>OZ243971.1:0-4336614 GCA_965214715.1 Caldilineaceae bacterium | reverse complement strand
TCGCTCCAAGAAACGGGTGGGAAGATGCGAGTCATCGGTTGACAGATCCCCCTCTTCAATGGCACGGCTTGCCCGTAGGTGCCGCCTACGCTGTCCAATACCCCGGCACTCTCCAAAACATGCTGCCTCCCTAAACATCGCCTCACGCGCAGTGGCATTCCTGGGCGTATTTTCAGCTCCTTCTCCGAGTCCACGGGAATCTCGGAGATTCTCCTCATAGCGACAAAACAGCAACCCACGTCTCAGCATCACGTCCGTTTCGTCAATCTCCGCAACAATCCAACAGAGACCATTGATGCTTTGTCTTTGGCCCAATCACTGCTGAGTCTGCCCACAAACCAGACAGAGGTAAGACGTTCTGGGGGCAAGATCGCCGGTGAGATCAATCTGATGCTGCAGGCCAATCTGACAGCGGATCGACGGTAAGGTCAAGGCGTGTCAGCACTTCTGCATCTTGCTCAGCAAACTTTTGGGCAAAAACTACCATAGCATCGGCCACGATCTGTTCTCGGGTACGTTCCTCCTCTTCTTGGGCCAAACTCATCGTAGAAGCAAGTGCTATTAGCAGGACAGTCACAATATGGAACAGCAAGAATCTTAAATATGGTTTGTGTTCCGGCAACTCTTCCGATATGACTTACGCATCAGGTACCTCTTGAATTGTGATGGACAGGCCATTTATCCTCGACAGCAGGATAAATTGTCAAATTAAGAGACCCTCTACGATCGCAACTGTTGCGACACGCACCTCCGAATCCATGACTGTGCGGCCCTCGGGCTCACAGTGGAGTCTGAGGCCCTGAGCCTGTCGATGTCGGATGATTAGAGACCCTGCCTGCTGCCCGTATGTGAAACCGGCACAAGTGGGGACGGATCTGCGCCGGGCCATAGGGGGAGGCGGAATGGTGGCGCGGTACGACGGTCACCACTGCCAGTCGCTTCTGCATCTCCCGCCTGCCTCCCAATGCCAAAACGTTACCGCGGTCCGGGATCACGGGAACATAGAGAACTCGACGTCTTGGGGGTTAGATGAAGGTTTTCGAGAAGATGACAATGGTACATCCACTGGGATCAGACTCTTCTTAACAGGGCCATCGTGTAGCGCATAGCCCTTAATGTATGAAGTAACCTGAGTATCGCCATAGGGAGCGACGGTCCGCAACACCCGCGCCCCAAGTCCCCCCGAACCATGGCCCCGCCGAGGCCCGGTCGGCCCCTCCGGGAGACTATCCCGGTCCTGGATCTGCACGTGACCGTTCCGGTCCGGATGGACCGTGCGGTGGGATGTGAAGCGGGTCCGCCCGGCCAAGCCCCAGGCTGGCCGCTCCCGAGCCGGGGCACCCGTGCGCTCTTGGGGGCCTAGGGTTGGTCCCGAGGCGCATCATCGACCATGCGCCCCCCGCGGCGTCGTTGGACCTGGCGGCTTCCTGCCACCACGCCTCGGGGGCGGGGGCGGTGTCTGCGGTGGCCGCCGGGCCAGTGTCTCGATCCGGCGCGGCACTCATGGGATGGATGGTGTCTACCGGATGGCCACGGACGGGATGCAGGGGACCGGTTGCCTGGGTATTGCTGGGTATTGTTAGCACGTGTTGATGTGATAATGTGAGTGCCCCACAGCGGCCACATTCCGGGAGGAGGGTGCCATGGGGGCAACCGCAGCTACTATGCCGAATCTACCCAGCACCAAGCAATCAAGATGTACGGCGAGGGCCTGAATCTGCGTGCGATCGCGCGTGCTGGAAGTTAAGAAGCTCACCGTCTATGGCGGGATCAAAACAAAGCGCAGCAGGCGGCGCACAGGAGTCTGGCCGGGACGGTACCACAGGGCCACGCCGGTGGCGACCGCCAGGGACTTGATGGCCCCGTCGCCCCAGGGCCCCGGCAGCCCCCCACCCAGCCCGTGGCCGGATCGGTGCGCCGCGGGCGCAATGAGGGTTGCCGTGCGCCGACCCGGCGGCGGAGTGTCGTACCGGGCGGCATCCAAGCGCAGCCGGGGGATGACGGTGACGGGACGGGCAAGGCGCTGGCAGGCCGCCAGCAGGTGCAGGGCCGCATAGGCTCGGTCGGCCACCACCACCAGATCCCGGTCGGGCAGCCCGCGGCGCAGACACCGCCGCATCTGCCGAGCCCAGTCGGTCAGGGTCTGGTGCCGTCGGCCCCGGGCCGCGGCGTACCGCGCGGAGGGGGCCAGCACGGTGAGGAAGGGCAGGGCCCAGACCCGCGGCGCCCAAGGGATCTCGGTCAGCCCCATGGCCTGGACGAAGTGGCCCCGGGAGGAACGTACTCCGTCCCGGTAGACTCCCTGGGCCGCGATCCGGGGTCCTGTGCCGCGCGCGAGGGTCTCGGCAAGGCCGAAGATCAGGGGTCCTTGGGCTGGCGCCAAGTGCGGGAGCAGCTGCTCCTGCAGCACCCGGCCCACCGCGCGCGGACCCACGGGCCCGGTTGCGCACCTGGGGGTCCACCGCACAGTGGCGCTCCTGGTGCAATCCCACCGCATACAGCGCAGTGGACACGGTGCGCCGACCCGGAGCCCGCAGGGTGCCCACTCGCAGTCGCTGGGCCTGGGCCCAGGTCCGGGCCGGAAAGAGCGGCGCACACGGCTGCCGCAGGGTACCAAGGACGGGAGACAGGAGGGGCATGGTGGGCCTCGGGTGAGGCTTGGGTCCATTGTGCCATCCTGTCTTTCGTGGAACCTCCCCAGCCTATTTTGTACAAAGTCGAGCTTATGGGAAAGGGCTGAAGTGGAGGACGAATCCCAACGGTTCAGGCACAACCCACACTGATATCCCAAAATTCCGCACCCATTGTCGGAGAGTCTAGGGGATGCTGTACTGATTTTGCACAAAGGCGATCTCAGCCTGTGCAGATATAAATGCGATCCCCGCGCCTTGCGACAGGATAGGTCTTGAGGTCTTCGCAGGTCGGGGCGCGCAGGGCCCGGCCGCTGGTGACATCGAAGCGGCCGTTGTGGAGAGGGCACTCGATGACCTCGTCGATCACCAACCCGTCGGCCAGACAGGCATATTCATGGGTGCAGAACCCATCGGTGCCGTAGTATCGGTCTCCCCGCAAGCGGTAAACGGCATAGGTGCGATCCCCGTGGTCCAGACGGATCACGTCTTCTTCCTCCAGACTGGCCGCAGCACAGACTTCCACCCATTCCTGCTGCGCAACGGGGACTTCGGTCTGTGTCTCTGTGTCTTGACTGCGGCGGTCGCCGCGGTCTGCGGAATCGGCCGTTTTATGTGATAGTCGGGATCCTCCGTGGCCTGCTTGACGAGGGCCGGAATCATTTCCCGGTACACGGCCCACAGGTTCGGGTAGGCTGGCGGCATCTGGTCCTGAGCGGCCGCCTGCAGCTGCGCCAGCGCATGATAGGGCACCATGGGCACGGAATGGTGTTCGATGTGGTAGTTCATGTTCAGGTACAGGTAGCGGTACACCGGATTGACCAGTACCGTGCGCGTGTTCTCCCGGTGATCGTGTGTATCCTCCCCCAGACCGGCGTGTTGCGTCAGCCCCAGCAGCTGATGGAGCCAGCCGCCATAGAAGCGGGACAGGGCCACAAACATGATGGGCAGGAAACTGCCCATGGCAATGGACCAGATCCCGAACGCCGCGATGATGGCCAGATAAATGCGGCTCGACCAGTACATTTTCGGGCGCTCCCGCTCCGGCACAAAGTCCTTGACATCGTCCTGGGGCCAGCCCAGCGCGTTGCGCACCAGGGTCCACAGCACGGGCGGCCCGCTGCGCAGGTACAGAAAGTCCATCAGGATCTTGAGCAGATCCGCCGGACGCTGCACCTGGATTTCCGGATCCCGGCCCACAAAGTAGGTGTCGGTGTGATGCCGGGAGTGGCTCCAGCGCCACAGGTAGGCTTCCCTCAGTGTCATGAAGGAACTGATGTGGTAGAAAATCTCGTTGAGCCAATGGGTCCGGAAGGGGGTGCCGTGGCCGCATTCGTGCCACCGCGCATCCGACGACGAACAGATCGTGCCGTACAGGAGAAAGGCGGGAATCGCCCACCAGGTGCCCCAAGACCCAATCGCCAGCAGGACACTGCCGGCCAAAAGCCCCAACCACAGCGTGAAATGCCACAGCGCGGGCGCGGCGTTGCATCAGGGCCTTGAGTTGCCTGCGCCCGGCAGCGTATCCCCGAAGACCCGTCACAGGCTGGAAGCCGGGTCTCCCTGTCTTTGCAAGAAGGCCGTGTCCCGCGTGCAACTGCCCTCGCTCGTGCAACGAAACGCAGGTCTCCCGCTCCCAGACCGCGAGCGAAACGGAGGCTCTCTGTGGTATTTCCCAATCTGCCTACAGTGTAACGCACGGCCGATCCGGCCGGATCGCAGATCCTGCATGACTCCAGGGCGGGCGAACGTTCATGCAGGCCGCCCTTCCTGCGCGTTGCATCCGGTTTCCACACTTGATCGCAGAACTTGCCTGGCGCACACTGCATAGGTCTGCCGTGACGGCAGTGCAGATCGGGACTGTTGACAGCAACCGGGAACCGAATCAGGGACACAGTACCGGAGTACACACCCGCCGTGCCGCTCTCTGCTGCAGACAACGGGCTCAATGTGTTGCAGTGTACAAACAGCACTTCCATTCCCCGCGGGCCGTACACCTTGTGACCCGACAGATCTGCACAGGTGGCGAGACGTCTATGTTCATGGTCCAGAACACGGAGGCAGTGTTGCGATCTCCTTGCGATCCGAGAGGCTCTGCCATGCGCGGAATATCCTACACAGTGCTGACAGGCGTGATGGATACCGCGCGCACCGTCTCGTCACCTTGCTCTGCACGGGCATGCAACTCCCCACAGCCTTTCTTTATGGCTCCGTGCCAACGGCTGTATAACAGCCACCCTTCAGCGATATATCTTGTCCCGCCTCCCGATCCTTACCACCAAAATACACAGAGTATCGTCCTGAATATCGCAGATGACTCTACAACTTCCCACTCGATAACGCCACAGTCCGCCCAGTGGGCCGAGCAGTGCTTGACCCATATTCCGTGGTTCGTCCAACGGCGCGACACGCTCAGCCATATAATCCATAATGCGCCGCGCCATGTTTCTGTCGAGCTTCCTCAGCTGGGTCTTGGCTGTATCGGTATAGTCAATCGCCCAAGCCAAGCTCTTCTCTCACTTCCTTGGCGGTATGTACCGGCTCCTGTCCTTTGCGGATACGTTCGAGAACGTCTGCAGCCAAGTAATAATCCTCAATGTCCTCAAGTCCACGGTCAATAATCTCACGCAGATAGAAAGCCTTGGTGCGCCCGGTCTGCGCGGCCAGGAAAGTCAGCCTCTGCTCAGTTGCGGGCGATAGCCGGATCGAAGTAGCCATGCTGTGCGTCTCCATTGCAATATGTATATTCAGTGTATTACAGATTCGGCCTCGGATGTTCCTCAGCCTGCATACAGGACAAGCGCAAAGGCCGAGAATGTTGCAGAGGCACCTGTGGTTCCCGGCGTACCGTCGGGATTTTGCCCTGATGCACCGCGGTTCCACTCTCGTGGCAACATCGTCAATCACAACAAACCGTCAGCAGTGTGGCCCGGCACTGCCTGTCGTA
This sequence comes from Caldilineaceae bacterium, assembly GCA_965214715.1. Taxonomy (GTDB): domain Bacteria; phylum Chloroflexota; class Anaerolineae; order Caldilineales; family Caldilineaceae; genus Bin34. The sequence goes on along the minus strand of OZ243971.1, from coordinate 4,331,037 downwards.
CCACCGTGCATCTTTGCTCTCCAGTCTGGTGCTGCGCTACAACCTGTCGGCTTCCGGCAGGGCCGCACACATTTCCGCTACTGTACAGGGGCAGACTCCGGCCCCACACATTGTGTTCTGGGGTACCGTCAAGATATAAGGCAGGCCTCGGGCCTCTCACCCGTCCCGCAATTTTGAGACATGGCCGTAGATTGTATCCCCCTCACCCAAGCGGTCGGCAAAGTCTTTTTCTCCCAAAGTCAATGCATTTCTCCAATTCGGTTCCGCTGTCAAAACTCTTCTTATCGTATCGGAATCTCTGCGAGGCTTGCAGGGCATAACTTGCCGTGCCTTGGCTACCCATGCCCCAGGCAAGTCTGGGTATCTGCCGGAGGCTACCTCGTCCCGTACTTCTTTGGGAAAGACGATCCGGCCTTCCTCAACCAAAGTCAACAACTTGCTTCCCGTATTCCATTGATCTGCAACATCCACTTGGACCTTGATGCCAATCAGTGCACTGGAATCGAAAACCCACATCGGCTGGCCGATTGACATGCCTGTCAAATCCCTCTCACTGGATAGCTTGGTGGGCCAAGGCACGGGCTTCATCGATTTCCGGCCCGGCTATGTCAAGCCACCGGCGGAGGGTGATTTTAGAGATCCGGCGGCGATCATACGCGGCCAAAACAGTCCCAATGGCATCACCGCCCCATTCGTCCACCCGAATCTGCGCTCGGGTCCTGCCTCCTCCCTGCTGATTGTCCCTGGTGCGATCCAGAAGCGGCCAAGTTCTTTCCACCTCTCCATATACCGAGGCCGGTATGGTCCCGGCCTGTATGAGAGACACTGCAGCAGCGCGGAAACTGACCTTGAAGTGCGCTGCCACCTGGCGGACCAGCCCAAGGTCATCACAATCCCGGCGCTGGACCCATGCATCCAGTTCATCGGGCGGTATCAGGGCACTGCCGGCCACCGCATCACACCAACGCTCCCGCAGAGCAGCGAGGCTTGGGGCATCTTGAGTCACTTGGTACGGGGCTACGGCGGGGCCGCAGGATTGACCGGTATCCGTAGCCAAATGCGCCAATTCGTGGAACAGGGTAAAGGATCGGGCGGCCAAGTTGTCTGCCGTACTGATGGCTATAGCAGGGGCATAGGGATCGGACAACGCGAAACCGCGCAGTGAGGAAGAGGTCTTCCCGGGTCCTTGGCGTACCGGCAGTGTCAGCACCAGAATTCTGCGTTGCCGGAGTTCCGCCCGCCACTGGGCAAAGTTTCGATGTTCCGACGTGTGGTACGGAGCCACCCATCTGCGCAGGGCATATCCCACCGCTACGGGATCATCCTGCGGTGTGGCTTGGGGAATGGATACAGATTCCGGTGCATCGAGACGCACCAGCGAAGAAACGATGTCCTGGATCCTCCGGGCCCGTCGGAGCATCAATTGTTCGGCAGGAGTCAAGGGGTCGGCCCCTATCTGCGTTGCGGCCTGACGAAAATGCGAAGCCGTAGATACTGCAGGAGGATGGGGCAAGAAAAACAGGAGGCGGGGACGTTTCAGATAACGTGCCAGTTGGGTCAACTGACCTACAGTCGGTCGGTCGGTTTCCTCCATCCAATCCTGGACGATAGACTTGTCCACCCTGAGGCGGGACGCGACATCGTCCAAAGCATACCCGCTCTCGTCAATGGCCCATGCCAGGACCGTCCCCGTTACAGGCTCCTGTGCCACGCCCAAGGGTCACTCCCCGCCGTTTGGCCTGCATCCTGTTCCTGCATGATCAAATGGTACCAAGCACAGGGGGGCTTCCGGCATGGTCCCTCAATCTTTGCACGCTGCTGCCGGGTTTCGGACGCTCCCGGCTCTCAATATCATGCGCAACCATTTCCGGTTTCGTCCCTCGAATCAGACGTTGCACCGTTGAAGAGTTGCAAGGGATGCAACCCTTGCCCACAGGCCCGTCCTGCGGGCAGGACGGGAGCATCACATCGCCACGCGACCCAAAAAACCGGTAAGATGAATCTGGCCCGCTGCGCCATGCCACAGTTCCGGTACAGGCAGCTCTGGCCTGCAAGTACAACAGGACAGTCACAAAGTACCGCGGCGACAGGAAGCAGACATCGCTTTGCGCACTGCGCAAGGCACTCGGCAGATGGAGTTGCTCACATCCTGCTTTCGGGACAGCGTGCTTGCGTCCGCAACGGGATCCAGATGGTCAGGCCTTCAGGAAGGCCGTCGGCTCTCGGGTTCCTTCGTACTCCTCGGCCAGCTCCATGCTCAGCTCGACGGGCAATTCCTCTTCCCACCAGGTCGGCACGGTCGGAAAGGGAAACACGTCCCACCACTGCAGCAGCAGGGGGCGGCGGACATCGGAATGATTCGGATAGGCTCCGTGCAGCACCCGGCTGTCGGCGATCACCAGATCGCCGGCGGCCACGGCCACATCCACGGCCTGCGGGTGATCCGTAAAGGCGCGATGCATCTCGGTGGTGCTGACATCCTGCAGCTCCATGCCATGGGCATCCGGCAGCAGATCATGCAGTTCGATGCGTTTCACATGGGTGCCGGGAATGATCCGCAGGCAGCCGTTGTGCGGCGTGGTGTCCACCGTGTAATAGGAAAGGAAGATCTTGACAGGCCACGGCAGACCGGACTTGGGGTGATCCCATTCCATGTTGTCCTGGTGCCAGTAGAGTGCCGGACCGTGTGCCGGTTTGCTCAGGATCAGAAACGTGTTGGCGTGTGACATGTTTTCCAGGCCCAGTTCCGCACAGGCCTGGGCCTGTTCCGGATGCTCCAGCAGTTCGTCGGCCATCGGCGAGAAGTGGGGGCGTCGTTCCCGGTCGTCTCCCAGCTGCGTCCTGCCGCTCAGGATGCTGTTGACCGCCTGCTCGTTGATGATGGGAAAATCGCTGCCCTGAAACCGAAACCGATGCCGCACCGGATGGGTATCCAGAAACTCGTTGGTGAAATCCTGCATGCGTTGCAGCGCCTCGCCCGTCAGGATGCCCGGCACGACACAGTAGCCTTCCCGGATCAGCTGATCCCGCTTGGTACGCGCTTCTTCTGCGGACAGAATACGATGGTCCATGTTCCCTCTTCTCCCTAAGCAGCTGCCAGCCACCCGGCCTGCGGGTTGCCCTGACCGGATGACTTTGAATCCAATGGCATCGTGCGGAACGCCAGCAACCCTGGTGCCCCCGGTCTGACTCGAACAGACATGCCCATACGGGCACAGGCCCTCAACCTGCTGTGTATACCAATTCCACCACGGGGGCCCAACGGTCCTGACGCAGGGCTAAGTATAGATTTGCGCGCTGGCAGAGTCAATGAGGCAGGCCGGCTGCCTTCATCCCCACTGGTGACGGTAGATTTCCTCCACCAGCCGCACGTCGGTCAGGGCATCCGCGCCGGTCGCCAGAAATTCTTCGCCGGTCTGAATGGCCTGCAGATAGGCTTCCATCTCCCGCCGGTAGGCCCAGGACCAGCGGTCCCGGGGCAAAGGCCTTTCGTACCGATGCGCAGTCCCGCCATAATAAATCTCCACGGTCGCCGGCAGATTCTCGTGCAACAGGGGCGGCGCCCAGGTGTGTATCCAGCCATCCCGAAAGTAGATCTGGGTGTGATCCTCCCACCGGTGGTACCCGAGCCGTCCCGTCTCGAGCACCGCCCGCACGCCTTTCACCCGCAGGCAGGCTATGCCATGAAACCCGTCGTCGTCCAGATCCACCGCGGTGACCCGGGCATCGTCCCCCGCGTCCAGCAAGTACCGGATCAGGTTCAGGTTGTGCACATATTGCTGCAGGTAGGAGACGTAGGCCGCCTTCTTGTCCGCCGGCAGCCAGGGCGGCACCTCCCGTTCTTCGGTGGGCAAGGGCTCGGCGCTTTCCTCCATGGCGATCTCCCGACCACAGATCCAGTCCCCGCAGAAACCGTGGGCGCGCACATAGGTAATGGGCCCCAGCTCTCCCGACGCCAGAAACTCCTGTACCTTGGCCCGCACCAGCTGATTGCCCGCATCGTACCGTTTCATGTACCCCACCATCAGGCGCGCGCCGGGCGTCTGGGCCGCCTCCACGATCTCGGTCGCCTGCCGCACGGACAGCGCCAGGGGTTTCTCCATGAAAACCGGACGGCCGCTGCGCAGCAGATCCCGGGCAATCTGTCCCTGCGTGGCAAACCCCGCGGAGACCGCGAAGGCGTCGTAGCGGGCGTCCTGCACCATTTCCTGATGGCTGGCATGAAACTGCTCGATGCCGAATTTCCGCTGGACCTTGCGTCCCAGATCCGTGCGCACTTCCGCCAGGCCCCGCAGATTGCATTGCGCCGAAGCGTGCAGGTTGGGCAAATGCACATTCTGGGCCATGAAGCCGCAGCCCACGTATCCCACATTCAGTTTGGACATCGCCATGCTCCTTGGGTGTATAGTGCCGGATTCAGGAATGCGGATTTTCCGTCAGCCGAATCTCGTACTCGGCCGGCGTGGTCACCAGAGGGGCCAGCGGCGACACCAGCAGGTACACGGCTTCCGCGTCCGTGGGCGCGGGCAGAGTCAACTGCAGGGATCCGTCCGGGGCGGCCACGTGCCGTTCCAGCGCCAGCAGCTCGGTCCCCTGGTCTCCGAGACGCACGGCCTGCACCAGCCAGGTAACGGGCAAACGCTCCTGCACCGGCACCCAGCCTGCATTGTGCCAGTCCTCCAGGGTGCCCCCGAAATCTTCCTGGAAATCGACGGCCGCGATGGCCACATGGCCGATCTGCCAGCCCGGGGCCGTGACGGCCCCATCGGTGACGTAGTCAAAACGCAAATGCAGCACCGTGCCGGCGTAGTCGCTCACGTCCCAGGCAATCCTGGGCATGGTTGACGCGTGCGCGTCATCAGTCGGCTGGCCGGTCAGTCCCGGGCCGAGCGCCACGCCGTTGGGATCCGCGGTGCCTGTCACTGGACTTTCCAGCAGGTCCCAGTCCACCCCATCCCGACTGGCCACCACATAGCCATAGTCCCAATCCTGCTCGATGTCCCACCACATGGCTGTCTCCAGCCATACCTCGGTACCCGGCGGCAGGGCCGTCAGATCGAAGGTGCGCTCCAGGCGCACGACACTGCCGTTCACCCGGTTGCTCCACAGCAGGGGCGGCGCGAATTCCGGCGTGACGAAGGGCACCGAAGCCGCGCCTTGAAAGGACAGACTCAGTGTCTCCGCCGGCGGGGCGCCCGCCATGTCGATGTAATGGACGGCATAGGGCGGCAGGATGCCCGCCACCCGCAGACGATCCCGGAAATGGGCATGCGGAGTAAAATCCGCAGTGGACACCGGGCCCGGCAGGTGTTGATCCAGCGCGACATACCCCAGACGGGCCGCGGTCCCCAGGGCCTGCGGCATCTGCACCAGATTGGCCACCACGAAATCAGCATACAGATCGTCAAAGCCGAAGTCACAGCCGCGGTCCGCCAGCAGCCGTTCCAGACCACCGATGCCGGGCAGCGGCTCGTGCACAATCTGCGGCAGCATCCGGGATCCGAAAGTCTCGGTCAGGTACAGCGCGAACGCCGCCCCCGCGCCATAATGCCGCAGGCCCGTTTCCGTGCCCAAGGCCCACGCATTGAGCTGCAGCTCCGGGTGGTAGACATAGGCCGTGATGGCGTTGACCAGCCGGGGGTTCACCTCTGCGAAGAGCAGGAGGGGGGCCAGTTCACTGAGCCCTTCATTGAGAAACCCGCGTTCGCTGGGATCGTGGAACCAGTGGATCAGATGCTGCAGTTCATGGGCCAGCACGTTCAGATCCCGTTCTGCATTTCCCATGTAGTCCAGGTTCAGAAACAGCAGCTCCTTTTCGTTGGACAGCGGCAACGCGGCTTGGGAGACCCCTGTGCTGCTGTTGAAATATCCCAGTACCTGCCCCAGATCGGGGGCGAAGAGCAAATGGATCCGCGGGTCCTGGTCGAATCCCGGGGAATTGTTGAAGCCATACAGCCATTGGGCCGGTTGGTACACCTCGGCGTCAAAACGGGTGACCAGATCCGTCAGGTAGGCATCCCAGCTGTCCGTCTCGGCGGCCACCCAGGCATAGCTGATGTCGGAAACGCGCAGCAGGCGGGCCTGCAGTTGCCGACTGCCCCCCTGCAGCGGGTTGACTACCCAGAAGTGTTCAAGGTCTCCCTCGGCATAGGCACGTGCCGTGACGGCGGGGATGGCGGCCCGCCGTTCAGGATGCAGATCCAAGGCCAGCGCCAGCAGATCGGTCCTGGGCACCGGCGCATGCAGCTGGCGGGCCAGAGCGGTGCGCTGCCGCCGGGTTTCCGGGGACAGCAAGGAGGCCAATCTCGGGGCCAGACGGCGCTGATCCGTCTGGCTCTGACACTCTTCGTCCCACAGCTGCAGATTGTGCAGCAGGGGTGGGGCCTTGCAACCGCCCAAGGCCAGAGCACCCAGACACAGTCCCCACAGCACCGTCCTCCAGGCTTTGATGGTCCGCACGGCGCCCTTATCCATTTCGCTCCAACCGCAGCAGCCAGGTTTGACAGCGAGCATCTTCCGTGACGGCCAACAGCCAGTCGTCGCCCGCGCTTGCGGCATCCAGGGCAACCGGCAGCTGCAGGCCCGCGGGCAACACCAAACGGGACAGAAGATCGCCCGTCGCGGCCAGATGCAGGACAGTACCCGCGACGGGATCCGACAACAGGAACGTATCGTCGGGCAAATCCGCCAGATGCGGACCATTGAAGGTCCAGCCCTTGTGCACCACGTCCACTTTCAGCCCTGTCGTCATCTCCATCAGTATCGGGACTTCCGGATCCACGATCCAGATCATGCCTCCTGTCGCCAGCACGTCGGTCGGCTGCACTACATGCCGGAACCCGGGCGTATCCTGCAAATGGTCCAGATAAATGCCGTGGGCGTCCAGACGGACAATGCGGCTGTGGGCGGTATCAGCCACGAGAAAACCGCCCTCCGGACTCGCGCCAAAGCCGCGGGGCCAGGCGAGCAGGCTCGCGTTGCTGACGCCAGTCACAGCTCCGGTGCTGGGCCGGAACCGCATGATCTGATGGTGGACAGCATCAATCAGGTAGAGTGCATCCGGGCCGCGCAGCATGATATCGGCCGGTTCGTGCAGACCTGCCCCATAACTATGCCCGGTCCAGGAGCCGGTGTCCAGATCCAGCGCCACCAGAAAGCCCGGTCGGCCCCCGGACACCCATACCCGATTGCCCTCCAGATCAATGGCGATCCCGCGGGGACGGCCCTCCACGGCTTCACAGACTCCCTCGCTGCGCCACACCAAGGTCGCGGGCCACTCCGCCGGGTCCATGCTTACCGGTACAGCCTGCAGCGATGGCACCGATTCTGCCTCGACCGTGACCGCGGCATCCCCGCCCCGCAATCCCTGCACCAGATTCAAGGCCAGGTTTTCGCCGAGTACACCGCCCGGAAATTGAATCACCAGCAGCAGAGCTGCCATCCAGGGCAAGGCCGCCTGCAGACGGGGCGTAGTCTCCGGCAGAAGATCCTGCACCAGCCGCGTCAGGAGCCCGATCCCCACTGTCGCCAGCAGCAAAGACAACCCCAGGGTCCCATGCGCGATCTCCAGCATCCGGTCCGGATCGGGGACCGGCCAGAGCAAGGCCGCCAGCCAACCCAGCGCAGCGGCCGCCAGGATCGGTATGCGCCGCCACGCCGTAACGCAGACTCCCAAACCCAGCAGCACCAGAATGCCGTCCAACGGCAGGAACAGAGTCATGGCAAAAGGCAGTTCCAACACGTACGGCTGAAACCAGAAAGACATCAGCTGCGGCAGATGCGGACTCCAGGCCCAGTGTCCCCCACCCGTGTCCAGAGCGGTCAGACTGTGCCAAGGCACCCCCCATAGGCCGAGCCCGGTGATCAGCCCGGCCGCGGTCCACAGCCCACGATGCAGCGGCAGTCGACCGCCCTGGCCCAGCCGCAACATCCATAGCACTGCCAGAATCAGCGAGACCGCCCAGCAAAGCAGCAGGAAACGCACGAGATGGCTTTCCGTCCACAGCAATCCCCACAGCAGTCCCATTCCCAACCAGGCTCCCACGGCCTGCGTCTTCCACACCTGGCGGGCCGCGGTGACCAGCAGAATCATGAGCAAGGGAGTCAATCCCAGTGCCGTCGCGAATTCGGTGGACCAGATGGCATAGGGGTGCAGGACCGTCAGTAGGCCCGCCGCCAGCGCGACGCGGGGGCCCACCAGACGGCGGCCCACCCACCAGACAGCCACCGGCAGCAGGCAACTCAGCGTGATCGGGACCAGGATGGCCCGTTCCTCCCCCAGAACGCGGTACAGCGTGCCAGTCAGGCTGGGCAATTCGGAGACCCGGGTCCAGTCCGGGGCCACTGGACCCGGAAACAGAATGCGCACGAAGAACGCACCCCCGAAGAACAGCAGCCCCGTACCCCACTGGCCCCACGACGCGGCGGGCCACAGATTGCGCCAACGGGGGTCTGGAGAGGCATGGACGAGACCCAGGGCTCCCAGCAACAGGAGCAAGGCCAACATCAGCCAGGCCCGGAGATTCAGGGAGGCCGGGGGGTAGAAATAACCCAGCACTCCCGCGGTGGCCGCCAACGCCACGGGCCCGACAGGTCCGGGCGGAGGACTGAGCCGGTGCTGCAGGCTGCAGCCCGGTGCCGGCACCCGAATGGCCTGGCGGTTATGCCAGATCGCGGGCAGCAGGATCAGCAGGACCAGCACCACATGGGCCGCCAGATCCAATGCTTCCTGACCTGATCCCGCAGGGGCCATGCGCACAATGCGCTGTCCGACATACAGGGCGACTATGCAGATCCAGAAGACGATGTGGCTGCGGAGGGGCCCGAAAGTGACGTCTGCAATGATGAAAGGTCCATCAGGTACATTTGGCGCCCGTGGCCGCCGTGGGCGGAATCGAAGCAGACCAGACGGCCGTCGCGACTGGAACGGGGATGCAGGTCCACACGCCATTCTCCCGTATAGGCGGGAGGAGACGGAAACCGGCCCACATCGATGCGCCGATCCTGGGCCACATCATACAGATACAGCTCCTGGATGCGGTCCGCGAGCGGGTAGGTATCGTTCAGCACTACCGGTCGATCCGCCAGATACGTGCAGTGGCCATTGACCCGCATTTGACCGAGGCCCACCGCGACCGCTTCTGCGGACCTGTCCCGGAACAGGTAGAAGGCGTTGCCGTGCGAAGGATGCCAGGTCCAACCCAGAATGTGCTGCGGGTCCCGCCACACGAAGTGCGACATGTGCCCCGAGTCGTCCACAAGGTGCAAGTCCGCACCGGTCCGGGTCGCGGTGAACATGCGCGTGTGCAGTGGCCCGACCGCGTCACCCTCCTCTATGCGCCGCCAGCGATTGAGAAAGATGAAGCGGCGACTGTCCGGACTGAAGAGCAAGTGATTGAAGTAGTGCTTGCCGGTACCGTGGACCGGGTTGTCGCAAGGAATGGCCTGCACCTGGGCGATGCTGACCACCAGTTCCCGCGTCCCCGCGTCCCAATCCAGCAGATAGGCGCCGCGGTCAGCCGGGGCCAGCACATCGCCGCGGGAGTCCGGAATGCCCGGATAGCCATAGCCGGGCCGCATGGCCTGGATGCGCTCGAAATCCACGCCCACACCGTATTTGCCGTCGGGACTCAGGGCATAGAAGGGCCACGGCCAAGTGTGCCGGACACCGGTCTCGATATTGACCTGGCGCGTCACAAACCGATCGCCCTCCCGATCATTCCACATGACCTCGTGGGCCGTGCCAGGCCTCCACTGCAGCATGCAGCCTTGCTGCCAGCCCCAGCTGCAGCTGGTCCCCAGGGCAGTCCAGCGGTCGCCGTCTTCCAAATCCACGAGGCCGACTTCCACCGTATCGGTGGCCGTGGGCTTGCGGTTCTCGAAGTCCACAGCCATGCCCAACACGTACCGCCCCGAGGGATCAAACTGGTATTTGTCGTAGTATGCGAACCAATGGAACGCGGGACCTTGGGTGATGGCACGCACCGTCACCGTGCCGTTTGGGGATGACATCGCTACATGCGGGAATGGCGCAACGGAAGGGGCAGCCGCGAACACGACGGGTATGGTCAACTGTATCACACCGTTGCACCCTGGGGCCGAATCAGGATTGTCCCGGCCCTGCGCGGTCCGTCTTCAGCACATGGCGCCCCCTGATTGCACAGCCCCGGGGCCGGGAGCACAGGCGTTGACGGAACCCCCTGAAACCGCCGGGCAAGACAGCAGCCTAACAGCGCGGTGTGTGCCGAAATCGCTGCAGGTTCAAGGTGCAGCGCAGGCCGTGCCCGGGCGGCAACGTCAGTATCACCTCACGCGCCGGCCATGGGCCCGACACCGGCACACCGGCCTCAGGCGGTCCTGCGGTGCCATACCCAATGGCGCCGGTGAAAGCATGTTCCCCGTAGGGGCCGGCCTGCACTTTCAGACGTCGTGTCCGGTCACGGCCCACATTGACGGCCATCAGCGACACAGACGCGGCGCTGCGACCGGTAACCAGCACGGCCACCTCCGGCGGCAGGCCCGGCAGGCCGGTATCCGGATCATGATGACGTACCGGCGCCTGCAGCAGACCGCCGTTGTAGAGCGGCTGCGGAGCGCCCAGCGTCAACTGGAGCAATGCTTCCGTTGTGACCGGGTTGTGCTCCTGCCAGTGGTGGATGTGCACGGACCGCAGATCCGCGTTGTCTTCCTCAATCATGCGCAGACGTTTCCGGACCTGGGCGAGGGCCACGTCCAGAATCCGCTCGGGGTAATCGGGATTGCGGCCCTCCAGAAACGCCCACCAGGGCCTTTCGTGCCCCGAGTCCTCTTTCACCCGGTAGGAGGCGACTCCCGACCAGTCTGCCTGTTCGGCCTCTTGCAGGCGGCGAATCCGCGCTTCATCCTCCGCGGCACCTGACACGTTCCAGAGGGCAAAGGGATGCATGGAGCCCATGGGCTGCCAGTCAAACCAGCCGTTGTCATCAATGCGATAGGGAATCAGGAACATGGAGTCCGGCATCCCGCCCGCGGCGCGGTCCTGCAGCACGGCGGTCCAGCGGCGCAGGCTCATGTGCGCAGGATCCGGTTGCCGGCGTTGTCCCAGATCCATCATGCGGTCGTACTGTGTACGGGCCAGATCCAGCCAGGCGCTGTCGCCGCTCAGGAGAGTGGCGTTCTGTCCCGCCACTGCCACCGCCTGTCCGATGTTATAGTAGCCATGCGGCCAGGTCCAGCCATAGAGACCGCCATACCAGCGTCCTTCCAGGTACTCCCCGACCTGCCCCGACAGGCCAACATTGTCCGGGATCAGACCGCCCCCAGCCTGGGCGCGTTCCTGCCAAGCTGCCAGATAGTCGAGGATCCAGCGGCGGTATTTGTCATGACCGGTCAGCAGAAAGGCGTTGGCCACCAGCGACGTGACCCCCAGATTGGCGGCCACGTCACCCTGCCCCATCCGGTGCTGCATGGCTCTGCCCATCCGTGCCGCCTGCGCAGGATGGCGCAGATCTTCAAACGAGCGAATGCCCGGCAGATCGGGATATGGAAGTCCGTACTGCGCCATGCCGGGATTGTAGGCATAAACGGGCGGGTTTTTGTCACTGAAGCCCCAGCGGGGTCCTCCACTGCCATTGTGCGGCGCTCGGATCAGGCGCCGGTCCGGATCATAATTGCGCGCCTCCGGATCTTCATTGAGATACAGGCCGGCGAAGCGGCCGGCTCGATCGCGGTTGCGGGCCTGCGCCGGCTGGGCCAGGCACAGGAAGTAGAAATAGATGTAGCTCTCGCTCTGATGAAACTGGTCGTAGCCCCGCTCGTACTCCTTGTGGAGCAGGCCCAGTGCCGTCAGCTGTTGCGTAATGCCGTCCCACAGCCTTTGGCTCTGCTCCAGCAACGTCGCATTGCCGGACAGCAGATACAGCAGCGGCCAGTTCTGAGCCGCCTCGTAGAAATCATCCGCGCCGTCGCGGGTCTGCGGATAGGTGTCCCCCCAGATCAGTCTGTCATCCGCAACATAGCGGGCCAGAAAGGAATCCACTGCAGCCTGCATCAGATCGATCAGTTCCCGCTGGCGGCGGGCCCAGCCCGGAATCTCGGGCAGGGCCGTAGTGTGAAGTAATTCTGTCCGGTTCATGCAGGATGCTCAGGGCCTCGATACGCGCGGGCGGTCTGCAGGCCAGCGGCCGGACACCATGATACCTGCAACGATGTGGCGCGGGAATATTGCCATGGAGGATTGCTATCCCTAAGTCACAAACGCAGATATATCCTGTGCACGGATCGGTGCAAGTGCCCCCATGCGCCACGCACCCTGCCAGGATAGCCCCAGCGGGGTGAGGCCGCAGCTGCCATGGCAAGGCCCTGCCGAGTAATGGCCTGCATGCTGCAATACGGACGGGAAGCCTCTTCCGTCATCACCGCCGGCCGAGTCCGGAGTCAATGGCGACATCGGCTCCCGGAATTCCGGCCGCTTGGTCGGCGGGGTCACAGGATCCGGACCGGCGGCTTCCCGCGCCGCAACGTACGCGGAATATCCGGGACCTGTCGCACGGCGTCCCCAATACGATTGGAGCCTGATGCTACAGTTCAGGTCAGCAAACCGGAGATGTCCGCCAGATACATCTGACGGCCGTGGCCGGCGTGGGGAGAGTCAAAACTGACCAGCCGACCATCCCGACTGGCCCGGGGATGGAGATCGACACGCCGCACTCCGGTGTACCGCGCTGGACTGTGGAAGCTGCCGATCTCCCAGCGCCGGGCCGCGGCTACATCGTACAGATACAGTGCCTGCATGCGGTCCGCCAGAGGTCCGGTGTCGTTCAGGATGACATTGCGGCCGGGCAGATAGGTACAGTGGCCGTTGGACCGCATCTGGCCCAGACCGACCGGTACCCCCGCGGCGGCCCGATCCTGCAACAGATAAAAAGCCGCGCCGTGCGACGCTCGATACGTCCAGCCCAGAATATGTTTTGCATCCCGCCAGATGAAATGGGACATGCACCCCGAGTCGTCCATCAGATGCAGATCAACCCCCGCGGGGAAAATCGTGAACAGGCGGGTCCGCAGCGGACCGCAGCCTTGGCCCGCCGCATCGACTGCCCGCCAGCGGTGCAGAAAGGCCACGCGGCGGCCGTCCGGACTGAAAAGCAAATGGTTGAAGTAATGCTTGCCCGTGGCGTAATCGGGCAGGGTGCTGGGAATGGCCTGTACCTGCGCAATGCTGACCACCTCCCGACGGCAGTCGGAGACCACATCGAGCTCAAAGAGGTAGATGCCGCTGTCCTCCGGGGCCCGTACGCAGCGATTGCGATCCGCCACTCCGGGGTAGCCGCATTCCGGGCGCATGTCCTGCAGGCGTTCAAAGTCCAGGCCCACTGCAGTCCGTCCGTCCGGGCTTAGGGCATAGAAGGGCCACGGCCAAGTGCGCGTCCTCCCGGTCTCGAGATTGTGCAACCGGGTCACAAAGTGATCCCCGTCCCGGTCATTCCACATCACTTCTGCCGCGGTACCCGGTCGCCACTGCAGCATGCATCCCTGCTGCCAGCCCCAGCTGCAACTGGTGCCGATTCCGGTCCAGCGATCCCCGTCTTCCAGATCTATGACACCCAGCCGGACCTCATCGGCTGCCGTCGGCTGCCGGTCTTCAAATGCCCCGGAGAGGGCCAGTGCGTAGCGGCTGGCAAGGTCGAATTGGTCCTTGTCGTGGTAGCCAAACCAGTGGACCCGCGGTCCCCGCGTCAGCGGGCGCACCGGCACTGTGCTGGTGAAGCAGGGCATAAGCCGAGTGTCCGCGGATCCGAGAGGCAAGCCGACTATCCCTTGACGCCGTACGTCACAATGCCCTGTATGAAGTACTTTTGCGAGAAGAAAAAGAGCAGCAGCACCGGCAACATGACAAACAGGGAGGCCGCCATCAGCAAGTTCCAGCGCTGGATGCCGTAGCCGCCATAGCCCTGCAGGATGCGCAGGCCCAGGGACACAGTGTAGTTGGACACACTGTTGAGATAGATCAGCGGCCCAATGAAGTCGTTCCAGTGGGCCAGAAACGAAAAGATGGCGGCCGTAGCCAAGGCCGGACCGGACAGGGGCAGGATAATGCGACTGTACAGCCGCAACGTGCCGCAGCCGTCAATGCGGGCAGCATCGTCCAATTCCAGGGGAATGGTCATCATGAACTGCCGAAAGAGGAAGATATAGAAGGCACCGCCCCCCAGATAGAAAGGCACAATCAGGGGCAGCAGCGTGTCGATCCAGCCCAAGTGCTTCATCAACACGAAAATCGGTACCAGGGTCACCTGGTACGGCAGCATCATCGTGCCCAGGACAATGAGAAACAGGTAATCGCGCCCCCACCAGCGAAGACGGGCGAAACTGAAGCCGACCAGACTCGCCGACAGCAACTGTCCCAACACGGCCGTCGCGGTAATGATGATCGTGTTTTTGAAAAAGATGTCAAAAGGCGCGTAGTCCTGGGTAAACGCCTCCTTGAAATTGCCCCACAAAACCGGCTGCGGAATCCATTCCGGCGGAAATTTCATGACATCGCCGGCTTCCTTCAGGGCGGTGGAAATCATCCAGGCAAAGGGCACCAGGAACAGAAACGCGCCGAGACTCATGATGCCGTACAGGCCAGTCTGCCAGGCGTACCGGCCGACCCTGCTGCCCAGCGCCGGTGCCCTGGCCCGGGTGGCATGGCCACTCATGGTCCCGGAACCTCACCGTCCCTTGATTTCACCGGCGTAGAACACCCACATGGACGAGGACCGGATGACGAAGAGGGTGACAAGGAAAATGTACACAAAAAGCACCCAGGCCAAGGCCGAGGCATAGCCCATTTTCAGCCACTGAAATGCGTTGTTGTAGAGATGCAGCATGAAGAAATGGGTGGCCTGTCGTGGACCGCCCGCGGTCATGATGAACGCCTGCGTGAAAGTCTGGAGGGCCGCAATCAGGCCGATAATCAGGTTGAAGAGGATGACCGGCGAGACCATCGGCACCGTGACATGCCAGAAGCGACGCACCGCATTGGCCCCGTCCATATCGGCGGCTTCATACAGCGACTGCGGCACCCCCTGCAGACCGGCAATAAAGATGACCATGCTGCCGCCGACACTCCACAGACTCATGAGAATCAACGCGGGCAACGCCCAGACCGGGCTGAGCAGCCAGCTGGGGCCATCGATACCCAACAATCCCAGCAACCAGTTGGCCAGGCCGAAATCCGAATTGAAGATCCATTGCCACAGGAGTGCCACGGCCACCCCGGACACGACGGAGGGCAGGAAATAGATGGTCCGCCACAAGGCGATGTAGCGGATCTTCTGGTTCAGCAACAGTGCCATCAGGAAACCGGACACCAGATGGAGCGGCACGCCCACCACCGCATAGACCGTCGTGACGCGCAACGAGTTGTAGAAGAATTTGTCCTCCTGGAACATGACGCGGTAGTTTTCCCAGCCAATCCAGACCGGCGGGCGAATGAGCGGGTACTCGGTCAGGCTGTAATAGATGGACCACAGCATGGGCCCCAACGTGAAAATCAGGAACCCGAGGATCCAGGGCGCGGCACAGAGCCAGCCTGCCACATGCGATCGGATCCGGACCCAAAAGGGATACAGGGGTCCTTGTGCGATCACGGGCGAACTTTCCATCTGGATTTCATCGGCACCGGCAACCTGTCAAGTCCGCCAGGGTTCCGCCCGGACCCTTGGGAGGCGGAGCAGAACCCTGGCCCGCCGGGCAGCTTCTGCGGCACAGCAAAATTCCGGAGGGCCAGGATAAAGTGCAAGGCTGCCGGTACTGGCGTGTCCGACCGCTGGGAAGCGGCCTCGGCCGGAACCGCGCAAGGGACGCGCGGCCGTCGGCTCAGAAGAGCGCATTGACACTGTCCGCCATGTTCTTGAGACCTTCTTCCACGCTGATGCGCCCTTCAAATATCTCGGTCTGCCATTCCGTGGTCGGCTGCATCATTTCGCCCCAGGTCACCACCTCGTGGGTGGGCAAGGCAGTCGTCCACTGCTGCATTTCAAAGGCGGCCCGGCGATTGGGGGGACCCAGCTCCGGATTGTAGTACAGCTCGGCCGAGTCATGGCGCACGGGGGCCAGCACATTGGCCTTGGCCAGTTTGTCTTGCGAATCCTTGGACAGCAGGTGGGTCGTCAACGACCAGGACTGGTCCGGGGCGGGCGTGTTGTTGTTGATAACCACGCCGACGATGTTGGTCGTGCCGCCCCGTTCCCCGGTGGACGGCGAGAAAGGCAGCAACGAGATGTTGTAGCTGAAGTCCTTCAATTGCTCGTTGAGGAAGGACATTTCCCAATTGCCCGACGGATACAGCGCGATGCGGCCGGTCTGGAACATGCTGTTCGCCCCTTCGGCCTGCAGGGCCTCGGGACTGGGGGAAATCCGGTCCTCCAGGCGCATGTTTACCAGATAGTTCCACGCTTCCACGGACTCGGGGGCGTCAATGATGCATTCCGAATTGTCGGCATTCAGGAAATCGCCGCCGTTGGCACGCACGAAGTTGAGCCAGCCGGTCTCAATGCCCCCCGTGGAATAGAGGCCCCACATTACGGTGTCGTCCCCGTCTGTCTCATGGAGAGCCAGGCCATATTCCCGGAATTTGTTCCAGTCCATTTCGTCTTCGATATCCGCGGGTTGCGCCAGCCCCTTGCTGTCAATGTAGTCCTCGTTGTAGTAGAGCACAATCGAGGTGTACATGTAGGGCATGCCAAACTGCTTGCCCTTGTAGTGATAGAAGTCCACGGCCCCCTTCCACGAATTGGCAATGTTGTCCTGCATGTCCGCATCAAAAGATGCCAGTTCGGTCATGTCGAAGAGCACCCCGCGCGCCGCCCACGACCAGTAATTGACATTGTTCATGAAGAAAATGTCGGGCCCGGCGCCGCCGGCAATGGCCGTCTGAATCTTGGTCCAATAATCCGAAGGCGCTTCCACGGACACCGAGACCGCGGGATGGGCTTCCATGAACGTCTCACCCATTTCCAACAGTGAAGGCACAGGACTGGGCCACCAGACCCAGACACTCAGATCGGCAGATTCCGGGGCGGTGCCGTCACCGGTCCCGGGTACGCCGGTCCCGCACGCTGCGACCACCCCGGCCACGCTCAGGCCCGCGACGGTTTGCAAGAAAGCGCGCCGGGAAAAAGATGTCTTCATGTGAATCTCCTGTCAGGTGAAACGCTGGGGATCGGCAAAATCCGACCCCGCCAATCATACCAGTCCGGAATATCCAGATTTTGTCCCAAGCCCAGGCATTCCGGTCCGGTGGGATACCCCTGCCACAGGCCAGGACTCCGCATGACCGGACCGGCAGCCTGTCCGCAGACATGGGCTACAGGAGGTACTTTTGAGGCCACGTTCCCGCTGCCCAGGCCAGCTAGCACGGGCGACAGGCCCAGTTCCAAGCGCAAGGTCAGAAAGTCCCCCCAAAGATGGGCTCGATGGCATTCCGTGCCGGGCAGTAGGGGGACAGAAAGGAGAATTAAATTTAGGATCTCATGCTGCTAATATAATGACAACCTCTCTGCCCACCGCGCTGGCCCGGGCCACACCGCAGGGCCATACGCCAGTTACCAACCCGTCGCTACGGGCAGTCGCTCGCGATCCCGTAGGCAGCAGGGAGCATCGCGCCGGAGGCGGTCAGCTCGGAGTTCGGCTTCCAGGGCATGGCTGCAAACTGGGATAACGGGATGTTAAACCGGCACCATGCGTTTGCCAGAGCTGAAGAGGAGGACAACAGCTATGCGCCTTTGGTCAAAGCGTTCTCCGAACAGAACAAGGCTCAAGCACAACGCTTTACCTGAAAAGTCGCGTATCAGCCATTCAGTGAAAATCTGCCCCCAACCGCTAGGAAAGCACCATGCAGAACTCCAACGCAGCAGAAATCATCAAAGCGGCCATCTGCACAGTAGCCGAGATGAGTCTCCAGAGCACGAACGGCACATGGCTTGAAGAACTCACCGTCGACATCAGCTCCTACATCAGGGAATGGGACATCTCAGAGTGCTGGCAGTGGGCCCAGTGGCCTGACCGCAAAGCCCATTTCCCCGGCACCACGAATCAAGACATAGGCATTGACTGCGTCGCCGTACGTCACAGCGACGGCGAGCACATTGCTATCCAGTGCAAATCCCGCCAGCTGAATGCCAGTGGCCAAGGTGCCCCCATCAGCAAGGGGGAAATCGACAGCTTCGCCAGCACGTCCGCCGGTGCATTTTGGGCCGAGCGTTGGGTCGTTACCAACGGCGATAACCCTGTAACTGGCAATATCCAACAGATCATGTCGATGACGGACAAGCCCGTCAAGATGGTCAACATCATCAGTGACCTGCTGCAACAGCAAGCCGCCTTCACTCGCCGTGAGGAATGCCCCCACTGCGAGCCAAACCCCGACGGCGAGGAACGCCAGCAATCCAAGACCTGTATGCAAACCGAGGCAATCGCAGAGAGTGTTCGCATCCTCAAGAAACATGAACAGTCGAACAGCGGCGGCCTGTCCAAAGGCCAAGCCCGCGGCAAAATCATCCTGCCCTGCGGCACTGGCAAGACCCGTATATCCCTACGCATCGTTGAGGAACTGATGCCTCCGGGTGGGCTGTCCATTGTCTTGTGCCCGTCCATCGCGTTGGTCGCGCAAATCAGGCGCGAATACCTTCAACACGCAGAAAAGGACATACGGGCATTGGCTGTATGCTCCGACGAAACCGCTGGTTATGACCCCAAGAAGGAAGGTGTAGCCAGTACCTACGACAACCCCACCCTGGACAACAGCAATGTCAGCGCTGCCGAGGTGAAGGGCGATGTCACCACCGATGCCGACACCATCGCCCAATGGATCAAGGATGGTATCGGGAACGGACGCCTGAACGTCATCTTCGGTACCTACCAGAGCAGCCATCAGGTAGGAGAGGCGCTAATCAGCACCGGAACCACCGCTGCTGTATTAGTCGCCGACGAGGCCCACCGCACGGCTGGCCTGCGCCGCAACAGGAACCTGGAAGAGCGCATCCGAGACTTCACCGTCTGCCACGACAACGACCACTTTCCGGCCAAATACCGGATCTACCAGACCGCCACACCCCGTGTGTACGACACCAGAGGAAACTCCCGGCCCAAAAATCCGGATTGGATAGTACGGAACATGGACGATGAAACCGTTTTCGGCGTGGAACTGTACCGCAAGAGCTACATGGAAGCCGTGGCCAACGGCTGGCTGGCCGACTACCGCATCATCGCCTTGGGAGTCAACGATGCCGACGCCTACAAAGCTGCCAACGTGCTGGCGAAGGCCACAGGGCAGACGGGCAAGAACGCCCTGACTACCGCTCACTTCCTCAAGGGTCTAACCTTGGCTCTGGTACTGGGTGGTGCTACTAACGCCCCGGATGGGAACGACGCCATCGTGAAGTCGTGCATTTCATTCATGAATACTGTCGCCAAGTCCAAGGCAATGGCGCAACAGCTACAGTCCGACACCGTGCGAAACTGGGTACAGAGGTGGTTGGATGACAACCGGGACGGTCAACGCGTTACCAACTACACGCTGGAGCATCTGGATGCCACTAGCAACGTTACGGCCCGCGAGAACGCCAAGAGCCGATTGGCGCAGGCCAACAAGCAGAACCCACATGGCATCGTCAACGTCGGTATCTTTGGGGAGGGCACTGACTCGCCATCGCTGAGCGCCGTAGCCTTCCTGGAAGCCCGGAAAAGTCCCATTGACGTAATTCAGGCCGTAGGCCGGGCCATGCGCACGGCGCCGGGCAAAGAGATGGGTTACATCATCTGTCCCATAATGATTCCGCCCAACGTCGATGCCGAGCAATGGCTGAAAACCAGCGGGCCGGAAGATGGCTGGCAGGAACTGGGCCAGATACTGCTGGCCCTGCGCGCCCACGACAGCCGCATTGAGGACAACCTCTCCGAATTGCTCCAACTGTACATCCCTGCCGAACCGGCGAGGGAAGCCACCGTGGTGGCCATTGCCAACCGAGAGGAAGGAAGAATCCAATATCATGGATACATAGGCGCGCCGGGAGAGGCGCAGAAAGCTGTCGAGAGCGTATTGGAGGGCCACAACAGGCCGTCAAACGTGTTTGTTCCCCTCAGCATAATGGAGCAGCCATCCGCTTACCAACGGATGTCCGAAACGGTAGTCATTGCCGATCAGACAGCCACGTATCAACAGGAGATGGCATCAGCACTGCCGGTGGACGTCCAAGAAACACAGCCACCCATAGGGGAACCCACGACAATTATCACCGGCAAGAAGAACAGCGACGATAGCATAGAGCTGCGGGTCGATAGCGTAGCCCACGCCAAGCCGAAGGCGAATGGTACGTCGGGACCGGTAGACATCAAGAAAACCAAGGCGAAAGCCAAGGAGATGATCAACAATGACACCGGGGTACGCTTGCCCCATAGTAGCAAGAGCAAACCCAGGCGTACTCCGAAGGAAGTCAACGAGCAGAACGCTATGCAGATGCTCCTGCTCACCGGACTGGAAGACCACGGCAACGCCATCACTGCAAACCTGCTGTCCAAGTCCGGACTAAGTCGTAATCGGGTAATGAGAGACCTGAACATCCTGGAAGCCAGTGTCAATGAGGCGGTGCGCCACTTGCGCGATGATGGATTGTCCAGCGCGTTGGACGCCCACTTCCAGCTGGACAACCTGGACCAGAAAAGCCGCAAAAATCAGGCTGACGGCTGCACTATCGTTGCCCTGCTAATGATGAACGCCGCGATGCTGCATCAGCGCATTGCTTCCGGCCGCTGGCTCAGTAAAGTAAGCGACCTGGAAGCCGTCAAGAACGATGTGAACGTGGTGCGCAGGTTCCGCAGAGAGTGGGAACGGATTATGCGGCACGACTTCCATCCCGTGCTCATCCCTGCTGTAGAAGCCATCCAAGTGGTGGAAGACACCGGCAAGACCGCTGGGCTGGAACGGGCCCTACACCATATTGCCGCAGAAGCAGAGCGCATCGCCGAAACCTACGCCGACATGGGTGCCGACCACGCCGGCCCCTTGTTCAACCGGGTGATGGGCAACCAAGCATCAGATGGTGCCTATTTCACTAGACCGGTGGCGGCCTCTATCGCCGCCCGCCTCACACTAGATGCTTGCGGCGATATGGACTGGAGCCACCCCGAGACATGGCGAGACCACAAGATCGTTGACTTGGCCTGCGGCAGCGGAACGCTGCTGGCTGCAATGCTCACCGATATGAAACGTCGAGCTCGTGAGCAGGGTGCCAGCGAGACACAAGTCACTGACCTACAAAAACTGGCGGTGGAAGAGACTATCAAGGGACTGGACATCAACCCAGTTTCGCTACAGCTGGCAGCGGCGCAGCTGACCGCCGGCAACACGGAAATCCGCTACCGCCAAATGGGACTACACCTGATGCCCTATGGCCCACAGGCGGACAACCCGGCGCAAGTCTCCGTAGGAACATTGGAATTGCTGGGACAGAAGGCGATTGTCCTTAGAAACAGCGAGCTGGATCTCGCCGACGACAGGATCGCGTCGTACAGCATCTGGGCTACGGACGACGCCGAGCTGGAAGACGCTGTTGATGCAGCAAAAGACGCTCGCATTGTCATAATGAACCCGCCATTCACCAATCGGGCCAAGATGGGAGAAAAGTTTCCCAAGGTAACGCAACGAACCTTGCGATCGCGGGCGGATGACATGGAGAGGATACTGGTCCGCAACGACAGAACTCTTGAAGATTTCGTTGACAAGAATGCCTTGGAGCCGCTGTTCACTGCGCTCGCGGACAAATGCGTAAGGGATGTGAGCGGTGTCTTGACAATGATCAATCCGACGGTTGCCCTTTGTGCACCGTCTGCACTGGGAAAGCGACGCAGACTTGCGCAGCGCTACCACATCCACACTGTGATCACTTGCCACCAGCCGAGGCAGGCCAACCTGAGCCAGAATACCAGCATCAACGAGAGCATCATCGTAGCCAAGCGTCACGACGGTCCCAAACCGCCCACCAAGTTCATCAATCTAGACAGGCTGCCAGTTGACGACACCGAAATCACGGACCTGCACGAGTGTCTCACGCGCTGTGCCAAAGGCCCAATCGCTAATGGATGGGGTGAAGTATCCGAATGGCCTGCAGAACGGATGGAGGCTGGCGATTGGACATCGGCAATCTGGCGCTCTCCAGAACTGGCCGAAATCGCCGCACGGTTTGCAAACGACAACAATCTGCGGACGATAGAGGGAGCTGGCTTATCGCCCCAAGCGACAGGCCAACTGCTGCGCGGCTCTTACGAGCGGGCAGCAGTCGGCTTTCCGGGCAGCTTTCCCATACTGAAATCCAAGGGAGCCGACGGGCAAACCCGGATACAGAGCCAGCCGGATGCATATTGGATTCCAAAAAACCGCAACGGAGAGGAGCACCGACTCAATGGCGGCATCTACCCTAGTGAGGACCGAATCCTCCAAAAAGCCGGACATCTGTTGATTACGGCGGGCCAAGACAACAGCACAGGGCGTCTCACTGCAACCGCTGACAATGCGAAATATGTAGGCAATGGCTGGATGCCAGTCGCTGGATTGTCTTCAACAGAAGCAAAAGCATTAGCCGTTTTCATCAACTCAACAGTCGGTCGCCTGCAACTGATGCGAAACCCTGGCCGCAAACTAACCTTCCCTACTTACAGTACAACTGAGGCTGGTAACATCCGCATCCCCAATGTCAAGGATGTCAGCATCCGCCGCACTCTGTTCAACTGCTGGGAGCACACCAAGGACATGACTGTACCGCAGTTCCGCGACGGTGAGTGCGCAGTCCGCCGCCTCTGGGACGAAGCCGTCGCCGACGCTTTGGGCTGGGACACTAATGAACTGGCCCATCTGCGCCAATTACTCCACCAAGAGCCTCATGTCCGGGGTCTCGGCTATGGCCAGTACGCTGACGAAGCAGAACCGCCCGACCAAGAACGCTTCCAGAAACTGGCAGACCTATGGGAGAACGAAACCGTGCTGCTGTCGAGTTCAGACCACGCAACGGAATGCCCGACCCATCAGGAAATCGTTAGTATGGGCGAATCGGCCGTACCCCTGATTCTGGAAAGGATGCAGTCGCAAGGCGGACACTGGTTTCAAGCGCTGCGCGACATCACCGGTGTTGACCCAGTGAACCCCGAAGATCGCGGCAACGTCGCCGCGATGCAGGAAGCCTGGCTGGACTGGGGCAAACGCAGTGGTTTCGCATAGCTGGACGAACCTGCTCGCCGAAACATTCCCAACCCTCGCCAGCGAAGGATTCGATATCTAGATCAACCCTCAGAACAGTACAACTGCATCGCTTACGCCGCTGGCGACACCAGCAGATGGTAGGACCACAACGAGTGCCACTACTGGCCTCCGCACGCTACATGGTCAAACAACATCGAAAGCCTGCAGGACGTGTTCGCCGCATTGGGCTTTGAACCATGCGACGACCGTCGCGCCGAAGATGGCTACCAGAAGGTCGCGCTGTACGGAGAGCAAGGCATGTGGCGGCACGCGGCGGTACAAACGCCCGGCGGATGCTGGCGCAGCAAGATGGGCAAAGGACCAATGATAGAACATACGTATCATGTAGTTACTTTCAGGTAGTATGTACGGCGATGCAACAGTCACCATGCAAAAGGCAGCCCACACAGCCTGCTAAAGGCAAATCTGGGAGTATCCACGGAAAAGGACACGCAAGAGGGGACCATCGTTTACCGTACCGCATTTCACTCCCCAAGGATGCGAAAAGGCCGCAGGCAACCGAACCGGTGCTGGCTCTCGACGAGCCAGTGCCGTCTATGGCCTGTGGATCCCCAGAGCTAGGGATTGCGCCGTGCAGCACAGATTGCACCTCTTGGCAGAAGCCGGTTTCGCAGAGAGCGCCGGGCAGGGGAAGCCGGCCCCATGGGCCAGACCGCCATCCCCTCATAGCAGAATGACCGCGCCTGCGGCACCGGGTCGCCACGCTAGGGGGAAGCCTCTCCCGGATTCACTTCCTGCGGTGCCTCATCCCCGGTATAAACCAGATACCGGGTAGGCTGCACCTGGACCGCGTCGCCTTCTGCCACGGCCAGGGATTTGACCACATACACGGTCAAGGGCTGGGGTGCGCCCGTCAAGGCCACCAGCAACTTCCGGTAGTGGCCCATGTCCATCGCCTGCTCCACCAGGCCCGGCCAGCCGGTACCGGCGCTTTCCAGACTGATGGCAAAGTCCTCGGGCCGAATCGCCACGGTGGCTTCCGTCCCCGGCGGGACCGCAGGCGACCGGGGCAGCGCCAGTGATCCGATCTGCAGCTGCGGGCCGTGTCCCCGGGCAGGCAACAGGTTCATGGCCCCAATGAAATCCGCTGCAAACAGGGTACGCGGCCAGGCATACATGCGACTGGGGACATCCAGCTGCTCGATTTGCCCGCCCTGCATCAGGGCAATGCGATCCGCCAGGCTCAAGGCTTCCTCCTGATCGTGGGTCACGAAGAGGGTCGTGATCCGGAGCCGCCGCTGAATGCGCAGCAGCTCTTCCCGCAGGCGCAGGCGCAGCGCGGCGTCCAGACTGCTGAAGGGTTCGTCCAACAGCAGGATCTTGGGTTCCAGCACCAAAGCCCGGGCCAGGGCAACGCGCTGTTGCTGTCCCCCCGACAGCTGCGACGGATATCGCTCCTCGTAGCCGGGCAGATTCACCAGGGCCAGACCGGCCGTCACTTTCCGTTGAATCTCGGTGCGGCCCTGGCGGCGCAGGCGCAGACCATAGGCGATGTTCTGAAACACCGTCATGTGCGGCCACAGCGTGTATTGCTGAAATACCATCGCCGTCGGCCGGCGACTGGGCCCATAGCCCACAATCGACTCGCCGTCAATGCGGATATCGCCGCCGCTGGGCGTTTCAAAGCCGGCGATCAGCCTCAGGGCCGTGGTCTTGCCGCATCCCGACGGTCCCAGCAGGCACAGGAACTCGCCGTCCCGCACTTCCAGATCGATCGCCTGCACAGCCGCGACAGCGCCGAAGTGCTTGGCCAGACCGTGCAGGGACAACGTGGCCATACCGGGAGCCTCCGCCGGACCGCCTCAGACTCCGAAGCCGGAGGCCAGGGTGTCACCGCGCAGGAAGCGATTGGCCGTCAGGAGCAGGAGCAGTGACGGCACCCACAACATGACCGAGAGAATGGCCCCGTACTGCACGATGACCTGGTTGTTGATCAGGGTAATCATCACGACCGGCAACGTACGGACTTCCGGCACGCCGATCAGCAGCGCGCCCTGGGTCTCGTAAAAGGTCCCCACGAACGTCAGGAGCAGGGCCGCGGCCAGCGCCGGGGCCACCAGGGGGAGCGTAATCTGCCCAAAGACCCGCACCGGGGACGCGCCCACATCCAGCGCCGCTTCCTCCAGCACGCGCTCCACGCCCTGAAATGCTGCTGTCGGAATCCAGATCATGAAGAGCAAGGTATTGACCAGCTGAATGAGAACCACCCCCGCCACGGTGCCCACCAGCTGCAGCCGGAAGAAAATCACGGCAATGGTGATGTACAGCCCGAAGCGCGGAAAGGCATTGGTGGCCAGAAACGAAAGCAGAAAGACAGTCCGTCCGGGAAAGCGCAGGCGCGCGAAGGCATAGGCGGCCGGCAGGCAGATCACGGCGGACAGGATCGTCACCATCAGCGAAATCCAGACGCTGACGCCGAAGCCGGCCGCGATGTCCGCGCGGCGAAATGTGTCCGGCCAGTACTGGATGCCCCAGGCGGTGGGCAACAGGGACGGATAGCTCCAGCGTTGTGTGAATGCCCACAGCAGGACATTCAGCATCGGCCCCATGATAAAGAGAAACAGCGCGCCGGCCATCAGCAGACCGAACCAGGGTTGCCGCCACATGAACCGCCAACTGCGGGCCCACAGCGAGTTGGAAGAGCGGTATGCCGCCATCAGAGGCCTTCCGCCACCCGCTGCCGTACCACCGAGCGGACATAGAGCAGGCTAATCACGCCGCAGATCAGAAAGGTGATCACGGCCTGCACCTGCGCCCGGCTGGGCAGATTGGCATCGTAGAAGGTGCGGCGCATGTAGACTCCCATCATTTCCGGGGAGGCCGGCCCCAGGAGATAGGGAATGGTGAAGGCACCAAAGACGGCCAGGAAATTCAAGGTCAGCGCGATCAGCAGGGACCGCTGCAGGAGCGGGATCACGATCCGCCAGAATATCTGCAGGCGGCTGGCCCCTACGTCCTGGGCCGTTTCCAGCAGCGGGTCCGGGATTTGCGCCAGCCCGGCGGTCAGGATCAGCACGGTTACCGAGATGCCTTCCCAGACCAGGCCCACCACAATGCCCGCGGGGCGGAGATACGGGGAGACGAAACCCTCGTAGCCAAACAGCAGATGCAGGAAGCGGTCCAGCCAGCCGTTGTTGCCCAGAAAGCGAATCAACGCGTACGCGGCGATGATGCCCGGCACAAACAGGGGAAACATGGCCAGCATCTGGATGAGATCGCTCAGCCGACCCTGTGTGAAACGCAGAAACAGGGATATGGGCAACCCGACCAACAGGAGCAGGGCCACCGTGATCACGGTGATCCGCAGACTGAAAAGCAGATTGGTTACGGCCAGCGGCGTGGCGAAAAACTCGCGGTAGGCGGCCAGCGAAAAACGCAGGCCGCCCGTCGCCGCGGGCGCAGTCAGGGTATCAAACACCGAGAGGAAAGCCGGATAGAGGATGAGCGTCAGCATCACCACCAGCGGCAATGTGATCAGCAGGTAGCCCAAGGCCATCTGCCGCCACGAGGACAGGCCGCCTTCGGCGGCCTGTCCCTTGCGAAAAGCAGTAGTCCTGGGGCCCGAAGGGGTCACGCCGGGATGCGTCCTATTCCCTTTCCACGTCCGGGGCGACGTACGTGTACCAGCCATCGAACATGGCGGCTCGCCAGGAACCGCTGAAGGCAGGCACTGTGTCCGTGATCACGTCATTGAAGTCTTCCTGCAGTTCGCTGGGCAGCAGATCCCAGCTGATGGCCGGGAAGCCGCCGATCACCCGCACCACGGATTCCTGCGCGGCGGGAGAGAGCAGGTAGTTGGCCAGAATCAGGGCTCCCTCCAGATCCCGGGAGTTGGAGGGAATGGTGGAGGTGGCATAGCCACCGACCATGGGCAGGTCCCCCAGCTGAATGAAACGGGTATTGGGAGGCAGCAGACCCAGGCTCTTGGCCTGCAGGGCCTGATCCGACCAGATGGTAATCATGGTCACCAAGTCATCCACCAGCAGGCGCGTTTCCGCCGAAGAGCCGGCGGGGTAGGCGCCGTTGTCATAGAGACAGGGTTCGATCTCGTTCAGTTGATCCCAGGCGCCGGCGAAGTACGTGTCATTGATCTCCGCGATCTGTTCCGCGGTCAGTTCCTCCGCGCCGTAGGCTGCCGCGTACGCGGCAGTGGAGAAAAGCGAGGGGTCCAGTCCGTTGGCCTGAAACACGGCCCGCGTCACAAACTCTCGGCCTGCACCGGTGGTGTCGGGACGGGGATAGATGAATTCGCCGGGGAAGGCACAGACCCAGGTTATGAGTTCCGGCCAGGTGGAAGGCACAAATTCCGCGGGCACTGCCTCGGCATCTGCGCCTATGTGGCCGCCCTCCTTGAGTATCTTGAGCAACCGGTCCTCGTTGTAGGCCAGAAGCACTTGCGAGCCGCGATAGGGAATGTCAAAGCCCGTGCTGCTGCGCATGGCCGAGTCAATGACGCCGGCCAGATTGGGTACATTGTCTGCGGTGATTTCCTGCCACAAGCCCGCATCCAGACCGCCAATGGGACGCAACGGATTGAAGGCCTCAAAGTAATCCGAACCCGGATCGTCCCCGGTCTCGAGGGCCGCCAAGGCCCGGTCCGCAATGGGACCGTTGCCGCCGCCACCAGAGCCAGTATGGATGATGTTCAGTTCGTAGCCGGGGTGGGTGGCCTCAAAATCCGGCTTGATGGAGTTGCTCCACCAATCGGATATGTTGGTGTCCGATCCGATGTACACATCAATGACCGTGGTTTCGGGAGCCGCGGCGGGCCCCGCCGTCGGCACGGCCGCGCAGGCAGCGCCGATCCCCATGACCATCCACATCGATAACAACCACAAGGAAAGCAAAACAGGACGCTGCGCCTGACGAGTCATGGGGGTCCTCCTACAAGACAGGATCTCAATCATGGAATGATCCGCATTATAGGGTGGACTCGGAATCCATCCGAGAGGAGAAAATACGTCTCTCCTTGCCATTGTGAAGTTCCCATTGGGAATGTAAATGTACGCACAGCGCGGCATCAGCCATGCTGGCGGAGTACCGGATAGGCTCCGCCGTGGCTGTCCACCTTGAGCGATTCCCCCGGCAGGGCCTGGTCCGGAGCCGTGATCACCCGGCCGTCCACGGTCCGCACCACGCTGTAGCCCCGTTCCAACACGGCAAAGGGACTCAGAGCCTCCAGCCGGGTCTGCATGTTGGCCAAGGTGGCGCGGCGCTGGTGTTGGCGCAGTTGCCATGTCTGCTGCAGGCGCATCTCCATCTGATCCAGTTCCTGCGCCTTCTGCCGCAGAACCTGCACGGGATGCACGTTGGACAGACGGATGGACATCTGGCCCCAGCGACTCTGCTCGAAACTCAGCCTGTGGCCGAGCTGCTGACGCAGGCGTCCCCGCACCTGATGCAGCCAGTGGGCCACTTCCCGACGGTCCGGCGTCGCGGCCGCGGCCGCGGCGGTGGGCGTTGCGGCGCGCTGATCGGAAACAAAGTCCACCAGGGCCGTGTCGGTCTCATGCCCCACCCCCGTGACGACAGGCAAGGAATGACGAACCACCGTGTACACCAGTTCCTCGTCGTTGAACGCCCACAGGTCTTCGGCAGAACCTCCGCCGCGCACGAGGAGCACCGTATCCAGAGGCTTCTCGTGCGTGTGGTACCGGACGGTATCCGCCAAGGCCCGCACCAGCCGTGCAGGCGCCTCCCGGCCCTGCACGAGAGAGGGAAAGAGGACTACCTCCACCTGGGGCCATCGTTCCCGCAGCGTCTTTTGCACATCGCGCCACGCGTCGGCTTCCGAGCTGGTGACCACGCCCAGACGCTGCGGATAGGCCGGGATGGGTTTCCGGGGGCGGTCGAAGAGACCCTCTGCCTGCAGGCGGGCCCGGAGTCTCTCGAATTCCGCATAAAGCGAACCTCGGCCTTCCGGCTCCAGTTGGGTGGAGATGAACTGGTAGCTGCCGCGCGGCGCGTAGACATCGACCTTGCCATAAACGCGGACTTCATCGCCTGTTTCCGGCAGCCACCGCTGGCGCCGTGTGGCACTGGACCACATTACGCAACTGATCTGGGCTCCTTGATCCTTCAAGGAGTAGTAGATGTGTCCGCTGCGGGCCAAGGTAAAACTGGAGACCTCGCCTTGAATCCAAATATCCTGCAAATGGGGATCTCGGGTCAGCAGGCCCTTGATGCGCCGCGTGATCTGGGTAATACCCAAGGGTCTTTGATTGGACATGCACTCTTTGCCAAGTAAACGGGGTGGACAAGCCAGATGCCTTATCTTCCCACAGGCGGGTTTATTTCGCGGGAGACAGCTCACCAGAAGGCAGGTTCAGAGGGCAAGGAGAACGGGTACGGACGTGCATGTACCCCTAAGGCACTTCGCAGAGAGTGCTGGTGATCGACAAGACCGGTTTTCGGAAGAGAGGCACTCATTCCACCGGGGGGCATGCCGGTACAGCCGCCCGGGGAGCCGGGTGGAGAACTGTCAAGTTGGCGTGGGCTTGGCCTACACTGGACCCCAAGGGCGCCCTTTGCTGAACCGGGCGCTGGACCTGCACCATACCGGAACGGATGATCCCGACCGTTGGCCCTTCGTGGGCTTGACGGCTGACACAGACCGCTCTGTCAGAGGATGTCCTGTGCCCTGTCCTATGCAAACCCGCGACCGCGCCCAGCGGGGATGGCAGCGAGGTAAAAATTGGTTCCATGTATGCTTCTTTATGCAATGTACCCGATTGTCGGCCCTGTCGGCCCTCTGTGGCAACTGCGCATTGACTCTGGAGAAGTTCCCGGACTTGAGGACACGTGCAGGGTTTACAATGGATGGGCCAGACTGGCCGGCCCCAGCAAGGCCGGAAAAACATTCCGAGACATGTGCCCATGTCAAGACTGAAGATTGGAACCGCACCGGACGCGTTGGGGGCTCTGGTGACCGGAGACAAGGCTCGCCCCCGCAGAGGTCACGAATTTTTTACCGAGGACCCGTATCTCGTCGAGGAGGACGTACGTCTTTTGCAATCGGACAACCACAACGAAACCTTGGCCAAGGTGCGGATGCAAATGGAACGGTACCTGCAGGAGAAAAGGCTGGACTATCGCCTGACCTCGGATCTGGAGTTCAATGCCATTCCCGCAGCGTATCTGGAAGGGACGGGATACCGGCGGAAAGTCGCCTTTGATGTCGGCCTGTGGGCCTCGCCGCCTGTCCCCCCACGCGTGCCCAGCCAAAATCTCAAGTCCAGTTCCTGGCCCGAGTGGGGCCCGCCGCGTCTGGTCCTCGAAGTGCTTTCAGAGAAGACAGAGCATGTGGACCGGCGTGAAAAGTGGCAAATCTGCCGCCGGATGGGCGTACCGGAATTCTGGTTGTTCGACCCCCGCAAGGCGACGCGGGCCCTGGAGGGCTGGCGGCTGGACGCGGCCGGGCTCTACCAACCCATAGAGGCCAGTCGGGACGGAGAACTCAACAGCGAAGTCCTGGGGACCCGTCTGCGGGGCCACGATTATACATTGGAGTGGTGGGACCGGGATCTCGATGACTGGTACTCGGTGGAGAAGCAGGGGCGTGCGGAGGGCCACGTTGAGGGGCGTGCGGAGGGCCACGTTGAGGGACATGCAGAGGGGCGTGCAGCAACCCTTGTGGAATCCCTCATGGGTGTGGCTCGGTTCTATCTGGACGCGGAACGGCTGAATCGTTGCCTGGCCGCGTTGCAGAGACGTTCCCGGGAGGACTTGCCCAGTGTCGAAACCCTCATGCAGGCCATAACCTCCGCGCGGGCTCCTGCCGACGCGGCCGAGGCTGTCCTGCTCGGCACCCATGACATGTCTCCGGAATCACCCGACGCCGTCTGACCTCGGCCAGGATTCCGGATCCGCACAGTCGAGGCCCCACACGCGGCGCGGGTTGCATCACCTGTGGGGGGATGTCCTCTGGATCGCGGTCTGTATCAGCCTTGGCGGGGCGCATGACGGAGCCGGTAGCACCACCTGCGCGCAGGGCTGCAAGCACGGATAGAGGTAGGGGCTGACAGGGCCCCAAGACATCCCTGCGCCTGCCCCCCCTTCACCAGGTCCTGATACTGCAGTGGCTCCCGCAGCGGGAGCCACTGGAGCAGGTCCAGAGACGTGACACCGGTCCTTGGGGAGGTCCGGCCAGTCTTGCAGTCAAGCAATACCGTGTACCGGGGACAGTCGATGACAAGGTCGATGTGCTTCGGTCCGTTGTCTCCTCTGCTTTGGTACAGGCCAGTCCATGGCCGGGCAGTCACTTCGATGCAACAGGAAAACATGACAGTGACGAGTCCATGATCGCATGCAGCCCATCCCTCACGATGAAGCGAGGCATACATGGGATTGCAAAAAGGGAAGGTTGTTTCGTCCGCATTGCAATTTTGCTGCATTGCCCCATGCTATGAAACACTACGGTTGCGACAAATTGTCAACAGACTCCGGAATTGGCGGGATCCTATGGCAATCATCCCAGGAGCCAGCCAAGGCCCCTGGACCCTATATGGCTGTATCCAGCACACGGCAGCCTGGAACGCTTCACCCATTGTTTCAAGGGCACCCATGGCAGACCGCAAAGGCTCTACCCCCCAGTTGGTTCGCGCACAGTTTGCAGCAGTGGCTCACAATTATGCTGTCAGCCAGGTTCATGCTCACGGAGAAGACCTGCCCGCGCTACTGCAATTGGCCCTGCTGTCTGGTCAGGAGACTGTACTGGATGCAGGCTGCGGCCCGGGGCCCGTGACGTTCCTGTTGGCGCCTCACGCGGGATCGGTAACTTCCGTGGACTTCGCCCCCACCATGCTGGAAGTGGCCAAGGAGACAGCGGCAGCCCGGAACCTGTTCAATGTGGAATTCCAGCTCAGCGGCTTGGAAGACTTCAAGGCGCCTGCAGCCGCCTTTGACCGCATCGTGACCCGCTATTCCGCCCACCACTGGCCGGATCCTGTGAAGGTGTTGTGCCGCTTCCGAGAGGCCATAAAGCCCAACGGGTATCTCCTGCTTTCTGATGTAATGGCCCCGGAGGCGCCAGTCTTGGACACCTTTCTGCAGGCGGTCGAGATGCTGCGGGATCCTTCTCACGTGCGTGATCACACGTCGGAGCAGTGGCAAAGGATGTGTTGGTCCGCCGGCTTCAAATCACATGTCGTGCATCGCTGGTCACTTCGTCTGGAATTCGGGCCATGGGTGGACCGCATGGCCACCACGCCTGAACGAATCAATGCCTTGCACCAGCTCTTTGAAGGAGCCGGAGCAGATGTCAGGGCTGCCTTCGATATAGCTGCAGACCACTCGTTCACCGTACCCTGTCGCACTCTGCGTGCGGATCCTGTCTAAAACATGAGAGTTACGCAGTCGAAGGCATCGTACAGAACAGATTGCCCCAAAACAGCACGCGGCATACTGGGCAATTCCAGTCAATTCCGTACCCTCCGTCCTATCCCCAGGGCGAAACTGCGTGATGCCCTTGATGCTGTCGCCACGTCCCCTGAAGCATCTTCAGCTGCGCAACCCCGCATGCGAAAGGATCGGCCCAGACTGGGGCCACCTTGGACTCTCCAGTGCAGGTGCCTCCAAAATTGCAATGGCGATTGCAAGCCTGCAGGGGTCCAGGGTGGTTGCCGATAAATTGGGCCACGCAACCGGATCTGTTGAGCTCCCCATGGCCCTTGTACGCTATAGGAGCCGGCATCCGATCCTGAGCAAGAAGGCAGCCGTTTCCGCTGACTCGGGCCATTTGGGGACATACACCACAGTGACATCACGAGCTCGGGTCAGGAGTATCCTGTAAGCATTGCGCCGCAGTCGAATTGGATTCTGGATGACTGCACCACCGCGTTTCATCCGATATCGAGACATGCGGGCAATGTCCCAGCATCCGCGTTCAAGCAGAAAATCAGTGCCCCATCCTAACAATCACTCCATCCTGTCCAAGGCCCTGCGCCTCGAATTCGGTGATACTCCGGACAAGGTGGCGGCAGGCCCGCTGCATGGGTTCTTCCTCGGCATCTGCATCCCAAGGACCGATTTGGGACTTCTGAAAACGCCACGCAGTGTCAAAGCGGTTGTGCTCCGCCTGTCTGCCTAAAGCCTTGTCCCGGCTTGAAGTCATCAGGCCATATCGTTTGTCGGGCTGATCTTCATACCGTTCTTTCATGTACGCCTTGCCATCCCGCAAGTCCCGGCACAAACGCAGATCGAACCCTCTCGTTCCAACCCGGCCGCGATTTCGCACAGCTTGGCTTCGTCTTTGGGATTCGCACTCACACTGTGATCTACAAAAATATCAAGAGTCAACGCCATGTGCGACCGCACGGTGGTGTTCAACGTCAGAGCTTTGTCCGAAGCAAAATTGATGCCTGCAAATTGAGAGCATGTCTCGGGAGGACCGTGCACAATCCACTGTCCCGGGTCCGCTGTTTGCCGAATGGCATCACCCCATTGCCCCAGACCTGCTTCCTCACCCTTGTGCATCTCCTGGCCAGTACCGATGAGGCCCACAACCACTGCCCACTCCGGCAACCGTTCTGCGCAATCAACGAATTCCTGAGGCTCCGATCGCGCATGCCGGACTGGGATGGCATGTTTTTCAGCTACCCTGTCTACATCAAAGGCCCGTTGCGCTTCATCAAATACGACAACATGATGGTCAGGAACCGGTCTGGAGCTGCCATATAGGTCCGGACATAATCTTTGACATTGCGGACAAAAGCTCTGCCGCCACCGCCGGCACCGCGCAGTTGGCACTGAAGGACAGAAACGAGAGGACCATTGCCTGACAGGAAGATTGCTGCCGCTGGGGACGAACCTTTTGCCAGATCATCCAGATACTCGGCGTGAACCAAGCGCAACCCAACCAAAGTCTTCCCGGATCCCGGTACGCCGGCCAACAGAACAAGGCGTCGGGTTTGGGTACGGGCAGCCTCGCGGACCACATCCTCGATTCGGTCCACAGCTTCGTCCGTACTCGCAAGGGACTGCCACAGTTCTGGCACTTTGCGGTCATTAAAGAGCGCGTGGGCTGCTTGGATCAAGCTTGGCAGTGGGCGATAGGCGTCCGAGGAGAAAAAAACTGACTGGATCCACGGGTGCTGGCTGTGTCCTGACATCAACTTCCTCCCGATACTGGTCAAGTTTGTCGGGAGGGCAGATCGTTACATGCCGGTGGAGCTGGATATCACCCTGCACATTGGTGGGCACCAGAATGGGCATGACTTGTTGGTCATGACACGCCCGGTGATAACACCGCAGGTCGCGGGCATAGGCATGAGCCTGATCAATATCAGCCTCCGACGGATGGGTCTTGTCCTTCAATGCGATGACAGCAATGCCATCGTGCATCAGAAAAAGAGCGTCGACTCGACGTGTCTCCAAGGGAAGTTGGTATTCCAACATGGCCGTGTAACGGCCAGAACTGATATCCGACCGGACCACTTCACCTACCTCACGTTGCAGGTGGGGTACTGTGGAACGCCAAGAATTCCATTCAGACGGAGAGGGTTCTTGGACAAACGCGCAAACACTCCGCAAGACATCGACCAACTTGGCCCCTTGAAACGTTATGCAGTCTGATCCCCATCCGCACTGGGAAGTGATCGAAGGAAGCGAGGCGTTTTTGTTCATCCACAAATAGTGGGGACAGTTTTGGGCAGCAGCAAAGTTACACCGGGTCTGCCTTCCCTGATTTATGACATGACCGCCGCGGGGAAAGCAGCCCCGCGTCAGTGCGGCCCATCGTACTCGCAACGCTGCCTCTGCACAAACCGCAATCGAGATTGCCGATCTGCCTGCTGGAGAATCTGCAGCGTGTACCCGGACGCGCCCATTTCCCCCCGAGCCACTACGGCACTCATGCCACTCGCACCTACACGCGCTGGATACGACTGGGAACTGCACTGTACAGTCCGAATCTGATGGGTCTGCAGGCAATGCTGTCGACCACCCCCGACCGGGTGTGGGCTCTGGACGCCAGTTGTATCCCCAGCGTGGAATACCCGCGTGGATTTTTCACTTCAGGTTACGGTAGATGGACTCGTGGGGGAACAGGCACGTGACGAGTCAGTGCGCGGGACTCTTCTGGATCACTCCGCGCGCGGCTGGCGGCAGATCGAAGTCCGTGCACATGCAGATCCGACGGCTGCGGTCACCCGCGGTTGCACGCGCCTTTTTCGTATGTCACGCTGTGACTTCACCGACCCGGCCTCCTGGGCTGTCGGCCAGCAGGTCAAGAGGGCTTCCGCCGAATGCAGAAAGTGGGCAGCCTGCATGCTCACGCAAACCGGAAAGTCGTGCCCACTCATCCACGTGACAGGGCACTTGGTGGAGACCGTTTGCCCACTGTCGCTCTGGGTCCACCAAGTATGAGCCCTCAAGCTCCCGGCCCGCCGGCTCTCAACCTCTGTGGCTCGGTGCAACCACCCTGGTCCCACAAGGGACAGGAGTACCCGAATACCGACCGATATTGCCTCAGGCACTCTTCTTTCCCAACTGGGACTCATACCATCAAATCCAGCAACCTGCGACCGCATTTTCTGCAACCGGCCCTGCGGCCGATTTTGCCCTCGGTTGTCAACTGGGGCCCAACCTCCCAATGCTGGAGGCCAGATCAGTGTCTTCGACCCTGCCGGTTTTCCATCAGTCTGCAGTGGCCATGGAATTCAGATGCCAGCGGACATCCCTGGCCAAGTAGGCAAGCAACAAGGAGAATTCCCTTTCGTTGACGAACCAAGACTGCAGAAACAAGGCAAGGCCCTTCCGAATCAGAGCATCAGTCACTGGTTTGATCGGCAGAGGATCTTCAGATACGCCATAGGACTTGACGACCTGATCACAGACAGCAAGCACTTCCTCGTATTGCTCGCTGTACATATGCACCAGGCTCTCCCCGTAAAGGGTGACAGCCTTCAGGCGCAAGAAACCTAGTGGTAAGTCTCATACAGGAGATTCCTGTGGGGCCGCCTGCAGTTTCGGGTACCCGCGCTGGTGCGCGGCGATGATTTCGTCCGGGGCCGCACGCCACGGGAACGCACAGGCCTCCGTGGCATTGCAGGCCGTCAGAAACCGCTGGAGGGCCGCTTCCCGGGCCGTGCGGGCAGGGAGGATGCCCCGCTGCCGCAGACGGCGGCTGAGTTTGGCCAAGAACCCTGCGCCGGCATGGAGCCAGGCACGGGCCGTGGGGGTGAAAGGAAAGGTCCCGTGCGGACGGTCGGCCAGCCATGCCAACCCCCGGGCGGGTTGGTGGGTCGAGCAGGTGTCCAGGATCACGTGCCCCTCCGGTATGGGGAGCGCCGCCTCGGCCAGCGGGTCCCGGAACTCCCGCACCGCCGGATGCCGGTGGCGGGCGGGGCATGGCCCCTGGATCCGGCCCGTGTGCGCGTCCGGGCCTGCATCGGGGTCTTTGCGTCGACCGCGAGCACCCGCGCAGGGTCGGGCGGAGCCACGTACCGCCCGATGATATCCCGTCCCTTGGCTGCACAGTGCGGATCCCGAGACAGTGTGCACTGCCGGCACCGATGGGGCCACAGGCCCTGCCGCTGCCAGATGCGGCGCACCGTGCAAGAGGATGCGGGGGCCGGTTTGCAAGATCTTGCGCAATTGCCATCCGGCATCCGGGTCTGCCATCTCCGCGAAGAGCATGTTGAGGTTCTCGGCAATCAACAGCAACCGTTGGCCTTGGCGGTCCGCGAAGTTGAGCAATGAACCAAGGCCCCGATCAGCGCGCACACGGTCCTCCGTTGTATTGCGGATGTCATTGTAGCTCAGGTGAAGACCGGCACGTTCTGCCTCGGGTGCCTGGTATGCCAAACGCTCCAGACACTCCAGCAAGAACTCGCTGCAGGTGGTGACCTCATAGCTCTCCTCGGCGAAAATTATGGGGTAGAAACACGCCAACGTCGCGTCTCGGCGCACTTGTGCCGCGATGCGCAGAAGCAGATGCGTCTTGCCACTGCCGCGCGGGTCGATCACGATGGTATGCGTGTTGGCGTTTGTCGTGCAGGTGCGCAGGGTCTCCAGAATCGACTCGTAGTCATGGATCCGTACACAAAATGAAGAGAGCAGTTCTTCATCGGTGAGGAAACCGGGATTGTACTTTTTGATGATTGTGGTCAAGGGGGATTTCTGCCGTGTTTTGCTAACGCTCGGCAATGGGTCTGAAGTGTTTCTCCGTGCCGAGCACGCCACCAGTCCTCCAGCAAACCCGAGACAAAGCACAAACCCTCATCTTGGGGTTCCAGATAGCCGTCATGTCTCAGCACATTCAGCAGATCGGGCATGGTCAAGCCTTCATTCCTCCAAGAGGAAAAAGGGGAGTTTCGAAAAAGCACTATGGCTTCGTGTGTCAACAAGCCCTTGTGCACGGCGGCTTCGGTCAGCAGGTCGAGAGCGGCACGGAAACCTTCGCGGCCCAGGACTGTCTTCAACCTTTCCTCGTAATGCACCATATCAATCTGCCCACGTACACCCAACAGATCGTGTTGGTGCACATGCCGGACATCGGCTGTCTGGGCCAGAGTCCTCTCCTGTCTGTTCAGGTGTATGTGCAGCAGCGCAAGAGACGGCACCCGTCCTGCTGCACTTCAGTTGAGAGCTTCAGGCCGTAGGTACGGGCCAACTCTGCGAGACAGGCAGCCGCAGTTTCGTGACTCCAAGGTTTCAGCTCGAAAGTTGTCAGGAAGTTGGCTGTGGCACTCCGACCGGCCTGTTCGAGGATGGGTTCGAGCCCCACGCTTCCCGAAATGACAAAACAGACGCGGCCTTGATGAGCCTGCCCGTTTCGGCGCAGCCCACTCAAGAACCGGTCGGCAACCGCCCGCCGTTCCGGCGTTATAAGGCGCCATGGCCACAAACGGTGTGTCGATATACTGCTGCTCCGCGCTTTGCTTTTGGGTTTGCACCGAGTCTGGCATGGTCATTCCTGGTCCAGGCTGGCTGAAAATGGGATTGTGGTTAGACTGAATGAGTGCCGAAGGAGAACAAGCCCTTAGCAGGCCATACATGCCGGCACGTGCGGGATAGCATTCTGAGCAGCTCGGGGAGCAGGTGGGTGAAAGGCACATGTTGATTTTGGGCCTGATGTCCGGCACCTCGCTGGATGGCATGGATTGTGCATTGACCCGCATTACGGGACACTCTCCCGCCCTGTCGGTCCAACTGGATTCATTCACTAC
Organism: Caldilineaceae bacterium; assembly: GCA_965214715.1. Classification (GTDB taxonomy): domain Bacteria; phylum Chloroflexota; class Anaerolineae; order Caldilineales; family Caldilineaceae; genus Bin34. The sequence continues at coordinate 4,292,592 of OZ243971.1, read as the reverse complement.
CTTTCCGTTCACGCTGTCCCAGCGAAGCCGAATTGAGCGGGCCTGCGATCCCGAGACCAGCAGAGTCGATCAGATCAACACCCTGAATTTTGAAGTCGGGGACTGGCTGGCTGCATCTGCCCTGACCGCGCTCGAGATTGCCGGCATCAGTCCCGCGGAGCTGGATCTCATAGCCTCGCACGGTCAGACCATCTACCACGCTGTTGGGGCCGGACCTCACCGCGCTGCCACCTTGCAGATCGGTGATCCCTCGGTGATTGCTCACTCCACCGGCATAACCACAGTGGGAAACTTTCGCGCGGCTGACGTTGCGGCAGGAGGACAGGGGGCCCCTTTGGTCAGTTACGTGGATTGGCTGCTGTGGCGTCACCCCGGCGAAGCGCGCGTCATCCTGAACATCGGGGGCATCGCCAACCTGACCTGGCTCCCTGCGAGCGCCAAGGCGGATGAGGTCATCGCCTTTGATACAGGTCCCGGCAATTTGCTCATTGATTTTTTCACCAAGCGCATAACGGGCGGGAGGCAGTCCTGCGACGAGGACGGCCGTCTGGCAGGCGCAGGACAGGTGGACCACTCCTGGCTCCGGGTTTTGGGTGACGATCCATATTTCAAGGCGCTTCCTCCCAAGACCACTGGGCGCGAATATTTCGGCGCGTCCTGCGGTGAACGGCTCTGGCAGGAAGCGGAGGTGCGGCGTCTCTCCCCATCCGACCGCCTGGCAACTGTGACAGCCCTTACAGCCCATTCCATTGCCTATGCAATCCAAGAGCATCTGTCCGACCAGACAAGCCATGTCTATGTGGGAGGCGGCGGGGGCCACAACAAGACCTTGATCCGCATGTTGCAGACCAGGCTGGGATCCATCCCTGTCACAGTCCTGTCCGGACAGCAGCGCACAGGCGATGCCAAGGAAGCCCTCTCGTTTGCCGTTCTGGGATATGAGACCATCCACGGCAGGCCAGGCAATCTGCCCGGATGCACCGGGGCCGACAGGGCGGTGGCGCTGGGGCAAATTGCTCCCGGCCGGAACTACGGCACATTGATGCGGAAGGTGCATCAAGGCACCAAGCGTCCAGTGACCTCGGGCGCAATCGAGTAGCCTCAGCCATGCGCAGCCATCGCGGCGCCAGCCTCGGCCCTGTGGAAAAGCCAATCTCCCCGCCTCTTCACGGGTTTCAGGAAAGGCCAAAGGCAGTTCCTGCGTTTTTGCGGGTTGGGTCGGAATGGAGCGGCGAATGTACAGGGATCTGGCCAGATCCCTCTTTCGGATCTGGCATGCAACGAACAGTCGCCACAGTCTCTCCACTCGGCAGCATTGTGAACCGATTGGGCTGTGTCAATACGATGCAGGCCCCATCTTGCAAGAACCCTGTCGCCCCCGCATTCCCCATAATGCCACTGTGGCCGATGCAAGGAAAACCGGGGACCCTTGGGCGCTCGCCGAGCGTCAACGTCAAAGTTGGCCACCGCCCTGGATATTCCGCTCTGCCTTGGTCAGAACCGGAGCGATGTGCTTTGTTCCTTGATCCAGCGGCTCAGGAAGTCGGTGTTCCTGGAATAGTCGACAGGACAGTCAATGAGATTCACGCCTGGGGTGGAAAGGCAATGTTGCAGCAGCGGCAGCAAATCCTCTGCACTCTCGACCCGGTGACCGTGGGCTCCGTAACTGTGGGCATATTGGACGAAATCCGGATTGTCGTACGTGAGACCCCAGTCCTGGAAGCCCATGTCGGCCTGTTTCCAGCGGATCATGCCATAGGCCTGGTCGTTGACGATCAAGCAGGTCAGGTTCATGTGCATCCGCACCGCGGTTTCCAACTCCTGCGAGTTCATCATGAATCCGCCATCGCCGCACACCGCCATGACCCTGCGGCCCGGATGCACCAGATGGGCGGCCATGGCGGACGGAAGTCCCGCCCCCATCGTGGCCAGCGCATTGTCCAGCAGCACCGTGTTGGGTCCATAGGCCCTGTAATTCCGGGCAAACCAGATCTTGTACACCCCATTGTCCAGGCACAGGATGCCGTCTTCAGGCATCACGGCCCGGATGTCATGCACCAGTTGCGGAGGGCTGACGGGAAAGCTGAATTCACCCTCCCACTGATCGATGCTGGCATCGTGATGACTCTTGATGGCCATCATGGGCTGGAAGTCCCAGTCCGGCGCCCCGCGGGCCTGCAGACCGTTCTTGATTCGCCATATGGCGTTGGCAATGTCGCCCACCACCTCAATTTGCGGGAAATAGACTGGATCGACTTCCGCGGAACGGAAGTTGACATGGATCACTTCGGTGGCTCCGGAGACACCCACGGGATCGTCCCCAAAGTGATTGGCTCCGGTCTCCGGATCCGCACCGGGATACATGAAGAACGGCGGTTTCTCAATCACGTCATGTCCGACGTTAACGATGAGGTCGGCCTCCTCCAGGGCACGGTGCACGAAGTCCCCGGCAGACAGTGCGGCACAACCCATGAACAGCGGATGCCGCTCATCGATTACCCCCTTGCCCAGCTGCGTGGTGGCAAAAGGAATCTGCAAGCTGTCCACCAATTCGGTCAGCATGCGGCAGGTCAGTTTCCGGTTTCCGCCAGCACCAATCACAATCATCGGCGAGCGGGCGGCCGCCATTCTGTCCACTGCAGCCTCAATCGCCTTGTCTTCCGGAATCGGGCGGCGAACATAGGAGGCGGGCACCGGGCGGCCTGCCGTCTGTTCGCGGGCAATGTCCTCTGGCAGTTCCAAATGGACCGCGCCCGGTTTCTCCTCCTCGGCCTGGCGCAGGGCCTCGCGCACTCGGCTGGGGATGTTTGCAGAGGAGACCAGCTGCTGAGCGTATTTGGTGATGGGCCGCATCATTTCGACTACATCCAGAATCTGGAATTGGCCCTGCTTGGCCCGCTTGACCGGCTTTTGTCCGGTAATCATCATCATGGGCATTCCGCCGAGGGTGGCGTAGGCTGCCGCCGTGGTGAAATTGGTGGCTCCCGGCCCCAGTGTGGAAAGACAGATCCCAGCCTTGCCGGTCAGCCGCCCGTAGGTCGCGGCCATGAATCCGGCGGCCTGTTCATGGCGGGTCAGCACCAACTGAATGCGGTCCGATCGCGCCAGAGATTCGATCAGGTCCAGGTTTTCTTCTCCAGGAATGCCGAAGATCATCTGAACCCCTTCGGCTTCAAGAGCCTTCACGAACAGATCGGATGCCTTGATCGTTTGCTTCATGTTCTTCCTTGGTCCAATGGCCAGTGTGTCATCTTGCTGTCCACGTGTTGGCATCCAGCCCGTGTGCGGTGTACACCGGCTCAGGCAACACCTGTCGGAGCTTGGGCAATCCGCGCGGAGAGGGATTCATGGTGGGTCCTGGGCGATTCTTCCAGCTCCCACCCAATTCGCGGCATGGGCCAGAGGGAAATTCCAGTCCACGACACCTCCACCGCGTTCGGACTTGAGACGGCGGGTGCTCCGAGCAACCAAGACCATAAGGAGAGCAACGGGTACGTAAGGGACACGTCGTGCACTTGAAGGGCAGGAAGAGGCTGTACGGCAATGTCCACCCGGACCAAGTCCCCAATCCAGCATTTGTGACTTCGGAATCCTGGCATCCCGCCGTGGTGGAATCATTGCAGACTCGCTCTATCCCATGGTCCCGAAGCAATCCCACCCGCGCTTCCTGTGGGTTCAACGTCACATGGTTGGTGGACATCGGGAACTGCTTCGGCACCAATTGCCATTGCCAACCCGGCCATGGCACCGGAGAGACCGGCGCATTGGGGAATTGATCCTTGTTCGGGTACTGGCCCCCACGGAACTTGCAGCAAACTCTGCTGGGGCTGCTCCGCCACAGGATGGACACATTGGGTTATGGCACCTGCAGGGAGCCAAACACAGAGGGCGCTTCCTGGTGTTCCAACTCCGTGACGCTCCATGCGGTGGCGTCCAACCCGATGGCAACTATCATACGAGACTGGGGGATCCCGGTTGGGGCCATCTGGAGGTCCGGGCATGTTGCCTTTGTCAAGGCAGCAAACCGGAACAGGCCTGCCGGAGGCAGAGGGCACCTGAAGTCCAGGCATGCCAGCCGGCGACCTGACTTCTCAATCCCGGCAGGAAATCAGCGGGTCATGACGAACCTGTGCAGGGTCCGCAGCGTGTTTGCCAAGACACCGACCCGCAAGGTTTCAAAGCCGTGACTGTTGCCGCAGGCCCAACCAAAACACAAGGCCCGGTCCGTTGCCCCCACGTTGAAGGCAATGGAAGCGTCGCTAGCCGCCTGTTCATATACGGCAGTCTGCAATTCTATGTCTATTTCGTGGCCTGCAGCGATGAGTTCCAGCATCAGGCCGTGGTCATAGTGCGCATGGGAATCCTTGCTCCAGATCGCCGGTCGACTGTCCAGGATCAAGGGGGTGTGGGGCGGCATGGGCGCCAGATCGATGGCAATCAAGGCCTCCGGTTCCACCTTGCGAGCCAGATGCATGATCCCCAAACCCCCGACTTCTTCACTATGGGTGAAGGCGAAGAGACTGCGATGGCGCGGTGTCTCGCCCGCAGCCTGCAGTTGGGCCAGAACCTCCAGCAGCAAGGCACACCCCAGCCGATCGTCAAAGGACCAGGCCGCTGCCATGGGGTCGTCGGGACTGCCGAAGACAAAGGGGCCCCGCCGGGAGACATGCGGAACCGCCAGGGAACCCGCCCGCACGCCAGCCGCCCGCAGCTCCTCTTCCCGCATGCCCGTAGTGATCCAGACGCCATCCCAATCCACTGGTTTGCGCTGGCTCAAGGGTATGTGCATGGAGCCCATGCTGAAAATCCCCATCACCGAACGCGCGTCACCCAATATTTCCACCGGCCCTTCCCCCAGTTTCCATGGGTAGAGACTGCCGGAGCGGGCCACCTCCAAGTCTCCGGATTCACGGACTCGGGTCACGACCATCGCGATTTCATCCATGTGCGTGGCATAGCACCACAAGGGCAACTCCGGATTCCGCCCCTCCAGTTCCACCATGACATTGCCGCCCGCGTCCTGTACGGGTGACAGACCCATCTGCTGGAGCTGATCACAGATGGTGGCGGCGATGCGATGTTCCCGGCTGGATGGGGCCGGGATGCCGACCAAGGAACGAAAACGCGCCAACACGTCTTGGGAAAGGGCGGACCCTTGGGAACCATGCGACATGGCTGCACCTCATGGAATGATGGGGGGAAGCAAGTGGCGGTGTGCAGCGAAGACCATTCCGCATGTTACCGATGCTGGGTGTTCACAACCAATATGCGGAAGCCGGTGCGCAACCCTCGGACCTATCCCCTGGGAATGCTCCCCTTGACTTCGGAAGACATCACTTGCAGTTCAGCCACAGCAGTGGCCAAGGCAGCCCTGCTGGACAGAATTACGCTAGGCACTATCGAAGCGCTCTCGGAAGCCTGCCTGCAGTGGGTTGGCCCGGTGGGCTGACAGCGGGGCTCGAGGTATCCTTGCTGTCCCGGGTATATGGGTTCCTGCATTCTCAGGCAGACCGCCCTGCATTGGCCCTGGCCAGTTCCATCGCCTGCGCTATGGCATCTTCGTCACCCAGAGTGGGCCGGAATTCAAGGCCCACATGCCCCTCGTAGCCCAGCCGATCTATTTCGGCAAACAGCACGCCGTAATCGTTTTCTCCGCCTACCAGTTCATGGCGACCCGGCACACCGGCTGTGTGGATATGCCCTACCAGGGGCAGATAGGTCCGCAGGTTGGCAATCAGGTTGCCTTCGGTGATTTGCTGGTGATACAGATCGTACAGAATGGTCAGGGCCGGGTTGTCGACCTCAGCCACCAAATCGGCGGCCTGGGCCATGGTGGTCAGCCAGTAGCCCTGATGATCCACGAGCGGGTTCAGAGGTTCCAGGTAGATCTTGAGTCCGGCATCCGCACATACCGCGGCCAACGTGCGGAGGCGCCGCCGTGCGCGACGGAAGGTGGTATCCCAGCTTTCGTCCGCCAATACATTGCCCGTGGTCAGAATCAGACCCGGCGCGCCCAACTGCTGCGCCACCTGCACCGATGCCTGGACTCCGTCCACCAAGGCCTGTTCGGATTCCCGCGCCACCAGACTGAAAGGCGGCTCCAGCACAAGCCCCGCGCAGGCAAGCGCAGCCTCGGCCTGCGCGGCAGCCATGGCCGGAATGTCCTTGTTGCTGTATGTCCAGAACTCGTAGGCACCGACATCGGTCTGGCCCACGCGCTTTATTTTCTCCACCGGATCCAGCTCCGGCCAAAACATCTCGATACACACGGAAAGAGTAACCATAAGGCCTGCCATTCGTCCTACATGAAGCCGGTTGGTGCACGCAGCCGTGCAGACAAGAGTGTAAAGGCCAACCTGCTCCAGGCCCAAACCCTTGCCGGATGGGGCAGGCAACCCCCTGTGATCACAAATCAGTCTTGAGCTCCCGCGTCCCGTCTCCGCCTCTGTCCCGGATCACCCATGCCGTGGCGCGGCTGGTAGCCCATGGCAACTCCGCAGTGTCCGATGGCCGTCTACTGGCCACATTGGACGATCGCTGCCAAAGACAGCCGGATACCCGGCTGCTGTGGCGGAATTTTCAGGCCGCCCCCTGGGCGCACCGCGGGGCCCTGGAGACCTGGCTGCAGGCCGAAATCCGCGCGTTCCCCGGCTTCGCACGCGAACTCCAGGCCTGTTGGCGCGATTTCATGGTCTGGAATGGACAGACGGCGCTCAAGGCGGCCCCCGGCACCCGGGCGCGGGCCCCCGCCCCTGACGCGGGCGCGCAGGCGCTGCTGGTCCAGACCCTGCCCAAGCCCATCCTGTCCCTGTGGCACCTTTGTGTCCCGGAGCAGCTAACCCAATCGTTGCTGGATTCGGTGCAACGATCACACGGCACGGCCGCGCTCGCGGAGCGCGGCCGGCACTTGGCCTGGCACATGGTCCAGTATCTGCGGCTGACCGCCCACATGAGTCCCAACGACGCGGTTTCCTGGTACCACGACGATCTGTTGCTGAACTTGCTGGAGGAACACCTGCAGCTGCCTCCCGCGGCCGCGGCCACGCGCAGTGCTGCCGCCATGGCCGCGGCCCCGCACCGGGAGCCGGACACTCCGACCCGTCCCGCGGTTTCCCGCACCTTGACCATGGAGTGTCCGGACCGGGTTTGGATCGGCGATCCCCTGATCAGGGTGAAGGTGTGTCTCGCGCCGATTCCCCGGGATGGGGATGTCCCCCATATGGTGCTGTCCCTGCAGGAGGAGCTGCCGGTCCTGGTCTGGATTACATCCCCGGGCTTTGACAACCTGGGCCCCCATGTGCAGACCCTGTGGACAGGACCGGAACGCGGCCCTGTCGCAGCAGAGTTCGAGCTGCAACCCCAGACCGCAGGCCGCACGTACATCACGGTGCACTGCCTGCAGGAGGGTACTCCCCTGGGCACGCTCTCAACCCGGGTCGAAGTGTCCGAGCATGTGCCTACGCAAGTGCAGCAACACACGGTGGAAGCCCGGCGTCTGACTCTGGAGACGAACGCCGCATCCCCGGATCTGACCCTGTTCGTCCATTACGACACTTCGCAGGCGCAGCCTCGGCTGCTGCTGAATCTCTATTGCGATTCCCAATTGGCCCAGAGTTGCCCGCCCCTGCCGCTCAGGGGCGATCCCCAGACCTACTACGACAATATGTATCGGCAGCTCTCGGATCTGACCGACCTCTTTGATCTGAAAAAGGCGGATGCCGCGGCCATGGACCACATGCAGCAGGCGGTCCGCAAGTTGGGCCACAGCCTGTGGCACGACCTGATTCCCCAGGCCTTGCAGGAACGCTATGCCCTGGAACGGGCCGAATGGCAGGACAAATCCTTCCTGGTGATTACCGATGAACCCTTCATTCCCTGGGAACTGGTGTGGCCCTACGGCTATCAGGGTGAAACCTGGGAAGACGCCACGCCCTGGTGCCTTTCCATGCGCATGACGCGCTGGCTCCACCGCGATCAGGAAGGCAGCGGCCTGCAGGGCCCACCCGCCCACCTGCAACTGGCCCGTTTTGCCTTTGTGGGTCCCCACACCAACCTGTCAGCCGTGTCCAACGAGGAAGCCGATGTGAAAGCCCTGATGCAGCAGGCGGGCGTCAGCGATGCCAGCCCGCGCCGGAATACGCTGGCGGAGGTGACGGCCCTGCTGGAGGCCGGCCACTATGACTGGTTCCATTTGGCCTCGCACGGCGAATTTACGGCCGAAGCGCCCGACCAGGATTCGGTACTGCGGTTGGATGACAATCAGCCCTTGACCCCCAACGCCCTGATCGGGCCTGAAGTCCAGGGACATCTGTTCCGGCAACGGCCGGGCTTCGTGTTGAACGCCTGCCACACGGGCCGACAGGGATTTGCCCTGACCCGGCTCGGGGGGTGGGTGAACCGGTTGGTGGGGTCAGGAGCCGGCCTCTTCATGGGGCCGCTGTGGACGGTCACTGACGAATCGGCACGGCGATTCGCCAAGCACTTTTACGCCTTGCTGCTGGAAGGGGACACCGTGGCGCAAGCCCTGCACGGGGCGCGCGCCACAATCCGCCAGTCCGGAGACCCCACCTGGCTGGCGTACAGTGTCTACGCACACCCCAACGCGCGGCTGCGGGTAGTCTCCGCCGCGGCAGGGCCACCGCGGTCTGCAGAGACCTGAACCGGCCGCGCTCGCGCCGCTACGCCAGCATCCCCTGGGCTTCGGCCGTCACCCCGGCCAAGGCCTTTTCGATTGCGGCCACCTGCGCCGGCGAAGACTCCGGCATGGGAGCCCGCGGTCTTCCGCCATCCCGGTCCTGCAGGCGCATGACGGTCCGCACGTTGGCCGGCAGGTTGTCCCCCACCATGGCGTTCCAGAGCGGCAAGAGCTGGCGGTGCAGCTGCAACCCCGTGGCATGGTCTCCCGCTTGTACCGCGGCCCACAGCTGCACGCACGTACGCGGGGCGGCAGCCAGTATGGCCGCGATGGCCCCCTGGGCGCCCAAACAGAACGAAGGATACAGCAGTGCATCGACAGCGGACATGATGATGTCGTGCGGCTCGGCCCACAGCAGGAGATCGGCCAGCAGTTTCATGTCTCCCGCGCTCTGCTTGACTCCCGCCACGCCGGGCACCGCCCGCAGAATCCGCACCAGCAGGTCCGGGGCCAGGTAGATGTGGGGGACCACGTTGTAAATGAGAATGGGCAGATCCACGGCTTCCGCAATCGTGGCAAAGTGACGCACGTGCATATCGGGGGTGGGATTGAAGAGGTAGTGCACAGGTGTGATCTGCAGGGCCGCCACGTCCAGGTCGGCCAGAGCCTTGGCTCGGGCAACCGCCTGCCGGGTACTGTCCGTGATCACCCCCGCGATCACCGGCCCGCGGCCGGCGGCGGTCTCAATGGCCGTACCCACCACCTGACGCACCTCGTCGGTGCTAAGGGTATGTCCTTCCCCGGTACTGCCCCCGACCGTCACGCCCTGCACGCCCGCCTGCAGCAGACAGTCCACGTCTGCCGCCAGCGCGCGTGTATCCACTTCCTCATTGCGATCGAAAGGCGTAACCATGGGTGGCAGAATGCCTCGCAGCTGATTGTTCATGAGTTTCCTTTGGGGTGTGTGCGAAAGAAGCCTGGTCGGGGACGCGATGTCAAAACCGCCATTGCCCCCATTGTCCCCGGGGGTGACGCCCAATGCACATTTTCGACATCAATCCGATTCACGTCCTCCGGCAGACAGTGATCGCCCCGGTCCTCTCCCGCATGTTGTCGAGAGGTGTTTTCGGTATGGCACTGGGTGAAGACGGCATGGCATACCCGACACCGTGCGCCCCGCGTCTTGCCGGGGAACATGCGTACTTCCAGGCCTCCCGCGAGCCGGAGATATCCATGGTCAGGCCGAGAAGCGGCAGCGTGGGGCAGGGGTCAATCAATACTGGAAATCGGACACCCGTACCTGCCATGGGGCAAAGCTCCCCTGCCCCCGAATCAGGGCAAAGACATGCTCCACATCCGCTTGCAACAGAGCAAACAACTCCTCAATATCCTGTTCCAGATGGGGGGTGCCATAGATGGCGCCTCCGGCAAACAAGGACAGGACTGGCAAAGGAGATTTCAGGCCCTGAAACTCCGGCACGGTTTCCATCGCATGGGTTTGGAGTTCAACAAGGTTGTGAATCCGGGCGTATTCTGCGCGCCGGGAAGCTATCAAGGCCTTGAGGGCATGCTCCAGGGTGCCTTGTGCAGCTCTGCCGAAAGCCAAATCGAATTCCACCCGGACATCGTAGTACTCTGTTTCTCCCGGCCGCATGAGCCTCTGCAAAGTCCTGAATTCCCCGCGCGCGTGCAGGGCGCGTTCCATGGATTCCAATGTGAAGGGATCGCGTGGGGGACGTTCCCGGGGCGAGGGACGATAGGAGTATCCCATAGGGGTGACACCGTCCTTGACGGCTTTGGCAGCCACATGATTGAGGCCGAATTGTGCACTGGCAAACAGTTCCGGCGAGATCATGACTACATCTGTACGGATGGCGCCATCGTAGAGATCCTGAACAGCCCGCTGGGCTGTCTCTTGGCAGATCTCGGCCATGGCACGGTCCTCGGGATGCACCACCAGCAAATCCACGTCCGAAGCCGGACCATAGTCACCCCGCGCTCGGGACCCAAACAGCAGAACGCGATTGATGCCGGTGGCCTGTTGTACCGCCAAGGCTACCTGTCGGGCCCGATCATCAAAGAGTGTACCCACGATATCCACCATGTCTGCGCTTGCCGGTCTGTCTCCCGGTGCCGAAAACAGGTTGTCCATCGGATGCTACAGGGAACATGGCGTGGGCCCGGAGATGCGATTTTCGATCTGCAGGCAGCCAGGCGTCCGGAGCCAGGGATGCAGATGCGATTTGTGCCATCCAGACGCTGTGCTGTACCACCGCTTCATGTCTGGTTGGCCGAGATCCAGGTTCAAGCTGCAGCTGGGCTTTCCAACAGATTCTGCGCGATGTCATCCCATTCTTCCTGCAAGGGGACGGAAACGGGAGTTCTGCGGGCGCGGTTGTACCAGTACCGGGCGTTGGGAATGTCCCCCTCCTCGCGGTGCAACCAGGCATGGACCCAGGCCGATCCGTTGTCGTCGGGCTGGTCTTGCAGAAGATTGTGGGCAGTCTCCCACTGGCCTTTGCCGGCCCACCAGAGAGCCGCAAGCGGAACTCCCAGGTCTGCCGGAGGCTGCGCTCCATCCAATGTAGCTTTGAAGGATTTCAGGTTCATGGGACTATGGCTACCTTCTGATGTCTGAGCAAAACACGCTATCCCGGCCCTGTCAGGCACGGCGTCCATAGACAGAGCGCGAGGAGACTAGGCGCAATTACTATACCTGACTGAAGACAGCCTGCATTGGACCCAAATTGGCAGGGCGATTGCATTGTAATTTCTCTGTCCCAGGATCTCCCACCGTTGGCGTCGATACCCTGGGGTCCCCCCGCCGTCTTGCGACGCGTGTAGGTCATGTCCCTGCGGGCGGTTTTTGCCTGTGGCAGCCCGTGCAGAGCGATGCGCCGCAAGATGGCCCTCTGGTGGGCTGGCGGAGGCCGCGGTCGTCTGCCCGGAACGCCATGTCCCGCACCCCATGCAGCGCGCGTTCCATGCGCGGATCGTCCCCTTGCGCCAGGCCGGGGATCAGGGGAGAAGCGACGCAGGCCGTCATGATGTACATTTTCTTCGGAGACCTTGGGCAGGTGCCCTCAGTCTCTCCCGCGGGCATGGAACCCAAATTACAATGCAATCGCCCTGCCCAAATTGTCGCTGTCGCTGCTGGGACACCCTGGGAAACAGCCGTCACGGGCCCTCGGGCTGTGCTGTCTGGCTCCATGGTTTTCACAGTCCAGCCGGGACAATCTGACTACAGTAACGGAAAGTCCGGCATGCAGGGCTGGAGGGGTCGAAGTTCAGGCGCGGGCCAAAGTCACTCTACATCAGCCCCGCAAGTACAGCACTCGCAGGTGCTTGTCGTGGATTGAAGGGCCTAACTTGCACTGATACCGGACCCGATACCTGTGTCTCCCTTTTTCGGCGCGCAAGGCCCGAATACTCCAGCCCACGTTGTGTATTCCCGTGCCGTTGCATCCTGCTCCCGGCGATCTGCTCCCGAGACGTGCCCTCTGACTCTGGAAGACCACTGGCAGAACAAACATAGCCGGCCCGTAAAGAGCCGATGGAGCAGAATCGAAACAACAGATTTGTTGACAACGAATCTGTTGAATGATAGATTCAACAAAATTGTTGAATGGAGGTTAGTCATGAGATCATCCACCGGCCGGTGGGTAAGCGGCGACGATTTTTTCGATCGCGCAGCCGAACTGCAAATCCTGGAATCCCGTATCTGCGACTTCAATCATGTCCTGTTGACCGGACAGCGTCGCATGGGCAAGACCAGCTTGGCGCGGGAACTCGGCAGACGACTGGAGACAAAGGGGTGGGTCATGCTCTTCGCCGATGTCGAGGATGCAACTTGTGCCGAAGACACAATTGCCACCATTGCTGCAGCTGTGCACCCGGTGCGACCGATCGCGTCTCGTTTTGCGACAGCAACGCAACGCTGGGTTCAGAATGTTGAGGAACTCAGTGCCTACGACTTCCGAGTCAAGATCCGCGCGGGTCTGAGTGAAGGGAGTTGGCGGGGATACGGGGCGAAATTGCTGGGAGAATGTGCCCGTCATGATCAGCCGGTGCTCTTGGTTATTGATGAGCTGCCTATCTTTCTGAAGCGGATGCTCCGCCACGACAATGGCAAACAGCGGGTTGACGAGTGGTTGAGTTGGTTACGGAGTGTGCTTCAAGGTCTCTCCGGTGAATCCCTGTCCCTCATCGTTTCCGGCAGTATCGGTCTCCAACCTTTGGTGCAACAGCTGGGATTGTCGGACCGCATCCACTATCTCTACATGTTTCGTCTGGGGCCCTGGAGCCGTGATTCGAGCACTGCATGTTTCCACAGGCTGGCTGCGAGCTATGAAATTTCAGTGGCGGATGGTGTGGCGGATGCGGTTTATGATGCCCTTGGCATGGGTGTTCCGCACCACGTGCAATCCTTGTTCGCTCGTCTGCAGGATTTTGTCACCATGCAGGAGCGAGACCAAGTTTCGGTTCAGGATGTTCATCAGGTCTACCGCCATGAGCTTCTTGGTCCTGCAGGACAAAACGATCTTGTGCATTACGCAACACGCCTTAAGGAAGGCTTGGGTGACGAGAAGAATCACGCCCTTGCCATGAAAATTCTGGCGGAGGCCGCCACGCAGGAATCGTTCACCTCTGATGCGCGGCACTGCCTCGCCAGGTTGTACTCGACCCTGGTCACCGATGCCCCGGAGCGTATTGCCAATGTACTTGATGTCCTGGAGCATGACGGTTATCTCGAATCTGGCGACAATGGACATCAGTTTGCTTCAAAACTGCTTAAGGATTGGTGGGAGACACGCTTTCGCGATCACCATCTACCCCTCGTGAAGAGAGTGGGGAGTGTCAACGCATGACAAAGGCCAGCGCAGTCGCATCCATGGATCGATCGATCCGCAAATTCAATCCTGGCACATTCCAATCCGATAAGGAGATCATCCAGCAATTTGTGGTCAGACAACGCGAGTTCAACACTGTACTGGAAGTGCTGCGTGACAACCTGGATGCATCATCGTGCCAGCACGTGTTGGTGGTTGCCCCGCGTGGTCGGGGCAAAACCATGTTGTTGGCTCGCATTGCTGCGGAGTTGCGCACCAACGGGACACTCTCCAGACACATGTGGCCTGTCCGGTTGATGGAAGAGAGCCAGGAAATTTTCACTCTGGCTGACTTCTGGCTTGAGGTGCTTTTCTACCTGGCTCAGGAGTGCTCAGTCCGCGCACCCGAACTTGCCAGAGAATTGCGAGATGCGCACACGGCATTTGCCAAGCGGTGGCGTGAAGACAATTTGGAGCACTATGTGCGCGCTACTGTCCTGGAGGCTTCGGACCGACTCCACAAACGGCTTGTCCTCATGGTTGAGAACCTGCAGGAACTGTGCCGGAACGTGGACAATGACTTTGGATGGAAATTGCGCCAGACATTGCAGACCGAACCGCAAATCATGCTGCTGGCCACAGCTACCTGTCGGTTCAGGGAATTGGATGACGCAGAGCAATCCTTCTTTGAGCTTTTCCGCATTGTCTATCTGGCACCGTTGTCTACCTCAGAGTGCCAGCGCCTGTGGCAAGTGGCCAGTGCAGACAAGGCAACTGAAAGGGAGATCCGGCCTCTTGAAATCCTGACCGGTGGAAGTCCCCGCCTTCTGGTTATCGTCGCCGGTTTCGCAAGGCACGGGTCATTGAATCAGTTGATGGAGGAATTGGTAAGGCTGATCGATGACCACACTGAATATTTCCGCGGCCACTTGGAGATTCTGGCCAAGACCGAACGTCGCGTTTTTCTCGCGATCATGGATCTCTGGCAACCATCAAGCACGGGAGAAATCGCTGCGCGGGCCCGGCTGGATGTACGGACCACATCCACCATGCTCGGAAGACTGGTTGAGCGAGGGGCTGTAGTCGCGGAAGGGGGCGGCGGCAAACGGCAGTACACAGCCGCGGAACGTCTCTACTGCATCTATTACAAGCTGCGGCGTGAACGAGACGAAGCTGCCATTGTGAGCAATCTGATTCACTTCATGGCGGTGTTTTACCGCGAAACCGAACTTGCCGAGATATTCGTCAGACTGGCCTTGGAGGCAGCCGTCTCATCCACGATTCAAGAGGGAATCGCGCGGGCCATACACGATGATCCGCAGATTGTCAGTGTGTTCCGCGACGTGAGACTACCTGACATCGAGCCGGAAACCAACCAAGACATGGCGACAGCCATGGAATTGTTGAGCGAGGGATACGGCCAGTGGAAACAGGGCAGGACTGCAGAGGCGGTGGCAACCCTCAACAAGGCCATAGCGATCTGTTCTGATCGCGAAGATCCGAAATTCCAGAGTTTGGTTGCCGTGGCTTTTCGCGGAAAGGCTACGCTGAGTCAGGAACTCGGTGAACTTGAGACTGCGATAGAAGCTTACGATGAAGTGGTTGCCCGCCTTGGTGTCAGCAGTGTACTTGAGAGCCAAGTGACGGTCGCCAGAGCATTGGTTTGCACGGGATGTATACACCATCAGCTTGGCAACATAGAGGCGGCTATTGATGCCACCGCTACCGTAGTCCGGCTTTTCGGTTCCAACGGTGCACCCGAGCTCCAAAAACTGATGGCTCAATCCCTGGCCTTGCAAGGTGCTTGCCGAATAGAAGGCAGTGAATTCGAGCTAGCCATCACTGCCTTTGAGGCCATAGTCGAGCGGTTTGGTTCCAGCGATACTCCAGAACTTCAGCAACAGGTTGCCGGGGCCTTGCTCGCCAAATGTATTTCTCAATTGGAGCTCGGTGCATTTGAGACAGCGGCAGTAACTTCAGACATATTGATCGAACAGTTTGGTTCCAGCGATACTCCAGAACTTCAGAAACAGGTTGCCGGGGCCTTGTTCTACAAATGTATTTCTCAATTGAAGCTCGGTGCATTTGAGACAGCGGCAGTAACTTCAGACATATTGATCGAACAGTTTGGTTCCAGCGATACTCCAGAACTCCAGGAGCAGGTTGCCTGGGCCTTGCTCTACAAAGGGCTGTTGCAATTCCACCTTGGGGAATTCAAGGCAGCAGTAGCAACCTATGACAACATGTTTGGGCGGTTTGGCTCCAGTAGTACTCCAGAACTCCAGCAATTGGCCGCGCAGGCACTAGTCACCAAATGCACGATGCAAAGGAGACTTCATAAATTCAAGGCCGCATTGAAAACTGCAAAAGAGATGGTCAAGCATTTTGGTGTCAGTGATACTCCAAGACTTCAGAAGTTGGTTGTGCAGATACTGATCGAAAAGGGAAAAATCCAAACTGCCATTGGCCACTCGGGTAAAGCATTGCGCATCTACGACGAGCTCAATCACAGGCTCGGCACCGTGAAAAGCCAACTTCGCAGTCAAGTTGATACCCACTCCAAAGAACTCCAGTGGCGCTCAGAATGGGTCAGAACACAAGCATTGCAGGTCCATGGAATGCAAGGGGTGGCTATGGACACATTTCGCACTGTGTATGCTGAGTTTCAACCCGGCAACGATGCAATGATGCGAGAAATGCAGGTCCAAGTTCCAGAACTGATAGCAAACGGCGCTTCGGTACACGATATCGTCGAGATCCTCGAAACAGATACAAATAAATCTGGAAAACTAACACCTCTTGTCTGCGCTTTGCACCAACTTGCTGGCAAATCGGTACGCGCGCCAGCTGAAGTGCTGGAGGTCGCGGCTGACATTCTGGCCCAAATAGAGTTGAATCGGAGGATTTGAATCCCTGCTTGGAAGGAGGGTCCAGCATCATATTCCCCTCCCAGGTTCAATTTCAGAGTCCAAAACGAAAAAGAAGTCTGCAGTCAGGCAGTCTCCATCCAGATTTTTCACGTACAAAAGCTGTCCATGCTATCTTGAGAATGCATTCGGCAGCATGTACAGAAACAGTTTTTCGGCAGCACACACGGCAATGCGGCACGCTGTTGATCTTGGCCTGACGGTCTTGCGATACTTGCTGTGCCTGCTGAATGACCGCCTCAATTCAACTTTTCATCATCGGCCATTCTGCATTCAGGTCAGACCCAGAATCCAACTATGTTCGAAACCCACCCCATCCACCTGACGGAACTTCTTGACAATGTCGAATCCGGCAGGATCCGACTCCCGGATTTTCAAAGAGGCTGGGTATGGGATGATGACCGAATCCAAAGCCTGCTGTCCAGCATCTTACGAGGTTTTCCGGTGGGAGCCATCATGACGCTTGAAGCGGGGGGTGAGATCCGACTCCAGAGTCGCCTGGTGGAAGGAGTCTCCGGTCCAGCGAAAAAGGATATAGCAGAGTTCCTCTTGGATGGGCAGCAACGCCTGACCTCACTGTATCAAGCATTGCAACATAAAGGCCCGGTTCGTACACACGACAATCGGGGTGTGAAAATCAGCCGTTGGTACTACATCGACATGCTCAAGGTCATGCAATCCGGAAGAAATGGGGAAGACGCAGTCAAGAGCGTACCGGAAGACAAAAGGGTTGCCAGGAATTTTGGCCGAGAAACAGAGTTGGACCTCAGGACTCCCGAGTATGAGTTTGCCCAACACATGATACCCACAGAGTGTTTGCTGGAACCCATGGAATGGTTGTTTGAATATGTTGACTACTGGCAAGCTCCAAGCCGTACTCATCCTTGCGGGGATTTGGTGTCTTTTCGCAAAAAATTCAACAACGAATTTCTCAAACCGTTCGGCCAATACAGACTCCCGGTAATTCGACTGAACAAGGGTACCCCGAAGGAAGCGGTTTGTACGGTATTCGAGAAAGTCAATACCGGTGGTGTGACGCTGACAGTCTTTGAACTGGCCACCGCGGCTTTTGCCGCTGACAGCGAATCGTTTTCCCTTCGCAAAGACTGGAATCAACGGCGGAACCGCCTTCATGATCAATATCAATACGGTGTGCTGCAAGGCATTGAAGGGGAACAGTTTTTGCAGGCCGTAACTTTGCTGGAAACCCAGAAAAGAAGACGGCAGGCCGAAGCCAAGAATCTTCCGGCCAACCTGCTGCCTGCTATCGGGTGTCAGAAACGCGAAATTTTGGATCTCCACGTCTGTGATTATCAGAGTTGGGCGGACCAAGTGGAATGGGGTTTTGGTGAGGCTGCCAAATTTCTGCGAAGCCACTTCATTTTCACGGGGAGGGATGTACCCTACACTACACAGCTGATATCCCTTGCCGTGATTTTTGTGGAATTGGGGAAAACAATGTCAGCCCGATACAGGGCCAAAGTCTCCCAATGGTTCTGGTCCGGTATTTTTGGGGAAAGATACAGAAGCAGCATTGAAACTCAGTTCGGCTTGGATCTGGTGCAGGTACCCGCGTGGTTGCGCGGGGAAGAGATGCCGACTCTGGTTTCGGAAGCGAATTTCACTCCCGAACGCCTTTTGTCTCTCCGTACCCGCAACAGCGCAGCCTACAAAGGGCTGTATGCTTTGCAGATGGCCAGCGGCGCAGCCGATTGGCGCACCGCCGAAAAGCTCTCCTTCCAGATTTGGGACGATGCCCGGATCGACATTCACCACGTATTCCCCAAAGCATGGTGCCAAAGAATCCAGCCTAAGATCCCGCCACGTCTCTACAATTCGATCATCAACAAGACACCCATTGATGCCCATACCAACCGGCAGATAGGAGGCCGAGCACCCTCGGCCTATCTGCACCGGTTGACCAACGACATTTCCCTGGAAGCGTTGCAGGAGATTCTGGAGGCGCATTGGATCAACCCACGGCATCTCAAGGCAGATCAATTCTCCGAGTTCTTCATCGAACGGGGCGCGCGGATGATGAACCTGATCGGGCAGGCGATGGGCAAGAATCTTGATGACGGTCGCAGTGTATTCGCCGAGGCATTGAGTTCTGCTGATCTCTAAACAGAATTTGAAGACCTGAAGTCGAAATACGATCCTGTAGGTGACCTGGCATATGAGGATCAACAGTGGGCCCCAACACCCATATAGACAGGAGTGACGCAATTGCAGGGAACGCAGAGGCATGGGGCAGCAACGTCAATTGCCTTACGGAGCTGCGCGATTCGAGTATATTGCCTACAACTGCGTAACTCCCATTAAGCCTGTTTCTCCTAAACATATGCCAGTCAAGTGTGTCCAGTGCGGTCTCTCTCTTCGGAACGGCGCGGCTGGGTTCACGCAGATGGTCAGAGCAATGATGAGAGATCAGTGGAGGTTTCCGCAGACGCGATCGCAGCCTACTTCGAGATCAAGTGGAACACGGTCTACAAGTGGATCGCAGAAAAGCCGATGTCAACATATTGGACGAAAGGGCCTCTGGAAATTTCGCAAGGAAGAAGTAGATGAATGGGTGAGATCCGGAGGAGTCGATGAGACCCGGGATCAGGGACAGGGATGATAGCAGCCCCCTTGCGGGTCCCATCGCGCAAACAAATGAGTGAACCGCGACGCCGACGCTTGTCGGAGGTCAATTGATCGCTGCGCACTGAGTCTGAGAAGTCAAGGCGGGAGAGGCACACCATTGGAACACATCGGAGAGATCGAGAAACGGCTTTGGTCCAGCGCGGATAACCTGCGGGCCAATTCCAACTTCGCCAGCAACGAGTACTTCCTCCCTGTTATGGGGCTGATCTTCCTCCGGCACGCGTACAGTCGTTTCCTCAAGGTCAAGAACAAGATCGAATCAGCACTGCCGACGCGAGGAGGCAAGGTCCGTGCACTTGCCAAGGAGGATTTCTCCCAGAAGGGAGCGATCTTTCTCCGGCCGGAAGCACAGTTCGATCATCTCGTTGCCTTGCCGGACAGCGTTGATCGAGCCCAGGCAATCATCGACGCCATGGAAGGGATCGAAAGGGACTACGAAACCCTGCGTGGTGCCTTGCCCAAGGCGGAGTACCAGGAACTCGACAATGACGTCCTCGGGCAGATCCTGCGCACTTTCAACGACCGGCTCTCAAGCGCGCCGATGGAGACATTTTCGGACGCATCTACGAGTACTTCCTGACTCAGTTTGCCGATCAGAAGGCACACGATGGAGGGGAGTTCTTCACCCCAGTCTCACTTGTCCAGATGATCGTCAACGTGATCGAGCCCGACAATGGCAGGGTGCTCGACCCCGCCTGTGGCTCGGGTGGCATGTTTGTGCAGAGTGCCCACTTCATTGAACGGATGCATCTGAATCCGACTGAACGAGCCACGTTCTACGGCATGGAAAAGAACTCTACGACGATCCGCCTCGCCAATATGAATCTCGCCGTGCATGGCTTGGAAGGCAACATCCATAAAGCCATCACCTACTACGAGGATCCGCACGAATTGTTCGGCAAGTGCGATTTCGTGATGGCCAATCCGCCCTTCAACGTCGACGAGGTAGATGCGGAGAAAGTGAAGAACGACCCACGTCTCCCCTATTCCCTTCCGGGCGTGAACAGGAAGGGCAAGGTCCCGAACGGCAACTATCTGTGGATTTCGTATTTTGACAGCTACCTGAATGCCAGGGGCCGGGCGGGATTCGTCATGTCCTCACAGGCTTCGTCTGCGGGCGGCGAAGAGGCAAAGGTCCGAAAGAGGTTGATCGAAACAAGTCATGTGGACGTGATGATGGCGGTCCGCCCCGGCTTCTTCTACACGCGCACGGTGCCGTGCGAGCTCTGGTTCCTCGACAAGGCCAAGCCCGAAGAACGGCGCAACAAGATTCTGATGATCGATGCGCGCAACGTCCACCGGAAGGTGACGCGTAAGATCTACGACTTCACACCCGAACAACAGAAGAATCTCGCGGCAATCGTCTGGCTATATCGGGGCCAAGTTGATCGCTTCATTGCCCTCGTGGCTGAACACCTTGAGCGCATGATCGAAGCGTCGGGCAGGGCTGTAGAGCCGCTTAGCAGATTCTCTGCGGTCCTCGCCAAAGCGATTGCGACCCTGCAGACGACGGATTTCCGAGACGACCTCGCAGAGAATGTTTTTGAGGAACTCAGGACTGCAGAGACGACCTTTGGAAACAATGTACATGACTTTCAGGAGAAAGCTGGCGACCTGTCCTCTTCTTGGAAATCATGGAACCGTGACAATGATGCGCTCAAGACTTTCTCTGTAAAAGCCGAGCCGCTGGCTGAAACAAACCGCACGTTGATCCAGCAAATGAAACATCTCTGCAAATTACTATCACGTATCGCGGAAGCGCGGCAGAACAGGCGCGGAAGTCTGTTCAAAACGCTCGATGAAGCACAGGGAGAAGCGGTCGCGCATCTCAAATCGTCACACTATTTCTGGCGGCAGGCGCGCTGGTTGCAGGAGTGCTTTCCTGATGGGAAGCTTCGTGATGTCAAAGGGCTCGTAAGACTGGTTGATCGAAAGCAATTGGAGGAGAACGACTGGAGCCTTGCTCCGGGCCGCTACGTCGGTGTGGCTCCAGAGGAAGAGGACGAGAATTTCGACTTTGAGGAAATGATTCATGCAATCCACGTCAAACTTGAAGGACTCAACGAAGAAGCGGCAGAACTAGCGGCTACGATTGCCCGGAATTTCAAGGAACTGGGTGTATGAGATGGCCTGATAGAAGATTAGGTGATTTGGTAACTCTTCAGCGAGGCCACGATCTACCAGAGTATCGTCGTCAGCCCGGCCCCGTGCCGGTTATTGGATCGGCAGGACCAAATGGTTTTCACAATGAGACAAAGCAGAGAGGTCCAGGAGTAACGGTAGGACGAAGTGGCGCATCAATAGGAAGTGTCACATATGTCAATCAGGACTATTGGCCACATAACACGTGCCTCTACGTTACGGACTTCAAGGGCAACCATCCTCGCTTCGTCGCTTACTTGCTCAGCACTCTAAATCTCGGACAGCTCAATTCAGGGGCGGCTCAACCATCGCTGAATCGCAACTTTGTGTATGGACTGGCTATAAGGTTTCCTGAACCTGCAACGCAAAAACGCATTGCTGACACCCTCTCTGCCTACGACGACCTGATCGAAAACAACCAGAAGCGGATTAAGCTGCTGGAGCGGGCGGCACGGGAGCTCTACCGAGAGTGGTTTGTGCGGCTTCGGTTTCCTGGTCATGAGCACACAACAAATGTCAATGGTGTACCGGAGGGATGGGTATGGAAGAAGATATCAGATGTTTGCAACACTGTCGGCGGTGGTACTCCTTCAACCAAGATCACTTCGTATTGGGACGGAGATGTGACTTGGATCGTACCTACCGATGTGACCAAGAATGATTGCCTGGTGCTGCTCGATTCCACCCGCAAGATTACGGAAAAGGGGCTTCATGAGTCATCTGCGAAGATGGTCCCCGCCGAAACCATCCTCATGACCAGTCGCGCATCAGTGGGATTCTTCGCACTGATAGATCGCGAAGTCTGTACAAATCAGGGGTTTATCAATGTCATTCCTTACGATGAGCAGATGAGGATGTACGTGCTCTTTAACCTGATGAGTCGGGTTGCTGAGATTCGCAGCAATGCGAAAGGATCGACCTATCCAGAGATTAGCAAGGGACGATTTCGCGATCTTGACGTTGTAGTTCCAGCGAAGAATCTTGTCGTTGAGTTCGCCAAAATTACGTCTGACATCATCCGTCAGGTGCGGTGCTTAAAGCACTCGACACTCGCGCTCTCTCAGGCACGTGACCTGCTTCTCCCACGCCTGATGTCCGAGGAGGTGACAGTGTGAACCAGAACGCACTCTCCGACCTGGTCGCCCTGGGCGAAGGTTTCACGACCGAGTTCAAGCGTTCCGGCACGGCCGGACTTGGACGCGAAATATGCGCTTTTGCCAACGCCACCGGCGGAACGATTCTGCTTGGTGTAGCGGATGACGGAGAAGTATGCGGGATTGCCAACCACAATCGCTTGAAATCCGAAGTCCAGTCCATCGCCCGTTCCGCTGATCCACCCATCGCGGTGGAGATTGAGAGTGTCGACCAAGCACTTTGTGTACGAGTGCCTGCTCAGCAAAGCAAGCCCTATTCGTTCGGGGGCAAGTTTTTCATCCGCGAGGGGGCAAGCAGCCAGCAGATGTCACGCGAGGAGATCCGTGAGTTTTTCTTCAAGGAAGGGCTCATCAGATTCGATGAAACACCATGCCGCAGCTTCGATTTGGAGAGGGATCTGACGGAGGAAAACTGGGAGCGGTTCGCGCAGCGAGCAGGGCTTCCCGAAGGCCTAGAGCCAGTCGCGACGCTACAGAATCTGCATTTGGCAAAGGTTGGCGAAATGACCCACGCCGGTGCATGGCTGCTCGCCGAGGACATCACACACCACACCCTACGGGCAGGGGTGACCTGCGCGGTCCTCCGGGGCGTAACCAAGACTCACATCCTCGACCGGAAGGAGTTTACCGGCGACCTGTATTCCACGTTTGAGGATTGCATGACGTACCTGCAGGCCAAACTCAATACAGCCTTGATTCCCCATGCACGGGGCAGGGATGAACGGCTGGAACTGCCTACGGAGGCTTTGCGGGAAGTGCTGGTCAACGCCATCGCGCATCGGGACTATCGATCCACGGCGAATGTACAAGTCTATGTCTTCCGTGACCGTGTGGAGATCGTGACGCCCGGTGGTCTGCCAGCAGGGATGCATAAAGAGGACTTGGGCACGAAAAGCGTCCCCCGGAATCCCCTCCTGTTCGGGATGTTCTACCGCATGGGGTTGGTTGAGCAGATCGGCAGCGGCATCCGGCGCATTCGCCAGTTGTGTCGCGACTACAAGGTCGCCGAGCCATTGATCGATGTTTCCGAGAATTGGGTGACGACGGCGTTCGCACGGCAGATCGAACATGCTGCAGACCAGGAGACCCAGCATGTTACCCCGCAAGTAACCGACAAGTATCCGACAAGTGACCTGCAAGTCACACTGCAAGTCAGAAACCTCATCCGTTGCCTGGACGGTGAGCAGACACGCGCCGAAATCCTGCAGCGTCTGAGACTGAAGGATCGAACGAACTTGGCCAAGGAATACATACAACCGGCTCTTGTCGAGGGTCTCATCGAAATGACCATCCCGGACAGACCCCGCAGCAGCAAACAGAAATATCGTCTCACGGAAAAGGGCCGGGAGTTGCAGGATCGCGTCTCCGAGAATGGGGAAACAACAGCGTTCGCCCGGCAGGTCGAACATGCTGCAGACCGGGGGTCCCAGCATGTCACCCCACAAGTGACCGACAAGCATCCGACAAGTGCCCGGCATGTCACCCCGCAAGTCAGAAACCTCATCCGCTGCCTGGACGGTGAGCAGACACGCGCTGAAATCCTGCAGCGGCTGGGACTGAAGGATCGCACGAATCTGGCGAAGGTATACGTGCAACCGGCTCTCGCCGAAGGTCTCATCGAAATGACTATCCCGGACAGACCCCGCAGCAGCAAACAGAAATATCGTCTCACGGAAAGGGGCCGGGAGTTGCAGGATCGCTTGCGGCAGGCGCGCTGACCTCTCCCGGATCATCCAGGCGCTGCACGGGATTGTCGGTCAGAGCATCAACGTCACCGCTGCAGGGAACGGAGAAGATGGATGTCTCTACGACATCTCGGCCATTGACTTTATTGACTTTGTGAGGCCGGCATATTGGATGCGCTGAACGCGTGGGTGGCCGAGCGGGGAATGTCCAAAGGACGAACAGGCTACTACACGACTACCGGGGCGAGGAGACAGGCGCCCGGCCCGCCATATTCGACTTGGTGGCCTATGGGGCTGCAGGCTGGATTGAGCGAACCTGTCGTGGTACTTCCAAACGCATCTGAGGAAATTCCGGAGATTGCCAGTGCAGCCGGATTTCGCTGTTTTACATCGGAGGCGACTTTCCCGGAATATGTCCTGTCCGAGGTACTGGGAGAGGGGTCCTGAGGCGGTACAGGTCTCCAGGGCTGCCCGGATCCTGGCATGAGCCGATCCGGGTGTCTTGCAGGGAATCATCCGCCGGGATTGTCCCTGGCTGCCCGCATTGCCCGCAAGGATCCCCGGTCGACTGACAAGGGGGGGCTGGGCCTGCACCACCAGTATCCACGCAGTCGCTGAGGTTGCGGTATCAAGCCGCGGCGACTTGGTCCAAGACCTGCTCCCAATTTTGTTCGCGCAGGAGCTGGCCATCCCGAAACACGGGCTCCAGCAGGTTGCGATCCGTATCCCGCAATTGATCCGCAGCCACCGTGCTAAAGGCCCCGGTCTGGACATCCCGCACCAGGGCCAGACGGCCACTGCGGCTGTGTTTGGCGGGATCGGTGACGGGGCGTTTGTACACTCCCCGCGCCGCACCATTCACTACGGCATGGCAGCACTTCATGGCCACGCGGAGGGTATCGCGCGTACATTCCTGCAACAGGCCACCGCCGGACCCGAACACCAGATTGTCCGTGCTCCAGCGGGCTTCCAGCAATGCGTCCAGAATGGCCGGCAGACTCCGGCGCGTTATGCCGTCGCCCTGGATCAGGCGAATGTGATTAGGCAGCAGGCGATAGCCTTTGGCATTGCGGATCGTGCCGAAGGCCTCGCCCAGCAGCTCCAGGCAGTCCAGCAGCGTGGGGATGGGATCGCCGCTGTCCGGGCGCACCACCACGGTACCGGCGCGCGCTTGCACCTGATCCCGCAGCGCGGAGCCCCACAGTACGCGACAGGCCCGCCGGACATCCCAGGAATCGCTGACCACACTGACGATGCCCTCCGGGTATGCATTCAGAATATGGGCGAAGGCCTCCGCCTCGCCCTGCGGTCCCCAGGCTGTAATGGTGGAATGTTCGGCCGCGGGGACAGAATAGCCGGGCATGTCGGCTCCGTAGTACTGCTGCAGCAGCCGACAGGCCGCCAGCGTATCCGTCCCCCGGAAGTGCAGCAGATGGGCCGCGCCCCCCAAAGCAGCTGATTCCTCGGAAGTGGATCCGCGGTAGCCAAAGTCGTGCAGCTGAAACGGTACGCGGGCCGGATCGCCGGAACGTTCGGCCGCGGTCTGCAAGGTATCGTACTGCACCCGGCCCAGCGAGGCGATAGTAAGCGGATACCAGACCTGCACCAGCAGCGTTTCCAGATGGTTGGTCAGCCAGTAGCAGGCGGGATCGGTATTGCGGATGGTGAGAAGGACATGGCCGGTCGGCACGCGTTGGCCCTCCCGCACCGCACAGATTTCCACCGGCAACCGGCCGGCATGGCGGTCCAGGATATGTTGCCAGCCGGCGCCCGGCCACACATCCTGTCCGAAGTGGGCCTGGCAGAACCGGTGGGCCTGCCGGATCCGGTCCGCGGTGACGCGGATACCTGTCATGTAACGCTTGAGCAGGTACTGGAGACCAAAGAACACCGTATGATTGCATTCCCCTCCGCAGCGTGCCTCGAGATAGGACTCGATCTCGGTGGTGCCGGGAGGATACATGCGCCAATGCGTCTGTTTGTAGCTGTCGGTTTGCAGAAGTATGTTGTCTTGCATGGCAATGGACACCGGATATCTGGCGTTGTCGAAGCTTCATCCCGGGAGTCCGGACCGCAGAAATCCTGGACAGTCAGCCGGTACGTAATTATGGCCTTTTTCCTCTCATGCTCTCCAGACGGGCCTCCCGGGGGATCGACATCCAGGCACCTGTCAGTTTCCGCGCAGCCCTGCAGGCAGGATAGGGATGGCAATCCGAGGCCCGGCCCGCTCCGGGCTGCCCGGATCAAGGCAGAATGCAGAGACGGGTTGGGGGGGAGGAATCGGCAGTACTCCGCCCCTGCTGCCTCCGCGGCCGCACTCGCTGCTTTGATGCCCGCCGGCTGAAACACGGGCGGCCTGCCCATGACAAGTGCAGACGGTACGGACATGCCTGTTTCCGCAGCTCCATGCCCGGGAACATTTTCTCCCTCCATGCCGTCCTGTCAACCGGCCGGCTGACGGGTTACCTGCAGCCCGGTACAGTGCAGTAAATTCCGGGATCCGGTCCCGGCAGGTGGCTGGACAAATCCAGAGTCACTGCTGTAGCGCCATCCATAACCCGCAGGCCGCAAACCCATACCGGTCTGTTCCCGAGCTGGCCTTTCTGGTACCATTCCTGCTCTTTGCCGCCCACAGACAGGTTCCGGTCGTGTCCATTGAAGTCCATCACTTGTGCAAAGCCTTCCGGACCAAGGAAAAGCCCGCAGGCCTGGCCGGGTCCTGGCGCGCGTTGTGGAAACCCACATGGCACCGGATACCGGCGATTGAGGATGTGTCCTTCCACATGGAAAGCGGCCAATCCCTGGGCTTCATTGGGCCCAACGGGGCCGGCAAATCAACCACCATCAAGATCCTGAGCGGCATCCTGCATCCCGACGCCGGCACGGCGCAGGTACTGGGCTACACCCCGTGGCAGGAACGGGAAAAGCTCTGTTACGAAATCGGTTCGGTCTTTGGCCAGCGGCCACAGCTCTGGTACCACCTGCCTCCCATGGATTCCTTTCGCCTGTACGGGGCTGTCTACGGTCTGGATGCGGTGACCACCCGCCACCGCGTGGATTTCCTGGTAGAGGTGTTTGAACTGCAACGCCTCCTGCACACCCCGGTCCGCAAGCTGTCGTTGGGACAGCGCATGCGCTGCGAGGTGGCGGTATCCCTGCTGCATGCGCCGCGCCTGCTGCTGCTGGACGAACCGTCCATCGGCCTGGATGTGGTAGCCAAACAGCGGCTCCGGGACACCATCCGATACATGCGGGAAGAGGAAGGAGTCGGCGTCCTGCTGACGTCCCATGATGCCGGTGACATTGAAGCGCTGTGTGAACGGGTCATCGTAATCAATGACGGCCACCTGGTCTTTGACGACACGATGGCGGATCTCAAGCAACGCTACCTGACCTCCAAGCGCGTGGAGGTGCGGTTTTCCACGGAAGGCGAACGGCACCTGCCCATGCCGGGAGTCGAGACCGCCCCGGTTGGGCGGTATGGGCTGGAACTCCGCTTCAATCCCCGCGTCGTGAACATGGAGGCGGTCATTGCCGGCCTGAGCCAATTGGGCACGCTGGTGGACATTACCATTGCGGACCCGGACCTGGAAGAAGTCATTCGGACCATCTATGCCGAGAACCATCACGGCCCGGACGATATATAACCGGTACGCCGCCCTGTTCCGTATGCCCCTGGCGGAGAACCTGGCGTACCTGGGGAACTGCGCCTCCGCCACGATGGCCATGGTGATGTTCATGTGGATTTTCGGCATGCTGTGGCGGGCCGTCTTCGCGTATCAGGGAGTCGACCGGATTGCCGGCATGACGCTGGAAGATACCCTCTGGTACCTTCTGATGGCCGAACTGGTGGTGCTCTCGAAACCGTTGCTGGCCATGGAGATCGCGGAGTCAATCCAGAGCGGCTCCATCGCCTACGACCTGATGCGGCCCTACCACTTCGGCCTCTTTCACTTGAGTCGCTTTGCGGGTCACGTGGCGTTTCGGGCCAGCCTGAACCTCGTGGCCGGCGGGATTGTAATCTGGGCCCTGGCCGGGCCCCCGCCCGTGTGGTTCGGAGTGGGGCCGGCCCTGGTCGCACTGGGACTGGCCTGGGGCCTGGAGTTCTGCTTTGAAGCCCTCATCGGGCTGGCCGCTTTCTGGACCGAGGACATCAGCGCGTTCCGCTGGATTTATCAGAAGATCAGCTTTATTCTGGGCGGACTGCTGCTGCCTCTGGACTTCTATCCGCCATGGCTGGAGCAGCTGGCCAAGGCATTTCCTTTCGCCTCCATCATGTATGCCCCGGGCCGCCTCTTTGTGGACCCGACGCTCGACCGCATGCTTTCGACATGGGCCTTGCAGCTGGGTTGGCTGGTGATCCTGGGGCTTCTCTTCCACTTTCTGTCCCGGCGCGCCCTCGGCCACCTGGCCATCAACGGTGGATAGCCATGCGGTACGTCACATTGCTGGGCTTCCTGGGCCAACTGTGGCGCGTCAATCTGCTGTCGGCCATGGAATACCGGGGACCCTTTGTCACCCAGATCGCCGGCATGATTCTCAACAACGCGATCTACTTCCTTTTCTGGGTCCTGTTCTTCGACCGTTTTGAGGAAGTGCACGGCTGGACGCTGCAGGACATGATCCTGCTGTTCGCCGTCGTGGGGACCGGCCTGGGACTGGCGATGACGCTGTTTGGGAACTGCACCCAAGTCGCCCGGATTGTCGCGTCCGGCGATCTGGATCGGTACCTGTCCCTGCCCCGGCCGATTCTGCTGCACATCCTCGCGTCGCGCAGTTCCGTTCCCTCGATGGGCGATATCCTCTTCGGCCTCACCTGGTTCGGCATCGCCGGCGATTTCTCCCTGGGCCATATCGGGCGGTTCCTGCTCATCACCGGTCTGGTCACCTGTACCTTTACGGCCGTGCTGGTACTGGTGAACAGCCTGGCGTTCTGGCTGGGCCGTTCCGAGATCCTGGCGGAGCAGTTTCTGAACGCGATGATCACGTTTTCGCTCTATCCGGGCACGCTGTTCGACGGGGCGGCCCGCGTATTCCTGTTCACGCTCGTGCCGGCCGGTTTGACGGGCGCCCTGCCGGCGGAGCTGCTGCGGCATTTCGCGCTGGCGAAACTGGCCTGGCTCTGCCTGGGAGCCGGCATCTTTGTCATGCTGGCCATCCTGGTTTTCCATTGGGGTTTGCGACGGTACGAAAGCGGCAGCGCGATCCATGTCCGCCTCTGATGGCGAAGAACAAAAATCGGGAATCCGCCATGGTGGCAGGAACAGGACAGCAAGCAGAGAGTGACACCGACGGGTCCCGGCACGATCTGTCTTTGCAGTACGGTGCGCGCCACCGGGACAGAAGGAGCCTGCATCGTGCCGCTCCTGCGGCCCAGGGCCGTCAACGCGGAAAGTCATAATCCCGGAACGCGGGAGCTGCCAGCCGAAGGCCGCGCCTCGGGGCACCCTCAGCCGGGAAGACCGGCGGGGATGGATTGTCTCCGGGACCGAGGCGGGTCCAATCTCCAGCAGTACCGAGTCGGAGCGGTCAAGCAGAAGCCGATCCCGGCCGAACACACCATGGATCCCCACATCGACGGGTGCAGCGCTTCCCAATGCAGCCCGGCACGAGGGGCGTCGTTCCACGGCAGAGCGGACAGCGTGTTGCAGGCAATCTGCCCACATGCCACACAGGCAAACCGGGCGCAGGCGGTGCGAGCCGAGAGTTGGGACACCCGGTGGCCAGTTGTACACTACTGTCCTGTCCAGGACGGGTTTGAAACGTCTTAATCCATGTTATGGGAGCAGGAAAATGAGCAGGCACAAAAAGGTAACGCTCCACGAGTCGGACATGCCCACCCACTGGTACAACATCAACGCGGATTTGCCCGCGGCCGGAGTTGAACTGCCGCCTCCGCTGCATCCCGGCACGGGTCAGGCCATTGGGCCCGACGATCTGGCTCCCCTCTTCCCGATCTCGCTGATTCTGCAGGAAGTCAGCACGGACCGCTATCTCGAAATTCCCGAGCCAGTACAGGAAGTGTACCGGATGTGGCGGCCCACGCCGCTGGTCCGGGCCTACCAGTGGGAGCAGGTGCTGGACACCCCGGCGCGCATCTACTACAAGTACGAAGGCGGCAGCCCGTCCGGAAGCCACAAACCCAACACCGCCGTGCCACAGGCCTACTACAACAAAGAGGCCGGCGTGACGCGCCTGGCCACGGAAACCGGGGCCGGGCAGTGGGGCAGCGCGCTCAGCTTTGCCTGCCAGATCTTTGGACTGGAGTGCAAAGTCTATATGGTACGGGTCAGCTATGAGCAAAAGCCCTACCGCACAGTGCTCATGCAGACCTGGGGAGCAGAGGTTGTACCCAGCCCCAGCCCAGACACCCATGCCGGTCGCCAGATCCTGTCCGAGTCCCCGGACAGCACAGGCAGCCTCGGCATTGCCATCTCTGAAGCCGTGGAAGATGCCGCCACGCGTGACGACACCAAATACTCCCTGGGGTCGGTACTGAATCACGTGCTTTTGCACCAAACGGTCGTGGGCCAGGAGGTGATCAGGGGACTGGAGGCGTTCGGTGAGGATTGGCCGGACGTGCTGGTAGGCTGCACTGGGGGCGGCAGCAACTTTGCCGGATTTGTCTTCCCGTTTCTTAAAGAGAACATCCATGGTGGCAGACATACCCGAGTCGTGGCGGTAGAACCGGCGGCGGCCCCCAGTCTGACACGCGGAGTCTACACCTACGATTTCGGCGACACGGCCCAGATGACGCCGCTGCTGAAAATGCATACCTTGGGCCACGATTTCGTGCCGGCACCCATCCATGCCGGCGGACTCCGGTACCATGGCATGAGTGCCCAGGTCAGCGCGTTGAAGGAGGCGGGACTGATCGAGGCAGTCAATGTCCAGCAGCGGGCCATCTTCGAAGCGGCCCTCTCCTTTGCCCGTTCCGAAGGCATTCTGCCGGCGCCGGAGCCGACCCACGCCATTTGGGGCGCCATGCAGGAAGCGCTGGCCTGCAAGGAAAGCGGCGAAGACAAAGTAATCGTCTTCAACCTGTGCGGCCATGGCCACTTCGATCTGGCGGCCTACGAGCAGTACCTGGCCAACAGTCTGGAAGACTTCGACTATCCAGAGGAAGCAATCCGGGAGAGTCTGGAAAAGGTGCCGACGTTGTAAACCCAGATGTCATGGCAGACCGCTCGCGGTCAAAAGTCGGGTTCCGCCATACCCCTACACACAATCCCATGGGCCATCTGCCAGGCATTGGTCTGGGGACGATCAGCACTTTGGGCTTTGTGCCTGTCGCGGGCGGGCCCGGATGCACAGGGCGTGCCCCGCGGCACGCAGTCACTCCCCAGTACTACAGCGGTAAGTAGAGAAACAGGGTGAGAGTGGGCTGGTTCCTGTAGGTTTTCCAGGGCTAAATCGGGGTCGAACCGGGGTATCCAGACCAGATTCCGGGCTGTTAGCTCTCCACCAAACAGCACAGAACAGGAGAGTTCACCTACTTACCGCTGTAGTACTAGGCTCGACTCGGGCCAGACGTTCCGGCCCCGGCAGCATAGTTCTGGGCCAGTTGCAGACACACCTGGGTGGCCAAGGCCATGTCCTGCACCGTCACCCACTCCAACGGTCCATGGACTTCGTGCATGCCGGTGAACAGGTTGGGGGTGGGCACTCCCTTGGCCGTCAGCATGGAGCCGTCGGTCCCGCCGCGTATCGGTTCGTCCACCGGTGCGACACCTATGTCCCGCATGGCTTGCCGGGCCATTGTAACCGGCGTCATGTCCTGCTCCAGCCAATGCCGCATATTGCGGTACTGGGGCACAATCTCGCAGGAAATCCGGGCCCGCGGCTCCGCCAGCTGCATGGTCTCCGCCAGCTGCGTCAGAATGCGACCATGTTCCTGCAGTTTCCCGGTCGCAAAATCCCGCAGGATGAAATGCAGCTCGGCCGCCGCGGCCGTGCCCTGCATCTGATACAGATGAATAAACCCTTCCCGGTCCCGGGTCGTCTCCGGGGTGCGGGTGTGCGCCGGCAACAATCCCATGAACTGGGTCGCCAGCGTGGCTGCATTGACCATGGCATGGAAGGCCGTACCTGGATGGATGGACACGCCCTGAAAATGCACTACGGCCTTGTCCGCGGCGAAGGTCTCGCTGGAAAGTTCTCCTACATTGCCTCCATCCAGGGTATAGGCCCACCGGGCATCCAGATCTTCCGGCGTCAGGTGTGTCACTCCGCGGCCAATCTCCTCGTCCGGAGTGAAACAAAGCCGAATCCGGCCATGGCGGATTTCCGGATGGTGCAGCAGATGGTGCGCCAGGCTCATCACAATGGCGACACCCGCCTTGTCATCGGCGCCCAGGAGAGAGGCGCCACTGCCGGTAATCAGGTCATGGCCGATCTTCTGTGCCAGATCAGGGGATTGCGCCGTATCCAGCACCAAAGCCGCGTCGTCCGGAAAGGAAATGGGGGTCCCATCCCACTGCCGATGGACCCGTGGCTTCACATCCCGGCCGGAAAAGGCCGGCGCCGTGTCCACATGACCCAGGAAAGCGACACTGGGAATATCGGGACTGGGATCTGTAGCCGGCACCGTGGCCAGCACCGTGGCATAGTCGGTCAGACAGACGTCGGCAGCCCCCATCTCCCGCAGTTCCGTCGCCAGAATTTCGAGCAGCACCAGCTGCTTTTGCGTACTGGGCACCGAAGCCGAGGTTTCATCCGCCTCCGTATCGATCTGCACATAGCGCAGAAATCGTGCTTCCAAATCCTGAACCAGATCCGCGGTCATGCAGACACTGCCCTCTCTGTGCGTTGTTGCAGGCCTCGCTGGACAGCGACGACCTGAGTCCACAGCATCCTACCGCATCCCCGGCAGTGCAGGAGTCCGTACGGAACACAGAACTCACACGGCGAGGGGATCCTGTCGGAACGGGCATACACATCCAAAAGCGCATAGGCACCTCAATGCCGGTGGTCTCCCTGCAGTCCTTGGTCACCTCCGCGCGGACTGCCGCGCTGTCAGGGGCCGCGGCGTGGGCCGTCGCAGATTCCCGGCATCGCGGTCTGGGTTGGCATTGCCGCATGTATCAGTCTGTAGCCTGGACCGACCCGGCCGCCCGCAACATGATCACCCTGCGGCAGAATGCCTGCACAAAGTCGGACATCGGGAACCGATGTCGCGAGGGCCGTCGTGTACAGGAAGGCACCCGGGGCGACTGTGCGATTGTCTTGGAGCCCTCCCTACTGCATGCCTTGCACTTGCCGCTTGTCATCATCCACATTGGCAGGAACAGCCGGGTATGTCCCGTCCTGCCCCGCCGTGGCCACGGCTTCCGGCGGCGCGCGACCGTATCATCAGCTGCGGGAATACAATCAGGACCAAGGCCCCATCGTCTGCAGGCAAGGCCGGCATTAGGTCTATGAGTGAGACGATATACAACAGCCTCAGCAGCGGCAAGGGAAACTTGCCCCACGGTCTCGCCGTGGGCATCTGCAGCAGCTGTCCACCTACTCCCGGATTGCGCAGGATCTCCGGCTATCCTGCCAAGAGTATGTTTTGCCTGTTTTGGAGCCTGGTCCGTCGCTGTCAATAGCGGTATGTCCTCTGCTGTCCGGGGCTTTGCCTGGATATGTTGCGCGCATTTTGAGGACCTGGACGAGTCGGCAGAATGATCACCATGGCGACAATGCCCCAGGCCACCAGGACCAGCAGCCACAGAGGCAAAAAATCTACAGCTATGGTGGTGGCTTCGCGCATTGTGTCGTGGATGCCAACGGAACCCCTGCAAGCAGACTCCATCCAAGACCGCCCATCATGTCCCCGAACTGCCTGCCTCATTTAGGCAACCTGGAGAGGAGATGGTAATCGGCACAGTGAAACGCATGTCGGTCCTAGGGCCGCAAGACAATCGCACAGGAACCGTATCCAGTCCCTGCGCGCAAAAGAGATTTTGCAGGGATATGCATCCGGATGCGAAGTGCTTATCGACTGCATCCTGACTCTCCTGCCAGTCAGCAAGATGATCAAGCATGCCCTGCGTCAATCTGTACTGGAGTATCCCGCCCACCGAGAATGCCGCCTGCGTAGCCCGCATGGAGGACGTGCGGGAGGTGTACACCCGGCCCTTTGACGCCGCGCACCCGGTGGTGTGCAGGGACGAGACTTCCAAGCCGCTGGTGGGGGCAGTGACGGAGCCGCTGCCACCTCGGTCGGGCCAACCCGCCCGGGTGGAACACGCGTACGTGCGCCACGGCACCGCCGCCGTCTTCCTGGAGGTGGAGCCGCTCACGGGACGGGTGCATGGGGCGGCCCGGGCGCCGCGCACCCGCCGCGGGACTGGGCGCACTGGATCCGGGACATGCGGGAGACCCGGTATCCAGACGCAGAACGGGGAACGCGGGTGATGGACAACCGGAACACGCACGACCCCGCCGCGCTCTACGCCACCTTCCCGCCGGCCAAGGCCCTGGCCCGGCGGCGGGAGATCCCCTACACCCCCACACGCGGCAGCTGGCTCCACAGGGCCGAAATCACACTGCGCGTGCGGGCCCGCCCGTGCCTGGCCCGGCGGATCCCGGATCGGGAGCTGCTGCGCACAGAGCTGGCCGCCGGGTGTGCCAAGCATGTCGGTCACCGGGGCCTGTGCCCTGGATTCAGTTAGGTTCCCGGGCCCGGTTCGTGCGCGGTGCCGGTCAACAGGATTTCCAGGGTCTGTGGCACGTCGGGCCCGCCCAGCGCCTGCACCACCGCATTGACCGATGGCAAATTCTCCCCCGCGCGGCGGGAGAGGGCCGCGGCACAGCGCTCCAGGGCCGCAGCGGACAGATAGGGTGCAGCCATCTCCAGCAGATCCTGCCGCCGACCCTCGGCGTAGCCCTCGGCATGGCCCTCGGCTCTGATTTGATCCCAGGCCTCATTGAGTTCGGCCGTCAAGGTCTGTGTATCCATGACCAGGTCCTCCAAAGAACGGGCGGCCTGCAGCCGCGGCGCGAAATGCCCCGTATCGGCCACGGACGCCACAATGCTGTGTGTGATCCACCGCGTGACCGTGTCGTCCAGGCCGCGGTTGCTCCAGCCCCGCGCGACAGACAGATTGTACAGCTGTTGCAACAGCCGCTGCATACGGCTGACATAGACCGGGATGTGTGCCTGTCCCCTCTTCAAGAGTTGGCTCACGTCGCGGTGCAGCAAGGTCAGACAGATGAATGCCCGGGTTTCCGTGGTGGAAGACAATCCCGACCACTCTGTATCCCTGTACGCGCCAATGTCCAGCATGGGCATGTCTCGACTATCGTTCCACAGACCCATGGTGTGGGGTACTATGGGTCTGTGCCGGGTCCAGAGGCCCCGTCCGGTATGCACCAGCAGTTGTTGCATGGGAATGGGCAAGCCGTTGTCCTGCAACATCTCGGCTTTCAGCAGATGTTCCTGCAGACGGGCGGCATAGGTCAGGCAGCGCGCGGGCATCGCAGACTGTATCCGGTCCTGGATCTCCACATGGACCACACCCACGGTCTGCCCGCGGTCGGGGTTCTCGATCCAGAACACCAAATCCACCCGGCGGGTATCAGAGGTCCCGAAATTCTGCAACTCCTGCCCCAACACGGGCTTCACATGGATGGGCCGGTACGTATGCCCCAGACCCAACAGGGCTGCCGAACCGGGCATCAGGGTGTCGAGGAGGTCCGCGGCGGCCTGGGGGTGGGCAAAGAAATCCTTGCCGATATGATCCTGCGTGCGGGGGACGTCAGTACGCATCGGTATCATGGCGCGAGCTCCGTGGTTCGATATGCAGTGCGGACGTGCGGGATGCGAGCGGGTCCGCCTGGCGCACGGCAGACGCGCCTCTCTGCCAGTCTGTCCCCGGACAGGGACTGATCATAGGGTGGGGACGCGACATGAATCTGTCCGCAGCGGCGCTCTGGGACAAGGAGATACGGCAGGCCCCGGGCCTGGAGCGCGCATGGGGTGCCGATACTGCGCAGGGCCCTGCATTCAGGATCAGCGGAACCATGGTTTCCCGGCTCCCGGCAGCTGGCATTAGGGTCTGTGCCAGGACCATCGTCGCCATCCGCTCTCCCGGAACCACAGTCCCGATTTCACCCCGGCAAGCCTTCCTCTGAATCGGTATCACGATGATGTCTCCAGGCCCCTGCCACAGTACACGCCCAGGAGCTTGCGCGGACCATTGAGGCCGTCACAAAGTCAGGAGGAACCGCTGTGCAGTGTACCTTGGTTCCCGCATTGCATCCGGATTTTGATCTGATGTACCGCCTTCTCCCACTCTTCCGGAGGCATCATTCCCCTAAATGCACCAATGCAGAGAAGATTTGTCCCGTGGCCCCTCAGGGCTGCAGCCGG
This sequence comes from Caldilineaceae bacterium, assembly GCA_965214715.1. Taxonomy (GTDB): domain Bacteria; phylum Chloroflexota; class Anaerolineae; order Caldilineales; family Caldilineaceae; genus Bin34. Next base: position 4,256,216 of record OZ243971.1, on the reverse strand, counting down.
ACAATGCGTGCACACAGGCTTGGGTGACGCTTGCAAAGCGATGCACCCTTCCCTCATGTCTCCAGTCCTCTGCGCAGACAACCTTGCTCCTGGATGGCATGGGCGGACTGCAGAGGATACATGCAGGCCCGCCACCGTTCTCCTGGGCAAGACAGAGGCGGTACCGGCAATTCCATCCTGTTGTTTGCACCGACATACGCGATAGCAGTCCAGCCAAGGGAGTCTCACGGCTTTGAAGTCAGTGTTGCAACCGGTACCAAAGCCGAGATGCACGTAGGGCCAAGCACAAACCGCATTTAGAATGAACATGGCTATCCCATCTGCAACAATGCCTTGAGCGATCCGAAGTCCTATGCCCCATTTTGACGAAGCCCTGACGATGCTGCGGGACCGTGCCACCGACCTGTTTGGCATGGGCCGGGCCTTTGAGCGCCTGATGCAGGCGGCCCTGTCCCGGGAGCCAGGCATTCTGGGGGACCGTTTCGCGCATGTATGGCTGTGGCATGAGTGGCCGGATCATGACGGACCGGACCTGGGCATTGACCTGGTGGCCGAGGAGCGGGAAGGGGGGCTGTGTGCCATCCAGTGCAAGTTTTTTGATCCCCACCGCCCGGTGTCCAGGCAGGCCATTGACTCCTTTCTGGCTGCCTCGGAACCCGCGCAGTTCACCGCGCGCCTGATCATCAACACGGGTGGTGCCATCCAGCGCCATGCCCTGCCGGGTGCTGGACAAGGCGGAGCTGGACCGCTGGGACGTGGACTGGCTGCGCTACGTGGACGCTCCGGAAAGCCTGGAATTCCCGGAGCGCGCCCCCTACACGCCTCATCCGTATCAGCAGGAGGCCGTGGACCAGGTGTGTGAGGGTTTTGCGCGCCAGGACCGCGGCCAGCTGATTCTGCCCTGTGGCACGGGCAAGACCGCCGTGACCCTGTGGGTAGCGGAGCGGCGGGTGGGTCTGGGAGGACGGGTACTGTACCTGGTGCCGTCCATTGCCCTGATGGCACAGACAATGCGGGAATGGAGTGCCCAGAAACGCCGGCCCCTGCGCTACCTGGGCATCTGTTCGGATACCCGCGCCGGCCGCACGGACGAGGATGCCTCGCTGCTGGAACTGGACTATCCGGTGACCACGGACCCGGACCGGATCCAGGCCGGCCTGCAGACTGCGCGCCCGGAAGCCCTGACGGTGGTGTTCTGCACCTACCAGTCGTTGCCCCTGGTTGCGGCAGCGCAGGCAACCGGCGCGCCCGCCTTTGACCTGGTGGTATGCGACGAGGCACACCGCACGACGGGGGTGGCTTAGCTTCTGATTTTGCAAGAAGTGTCTGAACGGGACAATATCCTGTGCTACTGAGATGAACACTGAGGCCAGTGGTAACCCCAACACAGACCGGTATGGCTAGGATTGTTCCCGGATTGCCCAAGATTTTGTAGACTTTTCCGAACGCTTGGGAAGAGGGGGACAAGATTAAACCTACGCTGCTTGGTATGCATACGAAACATGCTGGTATACAGCTAGCTCGCTTTCGTCATTATCAACGGCGACAGGAGAATGGCGGTGCGGATGTCCCTGTCTTCGTGTATGTGCCTTGCAAGAAGATCTCCAAGTACTGCGGAGACTGTCCTGCCTAAATGGGAATAGGCAGAGGGGTATACGATGGACATCCGAACGCACTTTGGTCCATCATATATCCCCTGTTTTACCTTTTGGATTCAAAGTGTACGAAAAGGGCCAGACAGCCCCTCTCTGGACAGGATATGGGACTTCTCACCATCAGGGTCACTCTCTATGACGCAAGAACTGCATGTTGGAATGCTTGGCCGCCTCGTAAGGGAGGAAGGGGTTTCGTACACCCTCAAAGGCTCAATAGCTATCTGGAACAATGCAACATGATCTCTCTCTCAAAACTTGGGAAACCAGCGTAGCCATCTGATTGGAGATAGTATGAAGCTAACCAAGGTCCACCTTACCGAGTTTCAGAGCATTCAGGACTCTACCGAATTCGGAGTCGGGGATATCACATGTCTGGTCGGGAAGAACGAGGCCGGCAAGACCGCTTTGCTCAAGGCTCTGTACCGCTTAAATCCCATCACTGAGGCCGAGGGCAGTTTTGATGCTACAGATGACTATCCCCGTCGCTCATTGAGTGACTACAAAGACGATGTTGCAGCACAGCGCCGCAAGCCAGCTACAGTCATTAAAGCCACATACACACTTGAATCTGATGATATCAAGGCTGTAGAGGAAGTCTTTGGAACGGAATGTCTCGTCAATGGTGAACCATTAGTAACGCTTGAGAAAGGATACTCCAACGACACGGCGTTCACTGCCCTGAAGGTAAACGATGAAGCGACACTCAGGTATCTTGTGGAGGCTGCTGGACTTCCTCAACCTCTTGGTGAGCAAATGAGTGGAACATCAGCCGGAGACATGGTAAAGGCTCTTGGGGCGGCAGAGCAGACGACACCTGTGCGAGAGCTTACGCCAATGCTTCAGAAGATTTCTCAACAAGGCGTCGCGCCTGTTGTATACAGTCACGTTATTCAAGACCGCATTCCCAAGTTTCTATACTTTGACGAGTACTACCAGATGAAAGGGCAAGACAATCTCCATGCGCTTAAACATCGTGTCGACAGCAATGATCTCCAAGAGTCTGACCATCCCCTCATCGGACTGCTTGATCTCGCAGGACTGAAGCTGGACCAGCTGGTTGCTCCAAGCCGAACGGAAGCATTGATTGCTCGCCTTGAAGCTGCCGAGAATCGACTCACACAGAAGGTTCTGGCTTATTGGTCTCAGAACAGGCATCTCCGCATGAAGTTCGATATCCGGCCAGCGCAGCCAGAGGATGGTCCTGGCATGACTTCGGGTACGAACATCTTGGGACGAGTTCAGGATACGAAGCACATGGTAAGTACGCCGCTTGGAACCCGCTCGCGTGGCTTTGTCTGGTTCTTTTCGTTTCTCGCTTGGTACTCGAAGCTCCAAAAGGAAGGCCAGAGGCTCATCCTGCTTCTCGACGAACCAGGTTTATCTCTCCATGCAAGGGCCCAAGGAGACCTTCTTCGCTATTTTGAAGAGGAACTGAAACCTCATCATCAGCTCCTGTACACGACTCATTCGCCGTTTATGGTAGATCCAGCCCACTTTGATCGCGTACGCATTGTCCAAGACTTGAGCATTGAGGCCGACTCCGATGAACTGTCTGAAGAGCAGCAAGGCACCAAAGTCGTCACGGATGTGCTTCAGGCAACACCCGATAGTCTTTTCCCGCTTCAGGGTGCTCTCGGATACGAGATTCATCAATCACTCTTCATTGGTCCAAACTGCTTGGTAGTCGAAGGTGTTTCTGACATGCTGTACATACAAACCATGTCTGCAGTTCTTCAGAGGCAAGGTCAGTGTGGCTTGAGCACCGATTGGACCATAACGCCTGTTGGAGGTGCCGGAAATGTTGCAACATTCGTAGCACTGATCGGAGCACAGACAAATCTGAAAGTCGCAGTTCTTATTGACTTCCAGAAAAAGAACCGACAGAGCATAGAAAACCTTTCCAAGAGCAAGTTGCTCAAGAATGTACAGGTTATAACATTCGCGAACTTCACCGCCGGTGTTGAAGCCGATATAGAGGACATGTTTGCCCCAGAGTTCTATGTAGGGTTGGTGAATCAAACTTTTGACTCGTCCATTGCCACAACGGACCTGACTGAAACACATCCTCGCATTCTCCGTTGTCTTGAAGAGTATCTGAAGAGGAATCCACTTCCGAATAGCCTGAGGTTCAATCACTATCGCCCTGCTCGTTGCTTCAGCGAAAACATCGGCTTACTTGAACCGAAACTAGACGACGGAACGCTTGACCGATTTCAGCAGGCCTTCAATGTGCTGAACAGCCTTTTGTAGTACGCTTGATGTGGAATTGTTAGGGCCTGCTGACAAATCCGTGAAATCAAAGCATTGACAAGCAGGTGAGCCTAGGGCCTGTTGACAATTGGGTGCCACATGACAAACGCGGTCACCCAATGCACCCAGGCCAACTAGGTGGCACCGTAGTTTGTCACAGCGCGTGGCCATGCGCCGCAACGGCTGGAGGCTCTGGCAGAAACGTGCGCTGGGCTTGCGCCTGCCGTTTGCGCATCCAGGGTGGCAAAGGCCTGACCTTCAACATTGACATACGCGACATCGGAAACCGGTCCCTGCACCTTTCCAGACAGCGCGGCCACGGCATAGTACGTACGGCCTGGAGGGGTGTTGGTATCGGTCCAGTGCGTGGCAGTTGACCCGGTGTCTGCCACCAGCGCCGCCTGGTACCAGACCAGGGCTCCCCGTCGGATCTGGTACCCCGTAACCGATGCCCCCTCCGTTGGAGCCTTCCAACTCAAGGTCACAGTGGACCCGTTTACCGACGCCTGCAGTCTCTGAGGGAGACCCACTGGCATATCCTGTACGTGAACCCAGACCACATTCCGGCGTATGTCCGTGGAATTAGTCGGGTCTACAATATTGCCTCTTTGTTGTATCCAGCCCGTTCGGTAGTCCCACAGCCGAATCTGATGCCAGATGACTCCGGCCACCGTCTTCGTGTCCAGAAGAGCGTAGCAGCCAAGGTGTTTGCCATAAACCATAGTCTGACGGGAGGTATCACCAGGTTGTGTCAACGGAGAGCCGGTGTCCGTTGTGGTATACACCGGAATTTCCGCCCAGGCATCCCGTGGACTTAGTAGCTGCCGATCATACCGAGTGATGATGGGTGGATCACCGCAAGACTTTACAAAACAGTCGAAGTTCATGGAGCCCCTGATCCGGGTCGCGACCCTGGCATAATTTCCATCTCTCCCAGGTGCACCGGGATGGTTCTCCGTCTTTACGATGTTGCCACTGTCATCAAAGGGCAGGAGTTGCACGTGAAGATGGGCGCCCGTAGACGCCGTGCCTGTGTTGCCGGACAGGCCTATTGGGTCTCCCTTTTTGACGTTATCATCCAGGCTGACCGAACTGACAAGCAGATGGGCATAGCGGTGCAGGAAGCCGGATTGCAGGTCTGGATTCGTGTAGGATTTAATGTCAATATACTTGCCATAGCCCCGATAGCCAGGGTCAGGGTTTGCACCCGTCCAAGTTACCGTGCCTTCATACATTGCATACACTGGCGTGCCCGGAACAACTTTGAAATCAGTCCCCTCGTGGCCGAAACCGGTGGCATAGGGGGCTAGAGGCGCGGTAGCATCATTGAAGCAGCCCGAGAGTTCAACACAGGTTATGCTGCTGTCATTATCAATAGTTTCAATTGGCAGAGGGCTCAATCCGTGGTTCGTAGTGGTCAGGGTCATAGTCAAGAGCTCCTTCCAGGTGCAGTCCTGGCCTGGTTTGGTCCGTTTCCCGCAAACTTGCGGGATGTGACCAGAATGGCACTCTGTCACAGGCCTGACCATATCCGCCGCGTACCCGCCACGTATCCTGTCCGTACCCGGCAGGGAGATGATATCGTTGGTTTCAACCGCCTTTGATCCAATGTCCTCCACGGAAGCTGTCCTGTGTCGATCCCGTCTGTATCCTTCCCCCGCCGCTGGCTTCAGCGAGCGTTGTGGAGTGTGTGTGGTCTGCTCACGCTGGCCCTGCCGAGCCAGGCGGATCCCGATCGGATCACGAGTTGTCCACCTCAGGCGCGCCCGGCTGTGGTCCATGTCCAACTGGAACGCCGCGGCGAGCGGGTCAGGGCTCACCTTGGGACTGCCTTGATTCGGATACCGGGCGACTCGAGTCCAATCCAGCCGCTGTTGCGGTTGCCGCCCGATGTCCGGTCCCCGCTGCGCGTCCGCCGGGAGGTGGTGCAGGCCATGCAGGTGGGCGGCACGCCCGATCCGGCCCATCCACTTCCGTATCGCATCTTGCTGATTGTCACCCCGGAGGGCCAGGTGCACTACGTCGCGGATTCGAGTTTGAGCGGGATCCGTTATCTGGCCTTCAACGCCGAACTGACCTGGGGCACTTCGCTCCCGGCCAACGACCAGGTGGTCCTGGAACTCCTAGATGACGACCGTTGGCTGGGGCGGCCCTGGCTGGACTGCAAACCGAGATCTGCCGTGCAACGGGCGGCGGGCCGGGTGAGGGAACTGCAGCTGGATTGCGCGGGCCTGACGGCTGTGCCGCCCGCATTGGGGGAGTTGACCCGCCTGCAACCCGCCTGCAGGTGCTGGATCTGAGTAGGAACAGGTTGACGGCTGTGCCGCCTGTATTGAGCCAACTGGTCAACCTGCAGGAATTGCACTTGGGCGGAAACGCTTTGACTTTTCTGCCGCCCGCCCTAGGCCAACTGACGAACCCGACGTATCTGGATCTGAGCGCGAACCGATTCACGATCCTGCCGCCCGTGCTGAGCGCGCTGACACACCTGCACACCCTGAAAGTGACCAGTAACCCATTGACCACCTTGCCGCCGGAACTGACCCAACTGACCCGCCTGCAGATCCTGGATCTGCGTTTCAACGAGTTGACGGGTATTCCGCCCTTTCTGGGTGAGCTCGCCCAACTGCGGCACCTGAGTCTGGGGTTCAATCCCTTGACCGGCTCCATTCCGCCCGAACTGGGCCAGCTCACCCAACTGTGGTACCTGGATCTGGGCCGGAATCAGCTGAATGATGGGATTCCTCCTGAATTGGGGCAACTGACGAAGCTGAGCTCTCTGAACCTCAGATACAATCGACTGACAGGAACAATCCCGCCCCAACTGGGCCAACTGACGATGTTGCTCGCTCTCTACCTGGATGGCAACGCGTTGACGGAGCCGATCCCGGCGGAATTGCGGAGACTTGCAGACCTTGAGAGCGTGCGTCTCGATGGGAACCACCTGACCGGTTGTTTGCCCGTCACTTGGCGGGACAATCTTGGTTCCATCGCCGAGCAGTCTCTGGCCTTGACTGGCGAAACATATAAGCTCCCGTTCTGTGACGCATGACCGTGGGGCAGTGCCTGCCCGCAGGCCGGAACTGATATACCCCCGCCCGCACACAGGCCGATCGTGTGCACGAGGCAAGGGTGTGCTCCATGGCAACGTCCCTTGTGTATGTGTTAGGGCGTGTTGAGTAATTCGTGGAAACAGGGCAGGTCATGACCGATGACCTGTGGGCCCGGCGCGGCAGCAGACGGGCAGTCTGCGGTTCCGCAATGCGCGGGCCCGGTTGGACCATGGCCCGGACCGCCACGGCCCTGGGAGTGTCCGAGCGGACCATCGCACGGGTCAAGCCGCGCTTTGTGGAGGAGAGGCTGGCAGCCACGCGGCAGCGCAAGCCGCGCGCGACGCCGCCTGCGCGGCGCGTCTGATGGCGCTGGCCTGCACGGATCCCCCGGCAGGTCGGGCGCGCTGGACCTTGCAGCTGCTGGCGGCGCAGGCCGTGGTCCTGGAGCTGACCCCCGCGATTTCGGCCATGAGCGTGCACCGCATGCTGCAAACAACGCGCTGCAGCCCCATCGCCAGCGCTGCTGGCGCATCCCGCCCCCGAGAATGCCGCCTGCGTAGCCCGCATGGAGGACGTGCGGGAGGTGTACACCCGGCCCTTTGACGCCGCGCACCCGGTGGTGTGCAGGGACGAGACTTCCAAGCCGCTGGTGGGGGCAGTGACGGGACCGTGGCCCTGGCCCGGCGGCTGGAGATCCCCTACACCCCCACACGCGGCAGATGGCTCAACAGGGCCGAAATCGCACTACGCGTGCGGGCCCGCCAGTGCCTGGCCCGGCAATCCCGGATCGGGAGCTGCTGCGCACGGAGCTGGCCGCCTGGTGTGCCCTCCGCCACGTCCGGCGGCCCCCCGTCACCTGGCCGTGCACGACCACCGAGGCACGCACTCGACTGCCACATCTCTACCCGACAACTTAAGTGTTTTCCTGTACTAGCATGCTCCTGCACCAGGATCTTGCCCTTGAAGGAGCAGGACCGAGGGTGGAAATACAGTTGGTTTAGCAGTCTTTTGAGCCGGTCAGGCAGGAAAAGCGGGGGACCCGGGCCCAAACCATTCAACGTTCCCCGGCGCGTACTCATAGGAAGCGCGGTCGGTGGTGACCGTGTACCGATTGCCATCGGGATGCTTCACATACCAGTGCAGTCCTCCGGCGTGTTCAGCGTTCCAGCCCGCCGGCAGTAACCACGGTTTCCGGAGAGCGCGTTGCAGATGAGACATGGTGACGGCTGCCGCTACGGTGGCCGGTTCTGCCAGCGCGCTGTTCAGCGTGTCCAAGTTGAGACGACTTCCACTGGCAATACCGTTCACCGCCTCACGGATGGCTGCGCTGCCGGCGTTGCTGCGGATAATGCCGGCCAGTTGATGGGCGACGGCCGGGTCGTACAGAATGGGCTGGTATTCGCCCACATGGCCATGAATATTGATCAGCCTTTCGCGCATTGCCTCATAGGCGTCCCACTCGGCAGTATCTGCGTAGAACAGGTTCACGATGTCCACCTCGGGCCTTTCCTGCCCGATGCGGTCAATGCGCCCGATGCGTTGCTCCAGCGTCATGGGGTTCCAGGGGATGTCGTAGTTGACCATTGCGGTACAGAATTGCAGGTTCAGCGACTCGGACGCCGTTTCGGTGCAGATGAGCAGGCCTGCTCTGGCGGCGCGCAACGCCTGGATACGTTGGCCCCGGTCTTCCTGCGTCTGGTGGTCCTGGCCTGAAAGGCAAGCGATGTGGGAGCGCCCGTTCCAGGTCAGCTGATGGGCAAGGTACAGCATGGTGTCCCGGAACTGCGTGAAGATGATGATTTTGCGGTGGCCGGCGGTCTCCAGCTCCGTGAGGCTCTTCTGCAACTGGCGCAGTTTGGTGTCCCGGCGTTCCAGCCGGTCAGCGGCGCGCGCGGCGTGTTCCAGGCGCGCAATGGCGACTGACGTAAGCGGCGTGTCGGGCAGCGGTTCGCCCGCGCGGTCTTCCATTTCTTCATCATCCAGATGGGCGATTTCGCGCCAGGCGGCGGCGTTGACCCGCTGTCGTTTCAGGTAGTTGCGGCAGGTTTGAGCGAAGGCGCGGGGCGACGAGCCTAGCCGCCGGCGGTAGATCGTCATTATGAATCCCATCGCTGTCCGGTTGATGTCCGGTGCTCTGGAGTACACCTCGTTGACCAAAGCGCGAATGTCGTCATACAGGCAGTGTTCCGCATCGTTCATGCGGATGGCGACAGGGTGAACATTCCGTTCCGGGATGGTGGCCGGGATACGGCCCTCGCGGGCGTACCGGCGCAGGGTTTCCCTGGTGTGCCGGGACATCAGGCGCTTCGCGGGACTGCGTTCCCGCATCAGGCGCGCCGTTCCGGCCAGCTCTGCCGGCGTCAGCCGTCCGGCAACGTAAGCACGGTTGCGATGGTGGATCAGGCGCTCGTCCCTGGCGTTCCTGTCGGGCGAGAGCGGCCGGTAGCGTTGCGTCATGAACCGCCAGTCTTCGTGCGTCTTTGGTTCTTCCGGATCGTAGAAGCGGCGAAAATCCTCAACACTCCAGCCGGTGGGTTCCAGGAGTTCCAGGAGCGCGTGCAGCTCGGCCTCGTGGAGCTGCATCGGCGTGGCGGTGAGCAGGAGCAAACTCTTGGTGCGCGTCGCCAGTTGGCGTAGCAACTTCAGGAACTGGTTGGGATGGCGGTTGGCGGTGGCCACTTCCGAAAATCGGGCGCGGTGGGCTTCGTCAACGATGACCATGTCGTACTGCGGGGCGCTGGCCAGGAATTCCGCGGAGCGCCGGCGCAGCCATTGGTAGGACACGATCAGCGAATCAGGCCCCCACGGAGGGTTGGGCGCGGCGGTTTCTGTGCCGTCAGGGTAGGCCAGCCTGGTTTTCCCGCCGGTTTCCAGTACCGGAACGCGGAGGCAGAACTTGTGGCGCAGTTCGTCCTGCCATTGCCGGCAGGCTGGACGTGGGGCCAGAACCAGTAGCCGTTTCACCTTGCCCTGATTGATGCGGGCTTTGAGCAGGATGCCGGCCTGGATGGTTTTGCCCAGACCAACCTCGTCAGCGATAAGGAGGCGGTCCGGGCCTGGACCACCAGCGTGCCGGTTGAAGAAGTCGGCCTGGTGTGGCCACAGCGCGGTTGGGGTAGTAGCGACCGTGGTGGCGGGATCATTGCGAATCGCGTCTCGGACGTGTTGCCAGTAGGAGTTGCGCTGGGCGCCGTAATCCACCGGAGCGTCTTTGACATCTCCGGAAGGCGGTAGGCTGGGTTTTGTTTCGGGGGCTGCCGCTTTCAGATGCTCGGAGTAGGCTTCCGGAATGGGGATAACTCGCATAACGTTCGATTGGTCGTTCCAAAGCCGCTCGAAGTGATTTGCGTCCTCCTGGACCCGTTCCGGTTCGACCCAGGAGCGAAACAGGTGAAAGCGCTCGTAGTTGCGTCCCCAGCCGGACTCGGTTTCGTTGGGGCTGCCATCAAAGGAGATGCGGTTGCCCTCGGCATCAGCCATGATACCGGTCTTGGCGTGGAAGACGCCCTGCTCCGCTGTCCTAGGTACTGCGACGCGGATTTCCAGCCGCCCCTGCGCCACCAGCCAGGTGATGATGTCCAGCTGGTTCCTGACCCGTATGTCGCCTGCGGTGATACTGGTCAGGTCTTCCGGGGGCAAGGTGTCCAGCAAGGCCTGGGCGTGGCCGTCAATGATGGCTTGCCGGACATCCTCGGATAGTTCCCTGGGCTCGCAGATGATGCGGACGCGGCCATCGTTGCGGAGCAGGCCGGCCAGGCCTGCCGCTGCCGCCACCAGTCCGTGCGCGTTGAACGTGAATGTGTTGCGGTCATAGGCTACGGACTCGGCAAGGGCCGGCGCATAGAACTCATTTACCGGGTCGGGGCAGACATCAGGGTCGTAGGTTGGGCGGAAAGTGAGGGTGGTTAGGGTCATAATGCCGCGTCTCTGCAATCGACATCGTTTGCTTGCGCCGCAGTTGTCTTTTCCGATATGTAAGGTGTAGCGCTATTTGCCGGTCTCAGGGTCTCAGTAGCGCCAGGCAACGTAGCCTGCGTAGGGCGTTCCGCTTCGTACAGCAGCGTGTGCAGGGCACGGGCGGCAGGTTCGTCGGGGTGGCCGGGTTTGCGCACGTGGTGCAGGGCCTCAAACGCCGTGCGGAATGCGCCGTCCTGCCAGCGGTGGCCGTTGAACTCCAGCCATTGCCTGGCGGTTTCCGCGTTCTGCCGGTCGGTGATGGCGATGGCGGTATGCACCTGGTCCAGCGGCGTTACCGCCGGCCGTGAGGGCGCGATGATGCCCTCGGCCATACGCTCCGTGGCCGCTTTCAGCGTTACCTTGCCGCTCTTGCTTTGCAGCACACGCTTGGCACCGTGGCCGGCCAGTTCCACTCCCAGGGCGCGGGCGAACAGGTTGGCCTCGTCAAAGGGCATGGTCGTGCTGCCGGTACCGTCCTGGGCCAGGATGTAGAACCAGGTCAACGGGTCAGTCAGGTTTTGCCGGTTCCCGCCGGCGAGCTGCTCGGCGCGGAAGGCGATGACTTCGTTACGGGCCACGGCCAGGGCGTCCATGGGAGTAATGCGGAAGGGGTCGTCGGGACGGTCGGGGTTGGCGGTGTCCCGGCGCGTGCCCCAGTTCTCGGAGATGACCTGCAACGCGGGTCCGTAGGCGGCCAGATAGGTGTCCACGGGGCTGAGGTCGTATTCCTGCAGCCGCGCCATGTCGTTGCGGACAGCGGCGGCGATTTCCTGCGCGACCTGGTGCCAAGGCTGTGGATTGCGCACCCCCGCGGGTCGGCACACCAGCAGGATGGTGGTGCGGGCGGCGGCCCTGTTGCGAATGTGCAGGGACGATTCGGCTTCGGTTTTCACCGGCCAGGTGCGGGTGATGTTGAAACCGGCTTCCATCAGGCCGATGGTCATGGCGTTCCAGGCATCGTTGGAACGGTGAGTGAACATCACCACCATAATCCCCGTTTCGTGCTTGATGACCCGATGGCACTCCCGAAAAATTTCGTCCATCTTGTTTTGGTAGTCGTCGGTAGCCAATCCAGTGGCCGTGACCTTGCCGCGTCCCTTGCGACCCGCGTTGGCGGCGCCGGCCTGTTGTCTGAAACGGGCCGGGTTGGCAATGGCCTCGTTTACCTTGTCGGTGAGGTGATCGGAGAAGAGGCCGTTGTCCAGGACGTAACCGGCGGTGCGCTTGAGCCAGACATAGAAGAAGTCGGAGAGCTCGGCGTAGTTGACGTTGTTATGGTAGGGCGGGTCGAAGACTATGGCGTCCACCGCGGAGTCGTCCAGGTCCAGCATGCGCGCATCGCCGTTGACGACTTCCGTGGCAGGAGACCGGACAAGTTTGCTGGATGCCGCTGGCATGTCAAGCAGAGCCTGGGTGTCAGGGTTGGATTTGCCATTGTTTGGCGGATAGCCGGACATCTCAGTGAGCTTGTTGATGCACTCGCCAATATCGGTAAGTGCCCATTCAAGGCCCAGGCTTTCGATCGCAACCGCCATCTCGGCGTAGGACCATTTCATCCCGAAGTCATGGCTGTCGAAAGTTCCTACGACTACGCTGGTTCTGTTGACCCATCGGCTCATTAGGCTGTTACGGTTGATGAGCTTGTCGATGGCAATGGCAACGTAGCTCCATGCCGCTTTGCGGCAGTCATCCAGACGCCCGGCGTCAGCGTCGGAGTCCACCAACGCGCGGAAGGCCTGGACGCAGTAGCCGTGGGCCAGCTGCTGCCGCGGGCTGAACATCTTGACCCAGCGTTCCATGCCGTAGTTGATGGGTTCTCTGCCCTTGCCGTCGGGCACTGCCTCGTTGGGCAAGAGGTTGTTGGCGTCCCACTGTGCCTTATTGGCCTCCAGCAGGGCAGCAACATGGGCGGTGTTGTCATCCTCAGGGCGGACGGTGCGGAACTCCCGAGGCGGCGTTGCCTGTTGGTCTTTGGGCCTGCGGATGTTGACCCAGCCGCCCTTGCCGTCCGTTTTCTGCCACTGGTTCTTGAGGATGACGCAGTACAGCTGGTGCCCCATGCGGCCGGCTCTGGCCTCGTCCGCCAGATAGCCAGTGGCGGTAGTGGCACCGCAGTTGGGATACGGGCAGGTGGCCTTGCCTCGGGCTACGGTACCCCGGCTCTGCTCTCTGGAGGCGTTTACCACCTCAAAGTCGCAGACGCCGCGATCGGGGTCAGGCAGCAGCCGAATACCAGTGCCTGCCCCGTCCAGCCGCCAGTTGGGGGACAGAGGGATCAGGCTCCCACAATCAGGGCAGTGCACCGTCCGGCTCCACAAATATGCCCAAACATATTTGTGGAGCCGGACGGTCGAAAATCTTGAATTTTCATTGTTATGATCTTGAGGTTCCGGCGGATAGACAGCATTTTCGGCGATGAGTTTGCGTACCAGAGCCAGATACCTGACGCTGACTTCGGCATAGGCGTCGCGCAGGGCAGGGCCGTACTGTTGGGGCCATTCGCAGGTGGCGCGCAGAATGAGCGTGGCCACGGGATTGAGTTCATTGGCGATGTTCTGGATGCCGAGGCGGCCGGTCTCAAAGGGGATGCTGCCACCGCCGGCGGTGACATCCAGGACCAGTGGATCGGCCACGGCCAGGTTAGACTGGAACCATGCACGTTCCGCGGCAGTGAGGTTGTGCGTGAAGGCACGCTTGTTGCTGAACTTGACTTTAGACCATTGCCCACTGGCCTTGATTTCGTCCATGCGGCGGCGCTCTTCCACCACGGTGTCAGTGGAGCCGAGGGCTTGGATGAACTGTTTGCGGTCGGCGTTAGCGTTTAGCAGAGTAGCGGCCACCGCGGCCCGGCTGGCGACGAGGGGCCGTCGTGCCCACCAAACGTGCAGCTGGTTGACCGGCGGGTGTCCAGCTAGTGCGCCTCCTTCACGGATAGCCTCAACCGAGATTTCCTTGATGGGCAGCCAGTCCTCGATGAGGCGGCGGTTGGTGGTGGTATCGGGCATAGCGAGTTGGGTTTTAGTATTGCCAGCAGGAGTTGCCCCTTCAAGGAAAAACCCGGCATCGGGTAAATAGTCTGTTTCCGCCAAAGACTCGCGCTGTGGTTCCAGAGGCAACGGGTTGTCAATCGTCCCGTCGACTACGGCAATGTACCATTCTCCGTCGGGGGCTTCCAGGAGCAAGGTGCGCAGGTCAACACGCCCAGCCTGGAATTCCGCCAGTCGCTCCAGACTGACGCCCACGACTGCGTAGCGGCCCAAATTGCCCACTGTGTCGATCATGACGCACACATAATGGTCGCCGGCGGGGTCGCGGGCCGCGAAAATTTGTATCGCGTCGTCGTAGTCGAGAACCTCGGTAAGCCTGATGGTTTTCATAGGTGCGCCAATTGGCAGTGAGCCAGGATGTCGGGGTCGGCGTAAGGTTGCCCGGTGTAGTGGGAGATCCCGCGGGTTTTCCTGACTTGAAATCTACACCGGCTTTCTGCTGGACACGCCGGACGCAGTGGTTGAGCAGGTTGTCCGCGAGGTCCGATCTGCCTATCCGTAGATCAGCTCCAGCGCTTGCATTACCTTGCGGGGACGATGACGGTTGGTGTAGAGAGCGTACCACCAGCCGGCCTCGCAGTCATGCTGTTGGGCCACGGCGTTGGCTAAACGTCTGCCTTTTTGGATGTCTTTGGCATCTCGGACAGCATGCATGGCCAGCAGCATCTGATTGGCGCAGTATTCGTTGCAGGTGTGATACTCGCCTGGCGGCAAGTCATCGGCCACGGTGCGCAGCCGTTCTCCGGTGTGGTCGTACAGGATGTCGGATAGCGCGTTGTACACGGCGTCCCGTTCCGCGCCGATCAGCGTGCACACGCGCCGGCCGCCGCCCTTCTTGCCCTTGCGAGCCAGGGTAACGGCAATCCGTGGCGCACCTGTGGGGGAATGGTCCAGATAGACCGCGTGGGTTTCTGGAGGCGGATGGTAGAGCATTGGGGCGTTTCCTGTGCGTTGCGCTAGCCATCGGGTTGGCGGAATTCGACATCCAGTTGTACCTGGTGGGTGTTATCCAGGTCGTGGAGCATGGTTTTAACGGCGTCGACGGTGTTTTCGGCGGCGCCGATGGCAATTTCTGCGCTCACGCTGGAGGCGGCGGCGGCCCTTTCCAGCTGGGCGCAGGCACGGCTGCACTGTTGCCACTGCTCAGGGGTCTTGTCGGTGACGCGCAGCTCGAACCCGTTGGCCTCGAACTCGTAGGTGATGGTAGCGTCCACGCTGCTGGATTGGGCTTTGGAAGCCATGTCGTTGAGCAGGGAGATGGTTGCGCCGCACATGGTTGCCTGGGCAATATCGGGCCAGTCAAGACCGTCAGAACGCATCCGGGTGTTCAGGTCGTGGACAGCCACCTGGCCGCTAACCGGACCGGTCTCAAAACGCGGCGCGGCACGTTTGCCTTGAGGGGGATCTGGCTCAGGGACAGGTTCCGGCGCGAGATCGGGTTCCGGCTGTTCCGGTTGCGGCGCATATTCCTTCAGCCAGACGCGCATATCGTCTTTGTAGACGGCACTGGAGCCGTGCCGGATTTCCAGTCCCGTAGGCGTGCGTATGACGACTACATCCTGCTCGTTGGCGTAGCCCAGCGATTGGTCAAAGTGTGCCCGTTTCAGGAACATCTTGCGGTTCGGCGTGCGGGTGAAACGTTCGTGCAGTCCTTCCACTGTCATGCCGACGGTGCCCGCGTTGTCCAGGCCGGCGCTGGCCCACACGGTACTGTCCAGCGCAGGGTTCCGGGGATGTGCCATCTTGCCGATGGCGTTGCCGGTGAGGAAGTCAACGATGGCGTTCTGCCCGCGTCCTTCCTGGTCAGGGAATTGCAGCCGGGCATGGAACAGGCCGTGGGGCTGGACACTGGGTTCGGGGTAGTACAGGTTGACCCAGTTGCGCTGGATTCCCTGGAATACCGCCTTGCGGCTGTTTTCCCGTATGGAGATCAGGGTGTCGCGCTGGTAGCTCAGCAGCTGGCCGTTGTCGGCTTTGAGGATCGCGCTGGCGGCTTTGTGCCGCGCCATCTGCTGCTTGATTTCCGCAAGGTCTTCGTGATCGGGAACGAGAAACACCACGTTATTGCGGTACTCGCGTGGCGCGTTGCCGCTGCTGCCGGACTGGTGACGGTACAGAATGTCCAGTTCTTCGTTCCGGTCCGGGCTCTGTATCGTTACATGGCTGGGATTCACAATGCCGATATGGACCAGGTTGGGGTCGTCGGGAACATTGTTGGCTCTGCTGGGGAACACGGTCAGACCCATGCCGTCCTGGTCACTGAAAGCTTCTGCAATGGCATTCCTGACGCCGTCCAGCCGCTCGTTCTCGCTAATGGTATCGGCTCGTTGCTCCACCTCGCGGCGGACGTTGGCCTGCTGGTTGAAACGGGTACTGCCGGCGGCAGGGTCATCGTCAATGTACAGTCCGCTGTCCTTCATGTTCCGCACTGCCTGCATCGCCACGGAGTTGTCCGGCTCGGACGGGCTCAGGAGCGCGTTGACGATTTCGGCGTCGCTGAGGCCGTTGTTGGCAGTGGGGGCCAGGCTGCCGAGCAGGATGATGTTGGCGGCCTTGCGGGTGGTGGTTCCATACCGCTGCGCAGTCGCGTGCGGGCCGGTAACGTCGGCCGTGATGGCGGCGTGTAGCCCCTGGTGTCCCGTCCGGTTCACCAGCTCCTCCGACACGTCGGAGACACTCACGTCCAGGTGGTGTGGGTGGATGATGGGTTCGGCGATTTCAGTTCCGTGGTGGATGACCGCGGACATGGCGCGCAGAGTTCCGCGCACCCTCTGGAAGTCGTTATTGCTGGCCAGCCGCTCGGCGATGATGCGCAGTGTCTCCGGGTGGAAGGGGTAGCGGTCGTAGAACCGTTCCTCCGCTTCGGTGTCGTTGGGGTTGTAGCGTCGCCAGACAGCGGCGTAGGCTTGGGCCACTGCCCTGCGGTATTCGTCGGTTCCGGCACTTTGGAACAGTCTCCGGCGCAGGATGGCGGGAACGTCTGCGGTTTCGGTAGGCGTGAAGTCCCGCGCCGTACGGGCGGTGACCGAGTCCAGGTTGTTCATTGTGTTGTGGACGAACTGGGTCTCGTCGCGGTAGGCATCGTGTCCCTCTTCGGGCGTGGTGATGACCATGACCGCGTGGGGCGAGTTAGCCACGGCTTTGGAAATTGCCGTGAGAGCATTGCGCAGGCCATTGGCCGCCCGTTGGCTTTGTGCGTCTTCCAGCTGCCTGGCGGCGGCTACCCATCGTACGAGCTCGTCGAGCAGTATCAGCGTGGGCTTGTCGCCAATGAGGCGCTGGATGTCGGCGGCGCCGGGATCGCTGAACAGGTCGTCATGTTGCCTGAGGGTGTCAAATGCGGCTTCACCCCCTAGATGGTAGGCGAGAAAGCCAACCAACGATTTAGCTCTCCGACGGGTCCCATCCATTGCCATGCCATCCAGCAGGTTAGCGTTTTCGCCGGTGAAACAGACAGGACGCACGTTGTCCACGGCCAGGTCGGCCGGTATTAAGCTCCCGGTGGCCTCGGCGCGTACCAGCTGAGGGTGTTTGGCCGCGGCGGCGAGCGCGATCAGCGTGTGGGTTTTGCCGCCGCCAAACATTGAGTTGAACCGGATGATGGCCGGCTGATTGGCCGCGCTCCCGTACTTCAGGCGGTCGAAAATGCCGGTGGCGACACGGCGCATGGCCGGCGTGGCGTGGGTGCCGGCGAAGAAATCAGCGGCCGCGGCGGCGTTCCCAATTTCGCCGCGCAACGCTTTGTGGAGGTCGGCGGCGTAGTCTTCGCTGGTCTGTTCCCGGGGGCGGGGACAGCACGTTTTGAGCAACGGCCGTAGCGTGATCATGGTGGTTCCTTTACAGGTGGTTGAGGTGCACCGCCAGTCTGCGGTGCCAGAGATGGGATCTCCCTAGTGCTACGGCGGTTTGCAAGGAGTTCAGTAACAGGTGGTGCGTAGGGGGTTGCAATGTGCCTACGCGACTGCTCTCCGGGCATCGCCCTTACGCCATGCTGGATTGCCGCGGGCCAGCGTCATCCGGGGCCTGTTCCAGTACTCGCTCTTGCCCTTGGAGTATACCTGCGGTTCCGGCGTGTCCGGCTGCTTGGGGCCCAGCGATGTGCGCAACGTTTGCACAGGTAGCCCCTGATGTTGAGACGTAAGCCACAGTACTTCTCCGAGCGAGGGATTGGTGGATGATTGCACAGACAGCGCGGACGGTAGCATTCCCGTTGCTGCTACATGTCAATAATCTTAAATCTTACGCCTGACTATCCTGCTGAGTCAGAGGCGCTGGGACATCGTATCGCCGCGGTAGTGGGACAGGATGCCTATACTTTTTGTGCAAGTCTGGCTTCGTTTTGTTCCCACAGGGGCCTTTTGGGCAAAGCTTCCCATGAACAATTCTTCGCTACGGCGGCGATTCAACATCAGGAAGAATGCCGCACGAGCTTCACAGCTCTTGAAATGAGGCACTGGAAGCAGAACTTCTTGTAATGCGTGATCCTGTCGCGGGAGCCAGGCACAAAACCTGGCTCCCCTACGGGGCTCGCGAGTCGCATTGAAAAGAACACATTGTGAGCGGAAAAGCAGCAGGACTGGCTGTATCCCGGCAGTGTCCACTGGCAGGATCGGGGTTTCAGGCCCTGGAACTTGTTTGACGGTTGTTTGATGACGCGCAGTACTGGGTCGTGTTGCGGCTTGCAGGCCGGAAATCAGACCTCGGACATGGGGGCTCCAACCGGAAGTCCCCATGTGGAGCGGCCCCCAGGGGAGGTTGCCGAGCTCGTCATGGGTTACAACTACAACAGCAATGCCAGGGTCGCCGCGCAGGCTCGGAGGGAGCCGCCCGCGTCCTGTCTGCCGCCACTGAACATACAGGCGGGGTTTTGCAGAGCAACAGCAGGACAAGCTACCCTGGAGAGATGGCCCCTGTCCCTCTACCCGTTAGAATGGAGACTGCCCACACCGCCCGGGGTACCTTGGCCGGCATCTTGCCCTGCTGTCGCCCCATAACCGCTTTGGGAGCAATTGCCTTATGAATCGTCAGGAAAGAGGAGCAGCGGTCGCCGCCCGCGACTGGGACTGCGATGTGGTTCGCTATCCGGACCCGGCCGTGGAAGTGATCGATCCCCGTTTCCACGCGTACGTCAACGGCAATGCTGCCGTGGAACGACTCTATACCGGCGCCCGCTGGGCGGAAGGCCCTGTCTGGTTTGGAGATCGCAACTGCCTGCTGTTCAGTGATATTCCCAACAACCGCATTCTCTGCTGGGACGGCCACACCGGTCAGACCTCGACCTACCGCCAGAATTCCCACAACGCCAACGGCCACACCCGCGATCTGCAGGGCCGACTCGTTTCCTGCGAGCACCGGACCCGTCGGGTCACGCGCACCGAGCATGACGGGTCCATCACGGTCCTGGCCGATTCATACCAGGGCAAGCCCTTGAACGCGCCGAACGATGTGGTGGTGAAGTCGGACGGCAGCATCTGGTTCACGGACCCGGGGTACGGCATCCTCTTTCACTACGAAGGCCAGCGGGCCCCGCTGGAACTCAATCCCAATGTCTATCGCCTGGATCCGGGCACGGGCCAGCTGACGGTCGTCGCGGATGATTTCGACAAACCCAACGGCCTCTGCTTCTCTCCGGACGAGTCCGTACTGTACGTCAGCGACACCGGCACCTCACATGATCCCGAAGGGCCGGCCCATATCCGCAAACTGCAGGTGGACGGCGCCACCGTCAAGGAGGCCGGCGTCTTCGTGGACATGAAACCTTCCACCGCGGATGGGTTCCGGGCCGATATGGATGGCAACATCTGGACCAGTTCCGGATGGGCCGGCGCAGGGTATGACGGAGTGGAGGTATACAGCCCCGAGGCAGAACTGCTGGGACGCATTCATCTGCCGGAGATCTGTGCCAATGTCTGTTTCGGCGGTCCCAAACGGACGCGGCTGTTTATGGCGGCCAGTCAGTCGCTGTACGCTTTATATGTGGAAGCCGTAGGGGCACAACGCCCTTAGCCTCCAACCCGCCTCAGCGGACAAGACCGGCTGGCTTGCGGGTGCAGCCTCTCGTCGTTCTGGCGGGTCCGCGGCCCGGCATCACATTGTGCACGGGCATGGACCTGGGACGACCACGGCCCATCCCGTCCAGGACTTGCACAGTGCGCAGGTTCCGGTTCGCCATTGGAGCCGGAGTCTGTCGGTGCCGGTCTCACCTTGGCCTGCACACTCCCGCGTTCCTCGGTCTGGGCAGCGGAGTCGGCGGCGCGGACAACGCCCCGGATCCTGTCGCGGCCATCGCGGACGCGCCGGGGCTTTTCCCTGGGGTTGACCCGGATCGGTCCCCGTCCGAGCCCCCCGCCCCGACATCCGTGGCCTGGTTTCCCAAACGTCTGCGCTCCTGAATCCCGGCCGGCGGCTATCCCCGTGCAGGTTCCGTCATCTCGGCGCGGGCTTTGGCGGCCAAAGCCGGGAGATGTGCCTCGTGCGCCATGACCTGCTGCAGGTGCTTCATGCGCTGGGGCGAGGCCGAACTGCGCATCAGTTCGCTGTGCATCTGTTCCTTCCAGAACCGTGCCCCGGAGGCCACAAAGGCCTCCAGATCCTGAATCTCGGCGGCAGTGGTGCAATGGGCACAGCAATTGATCGTAAACATGCGCCGATAGGCGCTGCCTCCAAACGAGGCATGCATCAGATTGTGGTTGAAGGCCACGATGTCGCCCGGCTGCGTCTCCAACGCCACATGGGGGACCTGTTCCTGGGATATGCCCCACAGCGCCTCCGCCTCGCGGGCCTGGCGGGCGCTCCAGTCCCGGTAATCCACGATATGGGTGCCCGGAATCACCCGCAGACTGCCGGTGTGCGCAGTCAGGGGATCCAGGTAGAACGCCACTTTCAGATATTTGCCGACCACATGGTGGCCATCGCTGTGCCAGCGCGTGTCACCGGTATAGAAGTTGCCGTCGCCGCCCAGATAGTTGAAATCGTCGCCCAACAGGCTGGCGATCAAGCCGTGGATGGCAGGGTGATCGATCAGCGTGCAGAGCCGCGCGCGCTGGTCAATGAACGGTACGATACAGGAACGCTGGGTGCCATCGTGCGGTCGTTCACTGTGCGCGAAAATGTTTTCGAACTCCTCCGTGATCCAGCCGATTTCCTCTGCCATGAGGCCGGGCAGCGCGATATAGCCGAAGGTCTCAAAGAAACGTATTTGCGGAACAGTCAGTCTCATGGCGTCTTTCCTCTTCTGGACCAGGGGACACAGGGACGGGCAGGACGGAAGTCCCGTGTGCGGCAGGCTACTCGCACGCTCCCTGATACTGCAATTGTACTTTTGTATTCTGAACAACACCATCTGTTACCAGACGTTGGAGAGTACTTGTAGTGATATAGATTGCTCTGTGTTCCACTTTGCCAGAGAACCTGTCCCAGCCATTGAGGAACGTGCAATTGCCTGTTCCAAAACAAACACAACTGTAGTACTGGATTAGACACAATTTGGACATGACTGCCAGTAAACGCACTGTGGGGTCCATTTGGAAATGGTGGAATTGACTTTCGGGCAAAGTCGTCGTCCGGAATTGGGAGTTCGGCTTGCCCAAGCATTGGAAAGCGAAGAGGGATCGATGTATCTCGGCTATCCATTGCTGGAAACAACTGAGGGAAGTCTAGCTTTGGATGCACTGTTAGTATCGCCTGAACACGGTTTGGTGGCTTTTGCTTTTTGCGATGACTTGTCGAACGCCAATATTGACAAATGGAACGACGCTATAGACAGGCACGATAACGTGACTGTAGCCTTGGAGACCTGTTTGAAAAAGTACAGGGCTTTAAGGGACAGAACAGAACTTAAATTTGCGTTTCAGGTAGTTACTGTACTGCCTGCCAAACCGGAGCCCCCGCCAGAAATAAAGCAAATTTGGAATTCCATCCAACAATGTTCTATCGAGCAAGCTGCCTCAATGGTGTCCGGTTTCGAGGGACTGGACCAGAATCTGGTGCACAATGTCGAATCTGCTTTGCAGGCAGTTTTCAGTCTCAAAGCCCAGAATCCGCGTGTCACTGACGGCGCACCAGACTCTCGGGCCAGCGTAGTCAACCAAATCGAAGCAGAGATCGCACGGCTGGATCTGTGGCAAAAACAGGCAGCCATAGAATTTTCAGATGGGCCCCAAAGAGTGCGGGGGTTGGCCGGATCAGGCAAAACAACAGTGTTGGCACTCAAGGCCGCCAATCTGCATGCTCGAAATCCGGATTGGACAATAGCTGTTACGTTTTATTCACGAAGCCTGTACAGTCAATTCAAGGATTTGATAAGACGGTTTTCATTGAATATCAAACATGATCCTGACTGGGAGAAACTCCGTATTCTGCATGCTTGGGGTGGAACTGGCAGGGGAGGCGTCTATTCTGAAATGGCCGAATCCATAGGATGTCCAGTGCGCAGCCACAATTACGGTCAAAGTACCTTTGGAAGATCGAGAGCATTTGAAGGTGTTTGCAAGGAACTGTGGGATGCGACAGCATATATGGAAATCAAACCCCTTTACGACATTGTTCTGATAGACGAAGCACAGGATTTGCCGCCGGATTTCTTCCGACTGGTTTACAGATTCACAAGAGAGAACAAGAGAATATGCTGGGCATATGATGAATTGCAACGCCTTTCTGATGTATCCATGCCGACCACCGGGGAAATGTTTGGCTACTCACAGAAACATGAGCCGGTTGTAAATCTCATCAACAGCCGATGGATGCCCAAGCAAGATATTGTTCTGAATGTCTGTTACAGAAATCCAAGCGAAGTGATTTCGGTTGCACATGGGCTTGGAATGGGGATATACAGACAGGAAGGACAGATTCAGGGTTTTGATGATCCAAAATTTTGGGAACACATAGGATACGAAACAATATCGGGACAGTTGCAGCCAGGCAGTGAAGTGATAATCCGACGCGCTTCATCTTCACATCCACGATACTTCAGGCAGTGGTTGGATAGAGAAGATATTGTCCAATACAAACTTTCAAATTATCAAGCGGATGAAGTGGCATGGGTGGCCAACCAAATCCGTATTAACATCGAAGAAGGGCTTCTTCGGCCTGAAGACATCCTGATTGTATTGCCCAGGCCGATCACAGCAAGAAAGGATGCTGTCGAATTGTCTCAGGCATTGCAAAGATACAATGTCAATTCCCACCTGGTGGGCGTGACTTCGACTCAGGACAGCATAATTCGAAAGGATGCCGTCGCCATGGCTCACATTCACCGCGCAAAAGGCAACGAAGCTGCCATGGTGTATGTCGTGCACGCCCAAGAGTACATGACGTCTCTAAATCCAGTCCGTCAGCGCAATTCCCTGTTTACAGCCGTAACACGATCAAAAGCATGGGTCCGGCTATCGGGATGTGGTCAAGGTATGCAAGGGTTAATCGAGGAAATCCAGCAATTGGAAAATTTCAATTACGAACTCCGATTTACATTGCCGACTCCAAAAGAGCTTGCAGAGATACAACACATGCACAGACAACAGAGTACACGGGGACAAGATCAGTACACCCAATTCGAGTCCGATGCCAGGAATATCATAGACACCTACGCCCGTGATCAAATCAGTTGGGACTTGCTGCCACCCGATGTACGTGATGGGTTACGTAAGATAGTTTTGGGCGAAACAACATAGTGAATGTACCAGTCCAAGTACGAAACCAAAACGTGAATTAGGGACAAGAAGGGACACCTCGGGTCCCAAGCGGGTATCCTGGGGCACGATACAACATCCCGGAGGTGTTCCCCATGCGTCTCCAGAGCGCGGAGCCGGTGACGGGCCACCCGTGAGTCATGATCCTGCTGATTCACTTTCCTCAGAGCCGCTCTCGGGACTTCAAGCGCTACGATACCCTGTCCCGCCCTATCTGTGCTCCGCGTGGCCCGGATGCCGCGGTACATCTATAGGACCCATGGCTATGGCCGCGGCACCGGCCTTAACTGCATCGCCCGCCATCGGGTGTTTGCGGGCCTCGCGCAGCGGGGCAAAAACTCCATGGGCGGGTTCTTCGGCTTCAAACTCCACCGGACCGTCAACGCGCGGGGAGAGCTGCGGGCATTCGCCCTCACCACGGCCACGGGGACGACCGCCAGCCCGTCCCCCGGACTGACGCGGGTGTTGGGGGAACAAACGGGTGGGTGACAAATACTATGTTTCACAGGCCCTGGAGGCGGAGCGGTAGGCCCGGGGCCTGCACCTGTGGACGCGGTTGCGGTCCCACATGAAGCCCAACGCATCACCTTGGCCGACCCGTGGCTGCTCCGCCTGCGGGCGCTCGTTGCATCGGTCCACGACCCACTCCAAAACATCTCCCAGGGGGAATCTACCCGCCACCGCAGCCCAGTCCATTTCCTGGTGCATCGGCGGGCGGGCCTGATGGCCTACGGCCACCAGCCGAAAAACCATCTCTGGCACGGGAACGCAGTCTCTCGGAGACCGCCTCTTATCCCTAACTCACATTAACAGAGCGCGAGGCGGCTTCCGGGACAAGGCCGACAGAGCACCCGGGCCAGAGCGCAGTCTGCAGACCCGAAAGCCCACAGACAATTCTGCCTGCCGTCCGAGGGTCCCTGCACCGTCTCTATGTCATGAAGCGTAGCCGGGTTTCCCCGTCGCGGTCATCGAAATAGTAGAAAGAGACCTTCCGGGACGCCTCCTGGAGGCATCGAGTCAACGGCATCAACCCCATCGGAGAGGTCAAGGTGGACGGCAACTCGGCCATCGGTACAAAGCGGGCGTTTCTGACATCTTCATCGTCCCCCACGGCCAATGCACCGCGGGCACTCTGGACATGGAATGCCAATACCAAACCTTCCTCGTGGCGCGATATCCGCCGGTTCTGCAAAACGTAGCCCAGCGGCCCAGTCTCGACGATGTCGAGACTGGTCTCCTCCCGAAACTCGCGTTGGAGCGCATCATGGATGCGTTCCGCCGGTTCGACCATCCCGCCGGGCAGGGTCCATTCGATTTTGTCAGGCCAGTGATTTTCAACCAACAGCACACAGCTGTCTCGCACCAGAATGCCGGCCGCAATCACAAACCTCCGGTAGGGTCTGTCCATATCCACGCGCTCTCCCTCCCGGCACAGAGCCGGGCCGCCGTCTTTCCCGGTTCAAGACACGGGAGGGGCCAGGTCAGTCCAGGGCCTCTTCCCGGCACGAATCCGGTATCGGGCATGGCGTCCTGCAGAGGCCGCGTGCCTTGTCGGCCCATCGGGGTTCCGATTCGCTGCGGGCATGTCCGGCCGGATTTCGCATCGTCATGCCCCCTGCAGCCGGCCCTCAGGATGGCCGCAGATTCGGCTCACGCGGCAGAAGCCGCAGCGGCTGCACTATCGAGCGGCGGGCGGGAGTCAGCCGCGCCACCAATTCCGGAGAAGCCTCGTAGCCATGGCGGAAATTGCCCCAGGAAGGACCGTACCGGTACACCACCACACGGCGACATCCCGGAGTCACGCGCTTGGCGGATCCGTGCGACACGGCGTCCACGAACAGCAAGGCATCACCGGCCTGCATGAACAGCTCCACAGCCCCTTCCACCTCGTCCACGGAAGCATCTTTCTGCATCCTGTACTTCTCGAATTGCGGATGGGCGAAATACGACTTGTGGCTGCCCGGCACCACCATGGTGGCCCCGTCACCCGGCCCAATATCCGTCAGGGCGATCAGGATGTCGATCTGCCCGCAGTGAAACTGGCCGTTGAAGAAACGGAACTGGGTGCGCTTGACGCCCGTATGCCCGCCGGAATGCAGGCCAATGGCTTCTCCGGGTTCCCGGAAGTTGGCGAAATTCTCGTCAATGAAGAGATCCCCGTGGTTGTAGTCGAAGGTGCCTGCTCCGCCCACAAAGTACCGCACCTTGTCGATCCAGGACGGGTGATCGATCAGCCGCTCGAAAGGTTCTCCGGCCTCGTAGATCTGCTGCAGGTTCAGACCGTCGGTCTCCCCGTACATGTGCCCGTGAATGTAGCCGTACCACTCTCCTGTCCGGATGGGTGGCAAGGCATCGAGCGTGGCATTCAGCTCTTTCACCTCGTCCCGGGACAGCGCGCCGGGCAAATGCAAATAGCCGCGCAGGTCAAAGAGATAAATCTCCATCTCGGAGGGGCCATGGGCCAGTTCAGCATCCATCATCACAGAGCTCCCTCGATACCCTGAAGAATTGAAACCGGGCGGGAACCGCAATCGCGGCAAAATAGCGACAGGACACCGAGAGGGCCTGCCACGCGCGCCGGACCGCCTGCGGCTGCCATCCGCTCAATGCTATCACGGTCCTCCGCGGAAACTGCTGTGCGCAGCGCAGTGCCCGGATGTGATCTGAACCGGCCAACAAAAGCCGCCATGCTCCAGGCGAGACACGGGCAGGGCAGGGCCGCATCTCCGTGTCTCGCCGCGCAGGCTCAGGATCCCGAGTGTTTTCCCTGGAACTCTCACCAAGGGGGGATAACTTGAGGATCCGTTCCGCCTCTTGTCCATAGCCTTTCAGAAGAGATGACGGTATGTTGGAGCCCAGAGCCATGGTAGGGATCCGGATCTGCCTCTGCTGCGCCGCGGAGAATTCAAGAAGCGCGCCGGATACCGGCAGGACGGACATCCGGAATCATCCCCGTACCGCATTCCGTGTGCGGGCCACCATCAACCCTTCCTGCAGTCCGAAGGTCAGCTGGCCGTCTTCCTGACGCGGCTGCAGAAAGCCCCGGGCCGGGCCGGGAGCCAGATCCAGCAGGGCGCGCAAGTACCCCTGCATGATTGCATCATGGCGACTGGCCCAGGTCCCGAAATTCATGCGCTTGCCCAAGATCTCCAGATGGGTCAAGGCAAAGTCCCGGGCGGCCAGCGCGGCCTGCCACTGCCCCATGCTCAGACATTGGCGGTGACTGGGATCGCGCAGCTTTTCGAAAGCGTTGACAAAGTCGCCCGCCACGCCCTCCGGCACCACGTTGTCGATCAGGACCAGATATCCCTGGGCCTTCAGGATTCGCCCACAGCCCGCCAGGAAGGCGGGAATGCTGTCAAAGTGGTGGGCGGCGATGCGACAGGTGATGCAATCGAAGCTGTCTGCTGCATACGCCAGATCTTCGGCGGCGGCCATCTCCACATGTACGTTGTCCAGATCGCGTTCCGCAGCGCCCTCCCGCGTCAGCTCCAGCATTTCCGGCGTAATGTCGGTCGCCGTGACCCGCGCCACATGCGGGGCGAGCGCAAAGGCCGTGTGGCCGGCTCCGGTGGCCACGTCCAGGACCTGCCAGCTGGCCGCGAGCGGCACTGCGTCCACCAGCCGCTGCAGGCTGGCGCCTTTGGCATGCGTTTCGTGGGTGACATAGAAACGGGCGTGGGTCCCAAACTGTTCCCGCACGGACTGAGAAGACATTGCGCACTTCGCCTCGGCTGGCTGTTGAAACCCGCGGTGGCAGGCCCGGACCGACCTCCGGTCCTCGGGCTACATTCTACGCCGGGGCCGGGGCCGCGGGGGGACCAAAGAGAAAGAGGCGGATGCTGCGGAAATGCCATTCCCCCAGCCGGGGCCGCTGCCGATCCAGGGCACTGAGAGTCAGTCCGTCCGGATCCGTGTACCAGTCATGGGAGTACACCAGCCAGAGGCGCCCCATGCCGGCCAGCGGGGCCAACGAGGTCCGGACATTCTCCGGGGTCATACGCGGCTCTGCCACCGTACCGCTGAAGACGGCCTCGGGCAGAGGCCATTCGGTCAAGACATCACCGCGCATCCGCTTGTAGTGGTACATGAAAGGCAACTGCACCCAGCCGGCCTGAAACGCCACCGCATCGCCCGGCGCGGCGCGATAGGCCACTGCGGCGGCGGCATCCCGCCAGGCTTCCCGTTCGCCATGGGCCTGATACTCCACAATCCCCCAGATCTGGAGCAAGGTCATGGCCCCTACCAGGATCATCTGGCTGACCGGTTGCAGTTTCTCTTGCCACAGCGCCCCAAGGCCCGAGCGGGAGCCGGCGTCTGCCCCGCGGTGCCGCGGTCCCGCCACACCGACCGCCACCAGCAGGTAGAGCGGAATGCAGATGTAGTTGAAGCTACGGATATGCCACAAGGGTCGGAACCAGTCCATGCTCAAGGCCACGGCCATGGGCGTCAGGAACAACGCCACGGCCAAGGTCAACGGTACCGGCTGCCGTCGCAGCCGCACCACGCCCAGCCCGGCCCAGAACAGCAGGATGGCAACCGGCACGGCCAGAGCCTGCTCGGAGATCGGCAGATACGCGAAGGCCATGCGCGAAACCGCGTTCCAGATTTCCCCGCTGCCGGTGGGCTGAATCCAAAATTCCGTCGCGACGCGCCGCGCCTGGGTCAGGAACGAACCGAACCACGGTAACCACAGCAGGAACACCATGCTCTGGGAAATGCCCCAGTTGAAGCCCAGTCCCGGCTGGCTCACACCCGGAAAATCCTCGTCGGCGAGGCCGCGGCGGCGCAGCCACAGCAACCAGGCCATGGCAGCATTGAAGGATGCGGTCAGATACAGGCCCCCTGCGCTGTGGGTGTGCAGCGCCAGGCCCTGCAGCACCACCAGACCCCACCAGAAGGGACGCGCCTCCTCCAGTTCCGCCTGCTTCAGGATGCTGACCAGACAAATGCCGGCCAGCACGGCCCAGAACGTGAGCAGGGCATACATACGGGTGTCTTGCGCCACCTGCAGCTGGAATGGCGACAGGGCGAAGAGCAGGGCAGCCAGAAACGCGGTGCGACGGCGGGTGGTCAAGAGCAGCGTGAACACGTAGACAGCGGGCACCGTCAAGGCGCCCAGCAACGCCGAGAGCAGACGCAGGTCCACGAGATCCGTCCCCAGGATCCGGGTCCAGAGCAGCAGCAACTGGTAGTAGAGGGGCGGATGCACATCCCATTGCCGCACGAAAGCCGCCAGCTCCGGCAGCGAATTGCGCGTGACGAATTCCACGCTGATGGCTTCATCAAGGTGAATGGCGTGTTGCGTCAGGCCGGAAAAGCGCACCAGCACGCCGACCAGGGTCACCAGGGACAGCTGGAACAGCATCGCGCGGGTGCGTTGCACGTAGCGGCGATCAAAGACGGGCGGAGTCATGCATCCGGAAAAAGGCTAGAATCGAAGGTGCCAGGGAGGGCATACCGCGGTAGCGGTCCATGGGGCCGGTGCCCGACGGAAACCGGCGAAAGCAGGCCCCATGAATGCCATCACTTACATTGCCGACGGGCGGCAAGGAGACCGATGATGAATGTCCAAGTGCAATTTACCGCACCCGGCACAGTGGAACTGGTTTCCACCCCCATGCCCGTCTGCGGGCCCAATCAGCTGCTCGTCCGCACCCTCTGCTCTCTGATCAGTCCCGGCACGGAGCGGGCCTTTCTGATGGGCATGGACAATACCACGCGGACATACCCGATGGGAGCAGGGTACAGCACGGTCGCGGAAATTGTCGAATGCGGCGCGGACACGACCCCCTGGCAGGTGGGCCAGCGCATTGCTGTACCTATCCCGCACCAACGCCTGGCAGCGGTGCCGGCGGCCCACTGTCATCTGCTGCCGGACAATCTGGACAGCCGCGATGCCACTTTCTTCCATCTGGGCGCCATCGCCCTGCAGGGCATTCGCAAGGCCCGTATCGAATTGGGCGAAGGTGTTGCGGTCCTGGGGGCCGGCATCGTGGGCCTCCTGGCCCTGCAGTGGGCCCGCCTTAATGGCGCCATGCCCGCCCTGACCCTGGACGTACAGAACACGCGGCTGGCTCTGGCAAGACAGCTGGGCGCGGACGCGGCCCTGTCCATGACCGGTGACTACCGAACCCAGGTCCGCGAGCTGTGTGGCGGTGCTGGCCCGGAGGTAATAGTGGATGCGACCGGCCATCCCGCGGCCGTAACCTCCGCCTTTGCCCTCATTGCGCCGCACGGCCGCCTGGTGCTGCTGGGCAGTACCCGCGGCAACACGCCGGAGGTGAATTTCTACCGGGACGTACACAAGACCGGATTGACTCTGATTGGTGCCCACAACAGCGTTCGGCCGGCGCAGGACCGCCGGCCGGGACTGTGGCCCCTGTGGGAGGATGAAGCGTTGGCCCTGCTCTGCCTGGCGACCGGTCGGCTGCAGGCGGCACCGCTGATCTCCCATACTTTCTCCTGGGAAGACACGCCCGCGGCCTATGCCGAACTCAAGGCGGCCCGCTTGTCCACTCTCGGCATTATGCTAGAATGGATGGCCTGAGCGGACCCCTGAATGTTCTGCCGGCAGAACCCTCCGAAGACAGACCTCACATGGCCGCGGGCATCCTGGAACGCATCTGGCTCAAAACGGCCCAAGGGGGCCCGATGCAGCCGGTTTCAGCCGCCTTCCTCGTGCGGGGGCAAGGGATCCGGGACAATGCGGACTTCGGCGGCAGACGCCAGGTCACCATCCTGGAAAAGGAAAACTGGGAATTGCTCTGCGCGCAGCTGGATCGGCAGCTGGACCCCGCGGTGCGCCGGGCCAATCTCATGGTCAGCGGGGTGCCGTTGCTGGATACCCTCTCCCAGGTGTTGCAGGTAGGTCCTGTGCGCATCAGGGTACAGGGCGAAACCCAGCCCTGTCACCGGATGGATCAGGCCTGTTACGGCCTGCGCGCGAAAATGGCCCTCATGTGGCGGGGCGGAGTCTGGGGCGAGGTCCTGGAAGCGGGCCAGATCCAGGTGGGCGATACAGTGAATTGGGTCCCCTGAACCCTGGATGGGAGCTGCGCGGCCGGCATGGGCGGGGCCGCGCCGCGCGTTGTGCCGTCGGCAGCCGGTGGCCCTGCCACCCCAATGCAGTACAGGTGACCTTGCCGGGTCAGCCCAGCCCGATGGTCCGTGACGCATCCTCGGCTTCCACAGCCTGTGTGCCAAGGACAGCTGCAGCGTATAACGGCAGCATCCGCCCAAGACCTGCCGCCCGCGCGCCATGGGCGCGAGTCCCGGGCACCGCGGGCCACTGGTCTGGACTCACCCGGTATGCTGTCGACCGGGATCGACCAGGGAGAAGGCCTGACGGGACCTTATTCAATCCATGCTGCGCGCACGCGGGCAGGGTACAGGCACAATGTGCCACGGTTACCCCCTGGACCATACTTGGGAGGTGCTCATATGTCTATCCTGCGCTTTGTACACACCGCGGACCTGCATCTTGACAGCCCGTTCACGGGCCTCGGCTCGGTCGCGCCTGCTCACGTCACCGAGGATTTGCGCAAGGCCACTTTCAGTGCCTACGACAACATCATCGCTCTCTGTGTCACCGAGCAGGTCGATGCCCTGCTCATCGCCGGCGATATCTACGATGCCGCGGACCGCAGCCTGCGCGCCCAACTGCAGTTTGCCGAGGGCCTGAAGCAACTGGAGGCCGCCGGCATTCGCTCTTTTATCTGTCACGGC
Source organism: Caldilineaceae bacterium (assembly GCA_965214715.1). GTDB lineage: Bacteria > Chloroflexota > Anaerolineae > Caldilineales > Caldilineaceae > Bin34. Next base: position 4,224,840 of record OZ243971.1, on the reverse strand, counting down.
AACCATGACCCGCTGAACGGATGGGAGGCACGTCTGGACATGCCGTGCGGCTGTGTCCGCTTCGGTGCCCAGGTGCGCGGCATGCCGGTATTCCCCGAGGCTCCCGAGCGCGCCATGGTGTACGGCTTCAGCTACCCGCAGCGCGAAGTGCGCCAGAACCTGGCGCAGCAGTTTGCCGGCTTGCCGCCCGGTGGCTTCAATATCGGCTTGCTGCACGCCAACGCCGGAGGCAACACCCGGCACGAAGCCTATGGAGCCTGCAGCATCCCCGACTTGGCCGAGACAGCCATGGACTACTGGGCCTTGGGCCATATCCATACCCGGGCCGTGTTGCAGGACGCTGCACCGACGATTGTGTATCCCGGCAATCCCCAGGGTCGCCATCTTCACGAGACCGGGATGCGCGGGGTCTACCTGGTAACGGTGGACGCGGCAGGCCCGCCGCAGCTGGAGTTCAGGCCTGTGGATGCCGTGCGTTGGGAGCATCGGCACCTGCCCATTGCCGGGCTGGAGACCGAGCAGGCCGTTCTGAATGCCGTCATCGGTCTGGCTGAGTCCGTCCTCCAGGCAGCTGACGGGCGTCCTGCGGTGGTGCGGCTGACGCTGACAGGCAGGGGGATGATGAACCGGTGGCTGCGCCAGGCCGACACGGCCGATGCCCTGTCGGAAAGATTGAACGAAGAATACGTGGACAACGACCCCTGGCTGTGGTGCGAGCGGATTCAGGTAGACACCGCATCCCCGGTAGACCGCACCCAGGTGGTGCAGCGGGAAGACTTTGTCGGCGATCTGGCACGGGTGGCCGACGAGCTCCGGCAAAGTCCGGAAGCCCAGACCGAATTGCAGGCCACATTGCAGGAACTCTACGGCGCAAGACGTGCCCGGCAGTACCTGCAGCACCTGATGCCGACCGGCGCTGACCTGCGGGCGCTCCTGGCGGCCGCCGAGGAGGAATGTCTGGCCGCACTGATAGACGACGAGGAAACCGCATGAGGCTGGAACAGTTTTACCTGGACGGCTTTGGGCACTTTCACCGGCAGAAGATCGGCCCGCTGAACAGCCACATCACCGTTCTGTATGGACCCAACGAAGCCGGCAAGAGTACCTTGCTGGCGTTTGTCCGGACGATTCTGTTTGGCTTTCCGCAACGGGGACGCACCCGGCACTACCCGCCCCTGGCCGGAGGCAGACACGGCGGTCACATCCGGTTGCGCGATGATGCCGGGACCGCATTCATGCTGGAGCGGTATACCGGCACCCGGGGCGGACCGTTCGTGCTGCACAGCGCAGCCGGCCCGGAACCGCAGGATTTCGCCGGGTTGCAGCGTCTGACCGGCCATGCTTCTGCCGATCTCTTCCGCAACGTCTTTGCCTTCAGTCTCGACGAGATCCAGAGCGAAGGATTGATGAACAATGCCGAGGTATCCGACCGCATCTACAGCGCGGGCATAGGAGCCTTCCGGTTGCCGGAATTCACCGAGTCGCTGTCCAAACGCCGGGATGCCCTGTTCCGGCCGCGGGGCAGCGCGCAGACAATCGCGAAATTGCTGCGGGACCTCACCGACACGGACAAACAGCTCAGGACGGTGCAGGGCAACGCCGATCAATACCTGCGTCTTGCCCATCGCCAGGAAGCCATCACGCGGGAACTGGACCAAGCGGACGCCGCCCTCTCGGCGCTGCACGAACGCCGCGGGGAGGTCCAACGCCTGCAGGAAGGCTGGAACGACTGGCAGGACCTGCAGGACTGCGAAGCCCGGTTGCAGGACCTGCCCGCATTGGTCCGCTTGCCCGAGAACCCGATCGAACGACTGGAGAATCTGGAAGAACGCTTGCAGCAGGCCCGCGAGGACTGTGCCGACGCGGCAGAGCAACTGCGGCAGACCCGGGAAACGGCCCTGGCCCCTATCCCGGGGGAAAACCTCCTGCACGATGCAGACCGTATTGAAGACATCCGGCGCGCCCGCAGCAGCTTTGACAACTCGGTGCATGATCTCCCGGAACGGCAGGGGGAACTGCGGAAAATGGAGGAGGCACTCGCCGAAAGGCTGCGGGAACTGGGCGCCCCATGGAACGAAGACAACCTGGACGCCATCGATACCTCCCTGACGGTCCGCAATGAGATCGAGACCTGGGAGCAACAGCTGCAGGCGGCCCGCCAGGCCGCCGATGACAGCCGCATCCGGCTGGAGCAAGACCGCGATCAGCTGCACCGGCTCCAGGCGGAGGTCGAAGCAGCCCAGCAGCCGCTCCAGGCAGAAGCATACAGAGTGGCCGACATCACGCTTCGGCCACCGCGCGGCGACTGGGCCGCGCTGCTGGAAGACCGCGCACTGCTGGAAGGCATGCGGCGGGGTCGCCAAAGCTTCGGTGACTCGGTCCGGGATCTGCCCGAGCGGCAGGCGGAACTGAAAGCGCAGGAATCGGAGTTGAACACGAAACTGCGCGATTTCGGCCCGGGATGGGACGAGGCCCGGCTGGAGCGCTTTGACACGTCCAGGATGTTCCGGCACGAGGTGGCACGCTGGAAGGAAAGGATGGGCGCCTGCACGGAGGACATGCGCCAGGCCCGGCACAAGGTGGAACTGGCGGCCAGCCACTGCAGCGAGAGCGCTGAGGCCGTGCGGACCGCCGAGGCAAGGCGACCCGTGAAGGAACCGCACCTGGATGCCACACGGCTGCACCGGCAACGGGAGGCGCTCCGCAGAACCCGCAGTCGTCTCGACGAATTCGAGAGAGCCCGGATCAATGTCACCAACCTGCAAGGCCAGATCCGGTTCTCGGCCGGGGAGCAGGTGCTGGAAGACCCCGCAGCGCAGTGGCCGGTCATCCTGGGACTGGCCGGTATCGGCTTGATCCTGATCAGTCTTTTTCTGCCGACAGGAGCGCAGGAGGCGGGCATCGTAACGGGATTGGCCCTGCTGGCGGTGGCCGGGTATCGGCTGCTGCGCAACCAGACCGCGGCATCGGCCCCGTCCGGTTTCATGCGGGATGGGCTGGCGCAGAATCTCAGGACGGCCGAAGCCGCGGAGACCGAGACCCGCGGGAAGTTGGTGGCGGCCGCCAAGCCGCTGGATCTGTCCGTTTTCCCCGAAGCCGATGTACTGGACGACGCCGAATCCCGCCTGGACACGGCCGTATCGAGACTGGCCCTATGGACCGAAGCCGATGAACGGTGGCGTGAAGCGCAAAGAGGCTTGCAGATTCAGACCCGGCATGTGGCCACCGCAGAAGAGCAGATGCAAGCCGCCACCGTCGCGGCCCGTCAATGCCGCCAGGAGTGGGAAGGATGGTTGCGGTCACTGGGCCTGGAGGGAAGTTTCGGTCCCGAAACGGCAATGGAGTTTGTGGGGGCCATCGAAACAGCGCGCACCGTGCTGGCCCAGGTACGGCAGATGCGTCATCGGGTGCGGGCCATTGAAGTGGACATCGAGGAGTATCAGGCGCTGGTACAGCCCCTGATGCGCAAGTATGGCATCGCGTGGGATGCGCGCAACCACGCCCGGACTATGGCCGTGGCCGACGTATTCATTGAACAGTTTGAGCAGGTCGGTCAGCGGGTCATGCAACGGGACGATGTGATGCGCCGGCGGCAACAACAGTCACTCCAGTTTGACGATGCGACGCGGAAGCAGCACCAAACCGCCGCGGCGCTGGCCGCAGTGCAGTCCGACTGGCAGGCCTGGCTGCGGCAACGCGGACTGCCCGACAGTTTCAGGCCGAATCTCATGTCGGAGTTTCTGGCGCGTGTGGAAGCGGTGCGCACTGCCCGGGCCGAGGTCCGGCGCATGCGAGACCGCGTGGCGGCCATTGAGCATGACATTCACGAATTCCGGGAGCAGGTAACGCAGTTGGCGGCCGACCACGATGGGCCGCCGGTGTTCCCCGAAACGCGCCATCTGGCCGCGGTAGCGGACCAGCTCATCCACCGGTTTACCCAGGTGCAAGTCCAGGTCTCCGACCGGGAGCGGGCCAGTCGCCAGCAGGCGCAGCAGCAGACACAACTGGATCAACGACAGCGCCGCCGGGAGAACCTGCAAGAGAAACTGGCCGCCTTGCTGGCCGGAGGCGACACAGACGATGTCGAAGAGTTTCGGCGCCGTGTGCGACAACAGCAGGAGCGGCTGACCCAGGAGCAGCGGCGGCGTGATCTGCTGGGCGCGCTCCGCAGACTCAGCGGACCCCATCCCGAATTCGAGGTGTTTCGGACCACCCTGGCGACATCCGATCGCACTGCGCTGGAGCAGGAGTCACGGGCCCTGACGGAGCAACTTGAGCACATGGAACACCAGTGCAATGCACTGCGGGAAGAGCGCGGCCGCAATGAGAATGCCCTGGAGCAACTGACCGGCGAGGAGGAGTCGTCCGCCTTGCGCATCCGCCGCCACACTTTGCTGGAGCAGTTGCAGTCATGTGCCCGGGAGTGGTCGCGGCTCACCCTGGCCGCAACCTTGCTGAACAGAACGCGGCAGAAGTTTGAGCGGGAACGCCAACCCAGCGTCATCCGTCATGCCAAACGCTTTTTTGCCGATGTAACGGGCCAACGGTATACCGGGTTGTTTGCCCCCATCGGCGAGCACTCCATTACAGTGACGGATGCCAACGGCAGCAGCAAGAAGCCCTCCGCATTGAGTCGCGGCACCCGGGAACAGCTCTATTTGGCGCTGCGCTTTGGACTGATTCTGGAATTTGGAGAGCATGCCGAGCGCCTGCCCGTCGTGGTGGACGAGGCCCTGGTCAATTTTGACCCGGAGCGGGCCCGGTTGGCCGCCGCGGCCCTGGCGCGGCTGGCAGTCACGAATCAGGTATTGATTTTCACCTGCCATCGCAACATTGCGAACATGTTCGCGGCCCACGGAGCCTTGGTGCTGGACATCCGCCCGGGGGGAAGTCCGCCATAGCCGTGCAGTCCGGGACCGCGGCCAAGCTCAAAACCGGGATAGGCCAGACCAGGACCTCTCACCTACAATACCGGTGTCGGCCCCGCACATCATGGGGCATTCCGGCAGGCAGCCCGCCTCCGGGTTTCAGCGCAGCAAGGAGCATCAACCATGGCATTCGGCTTCGGTGACTACCAGTATGCGGTGCAGGAGAACTGGTTCCGGCCACCGGAGGGCTATCGCTTCGGCTGGATCCCGGCGGTCGCCTGCGATTCGCTGGACCGGGTCTACGTCTACTCCCGCTCCGAACATCCCATGGTGGTCTTTGACCGCGAAGGCAATTTCCTGCGCTCCTGGGGCGAGGACGTACTGTCAGATGCCCACGGCATTTACATAGACAGCCACGACTTCATCTACTGTACCGAGCGCAATACGCACTGCATCCGCAAATTCACCAGCGACGGGACCCTGCTGATGACCATCGGCACCCCGGGGGCGCCTGGTCAGCAAGACGGGGCCCCTTTCAATCTGCCCACGGACCTGGACATCGCGCCCAACGGGGATCTGTACATCTCGGACGGATACGGCAATGCACGCGTCCACCGGTATTCCAACACGGGCGTGCTCCTGCACTCCTGGGGCACCTGGGGGGATCAACCCGGCCAGTTTGCGCTGTCCCACTGTGTCCGTATCGATCGGTACGAGCGGATCTGGGTATGCGATCGCGAAAACTGCCGCATCCAGATTTTCGATCTGGAAGGCAATTTCCTGACCCAGTGGCAGGACCTGGCCAAGCCGGACACCATCTACTTCCACCCGCACGAAGATGTGGTCTACATCGCGGAACTGGAGCAGCAGGTCAGCATCTACTCCTTTGACCGGCAGTTGCTGTCCCAGTGGGGGGGCCGCCAGACGAGCCGCAGGCCCGGGGAATTTCTGGCCTTTCCCCATGGTATCTGGGCTGACTCCCGGGGCGATCTGTATGTGGGGGAAGTGCAGGCCGACGGCCGCCTGCAGAAATTCATTCGGCAGTAGCCGACCGGGACACCAGGGAACCTGACCGAACATGGACCGACAGCCTTTGCACCTGACTGTCAACGGCCAGACCTGCACGGTAGAGGTCACGCCCCGCACGACCCTGCTGCAGGTGCTGCGGGAGGACCTGGATCTCACAGGGGCCAAGTACGCGTGCGGTTTTGAGCAGTGCGGCGCCTGTCGCGTCATTGTGGATGGCGAAGCCCTGCCGACCTGCCGCCTGCCGGCGCGGGAGGCAGGCGGCCAGGACCTGATCACGGTCGAAGGCCTGGCTGCCGGGGGACAGCTCAGTCCGCTGCAGGCGGCCTTTGTCCACGAGCAGGCGATGCAGTGCGGATACTGCGTCGCCGGAATGCTCACGGCCGGTACCGCGCTGCTGCATCGGAATCCCCGTCCGACCCTGGCCGACATTCACGCGGCCCTGCAGCGCAATCTCTGTCGCTGCGGGGTCTACCCGCGCATCATTCGGGCCATCCAAAGGGCCGCCGGCCAGATACCGGACAGCCCCGTGTACGAGGTGATCGAACCGGAGCACCCGGTCGTCGCGGCCCCGCGGTCCCCTACGCAGCCGCTCCCCCAGTCCCTGCAAAGACATCCGGATCTGGACGACTGGATTCACTTCCGGGAGGACGGGATCGTGGATTTCTTCACCGGCAAAGTGGAACTGGGCCAAGGTATCGTCACCGCCCTGTCCCAGGTGGTGGCCGAAGAGCTGGATGTGCGGATGGACCAGGTGCGCATCCACACGGCGGATACGGCCCGCCCGCCGAACGAAGGCTCCACCGCCGGCAGCCTGTCACTGGAAGTCTCCGGGGGCGCGTTGCGCCAGGCCGCGGCAGAGGCCCGCCACCATCTGCTGTTGCTGGCCGCCGAGGAGTGGAATGTGCCGTGGGAAGACCTGAGCGTACAGGAAGGCATGATCAGGCACGGGACCGCCGGCCCGCAGGCCAGCTACTGGGAGCTGCTGCAGGGCCAGCGTTTGGGCATCCAGGCGTCCGGCGTGATCGCGCCCAAACCGCCCAGCCAGTACACACTGGTGGGACAGCCCGTGCCCCGGCTGGACCTGCACGCCAAGGTCCAGGGCCAGGCCCGATTTCTGCAGGACATGGATATGGCGGGGATGTTGCATGCCCGGATTGTCCGCGGTCCCTATGCCCATGCCCAACGCACCGGGTACGACCCATCCGTCCTGGACGCTCTGCCGGAGCCGGTCGACATTGTGGAAGACGGGCAGTTTCTGGCGGTCGTGAGCGCACGCGCAGACAACGTTCATACCGCCCTGACCCTGCTGGCCGCTTCCTGCACTTGGGAGATCCCCGAGACACTGCCCGGTACCGCGCAGCTCTATGCCGCCATGGAGCAGGCTCCCTCCCAGGACTATCAGGTGGTGGATGGCTGGCCTGTGGCACCGCCCGTGCCGGACCAGGCGGAGTGGTCCTATCCGCATCAGGTGCAGGCCCGTTTTGCCCGTCCGTATCAGATGCATGCCTCGCTGGGGCCTTCCGGCGCCATTGCCCTGCGGGCCGCGGACCAGCTGACCGTCTGGTCGCACAGCCAAGACATATTCTCCCTGCGCGCGGCCCTGGCCCAGATCCTGAAATGGCACCCGGCCCGGCTGCGGGTCATTCATGTCGAAGGGCCTGGCTGCTACGGGCACAACGGGGCGGACGATGCGGCCCTGGATGCCTGCCTGCTGGCCATCCGCTACCCGGACCATCCCGTGCGGGTCCTGTGGACCCGGGAAGACGAGTACATTTACGAACCCTATGGCACGGCCATGCTCATGGATGTGGCGGCAGCCCTGGATGAGCAGGGTAATCTGGCAGCCTGGCGGCAAGAGATCCGCGGCTATACCCATCTGGACCGGCCGCAGGCCACGGATGACGGCACGGCTACCCTTCTGGCCGCGTGGCAGCTGGCCGCGGCCTGGCCCCGGCACCAGCCCCAGGCCAGCACCGGCCGCCATGTGGGTCTGCATCGCAACGGCGCGCCTCCCTATCGCATGCCCGAGAGGGTCACAGTCGTACATTTCCTGCCGGAACAGTTGCTGCGGGTCTCGGCCATGCGCTCCCTGGGGGCTTTTCCCAATGTCTTCGCCATTGAATCGATCATGGATGAACTGGCCACCCGGGCCGGGGAAGATCCCTGCGCATTCCGGTTGCGCCACCTGGACGATGCGCGCGGGCGGGCCGTACTCCAGTTGCTGGCCGACCAGATGACAGCCGCCCGCGCGCATGCGGCCGCGACCCGCGGGTGGGGCTGGGGCATCGCCTATGCCCGCTACAAGGACCAACAGACCTACGCCGCCGTGGGTGTGACGCTGTCCGTGGATACCGCGACCGGCGCAGTGCATCTGCAGGAAGCCTTCATCGCCGCGGATGCCGGCCAGATCGTGAATCCGGACGGGCTCAGCGCCCAGCTGGAGGGCGGTCTGCTGCAGGCGGCCAGCTGGACCTTGCACGAGGAAGTGACCTTCAACCGGCAGGGCGTGACGTCCGTGGACTGGGACACGTATCCCATCATGCGGTTGCCCGAGGCACCGCAGATTCACGTCTGTCTGATCCGCCGCGAAGGATATCCGGTCATGGGGGCGGGCGAAGCAGCCATGTGTCCGGTGCCGGCGGCCATTGCCAATGCCATCCATGCCGCCACAGGGGTGCGCCTGCGTGAAATGCCGTTCCGCCCGGAGCGAGTACGCCAGGCACTGGCGGAAGCAGCGCAGCCACTATCCGAGTGTCCCTGACCGCCTATGCCTGCCCGACGGCCGGGCGAGTGACCATGTCAAGGGCTGGCATGCGCAAGGGAGCGCGTGTCCCGGCCTTGGGAAATTCCTGTCCTGGGACGTGCGGCCGCACGTCCCAGGACAGGAGGAAACCGGAACTGCTGACTGTGGTTCCAACTCTGTGCACGGTCGATTGTGTGACGCGCCGTGGCAAAGAAGACGCTGGGAATGCAGATGATGTCCATCTTCATGCTCACATGTACCGAGGGGGTGCAATCCCGCACAAGTATCTCCAGGACATGGCCCAGATGCAACAGCGCGGTACCGTGATCCAGCGTGGGCGACATCATCTCCACCCTCCAGACCCACATAGTCCGGGTCCGAGGTGCGCGTTTCGGTGTATTGGTAGCGATCCAGCCGGTAGTCGTAGTCCGGCAAATAGTGCGATAGGGCGCGCAGAGTCTGTCGTCCGGATGCCCAGACCCTGATTTGAATTCCCGGACGATTGTCCTGCCAACGGACAGCCCTTTTCCAGTGTGTGCCTGATGCAGCCATTACGCTGCAATGGCTCTGCCGGGACATGCCTCCGAGAGTTGCGGCCGCAATCCATATCCACAACGGCCGATTACCGTAATTACAGAATAAAATATCCAATTTATAGATTGGGCGATGTATGTAGTCGCTCGGGACTCGGTCCTCTATTGCCGGGGAATGCCATGCTGCACTCCGGTACTGAGGATATCACCCTGGCTGATGACTGTGGCCCATCCTGAATATTGTGCGTTGGGGATATAGGTCCCATTTCCGGCCCGTTGCACAGAACCCCTTCCAGGGGCTTGAATCCGGATACAGGGCAGAAACCCGACTCCACTGACCTGTCACGGGGCCAGATCAGGCATTGAGCCTCCTTCGGGACAGACAACAGGAAACCTGCCACCTCCGCAGACCATCAGATCGCGTGAGGTTTTATCATTGATCCCGGAACTGTCTCCATCATGGTCAAGGGAGTTGCCATGTCCACTTCTGCATCCGCCCACCTGGAAACCGCGGTCCTGGGCCGGACCGGGCTGAAAGTTACCCGCCTGGGGTATGGGGCCGCACACCGCCGCGCCCTGACCGACGATCAAATCGGCCAGATCCTCAATGCCGTGCTGGACGCGGGGATCACCTTCATCGACACGGCCAACGACTATGGCAACAGCGAGGAAATGATCGGCCGGTATGTCCGGCATCGGCGGGACGAGTTTGTGTTGGCCACCAAATGCGGTTGCACACCCGGCGACCACTGGGGCCACATCTGGACCCGGCAGAATCTGTTCCGAGGCCTGCACGAAAGCCTTGAGCGCATGCGGGTGGACTCGGTAGACATCATGCAGCTGCACAACCCGTCGGTCGAGGAGTGCGAGACCGGGGAACTGGTACCGGCCCTGGAAGACATGCGGCAACAGGGCAAAGTGCGCTGGATTGGTGTCTCCGCCACTTTGCCGCATTTGCCCACCTTCCTGGAATGGGACGTGTTCGATGTGTTTCAGATCCCCTATTCCGGCCTGGAACGGGAACACGAAACGTGGATTACCAAGGTAGCGGAGCAGGATGCCGGCACCATCGTGCGGGGAGGCGTGGCCTTGGGGGAACCCCAGGTAGGCACGGGTTCGACTGCACAATGGCAGCGTTTCGAGCAGGCCAAACTGGATGAGTTGCGAGACACCGGAGAGTCCCGGACGGCCTTCCTGCTGCGTTTGACCCTGGCGCATCCGCATTTGCACTCCACCATCGTGGGCACGACGAATCCGGACCACCTGCAGGAAAACGTAGCGGCGGCAACCCGGGGACCGCTCCCGGCCGATGTGGCGGCAGAGGCCATGCAACGTCTTGGCAGGTAGCCCTCAGGGCCCACGGCGGGCTTCCGCTGCCCCAGCACCGCCGGCCTACGCATCCGGCGATTGCGCCAGTTTTCTCAACAGACCGCGCGCGGCTTGCATGGCCTTGGCCCGGTGGCCCCGCTCGTCCTTGAACGCTGGACCCAGCTCTGCATAGGAGTGCGTATGGCCCTCCGGCACGAAGAGAGGATCATAGCCAAAACCCAGGTGGCCACGCATCTCGGGCAGCAAATACCCTTGGCTGATGCCCCGAAACTCTCCGCAGATGCCGGCGCGGGGCCGGGCGACGGCCACGACACAGACGAATTGCGCCTGCCGCTGTCCTTCCGGAACATGCGCGAGGCGGTGCAGCAAATGCAGGCAGCGGTCGGCGTCGGTCAGTCCCGGTCCTCCGTATCGGGCACTGTAGACGCCCGGGGCGCCATCCAAAGCCGCCACCTCCAGACCGCTGTCGTCGGCCAACGCCAGCAGACCCGACTGGTTTGCATAACCCATGGCTTTCAGGCGAGCATTCTCTTCAAAAGTCCGGCCCGTCTCGGCCACGGTCTGGACATCCGGTATCGAGTCCAGGCCGACCAGGTGGAAAGGCAGACACTGCAGCAGACGGCGCAAGGTCTCCACTTTGCCGGGGTTGCCGGTGGCAACCAGCAGTGTGCGTTTCACATGCAAACCTCCCTAAGGAACCCGGCAGGCCGGCCGACCCGCCCACTGTCGTGCAGGGACACTATGCTTCCACCCCCGGCTCCCAGTATATCCGGCGCGACTGCCCCGGCTTGCGTCAACTACGGCCAGACAGGCCTGACCGATACCGGAAAATTGTCCCTACCGTCACATACTGCCCTTCCTGTATATTGCATGCGGTCCAAACCGCACCATATGGATACCGCCGGAATATGCTGCGGCCAGGCAAATCGCCCGTTTGCGGCAGCACCGCCTTGGTTTTCTGCACAGCTCGATTGTGTCGCCTTGCAGGATACACCTGCCTGTACAGGACAATACCCTGCATCCCGCGCGCAACGGTCCGTATCACGCATTGCACAAAGGAGCAAATCCATGACCCACTCGCCGCCTGCGCGCATCAATATGGCAGGTCTCCAGGCCGGCATGCAGGCCGCGGGCCTGGACCTGCTGGTAGCCGCCTCCCCGGAAAATTTTTTCTACCTGGCTGATGCCTGGCTGCTCTCGCAGCAGATCATTCCGGAACGGCTCTGCTTTGCCATGCTCGCCCAGGACCAGGAACCCGGTATTGTGGCCTGCTACAGCGAGGAAGCCCAGCTCCGGGCCGAGTCCTGGATTGCCGATGTGGAGACCTATCTGGAACACCGGGAATCGCCGATCCAGGCACTGGCCCAATTCATACGCGCGCGCCACGGTGAAGCGGCCCGCATCGGCCTTGAGAAAAGATTTCTGGCGTATGGCTATGCCGCACAGCTGGCTGCACTCCTGCCCACGGCGTCCCTGCAGGAGGGAGATCCGGTTTTTGACCAGGCCCGGGCCATCAAGACCGACACCGAACAGACGCTCCTGACCCAAGCCGGACAGGACACGGAACAAGCCATCCTCGATACCTTCCGGGAGGCCCGGCCGGGCCATACCGAAAAGGAGATGGCCGACAGACTGGCCACGCGCGTCCTCCACCAGGGCGCCACCTCGCTCTGGCTCACTTTGGCAGCCGGACCCAATACCGCTTTCAATCACCCTGCTCCCAGCCGCAAAAGGCTGCGGGAAGGCGAGATTGTGCGTGTGGATGTGGGGGGTCGCTTTGCCGGCTATCAGTCGGACGTAGCGCGCACGGCCGTAGTGGGCCCCGCCTCGTCCGAGCAGCAATCCGTGTACCGGCGCTTGCGGGAAGCCCAACGTGCCACCATTGCGGCCCTGCGCGCCGGCGTTCCGGCCCGAGACATTTATCTCCTGGCGCAGCAATCCCTGGCGGCCCAGGGTCTGACCCTCACCAGCCAGGCGATTGGTCACAGCCTGGGCATCGGCTTGCATGAACATCCCGTGCTCCACGCCCGGAACAATACCCGGCTCGCCGCCGGGATGATCCTCAACATAGAACCGGCAGTCCGCGATGCACAGGGCTTTCTGTATCATCTGGAAGATCTGGTGCGAATCACGGCAGATGAGCCCGTGATCCTGACCACGCGGATGAACACGGCAGAGCTGTTCCGCATTGGTGCAAAGTAGGGTGATCGCCTCCCTGCCATTGCATTGGACAATCCAGTCCCTGGCGCGGATGCCAGGACAGAGCCAAGGGAGCCATACCGGAAAAATCTTTATGACAAACGGCCAGCAAGGCAGGCTCCAGACAGGGGTTTGAGAGCGGGGACAGCGGTCTCGGCATAATCCGCAGGGGACAGGGGGGCCGCGTCGTGTGTCCTGCCCAAAGCAACGCCGCATCGTCCTTGCGTTGCGGTTTCCATATACGATCCGGCCGTCTCATGCCATCATGCCGCACCCAAGAGCCATCATGGATGTATGCCCGATGCCCGGCGCACTCCTGCCGCAGCCCGTCAGACCGACCGGCAGGGCACATCGCATCGATTTCCGGTTCGCCTTGCGGCTGCCAGGTTCTGCGCCCTGAGCAGAGCCCGCGTCCCGCCAGCGCGGGCCCTGCGAGTGCGACCGTATACCCGCGGCTGCGGTCTCTGGGACGCGGGCTGCTGTGGATGCTGACGACACTCGCGGCCTGTCACGTCACCATACCCGAGCCAGCCCCCGTGTCCGGCTCGATGGCGGCGGAGTGGCAGCCGCGGGATTGCCGCCGAGTTGGAGGGCCATTCCTTCCGGCAGTTTTATCCATCCAAAGACGCAAGCCCACGGCAGGGCGTCATCCTGTGTTTCATCAACGGCACCGAGTGCTACCGCATTGCCGGGAGCGCGGGCACAGCCACGGTCACCCTCCACTGCAACGCACCCCGTTCAGTGCAGGAATTGCCGGCTCCGGGTACCGATTGCATCCGGACCGAGAGCGTTTCGATCTCTATCCGCAACATGTTCGACGACGAAAAGATCGCCTTCCGGCGGAACGATCCGGAAAACGTGTTGCCACTCCCTTTCCCGGTATTTGCCTCCTGGACACAGTTCGTGGCGCGCGAGTACATCGAGTGACTGCCCGCAAGGTTCACACCAGTGCAAATCGTGTCCGGGCACCTTTCCCAAGAGTTGGCCTCAGAGGCTGGCCCCATGCACGTGATGGGAAATGTGGACCTGTATGCCATTGCCGGCTTCCTCGGCCCGGTAGCCCGACACTGCCGCAGGCGAATGCCCCGGACCAGGTTGGGCACTCCAGCGCATAGCCGAACGTACTGCAGGCGGCCGCTACGTGTGCCGGGCCCATCGGGCCAGCATCTTGTCCGGCGCGGCAATTTCCGCTACCGAAGTGTAATAGTAGTTCTGCCAGTCTTTTTCGGGCAGCCCGGTGAACAGCATCAGATTCAGAGGATATTCTTCGCTGTCGGCCGCAGTGCGAAAGTCGTCTCGAAACAGGAACGTCGGCTTCTGCAGCGCGATTGCCATCCCCAGTTCCACCATCACTCCCTCGTCTGGAGGAACACCATTGACCACGGCAAAGAGGGCATCTGCCTCCGCCACATCGCGGTAGTCCGCCTGGCCGATCCGATACGCCCACCCGGCTTGTTGGAAGTCAATCTGACTGTTCCGGCTAAACGGTTCCCACACTTCCAGCCCCAGTTCCTCCAACGCGGTGACCAGCGGGGGGAGGAGCATGGTCCTCCATTGCGGAGAAAATCCATAGGGATTGGCCAGATAAATCGTTTTGGGCATCCTTGATCTCCAGGGTCAACAGGGACGTACCACAAACTGACCGCGCGGTACATGCCTCAAACAGGAAGCCAGGCTCCGCCACCGCAGGCCGAACGGAAAATCCCGCAGGACCAGTCCATGCGCGGACCAAACCGACAATACTCCGTAGAGGAAACCGGCACCAGTGCAGACGATCAACCTCTGTACCAGTCGCGATGGCCTGTTTCCGGCACCGGTATGTCCCGTCTGTCCCGGTATGGTCCACAGAGAGGCAAACCCGGGTTTCAGCAACCGGTTTCGGTGGTTCCGTCCTGATGGGTTTGCGCCTGCAGCCGGGCGCGCAGGCGGGCAATCTCGGCCTCGGCCTGATCTGCCCGATCCCGATCCTGCGCCGCCTGGGCTTCGGCCTGCACCGCCCGATCCCGATCCTGCGTCGCCTGGGCTTCGGCCTGATCTGCCCGATCCCGATCCTGCGCCGCCTGGGCTTCGGCCTGCGCCGCCCGGTCCCGATCCTGCGCCGCCTGGCGCCGGATCCGGCGCAGGGCCGCCGGCGTCGTCCGGTACCAGTCTGCCTGCTGCGGATCCTGCAGCCGCAGCACCCCGTCCTCTGTCAGCCCCCAATCCGTCTGCAGCACCGCACTGGCATACAGTACGGCCGGCTGCCCGGACACCTCTTGGCAATACCCCGGGATCGGCACATACGCTTCATCATCCAGCTGCCAGCCGCGCAGCGGCATGTCGCTGACATGCGCGTCCGGATCATACAGCCAGTATTCCGCCACACCGATCCGCCGATAGATTTCGTGCTTGGTGTGTGCATCCTCCGTCCCGGTGTGCGCCGACACCACTTCCAGAATCAGGACCGGACACAGATCTGCGGACAGTTCCAGTGACCCGTACTTTTCCTGCTCCAGCCGCAGATGCCCCGGCCACAGCGCCACATCCGGGGCCACCCCGGGCTTGAGTGGAATGTTCCGGATCAGCAGATCGCTGGCCAGCGAGTAGGGCAGACCGCTCTCCTCCAGATGCAGACGCAGGTCGTGGACAATCCGGGCCAGCCGGTAGAAATGCTCCGACGACTGCAAGGTCTGCACCCCCTCCTCGCTGCAAAAGGGATCCCAGGTCATCCGTAACGTCTGCCGCTCGACAGGAGACGCAAGTGTCGCCACGGTCAACTCCTTAGGGCACGGACAGTGCCGCACATACATACAATGTAACAACTCTATCATATCACGGTACCGACCTGGACCCGGAGAGCACAGCCCCAGCGCGGCCTCGTCCCCCAAGACAGCCGCGGTGGCACCGCCGCCCAGTCTTGCCCGCGGCAGGAGCCCTGAAGACGGGGCGGCCCCAGAGACGGCAGGACACCACGAACTCCCGGCTTGGACCCCGGTCCGCATCGGGGCAGGGCAGAAAACCGCACCACCTCCCGGGTACCTTTATAATTCACAATACCTGCCATGATTTTCGAAATCGGTGCAGGCCCGCCATGCCGCCTGTCCCACGGGTCGGACCGATACCGTGGCGGTTCAACCAAGGACTCCATCCCATGAACAATCGAATTGCATTGCACGGGTTGCGCGTGGACGAACGGCTCTTCAACCTAGTGCACGACGACATTGCCCCCGGCACGGGCGTAGACCCGGATGCGTTCTGGGCCGCGTTGGCCCGGATCGTGCGCGACCTCGGGCCCCGCAACCGGCGCCTGCTGGAGCAGCGCAACGAACTGCAGCACCGCATCGACCGTTGGTATGCACAGCGCGCCGGACGCCGCACACCAACGGAACAAAAGGAGTTTCTGCAGGAAATCGGCTATTTGGAACCGGAAATCCCGATAACGTCGATTCGCACGGCCCATGTGGACCCGGAAATCGCATTGCAGGCTGGACCGCAGCTGGTGGTGCCCGTGGACAATGCCCGCTACGCGCTCAACGCCGCCAATGCCCGTTGGGGCAGCCTGTACGACGCGCTGTACGGCACGGACGCCATTCCGGAGCACGAGGGTCAGGAGGCCACCGGCGCCTACAACCCGGTCCGGGGGGCCGCGGTCATCCAGTGGGCGGCACGCATGTTGGACCGCACCTTTCCCTTGGCGGCGGGGAGTCACGGTGACGTCACGGCCTACCGCCTGCAGACCACCCCCAACGGCTTCACACTGGCATGTGAACTCACATCGGGCCAGACCGTGCCGCTGCAGGATCCCGCCCAGTACGTGGGGCACCGCCAGGCAGGCCCGGAACTGGCGCTGGTGCTGTTGGTCCACAACCACCTGCATGTGGAACTGCACTTCGACCGCCAGCATCCTGTCGGCCAGGTCCATCCTGCCGGCCTGAAGGATATCGTCCTGGAATCCGCGGTCACCACCATTCAGGACTTCGAGGATTCGGTGGCGGCGGTGGACACCGAGGACAAGGTGCGGGTCTACCACAACTGGTGCCACATCATGAAAGGCGATCTGGAAGCCACGTTCGAGAAGAACCGCCGCGTCCTCACCCGGCGCCTGGCCCCGGATCGCAGCTACACGGCCCCGGACGGCTCGGAGCTGTCTCTGCCGGGCCGCAGCCTGTTGCTGGTGCGGCATGTCGGGCTGCATATGTACACGGATGCCGTCACCACGGAGGCCGGCCAGGCCGTGCCGGAGGGGTTCCTGGATGCCATGGTCGCGACGCTGGCGGCCCTGCACGACCTGCGTCAGACCGGCCGGTTCCGCAATTCCCGGACAGGCAGCGTGTACGTGGTCAAACCCAAGCTGCACGGCAGTGACGAGGTCCAGCTCACACTGGACCTCTTCGCGGCCGTGGAAACCGTCCTGGGACTGGAGCCCCATACGATCAAGCTGGGCATCATGGATGAGGAGCGGCGCACCACCGTCAATCTGGGCAACGCGATTCAGCAGGCGCGGGACCGCGTTGTCTTCATCAATACCGGCTTTCTGGATCGCACGGGAGACGAACTGCACACCTCCATGCAGGCCGGCGCCATGATGCGCAAGGCTGCCATCCGGGAACAGCCCTGGCTGTCCCGGTATGAGGACTGGAATGTGGACCAGGGCCTGCGGGCCGGCTTCGCGGGCCGCGCCCAAATCGGCAAAGGCATGTGGACCATGCCGGATGCACTGGGAGAAATGCTGAACACCAAGATGAATCATCCCCAGGCCGGAGCTTCCACGGCCTGGGTCCCCTCGCCCACCGCGGCCACCCTGCACGCGCTGCACTATCACCTGGTAGATGTCGGCCAGCGGCAACAGGAACTGGCGACGCAACCCCCGGTGCTCCTGGACGACATTCTACTGCCTCCGCTGATGGCACACAGACCGTCGGCGGACGAAATCCAGCAGGAACTGGACAACAACATCCAGGGCATTCTCGGCTACGTGGTGCGCTGGGTGAACCAGGGCATTGGGTGTTCCAAAGTGCCGGACATCAACGGGATCGGGCTCATGGAAGATCGGGCCACGCTGCGCATTTCCAGCCAGCATGTCGCCAACTGGCTGTTGCACGGGATCGTGACCCCCGAACAGGTGCGCAGCGCCTTCGCCCGCATGGCCGCGGTCGTGGATGCGCAGAACACGGACGAAGAGGGGTACCGGGCCATGACCCCGGATCTGGAAGCCAGCCAGGCCTTTCAGGCTGCCCTGGATCTGGTCTTCCAGGGCACCAGCCTGCCCAACGGCTACACGGAACCCATCCTGCACGCGCGGCGCCGTGCGGTCAAGGCCCGCGCGGCCTTCCCCAATCCGACCTAGCCGGGACCGGCCCGGTGTTCCGGCTTACAGGGCGGCCAGCGTCTCCCGCAAAAAATCCACGGACCGCTGCAGAGACGCCAAGGGATCGTCGCCGGATATGCCGCTTTCAAACGCCAGATACCCGCTGAAGCCGATATCCCGGAGGGCCTGTAGCCCCGCGGGCCAATCAATGTCCCCGGTGCCCGGTTCCAGACGCGTATTGTCCGCCACATGCACATGGCCCACATGCGGGCCGGCCGCCCGTAACGCCTGGGGCGTATCGGTCTCTTCAATGTGCATGTGAAAGAAGTCACTGAGCAGGGCCACCCCCGCCGGTGCACCGGCCCGCTCGATGATGTCGATCCCATCCTGCTGCCGCCGCAGCAGATGTTGCTCGTACCGGTTCAGAGGTTCCAGCAGCAGCAACGTGCCGCGCGCGTGCGCGTAGGGCGCCATCTCCCGCACAATTTCGACCAGCAACTGCCGTTCCAGGTCTTCGGCCGTATGCAAGGGTGACAGATCCGGCAGCCGCGGCGGGCCAAAGATCGGCGGCACAATCTGGCCCGCTGCCCCGAAGTGCCCGCAGAAGGCCAGATTGCGGCGCGTCTCTTCCAGACTGACGGCCCGTTTGGCCGGATCCGGGTCCAGCCAGTCGAAGTGCGCCTGACCACAGACGGAAGAGATGCAGACCGACCGGCCCTGCAACGCCGTTTCATATTCCGCCACGCGGGTATAGAGGTCCGCATCGCCCCAGAGTTCAATGCCTTCGATGCCCAGCCGCTCCGCCGCGTCCAGCCTGGCTGCCAGCGAATCTCTTGGCAGCATGCGTTCCTGAATGGAAATCTTCATAGGGTTCCTCCCGTCTTGCCCATGTCGCAGCACTTATACGCTGTGACGTTCAATGTAGTCGTGATTCAGGTGCAAGCCCAGGCCCGGCCGGTCCGAGACCCGCACATTGCCGCGGTCGTCCATGGGGTCTACCGGTTCCAGGAGCCAGGGGGGCAGTGCGTCGTAGTCAATGAAGGGATGCAGCAAGCCCCGTTCGTAATATTGGCCGGGTATGCCCATGGCACAAAGCACATGCAGGTTGCCGACGCCGCCCCCATGCACTTCCATCCGCATGCCAAAGGATTCTGCCAGATGCGCAATTTTCAAAAGAGGCGTGATGCCCCCCACGTCCCCAATGCCCCCGCGTACCAGATCGCAGGCTCCGGCCTTGATCCACTCTGCGCGCACATGCATCTTGCCCTCGGCCGTTTCCGGGCCACAGATGGGCAGTGCCGTCTGCGCGCAGAGCCATACGTAGGACGACATGCTGGACTCGTCCATGGGCTCTTCCATCCAGAAGTAATTCAGTTCCTCAAGTCCCTGGGCCAGCGCCAACGCTTCCAGGCGGGAGTAGTAATGGAACGGATCCAGCATGAGATGGGCATCGGGCCCGTAGACCTCCCGCACCGCAGCGCACGCATCCAGATCCCGTTTCACATTGGGGGCGCCTTCATAGGGAGGCTGCCACGTATGCAGCTTGAAGGCCGGGTAGCCGCGCTCCAGACACCAGGAGGCAAAGAGACCATAGGCTTCCGGCGTGTCCAGGCCGCCTTCCAGATCGTCTCCGCACATGGTACTGGCGTAGGCCGGTACCTCGTCCCGGGCGGCGCCGATCAGGCGATGTACCGGCAGGTTGGCCTGTTTGCCCGCCAGATCCCACAAGGCCAGATCCACCGCGGCCAGGATCCGGTCTGACAACACGCCGATGTGCAGCCGTTGCCGTTCCTTCAAGGATTGCCAGATGCGTTCCCGATAGAGGGGATTTTCGCCAATCAGATAGGGTGCCACATGGGCCTGGATCACGGCCGGGTTGACTCCGCCCAGATACTGCCCTTCCAGGTCCGTGTCCGTCTTGATGGTCATCAGAGTCTGCCGGGCTTCGTGGGCCGGTCCCGGATGGCCATGGCCTTCCGAATCCCGGACCGTGCAGGAGGTATAGGTAAAGTCCTGAAAGCTGAATTCCGTGATTTTCATGGGGGCAAGGTCCTGGTCATGCCGCTCGCCGCCATCGCCAGGGCCTTGCGCAGCAGGACCTCGACCGGGGCAACCGGGCCGGAGAATATATCTTGTAAGTGTACTTGAATCCGCCCTGCCGCGCGGCCGGCACCACAACCCGCCCGTCCGCCGCGGGATTGGCCCCCTTGCCTTTCCTTGCAGGATAATGAAACGGCACAGGGCCGCTGCGCGGTCCCAGGCACTGAACCCACATTGCATCAGGGAGGGTCCCATGTTGCGCATTGCCATGCTCAGTTTTGCCCACGTACATGCCGGTGGCTACGCCGCGCACATCGTCCAACATCCGGAAGCCGACATGGTATGCGTCTGGGATGACATGGACACGCGCGGCCAGGAAGCCGCGGCCCGACTGAACCTGCCCTATGACAACGACCTGGATCGGGTCCTGGGTCGGGAGGATGTCGACGCGGTAGTCGTCAATGCCACCACCCACACGCATCGGGACGTACTGATAGCCGCGGCCCGGGCCGGCAAGCACATCTTCACGGAGAAGGCCCTCACCGTGACTCTGGCCGAGGCCGAGGAGGTAACCCGCGCGGTCAAGACCCATAGAGTCAAGTTTATGATCTCGCTGCCCAGCCGCACCACGCCCCAGACCCTGTATGCCCGCCGCGTGCTGGAAGCCGGCTGGCTGGGAGATCTCACCATGATGCGCGCCCGCATTGCGCACAGTGCAGCCTTGGGCAAATGGTTCAAGGGTGGCACCCTGTGGTTCGGAGATGCGCAGCAGGCCGGCGGCGGCTCTCTTTTTGATCTGGGCTGTCACACGGTGGACATCATGCGCTGGTTCCTGGGTCCGCCGCGCAGCGTGGTAGCGCGCGTGCAGAATTTTTCCGGAGCCTACGACATTGACGATCAGGCTGCGGCCGTAGTGGAGTTCACTTCGGGCGCCTTGGGGATTCTGGACGTCTCCTGGGTGCAGCAGGCTGGCCCCAACCGCATCGAGATCTACGGCACCAAAGGCTTTCTGGGCTGGGAAACCGGCACGGGTCGCATGGAAATCCAGGGCACCGACCACATTGACGGAACCTCCCTCAGCGGGACACTACAGATCAATCCCCGGTCCCTGCCCGAGGCATTGCCCATGCCCATGGATCAGTGGATCGCGGCAATCCTGCACGACACCGAAATGACCATCACCATCGACGACGGCCGCAACCTCAACGAGTTGCTGGAGGGGATCTACGTCTCCGCCCGCGAGGATCGCGCGTACCGGTTCTAGCTCTGCAGCCGCGCCGGTGCAAGGCGGTCAGACGCAGCCTGCAGGGGCTGCTTGAATCCGCGCGACCAAATTCGGGATTTCGTGCAGCCTGGCGAACGGGAAACAAACAGGGTTTTCCCTCATGTTCACCTCGACAGGCGCGAGGCGCAGTGCCTGCTCACCCGGCCAAGGCCGTGTTGGTTCGCCCCTCCACCAGAAATGCCGCCATGGCGCAACTCAAACCGATAAGGAAGTTATACGCTCCCATGGTGAGCAAATGCTGGAACGTCATGCCGAACAGGACCATCACCACCGTCCACCCGACGATAACATCCCGGATCAGGGAGACCGGCATGGTCCAAATTAAACGCCCCAAAAAGAACAAGGCCAGAACGAAGCAGGCCAAGGGCACAATGCCAGCTTCACCCAACAGCATCAGATACAGATTGTGGACACCATTCGGTCGGTTATGATAGTTGAGGGGAGCGCCTTCCATAAAATGCAATTGGTACAGACCGTGACCCACGATAGGCGATTCCCGGATTTTTACGAAACCCATTTCCCACAAGCCCAGGCGCTGCGACAGACTACCACCACCACTCTCATTATCATTAGAGCGGATTTCGCCTTTGAGGATCCCCACAGTGTTGTACATAGGGGCAGGTCTCTCCTCGGAGAGACCTGCCCCGTTCTCCGATGCCAGTATCGGGCCTATGGCGACTGTCTGTACCCGATACGTTACACCCGCTTTCTCGTATGAGATGGAGGCGCGCAGGAACTGGCCTTGGTCGTCCGCGGTCGGGATGTAAGTGTATGATGACGGGTGGTGGTTGTCAATGTCGGTCCAAGCGGTGTCGTTGGGCATATAGGCATTGCCGCGCCGGGCACGGGTCCGTTGCCACTGCCAGATCGGGACGGGATTGTCGTCGATACGGTGCTCCCTGTCTTGAGCCATATAGACGATGATGGTGTCCCCTACGCGCGTCACTTCCTGCAAGCCTCTCACCATGGCCACGCCTGTCTGCACTTCGGGCAGTGCGTCAGGCGCCGGTAGCAATGACACCGGCGATGGTCGTAGCAGGGTGAAGAAGAACCACACAATGCCAACGATGCCTAGGACAGACAGACCGGTACGCAATGGATCCTGCTGCAGACAACGCATATTCACGAGCAGAGAAAGTGTCAGAAGCACCCCCAGAACAACCAACGCGGTAAAGGAAAGCGAGGCAAATGCGGCGGCATACCCCAGGACCAGAGCCGCATATGCGAGCCGGCGTGGTTGACCGCGGTACAGCAACACCAACGCCAGCGCAGCTGTCATGCAGGCGATGAAGCCCGCGTCATTGGGATCAGTGAAAGTGCCGGTGGCCCGGGCCACCCGGTACGGCGGCAACACACCCAGGTCACGCAGCAGCGGCGAGGCCAGAACGACGGCGCAGCTCGCCATCAAAATCGCCAGCATTCGCTGCAACAGCATCTCGATCCCGATGCGCTCCAGCAGCGCGCGGCCCCCCAGAATGGCCGCCAGGGTGACGAGCAAGAAGAAGGCCTGGCGCAACACGTCGCGGGGCTGCAGCAATGTGATGTCGGTAAAAAGCAGGACCGCGGTGCCAATGACCAGGTAGGACGCCATGGTGGCGAGGACCAGGATGCCAGGCGTGCCCAGAGACATCCACCTGTGGGCATTTACGCAACCCAGCAGCAGCAGGCAGCCGAGGAGCATTGTCCCCAGGACCAGCGGCCTGATCACACTGCCCTGCAGGTTGATCTGGACCATGACAGCCAGCCCAAAGAACGCCAACGTAATACAGGGACTGAATATGAACTCTCGTCTTTGCCACAGCGCAGGGATCAACGACAACACAATACAGCGGCCTCCAACATTAGAATATCGAATCCACATCCATACCCTGTCAATCGGATTCAATGGGCATGCTGATTGACGCAGCACCGGTCGATGCCGCGCCGGGCGCGGGCAACCCCCCGGATCCGGTAAGGGAGGTGGTGTCGGAAAGCACCGTGGCCAGGGATCAAGGGGTCAAGCGGCAGGACTACGACCGGGCGAATACTGGCAGTGCGGCCCCGAGCAGGGGGGCCTGGTATCCCCGCTGTCTGTGGACAGCGAGGCATTGCGGGAAACCGGCAACGGCGGAACGGGACCGGGCAAAGAGCCGGACAGACGCGATACAGGCCCGGAATCGGGCCCTGCAGCTCTGAATTGCTCGTCCTTGAGCCTGGATTCCGAAGACCCGTCGGGTCAGGACTTGCCGACTTGAGACCGAGACGGCCCGCGGACAGGGCGGGCCGAGGGTAGAGACACACGGGGTGGCATGGCCCCACCCCGGGGAGCGCCTGCGCCGCACAGCTGTATCGGCTCTGCGGGTCCTGTAAAATAACGCGCGCATGCAATGGTGTGACTCTCACTTGCCGTGAAACCGCCCCCTGCGCATGCAGTCCGGCTCGCCGGCCGTTGTGGGTATGCTACTCGACCCTAAGAGCATTGGGCCCGTTCTCCCCAGATGACACAGCTACGCCGTCTTCCCCGGGTGCTGCGGTCCGCGCAGCTGATCACTCTGCCGCAGTATCGAGACCGAGAAAGGAACTATAACCAGGAAGGAGACCAGGCTAAACATCGTTCTGGCCCAGGCTACCCCGGTTGCGCCGTATTCCGAGACCAGCCACGCCATGGCGGCCAGGAAAACCGCCAGGCCCGCTATCCGCGACAGCAGGGGCGGCCATGCGCGCCCCGTTGCCGAGGGCAGCATCCGGAACGCGGCCGCGACGGGGAGGGCGCCCAGTACCAATATCAGCAGCAGCGGGGCCGCGCCGGAGAACTCGCCGCCCAGGCAGAGGCGGATTATGGGTTCCCGAAAGACAGTCAGCAACCCGAGCCCACCGGCGGCCAACGTCATTGACAAGGCTGTGAAGCGGAAGACAGAGCGGCGCAACTCTGTCCCTTGCCCCGCGTACCATTGCTGGCTGTATTCAGGTTGGGCCATGTTGGGGATCAAACCGATGGAGCGTCTTGTCATTTCCACAATCTGCCGCGCCCCCCGGTACAGCCCCACATCGGCGGCTCCAGTGAACCGCGCCAGTAGTATAATGTCTATGTTGTCAACCAGGGTGATAAGCTTCAACTCCCAGAAGGCTCCGGTATAGTATCGCGTCACATCCGGCGGGACTTTGAGCGACGCCGAGCGCAGGAAGCCCGCCAGTCCGGCCAGGGGCGCGGCCACCACGACGGCGGCTAGCATCCCCAACCCTCTCATCGCAGCGGTGGCAATATTCGTCAGGACTACTTCCGTCAGCCCTCCCCCGGCCAACCAAACCACCGCCAGCAGTCCGACTCCGGCCCCCCGGGTGGCAGCAGTAACCAGCAGATAGAACTGCATCCGGTCGGCCAACCGCAAGGCCGCCTGCGACTCACCGACTATGGAAGTGAAAAGGCCACCGACACTGTAGAGGAGTATTGCGTTCTTGTGAGCCGATTCAATCTCCAGCAGGCCGCTGGCGGTGAAGACGAGAACGGCGATGACGACGTAGGCAATGAGCGCCAGTCCCATTGAGGCGGCCAAGGCAAACCGGAACACCTGCGCCGCCTCCCCGGAACGGCCCGCGGCCACGGCCCGCGTTACGAAGGTCGTAATGACGTTGCCGCCCGGCATGGCCGCGAATCCGTATACGAGGCCGGACAAGGCGACGATGACGGCCAGGTGTCCCAATCCCTCCACACCGAGAATGCGGGCGGTCAGCGATACCGTTGCCAGTCCGCCCAGCATCTCAGTGGCCAAGGCGGCGTACAGCCAAAAGGACTGCCGGACCACGCGCTGTTCCGAAGCCGACAGCGCGCGCGCAATCAGGGACTTCACTCGGCTGATGGATACCATCCGCGCTAATGCCCGGTTCAATGACAAGGAATTGCTACGCTCGACGTGTCATGCGGGCCACCGCAGCAGTATGCCCAGCGACATCCGGAGCCGACGCCTTATCGAGTAACCTGCTGAGGTCTTGACCCCATTGTCTACTCCCAAGGTCTGGATGGCGAACTCCGAAAACCGACTGCGTTCCTCCAAATGTCCGGGGCGACCGGATACAGCCCGGTTCCCTCCACCCCCTTGAGGACCGACCCGCAGCCCGATGCGCGGCAGTGGGTCGGCGCGGTTCAGGCATCCGGGTGGTCTGGAGTGTGGCCCGCCACTCGTGCCCGCCAAAAAGACCTACTGGCCGTTTCAAACGGCTATGCGGCATTACACACCGCATAGGTGACCTCACCGCGGCGCACATCAATGCCGTAACGCAGTTTCCGGTCGGGGTGGCGCCCGTAGAGGCTGTGGGATAACGTCCGGGTCGCGCTTGCATTCATCGTCCAGGGCCGCCAGACTCGATTTGGGAACAACGATGTCGTCATCCAACGACAGTATACTGTCGTTGCGGGCGCCGGCCACAGCCAGAAACCGGAGTATACAGCTGTAGTCGGGGTCGAGGTCGGCATCCTCGCGCCGGTACACTATACGGCAAGGGTCGCTCTGGTAGTCGAAAACTGTATCCCGTCTGGCATGGGAAATGATAATCGCATCTCTGCGCGAGCATTTTTTCAAGGGCTGGCAGAACGATGCGGTGCAAGTTGTCTGGTCTTTGACAGTGGAGGACAACCGCGGAAATCATGGGCGAACCTCCATATTGGCAGTTGCCGTCAAGTCCGGGGAGTAACCGCCCAGCTCCAGGTCGGTGGCATACCGTATTGCCAGCAGTTCCCGGTTCCGCGCCGTCAGGAGCGCGCGCTTGTCTGCTCTGGCCGCCATCAGCGCCTCCGGCGACAGCGGCTGCCATCCTGCCATCGTGTTCAACACCGGCAGCTCTGGCGCTGGAAGACCGAGGCGCGCAGTGATTCGATGCCAGTCCTCATCCAGGTTCTCAAAGCGACCGATGAAATCGGGCAGGCGGCCGTCATCCAGGCGCATCTGGAGGTGCTGGGACTGGTAATGGCGTTCGGCGAAGGCATCGGCACCATACGGTGTGTTCAGCCACTGGCAATAATCGTCGAAACTGCTGGCCTGTTCCAGCCCATAGCACTGGTCAAAGAAGCCCTGCTGTTTCTCTCTCTTGTGCCGATGCTGCGCTCCCTGGTAATGCTCCGGGAAAAAATGCATTTCCGCATAGAACGAAAGCGCCCGGTGGAAGGGATGCCTGATGAACGCGAAGCGATGGTAATCTCTCGCTTCCGGATACAGCGCGTAAATATCGGAGAGGCTTTTGCCATGGATGATTTCGGCGTCGGGGTCGGCTCTGCGCAGCGCGGTGATAATACTCCGCGACGCCACCTTGGGGTTGCATATCCAAAGATACCGGTATTGGCGGGAAATGACTTTCTCGGAGCCGAGGTCGGACTTACGCGCCACCGTCCGCGCCATGCATTGAGCTGTCTCAAACTGCCGGCGCCACAACTCGCCCGCGATGTCAGCGGTGATGTCGCGATGCTTCAGCAATCCCGCAGCGAGGGTGGCGGCCTGTTTCAGACGACGTATCAACACACGGCTCTCCCTCTGGGCGGTCTGGCAATACGGTCTGCCACTGCTGCAGCTTGCCATCGTCTCTCCATTGCCGCCGGCCCGCCGGCAAGACATGGGACCACCGCAGGCGACCCCACGCACATTTCGTGCGCGGTGAAGTGGTCATTGTTCATCCCCTGGAATCGTTGCGAACAGGCAGTGAGCGAACGTGCCGGGCACAACCTCCGCAAGATCAAGACGCCAGTTCAGTTTGTATACCGGTATAAGGCCCTCGTCCAGGATGCGCTTCCTATCGGCGGAAATGGGTTTGACCAGTCCGGCCAGTCCGCCCAGCTCGACAAGACCCGTCATCCTCAATTTCGGTGTCTGGTTCCAGATAGACCGGAAGTGCCTGTGCTTTTTGCAACATTGTCTGAAGATAAAGGACATCCAGTAGTGGGGGGTGATTTTAAGCGTTTTCCGGCAGAACGGTGATAGAGGGAACCCCGGGAAAATGTCCCTGAATATCCTAAGGAAGTACAGCGGATACGCAATGGCGCGACGGGGCCACTCGCTTGAGCAGTAAATGACGTCCAACAGCTTCTCCGGGATACTGGGATGTATCGGCGACCGCCACGCTTGCGGTGCCGAGTCCATCCAGTAGGCATGCATTTCATTCCTCCAGGTATTCACCAGCGGGTTGCCGGGTACAGAGACCAAAAACGACCCGGTCGCACGTCCTTTCCGCGCGAAGGCAAAAAATCCGCTGTCCAGATAGTCGAAAAGCCATTGGTCCAATGGGCGGCGACAGAAGGTGGTGGCATCCACCCAAACGCCACCATGCGTGCGCAGCAGATTCATACGCACCAAATCCGACAGCCACGTGAGGTTGCGCTCCATGGGTAACGCAAGATCACTGAGGTCAATGTAGGCAGAGAGATTTTCGCCATCGAGAGTGCGGATTGTCCAGCCGGGATTGTGGTATTGCCAGGAACGCAGACAGCGTTTTGCCAGTTCCGGCGCGTTTTCCCAACCCTGGTACCAGAGAATCCATACCGTTCGGGGAAAATCACGGACGGCAGGCGCCACCGCCGCATCCTTGCCGCCCGTATCCACGTACTCCTGCAGGAGCCCCGACTGGTCCGGGCGCCCCACTGCGGCGCGTGCGGACGTAAGGAGACGGACTGCATCTTCAGGTCTCAACTTCATGGGATGATCTCCGTCGTGCAAGCTGCACTGGGGATTCAGCTGCAAACTCTGCGCGTCCGGTCCGCGCGCGACCCAGAAACGGATGCGGCAATTTCAGATCTTCAATACCGGCCCAACCGGGATGCCAGCCAGGACTTGCCTGGTCGGCCTCCGCCAGGAAATAATTATCCCACACCTCCCAGGTATGGCGATGGCCGTGTCGGACCAGCATGAAGCCTGCACCGTGGATGCGATAAATACACCCGCCGGCCTGCACGACATCCTTGCGCAGCGCCTCGTCGACATGCCGCGGTACCCGCCGCCAACCACCTGCGCGGGCGAGGTCGTGCCGGGAGATCAGCAGCGTGCCGCCGGCCAGACCCGACGTCTGATAGCGTTCGTTGCCGCCGTTGCACCGGTAAATGGTCTGATCCGACGCCGCCAGGTAGACAAATTCGTGGTATTTGCCCACCAGGGGGGCGCCGGAATACGCGTGTGCCAGTACGAGATCCCACACGTGGTCGGCACCGTACACGTCATCGTCATCCATCTTGGTCAGCAGCGTCCCGTCCGATGCCTCGACAGCGGCGTTGAGCACAGCACCAAGCGGCTCCCCGGCGGATACCTGCAACACCTTTGCGGGACACGGCAGTCCGGCAATCTGCTGATTGACATCCCCGAAGCCCGCGCCGTGCAGTGCCAGCACCAATTCCAGATGGGGATAAGTCTGCCTCGTCACGCTGTCCAGGGCGTATGACAAGAATTGGGGACGCCGGATTGCCAGCAGGATTGACACCCGGGGCAGCTCCATGGCTCCATGCTGCCGTGCGTGGGCCCATGACGAATGATCACGCAGAGCCGCGCGGCGCATCCTGATGCTGAGCAGTTCGCGTGCATCGGCGGCCATGCCCCTCACGTCGGTGGTCATCAGCCGACAAAGGTCGGCACCAAGCAAGGGCCGCAGCGTTGCATCACCATCCGCCAGATGCACCACCACCCCGGTGGCGGCCAAGCGTACCAGGTCGCCGGCCCGCGTGATGATGTCGGGATGGAACGCCTGCACATCTTCCAAGTGGTGCATGCGGCGCAGTCGACGGAGATTCCGGCGGTGAATAACGCGGTGTGCTTCTGTACCAGACGGCAACCACGCGATCGGTCCCAGCGCCGCCACCTCGGGGCCGCTGTCGCGCTGCCATCGCATCGGATTGTAGACCCGCAGGTCAAAGGTCGGCACCGCTGCACCCGGTGTCCCTGTTGCCCGCACCGGTTTGACCCGTATCCCGTAACTTCGCATCAGGCTGCGGCAATACCACCAGGCGACCCGCCGTCTGTTGGGCACCCACCGCCACATTTTGATGACCAACCACTGCAGAAACCGCCATGCCGTGGGCGATTGTCCCTGTTCCTCACGTTTATAACGTTTATACACAACCACCCTGCAGCATTCGTTCCATGACTGTATTTGCACCGCTTACCCAGTTGATGTCCCCGCCAGTCCGCGTTATGACAAGTTCCAGGAGCCAACCGTTGAGATTCAGTTGCGATTTCCGCCGCCTATGGTACCACCCACGGTCGCTCTCTCAGGTTGACCCGATATGACGACTCGATTGCAATACAGCGGTCCCGAAGCAGGAATTGGCGAGGACATGTACATGGGATGTTCTGGTGCTCTTCCGGCTATGTCGCTGGCATCCAACATCTGAATTACGGCCTGTCTGAAGGCCGGTTTTTTCGCAAGATTTCAGCAACCCCTTCAAACTGATGTAACGGGAGTTATGGATACGATGCGGTCTCCGGGAGACCGCGCTCTTGGACCCGAAATGGCTTTTGCTCCCCCGCGGAGATAACCCGGAGGAGTGGGAAGTCGCAGCACCCGCCCAAGGCATCAAGGTGCTGCAGGGGAAGCCGGTGCCGCGGCCCCAGCCGGGGCATCAGGGCGACAAAGCGGGACTGACAGAACAGAGCGGGCAACACGGGACCGCGCGGGATATGTCGCGTACCGGAGCTCTTGCCATCGCGGTAACGGCTTTGGAGAAAGTGCATCGTAAGAGTCACAATCGCGCGCGGGGACAGCCGCGGTTGACAAGGGCATTTTGGGGGATGGGATCGGGTTTAGTGGAGGCACGCGCGGCGGCGCGGCACAAAACCGCCCTCCCCGTCCCGGAGCCCTGGAGGAAATCCGGTCCGCATCGTCATACCGAAGTCCGCGCCGATCGCAGATCATGATCTCCAGACTCCAAACAAGGCGATTATTGAGCGTGCTCTATCAGGAACGCAGGATCCAGGCCTTGCGGACTTTATACGGCTGATGTGGAATTAAACGGCGCACCATCAAGGAAACAACTGCATAGCATGTCGAAATCTGCTCCCTTGCGCAGGTTGTCCCCATGACCATATTTTGCAGAACAAACAACGATGGTGTTCGCTCTGGCAGACACCGGGTATCGGATGCGGAGCGAGGGAAGTCGCACCATGAGGACCCGATCCAGGCTTAAATGCCAAACCCCTGACTTTGCAGATATCCTCCAGGTCTGTTTGGAATCGATATACGCCAGAGCCGTTCCCGTCACCCGTTGCGCCACGCCTTGGTCCAGCGTCGGAAGAGCCACCACACTGTCCGCAGCATCTTTACTGTCCTCCTCCATACCAAACCCGCCAGCCATTGCAGGAGCAACCATGTCTCGCCGAGGCTGCGGATGCCCCGTACCCGATCGAACAGGATATCCCATGGAGTAGGATGCCCTGTTAGCTCTTCTGCATCAGCCGGTCTGGCCAGCTTGAGCTTCAGCCGCGCCGCGGATATCGTCTGCACCGCGCCGAAATCGGCGGGACCGGCTCCGGCCCCCACCCGGCGTGCCCGATGCAGCGCCCACGCCCGGGTAAGCGACACCCGGCTGCCGTCGGAGAGGATCGAGACTGCACTGACGGCATCTCCCAGCCCGGCGCGCAGACGATGCACCACGCCGCGGGCAAACACGACGCCCGCGGGCAGTGTGACATGGAACGGCGACGCGGGAAAGTCGTCCAGGGCAGAATGCGGGGGAGCCAATCGCACCCGCGGGTCCGGTCCCAAGACTTCCCGGAGATACGGCAGGCGCGGGTCCTGGTCTCCCGCGGGTGCTTCAATGCGGATGACCAGGTCATGCGTGCGGTCTGCCAGGATGTCCACGGTGGTCCTGACCACCGCGTCGGGGGAGTGGCATCCCGCGTTGATGGTCACCACGTACTGCGGCACCTGGAAGATGCGGCCGGGGCTGGAGCCGCGAAATGCGGGATGGGCGATCAGGTGGGCCGCTTTCCCGCGCTGGATTCGAAAGGCCTGCTTCTTGGCGGCTCTGTCTTCTTGCCAGCGGCCCGAGTGCCAGGCGAGAGTCTCGCGTACCGGCACCAGTAACCCTCCACGGGTATAGGCACGGTAGCCAAACTCGGTATCTTCCGCGCCGTAGCGCGTGAACGATTCGTCAAATCCACCCACCGACCAATAGAAAGTCGCACCTATTCCGAAGTTGCCACCAGTTGTCTCCCGGAATAGATCATCAGTCCTCGAAAGCGGATCCCTGGATCGAAGGCTCACGCCTTCGATCCAGGGAGAGTCCATCGATTGGTCCACAAACAGATCGTGCAACGATCCTTTCCGGTGCCGAATGGTTTCGGCATCGATGCCGTCTATCGCTACACAGTTGCGCATCCCCAGGGTCAAGGCATCGGAGACGGCATGATGCCATCGGGCGTGCATCGTAATCCAGTCCGCCTCGGCGAGCATGTCGCTGTCGAGAAAGAGCAGGATGTTGTGGGAGGCCGCCCGCGCACCGGTGTTTCGTGCTCTGGCAAGCCCGAACCCGCAACGCTCCTGGCGCACTACCCTGATGTCCAACGCGGTCGAGGGAGGACTGGCCAATGGCGGCTGTGACCCGTCGTCAATGATCAGTACCTCAAACAGATCCCGCGGGTAGATCTGTCCTTCCAGCGCGGCCAAGGTTCTCTCCAGTATCTCGACGGGCGTCTGGTAGTACGGAATGATCACACTCACCGGCAGGGTAGGCGTGAACGTGTCCCGCGGCTCTACCGCCACCTGAAGCCAGTCATTGTACTGGACAGATGTGGGGGTGGGCGTCATCCGGGCCCCTACCGCTTGATGACCACTCGCCACCAAACCGCGAGGGTCAGGCTTTTCAGGCATGCCCAAGCCTCTCCGGGGCTGCGGATGTTCCGCAGCCAGTGGAGCAAGGTGTTCCACTGGGCGGAATAGCCCACTACCGGCTCTTCTGCATCGGCCGGTCTGGCCAGCTTGAGCTTCAGCCGCGCCGCGGATATCGTCTGCACCGCGCCGAAATCGGCGGGACCGGCTCCGGCCCCCACCCGGCGTGCCCGATGCAGCGCCCACGCCCGGGTGAGCGATACCTGGCTGCCGTCGGAGAGGATCGAGACTGCACTGACGGCATCTCCCAGCCCGGCGCGCAGACGATGCACCACGCCGCGGGCAAACACGACGCCCGCGGGCAGTGTGACATGGAACGGCGACGCGGGAAAGTCGTCCAGGGCAGAGTGGGGGGGAGCCAATCGCACCCGCGGGTCCGGTCCCAAGACTTCCCGGAGATACGGCAGGCGCGGGTCCTGGTCTCCCGCGGGTACTTCAATGCGGATGACCAGGTCATGCGTGCGGTCTGCCAGGATGTCCACGGTGGTCCTGACCACCGCGTCGGGGGAGTGGCATCCCGCGTTGATGGTCACCACGTACTGCGGCACCTGGAAGATGCGGCCGGGGCTGGAGCCGCGAAATGCGGGATGGGCGATCAGGTGGGCCGTTTTCCCGCGCTGGAGCCAAAGATCCCGGCGCTTGTTGCCTGTGTTTCTATTCTCCTGCCAGCGGCCCGAGTGCCAGGCGAAAGCCTCGCGTACCGGCACCAATAACCCGCCACGGGTATAGGCACGGTAGCCAAACTCGGTGTCTTCCGCGCCCCAGCGCGTGAACGATTCGTCAAAGTTCCCCGTCAACTCGTAGAAACTCTTGTTGACCCCGAGGTTGCCACTGGTTACCACCCGGAACAAGTCGTCGCTCCTTGATGTTAGATCGCGGGTTCTGACCATGTGGGTTTCAACCCAGTCGGGATCCGTCGACCGGTCTGAAAACAGCTCTTTCAACAATCCGGACCGGCCCCGAACTGCCTCCGCGTCAATGTTGTCCACCGACACGTAGGCGTCGAATCCCAGGGTCAGAGCATCGGAGACGGCATGATGCCATCGGGCGTGCGCCGTAACCCAGTCCGCCTCGGCGAGCATGTCGCTGTCGAGAAAGAGCAGGATGTTGTGGGAAGCTGCCTGCGCACCGGTATTGCGCGCCCGGGGCGCCCCGAATCCGTGACGCTCCTGGCGCACTACCTTGATGTCCAAGGGTATCGAATGGGGCAGCTCCAGCGGCGGTTCCGACCCGTCGTCAACGACCACCACCTCAAGGAGGGCCCGCGGGTAAGTCTGCCCTTCCAGCGTTGCCAGAGTCATCTCCAGGATCTCGGCGGGCGTCTGGTAGTGCGGGATGATCACACTCACCGGCAGGGTAGGCGTGAACGTGTCCCGCGGCTCTACCGCCACCTGGCGCCAGTCATTGTACCGGACGGATGTAGGGTGCGGATTTGCCTCCTCCCCTCCGCAAGTTCCATGTGGATGCATTCTAACCATAGGACAGACAGTCTGCAGGCACTATTGGACCCTATTAAATTTATACATTATTTATACTGTTTCCTGCTCTTTTGTACCGTAACCGCGAAAAGTGCCTGTGATGGCCTGATTGGGCAACCGCCTCCGCGCGGCGGGGACGGTGCAGGCTGTGGTTGCGTCACACTAACCCCGGCGGCCATCCGAGCGACGCGTCCATAATGGGACAACAAGAGGCAACACGCCACCTGCTGCAGCATCGCGGCGGGGTTTCCCGGTGAAAACCACCGACAGCCAGGGAGCCTCATCCTTCAGCACTATCTCAGGGTCTCGCCCAATGGCGGCCAGTGCCAGCGCCCACAGACAGTTGCAGCAATCCCGACCCCATGGAAGACCAACCCTTTCTCTTCCGGGAGATTGGAGACGGGGTGGAAGCCGATGTAAGGAATCCCGGGTCAGAGACCAGGCCCGGTCATCCGTATGCCCGGTTGCGGGTCAAGGCGAATTTCTCCCTGCCGGATGTTGTGGAAATCACCACCTGCCCCATGCAGATAGAAGTGTACTGCCGTGTCCGCCGGGACGCCCGACTCCTTGACGTAGACCAGTCTGTCCTCAAACCCGACAAGGCAGAGGTTGTTGCTCAGCGTCTCACCCTCCATGCGGCAAGTCCGGATATATGACAGGGTCTCGGAATCATCCCAGTACGCCGTATTGTAGCGGTAGTCGATATACCTGGATTCCAGTACCTGAGCGGTGACACGAAGATGCTCGTGCACCGTGAAGCCAATGTGCGTGAGAGCGCCAATCAGCAGGGGGGCGCCATCATCGACTGGATGGCTCCCCTCCCCCTTGCCACAGAGGAATCGATCCAGCCAAAATGCCGCTGCCAACAGCGGAGGCACGCAGACAGGCAAAAGAATGCGGTTGCTGATTCCGCTGTTGGTCGTCAACGGTACGGCAGTAACGATAAAAATGGGACTAATATCCCTAGATATATCCTGTTCACGGGTCTGTAGGGTGGCGGCCCCACCAGGGCAGCACCTCTGGAACACCGTGCCGGGAACGGCGACCAGTCCAGCCATTTGCGGATGATCGGAACGATGCAGGCCCCCGTGTATCTGCAGCTCGTGCAGTACAGCACAGCCAGTGTGCTGTCTCGTCAACCGCGGCCTATATAAGCCTGTGTCGTAGGCAGCACGATGGTTTCCAGCACATTGACATGCAAAGGCAGCATGACCACCGCCAAAGCGGTCTCGGCCAGTTCATCCACGGTCATCATTGGCTCCTGATCCGGCGGCTGATCGCTGGCTGCACGGCGTTCCGTCAGGATGTTGCCCGGATGCAGCATGCTGCCCACGATGTTGTGGTCCCGTCCTTCCAGCGCGATGGACTTGGTCAGACCCACCAAACCATGCTTGGTGGCGTTGTAGGGGGAGGCGTTGGGCCGACACATTTGCGCCGAGATACTACCGATGTTCACGATGCGGCCGCCGCCGGTCTTCAACATGCTCTGGAAGGCGGAACGAGCGCACAGGAAGGGGCCGGTCAGGTTGACATCCACCACCTTCTGCCAGGTTTCCAGGCTCAGTGCATGGAGGGGCCCGTTGTCAAAAACCCCGGAGTTGTTGATCAGGACATCCGTACGCCCATACTTGGCATCGACCGCGGCGAACAGATCCAGGACCGCGGCCTCATCCGTCACATCCGTGACCTTGACCATCACCTCCGCACCCAACGCGCGGGCTTCCTGGGCCGTGTCTTCCAGATTGGCCTCGTTGCGCGAGGCCAGCACCAGTAT
This sequence comes from Caldilineaceae bacterium, assembly GCA_965214715.1. Lineage (GTDB taxonomy): Bacteria > Chloroflexota > Anaerolineae > Caldilineales > Caldilineaceae > Bin34. The sequence continues at coordinate 4,189,442 of OZ243971.1, read as the reverse complement.
GCCGCCAGCCTTGGCAAAGCGGCGTGCAATGCCTTTGCCGATGCCGGTGCCGGCACCCGTAATGACACAGATTTTGCCCTGCAGTTCGTTCATGTTCCCTATGTCCCGTGTAGCCGTGGCCGAAAGGCGGGCGGCGGGGCCCGCGCCGGTCCTCTGTATTGTAAGACTCCCTGACCTAAACGGTGGCAGCGCCTGTCGGTCAGTTGGCGTACTTGGGCTGCATCAAGGGCAGCCGCTGCACAATGAACAGCGCGAGGCTGCCCATTACCGTCAGGCCCGCGCAAATCAGGAAGAGCATCGGATACCCCCAGTGGCTGATCACTCTGCCGCCAAAATAGCTGAGGGTACCGTAGTTGAGACCCAGCGCCACGGACAGCAGGGCAAAGGCTAGGGGCCGCCATTCCCGCTGCACCATCTCCATCTGGTAGATCTGCACTACCGGCATCCAGATCGCCGACAGGGACATCACACCCAGACGGCCCAGGCCGACCCCGGCCCAGTGTTCAATCAGGGAGAGGGGCAACAGCATGAACGCAGTGCCCATGGACGCCATGGCCAACAGATTGCCGTTGTTCATGTACCGGCTCAGGCGCGGCACCGTGAAGGGCACGATCACGGCACACAGCTGGCCCAAGGCCCCCAGAATACCGATGGCGCCGGGACTTAGGCGCAGCTCCTCGTCCATGTAGGCATTGCAGAAAGAGTGGCACACCGCCACGGCGCCCTGACTGAAAATGACATAGATCAGAATCATGCCCACCGGCATGATGGGAAACATGGTCCGGTTGTCAAACTTGTGTTGCGTCTGTGGCTGCCGCTCTTCGCGGAAACGCGTGATGACATAGATGCAGGGCACGACAATCACGGCACAGCTCAGCATGGCCAGACGATAGGGATCCGTGCTGTCCAACGAGAGGTCCAGGCTGCGGGCCAGAATCGTGGGCAGGAATCCCCCCACCAACATGCCGACCAGGGTCCCGAAGTTGCGGGCCGCACTGACGGCCCCGTAGATCTTGGAGCGGTTATGCGGCTGGGTAGTGGACATGATGGCGGGCGACGCGTTCACCGAAAACATCGCAAACCCACCCGCCAGCACCAGTTGCATGGCCAGCGCAAACGTCACCCAGTAGGCAGCAGGCAGACTTTCCACCAGGGTACCGCCCACAAAACCCATCACGAACACCGCGGCTCCGAGCATCATGGAGCGCTTGAGCCCGATATGCCGGCTGAGTATACCGGCCGGTACAGCCAGCCCCATGTATCCCACGGCGCCAAAGGCGTTGAACGTGCCAAAAAACTCGGTGCCCAAACCCAGTCGCAGGACAAAAAGCGCCCGGGTCACGCTGCCGACCCCCATCATCAGGGAGGACAGGATCATGGTGGCCACCATCAGTCGCTGGGCGTCCGGGTTCACGTCCCGCCAGAAACTCAGGCCGGCAGCGCGCAGATTGCGTGACAGCCTCAACATGCCACCCACCGGCGGCCCCGCGCTGCGACGGTTTCAGAAGGACGCGCCGCCCAGTCCGCAATCATGGATCGCAATCTGGATTCCAGAGAGATTCAAAAGGGGCAGTATGGCTGGAGCGCCTGCTTCTGCACTACAGGGATGAGGAGTGAAAAACAGAGTGAGACGTTATCAATCCAACCCGGAACAGATGCCGCGGCACCCCGAATATGCCGATCATATTATCCCTGCATTGCAGGCCAGATTTCAACCTGGGAATCAGCACTTTCGGCCACCTCTGCATACTACCGCGTTCAGCCTGTGACACGGCTCACCGCAGGTCAGACAGCGTGACGGCAGAGATACGGACTGAACGGTCCGGTAGCACCGTTTCCTATTCCGCCACACGAGTATGGAGGCCCGCATTCCCCAGAGTTCAACCCCGTTGATGCCCAGACGAAGAAACTGGATGCATTGCAATCCATCTTATTGATCGCTCTGCCCATGTATATCTGTCACTTCGTCGTAACCCAGAATTACATAGCTGGTGCAGCCTGAACCGACTTGCTTGGGGTAAGCTTGAATAATTACGGGATGCTCCAAAATACGGTTGATCTCTGTCCCTGCTGTCTCAAACTCCAATGCAACCCGAGCCGTCAATACATCCTCGGAGTCTTCGATCTGAAACTCCGCACGTTGTGAATGGGGCAAGTAGCCTAGGAATTGACCTTTCTGCTCCAGATTCCTTTCGCGCACATTGTCCGAGTCCAGCTGCCACTGGCTGACCACCGGCAACAGACCGGATAGGTCCCAGTCTGGCACCAATCCGAACTCATAATCGATAGGTATTTCTTGATTTAATAGACCTTCTGTTTATAGGTTAACCGCAAAGTCAGCAAATACCACCGAGCCGCCTATATTTTCCTGTGTACAATCCAGATTTCGATCTGATTCGTCTCTCGTGGAAGCATCATCGCCAAAATAAACGAACAATTATGCCGTAAATTCCTGAAACTGGGATTTGGTCAAAGCCATACAACATGAGATTATTTAGTGTTGGGTCCAGTTAGGCTCGCAAGAGACTGGACCTTGCCCGACTGGCTGATGGAGAGTTGCCAAGGTATCTCAGTCGGCAAATCATGGACATCCACGGCAGCTCCTAGCCAAGACAGGTGCTGTTTGCGTTCCCAACAACTTGCTACCTGTCTCAGGCAAACCCCATAGACACTTAAACACAGCTGGTGCCAGTTGTTTCAGAGGTTTCGTGGACATTGCACTGTGGTCTTGTCCAGAAAACGGGGATTAGAGACTTAGAGTGAACGGATACTTAGATACAAGTGGAAGAGACACAGGATCGGCCATGGGCTGGCCTATCTTGAGCCTGTTTTCAGGTGCGGGAGGCTTTGATCTAGGTTTTCGGTTTGCGGGTTTTCAGCCAATGTTGGCAATTGATATCAGCCCGGCGGCAGTGGCAACCTACAAGAGAAATCACGACAAAGTCCAAGTAGTGCAGCTGGACCTTGCCGACACTGACCCCGCTGACATCGTCAGCCTATGGACGGAGCACATGGGAACGGTTGCGCCTGTCGGGATCATCGGCGGACCACCATGCCAAGCATTTTCTGTCTCTAACGTTCATTCGAGAAGCGACGACCCAAGACGCACATTGCTTCACAGCTATGCAGGAACCATTGAGAAACTCACAACGAATCTTGGGCTGGATTTCTTTGTGTTCGAGAACGTACCGGGTCTTCTCCGCAAGCAACACAAGAAATGCTTTGAGCAGTTTAAATACAAGTGCAAAGCAGTGGGATTCAAGATAAGCCAAGCGGTCGTGGACGCCGGAAGGTTTGGGATCCCGCAACACCGTAAGCGGCTCATCGTAGTGGGAGTGAACCAGCAGCGTTACCCTGAGGTAGACATACAACTGCCAACTGGAAATAAACAACCCCCACCGATTCGAAAGGTGCTGGAGGATCTGCCCGAACCTGTGTTTTGCAAAAGAGGCCAGAGTAAGGGCGATGTCCCTTTCCATCAGAATCACATTGCTATGGTGCCGAGATCCCCCAAATTTACGAACGACAGCCTAAAGCCAGGTGATCGTCAAGGGCGAAGCTTCAGAGTTCTGTCATGGGATTCCCCGAGCTACACTGTTGCCTATGGTCATCGCGAGGTGCATATTCATCCCGCCTGCCATCGGCGTCTGTCCATTTATGAAGCCATGTTGCTACAAGGGCTTCCATCATCGTATCGTCTGGAGGGGACATTCAGCCAGCAGGTGCAACTGGTTTCCGATATTGTGCCGCCACCGCTGGGGGAAGGTATCGCGAACACAATAAGCGAGGCTCTCGGATATTGATATTGAATGACAAGTCATCAAGGCAACCAGTTCAGACGAGTGATTCCATAGTGAATAGCAGTGCCAAGCGAACGAAAAAACGGGACAAAGTGAGACTTCATATCCCAAATGGCTTTTTCGTTCGTTGGTACGCTGCGCACGGTCGCACGTTCCCTTGGCGGGATGCAGGAGTGAACCCGTTTGCAATTTTGGTGGCGGAAGTCCTGTTAAAGCAGACACGAGCGGAAATGGTGGCTCGGGTATGGCCATCGCTTGTGAGAAAGTATCCAGGACCTGAGGAGTTGGCGACAGCTGATCGGGAAGAGTTGTTTGGGATGATCGCAGGTTTGGGATTCGGCCACCAGAGAACTACGGCACTACTTGACGTTGCATCAACAGTAAAACGGAACGGAGTACTTCCGTCCCAACCCGAGGAGCTGTTGAAACTACCCTATATCGGTTTGTACAGTGCCCACGCGGTTGCCTGTTTCGGTTTTGCACAGCCAGTGCCAGTTGTAGATCTCAACGTTGTACGTGTGTTCTCACGTATTGCAGACATTAATCCACCGAAAGATATACGCCGCGCACCAGACATCTGGAGTATTGCATGGGCTTTGCTACCGAGGAGTTCCTTTCAAGAGCACAATTACGGCTTGCTTGACTTCGCTGCCACTGTTTGCAAGCCCCGGTCACCACGATGTAGTCAGTGTCCTATCGCTACCAGATGTGCACATGTATATGCATCTTAAGGAGTTCGGCAATAAGCGTATCTGCATATGAATGCCTATCTCCAATGGAATGATGCACTTGCAATTCGTTTCTTCAACAATGAAATGGCAGGACGTAGTGTCTATCTCTACGTCACTCAGAAACTCATTGCCACAATGGAACAGGAGCTGGAGCCTGAGGCTGGCCAGTTTCTTGCCGCCATCCTAGCAGGTCCTCCCTGGGTAACTCACCAAGGTACATGTCAACGGGCCCTGCAGGCATATTTGGATTGGAGAGACAGGAATCTGCCTTTTCCTCCGTACATAGCCTACTTGGGGCTCTTTGTACTTGCGGGTAGCACAGACGGGGATTTTGCCGTAAATGCCTATTATCCGAGGCTACGTAAGCTCCTGGACCCAGATGACCCCAAAAAGGGAACGGTACCGTCGTTCAATCATATGTGGCAGCTTTGGGAAGACCTTGAGACATGGTCAGTACGCGACCGTATTGGCGAAGTTGGCATTTTCCAAGCGTACAGCACTGGTGGAAACGTACACATAGGCTTTCCACTTGCACAGACGATGTTGACCGAGCAGGAGCGCAAGGCTCTGCCCCAAGTCTTCTACAAAGAAGGGCTTGATCCTACGTCTCCTCCACCGGCTGATGAGCTCGCCAGAGCACTCCGAAGTCCCACTGCCAAGTCATTCTTGCGTCCAAGGACTATCCGGCTTGTAGAGAACCAACGCGGCGAAGACCTGTATACATTGCTTCTGGATACTGTTGCCAACGAACTGGAAGAATGGGATGGTGAAGCAGAAGTGGAGGACTCCAGTGGGAACGGACTGAAGCTGGTATCCGCCAGACTTCGGATCTGTCTCAACTTGGATTTAGTGGCAGGAAGAGCAAAAACTGCCATACGGTGCAAACTGAACCGCGAGTTTCCTGAGAAAGGGTTGCAATTGAGCGTTCCAAATTTTGATGGCAGGCTCAGAGCAGAAGAATATCTGGATGGGTGGTCTCTGCCACTCAGCAACGATGAAACAGGAGAGGTTTTCGATGCCTCCCGGTTGGACTGGTGCAACAGTGTGACGATGAGTAGTGACCCACCCAAGTGGGATCTACGCCTGCATGGTCGGCGAGTCAGGATATTTACCAAGGGTACAGAAGAAGGTTTACCAGGACTTGTTGAGGTATATGCACTGCCACAAGGCCAGCCCTTCTACATTGCTTATTCGCAGAGTTCGTGGTTGGAAGTGGATCACTGGTTAACCGGCGAATGTCGCGGATTCCGTGAGTTGGGAAAACTAAGTGGCTTACCTCTGGATTGGATTTTCGCCAGCGTTGAAGAGGCAATCAGCGATCAAGCGATCCGCAACGTCTTTCCCTTTCTGTCTTTCCCTTCCAGAGTACGTCTACGGTTTGTGGGCGGAATCCGTAGCGGCAAAGGCAACAACTTTTTCTCCTTTGCACCTCCCAGCGTAGCGCTCCATGGCGGGACACCCAATATTGAGGTGTATTGCAACGGACAGCTAATGCTACCGGCCGAAAAGGGAGAAGCAATGGCTCTGCCACATGATTTCCTCATTGAGTCCCGGATTGTCATGGAAGCTCGATCGGGTGATTCTGTTCGGTCTCGGCTTTCGTTGTTTCTAACGGGCAACTTTAGTTTGCCCAACAGCGACACCGGACTGTTTCTTAACAATATTGGCTCTTGTGTGGATGTCAACAGAAACAACCCATCCATTGCGGGAGCACAAGCCAGAGGCAATTTGTCCATGCCGTTGGTCCAGCAGCAGGAGGATCTTGAAGCGCAAATAGGCAAAGTAGAGGGTTTCCTCATTGGCAATACTCCTGGCCAAATCGCCAAATTGCCTTTGGAGCCGTTTCCCACTGACTGGTGTCCAATCTGGGCAGTTACAAAGAAGAGAGGAAAGCAGTTGAAAGCAATATTCATCGGTGAAAGCCTAACGGCTGCTTCACCAATTGAATCAGCAATCTCAAGGGATCGCGCAGTTCAAAAATGGAAAGAGGTTCTCTGGCATTGGCGGAAACGGGTCCAGCCTCCATCATCACCATCCTTGCGTGCCTTGTGGAAGGAAACCCAAGAGGTTGCCAAGCATGTATGACAACGGGGATATTCTCCTGTTTGCGCTTTCCAATTGGTCTACCACCTCCTGGTTTGCTTTCAAGAAATGCTTTGACACAGTACATCAAAGACACAGAGCAAGAGTCCAGTGCGAACAGGACGAGAACGCAACTACCTTAAGGTGGAGAGTCCTCCGCATCTTGAATTGCCTCGGGCACATAGACTGGCAATTCAATTCCAATGCCATAAACGTGGTTGCTTCCCCACCCGTGTTGGCCGCACTGCCAAGCTTCGGAATAAGAAAAGCGGTACTGTGTGGTGCCCGATCTCCAGAAACGGTGAGGAACCTTCAAGAGGCTGTCGCTCTGACCGGTGCAACGATCACAGTGCATTCGCTGTCCAAGTCCAGTGCCTACTCTCCAACTCGTGTTGAAGTACAAGCTGAATGTGGTTCCCACATTGAAACCGCGGCCGCGAGTCTCGGCATAAATTATTCAAACTTGCCATCAGCGAGATGGATCGCGGAGTTCTCGGCATCGCTCCAACAATATTGTCAAGGACTCAGCTGGTCAAGAGGAGAAGACTTGAGCTGGTACCAGGAAGACTTTGACACAGACCTACTTCGATTCAGACAGCGCAAAGCGAACTCCTCAGAGCCACAACTAATCAGGTATCAAAGTCCTGTTAATTTTGCTTGGCGATATCGCCTTTGGCACGATGGTCAGTTTGCCGACATCGATCTGGATTGGGGAAGATACGCAATCCTGGCAATGAGATCCAGGCAAGTGCTGCGATACGATCAGGATTCCCGCAATGTGTTTGTACCTTCTGGAACGCCTTTGCCAGTGCTATTGGCACGTACATTAGGTCTCTGCTCGGGATACGCGCCAGAATTCAAAGCATTGGAATCACCACTGTCACCTGCCTATGTACAGCAATACACAGTGTTCAGAGATGTGCCTCCGAGTATTTTCAGAATGGTAAGAGACAAGATAGAAGAAACCATTATCTAGGCAAGTTTCGTGGACGTTCTAACCGCATTCAATAAACTCAAACAAAGCTACATCGGCTATGTAAAGACCGCGTTCGGTACACAGTACCCGGGATTGGAGGCAGAGCGCGAGCGACTTCTGAAAGAACCTGGTGCTATCTGTCAAGAACCATGGATTGAGCCGATACAACAGTACCAGACAACGGGAAAATCAATTAAAGAGCTGTCTACTGAAGACCTGCCTAGTCTAGATTCCAAACAGATTACCGATTTCAGCAACCTAGTATCCTGTGGCCTTATGGGCCAATTCGATCTCTATAAGCACCAAGTAGAGATGTTACAGAAGTCTCTTTCAGGAACCGATGCTGTAGTCACCGCAGGTACCGGTTCTGGAAAAACTGAGGCATTTCTCTTGCCGCTTTTTGCCTATCTGGTCCAAGAATCCGCCAGCTGGCCCAAGCCGAGCACAAGACTGTCGCACCAGGACGATTGGTGGAAGAACGAAACTTGGTATGACGAATGTGTTCCGCTGAGAAACGGCCGACGATCAATTCAGAAGTCTTGGCGAGTGCCCCAAAGAATCAACGAAACTCGGGAAGCGGCAGTCCGTGGACTGATCATCTATCCAATGAATGCACTCGTTGAAGATCAGCTTAGTCGCCTACGCCAAGCGTTGGACTCACCGGAAGCGAGGATGTGGTTTGCTCAAGAACGTGAAGGAAACCAAATTTACTTTGGACGTTACAACGGCGAGACACCGGTGCCTGGCCATGAGTTGAGGAAGACACAACGCCCCGACCGTAAGAGGATTGAAAAACTGGCAGACCAGCTCGGGAAAATGGAACAGGCTGCAAAGGCAGTTGAACAGCATGCCCACGATACAGGCGATGAAAGTGTCAGGTACTTTTTTCCGCGTTTGGATGGGACGGAGATGCGTTCTCGCTGGGATATGCAGGATGCACCTCCAGACATCCTAATCACAAATTTCAGTATGTTGAGCATAATGTTGATGCGAGACGTGGACAGCGGTATTTTCGAAAAGACAAGGAAATGGCTGGAAAACGACGGGAGCATCTTCCATCTTGTCATTGATGAGCTCCATCTCTATAGGGGCACGGCTGGCACCGAAGTAGCATACCTTTTAAAACTTTTGCTTCTTAGGCTCGGATTGTCGCCCGAGAGTCCAAAGCTGCGGATTCTTGGTTCCAGTGCATCGCTTCAGCGTGATAATTCCAAGAGCCAACAATTTCTTTCTGATTTCTTTGGTTCCAAGTGGAATAGTTCACAGATAGTTCCCGGTTATCCGATTCCGGTAGAAGATCCTGAACCAGATTCCTCTCTATCCGCGACCCAGTTTACTGCCATAACGGAGCTTGTTGGTACTGACCCTGCGGATGCAGCCACCAGAGCAGTTACATTGCTCCGTTCCGTCAACGAACAGACTCTTGCGCAAACAGCAAGTCTTGAGGAAATCTTAGGTCCACAGGACCTGAATGTGGGGCCACGTATGCTCGCCGCGAGCCTGGATGATGAAACCGTCAAAGCGACATCTCTGTCCACATTCTCCCGTCGACTGTTCCATAGTGAAAATGAAGAAACGGCACTCAAAGCGACCCATGGCCTCCTCATTGCACGAGAGCTGATCGGTCCAAGTGAATATCTTCCCACATTCAGATTTCACTGGTTTTTCAGAAATATTGAGGGCTTATGGGCTTGTACTAAACTTGGTTGTGGCTGTGTCCCAAGCGAGATGACAGGTGATCGCACTACAGGCCAACTCTTTAGGGATTCCCGAATACTCTGTGACGCTCCGCAAGCACCCCATAGAGTCTTGGAGTTACTGTATTGCGAAATGTGCGGAACAACATTATTTGGGGGCAGCCGCCTTACTTTGCCGCACAACGAAGGATGGGAATTGCTGACCACCGATGCTGACCTTGAGGGTATACCCGACCGTCGAGCAGCACGTTTTGTTGAAAGGCGGACCTTTGAGGAGTTTGCGATCTTCTGGCCTTCTGGCGACAAGGACCTGAATCAGGATTCCAGGCAGTGGCGACAACCGGACCTGGAAGGTGGCAAAGCACATGGGAAATGGATGCCAGCTACACTGAATCCTGATACCGGGCGGGTCGTACTAGGCAATGAAGAATCAATATCTGGCTATATATTTGTAATCTCTAACAACCAAGACTTGGAAAAGTTTGGAGCATTACCGGCATGCTGTCCTTTATGTGCAGCGCACTACGGATATCGCAAGTATCGAAGGTCTCCCATTCGGGGGTTCCGGACAAGTTTTTCCAAGGTGACCCAACTCCTTTCCAAGGAATTGTTCTACTACCTCCCAAAAGACTCAAAGAAGCTGGTGGTTTTTTCAGACAGTCGCCAAGATGCCGCGGAGCTTGCTAACGGCATTGAACGATCCCATTACTTGGACCTCGTTCGAGAAGCTATGTACGATGAGCTAAGCAAGATAGGGATCAGAGAACCCGCTCTATTACGCGAACTTACAAATACCGGAGAATCTTCATCCCCGGAAGTCAAAGCATTCACGGAATCCAACCCCCAAACTAAAAAGCAATTCACGGAATTGCTGAACAACGCAAGCATGGAAGTACCTGAGAATCTTCCACAGAACACTCAGGACAAAATACGGCAGATACAGGCTGAAGCCAGTTCAAAACTGAACGAAATTGTCGACCGCGCATCAAGCCGCATGGTACCGTTGCGGGTCCTATTTGAGGACCCAGAAAGAAACGGTCTCGGGTCCTTGATCCAGCGATTAAAGTCGCTGGGAGTGAATCCCGGAGGACCGGGTATCCTGTACCAGGATTTCAAATACGATGGCGAGTGGCGAAAGTGGACAACATTGTTTGACTTCAACAGCGCGGATGGAGGCTGGAAATCTGACATCTCTCCTGAGGGCCGGGAGCGCGGGCAGGAACGCCTGCGCTCTAAGGTCAAAGGTGAAATTATGTCTGTCTTGTTCGCGCGTCTGTATTTTGGATTTGAGTCAGCTGGACTTGGATACGCCATGCCTGACATCAAGAGTGAGAAGGTCAAGGACATGGCTAATGATATCGGATTATCCCATGATAATCTGGCCAATGTGCTCAATGGCACGTTGCGGGTGATGGGTGATCTTTATCGTTATCCACAAGAGAGATCGGATGCTTTCCCAGTAGTAAGCTGGCCGGATTGGGGTTCAGCTCGTGCTGGCTTGCGCAATTTTGTCAAGGATTGTGCCGAGATCCACGAAGTGGAAGAAGGCAGGCTACGGGATGTCATTTGGAAGTCTCTTTGCCAATTGGGGGGACATGCGAATCTCAAGATTGATCCGCGTCGCCTACTGGTTCGTATTGCGATCCCTTCTGACCCTGTATGGATATGTCCCGCCTGTAGGCGACCACATCTCTACAATCCTGGTGCTTGTACCAGCTTGTTCTGCAACGGAAGGATTAGGCAAGAAGCGAATGCGACCTGCTCGGATTTGCATTCTCGCCATTACTACGCCCAAGAGGCAATAAAACTACGACACCCTGTACGTCTACATACTGAGGAACTCACTGCCCAGACAGACGATCAGCCCGAACGCCAGCGGCTCTTTCAAGACATAACTGTTGATTTAAGCAACAGTGACACCCATCCTATCGTCGCGGGAGTCGACGAAATCGATATACTCAGCGTAACTACAACGATGGAGGTGGGCGTTGATATCGGAAGTCTGCAGGGAGTGGTTCAGGGCAACATGCCTCCAATGCGCTTCAACTATCAGCAGCGGTCTGGTAGAGCCGGACGTCGAGGGCAGCCATTTGCAACAGCATTGACGATCTGTCGTGGCAGGAGCCATGACCAATTTTATTACCAACATCCCGAACGCATCACGGGTGATCCACCCCTGATATCTTTTCTTTCTATGTCTCGCCCGGAGATCGTTCAGAGGCTAATGGCAAAGGAATGTCTTCGCCGGGCTTTCAAGGCAGCTGGTGTTTCTTGGTCGGAAAGTACTTCCCCACCGGATAGTCACGGCGAATTCGGGTGCATCTCTCATTGGCTTGACAAACCGGACAGGAGAGAGGACATCAAAATATGGCTGGCCTCCAGTGAAGAAGTTGATGATATTGCTTCTGCTCTGTGCTCGGATCAATCTGAGAGCATTTCACCGGAAGAATTGATCCGGTTCGCAAGAATGGAATTGTTCAACAAAGTTGAGTGGGCTAGTGTAAATCCCGAACTGGCTGGAGAGGGACTCGCCGAGCGGCTTGCTGAGGGCGCCATTCTCCCCATGTATGGAATGCCATCAAGAGTGCGTGTCCTCTATCACGGACTATCCATGAACAACACCTTTTCAATCGACAGAGAATTGGACTTGGCCATTTCAGAGTTCGCACCCGGTTCCCAAAGAACCAAAGACAAACGTATGCACCAAGCTATAGGATTCACAGCTCCTTTATTCAAAAGCGGCGGCCAATGGCAATCGCGGCAGGAGCCTTTTCCTACACGCGGATGGATGGCTCGCTGCAAAAGGTGTCATTTCACAACTACATTTACATTATTTGAAAGCCAACCTCAGGACACCTTATGTCCAGAGTGCAGTTGTAGCACTGAAGATGATCCAGGCTTCCATGTCTTTCAGTACACTGTCCCTCTTGCTTTCCGCACGAGTCTTGGAAGAGGCAAGGATGCCAATGAGGAAGAGGAAGTATTGTCCACCGGTGTTACTACTGTCGCGGAATCGGACTCAAACTCCAGCCAAGTCATTCCTCATACCAACAGTTCGATTGCATTTTCTAGCGCAAGAAGGATATACAGAATAAACGACAGAGGTAACCATCTCTTCAGGGGAGCGGTTGGCAAAACAAAGATCCGCGATGGCCAGTATCTTGAGCAGCAGTGGATTGATGTTCGCTATCAGGATGAAGTGCAGTTCTCAAGCCAAGTCGATTCAGAATCGATTGCAATTGTTTCCCCCAAGACTACTGATGTGTTGTGTATTCGACCATACTTGGTACCTTCTGGTCTTCGTCTTGATCCCTTGGCTTCGGCTGGTATAAAAGCCGCCTTTTACTCAGCAGCCTTCATTCTTAGAACTGTCTCAGCAGAGCAGCTCGAAATCGATCCGGCCGAGATCGACATTAGTAACGTGAGGCAAGTCGAGTTGCAAGAGGGAAATAAGGTGGGGGAGATCGTCATCAGTGACAATCTCGCCAATGGTGCTGGATTCACCAGGTGGATCGAGAGCAATTGGATGCAGCTCCTTGAAACGATAACAGCGCTAGACAGTCCTAACAACAGCGTCATTGGTGACCTCTTTTCCGATGATCATAGGAATGCCTGTGATTCATCATGCTACGGTTGCCTCAGAAACTACCGTAATATGTCCTATCACGGGCTACTTGATTGGAGACTCGGTATCTCCTTATTGCGAGTTCTACACTTGTCTGGGTTTAGTTGCGGGCTCAACGGTGACTTTTCTGTCCCCGATCTAATCCATTGGTGTAAAACTGGAACACGTCTCAGAGATCTGTTTGCCAAGTCTTTTTCTGTTACCCCGCGTCAGTTTGGCCCATTGCCAGGATTTGAGGTTGGGGCCAAGCAGGTGTTGGTCATCCATCCTCTTTGGGATCTGGACCGTCCCAGCGGCTGGTTAGCAGAGGCGAAAGAGACTTGCGATCAACGTGAGGTAAGAGTCCTGACGACCTTTGATCTACTGCGCCGTCCTGGCTGGGCTTACCGATCTCTGGAATCTTGACTTGCAGATATCTGGATTCATCCTGTCATTCCGATTGTTCAGTATGGAACAATTTAGCGACGCGGTGCATTTCCAGATTTTTCAGGGGCAGACGAAACGGAGGAAGGATAGTCCGGCCGGCCCGAGCCGACTGCTTCACGCCGCGGCCACAATGTAGTCGAAGGCCGCGTCGAGGGGTTCCACTCCGAGACCGGGCCCTTGCGGCAAATGGAAGTACCCCTGCTCGCAGTTCATCCGAGTATGCACCAGCCTCAGATTCTGGTCGAAGATCGAGTGCTGGTACTCGTGCATGGCGAAGTTGCGAATGGCCGCGGACACATGCAGACTGGCGGCCTGGCCAATGCCGATGCCCACCGTCGCGTGCGGCATGATCCGGCAATGGAACGCGTCGGCCAGCAAACACACACGATAAAAACTGGTGATGCCCATGTGCAGCATTTCCGGCTGGATGATCGACATGCACTGTGCCCTAAAACGCGGCAGGTACTCATGCACGGTCCGCAGCTCTTCTCCAATGGCGATCGGTGTCTTCACGCTTCGGGCCACGTGCCGCAGACCTTCGATGTCTTCCGGTGGGACCGGAGCCTCCGCCACCGCCAGCCCATGCGGTTCCATGGCGGAAATGAGTGCCACGGCTTCCTGGCTCGTGTACCGCCAGTGAAAGTCCACCAGAATCTGTGGCTTGGCCCCCAGAGCCGAGCGCAGGGCCTGGATTTCGGTCAGTTCGCCTTCCTGCGCCACCGCCGCGGCGAACTTGACCGCGTGAAAGCCCCGGTTTATCCAAGCCTGCGCCAGAGCCGTGCGGGCCGAGAGCTCGGACTCCGGCAAGCCCGACACATAGGCTGGCAGTCTGGTGGCACGCTGACCGCCCAGCAACAGGGACACGGGCAGGTCCAGCATCTTGCCGCGCAGATCCCACAAGGCCATGTCCAGACCGGCGATCGCATCCAGCCAGAAGCCGCCAAAATATCCGCGTACCCGCAGACTGTCGTACAGGTCATCGAAGATCGCGGTCACCTGGTGCGGACTGCGGCCCACAATCATGGGTTCGCCCAGCGCCTCCACAATCGTGGACACGATTTCGGGAGCCACGACCCCGAAGCATTCTCCCCAACCCACGAGACCAGCCCGGGTGGTCAGCTTGATCAACACGGTATGGTCGTGAATGCTGTAGTAGGTGCGATTTCCCCGCCGCACATACAGACCTCGATCGTTGGGCTGCACTCCCTCCTCCAGCCGTCCCAGATAGGGAACGGAGCGGGGGATCTGCAGCGAAAACGTTTCAATGCGTGAAATCACATCCATGATCAACAAGTGGTGCACCCTCTATGCAAATGGAAGATCCAAGGGTTGGGATGAGCTCCCATCCATCTCCATGCCAAGTCAGTCGGACCCAAGGCATCGACCTGGTTGTCCACGTGCTTGTCTAGGCCCGTGGCAGTTGGCAGGCAATCGCAGCGTTCCGTCACCGACGAAACTTCCTTCTCCAGTTCCTGCATCACCCGATGCCTGTCACGACAGTGCATGTGTCTGAATCGAACGCCCAACGTCACCGGATCGAGTTGCACACCGGCGGTGGGGCATGGCCCACCGCACAGAGCGCGTGGCATCATGCCTCCGCGGCGGCCCTTGGGCCCGCATTCCATTGTAATCAGATGCAACTGCCTGCATGGACAGGCCCCACAGGATTTGCCTGGAATGTTGTCATGAAGGACATATGCCGCTCCCCGACCTGCCAATCCTGCGGAGCCTGGAGTCCGATACGCTCCCCACTCCGGTTCTGCGCCTCCCCCAGCGCCCAGGATCCTCGGGTCCGCGTAGCCGTGAGAGGACACTGGTCTGGTCTACCATGACTGGGCTTCCACTCGTGCAGGAGCAGCGGACAGTGGTGTCTGTCTGCCCGTCGCCACGGGAGGGGACACAGGCAACGAAGTTGGTGACATAGGGCAGGAACACTATCGAGGACGAACCCTTGGCGGCTGAGACTCAGCCCCCGATGGCTGCACGCATCCTGGCATACATGGCAAGTCGACCGCCGGTGGATCGGTTGTACCGTCGGGCGGAATTGGATGCACTGGGCTCTGCCGCGGAAATTGACCAGGCCCTGGCGGCGTTGGCGGATGCCCAACGGGCCGGGTCCCCTGGACGGGATATCTGGTTTCCTCTGGAGCCCCACACCATCATGGACGGTGCAGAGACTGTTTTGCCTCCCGCCCCGCTTAAGGAAATGGCAGAGGCCCTGTTGCGCCGGGAAGGTGTGAACATTGTGATCAGTCCTCAGGAGCAGGACTATTGCCGATATCACACCACCAAGGGCAAGGAGGGAGTGGGGAGCCTTCTGTCGAGGATATTGGCGTGGACCGACCCGCAGCAGTGGGGCCCTGTGCAACGTCTGGCAGTGCAATTTGACTCCCACTATACTGCCGCTCCCGGGAGTCTAAAATTTGACATTGCCTTTACGCCAGGGCGGGTGCCGTGGACGCGCCATCCGGTGTATGAGGATCCCGCTCGTGAACCCTTGCTCGGCAATCCGGTGATCACTCATCTGCCCTGTGTACTGTGTACGACAGTGGGCCATCATGACAGGCACGCTACATGCCGTGGCTGTGATGCAACCCGGCGCAGACATGGCCGACATGCGACATGTGGCAGATCTGGGTCGCTGGCTCATGAGTGATGAGCATTATCCCAACTATCCCTTCATGGTTCAGCAAAGCCAGCCCGAATTCTTGACGTCGGCTCTCATAGAGAACTTGTGGGGCAATCTCGACACATTGTCTCACGATCCCCACTGGGCAGACATGTTTGCGGACTATGTGGCGCGCATGTTTCCCGGCAATGCAGTGACCGAGGCGCCAGACTACCATGAAGCACTGGATCGCATCCGAAACCTCTGGCAGGGGATGTGCGAGTCCGATTGGGACAATCCTGCGCTCGTCATGGATATCCCCCCCAATGCCTCCTACACAGAGCGTGACACTCCCCGAAAGCCGCCCCGCCAGGTCCCATCCCCTGCTTTCACTCCTGCGCAGGGCTGACCTGCTGCTCCGCCAATGGCAGGCTGGGGCGGCATCCGTACACCGAGTCTTCACACGGGCAGTCCAGCGAACTGAAGCGAGGCATTGGCAAGCGAGAGCTGTGCATGGGGCCAGGCCCCCCGGTGTCGTTTGCCTCATGCACTGGAACTCTGCCCCTCACGCATGTAGTGCCCATGCAGTCGCAAGGCCTGCTCCTCTGTCACAGACACGATTTTGCCTTGCCGACAAGCACGGGGCATGAGGCGGGGCATTCCACCTCTCGGTATCAAGGCCCCACTGACAGACTGTCCCCAGCGTGGTTCCTGCCCTGCACCGGGATGCACATGCCAAGCATCTTGGGGCCAGTTTCAAACTGCAAGGGCCACCATTCAGGGGCCTGCCGGGATGTCGGTCCGGACCGGTGCCTGATACCCTGGCAGCGGGTGGGGGCTGTCATAGTACACTGTGACTGTCCGTACTCGCTTGGGCCTGCAATCTCCCATGTCGCAGCCACAGATGGATGTCCATGTCACTCTGCCGCCCCCGGCCTTGCGGCCTCGTCCGATAGTGGCGGCAGCAGCCCAGGCCGCCGCGCTGCAGCACCTCCGTGCCTTGTCGCACTATCTGCCAGGCTATGCCTATCGCCCGGACCGATACCAATATACGGAAACGGACACCACGGACCCTCACTACGTGGTGGAAGGGATCAAGGTGATAATGGCTGCCACGCACAACCATGGGGCAATCTGCGCGGACATGTACAAGGCCCTGCAGATTCTCACGCGGCCGTACGCCTCGGAAGTGCGCATCAGCGCAGACGTGTTGATCAGCGGGATTCCCGATTCATTTTTTGCCTCCGAGAGACATACATCCAACTTGCGGCCCGACCTGGCGTTGTGGCCCGGATCCACGCCCATCGGTGACATTTCGTCCTATCGGTACGACCGGGATGGCGTGCCTCTCCTGGTAGTCGAAGTGGTTTCCCATTCAGACCAGGAAATGCAAGACAACGATTGGCGCCACAAGATGTCCGCCTACGCTCACATGGGGATCCGGGAGTACTGGCTCGTGGACACAGCAAGGCAACCTTCCCTCTATGGATACACGTTGGATGCCACGGACGGCACACCGGGCTGCCTGTCAAGATACCGCCTCATAGAGGCGGATGCAGACGGGGGCATGGACAGCCGTGTCCTGGCTGCATCGCTGCGCTGGGCCCAAGGGGTCATGGAGTGCTGGTATGCCCCTCTGGAGACATGGGTCCCGGTGGAGGACTTGCCTGTCATGCAGGCCGAGATTGTAGCCGAGTTGAAAGGGGAGCTGAAGGGGGAGCTGAAAACATGGGGGCGGATCCTGCATCGGCTCCTGGATGCCGCGGTACCGGGTGCCGCCGACCAGGTGCTGCAGCATTGGTCAGAGCACCCTCCAAGCACCTGGCCGAGCGACGAAACGCTGGAGCGGCTGGAATCGGCACCGGGGGAATGGCGCCACTTGTTGCTGCAAGAGTCAAAACCGCATGACGATTGCTGAATGGCCGCTCCCCTCGCAACCTGTCTCTGTCTGCCCCCGAGTTTCTCCGGGGCAGGATCGGTGTGTCCCAGAGTTGTGAGTGTGCTCTGACAGAGGCTCGGGCGGCGTCCGCACGGCGCAGAGAGCCGCGGCTGTCGCATTCCTGTGCTGCCTCGTGACACCGCCCTGCAGCAAGGCGGACCCGCGGTGAGAGTCCAACCCCGTCTTGGCAAATCCAATGCCAAGACGCAGTTCTGACATTGAATCCCAAGTCTGCCGCAGGCACTCAAGCCGGTATGCCCTGAAGGGTCAACTCCATGGCAAAGTGGCACCGGGCGAAATGTCCAGGGCTGTGCTCTTGCAGAGGAGGGGCTTCGGCAACGCAGACATCCTGGACGTATGCGCACCGGGAATGGAAGTGGCATCCCGGCGGCGGGTTGGCGGGATTGGGCACGTCGCCCTCCAGCACAATCCGCTGCGCCCGCCGGCGCGGGTCCGGGGCCGGGATCGCCATCAGCAGGGCTTCCGTATAGGGGTGCAGGGGGTGGGCGAAGAGAGCCTGCGTGGTCGCCATTTCCACAATCTGGCCTACGTACATGACCGCCACGGAGTCGCACACATGCTTGATGACGCTCATGTTGTGGGCAATGAAGAGATAGGTCAGATCGAATGTCTCCTGCAATTCCTTGATCAGGTTCAGGATCTGCGCCTGCACGGACACGTCCAGCGCGGACACGGGCTCGTCGGCCACGATGAATTCGGGATTGAGGGCCAGTGCCCGCGCCAGGCTGATCCGTTGGCGCTGGCCGCCGCTGAAGGCATGCGGATACCGATTCATGGTTTCCGGACTGAGGCCCACATCCCGGAGCAGGGCAGCCACGCGATCCTGCAGCTCCTGCCCGCGGCAGATGCGGTTGATGATCAACGGTTCCGCCACGATCTGTTTCAGGGTCAGCCGGGGATTGAGTGAGGCATACGGATCCTGGAAAATGATCTGCATGTGCCGGCGCATCGCCCGCAGCGCGTCGTGACCCAAGGCCTCCATATGCACGGGGGCCGCGCCCGGGGCCTGGAAGACGATTTCCCCTGCCGTGGCGCGCAGCAGGCGCACGATACACCGGCCGGTGGTGCTCTTGCCACAGCCGCTCTCGCCCACGAGCCCAAAGATGGTGCCCCGTTGGACACCGAAAGAGACATCGTCCACGGCATGGACGTACCCTGCGGTGCGCCGCAGAAACCCCTTCTTGATCGGAAAATACATCTTGAGATGCCGAACCTGCAGGAGGTACTCGGACTGCGCGTCTTCCGGGAGAGGACGGTCGGGGGACCGGCCTGCGGCCGGGGTCAAGGAGGTGGTCATGGCGCTAGACAACCCTTTTCAAGGCGGCGGGGCGGCATCGTCCGCGTAGAGGAAGCAACGCACATGCTGGCCGGGCGTCACAGCCGTGAGCGGGGGTTCGCGGGCGTCGCATACGGTGGGCATAAAGTCGGGGCAGCGCGGATGGAAGGCACAGCCGGTGGGAATCAGGGACGGGTCCGGGACACTCCCGGCAATCACGGCCAGGCGCTGGTATGCCGCTGCGTCCAATCGGGGAATGGAACGCAGCAGCGCCTGCGTGTAGGGGTGCTTGGGCGCGTAGAACGCGGTATCGATATCGGTCTGCTCCACTACCTTGCCCAGATACATGACCGCGACCTCGTCGCACATTTCGGCGACCACGCCCAGATCGTGCGTGATGAAGATGATGCTCATGTGCGTCTCTGCCTGCAACTCCTGCATCAGGTCCAGGATCTGGGCCTGCGTGGTCACGTCCAGCGCCGTGGTCGGCTCGTCGGCAATCAGCAGCGCCGGACTGCAGCTCAGGGCAATGGCAATCATGACCCGCTGGCGCTGTCCCCCGCTCAGTTGATGCGGATAACTGGCAAAGACGCGCTGGGGTTCGGGCAGCTTCACGCGATCCAGGGCGTGGACAGCCAACGCGCGGGCTTCCGTCTTGCTGACTTCCTGGTGCAGGGTGATGGCTTCCATCAACTGGCTGCCGGCCGTGTACAGCGGATCCAGCGAGGTCATCGGCTCCTGGAAAATCATGGCAATCTCGTTGCCGCGCAGCCGGCGCATGGCACGGCTCTTGGGGTCCAGCTGCAGGATGTCAATGGCGTCCGTCGTGCCGGACACGCGGGGGTAGTAGCAAATACGGCCCTGCGCGATGCGCCCGCGGCTGGGGATCATGTTCATGATGCACTGGGCCGTCACGCTCTTGCCGCAGCCGCTTTCGCCGACAATGCCCAGCACCTGGCCCCGGGCGAGCGTCAGGTCCACGCCCTCCAGCGCCCGGACCACGCCGCCTTCCGTATGGAAGTGCGTGTGCAGGCCCTGGATCCGCAGGATGGTGTCTGGAGAATCGGTCATACAGACCTGCACGGGCCCGCCGGTATCAGAGCGCAAAGGGATCGACGGCGTCGCGGATACCGTCTCCCAGGAAGTTGAAGCTGAGCACGGTCATGATGACGCACACCCCCGGCAGCATGAGCCAGGGCTTCTTGATCACCACGCCGACCGTCTGGGCGTCCCGCAGCAGGGTGCCCCAACTGACCGCGGGGGGCAGGATGCCCAGTCCCAGAAAGCTGAGCGCCGTTTCGGCCAGGATCATGCCGGGAATGGCCAGGGTCGCGATCACGATGATGTGGCTCAGGGTGTTGG
Organism: Caldilineaceae bacterium; assembly: GCA_965214715.1. Lineage (GTDB taxonomy): Bacteria > Chloroflexota > Anaerolineae > Caldilineales > Caldilineaceae > Bin34. The sequence continues at coordinate 4,168,899 of OZ243971.1, read as the reverse complement.
GCAGCATGTGGATCAGAATGATGCGCAGATGGGTGGCCCCGGCCGCGGTGGCCGCCGCGGTGAACTCCATTTCCCGGAACGCCAGAACCTTGGCGCGCACCTGCCGGGACAGGCTGGTCCAGCCTATCAGGGACAGGATGACGCTGATCAGGAAAAAGCGGCCGACAATGGTGATGTCCGCCGGCAACGCCGCGGCCAAGGCCGCCCACAGCGCAATGCTGGGGAAAGACATGAGCAGTTCAATGGTGCGCTGGATCACGGTATCCACAATGCCGCCGAAATAGCCGGACGCGGTCCCCGTCAGCGAGCCGAGAATGATGGTCAGGGAGACCCCCAGCAGCCCCACGGTCATGGAGATGCGCCCGCCGAAGACGATACGGGAAAACAGGTCCCGTCCCAACCGATCCGTGCCCAGGAGAAAGACTGTGCCGGGTTCCGCCACGCCGTACAGGTGACGATCGGCGGGAATCAGGCCCCACAGCTTGTAGGGCTGGCCCTTGACGAACAGCTGCAGGGGATAGGTCCGGGTCGTGTCGTTTTCGTGCACCCAGTCGAGGTTGTGCGTGTCCAGCACAGTGGTGGTGCCGTAGACGAACGGACGCCAATGGAAGGTGCCTGCCGCATCGACAAAGCGGGGGAGTTGCGGCGCCCGCGCGACAAAGTCCTCGTTGGACAGCAGATGGTCGTACGGTGCCACGAACTCGGCAAACAGGATGATGGCGTAGAGACACAGCAGCACGCAGCCACCGCCCACGGCCAGCCGATTGCGCAGAAAACGCTTCCCGATGAGGTGCCACAGGGGGAGTTGCCCGATGTCGCGGGCATCCGTGGCGTCCGCGGGCAGCGTATCGGTCAGGGCCGGCGCGTTCGGGAAGACCGAGGGCGCGGGCAGCGTCGGTTCCGCCATGGCACCGCCTATTCGTACCGGATGCGAGGATCGATCAGGCTCAACAGGATATCCGCCAGGAAATTGCCCAGGACCAGCATGAAGGCCAAAAACATGAGAAAGGTGCCGGCGAGGTACATGTCCTGCTGGCGCAGGGCATTGAAGTACAGGGGCCCGGTGGTCGGCAGGCCCAGGACGATGGACACGACCAGGGAGCCGGAAATGATGGAGGGCAGGCTCAGGCCCAGCAACATGATCAGGGGATGAATGGCGTTGCGCACGGCGTGCTTGATCACGACGGTGGCTTCGCGCAGGCCGCGCGCCCGCGCGGCCTGGATGTATTGCATGTTAAGGATGTCCAGCAGATTGCCGCGCATGATGCGCATCAGCCCCGCCGTGCCCGCCGTGCCCACCACGATGATGGGGACCCAGAGGTGTTTCAGCAAATCCACCACCTTGCCGAAACTCCAGGGCGCGTCAATGTACTCCCGGGAAAAAAGACCGCCTACGGTGAAGCCGAAGGTTTTCTGGATGACAACCATCAGCACGAGGGCCAGCATGAAGTCCGGGATGGACAGCCCGGCCATGCCGATGAAAGTGGCCAGATTGTCCCCCCACGAGTACTGATGGGTGGCCGTATAGATGCCGATGGGGATGGCCACCAGCCAAATGAAAATGAGGGATCCGGTGGCAATGACCACCGTGAAGCCCAGGCGCTCCCAGATCAGCTCCCTGACTTCCCGGTTGTATTCAAACGAGCGGCCGAAATCCCCGCGCACGAAGCCCCGGGCCCAAATCAGGTATTGCATGTAGAGGGGTTTGTCCAGGCCGTAACGGCGTTTGAGGGCTTCCAGTTCGGCTTCGGCCGTATGGGTCCCCTGCAGTTGACGCTGGGCCTGAAACACGTCAATGTAGCTGCCGGGCGGCAGGTTGATGATGAAGAAGCCGGTAAACGAGATCAGGATCAGGGTCGTGATCATGTAGACCAGACGGCGCAGAAAATAGGCAAGCATCGGTGGGCACAGACCTGGATCAGGGCACAGTGACCCAACGAACTCCCGGCGTCCGCCGGGTGGGGAACGACAGGTATTGCACGGCGGATGGATCGCTGCGGTACAACACCTGACCGGGGGCCGGGCCTGGGCCGTCGCGTGCCCAGACCCGGCTTCCGCCCGGGTGCGGGGCCCTGACTACTTCTTGAAATACATCTGTTCCGGATACACGGCGCCGAAATACACCATGATCCAGGGGCCGGTGAAGCCGCCCAGGCCCAGTTGCTCGTAGGAAGGGAAGTTCCCCACGGTGTCGAGATGTCCGACGATGGTGGGGGTATTGGCTACAGTGCCGATGACGAAAGGCCCGTCCTCGACATGCACACGGATGATGTCCTGGCTCAAGGCCAGACGCGTGGCGTCGTCGGGCTCGACCCGGGCCGCGTTGTAAAGGTCCCACAGGCGCCACACCGGATCGCCCTCGTCAGGCTCCTCGCGGGGCGGATTGCGATCCAGGGGGTCCTGGTCCAGCTCCGTGCCTTCCTTCTCGGTGCCGATCACCTTGTACCAGGCGCCGTACAGGGGGGCCCAGCGATTGTTGTCAACGGGAATGACCCAATTGGGGAAAACGAGGAAGTTGGGACCGTCGCCCAGGCCCCAGCAACTGCGGATGTCGAATTCGGAATTGTCCTGCATGACTCCCAGTTGCTCGTCGGGCACGGCGTTGACCTGCACTTTCAGGCCCACGGCTTCCCATCCCTCCTTGACGATTTCGACGTTCTGGGCGTTGGCAGTGTTTTCCAGACCGCCGGCGGAACAGTCAATCCGCAAGGTCAAGGCGTCGCCGCTGGGCAAATCGCGGAAGCCGTCGCCATCCATATCGACCGCCCCGGAGGCATCCAGCAGCTGATTGGCCAGCTCCAGGTCGAACTCCACGCCCAGATCACGCCATTGGCGGTAGAGATCCTGCCCCGTCTCGTTGGCCGTGAACTCGATCGCCTTCGGACTCATTGTGCCCGTGGTCAATTCGCCGGTGCCGAAATACACGATCTTCTGGATCTTCACCCGGTCAATGGCGTGCGAAAGGCCGAGCCGGAAATCCCGGTTGCGATACAACGCCCGCTTTTGCGGATCCTGATGGGTCCAGTTGGGATAGAGCAGGAAGGAGGCCCCGCCCCCCTGATCCCAGAGATACGTCTGGAAGCCGACGCTCGCCTCGGCGTCCCGGAAGACAGAAAGTTCGCTCAAGGGTTGATAGCGACAGGGTCGTCCGCAAATCTCCTGCTCGCCGGCAATGACCCGCAGTTTCGACACTTCCAGATTCTCGACGTACGTCATGTCCACGGTATCAATGTAGGGCAGCTGGTTGCCAGCCGGGTCCACCGCGTAGTAGTAGGGATTCCGATCCAGCAGCAGGCGGGTGCCCGGATCGTACTGGACGGGCATCCATGGGTTCAGGACCGGAGCGTCCGGGTTGCTGGGCCAGTTCAGCTTCTCGTCCAGGGCTTCAAAGGTTTCCTCATCCGCATAGTCGGGATGGAACTGGCGCAGGTAATGCTCCGGCACGAAGAGCTTCTCGTTGCCGGGAATGGTACCGTTGGGCCACATGGCCAGGCGGTCCAGAAACAGGGGCGACGGATCCGAGAAGGCGAAGTGCAAGGTATAGTCGTCCACCTTTGTCACTACGGTGACCGCGTCGGCGGATTTCATGTAATCGGGCGGAACGTCGGAGTGCTCTTCGTTGAGCACCATGTCATTCCACCAGAACATGAAGTCGTCGGCCGTGAAATCGTCGCCGTCGGACCACTTCGTACCTTCGCGCAGGTACAGCGTCCATTCCGTTTTGTCGTCGTTGTTGTCCCACCCTTTGGCCAGTCCGGGACGCTTGTCCAGGCCGTCCTGCACCCAATGCACAGGCGAGTAGGCGTACATGGCCATCACGAAATGGGAGCCGGAAGATGACGTGTCAAAGCGGTGCCAGGTGCCTCCGTACTGGCCAATTTCATTGTAGGGCTCTATTACCAGGGGTTCCACCGGCAGACGTTCATCCACGGGGGGCAACGAGCCGGCCGCCACTTGCTCGGCCAGCATGGGCGCTTCGTTGAACCCTCCCTCGCTGGCGGGTGGGGCCGGCGCAGTCTGGACACGGTCAGCAGGCTCAGGCACTGGCGCCTCCGCCTGGCCGCAGGCGGCCAGAAGCAGGATGGCCAATCCTGCCACCAACATCAATTGCAGGAATTTCGACATGGCTGAATTCTCCTTGTGCTGCAGCGAAAAAAAGGATGGCGTCCAAGTTCGCGTTGCCCATTGCGGCACAATGCACGGACATCTTCTGCATCCATGGATGCGCAAGGGCCGACGCGGTGCCGGTGTGGCGGCAACCCTCATACGCACAACCTCGGGTGCAACCCAAGAGGCTGACGCGGTCCGCAAGCGAGCACGCCACCTCGTACCACGAGACGCGGACGGCGGAAACCGCCCTCGACACAAAAATCGGTTCCAGTCAGAGCACACTCTTCTATCACGCTTTGCCGGCAACTGTCAAGTGCGGGACGAGGCTTGCCCCAAGCGACTGCCCCCTGCCTTTGAGGCGAAGCCCCCTCTCCCCGGGGGGTCGAGAGGGGGAGGCAGACACCTACAGAGAGGACCGCGGTCAGCTGCAACCATCGATCGCGGGAGGCAGCCGATCAAGCACCCCAGACAGTTCCGGGCAGGCAAACTCTTCCCCCTGGGCATCCGTGAGCCGCCAGTCCCGCGAGGCAGCCCTGATGCATGTCTGCTACAGGGCTGCCTCGGGATTGGCCGTGACGGAAAATCCCTTGCGGTTCAGGGCCCGCCCGGCCCAGGTGACAGCCATCGGGTCGCCAGTCACACAAATGGAAGGCCCTGCGGGTGCGGGCCGCTGCAGAGAGCCAGTGGCGGGATCAAGCCGAATGTCCCCGGCCGCGAACACCTGGGGAAGCGCACCGGAAAGCATCAGCTCCTCGGGGATCCCCATGTGCATCTGCCGTCCGCCTGGATCCCAGAGCCAGAGCCGGTCTCCGTAGTGCAGGGACAGATCCAGATCGTGCGTGATCATCAGGATGGCCTTGCCCTCATGGGCCAGCTGCTGCAACAGTTGGGTGATGTGGATGCGGTGGGCAATGTCCAGAAACGCGGTGGGTTCATCCATGAGCAGGAGCGTCGTGTCCTGAGCCAGGGCTCTGGCAATCAGCACCCGCTGCCGTTCCCCATCGCTCAGTTCCGCCACCCGCCGGTGCCGGAATTCCAGCGCCTCCACCCGGGCCAAGGCCTCCAGGGCCATTTGTAGGTCCTGGGTTGCATAGCGCCCGCTCCAGCGAGTGTAGGGCAGGCGGCCCAGAGCCACGAGTTCCTCGGCAGTCAGTTGTCCGGCTGCAATGCGGCCCGGCAGCACGACGCTGATGTGCTGCGCCAGAAAGCGCCGGCTCAGGGAAGCCAGCTCCTGCCCTGCGACATGCACGGCGCCCTGCAGGGGCGGATGCAGACCCAGCAGGGTGCGCAGCAGCGTGGTCTTCCCCGCTCCATTGGGGCCCATCAGGCACACCAGTTCCTGGGAGCGCAGCTCCGCAGAGAAGTCCTTCAGCAAGGGCTCGGCATGCGCGGAAAAGCCAATGTCCAGATGGGACAAGGAGACTGCCGGCGCCATGGTCTGACCCTTCAGGAAGCAAATGGGGTCAAGCTGTGTTGGCGGCGCAGCAGAGCCCAGATCACTACCGGAGCTCCCAGTAGGGCCGTCACGGCATTGAGGGGCAAAGCCACTGGAAAGCCGGGCATCTGGGCGATCAGGTCGGCCACCAAGGCGACAGTGCCACCCAGCAAGATGCAGGCGGGGACCAACCACCGGTGATTGGAGGTGCGCAGCCAGGTGCGACACAGATGGGGCGTGGCCACGCCGATGAACGCGATGGGGCCCGCGTAGGCCGTGATGGTACCGGCCATCACAGAGGCGCCAATCAAAATCAGCCAGCGAGCCTGCAGCACGTTGATGCCCGTGGAATAGGCATACTCCTCCCCCAACAGCAAGGCATTCAGAGGCCGGATGGAGAGGAAGGCCAAGCCCAGACCACCCAGCACCACGGGCACATAGACGCTGAGTTCCCGCCAGGTCACCCCCCAAAGGATCCGAAGGACCAGGCAATGAATGCCTGGACGCTGGCCGGCAGGCTGTAGTACATGAGCAAACTGACCATGGCGCCCACGGCGTAACTGACCATCAGGCCCAGCACGATCAGAGACACCACACTGGTGCGCCGGGCCAGCAGCACGACCAGCAGCAGCACGGCAGCGGCCCCCAGCACTGCATGGTCAAGGAGTGGATCCTCTGCGGATCATTCTTTTCGGGTTTCGGTCCTGCGGCAAAGCAAGACCCGATTCTGACTGCGTCGCGGGGGCATGGTGGTCTGTGCGCTGCAAAGCCTTGTCTCGCAAGCCCCTGCAGCTGCGTCTTGCACATGTGCTCTTGTCCACAGTGCCCATACTTGCCCGCCTTTGTTTGTGCCATTTGCATAAGGAAAGCTCTGGTAGGTTGTGAACAATACACATGCGGAATGCGAGAGGCATTGCTGCCGGCACACACGAGGAACAGAGAGGGCAAACAACCATGAACGGTGCAAACACGGCCTGGATTATGGTCTCGACGGCGCTGGTTATGCTGATGATTCCGGGTCTTGGGCTTTTCTACGGTGGTCTTGTCCGCGTCAAGAATGTCCTGGCCACCGTCATGCACTGTTTCATTTGCATGGGCGTCGTCGGTGTGGTCTGGGTGCTGTGGGGATATTCCCTGGCCTTCAGCTCCAACAGTCTGGGGGGCATTGTCGGCGACCTGCAGCACTTGGGTCTGCGCGGCGTGGGACTGGAGCCCCCAGAGGGTCTGGACATTCCCGCCTTGCTGTTCATGATGTTCCAAGGCATGTTCGCCGCGATCACCCCGGCCTTGCTGGCGGGAGCCTTTGCCGAACGGATCAAGTTCAGGGCCTTCCTCGTGTTTGTCGTCTTCTGGTCCACTCTGGTGTACGCACCGATCGCCCACTGGGTATGGGGGGGTGGCTGGCTGAGCACACTGGACCCCGCCCCGCTGGACTTTGCCGGCGGCAATGTGGTCCACATGTCATCCGGGGTCGGCGCCCTGGCCGCGGCCCTGATCATCGGCCGCCGCGCAGGCTACGGGCGCGTGCCCATGGAACCGCACAGCCTGATGTTTGTACTGCTGGGCACCGGTCTGCTCTGGTTCGGCTGGTTTGGCTTCAACGGCGGCTCCGCCTTGGCCGCGGACGGCGTCGCGGTCAATGCACTTGTCACCACCAACACCGCCGCCGCCGCCGGGGCCTTGACCTGGATGATCCTAGGCTGGTTCGTGGTCAAGAAACCCAGCGCCCTGGGAGCAGCTTCCGGAGCCGTGGCGGGCTTGGTGGCCATTACGCCCGGCGCCGGTTTCGTGGAGGTCATGCCGGCCCTCGTCATCGGCATCGTGGCCGCCATTGTGTCCTTCTTTGCCGCTGAACTCCGGATCCACTACAAGGTGGACGATTCGCTGGATGTCTGGGCCATCCATGGCATGTCTGGCACCTGGGGCGCCTTGGCCGTGGGGCTCTTCGCCTCCACCACGCTGGCCAGCGGCGGGTTGTTGAATGGCAATCCCAGCCAGTTCGTGACCCAGGTCATCGCCACTGTCGTCACTTGGATCTATGCATTCGGCATGACTTGGATCATCTTCAAGGTCGTGGACCTGATCATGGGGGTGCGGGCTTCCTCTGAGGAGGAGTCGGTAGGCCTGGACATTTCCGAGCATGGCGAGCAGGGATACATAAGTTAGGCTATACTCCATATCTCAGCAGCGTGTTGTCAGTTCTAGACCATCAACCTCATGGGTGCGGGACACTGTGAAGAAAATCGAAGCCATCATTCGCCCTGAAAAGCTGGAAGAGGTCAAAATCGCCTTGAATGACGCGGGCATCCGTGGCTTGTCCGTGTCACAGGTGACAGGGCGCGGCCAACAACGTACACGGGTATTCAGAGGCCGCGGCTCCACGGGAGCGGAGACCGATATGCTGCAGCGGCTGAAGATCGAAGTGTTCGTGGTTGCGGATCAGGCCGAGCGGGCCTGCGAAGTCATTCGGGACGCGGCCGCCACCGGCAATGTGGGGGACGGCAAGATCTTCGTCTTGCCCGTGGAAGGGGCCATGCGCATTCGCACGGGCGAAACGGACGACAAGGCCATCTAAGGCCTCCGGCCATCCAAACAACCTTGCCGCCCTGCCTGGGCGTGCAGAACCATCCGCGGGGCATCCTGTGCCGGCAAGTCGTGGGGGCCGTGCGGCCTCCGGCCCCGTGGCCGGTCTTGGCCGCACATTGCCGTGGGGGACGGTGGCGCGTACCGCTCCGTATCTTGCCGGTGGCATTGCAGGGCTGGCTGTACGGCTGCTACAGAGCAATGCCACAGGCTGGTTTGCCACAAGTGGCAGACGGCGCCGTGTTATCATCGACACCGTGTTGCAGGCGTGGCAGAAGCTCAGTGCTGAACTGGGCCCGGATCCAGAAGAGTGGCTACGGGGCCGGGTGCATAAAATCCGCCTTGATCATCCCCTGGGGTATTTGCCTGCACTGGGCGATCTCCTGAACAGGGGAAGGCAAGCGGTAGGGGGTTCCGGAGTGACCGTGTGCAATACCGGAGTGGATCCCAATTACATGTCGGCCATAGGGGCCAACTATCGCATGGTGGCGGAACTGGATGTGCAGGAACCTGTCTTGTACGCTGTGGATGCGGCCGGTCAATCCGGCCACGCCGGCAGCCCCCACTACTGCGACCAACTTTCCCTGTGGCTGCAGGGACAGATGAAGCGTTTGGCATTGCAGCCTTCCGCATGTAGGGAGTTGGCCCGGAGCAGGCTGATCTTGGAACCGGAAGGCTAAAAAAGGCTGGGGAGTGCACCCTCATGTGTGACTGGGGTCTCCAAGACCCCCGTCCCCTATGTGGACAAGGGCCGGATTCCCGCTGTCGGACCGCGGTGGCTGTGGTCCCTGCGCAGGGTCAGCCGTGCGCGGACGAAATCCTGTCCCTGCAACATCGAGTTCCCCGTGCGTCACCGGGGATCAGCACGACTGGGGAGACGCCCCCTCAGGGCATCACATGGCACAGAATGCGTCACAATGAAAGTGGTGGCGCCATACCTGCTTGCCCGCAGGTATCGGGGACAGAGCATGGAGAATGAATTGCGCACCGACAACAGACACCAGTTGGAGGAGCAAGGGTTTGTCACCTTTGCCCACGTCCTGTCCGCCGAAATGCTGCAACAAGCCAAGGACACGACGTCAAGGCTGATCGCCGCCCAACCCAAGGCACACTTCGCCGCCCGCAAGTCCACAGGCAGCATGATCAGTGTGTTTGACGATGCCTTCTTCGCGGACCTGGTAGGCTGGACACCCGCCCTCACCAAACTGGCGGAATTGGGAATTGCGGATCCCAGGTTCACATCGGGCTATGTCATCAGCAAACCTCCGCATTCCCCCCCACTCTTCTGGCATCAGGACTGGGGGGGCTGGGATGATCCGCTCAGCTACACCGAGCCCACGTTGCAGATTTTTCTCATGTATTATCTGGTGGACACCTCGCCTGCCAACGGCTGTCTGAGAGTTCTGAGCGGTTCACACAGGCGCAGACATGCCATGCATGATGCCGTGCCGGAGGCCCACGCGGAAGCGATAAGCAAGGCAACCGATCCCACGCACCTTGCATTCCGACCCATCCCTGAAGATGAAGCCGTGCCGGTCCGGGCTGGCGATTTGGTGATAGGCGACTCACGCCTGTTGCATGGCGCCTACGCCAACGATTCGGACGAGTGGCGTACGGTCGTCACCCTTTGGTTCCATCCATTCGAGCGATACTCTGGCCCCCTGCAGGCATACATGGCCCAGTCCATGAACGGCACCCAGGGGTGGCCCGCCTCTGCCCAAGCCAAGATCAAGAGGCTGATTCCCACCTATGCCGGAAAGTCACCCCCCGTGGAGTGGAACCGCAAGCCCGGCCCAGGCTTGCAGTGACTGCCGGGGAGTCTCCGATGCGCTTCATGCGCATCCTGGGCAGCGCATTCCCCACCGGCGCCTGTGTGGGCCCCTGAAGCGACTGGGAATTGGCTCGGGCGGGACTTCCGGATTTGCGGATCTGTCCATGGTCTACAATGAGGGTATGCAACGCAGGCCCACACAAGCAGGGCCAGGGAACGAGATTCCGAGATGATGGCCCCATGTCAAGACTGAAGGTGGGCACCGCCCCGGACGCGTGGGCGGCTCCGGCAACTGCAGATCCGGCGCGTCCCCGGAGAGGTCACGAACTCTTCACCGAGGACCCGTATCTCGTCGAGGAGGATGTACGTCTTTTGCAGTCTGACAACCACAACAAAACCTTGGCGCATGTGCGGGCGCAGATGGAACGGTACCTGCAAGAGAAAGGGCTGGCCTACCGCCTGACCTCGGACCTGGAGTTCAATGCCATTCCCGCCGCGTATCTGGAGGGGACGGGGTACCGGCGGAAAGTGGCCTTCGATGTCGGTCTGTGGTCCATGCCGCCCGCACCCCGACACGTGCCCCATCAAAATCTCAAATCCAGTTCCTGGACCGAGTGGGGGCCGCCGCGGCTGGTGCTGGAAGTGCTTTCGGAGAAGACCGAGCAAGTGGACCGGCGCGAAAAATGGCAAATCTGCCGCCGGATGGGGGTGGTGGAATTCTGGCTGTTCGACCCCCGCAAGGAGACGCGGGCCCTGGAGGGCTGGCGGCTGGATGCGGCCGGATGCTACCAACCGATAGAGACCAATCGGGATGGTGAACTGGACAGTGCAGTTCTAGGCACCCGGCTGCGGGGGCACGCCTACCAGTTGGAATGGTGGGATCCTGGTCTCCACGACTGGTATTCGGTGGAGAAGCAGGGGCGGGCCGAGGGACGGGCAGCTACCCTTGTGGAATCTCTCATGGGCGTGGCGCGGTGCTATCTGGACGCGGAACGCCTGGATCTTTGTTTTGCAGCGTTGCAGAGATGCTCCCAGGAGGACTTGCCCAGTGTCGCAACCCTGATGCAGGCCATAACTTCCGCACGTGTTCCCGCCGCCGCCGCCGAAGCCGTTCTGCTTGGCTCCCATGATGCACACTCCGAATCCCCCAACCCCGCCTAGAGCCAATACTGTTGCGTTGCTTTGGAGGGGGAAAAATCACGACTGATGTCCATGTCCAAGTCGCGGCACTGGCAGGACAGGGAGATCTGCAGGGATGGAGGGGGGAACGGACTGCGCATCCCTGCGCAGCAGCGCGGCCACCGCCCACAAGCGAAACTGGCCCTGTCGGCACTTGCACCCACCACCCGCCTGGCCCTTACCAGCGATGCCAGGTGCCTTCCACTCTCCGGGCCTGCATCTGGGCCCTCAGGTCGGACACCAGCTGCGGGCACTCCTCCGCGATATTGTGGCATTCCCCCGGGTCCTGCACGAGATCATACAGTTCCGTGCGATCGTTGTAGCTGTCAATCAGCTTGTGGGTCTCTGTGCGCAGGGCCGTGAAATTCCGGAGTTGGGCCAAGGCGTTCGGACGGTGCGTTTGGGATGGGTCCCGCACGCTCGGCATAATGGAGCGCGCATCCAGAGCGTTCAGTTCACTGCCCACATAGGGCACGCCGGCCATTTCGCAGAGCGTGGGATTTACATCCGCCAGTTCCACCAGCGTGTGGCTCACGCCGCCAGCAGGAATGTCGGGGCCGGCCAGAATCAGGGGTACACGCAAGGCTCCTTCATAGGCCACGCTCTTGGTGTAGAGCCGGTGATCTCCCAGCATTTCCCCATGGTCTGACGCAAACACGACATAGGGGTTGTCCGCCATGCCGCGTGCCGCCAGCATGTCCCTCATCTGGCCCACCCAGTGATCGATCAGGGCAATGTTGGCAGTGTACTGCCGCCATGTATGCTCGATCTCCGCGGCTGCCATTGCATACTGGCGGCACTGCACCCAAGCCGGCTTGTCGCCCGCAGGGCCTTGGACGGGCGTCGGCATCACGCTGTGGCGGAAGCGCGCAGTCCAATGGGTGGGAGGATCGAAGGGATCATGCAGACCCACAAACGACACGAAGAGATGCCACGGCGCCTCCGGCCCCACATGCTCCAGCCATGTCAGGGCGCGCTGACCGATCCAGCTGTCGGAATGCGCCTCTTCCGGCAACACCGAATCGTGAGACACGCCCTGGATCCAGCCCGCCTGGCTGCGACGGGCATAATCCTCCCGGAACCGTTCAAACAGTCCTTGCTCCGCGAGATGAAAGCCATAGGGGCCCACGGGACGGGGGGCACGCCCTGCATGCATCTTGCCCTCCGTTTCCAGCGGGTCCGTGAAACCCCACTGAAAGTTGCAGGCCCGTCGGCCCTAGCGTCCGTTGTACGGCGCAGGCTTGGCCAGATCCAGTTTTCCCGCGGACGCCACCTGATAGCCTTGGTCACGCAGACGCTGGTAGTAGGTGGGCATGTGCCGAGGAAGATAGCAGTGGTTGTCCAGACAGCCCAGCCGCCACGGATGCAGCCCCGTGGCCAGCGCAATGCGGGAAGGCGCGCAGACCGGCGCGTTCACACAGCAAAGGGTAAAGCGTGTACCCTGCGCCGCCAACGCATCCAGATGAGACGTAGTGACGCCAGACTGCGCAAGCCCTAGAAAGTCGAACCGGTGCTGGTCATCCATGATGAACAGCAAATTGGGTTTGGCGGACGTGAAATTCCTCCCGGATGATTGGGCAAGGCCAGACCGGATGGCTGGCTTCGGCGCAAAGTCGAGAATGCGACCTAGGGGGCCACTTTGACCATAATGTTGACCCGCGGATGGAGCTGCGCCCGTGCCCCACGGGGGTCCTCCACCTCCGCCACGAGCTCGACCCAAGGCACGGCCGGAATGGCACCCATGACAGGGACTCCCGCAGGATGGGGGACGGCACCCGATTCTCAGGGCAATCGCAAAGTCGCGACTGGGAGCCAAGCCGTTTATATTTACCTGTGTACGATCTAATTTTGACCTGATTTATCTCTCTTGGAAACATCATCTGTCAAAACAAACGAACTTTTATATTGATAAATTGGTTGCCTTGGAATTGAATCTGGACTTTGCGATTGCCCTGCCCGATTCTATCCCACCAAAACCACGCCCCATTTATATAATGCGATTGCCCTGATCCCAGACCCGATTCGACGCCGGGATTCCAAGGCCAGACCCTGCGAACAGTCCCAGGGCCTTGTGTACCCTCATGGTTTCTGTCGAAGGCACACATCGCCTTCCAGCAAAGCCACCCGGTCGCGGTCCGCGGCCAGATCCAGGGGCGTCACGTGGTCTCCGTTGGGGAAGTGTCGGTTGCTGCCATGGGACAGCAGTAGGCACACCATGTCGCGGCGGCCCTTCCGCACAGCGGCATGGAGGGAGGTGTCTCCGTGGGCGGCGGGCTGATTGGGATTGAACCTGCCGCTGTCCAGCAAGCGGGACAATACCAGAGCGTTGTCCGCGGCCACCGCGACATGCAGCAGGGGCTGCTCCCCTCGGTCCACGGGGGCAACCTGTCGCAGCCAGTGGTCTACACAGCGGACATCGCTGGCGGCCACTGCCCCCGCCAGCGTGCCACCAGCTCTGAAATCGCAGGACAGCAACGTCTTTTGCACATGGCTGTGAGTTTCATGGACCAGGACCATGGCTCCCCCCATGAGGAAACCGATGAGTATGCCTTTCTCGACCCAATCCCAGATCTGCCATTTGCTGGGCAGGTCGAGGAGCAGTGCCAACCCCCACCCCAGGGTCGCCGCTATGCCCAGCGAGAACCCGGCCCCCAGCCACTCTGAGCGAGGGGGAAGGCCATCACGACCATCAACAGCAGGACGAGCAGGAAGGCACCATAGATCAAAAGGATGTCCAGGATCTCGGCCACCAGGGGTTTCCAATCCACAGTCCCCCTGGTCCAGTGCCCCACCCACTTGGCGATCGGCCCTAGGACAGCGGCCGCGGCCCCCACGAGGACAATGCCCTGCAACATACTTTCTGCCGATTCCAACCAATTCATTATGTCAGCCCTGTGGCATCCCGTCCCAGATAGCACCCGACCCGCGGCCTTCTTGCCCCGGCGCCCGCCCGCCGCGTCAAAAGCCCCCACTGCTTGAAGAAGAATAGGGATGCCCCGCGCCAGACACTGGTCCCGCACCTGGAGTACCCACGTCTCCTGCATGGGCTGGGCCCCGGGCCCGCTCTCGCCGCCCACAATGACCCAGTCGATGCCCGTCAAGTCCAAGTGCAGAGTACCCAACAACGACTCACAGGACAAAAACTTGATCGCGGCTTTGGTGTTGCGCAAGATGGACACGCGTTCCACCCACCGTTGTGTTTCGACCGAAACCCCCATCCAAATATGGGGGGCCAAGGCAACCGCGGAACCGTTCGGCCAGCGTCTCCGCATAGCAATGGGCGCAGCCCGCGGGACACTTTCGTGCAGCCCGTGACGGGGTTCCAGGTGACGTCAGTCCATTCAATGGCAGTGCGATCAGGCATGGATCCCCAGCTTGTGCGGCCCGTCGACTGTCCCTGTCACTTGCCGGGTCTGCAATCATCCAGACCCCATTCCCGGCCGCGGCACAGGTGCACAGAGCGGGCCAGGCCCGAGATCGTTCCCATCATGCTTGTGTTGCGCGGGGCGCGGTGGCATGGCTGAGCCGTGAGAAATCGAGCCTCTCCAAGAATTGCATGCTATGGACTTCACAGTAGTTTTCGGTCACCCCTTCAATCATGGCCGCCACGCACAGACCGGGAACATCTTCGTTATGGTCTGCGCTGAGGTCGTTCCAGGTCAGTTCGAAGAAGGGGGATTCGCTCAGGACCTCTCCGTGCACATGCGCCTCCTCTTCCATGTCTTGGCGCAGGGCGCAGGCAGATCCGAGCGAATTCACCCCCCCCCCCAATGTCCGCTTAAGTCGGGGTATTGACTGATCCGTGGATCGGCGGAGCAAGTCGGCATGGATGTGAATGTTGTCCGGCAATATCGCCGGACAACCCCCAAGGAACAGGGTGAACACGATGTGCCTTTCCTCGGGCGCCATCCGGCGGAGTGTGGCCAGAAATCGATCCGCAATCGATTGCACGATCACCTGCATAGCCGGATCATCTTCCACGTGCAGAAGTGCAAACAGGCGATCCGGGACGGGAGGTAGATACCCGCGCCGCACCGCATGGCCTATTTTCTCTCGTATGCAGTCTGCCAGCGCGGAGGGTGACATCTGGTGCAGGGCAGGCAATATAGGCCACAGTGCTGGGCAAGCCAGGAATTTCCGTGTCGTCAAAGCGGAGAATGTATTCCTGTTTTTCCTTCATCGCCCGTTCCTGGGCACTGATCCGTTCCAGCTTCGGCCATATCTTGGTGGCGTATGCCCGGGAGACAAACAGGACGCAGTATTGACACTGCGACCGGTAAATCTCGTGGAGTTCGGAAATGGGTTCGCCGCGGTGGGCCATCGAAGCCCCACAGTTGCCCTCCAACTTGTACACGCCACCGGCGCGGGGAGAATAGAGCAGGCGCGACTGTCCCGAATTCTTGGGAGCGCTGTCGAGCGGTGCGTCCCAAATCGGGCACCTAGATTGATCCATTCGGGTCGGTTCTCGATTTGTCCATCACAACTCACTCCCGCAAACTGATTCAAAACTCCGAGCTGATTTGGGTGCAGCCCAGCATTGTGTAAGGGAGTTGCGTTCCTGTCCTCAACTTGGGTAAGGACCCAGAAACCGCTCACCGTCAAAGTGGATCAGGTGATCGGGATCATCCGCCACCCAGACTTCCGTCTCCCAGGAAATGCCAGACAGGTACTTGCCCAGCTCCCTCCGTGACGGGAAAGCCGTTACGTACACCAACCCTAGCAAGGCACCTCGGAACAACTGGGCCAGATCTGTCCGGCGTTGGCCATCCATCTACTCTGACTGGGACGCGGTCTCCGGGAGACCGCGTTTTATCCACAATTCACGTCGACAATTCATCCTGCAGGGGAATCCATCACGGATGAATTGTAAGATTTTTACATAGACCCTTATATCGGGAGTTCTACACTCTCGATGCACGGAGAGTTTCTCATTCACAATGTCCCCGCCTCCCGACTCCAATGTTCCGTGACCCCGGGCGATGCAAGGTGCCTCCTGACGAGAGCATCCTGCCTTGGTGGTCCGGATCTTGTTGGCTCCGTGCTTTCTCTGCTTGTCCTTTGGCTCTGCCCTGTCGGCAGAGCCATTTTGTTTCTACTAAAGTGATCCAAAGCGGTGGTGGGGACGTTACGCCCCCACCACAGAAACCACCTCCCCTGTCAAATCCCATATAGACACGGGACAAAGCAAGAGGTGAGATATGAGTCTGTTTGCATCCTCTACATTTTGGAAGAGTTGTTGGCGCAGAGTCGATACTGAGCGCCTGTTGTATGGCACAGTTTTGATTCTTCTGGTCACTCTATTCGTGACCCGCACTCCCTGGGACAACGGGAGAGTGTCAGATTGGACCGCTGTATCCAATGACTCTGATACATTGATCGGAACACATTGGGAAAACGGTTTCTCTCGTCGTTACCATGATCTGAATGACGAAATCATTTCTCTGCCCGATCTGGCGGGCAACTATATTCTGCTCGTCTTTTTTGATCCCCATTGTGAGTTCTGTGCCCAAGAGGCCCCACTCTGGCAACATATCGCCAGAGGGACTTGGCGCGACGACATCGCGGTTGTGGGGGTAGTGGACCGCCGAAGCCGGGAAGACGTGGCTGGTTTCTTGAAAGAACATCAACTGAATATTCCCGTCCTTGTGGATACAGATGGTTCCCTTGTCCGCCAACTGCGGGTTGAAGTCGTGCCCACCAAAATACTGCTGTCGCGGGAACTGCGCATTCTACAGTATTGGCAGGGTTTCAGCACACCGCCAATGTCAATGGTGGAACAGGGTAGCCTTTTGATGGGATTGGGCGTTCCTCCTGCAGCCTTGCCCTCTCTGCTACAGGCCCCCAATCCATGATTTCCCTGTGGGACCGCACCTGGACCTGGCGTCTGGAAGTCCGTGTATTGCTCCCCTGGCTGGTTATTCCCGTGGCTGTCGGTTTCCTGTGTGGTCTGTTGGATCTGGGATTGTCCTTCTATGTAGGACACTTGGGCGTGGCGGATCCGGAGGATCTCCGCAAGAGTTTGGTGTACGGAGAAATGCTGCTGCCGCTGATTGCCGGCTGGGCCGGGACGCGGGCGGTGCTGGGGGACCGGGCCCGGGATCTGGTTGCCGTGACCGTCACACCGCCTTGGCGGCTGTATCTGCGACGCCTGTTCCTGATCCTGCTGGCTGTAGGTCTTATCTGGACCCTGGCTTTCGGCGCGGTGGCACTGGTGCTGCGCGTGGGGGATCAGGCTCTGTTGGCCCGGCGGATCTGGACCGGCGGTCTGGTTGCGGCATTCTTCTTCGGCAGCTGTGGCTACGCGGCCAGCCTTGCCTTGCGCGATGCCCTGACCGGTGCGGTGGTGACCGCGGTGCTGTGGAGCAGTGCCCTGATGACGATCCAGGCGGCTTCTGCTCTGGCTCCTCTCCATCCCTTCCTGACCTATGCCGAAACCCTGCACCCCGCCTGGATCGTCAATCGGCTGCTCCTGTGCGGCACGGCGCTGCTGTTGCTGGGTTGGGGAAGCTGGTACCTGCAGTGCCGGGCTTGGAGGCTCCCGCCTCCCGTCGAGGACACCCAATGAGCTGGCTGACTCTGGTCGGGACCGAGGTCCGGTTGCTGTGGCGCAGCCGTATAGTTGGCCTGTACCTGCTCATGGCTCTGGGTCTCCTGTCTGCTGTGCTGACCCTCAATCCCGGATCTGTCGTGGAGGTCGTGCCACGGGTCACCACCGGTTTGCTGGTCATCCAATTGCCCATTCTGGCCTTGGGTTTGGCACCTGCCCTCACGCGTACCAGCGGAGACCAAGGCGACCTTCTGTGGGCTACCCCTCTGACTCTGCCCATGGCCGCTACAGCACGTTTGGCCGCGGCCGGAGGCGTGGTGAGCGGGGTGCTTCTGCTGACCGCCGGAGTGGCCGGCCTCATTCTGGGGTGGCGCAGTGGAGATCTGTTCTGGTCGGGAGGGTATCTGGGAGCCACGCTGCTGCGGTTGCTGTGGCCCATTTCCCTGGCCCAGGTCCTGTTCGTGCAGGCCTTGACCTATCTGTGGCCCCGCACCTTGTGGACCATCCTAGTCTGTGTCGGGTTGACGTGCATGATGGCACTCGGCAGCCAGCTCACAGCCCTGAGTCTGGTGTATCCTCTGAATTTCGGACTGGTTACCCTATCCTTCAGCGCCGTGCTGGGCTTGGGTGCTGACAGCTTTCTGCAGGGACGTCTGGCGTTTCTCTATGGGGCGGCGGCTCTGGCCCTGTGGCTGGGGTCTCTGTACTGGATCGCGTACCAAGACGCGCGTCAGGGTTGGCCGCCTTCCCAGGACAGGTGGTACCGTGGCACCGCGGGCGCGAGTGTCGGGTTGGTGCTTCTGGCTGGAGGCCTGTATATGCAGGGAGTGGAGCAACGGACTGTCCCGGCCACTCTCACCGAACAGGCAGACACCTGGGATGTGCTTTCGGCCCACCATCAGGCCCAGCTTGACGGCACGGTATTGACCGTGGAGTCGCAGCTCCACCTGCACAATATCGCTTCAGCGGACCAAACGACTGTCGATCTTGTGCTCAACCCCGGTCTGCAGATCCAGGCAGCGACCTTGAATGGGCACACGGCCCAATTCCGCCGCCAGGGTGAGGTGGTGGCGTTCAGTCGACCGGATCTGGTTCTCGCGTCCCAGGCCGATGTGGAGATCCGGCTGCGCTATGGCGGGAATCCCGTTCTCCTGCGGGAGGACTATGGCACTGTGCTTTCTATCCCTTTTTTGCCTCCGGCCTTTGCGCGTGTCACCGTCAGCTATGAGGATCGCAGTTCCCTGTTCTGGCTTCGGGACACCGACTGGCTGGTTTGGCCGCTGCGGCCGGGCCCGCATGTATCGCGGCATACCCAGACCATTGCCATAGCGCTGAAGCCTGAGGCGTATGGAGAATCTCTGATCAGCACCGCGCATCGCATTGAGCTGGAGACCGCGGGGACAAGCTGGATCAGGAGGCACCATTGGTCGAGTCCCATACCCGCCCTGTTGCTGGTCGCGGCCTCCTTCCAGACGCTGGACCGGGCACCCGACACCTTGCATCTGGGCCGTTTTCAGGGAGCGGACACATTCGATCGTGCCGGCCAATTGCTAGCATGGACCAGGCAATTGGCAACACAAAGCGGTCAGACGGCTGCCCGGTCGACATTGGTCACTCTGCCCTACGGCACTCGGATTCTGTTCGCGTCGGCACAGGTTTTGGTTCCGGAATCCCGTTTGGGCCCGACATGGGGCCCGGGTGTCAGTACAGCCGAGCAGGAGCAGTTGCTGGCTGCCATCCGCTTGACGGAAGACTGGCTGCAGGAAGAGATTCTCTGGGCCCAAGCTCCCATGACCTACAACGGACGCGTGCGCGGTTTCAGCTCCCACTGTACCCAACAGGACAATGGTCAGTTGCATTGTGAGATGTTCCTGCCGCGGCCCCACAATCCCCAAGCTCCCCACCAGCGTTGGCTTCCTCATCCCGAGCCGTCCCTGTGGTCCCAAGCGTTTGCGGTCGTGCTCGCCCATCGCATCCTGTTTGCCGGAACTCCCGATCTGATTGACTCGGAACGCCAGGCCTGGGAGTTTTTGGCAGAGGCGGCGGAGGACAGCCTCTTCCGTAAGCCGGTAGGCATGCGGGACAGTGTGGAGGCCGATCCCTGTGCTTTGGCGGGAGCGGTCGTGTCTCTCCATCAAGCGGTCGATGTGCAGGGCGAACCGTTTTTGTGGCAGTGGCTGGACGCTCTGCAAACCGCCCCCCCGCTCGCCTCGCCGATCGACGAGACTGCGGTGTGGCGCATCGGCTCGGCCGTAGCCGATACTCCGTTGGTCCCTCTGCAACCGCCCTGCAAAACCGTAGCTGTAGCCCGCAACTGAGGAACTACCCCATGGAAATCAGGGAGATCACCTTTGAACATGTCACCCATGAATATCCGGGGCCGGTCCGGGCCCTGAACGACTTGTCCTTTCAGATCGGCCAAGGCGTGTTCGGCCTGCTGGGGCCCAACGGGGCCGGCAAGACTACCCTGCTGCGCATTCTCGCCACCCTGTTGCCGCCCACGGCCGGGGCGGTCCGGCTGGGTCCCTATGTCACCTCACGGCGGCAGGACCAATGGCTCATCCGGGCTTGCCTCGGCTATATCCCCCAAGACACGCCCTTGTATTCCCATTTGACCGGACAGGAGTTTCTGGCCTATATGGCGGCGGTCAAACGGCTGGGGTCGGCGCAGCGCCGCCGGGAAGCCGTGGCGGATGCGGTCCGCCACACAAGTTTGACCGATGTGATCCACCGCCGCATCCACACGTATTCCGGCGGCATGAAACGGCGCGTGGCCCTCGCCCAGGCTTTGCTGGGTACCCCCCAGGTAGTGATTGCCGACGAGCCCATGGCAGGCCTCGATCCCCGGGAACGTATCCGCTTCCGTACCCTGATTGGCGAGCTGGGCCAACAGTGCCTGGTCCTCGTCTCCTCTCATATCGTCGAGGATCTGGCCTACATGTGCGATGCCATGGGTGTGCTGCAGGCAGGACAGCTGCGCTTTCAGGGCACACCCTCCGACCTGGTGGCCGCGGCGCAGGGTCGTGTCTGGACCTTGGACGGCGAGCTTCCGGCCCCTGAGGACAGCCTTGTGGTCAGTCAAGGCCGCCCGGGCCTCCCCCATCGCCTGCTGGGGCACCAGTCTCCGCATCCCCGCGCCACATCTGCCGCTCCCACTGCCGAGGACGGCTATCTCTGGCTCACACGTCCCCAGATGTCCCACATGCCTGTCTCCTGAGCTCGACTTTGTACAAAATCAGGCCGTGTAGCACAGGGCCTCCAGCAGATGCTCCGGCGGCGGGCTTGGGATGCCCGGCGGCCCGCCGCGGGCGCCATGTCCGGCGCCGTTGCAGCCGGTGGGCGGCCAGCGTGCCCAGCGGAAGAGGCCCAGCAGGGCCGGGGTGGTCCAAATCCGACCACTGCCGCTGGGTCTGGGGAGGCGGTTGGCTGCACACGGCACTGGATCCGGCCCGATGGACTTTGTCGGCGGCAATGTGGTCCATATGTCGTCCGGGGTGGGTGCCCTGGCAGCGGCCCTGATTATCGGGCGGCGCGCAGGCTACGGGCGCGTGCCCATGGAGCCACACAGCCTGATGCTGGTGCTACTGGGTACCGGCCTGCTGTGGTTCGGCTGGTTCGGCTTTAACGGCGGCTCCGCCCTGGCGGCGGACGGGATCGCGGTCAATGCCCTCGTCACCACCAACACCGCCGCCGCAGGGGCCCTGACCTGGATGATCCTGGGCTGGCTGGTGGTCAAGAAACCCAGTGCCCTGGGGGCCGCTTCCGGCGCTGTGGCGGGCCTGGTCGCCATTACCCCCGGTGCCGGGTTCGTGGAGGTCCTGCCGGCGCTTGTCATCGGTATCGTGGCTGCCATCGTATCTTTCTTTGCCGCCGAACTGCGGATCCACCACAAGGTAGACGATTCGCTGGATGTCTGGGCCATCCACAGCATGTCCGGTACCTGGGGGCCCTGGCCGTGGGCCTCTTCGCCTCCACCACTCTGGCCAGCGGCGGATTGTTGAATGGCAATCCCGATCAGTTCGTAACCCAGGTCATTGCCATTGTTGTCACCTGGATCTACGCGTTCGGCATGACCTGGATTATCTTCAAGGTTGTGGACCTGGTCATGGGGATGCGTGCGTCTTCCGAGGAGGAATCGGTCGGGCTTGACATTTCCGAGCAGGGCTACATCAGTTAGGTTATACTCCCTGTTGCAGCAGCTTCTGGCAGTTCTGGGCCAGACACCGTGGGGAGCGGGACACCGTGAAAAAAATCGAAGCCATAATTCGTCCTGAAAAACTGGAAGAGGTCAAAATCGCCCTTGACGACGCGGGCATCCGCGGCTTGACCGTGTCCCATGTGACAGGGCGCGGCAAACAGCGTACGCGGGTATTCCGCGGCCGCGGCTCCAGTGGCGCGGAGACCGACATGCTGCAACGGCTGAAAATCGAAGTGTTTGTCGTCGCGGAGCACGCCGCCCAGGCCTGCGAAGCCATTCGGACCGCGGCCGCCACCGGCAATGTGGGCGACGGCAAGATCTTCGTCCTGCCGGTGGCGGAGGCTATCCGCATTCGCACAGGCGAAAAGGACGCCGAGGCCCTGTAGACTGCCTGGCAGGATACGCCGGGCCCCCAATCCTCACTGCCGCCCGCAAACCGCGCCGGGCAGGTGAGTTTACGCTGCCGACAGACGTGAAAATTGCCGGCAGCCGCCGGCAGGTGCCCAGGATCGGCAAACTGCAGTTCGGGAGCCCACCTGTATGCCGTGCCGGCCGCTCCCAGTGCATCCATGGGCATGTTGGGTCCGGACCGCCATGTGGAGCAGGCCACAAAGCCGGGCGCATCAGATCAAACAACACGCACCCACATCAGCCGGGCGTTGGCAAGCCCATACGGGGTTATTGAGGCCCTTCATACGCAGGCTATGACCCGCAGCGCCCGCGGTATCGTGGGGATCAGCCCGGGCGGACCGTCAGGGCCAAGGCGGGCCTGAGCCGCCGCATTCTCGCCAGCGGGTGGGGCGGCGAGTTGGAAGGGGAAACTGGCCTACCCTACAGGTGCGGGCACGTTCAAGGTACCGGCCCGGCCGCCTACACCGGCCAGACTTGCAGCCGCTATGGCTGTGTAGACAGGGCCCGCCGGCGTACCCGGGCATCTTTTGTGTGCACTGCATTATGGTCTGGCCTTGAATGCCGACCGTAAATGCGGCGATCGACATTTTGGCGCACCACCGGCGCGCTGGAGGTCCATGGGACGCTGCACGGCACGCGGCGTGGGCATTGGCGCCCCAACGACTCATGAACAGGATATGCTTGGATCTGTGCACTTGGGTAATAGGTATACAAGTCCCACCGGTCCACTCCGGATTTCCATGCCAGGTATGGAGATCCGACAGCACTGGCTCAGATCATACAGGCCAGGTGCCGCCGGGCAAGGCACACGCGCAAAACGGGGAGTCAACAGTATGCAGGATAGTACCGTGACACGAACAAGCGGCGCGGAGCACGGTTCTGTGCTCTCTCACTTGGGCCGGGGTGCCTCAGTCATCGCGGCATGTCAAGCCGGGAATCTGGATCCGCAGGAATTTCCCCGCTGGTGGCAGGCCCAGCTGGACCAGCGACTGCCCTCGATGGCAGGGACCCGCCAGGTCTCCGTTCAGGCTCCGGCCGAAATCCACCGCGATGCCCTCGGGGTACCTCACATATTTGCGGATTACGACGAGGACCTTTATTTCGCCTACGGATATGCCATGGCCCAGGATCGGCTGTGGCAGCTGGACTATTATCGGCGCCAGGCGCAAGGCCGCCTGGCCGAGATCCTCGGGGCCGAAGCGCGGCCCCGGGCTACCGGGGGCCGCATCCGCGCGTTGGACCGCGACATAACCGCCCGTACGATTGGCTTCAGGCGCATTGCGCGGGCCCAATGGGAGACATTGGACGCACCGGTGCGCCGGCGGCTCGCGGCCTTCGCCGCCGGCATCAATCAGGTACGCGACGAAAGCCGCCGGAACCTGCCCCTCGAATTTGCATTGCTGGATTATCGGCCCGAGCCGTGGGCTCCGGTGGACACATTGTCCCTGTGGGTCGAATTCCAATACTATCTCACGGTCCGGCTGGACGTGATCGTCATGCCGGAACTCGCGCGGCGCGAACTGGACCGGGACGAACTGTTCCAGGCATATCTGCAGGGAGAGGCAGACCAGGAAAGCATTCTGCCGCCCGGATCCCATACGCCCCCGGCGGCAGGGCCGACAGGGCAGGCAGTGGGAGACCCGCAGGATGGGCTGGGCAGCAACAACTGGGTGGTGGCGGGGCCCCGCACCGCCCGGGGCCACGCGCTCCTGGCCAGTGATCCCCACATTGCCTTCAATGCCGTCTCCTGCTGGTACGAAGTCCATCTGCACGGGCCCGGGCTCAATGCCGCAGGAGCCGGGTATATCGGTGTGCCCGGCATCCTGTTTGGACGCAACATGGACATGGCCTGGGGCATTACCAACAATATCTGCTCCCAACGGGATCTGTACCTGGAAAAAACAGCCCCTCAGCACCCGGGCTGCTTCAAAACAGGCGCGCAGTGGGTGCCGGCGGAAGTGCGCAGGGAAGAGATCCTGGTGCACGATCAGGACCCCGTGGCCCTGAGGGTAGAAGTCTCGCCCAATGGCCCCATCGTGAACCACTTGCTGCCCGCCTGCGCACAGGGCTTGGGCCCGGTCTCCCTGAAATGGATGGGGGCTCAGGCCCGAGCCCAAACGGGAGGCACCGCAGGCCTTGAGATCGGGGCCATGATGCATACCAACCGGGCCCGGAACTGCCATGAATTCCGCAGCGCCCTGCAAGACTGGAAAGTGCCCACGTTAAGCATGGTGTTTGCAGATACCCAGGGACATATCGGATATCAATGTACCGGTCATATTCCCCTGCGTCCCCGTTGGCACCGCGGCTTCCGCCGGGGCTGGGATCCGGCCGATGCCTGGCAAGCGGTGATTCCCTTTGCCGACTTGCCCGCCCTGTCCGATCCCGCAGCGGGCTGGATTCGCACCGCCAACAACCGGACGGCCGGCAACGACTACCCTTTTCCGCTTTCCGGTACGTGGGCCAGCGGGTATCGGGCCCGGCGCATCCGGCAGTTGCTCGAAGCAGCAAGCCGGGTCTTGCCGGAAGACTGTATGCGCTGGCAAATGGATACCGTGTCGTTGCGGGCCCGGGAATGTCTGCCGCCGTTGCAAGCCCTGCTGGCGGATGTGCCGGACGGGCCGGTACGCGCGGCGCGGGCCATATGGCAGGACTGGAATGGCTGCATGGATCCGGACACTGTCGGCAGTACCCTGTTCGAGACGTTCTTCGCGCTGTGGCAGGAAGTCGTGGCCGCGGAACGCTTCGCGCCCTCCACCGCCTCCTATCTGGGTAGCGGGATTGCCGGACTGGCCGTATTGCTCCTGCGGGAAAACACGGCAGGCTGGTTTGAAGATCATGGCAAACGGCGCCGCCGCATCATCGATACCGTGGTGCAGGCGTGGCAGCAACTCAGCACAGCACTGGGCCCGGATCCGGCCGAGTGGCTGTGGGGCCGGGTGCACAAAATCCGCCTGGACCATCCCCTGAGCTACCTGCCGACCCTGGGCGAACTCCTGGACCGGGGAGGCCACGCGGTAGGTGGTTCTGGCATTACTGTCTGCAATACCGGGGTGGACCCCAATTACATGGCGGCCATCGGCGCCAACTATCGGATTGTGGCGGAACTGGATATGCAAGAACCCGTATTGTACGCCGTGGATGCGGCCGGCCAATCCGGACATGCCGGCAGTCCCCACTATGGGGATCAGCTGGCCCTGTGGCGGCAAGGCCAAATGAAGCGTGTACCCCTGGACCCTGCCGCCTACAGGGCGGCGGCCCAGAGCAGACTGATCCTGCATCCGGAGAGCCCATAGGCCCGCCAAGGAACCAGCAGAGTATTGAGGACAGAGCATGGACCATGTATTGCCCTCCGGCCACCGCCACCAGCTGGAGGAGAAAGGCTTTGGCACCTTGCCCTGCGTGCTGTCTGCTGCCATGCTACAGCAGGCCCGGGACACCATCTGGGACTACAAGCCGGTGCTGGACCGCCTGCACAATCGCCGATCTGGTCTATATGGACCGCCGTATCAGGGTATATGCGGGCATCGCGCCTCCCGTTATCCGCCGCGTTGCCCACACAAGGACTTTTGCCATGAATGGGCCCGGCTGCATGCCCGGAACGTGAAGTTTGTCGTTTCGTATGACGTGAGAACCGGGTCCAAAACTACGGGGCGCCACTGCCTGCCGCGTTGAATCTGACGCATCGGGAGGCCTGTATCGGCAGATCCACGCAGGTGACGTTGCGGGGTCGTGCCACCATCACCCATGAATCCCTGTACCTGTCACCTGCGCGGGTCCTGTCCTGACCATAGAGGAGAGGACTCGCATTGCGCCTTGTCTCCAGAGTGCCGGGCAGGCCTCCACAAGGCAGGAAAGTCCGTATCCCCAGGATGAATTCCGCGTTCGACGGGCCGAAAGAAAAGGAGGGCCGTTGCATACGCAGGCGAGAGCACACAAGCCTTTCTGACCGGGGACCAGTGCAGCATTGGGCCTGCGGCTGACCCCTGCCCTCCGCATTCGATTGTCTCACATGCAACCGCAACCACGCCGCACCCGCCGGGCATCACCAGCGATGCCAGGTGCCTTCCACGCGCCGGGCCTGCATCTGGGTTCGCAGCTCGGACACCAGCTGCGGACATTCCGCCGCGAGGTTGTGGCATTCCCCCGGGTCCTGAATCAGATCGTACAGTTCCATGCGATCGTTGTAGTTGTCAATCAGCTTGTGGGTTTCCGTACGCAGGGCTGCGAAATTCCGGAGCTGGGCCAAGGTATTTGCACGATGCGGACGCGCGGTGTCCGTCACACTCGACAGTACGGAGCGCGCATCCAGAGCGGCCAGTTCGCTACCGGTATAGGGCACGCCAGCCAGTTCGCAGAGCGTGGGATTGACATCCGCCAGTTCCACCAGCGTGCGTCTTACGCTGCCGGCCGGGATGTCGGGGCCCGCCAGCACCAGGGGCACCCGTAACGCACCTTCATAGGCCACGCTCTTGGTGTAGAGCTGGTGATCGCCCAGCATTTCCCCGTGGTCCGACGCAAACACGATGTAGGTGTTGTCCGCCAGACCGCGGGCCGCCAGCATCTCTCGCATCTGCCCCACCCAGTGATCGATCAAGGCGATGTTGGCGGTGTACTGCCGGCGCGTATGCGCGATCTCCGCCGCCGTCATGGCATACCGTCGACGCTGCACCCAGGCGGGCCGGTCGGCAGGGCTTCCTTCAACCGGCACTGGCATCTCGCTGCGGCGAAAGCGTGCAGCCCAACTGGTGGGGGGATCGAAAGGATCATGGGGTCCCACAAAAGATACGAAGAGATGCCAAGGATCGTCTGTGGCCACATTCTCCAGCCATGTCAGAGCACGCTGGCCGATCCAACTGTCGGAATGCACCGCCTCCGGCAAGACCGAATCGTGGGACACGCCCCGGATCCATCCCGCCTGACTGCGCCGGGCATAATCCTCCCGGAACCGTGCAAACAATCCCTGTTCCGCGAGATGAAAACCATAGGGTCCCACGGGGCGGGAGGCCCGCCCGGCATGCATTTTGCCCTCTATTTCCAGCGGGTCCGTGAATCCCCACTGAAAGTTGCAGGCCCGTCGGCCATGCCGCCCGTTGTACGGCGCAGGCTTGGCCAGGTCCAGTTTGCCGACGGATGCCACCTGATAGCCGTGATCCCGCAGGCGCTGGTAGTAGGTAGGGATCTGGCGTGGCAGATAACAGTGGTTGTCCAGGCAGCCCAGTCGCCACGGATGCAGCCCGGTAGCCAGCGCAATCCGGGAAGGCGCGCAGACAGGTGCGTTCACACAGCAATGGGTAAAGCGCGTACCGTGCGCGGCCAACGCATCCAGATGCGGGGTGGCGACACCCGGCTGCTCCACCCCGAGAAAATCGAAACGGTGCTGGTCATCCATAATGAACAGCAAATTGGGTTTGGCGGACGTGGTATTCCTCCTTGAGGGTGAGGCAAGGGCAGTTTCAAGGCCGGAGGCTGCGCGCAGTCGAGAATGCGGCGCACTCCGGCCGGCGATGCCGTGGGGGTATTATAGTTGCGGCGGTGGACCCGTATCCACCACGCTGTTGTCATCGACACCACCATGGCCAGCCGCGGATGTTGCGAAGTCACATGCGATGATCATTTCTGCCGCGGGGGCCTGCCCACGGCTTTGGTCCTGCCGTGATCTCCCTGTACTATCGGGCCGTACCCGGACCGGCCGCAAGGCCACGGAAACGGAATCCGGAGCTTTCCCCGCCGGCTCCAGGCGGGAAACCCCATAACGAGACAGGACCATGTCATTCTATGTCGCGGCCTATGACACGGAAGCGGTGTATCCCTGGTGGGAGGATCGCCCGCCCGGATTCGACTATGCCCCCAGCCGCATCCAGGAATTCCTGGCGGGGGTACAGGCAGTAGTCGATGTCCATTTGGCACGGGAAGTCCCGGCCACCTTTTTTCTGGTGGCCAAAATGCTGGAATTGGCGGGGCCGACCTTGCGGACCCTGCTGGACCATCCCCTTTTTGAAATCCAATGTCACACTTTCACGCACCCGGACCTGATTGAACTGGACCGGCGCGGTGGTGTCGCCGCGCTGCGACATGAACTGGCCGATGCCAGGAAACTGATCGAGGATACTTTCGACCGGCCAGTAATCGGCCTGACGGCTCCCGGCGGGTATACGCACGGGTTCGCGGGGCACGACCGCATTCTGGCTCTCGTGTGGGAGGCCGGCTACCGGTATGTGCGCAGCGTGGGGGCTGGCCCCGACGGCACCGTGCCCGCTCCGCTCAATCGGCCTTTCTGGTACACTCGGGACGGATTCCCGGAATTGCTGGAAATGCCCTCACATGCCTGGCACGATAACATCCTGACGGGCCAGCCGGCGCGCACACACTGGCCGCCGATACTGCCCTGGGGCTACCCCAGGACGATGCCCACCGATGCGCGCGGGGTGTACGAAGCCTACGCACCGGGCATCGACTACTGCACGACCCGGGAGATGCTCTATTACATGCCGGTGTTCCATCCCTGGTCCATCTACCGTGTGGACCGGCAGGCCCGCCAGATCGCCCTGTTGCTGGACCATGCCCGGCAGCAGATGGACATGGCCTCTTGCATCCGGATCTATCAACACCTCGTCGGTCACCGCGTACTGGCCGCAGATCGGTTGACGGCGGCATAGGTTGTCCGTGTCCTTATCCCTGCGTCCCACGCTGCGCGGCTGCGCCCGCGCGACATGTCCGACACGGCGGGAGGTCGCCGTCCCATGCCTGACCGATCCACGGAGAACAAGCCCATGACCTCCTCCACGCGCGCCCGCATTGGTCTGTTGCCCACGGGCCACCACTATTATTGGGAGCAGTTCCCGCGCCTGAAGCAGATGGGCCTGCACATGTACGGCAAACTCCGGTCGCTGCTGGAGTCCATGGCGGATATCGTAGCCCCTGAACTTGTGGACACCCCCACAAAATCGCGGGAGGCCGGAGCCCTGTTTGCCCGGGAAGCGGTGGACATGGTGATGGTCTTTCCGTTTGGCTACACCCCCAGCATGGACATGCTGCCGGCCCTGCAGGCGGTCGATGTGCCGGTCCGCATTCTCAATGCCCATGAGGACCGCGCGTACGAGTACGCGCAGGCGGACACGACCGATTATCTGCATCACGAAGGCGTCTGCTGTGTTCCCGAACTGGCCGGGGCCCTGATCAATGCCGGACGCCGCTTCCGGGTGCGCACCGGCCCGTTCGACGATGCCCGGTGGCAGCAGGAACTCCGATCGGACTGTGCGGGCGTGGCCGCGGCCCGCGCCGTGCGGCACATGAACATCGGCCTGATCGGGCAGGTCTACCCCGGCATGAGCGACATGCCCATCGATGAGACGCGGTTGCTACGGGCTACCGGCCGCATGCTGGTGCGCCCCGAGATCGAGGAGTTCGAGAATGCCTTCCGGCAAGTGACCGGAGACCAGCTGGAGGAGATGTTCACGCAGCTTCACACAATATACGAAGTCGACCGCTCCGTGACCCGGGACCACATGCGATTCTCGGCCCAGGTGGCCGTGGCATTCGACACGATTGTGCGCAAGCACGACCTCGCGGCCTTTGGCTATTACTGGTGGGGCGAACGGGAACTGATGACCCAGCTGCGGGCCCAGTCCGGACTGGCCGTGTCCCGGCTGGCCGCGTTGGGGCGCCCGGGAGTGACCGAAGGCGACGTCAAAACCGCCATGGCCCTGAAGATCCTGGACTTGCTGGGGGGCGGCGGCATGTTCGTCGAATTCTTTGCCATGGACTTTGACGAGAACTCGATTCTCATGGGGCACGATGGCCCGAGCAATCCCAATGTTGCGCGGGGCAAGCCGCGGCTGATGCATCTGGATGTGCATCACGGCAAGTCGGGCCACGGCCTGGGCATCGACTTCGACGTACAGACAGGGCCGGTCACACTGCTTAATCTGACCCAGTTCAAGGCCGGGGATACCTTTAAACTCATCTACACGATTGGGGAGGTCGTTCCTGGCACCGTCCTGAACATCGGCAACCCCAACGCACGCGTGCGAATTGCGCGCCCCCTGCACGAGTTCATCGACACCTGGTGCCAGCAGGGTCCCTCGCATCACCTGGCCTTGGGCCTTGGGGATCAGAGCGCGGCCCTGGAAACCTTTGCCGAAGCCATGGGTTTCCCTATCGTGCGGGTGTAATCGTGCGGGTGTAAGAGCCATTCCCTGCGGCAGGCACCGGCGGCGTGCTGATGCCATACGGTAAAGCGAGCGCACCGGCCGGCCCACCTGCATGGCGAAACGCAATCCCGCGCTTCCATGCCGGGAGAGTGCATTACCTGCCGGGAGACGGAGACTGGAGCGTCAGCCAGAAGCACGGTACGCCTTCGGAAATGCATATGCGTGCAAGCGGAGCCCCACAAACTATCCGCACCCCAAAATCCGGCAAGGAGGATCCGATCTGCTGCAATGCGTTCCATGCACCCTGACTCACGCCGTCGCGTAGCCCTCTCCCAGGATTGAAGCGGGAACCCATCCGGAGTAGTAGGGGCGGAAACCAGCGCGTCTGCCACGGCCCTGCGGGACGCGTCAGGGGGCAGGCAGGAGCGACAGGAGAACCTGTCTCCCCCGGGATCCCGAATCGGTTCCTTATATAGTGACAGTGTTAACCTGCCACAGGCTTCCCGGTTCCCGGGAGACACACGCTGATCGGCGGCCAAGGATCTGGATGCGACAGAAAACCATGCCATAATCTGTCGCGGAAGCGCTCGCCCCCAGTATCGATCCTGGCACCCGTGGTGCAGGAAGCCGGCCTTCTGTCCACACCAGAGGGCCGGTACGGGACAGGATGGGGCGGTGCGCGACATCCGATCCCCGGCCCGTAAGCAAAGGAAGCGTGCATGGAACAGGTAAAGGAATTCGCGAACGAAGTTCGCAGAGCCGTCGGTCAGGTGATTGTGGGCAACGACGCGGCCGTGGAACTGCTCGTGATCGCGTTGCTCCACGAAGGCCATGTACTGCTGGAAGACGTGCCGGGAGTCGGCAAGACGATGCTGGCCCGTTCTCTGGCCATTGCCTTGAACATTGATTTCCGGCGCCTGCAATGCACACCCGACTTGCTGCCCAGCGACATCACCGGCGTGTCGATTTTTAATCAGGAAACCCGCTCCTTCCAGTTCATCGAGGGTCCGGCCTTTACCCAGATTCTGCTGGCGGATGAGATCAACCGAGCCACACCCCGGGCCCAGGCCGCCTTGCTGGAGTGCATGGGCGAACGCCAGATCACGGTCGAGGGCGTGACGCGGGCCCTGCGCCGTCCCTTCATGGTGCTGGCCACCCAGAACCCCATCGAGTACGAAGGCACATTCCCGCTGCCCGAAGCCCAGCTGGACCGGTTCCTCTTCAAGTTCCAGCTGGGATATCTGGACTTTGACCATGAGTTGACCATGATGGAGAATCTCGGCAAGCAGCACCCCATCGAGACCCTGCACAGCGCTGTGGACGGCTCCCGGCTGCCGGAACTGAGCCGGATGGTCTGGGAGGTGCATGTGGAGGAGAGCCTCAAACGCTATATTGTGGGGCTGGTACATGCCACGCGCCGTCATGGCGAACTGGAGCTGGGCGCCAGCCCGCGCAGCACCCTGGCGCTCTACCGCGGAGCCCAGGCCAAGGCGGCGGTGCAGGGCCGCGACCATGTCCAGCCGGACGATATCCAGGAGCTGGCCCCCTACGTCCTGCCGCATCGTTGCATCATGAAAGCAGACAGCGCATTGCGCGGTCGTACGGCGGAGCAGGTGGTCGGCGAGATCCTCGACTCGACTCCGCTGGATCTGGAACTGCCGGCCGGGGTGACTGCCTGATGCCGCGGCGGCCGGCCCGAGGCCAATTCTGCCGCTCCCCCCGGGATACCCGTTCATGCGCGACTACACCATCTGGCTGATCATTTTTCTGGTGGTCGCTGTCCTGCTGCGCCTGGACTGGGTGTACTATCTGGTCTACGTAACTGGCGGCATCTGGGGTCTGAGTCTGCTGTGGGCCAAGTACCACACGCGCTGGGTGCATGTCTCGCGTTCTATCCCTTCCCATGCCTTCAGCGGCGAAATGACGACCGGGGCGGTGCGGATCGACAACACGGGCCTTCTGCCTTTGCCCTGGGTCAGGGCCCACGAGGCGGTCCCGTCCGAGCTGCGCAGCCGCAACCGCTACCAGACGGTGTTCTCGCTGGGGGGCCGCTCCGCGATCAACTTCATATATGAGCTGTACTGTCGCCAGCGCGGCTACTTTCACGTGGGACCGCTGACGCTGGCCACGGGTGATTTGTTCGGATTCGCCGAAAGCGGCTCCCTGGAAACCGCCACCGAGACCATGATTGTCTTTCCCAAGGTGCTGCCGCTGGAACAGATAGGCCTGCAGAGCCGCATGCTGTTCGGTTCCCTCGGCACCCGCCGCAAGCTTGTCGAGGACCCCACACGCCTTTCCGGGGTCAGGCCCTATATGTACGGCGATGAGTTGAAGCATGTGCACTGGAAGGCCACGGCCCGCGAAGGGCGGATGCAGACCAAGAAGTACGATCCGGCCATTGCCTACGAAGTGGTGATCATCATTGACATGAATGCCCACTCCTACGGTACCCACGGCGTGGTCAGCCACAGCGAATGGGCGGTGGTGATTGCCGCCTCGCTGGCCAGCCACTTGAGCGAGCGCCAGCAGGGCGTGGGCCTGCGCACCAATGGCCGGGACGCCCTCACCGAGGCCCAGATGCAAGTGCTGCCTGCGACCCCGGGACGCGCCCACCTGACCGCGCTGCTGGAAGCGCTCGCCCGCGTGCAGGTGACAGAGGCGGAAGAGGATTTCGCCGCCTGGCTGGGGACGCACACCTTCGATCTGGTCTGGGGGACCACACTGATTGTGGTGGTGCCTGTGCTCCAGGGCGAGCTGCTCTGGCTTTTGCACGGCCGCTATCGCAAGGGGATCAATGTGGTGATCATGGTGCTCGTGCCCCATGAGGGCTTGACCGCGCTGAAGGCCCAGGCCGAGTCGCTGGGCCTTGCCGTATTGCTGATCGAACGCAATCAGGATCTGCTGGAGCTGGCACATGAGCCGCGCTGACAATCTGTCCACGCTGTCGGTGGACACCATTCGCCAGTCGGAACTCGAGGCGACCACCGCCGAGTTCGACCGCAAGTGGCAGCAGTCTCTGCTACGGCCCGCGTTGCTTACCCTGATGCTCGGGTGCGTGGTGACCGCGGCCACCTATGTCTTTGTGGTCCTGCTGCCCTCGTTCACCGAGTCCATGGCCAACGTGATGATCGGGTGCAGCGCCCTCGCGGCGCTGACGGGCTGCATTGTAGGAACCATGACCTGGAACGCCAAAGGCGACATCATGGAACGTTTCCGGTTCCGCATCATCGAACCGGTCGGCTGGGCCCTGCTGCTCCGTATCGGCCTCTGGTCCGTCGCCGGCGGCATGCCGCCGGTGGCCTTGCTGCTACGGGATCCGCTGACCGCCATATTCGACGGCATCTTCATTGCGGGGAGCCTGATCGTGCTGATGTCCTGGCTGGTGGCCCTGTTCCTGAATCGCGCCTTGCTGGTCCTTTCCCTCCAACCGGAGGAAGTAAGCCATATCGCCCGGGCCTACGGCCGGCTTTCCGACACCGTGGAAAACACGCTGCGCAGCGATCGCCGGGCCCTGCTGGACCGCTTTATCGGCGTGTGGATCGGCATCGGGATTCTGGTCATCGTGCTGGCGGCAGGCAGTCAGGTGCGGCCGGTCGAGGGGGAAGCGTTGCTCACGGTGCGGGCCCAGCACATCCATCCGCGGG
This sequence comes from Caldilineaceae bacterium, assembly GCA_965214715.1. Taxonomy (GTDB): domain Bacteria; phylum Chloroflexota; class Anaerolineae; order Caldilineales; family Caldilineaceae; genus Bin34. Next base: position 4,134,868 of record OZ243971.1, on the reverse strand, counting down.
CCATCGTGTCCACGATCGTGTATTTCCTGGCCGGCTTTCTGGTCATCGGCCAGGCCCGTCTGGTGGCGTTGCGGGCCCGTTGGGCCCTGGATGGCCTGGCGGTGGAAGAAAGCCGCTTCCGGAGCTGGATGTTCTACGTGATCGGCTGCGTGGCGTTGATGGCATTCATCGCCAGTCTGGTACCCGTCGGCGACACCATTCTGCTGCTGCGGATCATCATGGCCATCTGGCGCGTCGTGCAGACCTTCCTGTTTCTCCTGCTGCGCGTCTTTGGCTGGTTTGTCAGTCTGTTCGTGTCCGGAGGGGACTCGGAACTGGCAGAGGCCCCCGTGTTGCAGCCGTTAGAGATGCCACAGGCGTTCCAGGGGGAGGAAGAGCTACAGAAGACCGGCCCCGATTTCAGTCATCTCCCCACCCTCATCTTTTGGGGCCTCGTGGCCGTGGCCGCCCTGATTGGCGGCTATCATCTGCTGGCGGCCCGGGGTTTTGACTGGAGCTGGATCAAGGCGCGCCTCGCACTGCTGCTGGGGCTGTTCCGGCGCACGGTCGAAGCCGGATGGCACATCGTGGCCGAGGTCGTGAATCGGGTTACCGGTACGGACACCATGGCCCGGTCCCGGGCGGAACGCCAGGCCAGACGCAACATGACTCTGGACGAACAGGTACAATTCGCCTACCTGTCCCTGCTGGACATGGCGAAGGCACAGGGGACGGGCCGCCGGGCGGGCGAGACTCCCCGGCGCTATGCGCCGCGCCTGACCCAGGCCCTGGCCGAAGCCCGCGCCCCGCAGTCGACCGCAGAGCCCGGCGCGGAGGCCACCCCCGAACCGGTACCCATGGAGGAACCCGAACCCCCGGATGTCGAGGGTGCGACCGAGTCCTTCTACAAGGCGCGCTACAGTCCGCAGGCATCCGCGGCCGCGGATCTCACCCGTGTCCAGTCGCTGCTGGAGCGTATCCGCCGCCTGTGGCGGCGCGCAGAGGATACCGACCACAGTTGACCCAAGTTTCTTCCCGGGTGCCACGGCGCCCTTGGGTTTGCTGGCACGTCCCGGTTCGCGGCGCGGCGCGGGCGAACTCCATCCTGCAGGTGGACTTGGCCACCGCACTCCAATGAGGGTCGGCATCATGTGCATCCGTTTGGCCACGGATTGATCACCGCAATCCCACACCCTGCGAAATCGTGTGCATCTCGGGGGCGACCAATGCCCCAAGGAGCGGGTGATCGCCGCGATCTGGCAGTCGGCATGACTGATGGGGTATTCCGCGGCCCGGCGGGCGGCGGCTATCACTGCGTAGACTTGGGCGGCATAACGGTCAAAGGGGCGGATACGTCCGGCAAAGTCTGTCCGCAGCATGCCCTCAATCTCGGCAAGCAGCCGCTCACGGCGTTGACCGGTGGGCGGGAAGCGCAACACCGTAACGCAGCTCCGCTTCACGGATGGTCGGGAGGTACAGAATGGGCGCGCTTTGCTGGGCCACCCAGTCGATGACGCGGGCCACGGGACGGCAGGTCCGGTTTCACACCGCCGAGGGACACGCACCGGGCGCGCAGGGCACGGACCAGATCCATACCGGTTGCAGGTTCCTGATCCAGAACCGCGCTGCAGTCACTGCCATGCCGGCTTGCACTGCGGGCAGAAATCATCGAGACAGAACAGAGCAAGTAGACTCATTGTGGACACCTCCCACGTTTTAAAGGCACTGGAGCAATCCAACGGTTTGCGAACCTCGGGAAGTATCCCCGTCAAATCTCAATCCTGTACCACCTACGGGCAGGCAAATCTGCCAGGGACAGATGCTGGGTCCTGCATAAAAGATACAGACAATACAACTTACATTGAGCCAGCCATGATGCAACCTCTGCAACCATCGCTTTTCCCAGAAGCCGATGCGTCCCGATACAGGACCAGTACCTCTGGCAGTTTCACAGGCAACATGCAATTGCCGGTACATCGATGGTTCCGTTACAGCGCAGGGTTCAGCGGAGCCTGGGCCGCCGACCTGATCGCACAGGAAGCCCGAGAGCGTACTGTGCAGGTCTTTGATCCGTTTGCCGGCAGCGGCACCACGCTTATTGCCGCGGAGCAGTGCGGTGTCGCAGCGTGGGGCATCGACCCGCACCCCTTCGTGGCCCGCATCACGCAGGCCAAGTTGGCCTACCGTTCCGCGCCCGAGGCATATCTACAGCGGGCGCGGAAGATTCTGGAGCGTGCGGGGCATCACACGCCGTCTTTGGACGCCTATGCTCCGCTGATTCGCCGGTGCTATACGGATGAAGCCCTGGCCCAGCTGGATTGTCTGCGGCACACCGTGGAAAGTACCGACGATGGCTCAGCAACCGCCCTGCTCGTATGGCTGACCCTGGTCGTGATCTTGCGCCCCACTTCCCATGTCGGTACCGCCAACTGGCAGTATCTCCAACCTCGGCGGCACAAAGCCCGGGTACCTACCCCCTTTGCGGCCTTCAAGAAAACGATGTACATGATGCACGCGGACATGTGTGCGGCCCAGCCTCTCGCCGGTCCCTGCGCCGCGTTCCATTTGGATGACGCGCGTGTGTGCCACACCATGCCGGCCGACAGTGTCAATCTCGTCATCACTTCACCCCCCTACCCCAACAACTACGATTATGCCGATGCCACGCGCTTGGAGCTGACTTTCTTCGGCGAGATCGAGAGCTGGGGTGATTTGCAGGCGTATATTCGCCGGCATCTTCTCTGCTCCTGTACACACCATGTGCCTACCCACGCCGTGGACCTCGCGGATGTCCTGACCCGAACCGAGCTCGATCCCATTCGTGCCGAGCTGCAACCGGTATGCGAAGAATTGGGCCAGGTACGGCTGACCCGGGGAGGCAGGAAAACGTACCACAACATGGTCGGATGCTACTTCCTCGATCTGGCGCAGGTGTGGCACGCTCTGCGCCGTGTGTGCCGCACGCCGTCCAAGGTCTGCTTTGTCGTCGGAGATGCTGCGCCTTATGGCGTGTACGTGCCCGCTATTGAATGGCTGGGTCGTTTGGCTACGGCGGCCGGTTTCAAATCATTCACTTTTGAAAAAACCCGAGACCGCAATACCAAATGGCGGAACCGCAAACATCGGGTGCCGTTGTGCGAAGGTCGCCTGTGGGTAGAGGGGTAGTACATATGGCACTGTCACTGGCCCACAGATACCAATCCCGGCGCGGCGGCCCGATGCCCTCTGGAAACCCGCCTCACGGGACCGGGGGCAATGTGTCTCCTCTCGCATTGGGGCTGGATCGCGCTGGCCTTGGCCGACCCTTGAGACTACATCGCGGGCACGCGCCGGGGCGTGGGACCGGATTTTCGGTTGCAGCCCCGCGCGGCCGGTCCACCAAGCCTGGATACTGCCCGGCCCACGGCGGCCGGGGCCCTGCGCGCATCCCCCGCGGCGGGGTGCGACAGCGCAACGCCGTGCATCAACCCGGACCGGATACCTAGGGTGTGTCCTTTATCCCATCCTGCACAGCCCGACCCAACTCGCCCGGCCAGATCTCCAGCCGTTCCTGCACCGGTTCTACGGCATGCTTGCAAAGCCTATGACTGGCAACCTGTGTGCATCACCGACATAGTGCGTTGCGCGCCCTGTTCCTTTCCCAATCCATTCCCGGCGAGAGCCGAAACGCCGTCTGGGGCTTTATACAGACAAAAGGCGCCCTTTATGAGGTCCTGGCACTCTGTCACGCATACTTCAGGACAGCCGGAAGGCCTGCAAGGCCGGAAACCGGCCCTGCAGACTCGTCCGGCTATGGTTCAGGCGGCAGCGCGTTCGATCGCATCCGTAGCGAATTGCTCCATGATCGGCTGGAATTTGGCCATGGCCTCGTCGTAGGAGAGAGTGCCGCCCAGCCATTCGCTGGTAATACGCCAATAGGTGGCGCCGTAGTCAAAGTGCATGGAAGTCATGTGAATGGTTTTCAGGAATGTCTCCCCGACCGCGGGTTTGAACTGCTCCAGTTCAGGGCGACCCTGCGCACAGAACACGGCCGGCACCACGCCGCCATGCTCCGTGGCCAGGCGGCCCTGCCCTTCACAGGACGTGAACAGCTTCATGAAGTCCACACAGGCGTCGACGGTGCCGTGCTCCATGGCAGTGGCCGTCATGGCGATGGTGTTGTAGGCCCCGCCGGGGTATTGGGTGGGGCCCCCCTGGCCAATGGTGGCCATGCGATCGAAACAGAGCGGGAAGCGTGCAATGGCGAAGTCGAAATCGCGCAAGGGATCATTCTGCATCACGGGATAGGAGTTGCTGGTGCTCCACCAGAAGGCCGTTTCGCCGCGGGCGAACAGCGCGGACATTTCCTGAGAGGTCAGGCCCAGAAACCCTTCACTCCAATAGGCAGTCCAATCCTGGGCCATCTGATGCATGGCGCGCAGCTCCGCGGCATCCGCGCGCCAGTCCCCGCGGTCGATGGCCTTGAAGCGTTCGATGGAAGTCACGAAGTCGTCGTTGTTGGTGTCCAGCACATCCCATTGGCCGGTGGACTTGAGGAAGCCGCAGAGGGAGGTGGTCTGGATCCAATTCCAATAGGGCGAAGTCCAGGCCAAGGCCCAGGGAGAATGGCCCGCATCCTGAATGCGTTGGGAGATTTCCAGCATGCCGTCAAAGGTCCAGCGCGGTTCGATCAGCTCGGTCTCGAAGTCGACTCCCGACATCTCCAGGATGTCAAGATTGCAGAAGATTTGCACGCCGTTGATGGCCTGGGGCACCCCGTAGTAATTGCCGTCGATCATGCGGTTGCGGGCATCGAAGCCGGCGATGAAGGCATCGCGCCAGCGCTCATGGCCCAACTCGCCCGCAGGAATGTAGGGATTGGGCTCGTCCACATATTCGTCAATCTGGAGCCAGTAGCCGGTGCCAATATCCCGATTCAGCCAGTTGTCCACGGCATTCAGGATGTCAGGCATGGTGCCTGCGGCCTGCAAGGACTTCACCCACTGCTCAATGCCTTCGCCACCCGGGCCGGCCACGAAGACAATCCGGGCGTCCGGGTGCGCAGCTTCCCACTCGTCCGCCAGCCGGCGGGCTTCCAGCAACGGGGTCAGACCTTCACCCCGCGCCACTTCGGGCTGAAAAGTCCCGCCGACATAGACTTCGATCTCCTGGCGGGCCGCGGCCGCCCCCGTAGCTTCGGGGCCGGCCGCCGGTACACAGGCCCCGAGCGCGACCAGGGCGACTGTCCCCGAGAGCCCCTGCAGGAAACGGCGTCTGCTCAATTGTGGTTTCATCTCAAAAATCCTCCGGAATATGAATGGATGGATTGCCACAGCGGTTTCAGGGGGTGCCACGCGCGCGGCGGCATCGCTACGCCTTGATGGCGCCCGAGGTGACCCCGGCCATAAACTGCTTCATACCTACCAGAAACAGCAGGAACAGCGGAATGGACGCAATCAGATACCCGGCGAACATGGCCCCGTACTGGGTCTGGGTCTCCCCCTGAAAATAGTAGAGGCCGACCGTGATCGTGCGTTTCGAATCATCGGCCAGAGTGATCAGAGGCCAGATCAGATCGTTCCAGACCTGCTGCACCCGCAAAATGGCCAAAGTGGCCAGAATGCCCTTGGAGAGGGGCAGGGCGACCATGTAATAAATCTGGAAATCGCGGGCGCCGTCAATGCGGGCGGCATCGAACAGGCCCTGCGGCAAGGAGGCAAAGAAGGTGCGCAGGATGAACACGGCATACGCCTGGCCCCCGGCGATGTAGGGCAGGATGAGGACCCAGTAGGTGTTGAGCAGTTGCAGTTTGCGCACCCACATGAAGGCCGGAATCAACTGCAGGATCTGCGGGATCATCATCAGCACCATGAGCATGGCAAAGAGCGCCTCCTTGCCCGGGAAGCGGAAGCGGGCAAAGACAAATGCCGACAGGGAGGCAGTGAAGAGAAATCCCGCGACGGTGAGGACACCGACATAGATCGTGTTGAGCAGATAGCCGCGGATCTGGTTCCAGGCGGCCAGATAGTTTTCCCCGACATGCAGCGGCCACGCCGGCATCCAGTAACTGTGCAGAAACTGGGCATAGGACTTGGTGGACGTGACGATCATAAAGACGAAAGGATAGAGAGTCAGGAGCACCAGCAGCGCCAGTATCAGCGTCACGAGCGCATTCCCCCAACGGCGGGGCGCGGAGGCCGCGTGCGGGGCCAGCGCCAAAGGCGCCGGAGTATCGGACCGGGAGAGGGAAGTCATGACATGCCGCGGCCTGTGCCGTTTAGTAGGTAACGTCCGCTTCTTTCAGGAACTTGTTGTTCAGCCAGGTCAAGCACAGCATGGCCGCCAGCAACACCACGCCAATGGCCGAGGCATACCCGAACCGGTCTGCCAGGAAAGCGCGCTGATACATCCACAGACCCGGCACCATGGTGGCGTACCCGGGCCCGCCGTTGGTCAGCACCAGCATGCCGCCGAAGTTCTGCAGGGTGAAGATGGTGGTGATGATGATCAGGAGCTTGAACTGTCCAAACAACAGAGGCAGATCCACGCTCCGCACCCGCCGCCAGATGCTGGCCCCGTCGATCATGGACGCATCGATGACATCCGCGGAGATGTTTTGCAGGCCTGCATAGTAGATGAGCATGGCAATGGCGTCGATCCAGGGGAAGCCCACCAGCAATACCGAGATGAGGGCAATCTTGGGATCGGCCAGCCAGGCCCGTTGCCATGCCTCCTGGCCCAGCAGTTCCAGCAAGGCGTTCAGTACGCCCAGCGGCTTGGGGCCCATGATGAAGCGCCAGACCAGCGTGACCACGATGCCCGGCACCACAATGGGCAGGATCAGCAGAAAGCGGAACCAATACTGGCCGCGTTCGCTGCGCAGGTTGAAGATGAACTCGGCGGCCAGCAAGGGAAAGACAAGCACCTTGATCAACGACGCGGCCAGAATGATGGCAATGTTCTTCAACGAAGCGAAGAAAATGAAATCGCTGAGCAGATCCTGGAAATTGTCCAGACCGACCCATGTGGCGATGCCGGCCCCGTTCCAGCGGGTAAAGGCGTGGTAGAGAGCGGACCCGGCGGGGTAGTAGCGAAAGATCAGGATGAAAGCAAATGTGGGCGCCAGAAACAGATACAGGTGCCAACATTTCTTGAGATCCGACCAGAGGTGGCGGGTGGGATTCATCGGAATGGGCCCTCTCCCAGGCAAGGATACAGAAGACCACCCTGCCCGGGGCCCGGATGACTGACCACGGGTACGCCACCACGCGCGCCGCGGATTCGGCAGCCATGCGCCGAGACATGCTATTGGGCACTGGTCCGACAGGATCGATGCATAACATTATAGTATGTGAGTCTGGGAGCGCTGTGGTGGGCTCCGGTCTTGCGCGGGGGCCTGCAGTACACGCATTGTGTATCCGAGCATATGTTGGGTCAAGCCTGCCTTCGGGGCACAAACTGTCCCGGAGAGTCCACCCCCGGTATCCGGTGCCCGAGTGGCGGCATAATGGCCCAACGCCGCTGCCATCCAAGGCTCAATGCCCGTAGCAGCGTCCGCTTTGCTGCAGGCCTGCTTACCCAAACCGGGGCCGGCTGTGCACCGGTTGCCGATCTGTCTCCCTCTGCAAATTCACACGGGCGGCAGATCAGGCCCGCACCAACGTCACGGTTCTACCGGCCAGGGAGACGATTTCCGCGGCCTGGATGTGTACGGCGATGTCGCGGTCGGCTGCACGCGCCAGATCCCGGACGAGAACCTCCCACTGAAAATCGCACAGGTTGAGGCGCAGTGCCTGCAGCCCGGATTCGCCGAGACCCTGCCGGAGCAGTCCAGACGCAGGACGGGATCACGGTGCGGGTCCCAGTCCCAGTTTCCCTCTTGTCCGATCCAGGTACCCGGGAAGAGATCCTGTCAACCTTGCAACAGGGCCTCCAGAGAGATCAACAGGGTCTTGCCAAAGCGGCGCGGGCGGGCCGGGAAAAGGTGGCGACTTGCCTGATCCGCGGCCAAGAGCATCTCCATGCAGGCTGTCTTGTCCATATAGCATGCGCCGCGATCCCGGCGAAATCGTCCAGTTCAGGCTGCAGTTTCCGGATCATGGATCGTTTTGTCCTGCAATGTCCTTGCAGCCCTGGCTCGGGTGGTCCCGCAGGATGGATCCGCGGGAGATTGTCCACGGTGTCCTCTCCAGGCTACACACGCGACACGCAGCTCCCGGGGCATTGCCTGGCGGGCCGATGCGCAGGGTGTGCGGTCCTGCGCGGCAGGGTTGCCCGCCGGTCACCATTGGATCTGGCACGATTCTGCGCCCGGTCCGCAAAACGCGGTGGTCGCGGGGACCTGGCAGGCAGATATTCAGTTGCGGTCCGCAATCAATGCAATAATACATACATGCAGTGCATGTATGTGAAAGGCGCGGCGTACCATGATGCTGCCTCCGCCAACTGCAGCAAAAACGATGGGTCCAGCGGTGCAGATTGCCTTCGGACAGATTGTGGCTACCCTGAATCAGCACACCCGATCCGATAAAATGAGAGAAGAAGGCCGTCTCCCGAGCCCCCTTGTGGCGAAGATCTTCAAGTTCATCTTCGCCGCGTTGCTCATAGCCCTGGCCTTTGCCGCTACCTATACCACGTCCGCGACGGCCTTTTCCGAGTCGGACTTTCAGTCCATCCTGGCATAGGGAGGTGCGGTCAACGGCGCCTTGCTGCTCGGCGCGCTTTCCTTCTCCCGCGTCAGGCGCATCGCCAATGCCGCGCTGGCGTTGGTCACGCTGGCCGACATTGCCACAGCGTACCTCATACATACCGACCTGTATCTTGCCAGCAACCGGGCAGTGCTTGTCCTGCTGTGCATCGCGACGGTCGTAGGATTGTTCAATGCCTTCCAGATCATGGACGAACTGCCCTGGGGCGGCCCTGTGCTCTCGGCAGCGGCCTTGATGGGTCTGGGAGTCATGGCCGGCGGATACTGGTCCCCTCCCCGTGACATATTGGTGCAAGGCAATGTGAGGGACTTACAGCAGGCAACTTTCGAGGGCGGCGTGGAAGGTGATGCCACAAACCTGCGCAACATCACCTTCCAAGCAACTCCGAACCTGTATTTTGTTTCCTTCGATTCGATAGCGCCACGCGCGCTGCTCGACAGATACCTCGATCTGGAGACTACCGAATTTCATACCGTCTTCGAGGAGCATTTCCGACGGTTTCCAAACTTCTTCGCCAATGCCGTCATGACCGGCCACTCTCTCAACCAGCTTTTGGCCTTGGATGAAGGCTATTACTATTGGCAGAAAGTAGGGCTGCGCGCACAAGGCAAACGCGACGACCCGCGCTTGTTCGCGGGTCAGAATCCGAGTCCCCTGCTCGATATCCTGCACAAAAACGGCTACGAGACTACGACGATCTATATGGATACCTACTTCGGGGAGCACAAAGGACCCTATGTCGACAACTACATCATCTTCCAGGACAGCACCGTCTGCCATTTGCTGGACGATGGCATACGCGACATTGCTTTCTGGGGATATTGCCGGCTTTTCGGCAGCATCAACGACAGTCAGACAGGAAAGATGTATACCGTCGAACAGGTCACAGCCCGCGCCAACGACAATACGCCGCAGTTCATCATGGCCCACATATATGCTCCCGGCCACACGGCCGGATCGTTTCGGTACAGCAATGACACGCAGCGCGAAGCGTTCAAAACCTGGTATCTCAAGCGGAACGCCCAGACGGCCCGCTATCTGGAGCTCATCGTCCGCCAGCTGGCAAAAACCGATCCCACTGGTATTCTGCTGGTGTATGGCGACCACGGCTCCATTGTGTCCCGCGGCGTGGATTTCCAGGACAATCCAGAGTTCCATATCCAGGACCACTACGGTATTGTAGGGGGGGTCTATCCCCGCGACGCCTGCACCGTTTGGTTCGACGAGGCCGCGGCCCAAGGCTACATGACGATTTTGGACGCCGTGCACGCTCTGCTCCGCTGCCTCTCCGGCGGAGAAAGCGCCCGCGTTGCAGCCAAAGAGTATTCCCCCGGCGGGTGGACGCGGCAGCCTGATCACCAAAACATATCCTTTGCGGGACAGTACCCCGACGGGTGGACGCGGCAAGGCGCACCGGCCGGGCAGACCCCACCTGACTACAAGGACTTTCTGTATGAATGAAACCATGACCTTGGCTCTGGCCCTCGTCCATGAGGGCGGCGTCGGTTTCCTTGTTGCCGGCTACATCGATCCGGGCACGGCGGGTTTCGTCGTCGTTTCGGTATTGGGATTCCTGGCTTCGATCGGGTACTTGCTGCGTGACTATGGTGCCCGGCTGAAGCGGCGGCTCTTCCACAACAGGCCAGCGGGACCGGAAGACAACGTACCGGCACAGACTCCCCGCCCCGGACCGTAGTAGGGAACGGTGGAGCGGATGCTGCACCCGGAAGGCGGATCCTTCAAGGACCCTGCCGGGCGAGTGTATCGGATCTCCGGAAAGACCCGCGCCGGGCGCATTGTACGCGGTCTGCATCATGCCGCCGCGCCGGTCATGGAACAGCTGCTCGCCGCGCCTTTTTACCAGGAGTTGGCAACCCAGGGACACGTTGTACGGACCGCGCTGTTGGACGCCGGAGATGCCGATGCCCGGTGTGTTCTGGCCGAAGGCTGGAGCGCCGCGGCGGAGCACCAGGCCGTGGATTTCCTCACCTGGCCTTACGAATGGCCCTTTTCCATGCTCCAGGACGCGGCCCTGCTGCAATTGCACCTGCTGGACACCAGCGTGCGGCACGGGTGGATACTCAAGGACGCGACGCCGTTCAACATCCAGTGGCAAGGCACGCGACCGGTTTTCATTGACATCCCCTCGTTTGTGCCGTGGGAGAACGGTGCATACTGGCAGGGCTACCGCCAGTTCTGCGCCACATTCCTCACGCCCCTGCTGCTGACCGCACACCTGGACATTCCGTTTCAGCCTTTGCTGCGCTCTTGGCCGGAGGGCATTCCGCCGGAGGAAGCAGCGAAGTGGTTCTACGGGCTGCAGCGTTTCAAGCGCGGCGTACTGTCCCATGTCTGGTTTCCGTCACAGGCGGAACGCGGCCTCCGCAGACGCCGGGCGCCCCGCGCCGGCAGGTCCCGACGCCGACAATCCCCGACGATGCTGCTTGCCTTGTTGGACAGTCTGCAACGGCTCGTGGACAGACTGTCCTACGGGTCGGCACGTTCAGACTGGGCGCAGTACGCGGAAACCCACTCGTATTCCGAAGACGATTTCGCGCGGAAGAAGGGCTTCATTGCCAGGCACGCAGCGGCACAGTGTCCGGGTCTGACGTGGGATTTGGGCGCGAACACAGGGACATACTCGCGCATTGCAGCACAACACTCGCGGCTGGTCGTCGCGGTCGATGCCGACCAGGACGCAGTGGAAATGCTGTATCACGCGGCGCGGGACGGGGGACAGCGCAACATCCTTCCCTTGGTGATGGACATGGCAAACCTGTCGCCCGATCAAGGGTGGGCGGGGCGCGAGCGCGCGGCGTTTGACCGGCGCGCCAGTCCCGACCTGGTGCTCTGTCTGGCTTTGGTCCATCACCTGCGCGTGGCGGCGAACATCCCGTTGCCGCTGTTTTTTGCATGGCTGCGCGGTTTGGACGCGCCAGTCCTTATCGAGTTCGTTGGCCGCAACGACGAAATGTTCCGGCAACTGACCGAAAACAAGCAGGAAGAATATGCGGACTACACCGCGGCCAACTTTGAAGCGGAAGTCAACCGGGCCTTTGCCATCCGCGATCGGCTGGCCTTGAAGGGCGGGAAACGGGAGATGTTCCTGCTGGAGCCGGTGTGACGCGTCAGGGCAACCCCGATTGTGGACAGGTCTGCCCGCCTGTCACTCGCCCTGGGTTCTGTGTCGGGTGCCAGCAAAGCGGCTACCTGGGTTCACAGTGGCCGCTGTATGGATCAACAGGACCAACATACACTTGATCACAGTCCTTTGACAAGGATATTCCGCACGACGGCAAGCAGGTTCACTTCCCTTCTCTGTCACCATCTGGCCTGCTCGGCAGTCACAGTATGACACGCGCTGCCCCAGCAAAAGGGATGGGGCAACACTTCTCGTGAAACTGCGGTTTTGCGGCGGCGTGGCGTATAATGCGCGGATCATCTGCTGGAGACCGCGGCCGAATTGTGCGCAACCCATTGGAAAAACTGGCAGACTGGAGCAGCCAACCCATTGGACTGACGCGGCGTGCGTTTGGTGCCGCGCTCCTGCTGCTGTTGGGACTGGTCGTCATGGCAGTGTCTCATGACGGCAGCAACACCTTTTTGCAGAGCCTGTTGCGCGAGATTGTGAGCGGTGACCGCCAAGTCCCTGTTCAGGGGTCGTCTGTCCCTGTAAATCCCCCTCCCGATGAAAACGCGGGCCTGACGGCAGGGCGGCAGGAAATCGATCCCGAAGCGCCGGAGGCAGACAAGCCCGCCATCGAAACGCTGCTGTATGCCCTGGAGACCATGAAGGTAGAACTCCAGGTGTTCGCCGGCTCGGGCGGCGCTGTGGAAAGTCTGGGGGACGACCTCCTGGTGGCAACGCCACGCGGCAGGCTCGTTCTGGTCCAGCCGCACGGGGAAACCGTATATCTCGATGGCACCGTTCCCATGAATCAGGGCGGCTTGGAGGAACACGCCTTTAACGACACGCAAGACGCCTGGTCGTTTCGCGTGACCGACATTCTGCTGCGAGAACACACGTCCGGGCACTATGACCTGTTCGCCGCGCATCACTATTTCACCGACGACTGCATCCGATTTCGCGTGTCTGCCACGACGCTCCAGCATACAGAAGGCCGCGTCATGGCGTTGCCGTCCCGTCCCTGGCGCACCCTGTTCGATGCCGAGCCCTGCATAGACTTCAAAGCCCCATCCGACAGGTATTGGTATTCCCTGCACCATGCGGGCGGGAAAATGGTCATGGATGGTCCACACCACATTCTGGTTATCATTGGAGACCATGGCCTTGCGGGCGCAATCCTGCCTGATGATCACAATTATGATCCCGATGCCCATCTGGGCCAGCTGATACGCATGGAAATCGAAACCGGCGCTGTCGAGGTATTGACGCGGGGGCACCGCAATTCCCAGGGACTTGTGTGGGATACAGAGGGCAACCTGTGGGCTCCGGATCACGGACCGCAGGGTGGGGACGAGCTCAATCTGCTGGTACCCGGCAACCATTACGGTTGGCCTTTCGTGACGTACGGTATCGGATACAACAGCGCAGTGCCCTGGCAAATTGAAAGAGAACAAGTCGGCCGACACGACGGCTTTGTCCGTCCGGTCTTCGCCTGGGTGCCCTCGATCGCGCCTTCCAGCATTGCCGTGAATGATCCGAAGGCATTTCCGCTGTGGAAAGACGACCTGTTGATTGCGTCATTGAAGAACCAGTCGATATATCGAGTCCGCCGCCATGGCACCGCAGTGCAATATGTCGAGCAAATCGAAATTGGGCATCGCATTCGCGACATGGCCCACATGTCGGACGGTCGTTTGGCCCTGTTGCTGGACAGTTATCATCATGTGCTTTTCTTGAGCCCTTCCCGCTACTACTGTGACGAAGAATCGCAACGGCAAGGCCTAGTGTACGCGGTGCATTGCCCGGCCAACGACGAGGCCGTGGCCGCCATTCCGGATGTGCAGGGTGTGATCCAGACGGAGGCACAGAACACTGACAACCCCGGCGCGCAGCTGTTCAACCTGCACTGCGGTGCATGTCACACCCTGCATGTCGCCGTGCACGGAGTCGGTCCCCACCTCGTCGATGTCGTGGGACGGCGAGCCGCCACGGTCGGCGATTTTCGGTTCTCCAGCGCGTTGAGAACATTGAACCATGTCTGGACCCGCGACAGCCTGGAAGAGTTTCTGGTCGCCCCGGAGCAGTTTGCCCCAGGCACATCCATGACAGCCTCGGAGGCGACCCGGGAGGAGCTCCGGACCATTGTGTCCTACATCCTCGCCCCCGCGGCCTCAGAGCAGTGAGTTCCGCCACGAGCCACAGTTGGGCAGATCCCCGCTTTGGGCACGATCGTCTCCCAGCGGCATTCCGCGCGCACCGCGGCCGGCATCCATGTCCGGCATGACGACTTGATGCAGAAACCCCGCCTCTCGACCGTGCAATCGCCATGAATCTTGCTCGCTATCGTTGGTTGCAACTTCTGATACCGACTTTCCTGGTTTTGTACCTCTTCCTGGTGTGGCTGAAACCCGTCTTGGGTATTGCCCATGCTGAAATCTATCCTTTTTTCTCCTGGCGTTTGTTTTCGCACACCCCAGGCTGGCACAGGACCGCCAATGCCATTGCGATCCATGCCATAGATGGGGTGCCGGTTGTCCCCAGCCGCTATTTGGATCTCAGCGGTCATATAAAGAAGCTGAACACGGTCGTCAAAGCCTGCCGACATCTGGAACACTGTGACACCGCAGTGGCCGCGCAACTCTATCCCCTTGTGCAGCAGCGTGCCCGAGGGCAGGATGTTGAGTTCAGTGTTACAAGAGTGCGTATTGACCTGCGCGACGTGCAAGGGAATATCGAAAAGCTGGCCGAGGGCGACACCGTGAAACCCCGTGATTTCTATCAACCCGAGAGGGCAATCGGCCGGTGGAGCACCCGCCATGGGCGCATCTGGCTTGGCGATGCCGAATACGTCGGGAACCTGCTCCGGGATGAATCCACCGCATTGCTGTTCCATGCCGATTTTGACCTGTATCGGCAGGCGGACACTTTAATTTATGTCAAGAATCCTTGCCACTGGGCCGACCTTGATGCCACTTTCTTTTTGCACATCTTTCCGGTGGACCGGAAGCAGCTGCCTGTCGCGCGCAGACAGTACGGCTTTGACAACCTTGATTTCCATTTCGGCGACTTCGCTTTCACATTGCAGTCCGACCAGACCTGCATCGCGACGCGCCCACTCCCGGAGTATGCTGTCAGGCGCCTCTCCACCGGCCAGTTCGTCCCCACAGAGGGGGGGTGGAGGCATATCTGGGAAGGAACCCATGAGTTCCCGGGGCCGGGACCCGGGGCACAACCGGTTCCATGAACGCCCGCGTCCAGCATCCAATCGGACGGAAACCGGTCGCGCGCACATTGCGTCTGATCCGCCGGGTCCGTCGTGCCTTGCGGTACCGCGACCCTGGAGAGTGGCACACCCCGGCGGATTTCTCCCGGGCTGCCACCGGAATTCTTGGGCTGACGCGGTTCTTTTATCTGTTCACGGCCTATGGCATAGCGACGGATCTGCAGTTCGCCCATTTCGCCACTCGGGGCGTTCCGCCGGATCCACTGTGGCCCATTGGCCTGTTGCAGGCGCTGATGGGCCACGCATGGCTGGACTTTGCCACGGCCATCTCGCTGACCAGTATGATCGTCGCGTTGCTGGCGACGCTTTTTCCGGGCATGCTGCCATGGCGTCTCGGGGTCTTTCTCTACCTCTTCCTTGTCGGTGCTTTGGAAAACTCGTATGTATATGTAAGCC
Organism: Caldilineaceae bacterium; assembly: GCA_965214715.1. GTDB lineage: Bacteria > Chloroflexota > Anaerolineae > Caldilineales > Caldilineaceae > Bin34. The sequence goes on along the minus strand of OZ243971.1, from coordinate 4,119,396 downwards.
ACATTGTCCATTTCTATGTGTACATCAGCTTTGCGCTGCTGTTTTTGCCTCCAGGAGCAGGTCGGTCCGACAGGATGTCACGCGCGGACACCCTGTCCTGCCTCATGGTCTTCTGGTTCACCCAAAGCGTGTTGCTGCTCTCCTATTCGCTGTCCGGCTTTTGGAAGGTGTGGGACAGCAACCGGGAGCTTTTGACGGCAGACGGCTTTGTCCGCATTCTGCTGGCCTATCTGATGTCCGATGTACGGATCGTGCCGCCTCTGTTGCCCCTGGCCGTGCGTTGGGAGTTTCTGGCCCAACTGGCGCTGCTGACCGCGGTCTACGTCGAGCTCTTTGCCATAATTGCCTTGTTCCGGCCCCATCTGCACCGCCCTTTCGGAATTGTGTTGATTCTCTTTCACTTTGGCACTGACTGGTTGCTGAATCTCGCGACCTTCTACGTGCATATCGTCTTCCTGGGCCTGTTCCTGGTGTTCTCGCCGCTGGCTCCGGCGCGGTTTTCGCTGTCCGGCATGCTTCGGTCCTTGCCCATTCTGGGGCTTCCCTTGCGGGCCTGGGCTGCGTTGCGTCGCCCGTCGCAACCCGTGGCGGAGGAAGCCTGGCTGGTCTATGACGGGGAATGCCCATTCTGCAGGAACTACGCTCGTTTCCTGAATGTCCGGCAGGCGGTCGGCCGCCTGATTTTGGTCAACGCTCGGGAAGGCGGGCCCCTGGTGCGGGAGATACGCGCGCTGCCGCATGACTTGAATGACGGCATGGCGCTGAAGCTGAACGGGCGTTGCTACCTGGGCCACGACGCCCTGCATATACTGGCTTTGCTGTCCGAGCGGCGCGGCGCTTTCAGCATCCTGAATCGGCTCCTGTTCAGTTCGCCGACGGCCGCCCGGCTTGGCTACCCTGTGCTGAAGTGGGGGCGGGAGCTGTGGCTGAAGCTGAAAGGCGTATCGCCCATCTCGTGATAGCGGCTCCGGGCGGCTGTGGACCAGACTTGATGCTGGGCCCGGACCAGACTGCCCGGATGTATTCCTTCCGGCAAGGACTGGTTGATATCGCAAACCCGGCTGTCTGCACAGGGCAGACAGCGGCCTGGGACAACAGCCTTCCATGCCTCCACCGGTAGATTGCTGTAGCCCTCTGGAATTCACGGTGCCCTCATTGTGGCCCGGTATCCTCATGCCATCACACCACAGCAGTCTGGCTGCCCGCCATCCGCGTCCCCGGGCTCGATGTGACCTTTGTGCCCATGTCTGTGCCCATGTCGCTGCGTTGCGGGCCCCGGAAGGGCAGCGGAGCTCTTCCTGTCCCGTGCTCGGTCACCCTGGGGTACTGCGTAGAGCGGCAAGGGATGCCGCAAAATAGCCGGGCGTGCCGATCGCGGCATACCGCTTCACCGGGTTGGCACACGGATACAGCCTGGCGCCACATTGCTCCGGTTCCTGCAAAACACCTTCCGCGGCGAAACTCCCTGGCAGCCGACACATACCACCGCGCTGCCTGCGGAGCATGATGCCGCCCCACCACCTGGGCGGACGGTCTGCATTGTCCGTACTTCAGGCGTCCTGCCGATAAATCACGGGATTCAGGGGAGAGGCGGCCATCTCCCCGATCGCGATACCGGGCATAAAGTGTTGCCAGTCGTTCTCCTGGGCCTTGCGCTGCGGTGTCGCCACCCGGATGCCGTCTTCCATCATGATCACGGTCATGACGCCGCGCATGTCCTGCGTCTCGTTGGGGCCCGCACGGTGGAAGGTCCAGCCGCGGTGAAAGCTGACATCACCCAGCCGGTACGGGAAGACATCCACCGGATAATCCTTGAGCGACTGCCCAATCCGCGCTTCACTCTCGTCGCTGATCGCCAGATGGCGATTCGCGTGAATGCGCTGGGAGCCGCGACAGAAGGTCAGTGGGCCCATTGCCAGCGGCACGTCCTGTAGTGGAATCCAGGCGGTAATCGAGTTGTCATTGCTCAGGGGCCAGTAATGCTGGTCAGCGTGCCACGGCGTCAGCCCTCCGCCCGGCTCCTTGAAGAGCGCCTGGTCGTGGTACAGGCGGATGCCCCGGACCTGCAGCAGGGCTGCCGCGATGGCTCCCAGACGTGGCGCCAGACAAAAGGTCTTGATCTGATCATCCTTGCGCCACAGATTGCCAATCTGCAGAAATGCCTTGCCGTAGGTGTTGCGTTCCGCCAGGTTCGGCTGCTGTGCCTGGTGTGCCTGGACGATCCCGCGGATGTGCGGTCCCACCTGTGCCAGCAGCTCTGCCGAAAACACGGCGGACAGCTTGATGTAGCCGTTCTCCTGAAATGCCTGTACCTGCCGGTCGGACACGTCATACAAAGTCTGCAGCTCCTGCTGCAACTCCGGACTCAAATCGCTCATGGTCTCACCAGGAAATTGTGGGTATCTGGCCCATTATCGCGCGGTAGGCCCATGTAAAGGTACACCCCGGTTACCGGCACCCGGCATGCCGGGTCCGGCGGCGCAGATCGGCCGTACTGGCCACAGGACACTGGCGCGAGGCAAGGGCGGCGGCCCCGCGATGGCCCGCCGATGCAGTGATATACTGCCCCCACAGGGTAAACCCTGTACAGATACAGATCCTCTCGCACCGGCATCCTTTGTGTGGCTACACCCTCAGCCGGGGCCGGTGAGTCCCGTCCCCGCGACCCCATAACGCGTTCCCCCAACGGCGCGGTGCCCCCTGGCCCCGGGCAACCATCCGGCAAACCCGGACCCAACGGGCGCGGCCCCCGGGGTTCCGGGCCGGGTGGGCCCGGAGGCGGTCGGCCCAAGATGGATATAGCCAGTCTGCGCAAGGCCCTCGGCTATTCCTTCAAGTACCGGCGTTTTCTCTTCATGGCGGTGGGCAGCATGTTGGTGGGCACCGCGGCCCAGTTGGCCGTGCCCCAGTCCATCCAGTGGGTCCTGGACATCATCACGCGCACCTTGACCGTCCGGGAGATGGAAAGACTTTCCGGGCCGGTCGGATCGGATTCCCCCCTGCAACTGCTGATTCAGGTCTCTCTCCTGATTCTGCTCTTCTCCATCGCCCGCGGGTTCTTCGCGTTCAGCCAGGCCTTCGTGTCCGAAAAGATGGGCCAGTACGCGGCCTACGACTTCCGCAACGAACTGTTCAGCCAGATCAGTCGACTCAGTTTCTCGTATCACGACCGGCATCGCACCGGTGAATTGATGGTGCGGGCCACGGACGATGTGGAAAAGGTCCGTATCTTCATATCCCAGGGACTGCTGCTGTCCGGGCAGGCCCTCGTGCTCATGGTGAGCACCCTGGCCATTCTCTTCGTCACCAACTGGCAACTGGCACTGGTGGTGCTGCCGATTCTGCCTGTCGCCATTCTGGTGTTCATGGGCTTCGGCATGGGGGCGCAGGGCCTTTTCATGAATCTGCAGCGGAAGCTGGCCCACCTCAATTCCATCCTGCAAGAAAATCTGGCCGGCATTCAGGTGGTCAAGACCTATGTGCGGGAAGCGACGGAGCAGCGGCGCTTTGACGGGGCCGCACAGGAATATATGACCTTCGCGCTGAAGGTCTCCCGATTCATGAGCTTCATGTTCCCCTTCCTGTTTCTGGTGGCCAATCTTTCCCTGGTGGCCATCACCTATTTTGGCGGCCGCATGCTCATCGCCAGCGAACTCTCGCTGGGACAGTGGTCCAAGTTCTCCCTGTATGTCACCTACATCTTCATTCCCATCGGGCAATTCGGTTTCATCATCGCCCAGGCGGCCCAGGCCAGCGCCTCGGCGCAGCGCATATTCGAGATCCTCAATGCCGATGTGGAGGTCAAGAACCGGCCCGGGGCCCGCGCCCTGCCGGCGATCCAGGGGTTTGTCGAGTTCCAGGACGTGACTTTCCGGTATTTCGGCGGCGGAGATCCCATCCTCCAGCATGTGTCCTTTGCCGCCCGGCCCGGCGATGTCGTGGCCATCCTGGGCGCGACCGGCAGTGGCAAATCCACCATCATCAATCTGCTGCCGCGCTTCTACGACGTCTCACACGGCCGCATCGTCATTGACGGCCATGACATTCGGGAAGTTCTGCTGGATTCCCTGCGCAGCCAGATTGGCATCGTGTTGCAGGAGACTGTGCTCTTCAGCGGCACCGTGCGGGACAATATCGCCTTTGGCCGCCCCGACGCATCACAGGCCCAGATCGAGGCCGCCGCCCAAGCCGCGGCCGCCCACGACTTCATTGTGGCCTTGCCCAACGGGTATGACACCGAGGTGGCCGAGCGCGGCACCACGCTGAGCGGCGGCCAGAAGCAGCGTGTAGCCATTGCCCGCGCCCTGCTCCTCGACCCGCGCATCCTGATCCTGGACGACTCCACCAGCAGCGTGGACCTGCAGACCGAGCAGCGCATTCAGCAGGCCCTGGACCGGCTCATGCAAGGACGCACCAGCTTTGTCATTGCGCAACGGATCAGCACCGTGCGCAACGCCTCCCAGATCCTGGTGCTGGACCAGGGCCAGCTGGTGGGGCAGGGCACGCACGAGGAACTGATCGCCACCCACGAACTGTATGCCGACATTTTCTCCAGTCAGCTGGTGGACGATGCCCGCGGCAGTCTCCCGGCGACCGCTCCGCTTCGGGCCAACGGCACCCGGCCGCAGCACATCCCCAGGTAGGACAGCGCCCATGTTCATGGATTCCCGCTATGTGCTGGACCGGGAGACCTCGTCGGCCCGGTCCGTGGGGCGTACCCTGTGGCGACTGGGCCAATATTTTGCGCCCTACTGGTCTTACGTGCTGGTGTCCTTCCTGCTGGTCTGCGGCGTGGCGGGCAGTCAGGCCTATACCGCCACCCTGATCGGCCAGGCCATCGACTGCTACGTCACGCCGGCCATGAGCACCGACGCGGAAACCCTGACCGCCGCGGCTGCCAACTGTCGGTTTGCCGGGGGCCATACGCAGGGCTGGAGTCGGACCCAGCTGGTCCGCGGCCTGGGCGGCCTCATTATCTGGACTGCCGGCATTTTCATCCTTTCCTCGCTGTCCCGCTCGCTCGGCTTCTACACCATGGCCGCCGCCGGCAACCGCGTCATTCTGCGCATCCGGGTGGAACTCTTTGCCCGCCTGCATTCCCTTTCCATGGGATATTACAACCGCAACGATACCGGCGATGTCATGAGTCGTCTGACCAATGATCTGGATACGCTGCAGCAAAACCTCAACTTCATGATGGTGAGTGTGGTGCTGTCCATCATCAGCGTGATCTGGATCGCGGCCCAGATGCTGATCCTCAACCTGCTCTTCGGGCTCATGTCCCTGGCCGTGATCCCGCTCATGTATGTGATCGCCAAGTATCTTTCCGCCCAGGCGCGGCGCGAATTCCGCAAGGCCCGCCAGGAAATCGGCAATATCAATGCCGATTTGCAGGAGAACATTACCGGCGTCCGCGAGCTGCAGGCCTTTGTCCGGGAAGGGGCCACCTCGGCTTCCTTCAAGGAGATCAATGCCGCCAATCGGGATGCCAACATCGGCGCCGTCAGCTATACCGCTGCGCTGGCCCCTTCCCTGGAAGCCCTGGGTTATGTAGGCCTGGCGATCGTTACGGTCGGCGGAGGTTGGCTGCTGCTGGCAGAGGTCGGGATGGGGGGACAGGCCTTGACCCTGGGCCTCATCGTCACCTACATCAATCTGGTGCAGCGGCTCAACCAGCCGGTGGGCCAGATTGCCGTGGTCTGGTCCAACATCCAGAGCGCCATCGCGGGCTCCGAGCGGATCTTTGAACTGCTGGACGAGCAGCCGGAGATTGGGGAGGCCCCGGACGCGCATGCCCTGACGGCCATGCGCGGTCACGTGGAACTGCGGAATGTCAGTCACAGCTATGTGGCGGGCGAGCGGGTGCTCCATCATGTTTCGCTCACGGCCCGGCCGGGCGAGACGGTGGCCATCGTAGGCCCCACGGGAGCCGGCAAGAGCACCATCCTCAACCTGATTCCCCGCTTCTACGACCCCGAAGAAGGCGCCATCCTGATCGATGACCATGATGTGCGCTCTCTGACCAAGCAGTCCCTGCGGGCGCACATCGGAATCGTGTTGCAGGACACTTTCCTCTTCAACGACACGATCATGAACAACATTCGCTTCAGTCGCGCGGACGCGACCGACGAAGAGGTGATCGCGGCGGCCCATTTGGCCCAGGTACACGATTTCGTGCAGTCCCAACCCGAGGGGTATCAGACCCTGCTGGGAGAACGGGGGGCCGGCCTGAGCCAGGGCCAGCGCCAACTCCTGTCCATTGCCCGCGCCATGCTGGCCGATCCCCGCATCCTGATTCTGGACGAGGCCACCTCCAGCGTGGACACGCGTACCGAGCGCCAGATCCAGGCCGCCCTGGAACAGCTGATGCAGCACCGCACCTGTTTTGTCGTGGCCCACCGGCTCTCCACCATTCGCAACGCGGATTGCGTGCTGATGCTGCAAGATGGCGAGATTGTCGAGCGCGGCACCCACGAGGAACTGCTGCAACAGCGCGGGGCCTATTACCAGTTGTACACGAGCCAGTTTCAGACGCTGGAAACCGCGCCGCCGATCGGCTAGGTCGGCGCAGGGGGACGGCTTTCCGGGGGGCTCTACACCGGAAAGACCGGGAAGACGCCGACGGGTTCCACGGCAATCTGCTGTCCGGGCAGGAAAGGCTGAATGGCGTCGCGGCGGACCAGCAGCCGTTCGCCTGAATCCAGCTCGATGTGCAGAATCTGATCGTGGCCATAAAACTCGATATCCAGGACGCGGCCCGGCCGGCCGGCATGGCCCAAATTGATATGGAGGGTTTCGGGCCGCAGCATCACCTGTACCGGACCTTCCACCTGCTGCTGGATGGGCAATTGTCCCAACACGCACTCCACGGTATGCCCGGACGCCCGCCCCGGCAACAGATTGGCTTCCCCCATGAAATGGGCGATGTCTTCGCGGAAGGGGGACCAGTACAGTTCGCGGGGAGTCCCCACCTGTTGCACGGAACCGTGCAACATGATGGCAAGGCGGTCGCTCATGCTGAGCGCCTCTTCCTGATCATGAGTCACCAGAATGGTCGTGAGCTGGGTCTCCCGCAGAATTTCCTTGACCTCGGTCCGCAGTTCCTTGCGCAGGGACGCATCCAGACTGCTGAAGGGTTCATCCAGCAACAGCATGTGCGGATAGGGGGCCAGGCACCGGGCCAGCGCGGTGCGTTGCTGTTCCCCGCCGGACAGTTCATGCGGAAAACGATGGGAGAGCCGGGAGAGCCGAGTCAGCGCCAGCATCTCCTGCACGCGGGCGTCAATGTCACCCTGGATCTTCTGCAACCCGAAGCGAATGTTCTGGGCGACCGTCAGATGGGGGAAGAGGGCGTAATCCTGAAACACCAGGCCCAGTTTGCGTTTCTCCGGCGGCACAAAGCGCTGCGCGCTGCTGACCTCCTGACCCGCCAGCGAGATCCGGCCCCCATCGGGGATCTCCAGGCCGGCAATCAGGCGCAGCGTGGTGGTCTTGCCGCATCCGGACGGCCCCAACAGCGCCAGCACTTCCCCTTCGGACACATGCATATGCCCGATCTCGACACAGGGGGTTTCCCCGAAACACTTGTGGACATCCTGCACCTCCAGAAAATAGCTTTCGGTGACGGGCTGGGGGTGCGGGGAGGGATTCACAGTTCTTCCGCCGAAAAAATCATGGCGATGCCCAGAGCCGACAAGACCAGCAGAATCAGGGCCGGCGCGGCCGCGCGGGCAAAAAACGCTTCTTCCGTGGCCGACCAGATCCGGGTGGCCAAGGTCGAAAAGCCGATCGGACTCAGGATCAGGGTCACCGGCAGTTCCTTCATGGCAGTCAGGTACACCAGGGCCGCGCCGGTCAGTATACTGCCGCGCAGCACCGGGGCGGTCACGCGCGCAAAGACGCCCGTCGCGCCGAAACCCAGCAGGCGCCCGGCTTCCTCCATGCGCGGATTGGTCTGGGCCAGCTGGGCGCGAATGGGGCCCACGGCCAACGCGGCAAAACGCACCATGTAGCCCAGGATCAACAGCAACAGGGTCTGGTACAGCCAAGGCGCGTGGCGGGCTCCGAAGAAAACCAGACTGAGCGCCACGGCAATGCCGGGCATGCCAAAGCCGATGTACGCGGAACCGGCAGCCAGGCGGGTATACAGCGAGGAGAAACGCTCTGCCACATACCCCAGCGGCAAAGCCAGAAGCACGGCCACTACGGCGGCCAGCGAGGCGGCGAACAGACTGTGGCCTATGACCTGCAACACAGGGTGGAAAGACTCGCCGGCGGCCAGACCGCGAAACAGCCACAGCAGCGATACCAGAACGGGGTTTACCAATCCCATGAAGACCACGCTGCCCAACAGCAGGTAGGCCGGATACCGCCATTTGCCGAGCCATATGGGGGTCGGTGTCCGGATACTGCCGGCATGGGTGCGCCGCATCCGGTAGCGGCCGCGCAGACCCAGTTCCAGAATCAGCAAGCCGATGGTGATACAGACCAGCATCAGCGTCAACAACGCGGCGGGGCGCATGTCCAGACTGGACTGATACCAGACGTAGATGGCGCGGGTGAAGGTGGTATAGCGCAGCAACGAAACCGCCCCAAAGTCGCTCAGCACATACAGACTGACCAGCACCGAGCCCGCCGCCAGCGCCGGCCGCACCGCCGGCAGCAGCACGTGCCAGAATGTTTGTCGTTTGCCGTAGCCCAGCGTCCGGGCAGCATCAATCCAGGACTGGTCCACCCGCAGCAACGCGGAGCGGATGCTGAGAAAAAGATAGGGATAGGTGAAGAGCACCAAGGCGATGAAAGCCCCGGGAAACCCGTAGAGCGAAGGAATGCGTTCCACACCCCAGGGTTCCAGCCACTGCTGCAACAGGCCGCGGGGCCCGTACATGGCAATCAGCACATAGGCTCCGATGTAGCTGGGCACGACCAGCGGCGTCGCCACCAACACGGTCCAGAGACGGCGACCGCGAATATCACCGTAGACCAGAATCCAGGCCAGCGGCAGGGCCAGCAGCCAGGCTCCGGCATTGACAGCGATCACCAGCCACAGGCTGCGGATCAGAATCAGGGCCGTACGTCCCGCCAGCAAGCTCTGCAGCGTAGCGCGATCCACGGCACCCGCGCGGATCACCAGATAGACCAGCGGCCAGAGCAGCACCAAACTGACGGCCAGACTGGCCACCAGCAGCACAAGCGGGATTCTCGGCCGGCGGCCGGCCCGCGGCTGCAGGTAGCGGTAGAGAACAGAGCGAGAGAGGAGGGTCATGCCAGAGAGGATGCAATATCCCTGGATACAGTATAGACCCCTTTCTATAGGATTCTGATAAAAATCGACGGTCCGCTGTCGGCCAATCCACTCCGACCCCGGCCGCCACCCCAAAGGGCCGCCGCCATGGCGGCAGCCCTTTGCCCCTGTCTTCTCCGGCGAGGGGGCCGAATTACTCCAGAGCCCCTACCGCGCGCAAGAGCTCCAAGGTTTCGTCCAGAGTTTCCAAATCATTGAGATCGATATCGGGAATGTCAAAGTTGGCCAGAGGCACTGCGGCGCTCTGGAGTGCAAAATCCCCTTCGATCACGGGGTACTCGTGGGTCGTCTCCAGAAAATAGGTCTGGGCCGTTGCGGACAGCAGGAAGCGGACAAATTCTTCCGCTTCGTCACAGTTGGCGCAGCTGTTCACGATCCCGGTACCCGCGACATTGACCATGGAACCGGGCCCGGCGTTGCGGAAGTGGAAGTTCGCGGCCGCGAAATCCGGATCTTCCGCTTTGAAACGCAGCAGGTAGTAGTGATTCACCAGGCCCACGGAGATTTCGCCCGCCCCGGTAGCGGCCACAATGGGCGTGTTCTTGGGATAGACCTGCACATCGTTGGCGATCATGGCTTTCAGCCAGGCTGCGGCCTGTTCTTCCCCTGCCAACACGCGCAAGGCCGTAACGAAAGCCTGGAAACTGCCGTTGGTCGGTGCCCAGCCTACCCGGCCACGCCATTGCTCTTCGGTCAGGGCCCAGATGTCATCCGGCAGATCGGCCTCTGTCAGTTCGTCCGTGTTGTAGACCAGCACCCGTGCCCGCAGGCTCGTACCCACCCAGGTATTGTCGGCGCTGACATACTCCGGACTCAATTGCGACACGATGTCGGCCGGCAGTTCCAGGAAACGTCCTGCCCGCGACAGAGCCCCCAAGGCCCCGGCATCCTGTCCGTAATAGACATCGGCCGGCGAATTGTCCCCTTCTTCCAAAATGGTAGCGGCCAGGCCCGCCGTGTTGCCATACCGAACCCGGACTTCAATACCGGTCTCCTCGGCGAATTGGTCCAGCAGCGGTCCGACCAGATTCTCGTTGCGGCCGGAATAGACGACAAGCGAGCGCGCCTCGGGCGCTGTCTCCGCGGACGGCGGAGCCGTATAGACCGTACAGGCGCTGCCGATCCACAGCACGGCCCAGAGCGCGAGGCTCCATACGATACGAGTGGTCTTGTGACCGACGGCAAACAATCCAATATGCACCATATCCTCCGCACACAATTGATATGAAAAATTCATATCAATTCTAGCAAAGCAGGGAACGTTGTCAAATCCTGGGCGGATGCCCGGACGCACAATCGCATCCCTCCCGGGAATTCCGTGCTTGCAGCGACGTGAGGAGGTTGGCGCACCGGCAGGCAGAAGAATCCCTGTCCCTGCACCCACCGGAGCTGCCGAAAATGGCGACGTTGGCCAATACCGGCGGAGGAGTTCTGGTATGCGGGATAGACGACGACGGATGTGCCATCCCCTTGACGCGATCCCAGTTGGATGAACGGGAACCATTGCTCTTCCAGGCCTGCGTCGCCTCGATAGAGCCCGAACTTTCCGTCGACATTCATCGCATGCGTACCCCAGACGACGCCGCGGTGCGGGTTGTGGAAATACCCAAGGACTTATCAGCCCACAAAAGTCCGGGGGTACCTTCCAGCGCATTGGCAGTTCCAGGCACTGGATGTCCGAAGCGCTATTTCTGCGTCTGGCGCAGGATCGGAATCAAGCGCGTTTTCTCTGGTTTGACAAGCAGGTCGTGCCGCAAACCGGGCTGCACACGCCGGAGCCGCGGCTGTACCAGCGTTTGTTGGGCACCTATGTCGCGCGGGAGCCGGGCTGTTGCAGTTGGGGCTGCCGGGTGAGGATCACCGGAGGGCGTCCCGGGCTACCGTGGCCGGTGTGCTGTTCTGCATCGCCAACCCGGAACAGTGGCTGTCCCAGGCGCGCATTCGGGCCACGCGGTATAGGGGAACGGACCAGGCCACCCGGCAATTGGATTACCAGGACATGGTCGGCCCGATCTGTAGATCAGGTTTGCCATGGCGTTTGTCGTGCGCCACCTGTGGGTCGGCGCCCGCAAACAACCGGGCCGCGTGGAGATACCAAGGCATGCGGGTGCGCCAGTCCACCCGCAACGAGGTTTTGGTTCTGAATCCCGAACGGGATGCCCAGGACAGGACATTCCTGTATGCGGCGAACCTGTCCATCAACGAAGGCAGGGCACAACCAGTCTACTGTTCCCTGGGGGACCTTGCAGCTGGAGGATGCGCACGGTACGGTGGCGTCACATACGCATCCTGTTCAAAGCGGCCTCCGTCTGTCTGCTGGAGTATGCAACACCGCACCGAAAGCCTCTGAAGGCACCGGGATAGCGCGGGCTGCCCGCTCCGCCGTCTCCTGGGTATACTCCCGGACACCCCGCTCGTTCCCCGATGGGACCGGGTCAGAGATTGTAGGCGGCGACCGCCAGATCATGACTGGCTGCCTGCATCATGGCCGCCGCGTCCTCTTCGTCGATGACATGCCGCACCAGCAAATCCGCAATCCAGTTGGCATCCACGCGCCGCGCCAGATCATGGCGGATGGGAATCGAGGCGTAGGCGCGCGTGTCATCGTTGAACCCGCAGGTGTTGTAGAGCCCGCAGGTCTCATGGACCAACTCCCGAAAACGCAGCATGCCGTGCCAGCTGTCAAAGAACCACCAAGGGGGCCCCAGCCGCAAGGCCGGATAGTGACCCGCCAGGGGGGCCAGCTCCCGGGACAGCGTGGACTCGTCCAACATGAAGACGATCAGGCGAAAACGGGCGGAATTGCCGTATCGATTCAATAAGGGCTGCAGGTTGCGCGTGAATTCCGTGGCTACGGGGATGTCGGCTCCCATGTCAGCACCGTGCCGGGCGAACAGCCGGGCATTGTGGTTGCGGAGGGAACCGGGATGCAGTTGCATGACCAGGCCATCATCCACGCTCATGCGGGCCATTTCCATCAGCATGTGGGCTGTGAAAGCCGGCTCGTCTTCGGCGGACCCGCCCTGGGACAGGGCCTGGTCGAAGATGCGGTTGACTTCGGCATCGGACAGGGAGCCGGTGCGCGGCGTCAAGGCGGCGTGATCCGTGGCAGTGGCGCCCAGCTCCTTGAAGCGGGCCCGCTGCACCTCCAGGGCCTCGATAAAGCGGTGGTAGCCGGTGATGTCAATGCCGGAAACCGCGCTCAGCGCATCGATATGGGTACGCCAGGTAGGCAGCGCCAGATTCACTACCTGATCGGGCCGGAACGTGGGCACGATGCGACCGTTCCAGTCCGCATTCCGGATGGCCCGATGGGCCGCCAGATCGGAAGTAGCCGGATCAGTGGTCGCCAGGACCTCGATGTTGAACTGTTCAAAGAGCAGCCGCGGCGAGAATTCCGGACGGGCCAGCGCCGCTTCCAGCTGATCGTAGATCGCGGCGGCAGAAGCCCCCGTCAGTTTCTCCTCAATGCCGAAGATCTGAGCCAGTTCCTGGTCCAGCCACATGCCGGTGGGCGTGCCGCGAAAGAGGTAGTAGTGGTCTGCAAAGACCTGCCAGATCCGACGCGGATCCGTCTCCACCGCGCCGCCATCCGTGCGGGGGATGCCCAGGGCTTCCATGGAGACCCCTTGGGAATAGAGCATGCGAAACACATAGTGATCCGGGATAATCAGCAGCTCCGCCGGATTGCCGAAGCGGGCCTGCGGGTCGGCAAACAGGGCCGGATCCACATGTCCGTGCGGACAGACCAAAGGCAGATTCCTGACTTGCCGATACAGGTGCAAGGCTACATCGCGGTGGGCCGGATCGAAGTACCGGTCTTCTGGCAGGTGTTGGCGGGTCATGGGGATACAGGAGGTCTCCGGGAACCAGGAAATCGGCGGAGCCGCGTCCGGTGCTGGCGCGGCTCAGAGGGTAACAAGGTCGGCAGTCCGGATCAGACGGCCGGTCGCCATGGATTCGTTGGCCGCGATGCCCAGCAGAACGGAAGCCGCGCCGTCTACATGGCTGGCCGCCCGCTGATAGGGATCGGCCGGCGGATGCGGCGCGAAGATCTGCTCCAGCATGACCGTGTCGCCGCCGCCATGGCCTCCCACCCCTTCGGCAAAGTCCACGTAGCGCGGCACACCCAGCATGGGATACAGCCGGATCTCTTTCATGCCCATGGCTTGCTGTGCGGCTGCCATGTCCTCAGGAGTTTCCTCCGCGCCGGGCACGAAAGTGCGCCCGATAGTCTCGCTGATATCCATCTCCACGCGACCGCGGTCGCCCGTGATGGCCACGCGGTACCCTTCCCACGGGGAGAAGGCAATCAAGGAATAGGTCAGCAGGGCGCCGCTGCGGTACCGGGCCGTGACCGACATGATATCTTCTGCCGAAATGTTGTCACCGAAGACATTGCGGTCCCGGATGTATCCGGAATCCTCTTCCGCGTCCAGGTACAGCCGGGTCAGATGCTCGTTCCCGTCCAAGACGAGGGCAAAGGGATCTCCGGTCGCCGCCGCGGAGCCCGTGTAGCGATCGTACGCATAGACCTCACCCCGGGCCAGGGCATTGTCCCGACCGTAGAACCCCAGATTGCCCATGGCGAACACTTCCTCCGGGAAGGAGGCGATCCACCAGTTGACCAGGTCGAAGTGATGCGTGGACTTGTGGACCAGCAGGCCACCGGACTTGTCCTTTTCACGGTGCCAGCGACGGAAGTAATCTGCTCCGTGACTGGTGTCCAGCACCCAGGAAAAGTCCACGTGCAGCGGCTTGCCGATGGCCCCCTCCATGATCAGGGCCCGGACTTTGGTGGCCATGGGCGCATACCGATAGTTGAAAGCGACACGCAGCTGCTGCCCGGTGCGGGCTATGGCATCCACGATGGCCTGGGCTTTCGCCGCATCAATGGTCATGGGTTTTTCCGTGATGGCATCGCAGCCCAGTTCCATGGCCCGCACGATGTACTGGTGATGCGTGCTGTCCATGCTGGTTACGATCACCACATCCGGCCGGGTCTCCGCCACCATGCGGTCGAAATCCGCGGCGGCGTAGGTGGCCACGGGAGCCTTGTCGTATTGCTCCGCGATCAGCTCATTGTAATAGCCCATACGGGCCGCGCTCAGATCGCACAGGCCCACCAGTGCGGCGTGGGCCGCGTAGGTCTCGCATATGGCATTGACATACATGAGGCCACGGCCACCGGTGCCGACCAGGGCGTAGCGAACGGGGGAAGAGGTCATCGCATCACTCCAGATTGACTTGGGGCCGGCGGTGTGCCACCACCGCCAAGACAGAACAATACGGATATCGACCTTGAATCACGCATCGCCGGCAGGGCCTGCACCAGCCGCAATCGTCCGGTCACGGTTGGACCGTATGGGTCGCGGAAAGCACCCAGACTTCCGGCGCGGCAGGCAGATCCGCCGGGCCGATTTCAATCTGGTGGGCCTTGCATGTGCGCACCGCCTCCGGGGCATATCCGCGGGTGAACGCGGACACTTCCTGCATGGCGGGGAACTTGCAGTTCGGCAAGGCGTAATGCATGGGAATGGTGATCCTGGGTTGAATCACATCCAGGGCCCGGTGCAGATCGGCAAGCTCTATGGTCGGGGGACCGCCGGTAGGCACCAGCACCACATCGGTGCCCCTGATCTTCTCCAGCTGCCAGTCTTCCAAGGGATTGCCTACATCCCCGAAGTGGGTCACATCCACACCGTCCAGGACAAAGCGGTACAGGGCGTTGTCTCCCGGCTCCACCTTGTGGATCAGGCTCTCCTGCGCCGGGATAGGCACAAAGTGCACGCCGCGCCACACCGTGCCTTCCGCCGGGGCATAGGTCATGGTCAAGACATCCGACCCCGGGAACATGGCTGCGTTGCAGTGCGCCGAATCGTCGTCGGAACTGCGCACTACAATGTCCGCGCCATCGGTGATGTCCCGAAACCCCGCCTTGTGCGGGGTATAGGGGTCCGTGACGATGCTGAAATCCCCGGCGGTAATCCGGAAACAGGCGTGGGCATACCATTGGATCTTCATGGAATAGGGAATTGACTCCTGGGATGCAGGGCTGAGGGTAGCCTGCAGACCCTTTTCCGATCTCTGAATCGAAATGTGCAGGCTTTGGAGGCATTGTATACAATGCGAGAGGTGAGGCGAACACGTCCATGCAGATCCGCGGCCGGTCCTTGACGGGAACGGGGGCGGGACAACCGGATCGTCAAGGACGGAGGGCGTCTCCGCTGTCGTTGTGCAAAGCGGAAATTGCACACAGTCCAAAAGGAAAACCGGACATGGCCGTACCTGCCGATCAGCGGACCGAGGCGTTTCCCGAACTGGAACGGGTCAAGGAATTCTTCCCGCTGGGCGTGGCAGAACCGCAAACCTTGACGCCGGCGCAGGTGCAGTACTTCAACGAGCACGGCTACCTCTGTCCCCTGGATGTCTTCGATGCCGAAGAGATCCAGGTTCACCGGACCTACTTCGATCGCATCCTGCACGAAGCCGCGGCCAAAGGCTGGAACAGCTACGCCATCAACGGTTGGCAGGGCCGCTTGCGTTCCCTCTGGGACCTCTGCCACGAAGATCGCATCCTGGATTATGTCCAGGACCTGCTGGGCGCGGACCTGATCTGTTGGGCCACCCATTACTTCTGCAAACTGCCCCATGACGGCAAGACGGTAGCCTGGCATCAGGACGCTTCCTACTGGCCGCTCTCTCCCAGCAAGACTGTCACGGTGTGGCTGGCCATAGACGACGCGGACAGGGAAAACGGGGCCATGCAAATTCTCCCCGGCACACATCGGCAAGGCCAGATCGCCTTCAGTCGCAGCGAGCGGGCCGAAAACAACGTGCTCAACCAGACCGTGCGCCACGTGGAACGCTTTGGCGTGGAGCCGGTCTTCATGGAGATGCAGGCAGGTCAGATTTCCGTGCATACCGACTGGGTGCTGCATGGTTCTCAGCCCAACACATCGGATCGGCGGCGGTGCGGACTCACCATGCGGTTTGTATCTCCAGACGTGAAAGCCCTCAAACACTGGAACCGGCACGGGATCCACTGCCGCGGCCAAGACACCTACGGGCACTGGCCTGCCTTGCCCCGGCCGGAGTCGGACGAAATTCCGGAGCGCCCATCCGGCTGACCGCCCTGGACAACAGTGTTGGTGGCTTTGCCCTTCTCCTGCCGTGGCACAGGACTCGGAAGCCCTGATTGCCCTGGGCAGCAACCTGGGCAATCGAGCGGCCCATCTGCATCGGGCGGTGCAGGCTTTGGGTACCCTCGGGAAGGTGGTGGATACTTCCTTTCTCTATGAAACAGAACCGATCCTGCGGGAGGACCAGCCACGGTTTCTGAACGCGGCGTGTCGGCTGCTGACTCCGCTGCAGCCCCACGAACTGTTGCGCGCCATGCAACGGATCGAGCTGGACATGGGCCGGGTCAAGGAAGTGCGCTATGGCCCGCGCAACATCGATCTGGATCTGGCCTTCTTTGGGAACTGCGTGCTTGACGCCCTGCCGTTCATTCGGCTGCCGCATTATCAGGCCGCACAGCGGGACTTTGTGCTGGAACCCCTGTGCGACATGGTTCCGGATTTTGTCAATCCCCAGACCGGTCGGACACTCCAGGCGGAATGGGACCGGCTGGGCCGCCCCCGTTTGCCGCAAGTACTGCCGGTCGGGGACCGGATCTGGCGGCTGCAAGAGAAAACACGGGTGGCGGGCATTCTCAACGTTTCGCCCGAATCACAGCTGGCACCGGGCCGCATCCCGGACGACGCATCCGCCAGGGCGGCCTTCCAGCAGCACATCGCGCAGATGGAAGCGGACGAAGCCGATCTCATAGACATTGGCGCACAGACCTCGCGGCCACAGCATACCTTGATTCCGGTCGCCGAGGAAGTCCGCCGGCTGACCTTGGCGGTGACCCTGGCCCGGGCAACGACCGCACTCCCGCTGTCAGCCGACACGTTTCGCGCGGCTGCCGCCCAGGCCGCCCTGGCATGCGGAGCGGACATGATCAACGATGTCTGGGCCGGACGGTTCGATCCCGCACTGCTGGACCTGTCGGCCCAAGCCGGGATCCCGCATGTTTTTGTGCACAACACCCTGCGCATACAGGATCCGGCATATCCGGCGTCCTTGCGCAACCCGCGTTCTTTTGCGCCACAAGGTGACACTGTAGCTGCAGTCCGCAAGCATCTGGACGACGCGCTGGCTACTGCCCGCGGCAGAGGACAGTGTCGCTGGCTCCAAGTGACAGATCCGGGCTTGGGCTTTGGCAAGAATCCGGATCAGAATGCAGCCTTGTTGGGAGGCTTTGGGGCCAGACCGGCATGGAAGTACCCGGTTTTGGCGGGCCCTTCCCGCAAAGGGTTCATCCGGCAGTGGGTGGCTTCCCCAGACCCCAGCTCCTTGCAGGCCGGTTCTCTCGCCGCTGCTGTGATTGCCGGTCAAAGGGCGCATATGGTGCGGGTGCATGATGTAGGCGCGACTGTCAGCGCCTTGCGGATAACGGATGCCATCTGCGCCATGGGATAGATTCCTGACATACTTTGGGAGGTGCAGGGACACGGTCGCCGGCGACGCCACCGCGGCTCGCACCGGCCAGGGTCCGCGACTGTCCCAACCTCGTCCCAAACGGCCAATCCGGGGGCGAAGCGAAAATCGGTGGCAACCGCCTGTCGGGACCATCACGGCTTGAACTGCAGCAGTGTCATGGGGCAGGACACCGATCACGGTCTCGGCGGCGACAGCTCCGGGGTGGACCGGCCTGTGTCTGTCGCCAGGCGGCTTGTATCGGCTTCGGCAGCACCATGCCTAGCGCCCTTCAGCAGCACAAGGTAGAATGGTCTGCGGTATCTTTCTTGCCTCTACACCAGATCAGCCCATGCGAATTGAAGCGGCGGACGTAGACGAATACCTGGCGAAGGTTCCGGCCAAACGGCGGGAAGCCTTGCAGCGGCTACGGTTACTGGTTGAAGCCATCGCCGACGATTTGACCGTCAATATGGAATATGGAATGCCTACATACCGGGTGGGACCACACCTGCTCTGTGCCTATGCTTCCCAGAAAAACTATATGAGCCTCTATCTGGACATGCAGCTGGTAGAGACGTACCGTGCGGAATTCGGTGCCCTGAACTGTGGCAAGAGCTGCATTCGCTTCACCCGGATCGAGAAGTTGCCTTTCGACACAGTGACCCGGATTCTGAAAGAAACCTACGTCCAACAGAAAACCTTGGCCCAACCCCAGGCGCACACGAACACCCCTTGCACCGCAGCGACCGGAACGGGAGAGCACCGCCATGATTGACCAGTCCCAGATCGATTTCTTTCAAGAGCACGGATACCTCCGCTATGGACGGGTCCTGAACGCACCGGAGGTCCGGCTCTACCGCGACAAGCTGGACCGGGTCATCGCAGAAGAGAATCGAGGCGGCAGGGACGACGAACCGGAGTTCAAATTCGGACATCGCCGCGCTGGGGCCATGGCCGAGTTGCAGGAACGACGGGCCATCACCCAGTACGTCAACATGTGGAAGCGGGATGCAGACTACCAAAATCTGCTCCACCACCCTGTCATTACGGGGGTCGCCCAGGCGTTGCTGAAAACCGACCGGGTGCGGCTGTGGCATGACCAGATCATTTCCAAACCGCCCCGCGACAACGGCCTGTTCCATTTTCACCAGGATTTCTATCTGTGGCCTCTGATGGATCCCGCCATGCTCACCTGCTGGCTGGCGCTGGACGATGTGGAACCGGCCAACGGCAGCATGCACGTGATACCGGGCAGCCACAAGGATCCGCGGTTTGGCCTGGAGGCCTACGAGGCGGAGCAGGCCGCGATCAGGGCCGCCGCCGCAAAGGGGGAAGAGCCGCCCCCGGAATCTCCGCGCCAGCGGATGCAACAGGAACCCGCCGAAATCGGCACGTCCGTGGATCTGGCCGCTGGTGAATGCATGTTCCACCACTGCCAGAATTTCCATGCCACGCCCCCCAATGTCACGGACCGGCAGCGCCGGGCCCATATCCTGATCTTCATGGCCGACGGGGTGCGGGTGAATCTCCACCGCGCCGAGCGGCATCCGCTGATACCCGGTTTTGAAGTGGGACACGGCGAACCCCTGGTGGGCCGTGGCTTTCCCATTTGTGCAGCCGAACACTACAAAACCCCCGCGTCCTAGATGCAGGGCGCGTTTGACGGTCCGGAATCCCCTGATGGATACACTTTCGCCAAGGAATTGCTGCTGCTTGTGCAATTCGCACAAACTATTGGTGCCACTTTCGTCGGGATTGCCGTTTCCTGCTGCCGGTGCCTCTTCTAGAATTCTGGGTATCAGGATTTGGGAGACAATATCATCATGGAAATGGCACTCGCACTCGTTGGCTTCACCACCCTGTTTACCCTATGGGTCGTATTGCCGAAATTTCTGAAATCCCGGGCCTCCGCCGAATAGGCAGAGCCGTTGTCCCGGCGGGAGAGAGCGGAAGTCGCACCCGTGAGTCCCCGCTAGGCGCAGATACCCAATCCCGGACTTTGTAGATCTCCCCTTCAATCAGCAAGGCAGAGCCGGGGACGTTGAGCGTCCCCGGCTTTTTTGTACCTGTCCAGGCCCTGTGCGCCAGGGGCGCGTTGTCGCGTTCCCATCAACCCCGACCAGGCAAAATTGCCTTTGCAGCTGGACCGGGGCCATAGATGTATGTTGGCCACCTATACGGGAATGGCAGGCACACGGTCACACGTTCCGCCCCGGGCGCCCGGAACCTGGAACCTAGATCCGCACGGCAAACTCGCAGACGCCTTCAGCTTCCAGCTGCGTGTCATGGAAGATGATCCGAAACAGCTGGGTGCCCCACACCGGTCCCATGCGCCCATCGGTAATGGGCAGACTTTCCAGGCTGGGTTCAAAGCGGTCCGGATCAAAGCACAGCCGCCCGGAGCCTGAAGTCCGGCCCTGTACAAACTCCCTCTCGTCCAGCCGGATGGTGCCGGCTCCCGGCTCCCAGGACACCTGGCAAGGCGTAATGACGCTCAGGGTCAGACTCCGGGGTGCCTGATGGAGCCTGTAGGTGTCTGTAATGCGCACTGCTTCGCCGCGGACCAGGACGAGGTTACGCTCCCATTTTGCGATGCCGGCTTTCGGACCATAGGCCGCGGCTATATCCAAAGCGGCCTCTGCCTTGCCGTCATCGACCCGATAGCGCATGTCTTCCGCCCTGTACTGCGCCCCCGGTTGCTGTTGCGCGTCATTGACGGTAGGCAACAGGTTGTGGAACGCAGACTGCATGGTCCAAATGTCATACCGGTGCGGCCCAAAGGTTTTGGCCGTGTACTCCTCCACCCCAATGTCCACCAGCAGAGGCTTGCCGTCGGCATAGACGACAAAAGCACCAATGTCATTGTGGTTGTGACTCTCTTCGTTGTGACCGCCCTTGAGGGCCACATAAAAGCCTTGTGCCGCACCGTCCTGGTCCCGGGCACACATGACTTGCGTATCTGGCAGCCATACATCCCGGCACAACGGCGGCGTCCCCGCCACCTCCTCCAAATCCTGCAGCGGAAACAGGGATGCCAGGGCACGCCCCAGGCTGGAGGGCTTTTTCACCCCCGTGCCGTCCTCAAAGCCCATGTGCAGAAAGTCCTGGCAGGACAGCAGCCATTTCCCGAACTCGATCATCTCGGGGTCGGCAATGCGCACGCCATAGTTGAGTGTCAGGGCCGCCTCGGGCACGACCAGGGCGGAGGCATCCGCGAAGTTCAGGTAATAGTCCTCGCTGATGTGCGCCCGGTATATAAAGCGGCCAATCTCCCGTACCCGCTCCTCCGCAAAGAAATCCACCTGACCCTGGGTTGCACCATACAGCAGTTCCAGATTGTCATAGAGCGACAGCCCGGCCCGGCCCCAGTAGTTGGGACCCTCGTCACAGCCCCCATCGCGCGGATACGGCACGACAAACCGGTCCAGGGTTTGCAGCAGGCGATGGACATCCGCGGCCCGCCGCCGGGGATCTTCCTCTATCGCCAGCAGACAAGTCAGCCAGTTGGAGCAGATCCAGGGATTCCAGTTGTTGACTCTGTGGCCGCCCAGATTGCCCTGCCAAGGAAAGTCACTGCGGTGCCGGTTCACGTCCAGAATGCGTTCGGCAATCTCCCGGGCCATGCGGGGACGCACGACCGGTGACACAGTATCCAGCGCCGCGCCCAACAGATAATAGGTCCAGGCCAGCATGGCGCCGGTCTCGGCCGCGAAGAGATCCACGGTCGGCTCGTACTTGTCCGGCAAGGTATTGCCGGCCTGTTGCACCCGAATATGGGCCGGGACCCCCAATAGGTTTCTTCGCAAATCGTCCAGATGCCATTGACGATGTCGTCCAGGAAACGGCCCGCTCCTTCCACGCACTCGGCCAGAACCAGATCCACCAGGGCATAACGGCGCGCGTAGCTCGCGTCCTGAAACGGGGTGCGGCGGCCGGTCCGCATATAGTCCAGAAACAGGGTGGCCGGCAAGGCCGGATACGCGTAGCCCAGCCTTTCCTGTCCGGCCTGCAGCAGGATCTCCTGCAGGGACTGCGGTACGGTGGCCCAGCCGGCGCGGTCCTCCCGCCGGGGGAACGGATGCCAAGCCCCGTGCGGCACTAGCAGTTGTTGCAACTTGTGAATGCCCAACCGTTCACTTAGCATGAGAGCACCTCTGTTCCTGTCTGTGGACCTGCCCTGGATTGCAACGCACTCAAGACCGGCCGGTGCGCGCCTTGAAGCGCGCCATCGCCGTGTCATCCGGCGGATACAGGCCCTTGATCGATTGGCCCGCCTGGATCTGGGTCACCACCCAGGCTTCCAACGCCTCCTGTTCCCAGGCTTCTGCGATTACGGCCGCGGCCATCTGCTGCGGTACCACTACCACGCCCTCGCCATCGCCTACCACCAGATCGCCGGGCATCACGGCGACGCCGCCGCAGCCGATCGGCCGGTTGATGTCGACAGGATGATGCATCAGATGCGAAGGGGGCGCCGCGGCACCTCCCAAAAAGACGGGAAAACCCATTTCCGACAGATCCGGCGTGTCTCTGAGGCCCCCGTCCGTCACTATGCCGGCCGCCCCGCGCTGTTGAATGCGCGTGGCCAGAATGTCGCCCATGGTGCCCACATCCGTGATGCCCCGGGCGTCAATGACCAGGACCTGGTCGGCACCGATGCTTTCCATGGCGATGCGCTGCACATTGGTCTCGTTGTCGTAGCGGCGGTCTGTCAGATCCTGACGGCTGGGGATGTAGCGCAGGGTGAAGGCGGTCCCGGCCAGCCGCAGATGAGGGACCAGCGGAAACACGTCCAGCATGAAGCTGCGCCGGATGCCCCGCTGGATCAGAACGGAAGTCAGCGTGGCCGTGGATATCTGCGACAGCTGCTCGCGTTGCTCTGTGGTCAGGTGAAAATCGGACATGCACAGTCTCCCGCACTCGATGAGAACACTCCGGATCCGAAGTCGGATTACGTGTACCAGCAGTCGGGCAATGCGTCCCGTTCCTGCTCCAGCAATTCGGTCAGGATAGCGTCCGCGTCCGCAATGGAATTCACGATGGGATCCGTCAACATGGCCCGCCGCAACAGATTGTAATCGCCCCGGGCTACCGCCTCGGCCGTCAATTCATGGGTATCCAGAATGAGCTGCTGCTGGCCCAGCAACCCGCGCGGCATGTCGCATACCGGGCGCGGCACCGGCCCGGCCATGTCAATATCGCAGAGCAGTTCCAGAAAGGCATCGTCCCCCATGTTGGGCACGGCTCCCTGATTGGCCGTGTTCACGTAGAAGGGCTTGTGCAGATTGCCTACCATGCTTTCGATGATATCGGTCGCATGGTCCGGGCCGATCTCCCGGGTGTACTGCGCGATCGGTGTGGCGCCCGACAGGTAGCCTGCAATCTGCTCCCACATCTTTTCATGCCGGTCGTAGCGGCTTTCGGTCTCAAAGATGTCCAGGGGCGGAGTGCCGCCCCGGATCACCCCGGTGCCCTGGTAGTAGGGCACATATTCCTTGGTGTGGGACACGCAGACCGGCACGTAGCCGAATATCTCGTACAGTTCATGGGCAATGGTGGAGTTGAGCCAGCCTTTGGAGTGTCCGGCTTCCGCGACCTGAGGATTTTCCGTGGCGGCCTGGGCCCGCAGGTACGCTGCCACGTCCGCGGTCTTGTCCTCGCCCCGGTACTCTGCCTGGAGCAGCCACGTGAAGTGATTCACGCCCGCAATACGGACATCAAACTCCGCGTCCATTGCCGGACTCAGGGTGGCTTTGTCCGCTACCCCCAGTCCGGCCCTGTGCGCAATGTGGCCCTTGATATGAGGCATGTGCAGGCTGTCACAGAGAGCGAAGCTCTTCACGCCGGACGCGAAACGCATGAGACCGATCCCGTGCACGGCCGAAGGGTTGATGTAGTTGATGACCCAGGCATGAGGGCAGAGACGCTCCACATCGGCCGCGCATTCCAGGATGCGCGGAAACTCGCGCATGGCCCGGAAAATGCCGCCTGGCCCAATGGTGTCCCCGGAACACATGCGCACACCATATTTGGCGGACAGCGCGCAGTCGATGCCGCGGTACCGCACCGTCGCGCGGGCGAAGCTGAGCACGACAAAATCCGCGCCTGGCAGGGCTTCCCGCCAGTCGGTCACCGCTTCGATGGTCAGATTCACGCCCTGGGCCGTTTTGACCATCTGCGCCAGCGTGGCAAGCTGTTCCAGCCGTTCGTGATCCGTGTCCACCAGCGCCAGGGTACCGTTCTGCAGATGGGGAGAATGCACCATCTGCCAGATGGCTTGCCGCCCAAAGAAGAGGCTGCCAGCCCCGACCACCACTACTTTGGGAAAGGGGACTTGGCCGTTGTACGTCGTCATGAGCATCCCTCGTTGGCTGTTGCGGCATCGCCCGGTGGGGCTGCGGTCGCGCCTCTGCAGCCTATTCCTGCGGCAGATCCGCCGGCACGTCCGCCACCAGTCCACCGAAAATCCAGGCCCCCTGATCCAGCCGATACCAGGTTCCAGCCGGATTGGTGCCTTCCCGGCGCGCTACCAGCACAAGGGTCTGACCCTCGGGCACGGTACCCACCAACTCGGTGGAGGCGGAAGGACCCTGCCGCAGATTGGCCGTGACAATCACGTAGGGCGCAGTCGTGACCGGCAGGCCGTCCGGCAGATTGGGAATCCGGGAGACGGAGACCCAATAGCGCGAGGCCAGCACAACCCAGTCCCCTTGGGCGTTGGTGCCGATAGGCTCCAGCGGCGCGTCCGCGGGTAGCTGCCCCTTCTCCTCGTATTGAAGGCCCGGACCAGCCCGCAGCACGATTTCCGGGACGGGATCCGGCGATACCGGCTCTGCCTCGGATGGTATCTCATCCGGCTCAAAGTCGGGCATGTCCATGGTGTCAACGTCCATCCAGGGCAGACTGTCCGGAATATTTTCAATGTAGCGGCTTTCCACAAAGGTGCTGTCCAGCAGCTGCAACCAGACATCTCCGGAATCGGGGACCACTTCCACCCGCTGGACCAGCGTGACCGCAGTCCCGGCGGCCAGTTCCTCGCCGACCACACGGGCCGCCCGATGCGGCCACTCGAACGCGCGGATAGCCTCGGTAGTATAGGCGACATCATCCGGAATGGGCAGGGTCGGAGTCGGAGTGGGAGTGGGGGTCGGCGTGGGAGTGGGGATCGGAGTCGGAGTGGGGGTTGGGATCGGGGTCGGGGTCGGAGTAGGGACCGGAGTGGGAGTGGGGATCGGAGTCGGAGTCGGTTCCGCGGTCGGTGCAGACTCGGTCGCAATGTCTCCCGCGGGCGGATCGACCCCCACCAGCCGGCTCTGCAGCGCCTCGATGAAGTTGAGATCATCGTTCGGAGCGGGATTGCCTCCCGTGAACAGCACCAGCAAAGCCACGACCAGAATCACGGCGCCGAGCCCGGTCAGCAACCGGGCCACACCTGAATCCTGAGACGGCCCCTCTGCCGGGGCATTCTCGGACATGCCAGCCGGGATTCCCGGAGGAGGTTCTGAGGGCGGGTTTGCCCCCGGACCGCTCGGTGCGGCGGGCGGAGCCGGGGGCTCCCGATCCGGCACTTCAATGCTCAAGACCAGGTTGCGGGAGTCATCAGATTCCGCCGTTTGGGCCGCCGCGCGGGCGGGCGGAGTCTCTGCTGCACTCTCCGCGGCGGCCGGGCCGGGATGCAAGGAGGGCACGAAATTTCCGGTCTGCGAACGCAGATCGGAAATGCCCACGGCCATCGCCAGTTGCTGGATCCGCTGGGCGTCCGCGCTCAGGGCCTGCACCGACGATGGGATCCCTGTCTGGTGCAGGGTGTCCAGGATCCCGACCATACGGGCCAGAATCAGACACTGCTCCAGATGGTCCTGGCTGCCGTCTATGAGATGCGCGGCCAGAAAGTTCCGGTCGGCCAGCAGCTGCATCTGTCCGTGCAGACTGTCGGGCACAGGACCGAACTCCGCGCCGACCCAACGGCCAAGGCGGTCCTGAAACGCCGGGGCGGCAGCCTGCAACAGGTCCGACAACTGCGCAAATCCACCGCTGGCCGACTGCAGCAGGGTAGATTCGGACTTTTGCGAGGAAATCTGATCGCGCAGCGTCCGAATGTCGCTGCTGGTATCCAGGACACCCAGGGATTCCGCCAGAGCCTGCATCCGTTCCAGATCGCAGATCGCCATTTCCTCGGTGATGTCATTCTGCCCGGCGCGGGTTTGCAGCAGATAATGCACCTGCAGACACCATTGGGCCAGTTTGTAGGCGGGGGACTGCGTGCCGTAACGCGCCTCGATCTGCTTCTCAGCGGCCTGCAGATCGAGGACCCGATCGTGCCGGTACTGTTCCCGCTGTCTGTCCGGCAGGAAATGGGTGCGCAGACCGGCGAGAAGCACATCCAGACCCACATCAGTCAGATTCGGGAGAGGGTTTTTTCTGGCCATGAAAGCGGTCCACTGGACGGGCGCAACGGCAGTGCAGACAAGTCAGATCTGCAAAGTCCCGCGCAAGTCACCTGCCCATATTACCCGAAATCAGATCCAGGACGGCTTTGGCGCAGTTTCCCGGCACTCGCAGCCATCGGGGCACAGAGATGTCTCCATTCTGGCGATCCGCCGTTGCGGTTGCCGGATGAACCGGATCCGTGCAGAAGAGAGGAAGTGCGAACCTCTCCCGTTCAGAGAGAATTGCGCCAGCGGAGGCCGGGAAAGCGGCTGAAGCCAGTATCGGTCGTTGGAGTGGACTGCTGCCTGATATTCCATGGCCACGGCGGCGATATGCGCATTGGTCACCGGATTCGCGCCCACGCCCGCCGCGACGAGATTCCGCCGGCAGTGATCAAATCAAATGGTCGGAACCGGGATGGACCGGCACAACGTACGGAAACCGGAACCATGTAGGCACACAGTCAACCACTACCGCCGGGGTTGCCGGACAAACGAGCACCTTGGAGTGTGTCATCAAGTCATCAAATTGTAGGCTTAAACCGGCAGATTGATGTCGGGCACTATCACGGCGCGCGGCAAACCGAAGGCCCCGATCGCAAGCAGGTCGTTGATCTGTCTCAGCTGCAGCAGGCTGATATAGGGAACAAATATGCTGTTATTGGGCACTACCCGGTATGCAGGCGACAACCCACGGCGCAAGGTGCCGTTCACCACCTGTTTGAACGACATGTCGAGAAGCCATGCCCGCTCTCGCAGAGTATCCGCTATGTCGGCGGCCAGTGTAAGTGTGGTTCACATGCTCGACATCATAGTGTGCGCGCTGATGTCAAGATGTCCAAGACAGTCCGGCCGCACCGGGATCTTGGCGCCGGGGCCCGTCCGCCCCACGGCATCGGGAACTGCGTGGACGGTACAAGGGCACATTCAGGCTGGCATCACCGGAACGTATCAGGAGCAACCAGGTTCAAGGCGGCTTTGGCTGTGGACGGCCACCGAGCGGCGCCCCGCGATGCGGGAGACACGGCCTGAAACCGATCCAGGCCCAATTCCAGCTTTTCGAAACCGGTGGCTTCCCCCTGCAAGATCCGGGCCACCATCTGCCCGGTCACCGGACCGAGAGTCATGCCAACCTTGTTGTGACCGGTCGCCAGCAACAGATTGGCATAGCGGGAACTCTGTTGAACGATGGGGACTCCGTCCGGGGTCATGGGCCGCCATCCGCGCCAGATCTCCACCGCCGCGGGACCGCATTCCAATCCCAGGTATTCCTGAGTGGCAGCATGCAGCAACTGCGCCCGCTGCAAGTACAGCCGATCGTCAAATCCGGAGAATTCCAAGGTACCTGCCACCCGCACATGCCGGGCCAGAGGATTCAGGGCGACCTGCCGCTCCCCCAGACTGAGGCCCAAGTCGGGAAACCCGGGTGGGCGGGGAAACGTGTAACTGTAGCCTTTGGCAGGCTCCACCGGGATCTGCAATCCCAAGGCCTGGCCCAGGCGGCCCGACCATACCCCGGCCGCCAGCACCACCTGATCACAGGCGATCAGGCCCCGGGTGGTGCAGGCTCCTGTAATGCGATCCCCTGTGGTCTCGAAGCTCAGGACTTCCGTCTGCAGCCGGAACTCCGCGCCCCGGCAGGCGACAGACTGGGCCAGACCCTTGACAAAGTCGCCAGGAGACACCTGACCGTCTTCCGGATACAGCACGCCACCCGCCACTCTTTCAGTGACCTGCGGCACCCAGTGCCTGACGGCGTTTCTGTCCAGCACTGCCGCGGCCCCGCCCCTGGCGCGATGCTGCAAGGCCTGCTCTGCACCTTGGCGCAGGGCTTCCGGCGACAGAAACAGACTGAGGGACCCCTGCGCCCGGAATTGACAGTCCAGGTGCAATGCGTCGTTGAGCTCTTGATACAGATCCACGCTGGTACCCACCAACTGCTGCAGCGTCCGCACGGACTGTGCATAACGGGCCGGATCGGTTGCCTGCAGAAAGGAGCGCCACCAGCTGCCATGCTGCAGCATGGCCAGCACCGGCGTGTAGATCGGGCTGCGGGACTGCGTAATCCACGCAGGCAAGGATTCCTCTACGCCGGGCCGGGCCACAGGCTGCCACGAGCTGGGCACAATCAGCCCGGCATTGGCATAGGAGGCCCCCGCGGCTATGTCACCCTTGTCCACTACCCGTGGCCGGTAGCCCGCGGTCAGCAGATAGTGGGCGGTGCAGATGCCAATGACACCGGCTCCGATGATCAGAACGTCACCTCGGGTGGAGGGCGGATTGGGGTGGGTATCAGATGTGGACATCATGTTTGTAGACTGGATTTCCCCAGTCGCAAAGGCGGTACTGCAAGACAAACCGTCTGGGTCCAGGCCGGATGTGACCCTGGGTATGGGACCATGACAGATATTGTCATCCATTGGGGTACGAACCACAACCTGACGGGGCGGTCCCGATGTCGCCGGCCGCGCCCGGGATCGTCCCGGCCAGCGATGCCTGATCTGAGTTGCAGTACGATCGCCGGGCAGACGCGCATAGGGAATTCGTCCGGCAGACCCGGTTTCGGGGCGAGCCGACATCCCTACGACCCGCAGAGTTGGCTTTCCAGGCAGTGAGAACGAAAGTGCAGAACCAGGTACGTATGCAGAAGACAGGTTGAGGGGCCCCACCGGCATAGCCAGATGGGACGGGAGGCCGACGAGTGCCCCCCATATCGAACGGGTACAATGCGCAAGCCAGGTTCGGGACAACGAGTTACCGTCCATGGGGAAACGGGCGATTATACTGGCGGTTTCGGGTGTGCGGCCTGCCACGTCTGTGCCCGGAGCGGTGGAAGTTCCGTGACGGGGCTGCCGACACAGCCGGTTTGCTATCTGTCGACTGGATCGGGATGAAATGAACCCCAAAATCCGCAACGTCATCCTTGCCTATGGTGGCTGGATCGCGTTCTCGCTCTTGAGCCTGTGGCTGGTCTTTTTGCTGCAGCAGAATCTGGTCCATGACATCTTCTTCCTGGAGGTCAATCCCTGGCAGCTGCGTTTTGTGCGTCAGTGGTCCATTTTTCTGCTCGGAGCCGTCTGGATCTTCTGTGTCTTCCTCTGCGAAGGTTACCTGCGCCGGGGCATTGAAAAAGGGGGATGGGGCCGCCGCTTCCGAAACGTAGGAATCCCGTTGCTGCTGTTGATTGCGTTATCATGGGGAGTGCGGCTGGCCGCGTGAAGTCCGGTCGGCCCCCAACCCGATTTCTGGAGACCTGGTTTTGAACGAGCACGGTTCTGTGGCAGCCTCTGCCGCCCCGCTGTTGGAAGTGGTAGAGCTCAAAAAGCACTTTCCCATCAAAAAAGGCATCTTCTCCAAGACGGTGGGACACGTGCGGGCCGTGGACGGGGTCAGTTTCTACATCAATCCGGGGGAAACGCTGGGTCTGGTCGGGGAAAGCGGCTGTGGCAAGACCACCACCGGCCGCGTCATCATGCGGGCCTATGACACCACGGCAGGCCAAATCTGGTTCCAGACGACAGGCGGCGCGCGCATGGATGTGGCCGCGCTGTCCGTGTCCGAAGTGAAGTCCCTGCGCCGTCACATGCAGATGGTGTTTCAGGATCCGTACTCCTCCCTGAATCCCCGCATGAATCTCCTGCAGAATGTGGGCGAACCGCTGCTGGTCAACAACGTGGCCCAAGGCCAGGAACTGGAAGACCGGGTCTCGGAACTGCTGAGTGTGGTGGGGCTGCGATCCGAATACCTGAACCGCTATCCTCATGCTTTCAGCGGAGGCCAGCGGCAGCGCATCGGCATCGCCCGGGCCCTGGCGCTGAATCCGCAGCTGATCGTGCTGGACGAACCGGTTTCCGCGCTGGATGTGTCCGTGCAGGCCCAGATCCTGAATTTGCTGCAGGACCTGCAAGAAGAATTCGGCCTGACCTACCTCTTCGTGGCCCACGACCTGAGTGTGGTGGAGCACATCAGCGACCGCGTGGCGGTCATGTATGTAGGCATGCTGGTGGAACACGCGGACACCGCGGAACTTTTTACGCAACCCAAACATCCCTATACCGAGGCATTGCTGGGGGCTGTGCCCAAGCCGGACCCGCGCGACCGGGCCGAACCGGTCATCCTGGAAGGCGACGTGGCCGATCCGGCCAACCCTCCGTCCGGCTGCTATTTCCACCCCCGCTGTCTCTACAGCGATGGCGATCGCTGCACGAAAGAGACGCCGGCGCTGGAACAGGTGTCTCCGGGCCATTTCGCCCGCTGCCATTACGCGGCGGAATTGACCCTGCGCGGCGTGGAGGCCTAAGACCGCCCCGTGAGCATGCAGCGGCCTCGGATTGCCCTTGGGCTGGAACCCGGCAGCTCCCCCTTGCCGCGGGTGTCACAACTGACGCGCCCGCCGCGCGTGTGTCTGCTGTTTCCGCCCAACTGGACACCGACCATGCCCCATCTGGCCGTGCCCTCCCTGACCGCGTTTCTGCGACAGGAAGGGGTGCAGGTCATGCAGCGGGACCTGAACATTGAAGTCTTTGATGAGATCCTGACCGCAGAGCATCTCGCCGAATGCATCGATCTGATCCGGCACCGGTTCGGGGCGGACGCCGGCCCCCGGGGGCCGTCGCCCCCGCCCCAGACGGTGGCTTGGGCGCTCGACGAGGGGCCGCATCTGGCCCGTCAGGTGGAGCAGGCCAAGAGCGTCATCCGCAGTCCCGCTTTCTACGATGGCCCGATCGGCTTTGCCAATTTTCAGATCATGACCCAATGCCTGGATCTGGCCTCGCTGCCCTTTTATCCGGCGGCATTGCATCTGCAGGGTTACGAGGCCGCCGGCCCGGTAGACAGCAGCGCGTTTCTGTTGCAAGGGGTCGGGGATCCGCGCCACAACATGTTCCTGGGCATCTATCGCAAGATCCTGTTGCCGGACATCGTGGAGTTTGCGCCGGATGTGGTGGGCATTTCCATCCCGACCATGGCCCAGGTGCTGCCCGGTCTGACGCTGGCCCATCTGGTGCGCCAAGAGACGGATCTGGACTGTCACATCACCATTGGCGGCCCGCACATCAGCATGCTCCACGACGTGCTGCCGCAAGTGCGCGCGCTCTTTGCCCTCATTGACAGCGCGGTGCTGTATGATGGCGAAGGGCCGCTCCTGCAACTGGCCTGTGCGCAGGTGGCCGGCACGGATCTCGGGACCGTCCCCAATCTGGTGTACCGGGCCGGCGCGGAAATTCGGGTCACGCCGCGGCAGGAACCGGCCAAGATTCAGAATTTGCCGCTGCCGGATTTCGACGGCTTTCCTTTGGACCGGTACCTGGCCCCGGAGCTGACTCTGCCCCTGATGACGGCACGGGGCTGCTACTTCGGGCAATGTGCCTTCTGCAACGTGGGATATGGAGAGGCGGAGACGTTCAGCCAGCTGCGTGCCCGCGCCCTGGCAGACCAGATGCGGGAAGTCAAGCGCCGTTACGGTGCCCGGCGCATCTTTTTCGCCGACGAAGCGATTACGCCGCGCAATTTGCGGGGGCTCTCTGCCATTTTGGCCACGGAAGATCCGGACCTGCATTGGGGCGGGTGCGTCCGTTTTGAAAAAGTCATCGATCAACCCTTGCTGGAAGCCATGCGGGCCGGCGGGTGCCGCATGGTCATGTTCGGCCTGGAAAGCGCGTCGCAGGCTATCATCGATCACATGATCAAGGGCACCCAGCTGGAGCACATGAGCCGCATCCTCAAAGAGAGTGCCCGGGCCGGCATCTGGAATCACACCTTCTTCTTCTTCGGCTTCCCGGGCGAGACCCTGGCGGATGCCCAGGAAACGGTCAATTTCCTGTACGGCCACCAGCAGTACATCCACTCCGCGGCCATGGGTACCTTCCTGATGGAACGCCTGTCACCGGCCTACCGGTACCCGCAGTCGTTCGGGGTGTCCCGGATCCTCTTTCCGCCGGACCGGGATCTGGCCATCTATTTTCCCTACGAAGTCGAGACGGGACTGGGAGAAGCGGAAGCCGAGCTGATCCATGATCGCTTCCTGGAATCGCTGCCTGACAAGCCATACCCTCACTACTATGTGAGCGATGTCTATCGCTTCCTGTATGCCTGCTATCTGAGCGAAGAGCAGCAGGTGTTGCCCCCGTGGCTGATGCCGGCGACACCGGCCTGACCCGGCAGAGATTTGGGGACGCTGTCCGGCCCGGCAGCCGGCGGCACAACAGACAGCAATCCGCAGGGACTGACTGTCCGACCGGCAGTCGTGTGCCCCGCGTCCCGTCTTGTGCCGGACCTGCGGCGCGGGATGCCGTTGTCTTGTTTCGGAATACCGCGTGGTACGCGGGGATCCGGTGACGGACCCCGGCTTCATAGCGCGGTTTGCATTTGATAACATGGCACAGGACAGACGCCAGGCAGACCTCCGACAGGGGACAGTGACCAACCCCACGATGCCGGAGGACCATGCACTTGTCTATCCCACCTTCCGGCCGGCCCTGCCACCAACGTGCACACCGGGCCGCTGTCCCCCGAGACCGTGTCTGATCCCCAATCCACGTTACGGAGGTTTCCCCATGACGGATCCTGGCCCTGCCCGCGCGGCAGCCACGCAACAATACCGACCCGCGCAAATCCGCATTCTGTTCGTGGCCGAGTCCCCGCCGGCGGCGCCCGACCGGCATTTTTACTTTGAAGATGTCACCCGGGCCGACACGCTATGGGTACAGCTCACGCGCGCCCTCTATCCGCAGGAATTCGGCCAGACGGCCCAAGAACGCAAACGCAAGGGAGTCTGGCTGCAACGGTTTCAGCAGGATGGCTATTGGATGCTGGAAGCAGTACCGAATCCCATTGGCAAGAAGACCAAGGAAGCCCAGATCCGGGAAAATACGGCGCGGGTGCTGGACACAATCCAGGCCGCCGCGCCCAGGCATGTGGTGCTGATCGCCACACCGGTATACAAGGTGCTGCAGCCGCCGCTGGCCGGGGCCGGGATCAGTCTGCCCCAGCCGCTGGCCGTGCCTTTTCCGGGTCACGGTCAACAGGGCCGGTTTCATGCCGCCATGCAGGCCACCTTGGCCGCCATCGGCCCAAACCCGGTCGGGCACTAACGCTAACAAGGGACAAATGCACCGCTAACGCATATCTTACATCCCGTGCCTACACTCTGAGCATGAAATTATTCACGCCCAGACAGAAGGCAGCAACAACCATGTTTAGTCCCTTTGCGCTTTACCCCTATCGTCGGTTCGCCAGCCCCGTGAACAGCACCTCGCAAGTCGCTTCCATGCCTGTGGATGTGACCGAGGCAGAGGATCGCTACATCGTCAAGGCTTCGATCCCGGGCATTCCCGCTGACGACATTGATGTTACCGTGCATGACGGAGTACTCACCATCAAGGCCGAGACCCGGAGTGAGACGGAGCAGCAGGAAACCCACTATCGACTGCGCGAGCGTCATGTCGGTTCCGTGCAACGTCGCTTCACCTTGCCTACCACAGTGGATGGGGATCAGGTCACCGCAGAGTACGATCACGGCGTATTGACCCTCAATCTGCCGAAGGCCAGCACAGCGCAGCCCAAGCGGATCGCCATCGGCCGGAAGTAGCAATTCCGAGCGGACCATCAAGGCAGCAGAGCCGGGCAAAGCCCGGCTCTGCTAATTCTCGTGGGCAATAGGCCCTCGCGGGCAAGCACCCATGCGCAACGTGACTGGGAACCGGCCAGACTCCGGCACCCGATTCCCAACCTGGCTCTTTGCCCTTACCGAAGAGGATTTCACATATCGCTTCAAAGCGTCTCCGCACACAGCCGAAATCCTCAGCCGACGGTCGGTTGTACTTGTGCCACGCAAACGCAGCATTACGACATCGCTACGAGTCGGGAAAAACCATCTGACTGTATCGGTAGCGGGCATCGCGCAGCTCTCCTGGTCAAAGTTGCACCGGACCACGCGGCGAAGTTGGTACGCGACTACACCAACCAATATGCTCCAATGCCATTGAAGTGCGGTTCGGGGGCGAAGTTCTCGGTAGACACTGTTGTACAGAGTCCTTTTGATTGCCTCGATCGCCCCCGTGAGGCTGTACCACACCCCCCCAAAGCCACGCTGATGTAGGCCCCAGGCTGGGGGAGAGGTACCCTGGGCCGGGCGTGAGGACGAATACCCGCAGCACTCCGCGCGTTGCCGGTCAGGAGAAGTGGGAAGTCGTAGCGCCTGCCCAGATCGGGCGGGACATAGAGAGTACAGTAGCTCCGATAGCAGTGAATCCGGATCGTCATGATCACGCGGGAGGACAGCCGCGTGGCCGCCGCAGCCCTGCCGACCCACACGGCAGGCAGAAATCATCGATGTGACAGAACAGAGCAAGTAGATTCAGGGGACCACCTCGGGGATTGTGTTGCGATGCCCAAGGATACCCTCCGTGGGGCCCGATCCTTATCCTGTCCATACCGGTGCGCGAGCGGAGAGCGCATGTTCGGCGGGTTGAGGCGCTGCCGCCGTTGAGCAAGGCCCGCCACCACGGAAGCCTGGATCCAGTGGGCCATGACGTACCTCATGCTGCGGCGCCTGGCATGACCTTCTTACACAGGCTCTCAAGATGTCCCATGCCAGCCGATCCTGCTAGGGTGCACCCCATCGAGATGCGCTTTTTCCACAGTGGGGAGCATGAAAAGTCCGCTCCAAAGCTTTGTCCCTCTCGCGTTCGCTTGAAGACCGCAACACATTGAGGGCAGTCAGGGCAAATCCCCGAGTTGCCGCATCGTTTCGGCAGGCATCATTCTGTCCCCGTTGACAGGGTAGCCGGAGGTTGGCAGCTTACCAGTGAGCGGAACCCGCGCACCGCCGGAACGGCGCCCTTCTGATCCGCCTGTGGTCGACACAACCGTCAGATGGAAGTCAAGACGGAACGGCATACGGACGATCCGGCGCCCGCGACTGCAGTTCTTTTTGCCTGCGACCACCGCGAAGGCCCCCTGGACCCATTCCTTGAAGAAACGCGCCGGCGGGATCAAGGCGGTGAAACAGTTTTCCGCCCTCTGATGCTGGTAAATCCTGATGTCAAAGTTGTCGTCCACTGCCTCCAGTGCCTTGCACACCTGGAACAGTTCGGAGCCGGGAGAGGGCGTGAAGATACTCAGCATGATCGTGTCGGTATTGATCCGTTATCCTCTTATGGGCCTTGGCGGTACCCTGGGCATGGTTTTGCCGTTGCCTGTTCTGGGCAACGATATTTCACCGCAGTACGTCGCCTGAGCCATACACCAAGTGCATGTGGGAGCGAGCAATGCCAATGGTCCAAGTATGGAATTTTCCTCGGACCGGCACGGGTCTTCGAGAGTGGAAGGCAAAGTGTCGCCCGGCAGTGGTGTCCCGGTACGGATCCGGTCTTCAACAAAGTTTCGTCTCACCACAGTAAAGACGGTGCTCGATGTGTCCGTGTGAGCGGGTCGGCATCACCACATCGCGTGCATTCCGTAGCCGAGACTGATTGTTTTTCCCAAACAGGATCCTGTTTTGCAGTCCAGAACGTTGGGCATACAGGGGATCCCGTCACTCCCCGATCCTCCCAAGAGCATGTCCTCTTGCAACGAATGCCAGAGTCGCCAGCTCACTGCCTTTACTGACGTTCCGCGACCCCATACCGCTTCAGTCAGACACGAGGCGGTCGGGGGGACAAGCACATTACAGCACAAATTTTCATTTCCAGACCACCTTGCCATCAGAGCCCAATCGGCCGCGGCCAGCAATATCTGGAATACTCCCTGCGACGGCCTGCCCCTCACATTCGCTCTGGCCCTCCAGGTTGCAGGATGTATGGTGCAGACCGCTCCCTGCAGGCAGCGCTGACGCGATCCCAGTTGTGGATCAGTGCAGCATGCAGCCTGCCCAGAGGACAGATACCGTCAAAAACACCCCTCCAGGTTTTCCTGAACTGTGTCTCATGGGAGTAGAATGACTGTCCCCTTTTTGGCAGAGTTTCTCGCCTGAAGGCCGTCTGGATTCCCTTTTGGGGCTTGATTCCAGGCTTGCGGAAAGTGAATCGGCGTCAAATACAAAGATGCTATGATGAAAGTGGGAGAGGTACTTGGCTTTCGCCTCCAGCCTGCGCCAAGACTGGCTTGCAGGGCAGAATCATCTGTCCTGATCGAGGTTGGTCGCCAACATGCCGTACAAAGTCAAGAACGACCCAACTCCCACAAGAATTGTTCCTGATTTCGACTTTTGCCAACTAATTGGCATATTTTTTACTAAATTTATCATGCCAATAACAGAAATAAGTTGTCCACTATGAAGTCTCCCCCCGTCGCCACCGTCATCCCCTCAATATCCAACGGCCCTGTACCCGCAACATCGGTACACATTTCAGCCCCAGCAGTTTTGGTGGTCAAGCGCGATGGCTCGCTCGTACCATTTGACCTGGAGCGCATTCGCGTGGCCATTGCGAAGGCCTTGCAGGCCACTGTGGGGGAAATCACAGAGCTGAACAGGACCGCGGACGAGTTGGCCCGCAAGGTGGAGGCACAGCTGGTCAAACGGGCAGGCCGCAACCTCAACATTGAGGAGATTCAGGACCAGGTCGAAATTGCCCTGATGAAGGCGGGATACTACTCAGTGGCCCGCGAATACATCCTGTATCGCGAAGAACGGACCCGTCTGCGGGAACAGAAAGCCCAGTCTCCGGCCCCGCTGCAACATCTGCAGGTACAACTGTCAGATGGTTCGTTCGAGGATCTGGACTGGAACCTGGTGCAGGCCGCGTTGGAAGTGGCCTGTGAGGGTCTGGAACATGTGGACCCCATGCCCATTCTGGAAATCCTGCGCAAGGATGTGTACGACGGCATTTCCATAGAGGACCTGCGCACAGCTCAGGTCATGGCCGCGCGCTCTCTGGTGGAAGGCGAACCCGGCTATTCCTACGTTACTGCTCGCCTGGTATTGCGCCAACTCGAGGCGGAAGTGCTGCCTTTTGTATGCGGGCCGGATCATCCCTTGAGCAAAGACACGGCCGCGGCCACGGGCCACGCCATGTATCGGACCTATTTTCCGTTGTATGTGCAGAAAGGCATTGAGCTCGAATTGCTCCAACCCGTTCTGGCCACCTTTGACCTGCCGCGCCTGGCCGCGGCTCTGGTGCCGGAGCGGGACTCCAACTTTCAGTTTCTGGGTTTGCAAACCCTCTATGACCGCTATTTTCTGCACAGCGGGGGCAATCGCATCGAGTTGCCGCAGGCCTTCTTCATGCGGGTAGCCATGGGCCTGGCACAAGCGGAAGAGGCGCCCAACGAAAGAGCCATCGAGTTCTATCACCTGCTGTCTTCCTTCGATTTCATGTGCTCCACGCCGACCCTGTTCAACTCCGGCACACCGAACCCGCAGTTGTCGTCCTGCTTTCTTTCCACGGTCGCGGACGATCTGGACAGCATCTTCAAGGCGATCAAGGACAACGCGCTGCTCTCCAAGTTTTCGGGCGGGCTGGGCAACGACTGGTCACAGGTACGGGGTCTCGGAGCCCACATCAAAGGTACCAACGGCAAGTCGCAGGGCGTCATCCCTTTCCTCAAAGTGGTCAACGACACGGCGGTGGCCGTGAATCAGGGGGGCAAACGGAAAGGGGCGGTGTGCGCCTACCTGGAGACCTGGCATGTAGACATCAACGAATTCCTGGACTTGCGCAAGAACACCGGGGATGACCGGCGCCGGACCCATGACATGAATACGGCCTGCTGGGTCCCGGACCTTTTCATGGAACGGATCACCGCCAATGCCCACTGGACGCTGTTCTCTCCGGACGAGGTCCCGGATCTGCATGAACTGACGGGCCTGAAGTTCAAGGAACGGTATCTGCATTACGAGGCGGAGGCCGCGGCCGGGCGGATCAAGATCTTCAAATCTATCCGGGCCCAGGATCTGTGGCGGCGCATGTTGACCATGCTCTTTGAAACCGGCCATCCCTGGATTACCTTCAAGGATGCCTGCAACGTGCGCTCTCCGCAGCAGCACGACGGCGTGGTGCATTCCTCGAATCTCTGCACCGAGATCACACTGAACTCCAACGCCGAGGAAGTAGCAGTCTGCAATCTGGGGTCCGTGAATTTGGCCCGGCACATCCGCCGGCATCCGGACTCAGGTCCGTCTCTGGACCAGGAGAAACTGCGGCGCACGATACGGACCGCCATCCGCATGCTGGACAATGTCATCGATATCAATTTCTATACAATTCCGGAAACCCGGCGCAGCAACCTGCGCCATCGTCCCATCGGGTTGGGCGTGATGGGCTTTCAGGACGCACTGTATGCGATGAAGATGCCTTATGCCTCCAACCAGGCCGTGGAATTTGCGGATCAGAGCATGGAAGTCATCTCCTACTATGCCATCCAGGCTTCTTCGGAACTGGCCCGGGAACGAGCGCCCTATGCCACTTTCGCGGGATCGCTGTGGGCCCAGGGCATCCTGCCCATCGACTCGCTGGACTTGCTGGACCAGGCCCGCAACCGGCAACTGGAAGTGGACCGCAATTCCACCATGGACTGGGCCGCATTGCGTCGACAGGTCCGGAACGGCGGCATGCGGAATTCCAACGTCATGGCCATTGCTCCCACGGCCACCATCGCCAACATCTGCGGAGTCAGTCCCTCCATTGAACCGACCTTCCGCAACCTGTACGTGAAATCCAACATGTCGGGCGATTTCACAGTCATCAATGAGCATCTGGCACAGGATCTCAAGGCCATCGATCTGTGGGATTCCGTCATGATCAGCGACCTGAAAATCCATGATGGCAGCGTGCAGTCGATCCGGCGAGTGCCGGTAGCCTTGAAACAGCTGTATGCCACAGCCTTTGAAATGGATGCGACCTGGCTGATCGAAGCGGGCGCGCGGCGCCAGAAGTGGCTGGATCAATCCCAATCACTGAATCTGTACGTCACCGGCACCAGCGGACCGGTCTTGGACGATCTGTATCGCTTGGCCTGGAAGCGGGGCCTCAAGACCACCTATTATCTGCGGACGCAGAGTGCCACCCAGGTGGAGAAAAGCACTCTGGCCACTACGGACGGGCAGCTGAACGCGGTGCCGGTGACCCCGGTACCGCAGTCCTTGCTCAACATTGAGAACACCACAGACCCGGATCCCAACCTGATCTGTACTCTGGACGACGAAGACTGCGAGGCCTGCCAGTAGACTTCCGGCGTGCGTCGGATGTGCCCGTCTATCATCTCTTCCAGATAGCCTTGTCACCGTCCTGTACGGTATCGAGAGCAAAGCCGATGCCATAGAGACAGCACGCTGCTGCTGACCGGGTTTCGGATGGGCGGTGGGAGGTCCACCAGGGCGCGTGCCGGAATGTTGCTTGCGCGTCGCAATGCCCCGAATTCTCCCTCAATGCAGGGTATTGTATTAATCCGGTTGATGCCTTGGCTTGCAATGCGGCACTCCGGAATCCGACGGGGATTCCGGACTTGTTAAGCATGTTCTTTATTTAATTTACCTGTATGGTATTTCGAAAAACCTGTATCCTGCTTTGGACTGTTTGTTGCCTGAACCCCACATTTTGGGAGTCGGCTGCAATGTCCCGCAATCTCTCAGGCAGGAACCGGTTTCCGAAGAAGGCGCGGGGCCACCAAAGAGCTTAGGCAAGGCATCCATATCGAATAGTCTGGCCTCCAGCGCGTCCGTGAAGCAAGGAATGGGCCCTTTTTCCATATGCGCGCGCAAGGGACGCCTCAATCGGTGGTCCCTTGCGCAGATACTGCCTATCCTTCCGCGTATAGCTGATGTCTTCCAATACGCATATGCAGGCCAGACTCAGAAGCGGAGCCAGTCCCGGTCCCGCTTCCTCGGCAATGAAGATATTGGCGCGCGCAACGGCACTCTCGGTTTCCGGAGGAAAGGCGCACCGGATTATGCGTACATAGGGCGGAAACGGTAGCCCGCGTCGGCCTCGTGCCGGTCCTGTCTGACCCGCTGGAGCAATGCCCAGGTCATGTTTCGAACGCCACGCCGTCCCCATCCAGAGGCGGTCAGAGGCGTGGCCCTGATGCCGGCAAAGGGATTAGGAATGTGCGGGCCATCGGCGTGCTGCAACAGTGCCTGCACCAGACGGGTGGAAAAATCTTCCTTTGCAACGCCTGCCGAGCCGCCTCCGGTAATCCTGCCTTGCTCCACGCTGTGCTGCGCGGAGCAAGAGTGGTCCTGGTTACCAGGTCAGGGAACCGCCGGCCTGGTAGTCGGTGACCCGGGTTTCAAAAAAATTCTTTTCCTTGCGCAGATCAATGAGCTCCGACATCCAGGGAAAGGGATTGACCGGATTGGCGAAGATGACCGGCAGGCCCAGCTGCTCGCACCGGCGGTTGACGATAAAGTGCATGTAGGTTTCGCACTGCGCCGTGTTGAGGCCCAAAAACCCGCGCGGCATGGTATCCCGGCAGTACGCCACCTCCAGTTCGCACGCCTCCAGCAGCATACACCGGATGTGGGCCTGGAATGTGTCGGTCCACAGATGGGGATTCTCGATTTTGATCTGATTGACCACGTCGATGCCAAAGTTCAGATGCAGCGATTCGTCCCGCAGGATGTACTGATACATTTCGGCAATGCCCACCATCTTGTTGCGCCGGCCCAGCGACAGAATCTGCGCGAAGCCGGTGTAGAACCACATGCCTTCGAAGATCACATAAAACGCGATCAGGTCCCGCAGAAATTCACGGTCGTGGGCTTGCGTGCCGGTCCGAAACGCGGGGTCGGCGAAACTCTGGGTGTACTGGAGAGCCCAGGCCGCCTTGTCAGTAATGGAAGGCACTTCCCGATACATGTTGAACAGCTCGCCCTCATCCAGTCCCAGACTCTCACAGATGTACTGGAAGCTGTGGGTGTGAATGGCCTCTTCAAACGCCTGTCGCAGCAGATACTGGCGGCACTCCGGATTGGTCAGGTGGCGATAAATGGCCAGTACGATATTGTTGGCCACTAGCGATTCGGATGTCGCGAAGAAGCCGAGGTTGCGGCTGATCATCTGCCGTTCCTCGGGCGTAAGTCCGGTGGGACTCTTCCACAGGGCAATGTCGGCCTGCATGGCCACTTCAGTGGGCATCCAGTGGTTGTTGCAACCCGCCAGGTACTTTTCCCAGGCCCAGTGGTATTTGAGGGGCAGCAGCTGATTGACATCCGCCCGGGCATTGATCATGGACTTATCTTCCACTTGCACCCGACGGGCGTTGCGTTCTATTTCGCCAAGGCCAGTGCCATCTGCAGATGCATCGAGGCTGGCGGGGATCATGCCATTGCGGGCCGCGGGACTTTGCATCGGTGCGGGCTGAGATATCTCGTCGCTCCATTCCAGAGGCATGTAGGCTCCTTTTTGAATCCAAATACTGAAAGACACCCAAATATAGCAGGACGGGGGAAATCAAAAGGCTCTCTGCGGACTCTCGGCCTGCAGCCTTGCGCTACCTCCATCAGGACCGTGTCCAATATTTTTCGCATTTCGGGTCGCTTCAGTGTCAGAAAGTGAAAAAACATGTACATATGATATATGTTTTTTAACAATACGTCGCTTCCCTACACTAACCGGTACGACCATACGCATACCTACGCCTGGGAACTTGCCTACCTGGGTCTCTGGACCAGGTGGGAAATCCTGGCGGCCCCAGAATGCCTGGACAGACAGAAAGCCGGCTTGGAGACCAAGCGGGGATTCGCTCATCCCGACCTGTTGCAGGCATGGCCCCGGACTTCCTTGCACTATCGGGGCTTTAGTACCCTACTCACGCAAGAGCATCTCGAGACTGGCAGCGCATGTTGGGAAAGTGGGAGGGCCGATCAAGGTCGATGCATTCACCCCGAGAGCTTCCTCAAGGTAGCCCGACTGTACAACACCGTCATCTCCACAATCATCACGGAAATGTCTGCGTGGCATCTTGAAGACGATGGGTACCGTATTGTATTGGCAACACTGGGAATCGGCTGGGACTGTGCTATTCCCGTGAGCATCCGGGACACTCTAGCCGGCGATACCCCTTGATCAGGGACTATGCCGCTCTCACGGAAACCTAACAGGGCATCGTATCGTCCGGTACGCGTCGTCGGGCCTGACTGGGCAGATGCCGCCGGCTTGGGGGAAGGCTGGATTCTTCCTGTGCAATCCGCCCTTCAGTTTCAATGCCCTCAGCGATCCCATATCGCCGGAACCGGGAAACCTGTCGAATCTGGACAACGCGCGGTTTGACGAGCCACTGACTCTGCTTTTCCACCCGCCCGCGGATTGGACCGGATTGCCGGTGCGGGTCACGCAGGCTGACGCGCACATGGCATGGGC
The DNA here is from genome assembly GCA_965214715.1 of Caldilineaceae bacterium. Lineage (GTDB taxonomy): Bacteria > Chloroflexota > Anaerolineae > Caldilineales > Caldilineaceae > Bin34. The sequence goes on along the minus strand of OZ243971.1, from coordinate 4,076,839 downwards.
GTTTCCAGAGGGGCAGCCACCGTGCGGCTCACGCTGCGGCCCAACGAATCGCCCTATGTCCTGCAGCCGTTCCGCGGCCCGTGAGACCCGCAGGCACGGGGTGCGCTGTACAGCAGCACAATAGGCTGGGGCATTTGACCACAGCCCAGGCAACCCGCAGTGGTACCATAACCGAGTGAAGGAGCACGGCGGAGACAGACAGGGAGCATGGCACTGCAGGTTCGGCAAGACCTCCCGGGGAGCCGGCAAGATGTATTGGTTCAGCCCGATATATTGGCTGCGTTGATGACCGAGGATCCTTTCTGTGCGCAGGAGGACATCCAGACCTTGGAATCGAAACAGCATCACGATCGGCTGGGCCAGATCGAAGGCGATCTGCGCATGCATCTGCGGGAACGGCAGTTGCCCTATGTGCTGACCGGTGACATGCTGATCCGTAACGTACCGCTGCAGGCGGGACTGTCCCCGGACATCACCCTGTGGCCGGCCGGGCCGATGCAGGCACTGGAGGCAAAAGCGGATTACAAGTCGGTAATGCTGTCAGCGGCGCGCTGTCCGGCACTGGTGCTGGAGATGGTGTCGGAGAGCACGGCGGTCGTCGACCGGGAGACCAAGCACGAGATCTACCGGCGGGCGGGCATCGGGGAATACTGGCTGTACGATCCTATGGAGTTTGGTGGCGGCCCGCCACTGCAGGGCTGGCAGTTGACGGGGTCAGCGTATGTGCCGATTGCCGGGCAGCCGGGCCAGGTAGGGGGTGCAGCGGTCACGCTGTATCCCAGCGCTGTGCTGGACACGGCCTGGGGGCTGGAAGGGAAGAACGAGTTGCGGCTGTGGGAAGCGACCCGGGATGACTGGTATCGGACGACCGCGGAGGGGCTGCAGCAGGAACGCAGCCAGACCGCGCGGGAGCGCAGCCGCGCTGACCAGGAACGGGCCCGCGCTGACCAGGAACGGGCCCGCGCTGACCAGGAACAGGCCCGCGCTGACCAGGAACGGGCCCGCGCCGACCAGGCCGAAGCCGAGATTGCCCGGCTGCGCGCTCGGTTGCAGACCCAGTCTCCCCTGGATTGAACCCCGCTGACCAAGCCGTTGCATCTTCACGGGAAGCCCGCGCGGACTGCACCCCAGGCAGGACGGGCGCATCACATCCGGCAAGACCCGTCGGCAGGCTCCGGCCGCGACCCCAAACACCGTGGCCGCCCTGCACCGTCCCGCCGCGTGACCCTAATCCGCGTCCGCGCGGCATACCGTCCCCGCTGCGGTATGCCCACGGCGCGAACATAGCAAAGTGGGTTGGGGAACCGCGTTTCCCATCTCCCGCTTACTCCCATGGGACGAAAAGACTTCTGACATACCCTCTCCAAAGCAGGGGACGATGATCCAGACGCTGATCTTTGGGCATACCGGGCCGGCGCGGACCGGCATGCTTACAGTGTGGCTGAGACCCCCGCCTGCGGCTATCGTTCTGTCCCTCTTTTGCAGAGCATTCCCGGCAGTGTCGGACCCTGATCCCTTGTGCCGCCGATCGTACCCGCGGGTGTTGTCCCAGCCCGACGGCCGCAGGGATCTGCCCCGAAACCTACGGGGCGCCCCTGGCCGCAGGCCCTGATCAATATTTCACCCCGGGCACGATCGACAAACTGTACGGCCGCTGTCTTGCCCACTCGGACATGGCCGGATCGGCTACATGCGGCTCTACGACTCAAAGTCCCCGGACCTCCGTGGTGCCGGACGTGTTCGGGATCCTGGGCGCGGCAGACACTCCTGCGCGTCCTGTCTGCGCCGGGCGACAGGCAAAGCGCCGGATTTGGCCCTGGAGGTGACCGCATACCGGCGGCTTGCCCCCACGCTCGACCACCGTCCTCTGCAACCCCGCTGAGCAGCAGACAGTGGGAGGCAGGGAGCTGGACTGAAAGCCCAGGGCGCAAGTACCGCAACGTGCTGGAGCCGGAGTTCCGGTCAGACAGCAGTCCGATCCCGCGTCCGGGCTCTTTCTGCAGGACGGCTGGGGACCGAGAGCCGCAACACAGACAGTCTAAAGAACCGGACAATGGATTGCGCAACGGGCGCAGGCGACCCGGAAAGAATTGTACGGTGCGTTTGTTTGGGCGGACCCTGCTTCCTTCTGGACTGCCGAAAGTCCGTCTTTAATGTTGTATACTGCTGTTGGGTCTGCGGATCCACCCTGTCGTTGGCTTGGTCCAGTCGGCAGTGGTCTTTTTTCTTTGCCAAACACAATATTTGGGGTGCTTCCATGACCAGGAAACCAACTCGTTCGCACGCTTTTTCGCGGCGTGAATTCATGCGGCTGGGGGCTGTGGCTTCCGCGGGTGCAGTGGTCGTGGCCTGCGGTGCCGGCGGCGAGCCCGCAGCGGAACCGGAAGAGGCCATGCCGGCGGCGGAAGAACCGGCCACCGAAGAACCCATGGCCATGGGCCAGTACCAGGAAGCACCCATGTTGGCCGACATGGTCAGTTCCGGAGCTTTGCCGCCGGTAGACGAACGTTTGCCCAGCACCCCGGGGGTGTTGCCCAATGCCGAAGGGGCGGCCGGCAACTACGGTGGCATCGTGCGCCGCGGCTTCAAGGGAGTCTCGGATCGCTGGGGACCCACCAAGATGCAGGACAGGGGTCTGGGCTGGTACGACCAGGACCTTAATGTGCAGCCGCGCCTGGCCGAGTCCTGGTCGATCAACGAGGACGCCTCGGAATGGACCTTCAATCTGCGCGAAGGCGCCAAATGGTCCGATGGCGCCCCCTTTGATGCCTCCAGTTTCCAGTATTGGTACGAGAACGATCTGAAAAACCCGGAGATCACGCAGGGCGTCCCGCCGCGCTGGATGTCGGGGGGCGAAGTGATGGGTTTGGAACAGGTGGACGACTACACGGTCAAGTACTCGTTCAAGGAGCCCAAACCGCTCTTCATCTACGAGACCTTGCGCACCACCAATCGGATTTACCTGCCGGGCCACTATCTGCGCCAGTTCCATTGGGAATTGACCGAAGACCAGGACAAATTGCAGGCAGACACCGAGGCAGCGGGTTTCAATGCCTGGAACGAATATTATGCCGACCGCAAATGGTGGTATCTCAACCCGGACCTGCCGTCCATGGGACCCTGGGTGGCGGACAACGAACTGTCCAACGAACTGTTTGTCATGGAGCGGAACCCGTATTTTGGGTTCGTGGATCAGGATGGCCAGCAACTGCCCTATGTGGACCATGTGAATCACCGCCTGTTCGAGAACAATGAAGTGTTCGACCTGCGCATCATTGCCGGCGAGATCGACTTCCAGGGCCGCCATGTGCAGCTGGACAGCTTCACGCTCTACAAGGAGAACGAGGCGGAAGGAGACTACAGAGTGTTCCTGGGCTTTGCCTCGGGGCACGTTGCCATCCAGCTGAACCAGACCACCAAGGAGCCGCGCCTGCGCGAGCTGTTCCAAAACGCGGATGTGCGCAAAGCGTTGTCCGTGGCCGTGGATCGGGATACGCTCAACGAGCTGGTCTTTGACGGTCTGCTGACGCCGCGCCAGTACAGCCCGCTGAGCAGTTCCCCGCAAGCCAACATGGAACAGGCCAACGCCTACACTGCCTACGATCCGGACATGGCCAACAGTTTGCTGGACAGCGCCGGATACAGCGAGAAGAATGCGGAAGGCCAGAGGACTTGGCCGGGCACTACCGAACCGATCAGTTTCATCGTGGAAGGCACTGCGCAGCCCGGCACACAGGGCGAGGACGCTGTACTGCAGGTCGTCAAGTACTTTGCCGATGTAGGCATCACGGCCACCTACCAGTACTTCGAGCGTTCCCTGTACACGGAGCATTTCCGGGCCAATGAGATCGAGGCGGCATTCTGGGGGGGGGACCGCACCGTCCTGCCCATCGTGGCGCCCTGGATTTTCGAAGGCACCATGATTGACCGGCCGTGGGGCGTAGCCTGGGGCCTGCATCGCAACACGGGCGGCGTGGATCCCAACTCCGAGGAACCGCCGGAAGGGCACTGGATCTGGGACATCTGGGATCTGCAGGATCAGATTGCAGTGGAGCCCAGCGACGCCCGACGCAATGAACTGTTCCAGCAGGTCCTGGCCATTTGGGCCGAGCAACTGCCCATGATCGGATACCTGGGCGAGTCCCCCAGCCTGGTGATTGTCAAGAATGGATTCCGGGGCTACCTGCCCGGCTTCCCGCTGGATGACACCACGGGTGACGAGCACCTGCTCCATACCGAGACGTACTACTGGGAAAACCCCGAGGATCACGGAGCCTAGGTCGCTTTCGCGCCCAGCGCCTGTTTGATGTGACGGAGGGATGGGACTGATCCCATCCCTCCGTTGGGATTCCCGCTCGCCGGAACAAGCTGTAGGTCCTCATGGCAGTCTACGTTGTGCGTCGGATTGTGTATATGGTTCCGATGCTGTTGGCCATTTCCGTCCTTTCCTTTGCCATTATCCAGCTGCCGCCGGGCGATTTTCTTACGTCCTATGCCGCGCAGCTGGCCCAGGAAGGCGACTATGTGGACCAGGCCGAACTGGACGCCCTGGCAAAACGGTACGGCTTGGGCCAGCCCGTCTATGTCCAGTATTGGAAATGGGTGTCTGGCATCGTGCGCCGGGGGGACTGGGGCCAGTCGATGGAATGGCAGAAACCGGTCAGGGAGCTCATTTGGGAACGACTGGGCCTGACTGTGGTGCTCTCCATGTCCGCGCTGCTGGTCAGCTGGTTCATTGCCATCCCCATCGGGGTCTATTCTGCCACCCACCAGTATTCGGTACTCGACTACACCATGACCGCATTCAGTTTCATCGGTCTGGGTATTCCGGGATTCCTGCTCGCCTTGATCGTGCTGTATGTAGCCCACAGCCAATTCAACACCAATGTGGGAGGCCTGTTCTCGGACGAATACATGCTGGCCCCGTGGAGTTGGGACAAGGTGTGGGACATGCTCAAGCATATTTGGGTGCCCATGTTCATCGTCGCCATCGCCAGCACCGCGGGCAATATCCGCATCACGCGGGCCAATTTGCTGGACGAGCTGAACAAGCCCTATGTGGAAACCGCCCGCGCCAAAGGCGTGCGCGAAGTACGCCTGATCTGGAAATATCCCGTGCGGGTTGCCATGAATCCCTTCTTCAGCACCGTGGGCTGGTCGCTCGCGTCACTGGTCTCCGGCACCACCCTGGTGGCCATGGTCCTGAGTCTGCAGACCACCGGCCCCATGCTGCTGCGCGCCCTGACCGCCCAGGACATGTATCTGGCCGGGACGTTCCTGCTGCTGCTCAGTGCCCTGACCATTGTGGGGACGTTGATTTCCGACATTCTGCTGGCCCTGGTGGATCCGCGCATCCGGCTGGAAGGCTGATTCTGGCTCCCTATCCGGTTTGGTCCCGCCCCTGCCGTGTCTGAAGAACGCACTGCCTGGATTGATCGCACTCCGGCCGCGGACCAGCCGTTGCCGTTGGCGGACCTGGAGGAACTCGAGGAAGACAAGCTCTTCGTGGCCTCCTATGCGCAGCTGATGTGGTGGCGCTTCATCAAGCATCGCATGGCGGTCATTTCCGGGATCGTCTTCATTGTGTTGTATCTGGTGGCCACCCTGTCCGAGTTCGTGGCCCCCTACAAACCGGACGCGAACTTTCTTGACTACCAATTGGCCACACCGTCGCGGATCCGTTGGGTGCATGAGGGGCAGGTCCAACGCCCGTTCGTCTACGGCCTGGCCCAGTCCCGTCATCCCGAAACGCTGCGGCGCCTCTACGAGGAAGTCAAGGCGGTCCGGTGTGATACGGCAGGAGGCGCCGTCAAGGATTTTGTGACCTTCGATGACAACATCCTGGTGCCCGACAGCATGAACAAGGCCCAACTGCCGGGGATAGTCCAATGCGCTGCGGGCGAAACGGTCACGGAAGTCAAATACAACATCCGGTTCTGGGTGGACGGCCCGGAATACGAGATGTGGAATCTCTGGTCTGTAAAACGGCACCTCTTCGGTATCGATGCCGAAACGACCCGGCGTTCCCTGGGCGTTTATGAAGGACAGGGCGTCTATATCCTGGGCACGGATCGGGATGGCCGCGATCTGTTTTCCCGCATCTGCTACGGAACGCGGATTTCCCTCACCGTGGGTCTGGTCAGCGTGATTATTAGCCTGATTCTGGGCATTATCCTGGGAGGCATTTCCGGCTACTACGGAGGCATGCTGGACAATGCCATTCAGCGGCTGATCGAATTCATCCGCTCCGTTCCCGAAATCCCCTTGATCATGGCCCTGGCAGCAGCCCTGCCCACGGACATGGACATTGTGGCCCGCTACTTTATGGTGACAGTGCTGCTGGCCTTTGTCGGCTGGACAGGCCTGGCCCGCGTGGTGCGGGGCCGCTTCCTGTCGTTGCGCGAGGAGGACTTCGTGATGGCGGCCCGCTTCTCGGGGTCCAGCGAGATGCGCATCATCCTGCGCCACATGTTGCCGTCCTTCATGAGCCACATCATTGCCTCGCTGACCCTGGCTGTGCCCGGGATGATTCTCGCCGAAACCGGATTGAGTTTCATTGGACTGGGGTTGCGCGCGCCGGCTATCAGCTGGGGCGTGCTGTTGCAGGAGGCCCAGAATGTGCGCTCGGTCGCGCTGGCGCCCTGGCTGCTCCTGCCGGGCGCCGCGGTGGTGATTGCCGTGCTGGCGTTCAATTTCCTGGGCGACGGTATCCGTGATGCCGCCGACCCCTATGCCTAGGCCGCCGTTCATGGACATGCCCACACCTGCAGTCAAGGATCTCGCCGCGGCAGATGACCGGACCCTGCTGGAAGTCAAGGCGCTGAAGACCCACTTTTTCCTGGAGCAGGGCGTGGTGCGGGCGCTGGAAGGCGTTGACTTCACCATTGAGAAGGGGCAGACGGTAGGCCTGGTCGGTGAATCCGGTTGCGGCAAGTCTGTGACCGCCCGTTCCATTCTTTCCATTGTGCCCCCGCCGGGAAAAGTGGTGGAAGGCGAAATCCTCTTCCATCGCGGGCGGACCGGCACGGGCCACCGGGAAACCGTGGACATGGCCCGGCTGGATCCTAAAGGCACGTTGGCCCGCGCTATTCGCGGCGGCGAGATTTCCATGGTCTTTCAGGAGCCCATGACCTCCCTCAGCCCGGTGCATACCATCGGCAGCCAGATCATGGAGGCGGTGCTGCTGCATCGGGACGCCACCCAGGAAGAAGCCCGTGCCATCTCGCTGGACATGCTGACGCGCGTGCATCTGCCGCAACCGCAAGCGGTGCTGGACCGTTACCCGCATGAACTGTCCGGCGGCATGCGCCAGCGTGCCATGATCGCCATGGCGCTCTCCTGTCAGCCTGACCTCCTGATCGCCGACGAGCCGACCACGGCGCTGGACGTGACCACGCAGGCCCAGATTCTGGCCCTGATGCAGGAATTGCAGGAAGAGTTCGGCATGGCCATCATCTTTATCACCCACGACCTGGGGGTGATTGCCCAAATGGTGGATCACGTGGTGGTGATGTACCTGGGCGAAGTGGTGGAGATGGCGGATGTCGAGACCATCTTCTACGACCCCAAACATCCGTACACGCAGGCCCTGTTGCAATCCATACCGCTGCTGGGCCGCAAGTCCACCCGCGGCATAACCGGCCGTCTGGCGGCCATTCACGGCTCGGTGCCGGATCCCTATTCCGTGCCCAAAGGCTGTCCCTTCCATCCGCGCTGCCAGCATGCCATCAAAGGGGTATGCAACGTGGATGTGCCGGAATACCATAACCTGAAGGAAGGTCGGCACAAAGTGCGATGCGTGCTCTATGCGTGAGGCGGAGCTGCCTCCCGCATCCTGTCTGCGAGACTACACCTGCGCGGACCACGACGGCTTTGTGGGCGACTGGCTGGTCGCGGGTCCGGCGGCGCAACCGGTAGACCTGAGCCGGTTTCCCTCCGACAATCCCCAACCGGCCGTAGCTCAGGCTCTGCATACGCAGCAGTCCGGGGTAGTGCATCCGCCGCTGCAGTTCGCGCGGGCCCTGTCCCATGACCCGCAACCGACCTGGCGCATTGCACACTGTGCCGAAGACCGTTTCGTGTACGGCACGGGTTTTTACCCTACACCGCACTTCGTGCAGGTCTGGGCCTACACGGTCCTGGAGACCGACGCCGGCTGGCACGGCACAGCGGCTGTGACCACCAACGGTCCTGCCGATATCTGGCTGGGGGACCAACCGGTGTTCCGGACAGAGCACTTCGCCCACCAGATTCCGCAGACCCGCCGGTTTGCCCTGACGTTGCCCCCGGGTCGACAGGCCCTGACGGTGCGGTTTGCCTGTGTGGCCGTGCGGGAGAGTCCCATGGCCATGGCCTTGCAACTGCAGGACTGCCCCGCTCTGCGCTGGCTGCTGCCTACCCCGCCCGTGTGGGAAAGTTCCCGACAGGCTTTGGAACGGACTTTCCGGGAGGCTTTCCTGATCCAGGACACCTTTGGACGTAGTGACACGCTGCAGGTCCACTGGCCGGAAGGGCGCCCCCTGGAACAGGCCCTGACCTTGCGGCTGGAAAGACAGGATGGGCGGATCTATTCCGAAAACCGTACCCAGGGCCGCAAGCTTCCCCAGGTGCGACTGGGCAGCCCGTACCAGTTTCCGCAAGACGACTACGTGATTCGGCTGATGCCGGATCTGCAGGAATTCTATGTACACGGCCGGCGTGTGGAGCGGCAAATCCCGGTATATCTGGCCGGCAATCTGGACTATAGCCGCCAGCACTACGGCACGTACCGTCAGCGGCGGCGGGAAGCGTTACAGCACGCGGCCCAGGGCACTGCCCATGTCTTCAACGAAATCGCCAAGATGGAACTGGAGCTCTGGGCCCAGGTCCAGTGGGACGTGTGGCGCGACTGCCTGGCGATGGTGGACCGCCGTGCGGACTGCAGCGACTTTTACCTGGTCGGCCTGCTGGGGGCCTGCCTGCGCTACGGCATGCACTCCGCATTTGACCCTGACATCCTGGCGGAGACCAAGGCGTGCATCCTGGGCTTTCGCTACTGGCTGGATGAACCGGGCCAGGATGCCATGTGCTTCTGGTCCGAGAATCACCAGATCCTGTTTCACTGCTGCGAGGTGCTGGCGGGGCAGCTGTATCCCACGGAGATCTTCACCAACAACCGGATGACCGGCGACGCACATCGGCAGCAGGGCGAACAGCGGGCTCTCTCGTGGCTGCGCAAGCGGACCGCGGGCGGGTTCCGGGAGTGGGACTCCAACACCTACTACGAGGAAGACGTGCTGGCGCTGACCCATCTGGCGGACCTGGCGGTCTCGGACGAGGTGCACGAACTGGCCACGGTGGTGCTGGACAAACTCTTCTTCGGTCTGGCCGTGAACTCCTTCCAGGGGGTATTCGGGTCCACCCATGGACGCAGCTACGCCCCGCTGATCAAGGGGGGATTCCGCGAGGCCACCTCCGGTCTCGGCCGGCTGCTGTGGGGCATGGGTATCTGGAACGGTCACGTACTGGGCACAGTGAGTCTGGCCTGCGCGGAAAACTACCGGTTGCCGCCGGTGATTGAGGCGCTGGCCCGGGACCCGGCGCCCGAGATCTGGTCCCGGGAACGGCATGCCGGCGTGCTGGAAGAGTGGTGCGACCGGGAACGCGGGGCCTGGGAGATCAACAAGGTCACCTACAAAACCCCGGACTACATGCTGGCCTCGGCCCAGGACTACCGGCCGGGACAGCCCGGATATCAGCAACATCTCTGGCAGGCGACCTTCAGTCCGGCCGCCGTGGTTTTCGTGACCCATCCTCCCTGCCTGCAGGAAGACGGGGCACACCGTCCCAATTTCTGGCACGGCAATGTAGTGCTGCCGCGGGTCGCCCAGTACAAGGATGTCCTGATCGCGCTGCATGACCTGGGAGAGGACGACTGGCTGAATTTCACCCACGCCTACTTCCCAATCCATGCCTTCGATTCCTATTATTTGCAGGGGGGCTGGGCTTTCGCCATGATGGGCGAGGCCTACCTGGCACTACGGGCGTCCACGGGCGCACAGATTGTGCTGCATGGCTCCCATGCCCGGCGCGAACTGCGGGCTGCAGGCCCCCGCACAGCCTGGATTTTGCAGCTGGGTCGCAAGGCACAGGACGGCTCCTTCCGGAACTTCCGGGACAAAGTGCGCAGGTTGCGTTTGGACGTAGAGGATCTGCAGGTAACTTTCGACTCGCTGCGCGGTGACACCTTCCAGTTTGGCTGGGAGGGTCCTTTCCGGCGCAATGGCACGGCCGTGCCGCTGTCGGATTTTCCGCATTGCGACAACCCGTACTCCCATACGGAGCTGCAGGCCGAGACCATGGACATCCGGTTTCAGGATCTGCTGCTGCGCCTGCATCTGAAATAGGGGCTGGAAGCGGGGCCGCGGGGACAGGATATCGGCGGCGGAGCCAAGACTGCAAAGCACTGCCGGTCTGGCAGCCTGGATCCGGCAGGCCCGGATGTCTCGGGGGCAGTGCTGTCGGGATGAGCCGCCTGACAGCTGTCTGCCGGATGCGATGATCGCGGCCACAGCAGTACACCGTGGGCTCACTGTCGTCACGCGCAACAGACAGGATTTCCGCAATACCGGAGCCAGGGCCCTCAATCCTTGAGGGGGCCTGCCGGAAACAGTCGTTCCCTGGGGAGGAGGACGTACCGTGGGAATGGAAAGCAAGCCCGACAAAGCGCATGACAGTTTTTGTCGGTGTGCCTGGATCCCTGCATATCGTGCCGGGCCCGATCCTCCCCACATGACAGTGCTGTCAAGCTGCCACTTGACGGCAGCCCGCCTTCCCGGACAGTCCTGAAGGCCGAGACGCCAGACATCCATTTTCCGGATCTGCTGTGCCCTCATGCGGAAATCGGGATCCGGGGCTCAGCAAGCAGTTCCTGCCGGTCTGGAGCACTCCGGTGGCAGAATGGCTGTAGGCAGTGCCCCTGCACATGACCGGCAACGCAAATGGTCGGCAGCTGTGTCCTGCTGGGGAGAGGGTCAAATGTACATTTCCCATTGCTGCCCGGGGACAAGACCGTCCTGCCATTCCCGAAAGAGCTCTCATCCGTGCCTTGTGTCATGGCCCCGGTATGCCAGGGTGGCGGTTCAGTCATTGTCGGACCTCCCGTGTTATCGTATGGATCCAGGTATGACTTGACTACAATAGAGAGGGCCTGTTCAGAGTTTTCCTGAGTGCGCCTGGGCAAGTTCAAGTGCCCAATGGACGGGCAGCAAGTCAGTCCGCTCTGGCAATCAGTCGGAGACGGTGTGGCAGTTTTCGACCTGTTCCACGTCGCATTTCGTTCCCAGCCGTTCCCGGCAGGGGGAACGGCATTGCACTTGCCCTATCATGTGGACAGAAAGAGGAAAGAGGATCTTGCAGATGTCAGACGGACCCTTGAAAGTACACGTTACGGGTGTCTACGGATTGATTGGCAATCTGGTCTATGGACACTTGTTGGCCCAAGACAATCTCTATGACGTGTATGGCAGTGGCAGACGCACCATCAGTTCGGACCGGGCCGACGCCGATGCCCTGCTGCATCTGCCCTCGTCCCATTTCAGGCTGGCCGACCTGTCAGATGCGGAAGCCGTCATGGACGCCGTAAAAGGAATGGAGGCGGTGCTCCACATCGGCGCCGTACCCGACCCTGGCGCGCCCTTCGCAGACATTCTGCACAGCAATGTGGTTGGCACATACAACGTACTGGAAGCATGTCGGCAGGCCGGCATCAAGCGCCTGGTATACGCCAGTTCGATCATGGCGTCCATGGGTTACTTCAATTATCAGGAGCCGTACCTGGCGATCCGGGAACAGCGTTTCGACGCTGTCCCCGATTCGATCCCGATGGTCAAGCACACCGATCTGCCCCGCCCCACGGAGCCCTACTCCGCCAGCAAGGTCTGGGGCGAGGGGCTCTGTCGGGCCTATGCCGATGCGTATGGCATAAGTACGGTGTGCCTGCGTATCGGGGCGGTCAACAAGGAAAACCGCAGCCTTATGCCCTGGACCGATTCTCTGTGGTGCAGTCACCGCGATGTCACGAATCTCCTGGAACTGGCCTTGAAGGCCACGGCGCGGCCTTGCTTTGCCATCTGCTACGGTGTTTCCGACAACAAGCACCGCTGGGTGGATCTGGAGCCAGCCCGGCAGCAATTGGGGTACGTGCCCCAGGACAGTGCCGAAACTGCCACCGGAATTCCTGGATGACCGACTGCAGGCTGCCCGTCTGCATCGGTTCGTGCGCCTGCGTGGGCGACCCGAACCGCGGCCGGTTGGGAAGAAACGGTATGCACTCTATCGGAATGGGAGCCGGAGAGACGGATCGGTTCCTCCCCCATCGGATTTCAAAGGCTTCACGGCGTGGACCGAAGAAGAGTGGAGATTGCCCTGCTCAGCATGGGTGCCTTTGTGCTCATCACAGAGCCGGGAGAGGTTTTCAGCGAAACGGCGGTATGGTTTCGGGCCCGCGTCCAGCGGATGGGTTATGGGACAATCATGCTCGTTGGCTATACCAATGACTGGCTACTGCATCTGCCCGGGTTCGATGCCTTTGATGAAGGCAGGTACGAACCCGGCTGGGCCGTGGCTCTGAACATTTCACACCATTTCCAGCAGCGCGTCCGGGATCGGATTAAACCCGGACTGCGGGCACATGCACCCTGGTCATTCTGTCCTGCTCCTCTTCCGGGACAAGGCAGCCGAAACCTGTCAGAGAGGGCAATCCTCCTCTTAGGATGCAAAAGCCCCGGCCTTTGACAGTCTTGAAGACTGACCTGTAGCTGTAGCATGCAGCAAGCGGTCCGGTGGCCGGGGCTTTGCTTGCATCCCCCGACTGACGGCACTGGGGCACAGTACCCCGTCTCTCCGGACGGAAAGCGGCCCTGCCATAAAAACCGGTTTTCCAGTGTGGCGGCTGCACCTGTCTCATTCCCCAGGCAACCGGACCCGCCTGACTACCGCATTACCGGATATCCGATTGATTCCGGGTGCGCGCAGCCCAGATCAGGACGGCGATGGCACCGATCGCCCAAGCCCAGGCCGGCACCACAGCCAGTATCGCCGTCACAGCCGTGCCGATGAAAGCGAGGGTACCGAAGATCAGGCGCAGGCCCAGCACCACCAGTATGACGACAGCCAGGGTTACCAGGCACCCCTTGAACATGCTAATCCTTCCCGGCCCGCCTGCGGCGGTGCCAGCTATGCAAACCCGACACAGACCGGCAAACGGGTTTCACCGTCCAAGCCTGTAAAATAGATACGCTGGAACAGCCGGTCAGGTTGCGCACTGTCCGTCAGGCCCAATGTGGTTGCTGTTCTCTTTCCCCAATCCTGGAATAATCCTGCAGCTGGAGACTGCCTCCCATGAACGCATACCAAGCCATTGTAGAAATTCTGAAACGGGAGCAGGTCGATTTCCTGAGTTGTTTCCCTGCCAACGCGCTCATTGAATATGCGGCGGATGCAGGCATTCGTCCCGTCATGGCGCGTACCGAACGGACCGTGATCAACATTGCCGACGGCTTTTCGCGGATTACCCCGGATGGCCGCATCGGTGTCTGCGCCATGCAGGCCGGCCCCGGCATTGAAAACGCGTTCGCCGGAGTGGCGCAGGCCTTTGCGGATTCGGTTCCGGTACTCTGTCTGCCCGGACAAGCCGGCAGCCACCGCCTGGATGTGCCCCCCGAGTTCGATGCCGTGCGGAACTACCAGCATGTAACCAAATGGGTGGGGCGCATCAACCATCCCGATCGGGTCCCGGAGATGTTGCGCCGGGCCTTTACGTTGTTGCGGACCGGCACACCCGGGCCGGTCATGCTGGAAGTGCCGGCCGATGTGGGCCAGGCGGAACTGACCGCGCCGCTGCAATATACTCCGCCGGTCGCCCCCCGCTCGGGTCCGGATGCGGCCGATGTGTGCAAAGCCGCGCAATTGCTGATCGAAGCCAAGAACCCCCTGCTCCATGCCGGACAAGGCGTCCTCAGGGCCGGAGCCTCCGCGGAGCTGACGCAACTGGCCGAGCTGCTGCAGGCCCCCGTCATGACCACGCTGGCCGGTAAAAGCGGCTTTGCGGAAGACCACGACCTGTCCCTGGGCACGGGCACCTACACGGGCCCCGGGCCTCTCAAGACATACCTGGCCGAGGCGGACTGCATTTTGGGGATCGGTACCAGCTTCACGCGCACGTTTCTGACCACCCCCATTCCCGCCGGCAAAGTCTTGATTCATGCTGCCCTGGCCGAGGCGGACATCAACAAGGACTATGTGGCGGATTGCGCTTTGTTGGGCGACGCGCAGTTGGTGTTGCAGGCCTTGGTGCAGGAAGTGCAACAGGTGTTGGGGACAGGCAAAACCCTGGATCCGGATCGGCACCGGGCGCAACGCCTGAAAGCGGCCCGGCAGCAATGGCAGGCCGAGTGGCAGCCCAAGCTGACGTCGGCCGAGCAACCCATCAATCCGTATCGGGTCATTCACGACATGCAGATTGCGTTCGATGTGGCACAGACCATTGTCACGGCCGATTCCGGCAATCCGCGGGATCAGATTTCGCCTTTCTACATGACCCAGACGCCCCGCAGCTACATCGGCTGGGGCAAATCCACACAGCTGGGATACTCTCTGGGCCTGGCCATAGGGGCCAAACTGGCCGCGCCCGAGAAACTGGTGGTCAACTTCATGGGAGATGCTGCGGTAGGCATGGCCGGTATGGATATTGAGACCGCGGTGCGCTCCAACGTGCCCATCCTGACGGTGGTGGTGAACAATTCCGCCATGGGCGGATACGAAAAACATCTGCCCATCGCCACCGCCAAATATGGCACCAAGTTCCTGTCCGGCAATTACGCGCGACTGGCCGACGCCTTGGGCGCCTATACGGAGAAGGTCACGGACCCGGACGAGATCATACCGGCATTGCAGCGGGCTGCCGCCCAGACCGAGGCAGGCCACGCGGCATTGGTGGAATGCATCACTTGTGAAGAACGGGCGTTCTCGCTCTTGCGCTAGGCCCTCCCGCGGCACCCTCGACATGAACCTTGAGGACCGGGCGCGCCGGTCTCCACCACCGGAACGTCCCGGGGCACTGAGTCGACGCCGATTTCTGCAGCTGACGGCGGTGGGCAGCGTGCTGACCGGCCTGACGGCCTGCATCCCTCCCGCGGCACCCGCAGCCACCACCGCAGATCCAGGGACAGCGCGCCGACCGACCGACCAGCCCCCCACGGTGCATTTTCATGTACGCAGCGGGGTCTACGGCGATGCCGCGGTGGCCCGGGCCGCCGACTTCCGTACAGCCTTTCCGGAGGTGGAACTGAAAGTCGAGGTTAGCCAGGCGGTTGGATATGTACCCCGGCTGGAAGCCCGCATGGCGGAAGCTACAGTCGCGGACGCGTTCTGGCTGCCTTTCGCCAGCGGGGACTTTTATCGGCTGGCGCAAGCGGGTCTGCTCGCTCCGCTGACCAACTGGATGGCCCCGTTGCAAACGACCGGCAACCCCTATCTGCAGCCCGCGCTGGATGCCGCGACCTTTCAGGGGCCCCCTGTGGCCTTGCCCTGGGCCTGCCATCCGGGACGGATGGGATGCTACGTCAATCTGGATCTGCTGGCGGCGGCAGGACAGGATCCGCCGCCGCCGGATGGAGACTGGACCTGGGACGATTTGCGCAGCCTGGCACAGGCCACCACACAGACAGAAGCCGGCACCGTGACCGCCTACGGCGCCAGTCTGGGGCTGACATTGCCCCACATCCTGATCCTGGTCCGGGCCGGGGGCGGCGAATTCTACAACGCCTACGGAAATCGGGCATTGCTCCAGAGTCCGCCGGTGCTCGAGGTGTTGACGCTGTTGCATGGCCTCATGCACACGGACGGTATCATGCCCACTCCGGACCTGCGGCGTACCTATAACTTTGAGCAGGGCAACGTGGCCCTGTCCCAAAACGGCTACTGGGGTACCTGGATTGCCGAAACCCGACAGGCCGTCGATTTCCATTTCGGCGTGGTGCCCTTGCCCCCCGGTCACGGCGGCCGATCCGGTTCCATGCTGGAAATCGAACCGCTATGTTTGCTGCACAAGTCGCCGGTCCAGACCGAGGCCTGGAACTGGCTGTTGTTCCTGACGGACCAGAGCACCGGACTGAAACTGGCCGCGCAGGGCGGAGTACCGGGGGCCCGGACCGATGTATGGCAAGATGCTTCTCTGCAGCAACCGGCGCACGCGGTGTTTGCGCGGGCCATGGAATACGTAGAGGCCTATCGGGGGCCTGCCAATCTGCGGACCAAGGAAATCAGCAACGTGTTTGATGAAGGCATGGCAGCCTGCTGGCTGGGCGGAGCCGCGCCGGACCACATCGTGGCCGCACTGGAAGCCCGGCTCAATGCACATCTGGCCCAGAGTCCAGCCTGAACCATGCCGCGCCGCGGCGAAGGAGCATCCTATGCAGATTCGCATTCCCTTCCATCGGAGGCGGCTTCCCCAATGCCTGCCCGCCGCCGTGTGCCTGACCGCCGTGGCCTGGCTGCTGAGTCTGGCCAGTCCGGCCACACCCGTCGCGGCGCAGGAGCAACCCTGTCTGCCCAGCCCGCCGGAATTCCTGCAACGGCAGTTGACGGACCGCAACTATGCCGTGGCCTGTCTGCCGACAGACTACTTCCTGTTTGATGCCCAAGCCAAGATGTGGATCCACAGTGCGGATCAACTGGAACTGGGACATCAGGTCCAGCAGGCCCTGTTTCAGAGACAGGTCCTGTCCGGCCAGTTTGACGACTACATGATTGGCGGCCAACCGGAGTGGCAGACGACGGGACCTCTCCAGTGGATCCGGGATTTCGCCGCCATGGGACCCCGTTCGGACAGTCGGAACGGGATCCGTTCAGGGAGTCGCCTCTTTGTCCTGGGCATGTGGCTGCAAATGCCTCTGGATCTGCAGGCCTACACGGCGGCGTTGCAGGCCCGAGCGGCCCAGTACGAACGCATTGAACTGGAAAATCTGCATTTGGCCTACCTGGACGGGGATGTGGCACCGCCGCCCCAAACCGCCTACATTCTGGACGGTGTCCAGATGCAGGAACTGTTCCGGTTGGACAGCGTTTTCATCAACAACCGGTATGTCGTGATCGAGCCGGATCCCACGGCACCACTGCCTGCGGGAATCCCTGTCCTCTCCTTCTTTTCCGGCACGCCCATCACCTCGGCGGAGATGAGTCTTTTGCTCCACGGCTTGCGGTTCCGGCGCCATCCCTTGCCCGCCGAACCGGCGTTGGAGCAAGTCACCGAATTCCGGACTCCGACGGGATTGCTGGCGCTGGTGCCGGAGATCGATACGATGGCCCGGAATTTCATTGCGGCCAAGATCCGGGAAATCGGTACCATGGCCCTGGACTTCGCCCGCGAGTTTCCCATCAACAACCTGCTGCCTTTTCAGCTGATTACGGCCGACACCAATCTCTATTGGGCCCCGGACGGCTGGCAGACAGGTCGGCTGCTGCTTTGGGAGTACACGGGGGGCGCGCATGGCAATCTGAATGTGGGAGCCTGGACTTTTGATGCTGCCGGCAATCCCCTGTCCCTGGAAGATGTCTTGGTATGGGCGGAACCTGAAGTCCTGGAAGCCGTTGTGGCAGCTGCCATAGAGCACCGGCGCCGGCTCGATCAGATGGGGCGGACCGATGCGCAGATCGCGGAAGAGGTGCGCCAGGGGCTGCCGGATCTGGCGGCGGTGGATGCCTGGAATCCGGTCATTCACAACGGGGCCACGGGCCTGTGGATCACGCTGCTGCCCTATACCATCGCGTCGTATGCGGAGGGTATGCAGGAATTCTTTGTGCGCATGCCACTGGCGGCGGGGGATTGAGGCCCAGCCCGCCGGCGTTGCCCGGTACTTGACTTTCTTCTTCTGTGACTGCGGACCCACTGCTGCTCCTGCGCCGCCAGGTCGGCAGGCTGATCGTGCTGTATGCCGCAGTGCTGGGGTGCTGGGTCTGGGGGCTGCATGCACTGGCGGCCGATCACTGGCTCCTGCGGGTGTCGCTGGCAACGCTGGCAGCCGGGACAGTCTGGGGATTCATATGGCCGCGTCTGGCCCAAAATCACCCTCCGGCAGCCCCGGCCCTGATTTGGCCCACGCTGGGTGCGGCCAATCTGTTGACCGTGGTCCGGACCGGCTTGTTGGCCATGCTGGCCAGTCTAATCCCGCCGCTCACGCCAGGCAGTCTGCTGTATTGGGGCCCCGTTATCCTGTGGTCCGGGGCGGTCGCGCTGGATGGGCTGGACGGCCGCGTGGCACGCCACCGCGACCGGGTGTCGCGCCTGGGTACCGCCCTGGACCTGGAAGCAGACGGTCTGGGAGTCCTGATGGCCGCCGGGGCAGGTGTCTTCAGCCTGGCACTGCCGGCCTGGTTCCTGGCCGTAACCTGCCTGCGGCCGGCCTTTGCCTGGGGGATCTGGTGGCGGCAACGGCGCGGCCAGCCGGTCGCCGCCTGGCCGGAAAGCGCTACCCGCCGTCACATCGCGGGACTGCAGATGGCTGGTTTGGGCCTGGCACTCTGGCCCGGGGTACCGGGGGAACTGGTGCAGGTGGTGGCCGTGGGATTGACGGTCCTGTTGCTTTGCAGCTTTGCCCGCGACTGGGGCTGTATCACCAGCATCCCCGCCGTGCTGGCCCTGCAGGCCAGACTGCGACGGGGACGCATCCGCAACCTGCGCCAGGTGTGGCTGCCCGCCAGCCTGCGACCGCTGGCCGGCCTCAGCGTGCTGACGGCATTGGCGGAGCAGGTAGACTTGCAACAGTCACCGGCCGTATGGGCTGTCAGCGGCCTGCTGCTGGGGTCTGCGCTCCTGCTCTTGGGGGGCTGGTGGGTACGCACCACGGGTTTGCTGTTGATGCTGGGCACCGGCCTGCTGGCCACGCTGTTGCCTTACGTGCCTTCCATGGGGTTGGCGGTCACGGCAGGCATGGGGCTTTTTCTCGTGGGCAAGGGTACCGGAGTAATCCGGCACCTAAACGCCCAGACAGGCGGGCGGCGCTGAGGTGCCGGCGGGCGGGCCACTCAAGCCGTGCGGGCCTGCAGGTCCGCCCGGACTTTTTCCAGTCGGATGCGGGTAATCTGCCGCTGCTGTTCCGCCGCGATGAACAATTCCCGTTCCGGATCATTAGGCAGACGGGACTGCAACAAAGACAGCATTTCGGCTGCACTCTTGCCCGTGGCACAGACGATAAAAATATAGCCGAACTTTTCCCGGTATGCCCGGTTGCCCGCCGCCAGATCCTGCAGCACTGCTTCCCCGGCCGCCTGCACCTGGCTTTGTTCGTCCCGCGCCCAGACTGCCGTGCCGGCAAATCTGGCCCGCAGGCTTTCCCGATCCCCGATCTGGGGATGATGCGCAAAGGCTTCTCGCCAGTCGGCCGGAGCCAGCTCGGCCCAGATGCAGTCCGCGGCGGCCAGGACTTCGGTCCAGGCCCCAAAAGGGCGGGCGACCGCCATGCGGCACACCCATTGGCGGGACCCGCAACAGCGTGTCAGCAGTACAGCCAGCTCCTGTTCTTCCATGTCGTTGAGGGCAACCAGAGACTTGGGCATGAGAAGGACCTCGCGAGACAGCAGATATAATGAAGCGTCGCAGGATGGACCGGACAATCCGCGCCGGGCCTTGGCAAACCGACACTTCCCATGCCTTTTGTACACCAGAAATACGGCAAAGCCCAGATGCGCCTGTTGCGGGTGCACCGGCAGGCCGACTGCCACGAGGTGCGGGAAGCACGGGTCAAGGTCATGCTGGCAGGCGACTTCGCCGCGGCCTATACCGCCGCCGACAATGCGCAGGTGATAGCGACAGACAGCATGAAGAACCTGGTACATATGCTGGCCCTGGAGCATCTGCAGGCCGACAACGAAGCCTTCGCCGCGGCCATTGCCGAGACGTTTCTGGATCGATACGCCCATGTTGCCCAGGTCACCGTGGAATTGGCCGAGATGGTCTGGCAGCGCATGGAAATAGACGGCCAGCCACATCCACACAGCTTTCTGTCGGGAGAAGGCGGCCAGCCCTGGTGCCATGTCACGCGGACCCGCGCAGCGCAGACGATGCGGTCGGGCATCCACAACCTGCAGGTCATGAAGACGGCGGAATCCGGGTTCCGCCATTTCTGGCGGGACGAATACACCACTCTGCCGGAGACCGCCGACCGCATCCTCTGCACGCGCCTGCAGGCGGTCTGGAACTATGTCGACACCCCTGCCAGCTACCCGGCCGTGACCGCGGCCGTGCGCAGCGCCTTGCTGCGTGTCTTCGCCACCACCTACAGTGCCTCCGTGCAGGACACCCTGTACCGCATGGGCGAGGCCGTCCTGGCCACTGTGCCGGAAGCCGGGGAAATCACGCTGGCCATGCCCAACCTGCACTACCATCCAATCGATCTGTCCGTCCTGGGCCGGGATGCCACCCACCGGCTGTTCCTGCCCATGGACGAACCCCACGGCGACATCGAGGCCACCCTCCGCCGGACATAGGGGCAGGGCCCCACGCGGGCCTTCCCGGCCACTCCGTTCCAGGGCATGAAGCATGGGCCAACTGACGACACACGTGCTGGACACGGCCCAGGGGCAGCCGGCTGGCGGCATGCGCATTGAACTCTTCCGCGGGGAGGGCCCGGCAAGGACACGGGTCAAAACTGTCTGGACCCAGGAGGATGGCCGCTGCCCGGCTCCGGTGCTGGACGAGGCTGCATTTCAGATCGGGGAGTGGGAGCTGGTGTTTCACGTGGGTGCCTATTTTGCCCGGACGCTGCCGGATCTGTCCCAGCCGGCCTTTCTGAATCGGGTGTCCGTACGCTGCGGGTTGGCCGAGGATACCCACTACCATGTGCCTCTGCTCGTCTCCCCGTGGAGCTACACCACGTACCGCGGCAGTTGATGGGGCTACGGCGGACGGACCCGTGCTGCGAGGAGCATAACAGCCATGAATCCAGTCCATATGCGGCGCGCCATCGCCTTGTCCCGAGCGGCCATCGCCACTGACCAGGGAGGCCCTTTCGGGGCGGTCATCGTGCGGGACAACCGGGTGATCGCCGAAGGCTGCAATCAGGTGCTTGCGCAAAATGATCCCACGGCGCATGCCGAAATGGTGGCAATCCGGGCCGCAGCCCGGGTGGTGGGAGAGCCGCATCTGGTGGGCTGCGAGATTTACACCAGTTGCGAACCCTGTCCCATGTGTCTGGGAGCCATCTATTGGGCCCGGCTGGAGCGCATATATTATGGCAATTCGCGGCGGGATGCCGCGGCCGCGGGATTTGGCGACGATTTCATTTACACTGAAATGCCCTTGCCGGTGGTTGCCCGGTCCATTCCGGGCCAGCCATTGTTGACCGCCGAAGCCCAAGCGGTTTTTGAAGAATGGAAATATCAAACCGATGCCAGGACATACTAGCCAATTCGGGACCCGTTCCAGGGCGCTGCAGAGACCATGACTCTTCTTCATTTCCCCAAACTTTCTCAATATCCCCGCCTGCGGGAGCCGGTCTCCCTCAGTATTCCCTGGGCCCAAGGGCGGCTGTCCGCCCCGGGGCACCTGCGCATCACGGACGGCGATACCCCGCTGCCGGTGCAGGTACAGATTTTGGGGACCTGGCCTGACGGCTCCGCGCGGTGGTCCCTGGTGCACTTTCAGCCGGATCTGCCGGGCAACCAAGCCAAGGACTTTCAACTTGAAGTCGCGGCGGCCGCCGCGCCGACAGAGGTCGCGGAACCGGTCTCGGTCTCCTGCACAGGCTCGGAGTGGAAGGTCCACACAGGACCTTTGACCTTTGGCGTGCAGCAAGGGGCGGCGTTCGCCCTGCATGCTGTCTGCTTGCAGGACAGCGCCTTCTGGGCTGCGCGCACGGCAGGGGCCTTGCAGATGCGTCTGGCCGAGTACCCGGACCCTCTCGTGCCGGTGGTGGAGCAGGTGGAAGTCGCGGAGGCCGGCCCGCTACGCGCCGTGCTTGAGCTGCAGGGTCGACATGTGGGCCCATCCGGGCCTTCTGTCATGGCCTATCGCGGCCGGGTTACGGCGTATGCCGGCAAATCCTATGTGGAAGTGGAGCACCAGTTTGTGCACATGGGAGAAGCGGCGGATCTGCATTTGACTGCCTTGAGCGCTGGCTTCCGCCCTGATCCGGCCACCCGGCCGGCATTCCGGCACGTCTCGCTGGGCGAAGGCTATTACCGGACGAGCATTGAAACGTCCCGGTCCGGCGTCGCCATGGATATCGATGCCGAGCTGTTGCTGTATCAGGCCAATGAACACTTCACGGAGTCCTTCTACGGAGATTTCTGGGTGGACTGGCAGACCGCCCAGGGCGGCCTGGCCCTCTCCCACTACCAGGCCCATCAGCATTACCCCAAGCGATTGGAGGCGGATCCGGCAGGTCTGAAGGCCAGCCTGTACCCCTGGGGGGCTGAACCGGCCCGCATTCTGCAGGGCATGGGCAAAACCCATCGTCTGCTCTTTCATTTCCACCGCAGTGCAAGGCGGAAAGCAGACGACGGGCAGACCACGGAGGAGCCGGACCTGCAGGAAATTCTGGTGCGCAGCCTGCAGTTCCAGCTGCCGGACGTACCCTCTCTGCCCCGAGCATGGTATCGGGAACACAATCCGTGGGGCCTGGATTTCTTCCCGGCCACAGTGCCGCGCAAACTGCTGACGCGCTTCAACGCCATGCATGCAGCCCGCCCTCAGGCCTTGGGCATGATGCATTTCGGGGATGCCCCCGATGCCGGATACACGGATCAGGGGCGGGGTCAGGGCGAGTCGGTGTGGGTCAACAACGAATATGACCGGCCCCACATGAGCACCCTGTATTACGGGCTTACAGCCCAGCGCCGGCTCCTGGACACGGCCCTGGTGTGTGCCCGGCACTGGCTGGATGTGGACTTTTGTCACCAACACGCGGACCCGCTGATTGCCGGAGGCCTGAAGATTCACACCGCCTATCACGGGACAGGCCGGGTGATCCCGTCTCACGAGTGGACCGAAGGCCTGCTGGACTACTACTTCCTCACAGGGCGTGTTGAGGGGCTGGAGGCCGCCGAGTCCATTGGCCGCAACATTCTGCGCCATATGGAGCTGCCCGGCATGCGCCATCCGGGAGCCGCCGCTGTCCGGGAAGGCGGCTGGGCCTTGCGGGCTTTGGTGGGACTGTATTTGGGCACGGGGGCCGCCGAGTGGAAGCGGGAAGCGACCCGGATCGCCGAACTCTTCGTGCACTGGCAACAGGAATTCGATGCGCTGCTGGCGCCTTATACCAGTCATTCCATGCCGAGGGTACCCTTCATGATGTCCATCACAGTCAATTCGCTGGCCCGGTACCTGCTTCTGGACGACAGCCCGGATGTGAAGACCTTGATTGTCGAAGTCGTCGACGATCTGCTGCGCCACACCCTGGGACCGGATGGCATTACCTTCTACAAGGAACTGCCCAGTCTGGGCCGCACAGCTCCTACTCCGCACTTTCTTGAAGCCTTGGCCCATACCTACCGCATCACCGAAAATGAAAAGTACCTGCAGATTGGCACCCGTCAGTTTGCAGCCCTGACGGCCCAAGGACTGGACGAGAGGCCTACGGCCAAATTCGTGGATACCGGCGGGGCTGTCATTGCCGGCAAGGGCGGAGGCCGCCAATTCGCCGATGCGTATTCTTCCCTGTTGCTGTTTGCCGCGGCGGCAACCCGCCAGGGATTGCTGGATTGGTATGAATATCCGTTCGCGGACGTTGAAATCTGACTTGGGGAGAAGTGCTGCATGAAGATTCTGGTCGCCGGCGCTGCCGGTCAGGTAGGGTGCCGCCTGGTGCGCCAATTGCTGGACCACAACCACGAAGTGCGGGGCACAACCCTGCCGGACGATCCCTGCCGGGAACGGCTGGAGGGGCTGGACATGGAGCTGGTGCACGGGGATCTGACCCGGGAGTCCTTTGTGCAGGCCGTCGTGAAAGGCGTGGATGCGGTCATCCATACGGCCAATTTTGTCGGGCCGCAATTCGACAACAACCTGCAAATCAACCGGCTGATGGCCCGCGTCTGCGGCGCGCAGGCGGACCGCCTGGACCGGCTGGTCTATGTCAGTTCCTCGGGTGTGTTTCCCAACAACGGCGAAAAACTGGCGTGCGCGTACCACCCTGTGGACGAAGAGCATCCCAAGAGACCCGACAGCGAGTACTCCCTTTCCAAGTTGATTGGCGAAGAATTCGTGAACATGGCCGCCAACTACACCGGACTGCGCACCGTGATTGTGCGGCCCAGTCATGTGCAGTCCGGATCCGCTCTTTTGGGTCAGTTCACGGTGCGCCGCGTCTGCCAGCTCCTGCAGATTGGGCAAGCCAATCCCTTGGGCGAACTGCACATGACGGACGGCACCGAACTGTGGCACGACATTCTGGCGCAGGCGCAAGGGGCGGATCAACCCTGCAGCGTGCGCGATCAGGCAGGACGGTCCTGGTGCTACCAACCCAATGACGCGCGGGACATCGCCCACATGCTGGTATGTGCGGTCGAAGCACCGGCGGCCATTGGCGAGACTTTCAATTGCGGAGCTCCGGAACCTTTCTACTACACCCATGCCGCCCCGCTGCTGGCAGAGTTGACCGGCCAGGAAGCCCTGGAAGTCACCGTGCCGGTCTGGTTCCGATACGACCATGCCATAGCCAAGGCCAAGCGGCTGATTCACTATCGACCGCAGGGGACCGTGGAAGCCATGTTCGAATCGGCGCTGCGGGTCCGCGCCGAAGGCTGGCAGGACTACACTTGGGACTGACAGAGGACATTGCCGGGACACAACGGGTCACCAGCGCGGCTTCCGTCGCTTTGGGCAGGTTGTTCCGAGTGCTCTGGACCGAACCGATTCGATGGTGCCCAACTCATGTCCCATCCAAGGCTGCCCGTCCGACAGGTCTGCACAGATACATGGCCGATCGCGGGACAATACCTTCATGGCAACTCCGGCATGGCAACTCCGGGAAAAAGGCTGCACAGCGGGAGGCGCAGCCTATCTGTCGGGTCTGTCGGCACCAGGCTCGCACCATTCCTGTGCGATGTCCCTCGTCCAAGGTACCGTGAGGCTCAGCCGAAACCCTTAGGCGAGCTGAGCGGTGGCTGATGAGGCACCAAGCATCAGCCCGAAGCCGACCTGCAAGCAAGACTGGTTGCGGCAGCCATTGGCTGCCCTGACCCAGAGTTCTTTGCCTCCCACCGGCTCCGTCTGCATTCACCTCCTGGCTCTTATGCCTTTGGGAAAGATGTACCCTCCAAGAGCCACGCGACACGCGATATCTGTGTACTGCAGACTATGGCGTCGTTATTCTTCGGTTCCGAAGTCTGCCGTGCAACATTGGCACATCCGCACTATTTCCGTTGGAACGCTGTCTGACGCCATGATTACCTTCAAAAGGTCACCCATGGTCGGCATCTGTTCCGGAGCCATCTGTTCCAGACCGCGGCGGCAGAGTTCCAGATCCTGGGGTGTCAACTTGGCGTTTGCTATAAGGTCCAGCAAGGATGCGCGACGGCCTTTCACCACACCGCGGGCTTCACCACGAGCTTCCCCGCGGGCTTCGCTTTCTGCCAGCAAGATATCCATTCTCGTTCGTACCCTTCCTTTCGGCCACAGCCAATTCCTCCCGTGCACGCCAGCCTGGCACTCCCTAGGCTGGGTCAACGACACCTTGGCACCTCTTCCCGCAAAACCTCTCGGACAGCAGCAGCTCAGCCAGCACTGCCGGAATTGGACGTTTCCGAACTTTGCGGAGGCTGGCACATCTGCACTATTTTCGTTGAAACACTGTCTGACGCCATGATTACCTTCAAAAGGTCACCCATGGTCGGCATCTGTTCCGGAGCCATCTGTTCCAGACCGCGGCGGCAGAGCTCCAGATCCTGGGGCGTCAACTTGGCGTTTGCTATAAGGTCCAGCAAGGATGCGCGGCGGCCTTTCACCACACCGCGGGCTTCGCCGCGGGCCATACCGCGGGCTTCACCACGGGCTTCGCCGCGGGCCACACCGCGGGCTTCGCCGCGGGCCATACCGCGAGCTTCACCACGGGCTTCCCCGCGGGCTTCACCACGGGCTTCGCTTTCTGCCAGCAGAGCATCCATTCTTGTTCGTACCATTCTTTCGGCCACAGTCAATTCCTCCAACGTAGTGATATTGGCCCATTCCTTGTCCAGCTGCTCCGAGGTCCATCCCATGCGATTGTCCAGTGTCCACCGGGCCAAGGTGGCAATTCCAAATTCAAGGAGGGCTTTTTGCCAGGGGGTATAGGTGGCATCTGTAACCCAAGGCTGCAAGGCCCTGGCATAGGCATCTCCCTGTGGTCCTTCAATGCGTTCGATTTCAAACACGGTGCGCAAGAGAGGGCGATTCGGGATGTCTTTCGCCGCCATATGACGCATGTCGAAGTGATAAGAGGGAAAGGGCAACTTGTATTCCGAGCCTCCGCCAAACAGTTCGGCCAGAGACCGTGGCTGCCAACGGTCCGCGCCGGTGTACAGGGACAACAGCAGGGGCTGGGGCAACACTGGATCCAACCGGTACATTTGGGAATCATACCCGGCCAGCAGGTGGTTCAAAGCATAGGCCGCCTGACGCAGGACGAGCACTGCATCGGCACTGGACTGGAATTCCGCCAGAAGCAGCATCTTCGTTCCCGCTTCAGTCCGGAACGACCAGGCATGATCGGAAATCCGCCGGGTCAGTTCCCGGGTTTGATACTCCACCCTATGCATCTTCACCGACTGCCGATCCACTGCACCCAAACCCAGCAGGTCGCAGAAATACTGCATCCACTCCCAGTTCACTTCCAGCCACAAATGCAGCCTCTTGTATCGGCTGTCATGCAAAGCCATGTTTCCCGTGCTGTCCTCCTGTCATGCACGTTTGCACAATATTATAGCCGCGCGAAACGCGCTGATGGGAATCCCGCAGAGTTGCGGCCACAGGACATGCGCACACGGGTGGGAGGACGATCGAGTCTGAGAGTGGGAGACCCTGCCTGTCGTACCTGAAGAGTACCGCTGTCGCTACTCCATGCAGACAGGCACAACGGTACCCGGCATACCGGCTCAAGCTTGCTTTCAATTTGATGGTGCAACGGCATCGGCCGTTCCCGTGCGCAGCCACACCTTTGTCTGCGCCTGTATGACCGGCCATGGTGCTTGCACCCGTCAGTACTGGCCCGTAACGGACCCTTTCCGGTGCATCCGGCTTGCGGCTGTTCCCTCACGCGGAAAAGTACGGCTGCATGGGAGCCCATGTTGGGGTACGGAATATCCGCCTTGGCACAAGGATTGGGAATTGCGCCAGCACCCATACAGTCCACAAATTCCCTTGTCGGGAAACACCTTCCGCAACCCCGGTGGCGGATATTGGAGGCGGGAAAATCGGCAACGCGGTGGGGATTGGGCTCGGTAGCAGAGTGCCTGTATCCTGCTGATCTTTTCCCTGCCGCTCTGCCACGCAGCCCATGTCCGCAGGCAAATACCCAATTCTCTCATTCCGCCCTTTGCCCCATACCATTAAGCAAGCAATTCCAGGATGGCACGGAGACCGGCAGGGAGACGAGTTTCGGTACAGTCAAGGCTGCCGTGGAGGCACCTGGCCCTGTGCGAGGAAAACCGGTTTCCCTTTGATTGGATCAGTTTTGTGGAACGGCAGGGAGATGCCTTACAGGCGGATTTCCGGGACATGTTCCATCTGTCTCCGCAAGCGGAAATAGCCGCGCGGCTCGCTGCCTTCACGCAGGCTGCAGATCCGGCAGAGTCCTTTCGGTCTGTCGTGCTGGACTGCCTGAGACAGGTAAAGACCGAGATCCGGCAGTGGCAGCAACGAATCCGGCAATTGAAACGGGCGCTTCAGATTCTGCGCAACTCCCAGCCGGCCTCGCAGGATCAGGAGGATCAGATCAAGGCTCTGGAACAGGATCGGAGGGTATATCAAGCCATAGTCCGGAACGTCAACCGGCAGGATGTATTGGAACTGTTGACGGATTTCGGCATTCTGCCCAACTACGCCTTTCCCGGGGAAGGCGTCAAGCTGCGCTCGGTGATTTCCTCACGGGATGAAGAAGGCCAGTGGCGTCACAAACAGAGCGAATATGTACGGGCCGCATCCGCCGGGCTCACGGAATTCGCTCCAGGCTCCCGGTTCTATGCCGAAGGGCATCGCATACCCATCACCGAGATTGACCTCAGGATTTCAGAACCGGAAAAGTGGCGCTTCTGCCCGGTTTGTCCCCACTTGGAGCGAGAATCCAAATCGGTAGCCAACGTCTGTCCCCGCTGCCAGTCGCACCAGTGGCGGGACTTGGGTCAGGTGCACAGAATGGTACATCTGAAGCAGATACATGCCGTAGCCAATGCCCGGGATACCCGGATCAGAGACGACCAGGAAGAAAGGACCGTGGTGTCTTACACCCGGGAGCTGTACCCGTCCTTTGAGCCACGGGAGGCCCGGTCGTCGCACCTGATTCCCACATTGCCCCAGCCTTTCGGTTTTGAATTCCTGCCTCATGTCGAGTTCAGGGATGTGAATTTCGGCCGCCGGGCCGAGACCAGCCTGATGACAGTCGCGGGACAGGCAGTACAGGCAGAGGGTTTCCTGCTTTGCCATCAGTGCGGACACGCGCTGTCACCCCAGCCGCAGGCGGAGCAGACTGCACCCTACCGCACACAGCCGGGCTGGCTGGAGGAACATGCCCGCCATTGTCCTGTGCGGCGACAGGCGGATGACCGGGATCACCGGCTTCAGGCCTTCCTCTACCATACTTTCCGATCAGAAGCAGTACGGATTCGCCTGCCGTTGCGCAGTGCCCAGGAAACGGAGATCCAGTCCTTCACAGCGGCTCTGCAACTGGGCATGCGTCTGGCTTTCCAGGGCCAGGTGGAACATCTCAGACCGTTGGTCATGTCGTTGCAGGAAGGCGGTGGAACGGCGCATTGGCTGTTCCTGTACGACTCCGTGTCCGGCGGCACAGGTCATCTGGAGCAACTGGTCAGACCCGAGATGTTCCACCGGGTTTTGCGCCTGGCTCTTCAGACCCTGCAGGAATGCACCTGCAACCAGGATCAGGAGCAAGACGCGGCGATGCGCAAGGACGGTTGTTACCGGTGTCTCTATGGATATCGGAACCGGATGCGGATGCCAGAGATTTCGCGCGACACCGCTATTCGCATGATGCGGGAAGTGCTGGCTTGCTGGTCAGACCTGCAGGCACAAGACAGCATTGGCACCATCGATTGCGCTCAGGCTGAGGAAAGCGAACTGGAGCTGCGTTTTGTGACCTGGCTGAAAGCCAAGGTGCTGGAATCCGGAGGACAGTTTCAGGCGGCCCCTGTCTGCCAAGGCAAGCACGGATACCTGATCCAGCTGAATGACAGGGCTTGGGAAATCGCACCACAAGTGGATCTGGATTCAGGATACAGTGTAACGGAACCGGCCCGAGCCGATTTTCTGCTTCGACAGGTCGGTGGTCCCGGGACATTGTCTGGGCCTGTCGCGCTGTTTCTGGATGGCTGGAAATACCATCGGGAAAGAGTGGCTCTGGATATCCGCCAACGGATGTCTATTCGGAATTCAGGTCGGCTATGGGTGTGGTCCCTCACAGGGGAGGATCTGGAAACGCAAACACCTGCGAGTTCCCGTACTCCGTGGGACCCGGTGTCGGTCCTGGATGCATCTGCTCTGCCGCCACAGCCCAACGCAGTGCGGGAGCTGCTGTTCGCCACCCGGAGCAGCACGTCGGCCGAACTGTTTGTGCGCTTCCTCCAGAACCCGCAGAGTGCCCCATGGACCACTGTCGCGGGACAGCTGGCATTGCTGGTGCTCGGCCACCACCCTGTCCCGATCGAAGCCCTGCTGGCCAGAATCGACGCCATGCACCCCGTGGCCCGTGCCTACAGTGATGGCATGCCCGTACGCTCCCACTTTGGTGTGGTTACGCATGCAGCCTCCTTTTTGGCGGTCGGAGCGGCCGCCGATGATCTGAATCCCATGCATGAATATGGCTTGCGGCCATTCCTGTACCTGCACGAGAATAAACAGGACGAGACAGAGCACCGGTTTCAATGGGCCGGTGCTCTGCGCCTGTTCAACCTGTTCCAATTCCTGCCCAGAACCTACTGGCTCTGTTCGACTGAAACCGATCCTGTGGATTTCCCGCTGGTCCCATCTCCCGTTTCCGGGCCAAGAGACAATTGGGACGAAGCATGGCGGTATCTGGACGAGAAAGCCCAGCCGCTTGCCCTGCAGCTCCGTCAGGCCGGTGCCCCGGTGCCCGAAGTAGGTTGGGATGTGGTGCTGCAGGACACGGTGGTGGCCCAGCTGGAAATGGCGTGGCCGGCTGTCCGGGTAGGCATCCTGATGGAGGACCTGCCTGATTCGCTGTGCCAGGACCTGCGGAACGCAGGATGGAGCCTGTTCAGGTTGCACGAAATTGACAGGGACAGCGGCAGTTTGTTGTGGGCACTGCAACAGGAGGGAAAGGCATGGACAAGCCAAGCCGGCAAATAGTGGCCCTGTCCGATACGTTGTTGGACAGCCTCTGGCAGTTACCCCGCCACATCCAGACCAAAGTCCAGAGGTTTATTGTCCGGTTCCGCCAGAATCCGGATGGCCGCGGTCAGCATCGGGAACGGATTCAGGGAACCCGGAATCTGTATTCCGTACGCATCGATCAGCAATACCGGGGCATTGTGGCTCAGGGAACCGATTCCGGAGCCGTGATCCTGCTGCACGTGGACAATCACGATGCGGCCTACGCCTGGGCACGCCGCCATCGTTGCGAGGTCAATCCGGGCTCAGGCACTCTCCAGATCTTCAAGACCCGGATTGCGACTGAGCCGGCCCCCGTCACGCAAGAACCGCAGGTCGAACAGAGTCCCATAGCCGCATTGCGCGATCGACAGCTGCGGCATCTGGGCATTCCCGAGGCGCTGGTGCCACTGGCACGTTCCGTAGCGAATGCCGCGGAATTTGAGCAGGTGCGGGATCGGTTTCCCTCTGAAGCGCAGGATGCCCTGTACATGCTGTGGGCGGGTTATACCTTTTCCGAAGCATTGGAGGAACTGGCTCTGTCACGGGCAGAGGAGCAATTCGATCCGCAGGACCTTGATTCTGCTCTGCAACGGACGGGTACGCAGGCCCAGTTCTGGGTAGTGGAGGACGAGGAAGAGCTGAAGCGGATGCTGGATGCTCCCCAGGAGAAATGGCGCATCTTCCTTCATCCTTCTCAACGCAGACTGGTGGATCGTGTCTGGAATGGACCGGTGCGGGTTTTGGGCGGAGCCGGCACCGGCAAGACAGTAGTAGCCATGCATCGCGCGAAGTGGCTGGTCGCCAATCAGGTGGCAGCGGAACAGGATCGGGTGCTCTTCCTGACTTTCACGGCCAATTTGGCGGCTGACTTGCAGCACAACCTGCGATCTCTCATTCCCCAGGATGCCCTGTTCCAACATCTGGAAGTGGTCCATCTGGATCGCTGGGTGTACCGGTTCCTGCGTCAGCAGGACTTTCCACAGACCATCGTGTACAACACAGAGGACAAAAGGCTGCAGAAGCCTTGGCGGCTGGCTTGGCAATCTCGAAATCCGAGGCTCCCGCTGCCCCTACGGTTCTACCAGGATGAATGGCACCGAGTGGTGTTGGCCCAAGGCATCTCGTCCCGGAAGGAATATCTGGAAATCTCTCGGACGGGGCGCGGTACACCCTTGTCACGCCCGTGGCGCGCGCAAATCTGGCCAGTGTTCGAAGCCTATCGGGCGCAACTCCGGCTGAGCGGACTGATTGAGAAAGAGGACGCCTATCGGGCCGTGCGCCAGATTGTCAAAGCGCGTGCCGTCTCCCTCCCCTATGTCGCAGTGGTGGTGGACGAAGCCCAGGACTTCGGTCAGGAGGCGTTTCGCTTGATTCACACTCTGGCCCAAGGTACCGACCAGGCCAATTCTACCGAGGCCAATCGCCTGTTTCTGGTGGGGGATCCCCACCAGCGGATTTATGATCGGCAAGTAGTGTTGAGTCGCTGTGGAATCCGGATAAGAGGTCGCAGTGCCCGGTTGCGGATCAACTATCGGACCTCGGAGCAGATTCTCAAGACAGCGGTTTCGGTACTGCAGGACATGCAAGTGGACAATTTGGACGGAGGCCAGGACACCCATTTGGGCTACCGCAGCCTGTTCCGTGGACCGGTGCCGGAATTCCGGAATTTCACTTCGCGGAGGCAGGCCCTTCAAGAACTGATCGCCTGGGTTGAGGACCTCAAGACAACACGGCACCTGCTCTATGACGACTTCTGTTTCGTCGCGCGCACGCGTGCCTTGCGGGATGAGTGGGCGGAGGCCTTGCATCATCAGGGTCTGCCGATCTGTTGCCTGGAAGGCCGTGTCACTGATGGCGTCAGCCAGGGATCCCTCCGGTTGGCAACAGCCCACCGTGTGAAGGGGTTGGAGTTTTCCGTCGTCGTGATTCTGGATGCAGACCAGGAGCATTTCCCTCTGCAGCGTGCTCTGTCTCATGTCGCGGACCACAGCGAAAGAAGGCAGCGCCTGCGTCAGGAACGTTCCTTGCTCTATGTCGCCATGTCCCGAGCCAAGCAGCACTTGATGCTCTGTACGCGCAGGTCTTTTTCGCGATTTCTCCCTGAGACGGTGTACGCAAAGTCCTCTCTCCGTGCAGGAGACAGCTAAAACGGGGGGCGAGAGGGGAAATTCGGTTCTTGACATGATTTGACCGTGAAGGCACAAGACGCACGTGCGACGGCGGAGAGCACTGTGCACCGGAGCCTGTAACCGAGACGGTCCTTTCATGGGCTATTGACGAAAGCGGGTATGCCTTGGACGATGTCGCGTCTCAGCTCACGATGCGCGCATCCACCGTATAAAACTGCATGGAGGAAACCGCCCGACCGTTGGGCAACCGACAAAATTGGCAAAATGTCTCCAGGCTGCACAGCTGCGCTGCTGGCAAGACCGCGACCATCCCCTACACTGAGAGCTGGCATGCCATCATCACCGCGGAGACCGACACGGATTTCCCGGGAAGCGGATAGCGCCGGTATCCGGAATCGACATGTGCCTCACGCCGCGGGACTTTCCGTCCAAGGGCTTTGGGTCCGGCATCTCCTGGTCCGGGGTACAGCCAGGGGCCGACTGGCGTTTCAGCTCGTAGCAGATCTCCCCGGATCAGGTCGAGAAAAATGCGGTCCTGTCAACCGGAAGGCAGAACTCCCCGCGCAACTGCACCCTCTGTCTTCCATATGTCCGTCTGCACAGGGAAGTGACTTGGCCTGAACCGGCCGCAGAAATTTGGCATTGGGGTTGCCCCGGCAAGTTCTGGCACCGCCATGAGGCCGGAAGGGAATGAGTCGGATTCCCGGATGCAGGCTACAATGCAAATTCGTATCTGCTGCAAAGGAACTCGGCCCACAATGCACTATGTGATGTTCACCAAGCACCTGGAAGGATTGGACCTGCAGGGCATCATGCAGGCCCTGCATCAGGCCGGGGTCCAGGGGGCGGATCTGTGTGTGCGCCCCGGCTACCCTGTGACTCCGCGGAATGCCGAGGCGGAATTGCCCGCCGCCGCCCGCCTGTTCCAGCAAGAGGGGCTTTCCATCCCCCTAATTACTTTGCCCACCAGTTTCACGGATCCCGCGGTCCCCGAGATCAGGTCGGTATTCGCCGGCTGCGCGGCGGCGGGAGTGCGATACATAAAGGTAGGGTATTGGCATTGGTGTCGGGCAGAGCCCTATTGGGATACAGTGGCCCGCGTCCGTGCCGACCTGGCCCAATTCGCGGAACTGGCGGCAGCATACGGGGTTGCCATCCTGGTCCACAATCATTCCGGCAGGTCCATGGGCCTTAACGGCAGTGCCGCCATGCACCTGGTCCAGGACTTTGATCCAGCCCACGTGGCTCTTTTCGCGGACCCGGGTCATCTTGCCATTTGCGGAGAGCCGCCAGACATGGCTCTGGACATCATGCGTTCGCATCTGGCAGTCTGCGCCTTCAAGGACTTGCAGCATGTGCCTGTCCCCCGAGAGGGACGGACCGTGTGGGGCTCCCAGTGTGTCCGCATGGGTCATGGTCTGGTGGACTGGTACACCGTGTTGGCCACCCTCCAGGCCCAGAACTTTGCGGGGCCGGTCAGTTTCCACGCAGAGTACGTGGGGGAGCCTCCCGCTTCCGTCATTGATCTGACGCGTTGCGACGTTCGTTATGTCAAAAATTTGCGGACTCAACTGTAGCCGCGTCTCATACTGCCAGGGAGTGCAAGCATGTCGGATACTTCGCTAAAGGCCGCCTTCATCGGGGCCGGCAACCGCAGCCGCAGCGCCCATTACCCCAATGTGGCGCGGTTGCCGGAAGTTGCCATGACCAGCGTCTGCGAACTGGATGAGGAGCGCCTGGATCGGGTTGTCAGCCAATACCGGTTTCCCCAGGTCTACACGCATCACCGGGAGATGCTGGAACAGGCCGATCCGGATGTGATCTATTGCGTCATGAACGAACAATGGGCCTTGGAACCTGTGCTGGATTGCCTGAACGCCGGCAAGCATGTCTTCATTGAAAAGCCTCCCGGCGCCAACATGGAGGAAGTCACCCGGATCCGGGATGCCGCGGTGGCCAACAACGTCTGGTGTCCGGTGGGGTTTCAGCGGCGGCATGCCGCCGTCGTGAAGGCGGCCCTGGCGCGCGTGCAACAACGCGGACCGGTCTCGCTGGCAACCGGCATTTTTCACAAACAGTTGCTGGGCGAAGAGGCAGGGGGCTTCACCACCACCCTGTGGAACGACATCTGCCATATCGTGGATCTGGTGCGCTTCATGGCCGGCGGCGAGCCCTCGGCAGTACATGCCAAGCGGTCCAAATTCGACAGCGACCACTGGAACGTGTACAACGCGCTGGTCGAATTCGACAATGATGCCACCGGCATGATCCTGGCCACACGGGCCTCCGGCGGCCGCATCCTGGGGGCCCAGCTGCACGCGGCCGGCATCGGTTGCTATATGGACATCCCCGGTCAGGTCACCTTCCTGCTGGACAATGCGCACCAGGAAGAGGTTGCCGGACATGACCTTGTCCATGCTGCCCCCGAGGACTCCGCGGCCTACGACGGCACCTTGACCATGCACCGGCACATCATCGAGTGCATTCTCGCCGGCCGCCAACCATCAACCGACATTCGAGACACCATTCACAGCATGCAGCTGGTGGCAGACATTGAAGGAGCGCAGTGAGGGCCCGGTGCTGCTGTCGGCGGCAGGATCCGACCGCGGCACAGGCTACGACCTGAGCAACAAACTGATCCGGCGCGGGCCGGATCTCTGCCTGGGCTGGCTGAACGCGCCTCAAGCAGCGGGTGGCCCGGCGCGCGTCATGCTGGGCGTGGCGGATGTGGCCACCGGCGCGTTGCAGGGCACGCGCTGCCTGGCCACAGGCACAGACAACCATTGCGGTCCGGCTTTGGCCCTGGAACCCAGTGGTCGCCTGCACTTTATGTCTGGAGCCCATCACGGGGATTTCCTGCACCGCTGGACGGATGCGGCCGACCCGTTGGACCCGGACAGTTGGTCTGCACCGGTAGCGGTGGGTCCCCGGGCTTCCTATCCCAGCCTGATCTGCGATCCGGCCGGCACTCTGCATTTGGCCTACCGGTCTTCCCATCCTCATCGCTGGCAGCTACTGTATCGCCAAAAGCCGCCGGGAGCAGACTGGAGCGCTCCTGTGCCGCTGGCCGAAAGCCCCACGTCCGGATACTGCCACTTTATGCAGTCCCTTGCGGCCGACACATGGGGCAGGTTGCACCTGCTGTGCCAGTTTCACTACAGCGAAACGGGGCACGCAGCGGATTGTTTGACGTACGCAGCCATCCACCTGCGCTCCCGCGATGGCGGACACACCTGGGTGAATGCCCGGGAGGAGCCGTTGGTGGCCCCCGTGACGATGGAGACAGCCGTTCCCTTCTGCCACGTTCCGCAAGGCGGCATGCGCCTGAACAGTCTGGCCTTGGATGCGGTCGGCACACCATGGGTATATGTCGTGCATCCCCAATATCCCAGTGGACTGCTGTACGCCCTGGACAGGGCGCATCCAGCCGGGATGCCGCCGGGGCCCGCCCTGGAGGCCTTTGACCTGCGGGGCGGCCGATCGTTGGCCATGGCCTTTGATGCCCAGGGAGATCTGCATCTGCTTTTCGCGCAGAAACCGGATGGTCAGGCCACGGCTTGGTTCGACCCTGGTCAGGAGCTGCACCATGCGCGGTTGCGGCCGGGCGCAGGGGATGCGATGGCCCCGGCACAACGGCTCACGGGGCCGGATCCGACAGCAGCCCACTGGTTACCCGTCTTGGAGTGGAGCTATCCGGTCCCGGCAGGAGCGGAGCCCGGAGACATCCTGTGGTACATGTGGACCCAAGGCTTGAACCAGGGAGGCATTGGCGGGAACAACGCCAACGCTCTCAGGACCCGGATCTGGCTGTCCGGCCTGAATGTGCAGCTCCACCAAGACAGCCCCCACCGCTAGACTTCGGAGTGCAGGCCCCCCCATCCTATACCCTGGAGCCAATTCCCGCTCTCTGGATGCTTGACGGGCACCTCACGGAAGGCATGTACGCGCACGGGACAGCATTAACGAAGCCGCAGTAGCCCCTCCCCCGTGGGTCCCCATCGGCACCCGGGACCCGACTGTGCGGCAGTCCCTGCGGGCACAATCGGAAATCCCGGCCGGACTCTGGAGGCTGGCGTCATGGCCTGCATCGGCCGCCACCGCCATTGATTTCCTGTGTGCAGGCCCAGCCGGTCCGGCGCCGGGTCCGTTATGGGCGCACAAGTTTGTTTGCCATTGCAAAGTCCTTGCATTGGTCTCTGACGGGAGGCGGAGACCGGCTGATTGTCAATACCATAACCTATATTCTGGTTGTTTGAAACAATAGTGTATAATTTTTCTGGTTATTGTGAATTGAGCAACATGTACATTGTTCTGTTGGGTACACGGAGTGAAAACGGCAGATGTATATTCCATCTTCGTCATGCCGGGCCCCGCGTGGGTTCCGGCAACTCTCCCTGCAGTCCTCATGCTATGGAATGCTACGGACCGGACCAACCTTTGGGAGCATAACCTATGCCTCTCCATGACAGACGCTACAAGAAACTGCACAGGCCGAAACCTGTCAATCTGGAATGGACATACCAGGTCAGCGACATGCTGGATCTGGGCGAAGTGAAACCGGATTCGCTCGTGCCTCACAAGGTCGAATACCTGACAGAGGAATTGACCCTGCGTCTGGCGGACCATGCATGGTCCTTTCAAACCGATCGTCGGGCCGGGTTGTTGCTGATGATGGAATTCCAGTCCCGGACAGATGCGGCCCTGATGCTGCGCCAGTACACCTATGCCTTCATGCATCTGCTGACCGGATTGGAAACCAAGGAATACAACCTGCAGACGGGCCTGCCGATCCCCATTCTGGTCTCCCTGTACAACGGCAGGCAAAAGTGGCAGCCCCGTCCCTTGGAAAACCTGTTTGCCGGAGGGCTGGAGGGCACCTTTCCCCTGCCCTGGATTCACTACGACATGCTCCATATGGAATCCGGACATTTGCCAACGCGACCATTGTTGCGTGCCATATTCGACATTGAGCGCACAGGTCGTCACAACGAGTTCAACTACGCGGCGGTCTTGCAGAACTACCTTGGGGACGACCCGGATCCGGAAATACACAGAGCCCTTTTTGCTTTCACCATCGCGACCATGGGCCGGTGGCAGCATGCAAAGGGTCCCGACGGAACCCCGTTACATCTTGACGTAGAATGGGAAGCCATCGGCACACTGGAGGAACTGATCATGGCGCAGGAAATGTTGCAGACCCAGCTGGACAGTTGGATTTCCGCAGGCCGCGCAGAAGGTCGAACGGAAGGCCGCGCAGAAGGTCGAACGGAAGGCCGCGCAGAAGGTCGAATGGAAGGCCGCGCAGAAGGTCGGATGGAAGGCGAAATCGGCGAAAGGCGCAGGGCATTGCTGGACTTGGCAGCGGTCTGGCTGAAACCGCCGGAAGTGGAAGAGTGCCGGGTGGCGCTGGACCGCATGACGCTGGACGAGATGCCCACCGTCCGGGATCTGTACCAGGCCCTGCAGGACGCCACCGAGATGCCCACCGTCCGGGATCTGTACCAGGACCTGCAGGACGCCACCGAGGCGCGCGCCGCCCTGCTGGCCCTGCTGCGACCGCCCGCCTCAGCGTAACGCCCGGGCGGCACCCAGACTCCCTCCGAGTGTCATACTCGGGAATCCGCGATGTCCGAGAGTTCCCGGCCGAGGGAATTTCCGCTCGAGGAGATACCGCGAGAGACCTTGTTAGGATGGGAGTGGTTGTCAACGGAAGTTTGGGCATCCAACCCGATACAATTTGGCCTCCGCTCTTTGGCAACCGTCAATGCAATGCGACTGTCTGCCCCGTTGTCGCCCGACATGCTTGAGTTTGCCGCGGGTACGTTCCACGATGCCGGATAAACCCGTTTCTTTGGAAGCGGGTGGACTCTGGGCTTGAGCCCGTTGTCTTCCCCGCGTCATCTGACAGCAGCATTCCAGCCTCATTCCATACTGCCGCTTCCATTCCCTGCCTTCTCAGGTTCGATGGCGCGTGCCTTTTCTGTCCTGATGTCTCTGTCTGTGGCCTGAGCCTTACTCTTGCAAAGCGCTGCCGGCTTTGATCCAGAGCATCCTCTGTCTTGTGCCTTGCCTGCACCTGTCGGGCGGCAATCATAGGCCACGGCGTCTCTTGATCGCAAAATCTGCGGGGGAGGGGCTAACCGAACCTTAAGGGTCTAGGTGCCCGGGCGTTACGCTGAGGCAGGCGGTCGCAGCAGAGCCAACAGGGCGGCGCGCGCCTCGGTGGCGTCCTGCTGGGCCTGATACAGATCCCGGACGGTGGGCATCTCATCCCGCGTCATGCGGTCCAGCGCCACCCGGCACTCTTCCACTTCCGGCGGTTTCAGCCAGACCGCTGCCAAGTCCAGCAATGCCCTGCGCCTTTCGCCGATTTCGCCTTCCATCCGACCTTCTGCGCGGCCTTCCGTTCGACCTTCTGCACGACTTTCGGAAATCCAACTGTCCAGCTGGGTCTGCAACATCTCCTGCGCCATGATCAGTTCCTCCCGGTTTGGTGCACGCGCGTGTATACGAAACCCCACGCCGACCCGGTACACGCCAAATTCAACAATGTCGGGTTTCGTGCGCGCACCGTCTCCCGTCGGGGATTGCCTTCGTCCCGCATTGAGGCCATGGACAGCCCGCCTTACAGCAGTTCCCGCCAAGAGGGTCCTGGATACCAGCCCACGGCTTTTTTCAGCTTGTCCGCGCTGATCATGGACTGGTGTCCGTCCAGACGATGCACCAGAGGCTCCAGGTCCGGGCGGTAGGCTTCCACCAGTTCCAGTGAAGGTTCCAGAGCCGTAGTGTCGTCCGCATTCAGAAAATAGACATCGTGCGCGGGCAGACGATCCGCGGCGCTTTGAATCATGCAGTGCGCGGTAGCCACGTCCTCACTGGCAATCCAGCACCACATGCCTTCATTCCAGCCTTTGGCCGGCTTGGCGTTATGGGCCAGCTCGGCACGGCGTTCCGGCGGAAAGATCCCGCAAATGCGGGTCACATAGGTGCGGATGCCGTACGCCCGGGTGTAGCTGGCCAACAGTTCCTCTCCGGCTAGCTTGGAGTAGCTGTACGTGTCCTCCACCGCGGTGGAATGGGCTTCGTCAATGGGCAGGTATTTGACCGGGAACGCGGTGTGGCTGATGCGAAACCCGTGGCCCAGGGCGCAATTGCTGCCCGCCATGACCACGGTGCCCACCCCGGCCGCAACCGCCGCCTGCATCAGGTAGTAGGTGCCCAGCATGTTGGACCGGAATGTGGCGTCGAAGTCATGGGCGCGGGACCGGATGCGCGGGTGATCGGTGGGATTGGGTCGGGCCCCCAGATGCTGCACGACATCAATGCCCTGCATGGCCTTCACGAGATCATCGTAGTGTTCCAGATCTCCCTGAATCCAATGCAAGTTGTCGAATTCATGCTGGGGCTCGGCGCGGGAAAAGAGGATGGGTTCACAGTCCCGGTGAATCAGTTCCTGGATCACAAAACCGCCCAGCCGCCCCGCGGCCCCCGTTACGAGCACCTTCATACTTTCCTGTCCTTCTGTTGGCCGTAGAGACAGGGCGCGCCTGTCGATCCGCGCCGGGCTGCCTCAGCCCGGCACATACTGTCGGAATCTAACATGAAACGGCCGCGCCGGGCGGATCCGTTCCGGCATTTCCGGCCCGTTCAGCCTTCAAACATTTTCTCGCCCCGATGCAGGCGCAGCGCAATGTCATAGGTCTGGCCCTGCGCTCGCATGGTGGGGGCATGAGCGGCCAAATAGCGGGCGGCGGCGATCAGCGGCACATCCGGTTGCAGCCAAGGCCAGGCTCCGTGGCCCGCCCGCAGTTCGTCATTGAGGGCGAAAGCCGCTTCCAGGCACTGGATCGTATGAAAGTCTCGATCTTCACGCAGTAGATATTGACCCAGACTGGCGCGCAGTCTGCGCAGGTCGGCGGCTTGTGCGGCAAACCCGGCTACCAGCTCGGCCGCCGGAGCCACCTGGTACTGCCGATTCAGGAGATCTCCCAGTTGGATCAGGGTCTGGGCTGACATGTGGCGCCGCGCGTCGCCGACCGGGATGCGGGCTGCGGGGATGTTGAGAAAGCGATCCAGATAGACGCTCATGGCGGCATCGAACACGCCCCGCAACAAGGTGGGGACCGGCGCGCGCTGGTAGGCCTGCAGGACAGCATTGGCGAAGGTAAAGGTATGCAGCGCCGTGTCCCAGTCGGAAATCTCGTTGCTGGTATGAAACCGGGCGATGCGCATGGCCGCGGCATAGCAGACGTGCAGGGCCAGTTCGACCGGCGGCATGCCGGCCCGCAGCACTTCCATCATGCGGGCAATCAGATCCTGGGGCCCCGCGGACAAGAGGGTGTCCACCAAGTCCGGATCTCCCGTCCAGGCAGTGCGCTGGGCGGCTCCTTGCGCGAGCGTCTCCTCCAGCTGCAGGAACGTCGCGTTCAGCAGTTCGACCAGATCAATGGGGGCCCGCCATGCATTGGATTCTTCCATGCGGCGGGCCATGGCCATGGCCCGCACCAGACTGGTGAGCACCAGTTCCGTATCCGCCCAGCCCGTGTGATCCAGGATCTGAAAGGCCTTGTTGGTGAAGTCCATGGGATGGCCTATGTCGATATAGCGGTGATCGGTCGCGGCCGAGCCGATCATGTCCATCAGGAAGGGCCCGTCCGCGCCGGCCTGAATGGCGGAAATCAGGCAACGTTCGGCCCCTTCCGTATCTCGGACTTCGATGAATTGGCGGAACCAGTTGCGCAGCAGCGGCAGATTTTGCGTTCCGTCGGGCAGAGGCTGCACCGTGTAGCGGTACGGGGCACCGGCTGTTTCGACCGCCACCGCTGCCAGCCCGTGAAAGAGGGCCCGGGGCCGATCGCCCCGGTCCAGGTGGGGCAGCAGATTCACCATGCAGCCCAGAATGGTCAGCCCCTGACCCCATCCCTCCTGCCGATACTGACACCCAAAACGCAGACCGGTTTCAATCAGATCCCGCGTACAGCCGCGTTCCTCCAGAAAGATGGCGGACTTGCCTATGACTAGGGACAGGTTGCGTTCCAACCCGGCCTGGAGCCGCGCTTGGGCGTGGGCTTCCAAATCGCCCGTGGTCTCGACATCCACCCAGACCGTACCATCGCGAATCTCCACTGGGAATGCGGGGACATCATCCGCCCACAAGTCAAAGGTGCCGCCGGTCTGCAGGTCAAAGCGGGCATGGTGCCAATGGCAGGTCAGGATGCCGTTCCGCAGAGAGCCCTGATCCATGGGAAAGCCCATGTGCGGACAGCGATTGTCGACCGCATAGATCTGATCCCGATGCCACACCAAGGCCACGACCCGTTTGCCCACGGTGGCGGAAACCAGACCTTTTTCCTGCACCTCGGCCAACGGCAGGGCGGGTACAAAGGGGTCTCGGGGCGGGATGGACTGGGACATGGCAATACTCCTTAACTCCTTGCAGGGGCGGTGCCTTCATTCTACCCGCGACGCACGGCGCGGTCGGGAGTCGGTCTTACGCCGCCGCGGACAGACCGGCCGGTTCTGCACATAGGGCCTTTACCAGGCTCAGGGTCAGACTCTTGCGGGTTGCCCCGGAGGCGACTGCCTCGGGCTGTCCGGCCTCCGTGGGCCCCACACAGGCGGGACAGCCGCGGTCGCATTCACAAGCAAGGATGCGGCTGGCAATGCGGTCGAGGACTTCCTCGTGCATGGCGTACAACTTGGGACTGAACCCCATACCGCCCATGAATTTCTCGTGGATGAAGATGGTAGCCAGCGCGGCATCGAAGTCTCCGGAGGGGAGCGCGGCGTGTGTCGCGGCACTGCCCTGGGCCATGTTTTCCGTCATGCCCACATCCCGGACGTCGCACATGAGATAGAAAGGGACCACGCTGTGCAACGCTGTGCCCAGTCCGGAAAGCCCGCGTATGCCCCGGTGCGCCGGCGGCTCCAGTTTGCGATGGCAATCCCGACACAGGATACGCAGGTTGCCCGGGACATTGGCCAGCAGGTCGTTGCGATTCAGGCCGGGCACATATCCGAAAGTCCGGAACGGCCGGATGTGATGCACGTCATGCTGGCGGCTGGCCGCCTCGGGTTTGCCGCAATGGGAGCAGAGAGTGCCGCGTTCAGCGCGCACTTGCGCCCGCCGTTCCTGCCAGAGCGGACCGTATTCATTTTCACTGTCCCGCCACAGGTTCTGCTGCTCCAGGTGCAACTGGGTCGGG
The DNA here is from genome assembly GCA_965214715.1 of Caldilineaceae bacterium. Taxonomy (GTDB): domain Bacteria; phylum Chloroflexota; class Anaerolineae; order Caldilineales; family Caldilineaceae; genus Bin34. The sequence goes on along the minus strand of OZ243971.1, from coordinate 4,033,931 downwards.
CGGGGCACCTGTACCCAGTAGGCCTGGGTCGTCAGACGCTGGGGCCGACAATCCACCTCAGAGACAGACACCTGTTCTGTGGTCCATCGCCCCATCCTGTCCCGGAAACGACGCATCAGTTTGCAGGCCACAACCTGGGAACTGACGCGGACTTCCCCAAAGCCGACCAGGGCCCCGCCGCGCGGTTCCTGCGCCTTGAGGTCCAGTACCTGCACTTCAGCATTGACGACCGGAACTGTGAACTGGTCCGATTGAGGCAGGGCCCTGACCAGGGCCTTGTGCGCTTTGGTATCCAGTGTCTCCACCCGGTATTTCTGGCCGTCATGGAGATAGATGGCCTGCGGATACAGAAAGCGGGGCACCGCATCGGCTTCCAGCGTGGCAATGGTCCGCTGGCGGCCTGCCCCCAGGTCTTCCGAGATATCATAGATGGTGCCAATATTGCGCAGCCGGACCCGGCGGGCCGGGCTGCTTTCCCCCATGTACAGCCACGTGTGCCCCTTGACGTAGGCTTGCTTCCGCCCTGCCAGGTGTTGCAGGGCACGTGTCATGTAGGAGTCGCAGCCGTAGGGGTCAGGGGGCTGTTGCCCTACCCGAATATTCTTCTCCTCCAGCGCACAGGCCAGGTGCTCCAGCAGGACATGCGGATGCCGGGGATTGATCAGGGCGTGTTCGGGCGCCCTGTCAAAGAGAAACTCCGGACAGCTCATCAGGTACTGGTCCACCGGATCGTCGCCCGCCACCAGCACGGCCACCGAGGCTTCCTGGCGGCGGCCGGCCCTGCCGATCTGCTGCCGGGTACTGGCGATGGTACCCGGGTACCCCTTCATGATCACGCATTCCAGAGACCCGATGTCAATGCCCAGTTCCAGCGCATTGGTGGCCACCACAGTCTTGACCGAGCGGTCCCGCAGTCCCCTTTCAATTTCGCGGCGCAAGGCAGGCAGATACCCGCCACGATAGCCCCGGATCTCCTGCGCGGCCTGCAGGTGATCCGGATGGCGGGACTGCAGATCCGTCAGCACCAACTCCACCTCCCGGCGCGTCCGGGCAAAAATGAGGCACTGCACATCGGCCGCCCGGCACAGCTCCGCCAGCTTTTGTACCACGCCGTAGGTATCTCGCCAGCCCGTCTCGGCATTGCGCATCGGGGGATTGCAGAAGAGGATGTGTCTCTCCCCCTGCGGCGCGCCATTGCGCGCGACAATCCGCAGGCGGCGGCCCGTCAGCAGGCGGGAAAACTCCTGCACGTTGGCGACCGTGGCGCTGGCAGCCAGCCACTGCGGTCGCCGGTGCGGCCGGTGCCTGTCCAGCAGCCGTTCCAGCCGCAGGAAGAGATTGGCGACGTGACTGCCAAAAATCCCGCGGTACACGTGGATTTCATCCACGAAAACGAAAGCCAGATGGGCCAGGAAGCTCTTCCAGGTACGCCGGTGAAAGGGCAACACACTGCGATTCAGCATGTCCGGGTTGCTGATCATGACCCGCATCCGGGTCCGGATGGCCCGCCGGGCTTCCCGGGGCGTATCTCCGTCATAGGTTTCAATCTGATCCGGACCCAGACCGGCAGCCGGCGGCAGCGCAGCGGCCCACTGTTTCAGTTCCAGGCACTGGTCCTGCGCCAATGCCTTGGTGGGTGCCAGGTAGAGTGTACAGGCCCGCGGGTGTCTGAGCAGGTGATCCAGAATCGGCAGGTAGCAGGCCAGCGTCTTGCCGCTGGCGGTCGGTGTGGTAACCAGGACATCCTGACCGTCACGGACCAGGTCCCAGACTTCCCTTTGATGGGTATAGAGCCGCGTGTGACCGCGCTGCAGCAGCATACGCTGCAGGTCCGGATGAATGCCAGCCGGCCAGTCCGCCCATTGCGCCGCCTGCGCAGGCTGGTGTTCCCAGTGCACCGTCTGGGCAGCAATGGCGGAGTCGCGCTGCAGCCGGGCGACGAGCGCGTGGATGTTGGCCATGTCCTGTCTGTCGTGACCTGCGGATCGCCCGCGGGTCAACGGACCACGATCCGGCACCACAGGCAGCCCCTTGGCTGTGGGATCGGCATGGAGGCACTGCCGAGATCCGGTGCCACCCGGTTTGCTTCCCTCAGCTGTCCTGCCGATCTGTCTGGGCCACTGCCCGGGAATAGGGAGCCAGAGACGGATACAGGTCACGGAACCGGGCATGGACCGCGTGCATGGCCGCGGTTCTGCCCGCATCCGGGGACACCCGCCCGGTCTCTTCTACAACCTGCCGGGCAAGGTCATCGACATCGGTCCAGATGCCGCCGGCCACGCCGCCCAGAAGGGCCGCTCCGAACGCGGCACCTTCGCCTTCTTCCACCGTGGCCAGCTCCTGGCCCAGTACATCCGCCAGGATCTGACACCACAGCGGACTTTGCGCTCCGCCGCCCGAGATCCGCACTTTTTCCAGTTCAGGCAGACCGGCGGCCAGCATCAGGTCATAGCCATCCTTCAATCCGCAGGCCACCCCTTCCAGCACCGCCCGGGTCAGGTGCGCCAATGTGTGCCGCACGGTCAGGCCCACGAACGCCCCCCGGGCCAGCGGGTCAGGGTACGGGGTGCGTTCCCCGGTCAGATAGGGCAGGAAGGTCAAGCCTTCGCAACCGGGCGGAATCCGGGCAGCCGCCGCCACCAGCTCCCCAAAGTCCCGGCCGGGCGCGCAGGTATCCCGGAACCAGCGCAGACTGCCGGCCGCACTCAGCATCACGCCCATGAAGTGCCAGCGGTCGGGCACAGCATGGCAGAAAGCATGCAACCGGCCCTGGGGTTCCACCCGAGGTTGCGACAGAGCCGCGAAGACCACCCCCGAGGTGCCCACCGTGATGGCGGCCAGGCCTTCCTGCACAGCCCCTACACCCACCGCCTGGGCCGCCTGATCCCCGCCGCCCCCGGCTATGGGCAGGCCGGACTTCAATCCCAGTACCTGGGCGGCGTCGGCAGACAGCCGGGCCGCAACATCGGTACCTTCCACGACCTGGGGCAGGTAGTTGTCCGGAATGGCCAGGGCCTCCAGCATCTCCGCGGACCATTGCCGCCGCTTTATGTCCAGCAGCAGCATGCCGGAACTGTCGGCTACATCGGTCGCGCACACGCCGCTCATCTGCCAGCGGACATAGTCCTTGGGCAGCAGAATGTGGCGGGCCTGGGCCCACACTTCCGGTTCCTGTTCCTGGACCCACAGAATCTTGGGGGCCGTGAAGCCGGTCAGGGCATCATTGCCCGTCAAGGCCAGCAGCCGGTCGAAGCCCACCCGTTTTCGAATGGCCGCACATTGCGCCCCGGTCCGCTGGTCATTCCAGAGGATGCAGGGCCGCAACACCTGCCCCTCTCCGTTCAGCAGCACCAGGCCGTGCATCTGCCCGGTCAGACCTATGGCCTCGATGTTGTGGGCATCGATCCGGGCCGCGGCCACCGCCGCCTGCACGCTGGCTTTCGTGCCGGCCCAGAACAGGGCCGGGTCCTGTTCGCACCAGAGAGGATGGGGCGTATCGAACCCGTACTCCTGCGCCGCCGTGCCCACGACCGCGCCCGCCTCGTTGACAATCACCGCCTTGGTGGCGGTGGTGGAGACATCCAGTCCCAGTGCAAAAACATCCGACATGGCATATTCCCTCTGCCGTGGCGTTACGTCCGCAGCCGCGGGTCCAGGGCGTCCCGCAGACCGTCTCCCATGAAATTTATGCTCAGAATGGTGATGGAAATGAACAATCCGGGCCATACGATCAGCCAAGGATTGTAGGTGATGAAGTCCTTGTTCTCAAACAGCAGCCGCCCCCAGGTGGGCACGTCGGGCGGGAAACCCAGCCCCAGGAAAGACAGTGCTGATTCCGTCAGGATGGCACTGGCCACCCCCAGGGTCGCGGAAACGATGATGGGGGAGAGCACGTTGGGCAACACATGCCGCCGCAGGAGCTTGGACTGCTGCACCCCTGTGCTCACGGCCGCCTCAACGAATTCCTTCTCCTTGATGGAGAGCACCGCACTGCGCACCACGCGGGCGGTAGGCATCCAGCCCAAGGCACCGATGACATACACCACGAGCAGGAAGATGCCCAGCTCAGGCCCAAAGGCGCGCCGCATCACGTCCCGGAACAGCATGATAATGACCATCAGCAGCGGCAGGCTGGGCAAGGCCAGCATCATGTCCGTGAAGCGCATCAGGGGATTGTCCAACCGCCGGAAATAGCCGGACAGCAGACCGATGAGAGTCCCCAGGGATATGGCCACCAGCATGGCCACCAGCCCCACCGCGATGGAAATGCGGCCCCCGTAGAGGTTGCGGGCCAAGGTGTCCCGTCCCAGATCGTCGGTCCCCAGAGGGGACTCCCAGGAAGGCTGCCGGTTGGCCTTGGCGATGTCGATGTATTCCGGGGAGGTGGTATAGAAAATCGGCACCACCAGGATGCCCAGCCCCAGCAGGAGCCACAGGAGCAGGCCAGTCACCGCCAGGCGATGGCGGAAAAAGCGGGCGATCACATCCCGCAGCAAAGTGCGCGGCGGCCCCAGCCCGGCGTCAGTGGCCGCCAGTACCGGCACGGGAGCAGTGTCAGCAGTCATGGGCCATCAGGTGTAGCGAATACGCGGGTCCAGAATGCCGTACAGGATATCGGCCACCAGATTGAAAAGCACGATCAGCACGGCAAAGATGAAGGTCACAGTCTGAATCATGGGAATGTCGTTGACCTGAATGGAACTGATCAGCAACTGGCCCAGTCCGTTCACCCGGAAAATCTGTTCCGTGATGATGGCGCCACCGAAAATGGTGGGGATACCCAGCGCCACCAGCGTCACCACCGGGATCAGACTGTTGCGCAGCACATGCCGCACGATGATGTACCGCTCTCGAAACCCCTTGGACCGCACGGTCCGCACATAATCCTGGTTCAGATTGTCCAGCATGGCAGAGCGCGTGAAGCGGGCAATCGCGGCCGTCTGGAAAAACGCCAGCACCGCCACGGGCATGGCGATCTGCTTCAGTTGCTGCATCAAACTGGACCAGTCCCGCACCACCAGGTTGGTGTCATAGATGGAAGGCAGCCAGTGCAGATTCACGCTGAAGATGATGATCAACACCAGCCCCGTGAAGAAGGTGGGGACCGAATAGCCGATCAGGGAAAAGAGCGTTCCGACCTGGTCAAAGACGGAATACTGGCGCATGGCGGAGATCACACCGATGGGGATGGCGACCAGCACCGAAACCACATACGCCAGCCCCACCACCCACAATGTCTGGGGCAGCCGTTCCCAAATCAGATCGAACACCGGCGTGCCGCGACTGCCCCAGGAGGTAATGCGCAGGCGGCTTGCGCTGTCACCGATGGAGATCCCCAGCAGGTTCTCCAGCAGGCCCAGGGGTTCGTTGATGAAGAACTGGCGCACCCAGAGCAGGTATTTGACATGCATGGGTTTGTCCAGCCCCATGGCCGCGCGGATCATTTGCCGCACTTCCGGGCGAATGGTCTCCGGCAAGGCCCCCGTGGGATCGCCCGGAGCCAGATCCAACACTGCGAAAATCACGAAACTGATCGCCAGCAGCGTGGGCACGGCAGTAAGCAACCGGCGCGTCAGGTATCTGCTCATGGGCGGGAATGTCCGATTGCACCGGCCAGGCGCGCGTTATGCAGGCACATGCCTGACAATATGTGGTGCGGCCGCAGGAGGCGGACCCGATCCAGGGGTACAGCGGTGCGGGTCGCTCACTTCAGCCCGCCCTGCGTAAGCCCTTCCACGAACCGGCGCTGCAGCAGCATGAAAACAATCAGAACCGGCAGAATCATCATGACTGCCCCCGCGGACGTCAGTGCCCAATCCCGCGAGAAGCGCCGCATGAAATTGAAATAGGAGGTGGTAATCGGCATCAGCTCGTCCTGCTGCATGAAAATCAACGCGATCTGGAATTCTCCCCACACCCCGAGCGCCACCACCAACGCGACCGTAAGCAGGCTGGGCCACATGATGGGCAGAACGACCCGCGTCAGGACTTGCCACTCCCTGGCACCGTCCACGCGGGCTGCATCCTCAAAGTCGGCCGGGAATTTCACGAGAAAGGAACGGAGCAGGAAAATGGCAAACGGGGAATTCAGGGCCGTGTAAATGATGATCAGCCCCACGCGGGTATTGAGCAGGGCCAGATTCTTCCACAAAATAAAGAGAGGCACCGCGTAGAGCCAGAAGGGAATGGTAGACAGCGTCAGCATATAGATCATGTAAATGCCGCTGCCCCGGGGATTCAGCCGGGCCAAGGCGTACGCGGCCAGCCCGCCCAGCAGTATGACGCTGGTGACCGTGCCCCCCACGAAAATGGCACTGTTGGTCATCGTGACCGCGAACTTGCCCTGGGTCCAGGCACTGGGGTAGTTGGCCCAGACAATCTCCTGCGGGAAAGAGATGGAGTTCTCGCCGATCTCCAGATTGGATTTCAGGGAATTGAAGACCAGGATGGCAATGGGAGCCAGGGCAAAGAGACAAAGCAATCCCAGGACGAGGTAGTTGGGGGCCAAATTGGCTCGTCGGCCAAAGACAGTCTGCATCAGATCTCCCAGCCCCGGTTCCGCAGAATGATGAAGCTGCCCACAATACAGGCCGCCATCAGGGAAACGGTCATGCCAATCGCGGCGGCATAGCCGGCCTCAAATCGCAGAAAGGCCTGTTTGTACAGGTGGGAGGAGATCAGTTCGGACGAACCTGCCGGTCCCCCCTGAGTCAGTATCCAAACGTAGTCAAAGGACAGGAACGACCATATGGCGGTCATCAGGAGCATGAACAGGATGGTGGGCCGAATGCCCGGCAGGGTCACATTGCGGAATTGCTGCCAGCGATTGGCACCGTCAATTTTGGCCGCGTCATAGAGGTCCACCGGAATGGCCTGCATGGCGGTCAGGAAAAGAATGGAGAGAAAGCCCCACCAGTGCCAGTTGTCCGCGAAGGCAATGGACGCCAACGCGGTCCGGAAATCGCCCAGCCAGGGATGATCCAGCCCTTTGATGCCCCATTTGTCCAATGCCGCGCCGATCCCCAGGGAGGGGTTGAGCAGCATGGACCACGTAAAAGCGGACACAATCGAAGGCAACACGTAGGGCATATAGAAGATCGACCGGACCAGCAAAGCGCCGCGCCGAATCTGGGACAGCAAACTGGCCGCTGACAGCGCCATTACCATGGGCACCGTCAGGAAGAAGGCCATCCAGAAGAGATTGTGGCGGAAGGCCGCCCGAAAGTTCAGGTCCTGCGTCAGCAGCTCCACGAAGTTGGACAGGCCCACAAACTCCGCGGCACCAATTCCCGACCAGTCCGTCAGGGAAAAGTAGAGCCCGGATACGCCGGGCCCCACCACGACCACCAGATGGACCAGGGTGATGGGTGCCATGCACACCCACGCCCACCATTCCCGGCGCGTCCTGAGCCGGGCGCTGGCGCGCCGGGACGGGGAAACCGGAATGGCCGACTGTACAGCCATAAAGCAGAATGGAGGCCGGTCAGGCTACGCCCCCCAGCCTACCGCAACGGTGTGGGCGGCACTTCACCGGCTGCCAGCTCTTCCTGGAAAATGTCGTTGGCCAGGGTCAGGTATTCCTCCGCGGTCATCTGACCGGACCACACTTTTTCCAACTCCTCGTACAGGAACAGATCGGTCTTGGGCGGGAAGAAGGTCCATAGCGTATAGCCATAGACACCTTGCTCGAATGCATCGTTCATGGCAGCGAAAATGGCCTGCATGCGCGGGTCGACTCCTTCCATGAATTCCGCCACGCCGCGTACGGGAGCCGTACCGTAGTTGCAGGTTCCAGCCAGAGCGCCCTGAATCTCCGGCGAGAAGTAGTGGGTCAGGTACAAAGCCGCTTCACGGGGATGGGCGGAGTGCCCGCTGATGGATTGCGTTCCGCCCAGGCCAATCGAGAAGATGGGGGTACCGTCCAGGGAGGGATTGGGAACCCAGTTCCAATCATTGCCATGTTCAAGGCTGTCACCGAAATATTCGCTCTCCCGGCCATAGAACCACGTGCCTTCCATATTCATAACCGCTTCCCCCGTGGCAAACGCAGTCGTGAACTCACTGAAGGTAGCCGCCTGAAAACGCTCCAGGCTGCCCATGTAGTAGCCGGCCTGCATCATTTCGTTGTGTATTTCGATGGCTCGCACAAAGTCAGGGTGGTTAAAGGGCACTTCACCTGTCAGGGCCTGGTAGACCAGGTCCGGGCCCGCAACCTGATTGAAAAACTCCCCGACATACCATTCGTTGCACACAGAGCACTCACTGGACTGCCCCGCAAAGGGAATCAGGCCGGCCTCCTGCACGATCTGGGCCAGTTCACGCATCTCGTCGAGATTGGCGGGCGGCTCCCACCCCCTCTCCTCAAAGACCGTCTCGTTGTAGAAGAGGACCAGGGTTTCCAGCTCCTGGGGCAGACTGTACAGTTTGCCTTCCACTGTGCCGATGTTAAAGGCCCAGTCATGGAACAGCTCTGCCCAGCCAAATTCGGCCGCATATTCATCCAGAGGCAATAGTTGCCCGGCCAGGGCCAGTTCGGCGGCGAACACCGGTCCACCCAGTTGCACTACGTCAGGACCAGCACCGGCGGCCAGAGCCGGACGCAGCGAGTCGGTTGTAGCTTTGCGTTCCACATTGACGAAAACCTCGTCTTGCTTCGCATTGAAGGTGTCGACCGATTCGGCCACGATGCAGTCCGCGGTTTCGGACTGGCTCATCCAAACCGTAATTTCGACGGGGCCCTCGGCCACCATTTCCGCAGTGGGCACCGCAGGGACACAGCCCGCCACTGCCAGGATCACAAGGAGCAAGGGAACCAGCAGCATAATCAAACGCGTCAACAGGATATTGTGTAGCATGGTACTTGTCCTCACTTAACAGATTCAGAACTTGCCGATTCAGACCAGACAACCCTAACCCAACCGGCCCGATATGGCTATGCGCTGTTTTGCCGACACTGGGGCATGGTACTAAACCCGGCACAACGCTCCCTTGGGCCTACCGGTGTCCTCCGACGTGTGGCGTGTGTCTTCGCGCGCTCCACCGGGACCGCGCGTCTCACTTGTGCCACTGTGGTTCCGGTGCAGAAACCATACCGGGTAGAGCCCCTTGCTCCCGGATGATTTCTGCACCAGGGGGTTCAAACTACTCGGCGCGGGCCCAGTCCTGAATGTTCCACATCTCCGTGTCCCAGCCGTTGATCTGGATGTTTTCCAACCCATGGACCTTGGCGGACACGACACCGCGATGCACCAGGGGAATGAGGATGCCGTTCTGCACCATCAGGTCGTTCAGCGCCTTGACGAGGGCTTCCCGTTCCGGTCCGAGCGGAGTGACCACGAGTTCCGTGAAGAGCGCGTCATACGCCGGATTGCAGTTGCGGGCGATGTTGCCGCCGCCCCAGGCATTGTCCGGAGTCGGAATGTACGCGCACTGCCACTGGCCCAGATGAATCTGGGGATCGGTGGCAGGGCCGGTAGTGTACATCTGAACGTCGGTGAAGAACTTCTGGTAAGTGTCCGGGCTGTTGGGATCCCCGCCGAAGAAAACGCTGGCGTCGTGATTCAGGAGCTCGGTCTCTATACCGATCTGACTCCACCACTGCTTGACCAGCGCCTGCGTCTTCTGACGCACCGTGTTGGTGGAGGTCTGATACCGCACGGACAACGGCATGCCATTGTATTCGCGCACACCGTCGCCGTCGCTGTCGACGATGCCCGCCTCGTCCAGCAGGGCATTGGCCCCTTCGATATCCTGCACCAGACAGTCATCGTTGGCAGTGGAGACGTAGAAGGGGGGCCCCGCGATCACGTTACAGGTCGCCTGTCCCGCGAAACCGTACAGGGTTTCGGCAATCGTGGTCCGGTCAATGGCCATGGACATGGCCTGGGCCACCGGAGTACCCACCAGGAAAGGATGCGGGTTGTTGCCGTCCATGTAGGCGGAGCGGTCATCGTCCAGGGCCGGATCCGGGTTGGTCTGGTTGACCAGGATGCGTTCCACATAGCCCCCGAAGGCGGATATGATTTCCCCGCCGCCCTTGGATTCCATATCCATCAGCACCTGCGGTTCCACCTGCATATTCCAGGCGTAGTCCGCCTCGCCGGTCTCCAGCACGGCCCGGGCCGCGGCCGCGGCGTCCCCGCCGCCCTTGAAGACGACCCGGTCAAAGTAGGCCGGTTCACCATGGAAATACGGGTTGCGCTCGTAGACGGCCACATCGTTGACCTTGAAGTCGGTCAAGCGATAGGGTCCGGTACCGTGCGGCATGGTGTTCTGCTCGTTGCATTCCTGGGCCGCGCTACCGACACAGTCCGCGAACTGGGCCTTTTGCAGGATAGGCCCCTGGCCCGTGACAAAGGCCAGGTAGGGATAGGGGGTAAAGTTGGCAAACGTGATCTGGACAGTCTGGTCATCCACGGCTTCCACATTCATGACCCCGTCAAAGAGATCCACAGCGGTACAGCCGGTATCAGGATGGATGCAATATTCCCAGGTAAAGACCACATCGGCCGCGGTCAAGTCGGACCCGTCGGACCATTGCACACCGGACTTCAGGGTCCACGTGATGGCCGTGGCATCACCCGCTTCCCCCGCATTGTCCACTACGCCGCCGTTCGCGCGGGTCGGGATTTCCAGGGCCAGCTTGGGTACCAGAGTGCCGTCCGGCGCGTAATTGGCCAGAGGCTCCAGCGTAATGGCGCCCGCATCCTGATCCTTGGTGCCGCCGGAGAGGTACGGCCCCGGCAAGGATGCCGCTTGCCAGTACAGGATGGTCAACACCTTGTCTTCCCTCATGGCGTCGGTTCCGGCCTCGTCCGAGGCCGAGGGAGCCTGTGCCGCACCCGGAACAGCAGGGGCACAACCGGCCAAGGCCAGCCACACTACGCCCACCATCACCAAGGCTGAAAACCATTTCAACCTGTTCATACAAATTTCCTTGCTTGTGTATAAGGTCAGAGACCTTGATTATACCGAAGTCTCCAGAGGTCCGACTTGAGCCGCTGGCGGTTTCGGCCCGACACAGTCAGACCATGGGATCCTGGCCCGCGCCTGCCGGTGGGGCTGGGGGGGAACCTGCCTGTGTCCCCTTGCGGACCGCCAGGGATTTCCCGGTTGCATCAAGACACAGAATATATTGGGCCGTTTCGGTCTTGGGGTGCCCCCAGACAGTACAATGGGAGAACAGCGGGGATGTTGCCCTTTTGTCCCTGGCAAACTGCACAGTGTCCTGGAGATCTGTCCCATGCGAAGGCCCAATGTCATTGTCTTCTTCACGGATCAGCAACGCTGGGATACCTCCGGTCTGCATGGCAACCCGCTGGACCTCACTCCCAACTTTGATGCCATGGCGCAGGACGGCACCCATCTGGCCCGCACTTTTACTTGCCAGCCAGTGTGCGGGCCGGCCCGCTCCTGCTTGCAAACCGGCATGTATGCCACGGAAACCGGATGCTGGCGCAACGGCATTCCCCTCGATCCGGAACGGCGCACCCTGGCCCATTTCTTTCGGGCCGCCGGATACGATACAGCCTATATCGGCAAATGGCATCTGGGACGGTCCGGGGAACCCGGGCCGGTAGCCGCGGAAGCCCGCGGTGGCTATGACTACTGGCTGGGTTCCAATGTCCTGGAGTTCACATCCGACGCCTATGACTGCGTCATGTACGACCACCGCAATCGGCCCGTCAAGTTGCCGGGCTACAGGGTGGATGGGCAGACAGACGCTGCCATCCGCTACATCGACGATCACCAGGACAATCCGTTTTTTCTGTTCCTGTCCTATCTGGAGCCGCATCACCAGAACCATCTGGACGACTATCCGCCGCCGACCGGCTACCGGGAACGATACACGGGCCGCTGGACGCCCCCCGACCTGGCGGCGCTGGGCGGGTCCACCCAACAGCATCTGGGCGGTTACTATGGCATGGTGAAGAGACTGGACGAGGCACTGGGGCGGTTGCGGGATGCCTTGCGCAGCCTGGACATGCTGGACCACACCATTCTGCTGTACACGTCAGATCACGGCTGCCACTTCAAGACCCGCAACAGCGAATACAAACGATCCTGCCACGAGGCTTCAATTCGGGTGCCGACGGCCCTGTCCGGACCGGGTTTCCACCACCGGGGCCGCGTGGACAAGCTGGTCAGTCTGGTGGACCTGCCGCCTACACTGCTGGACGCGGCCGGCCTGCCCATTCCGCGGCAGATGCAAGGCGATTCCATCCTGCCCATAGTCCAGGATCCGGCCGCCGACTGGCAGGAAGAGGTCTTTGTCCAAATCAGCGAGGCACAAGTGGCCCGTGCGGTCCGCACCCAGCGCTGGAAGTACTGTGTGGAAGCCCCGGGACTGGGCGGCAACACAGTGCCGGCAGCGGATACCTACGTGGAATCGGAGTTGTACGACCTGCAGCACGACCCCTACGAACTCACCAATCTGGTCGGTCTGGAATCCCATCGGGAAACCTGCACCGTATTGCGGGAGCGTCTGATCCGGCGCATGGTGGCAGCCCGGGAAGCGGAGCCCGGGATCGAAGCCGCGCCCTGTCCGCGGGCCGGTTTTCAGAGGCGGGTCACGGAAGCCGAGGCCTGGTCGTAGCCCACGGGTGTGTCGCCCCATCCGGCGCGGCTCTTGCCCCAAGGTGTCCCCGATGCGCGTTCTGGCGATAGAAACCAGTTGTGACGAGACTGCCGCCGCGGTCGTGGCCGATGGGCGGCAAATGCTCTCCAATGTCGTGGCCTCCCAGATAGAATTGCACGCCCGTTTTGGCGGCGTGTTCCCCGAGGTCGCCAGTCGGCAGCATGTGCTGTGCATCGACCGCGTGGTGGAACAGGCGCTGGCACAGGCAGGCCTTGAATCGGTCTCCCAGGTGCATGCCCTGGCCGTGACCTGTGGACCGGGGCTGGTCGGCAGCCTGATGGTCGGCATCAACATGGCCAAAGGCCTGCACTTGGCCAGTGGTCTGCCGCTCTGGGGCATCAATCACTTGGCCGGGCATGTCTACAGCCTGTGGCTGCAGACAGATCCCGGCGCGCCGGGGCCGGAAGTGCGGTTTCCGCTGGTGGTTCTGATCGCTTCCGGGGGTCATACGGATCTGGTGCTGATGCAGACGTATGGGCAATTCCAACTGCTGGGCAGCACTCTGGACGATGCGGCGGGGGAAGCCTTTGACAAGGTGGCCCGCATTCTGGGTCTGGGTTTTCCCGGAGGGCCCGCGATTCAGAAAGCGGCGGTGGCGGGTCGGGCGGAGCATCATAGTCTGCCGTATCCCTTGCAACACGATGCCACCCATCGCTTTGACTTCAGTTTTTCCGGTCTCAAGACGCACATGAGGCATGAGGCACAACGGGCCGGTCTGGACCTGGATCCGGCGGCGGACGAGACGGCAGCCCCGTCCCCGGCGGCCTGCGATCTGGCCGCCGCCTTTCAAGACCGCGTAGCCGGTGTCCTCATGGATCGGGTCGAGGACGCTGTGCAGACCTGCCACGCGGTCGGCGTCGGTCTGTGCGGCGGGGTCAGTGCCAACCGCCAGCTGCGGCAGGAAGCCGCGCGCCGGTGTCGGAAACTGGGGGTGGATCTGCATATTCCGCCCCTGTTTCTGTGCACGGACAATGCGGCCATGATCGGTGCGGCCGCATACTTCCAGCAGCGGCATGCGCAGCCGACGGCAGCGGGGCTGGACCTGGATGTCCATGCCCGGTGGCCCCTGAACGCCCCCTTTCCGGCCCGCTGATGCCGGAAATCCCCCTCCAGAGCATCCAGGGGGAGAGCCGATTAGACCAACCGTCTCGCTGCCGATCCGGTCGGATGCTGTGCCGCAGCCGGGCCTAGGTCGTTCGGGCCGTGGAATCCAGCACGGACTCGGTGGCCGTCATGGCAGGCACTGCAGCTTCAGCCGCGGGAGATGTCGCGGCTCCGCTGTCCGGAGCCGCAGGAGACCCGGTCTCTTCCTTGTGGATGAGGATGTCGATGTCATATTCCCGCAGCGGCAGGCGGGAGCGCGTGCGCGGGAAACCTACGGGGTAGTCCATCAGTTTGGCAAAGACATAGGTGCCCAGCACGCGCGCCGTGCCCAGCAGCGGGGGGGCCAGGAAGGCCCCGATGACGCCGGTAGAGAGATAGCCCACGGTCACGCCCGCGATGATCAGGACCGGGTGAATGCGGACCAGGTGCCCCAGTATGCGGGGTACGATGATGGAGTTCTCCAGCTGCTGCACCACGAAGAAAGAGAGCACGATCACCATGCCAAAGACGAGATGGTTCATCTCCACAAAATGGGTGCTGCCGGTAGACAGACCCACCAGCAGGGGCGGCACCGTGGCGATGATGGGACCCAGGTTGGGGATGATTTCCAGCGCGCCGGCGATCAGGGCAAAGATGAGGGCTCCCTGCACCCCCAGAATGGACAGCACAATGTAGGTCATGACACCGATGGTGAGGGACAAAAGCAGCTGGCCCCATAAAAAGGCATGCCAAACGTTGCCTACACACTGAATGAGCTGGCCCCATTCGGCCTGGTACTGGACCGGAAAGTTGTTCAGGAAAAAGGCACGGATGCGCGGCCCGTCCTTGGTCAGGTAGATGCTGACCACAAAGACAAAGAGGAAAGAGAGCAGCAGGGCGACACCGGTATTGAGGACGCCCAGACCGAAGCCCAAAGTGCCCCGGAAGAAAGCCGAGGGGGTACCGGTACCTGTATCCAGACGGGCCAGAGTCTCCTGCAGCATGGGGATGAAATCTTCGGTGGGGCCGTTGACCCAAGGAGCCAGCAGCTGCTGCACGGGGGTCAGGTCCACAGGGAAATCCAGAATGTGGATGCTGGCCGGAATCTGGCTCGCGCCGCCCAGCAACGAGGCAGCCAGGTTGGAGGCAATGTCCAGCACAACGTCATACTGCTGGCCCAGCAGGGGACCTGTGGCATATCCGCCCAGCACGGCAGCCCCCAGGAGTAACAGGTAGAAAACGAAGGTTACCGGCCCGCGGGGCAGGCGGTCGCGGCACAGGTAGGAGACCACCGGCGAAAGAATGTAGGAGAGGATAAAGGCCAGAATCAGGAGCGGCAGGATGGGCCGGGCCAGCCACAGCACGTAGACAGCGAGGATCAGCGCCAGCACCAGCACGCCCCGTTTGAACTGGGTGTCCCAACGCGAACGCACCGCCGGCTGTGCGAGGGAAACCGGCACCTCGGGCGGGCCGGCGCTCATGTTGCCCTTTCCCTGCCCCGTTCCTGCTCTGCCTCGGGTGGCCGAAGTCTGTATTCCATTGTGTATTCTGGTGGGGCCGACTGGCTATGCCAGGGATTATAGCAGCGAGATGGAAGGGGGAAGCCATTTCCGGCGCGGAGGAATGGAACGTGCAAAAACCACCCTGTCTGCCTCGGTCCAAACTGACATCGAGGCAGCCGACCGCCTCTGTCCCGACTCAAGGGCTGCCTTGCATCCGCTCTGCATCCGCATTGTCCCAGACGGATATACTTGGCCCTCTGTACCTTCCCGGCCTTGATTCCGTTCCGATGCGTCGAGGTCCCTGTGTGCCAGTCTGACCACCGTAACTGGCCCGCGGGACAAGGCACGGAAAAGATGGGAGAGGGAGACACAATCCCTGTACCCGATACAGTTCGCCGACCGTGCTGCAGACGTGTCCTGAACGGTCCGGCAGTCACCTCCGCTGCCTGCAGCACGGCTGAGCCTCGACCACTGGCTTCGAAACGCAACGAGGCGGAACGACGTGTGGAGATGGCGCGTGGGCGAGATCTGCACGGCGCTTCCCCGGGGCAACCTATTTGCAGGACCCGCATCGCGGACCGGGCCTGCGCCACAGAGTCCTGATCGAGAGGGCTGCCCAACGGCGCCAGGCTGGGCACCTTCTGGCCTGGCTTGGCCCTGTACCGGTCCCATAAGATGCGATTGCCCTGTTGCTCATCCGAGGTGTCCCACTGGTCCATAACTCACATTGTAGGATTGTCCAATCCTGTTCTTTGGACAGGTTGGCTTGGCCTGCACCGTGGCGCGGAATCTGACAGTAGAGGCCACCATCGTCTCTGCCGTGTGCCCCAGACGGTCCGTCGCACATCGGATATCCGGAATTCGCGTCGGCCATACTGGATTTCTTCGGGGTACCGCGCCCTGCGTACATGGTCGCGATCCCGGTTTTGTCATCGGTTGACTGCAGTCAATCCCGAGGCCGCTGTCCACGATGCGGGCCATGATACAGCGCTGGAGTCTGCGGAGCATCGGAACATCCCTTGCCGGCCGATCAGAAACAGGACACGGCGGTGTGGTGCCAGCCATCCTCGACACCGGGGATTTGCCCTCCGCCGCCGATGTTCCGCGCGCAGCTCAGGCTTTGAAGCGGGCTGTGCTCTTGCTGTGGGCTTTGGCCGGCTTCCGCAGTCGGAAATTCATTTCGGCCTGCAAGAATCCCTGCATCCCGTCGTAGAAGGTCTTGCGGTCCTTCAGGGTCAGCACGGCAAAACGGTCTGCCAAACTCAGGGCATAGGGATAGTTGCGCGTCCCAAGCAGGCATTGTGCCCGGACCACCGTCAGCACTTCTTCCAGACGGCCGGCTTCAAACACCCACATGGGCACTTCGATGCGGGTCGGTGGCGCCGCCGGATAGGTGCGCATATACACAAACCCCACCTCCCCATAGTAGAAGGTTTCATCCCGATCCTGACTCAGACCGTCGGCCCGGGCGCATTGCATGAAGGGGGTCCGATCCCCCCAACGGGGCAACAGATCCTGCAGCACGACAGCGTCCGGAACTTGCGGCGCGGGAGCCCCCAGCGTGTGCAGCATGTGTCCCAGGTCCCGGCTGTAGCTGGTGTCCACGTACCCCACAATCGGATACTGTCCCGCTTTGCCCGCCTGCAGCAGATCCTGCACGGCCTGCAGATAAATCTCGCGTTGCGCCTTGGGCAAGGCCTGGGCGAAGGAGATCACGAAGGTATTGTCATAGAAGCAGACCGGAGGTTTCGATACCTGCGCCACTAGGCGCGGAATCATGGCGCACTCGCCTACAAAACGCGCCTGATTCACGGCCAGAGACAACCCCGTATGCTCTTGGTCCGTTTCGGACACCGGGATATCCGGAGCAGGCAGCACGATCTGCAGTTCCTGGCCTTCTCCATGCCGGCGCGCCAGCGGGTCATTGTAGTGATACCCAATCTGCACGGCCCCCACACTCAGGGACAGCCCCCGTTCAGACTCCAGCTGGCTGCCATCCACCGCGACAATCGGCTGTTCCTTCAGTTGCTGGTGCGCCCACCGTTGGGCAGACTCCACGGAGGTCCAGTTGTGGACAAAGGGAAAGCGGAACCCGGTGCAGGCATCCATGTCCGGCGTGGGCCGAGCGCCCGGCCAGGCCACATCCGCCGCGGCCGCCAGATACTGGGTGGCTTGACGGCAGGAAAGATTCTGCAGTTGCTGGCGCAACCCGGCGGCCGCGGCGACCCGGCTGCGCCCATGGGCCAGATTGCGGGTAATTTGGGGCTTGGCTTGCTGCATGGCCTTATAGAATTGTTGCTTGTCCAGCATTGAGATTCTCTGCTCCCTCCTGCTTGCACCCGTCAGCCCAAGATGGCGTATTGTAGCTGCAGTTATTCAAAGATGGCAGTTCGGCCAGGCCGGAATTTCGCGGCAGTGGGGTTGCTGGCGATAGGCCTGTGGCTCCTGACGGCATGTCAGACCCCGGCGTCGCAGACCGGCACGTCGGGTATCTCCACCCTGCGGCCGGAATTTGCTTCGTTCCTGGAGGAACTGCCTCCCCTGCCCCGGTACGATCTGGAAGTCTGGTTTCAGCCCGACCGCCGTCACCTGGTGGGCCGCATGCGCGTAGCGGGAGTCAACCATTCTCCTGACACCTGGCACCAACTGGTCTTCCGGTTATACCCCAACCTCTACCATTTCGGAGGCCACATGGAAATCCAGAGCATCACGCTGGACCGGCTCCCGGTGCCTTTCCGGTTGGAGGCGGATGAATCGGTAGCCATCCTGCCGCTGCCCCATGATGTCTGGATCGAACCGAATCAGGCCTTTGAAGTGGCCTTGCGCTGGACCTTGGAGCTGCCTGTCTTTGAAGATGTCTCCAGCGTCTATGTGCGCTTCGGGGAGATGCTGGGCTTTCACTCCGCGCCGCTCTTCTATCCGGCCCTGGCCCCCTATTTGCCGGGGCCCCTGCCAGGCGCGGGCTCCTGGTGGATGGCCGAAGGCCCACCGCAGGGGGATATCGTTTTCAGTGATGCTTCCTTTTTTGCCGTGACCCTGTACATGCCCGAGAGCTACCCGCCGGTGACGAACGGCATCATGGTGGCGCAGGAATCGCTGCGGCACGGCTGCCCGCTGTCAAACCCGTGGGAGGAATGCACTCCGGAACAGCAGACGGAGTGCAGGGAGCGCTGGGACCCGTGGACCTGTCGGATGCAGAACCTGACGCGGTACAAATTTGTGAGTGGTCCCGTGCGAGAATTCACTCTCGTGACCCACGCGGATTACGTGAGCGAGGCATTCGATGTCGGCGGAGTGCAGGTCCGCAGCTACTGGGTCCCCGCCTTGGCGGATTCGGGACAGGCCGCCCGCGACTATGCTGTCGCCGCCCTGCGCTTCTATACCGAGGAATTCGGACCATACCCGTACCCGATCCTGACAGTTGCCATGGCTCCCGTAGCCAGCGGTTCCATGGAATATCCGCAGCTGAATCTGATCGGAGTGCAACTGTATCGGGACTTTCAGCACAACCTGGAGGATCAGATCGCGTTTTCCGTGGCGCACCAGTGGTGGTCGCAGCTGGTGCACAACGATCCGGTCCAGGAACCCTGGCTGGATGAAGCCCTCAGTAGCTATGCGGCGTATCTTTATCAGGAACGCTTGCACGGATCCCAAAAGGCCAGGGTCTATCGCCTGCAACAATGGGAAGCGCCCGTTCAGCACATCAAGAACAGCGGCCGGGATGCGCCCGTGACCCTGCCGGTGCGGGCATACGCTTCGGGCAGCGACTACCGCATTCTGGTCTATCGCAAGGGGGCCATGTTACTGTACGAGCTGCGACAGGCCATTGGGCCACTCGCAGCGCGGCTGTCTTTATCGGATTTCGTGGAAAAACACCGCTTTGGTCTGATAGACTCACAGACCATGCTCGATCATCTCTGGCAAACGGATCCCACCACCATGACCCTGTACCAGAAAGAGTATCTGGACCCCAGTCTGTGGCGATGACGGCAATCCTGTTCCCCCCAGCCCGACCCTGCCCATGAAACCAGAGAGATCCGAGATTGCCTCCAATCTGTACGGGGACCTGGTGATTTTCAGCGGCACGGCCAATCCCGCCCTGACGCATTCGGTCTGCTGTGCCCTGAACGTGGAGTCCGCCGTGGCCAGCGTCTTTCAGTTTCCGAATTCGGACACCTTCGTGCAGCTGGCCAGCAGTGTGCGCGGCAAGGACGTGTTTCTGATACAGCCTACTGCCGCTCCCACCAATGACAACCTGATGGAACTGCTGATCTTCGTGGAGACCCTGCGCCGGGACAGCGCCGGTCGCATCACCGCGGTGATTCCCTATTACGGCTATGGCCGCACCGACAAGAAGGATCTGCCGCGCTCGCCCATCACGGCCCGGCTGGTGGCCGATCTGCTGATGACCGCCGGCGTGGACCGGATCCTGACCGTGGATCTGCATGCAGCCCAGATCATGGGGTTTTTTTCCGTGCCGGTGGATGAAATCTCCACCATGGGTTTGATCGCCGACTATTTCGAGTCCCGCAATCTGGATCTGGAACGCACCACGGTGGTGTCACCGGACGTAGGCGCGGTGCGGCGCGCCCGGGATCTGGCGGAAAAACTGCATGTGCCGCTGGCTGTCATTGAAAAGCGGCGGAAACACCGGGACGGCTCGCACGTGCTATCCGTCATCGGCGATGTGCGGGACCGGGACGTGATTGTCATTGACGACGAGATCGACACCGGTGGCACCATCACCGAGGCGGCCCATTTCCTGAAGGATCGCAGCGGAGCCGTCAATCTGTACGCCGCGGCGGCCCACGGGGTTTTTTCCTCGCCGGCCCGCGACCGCCTGATGGCCAGTCCCTACCGCGAAGTGGTGGTCACGGATACGCTGGCCATTCCCCCGGAACGCATGTGCTCCAAGGTTACGGTCCTGAATCTGGGCTGCATCGTCGCCGGGGTCATATCCTGTATTCATCAGGGCCGCAGTGTCGGAGAATTCCTGAATTACTAGACTGCAGCCGGTCCCGTCGGTCCGGTCCCAAGCCCCCCTCAATCCCCCATGATCCGCAAACTGTACCACCGGATGTTCGGTACCCCTGACGAGCGCAGGCTGCGCGGCATCTCGGACCTGGTGGACCAAATCAACGCCTGCGAACCACGGGTCGCAGCACTGGGCAACGAAGCGCTGCGCCAGCAGACTCTGGACTTCAAGGCCCAGGTACAGGCAGAAACCGCACCGCACCGCCAGGCTCTGGCCGCCGCGGAGCAGAAAATGACCGCGGCCGGACCGGAAACCTTCGCGGCTCTGCAGAACGCCTGGAAACAGGAGCAGTCCCGCCTGTTGGCCGCCGAGAAGCGGGTGCTGGATGATCTGCTGGTGGACGCGTTTGCCGCCGTGCGGGAAGCCTGCAAACGCACCTTGGGCAAGCGGTTGTATGACGTGCAGCTGTTGGGCGGCATCGTGCTGCACCAGGGCAGCATCGCCGAGATGCGCACCGGCGAAGGCAAGACCTTTGTCGCCGCGCTGCCGCTCTTTCTCAATGCCCTGACCGGCCGCGGCGCCCATCTGATCACCCCCAACGACTATCTTTCAAAAGTCGGGGTACAGTGGATGGGTCCGATCTACCATCTGCTGGGGGTTTCCGTATCCGTAATCCAGAACCAGAGCGGATCGAGTGACCAAGGCAGTTTTCGCTTCGATCCGGAGTATTTGACTTCGGACGATCGCTTCCAGTCCTTGCGGCCCATCACCCGCCAAGAGGCTTATGCGGCCGAGATTACCTACGGCACCAACAACGAGTTCGGCTTTGACTTTCTGCGCGACAACATGGCCCGCCACCTGGACAGCAAAGTGCAACGGGCCTTGCATTTCGCCATCGTGGACGAGGCCGACAACATCCTCATTGATGAAGCCCGGACGCCGCTCATCATTTCCGGCGTGGCCCAGAAAAGCTCCGATTTCTATCAGAAGTTCTCCTCTTTGGTACGGCGACTCAAGGCCCGCCAGGACTTCACCGTGCAGGAAAAGGAACGGACGGTCAGCCTCACAGAAGAAGGCCTGGAGCAGGTGGAGCAAATCCTGGGGGTAGACAACCTGTACGGGGCCGAAAATGCCGAGATGCTGCCCTATCTGGACAACGCCCTGCGCGCCCAAGTACTCTACAAGCGGGACGTGGACTATCTGGTCAGGCAGAAAGAAGTGGTCATTGTGGACGAGTTCACGGGCCGCATGATGGAAGGCCGCCGCTTCTCCGAAGGGCTGCACCAGGCCATAGAAGCCAAGGAAGGCGTGACCGTGCAGCGGGAATCGATGACGCTGGCCAGCATCACCTTCCAGAATTTCTTCCGCATGTATCACAAGCTGTCCGGCATGACCGGCACCGCCAAAACGGAAGAAGAGGAACTGGGGGCCATCTACGATCTGGATGTGGTGGCCATACCGACCCACAAGCCGGTGATCCGGCAAGATTACACGGATGTGGTCTTTCGGCAGCGCAGCAGCAAGTACGCACATGTCGTGCAGGAAATCCAGGCCATGCACAAGGAAGGCCGCCCCGTATTGGTAGGTACGGTCTCCATCGAGTCCTCCGAGCTGCTGCACAAGCTGCTACGACGCGCCAAGGTGCCGCATGAAGTGCTGAATGCCAAGAACCACGAGCGGGAAGCCGTCATCATCGCCCAGGCCGGACGGCGCGGCGCAGTGACCATAGCCACCAATATGGCAGGCCGCGGGGTAGACATTCTGCTGGGCGGCAATCCGGAGGGTCTGACCCGCGAAAATTTGCGCAAGCAGCGTGTGGATCTGCTGATGATCCGGCAACAGGACTGGAATCACGTTTTGGATCAGCTGGGCCGCGGGGAAACCCCTACCGCCTCCCCAGACGCGTCCTGGGTGGGCGTGCTCACCGAAACTTACCACGAGGTCGAACGGGAAAAGGCCGAAGTCCTGGCGTTGGGTGGATTGCATGTAGTGGGCACGGAACGCCACGAGTCCCGGCGTATTGACAACCAGCTGCGCGGTCGCGCGGGGCGCCTCGGCGATCCGGGCAGCAGCCGTTTCTTCCTGAGTCTGGAAGACGACCTGTTGCTGCGCTTCGGCGGCGAGCGGGTGAACAACCTGATGACCCGCTTCAAACTGGAAGAAGCCCCCATCGAGAACTCCATGATTGACCGCGTGATTGAAAACGCCCAGGTCAAGGTAGAAGGCTTCTACTTTGACAGCCGCAAGAACGTCTTGCAGTTTGACGAGGTCAACAACGAACAGCGCACGGCCATCTACCAGCAGCGCAACCGCTTCCTGAGCGCGGACAGTGTGCAGCCCATCGTCCAGAATTTCATCAACGACTTCCTGTCGGTATTTGTGGAGAATCAGTTCGTCACCAATGACGATGACTATGAAGATGAAACAATAAACATAAAAGACTTTTTCCCTCCCTCATCTGTATTGTTGCCTTCCCCACTGCTGGAAGCGATGCACCTGCCCGCAGAATGCCACTTCGACCAGGCCGAAACCCAGCGACGGTTGCTGGAGGCAGCCGAGAAAGTCATGCAGGCCAAGCGGGAACAGCACGAAGATCCCCGTCTGATCGAGCAGGTATGGCGGGATTTGATTCTGAATGTGCTGGACAACCTGTGGATGCGTCACCTGACGGACCTGGATCGGTTGCGAGAGGGCATTGGCCTGCGGGCTCTGGCCCAGATCAAACCGATTGTGGCCTATCAGCAAGAGGCCTACCACATGTACACGGCCCTGCAGGACGAAGTGCGGGATCAGATCGCGCGCAATGCCTTGGCATTGCAGTTCCAGGTTGTGCAGACTCCACAGCGGATCTATGACCATCTGCAGATGAATCGACAGAACGGCTCGGTCGCTCCCCCCGTGACCCTCACCCGCCAGAAGGTGCCGGGACGCAACGATCCCTGTCCCTGTGGCAGCGGCCGGAAATTCAAGCATTGCCATTTGCGCAAACAGACCGAACTGGCGGTTTCCCATAGCAACAGGGGATAACTCGGGGATTTCTGGGGATAACACAGGGGATAACACAGGGGATAAAATGAAGTTATCCCGAGTTATCCCCTGTTAAGGGCGACTTATCTCTTGTTTTGGCCAGACTTATCCCCTGTGCCTGAATTCCGATGATCAGGTTGCGTTACGGCTGAATTGGCCTGAAATAACCCGGCTTGCAGTGTGCGGGACACCAGTTATCCCCTGAAGTTATGCGCCCTACTACTATTACGATCCAAGATATATCTATATTGGATATCTTGGATTGTAGTAGCTAGGACCGACAGGTCTGGGGATAACGCAACACCAAAATCTGCAGACGCCATGAAATCGATCGCTTGCATTCTTGGAAAACTCCTTGCCTATGCCCATCTATGAATTTCTCTGTACGGATTGCCAGGACAGCTTTGAACGGCTCTTGTCCTACTCAGCGGTCCAGGAACCGGTGTGCCCTTCCTGTGGTTCGGCACAGACACGCCGCAAGTTGAGCGCGCCGGCGATCCACTTCAAGGGAGGTGGTTTCTATCTGACTGAGAGCCGCAAGGAAGCAGAGAGCCGCAAAGAAGCCGAGTCAAAGAGTGAAATGGAAACAGCGGACAAAGGCGATTCCAAGTCTGACGCAGACACGACCGCGGAGAGCCGCAAGGAGAGTCCAAACGACAGCCGCGACCGTAAGGACCATAAGGATGGAACCCGGTCGACAGACTCCGGCAGTGACCCGAAGGCGGTGAAGTCCGAATCCGCCTCATCCAAGGTGGCCACCGACAATGCGTGAAATATTTCCGAAGATTGATCCTGCCTGAACAGTGCCTCTGGCCGCAGACCCGGTTGCCTGCCGCGGTGGTCCCGAGCCTATGCCCCGATCTTCCCGATCAGCAGGCCCCTCTGCTTCATCCCGGTTCGGTTTGTCTGTATCCGCCTTGCTGGGGGCCGCCACGCAGGTGATGCTGTTCTTTGTGCTGAGTCGCGTGACCGGCATAGTGCGTGATGTAGTCATTCTGGCCGAATTCGATCTGTCGGCCTCCCTGGATGCCTATCAGGCGGCCTTTCGCCTTCCGGACATGCTTTTTGAGGTGGTGGCAGGCGGAGCCCTGGGCAGTGCCTTTCTCCCGACCTTTACGCAGCTGTGGCAGCGTCAGGGCGCCGCGCAGGCCTGGCGACTGTTTAGTCAGACTCTCAACGCCGTGACGTTGCTCCTGACTGTCCTGGCCGCCATTTGCATCGTGGGGGCTCCCTGGCTGGTGCGGACTGTAGTGGCGCCGGGTTTCACACCGGACCAGCACCTGCTGGTAGTCCATCTGATGCGCGGGCTGTTGTTGGGCACGGTAGTCTACGGGGCTAGCGGACTGTGCATGGCAGCACTCAATACCCAACAGCATTTCACTCTGCCGGCTTTGGTGCCTGCGCTGCGCAATCTGGCCATGATTGCGGGAGCCCTCTTTCTGACTGATTCGTGGGGCGTGTACGGCTTAGTAGCCGGGGCGGTAGCAGGTGCCTTCCTGCACCTGCTGGTACAGCTGCCTGCAGTGGTACGCCATGGGATGCGCTACGACTTCGTGCTTTCCTGGCGGGATACGGGGCTGCGGCATGTCGTGAGGCTGATGCTGCCGCGCATGGTGGGACTGGCCTTCCTGCATCTGAATTTCATTGTGAACACCCATCTGGTCAGTCAGTTGAGTCCCGGTAGTGTCAGTGCCATGACATACGGTTTTCAGCTGATGTTGCTGCCTTTCGGCCTCTTTGGCCAGGCTCTGGCCATTGCCGCTTTCCCGACATTTTCGGCCCAGGTGGCAGGCCGGGACTGGTCAGCTCTGCAGGACACTTTTAGCCGCTCCATTCGCATAGTCGTGTTCTTTGCAGTGCCGGCCGCCGTGGGCATGTATTTGCTGCGACTGCCTTTGATTGAAGTGTTGTATCAACGGGGCTCCTTTACGGCAGAGAGCACGGTCCAGGTAGCCTACGTGCTGCAGTTCTTCCTGACCGGTCTGCTGGCCTATACCGTAGTGGAGGTCACGGTCCGGGCTTTTTATGCCTTCCACGATACGCGTACTCCGGTTACGGCGGGAGTGCTGATTGCCCTGCTGAACATGGGACTCAGCATCTGGTGGATCGGTCCCCTGGGCGTTGGCGGCCCCGCACTGGCCAACGGCATCGCCACTACAGTCGAGATGCTGCTGCTGTTGCTCTGGTTACGCCGCAAGCTGCCGGAACTCGAATACCGGCCCCTATTGCGCGGGCTGGGCCAGGTGGGACTGGCTACGGCCGGCATGGCCGCGTTGCTCTGGTACACTCAGGATTGGCTGATGGCCTCGGGTTGGGGGCAAGATTCCGCCTTCCGTCCCTTGCTGTTGCTGGGTGCCGGCCTCGGGCTGGCAGTGCCGGTCTATTTCGGACTGGCCTGGGCAGTGGGTTTCCGGGATTGGCAGTCGTTGTCGTTGCGCCCCGGTCCAGCGATTCGGCCGGCCGCGGTCTGAGAGAAGTCCCCTTCACTCTGCCATGGCACCGGATGCATTTGCCGGCCGTGCATCACCAGCCGGCCGTCTACGTGCAGCGTTTGAGGCTTTCAGCCTCTGTCAGGACACCGAACCGCAGGAGCGGCGATATGCAAGGCGCCCATCGTGTCCTGATTTCTCCAGTTCCCCGGGATTGACTCAGAGACGGCACAAAGTTGGCCCGATTTGTCTCTAACATTGGAAAATGTCACCATATCGTATTGCTATGGTGACATTTTCCAATGCACGATGTACTGAACGAACGCAATCCGGCGCATGGAGGTACAGGGGACTGTCGAGCGGGTGGCACGCGGATTGTATCGGCTTGCCAGTGCCGAACTCACGGAACGCTATTCCCTAGCTTCAGTCTGTGCCCGGGTGTCCAATGCGACAGTTTGCCTGCTTTCGGCACTGCAGGTACATGAAATCGGCACGCAACTGCCGCGCGGCGTCTGGATTGCCATTCCGCATCAGGCACGAGCGCCCAGAATATCCACGGTACAGGTGCAGCTGATCCGTTTCAGCGGCGCCGCCTGGACATATGGTGTTCAGGAAACGAAATTCGAAGGCGTACCTTCTCGCATTACTTCTCCCGCCCGGACCATTGTGGATTATTTTCGGTTCGAGCGTCTGGTTGGGCCAGAACCTCCCCGGGAGGCTCTATATGATGCACGCAGTGACGGCAAGGTGACAAACGACGAACTGCTGCGTGTACTGGATGTTTTGCCTTCCCGGAGACTCAGAATGCTTCTGGAAGCCGGAGTGTGAAAGCTTTTGGGCAGATACTCCTTATCAATGGGTACGCAACAGGACGATGGAACTTTCGCCCCGTTCCATATACAGCATGCGCCAAGCGATAGAAGAGGGCTGCATTCTCGATACACTCACCCACTACCAGGCATACTGGAGACTCAGCAAGAAGATTAAGGATGATCCCCGCTATGACAGGGTTCAGGCCGAATACCTGTTGAAGCTCTTTGTGGACAGTTTTGTCCTCCCGGAAACCAGGAATGGATTCCGGACCGAACGCAAGGGAGCCGTCACCACTCCAAACATGCAGCGAAGGGAAAGGTTTGTTCCCGGCGTCTGCTCTCTGTGTTACGGGAAACAGGTGGCTTGAACAGAGTAGGGAACCCACGGTCCCGGGCCTGAAAACCCGCGGTCAGTCAAAACGAACGGCCCTGGCTGCCTGCGTCGTTGCGGTGGCAGCCATGAGCGCTATGGTTGCTGTGCCGGAAACTCTAACCTATCCTTAATATTGAATAACATTGGATTCGGCAATCCTGCTATAAGATTTCAAGTGGCGGTTTTCGCCGATTTGATCCTTGGGTCTGCTATGGACCGGTAAATGCCATATGTTCTTTGATCCTCTCTATTTCGTTTTCGCCCTGCCGGCCTTGATTTTGGGTCTCTGGGCTCAGAGCAAGGTCAAGTCCAATTTTCGGAAGTATTCCCAGGTGGGCAATCTGGGGCGGCTGACCGGGGCAGAAGCCGCGCGCCGCATTCTGGATTCGCAAGGTCTCTATGCGGTGGAGGTGGAAGAGGCGCGTGGCTTTCTTTCGGACCACTACGATCCCGGCGCCAAGGTGCTGCGCCTGAGCCGGGATGTCTACCATAGCCAGAGCATCGCGGCCGTGGGCATTGCCGCCCACGAAGCGGGTCATGCAGTACAGGACCAGACCCGTTATGCTCCCTTGGGCTTGCGCACGGCAATTGTGCCCACCGTGCAAATCGGCAGCGTGCTCGGTCCCATCATGTTCTTCATTGGTCTCTTTGTGACACCCACGCTGGCCTGGATTGGTCTGGCCCTCTTTGCCCTGACTGCTGTCTTCACGCTGGTCACACTGCCGGTGGAATTCAATGCCAGTCGCCGCGCCAAGCAACTCCTGGTGACGCAGAACATCCTGATTCAACAGGAATTGGAGGGCGTGAACAAGGTTCTGGACGCCGCGGCTCTGACCTATGTGGCGGCCACCCTGCAGGCCCTGTCCACGCTGGCCTACTATGCCTTCCTGCTGACGGGTCTTAGCCGAGACTGATGCAGGACTGTCTGCCGCTCTCATAATCCCTCGCGGAACCTTACGACATGCATACCCCGTCTCCCCCCAGCCCACCGCGCAGTCGCTTTCCGCTGTGGGCTTTCGCAGCCCTTATTGTCATCATTCTGGGCACTACCGTGGGGGCCGACACGATCGACAGTCTGCGCCTGCGCCTGCGACCGACCGCGGAATTCATCCAGCCGGAACTGCAGACCAGTCACAAAGTCGTCACCGTGGACCCCGGTGCCATAGAGATCGTGGAGGTGGATTTCGAGACCGCGGCGCTGGCGCACATTTTCACCCAGGGCAATCCCTCGGTCGTCAACCTCCAGCTGATGCGCCCCACCGGCTCCTTCGGCATTGGAACGTTCGGGGAAGGGTCCGGGTTCGTGTGGGATACCGAAGGCCACATCGTGACCAATGCGCACGTGGTGTACAACGCGGAAGAGATTCTGGTGACTTTTGCGGACGAAACCACCTCGCTGGCCGAGGTCAAAGCCCTGGACCTGGACAGCGATCTGGCGGTGATCAAGATTGATCCGGAAGGATACGACCTGCGACCGGTGACCATGGGCAATGTGGACGAGTTGCATGTTGGCATGCGCATAGCGGCTATCGGTTCGCCTTTCTCCCAAATCCAGACGCTGACCAGCGGCATTGTCAGTGCTCTGGGCCGCAACATCTCCGGTCTGAATCAGGGCTTCCAGATTCCGGACAGTATCCAGTTCGATGCTGCCATCAATCCCGGCAACTCCGGGGGTCCGCTGTTTAACGACAAGGCGGAGGTGGTAGGCGTGGTGACACAAGTGATTTCCACTGAGCGCGTGTCCAGCGGCATCGGCATGGCCGTATCCGCCTCCATCGTCAAGCGCGTGATCCCGGCCCTGATTGCCGACGGCTTTTACCGGCATAGCTATCTGGGCATTGAAGGCGTGACCCTCAGTCCCATCTGTGCCAATCAGCTGTCCCTGCCCAAAGATGCCCGCGGCGCGTATGTAGTGGAAACCAAGGAAAATTCGCCGGCAGACCGCAGCAACCTGCGGGGCGGCAACGCGCGCATCCAGAATCCGCAGTTCGGACAAATCTGTCCTACCGTGCGGGGCGGAGACCTGATCGTGGGCGTGGAGGATCAAGCTATCGGCTCTTTTGGAGAGCTGATGGTGTATCTTGAACGATACACTTCGCCCGGCGATGAAATCACGCTGACTGTCCTGCGGGACAACAACTACCTGGAACTGGACGTGGCCCTCGGAACGCGCCCTTCCAGACCAAGACCCGCGTAACGCCCGGTCCCGTTACGAAACCGGTGGGCCAGCGCCGCTCTGGCGAGGCAGTCTCAGCTGTCTTCAAAGATGCTTTCCTGCTGACCGCGCTCCAGCAGGCCGTTCGGTCCTTCTATGAACCACCGGGTGCGGATACGCATGCGGACCTGCTTCCGCACTCCCCGTTCCGGTTTCCGGCTGTGACGGGCTGCCCGCTGCCACAGACCCTGTACCAGGGGATTGCGGGCCAGGGCCATGCCGACTTGCAACGTCACCACGCCCACGGCCAGCACTGCCGGCAGGGCTGCCTTCACCTTCTGCAAGGGCGAAGTCGTGGGCGCAGGCCAGTAGTCGGTCTGGGTATCGCATTGGCAATGCGGACAACGCGGCGATTCGAGCGCTACTTCCTGAGCGCAAGCCGGACAGAGACGAAAAATGCGGGTCATGGTCTACTCAAAGCGTTGCGGGGCAAAGAGCACAGGTCATGCTAGCACAGCCACCGGTTGACTCTATTCCGCTGCCGTCGGCGTAAAACGGCTGCCCGGCATTGTGCGCCCTGTGCCCTGCAGAAATTCTGCGGTATCCAGCGGCCGGCGGCCCGCCAGCTGCAAGCGTTGTATCAGCAGGCACCCCGTGCCTGTCTGCACAGCCAACCCGGCCGGAACCAGGGCAATCGACCCAGGCGGCAAGCCCAGGTGCAGATGCAGATCACAGGTAGCGGTCAGGATTTTGAGGAGCTGGCCGCGCCAATAGGTGTAAGTGCCGGGCCAGCCGGCGCTGGCCCGGTGCAGTCGCTCCAGATAATCTGCCGGTTGGTGCCAGTCCAGCCGCCCGTTTTCCTTGCGCCAGATGCGGCAAGTGGACACGATGCCGGGCAACGCTGCCTGCGGTGTAGCCGCAATCTCGCCCGCCAGCCACCGGGGCAACGTGTCCCGCAGCAGGGCTGCACCCTGCTGCGCCATCTTCCGGCCCAGCGAAAGGCGGGTGTCGGTGGGCAAGATGGGCATGGGAGCCTGGGCCAGCACCGGTCCGGTGTCCAGGCCTTCGTCGATCAGCATGATGCTGGTGCCCGTAGTTTCGTCTCCGTGCAGAATGGCGGTGGCAATGGGGGATGCCCCGCGGTAGGCCGGCAACAGACTGCAATGAATGTTGAGACAGCCAAACGGCGGAATTTCCAACACCGTGGAGGGCAGGATCTGGCCGAAAGCCATGACCACAATCACGTCGGGAGCCCAGCGGGTCAGGGTGGCCACGGCCTCCGGGGCGGCCCGGAAACGCGCGGGCTGCAACAGCGGCAGGGCCAAATCCCGCGCCGCCATTTTGACTGCACTGGCGATCGGGGTCCGCTTGCGCCCCTGGGGACGATCCGGTTGCGTGACCACTCCCACCAAACTCCAGCGGCGCACCTGCGCCGCAGCCAGGGCCTGCAACGTGGGCACAGCCATGTCGGGAGTGCCCATGAAGACTACGCGCGGCAGAGCACTCGGGTTTTCCATGCAACCGCTATCCGGAAGATTACGTAAATTGGAAGAGAGTCAGAAGATGTCAGAAGTGGATCTGGAGTTGCCTTGTTGCGGAAATTGATCACGGCCGATCCCGTCAGTGCCTGGCTCAACAGAGAGCACCGGACATGAACCAGACCCGGTCTCCGTCCCCCTCCGTGGCCGATAACGAACGCCTGGTGGCGTTGCTCTGCTATGTATCAATGGTGTTTATTCCGTTCGTCTATCCTATTGTGGTGCTGCTGAGCCGACGACGTACCCATTTTCAAACCTATCACGCTGTGCAAAGCCTGGCTTTGGGGGTGGCGCTCAACGGGTTCTGGATCTGTCTGATCCTGCTGATCCTGGGGTATTTCCTGACCATCTTCTGGTTCGGACTGCTGTTGACTCTGGCCCTGATCTGTCTGGGGCCTCTCTGCTGGGCGGCTTCCATCTTTATCCTCATCTATTTTGGCTACAAGGCCTATCAGGGCGAATATGCGCGGGTACCGGCCCTCTATCCCTTGCTGGAATCCCTGGGCTTGCTGTCTTCGGATCCGACTTAGGCCGCACTGGCGGCAGAATCCGGAGCCTGCAGTCCTGCCCCTGGGGGTTTGGGTTGCACCCGGGACTGAATCCAGCCTCCCACGGCCAGTACGTAACTGAGAGTCACTACCAGGCCACCCAGTACAGACAGCAGGATGTCCAGCCCCTCAGGGCCAGCCAAGGGCATCGTCCCGAGGCGTCCCACCAGTACGATGAGCAAGACGCCCACCAGTTCCCCCACGTACGCGGTTTGTTCTCCCGGCAAATTGGGCTGCAGGTAGGTCGCCAGATTGCGACCGCTGACAATGGGACTGAGAAACCAGCAGAGGAACCAGCCTACAAACAGGAACGCAAAGACTGCAATGGCCAGAGGCGTACCAAATAACGCCCACGTGATTCCCGGCAACAGCAGTAACAGAATCGGTAGTACCAGCAAAGAGGCAATACCCCATAGAATGGAACCGCCTACGTGGGTGCGGGCCGTCAGCGCAATCCGTTCCCAGCGGTCCCGTCCCGTCTTGCGGCTCAAGGCCAGGACCAGAGCAAAACCGCCCAGGCTCAGCAAGGTGCGCCAGACCCAGCGGCCCAGACCGGCGCCCGTATCGGCATGGCCCGGACCGGGCGCCTGGTATTGGGCGTCTGCCGGCGCCTGCGCTGCCGGGGTCGGGGCCGTGTACCGTAATTCGCCCCCGACCTGCAGAGCAGGATCCAGGATGACTGCGACCGCAGATTCAAGATCCACATCCTGGGCTGCCCGGCCTGAGAACGTCACGGTGTCGCCCCCAAGCAGGCCCACTTCACCGCCCACGTCGCCAGCCAGGAGCGAAGAGCCGCCCACGCCCCCGTGGATATCGCCTCCGATGCGGGCCTCCGCATCGATCCGCAAGCCCTCGGGAAAGATCTGGGGCAGACTGCCGAAGACATCCACCGTAAACCCGGACATGAAGGCCATCTGCGGACCGCCGGTGCCGCCCGCCCCCACCCGTACATCCTGGCCTATGGTGCCATCCACCAGGAGTTGGTTCGCCGCGACCATGAGATCACCGTGCACCGTGCCGTGCACGGCGGCATAGTTTGCCATCAGGTAGGCAGTTTCGGTCACGGTACCTTTGATTTCCACGATATTCGCTGCGACAAACAGATCGCCCTCCACGTCTCCCAGAATTTCCACGTGGTTGCCGGCCACAAACAGATCCTCGGACACGACCGTGCCGACAGGCAGCACATAATGATCCCCTTCCTGAAACTCGCTCGCCCGGACGAAGGCAGGGAGCGTCAGGGTCAGTAGCAGGACAGCTGTCAAAGTCGGGATTAGAATGTGTTTGGCAATGCGCATCTGTAAAGTATCCTTGGTAGGGGTATAAACCTGCGGCACTGTACTCCAGTCCATAGTATGTTACGACAGAAGCCGGGGACCGGTTTCAGAACCTTGACTTGATTGCAAACGAATCTCTAACGTAAAGCAAAAGAAGATAAAACACTTCTTGACTATACTAAAGCCAATTGAATTGGGACATGCCCTTCGGCATGTGGTACATGCAGGCAAGGAAACGAGAGAAACAGAAACATGGCCAAAGTAATCGGAATCGACTTGGGTACCACCAACAGTGTGGTCTCCGTCATCGAAGGCGGCGAACCCAAGGTCATTACCAATGCCGAGGGGAATTACACCACCCCGTCCGTAGTGGCGTTCACCGCGAAGGGCGAGCGGCTGGTCGGCATCACCGCCAAGCGGCAGGCAGTGGTCAACCCGACCAGCACCATTTACTCCGTGAAGCGGCTGATGGGGCGCCGGCACGATGATCCGGAAAGCGCCCGGATCAACGAAATTGTACCGTACGCGATCGTGGCCGGGCCCAATCAGGATGCCCGCGTCCACATTCCGGTGAATGACAAGCAGTATTCCCCCCAGGAAATCAGCGCCATGATCCTGTCCAAGCTCAAGCGGGATGCGGAAGCCTATCTGAGTGACGACGTGACCCAGGCCGTGATTACTGTCCCCGCCTATTTCAACGACAGCCAGCGGCAAGCCACCAAGGACGCCGGCCAGATCGCCGGCCTGGAAGTGCTGCGCATCATCAACGAACCCACAGCCGCCGCCGTGGCGTATGGCCTGGACAAGAAGTCCGACGAGGTCATTCTGGTCTTTGATCTGGGCGGCGGCACCTTTGACGTTTCCGTGCTGGAAGTGGGCGACGGCGTGATAGAGGTCAAGTCCACCAACGGCGACACCAATCTGGGCGGCGACGACTGGGACGAAGTCATTGTGGACTGGCTGATTGATGAGTTCATCAAGGACGCCGGTATCGACTTGCGCAAGGACCGCCAGGCATTGCAACGGCTGCGCGAGGCAGCGGAAAAAGCCAAGATCGAACTGTCCACCACCCCGCAGACCGAGATCAATCTGCCGTTCATCACGGCCGACAGTGAAGGCCCTCGGCATCTGCAGTTTTCCCTCACGCGCAGTGTGTTTGAACAGCTGACCGGGGCCCTGGTGGAACGTTGCAAGGTGCCCTTCGCCAACGCGCTCAAGGATGCCGGCCTCACCGCCCAGGATCTGGATGAAGTCGTGCTGGTGGGCGGTTCCACCCGGATGCCCATGATTCAGGAGCTGGTGACCAGCATCACCCGCATGGAACCGCACCGTGGGGTCAATCCGGACGAGGTGGTGGCGATTGGCGCCGCGTTGCAGGCCGGCATCATGGCCGGCGAGGTGTCCGATCTGCTGTTGCTGGATGTGACGCCTCTGAGTTTGGGCATCGAGACCATGGGCGCGGTGAACACCGTCCAGATCCCGCGCAACACCACCATTCCCACCAGCAAGACGGAAATTTTCACCACGGCAGCGGACGGACAGACCATGGTGGATGTAAATGTGCTGCAGGGCGAACGGCCCATGGCCAATCAGAACAAGTCGCTGGGCCACTTCCGTCTGGAAGGCATTCCGACCGCGCCCCGGGGCACGCCGCAGATTGAGGTGACGTTCGATATCAACGCTGACGGCATTCTGAGTGTCTCCGCGCAGGACAAGGCCACCGGCAACAAACAGAGCATCACCATTGCGGCATCCACCAACCTGTCGGACGAGGAAGTGGAACGGCTGGTCAAGGAAGCCCGGGACAACGAAACGGCGGATCAGAAGCTGCGGGAACTGGTGGAAGTACGCAACAACGCCGATTCCCTGATCTACAGTACCGAGAAAGTGCTGGCGGAGATGGGAGAGAAAGTGCCGGCCGGGGACAGGGAACGGATTGAAGGCATAATCACCGAGCTGCGGACGGCGCAACAGGGCGACAATGCCAACCGGATCAAGGAGCTGACGGAACAGCTGCAACAGGCATCGCAGGCGCTGGCCCAACAGGTCCAGGCCCAGCAGGACACCGCCACGGCAGGGGGCTCCAACGGAGTTGCGGCCGATGGCGACGATGAGGAAATCATCGAGGGCGAGTACTCGGAAGAGAAGGGAGGATAACCTGCCGGGCCAGGGCGGTTTCCCATGAAGTACCGGGACTACTATGAGACTCTGGGCGTGTCCAGGCACGCCGACGCGAAAGAGATCAAGCGCGCCTTTCGGCGCCTGGCACGCGAGTATCACCCGGATACCAACCAGGGAGATCCGCAGGCGGAGGAACGGTTCAAGGCCGTGAATGAGGCCTATGCCGTGCTCTCGGACACGGCGAAACGGCAGAAGTACGACAGGTTTGGCAAGGACTGGGAACGCTTTGAGCGGGCCGGCGGCAATCCCCAGGACTTCGACTGGAGCCAGTGGGGCAGCGGCGGCCAACGGCGCATGTCCCAGGAGGAATTCACCCGCATGGCGGGGGGGCAGGGCGGCTTTGGCTTTTCCAGCTTCTTTGACCAGCTCTTTGGCGCTGGCGTCCCGGGCGGCGGCTTCCACACGACAGAGGCCGGACCACGCCCGCAACCGCGGCGGGAAGTGGAGGCGGAAATCAGCCTGGAGGAGGCGTTTCACGGCACCCACCGCACCCTCCACACTTCGGATGGGCGGCGGATCCAGGCGGAGTTCCCGCCCGGGGTCAA
Source organism: Caldilineaceae bacterium (assembly GCA_965214715.1). Classification (GTDB taxonomy): domain Bacteria; phylum Chloroflexota; class Anaerolineae; order Caldilineales; family Caldilineaceae; genus Bin34. The sequence goes on along the minus strand of OZ243971.1, from coordinate 3,998,849 downwards.
GACCGGGTCCCGCATCCGCTTGCGCGGCTCGGCGGAACCGGCCGGCGGCGACATCTACCTCAAGGTCAAGGTCAGTCCCCACCCCCACTTCACGGTCGAGGGGCAGGATCTGCAGGTCAAGGTCCCCGTGGATCTGTATACCGCGATCCTGGGCGGCGAAGTGCCGGTACCGACCCTGAACGGTACTGTCAAACTCAAGATTCCGGCGGGAACCCAGCCCGGTGCCCGACTGGCGCTCTCGGACAAAGGCATGCCGGATGTCAAACAACCCAACGCCAAAGGCAAACTGGTGGTGACCCTGCAGGTCCAGTTGCCCCGCAACCTTTCGGCCCGGGAGCAGGAACTCTTCAGGCAGTTGCGAGACGGTGCAGGGTAGCCTGTAGCCAATCCGGGTCCGGGCTGCCGTGGGCCTGCAGGGTCACCCGCCGGTGATCCGGGGGGGACGCCAGCGGTGCCAGCCGCACTTCCAGGCGGGTCGACGGCAACAGGGGGGTGATGCGCTCCGCCCACTCCACAATCAGGATGCTGTCCGCCATCTGCAGCCAGTCCAGCAATCCCAGGTGGATCGCCTGTCCGCAGGCCTGGGCTGTCGGCAGACGATAGCAGTCCAGGTGACGCAGGAGATTTCCGGCCGGGAGCTCGTATTCACTGACCAGCACGAACGTGGGACTGGTCACCCGGTCGATGATCCCCAGGCCGCGGGCAATGCCTTGGGTCAGGGTGGTTTTGCCGGACCCCAGCACCCCCTGCAGGGCCAGTACATCCCCTGGCCGCAGACATGTGCCCAGCCGCTGTCCCCAGGCCTGTGTCTGGGCCGGACTGACACTGACCCACTCCATCATGCAAGATCCGCGGCCGACGCGGCCTCCTCCTGATCCACCAGGCGCCGGACTTCGTCCTGAAAACGGGCCTGCAGGGTCAAGGTGCGGGAACGGGTCGGGGCCTCCAAGGCGATTTCCAGGGCGGGCTGCACCGCGCTGGGCTGCACCTGCACCCACTCGTCCGGGCCGGTGCAGATTTTCAGACCTTCCAGTGTGTCCATCCGTTCCGTCTGGTATTGCTCATTGAGGCGGTTCATCACGCGGCCGCGCTGATTCCAGGGCACCGGTGCCAGTACCCGCCGGTGGTGGATGGCCGGCATGACCGCCATGATGTGACTGATCGGCTCGCGCCGGATCGCCAAATATTCCAGCAGCTTGACTGAGGCCATCATGGGGTCAGGGGCCGGGTGGAAAAAGGGAAAAATGAAGTGGCCGCGCCCGTTCAGGGCCACCAGGACATTGCCGGCCGCCGCGGCCGTCATCAGGTTGTGCATGTCGCTTTTGCAAGGCACCACTTCCGCCTCGTAGGTGCGGGCGATGGCCGTGTAGGGAGCCGGCATGTTGTCCGGATAGACCACCCGGCTGCGCGGATGGTTGAAGAGCGCCAGGTCCAGCAACAGCGCATCGGTCTGATAGGGCGTCAGCACCATGCCCTGATCATCCACCATCCGGACCAGTTCGCCCGTTACGCCCAACAGCACGCCCACATGGGCGTTGACCGCTTTCACGATGGCAGCCAGTTCACGCAGCCTCTGGTGGATCCGTTCCGGGTCCATGTGAGGCGTGTCTTCCCGGCGCAGACTGTTCAGCGGGACCACTTCAATCTGCAGGTGTTCCAGGATGGTGGACATTACGTGCGCAGCCATGCCGTTGGAATAGTCCACGACCAGCTTGAAAGGCACAGTATGCAGCTGCTCCACGAAGACCTTGGTCAGGAAATCATCGACATAGGCTTCCACAAAATTGTGCGCGTCGCGGATGGTGCCGATGTCCTCCATGCTCACCCGGCGCAGATCCTCCTGAAAAAAGATGGACTGGATGCGCTGCTCCATTCGCTTGCCCAGATTGCTGCCGTCGGCTTCCAGGATCTGCACATTCAGGGACTGGGGATGGGGATCGTCCGGATTCACGTGTACATGCAGCCCGGCCCGCACGCTGCCGGTGCTGCGCACAAAGTGGCGCAGCACCGGCATGGCCACCCTCCCCAGATCCAGGGTATTGACCCCGGCCCCCGGCAGCCCGCTGACGAGGGCCCGTTTGATCATGCCCGAAGCCATGTGCATGTCGCTGTTGACCGCCACGTTGGCTTCCTTGGGCAGGCTGGAACCCAACGCCACGCCGATCTTGGCCGCGATTTCGGGAGTCAGATCCAGATTGGTCTGTCCCGAGATGGTGAAGTCCCGGAACAGTTCCTGTCGCCCTTGCCGACCCCACACGATGTTGTCCCGAATGGTACTGGCACGGGCAATGCGCTTGTGCGGCCACAGCTTCACGTGGGGCATGAGAATGGTGCCCTCCTCCAGGATGCAGCCGTCTCCGACCACGCAACCTTCGCTCACGTGCGCGTGGGCCCGGACACTGCACTGCCGACCGATGATGGCGTTCTGCACCCGGCTGCTGGGTCCCAGGTACGAATTGCGCCAGATGACGCTTTCTTCCACCTGGGCATGGCGGTCCACAATCGTGTTGGGGCGAATCACGGCCGGACCGCGGATGATAGCCTGGGCATGCACCTGCACTTCGGTGCCCAGAAAGAGGGGGCCCGTCAGTTCCGCCGTGGGGTGAATGAAGACATCCCGCTCCACCCAGATCCCGGGATCCTGTTCCGTGCCCAGCGTATCGAAGAGGTTGACGTGGCCGTGCAGCAGGTCCTGGGTGGCGCGCATGTAGGCCTCCGTGTTGCCCACGTCGCACCAGTAGCCTTGCGTGACATGTCCGTAAATGGGGCGGTTCTGTTGCAGCAGGGCCGGAAACAGGTCGCGCGAGAAGTCGAATTCCCGGTGGTCCGGAATGAGATCCAGCACATCGGGGTTGAGGACGTACATGCCGGTGTTGACCCGGTTGGACTGCTGTTCGCTGGGCCGCGGCTTTTCCACGAAGTCGTAGATCCAGTTGTGCCGGTCGGTCAGGACCACGCCGTATTCCCGGGTCTCGTCCATCGGCTGCAAGGCGATGGTGGCATCCGCCCCGGTCGCGATGTGCTTTTCATACAGGGCCCGGAAGTTCATGTCCGTGAGACCGTCTCCGGAAACCACCAGAAAAGGCTCCTGCCAATGGCGCGCCGCCTGCTTGAGACTGCCGGCGGTGCCCCGCGGGAATTCTTCGATGTGATACCCGATCTCCAGATCGCAAATCGGGTTGGTTTGAAAGTAATCCTGGATCAGGGAGGCCATGTAGCGCAGTGTCAGCTGCAGCTCGGTCACACCATACCGGCTCAGCTGGCGCACCATATGCACCAGTACGGGCCGATTGATCAGCGGCACCATCGGCTTGGCCCGTTGCAGAGTCAAGGGCCGGAGACGAGTGCCTTCGCCACCAGCGACCGCCACCGCTTTCACGTTACACTCCTGCAGACAGCCTGCAGGGACTGCCGTTGCGTGGTTGCCCAATCTGTATTGTATCTTGTCCGGCCCAGGGGCGGACACGGGTGCACTGCCACCGTGGGTTCAAATGGGGGGCCAAGGGAAGTTGCGCTGGCCCGCCCGGGGCCGGGGATAACACCCGGTCTGCAACAGTTGCTGCAGCCGGGCCCGCATGCTCTTCCCCTCCGGTTCGGACAGGAGCCGATAGAGGCGGCGCGGGGCGGGGCAGGCGGGCGCCGCCAGCTGCCGGGCGCAGCATTCCAGATCTGCCAGCAGCGCGGTGGACACGGGTTCCTGGCTGAATTCCCAGATCACGGTCCGCACCTTGTACCGGGCATGGAAGCAGATGCCGTGATCAATGGCCCAGAGTCTGTGTTCCGAGTCCTCCAGGCAGTGTCCGCTTTTGCGGTCCGCATTGTTGGCAATGTAGTCAAAGAGGGCCAGGCGCCGCAGAAAGTCGGCATGACGGGCACTGTACCGGACATTGAAGTAATGCAGGTTGGGATCGTGCGGGATGAAGAGCTGCACACTGCCCCATCCGTACTCGGCCTCCCGCAACACGGTCGGCGGCACCAGATCCCAGCCCAGCAGCTCGCTCAGGAGAAAAGCGGCGACTTCCCGCTGGCAGAGGGTGCCGGACGGGAAATCCGCCAGGGGATTCTCGCCTTCACGGGGCTTGTACACGCATTGGACTTCCCGGTCGGCCTGGCGTGCCCAGCCCAGGAAACTGTAATTGGAGCTGTAGGGCAGCAAGCCTTGCACCGAGATCTCGCCCCGCTGCAGGAGATCCAGACTCAGTGGGTCAGGCACGATGACCGCGGGCCGTGCCCCGTCCTCAGAGAACGAGCGGATCCGCGTGCCCGTTGGCGCGCGGGCACAGATGCCCATCCGGATCAATGGGTTCGTGGCAGAGCGGGCAGATGGGACGGCCCGCGGCCACCACCTGCAAGGCCCGATCGCTGAAGACCTGCATCTGTGCGCCCGTGGCCCAGAGCCGGACCACCGGCAAATCCGCATCCTCTTCTTCGGCCGACATGCCCTGCAGAAACAGCGCGAAGAGTTCCTCGTCTTTCTCGTACCCCAGTCCCATCTGGCGAACCCGGAAAAGCGGCTCCGTCGGATACTCGAGGGCGGTCTCGGGCACTTCGCGGGTATCGATGGGGGGCAGATCCTCAATATCGCCCAGCAAATTGAGAATGCTCGTGCTCAGCAGCGCCACCTGCTCCTTTTCCATGTGCACGGTAATCAGCACCGCATCCTTGCGGGCCTGCAGGAAGAACTCCCGCTGGCCCGGGGGCCCTTCTGTTCCCACCACCATGGAATCCACCGGTTTCAAGTCGTACAGCAGACGGTCCATAACAGGCTCGGGCGGACTAGGCTTGGGAGATTGCAGGCTCGGATGCAGCTGCCGCTTTCGCCTCGGTCCTGGGCAAGGCGAGAGGGGGAATCTGGCCCGTGTCGTTCATGCCCAGCACCAGGCAACCGGATTCTCGCAGCGCCAAGGTGGAGATGGACGCCGTGGCAATACCGATGCGCCCAAACAAATCCAGCGAGATGCCCAGGAAGTACGCCAGAATGGACTTGATGGGATCCGCGTGGCAGAAGACAGCCACCCGCTGATCAGGATGTCGGAGGCGGATGTCCTCAATGGTATCCACCAGCCGGTTTTGCATGGTGCGCAGCGTTTCTCCCTGGGGAAAGCGGAAGCGGCTGGGATTGCCCTGCATACGTTTCCAGAGGGGAGAAGCCCCCAATTCCTGCAAAACGCCCCCTTGCCACTCGCCATAGTCCACCTCCAGCAATCCGGCCTCCGCCCGGACGGGCAGTTGCTGGGCATCGGCTACGGCCTGCGCGGTTTCCATGCATCGTTCCAGCGGACTGGAATAGACGGCGTTCAGCGGCACATGGGCGAGCCGGTATGCCAGTGCCGCGGCCTGCTGCTGCCCTTTGGCATTGAGATGAATACCGGGCAGGCGGCCGGCCAGGCGGCCTTGGGCCACATACTCATTCTCGCCATGCCGAATGAGCAGCACGTAGGTCAGCGCTTCATCCACCATGCACCGCCGTGCGGGCCAGGGCGGCCGCGCCAATTACGCCGGCCAGATCATCCAGCTGGGCCGCCTGAATGGAGAACTCCTCACGGGACATCAGTTTGCCCAAGGTGGCGGCCCGCACCCGCGCGAGAAGGTCCTCCCCCATCTTTTCGACTACACCGCCACCGAAGATCACCATCTGCGGATCAATGATATTCACCAGGGAAGCCGTCAGCAACCCCAGGTAAAAGGCCATCTCCTCGATCAGTTCCGTCACCAGCGGATCGCCGGCCCTGTAGGCCCGACTGATGACGCCGCTGGTCATGCGCGGGCGGCCGCCCTTGGCTTTCATCATCTCGGTCACCACGCTCGTGCGGCCCGCTTGCAAGGCCGCCCGGACCGCCCGTTCCAGGGCGCTGCGACTGGCCAGGGCTTCAGCACAGCCCGAGTTGCCACAGGAGCAGGGAGGGCCATCGATCTTGAGGATGACATGTCCCACTTCACCGGCGACAAAGCGCGTGCCCCGCCGCAACTTGCCATCCAGCACGAGACCGCCCCCAATGCCGGTGCCGACAAAGATGCCGATCACGTCCTGCTTGCCCCGGGCCGCGCCGGCCACCCATTCCCCGTACGTCCCGGCGTTCACATCGTTTTCAATGATGACGGGTATGCCTTTGAGGGCCTTGCCCAGTTTCCTGGCCAAAGGTACCGGGCTTTCCCAGTGCAGGTTGACCGCCCGGGCGACCAGACCCGAGGCCGGATCGGCCGGTCCCGGCACACAGGCGCCCACAGCGGCAATGTCTTTCATCTTGAGATCCGCTTTCTTAACCGCCCGGCGAATGCCTTTGGCCATTTGTGCAATGATGGCATCCGGGCCGCCCATCACGTCGGTAGACACTTTGGCAGAGGCCAGCACCTGCTGCTTTTCATCCGTGACGGCGCACAGCAGTTTGGTGCCGCCGAGGTCGACTGCAGCAGTATATGGACGGGCCGAGAGGGTGGATGCAGAAAGAGCCACGGGTCCCAATGTGCAATCAAGCAGAGAAAGACGTGCATGGTGAACGCAGCAGGGCAAGTGTAGCATAGGGCCGCAGACCTATGCGCTGTACCACGGGCCGAGGGGGTCTGGGCCCATACCGAGGTGTCATTGGGCCTGGACTGGGGCAGAGCGCGGCTGCAGGTGGCACCGGCCTGTGGTGTGGGAGGGATCTCCATGGGGGAGACAGCGCGTGGGCGGCGGCCGGCATGAACCGCCGGGTGCCCCCGACGCTTTGGCCTGGCAGGCCTGCCAGGCAAGCCAAATCCCGGGCCTGTACGGCCCACTACCGCCATGCGCCCGCCATAGCCGTAGAATGTGGTGCAGACGATACACAGATCCCCCCGGACGGAGCCCGGCAGTTTGCCCGGCAACTGGCAGACATATACCATGACCAACCTCAGAAAATGCGGGTTACCCTGCACGCGGGAGTGGCACATCGCGGCCCGCCGGAGATGTGGACCAATGTCCAAGCCTGGTTTCAGACGCACCTCACAACGGCGGAGGCAGAATCGTGATCACGCTGCATCAGGAGTTTGAACTCCACCCGGGCGGGCCGCGTATCTGGATTGTGTTGTGCCTGATCGTGCTGGTGCTGGCTTTGATGGGCTTTGTGCGGGTGCTCTGGCCTCAGGAAGGAAGCTTGAGGACTCGACGGGGCCCGGAGTCACCGGCGCGGACCGCGGCGTTTATGCCAGGCCGGGGAGAACCGCTCTGCGCAGACCTGCTGGGGAGCAACAGGGCTGCCTGGACCGCCGGCCCGACCGCCGTGCCGGCCTTGTTCGTGGTGCAACCCGGCACGGAAGCCCTGTCTATCTGGTTGGGGCGGCAGGAGCAGGGTGCCGAGCCGGCCGGTTCCAGCTATTCCTCCGTGTGGCAAACAGTGTCTCTGCCTGTCCATGCCGATTCGCTGACGTTGGTGTGGTCCTGGCGCCTCCAGACTGCCGAAGAGCCGGCGGTGCCCGGTTTGTTCTCGGACCGGCAGCAGGCCTTGCTGTTGGATCGCCATGGAGAGTTGCTGGAGGTGCTGTACAGTGGCCGCATCCAGGCGGCCCGGACCACGGAGCAGCGGCACGATCTTTCCCCGTATGCCGGCGAAACCGTCCGGGTCTATTTCAATGTCTACAACGATGGCGATCATCAGCCCACTGCGTTGCGCCTGGATCACTGGGCGCTCATGGCCTGTCAGGCCGCAGCAACCCCGACCGGTCCCATGGAAAACGGAGATGTCCCCGACGCACGGTCCTCTGCCGAGGCGGGCTGGGGCCCTGCCGCCCAGGGATTCAGTCTCTGGGTTTTGTCCATACTGGCATTTGTAGCCTTGACGGGGGTGGGGCTGGCAGAGCGGGTCGGGGGCCGGGCCGCTTCCCGGCGTTAACCCAACGTGCCTCACCGCTCGCAGGGGGCACTGCTGGCCCTTGACCTTGTGGCAGTCTCACTCCCTGCGGCCGGCGGCTTGCGCGCCCTGCCGGCACCGTGATGTGCGCTGTCGCTGACGGTGCTATAGCCATGGCTTGCACCGTCCAAAAAAGATAGCTTGAATCCGGTTAGAATCTCTTTTTGATATAATTATATTGTATAAACAAGTGCTATAATCCCGCCATGGCAACAATGACCGTCGGCTTCGCCGACTTGCAGGCCGCGGCGGATCCGCCGCAGATACAAAGGAACTTGCGGGTTGTCACCTTCGGTCCCCAGGATCAGCCGGATGGCTTCCAGGCGCTGGCCGCCACATGGGATACATTGGTCGATGCGTCGGCAGCGCGGCCTTTCTTCATGCGGTGGGCCTGGCAGACGGTATGGTGGGAGAATCTGGGGCTGGGCGAATGCTGGATCACGGCCTACTACCGGCCCGACACGGACGAACTGGTCGGCATTCTGCCCCTCTATCTGCTTGCGGGCGCGGATTCCCACCACGCGGGACGCCCGCAGCTGAGTATCGTCGGCTGCATTGAAGTCAGCGACTATCTGGATGTCATCGTCGCCACAGGCTGGGAATCCGCTGTCTATGGCGCATTCCTGGACTGGCTGTACAGCCCTGAAGCACCGGCCTGGGAGATTGTGGATCTCTGCAATCTGCCCGCGGCCAGCACCACCTACCGGTGGCTGCCCAAAATGGCGCAGGCGCGCGGCGTCACCGTCCAGGTCTTTCAGGAGGATGTCGCGCCGGCCATCGCCTTGCCGGACCGGTACACCACCTATCTGGACACGCAGGTGGAAAAAAAGCAGCGGCACGAAATCCGACGCAAGCAGCGGCGCATGGAAAGAGAAGCGGAGGTTGGGCTGTATATCGTGGGCCCCGAACATGAGCTGGATCGCGAAATTTCCCGATTCATTCGGTTGCAAAGAGCCAGCCGGGCTGACAAAGCTGCATTTATGGATGCGGAAATGCAGACCTTCTTTCACAACATGGGCAAAGTCATGTTTGAGGCGAATTTCCTGCGCCTCATGTTCCTGACCCTGAACGGAGAACCGGCGGCGGTCCTGTTTGCCTTCTCGTACGCAGACCGTTTCTTGCTGTACAACAGCGGCTACGATCCCCGGCTGCATGCCCAACTCAGTCCCGGCTGGGTGATTCTCTCCTATGCCATCCAGTACGCCATTGCCTCGGGCCACCGGGTCTTTGACTTCATGCAAGGCGATGAAGAGTACAAGTCCCGCTTTGGCAGCGTGGACTATCCCGTCATGCGGGTGTTGCTGGAACGCTAACGCATCCCCACCGGTTTTCAGACTTCCGGTACATCGGGCAGCGTGGCATTTACGATTACGGTGTCCGCCTGCCCGTGCCGTAACCGGACCTGCCCGGGGCGGCCACCCTTGAGGCGCGTTACGTGTCGCTTGGTCGTGACGCTGACCGGAACCTTGTGCTCGCCGCGTCTCGGGGAGTAGTAGGCCGCCAACTGAGCCGCGAGCCGCACGGTTTCGGGAGCCACGGCCTGTCCCCCGGTGCAGATCACCACATGGGAGCCGGGCTGGGCGCGCACATGCAGCCACAGATCCCGCGCCGCCGCGTGCCGGAAGGTTACCCGATCGTTCTCACGGGCGTTTCGGCCCACCAGGATGCGGAACCCGTCGACACTGACAAAAACGCGGTGCCCCCGAGTGGGTTGGGGTGGACGGGCCGGCGGTTTCCGGTGCTGCGGCCGATACAGCCCGGAGCCTTCCAGATCCAAGCGCACAGCCTCAATGTCCGCCCGGTCTTGCGCGGCGGTGAGATCCAGGGCCAACTGGTCCAGGTATTCCAGGTCCCGGGTCAACTGCCGGATGCGGGTTGGCACAATCTGGGCCGCTCTCTCCAGTTTGCGCGCCCGTTTGAACATGCCTTCCGCCTGTTGGATCGGTGTCATGTCCGGGCGCAGCCGAATCTCGGTCCGGGAGCCCTCTTCCGCGCCCGGGACGAAAATTGACTCCTGGCGCGGGGCAATGCGGCTTTGCAGCGCCAAAAGCCACTGGGCCTGCAAGCGCAGTTCGGCCGGGGCCCCCGCACGGGGCAGGTCCTGGCGCGCGGCCTTCAGGCGACGCCGGGCCCGATCCCGGGATTTTTGCAATGCAGTCTGGACCGCGTCTCTGGCCCCGTGATAGGGATCGCCGGGAACCTGTTCTGCCCAGACTGCATGCAATTGAGCCAGGGGCCGGGCATGGGGCAAGTGGTGAATGGGAAAGGGAGCCGAGATGCCCGGCTGGTCGTGTGCCTGGATCTGGCTGGGTTGCCACTGCCCTGTGGCGACCGGCCGCCACAAATCTCCCAGCACCTGCCACAATCGGCCTGGATCCAGTTCCCGGGTTTCCGCGTCCACATGTCCGGTCACGCGGTACACAATCTCCCGCGCCTGCACCGGGCCCATACCGGCCAGCACACGGAGCAGGGCCGGCACTGCCTGGGGCTGATCACTCGATGCCAGGTGCGCCGCCAGGTGTGCCGGGCTGCAATCCAGCGGTGACAGGCGATCCTGCACTGGCAGGGCATAAGCCTGACCGGGCCGCAGTGGCCGCCGGGCTTGGCGGGAAACCGGATGCAACTGGCCCAGAATACGGCCTTCCGGATGGACAAGGAACAGGTTGCTGCGGCGCCCCGTCAATTCCACGATGAGCTGCGTCGGGCCATGCTGTACGTGGCTCAGACGGGCGACGACTACCCGTTCGACCGGGTGGGGCTGGGCCAGGTCGGTCAATATCCCGCCGCGTCCATATTTGCGCAGCAATTCCAGCATGGAAGCCGGGCCGCCCTCGCCGCGCCGAGGCCGGGCGGTCTGCAGCGCCAGCCAGCTGTCCGGCCCCTGCACATGCAAAAACAGGTAGCGGCGTTGGCGTTGGGCATACAGTTCCAGAGCCACGGTGTGTGGATTCGGCATCAACACCTGTTGCACCCGCGCCGGTACTCCCCAGGCCCGCAGTTCATGGACGATGCACGCCAACGCCAGAGCATCCAGAGGCATTTCAGCTGTCCGGCCCACCGGGCCTGCTGCGACCGCCACCGGGCATTTCGTAGATGCCGCGATGCAGTCGGATGACGTCGTCCCATGTGCGTCCCCGGATCGCTGCCGCTGCGGCCTGGCGCGCCTTTTGCTGTATCTCGGGAGAATGGAATGTCGCTTGAACGAGGTTGGCCAGCGCCACAGGATCCTGCGGCGGCACGGTCGGCAGCGCTGTCGGCAACAGTTCCGCATGCTGCGGAGTGGTGGTGATGGTCACGCTGCCTTGGGCCAGGCAGGCCATCAAGGAACTGTTGCGGGCATTCGCGCCCGCCGTGAAAGGCATCACCATCATGTCGCAGCAGGCGATGGCGGCACTGGTATCCGCATTGTCCAGATATCCGGTCCAGGTGACATGGTCTTGCAGGCCGGCCTCTCTGATCTGGCGCAGCAGGGTCGCACGGAACCCTGGACGCGCCCGAGGCCCCGGGGCTGCTTCCCCGCCGATGAGCAGCAACCGCGCGGGCTCTCCCCGGCAACGCAACATGCGCAGGGCTTCCACCAGGGTCTGAATGCCTTTCCCGGGCAGGGCCAGCCCCACATGGCCCAACAGCAGATCCTCCGGTTGCATGCCGTATAGTACGCGGACCGCGGCCAGCCCTGCCGCATCGTCATGGTTTGCGGGCAACAAACTGGGTACCGGAATCTCCCAGACCGGGAAGCCGATCGCCTGCAGCCGGGCCCGGTCCACGGGATTGGTGCTAATCACCGCCTCGGCAAAGCGGGCCGGACGCAAGGTGATCCAGTCCCTTGCCCGCTGCCCAATCTTGGGCAACAGGTACGGGGGCAGCAGATCGTGATACGTCCAGGCCACCCGCAGGCCGCGTTGCTGCCACCCTCGGGTTGCCAGGTTGATGCGGGGGTTCATCTGGAAAGCTCCCGTCTGGTATTGCACATGCACCCACGTATGGGTTCCGGGCCCGGCCAGGCTGTGTACCTGTTTGTTGGCAGCCCGGCCCCAAGGCCGGGTCAGACGCAGCAGGTTGTAGCCCGGCTCCGGGGGGGCATTCCGAGGACTGTTCACGGCAATGACAGAGATGTTCATGCCTTGGGCGGCCAAACGGGTGGCCAGCTGCGCAGTGTAGCTGCCTACACCGCCGGGGCTGGGGGGAAATTCTCCACACACCAGGATGACGTGCACGGTCTAGGCCTCTTCGGCAGACTGGCCCTGCCGGTGCAGTCCGGTCACGGCATCCAGCAGTGCTTCCTGTTCCTGCAGTCTTGGCAAGAGCAGGAATTCCGGAGCCGCGGGGTCACCATACTCCACCAGCACGCTGCGAGTCAGCCGACCGGCCAGAGTCAGGCGGTGCACTTGCCACCAGGGCACAGATACCGCGGATCGGCCCCGGCGGTGCAGAGTCAGGCTCCGGGCATCACAGTGCACCCGCGCCCCGGTCCACTGACCATGCCACAACGTCAGTCCGCTGCACAGCAGGGCCATCACCAGCAGCCCCGGGTCCCGGGTGTGGTTGTAGGTATAGCCCATATACACAGTCAGGACCGCCAACCCGACTGTCAGCAGCCAGTATTGCCGATGCAGCGGAAACACTTGGGAGGTGGCGGGTTCCCAGGTAGCCAATCTCAGCCATCTCCGGCCGCGGCCAAGAGGCGCGTGCAGCGCACCAGCGCCGTGGCAAAATCCTGAATCCGATCCAGAGCCTTGCGGTCTGTCAGGTTGTCCCCTTCAAAGTACTGGTAGACCGAGGGCAGCGAAACCTGCTGGGGAATGCAGTGGCCTCCCACCCCGCGCACCACGGTGCGCAGATGGCTGAGGGCATTCACGGCTCCCATATCCCCGCCGGAGATGCCGATCAGACCGAACACCTTACCGCCCAGCTCCTCGTTGCTCAGGAGATCCAGGGCATTCTTCAATACGCCGCTGTAACTGTTGTGATACTCCGGAGTGGCCAGTACCAGACCCTGGGCTGTCTCCACGCGCCGGTGCAGTTCCTGGGCCTGCGGGTGGTCGGGACGGTCATCCGGGGCCTGGCACAGGGGCAGCGGCAACGCGGCCAGATCCAGGAAGTCGGTCGTGGCGCCCTGGGCTGCGATCTCTACCATGACCCGGCCCAGCAGCTTGCGCGTGTAGCTCTGCGGTCCCCGCAGGCTGCCGCAGATCCCTGCAATGTGGATAGAGGTGGGGGGCATGGACAGGCCCTGCTCGCGGATCAGGCAATGCAGTGCATTGTAGGCGGGATAGCCCCGAAATCATAGGGATGGCTTCCCTATGCCCGCAGTTGACTTCAGAGCGACAAGGCCAGAAGCGCTACCGGACTGCCGCGTACGCGGGGAGCATCTGGCCGGATTCCAAAGCAAACAGACAGCACGGGCGCCCGGCATGCAAGCCGGGCTGGGCGCGGACTGCGCGCCCCGGCCCCGGGGCCTGATGCGAGGTCCCGGGGCTTATGGGGCCGCGTTATTCCCGATACTCGAAATCGAGCGGGTTTTGGGCCAGAAGTTCAAGCCAGTTCTCGGCTACCCTGTCCATGGCTTCCTGGGGCGTGGCCTGATCCGACAGTGCCGCCGATGCGCCTTCCGCGAGTCCGATGAACATCTCAAGCCACTGCGGCACGCCCGGCGTGAATGGGCGTCCACGACTCAGTACTTCGGAATAGTCCGGCATGTAGGGTTTGGCCGCCACTACATCGGGATCGCTGAAGATACTCTTGCGCGCCCCCGTCATGCCGTAATCAAGCATGCCTTCCTTGGCGCGTTGCGGGTTGCTGAGAGCCGTCATCAGTTCGAACGCGGCTTCCTTGTGTTCCGATGTCTTCATCAGCACAATGTTGTGCTGCACGAAATTGCCGGTACCGCCTTCCGGATACGGTGCAATGGCCCAGTTGCCCACGACCCTGGATTTCTCCGGGTCGTCGAGAGAGGGCAGGATGAAGCCGGCCCAGCCCTCGTTGACGGCCACGTCGCCAGCCAAAAAGGCATTGGCAGCATCGGGATTGTCCCACGCCAGTATGCCTGGCGGCGCGTAGTCCGTCATGTGTTTCTTGAGCAGGGACAGCGCCGCGACTCCCTTGTCTCCGTGGATCAGAGGCTGCCAGTCCGGTGTCAGCAGGGGGTCGCCCTGGGCCCAGTACCGGGCCAGGAAGAGCTTGACCAGTTGTGCGGGCACTCCCGCGAAAGAGAGACCGTGCATGGAACCGGTGGTGTGGGTCGCGAGCAAGGCATCGTAGTCAGCCCACGTGGTGGGAAAGGCATCAATCAGATCGGTGCGGTAGAAGAGCACCGAGACTCCGCTCACCACCGGCAAGCCGTAGCGGACCCCCGTATTGCCGGCGATGCCTTCGCCGTAGCGATAGACGGGATCGAAAAAGCCTTCCATGTCATATCCGCTGTCGGCCAGAAAGTCGTTGATGGGTTCCAGTTCGGGCCAGATGGTGTACTGGAATTCAATGTCGTTGCAGAACAGATCAAACTGGGGTGAGCCGGAGGCCAGATCCGCCTGGACCTTGGGCATCAGGGTTTCCCAGGGCGCAAACTCAAATTCGACCCGGGCTCCGGTTTCGGCCGTAAAGTGTTCGGACCAGGCCCGGAAAGCGGGTTCGTAGTCCGTCCCGGCCTGGGTCAGCATGCGCAGGGTGATGCCGTCATATTTCTTGCCCGCGGCCGTGCTTTCGTCCGCGGCGGGCACGGGGGCCGCTACCGGAGGAGCACCGGTGGGGCCGCACGCTGCCAGCAGCGATCCGGCGCCCAGAACTCCCAGTGCCTTGAGAATGTCACGTCGATGGTACAGGTAGGGTCGATTCATTGTAAACAGCTCCTTGTCATGGAATCACGGGACAAACATATGGAAAAACCCTCTTCCCCTGCCGGATTTTTTGCCTTGCCGACGCAGGCCAGGGTAATTGACTCATGCAGGATGGCGGGGCTCTGTCAGGAAGTCATGGACAATGCGTCCATACGTTTCGGTATAGCTGGCTATCTGGTAGAAGGCTACCCCTTCCTCTATCGGAGTGAAAGGACGCAAATCGCTGTGGGCCGTATATCCAAAAGACACAGTACCCCGCCCCTTGTACAGCAGATCAGTGGTGACATCCACGGGAGACGCTTCCACCAGCTGCGTGAGGGCCGCACCGGGACCGTCGGCCCGGGGTATGGATTTCAGGCGATAACTGGGAAACAGGGAGATCAACTCCGACTGCTGGGCCGGCGATTCGATCGTCGACGTTATCGTCATGATTTCCAGGCCGTCCTTGTACGTCTGGCACGTCCGCAGATTGTGCTGCTGTGATATCTTCACATCCGCATATTCCTTGGGAGCCCCCCACCGCTCGCGGCCGGCACATATGGCCGGCACATTGTCGAGGTACAGGTGGGAGTTGAAGAATACGGTCTGTCCTTGATACAGGGCCTGTATCTGGATACCGGATTCGTGAAAAGGGCCGTAGGTCGAGGAGAAAGGTACATCCAGGCCGAACGCTACGCAGAGGCCCTCCGGGTGCGGTGTCAGCGGGGTGGGCACAAAAGGCTCAAGACGGGCCGGATCGGCCCGAAAGAAGACCGTCTGAAAGCAGACATTCCGATACCTCGTGGGCAAGGAAGCATAGTAGGGTCGATGGGCAGGCATGCCCTCAATTGCGGCCGTGTCCACCACCAGACAACTTTTTGTGCACCAGCTCGACAATGTAGGATACCAAACACCAAATGGTGCACTGGCGCAGAGGCATTGCCTCTGCATCCACCGCGGTGACCCTTGCGCCTCGGGTCTGCCGCGGACAGAGCCCCCATTGACCCGGGGCCCAGGCCCGCGGGTCTGGGGCAGGACCCCGAGGACTCGCACCGGTTTGTGGCGCGGAGTGGGTGGCAAGACACCGTATAGAATAAAGGCAGACGAGACATCTTGCCCTGACAGCAGGTACACCGGTTTCATTGCCACGGCGCTGCCTGCTGTTTGGGCGTTGCCAGCCGAAGACCCGCAGGACGGACTATGGAACCTGACCCTGCGCTGCCGATACGCGAGGGCCCCGTGTCTGCATGCATCTTTCAGCACACGCAAAGCACATAAGTATGGGCCGGACCTGCAGGCATGTCTGACCGAAGTCCCCCCCTGCCCGCCGTTGTGGTACAGGACCATCGGCGCGAACGTATCGTGTCGTGGCTGTTTGTCAGTCCGGCGCTGGCCTTCCTCCTGCTGACCTCCGTATACCCCTTGCTCTATAGCCTGCGTCTCAGTTTCTATTCCTGGAACATGAGCGTACCCAACAGCCAGCCGGTTTTCATCGGTCTCCGCAACTATGTCCGGATCTTTCAGGATCCGGTGTTTCAGGGGAGTCTGAAGACCACGTTGATTTTTGTCGGGACCGCAGTGTCCCTTGAATTCCTGCTGGGCCTGGGCCTGGCTTTGCTGGTGACCACCCGGATCCGCACGGTGGGCCTGGTCCGGACCCTCTTGCTGATCCCCCTGATGATGACGCCGGTCGTCGCCGGGGTATTGTGGCGCACCCTGTATCATTCCACCTACGGGGCACTCAACTATTTCATCAGCCTGGTGGGGATTCCGTCCCAAACCTGGACCGGCAATCCGGAGCAAGCGCTGGCCGCCGTCATCACTGTCGAGATATGGCAGCAACTGCCGGTGGTCGTCTTCATTTTGGCGGCGGGCATCCAGTCTCTGCCGCTGGATTTCTACAAGGCGGCCCGCGTGGACGGTGCTTCCGGGTGGCAGATTTTCCGGGAAATCACTTTGCCCTTGCTCAGGCCCGTCATTCTGGTGGTTCTGCTCCTGCGCCTTATGGACGCCTTTCGCATATTTGATGTCATCTACACTTTGACTTTCGGAGGTCCAGGCCGCGTTACCGAAGTGCTGTCCATTCTGATCTACAAAAATGGCCTGCAGTTCTTCCAGATCGGCAAGGCCAGCGCCATGTCCTGGCTGTTTCTGCTGTTTATTTTTCTGCTCGCGATTTTCTTCATCCGTGAATTGCAGGGCCGGGAACAGAGAAAAGGATCCTGAATGGCTGCCGGCCGCTCCTACAGCCTGCAGCGCCAAACGGGCCGGTTGCTCCTGTATCTGGTCACGGCAGTGGTCCTGGTGGTCGTTACCTTTCCGGCGTATTGGCTGGTGACCACTTCCTTCAAGTACGAAGTGGACACCATTGTCGCGCCCCCGATCATCGTGCCCTTGCGCGGCACGATTCAGAATTACGTGGATGTCCTGCGGGTCGAGAAAATCCATCAGTTCTTTTTCAACAGCGTCTTGATCGCGCTGGTGAGCACGGGCCTGGGGGTCCTGCTGGGTTCCATGGCGGCCTATGCGCTGTCCAAGTTCTATCTCTCCTACCGCATTCGCCAGGCGATCATGATCTGGATCCTGGTGGTCCGGATTTTTCCGCCGATCACAACCGCCATTCCCTATTTCGTCATCATCCGCAACTTGAACCTGTCGGATACGCATCTGGCGCTCATCCTGACCCATACCGCGTTCACGTTGCCCTTCGTCATCTGGCTCATGCTGGGATTCTTTCAGGATTTGCCGGAAGCCATTGACAAGGCGGCCATCATTGACGGCTGTTCCCTATGGCAACGCTTTCGCCAGATCACCATGCCACTGGCCTTGCCCGGGATCGCCGTCACGGCGATCTTCACGTTCATCTTTTCCTGGAACGAATTCCTGTATGCGTCTATGCTGACTTCGCGTACCGCCAAGACTCTGCCGGTCGTAATCGCGGGTTACATGTCCGACAAATTCCTGCGCTGGGGCGAGATGTCGGCCCTGGCGTCCCTCATGATCCTGCCCGTGATGCTCTTTGCCGGCCTCACCCAGCGTTACCTGGTGCGCGGTCTTACCTTCGGGGCCGTCAAGGAATAGCCGCACAAGGAACCTGCCATGGCCCCTATTCGTTACCATCATGTCGGCAAGCGCTTTGGCGCGGTGCACGCCCTTGAGGACCTGAATCTGGTGATCGAGGACCGGGAATTTGTCACGCTGGTGGGGCCCAGCGGGTGCGGCAAGTCCACCACCTTGAATTTGACAGCAGGGCTGGAGGATCCCAGTCAGGGCGAGATCTACATTGACGATCAACTCGTGAACGCGGTGCCACCGGGCAAGCGGGACCTTGCCATGGTGTTTCAGAGCTATGCGCTGTATCCGCACAAGACGGTAAGGGAAAACATCGGATTCGGGCTCAAGGTGCGCAAAATCCCGCGGGCCGAGATTGAAAGCCGCGTGCAGGAGACCGCGCAGTTGCTGGAGATTGCCCACCTGCTGGATCGCAAACCGCGCCAGCTGAGTGGTGGCCAACGGCAACGGGTTGCGCTCGGCCGGGCCATTACCCGCAAACCCAAGGCGTTCCTGCTGGATGAACCCCTCAGCAATTTGGACGCCAAACTGCGGATGCAGATGCACGCCGAGCTGAAACTGCTCTTCGCGCGGGTCCAGGGGACGGTGCTCTATGTCACCCACGATCAGGCCGAAGCCATGACCCTGAGCCATCGGGTGGTGGTGATGAATCACGGCCGGGTACAGCAGGTGGGCTCCCCCCTGGACGTGTACAACCACCCGCGGAACCGGTTCGTCGCCGGCTTTCTGGGCAGTCCCACCATGAATTTTCTCGACTGTCACCTGCAGGTCGAGGCGGGCGTCTGGCAGGTGCTGCTGGAAAACATGCCCGGAGCCGCCGTTCTCCTGTCCGAACAAGACCTGTGCGATATGCGGCTGGCCGAGCATCGGGCGCGCCTCTCGGGCCCGGCCGTGCTGGGCATTCGACCGGAAGACATCGCGTATGAACCGCAGGCCGGGTCAGCTTCCGACCCCCACGGAATTCCCTGCCAGGTGATGGTGGTGGAACCCATGGGCTCCCTGACCATCCTGATGGTGTCCGTCGGCGGACAGCGGCTCACGGTCAGTACGGGGCCCGATCGGGTTTTTGGGGTGGGAGAACACGGCCGGCTGTCGTTCAATCGGGCGAAAATCCATTTTTTTGACAGAGACAGCCAGCAGAATATCCGCATCGGTCGCTGACGCGCGCCCGCAGCACCCCGGAAGAAGCCCGGCGGTTTCTGTGGTCAGGCAGAAACCCTGATCCGGACACCGTCATGCCGCCAGCGGATGCATGACGGCGCGGGAATCTCCCCCGAGGGCGGACCCGTCTACACCCGGGAAGAGAGGAAGCAGTCCGGCTTACACGGCATCGAGAGGATACATCGGACGCCTCAGCTGCCGGTATTCAAATCGATGCAGGTTTGAGGTGCAGAGACCCGCCGTATCCATTTCAATGACACCGGCCGCGAGGGGGAGATAGGCCGTGCGATAGGCTACGGCGGCCTTGACCACAATCATCTGCTGCGATTCGGGTGCGATACCGATGCCCCGCAGTTGGGCCAGATCAAAGGGCGGGGTCTTGCGGGCATTGAGCACAATATTGACACCGTCAACGCGTAGCCAGGCGGTGGGGCCCATGTCCAGGGTGTCCCCGTAAAAGGCCGCGAAGTGGTGCTCCTTGAGCTCGCAGGGATAGACGCCGTCGGAAACGGCCCTGACTTCGCCGGTGACCTCAACGGACTGGCCATGCCCGCTGTCCGTTTTGGCTCCCACAGACAGGGTCAGTCGGGTACGCGGGCCGGCGGCATGGCAGCGGGCGACGGCGTCCGCATCCGCTATCACTACGGTGCCCTCCTGTACCCGGGCGGCCAGCATGGCTTGCAGGGCTTCCGTGCCGTCGCCGGGACTGCCACCGCCAATATTGTCGGCCGAGTCTACCAGGATCACCGGCCCGGAGGCGGACTGCAGAGCTTGCTGAACGGCTTGGGCCGGAGGCACGCCCTTGAAGGTTGCGGTATCTCTGTACGACATGAACAAAGCGCACAGTTCATCCGCCAGCTCCTCGGCCAGGCGGGAGTGTTGATTCGTGACAACGATGACGCTGGGGCCGGTCCAGGGGGTATCGGCATAGGCGAATCCCCCCAATATGCTGACGGCCACCACGCGGTCGTCCTGTTCCATTTCCTGCGCCCGGGCGTGCAGCGCCCGCAGCGGCAACTCGGCCGTATCGGTGCACTGGGGGGCCAACAGGAGCCGCGGATGGCGGACCACGGTAACAGGACGAATCTGGGCTTTTAGACAGGATTCCAGAACTGCCACCGCTTCCTGTCCGCGGGCAAACAGATCGACATGGGGATTCGTGTCATATGCCAGAAGGACATCGGCAGCAGCGGCCAAGGCGGGATTTATATTGCCGTGCATGTCCAGCACTACCCCAATCGGGATGTCCGGGCCCACGATATGGCGCACGCGCTCCACAATGTCCGTTTCGGCGTCCAGAGTCGTCTCCGACAGCATGGCTCCGTGCAGGTGAAGGAGCAGTCCGTCTACCGGCAGGACCGCCGCCACGCAGGAAGTCAGCATGTCCAGCAAGGCCGCGTAGGCTGCGGCCGTCACCATGCCGGCCGGCATCGCCGCGGTATAGAACGTAGGCAGAAGTTGCCAGTTTTCTTTCCTGTCCCTTATGCCCTCGATCATGCCGCCCAGACATGAGCGCGTATTCTCCATGGCGGCCACCAGTGCATGTCCGGCGAACCAGGTCTCCTGGAAATCGGCCAGCACGGTCGGCGTCGGTGCAAAGCCATGGGTCTCGTGCAGCAGGCCTCCAATCGCGATTCTTGTAGGGGGTGCAGCAGGGGACATGTTCGACTCCGGAGCAAGGGATCAGGACTGGGCGTGGAGCAGGGAGGGGGCTGTATCTCTTGGGTCTTCCGTGGAGATTGCAATGCTGTCAGGCGGGGCCATGGGATCTGTACTGCGGCCGCCAGCCGGTTTTGTGGATGTAGGGGCATGCTGTCTGGGGAGATGACCGCAAAAGCAGTGTATCCTGGATGCCCATGAGGCTTCAAGCCGGCTCTTCGACACTCCAGGGCGGAAGCGCAAGCGATTTTCACACAGGCCGCGACCATGGCAGGGTCGGGGCCGTCAAAACCCCCGGCTGCAGGGAGTGGCGCGGTCCCGGTACAGTGCAAACGATAGTGCAGTCCGGCGGTCCCGCAAAGCTGGGCGGTCCGTCTCGCTCACTACGGTGCCGTTATCAAAACCAGAAAATAAATTCTCCCTTCATTGTCTACACTAATGCGGCGGTATTTGTAGCCGCGGGACGCGAAGGCGTTGGTGCATGACGGGAGGTGATCGGCAGAATGGCGTTGTATCAGGAACGGGAACACAGCCCGGTACGCGTCATTGATTATGAACAGAGCACATACCGCACGGCTTTCTGGCGGGATGCCGACCGGCAGTATGAAGATGCGACAGAGCGACTGGCCTTGCGGCGCATGTTGCCTCCTGTCGGGGGCCGCATCGTGGATCTGGGAGCCGGCTTTGGCCGGCTGGCCAACGAATATCGCGGATACGCGCAGGTAGTGCTGTTTGACTACAGCCGTTCTATGCTGGCGCAGGCCGTGGAGCGATGGGGCCACGATCCCCGCTTTGTCTTCGTGGCGGGCAGCGTATACGCCATGCCCTTTGTGGCCCGCAGTATGGAGGCCGTGGTCATGGTACGGGTCATGCACCACTTGGCCGAAAGCCTGGCGGCCTTGCAGGAAATGGACCGCGTGCTCCAGACCGGCGGTGTAGCCATCCTTGAGTTCGCCAACAAGCGCAATCTCAAGTCCATGCTGCGTCACATGTGGCGGGGGCAGGCGTGGTCTCCCTACGCTCGGGACCCGGTGGAATTTGCCGAGATGCACTTTAATTTCCATCCGCTGTGGATGCAGGAGCAGCTGGAGCGGACCCGTCTCGGGTGCGAGGCTGCGTACAGCGTTTCCCACTTGCGGTTGCCGGTGTTGAAGAGACTGCTGCCGGCAGACTGGCTGGCGCAGACTGACAGTCTGCTGTTCCGCCCGGGCGGGAAGTACCCCTTGGGCCCCAGCGTCATGCTGCAAACCCGCAAGCAGGGTGCCCCGCCGGTCCCGGAGGCGGTCTCCGGCCCCGCCACCCGGGTGGTGGACTGGCTCCAGTGTCCGCTCTGCCAGACTGCGACACTGACGCGGCCGGCCGCGACCGTACTGACTTGCACGGCCTGTGACCGGGTCTATCGCCAGGAGGCCGGCATATGGGATTTCAAAACCGCCTTGCCGGGCGGGAGTGACCAGGAATAAGGAGTGAAAGCGGGATGACACAGTTGAAAGTAGAGGTGGCCACCGAAAATCGGGTGGTCGGCAGTCCCCCGGCTGCCGATTTCAAGGCGCGGCTGCTGGCGCTGGGCGCAGAGCGCGGCTTCGTGGATTTCAAGGATATCCTGGATGCCTGGCCCGAAGCCCACGAAAACACGGAAGTGTTGCAGGAAGTGTTCACCGACCTGCTGCAGCAGGGCGTCGAAATTGCCGGTCAGCTCGAAATGGACAGCCCGGAAGAGGAAGAGCCGGTCGAGCCGGAGCTGCTCCCGCACGCAGTCCAGTTGCAGGAAAGCATCAACGATTCGGTGGCGCTGTATCTGCGTGACATCGGCAAAGTGGATTTGCTCACGGCCGCCGAGGAAGTGCAACTGGCCAAGCGCATTGAGGCCATGGAAGAAGCCAAACGCCAACTGGCCGATCCGGACCTGGATTTGACAGAAGACGAGAAAGACGATCTGCAGTTCACCATCCTGGACGGCAAGGATGCGGTGGATCATCTGATTTCCGCCAACTGTCGGCTGGTAGTGAGCGTGGCCAAGAAATACACCAATCGAGGTGTACCCTTCCTGGACCTGGTGCAGGAAGGCAACAGCGGCCTCATCCGTGCGGTTTCGAAGTTCGATTACCACCGCGGGTTCAAGTTCAGCACCTATGCCACCTGGTGGATCCGGCAGGCCGTGACCCGGGCCATTGCCGATCAGGGCCGCACCATCCGGGTGCCGGTGCACATGCATGAGCAGATCAATCGCCTCATTCGCGCGCGCCATACGCTGGCCCAGCAGTTCGGGCGCGAACCCACGATCGACGAGCTGGCGCTGGAACTGGAAATCCCGCCCGGCAAAGTGGAGCATGTCATCCGGGTCAATCAGCAGCCCCGCAGCCTGGAACAACCGGTGGGGGAAGAAGAGGACAGTGTGCTGGGCGACTTCATTCCGGATGAGGATGCCGACAGTCCACCGGACCTCACCAACCAGCAGATGTTGCGCGAGGTGATCGAGGAAGTCATCCAGGATCTCACGCCGCGGGAGATTCACACTTTGCAACTTCGCTTCGGAATGGTGGATGATTATGCCTATACCCTGGAAGAGGTAGGCAAGAAGTTTGGCATCACGCGAGAGCGTGTCCGCCAGATCGAAACCCAGGCACTCAATCGGCTGCGTCACTCCAGCCGCAAGAAGAGCCTGAACTGGTTTACGTAAGATTCGCCCGCGCCCCGACCGGTCGGGGCGCGATCTCACAAGGGAATAGAGGAGTCAGCCATGGTGTCCCCTGCAGCCATACCGCAAAACGGTTTGGCTCCCGGCATGGACTCCGGCAGTGTCACCACGCATCTGCTGGCGATCGGCCAGAAGAAAGGCATCGTCGAATACGACGACATTCTGAAGGTCATGCCCCGGGCCGAACTGGCCCTGGACCTCCTGGAAGATCTCTTTGCCGTGCTCATCGAGCGCGGCATTGACATCGGCCAGTTCCAGGATGACCCGGAAGAGGAAGAGCGGGCAGGGGAGGAAGCGTCCGACTCGTTTTCCCTGACCCCGGAAAGTATCAACGACACCACGACTCTCTATCTGCGCGAGATCGGGCGGGTGGCCTTGCTCACCGCCAAGCAGGAAGTATCCCTGGCCAAGCGCATCGAGCGGGCGGAGGCGGCCAAGCAGGAATTGAACAGTACAGCGCCCCATGCGCTGCACGAGGACCAGAAAGACGAGCTGCGCTGGCTCATCCGCGACGGCGAAGATGCCCAAAACCATCTGATTCTGGCCAACAGTCGGCTGGTGGTCAGCGTGGCCAAGAAATACACCGGGCGCGGGGTGCCTTTTTTGGACCTGGTGCAGGAGGGCAATGTGGGCCTGATGCGCGCCGTGACCAAATTTGATTACCATCGCGGGTTCAAGTTCAGCACCTATGCCACCTGGTGGATCCGGCAGGCCGTGACCCGGGCCATTGCCGATCAGGGCCGCACCATCCGGGTGCCGGTGCACATGTATGAACAGATCAACCGCCTGACCCGGGCCAACAGTGCCCTGTCGCAGGAGCTGGGGCGCGAACCCTCGATCGAGGAATTGGCCGTGGAACTGGATGTATCCCCCAGCAAGGTGGAGCACATCATCCGGGTCAGCCAGCGGCCGCTCAGTCTGGAAAAGCCCGTTGGGGAAGAAGAGGACAGTGTCCTGGGCGACTTTATCCCGGATGAGGATGCGGACAGTCCGCAGCAGTCAGCCCACCATCAGCTGCTGAGCGAGAAGATCGAGGATGTCTTCCAAAGCCTCACGCCGCGGGAAACGCGCATTCTGCAACTGCGCTTCGGTCTCGTGGACGGGCACGCGTACACCCTGGAGGAAGTGGGCAAGAAGTTCGGCGTGACCCGGGAGCGCATCCGGCAGATTGAGGCCGGGGCCCTGAACCGTCTGCGCCATCCCAGCCGCAAGCGCAAATTGAAGGGCTTCCTGTAGAGGCCCGGCAGCCCGCCGCTACCCCTGGCCCCGGGACCCTGCCGGTGTCGGGCCCGGGGCCTCAGAAATCCGCATTGGCCTGGGTGGAGTGATTCTGGATGAATTGGCGGCGCGGCTCCACATCGGTGCCCATCAGATCCGTAAACAGCCGGTCTGCATGGTCCGAGTCGTCCACGGTCACCTTGAGCAGGGTGCGGACCTCGGGATCCATGGTGGTGGCCCACAGCTGGTCCGCATTCATTTCGCCCAGTCCCTTGTAACGCTGTTCCAGCGTCACATTCTCGATGCCGGCCTGCCGTTGCATTCTTTCCAGTTCGCGTTCGTTGTACACGTACTGGCTGGTGTTGCGGATCTTGCCGTTCTTCCTTGTGCTGACCTTGACCTTGTAGAGAGGCGGTTGCGCAATGTACAGATACCCGTCGTCAATGAGGGGTTTCATGTACCGATAGAAGAGAGTCAGCAGCAGCGTGCGGATGTGGGCCCCGTCCACATCCGCATCGGTCATGATGATGATGCGATGGTAGCGCAGGCCCTTGACATCAAAGTCCCGGCCGATACCCGTGCCCATGGCTTTGATCAAAGCCTGGATTTCCTTGTTCTCCAGGGCCCGGCTGAGACTGGTCTTCTCTACATTCAGGATCTTGCCGCGCAGGGGCAGGATGGCCTGGAACTGGCGATCCCGACCCTGTTTGGCGGAACCGCCGGCGCTGTCGCCCTCCACCAGATACAGTTCTGATTCTTCCGGCTTGCGGCTGGAGCAGTCTGCCAGTTTGCCCGGCAGGGTCATGTTGTCCAGCAGGCCCTTGCGCCGGACCAGTTCGCGGGCCTTTCGGGCCGCGACCCGGGCTTCAAAGGAGGTCAGACACTTGGCAATAATCAGGCGAGCCTCCGCCTTGTACTCTGCCATCCACATGTTGAGAGCTTCAGCGACCGCATTTTCCACCTGGCCACCGACTTCCTGGTTGAGAAGTTTCAGTTTGTTTTGCCCTTCGAACTGCGGTTCCGGCACCTTGACACTGACGACGGCCGTCAGGCCTTCGCGGGTATCGTCGCCGCTGAAGTTGTCGTCCCCGTCCTTGAGCAGCTTGTTTTTGCGGGCATAGTCGTTCAGCTGCCGCGTCAATGCCTTGCGCAGTCCGGTGAGATGCGACCCGCCATCCTGGTTGACTATGGTGTTGGCAAAGGCGTAGGTGACATCCTGCGTCCCTTCCGTATATTGCAGACCTACCTCCACCTCGGTCTGGCCCACGGTGCGCTGGATATGAATGGGCGGATGCAGGACCCGCCGGAAGCGGTTCAGATACCGCACAAACGTGGCCACACCGCCTTCAAAGTAGAAAGTGGTGTCTTCCTGACTGTCGGGCCTGTTATCCTTGAAAGCGAGAGTCACGCCGCGATTCAGGAACGCCATCTCCCGGAACCGGGAGATCAGATCCGCAGTGTTGAAGGTCACGCCTTCATCAAAAATGGCAATGTCGCGCAAGAAAGTCTGCGTTGTGCCGGTCCGCTCTACGGGGCACACGCCGATTTCCTCGACCTCTGTGACGGGGTGGCCCATCTCAAACCGCTGGCGATAGATTTTGCCGTTGCGGTGCACTACCGTTTCCATCCACGTGCTCAGGGCATTGACCGCGCTGACGCCCACGCCGTGCAGGCCGCCGGAGACTTTGTAGCCGCCGTCTTCGGCCCCGAACTTGCCGCCGGCATGCAGCTTGGTCATCACCACAGTCAGGGCCGAGATGCCTTCCTTGGCGTGGACCCGCACCGGAATGCCGCGGCCGTTGTCCTCCACGGAGATGCTTTCGTCTTCGTGCAACGTGATTTCAATGCGGTCGCAGCAGCCCTGCATGGCCTCGTCCACGGCATTGTCCACGACTTCATAGACCAGATGGTGCAAACCTTGTTGCCCGGTGCCGCCGACATACATGCCGGGGCGTTTCCGCACGGGCTCCAGACCCTCCAGGACTTCGATGTCCTCAGAATCGTAGGTGCCGTTGGACTGGTTCAAGCGAGAAATAGCCATAGAGATTACCTGTCCTGTAATGCGAAGTATTCTGCAATGTCGTAGCCGTGATTTTTCAGGTAGCGAGTGCGATAGAAGACCAGAAAGGCCAGGGAGATTACGGTCCCGACGTAGGCAAAGAAAACAACAGCCGCCAGAATGCCGATCCAGTGATCCTGCAGCGCCGTGACCAGCAGATCCAGCATTTGCTGCATCCCGAGCAGAATGAAGCCTCCCAGCACCAGAAACGCCAGCGTCGAGAGCGCATTCCGGCGTACCAACTGGATGCTTTGCCGCAGTGCCTTCCACACGCCGAGGCCGTCCATCATGATGCCGGCAGTGGTATAGGTCTGGTAGAAAAGAAACAAAATGAATGCGACGGCCAGCAAGGTCATCAGGAAGGGAATCAGGCTGGACAGCAGCGCGAGGCCGGCCACCAGACTCAGCAAGGTCAGGAACAGGCTGAGGGCAAAGGTCGTCCCGAACCAGAGTGCAATCAGGAGGCCCACATACAGCAGACCCTGTCCAATGCACCGGCTCATGGTAACCCGTGGACTGTCCGTCCCGCGGTCCCGGCCGTCGTCCCTCCTGGCGCTGTCTGTCCCGGCCGTCGGACTGATGTTGGGCACAAAGCGCGCCAACCAATAGAGGTAAAAGGCCCCGGCCACAGCTCCCGCCAAGATCAGAAACACTGTCAGGGCCAGCATTTCGCCCAATGAGGCGACCGGCCGGGCCGGTACGGAATCCAGTCCCTGCGCGGTAGCGGTCGAAATGTATGCGGGAATTCGGAAGAAAGTGCGGCCGACCACCGGCAGCAGATCCCCCACGTAGAGCCGCGAGAAATCCACTTCGTCCATGAGTGTGGTCAATGTGGAGGCCGCTTGGGGATCCGCAACCAGTCCGGCCTCATTCAAAGTCTCCGTTTGGGCCCAGACTTGCTCCAGCAGCAGGTCCAGGCTTGCCCCGCTGGCAGAGAGATCCACCGGCGGCAGCAAAAACACGGCGATGCTCAGCGCTACAGGCAGGACGAGCAACTCAAAGTGCGTGGCCAGGAGGCGAAAGCCCAAGGCTAAACTGTTTATCATGGTATGGTCATACCTGTCACCCGCGGAAGGGGATTGAAGCCCGGCCACAGGCTGGGGTATCTGCCTGATGCCTGACGGTCTGTGCTGTGGCCAGGCTCGTACCTTACTGGCATCCCCGCCGCCGAACTCGTGCCGTACAGCCCCACTCCGAGTCTGCTCCTGATTTCCCTGCAATGGACCATCGAACGTCCGCGATGTCAACCCCTGCTTCCACAATTATAAGTGTTTATGCGTTCTTATATTGTATTTTGCTTGCCCTGAATCCGGCCCTGGGCCCGCAGAGAGCATGTGCGATCCCGATTGACCTCCCGCGGGGCAAGCGCGGCGCGGCGCAATCAGAATCGAAAGCCGGCCTTGCAGGCTCCCGGCAAGGTTTCTGCGCGCTCCGTGTCCGAATGCATATATTATGCTTGTATCCGTCCTGTTCAAGAGTATCCTTAGATCCAGACGCTGTATATGCTGCTGCCGGCGGGTGCCAACAGGATCCGCAAGAGACCGGACACCGAACATTGTGAACAGGGACAAGGATACGACGGCATGGCACATCTCCTGATCGAAGGGGGACATCCCCTTTCGGGCACGTTGCGGCCCTCGGGCAACAAGAACGCTGCCATGCCCATGATGTGTGCCGCCGTGCTGACGGATCAACCGATCACGTTGCGCAACGTGCCCCGCATAGGCGATGTGCACACGCTGCTGCAGCTCCTGCAGGAGCTGGGGGTAGAGGCACAGTGGCTGGACCGGCATGTCCTGCGCCTGCAGGCACGCAATCTGACCGGCGTGGAACCCAACTCCCAGCTGTTTCAGTCCTTGCGCGGCTCCCTGACCCTGATGGGGCCGCTCCTGGCCCGCGCCGGGGAATTCCAGGTGGGCGCCCGGGCCGGCGGTGACGACATCGGTCGACGGCGCATAGACACGCACCTGCAGGTGTTTCGGGCCTTTGGTGCCGAGATCCGGGGGCAGCAGTCGGGCCAGTTCCATTTGCAGTTGGACCGGGATCTGACAGGTGCCGACATCTGGCTGGACGAGGCCTCGGTCACGGCCACGGAGAACAGCGTAATGCTGGCGGCGGCGGCCAAGGGCACCACGGTCCTGCACAATGCGGCCTGTGAACCGCATGTGGAAGACCTGTGTCGGCTGCTGGCGGCCATGGGATGCACCATTGAAGGCATGGGCACCCACCGCTTGGTGATCACGGGGACTGACCATCTGGGCGGAGCCGATTGCACCATCGGGCCCGACTATATGGAGATCGGCAGCTATATCGGCTTGGGGGCCATTACGGCCGGGAGGCTGTGCATCGCGGATGTATTGCCTGCCCAGCTGCGTTTGATCGAGATGGAATTCCGGCAGCGGCTGGGAGTGCGCGTGACGTATGAGAACTGCCGGCCGGACGGCCGCGCCACGTTGGTGGTGGACGATAAGCAGGAATTGGTCGTGCATCCTGACTTCGGCGGTTTCATTCCGCGCATCTGCAGCGCCCCCTGGCCGGGATTCCCGTCTGATCTGATCAGCATTGCGCTGGTCACGGCCACGCAAGCCCGCGGCACGATTATGTTGCACGAAAAAATGTTCGAAAGCCGTTTCTACTTTGTGGACAAACTGGTCAGCATGGGAGCCCAGGTAATCTTCTGCGACCCACATCGGGTGGTCAGTACCGGTCCCAGTACCTTGTATGGCGACCGCGTCAGCAGCCCCGACATTCGGGCAGGCATGGCCTTGATTCTGGCTGCGCTGTGCGCGCGCGGCACCACGCGCATTGCCCAGATGGATCAGGTGGAAAGAGGATACAGCAATCTGGTGCCGACCTTGGCCCGGCTCGGAGCCGCCGTGGAACTGGTTTCGTAATCCCGCAGGCAAGGTCCCGGTCAGGCACCCTGCGCGGGGTTCACGCGTGGAGCCGCGGCGGCCGTCTCCGGGCAACGTTTTGGGCAGCGCAGTCCTCTGATCGCCCTGCCAGGCCACCATGGGGCTGAAATCACTTCGTCCGCTATCTTCTGCCGCGGGAAACCTCCACCGATCAGGGCGACTGAATTATCATAGCTGCAGTTTTTCTGGCATGACCGGCGCCACGGGCCCATGAGAACCTACATCCTCAATCGGCTGGTACAAGTAGTGCCTTTGCTCCTCCTGATTTCTTTTGTGGTGTTTCTGAGCATTCAGGCCACCGGCGATCCCTTGGCTGCCTACACCGTGGATGCTTCCCTCACCGCCGCCGACATTGCACGGCTCAAGGCCAAGTACGGGCTGGACCAGCCTGTGCCCCTGCAATACGCGAACTGGCTCAGGAACATGGCGACCGGGAACTGGGGTACCTCCTACTTTACGCGCGAGAACGTGGTGGATATGATCCGGGAGCGGCTGCCCAATACCTTGATTCTCTTCGCGGTATCTTATGTGTTCATCCTGGTGTTTGCCTTGATACTGGGCATTCTGACCGCGGTGCGGCAGTATTCCGTGTTCGATCACGTGACGACCGCGCTGAGTTTTCTGGGCATTGCCACGCCCAGTTTTTGGCTGGGACTGATGCTGATCTATCTCTTTGCCGTCAAGCTGAAAGCCTGGGGATTGCCGTACCTGCCGGTGGGTGGCATGTATGACCTCGGGGTGGGCAAAACTTTTCCCGAAGTGGCCCGGCACGTGATTCTGCCGTCCATCACCTTGTCTGTGGTGGTCTGTGCCCGCTACATCCGCTACATCCGCTCTTCCATTCTGGAACAGTTGCAGCTGGATTATGTGCGCACGGCCACCGCCAAGGGCCTGCGTCCCGCCACGGTGCTGACCCGCCACGTGTTGAAAAACGTCCTGTTGCCGCTCATCACGCTGGTGGGTCTGGATTTGCCCAATTTCCTGTCGGGGACCATCGTCATCGAGTCCATCTTTGCCTGGCCCGGGATCGGACGTCTGTTTTGGTCTGCCGCGGAACGGACGGACATTCCGGTGCTGATGGCGATCATGCTGTTTGTAGCGGTGATGACGGTCTTCTTCAACCTGTGTGCCGACATTCTCTATGCCGTGGCAGATCCCAGGATCAGCTACTCGTGACACGCACCGGACACCTTGAAGCTGCGGGGTCCACCCGTCGGCCGGACATGTCCGGCGCCTTGTTGCGTCCCCCCGAAACCATCGGGATGCGCTTTCGGCGGCGTTTCGTCCGACATCGTCCCGCCATGATCAGTCTGGTGATCCTGCTGGTGCTGCTGGCCGCCTGCTATGGTGCCTCGCTCTTTGTGAGCGAGGATCAAGCGAACCGGATTGACGTCACGGCCATGCGCAGTGCCCCCTCCTGGCAACATCCCTTCGGCACGGACGATGTGGGGCGTGACATGTTTCTCCGCACCTTGTTCGGCGGGCAGATTTCCTTGCGGATCGGCCTGCTGGCAGCGGGCGTCAGCATGGCCATTGGCATTGCCGTAGGTACCGTGGCCGGATACTATACAGGCTGGATCGACAGTGTCCTGATGCGGATCACCGATGCCCTGTTGAGCATTCCCACCCTCTTCATCCTGATCGCCTTGACCCGCGTCCTGGATGATCGCGTCAAGGTGGGCAACGTGGCTTTCATTACCCTGGTGATCGGCCTGCTCTCCTGGATGCGGTCCAGTCGGATTGTACGCGCCCACGTGCTGTCCCTCAAGGAGCGGGATTTCATTCTGGCTGCCCGTGCCCTGGGATGTCAAACCGGCCATATCATGCTGCGGCACATCGTGCCCAATACGCTGGCGCCCATCGTAGTGGCGGCCACCCTGGATGTGGGCCGGGCCATCATCTTCGAGGCGTCCCTGAGCTTCCTGGGCCTGGGCATTCAGCCGCCGACAGCTACCTGGGGCAGCATGCTGAACAGAGCCCAGGCCTATTTGCTGAATGCGCCGTGGATTGCGCTGTTTCCCGGCATCATGATTCTGATCACGATTCTGTGCGTGAACTTTTTGGGCGATGGATTGCGGGATGCCTTTGATCCCCACTCGCTCAAGTAGCCCCGGAGGGAAACCCGTGTTGCGTTCTGACGTTCATGCCGACATTCATGCCCACCTTCGCCATGTCTTTCCGGACCATCTCCGGCATGTCAGGAATTTCATGGTTCAGCCCAGTGTCAGCGCAGAGCAATGCGGCGTGCGGGAATGTGCCGAGTTGCTGTCGGAGCGATTGCATGAGATCGGGTGCCAACAGGTGGAAATCGCGGAGACGCCGGGATTGCCGGCTGTCTGGGCGCATCTGGACGCCGGGGCTCCCAAGACCTTGGCCGTGTACGGCTACTTCGACACCAACATTGTCGGCCCGGGCTGGCAGCACGATCCGTTCGGTGGCGTGAGCGCGGTCCATCCGCCTTTTGCCCAGGTGCTGTATGGCCGGGGTGCCTCGAACAAGGGGGGCTTCATGGCGTTTCTCAATGCGCTGGAAGCGATCCGGCAGACCCGGGGAGCCTTGCCCGTCAATCTCATGTTTCTGTGCGAGGGGGAGGAATTTGTAGGCAGTCTCCATGTACCGCGGCTGATTGAGCGGTATCAGGACGCGTTGGCCCAGGCAGATGGTGTGTTGTCGCCCGGCCCCTGCCAGAATGCCGCCGGCACCGTGGATCTGGCCTTGGGCAACAAAGGCTGTCTCCACCTCGAAATGCGGTGCAGCGGCGCGGACTGGGGCCGCGGCCCCCAGGGGGCCCCGACCCATTCCTCCACGATGGGGGTGGTGGACCATCCGGTGTGGCGCCTGGTGCATGCTCTGGCCACCATGTATGAACCCCGGACGGGCAGCATCACCGTGCCGGGATTCCTGGATGACTTGCAGGCCCCTACCCCCGAGGATTTGGCCCTGGTCGCGGAGCTGGCCCGTCAATGTCAGGGGCATGAAGCTGCCAGCATTCCCGGTATTGGCGATGCGGAGCGAGTGCCCTGTTTTGTCAATGACGCGGTGGGCGTGGAAGTCTTCAAACGCTACTGCTTTCTGCCTACCATGAACATCAACGGCATCCGCTCCGGATTCACGGGGCCTGGCACCACGTTGTGGACTCTGCCTCACGCCGCTTACTGCACCATCGATCACAGGTTGCCCCCTGATCTGGATCCGGAAACATGTCTGCAGCGGATCCGGGCCCATTTGGATGCGCAGGGATACGCGGACATACACCTTGAGGTGCTCATGGCGGTCGGGGCCCAAAGTCTGCAGCTCCATGATGCATTGGCGCAAGCGGCTCTGGCGGCATTGGGTCACTGGCAGATCAAACCCCTGATCTGGCCCCGGCGTGGCGCCAGCGGCCCCACCGGGTATTTCAGCCAGCTGCTGGGCCTCAAGGTGCTGGGACAGACGGGACTGGGCCATGCCAGCGGGCATGCCGGCGGCAATGAATTCCTGGTGGTCGAAGGCAACGGGCAGGTGGGGGGATTGGTGGAACTGACGGGTTCGTATGTGGATTTGTTGTTCAGTTATGCAGACGCAGTCTCCGTCTGAAGAGGCAAGGCATTGACAAGGGGTGATTTCATGACCAACGCTCTCCTGTGGTCCCAATTGCAGGACCGGGTACAGGCGGAACTGGCCACGTTTCCGGGCGTGGCAGGATTCTGCCTGGAAGACTTGACCACGCACGCGTCGATCGGACTGAACGCCGACGAGCTGTTTCCGATCGCCTCTTCCATCAAGATCCCGGTCTTGCTCACCCTGCTCGACAAGGCGGAACGGCACGAACTGGACCTGCACCGGCGCGTAGCCCTGGCCGCAGACATGATCACGCCGGGCAGCGGTGTGCTGGCGTACCTGGACGGGCCGTTGGAGCTGTCCGTGCTGGATATGGCCCAACTCATGATCATGGTGTCGGACAACACGGCGACCAATCTGTGTATCGATTGGGCCGGCATGGAGGACACGAATGCCCTGATGGAGTCGCTGGGACTGTCCCGGACGCGGATTCGGCGCAAGATGCAGGATCATGCGGCCGTGGCCCGCAATGAAGAGAATGTCTCGAGTCCGGCGGAAGGGGTACGCTTAATGTGTGCCTTGCATGCCGGGCAGCCCAGCCGGACGGTCGCGGACCAATGTCTGGCCATTCTCCGCAAGCCCAACCGGGGGCCGCTGGAACGTGCCATGCTGCCCGGCACGTCCGTGGCCAACAAACCGGGCGGGATGGAGCGCGTACGCTGCGATGTAGGGATCGTGGAGCTGGAGCGCCATCCCTATGCCTTGGCCATCATGACCAAGTTCGGTCTGGAACATCCCTACAGCCAGGAGAATCGACTGGTAGCGGCCATACGGCAGGTCCATGCGTACATGGTCGCCATTGACCGGTCCAGTCAATGGGGACAGGGCATTCCTGCCACACTGCTGGACCGTTGACACCCGCCGGCATCTGTTGTGTCCATGCCATCAAGGAAGAATCATGACCGCAAAAACGACCATCATTCGCGCGCCCCGTCTGTTCGACGCCGCCGGCACGATCCATGAAGCAGGGGCCAGCCTCTGGATGGAAGGCGATCGGATTACGGGAGTATATGGGCGGGAAGCCCCGGCCGTGCCCGCCAACGCCCGTGTGCTGGACTACGCGGATGCCTGCATTCTGCCCGGTCTCATCGATTCCCATACACACCTCATGTATGGCACGGGAGAGCGGATGCAGGGCCCGCGTTCCTACGATCATGTCAACCTGGAGGACAGCGACAGCCTGATGCTGTTGCGCAGCGTCCGTAATGCCTACCAGCATCTGTTAAAGGCGGGCGTCACCTCCATGCGGGATTTGGGAGCCCGCAATCGCATTACCTTCGATTTGAAGGAAGGAGTCAGCGCCGACCTGTTCCGGGGATTCCCTACCCTGCAGGTCTGTGGACGGGCCATCACGATGACAGGCGGGCATTTTCATTTCTGCCACGAAGAGGCGGATGGCGTGGCAGAGTGCCGCAAGGCGGTACGGCGGCTGGTAAAGGAAGGGGCGGATTTCATCAAGATTATGGGTTCGGGGGGCGGTACCTATATCACGGACAACCGCCGGGCTTCCTATACCGTTCCGGAACTGCAGGCCATCGCCGATGAATCCCATCGCCATGGCAAGCCCTGCACCGTCCATGCCATTGCCACGGAATCCATTGCCAACGCGGTGGAGGCCGGGATTGACTGCATCGAACATTACGAGTTCGTGGAGATGAACTATGCGCGCAAACTGGATCCGGTGATTGCCGAGCAAATGATTGCCCACGACATCTGGCTCAGTCCCACGATCCAGACGGGATATCGCCGCATGGAACAGATGCTGCAGTTGCAGGAACAGCGGCCCCTGCATCCGGGCGAGCGGGAAGCTCTGGTGTATCTGCAGTGGAAACAGGAAGGCCAGCTGTATGTCACCGGGGCTTTGCACGAGATGGGAGCCCAGCGTTTTCTCATGGGCACCGATGCCATCTCGGAATTTGGCGATTATGCCATCGGCTTGCGACTGATGTCCGAGGCTGGCCTGCCCAATGCCGAGGTGCTGCACGCCGCGACTCGGAACTGTGCGGAAGCCATGGGCATTCTGGACCGGGTGGGTACTCTGGAAGTGGGCAAAGTGGCGGATGTGACCGTGGTGGCCGGCGATCCCGTGGCGGATATTCGTGCCGTGGAAGAGGTATTGCAGGTTGTCAAGGCGGGCTATGTGTTGCCCATGGACAGTCTGGAACTGTTTCCGGACGGAGACGGAGCGGCCCGTCCGCCTGGTACAAGCCGGCCACCCAATCCTCAGGTACTGCGGTTGTCCCATCCGCATCCCCATCCACACCCCTAGGCGGCGCACCGCGTACCGGGGAACCCGGCGGGGCTATGCGGGGAATCAGGAATCCAGAAGGTATCCCGGGCTGCAGGGTGTGCCTCAGAGTCGGCGCTGCGGTCCCGTCTGCAGGACCAGATCAGGATTGTGCCATTGAGGACGATGGCCATGGCACTGTCAATTTTGGACAAAATACTCTTTTATTTATTGCACATTTTCCCAAGGGGATATGCCGTCGGCACGCGGAAAAGGGCAGATCGAGAAAAATCCTGGCACCGGTGACCGCAGGAGGCCAGAGTGTGGCCCGGCGTGCGACCGGATCCCGCAGCCGGGTGCGCACCGGCATTACGGGATGCCCTCAAGCTTGAGGGCATCCCGTTTTCGCTGTTGGATAGGGTGAACCCCCTATTCACTTACGGCCCATTCGTGGATGTTCCCATACCAGAGGGTAAAGGGACGAAGTTCGAAATTCTCAATGCGCGTGCTTACGCCGTAGTGCCGTCCTGTGGCAAACAGGTACAGGGCATAGGCATCCTCGTGCATGATGCGTTGGGCCTCCATGATGAGGCGTGTGCGCTCCGCATCGTCGAACTCGGTCTGCGCGGCCAGCAGCAGGCTATCCACCTCCGGGTTGCAGTAGCGATGCCACTGTGACCCCCCGGGATTCGCTTCCGAGGCAATCTCGGCGCACAGGAACCGATTTGAGATTTCCGGATCGGGAACTCGCAGGCCGTGGCTCCAGCCCCCCATCTCGTAGTCGCCGTGCGACCATGTACCGTTCTGGTCCCAGGTGCCGAACAATTCCGCCGTGCGGCGGTTTTCGATGACCATTTCCGCGCCAATTTCCTTGAACATCTGCTGGACCAGGAGCTGCACCTGTTCCCGTTGCAGAACGCCGGAAGTGGTACGGTGCGTGAAACTCAGGCGGGTACCATCCTCCAGTCCTTCCACGCCGTAGGCTTCGCGGATGCCGTCGCCGTCTTCGTCGCGCCAACCGTTCGTTTCAAGCAGGTTACGGGCGGCATCAGGATCATAGTCGTACGAGACCAGGTCCCGATTCTGCCACGGGGTGCCGTGCCATTCGGTCCCCACGTTGACTTCTGCCTGTCCATGCAGGATGTTGTCCACCAGCAGCTGTTTGTCCACGGCATGTTGCAGGGCTACACGCACGTTCTGATCCGAGAAGACGGGAGCCTGGGTGTTGTCCCCGTTCATGACATAGCGTTCGCCTCCGGCCGGAGGCGCGTTGACGAGAGAGATGAGACCCTGACTTTGCAGGTCAAGCAGAGTGGGCACATTGGCCGCGCGGAGGCCCCAGGCAATATCGACTTCCCCTACCTCCAACGCGGCAAGCAATGCTTCCGTGCTGGGGTAGAACACAATGAAAAACTTGTCAATGGCGGGACGGCCCTGCCAGTAGTCGTCAAAGGCTTCATACTCCACGAATTCTCCGGGTTTCCACTCCAGGATCCGGAAAGGCCCAAAGCCGATCGGTTTGCGCATGGCGATTGACTCGTCCAGGCCGGGGGAATTGGCTTCAATTACCTCTTCGGGCAGGATGAAGTCGAACAGAATTTTCCAGGAGGCAAAAGGCTCGGCGAAATTCACCACCACGGTAAGGTCGTCCGGAGTATCAATCGACGCGATCTTTTCGTATCCCAGGCGGGTGATGGGGGTATTGTCGGGATTCATGATGGCGTCCCAGGTGGCCTTGACATCCGAGGAGGTCGCCGGGGTACCGTCATGGAAGGTAACGCCCTCCCGAAGGCGGTATGTTATCTGCGTGCCATCCGGTGACACCAGTCCATTGGCCACGCTGGGCACTTCAGTGGCCAGTTCTCCTATCCAGTTGCCCTGTTCATCCAGGAACAGCAATCCCCGTTGCGCCGTTTTGGAGGCCTGCAGGGAATTGCCTCCTTGGGTGTACATTACGTTCAGGAACTCCAGTTCCTGGTTCATGCCCAGGCGCACTACCGCCGGTTTTCGTTCTGCCATGTCCTCGGCGGGGCCTGTCGAGGAAGCAGGCGGAGCACATGCGAGCACCACCATGGCCAAGAGCAACAATCCACAAAACCGCACAATCTGGTTCATTTGACCAAGTCTCCGAAATGTTAAGGATGGAATGCTGTTCCCATAATATCATGCAGGGAATACAGCGAGTTGCGTAGCCGTGCCTGCCAGGTGTCTGGCACAGGATGCGGGGTGCCGCACTCGGAGTGTCAAACCTGTCCTGAGCCTTGGTGCAGAGAAGGGCTGGCCCTGCACCATAGCGCCGCCATCTCCGTGCCAGTACACTTGTGTTAGTCTGAAAAGGATACCCGTCATGACTTCTGCCTCTGTGCGCCTGCAACTTGCCCGGCACATCCAGACCCGTGCGCTGACGGTGCGCAACACCATGTTGGACATCGCCGCGGACCTGGAGGATGTCATTGCGCTGGGCCGGGGCGACCCGGATTTTCATACGCCTGCCCACATTGTTGCTGCAGCCCACAGGGCCTTGGACGAGCATCGCTATCACTACACGGAGGTGGCGGGACTGGCGGCACTGCGATCCGCCATCACGGCCATGTTGCAACAAGAGCACGGGCTTTCCTATACGGCGGAGGAGATTATCGTCACCAACGGCGTGGAAGAGGCGATCATGACCTGCATGATCAGTCTCCTGAATCCCGGAGACGAGATTCTCATGGGGATGCCGCGCTTTACCAATTACGACAAAGCCGTGAATCTGTGTCACGGCAGAGTGGTGTCGGTGCCTACACGGGAGGCGGACGACTTTGTCCTGCAGCCCGCGGCAGTGGAAGCCCGCATCACGGATCGTTCCCGGATCCTGGTTTTGGTGTCACCGGACAATCCTACCGGGGCCGTGATTCCGCCGGCGACCGTCACCGAACTGGCCCAGGTGGCGGCACGGCATGATCTGGTCGTGCTCAGCGATGAAATCTATGCGCGCATTTTGTACGGCGATGCCCAACATCTTTCTCCGGCGTCCCTGGCGGGCATGCATGAGCGCACGATAACGTTGAACGGTTTCTCCAAAGCGTATGCCATGACCGGGTGGCGAATCGGGTACATGGCAGGACCGGCCCAATTCATACGTCAGGTGCTTGAGGTGCGCCATACCCTGAGCATCTGTGCCAATGCCAACGCCCAATATGCCGCGCTGGCCGCGCTGGCCACTCCCCGCGCGGACTGGTGGCCCCCCATCCAGGCGGAATTGGAAATGCGGCGGTCTCTGGTGATGTCATCCTTGGATGCTCTGGGATTTACGTATGGCTATCCGGGTGGAGGCTATTTCATATTTCCCAACGTATCCCGCCTGGGAATTTCGTCCGAGGAACTGTGTCTGAGGCTGTTGCAGGAGGGGCGGGTGCTGGTGTTTCCGGGAAACCCGGCCCCCGACGCACTGGAGGGCGAATACATTCGCATGAGTTATCTGCAACCGTTGCCCCGGTTGGAAGAGGCCTTGGACCGTATGCGACGGGTAGTGGATGCTCTCCCTTGATGGCTTGCAGGCATGACAACGGAAAACATTGACTGTTCCCGTGCCGTCCGCCATCACGGCAATATCGGGAAGCATTGCAAGGCAGAAAAGCCTCGCTGTCCCAATGCTTTTCGAAACAGCGTTCTGCACACTGTTGACGATTGGTTGGGGTTAGACGAATTCAGATATCCAACCTGTTGCTGCGACTACCACCCTCTTCTGAATTTTCCACTTTGTACGGTCCATGGATACGCCGGTCGTCTTTTTGAGATTCCGGCAGTTCTGGACTTGAGAACATGCAGATGTTCGGATCCCCGCATGTCATCGCTGATGGCGAGCATCAGTCCCTACGGTGGGTTTCCCAAGGAAACGGCAGGTTTCACGTGAAACCTGCCGGTACTTCTTGGCGAGAAGCCGGTTGCTTCCCTGACTGAGCGCGGTACGACCAGGAATTCAAAGACAAGATCTCCTCTGGCGCAGCGACAAGGGGTCCCGCCGGTATACGGGCCGAGCTCACGCCAGCAAAACGCATGAATGCGGGACCAGCAGGAAGCAGGTACAGAGTAGGCAGACCGCGCAAATTCACGCTATTAGCCATTGATGCCAGTTGCAGCTCAGAAGCTGAACAGTGCGATGGAGAGCCGGACCATCCGGTGGCAGGCCCTGCCCCTGCGCCACCAGGAGATTGATTGTTGCCATCCGCCAGGTATGACGGGAAGCAGTCCCCGACGCACGGACGCATCTGCTTGTTGTGACAGACGCCGGTGTGCATGGACTGCACGGTCTCGACCTGCATGCGCTCGTTCCACTCCCCCCGCCGTCAGAGCCTGAGGTTCGGCGGGTTGCCATCGGCACTGTGAAATCCGGTGTTGCCCGGCACCACCATCCGGCCATCGTACCGCGCGGTGAGGGGATGGAACGTGTGTCGTAAACATGGGCGATGGCGCAGTCCCCCCGGCCGCGCTGGTCCAGCACCCGGCAGAGTTGGCCGCCCACGATCCCGCAATGGTTGGGACAGTCCCTGCTGGCCGATCGGGACAGGACTGCACCCTGTCCGGACCGGGTGGATCAGCTCAATCCCGTAGGTGTCGACGCCGC
Source organism: Caldilineaceae bacterium (assembly GCA_965214715.1). Lineage (GTDB taxonomy): Bacteria > Chloroflexota > Anaerolineae > Caldilineales > Caldilineaceae > Bin34. The sequence continues at coordinate 3,958,951 of OZ243971.1, read as the reverse complement.
CGCGCGGGTGCGGCCCGGAAGCGGTCCGTCCATGCCGCGCGGGGCCCATGTCCCGATGGTGGGCACACAGCCGCAGTCCTGGTGCCCACCCCTGAAGGGCCTAGCGCAGGCCCAAGGTTACCTGTGCGCTCGGCGACAGCGCGGCCTGGCTATGGTGGGATTCGTCCGACCTGGCACAACCACTCCATGACAGCTTGCAAACGTTATGACTATGCCAAAACCGTGGGCAAGGATTGTGGCCGGATCGAAATCCGCTGGGGTGGGGTGATTGGGGGGCTACTGCTACTTCATCCGGGAGCGAGTAGACTCATGAGAAGACACTTTTGGCTTGGGTTTTGCATGATATCCCCAATATCCTTCCTTTATCCATAACTCGCGTTCTATACTGAGATGTGCGTGCGCGCCTGCCGCCTGCAGACAGCAGCAAGGGATTGATGGACGGAATACAGGACAACGACCGGCCCAATACCCGGCCACGGGTAGTAATTACGGGCCTGGGCATGGTCTCGGCTTTGGGGTTGGATGTACAGACCTCTTGGGGCCATATGCTGGAAGGCCAGTCGGGCACACGGCTGGCGGAGCACTTGGAGGAATTCAAGGGGGTTCCGCGCTGCACAGCCGCGTGGGTGGACTGGAATCCCCGCGACCATCTTGAGCGGCGGGATGTGCGGCGCACCTCCCGGGCTACCCAGTTTGCCTGGAAAGCCACGCAGGAAGCATTGGTGCAAGCGGGTCTGGATCTGAGCCAGGAAAACAGCGGGCGGGTGGCGGTCGAGATCGGCAATGCCTTCGGAGGCTGGGATCTGATCGAGAGCCAGTCGCGGCTGTTGTTTGAGCAGGGATTTCGCAAAGTGAATCCGGCCATGTGCATCGGGGCCCTGATCAGCGGCACTCCGACCTTCATTGGCATGCGTCTGGGTCTGACCGGGGTGGCTCACAGCTCCGTTACGGCGTGTGCCACCGGTATCAGCTCCATTGGGGAAGGGGCCCGGCGCATTCAGGCCGGCGACGCCGATGTAGTCCTGGCCGGAGGCTGCGACGGCTATGTCACCCCGATGACCGTCACCATGTTCATGCGTATGGGGGCCATGACGCGCGAGATTGAAAACCCGGCGGGAGCCTGCGCGCCTTTCAGTGGCAACCGGGCGGGCATGGTAGTGGGCGAAGGGGCCGGGATTGTAGTCCTGGAATCGCTGGAACATGCACAGGCCCGCAATGCCCCCATTTTGGCCGAGTACGGAGGATATGCCTTGCGCCTGGATCCCAACGATTTCACCGATCCGGATCCTGAGGGCAAGGCGGCTTCCCGTGCCATGTGGAGTGCCTTGCAGAATGCGGATCTGTCACCGCAGGATGTGGACTGGATTGTGGCCCACGGCACCGCCACCATCGCCAACGACAAAATGGAAACCCGGGCCATGCGTTCTGTCTTGGGGGCCCAGGCGGACCGCTGTCCCGTCACCGGCCTGAAAGGCATGTTGGGACATGCCATGGGCGGAGCCGGCGCCCATGGCATCGTCACCATTGTCCAAGCCATCCAGGAAGGCATGATCCCGCCCACCATCAACTATCGGGAACCGGACCCGGACTGCGACATGGACTATGTACCGAACACGGCCCGGGCCCACCAGGTTGACGCGGCCTTGGCCAATGGCATTGGTATGGGAGGCCAGTCCGCCTCTCTGGTCGTGAAACGTTTCGCCGCTTGAATCCGTCGCCCAGGAGCTACCATGAAACTGGAAAACCCCTTTCGCCGCGTGGAACGCCTCAAACGAGTCACCAATGTCCCGGAGAAGGAGGCCAATGAACGCACCCCGCCCGGACAGTTCCTGACCAGCAAGTTCCCGGTCCTGACCTACGGACCCGCACCGGTGATTCGGGACCTGGACTCCTACACCCTGAAGGTGTGGGGTGAAGTGGAACAGGATGTGGCATTTTCCTGGCAGGCCCTGCGAGACATGGAGGCCCATACCCAAACCGTGGACATACACTGCGTCACGCGCTGGAGCAAACTGGACACGACCTGGAAGGGAGTGCCGTGGCGGCATTTTCTGCAGCACATCCAGCCGCGGGCTACCGCGACCCATGTGATGGCCCATTGCGTGGGTGGATATACTACGAACATAAGTTTTGATATATTGGACGATGACGACACCATGCTGGCCTACGAATACGAGGGTCGGCCCCTGGAGCCGGCCCACGGATATCCACTGCGGCTGTTGGTGCCCAAGTACTATTTCTGGAAGAGTGCCAAGTGGCTTAACGGTCTGCAGTTCATGGCCCAGGACAAGGCCGGTTTCTGGGAGGAGCATGGATACCATATGCGCGGCGACCCGTGGACCGAGGAACGTTTTGGATAAGCCCCGTGCTGTACTCGTACCCGGGCCCGCCATGAGAGCCGGGCCGCGGCCCGGCGGCAGGCCATCCCGTACATGAAAGGCATCATCATGGCCGGTGGGCAGGGCACCCGTCTGCGGCCCCTTACCCTGGCCGTGAACAAGCACCTGCTGCCCATCTTTGACAAACCGCTGGTCTACTATCCGTTGTCCGTCCTGATGTTTGCCGGCATTCGGGATGTGGCCGTGGTGTGCGCGCCGCAGTATCGCCCGCAATTTGAAAGGGTGCTGGGGGATGGCAGCCAATGGGGCATGACATTCACGTATTTGGAACAGGCCGCCGCCCGCGGGGTGGGGGAAGTGTTCATTCTGGGCCGCGGCTTTATTGCCCAGGAACCCGTCTGTGTCATTCTGGGGGACAATGTCTTTTACGGACACGGACTCCCCGCACAGTTTCAGGCGGCCTGTGTCCAACCGGTCGGGGCCCAGCTGTTTGCCTATCCCGTGGCCAACCCGCAGGCCTTTGGCGTGGTGGAGTTCGCTGCGGACGGCCAGGTGATGAGTCTGGAAGAGAAGCCGGCCCGGCCCAGGTCGCGTTATGCGGCCACGGGACTGTATTTCTATGACGCGCAGGTCTGCGATCTGGCCCGGGATCTGGCTCCCTCGGCCCGCGGCGAATTGGAAATCACGGATGTAAACCGGAGCTATCTGCGTTTGGGCCAGCTGCGGGCGACGGAACTGGGACGCGGGGCCTTCTGGCTGGATGCCGGCACCCATCAGTCCATGCTGGAAGCCAGTCAGTTTGTCCAGACCCTGCAGGACCGACAGGGCACCATGATTGCCGCCCCGGAGGAAATAGCCTGGCGGCAGGGCTTTATCTCGACGGAGCAACTGTGGGAGTTGGGGAGGGCGATGGCCGGGAACCGGTATGGCCAGTACCTGTGTACCATGGCGCAGCGCGCCGCGCCTCCTCCCTGACATTTTGAAAAATCCGGGCCGGTCTGCCGTTATAATGGCGCTTCTGTTTTACTCGGCTTGACAAAGGCACCTCCCACGTTTTATGACTGCTGCCGCTGCTTCCACTTTGCCCCTGTCCTTGGTCACCCCGTACCGCGGTGACCTGGTGGATCTGGTTGTGCCCGCCGGCGAAAAGGCGGACTTGAAAGACTACGCCAACCGGCTGCCTTCTTTCCAGTTGCACGAACGAGCGGTCTGTGACCTGGAACTGCTGGCCACCGGGGGGTTTTCGCCCCTGACCACATTCATGAGCAAGAAGGATTATGACCGGGTGCTGGCCGAGATGCGGCTGGCAGATGGCACCCTCTTCCCCATTCCCATTACGCTGCCTCTGACCCCGACCCCGGAACTGCGTGTGGGACAGGACATCACCCTGCGGGACAACATGAACAACATTCTGGCCGTGCTGTCGGTCCGGGAAATCTGGGACTGGGATCTGAACCGGGAAGCGCAATGCGTAGTCGGCTCCACCAACGTGCGGCATCCGCTGACCGCGGAAATGAACCGCTGGGGTCCCGTGTACGTATCCGGGCGTCTGCAGGTCCTGGAATTGCCGGCCCACTTCGACTTTGTGGCGCATCGCCATACCCCGCGTGAAACCCGTGCGGCCCTGGCCCGGAGTGGCCAGGCCAATGTGGTGGCCTTCCAGACCCGCAATCCCTTGCACCGCGTCCACGAGGAACTGACCAAGCGCGCCATGGCCCGGGTGGACGGCTCCTTTCTGCTGCATCCGGTGGTAGGCATGACCCGGCCGGGCGATGTGGACCACTACACTCGGGTCCGCACCTACCTGGCCCTGCTCAACCACTATTACCCGCAGGATGCCGTGCATCTGTCCCTGTTGCCGCTCGCCATGCGCATGGCCGGCCCGCGGGAAGCACTGTGGCACATGCTGATCCGGCGCAACTTCGGGGCCAATCACATGATTGTGGGCCGCGACCACGCCGGTCCCGGTCCGGATTCGGAAGGCAAACCTTTCTACGGGCCCTATGATGCCCAGGCCTTGGCGGAAGAGTACAGCGCCGAACTGGGGGTCAAGGTGATCCCGTTTGAGAATTTGGTCTATCTCGTGGACCAGGATCGGTACGAGGAAGAAAGCCAGGTCCAGGGCAATCCCAGAATCTACTCCATCTCCGGTACGGCGGTGCGCGAAAATTATCTGGGCAATGGCCGCCTGTTGCCCGCGTGGTATACCCGCCCCGAAGTGGCGGAAATCCTGAAAGACAGCTATCCGGCCCTGCACCGCCAGGGATGCTGTGTCTGGTTTACGGGGCTGAGCGGGTCCGGCAAGTCCACAACGGCCAACATGCTGATTCCGCTGCTCATGGAACACGGACGGCGCGTCACCATGCTGGACGGGGATGTGGTGCGGACCCATCTCTCCCGGGGATTGGGTTTCAGCAAGAAAGATCGGGATCTCAATGTGCGGCGCATCGGCTTTGTCAGCGCTGAAATCGTACATCACGGGGGCGTGGTGGTAGCCTCGGCCGTAAGTCCCTTTCGGTCCACGCGGAACGATGTGCGCAATCTGGTGGGGCCAGACAACTATATTGAGGTATTTGTGGATACGCCGCTGACCGTCTGCGAAGAGCGCGATACGAAGGGGATGTACAAGAAGGCCCGGCGGGGCGAGATCAAGCACTTCACGGGGGTGGATGACCCGTATGAAGAGCCCCACAACCCGGAGATTGTCCTGAACACGGTGGATCATACGCCGCGTGAAAACGCGCAGCGTATCATGGATCTGCTGCGGCAGCGGGGCTTCATTGCCTGAATCCCAATGGAAATTCATGGATCAGTCCTCTACCGACCCGTCTCTGCGTTCTGACGCGCACCCCGATCGCGTCGAGCGCTCGATAGAGGAGGTGCCGCCGCTCGAATTGCTCAGGTCTCTTTTGGGGGAAATGGTGGCGGTCATCGTGCCGGCGGTGATTCTGGCTTTCGTCATCCACCGGTTTGTGGCCGAGACGACAGTGGTATTCGGACAGAGCATGAAGCCGCAGCTGATGCCGCATCAGCGGCTGGTGGTGGAGAAAGTGACCTACCGCTTTGGGCCGCCGCAGCGCGGTCAGATGGTGGTGGTGGAAATCGAGGAGGGCGGCGCCAACCTGATCAAACGCGTGGTGGGCGAACCCGGCGAGACGGTGGCAGTGGAAGATGGCATCGTGCTGGTCAACGGGGAACCGTTGACGGAACCCTACGAGACAGTGCGGTCCCGTGACAGCACGGCCCCGTTTACCCTGGGCCCGACCGAGTACTTTGTGCTGGGGGACAACCGGCCCAACAGCCGCGACAGTCGCCAATTCGGCCCGGTGGACCGGAAGGACATCGTTGGCCGCGCCTGGCTGCGTTACTGGCCGTTGCCTACGTTCCAACACTTTCCGCATTGAATGACATGGCCCTGGGCTCCTATTGGCCGACCGCGGCCAAGATTACCGTAGGCGCTATCCTGGGCCTGCTGGCCCTGGGTTCTTTCGTGGTCTTCCGCGAGATGATCGCCCCCACGGTGGTGGCCGGGCTGGTGGTCTTCATTCTCAACATGCCCATCAACCGGCTGGAAAACCGGGATCTGCCGCGCGGCTTGGCCGTGGTGATCGTCTATGTGCTGCTGATTGGCCTGCTGGCCCTGCTGTGGCTGGTGCTGGGGCCGGGTTTGCAGGACTTCCTGTTCAACATTCAGCAGGATCTGGAGGAGCTGGTGCAGAGCCTGGATCAATCCTCCCTGCCGTTTCTGCAGGATTTCACGCTGCCGGTGATTGGGCGGGTGGAGCTGGCCGAGGTGGATTTGTTCAGTCAGTTCAATGAAGAGCTGCGGACGGTAGTGATCAACGGCCTGACCAGCCTGACGTCCTATGTCGGCGGCTTGACTTCGGGTCTGCTGAGCTTCATCTATGTACTGGTCCTGAGTTTCTGGGCCCTGAAGGACTGGAACCGCCTGAAGGCCGTGCTGGCCAATATCATCCCGGATCCCTACCTGGCGGAAATGCAGGAGTTGATAGAGGAACTGAACCGGATCTGGAGCGCCTTCCTGCGCGGCCAGGTGCTGCTGGGGCTGGTGGTCGGCAGTACGGTGTTTGTCGTAATGCTGATCGTGGGGCTGCCCAACGCCCGCGCCTTGGCCATCATTGCGGGCACGATGGAATTTCTGCCCATTGTGGGTCCCATCATCAGCGGCATCATCGGGGTGAGTGTGGCGCTGATTTCCGGTTCCTCCTGGTTGCCCATCAGCCACCTCTGGTTTGCCGGCCTGGTGGCTTTGTTGTACGTGGTGATTGGCCAGGTGGAAAGTGTATACTTCATTCCGCGCTTCATCGGGCGGCGGGTGCATTTGCATCCGGCCGTGACGTTCGCGGTCATCATCCTGGCGGCGCTGGAGTTCGGCGTTATCGGTGTCCTGCTGGCGGCCCCCACCTTTGCCAGCATCGTGGTGGTGGTCCGCTACGTGTGGAACAAACTGTGGGACAAGCCGGGGGTGCCGCGCATCACCGAGGAACCCGCCGATCCCCATATTGCCTGGCGACGGCTGCACGAGGCCCGAGTGGAAGCCGTAGTCTTTATTCTGGACGGGACCTTGACCTGTTTCAATGAACGGTTCCTGCAGAGATGGCTGAGCCTGCTCAACTGGTTCCTGCGCGGACAGCGCTGGTCTCAGGAAAATCGGCGGCGCGCCCTCTGGCAGCTGTTGGGCAACCTGGAAGGCTTTGCCGCCCGGCTCTACAACCTGCTGCTCCGCCTGCGAATGGACGACCGGCGGTTGCAGCGGCTGCTGTATCCCTGGCTGGGTCTGGCCGCCCCGGTCGATCTGGAATTGCGGGAGGATACGGTTGCAGTGTTGCAGTGGCTCCAGCGCCAAGGCTACCAGCTGGGCCTGATCACAGTGCGGTCCCGGAACGTGTTGCAGGCCCAGCTCCGCATCGCCGGACTGCCCGCCGATGTCTTTGACGCGGTAGTCACCCGGGAAGATTTGCGCCGCCTGCCGCCCCAGCGGGATGCTGTGCGCCAGGCACGGCAGCAGTTTGCGTGTCCGGCCAACCACATCCTGCTGGTGGGCTGTTCGGAAGTCAATCTGCGGCCGGGGCGCCTGGAAAACATGAACACAGCCGCGGTGATGCGGGAAACCCGCTCTCCTGCCGGTTTGCAGGTCGAGAATCTGCTGCTGCAGAATCTGTCCGAACTGGTCGAGAAACTGGACTGATCATGGCTGCGCCCCCCCGTCCGCCGGCCCGCTGGTTGGTACTGGGCCGCTTTGTGCTGTTGCATGTCGGCACTGCGATGACGGCGGTGCCGGTGACCAGCGCCCTGAACCGGATCATGATTGCCGAAATGCAACTGGCCAGCACGCTGGTGGCCTTTCTGGTGACCTTGCCCTACTGGCTGGCGCCCCTGCAGATCTGGCTGGGCAGCGTGGTGGACCGCCACGTGCAGATCGGCGGGCGCCGTACCGGCTGGATCCTGCTGGGGGGCACTCTGGCCGCGGGCGGCTGTGCCCTGACCGCGCCAACGGCATTTCTCATACCCGACCAGCCTGTATGGGGGCTGGTCGCCACAGGGGGGGCGTTCATGCTGTGGGGCGTGGGCATCAATGTGGCTTCGGTCAGTTATTTGGCGCTGCTCTCGGATCAGGGAGACCGCGAGCAGCGCAACCGCACCATCGGCATCATGTACACCAGCATGATCGGGGCCAGCATCGCCACGGGCCTTTTTCTGGCCCAGCGGCTTGAGATCTATTCCCCGCACCAGGTGATGATCTCCTTCGGGCTGATCTCGCTGGTGGCGCTGACCGCCATCCTGGTCGGGGTCTGGCGCCTGGAAAGTCCGGGGACCGCGCCGCGCGCGGCCCCGCGCTCCCGGGTCGGTGTGAACGCGTTCCAGGTGCTGACCCAGAACCCGGTGGCGTTGCGCTTTTTCCTCTACCTTTTGATTATTCTGATCAGCATTCACGCGCAGGACATTCTGCTGGAGCCCTACGGAGCCGAAGTGATGGACATGAGCGTGGCGGCCACATCCCGGCTGGTTTCCTACTGGGGGGCCGGATTCCTGGTCACGATGCTGATCTCCATCCTGCTGGTGCGGCGCTGGGGCGAGCGGCGGGTGGCCGTGCTGGGCACATGGATCGCTACCGCGGCTTTTGTGCTAATCTGCGGGGCAGGTTTCCTGCAGCATGTGCCGGCTTTTGTCGGGTCCGTGGTGCTGCTCGGCATCGGGTCCGGGTTCATGACCCAAAGTAACCTGGTGTTGATGTTGCGCATGACCGTACCCCAGGCGCGGGCGACCTACATTGGCACGTGGAGCGCCGCCAATTTCATGGGGCAAGCCCTGATTGTGTTGCCGGTCGCCCTGGGGGAGGCGCTCAGTGCCTGGGCCCGGAACGCGTGGGTGGGGTACGCTTCCGTATTTCTGCTGGAAGCCACCGGATTGTGGGTGGCCTTGATCCTGCTGCGTACGCTGCGGGTGGAAAATTTCCGGACTCGGGCCTTGCAGACGAGTCCGTTGCGGGAGACCCCAAAGGGAAGGTATGGAGATGAGTCCCTATCGCCTGATTATCACTTTTGACGAGCGGGATGGCCGCGAGGGGGCCAGCCAGCGGTATTTCAGCCAGCACATCGCCCCGTTCTTCAACGATCTGGAACGGCTCTATGTCGGCGAGGTGTGGTGGACCCTGTGGGGCGACCGGCCCCAATTTCTGGGCGGCATCGTGGTGGAAAGCCTGGAAACCTTGCGAGATCTGCTGAGTTCGGAACGCTGGCAGGACACCTTGACCGAGTTCAAGGAAATGGTCACGAACCTGGAAGTCAAACTGGTGCGGGAAATCGTCTGAGGGCCGGCCGATCGGGCCGCCCGTCCTACGGCAGGATAGTATCAAGCCACTGCGCAGGCGTATCGGCGAAGTAGACGAGGGAAATCACCAGCCAGATGATGCCCAGCAGGATCAGGGCCACCCGGATGGTGCCGCCCATGGAGAGCGTGGGGGGCACCTTGCGGCTGTTGTGTGCAGGGTCTGCGAACGGGTCCAGGGTCACAGACGGCTCGGCCTGAATCCGGGGCCGGGCGGCCGGCGGCGGCTCGGCCGGGCCGGGTGCCGCGGGCTCCGGATAAGGGTATTCCGGCGCGGTCCCCGCGGGGGCCGGGGGCACGGGTTCCGGAAATACCGGCGGCGCCGGGGCGGCCGATTCTGCGGGAGCGGCCCTGGCGACTTGCCACAGGTTGCTGCCGAAACGCGGTATCTCGGCCGTCAGGCGCATGACAGCCGCATAGGGCAGGGTAATCACGCGTACATCGGTGGAGGCGGACACGGTATCCTGACAGGGAGTCTGGGACATCAGGGCAAACAGGTCCAACACGGCTCCGGGCTGTACATAACGCGGCATGGTCTGGTCGTTGGGGGCCAGCATGACCGTGCCTTGCTGCAACAGATACAAACGGTCCGGTATGTCACCGGCCTGGTAGATGTGTTCTTGGGGATAGAAGGTAGCGATATCCAGTTCTTGCGGGAACCGGGCCAGTTCCGCGCCGGTCAGGCCCGTGAAGATGTTGAACATGGACAGATCGCCCAAGGCGGCGCCCGGCGCCGCTCCGGCCAACCACTGCGTGACGGCAGGCAGGCTCTGGCCCAGTTTCTGCAGTTCGTCCCGGGCGATGATGCGCAGGCTGGTGTCCTGGGTGGCCGCGGCCTGTTTGGTCCGCGGGATGCCTTGGAGCAGGCTTTCCAGGCCAAAGATGCCTCCGGCGGTCACCCGATCCAGTTCCTGGTTCACGCCGGTCGCCGAAGCCATGGTCAGTTCGATCTCACCGGACAGGACCAGGAAAAACCCGTTGCTGGGGTCTCCCATGCGGTAGACCGTTTCGCCTTCCAGGACCGTGTGGCCCCGGGATCGGGCCGCCATGCCTTCCCAGACCTCGCGGCCCAGAGAAGACAGAGCCGGGATCTGACCCAACAGCTCCACGATCTGCGGATCGGCGGGCAACAGGGGAGACAGGTTGTGGTCCTGGGCGCGGGTCAAGGCCCGTAGCAGAATGGGGTGGGCCGTATTCAGGCGCTGAAAGTCGCGGCGGGACAGGGACCAGTACAGGACCTGGTCCTGTGCCATGACGCTGTGGTCGTAGGTGCTGTCGGTCGACAACTGATCCACGCCCAGCAACGTGCCCGGGAGAATCTCTCCCCGGGGCATGTCGGTGCCGTGCAGACGTACCAATCGGCCGCGGTCCACCAGGAACAACCCTTGGGCGGCATCGCCCTGATGGTAGAGACGGTCTCCCGCCAGCAAGGTCTGCGCTTTGAAAAGGCGTGCCATGTCGGCCAGCACGTCGGTGGAGACGTTTTCCAGCGCCGCCACCTGGGCCAGTTTCTGCTGGAGGTAGGGCACCATCTGGACTATCGGCTCCTTTGCAATGCGCAGGCCGATGTCCGGATGCGCCTGCAGAACCTCCTGGAAGGCCGCGGAGGTCATCTCCCAGCAGACTGTTTCGCTCTCGGCCCGGGAGGTCAGGGCATAGGGATCGCCGCGGAAGAAATCTTCCTCGCCCAGGATGTTGCCGACAGTCATGGTAAAGAGGGAGCGGGCATCCTCGTCGGACAGGGAAATCCGTCCGGACTGGATGACATAGAAGGCCGCGCTGCTGTCCCCCTTGCGATACAGGGTCTGATACTGCGGGATCTCCTTGTCCGTCATGTGACGGGCCAGCAGTTCCAGATCCTCACGGGTCAGGTTGGGGAAACCCGCTTTCAAGTGAGCGATGATCTTGTCCATGATGCAGTGTTGAAAAGGTTGCCCGGCCACAAAACCGCACACGCAGAACCTTGCCTCTGCGGTTGAGGAAAATTGTACTCTATCCTCCAGAGGCTTCACTCCAGTATGCCCGCCGGAACAGGATCCCGGGGGCCGGATTATCCGCGCCGCCGGTTAGAATAGCCTGATACCGTACACGCAATGATGGAGAGACCAAGCATGTCTGCAACCACTGAACCCCGGAAGCTGTGGATCCGGATCCGGCTTTATTCCTCTGTAGTGATTGTGTGCCTTTCCATGCTGATTATGGGGGCATTGCCCAAACTTCTGCCCGGGGCTTTGCCGGGTGCAGAGGACATGGCGAGCCAGTGGGTGGATCTGTACCGCCTGCCGCTGTGGTTCATGACCGTAACCGGTGTGATTGAGCTGGGGGCCGGTCTGCTGGTGCTCCACGTCCGAACGCGCCTGCTGGGCGGTCTGCTGGCCGCGGCCGTCATGCTGGGAGCCGCCGGGGTCAACGTCCTGGCGCGCGAATGGTGGTCCCTGGGGGTCAACGCCTTCATTCTGGTGGCGGCCCTGATCGTGATCGGATCCAGCAAAGCCCCGATCCTGGCGTTGCGGGGACGCGCGTAAATCGAGAATTTTCCGGGACACGAGAGGAATGCAACCCATGGATGTCACAACCCGGCCTCTGAATATCGTGCTGGTGGTCGCCGATACGCTGCGGACCCGCTATCTGGCTCCCTATGGCAACGACTGGATTCATACGCCCCATCTGGCGCGCTTTGCGGCTGAGAGTCTGCTCTTTGAGCAGGCCCACCCCGAGGTCCTGCCGACCATTCCCACGCGGCGCACCCTGCATACCGGGCGCCGGGCCTATCCCTTCCGGGAATACCGTCCGGTCCCGTGGGACAATGTCTATCTGCCGGGATGGCAGCCCATGGATGCGCATGAGGCTACGGTGGCCGAAGCCCTGGCCCAGGCCGGGTATCACACCGGCTTCTATTCGGATGTGCCCCATTACATGGTGCCCGGCATGAATTTCACCCGGGGCTTCCGGCAGTGGGAATTCATTCGGGGGCAGGCGGAAGACCGCTATGGCGCCACGGCAATGGCGGACCCGGCGCTGCTGTCGCGCTACAGAGGCTCCGCGGACCGCATCAAGGCGCATCTGGTCAACGTCCGGCCCGGACAGGCGGAGGAAGAGTGGCACACGGCCCGCACCTTTCGCAGCGCCATGCGCTTTCTGCAGGAGAACCGCCAGCACGAACCGTTCTATCTCTATGTGGACAGTTTTGCACCGCACGAGACCTGGGAAGCACCGCTGCACTACTTCGACCTCTACGGGGACCGCGCCCGGCGGGAACCAATCTGGATTACCCTGCCCTACGGCCCCCTGCTGGAGGACAATCCGGAGCTGGTCGCCGGCCTGGAAAGTCTCAAAGCCAACTATGCGGGGCTGGTGACCTTGGTGGACACCTGGTTCGGGAAGCTGTTGCACACTCTGGACGAGACAGGCTTGCGGGATCACACCCTGGTGGTCTTCATGTCCGACCACGGTACCAATTTCGCGGACAATGTGGAACGCGTCGTGGGCAAGCCGGCCAGCTACATGTACCCGGGCACAATGGACATTCCCCTTATGGTGCGCCACCCGCAGGGGGTGGGCCGCGGGCAGCGGCGATCCGAACTGGTGTATACGGTGGATGTACCGGCGACCCTGATGGCGGCCAGCGGAGCCACGCCGCAAGGCCCCCTGGATGGGCAGGACCTTCTGGCGCTGGTCCGCGGCGAGGACCGGTTCGCCACCCGGGACTATCTGACCTGTCGCTACGGCGACTCGGTCTGGTACAAGGATGCTCGCACCTGGTTCTTCAGCACCCTGGAATTCGCGGAGCCGCGAGTCTTTGACCTGGAATCCGATCCGGACTGCTCCGTCAACATCGCCGCCCAGGCTCCGGACCGGATTGCGTTGGCCCGCCAGCGCATTTTGGCCGATGCGGCCGGAGAACTCAAACGCTTCGCAAGGCCGGACTGGACCGATGCAATTGGCCGGACCCGTTGATCAGAGGGACAGCACAGGGGCCCGGAAGGCGCTGGATGCCGGGGGTGGGACTCGAACCCACACGGGTGTCACCCCACACGAGTTTGAGTCGTGCGCGTCTGCCAATTTCGCCACCCCGGCCGGAGGCCCTCAACTTCACAGTATAGAATCGCAGGCGGCTTGCGGTCAAAGGTGGGCCGCCTGCGCGCTGTGTCACAGGCCTCCGGCACTGCCACCCGCGGAATGCCCCGCGATGAGGCCCAGGACTGCGCGCTGGCGACGATGGCATCCGGGAGCGGCCCGGAATTTCTCCCGTCAAGCATGTTCCGGTACTGTTGGGGTACTGTAACAGCCACCACCGGAACTGCACGCGCTCATGCCGGAACTGCCTGAGGTGGAAACGCACATTCTGGATCTGCAGCCCCGCCTGCAGGATCGTACGCTGGCCGGCGTGGAGGTCTCCTGGCCCAAGACCGTGGTGACACCGGACCTGGACCGCTTCTGTGACTTGCTGCCTGGCCAGACCTTCCGCCGTTTTACCCGCCGCGCCAAGTACATGCTCCTGTATCTGGACAATCCCTGGTGCCTGGTGGTGCATCTGCGGATGACCGGCACCTTTCGCCTGGCAGCACAGAGGGCAGAGCCCCATCCGCATGTGCGGGTCAACATGCGGTTGCAGGGCGGGGAGGCCCTACACTTTCTGGATCAGCGGAAATTCGGCCGCATGTGGCTGGTCCAGGACCCCCGGCCCGTACTGGCCGGGCTGGGGCCGGAACCGCTTTCCCGACAATTTACCGGCCAGTATCTGCAGCGGCAGCTCGGCCACCGCGCGGCCGCGCTGAAAGCCGTGCTGCTGGACCAGAAGGTGGCCGCCGGGGTGGGCAACATCTACGCTGACGAGGCCCTGTTTCACGCCCGTCTGCATCCGCAGAAGCCTGCCCGGACGGCCACGGCCCAGGACTGCCAGAGACTGTGCCGGGCTGTGCGCAAAGTGCTGCGGACCGGCATTGCCCTCCGGGGCAGTTTCATCGGCACGTACCGGCCCCCCAGCGGTGTGCCGGGCCGATTTCAGCTGGCGCATCAGGTGTTCCGGCGCACCGGCGAGCCCTGCACCCGTTGCGGCACCCCCATCGCAAAGGTGATCGTGGCCCAGCGCAGCACCCATTTCTGCCCGCGCTGCCAGGCCGACAGCTGCTAGGCCAGGGCGGCGGGCGGCCACATGCGGGCCAGGTCCGCGTTGACCTGTTCGGGGTGGAAAACATCCCGGTCGAAGTCTTCCCCGACCCAGTCCATCATGTCGTAGTAGTCCGGATGCTCCGGGTCCGCGATGGCCTGCAGGAAGGTATAGTAGCCCTCAATCCCGCCCACGTTGATGGGCGGACAGGCCTGTTCGCCGGCGACGCAGGCGATGGCCACATCATAGTTGCTGGCATTGAAGTTGGAATTGGACAGGATGATGCGGTGTTTCCAGGTATCACCGAAACTGCAGACATACTGGAAGGTCATGCCGCGCCGGTGTATCTGGCTGCAGAGCGGAATGTCCGCGGGGGGAGGCTGTTCAGCCCGGGCCTCATCGTAAATGGTCTGCTGGCGAAAGGTGAAATGCCAGCGGGCGGTGCCGTACCAACCCATGGCGGTCTGCAACACACGGTGCAGGGTGGCCAGGGAGATGTTGGCCGGGACAAAGACGCGCCGCCAGATCTTGGGCTGCGAGCGCATGAGTTCAATGCGCAAGAGAAAAAAGCGCGACGGCATGGCGGGATCCACAAAGGCTGTTTCCGTCTCGTTGCAGCAAGGACTGCGCCAATCCTGATTATAATGGGGAATCTGCTTAAAAGCATCACGCTGGCTCCGGCAGTCCTCCGGGCTTGCGATGCACCGGCATGGGAGAAAGGGCTGTGCAGCCGCGTACAGGGTCATGAAGATCACGGGGATTGCCGTCTATGGCGTGGATCTGCCCCTGCATGAGGGCAGCTACAACTGGTCCGGTGGCAAGTCGGTGGCGGTGTTCGACAGCACCGTGGTGGCCATACATACCGATGCGGGTATCACCGGCTGGGGAGAAGTCTGTCCGCTGGGGCCCTATTACCTGCCGGCCTACGCGGCGGGCGTACGGGCCGGATTGCAGCAACTCGGGCCCAGTATGCTGGGCCGGGACCCGCGGGAACTGGACCGGCTCACCGGCCATATGGACCGGGTTCTGAAGGGCCATCCGTATGTCAAGTCCGGCGTGGACATGGCCTGCTGGGATCTGTTGGGCAAGGTCACGGACCAGCCGGTGTGCCGCCTTCTGGGCGGTTTCCAGGCGGACGACTTCGTGCTCTATCGCGCCATTTCCCAGGAAGACTCGGCGCAGATGGCGGCCAGGGTGGCCGCCTACAAGGCCGAGGGGTACACCCGGTTCCAGCTCAAAGTGGGGGCCGGGGTGGAAGCCGACATGGCGCGCATTCGCAGTGTGCGTCAGGTACTGGACCCGTCCGACATTCTGATCGCAGATGCCAACACCGGGTGGTTGCGGCACGAGGCCATCCGTGTGGCCCGCGGCGTCAAGGACGTGGATGTCTACCTGGAGCAGCCGTGTGCCAGCTACGAGGAGTGCCTGGATGTGCGGCGCCAGATCGAACATCCCTTCATTCTGGACGAGGTTATGGACAGTGTCGCCATGCTGGTGCGGGCTACATCCGACGGGGCCCTGGACGTGGTGAATCTCAAGATCAGCAAATTCGGGGGCATCACCCGCACGCGCCAGATGCGGGACCTGTGCCTGAACCTGGGCGTGGCCATGACGATCGAAGACAGCTGGGGCGGCGACATCGTGACGGCGGCGATCGCCGCGCTGGCGCACAGCACGCCGCCGGAGTTTCTCTTTACGGCTACGGACTTCAACAGCTATGTCACGCAAAGCATTGCCACGGGCGCGCCGCAGAGAGTGCACGGGCGCATGGCCGCCGTGGACGCGCCGGGGCTGGGCGTGGAACCGCGTCTGGAGGTGCTGGGCGAACCCATGATGTACATTGCCTGACGGCCAGAGCCCTATGGGGCAACCCGTATAATCTGGAGAGCTGCCGGAGACCTGTCGCCACGCAGGCGCGGGGGCTTGTCCGCCATGAACGGAAGAGGAAATCGTATGCAATTGGGATTTGTCAGCGCGATTCTGCCCGAACTGTCCTTGGAGGAGGTCCTGGCCTTCGCCGCCGAGACGGGCTTTGACTGTGTCGAGATCATGTGTTGGCCGAAAGGCAAGGCCGAACGGCGCTATGCCGGCGTGACCCACATCGATGTGGCCGGGTTTGACGCGGCGGCCGCGCAGGAGGTCAAGGCACTGGTGGCCCGGTACGGGGTCCAGATCTCCGGCCTGGGCTACTATCCCAATCCGCTGACTGCGGACCCGGCTGCCCGCGCCACCTATCTGGACCATATCCGGGCGCTGATCCAGGCCTCTGCCCTGCTGGGCGTGAACGTGGCCAACACCTTCATCGGCCGGGACCAGACCCGTTCCCTGGAAGCCAATCTGCAGGAGTTTGCCCAGGTGTGGCCGGACATCATCCGCCTGGCCGAGGCGCATGATGTCAAGGTGGGCATCGAGAACTGTCCCATGCTTTTTACTGAGGACGAGTGGCCCGGCGGCCAGAATCTGGCGTTTTCCCCGGCGGTGTGGCGGCGTATGTTCGAGATTATTCCCAGCCCCCACTTCGGCCTGAATTTCGATCCCTCCCATCTGATCTGGCAGCAGATGGATTACGCGGCAGCCATCCGCAATTTCGCGGACCGGTTCGTGCATGTGCATGCCAAGGATGTGCGCGTGGACCAACACAGGCTGGATGAAGTCGGCATTCTGGCGACACCACTGGAATATCACACCCCCAAGCTGCCCGGCCTGGGACAAGTGGACTGGGGCCTCTTCTATTCCGTGCTCACAGATGCCGGCTATGACGGACCGGTCTGCATTGAAGTGGAGGATCGCGCTTACGAAGGCAGTCTGGCAAAGCGCAAGCAGTCTGTGGATCAGTCGGGGCGCTTCCTGCGCCAGTTCATGTAGACTCCCGGTCTGATGCCGCGCGGCCCCTTCTGACCCGCATGTCTATGTCTGTTCTCAGCTACGCCGATCTGGTTGCGCGCCTTGCCGATCTGGAACGGCTGGCGCAGCCGCCCCGGCCCGGAGAAACCTGTGGTACCTGGTCCAGCTACGATCGCCGGTCCCGCTACGACGCGTCCCGGGATCGGTATGTGGACTGGAACGCCAACCAGGACGGCGGGGGTTACATTCGGGCCGAGGGCGACCGCATCGTGGTCTTTGAAGCCGAGGGCCCGGGCTGCATCTGGCGGATCTGGTCCGCCTGGCCGCAGCAAGGACACGTGGAAATCTACATTGACGGTAACCCGACACCGGTCGTTGACCTGCCGTTCCGGGATCTCTTCGGCGGCGTGGGGCTGCAGGACTACAACCTGCCGGAGCTGGCGCCGGTGCTTTCGCGGGGATACAACCGCTACATTCCCATCCCCTACAATCGGTCCTGCCGCATCCTGATGGCTCCCGGCTGGGGCCGGTTCTACCACTTCACCTTCAGCACTTTCCCTGCGGGCACCACGGTGCCGGAATTCATGGGCGTGCCTTCGCCGGCAGACGAGATATTGCTGGCCGAGCAGGACCGGGCACTGGCCGGCCGGGGCTGGCAGGGGGCCCAGGACGCCGCTGCCGAGACCCTGACCACGGACGTCAGCCTTGCGCCCGGAGGGGCGCTGTGCGTGGCCGATGTGGCCGGCAATCGGGCCATCACCGCCCTGCGGGTCGTGCCGGATGCGGACCTGCGCGCGGATGCGGCGGCGGGCCTGCGCGAAATCGCGTTGTCCATCCACTGGGATGGCGAAACAGCCCCCAGCGTGTGGTCTCCTTTGGGAAACTTTTTTGGCGGTGCCCCCGGCATCCCGTATTTCCGCGCGCTGCCCGTAGGCATGACCCCGGGGGGGCTGTACAGTCAATGGTTCATGCCTTTCGCCGCCGGTGCCCGCGTGCTGTTGCGGAACGATGGTCTGCAGACCCGCCGACTGCGCTTTGAGGTGGTGCACAAGCCGCTGCAGCAGGATGCCCGTGAGCTGCTGCGGTTTCACGCCAAGTGGCATCCGGATGCCTTTCTGGAGAAATCCCGGGGCCGCGGCCGGGACATTGACTGGCCCCTGCTCAACGTGCAGGGCCAGGGCCGCTTCTGCGGCGTGCATCTGCATGTCTGGAATCGCTGGACTGTCCCCGCACAGAAGCCTGCCACCTGGTGGTACGGTCAAGGCGGGGACAAGACCATTGACTGGTGGTGGGGCGAAGGCGACGAGAAGTTCTTCGTGGACGGAGAGAAATTCCCCTCTTCCTTCGGGACCGGGTCCGAGGACTACATCGGGTACGCCTGGGCCGCGGAACCTCCCTTTGCCCTGTTCGAAAGTCCTTTCGCCTGCCAGTCCTGCACCCCTCTGGACGGCAACGGCCACACCTCGGTCAACCGCTTCCATATCTGCGACGACATTCCGTTTCAGTCTTCCTTTGAGGGCTGCATTGAAAAGTACAAGGCCAACCGCTGGGGAGACAGTGACGACAATGTCTGCCTGTATGATGCCGTGGCCTATTGGTATCAGGCGGCCGGCCAGACGGATCCGTACCCGGTGTATTCGCTGGCCGCCCGCGTCGGCCAGTATGTGGAGCCGGCTCCCTGACACCCCTGTAGCCAGATGCAGAGCCGTTGGACCCGGCCCTTGTTATTCACCGCCAGTCATCCCGGGAGGGCACCATGGCACAGACAGCGCGCGCCGTAGTAGTGGAAGGTCAGGAGTTCACGGTGCAGGAATTTGCGATTCCCGATCCCGCGCCGGGGACCGTGTTGCTGAAGCAGGAGCTGGCCGGCATCTGCGGCACGGATCTGCATTTCTGGCAGCACGGCTTTAACCGGCAGGTCATTCTGGGGCACGAGAACGTGGGAATCGTGGCGGCACTGGGCCAGGGCGTGACCCGCGACTCGCTGGGCCGCCCCGTCAAGGAAGGAGACCGCGTCGTACTGCAACCCGGCCTACCGACCGGCTACGGCTACGGCTTTCAGGACCCGCCAGGCCTGTATGGCGGATTCGCCGAATACATTTACCTGGATCTGCCAGGCACCTGCTGGTGGCGGACCGACATGTCGGCGAAAGTCGGGGTCCTCACGGAACCGTTCACGATTGGCGTGCACGCCGCGGAACGGGCCCGCATGCACATTGGCGATACCGTGGTGGTGCAGGGCTCCGGCGCCATCGGCCTGGTCACCTTGATTGCAGCCCGTCTGTCGGGCGCCGGCAAGATCATTCTGGTGGGCGGTCCTGCCGGCCGGCTGGCCCTGGGGCGCACATTCGGAGCAGATGTCTGTATTGATATCGAGGCAGTCCCTTCTGCAGAGGAACGTACCGCACTGGTGATGGCGGAAACGCCGCAGGGCCGGGGGGCGGATGTCGTCTTTGAATGCTCCGGTTTCCTGGCCGCCACGCCCGAGGGCCTGGGCTACTGCCGCAAGAGCGGCACTTTTGTGGAGGTGGGCCACTTTGTGGACATGGGGTCCATCGACTTCAACATCAACCAGCTGCTGATGGTCAGGAACCTCACCCTGGAAGCCATCTGGGCCTCCACCACCGCGCACTTTGAACAGGCCCTGCCCATCCTGGAGCGGGGAGACATTCCCTTTGGCGACATGGTCAGCCACGTGCTGCCGTTGGAACGGGTGGACGACGGCTTTCAGGCGTTGAACGGGACCTACCGCCTGGGCGACGAAGCCGTGTGCAAGATCACGCTGTCGGCCGATGCCTGAGGCACAGGGCGGACCTGCAGGGACCCACGGGCACGGGACAGCGTAGCGGGCAGACCCGTGGACTCTGCAGGGGGGCATAGCGCGCAAAAGCGGTGCGCAAGGCCCAGATGCCCTGTCCAGGGGCGATGTGCAGGGTGACCGGGACAGTCCCCGGCCCCCAGTCCCAGCACCGGCGGCGGACCTGGGGCCTTCTGGCGCACCGTGTCAGATTCGCAGACATGTGATCTGCACCCGCAGACGGGTCCAGACCGTTATACCATTATGCTGGCAACAATTCAGGAAACATTTAGGCCCCAGGGCACACTTGCGCTTGTGCCGCACCGGCCTGTGAGACTCCAGGAGAGGACAGCTAGGACAGCTTATGCATGTTGATACTGCGGGCAGCCTGCATGCGCGCTTGAGCACACTGGACGTGGCCGCTGCACGGGTCAAAGGCGGATTCTGGGCTGAAAGGCAACGGGTAAATCTGGACTCCAGTTTGCTGCACGCATTTGACAAACTGGAGTCCTCGGGCAATTTCAACAATCTCAAATTGGCCCAGGGCAAAGGTGAAGGGGCGTATCGGGAGCCTTTGTTCATGGACTCGGACATCTACAAATGGCTCGAAGCGGTCGGCTATGCCCTGGCTCGCAGCCCGCAGGCCGCATTGCGCGCGAAGGCCGCTTGGGCCATCCGGCTGCTGGCCCAGACCCAACAGGCCAATGGATACCTGAATTCCTACTATCAGGTGTTGCAGCCCGACCGTATCTGGCAGGAGCTGGCGCACGGCCATGAACTCTACTGTGCCGGACATCTCTTTGAAGCCGCCGTAGCCTTCAGGCGCGGCACCGGTGACGCCAGCCTGCTGAACATTGCCGTCAGGTTCGCCGATCTGATCGACCGCGAGTTCGGGCCCCAAGGCCGCACCGGGCCGCCGGGGCATCCGGAAATCGAATTGGCGCTGGTTGAGCTCGCGCGCGAGACCGGCGAGGTCCGTTATCGGAAGCTGGCTGACTTCTTTCTGGACCAGCGGGGCCGGGGCACCCTGATCGGCCCCAAACAGTTTGCGGACGCGTATTATCAGGATCGGGTGCCAGTCCGCGAGGCGGCGGAGCTGGAAGGTCATGCGGTGCGCCAACTGTATCTCGCCTCCGGTATGACCGATGTATACCTGGAAACCGGTGACCTGATGCTGTGGCAGGCTTTGGAACGTCTCTGGCAGGACCTGGCCACCCGCAAACTTCACATCACCGGCGGGGTGGGCGCGCGGCATTTCGGGGAAGCCTTCGGCCAGGCGTACGAGTTGCCCAACGATACGACATATTGCGAAACCTGTGCCGCCATTGCCAACGTCATGTGGAATTGGCGTCTGTTGCTGGCCACCGGCGAGGCCCGCTATGCGGAAATGATGGAGAGGTCGCTCTACAACTGCATCCTGGCCGGTGTATCCCTGGACGGCAGGCGGTATTTCTATGAGAATCCGCTATCCAGTCCAGGCGGTCGGGAACGGCCCTCCTGGTACGGCTGTGCCTGCTGTCCCCCGAATCTCATGCGGCTAATCGAGCTGATTGCCCACCATGGCGTGACCTTTAATGCGCAGGCCATCCAAATTCACCAGTTCCTGGATGGCGAGTTCCGCATGGAGGGCGAATTCGGCTCCTGTGTCTTGCGGATGGAAACCCAGTATCCGCATGAGGGTGCCGTGGATATCGTCTTGCAGGAAGCGCCCTGCCGACCGGTGTCCCTGGCCGTGCGCGTACCGTCGTGGGCCCGCGGGCACATCCGCGTGGCGATGGCCGGATCGGAGGTGGGCACCCGCGATGCAGCCACAGGCTACCATGCGGTGCACCGTGCCTGGCAGGCCGGAGATCGGATCACGGTCTCCCTGGCGCTGGAGCCGCGCCTGACCGTAGCCAATCCGCGGGTGGATGCCACCCGCGGCGCGTTGACCATTGAGCGGGGCCCTCTGGTGTATTGCCTGGAGGAAGCCGACAACGATGGCGCCGCGCAACTGGCCGATCTGAGCATCAATCCGCAGGTCCCCTTGACCGAGCGGTTTGACGCAGAGCTGCTGGGGGGAGTGTATACCGTGGCGGCTCAGGGCTGGCAGACGGATGCCAGTGTATGGAATGAATTCCTGTACCGGCCCTGGCCCGCGTCCGGTGCCGGCCAGGAGGCAACGCTGTCGGCAGTTCCCTATTATGCCTGGGCCAATCGTGGTCCCGGTGCCATGCAGGTTTGGATTCCGCAGGGACGACAATCCTGAAGGAGATAGTATGGATGTTAATCTGGAAGACGCATACGCCTGCTTCCAGGAGGAGAATCCCAACCTGGAATGGATTCAGGGGCAACAGCCGGAGACCTTCAGCTATTGATTGCCATCGCCGCGGGGTCAGTCCCGGATATGGCGCGCACGGGACAGCATGTTGCTGGACATCACGGATTACATTGCCGCTGATCCTCTTCCGGCGCGATTGCCGGCTGTAGCCTCAGGCAAGCGACTGCTGTATCCAGGACGGGCGCTGGTTTGGCATTGGTTCCTGTGATAGGGTCAGAGATAGAAGAGGGCGCAATGGCAGGGGCATGCCAGTCATGTCGGGCTTCACTTGAACGAGGAGGGGGATGACCACTGACATTGCATCAGTTTCAGTTGTAAACATGGGAAGATTTGAAACATGCCGCCTGACTTACCAAGGAAACCGGATATGGATACCTGCACTTCTGATTGCTCACCGGGAGAACTCTGCAGCCTCTACTCCCAGACCAATGGGGAAGACCCGATTGGCACCGCAACACCGTTTGCGCGGTGCCTGATTGTGGAACTGCAACCCCCGTGGGACCGGGATGTATGGCAGACCTCGGATTTGACCCGGGCGGTCAAGCGGGCCGCAGTGCCTCCCCGGGGTTCGGGTGCCGTCCGTCTGTTGGCTGTGCAACCGGACCCGGAGGGATATGCCGCGGAGGATCAGGATCCGGACTGGGCGCGTGTCTTCTGGTTTGTGCGCCCACCGCAAGATCGCTTCCGCCGATATGATCATCGGCAGTTTCACGTGCCTGTGGCCCAGTTGCCGGCCCTGGTCACCCGGCTGGTGCAGGACGGGGAACCCAACGGGGCCTCTCGTGCCGTGGAGGATTCAAAGCTGCGCCGCGAGCTGTTTCTGTGCACGCACAGTACCCGGGATGCCTGTTGCGGCCGGTTCGGACAGGAAATGTATGACCGGCTGCGAGAGATGCAGTTCGCAAACGGCGATCCGGGCTGGCGCGTCTGGCGCAGCAGTCACTTGGGCGGCCATCGGCTGGCCCCTACCCTGATGGAAATGAACGGCGGCCGCAGCTATGGCCACCTGACTCCCGCGGCGCTGCACACGCTGCTGTCTCCGGAACAGGGAAACCTGGAAGATCTGCTGGATTGCTACCGGGGCTGGAGCGGTCTGCAGATGTATGAGCAGATTGTGGAGCGGGAAATCTGGCGACAGGAGGGTTGGACCTGGGCCGGACGGCCGTGCGCGGGCCGGACGCTGGAAGTTCGGAAGGACAAGTCGGCCCGGGTGGAAATTGTCTGCGACGCCGCAGACGAGGACGAGGAAACCGTCTACACTGCCGAAGTCAAGGTGCGGGATCAGGTGCACACCCTCAACAATTCCTACACCGACAAGTATTTTTATGTTAATCGCTACGCAGTTTCCGCGCTGGAAAAACGTTCCGTCTAGCGGACAGCCCGCCGGTCACAACCCGAATGCCGGGTTCCACACATTCCATTCTGCCGGGATGGCGGGGCGGGGACACGGCGACATCCGGGGATACCGAGAGGCCGGTGTGCCGCGCGCGACACTCCGAATGGTGTCCCAAGCAGCATCGGCCTGGGTGCTATCATATGCCTGTTGCGGTTGCCGTGAACGAAAGATTGGGAAGCGGTTTGCCCTGAAGGTACTGGACAGATGGACACTCTGACGCCCGCGGAGGTTCTTGCGCCCTGGTATACGGACGATCCCTTTTGTGCGCAGGAAGGGGTGAAAACCTTGGAATCGAATGTCCATCACGAAAACCTGCTGCGGGTCGAAAACGACCTGCGCCTGCACCTTCAGGCCTGCGATCTGCCGTACACCCTGACCAGTGATTTGCTGATCCGGAATATTCCGCTCCAGGAAGGTGTATCGCCTGACATCGCCCTCTGGCCCGGGCGGGATGTGCTGCAGGAGGGGGTCGAATACGGCTCCCTGCGTCTGTCAGCCGATTTTCGTCCGGCGCTGATCCTGGAAATCGTATCGGAGAGCACCCACGAGGCGGACGCGGTCATCAAGCATGACATTTACCGACTGGCCGCCATCCCGGAATACTGGCTGTACGATCCGATGGGCCACGCCGGGGGGCCTCCGTTGTGCGGCTGGCAGCTGGTCGGCCCGGAGTATGTTCCTGTCCCGGTGCATTGCGCGCCTGTGGCCGGCATTGAGGTTCCGCTGTATCCCAGCCGGGTGCTGGATACTGCCTGGGGCCTGGAGGACGGCTCCGTCCTGCGTCTGCGAGACCCGCACCGGGATGGCTGGTACCGGATGGACCCGGAAAGGCTGCAACAGGTCGAGGAGCGGGCCGAACAGGCGGAAGAGCGTGTAGAGCAAGCCGAGATCCGTGCCGAACAGGCGGAAGACCACGTGGAACAAGCCAGGGCCCGTGCCGAACAAGCCGAGACCCGTGCCGAACAGGCGGAAGAGCGTGTAGAGCAGGCCGAGATCCGTGCCGAACAGGCGGAAGACCATGTAGAGCAGGCCGAGACCCGCACAGAACAGGCGGAAGAACGGGCCCGGCGTGCGGAAGTCCAGACCGATCAGTACCGTGCTGAAATTGCGCGGTTGCGTGCCTTGCTGGATCAGCGCGCAGACTGAAGTACAGTTCCTGAAGCCAGACAATCATGTGCCTGTTGCGGTTGCAGTGAGCGAGAGATTGGGAAGCGGTTTGCCCTGAAGGGGCTGGACAGAATGGACACTCTGACACCCGCGGAAGTTCTTGCGCCCTGGTATACGGACGATCCCTTTTGTGCGCAGGAAGGGGTGAAAACCTTGGAATCGAATGTCCATCACGAAAACCTGCTGCGGGTCGAAAACGACCTGCGCCTGCACCTCCAGGCCTGCCATCTGCCGTACACCCTGACCAGTGATTTGCTGATCCGGAATATTCCGCTCCAGGAAGGTGTGTCGCCTGACATCGCCCTCTGGCCCGGGCGGGATGTGCTGCAGGAGGGGGTCGAATACGGCTCCCTGCGTCTGTCAGCCGATTTTCGTCCGGCGCTGATCCTGGAAATCGTATCGGAGAGCACCCACGAGGCGGACGCGGTCATCAAGCATGACATTTACCGACTGGCCGCCATCCCGGAATACTGGCTGTACGACCCGATGGGCCACGCCGGGGGGCCTCCGTTGTGTGGCTGGCAGCTGGTTGGCCCGGAGTATGTTCCTGTCCCGGCGCATTGCGCGCCTGTGGCCGGTGTCGGGGTTCCGCTGTATCCCAGCCGGGTGCTGGATACCGCCTGGGGCCTGGAGGACGGCTCCGTCCTGCGTCTGCGAGACCCGCACCGGGATGGCTGGTACCGGATGGACCCGGAAAGGCTGCAACAGGTCGAGGAGCGGGCCGAACAGGCGGAAGAGCGTGTAGAGCAGGCCGAGATCCGTGCCGAACAGGCGGAAGAGCGGGCCCGGCGTGCGGAAGTCCAGACCGATCAGTACCGTGCCGAAATTGCGCGGTTGCGTGCCTTGCTGGATCAGCGCGCAGACTGAAGTACAGCTCCTGAAGCCAGACAGTCATATGCCTGTTGCGGTTGCAGTGAGCGAGAGATTGGGAGGCGGTTTGCCCTGAAGGGGCTGGACAGATGGACACTCTGACGCCCGCGAAGGTTCTTGTGCCCTGGTATACGGACGATCCCTTTTGTGCGCAGGAAGGGGTGAAAACCTTGGAATCGAATGTCCATCACGAAAACCTGCTGCGGGTCGAAAACGACCTGCGCCTGCACCTCCAGGCCTGCCATCTGCCGTACACCCTGACCAGTGATTTGCTGATCCGAAATATTCCGCTCCAGGAAGGCGTGTCGCCCGACATCGCCCTCTGGCCCGGGCGGGATGTGCTGCAGGAGGGGGTCGAATACGGCTCCCTGCGTCTGTCAGCCGATTTTCGTCCGGCGCTGATCCTGGAAATCGTATCGGAGAGCACCCACGAGGCGGACGCGGTCATCAAGCATGACATTTACCGACTGGCCGCCATCCCGGAATACTGGCTGTACGACCCGATGGGCCATGCCGGGGGGCCTCCGTTGTGCGGCTGGCAGCTGGTTGGCCCGGAGTATGTTCCTGTCCCGGTGCATTGCGCGCCTATGGCCGGCATTGAGGTTCCGCTGTATCCCAGCCGGGTGCTGGATACTGCCTGGGGTCTGGAGGACGGCTCCGTCCTGCGTCTGCGAGACCCGCACCGGGATGGCTGGTACCGGATGGATCCGGAAAGGCTGCAACAGGTCGAGGAGCGGGCCGAACAGGCTGAGACCCGTGCCGAACAGGCGGAAGAGCGGGCCCGGTGTGCGGAAGTCCAGACCGATCAGTACCGTGCCGAAATTGCGCGGTTGCGTGCCTTGCTGGATCAGCGCGCAGACTGAAGTACAGATCCTGAAGCCAGACAGTCATATGCCTGTGTAGCCGGACTCGAGAGAAGCCGCCGCGCGTGAACAATCTGGGACCGGCGTTCTGGACCGACCGGCGGTTTCGGGTATTGCCTGGCCTTTGACCCCGGTGAAACTGATGCCTTCGATGAAGGTGCGCTGGGCGAAGAAGAAGACCAGTACCATGGGCAGTGTGAACATGGTGGCCGCCGCCGTCAGCAGCCCCCACTCCGCGCCGCGCTGCGAGAAATAGAGGCGCAAGCCCACCGACAGGGTGAATTGGTCCGGATCCCACCGGAAGACCAGCGGGTTGATATAGTCGTGCCAGCCCCACATGAAGTCGAAAATGGCGATGGTGATGATGGCCGGCCGAGACAGGGGCATCACGATGCGCCAGAAGATCTGCAGCTCGTGCGCGCCATCGATCCGGGCCGCCCAGGACCTTGGGAAACATGAGCATGAACTGACGCACCAGAAATATGAAGAAGGCGTTGCCGAAAAAGGCCGGCACCAGCAGCGGCGTGAACGTCTCCAGCCAGCCCCAGTTGCTGTAGAGAATGAAGCGCGGAATGAAGCGCACCTGGGAAGGCAGCATCATGGTGGCGATTACAATGAAGATCACATCCCGGCCTGGCCATTCGATGCGGGCGAACCCGTAGCCAATGAAGACATTGGAGATCACCGCTCCGGTCATGAGTCCCAAGGCATAGATGAAGGTGTTGCCCAGATAGCGCAGGAAGCGAATGACGGAGATGGCTTCCGAATAGTTGCTGAACACGAAGGTTTCCGGGGATCAGCCGCACCGGAATGTCGAAAATGTCCGCGTTGGATTTTAGGGAAGAGTTGACCATCCACAGGAAGGACAGTATGAAGATCAGGCCGAGGACGATCAGGATCGTGTGCGCGGCCAGGCGTTGCAGGAGGTAACCGTAGTCGAGAGAGCGGCGCGCCAGCGCGCCGCCGGTAGCCAGACTGCTCATGAGACACGGGGGGCTACCGTTCGTAGTGCACCCAGTTGCGGGAGCCGTAGAACATGATCAGGGTCAGAATCACCAGGAGCAGCAGCCAGTCGGCGGACGCGGCTTCCACTATTGAAGTTGAGGTCCGGTCCGTACTCGCCCACATCGTTGTAGAGCCAGGTCCCGATCTGCCAGATCGCCAGCTGGCCCGTGTAGTAGACGCCTTCCGGGGAGTTGCGACCGAAGCCATTGCCGCTGTAGGCGGTATGGAACGCCGCAATGTTTTCAATACCGTATTCCTGACTGTACCCGTTGTACCACTCCAGCAGGGAAAGCACTTCCGGAGTTTCCAGGTTCACGGGGGCTGATGCGTCGTCCCACACATCCGCGCCGAACGCGCCCTGCCAGTTGTGGGGATCCAGGTTGGGAATGTGCGGGATGAACCCACCCGCTCAATCTGGCCATTGTCTGCCACTTCGGTCGTGGCGCGCCCCCACTTCTTCCCATTCTTCAAGAGAACCGGGCACTACTTCAGGATCATGGCCGGCCTCGGCTATGCGGGTCCTTGTTGTAGAACCACAGCTGCACGATGGTGGAGATGCTCATGGCGTAGAAGCGGCCCTGGGATTGCATCTGCTTCCAGGTGGCTGGCCAGTAGTCGTCCTCGGGGACGCCTTCCGCCTGCACGTAGTCTGTGATGTCGGTCAGGGTCCCGATGAGGGCATCCTCCGCCACAATCCAGGCCCAGCCGCGGTATTGGTGATCACGTTATTGTGCAGTTCGCCCTAGGGCACAATTACGTGTTCGGGGGGACAAACTGCGGATTCTCTGCGCCGAAACCGGTCCAGATCACCACGCCGGTGGATTCTGCCATGGCCTCTTCTCCGTCGGTTTCCGCCGCGGGCGCGGCCCCGCAGGCGACCAGAGCCAGGCCTGCAGAAAACTTCTGCGGGACAATCCAAAGTGCTTCCGTGCCATCATCGCATTTCCTCGGCATATATGCGTTAAAGAGGACGCCCACTGCCCGGTGCGCGGCATTGCCGATCGCGCGACCTCATCATTCAGTGTACAGGCAAAAGCACTATACAAGCTGCCCAAGACGGCAGGCATACCGGAAAACGCAAGCCCGCAGAGGAACACAGGCGGAGGTTTCAGGCCCGGGCCTGCCAAGCAGCCAGGTCACGACCGACCACCTGCATCAAAGCGGATGGAGCGGGCCCCAACCCCCATTGCTCCTGCAGCCGCCGCGTCACGGCGCGGCCGTCCTCCAGCAGCCGGTGGACCTGCGCCGGCCAGTCGGTTCGGGTACAGCTGTCGGGAAACGGATTCACGTTGGGCTGGATCCCGGCCTGGGCCAGCCACGAGTTGACCCCGGAGAGATCGTATATGCCCATTCGCATCAGGTCGCCGCAATCCTGGCCGGTATCCGCAATGAATTCCAGACGCACCAGCAAAGCGACCGAAAAGTGGATGCCGGTCCAAATGACCAGATCCTGATGGCGGGCCATGCCGCGCCGGTGCTTGTGCATTGTGACCCAGTACCGTGTGACCAGCGTTGCCACGTCATCCGGGCCAATGGGCTTGGGGGTCCAGGCTTTGGGATGGCGGTCCACAGTCGCGGGCAGGGAGGTCATGTCTGCCGGCAAGGAAATCCAGAGCCGGACTTCTGCCACTGCCACCGCTGTGCGACACAGCAGATCCACGAACGTGCCATCTGTCAGGATCATGTGATGCATCCACCCATCCGGCCCCAACTTGAAACGCTCCAATGCCACGGGGGGGTCGCCCGTCACCGTCTGAATCTCGGTGTCATTCAGAAAAGCGTCGAAACTGCTGTCCATAAGGACCTGCAGATCCAGATCGCTCCACTCGTCTCCGCTGCCCCGCCCCAGGCTGCCGGCAAGGTAGACGGCCTGCACGGGGGGCAGGCGGTACAGGCTGTGCACGATGGCCGGCAGCACGGTCAACTGCGGCAGGCGGTGCGAAGCGGGAGCAGGCATGGGCGGAAGTGGGGACCGTGTGGAATTGCAGCACAGATGGAGGCGACAGGGCCACGACCGAATGGGCGGCGCTCTGATGCCGCTCCAACCCGGACCGAGGGCTCTGGCTAACAGATGCGGGCCGTGTCCCCTCAATCCTTGCCCATCATTGTAGAGGATTGGCTCTTGGAGCTCTGCAGCCCCGCGGACCGGCTCTGCGCAGCGCGGATCTGTGTGTTTTGACTTGGGACGCCAGCCTCCATCCCGGCGAGTCTCGCCTTGGGCCATTGCGCCGGAAACTTGCCATTGTGCAAACTGTCCTTCCGAGTCCATGCTGAACCTTGCAGATCGGCGCGCTCCCTTGCACATACCGGGCTGCGCAGGAGCCGCCTGCACTGGCGGATGCCAGATCGAAATCTCGCGTCTTCACTCTCATCCCCGGCCGGGAGCGCCCATACCTGCTGCCAGGGTACATGACTTGTTTGCCTCTGTCTGTCGTTGTGGGCGGGTCCTCCTCCCGACAGTCCCGTCTCGTCCTATCGGTATGATCGCGACGGCGCGCCGCTGCTGGCAGTTGAGGTGGTCTCCCATTCGGATCAGGAGATGCGAGACAACGACTGGCATGCCAAAAGGGGCACCTACGCCCGCATGGGGGATCCGGGAATACTGGCTCGCGGACGAACAGTTGCCAGATCCCTCCCCCAAGATTTCAGGCTGGATGGGACCGATAGCAGTATCGCCGGATAGAGACTGACGCAGACGGGAGCAGGAGCAGTGTGGTGCTGAATGCATCACTGCAGATGTACATAGCGACAATGTGCATGGGCGATTCCGCCGGCGTGGTGCAGTTCCAGTCTCTGACAACAATGTGCGGCCGCCATCTGCCGGCGTGCGTCAGGGCAACTCACCCGGCCTGCACCGGCCTACCGCCAGAGACGTCTGCGGTCCGGCCTGGGTGTGAAATCAGCGTTGTCTTCGTCAACAGTGCGGAAGTCCGCACTGCAGAAGTGCTCTGTATGCCCGGTACGCAGCGAAGAACCTGTGCCAGGACTTCCTGTTCCTGTGAACCTCAATCCGCATGTCCAAAGATGTCAGGGCGACCTCCGATCTGATCTGCGAAGGGATGGTCGTAGCGGATGGCAACCACCCCAAATCCCCGATTGCGCAGTGCGGTGCGGAGCTGTGCATCACGATCGTGATTTTCCGGAGCATCGTGGAGGGGACCATCCACAAAAATACAGACGCCCGGCAACTGTGGGTTCTGGGCATGCCGGTAATAGAAGTCCGGTTGCACATAGATATCAAGGCAAGGCCGGTTCTGGGCTTCATCGGGTAGCCTCAGACCCTTGGCGTAGAGAAATTTCAGAAAGTCTTTCTCAAGGGCAGAATCTGCCAAGGTAAGCAGATGCCTGAAGTGGGCGTCTCGTGTCTCTTGAGTTTCTGCAGGTTCTGCAGGCGTCAAACTCGAGTTGGCCAACGCGACCAGGTATTCAGGCAGTAACATGCGATCCAGGAGCCGGTGCTCTCTCTGATTGCCATAGGCCAGCAGGCACCGGTAACAGGCCGTGGCACAGGGCTGGATTTCCTGATTCGGATCGTCTTGCCCCGTGACAGGATCGAAGTGGCAGAGACGCAGGGCCTGTGCCGCGATTTCGGCCAAGGCATCCTGTTCGCTGGCGAGTCGATGCCAGACTCCAGTGCCACCCTCAGCCGCTTCCCAGTACAACAGCCGCAAGTGATCCCCCTGGCCGATCAACTCCGCCTCGATTTCCTGTTCCTCCAAGTGGTGCACGAACTGGATGGCGCGTTTGAGGGCATAGAGCAGTGAGAGCAGGAAAGGCCGCGTGAACGTTTCGCCTACGGGACGCAGCATGAGCAGGTTGCGCATGTCCTGGACATATGGCCGCACCCCGGTCACGGTTCTGCGTTGGCCAGGATCCTGCGGGCTGATGTCGGATTGGCGTTCCCACCGTCCCGTTGCCGGATCAACGTTGAATCCATCCCGCTGGCTCCCCCGCCAACCGTGGTTGATCTTCCACAGGCGCGCTGTCGGGGCAAAGAACGCCTCCATCAGGATCCGGTCCTGCGAGTCCTGCCCATGGAACCGGCAGTGGCTGGTATCTCCTTCCAGGCTGAAATGGGTGGTGGTGGCATATCCCCGGCGCGCCCTTTCTTCCTCTTCCGACGAGATTCTTTCCACCGGGCGAGAGCGCATTATCGGCTGATCCAACAGCCTTTGGGGATAGTCGGAGTGGGCCGGGTCCAGGGGCGAGGCACAAAACAGACAGACCTCCGCCTCAGTGTGTTCTTGCTCGTGAAGATAGCCGCAGACATGGCAAAGACGAGCCCGCCGGAAATCTTCTTCAATGCCACCCGGCGGCATCACAAGGGAGTCAATGCGATGCTTGCGCCCCTCATGGTAAACCCGGTTGCGGGGACCGAATTCCGTTTGCGCTGAATGACATGCGACACCAGTTTGGAGCGGGGCGGTGCTGGTTGGGCGGGGACATCAAGCGCCGGATTCAGCAGGCCCAGCAGCGAGCGGAAACTCTCTTCGATTCCGCTGTGGGGGGTGGCTGTGGCCAAGACGATGTGCCGGGTCGGATCGGCAGCCAGTTCCTGCACCAGGGCAAAGCGCTGGTGTTGCCGGTCGGATGCGCCTCGGGGCCGGGCGGCCGTGTGGGCTTCGTCAACAATGATGAACTCGGGGACATCGGCGAGGAACCGGCGTTTGAAGCGTTCCGTCTTGATCAGGTCAATACTGGCCACCAGATGCCGATACTACCGGTATCTGGTGTCGTTGGCCCGTGGCAGGTCCCGTTCCAGGCGGCGGATGCTATGCCGAAGCGCGTCCGCAGCTCTTCCTCCCATTGGTCGCACAAATGCGGTGCGCACAGCACTCTGATGCGGCGAATGATGCCGCGATCCAGCAGCTCCCGGGCAATCATGTCAGCTTCGATGGTTTTGCCCACGCCCATGTCGTCGGCAATCAGGAGGCGCACCGGATCCTGGCGCAGAGCCATGATGAGAGGAACGTATTGGTAAGGACGCGGCGTGACCGACAAGTGGCCCAGTGACCGGACCGGCCCCGCTGCGCAATCCCAGGCGCACCGCGTTGTGCAGCAGGCGCGCGCTGACCAGACCACCCGCCCGGCATGGTTCCGGTCGCGGGTAGGTGGCGCTCTGAATCGCGTGGGGCTCCAGGGGGACAAAAATTCCTGTGGGCTCTTCGTCCGGACTGTCCACGGGACGTAGCCGCACAACCCCTTCTTCCTCTTGGGGCAACACCACCCAGTCCCGGTTGCGGGCACATACCAGGGAACTCGGTGTATGCATGTTGCTGGACGCGAGAGGGCTGGGCACGAACAGCGCTGCAAAGGGAGAAGGAAAACGAGGCAGACAACGGAGTTCCAGGCTCAAAAGCCAAACCCGCCTGCCATATTGTACCAAGGGCACTGTCAACGAGGTCACGCGTGGGGCGCAGCCAGCCAGGGCAATCGCCAAAACGTCGCCTCGTCAGCACTGCCCGGAGCTTGGCGGAATAGGGCGAGTTTTGTCGAAAGTGCCTTTTTTCACCCCGTATAATCCTGATCAGGATCATGCCGCCGCGCCGCGCGGATTTCCTGGACTGAAAGCAAGGAGAGGCAGATGGCCTATACAGTCACGTCGGCCCAGCAGGTCCAATACGAAACCGACGGATTTTTCATTGTGCGCGGTCTGCTGGATTCGGAGAGAGTGAAGTACCTGCGCAAACAGATTACGGACACTATCGCCCGAGGACAGAACGGCATCAATTTCGACAATACGCGCATGGATGGCAAAACCATCCGGGGCAGTAGCATGTACCGCAAACTGGCCTTGCTGGGCCGCCGCAACCCGGAGGTGTGGGATGCCTACTACGGCCACGAGAACGTGATGGACATCAACCGGCATTTTCTGGGAGACGAGGTCTATCTGTGGTTCGATTCCATCTTCACCAAACCTGCCAGGATTGGGGAGGCCACGCCTTGGCATCAGGACATTGGGCTCTGGACGCAAAATCCCATCACCAGGCCCAAG
The DNA here is from genome assembly GCA_965214715.1 of Caldilineaceae bacterium. GTDB lineage: Bacteria > Chloroflexota > Anaerolineae > Caldilineales > Caldilineaceae > Bin34. The sequence continues at coordinate 3,925,396 of OZ243971.1, read as the reverse complement.
AAGCCGTTTTTCCGGAATGCCCTCACCATTTGGATGGCCATCGATAAGGCGGACCAAATGAACGGCTGTCTGCAGGTGGTGCCGGGCTCTCACAAGGGGGAAGTCATCGAACACGTGCGCTACGAGGACAGCATCCACGTGGAACTGCCACGGGACATGGTGACGGACCTGCCGGTGGAGCACATTGAACTGGAGGCGGGGGATGCCATTGTCTGGCATGCTCACCTTTGGCACTACAGCCCCATAAACCGAAGCGATCGCAACCGCCTGGGCATAGCCCAGGTGTCTCTGTCAGAAGTCGATGCAATGGGGGCCGGAAAGACAGAGTTGCCCCCGTTGTTGCGCGGTGGCGTGGGTCAGGGGGCTCCGGTGCTGGAGGCACACCGCAGGGCTCCAGGCTAACAGCATTCCCCGAAGTCCGGCCAGCTTTCGAATCCTGCAGTCGGCCCTCTAGGGTATAATTGACATCCTGTCCAGTACATACGCATATCCGCCCATGGCGGAGGTGCAACTGGTGCCTCGAGGGTGGGTCAGGCAGAGAAGAGACCTGAGAGTGGACCGGCCGGGATGCGCATGAGAAACGGGGGCAACATGCCTGCAGCTCCCGTTCTGGACTTGCCTTGTCACTCCGTGCTGTCGGATGTGGTTGTGTTGATTGGAAGTATTGTCTTGTCCAAGTGAGGAATTGATATGGAAAGATTGTCGCGACGCAGTTTCTTGAAAGTGAGTGCCTTGGCAGCCGGGACTGCCGCCTTGGCAGCCTGTGCACCGGTGGCCCCGGCTCCTGCCGCGGACAGCGGTGGAGAGATGGAAGCCATGCCGGAAGGTCAGACATTGGAAGCCTGGTCCCGCATGACCAATCTGGCACAGGAGTCCATTGTCGGCATCATCGACAATTACAACACTCAGAACGAAATGGGGAATACGGTTGAGTTTGTCTACGTCGCCCAGACCCAGGGCACACAGGCCGACGAAAAGCTGCTGACCGCGGTGGCCGGGGGCAACCCACCACCGCTCTATTACGCGGACCGCTTCACCGTGCCCCAGTTTGCGCATCAGGGATTCTTCTCGGACATCACCGAACATGCCAACGCGGCCGGTGTGACTCAGGAGGACTACTTTGATTTCGCGTGGGAGGAGACGGTGTACAAGGGAGGCGTGTATGCACTTTCCTTCGACACGGATACCCGGGCCCTTTGGTACAACATGGACATCATGGCAGAGGCTGGACTGGATCCCGAGGCGCCGCCGCAGAATGTGAATGATCTGCGCACGGCCACCAGCGCCCTGGAGATACGGGATGATCAGGACCGTGTCACGCGGTACGGGTTCAATCCCATTTACGACCAAGCCTGGATGTACACCTGGGGCTTTGGCTTCGGTGGCCAGTTCCAGGATCCGGAGACGAAGGCCATTACCTTTGCCCACCCCAAGAACATTGAAGCCATGGAGTTTGTCAAGAGCTTCGTGCAGGAGATTGGGGTGGAGAATGTGGATGCAATGCTGGCCGCTTGTGCCGGTGGCGCCTGCAGCGGCCCCAACGACTACTTCTGGACCGGACAGTCGGCCATGACCTGCAGCGGCAACTGGAAAGTGGCCCAGCATCATCGCTACACACCGGACGGCAACTACGGTGTCGTGCCCATGCCGGGTCCGAATGGACCCGCTCCTGGCGCCTCCTGGGCCGGTGGCTGGAGCTGGTGCATCCCGCTGGGATGGGAAGATCTGGACTCCGCCTTTGATGCCTTGGCGTACTTCTGCGGCACGGAAGGCCAGCTGAAGTACAACAAGGACACCTTCCACATCCCCACCATCAAGGCTGCCGCCGAAGATCCCTTCTTCCGGGAAGACCCGCTGCATGCCGTGTTCATGGATCTCCTGCCCGTTTCCCATGCGCGCCCGCCAATTCCTTTCGGCAGCAAGCTCTGGGATCTGCAGGTGCAGGCCTTCCGGGACATCATCCCGCATGACCTGAAACCCGTGGAACAGGCTCTGCAGGACATTGATGACGAGATCAATGCGGATCTGGAAGAGGCCGGTTTCTTCTCCTAGTTTCTGCAAGGGTGCCTGGGTTTCAACATGGCGGGCAGAAACGATGCCTTCCGGCCCAGGCACCCGCGCGTGAACCATCCCGGTTCCTGCTGCATGAGCCGGTCCTGCGGGGCGGTCGTGCCTGTCAGGGTCTTGGGCACCGAACACGGTCCAATGTAATCGTCAGCGGAAGGCGCTGTCGTCGAATCCACCCTCTGATCTGCGTTTTCCTGGGCGCAGGGCCGGATCGCAACCGGGACCAAGGCTGTACTTGGGTTCTTGGTCATGTTCCAAGGCTCAGGTGGGTGCCAGGCTTGGCCCGCGCGGACCCTGAGCGCACCGTCTCCACAAAGCCCATTCACCACTGGTCGCAAGACCCGCGCCGACACGCCGCTGGTGGACGCGCCGGAGCTTCGGCTTTCTGTCATATCTTGGCAACGTGCTCGGTTGCCAGTGGCTCTGGCCCCCACGGCAAGGGAGGCTGGAGCAGCCTTGACACAGTGTAGAGTACGGTTCTCGCCGGAGAGGCTGTGTGGAAGGTTATGCCCGGCGGCACTGTGGAAAGTGAATCAGGATCCGCAGGAATCGAGGCTGCTGTCGTTTCGGGCAGATCGGGCGCAGTCTTGCCTCAGATAGCGCTAGTGCCCCAGCTCGCCGTACGTGCGTTTCTCCATCCCGCGATGCGGCATCACCCGAGGCCGTGGCACGATATGCCGACCCCATACGACCAGGATTGCAACATGCAGCTGGCTTGGCCGTGGACCGCCGCGACCGCCGGGGCAAAAGGGGGTCCAAGGATCGGATGGGTTGTGTACGCGCTGGTATGCAGGCAGTCCGGGCCTGCAGCGATTTTGCATTTGCCCTGTCTGAACCAACAGTCAGCCTGAAGACAAATGGGTTGCCGTCAACTGCAGAGACCCACGCGATATGCTTAGCCAAGGTTGACTAACAGAGTGGGGCAGGGCAAGAATCATGAAACAGGTCAATATGCATGAGGCGAAGACGCAGCTTTCCAGGTTGGCCAAGCTGGCAAGGCAAGGGGAAGATGTCGTGATCGCCCGGGCAGGCATACCCTATGTACGCCTGATTCCCTATGAGGAAACGGCCAGGAAGCGCCAACCGGGCAGTCTGCAAGGGCAAATCTGGATGGCCCCGGACTTTGACGAGACGCCCCCGGAGATTGTGGATGCATTTTATGCAAGTCAAGAATGATGCAGCTCCTGCTTGATACACATGCCTTCCTGTGGTGGCTGTCGGGCAGTCGGAAACTCGATGACAATGCCCAGAGAGCCATCGCGGAACCGCAGAACCAGATATTCGTAAGCGCGATCAGCGGTTTGGAAATCGGCATCAAGCGCTCACTGGGAAAACTGCAGGCACCGGTTCCCCTGGACGACCAGGTCCTGTTGGAAGGTTTCCGGCATCTGCCTGTGACGTTCCAGCATGGGGAGCAGGTAGGGGAGCTCCCTTGGCATCACTGTGATCCTTTCGACCGGATATTGGTGGCCCAAGCCCAGATTGACAGTCTGATCCTGGTGACCCGTGATCAGCACATTCCCATGTATGACGTGCCGATCCTGGGGGCATGAACAGGCTGGACAACGACAACAAACAGGAATGGGACAGGCTGGATGGCCGTGAGGTCATGGTTTTGGCCATCGCTCTTCGGCTGACAGCCGCATCCCAACCTGAGGGGTGTTTCCCGCAACCTGAAGTTGAAGTTCCGGCTTCCGCCCACTGCAACTGTTCGGACTCCCCGACAGGCGGATGAAGACGGCGACAGAAAATGGTCCGGGCACAGGGCAAATGCAGTGCCAAACAGGGAGCGGCCTATCGGGTGGGCGCGACCTCCCCAATGGGTTTCACTGTTGAAATATGTGCTCTCTGTGAAAGGCGAGGAGGTACGGATCGGGCCCAAATTTTTGGGGACGGGCAATCGGCTGACCTGCATAGGCTTCCATGGAGATTGCCAGGAATGCGTTTTCTCGGACGGCGAGTCTGGGAGACAGCCGAACGGTCAGGTCCGGGTTGAGGGTAATGAGACCGGCATCGAATGCCTTGTCGTGCAGCGCGGACAACAGGAGACCGTTTCGAGGATTTGTCCTGTGGTGTGGATTGCAGCGCCACGGCACGATGTGACTGGCTACCAGCAGGGTGGGCAGCGCCAACCCGGTGATGCAGCATGCTCCGTCATAGGCACTCAAGACGGCCGCGCGAAAGAAGGATTGGCCCACGCGGGCAGTGGTGTGCACCATCCGATCTCTGCCCACGGGCACTGCATTTTCATCCTGGGCGGTTTCGCCATCTGCTGCTTCCATGAATTCCCATGCAACCTGCCGGGACTCTTCCGCAAATCGGTCCCAATTGCCTTGCATTTCGTTCCATATTGCGCGGTCGTGGGCGGAAGCTCCTGTCAATCCCGTTCGACCGGTGGAAGTGATGGCATCGTCCAGACTGGCGATGTTGACCAGCTTCATGGCCAACGCCGAGGGGGTTCGCCCGATCGCGTCTGCCACTCGGATGATCTCGGGATTCCTCGAGTGCAATTTGCCAAAGGGCAGGCGGCAATACAAATAAAGAGCCACCATCAGTTGCTTGCGAGTCCACGGAGACCTCGCTCTCATGACGGCGCTGTTCCTTCCGAACCTACAAGGTGCTGCAAACGCCCACGGGGAGGGCCAGAGCGGCAGATGGCAGGAATCGGACCTCTAAAGTCCCCAATCCACGCGTGTCGGCCCAAGGCCCAAGGGAAGTTGCCAGGGACGTGCCCAAATCCGGAAACCCTCTGTCGGGAAGGCCCAACCCATATGGCAATGACGGAGTCATTCCCAAGCAAGCGGACGGGAGTGAATGCATGGACAGTGACCAGGAACTGTACGGTTGGGATGTCCCGTTTTCAGGATTCCGACCCCCAGCGTGTTGTGATGAACTCCTCGGGTTCCAGGCCCAAGGCATCGGCCACGCGGGTAATGTAGTTGAAGAAGGAGATGATCTGCACGGCATCCAGAATGGCGGTTTCGCTGAAACCCTTTTGGCGGAGGTATTCCAGGTCCGAGGCAGTCATGGCTTGCTGGGTGTGCGTCAACTTGGCCGCGAACTCGCACAAGGCGCGATCCTGCGGCGACAGGCGGACGGTACGCCAGTCACGCGCCAGGCCATGCAGAAAGGCATCAATTTCCTCTGTGTGCCACGTGGTGGCCTCTTCGATCTCGGCACGGAGATCATGCGCATGCGCTTGGGTTCAGTAGGGACAACGCAGTTCTGCAGACACCACGGTGGCCAGCATCTCGCGCTGGACCCGTGTCAAATCCGAAGGGCCCATCATGGCTTCAGCGTAAAACTGCATGGTAGCCTGCAGCGTCCTGGGGCGCAGGCTCATGACCTGCACTATCTTCCAGATGCGACCGGCCCGTTCCAGGGCCTGATCGAAAATCTTCCTTAGCAACCCGCTTGAATCGGCATAGGAAACCTGCTTGATCCACGCCATCCCTGACTCTCCTTACGCGTTTGCGGCGCCACCCACTGTCTTCTGGAGTCTGCATGTTGCCAGAAATTTTGCAAATCCGGGATTCGCAACAGGGTCTTGCGGCCCAGGAGCGGTGTCCAGCGACATCAAGGCCGCACAGGGGGGCAGGAACTTGTCGCCGCCAAGCCTGAAGCCTGGATGCGGGAGACTGCCTCTCTGCTTGCACAAGTCCACAGGCAGTCGATGGCAACACTGCCTGCCCTTGAACTTGCCGGTCAAGGACTCTGCGGTTTGAACGCATTTTCCAGGGGTACGTCCCTGCTCCATCAATGGCGGTCCGCCATAATTGGCCCCCAAAAAGATGCCCGTTGCAGGGCGTCGTCCCGGCGATAGCATCGCCGGGACGATTAGGCACATTGCAATGCGGACTGGTCCAGAGTCCTAAGGATCTGAAAGGGGCGGCATAGGATGCTTGCATCTGGGTCTTGACAAGATTCGGCAGAGCCAACTGCCCCCCGCAGTCGTCAAGGAAAATGGATATTGCCTGGTACGTCCCCGGGCTGGGGCCGAGGCTTGTGTTCAAAGCAGCCTGAGAGGAAGAGGACAATCATGCGGGCAGCCCGAAACGTCCACACGAGTTCTGCCAGCATGCAATGAAGGCTTCCCCACGCAAGAGGCCAGCGCTTTTTTCCTGCGGTTTCATGTGGATCCCGCCAACCTGTCTCCTCCAGCGCGGGCCAGTATCGTCTGCGAGAGCGGTGCGGAAAGAATCCTGGAACAAGCAGCCCGACCCCGGCAACATGGCCTTGCAGACTTGTGGCACAGACCCTCCCCCATGCTCGGGCTGGCAGGTGGCGTTCCGCCCCTGGTGCAGAGGATGATGGATAATGCTACCATTAGTTCCTGTGGCCGAGTCCGTGCGGAAATCGACAGAACAGGCAGCCACGGAAATGGCTTTGCCCGTCCGTCAACGCAGGTCAAGGGCAAGTATTGCGTTGCTTCCGCCAATTCGGCGCAAGCCGCGTCGTACAGTGTCTTGTCACACCCGAGTTCCTTCAGGGGATGCACCGGATATCCCCCCTCCTTCTGCTGACTGCACATGACAGTGTTGATGGCCCGCATGGCCAACCCCAGTCCCAAGGTGCGCAACACCTTTTTCGGCATACTCTTTGCCAGCCCCTGGCTGATCGGAGTCTCCGCCTTCTGGATCTATCCTACGCTGGCTTCCGCCTACTACAGTCTCAACAAGTTCAACGCGGTACAGGCTCCGCAATGGCTGGGCTTTGCCAACTACGTCAAGCTCTTCACGGATGACCCTGACTTCATTCAGGCCATCGTCAACACCTTGTACTTTGCCGGGGTGTCCATCCCGTTGGCCATCCTGCTGGCTTTCGGGCTGGCCATGCTACTCAATGCCCGCATTCACTTCCAGACGGTGTACCGCACCATTTACTTCCTGCCCACGCTGGTGCCGGAAGTGGCCCTGGCCTTGGTGTGGGTTTATCTCTTTACCCCCGTGACCGGTCTGATCAACCTGCCCTTTGACTGGCTGGGCTTGAAGGGCCTGTGCTGGCTGACCTGCCCGCAGTGGGCCATGCCCACCCTTATTCTGTTGGCCCTGTGGATCATCGGGCAGCAGATTATCCTGTATCTGGCGGGTCTGCAGGACGTGCCCCAGGATCTGTATGATGCGGCGGACGTGGACGGCGCCAATTTCTGGCGCAAGCTGCGGAATGTCACCATTCCCATGATGACCCCGGTGATCTTCTTCCATCTGGTGACCAGTGTGATTGGGGCCTTGCAGTTCTTTGCCATCCCTTACGTCATGACCGGCGGCACCGGATTCCCCGGCGGCAGCACCATGTTTTATTCCATATACCTCTACAAGAACGCCTTTCACTACTTTGAAATGGGGTATGCCTCGGCCATGGCCTGGCTGCTGTTCCTGATTACGCTGGGCATTACGCTGATCATCTTCCGTTCTGCGCGGCTGTGGGTCTTCTACGCGGGGGGCGATGCCAAATGACCCGCAACCTGTGGCGGTGGGTGGCCACGCAGATCCTGTCTCATGTGGCCCTGATTCCCATGGCCTTTATTTTTCTGCTGCCGTTTTTCTGGATGCTGTCCACCTCGCTGAAGCCGGACACCCAGCTCTACTCCTATCCGCCTGTCTGGCTTCCCAACCCCTTCAACTGGCTGAACTATCCGGATGCCACCACCTACATCACCTTTTGGCTCTACCTGCGGAACACGGTCATCATTGCCTTGGGCGCGACCATCGGGGCTCTGCTCTCCTGTTCGCTGGTGGCGTACAGTCTGGCGCGCATCCCCTGGCCCGGGCGCAATGTCCTCTTCGTCTTCACGGTCGCGACGCTGATGCTGCCGTTCCCCGTAACCATGATCCCACTGTTCATCGTCTTCAAGAATCTGGGGTGGGTGGGCGACTTCCGGCCGTTGATTGTGCCGCATTTCTTCGGCGGCGCGCTCTACATTTTCCTGTTGCGCCAGTTCTTCATGACCATTCCCATGGAACTGTCCGAAGCCGCGCGCATGGATGGGGCCAACGAGATCCGGATCTACGCATCCATCATCCTGCCGCTGGTGAAGCCGGCTCTGGCCACGGTAGCCATCTTTGAGATTATCGCTCGCTGGCGGGACTACCTGGGTCCGCTCATTTATCTGAAGGACCAGGAAACCTATACCTTGTCCTTGGGGATCTATGAATACCGGTCGCAGTACGGAGCAGAATGGGGCCTGCTGATGGCCGCCTCGGTGATGATGACCCTGCCCATTCTGCTGATGTTCTTCTTCCTGCAGAAGTCCTTTGTTCAGGGCATTGCCCTGACCGGGATCAAGGGTTGACTGACTTCAGACCAGCCCACGTGGGGAACATCGGAAGCCCAGGAAGGCTTTGCCGTCCCGCATCCCCATGAACATGTGCCTCCCCGTTTTCGGCTCTTTGCCCCGCGCAACCGTGTCCAGCGAACAACGTATATAGGACACTGACCCAATCCAACACGTGTCCGCCTCCAATGTGGACTCCCGCCCAATTCACCCATTCCGCAGGGCAGGACAATGTCATCGATACCTGGCATTGCACTCGCTCCGTGCCAGACCGAGTGAAACATTCAACTCCCCCCTCTGGTTCTTGGGGCAACCACATTAATCCAAAATGTTCAGGTTGCACCGGTTTCATCTGCAACCATCCAGTTGCCTCGTGCCAGATTACCATCGCCACTGTGGCAATCCGGACCGTACTGCCATTGCTCTAGGCACCGCGTGGCAGCCCCAGTGCGGCATGGCTAACACCCGGTCCCAATACTTCTGCTCCTCTGTCTGACATGACGCACATTTGAGACCAATCCATGATTGACCAAGTCCTGCTTGTCTTGCATATCGCGGCCGGCTCGATTGCCCTGTTGGCCGCTGTCCTGGCTCTGGTCACGGCCAAAGGCGGCGCCAACCACGTGAGGGCGGGCCAAGTCTACGCCCTTGGCATGACGGTGATATTCCTGACCGCTGTGCCTCTGGCACTGCTCGGCGCCGATATATTTCTGCTGCTGATTGCCGTGTTCAGCTGCTACTTGGTCTTTGCCGGATGGAGGTTCGCGCGCAACCGCCGCGGACGCCCCCAGCCGGTGGACTGGGTCGCCGTCGTGATCCTGGGGCTTACGGGTCTGGGGATGTGGGGATATGGCGCTGTGTTGGGCATGCAGTCAGATGCACAATGGGTGACCATGGTGATCTTCGGTGCCATCGCGGTGGCTCTGGCACTGGCGGACATGCATTTTCATCATCGCCTGGCCCAGGGACAGTCGAGGGCCGGAAAGCAGCGCATCCAACGGCACCTGACGAACATGCTGGCTGGAACCATCGCCACCGTGACCGCTGTGACGGTGGTGAACGTGGACCTCAATCCGGTGTGGATCCCTTGGGTCCTGCCCACTGTGGTCATCACGCCCCTGATCGTCTGGTGGAACCGGCGTGTCAGCGGGCGGAGCCGCCGTAGTACAACGTAAAAACATCGTGACTGCTGGAGGAAAAACATCCTCTTATCCAGCCTCGTTTGGTGATTGCCATTCCAAAAACAGGGTGCCAAAATGCCTGTCCTCAAGGCTGGGTATCATCTGCGACGGGTCCAGTGAAATCGGGGTCTGAAAGTTGAATTGCCGGCTCTGGAAGCTGTTCTGGTTTCACGAGCCAATTCCAGTGAATCTTCGGTCTGCGAAGGCATACCGGTACAAAGAATCTGCGGCAACAGGTAGACCCAAACTGCACATTCAGCCGTCTCTCATTTTGAGAAACAAGCTTAGCAAAGCGGCGTACCGGTCTTCGCCAAAGAACAGAGTATTCTGCAGGCTCTCCTTTCGGAATAGGATCTTGTCAAGAATCTGGAAGGGAAGCCTGAAATGTCCAGTGCTTAGAGTAGTCTTTGCAATGGGGCCGGGCCACCAGGACCTGGAAACACACAGGCAAGGCAAAGTTGCCTAGAAATGACACTCCTTCAAAGGGGCTGGCAGACGCACGGCTCTGGCAGAAGAAAGCATTTATGCTGTGATAAATGCAAGATATAATGTGTGTTCAGTGTCATTTCAATGCTACTTCGATGCTACACTGACAAGATGAGAATGGGGAAATCGATTCTTCGTCAAATTCAAATGCTCAGTATTCTCAAACTGCACATCACGGAATTCCAATCATGACGTATGCAGATTTCTTCCAGAAGGCTACAGCCAAATCACCATATCCCTATCAGCGTGAATTGGCCGTTGGGCTGGATGTGCCAGTATTGCTGCGGGTTCCGACCGGAACTGGCAAGACGGAAGCAGCAATACTGGGTTGGCTGTACAAGTGGTTTGCTCATCCCGATTCGCAAACAAGAATTTCCACGCCACGACGGTTAGTGTACTGTCTCCCGATGCGTACATTGGTAGAGCAGACGGTGGACCGAGTTGAAGGCTGGCGCGCCAACTTGGGCCTAGACGACAAGGTGGACATAGTAACACTCATGGGCGGAGAATCGTCTGTCCAATGGTACCTCTACCCGGAAAAGCCCTGCATTCTTATTGGAACCCAAGACATGCTGCTGTCACGAGCCCTGAACCGTGGATACGGGAGCAGTCCTTTCATGTGGCCCGTTGAGTATGGCCTCCTAAACAATGATTGCCAGTGGGTCATGGATGAGGTCCAGTTAATGGCCAACGGACTGCCAACATCGACTCAACTAGCCGGATTGCGTCGCAAACTTTTGACGTTCGGACCAATCCACACCATGTGGATGTCGGCTACTGTAAACCCGGAATGGCTGGCAACCGTCGATCATCATAAGCCGACGCAGAGTCAATGCATGGAACTCAGTTCCAACGACCTGTCAGTGCCGAGTCTTAAGCAGAGGTTCTGCGCCCACAAGATTGTCACCGAAGCGAAGGAGCTTTCCCATGCCCCTGGCAACCGATATCCACAACTCGCTGCCGAGTTCATTGCTGCCCAACACATGCCGGGTACCCTAACCTTGGTGCTTGTCAACCGGGTTGAACGCGCTCAGGCGGTGTACCAAGCTTTGAGCAATACGCGCCGAGTGAAAATGGATGCCCCAAAACTGCTGATTCATTCACGGTTTCGCGAGGCGGATCGAAAGAGCAAGAGCGAGGTGCTCCAACAGGAGATCGATCCAGAGACACCCGGCTTGGTGGCAGTTGCTACACAGGCTGTGGAAGCTGGCGTGGATATCTCCGCGCGCACCCTGATCACCGAGCTGGCCCCGTGGCCCTCCATGGTGCAACGCTTCGGACGTTGCAATCGCAAGGGAGAATATGAAGCAGGCAGTGTCTTGTGGATAGATCAAGGAGAACGCAGACAGGATACAGCCCCTTATGAACCTGAAGACGTGGAAATTGCGCGTCAATGCCTGAAGCGGATGCAAGGTCAGTCAGTTGGGCCCTCTGAACTCCGTGAGACATCCTTTGCAAATCCCCAACATCAGGTCGTGATACGCCAGCGCGATGTTGTGGGTCTCTTTGGCACTGCTCCAGATCTGTCTGGCAGCTATGTGGATGTTTCACAGTATGTTAGAGGAACGGATGCGAGGGACATTTCGGTATTCTGGCGCAAGATCCCGCCAGAAGGGCCCAGCACTACCACGACCAAACCGCAACGCAGTGAACTCGTAGGCATTCCTATTGGAGGTCTTAAAGGCGGGCCCACAGGCATTCAGGATGATTTGGGCAAAGATCGCGACGCTTGGATCTGGGATGTTCTGGATGGCCGATGGCGAAAGGCCCGAACGCACGATATATATCCGGGTATCACTTTGATGTTGGATGCTCGGCAAGGCGGCTATTCATCGGAGATAGGGTGGGATCCAGCCAGCAGGAAACCGGTGGTTCCAACGGACATTGGATCCCACTCGGAGCTGGAAGCAGAAGATAGCCAAGATTCCGACTCGGAATCTACAGCTAGACAGTCGTGGGTATCCTTGACAGATCATACCCGTCACGTGGAATCTGAGATGTCCATTCTGTTGGCAGGATTGGACACAAGGTTGGTTGAGACCCTTGGCCGGGAAGCCATCATGCTTGCCGCCCTGTACCATGATGTGGGCAAGGCACATCCAGCATTTCAGCAGATGTTGAAGGTTGGGCTACCCCAAGACGCGGCTGAACCCGCAGACGGTGTCCTGTGGGCAAAGAGCCCTGGCCGAGGGCGGAATGAGCGACGCCATTTCCGCCACGAATTAGGCAGCGCACTGGCCATTCTGCAGCAGGTGGATGGGCGAGACGACACGGTCCGCGATCTCGCGGCCTATCTGGTGGCCGCACATCACGGCAAGCTCCGACTGGGTATCCGGTCATTGCCGGGCCGCCGCAGAGCCCGAGGAACCCTTGACAGTCATCCTGACCCTGAATATCTCCTTGGTTATCCCCTCGCCGAACCTGAAACACTTCCCCGGATCGATTGGGGCGAAGAAGGTGAATTGGGTGAAACAGTTCTGGACATGACCATTGCAGAAATGGGAACAAGCCTGGAGGGCAACCGTTCCTGGTTGGAGCGGAGCCTGGATCTGCTGGATCGACTTGGTCCCTTTCGGTTGGCCTATCTGGAAGCTGTCTTGCGGGCGGGAGACATGCGCGCCAGCAAGAAAGAGAATGCAGAAGCAACCTCCTGAATGCCCCCAAGATAGCAGTTCCAGAACTGAGAAACCCAACCCAATCAACGGCTCCCTGTGTCCAAACATCAGATTCTGGAGGCTGCAAATTGAGTCCAATGCACACACTTGAATTCAAGGGATGCCGGCCGGAACCCTTGATGAACTATTTGAAGGCTTTGGGCATCTTCCGGACGGTGGTCCAGCAGCACGATGCTAGTGCGCGCGCCTGGTGGCAGAATGACACTTTCTTTCTGCAGTCCACCCTCAGCCGGGATGAATTAGTGAATTTTTTCGTGGACAAGTATCAACCTTCACCTATCGTATCGCCGTGGAACGGCGGCAGCGGATTCTATCCAAAGGACAATTCCAAAGCAATGTCCACGATTTTGGAATTGGACTCGCCGCGATTTCAAAGATATCGGGAAGTGATTGTCTTGAGTAGGCAGATTCTGAAAGAAGCCCAAAGCCGGGAAAATCTGTCGAAGGGAAAAAAGAAGGAGTGGATACTGGGCCAATGTCGGGCATTATTTCCTGATGATGCCTTGGAATGGCTGGATTCCGCATACGTGCTTACCCGTGACGGGCCCAAATTTCCTCCGTTGTTGGGCACGGGCGGCAATGATGGCAGATTGGACTTCTCAAACAATTTCATGCAGAACGTGATTCTGGCTTTGGGCTTGGACGCAAAGAAGGGGGGCATGGAGATCATGAAACAAAGGCTCAGTGCCGCGCTCTTCCAGGAAGGCTCTCCGCACCTGGTCCAAAAGCGAACCTCGGGGTTCTACAATCCAGGAAGTGTAGGGGGCGCCAACGCCACAGCAGGATTCAATGGGACGGCTGTGACAAATCCTTGGGACTTCGTGCTTATGTTTGAAGGGATATTGCTGTTTGCCGGTTCGGTGAACCGCCGACTGAATTCACAGGCCACCTCTAAAGCCGTGTTTCCTTTTACTGTGGAAAATTCAGCTGCTGCCTACGGCACATCAGCAGATGTGGAGTATGAAAAAGCATCAAGAGCCGAGTTCTGGGCACCTCTTTGGAACAGACCCGCCCGATTGGGGGAATTGCTCCATCTGGCCGCGGAAGGACGTGCCCAACTGGGCCGGCAACAAGTGTCGACGGGCGCAGATTTTGCCCGGGCGATCGCCGGTTTGGGTACCGAGAGAGGTGTTGCGCAATTCCAGCGATATGGATTCCTGGAGCGCAACGGATTGGCCTATCTGGCAACACCCTTGGGGTGTTTCCACGTAGGTTCGGACCCCAAGAGCGCTAACCGCGCCAATGTATTGTTTGATCTGGATATGTGGCTCAGCAGGTTGCGCCGCGTGGTGTCTCAGCGAGGAATGGTGCTGAGTGCGATTGAACGCGCAATCATCGAGTTTTGCCAGCAGGGGCAACCTCGTGATCTGCAAAACGTCTTGATCGCGGTGGGACAGGCTGAACATTGGCTGGCCCGATCTAGTTTCAGACAGAAATTACAACCGATCCATTACCTGTCCAAGGATTGGTTGCGCTATGCAGATGATGGCTCAGCAGAGTTTCGACTGGCCAGAGCCATAGCCACAATCCAGCGAGTGCAGGCAGAGGGACAGACCAAGGTAGGGCCCATCCGCGAGAATTTCGAACCCGTAGCTGTGCACCTGAATCCACGACGCATTGAATGGCAAGAAGGCAGTACGTCTTTCGTTTGGACTGCCGGTACCGTGCTCGCCAACATGCTGTCTGTATTGCAGCGGCGCTGTCTTGAAAGTCGCATGCACGACCACACCCATGCTCCGCTCAAGTCGAGTGCTGCAGCGCGCCTCCAGGATATCGCGGTGTTCCTGAGCGGTACGCTTGACATCCAACGGATCGCAGACCTCGTCCTGCCGCTGTCGTTCGCCGAGTATTCCTATCCAGCTAGGAGCCTGGAGAAAGATGAATCATCGTATGTCCTGCCCTCTGCCTATGCCGTAATGAAGTTGACGCTCTTGCCCGGCAGTTTTGTCTGTCCCGCATTTGATGTAGAAGAAACGCATATATGTATGGAACCGGTTCTGTTGGCCATGCTTAAGGCAGGGCGCATTCGGGATGCGTACCAAGTGGCATATCGTCGCCTCAGGGCATCTGGACTGCAGCCTGTGTCAGAAGAACCCGGAATTCCCGATCGATCGGAGCAAGGCCGCCTTCTGGCCGCGGCTCTGCTCTTCCCGGTAGGCGAAAAGTCCTACAAAAAACTGGCAGAACGTGCTTTGCGGAATCCGTCTCTGGACTGAGTCCCGCGGGTCAGAACAATCCTTCATCCCGTCACTTAAACGCATACTCGGAGGTTTGCATCATGAAAATCGACTGGTCGTCTCTCGCCAACGAACCCCGCCTGCTTTTCGAGGTTCCTCTGAAACCTGTACAGGGCGTGAGGTTTCAACCTACCGGTTTCCCAGCCTTGGGAGCCGCAGCATATGAAGCTCCCAGCCTCAACGGCATTGCGACCCAAATGCTACTGGTGGAATCGGCACAGTCCATGGCCAACAGACTGGAGGCTGTCTGCTGGGACGATGCCAATCACGCCCTGGATGATGCCATCCAAGGGATGCCCTACGTATCCGTGAAACTGTGGAACGAAAACACCACAAATTCACTGCTGGAAGCTCACAGGCTAAATTCGCCCTACATCATGCACAATGATGGGTTCAAAGAGCAGTTCCACAAGAAAGCCCACTTGCCGGTCCGAGACAAAGATGTTGGCGTGTTCAACCGCGCCCACTTGGCCAGAGCCGTGTTCCACTACGACCCGTGTTCCGTGCTGCACGGAGTTTTCCTGGAGAAACTGGACGGACGAGCACGCTTGCAACGCTGCCTCTCCGGCTTTATTGAGGCACATGATGTCAGCGTTGCTGACAGTGGTGGAGTCAAGAATGATCGCATCGCTCCAAATCCCGAAACTCTCAAAAAAGTGGGATTGAAGGTCAGTGCCAAAGAAGGATACGGCAATGTGCCTTTTCATCGCACGGAATATACCGCCAAAGGCATCAACGCCTATTTCAGTCTAGATCTGGCCCAGATAAGGGCCTACGGTTTGGGAGAGGCGGGGGAGGAGTTCCTGATTGCATTGGCGCTGTGGAAGGTTCGGACGTTCCTGGATGTCGGGTTGCGTCTGCGTACCGCCTGTGATCTTGATTGGGCAGGGGAGATAGAGGTCACGCGTCCCAGAGACGGATTTGCGGTTCCTCCCTTGAAAGATTTGGAGGAAAGTCTGCCGGTCCTCATCGATGCATGTGCCACAGATGATTTGTTCGCCGTTCCATCTGTCACTCAACTTGCATTTCAGTCAACTGGTTGAGGAGCATTAATAGATATGCTCGGCATCAAGTTCACATTTACCGCCAACCGTTATCATGCCACTCAGTGGGGCCATCACGTCAACGAGGGAGTTTTGGAATGGCCTCCCTCTCCATGGCGCATACTCAGAGGAATCGTTGCGACGTGGCGGCGTGCCCTTCCGGATCTCTCGTCTGAGCTCATAGTGCCCATACTGGAGGCTCTGTCCACGGAACGTCCCGGCTACAGTCTGCCTATGGCGTCTGCGGGACATACCCGACACTACATGCCTTATCACGAGGGCAAGAAGAAGCGAACTACCTTGGTCATTGACTCGTTTGTGGCCATAAAACCCGGAGAGCCGCTGATTGTTGCTTGGCCCAAGACCGAATTGAAGCCTGGGCAAAGGGAAATTCTGGAAGCCATTCTCCAGTGTATGCCTTACCTAGGACGCGCCGAGTCATGGGTGGAGGCTGAACTGACTTCGGAGTATCCATTCCACCTCAACTCCTTCGCGCTGGATTCGGGATCAATGCCAGAGGGCGATTGGGAGATCGTGCGCACCCTGGTACCGAGACCCCCGATCGAACTGAAAGATCTGATGGTAGAGACCTCGGCATTGCGCAAAAGCGGCCGCCTCGACCCCGAAGGGGCGGAGTGGTGGATCTATGTCCGCAAGCGGGACTGTTTCACTGCATTCCGGACCCAGCGTTCCCCCGTGCCATTGGGCGGCCAAGATGCCAACTTCCAAGTGATCCGATTCGCACTTGACGGGCCAGTATTGCCTATGGCCTATGACACGCTCCGGTGGGGAGACTTGGCTCGCAAAAGCGCAATGGCGCAGTTCGGCCGATACCATAAAGGGGCATGTTCTCCCATGCTGTCGGGGAAAGATGCATCGGGAAAACCCATGCTAGGGCATCAACACGCCTTCTATCTGCCCACGGACGAAGACAGCGATGGCCGCCTGGATCACTTAACCATATGGGTACCGCGCGGGCTGGACGAAGAGGAGTTCCGAGCCGTAACTTCAATGCGCACACTCAATCTCGGTGACCGTGGCGGGAGAGTTCAGCTAGCGTATCAGGCTCATGGAAGCATGAAAGATTTTGTTGAGGTCTCACCTCATTTGTTTGGTTGCTCTCGGTATTGGCGTTCCCTGACACCTTACGTTCTGACGCGTCATATCAAGTTCCGGGGACCCAAAGATGAAAATGGCCGAAAGCGCATGGTGGACGGCCCAGAGGACCAAATCAAACGCGAAATACAGCAACGCTGGCCAGAAGGTCCAGCATTGGTCAGAGCGCAAAGCTTCCCGGATCACAGACGTCGTATCGCCCCCATGTGCGAGGGAGTTTCAAGGGGAATCCGCCCTATAGAATTCTTTCGGTACCGGCAAAGAGGCTCCAATGGAGGTGGAGCGTTCAATTTTGAAATCGAGTTCGAAGAACCGGTGTCGGGTCCTGTTGCACTGGGTTTTGCCTGCCATTATGGACTGGGCCTGTTCATTCCCAAACAAACATGAATGATCCTGTCAGCCTGTTGGCTTCTCAAAATCAACGTTAGGGGTCCGGTAATCTCGGCATGTCCACCACGGCAATTCAGACACCGAATTCGTTGAAGCTCGTTCCAGCCCGCATGCTTAACGAATATGCGTATTGTCCAAGACTGTGCTACATGGAATGGGTGCAAGGGGAATGGGTTCACAGCGCAGACACATTGGATGGGTGTTTTCAACATAGACGGGTCGATCGGGCCGCTGGCGATTTACCCTCATTCGAGTTGAATGAAGATGATGTCGAGCCCCAGGAGCTTCATGCACGATCTGTGCTTCTCTCCGATAACGATTTGGGAGCCATTGCCCGCATCGATCTTGTAGAAGCACGAGGATCTCAAGTCACACCGGTTGATTACAAGCGCGGCAAGGTTCCGGACGTACCAGGCAATGTCTACGAACCAGAACGAGTCCAGCTTTGTCTGCAAGGGCTGCTGTTGCAAGCCAATGGATACCGTTGCGACGAGGGTGTCATTTACTTCGTGGAATCCAAGCGTCGAGTCACTGTATCTTTTGACGATAATTTGATAAGCCGTACTCTGGCCTTGTTGCGCGAAGCCAGGGTCATGGCTGACCGCGGCGAGATTCCACCTCCATTGGAAGACAGTCCGAAGTGTCCCCGATGTTCTCTAGTGGGGATCTGTCTGCCGGACGAGGTGACCTTTCTCAAGGGCGGCCGATATATAGTAAAGCCTGATGATGTACGCCGTCTGGTCACTGTGCGGGACGACGCTCTGCCGATGTATGTGCTCACTCAGGGAGGAGTTGTGGGCAAGACGGGCGACACTCTCGTTGTCCGTTATAGAGGCGAAACAATTGCTACGGCGAAGATACTGCACATTTCCAATCTGTCCATTTTCGGCAATGTCCAAATCACTGCACAAGCGACTCGAGAATTGCTGGAGCGCGGCATACCCATCTGCCATTTTACATTTGGGGGTTGGCTAAAGGGGGTGACCGCGAGCATGACGCACAAGAATGTAGAGTTGCGGATCGCGCAGTTTCGGGCAGCGGGTGACCGACTTGTGTCACTTTCAATCGCCAAAGAAATCGTTATTGCCAAAGTGCGCAACTGCCGAGTACTGCTTCGAAGGAATCACCCAGATGCACCGGCCGCTGCCTTGCAGGAACTCGAGCGACTGGCCAAGTCGGTGATGGGAGCAGACTCGTTGCAAAACCTGTTGGGTATCGAAGGGGCTGCGGCCCGCGTTTATTTCGCTCACTTTGGAGATATGCTCCGGGTTCAAGGCACTGAATTCGACTTTCGAACTCGCAATCGTCGTCCACCAAAGGATCCTGTGAATGCCGTACTGTCCTTTTTGTATTCCATGCTGACACGACAAGTCATGATTTCAGCCATGGCTGTGGGGTTTGATCCTTATTTGGGATGCTATCACCAGCCCAAGTATGGTCGTCCAGCATTGGCGCTTGACTTAGCAGAGGAATTTCGTTCCATCATCGCGGATTCAGTGGCGTTGCGACTATTCAACAATGCGGAACTGAAAGGAAATCACTTCCTGCATCGTGCAGGGGCAGTTTCTCTTACCCAGGATGGACGCAAGACTGTTATTCGCGCCTTTGAAAGCCGGTTGGACACCTCCGTCCGGCATCCACTGTTTGGATACTCCATTAGCTATCGGCGCGTTTTGGAGGTACAAGCCCGTCTCCTTGGTCGTTACCTGCTGGGAGAACTCAAACGTTATCCTGCTTTCCGGACACGATGACCTATGCGTAATCGGTATGTAGTGACCTATGATGTACGTGATGCCAAACGCTTGCGACAAATCCACAAGAAGATGAATGGATTTGGCGATCCTCTGCAATACTCTGTTTTCGCGTGTGAGCTCTCAGCCAAGGAACGGGTGTTGTTGAAGGAAGCACTGGCAGAAATCATCAATCTTAAAGAAGACCAAATATTGATCATTGATCTTGGCCCGGTAGATGGTCGGAGGGCCAACGCGATGCAGGCATTAGGGCGCCAAGCTTTGCCAAAGAGGCGGGAGGTAGTGATTGCCTGATCTGCTGTCATACAATCAAGACTTTCTACCAACCAAGAAATTGCTTGAATGTGGACTGCGAGCGGTCCTGTAATGCACCTGCCCAGGCTAGGCACTCGCATGTTTTGGCACAACAATCTACGACAACAGCACGCACAATAAGTTAAAATAGGCCGTGTTGCAGCAAAAGAAGAGCCGAATCCCGTTGAACTTCTGCTGTTTTGTCCGAATCAGGACAAAAATTGCCGATTAAGGGGCTGTCTCCATAGCTGTTAGGCTATGGCTCCATTGAAGCAAGGACGGGTACTGGATCCCGGGCTATGCCATCGTGCAGGTCTCCATAGCTGTTAGGCTATGGCTCCATTGAAGCTGTTGCCAGTAGGTGCGGTCGTCCCTTTCGGTTTCGAGGTCTCCATAGCTGTTAGGCTATGGCTCCATTGAAGCGGCACTGGGCCACATGGCCAGCACGCCGGCGCCCGCGTCTCCATAGCTGTTAGGCTATGGCTCCATTGAAGCCCTTCGAATGTGAGACTCATGGTTTCTTTTTCCTTTTGTCTCCATAGCTGTTAGGCTATGGCTCCATTGAAGCTTGAATCGTCATTTCTTGGATGAACGCCTCGTGTCCGTCGTCTCCATAGCTGTTAGGCTATGGCTCCATTGAAGCCGGACCCGCACCCGGCACCGCATGGCCCGTGTTCAGGTCTCCATAGCTGTTAGGCTATGGCTCCATTGAAGCTAGTATGATTTTCATCTGGTCCTTTATGGTGGGGGCCGTCTCCATAGCTGTTAGGCTATGGCTCCATTGAAGCTAGTATGATTTTCATCTGGTCCTTTATGGTGGGGGCCGTCTCCATAGCTGTTAGGCTATGGCTCCATTGAAGCTAGTATGATTTTCATCTGGTCCTTTATGGTGGGGGCCGTCTCCATAGCTGTTAGGCTATGGCTCCATTGAAGCTACTACTCGGTGGCGCACCAGTGTCGGGGTACCTCTGTCTCCATAGCTGTTAGGCTATGGCTCCATTGAAGCAGTTTGAGTGGCCTGCGCCTCCTCCACTACCGGAGTGTCTCCATAGCTGTTAGGCTATGGCTCCATTGAAGCCGGGTCTCTGTATCGATACAGACCACGTGGTAGGGAGTCTCCATAGCTGTTAGGCTATGGCTCCATTGAAGCGGTAGTATGTATACATGAATGCAGATCGAACCCCCGCCGTCTCCATAGCTGTTAGGCTATGGCTCCATTGAAGCAAGCAGTGGGGCGCCCATGATGCCTCCGGAGTGCGGCGTCTCCATAGCTGTTAGGCTATGGCTCCATTGAAGCTCCAAGTGGGCGGCGTCGCCGCGGATGCGCACCACCAGCGTCTCCATAGCTGTTAGGCTATGGCTCCATTGAAGCAGACCCACGCCGCCACAGCCAAAGACGGCCACGGGACGTTTCCATAGCTGATCAGCTATGGCTCCATTGAAGCGAGGCCTTGACCCGAGGCGAGGTGGCCCGCGGCATTCTGCACATGG
Source organism: Caldilineaceae bacterium (assembly GCA_965214715.1). Classification (GTDB taxonomy): domain Bacteria; phylum Chloroflexota; class Anaerolineae; order Caldilineales; family Caldilineaceae; genus Bin34. The sequence continues at coordinate 3,904,391 of OZ243971.1, read as the reverse complement.
AGGGTTAGCCATGTTCGATTCGCGAATCGTTTGGGTTGGATGGGCTGCATTACCGAGTCGGCGGCCTCGCATGGCTGGCATGAATGCACGCTTGTCTGTGCATGGACAGGAACTGAAGACGCTGCTCATGCGCGTGGAGACGGACAGTGGTCATGTCGGAATGGGCTGGTCCAACTGTCCTCAGGAACAGGCCGGAGGGTTGCTGGGAAAATCACTCCACGATGTGTTCGCGGCAGGTACAGGTCCCGGAACTGTGTGGAAAAACTTTGAGTTTCCGCTCTGGGATCTGGTAGCGCACATGTCAGGTCAGTCTGTCCGCGCTCTGATCGCGGAATGGTACGGGAAAGAGGACAAGACTACACAGAGCGTGCCTTGTTACGACACTTCGCTCTATATTGACGATCTGCACTTGGATGACGATGCCGCGGCGGTGGCCCTGATGCAGGAGGAGGCCCGGTTCGGCTACGACAACGGACACCGCGCCTTCAAAATCAAGGTAGGCCGCGGAGCCCGGCATATGCCCCTGGAGGCCGGTACCATGCGTGACATTGCCGTGATCCGGGGAGTGCGTGAGGCGGTGGGACCGGAATGCGCGATCATGATCGATGCCAACAACGGGTACAACCTCAATATCGCCAAACGCGTCTTGGCGGAAACCGCAGACGCAGATCTCTTCTGGCTGGAAGAGGCGTTTCACGAAGATCCGGTGCTCTACGAAGACCTCCAGCAGTGGTTGCACAAAGAGGGCTTGAGCGTCCGCGTGGCCGATGGCGAAGGCTGGGCCTCGCCATCCCTGCTGGACTGGGCCCGGGACGGTCTTGTCAATGTCGTGCAGTACGACATTTTTTCCTATGGCTTCACAAATTGGCTGCAGTTGGGGCGTCAGCTGGATGAATGGAATGTGCTCACCGCCCCTCATCACTATGGTCGTGTCCTAGGCAATTACGTAACCGGTCATTTGGTGCCTGCCATAGCGCGGTTTGGCTTTGTGGAGTGGGACGAAGCGGCCACCACCGGACTGGTATCAGGCTACACCGTGCAAGAGGGTCTGGTGCAGTTTCCGGGGACCGCAGGATTCGGACTGGAACTGGACCATGAGATATTTCGGCAGCAGGTAGCGGCAAACGGCTATCAATGCAGCATGAGTTGACATTGCATTTCTCAAGAAGTTCACCTTTTGGAACCGGCATGCATCCAAGGCAAACATATAATCTGGTTTATACTTGAAAGAGTTGGCCTAGATGACGGAATCCTTGCAAAGGAAAATGAGGGTGCGCTGTGCATTGCACACGGTTAAGTGTCTAAGGAAAGAAATTCAACTTGACTGCTAGCATCAAGACCCGCACCAAAGCATTCGGCACTTCCAAGCGCGAAGGGCATGATGCAAGTCTTTTCTACAATCGCTTTGAAAAGCTCGATCTGCCTATTCCCGAAGGCGAACCTCTTCCACGGCAGCGCATTGACTATATCTGGAGAGGCGATGCGCGCGATATGGATGCCAGTGTGGCTGCTGATCCCTCTGGCAAGGTATTGCCAGACAATTCAGTGGCCTTGGTGGTGACATCGCCACCGTATTTCGCGGGCAAGGAATATGAATTGGCCATGGGGCAGGGCGGAGTGCCCGGCAGTTATCTGGAACACCTCGATATGCTGAAGGCGGTTTTTAGGGAGTGCTACCGTAAACTGGAGCCGGGTGGACGGATCGCCGTGAATGTGGCCAATTTGGGACGCAAGCCATATCGTTCCCTTTCTGCCGATGTAATCGGCATTCTGCAGGATCTGGATTATCTGCTCAGAGGGGAAATCATCTGGGTCAAGGCCGAAGCACCGTCCGGGTCCTGTGCCTGGGGCAGTTTTCAAAAGGCTTCCAATCCGGTCCTGCGAGATGTTACGGAACGCATCATAGTGGCGAGCAAAGCCAGTTTCGCCCGAGTCATGAATGTAAAGGACAGAAAGGAACGCAATCGACCTTTTGCCAGCACCATGACCCGCGATGCCTTCATGTCCTATACCATCGATGTGTGGGAATTTCCCCCGGAATCTGCCCAACATGTAGGTCATCCGGCTCCTTTCCCAGTAGAGCTGCCGCGCAGGCTCATCAACCTGTTCACATATGAAGGGGATCTGGTTTTAGATCCCTTCATCGGTGTCGGTACGACAGCGATTGCGGCTTTGGAAACCCAGCGGGGCTACGCCGGTTTTGATCTCGTGCAGGAGTATGTGGATATAGCGAAAAGGCGGATAAGGGAGACCAAAACAAGGCCGGAAACAGCAGACCAATTGGATGTGCCTGGAATGAGAATCCAGTTCAAACAGACCGATGTCAATGGGGCGATTGCGGATTTTCAGCAGAGAGCCACTCAGCAACAGACCGATGTCAATGGGGCGATTGCGGATTTTCAGCAGAGAGCCACTCAGCAGGGGACCATGGCTCGGAAACTGGGCAAGGAACTGTTGACCACCTGCGGTTTTGAAATCCTGCAGAGCGATCTCAAACTGCAGAGTATCGGTGTTGAAGTCAATGTCAAGGCCCGTTCAAAAAACGATGCAATCTACTACTTTGACATCAGTGGTGCTTTCACCGGGATTCGACCCGGCCTCAAACGTACAGACACTTTGTGGAAAGCCTTGGGCAAGGCCAGCGTTCTCCATCTGCTGCCTTCGGAAAAACGACTTCCTTACATACTCCTGACCACAGACAAACCCCAAGGAGATTCGGCTGGCGACAAGGCGTTGCGGATGGCAATGGGAGAGGGAAAGCCCATTTGTGATGTCTTCGAAATGAAGAATATATCTGACTGTCAACGCCTCTGGAAGTTGGGTCACGGAGAAGATTTGTAATGTAGTGTAGACAGTACGATTATGTCTCCTAGCCAACGCACCATTGCAACCGAACTCGCTACCGGGCTGGGTATAACCGGTATCTATGGAGATATTGGGGATGCATTGGAAAATGGACCGCCGGATACTCTGCTGAATGTAGAAGAAGACAAATGGCGTAGTCTGACGGAGCGGTTCACAGATGGCGATCCATTGATGGCACAGGCTTTTTGCAATGGCCGATATTTCCTGCAGGCTGAAGATGGACTGGGCGGTGTTTTGCCACGCCGCGTGGAGTGGAAGGGACCGCAACCAGCCGTAGGGGATGAATCAGTTCCGGCAGATCTTCGGGTGAACCGGGTTTATCTTGTCAGCTGCAAGTACCATTCAAGAGTCTTGCACAACTCCAGTCCCCCCCGGATCTTTAAACGGTTGCTGAGCACGGAACGCAGGAAAGAGGGCAATTGGTTTCTGACAGTTGCTCCTTCCGAGTTTCAGTCCTTGTACGTCGCTGTCAAAAACGAAATCGGCTCCAGCGGCAGTCTGTGGCCAGACTGTGTACAAGACCTGAATAAGGCACAACAAAAGGAACTGAAGGAGATTTTAAGGACTGGCTGGCCTGGTTCAACGCAGGAATGCTACATTGCTTTCAGCAAATTGGTCAGCCAAAAATCGGCCGCGAAATGGAAACGGAATCTTAAGGGGCAACAGTTCAAGGCATTGATGGTGCATAGGCTGATCAGGCTATGTCCCTGTCCATATTTCATTCTGGGTTTGAAGAACAACGATCAGCCTGTGCGGCTGCGTGTCGATTCGCCTTGGGACTGGAACCAGAGATTTAAGCTGCTGGATTTCCAAGTCTCCTCTCCTTCCGATATGGGACAGCCCCGAGTGGACTGGGCGTTCATATACCAGGATAAACGCTTGCGTGAGGCGCGAGAAGTAAAGGGGCACATTGAAGTGCGGTGGTCGCATGGACGCTTCAAGGGCCCCCCGGAAGCCAAGGTCTATCTGGACACGGACCCCCGGCAAGTACCTGGCTACAACAGCCTGGAGTGAATTGGAGTTCCCCGAGCTGATCCCCCTACGATGGATTGACTGCCAAACAATGGGAATCTTGGTCTCTTGTACCGTGTCGGTGATCAAGTGGTTTCCGTGTCCTCGGCCAGTACAGACAGGAAACGGCGATACGCAAAGATCCGATTGTGGGCCTTGCCTGTGATTTCAGCCGGTAACCTGTCCCGCAAATACCCGTTTGTGACATACCCAACAGCCGCGACCCTCGCCGGCCCCGGGCGGGTCGTCCCAAGGTGCATACAGTCCATTACCGGCCTGGAATTGTCTCGTAGTGTCTCTCGCCTCTCTTCTTGATCTCCTGTGGTGCCTGCAAGGGGCCGGGAATCGCCTCTGAGGGCCTTGGGGGTACGGCGGGCGTGAGAATCAAGGACTTGGCCGGTCCAAATCGCGCCCGCATCGCTCTGCCAGCTGCTCCCAGAGGATCAGACAGGTGTCCCGCCTTTCTCGGCCCGACAGCGCCGGTCTCCCGCTCAGGCCCAACGGGCTTTGATGGAGGAGGGAGACTATCCTCCCCCAACACTTTCCAGGGCATATCTGGTCGAGTCAGGAGGGACGCCCCGCGCCAGACACTGATCCCGGATAAAGTGCTGGAGGCGATTGAATGTGGGATATCCCGGGGTGTGCTCCATGATCTTGGTCTGCTGCGCCCTGCGGCCTCGCTACGCCCCTCTCCGGGTCTGTCGTAAGGCCATGGGAAAATCCTGATGCCACAGGGCCAAGACGCACAGGAGTAACAGGATCAGCGTGCCGGCAATCAGGGAGGGTTGCCACGGGGGCCAGGCCACGGTGATTATTTGGCCGGGTACCAGCAGCCAGCAGCCTGCTTCAATGATGTCGCTGCGACGCTGCCAAACGCCGAAAAACAGCAAGGAAGCCAGTGCTGTCAGGGACACCACGTGAAACAGCGCAAAGGCGGTGTACCGGTTTTCTGTCAACGTCAACCAACTGGGCCAACGCCATTCGTGGGCAGGCAGAACAGGATTGGCCCCGTACAAAATGAGCGACAGACCCAGCCCCAGGAGTAGGAAGAGGACTGTACCCCCGAGCAAAAAGAACCGCACCATGCGACTCTCCTGGGGCACGAATGGCGGGGGCTTCTGCAGGCCACCGGCCTTCGGAGCAGGCAATCTTCTGTCCCAGAACCAGACGGCATAGAGGATAAGGAATGTGGCCGCTTCAAACGGGACCAGTCCCCACACAAACAGGGAGAAAGATGCCCCGTCGCTGAATGGGGATGCAAAACCGGGACTGGCCCGGGCCGCGGCATAAAGTGCCGCTATATTGAGGCCCAGGAACCACAGTACGGACCAGCCGATGATCTGATGTCCCTTCCATATCCCCCAGACCACCACCAATGCCGGGTAGAAATAAACTGTCCAGTAGAAAATCTCGGGGCCCGTGACGGGAGACATGGCCAACGTCAGATAGCCGGCATGGCGCAAGGCCAGCGCAAACAGCGCGATGCGGCCTATTTGCTTCATCTTGAACCGGGAGGCCAGCCATGCCAACGCATACCTCGGATCTCTGAACACCCACATTCCTGGTTTGCTTCCTCATTTCACTTTGACCTTGCGGGGCAGGGAGATTGCGATCTAGATCGCAATCTCCCTGCCATAAGGCACGACCCAGTCATCAATTGCTGTTAAAAACACAGTCGCCTTCCACATCCGTCTCCCGCTCCCAGCAGGCGGTGGCAACACAATAGTCCAAGTCGTACACCACGGAAATGGTGTAACGGGCATAATCCAACTGGCCGCCCGAAAGCGATTGCGCGTTGGACAAGGCACCGTCAGGACCTTCCGTGACGGTATAGGTTCGGGGCGAAAGACTTATGATCCTGACGCCCTCCCGACGATGATCGAAATAATATACACCGCCACACCGCCATCCGCTATACGTGTATCCGTCTGGCCTCTTAGCTGAAAACCAGGCACTACAAAACAGTTGTGTCTTTGCCATTGGGAGAATGCAGTAGGCTGGAAAGCCGTCTCCAAGGGTGCGAACGGAGCCGATGCTGCCTCGCGCACAGGCAGTTGATCATGCTCAATCAGAGCAATTAGCTCCGTTCGGGTAATCGAGTAGTTGTTGACGGGGTCCGAGCGAATCTCATACTCGATCTGGTATTCATCCAGTATGGCCTGGATTTCACTTGTAGACAGGGGAGCGTCACTGTCTTCGTTCGGAGTTGCCGCCATCACAACAACAGACGCCGTGCTGCGCTGGTCGCTGCAGGTGCTGTGGCACATGGCCCCGAAAGCCGGCGAGAGTGAGACGCGGCGGCTGCAGCAGAAGTGGGAGGCTATCAGTGACATGTCCTCAGAGGATCCGAATCGGGAACGGCAGCAGGAGGAAGTGCTGCTCGACTTGATCGGCGTGATGGCCCGGATGGAGCAGAAGATGGCACGTCTGCAGACCGGGCAGGACGAACTGCGTACCGATTTGAATCGCCATACTGGCTCCCTGCGCGGCGACCGTCTGGAGGAGGTGCGTCAGCATTTGGTGGCCGTGTTCCAGTGGGTGTATGGCTCTCTGTTCCAAGCCGGGGATCTCTCCTGTCGGAAGCTGTTCCGGGACCGGGACGCCTACGGCACCGCCTTGGCTGCGGCACAGGAACTGGGTCTGCAAGACCAGCTGGACCTGGCCGCCGAGCTGCCCTGTGATCTGCTGGCCCGGATCCGGCTGCCCGCCACGGACTCCTCCTTCCTGGTGGTGGAAGCCGCCGTGCAGATGAATCAGGGACGAGTGAGGAAAGCGCAGGCGGGCGCGCACCGGCTCGCCCAGGCCTTGGCCACGGCCGGACACCCCGAATCAGTGCTGCCCTGCGTGGTGGGCGAGGAGTTTCGCCCGGCGGCCCTGCTGCAGGCCCGCCTGCCGACCGCACTCTTGCCTGGCGCCGCGGCCGTACCGGCACCGTAGTCCCACCCCGGGGTTCAGGCGACCCTACAATACCCCATCTGCAGTCTGCGTCCGGTCCCAGAGACGGCATGGGAGTTCAGCATGTTGATGCCCCTATCGAAGCACACAATGGATCAATGGGTGGTGGCCGAGTCCGGCTTGGTGCTCCCCGAGGCGACGGTCCAAGCTCGACGGAAGCTCACCTGTATCGACCTGTTCGCCGGCGTCGGCGGGTTTTCGCCAGGCGTGATCCAGGTCGGCTTTGAGACAGTCTGCGCTGTGGACACATGCATCATCTGATCCCTCTTGGGCTCGTATGACGGGAACCACCATCCCGGATCCAGGCTGCGAATGAGATCGGTACCGGTTCAACCCGACGTGCTTTGGCAAGTGTTGGGAGGGAGGATAGCATCCCTCCCCCCATCAAAGAGGCCTGAGCAGGAGACTGATGTTGCCTTGGCCGAGACAGGCGGGATACCTGTCTGATCCTAAGGTTTATCCGGACATGGACCCCCGGCCAGTACCTGGCTACAACAGCCTGGAGGGAATTGGAGTTCCCCGAGCTGATCCCCCTACGATGGATTGACTGTCAAACAACGGGAATCTTGGTCTCTTGTACCGTGTCGGCGATCAAGTGGTTTCCGTGCCCTCGGCCAGTACAGACAGGAAACGGCGGTACGTAAAGATCCGATTGTGGGCCTTGCCTGTGATTTCAGCCGCTATCCGGAGATCCACCAGCCGGCTTATGGCTGCGGAAACAGTGGGGAAAGTCAGATGCGTCCAGCGACACACTTCTGTGATAGTGATGACGGGACGGAACATCAGGGCCTCGTGTACACGCAGAGCTGATCCCCCGCGAGGTTGGATCGTTGCAATCTGCGCACGGTCCTCTGCAAAGATCTTGGATATTCGGTCGGAGGTGGATACTGCATCCACGGCCGTTTCCTGAATTCCGTGCAGAAAAAAGACCAGCCACGCCTCCCAGTCACCCTTTAGGCGTACCTGATCCAACAAATCGTAATAGGCTCCCTGATGCTGTTTCAGGTAAAGACTCAAGTAGAGGAGGGGAGTGCGCAAGATACCCGTGTGATGGAACAGCAGTGTAATCAGCATGCGTCCCATACGCCCGTTTCCGTCCAGGAAGGGGTGAATCGTCTCGAACTGTACATGTGCCAGCCCGGCGCGCACCAGCGTGGGTATTCCGTCTCCCTTGGCATGAAGAAAAATCTCCAGTTTCCCCATGCATTCCGCCAGTGCGGTGGGCAGAGGGGGCACAAAGTGGGCATTGCCGGGCCGAGTTCCCCCAATCCAGTTTTGAGAAGTTCGGAATTGACCTGGAAGTTTGTTGCTTCCGCGGCCATGGGAAAGCAGGATGCCGTGAATCTCACAGAGCAATCGGTTGGACAGGGGGAAACCCTCTCGCAGACGTTGCAGCCCGTATTCCAGTGCCTGAATGTAGCGGGAACATTCCTCTACATCACCTCGGGGCACCCCAGGCGCTTCATTCAGTTCAAAACGCAGAAGATCCGAGAGCGAAGACTGTGTGCCCTCTATCTGGGAAGAAAGGACAGCCTCTTTCCGCAAGTAGGAGTACAGGAAAAGGTTAGGATTGGGCTGCAAGGCGGTAACGCCGTCAAGTCGCCCCAGAGCGAGGGTTGCGGCTTCCAGCGATTGCTGCAATGCCCCTTCTTGCCAGACAATAGGAGGTTTGGGGGGCAGAGGAAAGGGAATGAAGGATCTGAGGTTCTCTCCGCCCACTGTCCTGATTCTGTATTCGCCTGTCTTGCCTCGGTACACGGTGCCTGCGGAATTAAAAGAAGTTTAATGACCTGGGTTGCCGTTAAAGATATTGCCCATTCAGTTTAATGTCAAGTCAAGAAATTAAGATATAGGGGCTTGATGTTTAATGCCGGAGGCGACTGAAAGAGCATAGCAGCACAGTTCTGGATCACAAACGGGCATTTCGGCCAGTGGACCTTGCCGCTATGCCTGCTTCCTGACCGGAATTTCCACCTACAGGTTGCTTTGAGAAGAACACAGGACGCGTACACACCAGTGACGGCCCAGATGTCAGGCATCGGCAGCGAGTTGACCCGCGCGCTCCCTTGCCTGAAGATCAATAGCAAGTCAAGGACCAGGAAGGCCCCTCTGTTGCCAGTGCAGATAGGCCGTCAGACAGGAAGGGCCACAACACCGGGGCCCATGACATTCCGGCTATGCTGCACAGCGGTATACTCGCACAAAATCGACTTCCAGGCGCTGGGGCCATATGTCCGGATCGATGCCTTGCTGCCCTCCCCAACTTCCGCCCACGGCAATGTTCAGGATCAAATGGAAAGGGTGATCGAAGGGCCACTGGCTCTCGTCGGCCTCGGGATTCCGCAGGCGTGCGTTGTCGAAGGTGAAATAGTGGGTGTCGTTCACGAACCCCTTGATTTCGGTCGGAGTCCACTCCACCGCGTAGAGATTGAAATCCGAGCGGGCCGTGGGCACCCGGATGGAGGCCCCTTGGTGCGTGCCCAGCCGGTGGTTGAACGCCTGGGTATGTACGGTGGAATGCACCCGGTCGGCGTCATGGCCCACGTGTTCCATGATATCGATTTCGCCGCCCCGCGGCCACCCCCCGTATTGGGACAGGTCGGGCAGCATCCAGATGGCCGGCCACGTGCCACGGCCCGAAGGCAATTTGGCCGACACCTCAAAGCGTCCGTAGGTCCACGCCTGGATTGAAACCAGCCGGGCTGAGGTATACCTGCGGCCTTTCCATGCCTCCTGATGTGCTTCTATGATGAGACGGCCGTTCTGAACGCGGGCATTCTCGGCCCGGGCGGCCGTGTAATACTGTGATTCCTGATTGCCCCAGATCCCGGCTCCCACGTTGTACTGCCACTTTGCGGGGTCGGGCAGTCCTTCGGTGTCGAATTCATCGGCCCATACCCGCGGGCAGCCGAAGTCGGCGGTGGCCTGGCTGTAGGCTGGGTTGCGGACAATATCGGCAAACATCCCGACCCGGTCTGCCGCCGCACAGGCGTTGAGCAGCATGACGCCCAGGATGGCAATCAACAGCCAGGCGTTGATATGGACAATTCTGGACATGGGGCGCAAATGTCCTGTATGGCTCAGTGTATGCAGACGGGATACACAAGTATAGGCGGCTGTACGGGATTTCTGCTCTCCGTGGGGGAATGCAATCCATGGGCGTTTCCACGCCACCCAGGCTCTTCGTCCTGGGACATCACAGGTTTCAATGAGGACGGAACGAAAATCCACTCCGGCCAACAGGGAGCGGCCGGTGTGCCAAGCTGCTTGGATATCGACCATGACTTTGCCGCCGGGCCGGTCATTGGGAGGAGATGGCAACCCGCGTCATGACCATCGGCAAAGTTGCCAGCCAAGAGGATGGGCATCGTTGCACCTGACTCGGACCCTGGGAATTGCCGATGGCCGTACCGGTGTTGCGCACATCGGGTTTCCGGATGCATGTTTCCGGCAGATCCTACGCAGGAGCCACCACCTCAATACGGCCCAACGACTTCAGGGTCCAGTCGACTACGGGATGGCGATGTCTCTGCACCTCGGCGATCTGGCGGCAACGTTCTTCGGCCAATTTGCCTGGCAGAGCCTCGTCCCGGCGGAGATTGTGTTCCCAGACCGGCAAAATCTGGCGTTGCGTTTCGTCATCGCTGGCCCGAATTTTCTTCAAGGTGGAACGCGTGGCCTCCAGGCGGTCCTGAGCCACGCGTTCCCGGTACTCAAACCGGTCTTTGAGCCGGGAAACCTCCCGCGTGATGCGCGCGCCTGCCTCCTTTTCGGCACGGCTTTGGAATTCCTGCCTTTTGTCGCTGGCGAATCGGTTTGCCACGGCCGCGATCGGGTCCAGGTTGGCGGGAATTGCAGTGGGTTCGATTGCGTCTTCCCGTTCAAAGCGGCAGGCATGCTGCACCAGCAGCTGGCCGGCCTTTTCATTCACGGCACCATCATCGCTCACGAAGACCGGCACCAGGCGTTCCTCGGGCCGCACACCCGGGATCGTGAACTGGTATGTGAACAGCCATCCGGTCATGCCCGGGAGATTGTCGCTCGCCGGCAGGCGGCGTGTGCCCGTCACTCCCTCATACTGCTCATCCAGAATCCGGGCCACGATTTCATCGATGATTTTGTGGCCAAAGGCCATGAATTCGACATCTTCCGCGTCAGGCCGCCGGTCGGGCCGAAACACCGCTTTCATCTGCGGTCCACCCGGAAAGAAGCGCCGGCGGTGGGTGTCGTGGAAGTCGTCCTGAAACGTCAGGTGATAGATGTCGTCCCGGGGCTTTATGTGCGTATTCACCTCCTTCAGCAAATGCCCTATGAAACGCTCGAAATCGTCATTGTCGATCGGGGTAGGCCGATCCGCGATGCGCTCGGCAATTTCCCGGCGGTACGATTTGGTGTCCATGATGAAATCGCCCAGCAGTTGTCCGGCCTGGTGGGCTTCATGGACCTGCTCCGCGAGACGCCGGCCCATGTCTTCGATCAATTCCGCCCGGTTGGCTGCGGCGTCCCGCATGATACGGCGAATATCGTTCTCGGTCTCTCCCAGAATGGGGTCAAGCCCCCCGACCGTCTCTTCAAAGATGCGGATCCGATGCTCCAGCACATCCAGGACGCGCTCTTCAATCGTGTCTTTCACCCGGAAATTGAAGATTTCCACCTTGTATGCCTGGCCGATGCGGTCAATCCGGCCAATGCGCTGCTCGACCTTCATGGGATTCCACGGCAGATCGTAATTGACCAGCAGGTGACAGAATTGCAGATTGCGTCCTTCGCCGCCCGCTTCGGTGCTGACGAGAATCCGGGGACCCGTGCCTTTCCGAAAATTCTCCACAGCCCGGTCCTTGCCCTCCGGTCTCATTTGGCCATGGAACAGTTGAACGTTCCAGCCGCGTGCCGCGAGCAATTCCGCCAAGTGTTGCTGGGTCTCTCGGAATTCCGTGAACACCAGCACCTTTTCCGCGGGGAACTCCTGAAACAGGCGCGCGAGCTGCTCCACCAATACCGCGGCCTTGGAATCCACCTTGACTTTGGCCAGCGTGTTCAAGGCAGTGTCCAGCAGCGACAGTTCCGTGTCGATGCGGTGGGCCAGACCCCCGGCCTCGACCACATCGCCGGCTTCCCGATCTTCCTCCAGCCAACTTTCGAGATGGTCTGCCGATTCCTGTCCCACGGACATGCCCCGCACCTTCTCCCGGCGCCGGTGCAACGACTCGCGAATGGCCGCCATGCTGGAAGCCATCAGCTTCTGGAACACCACCATCACGAACCCGATCGCATTGTCCCGATCGCCTTCGGCCAATTGGTACCCGTACTGCACGTATTCCTCTACCGCCTTCCGGGCCGCCTGCTCCTGGGAGGTCAACGTGACTTCCCAACGATGGGCCGCCCTCGGCATGAAGCCGCCCACTTTGGCCTTGCGATTGCGGATTAGCACTTCACTGAGACGATGGCAATCGGCCAGTTCGTCGGCCAGGGCGGTCACCGCGCCTTCACCGGCTTCCAGCCGTGCCCTCACGGCTCCGGTGTCCTGATTGAGCCAGGCGGCAATCCGCTCGATTGTCTGGGCCGGAGGCTCGTCCGGCAAGGGAAAGCCATGGGTGCAGAGGCGTTCGACGAGTTTGGAGAGGCCCGGCACCGCTCGGCGATGTTTTTCAAACGCTTCTTCGGAGGGAAAGAGCGTGGGGTCCAGCAGTTCCACCAGGGAATACAGTTCATGGGTATCCAGCTGCATCGGGGTGGCCGTCAGAAACAGCATGCCCCGGCGCGCGATATGCTCTGGCGGTGCCAGATCCCGGACGAGGCGATAGAGGCGCGTCGTGGTGGTGCGACTCCCGTACCGACGGCTGCGGGCATGATGCGCCTCGTCGAGAATGACCAGATCCCAATCCACTTCGCTGCACAGCTGGGCCCACTTCGGGTTGGCAATCCAATGGGCGGAACACAGTACGCTGTCGGAGAATTCCGGATGGGCAAAAGGATTGTCCGTATAGCCCTTGCCTTGCAGCCACCGGACGGTCTCCGTGTTGATCACCGCGAAACTCTCGTTGAATTTGGTCTTCATCTCGAACTGCCATTGCCGAATCAGATTGGCCGGCACGATGATGAGAACCCGCTGGGCGCTCCCGCGGGCGCGCAGCTCCTTCAAGGCCATGCCTGCCTCAATGGTTTTGCCCAGCCCCACCTCATCACACAGCAGAAAACGGTGCGGATAGTGCGACACCACCTTGTGCACCACGGACACTTGATGCGGTTTGATGTCCACCTGGACATGTCCCAGGGTCACAAGATCGTCGTTACGGTGCATCACTCCATACCAGCGGACCACCTCCTGGAGCCGATACTGCCACGGGGAGCCAATATCTCCGGCCTTGAAGCGTTCCAGCGGGTCCGTCAGCGCGACGGGGCGGAGATCCGCCTCGGGCACATTGGTGGTGCTGGGCGTGCCGTTCCCCGGGATCACCAGACAGCGCCAGGCCGGGTCGGGCGATTCGACCCGGTCCAGCAAGACAATGTTTTCTCCCGTAGTCTTGCGCTGGACTTGCTGGGCTTTCTGAAATACGACGCGCTGCAGAGGCGGATCGGCCGCAACAAATTGTGTTGGATACCCTTCCTCGTCCCAACTGATGTGAATCGTTCCGGGATTCATGTCGACAATGAATCCATAGCCTTTGGCTTCGGTCCACTGGACCAGGGCCCCAATGACAAGGGTGTGGGCGTTGTCATGCACGGTCACTCTGCACCTGCGCGGTTTTTGCGGATTGATTGTGCCCACATTAGCAGTCCGCCAGGAGGGCGTCAATGGGGACAGGCGGTTTCAGACCGATCTGACTGGAGGGGCGGACAGGTCCGGTGGTGCAACGGACCGGCCGCCACTGCCGGATTCTGCCTTGTCCTGGTGTCGGCTGGGCCAGACGGTCTGTGGCAGGCGCTTTCCGGCCCGGGATTTCTCCCCTTGTATCTCCGTGGGAGATACAATCATGGCATGCAGAGTACCCTACAGGCACCTGGGCCTGTAGGGTCAGAGGACTGACCAAGGATATGCTCCGTGGCCCGTACTGATCCCATCCTGGTGGAAGTGATCCGCAACTATCTGCTGTCGGCAGCGCGGGAAATGTTCCGCAACCTGATCCGCACTTCCTACAATACCATCATCTACGAGATACACGACTTCGGTCTGGGTATTTACGATCGCCAGTGCCGTCTTCTGGCCGAAGCTCCGGGGCTGGCAGTATTTACGCGCGGCAACGACTATGGGCTGCGCAAGATGGTGGAATTCCTGGGACGGGAAAACCTTTACCCGGGCGATCTGATCCTGCTGAACTACCCCTACTGGAGCTCGGCCCACATTCTGGATGTACTGGCCGTGTCGCCCATCTTCCACGAGGACACTTTGGTGGGCTTCACGGCCGTCAAGCAACACTGGCTGGATCTGGCGCAGAAAGATCCCGGCTATTGCCTGGACACCACCGAGGTGTTCCAGGAAGGCCTGATCCTGCCGTGCAGCAAAATCTACGAAAAGGGCGTGCTGAATCACGAGGTGTTGAATCTGATTCGCTTTAACACGCGCATGCCGGAACGCGTGATCGGGGACATGCATGCCCAGATTTCTTCCTGTCGTACCGGGGAACGCCGCGTGCAGGAATTGGTGCAACGCTATGGCGTGGATACGTATCATGCAGTGATCGAGGCCATTCTGGATCACGGCGAGCGCCTGGCCCGCGCCCGGTTGGCCCGGTTGCCCCAAGGCGTCTGGACCGCGCATGATTTTCTGGATGACGACGGGATCGACACCGAGCGCCTGGTCAAGATGCAGGCCACGGTCTCCGTGACCGCCGACGAAATGGTTGTGGACTGGTCCGGTTCCGACAGTGCCGTCCCGGGTCCCATCAATCTGCCGTTGGGTTCCACCCTGGGGATCAGCGCGCTGGTATTCAAGGCCATCACTACACCGGACACACCGGCCAATGCCGGCAATTTTCGGCCTCTGCGGGTGGTCGCGCCGCCCGGCAGCGTGATGCATGCCCAGCCGCCCGCGCCGACCTTTACCCTCTGGACCTCCTTGCTGGCCCCCGAGGTCATTACCAAGGCACTGGCCCAGGGCATGCCGGATCTGATACCCGCCTGTTCCGGCGGCGACGTGTTTGACGTGATGGGAGTGGGCATCCATCCTGACACGGGGCGTTATTGGCTGGAGGCGACCAATGAAGGCGTGGGCTTTGGAGCGCATGCCGGGGGCGATGGTGAAACGGGCATTATGCATCTTTCGGAACCCGGATGTCGCAACAACCCGATCGAGGTCCTGGAGACCAAGGCACCCTGGCTCATTGACCATTATGCGATCCGGCAGGACTCGGGGGGCGCGGGTCAGCACCGCGGCGGATTGGGCATCACCCGCGGCTACCGCTTCCTGGCGGATGCCACCTGTCTGACCCTGGTCAAGAAAACCAAGACCCGTCCCTGGGGCATGGCCGGCGGGCAGGAGGGCGAGAGCGGCTACGTGATTGTGAAACCCGGTTCGGACCAGGAACGCAGGGCGGGGGCGGTCCATGAACAGATGCACGCCGGTGACATGCTCATAAACAGTTCAGGGGGTGGGGGCGGATGGGGTGATCCCGCCACCCGCGCGCCCCAGGCCGTCCTGACCGATGTGCGCCTCGGGTATGTCTCGCGGGAAGCGGCCCGATCGCTGTATCGGGTCGTCATCGATCCGGACCACCTGGCTGTGGATGAGCCAGCCACGGCCGCCTTGCGCCACCGCGGCGCTTGCGCAGCAGGCCAACAGTCGCCGGATGGCGCACTTCCCTAATTCTGTCTTGACCCACTGCATCCTCGCGCGGATCTTGCGGAAACCGACAGACCATGCCATACGCTCCTGACAATCCTGGCCGGCGGGAGCCTGAGTGCCAACGTGGACCCTGTGCTTGCTGGCGGCCAAGGCACCGCTGCAGAGGAAAACGGGCGTGCATATAGCAGTTGACGTGGGGGGCACCTTCACCGATGTAAGCATTCTGGACGAAGCGAGCGGCCGCGTCCAATTTGCCAAAGTGGAAACCATGTCCGCGGAGCCGGCCGCCGGGGTCGTGGCCGGCTTGCGCAAGGCCGCGGTGGATCTTGAGGCGGTGTCCTATTTCATCCATGGCACGACGTTGGGCATCAACGCGTTGCTGATGCGTGACGGTGCCCATGTGGCCATCGTCACGACCCAGGGCTTTCGTGATGTCTATGCACTGGGCCGGACCGATCGCGACCCCATGTACGATTTCAAGTTCCGCAAGGCACCTGCACTGGTGCCCCGGGACCGGGTCTTCGAGGTGGCGGAACGTCTGAATTTCCGCGGTGAGGTATTGCAGATTCTGGATCGGGAGCAGGCCTGCCGGGTGGCGCGACAGATCAGGAAAGCGGGCGTGGATGCCGTCGCTGTCTGTTTCCTGCACAGTTACGCCAATCCCGATCATGAACGGATCATGCGCAGCGTGCTGCAGGAGGTCTGCCCGGATGTGGCGGTGACGCTGTCCAGCGATCTCAGTCGCGAGTACCGCGAATACGAGCGGACCAGCACAGCCGTGATCAATGCCTATATCCATCCGGCCACTCGCAGCTATCTAGGTCATCTGCAGAAGGCCCTGGGCCGGCAAGGGTTCACAGGCCAGTTTCTGCTGGTTCGCTCGGGCGGAGGAGCCATGACGGCGTCCTCTGCCATGCGGGAACCCATTCACCTGATCCTGTCCGGTCCGGCCGCGGGCGTCGTGGGCGCCGCGGAATTTGGCAAGGCGATAGGCGTCCCCCATCTGATTACCCTGGATATGGGGGGCACCAGTCTGGACACTTCGTTGATTGCCGCGGCCCAACCGCGGTTCAACCATACCCAGGTCTTTCAGTCGCTGCCCATCTCGAAACCGGCCATTGACATTCACACCATTGGCGCCGGGGGCGGCAGTATCGCCTGGGTGGATGAGGGCGGTCAGCTGCAGGTAGGGCCCGGCAGCGCCGGATCAACACCGGGCCCGGTCTGCTACGGCAAGGGCGGTCAGGACATCACCGTCACCGATGCGGCGTTGGCAGTAGGATACCTGGATGCCCGCCATTTCCTGGGCGGCGAAATGGCATTGCAACCGGAGCGGACATTGCATTGCCTGTCCGCGCTGGCGCGGCAGGTCCACATGGACCCGCTGGACGTGGCGCGGGGCATTCTGCGCATCAGCGTCGTCAAGATTGCCGGGGCGGTGCGTGAAATTTCCGTGGAGCAAGGGCACCATCCGCACGACTTTGCGCTCTTTGCCTTCGGCGGTGGTGGCCCCCTGCTGGCCACACAGGTGGCGCGGGAGCTGGGCATACCGCATGTGCTCGTGCCGCCGGGCGCCGCCCATTTCTCGGCTTTCGGCATGCTGATGGTGGATGTGGTGCACGATTTCGGGCAGACTTACGTAGTGGGCATGGAGTCCCTGGAGATCGACGCAGTCAATCGAATACACCAAACCCTGCAGCAGGAAGCGGCGGCGGCCCTGCGGGCCGACGGCATCGCCCCGGGCCGGCACCGCTTTGAGCGCATGGCGGAAATGCGCTACCGGGGCCAGGAACATGCTGTCACGTTGCCGTGGCCCGGCCAGGACCTGGCCCCGGCGGATCTGCCGGAGGTCATTGAGCGCTTCGGCCGGGAGCACCACCGGCAGTATGGCCACCGCATGGATGATCCGGTTGAGATTGTCACCTTGCGCCTGCGCGCGACGGGGCTGTTGCCGAAGCCCCCAATCCCCCTGATGCCGACATGGGCCGCCGTCCCTGTGCCCCCGGTCCAACGCACGCGTGCGGTCATGCTGCCAGATTTCCCGGCGGGCAGGGCCTTTCCGGTGTACGCGCGGGCGGACCTGCGCGTAGGCCACAGCCTGGCCGGGCCGGCCATTGTGGAAGAGCCCACGTGCACCACGGTCCTGCAGGCACAGGATCATCTGACCGTGGGCCGGCACGGGGAACTGCACATTGAAGTCCGCTGATCCGGACTGCACGGGAAGATCAGCAAAAAGTGGAGACGGCAGTCCGCCGCGGGGATACCCCCAGCCTGGACGTGGTGCGGCACGGGATCCGGTGCGGATTGCCGGCATGAGGCACAGGGGGACTTTAAGGGATAATGGCAGTTTTGCCCGGGAGACCGCGGCACAGGCCTGGGCCTTGCCCCTTGGCGGCCCTGTGGATTTGTCCTTGTGGGCAGTGAGGTGGAGAACATGCGTGATCTCAGAATTGGCGTGATTGGGGCCGGAGGCCGCGGCACATTGGCGGCGCATGCCCACCAACCTGGACAGGGTTCCGTTATCGTTGCCTGCTGCGATGTGCAGGATGCCGTCCTGGCCCGCTGCACGATGGAGTACGGCACCGCCCTGTTCACGACCCATGACTACCGGGCGCTGCTGGACCGCGAGCTGGATGCCGTGTTCGTCTGTTCCCCGGATTACCTGCATCATGAACATGCGCTGGCCGCGTTGCAGGCCGGGGTAGCCGTGTACCTGGAAAAACCCATGGCCATTGCCATTGGCGACTGCGACGACTTGCTGCGGCAAACGGCCTACAGGCAGGGCAAGCTCTTTCTGGGGCACAACATGCGTCACATGGATTTTGTCCTGCAGATGAAAAATCTCATTGATGCCGGCGCCATCGGCGCAGTGAAAACCGCCTGGTGTCGCCATTTCGTGGGTCATGGCGGTGATTTCTACTTCAAGGACTGGCATGCGGACCGGAGACTGTCGACCGGGATGCTCCTGCAGAAAGCCACCCATGACATTGATATCCTGCACTGGCTCTGCGGGGGATACACACGTACCGTCAATGCCCTGGGGACCCTGTCAGTCTACGGCCAGGTATCGGATCGCAACGCACAGCCGCAGCCGCGTCCCAAACACAACCTGGAAAACTGGCCCCCCTTGACGCAGAAGAACCTGCATCCCATCGTGGACATTGAAGACATCAGCATGATGCAGATGACGCTGGACAATGGCGTGCTGGCCTCCTACCAACAGTGTCATTTCACCCCGGACTACTGGCGCAATTACACTGTTATCGGGACCGAGGGACGCATCGAGAACTTCGGCAATGGCGAAGCGGGCACTGTCATCAAATTGTGGAACCGGCGCCGCCTGGGATATGACGCGGAAGCTGATCGCACATTTCCCACAGGATCCCGGCAGGGCGGCCATGGCGGTGCCGATCCGCGCATTGTGCATGAATTTCTGCGCTATGTCCGAAACGAGACCCAGGCCAGCATCTCGCCCCTGGCCGCGCGTTACAGCGTGGCGGCCGGATGCTGCGCTACCGAATCGCTGCGCAGCGGCGGTCTGCCGCGGGACATACCCCCCGTGGACCCGAAGGTGGCCGCTTTCTTTCGGGAACCAGCCGCCGGACCGGCGTAGCCGGGGACCTCGGCCCCGTTTTCCGGGCCATGGGGAAGGCCAGCCGGTCTACGCATCCCGGCAGCCAAACCGGGTGCGACCCGCTGCGCAGCCTGCGGACATTCCGCAACGGCCCGTTCTGTCCCGGTGGCCGCCATCCGCCTTGGGGGCAGAGGGCGTTGTCAGTCGAACAGGATGACGCTGCGCCGGGACTCGCCCTGGCGCATCAATTCGAAGCCCCGGTTGACATCCGCCAGGGCCAGCCGGTGGCTGACCAGGGCGTCCAGATGGAAGACGCCCGCCTGGTACCGCTCAATGAGCAGCGGAACGTCCAGGCCGGGAATGCCGCCGCCCGCATGGGCGCCGGTAATGATCTTTTCGTTGTCAATGAGCTCCACCTGATCGATCGTCAATTGCGTGCCGGGCGGCCCCGCGCCTTCCAGCACCACCATGCCCCCGTTGCGCACCACGCCCACGGTCTGGTGCATGGCCGTGGGCGATCCCGAAAAGTCGAAGGCATAGTCTGCCATCGCCCCCGCGGTGATGTCCTTGACGGCCGCGGCGGGTTCCTGTTGCGTGGCGTCCACCATGTGCGTCGCCCCGAAGTCCAAGGCCCATTGCAGTTTTTGCGGTGCCACGTCAATCGCGATGATCTGCGCCGCCCCGCACAGATGGGCCGCGTTGATGCCCGACAATCCCAGCCCGCCGCACCCGAAGATCGCCACCCGGCTCCCCGGTTCCACCTTGGCCCGCGTCAACACGGCGGATGCGCCCGATACCGCGCAGCAACCCAGCAGGCAGGCCGCATCGAACGGCACGGAACGCGGAATGGGCGTCAGCGAGGCGACGGGGACGACGCAGGCTTCCACGAACGTGGCGATTTCATGGTGACCGAAGCGCCCCACCAGGGCGCGTCCCTGGCGGAAACGGCTTTCCGTATCGGGCACGGCCCGTTGGCGCTGCGGTTCGCACAGACGGGGCCGGCCCGCGCGGCACTGCCGACACTGGCCGCACGCGCCCAACAGATCCGACACCACATGATCCCCCACGGCCAGGGCCGTGACACCGGGTCCTACGGCCTCCACGACACCGGCCCCCTCGTGGCCCGGAATGAAAGGCCTGGGCCAATCCGCGTACTGGACGACGAAGCGGTCGCTGGCGCAAATGCCGCTGGCGCGCCAGCGCACCAGCACTTCGCCCGCCGCGGGCGGGCCCAGTTCAAGGTCGTGAATTTGCAGGGGCGCGCCCGCCTCCATGCACAGAGCCGCCTGGACTTGCATTACAGCGTTCCTGCTATGAATCTTCCGGTGAGGACAAGGCCTGGGTCAGAGTGGGCACGGTTTCACCGATCACGGCTGCGGTCAATACGTCGGGACTGACCTGGCTCTTGTCGGCATCCATGACTTTCACGCCGGCGTTGAGCGCAATGAAGCGATCGGATACCGCGTAGGCGTGGTGGATGTTGTGCGTGATGAATACCGTGGCGATGTCTTTCTCCTTGAGACCCGCGATCAGATCCAGCACGGTGTGTGTTTCCTTGACCGAGAGGGCGGCAGTGGGTTCATCCAGCATCAGGACGCGCACGCCAAAATACAGGCTCCGGCTGATGGCCAGGGCTTTGCGTTCCCCGCCCGACAGGTTCTCGACCAGCTCCTCGGCGTCGTCGAGGACGATGCCCATGCCGGCGATGGCGTGCAGGGACTCGCGCGCCATGCGCGGGAAATCCAGGAGCCTCCATCGGGTCTGGAGTTCCTTGCCCAGGAAGAAATTGCGGGCGATGTTCATGATGGGCACCAGCCCCAGATCCTGATACACGATCTCGACGCCCGCGGCCCGGGATTGGCTGGGATTCTTCCACCGCGTCGCTGCACCGCGGTAGAAAATGGTCCCCGACGTAGGCGGAAACACCCCGGCCAGGATCTTGACCAGCGTCGACTTGCCCGCGCCGTTGTCGCCGATCAGCCCCAGCACCTGGCCCGGGTGCAGTTCGGCGTTGACGCCCACCAGCGCCTGCACATGCCCAAAGCTCTTGTGGATATCGACCATGCGGATGATGGGCTCGGGACGGTCCGTCATGCCATCACGCGCAGCCGGAAAGTGCTGAAACCCCGATTGATGATAACCGCCAGCATCAGAATGATGCCGGTCACTGGCATGTAGATATAGGAGGAGTAGCCAAAGAAGATCAGACCGGACCGAATGACGCTGACGAAAATGGCCCCCATGACGGCCCCGGCCATGCTGCCCCGGCCCCCCATGAGCAGCGTGCCGCCGATCACGGCCGCCGTGATGGCCTCGAATTCCATGCCCATGCCCAATTGCGATTGCGACGTCAGGAAGCGGGCCATGTTGGTGGTGCCAGCGAAGCCCGCCAGCAGACTGCAGAGCGCGAAATTGATCACTTTCACGCGGCTCACCGGGACCCCGGAGTTGCGCGCGGCGTTGGCGTCGCCGCCGGTCGCCAGGACCCAGTTGCCATAGCGGGTCTTGACCAGCACGATTTGCAGGATGATGGCCAGCAAAATCCACCAGATCACGGTGTTGCGCATCAGGGAAAAGGTAATGCCGGCGATCGCGTCCAGGAAGGTCGGGTCCGCCTTGTAGCTGACGGAAAAGCCGCGCGTCAGGATGATGTGCAGGCCGCGGTAGAACATCATGGCGGCCAGCGTCACGATGAAGGACGGAATGCGCAGGTTTACGGTAATGAGACCGTTGATCAGCCCGATGCCGGCGCACAGCCCCAGCGTGATGACGAAGGCCAGCCAGGGGATCACACCGGCATTCGCCATTTGGGCGAAGAACAGCGTGGCGATCAAGTATACGGAGCCTACGGAAATGTCGAATTCGCCCGAGATCATGAGGAAACCGGCACCCAAAGCCACTATGCCGACGTTGGCGGCCACCGTGAGGATGCTGGTGTAGGAATCGACCGTGCGGAAATTTTCGGCGCCGATGGAAAACACGGCCACCAACAGCATCAGCGTGGAGAAGATGCCGATTTCCGGTACCCTGCGCACCATGCGGTTGAACCGCCGGCGCAGGTCATGGGAGGCCGCCCGTTCCGGGGCTGCGTCCAGCGCAACAGGGTCAGTCATGGGGTCCGTGGCATGGGGATGGGAGAGGGGTGCGCCTGCATTCCCGCGCCGGGGGCGGCGTGCAGGCCATCCCCCGGCGCGGAAGGCGCCATCACGCGCGAATGCCGGCTTCCGCCTGTCCAATCAAGGCCGCGGCATTCTCCTTCGTTACGACATAGGGGCCGGTGGAGATGTCGTTGGCAATCAGGAATTGGTTCGTCACCCATTGCCAGGCCAACGCGGCTCCATACCACCCTTGCAGATATACTTGCT
Source organism: Caldilineaceae bacterium (assembly GCA_965214715.1). Taxonomy (GTDB): domain Bacteria; phylum Chloroflexota; class Anaerolineae; order Caldilineales; family Caldilineaceae; genus Bin34. The sequence continues at coordinate 3,881,839 of OZ243971.1, read as the reverse complement.
GGTCAATGGTGCCTACGCAATCTCCGGCGTCGATCATGCCCAGCAGTTCCGGATCGAGGTCAATGCTGGTGACATAGACGTTGCCTTCCTGGAAGGGTTCGTTCACATTGCCCAGTTTGCCCATTTCCCGCAGCACTTCAATGGACCAGGCCGCCGGTCGGCTCCAGCCGGTATGGATGGTTTCCACATCGGGATTCGCGATCAGATGCGCGCGGACGATTTCCTGCATCTGCACCGGATCGACTTCGCCGGCAATGCTTTCGAAATGGGTACCGGCCGGCGTCAATATGTCGGACATGCCTTGCCCCCGGGTGACCAGCACCCAGGCGCCGGGCACGTGTTCGATATAGGTGGAACGACGCGGGGCGCGTCCCGCCAGGCTCTGGAACGACGCGAGCGCCAGTTCCGCGTTGCGCACGCCCGTCAGGTAGGTGTCTTCACCGGCATAGCGCAGATGCGGCACCTGCTCCTCCTTGGGACGGGGATCCTTGGAATTCACGAGCACCACGGGCACTCCCTGGTCCCCCAGCTGGCGTAACGGTTCATCCAGGGCATCCACGTCCGACAGCACGGCGACCACGGCATCGGCATCGCCTGCGGCCACGATGCGTTCCATGTTTTCCCGTTCCTCGGCGAAGTCGCCGTCCCGCACCGTGCCCAGGTACTGGCCATCAATGTTGTAGTGGCTGCAGAAGTCCTGAAACCCGCGGTTGGCCGCGGCCCAAAACGAAATCTCCACAGACCCGTGCGTGTTGAAGTAGAACTTGAAATCGGGATCGGCGGCCGGTGCAGCGGGCTGGGCGGCCGGGATCGCAGCGGGTGCCACGCAGGCCGATGTCATAGTGGCACCGGCGGCGACCATGGAAGCGCTCAGGAAACGGCGGCGATTCATTGGGTTGCTACTCATGATTCCTCCAAAATTTGACAACAGACTGACGTGTGCGGCATCGCACCCACAGGGCTGAAAGGCGATGTCCCTGCGCGTTGCGGGGCAGGGCGGAAATTCATTGGGTTGGGTGGTCCACCGCAGAATGGGGCCATTAATTATAGGCAAGTGATTAATTCCCGGCAAACCGGAAAAATCCCGCTTGGGACGGGTACCGGACATCGCGGCGTGTCTCTGTTGGCACACCGCGCGGCGGGAAAAGAGCCAGATCTTCCGGTCAGGATCGGGATGATCTCGGATGGTCAGGCAACGATGGCGGCTACTGACATGAGTTGTGCCGAAAGATTTGCTTCCCGATGGCCCCCGGGAGGCCATCGGCCATTGGTCCCACCCTCTCTGTGTATCCCGTCTGTCAAACTGACCCGAAGAGGATTGCTCGTTTGCTGCAGTCTGGAGACAGGGGATTCTGGAGTGGGATTGCGAGCCAGTAACAAACACGGTGGCACCTGCCGCACCCTTCGGCAGGAGGCTCGAGAAACAGCTCGGTGGTCGGCGTGCATCAGTTCGGAAATGATGTTGGTGTCCAGCACGAACCTCACCGCCACCTCACCTGAACTGCGGTGGTTCGCGCGGCGGCATCTCCCGTTCCACACCGCCCAAGGGTTTGAACAGTGCATTTATTGCCGTGCCCAGTCCTTTCGTCGGCACGGAATCGCGCTGAACGACCTCCCTCAGGATCCCACGTGCCTCTTCTTCCATGGAACGGCCGGGCCCGGCCGCTCGCTTGCGGAGACGTGTCTTCACCTCTCAAATAGAGAGCCAGGAAGGCCGGAAAGGTTCTCCCTCGCTCCCCGCCAACGGGCTTGCACCGTGTGTGAATGGCGGTTCCCGGAGCGTGCTGACACCAATTTGGACGGAAGCAGACCGACAGGCAGGTCCTCTGCAGATGGACTGACGGGCTCTACAGGCCTCCATACGAATTGCTGGGCCCTGCAGTGCCAGCAGCCGAGCGAACAGGAGCGCAGCAGCGCAGCAGATTCCGGGTTGGGCATGAAATCCCCAGCAGGGCCCCATGCCATGCGCCCCTGCATCGTTCCGCTATGGCAGCCTTTCTGATCTTATGGTCTGGGTCGGTTTCTGCCTGTTCCACATCGCGTTGCAGTGCTTCGCCCCCTTCTCCACTGCAACCGGTCCGTCCTGATCCGAACAACGGTGTCTGCTCGTGTCGGGTGCAAACCTCGGAACAGGGCCATGCAGGGACGGAACATCACTCCGGCCACACAGGGCTGTCCCCGAGACACTTCACAGAAGTCCCATGTGCCCCTTCTCTCCCCGACCCGGGGATTGTCCCCATGCGCATGGGGCAGCCATGGCCTGTACCGGTCTGAACCATTTTTCTGCACTCGCGTTGCGGTGTTATGCCGCTACCGCGTCTGAATGTATCCCGCGTTTTCGTAGGGGGTGACAGCATGGGGACCAAATCCCAGTTCCCCCCGCCTGGTCCTGAAGCCTTTCAATACCGCAGCATACCGGGGTTCGTCAATCAGGTTGCGGGTTTCGCGGGGCTCCGCGGCCAGATCGAAGAGAACTTCCGGCATGTCTTCCCCGTAGTACTGATATTTCAGGTCGTCCTGCTTGACCATCAGGTTCGTGCCCTGGAACTGGGAGACGGTTTCGTTGGACCAGGTGGCGGCATCGCCCTGACACAGCGGTGCCAGACTGCGGCTGTCCAGGCCCGCCGGAATGGCAATGCCGGCCAGATCGCAGAGCGTGGCAAAGAGGTCGCACAGGTTTACGTTCTGGCGCACGGTTTGTCCCCCGGGCAAGCCCTTGGGCCAGCGAATGAAGAGCGGCACCCGCACGCTGGCTTCAAAGAACTTCTGTTTTTCCCAAATGCCGTGCTCCCCCAGCATCTCGCCGTGGTCCGCGGTGTAGACGATGATCCACTCGTCCAGATCCTGTCCCACCTGGGTCAACGCATCCAGAATCTGTCCGTAGTAGCCGTCAATGGACTCGATCATGCCGTAGTAGGCGGCGGTGGCCCGCTGCATGTCCCGTGCGGTCACGTCAACGCCGGGTCGGACCTGCCGTTGGGACAGAAAGGGGTGATCAAACACCTCCTGGTCCAGATAGGGGGTCACCCGGTTCAGGTAGTACTCGAACTTCGCCTGGTCCGTGTGATACGGGTAGTGCGGTTGATTGAAGCTGACTTTCAGCAGCAGGGGGCGGTCCGGGGTGGCCCGGTCGAAATACGGGTCCGTGAAGTAGGCCTCGATAAAGTGCAAGGTCCCCTGCAGGGCATATTCGTCTGCCACCAGGCTGGGCGGCCGCCCCACGCCGGCCCGCAACACTTCCTTGGCATCGGACCACTTGAGCCGGTGCCGCGCAGGAAGGTTGGCGAAGCTCTCCGGATCCCGGTGCTCAATGAAGTGATCTCCCATGCGGATTTCGGAGCCGATGCGCTGGCTCCAGCCCTGCAGGGCATCGGGCCCGGTGTGATGCAGTTTGCCGGCGGCGACCGTGTGATAGGCATGCTGGGCAAACCGGCGCGCGAAGGTCATGTAGCCCGGGGCCAGGTCCTGGGCGAACGTCTCCGTGCGGCAGGTGCGGGGCAGCTGGCCGGACATCAGACATTGCCGGCCCGGAATGCAGATGGGGGCCGGCGTGTAGGCGTTGGCAAAAACCGTGCCCGTGGCCGCCAGGGCATCGAGCCGCGGGGTCCGCACCACCGGATCGCCGCCAAAGCCCGCCACATCCGCGCGATGCTCGTCGCTCATCAGAAAGAGAATGTTGGGGCGGGACATATGGTCACTCCGGTGGTCATGGAGGGGGCCGACAGCCTCAAGTCAGCCAGCGTTTCTTGCAGAGCACCAGCGCGGCAATGTCGCAGACGGCACCGGAGCCGCCCTGCGCGGGTTCCGGGTACCAGACGAGATTCAGGGTCCCGTCCACGATGGCTGCGGCCGGGATGTCGTGGCAATGGAACTCTGCCCGCTGGACGGGCTCTTCCCAATCGTGAATCGGCACGCCTTCCGCCGATTCCAGGCGGACCCGCGTGCGGGAGAGCCCCCCATAGGCCACACGCAGTTCGTAGGCCGCGCCGGCTTCCAGATGCTCGTACCGCACCCTTTGCGGACGGGTGCCCAAAGTGACCAGACCTCCCCGCCAGGCGAGTGGCAGGGACAGGGGCAACTTGTGATAGGGAAACCGCCGGCTGGGACCGGCCAGGCTGCCGGGGTCCGTGGCATAGTCGGACCAGCCCTGTACCCGGTCCTGGTTGTGGGACCGCACCAGCTCGTCCCGGAACCCGCCCGGGGTGGCATCCTGCCACTGCAACAGTTCCGCGATCCGGGTTTGCCGGTCGGACTCCGTGGCCAGTTTCAGCACCTCCGCGAGTTTTTCCCGCCACCACAGCCGGTCGTTCAGGGGGTAGTCGATGGCATCCAGGTTGGCGCCGCGCGTCTCGTACTGGGCCTGGTACAGGTCCACGCTCAACTGCATGCGGATGCTGTGGAAGAGAGCTTCGGCCAGCTGGAAGATCCGGGTGCGCAGATCCTGGGCAATGGGGGCCAACACCGCCTGGTCCCAGAGCCCCAGGGCCGCGCGTATGGCGACGCGGGAACCGGTGTGGGCTGCCTGTCGCAGACGGCCCAGGGCCTGCACTTCCAGGCTGGTCTCGTAGGCCAGGCGCTCCTGGATGTAGGCATCGTAGTAGGCCCGGTACAGCGCCTGCTGAAACCGCCAGTTGCGTTTCAGGAAAGGCGAAGCCGATTTCTCCATGGCCTGGAACTGGCGCAAGGTGGTCTGCACCCCGGCATTGACAGCCAGTGGTCCGCGCCAGTTCTGTTCCAGCGCGTACAGGCCATGGGCAAATTCGTTGTCCAGGTCCGGGCCGATGAAGAGCCGGGCATACTCTTCCAGAAGGTCAAAGACCGCGGGCGAGTCGTTCCAGCTCAGACCACTCCAGATGCATTTGTTGACATCGTCGTTGCAGCCTTCGGAATAGGACAGCATGCCGATGGAACCCGGCTGACTGAAGCGGAAACAATGCTCGGCATCCACCGGCCGCGGATTGACCGGTTCGCGGCCGACGGTCAGGGCCAGTGCCGCATCCCATTCCGGCACCGGAAACTGGCTGCTCAGGGTGTGCGTGATATCCGGGTAGTTGCGGACGGGATATGCATCGGGTACCCGGGCCCGGAATTCGGAGAGGCGGAGGTTGACCCAGGGGCCATGCACCGCCCCGCCGACCCAGTCCGGTTTTTCGGTGGCCAGGTACTCCAGGAAATAGTCCAGATCTTCCTGGCTGAAGCCCTGCGGCGAAATCCAGATTTTGGCTGTGGCATGCAGACTGCGCACCACCGGCGCCAACTGGGCCAACAGATCCAGCAATACCGGCGCCGGGGTGTGTCCCGGATCGCCGCCCGGGACAAAGACGGCATCCAGCCGCGGCAGCTGGGCCAGGGTCTCACGCCAGACTTCCTGCTCCCGGGCAATCTGCGCGGGAGCCGTATAATCGTCCTGCATGACGGGGAACCAGATCCAGACATCCAGACCGTATTCGTCGCAGATGCGGGACTGCTCTCCCATCATCTCCAGATGGGGGCGCGGGAAGTGGACACTGTCGTCCCGGTCGTCGGTGCCCGGGGGGATCAGCTCAATGGCATTGGTGCCAAAAAGGGCCAGTTCCCGGATGTACTGTTCAAACTGGTCCACATCCCAGGCGCAGTAGCTGTTGGTCTTGTCGCGGTAACCCAGCTGGTGGCCAATCAAGGGGTAACGCGGGGCGGCGTCAAGGTCCAGTGGGCAGGGGATCTCCCAGCGACCGCGGCGCAGGCGCAGGCAGCGCAACAGCCGTCCGACGCCGAACAGCACCGCCCGGGGGCTGTTGCCGTGAATGCCGACCGTCACGCCGGTGTCACGGGGCTGGCTGACCACCCGATAGGCATCCGGGGAGGTGCTGGTCGGCCGCAGATCGCCCAGGCCCGCTTCGGGCGGGATGCGGACCTGGTTCGTACCCAGGAAAATCGCGGAACCGCGGGTCGGAATCCCGGTGATGATTTCCAGGTGATCCAGGGTGCGGACCCGGATCTCTTCCTGCAGGGTCCAGGCAGCTGTGTGCACCCGGCGCTCCGCATTGTGACTCAGGGCGATAAAGGCGGTGGAAACCGGGATCAGGGCATTCAAAATGTCACCTCTGCAAGTGCAGGCCGAAAAAAACAGCGGCAGGCGGGCCGGGTTTCCGCGCCGGGGCGGCAGCGGTTCAGCCTTTGAGGCCGGTCAGCACGATGCCTTCAATGAAGGCCCGCTGGGCCAGAAAGTAGAGGATGAGCACCGGAACCACCATGATGGTGGCCACGACCATCATGTAGTGGGTCCAGTCCAGACCCGACTCGAACTCCCGCAGGGAATTGACCGCCAGCGCCAGGGTGTAGAGCTTCTGCTTGCGCAAGTAAATCAGGGGTTCCAGGAAACCGTTCCAATTGAAGACCAGGGCCAGAATGGAAGTCACGACCAGGGCCGGGCGGGCCAGCGGCAGAATCACCTGGAGGAAAATCCGCGGCCGGCTGGCCCCGTCAATGCGGGCCGCCGCCTCCAGCTCCAGCGGAATGGTGCGGAAGAACTGGCGCAGCATGAAGATGGTAATGGGGCCTCCGAACCAGTGGGGCACGATCAGGGGTTTGAAGGAGTCGACCCAGCCCAGGCGCGAGAACATGATGAACACCGGGATCATGGTGACCACGTACGGCAGCATGACCGTCGACAGCAGGAAGGAAAAGAGCAGATCCCGGCCCTTGAAGCGCAGGCGGGCAAACCCGTACGCAGCCATGGCCGAGCTGAGAATCACACCCACGCTGGCCAACATCGTGATGTAGACCGTGTTCCCGACATAGCGCATCACGGGAATGACCTCAAAGACCTCCACATAGTTGAGCCAGTGGACCGGGTCTGGAATGAACTGCGGTGGAAAGATGTAGATGTGCTGGGGAGTCTTCAGGGAGGAAGACACCAGCCAGAAAAAGGGGGTCAGCATCAGGACGCCGCCCCCGATCAGGATCAGGTAGCGGACAACGATCGTCACGGGACGTTGTCCCCGGCCTCGTAATAGACCCAGCGGTTCTGTGTCTTGAAGAGCACCAGGGTCAGCAGCGCCACGGTCAGAAACAGGATCCAGGCCATGGCGGAGGCGTAGCCGTTGCGGAAATACCCGAAGGCGTTCCGGTACATGTAGAGCATGTAGAAGAGCGCCGCGTTGCCCGGCCCCGCGGAGGACGAGGCCGCATTGGAACCAAACAGGATGAAGGCCGATGTGAAGACCTGGAAGGCCTGGATCACGGCAATGATGAGCTGGAAAAAGATGATGGACGACGTAAGCGGCACCGTGATCAGGCGGAACCGGGCCCAGCGGCCCGCGCCATCCACCTCCGCGGCTTCATAGAAGGAAGGGGGCACTCCCGTGATGGCGGCCAGAAAAATGAGCACGGAGTTGCCCAGTCCCCACAGGCTGATAAAGACAATGGAAGGCACGATCCAGTCCGGGTCCGCCAGCCAGCGGGGAGCCGGCAGGCCCAGCACCTTGAGCGGATAGTTGATGGGGCCGAATTCGGGATGCAGGCCCCAGCGCCATACGGCTGCCGCCGCTACCGAGGGCACGATGGACGGCAGGTACCACATGGTGCGCCACACCGCAATGCCCCGGATGGAGCCGCTCATGAGCAGCGCCACCAGGTAGGCAAAGACCAGTGACAGCGGCACGTAGAGCACCACGTAGCGGAAGGTCACCCGGATGGACTTCAGCCACAGGTCGTCGCTGAAGAGCTTGATGTAATTGGTAACGCCGTACCACTCGGGACGAGTGATGATGTCGTACTTGGTGAAAGACAGGCCCAGACTGGCCACGACAGGCCCCAGCTGAAACAGGAGCAGCCCCAGAATGGCCGGGAAGATGAAAATCCAGCCGAACAGAGTCTCTTCAAAGGAGAGGCGCTTGTAAAAGGGCAGATGCAGCCGTGGGGAGGATTCGGAAGCCGCCATCTCATGCCTGTGCCACACCGCGGTCCAGCAGCGCGGCAGACCCGGGCCCGTGAGGGACCGGGTGCCTGCCGCACAGGGTAGCGGAAACGGGAAAAGTCAGGCCAGTTCGCCCGTAGCCAGGATCTGCTCGGAGCCGGCGCGCACTTCGCTGGCGATCTCGGCCCAGGATACCTCGCCCAGCCATACCTGATCGTTGTAGGGTGCCCAGTAGTCCAGCAGCGGCTGATACCAGCCCCCGAAGTAGGAACCGATCGTGTCGCCGGGCCAGCGGAAGGTATCGTTGTTCTCGAACGCATCGTAGAAGACCTGGCGGTATTCCCCGGCCGGCGGTTCTTCGTTGTTCAGGAACTGCTCCCGCAAGTCTTTGCGAATGGGTTGCTGCATGCCCAGATCCACCAGAATCTTCTGGCCTTCAAAGCTGCAGCAGGCGAACTTGATGAAGTCGTAGGCTTCCTGCTGGAACTCGCTCTGGGAGAAGACGCACAGAGGCGAGTAGTGGCCGTACGAGACCTTGGTCTGGCTGTAGGGCACCTGGGTGGTCCCCCACTGCGCTTCCGTGGCGTTGATGCGCCCGATGGACCAGGCTCCAATATGCTGCAGGGCGACGTTCTTTGAACGCAGGTCGATGGGCGTGGCCACTTCGTAGGCCGGGGAGGGACTGACAAAGTGCTGCAGACCCAGGGAGGCCAGCCAATCCATGCTCTCGACGAACTCCGGCGAGTCTATCGGCATGGTGCCGTCTCCGGCAATGATCTCGGCATTGTGGGACCAGTGGTAGGTGTAGCGGCCATGGCCCAGATCCGGTTTGAAGCCGTACTGCTTGACGCGGGCGGGGTCAAAGCCGGGGTCGGCCGGGGTGTTGTTGTCCAGATCCAGGGTCAGGGCCGTGGCCAGTTCCAGCAGTTCGGTCCACGTCATCCATTCCGTTGCGGAGGGATAGTCCAGGCCGGCGGCGTCAAAGAGCACGGTGTCGAACGCCAGGCACATGGCTCCGCTGTCCCAGGGCAGGCCCCAGCGTTTGCCGTCGTAGGTCTGTGCGATCCAGACATTGGGCACATAGTCGTCCTCGTTGAAGGTCGGATCCGCGGCCAGGTAGGGTTCCAGGTCCGTGGTCACCCCTTTGCGGGTGAGCATGCCCGTGGTGCGGTTGGCGTCGAACCAGCAGTCCGGACCAGTGCCGGCCGAGATCATCAGCAGCAGGGCTTCCTGATGGGAATAGCCCGCCACCGCGTTGATCTCGAATTCGATATGCGGGTTGGACTCCTGGTACAGGGCCATCTGCTGGTCCATCACGCCGGCAATGAACTCTCCGCCCCGGTTGAAGAAATTCAACGTCACGGTTTCCATGCCGCCGCCACTCTCTGCGGGCGGCGCCACGGTTGTGCAGGCCGCGACCGCCAGGGTGCCCGCGGCGACGCCGGAGAGACGCAAGAAGGCACGCCGACTGAATTGGGATTGAGCCATGAATATTCCTCCTGTGAGTGGAAAACGGAAGAACGAGCGGGCCAGCGCCTCCGACCCAGTCTCGCTCCGGTCCACCATTGTATGGCAAAAGGGTCGGATTTGATAAAGGGATTGCGCTCCAAGGCGGTCGCAAAGCGGGAGAGTGTCACAGAGCCACTTGTACGTTCCTGTGTACTGTCCGAATTTTGGCCTCGCCTCTATCTCCACCTCAATGATGCGGAGCCGAGAGTTGAGCAGGCCTGAATACCGGAAGTCCCGGACTCCAGCCTCATGGCATGAGAGCAGGAAAGCAGAGTATCATGAAGGGGACATGCTCCAAGGCCACAGTTCTCCGGAATGACTGACAGATTGGCAGATTGGATCGTCAAGGAGATATCCCCATGACTGTAGACCAGCAAGTGAGCCCGCGCATTGAAGTGCCCCGGATTGTGGATGAGCCACAGGTCGCCTTCTATGTGGAGAATGGCTATCTGGCGGTGCCGGATCTGGTGAGTCCCGACGAATTGGCGGAGTTAAGGCAGGATATCGTCAAGGTCGCGCGCGGGGGCTATCCCAACCGGACCATCCAGCCGGTTCCGGCCCGGCTCAGTGATGAAGAAGTACTCTCACGGATCCTGGCCATTCATCAGCCCCACTATGTGAGCCCGGTCATGGAGAAATATACGCGTCATCCCAGGATTGGCGGGGTGTTGAGCCAGATTGCCGGTGCCCATCTGGCCCATTGGTCGGGCAATGTCAAATGCATGCAATCCATGCTCTTTGTCAAGCCGCCGGGCTATCAGGGACAATCCTGGCATCAGGACGAAAACTACATTCCCACCCGGGATCGGTCGCTGGTGGGCGCCTGGATCGCCATTGACGATGCCTATGTGGAAAACGGGTGCATGTGGGTGTTGCCGGGGTCGCAGCAGCGGGGCTATCTTTATCCAACGAAGAAGCATGGCAATCCGGACGAGTTCGACACCCATGACGACATGGCCTACGGCTTTGACGAGGCCCCCCAGGTTCCGGTGGAAGTCAAAGCCGGTGGGGTGGTCTTCTTCAATGGGTATCTGCTGCACCAATCCCTGAAGAACCGCACGGCATCCAGTTACCGGCGCGTGCTGGTCAATCATTATCTGAGCTGTGAATCCCTGCTGCCCTGGACGGAAACCCGGGAAGGTGGCCCGGTAGCACGCGCCGACGTACGTCGGGTGATGCCGGTGGCGGGTGTCGATCCCTATGCCTGGAAAGGGTATGAACAGCCAGCGGATACCTCAGATACCCTTCTTTACATACGCAAGGCCATCCATGATGCACAGTGAGCGTGCCCGGACGGGCAGGTGCAGCGGGGACAGGAGGAGCCTTCCTTGCACAGTTCCCTCCCGTCTCCACGGAGCTGGACGGTCACAACTGCGAAATCCCTGTCTCTGTCTGACCGAGTTTTGTCGTTTTGGGCGATTGGGATATGGCAATAGAATGGAGTATGCCGTAAGCGTCAGGATGTCACGAATGCCGATTTCCGGCTGAGGTGGCTGCGTATGACGCCCCAAGGAGACACCATGCATACGAAACAGATGAGTAGACGAACGTTCCTGTCCCTGGCCAGTATGGCCGGAGGGGTTGCGCTGTTGGTGGCCTGTGCTCCTCCCGCGGCCCCGGCAGCCGGTGAAATGAGCCCGGAGGGAACTGCCTCGGGGGAGACCGTCACCCTCAGGGTGAACTGTTATACCCCCTCGGAACACACGGAACGCTCAGCTGAAAATCCCTTTGTGACAAACGCCCCGCGCATTCTGGCCGAAGGTTTCAAGGATCACTATCCCCAGGTAGTGATTGAATGGATCAGAACACCGAGTGCCCCGGAAGGGGTATCCGGGGATACGTTCTGGGCCACCTGGTTCAGTCCGCTCATAGCGGCGGGGAATGCTCCGGAACTGGTAAGTCCCCTGCACGAAATTCCCATTCAGAACGGATGGGCCCTCCCGATAGATGACTATTTGGCGTTGCCTAACCAGTTTGCCCCGCAATATGCATCCTGGAACGACATCTTTTATCCGACCTTGATGGGTTCGCTGGTCTTTGGCGATGGCAGAACCTATTGCGCGCCCGTTATGCATCCCTACCCCGGCGTAGAGGTGGGTTTGGCCTACAATCAGGACTGGCTGGACAAAATCGGCATGGAACCGCCTGCCACCTGGTCAGAGCAACTGGCCGTGTGTCAGGCGTTGAAGGAGGCGGGCAGCGGGTTGATACCGTGGCCGCCCGAGGCGCGTGACGGCAATGTGTGGCCGGTGGCGTTGCAACTGCTGGTATCCATGTTGCAGGATGAGTGCGTCGACATGGATCTGAACGGCGATCTGTTTGTGGGGGCCGAGGAAGCCTTGCCGGCCTTCCAGGACGGGATCATCGGACCCTTGACCCATGATTACAATGTGGCGTGGCTGGAACTCAAGAAGCTGAGTGCCACCTGGGTGGACGGCTGGGCCACCGCCGATCTGGATGCTCTGTGGCGCCAGGGAGAAGTGGGCATGCGCACCACCGGGGGCTGGGAATTTGCCCGGCAAATGAATGATCCCCTGATCGAGTTTGAACGGGCCATGATCCCGCCGCCCTACGTCACCAGTAATGATCTTCCGGAAGGCAACGACCCGCCCGCGTTCACGGCCGGCGACGGCAAGGTGCCCGGGGAATTGGTCACGGCCATCAATGGGCCCGACACTGCCATCATACGCGATGCCGTGGAGCAGCATGGCACCCTGGAGGAGGCGGTGGCCTGGTTGCAATGGATCACCGAGCCCGAAAACAACGGGTTCCTGACCAATGAAAACCAATGGCGCATCCCGGCGGCCATAGATGCGCCGCTGGGACCCTTGTTTGGGGAAATTGCGACCTTCAAGTTGCCGCAATGGAAGTACCAGATTGCCTGGTGGGGCGAAGGGTTGTATTTCGACAACACCCATTTCAACGAATTGCGCAAGGTCTTTGTCGCCTGGGCCAGTGGCCAGATTGACGATGCCACCTTCTTTGAGCGCCAGCATCAGGAAACGAGCCAGGGAGCGGAGCGGTACGCTGCCTCGCTGAAAGAACTGAAAGCACAGTCCTAGGGGCCGGGGACAGCCTTGCGCGGTCATTCCCTTCGCCTGCAGTCCCCTTTTCAGGCAGATGGTACCTTGGCGCTTGCTGTTCCTGGGGATTCTGGGAGCCGTGTTGGCGCTTGCCGGTGCCGACTGGGCTGTGACTACGGCCCGGCTCGCCCATGTGGTCATTGAGGCGCACCTGGTGCCGCCTCAAGTGGTGGCGGATGGCAAAAGCAGCACAACCATTACCTTGCGCATTACCGAAAAGGGACAGCCGCGGGCCGGGGATCGGGTACAGTTGTGGATTGACAGCGGCAGTGGGCTGGTGACTCCTGATTGGGTCATCACCGATGCGCATGGTACGGCGCAGACTCAATACACACCCAATGCAGCCAGTATCTATGATCCGCATGATGAAGCCCGCATCTTCGCGCTGGACATTGATATTGGTCGAGTGGTTGAGGTAGGCAAACGCCAGCTGGTGGTGGTGCCCCTGGTGGTCCCGAAGGAGTAGGGGCAATGCTCTTTTTGCTGTACGGTCACTGAGGTATGCACAAGGGCGCATGTCCTTCTCTGACATCCCTGCCCAGTCCTATGCACCGGGCGAAGCTGAGGGCAAGACCTTCACGGTACGCCGTGCGGGGGATAGCCGCGAAGTCGTCACGTGGGCCAATATCCGGCGGGCCTGGCAAGCGTATGCCTTGCTGGCCCCCATCATGGTGCTGCTGCTGATCTTCAGCTATTACCCCCCCTTCCTGGGACTGTGGCGGGCCTTCTATGAATGGATGCCCACCCGGGACGCCGTCTTTGTCGGGCTGGAAAATTTCCGCAACTATCTTCTGCACTACCCGGAAGCGGGCCGCGAGTTTGCCAATGTGGCCCGTTTTCTGGTCTATGCCCTGTTCGCGCATGTGGGCATGCCGTTCCTGATGGCGGAACTCATCTTCGCGATTCGTTCGGTGAACACCAAGGAGTTCTACCGTTTCCTGGTAGTGTTGCCCATGCTGGTGCCCCAGATCGTGGCCATCCTGCTCTGGAGCCATATCTATGATCCCGCGCTGGGACCCTTGAACGCCTTTCTGCGCGCCGTCGGGCTTGACGTGCTGGCCCTCGATTGGCTGGGGCACCCGAGGACTGCCCTCTATGCCATCATGGCGGTCAATTTCCCCTGGGTGGCCTCGATTGGCACCCTGATCTTTCTGGGTGGCCTCAGCCAGATCTCCACTTCGGTGTTTGACGCCTGTTTGCTGGACGGTTGTACCCGTTGGCGACGGATTGTGCAAATTGATTTGCCTCTGGTATCGGGCCAGGTGCGTCTGCTGGTGATCCTGGCCATGCTGGGTGCGACCCAGAGTTTTCAAAACATTCTGGTGCTGACCCGGGGCGGGCCCGGGTATGTCACCAGTGTGCCGGGCATGACCATGTACACGCGCGCCTTCAGCACCGGGCAATTTGGCTATGCGTCAGCGATCGGTCTTCTGCTTTTTGGGCTGGGTCTGGCGCTCATTCTGGTCATCAACAGGACCATACGGCCGCCTGCCGAATAGCGGCCCCCAACCGCATCCTGATCTGGGCTTCCGCCATGCCTCCTGTCCTTCGGAAATCCGCCCCGCCCCGTTCCTGGCACCGTCCCCAGGTGGGCCTGCACGCCGTGATTGGGGTGCTGTTGTTGTTGTCGGTGATTCCCATCTACCTGATGCTCGTGGTGTCTTTCAAAAATCCCCTGCAATATCTGCACGAACGTTGGGTGATCAGCCTGCCGCTGCGCATTCGCAACTATGACGCAGCCTGGGACATGATTGGCACCTACATCTGGAACACGTTTTTCGTCGCCATTGTGGGATTCCTGGGTATGGCCGGCCTTTCCATTGTCTCGGCCTACGTCTTTGCCCGCATGCGGTTCCCCTTCCGGGAGCAGCTCTACTACGCCATCATTGCGCTGCTGCTGGTGCCGTGGGTGCTCTCCTTTGTGCCCGCCTACATGGTCTACAACGACTTCGGCCTGATTGATACCTATTGGGCGCTGCTGGTGCCCCGCATTGTCAATGGATCCATTTTCGGCATTTTTCTGTTGCGTGCTTTCTTCGCCGGTTTGCCGGAAGAGATCTTCGAGGCCGCCCGCATGGATGGTGCCGGCCACTGGTCCCTGATCTGGCGTATCACCATCCCCATGTCGTTGGCGGTCATCGCCACTTTGGCCGTGCTGGACTTCATTGGCGCCTGGAACGACTTCCTGTGGCCCTTCGTCTCCATCAGTTCCGAGACGCGCCGGGTGATCTCGGTGGCGCTCTACCTGTTGCGGACCGATACCGTGGGGTCCGGCTGGGGCCCGTTGTTCGCGGGATATACCATCGCGTCCATCCCTCTGGCCATTCTTTTCTTCGCCCTGGGCAAATTCTACGTGGAAGGATTGGTGGAATCAGGATTGAAAACCTGAGAGACCCATGGCTTGGAGGCCCAGACCTGCTGCCCGTCATAATTGTCACAGAGAACGTGGTACTCCTCCCTGCTGGTCCTGGACGGGCTGGCGTTGATTATCTTCTGTCTTCCGGCACCCTATCCTGGCCAGGCTGGGGCACGCAATGTCCCGCGCCGGCCCACCCAGTCGATCTTCATCATGATGCGGTTTGACCCTGGGCACAACGATATGCGTCACGGCTCTCGGCCTGGGTGATACGCTCAATCATGCCCTACGGCTTGGCGGCCCAAATCCTCTCGCGGTCTTTCCTGCAGGCCATGCTGATCACCCTGTTGCCCGCGTGGCCAGCCTCCCGGGTTGTTCCGGCCGAGGCGTTGCGCTACAAATGAATTCCCTGCCCATCGTCGCACTGCTACGGATTGCATGGCGGCCGCCTCCGTCGGATGAGGGGCCGCTCCCATCCAATGCGGACCCGTCCGGGTCACGGAGGGTGTCCGGTCCACCCAAACAGGCCCCCATGTATAATCCTGACGGTACCTGCCCTCCCCGTCAAGTCCGGATTGCAACGGGACCCCGACCGGGCTTGCACCGTGGATCCCGTCGATATGGTCCCTGACCCGTCTGATCGGATGCACCGTGAAAAAACAGGTGCCTGTATACCGCAGTACTCGGGCGCCCGGACCAGGATCCTGGGGGTTCAAGCCCCGGGCCTGCCGGTCGTCCTGACGGCCTGAAGTCGGCCCGGGTCCAGGCCGGCGCGCCAGGGCAAAATCTCGCTTGTTGCGGAAAGGACACCGTGGCCTCGAAACAGTACAGGCGGATTGGCCTGCGACAGACATTGTCCAGTCTCCGGAGTGGCAAGCTGCACGAACTCCTGCAGGCCGAGTGGCAACGTCAGGGCGATGTGGCTTTCTTCCGGATGGGCCGCTTCGACATGATCCTGCTTTCGGATCCCGTTGATGTCAAGCATGTCCTGCAAGATGTGCCCGAGCGGTACGGCAAGACTCTGCCGGCGGTACAGGAACTGCTGGGGAAAGGCATTTCCAACGCGGAAGGGACACTGTGGCGCAAGCACCGGCTGTTTCTGAAAGGGAGCTTTTCCCACAAGGAATTGCGCGGCTATTTCCCCTTGACCTGGCGCAGTGCCCGACAGGCCGTGGATGACTTTTCGGGTGCCGGACCGGTTACGGTGGATCTTGAGCGGTTGGCCTTGCAGGTTACGCGGCAGGTGATTTTCCTTGCCCTGTTCGGCGAGGATTTCCAGGGGGACGGCACGCGGTTCACGACATCCTTTGATGCACTGGTTTCCAGCCAGGTCTGGCTGGCGCTGCAGCCGCGGTGGATGTCGCGCTGGCCGTTGCCCTGGGTGCGGGCCTTTCACCGTGACATGAGCCGGATCGACGAGTTCGTGGCCCTCCAGCTCGCAGCGGCGCACCGGCACCCGGCGGAGGGGACCACCATCCTGGCCCAACTGATGGGGGCCCGGGACAAGGCAGGCGGGAGGCTTTTCACCGACCGGGAGGTGCGGGACGACATCGTGTCGCTGATGCTGGCAGGCTACGAGACCACTTCGGCCACGCTGGGTTGGGTCCTGGCGCTCTTGGCAACCCGGCCCGCGCTGGTGGACCGCTTGCGGCTTGAAGCCCTGCGCGTCAGTGACCAGGCCGATCTCGACTACCGCGACCTGTCCCGTCTGACCCTGGCTCGCACGGTGGTCAACGAAACCTTGCGCCTGTATCCTCCGGGATGGTCCATGCGCCGCATTGCCGTGGAACACGACACGTTGCCCGGAGGCCTGGCCGTCTCGCCGGGCGACTTCGTCCTGATTTCGCCCTATATTCTGCAGCGCCACCCGGACCACTGGGAGGCGCCCACCGACTTCAGACCGGAGCGTTTTGACGACGGGGCGGCCATTCGCGCCAAGGGATATGCCTACATGCCTTTTGGCGGGGGGCCCCGGCGGTGCCTGGGCATGAATTTTGCCTACATGGAATTGCTGGTCGTCTTGGTCGTGTTGTTGCAGCGCGGGGAGTGGCGCATGGCGGTACCGGACCCGCTGCCGATCCACTCGCGGGGCACGATGCGGCTGGGGATCCCCCTCGCGCTGCAGTGGACGCCCCGGGTTTGAACGGATGTCCCGGAGAAATCGCAAACTTGCGAATGCAGTGTCGGCCGTCTGACCAGCTGCTATAATCCGCAGCAAGCCACTGCAGGGTTGCAGTGTCGGCCATCCGGCCAGCTGCTATAATCCGCAACAAGCCACTGCAGGGTTCCTGTTGAAGAGCCCCAAGGATGTGGGTTGCGCCGCGCAGGTGGGCGGCATGTGCTCTGCAGTGCCTGTTCCGACTGCCATAAGGAGACAACAACGTGAGGCATGTAACACGACGCCAGTTCTTGCAGGTCGCCGGCACCGCCGCCGGCATGGGATTGTTGGCCGCTTGTGCCCCGGGTACAACGGCCGGATCAGGGGCTCCCATGGTAGTGCCCACCCCGGTGCCGACGCCGGCTCCCGAACTCTCGGGCGAGATGGACGCAGGCATGATGCGGCCGGGCGGCAATCCGAAGCGTGGGGGCACGTTGCGGACTGCGTTCGGCGTGACCATGAACAGCTTTGACATCCACCAGGGCGGCGGCACCCATGTGCTGGGTCATATGTACAACAGTCTGGTCCGCAACAACCTGGTCAACGGGTTGCGCACGATCGTACCCGACCTGGCCCAGAGTGTGGAGGTGTCGGACGACGGTCGCACCTACACGTTCGCCCTGCGCGAGGGCGTGACCTATCATGATGGCACCCCGTTCACCTCCGCGGACGTGCTGGCCACTTTCAACCGCATCATGGATCCGCCGGCGGGCATCATTTCGCCCATGAAGGCCGAATTCACTTTCGTCGAGGACATTACGGCGCCCGATGCCGGCACCGCAGTCTTTCACCTGACGGCGCCCCGGGCGTACTTCCTGAATGTGCTGGCCGCCACCTCGGGTGTCATTTATTCCGAGAAATCCCTGCAGGAGAACGATTTCGACCTGCGCGAAGTGATTGCCCCGGGCACCGGTGCCTTCCGCTTCGTCGAGCACCAGCCTGCGGAGCGCTGGCTCTTCGAACGCAACCCGGACTACTGGGACGCGGCCCTGCCCTACATTGATCAGCTGGAAATGCTGCACGTACCCGCCTGGTCCGACCGCGGCACCGCGGTCCTTACCGACAAGGCCGACATGTCCTGGAACGTGGCCTTCGAGACGTGGACCGAGGGCAATGCCCGGGAGGACATCACGGCCAACCAGCTGCCCAACTTCGGTGCCTACTGGCTCTTTATGAACAATACCAAGGGCCCGCTGGCCGATGCCCGGGTGCGCAAGGCGATCCATCTGGGTGTGAGCAAGCACAACCTGAAGGCCGCCTTTGGCACGCAGGAGGTGATCAACATCACCCGTTGGGTACCCCAGGGCGACCCGTATGCCACCTCCCCGGCCGAGCTGGCCGAAATGCCGGGCTATCGGGAGGACAAGAGCGAGGACATTGCCACCGCCAAAGCGTTGCTGGCCGACGCGGGCTATGGCGACGGCAACTTCCCGGAACTGGAGATTCTCTCCGCCAGTGGGCCGCAGGCCGAGTTGCTGGCACCCGCGGTGCAGGACATGCTCTCCCGCAACCTGGGCATTCCCACCAAGATCCGCATTATTGAACGGGCCAGTTTGGGCTCCGAGCAACAGCAAGGCACATACGAGCTGATGGTGCACACGCGCGGCCACGGCGTGTCGGACATTTCGCCGCGGGGCAATCTGTGGTGGCGGACCGGCGGTTCCCAGAACTTCGGGTCCTATTCCAATCCGGCGTTCGACAGTCTGCTGACCGAAATCGACAACGAGACCGCATTCGAGACGCGCAAGACCCAGATTGACGAGGCGCAGAATCTGCTGGACGAGAATCCGCCGGAATACCTGATCGGATACACCTACCATCTGCCCATGTGGAACAACAGGGTCAAGGGTTTGGCCTTGGACAATCGCATTTTTGCGGAATGGGGGCGTATGGAAACTGTCTGGCTGGATGCCTAGGCGGTCCAGGCGGGCAGGAGGCTGACCCCAAAACCTCCTGCCCGCCTCCCCTCCGGTGCGCACTGCCCAGAGTCCCGCTGAGCCCGACCGGTCGTGCGCCAATACATCGTCAACAGGCTGTTGATTGCCATTCCCACGCTGGTGGGAGTGACGATCCTGATCTTTCTGGCCATGCGGGTCATCCCCGGGGACCCGTTGCAGACCATCTACTCTGAATCCACCGGGGTCTATATCCTCTCGGAAGAAGAGCTGGCGGAAGTGCGGGCCAGTCTGGGTCTGGACAGACCCCTGTACCGGCAATATCTGGACTGGATGGGCCAGGTATTGCGCGGCGAGATGGGCTATTCCTTCTGGACCAAGGATCCCATCAGCCACATGATCCTGCGGCGGGGCCCCATCTCGGCCCAGATTGCCTTCTTCGCCGTGGCCCTCTCCTGGCTGGTCGGAGTTCCCATTGGCCTGATCTCCGCCTACTGGCGGAATTCGTTCCTGGACCAGATGAGCCGGCTGGGCATCACGATTTTTCTGGCCGTGCCCAGTTTCTGGCTGGGGCTGATGATCATCCTGTTTACGGTACTGGTGCTGCGCTGGCGACCGCCGCTGACCATCATTCAGTTCTGGGAGGACCCGGGCGCGAATTTCGCGATCGTGGCCCTGCCCTCCCTGACCCTGGGTTTGGGACTGGGTGCCGCCACGGCCCGCATGGCGCGCTCCGCGGCGCTGGAAGCTCTCTATGACGACTATGTGCGGACGGCCCGGGCCAAGGGCCTGGGCGATGCGCTGGTGATCTGGCGGCATGTCTTCAAAAACGCCCTGCTGCCCGTGGTAACGACCACGGGGCTGGCCCTGGGAGGGCTGCTGGGCGGCACCGTTTCAGTCGAAAAGGCCTTTGCCGTGCCCGGTCTGGGCAGCCTGATGGTGCAGGGCATGCAGGAACGGGACTGGATGATGATCCAGAATCTGGTCCTGGTATACGGCTTCATCTATGTCTTTGTCAATCTGGTGGTGGACCTCAGTTACGGGCTTTTGGATCCCCGTATCCGCTACAGCTAGCCATGTCCTCGCCACCGGCTTCCTGGCAGCACCATTTCCCGTCGGTAGAAGATCCATCCCGGTGGGCGCGACTGCGCACGACAGCCGCCCGCTTCTACCGGTTGTCACCCATCGGGGCCTGGTCCCTCGGCGCCTGGGTGCTGCTGCTGCTAATCGCGGTCGCCGCGCCGCTGATCGCGCCGTACGACCCCAACGAGGCGGATTACGCGGCCGTGCGGCAGGCCCCGACGGCGACCCACTGGCTCGGCACGGACAATCTGGGCCGGGACATCCTGAGCCGGATTGTCTTTGGCACCCGGATTACGCTGATGGTGAGTCTGATCGCGGTCTTTGTGGGGGATTTTCTGGGCTTCGTGTGGGGCATTGGCAGCGGTTTCCTGGGGCGCCGCTTTGATCTCATGAGTCAGCGACTGGTGGATATTCTGATGTCCTTCCCCTCGTTGATTCTGGCCCTCATGCTGCTGGTGGTCCTGGGGGCGGGCCTGGAGACCGTGATTGCGGCGATAGCCGTGACCCAAATTCCCTCAGCTACCCGGATTACCCGGTCTGTGGTGCTGTCGGTACGGGAATCCATGTATGTAGAGGCCGCGCGCATGATTGGGGTGACCAACCTGGGTCTGATGGTGCGCCATGTCGCGCCGCAAGTGATGGCCCCCATTTTGGTGGTGGTCAGTCTGCATCTGGGCGGTGCCATCTTCGCCGAGTCGGCCCTGAGCTTCCTGGGTCTGGGCATTCCGCCGCCTGATGCCAGCTGGGGCAACATGCTGGGCGGGGTGACGGCCGCGGCTTTCAAGCCCCCCTGGTGGCTGGTGGTGTTCCCGGGCCTGGCGATCACCTTTGCCATCATGACCGCCAATCTGTTTGGCGATTCCCTGCGGGACTTTCTGGACCCCAAGCTGCGGCAGCGCATCGACTAGCTGCCGTGGCGGTGCTCAGTCGTCGAACGTCGTCCGGGCCAGGGCCTGAATGTGCGCCGGCCCCAGGCCGCAGCAACCGCCCACGGCGGCCACACCGGTGTTCACCCAGTGCTGTGCCGCGGCCGCGTAGTCCGCGGGCGAGATGATGTCGCTGAACTGCCAGTCCGGCATCCTGAATTCCCCGGAGTGGGCATAGACGTAGGTGGGGCCCTGCCAGTAGGCCGTGAGTTCTTGCAGGGCCGGGCCGGTGTCTTGGGTCAGGGAATGCATAATGCCCACGGCTTGCGGCAGTGTCCTGTCCAGACCTGCGAGCAGATCGCGCAGACCCAGATCGTTGCGGAAGGACTGCAGAGCAGCATCCGGGCCGCGCGCAACACTGAAGCCCACCCAGACTGGCAGGCCGGTGGTGGCCGCGCCCTCCAGGGCCGCCGCGGTCAGGTCCACGTCAAACATCATTTCCAGGATGATCAGATCCACGCCGGCCGCCGCCAAAATCCTGGCCTGATCGGCAAAGTCCCGGCGCGCGGTGGCCCGCGCGGGGAGTTCCTGATCCCGATCAAAGGTAATGGCGGACATGGCCCCGGCGACCCAGGCCGGTCGGCCAGACCGCTCCCGGGCCCCGAGCGCGATGTTCGCCGCCTGGCCGTTGAGTTCCGCGAAACGGCTCGCCAGGCCCGCATGGTCCAGCAGAAAGCGGCTGGTGGAGAAGGTGTTGGTGATGATCACTTGGGCTCCGGCATGCAGATAGTCTTCGTGGACCTGGGCCAGAATCCCGGGATGGCTGGCGGTGGCCAGGGCATTCCACAACGCCCCGTCCATGGGGACGCCGCGTTTCTGCAGTTCCGTGCCCGTGGCTCCATCCAGGAGCAGGGGGCGGCGCGTGTCAGTGGCCATGTGCAAGGCGGCAGAGAGGGACATGCGGGCTTTTCCTGCTGCTTTGAAATGCGGGGAAACCGCCATCTGCCATGCAGAAGCGGTTGATCCGGATAGCCGGATTCTAGGGTGTGCTGACCCATCTGCCGAAACCCGCGAGACATTCCGGCTGGGGCGATCGGGACGGAGTCAGAGCCGTGCTGCCTTCCAGCGGTATGTTTCCGAACCTTGGCCAAGGTTATGGTACAGGGACGGTCCGAGTGATCCTGCGGAGATTCAAGCGTGAGCGGGTATCGTGTATACCGTTCTTTTGGGCATCAATCTACACTATGTATAACACAGTACAATTGCATCGCAATTGATTTCCAAGCCTGCAGATGACATATCCTGTGGGGGGGTATCAGCATGGCCGACAAATCCTCCATTGAATGGACCGACGCCACTTGGAATCCGGTGACGGGATGCACCCAAGTGTCACCGGGGTGCAAGAACTGTTATGCCCTGCGCTTTGCCGAACGGTGGCGCGGTGTGCCGGGGCACCCCTATCAACAGGGCTTTGACTTGAAAGTATGGCCGGAGCGTCTGCGCTTGCCTCTGCACTGGAAACAGCCGCGCACCATTTTTGTCAACAGCATGAGCGACCTGTTCCACGAGGGGGTTCCCGAGGACTACATTCAGAAGGTGTTTGCCATCATGGTCCAAGCCGACCGGCACAGATTTCAGATCCTGACCAAGCGTCATCATCGCCTGGAGGCATTGGCCCCGCGTTTGCCTTGGGCGCCCCATATCTGGATGGGCGTTTCGGTCGAGACCCAGCGTTGGACAGCACGTGTGTCCGCGTTGCGCAACACGGCCGCGGCCGTCAAGTTTTTGTCCTGCGAGCCCTTGCTGGGGGACCTGCACCTGGACTTGACGGGCATGGACTGGGTCATTGTAGGCGGCGAGAGCGGCCCTGGAGCCCGTCCCATGCAGGAACGGTGGGCACTCCATATTCGGGACCAGTGCAAAGCGGCAGGTGTACCCTTTTTCTTCAAGCAATGGGGGGAATATGACGCCATCGGCGCCCGCAAAGGCAAAAAAGCCGCGGGCCGCATACTGGCAAACCGTACGTGGGATGAAATGCCGGCATCCGCTTGATACACTGCCAGGGAATCACGGGTTTTCTGGCACCTGCAATGAAGGCAATATTGCCCGGGCTGGTCGTTGCCACCATGCAGGAGCCCTTCTTGCAACTGGCAGGAGTCCGCATGCCACCATCTACTACCTTGTGGGACTTAGAGAACCACACTCTGGGCAAACACAGAGTGCTTGAAAAATATCTTGAAGCCTGGTTGCCCATTATTCTCAGCAGATTCGACCGAGCCAGATTTATTGATGCTTTTGCGGGTCCAGGTGAATACTCGGGGGGCGAAGAGGGGTCTCCGCTTATAACGTTGAATACCTTGGCAGAGCACAAGGCCCAATCAACAATGACGGGTTCGCTGGAATGTATTTTTATCGAGAAAGAACCGGATCGTTTTAACCATTTGTGTAACTTGGTAGAACAGCGAAGGGCCGATGGAAAACTTCCAGCTGGATGCACGGTGCAATGCCGGAATGATGAATTTCATCAGTGTGTTGACGAACTTGTGACGGACACAGTGCCAACCTTCGTTATGGTCGATCCGTTTGGAGTTTCCGATACCCCCATGGAATCCATTGCACAACTGATGCAACAGGAATCTACCGAAGTCTATATTTCAGTCATGATGGACCACATCAACCGGTTGGCAGCTACATGGGAGTTCGCAAATCCATTGGATGGCTTGTATGGTTGCGGGGATTGGCGACGAGGCTTGAACTTGCATGGAGAAGAACGCAGAGAGTTCTTCTGCCAACTCTACGAACACCAGTTAAGGACCGCAGGGAACGCCCAATATGTCCTGAAATTTGATTTGAAACGCGATCGAGGTGCAGTAGTGTATTCCATCTTTTTCGCATCAAATCACGGTCTGGGATGCGACAGGATGAAACAGGCAATGTGGCGTGTCGATCGAACCGGGCAGTATCAATTCCGGGGCCAATTGGCCAATCAGTTTGAATTTGAATTTGGTGAAGACTTGACACAGTTGAAGAAAGACTTGCGCAAGAAGTTTGGAATTGGATCGGCTGTGAAGGTGGCAGACATCGAGAACTTCATGATGTCGGATGCCACTTTGTTTCACACGGGCCAATACAGGACGATGTTGAAGAAAATGGAGAATGAGGGCTTGCTTCGTGTCACTAAGTCCTCAAGAAACAGGAGAGGGAGTTTTCCTGCTGATACTCTCCTTGAGTTCGTGGAGCAGCCCGCTGGGCAATTGAGACTGCTCTGAGATGTGTTGTCAGAAGGCAGCATGCACTTTGCACAGAGGCCGGGAAGGGCTGCGCGGCCCGGACGCATGCACTCTATAATTTCAGGAGTTGCCATCCACCTCAGAGATCGCAGCCGGTACAGCCACACATGGGGGAATGCAGTATGGCCCGGACAATCAACCTGGAAGACGGTGAAGTGTTCCACATGGGACAGGGATATTCGCGCAAGCTCATCGGCCCGGACACCGGGGCCCGGGACATCACCCTCAATTACTCCGTTTTTCAGGATGGACAGGAGTTTCCGCAGCACTTCCATGAAGTTTCGGCGGATATTTTCATCGTGTTGGCCGGCAGTGTGTCGGTACGGGAAGGGGACAAGTACACCCCTATCCACGAGGGGGAATTTGCCTACATTCCTCCTGGTGAAGTGCACGGCACCGTCAATGATATTCCGGGAGAAGCTACTCTCATCAGCTTCCAGTGCCCGCCGGATCCGGCCCTGTATTCGGGCGATCGCGATCCCGCCAAGACGGGTGTGATGCCCCGGCCCAAGTCAGGGGAGGCCACCAAGGTCCGGATCAATCCCATGCGGACGGGCATCACTCACGAGGCTGCAGGCATCAGGTCTTGGGAAGCCGCCAACCCGGCCTGGGGGGCGCCGCAAATGTCCCTGCAGTATATGGAACTGGAACCCGCGGCTCGTTTCACGCCGGCAGAAACCACAGGAGGAGAAGCCGCGGTCTTTGTCTGGTCGGGGACTGCCCGGTTTGAAGCAGGCGGGAACATAGCGGCCGTCTCGCACGGTGGTGCCCTGCTGCTGGCTCCTTGCGAGACCTACGCCGTGGTCAATGCAGGTACGGATACCTTGCGTCTGATCCGCTGTCTTGCCAGCGGCAGGGCGTAGGCTGACCGTGCCCCGGAGCGTAGCCCATCGATCAAAACGATGGCACAAGGCACCCGGGACACTCCGATACTGGCCAGAAGGTCCAGGGAAGCCAGCGACACATCGGGATATCTTCCACGAATAATGTCCCAGACCGCGAGGGATGTCAAGCCTGCCTGCAATGAATAGGCCACTGTGCTGGCCTGGACGGGCACTGACTACGCGGGGCCGTGAGCAGGTGGGCAGCGGACCACAGTGGGATGACGGAACGCACGCTCGTATAGCCGAACAAGGGCTGTGGAGCACTCTCATGCTCCGATGCCTGACTCCTGCTGAACCCCTTTGGAAACATCCTCTTGTCAGAAAACCGGATCAGTAGGAAGGTGGTGCCTCTCTGGTACCCACCAGCTCTGATTGTGTCTCCTGCATATATTCTCTCAGTTTGTTCTGCATTCTTCGGACAGTCTCCAATGCTTCCTCAATTTCCTTCCTTGCCAAAAGTCGGGGACTTCCTCCAGCTTCTCGCAATGCAATGTTCAAAGGGAAACTGACACCTTGGCCGCTTGTGTCAACCGTATGCTGCAGTGTCCAGGCTACGCCGATCTTCGCCTCACTGACGGTTGGTAGCTGTTCGTACCAGAAGGTTCCTCTGAGAAATTCAAAGAAAGGTTCGGCCAGTCTTGCACCACTGCCAATTGCCGTGTAAAAGAGATCGTCTTCAACAGTGTAGGGTTCCAGATTTTTCCTTTTCATGGACATGAGGATTTGCTTTCCTCGATATGGGATGCTCACCAAGATGCTGTCCGTGTCTGAAGGCTCCATGTCACAGTCCTTCAGTTCTTCAAGAATCCTTTTCCTCAAAGAATCGCGCAGTACATAAGAATCGGAAGGTTCCTTGTCCAGAGCAATAAAAAATTTGTCAACTCCGAACTTCATTTTCTGACCAACTGTAGCTTTGCCCGAGGTCGCTCCAAAAGCCTTACTTGACAGAATCCAGACTTTCTGTCTTGCCCGCTCGTGAGATATTTCCCTTCCACGGCTCCGACTGCTTCTTACTGAAGCATGGGCACCATCTGAGCCAATTACGACTCCGTTACTGCAAAGAACTCCCAGAATGACTGTCATTGCGATATCAAGTCCTTCTGAAAACGCTCTTTTCCGCCATGTCTGGATAGAGTCTGTAAATAGTGGACAGGAGACCCGTAAAGGACTGCCTCCTTATCCACTCGGCAACCTTGGTAACAAACTGTCGGCTTCTGGCATCCAGCTTCGCAAGAACTTCTTCAGATCTTTGCTGGCCTACAGCAGTAAGGCGGTAATTCTTGAGGCCGGCACTGCTGTAGGAGATTTCTACCAGTCCCTCTTCACTCAGACTCTCAAGCTCGGTGTAGACATCCTTGTCAAAAGGACCAAAGTCGTATGGCTGAAAGTTGAATTGAGGCTGGCCGAAAAACTCTCCTCCGCCATTTCTATCCAGAAGAAAAAAGAGCTTTTGTATCTGAACAGGGGTAAACGGAGCTTTGTCAGATGTTCCCAGTCCAGCCAATACATGTTCAGATCGATTCACGCCTGTCCTCCCCTTACACTACTTCGCACCCCACTATCGTACCGTCGGACCCATGACTGACAAACAACAAACGAACCCACTATCTGTATTGTAAGACTTTAAATCCATTCTGTTGGTTGCCGAGTTTTTTGTGGTGCCGACTCCACTCTGCACAGCCCACCCATGGCGAGGGTCTTTCTGTACAGAAGAGAAAGACATGAAAAACAAGGGCCAGCGCCAATGCAGAGTCAGGAAATATCCAAGCGCCGCGTATATTTTCCTGCCTTGCACTTGGCCTAAGGTCTGATTGTCGCCTTCACCGCATTCAAGGGTCGGTGTGCATGTGGCAATTCCTTGCCCGAAAAGGATATTCACTGACCTGCTTGCCAGAATACGTCCTGTGTCCGCGGCCTTGCCATCAGTGCCCGAATCCCTGGCGAGGATCTCAGAAATTGAAAATACCGTGTGATACCCTTGCCGCTATTCGCTGGCAAGGAGAGGTGATGATGCAAGGCTTTGGTGTGGCAACTTATGGTGACAGAATCGCAGAGGTCTATGACCAACTGTACCCGAGCCGCGGGGGCGAAGAGGAGATTGCCCACGCGTTGGCACGGCTGGCCGGGGGTGGACGTGCGCTGGAACTGGGTATCGGCACCGGGAGAGTTGCCCTGCCGCTGGCCGCCCAAGGCGTGGAGGTCCACGGAATCGATGCTTCGCAGGCCATGGTGGACAAGCTCAGGGCCAAGCCGGGGGGCGATGGTGTACCGGTCACCATCAGCGATTTCGCCGATTTTCGCGTTGACGGCCGCTTCGGGCTGATATTCGTGGTGTTCAACACCTTCTTCGCGCTGCCGACCCAGGAGGAACAGATCCGGTGTTTTCGCTGTGTGGCCCAGCATCTCGCGCCTGACGGCGTATTTCTGATTCAGGCTTTCGTGCCGGACTTGACCCGCTTTGTCCGTGGGCAGACCGTGAGTGCGAGCAGTGTCGAGACGGACCAGGTTGTCCTGGACCTGACCCACCACGATCCGGCAAGCCAACAGATACAGACCCAACACCTGTTGATTGATGAGGCCGGCACCAGACTCTATCCTGGTTTGCAGCGCTATGTGTGGCCGTCAGAGCTGGATCTGATGGCACACATAGCCGGACTTCGTCTGCGCGTACGGTGGAATGATTGGGAGGCGTCGCCCTTCACTTCCGCCAGCACCAACCACATCTCCCTCTACGCACACAATCCTGACAGCGCCCAATGAAGTATTGAGGATGCCGGTGCACCGGTGTGGCGGTTGACAATGGTCCAGGGGTGTTGTACTCCCTGCTTATGGAGGAAAGTCCCCTTGGATGCGCCAGGAACCGGACGGTCTTCTGCAGAGACGGCTCAATGCTGCACACAGGGGCCATGCAGGTTTCCATGAAAACACACAATGACAGCTCTCTGCCCATACGCACCGCGGGCGGTGAACGGGTGCTTGAGTTCGACTTTCCCGGCTTCCACATTGGGATCGCCGAATACCCCGATGGGCCCACGGGTGTAACCGTGTTGCATTTTCCCGATGGTGCCGTTGCGGATATGGATCTGCGCGGCGGTGCGACCGGTGTCATCGGTGACTACGGTTTTGTACACGCCATTGTCCTGGCGGGTGGTTCCCTCTTCGGCCTTGAGGCCGCCAGCGGGGTTACGGCCGAGCTGCTGGCCCGCGGCGGTTTCAACGTCAGCTGGGGGGCCATTCCGCTGGTGAGCGGTGGCATTGTCTACGACTTCCGCCCCCGCGCAAACAGCATCTATCCGGACAAGCGTCTGGGACGGGCTGCCCTCGGCAGTGCCCGGCCGGGCCGGTTTTCCCTTGGGGCCCGCGGAGCGGGAGCATCGGTCGCGGTAGGCAAGGGATTTGCCTCGGGCCAACCGGAAGCGGCGGGACAGGGAGCAGCGTACCGGGAGATCGACGGTATCAAAATATTTGTCTGTACGGTCGTCAATGCCATGGGTGTCGTGTATGACCGGAACGGCAGCATTGTACGCGGCAACCTGCATCCGGATACCGGGCACAGGTCCAGTTTCCTGGCCGATCTGGAAGGCAAGGCTGATGTGCCGTCACAGCCCGCACCCACGGGCGGAAACACGACCCTTACGGTGCTTGTCACCAATCAGGCGGTACGGGGCCACGAACTCACCCAACTCGGCCGCCAGGTGCACAGCTCCATGGCCCGGACCATTCAACCGTTTCACACCAGCTTTGACGGGGACGTGCTATGGACGGTTTCGACCGGCGCGGTGAATCTGGAGCAATGGACCACGACATCGCTCGGGGTCGTGGCTTCGGAACTGGCCTGGGACGCTGTGCTGGCAGCACATCCCTGACCTGAGCCTGGGCGCGGTGGCCCGGGGTACGCATGCTTGTTCCCACCGGGTGCAGCAACAGCCCGCGCGGGTCTGTGTGTCCGGACCGGCCAGGCCCCGACCGCAAGGGACGGGATACAACATCCCAGCCGGCGGGTCCCGCGACATCCGTGGGGCAGGGCTGAAGTCGGCAATTGTTCTGCAGAGAATCGGCTGCTTGCCCAGACGGGGTTTGCCCAAGATGCATCCGGCACAAGGCCACCCGGTGATTTCGGGAGGATTTCTCCCGTCGCAGATTTGTCGGGTCCCCACCGGCAGCAGGCGATGGAACGCTGTGCTGCGCCCCAGCGCAGGGATCAGGCCTGCCCCATGGATTCGGATATCCGGTCCCAAACCGCGATTCCGGCCTGCACAATCCGATGACGCAGGATTGTGGCACAATCCCGACAAAGGTAAAAGGCCCGCCGGTCCCGCGCAGGACCGGGGCGGGAAGCAGGAAACACAGACCCCAAATGCTCTTGGGAGCGACGATATGGATCAAACCCCGAGCCGGAAGATGGGCGGCATGCATGCCGATTGACCACCGCCGCGGCCGGTGCGGGCCATAATGGGACAATCGGACCCCGCGCCCCCCGATCTGTTCCAGAGCGAGCTGGAGGCCACGCGGCTGCAGCAGTCGCCTTTGGCCAACCGTCTGCGACCGCGCTCGCTGGAAGAATTTGTGGGCCAGGACCACATCATCGGGCCCGGACGCCTGCTCCGCCGTGCCATTGAAGCGGACCAAGTCTCCTCGCTCATACTGTATGGGCCACCGGGTACGGGCAAGACGACGTTGGCCCGCGTGATTGCCCAGACTTCCCGGAGTCACTTCGTAACCATCAACGCGGTGTTGGCGGGCCTGCCGGTGCTGCGGCAGGCGATTGCCGCAGCCGAAGAGAGATACACGGAGTGGCGGCAGCGCACCACGCTTTTCGTGGATGAAGTGCATCGCTGGAACAAGGCCCAGCAGGATGCATTGCTGCCCCATGTGGAACTGGGCACGGTGGTCTTCGTCGGAGCCACCACGGAGAATCCCTTCTTTGCCGTCATCAAGCCGCTGGTTTCCCGCAGCCGGGTCTTTCAGCTGCACCCCCTGACAGCCGCCGACATTCAGGTGCTGCTGGAACGCGCTCTGGAAGACCCGAAACACGGGTTCGGGAAACTTGATGTGCGGCTGGATCCAGAGGCCGTGGCCCATCTGGTGGACATGGCCAATGGGGATGCCCGCAGTGCCTTGAACGCGCTGGAGTTGGCGGTCGTGACGACCGCGCCGGACAAGGCAGGGCGGATCCGGATCGATCTGGCCACTGCCGAGGAGTCCATTCAAAGACGGGCGGTGCTCTATGACAAAGAGGGAGATGTCCACTACGACAGCATCTCCGCCTTCATCAAGAGCCTCCGCGGATCGGATCCCGACGCGGCCCTGTACTGGGGGGCCAAGATGATCTATGCCGGCGAAGATCCCGGGTTTCTCTTTCGCCGCATGGCCATTCTGGCCAGCGAGGATGTGGGTCTGGCGGACCCGCAGGCCATTGCGGTGGTGGAGAGCTGCTGGAGTGCGTTCGAACGGATTGGCCTGCCGGAAGGCCTGTACCCGCTTTCCCAGGCCATCATTTATTTGGCTGCCGCCCCCAAGTCCAATTCGGCCATGGGCATCTTTGAAGCATTGCGGGCCGTGGAAACGGCACCGGAGACTGCGGTTCCCGCACCGCTCAAGGACGGTAATCGGGATGCTCAGGCGTTCGGCCACGGCAAGGGATATCTGTATCCGCATGCTTTCACGGGCCACTGGGTGCGCCAGCAGTACCTGCCGGCCGGCCTGGAAGGCAAGGTGTTCTATGAACCCGGGCACTTGGGATATGAAGCCGAGATCCGGACGGAGGTGCTCCGAAGACGGGAAGAACAGCTGGCGGCGGATCCGGAGTGGGAACCCTTGGGCAGGGAAAATGTCACGTACTCGCCGCCAGACAAGGGCAGAGAGAACTGGCTGCAAAGAGCGGCCCAGGCTGCCAATGCCAGCCTGGGCCAGGTGCGGGACGAAATCTTTGCGCGGCTGGACCTGAAACGACACGATCGGGTGCTGGTGTTGCACGCGGATGACGGCTTGCTGCTGTGGGAAGCTTGCCGCCGAACTCCCGAAGGGGGGGTCTGGGCCCTGGTGTCGCCTGCCCGGATGGAGACTCTGCAGAAAATGTCTGGCAACCTGACTACCGTGGAGAGGCCACAGCTGGTGACCGGACTGGACCAGATTCAGGGCAATCCGGGTTTTGAGGCCTTCACAGGGATGGATCCCTGTGCGCACCCCGATGATGCGGCCCGGCTGTGGAGTGCACTGGCTGCTGTTCTGCCCTCGGGCTCCACCGGAGTGTGCAGCCAGAGGCTGCCGCGGCAGGGCCAGCGAGTCTACGATCTGGTCCAGGCGGATGATCTGGGGGAATTGCAGATCCAGCTGCAGGCTGCGGAGGAGGATATCTGGCAGCACAATCCCAATGTCCGTCAGAACTGGGATGCAGACCGCTTGCAGGCCGTGATGTCTGCGGCCGGGTTTGTCGTGGAACTGGAACTGCAGCTGCGACCAGAGCGCAGATATCTGGACCGGCGGCGTGTTTTGGCCTGGTTTGAACCGTCCCATCGGCTGGGTACCGAGTTGCAGGCCCGCGGCGTTTCTGCCCAGGATATAGCGCGGATTGCCCGGCGGTATGACCAGCAGCTGGGCAACAAGACAGTAGATTGGCAGCAGTGTGTGGCATTCTGCCGCCTGCGCCGCGTGTGACGTGATGAGTGGGCAGTGGAGGGGTCGGGGCTGTCGGTTGTGTCATCCGCAGCGCTTTCGTTCCACGCCCGTGGGGATCGGACGCTGCAGTGTTTCTGCAGGCCAGACATAGTGCGTGGGCATTGACCCTGATTCCGGTTTTCACTGGAACCTGGGGTTCGGCTGCGACTACAATACCTGGGACACAGCGGGGATCGCTGCAGGCCTGTACCTTGACCTTGTACCATGCATGACGAAATCGCGCTGGCACTGGCCGGCACGCTGCAAGCACGCGTGGCTCCGGCCCAAGTGCTCCTGTTCGGGTCCCGCGCCCGCGGGGACTGGACGGCCGAGTCGGACATCGATCTAATGGTGCTGGACGCCGAGGCGCTGCCGCGCGCGCGGCAAGTCCGGCTGTCCGGGGAACTGACCAAGGAAGCGGAGCGGATCTATGGTCATCCCGTGCCGGTGCAGCTGTTCAGTTTTACGATGCAGGAGTTCCAGCGGGCCCGGGTGGCTCCCATGCACCTTGCGGGCGGGGCACAGCGGGACGGGCTGACCGTTGAGGGAAAATCCATGCCCCTGATCCGACAAAACAACCCATGGCCCGATGTGCAGCAACGGCTGCGGGTAGCCCAGACTTCCCTGTATACGGCCTGCGTGCTGGAAGGCGAGGCACAACACAAGGCAGCAGGGGTGGAAGCCTGCCATGCATTGGAGAACGTCCTCAAGGCGTATGCCAGTGCGCTGGGGTTGGCCTTCCGGAAAACCCACGATGTGGTATGGCTGGCCTGCCGCATTCACGCGGTTGAACGCCACGTGGACCTCCCTGCCCAGCCGTGGCTGAAGGCGATGCATGCGCTGCGCTCCACCGGACCGTACGATGCGGACTACGGGCTGTTTGAGGCCGCGGACAGGATTGTCGGCACCGTGCAGGTGGTCTGCGGTCGGGTGGCCGCCCGGGTCCTGACGATGCTGGACAAACGTCCCGCGCAGGTAGGTTATGCGCACTGGCGGGCGGACCGGCCCTTCGGGGGCATGGAAGACGTGGACCGGGCCGAGTTCGATCTGGAATGCAAACTGGTGGCGGAACGCAAGCAAACCATCTTGGAATTCGCCCATTTCTGGCTGACGGCGGACCGGCTGGCTGCGTTGTCCCGGTGGCTGGACGACACACCTGTGGAGGACTGGCCACCGGTGCCGGATCTGCTGGCTTCTTGGCAAGGATCAGACAATGCAGACGCGACAGAATACAGGGATTGAAGGCCCTGTTGTGGCAAGTCAAACCTGGCTTGGGCCGCGGGGTGCTGTGCCCGCTGCAGGGAATGGCAGAGCGGCGGTCACTTGAGCACAAGACGATCAAGGCTGTCTGTCTGCACTGGGCCGCCGCCCCCTGATGACGAGCAACAACCCTGTCCCGGCTCCCCTTCCAGATACCTGCGGGGCAATCGGGACTCTGGCTGGCAGGATTGATGTCGGCTTCCGGGAGCCCCTGCCGCTCTCTCGGCCTTGGGGCGCGGCAAGACAACGAAAAAGTGGGGAACCATGTCGGCTCCCCGCTTCTTGGGTGGTCGATGCACAGTTCTGCCAGGCAGTGCTCCCATGCCTTGTGGACACGTTCCTCCCAGAAAGGAGAGATCGGCGTGGGAAAGGAGAGATACGGACAGTTGTGCCTCTGGGCGGGAAGAGAGACCGAGATCAGGTCCAGGGCCCGGATGCGATCCAGTGTGTCGGACAGGGTTTGCGGGCAGTGAGTGCCGCGACGATGGGCGACAGAAACACGTCCACCGATGCCATGATTTCTCCAAACGCGGCGGGAATGTGATCTTGCGGGAGCCTGTTACGAAATGTCGTCCACTGGATCTGCTTGGCGGTGACGAAAGACTTGTTGAACGCGTCGATTTCCGAGGGCAGTGCCGTGCCCCGCTGCTCAAAGGTCAAGTGGATGGCCTGAACCAGGGTAGAGCCGTCAAAAGCAAACTGTCGGGACAGCCACCAGATGTCATGGAAATCCTTCATCCGACTGTTCAACATCCCCAATTTGACCATGGCCTCGAGCTTTTCTGCAATGGAACTCTCGCGGCTATAGCTGAGCAATCGCGGTGCCGGAAAATTCAGCATAGTCGGAAGCACCGACACTTCCGGCTCTGGATATACAACGTCACCAAAGCCAATGTCGATCTGCATATGGAGACGCGCGGTGCCCAATGCACCCGGAAAACGAATCCGGATCCCTTCATAATCCGCGCTTTCGATGATCCGCTCGGTCCGGATAGAGTCCGGATCAAAGGCGAGGCCGTCTGCCTCCACATCGACGGACAGGATATCGCGGACCTGCAAGACGATAGCGGCTTCCTCGTTGCGCGATTTGCCGAGCAGGTCGATGTCCATGGTAGGACGGATTTCCGGTGAGCGCCAGACACTCAACATCAATGCGCCTTTGAGCACAAACCGGTCGGCGTGATTGGATTGGGACAATCGGTAGAGGAATCGCTCCATGGCGAAGTACTGAAGCAACTCGTTGAACGGACGCCGGTCGCGCTTGGCTCGGTTGAGGAGGCGTTGCCGGACAGACGCGGGCATGTTCTGGGGAGATGTCATGCGATCGCCTCCAGATAGGGTTGCATCACGTTCTCGACCCGGCAGATCTTGGCGTATTTGAACAGTGCGCTGAGGTCGAATCCATTTCGTATCCTGTGGAGTTTCAGTGCCTCCAGTACTACATCCATGCCGATCTTGTTGCGATACTTGAAGCAGTCAGCCAGGGTTTTCTCGCGGCTATAGACTTTGATAGGCACGCCATCGAGCCAATGCGTTTCGATACCGGATTCATAGGTTTCCTGCGAAAACCTGTGGGATCGGATTGGGGGATAGTCGAGCGACGGCATTCGGGAATCCCTAGACACAGCCACGGCAACCTCATGGGGGATTTGCGTCGTAATGTCGTGATATGCCAGCGCGGAAACCAGACAGATGACGGCGTTGGGAAAGCGCAGGCTCACCGTGACCAGGTCCGGATCACCGAATGGAGGCAGCTCCCGCAGCCGATAGATGCCTCTGCTGATCGGCTCAATGACGCCCCTGTCCCTGAGTGCATAGAGCATGTAGCGTGTGATGCCGTGCGCCATGGCCTGGCTCATTCGAAGCTGGCCTCCGTGCTGGTGGAAGATTTCTTCAGGTCGTTCTTGCATGTCCAGCCCCAGACATACTGCCTCCATTTGATTATAAGTGGAAACAGTATGTCTGATTCCGGTCCGAAAATCAAGGCAAATGAATCTCGGCTCAGGGCATCTACCGGGACGGAGTGCGTTCCTCCCGGGGCCACTTCGTCAAGGCCCTGGGCCCGGCGGGTGTGAGTGTTACCCTTTTTCACTGTGCTGGTCCCGTCCGCGCGGTATGCCAGGGCCCGGGGCCAGCGGCACTAGATCCCTGACGGTCTGGGCCCGGCCAATGCGGCTGTGCCTGCGGCGCGGGCTACCCATCCGGGAGCGGATGGGGGTCGCCGACCGCACCTATGGGGCGCTGGAGTCGTGGCCGGCCCAAACCTATCCTGGCCGGTCCCCTGCATTCCCCGCTTGCGTCTGGATGCAGCCCTGTACGATGCCCGCCGCGCCTGCCTGGGCCCACGCCCCCGCCCCCGCCCTCGTTGCGTCAGCGTCTGGCCGACCCGGCCCCACGGCTTGGGTGGGTCGGCCCCTGTCCGGGTACGACGGCACCGTCCACAGTCTGGCCGTGGCCACCGGCGTCGTGCTCGGGTGCCATGCCGACCAGCCTCCCGTGCCCCACCCGCCGCCGGCGCGTCTGCGGGATGCCCTGTGCTACGGCCTGATTTGGTACAAAGTCGAGCTGAGTCCCAAGTATTTCTCTTGCAGCCAGCCCGTTTCGTTTCCATCCTGACTGTGCGGATGATTGTCAAGCACATTTGGTGGCGCGTCAGTTCCGCCGCGGGGTTCGGGTCCACAGCGTCACGCGTATCTTCTGCTGTTTCCTCAGCCCATGGAATATTGCGCATGGTCTTGCACCTGCGGGCCTGGTGCGGTGACTGGCTTGCATCCGGATCCAAAGAGAGCAGTTGAATGCGGATGTCGGTGGTGAAGCTCCAGCGCACGGGGATGTCCTGCCGGTTGCACGGTGACACCCCAGCAGCAGGGCGCCGCTACTGGATCGTGAAACTTCAGGCAGCAGGGGCGGATGGCTCCACTTCCTGCAGGGGTGCCGTGCGTGCATACGCCCGACATTCCTCTACGGACATGTGGCGCAACTCGGCCAGTGGAATATTGTAAGGTTCATTTTCCCAGTGCGCTGCGGTCATGTCGTATCGACCCAGATCCCAGGCTTGGCAGGCCCGCACCGTATGGGCAGCCCGGTCGAACTGCATCCCCCAGATTGTCACAGGAAGGGAACGCCGACCATAGGCCGCGGCATAGAAGGTGCCAAACGCCTGCCGCAAAGCCGCCTCCGGGGTACGGTCCATCTTCAGTTCCAGCAAACAGATGCGTCCCGGCAATTCCAGTGCCAGGTCCGCGCGGCCCAGTCCCGCCGGCAGTTCCGCCGTCAAGGGCAGGTCCAGGGATTGGCACAGGATGTGCAGCAACGCCTGGTAGAACGGTTCATGGGGGCGGGCATGCTGGGTGCCGAACTGGTGCAGAATGCGGGGTACGGCCTCCAGACAGCTGGCCACGACATGGCGCAAGGCTTCCGCGTCCTGCCGTTCCAGAGCCTCCTGCAACTGTGCCGCCGTTTGGGTGCGGGGGAATGCCTGGCTTGCCAGCCAGACCGGGGCTGTCTCGTCGAACCACTCCACCAGGGATTCCGCGAAGGTCTCCCGCACTTCGCGGTTGGGGAAGGTCAGGACCGGGGGCACGGAGGCATCCAGCGTCAAGTAGCCGGCCTGCAACAGGAGGGTTGCGATGCGGGGCTTGCCGACATCGAACGAGACCCGGGTCAAGGGGCGCGCGTCTTGCCCCTCCAGGGCGGGCAAGACGGGGAGGCTGCGGGCCCGCAAGCCTCGCAGCAGGACCTTGGGCGTGCCCGTTTCGGCCCAGTGGCCAGGCAACCGGTCCAAGTTCCAGCGGGTGGCCTCGCCCGGCATGGTCAGTGCCTGCAGGCACCCGGCCAGAGTGTAGGGATTGAACACGGCCTCCACCCCCTCGGCAAAGCGGTAGCCATTGTACTGCCGCTCCAAGGCCGCGTACAACTCTTCCGGGGTGCAGCCCAGGTGGCGGGCGCCCTGTACCACCAGGGCAGCCACGCGCGGGGCACGGAGTTCCGCATGCGTGAAACCCAGAAGGCTGTTCATGTCGGGCCGGTGCGAAAGGTCCGCGAGATGGTTGGCGCCGGAGAACAGGCCGGCGCGGGCCAGACGCGTAATGCCCATGACCAGCGTGTACTCCACGAGACCTGCGTCGGCGCTGTCCTTCAGGGCCCCGTAGAAGGCCCGCAGGACATCCAGGATATCCTCCAGCACATCGGGCCGGTCCAGGTTTTCCGTAACAGCCGTATCGTACTCGTCCATCAGGACCACAACCTTGCGGCTGGCGGCCTGCCCAAGGCTGTAAATCAGTTCCTCCAGCCAGGTACCCGGGGGCGCGGCGTCCGCCAACGGCGCCAGCGGCAGGCACCGCCGCCGGGCCTGTGCCTGCACACGCCGCGTCAGTTCCGCCTGTACGGCCTGCGGGGTATGCAGGTTGCGCAAGGAGAGATTCAGCCGCAGCACGGGATGCGCGCGCTCCTGCCAGTCCCAACGCCCTTCCTGTCCGATCCACGTGTCCATGAACAGCTCCCGCCGGCCTTGGAACAGGGCTTCCACCGTGGAAAGCAGCAGGGTCTTGCCGAAACGGCGTGGCCGTGCCAGGAACAGGTGAGGACTGTGCTGTTGCGAGAACAATGGGGCCAGAAGGCGCGTCTTGTCCACGTACAGGACATCGGGCGTCGCTTGCATATCGGCAAAATTCGACGGCCCAAATGGCAGTTGAGGAATCACGCGGCTGTCTCCTCCGGCCACGCGGCTGGAGGGGAAGGCCGCAACCGGCGCCGGGCCCGCTCTCGTTGCCGCCGCGACATGCGGACCTCCTGTACCAGGCACTCATCTTGCGCGCCGCCGCAGTATATCATCGGGTCTTGTGCTGCGCGCCCAATGTATGTGGCAACCCTGTCCCACATACATTGGGGTTCAGCGCCGGGAGAC
Organism: Caldilineaceae bacterium; assembly: GCA_965214715.1. GTDB lineage: Bacteria > Chloroflexota > Anaerolineae > Caldilineales > Caldilineaceae > Bin34. Next base: position 3,843,995 of record OZ243971.1, on the reverse strand, counting down.
ACAGGGCGGCGCGATGGCAACCGCCTGGTGGGTACGGCCGTCAGGGCAGGGCCTGTTGACAAATTATCGCAACATGCCAAACGTGGTTACTCCATGCACCACGGCCAATGCAGTTTGTCATAGCGCGTGGCAATGCATCGAAACCGCTTGAGACGATGGCAGAAACGTTTGATTTGGTTCCGACTCAGGTATTGCCCGAAGTCGTAGGGGATGGGATCCTTGCGGTTCTTCGGGGCGGGAATCACGGCGGCCACCGCCTGCGCCGCCAGAGTGTCCCGAATGGCGTCACTGTCGTCGGTCCGATCCATGACCGCGATGACGGGACCGGTGTGGCATGGAAAACCAGCACACCTCAAGTCCAACAGGGAATCCCGGGCTTTTGACGACTTGCAATTGCCCTGAGCTGGGGGCGGGAAAGCCGGATAGCCCATTGTCCTGTTCCGGGCAGCAGGGTTGACGCGGCCCTTGTGGTCTGCATTGTGCGATTGCAAGCCCACTGGCCGCGACAACGGTTGTCTCTGTTGCTGGGAGTGTAGCCATTGAGGACCAGACGGCTTGACCTTCCAACTCTGGATCCACCGTGCAGGTCCCGTGGCCCTGGTCTCAGCAAGGCCACAAAAAGGCGGGGGCCGTACCGGCCCCCCGCCCTCCCCTATGGGTCCTATACTCGGAAATCCCGTCAGGCTGACAACAGCTCGTTGGTCTCCGCATTCAGACCGGCCAAGGCTTCGGCGATGTTGTCCTTGCCTTCCACGAAAATCGGGTCCATGTGCTTGGACCACAGCGCAGCCCACTCCTGGTACTGGGTGAAGTAGGAGTAGTACGTCGGCTGTTCCATGCCCAGTTCCAGCAGGGCGTGCTTGGCGTTGGGAATCTTCTCTTCCCAGCCCTTGGGCAATCCGTATTCTGCCAGGCTGATGCGCGGCGGATACAGGCTGCCTTCAATGCCCAGCGTAGGCAGAATGTCCTCGTTGGAGAGGACGTACCGGGTCAATTCGTAGGCCAGCTCAGGGAACTTGCTGCCGGCTGGAATCATCCACTGCGCGCCGCCTTCATATCCAAATCGCCCCGCTGGGCCCGTGGGGATAGGGGCAATGCCCCAAGGGAATTTGTCGCCGATGGCCGAGTCCAAGCGGGCCGCGATGTCACTGATGCCCATGTGCATGGCTATGCGGCCAGACGCAAAGAGGAATTCTCCGCCCAGACCGATAGCCTGTTCGTCTCCCGGCGTAGGCATGGAGCCGTCCGTCCAGCGCAGATCCCAGAGGAACTGGGCCGCTTCCAGGACTACAGGGTCTTCGAAGTTGCCCTGGGTGCGTTCCGCGTTGAAGAGGTCCGCGCCCCAGCTCATGGCCACAGCCCACAACGTCTTGTCGCCGATGGGAATGCGCACCCCGTAAATCTTGTCCATGCCTTCGCCCGAGGTCGCGGCCTTGGCAAGTTCTCGCAAGTCCTGCCAGGTCCAGTTGTCCGGGAAGGGATAGTCCTGCAGCGGATCCATGATGTCGCGGTTGACGAAGATGCCCCACGTCACCCAGCCGTACGGCAGGGAGTGCAGTTCCCCTTCGTAGGTGGACATCTCGATCATGTAGGGTTCCCAGTCGTCGGGCCAGCCGTCCGGAGGATAGGCGTCCACGTATTCCTGCATGGAGTGGGACCAGCCCTTGGCCGGATAGACCCAGCCGCGGCTCTGATGCTGCCAGGCCAGGTCCGGGGGCGAGCCGCCGGTGATCTGCGTGGGCAGCTTGGTCCAGTAGTCGCCCCAGGGCACGCCGGATTCGATTTCCACTTCCATGTTGGGATAGCGCTCCTCAAAGAAGCCCTCGATGAAGGGAATGAACTTGTCAATTTCCCCTTCGCCCTCCCAGGAGATGATGCGGAAGGTGCCACTGATATCCGGGTCCACCAGGCCCGTGGTCCAACGATCCACCAGTACCTCGGTGCCGCTTTCTTCCGCGGCCGGCGCCGCGGGCGGTGCGCAGGCGGCCAGACCCACGGCCATGCCGGAGGCCCCCATCAGCCGCAACCAGTCGCGGCGGGTGATCAGAATACGCCCTGTCTCACGTGTGCTCATGTCTCTTTTGCTCCTCTATCGGGTTTCCAGAACGGGTCCGCACAGGGCGCGTTGGCTTGGACCGGAGTCCGGGCGATGACCGGTGCTGTCCCCGCGGAACTCAATATTACCGTACTTGAATCTGTCGCGAAAAGGAAGATGCATGCCCGGGCAGTCCGGCCCGTTGTGTCTGCGCTGTCTGCTGGGCTGGCCCTACCCTGCCGATCCGTCCTTGCGGAGTGTATCGTTGCTCCTCTGCGGTGACGGCCGGCGGCGCTGGCCTGGGCGGCACCAGGCGTCCTCCGCCCGGGAAATCCCGTTCTGTTGTCCCGGAACCCGGATGGCGGATCGAAATCCCGCAAGGTGGGATGGCCGGGCAGAGCCTATCCCTTGAGTCCGGATGTGACGATACCGCGTACGTAGTACTTCTGGCCCAGAATGAATATGACCAGAATGGGCAGGACGCTGACCACGGCCAACGCCATCACCAGGTGCCAGGGGGTGTTGAGAGAGACTCTCTGCTGGAAACCGGCCAGCCCCAGGGGCAACGTTTTCTTGTTCCGCGAGGAGATCATGATCAGGGGCCACAGGAAGTCGTTCCAGACCCCCATGAAGGTGAATATGGCCAGCGTGGCCATCACCGGTTTGCACAGCGGCACAATGATCTGGGCGTAAATGCGCAGATGGTTGCAGCCATCGATTTCCGCCGCTTCCTCCAACTCCTTGGGAATCGCCAACATGAACTGTCGCATCAGGAAGGTGCCCCAGGCACTGAAGAGGCCCGGCACAATCAGGGCGGCCAGATGGTTGACCCAGCCGAAGAGACGCATCTGCCAGAAGAGCGGGATCATGATGACCGCGAAGGGGATCATCATGGTGGAGAGATACATCAGGAAGATGGTGTTGCGTCCCGGATACTCGATACGCGCGAAGGAATAGCCCCCCAGACTGGAGGTCATGAGCACCCCGAGTGTGACCAACAGCGATACCATGGAACTGTTGGCGAAGAAGCGGGTCACCGGCACCTGGTGCCAGACTTCCAGGTAGTTGGAAAACAGCCACTCGCGGGGCAGGATGACGGGCGGGAAGGTGTAGACCTCGTCCAGCGACTTGACGGACATGAGCACCATCCACAGGAACGGGACGAGCATGACAACGCTGCCCAGACCCAGCAGGACCCATGCAGTGGCGTCTCCCAAGGCGCGGGCCCGCACGGCCCCCAGGGAGCGCGTGGCAGCTGGGAAGGGCTGGCCGGTCGCGGCGCGGTCCGGCGGATAGGTGGCCATGCCGGTCAGTCCATGTCAAAGCCGTACACCCACCGGTTGGCAATCCGCCACTGGAACAGGGTGAAGGCCAGGATGCAGAGGAACAGAATGGCGGCCATGCTGGTGGCATAGCCCATGTGGAACTGGTTGAAACCCTTCTGGTAAATGTACAGTACCAGCGGGGTGGTGGCGAACGCCGGGCCGCCCTGCGTCATGATCATGAACTGATCGAAGGCCTGGAAGGCACCAATGAAGGAGGTGGTCAGCACGAAGAAGATCGTGGGCGTGAGCAACGGCACCTTCACATGCCGCAGCTTGCGCCACGGGGTGGCACCGTCCACGGTGGCGGCATCCAGCAGCTCCGGGGGAATGCCTTGCAGGCCGGCCAGGAAGATCAGCATGGCATAGCCGATGCCTTTCCAGTTGCTCATGATGATGATGGAAATCATGGCCCAGCGGCTGTCGGTGAGCCAGTACGGGCCGTCAATGTTGATTTGGCTGAGCGCATAGTTGATGAGGCCGTATTCCGGCTGGAAAATCCAGGCCCAGATGATCGAGGCGGCCACGGTCAACGTCACGTGCGGCAGGAAATAGATCACCCGGAAGGAGAGGACCCCTTTCATCTTGCGATCCAGCAGCAGCGCCAGCCAGAAGGCCAGGAACACGGCGACCGGGACCGCCACAAAGGTATAGTAGAAGGTGTTGCCGATGGTCTTCCAGAAGAGGTCGTCCTGGGCCATCCTGACGAAATTCCGGATGCCTGTGAACCGGGGCGCGCTGGACAGGTCCCATTCGGTAAAGGTCAGGTACACCGTGGTCACGATAGGAAAGAGGCTGAAGACCAGTACCCCCACCAGATTGGGAATCAGGAAGGCATAGCCGGCAATCAGGTTGCGCCGTTGACGCCCGGTCATGCCCCCGGATCGGGACAGCACCGGGCGCGGCAGGGCAGAAGCGGTGGTAGCCATGGCAACGTCGTTTTATCCGGCTTCCAAGGCCGCGTCGTGCTCCTTCTTCCAGCCGGACACCCGTTGCCAGTCTGCCTCGGGCCGGGGCGGTGCGGGAATCGTTTCCCCTGCGGGCCGGGGGACGTGCTGCCAATAGCCTTGCGGATCGGTCCCGCGGGCGACCAGACCGGTCGGGTGGTCCGCATTGAAGTTGCGGACATCGGGCGAAACGAACCGCATCGTGAGGCCACAGCGTCTGCGGTGTGACCGGTTGGGTTCCGAACCGTGCAGCAGCCAGTCCGTATGCAGGGAAATCTGGCCGGCGTGCATTTCCAGATGCACGGGATCGGGCAGGTCCGCCACGGGGACTACGGTCTGATCCAAAACGTTTTCTTCTTCGGCCGCACTGTATTCGAAAGGCAGTTGACCCAGAAGGTGGGTCCCCGGTATGACCTGCATGGCCGCGTTCTCGGCATCCGCATCGTCTATGGCCAGCCACACGGTCACGGTTTTGCTGGGGGTGAGAGGCCAGAACGAGGCATCCTGATGCCAGCTGACGCGTTTGCCGTCCCCCGGCAGCTTGGCAAAGTAGTGGGTGCCCCAGCAGATCAGATCCGGTCCCAGCAGGTCCTGGAGATAGTCCAGAATGCGGGTTTCGGTCACCAGGTCGTGAATGTGGGGACAGGATGCGTGCCAGCCGTTCAGACCGTAGCTGTTCCAGCCCCTGGCCATGGCGCGGTCCAGCAGGCCGTCGAAATACCGCGTGATCGCGCGACTCTCTGCAGCGCTGTATACATCCAGCGGACAGATGTAGCCCTGCGTGTTGAAGTGGGCAATGTCGGCTACGGTCAGATGCCGGGGTTGCTGTGTCCCCAGCGGCACGAAGGATTTGACGCGTTCGGACCCGGGGAATGCTTCCTCGATACTCATGTGCATGTCCTTGTATCCCGTAGTGTGCCTAAGTATAAAACAGGGCGCACGATGCAGGGTACAGGCCTGCGGCATCGGCCCCCAGGCCGGGCATCCATTGTTGGTAGGGTCCTGCGGGACTATCCCGATCCGGGTCGACAGACCGGTGGAGATGCGGATGGCACAAGGCGGAAACGGGAAATGTCTTTTGTGGATCGGGGCCCTGAAGCCGCAACGCGTCCGGAATCGCAGATTTCCTGATGTTGGGATGCAGCGCGGGCGGCCTTGGGGGACACCTGCCCGACGGGACCGCCACCCCCCGTTTGGCTTTGGCGATATTCCATGTCGATCGGCTTCTCGCAACAGGTCTCAGCCATCCGGCGCGGATCGCACGGCGGAGCAAATCGATGTGGGTGTGGGTGGACGAGGCAATCAGGACCGCGTTGACCGCATTGGAAGTCCAGACCTCTTCCGGGCTCCCGGCCAACCGCCCCCATACGCCGCAACGATCCGGTCTGCCGCCGCGCCATCGACTTCGTAGACATCGCCTAATGCCGCGTTGGGGTGATGGGCAATGTGGCGCGCGTGGAGGGTGCCGGTTCTGCCACAACCCAACAGGGAGCATCGCAACATGTTTCACCTTGGCACATAACGGCTTTCCAACCCTTTCACCGCTGCGACCAGCGTCTTGTTGACAGGGGTCGAAATGCCATGCCGGTGGCCGAGACGCACGATGGCGCCGTTGATCACATCGATTTCGGTGGGCCGTTTCTTGTTGATGTCCACGCACACGCTGGACTTGTTATCGCCGGTGCCGTCTTCCGCCACGATTTGATCCAGGGTGGCCCGGGCCTGCGCGCGGGTAAAATCGAATCCTTCGGCGCGGGATACGGCCAAGGCTTCGTCAAGTGCAGCCAACGCGGTCTCCCAGAGCACGGGAATCGCTTTCATGTCCCGGATCGTCGCATCCGCCACGGCACAGGCGGGGCCTGTCACGACGTTCGCAAACAGTTTTTGCCAGATATGGTAGCGGATGTTCTCGGATACAGTGGTCCGCAGACCCGCTGCCGTGAACATCGCGGCGATGCGCGCGGCCCGCGCCGAGGGACCGCCCTGCATCTCTCCGATTTGAGAGACCAGATCCCCGTAGTTGCGGACCACCCCCGCGGCCTCGACACTGGCGCCTTGCGCCGTGGTGCCACCCAAAACCCGCTTCGGCCCTACGATCTCGGCAATGTTTTCTTCATTGCCCAAACCGTTTTGAAAACTGATGGCGACGGTATGGTTGCCAAACAGACGCTGGGCTGCCGTCACGGCTGCCCGGGTAGCGGTGGCCTTGCACTGGACGAGGACGACATCGACCGGGGGCCGGGATCCCACCCCGGTGACCGCGGCAATCGGGATCGTGCGGTCCCCTCCGTGGCCGACGAGGCGCAAGCCGTTCTGGTTGATGGCCGCGACATGTTCCGGCCAGATGTCCACCAGCGTCACGTCAAGGCCGCCCTCGGCCAGCAATCCGCCAAAGAGCGCGCCCATCGCGCCGGCTCCTACCACGGCCACTTTGAGATTGCCATCATCCGTCATGTGTCAGTCCTGCAAATCATGGATGCGAAACACTGAGTCCGCGGGATGAAAGTAGCCTGTGTAGGCTACGCAGTCCGGCGTAACATCGCCATGGTAGTGGCCTGCCTCCGGTTTACCGTCGAGGCTGTAAAAATGCGTGTGTTCCCCGGAGGGCCGCAAGTGCAGGCCGGACCCGGTAGGGTCGCCGGTCCATAACAGGGAAAAACAGAGCAGGTTCGGTCCCATTGTATAGAACTGCAGGAAGTCGCGAAACGGTTTGTTCCTGGTTTCGTCGAAGTACTCGAAACCGATGCAATTGTAGTCGGGCATGACGTGTGCCCGGACCTGTCCCGCGGTGAGCCGGAAGATACCGCCCAGGGCTATCTGCTGCACGCCATCTACCGGCAGGTGGTCGATCAGGCTTTGGCGCATCGCCTGGGTCACGGAGGGCTCATCTCCGATCCGGGTCGCAACGTTGACCTTGACCACCGGTCCCGGCCGCCCATCGCTCAGATACAGGTTTGACAGTCCGGAATGCACCAGCGCGGCGTAGTCCGCGACAAGACATTCCTGGTTCTGGCCTACCCGGGCGACCTTGGACCGGTTGGGACCCGGCAGGGCGAGGTTCGCGATCAGCTCGCCGCAGTGGCTGTCCAGCATTGCCGGACACGCCATCCCCGCCCCAAAAACGTGTGCCGTCGGCAAACCGCACGCCTCGGCCATCACGGGAATATGGAACTGATGGTGCCGATATCTTTTGTTGTGTGCGTACGCTTCACCGCCAACATCGAGAATCCGGGTATGGCCTGACAACCCCGCAACCGTACAGCCCCATTCCCGCAGATTCGGACAATCCTCCACCGCGACCGCCACATGCGCGTAATGCGCCGACAAGCCGGTTTGGAGGGCCTGGGCGATCTCCGGGAGCGGTGGCCGCCACAGCGCCGCACTTTTTATGCTCAAGGGTTCCTGCATGATTTTTTCCGGGTCGCCGTCTGCAAGACTGTGGGTTGAGGACTCGCGCCACGGCGGGCCATGGAGAACGCGGGAACGGACATCCCCTGTCTGGCATTCTATCTTCCGCGCCTCCGGAACGGCAATGGTATGGGCTGGGCCTGGCATCCGCGATTTCGACTCCGCGGATCATCCGATATGGATGGGGCACAGGCTGTCTTCTGCCCTGTCAAGCCCGCGGGGGCAGGTGCACCGCCATGCAGGGCGGCACGCGGATGATGGTGCGTGACTCGAGGTCCATCACCACACTGGTGGCCTCACTGTCGATCGCGACCGATGCGTCGGGCTTGACAACCTTTTGGGTCAAGGTAAAGCTCTTGCGTCCCATGGCGAGCGCCCGCGTCAGTACGCGCAGGCGCTCGCCGCGAAAGCACTCACGGCGGTAGTTCACGTTCACGTTGACGACCACGACGCCATAGCGCTCCCGGCCCGCATCCCAGAGGCCGCAGGCCCAGTACCAGTCGCTCCGCGCCCGCTCCAGATACTCGACCGCGTGCACGTGATTGAGGTGGCCCAGCCGATCGCAGTGTGCCTCAAGCACCTCGATGATGGTCACCGTTTCCGCCGTCAACGCATGCTCCTCCTGCAGGGCGCGGTGCCGCGTTGCGGAGGTCGCAGCGCGGCTGACAGCTCGGGGGGACGCTAGCGCCAAGCACTGAAATCCGGTTTGCGTTTCTCCAAAAAGGCGGTGGCGCCTTCCTGCTGTTCCCCGGTCTCAAAGAAATGCGGCGCGACTTCCTGGACCACTCCGGCCTGGGTGCAGTTCAGAATCGGTGCCATCTGCTTTTTGAAGGTGGCCTTGAGGATCTGCAGACAGGTCGGGCTCGCCGCCAGGATCTCCTGGCACCATTGGGCCACCGCGGCATCCAGCTGTGCCTTGGGTACCACAGCATTGACCAACCCCCACTGCAGCATCTGCTCCGCGGTGTAGCGCCGGCAGGTCATCCACATTTCCCGGGCGCGCTTGTGCCCCAGGATATTGGCGGAATGCGCCACCGTGCACCCTGCCGCCGGGGATCCGACTCGTGGCCCGTTCTGTCCGAATATCGCGTGCTCGGCGGCGATGGTCATGTCGCAGAAGTAGGCCATGTGATTGCCGCCGCCGATGGCATACCCGTTGACCCGGGCGATCACCGGCTTGGGGCAATCGAGCAATACATGATGAAAGTTGTATTCGTGATCCTGAAACTCGTCGGAGGCTTCCCACCGGATATCACCACCGGCACAAAATGCCCGGTCTCCCGCGCCGGTCAGGACGATCACCCCCACTTGCCGGTCCGCCGCGGCGCGCTCCACCGCCTGCTGCAGTTCTTGCAGGGTCAGAGGTGTGAACGCGTTCAACACCTCGGGCCGGTTCATGGTGATGGTGGCCACCAGATCATGGACCACATAGAGAATGTCCTGGTACGTGCGCATGACTGTCAGCTCCGGCAATGCAAGGAAGAGGGCCCCGCAAGCGGTGGTCTTGAGGCGACACCGCCCGGTCCCGAGGTCTGCAAGAGAGTATCCTGTACGTCTTGGGGGGAGACACGTGCCGATGCCGCGCGGGGCGTTGTGGCTACGGCGCGCAGCGCGTCAATGGTTTCGGGGTTATGGAGTACAGAGGTATCCCCGGCCGCCTCCCCGGTGATGGCGGCCCGGACAGCCCGCCGCATGATCTTCATGTTCCGGGTCTTGGGCAGATCTTCCACAAAGAGCACGCGCTCCGGTCTGAATGGCTTGCCCAGCGCATGGGCGACTGCATCGGTGAATGCGCGTGCCAATGCCGCGGCAGGTTCCACTCCTTTCTGTAGCACGCAGACTGCCACAATCGCGGTTCCCTTGCGGGGATCCGGCGTGCCGACCACGGCCACCTCCGCTACATGTCCGGTGTGCATGAGGATATTTTCCACTTCGGCGGGGCCCAGCCGCCTGCCCGAGACCTTGAGAGTGTCATCGGAGCGACCATGGAGATACCAGTGTCCATCTGCATCCCGCGAGGCCAGGTCGCCATGTACCCACAGCCCAGGGATGACGCGCCAGTAACTGTCCAGGTACCGCTCGCGCTCGTTCCACAATCCCTGGGTCAGGCCGATCGAGGAGTGACGCAGGACCAGTTCCCCCATTTCTCCGGGCGCGACCGGATTTCCCGCGGGATCGACCACATCGGCCCCCATGCCGGGAATGGCAATGGAGAAAGAACCGATCTTCAACGGGTGATGCAAATCGCAGAGCAGAATGGACCCGCTCACTTCCGTCCCTCCGGCGCTGTTCAGGATCGGGATCCGTTTTTGGCCGACGACTTCAAACAGCCATTGCCAAGGCCTGGCCGTCCAAACCTCCCCGCCGCTACAGACGATCCGCAGGCAGCCCAGATTGTACTGCCGGACGTTTTCTTCGCCGTGGCGCATCTGGGCGCGGATCAGCGCCGGGGCCAGTTCCACCCAGGTCACCCGGTGCTTCTCGATCAGTTTCCAATACCGGCCGGGCTCGGGGTAATCGGGGACTCCTTCGGCGATGAGCATGCTGCCGCCATGCACCGTCGGGATCACCGCGCTTTTCGAGCCGACCATCCAGCCCATGTCGGCCATGCAGAAATGCCGATCCGTCTCCCGGAAATCGGTGAGGATTCCGTGATCCAGGACCATCTTGACCACCAGCCCAATCTGGGTGTAGACACATCCCTTGGGTCTGCCGGTGGTACCTGAGGTGAAATGAATCACGGCCGGATCGTCCGCCTGCATCGGCTCCGTGTCTGCCTCCGGCACCGCGTGGGCCATCAGTTGGTGCCACCAGAGGTCACGGCCCTCCACCCAGTCGCAGGGGATCCCCAGGTGCTTTATAACCAGGACATGCTGCAGGGTCCCAACTCCGTCAATCCCCTCGCTTAATATCGGTTGCATGGGGATCTGTTTGCCCCTGCGCCAGGTACCGTCCACGGTGACCAGGGCCTTGGCCGCCGCCAGTTCCAGCCGCTCCCGGATCGCGTGGGCCCCGAAGCCGGAGAACAGAGGCAGCACAATCCCGCCTATTTTGACGATGGCAAAATAGGCCACAAACGTTTCCGGCAACGCGGGCAGGTACAACGCAACGACATCTCCCTTGCCATACCCCAGGGCTCTCAACACGTGGGCCAACTTGCAGACCTCGACATCAAATTCGCGGTAGGTATAGCGGCGGCCATCGCCCCGTTCCCCTTCCCAGATCAGGCAGGTCCGGTCGTAGACGGGCGTGCCCCGGTGCCGGTCGATGCAGTTCAGCGCCATATTGGTGGTGCCGCCGACGCACCACCGGGTCCACTCGATCCCGTCGCGGGTGTCCATAATCGTGTCATAGGGCCGGAAGAACGCGATATCGGCGTACCGGATGACCGTGTCCCACAGCCAGCCGGGATCTGCGGCGCTTCTTTGGGCCAGGGTTTCGGTATCCGGCACACTGGCAAACTCAAGAAATTCCGTCAGTTTGCTTTGTGCAATGGTCTCCGGATCGGGATACCAGGCAAAGCGGCAGTCGCGTGCAGCCGTCATCGCCCAACTCCCTTGCGGGGAACGGTATCAAGGACCCGGCGGTGTCGTCCCTGCACACGATCCGGCATGCTCCGGCTCCCGTGCAGGGGACCGGTGTGGATCGACACAAAACGCCCCGTGGGCCTGCATGCGGCAGCCAGCCAGAAACCTGATCCCGCCATTCCAGGAGATTTGGGACTGTCCTGACGGTGGACATAAAACGACACCCTGGTCCTGAGACGTCCGGTTGAGCAAAGGGAAGTGTTGTCCCGATTCACGCCGTGCCGCACTGCGTGCTCCTTACCGGTTTCGCAATATACGCGGCATGTTGCCCGGCCATGGAAGCCGGCGTGCTCGGGAGGCATGACGAAGATGTTGCGCAGCACCGCATCCGATGACCCTGCTGTCTCCAGTCCGCCCCACGCTGCCCCTGATACCGGCTCCGACCACTCAATACATACCCGCGGTCGCGCCGCCGTCTACGGCAATGGCCACCCCTTGGATGTGGCGTGCCTTGGGCGAGCACAGAAAGCCCACGAGTTCCGCGACATCTTCCGGTTGGCCCAAACGACGGATACCGTCGTGCGCAATGCTCGCTTGCTGGGCCTCCTCGATCGAGGTGCCGGCCAGACGGGCGCGGCCCGCCCAGATCTCCTCCAGCCGTTCTGTCACTGTCATGCCCGGATGAATTGCATTGACATTCACATCGTCGCGGAGACCAAGACCGGCCAGCGCTTTGCTGAAGTTCGCCAGAGCCGCATTGACGGCGCCGCCAATCATGAAATCCGGGTCCGGTGTGCGCGCAAATCCGCCGCCGATGTTGATCACGGTACCGTGACAGGACTTCAGCATGGGCCACAGCAAGCGGGAAAGACGAACAGCGCCATGGAACTTCAGGGCGAAGCCGTCTTCCCACAGGCAGTCGTTCTGTTCCAAAAAAGGACCTCCCTGCGTGGCCCCGGCATTGTTGACCAATATGTCAACCCGGCCGAACGCGTTCTCTGCCAAGGTGTGGACCGCCTGGCACCCCGCCAGGGTTCTGAGATCGGTCGGGCAAATTTCAACGCGCCGCCCTGATTCCTGCCTGATACGCTGCGCTGTCTCCTGGAGCCGATCGGCGTTGCGGGCCACGAGCAGGCAATCACAGCCGTCCTGGGCCAACCGGCGGGCGATAGCCTGGCCGATGCCCCGGCTGCTGCCGCTGACGACACAAACTTTGTGCGCAAGGATTCCTGACATAATTTTTTTCTCTCCGTGGAGAGGAATGGCCCTGTCCTGGAAAGCAGGACGGGAAGAATGCGATCCTATACCGAATACTATAGGCACCCAAGCTGCAGACTCGTCGGGTCCATGGTGCTCACCGGAAGAATTCCGGTACCGTGCCCAGGCAGTGCGGGACATCGCACCGCTCCCTACCAAGGGAGACCAGAAGGGCAGCTTGCATCTCGATCAACAAACCCACAACCTGCAGCCGTGATTCTTGCTGCATGCCATGCAATGGTACCGGAATCGGGAATAGCCGCTGTACGAGCAGGCAGTTTTTCTGCATCCCGGGATTGTTTTTCTCCAGATGATGACCCAGCAGCACCCTTTGGGGCAATGAGAATGAGGAGGACAATCAAATACTTCGACTGGAACCGGTACCGTGTCATTGCTGTGGGCTCACAATAGCCATATGGCTTTCAGAACGGATTGCGGAATGTGAAAAGCACGCTGCGAGTGGATTGGAAATTCCGGGCAAAGGGAGTCTCCAAAACTTTCCCTTTGGGAACAACTGCAAACATCGGTGTTGCGCAACAGAGGCAACCACGGGAGTAAAAACGGGTGGCGGCCCGTGGCTTTATGCATCCGATCGGGAGTCATTGCAACAGCGTGTTCAAGCAATGACTTCCTACTATGAAGACCGCCATTTGAGAATGACCCGAGGGGAAATCAATTTTGAAGAGGCTACGCGGAACGATGCTCCCCACCTGTTCAAATGGCAGGGCGACTTGCGTAACCGTTTCAAGCGCAACCAAATGCTGTTGTATCAGGTTGAAAAACTGCGCACGGGTATATACCGCCCCTTTGTAAAACAGCAACTGTACTTTGATGCCACCTTGATCCAACACAAGTACCAGATCCCTTGCATGTTCCCTAAACCGGACGCGTCGAACCAGGTGATCGCTGTGACAGGCAAGGGCGAAACGAAAGGGTTTTCTGCGCTCATCACCGATGTAATTCCGGATCTGCATCTGATTGCAGGCAGCCAATGCTTCCCGCGCTATCGGTACGAAGCCGTTGATCCGGAGGAGGGGATGCCTGGAGCCGAGACGGGGAGGTCGAGACCGACCTTGTGCCCGGCTACCGCCGCGTGGACAACATCACGGACTGGGTGCCTGACCCGGTTCCGAGAGCACTATGCCCCTCACAATTGTCAAAGACGATATCTGGTATTACATCTACGGCCTGCTGCCCGACTACCGGGAACGGTACCAGGCGGATCTGGCTAAGGAACTGCCGCGCATTCCCTTCGTCCCTGATTTCGTCGCGTTCCGGGATGCCGGGGCCGCTCTGGCTGCCCTGCCTCTGGGGTATGAGACCGGACCTCTCTACCCGCTGGATGTAGAGGTGAGGTCTGTCCAACCCGACACGTATCAGCTGGACAAGCGTCCCATGCGATGGGGGGGCACTCGCAATGACCCGGACAAGTCAGTTTTGCACGTTACCCCCCACATCACGTTGCGCGGCATTCCCAACATGGCTCACAACTACGTACGTGGTCAACGGGCGCACCTCATTGGAATAGGCCATGGATCGTCTGCACATCCGTCAGGACGGGGAGAGCGGCATCGTCAATGATCCCAACGCCTGGTTTGCGGACAATCCGGCGGGGCTGGTGTCTCATCTGTGCCGCTTGGTGTATGTGAGCGTGGAGACAGCCCGAATTGTGAAAGGATTGCCGTCGGCATGCGGAGATTGAGATCAAAGTTCATTCAGGTCTGCATTTTTGCAGAGCCCGGATCATCGCGTTGCAGGAATACCAGGCCGGGTCGATTTGATGGGAAGCGGTTGCTCGCCCTTGCGGCGGGTTGGCTTGGCTGATGCCAACGACCTGTAAAAGACAAAAGCTTCTGTCTGCAAAGTCCTGGATAGAACGAAGTGGGTTCAGAAGTCATTGGGGGCCAGGAAATTCTCCACTGTCAGAGGCGGTTTCCACACAGCAGATTTTGGCCAGAGCCTGCGTCACTGCGAAATAGGGACAAAAGAAAGCCCACCTCCAGATCCCTGGCAGGTGGGCCTCCTCGTGCAGAGGTGGAGATGGCGGGAATCGAACCCGCGTCCGAAACAACTATCGGCAAACGTCTACAAGCATAGTCGTCGAAAAATTTAGTGCAGCGGGATCTCTCGACGACCCAGATCCCCCTGACGATCCGATGGTCTTGAGCAGAGATATCGGAGTCACTCTGCTGCAACCCGCAGTGTTTGACGGCACTCTCGGAAACCTGTGGGCGACATCCCGAGGGCCGTGGTCCAGGGTTTAGGTGAACCAGTTAGCTTGATCCGGTATCTACGCAGCTGCGCCGAAAGCGGGGGCCGCGGCGAAACCGAAGTCAAAGCTGAAACCACTCTTGTTGGCAGTTAATTTTTGGTGCGTTTGGGTACGTGGTCACGCTCCACGGCTTGCAATTTGCAGACTCACTGCCCCGTCGAAACCGTTCACCCCCTTTGGCAGGCATTCTGCCCTATGACGACAGTGATCTCTGTCGCCTGTCATCCCCCATTATACTACATATTTTGCGGATAAAGGCGGGCAATCCTGTGTCTGGTCAGGCCATTTACGGCGGCCCCGGGCCCCTGTAAGCAAAAGCGGGGCGAAACCGGGCCCGGGCCGACCGCTACAGGATGAGCATGGCATCCCCGAAGCTGTAAAAGCGGTATCCCTGATGCCGGGCCTCCCGGTAGGTGTCCAGGAGCATGCGTCTTCCCTGGTCGGGATGCGCATGGGAGGCACCGATAAAGGCGCTGACCAGAAACATGGGCGTGGACTTGGGCAGATGCAGGTTGGTGACCAGAGCGTCCACGACGTGGAATTGAAACCCCGGGTAGATGTACAGATCGGCCCTCCCTGCAACCGGTGCCACTGCGGGGGCCACACCCTGTACTTGGCGCGCGGCCCATTCCAGGGTACGGGTGCTGGTGGTGCCGACAGCTACAATCCGCCCGCCTCTGCGCTGGGCAGTCCGGATGGCCCGGGCGCACCCGGCAGAGACTTCTGCGTGTTCCCCGCGCAGACCATGTTCTTCCACCTGCTGGCTGCGGACCGGGCCAAAGGTATCCTGGCCGACATGCAAGGTAACGAAAGCCACGCCGGCCGTTTTCGTCTCCAGACAGGCCAGCAACCGGGACGTAAAGTGCAAGCCCGCGGTGGGCGCCGCGAGGCTGCCCGTCTGGCGCGCATAGACCGTCTGGTACCGGTCCGCCGGACCGGTATATTCCTTTATATAGGGTGGGAGTGGCAACTGGCCCAGGGTGTCCAACGTGGCGGCATCCAGCGGCTGTCGGCACCGAATCGTGCGTTCGCCGCCGGGGTCCACGGCCAGTACCTCGCACGCTATCTCCGGACCGCCGGGGTCTTGCAGATACAGCCGGCGGCCCACCTGGATCTGGGAGCCGCGGATGAGCGCAGCCCAGAGAGTCCGGGGCGCGTTCAGGGGCCGGAGCAGCGTGATGTCGGCCCTGCCTCCCGTGTCCTTGCGCGCCCGCAACCGGGCCGGGATCACCTGGGTGTCGTTGGTCACCAGGAGATCCCGGGCCGCCAGGAAATCGGGCAAATCCCGGAAATGGGCGTGGGTCATGACTCCGTTGTCCCGTTGCAGCACAAGCAGGCGGCTGGCATCCCGCGGTGTGGCCGGGGCCTGCGCGATGCATTCTGTTGGCAGGTCGTAGTCAAAGAGCCGCACGTCCATCGTATGTATGCTCCCCATACAACAAGGCCTGAGCGCTGGGGCTCAGGCCTGAAGATTGCGTTGCCGGTCCGGGCTAGGCAGCAGGGGGCGTTTGGCCTTTGCGGCGAGCGAACTCCTGCCACAGTTCCTGGGTCCGGGCCGCAGCGGCATCCCGCCCCTCTGCCACTGCCTGGTCCAGGCGGGACCGGTAGGAAGTGTCGTACCGGGTGCCTGGGGCCGGTCCCAGCAGGTGTCCCACCAGGTAGCCGCAGGCCATGCCCACGGTCAGGCTCAGCATCAGGGTCACGACTTTCATGGATCGCGGTGCTCAGGTGGTGTCCAAAGGTACCGGGGGTTCCGAAACGGGTTCCTCTTCCGGATCGCTGGCTGGCAGCACCAGCGCCAGGATCAGGTACAGGGCTGCCATCAGGACGAAACCGGTCATCACGGACACAATGATATAGGCCAGCCGCACAAGCAGCGGATCGACGGCGAGCACTTCACCCAGGCCGCCACAGACTCCGGCAAAGACTCGATCCCGTCGGCTGCGATGCAGTCCCATGGGTTTCTGGTGCACATTCTCCCTCCAGCGTTTGGCCGTGCTGGAAGCCGATTGGGCCTGGGCACGGAAGGCTTTGAAGTCTTGCCGCACCGCTTTGTTGTGAAAGCGTCGCAGGATCAGAAAGCCGATCAGGATCAGGATGCCGGGCACCAGGAAGATGTGTGCCACGGAGGCGGCCATCTTGAACAGCCCCAGATTGGCAGCCAACAACACAGCCCCAAAGCCGATGATGCCGTAGGCAAACCACCGTCCGTGTTTGGCTCTCAGGGAAATGGTGGGTTCGGCGGTTTGCCCTTCCTCTTTGGTGCCCACGGGCAGGAACAGCCAGAAAAGCAGGTACAGGGCCAGGGCGGTACCGCCGGTGAGGATTATCAAACCCAGCGTGAACAGCCGCACAAGGCCTTCGGAAATACCCAGGGAATCCGCCAGGCCACCGCATACACCGCCAAAGACCCGTTTCACCGGGTGGCGCCGCCAACGCCGCGAGACCGGTGGGGGAGACGGGGCTGCAGTTTCAGGGGCGGTTGCCTCTGCCGCGGCCTCCGGGGCCGGCACCTCTTCGGGGGTTTCCACGGGTGTTTCTTCCTCTTTGACAGGATTGACTTGGTCGTTCATGTTGTATATTTTTCCTTGCAACTCCACCGTGCCAATACAGAAAATACCAATTTGGACTCTTCCACCTTGAACAATATACGAAGTCCATATCAGACTGGTTGCAACCACTCTGCGGCTGGTTCCGTACGCCGGTGGACCCGGCCCGGCAGACGGGTGCCGCGGCTGTTCTTGCTGGTGGTGCTCCTGGGGTTGCTGTTGTGGCCCGCGCGCGCGCTGCAGGCCCAGACCGGGGAAACACCGCAACGATTCGCCACCCTGCGTCTGCACAATCTGCATCTGCAACGTACCGCCCAGTGCGAACTGACGCTTCGGTTGAGTGCCGGGCTAGGGGAGGATGTGCTACATACGGTGGACGTGCCACCGCGGCAGGTGGTGGATGTGGATCTGGTGGCGCTGACGGCCACCCAGGGCGGGGAGTTCTCCGGCATTGTGGATTGTTCCCGGCCCGTGACCTCGATCCTCTTCTACGGGGATCGCACTTCGCGCCTGTATGGAGGCTATACAGGCCTGGCTCCCCCGGACATTTCCAACGAATGGCACATTCTGGAAGCCCATACCGGCTTTGCCGAGGTGCTGAGCCGCATTGTGGTGCAGAACAGCTCGCCGGCGGTGAATCAGGTGCATCTTGAGTTTCGGGATATGGAACAGGGGCAATTGCTCCATGCCATGTCGCTGGAGGAGCTGGAGGGCCATACCACCCGCAGTGTGGATTTGAGCCAGATCCCCAGCCTGCAGCTGCTGGCGGCCGTGCGGGTCCGGCTGACTGCAGACTATCCCATTGTGCCGTTGGTGTTCCATATCAATGCCAATACGGCCGCGGCCTGGCATCCCGAGGCTGCCTACACCTCGGCCTTGGGAGTCTATGTGCCTTCCGGGCGGCCCCACACCAGGTTCTACTGGCCCAGCCGCCTGGTGGCCTTTCACGGTCTGACCACGGACCTGCAGGTACTCAATCCGGGCCCGGCCCCCGCACAGGTGACGGTACAGTATCCGCCTTTTGGCGCGGTGGAGACCGCGGTGGCGCCCGGCGCGGTGGCGTGGATGCCCGTTCCCGACTTTGTGCCGGAAGGTTTTGTCGCGCCGCTGGTGATAGAGAGTACCGTGCCCATTCACGTGGCCGCGCTGACCCGATATGAAGCCCTGCGTTTCGCGGTGCAGACCGGCACCGCGGTCCAGGGGCGCAAGCTGAGTGTGCCTCTGGTCCTGAAGAAAGCGGACGGTTTCAGTTCCCTGGTGGTCTGTCAGAACACCGGTCGGGCACTCTCGGAAGTGGTATTCGAGTATGTGAACGAATTTGCCCGCGTGAAAGTGATCAAGCCCGCCCGCAATACGCTGGTCGACGTGGGACGCGAGAATCTGCTGCCGGACGGCTTTAGCGGAGCCATGATTGTGCGCTCCGATGAGCCCTTGAAATGCATGGTTCTGAATCTGCGCGAGGAACTGCTCAAGACTGCGCCGTATCAGGCAGGGCCGGCCGATCAGCAGGCCCTGCTGATGTACGAAGCCCTGGTGCTGGACTAAAAACCGGTTTCCGGATCTGGCACCAGGAACCGGGCCAGCTGCTGCCAGGCCTGATCCAGATTGCCGGCACGTTGCCACCGGGTGTCGCAGACCAGGGCGGTGGAGATTTGGGCGGCCAGATCCGATACATTACCCGGCTCGGCCATAAAGAGACCCTCGTGGGGGCGGGCCATCTCCGGTTCTCCGGTCCGCACGATGGCCACCGGAAAGCTGTGGGCGGCCGCCACCAGACCGCTGCCGGTGTTGTGCCGGTAGGGGGCGCAGAGCAGCGAAGCCGCCTGCAGATACAATGCCAGGTGCCGGTCGGATATGTAGCCGTTGCGCAGCTGCACATGTGCCGTGAGGCCATGGTGGGCCACCAGAGTCCGGATGGTATCCACCGGCATCCAGAATTCTCCGGCCACCACCAGCAGGACATCCGGGTGCCGCTGCAGCACCTGGGGCAGGCAGGCCACCAGATCCTCCAGTCCTTTGTAGGGACGTACCAGGCCGGCAAAGAGGATGATCTTGGCGTGCGCGGCAAGGTGCAACATCTTTCGGGCCTGGGCCCGGGTTACGGCGGGATTGTGCGGCAGACGGTAGGGAGGATGCTCCTGCACCCTGATCTGGCGGGGTGCCACGGCATGATGCAGCAGATCCAGAAGGACGGTCTTTTCCGTTTTGCCCTGCACCACGTATCGCTGGGCACTCCGGAGTACCCACTGGGCCGCCATGGGCGCAAACCAGGTGGGTTCATGCGGCAGTACGTTGTGGCAGATGCAGACTACGGGAATCCGCAGCCCGCTGCGGGCGGCCCGGCCCAGGACCCAAAGCAGGGGCGCCAGCGCGGGAGTCCACCACTGCAGGACGAGGACATCCGGGCGCCAGCGACGCAGGCGCAACAGCGTGGCCAGCCAGGTGAAGGGCCGCGTACCGTGCAGCCAGAAGTGCGGTTGGGGCGGCGTCAGCGGATTCGGTTCCGGACTCAAAGGGCTGTGGCCCGGATACAACCAGAGCGGATACAGTTCGCTGAAGGAAATCAGGAGAACATCATGGCCCAGTTGGCGCAGGGCCCGGTCCAACAGGGTGTTGTACTGGACGATGCCGCCCCGCCAAGGCGGTGCAGGCCCCACCAGGGCCACGCGTCGGGCAGAGAGCATGGTCAAGCTAGAGCGGCCAGTCCATGCACCACGGGTTCCAGGCGGGACGGTGGCGTTTCTGGTCGCCTTCGACCTGTGCCTTGCTCTGGGCCAGCAGGGCTGGGGGGACCGGCAGAGGTCTGAGTTGCCACTTGAGGGCCTGGGCGGTGGCCGTGAGGTGCAGCCAGGAGACCGGCCACTGGATCAGGGCCGGCACTACCACGGCCGTGCAGGTGCCCCGCCCCAGAGGCACCTGGTGGAGATCATAGGCATGCGTGTGGCCCTGGAAGATGGCCCGTACCTGACCATGCCGGGCCAGCAGCCGGAGTACCTCCGGGCTGTTGGCCACCTGCATTGGCGCCCCCACAGGTTCCCGCCAGCGGGACATGGGCATCAGCAACTGGTGGCTGCCGACCACTACATTGAGGCCGGCTGCGGCCTGCAGGGAATGCTGCAGACGAGCCAGTTCCGCCGGAGCCACGCGCCCGTGGATGGGAGCGATATTGTCCCGCAGGCCTGCGGCTCTTTCTTCCGGCGTGGGCGCTTGGGAGTGGATGAGTGCAATGTGCAGTCGGGCTTCCGGGAAAGTGTAGCTGACACCCTGCTGCGTGGTCAGTCCCAGCAGGCTATCGGTCTCGGCGCAGGAGTGCCCCGGTCGGCCATCGTGGTTGCCGGGCACCATGCCGACCGGACAGCCCAACGTTTGCAGGCCGGTGCGGACCTGCCGGATGGCAGGGGCTATCAGCGGGTCCGGCATCCCGTAGCCGCCCCCGCCACAGGTGATGTCTCCCAGATGCAGAATGAGATCCAGCGGCTGCGTCTGCAAGTCCGTCAGCAGCAGATCCAGCAGCAACTGGCTGTGCGGTTGCAGTTGCCGCTGGCCCTGCCCGAAGCGGCAGTCTGTCCCAAACCAGAAATGGGTATCGGCAACGAGGCCGATCTGGACCTCGGCAAGCGCGGCCATGCGGCAGGTCCTCCGATGGCAGGAAATGCAAGAATGGCGCGGGGCTCCAGGCAGGGCATCACAGGCGCAGGCGATGGATGCCGATACGACCTGCCGCATGGCAAGTCCCGTTGACCGCAAGCCCGTTTTGTATACTCGCAGTGCAGTCCGCCACACCGAGTCTGACTCGTGTGCCGCAGCAGGACGATCTGGCTGAATCCCGGAGCATCCAACCCCATGAATCCACCCCGGATCCAATCCCCGCAGTCGGAAATCCCGACTGTACCCAGCCCCCCCATTATAGGCCATTTCCTGCCCCTCGCCACTGACAGCCGCCAGTTTCTGACGACCCAGTATCTGCAGCACGGGCCCGTCTTTCAGGTGCCCGTGATGGGCCGCCGCATGCTGGTCCTGGCCGGGCCTGCGGCCAACGCGCTGGCCAAGTCCGAAGACGGACAGCTGTTTGCTTCGGGAGACATCTGGAAGCCCATACAGAAAGTCTTCGACATGGATATGCCTTCCATGATCGCACTGGACGGGCCCCGGCATGCCCTGCTGCGCTCCGGGTTGCGGGCGGGCTATGTGGGCTCCTCCCTGTATGCGCAGATGGCCAAACTCATAGACAGTCAACGGGAGATTCTGGAGACATGGCCCCAAGGCACTCCCTTTGCCGTGTTCCCCCAGGTGAAGCGGCTGGTCTCGTCGCTGCTGGGCTACATGGCGACCAATGAAAAGCCGGACGCGATCATGGACGAGATGATCTATTTCTTCAAGGCTATGATCCAGATTCATATCCAGCGGCTGCGGCCCGGCTTTCTGCAGTACCTGCCCCGGTATACGCGTTCCCGCGCGGCGGTGTTGGGCATGGCTCGCCGCATCTGGGAGGAACGGGCTGATCACGACATTGTGGCCGGAGACGAGAATTTTGTGGATGTGGTGCGCAAGTTTCAACAGGCGCATCCGGACCTGATGACGGAGAAGGATGCCATCGCGGCCATCAACGGGCCCTTCATCGCCGGTCTGGACACCGCCGCCAGCGTGACTTCGTGCATGCTGTTTCACATGCTGCGGGATCCCGCGCTGAAAGCCGCCGTGCAGCGCGAAGCGGATCAGGTCTGCCGTCAGGGCCTGCCCAATCGCCAGTCGTTGCGGCAGATGGTGCAGACGCGGTATGCGGCCATGGAGACGTTGCGCATGTATCCCCCGGCGCCTTTGCTCTATCGTGTGACGGTGGCCGATTTCGAGTTTGAGGGATTTCAGATCGCCCAGGGGCAGGCCTGCATGATTGCCCATACGGTCACCCATTATCTGCCCCAGTTCTTCCCTGAGCCGGAACGGTTCGATGTGACGCGGTTCGCCCCGCCCCGGGCAGAACATACCCAGCCGCACGCGTACGCGCCCTATGGGCTGGGCCCCCACACCTGCCTGGGGGCCTCCACGGCGGATCTGCTGTACCTGATCATCGCCGCCGTGCTGTTTCATCACTACGAACTGGAACTGGCGCGCCCGGACATGGAGTTGAAGCTGGTCATGGACCCGTTGATCGGCCCCAGTGACGACTTCAAGGCCATCCTGCGACCGCGGCGCGCCCGCCCGGCCACCGCGCCCGGCCCCGCGGCATAATCCTGTCTCGGGGAGATCCGGATCAGGCGAGTTGGTCGATGCGGGCTTGGGCCTGGCGCGTCAGGCTGGCGATCGGAGTCGGGCTGTTGATGGTCTCCAGTACCAGCCAGTCAATGATCCCGGACACTGCGTGCCAGTTGGGCAGACGGGGCAATGTGCGGGCGACTGCATGCAGGGCGTCCATCTCCTGGTAATAGGGAATTTCCCGATTGACTGCCGGATCCAGCCAGGTGGAACGCCGGCAGCCAATGCCGCCCCCCAACGTCAGTCGCCGGTCCGCGGCCGGGGTCGCACAGTGGCACAGGAATTTGTAGGCCAGGTCCTTGCGCGCACAACCCTGGGCGATGGCCAATACCCAGTAGATGTTCAGGGAGACGCTCTCCTGGCCGGTAAGGGACGGGACGGATGTGATGCCGACTTGGCCCTTGACCTGCGAGTCCGGGATGGTTTCGCACATGGCGGCGAAACCAAACCAGTTCACCATGAGCGCGACCTGGCCGTGGGCAAAGGCCAGGCCGGACTTGACTGAATCCAGCGCGCGGGCCTGGGGGTGCATCAGCGTCGAGTCATCTATCAGCTCCCGGTAGAACGTGAGCGCTGCGATGGCCTCGGGGGTGTCCAGGCACATCCTGCCATCGGGCATCTGGGCGGAGCCGCCGCGGGTCCAGAGCTGGAGATGGAAATCGTAGATGGTGTTGTGCGCATCCGGAAAGGCGGCCAGCACTGTGCCATACAGCCCGGCCGCGGGTTGGTGGAAGTAGCGGGCGGTCTCCACGAACTCGTCCCAGGTCCGGGGCACTGCCAGCGGTCGCCCATGTTGCCGGGCAAAGGCCTGCCGGTGCCGGGCATCCGCAAAGAGATCTTTCCGGTATATGAGACACTCCGGGCCGTCGTGGTACGGCAGCCCCACCGTGGCTTCCCCGTATCGTTGCATCTGCAGCAGTGAATCGGCCCAGCCAGCGGGAAAGTCCGTCGGCGGATGATGCCGGATATAGGGATTCAGGTCGGTGAGCAGTCCGTCGGCATGGAAGAGGGCCAACCAGTCCGTGGGACAGAAAGCAATGTCCCAGGTGCCGTCCTGAAGCCCCCCCTGGGTATACAGGGCATCAAAGAGGGGATGCAGATCCAGAGACACGGCTTCCAAAGGAAGGTGCAGGCCTTCCTGGGCACAAAACCGCTCCCACTCCTGGGCCATGGCCAGCGCGAAAGGTTCAAATTGACGGACAGCGATACGGAAGGGGGCTGGGATACGGGACATGGGACGGAAATTCTGTGGAAAGTGGGAGCGCAGTAACCGGAATCTTACGTGAACATGGCCCGTGCGGGAATGTGGCTTGCCGTCTCGGCCATGGTGCAAAGCCGTATTGCGGCCGCCTGGCATCCCGGCAGTCGTGCAATCCCCGCCTGGAACCCTGTGGTCATGTGCTGCCGAGTCTGGTCCCGGACTTTCGGATCAAGACTGGCATCCCACCGCGCTGTCCGTGCCCAAGCGACTTTGTCGCGCGCTGCCGCGCGACACAGGGCCGGCGTTGGGTACGGGCTTCAGGAATCCGCGATGGATTGCAGATAGCCCCACAAGGCCGCAATGCCGGTTTGGCTGACCTTGGTGGTGCCAAACAGATGCTGGTTGCCCAATTCGCCACCGGTGCGCAGCAGCACGACAAATTCATCCTGAGACATGTCCCACACCGTCAGGGCGCCCCCCTGCTCCGTACCTTGCAGATCGGCACCGTGACATTGGGCGCAGAGATTGCCGTATACCCGTTGTCCCAGTTCCAGATCGACTGCAGGAGCCTCCGCCGGGGCCGCCGAGGTGGCGGCCTGCTTGAGGCTTTCCTCGTTAATCTGACCGGCGACCGGCGTGAAACGGGCCGTCAGAATCGTGGGCGTGGGCAGCACCTCCATCTCGGCCCGGGGCGCTGCCCCCGTCCCCGTACAGGAAACCGCGAGCCAGCCAGCCACCAGGACCCATATGCCGCACCATTTCCCGGGTATCCCATGGAACATGCACAACCCCCGCAGTTATTCGATCAGACGGGGATCCAGCGCATCGCGCAACCCGTCGCCCATAAAGGAAAACCCCAACATGGCCAGGGCGATGGCGATGGTCGGAAACAGGGCCAGGTGCCAGTACACCCTGACGTAAGCATTGCTGACACCCACCATTTTGCCCCAGCTGGGCAGCGGATCGTTAATGCCTATACCCAGAAAACTGAGTCCTGCTTCCCCGAACATGGCAGCCGGAATGCCGAAACTGACCGCCACCAGCAGGGGCGACAGCGCGTTGGGAATGATATGGCGACCGATGACGCTCCATCTTTCGGCCCCGATGGCAATGGCAGCTTCCACAAAGTCGCGTTCGCGCAGTTGCAGGAACTGGGCCCGGGTCAGACGCGCGATCCCGATCCAGCTGGTGACGCTCAGGGCCAGAATGACCTTGAACATGCCGCCGCCCCACAGCGAGATGATCAGGATGGCAAAGAGGAGGCCCGGAAACGCGGTCATGACATCAATGAGGCGCGTAATCACGAAATCGGTGCGGCCGCCGAGATAGCCGGCCAGACTGCCCAGCGGCACCCCGATGCCGACCGCCACCAGCTGCACGGTGAGGCCCACGAACAGCGAGGTGCGGGCGCCATACAACAGGCGGGACAGGTAGTCGCGGCCGACTTCGTCGGTACCGAGGGGATGCGCCGGGTGTTCCAGGGGAAACAGCAGGACGCGTTCGAAATATACCTTGTCATAGGCAAAGGGCGCCAGCAGATCGGCAAACAGGGCCATGAAGACGAAGATGCTGACCAGCCCAAGCCCCAGTATGGCCAGCCGGTTGCGCGTGAAACGGCGCCAGGAATCCCGCCAGAGGGTGCGGTACTGCATGGGTTCAGACTTCAGAGTGCACCGGAGACATCCCGGGAAACGGTCTGCCTGATCTGCTCAAGTGGCCTGACCGTGTCCCAGCCGGACGCGCGGGTCCGCCCAGGTATAGGCCAGATCGCTCAACAGATAGGTCAGACTCCAGAGAAAGGCAATCAACAGGAACAGGGCCATGATCATGGGATAGTCCCGGTTAAAGACACTGGTCACGAAGTAGCGCCCCAGACCGTTGATCCCAAATGTGGATTCGATAAAAATGCTGCCGGTCATCAGATTGGGGATTTCCGTGGCCAGGGCCGTGATCATGGGAATCTGCGCGTTGCGCAACACGTGGCGGGCCATGATCAGTCGCTCCGTGACCCCCTTGGCCCGGGCCGTGCGGGTGTAGTCCTGGCGGATGACATCGACCACGCTGGCCCGCGTGTAGCGGCCAATGACGCCCAGGGGCCCGATGGCATACGCGAAAACCGGCAGGATCCAGTCCGAGCAGAAGAGGGCATTGCCGATCAGGCAGGTGTCGGAACTGCTCCAGCCCCGCATGGGCAGCAGATTCCACTTGACGGAGAAGAGGAGGATGAGCCAGAGCGCAATAACGAAACTGGGAATGGAAATCCCCAACATGGCCAGGAAGGTCACGATGTTGTCGATCACGGAGTTTTGGTGGTAGGCCGCCAAAACCCCCAGCACAATGCCGCCGCCAAAGGCAAACAGCACGGTCAGCACTCCGACCTGTGCCGTGATGCGCCAGTGTTTCAGGATCAGCTGCGAGACGGTGGAGGTGGGGGCCTGGTAGGGAATGCCGAAGTCGAGCCGGAGGGCATTCTTCATGTAGTTGAGATATTGCACATGGTACGGCTTGTCCAGACCGTACTTGCGCAGGATGTTCTCGCGGGCCGCGGGAGGAAGACGGCCCTTGGTTTCGTCAAAGGGGCCCCCCGGTACGGCATGCATCATGACAAAGGTCACGATGGACACCGCCCATACCACGAAGATGAGGGAAGCAATTCGCCCCAGGATATACCGTGTCATGGGCGCTCTCTCAGCGCGTGGAGAGTTCCGGGGGGCCTCTGGCAATTTCCGATCAGGAGCCTGACCAGGCTACATGGTCATTCCTCCTTGGCCGTGGAAATGTACAGGCTGGAAATGGCGCTATCGTCGCCCCAATGGAAGCCGGAAATCCCTTGCGAATCGGGTTCGCGGATGGCCTCGCCCTGAATCCAGGGCTGCACCAGGTTGCCCGCCCAGCGATGGGCGATGAACGCGCCGCCGACATCATCGACCAGGATCTCCTCGGCATTCCGGAACATCTGATCGCGCAGGGTGGGATCCCCGACCATACTGCTGGCTTCGGTGACCAGGCGATCAAATTCCGGATGCAGCCAGCTGTGCCGGCCGGAAGACACCCAGATCCCCAGCAGGTTGGCGGGGTCCAGGAAATCCATGCCGTAGGACACCGCGCCCAGAGTCAGTTCGGTGGGCTTGGCATTCAGGGCATCCATGTAGACTTTGCCGTCCTTGTTGGAGATTTCGATGTCTATGTCCAGGCACTCCGAGATGGAGGCGCCCACGGCCTGAAACACCGCGGCCAAAGCCGGGGCTTCGTTGCGCAGCCACATTTCCTGGGGCGGAAAGCCTTCGCCGCCCGGAAAACCGGCGTCGGCCAGATGGGTCTGGGCCGCGGCACAGTCGTACGCCTGGTATCCGCTCAGGAGGCCTTCCGTATCCGAGGACGGGTAGCCGGGCATGAGCATGGTGGTGGCCGGCATGGCCTTGATGGCGCCGAACACGTTTTCCACGATAGCCTCCCGGTCAATGGACTTGGCAAAGGCCTTGCGTACGTCCACGCTGTCGAAGGGCGGGTTGAAGGTGTCGAAGAGCAGGTAGTCGGTCCGGAAGTCCCCGAAGTGACGCAGGTAGTTCTGGCTCATGACCGGGTCGTTCAGCACGATGTCAAAATCGGCGGGCGACAGCACTTCGTAGCCGATATTGTCGATTTCTCCGTTCTGGAAAGCCAGGAATTCCGTGCCCGGTGCCATGTAGACGGCTTCTATGCGCTGGATGCGGGGAGGACGGAAGCCCTGGTACTGGGGATTGGCCACCAGCGTGAGCTCGTTGCCCGGATCAAAGGTTTCCAGCACGAAAGGGCCGGAGGAAACGGAGGTGGCGGGATCGCTGTTGTAGTACGGTCCATGCTCAGCCAACGCGTGGGCCGCGATGGGCCACGAGAACTTGAGCACACCCGGCAGGGGCGGGAATACGTCCTCCGTGGTGATTTGCAGGGTCAGATCGTCCGCCGCGGTCACCCCCAGTTCCTCCACGGGCAGTTCGCCGGCAATGACCTGGTTCCAGTTCTGGATCCCCCCGGATCCCAGGAAACCGTAGAACCAGGAGAAATCCCAGCCATGGTCGGGGGTGGCCGAAAGACGATAGGTGGCAACATAATCATGCGCCGTCACGGGGGTCCCGTCGTTCCATTGCTGTCCGGGCCGGATCTTGATGGTCCACGTCAGGCCATCGTCGGAGGCACTCCAGCTCTCGGCGGCGCCGGGCTGCACGTTGAAATCCTTGTCCAGGGTCACCAGGGCATCACCGAAAAGATCACTGCCGCAGTACCGCTGATAGACGGACACGGCAAAATCGAAGGTGACCTGGCTGGCCGTGTTGTTGCAGGGTACCCGGTATACCTGCTGACTGTAGGGCACGGCGTCGTCCGGCAAAGGGGTGCCATAAATGGTCACGTTGTCCGCCATGGCCGTTTCCTCTTCCATCACGGGTTCCGAGATTGCCGGGGGAGCCACCGCACAGGCTGTCACCAAGAGACTGACCAGGACGACCGCCAAGGCAGTGTACGGCCTGCCGTAATCGAGTGCGCGCAGAAAATACCTCATTGGGTCTGTTCCTCCATGTTATGTCAAAGAATAAATGGCCCTTGCCATGTCTGGGACGATGGAGATGCAGGGCTGCCTGCATGGATTGTACCCTAAAGGAAAGGCATTGTGGAGCAGGACATACAGCAGGGCCCCCGACTCCATTCGCGGCAGGCCGATGGCACCGGGTTGCAGCCAATGCGGTGATCCGTGAATCACGGTGTGGTCTCCTGTGGAGGCCATTCCCTGTCGTCGCGGCTTCCTGTACCGCCTGGGCCTGCGCGTTCCCCCTCCGCGCCCGGACGCAACGCGATCGTCGATTTAGCCCCCCGTATGGCCCATATCATGCTACCCCGCGGCCGGTGGACGCCAGACAGTGGCGGGGAGGCCTGCCGGCACCACCCTGACCTGAGCCTTGACTTCCCCTCCGGCACGGCAGCGGGACTCCCGGTCCCGGTCCGGCCGCGCCCTACCTGCGGGGTTCTACCAGTCAATGGCGGAGCCGTCATCGGGATGAAAAGTCTGAGGGTTGGTCCAATCGTGGCCGA
The DNA here is from genome assembly GCA_965214715.1 of Caldilineaceae bacterium. GTDB lineage: Bacteria > Chloroflexota > Anaerolineae > Caldilineales > Caldilineaceae > Bin34. The sequence continues at coordinate 3,815,160 of OZ243971.1, read as the reverse complement.
TCTTGTCGGCCATCGCGTCTTCGTCCAGCTCTATGCCCAGACCGGGGCCCCGGGGCAGTTCCACACAGCCATCCGCCTGCAGGACAAAGGGATGCCGGAGATAGCCCTCGCCCAGGCTGGCGTGTTCCTGGATCAGGAAGTTGGGAATGCAGGCATCCAACTGTACGGCCGCGGCAAAGGCAATCGGCCCCAGGGGACAGTGGGGCGCGAGGGTGGCATAGGAGGCTTCCGCCATGCCCGCGATGAGACGCAACTCGAAGATACCGCCCGCATGACTGATATCCGGTTGCAGAATCGAAGCTGCCCGCTTCTCCAGGATTTCCCGGAATCCCCACTTGGTGAAAATCCGTTCGCCGGTGGCAATGGGAAGGTGGGTCTTGTGTGCCAGATCCGCCAGGATGTTCACGTTCTGGCACTGGACCGGTTCCTCCACAAAGAAGGGTTGCAACGGAGCCAGTTCCCGGATCAGGAGAGATGCGGTCTGGGGACTGACCGCCCCGTGGAAGTCAATGGCCACATCGATATCTCGTCCCACGGCATCCCGCACCGTGCCGAAACGCCGGATCACCTCATCCACGAACGCCGGTGTCTCCACGATGCGGGCCGGGCGGCCGCCGGCCGGTCCCGTTTTGAGGGCCGTGAAGCCCTGGTCCACCAAGGCCTTGGCCCGGGCCTGCACTTCCTCCAGTGGGCCCGCGCTGCTCACGCCGCGGTAGACCCGGATGCAGTCTCGCAGTGGTCCGCCCAGCAACGTGTACACGGGCAGGCCGGCGGCCTTGCCGGCCAGATCCCAGAGAGCCTGCTCAACCCCGGACAAGGCGCTGGTCAGAATGGGGCCGCCGCGGTAGAAGGCATGCCTGTACATTGCCTGCCAATGGTGGACGACCCGCACCGGATCCTGGCCGATCAGATAGGGTTCCAGTTCTGCCACGGCCTGGGCGACGGTCAGGGCCCGCCCCTCCAGGATGGGTTCTCCCAGACCGACCAGGCCGGCATCAGTATGGATCTTGAGAAAGAGCCAGCGCGGCCGGACCAGTAGCGTTTCCAGTTTCGTGATTTTCATGCTGTCTTCCCGGGCGCAAAACGCCCGGTACCCTGTGCCTGATGCCTGCTGTCCGATCCGGCCGCCGGAATCCCTGTACGGGACCCGCTGCCAACAGCCCCTGTCGCCCGTGCAGGGCGGTCTCCCGCGGGAAAAGGCCATCGGATTCGCCTCGACCCGACTCCGGAACGGGGTGTCCCGGCAGGATCAGTCTGCCCCGATTCTGCCGTCACGGGGCTATTCTACAGTGGCCTTTGCAGCACTCCGGCCGGCGATGGGCCGGCTGCTTCTCCACACAACTCCTGTGCGATGCCGTCTCTCCTTGCTCTGCCGGAACGGAAATGGCAGATGGCTGTCTTCGTGGGGGCGGTGTTTTGCTACTGGATGGGGCTGTATCTGTATGTGCCCACCCTGCCGCTCTATGTGCAACAGTTCAGTGGCCATCTGGGCGCGCTGGGTCTGGTACTGTCGATGTATGGACTGTGGCAGGCGCTGACCCGCTTCCCGGTAGGACTGGCCAGTGATCTGTGGGGACGGGCCAAGCCGTTTATCCTGGTGGGCTTCGTTTTGACCGGTGTGGGTGCCTGGCTGATGGGCTTCGCGTCCAACCTGGTCTGGATTGGGGTGGGCCGGAGCATTACCGGTCTGGCGGCGGCTACCTGGGTACCTATCGTGGTGGTCTTCTGTCGCTTCTTTCCGGCTGCCCAGACGATTCGGGCCAGTGCCGTGCTGGCCATGGCCGGCGGCCTGGCGCGTATCCTGGCTACCGGCGCGACCGGTTTTCTGAATGCACAGGCCGGTTATGCCCTGGCCTTCAATCTGGCGGCGGCCTGCGCGGCGCTGGCCTTCCTGCTCATGCTGTGCGTGAAAGAAACCCCGCGCGAGACGGTCCGCCCCGCTTTGGCCCCCGTGGCGGCCCTGCTCCGACGCCCCCCGGTGCTGTTCCCCAGCCTGCTGAATGCCGCAGCCCAGTTTGTCAACTGGGCCGTCACCTTTGGCTTCATACCCATTCTGGCCGTCCAGCTGGGCGCCTCGGATGTGGCCGTGAGTCTGCTGATCACGATCAACATGGCGTTCCATCTGGCCGGTCTGGCGACCACGGCCGCCCTGGTCAACCGGATGGGGGCGCGCAACCTGGTGCGCACCGAATTTCTGCTGCTGGGCCTGGCGGTCCTGCTGGCTGCTTTCGCGCCCACGGTCGCGTGGCTGTGGTGCGTCCAGGGGCTCATTGGACTGGCCACCGGGATCGGCTATCCGGCCCTGCTGGGCCTGAGCATTCGGGATGTGGCCGATCACGAAAGAACCGCGGCGATGGGACTGCATCAGGCGGTGTACGGGATCGGCATGTTCTCCGGACCGTTTGTGGCGGGTCTGCTGGCGGAGCAATGGGGTATCCAGACCACTTTTCTCGTTCTGGGCATTCCCTGCCTGCTGTTGCTGATTCCCCGTCTGTGGGGACGTCTGCTGTTGGTGGCCACCGCCGATTCCGCCGCGGCCTGAGTGCGGGGCGGGGGCGGACACGGGCGTCTGCCAGCGGTCCCGCAGCGAGCCAGGCCTCTACACCGGGGGAATACGCACCACGCCGCTTGCATGGGAACGGCAGGCCGCCTCTGCGGCCGCCATGGTCTGCGCGGCATCCGCGACTGCGGTGGGCAAATCCTGGCTCTCGCCATTCAGGAAACGCATCAGGCTGCCCATGCTGCCGGTGAAGGCATGGGGAAACCAGGAGCCCTGCAACGGCATTTCCTGCCAGACAGGGGCTGGCTCGTCCTGCAGGAGACAGAATTGAAACCGGTCCGGCTGTCCCTGTGGGTAATCCATGAGTATGCCCATGGTGGCTTTGATGGCTCCCTGGGTACCTTCCCACTTGATGTACGCTTCCTGCTGCGCCGGACCAAACTTGTGAAAGTGATTGGTCTCTATCTGAACCCGGGTGGCGGGCCCGTAGTCGAAGATGAGGCCGGTCTTGGCGCTCCGCATCGCCGGCAGTTCCGGATGCGCTACGGTGTGGGCCCAGACTCCCTGGGGCTCACCCAGGAAAGAGCGGATCAGATCGATGTGGTGAATGCTGTGATAGAAGATTTCTGCATGGGGAATCGCTTGCAGGAAAGGCCACATGTGCCAAGGAGTCATGACATTGACCCGTACTTCCATGTCCACGATCGGGCCAATGGCTCCTTGGTCTACGAGGCTGCGGGCCGCCAGCACGAAGGGGGCCCAGCGCAGCTGAAAGTTGACGGCGGCCGTCAGATCCCGCTGCCGGCAGAGCTGCAGCAGGGCACGGGCCTGAGTCAGGTTGTCACCCAGGGGCTTCTGAATGAGCGCCGCGGCCCCGGCCGGCAACCCGGGCAACACGTCGGCGATGCAGGCCGCGGGCACGGCGATGTCAAAGACCGTGTCGGCGGGAGCAAAGGCGACCGCCGCGGCCAGACTGGAGAAGGTCCGCGGGATCCCGAAGGTTTCCGCCATGTAGGCGGCCCGGGCGTGATCTGGATCGTACAGCCCGATGACCGGATAATCCGCCTGTGCATAGGCCGGATAGTGGGCATCATGCACGATGCCGCCCGCGCCAATGCTGATGATGGGCCGGGGCTGCGCGGGAAGCGGGATAACCTGATCAAGCGTTGGCGGTGGCACAGTCATCTTGCTCCTTGTGATCCCAGACCGTGGGTGCAGGCGGTTTGCCCGCGACAGCAGCCGGATCAACCGGGCCTGATACCGGCGGGAGGCACCATGGCACCTGCGCGCACGGTGAATCAAATCTGTCCCGCACTGCAGGAAGCGGGCCCATCGGTGGTCTCGGACAGGGAAACGGGTCTGCGGCCTGCCTGTCCTGATGCAGGATTCTACTATCAAGTTTCCGGACGGCACAGACAGACAAGGAAAAGGACATGTCCCGGCGTCACACCGTGGTCAGTATTCGCAATGATGATTTTATGGTCAACGGGATCCCCACGTACGCAGGGATCCGTTATGGCCCGGCGCGCATTGAAGGCCTGCTGCTCAACAGCCGCATGGTGCAGGGCATCTTCGATGACCGCAATGCGGCCACGCGGCCCCTTTGGGACTATCCGGATGGGCCTTGGGATCCGGCGCGCAACACCCGTGAGTTTGTACGCGCGATGCCGCAGTGGCACACCTGCGGGCTGAATGCCTTTTCCCTGAATCTGCAGGGGGGCAGTCCCTTTGGGTATTCCCGGGAACAGCCCTGGATCAATTCCGCATTCGACCGCCAGGGCGAACTTGACAGGGCCTACCTGCAACGCCTGGCTACGATCCTGGACCAGGCCGATGCGTTGGGCATGGTCGTGATCCTGGGTCTTTTCTACTTTGGGCAGTTTGCCATGCTGGATTCGGACCGCGCGATCCGGGCTGCCGTGGACCATACTGTGGACTGGCTCCTGGATCGGGGCTATGCCCATGTTCTGGTGGAAGTGGGCAATGAAGTGGATATCCGCCGCACACCTTGGGGCTACGGCGATTCCCTGGTGGAAGCTGCGCGGTGCCATCAGCTGATCGAGAGAATCCAGCAGCGCAGCCACGGCCAACTCGATACACCGGCCGGTCGCTTGCTGGCCAGCACGAGCCTGAAGGGCAATTCGGTGCCGTCGGCGGCCATCCTGCGCGTGGCCGATTTCGTGTTGCTCCATGGTAACGGTGTAGCCGATCCCGGCCGCATTGCCGAGATGGTGCGCGAGTGCCGCCACTCCCCGGGCTATCGCGGGCAGCCGATTCTGTTCAACGAAGACGATCACTATGGATTCGCAGAACCGGAAAACAACATGATGGCGGCGCTGTCCGAACACGCGGGCTGGGGCTTTTTCGACTATCGGCGGTCCGGTGAGGAACATCGGGAAGGCTTTCAGAGTGTACCTGTGGATTGGACGATCGGCAGTGACCGGAAAAGGGCTTTTTTCCGTAAAGTCGCCGAGGTAACTCGGCAGAGCCCCATACCAACGTAGCATCCGCGCGGATCGATTCCCGGGTTGTGCCCGTCGCAGCATCGGGAGACGGACTGCACCGGGCGGCACGGCTGACGCCGGATATTTTCCCCAAGGCAGGCAGGGGCGATGTCTATGGCCCGGTGCTTGGCTTCTGCCCGAAGGTAAACCGTGGCCAGATGAGGCTGACCCGTGCATCGCTGTCCAACCAGGCGGTCAGATCCGACCGGGAAGGGGATAATCCGAGACCTGGACCGTGATCGCCGGTCTGACTGACAGGCGCGTGCCACTGCGTAGGCAGAGGCCGTCTGGGCCATAAAATTGCACTGTGCAACTTCGACAGTCGGATCATGCCATGTAGTGTACAGTCGGTCTCAGGAATTTGTCCGCAAGGAGTCAGCGCATGAACGTACAGAGCGTCGGCATGGCGGTAACGACAGGCCTCAGGTCGTCTCTGGGGCGTCTGTGGCTGGCCCTGGCCCTGGTGGTGATTGTTTCGTTTGGCTTGCTGTCTTTCTATGGAGGCGAGATCTATCAATATGCCCCGCCCATTCCGGACCAAGTCGTGTCCGCCGCCGGTGAGATGATCTTTACCGGGGACCAGATCAGGCGGGGGCAGGATGTCTGGCGATCCATAGGCGGTCAGGAGTTGGGTTCGATCTGGGGACATGGCGCGTACACAGCGCCGGACTGGACCGCGGACTGGCTCCACCGCGAAGCCACCTGGTTGGTGGATGAATGGAGCCGGGGCCAAGGCATGGACTCCTATGCGGATCTGGACGCGGAGCAGCAGGCCGCGCTGCAGGCTCGCGTGCAGAGGGAGATGCGCACCAATACCTACGATGCGCAAACGCAGACCCTCACGCTGTCTCCTGTGCGGGTCCGGGCGATACGCGCGGTCCAGAACCATTACACAGGTCTGTTTGGCAGCGATCCTGCCCAGGCGCAGTTGCGGGAAGCCTTTGCCATGCCCGCGGATACAGTCGCATCCCCCGCGGGCCGCACGGATCTCACGGCGTTTTTTTTCTGGGCCAGCTGGGCCAGTGTCACGGAGCGGCCGGGCCGCGATTACACATACACCAGCAACTGGCCACCGGATGAATTGATTGGCAACCGGCCTACCGGCCCGGTGATCCTGGTCTCGATCCTGAGTTTCGTCTTGCTGCTCGGTGGCATTGGGGCCTTGGCCTGGTTTTATGCTGCGACCCGGGACCAGTGGGCCAGTTCTCTGACCACGGTCGCCACCGATCCTTTGCTGAATGTCCAGCCCACCGCTTCCATGCGCGCCACCGTCAAATTCTTCTGGTTGGTGGGGGCCTTGCTGATTCTGCAAATGGGCGCGGGCATGCTGACGGCCCACTATGGAGTGGAAGGCATGGCGCTGTATGGGTTGCCCATGGCCAACTGGGTCCCGTATTCCCTGTCGCGCACTTGGCATGTGCAGCTGGGGCTCTTCTGGATTGCCACGGCATGGCTGGCCACCGGGCTGTGCTTTGCTCCCATCCTGGCAGGGCGGGAGCCGCGATGGCAACGTCTGGGCACCAATGTCCTTTTTGGGGCTCTGGTATTGGTGGTTGTGGGGTCCATGGTCGGGCAAGGACTGGCCATTCACCAGCAGCTGGATCCCCGGACCAATTTTCTGTGGGGCCATCAGGGATTTGAATACCTCGATCTGGGCCGCCTGTGGCAACTGATGCTCTTCGTCGGTCTGCTGCTCTGGATGGTATTGATGGTGCGTGCGATCTGGCCTTCGTTCGTACGCGCCCGCGGCGTGGACCGGCAACTGCTGCTGATCTTTGCCCTGTCAGTGATGGCCATCGCCCTGTTCTATGGGGCCGGGTTAATGCCGGGGCGCGATGCCAACCTGGCGATTTCCGAGTACTGGCGCTGGTGGGTGGTGCATCTTTGGGTAGAGGGCTTCTTTGAAGTGTTTGCCGTGGCGGTGGTGGCCTTGGCCTTTACCCGTTTGGGGCTCGTGCGCGTCCGGTCCGCCACCATGGCCGTCCTGTTTACCACGATCCTCTATCTGACCGGTGGGGTGGTCGGCACATTCCACCATCTGTATTTCGCGGGTACCACCCCGGCCGTTATTGCCTTGGGCGGCATCTTCAGCGCCCTGGAGCTGGTGCCTTTGGTCATGATTGGTTTTGAAGGGTACGACAACTGGACCATGACACGTCTCGCGAAATGGGTCCAGAACTACAAATGGCCCATCCTGTTTCTGGTGGCCGTGGCCTTCTGGAATCTGGTGGGAGCCGGTCTGTTCGGGTTCTTGATCAATCCTCCCATCGCGCTCTATTACATGCAGGGGCTGAATACGACTTCGGTGCATGCCCACGCCGCACTGTTTGGCGTATATGGCATGCTCGGCATCGGACTGATGCTCCTGAGTCTGCGTATTCTCACGGTACGGCAACAGTGGCGGACCGGTGTACTGACCTTCGCCTTCTGGGCCATGAACATTGGGTTGTCCCTGATGATCCTTCTGAGCCTGCTGCCCATTGGCATAGCCCAGACCTGGGCCAGTGTGGAAAAGGGCATGTGGTATGCGCGTTCTCCGGAATTTCTGTCCCAGGAGCCTTGGGAAACCTTCCGCTGGTTGCGCACCGTGGGAGACACCATCTTCGCGGCGGGCATGGTGGCCATGGGGTGGTTCGTGGTTGGTCTCAGTACAGGGTGGTCTCTCCGGGGACTCCGCGAAGACGAACGGGCCGAGCCGGTGGTGGTGCAGGAACCGGCCTACCCCGCCCATGACACGGAGTAAGACAATGTCCGCGCGGCCCATGGTGTTCCGGTATTAGGGCCCTGACGTACACACCGGATGCCATGCCCGTCCCCATGTCGCGATAGGAGGGCGCCCTGGGTTGTCCTGCACGATCCGTCCGACAACGCGGCTGCTGGCCCCAAGGTGCAGCGTTGCCGATCTGCGGTAACGCTCACCCTGCACGGGGGACGGTGGCGCACGCGGATCCCGCCTGTTGCTTGCCCAGGCAGTGCCCTATGGCAGTATGGGGGCCGTTACGGCTACGCCCCTGCTCGATTCAGCCCGTCCGGAAAATCGTGGTCCTGCTTGGCTTTGCGAGTTTCTCTCCAAGCCTGCAGGTCGGAGCCTCGGATCGTGCAGTCACTGCCGTGATATGTTCATCTCCGCAGGGTCCGGGAGTTCCCTGTTCGGAACGTGAGGTCCAGCAGTCGATGGGTCTGCCCCTGGGACGGGGGGTTACACGGGTCCGGGTTCCTTCCACAAGCGCACCGTAAACCGATGCTCCTCTTCTATCAATTCCGGTTCTGTGCCGTTGTGGGCACGCATGGCGGGAATGACCTTGTTCCGGATCCCCATCCCGCGGGCATCCACATAACCGTAGTCGCGCATCACATTGACCAGTGTCTGATTCCGGGCATAACGCAAACCTGACTTCATGCCCGCAATGGTCACTGTATTCGGCAGGCGCCCCGGGCTCTGAATTTCAAGCCGGTCGGCAAAAACCGCCAGCAGAATGTCCGTGCCCGCGATGCTGTAGTCACGGTGCACCAGGGCATTGACCAGAATCTCGCGGATGGCTTCTTCCGGGTACTCCCATTTTTCATGGCGTTGTGCCCCTTCAAGCCAAGTCACAGGGGAGGTATTGCGCTTTACGAAATCCCAACCCCTGTCCACAACGCCAGGTTCGACTGGCGTGGCCGCGGGATTGCCCAGGGGGACCAGCGGGCCTTTGATGTCTTCATCGGCCCGAGTCGCATAGTCCGGTTCAGTCCCAAGGTAGCAAATTGCACGGAGACCCGATTGCGACAAGAATCGTTTGGGATTCCGGCCGAACAAGAGCATTCCGTCAACTGTCAGAGCGGTATATCCCGCCGATTCCGTGGCCCATTCCAGATTGAGCGCCAGCTTTTCCCATGGGTCTGCATCGTCTTCTGAAGGTATATCCCCTCCCAACACCCGGATCAGGTAATCCCGGATACGACGTTGGTCCAGGTCGGCCAGACTAGTGCCAAGCACAGGCTTAAGTCCGTAGCGGATCTGGCCCGACTGTTGATAGAGGCGCTGTTCCTCCTCTCGTGAAGCATCTCGGGTGACAGTCCCCACCCGAACTTGAGTCACCCAGGATGACCCCCGTTTGACTTTGTAGGGTTTGTCGGGCGCATTGGCCATGAGTGCTACCACCCCAATGGTGATGCCGGGCTGCCACTCCAAAATCTCCCAGTAGGGATTCAAGGCAGGTTGCACATGGTCCCGTGCTGTGTGCATCACCCATTCTTCAGCCTCGTGTGGCGTACGCACCAAACCGGAAACAGTACGGTCATCCTCAACTCCCAAAAGTACGTGTCCCCCTTCAAGATTCAGCAGGGCCGCCATCTCTTTGGCGAGCCCTTCGGGTCGAATATCGTCTCGCTTGAATTCCACTCCCGAATTTTCCCCGTTGCGGATCAGCTCGCTCAGATCTGTCCTGTTCACTGCCTCCCCCCTCTCAGAATCCGTATTTCAGTCTGCGGGTCTCAAAGGCGTCCTTGCCCCCTTCCAGTATCTCTTCAACGAGCTCCCGCACCGGATGGGCATCAATTGAGCCCGCATGCGCGGACTTGATTTCCGCATTTCCTTGCTCCGCTTCGCCCGCAGCGGTAAGTCCAAGAATCAGTTCAGCATCGCCCAGCACCGGAATGTTGGCGTTGTGTGTAGCGAAGATGAACTGACGCCGCCGCTTTGCTTCGCGCATGCTGGGCACCACCCCCTCGGAGATGAAGCGGTTATCCAGGTCGTCTTCTGGCTGATCAATGATCAGTGGCGCTTCAGATTCCAGCAGTAGCGGCAGCAATACCGCAGTGGCCTTCTGGCCGGTCGAAAGATTGTCCAGAGCATGCCAGGACGGAGGTTCGCCCGCGGGAGCCGTGCTGAGCAGGATTTCTGTCGTGGCTGGCAGTTCCAGCTCTTCAATTTTCATCAGGACTTCGGGGGACGCGTTGGCCAGTCGTTCTGCCTGTGACATCGGGATCTTGTATGTCCTGTTGAGACTTTCTGCGCCATCCCGGCAGCACTTTACAAACTGGGGCAAAGACAAGTCTGGAGACTGCTTTATGCGCTGAATCGCCTCTGACAGGCGACCACCGATCTCGCTTCTAAGCGTTTCAACGAGAGGATTACGCTCTGCAGAAGCGGTGACTTCCACTTTTACACGGTTACGCAACTGTCGGCTGACTTTCCTCGCTGCTTTGTCCAGGAGCCGAAACTCTGCTGCCTTGACTTCTTCCCACTCAGCCAACAACTCACGCCGTCGGTCTGCAATTTCGTTTTTCTGCCTCTCCAGCAAAGTGCGGCGTTCCTGCAAGGGCCGGAGTCTCTCGATTTCGCCCCGCAGGCGGATAAATTCTTCCCCATCTACTGCTGATTGCTGCAGATCGCGCAGTATGATTCGATACTCGGTTTCGACAGCCTGCTTTCGTATCTTCCACTGGCTCCGGATGTTTTCGATGTCCTTGTCGGCGCGATCGAGTGCTTCGCCAAGCAGATTCGCCACCTGCTCCAGATCGGCGCTTAATTTCTTCAGAACGGGCTCTGCCTCAGCCAGAATGGTTTTGCCGGGGAGGTTTTCAAGAGCCTTGGGGGACAAGAAGACCAAGTCCATGGGCAACTCCTGGCGCAGCGAGTCCAGGGAGTCATGAAATGTCTTCACACGCTCAGGAATGGAGTCAAGCACCCTTTCTTCGCGGACCAGCAGACTCCGCTGCCACAGGCGGTTTTCCAGACCAGCATCCTGATATCGGATCAGTGTTTCCTCCAGCGCGGGCAGAGTCGCCAATTGATCATCTGTCTGCTGCAGCTCGCACCGCACATCCACGATCGAGCGTCTTGTCTGTTCCAGGTTTCGGCGTACACTGGCTTTGCGCCGCTCCAGTGTTTCATCACGGTCGATGAAGCGGTTGAGCAACAGGGTGCGCTTTTCAGGGTCTCTGGCCAGTTCCGAGATTTCATGCTGTCCAAAGATTTCGACATGCGGCAGAATGTCTCGGGGCAACAGATTGGAAAGCTGGCCCTTCTCATCGCGTACCACCGGAGGATTCGGAATGGTTCTTTCGATCAGATACTCGCGTTTCTCTGGACGCAGGGAGCGTACGCGCAGAGAGAGTTTCGTGGCTGGACGCAGTACCTGACGTACGATTCCCGCATGGGTCTTTTGCGAATCCTCGCCGATCGGATCCAGGTCCAGTGCGTATCGCAGACTTTCAATGACAGTGGATTTTCCTGTGCCGCGGCCTCCCACCAAAACGTTCAGATTGGGGTTGAAACGAATCTTGATACCGTCCAAAAACCCGGATTCCCAAGCCAGACTGAGGATCTCAGTGTGTTCTTCGGGCTCTGGCTCGCTGGACAGTCGTATTCTGGAGTCAGGGTCAAGGAAAGCCTGTCGCAAACCTTCGATGGTAACCTCCGACATTTTGATCCAGCAGGTGGCGGAGGGATCGGCCAGTTCTGCGGGTACGGTTACATCCCGGGCATTGACCACTGCTATAGCCAGACACTCGCCCGCCGGGCGACTGCGGCGGTAACTCGGGTCTGTGTTTTTAATGATGGACAATAGGTCCGGCGGCAAATTCGATACGGACCCCGGTATCTGAATGGCCAGCAGATCGTTAGCACGCCAAGCCTTTATTCTGGCCTGGCCTGAAAGAACCTTAAACAATCCCTTTTGACGGCTAACATGTGCCGCGATACCGATTCCGCCTTGCTGCCGGACCTTCGCCAGAACACCTCCAAAAGGATATTCTGCCAATGTTGTGGACGCTGTAATGTCACGGATTCCCAGTTCGCCGAGAAAGCGTTCGATGCGTTTCTCATCAGTTTCTGGTGGATAGATACACAGGATATGAATGCCTTCGGAGGATGAAATCTCAAAACCGGGAAATATCACAATGTCCCGCCCTGCCGCTGCGTCCCTGAATGCTTGCACTCCTTTGGCATCGTTATGGTTGGTCACCGCGATGACCGAAACGCCCATGTCCACGGCCTTTTCCACCATGGCCCTTGCATATGACTTTGCATTGCCACCAGTCCGCTGTCCCCGAAACTGCTGGTTGTATTCATGGGGATTGACTTGCAGGGCGCAACGGTGAAAGCGGGCTCCGGACGAAAGCCTTTCCCCTCTCCGGGCGTCTATGTCTGTTTGCATTCTGTAGATACCTCGTATGGTGTCGTCGTTTGCCGATAGTCACAAGCTGGGTCAGCGCACGCGGGTGTTTCCGAACAGGGTTGAATCTGGCTGAACGAGCCCTGGGGAAAACGAACCTGTACGCAGCGGTTTTCGGCATCTCCGCTGCAATGGCGCACGTTGCAGTCATGCAGAGCCTCAGGCCATGGCTTCAATCTTCAGTCACTGGGTTTGCAGAGGTCCTGAGCCATACGATGTCGTTCGGATCGACGAGGCTTTTCACTCCTGTAAAGCCCAGTGGGCCCATATATGCTGCATCGTAGGGCATGCCGGATCCCTGGACTTCGGCGTGACCCCGGTTTGCTCCACTGTATGGGATTTCCTGGGCTGCGGACAGCTCGCAGGCGATCATCCCGATTGCACGGTGGATGTTCATGTTCGTCACGACAGGCCGTACCGGGTTGATCTTCTGTGGGTTTCATCCTCCTGGACAAGGCACTGATGAAAGTCCCTTGGTCTCTTGCCTTACTATTTATCAATATATCAAGGTTCGTTTGTTTTGACAGTTTGTGTTTCCCAGGGACAAATCAGGTCGAAACCAAGACCGTACACAGGGAAATACAAGTGGCTTGGCTCCTACTCGAGACTTCCATATCCTGTGTGTCTATCCACCGCGATTGCCCTGGCATTGAGCGAAGCAGACTGGTACCTGCATCGGTTTCTGACTCAGTACAAAGCCTCGGATGGTGTCAGGCCGACCGGGCTGGACTTTATTGATCTTGGGGGTCATCACATCGACCACCTGCTAATCCGGGCCGTACAGATGTCACAGGCTGCGCGCTGGTGGATGGACCACTGCGACATCCTCTGTCCGCTCGTCTGCAGCTCCTGCCATGGAAAAATTGGGACCAGGGAAAGAGTTGGTGCTGAAGGCGCGGACAGCGGGGTCGGCCTGCACCATGACCGGGCGAGCCCCGTCCCGATCCGGCACGTCCGCCGAAGGCACCCTCACAACGCGCCAAAGCCCCAGCGTGTCCACCTGCAGGGGCCGCTTGCGTCCGGAAATTTTTGGGGCGGCGTCATCATACCCCCGCGGCTCCCTGTTGCGGTCGCAGGGACCGATTGACTGTCCACCATGGTGGTCCTGGGCAGGGCCACAACACGTCGTGCATCCGCTCCCGCGTGCCATCGCGCCGCCACTGCCGCAAAGAGTGCCCGACCGTGCTCCACGGAGGAATGTCCTACGGCAGGACGCGCCAGGTGCAGCACAAGGAGCATGCTGTTCCCGATTTCCCGCGGTGCCACCGAGCGGGGGCGGCCCCAGGCTGCGCGGGTGGGGACCCAAAGGGCCAGCAGCTGCCATTGCGCCTCCGTCAGATCACGGGGATAGGGGATGGTGCGGGACAGGCGGGGCAGAGCCCATGATACACGCACTCCACCCCTTCTCGTACAGGCTCTCAGGTGAGAGCTGCGCCTACGGGACCGTGCTCTGGAGCGGGCTGCGAGAATGCCTTTGCTTGGGGACAATCCGGGTACAGTGCCCCTGCAGCTGCTTAAGGGTTTGAACCCGCTGTGGTCATAAGCACACGGGCACATTCCTGGCACTCACCAGGAATGGGAATGAGACAGTTGTCACATCATCTCAATATGAAGCGACGCGGTCAGAGAGTCTCGTCCCGCGTCAACGCGGGTACGTCAAGCATCTTGGCCTCCGAGACAATGGAGGGGCAGGCATATCGAAAATGTCTGGGAACTTGAGCGAGCCATTCCCGCAGCGGGAAAACCCCGAATGGTTGGCTCAACGTTGCCGACAGAACTTGCGATTCCGCCGTATCGACACCAGGAACAACGAGGTCAGCATGGCCGATTTTCGCCAGTATGACAACAACCGCGGCCATCAGACGTGCTGGGGCTTCCGGTACCATCACAATGCATGGACATCCACCACATCCCGGTCCCAACTATCCCTCTCTGTCCTGTGCCATCCCACTCGTGGGTGTCCCATATTACCTTTACGTTCAGAAAGTCTGCACAGGTTGCATCGGGGAGTTCGTCAAAGGCTCCTCGCAGCGTACTCCGTGAGGGCTTTCCCGGGATGAGCCTCGCAGATGACTTGCCATGGCGAGTGATGGTCCCGTCATTGCCCGTCATCCAGGTCTCGCGTTGATTGTGTTGGCCTCGTCCGGCAAGCCCCTTTCATCGTATGAAGTCACCCTATGCATCCTGTTGTAGCCGCTTCATTGGGACAGCGCGAATCTGTGCCCTTCCTGTCTCGGTGGCCCATTCTCTGTCAAAGGAACTGCCGAAAACCCGATCCCGTGTGGACACTGCGCGGAATGCCGGGGACCACAACCCCGGTATCCCGCACCGCGGGCCATCGCAGCCATGCGACATACCCCCGGCTTACACCGGGGATGCCGCCGGCCAGAATCTTCAGGCGGTTCCGCTGTCTTCGTGATGATGCTGACTGCGCCACCACGTTATGACGATGGCGGACACGATGGCCACTAGGGATATTCCCCCGGTGAAGGGGAGCGTCATCATAATTGTGAGGCGGAGGCCTTCGGGCTGCATGCCGGCGATGGGGACATCTATGACCGACCAGATGATTGCCGTTAGAAGCAAGACAACCCAGAAGGAGACAACCACCAAGACTGTTCTCAGTACCAAGGATTTCGACATGTCTACACCTGTCACAAGAATTTGGTTACCTGTTTTGCGATCTGGAGCGTGTCCAAAGATTGCCTGACCTCTAAAACATTCTACTGACGGAAATTGCTCTGGTATGTTGGATTTTGCCTTTCACCGATGGAACCGGGTGCATGTACATACGGCATGTACATACGGCATGTACATACGATAGTAGGAGGGACGCGAGCACAGCAGGTGTGAGGGTGTCCACACAGGTCAAGGCGTCACAGGTGCACGGGGAATTCCCCGGCTCGGTCAAGGCATCCGGATAGTTTCCATGGGAACGCACAGGGATGGCTGCAGAATGCGTCACACCTGGCCCGTTGCCCATCCGTTCCGCCCATGCAAATCATGCCTGGTCCAAAGGGGCGGGCGGGTTACGGACGAGTGGTGCGGATGGCAAAGGTTCCTGGTGCAACTGTGAAATACCTTGTTCCCGAGTCTGTTGAGCCTTGGATCAGTCCCCGCCGGTTTGCTCCGCATCGCACTGCCGGAACCGGGCGAGTACCATCGGCGTGAAGTCTCCCGATGCGTGTATGGATTTTTCTGCGATGTGCACTGGCACTGGATGGCGTGGGCCGTGACGCGTTCTGCACCGGTCATGGCCACCTTCTGGTGCTGTCTTGCCCAAACTGATGGTTATCCTCAATGCCATCCCTGCCATTGCGCTGCTCGTTCTCTGAAGCCGCGGCAGCCGAGACCTGCCTGGAATCGGGTCGTAGGACCCGGCGGGCGGCGCAGTACACCTGCAGTGGACCTCTCTTGGACTTCCGCGGTGTGCAGGTCGCATCGCGGGTTTCATCCCGTTGGGGCGGGTAGTGGCACTTCTGCCCGGTGGCCGTGCAGTCATGGGTGTCCCTCTGCTTCAGATTCGGGACATTCCTCCCGCCGTCATAACCGGCACCAGCCAGTCTCCAATGGGTGTCGCCGCGGACATGTCCTTGCTTGGGTACAGGGCAGCCGGCGACCACGGTCCAGTGTGGATGCGGGCCATGTCATAGTTGGGCAGTCTGGCCGCTGTGACACAATGTCTGCCACTCTGCCAGAAACTATTCCGTCCACCGAAATCCAAGTTGTCGCAATCGCACTGTAGAGAGCGTGGTCGCGAAGAGGAAGAGGGCTTTGGATATGGCTTGGGATACCACCGCTGTCAAGGGGAAGGCCAACATGAGGGCCAGACAAGTCCACAGGTCCCGGGGACGATATCGCAGCGACCGCCGCAGATATGGCCCGACTGCCCACAGGGTCAGGCAGAAGACCGCGGCATTCAAGGGGTTGGCAACATCGAGCCGAATTTACCACTTTCGAGACCGGGAAAGGGCTGCAGCAGGCTTCGTACTCGGGAGGAAGGACGGGCAGACCACAGGTGTAGAAGTAAAGGCAAGTATGGCGCTCAAGCCCCAGCTCCTCCATAATCGGCACAAGCCGACAGAAGCCATGGACGCCAGTTTCGTCTGTGGCGTCGTGCTCTGCGATGGGGAGCAGGCAACGCTGCAAGGAGATCACAACTATGTCGCTCCATTGCGCCATCTCTGGGATAGCCTCTGGTATGGGGAAGGGCGAGTGACAAAGAGACTCGGCGGCAGTTGCCCGGAAACCGATTCAGCACCTCCGCCAACAGCCCAATGCAGACAAGCGATCGAGTGCATGACATCGATCCCGGGCAACTGTGCTGCTTTTGCTGTGCTGCTATCCTGCAAGGGTAGCCTGAGCTGGACTGCATAGACTGGCTGACGTGGTGCCGGGTTGCGGGACAAGACCTCCATTCTCTCTTCTGGGCGGTCTGCCTTTGACCCTCTCTAGGGCCCAATGAGCATGAACCTGGCAGAACGAATCACACTGGCTTTGCCACGCTATACCAAGAAGGACATCCACTGCCGGGAGGCGTCCTCCATTCTGACCAGGGCCACGGGTTTCATCGACAGCTTCGATTACACCTTGAATCCCTCTGCGGGCTGTGTCTATTGCTATGCAGCCTTCTTTCCGCGCAGCCGGGAACTGAGGGATACGTGGGGCGACTGGGTGCACATCAAAGCCGGGGATGTGCCCGACCGGGAAGGAGATCGCCCTCGGGCCCGCATCTGCCACTGGGCCTCTGTCCAATCGCTGGGGTGGGGCGAACCCCGATACACACACGGCCCCTTCTCGTACAGGCTCTTAGCGCCGCGCACCGCTGCCATGGCGCCGTTCATATTCCACGTCCACGGCCTGATCGGCCGATCGGGCGGCCTCCTGGACCAGTGCATCGCACCGTTCGTTGTCGGCGTGTCCCGCGTGTCCCTTGATCCAGCGGAAGGTCACTTCATGTCGGGCTGTCGCCTGCAAGAGCTGATCCCATAAATCCGGGTTGACGGCCTTGTCCTTCCGGTTGCGCATCCAGCCATTGGCCTGCCAGCGCCGGGCCCAGCCTTTGCAGATGCCATCCACCACGTACCGGGAATCCGTGGTGAGGATGACTTTGCAACTGCGCTTGAGCGATTCCAGGGCCGTGATGGCCGCCAGCAATTCCATGCGATTGTTGGTGGTATGCCGGTAGCCCGCGGACACTTCCCGTACCTGGCCTTGGTAACGCAACACTACCCCATAACCCCCGGGGCCAGGGTTACCGAGGGCTCCCCCATCGGTGAAGGCGTATACGGTGTCGGGTTTCTCGGACATCTGCGCTGCGGGCGGGGCGGGTCAGGAGGTACGCGGGGACGGCTCTGTATCAGTGTAGAACCTGGTCTGCTGACCATGCAATTTCCGGGCTGCCTGTCCGGACCGGGCCGCAGCGGGCGGGTCGTCTCCCTTGCAACAGGTCCACCTACTGTCGGGTCTGCCAGCCGAGTGCTATACTTTGCGCTGCTCTGTCCCTATTGGTGACTGCATGTATCCACCCCCCTTCAATTCCTCCGGGGCCCCGGCGCGCCGCGGCTGGCAGACTTGGAGTGTCACCACCCGCATTGTCGTCATTGCCATACTGGGCTTTGTGGCCTATTGGCTGTATGGGCAAATCGGCTCTTTTGCCCTGTCGGGATCGGGTCTGCAGCGTCTGGCCGTCCAATTCGCAGGTCCCTTGGTGATTGTGCTGGCCGCCATGCCGGTACATGAATTCGCACATGCCGCGGCGGCCGTGTGGCTGGGTGACGAGACTCCCCGGATTCAAGGTCGCTACACCTTGAATCCGCTCCGACATCTGGATCTGGTCGGCACTATTCTGCTGTTCACGGTGGGTCTGGGCTGGGCCAAACCGGTAATCTGGAATCCCAACAACATTCGGGGCGACATTCGTACGGCGACCATACTGGTGGCCGGGGCCGGCCCCCTCAGCAATATCCTGATGGCGTTTCTTGCCATGGTGGTGATTCAAACCGGGACCTTGGATCAGATGGATCTGGGCGCGTGGCGGAATGAGGTGATGCTCGTGCTGGGGGCATTCATCCAGATCAACGTGCTGCTGGCTGTCTTCAATCTGATTCCCATTCCCCCGCTGGACGGCTCCCATATCCTGTTTTCGCTGCTGCCTCCGCAAATGAGCCAGATCACGCTGATGCTGCGGCAGTACGGGATACTCGCGCTGTTTTTCGTGCTGTTTTTTATGTCCGGTACCATTCGCGCCGTGTCTGGTGGGGTCACGGACTTCCTCTGGTCACTGGCGCAGACGGTGGTCCGATAGGACCCCCGGGATGGGACAATCATAGGGAACGTGTAGCTACTCTCGAGCCATGGCGGAACTCAAAGCCTGCATTGTGGGGCTGGGCGAAACTGGCATCAGCCTGGGGCTGGCCCTCCAGGCCGCCCAAGCCTCTTTCCAAGTTATGGGCCATGACCGGGACCGGAGTCGCATGGCGCTGGCCCAGCGCCTCAAGGCCGTGGACAAAACCGCCTGGAACATCCACAAGGCCGTGGAACCGGCCGACCTGGTCATTCTGGCAGTGCCACAGGGAGAACTGGCCACCATGTTGCCGCTGCTTGAGGAGACCTTCCGGCCGCGCAGTCTGGTTCTGATCCTGGGCAGCGCCCTGGCCCCGGCCCAGGCGCTGGCCAGCGCACATATCCCCGCCGAGGTTTCCTATGTACTGGGCCATCCCATTCTGACCGGCATCAAAGCACCGCTCACGGAACGCGCGGACCTGTTCCAGGAGGGACTGTTCTGTCTCGTGCCCGGTCCGGAGACCTCCGCGGAGGCCCTGCAGATTGCGCACAACCTGATCGAGCACATCGGGGGCACCCCCCACTATTTGGATGCCGCGGAACATGATGGGCTCATTGCCGGGGTGGAGCATGTCGCGCATCTCCTGGCAGCCGCCTATATGCACAGTGCTGCCATGGGCACAGGATGGCAGGATGCCCGCAAACTGGCGGGACGCGTCTTCTACCATGCCACGGACATGACCCGCAGTCCGGAGCAGTTGGGTGCCACCCTGTGGGCCAATCGGGAATATGTCCAGACCTGGCTGCAGATTTTGCAGCGGGAGCTGACGGCCTGGCAGGCCCTGCTGCAAGCGGAGGACATGGAGCCGTTGTTGGACCAGACCGCGCAAGTGCATGCTGCCCGGCAAAAGTGGGTGGGCGAGGCGGCCTTGCAGGACTGGTCGGAAGCCATTGTGCCGGACGAAAGCGCCACTTCGGGCAACATCATGCGTCAGATGTTTCTGGGCAACCTGGGACGTCGGCGCAGACTGCCGGACCCGGACGCCCGCGATCCGAAACCCTGAACGTGCCGGGCTGCGGGCATCTTCCCCGAGTGGCTCTGGGCTATGCATGTCATCATTCAGATCCCCTGCTTAAACGAGGCCGAGACCCTGCCGGCAGTCATCGCGGATCTGCCCCGGGCCTTGCCGGGTGTGGCCCGGCTGGAGTATCTGGTCATCGATGATGGCAGTCAGGATGGCACGGTCCAAGTCGCCCGGGACCTGGGCGTGCATCGGATTGTGCGCCATACTCGCAATCTGGGGCTGGCGGCCGCGTACCAGACGGGTATGACGGCCGCCCTGCAAGCCGGGGCGGACATTATCGTGAATACGGATGGGGACAATCAGTATCCCGGCGGTGCCGTCGCGGATCTGATTCGGCCGGTCCTGCACCGGGAAGCCGACATGGTGATCGCGGACCGGCAAACCCAGACCATTGCCCACTTCTCTTTCTTCAAGCGACTGCTGCAGCGCGTGGGCAGCAACATTGTGCAGCAGGCCTCGGGTCTGGCCATCCCGGATGCCACGAGCGGGTTTCGGGCCATCAGCCGGGATGCCGCGTTGCGGCTTGTCATCCTGACCCGCTACACCTACACCCTGGAGTCCATTATTCAGGCCGGCAAGCGCAACATGAAAGTGGTGTCCGTGCCCATTGTGGTGAATCCGCCGTTGCGCCCTTCCAGACTGGTCAAGAGCAACTGGACCTTCGTCAAGGCCGGTGCCGCGAACATTCTGCGGGTCTACACGCGGTACGAGCCCCTGCGCACTTTCTCGTATCTGGCGGTGGCCCCGCTGCTGGGCGGTCTGGCCCTGCTGGCGATCTACTGGTTCCCCATGGGAACCGGCGCGGCCACCGCCCTGCCGGGGCTGGGCACTTCGCTGGTCATTCTGGGGCTGCTGATTTTTCTGTTTGGGCTGCTGGCCGATCTGACGGCCACCAACCGGATGCTGCTGGAAGAACTGATCTATCAACAGCGCCGCATCGAAGCCCAACGCGTCCCGCGGACCGCCTCCGAAGCGGTCGGGCCGACCGATACGGTCCAGGCTTCCTAGACCGCGGCGCTGACCCATCCCGGTGCGACCGTGGCTGTGGATACTCTGTGGCCGTACGGATTGCAGGAGGTGCCCGGAGCGTAGACCCGAGGCAGGGGGCCCGACAGGCCCTGTCCTCTCTGCTTTGCAGCATCCGCACCGCGCCGCCCACCGCAGCCCGGTCCAGGCCAGGCAACCGGCCGCCCGTCCGTCAAGCCCGCCGCCGTGTACGGCTGTGGTTCAGAAAGGCGCTATGATGCATGGTGCTGGCGATTCCGCCTCTCCCGTGACAGCTGGTCTGTAGCGCGGTGGCCGCGCCCGCGGCATGCTCGCCCGGGCTTACGCTTTTACCCCTTCCAGTCCCAGGTCGGCCGCTGCGTCCTGCATGGCCGAGAGTACCCTGGAGACATGTTCGTCGAACGGTTCGCCCAGCTCTTCAATGAATGCCAGGTTTTCCTGACGATCGATGGCGGCGGTGAAAGCCTTGTCCTTCCACTTCTTCTTGACCGACTTCAACTTGACGCTGGCAAGGGCCTTGTCCGGGCGTACGTAAGCGCAGGCTATGATGAGGCCCGTAAGTTCATCGCAGGCCAGAAGGGCCTTGTCCAGTTTGGATGTGCGGGGCACTCCCAGGAAGGTGGCATGCGCTTCCACTGCCTGAATCAGGGCCGCATCCCACCCTTTTTCCCGAAAAAGACGCAGGGCCGTGCGTGGATGCCCCTGTGCCAGGTCGTTCATGTCCGGGTGTTTTTCATAGTCCAGATCGTGCAGCAGACCGGTGAGACCCCAGAGTTCTTCATCTTCCCCGTAATGCCGGGCATAGGCTCTCATCGCGGCCTCCACGGCCAGCATGTGGCGGCGCAGGTTCTCGTTGGAGACCCAGGCATGCAGGAGTTCCAGCGCTTCGGACCGGGTAGGCAGGGACATATCTTGGTTTCCTGTGAATGACTGACTGTACCCAGGGGATACCCGCCGGTCATCAGTCCGGCATGGGAGGTGCGAGCTGCGGTCTTGAGCCGGATCCCCTGACCAGACCCATACAGTACAATTATAGCGCTGAATCTCCCGTACCTGCCAGACCGTCACAGACCTCATGTCAAATCCGCCGCGAATGGCCCGCAAGAGAGCCCGCCCCGAGTCTTTTCGGGCCTCCAGCGTGATGTTGGAGCCGAAGCACCTGCACAAGATTGAGACCGCAGCTCGCCAAAGCCACATGTCCAAGGCAAGGGCCAGCCGAGAATTGATCGCCTCTGGACTGCTCCTGGCCCAGGCCCTGCAGCCTCCGGAGCACAGGGCCTACGAGAATCTCGATCAGCCAAAACGCGTTCATATGCGGTTTCCGGCGGATTTGTATGCAGACCTGCGCGCCAGACAGGCCGAACTGGGGGTGCGATTGGGGGAATTGGTGCGGATGTGCCTTGAGCAGGGGCGTCTGTAAACCCCGGGCAGTATCACGGCCAAGGCTTGGGGGAGCTCTGCACAGGACAGTGGTGTGCGGAGAGCAATGTGGTAACCAACCGCTGCGAATGGCAATGCGACTGCTTCGGCTTGATTCCCTTCAGCAGACAGGCTGCCAGTCCGGTGACTTTCCAGACGACACAGCGCGGTTCCAAAAGGTCGTCACGGGATAGGGGAACTCCCCGAAGCCACGCTTCTGACTGCACCGTCGGGCCGCGCGGTTATTTCCCCGCGCAGAGCCTCTCGCCCGAGCGTGTTCCGGGACTTTCCCGCTTTGCGGCTACGCTCTCTTGTCCGAATTGTGTATGTATGGCAATGTCGGAAGGTGTACTTCTCCGCGCATATTCGTGAGGGGGCTGATCGACATGGACGCGATGGCGCAGGATGGCAGGGGAGGGGAATCCGGGGACAACTTGCAGCGGTCTTTGGGCTTGAGGCGACTCCCAGGAGAGCATGGAGGATAGGGAAACCGTATCCACTCTGGTGCCTGGCGTCCGGACCTCTTCCCCTACCGTGTCCTCGCCTGGCGTAGAGACACCAGTCTCTTCCATGGGAATTTCGGTAAACCAACGCCCGATCACAACAGGCACGGACACTAACAACAGCCAAAAGTCCAGCCAAGGGCTCATCTTTTCGATATACCGGAGATCGTATCCCAACTTGCACCGGGGTCTGGCCGAATAACCGACCCGCAGCTGGGCCAATCCTGTCACTCCAGGTCGCACTTGCAGACGTTGGGAAAAGCCGGGCACCTCGAAATCAAACTGCGCGGCCAAAGACGGCCGCTCCGGCCGGGGGCCTACCAGACTCATTTCGTTCTTGACGATATTGACGATTTGGGGCATCTCGTCAAGGTGGAGTCTGCGCAGTATCTGGCCTACCTTGGTCGTACGTTCATCGTTCTCACTGGCCCAGACCGGGCCGGTGAGAGCTTCGGCATCCCGGAGCATGGTCCGGAACTTGAGGATGGGAAAAGGGACGCCGTCTTTTCCCAGCCGTTCCTGAGTATAGAAGACCGGGCCTCGGTCCTCCAGCCAGATCATCAGGGGGATCAAGGTCCAGAGGAGCAGCCAAAGCGGAAACAACAGCACATGGCTGAGAATGATGACGGCGAGGTCGAAAGGCCTTTTGTAACTGTCACGAACAACTCGGGTTTCGTCTGGCAAATCCCCAATGGCAGTGGCGCGGGGAGCCCGGACGAGTGTATCTTCAGCAACTACACTGTGATTCAGCATAATGCGACTGTACCGATGAATGCATAATGTCCTAGTTAACAGTATACAAGGTGCATACAGGAATATTCCAGTGACATGCCATGGCATTTTGCATAACAATTCCTGTCTCAGACCGGAGGGAGGCCGGTATGGACGGTCTGCCTCTTGGGAATTTGCTTCTGTTGGAAGATACGGCGAGTTCCACTACGGGGATGCATGGGGTTGCATCCTGAAGGTCAGAACTCGCCGTACAACCGTCCAGGCGGTTAGGGCGCGCCGCGCGGGGAGGAACTGCGTCCTGGCCGGGCGACTTTCTCACACCGCCACACGTACTGACGGACCCACGGGCCCGGATTGGACCGTATCGGGCCATATACGATCGGGTCCAGGAATCACCGGTGTCCGTCGTGGCACAGGCGGAGGCTCGGCTCGATCCCGATGCGCAATGCAGAAACAGGTCGTGTCGTCTGTACCCGCTGCTCATCCGTAAGCTGTATGCGGCTCTGCCGCGGCACCTCCTGCCAATCCAATCAGCCTAGTGGCAGGAGCAGGGAAAGATCGTACGCATGCCTGCATGGCGTTGATCGGGTGGGAGATCTGGAAATGAGCTGCTGGACTGCAGCTGCCCAGGCCTGGGCATCCCGTCCCTGGTGACCTCAACCCTGGCCGTGGGAACCATCTCGGTATCTGCGAGGACCAACCTCGCCAAGGCGCGGCACAGGTCTGCTGCGGGCCATCCCGGTCAGGCTGGCTCTGCCTGCACTGCTTCTGTTCTTCTTTCGGCAACCCGCTGCATGTCGCTGGAGGCGTCATCCGGGAATTCAAGGGACAAGGGGAGGACTGCCGTCTGCTCCGCATGCTGCCAATGTGCGCCCTGCCGTACTGGGGGGTACTGGAGATCGGGCACTGTCGGACATAGTGGGCTCGGTACGGGAGTGGTGCCCAGCCTCGCAAACAGCGCACGGAGTGGCCCTGTCCTGACCCGGCCCAATCAGACTCGGAGAAATGTCGTCCTGCTGCACGCCTGACAGCGGTCGAGCCGCGTTGCACCCTCGCGGGCATGTGACGTCAGGTACCAAATAAAATATATGCAAGATACAGGAGTGCGTGAAAGATCAAGGCAGAAATGCCGTTTTCCGAGCAGATCAAACCGGAGCGGATTCCAAGTCTCCGCAGAGGCGCCCAAGCTCGCGCGGCCGGATTGGTCCTTGCAACCACCAGTGCTATGGAGGCAGTGTTTGCAAAAGCTGTTGGGGCCGGATGCTGCCCGGCCCGGAAAATCGCAGGACGAGGTTGTCCACCATGTTTCAACCCCGAAAACGGCCGATCCCGGATCGGCAGGCCGGTCCGGCCATTGTTGAGGATCGGTATCATGACCGGCATGGTCCCCGCCCAACCCGTTTGCATCCGTACAGGTGCGATTCGTCCGGAAGGTATTCGCTCCAGAGCCGGAAAGGGTCCTTGATCCGCAACATGCCACGCAGGATCGGCCTTTTTCCAGGCTGAATTCGGCAACGTAATCAGCCTGCGCAATGTCTCATTTGAGGTGCGGCGCGGCAGTGCACTTCACGCTTCCAAAGTGTTGCACAAATCCAGGCAGCCCGGGATCCTTGCCCTGGAACACCGGGCAATCCTTGGTACTATTCGGATTCGGACACGGTTACAATGCGACGGTCATTGCCGCGCCCTGTTGTCTTGGTTTGTCTTGTCGGTCCAGGATGAGCCCGGACAGGCCCACCTTGCGCCTCAGGGGACCCTGTTAGGGATATGGAAAAACTCATTGCCAACACTATAAGGGTCGTGCTGGCCTTGGCCTTGGCCACTCCCCTTGTGGTTGTGTCAGAGCCCTTGCCGGAAATCATTTTTCCCTTTGTGGTGGGCAAGGCTCTCTACTTCCGGGTGCTGGTCGAGATCGCGTTTTTCCTCTGGTTGCCGCTGTGGCTCTGGTATCCCGCATACCGGCCGCCCCGGTCGTGGCTTCTGGGCCTGTTCGGTGTCTACGTGGCGATCGCGCTTGGGGCCTCGTTGACCGGAGTCAGCGTAGAGCGCAGCCTCTGGTCCAATTACGAGCGCATGCAAGGCTGGCTGGGTCTGATCCACTACGCGGCCTTCACGGTGATGGTTGCCTCGGTCTTCAGAACGTTTCGGGCCTGGCGGGGGTTGCTCAACGTCAATCTCCTGATTGGACTGCTGGTGGGCTTGCTGGGCCTCCTGCAGATGGTCAGAGGTGACGGCCCGAGAATCAGTTCTTCGCTGGGCAACCCGACTTTTCTCGGGGCGTACGCGCTGGTGAATGCCCTGATTGCCGCGGGGTTCCTGACCCATGCCCTGATCACGCCTCCCCCACCGGCGTTGCCCGCTGCGTCGCAGGAACGGCTACGGTATCGGCACAGGAAGGTCCGGCGTCGCTCAAGGTCTCCCGGCGCCATCACTGTGCTCATGCACACTTTCTGGGCGACGGCAACTGCTCTCAACCTGTTTATGCTATTCCAGAGCGGAACGCGGGGCGCGATGGTAGGGTTGGTCGCCGGATTGGGGCTGTTGCTGATCGGCTATGCAGCGGTGTGGGGCACACGCAAAGGCGCACGGCTGGCCGCGGCCGCCCTGATCGGGGCGGGTCTGGTCCTGATTGCCGGTTTCTATCTTCTCCAAAGCCACGAAGGGTTCTCGACATGGACCACGCAGAATCCGACTCTGCAGCGCTTGGCCCAACTCAATCTTGACGACCCTGCCATACGGACGCGGCTGCTTTCGATTGATACGGGTTTCGACGGCTTCAAAGCCCGGCCCCTGCTTGGCTGGGGGCCGGAGAATTATTCCGCAGCCTACGACCTGTACATCACCGAGTATGTGGTTGCCACCTCTCCGATTCAGAATTTTGATCAGGCGCACAACCGGGTCATTGAGGAACTGGTCACTACGGGATTGCTGGGTTTGGCGGGATATCTGGCGCTCTGGTGGAGTATGGCATGGGTGCTGATGCGGCGCATCGGCGTCTTGCCCGCGCCCGAAAAACTGTTTGTCCTGTTTGTCGGCGCGGCCCTGGCGGGCTACTTCGTGCAGAATCTGTTCCTGTTTGACACGCCCAGCACGGCGGTCCAGCTGTATCTGCTGATGGGATTCATCGTCTACCTGGAAACGATCCCGGTCTCCGCGCCCGGGCCCCTGGAAGACTTTCCCGGACAGGCTGACGGTTCCGACTCAGGATTCCTCGGCCGGGCCAGTCCCCTGGCGAAAACCATCGTCACCGCCTTGGCGAGTGCCGTGGTCCTGAGCGGCTTCTATTTTACGATCCTGGGACCCTTCACGGGGGCCCGCAACGCGCACGCGGCCATCTTAGGCCAACTGGCCTGGAGCGAACGGTTTGTGCGCATGTCCGACACCCTTGATGCGGCGCCGGCCCTGGCGCCGCAGCCGCTGCTGATCTTTCTGAATCAGAGTTTCGCACAATGGGAAGAACTGACGGGAGCCGAAAGGCAACGGGCCCTGGCCCTGGCCCAAAGCGAGGGGGAGGCCATCCTGGCACGAGTGCCCTGGGAATGGCGGGCCCATGTTGTGCTGGCCTTCATGTACCAGAGGGTGTCTTTGGCCGAGCCCGCGTATGTGATACTGGCCCGCGACCACACTGACCGGGCCGGCCGCATCGCACCGCATCGGAGCGAAATCCTGCAACTACGGGCCCAGCAATATGTTGTTGAGGGAGATAGCAGGATGGCTCTGGATGTCATCGACGCCTACTTCGCGCGCACCGCAGAATTCCTGGATGAATCATCTGCGATCTATGAACGACTTGCCCATCAGCGGTCCCGGATCGTGGCCCTGGAATAGGGCATGCGTATGGACGTACCGGTCTGGGACGGCTTCTTGCCTGACCGGGTCTGTGGTGTCATGCTGCCGGCTTGAGCGCCTGGGACATCCCCGGGCGGCCAGCCACGGCAGACAATGATGGTGCGGACTCTCGCCCACAGTGTGCCACTTTGCCGTCGGTCCCGGTAGCCTCCAGGGCGTTGCGATCTGCGCTGCCGCCCCTGCACGGTGGTCCGGCGCACGCCGCCCTTGGCCACATTGCAGCTCCGGCCTGCGCTCCCGGCCGCAATCGCGGGTCTGTCCGGAAAGGCCCGGCGGCGGGGGCTTTGTGAAGCCCCTGCGGTGGGTGATATGCTCTTTGCATAGTACAATACCGCTTTCCTGCATTCATCCGGCAAAAACCCGCCACCTCGCCGGCGTGAGGAGGCTTGCCGTACGCGGAGGCTGCGGTCGGATTTTCATGCCCGATCCCTGTGCCATCCTGTTTTTGCGTTTCTTGTCATACTCTTTGCCTGGGAGGACAACCGAATGACTACACGCACTTTAAGCCGCCGCCAATTCCTGCGTTCTGCGAGCTTTGCCGTCGGTGCTGCCGCGCTGGCTGCCTGCGCGGCGCCGCTGGTGTCCAACGGTACCGGCGCATCCGGGGCGGCCGAACCGGAAACCATCACTTGGTGGTATGGATGGGGCAATCTGGACCCGGCTGTGGAAAAGATCGCGGGGCTGGAGAGCTTCCAGACCCACATCGGTGAAAACGCCATCCTGGACTGGCGGGGCAGTTCCACTACGGAAACGGTCCTGACTGCCTTGGCAGCCGGTGATCCGCCCGATGGCGGCTCCAATTTCGACTATCCGGGTTTCTGGGCCCGCGGCGTGGTGCTCGCGGTCAATGACATGGTAGACGCCAGCGCAGCCATTGACCCCTCGAATGTCGTGGAAGCGGTCTGGCAGGGCGGATTCTACGATGGCCAGCTGATTGGCGTGCCTTCCATTGAATCGTTTCTATGGTACGGCCTGAACTACAACGCCCAGCATGTCGAGGAAGCGGGTCTGGACCCGGACAATCCGCCCCTGACATGGGAAGGCGTGCTGGAGTGGCACAAGACGCTGACCCGGTTCGATGACGGCGGCAATCTGCTCCGCATGGGTCTGGATCCGATCGACGCCATGGCTGGCGAGCCGGATTTCATTGCCACGTCCTATGGCCACACCTGGTGGAACGATGAGGAGCAGACCTTTGACCTGGACCACGAGCGGATGGCGCAGGGTATCGAGATGCAGGCCGAGTTCTTCCGTTTTGCCGGCCCCGACAACGTCGCCGGTTTTCGTTCCGTGGAAGGCCAGGGGACCTGGGGCGGTGCCTACAATGCCGAAGTGCAGTCCATGATCATTGAAGGCTACTGGCATGCGGGTGAAACGCAGATCCAGAAACCGGAAGTGGCTGTGCACAACCGGGCGACCTGGGCACCTGTGCCGAGCTTCCGGGAAGGCGCCAAAATCATGGCCACCGGTCCCCATATGGTGCAGCTGTTCAAGGACGGCCAGAATCCGGAAGGGATGTTCAAGGTGGCCGAGTTTCTCCACAGGAATGAGGCGCTGGACATTGTCTTCCATGAAGTCGGCTGGATTATGGGCATTCAGTCCTGGCTGCCCACGATTGATCCGGATACCTTCCCCGGTCTGCGGTTCTACATTGACAACATTGATGAAGTGACCGACTGGATCGTGGGCCGACGTTCGCCCATCCATTGGTTTGTCAATACGCAGTTGTGGGAACTGCGGGAGCAGGTCTATCGGGACCTGATCACGGCCGAAGAAGCGGTGGCCGAACTGCAGACGCGCGCCGAAACCGAGTGGGCCGCGCAGGGACTGTAACCCGTACCTGACACATTGACCGCAGATGCCGCGACGACGATGGCGTCCGGACCGGAGCGTTGCGCCTGCGGTTCCCCAACCACCCGTACGCCGCATCGTGCGTTAGAGGGGCATGGATATGGCCGCAGGCACAGGCAGGACAGCCCGCTATACGCCGGGGGAATGGCGCAATTTGCGCCTGGGGCTGCTTTTTGTCATGCCCTGGCTGCTGGGGTTTCTCCTTTTTACCGTCTATCCGCTCCTGGCTTCGCTGTACTACAGCCTGACGCGCTACGATCTGCTGCGCGCGCCGGTGTTTCTGGGGTTTGAGAACTATACGACCCTGTTCACGACCGACCCGCACTTCTGGAACGTGATCTACAACACCCTGTACTATGTGGGATTCAGTGTGCCCTTGGGCGTGGGCACCGCGTTTCTCATCGCCAATCTGCTGAATTCCCGCATCGTGGCCCCTTCCTTCTTTCGGGGCGTGATTTATGTGCCTGCGATTGTGCCGGCAGTGGCATCGGCCATGGTCTGGCAGTTTCTGATGAACGTGCAGTATGGGGCAGTCAATGGCATTCTGCGTTCCCTGGGCTTGCCCGTGATCCCGTTTCTTTCCAATCCGGCCTGGGCCAAACCGTCGCTGATCCTGGTGGCGATCTGGGCACAGGGAGCGGCGGTGGTGATCTTTCTGGCCGCGTTGCAGGACGTGCCCCGGTCGCTGTACGAAGCCGCCACCGTGGATGGCGCCAACCGCTGGCGCAAGTTTCGCAACGTCACGATCCCGATGATGTCCCCCATCATTCTGTTCAATCTGATCATAGGTTTCATTGGCGCATTCCAGGAATTCACCATCCCGTGGCTGCTGACGGAAGGCGGCCCCATGAATTCCACCGAATTCTATCTGGTCCATCTGTACCGCAACGCGTTCAACTACCTGCGCATGGGCAAGGCGTCCGCCCTGGCCTGGATCCTGTTCCTGATCATTTTGTGCTTCACCCTCATCATCTTCCGTTCCTCGGCCCGCTGGGTCTACTACGGGGGCGAAAAATGATATCGGTTGCCTCCAAACGGCCCCCGGGCGCGGCGCCCCGGGCCCGACGCACAAATCCCTACCGGGTGCAGAATGCCGCGATCACCTTTGCCAAGTACGCCATTCTGATCCCGCTGACCTTCAGCTTTGCCTTTCCCCTGTACTGGATGATCAGTTCGGCCCTGAAGGTGGATGCGCAGATCTACACGGTGCCGCCGATTCTGCTGCCGATCCCCATCCATCCCCGGAACTTTGTCGAAGGCTGGCAGGTGCTGCCTTTTACGCGCTACGCCATCAATTCCATTGTCCTGTATACGGTACCGGTGGTCCTGCTCACCCTGCTTTCCTCGACCATCGTCGCCTATGGCTTCGCGCGTATCCGCTGGCCCGGACGGGATACCCTCTTTTGGCTGGTGGTGATGACGATGATGTTGCCCTGGGCGGTGACCATGGTGCCCCTGTTCATCACGTTCAAGTGGCTGGGCTGGCTGAACACGTATCAGCCGCTGGTCGTGCCGGCCCTGTTCGGCCATCCGTACTTCATCTTTTTGCTGCGCCAGTTTTTCATGACACTGCCCCAGGAGCTGTCCGATGCCGCCCGCATGGACGGCGCCACCGAGTTGGGCATTCTCTTCCGCATCGTGCTGCCGCTGACGAAACCGGCCTTGGCCGTCGTGGCGCTCTTCCGCTTCCTCTGGGCATGGAACGACTATCTCGGGCCCTTGATCTATCTCCGGGAAGAGACGCGCTATCCGCTGGCGCTGGGGATCGAACAACTGGCCCAACGGGCCAATGACATCGGCAATTTCAGCAACGGCATTCCGTACCTGATGGCCGTGAGCACAATTGTGGCACTGCCGATCATCGTCACCTTCTTCCTGGCCCAACGCACCTTTATCGAAGGCATTTCCCTGACCGGCGTGAAGGGCTAAGGCACTCCGGAAAGGCATGTCGTGAGAGCCAAAACGGCCGGCAGAGCGATGAGGGCGCGGCACCGCGGTCTGGGCCTGGGCGGGACGGGTTTGGCCGGTCTCGTGCTGCTGCTGGGGCTGGCGGCCTGTATGTCCCCCAGCCCTGTCCGGACCGTCGTCCAACCCCTGTCCACGCCCCCGCGCTGCAGCGGGCGCTTCGTGGAACATCCCCTCCCGCACATCACCGGTACCGCCTTCGAGCGGGTGACGTACTTTGCCAGCAATGGCGCGGGGCTGGCAGTCGGCGATCTGGACAACGATGGCGACGAGGATTTCGTGCTGGCCAATCTCCTGGGTCCCAACCGGATCTTCTGGAACGAAGGTCCCTGGCGCTTCCGGTCCCAGTTGCTGCTGGATGGCAGCCTGCGCGCGGTGGCGCTGGTAGATGTGAACGGCGACGACTGGCTGGACATCACCGCGACCAGCCGCAGCGGTGCGGTCCAAGTCTGGTACAACGCCGGTCGCCAGGCCTCCTCGCCCCTGTTTCGCGGCCCGCGGCAGCCCGGCCGCCTGCGGGGCGTGCACGGATTCGCCTATGCGTTGCAGTGGGGAGACCTGGATGCGGACGGTGATCTGGATCTGGTGACGGGTTCCTACGACGCGGCTCTGGAGAAACAAATGGGACGGCGGGCCCTGGATGCCAGCAATCTGGCCGGCGTATTTGTGTACAGACAACAGGGTGCCCGCTTCGTGCCGACCCGGCTTGCCCCCCGGGCCCAGGCCTTGGCGTTGCAATTGCTGGACGTGAACCGTGACGGTCGCCTGGATATTCTGGTCGGCAACGATTTCGACATGTGGGATGCCGTCTTTCTGGCGACGGCAGAGGGCGGCTGGCAGGCCACGGAACCTTTCGCCTCAACGACTTTCAGTACCATGAGTTTCACCGCGGGCGACATTGACAACGATGGGGCCTGGGAGCTGTTTGCTGCCGACATGCACCCCTACTCCGACGATCCGGACCTCATGCGCCAGTGGCAACCCGTGATGCAGACGATGCCCGTCCCCGGTCCCGCGGACGGGCCGCAAGTCATGGCGAATGTCCTGCAGGATCGCCACCCCGACCGCGGCTGGGCGGACCGTGCGTCGGACTGGGGCATTCCGTACAGCGGCTGGAGCTGGTCTGCCCAGTTCGGCGATTTGGATCAGGACGGTTTTCTGGACCTGTATGTCGTCAACGGCATGACCGCGCAAGAGCTTTTTGCCCATCTGCCCCATGACGAGCTGGTCGAGGAAAATCAGGCGTATCGCAACGACGCCGGCCAGGGGTTTGTCCCGGCACCCGCATGGCAGCTGAACAGCACGGCCGGCGGCCGGAGCATGAGCCTGGCCGATCTGGATGGCGATGGCGATCTGGACATCTTGATCAACAACCTGCGCGCGCCGGCCCAGATGTTCGAAAACCAACTGTGCACAGGCCAGCCTCTCCTGGTGAATCTGCACCAGCCCGGCACAGGCAATACCCGTGCCCTGGGCAGCGAAGTGCGCTTGCATACTTCCACCGGCATCTACCGGCGCCGCGTACAGGCCGCCGGCGGTTATCTGTCCGGCCACAGTGCCCAGCTGCACTTTGGCCTGTCCCCCGACAGCCGCATCGATCTCCTGGAAATTCGCTGGCCGGATGGGGCCGTGTCCTGGATCAATGGCCGCGATCTGCCGCCGTACAGCCGGGTGCAGGTCACCCGTTGACGGATTGGCCTGCGACCGACAATACTGCGCGCGCCGTGTGTTGCCACGACACCCGATTGCGCCACAAGCCTGGGGTCGGCACTCGCGGCAGGGCCAGCCCGCAAGGACTGCAACCCTGTGTGCCCAATGCGCCTTGATGGATCTCTGTACATTTGAGATGGCGGGATACAGACTGCCTGCTCTGACCATATCCCGCGCCACAATACAGCGGAGCAGGCCCGGTGCGCAATGATGGTGACCCGTAAGCAGGACGGGGCTCCCCTGCCGTCACGGGCCCGGTGGGGCGTGGCAGCGTGCCGCCCCGTGATTCCCTGCACCATGGCAGCCTTGCAAGACGACCGTATCCCGCCCTGCATGTGCCCAGGCTGGCTCCTCTGCCCATCGCGCACCGCGAATTTGTGGAGA
The DNA here is from genome assembly GCA_965214715.1 of Caldilineaceae bacterium. Classification (GTDB taxonomy): domain Bacteria; phylum Chloroflexota; class Anaerolineae; order Caldilineales; family Caldilineaceae; genus Bin34. Next base: position 3,782,208 of record OZ243971.1, on the reverse strand, counting down.
TTAGGGCGGAGGGCGCCTTGGCTGTGGCCAAGACCACCCGGATTGCCGCAATGCAATGTATGGAAGCCGCGTTCGGCGAGTCCATGATGTCCTCCGTCTTCAGTGCGCCGGATTCCGGATTTTGGGCAATGGCATCGGTAACCCACCGCGCTTGCACTGCGATACGCGGGTGTGCAAGTGACCCTGTGCAGCACCGGGAGTGCCCTCTGCTGCATCAGCTCCGCATGCTGCCGGAGCCTGGACTCGACAATGTGGGCCCCAAAATCCGGCTGCTTTGCAAGGCCCTGCTGTACCTATGACCGGGAACCCGATACAGAGCAGACCGGCAACATCGTGCAGATGGGTCTTGAAGCCTTCCGCCAGTCTTTGAGCTGCACCCGGTTTGGGGGTTGTACCCCTGACAATCTCTGTCCTGGTTCTTGCAAGCTCCAGGGTGCCAACCGAATTTCCGATGATTCCCCGGGGTTTTTCCGGGGGATTTGGTGGCTCCCGGGATCGGTCCGGAGGTGAATGGGAATAGTGCGGAAGGCAGGATTGCAACCCGAGAGCCGTGACAGTTGGGGCCAGCGGTGTCTGCGGTCGGACATCCTTCGCACGGCGGCCTGCGCCGGCATTGGGGGTGTCAACTCCGTGGCCGGCCGGGAGGACATCCTGGGCTTTGGACAACTTGGCGATTGCCCTGTGGGCCGGGAGCACATCTCATAGGCCGTGGTCCGAACCCGGTACAATCCCCCTATGGCCCGCAAACTGCCTCCCCTGGTACGCCAGAAGCTGGATGAACTGCCTGCGCAGCCTGGCTGCTATCTCTTTCTGGACCAGGCGGGAGAGGTGCTGTACGTCGGCAAGGCCACGGTGCTGCGCAGCAGAGTGCGCAGCTATTTCTCGCCCAGCCAGGCCTACGGCACCAAGAGCCAGCATCTGGTTCCCGAGATTCACGACATCTCCTGGTGGCTGACCCACAGCGAGCTGGAGGCCCTGACCCTGGAGAATTCGCTGATCAAGCAGCATCAGCCGCCCTTCAATGTACGCCTCAAGGATGACAAGACCTACCCGTATCTGAAAATCCACTGGCAAGACCCCTTTCCCAGGATTTCCATCACACGCCATATGCGCCAGGACGGGGCCCGCTACTTCGGCCCCTACACGAATGCCCGGGCGGTGTATCAAACCCTGGAAGGAATTCGGCGGATCTTTCCCTATCTGGACTGCGATCGCACCATCACGGGCCAGGACGAACGACCCTGTCTCTACTACCACCTGCAAATGTGCGGCGGGCCCTGCATCGGCGCGCAAGATGCCGAGAGCTACCGGCAGGGCCTGCGCCAGATGATGCGTTTTCTGCGCGGCGATGCCGCGGAGACCTTGCAGGTATTGCAGGAGCGCATGGAGCAGGCCGCGGAGAAGCTGGACTTCGAAAGGGCGGCTACCCTGCGCGATCGCATCCGGGCCGTGCAGCGCATTGTCGGCAATCGACAGAGCGTTGGCCCCAAACCCACGGACGAAGACTATATAGCAACCGCCTTTGACCCGGACTCGCAGCAGGCCGTGGTGCAGATTCTGTTTGTCCGCCAGGGCAGCCTGGTAGGCCGTGACAACTTCCCGCTCATGAGACAGGCCCTGGCACCGCAGGCCGACGCCCCCGGCCAGCGCAGTCGGCTGATAGGCGCCTTTGTGCAGCAACACTACGCCAAAGCGGCTTTCGTGCCCCCGACCATCCTGGTCCAGGCGATGCCCGCGGAACAGGAGCTGCTGGAGCAGTTCCTCACGCAGCGGCGGGGCACGAAGGTAAGGCTGGCAGTACCCCTGCGCGGGGCCAAACGAAAAGTGCTGGCACTGGCCTCCAAAAACGCCCGGGAACACCTGCGGGTGCAGCAGGCCACCTGGCAGATCGGTGAGCAACAGCAGACCGCAGCCTTGACTGCGCTGCAGGAAGCGCTGGACCTGCCCCGCCTGCCGCTGCGGATGGAGTGCTATGACATCAGCACCTGGCAGGGCACCAATACGGTAGGCGCCATGACCGTGTTTGTAAAGGGCGCGGCCCGCAAGAGCGAGTACCGCAAATTCCGCATCCGGGGCAAAGGCAGTGCCGGCCAGCCCGACGACTACGCCAGCCTGCAGGAAATGCTGCGCCGCCGGTTTCAACGGGCCGTGGAGGCCATCGGGGCTTCCCCGACCGATACGCGCAAGGCCCGGGCCAACTGGGGATTGTTGCCTGATCTGGTGATTGTGGATGGCGGCCCGGGCCAGCTTGCGCAGGCCGTGAAAGTGCTGCAGGAACTGGACCTGTTTCACATGGTTTCCGTGATCGGGCTGGCCAAGGAACAGGAAGAGATTTTTCTGCCCGGACAGTCCCGGGGACTGCGCCTGCCGCCGACCTGTCAGGGGCTGTTTCTGCTGCAACGCATCCGGGATGAAGCGCATCGCTTCGGCATTGCCTATCACCGGCAACTGCGCAGCAAGGCCGCCACGAAATCCGTGCTGGACGATGTGCCCGGGATCGGCCCGGCCCGCCGGAAACAGTTGTTGACCTGGTGTGCCGGGGATTTGCACCGGTTGCAGCGGGCCACGGTGACCGAGTTGGCCCACATCCCGGGCATGAATCGCACGGTGGCCCGGGCGGTGCGGGATTTCCTGGCCGCCGCGGCTACCACCCGTAGCTGAGACGATCAATCAGGACCTGGGGCAGCTCCGCTTCGCGCATCTGGCTCTGGGTCAGTTCCACGGGATAGTCGGCCCGATCATAGGCCCAGATCATGTAGCGGGTATCCAGGATGGCATAGGCAGCCCGGTAGTTCTTGTCCCGCGGCTGGCCCACACTGCCCGGATTGAGGATGACCCGATGCTCCGCCTGGGGCTGCAGCTGGACTGCCTGGCCCGGTACCGCCCGCAGCTGCTCCACCAAGGCCACCTGTACCGTCTTGGCCCCGGGAGGGGCGGGCCGCAACCGCCAGCGGAAAATGTCCGGGAGGTGGGTGTGGCCCACCAGACAGAATTTTTCCGGGAAGAGCTGCCAGTTCTCCTGGGCCACACAAAGACCGGACAGGTATTCCGAGACCGGATCCCGCGGACTGCCGTGGGTCGCCAGCAAATCCAGAGCCGGCTTGCGCACAGGTATCGGGTCCAGCTGGGTAAGATAGTTGCTGTGCGCCGGGGACAGCGTGGCGCGCGTCCAGAAAATGGCCTGGCGCGCCATGGCATTGAAATACGCGGTATCCAGCTTGCCCAGCACGGCCAGATCGTGGTTGCCGGGCACACAGAACGCGGCGTGTTCCATGACGAGGGCCACACATTCGTTGGGGCGGGGCCCGTAGCCCACGATGTCCCCCAGACACCAGAGTTCGTCATATTCTCCGCGCGTCCGCTCCAGCACGGTTTCCAGAGCCGCCAGATTGCCGTGTATGTCGGACAGGACCAATGCGCGCATGGCGAGATTAAGGGCAACAGAGAGTGCTTGCAGGGGTCCGCATCAGTCGAGTCCATTATAACAAGGCACTGGACAGCCTAATCCGAGCCTGACCGCCCAATCCGGAACTGGTACATTATGCAGGTTCCAACAAGCATGGGGGCCGCCCGGGCAGACTGGAGCCCGCGCCCGCACCCAGCGGCAGGGACCGGCCGAAGCAAATCGGCCGGATTTGCCCTCCATACGCGGCCACGGCGAGCTCGATGCAGCCGGGTCCGGCCTCCCCGGTGACATTGCGCAGCCCAGGCGTGCCGCGCGCCGTGATCCAGCCAGGCCCAGCGCGCGCGGGCGGTCCCGGATCCTCGCTTGTGTGTCCCTGTTGAACCTGTACAATGCACAAGCTCCCCGCCGCCGCACCGGGCTCTCGGGCCGGTCCGCTGTCAGTCCGGACTGCTGCAGTCCTCAGGGTCCACCGTGCCCTGCGTACAATACAGGTCTATGTCCACGCTCGCGGTCCCCGCCGCCGCCCGTTGCGGCTGGAAGCACATCTGCCTGCTGCATCATCCACACAAAGCGGAAGCGGCCGCGTTGACCGATCAGATCGCGGTCTTTCTGGAGCAGCAGGCCGTCGTGACTGTCTATCGCAGCTCATTGTGGGAACCCGACACCCTGACCCCCCATCTGTCCCATGTGGACGGGATTGTGGCCCTGGGCGGCGACGGCACTATGCTGCGCGCCGCGCGCAGCGGTGCCGCCTATAGGGTGCCGGTGCTGGGCATCAATATGGGCCGCGTCGGGTTCCTGTCGGAAGTGAAGCCCCATCAGTGGCAGTCTGCGGTGCAGGCTCTGCTGGATGGCAGGCACTGGATCGAGGAACGGCTGATGATTCGGGTGCAGGTGGAGCGGCCGGGCCCTGGGAGCCGGGATGCGCCTCAAACCTTTGACTTTGAGGCCTTGAACGATGCGGTCATCAGCCGCGGCAGTCTGGCCCGGGTCATCGAGACGCGCATTCAGCTTAACGGCCACATGCTGGCCCGCATCATTTGTGACGGACTGATTGTCGCCACCCCCACCGGCAGCACCGGGTACGCCTTGGCAGCGGGCGGCCCCATCCTGCCGCCGGAGCTGCGGAATTTTGTGGTCGTGCCGGTAGCACCCCATCTCTCCCTCAACCGCCCGCTGGTCCTGTCGGAAGGCACCCAGGTCCGGGTCCAGGCTTTCTGGGACCACGAGGCCATGTTGACCGTGGATGGCCATTTCAACCTGGATATGGTGGAGGGGGATGTAGTGACCGTGAGCGCCAACCCGGATCCGGCTCTCTTCGCCCGTACCGGTGGCAGACACGATTTTTATCAGACGCTGGTGGACCGCTTGGGCAAAACCTACTAGGTGCACGCGTGAGACTGCAAATCCTGACTTCCCGATCCATATGAAACTTGCCTTTGCCACCCAGGGGGCCTGTCTTGCACATCACGTGAGCGGCCTCCCCGGCATGCACATGGCCCGGCTTGTTCAAGCATTTCTTCCTCCTCCCAGGCATGGCGCATACAGATGGACATTCCTCCCCCCGAGACCCGTCCCCGGAAGCCGATGGCCGACCCTCTGTACTGCTACCGCCATCCGCAGACCGAAACCCTCCTGCGCTGCAGCCGATGTGACAACCCCATTTGCATCCAGTGCGCGCAGCGCACGTCTGTAGGTCACCGCTGTCCCGATTGCCTGAAGACCCAGCGCCGGCGGGCGTACAACATGGAGCCGGGGGACTTGCTCCGGGCCGGGATCGTGTCGTTCGGTCTCTCCCTGGTACTGTGGCCGCTGTGCAGCCTGCTCCTGGGATTCCTCAATTTCTTCTGGCTGTTGCCCTTCCTCGCGGCTTTCATGGCCGGGGGGGCGGCCGGGGGCGGACTGGCACAAATCATCCGCCGCGTGGTGCAAAAACGCCGCGGCCCCTACCTGAAATGGGTTACGCTGGCCGGCATCCTGGCCGGGGGCCTGGTGGGCATCGCCCTGGGGGTGCTGCTCGGTATCCCGGGTTGGGTCCTGGGCACCTTGCGGCTTCCCATGTTGCTATTCGTCGGCATTACGCTGGTGTCCGCCTGGCCCATTCTGCGCTAGCCGTTCTGCTTCGGGACCCGAGCCATGCAGCTACGCGATGATCTTGCGATCTACCGCCGGGGACGCAGGTTTCCCCGCTGGCTGCTGTGGGTCCTGGGCCTGTTGCTGCTGTTGTCCGGCTTCGCGCTGTACAATCGCTGGGAGGAACTGCTGGGCAATACGGCGTTGGTCGTTCCCGCCACCACCTCTACGCCGGACACGATCTCCCTGCTGGCGCGAGCGCGGGTCCTGGAAAGTACGGGCCAACTGCTGGAAGCGTTGACCCTGTACCAGGAGATCGCGCGCATTGAACCCGAAGACCCTTTTGCCCTGGTAGCGCAGTCGCGGATTTACCTCCTCTTTGAGGAGACGGGCCAAGCCCTGGCCACCGCGCAGGCAGCCTTTGCGCTGGACAGTGAAAACCCGCTCGTCCTCAACGCCCTGGGCCGGGCTCTGGACTGGACCGGAGAATACGAGGCGGCGGTCGACATCCTGGTGGAAGCCCTGACTCTGAATCCCCACGATGCCGACACCCTGGCCATCCTGGGGGAGGTGTATGCGGATGTGGGCAACTGGGGGCAGGCGGACCTGTATCTGAGTCAGGCGCTGGAAGCCGACCCGCAGAACATTCTGGCCTGGCGCAACCGGGCCCTGCTCCTCGAACGTCAGGGCCTGTATCGGGAAGCCCTCGGGGCCCTGGACGAGGGACTGGCCCTGGACAGCACCGCCTGGGACCTGGAGATCTACAAAGGCCGGCTGTTTGAAGTCCTCTTCGAGTGGGATAATGCCTTGGCGGCCTTCCAGAGAGCCGTGGATCTCAATCCGTACATCTCGGACACGTGGGATGCGCTGGGTTTTGGACACTTCAAGGTCGGGAACGATCTGGAAGCCCTACGAGTCCTCAAGAAGGCGGTGGAGATCAATCCGCAGGACGGCGAAGCGCAGGCACACCTGGGGTCTGTCTATTACCGGCGCCGCAACTACGAGCGCGCTGTCGAGATTCTGGCCCTGGCGGTGGCCCTGCTGGGTGACCGGGCCCGCATCGAATACCTGTACCAGCTGGGCCTGGCCCATATCTACAAGGAACCCCGGGAATGCGCCCTGGCCATTCCCTGGCTGGAAGCGGCCCTGGAAATTGATCCGCAGAGTCCCCCGGCCCTGGAAGGTCTTGCCGAGTGTCCCCCGGTCGGAGCCCAGAAGTGACCCGCATTCCCCGCCATACCGCCGGGGCTGCCCCGGACCCCAAACATAATCTGGACCTGTACCGCCTGCAGGATTTCCGGGGCCGCAGCCGGGAGCTGCACCGTCTGCAGTTTCTGTTGCTGGACACCCAGTCCCATCCGGTGCTGGCTCTCGTCGGTGCGGCGGGCACGGGCAAGAGCACGTTGGCTACCGGAGCGGCCTGGTCCACCCTCAAGTATTTCCGCGACGGGGCAGTGTATGCGGCGCCCATCGGCCTGGAACGATTTCGCTTCTTTGACCTGGTCCGGCAGCTGGACAGGGTGCTGGGTACCGACATCACGAGCCGACCGCCCAATCTGTGGCGTACCGGTATCCTGGAACTGTTGTATCAGCAACACCGCCTGCTGATCCTGGATGACACGGAAACCGCCGCCGAGCGGGACTGGGCGCAACTGCGGGCCACGTTGCAGGGGTTGCGGGCCGAGGACACGGCAGCCCGGATCCTGATCATCGCGGACAGGGCCACCGACCTGCTGCAGGAGCTCACCCAGGGCCAGATTCTGAATCTGGCCGGATTCACGCGTCAGGAGACCCAGGCCTTTTTGCATCTGCAGGGCGCGGCCGCGGAATACAGTGACTGGGCCTATACCCACACCTTGGGCATACCTCTGGCCCTGCGCCTGCTGCGCGGCCTGACCGCCCAAGAGCTGCCGGCCATCGTCGGCGATGCGGATCCGAACCTGGAACAGGCCGCCCTGCGCTCATGTCGGACCGCCTGGCCCCGGGCCTATCGCCTGCTGGAACTGCTGACCTCCGTGGCGGGCGAAGCTTCCTATGGCGCGCTGCGCGATCTCTTCTGGCCCGGCGCGACCGCCGCTGACCAGCCCCGCTCCACGGGAGACAATCGCGCCTGGGAGGAGCTGCCCTGCCAGCTGCAGGCATGGTTACACGCACTGCATCACCGGGGTCTCCTGGAACTTGACTCGCTACGCGGACGGGTCGCGGTCCATCCGCGGGTGCGCCATCTGGTTGCTACCGATGTCACGGTACAAAGACAGGGCTGGCTGGCGGCCCACGCCCGCTACTATGTTGCCATCGCCTCCCGGTATGAGCGCCTTGACATCGAGCACTGGACGGAGCTGGATACGGAATGGGGCAATGTCCGGCAGGGCGCGGACTGGTGTGTGCAGCTGGTGGGCCGGCAGATCGACCAGGAATTGCTGCCGTACGTGGCGGCCCTGGCGGAAAGTTCCGCCGATCTGCCGACCGACATTCCGGTCGCCGATCTGGCTTTGGTCCGCAGCTATGGCTTTGCCATGGCCCTGCATGCCTTTTATCGGCACCCGCCCCGCAGCCTGCGCTGGATTGCCGCCGGGGCCGTGGCCTGTGCGGGCCTGGCCGATTACCGCGGCTTTGGCCGGTTGCTGCTGCATCTGGGCCGCCAACTGTACTTTCGCCGCCAATATACCGACAGCCTCTTCTGGCTGCAGCATGCGCAGCGGGTTTTTGCCCGCCGGGACATGGTCTTGCTGCAGGCCTATGCCCACACTGATATCGGCATGGTGTACAGGGCCCGCGGGCAGCCGCACGTGGCCTTGCGCCACTGCACGGTGGCCTACGACTGCCTGGCACAAGGGGGCAACCTGGAAGAGATGGCCGGAGCCTGCCTCAACCTGGGCAGCCTGGCCCTGAGCGTCCGGAATTACAACCAGGCCTTGTATCAATACCGCAATGCCCTGCGGCTGGCGGAGCGCCTGGAAAACCGTCGGCTCATGGCCAATGCCTTCAACAACCTGGGACTGGTGCTGGAAGCGCAAGGCAACTGTTCCGCGGCGCAGGCAGTGTACCTGAGAGCCTTTGAACTGTATCAATACCTGCATCTGGCCGAAGGGGAAAGCACGGCCCTCAATAACCTGGGAGCCGTAGCCTACCTGCAGGAGCAGTACCACGACGCCGAGAACTGGTATCGGCAGGCCCTGCAGCGCTGCGTGCGCAGAGGGGCTTGGCTGGACCTGGCCGCCACGCAGCACAATCTGGGTATTGTACTCCTGTGTCTGGACCGGACAGACGAAGCGAATGCGGCTTTCGTAACCAGCCGGAATTGCTACCGCGCCCTGCAGCTCCAGGCCTATGCAACAGAAGAGGAGAGTCTCCGGCGGCCGTCCCCGGCCTGACCCGGATGACAGGGGCCCCCCTGCTCAGGCCAGGACCGCACCTTCAACCCACTGCACCCCTTCCCCACCTGCCGTTGCCGGTGGTCCACGCCATACCGCTGGATACACATTCCCGGAACACACTCGATCTGGCGCTCCCCCATCCCCTCGCAAATCCCATGACGCGCTACAGGCTGCCATGCGCCACCGCGCGGATTCTCATAGGCCCTGACCTCCTGCTCCGAGATCACCATGGGACCTGGCGATCCTGGTGTGGCCTGGTCGGGGAAGGATCCGACTGAATTTAGCTGTTACGAATCACCCGTGGGCGACAGGCGTTGGTGGGAAGCCATGGTGTCGGTGGCTCCGGTGCAACGGGACAACGGCAAATCCAACCGAAATCTGGACCTGAAACAGGAAATTGTCCTGTTGCCGACCTGCACTGCTTGTCTTGTCGCGCAAGGCGCGCGTAGGAGATCCAGAAAACCGGGGCGCTGCTCGGGGCGAATTGCCTATGCAGTGCGGCCACAGCGGCGGCCATAGCACCTGGGAGCAGTGCAGCTCTTGCAAGCGTGTTGCCCCCGACCCGACGCAGACCGGACCGCTACCCGGGTATGATCCGGGCTTTCCGGTCCGGCTCGAGGCTGTGCGCCCGGCTTCCGGTTGGGGAAAATGGTCCAGGGTGCTGGCACAAGCACTTTCTAACAATATGCAAACACTCTCGCTCCGGCTTGTGTTGTATATTCCCACCGTGCGCTAACACACTGTCACGCGCGGCATCTGCAGTCCGGCAATTCTTGCTTTTCCTGCTGACAACGCGTATGATTTGCCGGTTAGCACTCTAACTGTCCGAGTGCTACCGACGTGTGTTGGACCCGCACGGGGAGACATTGGGACAGGTCGCAATTTCGAAGGAGAGATGGAATGAATCTGAAACCGTTGGGAGACCGCATAGTGGTCCAGCCCTCCGAGGGCGAAGAGCAGACCTCTTCCGGCATTTTCCTGCCCGAAACGGCCAAGGAAAAGCCCCAGGAAGGGACTGTGCTGGCAATTGGCCCGGGGGCCCGCGACGACGGAGGCAACCGCATCCCGATGGATGTGTCTGTCGATGACAAGGTGCTGTACGCCAAGTACTCCGGTACGACCATCAAGGTCGAGGGCGAGGAAATTCTGATTCTCAAGGAGTCCGATGTGCTGGCCATCGTGGCCTAGCGGATCTTCACAGCTGCAGAACCCATAAAGTAAGGAACAATCACACAAATGGCAAAACAACTGGTATTCAACGACGAAGCCAGACGGCATCTCAAGAACGGTGTGGATGCGCTGGCCAATGCGGTCAAGACCACCCTGGGTCCCAAGGGACGCAATGTGGCGCTGGACAAGAAGTGGGGCAGCCCCACCGTCACGCATGACGGCGTCACCGTCGCCAAGGAAATCGAGCTGGAAGATCCCTTCGACAACATGGGGGCCCAGCTGCTGAAGGAAGCGGCCACCAAGACCAACGATGTGGCCGGTGACGGCACCACCACGGCGACGGTCCTGGCCCAGTCCATCGTGACCGAAGGGCTCAAGAACGTGGCGGCCGGGGCCAATCCCATGCTGCTCAAGCGGGGGCTGGAAACCGGGCGTGACGCCGTGGTGACGGCCATCTCCGAGAGCTCCACGCCGGTGGAAGATCGGGAAATGATCGCCCAGGTGGCCAGCATTTCCGCGGCCGACGACCAGATCGGGGAACTGATTGCGGACGTGATGGACAAAGTCGGCAAGGACGGCGTCATCACGGTGGAGGAAAGCAAGGGTCTGGAATTTGAGACCGAGTACGTGGAAGGCATGCAGCTGGACCGCGGCTACCTTTCCCCCTACTTCGTGACCAACAGCGAGCGCATGGAGTCCGTATTGGACAATCCCTACGTGCTCATCCACGACAAGAAGATTTCCAGCGCGCAGGACCTGGTGCCGATCCTGGAAAAACTGATGCAGATGGGCAAGCGCGAAATTGTCATCATCGCGGAAGACGTGGAAGGCGAGGCCCTGGCCACGCTGGTGCTCAACAAGCTGCGCGGCACCCTGAACGCCCTGGCCATCAAGGCGCCCGGCTTCGGCGACCGCCGCAAGGCCATGCTGCAGGACATCGCCATCCTCACGGGGGGGGAAGTCATCACGGAAGAGCTGGGCAAGAAGCTGGAAAACACGGCCATCAACGAGCTGGGACAGGCGGATCGGGTAATCTCCACCAAGGACGACACCACCATCGTCTCCGGTTCCGGTGATTCGGGCCAGATCAAGGGACGCATCGAACAGATCCGTTCGGAAATCGACGCATCCACCAGCGACTACGATCGCGAGAAGCTGCAGGAACGACTGGCCAAACTGGCCGGGGGCGTGGCCATCCTGCGCGTGGGCGCAGCCACCGAGACCGAGCTGAAATTCAAGAAGACCCGCGTGGAAGATGCCTTGAGCGCCACCCGTGCGGCAGTAGAGGAAGGCATTGTACCCGGGGGCGGCGTGGCCCTCATCAATGCGGTCGGTGCCCTGGATGACCTGGATCCCGAGGACGAGGACACCGTGACCGGCAACCGCATTCTGCGCCGGGCCCTGGAAGAGCCCATGCGCACCATTGCCGCCAATGCGGGTCTGGACGGAGCCGTGGTCGTGGAGAAGGTCCGCCAGAACCACGACGGCAAGTTCTCCACCACGGGCTATGATGTGGTCGAGAACCACTACGTGGACATGCTCGCGGCCGGCATCATCGATCCGGCCAAGGTGACCCGCAGCGCCATTGAAAACGCCTGCTCCATTGCCTCCATGATCCTGACCACGGAAGCCCTGGTCACGGACATTCCGGAACCGGAACCGCCGGCCCCGGCCGGAGGAGGGGACCCGGGCATGGGCGGCATGATGTAAGTGTTGCCTGTTTGCGGCACGTGGAAACGAGAGAGGGGAGCCCGCGGCTCCCCTCTTTTTGTGGTGTCCTGCCCAAGAACTTTGGCCTGGGAGTGTCAGCTGCCGGGCGGCATATTTTGTGGAATCAGAATGCCGCGCAGGCAGGCAGGGCACAGTCCCGGATCATGGCCATACCTCCCAAAACCCGGATGCGACGACCCTGCTGCAGTGGGTTGTCAAACGGGAACCGGAAACACGCGGCGCGTGCATGCCGGATGACACAGGCACGGAGGAGGGGTATCGAGGGGACAAACGGCCAGCAGGGTAGCGGGGTTCCTGCGCGTGGAGCGTCTGTGCAATCGCCTTCCGGAGGCCCCACCCGGAGGATCCCCGTCCAGTGTGTCGAGGCCTCCCGCGCAGCAGGACAGCCAAGGCCGTGCTGGCGCGGTTCTCAGGGACCATCGCCCCTGGCCCCAGCGTCAGCCCCTGTGCAGTGGTCTAGGCACTCATGCTCTGCAGGACTGGCTGGGCGCCGCTCTGGATTGTCTCCTTGGCCCCTGATGCGCGGCTTTGCGATGGCTCCGGCCATGCCCTGTATACAGTGATACAAAGATATAATTTCAGAACACATTGTGACGATCCTGACTTGGGAGATGCCTGCTGTCCCGAAAATCTGCAATCCGTTTCGATTTTGATGGGACGCTCAAATCCCTGTTTCAGCAGCTCGCGATGATCCAGGATCTGCTGCACCCGCGCTTTATCGCGGAACTGCAGGGCTATTGGCCGGTCCGGTTGCTGTCCATCGAGCGTACCGACATCGCGGCGGCGCGGGAACCGCGCCCCCGCACGCGCCGCTCCGATCAGGTTTGGGAACTGACGAACGGGCGGGAACGGCGCCTGCTGCTGCTGGAGTACCAGGCCCAAGCCGATCCCGGCATGAGCGTCCGCATGGCAGAGTACATGCTCAATGTCTGGCACAGCACGGGGCGGCAGCGGGATGTGCCCATCTATCCGCTGGTCCTCAGTGTCGCGGTCCGGCCTTTTGGGCCGTGGCTGCAATCCGTGCCGCACCCGGCCGGTGACCGGTCGGCGTTCTTTGTCGAAGGCCCGCTCCTCGACATTCACGCGTATCCCTTTCCCAGCACCGACCCGGTGGTCTTCGATCTGCCGCGGGACAATCTCGTGACCTGTGTCATCGCCCTGGCCCGGCTGCAGTGGGCACTGCGGGAGGGCAGTCGGGAAGCTGTCACCCGCCATGCTGCCTACGACCTCGTTGTGCATGTTGTGAGGGACTGGCTCAAGCCCCTTCTGGACCCGGCCGGCAGCGAGTTGGGCGATGCCCTGGCGGTCTGGATCGCCACTGGCATGCAGGACTTGTTGCAAAGCTGGCCAGCCAGTCGAGAGGTCCTTGATAACATATCCACATTGACATTTGCCCAATTGGAGAGAACCATGATCACAGTGCAGGATCTGGTGCAGGAAGGACGTCAGGAAGGACGTCAGGAAGGGCGTCAGGAAGGGCGTCAGGAAGGACGTCAGGAAGGGCGTCAGGAAGGACGCCAGGAAGGGCGCCAGGAAGGGCGCCAGGAAGGATTGCAGCAGGGACTGCTGACGGCGCTGACAGACTATGTCCGGTTGGGCTGGGGCGACGCGACCGCCGCCAGCTTCCGAAGGCAGTTGGCCGACACCCCGCCGGAGCGGCTGCCCGTGCTGGCGGAGCTGCAGCGTCGTCTGCAGCGCGGAGATCCGCCGCTGCCGCGGGATAACGGTACCAGCCCACACCGGGCCGATTGACCTCCTGGTCGCGGGTCGGAGCGCGGCCAAGCCTTCCGGGCTCTTGGTCCAATAGTTGCAGGGACGAGCCGCCTTGGGCGCGTTCGGTCGGGATTCCACGAAGACGCCGGACATATCCGACGCGTGCCGGCCGGGATTGGCCCTGAGGCAGCCAAGGCATCCTCCCTGGCCGACCATCCCTGCCTCTCTGCGAGTTCGCCTGGATCCCGTTCCCGTCAAAGAACCTTCATCCCGCGCGGACATGGTCCCCTGCTTGGGAGTCCGACCTTTCCGCGGGGTACAGGACCCGGGATCCCCGGGGCAAGCCCGCCATGTTCGTGGGCCGAGCGAGACGATGCAGTGCGGCGGCCCCAGGGTGCATCAATGGACCCGGTGGGAGTCCCGAGGTGGCGTTCCGTGTCGGATAGCCATCATCTCCCCGGATGCACACCATGGGTGCGCAAAAGGCCTACGGGGCATGGGGGCAACTCCACACGGGGTGTGAGTACCGACATGCCGTGCGGTTGTTCCCTGGGGGTCAACCACATCCATTCCACTGCGGCCGTATATATATAATGCAGGCAACAAGGAGGAACCAAACGATGGCAGAGTTGGTGTTGCCGTTGCCTGTGCCCGCGGTAGCCTATCCCTGTGCAGACGACACCCCCATGGCGGAGACCATAGCCCAGTACGACGCCCTGACCTATGCGGTGTCTGTCCTGCGCCAGCATCTGCAGGTGGATCGGGCCACGCATCTGGTGACCGGCGATTATTTTCTCTACTACGCGGAAGGCGATCCCCGACAGGTAGTGGCACCCGATGTTGTGGTGGCCTTGGGCGTGACCCTGCAAAAGGATGAGAGCTACAAAATCTGGGACGTGGGCAAACCGCCGGATCTGGTGATGGAGATTGCATCGCCGTCGACGCGGCGGGCGGATCAGGAAACGAAGTACGCACTGTACGAGCGACTGGGCATCACCGAGTACTGGCAGTACGATCCCCATGGCGGGCTGCTGGAACCTCGGCTGCAGGGCTGGCGATTGCGGGCGGACCGCTATGTGGCCTTGCCGGCCCGTTTCGACCGGGAATGGCAGGCGCTGGTGATCCACAGTCCCTTGCTGGACACGGCATGGGGGTTTCTGGTGGGCGTGGACGAGTTGCGGCTGTGGGATCCGGCCGACCAGGGATGGCGCCTCACGGATCTGGAAGCGGAGCGGGATCGCCAGGCCAAAGCGGCACAGGTCCGTCGGGAGGCGGACCGGGCAGACCGGGCAACGGACCGGGCCAACCGGGAGGCGGACCGGGCCAACCAAGCCGAGGCGGAAATCCGGCGTCTGAGAGCGCAATTGGGACGTTCGACATAGCCCCACGGCAGGTCTCGTCACAAGGACCTGCCATGCCGTCCCTGTAGGTCCAGCCTTCCCTGACGTCTGGAGGTAACATGCTCTGGACCATGTGCCTCCGTATCGTGTGCGTACATACCCCACTCCTGCCAGGGCGTATCCTGGCATTATGGTGACGAATTCCCGGAGCGTTCCGGCCCCCGGACCCAGGCAGGGTCAGCACACATTTTGTGAGACCGGTACAAGACCGAGCCCGACGAGGTGGCGACCGATTTTGCGCCGTTGGATGGCCATGTCGCGCCGGCTCGACACGGTGGAGTTGAGTACGATCCCGGAAGACGGCACAAGCAAGCCAGGTTCCGGGCAATATGCCCTGGCTGCACCCGGTGCTCGCCGCAATAACCGCAAGAACGCGATGTGCCAGGGGGTGTATACCGCGCGTGGAGCAGGATGAGAGTCGGCAACGACAGAACTTCGGGGGGCCGTGTCCCCTAGCCCCGGTCGGGGCCGCGTCGTACGCGCAGTCCCCACCCTGAGCCTGAGTCGGCGCGGTCACGGCCCGCGGGCCGTCCGTTTAAAGGATCTCCCGGCACGGAGAAGGCACAAGACAACCTGGCCCCCGGCGCGCCGACAACACGGCAGTCGAGATTGGGAGATGCAGGGCACTGTGCGAAGAGGCCGGGGCCGTCACATTCTCCAATGTGGAAGATGCGACGGGTTGCGATGGCGGGGCGCAAGGAAAGGAAGTGGATGGCCTCTTGCATCGTCTGCCGTTTGGCATCCGACGGGGCCGGATGTTTGCCCATCCGGTCATTCCGGGTAGCTGTGCGCTGCGCAGCAGACGGCAAGCGAGCTTTCACCCGATTGGTCCACCCGTTCCCCCTGATCAAAGCCTTGGTCTGGACGCAGTCGGCTGGAAGGCATGTCCCGACCGACACCACAATGCGCTGTAATGTATATACAGTGTGCGACCGGCAAGGGCGGGCTGAGGAGAGTCCAGGCTGGATATGCGGGAAAGGATGCTGACATGGGCAGTGTGCTCTTTCCCCACCCGGGCGATTCCCTGCGGGGCAAATTCGTGTGAACATGAGCAACCGGGAGTTGGCAGGATGGCGCGTACTCGATCGCGTGCAAATTGCAGCGGCCCTCCGGGAGTGGAAACTGGACGGCAAGACTGTCTACTGGACTGTCTGGACCCAGGAAAGTGCCCATGGGTTGTCACATGGTGATCGGCAGCTCCGGGGACACCGATGCGAGGGGCGGCAACGCAGCCGGACACCATAGTATTTCATCCTGTGCGGGGCCCGGCCTTGCCGATGTGCAGGAATTTTGAAGCTGCGGACCCGCAGAAGGACAGCATGTCCCCAGGGAATTTTCGATCCGGGATCCGGCCCATCTCGAAAACGGCTGGTGCGCGCAAACCCAGAACTCTTTTGGGGACCTGCAGCAAGGCTCGCGACGGAAGACTCCGCGAGCCTCACACAGCAACAAGGAACCGGCATTTGCGCTTGACAGGCACCCCAAAGTCCTGAGTATCCCCACCCCCGCGTGAGTTGCGACGCAACCCTGTCCCGAGCCTGAAATTGCCTCATGTTCCGCAGAGCCTGTACTTGCCCGGAGTCATGCCGAAGAAAATATGGGGCTTGATGTCGGTGCAGGTGCTGCCTGCAACACGGCGATACGGCAGGCACACCTAATACATACATATATGGAAGGTTCTGGGCCATCTGCCACCACAGAGCACAGGATAGAGTTCAGTCCACGAGGCAAGGGCCGCGCACAATCCCCGTGACGGTACTCTGGAGCGTGGCCCCAGCGGCAGTCGGTGTCACTGCCTCCATCGTAGCCCCTGGACCACGACAGGCATACCGGCCCGGTACGTACACGCCCCTGCCACAGGCTCCATGCAGGATCAAGACACAGAACGGAGAGCAATGTACGCTGTCCCCTTACGAAACCTGGCAGTATGCAAGACTTTGTCAGGTTGTCTCTGCAGTGCCCTGTGGACAAGGGCACACCATAGAGTTCGGAATCTGCAGGGCCTGCTCCGATGGCTGTCACCTCCCATTTGCCCCACACTGCATCCCGATCCGAATTCCAGGGCTGGCAGGTCAGAATTGCCACTGGGTATTGGACAGGAAACGGCAAGACAATCAATATAGTGAAATTGACGATGGGCAGCTTGACCGCACTCCACAGAGGCGTGGTCCTGGCCTGTTGTTGACCGCAGCTCCGGCCCCCTGCAGCCCGTCCTCAGAGAGAGACTGCAACGCTTCTCCCTCATCCGCTGAAGTGACGACTGTACGGGCGCACTCTCTCCCTCTCGTTCTGCCTGTCTGGCAAACGCGGGCTGCACAATACTCCCGTGTCGCCATGCCGGTTGCAGGCGGCATGGGAGTCCGGTATCGACCGTTGCGACCAGGAGTTGGGACTCCCTGGCAATTCAACCATGTTCCCCGAGGACCCTTATAGCTGCTTTGTCGTCAATGAACATGGCCTGGTTTTCTGCTACAATGTGCTCTGTAGGATACTGTTGCTCTTGCCGTAATCTTTGAGATGATCATGGCTGGTGGAAAATGAGGAAGGATTATATGCAGGGAAAACGTTTTTCGCTGCGGCTGGGTCTTATGGCCTTGGTCGTGGTTCTCATTTTTGGCGTATTGGGGAGCTTGTCCCTGGCCAGAGATGCGTTTGACGATGACTATGATGACTGTCCGGCGAGAACCAGGTTGGACGCAGTAGACGGTCTGACCATTGATCGGACGGAGGAAGATGACGAGATCCGGGTCTCTTGGGATACGCTGGATGCGGCGACATTGTCCAGTCTTGGTCTCAACGGCTACAAGGCACGTCTTACCATAATTGTGGATGACGGTGATGATACCGTTGATGCCAATGTGGCGTTGGGCGATACGAGCAAGGTCTTTGACGCGATCGACTTCACCAAAGAGCTGGATGTTTCGGTAGCCATGACATTGGGCGACTATGTCATCAGCGACATTGCAGTAACCGAGTTTGTCTCCGGCATGCCGGCCCCCAGTTTCAAGAGCGATGTCCTGGTCTCAACCGGGGAAGACACCCCAGTGGCGTTAAAGTCAATTGACCAGACAGATGACCCCGACAACCTAGAAACCAAGGGTAGTTTCTACTATTTGGGCTTCAACGACTTGTTCGATAATTGGTATGTTATTGACAAAGGCACCCAAGACATCAAAACGAGTCCTGTAAATGCGAAGTTCCGGGTCGGTTTGGTCCACGGAAACGGGGAGCTTGTACCCGACGATGCCGATTTTGAAAATTACCGGATCACCATTGAGGATTCGAATGGTGATCTCCTGGGATACCAGGCGGAGACTGTGGCAGCCGGACGCACCTATGGCAACAACACGCTTTGGTTTGGGGCTACCACTACCCTCTTTGCCAGCACACGTCGGTTGTTGGCGGGCGACTTTGATGTAGACACTGACCCATTTGTGAACATTCGGTTGTCCAATCAAGTGGACGACGGTCCTCTGTCTCCCTACTATGTAAAAATTATGGCCGATGACAGTACAGCTGCAGGCTTGTCATATGGGAACATCTTTCCCCAAGGTCCCCCGAAACTGGATCCAATAGATACGAACGTACTTATTTTGTTTGTCGAACCTCCAGTGGAATACTTCGATTTCCCGCACGATGTGTTTGAGGACGACGGCAGCTACACCATAAAAGCATGGGCCGAAGATGATGAAGGCACGCGTATAAGCCCGCAGGCATCCATCACTTTGAGTGTTCAGGAACGGGACAATGTGGAAGGTGCGGCGTTTAGCGGTGCTAGTGGGGCGGATACAGATCCACAACGGTACTGGGACTCTGCTGCGAATCAGGGCGTCATTTTGCGGCAATACGGATTTTCCATTGATGACTAGTGGGTTTGGTTAGGATTTACTATCCCTATACCAAAGGAGCAAGATTGTGACGTGGACTGTACCTGTTGTAGGGAGGCTTGAAGTTTCTACCACTGCCCGGGGCAGTGGGCCTTGTCCCGATGGGGACGGGGGCTCGGAAGCCATGTAGAGCTCTTTCTAGCCAACATGGGAATGTTGCAGTTAAACACCCCTCCGCCTGGAGGGGTGTTTTCTTGTGTGGCGCTTGAGGCAATACCGGAGGCGGTGCCATCCCTGTTCCCAACTTTACAGGAGTAGACTTTCCTTGATCGGGCATGGGGCCAAATGCCCTCCCGGTGCCTTGAGAGTCCTGTCCACATCGTCGTCCCGGCCTCTGGATGCCGCAGTCTCTTGATCCGCGTCGGTCTTGGTCCAGGGGCTACAATAGCCATCACGATCGGCAATCGTTTTGCATAAACAGTTGTTGAGCCCGAGCCCATTCTGTATACACTGAATGGCCGCACCAATGAGTGCTTTCGACATCTACGCGGAAACCACCGAGGAAACCACTGCATGAACAAAAAAATCACCAAGAACGCTGATGCCATCCTTGACTCCACCCTGAAGGGCCTGGAACGCAGATTCGGCGCCGGCATCGTCATGCGTCTGGGCGATGCCGAAACCCTGGATGTGGAAGCCATCCCCACGGGCAGCCTGTCACTGGACATTGCCTTGGGCATCGGAGGGGTACCCACAGGACGCATTGTGGAAATCTACGGCATGGAGAGTTCGGGCAAGACCACGCTCTGCCTGCATATCATTGCCGAAGCCCAGAAGCTGGGACATATCTGTGGGTTCGTAGATGTGGAACATGCCGTGGATCCCGAATATGCCAAGCGCATTGGCGTGGACGTGGACAACCTCTACATATCGCAGCCGGACACGGGGGAACAGGCCCTGGAAGTGGCCGAAACCCTGATCAGCTCCGGGACCATGAAGGTGGTGGTAGTGGACAGCGTGGCCGCCCTGGTGCCCCGATCTGAAATCGAAGGCGAAATGGGCGACTCGCATGTGGGTCTGCAGGCCCGCCTGATGAGCCAGGCCTTGCGCAAGATTACGGGTCCCGTGAGTGCCAGTGGTACCACCCTGATCTTCACCAACCAGATCAGACAGAAGATCGGGGTCATGTTTGGCAATCCGGACACCACCTCCGGGGGCATGGCGCTCAAGTTCTATGCCAGCATGCGTCTGGAGACGCGGCGGTTGCAGGCGCTGAAGGAAGGCAACGTGGTGGTGGGCAACCACACCCGGGTCTCCGTCCGCAAGAACAAGGTGGCGCCTCCCTTCCGGCAGGCCGAGTTCGACATTATGTACAATAAGGGCATTGATGCCGTAAGCGATATTCTGGACCTGGCGGAAGAGTACGACCTTGTGGAGCGACGGGGTTCATACTATCGCCATGCCGGGGAACTGCTGGGGCAGGGCCGCGCTTCTGCGGTCAGGGCCCTGGAGGGTCAACCGGAACTGGTGCAGTGTTTGCGGAACACCATCATGGAGCAGGCTGGACTCGCAAGGCCAGCAGAGGAAGAGGCAGACGCCGCGGCGTAGGTCTTTTTCTGCCAGACTTTTAGGATTCCTGTCCCTGGCCTGAGCCAGGGACAGGATAAATGCAACCTGGTTTTTTTTCTTTTCTTGTTCCCGATGCATCTGTGATGTAGATGGATGCCGGCACTTGGCGCGGCGTTGTACATTCTGGGGCGAGGCTGATCGTGTCCCCTTGACCGGACCCGGTGCAGACAGCAGGTATGTTTCATGGACAGCAGCAGCGTTATTCTCCTTGTTGTATTGGGGCTGGCTCTGGGCCTTCTCATTGGTGGAGGCGTGGGAGCCACGGTTTTCTATCGTCGCGGTCGCGAGGTGCGGGACATCGGTGAAGAGGCCGTCAGGGCCAACATCAAACTTGAGCAGGAAACCTGGGAAACGGAAAAGGCGCGCCAGGAAGCCGAGATGGAGCGGGAACGCTCTGCCTTCCAGAAGCAGATGCGCGTAGAGCAACTGGAGCTGGAGCGGGAGTGGAAAGCCGAACGGGCCGAGTGGAAGCGGGAATACCATAGTCAGGATCAAAGTCTGCAGGATCGCAAAAAACATCTGCAGCGAGCGGAGGACGATTTGGGCAAACGGGAACAGGCCTTGGCCGCAGACCGGGCCGAGCTGGCCCGGAAGGAAGAAGTGCTGGAATCCGCCCATGAGCAGCAGGTGCAGGCACTGGAACGCATTGGGCACCTGACACAGGCAGAAGCCCGCGCCAACCTGCTGGCCGAAGTGGAACAGGGAGCTCGACAAGACGTGGCGAGAGTGGTCCGCGATATTGAAGCCCAAACGCAGCAGATTGCCGATCAGAGGGCCCGGGAGATCATCGCCCTGTCCCTGGAAAGGGTGGCCGGCGATCATGTGGCAGAGCAGGTGGTATCCACGGTGGCGCTGCCCAGCGACGAGATGAAGGGCCGCATCATTGGCCGCCAGGGCCGCAACATCCGCTCCATCGAGCAGGCTCTGGGGGTAGACATCGTGGTGGACGACACCCCCGAGTCCATTGTCATTTCCTGCTTTGACCCGGTGCGCCGGGAGATTGCCCGCATGGCGCTCTCCGTGCTGGTACGGGATGGGCGCATCCATCCCGCGCGCATTGAGAAGGAGGTCGTCAAGGCCACGGCCGCCGTGGAGGAAACCATTATGGACGCCGGGCAGCAGGCTTTGATCGAAACGGGCATTCCCGGTCTGCATCGGGAACTGCAAAAGCTGCTGGGCCGCCTGAAGTTCCGCACCAGTTACGGCCAGAACCAGCTGTACCATGCCATCGAAACGGCCCATGTGGCTGCCATGATCGCCGAGGAACTGCACGGAGATGTACAGTCGGCCCGCATAGGCGGTCTGCTGCATGACATTGGCAAGGCGGTCACCCATGAAGTGGAAGGGCCGCATGCCATTGTGGGCGCCAGCATTGCCCGCAAATACGGCATCAACGAAAAGATCGCCAACTGCATCGAGGCGCATCACCACGAAGTGGAGATGGCCAGCATGGAGGCGGTGATTGTCGCCACGGCCGATGCCGTGAGCGGGGCCCGGCCGGGAGCCCGGCGCATCTCGGTGGAAAATTATTACCAGCGTATCCAGGAATTGGAGGATGTGGCAACGGAGTACGAGGAAGTGAGTCAGGCCTACGCGTTGCAGGCCGGCCGCGAGCTGCGGGTACTGGTCAAACCGGAAGAGATTGATGACCGGGGCTGCATCGATCTGGGTGAAGCCATTGCTGATCAGATCCATGACACGTTGCAGTACCCGGGTCAGATCAAGGTGACGGTAATTCGCGAGTCCCGTTCCGAGGCGATAGCCACGTAGGCCCCGCCAAGCCGACTTGGGGAGGCTGGCCCCCAAGCCCTACAACAAAACAGCCGGTCATACGTCCTGTATAACAGGCTGCGGCCCAAGGCGTGTGCTTTGTGTCTTGGGCGGACTGCAGGACAAGGCCCTGCGCTTCACTGCATCACACTACTACATCGAGGCAGCAAACATGGCGAATGTGATTCGAGTATCCGCAAAGTCCCGTTCCACGGCCGTGGCGGGAGCCGTGGCAGGCATCATGCGCGAAGAGGGTTATGCGGAAATGAAGGCTATTGGGGCCAGTGCGGTGAACCAGTCCATCAAGGCGCTGGCCATCACCCGCAGCTATCTGAAAGAGGACAACATTGATATTGCGGCCGTGCCGAGCTTCACGGAAGTCGTGATCGAAGGCACTGAGCGAACTGCGTTGCATATGGCCATCTATCGGCAGGCAGACCTGATCGCTCCGGACCAATTGCAGAAAGCCCAGGCCAACCGGCCGAACGATCACAAGGATCGAGTTCAGGATCCTATTACGATCTCAGTGTAGATCACGGAGCAAAAGGCCCTCTCTTGCCGAGTCATGCCTTCTGCCGTTGAAGGGACCGCTGCCTGTCCTTAAGGATCCGGCCCCGGAATCATGGTGCTGCAGACTACGCAGGTTTTGGGACCCCCGACCTCCCTTGCGTGTGCAGAAAGCCCCGTACTCCAGGTTACAGCTTCGGGTCTCTTCTGCTTGAATGTCCCATAACGATCCTGGCCCTACCCACAGGCGAGCCGGGATCAGAAACTTCGGTACTCCATAGGGTGTGTCAGGCATGTTGCTTTCCGGGTCCCGTTCCATGTACCTTTAGGCCTGTGCGTATTGGCTGCCTCAGTGCCATGAAGAAGTTCGTTGCCCACCCGAGAAGCAGGTTCAGGTTGTATATCACAGTTTGGACACTGGCGGTCGGCCTGCACCTGACCGGGTCTGCCGGGACCGCAACGGAACGGGCTCATGCTGTCGCTCCTGTATACAGGGTAGCCAGCGAGCGTGCAGCAAGCCATACTGCCAATCATGCATCGGGCCGTTTCGAGCGCTATGTGCAGTCTCCTGCCCTGGACGCGGAAGTCCGCCTCCCGCCTGTAGCAGAAAGGTTGCCCTTGCATCCCCTGGTCATGGAAAAAGGTATGGCTGCCGAGGCTGCAGACTCACCGCGTTGGGAACTGGGAATCCACGGCGGCCAACTGTGGGTCATGCAGCCTGTCGGCTCGGAGTTTGATGCCTTGCCGTTCATGCTGTCGGAAAACTTTCTGGGTGCCCCGGGATCAAGAATGCACGGGCTTTACGGGAATCTGGTGGAAGATTTCCAGGTCCATCCGGGCAACACGTACTTCCGTCTGACTCTGCGACAGGGATTGAAATGGTCCGATGGTGTGCCGGTCACTACGGCAGACGTGGCCTTTGCCCATACGGAGATCTGGCAGAACGACCTGCTGAATTTCATGGGCGTGCCCCAGCACCTGCGCACGGCAGGAGAGGCCTTGGGCGTCCCCGTTGCCTTGCAAGTCCAGGACGACTATGTCTTTTACCTGTCGTTCAGTGAACCGTATGGGAGCTTTCTGAGTGTGCTGGGCGGCACAGGCTGGTTCAGTTACGCGGATCTCATGAAACCCGCCCACTACCTGAAGGAGTTTCATCCGGATTACATCTCTCCCGAACGCACCCGGAAACTGCTGCAGGAGCGGGGAATCCGCTACGAATGGGAGTTGTTTGGGTCCGCAGACTGTCATCCTCATGAGGTCAGGGCGGCCAAATGCCTGGGCTTTCCCGTGCTCTGGCCCTGGACACCACAAGTTGGCCCGGATTCCGCCCTGTTCCTGCAACGCAATCCCTATTACCACAAGGTGGATGGAGTGGGTCGGCAACTCCCTTACATCGACAGAGTCAATGTACAAACGGGACCAGTAATCCAGAATCCCGCAGTGCGTCAGGGAGCATGGCACGATCTGTATCTGCTGGGATACAATCCCGCTGCCGGGGTAGGGTTGGGTCCGGAAGAGGATCAGGACTTGCAGGTCAGTTTGCTGCAGGGTCATGCGTCCGCAGTCACGCTGTTTCTGAACCGGACGTATGCGGACGAGACTTGGCGCAGTCTTGTGTCTCGACCGGAGTTCCGGCAGGCACTACTGCTGGGGGTGGATCAGGCTTCGCTGGCCGAACTGCTGGCCCCGGGGCGCATGCATCACTTTGTCTCTCCTGCGCATGGATATGATCCGGGTGCAGCGCAGACTCTGCTCGACGCACTGGGTCTGGATCAGGTGGATGAAAATGGCTGGCGACGGACCGTTGACGGATCCGCATTCTCCTTGCCCATTGCATATGATCGAAATCTGCCAGATTTCCGCCGGATTGCCGAAAAACTGGAAAGCGATCTGCAGAAAATTGGGCTGAAAGCCGAAGTGCAGGGGATTGACCCTCTGGTACTGCAAGCCAAGGGGCGCGCCAACCAGCTCCGGGGCTCGTTGGGTACCTTGGGGTTCCCTTTGTGGGAAACCGAACTGCAAACTGACAGCGACTATCTGCCCAGCGATGTCTGGGGCAGTCTGTGGCGCCTATGGCACGACACAGGGACAGAAAAGGGAGAGGCACCCCCCACTTTGGTGCAAAGGCTCTTTGCACTGCACGACGACCGTATCCAGGGGCGGGTCGGCAGTCCGGAAAGGATGGAGACGACCCGCGAAATCGTTCGAATTCACGATGAAATGCAATTTGGGTTGAGCCTGGTAGGACCTGTCACACCCTCCTTGGTATTTTCCACACACTTGCACAATCTGCCCGCGCAGGGTCTGGTCGGCATGGCCCTCAAGGACAGTGAAATGTGGTTTTGGGACGGACATACGGAATAGACAGATGGCAACCGAACAGACGGGTTGCCTGCCTCAAGGCAGACAATGGCAATTTGCAGTTACCTCTGGTATGGAGCCACACAGAATTAATATCGAAAATGACGCGGTCCTGAATTCCGCGAGTGCACCCAGAGGCAAGAAGCCTGCATGGGGACTGGACCGCAGCGAAAAATGCCGTTCTTCGTGCACGTTATCGAGAGTCAGGCGGGTAGAAACAGGCCCTGCATTGTGCTAAGATTTCTGTGAGTGGGTGCAACAGATCCTACAAGCTGACGCTCGCAAATATGATTAGGTGTCTGACGTTGAAGACTAGACGGAGGCTGTTTGGTATGAAGGGAGTTAGGAGTTTGTTCCGCCTTGGGGCATTGGCGATGATTTCGGTGCTGCTGATTGTCGCTCTGACCGTGCCTGCTGCGGCTGCAGACGAGATTTGTCATGATGATCAGATGTTGGATGAGGTTGAGATTCTGTCGGTAACGCCGCTCGAATCCACTTTCTCTTGGGATGCCAGCGAGTTGCTGTCCTATGGTGACGGTGCTGCCGGTACCTATCCGACCGGTCAGTTGGAGGTTGAGTTCAGGGACATCAATACGGCATACAAGATTACGCACTATGATGTGATTGCTACACCGAGTGATGAACCTGGTGTTTCCGAGGAATTGGGCATTGAGGAAGTTGTGACCGAAGTTAGCCGGCCCGGCAATGTAGGTTCTACCGTGACGGCGGTCCTTGATCTGGAACCCGGCACAAACTACGGGATTACGGTGGTGGCCAATTATTATTCGGTCCAGACCAGCCCGGAGCAGCCTGACCAGGACCGGTTTAGCGGCACGACGTTCCTGAGTCCTCCCTTCCTGGGTGGCGGTGTTGCGTTGGATCTGATGCTAGAGACAGATGCTTCACCCTCAGACCAGGGCGTGCATTATATTGTGTACAAGCATGATCAGGAGTTGCATACACTGCGCTGGCTCAATCCAGAGACTTTTGGTCCCTTTGATCACAAATGGAAGGTAGCGCCGGCGGACGATGGCGATACGGAAGGCGCGGATATTCTCTGCACCAACAAAGATGGCGATCTGGAAGATGACTGTGCGGACGATGATGGCGTGGGCCTGACCCATTACCGGGTGACGGTGATCGATGACAATGGGAACACCGAATATATTGAGACAGTTGAGATTTCCAGCGACCCTGTCTACACTGCTGAATTCAATCTGAATGACGGCACCTACACTTTTGCTGTGGACGCTGGCTATATCGACGATGGCAAATTCTATGCATTGAGTGACAAGGCCCAGGTCGAGTTTGATATTCCTGACGACTACACGAAATGGAATCAGACAAACAGGGAGGTCAATGGCTTGCTGGATGACATCGCTGATACCGTGGCCGGGGAAGAAGACGATTTTGATGCTTTCTATGACTCGGACTGGGATTACGAAGGCTACGCGGACGACGGGTCGGCTGTCCTGGAGTCAGGAGACGAGTCTCTTGCCAATGATGCTGACATAGAGGAGAACCGCCAAACTGCACTGATCATTTATTTGAATAACCTCTACAACTAGGAATGCCACTACTTACTGGGGCATTGGAAAGGAGAGACGGAAACATGAAATTGTGGACGAAGCCTGTACTTGGCAGGATCGCCGTGACCAAGACCCAGCGGGGGAGTGGTCCTTGTCCTGACGGTGATGGTGGCTCCGAGGCCATGTAGCATCAACCGCCAGACGATGGCGTGAGTGAGATTTGAAGGGGAGACCACAACGGTCTCCCCTTTTTATGTGATGGGGACAAGTTGGCCTCAGGGACCATTGACGCTGCAGTGCGGCGGCATACAAGACATTTCTATTTTCTGTTTCCCGATAAGTTTCGCTTACCGTACCGGTACCCGTGAACGGCTGTCTTTGTACGACAAACTCCGACTGGCCCATGGCAACAGGTATCCCTGCTGCGGGTTTGCGCCGGAAAGACCGGTCTATCCGGCACGTTGGCCGGTGTGTCGGGCTTCCCAATCCAATCGCTCTTGGCGCGGCCGCTGGCCTCAATGGCAAAGCGCGCGTGGAACGATCTGTTTGAGTTCCTGTTGGGGCCGATTCGGTCCCACTGTAAGGCAACCTTGACTTCCGGGTCTGTATCGTGGCAAATTGGGATCTGCATACCATGACTGCGGCCAAATTGCCTGGGCTGACACCTGTATCCTGTATCCAGATGAGACGTGTTGTAGAATGGGTCTTCAAGTTTGGAGTTGCTTCCGTCTGACAATCGCCTGCGACTGGCTGTGTCCCGGGATTGGGGATGGCAGGATGGAGACGCCTGACAGAAAAGCGTTGGCAGTGAAACGAGGCTTTGATGGGACTGTTGGCTGGCAAGTCAGGAGTAGGTTTCCTGCTTTTGATTGCAATCGTGGTACTGGGAGGCTGTGGGAACAGAGGAGGAAGTCGGGAAGAGGCGACTCCAGAGCCGACTGTCACACCCTTGGGAGAGGAAGTAGCTGTAATCCCGACCTTCACCCCCACACCGGTGCCGCTGGACCCTACTCCGACTGCAGTGCCGACCTCAGTGCCTACTCCGACGCCGGTTCCAAACCGGGCGCGTATCAACGTCGTGCAAGCCAATCTCAGAGCGGGTCCTGGTACAGCGTACGCGCTAATCGGCCAATTGACAGAAAACACGAATGTCCGACCGGTGGCCCAGACCAGCGACCGATTGTGGTTGAAGCTGGATACCGGGGCTTGGATTTTTGCCGAGCTTGTGGATGATATTCCCTTGGGATTGCCGGTCGAGACCAATCTCCCGCCTACGCCTACGGTGACCTCCACTCCCGTTCCTCCGACTGTGGTCCCGACGACAATCTCCCCCATATCCACCCATACTCCTGTTCCCGTTCTGGGAGACTGGTCCGAGCCCATCCCCCGAAATGAACGGTTCTTGACGCCAGATTTTCTGGAGATCAGGGTTAAGCGCATCATCTACCAGGATGACGCGCAGATGCAATCCTACATCGAACGCCGCGGAGGCCAGAGCTGCGAGGGTTGTCTGGTGATTGCAATCGAGATTGTCAACCTTGACGGCAACACGAGAGAGTATGTGATGCAAGAGGATTTCAAACTCCTTGAAGGCAGTCCTGACGCCGAGCCGTATCCTCAAGTTCGGTGTGCCCATCCTAACGGCCTGCGCAGCATGGAAAGCCCAGGCAACCTGCAGTCTTCTGCTTTTGTAAAGAATTTGCGCGAAGGAGGGGAACGGTTCCTGTGCTTTGAAAAGGTGCCGAAACTGTCCCAGCACACCCGGCTGATCTATTCACCGGTATTCCTGTATGACGCTCCGACTCCCACGCCGACGCCTCGCGGCAGCAGCGTAGTGCGAGCTGCTGAGCCACTGGAGAACCAGCAGCTCTACCGTACTGGCTGGTCAGTGCATTTTTTCTTGTTGGGCTTTTAGCCATCAGACTGCCAAGATTTGCGCGCTTCTCTGCACCGTGGTAATGCGGTGAGTTTGAGGTGTCCGCCTGACTTTTCGATATTCCTCTGACTGAGTTGTGCCAGTGGCCTGCCGCAGGACGATGCAGCCTCCCATCCACCGTGTCAACATGCTCCAGGGGTATCTTTATCTTTGGATTATGCATTTCGGATATATTGCGGAAAGTCAACCAAAATCCGTAGCTGCTGGCCTAAGTTCGAGAAGGCTGCACGGGCTGAGGCAGGGTCCGAGCGCTGAACTGCCGGCTTTGGCCATGGGGCAATAGGCAGTCAAGCCACAGCCCCGATGGGTCAGAAAGGGGGTCACACTCCGATGTCAGATCGTTAAGGATCTCCATGATTGGCCGTTTCCGCGATCCCCATTAGGCCTTCTGAGGCAGCGGTCATGGCTTTCTGTCGTTGCGTTGAGCCCCTCCTTGGGCTCGCGAGTGGGTCTCGCAGTACTGGGAAGATGGCGCTCTTGTTGCCCAAGGACCTGTCTGGCCAATCTCGTATCAGCCGCGCACAGGCAGACCATCCTTGTCTGCTCCTGCATGACACGATGCCAAAGACATCGCAGGGGACCGAGCCGCACGGGTCCGACAGTATCTTTCCTTCTTCCGGTCGGCTTTCGCTGCCGAGCTTGAGACCTCCGGTCCTACCTTTCCCCCGTACCGGACGAACAGTTTCCTCGCTGTCTGTCCCGTCTCGATTGGCCTGCATCCCCTGGCCTTGCAGACCGGTCCAGGACATTTCCGGAGCAAGATGCCCAAGACGGGGCGCTGCGACGAAAAAGACCACCCGGTTGCTGACCACAGGCTACAATGTGCCTGCTGTCTCTGGCTGCTCGGGCCAGACCATTGTTCATATAATGCCCAGACTGAGCCCCCATGCATCCTGTTACCCAACGCATAGAAGCGGAGTACCGTCAACGGACTCCCCAATCCGCTGCCTATTTCCAGCGCGCCCGACAGGTCCTGCCCGGCGGAGATACCCGTACTTCCATCTACCACGCGCCCTATCCCCTGGTGATGGCCCAGGCAGAAGGCATGACGCTGCAGGACATGGACGGTCACAGCTACCTGGACTGCATGAACAATGCGACATCCCTCATCCATGGCCATGCCTTCCCCCCGGTTGTGGAGACCATGGCCCGGCAGGCGGCCCGCGGCACGGCCTGGGGAGCTCTGTGCGTGGAACAGATCGAGCTGGCAGAGTTACTTTGTGCCCGCGTGGACTCGCTGGAGCAGGTGCGCTTCACCAATTCCGGTACGGAAGCCACGCTCATGGCCATTCGGGTGGCCCGGGCCTATACTGGCAAGGACCTGATTGTCAAAATCGAAGGCGGATATCACGGCACCCATGATCTGGTCTGTGCCAGCGTCGGTCCGGAGGTGGCAACGGCGGGTCCAGCCATCTCACCCCGCACCGTACCCCAAGGCCAGGGGCTGCCTGGCCCTGTCCTGGATCAGGTCCGCATTGCACCCTACAATGACAGTGCCGCCCTGACGGATCTTCTGGATGCCCATGCGGGTCAGGTGGCGGCTGTGGTGGTGGAGCCTTTGCTGGGGTCCCACGGCTTTGTAACCGCTACCCCGGAATATCTGCAGACAGTGCGGAAGATCACGGCGGATCGTTCTGTGCTGCTGATACTTGACGAGGTCCAGACTTTCCGCCTGGACACGGGGGGAGCCCAGCAGCTGTATGGAGTCTCGCCGGATCTGACGACCATGGCCAAGATTATTGGCGGCGGGTTGCCGGTGGGAGCCATGGGGGGCCGCGCGGAGATCATGGCTCTCTTTGACCCCGCGGAGGCCAAGGCGGTACCGCATGGCGGCACCTTCAATGGCAATCCCATGGTGATGGCCGCGGGTCTGGCGGCTATGCAGCACCTGACGGCCTCTGCTATAGCACGCCTGAATCGCCTGGGGGACAGGCTGCGCACAGGTCTCGACGAGGTGGCAATGGAGCAGGGCCTGCACTTGCAGACAGCCGGACTGGGGTCTCTGGTGGGGTATCACTTCAGCGCGGACCCCGTATGTGACTACCGGGATACCCAGATGGCCTCTTCGGAGCTGAAACACAGTTTCTTCCTGGCCTGCCTCAACCACGGGCTGGTGCTCTCACCCGCGTCCAGCCTGAATGTCTCCACCGTAATGCCCGAAGTGGACATAGACAGAGCTCTGCATCTCTTCCAGGCTGCACTGATGGACGTGAAACCTCTGGTCGCGGAGATGTACCCGCATCTGCTGTTGTAAGCACAGGACGCAATACCCGGCACAGAGCCAAAGAGGGACTGCAGGTCTGGGTTCTACAGGGCCTGGAGAAATCCCTGTACCTGGAACTTCAGGAACCAGAAGCAGGAGTTGCAATCCGGCTGCCTGTCATATTCCTGGGTCTGCTACAGTTCCGCATAGGAAAAGAATATGAATTGGGTTCATATAACGACCGCTGTGGGCCGAGTGATTAGGCTGCTGTGTGCCCCCTAACTGCAACTTGTGTTTGTCCCTTGGGGGTGACCGGGTTCAAGTTCACATTATTCCTTTTGGGCGGTCGCGGTACAGCCTTGAGGCTGGTCGCGGTCACCGGCCCACCGCGGCGGGTCTGCTACTTGGGATGACCTGTGGTCTGGCCGCAGTCTGACAGCGCCCTATCCCGGAGTATCGGCCTCCGTATAACTACTCGTGGCCGCGGGGCCTGTTCCGCGTCGTGTCCGGTCTCACGCGGTAGCCACGGTTCATGGTGCTGCCACCGACCCTGCAGCTCCCCGCAGGGGGCGGCTCATCCACAAAAGAGAGGCAGACCTATACCGGCGCGGATTGGAGGGGGGGATCCTCCTCCGCTGTGGTCCGCAGAGCCGCCGTGCGCACATACTGTCGGCGTGCCTTTTCCGGTATCCGGCGCAACTCAGCCAGCGGGGTGTCGAAGGGCTCGTGTTCCCAGCGCGCCGTGGCCAGATCATATCGACCCAGGTCCCAGGCCCGGCAGACCCGCACTGTGTGGGCGGCCCGGTCGAACTGTATCCCCCAGACCGTCACGGGGAGGGAGCGCCGCCCATAGGTGGCGGCGTAGAAGGTGCCAAACGCCTGCCGCAGGGCCGCCTCGGGCGACCGGTCCACCTTCAGTTCCAGCAGACAGATGCGCCCCGGCAGCTCCAGCACCAGGTCCACGCGCCCCAGCCCCGTCGGCAGTTCCGCTGTCACAGGCAGGTCCAGGGATTGGCACAGGATATGCAGCAAGGCTTGGTAGAAGGGTTCATGCGGAGGGACGCGGGAATCGCCAAATTGATACAGAATGCGGGGCACGGCTTCCAGACCACCGGCGATCACGTGGCGCAAGACCTTCGCGTCCTGCTTCTGTAGAGCATCCCGCAACTGTGTCGCCAGCCGGGTCCGGGGGAATGTTTGGCTTTCCAGCCACGCCGGCGCCGTCTCCGCGCACCACTCCATCAGGGATTCCCCAAAGGCTTCTCGTACTTCAGAATTGGGAAAGACCAGGGCCGGAGGCACGGAAGCATCCAGCGTCAGGTAGCCAGCCTGAAACAGGAGGACAGCAAGGGGTGGGCGGCCGGCGTCAAATACGACCCGTGTCAAGGGACGGGCATCCTGCCCTTCCAGGCTTGGCAGGAAGGGCTCGCGGCGATTCCGTAGCCCTCGCAACAATACTTGGGGCGTGCCCGTTTCGGCCCAACTGCTGGGCAACCGGCCCAGGCCCCAACGGGCGGCGGTGTCGGGATGGGCCAGTTCCTCCAGACACCCGGCCAAGGTGTAGGGATTGAACACTGCCTCTGCCCCCTCGGCGAAACGATAGCCATTGTACTGTCGTTCCAGGGCTACATACAGTTCGTCAGGGGTGCAGCCCAGGTTGCGGGCGCCCTGCGCCACCAGGGCGGCCACGCGCGGCTCATGCAGTTCCGCGTGTGTGAAACCCAGCAGGTCGTTTACGTCGGGGCGGTGTGACAGGTCCGCGAGATGGTTGGCTCCGGAGAACAGGCCCGCGCGGGCCAGCCGCGTGATGCCCGTGACCAGCGTGTATTCCACCAGATTGGCATCGGCACAGTCCTTCAGGGCTCCGTAGAAGGCGCGCAGGACATCCAGCATGTCCGGCAGCACGGCGGAGCGGTCCAGGTTCTCCGTGACTGCCGTATCGTACTCGTCCACCAGTACCACAATCCGTTGGCGAGCGCGCCGGGATATGGCGTGGACCAGGTTCCGCAGCATCCAGTGGGGAGGCTCCGCAGGATCTGGCACCAGGTCCAGGATCCGGGCGGCTGCCCGCACTGCAAGGCACAATTCGCTGCGCAGTGCCTCGGGCGTGTGTACGCCGCGCAATCCCAGGTTCAGACGCAGCACAGGGCGCGTATGCCCCTCCCAGTCCCAACGATCCTCTTGGCCAATCCATGTGTCCGCAAACAGGTCGCGCCGGCCCTGGAACAGGGCCTCCACCGTGGAGAGTAGCAGGGATTTGCCAAAACGCCGCGGTCGTGCCAGAAACAGGTGCGGACTGTGGCGTTGCCCGAACCACGGGGCCAGAAGACGCGTCTTGTCCACGTACAGGACATCGGGCGCCACTTGAATGTCGAAAAAACTGGACGGCCCGAAGGGCAGTTGGGGAATCATACGGCTTTCTCCTCCGGGGCTCGGGCCCTGCCGCCAGCCCATTATACCGGCGATGCACTCGCAGTGCCTGGCCTGCTGTGGGTTTTGCAGGGGCAGGACAGCATTGGTTGCATTTGCGGATGGGGAACATGAGCCGACAACATCACTGGGCCCGGCTTGATGCTGTCCGGGTTGCCGAAGCCCAGGATGTGTTGCCCGCGTTTCCGCGTATCGGTCCGCAGTTTCTGAGGCCGGAGAAGAGATCGGGAGTTGCCTATAGCGCATTGCCAAGCCGGGCACAAAGGCCAGCAATGCCGCGTCTGCTGTCCGGGAGACCCTGAGCCAGAGGGGTCCCGGGACTGTCCGGCCCAAAATCCTGGAAGCGCCGCATCACTCGACATTGCAATGCAAGGCGATCCACTCTTTCGGGCGGGACTTTCCCGAGTGCCGGTTCAAGGCGATCCTTGATCGTCTGCCCTGCAACCTCATGCATAGGGAGCCCAGACATTGCAGGTTGCGGCGGGAGATACTGTCTGACTTGCTGCTACAGCTGCTGTACTGGCCTTGACTGCCCCTGGGCGGTCTGTTCCACTGATGCATCGCACGCTGCCGCATCTTCCGCGCACTCGCCCATTGGATTGGATGGGTTCTGCATACCCGCTCTGGCAGGAAAAGCGGTTTTGGGTTGCAACCCGTAGTGGTATTATCAGTTGGGTGTAGCCGACAGGCAGCGTGCACGGTTCCAGGAAGGGATGGGCATCTGCGGGCCCGGCCGAACCCGCTGCATATCTCGGTCCCGGCTGTTCCGCGGATTTGTCAAGCGGAGGGATTCGGGAATCGAAACCGTTCACCTGAACAAGGAAAACCCGACATGAACAGATCGTCAACTGTATTGCCTGCCACTGTGAGCCGCCGCAGATTTCTGCAACTCTCGGCCCTGTCCGTGGCCGGGGCGACCGTTGCCGCCTGCGTCACGCCCGCGCCCGCGGACAGCACGGCCACAGAGCCGGCCATGGAAATGATTGAGCTGCGTTTCCAGAACTGGTTCAACGAGAGCGACATGCATACCTGGCAGATTGGACTGGACAAGTTCGGCGAGGAACGGCCCGATGTCTCCCTGAAGCTCGAATTTGCCTCCTGGGGGGATACTACCAGCACCATTCTGGCCGGGGCCGCGGCCGGTGATCTGCCGGATGTGTTCATGGCCAGCGACGAACATGTGCCGCC
The DNA here is from genome assembly GCA_965214715.1 of Caldilineaceae bacterium. GTDB lineage: Bacteria > Chloroflexota > Anaerolineae > Caldilineales > Caldilineaceae > Bin34. The sequence goes on along the minus strand of OZ243971.1, from coordinate 3,747,958 downwards.
GGTGGCCTCGGTCGGCCTGGTCCTGAACCTGAATCCCTACATCGATGCCACACCGGACATCAATGTGGACGATTTTGCCGCCGGCGTCTCCCGCGGCTTCAATTTCTGGGGCCGGTGGTGGGGCTTCCCCTACGACCAGTCCACCTGGGGCATCTATTACAACAAGTCCATGTTTGACGAAGCCGGTCTGGATTATCCCCCGACCGAGGGGCAGACCCAGTGGTCCCTGGGCGAATTCGTGGAGGCAGCGACGGCCCTGACCAAACCCGACGGCGCGCAGTGGGGGACCCTGATTAACAGCAGCCAGTATCTGCACTCCGCGTTCATCTATTCGGCCGGCGGCCGCAATTATGATGATGATGGCCGGGAATGTCTGATCGCCTCCCCCGAATCGGCCGCGGCGCTGCAGTGGATGGTGGATCTGATCTACAGGCACCAGGTCGCGCCCACGGCCGCGGAAATGGCCGGGAGCGGCGGCATAGACTATTTCACCGCCGGTCTGGTAGCGATGGAAATGCAGGGCCAATGGGACTTGCAGTCCAAGAATGCGGAAGTGGAGTTCGACTTCGACATCGGATTCCTGCCGATCGACGCCGTGCAGAGCACGGTGACGGGGGGTTCCGGCTTCTGTTGCAGCAACGACACCGCCAATCCGGATGCGGCCTGGGAATTTCTGGCCAGCTACACCAGCAGCGAAACCCTGGCCGACATGGTCGGTCGGCCTGGCCGAGGCATTCCGGCCCGCTGGAGTGCCACACCGGCCTATCTGGAGGCGGGCGGCAAGGCGGCACATCCCGGCGCGTTCGTGGAGCAGCTCCAATGGGCGTTCAACGATCGGGCCACCTTGGCCAGTCCCCAGTTCAACGATTCCTGGGCTCGCCACTACGGCGCCATCTACGAAACGGGGGAAGGGGACATAGAGGCGGCCCTGACCCAGATCCAGAACGAGACCAACGAGGCTCTGGCCGAGAAATGGCAGAGCGTGACCATTGATGTGTGACGCGTGACGGATTCGCGACGGAATTGAACCGGCAGGGCAGCCCACTCGGGCCGGGCTGCCCTGTCTGTACATTGCATTTTTCGGCATGGCCCCGGTGGCCATGTTGAACAGACATGCACCTGCAAAGACAGACAGGCTGGCAGAGATGGCTCCCGGGCCATGGACGCAAGAGTCTGGCGACCTTTTTGCTGGTCGTTTTTGGCCTCTGGATGGCATTTCCGTTCTTCTGGATGCTGCGCACTTCCTTGCTTAAGGAAGCGGATGCCGCCGTTTTCCCGCCCATCTGGCTGCCTACGTACCTGGAACTGGACGGCTATCGCGGCGTCTTTACTGTCCAGCCCTTCGGCCGCTACATTCTGAACAGCGCCTTTGTGGCGGTCACCGTGATGGCGGCACAACTGGTGACGGCCAGTCTGGGCGCCTATGCGTTTGCCCGGTTGCATTTCCCGGGCCGGGACAAACTGTTTCTGCTGTATTTGGCCACGATGCTGATCCCGGCCGAAGTCACCATTGTGCCCACCTTTGTATTGGTCAGCCGCGTCCAGCTGGTGGACAGTCTGGCCGGTCTGATTGTGCCGGGCCTGTTCAGCGTCTTTACCACCTTTCTGCTTCGCCAGTTCTTCCTGACCATTCCCTTCGAGCTGGAAGACGCGGCCAAAATGGACGGGGCGGGCTATGTTCGGCGGTATGCCCAGATTGTCATGCCCCTGTCCCAGCCGGCCTTGGCGACCGCGGCCATCTTTATCTTCATCGGGACCTGGCGGAATTTCCTGTGGCCCCTGATCATCATCCGCACGCGGGAACTGCGGACCGTCCCGATCGGTCTGGCGGCGATCCAGCAGGAACAGGGGCACACCGACGTGCCGCAGCTGATGGCCGGGTCGGTGATGGCAATTGTGCCCGTGATCGTGGTCTTTCTGTTTCTGCAGCGGTTTTACATTGAAGGCGTCGCGATGTCGGGCCTGAAAGGGTGACATGTCGGTCCAAGCCTCCCGTTTGCCTGCGCCCGTGTCCCGCAGACCGCGGTTTTTCCGCGTGCTCCGGCACCGGGAAGCCCTGGTCGCCTTGCTCTTTCTGGCGCCCAACCTGATCGGATTTCTGCTCTTGACCCTCGGGCCGGGTGTGTTCTCCCTGATCATGGGCTTCACCAACTGGTCGGGGATCAGCCCGGCGCGCTGGGTGGGCGCCGACAACTATCTGGAGCTGCTGGCAGACCAGGTGTTTCTCACGGCTCTGCGCAACACACTCGTCTATACGCTGGAATTCACCCCGCTGGTGATTGGGGCTGCGTTGCTGTTTGCCCTGCTGTTCAACCAGAAAGTGGGGATCGTGCCGGCGGTGCGGCTGCTCTGTTTCCTGCCGATCGTGACCGACTTCATCTCCGTGGCGTTCGTCTGGTCCTGGATCTACCATTTCCGCTTCGGGGTCCTGAACTGGGTCCTGCAGCTACTGCACCTGCCGGCCCAGGCCTGGCTGGGCGATGTGCGCTGGGCCATGACCGCGCTCGTGGTGATGTCCGTGTGGCGCTGGGTGGGGTACTATGCCATTATCCTGTTGGCGGGGTTGCAGGGCATTCCGCGGGAACTGAACGAAGCGGCGACCATTGACGGGGCCAACAGCCGCCAACTGTTCCTGCGCGTGACGATCCCCCTGCTGTCGCCCGCCCTGTTCTTTGTGCTGATTATTTCCATCTCCTCCAGCCTGGCCGTGTTTGAACAGATGTACATCATGACCCAGGGCGGACCGCGGGACACCACCATCAGCATCTCCATGTTCCTGTATCAGCAGGGCTTTCGGTTCTTCAAGATGGGCTATGCTTCCGCGGTCGCGTGGATCCTGTTTCTGCTGACGTTCATGGTTACGGCGTTCAACTGGACGATCCGACGGCGCTGGGTGTTTCAGGAGTAGCCATATGCCTGTCATATCCCGTATCCCTGCACTGTGCCGCACCGGGGCTGGGCTGGGCGGCATGCTGTGGGCCGCGTGTGTCCTGTGCGCGCTTTCTGCCTGTACGCAACTGGCAGATCTCCCTGTCTCGGTGTCGAGCCGCGAGGTCGTGCACGACGTACAAACCGGGGGTATCACAACGCGCATTCCCTTCCGGACTTCTGCCGCCGATTGCGCTGGATCGTTTGTGTCTCATGCCCTGGACAACGTGAGTCTGGTGCCCGGGGCCCAGGGGGTCCGCATGTTTGACAGCAATGGTGCGGGCGTGGCGCTGGGAGATTTGAACGGAGACCTGTTGCCGGAAATTGCACTGGCGAACCTGTCGGAACCCAATGCCGTTCTTTGGAATCTGGGCGAATTGCGCTTCAAATCTGCCGCGCTGTCCCATCGGGACTCACGGGCTGTCGCCCTGGTGGACGTGGATGGGGACGGGCATCTGGATATCGTCTTTACCCGGCGTCTGGAGCCGCCCGTGGCCTATCTGCACCCGGCGGATGTCATGGACGAGTCTGCATCGCAGTTTTCGATCACGACGCTCCCCGGCATCGCGAAAACCGCGTACAGCATGGCCTGGGTCGATGTCGATCGGGACGGTGATCTGGATCTGTTGACCGGCTCCTACGATCTGGAACTGCGGACCCTGCTGGGGGAAGCCTTTGAAGGTCAGACTGCCTCGGGGGTCTATTGGCACGAACAGCGTCCTGACCGCTTTCACAGCCATTTGCTGGCCCTGCGTTCCCAGGCCCTGGCTCTGGCGGTGGTACCGGGTACGGCGGGGATGTACTTGATCGCAGGCAACGACTTCTTGCTGCCCGATGGCACGTGGATCTGGCGCGAGGGTGGCTGGAGCACTGACACACCGTTTGTCCACACCACCCAGAACACCATGAGTTTCAGCGTGGGGGATGTCAACAATGACGGCCGACTGGACCTGTTTGCCGCGGACATGAAACCGCGCGCGGACGATCCGGACATTCTGGCTGCCTGGCAACCGGTGATGGCCAAAGTGCTGGAAGATCCCGCGGACCGGCAGATTACGGAGAACGTCTTGCAGATCCAGGATGCGGACGGCGTCTTTCGCAACCTGGCCCCGCTCACCGGCGTGGCGGCCACCGGCTGGACCTGGTCCACGCAGCTGGCCGATTTCGATCAGGACGGGTTTCTGGATCTGTATGTGGTCAACGGCATGAACGCGCTGGACCTGTTCAGTCACTTGCCGGACAATGAACTGGTGGAAACCAATTGGGCGTTTCGTAACCATCAGGGCGAGCATTTCATTCCGGTGCCGGAATGGAATCTGGGGCTGCAGATGGGCGGGCGCGGCATGACTGTCGGCGACCTGGATTTTGACGGCGACCTGGATATCGTGATCAACAATTTGCTGGCTCCGGCCATGTTGCTGGAGAACCGGCTGTGTCAGGGCGCGTCGATCCAGGTTCGTCTGCGCGATGATCGGGCGCACAACACGCACGGCATTGGAGCCCGCCTGGTGTTGCAGACCGATGCGGGGACCCAACAACGTTTGCTGGAAGTCTCCAGTGGATACCTGTCGGGGTTGCCGCCGGTGGTCCATTTCGGATTTCCGGCCGGCACAGCGTTGCACCGGCTGGAAATCGTCTGGCCCGACGGTGCCCGGCATGTGATCCAGGACCTGGAAGCCCACCATTTGTATACGGTTCTGCGCACTGGCTAGGAGCCTGTTGCCCACAGAAGATGCTCCCTTGGGGCCCCGTAACCGGCTCTCACAACCTCCGGGTAACAATCGGGCGTGGTATGGGCGTGGTCCTGTAAGGCGGACGGATACCACCTGTGCGGTGGGATGGATATGCGCATCAGCTGGTGAGCCCCCCTGTGGGAGCCCAGGCCGGACGCGGCCCCAGGGCGGGGCAGTATCCAGCAAGGCATACGTCAATCGTTGCATGGGGAGGATTGGCGAGCCCCACCGGATCCTGTCGTTTCGCTACCGGGAATCAGACTGTACAAGCCCCAGACATGAAAAAAATCTCTGTCCAGGTAAAGGGTGGGATCCCGTCCGCGCACAGGCCCGATAAGATATAATTATATCTTATACCGTACCACGGAAAATGAAGGCTGCCCGCAAATCCGTACCGGTCGCCTCCAGGTACACGCAGAGCCTGACTCCGGCCGGTGAGGCAGCGGCCGGAGTCCCCTATGCCCCAGTGTGAGCCCTGCCTCCTGCTGCACCGTACCCAGTGGAGCAGGAGACCGCAGAGCCCCGTCTCCAAATCATGTGTTCGTGCAAGCCGCAATATATATATATTGTGGCCTGACACGCTGTCAACCCTCCCGCTCGCGGTACGGCAAGGCAGGCAACGTGTAACCCTGAAGCCTGCGATACAGTCCCCTCCGGGTTTTCTTACGTCTGCTCCGAAGCATGAATTACACTTGACTGTCTGGGCGCGGCGCGTTGCCGGTCCCACTGCCCAGCCGGCATATCTTTTGCATACAGGGAAAAGAGCTATGAAAGCACGGCTTGCTTTGATGTTGTGTTCGGTGTTGCTGCTGTGGCTGGCGGGAGCCTGTGCGGCACCGGTGCCCGCGCCCGGCGCGGGAGACAGCCGTCCCGAGGCGGCCGCCCCCGGGGGCGGCACCTTGATCATTGCCTCCACCCAGGACATAGACAACTATGATCCCCACTGGAACCAGCTGATTGCCTACAACGTGCTTGTAGGCCACAATATTTTTGAATACCTGACCATGCTGGACGCCCACATGAACACGGTGCCGGCTCTGGCCACCCACTGGAATATTGCCGATGACGGCACGACATACACGTTTCACCTGCGTACCGGAGCCAGGTTCCACAACGGGAGAGACCTGACAGCCGACGATGTGGTGTATTCATTCCACCGGCTTACGGAGCAGGAGACCATCTATGCCAGCAAGATGGACCCCGTGGTATCCGTGGAAGCGCTGGACAGCGCCACGGTCCAATTCACGCTGCAGGCCCCGTGGGCCCCGTTTCTGGAAGATGTGGCGTTGATCGCCATCGTGCCGGAAGAGACCATTGATACGATCAGCAAGGAACCCATGGGTTCCGGCCCCTTCCGTTTTGTCGAATGGCAACCCAACGATCGCATCGTACTGGAACGGAATCCGGACTATACCGGTCCCATGCCGGCCCAGCTGAACAGGCTTGAGATTAAAATTCTCCCGGACTACGCTGTGGCCCTCACCAATCTGGAGGCAGGCAGTGTGGATGCCGTGTATGAGGTGCCGGCCGCTGACGCTGACCGTTTCCAGGGACGGGACGAATTCGTAATTCAGACCCCCAGTGCCAGCAACAGTCTCTTCCTCCTGGAAATGGCCATCAATCGCTACGAACCGCTGCAGGATGCCCGCGTGCGCAAGGCGCTGGCTATGTCTCTGGACAAGGCGGCCATTCAGCAGAACGTGTATTTTGGCCACGGCATGCCCCAATCCGGATCCCTGCCCCGGAGTTCATGGGCGTATGTCGAGGGCGAGGAAATTGTCTACGATCCGGCAGGTGCCAAGGCGTTGCTGGCGGAAGCCGGATATCCCGAAGGATTCGATCTCACCGTCAAGGTGATTGCGGGCGTGGCGGTGATGGAAAACATTGCTACCATCTGGCAGAACGGTCTGGCCGCAGCCGGAGTCAATCTTACGGTGGAAATCGAGGACCTGAGCACCTGGCTGGACAACTATGTGGGTCGTACCTATCAGACCATTGCCAACTGGATGAATGTGGGCGGCGATCCCCACTCCATGTACGACATCATCTTCAAGCCCCATCTCAAGGATCCGGACAGCTATCCGGATGCCGAGATGCTGGACTGGATCGAGGAAGGGGCTGCCACGCCCGATCTGGAAGCCCGCAAGGCCATCTACCAACGGATCCAGGAACGCGCGCTGGCGGAAGTGGCACCCGTCATCGTGGTGCAATCCCAGCCCCTGCTGGCAATCACCACCGACAAAGTGCAAGGCTGGAGCATGAACGGCAAGGGGGACATTTTCTTTTCCGCCATCACTGTAGCGGAGTGACCTCCGCATGGGGCGCTACTGCCTGCGTCGGCTGCTGCAGATCGTTCCGACGCTGCTGCTGATGTCGCTGGTGGTGTTTGCGGCCATGCAGCTGGCGCCGGGTGATCCCGCTGTCATGCGCATGGGGCGGGCTGCAGCCCGCCCCGAGAACCAGGCGGCCCTGGAGGCACTGCGCAAGGAGATGGGGCTGGACAAACCCCTGCTGGTGCAGTATGCCCTCTGGTTGTCGGCCGCGGTGCGCGGGGACTTTGGCGTGTCCAATCGCAGCGAACGCCCGGTATTCGAAATGATCGGGGCCCGGCTGCCGGCCTCCCTGCAGCTCATAGGTGCCAGCCTGGTACTTTCGTTACTGCTGGCCATTCCTTTGGGCACGCTGTCAGCCCTGCTGCAGCGTTCCTTCGCGGATCATCTGATCATGACATTTTCCGTGGCCGGCGTGGCGATTCCGGGGTTTTGGATGGGGCTGATCCTGATTCTTGTGTTTGCGGTCAGACTGAACTGGCTGCCCCCTTCCGGGTATGTGCCTTTCTGGGAAGACCCGGTGGAAAGTTTCCGGCGCGGGCTGTTGCCGGCCTTCACGCTCTCCTTTTACCTGGTTGCCACGTTCACGCGTTTTCTGCGCGCCGACATGATCGAGGTGCTGCAGGAAGACTATGTGCGCACAGCCCGCGCGAAAGGGTTGCGCCTCGGGGTCATCCTGCGGCGCCATGTCCTGCAAAATGCCCTGATGCCCATGCTGACCGTTCTGGGCATCGAAATTGGGGGACTGATGGGCGGCATGGTCATTGTCGAGCAGGTCTTCGGCTGGTCCGGAGTCGGCTGGCTCACGCTACAGGGCATCTTCAACCGCGATTATCCCCTGGTGCAAGGGGCGATTGTGCTGATGGTGCTGTTCTACATTCTGACCAATTTCAGTATCGACCTCCTGAATGCCTTCCTCAACCCCCGGATTCGGGTCCAGTACGCGTCCTGAAACGGGCCGCCGCTCCTGGACGGCCCGACGCGCGTTTCTGGGTCTGCTGGGGTTGAGCCATGCCGGTTTCCTGCTGATGGCCCTGTTCCCGGATCTGGTGGCCCCCTATTCCCCGTATGCCCAGCATCCGCAGGATGCCCTGCAGCCTCCTTCGCGCCGCTATATCCTGGGCACTGATCAGTTCGGCCGGGACATATTCAGTCGGGTGGTGTTCGGCAGTCGCATTGCCCTGATGGTGGGAGTCGGCGCCGTCGGGTTGGCGATGCTGATCGGGGTGCCGATCGGACTGGCGTCAGGCTACTGGGGCGGCCATGCCGATGCCGTGATCATGCGCGTACAGGATGCGTTGCTGTCGTTTCCCCCGGTGCTCCTGGCGCTGCTTGTCATCGCCAGTTTCGGCGCTTCCACCGTGAATGTGGTGTTGACGATCGCTTTCGTATACGTCCCGCGCTTTGCGCGTCTGGTGCGTGGCAGCGTGCAGGATCTCAAGACGCGCGACTTTGTGGTGGCGAGTCAGGCCGTAGGGGCATCTCCTTGGCGCGTCATGCTCAGGGTGATCCTCCCCAACACTGTGGCCCCTGTCACGGTCCAGGCTACGTTGGGCATGGCCGTAGCGATCCTGATCGAGTCGGGACTGAGCTATCTGGGGCTGGGCATCCTGCCGCCGACCGCGTCGTGGGGCAACATGCTGCAACATGCCCAGACCTTCATCTACCGCGCGCCCTGGTTTGTCCTGGCACCCGGCTGTGCCATCTTCCTGGCCGTGCTGAGCATCAATTTGCTGGGGGACTGGCTGCGCGAATGGCTGGACCCCAGACTGCGGCTCCTGTAGCGGTGTTGCCCGCGCACCGAGGGTTGGTTGCGCACCATGCCGACCCGGGCACGCAACTGGCCCGGATGCCGCGCGTACAGGCCTCCGCGACCCTTGTCGGTGCAGTGCATCCAACGGCCTGGGACTGTCGCACCCGGGGTACAGCTCAGGATCGGTACATGGCATGGATCGGAGAATGCCCTGGTTGACCTGACGTTTGCAACTTGGCATCGCGATCTGCAGTCGTCAAGTCCGACACAAGGTTTGATCAGGCCCGTCCGGACCGCAGGCCGCTGGTGAATATCGCCCCCCATTGACCCAGATCGGCCTCCGGCAGCACCCGCACTTCCGTTACCCATTTGACCCACTGAAATCCGCGCTGGCCGGGTGCCACCAGGCGCACCGGAAAGCCATGCGCGGGAGACAGCAACTCGCGATTCAGTTTCCATGCCAGCATGGCTTTGGGGGCTTCTTCCAGGCTCAAGCTCCACCGGTATCCCGACTGCGAACGAAAACTGACCCAGCGACCGGATGCGGTGACGCCCGCCGTGTCCAGCAGATATGCCATGGGTACCCCTTCCCACCATTCTGCCTTGAACCAGCCTCCGGTACAGTCGAGCACAACTTTCTCCTCCACAACGGGCAACTGCTGCCACGCGTCCCAGGAGAAGTGCAAAGGAGTGTGCACTTCGCCCGTTACGGCCAGTTTCCATGCAGTCGGATCGATCGCGGGGACTGTGTCGAACATCCACATGGTCACCGGCAAAGGGCCTTCGGCTGCCCGCGAGCCCGTAAATCTGCGCCGGGCGCCGGGCAGCCTGAATTGCTGCCCCAATTGCTGTTGGAACCAGAAGGCACCCATCCCCAGACCGCCGGCCCACAGGGCGGATACGAGATTCCGACGGGATTTGAGGACTGTCTTGGGCAGGGGCTTGTGGCGCATCCAGGTATGCAGGGCAACAAGCACCAACAGGAGCAGACCAAACATGACATGCAGGTTGAGGCCATTGGGATAGCCAAGGGGCACCTGAAAGGAAACCCAGGTTATGCCGGTACCGATGGCCAGCAGCACCACTAGCAAAACTGCCCCGGAAAGGAGCAGGCCGCCGGGTCCTGGACCCGAGTGGACCCGAGGATAGACCCGGGCCACTTTCCAGACTACCAGCACGACCAGGGCCAGTCCGACAATGCTGTGCAGCCCAAATACCCACTGACCGGAAGGTTTACCCACCAGGAACGTGAGCAGTCCCGACAGGGTTTCAAACAGCACCAGGACCAGCAGCAGCCAGTCCACCAGGCGAGGATGCATCTTCGGTATCAAGAAGCCGACCCGATATGCGCAGCGAGTAGAGGGACAAGGTCAGAGGAAGGGTTATGGTCCAGAGTGTAACGGAATGTAGCGAGAAATACTGTGGGAATCCCGTCTTTGGCTGGGTGCGGCGTTCATACCGGCACTCTTCCCGTGCGTCCATGTACGGCAGGATGCCGATACAGCAGTGTCAAGTGCTCCGTGTCGTACCAGTCATCCATGACGGAGGCGTGGATGCCAGGGAAATATGTAGACGTGCGCAATGCGAGCGCAGGGGGCGGGCAACGGCATCATCGGGGCATAAAGGCTGCTCCAATGGCATTGCCAGTTACATCTCCGTGAACAACCCGCCTTGAACCTGCTCCGACTCGTAATGTCTGGTAGAGAGTACAAATCCATAACGTTCATTGCAAAGGCACAGACCCTGTTTTTTTAATTGCCCTCCTAAACACACATATATATGATGCGGGTCAAGCCGGTACTGCCGTTGGCACCGCTCTGTTGCAGTGCCAGCAAAACGACAGCCAACCCTTTCCGTGTTACACACTGCCTGGGAAACAGTCCATGCCGCGCGCCCAGTCGAAACTCCAGGCGGCAGCACGCCGCGATTCCGAAGAGCTCCTCCCGATGGCGATTGTAAACTGGATGGCAGCGCACCGGCCGGATCTGATGTATGTGCATATCCCCAACGGAGCTCTCCACACCCACAGGGAACGTCACCGGATGCTGGCACAGGACATGACTCCCGGTATGCCCGATCTCCTTTTGATCGATACCGCGGGCCATCACGGCTACATGGTGGAGGTCAAGATGGCCCGGGGAGCCGTTTCCATGGCCCAATGGACATCCAGCGGGGCGTGCCGGTGGCTTTGGTCCGCTCACTGGCGGATGGGGAGGACACACTGGTGGACTGGGGCTGGGACACCCCTGCTATTCCTGCTCCCGCTTCTGTCGCACTGCCAGAATGGCCGGATCGGATAGAGGGGTTGTCCTACCTCGTGCGCAAGGAACTGCTCCGCCTGCCCTGGACGGCAGCCGAGGCCGTTACCACCCAGTATGGCTCAAACCGGGGAGGCCCTGCGCCCGTGGCATTCCAGGCATTGTGGCAGGACTACAAGGCCGATCTCAAAAAGGCAGGCATTGTCTTCACCCTGATCCGGGGTCAGGGTTGGACGGCGCCCCGGTATTTCTGTGCCAAAGGGGAAAATGCCGGATCGTGAAGGAGTCAACAGATTCCGCTACAAGTCGACTGCGATGATGCCCCGCCCGGCAGACAGTACGTTGAAAGGAAGATCTTTGACAGCGCCAGTGCCAGACAAGACGCCGTGGACATGGGCAGCAGGGCATAGAGGTTGGTCTTCAACCTTTCCCTGTGGATTTCATTTCCTGAATGGAAGCGGTGCAACACGACCGGCTGTCCGCAATGTCATGGCATCGTCCCCCGGTCTTCCCGACTGAAAGGGTTGTTGCATGATTGCGGTCAAAATCTTGCAATGCTTCCTTGTGTGGGCGTCCCTTTGGGCAAGCCCTATCCAGCCGTGACACCCCCATTGCCTGACTCGCAGCAGCCCGCGGGAGACACAGAGGAGCAGTCCGGGGTCGATCCGCAGGGATCTGAATCTTCAGATTCGGACCGGAAAGTGGCTCATTATGCGCGAGCGTTTTCCCGGAACCTCTGCCTTATTGATTGTCTTGCAATCTTTCGCCAAACTTGCAAAAGGCAGGTTTACGAGGTCCGGTGTACTATAAGCCTTCTGTTACGGTTTTGCGTTGCTTTTTCACTTCCCTGATCTGGATCGAGGCCCAGAACGGCTTGCGGGGTTTTGGGACCCGCCGCATTCCGGGACTGAGACTGCTATCCTGCATATACCAAATCTGGACTCATGACTACGTGCCGGTGGCCATGGCAATTCGTGTGACGGTGACGATGGGTATCGGTGGCTACCGCTTTGAGACCTGGCAGACGTTGAGCGGGTCGGCCGGGATTGCCTGCATGAGATCCGTCATAGGCTGTTCGAGGAATCCCTGAATGGCGGTGCTGTCTTCACTGTCGCACATCTTTCGAGTCTTTCTGCGTCTGGGATTGACTTCCTTCGGAGGTCCCGTGGCGCACATCGGATATTTTCACAAGACCTTTGTACAGGAGCTCCGTTGGCTTTCGGAGCGGGAATTCTCCCACCTGGTGGCCATCTGTCAGTTTCTGCCGGGTCCTGCTTCCAGCCAGGTCGGGATGGGGATAGGGCTCTTGCGTGCCGGGGTGGCGGGGGCCTTTCTGGCTTGGCTTGGCTTCATCTTGCCCTCCGCCGTCCTGATGGTGGCATTGGGTTATGGACTGACTACATGGACGGATACCATTCCGGCCGGGTTGCTGACCGGTCTCAAGCTGGCGGCCGTGGCCGTTGTCGCACAGGCCGTCTGGACCATGGCCAACAATTTCTGTCCGGACCGGGCGCGCGTTTCGCTGGCGGTGGGTGGAGCCGCCGGGACTCTGCTGATCCCAACCCCCCTGGCTCCGTTGCTCATGCTGGTTTTGGGGGGTGTGTTGGGCCCATGGCTGCGTTCAGAGCCAAAGGCAGAGCCGCGCGGTGACCGGTCTTTCCCTATCCGCGGGACGCTGTCCGTCATTTGCCTGGTCTTGCTGATCCTGCTGTTGGTGTTGCCGCCAGTGCTGCCGATTGTGGCGCCGTCGCTGGCCACCAGCCACGCTCTGGAGCTGTTTCACAGTTTCTTTAGCTCGGGTGCTCTGGTGTTTGGCGGCGGACATGTTGTGTTGCCACTGCTGCAAGCCACGGTAGTCTCGCCGGGCTGGCTCACGGTCAACGAGTTTCTGGCGGGATATGGCGCGGCCCAGGCCGTGCCTGGCCCCCTGTTCAGTTTGGCGGCATATCTGGGTACCGTACTGGACCCAACCCCCAATGGTTGGCAGGGGGCACTGTTTTGTCTGGGGGCCATCTACCTGCCTTCCTTCCTGTTGCTGATTGGCATTCTGCCGTTCTGGACAGCAGTGCAGAGCCATCCCTACATGGAGAAGGCGCAGAGAGGCATCAATGCCGTGGTGGTGGGCATACTGCTGGCAGCCCTGTACACCCCCATCTGGAAGTCTGCCGTCACCGACAGCCGGGCTTTTCTTCTTGCGCTGACGGCCTTCACCACCTTGAAATTCTGGAAAGTGCCTTCCTGGCTGGTGGTCATCCTGTGTGCGGTCATTGGCTGGCTTTGGTTGGCATAACAATCTTCGCAGACTTGGGCCCTGGGCCTGATTTCCCACCTGCCGCAACCGGCCTGGGCCGTGCCTTGGCTTGTGATGTTCCTCTTTGCCAGTGCGCCGGGCATGAACTTTCTGTGGGAAAGGCCCTTGGCGGAGGTTGCGGTCTGGCCGCCTCAAAGGGCGGCTCTGCCACGGTTCCCGACGCGTCTGCACGGATCCACGCCGGACACCATGTCCCCCGCCGCCCGCCTTCAGGTTCGTCGCAGTGCAAGGGAAAGCAGGGAGTATTGACGAGTAACAAGGTCTGTATTGCCGCCCAACAGGAGCCGCCGCGCAAGATGTGCCGACCCTCTGTCCCTGCCCGTCAGACCCGGGATTTCACCGATAGGATCCGGGATGCGTTTCCTGTCAATCTGGCACAATGACGATGTGTAATCCGAGCCGCTTTGGCAATCCTTTTGGTTTCCCAACGCCGTCATGACTCCCGAAGAATTTTTTACCCGTCTTGCTGACATGCAGACATGGAAAAGGGGACAGGAACGTGCTCCGCACAAACCCCTGTTGCTGCTTTTGGCTTTGGGACACCTTCAACAGGGAAAGCCGCGCCTGTGTCGTTACCGATACATCGAGGCCGAATTGCGCGCACTCCTGGTGTGCTTCGGACCGCCCAGAAGACTGCAACACCCGGAATATTCCTTGCAACGCCTGCAAAATGATGGATTGTGGGAGCTGCAGGGATTGTTGCCCAGCCATCTTAATGCTTCAGGGCAATTGCGTCCTTCACGGGTACGGCACAGTGAAGTCAGGGGCGGGCTGCCCAAAGAAGTGCACGATTTGCTGAAGGCACATCCCTCCGCCTCCAGGCTGGCCGTGCAGTATCTGCTGCACGCCCATTTCCCGGAGGGCATCCATCCGGATCTCCTGGCCGCGGTGCATCTGGGCGGCTCTCTGCTTTCTCCAGGCGAAAGGGCAGACCATGCGCTCTTGAAAAACCGACCGCGTGATCCCCACTTTCGTTCTGCAGTCGTCGTGGCCTACGATTATCAGTGTGCCATCTGTGGATATGACATTCAGCTGCAGGACCAGCCGCTGGGACTGGACGCGGCGCATATTTTCTGGCACGCCAACGGCGGCCCCGACGAAGTGCCCAACGGACTGGCTCTCTGTGCCATTCATCACAGAGCCTTTGATCGCGGTGGCATCGGCCTGGGAAACCAGCGGGAATTGCTGGTTTCCCCGGGCTTGCAGGGGCAGCCTGATGTCTTGCATTTCTGGTTCCAGCGATTCGCCGGTCAGTCTATTCGGTCTCCTCAACAATACCAGCAGAAACCCGCTCTCACATATCTGCAGTGGCATCGCGACCAGGTGTTCCGCGGCTGCCCCTGACTCCGGGCCCGGCACAAAGAAGGGTTTTGCGTCTGTCCCAAGGTATCCGGCACAGCCTGCCTGCCACGCGGCAAAGTACCGGAACCGCGGATCGACCTCCGCCTCCCCTATGTCGCCGCTCGCTTGCGCGGGGAGCCGCCAGATATTGCGTCTCCGTCGTCTGGCAAGAGACAGTCTCCGGATGGACTGCTACTCCGCCTGAGTGTCCTCTGCCCTCTTGCCTGCCTGATCCTCTTCCGTCTCAGCCGGTACGAAGGTGCCTGCGGTGCGCATTGAGGTACCTGCCCAGGCATGGGATTCAGCCGGAACGCGGCAAGTTGAGGCAAAATGTTGCGGGTGAAACGGGTTTGGGTCTGTGAAAAGGGAAGGCGGCCCTTTTATCGGCCCTGATAGTCACGGCGTATCGCGCCATTCCGTCCGGATGAGTATCTGGATGCCTTTGCAATTCTCTTTGGGGACACGGCCTATGAGATCCAAATACGCGGTGTTTTTCGACCTGGACTCCACCTTGCTGGACCATAGTGGCAGTCAGGAAGGGGTGTGGCATGTATGCCAGGAGTTGTCAGCCCGTATAGCCGGGCTGGATCCCGATCGTCTGATGCGGGTCAATGAGGAGGTCTGGCCGGATTACAGAGCAGAAGTGCAGGAGGACTGGGTACTGGGCAAGACAGACGGCCTTGCGGTATCCCGGGAGGCGTGGCGCCGATCGCTGGAGATCTGTGGATGCAGCTCCAGGGAAGCCATCGAGGCAGCTGTGCGCATTCACGCGCAAGTTGTCCGACAGGGATTCAGGTTGTATACAGATGTGGCCGGCACCCTTGCTGTCCTCCGGGAAGCGGATGTTCCCATGGCCCTGATCACAAACGGTCCTGCCGATTTTCAACGCAGCAAACTGAAGACACTGGACATCGAGCACTGGTTCGGTGTCATCGTCATATCCGGTGAAATCGGCAAAGCCAAGCCCGATGTAGCGGTGTTTGAAACGGCAACCGGCAAAATGGGTCTCAAACCCGAAGATGTGTGGTACGTGGGAGACAGTCTGGAGGCCGATGTCGCCGGGGCACGGGCTGCCGGTCTGACAGCTGTGTGGCTGAACCGGACCGGACAGACCCGCAACGAAAGTGATCCGGAACCCCATTTCGAGATCAAAACCTTGACGGATCTGCCGGGAATTCTGCAACTTGCATGAAACCTGCGTGAAATCCGGCGCTTGACGATGCTACGGGTTGGCAGTGTACGGTCCGCAACGCCTAGGGACGTTGCGCGTCCGATGGATGCCATTCCGCTTTCCGTCAGTGAAGTGAATGGGACCAGTGCCGGAGTGGGCTCTTGTTTCTACGGAGACTGGCAAAGACTCCGACAGGATCAAGTTGATACTCCAAATTTCCAGTGTGGGTCCACCGCGGCGAATCAGGACTGTTGCCCCGGCCAGGGTTTCGCTGTTCTGGTCATGCGAATGGACCGAGTGCCCTGCGGACTATGGAGACAAGACGCGGCAGGGAGCCGAGACAGGAGCTGCCGCGGCAGAGCATGTGGATCTGGCATGAGTCACTCTGGAGCGGGCGCGGTCCGGGCAACGCGCCGTGGTGCGGCAGCCGTCCATTGATATCCGGCGGGACGGGATGTCTTGATCAGCTTGTCGGCTGCTACCAATTGGTTCAGCCAATCCCTGGTTTGGGTACGCTGCAGATGCAGGGTTTCGGCTACGCGCTTTGCGTTCCAAGGGTCCTTGAGCAGATGAGACAACGCATTCTCTACTTCATGCATCAACTCGGCTGTCCAAAGCGCAAGATCCGGTGCCAACGAAGTTCGGTCCTGGCATCGCCGCGGGCCCATATCCTCCGGTTGTGACGGAATCTGGGAGAACAAGGTAGGAGCGTCTGCCCCTGGGAATGTATCTGCCGCATTCGGCGTTTCTTCCTGGGCATTGAAGCTACGTCGATATCGCACTGGTCTGAAGGTCTTTTCCAGTTTTCCGGCTGCCACCAGTTGATCCAGCCATGCAGCGGCCTGTCTGGGTCTTACTTCCAAGCGGGTGGCTACCTCGGGCGCCGACAGGGATTCCTGCCCCAGGACACGCATGAGCAATGCTTCCACTTTGGCGGTCCATGTGTCTGCCCATACGGTACTGTCGGATCCGGATTGGGCCAGCCCTGCTGGACGCGGATCTTGCACTTCCGGCGAAAACAAGGGGTCTTGAGATGCCGCGGGATGTTTGTCCGACCGTATTGCAGCCTCCATGACAGCTCGGAAATCGTCCACATTTTCGGGTTCCGGCCAATCGTGTGCACCCAGGTGGCGCAGAGCTTCCAGCCCCCTGGACCGCGATCCGAGCGTCCGCGTGTACACAGGCACAAAATGCAGTTTTTGGAGCTGCTCGCGGGCTCCGCTCCATGTCCCTCCCTTGCCCACATCGGACTGGACTACCAACGCGACATCGGCCAGAGCGTAGATCAGGCTGTTGCGTTCCATGGCCCGCCAAGCCTGGAATCCGGCTGCGGGATCAAAGGGAGAGCACAGGCACAATGTCTGATTCAGAAGAGCGTTCCGGCTGTCGCGCTGCAATACGATGCGCTCAAGATTGTTCGAGAGTACCCCAATTACCTTCCCCCCTGCCTGATCAGCCCCCTGCATACTGGCTTGATCAATACCTTTGGCCCCTCCGGAAACAATGGTGCAATCGGCTGCGGCGGCCAATGCCCCGACCTTGTGCGTGTAGGTAATGAGGTCAGGCTCTGCCTTGCGCGATCCCACTACGGCCAGGCCACCGCCCTGCAGCAGGTCCACATTGCCGCACACATAGAGCAAGGAGGGCGAACGATATCCCAGCACCTGCTTGAGACGCCGCGGGTAACCGGCGTCGGCCCGACTGATTACCTGGATGGAACGTTGCTCCCAATGCTCCAGGGCCAGTGCCAGCTGCATCCCTCTGCCGAGCAGGCTGTGCAGTCGCTCCCGGTCAAAATCGCGTTCCAGCACCTGCAGCAGCTCCGGCGCGCGTGGGCCCAGCAGATCGGCAGGACTGTAATCCAGGCTGCACAGGACCTTGACGAAGCGCGTGTATTCCGCGGACGTGAGGAGCAGGCGCGATTCCGTCTTGCCCCCCGCCAACAGGGGAGCTACCAGCAGCAGGATACCCTGTGTGGTACGGGAGATCTCAGCCATGTCGTATTAACTGCCTGCATGAGCCAGGGCCATAGGCCAGACTTCGCCGCTGTCGTTCTGGCGCAGCAACCAGGCAGCCATCGTGAAAGTCCAGCGCGAGTCCACCAAGTCATCTACCAACAGTACGGGACTTGACGGAAGATTCCTGGAAACTGTCTGCATTGTATCCATCACATTGCGGCACTGATAGGCTGAATTGGCCATTTCCTTCTGGGGAGGATGATCCTTGACTTTCTGTAGAGCATCCCGAAAAGGCAAATGCAGGGCCTGGGCCAAACGGCGGGCAAAGTCCGGTACCAGCTTCGGAGTCCTCAACGATGGAATGCATGTGACCCATTCCGGGAATGGACTGGGAGCCCAACTGCGTATCAGTTCTGCACAGGCCAGCACGAGATCATCGGAGAACTGACCCACCTGGTATTTCCCGTGTTTAACCTGCAGTCCCCAGCCTTCGTCTCCCCAGAAGCAAAGGGTTCTGCCCTCGTTGGCTTGCAAATGTGACGGGATATTGCCTCTGAAATCCCGGTTTTCGATCGCACGGGGCCACTGCCGACGCGGCTCGATCGTGCTCCGGTCTTTGCGCAGAAACTGTTCCGCTTCCCGAATCAGAACAGAATCTGGCCGGATGTTTACAGACGGCAGGCGAGAGGGTGTAACGGTGCGCGGATCGCCATCCAGAGCGGAAATCAGGAATTGCATGTGTCCCTGTGGCAGAGACACGTATGCCTGCATCTGTTGTTGCTCTGCCTTGCGCAATGCCGTCAAGCGCTCGATCCGCTTCCAGAAAGACTCGGACAGCGGGACAGGTGTCAATTGCCACCCTGTACTTTGTTTCACGATTGGGGCGGGCGATTCCAGCGCCAAGATCTTCAGAGTCTGCGTTAGTCGATTGAACCTCATGTTGACTGCATTGGTCAGCTGGGACATGGACAGTCCATCCGGTGCCCTTTCCAATGCCGAGATGACCTGGCGCACTTCATGGCGGGACGGGAATGCCTGACGGATGAAATAATCGGTGATCTCCGTCTCTTCCGGCCCGCTGAGCAGGATGCCATACGCATCGGTCCCGTCCCGTCCGGCCCGTCCCACCTGCTGGTAGTAGGACACGACGGAACCGGGGGTCTGGTAGTGAATGACAAAACCCAGATCCGGCTTGTCAAACCCCATGCCCAGAGCCACTGTGGCCACCAATGCCTTCACGCGATTGGACAGCAGCTCGTTTTCCCGACGCAGGCGTTCCGTGGAATCCATATCCCCGGTATAAGCCGCTACATTCAAGTCATGACTGTTCAGCCACGCGGCCAGACGATGGGCGCTCCGCACGGTCAAAGTATAGATAATGCCGCTGCCCGGCATGGCCGGCAGCTGCTGCGCCAGCCATGCCATGCGTTGGGCGTACCGAGGCATCCGTATCGTCTGCAACGTGAGGCTGGGACGATTGAGATCGCCCTGCAGCACGTTGAGATCAGGGCCCAGGATCGCCTTCAGATCGTCCATCACGCGCTGGTTGGCAGTGGCTGTGGTAGCCAGCAGTCTCAGATTCGGGGGAAACAGGCTGACCAGTCGTGCGATGCGGCGGTAATCCGGTCGGAAATCGTGTCCCCAGTCCGAAATGCAATGCGCTTCATCCACCACCAGCAACGCAATGCGACTGGCAATCTGCTTGAGAAGCTGATTCCGAAATTGCAGATTGGCCAGGCGTTCGGGCGAAATCAGCAGAATATCGACCTCATCCTGCCGCACCTTACGCTCCACTACCGACCAATCTGCGGTATTGCTGGAGTTTATGGTTTCGGCGTGTACGCCCATCCTGCACGCAGCCGCGATCTGGTTGCGCATCAGCGCCAGCAAGGGCGAAATCAGCAATGTGGGGCCAGTGCCCTGCTCCCGCAGCAGTTTTGTGGCGATGAAATACACATTGCTTTTGCCCCATCCCGTTTTTTGCACCAACAGCAAGGGCCCTTGTCCCTCTATCACCTGCTGGATGGCCTGGTCTTGATCCAAACGGAAAATGGCGTTGCGTTGCGAAGTGCCCTGCCGCAGCAGCGTCAAGGCGCGGTGTCTGTTGAATTGAATGGCTATCCTCCCTCTGATCGCCTTGAGGCAGTTGCAGCAGCGTACCTTTGGACTGTCCCGGCCACTGCCCCAATGGTATGCAAGGGCCGCCACACCTTCAAACCTGAACCATGGCATCAAGCCCCTTGTGGCACAGGCAGCATCCCGTCCAGCTTTCAGGCTCCGCGCCCCGATACTGAGAGATGATGGGTTCATTGCCGGAAATGTGCCGCTACCCTGTCCTGGCTGTGGTTCCCGTTTCAGGCACTGTCAGAAGTATAAGGGCAGCGCGGGCGCAACGCGTCAAGTGACGGAAAAACAAAGCGTCACCCGGTACTGCAGCAGCAGGCGTTACGGCATCGGAGGACACTGCCAGGCGAACTATATGTGAGATGAAGGGCAATTTATGCCAAAGCCACACCTGACAGGCAGGGCAGGCCGGGTCTCCCGAGACTCCTGCCGCGCAGGATCCGGGGACTCATATTTTGAGGATGCCGTATATCTTCTGTACTTCCCTGACGTCAATTTGCGCGTGCGCCAGATTTTCCAGGAAGTGCTCTGCATCCACTTCGTAGGCAATCGAGGGTGCGGTGTCGGCCCATATTTGAATGCCACTGCGGCTGACGCGCAGTTCATACTGTCCATGGCGCAGATGCACGGCGAATTGAATGCAATCCCAGTTCCGCTTCTGTGCCAGGTATCGTGCTGCCTCCTGGTGGCGCTTGCTCCAGTCGGACATAAACAATTCCCGCATGGGCCGGCATCGTGGTGGTGGCGTTCCCAGATCGAGACCCGTCTCTGCCCATGTCTGCGCCAGGGCTGCCATGCGATGCGAAACAGCCCGGGTCAGACCCGGTGTGTTGCGGAGTTCCAGCGGCAGTTCCTGCCAACCGGATCGGACTCCGAAAAGCAGGGCAGATGTCAGCCAGTCAGCCTCCGTCAACAGGGGATGCCGGAACTCCAGCAGTTGCATGCAGTTCCGGCGCAGAAACAGCAGGGTCATGGCCCGGGAGAAAGGAGTGGGATGCCGTTCAAACATTTCGGTGGTTCCCACGGCACCCAGTCCCGTGAGCGATTCCAGGGCATCCAAAAGCTCCACGACCTTCTGTTTTAACCGGGTTTCCTGCATCTGCCCCGATTTTTCTTCCAGGTAGTTGAGCACGGTGTCCTCGGCACTGGCGGCATCCGAGGTGGACTGGCAGTGCACAAGACAATCCACGATTTCCCAAAACAGTTGCCCCTGCAATTCCCGCGCGCCAGACACGCTGGCGGCAATGTCCGATATGGTCAGGTTCGCTTGCGCTCGCCCATGCCGCAGCCACGGTTCCAGCCCTGCCAGAATGGGATCCTGGACTGCAGCCTTGTCCGGGGCGTCGAGATCAAAGGCCGTCCGACAAACCGCGACGCCCGGATCTCCTTGATTCGCGACCTGCAGCAGCATGGCCATACTGCCTCCTGCGGCCAACGACGCGGCCAGCGGCACGGCGCGCTCCGAGAGCTTTGATGCCGGTGGCCAGAGGTCCGGCAATGTTTGCGCAAACATTGACTTGTTTGACCTGCGCTTGAAACCCGTCCACGGGACATTGTTGTAGTCCCGTGCATCCGCATTGCAGGCGGCCATTTCGGCCCGGGAACGGAACACAATATCCTCAATCCATACCGCAGGCAGCGGGGCGGGGACGAAGAGTACTTGTTCGGTGCCGTCGATTTCGACCGGAAAACGGATCGAGACCATGTCGTCTCCGCGCAAAACGTGTATCGGTCCCGCCAGATGGTGCAGGTTGACCTGCGCCAGACAGGGCCGAA
Organism: Caldilineaceae bacterium; assembly: GCA_965214715.1. GTDB lineage: Bacteria > Chloroflexota > Anaerolineae > Caldilineales > Caldilineaceae > Bin34. The sequence continues at coordinate 3,726,275 of OZ243971.1, read as the reverse complement.
GGTGATCCGCCTCTTGTACTGCCGTCGAGACGGCATCCGCGAACACCTTGCCCATGAACAGGGGAATCCAGCCTGAAAAGCTCCCGAGCGTGTCCTGATAGTACTTTGCCGCGAAGCCGCCGGGAGACATGATCAGCCCGGCCGACAGCATATACATCAGGTTCAGGTGATTGGTGACGAGAATGCCCCGTTCCGGGATCAGCGCCCTTTCCGGGGATCCTGGATGGGCAAACAAGGGTGCGTTGCGATGTGCCATTACAGGATCTCGCGTTTCAGTATGGACGTGTCGGTCGGCAAGATTTCATCAACGCGACTGAACGCGCCCTGGTGCCGGAACATGAACACGTTCTCGCGTGCCCGTGCGACCATCACGTAGAACAGCTTGCGGACAGCGTCCAGATCGTGAGACGGGAAATAGTGCTGATCGATGTCCGCCAGCATGACATCGTCAAATTCCAGGCCTTTGCAGGCTTGCGCGTTGATAACCAGAATGCCGCCCTGGTCGAAGCGCACATCGGGTCTGTGTCGGCCATGGAAAGTCTCAATGGTGGGCGATTCATTCTCCCACTGCCTGTTTGCCGCCGCGGTGTGCAGCGCGTCAAGATAGAGTTGTCTGATCGCGTTCTTGGGGGTGAGCACCCCGATCAGTCGGCCCGGCTGGCGATCCCACCACTGCAGGATTCGTGAGGCCACGATAGCCAGACCCTGCGCGGATGCCTCGTAGACAAACAGGCGGGGCACATACGCGCGGCTCTGGGGCGGCAGTTCCGGAGGCGGGCTGGCCGGATCACCCGTGTAGAACGCGCGCGCCAGGCGGGCCACCCGATAGGTATTGCGATGGTTGTGCACCAGTTCGATCACGTCCGGGGGGTCAATGCCCAGGCAATCCGCAATATCCTGCCGGCTGCTGTTGACCTCCGTGATTTGCTGATTCTGATCACAGACCACAAAGAAGTCCTCAAAACCGAGTTTCACCAGCACCTCGTAAAACTCCGGCGGCATGTCCTGTCCTTCGTCAATCACAAGGAAAAATTTTGCCGCGTCCCCAGACTCTGGCAGATCGTCCACGATATCCTGTGCGGCCTGCCAGTCAATGGGGCGATAGCTGTCGGCACCTCTGGGAGCCGACAGAGGCACAGGCTGCTCTACCGTTGCCTGGAAAATCTCTCTGAACCATGTTTCCCATGTCTCGCCCACGAGGCCCTTGCCAAACAGCTGCTGGCTGGCCCGACGCAGCAAATGGTTGTACACCAGGAAACGATAGCGGTCCTTGTCCTGTGCCAGCCGGCGCGCGCGGATCAGAGCCAGTATCGACTTGCCCGTGCCGGGACCGCCGACGATGAGATGCTGTCCGCTTTTGGGCAAGGCGCGCGCACGCTCCTGTTCCTTGGTCAGGTCCTGAATGCCCGGCAGCTCGAACTGACGCGCGGCCATTATCCATTCTCACCGGTATAGTCCAGCACAGCGCGAATGCCGACTCTGTCATCGCGTTTGACGAATGCCCTGTCCAGCATTTCGTTGCCGTACAGGCAACTCGGTTCCGGAATCAGGACACAGGCATGACACGCCGCCCGATTGAGGAGGTTGGGGCCCTGGCCTGTATGTTCGGCGCAGACCGGATCCAGCGAACACCAGGTGGCAGTATCAAAGGCCGCCACCACGGCCCGCAGGAAACGTGCCGGTGCGGCCAGTTCTCCCAATCCCCCCAGTGAACCCACTTCGTCCGGCACGGCGACATAGATCAGGATGCCGGACATCGGCTTTTTGCCGCGCGCGCAGTAAATGCGTTCCTTCAGGGAGGCGGCCGGATACCCCGCTTCGGTCTCGAAATGGCGAATGAGCAAGTGGGCCAGGGTATGGAGCAACAGAAAACGGGGCGAAATCTCCGTTTTGTCGGCAACACTGTGTACCGGCGCGGCGCGCTGACGCAATACATCGGCCCGGTTTTCGAGTATCTGCTGCTGTTCCCATGGCTGTACCACGGCCTCGTCCAGCGTGAAGAAAATGCCTTCGCCGTGGAGTTCCAGCGCCGGCAACCAGCCCGTCTGGCCTGTGATGTCCGGCGGTACCGTTTTTTCGGCATTGAGGCGGCGGAAACCCCGCAACACCATGATTTCCTTGAGACGGCGCACCTCGATCAGGCGGTCAATGGCCTCTACGGCGTGGCGCGGGGTGTCGGTCAATCCCTCCTGCAGGGTTTTCCAGGCCTGTGTATGATGCGCGGTGACGAAATCCTCGTCTTCGCTCAAATCCGGGAGCGGGTGAATCAAGGCGTGATATTCGCTTTGCAGCAGTTCCCCGCCGACAGTGGTCTGGCCATACAGCGGATACCCGTTGTCCAGTTCCTGCATGGCATTTTCAAGCTCGGCGACCGAACACCGGCAATGCCGGGCCACGCGACGCAGCGCTTGCCTCCGCTGCAGCCCTGTCCTGGCGTTCTTCAGCTCCCTTTGCCAATGGGTATTGCTGTGAAGCCGATCCAGCACTGTGCCTTTGCGGATGCGGGATTCTGGCGGAATGACCAGGGCGGTGCTGGTCCAGGATTCGTGTACGCGCACATCATTGATTCTCAGAAGCCACGCCCGCTCCTCGGGCTGACCGGGCGGCGCTTCCCGCAGCCATGGCTGTTGCCAGGTCTGCGCAGGGAAACGCGGCCGCTGGTCGGACAGAACTTCCCGGGCCTGGCAGCGGCTGCACTGCACCCGGATTTGACCCTCCTGATTCAACAGGTGCAGGTAGGGAGTGTTCCAATCCGGACGACATGAATCCGCATTGGGGTTTCGGGCAGCATGCGCGATGAAGTGCCAGGGGACATCCGCCATGTATCCCTCTTCGTGGGCCATAACCCAGGGAACCTGTTCCAGTTCCCGGCTCTGTTTGCCGTTTGCACAGGCCTGGCATCGCCATTGGGTATGGGCTTGCGGGTTCCAGGAAGGAATGCGGTGCAACAGGCCGCACTTCGGATTCGGACAGTATATCCATGTGGGAAAGAGCACAGCCGGGATCCAATGGCCTTCAACCTCCTCCTCGTCTGTAATCCGCGCCGTGGGCGGCGGGCGGAGCTCTTGCGAGATGCCCAGCACTTGCCGCACTTGCTCCACATATTGAAGCGGAGCAGGCGTCTGCCCGTTGGGGTACCAGTACCGCGTGTCCTGCACGCACACCAGATAGTGTTCCCCGCGCACGATGGCCCCCACCGCGCAATGGCGCAGCAAGTGGGAATGGCGGACAGGAATTGTCTCTGCGCTCATGTGGTCTTCAAGACTGCGGTATTTTCCACGTTGCGCATCGAGTGCAGGGTCGGCCACAATCCCGCGGCTGGGTGCAGAGGGTTGCACAACAGGGCGTCTGCTCCCCTGTCCTGTCTGCTGTCGTATTTGAGCGCGCGACGTTGCTTCCGACAGTATGCCGCCTCGTCATCCCACTGGGTCACGAGACGCTCGATGTGTTGTGCCGTCGTTCCGGCTCTGTCCGGGGGCTCGGCCTGTGCGCATCGCTGGATAAAAGCCTGAATCACCTTTTGTGTCCCGGGGTCGCGCTTCTCAAATTTGCCGGCGGCCTCGTTGTTGCGGAACTTTTCACCGGTGTGGCGCAGAGCGATGACCAGTGCCGCATGCAGCGCGCGGGTGCGGACCTGGTACGTGTACGGCGTGACGCTGGTAGGTTCCACGAAACGATAAAAGGACTCGTGAAAGGGGCGAAAGTTCTCGTAGTGGGAAAGACTGCGGGCCTGGTGACGGTGGTAATTTATGAACACCAGCCCCGGCACATCGGCGCGTCCCACGCGGCTGCTGGCCTGGATGTATTCAGCCGCGGTCAGCGGTTGGCTGTTGACCACCATCAAGGCCAGACGCGCTACATCCAGCCCCACGGACACCATGTTGGTGGCCAGCACCACGTCAAGGCAACCGTTTTCGCCCCGGGGTTTCTCCAGTCGGGCGAAGGTGGCAGCGTTGTCTTTGGCACTGGAAATACTGGTGAGCTGGGCAATGTGTATATTGGTGCCGCGGTGGTCGTGCCGTTCCGGATCCCGGTCAGGGATACTTGTGGGCGAATTGTCTTCGGATGGGGAGGTACGCTGGAGGGACACCTGTTCACTGTGCAGGCGGTGTGTCCAGTTGCGGACATCGGTAAGGTAGGCGGTATGGCTTTCGCCCACGGATTTCAGGCTGACGTGATAAATCACCTGCGTCCACCAGGCCTCCAGCAAGGCCGTCTGGTCCGCCTGGTGCTCAAACATCTCCTGCGGTCCGGCCAGCAGCGCGGCGGCCAGCGGAGCGAGACACTGCTGTTTGCCCAGCCTGGGGGCAAGGTGACCAATATACATGCGTCCGGGCCGGGCAGTATCCGTGCGGGCGAAGTAGGAATCGTCACAGGACAGACCCGGTGGCGGAAATATGGCCACTTTCCGGCCGTAGAGACTCCGGACCTGCTCGGCCGCCATGCGGATGGTAGCAGTCGAAGCAATGTACTTGGGCCGGATACCGCGCATCCGCAACAGTGTGTCCAGACCGGCTTCATAGAGACCGGCCACAGAACCCAGGGGGCCGGTAATCAGATGCAGTTCATCCTGCAACACAAGTGATGGCGGCAGATGTGCGGTGCCCGCACCAAAAAAAGAGCCGGCCCGGCCTTCCCAGGCCAACCGCGCGAATTTGTCGATGGTGCCTATGAGCAGCGACGGCGGCTTTGCATAGAGGGCTTCATCCACCACATGGCAAGGAAGGGGCGGCGCAGCATCGCCGCCGAACTCACAGTCGGCATTGGTGCACACAAAATGGAATCCCCAATCGGCAGCCTGATAGTGGGCGGCGCGAAATGCGGTGCCGCACCAGGGACAGGCGGCCAATACCAGGCCATTGGGCGGTTCGGTACCGGCGTGGATGGCCCGTTGCTTTTCCCGGGCCTGGCGGTATGTGTTGGGACTGCCGGCCTGGCCAACCCAGAGGCCGACACTGATGGGTTTGAGACCCAGACGGTCGGGATCCGCTTGGCGCAGCAGTTCCAGAGCACAGATGATCCGCGTGGCACGCTGGAATTGCTGGAGGGTCAGAAGACGCAGCGTGTAGCGCATAAGGGCTACCGTACCGCCTCCCCTTTCCGGGTGTTTCATGCGACGCCAAAGGATCAGAATGGCAATCAGGCCCAAATAGGCTTCGGTCTTGCCGCCCCCGGTGGGGAACCAGATCAGGTCCAGCACATCCCGAAAATCGTCGTCCGGACGTACCGTGGATTCCAGAACCACCAACAGAAATGCCAGCTGGAAGGGACGCCACCGGTATTGCGCACACTCTCCTGCCTTGTCCTGCATACGGTCATGCTGTTGCATCTGGTTCAGCATGGCTTGATTGGCCCATCGAAATGCCATGAAAACCAGGTCATCCGCCGCGAGCAGTGCCACGCCGCGCTGCATACGACCGACAGCGGTGGTCATGCGGGCCTGGATACGCCGGGCTGTCGCGTCCTCGTCTCCCGCAAGGTCCGTGATTTCCTGTTGGGCCACCCATTGGGCATAACCCGCGACGAAACTCTCAAGTTCCCGCACAATTACAGCCTGTGGTTGGACAGTCAACCTGTGCATGCTTAGTACCGGCCATGCCGTACCGGGCAGCTCGGTGGTGACCTGTGGCACTTCCACTGCCGGCATGAACTCCGTCCAGATATGAGGCGGATCGTCCTTCGGCAGACACCAATTCACTGCCGCGCCGTGACCTATGGCGTAGATATGCCGCTTGCGGTACTGAAGCTCCAGTTCCTGCTCTTCCTCAGTGAGCAGGCTGCGGTCCACGCGCGGGTATTCGATCAGCTCTCCGGCTTCCACGAAACAGGCCAAATGCACTTCAAACAGTGACTTTTCGTTCAGTGCCTGTGTGTATCCATGCCCTGCCTTCGGTACCTGTTGGCGATTGAACAATGTGACAGTCAGGATCGCACCGTCTCGGAACGAGCGGCGACGTACATCCACACCGAGGAGGGACGAAGAGGGTGCGTCCAGCCAGCTGTCCCCGGCCCAGACCAGCGCAGTCTCCTCCAATGGAATGCGCCGGTATTCCTGTCGTCGAAATCGGCCCTGCACGTCTCGTGCCCCAATACGTTGGTAGCGGACTCCCTTTACGGTAATGTGCAGGCGCGGCCTGCCCTTTATGAAACAGGAGAATCCCACTGCCGAAGGTGGCACGTAACGCCGTTTGGCAGGGGGTTCCGCGAGTGCTGGCGCGTCTTGCTCTCCGTGCGCGAAACCTTCCTCGGTATTGTCCAGGAGCATCGCGTCGGCCGGATCGATACCGGATGTTCCTGGCCCCGCAGGATGCAGCACGCCCGTCGGGTACCTGTCCAAGGGCGCAATCCCCACCAGAGTATCCTCGTCCGATTGCGCCGGACCGATCATCTGACACCGAAGCCAGTCCACGAAATGCTTTCTGGCTGCAACATAATCCATGGTGGGTTTGGGGCAGCAGTATGCTCTGGCGGGACACAGATTGCCAAAGTCATTCGTGATAATGACTTTGGCACCGGCAAATTAAGGAATTTCTCGCCAGCAGTGTCCTTATGGCGGGAACTGTCGCAACGAGTCCATCTTGGGATCCAACCCACTTGAAGGTATCGGCTGGAAACGGCATGATGCAAGCTGATTCCGCGGTGGATCTCGCTGCGAGAGAGAGAGCAGTGTATGGCCGGCTTCCGGATGTACCTGTGGATAACCTTGAGCCACTTTCCCGACTGCCGGCACGACCAAGGCCAGTCCGGCAATGCCATGCAGCCAAAACACCCATTGTCCCGAAGGCTTGCCCATCGGGACTGCTCACATTCCCGAAAGTGTTTCCCACAGCACCGGGATCCACAGAAGTTCAGTCAACCAGGTGCATATGCCTTCTTGGCATCAAAAGGGAAGCCCACCCCGGTGAGTATACAGGGATGGGACCAAAAACAGGGAGCTTGTCAAGAGTGCAATGGAATGCAAACACAATCCGATCACGGCAACTCCGGGCACAAGCAAACAACTGACTCCAAAACCCTAATTCACCCTATGCTCTGAACCCGTGTTGGCTTGGACCAGTCTCGCACGGCGGGCCAGGACCAAGGCCGGCGTGTTGACACAGTTGCGCAGAGTCTGCGCCGTACAGGGAACCGTTTAATTCCGACTTGGAAATTTCACGGCTTCTGAATCATGGGAGCTCCATCATCCGCTTGTCCGATCCTGCCAATCAAACTTGCTCCTGGCATTCAATAGGTCTTCGTTGGGTTCATCATCTGCAATCAGGTACAACCGATTCCGTGCCCGGGTCATGGCCGCATACAATTTGCCTTGTTCCAGGATCTTTACTTCTTGCAGCATGGATTCGTGAACCGGAGATGCGGAAGAAGTCGGTTCAGAGGAGCCATCGCCGGCTGTCTGTCCAGTTTGGGCGTTTCCTGGCAGGACAACGGCCTTGGTGGACTTGTGGCGTGAATCAAGTTCCATCACCGAGAAGATTCTCGCGGCCGCCCTCGTGGTGCTGTGTGCCTTTTACCAGAGGCATCTGGACACTGCCAGGATTCACAGGACCTGGTTTCGCCTGGTGCTTGGATTGCCGGAGTCTGATTTGCCCGTGGCTGTGCATTACGCGGACGCCAGCGACCTGTCCCTGGAGTCCGATGCCGTCGATTTAGTCCTCACGTCGCCACCCTACATCAACGTATTCAATTACCACCAGAAGTTTCGTCGTTCCGTGGAAGCCCTGGAGTGGGATGTATGGCCCAGCCTGTACAGCCAGCATCCAGGCTGCGGCCGCTCCGACCCGGATCTGCGCGTGACCGTGGCCCCGTACCGACAGTCTGCGGAGTTGGGTCAGCACGCCACCAGGTGTCAAAGGCGGTGGTGCCCCTCGCATTCACTTGGATGATCCGGGTCACGCCCGTCGGTTGCGCGGCTTCTCGGACGCGGCCATCCGGCGGGCTGCCAGACCGGGGTGGCACCGGATGGCCCTGGAGCTGGTCCTGCTGCTCGGTGGGGCTGGGACTGTCGGGACACGCGGGCCGGGCCAGCGCAGGCTTTCGGCTTTCATACACGGATTCGCCGCCACTCCGATCTCCGGCTCTGTATGGGCCTGCAGGCGATGTCCTGACCCCCGCCTAGGCCATCAAAACCTGTCACCACGCCTCAAGCCGTGCTGCGGCGGGGCGAAGATCCCGGTACGCTCTGCCCGCGCGTAGACGGCGTACATCGGGTGCGCTCTCCCAATTCTCGCACTGCCACGCGGCCGCGGTCCAGCCTGCTGACACCGTCCGGCCAAATCCAGGATTTTCTCCATGTGCCACCGCCCGTGGCCGCAGGCGACCCCATCTTCTGTCCAGGGCCCGAAACCGACTGCAGGTCGCATCTCGGCAGATCGGCCAATTTCACCAATATTGATAAATATGGTTGCATGACAGAAAAAATGTACTATACTTGTTGTTGCGTTCATGTGGTCTTGATTTTTCAACCCAATTGTATATGAGCCAATTTAATCGCAAAACCGGTTTTTCCGTCGGTCGGCGCACGGTCGTTATAGGCGGCAGCGCTTTGGTAGCGGTTTTGCTGGGTACCAACTTGCTCCTGTACTACAACGTGTTTGCGCCTGTTTCGCTGCCGGACGCTGCGGAGATCCGCATCCCCGCGCTGGCCTCCCCGCGGCCCGCGGCCGCGGGACCGCCGGCAGGACCCCAGGCCGTGGACGCGAACTACAGGCGCGCCGTCACTTCCCAGCTGGCACAGATCAGCGCAGATCAGCAGCGCATGCTGGGAATCACGCCCACTCCGGTAGCCCCGAAACTGCTGTCGCCGACTCCCGTGAGACCGGTTCCGGCAGTCACACTGGTGGTCAACACGGCCGGAGTCCCTTTGAATGTGCGGGCCCAGCCCGGCACTTCGGCTCCGGTCATTGGCTCTCTGGCCCCGGGCACTCCACTGGCCGCGGTCGGCATCAATCCCCAGGGCGACTGGATTCTGGCCCATATCCCGAATCAGGGGGAGCCGGGCTGGATCTTTGCCGGGCTGGTGCGGGTCACCGCCGGAGCGCTCTCCACCCTGCCGCAAATCGATCCGGACCTGTCACAGGAGTAGTCCATGTCCCACACTCCCAGCCCCCGCGTGTCCCGGATGGCGTACCGTGCTTTTCTGATCACCGCGTGGCTGCTGGCCGGTCTGGCCACCGCGTGGCTGTACCTCCAGTGGACAGACCAGGAATTCCGGCGCGACATCCGGCCATTCCACGCACAGCCGGCTGCGGATTTCCGCTTCACGGTGACGGACAGCAGCGACAGTTGGAACTGGGACTGGACCGTGGCGCACTGCAAGGCGGCGTTCACGGCTTGGCTGGCTCCCCGGGCACTCAAGACCCTGGAATTGCGACTCGTCAATCCACAGGATCACGATCTGGATCTGCCCCTGCGGACGCAGTATCAGTCGAAGACGGGGCAAACCGCCACGGCCGGTGCCTGGTGTGAACAGGTCACACGGGGTCAGACTGCCAGTCTGGTCTGTGTCGCCGCGCCGCTGGCGGCATCCGATGCTGCTGTCGCGACCACGGCTCTTACGGGAGCCGTGGGCCAGGCCGTGACCTATGCCCTCAACCCTAATGTTTTTGGGGAGGCCCAGGGCCGGCCGTGGAGCTGGAGCCAGTGGCAGCCTCTGGTCGTGTCGGCGGAAGCCGGTGACTGGCGCAGTGCCTGTCCCACTCTGTCCCGGGAGGTGACTCTTGACTGAACTGCGCCGCCGTGTGTCTTTCGTTTTTCTCTGGACCAGCATCCTGCTGGGGTTTTCGTCCCAGCTGACCCACCTGGCGGCGGCCTGGACCGGGCCGGATGCCGTCGGCTGGCGAACCACCCTCCGCTCCTGGGTACTCCGGCAAGTCAGTCTGTGCAGCGGTCGCTGCACCTGCAGCTACGCCGACCGCATTGTCAATGGCCAGCCCTATACCGACGGAGCGCACGGCTTCCGTCTCTGTTCCACGGCTTGCGGCCCCGACCGCTGCCATTTTCGCCCCGGAGTGGACGGTTGCGGCGCCATTCTGTATTTGGGCTGCACCGATCTGGACTGCCGGCCTGGCACGTCCCCGGCCCTGACTCCCGTGCCCGTGCCCACCCGCGTCGTCATCCCGCCGGTGGCAAGTCCCGTGCCGGAGCCCACTGTACCTGTGCCTACCCCGGGGCCGGACTGCACGCCGCCGCAGGAATGGGTGGAACTGCAGCGGCCGCATATCGCGCGCGTGTTCCATGTGCCACCCTATCCGGTCCTGCAGTCGCAGGTGACGGCGCGGGAGACGGTGCCTGCCGTAACGTTCTCGGTAGAGGTGCAGGGCGGCCAGGCGCGGCTCAAAACCCGGGGGCAGGAGACAGTCTGTCCCGATGGCGGTCGTTATCCCGATGACTGCCCGAACTCGGGGATCCAGCGCTGTCGTACCCGGACCCAGGCCACCTACCCGGATCCGGTAGTGCACGTGCAGACGGCCCTGCAATTGACCGGCCAATCGCAAAACTGGATCAGCGGGTATCTGGCTTCCCGGTATCCGCGGGCCCATGTGCGCCAGCCGACCAGTCGGCTGGACTGGGCCGGGAGCACCATGTCCGGCCTCATTGCCCTGCCGACCTGGGATCCCCGGGATCCCGGCCGGTATGTCGCGCAGGTGACGGCCACTACCTCCGGTACGCCCATCAGCGCGCCGCAGACCGTTTCCCATGTCCATCTGGTGGATGTCAGCCTGCTGGATACCACGTTGGTGCCATAGCCCCATGATCCCCCTGCAGCAACTGCTCGACACTTTGGCGACCTTGGCCCTGCACGTTCTGAACGGTCTGCTGGCCCTGATCTGGACAGCCTGGGACCATGGCTCGCTGCTGATTACATTCGGCATGGGCCTGTGGCTCTATCGGACCGCCACACCCGATCGGCACAGTCGGCCCTGGCTGCTGGCCATCGGCCTGTTGGCCGCCATCGCGGCCGGTGTCGCCCTGCCCCCGGTACCCGTGCTCATGGCCTGCATGAGTGTCTGCGGAGTCGTGGCCGTGCAGCTGGACCGCTTCAATCCCGATGCCTTGCGCTGGCGGGTCGCGGGCGGCCTGGCCCTCTATGCACTGGCCAGCCTGGGCTATCTGGCCTATCACCGGTATCTGGGGATTCTGGATGCGGAAGCCTGGGCCCGGCAGCTTGGGGGCCAGGCCGAAGCCGGCCGCACGTTGCAGCAGGGGCGGGCTTTTCTGGACACGCTGGCCACCTGGGGCCTGTGGCTGATCATTCCCCTGGGCTTTCTCTCCCTGCTGGCCCAGGGCTTGCTGGTGCATCCGCCGCTGGCAGCACCAGCCCGGACCTTGGCTCAAATCCGTTCCCGTCAGTAGCAGACCGCCCTGATTATGTCCCTGTCCGAGTATGTCCTGCTCTCCCCTCAATCTGCAGTATCGGCCCCTGGACCGGAAGTGGGAGGTACATTGCATTTCCACAAACCTCCGGCCCGGCACCGGATAGTAGCCCTCAAGGAACTGGCGTATCTGCCTCTGGATGCCCGGGAAGACCCGGATGTCCTGGGCAAGCAGTGGGCGGCCCTGCGCGGCCTGTACCAGGGAGAGGTGGATTTCATCTATGTCGCGGCGGGCTTTTATCAACCGCAACACATTGGACTGGTGCAGTTCTACGGTACTGCTGCGGAAGGCCCGGATCCCCAGGCGGCCCTGGAAACCTGTCGTGTCCACATGCGCGCCGTGGAAGCGGTCCTGGCCAACTTCGTGTTCTCGCGCCTGGAGTCTCCGTCACCGGAACGCATGGCGGGACTGGTGGAGCGCCTGCGGGCGCTGCCCTCGTTGCTGGCTTTGCTGGGCCATCCCGATCCGCGCCAGACACGGCGGGGTCTCGGCACCGGCCCGGCGGGGCCGGGCCAGGACGCGGATCTGGCGTCCCAGCAGGGGGAGCTCCTCATGCGCGGCCTGGCGAAATTGCAGGAGGATTTTGTGTTCCTGGTCACGGCCCGGCACGTGGCGCGCGGGCTGCTGCATCAGGCGCTGGTGCGCATGAGCCGGATTTCCAGCCAGTATGCTTCGCGCCAGCGCGGGGCCCTGAACGTGGGTTTCTCCGTCGCCATGCCGCTGGCCGCGGCCCTGTCCCAGAGTGTGCAGGGCTCCGCGGGACTGACCGGCAGTGTCTCGGACAGCCAGTCCCACAGCTGGGGCGAGGGCGCTGCCCACACGCACGGCATCTCGGCCAGTCACGGTCGCGGCACTGCGGAAACCCAGGGCCAGTCCTATACGGAAGGCACTTCCACCACGCTGGGCCACAGCCACAGTTGGTCTCAAACGCAAAGCGAAACCCACAGCCGGAACCGTGCCACGGGCGGGTCCGAAACTCTTTCCCATGGCATCGCCCAAGGTCAAAGTCAAACCGAAACAGTCACCTCAAGTACAGGCACCAGCCAGCAACACAGCACCGCGACCGGCCACACCGCCAGCCACAGCACGGCCCAGGGCCAGACCCGGACTACCGGCAGCACTTGGGCTACGGCTGACGGCAGTGCCCGGAGCAGCACGCAGATGCAGGGTTCCGTGCAGAATCAGGGGGAAACGGTAGGCACTGCCCACAGCCAGGCCACGGCCAGCACCTCGTCCGCGGCGTCGCAGACATCCACCACATTGGGCCAGCAGCACGGCGCCAATGGCAGACTGGGCCTCAGTGCTTTCGGCGTGCAGGCCGGTGTGGGTGGCACGACAGGCGTTACAGCCACCGAATCGGCCGGGGAAACGCAGACCTGGGGCTCCACGCAGTCCACCACAGACAGCAGCACCCGCCAGCAGTCCCACAGCAGCGGCAGCACCCGCTCCGAGGCCACGGGCCAAACGGTTGCACGGACCCAGACGCAAGGCGGCAGCATCAGTCAGGGGGACACCAGCACCCGGCAGCAGGGATACAGCCAGTCCCAGGTACAGACCCGGGGATATGGCCAGAGCCAGTCGGCATCACAGGCCCATGGCTCCGGCCAGACCTGGACCACCAGCCACACTGCCGCGCAAGGCACCTCCTGGCAGCAGGGATCCGCGGCCGCAATGTCCCGGGCCACCGGGGAAACCCGCGGCGTGTCCCGGGGCACGGGGGAATCGCAGGCCCAGACCACGGCCGTGACCCACGGCTGGACGCATCAGTGGCAGCAGGGCAGTACCCAGGGCTGGACCCGGAACTTCAGCACACAGCAGGGCCAGCAGCAGAGTGCCAGCAGCGGCTGGAGCACGGGGCTGGGCCGCGGCTTTGTCGGCGGCTTCTCCTCCGGTCTGGTGCCGGGACTGCACCTCGGGCGCGGCTGGCAGACGGAAGACGATACCGCCCTGCGCCTGACCGAAGTGACGCGGCAATTGACCGCCCTGCTGGACCGGGCCAGTGTTGAAGGCGCCTTCATGACCACGGCCCTGCTCTTTACGGGCCAGAACGGCCAGGAAGCGGCGGCCGCGCTGGTGCCGCAGGCCTTTCACGGTCCGGACGTGCCCACGCCGGTGCTGACGCGTCCCGGGGATACGGCATTGCGCGCGCGGGCCTTGACGTTTCAGCCATCCCTGCTGCCCGTGCCCAATCCCTTTGCCATCGATGTGCTGTGGACGCGCTGGAGCACTCTGCTCACGCCCGGCATGCTGGCAGCCTACACGGCCCCCAACCTCTTTGAAGAAGGCGCGGCGCTCACCTTCCAGGAAAAGATGCCGCCGTTGGCCTTCTACCCGGAGTTGGCCGGGGAGACTATCTGCGGGCACCAGGTCAGCCCCGAAACCGGCGATCTCACATCCGTGCCCTTGCGCCTCTCGCGGCAGCGGCATTTCCATACCGTGTTCTGTGGCGACACCGGATTTGGCAAGTCAGTGGCGGCGGAGCGCATGGTCTACGACACCACCCGCCACTGGCGGTTGCGCACCGTGGTGCTGGATTTCGGGACGGGCTGGCGCAAACTGCTCAACGCGCCGGGTCTGGCAGAACATGTGGAGATCCGGCAGCTCTCGCCCGGAGGGGTCCGGCCGCTGCGCTGGAATCCCTTGCAGATTGGGCAACACATTCTGCCGGAAGTGCAATGGCGTACTTTCTGCGATATCTTTGGCCAGATTGCCCAACTGGGCCAGCGGCGCCAGATTCACGAACTGCGGGATGCCCTGCGTCGGCTGTACCTGGGGGCCGGGGTCCTGGTGGATGACCCTGAGGTCCGACGCGACGATATCTGGGGCGTCGTGCGCTTTGCCGAAGCGGATCTGGTGGAGCCGGTACCCGGCACGCCTTTGGCTGAGCTCTCCCCCGCACAACGCCAGCGTCTGGCTGTCGCGCGGTCCCGCGCGGTCGGTCTGCGCGAACTGTATACCCACATCCAGGAGACTCTGGCCGCGCGGGGCCGCCGGGATACCATGCTGCGCACTGTGCTGGAAGGCCTCCTCTTCCGGCTGCATCCGCTGGTGCAAGGCGCCGCCTCTCTGCAATACCAGGCGGGTCCGGACTGCATTGACATCAACGAGGTGGTGCCCGGAGAATGGGGCGTGGCCATCCTGGAAGGCGGTTCCTTCCTGGACGACTTCTCCAAGGCCTTCCTGCTGGGCTGGGCGGCCTGGCATCTCTACCACGATGCAGTCGCACAGCGGTTGCAGCGGGCGGTCTCGGCGCCGGCCCATATCCAGATTGTTTTTGAGGAAGCCAACAAGGTGCTGGCGGGCCTGGAGCAGGGCGGCGAGGGCGGCGGTCAGACCGTGGCCGAGCAGTTCGAGGCCATGTGGCGGGACAGCCGCAAGTATGGCATCTGGCTGCATCTGATCTCCCAGACCCCCTCGGCCCTGCCCGCCGGCATTCTGTCTTCCTGCAACAACATTTTTGTCTGTCAACTCAAGAATCCGCGGGATCGGGACCTGATGCTGGCCGCATTGCACCGCAGCGAGAAGGGCTTTGTGGACGAGACCTGGCGCCGTTTTCTGGCCAGCATGCCCGTGGGCCGCAGTGTGGTGAAACTGGGCTATGCCATGGATCGCGGGGCAGTGGAACCTGCCTACATCCAGCCCCTGATGCTGGATGTCCCGGAGCCTACCGACCGGAAAATTGCGGCCCGCCTGGGCCCGGTTGTGCTTGCCTCTGAAACAGACAAAGGAAAACCCGTATGAAATCCGGCATTTGGGCCACGGTCGCCGGCATTCTGGCCGCGGTCTTTCTGGCCATCGCCCTCTGGCCGCAGCCCGTGGAAACGCAACCGCTGGTGGTAGCTGCCCGGGATCTGGGGGCCGGCACGGTCCTGAGCGCGGCCGATCTGGAAATCCAGCAAGTCCCCGTGCCGTTGCCTGTGACCGACGGTCTGGGAGACCCGGAGCCGCTGCTGGGTCGCACCTTGTCTGTGGTGCGGTTTGTCGGCGAAACGGTCACGACCCGGCACTTGGGGCCGGCAGTGCCCCTGGCCCGCCATGAACGGGGCATCGCCGTGCGCGTCGCGACCGACACCGGATTGGCCGGGCTGCTGCAGCCGGGACAACGCGTGGGCCTGGTGGCCGTGGTGTCCGATTGGCAGGGCCAGAACGAATTCGGTTACGCCAAGGCCCTCATGGAAAACGTGCGCGTGCTGTGGGTATCCCCCGATTTTCGCCTGCGCCCTGCCTCTTTCCTGCCCGGCTCTGCCGGGGCAGAGGAGCGCCGACTGCCTGTCGAGGGGTTGGTGGTGCTGGCCGCCAGTACACAGCCGGCGCCCGTCATTTACGAGACGCAGCGTACGTTGCAGGTGCGGGCCATCCAACGTGCCCTGGAAGCGGAGACGGCGGCCGGAGACCCGACCGAACTGGCGGCCACCGTGGATGAGGCGCAATGGCAGGAGGAACTGCCGCAGGTGATCTGGGGCGTACCGCTGGAAATGATTGCCGCCCTGAATCACGCAGGGTCCAGTTTCACCCTGGTCATGCAGCCGCCCGCCGGGGATCCCTACACTACGCCGGGCTTCAGTCTGGAAAGACTGCTGGCCCCGCTGCGGTCCCCCTCGGACCCGGAGAGGCTTCCATGAACCGTTTTCCCCACGCCCCGACCCCGGGCTCAACCGCGCCGGCGGAACCGGAACTCCGCTTCGGCCTCATATCGCCACAACCGGATTTTGGGGACATGGTGCAGCAGGCGGCCGGTATATCCATGGTCTGGGCGGGATGTGCAGCCACCGCCGCCGAAGCCCCGGCCCTGTACCGCCAATGCAGCCATGTCATTCTGGATCTGAACATGGTCAATTCCACGGAAGCGTTGGCAGAACTGCTGGCCCCTTGCACCGGCTACGTGCTGGTGGTGGCCCAACCCGCGCATGACCTGCAGATCCGGGAGGCCGTGGCCCGAACCCCGGGTGTGAATCAGGTAGCGCTGCTGGAAGAACTGTCCGCAGTCTTGCCACAACTGGGGTCTGGGGCGCAGGCCTATCCCCGGTTTGCCGAGGTCCTGAGCCCGGCGGATCTGTCCCTGCCCACCCGCAGTCCGGTCATGGGTGGCTGGAAATGCATTGCCATCTGGGGACTGGAAGGAGGGGTGGGCAAAACCCGATTTACCCGGGCCTTGGGCCAGGATTGCGTGCGTCGCGGCCAGCGCGCACTGGCCATAGGGCTGGGTTGTCCGGATGTACTGCCGCTGGGCGCCGGTTTGGACCCGACCCCCAACCTGGGGCAATGGGTGCAGCATCCTCAGCCTGACACCCTGCAGCAGCAGGTGCAGGCGGATGGCGATCTGGATCTGCTGGCAGGCTTTCTGTCGCCGCCGGCCCTGAACCGGTTCGCCGCCCAGGCGTTGCAGGGCGAGACCGGTCTTGCGGTGCTCACGATGCAGACCGCCCATCTGGGCTATGCCGGAGTCCTGCTGGATGTGTCCGCCCAGGAACTGGCCGAACCCGCGCTCCAGTGTTGCAACGCGCTGGTGCTGATGGGCACGGCTACTGCGCAGGGAGCGGTGGCGGCCGTGGAAGCCTTTCGGTTGGCGCATCAGGAAGTGGGTCTGCCCGTTACCCGGATCCATCTGGTCCTCAATCGCTGGCGTGACCATCACCTGTCCCAGACGCAGTTTCTGCGGATTGTGCGCACCGCGGCCAGGGACATGCCGGCCCCGGTGGTGGTGCTGGCGGAGGAAGAGAGTCCGGAAGAAGCCCGGGCCCCGCGGCCGGGTGCTCCCTGGGGCAGTCCGGCCTGGAACCAGGCCGTGGCGCAGGTGGGAGATCGGCTCTTTGGCAAGGCTGAGGCTGCACCGGCGACCAGCCCTGCCCGTCGTTTTGGACCGCTCGTATTCAAGCAAGGAGAGTAACAATGCATTGGAATGAAATCGCCCCCGTACAGATTCCGGAGCACAGTCAGCATCGGGCCCGGCCCCAGACCGGTATGCCGACCCGCCCCCCTGTTCCGGGCGCGTCGCCGCACCATACGACCCCTGCGGGCGGGAGGGGATGCCTGGAGTTTCTGTTCGTTCCGGGTGGACCGCCATGGACCGATGTAGTCCTGAACGGCAACGGTGTGGTCTGGGGTCGTCCCAAGGATTCTCTGGCCTTCGAGTGTCTGGATCAGGTGCGGCCGGCTCCGGGCGAAGTCTGGCAGGCCCTGGAAGCCGTGCTCAGTCCCCTGGGACGGGCTTGCACCGAAGCCTCGCCGAGTGTGGATGCCAAGATTCCGCGCGATGCGGAAACCGGTTTCCCCGGGGCCCGGCTCAAGATCCTGCACCCTGCCATCACGCCCGGGGACGGATATCCGGCCTTTGCCATCCGTTTCTTTGAACCGAAACCCGTCACGCCCCAGCAGATTGTGGCCTGGAACATGGTGCCGGATGCGATCATGGACTTCCTGCTGAAAGCCGTGGCCGCCGGTCGGAATATTCTGATAGCCGGCGGTACGGGCACCGGCAAAACCACGTTGCTGTCCGCCCTCTGTCACGGCATCTCCATGCACGAACGCATTGTCAAAATCGAGGATCCGGAAGAAATCTGGTTGCCGCATCTGGATGTGGTCACATTGGAAGCGCGCCCTGCGCCCCCGGGCAGTCCGGTGCCCGGCTACGGGGTCACGGACGGGGTGAACGATGCCATGCGGCTGGCACCCAGCCACATCATTGTCGGTGAAGTGCGCACCGGTACGGCCGCGCTGTCCCTGTTTCGGGCGCTGATGAGCGACCATGCCGGCCTCACCACGTTTCATGCCCATGGTCCCCACGAAGTCCTGGCGCGGCTGGGGGTGATCATGTTTTCCGATGCACACGTGCCTTTCGATGCGTCCCGCAGTCTCTTCCGCCAGGCCATTGACCTGGTGGTCCACATCGGCTTTGAAAACGGTCAGCGCAAAGTGTTGGGCATCCATCAGGTACAGCAGCAGGGCCGGGTCAACCGGGTCCACTTCGACTGTGTCTATCCTGATCCGGCCGGCACCAACGCGACAGACACAACGGCCGCGCAGGGCAAGTCGGCATGAAGACCGTGGTGGTCTGGGGATTGCACTACCAGATCGGAGCGCTGTTGCTGGGCTGTCTGGCGTGCGGCTACTGCGTGCGGTACCTGCTGGGTCGGCTCAAGTGGCGACGGCACCGCGGAGCGGCCGTGCAGGCCTATCTGGCCCCTTTCCGACTGGGGGAACACGGGGCCGGAGCAACGGCCCGCAAGCTGCTGCAGGTCGACCCGGACTACGTCATCCTGGCCTCGCTGCGCCTCACGGCGTTCCGCATTCGCCTGCAGCATCTGCGTGTACTGGGCGGGCTGCTGCCGGTGTTGGGACTGCTGGCGGCCCGTTTCCCCCTGCTGCCGGCCCTGGTGGCCGGAGTGCTGGGCTTTGTGGTGACAGATGCCTGGCTGAAGGGCCGCTGGCAGAAATTCCGTTCCAGTGTGGAAACGGAACTGCCCACTTTCGTGAGTCGCCTGGGCGCCATGCTGCTGCTCAACGAATCCCTCACGGCGTGTCTGGACGAGGTCCTGGAAACATTGCCGCCGGAGTCCTCTCCGTTGCGAGTCTGGATGGACGGGTACCTGCAGGGCGTGCGGGCGGAAGGCAAGGACTTTCTGGATCATGCCCGGGTACAGGCGAACCGCATCTCCCCGGCCCTGGCGCTGGTGGTCTTTCAGCTGGGCCGGGTCGTGGAAACCGGGGGTGTGGGCTTTGCCCAGGCCTTTGCCGCGTCGGCGGAGGAAATGCAAGCCATTCTGGAGGTCCGGGCCGTGGCCGCGGCCAAGGCGGAAGGGGCCCGCAATGCCATCACCATGCTGCTGGTCATCATGGGGCTGGTGATCGCGCTCATGGCGGCTGCGCCGGACATGCGCGCCGGCTTTCGGGACGTGACGGCCCAGGCCATCCTGACCGGTGCGCTGGGGGCCATGGCTTTCGGCTACTACTTTCTGACGGGCATGATTGCCGATGTACTGGAGTGATCCTCTCGGTCCTACCCTGTCCGACCTGGGGCAGCATCCGCAGGCGCGCCTGCTCTTGCTCTGTGCCGGCTGTATCCTCTGTGGATTCGTGTGCTTTGCGCTGGTGCACCAGTGCCAGCAGCATGTCCGGCGGCATTCATGGCGCGGTCGTTTCACGGCTTTTTGGGCGGGCGGCGAGGACCGCATGGAAACGTTGGGACGGTCCCTGTTAGGCCGCATGTCGGATCCCCGGGCCCGGCACTGGACCGGCATCTTTGCCCGACAGCGTAGGTGGCTGGAACTGGAAGGGGAGACTGTCTCCCTGCCCCGCATGTTGGGAGTGGCGGCCGTGACGCTGGTTGTGGGCGGCCTGGGCCTGCTCGGGCAGATGCCGATGCTGCTGGTCCTGGGAGGCGTCGGGGCCGTCTATCCCTTCATACGCCAACGGGCCAAGGTGCGGCGCATTCAAAAGCGGACCGAAAGGGCCTTGCCGGAACTGTTGACCCTCATGGCCGCCGAGATGGCGGCCGGATTGCCGGCTGACCGGGCGTTGCACAGCGCGGCCGCTTTTGGCGGTCCTTTGGCCGTGCTGATTCGTCTGGCCCTGCAGGAATCCCGCCGGGAGCGTGTGCCGCTCTTTGGCCAGGCCCATGTACCGGGGGCCTGGCGGCGGGTGGTGGACCGATACCAACTGGCCAGCCTGCGGGCTTTTGCCATTCAAATTGAAATCGCCGCCCGCAAGGGCACCGCTGGTCCGGAGCTGATGGCCAGTCTTGCGCGTTCCCTGATCCTGTCCTACAAGGATCAGGCCATGCGCGAAGTGGAGAAATTCGAAAGCAGGCTGGCCGTGCCCTCGGTGCTCTTCTTTTTTCTGCCGCTCATGGTGATCGTCCTGACTCCCCTCATCCTGCCCCTCATGGATGCCTTGGCTTGAGCATGACCGACATGGCGCCCTTGGCTCTGCGCGTGGGCCTGATCTGGTGGCTGCTGCTCTGCGCGCGCCAGGACCTGCATACCCGTCATGTGGCCAACTGGCTGACCATACCGCCATTTCTCGCCGCGCTGCCACTCTCCCTGTACATGGCAGGCATGAACCGGATGCTGCTGTGCCTGCTGGTCATAGCCTGCAGCTACGTCATCTGGCGGGAAGGCGGCCTGGGGGCGGCAGATGCAAAGATGGCGGGCTTTCTGGCCGCCGTGGAGCCTGCCACACTGCTTCTGGCCCTGATTGTGCTGTGGATCATGTACGGGGCGCTGTGGCTGCAAGGCCGCACACGCGGGGATCTCAGCCTGCCTGGCGCAGTGGGCCTGTTTGCCGGCGGGGTGGGGGTGGAATTGTGGCGCGGGCTGCAGCCCGTGCTGGCCGGTGTTGCGCTGTAGTCCGCAAGGCATAACAGGCTGCCATCATTCAGGCCACTGCCTACGGGCCGGGCTCGACTGGACAGACACTTTCAGATGCGGTCCGCGCGGGGTGCTCTGCTGCAGGGCGACAATGAGTTCCGGTATCGAGGGCCAACTCTGCGGCACCGCACATCCCGACTATTGGCCAGGCCAGGGACTTCATCCATCGCTCACGTAGCCGATGCCACGAATGGGCCCTTGCCCCCACATTGGCCCAACTGCCTCTCGAACCCTTTGCACGAACCGCTTGATGGACTTCCAGGCCCCGTCAATAACCCTATGGCAGCCCTCAATCTCTGCCACTGTTTCCCGCTGCACTGCCACATGAGTCCATCCTTGTATATGGAAGCGAAGTCCGCCCCCGCATTGTCGTGTTGTTTCCCCGTGTGCTTCATGAACAGCACCTCCGGGTTTGTGAGGAAGAATAACGACAGCCTGATGCATCTACCAGAGCCAAGCCCAGATTGTGACCGGGATACCGCTTGGGGTACCTGTGGTACGCAGCTGGTAACAGGCCGGTCGCGCCCGATACTTCTATTGTTTTCCTACCTGAACAACGAGAGTAACATGAGTTATGGATAAGGAAGGACACCTCGGGCTCCCCAGGAGGGTATCCTTGGGCAGCATACAACATCCCCGAGGTGTCCCCCATGAGTCTCCTCGCTCTGTTCTGTCATGTCGATGATTTCTGCCCGCATGGCAGCGGCAGCGACTCGCTGCCAGTCTCCGGGCCACCCGGCTGTCCTCCAGCGAGATCATGACGATCCTGATTCACTTCCATCAGAGCCGCTATCGGGACTTCAAGAGCTACTACACCCTCCATGTCCAGCGGTATCTGCGGTCCGAGTTTCCCGCGCTGCCCTGTTATGCGCGCTTTGTGGCCCTGATGCTCGTATTTTCGGTGTCGTCCGCCTGTTTTGGTTTGCAAGGCTCGGGAGAATCTTCCGGCAGTAAGGAACTGTCCGCAGAGGAGTTACGAGCGGCCGTTCTGACAACTTGTCCGATGGCCCCTTGCATCATTGAAGGCGAGGTGACTCTAGGCCCTGTCACACAGTCCGCGGTTCCAAGTGCGAACTTGGTCCAATGCGAAAGTACAGCACCCGAACCGCCGTACGGCAACAATTGGAATTACAACTTTAGGATTCGACACTATTGGGAGGTAAACAGGGGGAATGACTTTCCTTTTCCGATTGAGGGCGATCCTTGGAATGGTGGGGCGAGAAGTCTATCTGGAATATCCATAAGTTTGGGAACAAGCATTATAGGTCTAACCATAAGTACGGGGCCAGGGAAACATGTTGCTATTGTCGGGACAGGATTGTCGATGGAGAGAGACGGTTCGGTCTTGATTGAAACCTTGGTGCCGGGAGTTGGGGTATGGCGACCCCGGTACCGATCAAGCCTCACTTGGAGGGGGGTCGTGAATCCTATTATAGGGAACGAGATCATGTTCGTGAATGAACTCACCGAGTGTTATTTCCATTGACATACGGCTTATATGAAACGGCTGATGTGGAATTAAGGATACTCTGATAAATCGATTTCACAACTCGCAGGCCCGGGTGTCTCCGTCCGCTCCGGGGGCGGTCAGGACCAGGGTCGTTTCATTATTTCTGGTAGGGCTGCCAGAGCAATTGCAAAGTCGGGATTCAAATGCAGGACAGATTGTTTCACGAGGGAAAACAGGCGGCAATACAGGAAAAACATGCGCTGTTCTGTGGGACTTTCTGACTTTGCGGTTGCCCTGAAGAGCAGACAGAGAGTCTCCCGAGTCCGGTTTTTCACATAATGAAATGACCCTGCCCTTGCAGGTGGAGTGTATCTCCGGGTCCCGCTGCCACAGCCGGTTCTGGGTGGAGGTGGGAGCCGCAATCAGTTAAATGAGCGTGAGGGTGATCTGTTCTACCTAGCTCTTGGGGTCGGGCACCTTGCCCACCAGGATGTCCCGGGCGGTGTCTATGCGGCGCTTGGTGTCAGTGTCGAGCATGGGTCTCCGGTAGGATGAACTGGCTCAAGGAAACGTAATCTTTGACATATTCAGGAACCAATGCTCGATATTTTTCGGGGACCGCGCGGTAATCCGCCAGCGAGAACACCGCGGTGGTAGCCAGGTCGGCAAATTTCCTGCTGTCTATCACGTGCCGAATGAGGTCACCGGTGATGTATACCTTGAAGTAGGTCTTGATGGCCAGAATGGATGTGGCCTGTTGCGGCTTGTACACAACCACAAACTTGTCGAATTCTTCCTCCAGCAGCTCCCGGAGAGTGATGCGGCGGTCCACGGACGCGGCCTTTCGCAGCTTGTCCAGGGTGTAGTATTCCTTTGGCTTGTTCAGGACCTTCCGGTGCACGTAGTCAACGGCTTGATCCACTGTCCGGTCTCAACCACGTTCTTGACAGTTTTGTTCTCGCGCATCGTATCTGCGAACCGGTCGAACAGCATCCGGTCAACCTTCATGCCCTGTGGCCCGATGATCCTTTCATCAAGGGTCGAGAGGATGTCGCGGCCCAAGTGTTCGTAGCCGTGGACCTGCGTCGGGGATTGATCGTTTTCTCCGTCCCCACCCTCGCGGGTCTGGCGCGGCGGCAGTTCAAGTATCTGGTCATAGTCGAACTCGGTCTCAAAGTACTCGCAGTTGGCGAAGAAGTCGAATAGCTTGAACGCTGTCTTCTCGGACTGGGTCACACTTTCCACGACACGAGTATCGGAGCACTGTGCGAGAAAGTTGTGCCGACGGGTGCCCCGGCCCTTGATCTGCACGAAGTCCGTGGGCGAGAAGATGGGCCGAAACAGTCCGAGATTCAGGATGTCGGTGCAGTCGTAGCCAGTGGTCATCATGCCGACGGTCACGCAGACGCGCGCCTTGCTGGTTCGGTAGGTAGGCAGGAAGTTGCCCCAACCCATCAGGTTGTTGTTGGCAAAGTTGATGGTGAACTGCTGGGTGTCCGGCACCTGGGATGTGACTTGCAGGGCAAAGTCCGACTGGTACTTGTCCGGCAACATGATGTCGGCCATTTCATTGAGGGTCTGGGCCAACCTGGCCGCGTGGTTCTGGCTGACGGCAAAGACGATGGACTTGCCGATCTCACCGCTGACGGGATCGCACAGCGCGTGCTCCAGGAAGGTCTTGCAGAAGATCTGGTTGGTGGCATCGGAAAAGAAGCGTTTTTCAAATTCCCGCTGCTTGAAGGCTTCCTCCTGTTCCTCACCCGTGTCATCGGTGAAGGAGACGACAAAACCGTCCTCTGCCAGCAGTTGGGTGGTCACCTCTGTGCGGGTGTCCACCACGGTGGGGTTGATCAGATAGCCGTCTCGCACACCATTCAGCAGAGAATACCGGAACGTAAGATCTCTGTTTTCGCAGCCGAAGGGCGGTAGGTGTCGAGCATCAGTCTCCGCTCAAATTCACGCGGACCGTGCACCTTGGGACCGGTCGAGTTGAAGCCCCGCAGATAATCCCGGGGCGTCGCGGTGAGGCCGAGCTTGTAGCCGACGAAGTGGTCGAACACCGCCCGGGCATTGCCGCTGATGGAGCGATGCGCCTCGTCGGAGATCACAAGGTCGAAATCCGTCGGCGAGAACAATGCCTGATACTTGTTGTTGAACAGCAGCGACTGGACCGTGGTGACAACGATCTCCGCGGCACGCCAGTCGGCGCGCCGCTCTTTGTAGACCACCGTCTGGAAGTCCGCGGAAAGCAGGTCGGTGAAGACTTTCCGGGCCTGCTCTTCCAGTTCGAGCCGATCCACCAGGAACAGCACACGGGAGGTGTTGCCGGAGCGCAGGAACAGTTTCACGATGGCCGCGGCGACAAGGGTTTTGCCGGTGCCCGTGGCCATCTCAAACAGAAAGCGATCGTGGCCCTCCTGCACCGCCCGCTGCAACGCGTGAACGGCCCTCAGTTGGTAATCGCGCAGGAAACGCAGACTGTGGGCCTAGACAAAGCCAGAACGCTCGGCCTCATTCTTCCACGCCGCCTCGGCGGCATATTGGGGCCGTTGGGTGAGGACGACGTAATCATCTCCGACCCGCTCATCCACCAACCGCTTTGGATCGGGTTTGACTGTACTGTAGCCAATGACCGACTCCGGTGTCGGAAACGAGATGATGATGTACGGGTTGCCGCGCTCCAGATCCCAGAAGTAATGCAGGTTGCCGTTGGAAAGAATCACAAAGCGGCAGTTCTGGGCACGAGCATACCTCCGCGCCTGCTCCTTGCCGACCAAGGGCTGCTTCGGAGAAGAAGCGCCATCCCGCCCTCTCCAGCAGCCTGTTGATCTTGATTCGTGCCGCGGCTTCGTTCATGTCCTGACAAACGCTTGATTTTCCCTGACGCCATTCCGACTTGTGCAATCTTTCAGGGCCTTGCTGTCGCTAGCCTCCCAGTGTATTCACGTCTCAAAGGTGGGTTGCTCTTTCAGGTCCGAAGATCTTCCCGCTGCGTTTAGGTGATGTCAAGGTCTTCCGAGAAGCGACGAATGGCGTGATACGCCTTGGCCACATAAGTGCTTCCCTTGAAGGTTAGGTCTCTGCCGAAGGGGTTTTCCCGGAGAGCATGCAACGCATGAACAACCCATATATTCTTCTCCAAGAGATACGCACGCCGCTGAGACTGGCGGCTATCTCCAGAGCATCCCGCTGGTCGTTGGAAGAGAGCAACTGAACGGGCGTGTCAGCCATCGGCCACCAGCTCGCTCACGGGTTCTGCGCTCCATGTCGGCATCACAGTACGCGAAGCCGCCAACTCGTGAAGGTCTTCGGCGGAGCGCTTGCGCCCAATCACCTGCAGGCTCGCCTCCACTTCCTCGGGATCCAACCAGGACAGCGCACGAATGGCTTCGCCTGCTGGCCGGTGCGGCGCGACCAACTGCCAATGAGGGGCATGACGCAGGTCCACCGTCAATGCACCCAGCGTCAGCCAGCGATTGGGTCCGGAGGTCAGGTACACCGACCGCACCGGTCTCCCGAAGGTGTCCGCGCATGGCACGTCAAATGGAAGTGACCTGGGCCGCCGAGGATACGGCGGAGGCGCTGCACCGCCAGGGGGGTGTGGGGAAGCCCTCCTACCTGACGACAGACCAGGAAGCACAGGTAGTCGCCGCAGCAACGCAGGGTGCCTTTCCCACGGCGGAGGCGGTGCGGCAATGGGTCCAGCAGCAGTTCGGGGTGACCTACACCGCCGACAGCATCTACACGCTGCTCCAGCGCCTGCGGATCCGCCCCAAGGTGCCCCGGCCCCGGCACGAGAAGGCCGATCCCCAAGCGCAGGCGACCTGGAAAAAGGAGGGCTCCGGACCTGTCTGGTCCAGGCCGGGCTGACGGCGGGACAGGGCATCGTGTGGGGTGACGAGATGCGTCTGGGCCTGCGCGGCCAGGTCCGGAAGGTGTGGGCCCCCGGCGGCCGGAAGGTCGCCCAGACCGTGCAGATCGGCTGGTCCTACACATACGTGGCGGTGGCCCTGAATCCTGTCACGGGCCAACTGTGGTGGGCGTGGCAAGACAACATGAACGGCGCGGAGATGGCCCGTATCTGGGGGGCCTGGGCCGAGGAGCCCCACATTGACGGCTGGGTCTGGGATGGTGCCGGCGGCCACCGGGCGGCTCCCATGCAGGCGGTGGAGGCCCCTCAGATTGTGCAGCCGGCCTACGCCCCCGAGCTGAATCCGGTGGAGCGTCTGTTCAAGGAACTGCGGCGGGCCATCGAGGGTCGGAGCTATCCGACCCTGCAGGACAAGCGGCACGCCTTGGCAGGGGCGCTGCAGGCGTCCGGCGGCTCTGTGGCTGGCCCTGGATCCGGCAGGCTCTGGCGCCCGGACCCGATTGGCCATCATGTGTCTCCCCATCATACTGAATTGGTATAAGACGTTCGCCGCCGCTCCGCCACACGGCAATCGTCTCGCCCCAGAGTGCAGACAGCGATGCGATCACCTTTTCAACCGCAGGTGGCCGAGGACCGAAGTGGGTCGGGATGGGTCGCACATATACCCCTTGGCAGACTCGGATCAGGCGTCCGCCACGGGTAAGGCACGACAATGCCTGGTTGATTGCCGCTCTGTTTCCAAGGTGATGCAGAGAGCCAGAACACAGCAGAGTGCCTTCCGGCGACTCGGCAGCCAGATTCATGATCCTTTGAGGCACACTGGACATGATCCATCCCTTAAATGTCAGAAAAATATGCCATGCAAGATACAAACTGACTCAAGGCAATGCAAATGTTGTGGACGCAAGCAGGTTCACGGCCAAGACAGAGTACCGCAGTCCCAGAGATTGAGCATGGTTTCGTTCGAGGGAAGGGAGACTGCTCGGTCGCGGGCCAGGGACAATGTGCCTGAACATTGAGGCTACTCTGATGGATTCAGGGCAGAGAGGCCCGGCATGGGACCGGAGAGTGTGATTTGGGGTCTTGCCTGGAAGCCTTACAATCCTTCTTGAGATCCCCTTCCTTGTGAAGATTGCAAGGCAATGCAGGTTCCATGAGACTGCTTCATTACCTGACCATTGAGAACTTCAAGGGTTTTGGCGATCGGCAACGGATCGAACTGGATCACCCTGCCGTGCTGATCGGGCCGAACAACTGTGGCAAAACCACGGCCATACAGGCCATCGCGCTCTGGTCCCAGGCCATCAAGACCTGGTTCCAAAGCAAGGGAGAGACAACCCCCAAACAACGGACCGCCACGGCTCTCAACCGATTGAACATCGTCTCGGTGCCGGTGCAGCGTACACGGTACTTCTGGCACAACACGGTGGTGCGGCGTGCCCAAAAACCCATCCAGTTCAAGATCACTCTGGGCGTGCTGCACGCGCACCGCGTGGAACCTGTAACCATGCTCTTTCGCAACCAGGGGGAAGATCTCGTCTACTGTACGCCCGACCCGGAAACGCTGCAGAACCCGGACCTCATAGCCACCGCGGCCCACATTGATGTTGAATTGCTGTATCCCATGTCGGGTCTTGAAACGGAGGAACCCATTCTGCAGCCCGGGCGCATCGATGTTCTCTTGGGGCAAGGTTTGACGGCACAGGTGCTGCGCAATCTGTGCTTGACCGTACGCAAGGAGGATGCGGGAAACTGGGCACAGATTGTTGCCCTGATGCAGCGCTTGTTCGCCGTGGATTTGGACGAACCAGTGGAGACGACACGCGGCAGCATTGACCTGTATTATCGACAGTCCGGTGTCAAGGAACCCCTGGATGTGGCTCTGGCCGGGCGCGGCCTCCAGCAAATGCTCCTGGTCCTGGCGTACCTGTATTCTCATCGGCGCAGTGTACTGTTGATTGACGAGCCGGACGCCCATCTCGAGTTGCTGCGGCAAAAGCAGGTATACGTTCTCTTGCGCGAAATTGCGTCTCGCAACGAGTCCCAGGTAATTCTGGCCACCCATTCCGAGGCGATTCTGGCGGAAGCGGTGGCACGCAACCTAACTTTGCTCTTGCACGGGCAAGCCGAAAACCTTGCAACCCGGAAAATCCGCCAGGCCCTCAGGTATTACGGTGCCGAACACTACATTCGTGCTCGCCAGCGTGGCTATGTACTCTATGTGGAGGGGAGCACCGATCTGGATATTCTGCAAGCACTGGCTACCAGATTGGGGCACGCAATCACCGCAGTATGGGACGAGCGTATCAACACATATTATGTACAGGACAACTATCCGAACAAGGAACTGGATTCAAACCTGGAGAGAGCCGAAGAGGGTTTCGGACTGACTGCCCAACGGCATTTCTCCGCCTTGCAACCCTTGATACCTCATCTCCGGGGATTGGCCATTCTGGACAGTAACGGTCAGAGCCGACAGGCTCGGAAGGAAGGAAATCTTGAGATTGCCTATTGGAGCCGCTATGAAGCCGAAAACTATTTCGTGACTCCCGGGATTCTCAAGTCCTTTGCCCTGGATGCCTACTCGGACACTCCCCTGTTCCAACCCCGCATTGAGGAAATTGAAAATGTTCTGCATGCACTGATCCTGAAACGCGTCTTCCATGATCAGGTTTCTGACTTCCAGACTTGGCAAAACCTGGACTCCGACGGTGCACGCCTCCTGTGGGCGGCGAGCACAGAGCGCATCAAACTCAGCGATTTCGCGGAGGAGTTTTTCCGTCAACTCGCAGAAACCCTGGGCTTTCCCATGCTGCTGCGCAAGGGAGAATTGCACCAGCTGGTGGATTACATGGAACCGCAGACCATCCCTGCTGAAGTTGCAGAGAAACTTGACCTGATCCAGGAGCTTTTCGAGGCCGCCTTGTCATGAACGGACTGTCCGTGCATGCGGTGTGGGCCGAGTGCTTTCCGGGGGTCTGTTGCGGTTCTGCCGGCACATTGCCTCCGAGCTCCGGGTGCGGCGACGCACTGCTCCGGCAGTCTTCGGCGCATGCCCAAGGACCGCCTGCATTCCGTGCCGGGGGTGGCGGAGCAAGGCGCGGGCCGGCGCGCCGTGTTGGGGACGAGAGAACTTCTGCCGGGCCGGCCGGTAATCAGGGATACAGGAAACAATCGGCCTGTGCGTGGACAATGCGGTCAGGTCTGAACACAGGCTGACTTTTTCCCGGTTTCTTCAGCCTCAGCGGCCCCTTGGGCCCGTCGCGTATGGGAGCAACCGCCGCAAGCCTGGCCGCCGCGGGCCTTGGGCATCAGCTCTCCGGCATCAAAGTCTGCCATGACGCCGTCGCCCAGGGACACTGTAACCGTGTTCTTTAACGGATAGATGTAACGGACGCGCCCTTCGCCGTGCGGGGTCACCACCGTGGCGCCCACTTTGGGCAGCGAACGGGTCAGGTCCCGGTACATGTCGTCCTCGTAGGAGAGGCAGCACAGCAACCGCCCGCACACTCCGGAAATCTCGTCGGGATTCAACGAGAGCTGTTGCGTTTTGGCCATGCGCAGCTTGACGTTGGGAAACTCTCTTAACCAGGTGGTGCAACAGAGCTGTCGACCACATTTGCCTACCCCGTCCAATAGCTTCGCGGCTTGCCGGTCCTGGATGTATTGCATGTCAATGCGGACCCCCAGCTCCCGCGCCAATGTCCGCACCAGATCCCGCAGCTGGCTGTGCACCTTGGCCCGGGCCCGCGGACTGTAGGAGACGGTCAGCAGACCGCCATCCAAGTCATACTGGCACTTTACGATCTTTACATTCAGACGCCGTGCCCGCACCACTTCGTGGCAGTAGGCCAGGGCTTCCGCTTGCATCGCATCCAGCTGTTCCCTTTGGAGAAAGTCCCAGGGCGTGGCTTTGCGCACCACCGGATCCAGGTCTGCGGTGCCGTTCTGCTCTTCCGGGGGCCGGACTACCTGGGCCAATTCCCGGATCCCTTCATCTTCCACCACTACATAGTCGCCAATTTCAATGTCAGGAATATCGTCGGCAGCGAATTGCCGGATTCGCCCGGCCTGTTCAATTTGCGCGGAAACAATGCTTGGCATGGGGGCCTCGTTGACTATGGCTGCGGAGAAGCCCTGGGGCTTCGGTGTTGGATTTTTGAAACTCAAGCGACCCGGGACAGGGTCGGCATATGCAATACAAGATTGGTCAGCACCACGCGCACATTCACATTGCGGCGCAAATGCCATTGCGCTTTTTCCAGATACCGGAGAAAGTCTGTCACCGGTGCCAGCTGCGTGCGGCGGGCAGTGTCGGCTATATCCAATATACAGTCTACATTAACGCAGTGGTCCGCTTGGGATAGTTGATGCAGCCACACATCCCGCCACCAATAGGTCCAGAAGTCCACATGGGCCAGTACGGGCCCGGTATTGCCTTGATGCTGGCGCGCCAGCCTGTCCGCCAGCCCGAGCCGCTGTACCATGGAAGCCGGTACCAGCTCGGCCAGCAGTGCCTTGGCTTGCTGGCGAGTTTCCCACAGTACATTCGCGTCGCGGTGTGCAATGGCCCAGCCCATGCGCCCATGGGCCAGTCGGGCCAGCAGAGCCGCCCGCTCGGGATCGGTCTCGAAATGCATGGCCAGCACTTCCTCGATCCGCGCGGGAGCCACCGGCCGCAGCCGCAGCATTTGACAGCGGGACACCAGGGTGGGCAGGAGCCGGCTGGCGTGTATCGCGGTGCCCAGCAGCACCACGGCCTGCGGGGGCTCCTCAAAGGTCTTCAGCAGCTTGTTCAGAAAACTTTCATGGGCCAGTTGCAAGTCCCGGATCAGGACCACCCGATGCCGACTCTGAAAAGGCCGCAGCATCGTGTGGTGCTGAATGGCCTCGGCCTGCTCCACGCGCAGCAATCCTTTCTGGCGGTTGATGGCCCCTTTGCTGTCAACAGGTTCTATCTGCAGGAAATCCGGATGGTTGCCGGTCTGCAATGCACGGCAGTCCCGGCAAGTGCCGCAAGGTGCCAACCCGTCAGCGCGACAAAAGAGGGCCTGGGCCAGCCACCGGGCCAGAGTGCTCTTGCCCAGACCGGCTTCCCCGGTGAAGAGATAGGCATGGCGCAGGCGGGGATAGGCTCCCTGGGCATCCGGGCTGGCTATCTCCTGCAGAAAGTGTACGGCCCAGTCGTGGCCGAAAACCTGTCCCGGCACGAGTGCTGTCCCCCTTGATCGGGTTTGTCAATATACAACGGTACTGTCCTGCAGTATGTCTCATGCAGATGCCGGCTGTAGACGCTCGGACTATTCTGTAGATACCGGCCGACTACTGACCGATGCATCGGCGCGGCCGTGGGGCCGGAGCACCGGAATCTCCTGGGATGGTATCCGGTCGGAGATTTGCGCCCGGCGAGCCGGGCGCAAACGGATGTGTGGGCAGTGCCCGCCATCAGTACCGGTCGGCCATGGCCGTACCCGATAGCTGCC
The DNA here is from genome assembly GCA_965214715.1 of Caldilineaceae bacterium. GTDB lineage: Bacteria > Chloroflexota > Anaerolineae > Caldilineales > Caldilineaceae > Bin34. Next base: position 3,694,733 of record OZ243971.1, on the reverse strand, counting down.
TGCGGCGGCCGCACAGAGCCCGGGACAACCTGGAAACCCAGAGCCTGCCGCGGCAGGCTCTGGGCGTATTCCGTTGTGAGATCCGCGGGGTTCCGTCCCGCGGAGACCGCGCGCCCGCCGCAGGCGCCTACTTGAGATCGACCTTGGCCCCTTCGGCTTCGATCTTGGTCTTGTACTCTTCCGCTTCGTTCTTGGAAATGCCTTCCAGTACGGCCACGGGCGCACTTTCCACCAAGGACTTGGCTTCCTTCAGACCCAGCTTGGTGAGGGAGCGGACCACCTTGATCACATTGATCTTCTTGGCCCCGATCTCCGTCAGCATGACATCAAACTCGGTCTGCTCTTCCACCACTTCCTCTTCAACGCCTGCGCTGGCCACGGGCGCCGCCATGGCGACGGGCGCTGCGGCGGACACGCCCCAGGATTCCTCCAGCATCTTGACCAGCTCCGATGCCTCCAGCAGAGTCAGGCTGTCCAGTTCCTCTTTGATCTTCGCGAGATCGCCCATCTTGATGTCCTCTTGTTGCACTGTATGCTGAAAAAACAGGGTCAAAACCCCATATCAAACTTACTGCTCGGCCCGCGCCGTCAGCACCTGCGCCAGATCCCGGGGCGGCGCCGAAATCACGCGGTAGACGGCCTGCGGCACGCCGTCGACGATCTGGGTCAGTTGCGTGGCCGGCGCCAGTAGGGTGTTCAGCAACATGCCCCGCAGTTCCGACAACGAGGGCAGATCGGCCAGGGCCACCATGCCGGGCCCGTCGATCAGTTGATTGGCCACCATGCCGCCCTTGATATCCAGCATCTCCCGATTGCCAAATTCCTGCTGCACGAAAGTCCGAAAGCCTTTGACCGTGCTGCCGATATCTTCACCGCTGAAGACCACGCCCATGGGGCCCACGAAAGTCTCTTCCGCGGCCGCCGCGCAGCCATGGGTCACCAGGGCGATCTTGAGCAGACGGTTTTTGACTACCAGAAAGGTGGCATCCACCTCGCCCAGATGGCGGCGCAACCGCTGCATTGTGGGCACCGCTACGCCCGTGAAATCCGTGAAAATCAAGGCGGCGGAGTCGGAGATCAGTTGCCCGTACTGGGCTACCAGTTCTTCCTTCTTCCGACGACTAATGGCCATGCTTCAGTTCCTGTTGTGTACCTGACAAAAAAACCCGCTGCGTCTGCAGAGACGAAGCGGGCGCGCGCAAGGACAGGTTGTGTCACTCACGTCATCCGTCCTCGGCAGGCTGCCCCGGGGGCATTACGGCGCGCGCCGCCTGCTGTCTCTGGCCAGAGATACGTCAGCCAATCTAAGGACGCCATGCTATAGCATAGGCTCCCGGTCCTGCAACAATTGCCCGCCTACGCGTCGGACTTCATGCTCATGGCTCCCCCCACCTCCACCTGTACCGAGGGGCCCATGGTCGAAGCAAGGTGCACGCTGTTGATATAGGTGCCCTTAATGGCGTTGGGTTTGGCTTGGACCGTGGCGGACATGACCACTGCCATGTTTTCCAACAGCTGGCTTTCGGCAAAGCTGGCTTTGCCGACCGGGGCATGGATGTTGGATGTCCTGTCCACCCGATATTCCACGCGGCCCTTGCGGGTTTCCTCGATGACCCTGGCCAGTTCGTTGGGCGGCACGATCGTACCTGCCTTGGGACTGGGCATCATGCCCCGCGGCCCCAGGATGCGACCCAGGCGGCCCACTACGCGCATCTGGTCCGGCGTGGCCAGCACCACATCAAAATCGGTCCAGCCTTGCTGCACCCTCTCGGCCAGTTCCTCCGCGCCCACATGGTCGGCCCCGGCCGCTTCGGCAGCGGCGATGCCGTCAGGCCCTGTGAAGACCAGAATCCGGACCTGGCGGCCTGTGCCATGCGGCAGCGTCACCACCCCGCGGACCTGCTGGTCCGCATGCTGCGGGTTCACGGTGGTTTCCAGGTGCAGTTCAATGGTTTCGTCGAACTTGGCCGTGGCCCGCTCCTTGACCAGGCGCATGGCCTCGGCCGGAGCGTAGCTCCGCCCGCGTTCCAGGTTTTCCAGGGTCTTGGCGTAACGCCTGCTCTTCTTGCCCATAGGTCTGTTGCTTCCGGGAAATTGGGTCGAATCGGGGTGGCGCCGTCACTGCGTGACGATGACGCCCATGCTGCGGCAGGTGCCTTCCATCATGCGCACCGCCGCCTCTATGTCGTTGGCATTCAAATCCTTCATTTTGATTTCCGCGATCTCCTGCAGCTGCTGGCGCCTGATCTGACCGACTTGGGTCATATTCGGCTCGCCGCTGCCCTTGTCCAGACCGGCCGCTTTCTTGATCAGGTCCACGGCCGGCGGGGTCCTGGTGACGAACGTGAAGGACCCGTCGGCAAAGATGGTGATGTCCGCGGGAATCACCTGGCCCAGTTGCTGCTGGGTGCGCGCGTTGTACTCTTTGCAAAAGCCCATGATATTGATGCCGTGGGGGCCCAGGGCCGTACCCACGGGCGGCGCCGGATTCGCTTTGCCGGCCGCCAGCTGCAGTTTGACAAAGGCTTTTACTTTCTTGGCCATGATTGCTCTCGGTCCTTGTTGCCAGTCTCGACACCCGCCTATCCCAGCTGGGCCAGATGCACGATATCCACTTCCACCGGGGTATCCCGGCCAAAGATGCTGACCATGACCCGGGCCTTGCCTTTATCCGGCTGCAGTTCATCGACCACGCCGGCAAATTCGGAGAAGGGACCGTGCGTGATGCGCACCTTTTCACCCAAGCCGAAGTTGACCCGCACTTTGGGATCTTTCGACTCGATCCGGGACATGATCTGCTCCACTTCCGCGCTGGAAAGGGGGGTGGGCTGGTGACCGATACCCACAAACCCGGTGACCCCCGGGGTCTCCCGCACGCAGATCCAGCTGTCGTCGGTCAGTTTCATCTGCACCAGCACGTAGCCCGGATATAACCGTCTCTCCACCTCGCGCCGCTTCTTGTCGCGGATTTCGATTTCCGTCTCCGTGGGCACGATCACGTCAAAGACGTAGTCGGCCATGTCCATGGAGTCGATCCGGTGCTCCAGATTGGTTTTTACCAGATTCTCCATACCCGAGTAGCTGTGGATCACGTACCAGCCGGTGTCATCCGGATCGTCGGCCGGCAACAGCGCATCGTCCACGCCCTCGTTCTGATTCGCCAGTTCATCGGCCTGGGACGCCAGGTCTTGGTCCATGAGATCCATCCTTCGCTCGCAGTCGGGTTGCCTCCGGGCAGACACTCTACAGCGTAATCAGCCATGTAATCACGTAGCTGAAAAAGAGGTCCAGCATATACAGGAATGCCGCGGCTGCCAGCGTCACCACCATCACGACGGAGGTGAGGCGGATGCCTTCTTCGCGGGTGGGGAAGGTGACCCGTGACAGTTCGGTCTGCACATCCTTGAAGAATTTGAACATGCGGACACCAGGCCGCCGCCCTTTGGCCACCAGAGATTTGCTCATGCCGTTGCCTCCCCCTTTATGGCCGCAGGCCCCAGGGACAAGTCAAACAGGCGCGGCAGGACTTGAACCCGCAACCTTCGGTTTTGGAGACCGATGCTCTGCCAAATTGAGCTACGCGCCTAGGTATATGTACCGGTGTGTCGTTCATGTGCCTCTCGGGCTCCGTGGCGGACACAGGCCGGCCGCAACGGCCGGGGCTGCGGACATTGTACCTGTGGTCGGTAAGATCCATGGGTCGTTGGCGAGGCGGGGGCACGGAGCGGAGAGGTGAGCCCACAACCGGACTTGAACCGGTGACCTCCTTCTTACCAAGAAGGTGCTCTACCGACTGAGCTATGTGGGCCTATGGTGTGGGCGAGGGCGGATTCGAACCACCGTAGGCGCTAGCCGTCTGATTTACAGTCAGATCCCTTTGTCCACTCGGGCACTCGCCCCTGTTGCACTCCTTGGCCTGTCGCGATTCCCGCTTCTCCGCTGCTTGGATCCATTCCCAGAGCCGACGATCGGACTCGAACCGATAACCCCTTGTTTACAAGACAAGAGCTCTGCCGATTGAGCTACGTCGGCCCACATCTGCGTTCCTCCTTGAGGCCGCTCTGCAACCCGCACCCCGCGACTCCCGCCAGCGGGAGCCCCGGACAGAGCATGATAAGTCAATCGGCAGGGCAAACGCAAGAATATGATCCGTGCGGTGTATGTTCCAGGAACCCTTACAGCGTGATCACCTGGTCCGGGGGATTGCCGCCCAAGGCGGCGTAGAGCTGCGGAAAACATCCCACGGTCGCACCGGCCACCATGCCCTTGGGCTGCACCTGGCCCAAGCCGCACTGCGCGAAATCGCCTTCCGCCAGATTGCGCCGCAGGGCGCACTGGTCGCAGGCCATAAGCAGAATGCCCTGGGCCGCGGCCACCCGCGCCAGACGTTCCCCGATGGGGTCTCCGGCGCGCAGACAAAAGATATTGTCATCAAAAAACATCATGCCAACCACTTCCACGCCGTGGAAGTTCCCTTCCAGCTGCGGCAGAATCATTGACGCCAGTTTGTAGGTGCTGGCCTGGTCCGTGGCAAATACGTAGGCAATCTTCATGAGGATCCTCCTCTTTTGGGGGTAATTCCTGTGCCAGCCATCGGGATGGTGGCAGCTCCGCCCAAGCCTTCAGGCGCGCTGCGGTCGCGGCCGCACAATCGCGGTGATGACAAAAAATCCGGTGGAGATCAGGGCAATCACCGGACCGGGGGCCAGATTGTAGTGAAACGCCGTATACAGACCCAGCACGGCCGCAACCGTGCCCAGCAGGGCGCCCAGCCCCATGGCCCCCAGGGGGGTGCGGGTCCACATCAGGGCCGCCGCCGCGGGCGTGATCAGCAGCGAGATGACCAGCACTATGCCGACTGCCTGCAGGGCCAGCACAATCACGAGGGCCAGCAGTATCAACAGAGCATGATCCAGAACGCGCGTCGGCAGCCCCACCACGGCGGCCCCCAACGGGTCAAAGGTGACGAAGACCAGATCCCGATGCAGGGCCAGCAGCACCAGCAGCACCAGCAGCGTGATGCCGGTGGCCATTGCCACATCCGTCCCGGTGACGGCCAGCACCTGTCCCATCAATAGGGCGTCCAGCTTCAGGGACGGTGTCGGCAACAGGGACAACAGCAGCAAACCCAAGGCAAAGGAACCGGCAAACAGAATGCCAATGGACGTGTCCGTCCCGAGGCCTGTGCGCTGCACCAGAGAACCAATGGCGAGTGCCATGCCCACGGCAGCCGCGATGGCCCCGAGCAAGGGACTGGCACCCAGCCACAGGGCCAAGACCATACCGGGCAACACGGAATGGGCCAGCGCATCGCCCAGAAAGCCGAATTGGCGTGTAACTACATATATGCCCAGCACCGGACACAGGATACCGGCCAGAATTGCCACGATCAGGGCCCGTACCAGGAAGGTGTATTGCCAGGGTGCCGTCAGAAACTGGACCAGAGCGTCCCACATGGCAGGAGTCAGGCAGAACCGGAAAAATACATTATGCCCGCTCAACGCTCCATTGGTTTGACCCAAAGGCATTCATCGCAGGCGTCACCACATTGTCCAGGTCAGGCGAGACCATGAGGACTCGTCAAGCAGCAGGATGAACGCTTCACTACTACCCGCTCGTTGACCCAAAGGCATTCATCGCAGGCGTTCGCCACATCGTCCAGGTCATGCGAGACCATGAGAATGGTCTTGCCTTGGTCACGCAGCTGCTGTAGCGTGGCCGTGAGCTGCATCTGCGAGTGTTGATCCACACTGCTCATGGACTCGTCAAACAGCAGGATGTCGGCTTGCTGGGCCAAAGCCCGGGCCAGAAAGACGCGTTGCCGCTGGCCGGTGGAAAGGTTGACCATCAGGTCCCGCCGCCGTTGCCATATGCCTGTCTGCTGCAAGGCGGTTTCGGCAGCCTGCAGATCGGTGGCCTGGGGGCGTCGAAACAACCGGAATCCCCGCACCCTTCCTTGCAGGACCACATCCTGGACCTGCACCGGCATACTCCAGTTGATTCGTTCATGTTGGGGCACATAGGCCAGTTGTCCGCGTACCTCGTGCAGGGGTCTGCCAAAAAAGCGCACATCACCCGAGATCTCCTGCACCAGTCCCACCAGGGAATCAAACAGTGTGCTCTTGCCGGCTCCGTTGGGTCCGGTCACACCCACCAGGCGGCCGGGTTCCACTTCAAAGGTCACTCGATCCAGAATCAGCTTGCCGTCTCGCAACACGGTCAAATTGTCTGTCGCGATCGCGGGTAGGGCAAGCGGGAGGCTCATTGCAGAGCCTCCACCAGGGTTTCCGTGTTGGTCCGCATCATGCCTATGTAGCTGTCGGCCCCACTGTCCGGGGACCCCAAACTGACAAGGAGGAGCCTTACCTCCTGCTGCAGGTTGGCTTCCTCGGCGATCCGCTGTGCCAGTTCGTGCTGGTGGGCGTGCTCAATGAAGATGGCCTTTACACCCAGCTCCGATATCTGCTCTGCCAGTATGGCCAGATTGTGGGCTGGCGCTTCGTGGGCATGATCAGTGTCCGTGTCCCCGGTCATGGAACCCACCATGGTGAAGCCGTACCGTTGGGCGAAATACAGCATGAAGTCATGACCGGTGACCAGCAACCGTGATTCGGCAGGAATGTGCTCGACTTGTGCCGAAATCCAGGTGTGCAGGGCATCCAATTCCGTATTGTAGGCCACGGCTCTGGCCTGAAAGGCCTCTGCGTGCTCTGGCGCCAGATCGGAAAGATGGAGGGCTATGGCCGTAACTACATGCTGGACCCGCACGGGATCCAGCCAGAAGTGCGGATCGGGATATTCGTCGGCATGTTCGTCGGCATGCTCGTCGTGATGTTCATCGGCATGTTCGTCGGCATGCTCGTCGTGATGTTCATCGGCATGTTCGTCGGCATGCTCGTCGTGATGTTCATCGGCATGCTCGTCGGCATGCTCGTCGTGATGTTCATCGGCATGCTCGTCGGCATGTTCGTCGTGATGTGCGTCATGATGTTCGTCAGCATGTTCATCGTGATGTGCGTGATCGGTCGTCAGCACGTCCACGAGTTCTCCCACCGCAATGACCTTGGTGTTACCGTCGTGGGTTGCCTCGATCAAGTCAGTGACCCAGTTTGCCTCCAGGCCCAGACCCACCTGGTACACGAGATCGGCCTGGGACCACAGCGCCACGTCCTTGGGACCGGGCTGGTAGTGGTGAGGGTCAGCCCCTGTCGGCAAGATGGGTGTAACCGACACCTGGGGGCCCCCCACCTCTGAAACCCAGTCCGCGATGAAATCCGTGGTAGTGGAAATGCGGAGCACAGTGGTCTCCGCAGGGACTGCAGAGGGAAGCGCCTCGGGTTCCGGGAGCGTGACGGTGCAGGCGATCAAGAAAAAGACTGTCGCCATGATTCCAATGCTCAGTATGGAGAGACGGCGACAGGCAGACATGGTCTTGGAGAGATGGTGAAAGGCAGACATGGTCCTGGAGAGATGATGAAAGGTTATTGAGAAAATTTATCATTAGATGTTGATGTCTGTCAACATAGCGACTTCAGTTCCGGTGGTGTGGTGTACGCTGCCGGCATCCAGGCAAAGCAGGCCTGCTTTGCCTCTGTGCAACTCCGGATTTGGCTTCTGACGGGGGGTGGTTGGCAGAGAGTGGTGGGCGCGTTCCCCTGGATGGGGCACATGTCTCCGCAAAACCGCGGCTGGCCTGGCTTGGACCTGCAGGAGCCGACACTCGGCGTCCCCATGGTGGGCTGTACCAACCGGAAACCCTTCCCGTTCCCCGCGCTGCCATGCAGTAGCAGACGTTTAGGCCGAAAGGGCGGTACAACTCCCGCACCCTGTGGCTGTGGAACGGATGGGCGGTATGCTGACCATTTCCTCGGAAAAAGCCGGGATTCCACCTGTTTTCCCAAGATCAATTTTGGATTGCGTTATAATCACTCCTGCCACTCTACTCGCGACAATCTCTATTATTTAGGAGTACATAATGATGAAACGAGCCGCCCGTCTCGCCAACCGCGTGTTGGTCAGCTGTATTGTGATGGCCCTGGTTACCTTGGGATTGCCGCAGTTGGCATCACCGGTCTGGGCCGCCGAAGCCGAAGGGCCCTGCATGGACTCCGAGGCTAGTCTGTTCACCGTCACCGTCACCAACATTTCTGACAACAGCGACACGTCCACTCCATTTGCACCGGGCGTTTTCGCGGTGCATACAGAGCCCAATCTCCTCTTTGTATCGGGTCAGCCCAATCTGGGCAATGGCCTGGAGGCCTTGGCTGAGGATGGCAATCCTGCTGAAATTCATACCGCCATTTCCTCCATGATGATGATGGATACGGATGCCATGGAAGCCCCTGGTCATGATGACGACAGTACCATGATGATGGGCATGTCGATGGAAGACATGGCCGCCATGGCGATGATGAGCATGGATATGGCCATGACCATGTCCGCGGATGAGCTGAGCGCCATGATGATGATGGGCATGGACATGATGATGGGCATGTCCGAAGCTGATCTGGCGGCCGGCGCGACCCTGATCCAGGAGGTCGTGGCAGACCTGACCCAGGGCATGTCCAACGATGAGATCACGGCCATGGTTACGGGCGGTCTGACGATGGCGGATGCCGATGCCATGATGGGGATGTCTACCAGCGATATGGCAGGTATGGCCATGATGGGGGTCGACATGGTCCGGAGCATGTCCGCGGACGAGTTGGTCGGCATGATGATGCTGGGCGTTGACATGCTGAACATGGACATGGTACCCATGGAAGCTGTAGTGACGCCGATGATGATGGGCATAGAGGCGATGAGCGACATGCTCATGGGCATGTCCGCGGACGACAAGATGGCCATGCTGATGATGGGTTTGGGCATGGTCATGATGGACGAGCCCGATTCCAAGGACGACATGATGCACATGGGAAAGGTGCAGGCGGGCGTATTCAATACTCCCGTTGGCATGGAGGCACCAGGCCCCTTGCTGCCCGGCGCGTCGTATGCATTCCCGGTGGTCGCCTGTCCCGGCACCAAACTTTCCCTGGCGTTGATGTTTGTGCAATCCAATGACTGGTTTGTATCCACTCCGGCCGAAGGGGTCGACCTGTTCATGGAGGATGGTACTCCGATGGAAGGTGCGATTGCCGTGGGCCTGTATGATGCCGGCACAGAGGAAGATGAACCCGTGGGCGAAGGGGCCCATCAGGCACCGCGCCAGAGTGGTCCAAACACTGGCCCTGCCGATGACGACAACACCGTACGCGGCGTTGCCATGATCGATGCCGCGGATCTGGTGGAAGTCACGGTGGCCGTGGCGGCCAGCGAATGAAATCTGCCCCGCGTTTCCGGGGCCCTTGAAGGCAATAGGAGGATGCCCTAAACCGCCTTTTGCCTTCCGGGGATCAAGTCTGGGTCCAGACCCCGCCTGTGGGCGGGGTCTGGTGTTTTCCAGGCTCAAACGATAGTGGTGGCAGCGGTGAAGACAAAATTCCGGTTCTTCGCCCGTGCCGCCCGGGAGCATCGGGGCCCGGCAACGCCAAGACCGCCCCGAGCTGTTTTGGAGCCGGCGGAGCGGGCCCGCAGCACCAATCCATCGGGACTTGTATTACGTGAGCAAACTGCCTCCTCCTGTTCACAGGTCGCTAAGGTGCTCAGTGGCAATGCCTCTCGCCATGCAGCGGCCCCTGCTGTCCTGCGAGCCGGGGGCCCATATTCAGTGGCCCATATGCTGTGATGCCCCCGTGGGTACCTGACTGAGTCAGGGATACAAGTCTCAGTTCATGCCTGAGAGAGTGCCCCAATGCGCCCGACGCGATGTTGCCTGTTGATCCGGCACTGTCAAGCTGAATCCCAGACGCCCCAAGCGCCCTTGACTGCCCGCGGCCAGCGACAGGCTGCGGATTTGGCGGACTTCCTGGCAGCATGGCCGATTGACCGTATTGTGTCCAGTTCCTTTGTGCGGGCACAGCAGAGCATATGGCCCTTCGCCCACCGCGTCGGGCTCCCCGTCCATCTGGACCCTCGGCTGATCGAACGTCGGCTGTCGGGACAGGATATCCCGCATTGGCAGCAGGTGATCCGTGAGTCTTTCGACAACCTCCATCTGCGTCAGCCCGGTGGGGAATCCGGGCGCGACGTGCAGCAGCGCGCTTGGGCGGCCCTGTATGAAACCTGGGAAGGGGATTGCAGGCTGCCCGTTTTCGTCACGCACGGCAATCTGCTGAGCCTGCTCCTCCATGCTCTGGATTCCGGCTTTGGATACACGCAGTGGGCTGCATTGACCAATCCGGACGTGTTCCGACTGGAGGACCAAGGTCAGGGACATTGGCAGTTTGCCAGAATCTGGTCCTAGGACTGGCCCGTGCCGCCTGTTTGCCTGGTCTGCCAGCCGGAGGGCAGATTAGGGCCGGGACGGGTTGTATCCGGTGTGGGCCAAGTCGCCCGGCAGCAGTCTGGCCCTGAATCCGGCACGGCTTTGTCATGGCATCCGACTTTCATTGGCACTTCCCGAATGACCTGCTAGGATCAGGCTCCAGTTCTCTGGAAATCACTTGCAGGAATCCGGTTCATGGACATTTCACTGACTCCCTTTCGCATCTCCAATGATCTGCTGGATGATGGCCCCGGCCTGCGCGCACGCATGGCTGACGAAGGGTACCTCTTCTTCAAAGGGTTGCAGGATCGGGAGGCGCTGTTGTCGCTACGGCGCTCCACGCTGGAAATTCTGCGGGAGGCCGGCTGGATCCGGGCCGATGCCCCCCTGATGGACGGCATAGCCCAGATCGAACACCGCTGTACGGAAGGGGATGTCAAATACGCTGCTACCTATCACAAGGTGTGGAAGCAAGAGGCTTTTCACACCATCGGCCATGCGCCGGAAGTCATGGAGGTCATGGGCCGCATCATGGATGCGGACGTTTTCTCCCATCCGCAGAAAATCTGCCGCATATGGTTTCCGCAGTTCACGGAGCACACCACGCCGGTGCATCAGGACTTTGTGCATTTCCAGGGCAACTACGAGACCTACACCTGCTGGACCCCCTTGGGTGACTGTCCGGTGGAACTGGGCGGTCTGGCCGTGGTGCCAGGTTCCCACAAGGTGAACAAAGTGCTGGACCACCACTTTTCCCTGGGGGCCGGCCAGCTGAATGTCACCGCGGATGCCTATGCGGGCGAATGGCACAGCAACGATTATGAAGTGGGGGACTGTCTCATGTTTCACAGTCTGACCCTGCACCGGGCCCTGCCCAACGAGACTGCGGACCGGCTCCGCCTGTCCTTGGACAATCGTTACACCGCCCAGGGTGCGCCTGTGTCGGAACACATGCTGACCCCGCACTTGAATGCCCACCACCCCATTGCCTGGGAAGAGATCTATGCCGACTGGCAGAGCGAGGAATACCAGTTCTACTGGCAGGACGCCGCTTTGCAGGTGGTGCCTCAGGATACCCAGTACTCGGACAAGGGATTCAACGAGGCGGTGGACCGGGCAGTCCAGGGGGATGAAGCCGCCCAGCTGCATCTGCTGCGGATTGTGAAGCGGGATCCGGAATCAGCGCTGGGTCAACAGGCCAGCGCCGCTTTGGCCGGCTCGCTGGCGTAGCGGGCCGGAGGGGCGGTGCCCCGGCAGAGCCGGATCAGGACTGGGGTGATCCGCAGCAGTTTTTTTCCGCCTGTGGGTTTCTGGTAGTAGGATTCGCTACACCAACCAATTACCGAAAAGGTCAAAACCATGTTGTCCATACTTGCGCACATTGTCGAACGAAGGCGGCCGGCCCTGCCCGTATCCGCCCACTGCGATGGCCCTTGCGGCGTGTACGATCCGGCGCAGGCCCGCGTCCGCGCCGAAGCCGTGCTCTCCATGACCAAGAAAATCATGGACCTGCCCCAGCCCGAGAAGGCGGAGGGTAACCATGAGAACGTGGTGCAGTACCTCAACACGGTGGCCCGTTTCGTGGCCATCAAGGAAGAAGAGGCCCAGCACTGCAAGTCCGACTTGCTGATTCTCTGGACCGACTACTTCAAGCCGGAACATCTGGCCGCGCAACCCGATCTGCATGACATCTTCTGGCAGGCCGCCAAGCTCTGCTCGGCCTGCAAGGTGAGTGTGGATTTGGATGCCGCACAGGAGCTGCTGGCCACGGTCGAAAAGATTCATGGGATCTTCTGGGCCTCCAAGGAACGTGACGTCACGTTCTACACGGCCAGCTGACAGACTTGTCGGAGTGAGTGGGCCGGAACCCGCTCACTCCTGCCTCCCGTTGCCCCCGGCCAGCCGCCGCGAGATAGTTCTTTGGCTTGTCCGCCGCCGGTTGCGTCTGGCCGTACACGGCCAATCCATGCAACCGGGGTTGCGAGCCGGTGACGAGGTCCTCCTCAATCCCGCGGCCTACAAACATAAGCTGCCGCAAGTGGGCGAGATTGTACTGGTGCCGCATCCCGGCAGTGGTGCGCCGATCATCAAGCGCATCGCGCGCATCGAACCGGGCGGTCTCTTCCTGACCGGAGACAATCCCGCCGCCAGTACGGACAGCCGGACCTGGGGTCTCTTTGCGCCGGAGACCCTGCAAGGCCGCGTTACCTGCATTTACAAACGGACCTGAACACCCGGTCGGGGATGATCATCCCCTTGCGTCTGCGGTTGGTCTAGGCACACGCGGCGTATCCGGCGGCCAGACTGGTGCATGTGTGCCGGGACATGGCGTGTGCGAGATCTCCATGCTGCTTCCCTTGATCGCATGGAGGTTCCGGGCTGTATTGCCTGCGGCCCTACAGGGCCATGCCCGGGCCGGGTACAAACGGGGACGGACTGGTTGCCGACTCCCCGGGCCGCAGTGAATGGTAGCCTTGTTCAGCACCTCCACCACGGATCGCTGCGTGATCGGGGCCTCTCTGGGACAGCCACGAAATCCTCCGCTGTGCAGGGGAAGCGAGAGCACCAGTAACACGCTGACAGGAGGCCTCTTGTCAGCGTGTTCTTCCACATAATAAGATGATCTTGGGAATGATGCCTCAGGCATGGCAGTGGAGAAACCGGTTTTGAGGGATGGATATGGTACGGAGCGCCAGCATAAGGACCAAGGGTCGGCACCCCGTCATGATTGACACCACACCCGTTGGGGCTGAATATCGAACTTATACAATATAATACAAGATATAAGTGAGGTCCGCGGGCGAGTGGACACAAAAGCCCGAAAACGTTGGTACAATTATTGATGGTCACAATAAATACACCCTCACCGGTATCTACCGCACACAGGGTGCCTCTGGTGCCTTTGGCTTCGGAGTTTCCGTGATCCGGGAACTGCGTAATCCCACCTCAATCGTGATCGCCACAATACCTCATGCCATCCCGTTTGCCTCCTGTCCCTGCCCTTGCATAACTTCGACTGGCATAAGGAACTGCCTGTTGAACAGTATGAAACCTTCCTGTGGCATTTGGCATTGACCCATACCAGGATGTTTGCCGGCATCGGATCTGACCCAAGCATTTCCAGTGCATTGCAGACCTGTTTACTCGGCCAGAAGAACCGATTGCATGTTGCACCCACCCTCAGGGATACCATGAACCCGTCTCGTCCTCGGCCGGATTTCCGCAAGCCGGTGAAGGTCTTCGATTTCTTCTGCGGATGTGGGGGCACCAGTGCCGGTCTCCAGGCCGCGGGCATGGAGATTGTGCTCGGTTTGGACAACGACGCGGATGCAAGTCGGACATTCCAGGCCAATTTCCCGAAGGCAGTCGTCCTGCAAGACGATATTCGGGAACTGTCTGCAGAACATTTGGATAGGTTTGTGGCGAACTGCGGGAATCATCCCTTGCTTTTCAGCGCATGCGCCCCGTGTCAACCGTTTTCCCAACACCAGCGGCGAAACACTGCCTGTGACGAACGATTTGGACTGCTGGGTCATCTGGTGCGATTCGTGGAAGAATACCTCCCGGATCTGCTTTTTGTGGAAAATGTGCCGGGACTGGGGAAGGCAGGCATTGGGGAAAACATATTCAAGGATTTTACCCGGACGCTGCAGAGTCTAGGCTACGATACGCAAGACCGAGTCGTGCGTTCCCAAGACTACGGGGTTCCGCAACGTCGGGCCCGGTTGGTGTTGCTGGCCAGCCGCTTCGGCCCCGTAGGGTTCCCTGGGAAGACGCATGGTGCGGGTCCGGGGCACGTTGCGTATTCCACGGTCGCCGACTGGATCGGGGAATTGCCGCCGATTGCGGCCGGTGAAACCCATCCCTGCATGCCAGACCACCGGGCCGCCAAACTTTCGGCGCTCAACTTGCAGCGCATTCAGGCCACCCCCGAGGGGGGCAGCTGGATGCACTGGCCTCCCGAGTTGGTGCCTGCCTGTCATCGGTCCGGGTTCCGGGGATTCACGGATGTGTACGGCCGGTTGCGCTGGGATGCCCCCGCGCCCGCCTTGACCACGCGGTGCATCAGCTACTCCAACGGGCGCTACGGCCATCCCCAGCAGGACCGGGCCCTCAGTGTCCGCGAAGCAGCCCGACTGCAGACCTTCCCGTGCCGATTTGTATTTACCGGCCCCTTGCATGCCCAAGCGCGGCAGATCGGAAACGCCGTGCCGGCTTTGCTGGCCCAACGGTTCGGTGAACAACTGGCGGACTTTGTGGCGGGATTGGCCGGGACTGTAGGAACGTGAGTGCGCCTCTCCCAGGACCAGGCTCTGGCCAGTAGGGAAACGGATTGACAGTATGGTGCAATTCAGGGCGCGGGCCCGCACAGTCGATATGCTGGGTCGGCAACAGATTGCCGGCATTCCGACAGCCATCAGCGAACTGTTCAAGAATGCCCACGACGCATACGCCACGCAAGTCCTGGTCGATTTCTACCGCCCGGAGCAGCTCTTTGTCCTGAGAGACAATGGCTTCGGCATGGCTGTCCGGGATATCATGGAGAAATGGCTTGTACTGGGCACTGAGAGCAAGTTGGCCGGCCACGACGAACTTGACCGTTGCCGGGCTGACCACAGGTACAAAGTTCCCAGTGCTGCTCGTCCCAAGCCGAATGCTTAGGCATCTTTCCGCTGGCGGGAGCACTGCGGCTGCAAGGCCGTATACAGTTCATTCAGCACCGCGCCGACGGGTTGCCAGGCAAAGTGTTCCTGGGCCCGTTGCCGCAGCTGGGCCTGTCGCTGGCCAAACGCTGCGGGTTGCTCCACCGCCAGCCGCAAGGCCTTCACGATTTCCTGGGCCAGGCTGGCGGCGTTGCCGGCCTGGGCGTACAGGCCCAGATCGGCCATGTAGGACCGGGCTACCGGCACGTCGAACGCGACTGTAGGCAGACCCATTGCCATGTAGTGGAGCAGCTTGCCCAACCCTTCGGTGCGGGACAGCTTCGGCGCCACGGCCAGGCAGCCGAGCGACAGGCAGGCCGGCACGTCGGCATAGGAAATCCGGCCGGTTACCGTTACGGCATGACCTACGCCCAGTCTCTCGGCCTTGGCCTTGTACTCCGCCATGAAGGGATATCCCATCAGCAGCAGGCGGGCTTCCGGGATCTGCGCCAGTACCCGGGGCATGGCCTCCAGCAACAGGTCCGTGCCCTGGTACGGTGCCAGCAGGCCCAGATAGACAATCACCGGCGCGTCCCGCGGCACCTGCCAGCAGCGGCGCAGGGCCTTGATCCGGGGTTGCGCGGCCGCGGTCCGGGGCCGAAACACGGCCGTGTCCACAAAATCGGACAGCACACACACCCGTTCCGGCCGGGCTCCGAATTCCCGGGTCAGCAACTCGGCAAACTGGGGCGTGCTGGCCACAACGCGCCCGCTGCGGCGCACGATCCACTTTTCCAGCCACAGGAAGGGCTTGTAGAGCCACTGGTCCCGGGTGATGAAGCCGTGGTCAATCATCTCTTCGGTGAGACTGCCCTGCAGATCACACAGGACCGGCACACCCCGGAGGCCGCCCAGCACAATGCCGATCAATCCGCCCTCGTGCAGGTGGCCGTGGATCACGTCGAATTTGCGGGTCAGGAGCAGCCACAACACCGTCAGGCCCAACAACAGATCGAAGGCAAACTTGTGCCGGCTGGAGCCCACCTCGTAGTGCTGTCGCCAGGGAATGGGCAGCGTGCGGTGGATATTCAGCCCCTCCACATCGTCACCGTTGCGGTAGGTGGCAATGTCCACCCGATGGCCCAGGCGGGACAGAATGCGGGCCTCCTCCAGAATGCGCACATGACATCCCGTGTCGCGGAAGAAGCTGGTCGGCGCGATCACAAGCACCCGGTACTTGGGATAGGGCAAGGCGTCTGGCATAGCCCGGATTATGGTCCACGCAAGGGCGGAGGGGAGTTTGTCCGGCATGCCGGAACCGCCGCGGAGCGGCCTTGATCCCGGATCAGCCGCCCTTGCCTTCCCGTACGTACGGGATCCCCAGTGCGGCGGGTGCCCCGAATTTGCGCCGCAGCAGGGTGGAAGAAGCAAAGAGCAGCATCAGGATTGTGGCCAGGTACGGCAGCATGTTGGTGTAATGGCCCAGCGCCGGGTTGGACTTGAAATAGGAGAAGTTCTGCAGATCCAGAGGCAGGCGTCGCAGGGCTCCGAAGAGATAGGCACCCAGCGCGGCCCGCACCGGATCCCAGCCGGCAAAGATGACGAGGCCTACGGCGATCCAGCCCTGGCCGGCCGTCAGGTTGTCCACCCAGGTTGGGGTTACGGCCAGACTCAGCGTGGCCCCGCCGATGCCGGCCAGCAGTCCGCCATAGGTCACGTGCAATATCCGCAGGCGCATGACCCGAATGCCCTGGGCATCGGCCGCCGCCGGGTTCTCGCCAATGGCCCGGAGTTCCAGCCCCGGGCGCGTACGGTACATGAAGTACCAGGTCAGGGGGATCAGCAGGTATCCGAGGAAGACCACCGCGCTGTGGTCAAAGAGCACCGGGCCCAGAAACGGGATGTCGGCGAGCCCGGGTATGGTCCAGGTGGGCAGTCGGGGTACTTGCCGGATTTCGACCAGCGGCGCCCCCAGCACGGCACTCAACCCGCTACCCAGGAAGGTCAGGGCCAGGCCGCTGACCACCTGATCCGCGCGCAGTACCAGGGCCGCGAAACCGTGCAGCAGGGCCAGGCCGCCACCGGCCCCCATGCCCGCGATCAGCCCCAGCCACGGATTGCCCGTGATGTGCGTGACCCCGTAGCCGGTCATGGCACCCATCAGCATCATGCCCTCCACGCCCAGATTCAACACTCCGGCCCGTTCCGCATGCACTTCGCCCATGGTGGCAAAGAGCAGCGAAGTGCCCGACCGCATGCCGGCCGCGAGGATGGCGGCCAGTATCCTGATCATGTTGCGTTCCTTGTGGCTTGTGTTGTCCTGCCCTGCCAGCGGATGCGGTACCGCAACAGCAGGCTGCCACTGACCATGACGAACAGGATGATGCCCTGCAGCAGCTGGGCAATGCCGGCGGAAGCGATTTCATCGGCACCTACCAGCATCCCGCCAAAGAGGAAGGACACCCAGAGGATCGCCACCGGATCCAGGCGGGCCAGCCAAGCCACGATGATGGCGGTGAACCCGTACCCGGGCGAGACCGTGTTCAGGAGCCGATGCGAGACGCCGGCCACCTCGCTCATACCGGCCAGCCCGGCCAGGCCGCCGCTCAGGAGCATGATGTACATGGTCAGGCGGCGCGTTCGAATGCCCGCATACCGGGCCGCCTCGGGATTGTCTCCGGCCAGGGTGATTTCAAAGCCGAACTTGCTGGAACGCAGCACCACGAACACCGCGACGAAGGCCAGCAGAGCCAGCAGCAGGCCGCCGTGGACGGTCATGCCGCGCACTATCGGCAGCGTGTCAGCAAAATCGGCCAGTCGGGGCATCCAGGCGTTGCGGGGGAACATGGGAGTCTGGCCGAAGCCGCGCTCGCTCCAGGGCCCGAAGACGAAGTAGTTGATCAGCGAAAGGGCCACATAGTTCAGCATCAGCGAGGAGATGATCTCATTCACGCCGAACTGTGCCTTGAACCATCCCGGAATGAATCCCCACACCGCGCCCCCGGCGAAACCGGCCAGCATCATGAGCGGCAGGGCCAGAGGTCCGGGGGTCTCCGGCGAGACCACATGCAGCGCCACACCGGTGGTGCACAAGGCCCCCAACAGCAGCTGGCCTTCCGCTCCGATGTTCCACAGGCGCATCCGAAACGCCAGGGAGACCCCCAGCGTAGCCAGAATCAAGGGCGTGGATTTCACCAGCGTATCGGAAATGCCCCACTTGGACCCAAAAGCCGCGCCGAGCATGTTCCGATAGACCACCAGGGGATTGCCGCCCACCTGCAGGATCACGATCCCCCCCAAGGCCAGGGCCAACAATAACAGCCCCACCGTCGTGCCTGCGTTCACGAGCCAGGACTGTTGGGCGCGGGGTTCCAGCGAGACCTGGGGCAGCGCCCAGCGGCGGCCGGCCGGCAGGGGGATCATCCAGGGCCCCGCCGGTTGCCGCCGGCCCCGGCCATCATCAAACCCACCGCCTCCACGTCAAGGCCCGCGGCGTCCAGCGGACCGTGCAGTGCGCCTTCGTACATGACGGCCACCCGGTCGCTCAACGCCAGCACCTCGTCCAGGTCTTCGGAGATGAGCAGGATAGCCAGCCCCTGCCCTTTTTGCGCCAGGAGCGTCTTCTGGACGCTTTCGATCGCCCCAATGTCCAGACCGCGGGTCGGGGAAGAGGCAATCAGCACCCTGATCTGCGCCGACAGTTCCCGGGCCAGGATCAGTTTTTGCAGGTTGCCCCCACTCAGGAGCCGGGCGGGCGATTCCGGAGAAACCGCCACCACGTCATAGCGCGCAAGCAGCTCTGTAGCCCGCTGGGCCTGTCGGTTGCGGGATACGAACTGTCCCGGTTGAGCGGTCCGGTACTCCTTGAGTGCCAGATTCTGAATCAGGGACAGGTTGGGTGCGGAACCCGTGCGCTGCCGATCCGGCGGTACGTAGGCCACTCCCGCGTCGATGATCTCGCGGGCGAGACCGTGGGTCAGATCCTGCCCTTCCACTTCCACCGTGCCTTGTGTGGCGGGCCGCAGGCCCGTGATGGCTTCTGCCAATTCCCGTTGCCCGTTACCGGCCACACCGGCGATGCCCACAATCTCCCCGGCACGGACTTCCAGAGAAACACTCTTCACCGCCAGCGCGCCCCGTTCGTTGCGCACCTGCACATCCTGTAGGCGCAGACAGACCGCTCCGATGTCTGCTTGGGGCCGGGTGAAGTCAAAGAGTACGGGGCGGCCTACCATCATGCGCACCAGTTCCGCCTGACTGGTGTCCCGGGTGGGTACCGTCGCCACCACCTTGCCGGCGCGCATGACGGTGACTGTGTCCGCCAGCGCCATGACCTCATCCAGTTTGTGGGAAATGAAGAGGACGGTGTGGTCGACAGCGGCCATGCGGCGAATCTGCCGGAAGAGCTGGGTCCGTTCCTGCGGGGCCAGTACGGCGGTGGGCTCGTCCAGAATCAGCAGTCGGGCCCCGCGGTAGAGCATCTTGATGATCTCCACCCGCTGCTGCTCCCCGACGGAGAGCTGCCAGATGTAGGCATCGGGGTCCACGTCCAGACCTGTCTCGCGCGCGAGCGCCGCGACTTGGTCGCGCAGGCGGGCAGGTGAAATGCGGAAGCCCAGGCTCCGGTCGCCTAGTACCACATTTTCGGCCACCGTCAGGGTTTCGGCCAGCATGAAGTGCTGGTGCACCATGCCAATGCCGGCTTCGATCGCATCCCGCGGGGCACTGAAATGTTGCAGGGTCCCTTCCACGCGGATTTCCCCCGCCGTCGGGCGGTACAATCCGGACAAAATATGCATCAGGGTGGACTTGCCGGCCCCGTTTTCGCCCAGAATGGCGTGGATGCTGCCCCGGGTCACGGTCAGGTCCACGTGGTCGTTGGCGACCACGCCGGGAAAACTCTTGCAGATACCGTGCATCTCCACCATGATCCCGGCCGGGGCCGCGCGGGCGAAAGGTGCAATGTTCACGATGAGCGTCATCGGAAAAGACCAGGCCCCTCATCCGGCGGGACGAAGGGCCTGGTTCACATCTCATATAGGGGAATGGAGGGGACCCTGGTGTCCCAGTATCGGTTACTGCGGTACGGCCGCGTCCTCCACAAAGCCTTCGACCAGCCAGTTCATGCAGACGGTGCAGCCCGGGCGCCCCAGCAGGGTCCCCAGTTCGCTGTCGATGCCTTCCAGGTCCGACTGCGTCAGGACCACGCCCGCGGGCACCACTTCGTTGCCCTGATTGTCGTTCAGAGGGCCGGTGAAAATGCTGAAGCGATCAAAGGTCCCGTTGTTCATCATGGACACGAGGTCGTCGATTTCCGGAATCGTGGCAGCGGGAATCGCGCTCTGTGGGACTTCATCCTCCATGAAGCCGTAGAAGCCCACAATGCCGTCCACAGAATCCAGATAGTAATCCCTGGCCTCGAATTCACCCGCGATCATGTCTTCAACCAGGCTGACGTACGCCGGCCCCCAGTTCCAGTAGGGCACTCCCAGGCAAGCCTCGGGGGCTGCGGAACAGGCATTGGCGCTGTTGCCCGGGATGCCGTACGTGTCGTTCTCGGCAGATGTCTGCAGGGGAATCGTGGTGTCGGCTCCGGAAACGACTACCGTGGCCCCGGCATCGATCAGGGACTGGGTAGCTTCCGCCTCGGCGGCCGGATCGAACCAGGAGAAAATCCAGCGCAGATCCATCTCGCACGTGGGACAGGTGCGGCGCATGCCCAACGTCAAGGCATTGCCCAGACGCACAATCTCCGGAATGGGGAAGGGGCCGATATAGCCCACCCGGTAGCTGCCATCTTCCGCGGCGCGCGCCCCGGCGGCCATGCCGGCCAGGTACTTGGCATTCTCCATGGCTCCAAAGAGGCTGGCGAAATTGCTGTCATTGCGCTTGAAGCCGGAGACGTGGACAAAGTACTGATCCGGGAATTCCGACGCCACCAGTTCCGTGGCATCCATGTAACCGAAAGAGGTGGTGAACACCGCGTCAAATCCCTTGCGGGCCAGATTGCGGATGGTCCGTTCCCCATCGGCGCCTTCCGGCACTGATTCGAGGTACACGGTATGTA
Source organism: Caldilineaceae bacterium (assembly GCA_965214715.1). GTDB lineage: Bacteria > Chloroflexota > Anaerolineae > Caldilineales > Caldilineaceae > Bin34. The sequence continues at coordinate 3,673,660 of OZ243971.1, read as the reverse complement.
CATTCTCGATATTGTCTTCCAGGTAGAGACGGCCCGTGTTGTGCGCGTAGTTCCAGCCACCATCGCCGATGGGACCCACATACACGAACGCGACGTTGAATTTTCCGGCCTCGATGTCGGGCACCTCGATGCCCTCGTGCGCCGCAGGCACGGGCGAATCGACGGTTATGAGATCTTCCGGGGCCATTTCCGTATCGGCGGGAGGCGCGATCACGCAGGCTCCCAGCAGGAAAATGGCCATCATGGCGCCTAGGGCGAGTAGCAAACGGGCAATCATAAAGAAGCTGTCTCCTTGTGATACGCCGTGCCCCAAATTGGACACGACAGCTCTTGATGCGCGCCATTCTAAATGCAGCAACACCAAGGCCCGAAAAAAGCCAACGGCGGAATCCCGGCTTTGGGAGGAGCCGGGATTGTGGAATGCACACGACGCGGGATCCACATTCGGCCCTGGACACGGGGGGCGGTGCAGAGTGCCCAGAGCACTTGCCGCGATCCCTTTGGCAGGTGCATCCTTGCCTGCGCTGCCCGGGATCTCGCTCTCTCTCTGCCATCCCCACCCCAGATCCGGCGGCTTTGCCCGCCTGTCAGAAGCGATAGACGGCGGTGGCCTCCAGGGCCATGTCCCAGGCCACCAGCACATCCGGTACAAACGCCGGTTGCGGCTCCCCCTCGTGCTGGCACAGGTCCATGTTGCCTGCGATCAGGGGCGGGTCGGACCCCGGCCGGACCAGAGACCGCAGCACATGGAGGGCATAGTGGCCGAGGAGTTTGTGGGCGAGCGTTTCCGATATCATGGGAGTGCGGACGACCGGGCGTTACCGAGGCGTCGTCACGGTCATCTCATCTCCTGGACTGGCAACGGGTCCCGGGCATGGGCCGCCGGTGTGCCACGCACTGCCATTGTATCCGCACATATGTTTGGTGCAAACTCGGCAGTGCAGTCAAGGCAATGGCAAAGTCAGGATTCCCCGCACAGGCTGTGGGGCGATTTCCCGGTTTGTTTTGGTTGACTTGACGATGTCTGCCAGAACGGGAACAGGCGGCCAATCAGATCAAAATCCCGATTCGGCACCGGAAAATGCCGGCGGCCCTGTGCCCGTGACTGTGCGATTGCCCTGGACCAGGAGGCCTCCGCGTCCTATTCGTGGACTACGGCTCCGGGCACGAAACCTGCGACCAGCCAGTCCATGCAGTACACGCAGCCGGGACGGTTCAGCCTCTCGCCCCGATACGCATTGATGCCTTCCAGATCCGATTGCGTCAAGGCAATGCCGGCCGGGACCCTTTCGTGGCCCTGGTTGTCGTAGAGGGGGCCGGTGAAAATGTCGAAGCGGTCGAATGCGCCACTCTGCATCTCGGCCAATACCGTCTGGATTTCCGCGATGGCGGCCGCCGGAATGCCGGGTGGGGGCGTTTCGCCTTCCATGAAGCCGGAGAAGCCGACAATGCCGTCACGGAAGTCATGGTAAAAGTGTCCGGCCTCAAAGGTACCGTCCATCATGCTCTGGATTTGGGCCACATAAAATGGACCCCAGTTCCAATAGGGAGCGCCCAGGCAGGCTGCCGGAGCGTAATCGCAGGCTCCTGCATGGTTGCTGGCAATGGCATGCAGGCCTCTGGCCTGTGCCGCCAGCAACGGAATCGGCGAACTCGTGCCAGTGACCAATACAGTGGCCCCGGCGTCCAGCAGTTCGTGCGCGAGGGCGTCTTCCAGCGCACGATTGTCCCAGTCGTGTTTCCAGGCCAGGTCCATCTGACAGTCGGGGCAGATCCGGCGCATCCCCAGCGCGGTGGCATTGGCCAGACGCACCGTTTCCGCGAAGGGCAGAGAGCCCACATAGCCTACGCGGCGGCTGCCATCCGCCGCGGCACGGGCCCCGGCAGCCATGCCGGCCAGGTACCGCGCATTCTCCATTGCCCCAAACAGGGTGGCCATGTTGGTATCGTTGTGCAGCTGGCCCGATACATTCAGGAAGTAGCGCTCGGGGTATTCCGTGGCCAGATCCAGCAATTCCTCCTCATAGCCAAAGGTGGTGGCCACGATGGCGTCGTAGCCGCTGTCCAGCAGTTGCCACAACGTCTCCTCGCGGGCATGATCGGGCGCCACGAATTCCAGATAGGCCGTATGCACACCCGCCACTTCGGCTTCCACCTGGGCGCGGCCCAGTTCATGGGCCCTGTTCCAGCTGTTGGTCGCAGCATCGCCGCCGTAGACAAACACCACGTTGAATTTGTCGGGATGGATGGCCGGGATCGTGATCTCGGCCTGATGGTCCCTGGCATGGGCATCGTGCCAGTCCCGCCACTGACGGAAATGGTAGCCATAGTCCCCGTGGATGGGCGGGTGGTAGCACGCGGCGAGACCTCCCCACAATGCTGCCAGGATCAAAACTCCCATGCCAATGCGCACGTACACGATGCTCTTCCTCTGAATATCCGGCTTTCAGGCGGGAACCGCCCGGTTCCCGCGCACCATATCATGAATTCAGATCACGGAAGGCAGCGGGTTGCCCAAAAATGACCGGACAGTAATCCAGATTGTCGATATACCGGGTCAGCCCTGCGCGCTGGCCTGCCACCGGCGCGGAATTCTGGGTTCGCATGTGGATGGCCAGACTGCGCCGCGGCCGCCCCGACCGGTTGGGGGCGGAACCATGAAAGACCAGATGGTGATGGGTACTCACTCCGCCTGGGGGCAGCAGGGCTGCCACTTCCTGCCAACGCTCCCCTGCCGGTACGGTAATCATCGCCCGGGTGGTCTCTATGTCGTCGGTCTGAAACGCCCCTTGTGCCCGAAATCCCCAATGGTGCGATCCCCGCACAAATTTCATGGGCCCCGCATCGGCATCCACCACCGAAAGCGCCACCCAGGCGGTAAAGAGGTCGCTGTCTTCCGTCCAGGAACGCCAGAAAAACCGATCCTGGTGCCAGCCGATCACCGGCGCGCTCCGGACCGTGGCGCTGGGTTTGTACAGCAGTTGCGTCCACCATACCTGCACGGCTTCCGCACCGGTCACCTCTGCCACATAGGCCCCGAGGCCCGCATCCGAGACCAGCGCGCGAATGCCCCGGGAGGCCTTTTGCGGCAGCTCGATCTTGCACAGCAAAGCCGGGTCGTCGCCCGGCTGCCATGGAGAGGGTTCCGGGGCTTCACCGGTGTCGTAGATACCCGCCCGGATCTGGTCCATGCCGGCCACGGCCCGGGCCACGCAGGCGGACGACAGCACAGGCTCCGTCTGCAGATGGAACCCATCGCGGATATACAGGTCGTGTCGCTCACTCATCAGGATGTTCCTTGCCGTGAAGGGGTGGCCCTGCGGGCTCAACCCTTGATGCCGCTCATGGTGATGCCCTGCACAAAGTGTTTCTGGGCCAGAAAGAAGATCAGGATGACCGGCGCCACCATCATGGTGGAGGCGGCCATCAGGAGGCCCCACTCTTGCCGGTTCACTTGCGTGAAGACCTGCAGGCCCAGGGACAGCACGTATTGGTCCTTGTTGCTCAGGTAGATCAGAGGGCCCATGTATTCGTTCCAGCTGCCCATGAACGCAAAGATGGTGACAGTGGCCAGGACGGGCTTGGCCAGCGGCAACACGACATGGGTATAGATGTGCATCCGCCCCGCCCCGTCGATGAAGGCGGCATCCTCCAGTTCCCGCGGGATGGTCAGGAAGAACTGGCGCAGCAGAAACACAAAGAACGCACTGCCGGCCAGATAAGGGATGGTCAACGGCTTGAAGCCTCCGACCCAGCCCAGTTCGGCGAAGAGAATGTAGGTGGGAATCATGGTCACGAACGCCGGCACCATCATGGTGGAGAGCAGCACCATGAAGATCACGTTGCGGCCCGGGGCCCGCAGGCGGGCGAAGGCATACGCGGCCAGGGAAGAGGTGAAGATCGCACCGAACACCGCCGGCACCACCAGAAACAGGGTGTTGAAGAAATACCGGTGCATGGGCGCGTAGTAGAACACTTCGCTGTAGTTGCGCCAAATGACGGGATTGGGAATCAGCTCCGGGGGAAACTGGGCAATCTGGCGCAGGGCCTTGAGGGAAGTGGACACCATGAAAATGAGGGGCACCACAAAAAAGATGGCTCCGAGCAGCAACAGCAGATGCTTGATGACCGTCGCGGCCCAGTGGCGGGCCGGGCGGCGCGCCCCGAGACGGGTGGTAACCGGCATGGAGCCCGCGGGATGTACCCGGGTGTCTGTGGCCATGGTCAGGAAAGGTCCGCTTCGGCATGGACCCAGCGCCCCGCGAAGCGGAAGTTGAGCCAGGTCAGGGCCAGAATGATCAGAAACAGGATCAGGGACATGGCGGAGGCATAGCCCATGCGGAAGAACACAAAGGCGTTGCGGTAGACATAGACCAGATACACCAGCGTGGAATTCAGGGGGCCGCCCATGCCGTCCGTCAGCACAAAGACCACGGAGAAGATCTGGAACGTGCCGATGATGCCCATCACCAGCGTGAAGAAAATGGTCGGGGTCATCAGTGGTAAGGTCACATGCCACAGCCGGCCCAAGGCGCTGGCCCCGTCAATGGAGGCGGCCTCGTACAGGGATTCGGGAATGTCCTGCAGACCGGCCAGATAGATGATCATGGTGCCGCCCGACGCCCACACCATCAACATGATAATGGAGGGTTTGGACCAGGTGGTGGATGCCAGCCAGCCCGGACCCTTGATGCCGAACAGCTCCAAAGTCCCGTTCACCAGTCCCCATTGCGGCTGTAGCAGATAGAGCCACAATGCCGCCGAAGCCACGGCGGGTACGATGGATGGAATGAAATATCCCGTCCGATAGGCAGCCATGCCCTGCACTTTCTGATTCAGCAGCAGCGCGATGGCAAAGGCGACCACCATGCCCAGCGGCACGGCCAGCAGCACGATGTACACCGTGTTGCCCAGACTGGTCCAGAACAGCGGGTCCGCGAGCAGATCCCGGAAGTGCTGCAGACCCACCCATTTGGCAGGCAAAATGACATCGTAGCGTGTGAACCCCAACGCCAGGGAAGCCAGGATCGGCCCGGCGATGAAGATCAGAAAACCCAACACCCAAGGGGCAATGAAGGCATAGAAAGCCAAGGTCTCGCGGCCGCGCAGCGAACGCCGCCAGGTTGCAGGGGCCGCCACGGAGGAAGTTGTCATAACCCAGGGAAGATAGATTGGCAGTCTGGACCTGTGCCTGTCCGCTATACGCTGTCAATGGCAGCCCAGGCCTCGTCGGTGGCTTTCTGCACGAGCTCCTTGCAGTTCAGCATCGCCTCTTCCGGGCTCAGGGCATGGGACAGTGCGGCCCGGGCGGCGTTGTCCATCTCCACCCAGTACTGCAGTGCGGCCACGCCCATCTCGCTGCCGCACCCATGGGTCCAGTTCCACAGCGCATCCAGGGTCAGGGCCCAGGCTTGCTGCTCGGCTTCGCCCAGCTGCGGGATGTATTTCTGTTCCATGGATTCCAGTGCCGGCAGATAGCAGGCCAGAGAGGGCCAGAATTGGGGTTCGCCCTCGATCTGCTCCCGTTCCCAAGTGCGCTGTGTCTCGGCCAGATCCGCGGTGGCCAGTGCCTCCCAGCCCGGGATGCCGGTCAGCCACTGCATGATTTCAAAGGCTTCATCGGGATGTTCCGCATCCGGTGCCATGACGATGGAGAAGCCGCAGGACCACGTGCTCTGCACGCCGCCCGGCGGGATGGGCATGGGCGCAGTGCCCCAGTTCACGCCGGGGGACCGCAACAGGTCCCGTACAAACCAGTTGCCGTGTGCGGACATGGAGGTTTTGCCGGCCACAAACGGCTGGCCCAGTCCGGAGGATGCGATGGCCTGGCTGAAGGCGTTCGCCAGCTCGAAATCGCCCACGTGGTGGTCGTAGAAGTTGACCATCCAGGCCAGCGTGTCAATCCAGCGCTGGTCATCGCACAAAATGGTGCGCTTGTCGTCGCTGATGGCCGGCGCGCTGGCCAGGAAGCCATACAGCCACATCCAGGAATTGCCGTACAGGTAGGGCACGAACCCGTACCGCTCCACATTCTCCCCGGAGCCAATGTTCAGGACCGCGGTATAGGCCTCCAGTTCGGCCCAGGTGGTGGGCGGCGCCTCCGGATCCAGACCCGCTTCGGCATAGTGGTCCTTGTTCCAGTACAGGTAGCGCACGTCCGTGCCCCACGGCAGGCCGTAGATGCTGCCTTCCCAGACGGTCTCGTCCAGCTGCACCGGGGTGTAGTCGTCCCGATTCAGATCGGAGGCATCAAAGCGGGCCGTAATATCCTGGTAAAGGCCCTTGGCGGCAAATTGCAGGAAAGTGTGGCGATTCTGCATGGCCGTGTCGGGGCCCGTCCCGGCGGAGACGGCCGTCATGAATTTCTGGTCCCCAAAGACAATATCCCCGATTTCGGTCGGGTTTACCTCGATATGGGGCAGCGTGTCCGGCACGGCCTGCCACACGGCTTCCCATGTCGGCCCGGAGAATCCCCAGTGGTTCAGGGTCACGGTTTCCATGGTCATGCCCGCGTCCTCCGCGCCGGGTGCGGGTGCGGTGGGAGCCACGCAGGCGGCCAGCAGTACCCCGGCAGCGGTTCCGGAGATGTGCAAAAACTGACGTCGTGAAAGTGTGCGCGGCGAGGTCATGGCCACTCCTCTCTGATGAAATGTGTCTCGGGAAGACGCATGATTATATACCGCGAGGCATGGACAGGACGCGGTCGCCGGGAGCCTGCGTGCCGGTGTTGGCGGCGGATGGCTGCCGGTCCCCAGACCCGACCGCGGATTCACGCGGCCATGCGCGGAACTCCGGTGGCGAGCCAGCGCCTCCAGCGACCCTGTGGGTACCACGGGCGGGTAGTGGGCCCCCGGAATACCTACTTGCGCCTCAGACTCTGCAAGTCCGCTGCCATGCGATCGTACCAGTGTGTGCTCCGGAAGTATTCGCCCCGACGTACGGCACCCTCGCAGAGCTGCCGGTACAGCTCCGGGTTTGCCAGCAGCCGCTCGATGGCCGTCTGGACCTCTGTGGCTGAACGGGGTTCCACCAGCAGCCCGTTCTCTGCATGCTCCACGAGCTCGGGCACGCCGCCCCACCTGGCCGCAACCACGGGCAAGCCGCACTGGAAGGCTTCCAGAATGGCCCCGGGATAGCCCTCACTGCGGTAATAGCTGGGATACACCAGCAGGTCGTGCTCGCTCAGCACCCGCGGGAGCTCCGCCGGATCCAGAGTGCCTCCGTAGGTCGCTCGGGGATGGCCCTTGAACAAGGACAGGTTCGTGTCGGACATGCGGGGCCCAAAGACGTTGAGATGGCAATGTGCTGGCAAATGGCGACACGCCTCGAGGGCTTCGGCCAGACCTTTGTCCATTTCCAGACGGGCCACGAAAATCAGTTTCTGCACCTTGTCACGCCGTCCGGTTTTCGGTGCCGCGATGTCGCGGGTATTGGGAAACCACCGAAAATTGGCCGGCTGGTCAAGGCTCCGGAACAATTGCTGCGTTTCGACGTACACCAGCGCAGAACGCATGTACGTCCGGTGGGCCCACCAGCGGGTCAAAGTGCCATATTGCTGGTAATCTTTCCGCAGGTCGGCTCCGGTGATACGTATCACCAGGGCTCTGCGCGTGATTTTGCAGACGACCCAGAAAAAAGAGCCCAGGCTGATCGCCGACCAGGAAGCGATCGTCAGGAATACGATGTCGGCATGCCGGAGCTGCCTGACGGTTCCCCAAACCACCCGCAAGAACCGCGCGAGGCGAATGGCCCGGATTTTCCAGGGCGACAGGTTGGTGACTCTCCCCGCTGTATCGATGACATCCACCGCGAAACCCCGCAGGCCCAATTCCCGCACCTGCTCGGCCATCATCAGTTTGTTGCCCCCGATGACATTGGTGTCGGACTGTCCGGAATCCGGCTGCGGGCCAATTAGCAGGATATGGGGTCTCGTGTTTTCTTCCTTCTGCAATGTCGTGCCTCTGCCCTGAGTTGAGCCTGTCCTATGCGTGTCGTCCTGCCGCCGGGGTACGACTCCGCACCGCGGACCCTACGCCACGGAGGAAGTTGTCATAACCCAGGGAAGATAGATTGGCAGTCTGGACCTGTGCCTGTCCGCTATACGCTGTCAATGGCAGCCCAGGCCTCGTCGGTGGCTTTCTGCACGAGCTCCTTGCAGTTCAGCATCGCCTCTTCCGGGCTCAGGGCATGGGACAGTGCGGCCCGGGCGGCGTTGTCCATCTCCACCCAGTACTGCAGTGCGGCCACGCCCATCTCGCTGCCGCACCCATGGGTCCAGTTCCACAGCGCATCCAGGGTCAGGGCCCAGGCTTGCTGCTCGGCTTCGCCCAGCTGCGGGATGTATTTCTGTTCCATGGATTCCAGTGCCGGCAGATAGCAGGCCAGAGAGGGCCAGAATTGGGGTTCGCCCTCGATCTGCTCCCGTTCCCAAGTGCGCTGTGTCTCGGCCAGATCCGCGGTGGCCAGTGCCTCCCAGCCCGGGATGCCGGTCAGCCACTGCATGATTTCAAAGGCTTCATCGGGATGTTCCGCATCCGGTGCCATGACGATGGAGAAGCCGCAGGACCACGTGCTCTGCACGCCGCCCGGCGGGATGGGCATGGGCGCAGTGCCCCAGTTCACGCCGGGGGACCGCAACAGGTCCCGTACAAACCAGTTGCCGTGTGCGGACATGGAGGTTTTGCCGGCCACAAACGGCTGGCCCAGTCCGGAGGATGCGATGGCCTGGCTGAAGGCGTTCGCCAGCTCGAAATCGCCCACGTGGTGGTCGTAGAAGTTGACCATCCAGGCCAGCGTGTCAATCCAGCGCTGGTCATCGCACAAAATGGTGCGCTTGTCGTCGCTGATGGCCGGCGCGCTGGCCAGGAAGCCATACAGCCACATCCAGGAATTGCCGTACAGGTAGGGCACGAACCCGTACCGCTCCACATTCTCCCCGGAGCCAATGTTCAGGACCGCGGTATAGGCCTCCAGTTCGGCCCAGGTGGTGGGCGGCGCCTCCGGATCCAGACCCGCTTCGGCATAGTGGTCCTTGTTCCAGTACAGGTAGCGCACGTCCGTGCCCCACGGCAGGCCGTAGATGCTGCCTTCCCAGACGGTCTCGTCCAGCTGCACCGGGGTGTAGTCGTCCCGATTCAGATCGGAGGCATCAAAGCGGGCCGTAATATCCTGGTAAAGGCCCTTGGCGGCAAATTGCAGGAAAGTGTGGCGATTCTGCATGGCCGTGTCGGGGCCCGTCCCGGCGGAGACGGCCGTCATGAATTTCTGGTCCCCAAAGACAATATCCCCGATTTCGGTCGGGTTTACCTCGATATGGGGCAGCGTGTCCGGCACGGCCTGCCACACGGCTTCCCATGTCGGCCCGGAGAATCCCCAGTGGTTCAGGGTCACGGTTTCCATGGTCATGCCCGCGTCCTCCGCGCCGGGTGCGGGTGCGGTGGGAGCCACGCAGGCGGCCAGCAGTACCCCGGCAGCGGTTCCGGAGATGTGCAAAAACTGACGTCGTGAAAGTGTGCGCGGCGAGGTCATGGCCACTCCTCTCTGATGAAATGTGTCTCGGGAAGACGCATGATTATATACCGCGAGGCATGGACAGGACGCGGTCGCCGGGAGCCTGCGTGCCGGTGTTGGCGGCGGATGGCTGCCCGACTGTCACGACAGAACCTGCTTGGCCATCATCAGTTTGTTGCCCCCGATGACATTGGTGTCGGACTGTCTGGAATCCGGCTGCGGGCCAATTGGCAGGATATGGGGTCTCGTGTTTTCTTCCTTCTGCGATGTCGTTCCTCTGCCCTGAGTTGAGCCTGTCCTATGCGTGTCGCCCTGCTGCCGGGACACGACTCCGCTCCGCGGCCCCTACGCCGCGGAGTTGGCCTTGAGCCCGCGGGTGAGTACGGATCGCCCCGCAGCCCACAGAAAACTGGCATCGCTGCTGCGCGGCAGCCAGATGGAGGGCCAGGCCAATCGAGTCGTGCGGTGGAACATGGTCGCGAGAAAGCAGCTGCCGCATACCATCCCCAGGGTCATGGCCCAGGCGGCGGCGGCTACGCCCAGTCTCGGGTAAAGCAGCAGCAGGACGCCGAGATTGACGCCAATGCCCAGCAGCACCGTCCACGAACAGACATCCGGGCGGTTGATCCCTTTAAAGTGGGTCATGAATATGCCGGTACCGGCATAGGCGAGGATTCCGGGCGCGAGGATCCACAGGAGCGGCACCACCGGCAGGAATGTCTCCGACAGCAGGAGGCGGACCAGGGGCGTGCCCAGCGCGAGCAAGGTGAGCAGGGAGAGCGCGGTCACTGCGCATACCAGACGCAGGCAGAGCGCGACCAGTTCGCTCCGCTCCAGGCCGGCGATGCGCGGTAGCAGCGCGTTACCGACCGCGTTGGAGATCAGGATGAAACCCAGCATGAGCGTGATCGCCGCGGAAAACAGTCCGATTTCCGTCTGGCTGGCGATGAGTCCCAGTACGACGATCCCGATTTGGGGTTCGATCGCGTTGCCGATCCGCGCGGCATGGTATTTCAAGCCGTAGTCGAGCACCCGGGTGAAATGCGCGCGGCGGGGCATTTCAAAGGTCAGGTGGCAATGCCGCTGCAGGTCCCGCCAGCAGGCCACTATCATGAAGCCATGACCGGCGGCAAAGGCCATGACCGCCCCGTCCACGCCCAGGCCTTGGTGCCAGACAAGAATCAGGATGGCCAGTACGTTCACCGTGATGCGGAGTATAGAGAAAACCGCCAGACGCCGGAAACGCCGTTTGGCAACCAGTTGATGGTCCAGTGCGACCGCGATCGCCGTCAGCGGGGCCAGGGTCAAGGTCAGGAGGAACGTGTGCGTCTCCGCTTGGCGAAAATAGGCGATGTCGCTGTAGATCAGGGGGATGGCCAGCCCGGCGGCCACCAGTCCGCCCCCAAGACTGATCAGCAGTGCGGAGGACACGCCCTGCGAAACGCTCATTTGGCCCGCGGCGACGAAATACTGCGTACCCTGGGCCGCGCCGGGCGCAAGGAGCAGACCCAGCAAAGTCCCGAACACGATACAGACCGCGTAGGCTCCCCGGCCCGCGGGCAGGAGCAGATAGGCAAGGAGGCCCTGGATCAGGAGGGTCAGCACGGCCATGCTGACCAGGGTCGCAAACATGACGGACACATCCTGACCACCGGTCGTGTCCGGAGCTTTCAGCATATCGGGGGATCCCAACTTCGTGTGGTGCATGGCAGGGACAGGCAAGGCAGGTCAAGCCCTCAGGGACTTCCGAACTTGCGCCCGCCCGCAATCGCCAGATCGGCCAAGCCACTTTGGACCGGTTGTTTTATTGTATACAGTAGTGGTACCGACCCGGCGCATCATCCAGTGTTAAGGTTGGCTGCTGCCTCTGCGCATCGGGTCGTATGACCTCCCGCATACACGGGGCCCAGTGTCCGGCTCTATCTGTGCCCCCACTTGACCTGCCTGCACTGTGCCCATGGCCGGACATCCTCTCCCGTTGGAGGATCGTGTATCGGGACTGTCGGTCTGTGCTGCGGGCGTATCGACGCGGTCAAAGCCGACACCGGGAACACCAGGACCGGCGGGGCACCGCAAGCCGCTGTCGCTTGGCCTGCCAAGCACGGTTGCAGGCGGTCCGTGGGGGCACTGGGCTCCCACCGCGGCAGACATTCCCAGACATTTGCATCTGCCTTGGGGATGGAGACTACACTGGACACCGTGGCGGTCAGGAAGCATCGGACCGCACCGGCGTTGCGCGTCATCATGGCAAAAGTATGGAAACTGTGCGCAGATGGCCGCCCCGCGTCCTGATCCCGGTTATCATTTTCCGGTCCTGGTGGTCAGAAAACGGGATATCTTGGTGCGCTCCAGAACAAAGAAGCCGATCCCCCAGCTCAGATGCATGATGGCCAAGGCCAAGGGCAGGAGCACCGCTGCAGTTTCTCGGCGCCGGAAGCCTGCAATCGCTGAGCCGGCCACGAGGATCGAAGCGTAAATCCCAAGGAGGACGGCTACCCCCCCCCATCCGATTCCGGTCAAGGCCAGTCCCGCGCCGGCCACCAAAGCCAACACGAATCCGGGAGCCGCAATGTGACGGAAACGCACGGAGGCAGGATGCAACCGCAGCATCGTTGACTTTCCACGACCGTAATTGAAATATTGCTGCGCCAGGGTCCAGATCGTACTGCGGGGCTGATATTGCACAATCAGCTCGGGATCGAACCACACAGTTTTGCCCAACTTGCGCAGGCGGTAGTTGAACTCGTAGTCCTCGTTGCGGATCAGGGCGGGGTTGTATCCTCCTCCTATCTCGTCCAGCGTCTCGCGTCGGAACACACCCAGATAGGCCGTGTCAGCCGGGCCCGCCGTACGGCCTATCCGATGGCGTGAGTTGCCGACCCCCAGTGGGATGGTCATGGCCAGCGCCACGGTGCGTCCGAAGAAGGTAGTGCCCACGGCCTCTTGTCGTCCTCCCACATTGGCCGCCCCTGTGCGCTCCAGCGTTGCGATGGCCTGTCTTATGTAACTGGGCGGAAATACCGTATGGGCGTCACACCGCACGAAGATGTCTCCGGTAGCCTGCCGAAATCCCGCGTTGGCGCCGGGCACAAGGAGTTGTGCGGGATTGGGCAGCCATTGCACTGACGGATAGGATTGCCGGATTATGTTGGCCATGACCGCGGACTCGGAGCCGTCAATGACGATGATCTCTATTGGTCCCGCATAGTCCTGAGACAGTACCCCGTCCAGTGTGGCCGTGATGGTGTCTTCCGCATCGCGGGCCGGAATGATAACCGACACCTTGGGGACAGTACGGGAGGGATTTCCGGCTGGCAAGGTCTGCGGGTTTGGGTGGTTCATGCCTGACGCACTCTCGGCACCCTGCGCCATCTCCTGTCCCCCTCCTGTCTGTGGGGCCTGCAGGTAGGCGACCGCTCCAGCCGGGCCTGCCGCCGCGTATATCTGCCAGCTGGCCTGCCGTTCCGGTCGTGGTGGCAGGCAATGGGTGTCATGACCTGGCGGAGGGCCAGGAGTTGCCACTGCGACCAGGTGGGGCTGTCCTCCACCGGACCATCACGTGATCCAGCGTGCTGCGGCAGACGTGGAGCAGGAGGCTGTGTGACGGGCCCAGGCCACACCCACCGCCCGCGGCGTCGCAATGTGCCCATCCTGGGTGCGCGATCGGGGAGAACCATGCTCTGAATCCTTGGGCTGCATGGTAGTGGGACCGTCGCCCGGGACAGGACCGGCTTCCGGCTTGGGGCCCCTGCTAGGCTGAAGCCCTGTAATCGTACCAGCTTGCAGGGCGAAAGTGTCGCCAGGACCCCTGCAGGGCCTGCAGGGAAGCGGGAGAGCGCAGCCCACCATGGGGTGGCGGGCTGGACGGTCATCCCACCCGGCAGCCACAACCGGCTGCGCAGCCTGCCCGGCGCAGATTCTGGTGGATATGGTTCCGTGGCGGTCTCATTCCCTGCTCGGCTATCCTTAAATCCATATAATGGCTCCTGGGGACCGTGCTCGCGACAGCCATTCCAGGCCCGGAAATGCAGACACTGATACACCAGATCCAGGACCTGAACTTTGCCGCTCCTTTGCCGGAGACTCTGGTGGCCGGCTTCCAGGCAGTGCGCGGCACCCCGCTGCCGGACATACGAGGCCAAGTCCGACGGACGCTCGCCGAGACGGGCTTGCTGCAATCCATACAGCCCGGGCAGCGCGTCGCCATAGGCTGTGGCAGCCGGGGGGTATCCCATATCCCGGAGACCATCGGCACGCTGGTGACTGCAGTGCGGGCCCAAGGCGGAGACCCTTATGTTTTCCCGGCTATGGGCAGTCACGGGGGCAGCACGGCCGCCGGGCAGCGTGAGACACTGACGCACCTGGGCGTTACTCCGGAATCTGTGGGCGCTCCGGTGCAGAGCACCATGGAAGTCCGGGTGACAGTCAAAATGCCGGACGGCCCGCAGCTGTATCAGGGTCTGGACTCGGCTGCCGCGGACCATGTCGTTCTGGTCAATCGCATCAAGCCCCACACCAGCTTCTCCGGGCCGGTGGAAAGCGGTCTCTCGAAGATGAGTGTCATTGGCCTGGGCAAGCTGACGGGCGCCCAGGCCTACCATGCGGGCGGCATGGATGTCTTCGTTCACGGGTTGGCCGGGGCAGCGCAGCTGCAGGTGCAGCACACGAATCTGCTGGGAGGCTTGGCCCTGGTGGAAAACGCCCGCGAGGAAACCATTGCCGTGCAGGCCCTCACGGCCGCGGAATTCGGTGGCCCCCGGGAACAGGCCTTGCTGCAGATGGCCCGCGCCCACATGCCGCGTATCCCGGTATCGCCCGTGGATGTGCTGGTGGTCCGCCAGATGGGCAAGGACATTTCCGGTACCGGCATGGACACTAACGTGATTGGCCGCTATGCCGTTCCCGATGTGGCCGATGATCCGCATCCGCACATCACGACGATCGCGGTCCTGTCCTTGACCCCGGGCACGCAGGGCAACGCCAACGGTCTGGGTCTGGCCAACGTCATTGCGGCGCGCCTGCTGGAGACCGTTAACTGGCACACCACCTATACCAATGCGCTGGCGGCCGGGGTCATGGGCCTGCGCAAGGTGGCCATGCCCGCGGTGCTGCCCCATGATCGGGCTGTGGTGGCAGTGGCGTTGCGCTGCAATCGGCGCCCCCCGGCGCAGGCCCGGATGCTGTTCATTGCCGACACGCTCTCCCTGGACCATGTCTGGCTCAGTCCCAACCTGGCGGCGGACTGGGCCGCCCAGCCGGGTTGCAGCCTGGGCCCGGAAGTGCCCCTGTCGTTTGCCGCTTCCGGAGCCATGATCCGGCCTTGGGACCTGGCGTGCGATCATGGTGCTGCCAGCGTATAGGCTGCAACCCGCCCGCTGTCTCCCCGCACCTTCACGCCGGTTTCCCTTACAATCTCGTTCAGGTCCCGCGGCCTCTGCCGCCTGGGTCTCCGCAACGGTCTTGCCTGCGGGAGGTGAAAATTGAACTCCCTGTACCTGCAACTGAGCCGCTTGGCCCGTGAACGCATTCTGGTGCTGGACGGGGCCATGGGCACCATGCTGCAGAGTGCGGGATTGTCGGAAGCGGACTATGTCGGCGACCGTTTCCCGCAGCACGACGTGGAACTCAAGGGTTGCCATGATGTGCTGTGCCTGACCCGGCCGGACATCATTCGGGACATCCATGCCCAGTACTTGCGGGCGGGGGCCGACTTCATCTCCACCAACACCTTTACGGCTACCCGCATTGCCTTAACGGATTTCGGACTGCAGGATCGGGCCTACGAGATCAATGTGGCCGCGGCCCGGGTGGCGCGGCAGGCCGTGACGGACATGAGCGTCCGGGCTCCGGAGCGGCCCCGCTTCGTGGTGGGCTGCCTGGGCCCTACCAACGTCACAGCCTCCATCTCGCCGGATGTCGGCGATCCCGGGTATCGCAACACTTCGTTTGCGGCCCTGGAAACTGCCTATCACGAGCAGGCCCGGGGCCTGGTGGACGGCGGCGCGGATGTGCTGCTGGTTGAGACCGTATTCGACACCCTCAACGCCAAGGCGGCCCTCTTTGCCGTGCAGCGCCTGTTCCAGGAGACGGGGCAGTGGCGGCCCGTGATGATCTCCATCAGCGTCGTGGATGCCAGCGGCCGCAACCTTTCGGGACAGACCCCGGAGGCCTTCTGGTATTCCGTCCGCCATGTCCGGCCCTTTTCGGTGGGTGTGAACTGCTCTCTGGGTACCCAGGACATGCTGCCCCATGCCGCGGCGCTGGCGCGGGTGGCTGACACCCATGTGCACGTCTATCCCAATGCCGGTCTGCCCAATGCCTTTGGGGCCTATGACGAGACGCCGCGCGCCATGGCGGCGGGTCTGCAGGATGCGGCGCGGCGCGGTCATGTGAATATCGTCGGTTCCTGCTGTGGTTCCACTCCGGATTTCACCGCGGCCATTGCCGCCGCGGTCGCGGATAGGCCGCCGCGGGTCATTCCGGCGGCCCCGGCGGCCCGTACTGTGCTGGCAGGCCTGGAGCCCTGCATCATCACTCCCGAGTCCAACTTCGTGAACATTGGCGAACGGACCAATGTCACGGGTTCGGCCCGCTTCCGCAAACTGATTCTGACCGAAAACCATGAGCAAGCTGTCGCTGTGGCCGCCCAGCAGGTGGCCCGCGGGGCCCAGATGCTGGACATCAACTTCGACGACGGCCTGCTGGACGGGGTGGAGTGCATGACGCGCTTCCTGCGCCTGATTGCCGGAGAACCGGATATTGCCCGCGTGCCGGTGGTCCTGGACTCCTCCCGCTGGGAAATCCTGGAGGCCGGCCTGCAAAACGTGCAGGGCAAGGCGTTGGTCAATTCGCTCAGCCTCAAGGCCGGAGAGGCGGAATTCCTGCGGCAGGCCCGCCTCTGCATGCAATACGGAGCGGCCGTGGTGGTCATGGCCTTTGACGAGACCGGCCAGGCGGACTCCCGGCAGCGCAAAGTGGAGATATGCACCCGGGCCTATCGGCTGCTGACCGGTATCGGCATGGACCCGACTGACATCGTCTTTGATCCCAACATCCTGACCGTGGCGACCGGCATGGTGGAACACAACAGTTATGCCGTGGCCTTTTTGGAGGCCGTCCGGGAGATCAAGGCAACATTGCCCGGCTGCAAAGTCAGCGGCGGCGTCAGCAACATCTCGTTCGCCTTTCGCGGCAACAACCGGGTCCGGGAAGCGATGCACTCCGCCTTCCTGTATCACGGGCGGCAGGCTGGTCTGGACATGGGCATCGTGAACGCCGGCCAGCTCGTGATCTACTCCCGGATCCCGGCAGAATTGCTGACCCATGTCGAAGACGTGCTGCTGAATCGCCGGTCCGATGCCACCGAGCGCCTGGTGGCCCTCGCCGAGCGCTTCCGGGGCCTCAGGACCGGCCGCAGAACCCAGCCCGATCTGGCCTGGCGACAGGCGGCGGTGACCGAACGCATTGCGCATGCTCTGGTGCATGGCATTGATGCCTACATCGAACAGGATGCCGCGGAGGCGCTGGCGCACCTGGGCCGGCCGTTGCAGGTCATTGAAGGCCCTCTCATGGACGGCATGAACCAGGTCGGGGATCTCTTTGGCTCGGGCCAGATGTTTCTGCCCCAGGTGGTCAAGAGCGCCCGCGTCATGAAGAAGGCCGTGGCCTGGCTGACCCCCTATATCGAAGCGGAAAAACGGGCTGCCACCGGGATACAGACGGCTTCTGTGATCGTGATGGCCACGGTCAAAGGCGATGTGCATGACATTGGCAAGAACATTGTGGGGGTGGTGTTGGGCTGTAACGGCTATGACATCCGGGATCTGGGCGTGATGGTGCCCAGTCACAAGATCCTGGATGCGGCCCGGACCCTGAATGCCGACATCGTGGGTCTGAGCGGTCTGATCACCCCTTCCCTGGATGAAATGATGCATGTTGCCCGCGAGCTGCAACGTGCCGAATGCGACCTGCCGCTGCTGATTGGCGGGGCCACCACGTCCCGGCTGCATACGGCTCTGAAGATCGATCCCCAGTATCGGGGGGCCGTGGTGCATGTCCCGGATGCCTCGCGCAGCGTGGGCGTGGTGGAGCGTTTGCTGAATCCCCGTACGCGGGCGCGGTTCGTGCGGGAGCAAAAAGCCGAATATGCCCGTCTGCGGGGCCGCTACCGGGATCGGAAAGGCGTCCCCGGCCTGCTGTCGCTGGCGGATGCGCAGGCCCGGCGGTTCCTTTTCAATCCGCGGACCGCAGACATCCGGCGGCCTGCCGAATTGGGGGTGGTGCGCTGTGAGGAGGTGTCCCTGGAGGCGCTGGTCCCGTACATTGACTGGTCCCCGTTCTTCCACGCCTGGGAGATGAAGGGTGTGTATCCTGACATTCTGCAGCATCCCCGCAGGGGCCCGGAGGCCCGCACACTTTTCCAGGACGGCCAGCAGATGATGCACCGTATCGTGCAGGAGCAACGCATCCAGGCCCGGGCGGTCTGGTGTCTCCTGGGGGCCCAGAGCGAAGGCGAAACCATTCACGTTTTCGAGCCGGGCAACGGGAAGGGGCCGCGGGCCACCTTCCATATGCTGCGGCAACAGGAAGACAAAGGAGCCAGCCGCCCGCAGCTGTGTCTCTCCGACTTCGTCGCGCCACGCGGCCAGGGCATACCGGACTACATGGGTTGCTTTGCCGTGACGGCGGGCCTGGGCGTACAGGAGTTTGCGGACGAACTGACGGCCCAACTCGACGACTACAGCGCCATTATGGTCAAGGTCCTGGCGGATCGCTGGGCGGAAGCCTGCGCGGAATGGCTGCATGAAAAGGTCCGCCGGGAAAGTTGGGGCTACGCACCGCAGGAACGGCTGGACAGAGCAGGTCTCATCCAGGAGGCCTACCGCGGCATTCGGCCCGCGCCAGGCTATCCGGCCTGTCCGGACCACAGCGAAAAGCGGCTGCTTTTTGACCTGCTGCAGGCCGAGGCGAAAATGGGGATGTCCCTGACCGAATCCTTTGCCATGTGGCCGGCCGCTTCGGTCAGCGGTTTTTATTTTGCCCATCCCGAAGCCCGCTACTTCACGGTGGGGCGGCTGGGCCGGGACCAGGTACAGCGGTATGCGGCGGCCAAGGGCGTGTCCGTGGCCCAGGCCGAAACCTGGCTCCGTCCCCAGCTGGGCTATAACCCGTAACGTCCTGCAGGCTGGACAGGGGATATCCCGTCACCGGGCCGCCCGCCGGCAACCTGTATCGGCCTGATGGCGCAGTTCGGTGCGCTGCAGCATTAGGCATTAGAATCGAGGCACAGCCCCGGAGACTGTCCGCGCAGGGGGCCAGAATCTACCGCATTCACTACAACAGGCAGGTTCCATGAGTCGCAAAGTACTGGTCACGGGCCCGGCCGGGCGCATTGGAGTTGCCTTCACCGAATTCGCCCGCCCGCGCTACCAACTGCGGTTGGGCCTTCGATCCACCCCGATGCCGGACCATCTGGCCGATTTGGAAACTGTCCGTCTGGATATTGCCGATCCGGAATCGTGCCGGGCTGCCTGTCGCGGCATGGATGCCGTCGTGCATCTGGCCGCCGAGGCCAACGCCGGCGCGGATTTCTACGCCACGCTGCTGGAACGGAACGTGCGCGGCGTATACAACATCCTGCAGGCCGCGTTGGACGAAGGGTGTCAGCGCGTCGTGCTCTCCTCCAGCATTCAGGCGGTCTCCGGATATCCGCTGGAACATCAGGTACAGGAAGACGCGCAGCCCCGTCCACTCAATATGTACGGGGCCACCAAGGCTTTTGCCGAAGCTGTGGGGCATGTCTATGCCCATACCCATGGTCTTTCCATCCTGGTGGTGCGCATTGGCACGTTTGAACACAACCGGCCACAGTTCGATATCAACGGTCGCAATCTCAGCACTTTCGTTAGTGCCCGCGACATGTCCACCCTGCTGGCCTGCTGCGTGGAGGCGGATCCGGACCTCAGGTACGGCATCGTGCACGGGGTTTCCAACAACCGCTACAAGCGTCTGGGACTGACCCGGACCCGGGCGCTGGTGGGATACACCCCGCAGGATGACTCCTTCACCCACTTCAACATCAACATCCCTTATCGGGACCGGTGGTATGAGGAGACCCGGACTTCCCCTGTGCCTTCGGAGTCGTAGCGGCTCCCAGGTCTTGTTTTTGCACCCGTTGGAGAAACTCTCATGTCTACTCCCATTCGTTTGTCCGTGATTGGCGCTGGCAGTGCCACTTTTTCCCTCGGTCTGGTCAAGGATATCTGTCTTACGGAAAGTCTGGCCGGCAGTGAAATCAGCTTCATGGACATTGATACCGAAAGGCTGACCATGATCCACAAGCTCGGTGCGCGCTATGCCGGCGAACTGGGCCAGAAACTCAGCTTTGAATTGACCGACAGTCTGGAAGCCACGTTGCAGGATGCGGACTTTGTCATCAATACCGCCTCGGCGCATTCCCACTACAAGCAGCGGGATATCCGGGAACTGGTGGAAAAATATGGCTACTACTACGGCGGCGGCATAGGCGGCAGCAACTACTACAACCTGAATCTGATGATGAATGTAGTGCGCACCATGGAGCGCATCTGCCCCGAAGCCTGGCTCATCCAGTCCGGCAATCCCGTGTACCAGGGTTGCACCCTGATGACCCGGGAGAGCGACATCAAGATTTGCGGTCTGTGCCACGGCCACTATGGAGTCTACGGGATTGCCCGCACCCTGGGCCTGACCGACGAGACGGACATCACCTGGCAGGCGCCCGGCCTCAACCACAACATCTGGCTGAACCATTTCTATTACAAGGGCGAAGAGGCGTATCCGCGGCTGGAACAATGGATCGCGGAAGAAGCCGAAGAGTACTGGCAGACCCACATGGCCCAAAGCACCCATGACATCCAGATGTCGCGCGGCACCATTCACCAGTACCGCATGTTCGGCCTCATGCCCATCGGCGACACGCCGCGGCGCGGCGGATGGTGGTATCACACCGGTCTGCCCACCAAGAAACACTGGTTTGGCGAACCCTTTGGCGGTCCGGACACGCACATCGCCCGCCCCTACTACGTAAAAAATCTGGAAAAGAAGATGGCCCATATGACCCGGGTGGCCAACGATCCCCGGGCTTCGCTGCTGGCAGAGTTCGGACAGGAAAAGACCCGGGAGCAGCAGGTGCCCATCATTGACGGTCTGGTCAACGACAATGAGGGCCAGTTTCAGGTCAATGTGCCCAATTACGGGGCGCTGGCCGGCGTCCCGGACGACGTGGTGGTGGAAGTCCCGGCCATCGTCAACAAGATGGGCATTCAGCCCGTGCGTGTGGATCCGCTGCCCGACAAGATCATGCTGGAGCAAATCCTGCCCGAATGGCTGGAAATGGAGCGGGAACTGCTGGCCTACCAGGAAGGTGATCGGCGTTCCCTGCTGTTGCATGCCCTGGAAAGCAACCAGACCCGTGACTACGACCAGGCGCTCAATGCCCTGGAAGACGTGCTGGCCCTGGAAAGCAACCGGGAAATGAACGCCCATTACACGTATGGGAGCGGCGATGCCCTAATCCGGGAGCAGGTGGGCGTCAATTCCGTCAACGGCAGTCACGCGGCATGAACCAGCCGGCCGCCCCGCTCCGGGATCTGCCTGTCGCCCATGTGGATGACAGTGCGGACCTGGAGCGGATCACCGCGCTGTTGGCCTGCATTCACGGGCCGGAGTACCGGTTCGCGGTCCGGAGGTTTCGGGGATCCCTGCAGATCTATCCGACGCCGGACCGGCTGACCGCCTGCCTTGTGCTGCAGGCCCGCCGCACGGGAGTTACGCTGTATCCGGGAGATTTGGTGCGCGGTCCGGAGGCCGGCATTCGCTGCCGTCCCGTGGCCGGCGGAGTGCATGCAGTCACGGAACGCTGTTACGCCGAAGTCTGGCCTGGCGACACGTTGTGCGTGGACGGCCGGTCCCGCTCCATGGCCGGGCTTTCCGGTCAGGGCGCCTTCCTTGAAATCTCGGTGCCCTTGACGGAGTACCAGGCTCCGCGCCTGGTGCTGCTGCGGAATCTGACAGACCGGCCCGGTGGCTGTGCCGCGTATCCCGGGGCCTTCCGACGGGAGGCCCTGCCCCCTGTGCAGCCCGCTACGGGAGCCGTCGATGAAAGAGGGATCAACCGTCTCAACATGCATGCCCTGGACATGCGCACCGACCGCGAGCCCCCGCCATCACGCCATCATCACGGGCCCGTGCCCGTATCTGGGGAAACCGCCGTTCCACATACGGAGACCGCGCTGGTGCTGCCCCGGGATCGGTACAGGCTCCCGGACCACGCCCAGGGTCCAGACGAGCATGTCGTACTCTATCGGGATCCTCTGCACGACGTTTCAGACCAGATCCAGGTGCCGGTCCGGCCGGGGTCCATTGTGGTTACGCCGGGTACGGCGGACTGGACCATGGGCCATTCCTTTGAGAATGCTTTTGCCATGCTGGTGGCCATTCCCGGTTTTGTGTCCCCTTATCGCCATCTGCCTTGATTTTTCCGCACCCGATCATCATGGGCTGGACCCACAAGATGCAAGCGTGTTGAAGCGGCAAGCTTGCGGTGTCTTTCCATCCCATGCCAGGTCGCTCCTGCCAACACCACGGGTGTAGTCCAGCGCAAAGCACATACGCGGGATAGGCAGCTGTTTCACCCGCGAATCGATAAAGCGGGTTTGTGCGGGGTTTCGCCATACAACTTCACACTGGAAATGAGGACGAATTGCAAGAATATTCTCCCGATACATTCGATACAGGTCAGCGCACGATCGCAATTCGTTGCAGGCGATGATGTCGGCGGGCGGGACCTCAATGCTGTCTCCCCCCAGCGTTTGTTCTTCAAGTGCGCAGATTTGGGGTTTAGTTGCGGACAAGGCCATGGGTACCCCCGTTCCTGAAGCGTAGAAACCGTTATCGGTTATCTCAATTATGTACGCATAAAATTGCTTATATTGACTGGCACGGCCATGATTTCGCCCGCATTATGGAGTTCAGGACTGTCTGACCACAAATTGACCGGATTCCAGGGACGTAGGGCACTCCCCTGGCGAGAGATGTGGGAGTGGGCCGTGGACCAACGCGACGAAGACGCGCGGTCGGAGCCACGGCTGAGCGATGGGCGATATGAGTTTGTGTTTCATGTGGGCCTGGAGCCGGGTCAGCCACGAGAGTACAGCAGCTTGACCATTGAAGGGAGCATCGCCGCTCCCGAAGCGGCGTGTCCCGACGTCACTGCTCGTTGCCCAACCCCTCTATGGTGTCATGCCACTGTTTGTAGTGGGGACAATCTCGCAAGACTTGGGGAAGCCCAATTCGTGCGACGAGTCTTGCGCCATCCGTCACTTTCCGGTAACGGGGAAATGCGGCTGCAATCCTCGCCGCAGGATGCGTTTCCGGACCCTGATTGATTTTCTCGGGTCCCGAGGCCATGGCGCGGATCTCTCGGAGCTCCTGGGCCTTGTCGGGAGCATGCATGCCTTGCGCCACAGTGTCGGGATCGACAAACAGCAGAGCCTCAAATTCATGAAGCATCAGAAAAGGGCGAAAACGCGGATCGGGAAAACAATTCTGCAGCGCCGCTTCCAATTGCTCTACGCAGACATACGGATCAGCCGCCTGGCGATCACGCTGGCCGGGAAAATCCGCAGGCAAAGCGTAATAGTCCAGAAACGTAGTGATCATCGCCGCGTCCGAATCGCCGAACAGAGGCCGCAGGTGTTTCCGGAACTGTTCAAAGCTGCGAAGGCCACCCTTGAAATCTGGACCGGATATCATCCGCCTCGTAGCGACAATCGTGGGCTGCAGAACCACATTCTGATTCCAGAAGTGAGGAGCCAGGACCGTTTTCACAAATTGTTCTTCGGTTTGACCTTCCACCAGCAGGAGCACGCGCTTCATGGGTCAGGGCCTGCCTCCCAGCACATTCTTTTCCCACAATTCGCCCAGGGCGAATTCATCCAGCCACATGTCCAGTTCACGATGTGCCAGATGATGGAATTCGGTCGCGCCGTTGGGCCGTTCTGCAATCCAGACTTGACGAGGTTCCAGCTGGTTCACCAAAGTTACTGATTGCGTTACTGCAAGGATTTGGGTGTCCAGAGCACATTTCTCCAACAGAGCCACAAGCACGTTGATGGCCGCAGGATGCAGTCCGAGTTCCGGTTCGTCCAACAGGATCACGGCAGGCAACTGGGGTTGGAGCAGCAGCGTCGCGAGACAGATGAAACGCAACGTGCCGTCTGACAGATCACTGGCATTGAAGTAGCTATCACTGTACTTGTCCTTCCACTCCAGTCGGATTGTGTCGGGATTGAGGCGGGACGGGACCAGATTGAAGCTCTCAAAAAAGGGAGCAACCTGTCGGGTGGCCTCCACTACGGCTTCGAAATGATGCGGATGCTTTTGCTCCAGAAGGTAAAGAAAAGCGCTCAGGTTGCTGGCATCGGCGCGCAGGAAACGATTGTCCGCGATGGCGCAGGTTTGCTTGACGGGGGAGTTGGGGCCCGTATCATGAAAATGGTAGACACGATAACTCAACAAATCCCGACGAACAAAGTCAGCAATTTCCATAGGGGGAAATATTCCCAATTCAGGCAGTTCCCGGACATTACTGATAACCGCTTCCATATGACCGCTGCCCAATGTCTTCCTTAATGGAGAAACATATTGGGCCCTATGGTGGAACCAGACGATTTCCCTTTCAAATATGAAGGTGTCTTCTGACGTTGGCACCAATCCGATCTCATACCCATTTCCCTTATCACCCTCTGTGAACCCAATCTCAACAGTGAGATGTTCAGTACGCTGACGGCCAAAATGAAGAAGTCGATTGGCGCCCCCATGCATCCCTACATAGGTCTGCAACTTTCCGCGGGCAATGTTTTGCAAGAGCTGAAAAACCTTGATCAGGTTCGATTTGCCCGAACCGTTGGCGCCAATGAAAACATTCAGGCCTTCCAGGGCAAGATGCTGTTTCCGGACGGAAAGGAAGCCTTGGACGAACAGGCGTTCAATATGACGCATGGCGCATCCCGAATGGATGGAAAGCGGCATCAACAAAGCCATTGTACGCAAAGTGGCAATCACCGGAGATGCCGGGACAGATGCGGATTTAGGATTTCGGTCCTTGTAGATCTCGATACATCTTCCCAATATGTTTTCTTTTCTGGACCTCCATTGTCCAGTCTGGGGGTGTCAAGGCCGCAATCCGGTTGTCCCATTCCCAGGTCCGCACCAGGGAATGGCTGCGGTGGTAGAATAAGCCTGCGAAGCGGAGTCCCGCTGCCAAACGTTTCGCCTTGGTCCAGCAATCGGAGGGGACAGGTGCAACTTGCGGGGCGGAAACGGGCCTGGAGACTGATCCCCCAAGGAGCGGCCTGTGCCTTTTTCCGTATCGGCTTTGGTATTGCCCGCGACATGCATGAGGGACTGGCGGGCATTAGCCCGTGGATTGGATTGAATCCACGGCGCGGAAATCCCCGAGCTGGCCTGCGTCGTTGTCACAAGAACCTTGGGGGTCATGCCGTGCCCTTGAGGATGCATGCGCCGTGTCGGCGACCGTCTCCGGCCTTGTTCCGTCCTGCTGCCATCTGTCTTGGTCCCTGCCCGTCGCATTCCTGCCTATGACGTTCACAACTGTCCTGCGCATGGTCGGAGGACTGTTCTGGCTTTCTCTCAAACACCTCACTAGCCGCCTGGGGCTTTCCTTCCTGGCCCTGATCGGGATCGTGCTGGCCGTGGGCCTGCTCAGCAGCGCGGGCTTCTTTGCCCAGGCCGTGGACCGGGTCATCCTCAATCAGGAGCTGGCGGAACTCAGTGCCGCCACCAACCGGCCGGCGTTCTCCACCCGGGTCTATTTCTTCCCTTCCACGCGGGCCCGCATGGGCATACAGGCGGCGGAACGGGCCGGGGACAGTCTCAGCAACACCTTGGCGGCCGAAATCGGCCTGCCCGTCGCCCGCCGTGATCTGCAGGTGGAAAGCGGCAGCATGGCCCTGCTGCCCCCGAGCGGCGACCACCGTTACCAGCAGTCCCAGGACTATCTGTCCAGTGTCAACGTGGTCTATATCGAAGGCGTGGCCCCCCACTTGAATGTCGTGGAAGGCGAAGCCTACAGCGCGGCGACCACGCCTTCCGACCGGCTGGACGTGTGGATGCATACCTACTTGGCGGACCGCATGGGCGTTTCTCCCGGGGAGGAATTCGAATTGGCCCTGAATGCCTCCACCGATGGCATTCCCATCCGTATAGCCGGTATCTGGCAGGCCGCGGATGCCGAGAACCTGTTCTGGTTCAACCCGCCGGACACCAAGTTACGGGATGCCCTGCTGGTCAGCCGGGAGTCCTACCGGGAGCAGATCGAGCCGCTGATCTCCAGTCGGGCCCGCTTCGTAAGCTGGCACATCCGCCTGGACGACGCGCAGCTGAACCCCAAGTACGCCCTGGAGTACGCCAACGGCTATGAAAGGGGCATGGCTATCATCGACAAGTACCTGCCCGGGGCCAACCTGGACATCTCGGCCCTGGACCCGCTCAAGGAATTTGTGGCCCGCAACACCACGCTGACCATTCAACTGCTGGGCTTCAATGTGCCGGCCCTGGGCTTTCTGATCTATTTCCTGATCATGATCTCCGCCATCATCGCCCGTTGGCAGCAGCGCGAAACCGCCATCCTGGTATCCCGCGGCCTGAGCACCAGTGGTGTGCTGGGCATGGTGGTCATGGAAGAATTTGTGCTCTTCTTTCTGGGATTGCCGCTGGGGATCGGCTTCGGGATGCTGGTGGCCAGTTTCATGGGATATACCGTCAGTTTCCTCAGTTTCACGTTACGGGACCCCATTCCCGTCTCGTTCCAGGGCCTGAACTGGTATCTCATCGGCGCCGGTCTGGCGGTGGCCCTGCTGGCCCGCATTGTGCCGGCCTGGCGGGCGGCGCGTACCAGCATTGTGGTACAGGAACGCACGCGCTTTGCCCAGACCCCTTTCTGGCAACGGGCGTACCTGGATGTGCTGCTCATTGCGCCTACCTGGTATGCCTACGACCAGCTGGCCAACCAGGGTACCCTGGCGGCCATGGTGCAGGAACGCACCGCCGATCTCTTCAGCGATCCGCTCCTGATCCTGGTACCCGCCCTGTTCGTGCTGACGGCCAGTCTGCTGGTGATGCGCATCTTTCCCTGGTTGATGCGCATCCTGGACTGGGGGGCCAGCCGCACCAATTTGCTGACTCTGCATCTGGCCCTGCGCCAGCTGGGCCGCTACAGCCAGCGGTACATCAATCCGCTGCTGTTGGTGATTGTGTGTCTGGCCCTGGGCATTTATACCTTTTCCATGGCGTTGAGCCTGGACCAGTGGCTGTTGGACCGGGTCCGCTATGCGGTGGGCGCGGATGTCACCTTTGAACCCGTGCCGGCCTCGCCGGGGGGATCCGACGGCGGGAGCGTACTGACGGACAGCGGCCTCTTCATTCCCACCGTGGACGAATTTGCGGCCCAGCCCGGCATCACAGCCGCGGCCCGCGTCGGGGAATTCCGCGGCGAGGTGGAGATGGCCGGGGGAGACGAGTTGCGTCTGCGTTTCCTGGGCGTGGACCGCCTGGACTTTTCCCAGGTGGCCTGGTTCCGGCAGGACTTCGCGCCGGACTCTCTGGGGGGCTTGATGAATTTGCTGGCCCTGGAACCCCAGAATGTGCTCTTGCCCCGGGCCCTGCTGGCCCTGCTGGGCCTGCGGTCCGGCGAGGAATTCACCATGAAGGTTACGCTGGCCGCGGGCCAGTCCGTGACTACCCAGTTCGTGGCGATCGGGGTCTATGATCACTTTCCCACCGTGTACGATGACGGCTTCACGGTCCTGGGCAATCTGGATCACCTCTTCTCGCTGGCCGGCTCGGACTACGGCTACCGTATCTGGTTGCAGGTCGATGACACGGTGACCGACAAGGGTCTGCAGCAGCAAATCAAGGGCATGGGCATAGATATCAACCGCTGGCGCTTCGTGCCGACCCTCATTGCCGAAGAACAGGCCCGCATGGAGCGGGTGGGTATCTTCGGCACGCTCTCGGTGGGTTTCCTGGCCGCGGCGGCCATGGCCCTGCTGGCCCTGCTGGTACACAGCTATGCTTCGCTCCAGGACCGCATGTTTCAGTTCGGCGTGTTGCGGGCCGTGGGTGTGCTGCGGGCCCAGATCATCGGCCAAATCAGTATCGAGTACATTCTGTTGACCGGCTACGGCACGGTCGCCGGGGCCGGCATCGGGGCCTGGGCTTCCCAGATCTTTTCCCCCTTCTTCCGCATTACCGCCGAAGTGCGGGACCCGCTGCCCCCGTTGGTGCCGCTCCTGGCGCGCGACGAGATTGTGATCCTGACGTTCATCTTTGCGGGGGCCATCATTCTGATCGAGGTTTCGGTCACCTTCCAGGCTCTGACGCAGCGGCTCTTTGACGCCCTGCGCATGGGATATCAGGAGTAAGCCACCATGCCTTTTCAAACTTTGGACATCAAGGGCGTTGACCGGTACCTGGTTGATGTGGACCTGGAAGGGGAACCCTTGCATCTGCATGTGTCGGAGGTAAGCCCCGGGGCGCGGGCGCATCCGCCGCACCGGCACGGCGGATATGAAGCCTTCTATCTGCTGGAAGGCGAAGCTGTCCTGGACTTCGCAGATGAACGCGTCCATCTGGCGGCGGGGGAATCCGCGGTCTTTGACCCACACAAGCTGCACGGTTTGGTCAATACGGGCGACAAGGCACTGCGCTATATGGTCATCCTGGTGAACGCGGCGATCGCCAACCCCTGAATGACGTGCCGGGCATGCCCGGCACGCTGGCAGTCTCTCCGGATTGTGCTGACAACCGCCGTGCCAGGCGGTGTGCCGCAGGGTGGATCAAGCTGCTTCACGCTCCATCTCGTTCGGTGCCAATCCCCTGGTTTTGGCCCATCTCCACAGTGCATTCCCGCTGTCGGGATTGCGGTCCTCGGTGTATGCCCATTCATTCTTCGTGATAGCACGGGTAGGGTCGCTACCCTTCTTGGGCGGCAGGAGTATTGCAGCCGGGGCCGGAGTCCAGTTGTTGATTCCGGATGCAGACCAGGTCCGATTCGTACATCAGGCGCGCCAGGAAGGCATGACACTGCGGGCATGGCTCAGAGCGGCAGCCCACAGCCGGTTCACCCACCAGCAACGCGTGGAGCCATTTTCGGGGACAGAAGACATTGACCTGTTTTTGCAGGCATGCGATTTGTGAGAAGGCCTGCCGGCTGAACCGGATTGGAACGCGCCCTTGAAGGCAATCCATGCCTTTCGCAAGAGCAGGGAACACGGTCACATGTTGTTGACACCAATGGCCTGATGTAGGCAGCGGGCCGGCTGTGAGTTCTCCGGCTTCAAGCATCCGGAATGCCACGCGTGCCACAGCCGGGATGCACTGGTGGAGCAGGATGTTGCGCTCGCTACCCTGCAGCTTTCCTCCCCCGGGAGTCACAGATACCTGGGCCGGTGGGAGTACAGTACCGTTGCGGATCTGATTGCTCCCTGTGTCTGTTTGCCACCGGCACCTTCCCTATGCAACAGCAATGGCGCCTGCATGTCCTGAGTTGTGGGCCTTTCTATTCGCAAAAAGATACAAATGTACTATAATGAACTGATTGGCCAAATTTGGAGATTTGACATGGTGCAACGATTTCTTTTCGGCACGGAAGCAGACATGGTGGAACGGGGCCTAATCCTGGCGGCCATTGTCGCCACCGCGATGGCGGCCTGGACCACGTTGGGAACAAACATCAAGACCAAGGTGGAAGCCATTGGGGCTGCTATCCGATAGTGACTGCCCACGCCTTGCCTGGCAAAGACGGCTCTCGATTTCTGCGACAGACTCAAGGGGACATGGTTGAGGCTGCCTTGACCATGCCCCTGATGGTGTTGCTGGCCCTGGCCCTGGTCAACTTCGCCCTGGTTGGACATGCCCGCAACGCGTCCCAGCATGCAGCGCACTTTGGAGCCCGCATGGGATCCGTGGCCTTTGCCGGGGCCGCGGCACAGGCCCGGCACAGCGCCGCGTCTGTCCTGGAAGATTGCCTGTGCCAGGCGCAGGTGGTCAAGGTGGTCGCTTCGGATGTGCCCGGTGGGGAAGTGACCGTAGAGGTGCAATGGACGGTCCAGAATTACTTCAGACCGCTGCTGGCCGTGTTCGGCGGTACGCTGCCCGATACTTTTACCGGCACTGCTTCGGCCTCGTATCGCAAGGAAGGCTGGTAGCAGGATGGACCGCCTTGTCTCGGGGACCCGGGCCAGTCTGGTCTGGAACGCCATGGTCCTGATGACCGTTTGCCTGCCGCTCTCCAGCCTGATCCTGGATGTGCCCCAATACTTCGCCGCGGCAGCCCACCTGGAAATGGCTCTGGACGCCGCCGCCCAAGGCGCGGCCAACGACTGTCTGTCCCTGGCCGAGTTCAGCCAGAGCGGCATGGCACGTCTGGATGCCGGTTGCATTGGCACGCAGGCGCAGCGCCGTTTCCAGTCCCTGACTGCACCGTTGGCCGCTGCCGGGCATGTGCCGATGATGGAAGAAGCAGGGTGCCAGGACAGTTGTCGGATGGTCGTATTGCGCGGCACTGTTGCCCTGCGCGTTTTCTTTGCGCTGTCCCCGGCAGTCACGATAGTCCGCACAGGCAGTGCGGCGGTGCGGATGACGGCAGGGATCGCGTGAGCTGGACGTTTCTGCGCGGTGTCCGGCTGGAGCTGACCTGGCCGCCTGCATCCAGGGCCCCATGGTATGGAATAGCCGGAACACTGTGCCTGCTGCTGCTGGGTCTGCTGGGTGCCACCATCACACCGTCACAGCCCGAGCACCGGTTGCTGGACCGGGCCCAGTGGCAAATGCTGGCAGCCCAACGCCAGCTGCGGCAGGAGGTGGTCCGCATGACCCAGGACCTGTCGCAGCTGGTGCGGATGACGGCCGGGCCGCAGCTGCAGCCGGTGGAGGCGGTCTGGATGGCCCAGCGCCTCTACAGCCGATACCAGGAAGGCGCACCGGCTTCGGCCGCAACCCGGCAGGCTTTGATCGAAGCTGGCCGGATTGCCGTGCAGGTCGCCAGCGGTGCCAGTCCGCCGGAGAGTCTGGAGACGGCTTTACACACGGTACAGCAGCGGCTGGTGCGGCTCCAGACACCGTGACTGCATGGCAACCGGTCCGACCTGAACAGGGCTGCGCCCCGGGACCGCAGTGGGAAAGTGGGGCGTTGGCGCTGCTGCAGGCATTGGGGAGATACGGGCATTCTCCCGTCTCCAGCTACAGCGTCCAGCCGCACGGGGCAGAGGAGAGCTGGGCCCCGGTCGCCGTGCCGCCCTGTCTATGGCACTGGTTGCAGGAGCGGAACCTCATCCGGTGCCTGGAGGTGCCGGTCTTTGGGACCCGGCAGCTGGCGGTGGTCCATCTGACCGAGGTGGGTCGCCGGTATCTCCGGCAGCGGCACCTGCCGCATGTGCCGGGGGAAATAGAAATCCTCTGTGATCGGCTGGGACATTCCGTGAAACTGCACTATGGACAGGCCCTGCTGTTTGCGCATCTGGCCCGGCGTCTGGGCTATGCTACCGGGCACGGGATCCCGCTTCCGCACCGCCGCGCCATAGCCGATCTGCGTCTGGTACGGGGCCGAGAAGTGTTGTATGTCAGTCTGGAATCGGGTCTGGACCGAAAAGGGCATCCCCTGGACCGCTGGCATGTGTTGGCGCAGGCCCAGGCCTTTCTGCCCTTGGTAGCCCCCGACAGCGCCCGGCTGGACGCCGCCTTTGGCTGCGCGCGGCAACAGATCTGCCAGATCAGGGGGGTGGTGCTGCCGGATTTGGAAGCTCGTCTGTCCAGGGGAGCCCGCACCTTGTGGTGCCGTCGCTACAACCGGTTCGAACAGCACGGCCCTGAGGTGTGCCGGCCGTCTCGACCAGCACACCTCAGGGCTGCGGCCGCATGCCAGGGTCTCCTGCGGGTAACCTGTCGGCTCCGGGGCAAGCCGGAAAGCCGGTAGACCGCGGGGCCCCGGAATGCGTCCCGAGCGCGTCACAGCCGTATAAGGTGTCAGTCGCCTCTTCCCTCCCTCGGGATCCGCTGTCTGGCACCATGCCTGCAGGAGTCATGTAACAGGTTCCTGCGCAGAACACACCCTGTGCCGGCCCATCCCAAAGCTCATGGGCGAAAGGAGGAAGGGCCAGGAGCAGGGAAAGGACTCCTGGCCCCAGTTGGTCTAGCTGTCTTCCAGCTGCTGGCGCAGTCGCTCCACGTCCAGCAGCGTGATCTGCATGCGGCCCTTGGAAATCAGGCCCTGAGTTTCCAGCTCGTGCAGGATGTTGGTCACGGTCTCGCGGTTGGTACCGACCATGTCGGCGATATCCTGGTGTCCCATACTCTCCAACACCGGGCTTCGGGTGGCATCGTGGGTGATGACCAGGGCACGCACGACGCGGAGCAGCGCCGGCTCCAGCCGGATACTGCAGACCACTTTCAGCGCGTGTCCCAGCTTGCGCTGTTCGCCCTGGTACATATGCAGGGTCAAAGACGGGAAACGCCGCCGCAGATACGCCAGGTTCCGCCGTGTGATCTCCACGCAGATGGTATCGGCCAAGGCCTCGGCCCAGGAAGCGTGATAGCGTTTGCCGGCCAGCAGCGTCTGTTCTCCAAAAAAGTCGTCTTTGCCCACCTGGTTGAGCACGACTTTCCGTTGGGCATCGCTGAAGCGGTAGAGACTCACTTCGCCTTCCACAATGAAAAACGTGGCTTCACAGTCATCGCCGGCCTTGTAGAAAAACTCGCCTTCCTTTTGCTTGCCCAAACGGACCAACGGACAGATCTCGCGTTGGATTTCCTTGACCGGTATGCCTTGGAAAGGAGCCAGCCCCGAGAGCACGGCGGCCTGCTCTGCACGATCTTGCATGAAAACCTCCCTGCGCGCCCGGCAGGTGGTTCCCCTGGGGTCCCCGCTGCCTGCCTTGCGGCTGCCCACAGTGTAGACAGGAACCGGTCGCCGAAGCATTAAGGGCACATTAAGGTTGGACCGCACCGCCTATTGGGGATAACTGGGGATAATTGCGGGGTCCGGCGCGCCTCCGGGGCTGTTGCGGGGAAATTGGCAATTCCCGGCCCGCCAGCTATAATTGGAGTGTCAAAAGACCCAGGTGGAAACCTATGGCAGTTGCCTCCGCAACTGGAGCGTCCCCTCCTCGCGCCGCGAAGGTCGGCTGGTCCCAAATGTCGGGGCTGGCGCGCCGCGAGGCCATTGAAGGCTACCTTTTTCTGTTGCCCAACATCCTGGGGTTCCTGGTCTTTCTGCTCTTTCCCATGGTGGCCGCGGTGTATTTCGCGTTCACCAACTACGACCTGCAATGGCCGCCGCGGTTCACGCTCTTTCAGAACTTCCAGGTCATGTTCACTTCGAACCTGTTCTGGCAGGTCTTCGGCCAGACCTTCTACTGGGCCTTCGGCATGGTGCCGGCCACCATCGTGCTGGCCCTGATGCTGGCCCTGCTCATCAATCGCAAGATGATGGGGGTCCTCACCTACCGCCTGATCTACTTCGTGCCCCATGTCACGCTCAGCGTGGCGGCCGCCATCGTGTGGCTGTGGGTCTACCATCCGGAAGTCGGGTTCCTCAACCTGGTCCTGCGCAATCTGGGCCTCATTGGTCCCGATGCGCTCCTGAAGGAGGCCCCCCAGTGGCTGTTGACCCGGCGCACGGCCATGCCTTCGCTCATTGTGATGGGCTGGTGGAAGGGCATCGGGTTCGCCATGCTCATTTTCCTGGCAGGCCTGCAGGGCATCCCCGTGGAACTCTACGAGGCCGCCAACATGGACGGGGCCAACGCCCGCCAGCGGTTTTTTGGCATTACCCTGCCCATGCTGTCACCGGCCCTGTTCTTCGTCATGGTCACCTCCATCATCGGCGCCTTCCAGGGCTTTGATGTCTTTTACCTGATGACCCGCGGCGGCCCCGCCAACGCCACCACCACCATGGTGCTGCACATCTACAACAACGGCTTCGTCTATCTCAAGATGGGATATGCCGCGGCGATGGCCATGGTGCTCTTCGGCACCATCATGGTCTTCACTGTAATCCAGTGGACCTACGCCAAGAACTGGGTCCATGGCTTTGCCGACTGATCCGACATGACAGCGCTTCCTGAGTCTCTGGCGGCTCCCGCCACTGAGACCCCTACCCAAGTCAGCCGCCTGAGTCGCTCCCAGAGTGACCGGGTCGGCAACATTGTGGCCCATGTGCTGCTGCTCACGGGCTCGGTCATCTTCGCCGGACCCTTCATCTGGATGGTAATGAGCTCGCTCAAGACCCAGTATGAAATTTATTATTTCCCGCCCAAAGTGCTCCCTGAATCGGTGCAGTGGCTGAATTATGTGGTGGTCTTCCGGGATCAGCCGTTTGCCCGGTACATCGGCAACAGCATGTTTGTGTCGCTGTGCGTGACCAGTGGCGTGATTCTGACCTCCTCGCTGGCCGGATACTCCTTTGCCCGACTGCGCTTTCCCGGCCGGGATCGCCTGTTCCTGCTTTATCTCGGCACCATGATGATCCCCGGCGCCGTGCTGTTGATCCCCAGTTACGCCCTCATGATCGAATTGGGCTGGCGGGATACCTACTACGCCCTGATCGTGCCGGGTCTCGTGAGCGCCTGGGGCACATTCCTGATGCGGCAGTTCATGCTGAACATCCCCAAGGAACTGGAGGATGCGGCATTCATCGACGGCGCCTCGCGGCTGCGCATCTACTGGACGGTCATCATGCCGGTGTCGAAGCCGGTCATTGCCACGCTGGCCATCTTCACCTTCATGGGGGTCTGGAACGAGCTGCTGTGGCCGGTCATCATTCTGCGCACGCCGGAGAAGTACACGC
This sequence comes from Caldilineaceae bacterium, assembly GCA_965214715.1. Lineage (GTDB taxonomy): Bacteria > Chloroflexota > Anaerolineae > Caldilineales > Caldilineaceae > Bin34. The sequence goes on along the minus strand of OZ243971.1, from coordinate 3,639,243 downwards.
TGCCCATAGGCCTGGCCAAGTTCCAGTCGCGCTTTCCCAACCAGACGCCTTGGCACCTGGTCATGGCCGCGTCCACCATCAGTGTCCTGCCTATTCTCATTCTCTTTATTGCCGGCCAGAAGTATTACGTGCAAGGCATTGTCACCACGGGTCTGAAAGGATGAGGCTCTCATCCTGATTGTCCAAGCAGAAGATACAATCCAGTATTGAAGGAGCAATGGTCCATGTCGAACAGAGTGTCATTGAGTCGCAGAGACTTCCTGCGGCTGTCTTCCCTGGCTGCGGCCGGAGGAGTGGCTGCTGCCTGTGTCACCGGCGTGCCCGCGGCACCGCAGGCCGTGGACGAGGTGGCGGAAGTCGCGGTCAGTCCCCGCCGCGCGGAATTCACCATGGGGGTGGTGCCCCCCGAAACCACGGGCACTTTCCATCAAGGCGGCTGGGGCCCCGGTTCACAGGCCGAACAGGATCAAAACCACGCCTGGTTCCAGGAGTTCTATCCCAACATGGAATTCGTGCCGGCTCCCGGAGGCGGCTGGACTGCCTACTGGGAACAGATCGTCACGCTGCTGGCCACGGGCGATCATCCGGACTCGGCCATGATCCATTTCACCCGCACTGCGCCGTTCGCCGACAAGGGGTTCATGCTGCCCATCGATGACTACATCGATGCGCTCCCTCCCCTGGATTGGCCGGACGATTTCCACTTCACGGCCGTGGACAACATCGCCTACAAGGGCAAGCAGTACGGCTTTCCCATTGACTGGGCCCCCCGCGCCATTCTGATCAACCGGGATATCATGGACCCGATCCTGGGCCAATGGCCGCCGCCCGAGAATTGGACCTACCAGGATCTGATGGAGCTGGCCATCGCGGCCACGGACGTGTCGGGCGAGACCAAGCAGTACGGCCTGGCCACCGGCCACCATGCCATCCGCCAGTGGAACGTGACCCGCGGGTTTGGCGGTCACTTCTTCAACGAGGAGGTCACGGAAGGCCGCTTTACCGAGCCTGAGGTGGAGGAGGCGTTCCAGTACACCTACGACATCATGCACACGCACCAGGTGTCACCGTCCGCCGCGGACACCGAGATCTTTGGCGGCCAGTTCTCCGCGTTCGCCGCCGGGAACATCGGCATGTGGTGGACCCTTTCGGATGAGACCCGCTCAATGGTTGAGGCGGTTGGCGACAGCTTCAGGCTCGGCATTGGACCCGAACCGCTGGGGCCCAACGGGCGCTTCGGTTTTGAGGGCAATGTCGGCTGGTTCATCCCCTCCGGCTCCAATCATCCCGAGATCGCCTATGAATTCATGCGCTGGAGTCTGACTGATCCGGACCAGGCGGAATTCATGGCGGCAGCCGGGTTTGGGGGCTTCCCCGGGCGCAAGTCGGCCGGCAAGTGGAATGTGCTGCAGATCGAGGAATTCCTGCCCAACTACGGCCGCGCCGCCTGGGAACTGGGAGCCGAGAGTGAAGAGCACTTTCCCCTGTTCCCCGAGGGGCAGGAGTGGATGCCCGTGTACAACCAGCATGTGGACCCGCTGATGCTGGAAGGCACAGGCACCATCAAGGAGACTTTGGCGAATCTGCAGGCGGACACCAACCAGTTGTTTGCCAACGCGGTGCGCAACCTCTAACCGCCGGTTTATTCCCTACCGTATGCGGGGGAGTGGAGTTGCGGCTCTGCTTCCCCGCCCATTGGTGTGTACAGTTTGACTATGGAGGCCCTGCAGGTCAATGGATCGATGGACTGAATCCTTGTCGGCACGGCCCTTGGACCGACGACTTGCGCGTTGGGTTCCCTGGGCGCTGGCTGCGTTGCTGGGGCTCAGCCTGATGGCCTGTGCCAAGGCAGACGCGGCCCTGCAGCCTGAATACCTCACGGAAGGCACCGAACTCAATGTCACCATTGTCGGGGATGTATATGAAGTCACCATTGTGGATTTCGCCGGGACCGATGACATCCTGGGCGATGAAGGGGAAGATGCCGGGCTGGCCCAGGTAACGCAATACACCACCTCGGCCGTGCCGTCCAAGAGGGGCAAGTGGGTTGTGCTGCCCATTCGGATCAAGAACATTTCAGGGGAAGAGCAGCTGCTCTTCAGCCGTGTCCTGAAGTTGGTGGATGATCAGGGAAACGAGTTCCTGCTCAGTGACCGCCTGGCCCATACCTCCTATGTTTTCTTTACCGACCCCGAGACCTATGGCGACAACGACAACCTGATCGTCCAGAACGTCTTTGACATTGACGAGGAGCGGCTGGGCCCCGCCATCTTTGATGTGTCTGACGATTCCACCGGCCTGACCCTGCACGTGGAAGGCTCCGACCAAACCCTGGCCACGGGCTATTAGGCTGCAGGAGGACCACCATGGCATACCGGATCGCCCACAGCGGCATCACCTGGGGCTACGATGCCTCCACCGCCGCTTCGGCGGTGCGCGATGTGGCCCAGGTAGGCTACAACGCCTACGAGACCATCGGCGGCGTGATTGAAGCCTATGAAGCCGCGGGCCACAGCTATGCGGACCTGTTGGCCCGGTACCACATAGGCCTGATCGGGACCTATGTGGGCACCCGTTTCCGCCATGGCGAAGACCCGGCGCAGGACATCGCCAACGCCCGCCGCTGGATTGCCCGGGCCCAGGAACTGGGCGCCACCACGGTGCTGCTGGCCGCGGGCAGTCGCAAGGAGGGCCCGTGCACCGACCGGGCCGGATGGCGGCACATTGCGGAGGCCTTCGCCGAGATGGCGCGCATCGCCCAGGCAGCCGGCATGCAGACCGCGGTGCATCCCCACACCGGCACGCTGCTGGAGACCCGGCAGGACATTGACTCCTTCTTTGCGGCCGCGGACACGGACCTGTTGCCGTTCGCGCCGGACACCGGCCAGATTGCCAAGGCCGGGGATGACGCGGTGGCCACGCTGGAGGACTACAAGCAGATCATCCAGCATGTCCATCTCAAGGACTACGGCGGCGGGCGCGAGACCGGCTACATGGGATACACCCCCATTGGCGAAGGGGTCATTGACATGGCCGCCATCTTTCGCATTCTGGACGATGTGCACTACACCGGGTGGATCACGGTGGAGCTGGATGGCACTCCGCAGGCCCCCTACACCCCCTTGGAGGCGGCCCGGCGCAGCCACGACCACCTGACCCAGTTGCTGGGTGACCGCGTCGTTTGGACGACGCGTTGACTGCCCCCTCTGGCGGCTGCAGCCTGGATCGGTGCCCATGAGTCTGCAGGTATTGGTGCTGGTGGGCGGCTCCCACCACGACAGCCCTGCCATCCGGTCCGCGCTGGCGGACATCTTCAGCGAGGGCGGTGCCCATGCGGTGACCCAGAGCGAGGACATGGCCATCCTCCGCGAGGAGACTCTGGAGCCTTTTGACGTGATCGTGAATGCCACCACGGATCGGATGCCGGAACCCGGCGAACACTACGCCTTGCTGAATGCCGTGGCCAGTGGTCGGGGGCTGGTGGTCGTCCACGGCGGATTGGCCAGTTTCTGGAATTCCCAGGCCTACTTCGGCATGGTCGGCAGCAAGTTTGCCGGCAAGTCCCTGGACACCAGCGGCGCCGGCGATTTCACGGTGAATCTGGGCCCCGGTCGCCACATGCTGGGCCACCCCATCACACTGGGGCTGGAAGACTACGCAGTGAACGACGAACTGTTCTTTCTGCAAGGCGACCAGACGCAGTGGAAAGTGCTGGCGCGGGCCCAGGGCCATCCCATCATGTACGTGAAGAGCTTTGGTCTGGGTCGGGTCTTTGTCTGTGCCCTGGGCCATGACGAAACCCGTTTCCAGGTCCCCACCACCACCGAAATCCTGCGGCGCGGCGCGCGGTGGACCGCCAAGCTGTTGTAACGGGAAGAAGCGCGATGAAAATCCTGTTGCTGGTGGGCGGAGCCTGGTATCACGACCAGCCGGCCCACAGAGCCGCCCTGCGGGCCTGCCTGGAGCCCCATTTCGACGTCACCATGTCGCATTACCCCGACGGGGTATTGACCGAGGCCCATCTGGCCCAGTATGACGTGGTGGCAGACTACACCAGCTGGTGGGAACCGACGGCGGCCCAATGCCAGGCCTTGACGACCGCGGTCGCGCAAGGCCTGGGGTTTGCCTGTCTGCATCCCGCGACCGCGTCCTACATGAATTCGGCCGAGTTTCACGACATGGTGGGCGGCAGCTTTGTCTTCCATGACCCCAACAAGCTCTTTGAGGTCACGCTGACCCCCCAGGAGCATTACCCGACGGGCGAGGCCACGATTGGGAGCCACCCCATATCGGCCGGCATGGCGGACTTCGAGGTCCAGGACGAACTGTATGTGGTGGACGGCGACATGACCTCCTGGCATGTGCTGGCCCGGGCCCAGGGCCATCCCGTGGTGTGGACCAAGCCGTATGGCGCCGGGCGGGTCTTCAGCATCAGTCTCGGTCATGACGAGCGGGCGCTCAACCATCCCGCGGTGCAGCAACTGTATGTGCGCGGCATCCAGTGGGCGGGTCGGCAACTGTAGCTGTCCGCGGGCGCCTTGCCCGCGCGTTCCATTTCTGCCGGAGGTGTTTCCATGAAGATTCTGATCACTGGCGCCAGCGGCTACTTCTGTGAAGAGCTGATTGCCCAGCTGGTGCTGGGCGGTCACGAGGTGCGGCTGTCGGACATCGTGCACATGGAGACGGAACACGAGTTCGTCAACTGTTCCGTCACGGACCTGGGCACTCTGGCGCTGGCCATGGAAGGCGTGGACGCCGTCTTTCACACCGTGGTGGGCGGCCGGCGATATCCCGATGATGCTCCTGTCAATCGGGCCCGGACCTCGGTGGCGCACTTCGAGACCACGGTCATGGGCACATTCGGCATCCTGCAGCTGGCCAAGGAAATGGGCATCGGACGGGTGGTCATGATCGGCAGCGAAGCGGCCCGTGGACAGCGCATTCCCATCACCGACTGGGACGTGGTGGATGAAGGGACGGAAGCGCGTCCCGACTATGTCTACGCCCTGGCCAAGTACATCATGGAACCCATATCCGAATACGCCACCCGCATCGATGGGGTGGAGACCGCCGTGTTGCGCAATGCCTGGTTCGGGGCGCGGGAAGGCAAGTCCGTGACGCGCCTGGGCACTTCACTGCTCTTTCAACGCTCCTGCACCCGCCGGGATCTGGTGCGGGCCGGGGTGCGGGCTCTGGAGAAGGAGAATCTGGGCCACGATGTGCTGCTGCTGAGCGGAGCCACGGAGTTCCAGCCAACGGACGTGCCGGAACTGCGTACCAATCCCAAGGCCGTGGTGGAACGGTACTACCCTGGGGCCTACGACAAGCTGGCCACCTACGGGGAAGGCAACGAACTGGACCGGCTCTTCGAGAGCCGCAACCTGTGGAAGCTGGACGACATCTCCCATGCCCGGGAGTCGCTGGGCTGGGCACCCACCTACACCTTCCGCGACTTCTACAACGGCCTGATGGCCGATGCCTACCCCAAGGATCACATGTTTGTGGAACGCATCAGCACCATGCAGAACGATGAGAGGTTGTGGGCATGAGTCAGGATTTGGCGGGCCGCGTGGCCATCATCACCGGCTCCACCTCCGGGCTGGGACGCGCTACCGCCCTGCGCCTGGCCCGGGACGGGGCCAGGGTGGTGATCAATTCCCATGAACCGGCTCACGGAGCGGCAACGGTCGCGGAAATCGAGGCGCAGGGTGGCGAGGCCCTGTTTGTGCAAGGCGATGTTTCGGTGCGGTCCGACTGCGAAGCCCTGGCGCGGCGTACCCTGCAGGCCTTTGGCACCATCTCCATTCTGGTCAACAACGCGGGGATCGAACGCCGTGGCGGGGTGGTGAACACCGCCGAGCAGGACTGGGACGACATGGTCAACGTGGACCTGAAAGGCATTTACCTGGTCAGCCAGGCGGTGCTGCCGACCCTGATCGAGAACAAAACCGGGGCTGTGGTGAATGTGGCTTCGGTGCTGAGTTTCAATGTCATCCCCGAACGGGCCGCGTACGTCGCCGCCAAAGGCGGTGTCCTGCAACTGACAAAAAGCATGGCACTGGATTACGGGCCGCACGGCATTCGCTGCAACGCGGTAGTGCCCGGGTTCTTTCATACGCCGATGCTGGAGCAGTCCATGATTGACTCCGGCGATTATGCGGGGACCATGGCACACCTCAAGGCCAAGAGCGTCTTCGGGCGCGGCGGGGACCCGGCAGAGCTGGCGGCGGCCGTGAAATTCCTGGTTTCGGACGAGGCCAGTTTCATTACCGGCGCTGTCCTGCGCGTGGATGGCGGCTGGGACTGTACGTAGTCCCACGCCTTTTTGGCTTTCAGGCAATCGCCGAATCACCGGCTATGCCGTGCTCCCACCCGCATCGTGTTCCTGTTGCCTGGATTATCTGACCATTGTCGGAACCTTGTTGCACCCCTCTATGAAATTTGGCAGTGGAAAATGCGGATCTCCGCTTGCTGTTTTTCCGCGGAAACAATTGCAAGGTGGAACATTGCGGCCTGTCTGAACAGGTTACGGCCAACACAACAGCCGAATTGCCGGTCCAGACCGCATTCGATATCTCCAGTCCGCCCAAGTCGAATTTCTGCCATTTGACGCAAGGGACTGTCAGAGGAAAGCCATATGGCTTCCATTACATCTCATGCCTTGCCATGCCGCAGGGCCCGGATGATTCCATGGCGCTGACCGTCACATCTCCTCCCTCCTGGAATTCCATCAACGACGACATTACATACTGCGCAGGGCAGCGATGCATGGCACAGAGTGCGCCAATACCAAGGGTTCGGCAAAACTTTTGAGGACTAGCTGGAAAATATCCGCAAAGGGTTCCGGGAAATGCTCAGGGTCACCCTGCCCGGAGGATTCTGTGCCATGGGCGTGGGACCCATTCTGCACGAAGGCCAGTATTTTCCGGCACCCATGATGGCTGCAACCCGTCTGGTAGTACAAGGACGGATGGGAATTTCACCAAGACATTGTCTGGCATAAAGTGACGGGAGGTGTGAAAAGAGCAGGGAGTTTCATCCAAAAACCCGCGAGCAGGCCATTTCTATCCCCACATCATGATGGAGTACATTCCGGTGTTTCGCAAAGAGGGCGCAGTGCGACGGGGTGTCCGACAGGAAATCGCAATCGATTCATGGTTCAAGCGTGACATTGCCAACAATGTTTGACATATTGCCCCCGTTCTCCGCATGCTATCCAGCATCCTTGCCCATATCCCGAGGAACTGGTACGACATCTTGTCCTGCTCTGTTCACACAGGGGATGCATTCCTGGACAGCGACCGGACTGCAATTGTGACGTTGCAGGAAGGCCGCCCTGGTATAGGCTGCGAAATCGAGTCGGTTTACTTGCGGATGCCATTGCAAGAGGTGGCTACGGGAAACGCAGATACAACCTCCTTCCCGGTTGGGACACGGAGGAAGTCAAATGCCCCGATTTTCGGCAGCGCGAGAAGCTTCCACCCTCTAAAGGGCCTTTGCTAGGAACAAAGCAAGCATATGCAAGGGCAATCGCAGTCCTGCGCAGGAATTTCACCACTTCTATCCCCGAAAACCGTTGCATTGTGGGCGGAGCCATGGAAATACTGACCTGCGCTCTTCTTCGGTCCGCAGGCATGGGGTGCTGCCTCGATCAGAATCCAGCGTCCGAGAGGTATTGCATTGCTCGATCACCGCAGGTTATGGGTGTCAAGTACCTTTCAAGGGGGACCTGCCAGCCGTACACTGCTCAACAAATTGGGCAACAGGCCAGGACAACGGAAATTGGCAACCCTCTTTGGGGTATCTGAATTTGGTACTGTTTACGACGATTCTGATACCGTCGACCGCAGCAGATGCAAATACAGCCTTCCATCGTGCCGGGACCGGTCGGATCCTGCAAGCGCCTGTGCAGCCGCACGGCAGGTCCGTGAAAACTTCAAGTGCGGAGGAAACCGCCCGCCCGTGCCTCATCAAGGCAGAGAGGACGATGGCCCTGTCCTGAGCACCCGCGGGCACCGTTGGCGGTGCATCCATCCCCATAAGGGCGGTGCAAGGCCAGAAACATGATCCAATGTCAACTCAAAGGCATAATCAGAACATGGCATCCGGTTGCGCATCCTAGTTGATCCTCCAGCATGCATACCGACAGTGCAAGCAAACCCCTGCCTGTTTCCACGGGCAGTTTTGGCACGATACGCCGCAACGATCTGCTCTATGTAGACAAGACCCGGCAGATTGCCTCCCTGGTCGGGCCCGAAAACAAGTATCTCTTCCTGGCCCGCCCACGCCGCTTCGGCAAGACTCTGCTGGTCTCCACCCTGGAAGCCCTGTTTCTGGCACAGAGAGAGCTGTTTGCAGAAACCTGGATATCCCAGGGTACATGGCCCTGGACGCCGCACAAGGTCATTCGGCTGGACATGACAGCTTGGCGGACAAGGAACGCTGCATCACTGGAGGCTGCATTGCGACGGCAGATGAGCCATCTGTTTCAAAAGCATCACCTTTCTGTGCCAGATCCGGACATAGGATTGGAAGAGCTGTTTTCCGAGCTCATCAGGCAGTTGTCTGCCGAATCGGATCAAGGCGCCGTGGTACTCATTGACGAGTACGACGCCCCCATCATCCAGAATCTGGAGCGTCCGGAAGCGCTGAGCGAGATTCGGGACTGCCTGCGCGGTTTTTACGGCATCCTCAAGGTCCGAGACGAAGAGTTGCGGTTCGCGTTGCTCACAGGGGTGACGCGCTTTGCGCGTACGAGCATCTTTTCCGGCCTGAACAATCTGCGGGACATTTCCGGCCTGTCGGCCTACAGCGATCTGGTGGGCTTCACGGAGACCGAACTGCATGTCTGGCTTGATGCTCATATAGCCGCCATGGCCCGCAGTGTCGGCTGCAGTCGGCAAGCGGTGGGCGACCAGCTAAGAGCCTGGTACGATGGCTATCTCTTTGCAGAAGAGGGCATCCGGGTCTACAACCCCTATTCTGTCCTCAACTGTCTGCAGAACCGGCAGTTGGGTAACTACTGGGCCGAATCGGGCACGCCCTCCTTTCTGACCGATCTTTTCGCCCGTCAACAGTATTCTCTCCAGGAAATGCTGGGCCTGGATGCTGACGGCTTGTTGACGGCCACGTACGATGTCGCACACCCGTATCTGCCAGCGGTCATGTATCAGACCGGCTACCTGACCATACAGCCCGCCGGAGACGGTGGTCATGAAACGACCATGCCCAACCGAGAGGTGGAGCAGACGTTTGTGCAATCCCTGCTGGAGACCTATGTACACGGACCGATGCCGGTGCCCAGTCTGGTGCAGAGTCTTGTGAAAGCCTTGCGCTACCGGGATTTCAACGCATTCTTTGCCCACTTCAATGCTCTTTTGCAGCAGATTCCCTATGACGTCCAAGCAGGGCGGGAGCGATATTTTCAGATGCTGCTGCATCTCGTCTTTACATTGCTGGGATACAGGACGGAATCAGAACGCAGTACCCACCAGGGTCGTCTGGACACCGTAGTGGAAATGCAGGATGTCGTGACAATTCTTGAATACAAGCTGGACGGCACGGCCGATGAAGCCCTGAGTCAGATTGAACAACGCGGATACCATCTTTCATATCAAGCCAAAGGCAAGGCCGTGATTGGGATAGGAGTGAATTTTGACAGTCAGGCCCGCCAGGTTTCGGAGTGGAAGAGCAGGGATTTGTTCGCACCTGCGATATCGCCTGGAGGTGTTGCACCTCCGGAAGGGTGAGCTTTCTTTCGGGAAAAACAACACGAATCTGCCACTGGGCACTTCATCCCTGTTCCCCGCGCGGCGGCCAGATCACAGGGCATGAGTACAGGAAACACCGTAAATCGAAACAGGAACGTGCCGCGTGCTCATACACCAAAAAGTTTCGTGACAGGTGCCTGGTCTGCCTTAACTCGCGGTTGTGCAGACTGGAGTGGTAATTTATGCAGGCAGTTTCCGGGGCAATCGTCAGGATCAGAGCGAAGCGATTTTGTGCCCCGAGTAGGCGTTGGTGGGAGGTGATGATGCTTGCGGGGACGTGGAACAGAGGCAAATCCGGGGGAACTCGGAACAAGATGCGGAGAATGGCACAATAGGATGCAGGAACGTAGAGCGAAAAAGAGTGCCGTGCACCACCCGCTCACCTTTGCCGAATTTGCGTTGAATATTCACAGGACCAGGAAAGAAGAGGTGGCCCATGCAGAACGCAACTTGCAGTCGACGTGATTTTCTCAAGACCAGTGGATTGCTGCTTACGGGGCTGACTCTGTCGGCCTGTACGGCCGTAACCCCGTCTCCCATGGCCACCGAGGAAGAGGCTGTTGCCCCTGGCGCCATGACCTTTGCGTGGTGGGGCTCTCCGTTTGAGAAAGACACTGTGGTCAATATGCTGGACGCCTTTACCGCAGCCACCGGCATTCCTACCGAAAAGCATCATCTGCCTTTTGGAGATTACATGAACAGCATGCAGGCTATGGCAGCCGCGGGCACCTTGCCGGATGTCTTTTACTTGAGCACCCCCTTTATGGTGGCCTGGGCGCAGAAGGCCGTTATCAAGGACCTGACCGAATTGCACAACACGGACCCGGAAGCTGACATTGAGCAAATCGTGGAGGTCAATCGATTCAGGATCGGGGCGCGCGTATACGGCACCGGTGCCGCCACCGAACCGTACATGATGTTTTACAACCGCAAGCTGTTCGACGCAAACAACGTCGAATATCCTCCGGCCACCGTGGAGGCAGCCTGGTCTTGGGAAGACTTTATTGAAGTTGCCAAGCAGCTGACCATAGACGAAAAGGGCCACACCGCGGCCGATGTCGGCTTTGATGCCGAAAGTATCCAGACCTTTGGGGTTGATCTGCCCCGTTGGGGCGGCTCTTGGCGCGTGTATTCTCCGGGTCTGTGGCAGAACGGTTCCGATGTCTATTCCGAAGACGAAAACACGTTCTTCCCGGATCAGGACATTGCCATTGAGGTCTTGCAGAAAACCGCCGACACCTACGTGCAGCACAAAGTCGCCGCGTCTCCCGAGTTCTTTGGCCAAGTCGGCATGAGTTCCATTCAGCTGATGGAAAACGACCGGTTGGCCATGTTCTTGACCGGGAACTGGAGTCTGGAGGCGTTGTCCCACACGAGTATCGACTATGGCGAAGCGGTGGTGCCCATTATGGGCCCCGACTATGTGGTGTGGGCTCCTTCCGAAGCCATCGGGATCAACGAGAATACACTGGACATTGATTCGGCGTGGCAACTGTACAAGTGGGTGGTGTTCGGAGAAGGCAGTCTGGCCTTGAGCCGCACGGGGCTCTGGCAGCCGCAAAGAGTCGACCTCTTGACCACGGAGGAGGGGCGCGCGAAGTGGATGACAGAAGGCGTGCATACCCCGGATCACATTACGGCCGCCTGCCTGCCCTCGGTGCACAATGCCCGCCGCATGCCGCTCCGCCTGGGGCATAGCGAAGTGGAGGGGCGCTTGTTGGGGCCCGCACTGGGACCTGTCTATACTGGCGAAGTGTCGGCGCAAGAAGCCCTGGAAACGGTGTTGCCCGAGATCAACGAATTCCTGCGGGAAAACCCGAACTGGAAACCAGCCTAGTCCATGCCGTGGCGGGACCACAGCCCCGCTCCAGGGGCTCTGGTCCTCTTGTTGGAACAGAATACAGGCCCGATGCCGTGAACACAGTACTCTCCCCACACCACATTCGCCAATTCCGGACGGAAGGTTTCCTTGTCCTGGAGCAGTTTCTGGAAGACGGGGAACTGGAGGAATGGCGCAGGGTCATTTCCGATGCGGTCGGACAGCGATTGTCCCTGGACCCGGATCTGCAGCGGGCCTTCAGTGCGCAGTATGGCAGCGAAGCCCTGCACATGCAGAATCAGGCCGATCCCACCACATTTTATGCCAATGTGTTCACGCAGTGCCTGCGGCTGTCCGATTCGCATGCGGAAACGGCGCGGCTGGTGCGGGACTCCCGTTTAGGCCAACTGGCCGCTACACTGGCAGGCGTCAACGCGGTACGCATCTGGCATGATCAGGCGCTCTTTAAACCGCCCTATGGCAATCAGACCACCTGGCATATGGACTGCCCTTACTGGGCCTTTCACACGCGGCAGTCTGTCAGTATGTGGATCCCGCTGGACAACGCTACCTATGCCAATGGCTGCCTCTGGTATTTGCCGGGCACCCACCAATTGGCGACCTACGACCTGGTGCCCATCAGCGAAAACATGCGGGACATATTTGCAGTCTATCCCGATTGGATGCGGATCGAGGCGAAGCCTGCCCCGGTGCCGGCCGGTGGCCTGGTGATTCACAATTCCATGATTGCGCATTCGGCGGGCCCCAACCAGACTCCGTATCCCCGCCGCGCGATGACCATTGCCTTTTTCCCCGATGGCCTTGTCTACAACGGGAATTTCGATACGCTGCCCAAGGAGTACTATACCCATCTGCGAGTGGGGGAGCGCTTGGATGACGATCGTTATGTGCCCTTGACATGGAGACAGGAGGATACGCCAGCGTCCGGCCTGGGATGATCGTCGCTTGGGGGCTTGCACCTGCGATCGGCCCGGGCCAACGCGGCCTGTACCATTGTCGCGGGCCAGACGCTCGGCCAGCCTACCCGGATCGCGTGCGTTATGGACCAGACAGGGTCTCAGGGAGACTGTGTTCCAGTCCGCGCCGCGGCTGCCCAGGCCGATGACCACAGGCCATCCACCCGGACACCCGGCAGTGTGCAGGGCTTTGGGGCGGGTGTGTTCCCCCCTGCGCGATGGGTTTGAGTGAGTCATGGCTCGACTCGATGGGCGTATGCCGTGGGCGCCACCCCCAGGCGCCGGTTCTGCTGGTAGGCCTGGCATCGATCCCGCGGGAGATCCCGTGTGTACTGCAAAGTACCCGGCACTGGGGAGAGGGGTCTGTGTCGCCCGCGGTCTCCCTTTTTGTCCCTGAATCCCGCCAGAACAAGTCTATGGGTCCCCGTGGGCTGATCCGGGTCAGCGCTGGAAAGCGCCGTCAGATCCGTCGGATTCTTACCGGGTACTTCTTTATCTCCCCGGGCGTAGTGGGCATTTCCCTCTTCGTGGTGGGGCCTTTGCTGTATTCCTTCTGGTTAAGTCTGACGGAATGGGACATTATCTCGGATCCGGTTTTTGTGGGACTCGCAAATTTCCGTGAGGCGTTTTTTGACGACAGGCTGTTCTGGGTATCCCTGTATGTAACGTTGCGTTACACCCTGATCGCAGTGCCTCTCACGCTGGTGGCGGCCTTGGCCGTGGCCTTGCTCCTGAATATCCGGATGGCGGGCATTGCCTGGTTCAGGGCAATCTATTATCTGCCGGCCATGACGCCGGCAGTGGCCACCGTGGTGCTGTGGCGCTGGATTTTCAATTCCGAATTCGGGTTGCTCAATTTTCTGCTGGATTGGATCGGTCTGCCCAAAGTGGAGTGGCTGATCGATGGCGACATGGTCATGTATGCATTCTGGATCATGGCCCTTTGGGGCATCGGCCCCATGATGATTATTTTCCTGGCCGGTCTGCACGGAGTACCGCGCACACTGTATGAAGCGGCCGAAATGGACGGGGCCGGTGCGTGGCGGCGCCTGTGGGCCGTCACCATTCCGCAATTGTCGCCGGTGCTGCTTTTTAATTTGGTCATCGGCCTGATCAACACTTTCCAGGTTTTTACCGCCGGCTATCTCTTGACAGCCGGGGGCCCGCGCAATGCCACACTGTTCTATGTCCTGTACACGTACCGCAATGCGTTCGAGTGGCTCAAGATGGGGTATGCGGCGTCTCTGTCGTGGGTCCTGTTTGCCATCATCCTGGTGATGACCCTGTTCATATTCCGCTCGCTGGGCCGGGCCGTGTACTACGAAGCGGGATAAGACATGCCCAGTGACCCACGAGCCTTGCCCTGATGTCGACTTTGCCTGAATCTGTCCCTGGCACGCGCGGGGAGACAGGCCGTGCACTCCGCGTCGCCTGGGGCCCCCTGGCGGGCTGGATTCTGCTCATAGGGGGCGGGTGCCTGATGATCCTGCCCTTCCTCTGGATGATCAGTTCTTCCCTCAAAACGCAAAGCCAGGTGTGGGTCTTCCCCCCGGTCTGGATTCCCGAACCGGTGCAATGGGGCAATTATGGCGCGGCATTGCGCAGCCTGCCATTTCATATCTACACGCTGAACACCATGAAGATCACGCTTCCCGTACTGCTGGGCACCTTGGTGACGGCCTCCATGTGCGGATACGGCTTTGCGCGTCTTCGTTTCCCGGGGCGCGACACCTTCTTCATGATTTTTTTGAGTGTGCTGATGCTGCCGGCCATCGTGACCATGATCCCGGTATTTGTCATGTTCACCCATCTGGGGTGGGTGAACACATTGAAGCCCCTGGTCATTCCGCCCATGCTGGGCGGAGGACCCTTCAATGTCTTTCTGTTCCGGCAATTCTTCCGCACCATTCCCGAAGAGCTGTCCGATGCCGCGCGCATGGATGGCTGCGGCGAGTTGCGCATCTATTGGCGCATCGTGCTCCCGCTCTCCCGTCCCGTTATGGCCACGGTGGCGATATTCACTTTTCTGGCCAACTGGAACGATTTCATCGGGCCGCTACTCTACCTCCAATCCGATGCCAAGAAGACGATTGCGCTGGGCCTGGCCACGTTTCTGGGTCTGTACTCCACCCATTGGGAATTGCTGATGGCGGCCGCTACCACAGTGACGTTGCCCGCCTTGCTCCTGTTCCTGGTGGCCCAGCGTTATTTTGTGGAAGGCGTGGTCTTGACGGGGCTGCAAGGAGTATAGATTGCCACGTTCCCGTCTGGCTCTTGCAAGAGCGGAAAACCGTGTCAAGCGGTCCAGGCGAGAATATGCCTGGCCACTGAGGTGCATCCGCGTCCGACGGGACCGGGTGACCATGGTGGCGGCAGTTCGGCCTGGTCTTTGCTCCACAATGGCGACATCGTCTTCCCCCTCCCAAGGTGTGTGCCACAATCCGGTGATGATGAGGCAATCCCCCAAACTCCGGCCGGGACCCGATTGCACAGGATGGGGCATCAGACGATGTCAATCAAAAGAGACGGATCAGTGTTGATTGACAGGCGGGTGCAACAACGCCAGCAACTCCTCCCGGGTATCGCCCGGGGCGAAGACCATCTGGGCCACAGCAATAGCCGAGGGCATGTTGTCCAGAGTCATGGCCGCCAACCCGGTGCGACAAAGATCCAGATCCTGTGGCCCTAGCCGCACAGCTGCCAGATTCAGCAACATCTCCCGCATGGTCTGGGCTTGACCTATGGCCACGCCCTGTTGGATGCCCTGTTGGATGCCCTGTTGGATGCCCTGCTGGATGCCCTGCTGGATGCCTTCGGCCACGCCTTCCTGGATCCAGTTGTCCAGGCGTTCTTGCATTGCGTCTTGAGCCATGGTCAACTCCTTCAAGGTTCTGATGCTGTCCCATTCTATCCCAGTCTCTGCTGCTGAGCCGTCGGATCTCCGACCCTGTCCCCACTGCCGCAACGAGGCCACTGCAAAGTCGAACAATATATGCCATAGCTCAGGATCCCAGCCCTCTGCACGGGCGGCCCGCAGGGGCACTTCAAGGTTGGGCGTCCGTGTTGCGGTTCTGCGCTCCACTTCAAATATTTTGTCCAGCACGGGCGGCAGTTCCGCCGGGTCTGTGCGGAGCATGTCGTAGTGGAACCAGGGGAAGGGAAAGCTCCCGGCCAGAGGAAGCTGGAACAGGTCGGCCAAAGGCCGGGGCTGCCACGGCCGGGCCCCGGTGTACAGGGACACCAGCACCGGCATCGGCAACCCTTGTCCTGGCCCCAAGTGGTATTCCTTGGCCCTGACTCCGGCCAGCAGATGGCAAAAGGCATAGACATGCTGCCGCAATGCCAGCCACGCGTCATCTGAGGATTGAAACTCGGCCATGAACAGCAGACCCTGGCCCTGCTCGGTGCGAAAAGCCCAGGCCAGATCAGCCATGCGAACGGTCAGTTCCCTGGTCACGTACTCTACGCTCTGCTTCTTCACCGATCGCCGGTCCACCGCGCCCAGTCCCATCCGTTTGCTGAGATGCTGGACCCACACTTGGATAATCCGCTCATACTCATGCAGTTGTTTGTGGCGGCTGTCATGCAAAGCCATGGGGGATTGCTCCTGATAAGGTTGCAAGGGGCAAAAATGCGGTCTTCGTCATGTCCTGAAGCAAGGTCCGGAAACGAGAGCCAGAGGGTTGGCCATGAAGCCGCGGACGCATTCCGGAATCGCCTGTCTGCCATGTCACACGGGCCGGAGAATGGGCAGAAGAAATACACTCATGGTCAACGTACAACGTCTCGCCTCTGATCAGCCCGGCCAGTCGTCGGCACGGGAACACCCGGCTGGAACGGTACTCATACAGCATACAACAGTTGTTATCTTTGTGCTAATAAATTGATCCCTGATAGAGGTGCAATCTGCATATTGACCGGAAATCACGGCGTGAAGGCATGATTTTGGGCCAGCAGCATTGCGTTGTCTAATCCAGAAATTTGTGCGCATCAATCAATCCGCCTGGCCGTGTCGCCATGTGCCCTGCAGGATCTGCGGCAGTCATGCCAGATACATAAACTGAGTTCGGGAAGGCTACACCGGCTGCGGCAGGGACCGGAGTGGTGCGTCCGCGATCCGGCTCGCCGGCTTTGGGGGTTGATGGCAGTAGGCCATCACGCCACAGACCAGGTGGACCAGGAAATTGGCCACACTCCGATGCCGGGTATGTGCAATGGGGGAAATGTGCTTCCGTGGATCGTGGATGGTCTCGACAGTCGACCGTTTGCGCAACCGCCACTGGTCCTCCCGGGGGAGCCGCCGCGGCTGCATGTTTTTGCGTCGGGGCGTGAGCCGACACGTCAGGATGTTGCCCCGATCATTGACGATCAGGGGTACCTTGAAGCCATAGAACCAGCCCATCGAGGTCTGGCCCCGTGCGGCGAGTCCCGCAAAGACCTTAGTGGCGCGGAATCCGTTTGTGGTGGCCCACCTGGAGGGAGGCTCCACGAAGGCGAGACCGTGGCGCTGCTGCAGGCAGACCCACAGGGGCATGAGTGCCGTGGGGGTCAACTCCACAAACCGATGGTAGCTGACCCGGTCAGGAAATTCCGACCGGTGATGCACCCGGACATACTCAATGTAGTAGGCCTTGAAGGTACGGTAGGAGGACGGGTGGAAGCGCATGAGAATCGTCATGATCTCGCTCGGAGCCCACCGCGGGGTGCGGACCCCCGGCCCGGTGCCGGGAAGCCGCTGCACTCCCCCCTCACGGGCCTGAAACCCCTGCCAGAAATCATCAACATGACAGCACAGCGGCAGTAGACTCATGGGGAGGCCTCCCCTATTCCGAACTCAGGTTACATAGGATCACCACTGCGGTCATGCCATAACAACCGGGAGCGGTACAGTCAGGGAGGATCCCGGTGGCGGACCGCAACCGCATCAATGGCCGCGCGCAGTGGCCCTGCAGTGGCTCTATGGTGACAAAACCGAGAGTATGTATCGGTATCCATTGCCGCGGGTTGCGTTAACTCCCAAGACATTCCAAACCTGTTTTCGGCTTGAGGTACGGGATCGGCAGGCCTCGATCCAAGCCTAGGGGATCTGTCAGGGGCCGGCCTGTGGCGTGGCCCTCGCGGCAGTGTCGTGGTATCCAGGTTGCATGGGGCAGGGAACCCGTACCGGCTTGGCCGCCGAAGGCGGCCGTATGCGCGCGCAATGTCACGATGGGCCGCGACCCGATGACCATGGCATACAGTGCCGTGACTGCATACAACAAGGCGTCTCCGACACCAGACGGCTCGGCCTGAATCCGGGACAACCGTTATAATGCTGCAGCGCAAGCAACGCAGGGTTGCGGTCGCGCAAGATGTCACGTGTGCATTGCCCTGTTGCTGTACCTGGACCCGAGAGATCATGCTGTCTGGACCGGTCGTGTCCCGCACAGTTCAGGCCTTGGCGCCCACCCAATGCTTTGGACCAGCGACAGACAGTGCACCCGGCCGGTGCGGATTGCAAGGCCTGGGTCTGCCTTGTCCCCTGGTCCTGGAACCCACAAGCCGACAGGATTGACCACGAAAAATCCCACAAGGAGCCGCCACTATGGGCAGACGCCTGATTGAACTGAGCATGGAAGTGCACAAGGGGATGGTCATCTATCCCGGCAACGTGCCCCCCGCGATCAATGTGTATTACTCCCATGCGGAATATGCCAAGGAAACCGGGGCCGACCAGTACGGCGTGGAGCACTGCAACAACGGAGTCATTCTCATGGGCGACCATATTGGCACTCATATGGACTCCTGGTTTCACTGCAATCCCGATGCCCCCGGAGCCGCGGAAGCCATTCCAATTGAATACTGCTATGGCGATGGAGTCGTTCTGGACCTCACGCACAAGGGTCCGGGCGACGAAATTCTGGTCGAGGACCTCTCCAGGGCCCTGGACGAGATCCAGTACCAAATCAAGCCGCTGGACATCATCCTGTTGCGCACCGACGCCTCCAAGCAGCGGGAGAGCCCAAACTACCTCACGGACCATCCCGGCATGACCAAGGAAGGGGTGCACTGGCTGCTGGACCAAGGCGTCATGATGATGGGCATCGATGCCATCGGTTTCGATCCCCCCATCGACTCCATGTTTGAGCGGGGCAAGCTGTGGGAAGCCCACCGGGTCATGCGCGAACGGGAGTACTACCACATTGAGAACCTGATCAATCTGGACCAGATTCCCACCCCCACCGGCTTCACCTTCAGCGCTCTGCCCATCAAGTTGCGGGGCGCCACGGCCGCGCCGGTGCGGGCCGTGGCCATCATCGAGGAATAGGCATGGCTGTCCTGTCCCCCACACCCGGAGCGGAAGTCCCGTGCCGAAGCACGATAAGCTGTTTGATCTAAGCCGGCAACACGTTCTGGTGGCGGGCGGTACCGGTGGCATCGGAGGCGAGATTGCGCTGGCCTGTGCCCAGTTTGGTGCCAAGGTCTCCATCGCGGGACGGGACCTGGGCCGCTCCGTAGCCGCGGCCCAGGCCCTGGGGCTGGACGACCGCCGGGCGACAGGCGTCATGATGGACATCACCCAGGCGGACTCGGTGCAGGCCGGCCTGGCTGCGGCCGAGACCGTGCTGGGCCCGGTGACCGTGATGATCAACAGTGCCGGCATGCAGATCGAAGAACCGGCGGCCGAGGTCCAGGAGGAATCCTGGGATACGGTCATGGCCGTGAATTTCAAGGGTGCCTTCCTGCTGTCGCAGGCCGTGGCCCGCAGCATGATGGCCCAGGGCCAGGGGGGCAGCCTGATTCACATCACTTCGGTGCGCAGCAATCTGGGCATCCGCCGCGGCTATGTCTCCTATGTGGGCAGCAAGGGAGGCCTGGGCATCCTCATCAAGCAGATGGCCAGCGAATGGGCCGAGTATGGCATCCGCGTCAACGGGATTGCCCCGACCTTCATCCGCACCCCATTGGTGGACCAGTACCTCAACGATCCTGTTTTCTACAACGCCCTGGTCAATCGTATCCCCATGGGACGGGTGGGGGAAACCGAGGATCTGGCAGGCCTGGCCGTGTTCCTGGCCTCCCCCTCTTCCTCCTTCGTGACTGGCCAGAACATCTTCGTGGACGGGGGCGTGACAGCCTGCCAGTAGGCTGTATCATCCCCCTGGCTTGCCTTTTGCGGTCGCGGCCGGGTGGCCATCTCCTCTGGCGCGGGCGAAATTGTCTACCATGTAGACATGAACCTGGAATCGGAAGCGACTATCCCCTTTGCCAGTGGCTATGTAAGTCTGATCGGCCGGCCCAATGCCGGCAAGTCCACGCTGCTCAACCGGGTGCTGGGCCAGACCGTGGCGGTCACCCACGCCAAGCCGCAGACTACGCGCCATCGCATTGTGGGCATCCATACGACCGCCAAAGCCCAATTCATTTTCCTGGACACCCCCGGCGTGCACAGACCCCGCAACCAATTGGGGCATTACATGATGGATCAGGTAACAGGCGCCCTGGAAGAGTGCGATGTCCTGCTCTGGCTGAGCGACATCTCCCAGAAACCGGGCCCGGCCGAGCAAAGTCTGCTGTCGCGCCTGGAGGTTTTGCAGGAAAAGCAGGAGTTGCCCCAGGTGGTCCTGGGCTTCAACAAGATCGATGCGCTGGCGGGACGGGAAAGTCGGCTGGCCGAATACATGGATGCCTACTGGCGGCTGGCCCGCCAGCAGTTGGGCGCCGCCCTTGTGGACACGTGGGTGGGCAGTCCCCTCTGTGCCGAGACCGGATTCGGCGTACCGGAACTGCTGCGGCTCGTGCAGGCCAGACTGCCGGCCGGGCCGCGGTTCTACCCCGAGGATCAGGTCACGGATCAGTCCCTGCGGGTCATAGCCGCCGAACTGATTCGCAAACAGGCGCTGCAGTGCCTGGATGCGGAGATTCCGCACGGCATGGCGGTGGAAATCCTGGAATATGTGGAACGCAATCCTGCCATGACCTACATCTCCGCGGTCCTCTACGTGGAGCGGGCCAGTCACAAACCGATCGTACTGGGTCGCAACGGGCATCTCATTCGGAGCCTGGGGGCCCAGGCCCGGACGGAAATGGAGGCCCTGATGGAAACCCGGGTCTACCTGGAACTGTGGGTCAAGGTGCGCCCCAACTGGCGCAAACGGCCCGGTATGTTGCGCAGGATGGGATATGGCCGGGACTGAGGTTTCCCGTGCGGGCCGGAGGCGCCCCGCGCGCTGGCGCCGCAGGGTGCTGGGCAGTAGCCTGGCGTTGATTGCGGCGGTCCTCCTGAGCACCACCCCGCGGGAGCAGGCCGTGGCCGATGTGGGCCCCGTGTCGTGGGTCGCCGCGGCCGGGAACAGTCTCCTGCAGTCTGCAGGAGGGATCCCGGCCCCGGAAATCCCGGTCACCGTGGCGACGCAGGCCCCGGCAGCGCCCGCAGCCCCGGAGCCCACCCGCTACCGGACTTTTCTGGGCCCAGTGCGCATCCCGGCTCCCTATCCCGTCTCCGACGGCCAGGTCCGGGAACTTGAAGTCCCTATGCTCATGTATCACTACGTCAGCGCGATGCCCGCCAACGCGGATGCCATCCGGCAGGATCTGACGATCGAGCCGGAGCTCTTTGCCCTCCATTTGGATCGCATTCAGGAGCTGGGCTACCAGACCATCACCATCCGTGCGCTCGTGCAACACCTGAATACCGGTGCGCCGTTGCCGGCGAAACCCATAGTCCTGACCTTCGACGACGGGTACGTGGATCACTATGTCCACGTCTTGCCCGCCTTGCTGCACCGGGACATGGTGGGCACGTTTTTCATCGTGTCCGACTTTCCCTACAGTGGCAACCCGAGTTACATGGACTGGGGCATGATCCGCGAAATGGCCCGGGCCGGCATGGAAATGGAGTCCCACGCTCAACTGCACAAAAGCCTGGCCAACCGTACCGAGGCCTATCTGTGGGGGCAGGCAACCCACAGCATACGCGCCTTCCAGCAGGAACTGGGGTATCGCCCGCGCATCATTTCCTATCCGGGCAACGGCTTTGACGCGGAGACGATCCGGGTGTATCGGGCAGCGGGTTTCTGGGCCGGCATCACCACCCTTCCGGGCAACGATCACCACAGCGACGATCTGTTCCGGATCCGCCGGGTGCGTTTGCACGGCGGCGACGGTGCGGACCGCCTGGAATGGCTGTTGTCCGGGGAGGGCAACGCGTGGCTGGACAGCCTGAGGGGCTAGGCCGGCCCTGTCAGGACTGCTCTGGCACCTGATGAATCCGGGGCAGGTTTTGGGCCAGTTCGGCCCAGGCCGCGGGTGTGTCAACAGCGCTCAGCCGCTCAAACACGGCCAGAGCCTCCGCCAGAAACCGATCCACCCGCACGCCTTGCACCACATCGGGCATGTGCCGCAGGCGGGGGATGCCCCGTCCGAACATCTTGACGGCGCCGGCCTGATTCCGGTTTTCAATCTGCAGAAATGCCAGACCCACCTGCAGCAGGCCCTGGTACAGGTTGCGCACGGGCCGGGGTTCCGCAATCCAGGCATGCTCCAGGGCTTCGTGCTGGGCATGAAATTGCCGTTGATTGAAGAGATCGATCCCGGTCTGGGCGGCCGACGGTAACGGATCCGTGCCTCCTGCCGGCATTTCCCGCGGCGGGGAAATATGTTGGTGCAGCAGATGGGGCAGTGCCTCCACCAGGCGACTGCGCGCCCAGGCCTTGTCCACTCCGGCGCGCCGGGCGCGGGTGAGTGTCTCTACATCCGTATGCCGGCCAAAACCAATGATGGGTATGGCTTTGGTGTGGGGTCGCAGTTTGCAGTGCCTGACGGTCCCGGCCCAGTCTCCCGGCACATGCAGATCGATCAGGGCCAACACGGGCAAGCGGGTATCCATGGCCTGCAGGAAAGCCTCCGGATCCGAGGTGGTCATGGGATTGCCGCGGGACAGGACGACCGCATCCGTCAGGCGCGCACTGAAAAACAGATCCTCTACCCACAGGATCACGGCGGGCGGCCCCGGTGGAGCCGTCCGGTGCGGTGGTGTGGTGATGCCAACCATAAGAACAGAACCGGCGAGCAATGCGGCATTCTACATCAGGATCCGATAGGTTGGTCTTGCCCGATCCTGTGCCATCACAAAGGCAGCAAGCGATATAGAGTACCGTGGTGTATTGTCTGGCAGAGCATAGGGATGCTTCCCGATGTGCTCGCCTGGAAACATTGTCCACAAATGCACTGTGGTGTCTGAAAACGTTTGCCCTGGTATCAGATTACGGTTCGGGGATGGCCTCTTCCTGTTGGATGTCTCTCCCGCAGTACCCTATAATGAGCCGAATTCAACCGCCCTTTTCTGCGATCATCACAGCCCCGCGCAACATCTATGGGCTTGGTCCGCGCCGCGGGGCACTGGGAGGTGGAGGCTGCGGGACAGGGCCGGGAATATCGCATCCCCACCCGGTGGCCGGAGCAGGGCCTCAGTCCGTGAAACCGAGAAATATGCAGGATGGGCTGACTTGGGCCGTGGCCTGCCGGCCCGACTGACTGCCATGTCTGCCCCCGCTGTACGGAACCGCGTGCCTTTTCCTCTCTCCCGTCTCCCTGCTGTCAATGTATCCCAGGTGCCCCAGCGGAGTCCTCTGCGGTATCCGGGAGGCAAGACCTGGCTGATCCCGCATGTGCGGGAATGGCTCACACAGGTCCAGCCGACCCTGCTGGTGGAACCCTTCTGCGGGGGCGGCATTGTCTCCCTCACGGCCGTCATGGAAGACTTGGTAGAGTGCTGCATCATGATCGATCTGGATCCTGACGTGGCCGCTTTCTGGCACGCAGTCTTGCGCGAGGGGGAAGCCCTGGCGCGCCGTATTGAGGCCTTTCCCCTGACCCGCGCGGCGGTAGAGGAACTGGTCCGGACCGTACCGGACGGCCTGCTGGCCCATGGCTTCCGCACCTTGGTGCTGAACCGTACCCGGCGGGCCGGCATTCTGGCACCCGACGCCGCGTTGATTCGGCAAGGGGAAAAAGGGCAGGGTCTGCGCTCCCGCTGGTATCCGGATACGCTGGCACGCCGCATTCGGGATATTCAGCCTTATACGGATCGCATCGCGTTTTGCCAAGGTGACGCGCTGCGGCTGTGGCCCTCCCTGTTATACGGCTGGGGCCGCCGGGCGGCCCTGTTCGTGGATCCGCCCTATACGGCCGGAGGGGAAAAGGCGGGCCAGCGTCTTTACGCGTGCCATGACGTGGACCACAAACACCTGTTCCGGTTGCTGGCCCGCGGCCGCAATCCCTTCCTGATGACCTACGCCGACACCCCGGAAATTGGGGGCTGGGTGTCCCGGCACAAGTTCCATGCCGTGCGGGTGCACATGAAAAACGCCCATCATGCGTTCCGGACGGAACTTGTGATCACGGCAGAGTCGCGGTTCACGGAAACCGGTCACGGGGCAGGGCCAAACATAACGACATAATCATGCCATCGCACTGCTGGGTCTCCCGATCCGGAAGCCAGACGGATCGGGCTGGACCGGGATGAGATGCGAAAGGAGTAACCCTGATGGCCGTTCCAGGATCTGAAATGGCAGATGTGCGGGATTTGCAGTTTGATCGGCAAAATCCCCGGCTGTCTGAAATGGATGTCTCATCCCGCACCTCCGACGAAGACATCATTCGGCTTTTGTGGGATGCCATGGATGTACGGGAATTGGTGATGTCCATTCACGCCAGTGGGTTCTTCCCTCATGAACCCCTGATCGTGGAGGAAAACACGTGGGTGGTTATGGAAGGAAACCGCCGGTTGGCTGCTGTCCGGCTACTCCTGGAACCGCCACTGGTGGCAAAACTGGAACTGGGCCCCCATATCCCTCCATTGTCGCCATCCGCCCGAGCGGCCTTGCAAGCGATTCCGATTGTACGCGCCAGGCGAAAAGAGGCCTGGCGTTACTTGGGCTTCAAACATGTCAATGGTCCGGCCAAGTGGAGCAGCTATGCCAAATCCTGTTATATCGCGAAGGTGCACCGGCAATACTCCGTGAGCCTGGAAGACATTGCCCGGCAGATCGGCGATACCCATCGAACTGTACAGCGATTGTTTCAGGGATTGATGGTGAAAGAACAGGCCGAGGAAGAAGGGATTTTTGCCATTCATGATCGATGGAACAACCATTTCTCTTTCTCCCATCTCTATACGGGACTCACCTATAGGGGTATCAGCCAATTTATAGGGCTGTTGCCTGAAGAGGAGGAACAGCAAAGGCCGGTACCTCCCGACAAGTTCCAGGAACTGGGTGAACTCTTTCTGTGGCTGTACGGGAGTCGGAAGGAAGAGAGGTTGCCCGTTGTGCAATCACAAAACCCCCACCTGCGGCAGTTGGATAGGGTGCTGGCCCACCCTGAAGCCCGCGAGGCTCTGCGGAGGGGTCAGCCTCTGGCCCTGGCCTTGGAAGCCGCTCGACCGGCGACCACGGTGTTCCGGGAGTCTCTCATGCATACCAAGCAGTCCCTGCAACAGGCCCGGGCCATGCTTACCACAGGCTATGATGAATCGGCCGAGTTGCTCGCGATTGCGGGCGAGGTCGCGGATCTGGCCTATGACCTCTATCAGGAAATGCACCGCAAACGACGGCCGGGGCCCCCGCAGCGCCAGATGGAGGCCAATTGATGTCCTTTAAATGGCCTGATGTCCCTGCCCTGCAAGAGGATGTGCATGTATTGGCTGACTACGCCGAGTTGCAGAGTTGGCAGAATCAGGGAACCTCCAAGAGGAACTTGGCCTCCAGTCTGGGGCAGTTGGACGAAAATGATTATGCCGATGGGGTTCCCGAGGAAGACCCGGGTTCTCTGAAACTGGACGCGGTATTCGATGAGATTGGCCGTCGGCAGGTGGCTTGCGGAAAGGGTTATCCGTTTTGTATTGACAGTGCCGGACATGTCCTCCGCCTACAGAGACCGGCAGAGCAAGACCGGTTTGTCATCTACAAATACCTGCTTTTGGCGACTCGGCTGAACATGCACCGCTCCAGGGTGCAAGGGGACATAGACGGCACGGCACTCTTTGAGAATGTGGCGGCTGAGGCTGCCCGGCGCTATTTCGGCGAGGGGGCCGAAACGCTCGTATTCGGGGCACAAGCGGCAACCGCAAACTTTGCCTCCCGAGTCAACCGACTTTGTGAAGATCTGCAAGAAGGCCACGGCATCTCCAACCGGGATCCGTCAGTGTCCCGGGTCAAGGACGGCAAACTGGATATCGTGGTCTGGAAACACTTTGCAGACCAATTGCCGGGAAAATTGATCGCTTTTGGCCAATGCAAGACGGGATCCTCCTATAGGGAGAATGATCTCTACCCTGCAGATTTCTGTGAAAAGTGGCTACGGATACCATTGCCCGTGAAACCCTTGCGCCTGTTTCTGGTGGCCGAGGCCTTGCGTCGTGATCGGTGGTCCATGCACTCCATCGACAATGGGTTGCAGTTTGATCGCTGCCGCATTGTGGATTGTTGCGACCGCATTGACCACGACGTGATGGAACAGGTCAGGCGCTGGACTGCGGCTGCCGCGCGCGCTGTTGACTTGCCTGGCAGCTGATGTCCTGCCCTGCAGCGCATCTGGAGACCGGGTCCGATTCCGGGTCACTGCAAGTACAATGGATAGGGCAGGCAGGGCAATCCACCGGAATGCCCTCGGGACTCTGACATGCAAGCGAGGCGACCCGTGGCGCGAGACAACGGTACATCGGACACAGCAGACCAGGAAGACTCCATCTCGTTTGAGGATGCGCTGGCCCAATTGACCGCCGTGGTCGAGTCCCTGGAAAAAGGGGAACTGCCTTTGGAAGACGCGTTGCGCATCTACGAGCAGGGGGCCCGCCTGACCCGCCTGTGTGAGCAGCAACTCAAGGATGCCGAACTCCGCATAACCCGGTGGCAAGACGACACCGCGGAAGAAATGTAGAGAATCATCCCTCGGCGGTCCTGAGCCGGCCGCGGGGGCAAAGTCCGTATCCTGACTCCGGTCGCCGATCCTGGGTCGGGCAATGCTCAGCCGGCCAACTGCTGGCAGGCCGCCTGCCAGCTCAGGGCAGACATGTCCGGTACTACAGCCCGGCAATGGTCGACTGTTGTCGATCCGTGAAATTCGTCCATGACCGCCTGGGCCCGATGTCCCACCACCAGGCAGGCCATGCCGGCCCGGTGCGCGGCGGCGGCCCCGAAAGTGCTGTCTTCTATGACCAGACACGCGGACGGTGCCACGGCCAGCGCCGCGGCGGCCTGCAGAAAGAGCGCGGGGTCCGGCTTGCTGCGCGGCAGCAATACGCCGGACAACAGGGCCGTGAAATAGGTGCCGATCTGCAATTGATGCACCACCGCCACAATGCTGGCAGTCGGGGCCGCAGACGCAATGGCCTGATAGAGGCCCTGGTTCCGAATCTCCTGCAGCCAGTCCGCGGCGCCGGGCATCAGCCGCAGTTCCTGGGCCATCCGCTCACGAAACAGCTGGGCTTTCCAGAGTGTTAGCCGTTCCAGTTCCGCCTCGTCCAGGTCCGGACCCAGGTAATCCGCGAAGACCGCGGCCGTGGTACGCCCAAAGTCGGCCAGAAATTCCGCCCGGGAGTAGTCAATGCCTTGCGAGGCCATGGCAATTTGCCAGGTCTGGCAATGCAGTTCCTCGGTGTCCGCCAGCGTGCCGTCCAGATCCCAGATGACCGCCTGGAAAGGGGAATTGGACATGATCCAGGTGCCAGGCCCGACTACAGCAACTCCTGCAGGCGGGCACGGGTCTTGCGCGGGTCGGCCTTGCCTTGCAGGCGCCGCATCACCTGTCCCATGAAAAACCCCAGCAACTTCTGCTCGCCGGCCCGGAAGCGGCGTCGTTCGTCCGGATGGGCGTCCCGCAGCTCCCGAATGACGGTATCCAGCACCGCCGTATCGGAGACCATGGCCAACCCTTCCCGTTCAATGATGGCGGTGGCGGCCTCACCGGTGGCAAACATGGTGGCCAGGATCTGTTTCGCCGTGTTGTTGTTCACCTTCTGTTGCACCAGCGCGGTCAGCAGTTCCGCCAGCTGCGCGGGCGATACCTTGATCCGGGCAATGCGGCGCAGATCCTGCCCTGCGCCTTCCTGGTACAGGAGTCCCAGCAGCTCCGTGGCGATCCACTGGGCCAGCAATTGCGGCCGGCCGTCGGTCTGGCCCAAGACCGCCACCGCAGCCTCGAAATACTCGGCCAGCGGGCGTTCGCTGGCCAGCAGTTCCGCTTCCTGCGGGCGCACCTGCCACTGCGCCTGGTACCGGCGTTGTTTGTGCCAGGGCATCTCGGGCAGGGATGCGCGGATCTCCCCAACCCATGTGCGGGCTACCTGCAAGGGTGGCAGATCCGGTTCCGGGAAGTAGCGGTAATCGTCCGAACTCTCTTTGGTGCGCTGCTGGACCGTGCGTTTCCGGGCCTCGTCCCAGCCCATGTTGACCTGCTCCACGACCTTGCCCCGGGCCAGCAGACGGGATTGTCGCTGATGTTCGTAGGCAATGGCGGCGCGCACGGCGCGCAGACTGTTGAGATTCTTGACCTCGACCTTCACCCCCAGTTCGCCGCGGGTGGCCTGCTCCGGGGTCCGCACGGAAATATTGGGTTCGCACCGCAACGCGCCCTTCTCCATGTCACCGTTGTTCACGCCCAGGTACCGCAGAAGAGTGCGGAGCCGCAACAGGAAGCGATAGGCTTCGTCAGCGCTGGCCATATCCGCTTCGGTCACAATTTCCATCAGGGGGACACCGGCCCGGTTCAGATCCACCAAAGAGTACGATCCGGCATGGGTGGATTTGCCCGTATCCTCTTCCAGATGCACCCGCCGAATGCGAATCCGTTTGGGTTCGGGCCCCGGCCCCTCAAGGTCCATGCCGCCGGCAAAGCAGAGCGGGTATTCGAACTGGGTAATCTGATAGCCCTTGGGCAGATCCGGATAGGTGTAATTCTTGCGGGCAAAGACCGCCGTCTCCGCTACCTGGCACTGCAGGGCCAGACCGGTCGCTATGGTCGCGGCCACGGCGCTTTGATTGATGACGGGCATGGCCCCCGGCAGACCCAGACAGACGGGGCACACCAGGGAATTGGGCGTAGCGCCCTGGTAGACGGCCGCGCAGCTGCAGAACATTTTGCTGCGGGTCAGCAGCTGGGCATGCACTTCCATGCCCACTACCACCTGATAGGCGTTTTCCGGGGCAGGGGCGACGGCGGGCGCGCGGGTTGCGGACATGAGACAAGGTTCCGGTTCCGAATCATAACCAAAGCGGGGATACCCTACCAAGAACCCGTGACGGCAAACCCGCCGGGTCAGGACCCTCACTGCTATACTGGCACCGCTTGCGGCCTGTGCACAGCGATGATTTCTCTCGGTCCTCTCCATGTCCGCCGGGCGGGCGGGCTTCTGCTTCTGGCCTGTTGCCTGCTGCTGGCGGGCTGCAACCGGAGGCCGCCACCGCTGGGGGACCCCACCGCTACGCCGCCACCGCCGACCCTGCCGGCCCCGGTCTCCACCCCGGTACCGACCTCCCCGGCGCCCACGCCTACCTCCACACCTCGGCCTCCGACTCCGGCCGAGCGACTGGCGCAGGCCCGTCGGCAGGAGATTCAGGGTTATGTCGAGGAAGCGGCTGTGCTCTATGCGGCACTGAGCCGCCAGCCGGATCCCGCCATCGCCAGTCCTGCGGCATATTTCCTGGGGCGCCTGCAGGTCGCCCAGGAGGAATGGGCCCTGGCGGACGACAGTCTGGCGTTGCATTTTAGGCTGCAAGGCGATACGGAGCTGCCTGCGGCGGCAGACTATACCGGGGAAGCCTACCTGCTGTGGGCCCGCGTCCAGCGGCAATTGGGAGCGTATGCCGCGGCGTCCAACTACTACGGCGCGGCCCTCAACGGCTTGCCGGTCCTGGCTTCCGATATTCATCGCGAATGGGGACAGATGCAGCTGGCCCTGGCGCAGGACGACGCAGGGCTGGCACATCTGGCGCAGGCTGCGGAGCTGGCCTATGCCCCCAGTATCCAGGTATCCATTCTGGACGAGATGGCGACGGCTCTGGAAGCCCGCCACCGCTACGCCGAGGCGGTGGCCGTGTATGATGAAATCCTGGCCGTGGCCGCGCAGCCGGCCTATCGGGCCCAGCTGGAGTATCGCGCGGGCCAGGCCCTGGTGCAGATCCAGCGGGAAGCCGAAGCTATCGCGCGCTTCCGCCGGGCCACCGAGGCCCGCCGGGACACAGTGCATGCCTACCTGGCTCTGGTGGAACTGGTGGAACGGGACGTGGAATTTGATCCGTACACGCGCGGTTTCATCGACTACTATGCCGGGGCCTACGGGGTGGCGGCGGAAGCCTTCGGTCACTACCGCGCGCTGGGCCAGACCGAGGAGTTCCGCGCCCCGTACGGCGAAATCTACGAAGGGCTGTCCTATGCCCAACTGGGGGACTACCGGCTGGCCGAGGCCCGCCTGCAAGCCGCGTTGGCCCAGTATCCGGACTGTCCCTGCCGGGGATGGGCCTATCTGGAACTGCTGGATCTGTACTTGCGACTGGGCAATGTCCCGGCCTATCAGGCGACCTGGGAAGCCTATATTCAGGAACTGCCAACCGACCCGGGCCGGGCCCGGATTCTGGCGGAACAGGTCTCCGACCTGTTGCAGCAAGGGGAGCGCGGGGCCGCGTACACTCCGCTGCACGACCTGCTGGGCTTTTTCCCCGGCAGTGACGTCACGGCGCAGGCCCTCTACGCGGTGGTCATGGATGCGCTGGCAGAGCAGCAATATTCGGAAGCGAATTCCGGGCTGCAACAGCTGCGGGAGCAGTTTCCCGACTTCAAGACCGCGGAAGTGGGGTACTGGATCGGCTACACCTTGTGGCAGGACGGGCATACGGATGCGGCCCTCTTCGGCTGGCAGCGCGCGGCCCGGATCCGGCCCGTGGGCTTTTTCGGCATCATGGCGGCCCAGGCGCTGCGCCGGGCCGACGGCACCAGCCAGGCCGTCATCGCCGACATGGAAGTACTGAGCCAGACTCCGGCGGCCGGACTGCAGCCCGATGACGGCAACCCGACTCGGGCGTTGGACTGGCTGCGCTCCTGGGCTGACCCGGCACAGGGCGCTGACCTGCCGGCCCCGGCCGCAGACATCAACCTGCAGCGGGGACTGGTCTTCCACCGGCTGGGCAACCGGGAACGGGCGCGCCAGAACTGGGCCGCTGCCGTGGAGACTTACCGGTCGTACCCGTACCACCTCTGGGATCTGGCGTTGCTGCTGGCGGAGCAGGAGGCCTACCAGCTCAGCATCCGGGCCGCCTACTATCTGTACACCCTGTCGCCGGCGGAGGAAGTCGCCGAGCTGCCAGTGTTTGTACAAACACTGCTGTATCCCCGCCCGTACCGGGCGCTACTGCGGGCGGCGGCCGCAGCGCATCAGGTGCCGGAACTGTATTTCTACGCGGTGCTGCGCCAGGAGAGCCTCTTTGAGCCCGCCAGTGTCTCAGTGGCTTCGGCCCAGGGCCTGGGCCAGGTGATGCCCGCGACCGGGGAGTGGATCGCCCTGCAACTGGGACAGCGGGACTACCAGGCGGACTGGCTGCAGCGCCCTTGGCTGAACCTGGAGTTCAGCGCCTTCTATCTGCGTTTCGTGCACGACGAACTGGATCAAAACTGGCTCACGGCCCTGGTCGGCTACAACGCGGGACTTGGCAACGGAAGGGCCTTTCGGGAAGCCAGCGGTCCGGATGACATGGATTTCTATCGGGCCATCTCGTTGGCGGAAACCTCTGACTATGTAGAGAAAATCATTGCCAATCTGTGGCACTATACGCGGCTGTACGGGTAACGGCGGGGCAAAGCCCTGCCCCCGCGACAACTTGCGGGCGCGCGGACCCCGGGCGCGCATCGCGGTGTCACAGGCGCGGGAGGATGGCAAGAAGCCTCCCGGGCCGCCTTGTTCTGTGCGGACCCCTGACCCAGGTCGGACCCGCGCACAGTCACGAAGAGGCAGCAGGCACCTGAGAGACAAAATCGGGGTCCAGCATGCACAGAATGCTGTTCAGGATACCTTCGGCGATACGTTGCTGGCCTGCCGCCGTAGTCAGAATGGGCGCGTCCCCGCCCAAAAATCCCATTTCCAGAATGACGGATGGCGTGTTCAGATGCACTTTCTCGTGCACATGATAGTGGGTCATGTTGGGCGTGATGGTAAAGGGGTCCCATTCCAGGTTGGTGCGGGCGGCATATTCCGTCTGCAGACACCGGATCAGGAGCTGTTCCCGATCCCGGGCTCCCGAATGAGTGTAGCTCGCCGCCTTGAATCCCGAATTCCGGACACACGAATCCGCGTGAATGCTGAGGACCAAATCGGCTGTAAGGCCGCGCAGCAAGGGATCCAGTTCCTGCAGTTTCCAGACGCGCGCGCCTTGTGCCTCCAGCATGGGTACCAGCAACGCGGCTACCGCTTCGTTGATTTCCAGTTCCGTCAGGATCAGTTCGCCCGCCGGATTTTCGCAGACAGCCCCCACATCCTGCACATCATCGCGATACCAGTGTCCTACAATCAGGCCGATGCTGCGGTCTGAGAGTGGACCTTGGGGGTCCAGTGTCCGCGGACGCTGTCCGACGACACTGGACCCCATCTCTGTGGCGGGCGCTTCGCGATTCTGCACCAGCCGCCACTGTATCAGGATCACGGCCGTGACCACGACTATCGTAATGCCCAGACGCAGACCGCTCATGTCGTGCCTCCCGGGACCGGGTGGCCCTTCCGGGGATGGCCCTCGCCCGCGTCGGCAAGCCACGGGTGGGCTGCAAATCTGTAGTGCAGGGTCACAAAGCAGGGGCGAAAGTTTTTGCTACAATGGCAAGTCCCGTACACGCCGGTCCTCCATTGTAGCCCAGAAAGAGTCGTGATCACGGAAGGTACGCGGCTTGGCCCCTTGCTGCGTGCACGTCGCGAAATGCTGGGGCTGAGTCTTGAAGATGTTGAGGCCGCCATCCGGATCCGCGCCCGGTATTTGCTGGCCTTGGAAACCGACGAGTGGCAGCATCTGCCCGGCGAAGTGGTGGGACGCGGTTTTCTGCAGAACTACGCGGATTTCCTCAAGCTCGACGGGCAGGAGCTGAAACGGCATCGCCAGTCCGAGACCTTGGCCCGCCTCAATGAGGATTGGTCCCACACCAGTGCCGGCACGCGGATGCCGCCGCTGCGGGACATGGATTACCGGCCTTTGGAAGTGCAACAGACCGGCGCGTTTTTCCTGACGGGACAGGGGCCGCCCGGCGCCTGGAGACGCTTCTGGATGACTGTGCTGCTGCTGGTGGTCGTGGCCTTGGCAATTCTCGTGTTCTTTGCCAATCCGGCATCCGGATTTTCCGCGGGCCCGATCCTGACCGACCTGCAGAGCCGGACCGTCACATGGGTGCAGGACACCTATAACCGACTGCAGGCCGGCTTGCAGTCGGTAGGACAGGGCAGACAAACCGGCAACGGCAATGCGACCCCGCTGGCCATAGAGGTGCCGCCGCCCCGACTGCCCATACCTGCCAATACGCCGGTACCCACTCCTGCACCGACCCTGCCCGCTGCCGCGCTACCTACTCCCGTGCCGACCCCATCACCGACCCCACTGCCGATCCCATCACCTACTCCCGTGCCGACTCCGTCACCGATCCCGCCGCCGACCCCCGTGCCCGTAGTCGACACACTGGCCCCGGCGGACTGCGCCGTAGAAGGTCTGCAAATTGCCTCCCCCCTGGAGCAGCAGATCATCAGTGGTACGCAGGTGTTTACGGGCACCGCGGCCATACCGGACCAGTGGTATTACAAACTGGAATATCGCATCGTGGCCGGGCAGGGCCAAGCCCAATATCGCACCTTCATCCAGTTTGATGGTTCCGTGACTACGGTGACCGAGGGCCAGCTGGGGGTATGGGAGACCGCGCGTGTGACCAACGGTACCTACACCATACGCAACGGTACCTACACCATACGCCTGACGGCCGTACAGAGACAGGAAGGCGCGGCGCTGCACTGCGATTTCACCGTAACCGTCCGGAACTGACGGCAGCCCATGCCCCGCAGACTGCGGCACGTCAGACCTGCGCGAGGGGCGTGAGCACCGTCTCCCCGTCTGCGGCTGTTTCCACGCGGTACACCCGGGTCGCCCGTTCCAGCATCATCACGCCGTGCGTGTGATCAATCTCGTGCTGGAAAATGCGGGCGAGCCAGCCGGCGGCCTTGATGCGCACTTCCTGTCCCTGGGCGTCCAGACCGCGGACGGTGACCTGCTCCGCCCGTTGCACATCGGCCAACAATCCGGGCAGGCTCAGGCACCCTTCCTGGTCTTCCACTGTGCCCTTCTGTTTGAGGATCTCCGGATTGAGCAACTGATACAGGACCAGCGGGCTGTCTTCCACCTGATCGTCTTCCGGGTACTCAATCACGATGGCGCGCACGCTGCGCCCCACTTGCGGGGCGGCCAACCCCACGCCCTGGCTGTCCCGCATGGTTTCCACCATGTCTGCCAGCAGGCGCCGGATCGAGCCGTCCACCTGGCGGACCTTGCGGGCCCGGCGGTGCAGCACGTCCGCGTCTTTGTCCCAGTCGCGCAAGACACGCAGGATAGCCATGATGGGAGGGGCAGCAACAGAGGACAGCAGGTCCAGGGAACGGCGTCGGATGGAGAGATTATACGCTGGCCCCCGGTCGTCGGAGGTCTTTCCCGGGCGGGATTTTTACTTGGTCCCGGGTCGCAGCGGGTACTATAGTGAGCTGAAACCAAGACCTGCCCTGTCCGCCGGGATCCGCTACGCTCCTTCACAATGTCGTTCTGGACGCACCTCGCGCGGGTTGCCCGCCTGCGCCGCTCCCTGCTCTGTATTGGCCTGGATCCGGATCCGGCCCGTCTGCCGGCCGCCTTCGGCCCCTGGGACGGCCTGTCCCTGGCTCCGTTGCTGGCCTGGAATCGCCATGTCATTACCCAAACGGTCGACTGGGCCTGCGCCTACAAACCCAATCTGGGGTTTTATCTGCGCCACGGGGCTGCCGGCCTGCAGCTGCTGGCGGACACCCTGGCGGCCATTCCCGCCGATATGCCCGTGATTCTGGATGCCAAGTTCGGTGACATCGGCTCCACGGCCGCGGGGTATGCCCACTTTGCCTTCAAGGAGCTGGACGTAGGGGCCGTCACGCTGAATCCGTGGCTGGGCCAGGACAGTCTGGCGCCGTTTTTTGCCTATCCTGACAAGGGGTTCCTGCTATTGATCCACACCTCGAATCCCGATGCCCGCCAGTTTCAGGAGCTGGACAGTGGGGCCGGCCCGCTGTACGCGCAGATGGCCACCGCGGTGCAGGCGTGGGAACCCCGCGTCGGCCTGGTCGTCGGCGCGACCTATCCGGCGCAGCTGGGCCGCATCCGTGCCCGTGTCCCGGACCGCTGGATCCTGGCGCCGGGGCTGGGCCGCCAGGGAGGTGACCTGGCCCCGGCGCTGGCGGCGGGCTGGAGCACGGCCTGTCCTCCCGGCCTGCTCTTCAATGCCAGTTCCCACATTGCCGGCGCCCCGGCGCCGGGCCAGGCCGCCCAGGCACTCGTGGAAGCCATGCGCCAGATCGTGGCCCGGATGGAAGAGGCGACTTTATGAACACCCCGGGCCAGGATCGCCTGTTTGCCCTGCTGATGGAAGTGCAGGCCTTGCAGTTCGGCGAGTTCACGCTGGCCAGCGGCAAAAAGTCGCCGTTCTATCTGGATCTGCGCCTGATCATCAGCCACCCGGAGCTGCTCCGGCTGAGCGGGCAACTGCTCGCGGCGCAGATGGTGGACTTGCCAGTGCAGCGCATGGCGGCCGTGCCCTATGGGGCATTGCCACTCGGCTCCGTAGCCGCGATCACGGCCGGCCTGCCTTTGCTGTATACCCGCAAAAAGGTCAAGAAACATGGGGGCCAGCGGCAGGTGGAAGGACACCATGAAAAGGGCGATCGGGTCGTCATGGTGGAGGATCTGGTGACTACCGGCGGCAGTCTGCTGCAGGCCGTGGGTCTGCTGCGGGCGGCCGGACTCGAAGTTGCCCATGCCGTGGTGATGACCGAACGGGGACTCCAGGCCCGCGCCAACCTGTGGGCGGCGGGCATCGAGTTGCGCACGGTGTTCCGGTTGACGGACGCCTTGACCTACGCCCGGACCACCGGCCACATCAGCGCAGCCCAGTTGGCCGCTGTGCAGCAGTTTGTGCGCGAGGTGCAGTAATCCCCATGGTAGCCCCCATGATACATTCCCCGGAGCCCGTGGAGGCCATGGAGAACCTCAGTGTCTGGGATCACATTCTGCAAGGGTACACCCCCCCCCTGATCGCGGGCGACTTCGCGGGCAAGCACATCGTGACCGTGGATCAGTTCGGCCGGGCCGACCTGGATTTCCTGTTCGACAGCACGGTGCGACTGGAACAGCGGGTGCGGCAGCGGGATCGGGGCATCGGGGAAATTGCCCACGGCAGCATCATGGCCCAGCTCTTCTTTGAGGCCAGTACGCGCACCGACCTCTCGTTTCAGGCGGCCATCAGCCGGCTGGGCGGCCGGGCCATCGGGGCCAGCAATGGCATCGAGTTCTCTTCCGTGCACAAAGGGGAGGACCTGCCGGACACTGTCCGGGCCGCCGGGTGCTATGCCGACGTGATTACACTGCGGCACCCGACTGCCGGCGCGTCCGTTGTTGCCGCGCACTTTCTGGATTTGCTCCGGGAGCAGATTGGCCGGGAACCGGTGGTCATCAGCGCCGGGGACGGCGTGGGCGAACACCCGACCCAGGCCTTGCTGGACACCTACACCATTTTTCGGCAGAAGGACGGCTTGCACAATCTCAACATCACCATGGTGGGCGACCTGCGCTTCGGCCGCACGGTCCATTCCCTGACCAAGCTGCTGTCCCTGTACGGCGATGCCGGCATCCACCTCAATCTGGTGTCCCCGGCCGCGTTGCGCATGCCCCCGGACATCGTGGCCCAGGCGCGGCAGCGCGGCGTGGTGGTCCAGGAAATGGGGCATTTGCGCGAGGCCCTGTATGACAGCGACGTCATCTACTGGACCCGCATCCAGGAAGAACGCTTTGCCGACCCGGCGGACTACGCGGAAGTCCGGGATGAATTCATCATGGTGCCGGAACTGCTGGTGCAGACACCCACCAACACCGTGCTGCTGCATCCGCTGCCCCGCAAACATGAAATGGGCTCTGCCTGGGACCGCTACAATCTGGACCTGGACCCGCGTACCGCCTATTTTCGGCAGATGGAAAACGGCATGTATATCCGCATGAGCCTGGTGGCCCTGATCCTCGGCAAGTGGGTCTAGGCGGCACGCATGTCCATCTGGCGCATTCCCGGTCCCCTGGACCCGCATGTCCATCTGCGCGGCCTGCAGTGGGCCCGCAAGGGCACCATGACCAGCGAGACCCGCGCCGCCCTGGCCGGCGGGTTTACGGCGGTGCTGGACATGCCCAATGCGGAACCGACCACTACCTCTCCGGCCGGCCTGCAGGCCAAGCGGCAGGCCCTGGAGCGCGGCGCCGTGTGCGACTGGGGTTGCTATTACGGCGTGCACCCCGTCGGCAATCGGGATACGTTTCCCTGTGCCATGGCGCATACCGTGGGCCTCAAGATCTACTGCGGGCAGACGACCGGGGATCTGTTTGTCGCCGGCGCGCGGCGCGAAGAGCACTTTGCCGCGTGGCGGGACCACGGCCTGATCGCGGTGCATGCTGAGGACGCCGAGGTCGACGCGGTCCTGACCCTGGTGGAGCGGTATCGCATTCACACCCATTTTTGCCACATCAGCACCCAGGCCGAACTGGATTCCCTGCGCCGGGCCAAGGACCGGGGCCTGCCTGTCTCGGTCGGCGTCTGCCCCCATCATCTGTGGTTGACGGCCGCGGATGAATACCGGCTGGGCCCCTTCGCCCTGATGAAACCCCCGCTCAAGAGCCAGCGGGATGTGGACTATTTGTGGCAAGGTCTGCGCACGGGCTGGGTGGACGTGCTGGAGTCGGATCACGCACCGCACACCTTGCAGGAAAAACGCACCATGCCCGCGGCCTTCGGCGTGCCCGGGCTGGAAACCCTGCTGCCGCTGATGGGGACCGCAGTCGCCGAGGGCCGCCTGGAGCGGGATCGCCTGGAAGCCCTGACGGTCACGGCCCCCCGCCGCATTTTTGGCATTCCCTGTCCGCCTGACACCTGGACGGAACTGGAATTTGGCGCGTGGGCGCCGCTCAGGGGCGCCGCCATGCAGGCCCTCTGCGGCTGGACCCCCTTTGAAGGGCAACCGGTGTGCTGTCGGGTGGTGGCGGTGCAACTGCGCGGACAACCCGCCTACAATGGTCAGGACGTACTGGTGCCGCCCGGGTACGGCGAGCCCGTACAGCAGATGTCCCGAAGCCGACCATGATGGACTCGATGCTGCGTCGCCTGTGCCTGGTCGTGTATGCCGTCAAGTATGCCGTCCTGCGCTATGTCCTGTTCCGTTTCCAGGCCAATACCGGTCACGATCTCGTGCACGACCTGCTGGACCGCTGGGACAGCCACGCCTGGCTGCAGCGCAGTCTGCGCCGGATCGGGCGCTTCCTGCGCCCGGCCGCGCCGGTCCGGGTCGGTGGCGTGGATCTGCCGCAACCGTTCATGCTGGCCGCGGGCTGGTGCAAGGGCGAGGGCTACGATAACGAAGTGCGGGCGTTGGCCACGGTGATCCGGGACGGCAATCTGCTGCCCGGCTGGCGCACGTTGCCGCATCTGGTGGGGCCGATCGAGCTGGGCTCCTATACCCGCTGGCCGCGGCAAGGCAATCAGGGTCGCACTCTGTGGCGGTATCCGGCGGCCCGTGGCCTGGGCAACCGCGTCGGGTTGCGCAATCCTGGCATGC
Source organism: Caldilineaceae bacterium (assembly GCA_965214715.1). GTDB lineage: Bacteria > Chloroflexota > Anaerolineae > Caldilineales > Caldilineaceae > Bin34. Next base: position 3,600,795 of record OZ243971.1, on the reverse strand, counting down.
GCGCCGTCGCGGCCTTTCTGGCATTGCACCGGGAGCTGCTGCCTGAGACCTGGGGCCTCAATCTGGCCAGTTCCCCGGGGGTAACCGACCCGCACGTCCTGCGGGCCGAGCTCGCCGAATCATTGATGTATCTGGACGATGCGCGTCTGGCTCCGCACTGGCTGACCCTGAATGTAAGCTGCCCGTCCCATGACACGGATGCGGACCTGCAGCAATCGACCGAGACCCTGCGGAATCTGCTGGAAGGGATCCGGGCCGCGGCCCCGACCCGTTTGCCGGTCTGGCTCAAGGTCAGCCCCTGCCTGCCTGCCCGGCAGTACAACCAGATTCTGTTGCTGGCTGTGGAGTACGGCATCAGGGCCATCGTGGCCACGAACACCCGCCAGGAACGGGAGGACGCGGATGGCTCCACCTGGGGGGCCAGCGGCGGGTTGTTGCAGGAAGATGCCCGCGTGGCACTGATCAAGCTGGTGACCCTGCAGCGCATGCATCAGGCCCCGATCGACATCATTGCCTGCGGCGGCATCGGACAGGGCCGGGATCTGCGCATGGTGCGCCAGCTGCAGATCAAGGCCTGGCAGTACAATTCCGCGCTGATCTACCGTGGCCCGCTGGCTGCCACGCTGATCTACCGGGAAGCATATCCCGCCACCCCCTAGCGTCCTTGCCGGATCCCGATGGCCATGCTGGGTCGCCTCTGCCGCGGTGCGCTGTCACTATACCTGGCGGCCGCCTGGATCTGGGTGGTGCTCTGGAAGACGGCAGGGGACCGCAACGGTCTGCTCTACCTGATCAACAGCCTGTCCTTCTGGATCCTCAGCGGAGCCTGGCTAGCTGGCTGGCTCCGCTTCGGCCGGACATCGCCGGGATGGGCCCTGCTCTGCGGGGACGTCATGGGCCTGCTCTTGCTGCGTCACTATCACTGGATGCTGTGGCGCAGGCTGCCCCGCTCCGCCGGGAATGGGCGTCGCCCCGAAATCCGGGTACTGACCGCCAACCTGCTGAAAAAGAATAACAACCTGGCCAACATGCGGCGACGTCTGACCGGGCATGCGGTGGATGTGGCCGTGTTCCAGGAAGTGAATGCCAGCGCTCTGGCCGGTCTGTTCCACCCGTTGCGGGAGGAATACCCCCATCAGTACTGGATGGCCCATCCGGGCAGTCAAATGGGCCTGGGAGTGATGTCCCGTTATCCCTTTGTCCTGGAGCATCGACGCAGTCTGGGAGTAGGCGGCCCCTTCTATCTGCGGTTGCGGGTGCAGGTGCGCGCGCAATCCCTGCTCCTGTACAACGTCCATCTGATTTCCCCCCTGTTCGGATCCCCTCCGGTGCGGCTGAATCGGGCCCTGCATGTGCGCAATTATCAGGTGCAATGTCTGTTGGCCGATGCCCAGACCCAGGCCGGCCCGATGCTGCTGCTGGGAGACTGGAACACCACCGAAGGCTCCGACATCTACCGCCAGGTCAGTGCCCTCTTTCAGGACGGCTGGGCCACAGCGGGGTTGGGACCTGGCTGGACCTGGCCCCACAATCTGGAGCCCTACTTCCCCCTGAAGGCCCGTCCCGTGATGCGCCTGGATCACTCCTTCTGCTCCCCGGATCTGGAGGTCCTGGCGGCCCAGGTTCTGCCTGTCCCCGGGGGATCGGATCACTCGCCGCTGCTGCTGTCCGTGCGGCTGCCCGCGCCGCGCGCCTGACAGGTCCCTTGCGGCGCGGCAGCCGGAATTTCCCCTTTAGGGGGATCCGTGATCCAAGCGCTTTTATCGCGGGGGCACCACAGGGCCCGGCCGGTACTCCAGAGGGATGTGTAGGGGAACTCTCCTGCCCCCCTGTCTCTTCCCAGGGCCCGCGCGGGGCCTATAGCCCCCATGGCGCACGCGTCCAAGGCTGTCCTTGCGCAGTGCTGCTGTCTCAGGCTGACGGCGGGCCGGGAGTGCGGGGCGTGGCCCCGTGCACAGGACAAAACCGTTCCGGGATTCTGGCAGACAGCGGGTTTCCCGGTTGCCTCAGGACATCAATGATCTGTGCAGAGCTGCCCCTGGATTGCATGGGTAGGGACACTTTCGGAAAGTCAGGCGGATGTCTGTCCCGCGCTTGCCTTCACCGGCATAGCGGTTCCCCTACCGCTTGGCTTGTATGGGGCGCAGTGCCGTCAGCACAGTCTCGTTGAGTACCCGCAGGAAGGTGTCCCGCGTTGCCCCACAGTATGCGGCTGTCCATACCGCAGGGGCACTGCTGCCCCTGTGTCCAGGGCAAGCGGGGTACCCAGGAGTACGCATGCCAGATGACTGTTCTTCGTATCCTGCCACCTACAGAATCACAAAGGGTTCGTCGCGGGTCATCTCCCCCGTGCCCAGCAGGATAACCCGCTGGGTACAGGGGCTGCAGAGGCGGTAGATGCGCACACTGTCCTCGGCGGGATTCAGGGTTTGTTCCAGCCGGTGCTGCATGGCCACGAAGCGCCCTTCCCGATCCAGGTTCATCTCGAAGACACTGTATTGCACCCGATCACCATAGTCTTCCAGCAGCTTGGCCACGCGTGTGCGCCGCCGGTCATCCGGGATGTCATAGGCCACGATTACGAACACGATATACCGCACCTATGCTCTCTGGAACGTGACATAGGGCATGTCATCCGTCAGGGCCTTGGCGAGCCGGTGGGCCTGGAACCGGAATGCCTCCCGCAGGGTGAACCGGCGCTGGGGCACCTTGCAAGGAATTTCGGTCAACAAATGCGTCTCATACGCCCGGAAGAAAATCCTGAGCCCATCCCGGGTCAGGCGGAACCCCTTGCCCTCGGCCGTCAGGTCCTGGAAGTGCCGGTGGGCCAGAACATTGCGATTCACGAGGTTCAGCACCAACCGATCCACCGCATCCGTGCGAAATTCCTCCAGCAGATCCAGCGCCAGTGATGTCCGGCCGTAATGCGGTTGATGGAACAGACCAATGTAGGGATCAAAGCCCATGGCGTCCAGCAGGCTGGTAATCTCCGCGGCTACCAGGGTGTAGCCAAAGGACAGCAGGGCGTTGACCGGATCGGGGGGCGGGCGCCGCTTGCGGCCCGGGAACGTCATCGCCCCCGTGCAGGCCAGGGCAATGCCGCGAAAGTAGGTGCGGGCGCTGTCGCCTTCCAGCCCCAACAGGGAGGGCAGGGATGCGGCCTGCCGGACCTGGGTCAGGTCGGCTTCCATGTGGCGCACGATGCGATCAAAGCCGACTGCCGGTTTGTTGCGATGGTGGCGATCCAGAAACCGGCGTCCATTCTCGATCTTGCCCGCTACCACGGTCCGCGCCAGGGCCAGGGCCGTTGCCGGTTCACAGGACTTTTCGTACTGGGCGATGCGCAGCAAGACATTCTTGGGCATGGGGGGTGTGAGCTGCCCCTTGAGCCGTCCGCCCATGGAAAGGAAGGCCACTTCAATGTTGTGGGCCAGAATCTGGGTCAGGGCCTGCGTCGTGACCTGAATGTTGCCGAAGAGGAACAGGGTGTCCAGCTTGAAACATTCGATTTCCAGCAATTCCTGACCCTCCTTTTCCACGATCAGCCGTTTGCCGGTCTTGCGGACGACACATCCCTGTTTCGTCAGATAGAGATTGGTCATGGCAATTTCCTGTACCCATGCATGTTCCTGTGCCCTGCCACGGCGGCAGTCATGCTTCCATCATAAAGGGGAAACCGCGACCGGCCAATGCGGTTTCCGGGTGCCGCGGTCTGCAGACTGCCGTTGGGAAGTGGCCTGGCCTCAGGCGGCCATGCCGGATTGGGCTGGTCTGTAAACAGGCCAATGCCCTGCCATGACGGTTATAATGTTCCCGGGTCACAGGCCCCGGCCTCCCAGCAGAGCATACCGGCCCGCGGGCGGTGTGTCCGGTTCCGCCCCGATGGCCTGGCCTGCCTTGGTCATTGCCTCATGTTGCGCGTATGGACGATTTGCTGGCCCAACTCCAGACCATGGAATATCTGACTCTGCGCCTCTTTATGCGGGCGGAAGAGACTTTGGAGATGCCCGTCTACAAGGGTTCCACGTTGCGCGGCGCCTTTGGGATGATGTTCAAGGATGTCGTCTGCGTCGTGCCGCACAGAGACTGCACGCGTTGTGTGCTGCGTACCCACTGTGCCTATCCCTATGTATTTGAGACCCCTATACCTGAGACGGCGCAGCGGATGCGCAAGTATCCTGCTGCCCCCCATCCCTTTGTAATCTTGCCCACGTTGGAAGAAAAACGGCTGTACAAGGCTGGCGAGTCCCTCTTCTTCGATCTTACCCTGATTGGCCGCGGGATGGATTACGTGCCGTATTTCGTCTACACTTTTGCCCAATTCAGTGAACGCCGGGGGCTCGGCAAGCAGAGGGGCAAGTGCACCCTGACCTCCGTGCAATGGCAGTCGCCCGCGGGCGACTGGCTTTCCGTGTATGAGAATACCGATCAGATGCTGAAGGATTGCTATCAGCCCGCCACTCTGGCCGCTCCCGACTCCGACAGCCTGCACAGGCAATGCCTGACCCTGTCTTTTCTGACCCCGACGCGCCTCGTGTTCGCCGGGCGTCTGGTGTCCGATTTGCAGTTTCACATTCTGTGTCGTACCCTGTTGCGGCGTCTCTCCAACCTGATGTATTTTCACTGTGGCACGGAGCTGGATGTGGACTTCAAGGCCCTGATCCAGGCTGCAACGCAGGTGACCATCGTATCCAATGCATTGCAATGGTATGAATGGCAACGGTTTTCCGCGCGTCAGCATCGACACGTCCGCCAGGGCGGGCTAGTGGGACAGATTACCTATCAGGGCGCGTGGCAGCCTTTCCTGCCGTTGCTGCAATTGGGGACTGTGGTCCATGTAGGCAAGAGCACGGGATTGGGCATGGGCAAATTCGCAGTGCTCTGAACTGCAGCTCCCGTCTCCGCCCCCTACCTCTATTGCCCGCTCCCCGCCTAATGTCAATGCCTGTGGTCTCTTTGTCGCACTCCAGGTTGTTGACGGCGACCGCCCGCGTGGCGCTGGCGGCCATGCTGCATGACGCAGGCAAATTTGCCGAGCGGGCCAGGCTTGCAGTGGATCCGGATCGCCTGAACACACACAAGAATATCTATTGTCCGCATTTTCAGGGCCGCCCGTCACACATTCATGCTGCCTGGTCGGCCTTGGTGATTGAAGAACTGGAAGCGGAACTGCCCGAGCTGGTTGGCGCAGACATGATGCCCTTTTCGCGTTGGGGTACCGCGGATGCCGACGATTCCTTGCTCAATGCCGCGGCCAAACATCACCGTCCCGAGACCTTTCTGCAGTGGATTGTGGCAACTGCGGACCGCGCAGCCTCAGGGCTGGATCGCGCAACTTTTGGAGAATACAACCAAAAAGGGCCCGGGCGGAACCACTATACGACCCGGCAATGGTCTCTGTTCGAGCGGATGCGGATACCGTCTGCCGGACGGGCCGCACCACGATCCGGACCCGGTGCGCCCAAATGGCGCTATCCCTTGCAAAGACTGACTCCCGCTTCCATTTTTCCAGTGGCGGCCACGGCATGCGAAGGCACCGACAACAGGGCTGCACAGGCGGAATATCGCCATCTTTGGCACGATTTCAAGGCAGCCCTGCACTGCATCCCGCCCGACCACACCCGGAATCTGCCCCTTTGGCTGGACCACTTCGATTCGCTCTGGATGATTTTCACCCACGCGATTCCGGCTTCGACGTTCAGGACCGAGCCGGATGTTTCACTGTACGATCATTCCAAGGCCGTCACGGCTTTGGCGACCGCCCTGTGGCGGTACCACCACGAACGACAGGATGCTCCCGCCACCGCGCGCGCCGCGATGCAGGCCCGGGCCGACTGGGATGACCGCAAGTTTCTGATGGTTCAGGGAGATCTGTTCGGCATTCAGGATTTCATTTTCACGGCAGGAGGGCAGTCGGAGAAGCATGCTGCGCGGCTCTTGCGCGGCCGCTCTTTCTACGTAAGTCTGCTGGCGGAATGCGCAGCGCTCAAAATTCTGGACCGACTCGCCTTGCCTCCTACCAGTCAAGTCACCAACGCGGGCGGCAAGTTTCTCATTGTGGCTCCCAACACGGATCAGACACGGGGGATATTGCAGGAGTTGCGTCGGGAACTTGATGCCTGGTTCCTGCGGCATACCTGCGGACAGGCCGGCATCGGCTTGGCCTAGGAACCCGCCAGTTGCCACGATTTGCAGTCAGGCGGCCGCGCAGGCAGTCCCTGGCGTGATTTGAGCGACCGGCTCTTCACCCGTCTGGAGGAAACCAAGCTGCGGCGTTTCGATCTCTGTGGCGATACTCCGCCTCCGGCGGTATTCCCAGAGTACCTGGCGCGATTTGATGCCAGTGGAGCCTGCCACATTGATGGACGACTGCCGGCAGAGACCCGGTACGGCGAGTTGGAGGTCAGTCGCCTGACCCGGGACCAAATTGAAATCGGCCGCGCGCTGACCCGGCAGGACCGCAGCGATACTGTGGCAATCTCCCGCACACCATTAGCCTCCCGGGGATTGCAACTCGACATTCCCCTCTTCGGGTTTCACGTGCACATGGCCCGACATGCCGAGTTGGCGAGGGAAGCTGCGGGGCGCGTTGTCGGTGACGCCCTGCTACGCGGCTGGGACATTGGCTTGCCCGGGCCCGAACCCGACGCTGCGCTCTGGCGTGGTTGGGCCCGGCGTTTTGTCAACGGCTATGTGCCCTGTTTTGAGGAGGAAGACGGAGCCGCCCGATTCAAGGATTTCCATGCCCTCGCGGAGGAAGCCCTTGCGGCAACTCCAGCCGGCACCGGGAAGCGGGGAGTCGCCGGACTGATGACGATCAAGGGCGACATTGACGATTTGGGGTCATGCTGCGAGACGGCCTGGAAAATCGCAGCATTTCGCGCACCGCCGCGCTGTCGCGTCAAATCAATGCCTTCTTTGCCATCTACCTGCCCTGGCTTTGCCGGACCGCCTACCCGGAAACCTATACCGTGTTTGCCGGAGGCGACGACTTCTTCCTGATAGGCCCCTGGAGGCAGCAGCAGGCACTCGTGCAGCGCATCAGACAGGAATTTCAACGTTATGTCGGGGAACACCCGGACATTCACTTTTCCGCGGGACTGGTCATGACCAAACCGGGTGTTCCGGTGCGTTACATGGCGCGCCGCGGGGAAGCTGCCCTGGAGGAAGCGAAACACCATGGCGGCGATACCAGACCACCGCGCAAGAACGCGGTGACGGCATTCGGACGCACCGTCGCCTGGGATCGGTTTCACCAGCTCATGGAACTGGCGCATGCCATGCAGGAGCATCTCTCTCTGGCCAGGCTGAGTTCCGGGTACAGGTACCGCCTGCTGGAATTGATCGAGATGCAGGAGAATATGCAGCGCGTGCCACAGAACGCCCGCTGGCGCTCCTTGTTCGCGTATCACACCTGGCGAATGCTGGAAAACAGACACGACCTGGAACCACAGGAGCGTCAGGCATGGTACGACTCCATGGCGCAAATTCTGATTGAGCAAGGCATCGATCGCCACGGCGGCGATTTTCGGGTGGCCCTGTTTCCTTATCTCTACAATCAACGGGAGGCAAACCGCCAGTGAGCAGAAAAGGCAACCGCAGACCTGACCGACCAAACATATCCGGCCTACAGTCGAGAATCAAGCTCAAGGTGCCTACTGTCGACCTGTTTGACACAGTGGCCAAAGACGCCGCAGACATCATAGCGAGAGGCCAAGGGAACAAACCCTCCCAGTTACGGCGCTTCTATGACGAACTGGTCATGTGGGATACGCGGGTGCATCAGCCTCTGGATACAAAGGAAACTCAGGCCTTGCTAACGGAGTACCTGCCCTTCATTCGTATGATGAACGCCAAGGCCGCCTATGCGCAGGGGCGGAAACTGGTGGATGCGAACTTCACGAAATTGCTGGGAACCTGTCTGGCCCAAGTGGAAGATCCGGCCTCGCTCCGGAATTGCCGCACCTTCTTTGAGGCCTTTATGGGCTTCTACAAGGCCAAGAAGCCGACCGGTTGACCCTGCACGCACGGAGTAATGTCCCCATGAAACTGACCCACATTTCCCAATTGACCGGCCAGATCCGCCTGCAGACTGGCCTGCACATCGGCAGCGGCGATGCCGAGATGCGCATCGGGGGCACGGATAACCCTGTTATTCGCAATCCCGTGAACCATCAGCCGTATATTCCGGGTTCCAGCCTCAAGGGCAAGATGCGCCATCTTATGGAATGGCGCGCGGGGGTGGTCGGGGTGACCCGCGGCAAGCCGTTGGCCTACAGGCACCTGGCCCAGCTGGAGGGGCAGACGAGAGAGGCAGCCGAAAACATTCTCCGGCTCTTCGGCGGCGCGCCGCAGTCCGACCATGATTTCACCGCGGTGCAGCGCATTGGCGCTTCACGCCTGGCTTTCTGGGACTGTGCACTGGATGCTGCCTGGATGCGGGAAATTGAGGAAAGACGGCAAGACTTGCCGCGGTTCACGGAAATCAAGGCCGAAAACAGCATTGACCGCATCAAGGGCGTGGCCGAGAGTCCGCGGAGCATGGAGCGGGTGCCGGCCGGTGCCCGTTTTGATTTCAACCTGACGGTCAAGGTACACGATGACGAGGATCTCCTGAACGAAGTGCTGGTGGGCCTGCAGCTGGTGGAACTGACCGGGCTGGGCGGTTCGGTTTCGCGGGGTTACGGCAAAGTGTGTTTTCAGGATCTGCGGTGGGACAACGCGGATCTGCAGGATCGCTATCGGCAGGCGCGGGCCCGGGCCTTTGCATGAAGGTATTCACGATTGGCATGCGGCCGTTGTCACCCTTTGGCACACTGCCCGTGGGGGACACCCTCTTTGGCCAGCTATGCTGGACGCTTCGCAACCGCCACGGTCCGGAGAGACTGGCGGGCTGGCTGGAAGGATACACAACGGGCCATCCCTTTGTCGTGGTGTCCGACGCGTTTCCCGCCGATTTCGTGCGCCGTCCGGATGTGCCGGTATGCTGGCTCGGTGCGTGCGCCGGCTCTGCTGCCCGCGACATGGACCGCAAGGCATACAAGAAATGGGCATGGCTGCCTCTGGCTGCCGTGCAACACACCTCCGACAAATGGTGGGAGCTGTCAAGGTCGACCGAAGTGCCGCCTGATCCCTGTGAAACATGGCAACCGCACAATCAAATCGATCGGCGTACCGGCACCACAGGTACGGGAGAAGATGCCGAATTCGCACCCTTCACGGTGCAACAGTGGCAGTATTCTCCTGACGCGAAACTGCATGTGCATGTGTGGTATGTCCCCGAGCGCATAGAGCCTGACTTGCTGGCAGAAGCTTTCCGAAACATGGGCCAGACCGGATACGGCAGCGATGCCAGCTCGGGGATGGGGCGTTTCAAGGCATGTGCCCTGGAAAACAAAGTTCTGCCGTCGGAGCCTGACAGCGCCAATGCCTGGTTGGCGTTGGCTCCGTGTGCCCCTCAAGGGCAAGACTTCGACCGCAACCGCAGCTGGTATCGGGTTTTTACTCGTTTTGGGCGGCATGGTGACGTGGGTGCCCTGAGCGTCGCGCCCTTCAAGGCTCCGATCCTCCTTGCCCAAAGCGGAGCGGTATTTTCCCCCAGGCAGGCGTTTGACCGCAGACCGTTTGTAGGCCAAGGTCTGGGGCACACGAGCAACCCGGTTTCCCGCTTTATGCCGGAAACCGTGCATCAGGGGTATGCACCGGTCCTGAACATTCAGCTGGCCGACCCGCCCGGCAGGTCATGATGAACGCTGCCTGCTTCTCCACCTATGAAATGCATATCTCGACGCTGGGCAAGGTACATATCGGCACGGGACATGATCTCGACCCGACCCAATATGTCATTGAGGGCAGCCAGCTGTACGAGTTTCCCATCCACGGGCTGATGGAATCTTTCTCGGAGGCAGACCGCAGACAGCTCCAGGAATACGTCAGCAAGGACGTCAGCAAGGCCGCGGGCTCTGTTGCCATGTTGCGGCAGGTACAGAAACTGATTTACAAACGCAGAGCGATACTGAAACATCATGCCTATCTCCCTGTGATCGTGAGCCCGGGGGTCGCGGATCTGTACCGGAAAAATATGAAATCAGACTTGCAAAAAAACTACAACGCGCTGGAGATCCGGCGCATGTACCGCCATCCCACCACGGGTGCGCCGGTACTGCCAGGTTCCAGTATCAAGGGGGCTATCCGCACTGCCTTGCTGAACCGGCGCAATCAGGGACGGCCGCTATCCAGAGACAGGGGATCCGGAGAAACGCATCGGGACCTGGAACGGCGTCTGTTCCAATTTCGTGCTTCCAACTTCCATCAGGACCCGATGCGCCTTGTCCAAGTGGAAGACGCGGAAACGGCACAGTCTCCCAGGACTGCCGTGGTGTTTGCCGTCAACCGCAAGAAAAAGGCGATGGACAAAGGCCGGAAATCTCGCTCCCGAGCCGAACAAAATGGCCCGTACCAGATGCTTGAAGTAGTGGAGGGGCAACCCAAGGCATTCAAGGGCAGTCTGGTGCTCCAGCGGATGGGGCCAGACATATTGGACTCGCAGCGGTTTCGCCAGCACATTCCCAATCCCGCACTGCATTTCACCATCAAAACCATTGCCGCGGCCTGCAATGACTTCTATCTTCCGCTGCTGAAGACTGAACTGGAACTGCTGTGTCAACGAGGATTCACAAACAGGGAATCGCAATGGTACAAAAACGCCGACCTGTACCGGAAGATTGCGGCAGAGCATGAGAATGTTTTCTTGTTGCGTCTTGGTTTTCACAGCAGTGCTGAGGCCGTGACCATCCAAGGGGTACGCCAAATTGCCATCCGGCAGGGTCCGGGACAGAAGAATCGCATCAGTGATACAAGTACCACACTCTGGTTGGCTGCTTCCCGACAAGATGACAACACCAACCTGATCCCTTTTGGATGGGTGTTGGTGTCACTGGAGAGATAGCAATACAGCAATCCGACAGGGGAGAGTTTGGGGTTCTGCGTTCACAGTGCTCTCGGGTTGACGGAAGGAAGGGTGCCGGACCTGTAGCGTCGAACGCCTTCTGTCTCGACTGTTCGGTTTGATACTGTGAGAATGTGATCCCCGCACAATGGCTAATGGCTGTCAAGACATGGGTATACCTGTCGGGATGCAGACACAGAGGCGTGAAGTCCAAGGGGATCAACGGATGGCTCGCCTGCCACGATACCGCCTGCGTCCCAGGAAAACGTCTGCGACTGATCAGGACAGGCATCCTGCCGGGTCCTGGACCGTCCATGCTCCACGGTTGTGGACTGCTGCCAATGGTGTTATACTGTCGCCTTGGCCGCGCCAGTTACTATCGCTCTCGGTCTGGTCTCCAGACCGAAGAGCAATCGCCTCGATGCCGGTCATCTATTCGGAGAAGGATGTGGGGGAGATCTTTGATTTCGGCCGTTTTGTCCTACAGTTGCTAACCTTCCAAAGCACCAGAAAGAGGGGGTGGTTAGCAGCGATTGCGGACTGGGGCGGATCGGTATTTGATACAGAGGTATGGAAAATCCCTGTCCAGAGGATATGAGAGACTAAAACACGAACAGAAAGGAAGGGATTTATACGAAAAAGCGCTTTTTGATCTGTAAATTGGAGGAAATAAGGCTTTCAATTGATGCCCTGATGAAGAAGGGATTGAAACATGTTTACTGTGGTGCTTGGTCTTCCCTTCTGCATTATCCGGACATTTGGGCTTTCAATTGATGCCCTGATGAAGAAGGGATTGAAACATGACTTGGGTGTTAACCGCCAGACTGTCGCTGATGGCTTCGTCCTTTCAATTGATGCCCTGATGAAGAAGGGATTGAAACCCGTGAGGATGAGGTCTGCAAATGACGGGCGCGCTCCGATTCGCTTTCAATTGATGCCCTGATGAAGAAGGGATTGAAACACGACATGGCAGACCCCCCGATCCCGCCAAGCCTGGGCAGTCAGGCTTTCAATTGATGCCCTGATGAAGAAGGGATTGAAACCTGCTGCCGGAGGCCGGCCAGGATTTCCGGCAGCGGTTTCAGCTTCACTTTCAATTGATGCCCTGATGAAGAAGGGATTGAAACGTAACCAGCAGCTCGTGGTCGGCGCGGAAGGCCTCGCTTTCAATTGATGCCCTGATGAAGAAGGGATTGAAACTCTCAATGCAGACCTGTGCCCACTTCGGATTTTGTCCTACCTTTCAATTGATGCCCTGATGAAGAAGGGATTGAAACACGATCTGTCTCCGGAGCAGGTCGACCAGGTGGCCGCGCGCTGCTTTCAATTGATGCCCTGATGAAGAAGGGATTGAAACGACCGGCGCAGATCGGCAATGCGGTCGCGGTAGTAGTCGACCTGGCCCTTTCAATTGATGCCCTGATGAAGAAGGGATTGAAACAATTCAAAAATTCCCCAGACTCCAGACATTCCCCTTCTGGCGTACTTTCAATTGATGCCCTGATGAAGAAGGGATTGAAACGGATTGTTTGTATTGCGAGTTTCCGTATCGATTGCAATAACGTCTTTCAATTGATGCCCTGATGAAGAAGGGATTGAAACGCATGTTGGAAAAGGGTATCCTGTTGGTTCTCTGCCCACCCTTTCAATTGATGCCCTGATGAAGAAGGGATTGAAACGCTTGGAATACTCCCTTTGTTAGTGCCAGCCGCAGCATTCACAACCTTTCAATTGATGCCCTGATGAAGAAGGGATTGAAACCCGCCCAGCCGGTGGGTCGACGACTGGACGGCCCTGAAACGCGCTGTCCGCTTTCAATTGATGCCCTGATGAAGAAGGGATTGAAACCTCTTCGGCGCCTACACGTCCTGCAGCCTGTTTCCGGATCTTTCAATTGATGCCCTGATGAAGAAGGGATTGAAACCGGACCAGTCGACCCTGCATCCAGACGGGTGCGTCCGCCAGGGGGAGACTTTCAATTGATGCCCTGATGAAGAAGGGATTGAAACCCCAGTTTCTTGGCTCGAAATAGGGCAGCAGTTCGGGAACTTTCAATTGATGCCCTGATGAAGAAGGGATTGAAACGGCCGGATGGTCTCCTACGCCGTCGCGGGCTACCTCGTGCTGCTTTCAATTGATGCCCTGATGAAGAAGGGATTGAAACTCAGGTTCAGGTACCCGTTCACGGGCGGATCCTCACGGTTGTAGCCTTTCAATTGATGCCCTGATGAAGAAGGGATTGAAACACCCACCCTGACGGGGGCTGCGGTCGTAGGCCGCCACTGCTTTCAATTGATGCCCTGATGAAGAAGGGATTGAAACTACCATGATTGCCAATGCAGCCGAGCTGCAGGCAGCCCGCAAAACTTTCAATTGATGCCCTGATGAAGAAGGGATTGAAACCATGGCTTGCAGTATCATGGAGTCTGTCGGGCTTTTTTCTGCCTTTCAATTGATGCCCTGATGAAGAAGGGATTGAAACGGAACCGAACGCTGAGTTTGAAGCGGATACCAGTCTGATAGGTACTTTCAATTGATGCCCTGATGAAGAAGGGATTGAAACCGCCAAATCGTTCGTCAATCCTTCTCCAGTAGTCGTAGTCATTCGCCTTTCAATTGATGCCCTGATGAAGAAGGGATTGAAACCTGGGTTCCCCAGAAAATGCCCTTACGGGTAGCGGGGTCGGGTACTTTCAATTGATGCCCTGATGAAGAAGGGATTGAAACACCAATCTGCAGCCGCTCTGCCGGCCCTGCCACCGGCGCAAGACTTTCAATTGATGCCCTGATGAAGAAGGGATTGAAACGTGGGGTCCGCCTTGTGGCGGTATTTAATCTCTACAAAACTTTCAATTGATGCCCTGATGAAGAAGGGATTGAAACCGTGATACTCGGGAAGATAATGCAGTATCTGCATGTTCCTCCTTCCGTCTTTCAATTGATGCCCTGATGAAGAAGGGATTGAAACCGAGAATGTGCCGCATGTCATGCGCCATAATCGCGGGGAGACCTTCCGTGTCATGCGGCGCACCCTGGCTTTCAATTGATGCCCTGATGAAGAAGGGATTGAAACGCGGCCACGGTTACGCCCCAGAATTTCTCTAGGGCATCAATCTCCTTTCAATTGATGCCCTGATGAAGAAGGGATTGAAACGTTCCGGTCGGCCCAGTATTGGAAGTCGCCCTCCTCACTTTCAATTGATGCCCTGATGAAGAAGGGATTGAAACCCGCGTATGTGCCGACCGTGACCCCCTGCTGGTACTCCAGCAGCTTTCAATTGATGCCCTGATGAAGAAGGGATTGAAACCATTGCTGCCTTGGAAGGCGGCGGCGGGGGCATCACAGTCACGCGCACCTTTCAATTGATGCCCTGATGAAGAAGGGATTGAAACAGGTGGCGAGCACCCCCGTGTCAATGGCCAGGGCCCGGCCCCGGCCGGTCTTTCAATTGATGCCCTGATGAAGAAGGGATTGAAACGGTGCAGCCGCCCCGCCAGCCGGACCACCCGCACCTCCAGGGCCCACTTTCAATTGATGCCCTGATGAAGAAGGGATTGAAACCAGCGCTACGAGTGGCGGGAATGGGACCTGGACTTTGCCCTTTCAATTGATGCCCTGATGAAGAAGGGATTGAAACTTAGTATTAACAATGACCGGTGGGGCGTCATTGATATACCACTTTATCCTTACTTTCAATTGATGCCCTGATGAAGAAGGGATTGAAACCTCTTGCTCCAGTGTCTTGTCCTGATTTCGACTTTTGGAAAAGACGCTTTCAATTGATGCCCTGATGAAGAAGGGATTGAAACAGTTCCTGCTCCAGTTCCTCCGCGACCATCTGGTCGAGGAGGTCCCTTTCAATTGATGCCCTGATGAAGAAGGGATTGAAACGATCTGGACTGGGTACGCCAGGAGTACGAAAGCCGGCGCCGGTCTTTCAATTGATGCCCTGATGAAGAAGGGATTGAAACCTTCCAGGCGCACCAGCCAGATAACGGCACCCAGGGCGGGCAGCTTTCAATTGATGCCCTGATGAAGAAGGGATTGAAACGAATAGACAAGCAGCGGGACTGGACCCTGGCACAGGAGGGTTTTGCCTTTCAATTGATGCCCTGATGAAGAAGGGATTGAAACCTGGATTCCCGAATACACGGGCGAGCAGGACGGGCTGGCCCTTGCGGGCCGCCTTTCAATTGATGCCCTGATGAAGAAGGGATTGAAACCCATGAACACCTCCTTGTGTTACGTGGCGAACAAGAATGGGCAGTTCTTTCAATTGATGCCCTGATGAAGAAGGGATTGAAACACTGTTAAGTAGCGCCTTAGGGACATTAGGTGTGATGTGTTTATCTTTCAATTGATGCCCTGATGAAGAAGGGATTGAAACCGGGACCTCTTGGCCCCTGTTCTCCAGCAATAGAATGCCTTTCAATTGATGCCCTGATGAAGAAGGGATTGAAACGGCCAAATGCTCCCTCGCGGAATCTTATGGCCGGTGCCGGCCATCTTTCAATTGATGCCCTGATGAAGAAGGGATTGAAACGGGGCGCCCAGCCACTGCAGGCCCCCGGCCGCCGTGGCCCTTTCAATTGATGCCCTGATGAAGAAGGGATTGAAACAATGCCGATAGCCCTCAGCGGCAAGCACTGGCCGGGTGCATTCCCGGCACAGAGCCTCTGCAGACCCAGACCGCGGCCAGGGGCCCGCACCAGGGTCGCGACCGGGCATGTGCTGTGCAATGGCGCTTGTCGACCGCCGACACGGCCATCAATGTACGTCGGCCTTGTTCCTGGTCTCGGGGTCTTCCGACCACCAGGCACCTCATTCGCATGGCATGGGGCACGGATTTTGGCCCCTTTGGAGACTTTTTGATCTTTGCTATACTCTACCACTGCCTTGGAACTTCCTTGGGGCAGGGCTTGGTTTGGGCCAGGTGCAAATTCCAATTCGAGGAAAAGACATGAACGATGGAAAGTTGAGTCGCCGTGGCTTTTTGCATGCCAGCGGCATCGCACTGGGAAGCATGGTGCTGGCCGCCTGCGTAGATCCTTCCGCCACAGCCACCACCGCGCCCGCCCGCGAAGCCATTCTGCTGCGCTACCATCATCGATTGGGCACTGAGTGCGACAACCATTCTCGATGGGTCCAACAGTTCAATGAAGATTCCTACCCGGATATCTTCGTGAAGATGGAGTGTTTCCCGGGAGCGGACTACTTCAAGAAGCTCAATACGCTGATTGCCGGTGGCACCATTGGCGATGCGTTCTGGATTTCATCCATTGAGGGTTATTATCGGCTGGCTGCCGCTGGTGCCTCCAGACCCCTGGATGATCTTGTGGCCGCATCTGGCTTCAATCTGGACGACTTCTATGCCTTGAACATAGACGCGGCGCGCTTGGGTGGCGAACTCTATGGCCTGCCGCAACTGGCGCATCCTGGCCGGGTGGGCCTGTTCTACAACCCAGGCATGTTTGATGAGGTCGGCCTGGATTATCCGGATGACACCTGGACGTATGCGGACCTGCTGGATGCCGCTGCGGCCCTGACCAATCCGGATGAAGAAGTGTACGGATTCCTGCCTTGCACAGGCTATTTCTGTCTGCTGGTCTATCAACGATCCTGGGGCGGAGACATGTTGAACAGTGATGGCACGCAAGCCACGCTGGACACGGATGAGGCTGTGGCCGCCTTGCAGTATGTCAGGGACCTGTTCCATCAGCATCAGGTGGCGCCCCTGCCGGGGACCATGGAACAGGGCACGTACCAGAGCTTCGCAGCCAACAAGCTGGCCATGTATCAGTCCGGTTTCTGGGGAGAGTACATCAAGAATTTTGTCGCTCCCGACGGTTGGGCCGTGGCGCCGATGCCGATTGGCACGGACACTGGCATCCGCGGCAGCATGTTTGAATCCGACCCGGTATGCGTATCCGCAAACTCGGAACATCCGGCGGAAACCTTCGACTTTGTAGCGTACCTGACCACCTATGATGCCCAGATTCGCAATTACCAGTTGATGAGCGCTCCTTCCGTGCGGCCGGATGTAATGGCTTCCGACACACTGCAATCTTCGGCTCTGATGAAAGTCTTTGGCAACATAATGGCGGAAGCCCAGCCCTTGGTCCTGCCTGCCAACTTCAGAGAAACGGAATACTTCAAGACCATCAATGAGATGTTGCAAGTGGTCTGGCTCGGCGACAGCAGTCTGGAAGAAGTCATTGGCGATGTGCAGGTAGCCGCGCAAGAGATACTCGACAAGGCTTCTCTGGCAGCCTAGATTGGAGGGCCGATGGCAGAAAAGCCGCCGTGGGCATTGCCTGGAAGGCCTGCCCATCGAATGCCAGTCTCCCAGGCCCGCCATGGTGGAGCCTTCACTGGGGCAGGATTTGGCGCTGGTGGGCAGCCAGGGGCCCCTAGACTCGCAATGCCGGGCTTCTTGCCGTTCTGCAGAGGCCTTCCGCAACCACACATCCACAGGGTGGACCCGCCATGCAGCGGCCTGAACCTCTGACCATGCTGGCCGCGGTCTGCTACGAATTCGGTGCACCCTTGGTGATAGAGGAAGTTGCCCTCGAGCCACCCAGTGCAGAGGAAGTCAGGCTTGCTCTGAAAGCGTGTGCCATATGCCAGAGTGACATCTCTGCCTTTCAAGGGCACTGGCAGTATGAAGTGCCCATGATTGGCGGGCATGAGGCAGCCGGCATCATCGAGGAATTGGGATCCAACGTTTCCGGGTTTTCCGTTGGCGACCGCGTCATCGTTTCCCTGCTCTGGTCATGCCAACAATGTCGCCACTGCCTTGAAGGAGAGCCTTATCTGTGCATAGGCGATCATCCATTGGAGACTCACTCGAAGCTCACCAATCGGTTGGGCACATCGCTGAACAGGGCGTTTCGCGTGGCAGGCTTCGCCCAACAGGCGGTGGTGCACAAGACCCAGATTGTCAAGGCGCCCGTTGGCCTGCCCATGGAATCGGCGGCTCTCCTGGCATGCGGTGTAATCACCGGACTCGGCGCAGTGGTCAACACCGCCCAGTTGCGATTTGGGCGGTCTGTGGTGGTCATTGGCTGTGGCGGTGTTGGGTTGAATGCAGTACAGGGGGCCAAACTGGCTGGAGCCACCAAAGTGGTGGCTGTGGATATCGAACCATTCAAGCTGGAAGCGGCCTTGCACTTCGGGGCCACGCATGTAGTCAACGCGCACCTCATCAATCCTGTAGAGGCAGTCCTGGAACTAACGGAAGGCGGCGCTGATTACGCCTTTGTAGTGGTGGGGATTCCGCACCTGACCCAACAGGCTACGGAGATGGTGTGCAAGGGTGGGCAGGTCATTCAGGTCGGAGTGGCGCCGCGCACTTCGCAACTTGCCTTTGCCGGTCAACAATTTGTAGGCCAAAGATCCTTGAAGGGAAGTTCCATGGGCAGCGTACACATGAGCCGAGACGTGCCACGATACATTGCACTGTATGAGCAAGGCCGTCTCAAGCTTGATGAACTGGTAACCAAGACTTTCCCTCTTGCACAAATCAATGAAGCCATCGCCGATGTGGGCAAGGGCCAGACTTTGAGAAATGTCATCACGTTCTAGCCTGGCCGGCGCAATCCTGGGCTGAAGAAAGCTGGGAAGGCCTCCATCAAGTCGCCTTGGGGGTGCCCGAGGCTGTCACTGGCTTGTGAGGCAACCGGCCTTGCCGAACATGCCTGTCTTCTGCCCAGGCAACAGTATTGGGACTGATGCAGTCTTGTTGCGTCAACGCACCGTGGGGAGCTGGTGGATGGCCATCCAGGTCAGCAGGGCGTAGCGACAATGAAATCCGGCAGTTGGATTTTCGCCCTTGGAAGCTGTGTGCAAAGGCCATGCCCAGCACCGCAGCATGAAGGAAATGCGCGCGTGTCCAGCAGCCGGTGGACGATGAACCCGGTTCCGGTCTTCCCAAAGTCGTCGTCCCGCATGTCTTGTTTCCGATGTCCAATGCGAGCCCTGGACCGTCGTGTCGCATCCAGAATGACAGCCAGAGCAATGATCTGCAGAATCTGGTGAGCCGGCAGCCCCTTGCTGTCTAACCCTTGATGCCCGACATCACAATGCCTTGTATCCAATACTTCTGCAGGAGCAGAAAAACCAGCAGACAAGGGAAAGTCATGACCATGGAGGCAGCCATCATCAAGTGTTCCGTGGGCCTGCCACCTATGGAAACCACGCGTTGGAAATAGGTGAGGCCCAGAGCCAGCGTGAAGCGCTCAGTCGTATTGAGAAAGATCAAGGGCCCAAAGAAGTCGTTCCAGCTGCCCAGGAAGGAAAAGATGCCCATGGTGACAAACACAGGCACGGACAGGGGCATCAGGATCCGGAAGAAAATCCACAACGAATTGGCGCCGTCGATCTTGGCCGCTTCGTCGAATTCTTTGGGAATGGTCAGGAAAAACTGGCGAAAAAGGAAGATGGCGAAGGCGCCCCCGCCAAACCAGGGAGGAATATAGAGTGAGCGCAACTGATCAAGCCAGCCAAGAAACTTGAACAGCAGGAAAGTGGGAATGATCGTCACCTGAGGTGGCAGCATCAAGGTGCTGAGCATGGTCAGGAACAGGACATCGCGCCCGGGGAAGCGAAAGCGGGCAAATCCGTAGGCCACCAGCGAAGCAGAGAGAATCTGACCTGCCCCTGTGAGTACAGTCACCAGGACACTGTTGCCCAAAAACAGAGCCAGCGGCGCCTGTCGGAAGATTTCAATGTAATTCCCCCACTGGGGGGTTTCAGGCAGCCAGGTGGGGGGAAAGATGAAAATCTCTATGGGCAGTTTCAACGACGTCAGGAGAGCCCATAGAAACGGCAGGCCAAAGGCGGCTCCCAGCACCAGCGCCGAGAGATGCAGCCCGGACTGCGCCAAATACCTTCGCGCAGTCTGCAGGAAAGCGGACGAAGTGGCGGGAGGCGAAGAGGGCGCTACCATCGATCCCCCCGTTCGAATTCGTAGTACACCCAGGAACGGGACATCCGCAATTGCCAATAGGTGAGCAGCAAAAGAATAAGGAAAAAGAACCAGGCCAGAGCGGAAGCGTATCCCATCTCCCAGTAGTCAAAGGCATGGTTGTAGAGGTTCAGTACATAGAAGAGGGTGGAGTAGGCTGGCCCGCCAGCAGGTCGAGTTTGTCCGGCTCCACTGGTGGCCACGAAGGCCAAAGTGAACATTTGCATGGCCCCAATGAGACCCAGAACCATGTTGAAAAACATGGAGGGTGACAGCAGAGGCAAAGTGATGCGCCAGAATTTGGAATTTGCGCTCGCCCCGTCGATTTCCGCTGATTCATAGAGTTCGTTGGGAATGCCTTGCAGGCCCGCCAGGAAGATCAACATGGCCCCCCCTCCAATGGAGCCCCAGAGGCTAATGAGAATCAAGGCAGGCTTCGACCATTGAATGTCATCGAGCCAGCGGGGACCTTCAATGCCTACTTCACCAAGAAGGAAATTGGCCAGCCCGACGTTGGGTTGAAAGATCCACAGCCAGAGAAAGGCCGTGGCGACTATGGGAGTAATGGAGGGCAGGAAATAGATCGCGCGAAAGATGGTCCTGCCCAATATTCTTTGATTGAGCAGGAGCGCGCATGTCAAGGAACCGCCAATGGAAATGGGTACAAAGATCAGGGCGTAGTACACCGTGTTCCACAGCGACCGCCAAAAGAGATCGTCTGTGAACATGCGGACATAGTTGGCCATGCCTATCAGGTCCGGCGGCGTAATGATCTTGTAAATGGTCAGACTGAGGAAAAGGGAAACCAGCATCGGACCGGCTGCGAACACCAGGAATCCGATCAGCCAGGGAGAGATGTAGAGATATCCCTCTATGGCCTCCCTCTTGGCGGAAGAAATGGCCAAGCTGGGCCTCCACTTTGGTTACGGAATCATAAAAGGTACTATGCAACAATCCGGCATATGTGACAAGCGGGTTTTGCTGCCAGGGCACGGGGCTCCGCAGTGAAGTTGCGGCGGCCCGGACGGCCCTTTGCCGGGGAAAGGAGTGACATGGCAGAGCGTCGAGTGCAGATTGGCATCATTGGGTGCGGCATGATCGCCCAGGTGATGCACATTCCCTACCTGCTTTCTCTGCCCCATCTCTTCGAGGTCGTGGGTCTCTGTGATCTGTCCTTGCGTACTGCCACAACCCTGGCTGCACGCTTCGGCATCTCCCACTCCTTTTCCTCGGCCGCGGAAATGCTGGGAGTCCTGCCCTTGGATGCGGTCTTGATTCTGACGCCCTATCACTTCCCCGTGACCATGACCGCGCTGGATGCCAATGTACATGTCTTTGTGGAAAAGCCGATGTGCGTGAATGCAGAGGAGGCCACCGCGCTTGTGGCCAAGGCCCGAGACATGGGGAGGATCGGCCAGGTGGGATATCACAAACCCTATGACTCGGGATTCCGTCTGGGGGCAGAGATGATTCGGGCCATGGATGAAATCAAGCTGGCCACCATGCACATTGCCCATGGTCCCAATGAACCCTTTCTGGATCACCATCAGGTCATTCGCTTTGATGACCTTGATCCCACAGTGCGGCAAGAAACCAGCCAGGCCATGCACGCGGCCATGGAAAAGGCCATTGGGGTGCAGCCTGCGCATCTGATGAGGGCATACGGCAGCCTGCTGGGAGGCGGTTGCCACCAGCTGTCCATCATGCAGGGCTGCCTGGGCCACGTCGAGGAAGTTCGCCACACTGAAGTGTGGAATGAAGGCAGGTCCCTCTCCTCCACAATCATTTTCGAGGGTGGGGTCCGATGCCTCTTTTCCTCCGTATTCATGCCTGACATTCGCATGTTCAACGAAACCTTCACGGCCTATTCGAATTCGGAGTCTGTTGCCATTCGATTCCCTTCTCCCTTCCTGCAACATGCTCCCACCTTGGTGCAGAGATGCACCATGGAAGGAAAGCATTGCGCGGAGACGGAGCTGACATCGGACTACTCGGAGGCATTTCGCAATGAACTCGTGCAGTTCCATCGGTCCATAGTGACGGGTGAACCGCCCCTGACCCCCCTGGAACAAGGGGGCGAACACGCACGCATCATGATCGAGATTATCAGGAAGTCTCCCGACTATCGTCCATAGCCTCTGCTTTGCGCCAAGGTCCAGACCGTGCGCGTGAGCAGGTTCTCTACACAGACAATGGGCCACTACCGCTTGACTGATCCGCCAGTGGACTCGCTGGAGAACATTGTGGCCCTGCGCTGGCAGACTCCGGGCCAAGGGCAGGCCGCGGAGCCCGCTTCCTGGTCTCGGGGTCTTCCGACCACCAGGCACCTCATTCGCATGGCATGGGGCACGGATTTTGGCCCCTTTGGAGACTTTTTGATCTTTGCTGTACTCTACCACTGCCTTGGAACTTCCTTGGGGCAGGGCTTGGTTTGGGCCAGGTGCAAATTCCAATTCGAGGAAAAGACATGAACGATGGAAAGTTGAGTCGCCGTGGCTTTTTGCATGCCAGCGGCATCGCACTGGGAAGCATGGTGCTGGCCGCCTGCGTAGATCCTTCCGCCACAGCCACCACCGCGCCCGCCCGCGAAGCCATTCTGCTGCGCTACCATCATCGATTGGGCACTGAGTGCGACAACCATTCTCGATGGGTCCAACAGTTCAATGAAGATTCCTACCCGGATATCTTCGTGAAGATGGAGTGTTTCCCGGGAGCGGACTACTTCAAGAAGCTCAATACGCTGATTGCCGGTGGCACCATTGGCGATGCGTTCTGGATTTCATCCATTGAAGGTTATTATCGGCTGGCTGCCGCTTCAATTGATGCCCTGATGAAGAAGGGATTGAAACGCCAGCGGGAGCCGGACGGCTCCCATCGCCTCGTGCTCTCCCATGCCGCTTTCAATTGATGCCCTGATGAAGAAGGGATTGAAACCTCTGAGGTGAGCCGGACCTGACTCAGAAGCATGCGGCTGCCTTTCAATTGATGCCCTGGTGAAGAAGGGATTGAAACGCTCTATGCATTGGCTTGTTTGCCTGAACGCTATTGGCGAGACAACATGACACAATCGACAACCATGGCATCGCCGCGGGGCACAACACCGTACCGGTGTCAAAGCCCTGCAACTCCGACGATTGCGTGAAACGACCCAAGCCAACGCAGCCATTCTCTCCGGGTCCAGAGCCTGCGGAGACTATGAGGAAGGTCGGTCCGACATTGATGTCCTGCCAGTTGATGACCATACGCCCAATCCACAAAAACGCAAGGACACTCCCCACGAAGCCATGTACCGTCAACTAATTTCTGTGCAAATTCTGTGGGTGCGACCGCGCCACATTCAGCAAAGATGCGGCGCACGGTGAACCATGTCGTCACGCGCACCGTGCACGAAGACATCGTTATGCCCAACACCCTGGAAAACTGCCGCAGCCGTTACCGCGTCGAATACGACGCTGAATCGTACGCGTGGACTGTAACCGACCAGTGGATACGCAACACCGCAACGCGTCTCGCAGGTTTCGGGACCAACTACGAAAACGTGCATGACCCATACCCTCGCGCGACCGACTTACTGGGAAAAACGCTCAAGAGAAGGCATGGAACATGCCCTCAAGGTGGTTATATCCGCTGAGCAATCAAGCGCGCGATCACCGCGAAAAATCCTAGCTAATCGGGAAAAGGCTGGCCAACAACACCGCCGTCGCCTACGCTCTCGGCTCTCGCTCACCTCAACACGGTCAACACGGTCGGCAGGCGCAACTCGCCAAGCGGCGCCCAGCCGAACCGGAACGCTGGACCGACTCCGGATTTCGATATGGTGACCCCGAACTCTGCAAAGGCCGTCAAGCCGCGTGTACGCGGCACCGGACTGAAGCCGCCGTATTCAGGGAATGTGAAAAAGAACTGCGCCGCATCAAAGGCGACGGCATCACCCTAACCCAAACACGATTTTCCACCCCAGGCAAGATATCACGGCGATGGCTCTGGAGTAGCCCCCGTGTAAAAAAATGCCCTGCTACTCACAAATACGGCCAACCGTACTCCCCATCGTTACACCCTCGTTGCCCTTAAAATGATTGACCAACCAGCGGTCCACCTTTAGCCGTATCCAGACCCAACATTCAAGCAGTGGGGCAAGATCCAGCAAAAAGCACAGGGTTAGACAGTAGCGCTACAATTGTCGTACTGGCGTCCGGGTTATCCAACCTTCCGACTGCCATAAGCATTGCAAGCACGACACCGCCGGACAGGATGACAATGCAAATTGCCATAGTCAATGAGACTACAAACCCCCGCACCGTGTATGGCATGATCGGCACAATTTTCCGTTGCATACCAGCATGACACCACAATGCCCGGAAGGAAGTTGGAGCAATTCCAGCCTTCAGCAACGCATTTGCCCGGCAGTAGTCAACTACGACGTTCCATGACATCCAAAGACAGCGATACTGTAAGTAATGCTAGGGCAGAAGAGAACAACACAGTGAGACCCGCAGAACGCGCCCGCTTTCTCCAGACCCTGAAAGAGGACCCCGAATTCCGCGACGCAGTGCGCCGGCTGCTGCTGAGGGACGAGCTGCTGGAACTGCCGGAAAAATTCGCCCAGTTCGTCGCCTACGTCAACGAATTTATCACCAACCAAAAGGTGTTCAATGCCCGCGCCGAAGTGCGCCTGGATCGCATCGAAGTGCGCCTGGATCGCATCGAAGTGCGCCTGGACCATATCGAAGTGCGCCTGGACCGCATTGACGACAACATCGGCATACTGAAAGGCAACGCAGCGCGACGCTTGGTCAGAGATCAGCTGGAAGGCATCCTGGAACTCGTAGGAGTAGAGGATTTCGCAAGAACTCTGTCCAGCAACGACCTGATTCGCATGACCCGCAAATCGGGCATAGCCCGCGAGATACCCTACGGAGAACGGCGCAGTTTCTACGCCGCTGATCTGGTAATTGAAGCCGTCGACGCGAGGGGCGACACCTGTTATATCACCGCCGAGGCTTCCTTCACCGCGGATAACCGGGACAGTAGCCGGGCCATTCGGAATGCCGATTTCATAACCCGGATCACTGGATGCCCGACCTACCCCGTTGTGGCCAGCATGCGCAGCGACTACGAAGTGCAAGAGCTGATAAACCGGGGGACCGTCCAATGGTTCCCGCTGGACGAGCGGGAACTGGAAGCCGATTAGGGCGTAATCCGATCCTCGCCGCCGAATGCTTGCCGACTGGCGGTGACGCCAGCCAAATGGGCAGCGCCGGCCGGGTTCCGGTCCTTCCCTAAACGGCAGCACAGTTGCCAGAACAATCTCAATCCCTGCTTGGTGGGCGCCAGACAAGGATTGAAACCCGGTCAGTAGATCCAGGAAATCGCATTCATCCAACGCGCGGTATCCCACAAGTCCCTGGCGACATCCGACGACGCCACCGCCTCAAAGACATTCCGCCGCGGCCACAACAGGCGCGTCATCACGCTGGACGAACAATCGGGATGCTCCCGCAACTTCAAGTCCTCGCGGTACTGATAACAGTCCAGGTAAACATCCGACAGCAACGTATCGTCACGTCCCTGCATACCGTCTCCCGCCCACAAATAGTAGGCGCCGCGGCGCTTGGTCGTCTCTCCCAGCTTAGCACCGGACCTGCGGATCTGTATCCAAGACACTGAGCGCCAGAAAACGATACGCCTCCCCATCCTTAACCTGGATGGTCCCTTCGTTCATCAACGTTACAGTCTTCCCGCTGCCAGATGGCGCAATCTCCACTACCGCTTCCCCATCAAAGTCCGACGACACCACCTCCACCGCAACCGCGTTCAAAGGAATCACATTGCCGCCGGACCCAAAGCGGGAGGAGTGGGACACCGTAACTGCAATCCCTGCAATGCCTACGCTGGACACCAGGAGGCCGGGATCCCAACAAATGGCGGCCCTGGTTGGGATTTATGACAACCTGAAGTCCGCCAGACTGCTCCCGGCAAACGAGGCTTGGCGAAATCCGGTACGCTAGAAACTGGCTCGGCACTGCTCACTGATGTCCTCAAACTCGACAACACAGCCGTCGGGCAACTGGACATCCTCCTCCGCCCAACGCAAACTGAGTGAAAGCCTGACCGAAGCGGCCATCGGACATGTGGGTAATCTGCTGCATGAAGCAGCCGTCAAGCTGGGCATACTTACCGTTACTGTACTACCGCAGGGCACGTCTCAGACCTGCCCGTGCTGCGGACACCGACACCTGGATAACCCGCGCGAGAGCCAAGCGGTGTTCCGGTGTCGTTCCTGCGGCCTCTACGCCCATGCCGACTGGACAACCGCCGTCATCATGCGTAACCGCGCCCACATGCACTACTGAGGGCGGTTCAGTCATACGCCTGGCGTGGAGGCTTTCAGTTGATGCCCTGATGAAGAAAGGATTGAAACTCGTTCTCATTCCGCACCAGGCCCTGGATTGAGACGGAATAGGGAGCCTCATGTTGGTTGCATTCATGCCATGGCCGAATAATTGGGCCTCGGGTACGACGATTCCATGCCTAATGATTTCATGACGCGCATGACCGAAGAGGAAATTGACCGGTTGGTGGTGTGGCTGTTGAACGAGAATCGGGTGTATACGCCGACAATCTCGAAGACTGATGGCGGCTTGGCCAGACTGTCCCACCGCGGGTTTGCGCAGAATATCGCCTACCATTGCCGTGGCAGTTCAGACAACGCTCTTATGTGCGGCAGTAGTATGATAGGCTGGAGTCGGCCCCTGACGCGGGCAGCGTCCGTACGACTTGGCTTAGGTCCCGTGACACCTTGGACGGGATCGGCAACGCAAGCCGTCACAGTAGACGCCGGGTCGCGGCCCTGTCCAGTCCCATCCAGAGGTCGGGAGATCGGAGTACCGTCTTGCGGGGGTACTCGTCTGACCTTATCTTGCCCCTGCTTGGGAAAGGAAACTGGCGTTGGGACCGGCCGACACCAGGGTTTCCGGTTGCAGGCCCCGTTCATCGCCTCCCGATGATTTGAACTTGACGGTTTGTGGATGCGTGGTGCCCAGGAAGAGTGTCCATACCGGACCGGCTCCGTCCGCGATGGCGATACAGGTGCAAGGAGAATGCCCATGAGAGCTGTATGGGTGGGATGGGTTCTGTGTGTACTGTCGGCATTGCTGGTGGTTGGCTGCACAGGTTCCCAAACTGCAACGACAGAGTGCACAGATGCCATTGGCTGCATTGAGGTGAGGGCGGATGAGCCCATCCAGATTGCCGTGATGATTGTGAGTTCCGGAACGTTGGCTTTCTATGGTGCAGACATGATCGGGGCCATTGAGATCGCTGTCGCCGATTACGGCGAAATTCATGGACATGACATCGTCCTGCATCTGGAGGATTCGCTGTGCAGTCCGGAAGGGGGCCAAACGGCAGCGCAGAAGATAGCGGCCATCCCCTCGGTAGCCGGGATCCTGGGCCCAGGCTGTTCCAGTACGGCCACTGCCGCGCTGCCGGTGATTTCCGCGACGGGCCTCAGCATGATTTCCGGATCCAATACAGCCCCCACCCTGACCAATGCCAATCAGGATGAGGGGGGCGTATGGCACCCGGGGTACTATCGGACAGCCACCAATGATTTGTTCCAGGGCCGCCTGGCGGCCGCATTTGCGTACCACGAGCTTGGGGCCCGTTCCGTGGCCACGGTGCACGATGGCAGTACTTATGCCGACAAACTGCAGGCTGTGATGACGGATGCCTTTCGGGAATTGGGTGGAGAGATCGTATATCAAGGGGCGGTCAACGTCGGTGACACCGACATGCGACCTTTGCTGATTAAGATCGCTTCCGCGGACCCTGACCTGATTTTTTTCCCTGTGTTTCAGGCTGAAGGCAGCCTGATCGTCGCGCAGACCCAGGAGATTGCCGGCTTGGAAGACATGCACCTGCTGGGAGCCGATGCTCTGTATGTCCAGAATTTTCCCGTTAGTGCAGGCCGCGCGGCCCTTGGCATGTACATTACGGCTCCTTCGATCGCGAACGAGGCCTACGACGAACTGCTGCGGAAGTGGAACGACATGCATGGAGGTGTACCCCCTTCCGCGTTCCACGCCAACATGTATGACGCCGCCTTTATGCTGTTCGACGCCATTGCTGCCGTTACCCGGATCGATGCGGAGGGCAATCTTCTGATTGGCAAACAGGCCATTCGCGATTATTTGAACAGTATCAAGGACTTTGAGGGCATAACCGGGAGCTTGACCTGTGGCCCAACGGGAGACTGCGCTACGGGCGAAGCGCTGGCTGTTTACCAGATTACGGAAGAGCAACTGGATGGCATTTGGCCACCACCGGTGGTTTCGCGGCCCTGAGCGTCTGTTACAGCTGCATTACAGGCCACACTCATAGCCCTAGGCTGCAGCCTGTCATAGACATCGCAGGCTAAGGCCCGCACCGTTTGGACCAACCCTACCACTGGCTACCCTGTGCGGCCACCTTAAGCATCGCGTTGCGCGTCGGCAGTGGGGAGACTTGGGCATTGCCAAGATGGATACAGCCGACCCGACGCTGGCTTCCAAATATATGGTCTGCGCAGGCATGGTGCAGCGCGCGATGGGACAAACGGAGGAAGCGGAAAAGCTGTTGTTGCAGGCCTTGGACTGCATGCAAGAGCTTTTCCGCTGCCGCACTGCGACTGGAGGACATCGTGCACGGGGAACAGGGGATGGCTGTACGTGCAGCTGCAGCGGTACAAACAGGCAGAGAGGCGGAGTTCCGGACCGTGTACGGGATCTTCGATGCCTGAAAGCAGTCCCATCCGCTCCAGGTCGTGATATGCATCCTCCAGACCGCACTAGTCCGCCGGGAGCATGACCACGCCCGCAAAGGGTGGTGCAGGGCGACAAAATATACTGCCTGCCCCAAGCTGCAGCTATGCTGGCTACACACTGGGCAGACCCGGACCAGAACGTCGTCGTCGCCTCCCGGTTGGTGCACGCGAGCCGATAGGTCCAGGATCTGCGCTTTTGATTGACAGATTGATGGTTCTGTTTCCTGTCTCTTAGCCGAGCCGATCTGCATGGTACATTGCATCAAGGCCCACCGCGCGGGATTGTCTTCGGATATCCCTGCAATGACTGGACTGCTGTTGGCAGCAGTCCGAAGGCGGACAGGAACATGAGGAAGATACCGATCAGCCAGCGGTGGCCGGGCGTCGCCCAGCGTCTGCCGCCTGTCAAAATTGCCTTGGTGCAGATTTGCATGGGTGGCCTGATGCATGATGTTCTCCCATGAGACGGACGCGCCGCGTGGTGCAAGGGATGCCCAGACAGTCATCTTGTCGCGGGACGAACCGCCCCGATAGCCTTGAGAGAGGTCCCTGTATGCAGTACCCGTGTCGGCACTGTTTCTCTTTGCAATCTATGGAGTGGAAGCTATTCTCCATAGGAATCCAGTGCCTGTTGGGAGGCGAAGGCGACTCTGGACAGCCAATGTTCAGGCGCGCACTCCACAATGGCCCCCTGGAAAAATGTTTTGAACACGGGACCATAAATTGCTGCCAGAGGCTATATCTGCAGGCAACACTGGATGTAGTCGGCGATAAACCGGGTCTGATCCACTCCCTGCGCGGTCGTATCAACTTTTAACCCCAAGCCTTTGTAATTGATGCGTATGGTGCCTGCCGCACTATCAAGAACCTTGACTTTAATCCCCGAACTGCCTGATACACGGCCGTCGTACGCGACTCGGTTGACACAGTAAATTTGCTTGAGTTGTTCAACATAGTGGTCCCACCCCGCGGGCCGATGATGGGGCACTTTCGACAGGCCATTTTTCGCGGAATCGGGGGTAGAGGAAATTGCAGGCAGCGGTCCCCCGCTGCTGATTTGGGCTGCCTCTGCAAGCAGGTCGCCAGCTGCATTGAGCATGGTATAGCCATCTTCCGAATCGACCAAGGGCTGTAATTCTGGATCAAACTTCAGCCTGTTCTCAACCTCGCGGTCGGACCGGAGCTCCTCGGTGATCCATTCGAAAAATTGCTGGCGTTTCAATACCCATTCCGTATCCCAACGCAAGGGCAGGCGGGGCAGACACACGATCTCGCGGTATCGTTCATGGATATAGTAGACCTCGATGGCCAGCAGGGCGCCGAGCAGAGTGAGAAACGCGGTCTCGGACTTGAAGCCCCCGGTGGCGCAGAACGCAGGCTCGAGAGGCTGGCTCCGTGTCCAGGCTTCCTTAACCTGGCCCACGGCCTTGTGGATCAGGTCCTTCAGTCCGCGTTGCCCGGCACTGGTCGCGTCGTATCCCAGCCCCGTCAACGATTCACAGGTTGCCTCCTGGCAGCGCACGGTGTGCCTCAGGTAGTGGACCAGCCTGTTGGCACAGTACCTTCCCTCCGGTGTATCGGAGTGGAGCAGGCATACATGATCCGCCCTGTCCAATCCTGCAGCTCGCCAAGTGTTGGTTTCGGCACTGATCTTTGCCGCATCGGCTTGGGCCATCCATTGGTGTACCTGCGAACTGTCTGGGAAGTGTTTGGTGTGGAGACCATTCCAGGTCCAAGGGCGGTCATCCCGATTTGTCAGCAAAGACGTGCCGATGGTGGTAATCCAGAGTCGAGCCATTCCTTGGTTTCTCCGCTACTGCTATGGCGATGCAAGCCTGATTGATTTTCCCGATGCATATCCTAATCCTAATAGTATGCGGATTGGTCCATACATTCTGGGAGGGTGTTGACCAGGAGGGTCGCTGCAGATAGAGGATGCCATTCCCGACACTCGGGAATGTGTAGTCATTGCGGGTTTTGTTCCTGTACTGAAACGCGGGGCTTTGTCAGGAGCGCGGATTCCGGCTGACGCCACGATTGGTGTCGTACTTTGCGTACGCACGAGTTCCGCGTCCAGTACACAATGATTGAACTCGACCCGCATGGGACTCTCAGGATTATCAAGTGTATTGGGATTGGTACCCGCAAGGCATGGGCTTCAAGCTCGTTGTCTTTCCCTGTACCGGATCCAGGGAGATCCAGTTTGTCTGTACGCAGCCCGGTACAATGAGGGCATGTTCCAGCCCCATATCGGAATCACTCTGTGACCTCCTTGCTGCGGTTGCCCGGCGGCACCAGCGATTTTGCCGAATTGCGGGCACAGCGCGAACTGTACATTGACAAGACGGCCTATATCGCTGACATGCTGGACGGCTATGGCAAATACTGTTTCCTGGCGCGGCCGCGGCGTTTTGGCAAAAGCCTGCTGGTATCCACCCTGGAACACCTGTTTCGGGGCCACACAGATTTGTTTCACGATACGTCCATGCAGTGCCGCAGTCCCCAAAGTGCCCATTGGACCTGGCCCGATCCCTGTCCCGTCATCCGCCTGAACATGAACGATTGGCATGCCAGCGATGCCGCCTCCTTGCAATCGGAATTGCAGTTCTTCATTGGCGATTTGTGCGCGCAATTTGGATTGGCTCTCCCGCAGGGCAACCGATCTGCAGCATCTTTGTTCGGAGTGTTTTTGAATTCCCTGTATGCTCGCCGCGGCAAAGTCGTCGTGCTCATCGATGAATACGACTATCCCTTGCTGCACAATCTGGACAATCCCGCCTTGCCGGAAATGCAAAAAGCGCTGGCGGCCTTTTACGGTGTATTGAAAAACCAGGATGCTCATCTGCGTTTTATCTTCGTCACGGGGGTCACGCGTTTTGCGTGCATGAGCATCTTTTCCGGACTGAACAATTTGGACGATCTGTCTCATGACGGCCATTTGCACGGGATGCTGGGTTTTACGGAGCGGGAAGTGCGGCGCTGTCTGACTCCTTACATGACAGACATTGTGGATATTTGGGGCAATCTTCTGGAGAATGTGCCCCAACGCTTGCGGGAATACTGCAACGGATACTGTTTCACGCCTGAAGTATCAGAGACTGAACGCGTCTACAATCCCTACACTACCCTCTCCTGTCTGCTCAGAAAGAAACTCGTCAATTATTGGATGCAGTCCGGGACACCGTTTTTCCTGCCGTTCATCTTGAAGACCCAGCATTGCGCTTTGCGGGACATCCGGCATGTGGACTGCGCATCGGTCATGGACACGGTCATTCGCACGCATCGATTGGCCTTTCTGGAAACCGGCCGGGAATCTCCGGTATCCCGAGACATGGCCCTGACGACCGACGAGGTGGCCACCTTGTTGTTCCAAACCGGCTATCTGACCTTGGTGCATGATTCTGAAACCGAGGCCTGCATCACCGATTTTCCCAATCTTGAGGTCACCGACAGTGTAGTGAAAGACCTGTTGCGCCAGGAGTACCAAATTACGACCCTGGATTTCACGTGGACGACCGCGGTTTGCCAGACTGTGCAGGAGTGCAATGCCGATGCCTTTCAGGCTGCATGCAATCGCCTGATGAGAGCGATATCCAGCCTGGAGCACACGGCCCGCGAAGCCTGGTATCAAACGCTGTTGCATGTGGCCTTGTTGCCCATGCAGCACAAGGCACATGTCCAGGCTGAAGTGGTACAACATCGCGGGCGCGCCGATCTGGCGGTGGTCATGAATAACGCTGTTGTGATCATGGAAATAAAAATGGACGATGCGCGGAAAGATGCTTTGTCACAGGCCATTTCCCAGGAATACCACCTGCCGTATGTGGACCAAGGCAAGACGGCGCATGTATGGGGACTGACTGTTGGGCGCAAAGAACGGCAAATTGTCGGTATGGACACGGCTGTGTTCAAACCAACCCCGTAGAGGCCCGCAAGCGGTTTGCCTATGCCCGACTGCACGGATTGAAAGGGGAGGTGCAGTCTGACCGTCCTGGCGCAGTCGGGGAAAGTCTGCCAAGTCGTCAAGACGCAGGGTCGGCGGTAGCATGGCATTCATGGCTAACTTTGCCTCTGTACCCTCTAACTCTGGCACAGATCCTTGCAGCCAACGTGACACACGAGGGCGCTATGCGAACTGTCGGCAGTGCCAGAGCGGGTGCCTGTGGGAGCACAAAATGACCTCGCGACGAGACAGACCGGTTCGATGACCTTGAGAGTGGAGCCAGTATACAGTTCCAACTCCGGCTGCGGAGCGCGGCCGCTCAGCGACAAATGAAAATGTGCTTGGCACCCATAGAGTTCCGGCCCAGCCTGCCGTGGGCAGGGCTGTGATGGAGAATGGTCCCTCAATCCCTGCAAAGCGGGCGCGCCTCACGCGGTGCGGGATCTCGTCTCTGACTACCCCTGCAAGAAATTGGCCGCTGTCAGTAGCAGGCTGAAGGCAGACAGGAACGTAAGGAAGATGCCAATCATCCAGCGGACAATGGTCCCTTGCATTTCACTCATTTGACGGGCGATTCGATGCTCCAGTGACTCCATCCGGTGCTCCAGCGCCTCTACCCGCCGGTCCATCCGATGCTCCAGCGCCTCCATCCGGTGCTCCAGGTCCTTGATGTCCGACTTGGTGGCGAACTGCGACCAGTCGGGTATATGACTGGCGATGGTCAGAGCCTGCTGCTCATCAAACCCGCCTTGGCGCAGATCGTCGTATGTGGCTTGGTGCACGATGGGGTCCCTAGGAAAACTGTTGTCTTCAAGCCGGTGACTTTGAGAGCAAATCCATTATATAGCCCTCAGCCCGGCTTCGCAGCACAGCGGCCGGTAGAGGACGGCGGAATGCAGTTTTCAGTACGTTGTCCCAGACACAGGGTGAAAATGTTCTTGGACTCCGGTGGACAGCGTATTGTCCTCTTCATCGTCAGGGCATCAATTGATGGCATGAAAATAAAGAACCATGTTCCGCGATGTACTCCTGGTGATGGCAGACCCCCCAAGGTGTAGAGGCACTGGAGTTGAATCCCGTGTCGGCCCTGGTCTCCGAATTTCGCAACGGAGCCTCCAGGGTTCCGATCTGACAGGGTAGACCAGATGAATATCGGTGCTGATTTTGGCATGACATGCCAAACCACGGCGAGATCGGACGACGACCGGCGTCGGTGCCACAGGCGGGTTCTGTATCCACAGCCGGTCACCAGGGTCTCTCGGTCCTGAAAGAAAGCCTCCAGCGCAGAAAGGAGCAGCCGCTTCCTGAAGCGGCGCGGACAAGTTAGAAATACGGACGGGTGGCTGCCTGACTTCACCAGTCGGGCAATGGCTTCCGCTTTGTCAATCTGCAGACGCCCTTCTCGACGCAGTCGGGAAAAGTCTGCCAAGTCATCAAAACGAAGGGGTAGGCGGCATGGATTTCATGATCGGAAGTATCATTGACCCCAATAAACCCACAATCACAACGCAGAATGATGTGTTTGGAATCCTGACTTTGCGATTGCCTCGATGTGGCAGCCGGATCTGAAAAGGGTATTTCTTTTATGTCTGAACACGTACTTGTCACTATTTTGGGCCGCTTCCAACATGGACGAGACGACTCCAAGAAAATCATTAGATACGAATACGGTCTCTGTGGCAAAACACACGAGGCACCAATGGCTCCCATCGCTCTGTTCCACCTGCTGCGCAGCCAACAAAGAGTCCCAACCCGGGTTCTTGCCCTTTGTACGGACGAAGCCAAAAAGGAAACCTATCCCGTACTGGAGGAGGCTTTGGCAGAAGAATGCAAAGTCTTGCCCATTGACATTCCTGCGGGAGAAGAACCGGAAGACATAGGCCTCTTTCTGGATACCCTTGGTTGCAGTGCGCCGGACAAGGGCATCCTGACCTTGGAGATCACACATGGGTTTCGCCACTATGCCCTGCTTATGTTCTTGGGAGCACTTTATATTGATGCTCTGCGACCCAAGCTGGATTTGCAAAATATCTATTACGCTCTTTTGAAGGGTCAAGGACAGATTTCACCGTACATTGATCTGCGACAGCTCCTGGACTTTTCGCAATGGATTTACGCAGCCAACACGTTCCGGGATACGGGCTCCGCCTGGCCCATGGCAAAACTTATTGACAAGGTGGCTCACCGAGCGGAAACCGCGCACATGACTCGCAATTTGGAGAAGTTGACCCTGGCCATTTCCGATGCTTTGCCCCTTGAATTGGGCATTGAAGCCACAGTCTTCAAACAGCAGAACCATCGACAGTTGTACAGACTTGTCAAGCGGTCGCTTTCTTCTCCCAAACTGAGCGGCGAACTCCGGGATCGCGTAAAGGAGCGGCTGGAATTATTCGAGTTGTCCGGGAGGGACAGCAACGGGCTTCCCGTCAAGACGGAAATCGCTCTTGACTCGGCGGAATTGGAGCGGCAGACAAGGCTCATTGACTGTCTCTACAAGGAGTATGGTAGCCCTGACGCCGCTTTTGGCCTGATGCGGGAATGGGTGGTCAGTTGGGCCATGTTGCAACTTGGCACCCACGATTCTGGCTGGCTGGGCAAAGGTGGGCCGCGCCAGCAGGCCGAGAAGGCACTTGGGTTGTTGGGCAAACTGGATGAATTGCACACCGAGGGCCAAAGCGGCCTGTGTCTGTCCGAGGTGCAGACCCGGCTTGCCCGTTTTTGGCGGGACCAGTTGGGCCCCACCCGAAATTTTGCACATCACCACGGCATGAATCCGTCCAACGCTTTCGGAAACAATAGTGAAGAGCAGCGCGCCGGCAAGACTTGGCAATACTGGTCCGAAACGATGAAGCACCAGCCCAACATCGATCTGCGCCCCCTCGCAGACGAGTATCGCAGATTGATCGTGTCGCCTCTGGGCAAGACACCCGGTGTGCTTTTCAGTGCCATGCGGAGCCTGAATTCCACCGCCGACAGCCATGATTGCTGCCTGGTGATTACTTCTGAACAGACCAGAAGCAAGATGAACGAGGCGCTGGACCGGGCGGGATTTGCAGGTCGGCGTGAGATGCTTCTGTTTCAGGACCCTTTCAGTGGCCTGCATGAACGCCAGGCCTTGAGGGACAAGGCCACGGCATGGATATTGGCTGCCGAGGAAACGCACGTGAACTTGACGGGCGGCACCTCGCTGATGGGATTGCTGAGTGAGGAAATCGCCAACAAGGCGAGAGAACTGCAGAGGCTTGCCTCTCGCTTTGTCTTGATTGACGAGCGGCCACACAAGGAACAAATCGAGACGCCATACGTGGAGGGCACCAGGATTGTGGTGGAATCGGACCTGCAGGAATTGCCGTGAGGCCATGGGGATGGAGATGCGTTGGCCGACACCGGAGTGCCGTCCTTTGGTCTGAGGCCAGACTGTGTTTTGTGGCGATGCTGGCGGATTGCGCAATGCCCAGAATGTCCTGCCTATGGGGATGCCGCCTCTAGGCCAGAAGGTTTGTTGCTCTCTCTCTGTCACTGGGACCGGACGATGCCGGTGTCCCGTTACGGTTCGTATAGGAGAATGGTTTCCATAGCCCAATTCTGCGCGGACGCTTCCCGTTGATGGCTCTCGTGCGGGGGTTCCCGGAAATTCAGGCCGATACCCACCACCCGTTTGCCTTCGCCGGCGTATCTGTCTCCATACCCCCTGGCTCGTATCTGGCGCAGAGCCATCTCGACCGTCGCGTTGAGTTTCAGTTCAAACACATAAAAGGCATCCCGCGTTTCCACCACGGTGTCTGCTCGTCCATGCCGCACATGCACTTCTGACTCTACGTCCAGCGTGCCCCGGATCATGGCACAGACGGTATGCAGGGCAATCTGATAGTTGGACTCTCGGCCCAAAAGGTCGTACGAGACCTTGTCCAGCATGAGATCAAAACACGCGCATGCCTGTTGGCAGTTGCCCTGCACCAAGGCGGAGGCCATATCCTGCATCAAGGCTCGCATGCGGCTGCCTCTGCCGCTTTCCTTGCCCAGATATTCCAGAAGCAAGCCTTCCTGAAATGCGGATTCCACTTCCCAATTGGGGAACCCGACCTGGTATGTGTCGTTTTGGGTCTTGAGGGACAAATATCCCGCTTGAAACAGCAAGGCTTTCAAATTGGGCTGTTGCAGATCAAAGGCTTTCCAAATACCCTCCGTGCTTTCGCCTATGTCGCCCAGCCCCTGCTCGTGCTCCTTCATGTATCGGAACAGAAAGGAAGATTGTCCCGTGTCAATCCACGGTCGCGGAAACCCTTTTGCGGAAATGACATGTGATATTTCGGGATCCATGAACTCGACCAGGACTTTCAGATAGGAAATGGGGTTGTAGATGGGAGCGCTGGCGGGCGCGAACCGATAGCCGTTGTAGCGTTCTTGCAGCAGCCGACGCATATCTTGCGGTGAACAACCGTAATGGCGCGCGGCACAGGCGATATGCGCGCCGAGAAACTTCTGGTTTTCCTCTTCGGTAAAACCACAAATCGTGGCATACGCGCGATGGGTGGAAATGTCCGTCACATTATTCAAGGCCGAGAACAACCCTGCACCTTCCACCCGTGTGATGCCCGTCAGAAAAACGAATTCGATATCTTCGCTCCAGTTTTTCAATGTGCCGTAAAAGTCGCGCAAGATATGCATTTGGGCAGTCTGGTTTTCACGCGCAATGGCAGCATTGCCCAACATTCTCGTGATAGGGGCGTCGTATTCATCCACCAGGATCACCAGGCGCCCCTGTTGCCGTAAATCCGAGAATACCTGCGACAGGGCGTATTGCGGTGCGTAATCGGCAGAGGGAGGCACAATGCCTTGCCGAAGACACTGCAATTGCACCGCATGACACAATTGGGTGGCCAATTCACGCGGATCATCGCCTCCCACTCCAGCCATGGTCAGTGTAAACACGGGACAGCGTGGCACTTGGGCAAGAAATCCCGACGCGTGAATGTCCAGGCCTTGGAACAGATTGTCGTTCTCGCGTGTGAACAGGCATTTCAGCGTGGAGACCAGCAACGACTTCCCGAATCGGCGCGGGCGCGCCAAAAATACAAACCGCATGGGATAGGCCAGCATGCGTTGGATGTAGATCGTTTTGTCTACATAGACTTGGCCACGCTGACGCATGAAAGCGAAATCCGCCGCGTCTGTCGCCAAGGGTGCCAGGGAGTGGGCGGGCAGGGGAGATGCGGACAGTTCCATGTCAGCGTATTTTATCCTTGAAGCATCTGTGGGGTCCGTCAAGTTTGGGCAGGGAGATATGACTGACTACCCAACGGTGTTCTCGACCGGATCACGACATTCGGGACGGGGACAAGTTATGCATGGCAATGATCAGAGCCACTTTGCGGGACTTGCTTGCTGCGCACAGGTGAGTGCAAAAAATTCGCCAAGACAACTATATATAGCGCGGGACGGAGACTCAATGGTGCCCCACTGTAGGGCACTGACCAAGGCAGACGCTGTCTGCAACCTCTATAGGACGCTGTCTGGGCGGCTGACCTGCAGACCGGGCCGGAAAATCGGACTGGCCTTTGCGGAATCGGAGGCAGGGGCGACATGGAGGAGGGGCAAGGCAAAAGGCTCGTGATCCCAACGTCCCTGGGCCATGTTGTAGCGACCCAAGTCCCACAGGGCACATTCCGTGATGGCACGGGCACGGGTGTCAATGTTCAGTCCCCATACGGCAACGGGCCGGGGGCCGGGGGCAAAATGGGCCGGATAGTCCCCGATCAACGCTTGCCGCACTGCCTGCTCGGCATTCCCGTTCACCTTGAGCTCGATAATGAAAATGCGGCCTTCCACCTCTACCGCGATATCTATGCGGCCCGCGACGGTAGGCAGTTCCCCATAGACCTGAATTCCCATCAGGGCAAAGGTACCGTTGAGCAGAGCCTGATAGTGGATCTCGTAGTCCAGGATGTTTTTCCAGGCACTCTTGGCAGGTACTTCCCTCAGGGGCAATGCCGGCGGGTGCAGGAAGTGATGGGTGGCTCGTAACAAGGCATTGAACGTGGCATGCAAACCGGACACGTCCTGGTTCCGCAGGGCGTTGTAGATGGCATGGGCCAAATCGAAATGGGCTGTGCGCAACCCCCCTGCCCTGTGTATGCGCCTGTATTGCCAATCCACCAGTGACTCTTTGAAAGTGTGCGCCACTTCGGCATTGGGGAAGTCCAGACGCCACTCCGTAATCCGGGTTTCCTTGTTCCATGACTCTTTGCGGGTCAGATAGCCGGTCTGATAGAGCAAGGCCGCAAAGTTCGGTGCCTGAACGTCATACTTCGTTTCCTCCACCACATCGGGATGATCCTGCGTGGGCACAGACAGCGGATAGGCGCTGGATTCCAGAAGACGCAAGAGCAGTCGGGGCGATCCTGAATCGGCCCAGTAGTTGGGCAAACGTGTCTCCGGCAGAGATCGGGTTCGCTCCGCCGTACTGATGTCATAGAGGCAATGGACCAGGGAAAACGGGTTGTAGACAGTCTGCCCGCCCTTGGCAAACAGATAACCATTGTAGTGATCTTCCAGGGCCTGGTAGAGATTTTCTGTTTTCCAGCCCAGGTGGCGGGCGCCGTTTTCGATGAGCGCCCGCAAACCGGAATGGTTCCGGTCTTCCAGCTCCGGCTGGGTAAAACCGACCAGATCACTGGCCTGGGGATGGAAGGACAGATCATGCAGATGGTTGGCCCCTGAGAACAACCCGACGCGCGCAAAGCGGGTAATGCCCGTCATGAACGTGAACCGGATCAGGCGGGCATTGTCCTTCAAGGTGCCGTAAAAAGCCCGCAGGACATCCAGGATTTCCCCGATGGCGTCTTGACGCTCCAGATTCTCGGTGATGGGAGTGTCATACTCGTCCACCAACACCACGGCCTCACGCCCGGCGCGCTCCGCGCGATGTCTCAGGATGGTTCTCAGCATCTGGCTGGGGCTCATTTCCCTGTCCAGTCCGGCCGGATCATCGGCACTGTCAAATTCCATCATGCGGAATTTGAGTTCAGACCGGAGGGCCGCGGCATCGTGAATGTCCCGCAGTGCCATGTCAAGTCGCAGTACGGGATAACGTTGCCGGTCCCAGTCCCAGTTGCGATATATCCAGGTCCCCTGGAACTTTTCCCGTTCGCCTTGGAACAGGGCCTCAAGCGTGGAGATCAGTAATGTCTTGCCGAATCGGCGCGGCCGGGCCAGAAAGACGTGTCGGGGATCGTCCCGGATCATCCGGGCGATCTGCGGGGTCTTGTCGACATACAGATAACGTCCGGCTTCCCGGACCTGCGTGAAGTCGTCCAGATCCACCGGCAATGCCTTGAGTTGGGTCATACGTCAAAATTGTGCTGCAATCGGATGTGGCAGTGCGCTGTCATGTCCAAACAACCCCGAGTACCTGATTATAAGGAGTCATGTCTGCCTCGGTGCAGGCCCGCAACACAGAAACTGAGGGGCTGTGCACGCCACAGATCGTGCACCGGCGATCCCGTCAGAGGCGCTGTGGCCATTCCGGTGCCCAGAGGATTCCATGTTCATGCTTGGCAGCAGAGGCAAGGTGTACCCCGGTCCCCGTATCGGGTTGCCTTGCAAAGTCTGCAGTTGCCCTTTACCGGCTGCTTATGGACAGATTGTTTGTCCCACGCAACCCTGCTTGGCGTAGCCGTTGCGCGGATCCCGGCTTTTTGTGCACATGCGGGACACTTTGTAGAAATTGCGGTCCTGACAACCAGGGGCCAATCCTTGGCTGGGGCTGTCGGAGAGACACCGCGTCTCGGGTCCAAGGCAACGATTTGCCAGTGCCCAGCCGGATCTGCCCTGTTGCCGGCACCCCCATCACCGGTATGGTATATTGCAAATGTCTGCAATGCGCGGTGCCCATCAGGAGAATGTCATGAGCGATGACCTGTTGCTGTTTCTGGGTGGAATGTTGATGGGTGAATCCGCGGAAAGACGCAAACGCGCGGATCTGGAAGCAAAAAATCAACAGATAGAAGCAAAAAACCAACAGATGCAAGAGGAAAATTCCCAGTTGGAGGCGCGTATCCGCGAGTTGGAAGCGAAAGTCGACATGGATGCCTACGACAGTTACGAAGATCTGTATCCGTTGGAACCACTACCGTCATGTTGGTACGACGACGACGATTGACCTCAACCTCGGGTTTTGATTTCGGTTACAAACGGCATCCAGTGTAAACAGTCGGATTGACTGCTCTCCTGCAGTGATCTGCCGTAAAATGGTCGGCTCCCTTGTTGGAACCGGGGGCCCAAATCGAAGGCGGATGCAGGGTATAGGCATCACCCTTGGAAACGGAACACCGTTTCCAAGGGGTTGCGTGCGGATACCATGATGCGTGCCCGCTCTTTGCGCGCCGAAGTGGACCATATCCCCGTCCCCGCGATCGCACGGAGGCCCAGGGGCAGCCCGCAACTCGCCAGGGTTCCCTGAGTGCCCTCAATGCAGCTGAGCAGGACAGCTGTCTGTATGCCCTGTCAATGGATCTATGGATATCCTGCTGTAGCGATGCAGTTCCGTTTGCACTCGATCACGATATAGGCATCGGGGTCTCCTGGCACCGCAGCCAACCGGCCGCAGCATGTCTCGGACTGCTGCGGTACATCGCCAGACAGAACCAGGCGGTGTGCAGCACTACGGTCTGGCCAGGGACTAGGGGATACGTTTACGATTCTCGGCAGGCCGTAGGGGATACCGTTCAGGAGGCAGTTGCCACAGCGGCACGCCGTGCGGCGCTCGACTGTGCGAAAGGGAATGCCATCAGACCCGCCTGTGGTCGCTGTTCCCAGGTCGATATCCTCTGCCTCTTCCCGTCTGTGGGCTCTTGCCTGGTCCGGAGAACACGGTCGCGGCGACCGCAACGGCAGTGGTTTCTGTCATCCCAGGTCCCTGTTCTGGTCCTCAGACAATCCGTCAGGGCGCGGGGGTTTACGGGGTTTCCATTGCGTGGCCTTCCCACAAGTCGTAGGCGATCGCTCCCTGGGACTGGCGCGGAGGGGCAATGCCCAGGAGATGGCAGAGCGTGGGGATGACGTCCACGGCCTGAATGTACCCCAGCCGTGCCACATCCCGCTCGTATCCCTGCTTCAGGCCCGGACCCGCCAGCAGAAAGGAGCCAAAGCTGGACGAAAACCCGTTGTCCGTGGGCAGAAAGCCGCCGTGGTGGGCTCCGTATTCCAGGGGCGCGCCCACATTGCCGCCGTCCTCAATGCCTTTCCACTGGGGGTAATAGCCGCTGACGAAGTCGTGCTCGTATACGAAGACTACGTCTCCGCACTGGTCGCCCCACTGCCCCAGGATATAGGCATCCCGCTTCGGCAGCGCGATGGCCACCACTGTCTGGCCCGTCTCCGTGTCCGTCCAGGTGCGCAGCGCGGTCAGCAGCTCCCTTTCGATTGCCTGGAAGCGCGCGGAGCCGGGTTCGGCATGGATGGTGATATCAAATCCCCGGCGCCGCAGGTACGCCTTGGTGCGATCCCAGTCGATTTCGTGATCGGGAATGCGATCCTGATCCGCGGCCACGGCACTGGCTCCGTGTTTGAGGGCCAGAAAACCCTGGTCATACAGGAACTTGCGAATGTTGGCGACCCGCACGTCTGGATAGGCCCCGTGGTCTGCCAGGACTCCCACGTAGACATCGTGCTCCCGCAGGGTGTTTGCGGTTTCCTGCATATGTGCCACGATCCGGTCGCCCACCTGATAGGCCCGGCGGAACATGTCCATGACAGCGTCCTGGCGACTCGCCTCGAACCCGGGACATGCCGGATCCACATCGGCCAGGTGAATATGGTTCAGGTAGTCGAAAAGATGCCAGTGGCACGTAAAATAACTGCTGTCCCGGTGCGCCAGCATGTAGCGGCCTGCCTCGGCAAACCAGAGGCCCTGATACTCGCATTCTTCCAACGCGG
Source organism: Caldilineaceae bacterium (assembly GCA_965214715.1). Classification (GTDB taxonomy): domain Bacteria; phylum Chloroflexota; class Anaerolineae; order Caldilineales; family Caldilineaceae; genus Bin34. Next base: position 3,558,199 of record OZ243971.1, on the reverse strand, counting down.
TATCGAAGTCGGCCATGCCGGCAGTGTAGGGGATCATGGAAGCATGCTCCTGATAAGGTCCGAATCGCTCCCGCAGTGTCCGCTCGAGTGCGACATCCCCGTAACAGAAGCCGTGTGTGTATGTGACTTGGGAGCGATACAGTTTCAGAAAATTGCCGCCTGCATCCAGCGCGAGCACCTTGAAGCGCACCGCAGCCTCCACCGGGGCCTGGGGTAGGGCAAAGTCATCTATGATCCACTCCGTCCACTGACCCAGGCGGGCACTGGCCAGCCGCCGCTTTCCATCCGGCACAGGATACAAATGCACCTGGTCGTAGGTTTCTCCGCGGGCTGTCACCAGCACATGATAGGTCTTGGCCACACCGCCCTGCCGGGACACAACCGAAAGCCGGGTTGCCAGTGGCGGCTTGTGGCTGGGCGGCAGATGGATCCAATGCACCGCCTGTTCGAGATGTGGGATGCCTTCAACGCTGCGCGATCCGGGCACGGGACTTCCGTCGTGCCCCATCATGAAATCATCGCCACTGCCCGGTCCTGTTGCATAGGCTTGGCAGGCCGCCACCTCAAAGTCGGTGTGTGCATGGGCCGGATGGCCCAGGCCGTCAATGATCGAACTGGTCTGGTGGCATGACGGGTATGCCCCGGGATAGTGCAGCGCCGCGCCTTGCAGCCCGGCGCGCTCCAGGGCGGTCCACATGCGCTCAGCCTGATTGCTGCGTCCGTCAAAGCTGTCCACTTCACCCTCGGGTTCCAGCGTGGTCTCCCACGTCGACACCTGATGGGTGCCGGTATGAGCCCCTGTCGACAAGGTAGCCCAATTGGTGGGGGTCCAGACGGGAAAGGAACAATACGTCTGATTGCAGGTGCCGGATGCCAGAAGACGCGCAAACGCCGGCAGAGAGCCTTCCCGGGCAAAATGCTTCACCATCGGCAGAATCAAACCGTCCATACCAAAGGCATAAATTTTCTTGGTCATGGATACTCCTTCTGGACCTCGGTCCAGGGACCTGGCCGGATCGCCCCGTGCTGATCAAAGGCGGTAACCCGCGCTCTCGTCCACTTGGAAACAGGCCTCTGCAATCGTGGCTGCTTCGTCTGCGGCCAGCAAAAGAAAGGCGTGGGCGATGTCTGCGGGGTTCCCCCTGCTGCCCTGTCCGGCAGGACCTCCCCCTGGTCCGGACGGTGCGCCGGATATCGACACTCGTGGATGCGCTATGGGAGCCGTGAGAATATTGTCTCACAGAAAGGGCATGTCTCCATGACCGCTCGACAGGATGTTGCAACCAATCCGGGGCGCGTTGATAGCCTGGATTGACATCTGCCGGCAATGCCGTGAGTCTGCTCACAAGTCAATATTGTGCTGTCCACCGCCCAGCGAGGGGTTCCAGTCTCTGAAATACAAATCGGGGTCCGGTCCGAAAGTGCTGTGACCATTGCTGCGGAAACTCGTATCCAAACAGTAGGCAGGATACAGGGCCGGTGAACGTATGTGCAGACTAGATCACGCGAGCAAGGGTAGAATGGCAGGATGCACCCTGTCCTGTCCGCCTCTGGAGTTGTGTCCTGTTCCCCTCCCCTGCCTCCCGCTTTGACTTCGACGGCACTCTCAAGACGCTGTTTCAGCAGCCCGAGATGATCCAGGACTTGGCCCCGCACCCGCGTTTTGTGTCCGCCCTGCAGGGCTGCTGACCGGTGCGTCCGCGGGTCATCGAGAGAGTCGGCCTCGCGGCGGAGCCAGGCACCCGCCGTCGCCAGTCCGATCTGGTCTGGGAACCGGAGAACTATCGGGGCGAACGTCGTCTGTCGTTGCCGGAGTACCAGGCGCGGGTCGATTCGGGCATGAGTGTGCGCATGATGGAGTACCTGACCGCAGCGCTGTCTACGCCTTGATCATGCATGTACTGGTAGACTGGCCGACACCGCTCTGGACTGGCTGCCTACCCTGGCGGAACTGCAAGGCCGCGCGTAACGGCAGGAACCGCCGTTGCGTGATGTTCCCAGGGATACCGGAGACAGCAGGGAAATACCCCCGGGGCTCGGGAAGCCGCACTGATCCGGGCTCTCCGGTGCCGGGAACCAGTACCAGACAGACAAGGTACGCGATGGGCTGGGATACGCGCCTGCACGAAATTGCCGTTGAGATGTTGCTGATTCCGACGTTTCTTCATATCAAAGCGAGAGTCATCTGAAGCTATATCTGCTGGCTCTGGCCTTTTGCACCGGCACTGGGGCCTTGGGCCTGGAGCTGGCCGCAGCTCGTCTGCTGGAGCCCTGGTTTGGCAACAGCCAGTTGGTATGGGCGGCCTTGATTGCGCTGGTGCTGGCCTGTCTGGCCGGAGGGGCTTGGCTGGGGGGCAGATGGGGCGATCGTTATCCGGCCCTGCCGCGCCTGCTGGGAACGGTCGTTGCGGCCAGCTTCCTGACAAGCCTGGTCCCGGTGATCGCGCCGGCGGTCCTGCGCGCGACGGTGCAGGATCTGCTGGCCCTTGAAGCAGGCCTGCTGGTGGCTGCGGGTCTGGCAGTGGCCCTGCTGTTGAGTCTGCCGGTGGTGTTGCTGGGGACCGTGACGCCCTGGGCCATCCGGATTGCCCTCCCGGCTGCGGATGGCCGGGGTCGGACCGTAGGCCGGATGTACGCTGCTGCTACCCTGGGCAGTATTGTAGGTACTCTGGCCCCGGTGCTGTGGTTGATCCCCGCGTTCGGCACCCGCTGGACATTCCATCTGCTTGCGCTGTTTTTGCTGGCAGCCGCCATGGCCGGGTTGCCGTGGCTGTCACACCGGCGCCGCTCGTTCGCCCTCCTGGGTCTGGGTGTTTTGCTCTGGTCCATAGCCTGGCCGATCGGGGCGAATACGGGCTCTGTGCGGGGGCTGGGCACCGCTACCGTCGCGGGCACTCTGATCTACGAGGACGAGAGCCGTTACAATTACATCGCGGTGCGCCGGCACGGATCCGAGACCTACCTCAAACTCAACGAAGGGGTCGGTATTCACAGCGTGTATCACCCGGACAGCGTTTTGAGCCACGGCATCTGGGATTACTTTCTGTTGGCTCCCTGGTTTGCGGCCCAGCCCGCGGACCCGGCGGCCGCCGAGGTGCTGCTGATTGGGCTGGCCGGCGGCACGGTCAGTTCGCTGTGGTCCGATATCTATGGTCCAGCCCCGATCACGGGCATCGAACTGGACCCGCAGATTCTGGAGGTGGGATACACCTACCTCGACATGGCCCGGCCCAATCTCACGGCAGTGGCCGCGGATGGTCGCCGCTGGTTGCAGGCCCAGCCTGCCCACCGGCAGTGGGATATGATCGGCATTGACGCGTACCGGGTGCCGTATATCCCCTTCCATCTGGCTACCGTGGAGTTTTTCATGTTGGTCCGCAGCCATTTGACGCCGGCCGGCGTGGCTGCCATCAATGTGGGCCGCATCCCGGGGGACCAGACGCTGGTGGACAGTCTGGTGGCCACCATGCAGGTCGTTTTTCCGGCAGTGTTTGTTCTCCATGAACCGGTGCCGCCCGGTACCTTGGGCAATGCACTGGTCGTAGGCCTGACTCGACCTGTGGACGTGGCGCATTATCGCCGGCACATGCAGTCCCTCTCGCCCGCCTATCCACAGGCTTTTCGGGATTTTGCGCAGGCTACCCCGGCCCAGGTCTCGGTGGCACCCGCGGTGTCGGATCTTGCGCCTCTGACGGATGATCGGGCCCCCGTCGCGCGCATGGTGCATCGTATCGTGTGGCGTTTCCTGCAAGGCAACTGATGGGCTCCCGCAAGGTCCAGACTCGGAATGTATACGGGCATACGCGGCAGGCCGCGATGCCGATGTCCGCTCCGGATGCCTGGCCGCTGGCCCTGAACCGGCGGCATCAGGGAGACGGTCGCGACCTGCTGCGACAACTGCCCGCGGCGGCTCTGCCCCTGTGCTTTTTCGATCCCCAATATCGGGGAGTGCTGGATCGGCTGCAGTACGGCAACGAAGGCCAGCGCCGGGGCGCCCGACGCAGTGGCCTGCCGCAGATGAGTGTTGCGGTGATAGAACAGTTTCTGGCCGAAATTGCCCGTGTCCTGATCCCTTCCGGTCATCTGGCCCTCTGGGTGGACAAATTCCATCTTTGCACGGATGTGGCCCGTTGGCTGGCAAACGCCCACTTGCCTGTGGTGGATCTGATCACGTGGGACAAGATGCGGATGGGCATGGGCTACCGCACGCGCCGGCAGGCGGAATATCTGGTGATTGCCCAGAAGCCGCCCCGGCGGGCCAAGGGGATTTGGCAACGCCATGATATCCGGGACGTGTGGGCAGAGAAAGTGGACAGTCAGGGTGTGCATGCCAAGCCGGTGGGGCTGCAGGCCGCCCTGATCACGGCTGTGACCGATCCGGGCGATGTCGTGCTGGACCCTGCCGCCGGCAGCTACTCCGTACTCACGGCCGCGTTGCAGTCAAATCGCCGGTTTCTGGGTTGCGATCTTGTGCACGACTCCTGACTTGACCCGAGGCGAGATTCCCTGCGGCAGCTTGCCTGGTCCTGTCACAGCCACCGCTACGGTATTGTTGGGTCCGTTTGGCGTCAAAGCCGAATCGTCCATATCCGGTTGCCGTCTTGGCTCCGGCTCCGGCCCACTCCAGAGCGCAACCCAACCAGCCCCACACGGCCTCCAGGCTGTCCGGTTGCACCCCGCGGCGGGGGACCACACCAAACAGAAAGGGTGTACCGATGGCCGTGACCAGGAACGGAATGGGCGTGGGCGATCGCCAGTCGCCCGGCGGATCGTCGGGACTCCAGCCACCGTAGTGGGGCGTCATGATGTCGGTTTCCAGCTTTACGGGCTGGATGGGGACGGCGTCCAGGAAACAGACATGTCCCACATGATCCGACTGCCCGAAGAGATGTGGGATCTGTGGATCCGACGCGGCCTCGGTGCGGGCCCAGGCATGGACTAGCCCTTTGATCGAGCTGCCTGGCAGGTAGGGGGTGCCCAGCGTCGGGTGCCAGGCAAAGCCGTTCTCTACGGGATGACTCCGGCCCAGACCCGTAACGAAACGGGACTCGGTGGTGAACACGCCACATTTGCCTTTGTAGCATTGGACCAACCGGGCCAGCCGCGTGGCACTCTCTTGCAACAAGTCTGACGAACCGGTCTGTCGGTTGGCAATCTCCTGGATCCAGTCCAGCTTGGGGGGCCCGGACATCTCCCAGGAGCTGCTCCACCGGTTGCAGAATTTGTCAAACCACAGCCCCGTGTGTCCTGATCCTGTGCGACGCGCCTGTTGGGCATCGCTGTACAGCGGGAGAGCCATGCCTGTTACTCCCCTTCGCCCCGGGGCAGCATGGCCCGGCAGCATTTCCGGTGCCATTCCAGCCAGGCCAGGGCCTCGGTCTGGGCATGCACATACCGGGATTCGTCATGCTGTGTGATGGCTTGCAGGAGATCGGGGTTTTCAGGATAGACACCGCCCGGCTCCCGGCACAGCCACTGCTGCAGGTTGTCGAACAATTTCCGGTGTGCCCGTTCCCGGGGATCTTTTGGATTCGAACCGGCAGCGGCGAGCTCTGTCGCCAGAGCCTGCCCCAAACCGTTCATGACAATAGTGGGCCCCAAACGGTCTACGTAGGAACGGTACAGTTTCTTGAATTCGTCGGGCTTGTCCTCCAGTTTGCTGACTCGGGACAGAGCGTTTTCTGCCCGCAGCTGTTCAAGATTTCTTTTCACGGGGTGTCTCCTGCCTTGGTCTTGCGTACGCGGACCGCGAACCATCCCTGGCCTACCGTTTCGTTCCCGCCCGCCTGCAGGTACGGATCGCAGTCAGGAAAGAGCCTGTCCAGCACATCCGTGGCTTCGCGGCTGCGTCCCATGACCAGGGCGTACATGACGGTGTCGGGCGGCAAGGTTTCCTCGTACCACAGGTTGTTGCTTTTCTTGGTGCCGTCCTCCAGAACATTGCGGGCCTGGATGGCAAGGCCGTAGCGGGCGAACCAGGCAAAGTCATCGTCGTGCAGCACGGCGATCCGCGCCGCCAGCCGGCTTCGGGTTTCCCTGTGCAACACAAGGGGGGTGACCGTGTTTATCAGTCCGTCCGGCGGCTGGCCGACAAGGCAGAATTGTCTTTCCTCCAGGAACAGGTGGTTGCCGGTGCCCGCTGCCAGGACAGCCCCTTGTTCCAGAGGGTTCAGATCAGCAATTTTCGGCTGGGGATCCAAACCGGCCCGCGCCAGATCCCGTCGGTACCGTTCGACCAGATGGGGACAGGTGACCCAGCGGAAGGAGGATGTCAGGCTGCGCACTGGGAGCAAAAGCAAACGCCCGTCGGAAACCAGCAGATCGCCGGCCTGATCCGGTTTCCCGAAGTGGCGATCCGCGTCTGCTTCCAACCCCTCGGCTTTGTCCCGCAGGGCACCCTTCAGGCTGGAGCCGACGATCACTGGATAGTCTGTGGAGGCCTCGCGGGCAACCGGCAGGTCGACGATTCCCATGCCCCGTCCGGCCCCGGGATGGATCGGGGTCTCCGCCAGCAAACCGAGCATCGCTTTCATCATGAGTTTGTCTCCTGTTGATTGGGCCAGATACCGAGGGCCGCGAGACCGAAACCCAAGGATTGCCGCGCGCCCACGCGCATCAAGCCGTCGCCTGCCACCGCTTTCCGGAAACGCTCCGGCTCGTGTATCTTGCAAAACAGCACGCTGCCCGGCGCCCACACGCTGCGCAGTGGCAAGGGACGCCGTTTCAGGGAATCCCAGCCCCCGATCCGTTGCGGTCGGTCCAGGCATGCGGAAACCAGTCTAAGGCCGCCGGTGTTTTCCCACGGCCGTGCGCTGTCACTATCGATTCCGGACAGATTCAGATCGAGGGGCGACAGGGCGATCAGGGTTACTTCCTGTCTGCAGGATGGAGGTTGCATCCCGCAGATGCCCAAGCCCAACTCGGCATCCCAAGGCTGACATTCCGCCAGACGTCCCTCACCGCCCAAGGGCACGGTCTGGGTCTGGCCGACGGGGAGGATCCAGTCCGAGGGCAAACCGCCAATACGCATGCCCAGAGTCACATCTCCCTGCAGTCGGACCTGCTGAGCGGTGTAGAGCATGCCTTCCTCCGCGGTCCGTGTGCTTCGATCTCGTTTCAGGCCGATGCGCGGTTCCATTGACCACAAGTCCTTGTCCGACACTACATCGTCCGGGGTTGGTATGTCGCCGCGCAGCACGGCGTTCAGGCCTTGACCGGTCAGCCATTCCTTGTGGCCGGGCCTGAGATCTGCAAGATTGCCTTTCGGCTCCTGTGCCTCCGGCAAGCGGACGTCCTTCCCCAGATCGCATGTTACAGCCTGGCCGGGACGGAGGAGGATACTGGGGATCCACTTCCCTGCCTCATCATCCCTGCCCAGCAGGTGACGAGGGGCACGGAAAAGGGGTTGCTCCTTCCTGAGCAGAAAGGGGCCGTCAAGGGCAAGCCTACCCAGATCTTCCGGACCATCGCCCAGGACATCCCGGATGTGCCGGGGCCAACAGCCGCGGCCGTTCCAGCCCCGATTGACGGCCAGCACCGCACGCAACGCGCCGGCCACTGTCGGGGGATGTGGGGGAAACAGACTCGTAACACCGTACTGCGGCACTCCGCCGGCCACAAAAGGCATACCGTCGCGAAAGAACCAGGTGTCCACCGGTGCAAACTGGATGCAGATCATCGGTCGGCCTCCTCATGCTCGGGATGGGCCAGAAAACGCGCCAGCAGCAGTCCGTCCACACCGGCTTTGGTGTTCCCGGATTCTTTGTCGTCTGTTGCCTTGGCGCGGCCCAGAGCATCCCATACACAGTCGGCCAATTGATCGGATCGTTCCTGGACTTCCTTTTCCTTATCCATACGCAGGACCAGACTGCGGTAAATTTCGGCTCGCAGATGGGCACGAATGTCGAGCTCGGGCGGCAGGCTGATCCAGGAACCGGGTTTCCACTGGGTCCCATTCGCACCAGCTACTGGGTCCCATTCGCACAACTGGGCCAGCGTTTCCCGGATCCGGTAAACGAGACCCGACGAAAGACCGGGCTCTGCCGTGTGCTCTCTGAGCGAGCCGATCAGACGTTCAATGGTTGTCAAGGCGGAAACCTCGCCGGAATCGGAATGTGGCCGTTTCCAGGTGGTTGTCCACTGGCAGTTGAGTCCGCCAGGCTTCAGAACTCCGACAGCCAGTGAATCGCGTCCGTTACCATCTTTGGCCACTTCGTCCAGCAGCCGGTGCGCTTCGGTCATGACAGCGCCGCGGGGCAAACGCACATGGGCGAACACCACCGCGGCCGAAAGCGTGGCATCGTCATGGCCCGCCGCGTTGCTATCAAAAGCGGCTTGATAGCTCTGCGACAACGCGGCCGCACACTCCAGGGCCTTAGGCACAGCAAGCAGAGCAAGTACATCGTCGCCCCCGGCGTAGACAGTGATGCCGTCGTGTTGCTTCACAATGCCTTGGACTTGGCCGGTAAAGGCCAGAAGCGCTTTCCCTACCTTCATTCCGCCTGATTGCATTCCGCCTAATTGGCTTACCAACTTGCCCAGACGATCCCCGTCGGCCAGAAGCAGGGCATAGTATGCAGGCGGAGACCCCAAAGCGGATCCATCACTGTCTTTGGCTTGGTAAATGCACTGCAGCAGGCGGCTCAACTGGTCACGTGCGCTGCTTTCGGTATCCTTGAGCAAGGGGCACAGCCGTTCATTGAGAATGAACTCGCGGTTAAGATAGTTCCCGTCCAGCTTGGCAAAATCGCCTGCGTTCTGCCGGTCCAGGCCAATGAATTGAGGGTGTCGCTCCGCCAAGACATCTCGTTCATGGCGTTGGACAGCATCAGCATAGGCCCGAGCCTGTTGAGGGACACTGGCGATCACGTTCCGCACCCAAGGCACGGCAGCCACATAGGCCGTGGAAGGCCAATGCGAAGTGTCGACTTGTCCGCCAAGTGCTTTTCCAGAGACTTTGGGAAACAGGCGTTTGACGAGCGCGATGGCACATAGCCGCTCGTTGGGCTGCAAATCCAGGGAGCCGAGTCGCGTGCGGACCGTGTTCCAGAATCTCTCTTGTTGCTCCCGGTCGCCCGCGGCCCCGACATGTCCGGACAGTTCCTGCAGATCCGGCATGACTGTGCACTTGTCGCCCGGCTCGTCAGGCAGGCAATGGCTCCGCCAGTGTTTGCGCCGGGCCAGCAGTCCGCCTTGTGCAGTGGACGGGCCAGCAGTCCAGGATATGTCCCAAAATCCTTTGATCTGCCGGTGCCAAATGACTTCGGTTCCGTCTCCGACATGGCAGGCATGTACAACGTACTGCTCCCATACGACTCTGCATATCCTTTCCCAAGCCTTCTGCAGGGACTCGACCGCGGCACGGGCCACGCGTGAGGCCTCTTCGTCCACTTCCAGCACAAAGTGGTTGGGCACCGAACCGATACGGGGCAGCATGCCTTCCCCTTCGCCTTTCATCCATTGAAAGAGGGGATCTTGTTCGACATTCGGTCGGACGATCTTGCCGCCGGCTTCCTGTGCCCCTTTCATGGCGTGCGCTGACAGAAACGACAGCAAATAGGAACTTCCCCACAGGTCGCGCGTGCGCCGCGACTGGGCCACGAACCCCTGCACCGGCCCGATGGATATGTCGAGGTGTATCGTCATGACTTCACCTCGATACTCCGTAAATTTCTCTTTGCAGGAATGGCGGGGTCCAGCAGACGATCGAGAAAATCGTGGATTGGACCATACAGTTCGCTTTCGGGTTTCTGAGGGATCCTTCTTGGGCCACCTACCGAAATGTGCGACTTGCCTTTGGGTAAAAACATCGCAGGCAGAAACGACAGGACAGCTACGGGATCGTCCGTGCACGCGTGAATATGGATAAACAGAGGACTGGCACGCCGATCCAGCTGGCGGTCGTGGGGTTCAACCATTTGGGCCTGCCCGGGACCGTAATTGTGGGGCAGACCAAAGGCAATGCGCTGTGGATGGTCTTTCCGGTGTGCTGGTTTCCGTTTCATCAAGTCATGGTCATGTTTGAAATTTCGTTCTGCTGGGTTGCCCAGCACTTTTCCTTTGAATCCCCAACTGCGGTACCGCATCAATTCGCGGCCAATGAGGTCCAACAGTGCCAAAGGATCCTTCTTGTCACTGGATACCAATACGATGCGTGCCTTGTTGGACAATGCCGTGTACTTCGGGAATCCAGACAACTTGAAATGACTTGACCACTGGACCATTGTGATCATTTCGCCCATGGAACGGGGTAGACGACCTACTGGTTTGTTGCCATTTATATCGAGAGAGCAGATTGAAAGCGAACCGTAGCCTTTGCGGCTTTTGGATCCCATACCGCCCAAGGTACCCAACGCGACCAAAGCTAGCGTCAAATCATCCAACTGGGTCTTATCCAGATTTCTCCCTCTTATTTGCACGGTGAAATCAAACGGTGCAGAAAGACAGGCGCGTTCAAGCCGACCCGCTTTGTCTCCAAAAGCTCCCATGACACCATAGCCCAAGTACCGGGCTCCTTCCCCAACCTTGCGCTTGCTGTTCTGAGAGATCGTGAGCACCTTGCCCGCGGGAACCGGCTGCGGCTGATTCATTGACTTCAAACGCAGGGACACTCGGGACTGACCGCCGCCCGCGCTACCGAAGAGGCGATCTTCCTGTACCTGAATCTCCTTGAGATTTCCGTGATACTTCGACCATGCCAAGGCACGCCACCAAAAGCGCAACACTCCTTTGAAGCTGGGCAGCCGCAGCTCAGGTCTGTTCGGATCCGCTCCGGCACAGAACAGGGGAGTGACGACGCGGTAGGTCGCTTCAATCTCTACTACGGACATGGCCGACCTCCTGAGATGCGAAGGGATGCAGTCGGTTTGGCCGATACGGACCTGATCCTTTGGGTAACGAAGCCATATGGCAGGTCAAAGGCGGGACAGTCTGCAGCCGAGCGCAACCCGTGCCCAATCCTGTGCATTGCATCCCGGTGGTCCCTTCTGGCTGGGCCCGACGCGTCCGATCCCTATGCATGCCGCGCGAGCCACCGGTTCAGCTGCGCCACGGCCATGTCTTCCTGCACATCCGATTCGGCTGTGGTGGTCACGCCAAACCTGGCGGTAAAGGAACCGTCGGAATACACCCCCGTCACGCCTTTGGGCGTAATCCGGAATTCGTTTTGGGAGGGCAAATCAGGATTGACATAAAAGCAATAGCAGGATACCACAAAGCGGTTCTGATCCACGACGTTCTGCATGAAGACCTGGATTTCTTTTTGGCCTTTGCTGAAATGATCCTTGCCCATGGTAGCGGGCTCTTTGCGCGGGGCGTCCTTGAGTCGCAGACTTTCTCCGGTACGGGGCCGATCCTTGAACTTCTCATGCATGAGCTCCCCGGCGGGCGAAAGCATCAGGAACTCCTGCTCCTCCTGGCACTCCCGCTCGATCAGGCTCTCAAGCACCTCTTCCCATTCATCGTCGGCAAAGCGCGCGGCCGGAACGAAATCGTCTTCCTGGTGGAGATCGTAAAAGAGACTGCGATTCCGGAGCCACACCTGTTCGTCCAGCGTGACGGGCAGCGGGGGGAAGCGAATGACGGATTTCTCCGCGAAGAATTCGTGCTTGTAATATACGGGGACATTCAGGGCCTGGCCGATCATCACGGCGATGGCGATTTGCGCCTTGTACCCGCCGGTGGCGTTGATGGCACCGGCGGCGGGCGAGTATTCCTTGATGGTGCTGCACAGCTTGCGGACCAAGGTGCGCAGTCCCTGGGTCCGGAACGTCTGGGGGGCGTTGTCGCGCAACCCTTTGATCTCATGCAGTTGTGGCAAGGGTCGGTGGTGGTCCGCAGACCGCAGACAGCGCTGCAGAAACGCCGCGATATCTCTTCCCTGTGCAGTTTCAGAATGAAAGAGGCATACCTGAGGATTTTCCACCACGTACCCTTCGGCAATCATGGCGTGGATGGAGTTGATTTCCGCGCCGCACTGCTGGTCCAGAGGATCCAGACCCTGAAAATGCCGTACGGCCTTGTCCCAGTCCGCCGCGTCAAAGTCGGCGATGTCCTTCGCCACCCCGTGCGCGGTACAGTGCCAGCGCTCCAGATGGCGTTTCAGGCTGGTGCCCACGGTACAAAGCAGAATGTAGGGTCTCATGGGATGCATGTCGAGATTGTTGAAAGAATGCCTGCCAGCGTATGGCATGCCCGTCGCGGACGCAAGGGAATTGATTCCCCTGTGGGGCGCGCGTGCGGCACAATCTGCAAGCCCCCTTTTCTCCGGGCGAAATTTGGGGACGACAGAATGGACAACAGCCGAGAATGACAATATGACGATGGGCGGTGCCAGATCATCTGTGTTGGTGGCCACGATTGGGGCGGAACCCCAAGTCATCGCCATTGCCCTGCAACTGCTCCGGCGCCGTGAGCAGTTGACCGCCGTAGATGTGTTGCACACTCATGCAGAGCGGGAACCTGTGGGCCGCGCCCTGGCTGATTTGGACGCCATGTTCGCGCGGCGGCCCGACTGGCCGGACCTGCACCGGACCCTCATTCCGGCCGCCGACCTGCTGTTGCCGGAGGAACTGGATGCGTTCGAAACAATCCTGTTTCAGTCTCTGAAGAAATGGAAGGGCGCGGGCTGCAACATCCGTCTGTTGCTGGCGGGCGGGCGCAAGACTTCGGCCATGGTGGGCATGGCTGTCGCCCAGTTGCTCCTGCAGCCGTGGGACCGCGTGCTGTATCTTTCTTCCGACGAGAATCTTCGCCTCAGCCGCCGGCATGTTCTGGAACCCCGGGACAAGGCCCGGTTGCATGAGATTCCTCTCCTGCAGGACATCCTCCGCCAAGGACACGGCATTGCCATGCAGGCTGCTACCCCGGGCGAGGCCCGCCGCGGGATCAGGGCGGATCACCGCCGCAAATACGCGCGGTTTGTGGAGTCGCTGACGCCCACCGAGCGCAAGATTGCCCATGCCGTTGCCACCCAGACTGCCGGCACAGCCGCAATGGCCGCGCAGCTGGGCCTCGCCCAAGCCACTGTCAGCAACGGTCTAACCCGCATTTACCGGAAGTTGGAAGGCCAATGGGGCATTGTTCTACACAAGGGCATCAAGCGGGAAATGCTGCGGAACATCCTGCTCTCCGCGTCGGAATGCAGCGTCTGGCAGGCCGCCCATACAGACCGGTCCAGGGATTGAAATCGTCTCGGTCGCCCTGTCATGCACAATGACGGGGACACGGGAGTCCACGGGAAACGCGCAGATGCAGGGAAACGGAGGCAAAAGGCGCGGTGACCATACCCCTTCCCTTCTGTCTGCATGACACTACTGCACGCTGTCACAGGGCAGCCAATTCCTCGGTAAATGTGGGCAGAGTGTCTTCCCTCGGGAAGCAGGTCAGAAGACGGGAAACGTTTTCCTAAATCCAGTTTGCTGCGCCTGAACCTTGGGGAAATGCTTGCCCCCGCCGGTTTCTTCCATGCGGAGAGCTTTGCACACAGGCTCTCCGTGTTCTTTCCCGCACAACTCTCTCCACGGGCTGACGGTTGAGGAGGGTACGGCGACCGCTCCGGGATAATGCCCTGATCCGGCGGGTGGGGTGCAGGCCAAGACCTTCCTGGTCCAACTCAGCGCCGTAATGCTGTGGAAAAGTTGTGCGAGGCAGGATCCCGCGGGATCGACCGACGGGATTCATGACGGCGCAACCGCAGCCGTTCAGGTGCAGCAAGAAACAGTTGGTTTTGGCATTGCATCCCGACTTTGCGGTTGCCCGGACCGGGCCCCGCAGCTCCCAGAGGCGGCGCCCCAGGTCCATATGCTATAGTGGCAACGTCCGCAGCCAGCTGCGGACGTTGCGTCACATTCATCCTTGCAGGGGATTCCAGGCAGTCTGACCCTTGCACAACCGGCTCTGCCCTGGAGCGGTCGTCGTGACCCTGGACCGTCAGTCACCGGGCAGCGCGGTGGCCCCGGCCGTGCCCGCTGTCATTACCCCGGCCCCGGGGCCGGAAACGATCTACCCCGACACCGACGGTGAACCCTTGGCCGAAGGCACTGCACAGTACGTCGCACTGACCGAAACGGTCAACAAGCTGCAAGGCCGCTACCGCACCCGCCCGGATGTGACCGTGATCGGCAACATGCTGCTCTACTACGAAAAAGGCAATCCGCAGGCGTCGGTAGCCCCGGACGTGTTCGTGGTCTTCGGCGTAGAGGACCGCCCCCGACCGTCCTATCTGCTCTGGGAGGAAGGCAAGGCCCCGGATTTCGTGCTGGAGGTGGCCTCGGACAGCACCTGGCGGGAGGATGCGCGGCGCAAACGGGATCTGTATGCCGAGCTGGGGGTATCCGAATACTGGCGCTTCGATCCTACACCTGACAATCACCTGCTGCAACCCCCGCTGGTCGGCGAACGGCTGCAGGCCGGGGCCTATGCGGCGATCCCGGTGCAACGCCACGGAATGCAGGAATGGCGGGGGTACTGTGCTGTGCTGGAACTGGAGTTCCATGCAGCCGACGGCCGGCTGGAGCTGTTTGATCCCGAGACCGGGACCTTTCTGCTGAACTATCAGGCACAGAATGCCGCGCTGCAGGCGGCCGAGGAACGGGCACAGTCAGCCGAAGAGCGCAACAGATTGCTGGAAGCCGAAATCAGACGACTGCGGAATGCCCAGTCCGGTGGCGTCTGATTGCCCGATACTGTCGTGGCACCGAATCGGACAGGGAAGGCACTGGCAGGGGTCACAAATTCCGCCCGGGGTATGGGCACTGTCCCGAAGCGGTCGCCACGACCCGCAGACATCGGCCGATCGGCCGCGAGCAGCGATCAGACCGGTGCCCGGGTTGCAAAGATCTTAAGCTGTCTGGTAATCAGACGCCACCGGACTGGGCATTCCGCAGTCGTCTGATTTCGGCTTCCAGCAATCTGTTGCGCTCTTCGGCCGACTGTGCCCGTTCTTCCGCCGCCTGCACTTGTCTCTGGGCCGTTTGTGCTTCTTCCCGGGCTGTCTGCGCCTCGGCTCTCTGTCCCAAGTAGTCCAACAACAGGGTCTGGGTCTCGGGGTCGAACAGTGCCAGCTGTCCGCCGGTCGCCCGGAACTCCAGCCCCAGCACGTCGCTGTATCCTTGCCACTCCCGCGTCCCGTGGCGCACAACGGGGATCTCTGCATAGTCCCCGGCCACCCACCGCGCGCCGATCAGTGGGGGCTGCAGGATATGGCTGTCGGGTGTGGGATCGAACCGCCAGTATTCGGCCACCCCCAGCTGGACGTAGAGGTCCCGCTTGCGTCCTGCGTCTTCCCGCCAGGTGCTGTCCGAGGCCACCTCCAGCACGAAATCCGGGGCCTTGCCTTCCTCCCAAAGCAAATAGGACGGCCGGGGGCGGTCCTCTACGCCGAAGACCACGAACACGTCCGGGGCTACCGACGCCTGCGGATTGCCTTTTTCGTAGTAGAGCAGCATGTTGCCGATTACGGCCACATCCGGGCGGGCGAGATAGCGACCCCGCAACTTGTTGACCGTTTCAGTCAGCACGAAATACTGTGCAGTGCCTTCGGCCAAGGGTTCACCGTCGGTTTCGGGGTAGACAACTGCGGTCGCCGGGGTAATGACAGCGGGCACGGCCGGGGACACAAGGGCCACCGCGCTGCCCGGTGGCTGACGGTCAAGGGGCATGGCGACCACTCCGGGACAGAGCCAGTGCGCAAGCGCAAAATAGATTTGACGCCGCGGCTGCCAGCGGAATCTTGCTACTATAGCATACTGGTCCACGCTGACCCTGTGCTTTGCAGGTCTTGGTTTGCCGCACAAGAATAGCCCACTGGTGGTGCCGGGATCGGGCCAGAAGCATTGATCGCCTCATGCAGTGATGCCGCTGGGACCGGTCGGAGGTGGGGTCTTGCCGTGCCGCAGAGTGCCTGTTGCCTGCATCCGGTCCGTACAGCCCGGCACGATATATTGCCCATCCCATGGTCCATCAATATACATACTCTCTGGGGGCATTCTCCGTGATCCAGCTCCGCCTTCCCCCTTCCGCCGAAACTCGCGCATCGGGGCTGGGCTACGGCAAACCGCGGGAGCAGTCTGCCCATGTCAGCGAGTACACAGCCTGACTGTCCGGCAGTCGCGCTGCCGTGCGCCCTGTAGGGAAATCCATTCTGCACGATACCAATTACTGCGACCGCGGGATGCCAGAATGCAGCCGAGCAGGCAGGGGTCCCAGAAAAATTCCACACGTGATTGTCGTGGCAACCGCTCTGGGGCAGTGTCCATACCCCGGGCGGGATTTGTGACCCCTGCCAATGCCTTTCCTGTCCGTCCGATTCGGCGCCACGGCAGTATCGGGCGGGCAATCAGACGCCACCGGACTGGGCCTTGCGCAAGCGTCTGATTTCGGCTTCCAGCAACCTGTTGCGCTCTTCGGCCGACTGTACCCGCTCTTCGGCCGACTGTACCCGTTCTTCGGCCGACTGTACCCGTTCTTCGGCTGACTGTGCCCGTTCCTCGGCCGCCTGCAGCGCGGCATTCTGTGCCTGATAGTTCAGCAGAAAGGTCCCGGTCTCGGGATCAAGCAGCTCCAGCCGACCGCCGGCTGCATGGAACTCCAGTCCCAGCACAGCACAGTACCCCCGCCACTCCTGCATTCCGTGGCGTTGCACCGGGATTGCCCCATAGACCCCGGCCTGCAGCCGTTCGCCGATTAGCGGGGGCTGCAGCAGGTGATTGTCAGGTGTGGGATCGAAGCGCCAGTATTCGGATACCCCCAGCTCGGCGTACAGATCCCGTTTGCGCCGCGCATCCTCCCGCCAGGTGCTGTCCGAGGTCACCTCCAGCACGAAATCCGGGGCCTTGCCTTCCTCCCAGAGCAGATAGGACGGTCGGGGGCGGTCCTCTACGCCGAAGACCACGAACACGTCCGGGGCTACCGACGCCTGCGGATTGCCTTTTTCGTAGTAGAGCAGCATGTTGCCGATCACGGTCACATCCGGGCGGGTGCGATAGCGGCCTTGCAGCCTGTTGACTGTTTCGGTCAGTGCGACGTACTGTGCAGTGCCTTCGGCCAAGGGTTCACCGTCGGTGTCGGGGTAGATCGTTTCCGGCACCGGGGCCACCGCGCTGCCCGGTGACTGACGGTCCAGGGTCATGACGACCGCTCCGGGACAGAGCCGGTTGTGCAGGGGGCAGACTGCCTGGGATCCCCTGCAAGGATGAATGTGACGCAACGTCCGCAGCCAGCTACGGACGTTGCCACTATAGCATATGGATCCGAGGCGCCTCTGGGATCTGCGGGGCCCGGTCCGGGCAAGGGCAGGGTCATGTAGCACTGGCGTAGCGGGAACACAAAGAACGGTACGGCCGATCAGCGGGTAGAACGGGTTTTTCCAGCCGAAGACCCGGGTAAAGAGAATGAACATGGGGCTGGGCGTGACGTGCCGCGGCAACAGCATGACTTCCTTGTAGGCCGACAGCGTTGTGCCTTACAGATCACCATCCCGCATGATCTTCTCTATGGCCGACCCGTTGAAGTACTTCAGCCGGTTCCAGGCACAATCGACCACCTTCGTGGTCTTGGGAATCACCAAGAAAAATAGTATACATAATTGACCTGTCCGGGCCGGCCGGGAAGTGCCCCAAGGCCACGCGATAGCCCACATCGGGGAAGGACCAGCGGCCATTGTTGATCAGGGTCAGACGTCCGGTATGCATCAACCCTACGGCCCCCAGATCCTGCATGACGTCAAAGCGCGGGGCAAAGCCGTACTGGTGGATCAGGTCAGCATGGAATTGCCGCCCTTCCACAGCTCCCGGCTCGTTCAGGGTGCATTCCGTGGGCAAGAACGGATCCTTTACCGGTTGCCCGCCAAAAATGCACACCCGGATCGGCCAGACCACACTCCAGCCCGTGACCTGGTAGGCGTATTGCGGGGTGTTGCCGCGGGCATCGGGCCTCGCGGGCATTGAAAAAGTCGTCCACGGTCCATGCCGGATCGTCCCATTGCGGGATGGGCACGGTACCGCTCGCTTCCTCGATCATGTCCTGGTTGTAGACAATGGCGCGGGACACACCATTGTCGGGCATGCCGTAGATGCCACCGTTATGCGTATACGATGCGATGGCCAGTTTCGGGAATGCGTTGCGATCGACAAAGGGTTTGAGGTCCATCCGCAGTTCCTTATCCAGGAACTCGGGCAGATCGGCAATCCGGATAATGGAGAGAGCGGGCGGATCGTTGGCAGCCAGACCGGTGGTACCGTTTCGCGCTGTAGCCGCCATTCCAGCTTCCGGGGACCGGGCGTGAAGTTCAGCTTGCAACCCGGGTAGGCGTCAGGGCCCCTGCCCGCATCCCGATCAGCGGCAGGCCCCCAAAAACCGTGACTTCCGGGAATTCCGGTGCCGCCTCCTGGCCACCACGGTGGTGCACGACGCCAAGGCCAATCCCGCCCCGGCCAGGCTGGACATCTTGAGAAAAATTTGTCCCGTCAATTGGCGGGACGCCCGGGGATTCACAGTATGGAACCATGGAGCAGGCTGCCAAGGACAAACCTGCTTGCCGGCAATCTGTCGTTGCCGGCCGGGACTGCCGCCAGCGTGTACCCGGTCCGGCCCGCACTCGCCCGGGCCTGATCCCGCGGGGTCCGGTCAGGAGCGCGGTACTCCGCGGGCTTATCGCGCCCGGACCGGAATTCCCTCCAGATCGATTTCGGCGGCGAAGTGACAGGCCACGGCCCGGCCGGAATTAGGGGGCGTCGGCACCAGAGGGGGAAACTCTTCCCGACAGATCTGCTGTGCGTAGGGACACCGGGGATGAAAATGGCAGCCGGCGGGGGCGGATATCGGATCCGGCACTTCGCCCGCCAAGGCCACGGTCCGGCGGCGAAACCGCGGGTGCGGTTTGGGCGAAGCCGCCAGGAGAGCGGCCGTATAGGGATGTTGCGGGGTCGCAAACAGATCGTGGGTGGGGCCGATCTCCACCAGGCGCCCGACATACATGACCGCCACCCGGTCGCTGATGTGCTGCACTACGCCCAGGTCGTGCGAGACGAAGAGGTAGGTCAGGCCGAATTCGCCCTGCAGATCTTTCAGCAGGTTCAGGATTTGGGCCTGGATGGACACGTCCAGGGCGGACACCGGTTCGTCGCAAATGATCAGTTTGGGATGCAGGGCCAGGGCCCGGGCAATCCCGATGCGCTGGCGCTGGCCCCCGCTGAACGCATGCGGGTAGCGCACCATGTATTCGGGACGCAAACCCACGGCCGACATCAGTGCGCTGACCCGGTTCTCCAGCGCCGCGCCTTGGGCACCCTCGTTGATCTTCAGGGGTTCCCCGACAATGTCGCGCACGCGCTGCCGGGGATTGAGCGATGTGAACGGGTCCTGAAACACCAGCTGGATGTGGCGGCGGGCCTGCTTCAGGGCCTCTTTTTCCAGTTGGGCCAGATCCTGCACCTCCTCCAGCCGAAAGAGGACTTTGCCGGCTGTAGGGGCCACCGCCCGAATGATAGACTTGGCCACCGTACTCTTGCCGCAGCCCGACTCGCCCACCAGGCCGACCGTTTCGCCCGGATAAATCCGGAAAGAAACGTCGTCCACGGCCTTGACCTCACCCACCAGCCGCTTCAGCAGCCCTTTGCGCACGGGATAGTACTTTCGGAGGTTCTGCACCTCCAGCAGCGGTTCCCGGTCAGCCATGGTCGACACTCTCGTCGTAGAGCACACACGCCACGGCATGACCGCGGTCAATCTCCACGGTACGCGGCTGGGCCGTGTCGCACACGCCGGGCTTCATGAACTCGCAGCGGGTGTGAAAGCGACAGCCGGCAGGCAGATTGTAGGGGTCGGGCACGTTGCCGACAATGGACTTGAGGCGGTGCTGCCGGGTCTCGCCCAGATGCGGAATGGATTCCAGGAGGGCCTGGGTATAGGGATGTTTGGGTTCGTCGAACAGGGCCCAGACCGAAGCCTTCTCCACGACTTGGCCCAGGTACATGACAATGACTTCATCCGCCATTTCCGCGATCACACCCATGTCGTGGGTAATGAAGAGAATGGCGGTACCGGATTCCTCCTGCAGGGAGCGCAACAGATCCAGGATCTGGGCCTGAATGGTGACATCCAGGGCCGTGGTCGGTTCGTCGGCAATCAGCACCCGCGGCCCGCAGGACAGGGCCATGGCGATCATGGCCCGCTGGAGCATGCCGCCGGAGAGTTCAAAGGGATAGGCGTGGGCCCGCTGCCGCGGGTCCGGGATGCCTACCTTGCCCAGCAGATCCACGACGCGCGCCTGGGCGGCCTCCTGGGAAATGTCCTCGTGGAACAGAATCGCTTCCCGAATCTGCCAGCCAATGGTATGGACCGGTGAGAAGGCATTCTTGGGTTCCTGGAAGATCATCGCGACTTCCCGGCCGCGGACATCACGCATGGCACTGCTGTCCGGGGCCAGATCGGCCAGGTTAACCACGGCGCCGTCCTCCTGCAGCAGGATCTCCCCCTGCTTGATGCGCCCGCCCCCGCCCACGATCTGCAGGACGGACTGGGCCATCACGCTCTTGCCGCAGCCGCTTTCGCCCACAATCCCCAGGGTCTTGCCGCGGGCGACCTCCAGGGTGACACCGTCCACGGCCCGCACGGTGCCTTCGTCGAATTCAAAGTGGGTTACCAGGTTCCGCAGGGACAGAACCCAGTCAGGCGCGTCGGGCCCGGGCGGGGGACTACTGGGCATACGGATCGGCAGCGTCCCGCATCCCGTCTCCCAGGAAGTTGAACATCAGGACAGTCACAATGACGAAGAGACAGGGCAACAGTTTCCACGGGTGCAGGGCCAGAGTGACCACGTTGCGGGCATCTTCCAGCAGCACGCCCCAGCTGACCGCGGGCGGCTGCATGCCCAGGCCCAGGAAGCTCAGGGCTGTTTCGCCAATGATCATGCCCGGAATCATCAAGGTCAGGGTCACGATCATGTGGCTGGTGAACGAGGGGAAAAGATGCACGGCCATGATCCGCATTTCGTTGGAACCCACCAGCCGGGCGGAGGTCACGAAGTCCTCCTCCCGCAGGGACAGGAACTTGCCGCGCACTTGCCGGGCCAGGGCCGGCCAGGAAATCAGGGACAGGATCAGGGTGATGAAGAAATAGGTGTTTTCCACGGACCAGTCGCGGGGCAGGGCAACCGACAGGGACATCCACAACGGGATGGTAGGGATGGACAGGATGAAATCGATGGAGCGCATGGCGACCTGATCCACGATGCCGCCGAAGTAGCCTGCCGCCCCGCCGATCAGCAGACCCAGAATGAAGCTCAGGGCCACGCCGACCAGCCCGATAGTGAGAGAAATACGCGCGCCGTACATGGTGCGCGTGAAGAGATCCCGCCCCAACCGGTCGGTGCCAAAGAGAAAAACGGGCACGTCCCCGGTGCCGAACAGGTGCCGTTGGGTTTGGAAGAGGCCCAGGAATTTGTATTCGGGCCCAATGGGCAGCAGGCGCACCGGATGCCGGATGCCGTCTGCCTTGGGCGTGTAGACGGTCCGGAACGTTTCCATGTCCAACACGGGTTCTACATCCAGAATGTACGGTCGCACCAGCCGGCCTTCGTCCCGAATGCGGAGGCGATGGGGCGGTGCGTCCAGGTAGCCGGAGAAGCGGTCCAACGGCCGGTAGGGACTGATGAACTGGCAGAAGATGCCCAGGACATAGAGGATGCCCAGGACCAGCAGGCCGATACGGGCCAGGGTATGGCGGCGAAATGCCCACCAGATCAACTGCCACTGGGTCGCACGGTAGTAGCTGTCCTCCGCCAGTTCCGGGGCAATGTGGGGCGGGGCCACGTCGAGTTCGGCTACGCTCACTCTACCGTGCCCTCGTAACGAATGCGGGGATCGACCCAAATCAGCAGCAGATCGGCCACCAGATTGCCGATCACCACCAGCATGCTGAGGATGAGCGTGATGCCGCCGGCCAGATACATGTCCTGGGCCAGCAAGGCATCAAACAGCACGGGGCCGGTGGTTTGCAGATTCAGCACGATGGAGACCAGGACTTCGCCGGCCACGATGCCGGGCAGAATCCAGCCGATGGTGCTGATGACGGGATTGATGGCGATCTTGACCGGGTAATAGAAAAGGACGCGCAGCTCGGGAATGCCCTTGGCCCGGGCGGTCACCACATATTGCTTGCGCAGTTCGTCCAGCAGATTGCCGCGCATGACGCGCATCAGACCGGCCGTCCCGCTCAGACCGATGATGAACACGGGAAACCAGATCCGGGACAACAGATTGCCCACCTTGGCCAGACTCCAGGGCTGATCCATGTATTCGGGCGCGAGCAGACCGCCCACCCGCCAGTCAAAAAGCACGAATACGCCCCACATCAGGATGAGGGCCAGCATGAACGGCGGGATGGAGATGCCGATAAATCCGAAGAAAGTAAAGAAATAGTCCAGCAAGGAATACTGGTGGGTGGCCGAAAAAATGCCAATGGGAACGGCCACGGCAAAGACAAAGAGCGTGGAAGCCAGGGAGACGGCGGCCGTCAGGGGCACCCGTTCAACCAGTACATCGGCTACGGGGCGGTTCCAGCTGAAGGAGCGCCCCCAGTCTCCTTCCAGCACGATGTTCCTGATCCAGATGGCGTACTGCAGGACCGCGGGCCGATCCAGGCCATACTGCCGCCGCAACGCCGCCGCCTGTTCGTCCGACACGCGCACACCGCCTTCTTCCAGATTGGCGATGAACGTGCTCATGAAGTCGCCCGGCGGCAGCTGGATCAGGAAGAAGACCATGGCCGAGATGACAAACAGCATCGGCACCAGCAACAGGAAACGCCGCAGGATATATTCCGTCATGAGCCCGGGTCCGTCCGGCCAGAAGAAAAAGCGGGAGGGGCGGCTTCCGGCAAGCCGGCCCCTCCCGGGCTGTCTGGTGCAAGGACCTTCAGACGGCCCTGCTACTCATCGATGTACCACTCTTCCATGCCATACATGATGACGATACCCATTTCCTCGACTTGTCCCACCGGGACATTCTTGAGCCGCACATGGGTGCTGGTGGGGTAATAGGACTCTTCGATCGGATTGAAGGTCCAGTGGTTGTCGCGGATGTTGGTGTACAAGGCCGCCAGCGCGTCGGCGCTTTCCGGTGTGCCGATGGGAGCTTGCAGAAAGGCCTTGTGCAGGTCATAGAGCTCCAGCACGCCGGCTGGCGGCTCTTCGCCCGTTTCTCCCCGTGAAGTCATGTACTGTGCCCATGCGCGGCCCCAGAAATTGCCGGGCAGATAGTCGTCCCACCCCGCACTGGGCCAGATGTCCTCATGGTTCCACAGGGACATGCCCTGTACGTCATTGGCGAGCCACTTCTCGCGAATCAGGCTCCATTCGCCCGATTTCACCGAAGTGTTGATGCCGGCGGCCTTCCAGTACTCGGCGATCAGCTCGGTCATGGGCACGTGATCCTGTGATACCGGAGCCGGTTCGAAGATGATCTCAAAGGGATTGCCGTCCGGTCCCAGGCGGAACCCGTCCTCCCCGCGCGCGGAGAGGCCCATGTCGTCCAGAATCTGGTTGGCCTTGTCCAGGTTGAACTCGGGATGGTTGGAATCCGAGGGCGGCTTGGCGAAGGCGCCCAGATAGAAGGTCTGGATGATCTCTTCGTTGTTGATCGCCAGATTCATGGCTTCGCGGAAGCGCACATCGTTGGTGACCTGCCGGAAGACGGGATCATCATAGGTCAGGTTCAGCGTGAAGTTGATGGGCAGGCGGTGCATGCGCGGAATGAACACATTCAGCACACCGTTGGCCTCGGCTTCCTTGAGCAACGGCAGATTCTTGAGGGAGCTGCGTTCGCCCAGGTAGTCCACTTCGCCTTGCAGCACTTTCAGGACGGTGGTTTCACGGTCCTGCATGAGCAGCATCTGCACCCGGTCGATGTAGGGCAACTGGTTGCCGGCCGCGTCCACTTTGAAGTAGTAGGGGTTGCGCTCAAAGTTCCAGACCCCGCCGCCGAAGTCCTGCAGGACCCAGGGGGTCAGCACCGGATGCCCGAAGCCGTCTTCGTTGATGGCCCGCCACAGGTTGTACGCCATCTGCTTGGCATTGAACAGGGTGGCCCAGTTGCCGTCCTCGATGGATTCCTCCTCCATCATGGCGGCCAGATCGGCCTCATCCGCGTAGTCCCCGTGAAACTGCTGCAGGTAATGGGCGGGTTTGATGAAGTCCTGATAGCCGCGCCACTGGGCGATGGCCAGCTGGGCCGGGAAACTGCCATATGTAGCGTCGAAGGTCACCACAAATGTGTAGTCGTCGATGATGTCCACCGTGGCGACCGCGGCCTCCGACGAAGACCCCGTGCGCAGGTAGCCGGGCACGTTGGCGGTGATTTCCTCGTTCATGATCACGTCGTTCCAGGCAAAGTCCACGTCACCGGTGGTGACCGGCTGCCCGTCGGACCACTTGAGCCCTTCCCGCATATGCATGGTGAAGACCGTGTTGTCGGCATTGGCTTCCCAGTCCGCGAGCACGTTGCCGTGGATTCCCATGTCATAGTTGAAAGCACCAGGGGCCCACACCAGCGGTTCCACGGAGCCAATGTAAATGTGCGGATCCCCGCCGGACCCTTCCTGGGGCAGGCGCATGGTACCGCCGTACTTGCCGATTTCGGTGTCGTAGCTGACGACCAGCATGCGTTGGCTGACCACAAAGGGCTGGACCGGCAGCCGCTCTTCGACCGGAGGCAGTTCGCCCGCCGCGACCCGTGCGGCCAACAGGGGCGATTCCCCATAGGCGCCGTCATCGGCCATCATGTCGTCGCTCTCCGCCGGTTCGGCCGCCGCCATGGCATCGTCGCCACTGTCCGCGTCGGGGGCTCCACAAGCGGCCAACAGCAGAACCAGAATCAAGCACAGTGACAAAAGCCCGGACTTGGGCCAAAAAGTACGCATCGGAGGCATAGGAAATCTCCTGCAGGCTGGGTATGCAATTGCAAAATCCCCTGGGGGATGTGCGAGAGCCTCCATTATAACCAGTGGCGGACCTGTGTAAGAAAAGGCCCTGGGCTTTCGTGCGCCGCAGGACCGCACGGAGGAAGACGGACCACGCGCCAAAGACACGGGGCCAAGCGAGGGATGGGGCGGGGAAACCTCCGCCCGCGTGGTCGCAGAGGGGACTTGGGGGGAACGGCGGCGTGCTGCTTACCTTGCGGGCCGAAGGCACTGTCCATGGCCCGGCTGCGCCACGACCTGTCCCTCTTGAAAGACCATCTGCCCGCGCACCAGGGTGGCCCTGACCTGCCCGCGCATCGGAAGGCCGTGGTACACATGCATGTTGGCGCCTCCCTTGGAGAAGGTCCGATGGCGGTCAAAGGACCAGTCGGAGTTCATGTCCACCAGGGTCAGGTCCGCATCCAGGCCCGTCTGGATTTGTCCCTTGGTCGGCAGCCGGAAGCGCCGCGCGGCATTCAGACTCATGAGACGGGTCAGGGCGGGTAGTGTCAGTCTGCCTTGATTGACCGCGGTCAACATCAGGGGAAGCATGGATTCCAGGCCGGGCACCCCCGCCGTGGCCCGAAAGATGTCGTCCTGGCCCATGGCCTTTTCCGCCTCCATGTAGGGGGAATGGTCGGAACCAATGAGGTCGATGGTCCCATCCCGCAGATACGGCCACAGCCGTTCCACCTCCTCTGCCGTGCGCAGCGCGGGATTGCACTTGGCAAACGGTCCATGCCGGACCAGCGCCTCCATCGTGAGAAACAGGTATTGGGGGCAGGTTTCCACCGAGACGTCCACGCCCCTGGCCTTGGCTTCCCGGGCCAGCTGGGCCGCCTTGAAACTGGAGAGATGCACGATCTGCACGCGACTGCGGAACAGTTCGGCAAGGACCAGGAGGTTGGCCACCGCCAGGTCTTCCACAATGGGCGGCGCGCTCCGGGCATGGGCCATGCCCGTGACTTCCCCGCTGGCGCGCACCTTGTCCAGGAACAATGCCAGCAGGCCGGCATGTTCACAGTGAAAACAGTGGAGCAAGGGGGTCTTGGCAACCTCCTCCATCAGGTCATGCAGGTCGGCCGGGTCCGGGCAACACAGCCCCACAAACTCGTCCGCGCGCCCCGGGGGCGGCTGGGTCATGAAGGTCTTGAAGGCAATGGCCCCCGCCTCTGCCATCAAGGGAATCTCTTCCATGTTGTCCGGCGATATGGAGCCGTACAGTCCGAAATCGATCAAGGCATGCGGCTGCAGTTGCGCCATGCGCCGTGTCAATGTCGCCGCCGAATTCACGGGAGGGTCGGATATTGGCATCTCCAGGATGGTGGTGATGCCGCCTGCGGCGGCCGCGCTCGTGCCTGACACGAAATCCTCGCGGTCCGGACGGTCCGGTGCCCGAATGTGCACATGCGTGTCGATCAGTCCCGGCAGGATGTGCAGCCCACGGGCATCCAGGCGCGCGCGGGCTGCCGGGATCTCGCCGGGTCCGTACAGCTGGGCGATCTTGCCTTCTGTCACCCCAATGGAGCCTGGGATCACGGTGTCGGGAGTCACGATTTGACCTCCCGCAATCAACAGATCAAAATCCCCTGCCATTCTTTTGTTCCCTCATGATCAGGGGGTGGCCTCCAGCCATGCGTCCAGCGTCAAGAGCGCTGTGCACAGGACTTGCGCTCCGGCGACACAGTCCTCTGGCGCTGTGAATTCGTCAGGGGCATGGCTCACTCCATGGCGGCTGGGCACAAACACCATGGCTTGGGGGGCTATTTCCGCGATGCACATGGCGTCGTGACCTGCCCCGCTGGCCATGCGCAGGGAGGCGAAGCCGTGGGCCGCGGATGCCGTTTCCAGGGCCCTGACCAGCAAGGGGTCTGAATCCACGGGCGGCTTGGCGGAAGTCTGCCCGAGGCGCCCCCCCAAGGCCTGCGCCATGGCCGCCAGTTCACTTTCGGCACGGTCAAGGACCTTTGCGTCCAGCCCCCTGATTTCCAGATTTACGATGACCTGTCCTGGAATGACGTTGGGGGCGCCGGGCAAGATGTCCATTTTGCCTACCGTGCCCACAATGCCGTGCCTTTCGGCAATCTGCCTGACCTCCAGGACATAGGGGGCGGCCATGACCAAGGCATCTTGCCGATCCTCCATTTGGGTGGTGCCGGCGTGATTGGCGTAGCCCTGGAATGTGGCTTCGTACCTGCGAATCCCGGCGATGCCCTCCACTATGCCGATGGGGATCTGTGCCGTTTCCAGCCTGCGGCCCTGTTCGATGTGCAATTCCAGGAAGGCTGCCAGCCCGGTCTGTCGGCGCGCCCGTCCGATATGGTCCGGCGCAATGCCGGCGTCTCGCAAATGCTCCGCCACCGGGCGGCTATCCCAGGCTCGCTGCTGCATCACATCGTCCGCCAAGGTGCCGACCATGGCCCGACTGCCGAAAGTCGCCCCCGACATCGTGGCCTCTTCTGCTGCAAAGTTAATGACCTCGACAGGATGCTGCAGGTGACAGGAATGCTGGTCCAGGGCTCGTACCACGGCCAGCGCGGCCAGCACCCCCAGGGCCCCGTCATAGCGTCCGCCATGGGGGACCGTGTCAGTGTGCGAACCGAGGCCAATGGGGTCCAGTGACGGTGCCAGGCCCGGGTAGATCCAGGCATCGTTGCCGACGCTGTCGGTATGGACCTGCAGCCCCAGGCTCTCAAACTGGCGGCGAACCCACTCTCGTCCCGCTCGGTCTTCGGGGCCATAGGCGATGCGGGAAACGCCTCCCTGGGAATCGGCGCCGATGGCCGCGAGTTCCTCCAGATCCAGAAGCAATCTCTGACCGTCAATCTGCAAGGCGTGGATTGTGTCTGCTTGTGGCATCAGGAAGCCTGCCTCGGAAACGGACACTGCTGTATTGCCATGGGAATGCCCACCGGTTCCCGCTGCCATTCAGTCCTGGTCGGCCTCTGTCTCCGCCTGCGCGCGCAGGCGCTGTATTTCCTGCTGCAAACGGGCTTCCCGCTGCTGGGCCTCGATTTCCGTCTGTTGGGCACGGGCTTCCGCCTGTTGGGCGCGGGCTTCCGCCTGCTGGGCACGGGTGCGCGCCTGCTGGGCCTCGGTTTCCGCCCGGTTGGCACGGGCCTCCGCCCGGTCCAGTGCACCCGGGGTCATCCGGTACCAGTCCGCCCGCACCGGATCCCGCAACCGCAGCTCGATGTCGTGCTCCAGCCCCCAGGTGGTCTCCAGGATCGCGCTGGGATAGAGCAGCACTTCCTGCCCCGCCACCAGCCCCCACCGACCCGCGATCGGCACATAGCCCGTGTCCCTCAGCTGCCAGCCCCGCAGCGGCGGCCCGCCAGTGTACCCCAGGGGGTCATACAGCCAGTACTCCGCGATGCCCGCCAACCGATAGATCTCGTACTTGGTTTCCTGGTCGGCCTCGACCGTGCTCTTGGACGTGACCTCCAGTACCAGCGCAGGGCATAGCTCCGCGGACAGGACCAGCGACTGGTAGTCCACCTCCGGGTCCAGGGCCTGCCGCCCCGGCCAGAGGGCAATATCCGGGGCCAGACCCTCCCGCAGGGGCACGTTCCGGATCAGCAGATCGCTGGTGAGTTCACAAGGCAGGGCCTGCCGCCGAAGATGCAGCCGCAGGTCCTGCTCGATCTGCGTCAGGCGTTCGTGATGGAGTTTCGATTCCAAGGTCTTGACGCCCTCCTGCGCACAGAAGGGGTCCTCCGTGATCAAGGAGGCCAGTGTCTCTCTCTGAACGAGCATCTCCATGCGCCCACTCCCCATAGCGCGGCCGACGTGGCGACCCGGCCACCCCTGCATGATACCATCGCGGGCCACCTGGCCACCGCGGTTTGGGCCCATGGATGGCCATGTCGCCATTGCCCGGTGGCGCCTTTGCTTCCCGAGGCGTGCAACAGCGGGACTTGACGGCCGGGACGGGGACGCGTACTCTTGTACAGAGACTGTCCGGGTACAAAGGATGGGTTGTCATGGGCACACTGCGATCACGCACATGGAAGTTAACCCTGCACCATGGCAAAGCCCTGCTGTGCCGGTCCCGATTTGCACAGTCGCCATTCTTGTTGCTGGAGGACAGTGGGTGAGATCTCTACCCGAAGGTCGTTCCCTTGACCTGACGTACAGCTTGCTGCAGGGTGCAATCGACATTCACGTGCACGCAGGTCCCCACCTGACATCAAGCCCGCGCCGTGTGGACCCCTTTGAGGCTGCCCAGGAGGCCAAGGCCGCGGGGATGCAGGCCATTGTCCTGCTGGACGTGTTCGAAATGACCAATGGCACCTCTTGGCTCGTAAACAAGATTGTGCCTGACTTTCAGACCTTTGGCGGCCTGATCCTGAACACCGTATACGGAGGCATGAACCCAAGGGCCGTGAAGACGGCGTTGCATTATGGCGACTGCGCCAAGTACATCAGTTTTGGAGCCCACTCCACCTATTTCCAGGCATCGCGCGAAGGGCGCTTCATTGATGGCCACTTCACGCCGTTGTCCGAGCTCTACCCGAAGTTCAAGACCGAGGAACTGGATCGATGCATCCGCATCCCGCTGGACGCAGAGCCGGACGCGGCCCTGGACGAGATTCTGCAGCTCATCGCGGCCCATCCGGAGGTCTATGTAGACACCGGACACGTCTCGGTGGCCGAGGCGATGCGGCTCATCGACCTGCAGGCACGGTACGGTTACGGCAACGTGATTGTGTCCAGTTCCGTCACCAAGATTGCGCCGGTGGCCACGTTGCAGGCCATGGCCGCCAAGGGGGCCTTCATCGAATTCTCGTTCGCCGCGTATACCGCCGCCACGCCCATTCCGCTGACTCACTACTACGTCGAGAAAGAGTACATCTCCATTGATGAGGGCATGCAGGCGGGCCCCAAGGGGGGGATCACGGAAGTGGCCCGCCAGATCAACGCCATTGGAGCGCGCCACTGCATCATGTCCACGGACTTTGGTCGCTATGCCCTGTCTACGCCGGTGGAGGGGTTGCGCCAGTTTATCGCCTGCATGCTGGACCTGGGGATCACACCGGAAGATATCAGGACCATGGTCAAGACCAATCCCGAACGCCTGCTGCAGTTGTAGCCTGGTCCGCACCGGTCCGGGGTGTGGCCGACACCGTCTTCCCGCCCCGCCCCTACGACGGCGGAACAGGCACCGGGGATCACTGCGCGTACCGGATACGCGGGTCAATCCAGACGTACAGGATCTCCACCAGCGAATTAACCACGATATAGGCCGCGGCGACAAACATGACAATGCCCTGCACCAGCGGGAAATCCTTGGCCACAATGGCATTGACCAGCATCAGGCCCAGGCCGGGACGGGAAAAGACGGCCTCGATAATCACGGTGCCGGCCAGGACCTGACCGAACTGCAGGCCCACGACGGTCACGACCGGCAGCAGGGCATTTCGCAGGGCATGCTGGAACAGCACCGACCGATCCGGCAGTCCCTTGGCATGGGCAGTCCGCACATAGTCCTGGCGCATGACTTCGAGCATGCCCGAACGTACAAGGCGGGCAATGGTGCCGCCGGCCCACAGGCCCAAAGCCAGGGCCGGCAGGATCAGGCCCCGGAGCCCCGGTGAGCTCAGGACCGGCAACCAGCCCAAAGTGACCGAGAACAGCAGGATCAAAAGCAGCGCCAGCCAGAATCCGGGAATGGACACGCCCAGCAGGGCGATCGTGACCGCGACATAATCGAGCCAGCGATTGTGATGCAACGCGGCGATAATCCCCATGGCCGTGCCGAACACAATGGCAAAGGCCAACGCGGCCAGCGTCAGCTCCAGGGTGTGGGGGAGGCGCTGCAGAATGAGTTTGGCGACCGGTTTACGCGAGCGCATCGATTCGCCCAGGTCGCCCTGCACCAGTCCGCCGAGATAACGGCCATACTGCACGTGCAGGGGATCGTTGAAGCCCAACTGGGCACGCAGCTGTTCAATGTCCTCGGCCGAGGCCACGCTGTATTCTCCCAGCATCATCATGACGGGATCCCCCGGCACCAGCTGGGCCATGAGAAACACCAAAAACGACACTCCGACCAGGAGCGGGATTAAGGCCAGGAGGCGCTGCAGGACAAATGCAGTCATGAACGGGGCGTCCTAACGACAGGCGGGCGCTGCATACCGCAGGGATACAGGCCACCGGGAACCGGGATTCAGCCGAATGTCACCAAACCGTGGACAGTGGGTTGCCAGCCCGCCAGGCGGGCCGAAATCCCCCAGCAATCCAGCGGGTTGTACAGGTAGATCCACGGGGCCTGGGCCTGCAATATGCGGTGTGCGGCCCGGTACAGGGCGGCTCTGCGTCCCGGGTCGACGGTGGCCTGGGCCTGCGTCAGCAGGCCGTTCAGGGCCGCGTCGTCAAAGCCCAGCCACCAGGGCCCGGACAGGTCGGAACGAAACTTCTCGCGCAGCAGACGGAAGGTACTGATCGGTGAAGAGTCAAAGCAGCAGGCATCGTGAATGCGCTTGGCCTTGACGGCCTGCGCATACGCGTCCCGGTCCGGGTGTTCGACAATGTGCGTTTCCACGCCCAGCGGCCGGTATTGTGCGGCCAGAAAACGTGCCAGCGCCCGGGCTTCATCCGGTAATACGACCGGGACATCCAGGGTCAGCTGCATGCCTTGTCCGAAACCGGCCTCCTGCAGCAGGGCGCGCGCCCGGTCCGGCGCATAAGGGTAGGGAGACAGGGCCGCGTCGTGGCCAAAGTGCTTGGCAGTCAGGGGCCCGCTCAGAGGCACGGCGGTGTCCCGGGTCACGCGGGCGATCAACCGCTTTTGGTCAAAGCCATAGTTGAGGGCCTGGCGCACCCGGCCATCCGTACAGACGCCCGCGAGAGCATTGCACATGAAGACCGTGCAGACATTGCTGGGGGCGGTAACGGCTCTCCCCGTGCCGGCAGTCTCGATCGAGGCCGCCCGGGCGGGCGGCACCTGGGTGATCAGGTCGGCCTCGCCGCGTCCCAGCCGTTCGATCCGCACATCGGGGTCCGGCTCGGCCTGCCATTGGAGGACGGGAAAATCCGGTGTGCCGTGCCGCCAGTGGGCGGTGTGGGCCGTCATGGTGATGTCCCGGGCAGCCATGGCGTCCAGACGGTAGGGCCCGCTGCCCACGGGGTGCTGCAACATGTCGCGGTCGCCGGCGGCGACCGGCAGAATGGGAATGTCAGCTATCAGGTCCAGGAGATCCGCCATCGGTTCGGCCATAATCAGACGCACCGCGTCCGGGTGCACAATCTTGATGACTGTGTCCTTGAGATAACTGTGCAGCAGACCTTCCGTGCCCAGGACACCACCCACATCCGGGGCCCGGGCGCGCTCGAGACTGGAGACCACCGCTTCGGCTCCGAGCGCCTCTCCGTTATGAAACCGGACGTCGGAGCGCAGCCGGAAATCCCAAATCCGGGCGTCCGCGCTCACTGACCAGGATGCGGCCAGACAGGGGGCGAAGTACGGGCCTGACCGCTGGACCAGGGGTTCGAAGAGCGCCTGCAGCAGATTCAGGGATTCGGCCTGGTCGTTGACCACATGCGGGTCGGTGAGCTGGACCTGGGACGACAGGATGGTCAGGGCTTCGGGCATGCGGTTCCGTCAGGTTTCCAGGCGGGCCGTGGGCCGCGGTGTCTCCGGCTCAGCCCGGAATGGTCAGGCTTTCGAGGTCGCGGGGATAGTACGTAATCATGTCAATCCCGTCTTCGGTCACTACCACGGTGTCCGAGTGTCGGAAGCCGGCAAAGCCCGGCAGGAAGAGGCAGGGCTCGACCGTCAGACAGAACCCGACCTGGATCTCGGTGTCGTCTCCCAGATCCAGGAACGGGCCTTCGTGCCCCTCAATGCCAATGGCATGGCCGATATGCGTGCGGGTCAGATCGTAGAGGTCATGCTGTTCCAGGAAGGCATTCACGGCCGCCTCGACATCGCGCATCCTGGCGCCGGGCCGGATGGCGTCAAAGGCCACATTCTGTGCCTGTACCTCCAATTCGAAATAGCGGCGATGATCGTCGGTCAAGGGGGCAATCATGAGCGTGCGCTCCAGCTCGCTGGTGTAGCCTCCCACCTCGGCCCCGGCATACGTGAGGATGACGTCGCCCGGCCGGAGACGTCGTCCCCCGGCCCGCCGGTGATTGAAGGCGGTCTTGGGACCGGAGGTGAAGCTGGCGTAGGCGCCTTCGGCCCTGCCGTGCGGTTCCCATTCCTGGGGCAGGGCCTTGACCATGAAGGCCGTGCCGTCCCGACTGGCGCGCAAAGCCACATCCACCTCCACCGCCCCCGGCTGCATGTAGTCCTGCAGAAAGCCGTGCGTGACATTCCCGAACATGGCGCTCAGACGAATGAGCTCAATCTCCTCCGCCGACTTGACGGTCCGCATGTCGTCAATGACCTCGGCCACGTTCTGCAACGTGGCCCTGGGCACCACTTCGGCCAGATTCGGGCCGCGGTATCCCATGCCGCCGCCCCAACCCGCACTGTCCACGCCCAGCTTGCTTTCGGCCAGACCCTTGTCCCCCAGCAATTCCGCCAGGTACACCATGGGATGCTTCAGCCCCGGGTATTCCCGGTACACCTTCATTTCGGTGATGTTGGGATTCCGGACCGGAATGTTCTCCTCTTCCAGGTGGGGCACGAGCAACGCCAGGGCCCCGTGCAGCGGCACCACTAGGACTACGGGCCGTTCCGTGGCCAGATGGTGGAAACCGCTGAGATAGAAGGTGCGCGTGGCGTTGAACACCACCAGGCCGGCCAGACCGTGCTGTTCCATGTAGGTCCGCATGCGGTCGAGCCGTCTTTCAAATTCCTGCGCGCTCAGATGGTATTTCATGCTGTGGCTCCTGGGACAACTCCCGGCGGCAGCTCCGGGCTGAAACGAGAAGAGCGGGGACCGCCCCCGCTCTTCTCCGGTCAAGACAGAGGGTTATTCGGCAATGGACACGTCAAAGATTTCGGGATGCGCGTAGGGATCGAACTGGAACCCCTCCACGCTGGTGCTGACCCCGAAGACCGACACATTGGCATAGATGCCGGCCCCCAGTGCATTCTCGTTGATGATCTGCTGCACTTGCGCGTAGATGGTCTGGCGCTCGGCCTCGTCGCCGGTTTCCAGGCCCCGCCGCAGCAGGGCGTCCAGCTCATCGGTGGCCCAGTGCGACCAGTTGCGGGTCCCGATCGTGCTGGAGTGATACATGCGATCCAGAAACAGGCCCGGATCGGGACTGTAGGTGCCAATGAGCGCCGTGTTGAACGTGCTGTCCGTGGAGGCCATGCCGTCCATCATGGCGGTGCCTGTCATCACGTTGACCAGGAATTCGATGCCCACACGCTTCAACTGGGCCTGAATCACTTCGGCCGGCAGCTCGGCCACATAGCCGGGGAAGGTGGCATGGAAGATCGAAAGCACTTCGCCATCTTTCGTGCGATAGCCATCTTCGTTGATTTCGGTGTAGCCCACCTCTTCCAGGAGCGCCACAGCCCGATCGGGATCGAAGGGGAACATGTTTTCCACGCTGTCGTCGTAGAATTTCACGCCCCGCGTCAGCAGTTGATGGGCCACCGGGTAGACCCCCTTGAACACGATCTGATCGATTTCGTCCCGGTCAATGGCATGCATGATGGCTTGCCGGATCCGGATGTCGTCCGTGGGGGGGTAGGTGGTGTTGAAGTGGATGCCGCGCGCCAACCCGACCTTGGGGGCGCCCAGGACAGCCGTGGCGGGATTCGCCTGCACGCGGTCGACGGCCCCGGGGGGCACCTCGTCAATGATCAAGGCCTCGCCGGTTTCCAGCGCGGACAGCCGGGCTTCCTCTTCCAGGATGAACCGGAAGACCACGGATTCCAGGTAGGCCGGTCCTGCATGGAAGATGGACGGGCCCCAGTTGTAGTCGTCGTTGCGTTCCAGCACAACCTCGTTGCCGGGAATTTCACTGACGAACCTGAAGGGACCGGAGCCCACCAGCACTTCGTTGAAATTGGCGCCATGCTCCTCGACCGCCTGTTGCGAGACGATGCCCATGAAGGGCGAGGACAGCGCAAAGGGGAAGAGGGCGTACGGGGTTTCGAACGTCACCTTCAGGGTCGTGTCGTCGATCACCTCCGACCCGACATAGGAGCCGAGCAACGGGCCGGCCTGCTTGGATTCCGTGGCCGGATCCTTCATGCGGTCGAAGTTGAACTGGACCACGGCGGCGGTCAGGGCGCTGCCGTCGTGGAACGTCACGTCGTCGCGCAGCGTCAGCGTCCACTCCGTGGCATCCGCGGAGGACTCCCAGGCCGTGGCCAGACCGCCGACGTAATTGGCATCCTGATCCAGATAGATCAGCCGATCAAAAATGTTGCGAAACACGTAGGCGGCCTGGGTAAAGGCGCTGGCGTGCGGGTCAAACGTGTCATAGTCCACGTTGCGGATCCCGATGGTCAGGGTGCCTGACCCCATGCTTTCGGCGGGGGCGGCGGCCATGTCCTCCTCGGCCACGGGCGCAGTGCCGGTGGGTGCCACACAGGCGCCGACCAGCAGCATGACACACAACAGCAGCATCCCCAGGGCACGATACTGAATCTTGGGCATTCCATTTCTCCTTAAGGTATACAAGCAATCAACAATACGGACGGGGCGGCCGCATTCCCGGGCGTGCCACAACCCGGGCTCGGCTCTCGCCTGTCTCGTTCGCATGGCCCCATTGTATCCTAACGGCACACCGGCCCTGCGCGCGGTGCAGCCGACAAGGGTAACGCGGCCTGATCAGGGCCATTGCCCGGCCCTTCCCGCCTGCCGCCGGGCCTGGCACCGCTGGAGTCAGCGGATGCGCATGCGGGGATCGAGCGCGTCCCGCAGGCCGTCCCCCAGGATATTGATGGCAATGACCACGAGGGCAATGGCCAGACCCGGAAAGGTCGACAGCCACATCGCATCCCGCAGGTTGTAGCGGCCCCGACTGACCATGGCGCCCCACTCCGGCGTGGGCGGCTGGGCGCCCAGACCAATGAAGCTCAGCGAGGCGGCTCCAAAAATGGCGCTCGCGACCTGCAAGGTGGACAGGACAATAACCGGGGCCAGAATGTTGGGCAGTATGTGGCGAGCAATGATGCGGCCTCGCGAGCCGCCGATCAGACGCGCCGCTTCCACGAAATCCGCCTGGCTGATGGACAGCGCGCTGCTGTGGACCACCCGGGTAAAGGCGGGCACGGCGCTGATGCCCACTGCGATCATGACGTTTTCCAGACCGGGACCCAGTATGGCCACAATGACGATGGCCAGGAGGACTCCGGGAAACGCCAGCAGCAGATCCATGGCCCGCAAGATGACAAAACTGATCGCTCCGCCCAGGAACCCGCTGATCAGGCCCAGCACCAGTCCCGCCAGGGTGGCGATGCCCGAAGAAATGAGACCAATGCGCAAAGACAGCCGGGCGCCCCAGATGACGCGGCTCAGGACATCCCGGCCCGTGTCGTCCGTGCCAAACCAGTGGTCTGCACTCGGGGGCTGCAAAACCTGCTCCGCATCGATTTCCAAAGGGTCGAAGGGAGCGACAATACCGGCAAAGGCGGCACAGAGGAACAGCAGGAACAGAAAGACCACACTGAGGCCGGCGGCGCGGTTTTGGACCAGCGTGTCCAGCAGTTGGGCCGCTAAACGCCTCTGTTTAACCATGCTGGCTCTGGTGCGCTCTGTTCCGGTTTGGCATCAATGGGGTTGCCGGAGGTGGGCTTTTCTTCTGGATGGGAGCGCACATGGTGGGCCCTGCCTGTTGCGTGACAACCAGGACATTCATGTTGACCCCTCCTGCTGCAATCGGGCTGCCCCATGGCGGGGCAGACACTTCATATGCGCCCGCACACGCGCCGATGCCATCATTTGTCCATTTTCATGGTCAATCACAGGGGTACTCTGTCCTATCTCCGCGCCAGGCATGCTTGCCGAGAGGAAGATCCGTTCCTGCGTAACATTGATAATATCTTGCAGGACATGAAGTCATTGACATTGCAGAGGAGAACTTTGCGGCTCACTGCAGTTCGAACGCTCGCTCGGTTCGTCCCTTGTTGCTGCCCAGCGTTGCCAGGCAGCCGGATATTCTCCGTCCCGCAGGCAGGTGTTTGAGGCGGGCACGGCTGTCCACTCGTATTTAGGGGCGTCCAACGCGCGATGATCCCCTTTGTGCGGAGCCGAGAGAAAGTTCAGGGCGATACCCACTGCGCGCTCCCTGCGTGCGACATACTTGTCCAGATAGCGTTGCCGTCGTATCTGCACTACGGTTTCCTCCACAGTCTTGTCCAGTTTTACCTCGAACACATAGGTGGTGTCGTGTGTGCGGAGCCGCAGGTCCAAGCGTCCCCAACGGACCTGTTCCTCCGCCCCTGTGTCCATGATGCCGGTGCACATGAAACAGAGCATGCGGAACGCAACCTTGTAGTGGCTCTCGTGACCCAACTTGTCATGGTTCAGGAGATCCGGAACGCGGCTGGCTGCATCCAATGCGGCCTCAATGTTGCCTGTAGCAAAGGCGTCTGCCACCTCGTGTACGAGTTGCC
This sequence comes from Caldilineaceae bacterium, assembly GCA_965214715.1. Taxonomy (GTDB): domain Bacteria; phylum Chloroflexota; class Anaerolineae; order Caldilineales; family Caldilineaceae; genus Bin34. The sequence continues at coordinate 3,520,713 of OZ243971.1, read as the reverse complement.
TCTCCGGACTGTCGACAGCCATGCTTTTGCCAAAATAGAGAGGGAACAGATCTTCTTGAAATGCCTGCATGACTTCCCTGTTCGGGAAATACAACACATATGTATCCTTTTTCTGCTTGATGGTGAGAAATCCCGTCTGATACATCAAGGCGTTCAAGTCGGGGTATTCCGCATCCCAATAGGTGTGTACGCCCTTGGGACTGGCGCGCATATCGTACAGAGAGAGATTCAGGGCGCGTATCCAGCGCAACAGCATGGCGGGACGGCCCGTCTCAATCCAAGGCCGCGGCAAATCCGTTTTGCGGATGGTTTCGGCAGAGTCGGACACGTTCAATTTTTCCAGCGCCCATAAGAGCGAAACAGGGTTGTAGACCGATTCCCGGAACGCACCAAAACTGTATCCGTTGTACTGTTCTCGCAATATGGCCCGCATGGTGCTGCAGGAACACCCAAAATTGCGGGCTGCGCCTGCCACATGGGGGGTCAGGAAGCGGTCGATTTCTGCTTCTGTAAAGCCGCACACGGCATTGTACGCAGGATGGTCGGACAGGTTTGCCAGATTGTTCAAGGCCGAGAACAGACCTGCCCCCTCCACCTGTACTATACCGGTAAGAAAGGCAAAATGAATGGCCTCATCCCACTGTTTCAAGGTGCGGTAAAAAGCCCGCAGATGAGCTTGGGTTTCTGCTTTGTCCTGTGCCGAAAATGTGGGTCTATACACCAAATTGGTGAGGGGCGCATCGTATTCGTCGACCAAGACCGCGAATCGCCCATGGTGCCTTTGCAGATGGGCGCACAACATGTCCAGGGCACGGGCGGGTGTAGCCGTAGCCGGGGGTATAAAGTCAAACTGTTGGGCAAGACCATATACCAGGTGGGACAAGTCGTTGCGTACAGCGGCAGCCGAATCCCCCTCTACACTCGACATGTCCAGCGTCAGGACGGGCATACGCGGCACATGGTCCAAAAAACCCGATTCGGCAATATCCAACCCCTTGAACAGATCATCGCTTGTGCGGTTGAACAGATGGGCCAGGGTAGAGACCAGGAGAGACTTGCCGAACCGGCGCGGGCGGGCCACAAACACGTATTTGCGACTTTCAGCCAGCATTTGCTGAATGTAGCGGGTCTTGTCTACATAGACCTGCCCCTCGGTCCGAATCCAGGCAAAGTCTGACGTGTCAAGCGCCAGAGGCGATAATGTCATTGTCCTCATTTTCAGGGTGCACAGAACTCCCCGAAATTATAGGGCAGGCGGATCTGCCCTGAATTGACTGCGTATGCAGTGACCAAGGCTCCATGGCACTTCCCTCAACCTTGAGGATATTGCACATCTTGATCCAAGCCCTTGCCCTTACAGCAAGGCAGCCTGTACTTCGCTGCAAATCGAAGTAGAGCCGATATCCCGGTACGTCGCGAAGCGTACCGCGCATATTCCGCGCCCTGATCCCTTTCACTTCGGTTCGGGTCGTGTAATCCGTTGGGTCCAGATATCAGGTGATCGAGCACCCTCTGGGCCAGTACATCGCCGGTGAGTCGTCCCTCTGGACTGCTATGGCAGCTAGCAGGGCGCATCGCAGCAACAGAACCTGAATAAAGTCGTTGAAATACCCAGCCTGGAGGCTGGCGTCTTGCCTGTTGTCTGTGAATGCAAGCAGCTTCTTGGTACTCGCATCCAGCTCTGTGCCAATAAGGTATTTCATGGCGGAAAGCACCAGTACGGTGGTGGCCGAGCTGCGTCCCTCACTGGAGAGGGCCGAGAGTTTGCTTACATCGCTGCGCATACTGCCGTCGTAGTCGGCGTCACAATCCGGTCTGAGACAGAAGCGAAATGAGCCGGGAATGAACCACGCGGGCAGACCTTGATCGACAACGTTACCCTGTGTATCTATATGCACGGGCAATGGCCTGAATCGTCGGTAATAGGACTTGAGGCGCGGCGTTTCATTTCCACATCGATAGCCAATGATTGCTCACGCGCTACTGTCTCCGCCTTTTCTCTTCAATAAGCGTTGGTCCGCTTCACATGGGTGGTCGCTACGTCCAGTTCGCAGTCTCCGCCTGCAGCCCAGTAGCTGACTCGGCGGCTGTCTGCTCGTGAGGGGTAAATGCGGCGTATCGCCTGGGTGCCGAGGGCAAACGCCTCCACGATGGAGTTGTCCACGAGCACCCGCAACAGGAAACCGTCCGGATTTTCCAGGTTCACGCCTTCGGGAATGGGAGCTTTTTCCACCAGCTTCTTGCCCATGGTCAGGCTGGACTTGGTTGTGTCCACGAACAGGACCCGTTCCTGCACGTCTATGCCAATCACGGTTTCCTCTTCCCCTTGTGGAGAACGACAGACCTTGACTCCATATCGCCGCGCCCCCTTGGGCCTGAACCAGGCGCAGACATCCAGGGACCGGCTGGCCAGTTCCGGCACCACCAGATCGTCGCCGTCCTGCAGTCGGGTTCTGCGGTTGTCTCCCCCGTAGGTAATGGACTGCAGTTCCTCGATGGGCCGAAGACCGATGCGGCCCTTCTCCAGGATCATCTCGCACGGGAAGGAAAACGTGCCGGACCAGCCACTGGCCGCCTGTACTGTGTCGCGGTCCCGTTCATCCCGGACCCAGGCCCACATGATGCGCCGGCCTTGGTCGTCCAGCAGGCTTTCCGGCGCAAAGAACCCATTGTCCACCCAGCTCATCTGCTCGTGATATTCGGGATGGAACTGCTCGTCACGCCAGTCTCCGATGTAGTAGCGGCAACCCAGCTCGTGGCTGATGCAGAGCATCACCCACTTTTCGCCCAACGGGAAGAAATCCGGGCAGGAAATGTCCTCGTGCAGATCCACCCCTTCCAGGGGATAGGCCAGAAAGTCGCCTACATAGTCCCAGGTGGAATGCAGGTGGCGGGTCTTGAACACCGAGGGGGTATGGCCACCGAAAATCCCGTAGTAGGTGCCGTCCTCCGCCATGAAGCCGTGGGGATCCCAGGAGGACCAGCCCTGGGAACCGGTGCGCCGGCCCTGTTCGTCCTGTACCGGCACAATGGGATTGGCCGGGGACTTGCGCACGTCCTCCAGCCAGTAATCGCGGGCCGTGGCAATGCTGTTGCCCTGCTGTGTCCCGTGATACAGAAAGACGGCCTCGTTCTGGCCGTGAAAACAGTTGCCGCTGAAGATGCCTGTTTCCGGACTGTCCGCTGTCGGGGTGAGCCAGGGCCCATGATGCTTCCAGTGCAGCCAGTCGTGGGACGATACATGTCCCCAGCAATGTTGGCCATGGCGCTGGTAGATGTAGCCCAGGTGCACGTTGCCGCGCCAAAAAATGGCCCCGTTGGGGTCCGCCGGATGCGCCAGGCCTTCCGGTACCACAAAGTGATAGCCGGGCCGGTGCGGATCCCGCAGCAGATGTTCCCGCACGTCGCGGGCTGTCTCGATGTCTTGCGGTGTGATCTGGTAGGGAGACATGATTGGTTCCTGTAACTGTACCCGGGCAGAGGCACCCCGCCCGCGAGGGCGGTTCACGCCTTTAGGCCGCCCGCGGTGAGTCCCCGCACATAATGGCGCATGCCCACCGAGAACAGCAGAATCAGGGGAATGGCCGCGGTAATGTACGCGGCCATGCGGGGCCCGATGTCGGTAACGCCGATCTCCGAGGTGAACTGGGTCAGGGCCACGGCCACGACCTGGCGCCGGGGCGAGGAAATGGCCACCAGCGGCCACATGAACTGGTTGTAGGTCGTGACCAGCCGCACAACCGCGACGGTAATCAGGATGGGCATCGAAAGCGGCACGGCGATCCGCCAGAAGGACTGCAGCTCGGTGGCCCCGTCGATCCGGGCCGCGTCGAAAAACTCCTCGGGCAGCGTGGCAAAAAAGCTGCGGCAGAGCAGCAGGGCAAAGACCTGGCCGCCCGAGGTCCAGGGCAGGATCAAGGCCCAGTAGGTATTTTCCAGGCCCATGCCGAGGATCAGCACGTAGGCCGGAATCAGGGTCAGGATGGGCGGGATCATCAGCAGGGCCAGAATGCCGGTGTAAATGACCTCCTTGCCCGGAAAGCGATGCCGCGCAAAGACGTAGCCGGACAGACTGGACAGCAGGATCGTGACGCAACAGGCGGACCCGGAAGTGATGATGGAGTTCAGGATGGGACGGCCAATGACCTGCCAGCCCAGGGCGAAATTCTCGAAGCGATACGGATTGGGCAGGGACCAGAAGCGCCCGTAAATCTGCCCGTTGTCCTTCAGGGCCAGGATCATCAGATACAGGATGGGCACGAAAGTCAGGATCAGCAACACGCCCAGCACCAGCAGGATTGCCAGCTGGGCCCAGGAAAACCGGGGCCGGCGGGCCCGCACCGGGGACAGGGGTTGGACCGTCATGGTCAGGCCTCGAACTCCGTGGCGGAACGCACAAAACGCATGTTGACAATGGTACCCGCCAGAATGATTACGAACAGGATCATGCCGATGGCGGAGGCCACCCCCATGCGGTCCATGCGCATGGCCATGTAGTAGAGCTCCAGCGCCGGGACATAGGTGGCATCGCCCGGCCCGCCGGCGGTGGTCAGAAACACCAGTTCAAAGGTCTGCACGGCATTGATGAAATTGAGGATGAGCAACAGTTTCACCTGCCCCATGACCAGCGGCAGGTCGATGCTCCGGAAGCGGCGGAAAGTGTTGGCGCCGTCCACGCGCGAGGAGTCCAGGACCTCGTCGGAGATGGAAATCAGGCCGCCATAGAAAATGAGCAGGGCGAAGGCGTTCACCCAGGGTGCACCGATAAAAATGATGGCACCGAGCGCTACGTTCGGATCCCCGTACCAGACCCGGGTCCACTCCTCCCGGCCGATGAGCTTGAACACTTCATTCAGCAGGCCGATGGAAGGGTCGTAGATATTGTTCCAGATCAGGATCTCCACCACGGCCGGCAACACAATCGGCACCACAAAAAGCGTGCGGGTCCAGTACTGGGCATAGCGGTTGCGCAGGTTGAAGATCAGTTCGGCCACCAGCAGGGGGATCGTCAAGGTCTTGACGATGGAGACCACCACCAGAATCAGGGCATTGCGAAAACTGGCCAGAAAGAAGCGGTCCTGCATCAGGAAGCGGAAGTTCTCCAGTCCCACCCAGGGCGAATGGCCGGCCGGGTTCCAGTCCGTGAAGGCGTGATAGAGCCCGGAGAAGGCCGGATAGTAGTTGAAGGTCAACAGAAAGATCAGGGTGGGCAATATCAGAATGTAGGAGTAGCGGGCCTTCCACACGGCAGCCAGGTTGCGCCGGGGCGCAGCAGACTGCTGTTGCCACACGTGCTGGCCCCGGTCGGTAAACAGGATGAGCAGAGTCGCTCCCACCAGGAGCAGGACCAGCAGGCCGATGGCACTGGTGATCACCATGCCCCTTTGCCGGCTCTGCCGGGCCACGCCCTGGGCCTGCTGCACGCGGTCCACGAACGATCCCTGACCCGCGGCATCGCCCCAGACCAGGACAGAGCCGTCGGCGGCCACCGACACACTCTGGGCCGGGGAATCCAGCTGCAGTTTCTGCGTGACGTGGCCCGCGCCGTCCAGAAAGTAGAGGGTGCCCCGGTCCGAGACCGCCAGCAGGAAGGAGGCATCCGCGGCCATGGTGACATCCACGATGTCGCTGTCGCCCATGGCGGTCCAGATCACGCTGCCGTTGGCCCCGTTCAGCAGGGAAATGGAGCCGTCGCTCATGCCGGCCAGAATGCGGCCCCCGGAGCGGGAGGTGGCCACAGCCTTGACGTCGAAATCCAGCCGCGCAGCCAGCAGTTCCTGACCGCTGCGCGCGAAAATGGAGATGCGGCCGTCATCGGATCCGACCACCACACGGGCGTTCTCGCCGGTTCCGTAGATGTCCACGGCTTCCACGCCGAGACCCTTGTCTACGTTCCACAGCAGCTGGCCGGCTGCATCCAGAACGAAAATCTGCTGGTCGTCCGTGGTCAGGGCCACCAGGGAACCGTCCCGGGCCAGGGCGACGTCATTGACCGTGCGGGAGGTCTTGAACTCCCAGCGGGCTGCCCCGTCTGTCCCGCTGCGCACATAGACCCGTCGATCTTCCGACGCGATGGCCAGCAAGGAGCCGTCCGCGCTCCAGGCTAGGCCGGTGATGCTGTTCTCGGCGCCGAAAGTCCAGATTTCGGTGCCGGCGGCATCGTAGATCCCCACCTGATTGTCCCGCGTGCCCAGAGCCACGCGCTGGCCGTCGGGGGAGACGGCCGCCACGGCAATCTGACTGTCCAGCTGCCGTGTCCAGAGGGTGCCGGACTGGGCCCAGACCGGCTGGACCCACAGCAGCCCTGCGCAAAGACAAAGCCAGCACGGTAGCAGCAGCCGGGGAAGCAACAGAGTCACGGGACCGGGGATCTGGAAACGGCAAAGCAAAAGGGGGGCGCGGTCCCCACGCGGGCTCGATCCCCTTGGACAGGAGGTCGTGGCCCGCACGCAGCCTGCGTGCGGGCCACGACGGCGATCAATAGGGGCCGGCTGCCACGTAGCCAGGAGGCCGTTTTTCGGGTGCCTCCAGATCCTCTTCTGTCAGGTTCAGATATTCCAGCAGGCTGTCAAAGGTGTCGAAGAGCAGCTGCTGGTAATCGGCGGCAAACTCCTCGGCGGTCCGCTCGCCGGCAAAGAATTCCTGCACCATGATGGACCAGATGCGCTTGGACTCCTCGTGCTTGAAGAAGCCGCGGGCCACGGCATCGCCGGGCGCGCCGGGCTTTTCATAATTCCCAATAAAAACGCTGTTGGCGAAAACATCCTGCCAGGGTTCGGGCAGGGCCACGTCCTTGATCAGAGGCGGCCCGGCGATGCCACCGGTCAGATTTTCGGGATCCAGCTTGTTTTCCAGGAAAATCTGCATCCCCTCGGGGCTGGTCCAGAACATGGCGAAATCCACTTCCAGGTCGTTCTGGAGGCGATTTTTCTTGGGCAGAGCCAAATAGCCCTGTGTCAGTTCGTTGGCTCTGGCCGTGCCCTGGACACAGGGCCCTTCAAGCGAGGGAAAGGCAAAACGACCGTAGTCGAATTCCACGGCCGCAGCCGCGGTATTCTCGTCCACCTCACCGGAGCCGGCGTATTCTCCTTGGGCCAAAGACCGGATATCCTTGGGGAAACTGGTGAAGAAACCGCCATGCACCATGCGCATGGCCGCTTGCTGCGTGAGGAAAAGCGGATAGGCATCGGTCATGCCGGCCCAGCCTTCCGGCACGAAGCCGTTTTCAGTCTTGAAAACCCGTCCGATCTCTTCCATCATCTCCACGGTGCAGGCATGGTCGAAGGAGATTTCCTCGTTGCGCAGTGCCAGCAGGTGGCGCACAATGTTGACGGAGACCCGGTCCGGATCATCGTTGCGGACATCCGTTGGATCGTAGCTCCAGGTATCGTCAATGCCTTCCCGGTGGCACCAGTCGCCTTCCTGACAGCGGATGAGCTGCAGATCGTCTCGGTGATACTGATCCATGGCTGAACGCATCAGCCACGGCATGCGGCCGCCCCCCCAGATCTGCTCTGTGGTGCCTTCCATGGCAATGGGGATATAGCCGGCGGCCTTGACCTTTTCACTGTACTCCACCAGCTGATCCCAAGTGGGTTGGGGAGGCACGTCCGTGATACCGGCTTCCGCGAAAATGTCCCTGTTGTAGACCCAGAAAGTCTGCACCGACATGTAGGGCATCATGTACATCTCACCGGTGCTGGGATCGCGCACCAGATTCAGGCCCCATTCCTCAAAACTGTCTTCCCAGGGATTCCCGGTGTACGGATTGATCTGGTTGAGGTAGGGGGCCCAGTCCACCAGCCGTCCTTCTTGGGCGAATTCGCGCAGGTGTGGGCTTTCCACCAGGGACACCCGCGGCTCTGCGGAGGTGAACTGGGTGCGAATCCACTGCAGATAGGCATCCACCTCGGGGGCCTTGAGTTCCACCAGTACGGCTACGCCGGGGTGCATGGCCATGTAGGCGTCGGCCAGCGCCTGATACGTCTGCACGTCGTTGGAGGCGATGCTGATGACGATTTCGCCGGACAGCTCGGCCTCCACTTCCTCCACGGCTTCGATTTCTACTACTTCCTCGGCTTCTTCCCTGGCGGGCTCCGGGGCGGCCGGGGATTCGGCGGCTCCGCTGCACGCGGCCAGAAGGAAGGCGGCCAAAACCAGCAAGGTCGGGCCTGGAACGGTAAAACGTTGCCACCACATATGCATTACTCCGCAATTGGACCAGAAAAGAACACTGACGGGCAAGGACCCGAGCTGATGCAGGCCACTCACCTCAAGAGGTGCCTGCTCCCGAAGAGTATGCTGAAGACATTTCGAGCTGTGCGCCCGGGCCGAGCGCGATATGGAATTTTACTGCATCGGCTACTTTCGGCGGCGACGGACGCCAGTGTTGCTGTCAAGTTGTTGGATGGGCGTCACTAGCTGTTCATTCCCAGGCTTATGGCGTCGAAAGTGAGCAAAGCACTATGGTGCAAGGCCAGCTTAGGGGAGGTGGACCGAAGCCGGATCGGGGTGTTGGCAGTCGCTGTTTCGGAGATGGCAGTGAGGTGGACAGGTGATGAAAGTATCTGTCCCGACGCGTCCTCTTGCCTCTGGTGCTTCAGCACCCGGTATATGTGTTTATGTGGTTCTGGCGCACCGCATCGGTGCTATCCGGGTGACGATGGATGTCCGTTTTGCCGACGCGCTGGCGGGAACGGAGCATGGCGATACTGTGTGGTTACACTGGCAACCATTATGCGGGAATAAATAGTACGGGAACAGCACAAGCTCACCCCGTCATACTTCATTAGTAAGTAGCCAGGAAAGTAGCGAACCGGGGCGGTTGCGGCGAATGTTGTCCAGAGGCAATGGTAAAACCAATGACCGTAAGGGTAGCAGCCGAGTGAAGTGTAACCTGACCTTAGTCACACTCACCCGGCAACAAATAGCAAGGGCCAAGGAGGCAAACGGAGGACGCAAGCAAATCACACATGCCGTAATTTGTCGTTGCGTGCCAAGTTGCATTGTTATGGATGTGCGGGACGCAAGGATTCAGCTAGCGTTGAGGAGGTTCTGCGCGGCTTGATAGTGTAGCTGAGTGGGGTTTATTCCATACGGGTCCAGGTACCGCAATCCTGAACCGCTATAGCTGCAATGTCTGCCGGAACATCCAGCAATATACGACCTTCTATACCGGCCTCATAGGTTCGCAGTCCCCCTGCGTCAAAGGAATGGATAAAACCGTATTTGCATCTATCCTCGGGGTTGTCTGCTGCATAAATACCAGGCTCAATATCAAGTACAATGCGAAAGACACCATCTGCGAAGGTCGTACGCGAAGGGGCCAACTGATCGCTATCTCGCACTTCCACCCACTGACCGCAATCTTCCGACTTGAAGCCTTTATCCGTAGGTAGGATACGTACCATGTCGAAGGGTGGTGGCGGTGTCAAGAACACCCGGTTCGAGGCAATAACCTCCTGCTCTGTACCCGAAAATCCCGAGAGTCGTTCCCAATTGCATCCCAATAATCCATCGAAAAACCCGGCTTCCGGTGCCACGTTGCGATAGAGGCCAGGACGGATTTCAGTCCCTACGCGGTAGATACCCTCGCCAAATCGGATGCGGTCTTCCGGTCCAATCTCCTGCAGCAACATATCAGGAGCAGGAGTAGGCCTGTTCGAGGCTCCACTTGAGATTGGACCAGACAATGACAATACACTTACACTTATTACTGTCCAGAAGAAGAAACTACCAATTGCGGCCAAGATGCCCAATACAGCCCAGAATTTATTCTGCATGCGTATTAGGCCGTAGACAGCCAAGATCAGCATCCCCACCACACCCAGCATGAAGGGGACAACTTGCTCCAATGCGACAAGTATGCCTGATACAGACCCCAAAATGATGGCTATTAGCATGCTGGCCCCGGCCCAGCGAGCACGACGGGGCGAGTCGAGAGATACGCCGACTTCGGGCGGCGCGTGAGGATTAGGAGTCGTCATCACTCTTTTCGAAGTTCACAGACACCAGCGGTCCTCGCCTGAGGATCTGGCGTTCCTTATATACCCTCGTGCTTTCGACTGTTGTAGATTTACAAATGATATATGTATATTATTTGGGCATAAGCATGCATGAGCTATATCGCAGGAACCAGACGCTGGCTTCTGGCTGAGACGATCAATGAATACTTGCCTAGAGAGAACGCTGCATCATAGGAGTAATTATACTGTTAGGGTCAGCGGTACGACTGTCTCATCCAGCTTCGCTGTCGCCAACACCATCGAAGGGCGCATACTTCAACGGTTGCTGGACAAACTGCAAAAGATTCGTGACGTTTCTTGGTGGCGACACCCATGTTCAACATGCTAGGAGAGGTCTAACCCCACCGCCGGTGGACACCGGCTTGATCTCCGCGTCCTCGTCAAGGAGCTGGGTATTCCTCACCACCTGCTTCCCTACCCGGCAGCTTAAGGAAGACATCGCCGATGTGCCCAATATCCTCTGCCGACAGCATGCAGTTCTTGCTGCCTGGCGGTTGGATCCCTGTGTGGCGTCGATGCGTTGTGCACCTTGTCCCGGCGCTGGTGGTTGCCCAGCATCCGGATGTTAGATGGCGATGCCGGCATGGCAGAACATATGGTTCACAGTGACCTGGACTGGAGTAAGGACAACAGTAATCCAGTACCCAATCAGAATGGATCGAGGTGCGGTACGGTCCTCCATCCAAGGGCCCCCTGCATTGTACAGGCAACTTCTGGCCGTCTGGCCTCAGACCTGCCTACGGACGGTTACCGCCCCATTTGCCCTGGCGGAAAGATATCGGGACTGGCTGGGTGAAGCTGCTGTGGAAACACCTTATCCTACGTCGCCAATCTGAATCGAAGCATGAAAATTCTTTGTTTTGTGTAGCTGGGTGCCTGTCCCCAACTACCCGGGCAGCGATGCCACGTGCCTGTGTTGCTGCTAGCCACAGTGTGCACACGACAGCACGAGGCACACAGGATACAGATCGGCCCAACCAGGGGCAGGTCTATCGAGGTCCTGGAGACCGGAGGGACAGATCCTACTCCATGGACCTGGGCTTGACGTACCGTCAGGCACAGCACTGCCTTCGTCTTCTGCGCGTTCAATGTCTGACGGTGGGCAGATCGTGCTGCTTGCACCAGTCGTCAATAGGATTGTCTCCGCCCCTGAAATCGAAAGTGTCCCGCTTCACAAACTGTTCTCCGCACATGAACTGCTGCAACGGACTCATCTGAGCCAGCAAATCTGCCGCCTGTACGCGATAGTCCATGGGTTTGATCCAGCGATAGCCGTAGCCCATCATGAGGGCCTTGCGCGTCCGGGAAATCAGGTTGGCCGCCCCGGCGTGATAGGTCCGGTTTTCAAAGATCAGGCAGTCGCCCGGCTGCAGGGCGGGCTCCAGGGCACCCTCGGGATCGGCCTGTCCGGCCGGGATCTCGATCGCCGCGGTCAAATGATTGCTGCCGGGCACCACCATGGTCACCCCCGAGCGCGGGGCGCTCAGATCGGTCAGGTAGTAGGCGCACTTGACCAGGAAGCGCTGGATGCGCCGATGGCCCATGTCGTTCATGGCCTGGAAGTAGTCGCGGTGCCAGCCGGGTTCCCGGAAGGTGTGCGGGGTGCCTTCCGGATCCGCGCCCTTGTAGATCAGGTGGGATGTCACCAGATGCAGATCGGATCCCAGCAACTGCACCACCGTGGGTAGTATGACCGGATGGTCGATCAGATCGCGGAACACCTGATGTTTGGTTACTACATTACGGAAGCTGTCGTAGCGGCCACTGGACAGGGCCTGCCGGTGCAGCTGATCATCCGACGCCATCAGCCGGTCGCCGGCCTCTACCAGGGCTGTGACCTGGTCTGCGCTCAGGGCCTGGCGCACGATCAGGTAGCCGTTCCGGTCAAAAAACTCTATGTCCTCCTGCGGGACAATCATCTCACCTAACATGCGGAATAATCCTGGCTCCTTGGTTGCAGCGGGCGGCTTGTGCCGTTACCCTTTCATGCCGGAAAACGTCACGCCCTCGATCATGTACTTTTGCCCGAAAGCGAACACCAGCAGCATGGGAATGATCATGTAGATGGAAATCACCATCATCTTGTGCAATGAGGTAATCTCGCCTTCAAAGCCCTTCTGGGCGTTCAGTCCCAACGCCAGGGTCCACAGTTCCTGCTTGGGACCCAGGTAGATGAGGGGCGACAGGAAATCGTTCCAGGCAAACTGAATGGAAAAGATGGCCACGGCCGCCAGTACCGGCTTGGAATTGGGCATCACGATTCGGGCCCAGATCCCCAGCTCGGTACAGCCGTCCATGCGGGCCGCATCGCTGAGTTCCAGGGGAATGCCGCGGAAGAACTGGCGCATCAGGAAGATGTAGAACGCGTTGTGGCCCAGCAGACGCGGGATGATCAAGGGCCAGAACGTGCCGACCATGCCCAGGCGGTCGAAGATCACGAACAGGGGAATGATCTGCACCACATGCGGGAGCATCATGGTGCTCAACAGGATGTAGAAGACGGTCTCGCGGGCCGGAAACTCAATGCGGGCAAAGGCGTACCCGGCCAGGGCACAGATCACCACCCCGCCGACGACCGAGGCGACCACCATGTAGAGGGTGTTCTGCGTGTAGCGCAGCAGCGGCGCTTCCTCGAAGATGGTGATGTAGTTGGACCACTGGATCGGGTCGGGAATCAGCTGCACTTCCCGCAGGGTTACGGTCTGGGCGGTCTTGAGGGAGGTTGAGAAGGTCCAGATCAGGGGAAAGATCATGACGACCGACGCGGCCGCCAGCAGCGGGTACACAAACACCCATTTGGAGATGCGAGATACGATGCCTTCGACCACAGTTTTGACTTCCGTTTGGCGTTATGTGTCCCCGTAGTAGACCCAGCGATCCGAAGTCCTGACCATGATGATGGTAAAGAACAGAATGATCAGGAACAGGACCACCGACAATGCCGCGGCGTAGCCCAGCCGGAAATAGCTGAATGCGTTGTTGTAGATGTGGATAACATAGAAAAGACCGGCATTGAGGGCGCCACCACCGGGCCCCAGCAGGACATAGGCCGACGCGAAGACCTGGAACCCGCCGATGATGCCGATGATCAGGTTGAAGAAGATGACCGGCGTCAACATGGGAATGGTGATCCGGAACAGCTTCTGCCAGTAGTTGCCCCCGTCCATTTCGGCCGCTTCGTAGAGCTCCGAGGGAATGCCCTGCAGTCCGGCCAGGAAGATGACCATCTGCGCGCCGAAACCCCAGGTACTCATGATGACCATGGCCGGCTTGACCCATTCCGGACGGGTCAGCCAGCGCACGGGCGGCAGATCCAGCAGGATCAGTACCTGGTTGAAAATGCCGTATCGGGCGTTGAACATCCCGAAGAAGATGATGGACACCGCCACCAGCGGCACCACGGACGGGACATAGAAAATGGTGCGGAACGTGCCCAGGGCCCGGATGCGCAGATTCAACAGGATGGCAATGGCGAGGGCCACCACCAACCGCACCGGCACGCTCAGGGCCAGATAGTAGACCGTATTGCCCAGACTCTTCTGAAAAAGGGGATCCAGTGTGAAAATCTCGTCGAAATTCTTGGGACCGACCCAGTCGGGCACCCTGGTGGAGACACTGTAGTCCGTAAAGGAAAGCACCAGGTTCACCACGAAGGGGATCAGATCGAACCAGAGGGCCGAGATAATCCAGGGCAAAATGAACGCGAAGCCTACCCATTTGGTGCGATGTCGGTGCAGGAATCCCTGCATGGAAACAAGCATGACGGGATGGCAGGCAGGGAGCGGTTGGACCATGGCCCAGCCGCTCCCTGCCTGCGCTCAATCAATTCCGCGGTGCCGCGGTATGTGAAAAAGAAGTTCGTCCGATTATCCGGCCCAGAATTCGTCCAGGATGCGCTGCGATTCCTCTGCACCCTTGGCCAGGGCATCGGCCGGCGAAGCGACACCGAAGTACGCCTCTTCCACGACCGTGGAGACCACATCGTTGATGCGCGCCTGCACGGGTGTCACGGCCACGCTCACATCCGAGGCCAGAGACTTCAGCACCACGTCCCAATAGGGGTTGGAATCGTAGTAGGCCGGATTCTCGTTGCATTGGGCCACCGGTGAAGGACGCCCCTGGTTGAAAAGGAACAGACAGCCTCCGGCCTCGTGTGTGCCGAAGAACTCAAGGTACTGGTATGCAGCATCCGCCTGATCCTGTGGGGTGGAGGATGGGATCACATATCCCCAGGACCCGGAAAGGCCGGCAACGCCGGCATGATTGGCATCGGGATTGTTGCCGTTGTACGGCATCTGGCCTACGCCCCAGGTCGAAGTGTCCGCCCACATGTCGGGATCCGTGGCTTGCAGATGACCGAATTGCCACACGCCCGTGAACATGAAGCCCAGCTTCTCGTTGTAATAGGGATGATCCGCGGAGGTGTCCGAGGTACCCGCCAGGAATTCGTTGGTGTTGTCGATGCCCCCGTTCACTTCATTCGTGAAATCCACCATCCACTCCAGCGTCTGGACGCCTGCCTCCTCGTGGAACTGGATGGTGCGCGCATCGTCGGAAACAAATTGGCCCGCATTGGTATACAGCCATCGGCCAAAACCGACCGGGCCGCTCCCGAGAGCGGCGCCCATCACAGTAACGCCGATGTCGTCTTTCTGCGTGATCGCCCTGGACGCGGCCGTCAATTCCTGCCAGGTCGCGACGGGCGTTTCCGGATCAAGCCCCGCTTCGGCCAGGACGGTCTTGTTGTAGAAATACTGGCCCGTATTGCCGCCACCAGTCGGCAACGGGAAGGAATACAGCTGTCCCTGCCACCGCTGGTTGTTGATTTCACCGGAATAGAAGAGGGCGTCGGGGTCAATACCCGAGGCCTGGACATAGTCGTCAATGGGAATGATCAGATTCTCGTGAGCAAACTGATACGTCTCCACCCGCTGGGTCATGATCAGGGCTGGCGGATTGTTGCTGGCCACAGCCGTGGCCGCGCGTTCGGCGCGGCCGTCCCAGGGCTGGACCGAATTGTTGACCTGGACGGAGGAGTTCATATCATGAAAGTTGGCAATCACTTCGTCCATGAGTGCTTCCCGGTGGGAACCCCACCAGTTCATGAACTCGATTTCTACCCTTTCGGCAGCCGGTTCTGCTTCGGTTGATGCGGCTGGTGCCGCAACAGGCGCGGTCGCGCACGCCGCGAGGACCAGTGTGGCCGATACGCCCGAGACCCTCAGAAAATCACGACGAGTCAACATATCCATGCAGAATCTCCTTGTGAATGATGCAAGATACAGACAGACTTCCGCGCGGCCAACCGGCCGGAAACTACGGAATACCCCAAGCCCGGAAAGGGTCGGATGCAGTTTCAATTAGACAATTGCCTGCAAGGCAACGGGGTGACAGAATCCTAACACTACCGAAACTTTTGGCAAAGTACCGCAATCTCTCGGAGAGGACAATTGCAAAGTCCGGATTTGATTCCGGGCTAAACTGTTGTGTCCACAACGGTTTGTTTATGGGGATTGATGATGCTTCCCGGAGAGTGGGACAGAGGCCAACCAGGGTGAAATCCCGACTGTCTACAGGAAAATAATCGCAGTGACCCTGCCTCAATCCGCGACATTGCGATTGATTTGGGTGGATGCCGGACAGGCCGCATACACAATGCTAGAATCGGGCGGTTGGTGGGAATTCCCGCCGGAGATTGTCTGTCTGGATATCCGTGTTATGGATGAGAATGGTGGCAGGAATGCCCCCCTGATCCTCTCGGTCACGACCCACGGAACAGGTAATGGATATCAATGGATATGGATACCGTTGCACAAACGCCAAGCTACGCCACACAGGATGATATCGTCGAGTTGCTGCGGAACTATGCCACGAAGGACGACATCACCGAGTTGCTGCGGAACTATGCCACGAAGGACGACATCACCGAGTTGCTGCGGAACTATGCCACGAAGGACGACATCACCGAGTTGCTGCGGAACTATGCCACGAAGGACGACATCACCGAGTTGCTGCAGGACTATGCCACGAAAGGCGACATCACCGAGTTGCGCCACGAGATGAGCGAGCTCCGGGGCGAGATCAGCCTCGAAATGAGCGAGCTTCGAAATTCGCTTACCTGGCGGATGGTAGGTATATTCTTTGGCACCTTCACCTTGGTAGGTGCATTGCTGTCGCTGTTGCTCACAGGCATGTATCACCTGTATGGAATGTTGGGTTGATCTTTGCCATGCACTCTGCTTTCGACAGACCCGTGCCGCCCAACGTCTCGATGAATCGGTGCTGGCAGGTATTGGTCATGGCCGTCAACAACAATCCTCATCCCGGTATCCTATCCATATCGTTGGCTTATCGGTCATGGCTGTCCTAGGTCAGAAGCCTGCTACGAAGCGCCTCGGCCGCCTCGCGCGCTCGTTCGGGGTGAGCCTGCAGATCGAGATAGGCCTGCACGGGATGCACACAGTGTATGCCCTGCACGGGACCTGGCGCTGTGGAACACTCCTGCGTCGTCGGGTACAACAAGCCACAAGTTGGCGCCTCGGGACTCCTCCCGAAAGCGCAGTGTTTCGGTCAGTGCTGGTGTCGGTGACTGCCGCAGGTATACGAATGGGCGGGCGCGGACAGGGAGCTAAGACTTTTTCCAGGGGCCACCCGCCAATATCCGTCCAGTTCTGAGGTCAGGCCCTAGGTCTTCTTTTGCCAGGGCTGCCATGCATTTTGTTGAGCGTCGGCCGTACGGGTTTCCTAGGCGATCGTGTCCACTCCCTCCCGTGCCACCCGCGGGGCGGTCTCCGCAACACCGGCGGGCACCGTACGCTCAAAGCCGTATCTCTCCAGCAGGTCCCGCCAGGGTGCCGTACCCCCAAGAGACTGTGGCGGACTGAGCGAGAGTCTTGGTCAGGCTGTCCGGTCCATGGTATCTGTATCGGCTACTCCGGCTTCCGTGGATGCCTCTGCTGGTCCGTCAAGTCTCCTCGTTCCACCGACTCACTCCTCTCTGTTCTGCTGACTCCGGGTAGCCTCTCACCTGAGTATGTAAATACGTTCTATGTTGTATTTTCTGCTATATATGTATAATGGGGTCCTCTGTAGCGGCCTCCCGTCCCGTGGGACAGGGGCCGCTGCACGACGCGAGGCGTTGTCAGGGGGCACCGCACAGACCCGTGAACAGGTTGAAATGCCCAAAATAATTGTATATTTGCTGCTGTATTGGACTTCAGTCAAGAGAGTTGCCAAGTAGAGAAATTTCACAGGAGAACCGAAGTTGGAACTGATTGACGGCAAGCAAAAGGTATATACGGAGCGACACTGGGGCAAAGCTGACAGAGAAGAGCACAGCAGGATTCATCTGTTGGAACACCATCTGGCCGATGTGGCAGCCTGCTTTGAAGCTCTCTTGGGTGTGCCTATGATAAAGGCGCGACTGGCAAAAGCAGGGAAACTGAAAGCAATTGATGATGTGACCAAAGCCCGGCTATCGGTTTTTGCGGCTCTCCACGATGTTGGCAAGGCAAATGTGGGGTTTCAAACGCAGATATGGAAACCGGAGGATTTCCCAGACAAAAAATCCCTTCAGCGTGCACGATATGCAGGACACATCCAGGAACTGGGTCCTGTCCTGTGTGGGCGTGATGAATTTACCTACCGATGGTTCTTGGATGAGTTGGGTTGGGATGAAATATGTCGGTGGGACCAAGATGGTGGTGAAACGGCATCCAATTTTCTAATAGCATCGCTTTCTCACCATGGCTCTCCACTCAATTTAGATATCAAACACCGAGATCCTAGAATATGGAAACCATTGGGCCAATTGGATCCGCGCAAATGTGTCAGAAGAATTGGCCAATTGATACGCTCTTGGTTTCCCCAGGCTTTTTCGTTTGAAGAAGTGTATCCAATGCCTTCCCAACCTTCCTTTCAGCATATGTTCCTGGGTTTGTGCAATTTGGCTGATTGGATCGGGTCGGACGAACGATTTTTCGATTACTGCGACCAACCGAAAATCGGCTATCTTGAATGTGCGAGACGCAGAGCAAGGCGGGCCATTGTCGAAATTGGACTTGATATAGAGCATCAACGCAAGGCGTTTCGCGGTGTGCCTGGCTTCGGAGAACTTTTTGGCATTGAGGGTTCACCACCGCCCAATCCAATGCAGAAAAGCGTTTGGGCAGCTTCTGTGGACGATCAGTTGACCATCATCGAATCTGAAACTGGATCGGGAAAGACCGAAGCAGCATTGCTGCGTTTCTCGAAACTGTATGAAAAAGGTTTGGTGGATGGTATTTATTTTGCGCTCCCCACCCGGGCTGCTGCCAGTCAACTCTTCAATCGCGTACGGACATTTGCTGAATGTCTGTTTCCAGAAGGCTATATCCCTGAGCCGGTCTTGGCAGTGCCTGGCTATCTACAAGTTGGTGACGCCAAAGGGACCTTTCTTCCTGGATTTGAGGTTATCTGGGATGACAAGCCTGATGCAGAATTTCAAAGAAGGCGCTGGTCAGCGGAGAGTACCAAGCGATGTCTAGCAGCCCAGATTGCCGTCGGAACTGTTGACCAAGCAATGATGGCTGCACTTAAGGTGAAACACGCTCATTTGCGGTCTGTATGTCTTAGCCGCAGTCTCCTTGTCATAGACGAGGTGCATGCCTCGGATCCATATATGGGTGTAATTTTGGAAGCATTGCTACACAACCATTTGGAAACAGGCGGCTATGCTCTGCTGATGTCGGCGACTCTGGGCTCGGTCGCGCGTCAGCGTTGGCTTTGCAGTCGCCGTTTCGTCAGTGGGGAGGAAATGCAGTTGGATAAGGCCATAAA
Source organism: Caldilineaceae bacterium (assembly GCA_965214715.1). Taxonomy (GTDB): domain Bacteria; phylum Chloroflexota; class Anaerolineae; order Caldilineales; family Caldilineaceae; genus Bin34. The sequence goes on along the minus strand of OZ243971.1, from coordinate 3,501,871 downwards.
TGCTCCATATCCTGCCATTTCAACTCCTTCCGCCAATGGTGAATCGATAGTTGGCACGGGGACAACGGACAAGACAAAATCTGTGCAGATTCAGGCCATAGCGGCCATGGAAGACTTTCAGCGGGTAGCCGAATACGCTGTCAAGGCTGCCAGCAAAGGCGCGAAAGTCTTGATCATCCGCAATACAGTAGGGCACGCCGTCCGAACCCAAAAGTGCATCGAGTCCCGGCTTGAAGGATCCGTCAACGCTGCAACGCCGAAAAATCTCCTTTTCGTGTGTAATGGAGTTCATGCTTTGCATCACGGACGGTATGCAGGAAGCGACCGCCAGTTGCTTGATAAAGCGGTCGAGGATCAGTTTGGAAAAAACCAGGCACAGGGGGGACGAATTATTGTTGGAACTCAGACACTCGAACAATCACTGGATATAGATGCCGACTTCATGATTACTGACCTGTGTCCGGTGGATGTGCTGCTCCAAAGAACTGGGAGATTGCACAGACATGAACGCTACCGCCCGAGGGAGTTCTCTTCTCCTGTATGTATGGTGCTGCTGCCTCCTCTTGACACCCTGACGCCGTTATTGACCGAAAGCTTGAATGGACTTGGTCCTCACGGATACGTCTATGAAGATCTGCGAGTGCTGGAAGCGACCAGAAGGCTTGTTGCAGGCAAGAAAGGAGAGCAGGTACATTGGCGCATTCCCGACATGAACCGAGAGTTAGTTGAGGGGGCAACACACCCTGCTGTACTTCGATCCGTGGCCCAAAAAATGGGAGAGGAGTGGTGCGAGCATTCCAACGAGATTGAGGGCGAGAAAGCCGGTGCCATTCAGAGTGCCAAAGAGTGGATCATCGATCGAGAAATGTCTTTTTGCACGGACAACCATGACATAGCCTTTGATGGCCTGGAGGCAAGCATTAGGACAAGGTTGGGAGATGAAGGCATTGAAGTTATGTTTGCGCAACCAACTCCTAGTCCCTTTGGAGGACACAAAGACATTGCCTGCGTTTCGATTCCCGGACACATGTCAAAAGGATTGGTTTGCGAAGAGCCGGTCAAGGCCAGTCGAATCAGCGACGGATTCGAATTTCGGATCCAAGAATCTCAATTTAAATATGATCGATGGGGATTGCACAGAATGCAGTCGGGATAATCCCCATCGATGCATATGCACGGTTTGCTCAAACCGTTTCCCCGTGTTTACGGGGGCTTCTCCGATCCAGGCAATGTTGCCTTAGCGAAGACCGGACTATCCCCGATGCCGACTATGTGCTATACTCCATGAATGTCTTAGCTAAAAATACAAGTCAGTGTACAGAGTGTGGCATGAATGACTTTATCAAAAAGCAGCGATCCCGTAATTCACAACTGCTGACTACTATAGCGCACCATCAAGATCGGATCTGTACTAGGATCGGGTTTTTTGTTGATTTTAGTGTCAAATTTGACCTTTACCTTTCAGCAACGTTTGCCGCTATCCTTCAACAGGCTGATAACACTGAAGAGAGAGAGGCCCAACAAAACATAATCCAGACGAGAGTCCTCAATAATCCCAAGCAATCTTGGAGGCTCCCTCTAGAGTGAAATTGCATGACTGCTATCACGGACGGAAACCGATGTTGAATTTACTTGAAGACAAACTCATACGGATAAAAACAGATGATGTCGTAGTTCGGTCTTCACTGCCGGGATTGTATGAACTCATGATGAAGGACAAAGTCTTGGCGTTTTCCAGTCTGCGTCCTCACCAGCGGCATCCTTGGCATGCTTTCCTAGCCCAGTTGGGCGCATTGGCACTTGTCAAGGCAGGCGAGTCGGACATACCCACTCGAAGCGACAGTTGGCGCAACCTTATCGGAAACCTTACTCCAAACTGCCCAGACGATGGTCCTTGGCATCTGGTTATCAACGAGATTGCCAGCCCTGCATTTATGCAACCTCCTGCGAGTTCTGAGAGTGGAAGAGACGACTACAAAAAGCAATGCAGAACTCCAGACGAACTGGACATGCTGGTAACTGCCAAGAACCACGACCTGAAATCTTCTTCCGCCGTTGGAGGTGACGTTGACGACTGGCTTTTTGCGCTTGTGACACTTCAGACTGCGCAGGGTTTTTCCGGCAGTGGGAATTTTGGCATATCGCGCATGAACGGAGGGTTCGGTAATCGACCCTCTTTGAGCATTACACCCAGTGAACGTCCTGGACTGCATCTCAAAAGAGACATTCTGGCTTTGCTGGAGCAACGCTCTGCCATATTGAATGAGTACGATATGGCAGATGGTGGTTTGTCCCTATTGTGGTGTATTCCTTGGGATGGCACTAAAGGGGAAGCCTTGCCCTTATCCAAATTGGATCCCTTTTTTATTGAAATCTGCAGGCGTGTCCGGATGGGCATGGATGCCGATAGAAGACTTGCATGCATCAAAGCTACGTCTCAGGCAGCTAGGATCAATGCAAAAAGCCTGAATGGCAATATTGGAGATCCATGGACCCCGATTGACCGCAAAGGTCCAAAGTCCTTGACTTTGGGAGTTGGCGGCTTTCACTATAGACGTCTTACTGACTATCTTTTTTCAAACAACTGGAAACATCCTCCGCTCCTGCGTCCCCGTGAGTCGGAACGCAATTTAGCATGCACGTTGCTCTTGGCAAGAGCGTTGGTCCGGGGACAGGGCAAAACTGAGGGTTATTACGAACGTGTAATACCGTTTCGGCGCAGAGTCACGAGATCTTTCGGTCGTCCCAGTCGGGAGATTGGCGATATCGCTGCAGACTGCATCGGAGAGCTCGCTACGATCCAGCGTATATTGCACCATGCGATTTCAGTCTTTGCTGCTGGAGGGAAAACCGAGGGCATCAGCGGTGAACATCGTGACCGTGCCAGACTGTGGGTCAACAGGCTTGACAGTTTCGTCGACAGCCGGTTTTTTGAACGTTTGCAGGATGAATTGGAGGCAGATAGTCCCGAAAAGAGATTGCAAGTCAGGAAAAGCTGGATGCTTGAAGTAAAGGATATGGCTCAAAAGTTGCTGCAACAAGCAACAGAAGCATTGCCATGCTCCACTATGCAACGCTACCGTGCACGAGCCTCTGCCGAGAGTTTATTCCAAGGACGTATCCGCGGTCCAAAGGGGCTGCCCGCGTATTTCATGGATACAGAAGATGAACATGATGAAAGAGCAACAGAGCAATGAAAATGAAGTGCTGGCCAGCGCCAGTGCAGAAAAACCGACTTCGTGGGGAGGGAAGGCAGCCGATCTGGCCTATGAGATTGCCAATCTTGAGCGAGGGGATTTGGCAATCCTGCGCCGCATGGACCCTGATGCCCTGAACACATCGGTTTTATGGCGCTTGTTGGCTCAGAAAGATCTCCTGTCGAATCCGAAGGTAGAAGAAAAATGGGGGCTTGTAATACATGGAATCGCACTCATGACAAGGACGGGAGGAGAGAGCCCTGAAGATCGTCTGGCCCACAGTGCACGTGTGTCTGTCGGCAAGGCTTTGTTTTACGGGGGAGATCAGAACAGGACAACCGCCTTCTATGGCGATTCGCGCTTCAATCGCCTCATGACTGCCAGAGGGCCGATGCTGCGCACTCTTATGGCAAGGATGTTCCGCATGTTGGCCAGCACAGGCCAAGTCTTTAATTGGAGGGAGATGGCACGTTGGATCTTGAGTGAAGGATACGACGAGTCCACTTCTAAAAGAGTGCGCCAAACGGTTGCCAGGAATTACTATGCAGCAGAACGCAATGCAAGTAGACAACTGCAAACGCAAGAAAAATAGAGTTTACACAGGCTTTGAATCTCAAGGAGATTAAACAATGATCATCCCTCGTTTTTTGCAGATCCATTCCCTGCATTCCTATCCCGCTGCCCTCTTGAACCGAGACGATAGCGGTCTGGCCAAAAGAATGGCATACGGTGGACATGTTCGGACTCGGATTTCGTCGCAGTGTCTCAAGCGGCACTGGCGCACGGCTCAGGACGAGTTTTCCCTTGAAAACATTCCGGGCTCTAAAAAAGCAATCAGATCTCGAAACATTATTTCGCGGCGCGTGATAGCTCCCATTTGTGCAGAAGGTGGGAGTGATGCTGAGCGGAAAGTGCTTTCGGCTGTTGAGGAAGAATTTCAAAAAGGCGTTTATGGAGACAAGGGAGCCACTGAAAGCGGTCGTCAGCCGCTTTTGCTAGGCTTGCCTGAAGTGGAATTCTTGCGTGATCAAGCCGCCGCCATTTGCAGAGAGCACTGTGACAATGTCGCTGCAGCACGAAAAGCCACCCAGGCATTTTTTCGTGGTCAGCGCAACAATTTCAAGACCTTTCGGGAAAAGACGCGATTGCCAGGTGGGTTGGTGGGTGCCCTGTTTGGAAGGATGGTGACATCTGATCCGGCCGCCAATATAGACGCTGCCATTCATGTTGCTCATTCCTTCACGGTTCATCCTGAAGAAAGCGAAAGCGACTATTTTTCGGTGGTAGACGACTTGCAAGGTGAGGAAGAAGATGCAGGAGCTGCTCACATAGGCGATATGGAGTTGACTTCTGGAATATTCTATGGCTACGTTGTTGTTGACATTCCCGGGCTGGTTTCCAATCTTGAAGGATGCAGGGCTGATGAATGGGAAAACAATGACAGAGAACTGGCTGGCAAAGTAGTTCAACACCTGACACATCTGATAGCTACTGTGACGCCTGGAGCCAAGTTGGGTTCAACTGCACCATATTCCTTTGCAGACTTCTTGCTGCTGGAAGTTGGTTCACGTCAGCCCAGAAGCCTTGCCGGCGCTTTTCGGCCAATAGTCAAAGCGCAGACAGACGACGCTGTAAAGGCACTGGAGAAGCATCTCGCAAGACTGGACAGCGCGTACGGCAAGAGAGAAATACGCCGCGCACTGTGGGTTGGAGAACATCAGTTAGCTGATATTGACGTATGCGGACTGGAGCAGTTGGCTTCTTGGGCCGCTGCAGTAGTGGTTGATGCCAAAGCGGTTTAACCCATGAAGCATTTGATATTGAACATGGAATCTCCATTGATATCTTTTGGTGGAGAGACAGTTGACAACTATGGCTTCATCCGCCGTTTTCCTTCTGCCTCCATGATTACAGGGCTCTTGGCCAACGCTCTGGGTTGGCGTCGGATGGAAAAAGAGTTGCACCAACAATTGCAGGATCGGCTTGTCTTTGCAGCCCGCATAGATCGTGAGCCGTGGAGCGCTACGCCTCTGCAGGACTTCCAGACTGCTCAGCTATCCGGCAACGAGAAAGGCTGGACAACGGCTGGGCAGCCTGAAGGGCGAGCGGGAGGCGCCAATACCTTCCGTGCGCCTCATCTGCGGCACAGGGAGTATTGGGCTGATATGTGCATCACGCTCGCAATGCGTCTTGAGCCGAAGACAGAAGATCCCAAGCTTACGGAAATCGGCCATGCCCTGATCCATCCCGCCCGTCCCCTTTTCATCGGTCGCCGGTCCTGCCTCCCTGCCAAGCCAATCTTTGCAGGTTACAGAGAGGGCGAAACATGCCTGGCAGCATTGCTGAATACCCCAATTGGCGGGGACATGGATGAAAAAGTTGCGCTGTTTTGGCCACAGGGTGAGTGCGTAGAAGGATACACACCCAACAGAGAATATAGATTGACGGACCAGCGAAACTGGTTTTCAGGACTGCACGGCGGAGCACGCATAGTGTGTGAGAGGACCTGCAGTAGACACGAATTTCCAGAATTCAAAGTTGAGGCCGAGGCCAAGGATAGCAGTCGACATGGTGCCGATACCCTCCCCAAAGGGCCTTGAAGAGAATACGCATTCTTCGCGCACTCTACAGATGGTGAGAGCGGAAGTTGACATGAAGAGATTCCATATTTGGGCCGTTAGTCGACAGCTGGTACGTCGCGGCATTTTCGATGCAGGCTTCGCCATGCATTGTCTTCTAACGGAGAGTTTTGGAGATCTTGCCCCGAAACCCTTCCGTCTGATTACTGCCAAGGGTGCAGGTAGTCTGCGCGCTGTGCTATACGGATATGGTCAAAGCCAGGCCCCAGAGTTACGGGAAGCCGCTGCAACCTTTGCAGATCCATTGCAGATTCAGATTCTGCAAACATCGGCAATAAATACCAAACCCATGCCAGAGATATGGGATCGTGGAAAAAGACTTGGATTTGAAGTGTTGATGCGTCCCGTTGTGCGCCACGCGAGAGGCAGTCGGTACGCGGGCAAAGAAAGAGATGTATTCCAAGTCCAGGCAGCCCAACAAGCGGAAATTAGCCGAGAAGAGGTATACAGAGACTGGTTATCGCAACAGTTCCAGCGTCGCGAAGGAGCTTTGCTTGAAGAGGCGAGGCTGAGGTCGTTCCAGAGAGTTCGAGCAATACGGGGATTGCGGGCCCGTGCAGTCGAAGGGCCCGATGCAATAATGCGGGGAACCTTAACTGTTACCGATTCTTCTGACTTTGCCAGTCTCTTGGCGCGAGGCATTGGACGACATCGCGCTTATGGCTATGGCATGCTGCTCTTGCGACCAGCCAGTCCGACAGTCTAGACAATATCCTGTCCTGATTTTGTTTTACGTCAGGTGCAGATTAACAATTGAATAACAGCTTACAGTGTGCCTCAGGCAAATGGCATTTGGATTCGGACTAGGGAAGAGCAATGCTTAAAGGAAGACTGGGTCTTGAGACTGCAAGAATTCCCCATGCGGACCGTCACGGACTCCTGTGGTTATCCCGCGGAGCCCTTACTGTCCGAGACGGTTCGCTACGGTTTGAGCGACAAAGTCCCCAGGCTTCTGACTCCAGCCTTGATGAGGGTGAATATGGAATACCATTTCAATCCTTGTCCATGATTCTTCTAGGACCCGGTTCAACTGTAAGTCATGATGCTCTCCGCGTGATGGCTCGTCATGGAACCGGGTTGATCGCTGTGGGGGAAGATGGGGTGCGGTGCTATACCGCTCCTCCATTGAACTCCGATGCCTCAGAACTCGCACGCAAACAGATGCAGGCTTGGGCAAGACCTGAAGAACGCATCGAAATAGCCAGAAAAATGTACGCTCTACGTTTAGGAGAGGTATTTCCGCACCAGAGCCTGAATGTCTTACGAGGGATGGAAGGAGCCAGGATGAAAAAAACCTATGAAATCCTGGCATCCAGATACAAGATTTCTTGGAATGGAAGACGTTATGACAGAAGAAATCCCATGAGTGCCGACATCCCAAATCAAGCCATAAATCATGCTTCAGTGGCTGTAACTTCTGCCGCGATCATCGCGGTAACGGCAACCGGTACCATTCCGCAGCTTGGATTCATACATGAGTACAGCAGCGACGCATTTGCACTTGATATCGCTGATCTTTATCGGCATACGATATTGTTGCCTGCTGCATTCAAGTCCGCCAAGATGATTGAGGCAAGAGGAGGCTATGACGTAGAAAGGCTTACGCGGCGCAATACAGGGGAATTGCTTCGTACCAAGAAAGTGATTTCCAAGATGATTGACAACATAAAACTGTTGTTTGAGGATGTTCCCCTTGTCGAGTCTGTCCACACCGTTGAAGCAAACATGAATGGTCGGGGACCATGACCGTAATTGTTACTATAAATGTTGCGGCGCGGTTTCGGGGTTTTCTCGCATCGACCATGCTTGAGATAACACCAGGGGTCTATACTTCACCCGCAATGACCAGCGGAATCAGGGATAGAGTTTGGAATGTGCTGTCCCAGTGGTTTTACAATCAATCAGAGAACTGCACAATTGTCATGACATGGAGAGATCCTCAAGCTGAAGGACGGCAACAGATTCGCATTCTGGGGGATGCTCCAAAGAAAATTGTCAATGCGGATGGCGTGTATCTGGTAAAGCATCGGTAGCCAGAAACGTCAGTTATATTTATATTGGTGTTGCAAAAGCAAGAACCCATTCCAAGGCATTGGGACCCTCCATTTTGATCTATACTTTCGTAGTTTAATGAGGGTTTGCCCCGTATGCGCGGGGATAGACCGCACATATCCGCCGCTACATCATGTTCGGACAAGTTTGCCCCGTATGCGCGGGGATAGACCTTCGGGACGGGGCGTATCGCAAGGCGCGGGAAGGTTTGCCCCGTATGCGCGGGGATAGACCCGCCAACCCGATCACGGCCCTGGCCGTGGCGCTGTTTGCCCCGTATGCGCGGGGATAGACCTTTTTCGATCGGGCGAAAACCATATTTGAACGAGTTTGCCCCGTATGCGCGGGGATAGACCTCTGAGTCGCCGACTGACTCAATCTGAGTCGCCGTTTGCCCCGTATGCGCGGGGATAGACCTTGGCCCCGGAGCGCCCCGCAGGCTGCGGGGCCGTTTGCCCCGTATGCGCGGGGATAGACCGAGACCGGCGCTGCGAACGCCGGTCTCTTGTTGGTTTGCCCCGTATGCGCGGGGATAGACCCTTGGACACGAAGTGCCGGAGTGGGGCTACGGCGTTTGCCCCGTATGCGCGGGGATAGACCCAAGAGTTGGAAAGACGGCACCATGGTAGCACGGTTTGCCCCGTATGCGCGGGGATAGACCCTGTCGTCCAGCGAGCTCTCCACGGTGTACTCTGTTTGCCCCGTATGCGCGGGGATAGACCCCGGACGGGCCGCATGCTGCGGGATCCGCGCGGGTTTGCCCCGTATGCGCGGGGATAGACCTCATGGAGCAGGGAGCCTGATATGCGAGACCTGGTTTGCCCCGTATGCGCGGGGATAGACCAAGGGTCAGTGGGATTTTCGGGTTGCATTGTGTGTTTGCCCCGTATGCGCGGGGATAGACCGAGTATGCACGTAATACCTGGGCAGCACATTGGGTTTGCCCCGTATGCGCGGGGATAGACCCCAGTGTTACCTTACATAATTGATAATCGATTGGTTTGCCCCGTATGCGCGGGGATAGACCCCGGCGAAAACCTGGCCGGCCTGGTCGATATCCGTTTGCCCCGTATGCGCGGGGATAGACCGCCGGCGTCCAGCGAGCTCTCCACGGTGTACTCGTTTGCCCCGTATGCGCGGGGATAGACCCGAGTGGTGCGCCAGTTCCACGCCGATTTCGCTGTTTGCCCCGTATGCGCGGGGATAGACCTACCTTTTTTCGCCCGGGAGCGGAGCGAGCGGGGTTTGCCCCGTATGCGCGGGGATAGACCATGCCCGATCCCCGTGCCGGCCAGATCGGCCGCGTTTGCCCCGTATGCGCGGGGATAGACCCTGCATATTGTGGCGCACGCGACGCAGGCCATTGTTTGCCCCGTATGCGCGGGGATAGACCCACGCCGTAATACCACTGCACGGTAGTCCCCACGTTTGCCCCGTATGCGCGGGGATAGACCTCAGCCTGCTGTGCGGCGCGGTCCCGCTCATAGGTTTGCCCCGTATGCGCGGGGATAGACCTCTCAGCGTGACAGTCCTCCTCGCCGTGGCGGGGTTTGCCCCGTATGCGCGGGGATAGACCTGAGCCCGATGTCCGATCATCCTAACCCATGTGGTTTGCCCCGTATGCGCGGGGATAGACCGTTCCAGGACATGCTCGAAGGGGTGCGCCAGATGTTTGCCCCGTATGCGCGGGGATAGACCCCGACCCCCGGGCCGAGACCGGGACCCCAGATAGTTTGCCCCGTATGCGCGGGGATAGACCCTGAACCAGGGGATGGAAGATATGATCGAGACCGTTTGCCCCGTATGCGCGGGGATAGACCGCCTCCACCGCGTTGGCAATGGATTCCGTGGCAGTTTGCCCCGTATGCGCGGGGATAGACCCCAGCTGACCGCCGCCACGGCCCGCTTCTCGCTGTTTGCCCCGTATGCGCGGGGATAGACCGTCATGCATACGCCTAGCATCCACTCGAGTGAGGTTTGCCCCGTATGCGCGGGGATAGACCTTTCTTTAGCGGGTAGTGCTTTTGGTCTTAGTGGTTTGCCCCGTATGCGCGGGGATAGACCTTTCATTCCCAGCACCTCGGCCACCCTGATGGCGTTTGCCCCGTATGCGCGGGGATAGACCATGCAGAGTCATGATGTCACCTCTGTGGAAAATGTTTGCCCCGTATGCGCGGGGATAGACCCTGGCTGGTGCTTGGTACGGGCGAGTACGTGCAGTTTGCCCCGTATGCGCGGGGATAGACCCCGACTCGTCCTGGTCAGCCACCGTCACCCGCAGTTTGCCCCGTATGCGCGGGGATAGACCTCCATTCGGAGTTGGCTGCGGTTATTCTGGTGCGTTTGCCCCGTATGCGCGGGGATAGACCCTATCGTGGCGTGCATCACAGAGCCAGACAGTTGTTTGCCCCGTATGCGCGGGGATAGACCTGGCCAAAGGAACTGAATACCAAGGCCACCAAAGGTTTGCCCCGTATGCGCGGGGATAGACCAAATGCAGGGTCATGATGGCTCTCTCCTCTGTGGTTTGCCCCGTATGCGCGGGGATAGACCTGACCGAAGAACAACGGGAATCCTTGCGAGAATGTTTGCCCCGTATGCGCGGGGATAGACCCGACCGAGGCGCAGGTCAAGGCGGTCGCGGCCGGTTTGCCCCGTATGCGCGGGGATAGACCCGCACCGACACCAGGGTCACCGGATCCTCCGGCGTTTGCCCCGTATGCGCGGGGATAGACCCTCGGCCCGCCAGGACCGCAGCCTGGCCAGGTTGTTTGCCCCGTATGCGCGGGGATAGACCTACGAGAAAACGTATGCCGCCGCCATCCGCTACGTTTGCCCCGTATGCGCGGGGATAGACCACAGCAGCAAGCCAAGGGACTGATTGCCGCTTTGTTTGCCCCGTATGCGCGGGGATAGACCCAAAGAGCCGTCCTGTGCCGTCCTGTGCCGGTTGTTTGCCCCGTATGCGCGGGGATAGACCGAGCCTTTGGGCGGGCACGGCGGCTTGACCTGGGTTTGCCCCGTATGCGCGGGGATAGACCCCTGTGGGTGGAGGCCCACCAGAGCCTTATCATGTTTGCCCCGTATGCGCGGGGATAGACCTACCCTGTTCCGGGTGGAGGCCCTGTGGGAGGAGTTTGCCCCGTATGCGCGGGGATAGACCCATTCCCGGCGGCAGGAATTCGACGGGTTCGTCGTTTGCCCCGTATGCGCGGGGATAGACCTCCAGTACCGGCTGGCGGACGATACGGCCTGGGGTTTGCCCCGCATACGCGGGGATAGACCCAGAGCTTGGTCAATAGTGCCCGCTCCAGCATCGCTTGCCCCGTATGTGCGGGGATAGAGAGTAGTAAAGATATAGCGAACCCAAGAATGACACTCAGATCCGGTACCTCTGCCAAGCTGCGTTGTGACCTTTCCCGTGTATACGAATGCACGGAAGAAAGTACCGGGGTACTAGGGCGTGTTGATTAATTTGTGGAAACAGGGCAGGCCATGCGATCCAAGTCCCCGCAACGGAGCCCCCCATGGCGCCACGTCTGATCCGGACCGATGCCCTGTGGGCCCGGATGGAGGCTGTGCGGGCCGAAATCCGCCCTCACAGGGGACGCCCCTCGATTTGAGGCGACCGGCTGTTCGGGGAAGCCGTGCTGTACCCCGTGCGCGTCGGCAGGCTCTGGCGCGACCGGCCCGCGGATTGCGGGCAATGGGACACGGTATCCCAGCGGTTTCGCCCGTGGGAGCCCACGGGCATCGGGGCCGAATTGGGGCGCCGGGTCCAGCCCGGATCCGGCGCGGAAAAGCTCTGGGCGGTCCGGAAGCCCAGGCCCTGGGGCGCTCCCGGGGGGGCTTCGCCACCAAGCGGCACGCCATCGGCCTGGATGACCCGACCGGCATCGGGTTCGCCTTGACCGGCGGCGCGCGGCCGGACGGGGCGGGGGTCGCAGTCCTGTGGCCGCAGGCCGGCACCCGGTGTCCGCCGACCGCAGCGGTCATGGATCGGGCCTATGCCAGCGATGCCATCCGGGACCCGCGGGCGGCACAGGCGGTGGAGGCCGTGATTCCCGCCACGAAAAACCGCAAGCAGCCCATCCCCCCTGACCTGCCGCAGTACGAGTGGCGGGAACAGATCGAACGGTTCTGCAACCGTCTCAAGCAGTTTCGGGGCATGGCCACGCGCTACGCCCAGGTGCAGCGCACCGTTCTGGCCTTGGTGCAGGTGGCGGCCACCTGGATCATGCTGCGACCATTAATCAACACGCCCTAGTACCTCACAAAGTGCGAGATACAGACGCGTGCAGACGCACGCGTGAAATGCCAGTGGACCGGTTCGGGGTGGGCCCAGCGTACCTACACCCAAACGGCCAGTTCAGTTTGCAGGATTGCCGGATTGGGAATGCGGCGATCCAAGCACTGGACCAGGGCATGCGCCTCCGCCGGGGGAAACACGGCATACAGGGAGGCCATGGCGTGCGTGTTCAGATTGTCTATCACCAGTGTCACCTGCTTGGCCATGAGGTAGCGGTATTGCGGTATGTCCCGGATCCAGTGCGCTCATTCCCAGCGTGAGTCAGCCGCTCCAGTTTTGCGCGTTCGGCCGCGGTCAGAGTGACACGATAGCGGGGCAGGGTCATGGTCATCCTCCCAAAGTGTTTGCTTCATGCTGCTATGTATATATGCCGCAACTATCATGTTTTGAGGTGCTAGGATGTTGAATGTGGCCCTCAGATACCCCAAATGCGCCTTGCAGCAGTCGCGTCCCCAAGCCCGATGGCGTTTCTTGCCATGACAGGCGCGGGCTTCAGCTGTCTACTGCTAGGGTGTATTTGCCAACTGTAACCAGAGCAGAATGCAGCAAGGCCAGACAATCGGTGCAAGGGCTACCATGGCTTTTTCGCCAGATCTCCTTATTCCTTATGTCCCATTCCTGCCTCTGCTTTAGCTCGCTTGAATCGATTTGACCCCGCTGCTTGGGTTTGCAAACACACCCTAATGTCCTGTTGACATTAGGGACCGGCTATTCAATGTTCTTGCGAGCTGCCCTAACAGCTCTTGTTGCTCGTTCATGTGCGGACTGAATACCATATAAACGTGCACAATAAATTGCTATAATTTTGGTTAGATCGCGTAAAATATTGTCTTTCTCTTCCTCTTTTTCCACAGTTAAAACCCGGCCTCCCCTTGCATGGAAACATGCTTCTATCATTTCAAAACCAAAAGAAGACAGCCTATGTTGATGCTCTACCAACAAAAGATCAACTGTTTCGTCTGCCAACAGGCGCAGGAGTTTTCTCCGATTACCTTGTAGATCGGGTGTGATTTCCAAGACCAGTTCATCAATCACAATTCCTTGTGAAACAGCGAAACGTTGTATCACGTCTGCCTGCCTAACAAGATCTGGTGCCTGCACTTTAGAGGAGACACGGGCGTATGCTGCTGTCCGTGCACGTTTTGCCTCTGACTCGGGGACTTGTACATAGAGCCGATTCCCCATCTTCTCAACCACTAAATGAGATGGCAATCTCCCATCTCGATACATTCGCCACGTCACCTGAGGGTGCAGGCCATATTGACGACCCCACTCAGGAAGAGGAATTCTCTTGCCTAAAACCTTCATGTTGAAGTGTCCCTATGGAGTTGATATGAACATTAACACTATATCTTTGATTTAACAGTAAAATTGATCTCAGTTTATAAAAAAGCCAAATTTCCAAAAGACATGGTGGAATATGTTTTTCGTTCTGAATTTGGTGGATGGATGGATGAAGAAGAAATAACGTTTCAAGGCTGTATAGGCTCTATGCTAAAGTGAATCCGGCTTGTAATCTACATCACATCACTGCTTGTACTGATTGCTAAAGAGTGCAGTTTGTTCTTGATGTATCTAGGGAAAAAGCACGATTGAAGACCTGGAATTTCTTAGGTAGCGAGGATCTCTTTCGGGTTTCCCTTTCCTTCCCCCGCTATAATTCCTGACAGCGTCTATTAAGATTTCGCTTTTTTCGATGCGCAAAGTTCTTTTTGTCTCCTCTCTGACATCCCGTCTCTCGGAGCAGGTTGTCCAACACCAGCACACCGAAGATACAGTGCGGGTGATCAGCCCTAGAGAAGATCCGGCAGAAATACAGAGGCTGATCGCGAAGCACGAGTACCTGATCCTTTTTCCCAGTACCTTGGGAGATGACGCCATCCGGGCCGGCCAGCACCTGAAACTGGTCCAGTTGGTCAGCGCCGGATTTGACCGCGTCAATGTGAATCTGTGCCGCAGCCTGGGGGTGCCGGTTGCCAACAACGGGGGCACCAACGCCCCGGACGTGGCGGAACACGCGCTGATGTTTATGCTGGCCTATCAGCGCCGCTTCGTGGATTTCGACCGCTACGTCAAAGCCGGACAATGGCGCGGCATTGACTCCGCCCAGACCACTTTTACTCTGGGAGGCAAGACGGTGGGCATTGTGGGACTGGGCAAGATCGGACAGCGGGTCGCCCAGTTGCTGGCTCCCTTCGGCGTGAAAATCATCTTCCATGACGCGTTTCCGCCGCCGGACACCGTGCAGACTGCCCTGCAGGCCGAACGGGTATCCTTGGACCGGCTGCTGGCCGAGGCCGACATCGTCACCATCCATGTGCCCCTGAATGAGGACACGCGGCAAATGATCAATGCAGATTCCCTCCGCCGCATGAAATCCACTGCTCTCCTTGTCAACACCTGCCGGGGCGAAGTCATAGACGAAGCGGCTCTGGCCACTGCTCTGCAGCAAGGCCAGATCCGGGCGGCGGCCCTGGATGTCATGGTGGAAGAGCCGCCGCCGTTGGATCATCCGCTGCTGGGACTGGACAACGTCATCTTCACACCGCACACGGCGGGGGTCACTTTTGACTCTTTTTCCCGCCGCGGAGAGTTCATCTTTGCCAACATAGACCGCGTGGCCCGAGGCGAAGAGCCTCTGGCCTTGGTCAACTGACTTAGGCCGGGCTGGTCCCGGACTGCGGCTGGGTCATGGCTGGGTCATGGGCGCAGCTGCAGAAACGACAGAGGGGGAAGTAACGGAATGAAACTTGGGTTCAGTTCGTGGGGCATGCCCAATGTGCCCGTGGACACCATCATTTCCAGTTTGGCGGGCATGGGGTATGACGGGGTCGAGTTGACCGTGATTCCGGGCTACACCCTGGATCTGGACCATCTGGATGCCGGCTATCGCAAGTACATCCCCGAACTGCTCAGGATGCACAACTTGGAGCTGCCGGCCCTGGCGGGGCACCAGCCCCTGGTGGCGACCGACCCGGACCAGGCGGCGGAACACATGCGTCGTCTCAAGGGCACTGTGGACCTGGCCGTGGAGTGGGCCCAAAACGGACAGCCGCCTTGCATAGACACCACCGCGGGCGGCACTCCGGATGCCTGGGACGAATTGGGTACCCTGTTGATTGACCGCCTGGGCGAACTGGTCGAGTACGCCGCGGAAAGAGAGGTGGTCATCGCCATTGAACCCCATGTGGGCAACATGCTGGACACGCCGCCCAAGGTGCTGCGCTTGCTGGAGCACTTTGACACCCCGCATCTGAAGGTCAACTTCGACATTTCCCACTTCAACGTGATGGGTATTGACATTGAAACCTCGGTTGCGGCCATGGCCCCCGTCACCGTGCACACGCATGTGAAGGATGAACGTGGCACAGTGCCGGACTTTGAATTCCTGATTCCCGGTGAAGGGGAGTTCGACTACGTGACCTATCTCCAGGCCATGGAGCGGCACGGCTATGACGGCTACATCTCGGCGGAGATCAGTGTCATGGTGCAGAGGCGAAAGGGGTATGATCCCATTCAGGCCGCAGCCCAGACCTACGAGACATTGCATAATGCCTTCCAGGCTGCCGGCATTGACCGCGGCTAGTCACTGCCCGTTGTCTCCGTTTCAGCCAAAGGACAGACTGTGAACGGCGCCCACAGCATGTTGCAGACTCTGGTCAACAACGATGTGACCGTCTGCTTCGCCAATCCCGGCACATCCGAAATCTACTCGGTCGGTGCTTTCGACAAGATCCCGGAAATGCGGGGAGTGCTCTGTCTTTTCGAAGGTGTGGCCACTGGAGCTGCCGACGGGTACGGGCGCATGCGCGGCTGGCCGGCGGCCACGCTGCTGCATCTGGGACCCGGCCTGGGCAACGGACTGGCCAACCTGCACAACGCCCGGCGGGCGTTTACGCCGCTTGTGAACGTGGTCGGTGATCATGCCGTCCATCACCGGCAGTACGATGCGCCCCTGACTTGCGACATTGAAGCCATTGCCGGCGCGGTCTCTGGCTGGTACCGTTCTTCCCCCACTGCCCAGCAACTGCCGGCCGACACCGCGGCCGCGATCCGGGCTTCCTTGGAACCGCCGGGTCAGGTGGCCACACTGGCCCTGCCCTCCGATTGCGCCTGGGATCCGGGCGGACCGCCGGTCGGCAAAGTGGAGCGGCCCTATCCGGCCGCGGTGCCCTCGGAGCGGGTGAACGAAATTGCCCGGTTGCTGCGGCACGGCCCGGAAACCGTGCTGCTGATCGGCGGACCGGCCTTCCAGGAGGAAGGCATCTGCAATGCCCAGCGCATTGGCAATGCCACGGGGGTGCGGGTGATTGGGGATCGCGTCAATGGCCGTATGGAACGGGGTGCGGGTCGGCCCCTGCTGGAGCGCATCCCGTACGTGATTCCCCAGGCCGTGGAATTGTTGTCCGGAGCCAAGCACATGATTCTGGCCGGCGCCACGGTACCCGTGGGATTTTTTGCCTACCCCGACACCCCCAGCGTCACGGCTCCGCCCGACTGCGAATTCCACGTGCTGGCCGAGGCCCATGAAGATGTGCTGATGGCCCTCTCCATGCTGGTCGAGGAAATCGCCGCCCCGGATGACACGGGGCCGCTGGCTCCGTCCGACAGGCCGCCCCGGCCCACTGGGGCCATCACCATAGACAAGGTGTGGGCGGCGGTGTCCGCCCTGATGCCGGCCGAGTCCATCGTGTCCGACGAATCCATTACCTCGGGGCGCGCGGCCATGGGCATGACTCACGGCGCGCCGCGGCACGACTGGCTTAACATCACGGGTGGTTCCATCGGGCAGGGCTTGCCCGTGGCTCTGGGAGCCGCCATTGCCTGCCCCGACCGACAGGTGTTCGCCATGGAATCGGACGGCTCTGCCATGTACACCCTGCAGGCCCTGTGGACCATGGCCCGGGAACAGTGCGACGTGGTGATCGTGATGTTCAACAACGGGGTCTACAAGATTCTGCAGGGAGAACTGGAGCGGCTCTGTCCCGATGCACAGGGCCCGGACAGCGCCTCCATGCTGGATCTGTCAGGGCCAGACCTGGACTGGGTGAAGTTGTCCGAGGGTCTGGGTGTGGAAGCCAACCTGGCCCGGGACTGCGCAGAGCTGTGTGACCACATGCAGTCCGCCATTCAAGGCAAGGGGCCGCGCTTCATTGAAGTGCGGGTCTGAGGTTCAGAGGAATAGGGAGCAGAGACAGTGGACCATGGCCAGTGAGACCAACGGCAGCCCGGCGCCTGATGCGGAGGCCTGGCTGGACTTGTATGAGCGGATGTTCCGCATCCGCTGCTTTGAGGAGAAGGCGGACGACCTCTACACCCGCGGTCACATGCCCGGGATCACCCACCTGTACATCGGCGAGGAGGCGGTGGCCGTCGGCGTCTGCAGCGTGCTGCGGCCCGACGACTACATCACCAGCACCCATCGAGGGCATGGACACTGCCTGGCCAAGGGGGCCGACCTGTATCGCATGTTCGCGGAGCTGCTGGGTCGTTTGGACGGCTACTGCCGCGGCAAGGGTGGCTCCATGCACATCGCGGACCAGGACACGGGCAATCTGGGGGCCAACGGCATAGTGGGGGGCAGCACTTCCATCGTGGCGGGAGCGGGCCTTTCCGCCAAGTTGCGCGGCACCGACCAGGTGGCCGTGGGCTTCTTTGGTGACGGGGCCCTGGGCCAGGGCCAGTTGTATGAGTCCATGAACATGGCGCAGCTGTGGCGGCTGCCGGTCATATACGTTTGCGAGAACAATCATTACGGGGAATACACCCCCAACGACCAGACCATCGCGGGGGAGATTCTGGACCGGGCCAGGGCCTTTGACATCCCGGCCCAGGAAGTGGACGGCCAGAACGTCTTGTCTGTGCAGCAGGCGGCCCAGACGGCAGTGGACCGCGCCCGCACCGGGGCGGGACCCACATTTCTGCAATGCACCACCTACCGGTACCGAGGACACCATGTAGGGGATGTGGACCGACCCTACCGCAGCCGAGAGGAAGAGAAATCCTGGGAGCAGCATCGGGATCCCCTGCAGAACTTGAAGCAGAGCCTGACGGAGCACACACAGACCGCACCCGAAGTGGTGGATCAACTGGAAGGGCAGGTGCAGGCCGCGGTGGAGGCCGCCGCGCAGGAGGCGCTGGCCGCCGCGGCGCCACAGGCCACGGAGGTGGGACTGCATGTCTATGCGTAACATCTCCTTCGGGGAAGCCATTCGCGAGGCCATCGATGAAGAGATGGCCCGGGATCCGCGGGTGTTCATGATCGGCGAAGACATCGGCGCGGCCGGCAGTGTGTTCAAGATTTTCACGGGACTGCAGGAGACGCATGGCCCCGCGCGGGTCATCGACTCCCCCATCTCCGAGGCCGGCATCGCCGGCATCGGGGTGGGCGCGGCCATCACGGGCATGCGGCCTATCGTGGACATCATGTTCGGGGACTTCACCACCATGGTCATGGATCAGATGACCAACCAGGCCGCCAAGACCCATTACATGTCGGGCGGCAAGCTGACGGTGCCCATGGTGTTGCGCACCACCCTGGGGGCTGGCCGGGCTTCTGCCGCCCAGCATTCCCAGTCGCTGCATGCCTGGCTCAGCCATGTGCCCGGCGTGAAGGTGGTGGTGCCCTCCACGCCGCGGGATGCCAAGGGTCTGCTGAAGAGCGCCATTCGGGACGACAACCCGGTCGCTTTCTTTGAAGACAAGATGATGTACGCGTGGTCCGGCGAGGTGCCGGATACGGAATACCTCATTCCCCTGGGGCAAGGGGACATCAAGCGGGAAGGGCAGGACATTACCATTGTGGCCACCAGCAGTATGGTGCACGAGGCGCTGTCCGCCGCCGAGACCCTGGCCGATCTGGGCATTGCAGCGGAGGTGGTGGATCCCCGCACCACCTCCCCGCTGGATACGGATCTGCTGATTGCCAGTGCGCGCAAGACCAGTCGGGCCCTGGTGGTGGACGAAGGCTGTCAGCAATACGGCATCACCGGGGAAATCGCCTCGGTCATCGCCGATGGCGCCTTCTACTACCTGGATGCGCCGGTAAAGCGCATGGGGGCCATGGATGTGCCGGTGCCCTTTGCCCCTTCCCTGGAAGCGATGACCATCCCGGATGCCGCCGGCATCGTGGAGATGGCCAAGAACCTCTGCGGCAAGGCCTGAACCCTCGCCATGGCCCACGACATCATCATGCCGGTGCTGGGCATGAACCAGGACACAGGCACTTTGGTGCGCTGGCTGCGGACTGCCGGCGACTCCGTATCCAAGGGCGATCCCGTGATTGAGATCGCGACGGACAAGATCACGGTGGAATTGGAAGCCCCGGCAGACGGCACACTGTCGGCCTGGCTGGCCGCGGAAGGGGATGAAGTGCCTGTGGGGCAGGCCATGGCGTACGTTCTGGCTGCAGGCGAGGCGCTGCCCCAGGAAGCGCCAGCGCCTGCAGCGGCACAACCCGCGGACCCACCCTCTGCACCGCGCTCCCCGGATGCGCGGGTGGCTGCCAGTCCCGTGGCGCGGCGACTGGCAGCCTCTCACGGGCTGGACCTGGCGGACATCCCCGCGCCGGGCGGCCGGATCGGCCGACAGGACGTGGAAGCGTATTTGACCCGGCAGTCCCCGCTGGCCCCGGCCCCCCTGTTGGCTTCGCCCAAGGCCCGGCGGCTGGCGCGCGAGGCTGATGTGGATCTGACCGAGGTACCCGGATCCGGACCCGAAGGGGCGGTGTTGGCCGCGGACTTCGAAATCTGGATGTCCCGGCAGTCTCAGCCCGTACTCACGGCTCCGGCCACCGATACCATTGTGCCCAGCCCCAAATGGCAGGTCATGGCCCAGCGGCTCACCGAATGCTGGCAGACTGTACCGCACTTCTATCTGTCCCGTACGGCCGATGCCACGCAGCTGCAGGCTTGGCGCCGGGCCTGTCTGGAGCAGTACGACCAGCGGGTCACCGTGACGGATCTGCTGGTCAAGGTCCTGGCAGCGTCTTTGCGCGCACATCCTCCTCTCAATGCCAGCTGGCAGGAGAACGGCACCATTCTGCGCCACCGGGAGGTCAACATCGGACTGGCCGTGGCGGTGGCGGACGGCCTGCTGGTACCGGTGATCCGGCAGGCGGATCAGCGGTCCGTGTCGCAGATCGCGGCGGAGCGGGAGCGGCTGGTGGCCGCCGCGCAGGCGGACCGACTGGCCCTGGCGGACATGGAAGGCGGCACGTTCTCCCTCACCAATCTGGGCATGTTCGGTGTGGAGCGGATGGGCCCGATCATCAAGCCGCCGGAGGCCGCCATTCTGGGGGTCGGCGCGGTCAAGGAACAGGTGGTGCCCGTAGAGGGCCAGCCTGCCATACGACCCATGATGGACCTCACCCTGGGTTGCGACCATCGCGCCTTGGAAGGGGCTACGGTCTCCCGTTTTCTGCAGACCCTCGTGGCCTACCTGGAAACACCCTTGCTGCTGCTGGAATGACGCGATGAAACGCCCTGGCATGAGCCTGAGCTGTCTGCCTGTCTCCCTGTATGGGGAGTTCAGGGCGGGCACCCTGTCTCTGGTGGACTGGTTTGACCTGGCCCGGGAGGCGGGATACGACGGGGCGGACATCAGCGTCGCGCATTTGGATTCGCTGGAGGAAGGCTATCTCCATGGTCTCCGGGACCAGGCCGCCGCCCGTGCCCTGCAGGTTCCCATGCTGGTCACCTATTCCGACTTCACCCATCCGGAGGCGGCCCAGCGGGATGCGCATTGGCGGCGGTTGCAACAGGAACTGGATGCGGCGTCCTGTCTGGGAGTCCAATACGTGCGTCTGACGGCCGGCCAGGCCTACCCGGGCGTGACCGAGGCGGAAGGCCAGGCCTGGAGCACGGCAGGTCTGCAGCGCGCCGGGACCTATGCCCGGGCCCGCGGCGTCAGACCACTGTACGAAAACCACGTGCGCGGCTCTGTCTGGACCTGGAACGACTTTACCCAGCCCGTGCACCGCTACAAGCGGGTGGTGCAGGCGGTGGTCCAGGGGTCCCCCGCGCTGGAACTGTTGTTTGATACCGCCAACAACCTGGCGCTGCACGATGATCCCGTGGAGCTGCTGGACACCTGTCTGGCCATGACGGAAGCCATTCACCTGGCCGACATCCAGGAGCCGGGGTCTTTTCGGCCCGTGCGTCTGGGAGAGGGAGTCAGCCCACACCGGCAGATCCTGGAGACTGCCATACAGGCGGGCTGGCACGGGTGGCTCAGCGTGGAAGAGGCCAGCGGGAACGGGGCCGAGGGCATTCGCCAGGCCCGGCGCTACGCCGACCAGATCTGGGTGGAGGCAGGCGGTGCACCGCGCCCGCGGGCGCGACTGCAGAGGATGGTGACGGAAAACGGATAGTACCCGCAGACAAGGAAAAGCATGACTGTTGACATAAGTTTTACACTGACCGACAAGGTGATGATTGTGACCGGCGCCGGCAAAGGCATTGGCAAGTCCATTGCGGAGACCGCCGCCCGGTTCGGTGCGGACGTGGCCTTGGGCAGCCGCACCGTGGCGGAATGCGAAGAGACGGCAGAGCAGTGCCGGGCCTTGGGGCGCAGGGCTTTGGCCGCCCACCTCGATGTGGCCCATGTGGAGAGCATTCGGGGCTTTGTCGCCCAGACGCTGGAACAGTTCGGACGGGTGGACAGCCTGGTCAACAATGCCGGCTACAATGTGCCCAAGCCGGCCCTGGAATACACCGAAGCGGAATTTGACCAGATTGCGGACATCAACTTCAAGGGGGCCTACTTCATGTCCACGGCCTGTGCCGAGGCCATGATCGCAAGAGGCACGGTCGGCAGCATCATCACCATCAGTTCACAGGTGGGAGTGGTGGGCGGACCGCTGCGCTCCATTTATGCCGCGGCCAAAGGTGCAGTGGGCCAGTTCACCCGCTCCCTGGCGCTGGAATGGGCAGCCCACAACATCACAGTCAATGCCGTGGCCCCGACCTTCACGCGCACCCCGCTCCTGGAAGCCAGCATCAAGAGCAGCCCGGACTTCGCCAAGAACCTGGAAAAAGTCCCCATGGGCCGCATTGCGGAACCGGAGGAAATTGCCGGGGCCGTGGTCTTCCTGGCCTCCAATGCCTCGCGCATGGTGACGGGCCAGGTCATTTGTGTGGACGGCGGCTATACCGTGATCTGAACCGGACTCGGGAAAAATCCACATTGGCTATCAGGGAGCGGACATGGCGGACAAGATCAGGGCGGCCGTGATTGGGGCCGGGGGCATCTCCGATCAGCACATCCGCGGCTATCTGGACACGCAGCGGTACGAGATTGTGGCCTTGGCCGATCTGCATCCCGCGGCGATGGCGGAGAAGAACGAGCGGTTCGGCATCCGGCCCGCCCATTTCACGGATGCCCGCCAGATGCTGGACGAGGTGCGGCCGGACGTGGTCTCCATCTGCACCTGGCATGCGGGCCATGCGGAGTGGACCATCGCCGCCGCGGCGCGGCAGCCCAAGGTTATCCTGTGCGAAAAGCCCATGGCCGACTCCGTGGGCAACGCCGAGCAAATGCTCATCGCCTGCCAGCGCAACGGGGTCAAGCTGGCCATTGGCCACCAGCGGCGCTTCCTGCCTGCCTACACCCTGGCGCGCACCATGATCCGGGAAGGCCGCATCGGCGATGTGCGGCTCATTCAGAGTTTCGCCGGGGCGGGACTGCCCAATTTCGCCTCCCACCAGATGGACATGTACCGCTACCTGCTGCACGAGGACGAATGTGCATGGGTCATGGGCAATGTGGAGCGCAAGACCGATCAGTACGAACGCAACACCCGCATTGAAGACCGCGCCGTCGGGGTCTTCAGCTTCCGGGGCGGGGCCCAGGCCCTGATCCTCAGCGACGTGCTGCCCATAATCTTCCAGGGAGCCTGCATCTACGGCACGGAAGGCGCCATCAACCTGACCACGTCGGACCTGCAGCTGTCCAATGCCGAAACCAAGGGGGTCTGGGAGCGCCATGCGCCGAACGGCAAATTCTACGAGGTGGCGAAGACCGGCGATCGTTTCGAGTGGGTGGAAGGCGGCGCGGCCCAGGCCGACGGCGTGGCCGACTGGGTGGAAGGCCAGGAGCCGTATCGCAGCACTGGCGAGGATGGCTACAAGGCCCTGCAGATGGTGCATGGCATCTACGAGTCCGCCCGCATGCACGAACGCGTCATGATGCCGCTGCAGACCCGGGTCAATCCCCTGGACATCATGGTGGAGACAGGCCACCTGGCGCCGGAACGGCCGGGCCGTTATGACATTCGGGCCATGCGCCTGCGCGGCGAGAACATGCACGCGGACTCTGTCCCCGGTGTCGGTCCCTAGCCCACTCTGTCCTGTTCAACCGCTGTTTTTCGGGAGTGCAATCTCATGAATGCCATTCGCGCCGCTCAGGTCGGCACCAAGCACGGCCATGCCGCCGGCAAGCTGCAGTCCTTGCAGGAGAATCCGCAGGTCGCGGTGGCCGGGGTCTTTGAGCCAGATCCCGCCCAGCAGGCCCGCTGTGCAGATCGCGCCCCGTACGCAGGGCAGCGCTGGTTTGACTCCATGGACGAGATCCTGGAAGACCCGTCCATCGTCCTGGTGGCCTCCGAAGGTGCCAACGTCGAGAGCCTGGACCAGACCGAAGCCCTGGTGCAGGCCGGCAAGCACGTGTGGTACGACAAGCCGGCCGGTCAGAACTGGCGGCAGTGGGAGAAAACCGTGGCCCAGGCCCGCAGTCAAGGCACGGAACTGCAGATGGGCTATATGCTGCGATACCACAACGGCTTTCGGCAGATCGCCGAGTGGGTGCACTCGGGCCTGTTGGGCCACATTTTTGGACTGCGGGCCCACATGTCCACATCCATCAGCCGGGAACAGCGGGAGCGGGTCGGCGTCCATCCGGGTGGCATTTTCTATGATCTGGCCAGCCACATGCTGGATCAGGTGGTGTGGCTGCTGGGACGGCCGCACAAGATCACGTCCTTCTTCCGCAACGACACGGGCCTGGTGCCGCAGTTCAGCGACAACACGCTGGGCGTGCTGGAATATGAGAATACCATGGCCCTGATCGATATCGCGGCCATGGAGCCCAAGCCCAATGCCCGGCGCTTCGAGGTCTACGGCACGGAAGGCAGCGCCATCATCCTGGAACCCTTTGAACCGGCCACGCAGATCCGGCTGGCCCTGACGGAGGCCCGGGAGGGCTTCCCGGAAGGTGCCACGATCGTGCCGGTGGTCCCCCAGACCCGCTATGCCCTGTACGTGCGGGAACTGGAGTCCCTGCTGGCCGCCATCCGCGGGGAAAAGACCCGGGACCGGTCCTACGATCACGAATTGCTGGTGCAGGAGACCCTGCTGCGCGCCATCGGGGAAATCGCCTGAGACGCAGCATGGCCCCGGAACGGAGGGAGGAATCATGGCCGAAAGAATTCGCCTGGCCATCGTCGGCTGCGGCGGCATGGGCCACCGGCACCTGCGCGGTCTGCAGGAGCTGGCGGAACATGACCTGCTGGAGCTGGAGCTGGTGGCTGCCTGTGATCCGGTGACAGCCAATGCCGTGTCCCTGGCACAGGAAGCCGCGGACCTGTGGGGCACGACCCCGGCCGTGGCGGCCCGGGTGTCCGAACTGCCGGCGTTGGGCGTCCAGGCCATTGACCTGACTTCGCCGCCCGCCTTGCACCACACCCTGGTGGAAGATGCGGTGGCCGCGGGGCTGCATGTGCTGACCGAGAAACCGGTAGGCCTGACCGTGGCCGCCGCCCAGCGCATTTGCGCAGCCGCGGCCGCCAGTGCGTGCGTGGTCAGTGTCGCGGAGAACTACCGGCGGGATCCGATCAACCGCCTGGCCCGGGCCCTGCTGGACGCAGGCGTGATCGGTACCCCCCGCCTCATGCTCATGAATTCCGTGAGTGGGCAGAACCATATGCTGATCACCACCTGGCGGCATGTGAAGCGGCAGGGTGGCATCCTGGTCGACATGGGGGTGCACTACGGGGACATCATGGAATTCTTCATGGGACCGGCGGTCTCGGCATATGGCCAGATGCGCCTGCACGAAACGGAGCGGATCAATCTGCGCGGGGCGCAGGACACAGGGCCGCTCGGCAATCCGGGTGGGGCCTATGCGCGGTGGCAGGCGCAGATGCCCGCGACGTTTGCACCGGATGCGGAGGACGCGCTGTATGGCACCGTGGTCTTTGCCAGCGGGGCCGTGGCGCAGTTTGTCGAGGATCACGCGGGGTGGGGCCAAGGGTATTGGCAGCGCGCCATCTATGGCAGCCAGGGCTCGCTGGATCTGCCGCACGACCGCACAGGTCAGACTCTGGTGGTGCATATGGACGGCCAGGCCCCGGTGACCGGTCCGGCCGTACTCGACCTGGTGCCGGATTTTGCGCTGGACCCCGTTACGGCTGCGCTCTTT
Source organism: Caldilineaceae bacterium (assembly GCA_965214715.1). GTDB lineage: Bacteria > Chloroflexota > Anaerolineae > Caldilineales > Caldilineaceae > Bin34. The sequence continues at coordinate 3,476,258 of OZ243971.1, read as the reverse complement.
GGCGGATCGCGCCTAGCCACCTATGACTTCGCGTTCCCGGCCGTGGACCGCAAGCTGTTGGCTGTGGAGTACGCCGAATTTGCCGGCGCCATCCAGGGTCGGCACGGTATTGAAGTGGATGCCGTGCAAGGCACCCGGGCGCTGGCCGTGATTTATGCCCTGCTCGAATCGGCCGCGGCGGGCCGGGCGGTGTCTCTGGCGGAGGTGCTGGACGGGACCGTAGCCGCCTACCAGACCGAGATCAACGAGGCCCTACAACTGTAGGGCCCGGTCCTGTGGCATAATCGGCGGCCTGTCGACCTGGTCCGCGCAGCGGCTGCCGTCTCCTGATGCTTTCTGCCATGTCCGTGCCCAGTCTGTTGCTCCGCGCGGCGGCCCCGGCGGTCTGGGCCCTGCTTTGCGGCGTTTGGTTCTGTACGGCCTGTACCGCCGGGCAGTTCATCGTGCCGCCGGCCGCATCCCGGGTCGGAGCCGATCCGCCGACCTATGCGGGTTGCACGCTGGAAGCCTTGTCGGCCCATGTCAGCGTTGACGGCGTGCGCCTGCGGTCAGCTCCTCACCTGGAGAGCACGATCCTCAAGTTGCTGCGGCAAGGCGAGATCCATCCGGTCGTGGGGTTCGATCCCGACCTGACCTGGGCGCAGATCCAGGTCGCCGGAGTGTCGCCGGCCTGGGTCTATGCGGAACTGGTAGATTTTTCCTGCGCGCAGCCCGTGGCCGTGGCTGCCATCTCCCCGGCAGATGCCGAGGTCAGGGAGACTCGGGGAGTATCTGTCTTACCCTACTGGGAGCTGTATGTGCGGCTGCTGCAGGAGCTCAGGGAAGAACCCGAGAGTGACGGGGGGCTACTCTACGACCGGGCCCTGTATGTGCCCGAGACGACCGCGCCCGTCCCATCCCCTTGCGACGTAACTTGCAGCATGGTGCAGAGCCGTCAGCTCGCCGATGGCTCCTGGTTTCTGCCGTACGAGAATCGCTACACGTTCGACCGGTCCAGTCTGAGAGTGGTGCACCTGCTGCCCCTGTATGAATTGCATCGGTCCGGCGGCTGGCAATGGCGGGCTGAAGAGCAGCTGCAGTACGGTACGGCCGCGGGGGAACCGGACTCGGGGCGGCGGGTGCTGGTCAGCCACGCGTGGCGCGCGGCCCGCGGCTTCGCGGACCCGGGGGCCTGGTTGCCTGCGGCAGGCCCGGGGCGCTGTGCCTATGTCATGGATTGGATTGGGCAGAAGGCCTACTGGCATCTGGTGGCCGACCCGCGGGAAAAGGCCGCCCTGACCGCCGCGCTGGCGGCCTGCCAGGGCATACCGCGGTCCCAGCCGCCTGCCGCACTGCGCGCGGCCCCGGATCTCCCGGTGGCGGAGCCTCCAGGCGTGGCGGTAGCCTGTGATGCCCGGCAGGAAGTGGTCTCGATTGTCAACCGCAGCGGGAATATCCTGAACCTGCAGAATTGGCATCTGCACGATGAAGGCAACCGCCACCGGTTCCAGCTGCCATTCTGGCCGCTGGGCGTGGACAGCGCGGTTTCGCTGGGCTTCGGCGGGGCCGCCGCGGATATTCTGCTGACGACAGTCCCGGTGTGGAACAATTACGGGGATACCGTCTATCTGTACGATGACCACTACACCCTGATCGTTGCGCAGCCCTGCACGGCCTGAGGCTGCTGCTACCGGTCAGGCGGGGTGAAAATGCCGCGAATGACACAGGCGGTGCGGCGGCACTGCCGGGTCTGCCAGCCCAACGCGGTCAGGGTGCCGGCAGTATCCCGATTGGGATGGCAGCCGTCCAGCCAGGCGGACCACCGGGGTTGCATGGCGTGGGCCAACCAGGCTCCGCCCCGGCTCTGCGGCAGTACGTGTTCCATGAGGGTCAACATACCGCCCGCCCGGAGCACGCGCTGTATTTCTGCCAGGGTCTCCGGCTGATGCGGGACGCTGCACAGCACCAGACAGGACACGGCAGCATCAAAGAAACCGGCGGGAAAGGGCAGTGCCTGGGCGTGGCCTTGCTGGACCCGCACGCGGGCCGGACTGGCCTGCGCGGCCACCTGGGCCGCCTGGCACCGCGCCCGCTCCTTCTCGATGGCCCAGACTTCACAGCCGGGATGGTAGTGGCGGAACGTGGGCCCCGGCCCGCAGCCGATCTCCAGCACGCGGCCGCGCAGCGGCGAGACCAGTTGGTGCCGCCACTTCCAGAGGGTCCAGGCAGACCCGGCGTAGTCAGGGGGTGGCGCAGGGGCCATGTCGCAGCTCCTTGATGTATTTCCGCGCAAGTATAGCGGGTGGCATGAGCCTGGGGGCCGTCTGGCCCCGGCCGGCAGGCGGCCTTGGATCCCGGCCGGGGCTCTGCGAGAATCCGAGCTGCGGGGGATAATCTGTGAGACCCGCTGAATTCCAGGTTCCAGGTGGCAATGCAATGTCTCGATTCCTTCTCCAACAGGGCATGGTCTGTGCCCCGCAACCCTATGCCGTGGATGCAGGCATCGCGGTGCTGGCCCAGGGCGGCAACGCGGTCGATGCCGCCCTGGTCGCGGCTCTGGTGCAGGGCGTCGTGGATCCCCACATGTGTGGGCCGGGAGGTTACATGCTGCTTACGCAATACCGGCCGGCGCAGGGGACTGTGGAGGCCATTGACGGTCCGGCCCTGGCCGGCTCCTTGACCTGTCCCGATATGTGGGCGGACCGGTATCTGCGTCCCAATCCCATGGGCTGGGGGTTTTTCCTGCAGGACCATGTCAACGATGCAGGTTACACTTCCATCTGCACACCGGGTGCCCTCAAGGGCTTCCAGTCCATGCAGGAACAGTGGGGCACGCTGCCGTGGGCGGATCTCTTTCCGCCGGCCATTGCCCTGGCCGAGGAAGGGCACAAAATCATGCAGCGCACGGCTCACGTCTGGCTGCGCCGGCCGGAGGAGCCCGAAGAGCTGACCGCCCTGGACTGCATCAGACGCAATGCGGAAGCGGCCCGCCTGTATTTGCAGCCGGACGGTACCCCCTACCGGGTGGGCCAATGGTTCCGCAATCCGGACTACGGCCGGTCGCTGCGCCATTTGGCCCGACACGGTGCGGAGGACTTCTACACCGGGGAATTCGGCGCGCGTATGGCCCGGGACATTGCCCGGCATGGAGGCCATGTCACCCATGCGGATTTTCAGGGCTATGCCCTGCCGCCGGCCGGCGGCGTCACCGGCACCTTCGGGGAATACGACATCGCCTCGGCCCCGGCCCCCCACGGGGGCCCCACGCTGATTGCCATCCTCAATATCATGGAGACTTTCCGGGACGAACCGGGCCTGGCTCCGGACAGTCCGCGCTTCCTGTATCTCCTGGGCATGGCCATGAAGGCCGCCTTTGCCGATCGCAATCCCTACATGGCGGATCCCCGTTGCACGGCCGTGCCGCTGGACTGGATGATGTCCAAGGCACGGGCGGCACACTGGCACGATGTCATTGTCCGCGGAGACCCCATTCACGTGGCCTTCAGTCCGCCGGGAACGCCCGACACCACCCATGTGACTGTGGTGGACCGGTGGGGCCACTGCGTCGCCCTGACACACTCCCTGGGCTCTTCCAGCGGTGTCATTACCCCCGGATTGGGCTTCATGTACAATAATTCAATGATCAATTTTCATCCCCTGCCCGGCCACCGCAATTCCATCGCGCCGGGCAAGGCCCGCACCACCGGCATGGCGCCGACCGTGGTGACGCGCCAGGGCCGGCCCGTACTGGTGCTGGGCGCGCCGGGAGCCACCCGGATTGTGAATTCCGTGGCCCAGGTGATCCTCCATTGCCTCATGTTTGACATGGATGTCGCCGCCGCCGTGGACGCGCCGCGCATCGATTGCCAGGGGGATGTGATCCATGTCCAGGCCCGGGTGTCACAGCAGGTCTGCGAGGAGATGACGCAGTGGCACCCCGTGACCCGGCTGGCCTACAGTCGCGGCGGCCTGGCCCTTGTGCATGCCATTGCCATGGACCCGGACACGGGCGCGGTGACGGGCGCTGCCGATCCCGGAGCCGATGGCATGGCCGTGGGCATTTGATGTCGGCTGGCCGGCTTCCTGTCCGGCGGGGGCCCCGGGCAGATATCCTTTCCCGGGGACTTACAGGCCCCGGTACACAGTTCCGGGATATCCGCACAGGGCCGCTGTCCCGCGGGCCGGAGACCGGTACAGGTGAGCCCCACCTGCTGTACACATGACACCCTGACAGCACAGGCAACCTGTCCGGGCAGCACGTCCCACCTGTGTACCTGTAGGTATATCGGTCTCCTTTCTTTCCCTTGAATCTCCCCCTCTGGGTACAATCGGATATCGCCACCAAATTCCGGGAGCCGCGCCCATGCTTTTGACAGATCTGGATCGACGGGCCATCGACACCATCCGTTTGCTGGCGGTGGATGCCGTCGAGAAGGCGAATTCCGGACATCCCGGGATGCCGATGGGCATGGCCCTGCCGGCCTATGTGCTGTGGACCCGCTTCCTGCGGCACAGCCCCGCCAACCCGGAGTGGCGCAACCGGGATCGCTTTGTGCTGAGCGCCGGTCACGGCTCCATGCTGCTCTACAGTCTGCTGCATCTGACCGGGTATGATCTGCCGCTGTCCGCATTGCAGAACTTCCGGCAATGGGGCAGTGCCACCCCGGGCCATCCCGAACAGGGCGACACGCCGGGGGTGGAGACCACCACCGGGCCCCTGGGCCAGGGTTTCGGCAACGGGGTGGGCATGGCCCTGGCCGCGGCCTTTCTGGCGCACCGGTACAACCGGCCCGATTTTCCCCTGATTGACCACTTCATCTACGGCATTGTCAGTGACGGCGATCTGATGGAAGGCGTGGCCAGCGAGACCGCCAGTCTGGCGGGTCACCTGCAGCTGGGCCGCATCATCTACCTCTATGACGACAACCGCATCACCATTGACGGCGGCACGGAGCTCAGCATGTCCGAAGGCTGGGCGGCACGGTTTGCGTCCTATGGCTGGCATGTACAGACAGTCGATGGCCTGGATGCGGCAGGCATCGCCACCGCCCTGCAACAGGCCCAGGCGGACCCGCGGCCCAGCATCATCGGCTGCAGGACAGAGATTGGCTATGGCAGTCCCAACAAGGGGGGCACGGCGGCCGCGCACGGTGCCCCGCTGGGCTGCGCGGAGGCGGCCCTGACCCGGTCGGCCTTGGGCTGGGCGGACCAGCCGCCTTTCCATGTACCGGCCGACGTGAAGGCCCACATGAGCCAGGCGGTCGCGGCGGGCCAACAGGCGGAAGTCCGCTACCGGCAACTGCTGGATCGCTATGCCGAGGTCCATCCGGCCGTGGCGACGGAACTGCAGGCCGTGCTGGCCGGGACCTTGCCAACGGACTGGGCCACCATCCTGCCGGTGTTTGAGGCCGGCACCCATGACGCCACCCGCAACGCGTCCGGGAAGGTCATCAATGCCCTGGCGCCGCATCTGCCCACGCTGTTCGGCGGCAGTGCGGACCTGGCGGGCAGTACCAAGACGGATATCGATGCCAGCACCGACTTCGCCGCCGCCAACCGGGCGGGTCGCAATCTGCGTTTTGGCGTACGCGAACATGGCATGGCGGCGGCCCTGAACGGCATGGCGCTCTATGGCGGGGTCATACCCTACGGCGGCACGTTCCTGGTATTCTCCGATTACATGCGGGCCAGCATGCGCCTGGCGGCCCTGATGGGACTGCGGGTGATTTACGTGTTGACCCATGACAGCATTGGCCTGGGGGAAGACGGTCCGACCCATCAGCCGATTGAGCATCTGGCGGCCTTGCGGGCCATTCCCAACATGACCGTCATCCGGCCCGCGGACGGTGTGGAAACCGGGGAAGCCTGGAAAGCGGCCCTGACCAACACGGCCGGTCCCACTGTATTGGCGCTGACCCGGCAGAACGTGCCCCACTGGGCCCATACGGATGCCTATCAGGACGCCAACACGGGGGCCCGGCAGGGCGCGTATATCCTCCACGAACCAGCCGGGGACTGTCAGGTGGTGCTGCTGGCCAGCGGCAGCGAGGTGAGCATTGCCCGGGCGGCAGCCGACAGCCTGGCTGCCGCCGACATCCAGGCCCGCGTGGTCAGCATGCCCAGCTGGGAACTGTTTGCGCAGCAGCCGGAGACCTATCGGCAGGCCGTGCTGGGCATGGGACTGCCACGGGTGGCCATTGAGGCGGGCTCGCCCATGGGCTGGGAACGCTGGGTGGGCAATGATCCCCGGACAGGCCTGATCCTGGGTCTGGACCGGTTCGGGGCCAGCGCACCCTATGAAACCCTGTATGCGCAGTTCGGGCTCTCCGCGCCCGATGTGGCCCGGCGTATTCGCGCGTTTCTGGCCTGACATGACCTTGAGGGGCGACCGGTGCCCGCCGAGAGCCTGGCCCGCGTGGCTACAGGGGCTGCAGCAAGGGGTGCGCGCCACGCGCCAGCACCATGCCCTGGAACACGCCACGCTGCAACTGTTGGCCGCGCGCGGGGCACTGTCGGAAGGAGGAGGCCTCAGCGATCCCGGAGGTTTTGTGCTCGTGGGAGACATGTCCCTGGCGGATACCGAAACGGCGGTCCAGGATGCACTGGCGGCCTTGCAGGCCGGAGCCGCGGCCCTGGCCCTGCATCCCCAATGCGGCTCCAACCTTTCGGCGCAGGCGGCCTTGTGCCTGGGCGTGGGGTGGCTGTGCTTTGGACCGCGGCAAAAACTCACGCTCCCGCGGCTGACAGTGGCCCTGTGCGGGTTTATGGTGGCAATTGTCCTGGGTGACCGGTATCTGGGCCCTGGCGTGCAGCGCTACACCACCTTGGCCGATGTGGCCGACCGGGACATCAAGGCGGTGTTTCCGATCTCCGTGCTGGGCCGCCGGTGTCTGCGGGTGGCGATAGGCTCCCGCGCATGATCTATCTCTGTCTGCAGCCCAATCCCTTTCGCTACCGGCTCTGGTTGCGGGATCTGAAGGGACAACTGGATCCCGATATGGCCGATTTCAATTTCCTGGGACTGGATGGCGCCAGGACCTCGGCCGCCGAGGTGGGCGATGCCGCGGCAGTCATGCCCATGATGTCCGATGTCCGCATTGTGGAGGTGACAGGGCTGCTGGACCGGTTGCGCCCCATCCTCCAGAAAGGCGGGGCGGAACGCAAGGCCCAGGCCCGGGCCGAGCGCACGGAATTGCTGGCGGTCATGCGGGATCTGCCCGCGGAGACGATTCTGGTCCTCATGGAGCCGGCAGTATCCAGTGCCCGGGACTGGAAGTCCCGCTTTGGCGCCTTGGGCTCCCGGGACAAGGCAGAACTGGCCGCGCTGGAGACCCGGCAGGCACTGGCAGTGGTGCGTCTGGACACGCCGCAGAAGACGGAGCTGATCGCCTGGATCGAGCAGCGCGGGGCCGAGAAAGGCTTGACCGGCATGCCGGATGCCCTGTGGGCGCTGGGCCAGCGGGTGGGCCACGACCTTCAGCTGCTGGATCTGGAAATGGACAAGCTGGCGGCCTATACGGACGGCGCGGCCCTGACCGTCCAGGACGTGGCGGCCCTGGTTACGGACTATCGGGAAGAACCGATCTGGCAGCTGGCCGAGGCGGTGTTTTCCCAGTCGCAAGCCCAGGCATTGACGTCCCTGGCGCACCTGGAAGCACAGGGCTTTACGCCGTACCACATTCTGGGCACCCTGAGTTCCCAGCTGCGGCTGATCACAGCCGTGAAGCTGAGTGACGCCGCGGACGAGGTCATCGCCACCACGCTCAAGGTGCACTCCTATGCCATCCGCCGGGCCCGCGGCAAGGCCGGTCGTTTTTCCCGGCGCCAGCTCCTGCATTTCTGCGATCTGCTGCAGGACGCAGACTACGCCATGAAATCACAGGCCCATCCGGAACAGACTCTGGAAGTGCTGATTGGACGCCTGATTACACCGGCCCTGTGGGAGCGCCCCTGAGCCCGGCGCCTGCGTTGCGGGTGCAGACTCCCCATGTTCCTGACCCAACTCAAACTCACGCAGTTCCGCAACTTTGCCGCACAGGAACTGGCGTTCGACCGGCCCTTTACCGTGCTGCAGGGGCCCAATGGCGCCGGCAAAACCAACTTCCTGGATGCCATCTGCTACCTCGCGACCTGCAAGTCGCACAAGTCGCAGACGGATCCCCATTCCATTCACCGGGAAGTCCCTTCGCCGGCGCTGGCCTTCTTTGAAATCCGGGGCACGGTCCGCGATGCCGCCGGTCACGAACAGGTGCTGCGGGTCTTCTACGGTCCGGGCCAGGCGGACGGCCGCGACCGCAAAATTCTTGAAGCGGACGGCCTGCGCCGGCGCGCCATGGACATGATGGGCAGATTGCGGGTGATTCTCTTTATCCCCAATGACACCCGGCTGCTTTCGGAGGGGCCGGGTGTGCGCCGCCGGGCGCTGGACATCACGCTGTGTCAAATCGACCGGACGTATTTCGACCATCTGCTGCAATACCAGCGGGTCATGCGGGAACGCAATGCCCTGCTGAAACAGCTGCGGCAGGCCGGGCCGGGTCTGCCTGCCGGGCGTCTGGGGCAGGAAACGGCCTACTGGAATGAAGCCCTGGTCCGCCATGGGGCGCACGTCATGCAGGTCCGGGCCCACTGGCTGCAGCGGCTGGCCGCCCGCGCCCAGCCTTACCAGGCGCAGATGACCGGCGGTCAGGAAGTGCTGGGTCTGGAGTACAAACCCTCCGTGCGGATTGCCAAGGCCGAGGCTCTGGCTGAGGTGTCGCGGGCCGACTGGGAAGAGGCGTTCGCCCACCGGTTGCAGGAGTTGCTGACTGCCGATCTGGCCCGCGCCGCGACCGGTGCCGGCCCGCATCGGGACAATGTGGAGTTTCGCAGCAACGATCTGCTGCTCAGTGAATATGGCAGCCGGGGCCAGCAGCGGACAGCCATCGTGGCCTACCGCCTGGCGGAAGTGGAAGGCATCGCGGAACAGTGCCGGGAGGCGCCGCTGCTCCTGCTGGACGATGTGATGAGCGAACTGGATCAGACCCGCCAGGCCACACTGGTGGAAGCTGTCCACCAGGCCTGCCAGGTGATCATGACGACCACGGCCTGGGAGCAGTTTCCCCGGGAATTTCTGGACGCGGCCACCTGCTGGAAAGTCCGGGACGGTATCCTGCAACCGGTCTAGCCGGTGGCTGGCAAAGGAGTACCCAGAGCTTCACGCACCACCGCCTCGGCCAACACCTGATTGGACGCGACCAACGGCCAAGGCACATCTCCCTGCTGCAGGACCAAAGGCAACTCGGTACAGCCCAGCAGCAACACGTCCGCCCCGCGGTCGACCAGATCCTGGCATACCTGTTGCACCATGCTGCGGGCCTCCGGCGTGGGGCCCGCGGTCTTGATCCCCACCGGGCCGTAGACGGCCTGCATCAGCCGTGCCTGGCTCGCTTGGTCCGGCACCCGAAAATCCAGGCCTGTCGCCGTCAGCGCCTGCTGATACAACCCGCACGCCAGAGTGCCGGATGTAGCCAGAATTCCCACAGTCACGGTGGCACCATGGGATGCCCGGATCGCGCGGGCCGTTTCCCCTATCATGTCCAGCATCTGACAGGAGACCGCCGGCTGCAACTGCGGCAGGTAAGCGTGGGCGGTATTGCAGGGCATGGCAATCAGTGCGGCCCCTTGCGCTTCCAGCTTCCGGACTCCGGCCTGCAGCAGCGGCAGGGGATCCGGACCGCCCGCCAGAATGGCTGCCGTGCGATCCGGTACGGCCGGATTGTTCTCAATGAGGATATGCAAATGTTCCTGATCGGCCTGCGCAGGGGTGGCATTCACGATCCGCGCAAACAGGTCCACCGTGGCGGCAGGGCCCATGCCCCCCAGGATGCCGACAATCCGTCCCGGCGCAGTCATGGGGATCGCGCGGGCGGTCAGGCGCGGACGTGCATCTGGCCCTGGACCACCCACTTGTAGCTGGTCAGGGCCTCCAGCCCCAAGGGCCCGCGTGCATGCAGCTTTTGCGTGCTCACGGCCACCTCCGCGCCCAGTCCAAACTGGCCGCCGTCATTGAAGCGGGTACTGGCATTGACGAATACGGCCGAGGAATTCACCCGATCCACGAAGCGGGTGGCGTTGTGCAGGTCGTTGGTCAGAATGCCGTCCGAATGGTCCATGCTGTAGGTCTGAATGTGCGCGATCGCCTCGTCCATGGTATCCACCACCTTGATGCCCAGAATCAGGGACATCCATTCTTCGGCAAAGTCCGCTTCGGTGGCCGGCTGCACCTGGGCGCTGTGGTCCTGTCCGTTCAGGGCCGCCAGGGCCTCGGGCGTCAGCCGCATTTCCACATTGCAGGTCGCCATGTGGGCGACCACCTTGGGAATGAAATCCTCCGCGATGGCGCGATGCACGAGCAGGGTGTCCAGGGCATTGCAGACACTGGGTCGCTGCACCTTGGCGTTTTCAATGACTCTGAGTGCCCCCGCCTGATCCACGGAGGCGTCCACAAAGTAGTGACAAATGCCAATGCCGCCCGTGATGACGGGCATGGAGGCCTGGTCCCGACACAGCTGGTGCAGGGCCGCCCCGCCGCGGGGAATGATCATGTCCACATAGTCGTCCAGGCGCAGCAGTTCCGTTACGTAGGCCCGATCCGGGTTGCCGATCATTTGCACGGCGCCCACGTCTATCCGGGCCTTCTCCAGGCCCGCATGGATGACCTGCAACAGGGCTTGGTTACTGTGCCGAATATCGCTGCCGCCCCGCAAGAGGACAGCATTGCCGGTTTTCAGGCAGAGGGCCGCAATGTCCAGTGTGACATTCGGCCGGGCTTCGTAGATGACCCCGATCACGCCAATCGGAATGCGCCGCCGCGAAAGCCGCAGCCCGTCCTCCCGCTCGGAACCGTCCAGAGTGGTCCCGACCGGGTCCGGCAGCTGGACCACGGATCGCATGTCAGCCTCAAGGCTGTCCAGCCGTTCCGGCGTCAGCAACATGCGGTCCAGCAGGCTCGGCGCAGTGTCTTTCTGACGGCCGGCGGCCATGTCCCTCTGATTGGCTTCCAGGACCATGGGCCGTTGCTGGCGCAATTCATCGGCCATGCAAAGCAACGCCGCGTTTTTGGCGCCGGTGGAGAGTGTGGCCAGGTCGCGGCTGGCCCTCTGGGCTGTCTGGCCCAGGTGCAGCATGTAGGGAGAAGGTGTGGTCATACAGGCGGGCTCCGCAGGGGCATCGGGGAAGGAAGTTACAAGAGTATCAGATCGTTGCGGTGAATCGTGGCGTCTCCATAGTCGTAGCCCAGGATGGTATGGATTTCCTGGGACTGGCGGCCCTTGATCCGGTCCACTTCGGAGCTGGCGTAACGGGCGATGCCGCGGGCGAATCCTTGCGGATCCGCCTCCTGGCTGACCAGAACGACATTGCCCCGGCGGAACTGGCCTGTTACGCTCACAATGCCGGCGGGCAACAGACTGGTGCCGCGGTTGACCAGCGCGTTGCGGGCTCCCTTGTCCACGATTACGGTGCCGGCCGGCAGGGCGCTGAGAAGCCGCCGCTTCCGATTTTCGAGCACGTTGCCGGTACCGGGAAACAGGGTGCCTGGATGCCGGTCCCGTGTCTGCACCGTCCGGGTGATGATGTCGGGAGCCGTTCCCCGGGTGATAATGACATCAATGCCGGCCCGCTGCGCAGACATGGCGGCGTCCAGTTTGGTGGTCATGCCGCCTGTTCCCAGGGGCGTGGAGGTATCGGATGCCAGCCGGTAGATGCGGTCATCCACGCGGGGCACCACGGGGATCAGGGCGGCTGCCGGATCCAACCGGGGGTCGCACGTGAACAGACCCTCCTGGTCCGTCAGGAGCAGGAGCAGGTCGGCCTGGATCATGACGGCCACCATGGCCGAAATGCGGTCGTTGTCTCCCACCCGACTGCTGGGTGTGGCCACGACATCGTTTTCGTTGACCACGGGCACGATCCGGTGCGCCATCAGGTCTTCCAGCGTGTCCTGAATGTTCAGATAGCTGGTAGGCTCTTCGATTTCGGTGCGCGAGAGCAGTACCTGACCCACCTGCACCCCGACCTGGCCCATGTACTGATCCCAATACCAGACCAGGCGCGCCTGGCCCACGGCGCACAGCATCTGTTTGCGGGCATCCGGCACCTTCAGTGCAGCCGCTTCCAGCACTTCGCGGCCGGCGGCCCGGGCCCCGGACGTGACCACGACCACCTCATGGCCTGCATTCCGCAGGGTGGCCACCTGGCCGGCCAGGTCCTGGATGCGCTCCTGGTCCAGGGAGTCCGTCGCGTCCGTCAGGATCGAGGTGCCGATCTTGACGACGATGCGCCGACGCGCCGGTGATCCGGCTCGATGCTGCATCATGGGACGGGACTTGAAGAATGGCAAAGGCACAGACTGGGGCAATCCGCTGATTCTAGCCTATGCCCGTCTGAATTTTTCAGGTGCCCACCGGCGTTTTGAGGTGCCAGGTGGCGAGCGGCAGGTAGCGATTGCCTCCCGGTTGCTGTATGCTCTGGTACCAATGTACGCGTGCAATGGTGTCCGCCGTCCTGGCAAGAGGTCTGGTCGCCACAACTCGCTGCAGGATTGCAGCTGCCTCCCGCCGCGCTGCGCTTTTCGGTCTGGATGCGATACGACCCAACGTGACATGCGGCCGGAATCGCCTGTGGCCGGTCGGCAGACCCAGTTGCTGCAGGGTGCGCGACAGGTACGCGTGCAGCTGTGCCAGCGCCCCCGTAGGATCCGTAACCTCCACCCACAGTCCCCCCGTCTTCCGGGATTGAGGAAAGAGAGCCGGTCCCTGCAGATGCACCGGGATTTCCTGGATCTCCGCCACCATCTCGCCCAGCACGGATTGACAGTCGAGGACCGCGGCCTGCTCTGTCGGCCCGAGGTAGTGGAGAGTGATATGCAGCGATTCGGGACGGGTCCACCGCAGGACGGGGCTGCCTGACGGCAGGGTGAGCTGTGGCGCGGCTGCCTGACACCAGCGTTGAAGCCGTGCAGTCACCTGGGCCGAGACGGGACACCCCAGGAAAGTGACGATCAGTCTGGATTGGGATTCCATGGGTTTGGTGCAGGGCAGGGGGTGCGGGTTGGCGGAATTCCGGGCGGGAATCTGTTGTCCATTCCACACTGTTCCCGGGAAAGTGTCAATTATTTCCTTCTGTCCCAGGCAGAGGCGGTACTCCCACGTTGCAAGCAGCGTCCACATCTCTGGTCTGACGCGTCTGCTTTGGGGGCTCATAACGGTTGCCCACCGCCCGAAAATCGTAACTGGATGTCCCATGCACGAGCCTCCTGTCCGATGTTGTATCAGGCACGGGAGAGCCGGTGGCAGAGAGCAGCTCATCCAGCCTCCTCCTTTCCTCAGCGGAGGGAAACCACCAGTCAGAAAAGGGACTGTCCTTGTGTATGAGCCTCATCGCACACGCGGGCCTGCTCTCCGGCTGCAGGTTTGGCACTGATGGGGGCATCGGCCGGATATGAACTTGCAGTGTCAGTTTCGCAGCAGTGTCCGCAGGTCCCGGGCCAGGTTGGCGGCCTCCATGTCCCCACCATACGTCAGGATCATACGGCCTTGCGGGTCCAGGACGTACGTGCGCGTGGTGTGATCCACCAGGTAACTGCTGTCCTCATGGGTTTCACGGTGGGACTCCACGAAAATGCCAAATTCCGTTTTCAGGGTTTCCAGCATGGCCGCATCTTCCACCCGCACGCCCTGGAAGTCTGCATGAAAGGTGGAGAGGTAGGCTTCCATGCGGGCTGGAGTGTCTCGCTCCGGATCCACGGTCACGAAGATGACCTCAATCTGGTCCTGTTGGCGGGGCAGTGCGGCATAGGCCTCGGCTACGACATGCATGATGCCAGGACAGATGTCGGGACAAAAGGTATAGCCAAAGAAGACCACTTTGATCTGGTCCTGCAAGTGGTCCGAATTGTACGGGCGGGCGCGCAGATCCGTGCCTACGATAGCCGGAACTGCCAGCGGGGGGTCCAGGTGGAGACCCTTGTATGAGGGTGTCGGGGTGCAGGCGGCCAAGACCGGAGTCGTCGTCAGGCAGATCAGCACCAGAAGCATGAAGCAACGCATGAGCCCGACGGACAGGCGGCAACTCGGGAAATCCATGTGGGCCAGCGGCAAATTTGACTTCAGTGGACCAACGGCCTGTGGCACCCACCGCTTGAACCGATGCGTATGCATCTGACGGGGTCCTTAATCCCTGTGTCTTGGTCCTGGACATGCAAGGATACTGCAACGGGCCCCTACTGGATTGCAGGTCTGGCCGCCTGCCCCGGAGACGGGTTTTCAATGCAGAAAGCCAGGAGCGCGCCATTTGGCGCGCTCCTCCGGTAGAACATGCAGCCCGGGCGGGCGGTGACAGCGGGTGCTTCTGGCCGCGCGGGACCCGGCTCCTTTGTCCTGGCAACCGATCCCCGTAGTAACAGTCCGGGCCAGTCGCATCCAGACTTGGATGCGACTGGCCCTTGGGTCTTGGATCCCACGCACCAAAGGCGCTCTATTCCTCCATATGGTAGATGCCCGCGCCGACGGCCGCGATTTCCCCTTCCAGTTCCACGCCGATGACATAGGTCGTCTTGCGTTCCACTTTCCCGGTCGCGGGATTGAGCCAGAGATAGGAGGTATATCCTTCGCCGGCTTCACTGTTGGCAATGTCCTCAATGTTCTGATTGAACAGGGTACCTTCGTCATCGGTCAATGCACAACTGCTGTCTCCTGCCCTGTAGTCCAGAGGATAGAGCAACTCCTGACATTCCTGGCCTGAGACAAAGATGTAGGTTGAGCCTGCGATCCAGGTAGGATGTTGCAGCAGCAGATCAAAAGCTTCGGTGCCGCGGGCGGCCACCAGGTCGGCGGCACAGCGTACGAAAATCTCCAACTCAGGGCCGGTATCGACGGCACTGGCTGTGGGCATGTTGCGGCAGGCGGTGCGCGCAGGCACATATATACCTGCACCCAGTACGTACTGGAAGCCCCCAAACTCCACGAGACGACTGTAGGAAATCTTGGGCTCTACCTGGCCGCCCACAGGATTGGGAAATTCGTAGTACAGCACATGTTCGCCAAAGAGTGTCAGGCTGTGGGCGGCATCCTCCACGAAACGGTATCCGGTGGAGTCCTCCAGATCCCCCAGATCCTGACCATTCAGATGCGAAGCGCCGCCGCTCATGATCTGGATCTGGGTTTCGTGGTCCAGAAGGAACAGATAGATGGGGCCCGAACGCCAGCGCGGATCATGTTCAAAGTCGTACAGGGCGCGCAAGCCGTGTTCCGCAAGATAGAATTCCGCACATCGAACGAATTTTTGCACGTCTTCCAGGGAATACACCAGACTGGCCCGCACCTGTGCAGAATCACAGGCACCCGGCACATCCACGGGATAGTATCCGGCACCGAGCCAGGCATCACGGCCCAGATAGGGTGTGCTTACGGGATGGGCATAGGCGACCTTGAGATCCAGCGTTTCCGTGTCGGGATTGCGGAAGCGGTACGTCGTAAAGCCGCCCCCAAACACCTGGACCGTATAGAGCATGCGTTGTATGTGCAGCTTGCCATCCGCGTCCTGGGCATCCCGACGCTGATCCCCCGGGCTGGTGGCACCGCTGGCGTTGAAAATCACCACCCCTTCGGTGTCCATGCCAAACAGGTACATGGGACCGTCCCGCCATTGGGCCTCCGTCTCGAAATCCTGGATGGCTTGCTCCCAGCCCATGTCTTCCACATGCTGTACGGCACACTGGACGTAGTGTTGAAGTTCGCCTTGAGACTGGATATCGGCCAGTCGGCTTGTCGAGGGAGTGTCGCATCCGTGGCCGGAAGCCCACACTGCCCCGGATGTCAGGAGCAAAAGGCACAGTGCCATCAGTCCCACACATACTCGCCTCTTGCCAATCGTCATTGCCACGTTTGCCTCCCTGTTGCATGAAGGTTGTTGTTCTCCAGACTCCCCGATTCTAACGCAGTTAGCCTCTTGCCTTCAATTACTCCGTTATCGCCGGTCGGCAGCCGGATACCGTGGGATGCAGGGCCCCGATCTTCCGGCGCGGAAGGCCCATGTGGGTCCCCGATGCAGGACTGTGGCTCCGGCTGCGACACCGTACCGTTCCTGCCGTGGCCGTGAATGCAGTGCAGGATTGCACCAGTGCCCGCAACGGCAAATCTCCTGCCTTTTCCCTGCCGGTGTATTCCCGCAAGGTCCTGCTGGAGGAGCGATGCGGATATATAATCTTCCCCGGTCCCCGACCTCCGAGGCAATGGTCCAGACACATGGACCGGATAGGGACGAATGGGAGATGGAGAACGGCAGAAGCGCCAGTGAGGTCTACAGCGTGAACAACACCTTGCATACGGTACCGACTCGGACCTGGCATGACACGGAGGTGTTTGCGGCCATTGGCCGGGAACAATGCCGGCAAGCCGAAGGCATTGAGCTGATTGCCAGCGAGAATTATGTGTCGCGGGGCGTATTGGCGGCCATGGGCAGTGTCCTGACCAACAAATATGCCGAAGGATATCCCGGCAAACGGTATTACGGCGGTTGCCAGCATGTGGATGAAGTGGAGCAGCTGGCCATAGACCGGGCGCTGGAACTGTTTGGCGCCGAGCATGCCAACGTGCAGCCCCATTCCGGGGCGCAGGCCAATGCCGCGGCGTACCAGGCCTTGCTGGAACCCCGGGACAGGGTGCTGGCCCTGAAACTCGATCACGGCGGGCACTTGACCCACGGGTTCCGTCTCAACAGCTCGGGACAGCTGTACCACTTCGAGCACTACGGGGTCAACCCCGAGACCGAGCAGTTGGACTACGAGGAAGTGCTGGAGCTGGCGCTCCGTTTCAAGCCCAGGCTGATTGTGGCCGGAGCCAGTGCCTATCCCCGTCACTTCGATTTCCGGGAACTGCGCCGTATCGCGGACGAAACCGCATCCCTGCTGATGACGGACATGGCACATGTGGCCGGCTTGGTGGCCACAGGTCTGCATCCCGACCCCGTGCCTTATTGTGATGTGGTGACCACCACGACCCACAAGACCCTCCGCGCGGCCCGGGGGGGACTGATTCTCTGCCGCAAGCAGTGGGCCAAGGCGATCGACCGCGGCGTATTTCCCGGGCAGCAAGGCGGTCCCCTGATGCACATGATCGCGGGCAAGGCCGTGGGTCTGGGCGAGGCCCTGCAGCCGGAATTCCGGACGTATCAGCAGCAGACGCTGGACAATGCCCGGATGCTGGGTACCACCCTGATCGCGGAAGGGCTGCGGCTGGTCTCCGGTGGTACGGACAACCACCTGGTACTGGTGGATCTCAGCAGCCTCGGTCAAGCGAAAGTGACCGGCAAAACCGTGGAAACGGCTCTGGATCACGCCGGTCTGCACTGCAACAAGAACATGATTCCCTTTGATCCCCGGCCACCCCGCGTGACCAGCGGCATTCGCCTGGGATCTCCGGCGGCCACTACCCGCGGCATGGGCCCGACCGAGTTTCGCCAGATTGGCCGGTGGATTGGTGCCATTGCACGGGATCCCTTTGATCCTGAGCTGCAGTCTCGGACTCAAGCTGCAGTACAGGAACTGGTACAGGATTTTCCCGTCCCGGCCTAGACCTCTTTGCCCTGCACTCTCGCGCGCCGCGCCGCTCAATGGTACAGTGCCCTGGCGTTGATGGTGGGGCGCGTACTGCCGGCGGTTTGGACAGCACCCGGATTTGCGTGGGCACTCAATGCCCACGACCATGGCGGGCATGATCGGGTCCGCCCATGCGGAACGTGCTGCGAGGCCGGACAACCGGTGCATTCCCATGGTCCCGTCAGGCTGCATTGTGCCATCGGGTCGATGTGCGCAGGCGCTACCCAGCGTGCCGGCGGAAACCGCGGCCTGTGTTCTCTGTCAGATTCCTCCTTGGACTTTTTGAGGGACAGGGAGCGAACCGCTCCGCTGGCCGGGAAGCCGACCTCAGCATAATGGCGGCAGGGCCGGGTTGAATGCGGTCGGGACCTCAGCCGCCAAAGCCGGAGCATGGCGGGCGTGTGGCCCCGGCCGCAGCAGGGACATGCCAATCGCGCAGGATGCGTTCCTGCTCCGCTGCATCCCGATATGGCAATTGCGCCAGCGGCACGCGGCAGGGTTCGCACTGCCATCGTTGTGTTTGCGTGTCATAGGAGCCCAAGGACCACGCGGCGCAGTCACCCAAGGTGCGGCGCTCGGTGTCGAATTGCAGCCCCCAGACCGTAACGGACGCGCCCTGCGCGCGGTATGGATCTGCGTACCCTTGCCGCCACACCTGAGCCAGGGCTTCATCCGCCGTAGCGTGCACCTTGCATTCAATCAACACGATGTGTCTGTCCCAGGCAATGATCAGATCACTCCGCCCGCGGGCATGGACCGCTTCGGCCTGCACCGGCAGGCGCATAGCCAGGCAGGCTGCGAACAGGATGGTCTGATAGTGCGCTTCATAATCGTACAGTTCCTTGTTGCGCAGCGGCAGGTTGTGCAGCGGATAGGGAAACTGCAGCAGGAAGGTGTCAAGACACGCATGCAGCGCGGCCGGTGCGGCATTTTGCCAAGCAGCGGTCCACTGGGCCGCGAGATGGCCCGCACGGTCGTTTGCTTGCTGGTACCAGGCTGCGACCAGATTTCTTTGCCATCCCTGCAGGGATTGCCGGAAGGTCAATTGCACTTCCTGGTTGGGAAAGTCCAGATAGGGCACGTCGCCCGCGCGCGCAGTGGGGAACTTCAATGTGAGATAGCCTGTGTGATACATGAGCGCGGAGAGGTCGGGTGTGGCCACGTCGTAATTCGCGGTTTCCAGGACCGTCACAGGATCGCGGTTGCGGGCTGCAGCCATGAAGTCGGGCCCGTGCTGTGCCGCGCGCCACAGCCGAAACAGCAGAGCCGGGGTGCCGGAATTTGCCCACGCGTTGGGCAAGTGCGTCAGATTCCACTGCAGGCCCGCCCGGGGTTTGCGCAAGGCCTCCAGGCAGGCCGCCAGCGAAAAGGGGTTGTACACGGCTTCGCCCCCGACACTGAAGCGGTACCCATCGTAATAGGCTTGCAGGGCTTGCTGCAACGCCGCGCGGTCCGTGGCCAACTGCGCGGCACAGTGGGCAATGTCCGCCTGCAATGCGGGACTGCAGCGGATTTCGGCTTCCGTGAAGCCCAGCAAAGCATTGCATTCGGGATCGAACGAGAGATCCTGCAAATGATTGGCACCGGAAAACAGCCCCGCCCGTGCGAAGCGGGTAATGCCGGTAACGAAAGTGTGTTGGATGGTGGGGGTGCCGGTTTTCAGCGCGCCATAAAAGGCCCGCATGACGTCCAGGATGCCCTCCAAGGTGGCAGGATGCTCAATGTTCTCGGTGATGGGGGTATCGTATTCGTCGATCAACACCACGATTTTGCGCTGGTGTCGCCGAGCCAGACCTTGAATCAAAGTGGTCAACAGATAATCCGGGTCGGGGTCGGGCTCCAGGGCGATCGCATGCTGGCTGGCGATGTCTCGCACGTAGCGCGTCAAGCGCGCCTGCAAGCGGCGGGGATCGTGAATGCCCCGGATGCCCATGTCCAGACGGAGCACGGGACATTGTCGGCGTTCCCAATCCCAATGTCCGGCATTTGCGATCCAGGTGTCGGCAAACAGATCGCGGCGGCCCTCAAACAGGGCCTGCAACGTGGACACCAGCAGGGTTTTGCCGAAACGGCGCGGGCGTGCCAGAAATAGGTGGGGGCGCAATCTGACACCGTCCAGCAGCTGGGCGATCTGCTCCGTTTTGTCAATGTACAATGCTGTAGGGTGAGTGCGGAGCGTGGGGAAATCATCCACGCCCAGCGGCAGATAACGCGCCATGGCCTCATTGTAGGGCACGGTGCCAGACATGTAAGGCCATCCATCGCATCGGGATTGGGCCGAACTCCCCCTCCAGAGGGCTGACAATGTCCCATGTCCACTCTGGAGGGCCCCCTGTCATGTCGGCTGCGGTATTCCCGTCTTTTGCCACCCCTGGCATGTGGCCCTGTCTGACTGCTCCCACACGCGTAACGTGGACCGCCCGGTCCGGCAATGCACTCGATCCTTGTCGGGAGGTGCCGACACGCGATTCGCAGCAGACAGATTTGGGAACCCTCTGCAAACTCCTATTCCCAGGAGCCACGATTTGCCTCCGACAGCGGTGTTAGCGCACTGACAGCTCTTGATTTGCCTCTGTAATGTCAGGTGTCCTGTCAGAGCACGCAATCAGATCATCAGCACTGCAAAACAGAATATTTTTTCAATTCTGGAAGATGGAGTCTTTATTGTCCCGGAGCAGGCTGTACAAAGTTCAGACCTCACATAAGCCCGAACACCGGTTTGCAATCATCCCGGTGACTTGGGGGGAGCACAGTGTGCCTTTTGCATTGCCCTTTGAATGGCGCTGGACGCTGTCCGGGGTATTCTGCTCTGCGGGACCAAATCCCTGCAGAGCAGATGGCAGACGACAAGGGGGCGAAGTAATGAACCCACAACGGATGCAGGGCCCCAGACAACAGGTACAGATACGGTGGCACATGTCGTGTGTCATAGCTAGGGAATCTCGACAGTGATTCCGGCGAAAGTGGATCGGGAGCACTATGATTGCACTGAGAGTGGGATAGTAGGTCCGCTGCTGGACAGGAGCGCGCGGAGGGACTATGGCTGCCAGCCCGGTGCGCACTGTGGTCATGCATTCGGACCGCAGCCATCGCCACGACACAAAGAGTGCGGAGACCCATGAGAGGCCCGGTCGGGTTTGTATTGGGCGCGGGAGGAGGCTCCTCTGATCCATAACACACGTCAGGATATGGGGGAAGCCTGCCATGGGCACCAATCCGCGCCGGACGGGTCTTGCCGCATGCCCCAGGCAGTCCGCGCTGCGGAGGCACACCTGCAGGAGTACCGGCAGCGTTATGCCTGGCTCTGGAGCCTGATTCAGGCGCCGGCTACCCCACCGGATCCCGCCCGGCCCCCGGCAGGCTTCTCCCTGGGGCCTGCCGGTGCCCTGCAGCGGCTGGAGGCCTTCCTGCGCACCGTGGGAGATCCGCACCGGCAATTTGCCGCGGTGCATGTGGCCGGCACCAGCGGCAAGACTTCCGTCACGACTTTACTGGCACGAATGCTCGGGGCCGCCGGGTACCGGACCGGCTATCACGTCAGTCCGTACCTGCAGCTGCCCCACGAGAAACTCATAATCGACGAGAAGTGGATCTCCGTGGCGGATTTCAACGCTCTGCTGGCCGACTTTGCCGGCCAGTATGGCCGCTGGCAACGCGCGGACCCGTCCGCGCCGCGCCTGCGCTACGGGGAAGCCTGGGTGGCGCTGACATTCCTCTTTCTGGCCCGGGCGCGGGTGGACTGGGGGATTGTGGAATGCGGCCTGGGCGGCCGTTGGGACCCGACCAATGTATTGCATCCCAGGCTGAGCCTCATCACCAACATCGGCCGGGACCATCTGGTCTCGTTGGGCGGCACCCTGGAGAGTATTGCAGAGCACAAGGCCGGTATCATCAAACCGCACAGTCTGGCCCTGACCGGGGTACGGCAGCCGGCCCTCTTGGCGCAACTGCAGGCAGAGGCCCGCCGGTGTCATGTGGACCTGCATACCGTGGGCCCTGCAACGGACGACACGTGCGACTGGACTTTCAAATACAGGACCTTGCACCTGCCGGGAGGCCGGATCGGGTTCTCCCTGCACAGTCCTTACGCGTCCCCCCGGGAGCTGACCTTGCCGGACCCGGTCTCTTTTCAGGTCGGCAATGCGGCCCAGGCCGTAGCCGCGCTGGATCTGCTGCAGGCTGATGGCCAGGTGAAGATTTCGGCTGCGGCCTTGCAACAGGGGCTGGATACGGGTCCGGTCCCGGGGCGCATGGAAATCCTGCACACGGCACCCCCGGTAGTGGTGGACTGCGCCCACAATCCGCCCAAGATGCGGGCGCTGGTGGCCGCCCTGCAGGCGGCGTATCCCCGGCACCGGTTCCATGTGCTGACGGGCATGCTGCGCACCAAGGACGCAGTGCCCATCCTTGAGGCTTTGGCCGTGTTGCCGGGAGATTTCCGGTTCTGTCAACCCCGCGTGTTTGGCAAGGCCAGTCATGCCCCGGGCGAGTTGCGGGATGCCTTCCCGCCGCGCCACCGGCACAGAATTGCGGGGCTGTTCAAAGATGTCGGGCATGCCTTGGACGATGCCCTGACCCATGTCCGACCCGGCTGGATCATTCTGGTCACCGGTTCCGTGTATCTGGCCGGGGAGGCCCGGGATCGCTGGCATCCGCGGGAACGGCTCCTGCGCGCTCTGGCGTGTCCGGTATCGGGCTAGCGCTGCGGTCGGCAGCGCGGGCCCGCAACGGCCAGATCACCCACAAGGCAAGCCCGCCGAACAGCAGCAGAGCCAGGCTGGCCAGCAGCCAGGGGAAAGTGGCCATACAACCTTATGCCGGTGCCCGGCGCCGGGCTGCCGGATGCGGCCACAGCGCCATGAGGGTACCCAGCACCAGTACTACGCCCCCGACCCAGAGCCAGACCATAAGCGGGTTGCGGTAGATGGAGAACGTGGCCGATACCGCATCGTCTTCCCAGCCGTTCAGGACCACGTAGAGGTCCTCCACCCAGGTCATGCGCAGTCCGACTTCACTGGTGGGAGCATCGGGATTCTTGAAATAGACATTGCGGCGCGGCTGCAGGGGATTCAGGGACGCGCCGTGGCCGTTGGCCACGTCCAGCACGGCCCGAAACTGGGTGAGATTGGCCTGGTCTTCCACTACCATGCCTTTGTAGGTCAGGGTATAGGAGCCGATCACGTGGCTTTCGTCCCGGTCCAGCGTCACATGCTGCACTTCCTGGTAGAACTCGTTGCCCACTATGCCCAGACCCATCAGGACCATGCCCAGATGCACCAGATAGCCGCCGTACCGGTGGCTCTGCCGTTGCAGCAGGTGCCGCGCGGCTGCCGTGACGCTTTCGCCGTGCGTCCGCTGCCGCGCCCGGATGTCCATCCCGTATTCCTGGAGGGTCGCCACCGCCACCAGGGCACAGACCGCAAAACCCAGCAGCGCGTAGGGACTGCCTGTCGGCACCCGCCAGAAGGCGACCGCGCCGGCGATGACCGCGGCCCCGAGCGGCAGACGCAGCTTGCGGCGCAACCCGGCCAGAGGCGTGCTGCGCCACCGGAGGAGCGGCCCGATGCCCATGAGCACAAAGAGCAACAGGAAGAGGGGACCGTTCACCTTCTCGAAGTACGGCGCGGCCACGGCAATCTGGTCGCCCGCAAAGAGTTCGCTGATCACCGGGAAATAGGTGCCCCACAGCGTGGCAAACGCAATGCCGGTAAAGAGCCAGTTGTTGCCGAGGAATGCCGACTCCCGGCTGATCCAGGCCGAGCCGGCCACAGGCTCTTCCAGGTCGCGCCGCCGTCGCCACAGCAGGAAGAGGAAGCCTCCGAGCACCAGGACCAGCATCACCACGAAGTACAGCCCGATGGTACTCTTGGCGAAGCTGTGCACGCTGGCCACGATTTCGCTGCGGGTGGTGAGAGTGCCCAGCAGAATCAGGAAATAGGTCAGGCCGATCATGGCCATGTTCCAGAACTTCATGGTACCGCGCTGCTCCTGCACAATGATGCTGTGAATGAAGGCGGTCGCCGTCAGCCACGGCAGAAGACTCACGTTTTCCACCGGATCCCAGGCCCAGTAGCCGCCCCATCCCAGCTCCATGTAGGCCCATTGGCTGCCCATGAGAATGCCGACGGAGAGAAACAGCCACGGGATCAGGGTCCAGCGGCGCACCAGCCGGATCCAGAGGGTATCCAGCTGCCGCTGCGCGAGGGCGCCCACGGCCAGGGCAAACGGCACGCAAAGGCCCACATACCCCAGGTACAGCATGACGGGATGGATGACCATCCAGTAGTTCTGCAGCAAGGGATTGAGGCCCAGGCCGTCCGGCGGGACCACCGGCAGTTTGGCAAAGGGATTGGCCGGAAAGAGGCAGAGTATCAGGAAGAAGCCCAGATTGGCGCACAGCACGCCATTGGCCCAGGGCATCAGGTGTGGCAACTGCGGGCCCAGACAGGCGTTCATCCGCAGGGCGTAGAGGGCGAGAATGAAGGCCCAGAAGAGCAGACTGCCCGCCTGTCCGCTCCACAGCGCCGCGAATTTGTAGAAGACCGGCAAGGCCCGTTCCGTCTGATTGACCACGTACAGCAGCTCAAAGCGGCCCTGCAGCAAACCGGACCACAGAATGACGGTCGCCAAAAGGACGAGCAACGCCGTGCCCACCAGCGCGCGGCGGCTGCTCTCGATCCAGGCAGCGTGGCCGGAGTGCCCGCCGTAGAAACCGGCCAGGGTGCCCAGCCCGGCCAGAATGGCTCCCGTGACTAGCCCCAGGTAGGCCAGATCGTCCCACATGGCACAATGGCTACGGTCTGATCCGGCCCAACCACTGCCGGAATTGATCCGGATCCGTCAGCACCCCTTTGTGCTGGTGTATCAGGATCCCGTCGGCGTCGATGAAGTAGGTTTCCGGGACGCCCAGCAGATCGTATTGCCGGGCCACCACGCTGCCCTTGTCCCGGCCATTCATGTAGGTAATGTCGAATTCCGCCAGAAACCGCTGCGCGGCAGGCAACTGGTCCAGATACGCGATCCCGATGAAAACCACCCCCCGATCCTGTTCCTGTCGCCAGGCCGACTCAAGCAAGGCGGCTTCCGTCCGACAGGGCCCACACCAGCTGGCCCAGAAATTGAGGACTACCCCCTGGCCGCGCAGGGCCGACAGGGCAATCTGCTCGCCATCGAAGGTTTCCAGCTGGAATTCAGGTGCGGGCTGTCCCACCTCGAGAGGCGGGGCAGCATCTGCCAGAATTCTGTAGGCAAAGAGCCCGAGCAAGGAGAGCAGGACAAGCAGCACGGTCACGGCCAGGATCAAGGCCGGCGTGATCCTGATGTGGACTTTGCGGGGGGAGGGGCCGGAAGCAACAGCATCCATCTGGGATTGCCGGTCTTAGGCAGAGGCGACTTTCCGGTGCGCGCCCTGCAGCCGATCCGCGCGGGCGGCCGCGGCCCGGCGCATGCGATTGACAATGGTCACGCCCGCCGCGGCCAGCAACAGGAGAGGGGTCCACCACGCCCAGCCGTAGAGGCCGGCAAAGGGCGGCTGACCGTGCACCTGGGGGCCGTATTGCTCCTCGAAGTAGGCGACAATGTACTCCTTGTCTCGCCCCTCCGCCAGCAGGAGCGAGATTTCCTCCCGCATTTGCGCACACGCCTGCAATTCGCAGGCGTCCAGGCGAATGCCGGCACAGAGCGGACACCACAGCTCGCGGGCGATATGGTACATCTCTTGCTCCTGCAGAGACTGCGCATGGACTGCCGAGCCAAATCCATCGGCAGCCGGGGCCAAGGTCACGCACAGCCCGAGCAGGGCCCAGAATCGCAGTACAGCGCCGGCAAACGTACGAGGAAACATGCCACCTCCATCCCGGAGGAAAGTCGCCATCTGGGTGCGGTTCACAGGGGACAATGCACGGAGCCAAAGAGAAGAGCAAAGGTCATGGCCGCACTGTGGGCCTGTAGGGTACGGGAGCCATGGTGAGGTGTACGGCTATCCGGGACATTGTGCTTGCCGTGTCGGTGCCGGGAGCGCACTTTCCTTGGGACGGCCGGCCTCGCGGCTTTGGCATGCAAGCATTGTGCACTGTTTCGTCCGACTTCATTGATTTCCGCGGCGCCATGACATGCCGACAGGTGCACGAGACAAGGCCCCAACCCATCCCCCAACGGGGGTTTGATCGGAATGCTACCATGATCGCGCCCGGAAAAACGGACAGCCGGGTACCGGTCGCGCTGCCGGGAGCTGGCCCGTGCAAACCTTGGGTTCCCCAGCATTGAACAAACTGGCCTCTTTGATCACGGAAGACCCCTTTTGTGGCCAAGAGGGTGTCAAAGTGTGGCAGACGACAGTCCACACGTACCGTCTGCGGCGCATCCGCGGTGACCTGCAATTGCATGTTGAAAGGCAACACCTGCCCTACACCGTGGTCGGTGATCTGCGGATGAAAAACATTCTGCTCCAAAAGGGTGTGGCGCCGGATTTGCTTCTCCTGCCGGGATGGCGGGATCAGGTGTCAAAAGACATCCGGTATCCGGACTTGGTGGTGGACGCGGCCCCTGACCTGGTCCTGGAAGTGGTGGCGGAGAAGACGTACCCGTGACAGGCACGACATTTGTCGGCTGACGGGGGTGAGAGAATACGGGCTGTACAACCCCCGAGGCTACGGCGGCAGCCGCCCCTGCAGGGCTGGTGGCCGACACGGCTCTGTATCTGCAGGACCCGGAACGACACGACTGGTACGACGCGATGCCCGATGCCACGATGGCCCTCCGAGCCGACATCGCAGTGTCCCAGGCTCGCACCCGCGGTGGCCTAGGCTGCCGTGTCAAGAGCCCGGGCCGTTGTCGCTGAGGCCCGGGCCCCTGAGGAAAAGGTCCGAGCCGCGGCGGCAGAACAAGCCCGGCCAGAGGCAGTGCAGACGACACCGCGGCGCGCGCTGCCGGATGAGTGAAACGGAGAGGCAAGATCCTGAAATGTGCGGCGAAGGCGCTGCATACGCACTCCTCTGGGTATCCAGTGCGACGATGGCCAAGGACAAGCCACTGGATGGGCGCAAGACAGGCAACCATCGCGGACTGCGGGGCCGGTTAAAATTGCGTATATTATTTCTGTTTAACCTTGCATCGGAGGCAGTGTTCTTGCTGCACAGTTTCGACGCGTGTCAGGCAGGATCCCCCTTGGGGCCGCACTTGATCTCCGCCTCGCCGGGTCGGTGTCAAGTCCGGTCGGAGAGGGACAGCGCCGGCAACCTGCCGCAGGTTTTCCAATCCATCAGCGGACCGCGCGTCATTTACTGGCCCCTGCCGCGCGGTTCCGATATACAGCCATGAGTGCGCCCCTGGAATCTACGCGGGGATCATGCGGGTCTGCCTGCCATGGGCAGGCGCTTGGACTTCTCTTGCTGCCGGGAGTGCAGCATATACAGAGGGCCAGCCCGTGCTCTGACCGTCCCAGGAAAGGCGACGCAAACGCGGACTATGGATCTGGACTCACAGAAAACACAAACTTTCACCGCTTACCGACAGAGCGTGGCTTCGTCCGCGGGCCCGCGTCGAGTTGTGCCATGCCTATCTCGCAGGGGGAGTCTACCCGTCCTTGAAGCTCGACACACGGACCGGTGCACCTGCTGTCGAGACCAAGGACCTGTTGTCACCCGCCGCAAACACCGGCGCTCCCGTGGGAAGGCTGTCTCCCGGAGACCTCGTCTTGTCCTCAATGTACGCTGGCCTAGGATCCGCTACTGCATCAAGCAGTCCGGATGCAGATCCACGGAGTGGCGGACCGCGTCCGACATGCCTATGCTCCGGTCCCGCCATATCCGCACATGCATATTGTTTTCATCCCATCCTCCGGCCGGATCTGGCGTATAATGAGCGAACAGGGAGGCAGATGTCAATGGCGATCACGGATCAGAAATACCGGCACATCCATGAGTTTGTAGCCATCGCGCTGTGCTGGGCCGAGGCGGTGGCATACCGCTATCGTCTGGGGCAGGTGGACCGGAGTTCACTGAAACCCCTGTCCACCAGTTCTACGTCTCGCAAGTACCAGGACCGCATTGGCGACAGTGCCTGGACATTCGACACCGAGACGCGCTCCGGGCTGTTGCTGCTGACCGAGGTGCAGAGCGCGGCGGATTTCATGGCTCCTGTGCGCTTCTGCCAGTACATGTGCAATCAGCTGTTGCTGGAGCACAAGGCTCGGCGTTTCGGGATACGCCGGCCGTTGCCCTTGACGATCATGATCTCGCTGTACACGGGCGACACGGCCTGGGAACTGCCCAATTTTGTCGACTTGTTTGCGCCGTATGCCCGGGACTTCTACCGGGTGGAGATGCCCATGTGGCATTTCGACATAAAGCACATGGCGTCGGTGGACATTCCGGTCCGCGATCCGGCGCGGCTGCTGTTCGATGTGGAACGCTACCGCGGGGTGGCGGACATCGATGCCGCGGCCCTGGCGCAGCGGCTGGAGGCCCTGCAGGACAGCGAACTCAAGGACAGCCTGTTGTCCTTCGTCAGTGTGACGCTGCAGGACTTTGACCCGCGCCTGTTGCCGCGGGTACCTCGGACCGGTCAGGAGGTGGAAGAGATGGTAGAGACATATCGCATTACGCACGCGGAAGAGCTGCGCCGCGTGGCCGAACGCACCCGGCTGGAGACCCAGCGGGCGACCCGGCTGGAGACCCGGCTGGAGACCCGGCTGGAGGATTGTCTGGAGGTATTGCTGGCCTGCAACATTGCGCCGGCCACAGCCTTGGAATTAGGGCTGGACCTGTGGGTCATGGAGGATCGGCCCGCGTTGGGATTGCTCGTCCAGGCACGGGGGGATCTGGACCGGCTGCGAGTCCACATTCCGCCCCGGCCCCCGGACAGCGTGACGGCGGCCGACCGGCAATACATTGAAGGCCTGCTGCGGGAGTGCCATTTCTATCCCCGGGCCGATGGCCCCGAACAGGACTGAGCCTATCTTGGCAGTTCGGACGCCGTCACGTATCAAGTCGAGCCACAATCCACGCCAAACTTGCGTGCAAGGAGGTTGTGCGCCACGGGAAGCTGGCCCATTGCCCGGTACATTCGGGTAGCGGGGCGGACGGCTTGCAGTCACCTGCCGCAGCGGGAATGCGGTCTCCTGGAAACCGCATCTTGTCCGCAACTCACGTGTCCATACGATGCGGGCACAGGTATTGGGACAGCATGATTATGGTCGGGGATATCCCCTTCATGATGGATCCGCGCTCCTAATGCACTCCCTGCTGTGAGTGGCAGCCAAAACCTGTACAGCCAGGGCTGTCTCATTAAAATGAGATTCAGCCGTTGGGGACAAGACAAGGCCTGATGCGGTGGGTCTACAGGAGCCTCTGCAGGCTGTGTCGGACAGGGCCACTGCCGTCAGGATTGTCCCGCAGCCCTGACGGGCGGCTCCACCCCACCTGGAAAATCGCCAGATACACCGCCCGTGATTAATGAGACAGCCCTGCCTGTACAGCAAGCTGCTCCGCCGTGTCGCTCCCAACTCCCCAAACCGGGTCCGGGACGGAATGATGAAGTCCATTCTCGATTTCATCAATCAGCACAATGCTGTCTGGCGCCTCAAGGATTCCAGCATCGAGATACAAGCCGTGGGACAGGGCTGCATTGGAAGACAGCACAGTCCGTCCGGAGCCTCGGGACAATGCCGTCGCGTGACGAAATCAACCGGACTGTCAGCGCGTCCAGTGGGTCTTCGGCCGCCTGAGCCTACTCGACTGCCGATCACGAATCAGACAACTGTGGGGACTCAGGTTCACAACCCAATGCCAATCTGTTGCCCTCCCATTGGAGTGTTGGGAGCCGGGAGACGTGGAGCCCGACGGGAGTGGTGTCCCACTCTGTCCGCAGTGCCCGGGAGATTCTGGCCGTAGCCTTGGCTGTATGGGCGAATGGACCATTGCATTGTGTTCAAACATGCTGATCCACCAGGATTGGATTGCCGTCCGGGTCCACAGCCACGAAGCTGGCCAGCCCTGTACTGTCCTCATCGGCTTCATGCATCAGAGTGATCCCTTGGGCTTTCAGCTGCTTCTGCAGTTCGCGGATGTCCGTGAAGTTTTCCAGGTTCTGTGCCTGGCTGTCCCCACCCGGATTGAAGGTCAGAATGTTCTTCTCGAACATCCCTTGGAAGAGCCCTATGGTGTGATCGCGATTCCTGAGAATCTGCCAGTTCTGCGTCGGGTCGCCTCCGACCACCTCAAAACCGAATTTCTCGTAGAAACGCCTTGAAGCTTCAAGATCCTTGACGGCCAAACTGACCGAGAAGGCGCCGAGTTCCATGTTCCATTCCCCCCGTCTGCATTGAAAAAGTGTTTGTCCCTTGGGTCCACTGCATCACAGGCCACCGGCAGCAAATATGTGCCGATACGCTTCAATCCCCGTCTACCCGTCCTGGCAGCAGCCCAATCAGGTCGCGTGGGCGCCCATGGAGCTGCAACAGTGTCCGCGAGAATGGCATATTGGCTCCGATTATGCCCGGCGGTCATGGGCTCTTTCCCGTGTCGTTCGGACCGCCAATGTTCAGTGCAGGTCCTGACTTCCTCCATGCCTTGTGGTTTGCCCGCTTGATGGATGGCTTGCAGGACGCCGGGTACTCGCAATGGCCTGTTGCCAAGCTTGTGGCACAGTGTCATACAATATCTGTATTCACAAACAAAGACCAGTGGCGATTGGGCATTGCGGATCGCCGGCAGGGCAGAAATGGCCGAGTACACGTACCCGAATCTGGATGGGTTGAGCCAGAGCTATGCGCATGACGGCTTTGCCATAGTGCGGGACGTTCTGGATGCCGATCTCGTCGCCGAGGCCAACCGGCATGTGGACTGGCTGATGGCCCGCCATCCCGAGTTGCCGCCGGAACGTCTGGGCTATTGGCTGACGCCGACGGATCCGTTCTGGATGCGGCTGGTCAGCGATCCGCGCCTCGTGGACATCGCCGCCGCCATAGTAGGTCCTGATGTGGCGCTGTTCGCGGCGGACTACATTGCCAAACCGCCGGGTACAGGACAGAAGGTGGCGTGGCATCAGGACGCCAGCTACTGGCCTCTGGAACCCATGCAGGTCGTGACCTTGTGGGTCGCCTACACTCCGTCCACCCTGCAGAATGGGTGTGTGCGCGTGATTCCCGGGACCCAGCATATGGCGCTGCAGCCGCGGAATCCGGAGGAAAAGGATTTCGCAGGCGAGATGTTGCGGGGGATGGATCAGAGCCTGATTGCCGGCCGGGAGGCCGTGGATTTCATCCTGAAGCCCGGGGACGTTTCCTTGCATCATCCCCTGATCATTCATGGTTCCAACGCCAATACCAGCTCCGTCTGGCGGCGCGGGGGCACCTATCAATACATCCCGACCACGACCTGTGTGACGAAGAAAGACTGGCCGGTGTTTCTGTTGCGCGGCCAGGACCGGCACAATACAAATTGCTACCGGAAGATGCCCCGGTTCAAAGCCAAAGAGCACATGCCTTTCACAGGCTGGCAGGATTGGGTTTGAATCCCGGGATCGGTGCAAGACGACATGGCAACCCCCAGTCAGACTGTAGAAGCGACAACGGCCGTGGCCCAGGCGGGTCTGGCCGCGGACCGGAGCGTCGGACGCCGCAGGCAGAGCCGCCTGGCCCGGCGCGAGGAGCTGGTGGGCTATCTCATGGCCAGCCCTTGGCTGCTGGGCATGCTGTGGCTGATTTTCGGGCCGTTTGGCGCCGCCGCCTACCTCTCGTTCACGGACTACGACATCTTGACGAGTCCGGAATGGGTGGGGGGGGAAAATTTCGACAAGATGCTGCGGGGGGACCCGCTCTTCTGGAAATCGCTGAGTGTCACCACGATCTACGCCGTGGTTTCCATTCCACTGCAGATCGCCCTGGGGCTCTTCCTTGCCATTCTGCTGAACACCAGCATCAGGGGCCTGGCCTGGCTGCGTACGGTGTACTATTTGCCCGCGGTCCTGTCGGGTGTCGCCGTGTCATTCCTCTGGATCTGGGTCTTCTCGGCGGACTGGGGGGTCCTGAACTACCTGCTTTCGCTGATCAACATCCAGGGTCCCAACTGGCTGACCAGCGAAGACTGGGCCCTGACGGCCCTGATTATCATGAGTCTCTGGGGCGTGGGGGCCGGTCTCGTGATTTATCTGGCGGGCCTGCAAGGCGTTCCCACCGAACTCTACGAGGCGGCCGAAATCGACGGCGCGGCCCGTCTGCGGACCTTCTGGCACATCACGCTCCCCATGATCTCGCCCGTCATCCTGTTCCAGCTGATCATGGGGATCATCGGCGCCTTGCAGGTGTTCACCCAAGGCTATGTCATGACACAGGGCGGCCCCAACAACGCCACCCTGTTCTTTATCCTGCATCTCTATCGCAACGCGTTCCGTTTCCTGAACATGGGGTACGCCAGCGCACTGGCGTGGTTCCTGTTTCTCTATATTCTGGTTTTGACTCTGGTGGTGCTGCGCTCGTCGAGCATCTGGGTGTTTTACTCGGGCGAAATTCGGGGACGGGCTTGACAATGTCACACACCCTTGACACCGTTCCGATCGCACACCGCCGAAACTGGCGGCCGGTGGTCGGGCGATACCTGGAAAAGGCGCTGATCTACTTTGTGCTCCTGTTCGGCGCCGTATTGATCATGGTGCCCCTGTGGTGGATGCTGACTACGTCCATCAAGCATCCCAAGGAAGTGTTCGCGTTTCCCCCCACGTTTCTGCCTACGATTTACCAGTGGCGCAATTATCTGGAGATCTTTGAGAAAGCGCCGTTCGGACTGTACATCTTCAACACCTCCTACATCGTGCTGATGGATCTGATCGGCACGGTTGCCACCGCTAGCATGGTGGGTTATGCCTTTGCCCGCCTGCGTTGGCGCGGCCGCGACATTTTCTTTCTGATTACGCTGGCCACGATGATGCTGCCCGGCGCTGTGACCATGATCCCCCGCTATCTGATCTTCAACGAGATGGGATGGGTGGACTCGTTCCGACCGCTCTGGGCCCCGGCCTTCTTCGGCTATCCGTTCTTCATTTTTCTGATGCGGCAGTTCTACACGACCCTCCCGCACGAACTGGATGCCGCCGCCCGGATTGACGGCTGCAGCGAATTCGGGGTCTGGTGGCGCATTTTGGCGCCGCTGACCAAACCCGCCCTGGCCGCCTGCGGCATTTTCACTTTCAATGCCACCTGGAACGACTTTCTGGGACCCCTCATCTATCTGACTTCCCCCACCAAGCGGACGCTGGCCTTGGGGCTGATGGCCTTTCGGGGGCCCCATCGGACCGATTGGCATTACCTGATGGCCAGTGCCGTCATCGCCATGCTGCCGGTGATCGTTATCTTCTTCTTTGCCCAGAAGTATTTCATCCAGGGCGTGACGTTCACGGGGATCAAGGGCTAGGTCGACGCTGTGGTGGCCCTGTCCCCGTTCCCCGCCTGCCGTTGAAGACCCGCCCGCGATGAAGATTACCGGCATCGACTGTCATGTCCTGCTGATTCCCGACTATGCGGTCGAGGCCAACTCCTCGGCCCAGGACAATCTGGTCGTGGAAATTCACACGGATGCCGGCCTCACCGGCGTGGGCGAGACGGACACGAATCCCTGGGTCGCCCAAGCCTGCATCATGGCGCCCGGCACGCATGTCATGGGGCAGGGTCTGGCCGAGATGCTGATCGGCCGCGACCCGCTGGACCCCGAGAGCCTCTGGCGTGATCTGTACCGCGGGTCCAAGATGACCGGGCGCCGCGGTGCCCTGATCTGTGCGCTGGGGGCCCTTGACATGGCCCTGTGGGACTTGAAAGGCAAGGCGGAGGGAGTGCCCGTGCACCAGCTGCTGGGCGGTGCGATCCGGGAGACCATTACGCCCTATGCCTCGCTGTTGCCGGATGGCCATACATTGGCGGAGTATGGCGATTCACTGCTCTTCAAGCTGACCCGCGCCCAGGAAATCGGCTATCAGGCCGCCAAGCTGGAGATCTGTATCAACGGTCCCTACAGTCACAACGGTCTGCAGGAAAGCGATGCCGCCGGTGTGGCCATGGTGGAGCGATGCCGCCGTGCCGTCGGGGACGCGTTCACCCTGATG
Organism: Caldilineaceae bacterium; assembly: GCA_965214715.1. Lineage (GTDB taxonomy): Bacteria > Chloroflexota > Anaerolineae > Caldilineales > Caldilineaceae > Bin34. The sequence continues at coordinate 3,442,549 of OZ243971.1, read as the reverse complement.
GTGGATGTGGGTTATGCCTGGCCCGATGCCCAAACCGCGCTCTCTGTGATACAGGAGCTGGCCCCCCTGGACATTTTCTTTGTGGAGACGCCCATTGACATTGACGATCTGGAAGGGCACGCCTGGCTGCAGGAACGGTCGCCCATTCCGATTGCCGCCGGCGAATGGGCCAATACGCACTTTGAGTTCGAGGATCTGGCCCGGCGCGGGCGGATCGATGTGCTGCAGCCCGATATCGGGCGCGTCGGGGGGTTTACGGCGGCCATGCACGTGAACCGCCTGGCCTCGGCCCTGCACCGTCTCGTGGTGCCGCACTGCTGGAAGACCGGTATCGGCATCGCGGCCAGCACGCACTTTGCAGCGGTCACGCCCACCTGCCCCTACATTGAATTTCTGCCGGCGGATCTTTCCGAGTCGGCGCTGCGGCAGGAGTTGACATTTGACGAGATTCAGTTGGAGGATGGCGTGATTCCCTTGCCGCAGCGGCCTGGACTGGGATTTGAACTCAACCGCGACGCGCTGGCCCGCTATCGGGTATCGTAACCACGGCAGGAACCGATAAGGATGACGGCATGAGGACATCGGCGGAAAAGACGGCGTTTCTGGAACAGGGGTTTCTGCATGCGCCCGGCGTTTTGGATGCGCAGCAGGTGGAGTGGTATCGGCAGGAGTTCGATCGGGTGTGGGCCCGGGAAGCGCCCAAGGTCAATCAGCACAAGCTGCTGAAGTATCAGGCGTTTATCGACCTGATTGAACATCCGGCCATTCTGGAGCGGCAACAGGCGATCTTCGGCAATCAGACGCAACTTCTGCAATATGATCTGTTGCGCCAGGATGCCCACAGTCGCATGCCGGCGCGCAGCTGGCATCGCGACTTTATTTTCCCGGGCGACCGCCCCCTTTCCATCAACACCATTGTCTACCTGGACCCCATGACTCCCGAACGGGGCCCCACCTGCGTGGTGCCCGGTACCCACAGAGGACAAGCCTATCCGCCGCCCGACAGACGGCACGAGTCGTTGCCCGGCGAGATCGAGGTCCTGGCCCAGCCCGGGGATGCGGTCTTCATCAACGGCGCCATCTGGCATTCGGGCGGGGCCAATCGTACCCAGGGGTTGCGCCGCGGTATCTTCCTCTACTTTGGCTGGTGGTGGATGAAGCGCTACGAACACGAGACGGATCTGCCCTGGCAGGCCAAACAGAATGCCAGTGCCCTGCGTTTGCAGCTGCTGGGCTTGAAGATGCCGGATCGGGATGTCCACCAATACGATCCGGACAAATGAGCAAGACGATATGGCGGCCGCGGGGAAGAGCCATGCATCCGCCCGTGCCCATTCGTCGCCATCCGAAGAGACCGAGGTTGTCATGACTCGCCGAGTATCTTTTGCCACACCGGACCCGCATGACCTGGAAGCCCAGGTGCAGTTTTTCCGTGACCACAGCTTTGTGGTGCTCCCGGACCTGCTTGCCCCGGCCCAGGTGGCTGCCATGAACGATGCCATGGATCGCGACATGCAGCGGCACCCGTTCATGTGGTTTACCGGAGGGGCGTCCAACTACAATTGCAATCTGCTGCTTAACGAACCGGTATTCGAGGATGCGATCCGGCCTCCGCACCTGCTCCGGCTGCTGGCACATCTGATGGGCGGGCCTGTCTGTTTCGAGGAACTGGCTGTGCGGCACCGCGTCGGCGAGGCACAGGCAGTATCCACCGACTGGCACCGCGACCGGGCCTATTGGGAGGATCATCCGCTGCACCTGGATTATCCGCAGATCATCTACTACCTCACTGATGTGGACGAAACGACCCACTGTTTCTCGATCAGCCCGGAACCCGCCGCCGGCGCCATCCTGGAGCCCGCGGCGCACCTGCAGCGGGGTGGCATTTACGACTTTCACGGCACGGCCGGCAGCGGGATTCTCTTCAACGCGGCTACATTGCACGGGGTTACACTTCGGGAAACGGGCAAGGTGCGGCGCACCATCCAAGTCTATTATGGCCATCCCGACCGGGCCCCGCTCAGCGATGTGACGCTGATGCCGCCCCGGTTGTGGCGGGATCATCCGGACCCGGAGATCCGGCGCTTCTACGGCAAGTTCAATCGGTACACCGAATTGGTGCTGGGCGGGCTGGGGGTGCTGGAGACCCCGGAGGGCTGACCCGCCCGGGCGGTTTTTGGCGGTTTTGGAAGTCTGGTAAAGTGATGCGATGCGGATGGTGCAGCTGTCCGCCCGTTTTGGCCATTGAGAAATGTGGGAGGAGTGTTATGACTGGAATGTACAAACCGGGACGGCTCAGCCGTCGCCAGTTTCTGGGACTGGCGGCCGGTACCGCCGCCGCCACAGCCTTGGCAGCCTGTGTACCGGCTCCGGCAGGGCCGGCCATGGACGATGCCGGGGAAACGGGTCCCATTGAAGTCGGGTTTGCCTGGTGGACGGGCGGTGCCAACGCCAATGCCTTGTTCGAGACTTCCGTTGATCGTTTTGAAGCGGCCTTTCCCCAGTACCATGTCGTGCGCGACTCGGTACCTTATGGGGAGTTTCACGCCAAGATTTTGACGGCCTATGCCGGGGGCAACGCGCCCGATGCACACGGCGTGCCCTGGGGGACTGTCTGGTCCATGGCCCACAAGGGGGTGTTGCTGGATTTGAACGGTCTGGTAGAAGGCGATCCGGATATCGACTGGGAAGGCATGTGGCCTGCCGTCACGGATGGCTGCTATTACCCGCCCGGCACCATCATTGCCCTGCCGCGCGAATCGTTCGGGCTCCGCATCTACGCCTATAACAAGACGCTGTTTGAAGCGGCCGGGGTAGACACGCCCGATGTGGACATGGATGCCGACAACTGGACCTGGGATGTCTGGCGCGCCAAAGCGGCGCAGTTGACCCAGTTCGACGAAAACGACCGCCGCGTTATCATGGGGGCCAATCAGAGCGCCGACTACTGGAATCTCATCACGGTAATGCCGTCCTTCGGTATTTCCATGTTCAACGAGGACGTCACCCACTTCAATCTGGACGACCCGTCGATTGTGGGTTGGCTGGAGATGCTGCCCGTGATGATCAACGAGGAGCGTTCCCTCGGCAAACCGGACGAAACTGCCGATTTCAATTGGGGTTCCAGCGGCAAGCAGGCCATCATTACCACGTCCACCTGGAGCGTGCCCAACTATCGCACCACCTGGGAAGACATCGATTGGGATTTCGTGCCGCCCCCCAAGGGGACGGCAGGTCACTCCAACTTTGTAGGGAACGACTATCATTCCATTAATGGCAGTGGCACGGCCAATGTGGATGCTGCCTGGGAACTGCTGAAATTCATCAACAGTCCCGGCGAGGATCTGTGGTGGGCCCAGAATTTCTTTGGTGCGCCGTTCCGCAAGACCAATGTAGACGCCTGGGCGGAAAGCCTCAACGGCATTCTGCCCCGCAACGGCTGGAAATACATTCTGGACATGACCAACAACGCCACGCCCTGGACACCGATTCCCTTCCAGGAGGAGCTGAACGTCATTCACAGCAATGAAATATCGCAGGCCGTGCTGGGCGAGCGTCCGGTACAGGAAGTAGTGGACAGCATTACCAGTAAAGTTGCGGCCATGATCGCCGAATTCGAATAAGGCGCACCGCGCCTGCGTACAGCCGCCTCTCCCGGAATTCCCTGGCAATCCGGAGGGGGCCGGGGGCGGCGGCTTTGTACTGCGACGTCGAGGTGTACCAATCCTCGGAGCGGGCGCTGGCCCGCCTGTGGTATCTCCGCGTTGTACCGGCAGGTGGAGGGGCCTGTTGGCCTCTTGCTCCCTGCAAGGGCTATCGGGACAGGACCGTTGCCGGGCGTGCAATGCGACAGGGGATCGGATCAGAAGCCGGAGCCTGCGGAAATCCCGCGTGTTGCTGTCCTGAATAGGGTCTTCAGGATCAGGCATTGTCTGCACGGACTGTATTGTGCCCGGCATGGGGTGATGCGGGATGCCGCGCTCCTTACCGGCGTGGCGGGAACGGGATCGTCCGAGATCGGACAGACCACAAACTGTTGTCTCACGGCCCAGGCCGTGTGGGGTGGGTTTTGTCGTTGCCCCCGATGGTATGATGGGACTGTTGTCTTGCCTGTACCGCAAGGAGTAACCCATGGCAGCACGTGCGCCTGTCGTCGATCAGACGGCGTCAATGACATGGGATCCGTTCTGTGCCCAGGAGGGGGTACAGACCTTGCAATCGTCCACGCATTTCCATTATCTGTTACGGGTAGTCAGTAATCTGCAGCTGCACCTGGAGGAAAGCGGATTGCCCTATGTACTGGCCAGCGATCTGCTGATCCGCAACATTCCGCTCAAGGATGGCGTGTCCCCTGATGTGGCTCTCTGGCCGAGCCATCTGGATCTGGAGAGGAAGAAATACGGTTCGCTGGAACTGGCGCCCGACCTGCGTCCGGCCCTGATTCTGGAGATTGTCTCGGAGCATACATCCGAAGCGGATGCTGTCACCAAACACGAGATCTATCGTCTGGCGGGTATCACGGAATACTGGCTATACGATCCGGAAGCCTATGCCGGGACGGCGGCGTTGTGCGGCTGGTGGCTGGCAGACCGGGTGTATGCACCGATTCCGGGCCGTGCCCGTGCAGAGGCCGGAGAGGAGGTGCGGCGATACGCCAGTGCGGTGCTGGAGACAGACTGGGGCGTGACGGCGACAGGAGCACTGCGGCTGTGGGATCCGCAGCAGGGGGACTGGTACCGGACAACGGCGGCGGACTGGCAGCGGATCCGGGCTCAGGCCACACGGACCCAACAGGCTGAAACGCGTGCCAAGCAGGCTGAAACCCGCGCCGCACAGGCCGAAGCCGAGAACGCACGGCTGCGTGCCATGCTGCAAAAGCGGGGGGACCAGGATTGAAGCCCGGAACCGGGGTGATACGCAGGAGACCGGCGCAATGGCTGACCGCACAAACATGCATGTAAGGTGACATAGGACGTCTCACCGGCTCCCCCAACAGGAAGTGGATCGTGCTGTGTATCGAGGCAAGTCGCTGCCGGACTGGTACAGCTGCCATGGCTCAGGCCTGGGGTCATTGCAGTTCCTGCCCATTGCCAGGCAAGACAGGCTGCATGGCAAGTCGTAGCGCCCGTGGCACCCAGACTGATGGGACAAAGCCCCGGACCTGTGGGAAATCCGCCTGCGGGCAGCTATTGACATGATCTTATAGTGTGTCCGTCTATCCAATCAGCACGCCCAAGAAACTGGACAGGTCGGTGTGTGTCCGGGAAGCCGATGGATAATGTGCAGAGCCTGACAGTGGAACAGGCTTGGCTCCGTGCTGCCCGACGCCGCGTCAGGTCGTCAACCACCACATCAACCACAGGTACGGGTGTTCCGCCAGTTGCTTGACACGCGGCAGGAACCCGGCGTGCTGGCGCTGGCCCGGTGATCGCAGGGCAGGCTGGGTGTCAGGGACGCACAGAGGACAATCTCCTGCTTGCCGTCACCCGCACCGCCGAGAATGGCCACCGGTGGGCATTGATTGCCGGGCATGAGACATCCACGCCCCAAGGGCCCGGATGGGTCAGGGCAAAGGTGCCGTCCTGCAACTGGCTTTGCGGCAGAGCGCCGGAGAAGGTGGCTTCAATCAGCCCGGCCGTTGCTTGCTGGAGGTTGTGCAGGGTTTTTGGGTCCGCATCCTCCACAGGCCACCGGTGGGCCCGCGTTGCCACTTGTGGAGGCGCGGCGCCCTGCCCCCATGCCAACACCATCGGGCAGGATGCTTGTAGTGCATGCCATCGACGGGTATGGTGGCGGGACATACAGACCCGCGGCCGGAGCATCCCGCGCGTTGCGATCTGAATACGGTTCTCAGGACCATGGGAGTGTCCGCACGGACCGCGCCTCATCCTGGCATTGGGCGGTGCGGGATGTCGGTCTCCGGCAGAGCGTGGTTGGTCCTGTCGGTGGACATCCGGATATTGCAATGCTATCATGCGCCCGTTGCCTTGCCTGTACCGGTGGCACCGGCTGTGCCGCAAGGAGTGGGCGCATGGAGCTGCTGGCCCCGACCCACATGACTGACAGTCTGGCCGCGTCAATGACGTGGGATCCCTTCTGTGCTCAGGAGGGGGTGCAGACCTTGCAATCGTCCACGCATTTCCATTATCTGTTGCGGGTAGTCGGCAATCTGCAGCTGCACCTGGCAGAGAGCGGATTGCCCTATGTGCTGGCCAGCGATCTGCTGATCCGAAACATTCCGCTCAAGGAGGGTGTGTCTCCCGATGTGGCTCTCTGGCCGAGCCATCTGGACCTGGAGAGGAAGAAATACGGTTCGCTGGAACTGGCGCCCGATCTGCGTCCGGCCCTGATTCTGGAGATTGTCTCGGAGCATACATCCGAAGCGGATGCTGTCACCAAACACGAGATCTATCGTCTGGCGGGTATCACGGAATACTGGCTGTATGATCCGGAGGCCTATGCCGGGACGGAGCCCCTGTACGGTTGGCAACTGGTGGACAGGACGTACAGGGCGATCCCGGGCCGTGCCAGTGTGGAGGCGGGGACGGAGGTTCTGCGGTACGCCAGCGAGGTGTTGCAGACGGACTGGGGACTGACGGCCGATGGGGTTTTGCAGCTGTGGGACCCACAGCAGAACGACTGGTATCAGATGACGCCGGCCGGCTTGCGCCAGGTCCGGGCCCAAGCCGAATGGGAGAGAGCCCAGGCCGAGCAAGAAAGAATCCGTGCCACCCAGGCTGAAACCCGCGCCGTCCAGGCTGAAACCCGCGCTGCCCAGGCTGAAACCCATGCTGCCCAGGTTGCAGCTGAGAATGCAAGGTTGCGTGCCATGCTACAAAAGCTGATGGACCAGGATTGAACGCCCCGAGTCGGTTGTGGCAATCCCGGATGACAGGGGCCAGAATCCGAAGTCCGAGCCGGTTTGTGGATGGCGGATGCACGACATATCACTCGGAAACAGCCCGGCTGTAGCATTCATATTGACATCATGGTCGGACAGAGCCTGTCCGGCGTATCGGTCCCCTATGGCCGCCGGACAGCCCGATATCCGGCCCCGATGAACCATTGAAAAAATCCGGAAACCGAACAGGCTTGGTCTCGTGCCGCAAGCCGCTACATCAGTAGGTCGGCCCAGGACACGGTAGTCCTGCCAGCTGCTGGTCTCTCTGCAGGAAACAGGGCGCCGGAGTTCCGTCAATGCCCCGATTGCCATGTTGTTGCATACAGCTGCATGGGCGGATCATCCTGGTCAGGGTCTCTGTCCACGCCGCCGCACTTCGGCGGAGAGTGCATGCACGCCGCAAAGCAGTCACGAAATTGGGGTGCCATGCCCATATCGAGTGGGAGACGCGCCCCACGGTTTTCGAGTGAACTGGATGGAGCGCGGCTGGAGGGCACAACTGGGAAGTGCCGGATTGGTCAATTCTGGGGATGGGTGTCGGGCAGATACTGATGTCCTTGGCTGCCCTGGAACGCCAAGGCGGGACAGGACCGCGGTCTCTCGGCATTGGCGGTCACGATGGCCCGGTCAGCCCCCATGGTTTCTGGTGTGCCCTCCGCAAAAACACCGCTCCAAAAGCCATGAGGATATCATGAAGCCCCGGTGTGTACGCTCATTGCTGGGCAATGTGACGGTGCCAACGGCGCAGTCTCGTCCAAACCGGGTGCGTGCGGCTATACAGGTCTGCGCGGGGTGAGGCTACGCGGCGGATTTCCCGTCGCGACAGAGGGATACCGGGCGCGCCGCGGAGTCGGAAAACCGATCTTGTAGTTGACAGCCATTCGACAATCCAGCTACAATTAATATGAATAATTCATATTAATTCTGTGGGGAAACTGTCATGAGTGTGCGTGGGTTGAAGAGAGGGTACCGCAATTTCCGGGGGATTGCCCTGGTCTTGGGGCTGCTGGCTTTCCTGTATACCGCCTGTACCGTCGCGGCTCCCGGACCCGCACCGGTGGCGGAAAGCGTGACCAAGAGCGCGGTGATACAAGGCTACGCCGACGGGGTCCACGCCTTGTATGCCCAAAGTCTTGTCTCCGCCCAAGCCTTGGATACGGCCATAGACCAGTTTCTGGCGAGCCCGACGGCACCTACCCTGGAAGCCGCCAAGCGGGCTTGGCTGCGAGCCCGGGACGACTACGGTCCTACGGAAGCCTTTCGGTTCTACGGAGGCCCCATAGACCATGAAGAGGACGGCCCGGAAGGTCTCATCAATGCCTGGCCTTTGGACGAATCCTATATCGACTATGTGGAAGGCAACGCCGAGGCGGGTGTTGTCAACATGGCTGCCGAATTTCCGGTGATTGATGCCGAACTGCTGCTTTCCCTGAATGAGCAAGGCGGCGAAGAAAACGTGTCCACCGGTTGGCACGCCATCGAGTTTTTGCTTTGGGGACAGGATATGGATGCCCAGGGTCCGGGCGCCCGCCCGGTGACCGACTACACGACTCATCCGAATGCCGAACGCCGCAGCACCTATCTGGCCGTATCCTCTGGCCTGCTCGTGACGCACCTGCAACAACTGGTGGACGCCTGGGACCCCGAGGGCGTCGACAACTACCGGGCCGATTTCCTGAGTTTGGATGAGGATGAAGCCCTGACCCGCATGATCACGGGCATTGGGGAACTGAGCCGCGGGGAACTGGCGGGCGAGCGCATGACCGTCGCGTACGAAGTCCGATCACAGGAAGACGAGCATTCATGCTTCTCGGACAACACCACCGCCGACATTGTGGCCAATGCCCTGGGCATCCAGATGGTGGTGAAGGGCGACTATGGCTATGTCTCCGGCCCCGGCATTCTGGACTTGGTGGCAGCCGCGGATGTCGCACTGGCGGACCGACTCGCAGCGGAGATCGCCACCAGTGTCACACTGACGCGCCAGATCCCCGCGCCCTTTGACCAGCATCTGAGCGAGACGGTCCCGGACAGCGATCCGGGGCGAGTCCAGGTACTGGCTGCCATTGAAGCCCTGGAAACCCAGACCGACACCATTGTCGCGGCTGCAGAAGCCCTGGGTTTGACCATTAGCGTCAGCTGACTTTTCATTGGCAACACTGGCATTCGTACTGCGCCCGATGGCCCGAAGCGGTTTCCCAGGGCGAGGCCGCTTCGGGCCGTGGCTGTTGGGTACTGTTCTGCTCCTGGCCGGTTGCGGCGGTTACCCCCGCCGGGCCGATGTCAATGCGCTCTTGCAGGAACAGTTGGGCGGCGACACTACGGTGCATGTCACCAATCGCAGCGCTTTCGAACTCTCCGCCCGCAACCTGACCCACAACGCAGAACGCCGCCGGTTTGAGGTGGGAGACAGCTTCTTCAGTCAGAACTGGGTGACCGCGCCGGCCTCGACCGCCGCCCGCGATGGTCTGGGCCCTACTTTCAATGCCCAATCCTGCTCCTCCTGTCACACCTTGGATGGGCGAGCCCGGCCCCCCGAATCCCCCACCGACGCGGTGCGGGGCCTGTTGATACGGTTGAGCTTGCCGGAACCGCTGGCCGACGGGCAGCCGCGCGGGGAACCGCATTACGGCGGCCAACTGCAGGACCGTGCCATAGTGGGACTCCCCGCCGAGGGACGCATCGTGATTCGGCACACGGAGATACAAGGCACTTATGCCGACGGCCAGTCCTACACGTTGCTGGCTCCGCACTACACGTTCGCGGATTTGGCCTTCGGCCCCATGCACCCTGATACCATGATTTCGCCCCGCATCGCACCGGCCGTATTTGGCGTGGGCCTGTTGGAAGCCATTCCCGAGGAGGACATTCGGGCGCGGGCAGACCCGGAAGACCGTGACGGAGACGGCATATCCGGCCGCACCAACGAGGTGTGGGACGTGCAATCCGGTGCTCTGGTGCTGGGCCGATTCGGGTGGAAAGCCAATGTGCCTTCCGTGGCACAACAGGTGGCCGGTGCCTTTCACGGCGACCTTGGCATAACCTCCTCCCTGTTTCCCGCAGAAAACTGTCCCCCTGTCCAGCAGGATTGTCGCCAGGCCCCGCATGGCGGAGCGCCGGAGATCCCCGATGCCCGGTTTGAACAGGTGGTGTTTTACAACCAGACGCTGGCGGTGCCGGCCATGCGCAATGTGGACGATCCCGAGGTGCGCTTGGGAGCCCGGTACTTTCTGCAGATCGGGTGTGCCCAATGCCATGTACCCGCCGCCAAGACCGGATCCCATCCGATAGCTGCGCTCCAAAATCAGGCGATCTATCCCTATACCGATCTCCTGTTGCACGACATGGGGCCGGATTTGGCCGACGGCCGTCCCGACTTCCAGGCTTCCGGTCGCGAATGGCGTACACCGCCCCTGTGGGGCATTGGCTTGGTTGAAACGGTCAATGGTCACACCCGCTTTCTGCACGACGGGCGGGCCCGATCGCTGGAAGAGGCCATTCTGTGGCATGGCGGCGAAGGGGCACAGTCCCGCGATGCCTTCACGGCCCTGTCCGCCAGGGCGCGCGCCGCCCTGCTGCGCTTTCTGGAGTCTCTCTGATGCAACGGTTATTAGGACGCGTGGGGCAGTGGTGCACGGGGCTGGTGATCCTGGCGGTCGCGGCCTGCGGAGCCCAGGACCCCACACCGACCCGGCAGGAAATGCTGGGGGCGTTGACGGAGCAAGTGATTGTGCCCCGGTACACGGAAGTGGCAAAAGAGGCACAGGGTCTGGCCCATGCGCTGCAGCAACTCTGTGCAGCGCCATCCCGGGAACAACTGGACCTGGCACAGCAGGCATGGTATAGGGCGCGCGGGCCCTGGATGCGTGCGCAAGCCGTAGGTTTCGGGCCTGTTGAGCTGAGACGCACCCACTCCTACATCGATTGGCATCCCATTGATCCGGACCGCATAGAAAAGGCCTTGGTTTCCCGCGAGACCATCACGCCGGCCGATGTACGCGAGTTCATGTCGTCTGCCCAGCGCGGGTTGGGTACGGTCGAATTTCTGCTGTTTGGGCCTGCCGACGATATCCTCGCCGATTTGGCGGCACCCCACGGGCTGCGCTGCCAGTATCTTACGGCTCTTGGCGAGGTGATCGCCGTCGAGACGGCCACGGTCGTGTCCGACTGGACCGGTGCGGGTGCGCAGGACGACTCGGCCTACGCTGATATTTTTGCCGGTCGCGGCCCCAGCGCCCTGCTGGACTCGGCCGCCGTTGACGAACTGGTACGCTCGCTGGTGTTTCTGTGTCGCACGATCGTGGACATGCAGCTGGGACAGGCTTTGGGCATAAACGACGGAGTCCCCGACCCGGCCGCCCTGCCGGGCGGCGCGGGCCACAATGCGGCAGCCGACCTCCGGAATCAGGTGTTGGGCATGCGAGATATCTATTTGGGTTCGTTGCAGGAGGACGATACAGGACTGGGGCTGAGTCTGTTGGTCCGCGCCTTGTCGGCAGAGACCGACGACAGCCTGCGTGCCGCCTTTCAGACCGTCCTGGCCGCCCTGGAAGAGCCGTTGGCGCTCCGCATGGCAGAAAATCCCGCACCGGCCCAGGAGGCCTATGCCAGTCTCAAGACGCTCCAGCGGGCGTTGAATACGGAAGTCGTCAGTCTGTTGGGCGTCTCGGTGGGATTTTCCGATACGGATGGCGATGGCAGGTAGGCACCCGATATCCCGCGGGACCCCGCGCCGTCGGTTCTGTGGTAGGGCAGGACCCAGGGGCGTGGGGCCAGCCCCGACCTTTCCGCGGCCAGGTCGACCGCCGGATCGATCAGGCGTCGGTGTGGCCGGCCGTTGAAAGAGACGAAGGCATCCGCCCGGACTTCGACGGCATCGTAGCCCCGCGCGGCGAAGTCCTGGGCGATGAAGTGGGCGGTCTGCCGAATCATGTCCGGTTGCAGGGCCATGCGCTCGGTCTGGAGAGCGGTCAGATAGTCTTCGGGCGAGACCCGCCATTGCCGCCCCGAGACCGGATCACGAACACGGAACTCGACGAAGCCGCGCTTTTCCGTCAGCATCACGCGCCAAGCCAGAAAGTAGCCCTCCTCATTCCACCGCACATTGCCGGGATAGGCCCAGTGACGCAAGGGCAAAATCATTTGCACCAGGAACATGAGACACAGGCCCCCGGTGCCGGCCCGCACGATCCACGGCACCGGTGAATGCGGAGGGAGGGAAGCCGGTGTCCGGTGATCTGCCTGTACATTCCGGCGAAAAAACCGCCTGACTCCCAGGCGTAGCCCGACTGCAGGCAAACGGCTGCGCAGGGAACGCCACAGGCGCCGGGGCCAGTCCGGCGCGAAAAAGACCAGCGCGCTGGCTGCCATCCACCAGGGGAACATGCCAATGGCAGGAAAAAGCAGCCCGGTCAGGCCGTGGAAGATCAGGAGCACGCCATAGGCGAAGGGCCTGGAGCGCGACCAAAGGAGCCATCCGACAATGGTCAGATCGAAGAAGGCGCCGGCCCAGCTCAAAAGATAGGCAGTCCAGGCTTCCTGCAGCCACGGTCCGACAACCGGCAGGGCACCATATGCAGAGAGCCAGATGCGCAGCGGCAGCGCGTGCAGCAGCCAGTCCGCGTTCAGTTTGGCCAAACCCGCAAAGAAATAGACCACTCCGATCTGCGCGCGCAAAGTCCAGATGGTCCATTGCCGCACAGCAGTCTGCCCGTGGCCCCGGGGCTTTCGCCAGGCCTTCACCGACATCACGCAGTCCAGGGGCATGAATATCATCAGCAGGCTGATCAGGGACACCCAATAGTAGTGATTGAGGTACAGAGTCTGGTCCAGGAGCTCCACGTAGGTAAAACCCAGGCAAAAGAGCACAATGGCGGTGCGATAGAAGATCCCGACGCCTATGCAGAGGCAGAGCCCACCCAACGCCAGGAAGTGCACGTACATGCCCCACAGCGGCCAGGGTGCGATCCAGTCCCATCCCCAGTAGGCAAAACGGAAGGCAGGTTGCACGTACAGGGCCGCGATCCAGTCGTGCACGAAAAAACGGAGTACCCCTATCAGGCCCAGGAGGCCGAAGAGCATGCGAAACACGGCCACCGAAGCGCCATCCACGGGACGCATGCCCCAGTCCATCAATCGATCCCAGGGGTTCATGGTCGCAATGCGGCGGCAGGGAGGGCCAGTCTGGCAGGCCAGCCCACCACCCATCCCCGCGCCCTGACTGTGTCCATGTCGCGGCCGACGCCATCCTCTGGCCACGGGCCCGCCATATTGGCAACCGCCTCGGGAGTGTTGGGGGACATAGGAGATGACGGGAGTCCGGTCGCACCTTGCTGGCCTGACTTCCGCGATTGTGTGAGGCTTTCCGACGCCATGGGAATTTGATGGCTCTGCAACACTCCTGCGGCCCATTCCGGCAGTCTGGTAGGAGGGGCCGCAGTTCCAACATTGCCCCTGTGTACCGTGGAGCGCGTTGTGCCGTCTTCTGTGCCTCAGGTCGCCGGCAGGTCCCAGGGTGCCGATTCCGCAGCCGGTATCGTTATGACCGACCTTCCACTGGATTGACCGCGGAAGCTTCCATACGCAGACATCACGTTGGCTCTATAGCCGCTTTTTCAATGTCCTGGCTGCCATTTCCGCGATTCGGCCCTTGCCCCTCGGTCGAGTTTGCCGCTTTCCCCTCCGGTCTTTGGTACTATGGCCTCGATTTTGCCCGAGCCATTTTCCTGTCGACACCGTCAAACAGTATACCTACGACTTCCCGTGGCAGATCGCAATCGGACTCCAGCCCCGCCCGCCGCTACCCGGTTTGCCGAACGCGCTGCCTTGGCCCAAGGCAAGGTAGGGGTTCTGCTTGTCAATGTGGGTACGCCCGCAGGGACTTCCTACTGGCCCGTACGGCGTTATCTCAAAGAGTTCCTGTGGGACGAGCGGGTCATTGATGTCTCCCGACCGCTTTGGTGGTGCATTCTGCACGGCATCGTCCTGACGACGCGGCCCCCGCGGGTAGGCAAGCTCTACCACAAAATCTGGAACCACGAGCTGGACGAGTCGCCGCTCCGCACGATCACGCGTCACCAAAGTCAGAAAATGGTGGCAGCTTTCCGGGACCACACGGATATTGCAGTGACGTGGGCCATGCGCTATGGCACGCCTTCGATTCAGGCCCGATTGCAGCAGTTGCACGAGGCGGGTTGCGACCGGGTGTTGCTGTTTCCGCTGTATCCGCAATATACCGCGGCTACGACAGCCAGCGTGCAGGACAAGGCGTTCGATGCCCTCAAGCAGATGCGCTGGCAACCGGCCCTGCGCACGGTGCCGGCTTTCTACCATCATGCCGGCTACATCCGGACTTTGGCCCACTCTCTCACCACACATTTGCAGGGCCTGGCATGGACGCCGGATTTGGTCCTGGCCTCTTTCCATGGCTTGCCCCAACGGTATGTCGATCTGGGCGATCCCTATCAGAGCCAGTGCCAATACACCACGCGGCTCCTGCGTCAGGCGCTCGGCTGGCAGGCCGAGCGGTTAAAAATCGTGTTTCAGTCCCGGTTTGGCCGGGAGGCATGGCTGCAACCCTATGCGGACGATACCGTGCGCACACTGGCCCGGCAAGGTGTCCGGCGTCTGGTGATGATTGCGCCGGGCTTTATGGCAGATTGCCTGGAGACACTGGAGGAGGTGGCCGTTGAGCTGCAGGCGGAATTTGCCGCTCATGGCGGGCGTCACTTTTCGGTCGTGCCGTGCCTTAACGATGACGATAGGGCCATTCAAGTGTTGACCGACATCGTGGCCAACGAACTCAGGGGCTGGATCGATTGAAGACGCACGGGGCCGATCGGGGATTTGCAGGGCCTGACCCCGTGGCATAAGCCGCCGCGTCAGGCCGTTAACCATAGGTAGGGCTGTTCCGCCAACTGCTTGACGCGCTGCAGGAAACGGGCGGCCGGAGCGCCGTCGACCGCCCGATGGTCGAAGGTCAGGCTAAGCACCGCGGCAGGACAGACGAGCGGCTCGTCCGGGCCCTCTGCCCGCACCATGGGCTTGGCGCGGATGCGCCCGAGGCCGAGAATGGCGACCTGCGGGGCATTGAGGATGGGTGTGAAGGCATCCACGTCCCAAGGGCCCAGATTGGTCAGGGTAAAGGTGCCGTCCTGCAACCGGCTTTGCGGCAGCGCACCGGCGAGGGTGGTCTCAATCAGCCCGGCCGTTTCCTGCTGGAGGTCGCTCAGGGTCTTTTGGGCCACATCCCGCACGACCGGTACCAGCAGCCCCCGTTCGGTCTGGACGGCAATCCCGATGTGGATGGCCGGGATCAGAATCAAGGCGTCCTCTTCGACCAGGGCATTCATGTACGTATGCTCCTGGAGTGCATGCGCCAAAACTTTGAGGAACAGCACGTTGTAGCTGGGGACCGCGGCGCGCTGGTCTGCCCGCAGCTGTTCCCGCAGGCGCACCAGCTCGGTGGCCTCGATCTCGGTATGCAACGTGACCGGCACGGCCTGTGCCACGCTGGCGGACAGATGAGCGGCGATGGCCTTGCGGGTCGGGGTGAAAGGCACGACAAGTCGTGCCTCGGCCGGCTGTGGCCTTTCCTCAAGGAAAGTGCGTACCATGTCTGCCGAGATGCGCTGTCCGGGAAAGGCCCGGTGCAAGGTTTCGACTTCAAGACCGGATTCGGCCGCCAGGCGGCGCGCCACCGGCGAAAGGGCCGCAGGGGTTTTCCGACTTCGTGCTAGGGCCACGATGTCACGTTCGACAATGCGCCCCGTGCGGCCGCTGCCCTGCAGTCCTTGCCAGTCAAGGCCTTGGTCCAATGCCAGTTTGCGGGCCCGGGGACTGATGGTGACCCGCCCCGGTCTGCCTGCGGACGCCTGGGCGGATCGCTCGCGATGTCCGCTGTCGGTAGCTTCCGCCTCGGTCGGCAGCGCGGTCGATGCAGTTGCAGTCGGCCCGGCTGCGGCCGGCATGGCCTCGCCTTCTTCCAGAATATAGGCCAGCAACGCGCCGACGGGGACGCGTTGTCCCGGTCCAGGCGCATCCTGCGGCCTACGCAGGATGCCTGGGTCCAGAGCCTCGATCTCTTCCACGGCTTTGTCGCCTTCCACCGTGAACAGCACATCGCCCACTTCGACTCTGCTCCCGTCTGCACAGAGCCACTCCTTCAGAATCCCTGCTTCGGCCGTCCAGCCGAGACGGGGCATTACCACCTCTATGGCCATGGTGGCATGAGATCCCAGGGGAGGCGCCAGAACACCCGCTTTCACTCCGCCAGGAGATCCAGAAGGGCCGCCGTAATATCGTCCTGCGAAGGGACGATGGCGTTCTCCAGGACCGGGCTGTAGGGCACGGGGGTGTGGGCACCGTTCAGGCGGGCCACGGGGGCATCCAGATCATCGAACCCTTCTGCCACCACGCGGGCACAGATCTCCGCGCCGATCCCGCACGGTGCATAGTCTTCGTCCACGATCAGCAGGCGCCCGGTCTTGGCCACCGATGTGAGAATGGTGGGCATATCCAAAGGCGCAATGCTTACCAGGTCCACGACTTCAATACTCCGATCGTCCTCCACCAGGGCCGCCGCCGCATCCAGGGTTCTCTGGACCATGGCGCCCACGGCCACCACCGTGGCGTCGCGGCCAGCCGTTCTCACCTTGGCCTGGCCCAGGGGTTCCAGGTATTCCGCGGCGGGCACCGGCCCGCGCGTCGCCATGAGCAGCTTGTGCTCCAGAAACAGCACCGGATCGTCGCTGCGGAGGGCTGTCTTGAGCAGGCCTTTGGCGTCATGGGGAGTGGCGGGCACTACGACGCGGAAGCCCGGTTGATGCGCGAAAAAGGGATAGTAGTTCCCGGAATGATGGGTGGCGGCGGACCCGCCGATGCCGATGCAGCCGCGCAAGACCATGGGCATGGCGATGCGGCCGTTACTCATGTACTGGATTTTGGCGACCTGGTTGACCAGTTCGCCGAAAGCGTCCAGCAGGAAATCCAGGAACATGAAGTCCACCACGGGCCGGGCCCCGGCCATCGCGGCTCCGGTGCACATGCCCACAAAGCCCCGTTCGGCGATGGGGGTGTCGCGGATGCGCCGGGGGCCAAATCGTTCGTAGAGTCCCAGGGTGGTGTTGAAGTTGCCCCCGCGCGGGCCGATGCCTTCGCCCACGACAAAAATCGACGGATCCCGCTCCATTTCCTCGGCCAGGCCCGCGCGCGCGGCTTCCGTGAAAGACAGGACAGGGGCCGATGCACTCATGACGGTTTGCGATTGGGTTGCCTAGGTTTCCGCGTACACGTTGCGGGTGGCCGTAGCCGGATCCGGCCAGGGGCTGTTCCGGGCAAATTCCATGGCCTCCACCGCAGCCTGCAGGGCGGCGGCTTCCAGTTCGTCCAGGCGGGCGGCCGTGGCCAAATCCTGAGTCAGCACATAAGCCCGATGGCGGGCAACGGGATCCTGCTGTTTCCAGGCGTCCACTTCCGCCTGCGATCGGTAGCCCACTTCGGGCATGCCTTCGGCATGGGCCCGTGTCCGGTATGTCCTGCATTCCAGCAGGCTGGGCCCTCGGCCCTGGCGCGCCTGCTCGATCATGTGGCCGGCAGTCTCGTACACCGCCAGGACATCGTTGCCGTCGATGGCTGCGCCCGGCAATCCGTAGGCCGGCGCCCGGTTGGCGACTTCCGGGTTGCCGGCGGCATCGGCAAACGCGATCTCGGTGGCGTACAGATTGTTCTCGCACACAAACAGAACGGGCAAGTCCCAAATGGCCGCCAGATTCAGACCTTCATGGAACGCGCCATTGTTGACCGCGCCGTCTCCAAAAAAGGCGACGGCCACCGCGTCTTGCTCCAACAGCTGGAATGCATATGCCGCACCCGCGGCCTGCAGGATGTTCGGACCGACTATGCCCGTGGTGCCCATCAGACCCACTTCGGGGGCAAAAAGGTGCATGCTGCCCCCGCGACCGCGGGAGGTCCCCGTGGCGCGGCCAAACAGCTCGGCGGCGATGGCCTGCGCGGAAACCCCTTTGGCCAAGGCATGACCATGACCTCGGTGGGTCGAGAACACGGCATCCTGCGGGGTCAGATGGGCACAGACGCCCACGGCCACGGCTTCCTGTCCGACATAGGTATGGCAGGCACCCATGATTTCGCCGTTCCGATAGGCGCGGGCCAGCTGTTCTTCGGTATGCCGTATCTGCAGCATGCCGCGATACAGTGCCAAAGCGTCAGGCAGTGCCATCGGATGTCCTTGCCACAGCGAAGGCCGGTCCGGCCGCCTAAGGCGTGGCGGCACCGGGAGTCCCGCCGGCATTCATCGCCAGATTGCCGCCGTCCATGGGAATGAGCGCCCCGGTAATCCAGGCGGACGCCGGGGAAGCCAGCAGGACCGCCAGGCCCTGGATGTCCTGCGGAGCGCCCAGCCGGCCCCGCGGGATGCCGGACAGGAAGCGGGCTTCCAAGCCGGGGTCCGCGGCCATGCGCTGGGTCAGGCCCCGATTCAGCACCTGCGCCGGCAGGATGGCATTGACCCGAATGCCGCGACCACTCCACTCTGTACTGAGTTCCCGGGTCATTTGCACCACCGCGCCCATCGCCATGCTGTACGCAATATGGCCGCGGCCCAGCGCCGTAATGCTGGCCAGAGAGCCGATATTGATGATGCTGCCGGTATGCCGCGGCAACATTCTCTGTCCCGCTTGCTGGCACATGCAGAAGCGACCCACCACCAGATTCTGCAGCACCTGTTTGACCGCGGCCACGGAAATGTCCTCCGGGGTCCCCAGCATCCCGTCCCCGGCCACGTTGCCCAGGATTTCTATGGTGCCCAATTCGCGATCCAGCAACCGGAACAGATCGTCGATCTGCTCCGGTTCCGACACGTCACAGGGAAACGGGATCACATGTGGGCCAAGCGGGGACGCGGCATGGGCGGTCTCTTCCAGTCCCGGCCCATCGCGGTCGGCCAGAATGAGATTGGCCCCGGCTTCGGCAAAGGCCAGCGCCATGGCCTTGCCCAAGCCATGGGCCGCCCCCGAAACGACGGCATTCAGACCCGCGAGCGAAAAACGGTCAAGGATCATGGGCAATGATTGCGCAGCAAGAGGCTGAATTCTCGACGGACGGGGCACCGGCATCCCGGATTGTACCGAAATGGTCTGGCGATAGCCAATCCGACAAGGGGAGGCGGTCTGTCCGGCAGGCTCCGCGGCCACGGGGCACCGGGTCTCCATGGCCGAGGGTCGCTCGGGGATCTGCCCCAGTGATAGGATTCGCGTACGCAAAGTCACAGGTTTCCCGTGTGATGCCCACCGCGGAATGGCCGCGCCCGGCCCAGGCAGTTCTGTGGGTCACAGGCAAATTCTGGGGCTGGGCCGGCAGGCATGGGCCAACCGATTTGCCGGCCTTTGACACCGTGCTGCCCGTTTTTTCCAGGACTGCGCCATGCTTGCTGCCGATGCTCCCGAATTTGTCGATGTATGCCGCCAGGACGATCCGTTCCCGACCTGGTCGTTTCGATCCGCCCTGGTGACGTATCAGGAATCCTTGATCCGGGGCCAACTGGTAGGGCGCAGCTGGAATGGCGCGGGGTTCATGTATCCCGAGAGTCAGCGGATCAATACGGACAATCATCCGGAGGCCCCCGTGTTTGCCGTGGAGCTGGACGGTCAGTTGCTGCATTCCCATTGGACCTTGATCCGGGAAACCCGGTTGCCCTGGACCCACGGGCTGCATTTCGTCATGGAACTGGCCCATGCCCATCGCCCCGTAACGGTCAAGGTGCACACGCGGCTGGACGGCACAGCATTTCTGGTGCGATGGCTGGAGATTGCCAATTTGGCCGACCGGCCCGTACCGCTCTCGGCTGCCTATGGCTGGGCCGGGATTCTGCAGGAGTTGTCCGGGGTGGAGTACCAGGCAGAGACCCCCTACCGCCTGGGATATTTTGACGACTCGCACTGGGGCAACTGCGGCGATTTTACGTGGCACAGCGTGCCGCAGGCCGGGTATCGCATTGACGGGTACTATCGTCGCGATCGGCATCGCCATCCGCTGTTCATCCTGAACAACCGGCGTACCGGCGAGAACTTCGTGGGCTCGCTCGCCTATTCCGGCGGCTATGCCTTTGAGTTCGACCTGGACGACGGCGCGGCCCGGGGATCGGCGCGCATGTCCTTCCGGGCAGGCCCCGCGGGGCCTGCGCCGCTCCGTGTGCTGGATGCCGGCGAGACCATTGAAACGCCCCGGATGCATCTGGGCGTGGTCATAGGGGATCTGGACGACTGTGTGAATGCCCTGCATGCGCACACTCGCCGCAGCGTTTTCAAGCCTTTGGTCCCCGGCAAGAGCGGCCTCATCACCAGCGGCATCGGTCCCGAAATGGAGGTGACCGAGGAAGCCGTCATGCACGAGATGGACATGGCGGCCCGGCTCGGGGTCGAACTGTTCATTCTGGATGCGTCCTGGTACTCGCCCCCGTACGGCGACTGGGCCAATACGGTAGGCGACTGGGAAGTGAATCGGGAGCGTTTTCCCAAGGGCCTGCAACATTTCGTGGACAGTGCCCACGCACGCGGCATGCTCTTTGGTCTCTGGATGGAGCCCGAAAGGCTGGGCACCGCCAGTGCCACGCGCCGCGCCCATCCGGACTGGGTGGCCCAACGGTATGACGACGAACCGTTTGCGACCGGACTCGCCGACTTGACCAACCCCGAGGTGGTGCACTGGATCGAAAGCAATATCACGCGGCTCATCTCGGAGTACGCGCTGGACTGCTTTCGCCTTGACTACAACGTGGGATACATCGGGCCTGCCGGCTATTCCGCACGGCACGGCTGGCTGGAGAACCGCTATTGGAGACAGACCGAACACCTGTATGCCATGTGGAAGCGGCTCAACCGCAAGTTCCCCGACGTGATATTCCAGAACTGTGCCAGCGGGGGGGCCCGCACCGACTTGGGCTTCCTGCGCTTCTTTGATCACACTTGGGTGACCGACCACCAGATCGCGCCCCGCTCCTTTTCGATTACCAGCGGCATGTCCATGGCCATTCCGCCCGAGCGCATGGATCGTTTGATTGGCTTTGGGCAGTACTGTGGTCGCACGGCCGACCTGGATTTTCAAAGTCGCCTGGCGCTGTTTGTGCACGTCACCATGGGGTGGTACCAGTTGGTGGGCGCACAGCCCAATCCGGCCCAATTGCATCGTGTGCATCACTTTGTGCGCCTCTACAAGGAATTTGTCCGGCCCATGCACGGGCAAAGCCGCATCTATCACCACACACCGGAACATGCCGGATTGGAGCCGGCGGGGTGGGGTGCCCTGGAACTGGCGCAGGCCGATGGCACCCGGGCGATCGCCGGTGTGTTCCGGCTGAGTGATCCGGCGGCGCCCTCCTATACGTTGCGTCTCAAGGGCGTGCAGCCAGGCTGGCAATACCAGGTACGGTTTGACAATGAAGGCACTACGGCCACCTGGGACGGGTATCGGCTGAAGTACGAGGGCGTGACGATACATCTGGATGGACCGCTGACATCCCAACTGCTTCTGGTAGAGGTAGAGGACACTGCATAGCCACGATACCGAAATGCCGGAAAGTCTGTGACCGGTACAGATCCACAGGATGGATGCTGCCGCGGTACGAATCACCGCGGCAGGCGGAAACCGCGCATCGGGCAGCAGACGCCGGCTTTGCCCCTCATCGGGGACTCCCGGGTGATCCGTGGACAGAACTTGAACCTATATGGAACGAAGTGGACTCATCCGCCCATACGAGCTGTTTCCATACCCTTGACGCGGGGGTTGCGGGACCGGAATCGGGAGCTGTGAGGGGGGGGTGAGAATCAGTCCGTCTGCCCAGTGGGCGGAGTGTCCGATCTTCGGTGCATGGGACGCGTTCACTCTGAACTCGACTGTGTACACAGTGGAGCTGATGGACGATGTCTTCATCCTGTCTGTCTCTTTTTATTGTGATACTATAACAGTATCATTTCGATATTGTGCAGAGGCGAGGAACCGTACTGTGCCTGACCTAGTGCTGCGGGGCATCCCCGACCATGTACATAGAGACCTCAAAACGGCGGCGCAACGCAATCACCGCAGTCTGAACGGAGAAATACTGGTGCGCTTGACAGCCTCTGTACACAATGTGTCGGTAGACGCTGAGGCACTGCTGGAACGGATCCAACGCCGTCACGAAACCTTGGGCAAGATTGACCTCAGCGAGGCCTCGTTGCGGGACTTGCGGGATACCGGCCGGCCATGATTGTCATCGATACGAACGTCATGGTACGTCTCGTAGTGGGCGGAGAAGAGGGTGCAGATGTCGCCCTGCTGTTCCAGCGAGATACAGAGTGGGCCGCTCCCGGTCTCCTGATGAGCGAGTTGCGGAATGTGCTTCTTGGTTTCGTGCGCCGGGGGACCGTGACGCCTGCACAGGCCAAAGCCATGAGTGATGATGCATCCGTCATTCTGGGGGAGCGCCTTGCCTGCGTCAGGGGAACTCAAGTGATGGATATCGCGATGGAGTGCGATTTGACCGCGTACGACGCCGAATTTGTGGCACTTGCCCGCATCCTGCATGTTCCTTTGGTCACGATGGACAAGGGGATTCTGCAGGGAGCCGCGGATGTGGCCGTATCGGTGTCGACCCTTTTGGATTGATCCCCGGCACGGAGGCACCCTGCTCCCCTGGCCTGTGAGGCTGCCGCGGCGGGCCCTTGTGCCCGCCGCGTCCAGAAGTGTCTGTCGGAAGCTTGTTTTGGCCAGCACCATCCACAGACAATCAGCTCGACTTTGTACAAAATCGGCCGATCCACAATGGAAAGCAGCTTATGACTTGCTTTGGCAGGCAGGGGAGACAGACAGGTGTATGGGCCTCGGGCATAGGGGGATAGCCACTGACCACTCGGCAGAGGTCGGCCATGCGTCTGCGGTGCTGTCGCCAAAGACGCATCTCAATGCTGATATTGGCGTTACCTGCCCCTGTCAACCCTGCCGGTCCCCCTGTCGTGTGGTGGGAATCCTTGGCACCACGCTTGAATCGCTGCACCGAGCACTTAAGCACCGGGACAGGACGGACGGGGCCGGTTTTCCGGTCCGTGGGACGTGGTCCCCTGGCGTGTACACGCCAGGTTGCCCTAACCTCCTGTCCACGTACCCGGGGTTGCCCTAACCTCCTGTCCACGTACCCGGTTGCGGGCTCTGTGCCGAGAGCCGACCCTGCGCCCGCGGGCACGGGATCGGGGGGCAATGTATTGGCTCTCGGTGCCGGGTGGGACCGGGTCCCGACGGGCCCGACATCGGGAAATCCTCCCCGCACAGGTCCGGGCTACGTTGTGCTGCACGGTCTGAAGACACCCGGGTGTCGCCCCGCTTTGTACAAAGTCGAGAGTAGGCGGGGCGGCGTCAATTCCGCCGTCCGTGTGGCCAAAGCCAGAAGCCAGTCTGTGTAGCGTCTTCCTGGGGAGGGCCGTGGTCTCTTGGCGAATGCTTTTGCAGGTCGCCGATCTGTTGTATATTGGAATATCGGCCGGTCCTGGAAAATCGGGTTTCGGTCCAGTGTATCCATTTTGGGTGTGCGTGCCGGGCGTATTCCGTTTTGGGCGGAATCCGGCTGGCTTTGTCACAGTGATTTTCGGGAACAAGAAGGGATAAGGATGTCATGAATCTGAACAGACGCGCATTTTTGAAAGGAACGGCACTGGCGGTCGGAGCCACGGCGCTGGCGGCCTGTACCGTAGCGCCCACCCCCACCGGCGAGGCGCAGCCTGCACCGACGGCCGGGACTTTGTGGGGTCTGCAATATGATCACCATATCGGGGCCTACGAGCGGTTGGCCGATCTGTTTGTTGAGCAGAGCGGCGTGACCCTGACCGTGGCGCCCCAGCCGTGGCCCCTGGAAACCAAGCTGATTGCCGCCCTCTCGGCCGGCACGCAGCCCGAGGCGGTGTGTGTCATGGGCAAGGTGTTGGTACCGCTGCACATTCAGAATGCCCTGATGCCGCTGCGTGAATCGGTCTACAACCACAATGGACTGAACACTGACGACGATTTCAACGGCGATTCGGTGGAAGCCTATACCTGGGGCGACGACATCTGGGGCGTGCCGACCGAAATGAACGGCGTGGGCAGCATGGTCAACGTGCCCGTGGACGAAGTGGAAGCCATGGGCTTTGCCGACGACTTCCCTCCCACCAACGGTGCGCTGTATTTCAATTCCTATCCGGACATGTGGGAACTGGCGGCTTCGCTCCAGACCGAAGAGGATGGCGTCGTCGTGCGCTGGGGTCTCAGCAGCAAGGGCTGGGATGCCCAGAGCTACCTCGGCATTGCACGCAGTCTGCTCGCGGCCGAGGGCACGGACTGGTGGGACAACGACAACAAGGCCTTCAACATTGACACCGACGCCGGCATCCAGGCCATGGAGATGTTCGTGTCCACGCCGGTGGAGATGGGCATTGAAACGGAACTGGACCAGAACCATGTCGATGCGGCTCTGGCCGGCAAGGTGGCCATCGCCCGGGGCAACGGGACTCCCATGATTGAAGGCAGCAAGCATGGGTATACCTATGAGATTACGGGAGCCCCGCGCGTGACCCCGCCCGATGATCCGCTGTTCGTCGGGGAAGGCGGATGGGGTTTCGTGGCGCCACGGCAGTCCAAGCAGCCCGAAGTCTCCATTGATTTCCTGCGCATGGTGGCCACTTTGGAAGGCCAGACGGAATATGCCCGTATCTATGGCGGCGCGGCGCACACGGCATGGCGCGAACTGATCGGCGTATACGATCATTTTGAAGATTCCTCGGATACCAGTCCTGCCGTCAAAGCCGCCAAACTGCTGCAGGACCTGGCCAAGACCACGGGATATTACGGACAGGGCTTTGGCAGCCCCTCTTCGGTCGACGGGGCGGTGGCCCAAATCTGTTCGGGCGTGCGCCAGCAGAACATGAGCGCGGCCGAAGGCGCCGCCGAGCTGCAGTCCCGCCTGGAGGCCATCTACGCGCAATTCCAGAGCGACATGGCCAGCTATACGCCGGCGTAATGGCCGGAGCCAGGCCACGCACGCAGTGGGGTGTCCTGGCATCGCCGTGAAGCATATAGGGGCAGGGCCGGAGCCCACTGGCCCTGCCCGCGTTTGAACCGAAGGGCAGTTGCCGACGCTCCGTGCTGTGCGCGTTGCGGTCATGGTTTGTGGGGCAGGTGTCGGGGTACACTGTGCCGTGGCGGAAAGAACCGCGCGGGCCCCGCGGTTTCTCCACCAGGACGTGGGGTGACAGTGAGCGTGCAGACAATCGACAGACCCGTCTTGCGCAAGGGGCACTGTCGGCCTTGGCTCCGGCACACACGGGACAGCGGGCAGATCCCTCTCCTGAGATGAGGAAAACGGCATTGAAATGAGCGATCTTGTCCTTGCGCGTGTCCCCGGCTCCAGATTCCAGATCAATTGGGCCCAGGTCCGGCGCGTGCTCAGACGATCCCAGGTGCATTTTGGGATCGTGGTCATTGTGCCCACTCTGGTCTGGTATCTCCTGTTCCTGTTTCTGCCGATCTTCCAGGCCTTCCGCATTGCGGCCGTGGACTACAAGATTCTGGATCCGACGAACAGCCCGTTCGTGGGATTCGGGAATTTCGAGAAGCTGCTGATCAATCCGCTCTTTCTCATTTCCATCAAGAACACGTTGACGTGGACCCTCTACATCTTCCTGTTCATGCTGCCCCTGTCGCTCCTGATTTCCACCGCGTTGTCCAATGTGCGGCGCAATCGCAATTTCTATCAGGCGGTCATTTTCATCCCGGTGGTGGTCTCCCTGGTGGCGGTGTCCCTGCTCTTCCGCATGGTCATGGATCCCGAAGTGGGACAATTCAACCGGTTGCTGACTGCTGTAGGCCTCCCGCCATCCAAGTGGCTTTCGTCCACCTCGTCCGCGCTGGTCACCGTGTCCGGCATCGCGGTCTGGAAAAGCGTGGGCTTCTACGTAGTGCTGCTCACGGCCGGCATGTTGAACATTCCGGAGGAAATCATCGATGCGGCGCGCGTGGACGGGGCCAACGAATGGCAGCGCTTCTGGCGCGTCACGATTCCCTTGTTGACCCACACCCTCATTTTGATTGTGGTGTTGCTGACGGTCGGTTCCCTGCAGGAATTCACGCTGCCCTATGTGCTGACCTCGGAAGGGGGCCCGGAAACGGCCACCTATCTCTACAATCTGCTGATTTTCCAGGAAGCCTTTACCCACATCCGCTTCGGCACGGCCACCGTGGCGGCCTTGATTCAGTTTGTGTTCATCCTGATTTGCAGTCTCGTGCAAATCAGGGTGCTGCGCCCCAACTGGTCCTACTAGCCACGCTGCTCTCATGACGGGCACAGTCCAGATTCTGGAACAGCAGCCACGCCGGCTCTCCACGCAGGGGCACCGGTGGCGCCAGTGGGTCCTGCACCTGTTTTTGTCGGCGATGGCGGCGGCAGCCTTTTTTCCCTTCTTCTGGATGATTTTTGCTTCCTTCAAGAAGTTCAAGGAACTGGTGCAGTCCCGCGCTTTTCTGCCCATTGAATGGACGTTGGAAAACTATACCGAGATTCTGACCCGCGTCCATTTTGATATCGCGGTGATCAACAGTCTCTATGCCGCGGTGACGGTCACGTTCTTTACCCTGCTGACTTCGTCGGCCCTGGGGTACATCTTTGCCAAGTACCGGTTTTGGGGCAAGGAATACCTGTTCATCCTGTTGCTGTCCACCATGATGGTGCCCTTTGCGGTCATTCTGGTGCCTCTGTACATCCGCATTGGCCAGCTGAACCTGGTGAACCATCTGTGGGGTTTCATCATTACGGGACTCTGGTCCACGTTCGGCGTGTTTCTCATGCGGCAGTTCATGGAGGTCATTCCGTACGAGTATCTGGATGCGGCCCGCATTGACGGAGCCTCCGAATGGCGCATCTTCTTCACGATCATTCTGCCCTTGTCCACGTCGCCCATGGCCGCGCTGGGCATCTTTGCGTTTCTGGCCAACTGGGACAGTTTCCTGTGGCCGCTGGTCATTCTCAACACACCGGACAAGCAGACGCTGCCCCTGCTGCTGGCCGGGCTGCGCAGCATTTACTGGGCCCGCTATGACTTGTGGTCGGCGGGATCGGTCATGACGACCGTGCCAATCATTGTCGTCTATGCCTTCGCGTCGAAATACTTCATACGCGGCATGGCCCTGACCGGCATCAAGGGCTAGCCTTCCCGGCTGCCTGTCGGCTGTTTCCGGTCTCGCCCGATGGCTGTTCCGTACGTGTTGCTGGCACCGGATTCGGTGCGGAGTCTGCAACGCGGGATAGACACCCTCGCGGACCTGCTGGGGCACACGTTGGGGCCCCGTCCCGCTGCCATTCTGGATTTGGCGCAGGAACGCCATGGGCCCGATGCCCTAGAGGACGCGCCGGCCATCGCCCGGCGGATTGTCGAGCTGGAGGACCGCCAGGCCGATGTGGCGGCCATGTTCCTGCGCAACCTGGTGTGGCAGGCCGAGCAACGCCTGGGAGATGGGGGAGCCACTGTGGCGGTGCTCTGTCAGGCCATGTTCACGGAAGCCCTGAAACGAGCGGAAGCCGGCATTTCCCGGGCCTTGCTCGCCCAAGGCTTGCAAATTGCCGCAGAGCGGGTGGGTCGGGCCATTGTCCGGCAAAGCCGTCCCGTGGAGGACGAGACGGAACTGGCCCATGTCGCGCTTACGGCCACGGGGGACCCCGAAGCGGCCACCTTGATTGGGGAGGCCCTGTACCTGATGGGGCCCGATGCCATCGTCAACGTGGAGGAATACGTGGGGCGGATGATGGACCGTCGTTACCATACGCCGGCCATTCTCAAGGCCTCCCTGGCCCATCGCCGGCAACTGGAAGCGCAAGACAGCTCCTGCCTGTCCCTGCCGGACTGTCTGGTGGCGGTCGTGGATGGCGAGCTGCACGAAAGCGACGACATGCTGTCCCTGTTGGAAGCCGCGCTGTTGGCCCGGCAATCCCGCCTGCTGGTCCTGGCCCGGAAATTCAGCGATACCGTACTGGCGTGGTTTGCCCTCAATCAGCAGATCGCCGACAGTCCCGTCAGGGCGGTGGGCGCCACCTATGAACCCATGTCTTCCGCGGCCGATGTGCCGTATGAGGATCTGGCGCATCTTACGGGAGCTACGGTGCTGGGTCTGCCGCACACCAAGCCGGTGTCCCAGGTCAAGCCTGTCGATTTGGGTCATGTGCGTGCCGCTGACATTGCACTGGAACAAACCCGCCTCCTGCCGGATCCCGAGCGCTTGTCCGCGATCCGGCACCATGCACAACATTTGCGTTCCCGCCTGGAGCAACTGGATGCCGAAGACCCTTCCCTGTCATGGTTGCGGCGGCGCATTGCCACCATGGACCTGGGGTATGGCGAGATTCGAGTGGGAGCGGATACCGATGTGGAACTCCACTGGAAGAAGCGCATCATGGAACGCGGGCTCCGCAGCACGGCCCACGCTTTGCAGCGCGGCGTGGTCCCGGGCGGCGGCGGCAGTCTGCTGCATGCCATGGGAGCCCTGGCGGATATGACGCATGCCCGCCGCGAAGTGCAGCTGGGAATGGCGTGTGCTGTCCAGGCCCTGTCCGTACCCTGTCGGCGCATCCTCAGGAATTCCCGTCATCCGGCTCCGGAGCTGGTAGTGGAAGAAATCTCCCGGTCCCCCAATTCCACGGCCTTTGATGTACACAAAGGGTGCCTGGTGGATGCCTATGCCCATGGTCTGCTGGATTCCGCCTTCGTGACCGCGGAAGCCTTTCGCATGGCGGCTTCCGGTGCGGCTCTGGCCCTGACCATCGACACTGTCGTTTTCCGGCGGAATCCCCCGCGTATGGCACGCCCTTAGGGAGTGACGGCGCGTCCATCAGTGCGTCAGGGGCTTCGTGGGGGGACAGGAAGCGGGACAATCTGATTCAGAACCCTGCACCGGACCCTCCTGCGGTGCCAAACCCCGCGGGTTGGCTCCATGGAGAAGATGCAAGTTATCTCCAGCCACGCATCTCCAGGATGGTGCCCATGACTTCCCTTGAGGGTCTTGAAGGGCCACCGCTGCGTTTCAATGCCGCGATGCTGGGCAATCGCGGCCTGTGATGCATGACAAAAAGACGCCATTGTCATGGTAGGAGGCGCATGGCACTCGCCTGACCACAAGTCACTGATATCCAGTGGATTGCCTGTACTGTGCAATGCCCGTACTGGCAGGCGGCCATAATCTCCCCGGGACCCCGACACCAGACGAAAGGGTGCGCGGTCTGGTTGTGGCCGATCTCCGGATACTGGTGGATGACCCGTACCCGAGTCTCCGGGGATTCGAGATGGCCCCGCGATACCTTGGTACAGAGGCTCTTCACAGCATGGGGCTAGGCACTGGATGTGGACATGAAGTGGAAATGCCAGCCGGGACGGTGCCAACCCAGGCCGACGGGGCATCCCGGAAAGCCAGTGACGCCCGCACTCAATGGAAGAGTATAGGCCTATTGGGATCGTGGCATGCAGTCAAAAAGTCTGCGCCAGCGATCCAAACAGCCGTTTTGTCACCGTGTGCACGCAGTCAGCCATGTAACTTGGGACCTTGATTCAGCGAACTGTTGTCCCATGCCTCCCAAGGGTTCACCACTGGAGATAGTCTCGCATGACGAGACTATCTCCAGTGGTGAACCGACCCAATCGGTCCGAGACAGGGCTACCCAAAGGGCACGTGAGCAAAGGCCCAACGCCGCGAGTTGTGGCCATGCACGATGATCGGGACAACACTGACTGAACTGGGCTCGACAGAGGTTGAATTCAAGTATCCTGGACAGTTCGATCGACGTACTGCACACTGATTGTTTGATGCCGTGCGCGTCGGAATGCGCTGTCCCCAGTTCCGATGCAGACGAACTGCATTTTCAATCCTTGCTCCCGGGACGGGAAAAAATGACGACCGGCTTGACCGATGATGAACTGGCCGCGCTGGCCCAAAGTGCCGAATCTCAGTTGGTAGAACGGAAACGCAGTGCATCGGACCGCAGTGGGCTGCGGAGAAACATCTGTGCATTTGCCAACGATCTGCCCGCCCACGGACAACCTGGCGTAATCTTCGTTGGCCTTGAGGACAATGGCGATTGCGCCGGAATTGTCGTGAATGATGAGTTGTTGAAAACCTTGGCGCACATGCGATCGGATGGAAACATTCTGCCCCTGCCCTCCATGTCCGTGGAAAGGAAAATCCTTGATGGATGCGAAGTTGCAGTAATACTGGTGGAGCCTGCGCCTGATCCTCCCGTGCGCTACCAAGGGCGGGTCTGGGTCAAAGCAGGTCCGACGGTCCAACTGGCCACTCCGGGCGATGAAAGTCGGCTCGCGGAAAAAAGGCGGTCCGGGGATTTGACTTTCGACCAGCGACCTGCGGCAGCCGCCATGGACGAGTTGGATATCGACTATTTTGCCCATGCCTACCTGTCCCATGCCGTTGCGTCGGACGTGTTGACTCAGAATGTCCGTCCGGTTGAGTTGCAGCTCCGCTCGTTGCGCTTGCTTTCCGGCGACAATCCCACTTGGGGCGGCTTGATGGCCTGCGGCCGAGATCCGCGGCTCTGGCTGCCCGGTGCCTACATTCAGTTTCTGCGTATTGACGGAATGGATCTTGCAGATCCAATCAAGGATCAGAAGGTACTGGATGGCAGACTGGAAGATGTATTACGCCAACTGGACGACCTTCTGAAACTCAATGTCACGGTGAGAACAGACTTCGTTGCCCAAACCCGGGAGGCCCGATATCCCGACTATCCTATCGTGGCGTTGCAGCAACTCGCGCGCAACGCCGTTATGCATCGGCTGTACGAGGGCACCAACGCTCCGACCCGTATCACCTGGTTTGCCGACCGTATTGCCATGCTCAATCCAGGAGGCCCTTACGGGGCCGTCACACCCGACAATCTGGATCAGGGCACAACCGATTATCGCAACCCCTTGATTGCTGAAATCATGCACAATCTTGGATTTGCCCAACGCTTTGGCATGGGCCTGCCCCTGGCCCATAGCGCCTTGCGCGACAATGGCAATCCACCACCTGAATTCTCTTTTCCGGATGGCCATTTCGCGGTTACAGTCAGAGCAGTGCCATGACGACCATCGCTTTTTTCAACACCCAAGGCAGAGTGGGCACGACGTCGCTGGTCTACCATCTGGCCTGGATGTATGCCGACATGGGATTGTCCGTCTTGGCGGCCGATTTCGATCCGCAAGCCAATCTGACCACCATGTTCCTGACCGAGGAACGTCTGGAGCACCTATGGCTCGACCGGCCCAGTGCGCGGAAAACAGTGTATGGTGCCTTCAATCCTCTGCAGGAAGGTACGGGAGACATTGCCGATCCGCATGTTGAAGAGATAGCGCCCGGCATTGATTTGCTGGCGGGTGATCCTGTGCTGTCATCGGTCGAAGACGATCTTTCCTGTCAGTGGCCAGCCTGTCTTGATAGCCAGCCGCGCGCATTTCAGGTTCTCAGTGGACTGTGGCGCATATTGGCCCGGACAGCCCGCATCACAGAGGCCAGTTTGGTCCTGGTGGACGTCGGCCCCAATTTGGGAGCGCTTAACCGGGCCGCTTTGGTGGCAACCGAAAAAGTGGTGATTCCGTTGGCTCCGGATCTGTATTCCCTGCAGGGGTTGAGAAATCTGGGGCCAACCTTGAAACACTGGCGCAAGGGATGGAAAGACCGCCTGGAAAAGGCGCCGCAGTCCATGGCCCCCATCCCGCTGCCCTCCGGGTCCATGCAACCTGTCGGCTATGTAGTGTTGCAACACGCACTCAGACTGGATCGGCCTGTGCAGGTGTATAGGCGTTGGGGAGAGCGCATTCCGGATGCATACAGCCAAGCCGGGCTGGCTGAACCCTCTCTCACAGGCAACGAAGCATCCCGCTGCTACTGCCTGGCCACGTTAAAACATTACCGCAGCCTTGTGCCTTTGGCCCAGGAAGCTCGCAAACCCATGTTTTTCCTGAAACCGGCGGATGGCGCGATCGGGGGCCACACCATGGCGGTGACCGACTGCTATCATGATTTTCACGATTTGGCTGTGAGAATCGCAGAGCGTTGCGACGTATCCCTGCAAATATAGCCGCTGATTTTGCCTGGATGATCACGATGTCGGGATCAGGATCTCCGCTTGGGGACGGCGTTTGCTTGGATGAATGCCTGGGGATCCAATGTCATGTCTCGCCAATGCGCATGGACAAACGCATCAGCTTGTCCACGACGAACTGGGCCGTGGGCGCTCCACAGGAGCGGATGCGTTGCAGCGTTGCCGGGTTGGGTGAAAGCCTCAATCGTCTGCCGTAGGTGCTGCACGTGACGGAACGAGTTGCGCTTGAGAGCGCGCTGGACGATCAAGCCGAATCCGTGCTCCACCTGGTTGAGCCCAGACGCGCAAAACGTGTCATCTGCCAGCATGACCGCAAGCCCTTGCTAACGTGAGTCATACGGATAAGATTGGAGAAGACAAACGGGCTCTCAAACATCTCGCTCACCTGTGCCTTGGAAGGAGCTCGCAGTTGTTACATGCTCGGCAGAGGGATCCGATCGGCGTGGTTTTCAAGGGGACCCGGTGCGTTCCTGCAATAATCTTTGGAGGCGTGCAATCTCGGCTTCGGCGTTTTCCGCTCGCGCCTCCGCTTGCGTCGCGTGGCCTCTACACCTTCCAGGGGATACCAGAAGCCCTCCTCGGCATTGTGTATGCGCAGACGCTGCTGATTGTCCAAGCCCCACGCCGCTGCTAACATGTTGCTGAAATGCAATTGTGTGGGGAAGTCCTCCACGTGCGCCGCGACTGGGACAATGCGCATATAGGCACCGTGCTGCAGACGATGGCCTTGCAAGTGCCGAGGGATGTCCAGGCACAATGTGTGCGGGTCAAACAGCCAGTATTCCTGTACGCCCATGTCGGCGTACTCGTCCTTCTTGAATCCCACATCGTTGGCCCAGTTGTCCGGGAACAGGACTTCCACCACCAACTCGGGGATGCCGTCCATCCAGGTCCGGTAGGGCTGGCCGGGCACGTGGAGGGCGGGTCCAGCCAGAGCATGACGTCCGGAGCCAGATACACCTGCCGTTGGCCCTCCCGGTAGAAGAGATTGACGTTGCTCAAACAACCGGTAATTTTCCACGCCCGTGCGGGCCAAATGCTCGCGCAGACCCATTTTCAGGACATCCAAACTCCAGCAGTGCAAATCGCTTTCGGGCATGGTTGGTGTGTACATGGGATACAGGGCGGCATCATCCCAGTCCGCGGTGTGCCGATCGCCACGTCCACCGCCGCCCGTGTTCGGCTGCGCCATCTTTATCCGACAGTTTAAGTGGTTTTCTATACCAGGACGTGTTTGCAAACTGCCACCAGAGCCAAATCACCCCGATTTACTGCAAGGCCAGACAGTCAGCACGGGGGCTTTTCCGTCAGATTCCGTCGTCCCCTACGCCTCATCCCCGCCTCTACTATGGCTCGCTTGACCCCGCTGCTTGGGTTTGCAAATACGCCTTAGGAAGCACACAGTTGTGACGTGCTCGGCAAAGGGATTAGGCCGGTACGGTTCTCAAGGGGACCCGGTGCGTTCCTGCGACAATCTTTGGAGACGTGCAATCTCGGCTTTGATGCTTTCCACTTGTGCCTGCGCTTCGGCTTTGATGCTTTCCACTTGTGCCTGCGCTTTGGCTTTGATGCTTTCCACTTGTGCCTCCGCTTGCTTGCGTCGCACGGCCTCTACACCTTCCAGGGGATACCAGATGTCCTCTTCGGCATTGTGTATGCGCAGACGTTGCTGATCATCCAGTCCCCAAGCCGTCGCCAGCACGTTGCTGAAATGCAACTGCGTAGGGCAGTTTTCCACGCATGCCACGGACGAGGCAATTTCCGCATAGGTACCGTTCTGCCAACGATAGCCTCGCACGAGCTGCGGGATATCCGGGCACAATGTGTGCGGGTCAAACAGCCAGTATTCCTGCACACCCATATCGGCGTATTCGTCCTTCTTGAATCCCACATCGTTGGCCCAGTTGTCCGGGGACAGGACTTCCACCACCAACTCGGGGATACCATCTATCCAGGTCCGGTAGGGCTGGCCGGACGCGTGGAGGGGCGGGTCCTGCCAGAACATGACGTCCGGAGCCAGGTACACCTGCCGTTGGCCCTCCCGGTAGAAGAGATTGACGTTGCTCAACAACCGGTAATTTTCCACGCCCGTGCGGGCCAAATGCTCGCGCAGACTCATTTTCAGGACATCCAAACTCCAGCAGTGCAAATCGCTTTCGGGCATGGTTGGTGTGTACATGGGATACAGGGCGGCATCATCCCAGTCCGCGTTGTGCTGGATCGCAGGGTCATGGACCGGTTTCCACCCGGGACGGTCGCGCACCGGGGGCATGCTGTCTGCCATCGTGTTCCTCAATCTTCAGTTCGCAGATGAACTCGCCGATTTCATTATAAGACACGGGAGTTGTGTCGGCGAGGGCACAAGACAAATATATAAGAACAATTATATTTAATTTATGATCAGGCCTGTCGTTATGCACGATACATGCCCCTGTGTTACGTCCGAAGATTTCGGCCCTGTCTTGGGTTCCTGCCGCCCGGCGTCTTCCATCTGATGCGAGGGAACGCGGGCGGAGAACTTCAGCTCCCATGGGATGCAATCTCTCTGAATGAGGGAGGCAAGGGGAAAATACACAACAGCATTCTGGAATGGATTCCATCTGTGCTGGATCGTCAGGTTCCCGAGAGAATTCCGAGAAGACGCAAGACATTTGATATTGCCGCAAGGCCTGCTTCTTGCCGATTCAGAATACGAATTTCCAGTGTCGCGATCCATGGAACCCCCATGCACTTTGGGTTTTGTCCCGTGGGATTCCACTCTTCCTGACAAACCTTGGA
Source organism: Caldilineaceae bacterium (assembly GCA_965214715.1). Lineage (GTDB taxonomy): Bacteria > Chloroflexota > Anaerolineae > Caldilineales > Caldilineaceae > Bin34. The sequence continues at coordinate 3,407,714 of OZ243971.1, read as the reverse complement.
GAACCAACCGCGGGAACCGGGTGGCCGCATGTCGCGCTAAGAGCGTCGCGAACGCCGAGAATCTTGGCCTGCAGCACCTGGGTTACGGCCTGTGAATGCCGTGAAAGACACAAGCAGCAACAGCAGAAACAGAGCCAGTCCCCACGGCAGCCAAGACGGCATCAGTTCTACGGATGGCAACTGCGCCGTGGCTGTGGCAACCATGGGCACTGCATTGAATCGAACGACCACCTGTCCGTCCGGCAATGTACTTGCATGCCAGGTGTCGTGGGCAATGTCTCCTATTTCCCGCGTCCCACTCAATCCAAATCCCACTATCTCTACGTCCCAGTCCTCTCTCTGTGGAACCAGCACCGTGATATCGGAGACCGGGTACAGCCAGGTCTGTACCCAGGTGTCCCCCGGCGCAGGCCAAGGCAATCCGTAGCCCACCGTGGACCAGGTGCCTTGGGACAAGGGGAAAAGTGGGGCCCGGTCCCACACCTTGTCTTCGCCGACCTCGAACCGGGTGCTGTCCCCGTCCGCTGGTGTGACTGCGGCTGCGCCCGGAAACAGAGGGATCTCCACGGTCACGGGGGCAGACAGGCCCTCTTGGCTGCGCCCTGTAAAGACGTACGGGAGCGAATTGGCGGCCAAAGCCTGCTGGCCTATCAATATGGCGTCTTCGGACAGGGCCAACAGGATCTGCAACTGTGCAATGGCGACGGCCACCTGCGTGTCGGAGACGGCAAAGACTTCCACGGCGAGCTCCGCCGTGTCTTCCGCCGCCGTCAGCGAAACCGGTCCCGACTGGAATTGCAGGTCTTCCCATTCCACTTCCGCCCTGTAGGAAATCCGGAGGGAGGTGTCAAGACCCTGGAATGCCCGCCTCCCGTCTTCCCTGTGGACCGTGTTCGTCCACTCCCCAGCCGACACAGGCCCTATCCGGGCCTTCAATGTTACCGGCAGATCCGCGGGCAGATCCAAGCCCGGCGAAAGAGGTTGCAGCCGGACCGAGACCGTGCCTGGACCTGCCCGTAGCAGGGGTTCCCAGCTCGGGGTCAGCACCCGGGCTTGCAGGTAGCGGTAGAGGGCGGCCTGGTCTCCTGCAGGCAGCGGGCGCCAGGTCTCTGCATCCATGTCCCGGGGACCTGCTGCCTGCCAATCCGCGAATGAAAGCGTCAGGGCCGCTTGACTCAGGGCCTGCAGGTCCGCATCGCGTCCCAGCGACTGCCATACCTCGGCTCCCCGGGCCAATTCCTCGGCCGATGTGGACAGCTGCCACAAAAAGGCGACCGCGTCCCACATTTGCTCCGCAGTCAGCTGGTTCTGCCACGGAGGCATAAGGTTGTCAATACGGCCCTCCGCCGTCACCTGCTGCCACAGGAGCGGAGAACGTTCTGCCGCCAATATCGCCGGATCCCGAAAGTCAATCATGTCGGTTTCCATATCCTGCAGGACCGCACCATCTCCCGCCCCGGACTCGCCATGGCACGGAGCGCAATGGGTTCTGAAGATTTGGGCTCCTGCAAGCCCGTAGGCGCGGTCCGGAACCTGCGACACGTCCTGCGCGGTCACGGGCACACCGGCCCGCACCCACAGGGCGGCGAGACACAGGCCGCAGACAGACAGCCGCAGCCAATGCAAAAATGCTGTCATGCCCTACACCCGGCAGGTCGTGACCTAGACTTTTCGGGAACGATAGACGCGCAGGCTGTTGTGGACTACAAAGAGACTGCTGAGTGCCATCGCCCCCGCGGCGACCGCCGGATTCAGCTTGGCTGCCGGTCCCCAGACCGGCACGAAGAGACCCGCGGCCAAGGGAATGGCCGCCACGTTGTAGAAGAAAGCCCAGAAGAGATTTTGCTTCACGATCCGCATCACCCGGCGGCCCAAAGCCAGGGATTGGAGAATTCGCTGCAGATTCTGGCTCAGGATACCCACATCCGCAGTCTCCAGGGCCAGGTTGTGGCCTGTCGTCATGGCCATGCCTACATCCGCCTGGGCCAAGGCCGGTGCGTCGTTGACACCGTCGCCGACCATGCAGACTTTCTGGCCCGCGGCCTGCCGGACGGCGACCGCCTGGGCCTTGTCTGCGGGCAGCATCTGACTGGTAACTTCCCCGGCCGGGTCCAGTCCCAGCTCCCGGGCGACCGTCTGGGCGGCAGCATGGTTGTCTCCCGACAGCATATGCAGAGAGAGGCCGGCGGCCCGCGCCGCCGACACGAATGCGGCTGCGTCTGGCTTCAAGGCATCGGCGATCGCAAAATAGCCCCAGACCCGCCGGTCGCCGGCGACCATGGTGACGTTCTGGCCTTTGGCCTGACTGGTGTGCAGGCGGGCCTGCCAGTCCTCCAGATCCAGGCCCTGTTCCTGCAGAAATGCGGGGCTGCCGACCAGCACCTCCCGTTCCGCCACCTGCGCCTGTACCCCTTTGCCGGTCTGGCTTTGGAAGGCGGCCGCAGACTGCAGCGCCAGACCTTGTTCCCGGGCCATCCGCATTATGGCCTGGCCAATGGGATGGGCACTGCCCTGCAAGGCGCTGGCGGCGATGCCCAGCATCTCCTGCGGTGACAGGGCGCCGTCGGGATGGACCACGATCTCCTGGACTTGCGGTTGCCCGGCTGTGACCGTCCCGGTTTTGTCAAACACTACAACATCCACCGTGGCCAGAGCCTGCAAAGCCGCGGCGTTCTTGACCAGGATGCCGCGCCGCGCGGCCAGCGCTGTGCCGGCGATCATGGCGGTGGGGGTGGCCAGACCCAAGGCGCAAGGACAGCTGATGAGCAGCACGGACGTGGCGAACAGCAGGCTGATGCTCACCGCCGAAACCTCGGAAAAGAACCGGGTAGCTCCCCAGAGGCCCCAGACCAGGGCCGTGCCGGTGGCTAGGGCGAGAATGATGGGCACGAAGATCCCGGCTACCCGGTCCGCCAACGATTGCACCGGGGCCCGGCTCAAGAGGGCTTCCTCGACCGTGCTGGCGATACGCGCCGCGGCCGTCTCCTGGCCCACTGCCTGAGCGGTCATCTGGAAGGTGCCTTCCAGGTTGGAGGTGCCGCCCCAAACCTCATCCCCGGTCTGCTTGTAGACCGGCAGGCTTTCGCCGGTCAGCAGCGATTCATCGATAGTACTCTCCCCGGTCGCTACAGTGCCGTCTACCGGCACCGTGTCCCCGGCTCTCACCACCAGGCGGTCCCCCACCTGTACTTTGGCCAAAGGCACCTCGGTCATGTTCTGGCCGTGCAGGCGGTGGGCCGTGGTCGGCTGCAGGGACATGAGACTGCGGATGGCATCCCCGGTCTGGTGCCGGGTGCGGGCCTCCAGGTAGCGGCCCAGATAAATGAAGGTGACGATAAAGGCGGCCGACTCGAAGAAGAGCGGGAACAGGGCCCGGTCCAGATTGAGCAGCAGTATGCACAATCCGCTCAGAAACGCCACATTGGAACCCAGCGACACCAGCAGATCCATGCCCCACAGGCCGGCGCGCAGGGATTTCCAGGCGCGTTGATGGAACTCGGCCCCGACCCAGACCTGCAGGATGGCGGCCAGGCCCAGTCCGGCCCACTCCTGCAACGCCACCGGCACGGTCCACACCAGCGGCAGGATCATGTTCAAGGTGAAGATGCTACCGCTGCAGGCTATGGCCGTAATCAGTTTGGCCTTGCGCCAGTCCCGCGGCGGCGGGGTCTGCTCTGGCGGTACGGTCACGTCGTCCGGGTGAACAACGACCGGTTGGTATCCCAGCTCCGTGACCTTGGTCTGCAATTCCTCAGGTGTCACGGTACCGGGCAGATACGCGACAGACGCTTCTGCCTGCGGCAGACTGACCCTGGCGGACACCACCCCGGGCATCCGCGCGAGATTTTGCTGGATACCGCTTGAGCACCCGGTGCAGGTCATGCCCTGGATGCCGAACCGGGCAGTTTCCGCCGGGACGGAAAATCCCAGGTCCGTTACGGTTTCCTGGATTTGCTGCAGGGAGAGCTGACGGGGATCAAAGGCCAGATCGGCCTGTGCCAGTGGATAGCTGACCGATATCGCGGTCACGCCTTCCATCAGCTTGAGGGTCGTTTCGATGGAATGCGCGCAGCCGGTGCAGTGCATGCCCTGCACCGGTACCTGCAGGCGCGTCGTGTCCGATTGTGGGGCGACCGATATCGTGCCGGAGGATCGTGAAACTGCCATGTGCCAATCTGATTAGGAGTGTCGGAGGCCACCAGGCCAGTCCGTACCGTAATTCTAGTGTATGGACGTGGCTGCGGACGGAGAAAACAGACTGGCCCAGGCTGATGCTGTCCCAACACGAGCAGGGGAGCCTGGGCTCCCCTGCTCGTGGCTCTGCGGTTTTGCCCCTGTCCAGACAGCTCGGCTGCCTGGACGCGGCGCTGCAGCGTTTACTGGTCGGCCAAAATCTCGTTGGCTTCCGTGGTCAGTTCGGTCAGGGACGCGGCGACATCCGCACCGTCCAGGATCGCAGCCATGACTTCAGCCACCCGCACCCGCACGAAGTCGTAGCCCGGCATCGGCGGTTCGGAAGTCCCGTACGGCAACAGGCTAAAGGCGATTTCATAATTGGGATTGGTGGCGAAATAGTCTCCCAGTCCCTCCGCTACACTCTGGCGCACCGGGAAGTAGTTGCTGGCCTGGGCCCACTGGGCCTGTACCGCGGGTGAGGTGTAGTACTTGATGAACAGCCAGGTGGCCAGCTCCTTCTCCGGCGTGGATTGACCAATGCTGACACTGGCACCGTACACGTTTACCACCGGTTCCGCCGTGGTGTGCGGGATAGGTCCAACCCCCCAGTTGAAAGCGGCGCCATCCTCCACGGCCCGGGTGTAATACGGCAGACCGGAGCTGGAACTGATGTTGAACAGAGTGGTACCGTTGCCGAAGTCGGTCTGGTCCCCGTAGCGTTCCGCGGGAATCACCGCGCAGCCCTCCGCGAACAGTTCCTGCATCAGGGTCATGGCATCAATGGTAGCCTGACCGTCGTACATGTAGGCCACATTGTCATAGTCGAAAATGTCCCCGCCGTAAGCAAAGGACAGACTGGCAATCGTGGAGGCGTCCAGGGCGAACTGGAAGCCCAGGGCCTGTGTGTCCGCCGCGGCCCCGCTGAAGGGTTGTGCGGTGGCGGCGCAGGCCATCTCCTTGAACTCGGCCGGAGTCGTGGGGGGACTGTCGTATCCCAGCTCCGCCAGCCAGTCGGCGTTGTAGTACAGGATCTCCATGGAGCGGTTCGGGGGAAAACCCAAACGCGCGTTGTCAAAGGAGGGGAAGATGTCCGCGGCATAGAAGCCGGGGAAGAAGTCTGCCTTCTCCTCTTCCGTCAGACCCCACACTTCGCTGTCCACCAGTTCCCGCATGTCCACCAGTCCCTCGCCCAGCTGGTAGCTGGCGGCCTGGTTCTGGTAGGCCACCACCAGGTTGGGCACATCGGGCGTGCCGATTACGGCCAGCATCTTGTTGAAGATGTCGCCGTAGCCGCCCTGGGAGGAACCCACGACCGTAATGCCCCATTCGTTGCTCGCGTTGAATTCACTGATGATTTCCTCAAGAACTTCCGCGCGGGCTCCGGAATGCTGGTACCAGAAGGAAATTTCCTGGCCGGCCGGGTCCACGTTGTCCCAGGCCCCGCCGGACATCATCTCACTTGCCTCGGCTTCCGGGGCCGGAGCTGTCGCGGGCGGTGCCACCGTACAGGCCGCCACCACGACGACCAGACTCAAGGCCAATGCTATAAACTTCAAAACTCTAGGCATCATCGAATTGAAACTCCTTGTATACAATGAGACACGGGTAGAGATCACGGCAACAACGCAACATTGTTTGCCACAACACGCACACCCCCTAGCCTTTCAGGCCGGTCAGGGCAATACCTTCAGTGTATTGCTTCTGCGTCAGGAAATAAATAACCAGAATGGGCCAGATGGTGATCACCGACCCTGCCATCAGGAGTTGGGTTTCCGGTCCGGCCTCGCGGGAGAAGGAATACAGGCCCACCATAATCGGGCGCCACTGTTCCGTCGTGGTGACCAGCAGGGGCCACAGAAAGTCGTTCCAGGCATTGATGAAAGCGAAGATGGCAACCGTAAAGAGGGCCGGTTGGCTCATGGGCAGCACGATGCGCATCAGAAAGGTGTTGTGTCCCGCCCCGTCAATGCGCGCCGCGTCCCACAGTTCGAACGGGATCTGGGCAAAGAACTGGCGCAACAGAAAAATGCTGAACACACTGGCAATGTAGGGCGCCGTGATGCCCTGCAGGGAGTTGACCCAGGATCCGCCCGGCAAAGGGATAAAAGCCACCCGGTTGGAAATGACCAGGAAATTGGGAATCATGGTCACCATGCCGTGAATCATCATGGTGCTGAGCATGATGCCAAAAATCAGGTCCCGGCCGCGGAAATGAATGCGGGCCAGAGCATACGCGGCGAGTACGGAGGTCGCCAGCTGACCGATCAGCGTGGTGCCGGTAATCACGATGCTGTTGATGAAGTAACGGGCGAAATTGGCTTCCCGCCAGGCCTGCATGTAGTTGTGGAACTGCGGTACGTCCGGGAGCAGGCGCCGCGTCGCCGTTTCGCCGTAGGACATCAGGGATGCGGAGAGCATCCAGGCGAAGGGCACCAGCGAAATGAAGGCCCCTGTCAACAGGATGAGATAGAGGCCAAGACGGCCTCCCAGGTAGGTCCAGTCGCGGCCGGGTTGGACCGCCGTGACCCCGCTGCCGGACTTGGGCAGGGACAGGACCTGCGTGCCTTCAGCCATAGAAGACTCTCTCGCCCAGAATGCGCGACTGTACAAAGGTCAGATAGAGGATGACGCAGAGCAGCAGGACTGCCTGTGCGGAGGCGTACCCGAACTGGTTGCCTTTGTAGAAGGTGTTGAAGACATTGACACTGGTCGTGACCACTGTGTGCTGGGCGGACGGCTCCAGCATGACAAAAATGTGGTTGAAGGCCTTGAACGTGCCGATGAAGCCGATGATCGAAAGATAAAAGGTAATCGGCGAGAGCAGCGGTATCGTGATGAACCGCATTTGATGCCACTGGCTGGCGCCGTCGATCTCGGCCGCTTCATAGAAGACCCGGTCGATGCCGCCCAGACCGGCCAGAAAAATGACGGTGTTGTAGCCTACATAGGTCCAGATGCCGAACAGAATGATGGACACCAGCGCCAGGCTGGGGCCGGCCAGCACGCCCTCCAGCCCGGTGCCCAGCACGAGGTTGATGAGCCGGTCCGGTTCAAAGAGCCATTTTTGCGGTTCCAGACCGAACAGGGTCACAACCCGGTTGATCAGGGAGACTTCCCGCGGGCTGAAGATATTGCGGAAGACCAGCGCGGTGGCAATCACGGGGGTGATGTACGGCAGGAAAAAGATGATCCGGAAAACTTCCTGACCCTTGATCTTCTGGTACAGCACGTACGCCAGACCCAGGGCAATGATCAGCTGCAACGGGATGGAGCCGAAGGCAAAGTAGAAAGTGACCGGCAGGGTGTCCAGAAAACGGTCATCGCCCGTGGCCTGCATGACTTGCCAGCCCTGGGTAATGAAGTAGACGGACAGCCCCAGCAGCAGGAAACTGCCGGCCCGGGCCGGCAGGTACAAGGGACTGTGGGGCCGGCCGACACGGGTCCACAGGTAGTAGATGCCGATCAGCAGCAGGAAACCCAAGACAAACTGCGCCACCCCCACCGGGTTGCCCAGGGCATCGGCATAATTCTCGATGCCCACAAAGCCCCGGTCCACCACGCGCCAGCGGCGCAGACTCATATAGAAGGCATAGCCTACCGGGAACAGCCCGAAACAGAAAATCAGGACGCTGGCAGGAAGGATATAGAGGTAGCCGGTCAGCTGCTCGCGCAGCGTGGCCCACCGACTCGAATTCAAGATACCAGGGTGGCTGTCACCCTGGAGCACTGTCCCAGTCATGTACCAGAGCTCTCCTGTCTCCCGGCACTGGTGAGATCCTGGTTTCGTCGCGCGAAACCCCTTCCTGCGGGCCTGAGTATACAATAGAAGCCGGTTGTTTAATCCTTGGAAGCGTCCTGCAGGCTATAAGGATTTCCTTATGCAAGAGAGCCATCTCAGTCGCCGCTCTTCCCTCTATTACGAGGATTTTGCCGTGGGGGCCTCCGTGGAAAGCTGGGGGCGCACCATCACCGAGACCGATGTCGTCAATTTTGCTGCCCTGTCCGGCGACTGGAACCTGATTCACACCGATGCCGAATACGCTGCGACCCAGATGTACGGCCAACGGGTGGTGCACGGTCTGCTGGTCCTGAGCATCAGTGCAGGTCAGATGGTGCGCCTGGGTTTTCTGGATGACACCGTGGTGGCCTTCATGGGCCTGGAGTGGCAGTTCCGCCGGCCGATATTCATTGGCGATACCATTCGGTCTCGTCTCACGGTGCAGGAAACCCGGCTGCGGAAACGCATGTCCGGCGGAGTCGTGACCTTCAAGGTGGAGATTCTCAACCAGCAGGACAAGGTGTGTCAGCGGGGCAGTTGGGATCTGGTGTGCAAATCGCGGCAAGATGACACTGCCCCGTAATGCATGCCTGTCACACTTAGCGGTACACGTCCAGACGGCGGCCCTGCAGCACGGGAATGTGGGCCCGCGTCTCAGCCACCAGGTTCAGGTCGCAAGTAGCGGTACAAAGCCCTTCGGCTTCCTGACCATCGACCAGGATGTCACCCCAGGGGTCGATCACGGCACTGTGGCCGCAAAACGAGATGCCGTCACTGACGCCCACCCGGTTGCACGCGAACACAAAGCACTGGTTTTCAATTGCCCGCGTCCGGAGCAGTACGCGCCAGTGCTCCCCCCGGGGATGCGGCCACTCGGCGGAAAGCAGAATGAGCTGACAACCCCCCAAGGCATACCGCCGGAACATTTCCGGAAAGCGCAGGTCATAGCAGACGGCCAGTCCGGCCTGATACGACCCGACCTGCACCTGCTGCAAAGAGTCCCCCGCCTGCAGATAGCGCGGTTCGTCCAGCATGGGGACCAGATGCAGCTTGCGGTAGCGGGCCTGCAACTGTCCTTGGGCGTCATAGAGGACCATGGTGTTGTAGATATGGCCGTCTGCCTCTTCCAGAAGGGACCCGGCCACAGCAGTCCGATGGACTTGTGCCAAACGCGCGAAGCGCGCGAAAGACCCCTCGGCGGCAGGACCGTCGGTGACGGCACAGGCAAACTGCATGGCCTGTTCCAGGGCATAGGCGGAATGCCACAGTTCCGGGAACACCACCAGATCCGACTGCCGCGCCACGGCTTCCTGCATGAACTGGTCCGCGAGGGCGAAGTTGTATTCCGGATCTCGGATGCGGAGATCCATTTGGGCCAGCGAGACTGTGAATTCAGACATGTTGCAGATGGTCTCCGTCTGTAAGGGCATTGGGCGGTTTCAGGACAGCAAAGGGTCCCGACCCTATTATCCGGCAAGACCTGGTCCAGGCATGCACGTGCACCAGAAGGCATGGTGGCCTGCCCTGTCATATTGCGGGTGGACCCTCATCAAGGCGGGCCACAACCCACGCCAAAACCTCTTCCAGGGAGAGCCTACGCGTCACTGCCACCCGGTCCATTTCCGGGTGCACCTGCGGTTCAGGACTGAGGGTCTGTTGCCACCCGTCCCCAAAGCCGTCTCTGGCCCGGCGGCGCGGTCTCCCGGCAACCGTGTCTTAATTCACAATGCACGTTATATACACCGGTATGCACAAGGAAACCGCGCAGGTCGGGAACTCCGGTTACCGGCTAAAGACCGGGTCTGTCCTTACAACGCTAACAAGGCTGTCGCGCGGGCGACAGCGTCACCTCCCAAGGACGAATGCAAATTTGACCCTGTTTTCGCCGTACCCAAAGTGGATCACGACGGTGACGAGTACGTGCACATGTGCACTGTTTTGAAGGGGATCAGAAGAATCCGGGTCCGGACTGGACAGGCAGCCGGGGGTTTCATTCGTTCCAGGCGCCTGGAACCTGGGATCAGGAATATCCCCGGCAAGTCATTCGTCGCAAAGTCGGAGTGGCCGGAAGTCAGCGGAGAATGTTGTCATTGAACTCCGGTCCCAGATTACCAGTACCCTCGGCCGGGCCACAGGGTAGCTTGCGGGGGCCCCTGTGCCGGTGGGCGTCTCTCTCCCAGCGTAACCTGTCGGCCAGGCGACCAGAGCTATCGATCCCAAATGAGAAATTTGCCGCCGACCATGCAGGGTGGTGGGCAAGCGCCTGCCCGATCCGGTGCAGCGCCACGGCGGTATCGGATCATCAGACGATACTGGATTTGGCGTTCCGCAAACGTCTGATTTCGGCTTCCAGCAATTTGTTTCGGGCTTCCACCGACTGCGCTCGTTCTGTAACCGACTGTACTTGTCTTTGGGCGGATTGTGCTTCCTCCCGGGCGGATTGTGCTTCCTCCCGGGCCGATTGCAACGCGGTATGCTGTGCCCGGTAGTCCAGCAGAAAGGTCCCGGTCTCGGGATCGAACAGCTGCAGCTGCCCGCTAGCCGCCCGGAACTCCAAGGCCAGTACCTTACTGTATCCCCGCCACTCCCGCGCCCCGGGGCGCTGCACCGGGATCTCTGCAGAGATTCCGGCTTCCCACCGCTCGCCGATCAGCGGCGGTTGCAGCAGATGGCTGTCGGGCGTGGGGTCGAAGCGCCAGTACTCGGCCACGCCCAGCCGGGCATAGAGGTCCCGCTTGCGGCCCGCGTCCTCCCGCTGTGTGCTGTCCGAGGCCACCTCCAGCACGAAATCCGGGACCTTGCCTTCCTCCCAGAGCAGGTAGGACGAGCGGGAACGATCCGCCACCCCGAAGACCACAAACACATCCGGGGCCACCGACGCCCGGGGATTGCCCTTTTCGTAGTAGAGCAGCATATTGCCGATCACGGCTACATCCGGGCGGGCGAGATAACGACCGTGCAGCTTGGCGACCGTGTCGGTCAGGGCGAAGTACTGATCGGTGCCTTCGGCCAAGGGTTCACCGTCGGTTTCAGGATAGATCACATCCGGCACCGAGGCCGGGACAACAACCGCGGGCACGGTCGGGGGCACAAGGGCCACCGCGCTGCCCGGGGGCTGACGGTCAAGGGTCATGGCGACCGCTCCGGGGCAGAACCGGTTGTGCAAGGGCCAAAGACTACCTGGAACTCCCTGCAAGGGTAAATGAAACGTAGCCGCGGCTTACTATAGCACACCGGTCCGCGCCGGCTCTGTATATGCTACAGGCAGCGCACTCGCAAGGTCAGGATTCGATGCCCAGATAAAATCATTAAGGTGCTTTCCCTGTGCTCGCACAGATCCCAGGAGCCCGTGAGACAGAGGTCCCGGCTGTGCTTGGCGTTGGTGGATCCGGATGGAGGTCCATATGCGGTGGCCTTGCAAGTCTGCCTGGGCCAGGGGTCCCGCCGGCGGCCCGCAACCCCTGGCCCGACCCCATCACAGTGCCACAGGCCCGACAGCACGATTGCGGCCGCCGCGGGACGCGGCGCCGATTTGTGCATGATCCAAGGGGCATAGCTGCCATCCGGGCCTCAAGCCCCTCTCAACGGTCTTTCAGTAGACAAAAGGCGCGTCGCACAGGCAGAGGCGCGGGAGCCGATACCTCCCCAATATCCAAACAGGGAGTCAGCGTTGCAATTCGTGCAGCACGACCGCGGTGGACCCCGGCACCTGCCCCTCGTTTTCCATCAGCACGTCCGTGGTGCTGCGCATGGCGGTGGCATGTTCTTCCTCTTCCTGGCTGGCCCCCGGGGCCAGCGGCGAAAAGCGGTACATACGGGGAAAGAGATAGGCGCTGACGATGACGAAGATGCCCAGCGCCACCAGGATGCCCGGCCACCAGGTCGTCCAGTAGTCTGCCAGCCAAGGCTCGGAGCGCGTGTGCATGAACGCGAACAGACCGTAGAGCAACATGACGACGCCCGGAATGGGGGCCCACCAGAAATGACTCTTGTCCCCCTGCAGAAAGAGATAGAGAAAGACCAGACCCAAGCCGCCGAAGAGGATCCCGCCCAGCAGTTCAATGGCAATGTCGGAGCTGCTGACAAATGTGATCAGACCCAACACGAACATCAGGCCCGCCATCACGATCCCCCACCAGCGGTCGCGGGGATCCGTGACATAGACCAGCAGAAAACTGATCGCCATGCCCCAGAGCAGCACGGCGGCGCTGAGCCGCGGGTTGAAACTGGGCAGCGTGGTCATGTACAGCATGGCAGCCAGGGAGAGACAGGTACAGGAAGGGATGAACTGCCACCAGTTGGAGCGATTGGCGACATAGAACCAGGCAAAGGCAATGCCGCCGACCAGCAGCATGCCGGACAGCACATATTCGATTTGCGGTGAGGCAAAATCCAGCCAATCCAGATTCATGAGAATCAGCAGGATCCCGCCCCCGATCAGGGATCCGGACAGGACGAGGACTGCCAAACGGGAGTGATTCTGCAACATGCGGCCAAAGTCTTGCGGCAAGTGGGCGGCGCGGCCGCCCCGCGGGCGGACGAAGGTTTCAGGCTCCCATTATAGAGCAAGGCATGGGGGAAATATGCTCCATGCCCTGGAGGGCAAAACCGGTATCCCGTCGGCCCCGGACTTGCTACCATAACAGCCAATCTTTGACTCCCGCGCGCGAGGTCTCAGGATGCAAACGCAGTTGCTGCCTATCACGGATGCCCACATCATGGACCAGGTGCGGCGCGCCTTCGCGGCCCAGTTGCCCATAGCCGTGCCGACCGATACCGTCTACGGTCTTTCCTGTCCCTATGACAGCTCCGCCGGCATTGAAGCACTGTATCGGGTCAAAGGCCGACCCTACAGCAAGGCCATACCGGTGCTGCTGGGTGCCGCGGAGCAGCTATCCCAAGTCGCGCAGCCTTTTGGTTCGGAGTTGGCCACGGCTCTGGCTGCCCGCTTCTGGCCGGGGCCGCTGACCATCATTTTGCCGGCCCAACCCCACTTGCCCACCGCTTTGTTGGCCGGGGGCGATACGGTGGCCGTGCGGTTCGCGGATCATCCGGTCTTCCAGACCATTGCTTGCCAGACGGGACCGCTGGCCACGACCAGTGCCAACGTGTCCGGACAACCCGACTGCAGCCATGCGCACGAAGTGTATCGGCACCTGCAGGGCCGCATTCCGCTCATAGTGGATGCCGGCCCTTCCCCGGAGAGCCGTCCCAGCACGATCGTCAAAGTGACACAGCAGGAAGTCACGATCGTGCGGCCCGGATCGCTGACTCCGGCGGTCCAGGCATTTCTGGCAGCCTGAGCCGGGCCGGCGCGTCATGTCCAGACTGCGCATTGGGGTGGATGCGTCCCGCTGTCTGTGGCCCCGGCCCACCGGTACGGAAAACTATGCCCGGTGCATCCTGCGCGCGCTGTTGGCCCTGGCGGAGGCCGCAGAGTATGAATGGATACTGTATGTGGATCAGGAGCCGGACGCCCGGCAGTGGGATTGGATACAGGGGCCCCATGCCACCGTGCGGGTGCTGCCGCGGGTGCGCATGTGGACCCACCGCGCCCTGGCCCGGGAGCTGCGTCGCCAGCCGCCGGCCCTGCTGTTCGTGCCGGCCCATGTTCTGCCTTTCGTCTGGCCACCCGGTTCGGGACCGCCCACCGTGATGACCGTCCACGACCTGGGGTACGAGTATTTTCCCGCAGCGCACAAGCCGCTGCAGCGGTGGTATCTGCAATGGTCCACGCGCTATGCCGTACGCCAGGCCACCCGCCTGATTTGCGTCAGCGAAGCCACGCGTACCGATCTGATGCGGTGGTATGGGGCCAGTGCCGCCAAACTGGATATGGTCCATGAAGGAGACGTGCGCCGCCCTGTGGCGGACCAGGCTATTGCCCACCGGGCCGCCCTGGGCGTGACCCGACCCTACATGCTGTTTCTCAGCACGTTGCAGCCCCGCAAAAACCTGGAGCGGCTGATTCGCAGCTACACGCGGCTGGTACAGTCCCGGGATCTGACCTTGGACCTGGTATTGGCCGGACAGCCGGGATGGCGGAGTGAATCTATCGTGCGCGCGGCGCGTCTTTCGCCCGCGGCCGACCGCATTCGGTTGCTGGGCTATGTGGACGAGGCGGCGGCGGCGGCCCTGTACGCGGGCGCGCGGTTCTTCTGCTATCCTTCCCTGCATGAAGGATTCGGGTTGCCGGTCCTGGAAGCCCAGTCCGTGGGAGTGCCTGTAATGACTTCCCGCCATTCCTCCTTGCCGGAAGTGGCCGGCGACGCGGCTTTGCTGGTAGACCCGGAAGACGAAGAGGATATTGCCGCGGCCATGTTGCGGCTCAGCGAAGACGAAGCCCTCCGGCAAGAGCTCATTCGCAAGGGCCACGAGAATGTGAAACGATTTTCCTGGCCCAAGGCGGCCCGGGAGACTCTGGAAGTGCTCAAAAAGGCCATGGACCGCAGACCTTGATCCGCGCGGGAGGGCGGCCGCGGACCGCGCGCAATGTCCTGGGAGTCCCGGTACATCCGGTAACCCAGGATCAGGTACTGACCCAGATCGAACACTGGCTGGGCCCGTCGGCCGCCCGCCGCACTGTGCAGCCGTTGCGGCGCATTGCCACCGTGAATCCGGAATACATCATGACAGCCCGCCGCCAGCCTGTCTTCCTGGCGACCCTCTATGCCAGCCATCTCAATGTACCTGACGGGGTAGGCGTGACCTGGGCCATGCGGCTGCTGGCCCAGGGGCGGCCGGTCGCCCGCGTCACAGGCGCCGATCTCGTACCCCGCATTGCGCAGACCGCGGCGGCCCAGGGATGGCGGGTGTTGCTGTTGGGGGCCGGCCCCGGGGTAGCGGAACGGGCCGCGGCCCGCTTGCGTCAGCGTTGCCCCGGTCTGACCATACGCGGCCTGCATGGCGGTACGCCCAGTGTCCAGGACTGGCCGCCGGTACAGGCCGAGCTGGCCGCGTTTCAGCCGCACATTCTGCTGGTGGCCTTCGGCCATCCGCAGCAGGACATCTGGTTGGAGGAACATCGGACGGACTTACCGGGCATGGTGGCCATGGGCATCGGCGGTACGCTGGACTTCATCGCGGGCGAAATACGCCGTGCACCGGTATGGATGCGGCAGCTGGGTCTGGAGTGGCTGTTTCGGCTGTTTTGGCAGCCCCGGCGGCTGGGCCGCATGATTCGGCTGCCGGTCTTCTGTGGCCTGGTCCTGCGGCAGGCGCTGCAAGAGCGCCGTCGCTAGCTACTCTGCCGCAATACCCTGGCCCACCGCCGTCACGCGCGCTACCGGTTTGCCGATGGTCAGGACCGTGTCCTGAAACGCGGACAGGTCCCCGGGAGCCAGGCCCTGCACTGCCGCCGGCACTATGCGCATCCCGATCACATCACCGGCATGACTGTAGAGCACCAGGACCACTTCGGCTTCCTGGGTGGCAACGGCCCCGGTGTTCTGCAGCCGGCCCCGGACGTGCACCGCGTGGTCTGAGATTGGTTCAAAGGCCAGGTCCTGCACCGCCAGATCCGTGTACAATCGTCCTGCATACGCCTTTTGCGCATGGGTGACGGCCAGCAGCCATGAATCCCAGCTGCCGGCCGCCGCGTCCAGCGCCACCATGAAAGGACTGGCTTCCTGCGGCGGTGTAAGATAGCGATAGCTGAGGCCCTGCGTGCGCGCGACTTCGTTTTGCGCGGCATCCAGGAGCAAGACTTCCACCCGCACTTGCTCCACGACTCCCGCTGACAGGTTGACAATTTCGCCGAGCATCCACGGGGTGCCCAAACCGTCCACATAGACCTGCAGGCCCTGCGCGCGGTGTGGCAGCGGCGGTGGCGGGGTCTGTGGCCCGGCCGCGGGCGGCACGAGCAGCATTTGCCCAATCTGCAGCGTGCGGGGATCCGTGATGTGATTGAATGCCTGCAGATCCGCGGGCGCGACCCCCAAGGCCCTGCCAATGTCAATCAGGGTGTCCCCGGCCGCCACAATGTAGGTGCGCGGCGTGGGAGTCGGCACCGGAGTCCCGGGCAGGGTCTGGGCTGCCACTGCGATGACGACAGTGGGGGTGAAAGTGGGCACCGCTTGCCGCGCGGGCGGCGGGGGGGTGGCAGTGGGCGCCAGCGGCCGCGGCGTGGCGGGGTCATCGGTCCCGCGGCACGCTCCCAGGAGCAGGGCCAGACCGCACAGCCCCACGTGCAAGCCCGTCCGCCAGGAATTGGTGGTGTCCAAACTTTGGAGCCTGCAGCCCATGATGCGACTATTATAGGTTTGGCCCGACCTGTCCGGGTCGGGGCCGTACAGGGCAAAAGCGGAGTATTGCCATGACCAGGATTGCCGTCCTCTCGGATACGCACGACAACATCTGGAATCTGGAACAGGCCTTGCAGCAGGTCGGCAGCCCGCCGGCAGAGATGTTGCTGCATTGCGGGGACTTTGTGGCCCCCTTTGTCATTCGGCAGCTGGGACAGGGCTTTGCGGGTCCCATCCACGGCGTTTGGGGCAACAACGACGGCGATCAGGGCCAGCTGTATCAGCAAGCGGCCGCCTTCCCGCACATCCAGCTGCATGGGCACTTCGCCGAGCTGGAAGTGGACGGGGTGCGTATCGCCCTGAATCATTATCCCCAGATCGCCCGGCCCCTGGCCGAATCCGGTCGCTACGACCTGGTCTGTTACGGGCACGACCATCTGCCGCACTGGGAACAGGTGGGCCCGTGTCAGCTGGTGAATCCGGGGGAGATCATGGGTCGCCTGGGGGCTCCCAGCTGGGGCCTGTTCGACACTGCGGATCGCACCTGGCATCCGCAGTCGCTGCCGGCCTGACGGCGCGCGGCACCGCGGACACGGTCATGTTTGAGATTCAGTTTCTCGGTACTTCGGCCTCCGCGCCGACCGCGCAGCGCAGTCTCAGCAGCGCGGTGGTCATGTTTGATGCGGAACGCTTCCTGATTGACTGCGGGGAAGGCACCCAGCGGCAGATTCTGCGGAGCGGCATCGGCTTTCGCCGGCTGGACAAAGTGCTGTTGACCCATCGGCATCTGGATCACATCCTGGGTCTGGGGGGGCTGGCCAGCACCTTCGGCCGCTGGGAGGTCATGGATGCGCTGCAGATCTGGGGCAGCCCGGACACCCTGCGCCGGGTCCGGGACTTGATGAAGGTGGTCTTTCACCCGGACTGGGAACCCGATGAACGCATTGCCCTGGTCCCCATGGCACCGGGCCTCGTGTTCGAAAACCAGAGGGTCACCATCCGGGCTTTTGCCGTGGAGCATCGGGGCACGCCCTGTTTTGGTTTCCTGTTTGAGGAAAAGGCCCGCCGGCGCTTTTTACAGGAGCAGGCCGATGCACTGGGCGTGCCCTTTGGCTCGCAACGGGCCGAACTGGTACGGGGCCACTCCGTTACCCTGCCGTCAGGGCAGATCGTGCATCCCGCCGATGTGCTGGGCGCACCCATTGCCGGCGCGAAACTGTGTTTCGTCAGTGACGTGGGCCGCACCGGGCCGCTGCACCGGATTGCGCAGGGTGCGGATCTGTTGGTGATCGAGGGAACCTACCTGGATCGGGACAAGCCCCTGGCCCGGAACTTTGGGCACATTACGGTTGCCGACGCTGCCAGGCTGGCGCACCGGGCCGCCGTGAAACATCTGGCTTTGCACCATATCGGCCGCCGTTACGGAGTCCGGGAAATCCTGGCAGAGGCCCACCAGTACTTCCCCCATACCATTGTCGTGGGTGATCTGGACCGCATCCGGATCCGCCACCAGGCCCCGCTGGAATGGGAGCGGTGGGCGCAACGCAGATCCCGCCGTCCGGCCCAGAGACCGGAATCCGCCTCAGCCGGCCCGTAGCGTCCCGCCGACCCGCTTGTGCACGGCCTGCACGATCTTGCGCCGAATGCGCGCGGTATCCTTGGGGCTGAGGCTGTGGGTGGGGGACTGGTAGGTCACCTGGAAAGCCAGGGATTTCTGATCGGCCGGCAAGGGTGGCCCCGCGTACAGGTCGAACAGGGCCGCGTGCGTCAGGACTGTGCCCCCGCCCTGTCGGATCGCGGACATCACCTCCTGGGCCGGTATGTCCTGCGCCACCTGGAAAGCCAGATCTTCCGCCACCGCCGGATAAGGCGAAATGGGAGTCATCTGTTGCACGGCCCAGGGGGGCGAGACCAGCGGCGCGATTTGCAGGTTGGCGATCGCGATCCGTTGGGTCGGCAGCTGATAGGCTGTCCGCACGGCAGGGTGCAACTCCCCCGCCAGCCCGATGCTCTGTGTGCCCAGCAGGATGCGGGCGCAATAGGGCCCGTACCGCTCATCCTGTGCCGCTTCGTACCGGATATCATTCAGGTTGAGGCGACTGCACAGCGTTTCCAGAACGCCTTTGAGATCATGGAAGTCCAGCATGGCGTCCGAGACCGGCTCGGCATAGTGGGGCAAATGCCGGGGCCCGGTCATGACCAGCTGCAGCGCCCGCTGTTCCCGCGGAAAGGGGGCCAAATCGGCATCCGGCAGGAATTCCAGGCCAATCTCAAAGGCCGCCACACGCGGGGCATGCCGCAGGTTCAGGGCCAGGTTCTCCAAGGCCGAAACCAGGAGGTCCTGTCGCATCACGCTCTTTTCCGGACTGTACGGGTTGGTCAGGGCCACAAATTCCCGGCGGGCCGCGGTGCCGGTTGCATGCTGTGTCAGCCGGTGATGGTTTTCGGGACTGGAGTAGGAGTGTCCTATGGTTTCCTGCAGGCCCAGACCAACCAGAAGGTCTCGAATCCTCTCTTCGGTCGCCAGCTCCGGGCTCGGAATGTGCCGCGGAATCTCTTCAGACATGTAGGTGTACCCTACCTGGTCATAGCCCACGATGCGGGCCACTTCCTCGGTCAGGTCGGCGGGGATGGCCAGGTCCAAACGGTGCCAGGGCGGGCGGCAGACCAGCATGGGTTCCCCATCGTGCCGGGACAGGCCGAACCGGGCCTGTCCTGGCAGGTCCGGGGCGAAATCCGGCACGGTCTCGGTGGCAATTTCCAGACTGTGCAGGGCCGCCCCAATCTCGTCCAGGGTGAGGCTCATGCCCAACTGGCGGTTGACTTCGGAGGCCGTCAGGCAAATGACGGGGGTCTCCTGCCGCTGGGGATAGGCATCGGCCAAGGGGGCGGTGCACCGCCCACCCGCCAGTTCGGTCATCAACGTGGCCGCGCGGGCCGCCGCCCGCGGGTTCAGCGGGGCCGGTACACTGCGGGTGAAACGGTGGCTGGCTTCGCTGTGCAGGCGCAGGGTCTGGGCCGTGCGCCGATTGTTGATGCCGTCAAAGGTGGCGGACTCCAGCAAGATGGTGCGGGTATCGGGGGACACTTCCGTCTCGGCGCCCCCCATCACGCCCGCGATCGCCACGGGGCCTGCGGCATCCGTGATCAGCAGCATATCGGGTGTTAGCGTGCGCGTCACGCCATCCAACGTGGTGATGGTTTCCCCGGCGCAGGCCCGCCGCATCCGAATGAGCGGTTTGGCCCGCCCGGCCGTCCGGGCCCGGGCCACCAGCAGGTCGTAATCGAAGGCATGCAGGGGTTGGCCAGTTTCCAGCATGACATAGTTGGTGATGTCCACGATGTTGTTGATGGGGCGCATGCCGGCGCGCGTCAACCGCTGTTGCATCCACGCCGGTGAGGCCCCCACCTGCACCTCTTCCACGATGGCTGCGACGTAGCGGGGACAGAGGTCCGGGTCCTGGATTTCCAGATCCACCAGGTCATGGCGGGCTGTGCGCACATCCAGAGCAGGCAGTTCGGGCCACGACACCGGCAGGGGGCCGTGCCCGGTCAGGGCCGCCACTTCCCGCGCCACCCCGATCAGGCTCAGGCCGCGGGCCATATCCGGGGTCAGGTCCAATTCCAGGATGTCGTCCCGGAGGTATGCGCGCAAAGGCATCCCCACCGGGGCCTCCTCGGGCAGCACGAGGATGCCTTCATGCTCCTCGCTGAGACCCAGTTCCAGTTCGGAGCAGACCATGCCGCCGGAACGCACCCCGCGAATCCGGGAGGGCTTCAGTCTCTTGCGCGGCCGCGGCCGTTCCGTGGCGTAGGCATCCACCAGCTGTGCGCCGGCCCGCGCGAACGCCACTTTCAGTGTCGGCAGTGTGTCCTGGTCGCGGAACGCGAACAGGTTGGGGGCGCCGGTCACCACGCGTTCCGGTGCCGTGGCGCCGTAGGCTACATCGACCAGCACGAGGCGGTCGGCCTGCGGATGGGGATGTACACCCTCCACTTGACCGACCGTGATTTCAGGCCCCCACCAGTCCCCAATCTGCTCTGTCGCGACCACCTCCAGCCCGGCCCGGGTCAGGATTTCGGCCAGTTCGGAGGGTGGCTGTGCCCATGACACGTATTCGCGCAGCCATGACAAGGGGACTAACATACGACATTTCTCCGGCTTAGGGTCTGGAAAGCCACCTCGTGGCCGATGGCGCGCCAGCCTCCCCAGACTTTGCGTTGCGCTTTCAAACTGCGCAGATGGGCCGCCACCAGGGGCAGGCCCGCCAGCGCGATTTCCCCGATATGGGCAATTTCCGCCTTGTCCTGCGGTTGCGGCCGCTCATCTTCCAGGGCACTCAGGTGGAAGAGATACGTGGCAAATTCCATACGGAAGTTGTCTTTGGTGAACGTGTACGTGCACAGTCCCAGGAAGCGCTGGATTTCGCAGCACAGTCCGGTTTCTTCCTGTACTTCCCGCTTCAGGGCGGTCAACACAGACTCCTGTACCCCGATGCCGCCCGTGAACAACCGGTAGATGCCTTGGGGGTATTGCGGCTTGGTGTGCAGCAACACATTGCCGCTGGGACGAGTGATGACAAACAGCACCTCCGCCCGGCGGTCATGGCGGCGGTTTTCCCGCGTGGACCACATGTAATCGTCCAACTCGATGTCATAGTGCTGCCGCACGGGAGAGCCGTAGACCGCCCGCAACGCGCTGACTTCCTCCTCGCAGACGGCGGCGTGTACGCTGGCTTCCGTTGCGGACATGACGGCAATCCGAACCCCCGGTGTAAAAGGGAAGTCTAGGATAACCGGCAATGACCACCAAATCAGCGCGCGGATTCTGCGGGTGTTGGGGAACGCGCGTCAGGTGCTGACACGCCACTCCCGGGGAAATTCCGAAATGTCCACCACGTTGCCGTCCGGATCCAGTACCTTGAAGGAGCGGACGGGTATCGTTTCCGGGTCGTAGTCCAGACGTTTCTTCACGTCTTCCTTGACAATCGGCGCCCGGAGCTGCCGCAGCCGGGCCCAAATGGGCTCCAGACTGTCCACGATGATACCGAAATGCATGTGCTCGTCGCCTTCCGGATGCGGCGGGCTGGCGGCCGTCTCAAACGGCAGCAGGGTCAGATTCATGTGGCCTTCGCTCAGGTCCATGCTCGGACCGGCCCCCCGCAGCCCCACAAAGGTAAAACCCAGGCCTTGTTCGTAAAAGGCCCGGGACTTGTCCAAATCCCGACATCGGACAGCCAGATGCTTGAAGGTCAACATGCGAGATTCTCCCTGGAGCTAGGGCCAGACTGGACCTATGGCTCTTCCTCGTCCAGTTTAACTCCTACAACCGTGTCCGGATCGCGCTGATCCAACAACACGCCGCCGCCTTCCGCTCCCTGGGGCGGCGGCACTGCCGTCGCGGACAGGTTGTGAAAACGGTGGGCCTGCAGCAACTGCCGTTCGGTCAGGGACAGTCCATACCGGTTACGGGGATGCAGCAAAGTGCGGATCAGGTTCCGGCCTACGATCTGTTCCAGGTCCGCCGCGTGGCGGAAAACCTGCCACTGGACCAAGGATCCCCGCAGAAAGGAAAGGCCGGCCGGAGTCATGGTGACATCTTTGCGCAACGGAATGATGTGCCGTTCCAGCTCCAGCGCCAGGTACCACTCCTGTCCTGCCGGCGCCGTGATGTCCTGGCCCAGCAGGAAAAAAACGCGATCGCAGTTGGCGATTTGCTCGAAAATGTTGGAGTAGGTGTCTCCCGTGGCCGGAGTGCGCCGGATCTCGACGCGGTTGTGCGCCGGCAACTGGGCCAGCGTGGTGCCAATGAGATTGCGTTCGGCTTCCAAGTCGGCAGTGGCGCTGACAAAGAGGCGCAGGGTTTCAGCCATACGTTACAGTTCTTGCGTGCGGTACGGGTCGTCCGGGTGGCCGATGCGATACAGGGGCTGGTCGTGTCCCATGTCACAGGATGCGAGACCCCATCCCTTGCCTGCCCCATCCGCCGGTGCGGTTTCCCGGGACCTGCTGTGCGTGATTGTAGCAAAGCATCCCCAGACTGCGGGAGGGATGACGGGCTCCCGCCGCACCAAAACGCCTTGCCGTCCGGGATCGCACCCCTGGTGGCCTGCCGGTGGCGCACGCTCCCGCCTGGAGTCTGCCGACTCCGGACAACGGTCCTCCGTGTTCTCCGCGTGCGGCGCGCGGCCTCCGGGGTCAGGCCCTGGTCCGGGCCACCAGCTCCATATCGGCCTCTACCATGGTAGTGACCAGTCCCTGGAAATCCAGGGTGGGTTCCCATTGCAGTTGCGTGCCGGCTTTGGACGCGTCTCCCACCAGACAATCCACATCGGCCTGGCGCATGAAACGTGCATCCTGCACCACATGGTCCTGCCAGTTCAGATCCACCACCTCAAAGGCGGCCTGCACGAAGTCGCGGATGCGGTGGGTCGCCCCGGTGGCCACCACATAATCGTCCGGCTGGTCCTGTTGCAGCATCAGCCACATGGCCTGTACGTAGTCCGGCGCATAGCCCCAGTCCCGGGATGAGTCGAGATTACCCAGCGCCAGGGTGTTGGTCAGTCCCTGTTTGATCAAAGCCACATGATACGAGATCTTGCGGGTGGAGAATTCCATGCCCCGGCGCGGACTTTCGTGATTGAAAAGGATGCCGGAGCACGCGAACAGGTTGTAGGCTTCCCGATAATTGACGGTCAGCCAGTGGCCGTACACCTTGGCGGCCCCGTAGGGACTACGCGGATAGAAGGGGGTCAATTCGGTCTGTGGAGTCTCGCGCACCTTCCCGAACATTTCACTGCTGCTGGCCTGGTAGAAACGGATGTCCGGATTGACTTCGCGGATGGCTTCCAGCATGCGGGTCACGCCCAGCGCGGTGGTCTCGCCGGTGAGGACCGGGGCCTCGAAACTGGCCGGAATAAAACTTTGGGCCGCCAGATTGTAGATTTCGGAGGGCTGGTACTTGCGAATGATGTTGTTCAGGCTGGTCTGGTCCAGCAGATCCCCCTGTTCCAGATGCAGCCGATCCTGAATGTGCGCAATCCGGTCATGCTTCTGGATGCTGGTACGTCGCACCATGCCCACCACGGTATAGCCGTGGCTGAGCAACAGTTCGGCCAGGTAACTGCCGTCCTGGCCGGTGATGCCGGTAATCATGGCTACTTTGGATGACATATGTTCTGTTCTCGTTGTTTAAATCCCCGGATGCGCAAAAAGACGGTCGTGCGACCTGCGGTGCACTTCAGTGTGTGCGCCAGTACGCGAGGATGTCCGCCAGCGTCTGTGCCAGGGGCCTTGGCGGCTGCCAGTGACCCAATGCCTGCAGTTTGCCGATGTCGGCCTGCAAGACCGGCGGGTCCGTGGTCCGCGCCCGCATGCGCCGGGCTGTGCTCCTGACTGCCATAGGGACGGCGGCCTGGGCCAGCAACATCTTCACGAGGGTCTCCAATTGGTGTTGGGACCCGCTGCCCACATTGTAGGCTTCCCCGGGACAGCCCCGGGCCATCACGCGGTCCCAGGCCGGCAGCAAGTCCTGAACATCCAGGAAATCCCGGGCCACGGCCAGATTGCCGGTCTCCAGCACTGCCGGTTGTTCGCCGCGCTCCGCCCGGGCAATCTGGCAGGCAAAGGAGCTGAACGCGAAGGCGGCAGACTGGCCGGGGCCAATCACGTTGAAGTTGCGGGTCACCATCGTGGGCAGGTGGTGGCTGACCGCATATTGCCGCGCCATCAGATCCTGGCCCGCCTTGCTGACGCCATAAGGCGAAACCGGCTGCAGGGGATCGGTTTCCCGCAGGGCGTCCCCGGTCATGAAACCGTACACGGCACTGCTGGAGGCGATCAGGGTCCGGCAATCCGGGGCGTGGGCGGCCAGGGCTTCCAGCAGGTTCAGCTGACTGCGCAAGTTGCTTTCATAGGTATGCCAGGGTTGGGTCCAACTGGCACTTTCCCGACTCTGGCCCGCCAGATGGTAGCAGTGCGTGGGCTGGACGGAACGCACGGTGTGCCGGACCCAGACCGGATTTGTCAGATCGCCCGGCAACCAGTGACACGGCAGATCCGGCGGAGCCGTTCCGCGCGCCACACCAAACACTTCCGCGGCGGAGGCCGACAAGGCGTGCGCCAGATGGCGGCCCAGGAAACCTGTCACGCCGGTGATGAGAATGCGCCGTGCCAAAAGGAACCTTGATGCTGCTAGGGGCGGAATCAGGCGGATCCTGCTGCCAGATTGTAGGCTAACGTGAGTTTTATGGACAAGGCACGGTCTCCGGAAGACCGCGCCTCCGTGAAAGACACGACGGCGCCGAGTTTGTGGGGAAGGGAAAACCGCAAAATACCCTGGGGACGATGGGGGCGACCTTGGGTCCGGGAGGCCGGGGCTGTCCGATGTGCAGACGATCTGCGCGTTGACCTGTGCTGTGCGTGGCCACCCCGGCATCCATAAGTGTATCGAGTGTCGTGATCCCGGCCATGTTCTCCCTTGCCTGTGCTGTACGACCGGGCCCTCCTGTCTCCGGGAGACAATCTTTCAAGGTGCCGCAACAGCAGGCAGACAGGTGTACAGAGGGTCAAGAGGTTGCCTTGGACGTTTCCGAGTTTCCTGTCCTCAGGCGCAACCCTGGCTACTTGTACATTGTCAAGACGCACTCTCTGGCTGCTCTGTTTCCGCCGCACGGTTTGGATAACACCCGCTGGTTGCTGGCGGGTCCCCGCCGCTTCGGCAAGACGTTGTGGGTGTCCACGATGGAAGCGCTGTTCCCAGGGCGCAAGGAGCTGTTCGCCGACACCTGGATTGGACAGGAGGGGCACTGGGACCGGGGACGCAATCTCCGGGCTGTATTGCGGTTGAGTCCGGCTCTCCGCGGTCGGCGCGCGGACGTGGAGCAGGCACTGGGCAGAAGGATGGGGCGACGCACCCGGCACCCTGCGCTCCGGTATTGTCGGCTGACGCACAATGGGAGGATCTCATCCGGTTTCGGGCCGAGCAGTCCGCGGAACAGATTGTGGTCCTGATCGACGAATACGACATGGACACACTGGTGGGCCGCTGCGGTGTGCAGTGCGACAGGAACCTGCTGACCATCCAGGACTTCCGCCCCGTACGGGGCCAGGCCCGCGCGGCCCTATCAGTCCCGTTGCGGGGCCCGGAGACCACGCGTCCGGGTGCATCTGCGGTCGGGCCTGAGGACCGACTGTTACCCGTCATAAAAGCTGTCGCGCGCATGAAGGCGCGGTTTTCCGGAGACCGTGTCTTGTCCCTAACTCCCGTTAGGATAAGATGGGGCAAAGTGGGTGGATGTGATTCCGCCTTGGGGGACGAGTACAGGCATTGCTGGCGGGCAGAGCATGAAAACCCTGATTACCGGGGGAGCCGGCTTCATAGGCACACACCTGGCCAATCGGTTACAGCGGATGGGATGGCTGGTACGGGTCCTGGACGACTTGAGCAGCGGCAACCCGGACCATCTGCACAGACAGATCTTCCTGCAGCGGGGAGACGTGAATGACATCCCCCAGCTCTGGTCTCTGCTCCAGGGTGTGGATGTGGTCTTCCATTTGGCTGCCCGTGTCAGTGTACCCGCGTCCGCGCACTATCCGCGGGACTACAATACCGTCAATGTGGGCGGGACTGTTTCCCTGCTGGAGGCCTGTCGGGACGTGGGGGTCCGACGGGTGGTCCTGGCCAGCAGCGCGACGGTCTATGGCGCCCGCCCGACGCAGCCGGTGGCAGAAGACGTAACACTGCGCCCGGCCGCGCCATACGCGGTGTCCAAAGTGGCCGCGGAACACTACCTGCTCTCGCTGGCCCGCATCAACCGGTTTGAAGCCGTGGCGTTGCGCATCTTCAATGCCTATGGGCCCCAGCAGGCGATCCCGCCCGTCAATACCCCGGTGGTGCCGCGTTTCATACAGGATGTGCAGCATCGGCGTTCGGTGCTCATTTTCGGGAACGGTACCCAGACGCGCGATTTCATTTATGTGGATGACGTGGTGGACGGGATTGTGGCGGCAGCGACCCAGCCCAACCTGCACGGCCAGATCATCAATATCGGCAGTGGCGTGGGCACGGCCATCAATGACCTGGCGATGGCCATTGGGGAAGCCGTGGGCAAGTCTCCGAACCTGTTGCACAACATGCAGGCGGATGGGGGTGTGCCGTACCTGGTGGCCGATATCTCCAAGGCGCAGGCGGAATTGAATTTTCAACCGCGTGTGGAACTGGCGGTCGGCTTGCAGCGGACCTGTGCCCTTGATCCGAATTTCCAGGTCGCATGAGGTCCTTCTCCCGGACCCGCACGGCCGCCGGGTGGGTCCGGCTGTGGTTCCTCGGTCCACTTTGGCTGGGTTGCCTGTGCCTGTGCGCAGGCTGCATGCCCCTAAGCCCCGCGGGGTATGTGACGCGCCATGCTGCGGCTCTGGACATCCCGTTGCAGGCCGATGCTCCAGTGCAGCAGTTTGAAGTCCAGTCCGGGCAGACCGCCTGGGATATCGCCAGGGCGCTGGAACGGGCCCATATCATCGGGGATTCCCGCCTGTTTGCCAGCTACGTGGTCGTACAGGGATGGGACACCCGGCTGGAGGCGGGGTCGTACCAGTTCAGCGCGAGCATGACCATCCCGGAGCTGGCCCTGGCCCTGCAACATGGTCTGGGTTTTGGACCGCGACTCACGGTCCGGGAGGGATTGCGCCTGGAAGAGACTGCGGCCCAATTGGAATTGTCCGGCTTGGGCAGCAGCGCGCGGTATCTGGAGCTGACCCGGAATGCATCGGCCCTGGACCAGTGGCGACAGCAATTCTCTTTTCTGCCCTCCGCGGCCTTGCTGCTGTCGTTGGAAGGATATCTGTATCCGGCCACCTACCTCTTGCCTCAGGAACACGATCGGGCCCGGCAGCTGGTGACCTTGCAACTGCAGGAGTTTGAGGCCCAGCTGGTGCCTTTGTTTCGGCAAGGGGGCAACGCAGCCGACCTGTCCTTGCACGAGGTCGTAACACTGGCCAGTATCGTGCAGCGGGAAGCCGCCCAAACAGCGGAGATGCCGCGCATCGCGGGTGTACTCCTGAATCGGTTGCAGCAGGAAATGCCGTTGCAGGTGGATTCTGCGGCTCTGTATGCCGCGGGCTACAACCCGCAGGCGCGCAGCTGGTGGCTGCATGATCTGGACGATCCGCAAATCCGCCTGCGGGACAGCGCCTTCAACACCTATGTCGTGTCCGGTCTGCCGGCGGGTCCTATTGCCACGCCGGGCCAGGCGGCTTTCCTGGCCGTGATCCGGCCGGAACAGCACAATTACCTCTTTTTTGTAGCCAAAGCGGACGGCAGCGGCACGCATTACTTTGCCGAGACCTACGCCGAACATTTGGAGAATGCAGCGAAGGGGCAAGCGCAGACACCCGGGTAAACCGCCGGGCCAGATGGTTGACAGGGCCGGCACAGACCTCTAGGATCCGCACACCGCGACCCTGCGGGAAGGTGGCGAAACGGTAGACGCAGCGGACTTAAAATCCGCCGAGGTAACACTCGTGTGGGTTCGAATCCCACCCTTCCTACCATGCCATTCCCGGCTGTGACAGTCTCCTGCGGCTTCCGGACGTTGTGCTGGAGACGCTTTGGCCTTGCCGCTGGGACTTGGCCTGCCGGGAATGGCGGGGATGGTCTGAGTGGGACAGCGGAATATGCTGGCATGAGGAATGAAAATCCGGGCCGCGTCGTCCTCCTCCCGGGTCCATATTGGTCTCCACACTGTATAGGGCGTGTATGGGATTCCCTATATAATGGCAAGGAGAAGAGGCGCGGAAGAAGTCCCTGTTCCTTGCAGCAAACGCTGGCAAGGAACCATTGAAGCACACTTCGTTTTAAGGGAGAGCGCCGCATGAAAACAGCGAGGTGTGTGATGTCATTTCTTTCTAGGGTGGTGCAGTGGCAGTCGGGTGTGGTACTGACACTGCTTGTGCTGGCTTGGCTCGGTACCCCGGTCCTGGCCTTGGACAAAGTGCATGTAGTGCAACGGGGCGAGACGCTGTCGAGCATCGCCCGCCGGTTTGATATCAGCATTTCCCAGCTGGCGGCCTACAACGGCATTGACAATACCGACTTCATTTTTGTGGGCCAGCATGTATTGGTCCCCACCGCGGACGCCCCGGAAGAGGCCCCGTACGGCACATACACTGTCACGGTCTCGGATTCCCTGTATGGCATCGCGGCGGCCTATGACACAACTGTCGAAAAACTGCAGGCGATCAACGGTCTGGACAGCCGCCGCTCGCTCTGGATAGGGCAACACCTGTTGGTGCCCATGTCGGTGATGCCGCGTGAGCCCCTCAACCACCAGGTCCAGTTGGGCGAAACCCTGAGTTCCATTGCGCGCACGTATGGGCAGACGTGGCAGGCTCTGGCCATTTACAACGGACTGAAGGATGTCACCGCCATCAAGTTCGGTCAGGTCCTGGCCATTCCCGGCATAGAAGCGGAAACAATTGCGACCCCGGCAACCTCCCTGCCTGCCACCAAACCGGTCCCCCTCGCGGCCGCGATTCCTCCACCTACGCCTTCCGCGCAAACCTATGCCATGCGGTTGGGCGAGTCCCTGAGCACTGTGGCCTTGAAGTTTGATGTCTCTCTGGCTGATCTGCTGGCAGTGAATGATCTGGAACTGGACTCGCAGGTATGGGTGGGCCAGACCCTGCGCCTGCCGTTGCAGCCGGATGGCTCCGAACCGGAACCCGTGTCCTTCGTGGCGCCGGACGCGGCTGCCGCGCCTGCCATAGCTGTAACTCCGGCCCGGGAGGCGGCTATCGAGTCGCCGACCCTGTCAAGTGAGGAGCTCGGTCAAGGCTCCCCGAGGGTGCTGCATGTTGTGCAGCCCGGGGAAACCCTGGCACAGATTGCCAGCCGGTATGAAGTGGACCCCAACCAGGTCTACGAGTTCAACTCTCTGGGGGCCCGGAACCTGATTGAAGTGGGTCAAAGGCTGCAGATTCCGGTGGACCTGACTGGTGACCCGGGTTATCTGGGCAAGCGGTGGGTCGAGATAGACCTCTCGGAGCAGCTCCTGACAGCCTGGGACGGCGACGAATTGTTCCTGCAGACCTACATCAGCAGCGGTCTGGCCAATACGCCGACTCCCGTGGGTCTTTTCCGGATCTGGCATATGAACCGTTCCCAGACCATGAGCGGCCCGGGTTACTCTTTGGACAACGTGAAACATAACATGTACTTTTTCCAGAACTATGCCATGCATGGTGCCTATTGGCACAACAATTTCGGGAATCCCATGTCGCGCGGCTGCGTGAACATGCGGGAGGATGATGCCGAGACGCTCTACCATTTCGTCTCGTTGGGCATGGAAGTCTGGGTCCACCACTAGAGACGTAGAAAAGGTCCAGATTGCCGACTACGGCTGCAGAATCTGGAGAGCGCACCCTTGGCAGGGGTGCGCTCTCTACTTTTGACTGCAGAAAAACCGGTGATGGGAAGGCTGCACAGCTTGGGAGGCAGGGTATTCCCCGTTGCCAGGTTCGCCAACGGCGAACCTGGATTCAAGAACAATTCTCAAACAAATCCGCCTGTATATCAACCAGCAATTCGCCCCAAATCCATAGTTCTGAATCTGTTTGGTACCATCGGCCATTACTGTTGGGCTCTGGTCCTGGCCCTGTAACGCAGGCTGTCACAGTAACTTGGGTTCCGGGTGCTGCCGTACACTCGCGACAGATTGAATTGCCGGTTCCTGCCGCAGGTTGGCATAAGGAGCGGCAATATCCGGATTGACTCGCGCAGCGGAGATCCTGACTGGCTCAGGAGTCAATACTCGCACACAGCCACGTTTCAGGCATTCCCGGTTGGGTATGGCCGGGCACGATCAACACTGCCACACTCAAACCGTTTTATGCGTCAGTATCTCGACTTGATCAGGTACCGGCAGTCCTGCCCGCTTGAGTGCTGCCTGGACACTTGGGAAGGCGCTTTGCGCAGATGACTCTGCGTCGCGTACGATACCTGTCTTCTGCACTACCTCTTTGCAAGACACATTGGTCAGAAAACCTGACAAATCCGTGATGCCGCCGAAATTGTGAATTTGGACCTGCGGCCCAATCGACAAATGTTCGACGAACGCCTCAAAGAAATTTCGGTAATCGTTGCCCTCTACCAAGAGTTGAACCGGCTTCTATGGGTTTCCGCACGGCTAACGGACCTCCAGGTTATGCCGCATGGCCACATCGAACACTTCGTTCTCATAAGTAATGCAATGATTTTCGCCCCCGTGTACTTCAAGGCGATACAAGCGCAAATCCCTGGCAATGGCCTGCCGGGCCGCCGCAATGCACTCGAGGCTGTGGGTAGTGGCAAATACCTGCACATTGAATGCCTGGCTACCTGTTCCACCACCTGCCAAACCGTGGTCAGCAAAGAATGATGGAGACCATTCTCGAATTCGTCCACAAGCACCAGGCCGCCACGCGCGGCCGTAATGGCCAAAATCAAGCTGGCGATGCGGGTCATACCGCTCCCCATGGCCTGTAAAGGCATCAATTTGTTTAGGCCGACATCGCCCCAGATCGTGGGAAAACCACTGACGGTATTGACTTCAATGCTGTGCAGTTTCGGTTCAATGATTTGCAAGGCATCCAGGAGCATCTGCTCTTGCTTGTTCCGGCGCAACTCGCTAAGGCGTTGCGCATCGTCCGTGGAATGCACCATGTGCGGCAAGACAATCACCGTGGCGAATGACACCTCTGTTGATGCTTGCTTTATCGTAAGTTGTGAGTCCTGTATCTGTAGCCCTTCAACGTAGTCTCCGGTGTTAAGCCGTTGGTCGTGGTACCGAAATACAAGGGACCTGGCGTCAATTTGATTTGTTCCCGTTGGCCGATCCCCATTGACGCGTTCCAAAGGGAAGTGGGTGACAGTCAGAGGATCCAATGTGATTTTCAAGGTAGGTTCGCCGAACTGTGTATGTGTTCCCTTGATTTCTACGGGTTGGTTCGCGTCCAGTCCGAAAAACATGGGTAGCCAGGCAACCTCTTCCCGTCTGGCCCCGGATTCGGTCTCTGCTCTCAAGCCACGCGTGACATGGTCATTCAAGGCCATCCTTATGTTTCCGGCTCCCGACAGCAGAAAAAGAGCCTCGAGAAGCGATGTCTTGCCGGCATTGTTTCGGCCGGCAATCATGTTGATGCGGGCCAACTTTTCCATGTCCAGCGTGTGGAACACGCGAAACCGGCGAATACCCAGACTCGTCAACATTGTGATTGCTTCTTGCCAGGGCCGAAGGTAGACAGCCAATAGACAAACGGAAAGGTCAATTGCAGGCGAATTGTATCAATGGCGTTGACAGTTGGATTGCAGGAAATGTCGTTTCCGGTGCGGTGCAACCGCAGTTTGCAAGGTGTTTACGCTGCCGTATGCCATATCCCTCTGGAGCCCCGGACAATCTGACTTACAATTCCAACGACCCCGGTGCATCCGGGTACATCCCCATCCGGCGAGGCAACCATGTTTGAGAACACGATCTGGGCCAAGCATCAAGCGGGCCGCAAAGCTCTCTCCTGCACCTTGACTTCCGCCGAACCCGCCTGGGTGGAGATCATTGCCGCAGCCGGTTTTGATGTCCTGCATCTGGATGGAGAGCATGGCGCATTCAATCCGGCCGCCGTGGATCGGCTTGTGCATCTGGCCCATGCCCACGGCCTCAGCGTCAAGGCCCGCGTGCCCAACATCGCGGCGGACGAAATCAACCGTTGGCTGGACCGGGGCGTACAGGGCATTTTGGCACCCCACATTGAAACCGGGGCGCAGGCCCAGGCGTTGGTGCACGCCTGCTACTTTGGACCTGCGGGACACCGATCCTGGGGTGGGGGTCGGGGCACCGAATTCAATGACGAGGGGCGTCTGCAAACCGTGTACGGGGGCCGCTCCCGGTTCATCAAGTTTGCCAATCGCAACATGCTGGTCATGGCGCAGGTGGAATCAAGGCGAGGATACGAGAATCTGGATGCCATTCTGGCCGTGGAAGGTCTGCATGCCATCGCCTTCGGGGCCTTCGATCTCGCGTTTTCACTGGGTTTCCCCGGTGCCGGTGCAGACCACCCGGAAGTGGCGCGGGTTATGGCGGACATTGAGGCGCGTACCCGCGCGGCCGGCAAACGAATGTCCAGCGACTATGTCGTGGAAGCGGATCTGACCAGCCTCGTGCGGGACCGATTACGCCATTTTGCCGCGCAGCATCGGAGCGAGTCCGTGCCAGCCTGATCTGCGCGGACCGCGGCGGCACGACATATGGTTGCAGGCCGGTCGGCCCTCTCCACGACCATGGCCCACCGGCCATGCAAGGTTTTATGGCTCCGAGGATGTGGCGTATCCCAAGCGTCGCGCAGATTCAGATGCAACCGCCGCGGACCGGGAGGCGCTCTGTACCCACAACACGGCGAAACAGGACCTGCGTGTCATAAAATTGCGCCAGGAGGTCTTGGGCCGTTTCCGCATCGTGCAGAAGACAACACCCGTCTGCGCACGTCACGACCACACCCCGCCGGGCTGTTCCTGTGGCAGGCGATGCTCCTGTAGCCACGCGCCGTAGCTGTACCCTGCAAGGGTGCGCGCGCTGCATTCGACGGGCGCAAAGTGGCAAATAGGTCCTGCCCCAGGAATCGGGCAGACCCATTTAGCCATCCTGCTCAGACTGCTCCGTCTCTTCTTGCTCTTCGTCGGTGCGCCGCGGTGCGAATTTCAGGACCTGGAATTTCTCCCAGTGGGTGCGCGTGCCGTCTTCGTTTTCTTCGCCCCAGCGTTTCATCCAGCGGCGGGTCGCCTGCTTCTCCCGCTCGCCAAACTGGCTGGTATGGCACAGAATGGCTTCAATCTTGGTTTCCACCACCGAGGTGACATCCACGCGGGTGTTGCCTTGGTCAAAGCTGGAAATGTACAGCTGCTGGATCTTGTGCGGCAGGTACCCCTCGTCCAGCATCTCGGGAAAGAACATGCGGTTGTCGGCCGCCGGGAAAATCGCCTCGAAGGCGATGGTGCCGGCATTGCGGTGGTCCGGATGGTTGATGTAGCCGCTGCCGCCATAGAAGCGGGTGGGATCCGGGCAGATGATGATCTCCGGTCGGATGGTACGGATGATGCGCGTGACCCGTTCCCGCAGTTCCCGGCCGGGTGTCAGAAAGCCGTCCTCCTCGCCCATGAACAGTACCTGCTTGACTCCGCTGGTAGCCGCGGCCTTGCGTTGTTCCTCCTGGCGCATCAACACCAGCTGGTTGTGGGTGATGTCCGGATTGTGATTGCCTTTGTCGCCGTTGGTCAGGATCATGTAGTGGACATCGATACCCTGCTGACTCATCAGGGTGGCAGTGCCACCGCAGGAAATGTCAGGGTCGTCCGGATGTGCCATGATCACCAGCACATTCCGGACATCTTCCCAATTGGGTTCTTGCCATTCCTGTTCTTCAATTGCCATGGGCTTTCCGTACCTGTTGAATCAAGACCTGTACACGCGCGTTCCCGTATCTGCGGGCACAACGTGGCCAGACAACGCCCGGCGGTGGCACAGAAACCTAGCCCAGGGCGGAATACCCCGGGCCTTCCGTGAAGAACATGGCGTTCAGGTCCAAACAATACTGCTGTTCATCCGACAGATCTTCGGCGGGCAGGATGGCATCCACGGGACACTCGGGCACGCAGGCGCCACAATCGATGCAGGTGTCCGGGTCGATGAAAAACCAGGGCCACTCCGCTTCCGGTTGACCGGGAATGATGCATTCCACGGGGCAGACCTCAACGCAGGCCCCGTCCCGGATGCATTCGTCAAAGATTACATGGGTCATGGCGTCTCCTTGGCACCCTACGCGGAGGTGGACCGCAGTCAGTCCAAGGCCGAGTAGCCGGGGCCTTCCGTGAAGTACAACTCGTTCAGTTCAGTGCAGTACTGCTGTTCCTCGGGCAAGTCCTCTTCGGGCAAAATGGCATCCACGGGGCACTCCGGCACACAGGCGCCACAGTCAATGCAGGTGTCCGGATCAATGTAGAACCAGGGCCATTCCTCTTCCGGTTCACCAGGAATGATGCATTCCACAGGGCAGACCTCGACGCAGGCTCCGTCGCGGATGCAGGTGTCAAAGATTACATGAGTCATTTCATTCTTCCTTTAACCGCATGAAACGGCTCCCCGTTGCAAGGCCAATGTCCCTGCAAGTTTCCATCAGTATACAAGACGCAGGCTCCAATATGAGGTATATTTTCCTCTGGTTCTTTCTGGACAACCCTCTTGACATGCAGGCAATGCCACGGGCTCTTGTTACCATGGCCTAGGCAGGAACGGCCTGCCGCGGACCACTTCCACCCAGAGCCTGGAATTGCGTATGGATATGCAGACGATTCCCCTCCGCGCCGTGCTGGCGGGTTGCGGCGGCATCAGTCGTACCTGGCTGCGCAGCATCACCTTCCGCGACGATGTCGAAGTGGTGGGCATGGTCGATCTGGTGCCTGAAATCATCGGCCAACGGCAAAAGGAATTCGCTCTGGAAGCGGTGCCGGCCGGCACCGATCTCAGCGCCATGATTCAGGAGGTGGGGGCGGACATCGTCCTGGACTGCACGGTGCCGCACGCGCATCCCATCGTGACCATCACGGCCTTGAACCTGGGCTGTCATGTGCTGGGCGAAAAACCCCTGGCTCCTTCGCTGGACGATGCCCGGCGCATGATTGAGGCCGCCGAGGCCAACGACCGCATTTATGCCGTGATCCAGAATCGACGGTACCGGGATTCCATCATCCAATATCGGGAGATGGTGCAGTCCGAGGCAGTCGGGCCCCTGACCACGGTGACGGCGAATTTCTTTCTGGGCCCGCATTTCGGCGGGTTTCGGGACGAGATGGAGCATGTCCTGCTGATCGACATGGCCATCCACACCTTTGACCAGGCCCGCTTCATTACGGGCTGCGATCCGGTTTCGGTCTACTGCCACGAGTGGAATCCGGCCAGTTCCTGGTTTGCCCACGGGGCCGCGGCATTCTGCATTTTTGAAATGACCGGGGGTGTGGTGTTCAGCTACAACGGCAGCTGGTGCGCCGAAGGCATGAACAATTCCTGGAACTGCGACTGGCGTTGCGTGGGCCAGAGGGGCAGTGCCCTGTGGGATGGCGAAGCGGAGATGGCGGGTGAGACCGTGGTGGGCTCCGAGGGCTTCTTCCGCGCCACGGCCCCCTTGCCGGTGCCCCCGGCGCCGGGCCTGCGGCATGAACTGCATGCAGGGGTAATCGATGACTTTCTGACTTCCGTGCGTGTCGGCGCCAAGCCCCAGACCGTGTGCACCGACAACGTCAAGAGTCTGGCCATGATGTTGGGCGCGGTCGAAAGCGCCGAGACCGGACGCCGTGTGGACATTACAATATAGGCGGTTGCAGACCATCTTTTCCGGCACCCTCCACCCCTGCCCATGAATCTGGAAATCCCCCTGGGGGCTCCGCCGCAGCTGGAACCAGGCCGCACACCGGCCGCGTTTCACATCATGCTCAAGCCCCGCGGGGCAATCTGCAACCTGGACTGTACCTATTGCTACTTCCTGTCCAAGGAGAATCTGTACCCGGACAGTGACTTCCGGATGCCGCCGGAGCTGCTGGAGCAGTACACCCGGCAATACATTGAAGCCCAGCAAGTACCGGAGGTGACCTTCGCCTGGCAGGGCGGAGAACCCACCCTGATGGGGCTGGAGTACTTCAAGCTGGCCGTGGAGTATCAGCAGAAATATCGCCGTCCCGGGATGCGCATTCAGAACGCCCTGCAGACCAACGGCATCTTGCTGGACGACGCGTGGTGCGAGTTCTTTCACGCCCATGATTTCCTGATTGGCCTGAGCATGGACGGCCCGGCCGCACTGCACGACAAGTACCGGGTGGACAAGGGGGGCGCTCCGACCCACGCCAAGGTGCTGCAGGCGGCGCACCGCCTGCGCCGGCACCAGGTGGAGTTCAACATCCTCTGCACCGTGCATGCGGGCAATGCCGCCCACCCGTTGCAGGTGTATCGGCACCTGCGGGACGAAGTGGGGGCGCAGTTCATGCAGTTCATCCCCATCGTGGAGCGGGACAACGAGACGGGCTACCAGGAAGGCGCGGACGTGACCGGGCGCAGCGTTGCGGCGCGGCAATACGGAGAATTCCTGATCGCCATTTTCGAGGACTGGGTGCGGCATGACATTGGCCGGGTCTTCGTCCAGATCTTCGATGTGGCCCTGGCGGCCTGGACCGGAAACCGGCCCGGCCTCTGTATCTTTGAGGAAAAGTGCGGATCGGCCCTGGCCATGGAGCACAACGGAGACCTCTTCTCCTGTGACCACTACGTGGAACCCGGCTACCTGTTGGGCAACATCCAGGAGACTTCATTGGTGGAGATGGTGGGGT
Organism: Caldilineaceae bacterium; assembly: GCA_965214715.1. Lineage (GTDB taxonomy): Bacteria > Chloroflexota > Anaerolineae > Caldilineales > Caldilineaceae > Bin34. Next base: position 3,371,119 of record OZ243971.1, on the reverse strand, counting down.
CCACCATCCAGAACCAGTTTGGCAGTGACAAGCTGGACACGCTGCCCCAGTACTGCCTGGACTGCGAGGTCCGGTTCGTCTGCAACGGCGGATGTCCCAAGAATCGGTTCATTGAGACCCCGGACGGCGAGGCCGGGCTCAACTACCTGTGCGCCGGGTACCGGGCCTTCTTCAATCATGTGCGCAGGCCCATGGAGACCATGGCGCAGCTGCTGGCCCAACGCCGCGCACCGGCGGAACTGATGGGGCTTTATGCCCAGCAGGATCGGCCCTTGCAAGGGCCCCATGTGCCCCGCAACGCGCCCTGTCCCTGTGGCAGCGGACGCAAGTACAAGGTGTGCTGCGGACGCAGACAGAGGACCCTGCGCCAAGTGCGGACGTAGCACTGCCGCGGCAATTGGGTGTCCTGCCCTGCCTTGTGCTGTCCGGTGGAGAACTTGCAGCCTGGAATCTGGCCTTGAGGTCCCGGTGCAACCCCGACGGGTCCACGGGGAACCGGCCGGTTGCATGTCCGTGGCGCAAATTGCGGCTGTGGGATTGGGCTGTGTCCTGAAATTGCATAGCGGTGAATCCTCCGCGTCTTGCAGTCTTGCCGGAAGACAGGAGGCTGCACGGATGCCCTACGCGTGCATCAGCCGGACCAAGGCAGTCAGCCCCCGCGGCCATCACCGCCACTGCATCACTCCATAGGCGATCCCGCCGATGGCGATGGCAAAGGAGACGAGTGTGCGCCGTGAGAGAGAATACGGTGTCTCAAGGAAGGCCCATGTCTCTCCAGGCTTGCTCATGGACCGGCCGGGATGAGGCATCGCAAGGAGCGTGGGAGCGGAACCCGGGAAGTCTCGGGTGCCGGTATATGGCCTGGGAGCCCTTGTCGATGGTGGCGCGGAGCCTCTGGAGGCCCGATCCGGGCAACGTGACGCAGGTCACGTTGTTGTGCCGCTTTGTGCACCCCGGTCCAGACAGCCCTGCACATTACTCCACAAGACGAATTTCCGCCTCTCCAATGTGATCGAAACTGATCGAAACCGTGATCCGCGGGTACAAACTGGCCGGTCCGGATACGGGTGATGCTGTATGGCGGGAGCGCGATGGTTGCCCTCCATTGCTGTCGAAGCTCACGTCGGGATCCCTGAAATGGAAGTCCAGACTGTCAAAACCGTGTTGCGGGCGATGGCCCGACAGATCATTCACGGTGGCGGGGATGAGGTGCCGGAAGAACCACCGCACTGTATCCACGGAGCCGCATCCCGACTTAACGTAATGCAGCGTACGTGTGTCGTGGACAGGGCGAAGACAGCGCGCCACACCGGTACACCGGACACCAGGGCGACATACGCTGTTTTGGCAGGACGGCCTGTGCGCGCATCCGGCCCTGATGGCCCGCCTGACGGAGGGCGAGAATTTCTCCCGGGAGAAATTCTGCAATTCCGCCACCCGCTTTTACGACAGCCATGTGCTGGACCCTGCAGCAGGTGCAGCCCTGGCCCTGGGAGTGAAATGCAGGGGTGCAGCGCATGGGTCAGAAACCCCGTGTCCACAGCCGCGCAGGACCAATCCACCGCCTGAAACGCCCGGGCCACCCTTTCTGTGCTCTTGCGTTGGTCCAGAGCATGGATGGCAAGGCCACTGTGGTCCCCCGACAGAATATCTGACTCTTGTTCCGTCTGGATATGGGAACCGACCCCGGTGCAGTTCCATACCGGTCGTTGCTCATCCTAGACATCTCACCACGGGGATACAGCCCTGCTCGCCGCAAGGCTATAATGCAGTAGTCCGCGGGCCAGAGTGCCGCGCCCGCATACCTTGACACGTCCTGGTTCCATCCCTAATATTGCTCAACGGAGCTTTCGCTGCCACCGCTCTGGACAGGAAAGCGCTTCCCCAAAGTCAACTCGACATTGACCGTCGCATACGCACCAACCCCCTGCCCTGGACGGGCCAGTTCTCGCCCCAGCTGGTCGAAGCCCTGCTGGCCGTCTGTGCCCTGGATGAGGGCACTGTGCTGGATCCTTTCGCGGGCAGCGGCACGGCATTGGGCGAGGCCGCCCGGAGTGGCCTGGCCGCGTATGGCAGCGAATTGAATCCGGCGGCCGTGGCCCTGGCCAAGGTGTACGAGATCATCAATGTCGATGCCCCGCGCAGGGTCAGGGTGCTCTAGGAATTCGGACACCGCCTGACCGACAAAATCGGTTGTCCCGACATGCCGCTGTTTCGGGACAAAACACATGCCACCCCCAGCCGCGCCGCGCTGGAGACGGCCCTGGTGGACCTGTGGCGCGAATCGAGTTCTGCCCCAGAGCGGATTCTCGCGGCGGCCCTCGTGGTGCTCTGCGACTTTTACCAAAAGCATCTGGACGTCGCCCGGATTCACAGGGTCTGGTGGCGTCTGGTGCATATGGTGCGGGGACTGCCGGAGTCCGATGCACCCGTGACCGTGCGGCACGCGGATGCCCGCAATCTGCCCCTGGAGTCCGATTCCGTCGATTTGGTCCTCACATCCCCGCCCTACATCAATGTATTCAATTACCATCAGAAATTTCGGTGTTCCGTGGAAGCCCTGGAGTGGGCCGTACTGGCCGTGGCCCGCTCCGAAATCGGTTCCAACCGCCAGAATCGGAGCAATCGTTTCCGGACGGTCGTGCAATATTGTCTGGACATGGCACTGGCGCTCCGCGAAGCGGTGCGTGTCACGAAAGCCGGAAGTCCGCTGATGTGGATATTGGGACGGGAGTCCGCCGTGCGCGGCACCGCGTTCTTCAACGGGGAATTGGTGGCGGAGCTGGCCGTCTGCAGCCTTGGCTTGACGTTGCACATGCGTCAGGAGCGCAGGTTCCGGAATCGTTACGGCATCGATATTTACGAAGACATACTGCACTTTCGCGCGACACCTGCCCTTCCCGGCGAGGACTGTTGTTTGCAGGCGGCCCGGCGCATTGCCCGGCAAGTGCTCACAGCGGCCTGGTCGCATGCTCCGCGACATGAACGCCCGAGCCTGGCACAGACCCTGGAGCGTCTTGCGGAAATCCTGCCGTCTCCGCCCCTGTCTGCCTCCCCTCCACCGTGAACTGGCCGGCGCCGCACGGCGACAAACTCCGAAGCCTGCTCCGGAACGACAAGTTGCCTGCCGGGGATCGGGCGCGCGTCCGCGCCGCGATCCGGCACTATGAAGCCTGGATCGGCGAGCTGGAGCAGGTCACGGGAGCCCGGGACGACATCGTCCACGCCATGGTAGCGGCCTTGAATTGCTACAAGACATTCATTGACCTGGAATTAGTGTTTGACAGCCCCGAAGACTTTCTCTATCGCCAGAAAGGCCAGCTCAAACTCGACAACACCGTGGTAGAGGAGTTCATACCTTGGTTGGTGCGACATGTCTTCCATGATGGTCTGGCAGACCGCGCGGTGGTGCTGGGCCCCACAACCACCTGCGCGCAACTGCACTTCGATTCGGATCTGACGGGATTGACCGTGGACGGCGGAATGGCGGTCCAATCAAAGAACCAGGACGGCGCCATGGCGCCGTCCTGGTTCTGAAGGCTTCGCATCAGCCGGATTTCCGGCATGCCCTGGAGGCCGAGACTCATCTTGCCTACGTCGCGGCAGAGATCAAGCGTGCGCGAGGCCGGGTCGGGATCGATGGCCGCTACCGTGATCCCGGGGACCGCGCCTTCGCCGGCGCAGGAGACGGATCAAAAGTCCAGTCCGCCATCCCGATCTTCATGCAAGGCGGTCTGGCACGAGATCCGCTGCCGGTGTGGGCAAGAGGGTACGCTTCTCAAGGCCCGTGCCCCTGGCATGTGGCCTGGACGGAGGCAAGGAAGAAGTGCGGGGCCAGTCTCAAACCGGCCCCGCGACAGACTCCGATCACCACAGCAGCCGGTCCACGACGCCGGCCGCGACCAGCAGGCCGAACATCCAGAACACGATCCGCACTTCCAGGCGGCTCAGGTCCTGGCGCAGCTCCTGCCGCAACTCCCTCATGTCCTGCCGCAAGTCCGCCATGTCCTGTTTGGTGGCGAACTGCGACCAGTCCGGAATGTGGGAGGCCACGGCTTCCGCCTGCGCGTCGGCCATGCCGGCCTCCCGCAGTTCCCGCAAGGCCACCTTGTTGATCATCTCCATGTCTCTCTCCTGTCATGAGGGGAGATCGGGGGCCGGGCCGTCCCGCATCTCGCGAAACGTCCCGGACGCCCCCGGAGGGTCGCCCGCAACCGTCCCCACTCTATCATGAGTGGCAGGGGCCCGCCTCCGACCGGCCAGCAGTAGTGGGTGCTGGCCCCGTATCGGACCGGGTATCGCCTGCAGATGGCCTACTCGCCGCACGGCATGGTATTGGCGTGGGCCTTGCTGCCCGATGACTGGCTCGTTTAGGGCACCCGCGCCGCCATGCCCCGGGTGGCGGTCCCGTGGGGTCGTCCCTGGGATCGTGTACCCTCTGCCCGCGGCCATGTCCTGCGGCCCCCGCCCACCGGCACGCGGGTGTTGCGGGTCTGTCCCCATCCCGCGTGTGCCATACGGCCCCGCGCGGACCGGCCGGTCCTGGTGACCGGTCAGAGCGATTCGGGCAGGACCCGCCGGTACCGGATCGACTACCGTCAGCCAGTGCGGTGGACGAACTTCCCGGGGATGCTCCGCGTCAACGGATGCGACCGGATAGGGACGGGCGGATGGCGCGATGGTGAACGGCTGGGGCTGTTGCCGCCCGCCACCCCGCGCGCGGCCGGGTCGGGACCGATGGCTGCTACCCTGATCCCGGGGACCGCGCATTCGATGATCTGGAGCCGGTGGAGGGCCGCAGGCCCCTGTCCCCTGACGGGCACCGGCCCGGCCGCTCCCTCGTGAGGCCCACACCGCTGCCAGCCTGGGGGACGGGACGGCCCCCGCGCCGGCACAGGAGACGGATCAAAAGTCCAGTCCGCCATCCCGCTCTGCATGCAAGGCGGTCCGGCCCAAGATCCGCTGCCGGTGTGGGCAGAGGGTACGCTTCTCAAGGCCCGTGCCCCTGGCATGTGGCCTGGACGGAGGCCGGGAAGAAGTGCGGGGCCAGTCTCAAACCGGCCCCGCGACAGACTCAGATCACCACAGCAGCCGGTCCACGACGCCGGCCGCCACCAGCAGGCCGAACATCCAGAACACGATCCGCACTTCTAGGCGATGCATGCCCTGGTGCAGCTCTTGGCGCAACTCGCTCAGGTCCTGCTTGGTGGCGAACTGCGACCAGTCCGGAATGTGGGACGCGATGGCGATGGCCTGCGTCTCCTCCATGCCAGCCGCCCTGAGGTCCTCGTAGGCTGCCTTGTTGATCATCTCCATGTCTCTCTCCTGTCATGAGGGGAGCTGCAGGGGCCCGGGCCGTCCCGCACCTCCGCGGCGGAACGTCCCAGACACCCTCATGGCGTCTGTCGTCGCGGGGGCCCTGGAGGCGGCCCGCGACTGCCCTCCCCTCAACTCTATCATGACCGGAGGACGTGGTGGGCTGTCCGGTCACGTGATATCGACGCCGATCCGCGGTGCCAGGTGAGGCCAGAGCACACCCGGAAGGCACGCCCCACTGCGGCGCGGGTTGCTGCAGATAGGCCTGCCGCGCGGCCGCCACCCCGGCCGAGGCTGGCGATTCCTCTTCCAGGGCCCGCAGTTTTGTGGTCCGGACCAGGGGCCTGGGCAGATAGACGGTCATGCTTGGACATGCACGGTCTCCTGTAACCCGCGGACAGGATCCTGGATTTCGGTTTGCGCGGCGGGATCTGACCACGGGCCAACGTGCGCTGGCGACGGCGCAGAGGGCCACGCGTCGCCGCGGCGAAAAAGGCCCGGCCCGTCACGCCTCTCATCCAGCAGACCGCGGCTCGGCTGACCGGAGTGTCCGCCTCCAGTCTGCAGCTCGCCCGGTTTATTCTGCAGCACGGCTCCGCCGCCCGGCGCGAACAGAGAGCCGAGGGACCTCGTACGGCCTGGATTTTGCAGCTGGGCCGCAAGGAACGAGACGGCTCCTTCCGCAATTTCGGGGACAAAGTGCGTGGACTACGGCTGGACGTAGAGGATCTGCAGGTAACGTTCGACTCGCTGCAGGGCGACACCTTCAGGTTTGGTTGGGACGCGCCTTTCCGGCGCCACGGCGCGGCAGTGCTGCTGTCCGATTTCCCGCATTACGACAACCCGTACTCCCGGACGGAACTGCAGGCCGAGACCATGGACATCCAGTTTCAGGATCTGCTGTTGCGGCTGTACTTGAAATAGGAGATGGAAACTGGACTGCAGCATCCTGGCTTCCAAGGGACAGGACCCTGCGGATATCGAGGCAACCCTTGACACCACCCGGCAGAGTTGGATTTTGTCGCGAGCACAGCTTGGCGGAGACAGTGGTTCAGGAACCCGGCAGAGACGACAATCACCTCTGGACTGATGCTCTAAAACCTCGCTGTAGCCTCCGAGCACTTGCGAGGATCAAGGCCTTGATTGAGAATGCGGGGATAGAAGCCTGAATAGAGGATGTCGTCAACTGCAACGCCGACGCCTGTTTTCTGCCGTTCAGCTAGAGGGAATGGCAGCAATCGAAGCAACGCCGTCCGGCCTGCCAGCGACTGGCTGATGGCATCGGAGAGCTTGAACTGTTCGCTGCCGGTGAGTACGAAAAGACTGTTGTTGCCCCATTCGTCGGCGAGGATCTGCAAGGTAGGACAAGAGAGCGGGAACGTGCCGACTCTCATCCAGGCTAGCATCCCCGCCGAACTGTGAAAGAAAACCGCGGGGATCAGAATCGGCGCATTCCCGCTGAGCAGGCGCTTCCAGGTTGGCATACGCCAGATCCGGGAAGGCTGTACGGCAGAATGTCGTCTTGCCGGATTGTCGCGGCCCGGTCACAGTCACGAAGGGGTATTGCCGGAACAGCGTAATCAGGCGCTCCATGATTTCGCGGTCAATCATGGCAGCCAGTACATCGGCAAGCTGATTTCCGTTAGGATGACACCGTTGCCATGGAGACCGAGACCGAATAAGCCGCCTGCTTGGTGATATGCACAGTTCCTGCCGGCCATCGTACGTTGGCAGGAACTGTGTCTGGTTTAGCCGCGCAGTAGCAGTATAGAACCGCTATTGCTAGATACGCGCCCCGGAGTATGCTGCGAGCCAGAAAGTGAGCGGACGCCTTCCTTTCCGCAGATGTGACGACTCCCCCGTACCCGCTGGTCGCACCCCAAGCGCAATCAGCATAGCCGAAGATCGTCGAATTGGACGGTACGCTGCGTCATCCGGCGAAACAAGCCGGGTCCGTCGCGGTCCGGAGTGGCTGACCCATCCCAGGCGGCCGGACGGGATCAACCTGCAGTGCAGGATGGAGATGAGCCGGATGGCCTTGGCCCGGGCCGCCTTCCCGCCTTTGGTCCAACCGTGTCGGGAACAGTTGGCTGCCCTGTTGCAGGGGGATCTGACCTTTCAATGGCAACCCACCGGCTCCGTGTCGCACGGCTTCCACGCCTTTCCGGCCAAATTTCCCCGCAGCTGGCCCGTTGCTTCATTGAGGGCCTGACCACTCCCGGGGATGTGGTCCTCGATCCCATGATGGAGGCGGGCACAGCCTTGGTGGAAGCTCGGCTGGCTGGACGAGAGGCCTGGGGGTTTGACATTGACCCGCTGGCTCAACTGCAGGCCCGGGTCAAGACTGCGCCCCTGCCCCCCGACAGAGAGCAAAGGTTCTGGCCCAGGCCCGGGTGGCCCTGCGGCGGGATTCGGCCGGTCTGAACCAACGGCTGGACCGCTGCTTTGCGCCGGCGACGCGGCGGTTTGTGGACTACTGGTTTGCCCGCGAGACCCAACGGGAACTGCAGGCGCTGCTGGAACCGATCGAAGTCATATCCGATGCGGCCCTGCAGGCCTTCCTGCAACTGGTGTTTTCGTCGATCATCATCACCAAATCTGGAGGGGTGACCTTGGCGTACGATCTGGCCCACACCCGCCCCCACCGGGCCAAGGTGGCAAAGAACCGAGCAGGTCGGGTCATCCTAGGTCACGAAAGGACCCAGGATCCGTCACCCTGCATCCAGCGGCTGACCAAGACTCCGAAATCCCCGCTGGAGGCCTTTGCCCGCCGCTTGGCGCAGAATGTACGGGGCCTCGCCGCCCTGTCCGTCACCAGGCCCGCTGTCCGCGCGGAGATCGGCGATACCCAGGACCTGCCGCTCGCCGCCCATGGGGAAAGAGGACAGGATGTCTTTCGGTGTGTAGAGGGATCCTGTCCTTCCAGAATCCAAGCTGTCTCTATCGTCGCGGTCGATACTGTGACTTCCAAGCCTGTCCCCCAGGCTGTGCCACCCCGATCCGGGCACGCCGGTACCCCTCGCTAAGCAGGACAGCGAATTCGGGGATCGCAATGAGGCGACTCTGGATAGCATGCTGCGCGCGTTTTTCGGCCGATCCCGTCCCGGGATGACCTCTGGGCGTTGATTTCGGGCTTCCCTGTCCAGTGCAGTCATGTGCGTTGGTCGTGACTGCGGCTTTTGACAGGGCATCCTGGTCCAAGAGCGAGACGGCTGCACCGTCTGCACCGTCAGACATCGGAGGTATGCTGTACCGGTGTCCATGTCCGAACTGATCCTCCCAGACGCTCCTGGAGCCGGCGGGCCAGAGCGGCGGAATCCTTCCAGAGAATATGGTTAATCTGACGGGTGTCGAAGCGCAAATAGTCTTGGCAATCCGCGCGGCAGGTATAGATGACCAGCAGGCAAAGCCGGCCTCATAGTAGACGTGGCCCTTCGTTAGGCCTTCGGGGGTGGCGCGGTCTGCTCGGGTGAATTTCGCGCAGGTGAAGTCGGCGACCACAATGCGCGATCGGCGAATGCCGGCCATGACCCAGTCGTCCAGCTTGTCGGAGTGGTGTTGTTGGTCTTCATCCACCCGGTACGGCGTGTAGTCAGTCGGCTTGGGCCATGCCCTGGGCAAAGCCATCCGCATAGGTCTGATCCGGCGAGGGATCAAACCACAGGGCCACAAATACCTGCTGGCCTGTGCCTGGCTCCCGTAATTGTTCTTCTGCCCATAGGCATCCATGTTGCGGGTTCCACACACTGCAAGTTCATACTGTGGGGATCTCGTGGCCGCACCACTGCTGTTCATCAATGTGGGTCCAGAATTCTTGCAGTTCCGCGTTCCCCGTACCGGCCGCGGCCACACGGCGAAAGGCAAACCGGACCTGCCTCCGAAAGTCGGATCCGGGTTGGTGAAGGGCAGCCCTCCCAAGGCGATCACCGCCCCACGGTCACCGGGCAGCCTCCCCTACCGACTCAGGCATGATGCCTCCAGGGATGGGTTTGGCCCCAGGTCCTCGATTCGTTGGCAGGAGCGCAGTTGTGGGTAGTGGATGGTGTACGGATGGCCTTCTCTGCTTCTAAATTCCCGGGTGTCCCTGAGGAAAATATGCTGCATGGCCTGGATGGATGCATTCAGATCACGGACGACTTTCGGCACAGACCTTGTCATGGCAGGAACATCTGCCCACGCCTTCGCAAAAGCCTCGGTAGATACTCTCGTCACTCTACTGATTACGCTCAGGGTCTCTCTGATGTTTGCGTCAGACAACCGGACATCCTGTAACTGCGAAGGACATGTCTCGCTCGTTCTGTTGCAGATGCCGAAATCTCCGTCCGTATCCGGCCCTGTGACGACGGGCCCGGACTCATCTGCGCCGCGTAGGGTGATCCCCAGCAGGACGACCAAGGCCATGGGGCCCGCCACCGGAAACCTCACCGCGGAGATCTTCCCGGGAGCTTTTCCAAACTGCCCGCCCACGGCGGAGGGAGCGTCTCTGGAGACAGACAGGGGATCATGTCCCTGCGGTGCGAAACCCGATGGCCCGTTACGATTCCCGACGCAGGCGGCCGCCACGGGCCTCTCTGGTGTTTTGCAGCCCCTGGCGGGCACCGATAGAGCCCGATTTCAGCCTAGGAAAAGGGTGCAAAGTCCATACAGGCAATACTGGGACCTGGTCCACACCCCGCGGGAATGCCTGGCAGGAACCATCCGGGAAGACATAAAAATCCTTGCAGTCGTCCCTGCCAATGGCGTCGGCAGATTGCCCGGTAGCGAGGAGCACGGGCGCCACGCCAGGCACAACATCGGCATCTCGGTCGTGCGGGAGGACCGAGAGATCGTGCTTGAGGACGCCTTCCTGCGCGAGGGTGGCAGTGCTGACAACCCGCAGAACCGGTGGTGGGGCTGTGAAGTGTGCTTTCGTCGGGCTTGCGACGAACTGTTTGGCGTAGACCACAACAAGAGATGGTAGCGAACTTCATCCAGGCTGCCAAGACTGTCGCCCGCGATGACCGCTCTACGCAAGTCGTCTTGGATGAGATGGGTATCGATGATGATCCCCATTTACACCATTGTCGCGGACATCCGTAGTCAGACATGGGCCATGATGCGCGCCATCAGGCAGATGTTTGAGCAGCGAAAGAGAGCAGGCGGCACGAAGCGCCCAGAAGAAAGAGTTATAGAGAATGCCACCGATGTTGACAGGAACGCTATTGCAAGAGGTAGTGAGACGCCCACCAGGACTGATAGAGATCGCACGGAGATTCCACCAGACAAGCGGGAAGCGGGTCTGGTGGAACAGTTCATTGAGTCTGGCCGCTCAGACCAGGATGCAGAGCAGCTTGCCAAGACGTTGGTGCAAAAGGACCTTGCATACCAATTCAACCCGGATCATTTGGACGGATACCAGATGTTCAACGTGCACTCGAACCAGGGGATCTTGCACATCAACCTGAATACGGACCATCCGATATACGATCTGATCCACCATGTCGAGGAACGCCTCGGCGCAGAAAGCGATGAGAGCAATCCGGCATTTCAAGCCATTGTCGCCCTGCGGTTGTTGCTGTCATCCTGGGCCCGGATGGAAGATCACACAGAATCGAGAGAAGAGCGGATGCACATACAGGACATTGCTACGCGTTGGGGGCGGTAGGTAGACACGGCTATGAAGCAGATAGGGGATTCTGGTGGATGGTACACACCCGGTGCTCTGTATCAACGGGGATAGCCCGCTCTGCGCCAAGGCGACATGGCTTGTACTGAAGCATCCCCTGTACACACGGGGTCTGTACCTCTCTTCCGTGCCTTCGGCTTTTGTGCGCGCTCACGCTCCCGTGCTCTGAGATAGCGGTACTCATCCCACCATGTCCATATGCGCAACTCTTTAGGGCTTGCGCATGGCAGAAATCCTTTACTCTCTGATCGAAGCCGCCCCGCTAACGCGCTCCGGGACGGTACCTGTACGACCCTCTGGGGACGGGGCGGCCATCGGACTCACGCGTTCTCGTTAGGCGGGCCAGGGCGTGGCCTGAACTTTCCCCGGGCTGCACGTGCACGTAGCGGATGGTGGTGGCGAGGGAGGCATGGCCCAGGGGTGGCCTGCACCACGTAGATCTGAGGCTGCCGGTCTACGGGATGCAATTGCATTTCCTGCTGGCGGATCACCTCGCGTAGAAAGGAGAGCAGACGCGCCTCCATGGCGGGCCGGCGCTGGGACCACTCCTCCACGCGGGCCGCGGTTAGATTCGGGGGTTTCCCGGTACTGCCGCGGGCACCGAACAGACCGTAGCGCTGATTCTGATCATGGATCCAGAAGCTCAGATATGCCTTCTCCTGCAAGTCGAGCCACTGTGGCTCGACGGTAGAGCTTCAAGGCGCAACCAGAACCGGCTGCCGGCATACGTGGACATGCCTGCACATCTGTCGGGTTGGTCAGTATCATAGGGGTTCCGCTTCTGTCCTGCAATCTGTAAATGGGGTCATATGTCCCCCTATGGTATCATAGAGGACAAAACGCGGAGAAGAAACATGAAACGTCACTATAAACAGTCGTGGCAGATCGTGGCCCCGACGGTGCGGGCCAAGGTGGCCCGCGGCTGGGAGGAGCGTGCGGCCACGGTCGCCTATCTACAGGAATTGTACGAACAGACCCTTCGCCGCCAACAGGAACTGCAGCACGCGGCCAAGCGGGTACCAGGCAGTGCCCAGTGGGCCCGGAATCGGACCGCGGCGGATGTGGACCTGGCGCGGGTCTATGCCGTGGCGGCCCACTGTGTGGAATGCGAGACCTACCCCGAGTTCGCGGCGGCCTTGAATCGCCTGACCGTCGGACACCTTGCCCGCCTCGTGCCAGGGGAGCCGCCGTGGGCGGCGGCCGCCTTGCGCCGGGCCCGCAAGGTGGTCCTGTCCCAGCTCTGATGGATCTCGCTCTAAACCTCACCTCGTCCGCGCTGCTGTGGCAGCTGGGAGCACAGCCGAAGTGAGCGGCCGGACGGTGCTTGAAGCCGGATATACCGGTACGGTGGCCCAGTCTGGGCCCGCCAAAGTCCGCACGGTCCGGCGCGGCGTCCCGCACAACGACTTGGGGATCACCGCGTACACCGACGGCAACCACAAGTTGTTTCTGCGCATTCTGGATCTCTACGTGCTGTCGGGCAGCATCGTGGCCGATGGCAACCCAGGGGCTGCCGCATGAACCGGACCCGATGGCGCTGTCCCGTCTGTCGGCAATTCCGGCTCGGGCCCCTGTTCCACCGGCACTGTCGGGAAGAGAAAGGACGACTCACAGGTCTAGTCATGGATGCCATTCACAAGCGGCAGGACGCGGGGAGCGAGGAGTTTACCAAAGCCATTGCGTGTGTACAGTACTCCTGGCTGGTCACCCGGCGCGGTGTGGCGACAGACGACTTACTGGAGCAAATATACCAGTCAGTGGTGGACACCTGGTACCGGGAGGCCGACACCGCCAACTTCGCGTTCTATCAAAAGTATCTGGATCACTTCACACGCCGCGCTGCGATCAGGTCGAATCCGCCCTGCGAACGTCATTGCCGCCTGCAACTTCTGCACCATTTGCAGGCCCAGCCAACTCCGATTCCCGACGTGTATCTGGCGAATCCGCCACAGGGCACCCGTCCCTATGTCAAAGTGGTGGCCCAGACTTCCAGGCTGCTGCAGGTGGAAATCCCCCCTCTTTCGTTTCTGCAGTCCTTGAAGTTGCTGGCCTTGGTGCTGGGTATAGGTGGCAGCCTGTTCCACTTGCTGGGAGCCACCCAACTCGCAGCGGTCGGAGTCACAGGGGTGCTCGTTTTGGGCTCTGCCCTCTTGCAGGTGCACAGGGAGCCGTGGGTCCTGGACACCTACGGCCTGTACCACGGTGGCAGTTTGGGTCACCGTTTTGTCCATTGGCAGAACATATACCGATACGATGGGCAGGGCCGTACCTGGTCGCGGTTGCACACGGCCGACAGAATGGTCCTGTCTGTGCGGGTACCGCGTGACGATCAGGCCTGGCTGCACGCCACCATTCACGCGCTGATGAAGCGCCATCAGACCCCATGACGGCCTTCTGCGCGTGGGACCACTGCTCCCAGATGCTCCCCGCGCGGGTGAAGGCTCCTGGGCCTACGGGCCGCTTCGCAGGTCCTTATTGGTGCGGTCTGCACAACGGAACCGGGTCTCCGCGGACCTTTGAAGGCGACGGCGGCTGCCGATCCAGATTCTGCAGGTGCATCCGGACTCGATCCGGTTTGGGCCGAATGCCCCATGAGCGAGCCGGTCGGGGAGGTTGCCCAGTAGCCGTGGCTGAATGATCAGGACAAAGTGCGAGAAACCACATGACACAGATTGCTTGTCCGATTTGGAACACACCGCTCGACAGCGCTCCCCGGCGCGCGGGCGGTCGTACTTGTTCTATTCTCCCTGCGTCGGCGGCGTATACAAGTTGGAGGGCAGCTGGGCCTCAATGGCCCATCGCGGCGAACCCATTGGCCAGTTGGCCGGAGCCACGCCGCGTGAGAAGGCGAATCTGAGTTACTGGATCTATCGTCAGAACCTGGAAGCCGGGCTGCTGGTGCCCGATGCCGCTACCCGATCCCCGCGCTCTGCAGTCCTGCAAAGGCTCAGGGACGAACTGGCCAGTCTGGTTCCCACCTTGGACCATGCCACGGTGTTGGAACAATACCCGAGGACACCGCCTGCCGCAGATCGTCTGTTCTATCTCATGCGCGAGTTTTTGATGCAACAAGAGATCTGCCTCCCCCAAGAGGAAGCGGCTCGTATAGACATCATGAAGGAGTATTTCGCATTTCGCCTTGCGGCCGCGGCCTGTACGGAGGAAGAGGAACTGCAAGAATTCTGGACCCACATTGATGAACAGCAGTGGGTTCGGCAACGAGATCACCAAAACATGAACCTGCAGTTTGTGGGACCCGCAACATGGACTCTGAGGGCGCGCCTATGGGTAGAAGAACAGCTACGGGAGCAAGGCACAGGCCAGCAGGTATTTGTGGCCATGTGGTTCGATCCCTCGCTTGATCAGACCTATAAGAATGGCTTTGCCCAGGGCATTGCCCAAGCCGGCTACACACCGCACCGGGTAGATGAAGACAATCTCCACTCCGACAAGTTGGACGACCGGGTCATGGCCGGCATTCGCCGCTCGCGCATCGTGGTCGCCGACTTCACCTGTGAGGAATTTTGCAGAGCTGGCAGCGCCACTCCCGAAGGCCTCACGAATGGCAACGTTTACTATGAGGCCGGTTTTGCCCATGGGTTGGGCCTGCCGGTTATCTATACCTGCCGCGAGGATTGCCAAGACTATCTGCGCTTCGACACCCGCCAGATTAACCACATCCTCTGGAAGGATTCCGTCGATCTGGCCCGCCGGCTCCAAGATCGGCTGGAGGGTCAGTTCGGACACGGACCGGTACAGCATACCCCCGATGTCTGACGGTGCATGGCCGCCTCGCTCTTGGACCGGTAGGCCCTGCCACAAGCCGCAGTCACTGTCCAACGCACATGACTACACTGGACAGTGAAGATTGAAATCAATGCCGCCTGTCCACTTCAATTGCCCGAATCGGGGGATTCGGGCCCATACGACGGCCTTGCGCGCGAAAGATGCCCCCAGAGGTCATCCTAGGCCGGAATCGGCCGAACAACGCGCGCAGAATGATATCCCGAATCACCTAATTGCGATCCCCGGCCCCGCTTCCCTGCTCAGTGACGGGTACCGCGATACCGGAAAGAATGCCGCATCTGCTTCTGCCGGGCATTCCTGCAACTTGCGTGAGGCTTCTGCGGTAGAATGAGGTTGCCCGCGGGAGTGATCCGTATAGGGGTCGGACAGGTATCCCACCTGTCCTGCCGGGGCAGCTCCGGTCTCCCGATCAGGCCCACAGAGGGCGCGTCGCGGAGGGATGTGCTTCCCCTCTGCGCGTTTTTCCGAGGCACAGGGTGGACAGGGGTTGCACTCCGGCGGCCCTGGCTCCTGCTTCTGGGTTCCCAGGCATGAAGAACGGTCCAGAGAGGCTCTGTGTCCCACCTTGCACCCCTTGCAGCCCAGCGGGCCGCATTCCTGCTGCCGCTGTACAGGCTTGCTGTGGCCCTGGAACAGGCCCGCCCGCAGTACCCTGGCAACCAGACCCGCGTGCGCTGTGCGCTTGGCATGAAACCATCCCGGCTTGGGCCCTGGCGACACAGGGCTATGCGGGCATTGCGCAGTCCATGAAGTGTCTGCTTCGAATGCGGCAGGACTGCCAGTCTGGCCAGCACCGTGATGGCTACCACCGCATCGGCGCGCTCTTTCAGCGTCTGGGGGGTTCACCCGCCTTCCGACAACTCAGGACACAGAGACTTGTGTTTCCCCTAATCTGGGTTGTGCCCAGATGTCAAACGGCGAAGTTCAGTCGGGACAGCGGCTTCGATCGCCAGTTCCAATTGTGTGCTCCCTCGCTGAAAAAACAGTTCGTCATGACTGGCACACCGCGTCCCGCAAGCCTCATCCAGACCCTCCGACACCAGAGCGCACAGGAACCCCGTGACATCACGGTGGTCCAAGGCTTCCATCAGCGTGATCCGGCGCCATCGCCTTCAGAGGCCTGCCTGGCCCGTTCGTCTGGCGGGAAGCCGTGTCGACTTGCGCGACCTGTCATTGTGACTGTGGTCGGACTCCAGATCTTCTAGCTCATTGATGTCTGTGATCATCCAGGCCATCATTTCTGTATTCTTGAGGTTGGTTGATCAGTTGCCAAGATCCTTGCGAATAGCCACGAGCAGATCGCCAAATCGCAATAGTCCTGATTTGGCATCGAGTTCTGGATCCTTGGCCAGTGCATACAAGAACTGCCAAAGATTATTGCATGCCCTCACCGTGCTGTCAGAACCAAGGAAGGTCAGTTTAAAGGCCAGCGCGCGATATTCTTGCGACTTGATCCGCTGCAGGGCTTTCTGTTGCCTTGCGGCCTTCTCGTCGTCGCTGTCCGATGCTGTGTCCAAGACCGCAATGAATGGGCTCAGTATCTCTTCATATGTTTCCAGTCGCTTGTCCCGAACAGTCTCCTCATACTTTCTTTGCGTCATGATGTTGGTTCGCACCAGCCATCCAAAGGCATAAATGGCCAACAGGAACACACTGTTGTCCGTTATGAATTGCCATAGTGCATTCCACATTGGTGTTTGCTTCCTTAACATCCATAGGTTGGGACAGTTTGCAGGGGGAACCAGAGGCAATCAGACCTAGGGGATCGGCTTCCTCTGAAGAATGGCGAGGTTTGCCGCGCCGGTGCCGGGGCGGGTGGCAGCCTCAGTCTGTCCCGGCGCGGCTTACAGGGCCACCGGAAACTCCCGCGTGAACCCCTTGCGATGCCGCCGCGGCGGCAGGTACAGCAGATCCACCTCTCCTGCATGAGCGCGCGAATGATGTGCCAGGTGCGCGGGCGGGCATCCGCGCGAATGTACCAGATGGTGCCAGAATGGGTCTGCGCCCGGGTGGCCACCAGGCAGTCCCGCAGCATGCGGCGGTAGACGGTGGTGTTGACAAACTTCTGGTCTGTCCGCCACCCTGGCAGGCTGGGGCCTTCGCCCAGCGCCCACAGCCGCAGCCAGTTGTCGGTAGGGTAGTTGGTCACGTTGCTGTAGGGTGGCGAAGTCAATACCAGATCGGCCGGTGGCGTGGTGGCGGGCAAGTCGCGGGCCGCGTCCCCGAGCGCGATGACGGGGGCCCGCCCGGCCACGGGTCAGGGTATGCCCTTGGCATACCGCCAGGCCGTCCGCCGATGCAGAAAGGCGGCCACCGTGTGGTCCCGCCGGGAGCGGCGCCAATCCAGTTCCCGGCGGGCCGCGTTAATGAAGGCCAGGGTCGGCTGACCGAAGGCCAGCTCCTGAAACTCGTTCTCAGGCTGGGCATCCGCGGCCGTGACCGCGGCCTGCAGGGCGGCGATGCGTTGCTGGACGGCCTCCAGACAGGGGTACGGATCGGGTCTTGGTGCGCGCATACAGCCAGGCCACGGGATTGAGGTCGCAGCCCAGGGCCCGGATCCCCTTTGCCATCGCGATGTAGGGCACCGTGCCGCGGTTACAGAAGGGATCGATCACGGTCTGGCCGGTCTGGGTATAGAGGTCCAGCACGTCGTTGACCAGGGCCAGGGGTAACATGGCATAGTAGGGGCCTAGACGAGACCAGCGCCCCGTGGCCGTGCGGTGGGAGAGGAAATCGGTGAAAGCGGCAGTCATCAGGCGGGCGTCGGGGGATGATGGAAGAGATCGGCCAGAATGCGCGTGCCGGTCTTGAGGGGGATAGCCGCATGGGCGTGGGCGCGCACCAAGGGCGCGAACCCGTCCTGGTACAGGTAGGTGGACAGTTCGTCCATCAAATCCAGGATGTCGCCCAGGCGGGGAAACGCCGCCAACGCCACGCAGGTCGGGTCGCGGCCGGCATCGTTGACCATGGGCGTCACCAGCACCGACCAGAGCTGGGTGTCGGGATCCTGGTCCATGGCATTGTGGACCTCTTGGGAAAACAGTCCCTGGACACCTCGGTCCGGCGGGGAGTGCCATCCGGATTCAGATGCCGGTACAGGGTGTTGCGGGAGACGCCCACGATGCGCGCGATCTCGGTCACGGGCACGTGGTCCTGCTGCATCAGCTCGGCCGCCCGGGCCAGCCGACGGCCCTCCAGCACCGCCCGCCTTTGCGTCCGCGGGCCCGCGCCGCCTGCAGGCCCGCCTGCACCCGTTCCCGGATCAGATCGCGCTCGAACTCGGCCAGCGCGGCGAAGAGGTGAAAGACCAGCGTGCCCGTGGCCGAGCTGGTGTCGATGCTCTCCTGCGGCGACCGGAAGCCGAGGCCGGCCTGCTGCAGGGCCGTGACCTAGGCCACCAGATCCGGCAGCGAGCGGCCGAGGCGGTCCAGCCGCCACACCACCAGCACGTCCTGTGGCCGGGCATAGGCCAGAGCCGTCTGCAGGCCCTCACGCTGGGCGCCGGGCACAGAGCCGGAGCAGGTGGCCCGGTAGATGCGGGCGCAGCGGGCGGCCTGTCTCGCAAACGGCCGTTTGTAGCTCTCCCAAGACTTTTTACATCCCCCACGATCTCAGGAGACAGATCGTCTCTTCCAGGATTTAGTTTCGGAAATACTTTGAGAGTCTCTTGATAGAGCTTCCCTAATGTCTGTTTTTTGGCAATTCGTTACCACTTTCCGTCAATATCGTTTTGAACAGACTTTCCAGTAGCGAGCAGACTTCTGAGAGAGTACCGCAACAAGTGAACATGTTCAGACAGGAGTAGAACATGGCTACGACCAATAACCTCCCTCTTCCCAACCTCTCTATAAAGGGCTTTCGAGGAATTGAGGCACTTGATATCCCACGTTTGGGCCGAGTGACTTTGCTCGCCGGACAAAATGGTGTCGGTAAAACGACTGTGCTTGAAGCTGTGAAGCTATACGCACTGCATGCCTCGTACTGGATTGTGAACGAGTTACTTGTGGCTTGCGAAGAATTCGCTGCCGCCACAGACAAAGACGGTCGTGATCTATGAGAACCGGATTGGGAATCTCTTTTTCACGGACGAGACACATCTCAGGACGTCGTTATTTCAATCGGCCCAACACAATCTGAATACCAACTCAGACTGGAGGCGCCAACATTGTCCGAGGTCTCACCTCAGCAACTCGATCAGCGAATGCGCATGCTCCCTGAGCTTTTACCTGACGAATCCATCCGAGTACTGAAAGCTTGGTTTCAAAAGAAAGAATGGATAGTCCCAGGGTTGCTCTTCTATCGTGCGGGAGGGAATAAACCACTCTCTCAAACTCGTCTTGTCCACTCAAGCCTTGGATGGAAAACGTCAGATCTGGAATCGATGCCGGCATCGATAGCATGTGAGTCGTTGGGGCCGGGATTATTATCCACTAATGCTATAGCCCAGTATTGGGATAGAGTTGCTCTGACGGACCATGAAGACCTGATGATCAAGGCTCTTGGTCTTGTCTACGGGAACATTGTCGAAAGGGTAGCCATGATCGGAGAAGACAGCCAAAATCACCGGAGTGGGCGACGGATTATTGTAAAGCTCAAAGGGTACAATCAACCCGTACCTCTCAAGAGTCTGGGTAACGGTGCATTGCGTTTGTTCAGTCTTGCGCTGGCTCTCGTGAACAGCAGGAAGGGCTTCCTGCTCATAGACGAAGCAGAGAACGGCATCCACTATTTGATACAAGAGGATTATTGGCGCATGGTTTTGCAAACAGCTCAAGAGAACAATGTGCAGGTAATCGCCACGACGCACAGTTGGGACTGTATAAGAGGATTCGCCCAAGCAGCATCGGACTTGGATGATGTTGACGGCATACTCGTCCGTCTCGAAAGAGAAGAGAACGACCTCCGAGCGGTTCAATATTCGGAAGACGAGCTTAAGATTGCTGCCGAACAAGGAATAGAAGTCAGATAAGGTTCATGTCCAACCCCAATTCGTCACCATGCATTCTGCCTGCATCTTGGACAAGAGCGGCATTGATAATCTCCTGGCCACCCCTAGCCTTGAAATCAAGGTCGCGGGGCGGAGGAGGCGTCGGCATAAATAGTGGATGCAAACGATGATTTGGAGGCTCGCTGGCAAGCCTTGTCCGACCGCCTCCAGGCGGTGAGCATCGAACTACCCGTCAGACCCGAAAAAAGGCCGGAACAATCGTTGAAGGTAAGCCCTGCCTCGGAATCTGGCTCATGCCTGACAACAAATCGCCCGGCGAGCTTGAGGGGCTACTGGTCGGTCACTGTAAAGGCCAACTGGCATGTCATCTTCGGGGACGGGGATGTCTACGATGCGGAGTGGATCGAGCGCCATTGACGAAAGGAGAACCACAATGCCGAGGGAGAACTTGCCGCACCCAGATAAAGTGGTACATGCAGCTTGCCTGACCACTCGACCTCGACGTCACCGAAGGGGCGAAGATCCTTGGTGCCAGCTGCCAAGCACTCTCGAACCTGGCGAATTGTCACACGCGGAGATTTCGGGCGACATGGCGGTGCGGCTTGCAGGCAACCTATGAGGCCGTGCAGACGCGGGAGGCAGAGCGTTGTCGGCCGGAGCTCGGCTGAGTAATGCCCTCCGATGGAAGACAGATACGCAGTCCCAAACAAAATGCGATGGCGTCTGCGCTGCCTGATAGCCGAATACGCAAGTGGAACTTTTCCTGTGTTGGTATTCATGCCACCCACCACGCCTACCATCCACACCTGCTGGCTCCCTGCAAGGCGATTTTGACCCCCGACCTGAACCACGATAGATCCCGCTGCACAGACCAGGCCCCGCATACGCTACGGCCCCATGATCCCGGCCGACCCTGGAAATCTGTCCCCACCATTGCCTGTTAGAATTCAATTTCGAGATTGCGTGTTGCCTGAAGTCCCTGCCGACCACAGGGATGGCAGGCAGCGCAAGCCGCGCCGTCTGTGTCCCTATGCACAGGCCGTACGGCCTGGCGTTATGAGCTCGCTTTGCACGGAGGAGATCAATGTCGGATTCCAGACCAAATCTGCTGGTGATTTTCTGCGATCAACTGCGACGAGACGCCATCGGGGCGTTTGGAGATCCCAACATTGAGACCCCCCATCTGGATCGGATGGTGCGCGAGGGGGTTTCCTTTTCGAATGCCTGTTCCACCTACCCCATTTGTGTGCCCTTCCGATTCACGCTGATGACGGGCGAGTACGCACATTCCCGTTTCGTGCCGGGCATCGAATGGCGCATGTCGCCAGCGGAAAGGACTCTGGCCGATGAATTCAACGATGCCGGTTACGAGTCGATCTATCTGGGCAAATGGCATCTCTATGGCGGCCACGCCCTACTTCCCGGACACTCGACCCGCAAAGCGAATTTGACACCCGTGCCCAGGGTGCATCAAGGACGCTGGGAAAAGTGGCTGGGATTCGAGTTGCGGAATGGCCATTTCGACACGTGCTATTACGAAGACGACGATCCGACCCCCCGTTTGCTTGAAACGTATCAGACGGATGGCCTGTTCGATCTGGCCATGGACTATATTGAAAACCGTCCCGATGCCAACAGACCTTTTAGCTGCATCATTTCAGTCGAGCCTCCGCACTTTCCCTATGAAGCACCGGCGGCCCTGGAAGCCAAGTGGAAGGATAGGGACATCGAGGTACCTCCCAGTTTCTGCGCCCGGGATCAGAAAGAATATGATCGCTTCCTGGCATTGCGACGGATCTACTATGCAATGGTGGAAAACCTGGATTGGAATGTGGGGCGTCTGCGCACCTGGCTCGGGGAGAAGGGCCTGGACAGGGACACGATAGTGGTATTTTTCTCGGATCACGGGGAAATGGGCGGATGCCATGGGTTGCCTACTTCCCTCAAGCAATATCCATACGAGGAATCCATCGGCATTCCCCTCATCGTCCAGGATCCCGGACATCCCGAAAGAGCCGGTACGCGGATCTCCATTCCTACCTGCACAGAGGACTTTTTCCCCACGTTGTTGGGCTTGTGCGGGTTGTCCCCCCAAAACCCGCTTCCCGGCACCAATCTGGCACCCCTCGTCCGCGGCAGTTGCGATCGGCTGGAGCGTCCAGGCGTACTGCTGGAATACGTGGCGGAAACGCGGGCCAACAGCAGTTTTCACGTTGAGACCTGGAGGGGATTTCGCAGCGAGAGATACAAATATACCGTGCTGGGCGATGTCAACGGTGGAGAGCCGTGGCAGTTCTTCGACCTGCAGGCAGATCCATACGAGTTGAACAATTTGGTACGTGAGCCGGCGTGGAGAGCCGAAATCGCACAGCATCACTTCTGGATGAGAGAACGCATGGTGGCAACCCAGGACTCCTACATTCTCAAACCGGCATGGGGGCACGCCGGTCTGAACCTCTGGGATATCGAGGTGTCCCGCTCAACATCCGTAACGAACCTGTCCTGTGCCTGAAGACCAGTCTCCCAGAGGCGAAAAACCACTTTCCCGAGGTGGTAACGCAAGACCATACCGAGTGGCAGCTATTTGTACAGCCCGGGAGCGCGATGGACCGGCCGTTGACAAACAGGCACAGATCGAGAGCTGCCGATCTCGATCTGTAGGCGAGCTAGGAACTTGCGGTATTGTGGGCCGTCACGGCCTGGTTCCAGCGATTTTGGCGGTGGGCGGGTGACGTGGAGAAAACGGAAAGTGGAGCGGAGGTCCAAGCAGTACTCCCAGTCATAGTTCTACGGGTCGCCCGCGCCCTCTCCATCTGCTTCAGATCGCAAGGAGAACCAGTCAAAGCCGTGCAAGGAAAGTATGCGAGACCGTGCTCTGCGGTGTCGATGGTCACCGGAATCGATGCGGTGAACAGGCAAAAGGGTTGATCACGCGCACACCATCGTAATCCTGCTCGGTGCTCAGACCTTCCGTGTACACGGCATCACAGCCATAGGCATGTGCCGCAGCAAGGATGGCACTATCCTCACAGGAAAGACCGAACCGCTCACGGATGGCAAGGGCTGCATGCATTACGTTGCGGGTGATCGTCTGAACCGGGAAGCGCTGCAAGGATGCAGTAAAGACCACCGCTTCATCGTGTGTCAGCGCCCCCGACCGCGAGGTACGGGTCGACTGAACATGGAACTCCTGCAGGACCTGTACCGACAGCACGAGGTTGCTTGCCGTAAGCCAGTCGAGAGCCCGACGCGGCTTTCCCACCTCCTCGATCGCAGTGCTGACTGCACAGATCAGAATGTTGGTGTCAAGGAAGCGCAGCGCGCTCGTGCAGTGCGTCCCGAGGAGAAGGTTGTCGGCGGCATGCAAGCCCCCGCCCCGGGCGTGGACAGCCTCCAACGTCTCGTCCTGCAGGCGGCGCAAGCGTTCGCATCGGGTCTCGGCAACCCGGCCTTGGACCAAGTCGACTAGGTCGGCACGGACCAGCGCCGAAACCGCGGTGTCCTCCCCTGTGGCCTTGACGCGGGCAAGCCGACAGGTTTCTTCGTCCACAGACATGGATACACATATGATCACGTTTTTTGTGCTTCACAATATATATATAGCCCGGTCACCGAATGCGTAACCAGACGCCGCTAGGATCGTTAGCATACCTGTCGTTTGTTCTTTCGACTTATGCCTTCACCTGGACAACCAAAACCGCCTTTGCCGCACACACAACTTCCATCTTCCCGCCCGCGATGCCGGGAATCACTCCCTGGTTCTCTTGCGGGTTGGCCGACGGGAGCCATTTCGATTTTCCTGATACCGGGATCAGGGAAACCGATTGCTGCGGCTTCGATGCCCGAGCCGGAGTTCCGGTCGCAACCCGGGTTCAGCCCTTAACCCCGGACACTACGATGCCCTGAATGAAGTAGCGCTGTCCGAAGTAAAAGGTAAGCAGGACGGGCAGCATGGCAATGGTCGAAGCCGCCATCAGCAAAGGCCAGTTCGTCGAGAATTCCCCCTGAAAGAGCCGCAGGCCCAAGGCCAGAGTGAATTTGTCGTGACTGTTGATGTAGATCAGCGGCTCCAGAAAGTCGTTCCAGTGATACCGAAACGAGAAGAGAAAACCGGTGATGATCGCCGGGCCCGACAACGGGAGGATGATGCGCCAATAGGTCCGGATGAACCCGCATCCGTCCATATGGGCCGCTTCGTCGATCTCCTTCGGAATCGCCGCGAAAAACTGACGAAACAGGAAAATTTGAAAGCCGGTCCCAAACAGCGAGGGGACGATGAGAGGTCTGTAGGAGTCCAGCCACTCCAGATGCCGAAAGAGGATGAACTTCGGAATCATGGTGACCTGAGGCGGCAACATCATGGTGCTCAAGACGATGACGAACAACAGGGAGTTGCCGCGCCACCGGAGCCGCGCAAACGAGAATCCCCCCAGGCTGCTGGCGAACAGGATACCCGCCACACTGAGACCGGTTACGAATACCGTGTTGACGAAATAACGGAGGAAAGGCAGAACCTCGAAGACTTTCGGATAGTTGGAGAACTGGGCCGGCTGGGGGAACCAAATGGGGGGAAAGAGAAATGTCTGCCCCAGGGTCTTGAGGGAGGTGGAGAGCATCCACAGGAACGGTATCGAGACGAAAATGCCGCCCACCGCCAGCAGCAAATACACGGAGGTCATCTTCACCGCGTAATGCAGACGACGGTTGGTGCGCCAGTGGGTCCCGGCCGGATTCGAAGCGAAAGAGTGCGCCGGGGAGGCCATCAGGTCTCGCCCCGGGTAGCCACGCCTTCGTAGTAGACCCAAGCGGCCGAGAAGCGCAGCACCAGCAATGTCAACGCGAGAATATAGACAAAGAGCACCCAGGCCAGGGCCGAGGCATATCCCATCTTGAGGAACTCAAAGGCGTTGCGATAGAGATAGAGCATAAAGAAGAGCGTGGCGTTCTTGGGGCCGCCCTCCGTCATGACGAAAGCTTCAGTAAATACCTGCAGGGCCCCGATGATGCCGATGATGGTCTGAAAGAGAATAACCGGTGAAATCATGGGCAAGGTGATGTTCCAGAACCGGACCCAGCTGTTGGCCCCGTCCACTTCGGCGGCCTCGTACAGGGCGGTAGGCACCCCCTGCAGACCGGCCAGGAAAATGATCATGCCGCCCCCTACCCCCCACAGGCTCATCAGGATCAGCGCGGCCAGCGCCGTGCGGCTGTCGGCCAACCAAGCCGGGCCCTGAATGCCTATCATATGCAGACCTGCATTCAGCAGGCCGAAGTCGGGACTGAAAATCCATCTCCACAGGAGCGCCACCGCCACGCCCGACACTACGCTGGGCAGATAGAACACCGTACGCACGAACGACATGGCCTTGATCTTCTCGTTCAGCAACAGGGCCAGGATCAGGCCCAGCACCACCTGCAGCGGTATGGAAACCAACGCGTAGACGGACGTGACTTTCAGAGCCTGTCCCACCAGAGGATCGTCGGTGGCCAACTTAACGAAATTGTCGACGCCCACCATCTGGGCCGGGGTCAGAATGTCCCAGTTGGTAAAGGCCAAGTACACCGACACCAACATGGGACCGATAATGAAGGCCAGAAAACCCAATATCCAGGGGGAAACGAAGAGCCAGCCGTGCAGCTCTTCCAACTGGGCGTAACGCAGCCTAAACATGGGGGAGTGAATGGCAAGCTACAATTCCGGACCGCGCATCTTGCCGCCCGCAATCACCAAAGAGAAGGCCGCCCGCGCACCGCGCAGCGTGACGGCCTTTTATGTATGAGGCAGGAGCCGGTGAACCTGTGCCTACCGACAGGGCTTGGCCTGCGGCTCTCCTCCGCAACGGGGCATCGGATCGGAAAACCTAGGATTCCTGCAGAATATCGTTGATTTCCACTACGGCTTCGTCCATCACGGCCTGCACATCCTCGCCATCCAGGAATACCCGGTCCAGGAACGGATCCAGACCGCGGGTCCATTCGATCCAGAGCGGACTGAAGGGCAACGTGCGTGCCCAGCCTTCATCCAAAGGCGTATAGAAATAGGGGTTGTTTTGGGGGGGAGTGCTGGCCAGCAAGACATCGATATTGTCTCGCCGCGGGGTAGCCCCGCCGTTGCTAATCCAGATGGCGTCGGCCTCCTGGCTCGACATGTACTTGCAGAGCTCCCATGCCGCGTCCAGGTTCTTGCCCACTTGGGCGACTACCATGGAGTTGCCCTTGTACAGCGTGAGTTTGCCCTCGGAGCCCATGGGAAACGGCACGGCTTCCCATGTGTAATCGAAGCTGCGGTAACGCATGACCAAGCCCCGCCAGGAGGCCCACATGCCTATGCGGCCGGTCCCGACGAGATCCACGTCCTGGGTCGCCTCGCGCGAGGGCGCGACTTCGTGAGTATGAATCAGGTCCTGGCAGAACTTGATGGCTTCTACCGATTCGGCCGAATTCATAAGACATGCGGTGCGATCGTCGTTGAGAAGATGTCCGCCCGCGCCCCAGATCCAGGGAGGCAAGGCGCCCCACATGGAGGTGTCGGCCGTGCACCCGTACACGGCATCCACGGGCCCTCCGGACCGATCCGTCAGGGCTTGTGCCGATTCAAGGAACGCTTCCCAGGTCCAGGTACCCGCTTCCCATTGTTCGTCGGGTCTCGTAATGCCCTTTGCTTCAAACAGATCGACGTTGAAGTAAAGCACCCGGGTACTGCCTATGTAAGGCATCGACCACCTTTGTCCGGACCATACGCCTTCGTTCCAGGCGGCTTCAAAGTAGTCGTCGCCGCTGACGCTGTCGTCGCCCGCCACCCGGTCGTCCAAGGCCAACAGGATTCCCTTCGAGGCGAATTGGGTGAGGTAGTAATTGTCCACTGCCGAAACGTCGGGAGGAACCCCGCCGGCGGCGGTGGTCAGGAATTTGTCGTGCAAGTCGCCCCACGGCGTGGCAAGTTGCTCCACTTCGATATGGGGATTGGCTTCCTGGAAGGGAGCCAGGGCCTTCTGCATGGCCGCAATTCCTCTTTCCCCACCTACGGGCCAAAACATCAGCTGCACCGTTACGGTTTCCGCCATCTGTGCGTCTCCTTCCCCGGCCGCGGGCGATGGCGCCACGCAGGCGCTCAAGACCGAAAGGGCCAGTCCTCCGCCTACAGTACCCAGAAAGCTGCGACGCGAAAATGTACCATCCATTCCTTATCCTCCTCTGTGAGAGACATAAACCAGCATGGAATAGCCCCAGCCTATTTGCCCGAGTTGAATCGGCTGGGAAACGTTATACCAAGCGCAACAGATGCAAGTCAGGCAATGCCTGTTGGGGACACAACCATTATAACAGTCTGCTGAATTCGGATTTGGCCGTCTGCATACGATGCCTGAATAACCGCGGATTCTGGGAAGCGACGGCCGTTTCCGGTCACAGACCTTTCCGCTGCAGCCAGTGTGATCACCTTACCCCGAATATCCCACAAGAAAAAAGTACTTTGTCGATTTTTGTGGGGCAATGCAATCACATTCGCGACACAGTAGGGCATTAATTGAAAGAGGTCGTAGGTCAGCGCGGAGTCGCCGCCCTTGACCGCCACGCGCAGGCCGACATTGTCGATGATGCCCTCTTTCCGGGCGAAGTACTTGTATTTGCCCGGCAGCCTTCTCCGAAATCTCTACGGTGAGTTCGACGCCGTTCTGCATAATGGGCATGGTTGCATAACCTCCGACGCGGAAGGCGGTTGATGACCTTGCTTCTACGCAAAACCGCGCCGCGGCGTCAATGATGCGGCCAGGGCCAGGAATCGGTTTTACGGCAGCGGACCGGGCGCGCTGCAAAATTCGGTCTTCCAGAGCCGTTTTGGTATTGCGCCGAGCATATTTATGTTATGCTTTATTAGCATGTCGTCAGGGCCAGTTCACGCCGGCGGCGAGCATACACTATCCCTATTGTTAAAGAGGAGAGAACATGGAAATGATACGAAGAATTGCCGGGAACCGGCGCAGCAGGACCCTGACCGGGCTGCTCGGAGTCTGCGTCGCGGCAGCCCTGCTGGCGGTGTTTGGAATGGCCACCGAAGTCTCAGCACAGACTTCCGAGCCCACGATTGATGGTCTTAGTGGTGAGTATGCGTGGGCCGCCGACGTACTCGAACAAGATGGGAACCAGGACACGAATTTCAGAAACACAACCCTCTCTGCAGTCTCCTACGCTGCCGGCTCTGATGATAGGACAGTCTTATGGAATTGCAACGACCTCCGTTGCTTCTTCGTGAACCTCCAGTGGAGCAACATCACCCCCAACCCCGAAGAAGGAAAACCTGCCTACACCATCACCCTTGAAAGGCGCGCCCCTTCGCCGGCCGAACTCGGCATTTCCGAGGATAGGTTCGCAACGCAGACAGTGCCGACGATCGTAAGCCTAACTGTGGCTGATGCCAGTGCTCGCGAACAGAGGGTGCCCCTACCTTGGGCGAACCAAATCATTGAGATCACCGGAGCCCCGGGTTCGTCAGCATCCTTCACTCTCTCCACCCCTGGGATTGGCCGTTTTCTCGGAGAGGATTTCTCCACCAGAGATACCCGGTCCGCCTCAACGTTGGTGACGGATCCGGAGAACAATAATTTGCCCACGCTAGTTTCCGTGTGGCCCAAAGTCGCAGAGGTTACTCACTATGAAGTGCAGTACACCTTCCGGACCCGTTCCAACGATCCCGGACAAGCTCTCACGAGGGTGACCCGCATCGAGAGTGGCAGCCAACTCGACGGCGCCACATACGAGGGCTTAAGCGCCAACTGGTCCCAAGCAAGGAACAGGACGGAGCTGGAAGCTCTGGACGCAACCGACTTCAACAATGACGGTGGCTGGATAGTTGTGGTGGCCACTCTGCCCAAGTTGCTTGCCGGCGCGGAAGGCTGGCCGAAGGCGGAGGCGACCGCTGCGCCCGAAATCGTTGAGGCTCTGGGCGAGGGCCGGAACGCGGTTGGAATACGCATTCGGCCTGTGTTGGCCTGCGCCTCTGACCACGCTACTCACGCGCGGAGCAATCTCTGCTCGAAAGGCATCGAAGTGATGGCCCCGGCGGCAGAGATAGGACGGCAGGGCAAGATATCCTATGTGCGGTTTGAGGGTGACACCATGGATGAATGGGTCAGCTCCGCTGGCACGGCTCGCTAGCCGCTAACCCGCAACCACGACCATGCCGGCGCCTCTGCCAGTATGGAATGCCCGCTGGCGGCCCCGGGACTTCCCGGGGCCGCCAGCTTTTTCGCGGTTAAAACAGCTGCTCCCCCGGCGTTGAACCATTCATCCAGGTCGTAAAAGGTCCGGTGGTTGAAGTTGCGCAGGAAGGGATGCTCCAGCCCGCTGTCTGTCCGCCGGGTCGGCGTACATCAGCACTGGGCGGCTCGGCTCGGCACTATGTGAGGCATACATCAGCTCAAGTACATCCCGGTGGACTGTCCGCGCTGCGGGAGGGCCCAGTGCCGAGGCTGATAACTGCCAGTCCATTCTCTGCCGCATCTTGCACTCGTGCGTATGGAAAGGCAGTCAGCCTACAGCATGGGACGCCGAAGTTCCAGATCTGGCGCACAATTGCCAGAGGACCTGAAACGGGACATCTTGGGAGCAAGGCGGAGAGTCCTCTTCGTGGAGGGGACGCCTAACAGCTGTGACCTGCTGTTGTATGGGGTCTTGTTTCCAGAGTTGTCAGTGATCCCAAAAGGGAGTTGCAATGAAGTGATTAAAGCGGTGAAAGGTCTCCGGAGCGCGCAAGAGCATCACCACGTGGAGGCATTCGGGTCAATCGACAAAGACGATAGACAGCCAAATGAAATAGAGAGACTTGCTGAAGGTAGCATTTTCACTTGGGATGTGTATTCAGTCGAATCGCTCTACCACTGTTCGGCTGCCATAGCAGCCGTTGCCCACAGACCAGCTGAATCTCTGGGGCATGGCCCGCACGAAATGGTTTCGGCGGCAGTGCAGAACTCCCTATTGGCTATCGCGGAAGAGAGTGATCTTCCCGCAAGGATGGCCGCGCGACGGAGTGAAGGCGAGTGCGCGACGAAATCGAAAAACTTACTCCAGATTGGTGCACTGTCATGCAATCCAACGAGCCCCTTGAAATGCCCAGGGTCGAATCCCCTATCCTAGTGAACTGGCATGGTTCCATGGCCTAGGGGATGCTTGAGACTTGAATGGATTAATCGCTCGATATCCGCTTAGGGAGAGCAGTGTCTTCGATAGAATCGCACAATCTATGCGGTGCACAGACAGAGCCGACTACTGTTCGGATGCTAGTGGCTCAAGTTTGAGAAGACGATGACCTTGCCCGCAAGCGCAAGGACTGCATCAAGCCACTGCTCGCTGAGGTACTCGATGCTGAATCATAGGGTTAGCTCGACGACATTCTGGCACTCGCCTCAACGGGCGAAACCAAGACGCTGGAGTTCAAGGGAAAGACCGGCCTGGACGCGAGGGATCACGCATCGCCATAGGACAGACTTCCGGGAGGCGTTACCTCCGGGGCATCTACGTGCCCGACCCCGC
Source organism: Caldilineaceae bacterium (assembly GCA_965214715.1). GTDB lineage: Bacteria > Chloroflexota > Anaerolineae > Caldilineales > Caldilineaceae > Bin34. Next base: position 3,340,856 of record OZ243971.1, on the reverse strand, counting down.
ACCGGACCAGGTTTTCGTCATCACTGCATATGAGTTGAGGGGCAAACCGCTCGCCGTATTTCGACGGTGCATACGCGGACTCCACGCAGACGGCGATGGAGATTCCCAACGAATTGGCGCCCGCCATCCGAGCGTTGCTTGTGGACCTCGCCAGCTGGCCAGCCTGGAACAACTGAGAACGCTGATTGAACCTGTGCTAGGCAGGACGGTCATTAGCCCTGCTGGACAGCGCAGATAAGGACTGCTGAGGCTCAATTACCTAGGAGTGTCGGCAACGGCTTCGGGTCAGGGCGGAACTCGACGTAACCGAGAAGGACGAAGACATTGTGCAGCTCCCCATGGTCCGGCCATGCGGCTGAGGTCGGTTGGACTCCCGTGCCGCTGTAAGGATGCCCTCTTGATGTGGGTGGTCTCGATGACCTGTCAGCTACGGCTCAGCCGACACTTCCTCAGCAGTCCCCGGATGCCCGGCTGCCCACGAGTTTGAGAGTGCCATGGCTCTAGCCGGTCGCGCTGGCGTCTCGCACTGGTCAGCCCTGATCTACCATGGCCTGACGGAGCAGACGCCGCGGGAGGTGTTCGTCCTCATCACAACGGAATCCTCCGGTCCCGCGGATGTGCAGAACCAAAGTCCCCAGATACCGGAGGCGGCTATCTGGTCAGGGACACGACCTATCGGTTCATCCAGGCCAAGCCTGAACACTTCTTCGGTGTGCAGAAGATATGGGGTGATGAGGCCAGAGTATCGATTACGGATTCAGAGCGCACCCTGTTGGATGGTGCTTGTCCATATCCCGTTACTGCGGCGACTTCGCTGAGGTCCTCCACGCCTTTCAGGTGGGACTGGATTCGGTGAACATCCAGAGGATTGCGGGTTACGCGCTCTGATGAGACACAGCGACGGTCAACCTCTGGAATGCCAGGATATCGATGCGCCCGCGATGGACCGGCTACGGAGCTTCCCGTCAAGAGCTACAGGCAGCTTGAGCCTACCGGACCGCGCAAGGGGTCTTGCAACCCCCGCTGGATGGTCCAAGAGAACTTGCTGAAGCGGCGGATTATCCCACGAGTACGGCGAGCCTCTGGAAGCGGAGGTGCAGGTGTACTCGCTCGAAGATGTAGTCGCTGAGAAGTTGCGAGTGATCCTTCAACAGGTGGAGATGTTCAAGAGGCGCGGTTGGAGTCGGTCCTGGACACGCAATTATTACGGTCTATTGACGAGTGCTGGGAACAACGTACGAGGATCGGGTGGACCTCAAGGGCTTCAACTTCCTGCTGCTGTGTGAGAAGCGTGCTGTTCGGGGCATCGCGTTCCGGGCCCAGACGCTTTCTTTCAGAACCGTATGCCGGCCTATGTCGAGGCTACTTGGGAGCAGTGGATCGGCCCGCTGGTGTCGGGACTACCCTCTTTCGAGACGGTAATCAGCGGATTGCGACCACAAGTAACGTCTCTTGTTTCTGCAGACACGGGAGTGTGAGTGCTATGTCCAAAAGGACATGTCCCGTACGCAGACCTAAATTCCTCCCTCAACGAAGTCTATCCGGCCCAGCAATGGAAGGATAAGACCAGAGTTGCCGTTCTCAAGCACCCTATTGTCATCGTACTGATGGACCAAGACACTCACAACGCTTTGGGGGCAAGGCGAAACCGGTAAAGTTTTATTCGCCATCGTTCACATGACCGGGTCAAGGACTCCTCTGCTCTCTTTATCGGCGGCGTGCCGAACGTGAATCCGGGATACATGGCGTAGAATGCTCGGCCTAGCCGGGAGAGACTTGACGGAAACGAGTCTGCCGGTCTCCAGCCCTATGTGTCTGGGACCATTTGGAGACCAGAGGTTTGATGGGCCTACGCTGGTATTGCTTGTCGGCTGCGAACTCCTTATTATTGGGACCTCCCAACAAAAAGTTTGCAGTACAGTGCGCGCAGGCCCACCAAATTGGACAAAATCGAGAATTTTCACGCAGCCCAGACTACTGTTCCGTTTGGTGGTGTAGCGAAGAGGGGTCCGATCCATGCAGCGATCCTGTAGTCTCTCGCCAGCCGACCATGCAGTCTCTATCAGACAACTGTGCGATCCCGGCAAGGAGATGCTCTTGATCCTGTCAGGGCAGGGGACTGACTCTTATTCAAGTGTCAATGCTGCTTTCTTCGGCTGGTACGGAAGTCGAGCTCTCGGATCAGATCGAATGTATTCAGGGACCGTACATCAAGGTCCTGGCAGATATCGGGCACGTGCCGGTTTGCCCGTATTCTGCTTGGCCTGGATCGTTCCGTGGTCACGACACACCGATTTGGGGGATTGTCGAGAGCGTAGGCAATGAGGAACGGATCGCGACCCATTGTTTCAATCTCCTGATCGGTAAGGTCGGCGGCGTAGCCTTCTTCGATTACACGGTCCAGCAACTCCCTATCGACCTCTTCGGCGAGCACCATTTTGTCCCGGTGGATCACGAGCCAATCGACCAATGCATCTGGACGACTCGATCTTGGCAGGACGATTTCCTCATGGATTTCCTCCGGCACCTTTACTTGCCCTGATTCACCCATTGCCACCAGCCAGTCCCAGAATTCCGGAACCCTCTCGATGGGGTAATAGTCCCGATTTGCGTCTATAAGCACATTGGCATCGCAGAGGTAGAGCACGTTCATTGCCTAAAGGGAACGATCAGCATCCAGCAGCGGCTGGACCTGCCTGGGCTTGACCCCTAAGACGCGTGCTGCCTTGGATGTTGATAGAGCGTTCCCCGTCATCATGCGCCGTACCAGGCGGATGATTCTCTTCCCCAACCGATGGCGACGTACCATGTAGTAGCTAGGTCCACCTTCTTGCTCGCGTGCCTGTGTACGTGTGTGTTCCCGTTCTTTGCGCCACTCTTGGCGATAGACAGTGTTAAGTCGGGTGTAAGCTTCCTGGCTGATGAGACGAGACTGGTACGCTCTGTAGGCGACCATAGTACGGCTCACCTTTACTTTGTCGGCAAAATCACTGATACGCTCAGACAACTTCTCGATGTTGAGGCCCGCGTCGACGTTGAGTTGTTCCAGTTCGTCCTCAGGCAGCAAGAAGTTCCCGGCGACATCGTTGCAGAAGTGCTCTACTTCGTTTTCGTTCCCAGCGTATTCTCCACTAATCCCGGTCTGACCCAGCAGCAAGTGCACCAACTCGTGCAAGAGGGTGAACGACCAAGCTGCCTTGGCGTCTTGGTCGTTGATTACTACGAATGGCGCTACGGCATCCGCTATCGAAAAGCCACGGAAAACGCTCGTATCGATCGCAGTACGATAGTTGCCTAAATCTCCTTTAAGCAGCACAAATATTCCGACACCTTCCGCGCTTTCACGCAGCATGTTAAAAGCAGCTGCTACGGTCGGTTGCATCCGATACGCCGCCGCGTCAAGTTGTAGCAACGCCTGCATTGATGCCAAGACCGCCGCGCGACCATCCTCAATCTGATGTGAGCCCATAAAGGGTAGCGGCTCCGCCTCGTCTTCATCCTCTAGAACGGCGCGCAACATACTCTGGCGGGCTCTGACATCCCGAATCAACGCATCCAGCAGTGCCTCTTCGGAGGCAGAAGGCACCTTCGGCAAGATGCGGAAGTCCGTACCTCGCTCTCCCCGCTCCGGCGGTTTGGATAAATAGAAGGTGAGCAACGGACGGTGGTACTGTGCCGCCATTTTTAGCAATTGAGGACGTGATGGCTCCTTGGCACCACGCTCGACATTCGCCAGTTTCTCCACAGCAGACGACCGGTTGCTGTCCCGGAAACCCAGTTTCTTGGCGGCCTCTTCCTGCGTGAGACCAGCTGTCTCCCGGGCCCAGACCATTATTTCAGGGTTGACCTTGGGCATGGTCTTCAGGTATTCCTCTACACCCTACTGAGCTTCTATGCTTTCTCAGGAGTTTCGCCCCAAGTACTATCGTCCCCAATTCGCGTGATCAATATTTGCTTATAGAAGTGCGTGCAATTGAGCTCAAGAGTTTTAGTGATATCACCGAATACTGCACTTTTACGGACAGATAACGGACTACGAGTTTGTCCAGCCTTTTGTTGGCGACAGATTCCTTGAATCGGGCCAGTTCTTCAAGTAAAAAGACTCGATTGATACGTTGATGATTGGAACTGTCTTTTCCTTGAAGGATTGCCGGCCCGGTATGTGGGCCATCATCAAGTTACGTACCAGATCTTCGCATCTTTCCCTTAGCCCTAGCCTCTTGAAAGAACTCCCCGTTTTGGCGCCATCGGTTAATGACCCAATCAACAAATCTATAACTGTACTGACCCGGTGAACCTTCCACTTTCCCCTGAAAAAACCATATCCGTTTGCTTTTTACATCATGCAATCTGTTGATGCATTGAATATCATACTGGTTGATCGGAGGCCCAGATATTTTCTGATTGATCTGCTCAACCACCTCTTTCTGGCGATGTGGATTTTCTGGTGATGTGGATGCGTTTTGCTGGGATCCTTGGCAACCTCAACTACGCGAGTCGCTTCCCACCTTTTACCTTGCACACCTCCCCAAGGGCCACCATCGGCCACGTCGGGTTCACTGTGATATGCGGCCGGTAGTTATTGACGACGGCCCGTGCTCCGTCAATGACCTTCTGGTAGTCCTCGATCTCCGCCACGATCTTCTGTTGCATCTCCTACGGCGTCAGGGGGATTTCCAGATTCGCGAACGACTGCCAGCCTATGCGCGGAAGCTGCGCACCTTTGATTTGGCTTAAGACACTTCATTAAAGTAGCTGCTCCGAAAGATATGGGCATAGAAGGCTGGCACGATCCGTTCATCGGTCGGCCGGACAACGAATATATCGGTGGAACAGATACCCTTTCGATCTGCCAGCCAGACTTTGTTGAGTTCGGCCGTAGCCTACCATACAGGATGTCTCCAGAAGCACGGCCAGTGGGAATCCCTTGGAGTCCAGAAGCAGGAAGTCGACGAATCATTTCTGGGTCTTCTTGAAGGTCTCCCCCAGCACATCGAGTGTTGTCTGCGTGACGGAGACGCCTTGCTCCAGTTGGATGTTGGCGGGCTCGTCTCCATCGGGAAAGAAGCGCCAACCCGCTCTCTCCAGCAACCTGTTGATCTTGATGCGTGCGACAGCTGCGTTCACGTTCTGTCTCACTCATGCAGAATCTGCATCTGCAAGATCCAGGATCCGATCCACCTACGCCGTGGGCTGGGGTTGGTAGCGCTCGACCTTTATCCGGTCTTCGCCCTTCCGCGCCTGCGCCAGATTGCTAGGAGGTTTGCCGACGCAGCCAGAACTCGGCGTTGGACCAGCCCGCCTTCTCTAGACGAATAGCCATGTCGGGCGAGATGGCCGCATGGCCGTTCAGTACCCGTAAAAGGGTATGCCGGGCCACACCCAGCACCTCTGCCGCCTCGGTGACGTTCAGGCCAAGGGGCTCCAGACAATTCTCCCTGATGCTGAAACCGGGGTGTGGTGGCTCCTTCATGGTCATGGTCTCCTCCCTATCGCTAGTGATAGTCGATCAGGTCTACGTCGTACACGTTGTCCGCTTCAAAGCGGAAGGTGATCCGCCAGTTGCCGGAGACTGAAATGCTCCAAAACCCCCGCCGATCACCCCTCTGAGGTGCAACCTGTACCCTGGCAAATCAGGATCGCCTGGGCCTGCTGGCGACATCGAGGTCTGCCAAGGCCAGGGTTATCCATCCCGTTGATCGGGATTCAGTCTACTGGGGTCACCTCGCTCGTAGATCCGTGCTTCAGGTGCCGGGATTCCAGTGGGGGTTGGGTTTCGGACACTGCGCCGCCACATCCTGCCGCCACGCTCGCAGGCGTTCATGCAAGGCCTGCGAGCGTGGCGGTTCCGCGGCGGCGAGATTGTGCTCTTCCGCGGGGTCCTGGGTCAGGTTGTACAGTTCCAGACGCCCATCCTCATAGAATTCGATGAGCTTGTAGTCTCCGCAGCGGACGGAAGAGCCCGGCGTGCCCCCCTGATTGCCGTAGTGGGGATAATGCCAGAAGAGCGCCTCTCGCTCCAGAGAGTCTCCGCCCTGCAGCAGGCCGGTCAGGTCCGTGCCGTCCACTGGCTGGCGGCCCGGGGGCGTCTGCGTGCAGCGCAAAAAGGTAGGCAACACGTCTACGCTGCAGATCGGCACATGACATACGGTCCCCGGCGCCACGCTGCCGGGCTGCCAGGCGATAAAGGGCACGCGCGTACCACCCTCGTACATCCAGCCCTTGCCTTCCGCCAATGGCGCATTGCAGGTGGGGGAACTCTCGGCGGTGGCCAGGCCGCCGTTGTCCGAGGTGAAAAGCACCAGGGTGTCCTGGGCGATGCCTTCCGTGTGCAGGGTCTGCAGCAAGCGTCCCACGTTCTCGTCCATGCTTTCCACCATGGCTGCATAGACGGGATCGGACTGCAGCACGCGGCGTGTCACCGGCAGATGCTTCTTGTGTTCCGTGGGAAAGGGTTCTCCCTCCACCAGGGCCTGCTGGCGGTCCAGGCCCAGGGCGCGGGCCTTGGCGCGGTATTTTGCCACTTTCTCCGTCTTGGCCTCGATAGGCGTATGCACGGTGTAATACCAGAGGTTCAGGTAGAAGGGCCGATCGCCGCGGCCCCGGATCAGGCCAATCGCCTCATCCGTGAGACGATCGGTCAGGTATTCTCCCGTCGGACCGGAATCCAGATTGGGAATCTTGTAGGGGCTGAAATATCCGTTCGGCCCCGGATACCCCATGTGGCTGCCGCCAATGTTGACCTCAAAGCCGTGCCGCTCCGGATAGGTGTCGGCGAAGCCCAGGTGCCATTTGCCCACATGCCAGGTGCTGTAGCCTTGCGGGCGCAACAACGCGGCGATGGTTTCCTCCGACCGGGGCAGGTAGGGCAGATACGGCACATCCACCAGTTGTCCCCGGGCCGGATGGGTGCGGCCCGCGAAATCGATCCAGTCGGTCAGGCCGATGCGGGCCGGATACCGGCCCGTCAGCAGGCTGGCCCGCGTGGGGGAACAGACGGGACAGGCGGCATAGGCCTGGGTGAAGCGCCGGCCTTCCCGGGCCATGCGATCCAGGTGCGGCGTTTCGTAGAAGGAGCTACCGAAGCAGGTCAGGTCCCGCCAGCCCAGATCGTCGATGAGGATGAGAATGATGTTGGGTTTCGTCCCGTGGGCGCCAGACATGCTCATGGTCGGAGAGAGGGGGAACGCGGCCGGTGCCGGGTTCAATTGTGGCCCGGGTCCCACTTGAAAGTGCGCAGGGTCAGGACAGCACATCCCACCCCGATCAGGCCTACCGTCAGCAGATCCGACCACCATTCGGAGATGGGTACTCCGAGCCACAGGCGGGTCAGCCCTTCCACCACATAGACCAGCGGATTGGCCTGGGTGAGCGTGAAGAGCCATTCCGGGAACAGGAACCGGGGAATCGCGGAGCCGGATGTGAAGTACAGTACAAAGAAGCAGACAGAGGCAATGGCCTGCGTGGCCTGCGGCGGGAAGAGGCCGCCCAACAGGAAGCCGGCCGCGGCAAAGGCGGCAAAACAGAGCACCACGCCCGCGGCCGTGAGCAGCCAGTTGCCGTGGAAGGCAAGATCAAACAGGAAGCGGGCTTCGAGAAACACCGCCAGCAGCGAGACCGAGAAGATCAGAATATACACTACGACGCGCACCGCCAGGACCAGGCTCAGTGGTACGGCGCTGACCTGCAAGGCCCGGAAATATTCCGATTCCCGCTGATGGGCCAGAAACATCGGAATGGAGTTCAGACCGATGTTGGCCAGAATGAAGCCGATGAATCCCGGAAAGAAGAAATCCATGTAGCGAACCTCAAGGCCCGCGGGAATGGTGATACCGCCCAATTCGCCGGCCCCCGAGATGTCGTCGCCCCCATAGATGCTGCCGAACACGGACAGCAGGAGGAGCGGGAAGGCGAAGGTGAAGAAGGCGGCGGCCGGTTCCCGCACGTATTGGAGCAGGTCCTTGGTCAGGAGCTGCCAGACGGTGGAATGACGCAGCACCGACATGCCTGCCTCCTAGGCTCCGGACCGGTAGGAACGACCGGTGGTCATCAGATACAGGTCTTCAAGGCGCGCCGGCCGCATCTCCAGAAACTCCTGGCCACACAGGGCTTTGGCATCGGTGTAAACCTGGTCCGAGTCCCCATAGATATGCCACATGTCTTCCACTTGCTCCAACTGATGCACCGAAGGCAGGGCCCGCAGGCTCTTCTGGGTCACCGACGACTGGATCGGCACTTTGACCAGGACCCGCATGTGCCGGCTGGCCATCAGCCGGTTCGGATTGCCCCGGACCTGGATGCGCCCGTGATCCAGCAGACACAGGTCGTCGCACTCTTCTTGCGCTTCGTCCATGTAATGGGTGGAGAGCAGAATGGTGCCACCGGCGCGTTTGTATTTGCGCAGGGCCTGCCACAACGTGAAACGAGCCTGGGGATCCAGGCCGCTGGTAGGTTCGTCCAGAATGATCAGGTCGGGTTTGCCAGCCAGCGCCAGGGCCACCGCCAGACGTCTGCGCTGGCCGCCGGACAGTTTCCGCGACATGACACGGCGGCTGGCGGCCAGGCCGCAGAGGTTCAGGATCTCCTCGGTGGAGAGCGGGTCGGCGTAGAAAGTGCGGAACAGATCGACGATTTCGCCGGTGCGCAGCAGGCGCGGCAGCACTTCATTCTGCTGCAGGACGACCCCCACGCGTTTGAAGATGGAGCGGTCCCGGCCGTTCTGGATCTGGCCCAGCACCTGGATTTCGCCGGCGGAAGGCGTGCGCAGACCCTCGATGGACTCGATCAGGGTGGATTTGCCGGCACCGTTGGGTCCGACAAGACCGAAGACCGAACCGCGCGCGACTTCAAAGCTGACATCCGTCACGGCCTGCACGGCACCGTAGGACTTGCTGAAGTTTCTGACGACGATGGCAGGGTTGTTCAAGAATGCTGCTCCCGGCAGGGCCGGTTATGGCTGCGGTTACCGGGTCCGGTCAGGCGGGCTCCAACACAGGACCATATACGCAGCGGGGGGCTGCAAGGTTGCAGAAGCGCCCGGACCCCGGCATGCCTGTGGGAAGCCGGGGTCCAGTCTTCCGGGGCAATGTGCGCCGAACCGCCATTCCTAATATACTGGATATATTGGATCTGTCCCTGCGGCATACCACGGCCATTGCTGTGCGACAGCCCCGTCCACAGCGGGTGGAAGGAGACCGGCGATGAAGGCGATTATGGTCATGTTCGATTCCCTGAATCGGCGTATGTTGCCCCCCTACGGCTGCGACTGGACCCATGCCCCCAATTTTAGCCGTCTGGCGCGGCGTACCGTGCGTTTCGACAACTGCTATGTGGGCAGTATGCCCTGCATGCCGGCGCGCCGCGAACTGCACACCGGCCGGTACAACTTTCTGCATCGCAGCTGGGGCCCGCTGGAACCGTTTGACGATTCCATGCCGCGCCAACTGATGCAGGCGGGCATTCACACCCACCTGTGCAGCGATCACTACCACTACTGGGAAAACGGCGGGGCCACCTACCATACCCAGTACCAGACCTGGGATTTCCACCGGGGGCAGGAGGGAGATCCCTGGATCGGCCAGGTGGCCCCGCCCGTCATTCCGCCGACCGTGGCCGGCCGCGACACCGAGAGCTGGCGGCAGGACTGGGTCAACCGGGAGTTCATGCGGGCGGAACAGGAACAGCCCCAGGCCAAAACGATGGCGGCCGGTCTGGAATTCATGCGGCGCAACCACGCCCAGGACGGCTGGTTCCTGCAACTGGAGACCTTCGACCCCCACGAACCGTTCTTTGCCAGCCGGCACTACAAGGATCTGTACCCTCACGATTACACAGGCGCCCACTTTGACTGGCCTCCCTATCGGCGGGTCGAGGAGACGGAGGCGGAAGTGGCCCATATGCGCTTCCAGTACGCGGCCTTGCTGAGCATGTGTGACCGCTACCTGGGCGAAGTGCTGGATCAGATGGACCGTCTGGCCCTGTGGGATGACACCATGCTTATTGTGTGCACGGACCACGGGTTCTTTCTGGGGGAACACGACTGGTGGGCCAAGATTGTGCCGCCCTGGTACAACGAGATTGCCCATACGCCCCTCTTTATCTGGGATCCCCGCTGCCGACGGCAGCACGAGAGCCGCCGGCAGCTGGTGCAGATGATTGACCTGGCCCCCACTCTGCTGGAGTACTTCGGCCTGGAGGTCCCCGCGGATGCACAGGGCGTGCCGCTGGCCGCAGCCCTGGCCCGGAATGCCCCCACGCGCCCGGCTGCCCTGTTTGGACACCACGGCGGACATGTCAATGTGACTGACGGCCGGTACGTGTATATGCGAGCGCCCCGGAACGCCGCGAACGAGCCGTTGTTCGAGTACACGCTTATGCCCACACACATGCGGACCCTGTTTGCACCGTCCGAACTGCAGCACATTGAGCTGGCGGCACCTTTCGGTTTCACCAAGGGGTGTGCCGTGATGCGCATTCCGACGCGGCCCGCGTTCCGCAGCGGGGATCAGGGCCAGGAGACGCTGCTCTTTGACCTGCAGGAAGATCCGGCGCAGCTGCGTCCCCTGCAGGAGCCCGCCGTGGAACACCGGATGCAGGAACTGCTGGTGCAGACCATGCAGGCGGCCGAGGCGCCGCCCGAGCAATACGCACGCCTTGGCCTGGCCCCTTGGGCCGCAGGCGGCCACCCCACCGGAGAGCAAACCCCATGAGTCATCTGGCAGGAGCGTGGCCGGCGCTCATGACCCCCCGGCAAGCCGACGGTCAACCCAATGTCACCGCCTTGCGGGTCCTGATCCGGTATCTGTTGCAAAAGGAGATCGGCGGGTTCTACGTCAACGGCTCGACCGGCGAAGGGATCTACATGTCGGTGGCGGCACGGGAACGGGTGCTGGAGATCGCTTTGGACGAAATCGCGGGCGCGGTGCCTGTCGTGGCCCATGTGGGAGCGGTGGCCATAGCGGATGCCGGCCGCCTGGCGCGTCATGCCCAGGCGGCCGGGGCCGCGGGCACGGCCAGCATCGTGCCGCCGCTGTACCGCAGCATGGAATCCATCACGGCCTATTACCGGCAGTTGGCGGCCTGTACCCCGGATCTGCCTTTCTTCATGTACCTGTTCGGGCCGGCCGTGCCGGCCCTGGCCCTGGTGCAGCAGGTGCAGGACATCCCCAACCTGATGGGCGGCAAGTACACCGGGCCCGACATGTTCGAGTTTGCCCGGGTGCGGGCCGCGGGGCAACACCGCACCGACTGGTATCTGTCCTCCGGGATGGACGAAATGTGCCTGGCCGCGGTGATGGCCGGTTCGTGCGGGAACATTGGCTCTACGCTCAACTTCATGCCCGGCCCCTACGCCCGGATCCGGGCCCTGGCCCGGACCGGTCAGCATCAGGCCGCGCAGGCCCTGCAGAATGCCGCCAATCAGGTCACCGCGGTCCTCATTGATCATGGCTTCACCGGTGCCCTGTACGCGGTCCTGCAGATGCTGGACATCGACAGTGGCACTCCGCGCCTGCCCTATCTGGCCCTGCCGGCCGATCAGGTGGCGTCGCTGCAGGCCGGCCTGCAGGATACCGGTTTTGACGATCTGGTCGCCATGTAGCCTCTGTATTTCGCCCGACGCACCCCAAGGTATGGTTTATGTCCCGTCCCAATATCATCTACCTGCACTCGCACGATACCGGCCGGTATATCAGTCCGTATGGCTTCAAAATGCCAACACCGCATATGCAACAGTTTGCGGAAGCCGGCGTAGTGTTTCGGCAGGCCTACAACGCGGCCCCGACCTGCTCTCCCAGCCGCGCGGCCCTGCTGACGGGCAGCAGTCCACACAGCTGCGGGCAACTGGGACTGACCAACCGCGGCTTCAACCTCCGGGATCCCCACAAGCATATGTGCCACACGCTAAAGCAGGCGGGCTACCACACGGCCCTGTTCGGAGTCACCCATTTGCACGAAAACGTGGACTTGCTGGGATATGACCGCCGGACCCGTTTCACGATAGCGGAGCGACGCACCACGGAGGCCAGCGTGGATCAGGTTGTGAATTTTCTGGCCCAGGACCATGCGCACCCCTTTTTTGCCGCTGTCGGGTTCTTTGAAACGCACCGGGTCTTTCCCGAGCCGGACCCGGTGCTCCTGAAGGCCGGTATGGCTCCTCCGGCTCCTCTGCCGGATGTGCCCGGCACGCGCCGGGACATGGCGGCGTACGCAACCATGGTCCGCAATCTGGACGACCACTACGGCCGTATTCTGCATGCACTGGACGACACGGGGCTGGCAGAGAACACCCTGGTTATCATAACCACGGATCATGGACTGGCTGCGCCCCGCATGAAATGCTGCCTGACGGACCACGGCATGGGCGTGCTGCTGATGCTGCGGGGCCCCGGTTTTCGCGGCGGCCGCACAGTGGACGGTCTGGTGTCCCAGATCGATCTGTTTCCCACCCTGTGCGACTATCTGGACATTCCGCATCCCGACTGGCTGGAAGGCCGGAGTCTGCTGCCGCTGGTGCACGGGGCCCAGGCTGAGGTGAACGCGGAGATCTTTGCCGAAGTGACCTATCACGCCGCGTACGAACCGAAACGGGCGGTGCGGACCCGGCGCTACAAGTACATTCGCCGCTATGACGCGGCAGCAACGCCGCCGATGGCCAACATCGATGCCAGCGAGAGCAAGGATGTGATGCTGGAGTACGGTCTGCGGGAGCGGCCGGCGGACCCGATCCAGTTGTATGATCTGATTTGGGATCCGCACGAGATGCACAACCTGACGGCCGCCCCGGACCATCAGGAAGTCCTGGTCGACCTGCGCGGCCGTCTGGATGCCTGGATGGCCCGCACGGAGGATCCGCTGTTGCAGGGCGATGTGTCGGCCCCGGCCGGGTCTTACCTCAATCCGCACTGCCATCTGCATCCGCACGAGAAACCCCGGGATTGACACCAAGCCTATCGTCAGGATACTTGCCCATGAACACCATTTATGTGGACCCGCGCCGCCAGGGAGGCGAGATTCATCCGCACCTGTTCGGCGGCTTTGCCGAGCATCTGGGCCAATGCATATACGGCGGCATCTACGATCCCGAATCGCCGCTGGCGGACGCCCGGGGGCTGCGGTCCGACCTGCGGCAAGCGCTCATGGAGCTGCGCATGCCCATCATGCGGTACCCCGGCGGCAACTTCGTCTCCGGCTACCGCTGGCGGGATGGCGTGGGGCCCCGCGCCGCGCGGCCGGCCCGCTATGATCTGGCCTGGCACAGTCTGGAAACCAACCACTTCGGGACCAACGAATTCGTGGACTTCTGCCGTGATATCGGTACCGAGCCCTATCTGGTCGTGAATTGTGGGGATGGCGACCTGCGCGAGGCCCATGACTGGGTGGAGTACTGCAATGGCCAGGCGGGCACGGCCCTCGCCAACCAGCGCATCGCGCATGGCTGGGCACGGCCTCACGACGTGAAGTACTGGGGCATCGGCAACGAAGTGGACGGGGAATGGCAAATCGGGGCCAAAACTCCGCAGGAGTATGCCCGGGCCTTCAAGGAATTCGGCAAGGTCATGAAGTGGGCGGATCCGTCCATCAGGCTGCTGGCCTCGGCTACCTGCCGCTGGGATGCCGGCTTCGTGGAACGGGCGCAGTTGCTGGTGGAAGAGGCCCCCACCCTGCTGGACTACATGTCCATCCACTGGTATGTGGGCAATCGGGCCAACGACTTCGCCCGGTACATGGCCACCTCCGAGCTGATCGAGGATCGCCTGAGCGCCTATGCCGGGCTGATGCGGGCGCTCTGCCTGGCCCACGGGCTCACACCCGTGCCGCTGGCCGTGGATGAATGGAATGTCTGGTACCGGGCCTACCGGGACGAACAGTTACGGGAAACCTACAACCTGGAAGACGCCCTGGTGGTGGCGTTGCAACTCAATGCTTTCCTGCGCCATGCGGATACGGTCAAAATGGCCAACATCGCCCAGATTGTGAATGTGATTGCTCCCATCCTGACTTCGTCCGCAGGGCTGGTGTGCCAGCCCACGTATCATCCCTTCCGGCTGTACAGTCAGCTGGCCCGGGGCCGGGCGCTGGACCTGCATTGGGAAGGCGACACCTTTGATGGCGGGGACTATCAGGGGGTGCGGGTGCTGGATGTGGCCGGCAGCCTGCAGGGTTCGGGGCTTGCACTCTTCATCGTGAACCGCAGCCTGCAGACGACGGCTGTGCACCTGTGTCTGCAGGACACGGCGCTGCCGGCCGCCACGGTACAGACGGTCAGTGGGCCGGACATCAAGTCGGTCAACACCTTGACGGAGCCGGAGACCGTGTCTGTCAAGGTGTCAGAGGTGCAACCATTGCAGACACTGGAGTTGCCTCCCCATTCCGTGTCTGTGGTCACGGGCAGACTGGTCTAGGGGAACCACCGCCCAGGCCAGGTGCGATGGGCCCGTGGGCCGGAAATCGCTTGCGCGGGGAGACTGGCTCCATATCCCGCGGTCCGGGACTGTCGGCCCTATGGGGTGATTGCTGCGCTCTGCAAGCTCCCGGGTATATCGTTTTACGAAGATAAAATGCCTGACCGGCTACTGGGCCATACGGTATAGGGAGGGTTATGATAGCGATGATGAGGATCAGGGTGGCGGTGTCCACGGCTCATTCTGGTATTTTCGGCCACAAACAGTCCGATGTTTTCCGCCGGTAGCGGGCCAGAGCGCTATGCTGGAGCGTCATTCTCGGCTGTGTCCTCGCCGCGGGTACGATGTGCCGGGCCGCCAGACCCAGGCATGCCCGGCATCCGGGGATCAGCCCGCCGGAGGCACCATTCTGGCGAGGTCTCTCGCGGTCTCGGCTTTGGGTGGCCTGCACCCGTCGCGCCTTGCCCCGTACGCCCCGGGTCACATTCCGGGCGATCCGGAGCCTGTACGCGACCGGCCGCATTCCGCACCGCCCTGGCCGGCGGTCTGTCTTCCCGCCAGGACCGGTCCTGGCGTTTTTCCGCAGCATCCAGACCCTAGATAAAACAGGAGCAGTTCCCATATGGCAGCACAGACTTTGCGGGTCGGCATCATTGGCGCCGGCGCCAACACCCGTGATCGACACATTCCCGGGCTTTTGGCCCAGGACAACGTGGAAGTGGTGACTGTGGCCAACCGATCGCGGGCATCCGGGCAGCGCGTGGCGGACCAGTTCGGCATACCCCAGGTGGCCGCCCACTGGCGCGAAGTGATATCCCATCCGGACGTGGATGCGGTGGTGATTGGCACCTGGCCCTATTTGCACTGTGCGGCCACCCTCAGCGCGTTGCATGCGGGCAAGCACGTCATGTGTGAAGCGCGCATGGCCATGAATGCCGCCGAAGCCCGCCAGATGCTGAAAGTGTCCCGTCTGCACCCGGAGTTGGTCGCGCAGATCGTACCCTCGCCCATGACTCTGGGCGTGGACAGGACGGTGCAAAGGCTGCTCAGGACGGGGGCGGTCGGGGATCCCCTGGTCGTGGATGTGCAGGTGGGCGGTACCTGGCTGGACCTGGACGGCCCGCTGCATTGGCGGCATGACATGGACCGCAGCGGGTTCAACATCATGTCCATGGGCATTTGGTATGAGGCCCTGATGCGCTGGGTAGGGATGGCCACATCGGTCACCGCCATGGGCAGGGTGTACGTCACCCGGCGCACCGAGGCGGAAACCGGGCGTGAACACGCCGTGCGGGTGCCGGAGCATGTGGATATTCTGGGCCAATTGGCCTGTGGGGCGCAGCTGCACATGCAGATTTCCGCGGTCACGGGGTTGGCCGGGGCACCGCGCGCCGCCATCTATGGCTCTCACGGCACGCTGGTCTACGCGGATGGCGCCCTGCAGGCGGGTACCCGCGATGCCGCCAGCCTGCAGCCGGTTGCCGTGCCTGCGCACGAGCAAGGCGCGTGGCGCGTGGAAGAGGAGTTCGTGAATGCCGTGCGCGGCCGCGAAGAGATTACACACACCGATTTCGCCACCGGCGTCAAGTACATGGAATTCACGGAAGCCGTGACCCGCAGCATGCAATCGGGCCAGACTGTCGATTTGCCTCTCTAGCCATTTTTGCAGGAAACAGGTCATGGTGTCCGATACCGGCTATCCCATCTCGCCCATCCCGTTCACCGATGTTTCCGTCACGGATGCCTTCTGGCAGCCCCGTCTGGAAACCAACCGCACGGTTACCTTGCCGTATTGCTTGCAACAGTGTGAAGCGACGCACCGCATCGCCAACTTCGACAAGGCCGCCGGGACCCTGTCCGGCGCGCATGAAGGGATCTTCTTCAACGACTCGGATGTGTACAAGATACTGGAAGGCGCTGCCTATGTTCTGGCCCTGACTCCGGATGCGGAACTGGATGCCTATGTCGATGACCTGATTGCCCGCATTGGGGCGGCCCAGGAAGCAGACGGCTATCTCTACACGGCCCGTACCATCGATCCCGCGGCCGTGTCGGCCGATGACGAGGGCCTGACCCGCTGGTCCAACCTGGCGGTCAACCACGAGCTCTACAACGTGGGTCACCTGTACGAGGCGGCCGTCGCCCACTTTCAAGCCACCGGCAAGCGCAACTTCCTGGATATTGCCTTGCGCAACGCGGAACTGATAGACCAGGTCTTCGGGCCGGACGGCCTTCACGACGTGCCGGGGCACCAGGAAATCGAATTGGGTCTGGTCAAGCTGCATCGGGTGACAGGGGAGTCGCGGTACCTGGATCTGGCACATTTTTTCCTGGACCAGCGAGGTCGGCACGAGACTCGGACCGCGGTGGTACGGTTCGGCAACCCGGGCTATTTGCAGGATCACCTGCCGGTGGCCGAACAGGTCAGTGCGGTGGGTCATGCGGTACGGGCCGGCTACATGTATGCCGGTATGGCGGACGTGGCCGCCATGCGTCACGAGCAGGGCTGGGTGAGGGCCCTGGAGGCCCTGTGGCAGGACGTGGTGCAAGGCAAGCTGTACTTGCATGGCGGCATTGGGGCCCGGCACGAGGGGGAGGCCTTTGGCGCGCCCTATGAACTGCCCAATGCCACGGCCTACGCCGAGACGTGTGCGGCGATCGCCAACGTCTACTGGAATCATCGCATGTTCCTGTTGCAGGGCCAGGCGGCTGCCATGGACGTGTTGGAGCTGGCCCTGTACAACGGGGTGCTGTCCGGCATTTCCCTGGGCGGCACCGAATTCTTCTATCCCAATCCGCTGTCCAGCGATGGCCAGTGGGCCTTTAACAAGGGCACTGTCGGCCGCCAGCCGTGGTTTCACTGTTCCTGCTGTCCCACCAATCTGGTGCGGTTTTTGCCGGCCCTGCCCGGCTGGATCTACGCCACCGAGCCCGACTGTGTCTATATCAATCTGTATGTGGGCAGCCAGACTACCCTGCAGATACCCGGCACCGATGTCGAGGTCACGTTGACGCAGTCCACCCGCTATCCCTGGCAGGGCGATGTGGCGCTGGCACTGGGTTTGGCGGCTCCCGCCCGCTTTTCGTTGGCGCTGCGGGTTCCGGGCTGGTTGCAGGCACCGGCTCCGGGCGGGCTGTATCGCTATGTGGAACGGGCAGACGTTGCCTGGGCGGCGAAACGCAACGGCGAGCGGGTGGCGGGTCGCCTGGAAAGGGGCTATGTCCTGCTGGACGCGGAATGGCAGGATGGCGATGTGGTGACCGTGACATGGCCCATGCCCGTCCGCCGGGTGGCGTGTCATCCGGCAGTGGAAGCCAACCGGGGACGGCAGGCGCTGATGCGCGGCCCCCTGGTCTACTGTGTGGAAGCGGCCGATAACGACCGGTCCGTGCAGGACATTCAGCTGAGCGCAGACCTCCGGCTGCAGATCGACCATGGGGGGCAATTGCAGGACGGCATGGTTTCTGTCAGGGGACAGGACGCAAAAGGGGGCTTCACGGCGATCCCGTACCATTTGTGGGCGCATCGGGACCTCGGCCCCATGGCCGTGTGGTTGCCGGTCACCTGACCGGATCGGCTCCGGCATTCTGGTTGCGGCTGGAGACTGCGGTCGCGCCTGTGTCCTCGGCAAGACACGACCCCTGGCAAGCCTGGCGCGAGCCGGCCTACCGGTTCTACGCCATCGGCTGGTTGCTGGCCCTGCTGGGGACCCGCATTCAAAACACGGCCCTGGCCTGGCAGATCTACGCCCAGACGCAGGAAGCCATTTCTTTGGGTATGGCCGGCCTGGTCATGGCCGTGCCGGCCATGCTCTTTGCCTTGCCGGCAGGTTTTTTGGGCGACCGCTGCAACCGGATACGGCTCGTCATGTACTCGTTGGGCGGCATGACCCTGACTTCCATGGGCTTGGCTGTAGCCAGCGCCTTGGAGATGCCCATTGCGGTGGTCTATGTACTGTTGTTTCTGGATGGCACGGCCATCATGCTGGGCCGTCCGGCACGGGTGGCGCTGATGCCCATGCTGGTGCCGGCGCAGGTCCTGCCCAATGCCGTTACCTGGACCACCGGCATGATGCACCTTACGTCTGTCGTGGGGCCCGCCTTGGGCGGTCTGGTAATCAATATCAATGTGCAGGCCGCCTATTGGCTGGCCGCGGGTTCCTCGGCCCTCTTTGCCGTGCTTCTGGCCTTCCTGAAAATCCGGAGCCCCAAGGCGGTCGTCCCGCAGCATTTCTCGGTGCACAATCTGTTGCTGGGCATTCGTTTTGTCTTTCGCACCCGCATCATTCTGGGCATGATTACTCTGGATCTCTTTGCCGTGCTGTTTGGCGGCGCGGTCTATCTGTTGCCTATCTTCGCCCAGGACATCCTGCAGGTGGGGGCCCAGGGATTTGGCTGGCTGCGAGCGGCGCCAGCGGTCGGGGCGGTCGCCATGTCGATATTGCTGCTGGTGGCTCCGCCCATGCAGCGGGCCGGGGCGGCCCTGCTGGTCAATGTCGCGGCGTTTGGACTGGTGACCATCGTGTTCGGCCTCTCGCAACACTATTGGCTGTCTTTTGCCATGCTGGCCTTGACCGGGGCTTTCGACAACGTGTCCATGGTGGTGCGGGGCACGCTGCAGCAGCTGTTGACCCCCAACGAGATGCGCGGCCGGGTTTCGGCCGTGAGTTCCGTCTTTGTCAGCGCGTCCAATGAACTGGGGGGGTTCGAGTCAGGGCTGGTTGCCCAGTACTTCGGACCGGTCGTATCGGTGGTCAGCGGCGGCATTGCCTCCATGGCGGTAGTGGGGCTGGTCGCGTACATGGCCCCGGCCCTGCGGCAGATCAGGCGCTTGGCGGATGTAAAGCCTGCCCGCCTGTGACCTCCGGGAGGGCGGCCCGTGGCCGGCTCCTGGTTTGCGTTGGACTGGCCGGCTGTGTTAGTTTGGGGTGGACTGACAGTCGGCACGGGACAGGGCCGTGGGGCCCACCGTGGCATATGAATTGAGGCAAGATGGGGAATACGCGCTGTGACCCGCGAGATTATAACCAGTCCTGATGCTCCTCCGCCGGTCGGGCCGTATTCCCATGCCGTCAAGGCCGGGAATCTGGTGTTCGTCTCCGGTCAGGGCGGTATGGATCGGGCCACCGGCAAGCCCCTGGAAAGCGTGGAAGCCCAGACCCGGCAGGCTTTGGCCAGCCTGGAGGCCATTTTGCAGGCGGCCGGCCTCTCTCTTGCCAATGTGGTCAAGACCAATATCTTTCTGACTGACATGTCCGACTTTGCTGCCGTCAACCAGGTGTATGGCGAAGTCATGGGGGATTCCCCTCCCGCCCGTTCCACTGTAGCTGTAGCTGCTTTGCCCCTGGGTATTTCCGTCGAAATCGAGGTCATTGCAGACGCCGGCCAATGATTGTTCACCCTGCTCTGAACCCATGGCGGCGGTACCGCACGGTGTCCCCGCACATGCAGGAGCGGCGGCCCCCCTTCTTGTCGACCATGCCCTTCGGAGCGGCCGCAGTGCGGTTTTGGCGCGCGGCGTTCCGGATGCGCGAGGAGTTCCAATCTACACACCATGATGTGCCATTCCCCTTTTTTGCATTTTGACCGGTTCTGTTGCTGGCAGGCCGATGGCGGTGCCGCTGCTGCCGTCGCTCCGGTTCCAGAACAGGAGCCGGCCGCCCCGGTGGCCGAAGAAGCCGTCCCCGCTCCCAACCTGATGGAGGAGCTGAACTGGACCCAGGACTACGACATTGTCGCCCTCAAGGCCAACACGGTGGTGCCCGGCGTGGTCCTGAGCAAGCGCAACCGCAGTCTCACCTTGGATATCGGTGCCAAGTTCGAGGGCTCCATTGAAGGCCGGGAAGTGGAACGGCTGGGCGATTCGTTCGATCAGATCAAGGAAGGCCAGGAGATCGAGCTGTTCGTGCTGCGCACGGACGAGGCCGGCCAGCCCCGGGTCAGCATTATCCGGGCCCGGCAGGAGAAGGACTGGCTGCGGGCCGAGGAATTGCTGGCGAGCAAGGAAATTGTCTCCAGCAAGGTGATCGACTTCAACCGGGGCGGCGTGCTGGTGGCGATGGGCCTCATTCGCGGCTTCATTCCGGCCAGCCACCTGAGTCTGGAAAGCCAGATGGAGCAGGTCAAGAGCGACGACCCGGCGGAACGGTTCCAGCCCCTGATCGGGCGCATGCTGCAGGTCAAGGTAATCGACATTGAGCGCCGGCGCAATCGTCTGATTCTGTCCGAGAAGGAGGCCATGCGCGAGATCCGCAACCAGCGCAAGGATGCCATCCTGGAAGAGCTGGAAGTGGGCGAGGTGCGCGCCGGTGTGGTGTCCAGTCTGGCCGACTTCGGGGCCTTCGTGAACATCGGCGGTGCCGACGGCCTGATCCACGTCAGTGAACTGAGCTGGTCCATGGTCAACCATCCCTCGGAGGTGCTGAACGTGGGCCAGAAGGTCGAGGTCAAGGTGATCTCGGTGGAGAAGGAGCGCAAGCGCATCGGCCTGAGCCTGCGCCAGCTGCAGCCGCGGCCGTGGGACACCCTGGCGGAGCGCTACCGCGAGGGCGATCTGGTGCGGGCGGTGATTACGCGCATCAAGGATTTCGGGGCCTTCGCCCGGCTGGTGGGCGAGCCGGTGGAGGGGCTCATCCACATTAGTGAAATGAGCCATGAGCATGTGGAGCGCTCCGAGCAGGTGGTGACAGTGGGCGAAGAGTACGAGGTGAAGATCATTCGCCTGGACACCCAGCGGCGGCGCATGGGGCTGTCCATCAAGCAGGCCGACCTGGACTGGGATCTGGCCCCGGACGCCGCCGCCGAGGAGACGCCGCCCGCAGTCCCGGCCCCCGGGGATGCCGGGCAGCCCGGGGTCTGAGACCCCGCCGCGCCGGGGGCGCGCCATTGCCCCTTGGGCCATTCCGAAAGCCTGTGAAACTGGGCCCGGAGCGCGGGTCTGGCCCCTTCCGGTGCTTTCCCGGGGAAAGGCCGCGGGTGGGATGGAATCGCCTGCCCTGCCTTCGGGGCTTTATATACCTAAGCCTACATCCCCCGTAGATCCTGTGCACGGGTCATGGAGGTGCCTGGGGGCAACGCCGCAGGCACCTTGACAGAGCGGGTCGTGCTGCGGCTGTGCAGGATCCTCCAGCACCACGGTGTGCACTGTGTCGGCCACCAACCGGCTGATGGATGTCGTTATGCCCGATACACCGGGTCTGGTGATGCAGTTTCCGAAGACGATCGGCAGTGCGCCGCCGGTGCCTGGAGCCCTTATGGTTGGCGGCCTGCGGCATGATGGCCGATATGGGGATTGTGCCCCTTGAGTTGCAGGTAGCCGATCCTGGGCACATGGCGTTGGCCCCGGCAGATTTTGAGGTTGGCAGACAGAGTAGCTCCATCTGTCTGACGGTGTTTGCTGTAGAACCGGGGATGGCCCTTTGGGCCGCGGAAGAGAGCAGTATAGGCATCGGCCAGCTGTTTCCGCGCGTAACACGTCTCCGCATAGCTGTACGCCTGCAGCCCACGGCGTATGCTGGCGCAGGGCCGTGAACTCCTGGCTCAGGCTGTAGAACGACACTTGGGGTCAGGGGCCGATTTTGTAGTCCTGCCGGCAGCGCCAGTGGTGTTGCTGCGCCGCCCGCAAACGGTTTTCCCAACCCAGCAGCAGGTCCCGGCTGTCCGGCGCCTTGGTCCGGGTTTCCCGCACCAGGTGCAACCGTACCGCACGATGGACTGCAGGGATATCCGATTGTGCTCCAGTGGGGAGAGCAGGACATGGAAGTGCTGTTCCGTGTCTGTCCGAAGGCGATACACAAGTCCAGGGATGTTACCTTTGTTATAATTATAGCATTAATTGTCTCACATCTGTACATATCCGGTCTGTGTGTTGTGCAATCCGTAGTTGCCTGGACTGAAATTGCGCGTGCGGTCCGCGAACGTTTCCTGGCCCTGTGGGAAGCAGGGTTTGTGTTGGCCGCCCGCTTTCGCGGAGGAGCCAGCGAGTCCCGTATTATTTTCAGGCATCTGGTTCCTTCCATGACCAGTCATCTGATTGCGGTGCTGTCTCTGCGCATTCCGGAGATGATCCTGGCCGCGACCGCACTCAGCGTCATCGGCCTGGGATTGCAGGCGTCGGTTGTAAGCTGGGGGTTCTCTTGGCGGATGTCCAGAATGTCCGGACGGTCGCGAGTGCTCCGTGGCTGTTTTCCACAGGTATCTGCGTCATTGTGGGAGTGCTCTGCTTCAACCTCACGGGGGATGGACTGCATGATGCCGCAGATCCCGGGTCAGGGCCCGGCGGTTACCCGCGATCGATGTGCTGCCAATGCCCACCGCGGGCCCCCAATTTGCCCAGGCAGAGCACTGCACAAGGGGACAATCCCGGCAAGGACATACCATGCATTCCGACCTCTACTGGATTGACCTCCACCTGCATTCCCATTTCTCCTGGGCCACCAGCAAGACCTGCACGTTGCCCCACTATTACCGGGCGGCGCAGCTGAAGGGCCTGCGGGTGATAGGCACGGGCGATGTCACGCATCCGGGATGGCTGCAGGAAATCCAGGCGGCCCTGCGGCCCGCACCCAGCGGGCTTTTGGCCTTGAAACCCGGTGTGGCGCGGGACTGGGCCAGGACTGTTCCGGACCGCTGTCGGACCCGGGTGGAATTTGCGCTGACCGGAGAAGTCAATTGTGTGTACCGCCGCGGTGGGAGGTCCAGGCGCGTGCATCACCTGATCGTGGTCAGTTCCCTGGACAGGGCCGCCCTGCTGCAAGCCCGCCTGCAACCTTTTGGCCGTCTTGAATCGGACGGTCGGCCCACTCTGAAACTGGACAGTCGGGACCTGTTGTCCCTGTTGCTGGAGGTGGATGACCGTGCGGCGTTGGTGCCGGCCCACATCTGGACACCCTGGTATTCCCTGCTCGGCAGCAAGTCGGGGTTTGACTCCCTGGAGGAATGCTTCGGGGAGTTGGCATCGGAGATTGGGACTATGGAAACAGGTCTGTCGGCGGACCCCGCCATGCTCAGGCAAGCCCGCTTCCTGGACGGCAAGGGATTCATATCGAACTCGGATGCGCATTCCCCCGCGAAATTGGGGCGCGAAGCCACTGCCTTGCACGGAACGCCCGGTTTTGACAGCATCTGGAGACTGTTGCGCGGCCATCATCAAAAGGGTCCGGTCGCCACGGTGGAATGGCCGCCGGCTTTGGGCAAATATTATGGGGATGGACACCGCAAATGCGGCGTTGGCCGGATCCCATCCATTCCCTATTCGCCTTCGGTCCTCTGTCCGGTCTGTGCCCGACCGTTGACGCAGGGGGTATGGTCCAGGGTGGCACAACTGTCGGACAGGGTGGAACCCGACCGTTCCGATTTCGTCGGGCCGCCTGCGTGGCACACCATCCCTTTGCCCGATGTGGTGGCCAAGGCGCTGCATCGGCGCCCTGGGACGCAGGCGGTACGGCAATGCTGTTTCCATCTGCTGGAGCGGCTGGGACCTGAATTGGTCATTTTGCACCGGACACCTGCCGCCGACCTGCTGCAGAGCACGAACACGGCGATCGCGCAGGCTATTCTGGCTGTCCGGGCGGGCCATTACGACACTGCGCCGGGCTACGATGGGCAGGGTGGCACCTGGCAACTGCACGCCCCCAAACCGGTGGAAAGCCTGTCCTGCCCGCCCGCGGCCTGAAGCGATGCCAACCCGAAAAGGCCGCCTGGTACCGGGATCCCCGGCTCTGCCACCAGCTTGCTCCTGTGACCTGTTCCGACCGCGCGGTCCGGTCCGCAAGTTTCCGGCCCCCGCGGCTCCCCGGCGGGAGGCCCTGTAGGTCCGGACAGTTCAAAGGCGGTTGACAAAGATTCTCCCTGTTCGTACAATGCAAGTATCTCTAGTGGGGGTGTAAATGGGCTGAATCTCCCGGGTTTTCGCCCCAAGAGGTTCCTCAGTCCCCGGTCACTCACCTAGGAGCCTGCAAGCGTCTGTCTGCAGGCTGGAGAACGGAAGGCAGCTACCGGTTGAGCTCCGATCTGGTGCGCCTCTAGTGAGTAGGATGCAAGAGATGCCCGAACGAGATCCATTCAAAGCCTTCACTCAGAACGCGCGCAAGGTCATGTCCTTGGCTCACGGCGAAGCCAAGCGTCTCAACCATGCCTATGTCGGTACGGAGCACTTCTTGCTGGGCCTGGTAAGAGTGGAAAAGGGCTCGGCGGTACTGGTACTGCGCAAAATGGGGATCGAACCCAAGCATGTCATCGCTGCCGTGGAACACAAGGTCGGGCGGGGCGAACGACCCCCCACCACCAAGCCGAAACTGGCACCCCGTCTGCGGAAAGTGATTGAAGAGGCGTTTGCGCAGGCCAAGAAGCTGAAACACAACAAGATTCGCGTGGCCCATCTGATGTTGGGCCTGTTGAACGAAGCGGACAGCGTGGCGGTGCGGGTGCTGGTGGATCTGGGGGTCAAAATCGAGGACCTGCACAAGGAAACCCGGATCATCCTGGCCCAGCCGACGCGTCACTCCAGCCGGACCAAATCCGGCGACAGCAAGACTCCGGTTACGGATCAGTTGGGGATTGATCTGACCGAGGCGGCCAGCCAGGGCAAATTGGACCCGGTGGTGGGCCGCCACAACGAGATCGAGCGGGTCATCCAGATTCTGAATCGGCGCACCAAGAACAATCCGGCCCTGATCGGGGAACCGGGTGTGGGCAAGACCGCCATCGTCGAAGGGCTGGCCCAGCGCATTACGGAAGGCAATGTCCCCGAGAATCTGCTGGACCAGCGGGTCATCATGCTGGACGTGGGGAGTCTGGTGGCCGGCACCATGTACCGTGGCCAGTTTGAGGATCGGCTCAAGAAGGTCATCGCGGAGCTGTCGCGCACCAAGGCCATCCTCTTTATCGATGAAGTGCACATGCTGGTGGGGGCCGGATCGGCGGGGGGCAGCATGGATGCCGCCAACATTCTCAAGCCGGCCTTGGCCCGCGGCCAGCTGCAGGTGGTCGGGGCTACCACCTATGACGAGTACAAGCAGTACATCGAGGAGGATGCCGCCCTGGATCGGCGCTTCCAGCCCGTGCGGGTGGAGGAACCCACCCTGGAAGAGACCATTGCGATTCTGCAGGGCCTGAAAAACCGGTACGAGGATCATCATCGGCTGGTCATTACGGATGAAGCTGTCCAGACGGCAGCGCAACTGGCCGTGCGCTATGTGCACGACCGGTTCCTGCCGGACAAGGCCATCGATCTGATTGACGAGGCCGGCAGCCGCGTGCGCATGTACAAGTCCTCCTCCCGTTCGCTGCAGGAAACGTACAAAAGCCTCAAGGAAGTCCGCCGGCAGCATGAAGCTGCCCGGGCCGAACGCCGGCATGAGGATGCCTATGATCTGCAGTTGCGCCAGACGGAACTGGAAAACCAGCTGGCCCAAGTGCGGGCCAACCGCAACGAGGTTTCCAATCTGCCGCAGGTCACTTCGGCGGATATCGAGGAAATCGTGGCCATGACGACCGGCATTCCGGTCAACCGCATTGCCGGCGAGGAAAAGGAGCGGCTGCTGGGCATGGAGACCTATCTCAAGTCCCAGATCGTGGGCCAGGACGACCCCATCGCCTTTATCTGCAAGGCCATTCGCCGGGCGCGCACCGGGCTCAAGGATCCCAAACGGCCGATCGGCAGCTTTCTGCTGTTGGGCCCGACCGGGGTGGGCAAGACCTATCTGGCCCAGAAACTGGCGGAATACCTGTTCGGCAGCCAGGACAGTCTGATTCGCCTGGATATGAGCGAATACATGGACCGGTTCACGGCCAGCCGCCTGATTGGTTCGCCGCCCGGTTATGTGGGTTATGGCGAGGGGGGACAGTTGACGGAGGCCATTCGCCGCCGTCCCTTCAGCGTGGTGCTGCTGGACGAGATCGAGAAGGCACACTACGATGTCTTCAATCTGCTGCTGCAGATCATGGAAGACGGTACCCTGACCGATTCCAAGGGCCGCAACGTCACGTTCCGCAATGCCGTGATCGTGATGACCGGCAACGTCGCGGCCGACCTGATCACCGGCGGCCGGCGTCTGGGTTTTGACCGGAATTCCGAAGACAGGGACCATGTGGAGCAGCAGTATCGCACCATGAAGGCCCAGGTCATGGAACAGGTCAAGCGCGTGTTCCGGCCCGAATTCATTAACCGGCTGGATGGTTGTCAGGTCTTCCGCAATGTGACCCGGTCGGAAATCAAGGAGATCGTGGAACTGGAGCTGCAGACGCTGCGGTCCCAGCTGGCGGAACGGGACATGACCCTGACGCTGACCGAAGCCGCCAGCGACGAGCTGGCCGAGCGGGGCTACAGCCGGGAGTATGGCGTGCGGCCGTTGCGGCGGGTCATTCAGGAGCAGCTGCAGGACACCTTGAGCGATGCGCTGCTGCGCGACGAATTTCAGGACGGGGATGCCATTCAGGTGGATTTCCGTCCGGTAGTGGCAGAAGACGATGCCCTGGAAGGCCAGTTCATCCTGGAGCACGCAGAGTCGGACGACGACGAAACGGAGGATGTACAGGCCTTGGAGACAGAGGAACAGTCTCTGCCCTTCTGACCGCGGCGCGGCAGGCGCTGTCGGCGCTGTCCCTGCATAACCCCTATTTCCCTGCCGACGTCAGTGAGGTTGTGCGCGCCGGTGGCAGGAGTCCCTTGGACACAAAAGGAACGGTCCCATGACGGAGAAAGTTGGCTTTGTAGGATTAGGCATTATGGGCCGCGGCATGGCCGCGAACCTGCTGCGGAAGGGATTTGCGGTGCAGGTCTGGAACCGCACGGCGGCCCGCATGGACGACTTGGTGGCCCAGGGCGCGACACCCGGGGACTCGCCCCGGGCTGTGGCCGAAACCTGTCCCGTCGTCATCGTGTGCGTAAGCGATACGCCGGACGTGGAAGCGGTCGTGTTGGGCCCCGAGGGCATCCGTGACGGGGTGCAGACCGGCTCCCTGGTCGTGGACTGCAGTACCATCAGTCCCCAAGTGACCCTGGATATCGCCGCCCAGCTGGCACAGCACGGAGCCTACATGCTGGATGCACCCATCAGTGGCGGCAGCGAAGGGGCTGCCAAAGGCACTCTCAGCATCATGGTGGGCGGAGACGCGGCGCAATTCGAGCGGGCGCGGCCGTACCTTGAGGCCATGGGCACCACGATCACCCATGTAGGGGGGCAGGGGGCCGGTCAGACCGTGAAGCTGGTCAATCAAATCCTGGTGGTGGGCAATTGCGTGGCCATGTGCGAGGCGTTGCTCTTTGCACAGGCCGGCGGTGTGGATTTGCAGAAGACCTTCGATGCCATCAGCCAGGGGGCAGCGGGCAGCTGGATGTTTACCAATCGGGCCCCGCAGATCATGGCCCGGGACTGGACTCCGGGCTTTACCACGGCGTTGCAGCAAAAGGACTTGCGCCTGGTCCTGGCGGCCGCCGACGAAATGGGTGTGCCCTTGCCCGTCACGGCACAGGTTTTCCACCTGTACAGGACCCTGGAAGCCCGGGGACTGGCTGCGGAGGGCAATCACAATCTGGTCAAGGCACTGGAGAATCTGGCCGGTTTTGAAGTCAGGACCTAGGCAGTATCGGGCAGCACACGCCTCAGGAGCGCCCGGCCCGGCCCGCGTTGGCATCTTTTCTGTATGGATTTCACATGTATCGTCCTGTCCTTTGTGTATCCTGTGAAACTTGACGCGCGGTACGTCTCCAGTCCGGATCCGCTGCCGACCACTGCGGTCGCCAGTGGCCCTTTGGGTGAGGATATGTTGCGGGCTGGGAAATAAAACAGGGGCACCGGCTCTTGGGTACCGGTGTGCAGGGATGGACTATGGGAAGAGTAATCGCAATTGTCGTGGTGGTGCTGGTGGTGGCAGGCGGGGCTCTGGTGGCGCTGCAAATGCAAGGTGTCGTGTCACTGCCGGTACTGGAAGAGGTGCTGCCGGAAGGCAATCCGGAAGGCGAGGCACCGGCGTTTGAATCCATCTCTCTGGCTCGGGGGACCATAGCCAGCACCGTGAGTGCGACGGGCAACATCGAGCCCGAGGCGGAAATTTCCCTGTCTTTCGACACCGCGGGACGGGTCACCCAGGTGCTCGTCACCGAAGGCCAGTCCGTACGCCAGGGCCAGCTGTTGGCCGAACTGGACGTGAATGCCTACCTTCTGTCCCGGGATGAGGCGCTGGTGACCCAGAAGATTGCCCAGGCGCAGCTCAACAAGCTGCTGGAGCCGGCAGAAGCGGGCGAAATCAATCTGGCCCGGGCCCGCATCAGCGTAGCCCAGGCCTCGATTGCTGCCGCCCAGGCCAACCTCAACGCCCGGCAAGTGGAATACGACGAGATGCTCAGAGGGATTTCGGCCTCGGACCGGGCTACGCTGGAGGCGGAGTACGCGCAGGCCCAGAGTGTCGTGGACGAGGCCCGCGCCAACCTGGAGCAGGTCGACTCCGATTTCGGGCGGGTGGATGAGGATGAACTGGACGCGGCCGAAGCCCGTCTGGCGCAGGCCATCAATGCTTCCAGCGCGGCGCAGTCCCGTCTTGCCTCCGCGCTGGATCCACCCACCCCGGCGGAAATTGCGGCGGCCCAACATCAGATTGCCCAGGGCGAGGAAACCCTGCGTCAGGCCAACGCCAACCTCATCGACTACCAGAATCAGCTGACGGATCTGCAGGAGGGGCCCGATGTGGAAGACATCGACATTGCCCGCTCCGAATTGGAGAAGGCCCGCATTTCGTACGAATTGGCCCTGCTGAACATTGAAAACGCCCAGCTGATGGCCCCGCGGGACGGGGTGATCAGCTCCGTGAATGTGCGGGTGGGAGAGCTCTTCTCGGGCAACGCCACGGCCATGGTGCTGGCGGATCTGCAGAGCTATCACATGACCGTGCAGGTGGACGAGATCGACGTGCGCCAGGTACAGGTGGGCCAAAACGTGAGTCTGATTATGGACGCGTTGCCGGACGAGACGCTGACGGGCAAGGTCACGACAATTTCCCCCACCGCCAATTCCGTGGGCTCCACCATTGCCTATGAGGTGGAAATCGTGCCGGATCCGACCGAGGCCCCGTTGCGGGAAGGCATGAGCGCCACGGCCATCATTACCACGGCGCAAGTGGACAATGTGCTGCTCATTCCCAACCGCTATGTGCGCTTTGAACGGGACAAGAACAAGTATTTTGTCTTCAAGGTGCTCAATGCGGAACCGGTGCTGGCCGAAATCAAGATCGGGTTGCGCAATGAGCGGGAGAGTCAGATTCTGGCCGGTCTGACCGACACGGATCAGGTGGCGCTGTTGAATGTGGACCGGGAGCGCGAGCTGATGTCGGCCATCTTTGGGGGCTAGGCCTGCCCGCATGAGCAATTCTCTCGTGACCTCAGACTCCCGGCGGTCCGTCAACGGCGCCGCGGCGGCGCCCGGGAATGCCTTGGTGGATATTCGGGGCATCACCAAGGAATTCAGGCTGGGCGAAATTACGGTCAGGGCGCTGCGTGGCGTGGATTTGCAAATCCACAAGGGCAACTTCATGTCCATTATGGGCCCCAGCGGCAGCGGCAAATCCACGCTCATGAACATCATCGGCTGCCTGGATGTGCCCACGGCCGGCTCCTACTTCCTGAATGGCGAGGACGTGAGCCGCATGGGGGAAAGGCGGCTGGCCAATGTGCGCTGTCGCCAGATCGGCTTCGTCTTTCAGTCCTTCAATCTGCTGCCCCGCACCGATGCCCTGGCCAATGTGGAGCTGCCGCTGATCTATGCCGGTGTAGGGCAGCGGCAGCGGCGCGAAAGGGCCCGTCATGCGCTGGAGCTGGTGGACCTGGCGGACCGGATGCATCACAAGCCCAACGAGCTTTCGGGAGGACAGCAACAGCGGGTGGCGATCGCCCGTTCCCTGGTCAATGATCCTGCCATCATTTTGGCGGATGAACCCACCGGCAATCTGGACACCAGGACCAGCATGGAAATCATGAAACTCTTTGTGCGTCTGAATCAGGAGCAGAAGCTGACGGTCATTTTCGTCACCCACGATCTGGAGACGACGGAACACACCCGCCGTACTGTGCATCTGCGCGACGGCCTGATTGAACGCATTGAAGAAACGCCATCGCGGGCGGTCAACGCACCGCCCCCCCCGGAGGTTCCGGCCGAGCCCGAGCCAGTCGTCTAGCCGTCATGCTGTTGATTTCCTCTATCCGGATCGCCTTGCGGGCTTTGGCCATCAACAAGGTGCGGACTCTGCTCACCATGCTGGGCATCACGATTGGGGTTTTCGCGGTGGTGCTGCTGGTGTCCGCGGGCCGCGGGGTGGAACGGTATGTGGTGGAACTGTTCACGATGTCCGGTACCAACGTGCTGTTTATCCTGCCGGGCCAGCTGGCCGAGGGCGGCACGGGGGGCAATCTGACCGTAGCCGATGCCCGCCTGATCAACGATCCGTTCCTGGTGGACAATGTGGAGGATGTCGTGTCTGAGGCCTTTACCGCGGTGTATGCCACGCGGGGCTCCAAGAGCCTGCGCGTGGATCTGATGGGCATATGGCCCAACCACAAGGTCGTGCGGGGCTGGGAACAGACGGAAGGCAACTACATCTCCCAGGCGGACATTGACAATCGGGCCCGCGTGGCCCTGGTTGGCCAGGGCACGTTCGCGCGCCTGTGGGAGGCCGGGGAATATCCCATCGGCTCCACCATCAAGCTGGACAACCAGGCCTTTGTCGTGATTGGTGTCATGGAAGAGATGAGCGCCGGCATGTTCGGCGATTTCAACGACAGTGTCTTCGTTCCCTTTACGACCTTGCAGGACCGCATGATTCGCAACAAGACGGTTTCCGGCCAGTACAAGGCCGATGTGATCGTGGTCAAGATTAACAACGAAGCAAACATGCGGACGGCACAGATTCAGATTGAGGAGCTGCTGCGGGAAACGCATCGGATCAAGTATTTTGAAGAAGATGACTTTTCGGTGCTCAGCATGTCGGACTTTCTGAACATTTTCCGGAACGTCACCAGTGCCCTGACCATTTTCCTGGGTCTGGTGTCGGCCATCAGTCTGCTGGTGGGTGGCGTGGGCATCATGAACATCATGCTGGTCAGCGTCACGGAACGGACCCGGGAAATTGGACTGCGCAAGGCGATCGGGGCCCGTCCCGGCACGATCCTGTCGCAGTTCATCGTGGAAGCCCTCTCCATTTCGCTGCTGGGCGGCTTGGTGGGCGTGGGACTGGCCGCGCTGGCGGTCATCGGCCTGAACAATGCCGGTGTCGGTCTTTCGGTCCAGGTGGGAGTCTATGCCGTGGTCCTGGGGGTGGGTTTTTGCGCCGTTGTAGGCCTGCTGTTTGGCTTCTATCCGGCCCTGCGGGCCAGTCGCCTCAAGCCGATTGATGCCTTGCGGTACCAGTAAGTCTGGCCAATGCCCATGAAAGGCCAATTGGGAGTCTGGGCGGCTTGCAAATCACAGCTGGGCACTGTGGGGGCCCTGGGGTGTCTGGTCGTCCTGACCGTCACAGCCTGCGGGGGCGGACCGGGCGGGGCGGAACCGACCGCGTTGCCGCCTGTGGTGGTGCCAGACCAGCCAACGGTGGTATTTCCCACGCCGATACCCATCCAGCCGGGTCCCACCTTGACGCCTACGCCGGTGCCGGTCGCGGAAGAGCAATCGCCCGACCGCGGAGAGAGCCGGATATCGCTGCCGGTGACAGAAGGGACCGTCAACGCGGCGGGGCTGCGTTTCCGGAGTGCCCCCGATACCGGCACCGGGGCGGTGCTGGCGGAACTGGATCTGAATTCCCGCCTGTATGTCTATGGTCGCAATGCTGACGGTACCTGGCTGTATGTGGCGCGGGAAGTCGGGAGCGAAAGGGGCTGGGTGTTTGTCCCGTACGTGGATCTGGACAGGACGGTGGAGCAGCTGCCGGAGGCCACCGTGGAGACCACAGCACCACCGCCCCCACCGGACCCGGACCCCACACCGGGTCTGGACCTCGCCGAGTCACCTTTGGTCGCGCAGTTCTTTATTGAAGCCCTCGCCGTGCCGCTCCAGGACACTGCACTGCAGGAGACCCCCCGGGGGGCCGTCATCGCCACGGTGCCGGAAGGGGAATACGTGACGGCCCTGGCCCGCTCCGCAGACGGACTGTGGCTGGCCGTCTATACCAATGCCCTGCTGCTTGAAGAGAGGCAGTACGGCTGGATAGAGGCGGGCACCGTGAAACTGTATGGTGGCGAAGAGCTGCCCCGCGCCTCCAGCGACACACCCTGGCTGGAGCTGCCCGACTGAACCGGCCCGGCGCTGCCGGGGCTGTGATACGATCCGCTTGTCCCTGTCGCCTTGCTTTACCTTAAAGGAGAGAATCCGTGCTTTCCCAAGCGCAAAAAGACTTTTATCATGAGAACGGCTATCTTCATATCCCGGCGGTTTTTACGCCGGCCGAGACCGCCGAACTGTCCGATGAGATGGACCGCCTGGTGGAGGACTGGGCCTTTACCAGTCCCGGCTGGACCGGTCCGTGGCGCAAGGCTTACATGGATCCGGAAACCGAGCAGAAGTCGCGTCTGACGGCCATGCACGACCTGCATTACTACTCCGATGCCTGGATGCGGGCCGTCACGAATCCCACCCTGACGGCGGCGATTGCCGATCTGATCGGTCCCAATGTGGAACTGCATCATTCCACCATGCACATCAAGCCGCCGCAAACGGGCCATCCCTTCCCCATGCACCAGGACAATCCCTTCTATCGGCACGCAAACGGTCGTTTCATCGATACGCTGGTGCACCTGGACGACACCTGCCACGCGAACGGCGAAATCCGATTTCTGGCCGGATCGCACAAGAACGGATACCTGGAGCACATCACGGAGCTGGAGGACGGCACAGGCTGTACCCCCCACCTGCCCACGGACGAATATCACCTGGCAGACACGATCGCCGTGCCTGCCAAGGCCGGCGATGTTGTGCTGTTCTGCATCAATACCGTGCACGGGTCCTATATCAATCAGACCCGACAACCGCGTCGGCTGGTGCGGATTGGGTACCGGGATCCGGAGAATATGCAGCTGGCGGGGCAGAGCGTGGGCCGGCCCAATCTGATGGTGCAGGGATATCGGCAACGGCAGGAGGGCATGGAATTGCTTTCCATTGCGGGACCAGCGACGCAGAATGCCGGGGTGATTGCGGAATAGACCCGGTGCAAGACGGCCGGATCGGTTTGCGGTCCGATCCGGACCCTGCGTCTTGATGTCCGGGTTCCTGGCAGTGCCAGGAACCCGGTGCGGGCGCGGGAGGCGGCACTGTGAATATCCCCTTTACTGATCCGGGGAGCGTATCCGCATGTGCTTGCGGACAATGCAGGGGAGACTCCGCCCGCTGAGCAATGGGACTTAATATGCTTGAGTCCGGGGCCTCAAGTATCCGGGTTCACGCGGCCTGGAGGGCCCTGCCGGAAACGCCTCTCGCCGTGCAGTGGCAGTGGCGTCCCGTCCCATGAGCCCCAGAGCGCCGGTGGCCTGCCGGGTTGGAGGCGGCGTTACTGTGCAAGCTGCATGCCGTATACACCAGGAGGGCTTGGGGTGCGCCGGTTGGCCGCATCCCTATGGCTACAGCGGCAGCAGGTCTGGCTGGTGAGCAGGTGCCGGCACTTGCAGGCCAGCCATTGTTCCGGCAAGACCCCATCACTGGCCAGGATACTGCGGTGCAAACCCGCCCCTTGGCTCTGACGTAGTGACCAGGCTTGTCTGCTGTGCCCCTGGCTGTGTGGGTCAGGGCCTGCACTTTGCGACCCTCCAGTACCACAGTATGGGTTTGGTCGGCCTGCGTACGACCGATTCCGGCATGTTGTCAACAGGTGTTAGGCGCGGCACAGGATGACGTGTGCGGCGCTTGTTGGGCTGTGTATGCACCTGGGCATTGAGAGGGTCCAGGGTCCGGACCCGCCACCTGCGCGGCACAGGTTGAAGCGATCCGGTGCCCCCTTGATTCTGCAGGGCCGACAACCAATCCCGCGCTGTTCCGGATGACGCCGGTCAAGGCATTTGTCAAGCGTGGGCATGCATGCTCCCTTCCGCGTGGCTCCGCATAATCGCGGCATGTCCTTGTGGCGACAGCGCAGACTCTTGGCTGTGCTCAATCAGCCGCGGGTCAC
The DNA here is from genome assembly GCA_965214715.1 of Caldilineaceae bacterium. GTDB lineage: Bacteria > Chloroflexota > Anaerolineae > Caldilineales > Caldilineaceae > Bin34. The sequence continues at coordinate 3,306,315 of OZ243971.1, read as the reverse complement.
CTGGAGAGTCTGTCCTGCCTTGATTTCGCGCCTGGTATCCAGGTTGAGATCGCCGCCCTTTCTTGTGAAAGCCAAGGGTGCACCGTCCAGGGCCACACCTTTGATGGCAACAGCCGTGAGGTCAGGCAGCCGGAGCTGCTGCAGCGGCAGCACGCCGTAGAGCACCTGCAGTTGGCAGCCTGCGGCGTCCATCTGGAACTGCCCCCACCCCGTATGCAGGGCCCAGAAGCAGCGAAAATTTTCCCGTGGGCTCTGCACCGGTTGGAAGCCCACGGAACACGTCACCATGTCGAACTGGAAACCGGAGAAGGCATGGAGCAGTGCATAGGACGCCATGCTCCGGGCATAATTGTTGCCGCATTCAAACTCGTTCCATGGGTTGCGCCGTGCACCGTCATAGCGATGCCGAATGGCTGCGACGCAGCGCACGCCTTCCTCCACCAGCCCCACCATGATCATATGGCTGGCCGCGGCGTATTCGAAGCCGTTCATGGTTTCCTGGGAATAAGGGGCGGGAATGAGCGGCTTCCGCACTCCCTCGGGCCAGGCACAGATGATCAGTCCGCCTTCGTCGTTGAGAGAATAGATGCGGCATGGATTGCAGACCTTGCTCATGTCGGGAATGAAGTTGTGCCGGTAGATGGCGGCACAGGCTTGGGTGACCTGCTGTGGATCCAGCAGATCGCCCAGACCGTACAGGGAGGCATGCCACTGCGCCAGCACCTGATCAATGCTGCTGCCGGCCCCAATCTGGTACTTGATCTCGTTATGCTCGCGGTTCCAGTAGGTTTCCGCGGCCGTACCGCCCCGGAGGGTATCGTCCTGATCACCGTAGGCTTCCACCAGGCTCCGGTCGGCCAGATCGATGTGCTGGATGTAATATTCGCCGTTGAAGAGATGCGCGTCCACCCATGCCTTGCCGCGTTCGAAGATCGCCCGGTAGGTGGCGGCATTTTCCGGTTCCCCCAGATGGGCTGCCATCTCGGCGGCAGCCTTGAGCGCGCCCAGATAGAAGCCGGTCAGCCACGCATTGGGGCCAAAGAGCTCCATGTCCAGCGTATGGTGCTGGCGTCCGGTGAGCACGCCGGAGCACTCTGGATCCCAACGGTCGAGGTTGTCTGGACTCCAGGCGTATTCCAGTGACTGCTTGACGGCGGGCCAGAGGGAGCGCAGCCACTCATCGTCGCCGCAGATTTTCCAGTCCCGGTAGGTTTTCATCACACCGCCCAATTGACCGTCGCAGCAGGGACGGAATGACCAGGGCGCGGTCCCCAGCGGCAGCTGGATCCGAAACGGCATGCTGCCATCGGCGCGCAGGTTGTAGCGGTAGTCGGCCGTGCGCATGGACCGTTCCAGCTCAGGGAACAGAAAAGGGAGAGCCTGCTGGTAGTTCCATACATGGGTGCAGCTGCCTTCGCAGCAACCTTCCTCCGGATGCAGGCCCTCCCAGCCATACAGCGTGCCGTCCTCCAGGCGCAAGACCGTAGGCGATTTCAGGATGGAGATGTTGGCCGATACGGCGTCCAGGACTGCATGCGGCAGGGTCGACGTAAAAAGCGCTTCCTTGAAGCGCACAGTCTCGGCATAGAGGCGATCCCACTGTGTCAGGGCATATTGCGCCGTCGCCGCGGAATTGGCCCAACAGAGGGCATAGTGGTTTCTCCAGGTGGCCTTTTCCGGACCCTGGTGCCAGTAATGCTCGCAGCGGGGGAAGCTCCAGCTGAGGGCGAACCGTATGCTGCGACTTTCCCCGGGAGCTACCGGAACATGGACGGCGAGCAGACCGGTGTCCTGGGCTGCGCTGTCCTGTGCGGGGGAGTCGTACACCCGGTTCAGGAACGGGCCCGGGGCATTCAGATCGTGCCAGTAGACTTCCAGGTTGTCGAACCAATGGCCTCGGAACCAGTACTGTTGCCAGCTCACTGCCACATCGTCCGCCCATTCCGCATCGGTAGCCAAGGTCATGTCGCCAAAAGCCACATCTTCGGGCGACAAGCCGTCCCCCGCGAGGTGCAGGGCCGTGCCCCAGGGGTGTGTCTCCACGCGGTTGCGGTGGGGAGACGGCAAGGGATTGGTGAGGACGCCGACCAGCGTATAGGAGTGGGGCTGGGCGGTCGTATTGGTCACCCGTAACTCAAGGAACGCAACCGGGAGGCTTGAGTCCGCAGTGTTGGTCGGGATGAAGGGGTTGAAGGCCGTCAGTTGCACTTGCCCCGGGAAAGTGTCATCTTGGAACAACAGGGTGGCCAAGGGAAATTCCCCCCGGAAATCGACCTCGGCAAAGTGCGGCAGACCAGTGAGAAATTCGCGGCGCGGGCCCCAGCCAGAGGTACTGAACCTGGGGGCATGCAATTCCCCCTGATAGGGGGGCAGGAGGGGCCCGTGAAGAATGCGGGCCTCGGTCACTGAGCCCGCCTGTTCGGCCCGGATGGCGAAGTGGGAGAAGCCGTTGACACTGCCCTTGTTGGGTCGGTTGAAGATCTCCCAGTCGATCAGGCGGCCGTTGCCTGCCAGACCGATGCAGCCTGTCCCTATACCGCCCAGGGGAAAACTGATCTGGTTGGTCTTTTCTTTGCGATATACAAAAGGCTCCATGAAAGTGTCCTGTGGGTTTCTGATATGTACGCAGAGCGCGGAGACATTCCGGGGCATAGCCCTGGCAGGGGACCGGGGATATCCTGCTGTGCTGCCACCAGCAGGCTCAGCAGGGTACTCCGGTGCCAATATTGGCGGAAGGAGTGCCATAGCAGGCCAGGTTGAAGAACAGTGCCTCGCCGAGCACTTGGGGCAGGTTGCTCCACAGGGTCTGCCCGATCTGCTGCAGATCGGTATGCGTGGTGATGCCGTGCGAGAGCATCATCCTTTTTCATGCCGGTAATGGCCGCGCCCTGCACAATCCACCGCTGCGCCAGCCGCAAGATCATCCGGATGGGGAAAATCGAAAGCATGATACCTGCCTGCACTTCCGACCGGCTGCCCAATCCCATATAGCCCCGAATGGTGGCGATGGCAATAGGGAACGTGAACTTGTCCCAGGCGCGCAAAAACAACAGAGGTCCCACGAAATTGTTCCATGACGCGAGCAAGGTGAAGATGTCCAAGGCGGACAGGGGCGGTCCGGTCAGGGGCAGCAGGATCTGCAGATACACGCGAACGTAGCTGACCCCATCCATTTTGGCGACATCGCTCAGTTCCTCGGGCAACGACTTGCAATGCTGGTGCAACAGGAAAACGCCGAACGCGCTGGTCATGCCGGGCAAGATGAGTGCCCATGAGTGTCTACCAGGCCCCGTTCGCGGATCACGCTGCAAGAGAGCACCAGTGTCATGGTCGCCGGGATCATCAGGGACGCCCGAAAGAGGCCGCACAGAAAGTCGCGCCCGCGAAAGCGCAATCGCCCGAAAGCATATCCGGCCATGGAACAGGTGACCTGCTGCACCGCGGTGACGATGAGCGCGATTTTCAGACTGTTCCAGCAGAACAGCATGAACTGGATATCGGGGGCATTGATGACCGCAAGACAGTGCTGCCAATGAAATGCGGTAGGCCAGAAATCGGGCGGTACAGGGTCGGAAGAAAATTGTCCCATGCCCACTCTCCGCGGCACAGTGCAGTGCAACACCGGCCTGGGATTGCGGCACTGCTTTCAGGCACCGGCCTGGAGGTCGCAGCCGGGATGAAAGAAGGATTCGTTCCGATCAGGCTGCGACCAGCCGGGCAGTTCGCGCAGTACCAGATGCTGTGCGGCGGCCGCGGCTTTGACAATGGCCCGATTGAAATCTCCCACATCGGGACTGTGCAGAAACTCGTCCAGTGGCATCCAGCGACAATGCTCGATTTCCAGATCGCATTTGGCGATGGCGCGCGTTTTGGGATGGAGGCGACAGACCATGTAGATGTCCGATTTGCCAAAGCGGTAGCCATGCCAATGGCGAAAGGCGGCCAAATGATCGAATTTCGCTTCAATGCCGGTCTCTTCCCGGACTTCGCGCACTACCGCGGCCACCAGATGCTCGCCCGGGTGCAATGCGCCACCCGGCAATTTCCAGTACGGCCGACTCTTGTCGCGCCGGTGTCGTTCACTGACCACCAACAGATTGTCTTCTGCATCGATGACGGCTCCGCCGGCCCCGATGTAGTGGGTGGCAAAATGGGGGATGTAGGTCTCCGGTTCCACGGACAGGGTGAGCATCAGGTACTCCGGGGCACTGTGATGAAACTCGAATCCCTGCGCGACCGCCACGGGGATGAGGTCAGCATGGGCCAGAGGCACCTGCAGCCAGATCAGGTGCAGACCGGCCTGCCGCCACGTCTCGATCTCCTGGGGCAGGAGCAGGGCGAACGCGGCCGCGTCCGGCAGCCGGTCCGGATCCAGTTCGAGCCCCTTGAACCGATTGCGGTCCCCCTGCAACCTCATGGTCGGCCGGAACTCTCCGCATGCGTATAGGTAGGCGGGAAAAAGAATTCGTGCTGTTCCGGACGCGGATAGCCGTTCATGGCCGTGACCTGCAAGGCAGGTGCCTGGATGCCCGCCTTGACGATGGCCCGATTGAAATCGCTCACATCGGGATCGACCATGTATTCCGTCAGGGGCATCCAACGGCACTCTTCAATCTCGCGGTCGTCTTTGGTGATGGCCCGCGTGAGCGGCCGCAGCCGCAACACGACATAAATGCCGGATTTCCCGAAGAAGAACTGGTGGCCGTGCCACATGCCTACCAGATGCTCAAATTCGGTTTCAATGGCGGTCTCTTCCCGGACTTCGCGCTGGACACCCTGGACCAGATGCTCGCCGGGGTCCAAGAGGCCCCCCGGCAGTTTCCAGAACGGTCGGCTCAGATCTTGCCGGTAGGTTTCACTGACCACCAGCAGGTGGTCATGGTCGTCCACGACCACGCCGCCTACGCCGATGTAGTGCGTGGCATAGGGAGGAATGAGAGGATTGTCCACCAGGGGGCGGGTCAGGAGCACGTATTCCGGTTGGGAATGATGAAACCGGAAGCCCTGTTTGACCGCGACGGGGATGTGGGTGGCCTGGGACCGGGCGATCTTGATCCAGACCAGCCAGAGACCTTCGGCCGTCCAGTCTGCCAGGGCCTGTCGCAGGGCCCGCCGGAAGACTTCGGGATCGGCGGGCAGCGCATGCGGCTCTACCTCGATGCCTTTGAAGGCGTTGCGAGTGCCTGCGTCGGAAAGTGATGTGGACATGCAAAAACGTCAGCCAACCGGGATGCAGCCCCGGCTCAAGGGCCGGTTGCGATGGTATGGGTGCCAGTCATTATATATAGGTCGCGTCCTGCGGTGCAGAGAATGTCTGTGGCCTACGGCAGGTCCGAGGGCGATGGACGGGACCGCCAGCTGCCGGCCGGCAGCCGGAAATCCGTGCAGGAGCCGGCCATCCCTTAGAATTCCGGGACGAAGCCCATATTGTGGAGGAGGCGGCCATGCGGCGACCGAACATCCTGATTCTGTATACCGATCAGCAGCGTTGGGACGGTGTGCACGCCAACGGCAACCCGGATATCGTGACCCCCCACCTGGACGCCCTCGCGGCCCAAAGCTGCAATTTTGATCACTGCTTTGTGCAGAACCCGGTCTGCATGCCCAGCCGCATCAGTTTCCTGACCGGCCAGTATCCCGGCACCCTGGGCATCACCCATATGGGAGTGCCCGTGCCGCCGGAGACCCAGACCCTGCCGCAAATCCTGGGCACCGCCGGGTACACCAGCGCCAATATCGGCAAATTGCACTTTCTGCCGCATGCCAACCGGGATCACCGGCAAGTCCATCCGCGTTACGGATTTGACCATCTGGAGGTGGCGGATGAGCCGGGCAGCTACGAGGATGCCTATCGGGCCTGGGTGCAACGGAAGGATCCGACCCAGCTGCCCCATATCAGCGTAGGCCTGCCCCCGACTCGGATCGTGTGGAACAGGGTGATGGGCTGGCCGGATCCGGTGCCCCACCCCACTGCCTGGGATCGCAATACATCGTTGGAAACAGTGCCCTTCGCGGGTACGGACGAGGTAAGTTTCTCGGCCTTTGTGGCCGAGCAAACCATTACCTACCTGGAACGGGCCCAGGCGGCTTCGGCCCAGCCGTTTCTGTGCATTGCCGGCTTTTACAGTCCGCATTCCCCGTGGGTCGCTCCCCAGCGCTTCCTGGATCTGTATACCCGGGAGGTACTGTCGGTGCCGGAGTTTCCGCCCGAGTTCGCGGCGGGGCCCGAGTTCGGGGAAGCGCAACTGCGCACGGCCCGGCATGGTTATTACGCCATGATTTCCGAAGTGGATCATTATGTGGGCCGTATTCTGCAGGCGCTGGAAGATCTGGAGCTGGCGGACGAAACGATTGTGATCTTTACCTCGGACCATGGCGAATGGCTGGGGGAACACGGCAAATGGGGCAAGGGCTACCCCGGTCCGGATCCGGTCAGCCGGGTGCCGCTGATGGTGCGTGTGCCGGGAGCCTCGTCGGGACAGCGGGTGAGCCGCATCGTGGAAAGCGTGGACGTAGTGCCCACGCTGCTGGACCTGGCAGGTTATCAGATTCCGCCGGAAGTCCAGGGGCAGTCCTTGCAGCCCCTGTGGACCGGTACGGGAAGCTACACCAAAACCGATGCCCTGATGGAAATGCGCGGATGGAAGAGCTTGCGCAGTACACGCTTCCGCTACGTCAGCGAAGCGGACGGGGCCGAGCATCTGTGGGATCTGGAAGCCGAATTCGGACCCTATCGGGATGTGGTCGGCGACGCGGCCTACGCCGCGGTGCTTTCGGAAATGCGGGGCCGCCTCCTGCAGCGGGTGATTCAGAATGAGGCTCCGCGGCCCCGTGCCTGGACCTATTGAGCACCCAGAGCAAGGTGTACCGGGAGGAAGCCATGAGCCAGGATGGTCATCTGTCCGATCCGGTGCGCACCGGCCTGATCGGCTTGGGGGACTTTGGCCGCACGTTCTGGCGGCAGGCACGGCACATGCAGGATCTGCGGCTGTTGGCTCTCTGCGATCGGGACGGGGAAGGCATTTTGCAACGGCGGCAGGGAAGCGGCACGGGACCGGGCGAAATCCGGCTCTGCGACTCGGTGCAGCAGGCCCAGGCTGCAATGCGGGATGGGCAGGTGCCCCTGGTGCCGGACGGGAAACTCCTGGCCGCATTGGACCTGGATGTAATTGTGGAGGCCAGTGGTTCCCCTGAGGCCGGTGCGGCGCATGGGCTGGCCGCCCTGGACAGAGGCAAGCATGTTGTCATGGTCAACAAGGAGACGGCTTGTACCGTGGGGCCAGCACTGGCAACAGCGGCCACCGAAAGGGGACTGCACTTCGCCATGGCCGACGGGGATCAGCCGCGGCAGATTCTGGACATGCTGGACTGGGCCGAAACGCTGGGGCTGGAAGTCGTGTGTGCCGGCAAGGCGGGGGAAGTGGACCATCCTGCCGATGTCGAGGACGCAGGCATCTGGGCCTTGATCACCGATGAAAGCCGGTTGGCAGAGATGGCAAGACAACGCAGTCAGCACATCCCTCTGCAGCGCAGGGCGGGTGTGGCGGACCTCGCTGAACTGGCGATTGTGATCAATGAGAAGGGGCTGGGTTGGGACAGGCCGGGATTGCACGCCCCGGTCATGCATTACCGCGAGATGCCCTCCATACTGCGGCCGCAGGCTGATGGCGGCATCTTGACCCGGACACCCGTCGTGGAAGTGGCGAATCTTCTGTCTCATCCGTTGGTGCCCAGCATGGCCGGCGGGGTCTTTGTCGTGGTCCGCGTCCCGGCCCCGGACGATTGGGGATTTCTGGCCCGCAAACGCCATCTCATGAGCCAGGACGCCCGATACCTGTTTCTCTTGCGGCCTTTTCATCTCCTGGGCCTGGAGACGGGCCTGAGTGTATTGAAAACAATGCAAGGCCGGCCGGCGGGAGCACCCCCAAGGCGTCTCCCCGGTGTGGATGTGTACTGTCGGGCCGACCGCGAGCTGTCTGCCGGGCATGTACTGGAGATGGACCACGCACATCGCATCGCCGGAGTGACAGCAGAACTGGGACCCCATGTAGCCTGTGCACCTGGGGACCCTGTCCCCTATTATCTGGCCGCGGGTCAGGCTCTGGTACAAACCGTAGCCAAGGGTGCCCTGCTGTGCTGTCATGATGTGAACATTGACAGAGGTTCGCATTTGTGGCGGTTGCGGCGGCAGACCCTTGGCTGAATTCCTGCCCGTGCAGCGGGGACCCATAACCAAGGGAGATGCTGCACCCGTCGAATTGAATCTGGTGGGTCACCGGATGCAGCAGGGGGAACACTGGAGTGGGTATCAGCCGTGGGATGGCTGGGGTGTGTCCGCCAGTCCTATGTCTTGGCGGTCATGCGATGGGATGATCTGTAAGCGGCGGTATCCTGAGAAGCCCGGTGTGCCAGTCGGTCGGTGTTCCCAGGAAGGAGACTGATGGACGCGTGGCCGAACGAGACCACCATGCTGTGCTATCTCTTGCTGCGGGAATGGCATGCCGTGGGCAGGAGTCTGGATGCCGAGATCAATCGTTGGCTGGTGGCTCTGGGGCATGCCGAAGCACTTCGCATAAATTTTGTGAAGGTACGAAATCCTGCCCGATCGGACGGAAAGCAGCGTGCAGGGCAGGGTATGGAGCATGATTCGGGAGAAATGGCGGATCCTGATCGGAAGTGACGGGATACCCTATAGTCCATAAAATTTCGTGCCATGTACTTAGGGCAAGTGCATTGCAATTTCGCTACCACAAGAGCTGTACCAACCTGTCCCGACACTTCCGGTCCCCGGCCGGCTTGCGGCACTGGTAGGCCAGGCCTAGGGAGCAAGTGACCCAAGGGGAGTGGGGGCCTTGGGCGTTTGGATACGGCAGAGGCGGATGGGGATGACAGAAATCCCGCAGGTCTCACAGGCAAGACACCGCATATGGTGGGATTCGGAGTGCCCTGTAGGCCATACACCGTTCCGGATCGTTTCCACACATCCGAAAATCAGATAAATTTGGATGTGCTTGCCTTGGGGAGATATCCCGGCGCACAGGGGGATGTGATGGAGAACGGTGGAATTCTTGCGCCCTACCTTGGGGGTGACTCCGGGCGCAGGGGCCCTCATAGTGTCGTTGTAGAACGACTGCGGACGCGGACACTGTCCGCGTCCGCAGTTTGCATGCAGCCCATGATGAAGAATTGGATGCTGACTGGTTCAATCCGCGTTCCCAGCCTTGAATGACAAGGGTAGGATATGCTTGGCAGCACAATCCGAAACCGCGGTTTGAAGTTCAAAGGAGAAGACGGTCTGGCGTCAGTTTATCGTTTGCAGATTGGCTCTGTTGATCCTGAGCTGCCAGCTCTGCCGTCACCTGCCATCGTGTTTGTCTCGAATGTCGAGGTGGCGTACACAGGGCCAGCGCAAAGGCGCGGCGCGATGGAATTCTGTCCCGCTAACACAGGTCATTGACAGTTTTGTTTGGTACATATATTTGATATTAGCTGGCTTTTCGCTGTTTCCGAACTCCCAAGTCTGACCTGTAATGCGAGATTCCCGGGCATTTGCCGACTTTGCGATGGTACGTACACCTGAACCATCCTGCCGGGTCCCGGCAGCATGTAAAATGGCAGAGGGCAAACGCAGGAGGGTGTCGCGTGAAACGCAATGTCCGTTCATCGCGGCACATAGAGGCGGCAGGAGAACCCGCGGCGCGGGAAAGGTTGCAGTTGCTGCAGTATCTACAGATTCTTTTACCGGGTCGGCTACGCTTCGTGATCGTGGTTCCCAGTACTGTGAGCCTAGGGCGCAGCCGTACCCTTACAGGGGCTGGCGACCATAGTTCTGGGATATGACTCGGTGGGTTGTCCAGGATGCACAAGTGTGTAGCCTTGCAGACATCCGCCGCGTATTATGGAAAAGCTGCGGTAGAAAATGCAGGATATTATGGACATGGACACACGAGATCTTGACCGGGACCGCCAACGGGATGAAGTGCTGAAGGATCTGGTGGACAATGTGGCCAAATTGGCTGAGCAGACCGAGAAAGGTTTTGCGGCAGTGGACAAGCGTTTCGCGCAGGCGGATGCCCGTGCGGATGCCCGCTTCGACAAGATGGACAAGCGTTTCGCGCAGGTAGATACCCGTCTCGACCAGGCGGATGCCCGCGCGGATGCCCGCTTCGACAAGATGGACAAGCGTTTCGCGCAGGTGGATGCCCGTCTCGACCAGGTGGATGTCCGCTTCGATCAGGTGGATGCCCGTCTTGATAAGGCGGATACCCGCTTCGATCAGGTGGATGCCCGTCTCGACAAGGCGGATGCCCGCTTCGATCAGGTGGAACGGAAGGTAGACCGGAACACCGACCGCCTGAATGCCGTAATGCAGGATACCGGTGCATTGCGCGGGGACAGGCTGGAAGCGATATTGCGCGATCACCTGGGCACAGTATTTCGTCGCATGTACGGCGGCCTTTTTCAAGCGGGTTCCCTAACCTGTGTGGAACTGTTCACGGACAGGTATAACGATCTGCAGGCGCAGGCGGCCGTTACGGACTTGGGACTTCAAGACCACTTGGACCTGTACGCAGATCTGCGTTGCGATCTGCTGGCCCGCGTGGTCTTGCCCACTTTGTCCTTTCTGGTAGTGGTGCAGGCGGCCATCCGACTGGATCAGGAACGGGTGGAGAAAGTCCTGCAAAATACCCATCGCCTCTCCCAGAGCCTGATGGCCGCAGAGCGGCCCGAACCGGTCCTGCCCTGTGTGGTAGGGCATGAGTTTCGCGATACAGCCCTGCGTCTGGCTGCAGACAGTCAGATACTGGCTCTGCAGTGGGACAATGGTCGGTGGTCGACACCCAATCTGGAACCGGGTCAAGCCTTTCCCAATATAGCCGCTCTGCAGACCCGGTTGCCACCTGCGGCCCTGCCGGGGATTGCGCCTACCGCGCATGGAGGAAACGGTGGACACCCGCTGTGATCGGCGACATGCGCGGAATACAGCTTGAACCAGGATTTTGATCCTGATATGCACTCCTGACTGGAGGGGTCCGGAGCCGCTGTATTCACAGAAAGAGGCCGCGGTCGCCCGTGGTATCCTGGCAGGAGGAAGGGGCTGGAGAACGAAATTGGCAGCCCGGTGACTGTAGCCCACGTCCGTTGTCGATCCTTGGATGGGACCCTCTGGGCTCCCTTTGCGCAATCTACCATCAGGGTTGGAGTGGGAGCCGAATTTCACTGCGGGGCAAAGAACCGGGCGGAGAGGATACTCCCATCGACGGCGGTATGCTCTCCCCTGCGGGTTGGAGGGGTACGGTGTAGGGAGGCAACCCGATCTTCTCTGTCCCCACTGTCGCTGCCGTGCTCCGTCCGGCGCGGGGACACTGCAGATCAGCAGTCTGGCAGTGCCACCGGGACTGGCACGGATTGTCCGCCTGTCCGACAGTCTCCACTGAATTGTCAGGCAGCCGGGGAGCCAGCTGGGCCCGAGGCTGGGTTTAGGGGCCAACAGTTCGTTCCGGCTGCGGTGGATTTGCTTCGTGCCGGATTCCGGGCTTGCCTCCCTGTTCAACTGGGGCAGCATCTCTCCGGATACAGAGTGGATGGCACGGTGGCTCCCGCCTTGGCTCCGGGCCACGGAGCTGGCTCCCTCCGCGCGTGCCGCCTGTGTCGGCTTCCGATTGCGACGCGTTCCTGACCCAAGTGACAGGTCGGCAGTCTGCATGGTAGTGACAGGGTGAGGCAGGGCCATTGCAAAATCCGGATTCAAAACCAGCGCGCAGCATTTCGTGTCCTGATTGTACGTTTGTTGGGGGCGATGAGACCTGTGAGAGCATGGGGCTCATCAGGCCGAAATCCAGACTGTACACAGGAAAATCCAGGCTGTTTTGCAATACTGGACTGGCTGACTTTGCGATGGCCCTGCCAAGGGAGACTGTTTGTCGGTTAAACGGTAATTTGCCATAATGGCTTGCACTGTCTTGCCGCACTCCAATCCCCTTGGTCGCGGAATGCAGGTGCTTCTGGGATAATGCAGAACTTTCTTCCACGGAAAACACAACACGGTGTGCCATGAAAACCAGCATGTTGTCGCGACGCAATTTCTTGAGGATCATATCGGGCACCGGTGCGGCCGCGGCCCTGATGGCCTGTGCACCAGCACCGCCGGCGACATCTGCCGGCGAAGCCACCGCGGGCGAGACCATGGCCGATCAGGCGGTAGTCGAGGTTCTGATGTTTGACCGGAATGTCGTGCAGGACCTGGAATATCGCAAAGAGTTGGCCGAACGCTTCAACGCGGACAACGGCGACATCCATGTCACGGTGGACGTGATTCCCCAAGGCTATGACCAGACCATCATGGCCCGCATTGCCGGGGGCACGGCGGGAGATGCCTTCCGTCACGCTTCGCACTTTGGCATGAGCAAGTTCACGACTCGGGGGCTCTTGCAGGAGCTCGATGACTTCGTGGACCTGGACAGCTACGATCTTTCAGTGTTTATCGAGGGCCCCCTCAATTCCAACCGGATCGGCGGAAAGCTGTACGCCCTGCCGGTCAACGGCCACGCCGGCCATGCCGGGCTGTATTTTGCGCCGGAAATATTCGCTGACGCGGGCGTGGCCCTGCCGACCGCAGATTGGACCTACGACGACTTCCGTGACGCCGCCGCAAAACTGACCCAGGATACCGACGGTGACGGCAAGAGCGACATCTGGGGCACCTGGTTCGGCGCCTGGTACCAGGCCAACCTGACCCTCATATCCGCGCATGGCGGCTGGCCTCTGAACGATGACGGGTCCCAGGCCACTTGGGGAGAACCGGGCGCCATTGCCGGCATGCAGTGGATCCAGGACATGTATCACGAGGTGGAGGCGCTGCCGGTCATGGCCGACTCGGCGGCCAAGCAGCAACTCTGGTCCTCGGGCAAGCTGGCTTCCGCCTTGTCAGGAGTATGGGAAGGCGCGTACCTGGGGGACATTACCCCTGAGAACTTGACGTTCAGGCTGGTGCCCGGTCCCAAAGGGCCCACAGGTCTGCGCGGCGGCTTTGCCGGTTGCAACAATTTTCCCATCTGGAGCTCCAGTGAGCATCCCTATGAAACGTTTCAATGGATCAAGTACCTCTCGAGTCAGGAAGTGGGAGTCGAGGGCATTGGCCGTATCGGGGAGCCAGGATTGCGCTATGACGTGTTTGAGGATCCCCGGGTGGCCAATGACCCCTTGATCATTCCGCATTTCCAGGTCCTGAAGGATGTCAAGCCCTTTCCCACGCCCCACAATGGCCGGGACTCAGAGGTGATCCAGGCCACGGCGCCCTTGCTGGAGGGGATCTATCTCAATGAGTTGAGCGCCGAGGAAGGCTGTGGAAAACTGCAGGATACCATCCAGGAAATCCTGGACATGCCTCCCGTAGAAGCCGCCTGATATCGGCCCGACGGGGAAACGCCGATCTATCTCCCTGTCCCGTTGGGTTCAGCCCAGTTCCCTGCAGATGCCCCCGGCATGAAAACCAACGTGGCGACCGGGGGCCAGGTCCGCAGTCGCGTCTCCCGTGTGGAGGAGCGCTGGGGCTACCTGTTGATTTCGCCTTGGGTGCTGGGCTTCCTGCTGTTCACCGCGGGGCCCATGCTGGTTTCCCTGTACTTCAGTTTTACCGAATACGCATTCCCCTTGCGTCCGCGCTGGCTGGGTCTGGCCAATTATCTCCGCGCCTTTGGTGACGATGAATTGTTCGGCCTTTCGCTCTGGAACACGGTGTATTACGTGGGCGTGGCCGTACCGTTGGGCATTGCCTTGTCCCTTATGTTGGCCCTTCTCCTGGACCGCCGGATCGCCGGGCGCGCGGTCTGGCGCACCATTTACTATCTGCCGTCCATCGTCCCGGTGGTTTCCGCCACTTTCCTGTTTCTGTACATTTTTCAGCCGGATTACGGTCTGATCAATGGCTGGCTCTGGAAACTGTTCGGGATAGAGGGCCCGGGCTGGTTCAATTCCCGCGTCTGGGTCAAGCCCACCTTCATCATTCTGGCCCTGTGGAGCGCGGGGGGACCCACCATGATCATATTGCTGGCCGGGCTCCAGAATGTACCCGACGAGATGTATGATGCCGCCAAAGTGGACGGCGCGGGCCGATGGCGCAGATTTGCGCATGTCACGTTGCCTCTGCTCAGTCCCACCCTGTTCTTTGTCCTCATTACGGGACTGATTGCGGCCTTCAAAATCTTTGGCGCCGTATACGTCTCGACCCAGGGCGGGCCCTTTTACGGCAGTTACTTCTATGTGCTGCATCTCTTTACCCAGGCGTTTACCCATTGGCAATTGGGCTATGCCTCAGCCTTGGCCTGGATCCTGTTTGTCTTCATTCTGGTATTCACCCTGATCCAGTTTCGCGTCGGGGGCAGCTGGGTGCATTACGAAGGCGAAAGGGATACGGACGCGGCATGACGCCTCCCGAGGCGGCGGCGCCCCGCAGACTGTACCGCAGTCTCACACCCTGGAACCTGTTCACCGGTTGCTGGACGGTATGTCTGGCCTTCGTGTTTGGATTCCCCTTGTTCTGGGCCGTGTCCAGCGCCTTGAAACTGCCCATCGAACTCAATGTCATTCCGCCGCTTTGGTTCCCGCCATCACCCCGGTGGCGCAATTTCATGGAGGTCAACGAGGTACTGCCCTTCTTCCGTTTCATGGGCAATACGGCGGTCGTAACCTTGGCCACGACCGGGGGCGGCGTAATCACGGCTTCGATCGTGGCATATGGGTTTTCCCATTTCCGGTTCCGTGGTCGCCACGCCATTTTCATGCTCATGCTCTCCACCATGATGCTGCCCATGGAGGTCACCCTCATCCCCACCTACCTGATCTTCAATGAAATCCGGTTGGTGGACACATTCTGGCCGCTCTTCCTGCCGACCTGGTTTGGCGGAGGCCCCTTCGCCATTTTCCTGTTTCGCCAGTTCTTCCTGAGCATGCCCCGGGACCTCAGCGATGCCGCCAAGATCGACGGCTGCCATGTCCTCCGGTTCTACCGCAGCATTCTGGTGCCACTGTCGGTTCCCGTCATGATCACCCTGTCCATCCTGTTCTTCCAGCAGTCCTGGAATGAACTGATGCGTCCCTTGATCTACCTGACCAGCATGACCAACTATACGGTTTCGGTCGGTCTGATGTTCCTGCGCACACAGATCCTGGCCAACGTGGCCCAGCGCGGTGAACCCACCGAACACCTGTTGATGGCGGGTTCAGTCATATCCATGATGCCCTCGCTGATCCTGTTCTTCATTCTGCAGCGCTATTTCATTCGCGGCGTGATCATGTCTGGCATCAAGGGCTGATGCGGGTTCCTGCGCCCGGTTTGCCTGCCGGCCCGGCCCGCTGGAACAGCGTCCTGCTCCCCTTCGCTCCGGCCCGGGTACCGGCCTTTGGCCTCCCGTTGGGGCGGGTTGCGGCCGCCGCGGGTGTTGGGGAGCAGCCGCTTACTGCACGCAACCGGCAAAACTGCGCCCTTGCACGGGAAAGTACACCGGGCCATCGCCTTCACCGGTGTACTGGGACCGGGCCGACATGTAGGACAAGGCGATGGCCCGGCGCCAGTGGGTCGACCGGTTGGGAGCTGTGTAATGGGGCAACAGGGAGTGGAAGAACAGCCCGTCTCCCGCTTTCATGGGCAGCATCACCATGTCCTGCGCGTCGTAGTGGGCCTCGTCTACCACATAGTCGTCCTGCACATGTACATGGGGCAACGGGCCGCGCTTGTGACCTCCTGCCAGTACGGCCATGCACCCGTTTTCCCAGGTGGCATCGTCCAGCGGAAACCAGCAGGAACAGAGGTCCATGGGTTGGATGGGCCAGTAGGGAGAGTCCTGATGCATACCCTTGGCAGAACCCACGGCGGGCGGTTTCAGCAGCAATGCGTTGCGGAACATCTTGATGTCGGGGCCCAGAATCCGGGTGAGAATGCCGCGCATGTTGGGATGCAGGCCCAGGTCCCGAAACAGATCGTCCCCTTCTACCAGACCGTCGATCTTGCGAATGCCGTCGCCCGGGTGTGCCACGGCCAGTTCGCCTCTTTGCACGCGCGGCTCCACTTGCACGCGCAGCGCGTCCCGCGGCCGGCCGCCATGGGTGTATGCGCGCAGGCGACACCCCAAAGTCGCTACATCCTGCGGGTCGACCAGGCCTTCCACGAGCAGAAAGCCGTCCTGCTCGTACCGGGCCAGTTCCTGGGCCGAGAGTGACATGGGCATCGCTGTTTTCCTTTCCGGGCGTCGGAGCTGGATTGTCGGGATTCAATGATAGCCTAAGGCGGGCAGTGCACCGTCGCACTGGCGGCTTGCGTTCCGCGGCCCGTTTTTGGAGAATCAAGGCAGAGCCGGTTGGCGGCCATCCTGCGGTAGAGGACCCGCGCGACATGACACAAAAAGTGGTTGATACGCATATTCACTATTGGGACCCGGATCTTCTGTCCTATCCCTGGCTGGCATCCGTCCCGGAAATCGCCGGCAGGCATGGCCCGGCCGAACTGCAGGCCCAGGAAGCGGACACCCGCCGTTTTGTCCTGGACAGGATTGTCTTCATGCAGGCCGGTGGCATCGACGCCCATGCCCACCGGGAAGCTACATGGGTGGATGAACTGGCCCGGACCGCGGATCCGCGGATCGTCGGCATCATTGCCGATGCCCCGGTGGACAAGGGGGAAGCTGTGGTCGCGGATCTGGAAGCCTTGATGGCCCTGCCCCGTGTCAAGGGTGTGCGACGCCTGATGCAAGGACAACCGCCAGGCTACGGTGATCATCCGAACTTCATCGCCGGGGTCCGGCAACTGGCGGATTTCGGGTATACCTTCGACATCTGCATCCATCATCCGCAGCTGGGCGAAGCCATTCGGCTGGTCCAGGCCTGCCCCCAGGTGGAATTCATCCTGGACCACATTGCCAAGCCGGATATCCGGCAACAGCTCTTTGAGCCCTGGAAGTCCCAGTTGCAAGCGCTGGCGGCTCTGCCCAATGTCGTCTGCAAGATTTCCGGCATGGTCACGGAGGCGGACCTCACCCGGTGGACGCCCGCGGATTTGCAGCCGTACGTGGATCATGTCATCGAGTGCTTTGGCCTGGACCGGGTGCTCTATGGTGGTGATTGGCCCGTCAGCCTGCGCGGCGTCCGCAGCTGGGGTCATTGGGTGGACACCCTGGACGATCTCACGGACTGGCTGTCGGCCCCCGAAAAACACCAACTCTTTTATGCCAACGCCCGGCGGGTGTATCGGGTGTAGGCCCACTGCCCTTCAGCACACGAGAGACAAGTCCCATGCGCATTGCACGCGTCATCACGGAACATTTCCGCTGGCCCCGCCATACGCCCATTACCAACGGGTTGCATACCTATACGCATTCCAGTCTGGGACTGGTACGGGTGGAGACCGACGAGGGTGTCACGGGCATGGGGCTGGGCAGTCTCAGCGCGGAAGTTGAAGCCGCGATTGGGCGTTTCGGTGCAGCGCTGCAAGGCCAGGATCCGCTGGATGTGGAGCGGCTTTGGCATGCCATGTGGGTGCCGAAGCTGGTGGGACGCCGCGGTCTGACGACGCGGGCCATCAGCGCCATTGATATCGCCTTGTGGGATCTCAGGGCCAAAGTGGCCGGCATGCCGCTGTACAAGCTGCTGGGCGGGTTCCGCAACCGGGTCCCCACGTACATCGCCGGCGGCTACTACGAAGAAGGCAAAGGGCTGGCAGAACTGGCGCAGGAGATGCACTCCAATGTGGAAATGGGCGCGCGGGCCGTCAAAATGAAGGTGGGAGCCTTGCCCCTGCGCCAGGATGCGGAACGGGTCCGCGTGGTGCGGGAGGCCGTAGGGCCGGATGTGCAGGTCATGGTGGACGCCAATTGCGCGTACAAGGCCTATGAGGCCATCCAGCTGGCCCGCCTGATTGAGGACTACGACATTTTCTGGTTTGAAGAGCCGTTGGCCCCGGACAACCTGCAGGGACATCGCCAACTGGCCCGGGCCACGCCCATTCCCATCGCGACCGGGGAAAACGAATACACGCGCTACGGCTTCCGGGATCTGATTACGCATGAGGCCGCGGCCATTTTCAATGCGGATGCCCTGATCCTGGGCGGGGTAACGGAGTTCATGAAGGTGGCCGCGCTCGCCCAGGCATATGACCTGATGCTGGCTCCGCACGGGCCCCAGGAACTGCATGTGCATCTGGTGGCCGCGATTGCCAACGGGCTGATTCTGGAGTTCTACCGGGATACCGTGGATCCCATGTGGGGCCAAATCTATACGCACACGCTGACCCTGAACGCGGACGGCACCGTCAGTCCGCCGGAGGTGCCGGGCATTGGCCTGGACCCCAACTACGCGGTCCTGGAACCGTATCGGGTCTCCTGAGAACCCGGCCGCCCCCTGTTCTCCGTGTCCTGAGCTAGGAGCAAGGTCATGCCTGCCGTACCCGACAGACCCAATATTGTCTACATCATAGCCGACGACATGGGCTGGGGCGACGTGACCTGTTTCAACCCCGCATCCCGCATTCCCACCCCGCATATGGATCGGCTGGCCCAACAGGGCCGTCGCTTCACGGATGCCCATGCCCCGTCGGCAGTCTGCACCCCGACCCGCTATGGCGTACTGACGGGACGTTTCTGCTGGCGGTCACACCTGCGGGCCAATGTGCTGTACGGCTATGAGCCGCCCCTGATCGAGCCTGCCCGCCGCACCGTGGCCCACCTGCTGCACGACGCGGGATATCACACAGCCGCCATCGGCAAATGGCATCTGGGTCTGGGCTACAGCGTAAAGCGGGGGTACTTCTACGACTTCAACCGGGCTCTGCCCTGGGACAATGCGCCGCGCGCGCTGGAAGCGATCATTGACTTCACCCAACCTCTGGTGGGAGGCCCCAGGGACCTGGGCTTTGACTATTTTTACGGCTCTTCGGGCTGTCCTACTTGCCAGCCCCCCTACGGATTCATTGAAGACCGTCATTTCGAGACCATTCCTTCCGTCTATCACGATCAACCTTCCTTCACCAGCCGGCGCGGCATGATGGCCCCCGGTTGGGAACACAAACAGGCGGATCCCCGGTTCGCGGCGCAAGCGGTGCAATACATCCGGGATCGGGCGACGCAGGACGCGCCCTTTTTTCTCTATCTGAATGCCGATGCGCCGCATGAGCCCTGTACCCGGCCGGACGTACCGGAGTTTGCCCGGGATCAGTCCGGCGCCGGGCCCCGGGGCGACCTCGTCTGGCTCTTTGACTGGATGGTGGGGCAGGTGATGCAGGCCCTGGATGAAACGGGACAGGCGGACAACACGCTGGTGCTGGTCACCAGCGACAATGGCGCCCTGCCGGGGGACAGGCTGCGGGACCAGACCGGTCCCATGCCCTATGCCACGTACGGACACAAATCGTCCGCGGACTGGCGCGGGTACAAGGCCCATATCTGGGAGGGCGGCCACCGTGAACCCTTGATTGTCCGTTGGCCCGGTGTGGTGGAGCCCGGTACCGTGAGTGACGCCCTGGTCTCTCTGGTGGACTTCATGGCGACCTGCGCCGACCTTGCGGGCCAGCCCCTGGACCCCCATATGGGCGAGGACAGCGTGAGCTTCCTGCCTGCACTGCGGGCCGCCGCGGGCACCGCGGCCGGACGCCACGACTTGATTCACCACTCACAAACGGGCGTGTTCTCATTGCGTTCCGGAGACTGGAAGGCCATTTTTGAAACTCGCACGTCCGGCGGCTGGCCGCCGCCGCGCGGTCAGCCGCCCGAGCCGTTTGCGCCCGGCCAGCTGTACAACCTGCGGGAAGATCCGCGCGAAGAACACAACCTGTGGGACGCGGAAAGTGACCTGGTGGCGGATCTGGGCGCCCGGATGATGGCATTTCGCCACCGGGGACGGTCCGTACCGGTGTAACCGAAGGAGAGAATTGCATGTATCAGGCAAACTGGGAATCCTTGCAGGCCTACGCAACTCCGGAGTGGTTCAAGGATGCCAAGCTGGGCATCTTTATCCACTGGGGAGTCTATGCCGTACCGGCATGGGACAACGAGTGGTATCCGCGCTTCATGTATCGGGATGAAACGTCCCGCAAGGGTCCCAATTATTTTCGGCACCATTGCGAAACCTGGGGCCATCCGGGCGAATTCGGCTACAGGGATTTCATTCCCCTGTTCAAGGGAGAGCATTGGGACCCGGAAGCCTGGGTGGATCTTTTTGTCCAGGCGGGGGCCCGGTACATTGTGCCGGTGGGAGAACACCATGACGGCTTTCCCATGTACAAGTCGGCCTACACCCCCTGGAATGCCGCCGAGATGGGTCCGTGCCGGGATGTGGTAGCCGAATTGGGTACGGCGGTGCGGCAACGGGGGCTGAAATTCGGAGTCTCGTCCCACCGTGCCTTCAACTGGCGGTACTACACCTACCGGGACGATTTCGACACGGCCGATCCGGCCTATGCCGGCCTGTACTCGCCCCGCCATCCCGAAGACGCCCCGGCTTCCCCGGAATGGGTGGAGGACTGGTTCCGGCGTACCAAGGAGATGATCGATCGCTTCAGGCCGGATGTGCTCTGGTTCGATTTCGGCTGGCACGAAGAGGAATTTGCGGCTTATCGCCCGCAAGTCTGTGCCTATCTCTACAATCAGGCCTTGCGCTGGGACAAGGAAGTGGTTCTGCAGTACAAGGACAAAATCCCGGACGGCGTAGCCGTCTATGACGTGGAACGGGGCAAACTGGACGACATCCGGCCAGAGTATTGGCAGACAGATACGGCGGTGTCGTACAAGTCCTGGAGCTATATCGAGAACGACGAGTTCAAAACGGTCACCACCCTGGTGCATGATCTGGTGGACATTGTCAGCAAGAACGGCAACCTGCTTTTGAACGTGGGACCCCGGGCGGACGGCGTAATCCCGGATGAAGCCGCGGATCTGCTGCGCGGTCTGGGGGCCTGGCTGCAAGTGAACGGGGAAGCCATCTATGGTACCCGCCACTGGACCCGTTTCGGCGAAGGGCCCACTGGCGTGACCACGGGACATCTGTCGGAACAGGCCAATGCGGCCATGACGGCGCAAGACATCCGGTTTACCCGGTCGGACCAGGCCTTTTACGCCACGCTGCTGGGCTGGCCGGGCGCGGAGAGCAAGATGACCGCCCTGACTCCCGATGTCTTCGACAGTGCGCGCGTGGCCAACGTTTCCCTGCTGGGGGGCGCAGATTCGCTGGCTTGGCAGCAAAGTGACGAAGGCCTGGTCGTCACCTTGCCGGCGGCACCGCCCGCCTGCGGTCATGCCTACGTGGTGAAATTCGCGCTGACCGAAACCTGAGGGATCCAATCCAGGGACTGTCGGCAACAAGAGACACGCCACAGGTTGCAAGATCCAGAAGGAGAGCTCCGGGACATGGTCTCCACGATCCTGACGGCGGCCTACATTCGCGAGGTGGCATACCAGCTGGGCTTCGACTTCTGCCGCACGGTGGCGGTGCGGCCCGAGCATGTCCACGCGGAGTATCTGCAGCAATGGCTGGCGGCAGGCTGTCACGGAGACATGGCATACCTGGCGCGCAACCAGACTGTGCGGTCCCGGCCCGAGCAGCTCACGGATTCAGCCGGTCGGACCATCCGCTCCATGGTCGTGCTGGGAGTGGACTACTACCAGGGAGACCTGCCGCGGGTGATACAGGCCGACCCGTCCCGCGGTCTGATTGCCTGTTATGCCTGGCAACCGGATTACCACGAAATCCTGAAACCGCGCGTATATGCTTTGGATCAGGCCATACGCCAGCGCAGCGGCCGCCGCAGCCGGGCCAGGGGCTGGGTGGATACCGGGCCGATCGTGGAACGGGACTGGGCACTGGCCGCAGGCCTGACCTTCACCGGCAAGAACTGCTGCGCCATTCACCCCCGACGCGGCAGCTGGCTGCTGCTGGCTGTGCTGTGCATTCCGGAAGACGGACTGGCGGAACCGC
Organism: Caldilineaceae bacterium; assembly: GCA_965214715.1. GTDB lineage: Bacteria > Chloroflexota > Anaerolineae > Caldilineales > Caldilineaceae > Bin34. Next base: position 3,284,358 of record OZ243971.1, on the reverse strand, counting down.
TCCCCGCCCGGGAGCGGGTCGTGTCAAGGCCCCCTGCCGAGATACTGGCAGGTCTGCCGGGCGAGTTGGACCTCGGGACCTGGACCCTGTCGCCGGATCCCTCCACCACGGCGCAGGGCACCTGTGGGCGCTGCACCCGTTGCCTGGATGCCTGTCCTACCGATGCCTTCCGGGGACCGCTGATGCTGGATGCGCGCCGGTGCATCAGCTACTGGACCATAGAAACCCAGGGAGTGGTGCCGCGGGCCCTGCGGCCCCGGTTTGGCAATCGCATTTTTGGCTGTGACATCTGCCAGGACGTCTGTCCCTGGAACCGGGCCCTGGATCCTCCACCCGCTCCCCGCATTCCCGAGCTGGCAGCGCAGTCGCGGTGGATGGCGCCTCCTTTGCTGGAAGGTTTCCGGGCCGATTTTCCCTATTGGCTTTCCGACGAGGCCTTTCGGGAGCACTTTCGCAAGTCCCCGGTGAAACGGGCCAAGCGAGTCGGCATGCTGCGGAATGTCTGTACTGCCTTGGGCAACTGGGGCAGTGCGGAGGCCATACCGGCTCTCGGCCAGGCTGTGCAGGATTCCGCAGCCTTTGTCCGCCAACATGCGGTGTGGGCCCTGGGCCATGTCTGGGTCCGCAGCCGCGCAGAGATGGCCCACCGCCTGCTGCAGCAATGCATTGCCAGGGAAGAGGATAGCGCGGTGCAAGGAGAATTGACCTTGGCGCTTGCATCCGACCGGCCACGCCCTGTCTGAAGGCAGGGCCGCCAGCGGCGCGCAATCCGCGGGGAAGGATATACTGCGCCCCACGCGGTACCCGGCCGGACCCTCTCTGTGCCCGGCCTGGACAGGGTTTCCATGCTGCCGGCCGCCGGACCGGTTCGGCAGTTCCATGGCGGTGTCGTAATATGGGATATCGATGCTCCGCTGCAGGCAGCATGGAAACCCGGATACAGAAAATTCAGCCACTTTCGTGAGGAGCCGCATGGAAAACGTACGTGCAGAAAAGGATGGACTGAGCGATGGCATGCCGCGGGACGCGCGGGGATTCTGGCAGCCGGAGCACGGCACCGCGCCCCCCAACCCGCTGTTCACATGGCCGCTCAAGCCACTCCCGATTTTGCAATGGCTCTATCACTACCTCTTCCCCTGGAACCTGATCTACATGGCGATCGCCACTTTGACCTGGCTCTACCTCCAGCCTGATCTCGCGCGCGCCGCCACTTTTCGCGTCGACTGGATCCTGGAAATCTATGTACGCAATCAAGTGATGCTCATCCTCATCGTGAGTGCATGGCACATCCGCCTCTGGGCCACCAAAGCCCAGGGCCTGCAATACAAGTACACCTCGGACTGGATGGCGACCGGCGGCAAACGCCAGTTCCTCTGGGGCAATCAGCTCCGCGACAACATCTTCTGGAGCTGCGTCAGCGGCGGTACCATCTGGACCGCCTATGAAGCGCTGATGCTGTGGGCCTATGCCAATGACATCATTCCCTATATCGATCCGCGCCAGCAACCGGTCTACTTTATCCTCCTCCTCTGCGCCATCCCGTTGTGGCGTCTGTTCCACTTCTATTGGGTGCACCGTCTCCTGCATTGGCCACCGCTCTACAAGGCCGGGCACTACCTCCATCACAAAAACATCAATATCGGGCCCTGGTCCGGCTTGGCCATGCACCCGCTGGAGCATGTCCTGTACTACAGCTGTATCCTGATTCACTGGATTGTGCCCTCCCACCCCATTCACATGTTGCTGAATGCCCAGCACGCCTCGTTCACCCCGGCCCAAGGTCATGTAGGGTTTGAGACCATGGTGGTCACGGGCAAGGCCGGTATTCCGGCCGGTTCGTTTTTCCACCAGCTGCATCATCGCTACTTCGAGTGCAATTACGGGGAACCTGACATTCCCTTCGATGCCTGGTTCGGTACCAGTCATGACGGGTCGCCGGAGGCGCATGCAGCCATGCGGGCGAAGAGACGGGCTGTGCACCGAGCCTGATTGCAGCGCGCCGTACCCTGCGCTCCCGCAGGGCGTGCAGGCCCTCGGAGAGCCTCCGTCCGCCTTTGGGGGCGCAGTACGCTTTGCGCGCGGCTTGTGGGCGGTCCAGGTCCGTGCGCAGGTCATGTGACACCACCCGCGTACAGCAGACTGTCAGGGCTTCATGATGTGGGGATCCCCGCAAATCCGCCATGGCGCCGCCGCGCGGGCAGAAACGCGTCCGCCTTCTCCCACTCCCGCAGCGTGGCGGGCTTTGTGCCGCGCAGATACGCGGCACCACCTATCTTGACCAACCTGCCGTCCACATGCACAGCTGGGCCGGACTGCTCTCCTGGATCTCTGTGGGAAGCTCTCAGCAGATCATGCCGATCTTCCCGGCGGGGCCGTGCTTGATCGGCGTCTCGCCCACCCAGCGTGCATCAATGGGCTCGGAGGAGGGTTGATACCGGGTATCGGTCGACAGCCGGAAGCGGTGGGTCTTGTTGTCCATGCTGGCGTGCATGGTAAACATGCCGAACACGAGCAGATCCCCGGCCCGGTAGTCTGTGGTGAGCCAACGGCCGCCCAGAGTGGACCGCGTCTCTATCGCGTTGGTATTGAAGGCACCGGAATTGACCCAGTCCTGCCACTGCTTGCTGCCCGCCTCGATATTGGCCGCATCCTCGTAATTGGTGCAGTAGGTATCGACATCCAGCTGGCCGTAGGTGGACTTGAGGTGCTCCAGGCGATGGGAACCCTCAAGAATCATGAGCCCGCCCATGGCAATGGGAATGTCTCCCAAAGGGGTCCAGCTCGTGCACAACCGCTGCGAGCCCCGGCCCATGAAGACAATGTCACAATGGGGAGCACTCGCGGATTCGTCACTGGCGGTCTTGGCCCTGTGCCAGGTGTAGTCAAAATGACGCACTGCTTCGCCGAAAAAGCGCGCGTAGAAATCGATCATGGGGCCGGCATAGAGTACCTGCATCAGCGCGGGATTGTGCCGCGCCGCGTTGTCCAGTTCGGGAGCGGCGTAGGGGTTGGTCGCCTGGGTCCGATACCGCTCGTGCACTACGCCTTCCATCACCGGGTGCCCTGGATCCAGATAGCCCCGTTGCGCAAATTTTTCGAGTTCTCCCCGGCGGGCTTCCAGTACCAGGGCCCGATCCAGGAACTCCGGCAGGTAGAGGTAGCCGTCTGCCTGGAACCGGCTGCGCAAGGCATCCATGTCATCCCTGATGTCCAGGGATGATCGCAGTGTGCCAAAAGTCTGTGCAGACATGTCCAGGGCAAGCCCCCGATGATGCATTATGTGGTCTGGTTGCATGCGTTTGCCTCCCACGGGTGTGTCATGCTCTGCGCGTCCAGCTATGGAAAGCATATCAGGCACCCGCTTATCTGTCGAAGTCGGCCTGGACCCCTCTGGCGGCTGCCGCAGGGTCTGTCAGTCCGCCCGCGTAACAGAGCGCATGATACCGGACCGCCCACGCGATACAGGGCCCTGCGGATCCGCGTGCGGCAGGCCCACAGAGGCGCCAGCGCTCCGGCCCCATCAGGCCGGCTAACGGCATTGTGTGTGATGGAGTCCGGTGCAATTTGCGGCCCCGGAGCCCCAACCCTGGTTGAATTCCACGCAGTCTGCGTCACGCGCCCGGGCCGCAGCCCGGCGAGTGGGCAGCCATCGGGTATACGACGCGGGTCCGGTCGCGCAGGTCCGTGGTATCCGCATCGCCCGGCCGGTGACACACCGCCCGGGCCACTTAGCGAGATACCGTCTGTCGCACGATGTTCAGGAACAGTGCGTGCCAGCGCAAGTCGCCGGTCAGCTCCGGGTGGAAGGCGGTTCCCAGAATCTGTTCCTGTTGCACCGCCACCGTTACCTGCTCCGTCGGCAGAGTCGCCAGCGATGTCACGCCCGGACCCAGTTCCAGGATGGCCGGCGCCCGAATAAAAATGGCATGCGCCGCTTCGGCCCAGCCCGGTACCTGCAGCCAGGTTTCGAAGCTGTCCTTCTGACTGCCGAAGTAATTGCGGTTTACCAGCACGTCCAAGCCGCCGATCAACGGCTGGCCATCGGCCTTCTGCCCCACGGCCCGGTCCGCGAGCAGGATCAGGCCCGCACAGGTGCCCCAGATGGGCTTGCCGGCCTGCACCCAGGCCTGCAACGGTGCCACCAGTTGCCAACGTGCGGCAATCAGGCCGATGGCGGTACTTTCGCCGCCGGGGAGGATGAGACCGTCCACGGCTTCCAGCTGGGCCGCGGTGCGTATCGGCACGGCCGTCACGCCCAGGGACTGCAGTCTCTCCAGATGTTCGCGAAAGCCTCCTTGGAGGGCCAGCACCCCGATGGTAAGGGCAGAAGTGCGTTCAGACACCTCTGTATGCCATCTTCTCCTGCTCGGTCAGGGTATCTATGTTGATGCCGACCATGGGGGCCCCGAGGTCTTCGCTGACCTCGGCCAGAATATCCGGGTCCTCAAAGTGGGTCACGGCCTGCACGATGGCATGGGCTCTGCGTTCAGGGTTGCTGCTCTTGAAAATGCCCGAGCCGACAAACACGCCGTCCAGACCCAGCTGCATCATGAGAGCCGCGTCCGCGGGGGTGGCGACGCCGCCCGCGGCGAAATTGATGACCGGCAGGGTGCCCAGCCGCGCCGTTTCCTGCACCAGGTGCAAGGGTGCCTGAATGTCCCGGGCATAGGCATAGAGTTCATCCTCGCGTAGGCCCTGAATGTGCCGGATGGCCCCCAGGACGCTGCGGGCGTGGCGCACGGCCTCCACCACGTTCCCGGTACCGGCTTCCCCCTTGGTGCGGATCATGGCCGCGCCCTCGCCGATGCGCCGCAAGGCTTCTCCCAGGTTGCGGCAGCCACAGACAAACGGCACCTTGAAGCGGGTCTTGTCAATGTGGTTGTGTTCGTCTGCGGGGGTCAGGACCTCGCTTTCGTCGATATAGTCGATGCCCAGCGCTTCGAGGATCTGCGCTTCGACAAAGTGTCCTATGCGCGCCTTGGCCATGACCGGAATGGTGACGGCTTCCTTGATGTCCCGAATGATCTTGGGATCACTCATGCGGGACACTCCGCCTTCCTGCCGGATGTCGGCCGGGACCCGTTCCAGCGCCATGACGGCACAGGCTCCGGCTTCTTCCGCAATGCGGGCCTGGTCGGCGGTGACCACATCCATAATGACTCCGCCCTTCAGCATCTGTGCAAGGCCGGCCTTGACGGCAAAGGTTCCGGTTTCAGGTCCCGACCCGTTTTGTGTCACTGTAACCATGGCAGCTTTCCCTACCTTGTTTGCCTTGATAACACAGGCATTCTAAACCACTCACTCATGGCCTTCAAGTAGCAGGGCCAGCCAGTGCAAAATTGCATTGTAGGGGTCAGGGCATTGGCGTGAGGAAACACCTGTTGCATACCGGGACAGTACCCTTGCCGCCAGGCGTACACCGGCAGGATAGGAGCAGGATGCCCTGTCTCCGGTGCTGGCTACGCAAACGGATTGGGCAGATATTCGGACACGGCCGACGGGAGAAGTTCGGACTGCACACTCACGGATGGCGGGATCCGCGCGGGAGACGACCTGGTGCAGGAAGCCCGGGCGGAGCACGCCTGTGCTTTCGCCATGTCGCGCAGCATAGTTTGTGGCTGTGATGGCAGTCTGCCGGGCTGCGGATGTGAGAGTACCTGGCGCCAGGTTGGATTCCACTCACAGGTTTCCGGTGGAACGGCCACGTTGTATCTCAAGTCCAGTGTATCTCCACAGGAAGCCGACTCAGGGCCACATTATGATTCGGAACCATAGGAAGGAAATTGCCTGTATCTCTGTCTCCTTGAACTCCGGGCAGGGAAAGGCACGACAGCGGCACAGGGAAGCCCAGGGGGCCAGGGGATGACTTTGGAGCGACCGGATCAGGCCGGCCGTGCAGGGAAAGCACTGCATGTCATGAAATCCGAGTGCCCTGTTGGCCTCCTTGCACAGGGCCAGCAAGGCCTCTGCATGCGCAACAGGAGATATGTGATGGTGCTTGGGTCGCAAAGCCAGAACAATGCCATTGCTCTGGAGCCAAGTCACGGACATCGCCGCTATTCCAAAAGACCGACGCTGCTTGGCCTATTCCCTACAGATCCGCCATGGCTCCCTGCAACACGCAGCCACTGAGGCATTGCAAACTGTTGCCTTGGGTACTGGGACATGGCTTGGTGGGCAAACGAGAGCCGTGTCCAACTGAAGGGCGCAGCTCGGCAAACCGGCCCAGCCCGACAGCCGTGCGCAAGGAGCCAGTATGCTGTCTCTATTCCGGTGTGGTGCGCGGCAGTCTGGTGGAGGGGAAAATATGCGGAGTATCAGCAGATTCCCGGTCAAATCGGCTGTGGGTGAGGCCATGTCCCCGCGGTGCAGGATCGTCGTGGCTATCCCCGCAAGAAATTGGCCGCTGTCAGCAGCAGACTGAAGGCGGACAGGAAGGTGAGGAAGATACCGATCATCCAGCGGATGATGGTGCCTTGCAGTTCACTCATTTGCCGGGTTATCCGGTGCTCCAGCGTTTCCATCCGATGGTCCATCCGCTGCTCCAACGCTTCCATCCGCTGCTCCAAGTCCTTGATGTCTGCCTTGGTGGCAAACTGCGACCAGTCGGGGATGTGACTGGCGATGGCCAGCGCTTGCTGCTCGTCAAACCCGCCTTGGCGCAGATCATCGTAGGTGGCCTGGTGCATGATGTCCTCCCGTGGGACTGTTGCTCCGCAGTATGCAAAACTGCTGTCGGCCAAAGGGGTTCCGGGCTTCGCGGCGGGGAGAGCATGCCTGCACGACCGGATGGATCGACAGCTGCAGGAATGATTGCCAGTATACCGTACCCATGTCGGCATGACCGTTCATCCGCTTCCGGCTCCATGGAAGAGCCATCGCATGAACCTTTGGAATTTCGGCCCTCCAAGAGGGCCGACAATGTACTGGACAGGCTCCAGTTGTTGCCCTGAATGGAGTTCCGGCGGGTTCCGGCGGGACGGTCATCCGGCAGATCCAGGCCCCAGGTGGAAACTGTGGGCAGAATCTCAAGGTCGTCAGGAGACGTATTGCTCTGGCCTGATGTCAGGCGCACTGCCTGCTGCACACTACATTGCGGGATCCTGGTTAAGCGCAAGCATCAGGACTTCACGGCGGACCACGCGGGCCGGGCATCACGGAGATCAACCACGCCGTCTGTTTTGCCTTGTGTCCTGCCCTGTAGCCGGCGGCACGCCGACATTGTGGAAAGGCTATATCCTGCATCCGGAATATGGCCTTGTGCACAAGACGAGAACCGAGTGCCTTCTGGCTTGTCTCGGTCATGGGCGGAACCAACAAAATGCGATGGCCCTGCGTCGTGCCTTTTATGCTCTCCGCATGCAAAGCTACACGATACAATGAACCGTGTCGTCCGCTTCCTCTGAATTGCCTCCACTGTGCAACTCTCCAGTACACAGGCATGCGCCCGCAGTACTGGGAGAACCGGGAACTGGGAGAACCGGGAGACTCCTGGCGACAAGAGACAGAATGTTGCCCTTACTGATCCGTACGTTGGGTGGGCAGATGCAGGATCACAGTTGTTTCACCCGTCTGATCTGGCAGATTGCCGACTTGCTGCGCGGTCCCTACCGCCCGCCGCAATACGGGCGCACCATGCTGCCCATGACCGTGCTGCGCCGCTTCGATTGCGTGCTCGCGCCGACCAAGGGCGAGGTCTTGGAGAAATACACGCGTTTAACAATGGCAAACACAATAACGGGCAAGGCCTTGGACCAAATACTTGACCAAAAAGTCGGCCAGCGTTTCCACAACCATTCGCGGCTTGATTTTCAAATGCTCAAGGGCGATCCCGACCACATTGCCCAGCATTTGACGGAGTACATCCGTGGTTTCTCAGACACGGTATGCCCGATCTTTGAACACTTTGAGTTTGAAGCCAAAATCGAGAAACTGCGTGAGGCAAATCTCCTCTACCTGGTTGTCTCCCGATTCTCCGCCGTGGACCTCCACCCAGAGCGGGTGCCAAACGGGCAGATGGGTCTCATCTTGGAAGACTTGATCCGCCGTTTCAATGAACTGGCCAACGAGACTGCAGGCGATCACTTCACACCGCGTGAGGTCATCCGGTTGTTGGTCAACCTGCTCTTTATGGATGACGGCGCTCTCCGTGCCACCCCCGGTACCGTGCGCAGGCTCTTCGGCTATGGCCAAGACTATAACAAAGGAGGCTGCCAGTGCCTTAGCCCACTTTCTGCGCCTTCACCCGCACAACATCGCCCAGAAGACCGAGGTGATGGTCGAGCATTTTCACGCGGCCACCCGACATAAAATCGGGGGACGCGCCAAAGCCATGGTCGTCACCGGATCCCGCCTTGGGGCTGTGCGCTACAAGCGAAACTTTGATAGGTACATCAAGGAAAAGGGCTACCCGATCAAGTTGCTGGTGGCCTTCTCGGGTACGGTGGAAGACGATGCACTGCCGGGCCAGACCTTCACCGAGGAACAGATGAACGCAGGCCTGCGCGCAAAGGAGTGACCCGAGCGGTTTGCCACGCAGGATTACCATGTGCTGCTCGTTGCCGAGAAGTACCAGACTGGCTTTGACCAACCGCTCCTCCACACCATGTATGTTGACAAACGGTTGGCCAGCATCCAGGCGGTGCAAACCCTCTCCCGCCTCAATCGCATTCATCTTCTCAAGAAGGATACTTTTGTTCTCTGTTTTATGAACGATCGTGACGGAATCCGCGCAGCATTCAGTGCCTACTATGCCGGCTCCGCGTTGGGTGAGGAGGTCGATCCGGCCCGCATGTACGCCATCAAGAGCGAGCTGGATGCCGCGGGGATCTATCGCCCCGAGGAGGTGGACCGTTTCTGCACGGTGTACTTCAAACCCAGGCAACGTCAGCGCGCGCGATCACCAAGCCCTGCATGCCGCGCTGGACCCGGCTGTGACGCGCTTTTGGGTACTGCGCGCGGTGGATGAAGGCAAGGCCGATTTCTGGCGTAGCAAGCTCCGGGCGTTTCGCAAGCCTGTACGGCTTCTTGAGCCCGGTAATCCCGTATCGGGACTCGGAGCTTGATCGGCTTTACGTCTATCTGCACTACCTGGCAACGAAGCTGCCGCGACGGCACTCGGGGCCGGCCTATCAGTTCGACGATGAAGTGCGCCTGGAGTACTACCGACTCCGGAAGATCAGCGAAGGCTCGATTCAGTTGGAGCAGGACGCGCCATGCTCCCTTGACGGCCCCACCGAGGTGGGCAGCAGTGCGGCCCGCGAGCAGCAAGTATCGCTCGCGGGCCTTGTTGACCACATCAATGCACGCTTCGGCACGGATTTCAACCAAGCCGATCAGCTGTTCTTTGATCAGATCGTCGAGGTCGCGGTCACCGACGCCGAATTGCGTCAAACCGCTGCCGTGAATCCCAAGAGCAAATTCGATCTGGTGTACACAAACCTGCTTGAACGCCTCTTCATGGAATGCATGAACCAGAACGAGGCAATCTTCGTCCGTTACATGGATGATGAACCCTTTCAGCAGTTCGTGAGTGCATGGTTGGCATCAGAGGCATACCGGCAGCTGCGGGATGTCAAAGCGGGAACCCACGATGCTGATGTATCCGAACCGCAGGTGTAGTCACTGTCTCCGCACCCTGAAAATCTTTGGGCCGGCACTCCAACGGTTCGCACTGCGGACCGATCTCTCATCGTCGGCACCACCGCGCGTGCAGATTGTCTCTGACGCATGTCCCTTGTGCGATTGCGTTGGCACCGGGAGGCGGTTTCAGACGGGCCAGAGGCCAATGTGGGGCAGCACGATTAGCACGCCCACGATCGCCGCCACGGCGGCGGCCAGCAGTACGGCCCCGGCAGCCATGTCTTTGAGCAACCCCACCCGTTCGTCTTCCGTCTCCGCCACCACATCGGCCAGCCGTTCCAGCGCGCTGTTGAAAAGTTCGCTGGCCAGCACCAGGCCGATACAAAAGAGTACCAGCAGCCATTCCCACCGGGCGAAGCCCAGGAAAGGGCCGCTACACAGCACCAGGGCCGCCACCGCCAGTTCAATCTGGAAGTTGCGTTCCTGGCGGGCCGCCTGCACGATGCCTCGCCAGGCGTGAGCCACACTGCGGGCCAATCTAACCATCCGGCAGTGTTCCCTCTGGCGGCGGCCAGGTCTGTTGGGGCGCGTATCCCATCGTGCACAAGAGGCGATCCTGCAACTTGAACATGGTCTGCGTGCGTTCCGGGGTATCGTGATCCCAGCCCAAAAGATGCAGCAGGCCATGGATAAAGCAGAGCAGAAATTCAGCGGCCAGACTGGTGCCCGCCGTGCGGGCATAGCGCGCAATGTAAGGCAGGGACAGGATCAGATCTCCCAGTTCCTGATGCATGTCGGGAATGTCCGGTTCCCAGGGCGGGCCATCTTCCACGTGTCGGAAACTGAGGACATCGGTCGTGGAATCCTCGCCTCTGTATCTGAGATTGAGTTGCCGGATTTCGGCATCGTCCGTGACCCGCAGAGTCAAAGTCCGGGGGCCTGCAGTCGGAAGGCGGTCGGCCCCGGGTACCGTCAGGACCGCCGCGATGGCGGTTTGCAGCTGGGCTGGGCTGACCGGCAGAGGCAATGCAGCCTGGATTTCGAGGCTCAGCGGCATGGAGGCAGACACTGCGGAAAGACAGAACCTTGGACAGGGTAGCCCACAGTATAGAAGTCAGCCACACCGCGACGAACTTCTTCGGCCGATTTTCCCGGTTTGTCCATTCCGTGCTGTGCCGCCGGTCCCCGATGTTCCGCACGTCAACTTGCATCAGCACATCGTGAAAGTGCATCGGGCTCAAGGCAGCAGGCTCGGCGAGTTGTCCCAACGCCGTTGTTTGGCCCCAGCGCATACTCGTCTTGGCGATTTTGGACATTGCCCGGCCCCGCTTTCTGCATGGGGGATCCAGAGCAGCCAACTTCCTGCCTTCGGTTTACCGACAGTTGCCGAGTCCGCAAAGCGCGTGAATCCCCTTTTCTATGGGCGTCTTTGCACTTCAAGACCGTAGCGTCCTGTATGCCCCCATCGGCTCCAATGACACAGCCCCTATCAACCTGTACCATGGGGTCTGGACCGGCCCACAGTTCTTCAGTATATTCGAGACGGACAATGACATCTGCCAGTTGAGACGCCAGTCCTTCCAACGTTATCTCCTCTTCCTGTGCCCACACTATACCGGGCACAGTCAATCCCAACAGTACCCACAACCATAACAACCAGTGTTTCACGATAATGATAAAATCTGGCCCACTGCACTGTGGCAGAAACAGACATCATGACTCACAAGACTTCCTCCAGAGGCCGTCCGTCCCATCCGTTGCCTCCTCGTATAGAAGCGTCACCGGAAGACATAGCCCAAGCCATGTTTCGGGTGGGCAAAGTCCACTGATACGCACAAGACCAGGTTTACCAGTGCCGAGATTGCCGGCAGGAAGTCTCTTATCCCGCCACGCTATACGATGATGGCCGCTGTGTCACCTGCCACCCAGGGAGTCCTCCAAAGCCCCGGATTTCCTCCCTGCAGGCTCGATGGCGGCCCGCCTGGAGGCGCGGGTTTTCCCTGCCCCACTGTGTGCGGGGATGCCGCCGCAGGCGCCATGCCCCCGTCCCATACCCCGGGCAGGGAGTGCTCAATGCCCCCGGGCCCGCGCGCAAGGGTCCGGGACAGTGGCCTGATGCCCCTTGACGGCTCGCATGGAGTCGGTGTCCTGCGCCCGGATCGTCTGCGCCATCGCCTTCGGGGTGCCCCACCCAGAAGGTTGTCGGGCCCAGAGCGCGTCCCGCGGCGGCCCCTGCCGCCCGGCAGTCCTGGCGGGCGGTGGCCCGGGATTGCCCTGAAACCATCGACGGGTTTGGGCGCATATGTGCTCTGGGAGGTGTCCGGCACCGTGCCTGACATTGTCCCCTCTCGGCTGCAGTCCGCAACTTTGCGATGGCCCTGCCTGCCACCAAAACGTCACGTCGGACGTTGGCTAAAATCCTATATTAATTCCCTTATCTTTAGCTTGGTAAGCTGTTCCGCGACAGGATCAGCTCCCTGCCCCGTTTGACAGTTAATGATTTTTTCGGAATCACCCGTTGGACAAGGAGATGCCATGAATACGGAAATTACCCAGGCCCAGATTGACACCTATCAAACCCTGGGTTTTGTGGTGATGGATGATTTTCTGACCTCTGCGGAACTGGAGACTTGGCGAGAAGCTGTTGACCAGGCTGTACGCGAACGCAAAGACCGGAAGCTGGTAGTCGAAGGCACCGTGGCCGATGATCGCTGGAAAGACAGTGGTTCCTTCTATGACTATGTCTTTGTGCAGCGCCTCAATCTATGGAAGGACAATCCGGCGGTGAAGGACCTCATACTGGATCCCCGCATTGGGCAGATGGCCACCGAGCTGGCCCAGACGGAAGGTATGCGGGTGTGGCATGATCAGGCCCTGATCAAGCAACCCTGGGCTAATGCCACGGCCTGGCATCACGATAACCCGAAATGGTCTTTCTATTCCCCGGATGCGATCAGTATCTGGATCGCGTTGGACGACGCCACCGCTCACAATGGGTGTCTCTATTTTCTGACGGGTTCCCATAAGAAGACTACCTACGTCAACGTGAGGATCGCCGAGAATATGTCGGACCTCTTTCGGGAGTATCCCGATTTTGTGAATATGGAATCCATAGCGGCACCCATGAAGGCGGGTTCCTGTTCCTTCCACAACGGATTGCTGGCCCATGGGGCCGGCGCCAACATGACATCCGGCTGGCGCCGGGCCATGACCTGTGCATTCATGCCCTATGGCAGCACCTTCAACGGGATTCAGAATATCTTGACTGACGAACAGTTTGCCTCGTATGCCATCGGGGACGAATTGAACGACGATAACCAGAACCCGGTGGTGTACCACAGGGACGAATCCCTGATTACCGTTTAGGGGTTCTGGCTTCAAGTCAGCCATAAAGCGGTGGCCATGGCCACCCCTTGCGGTGCATGGGACAGCTCCGGCGTTTGATACGGTCAACAAACATGGAGACCGGGTTACCCTGTCAGACTGCCGGGGACAACCCCTGGTTCTGGATTTCCAGCCCAAGGACGACACACCGGGCTGCACAGTTCAGGCCTTGCCAGTTACGGGATCCCAGAGGATGGCGGTTTCAAGCGGCTGCAAGGGCTCAGCGCCCCGGGGCCGAAAGAGGCCTGCATGTTGGCGAATGGCATGGGCCACCGCCGGAATTTTGGCTGGGGAAAAATCGGTCTGGGGTAGCACCTGCTGGGCTTTTTCAGCCCCACGGGCTCCATGCGACGGCTGTGTTTTGCAGATATCGTGTAACCAGGCGGCCGCCACCGCAATGTCGGAATCCGCGGCCAGTTCGACAGCGAGAAAGCGGGCACCCTCAACGACATCGCATACGTGTTCCCAACGAATTGGTTGGCTAAATCCTATATAATTCCCTTTCCATTACACTATGTTGAGGACCGCCGGCCGCCTTACGGGCAGTGGAGCGGCCCGGTAGCGCACCCGCGACTCTGCTCTGTATGGCAATCCTGCCTTCGTCGGTCATCTTCCATGTTTTTTGATCGCGCCCGGATTTATGTGGCCGGCGGAGATGGCGGAGACGGCATTGTGGCCTTTCGCCGCGAGAAACATACGCCCCGAGGGGGCCCTGCGGGGGGCAATGGAGGGCGCGGGGGACATGTGCTGGCCGAGTCCCATCCCGAGCTGAACACTTTGCTGCACCTGCGGCGGCAGGTGCATTTTCGGGCGGGCAAGGGCGGACGCGGCGGCGGCACGGCCAAGCGGGGGGCCCAGGGCGACGATGTAATCGTGGCCTTGCCACAAGGGACCCTGATCCGGGATGCGGAAGATGGTTCCCTGGTAGGCGACCTGGCGGTACCGGAACAGCGGTGCTGTCTGGCCCGGGGCGGCAGAGGCGGCAAAGGCAATGCCGCCTTTCGCAGTGCCCGCCATCAGGCGCCGCGCCTGGCGGAAAACGGGGAACAGGGGGAATCCCGCTGGCTGGAACTGGAATTGAAACTGGTGGCCGAAGTGGGCATCATCGGAGTGCCCAATGCCGGCAAGTCCACCCTCATCAGTCGTGTCAGTGCTGCCAGGCCGGAGATCGCGGACTATCCCTTCACCACGACCGTGCCCAATCTGGGAGTGGCCGAGATAGAGCACCGGCAACGGGTCTTTGTCGATGTGCCGGGCCTGGTGGAAGGGGCGCATGAGGGCACGGGGCTGGGCATTGCATTTCTGCGCCATGTGGAGCGCACGCGGGTCCTGCTGCATCTGCTGGATGGCGCGGCGGCCGATCCGCTGGCCGAATTGCACATGGTGGAACGGGAATTGCAGCTGTACAGCCCGGTCCTGCTGCTGCGCCCGCGTATGGTGGTGCTTAACAAAATGGATCTCCCGCAGGCCCAGGCCGGGGAGCCTGCCGTGGCCGCCCACTGTCGTCAGCGGGAGCTGCCCTTTCATGCCATCAGCGCCGTGACCGGGTACCAGGTACGCTCTTTGCTCCATGCCGTCGACAGCTGGCTGGCAGCATTGCCGGACGCACCGGAAGCCGATCCGGCCACCATGCCGGAGATCGTGCCGCATGAGGCGGATCGCACCTTTACAGTCGAGCACCTGGGCCCCGGCGCGTGGCGCGTCCAAAGTCCCGGCCTGGAACGGGCCGCCCATATGACCAACTGGGATTACTTTGAAAGCGCGCTGCGCTTCCAGCATATGTTGACTGTGTGGGGCGTCCGGGATGAACTGCAACGACGGGGCGTGGCGGAGGGAGACACCGTTTTCATGGGCAAACTGGAACTGGTCTGGGGCTACGACAATGTCATTTCCTGAACCGGCGGTGGTCACTGTGCACACCTGGGCGGCACTGGACCGGACCCTGGAGGTCCACGGCGCGACCCGTCCGCCACAGCCCCTGCCCAGGCAGCCCCGTCTGGGTGTCCTGGGCGGCACCTTCGACCCCATTCACATTGGGCATTTGCTGCTGGCCCAGGAAGCGGCGAGTATCATGAGGTTGGATCGGGTGTACTTTGTGCCTGCGGGCCAGCCGCCGCACAAACCGGCCCAGCCTATGGCCGCCGCGCGCCATCGGGTGGCCATGGCCCGGTTGGCCACGCAGTCAAATCCCCTGTTTGGTGTCAGCGCCCTGGATGCCGCGGAAGAGGTGCCCAGTTTCACGGTGACCCTGATGCAGCGGCTGCAGGCCCGGCTCCCGCCACCGATCCACCTCTACTTCCTGATGGGACTGGACAGCCTGCACGATCTGCCCACCTGGCACAATCCGGCCTGGCTGCTGAAGCACTGCAATCTGGTAGCCCTGTTTCGGCCCGACGTGAAGATTGACTGGTCGGATTTGCAAAAAGCCTTGCCCCATGTGCGGGAGAGAGTGCAGGTTCTGGAAATGCCGGGCCTGGATGTGTCCGGGCTGGATGTGCGGGCCCGATTCATGCAGGGCCAGCCGGTACGGTACCTGTTGACGCCGGAAGTGATCGCGTATATTCAGCAACATCGTTTGTATGAGAACGGAGCCGGCACGTAGTCAAGTCTGACAGCCCTGCAACACGGGCCAATGCCATGGAAGAGACCAAGACCCGTTTGACACAGCTTGCCACCTGCGCGGGCTGAGCCTCCAAACTCCCGCCCGGGGAGCTGTCGCAGGTCGTGCGACAACTGGCGCAACAATTTGGCCCTACCGCGGACCCGCGGCTGCTGGTGGGCCTGCAGAGTCCCGACGATGCCGCGGTCTTTCGCGTGTCTGCTGACCAGGCGCTGATTCAAACGACGGACTTCTTTACGCCGGTGGTGGATGACCCCTACACCTACGGCGCCATCGCCGCGGCCAACGCGCTGAGCGACGTGTATGCCATGGGCGGCGAAGTCCTGTTCGCCCTCAATGTGGCGGGCAAGCCGGAGTCGCTGCCCGTCACCACGCTGGCGGCAGTGCTGGCCGGGGGGGCCGACAAAGTGCAGGAGGCCGGGGCCACAGTGGCCGGGGGCCACACCATCACCAGTCCCGAACTCTTCTATGGGTTGTCTGTGACCGGACAGGCCCATCCCGAACGCCTGTTCCGGAAGGGCGGTCTGCAGGCCGGGAATCACCTGTTTCTGAGCAAGCCGCTGGGCACCGGCCTGATCACTTCGGCCGACATCGTGGATTCCTGGTCCTTGGCAGACGCGGCCGACCTGCAGGTGGCCATTCGCTCGATGCTGCAGTTGAACGCGCCCGTCGCCCGTCTGGCGCGGCGGTTCGGAGTACAGGCCGCGACTGACATCAGCGGATTCGGGTTGCTGGGTCACAGTCAGGAGATGCTGCAGCACCCGCGGGAAGCTGCCGCGGTGGGCCTGCATATCGAAGCGGCGCACGTACCGCTGCTACCGCATGTGCAGGACTATGTGGCCGCGGGTGTGGCCACGCGGGCGGGCCTCACCAACCGGAATCATTTCGGTGCCGCGGTGAGAGTGGCCGCCGATGTGAACCCCGCGGTGCTCGCGGCCTTGTGGGAAGCGGAGACCAGTGGCGGTTTGTTGATGGCCGTGCCCGCCGATCAGGCCGCGGGTTTCGGTCAGGCCTGCCACGACGAAGGTATTGCGGTCTGGTACGTAGGGCGCGCAGTGGCGGACCGCGGTACTGCAGTCCTGTAGGATATGGACGGCCGCTGCGACCGGACTGCACATGAAGCTGCCGGGCGACTCGCCTGGAGACCCTTTGGGGACGTGTGGCCCCGAATCCGGACTGCATCCCACAGGATAGGGCAGAATCCCGCCCTTGCCCATACCCCCGACCGCGTGTTCTGGCGTCGGCGGTCCCGGAGAGAGCTTGGCAGTCCGCAAGCATGGGAGAATTGCCCATAACCTGCTGTGTAGCCGAGGTTGCAGGCGCCTGCCCACCGCAGCACAACAAGACATTGCCCATCCAGGAATCCATCTCGCATCATGCAACTTACAGAAGAACAGCAACAGGTCATAGCCCATCCTGACAACTGTCACGGGAAAGTCTTGGCCGTGGCCGGGTCAGGGAAGACCACTACGATGGCCTATCGCATTCGGCATCTGATCCGGGAGCGCGGCGTGAAAGCGCATCAGATCCAGGTGCTGATGTTCAACAGGCTGGCGAGCACGCAGTTCCAGGACACCCTGGCCGCCGCGGGCTTGCCGGCAGACCAGCACCCTCCGGTCAACACGTTTCACAGCTATGCCTATCGTCTGATCAATACTCTCGGCTACCAAATGTGGACAGGTAAGACCGAAGACCTGGCAGATCTGTGTCTGCTGCGCGCCCGTGGAAGCGTCCGCAGGCGGTTGCTGCTGGATGAGGCGGACATCGATCTGGACATGGCGCGCCAGGCCATCGGCCTGTGGAAAGGGGCCTTGATTCCGCCGGACCGCGCCGGCTATCGCGGCGACCATGCGGCAGGCTACGTTGCCGTGTATGAGGAGTACGAAAAGGCCCGCCAACGCACCAATGCCATCACCTATGACGATTTTGTGCCCTTGGCGATCACCCGTTTGGAAGCCTCGCCGCAGCTGCGGCAGGAGAAAGCCGATTCCGTGCGCTACCTCATTGTGGACGAATATCAGGATGTCAATCTGGGACAGCAGCGCCTAATCGAAATTCTGGCGGGCGGGGGAGCGGATCTGATGGTGGTCGGGGACGACGATCAGACCATCTACGAGTGGCGCGGGGCGCGTAGCGACTACATCCTGGGAGAATTCGAGACCACGTTCACAAACAAGCCCCACCGCGTCTACAAACTGACCCGTTCGTTTCGGTTTGGCTACTGCATTGCCCAGACGGGCTACAACGTGATCCAGCACAATTCCCATCGTCTGGACAAGCATCTCATCTCCAGCAGCCCGGGCAGCCAGAGCGATGTGACCCTGATCCTGGACTCGGGAGAGCCGGGGGGCTATGCCAATCGCAGTCTGACGGAAGAGATCATCGCGTTGGTGCGCACCAAAGGGGTCGCACCCATCGATATCCGGGTGCTGGCCCGCACCCATGCCCAGCTGTTTGCCCTGCAGACGGAACTGTTCCTGAAGCAGGTGCCTTTCCAGGTGATTGACAGGTCGCCCTTTCTGCAGACCGGCGAAAGTCGGGCCCTGCTGAATTATGTACGCGTGGCGGCCAGCATGCACCAACCTCTCTCCGTGGCAGTCCGCCAGCAATTCCTGACGATCTACAGCAAACCCAGCCGCTATCTCAGGCGGCAGGAAGTCGAGGACATGCTTGAAACGGGTGCCCGTGAGGGCTGGGTCCTTGATGCATTGCTGACGCATACTGTCCATGACGAGACCAAGTTCCAGGGGGGCTCGGCGCGGGGCAATCTCATGCAGCTGCAAACCGTGCTGCAGGTACTCCAAGGCAAGCTGCACGCAGAGCCCAAGGCCGGTCCGTTGCTGGCGTGGGTGGATGCCACCATCGGTTTCCGCCAACATTACGAGGATTATTATGGACCGGGCGAGAGCTCGCTCACGCGCATGAAGGCCGTGGAGCACTTCATCCGGTACGCCCATGAGACCGGTTTGGGCTGGCAGGCTTTCCTCGATCATGTCGACAATGCGGATACCACCCAAGGCCAGCCCGATGAGGCATGCCTCAAGATGATGACGATCCACCGCGCCAAAGGCCTGGAATTCGACTATGTCGTCATTCCCGACTGTCAGGAGGGGTATCTGCCGGTCATCGGCAGCAATGACGACCCGACATACGATACGCAGGCTCCGCGACGTACCCCCAAGGCGGCCGAATGGATCGAAAACGAGCGGCGCCTGTTCTATGTCGCTGCCACACGCGCCAAAAAAGAACTGTTCATCGGGACACCCCAACTCCAATCCGGTGGGCCGACCCGATCCCAGGCAGCCCGGACACAGAGTGCGAAGTCATCCCGGTTTCTGGAGGAGATGGAACTGGGACCTACCCGGGCCATTGCGTCCGAAATCCGCCGGGCCACCGCGGGTCAGGACCACCAATTGCCGGAAGTCTGCCGACGCTGGTCCGCCTTTCACCACATCGTGGGCCGCATCAAGGATGAATACCTGCGTGCGTTGCCCCAACGGCTGCAGCCCAGGCTGGCAGCCGTCAAGTTGAGCGCTGCGGCCCGACCTTTCGGGTACCGGCAGCAATACGATTCACCCTATGAACGAAGCGGGCAGAGGGCCCAAGAAGCGATGTGGGGGCACATCGATACGCAGTGGAAGCCGCCCATGCCCGCGGTGCACGGCGACACCGATGTTGCAGCTGACATGGCGGGGGGATCCCCGCGCGCGGCCTCTGCAGAGTGCGCTGACCATGAAAGACCCTGGGACACCGTACCGCCTGTATCCCCCAATGCTGCCACCGACCGGACAGGGAGCCGGTCGGTCCGGAATGCATCCACTCGTCCCGCGACCCGCAGGAAGAGTGCAGACGAGTCCGCAAAGGGAGCGAATCGCGGTCGGGCTGACCGGAAAGCCCTCCTGGACTCTTTACAGGTAGGAGAGGTGCGGCGAGGCACTGTCCGCACCCTGCGGAGCTTTGGGGCCTTTGTGGATATTGGCGGCATTGAGGGTCTGTTGCGTGTCAGCGAAATAGACTGGGAACAGGTACGCCATCCCCGCGATGTGCTCACCGAGGGCGATGCAGTCGAGGTCAAGATCCTGCACATTGATCATGCCAAGGGTCACATCAAGCTCAGTCGCAAGGCATTGCAGGAAACCCCCTGGAACTCGGTCCCGGCACGGTATCGCGCGGGAGATGTGATTTGGGTAGACATCACCAAGAAGAAAGATTTTGGCGCTTTTGCCCGGGTGGAACCCGGAGTTGAAGGCCTGATCCACATATCGGAAGTGGCCCCGGCGTCCGCATCCGATCCCATGAGCACGATCCGGGAAGGCGAGCAGCTGGAGGTCCGGATCCTGCGCGTTGATGCGCCGAACCAGCGCATGGGTTTGAGTCGGCGTCAGGTGCTGGAGCAACCCTGAACGCGGCTGCCTGGTACCGGGCCAGGGGGTTCGGCCTGTGAGAGCCTGCATCAGCCCTCATCCTCCTATGCGAGATGACTGCGGGGAACGAGATTGCGGCCTTGAGAGGGCTGCACAGTGTCCAGCCCCTTGAGTTGTCTCTTTAGGTAAAGCCGCTGGCCCGGTGCTGCGATCCGCACCGGACCGCAGGGGGGCCAGCACGTCCACGATCGGCCCAGGCCGCGGACGCGGCACAACGAATCCCGTATAGGTCGGGCCACCGGACTTTCAGGCGCGGTGTCGTCGCTCCAGGAACATGGGCATGCCGCCCTGTGGCCGCAGCGTCACCAGGGGACGCAACACAACTTTGTGCTTGGGGTCGGGATGCATGCGCCACCGCTGGCCAATGGTGGCCAGCACCAGTTTGGCTTCCATCCAGGCAAAGCCGGCGCCAATGCATACGCGGGGTCCGCCGCCAAAGGGAAAATAGGCATAGCGGGGCAGCTGCTTCCGAAATTCGGGGGTCCACCGCGCGGGGCGAAACTCCAGCGGATCGGCAAACCACCGGGCATCCCGGTGCAACAGGATCTGGGGTGCTGCCAGCATGGCGCCCGCGGGGATCTGATATCCGGCCAGTTCAAATGACTCCAGGGCCATGCGTCCTGTGGTCCACACGGGAGGATACAGGCGCATGGACTCGGTGACCACCTGATCCGTGAAAACGAGCTGGGACAGGTCGTCCACGGTCGGCTCGCGATCGCCCAACACGGCGTCCAGTTCGGCATGGAGTTTGTCCTGCATGTCCGGGTGGCGGGCCAGCAGATACCCGGTCCAGGCCAGTGCTACGGCCGTGGTCTCGTGGCCTGCCGCGAACAGCGTGATGGTTTCATCCCGCAACTGCTGATCCGTCATGACCCGCGCGCGGGGATCTTCGGCCTCGTCGTCGTGGGTCTGCAGGAGCAGCGACAGGAGATCATCCCCATCGAGCCCTGACGCGCGCCGCTCTGCGATCAACCGGTTGACGGTTTGGTCCAGGTAGGCCAGGGCCCGTCGGAAACGCCGGGTCCGGGGCAGGGGCAGGGCATGGGCCAGATGGCACATCCAGTCCGGCTGGCGGTTGCGGATCATGACATAGTCGTTGCCGATGTCGAATGCCACGCCCAGACGCTTGACGTCATCCGGCAGATCCAGACCAAACAGCGTCCGGACCACGATGTGCAACGTCAGGTCGCTCATTTCCTCGGCCAGGTCCACGCGGGCGCCGTCAACCCAGCCCTCCTCATGCCGTCGGGCATAATCTGCCATGATCCGGCCATAACCGGCAATACGGTTGTGATGGAAGTGTGGTTGCATCAAACGGCGCTGGCGCGCATGCAGGGCTCCCCCCGAAGTGACCAGCCCTTCCCCCATCAGGTATTTGAGCGTCTCCGCGTAGCGGCCCCGGCCCACCCGCTTGCTTTGCTTGACCAATACCGCGTGCACCAGATCGGGGTGATTCAACAGATACAGCAACAGGGGCCTGGTAGATATCGTGACCAGGTCGCCGTAGGCGGCGGCTTCCTGCATCAGACCGAGCGAATCCCTGGCGAAGCGCAACGCCTGACCAATGATGGGCATTTCAGGCGGTCCCGGCGGCAACCGATCGCGTGGGGGCACTGTAGGCTTGGCCGGATAGGGCACGGCGAAAGTGGTCCTGGATCCTGCTCTGACTGTACGTTGCGGTGCTGTGCCATTTGGCTACGCCGCATTCTAGCAGGCTACCCGGACCTCTTGGGTGTACGTTGATTCCAGGAAGGCGACAGGAAAGCTGCCGCGGAGGACACGCGCGACATCGGAAACGGTACGCATGTACAGTCGTGGCAACCCCGCGTCTGCCGCGCGGATCGCCCGCGCGGGGCGGAGAAGCGCGCAATGCCCGCGCGATCATCTGCTCCGCGGCGGTGTTGTGTGGAAAGGCTGTCCCATAGCCGGAGACGGGAATGTTGGGATATGGCAGGACACGCCCTTCTGCCTACCGGTCGAGTACCATTGGATCCCGGACGGGATTGCCAAAAGCGGTGCGCAGCAGCCCTTTGGCTGCCTGTATTGCCTACAATGTAGGGCCCGGACCCGTAGCGGACCTGCTCAATCCCAAAGGGCTGTTGCGCCGGTGTATCTGTTCAGGAGACTGCAGTCCCATGGCACCCACCCAATCGCTACCTGTGCTGAAAATGATGGAACGGATTCGCCAAGAGGGCCTGATTGCCATCGTGCGGGGTGGCTTCAGTCTTGAGGAAGTCATTATGGTCGGAGACGCCCTGCTGGCGGCGCCGCTGCCTTTGCTGGAGATTACACTCA
This sequence comes from Caldilineaceae bacterium, assembly GCA_965214715.1. Taxonomy (GTDB): domain Bacteria; phylum Chloroflexota; class Anaerolineae; order Caldilineales; family Caldilineaceae; genus Bin34. Next base: position 3,262,053 of record OZ243971.1, on the reverse strand, counting down.
ATACTTCCGGGGCCTTGCACGCCATTGAAGCCCTCAGGTACCGCTTTGGCGATCACATGGTCATAGGTGCCGGCACGGTGCGGGAAGTCGCGCAGGCACGGGAAGCCATCGCAGCCGGCGCCCAGTTTCTGGTGGCACCCAATCTGGATCGGCCGGCGATGGAAGAAGCTCTGGCCCAGGATACGCTCATGATACCGGGTGTCTTTACACCCACGGAAGTCCAGCAGGCGGTACAGGCGGGCTGCGCTATGGTGAAGCTCTTTCCGTGTCCGGATACATCGTACCTGAAGGCAGTGCGCGCGCCGCTGAGCGATGTGGAATTCATCCCCACCGGTGGCATTGATGCAGGCAACATCGGGGAATTCCGGCGAGCCGGGGCTGTAGCCGTGGGTATCGGCAGCGCTCTCGTGGGATCCGGGACCATCCATCAAGGGGACTTGATCACCAAGGCCCGCATGCTCAAGCGCCACTGGGACGCCGCGGGAGCTGCCGGGTAAATTGCGGGCGGCACTCTGCGGTCCCCAGCGACTGCCTTGGCGATCAACTTTGAGGTAATGCATTTGTCCAGGATGTCGCCATACTGTACAGGGCTGTATTGTGCGCGAGGGCCGGAAGAGCCGGAACGACGTCTTGCCCTCGCCCGCCAATAGCCGTATATGACCCCTAAACGGCTTGGGCGCGACTGGGACCGGTACGGCGTGGATGACCGTCTGCCGGACCGCAGTCCGACGGTCCCGTGTCCCGGAGAGTCGGACTCCGCGTTGCTATCCACGCCCCAAGGGCTTTTCCACGCGGTGTCCTGTCTCTCCGGGATCATCTGGTAGCGGCGGTTCCTGCCGCTGCCAACGGCGCTGCAGCGCCGCCAGCGTGGGCAACTGCTCCGATGCGGTGTCGGCCAGCCGGAGCCGGAATGCCGCGGCCGCGGCATCTCCCCAGTACAACTTGACATAGTCTGTCAGTAGCTCCAGGCGTACTTCCTGACGTACTTCCTGACGTACTTCCTGCATCAGTTCCTGCACTGTAGCCATAGTTCTCTCCAATTGGGTAAAAGTCAGCGTGGATATGTGATCCAGGATCTCCCGACTGGTCGGCCAGCTGCGCAGAAAGTCCGCCATGCCGGTGGTGATCCAGACCGCGAAGGCGTCCCCCAACTCGCTGCCGGTCGGGTCCAGGAGCGGTTTCAGCCAGTCTACCAGCACATGCATGATCAAGGCGTAGACATCGCTGCGGGGCACGGGCGCGCGGCTGCCGTCCCGCAACGCCCATTGCAGCCGGGCCAGCGCAATGACGCAGGTCACCCGATTGTCCCGCGGCAAGTCGAAGACCTGTGGATCCGCACTGGGAAAGGGATACTGGTGGATGTCGAGGAGTGGGCCTTCGACAAAGAACACGGACGGGTCGTCAGTCCCGTGCGGCCAGGACTGCAGCCACGTTCCGAAAGGTCGGGCCGCCGTACTGAACACCAGCGGGAAGATGGGAGCATCGCGTCGGCGGCCAGTGCTGTGCCAGACATTGAGCAGATACTCCGTCATGCGCACACTCATGCCCGGGTCGACCCGCGCCTGGTGCTCCAGTAGCAGCAGGCGGCGTTCGCCCCCGTGTTCCAGTTCCCAGACCAGATCGGACTGGCGACGGCGGATGCCGGGCTCCGGCTCCGCCGCGAGGCCAACTCGCTCAATGGCTAACGGTTGCACCGGTCGGCAGCCTTGCAGGGCGGACACAAAACGCGGGTGCCCCAGGTCCTGGATCATCTCTGGCTGCTGAAACAGCGTCTTGAAAGTGCCGTCAAAGTCAAAGCGGGAGGCAGATGGCGGGGACAAAATGCGGACTCCAGGAGTTGGATGAGACAAGGTGTGTTCTGCCATTTTGCTCTTGCGTTTGCAAATCTGGATTTGGCAGTCTCCACAGTGCAGAGCCATCGCAAAGTCGCGCAATGGAGAAGAGGCAGGCAAAGGAGAATCATAGCATATATGTTTTTTATACAGGCAAAAAACATATATAAATCCAATATTATCTGTCTCTTGTCCAGTGTGGTTTGAGGAAATAAACAGTTCCTGTGCTGCCCGCGGGCAACTTGGGCCAGAGGGCAGGGGGGCGTGGACAGCACGATCTGGCCCCGTGCCCATGACGGGACAACAGCATGCCGGTTTGGCACCGGGTGAGTGCCGGGATCACCGCATTGAGGATGCAGCCTGCCCCTGCCCTGGGCAGACCAGGGCCCGGTAGGGAATACAAGCCCGATGGGCTATGGCAAGCGGCCCCGGACCATGGACTTTCCAGGGGGCTGTGTATCACTGCCAGACAGCCATTGTCCCGGTGGCCGCCGGGACAACTTCAGCATTCCTCCCGGTCGTCGTCCTCCGGGTCTATGGTCTGTTCCGGCATGACCACATCCTGCACATCGCCGTGATAGTCAATCACGATCCGAAAACCCATGAGGGCCAGCATGTTCTTGTGTTCCGGGGCTATGGCCACAGTGTCCGCAGTCCCGATATTGTCAATCGCGGCCTCGTATGCCGCCAACGTGAAGGGATCCTCCACGCCCATGGCGGCCAGCGCCGCGGGCAGATGATCCTCCTTGGCTTTTTGAAAATGCGACCGCAACGTGTTCCAGACGGCCGAGTCGACCTTGCCGGCCGCAATATGGTAGTCAAAGCCGTCTTCCCCTACCACATAGAAGTCATTGCCGCCAATCTTCTTGACGGGCACCGGCTGTCCCGCCGGATCATAGACCAGATGTTCAAAGGCCGCGGGCCGGGCGCGTTCGACTGCCATGACGGCCTTGGCTACGCTCAGGCCTGCAGCTGCGCAGCGATGAAGTTGTAGCTGCGGGTGATGCTGTGCACGTGACCCTTGGGCATGTCGTGTTCCACGATGTACCACCGGGTGCCCGCGGCCTGGGCCTGCGGCACGATGGCAGCCCAGTCAAGTGTGCCATACCCCACATCTTCCAGGCCCATGTGATCTTCGTTTTCGCCTGGTGGCGCCAGATCCTTCATGTGCACACAGGGACAACGCCCCGCATATTTCTGCAACAGCGCGACCGGATTCTGGCCCCCCTTGGCAATCCAGGCGCAGTCCGGTTCAAAGCCCACATGGGCCGGGTCCGTTTCCGCCAGCAGAATATCGATCGCCAGCCGACCGTCATAGACCACCATCTCCTGCCAGTGGTTGTGATACAGCAACGAAAGACCCGCCGCATGGCAGGCGGCCCCGATTTCTTCCAGCTGCTGGCCGAATTTCTGCCAGTCGGCTCCCGTGGGTTCCCCGGCCCACAGCTTGCGGTTCGGGATGGGGATGGCCACGATCTCCGTGCCCAGATCCCGATACATGGTGATTGTGCCCTCCATGTCCGCCAGGAACGCTTCGGTCGGCACGTGGCCGCACACGGCAGACAGACCGTGATTCCCCAACATCTCCTTCCAGGCCCGGCCCGAGAGTTCCGTCTGGTGGATGGTCTCCACATAGCGGTAGCCCGCCTGGGCAGTCGTGGCCAGGACCTTGTCGGGCGTGGCGTCCATGTCACGCAAGGTGTACAGTTGCAGGGCAATGGGCAGGACAGGACTGGACATACATTTTTTCCCTTGCAAGAGTCGGGCGGCACAAACAGGCCGGCAGCGGCAGGACTCGCAGGTTCAGGCGGTCTGGGCGCTCAGACCCGCGTAGAGGCCGGAATAGCGGTGTCCCACTTTGGCGTTTTGCACAGCCCGGTCCAAGGCTTGCCGCTGGCCCACCACCACCACCACGCGTTTGGCACGCGTGAGCGCAGTATACAACAGGTTGCGCTGCAGCATGACCCAGTGCGCGGTCATCAGGGGCACGACCACGACCGGATATTCACTGCCTTGGCTCTTGTGGATGGTGATGGCATAGGCCAGCGCGACGTGTGCCAGTTCGGCGGCCGTGTACGACAGGACACGGTCCTCAAAGGTGATACGAACCTCCTGGGCCCTGGGCCGCACCTGCGTCAGGATGCCCAGGTCCCCGTTGAACACCATCTTTTCGTAGTCGTTGCGCAGCTGCATGACCGGATCTCCGACCCGCAGGGCCATGTCTCCCTTTGTAACCAACTCGGATTTGGGACCTGGGGGATTGAGACTTTGCTGCAAGGCCCGGTTCAAGGCCGTCACGCCGGCCAGCCCTCTCCGGATCGGACTGAGCACCATGATGTCCCGCGGCGAAAATCCGTAGTAGTTCGGCAAGCGGGTCTTGACCAGATTCACGCAGAGCTGCTGGGCCTGGACCTGGTCGTCGACCTGCATAAAGAAGAAGTCCCTGCCCTGCGCGTTGTCGATGATCGGGGGCTGCCCGCGCCGAATGCGGTGGGCATTGGTGATGATGGCGCTCCCTTGGCTCTGGCGATGAATCTCGTTCAGGCGGGTGATGCGGGGCCCGGAGCCCTGGCCCGACTGCGCCAGATCCCCGTCCTCGATACGGTGGATAATGTCTCCCAGCACGTTGCCGGGACTCACACTGGGCAGCTGATCCACATCGCCGACCAGCATAACGTGCATGGCAGGTGGAATGGCCTTGCTCAGGTGGTAGGCCAGACGCAGGTCCAGCATCGAAACCTCGTCCACGATCAGCAGGTCGCTTTTCAGAGGATTGGTTTCGTTGCGATCGAACGTCATGACTCCCTGCATCATGTTGACTTCCAGCAGGCGATGCAGGGTGCGGGCGGGCTGGCCGGTGGCCTCCTGCATGCGCTTGGCCGCCCGCCCGGTCGGGGCCGCCAGTTCCACGGCAAGCCGCTGCTGCTGGCACAGCTCAATGACAGAGCGAATCGTGGTGGTCTTGCCGGTGCCCGGACCGCCGGTCAGGACGGAGAAGGGCGAGAGCAAGGCGGCTTGTACCGCTTCTTTCTGGCTGGCCGTGAGCAGGAAGTCCGCGGACCGGGTCCGCCAGAACGCGTCCCAGTCAAATCCGCCCATGCGCTGCGTGATCCGGGTATCCCGCTGCAGCAGAGTCCTCAGGTTTTCAGTCAGCCCCGTTTCACAGCGGGCCATCCACTGCAGGTATATGGCCAAGGAGCCGATCGTCTGCAATGCATCGGTTTGCGGATCCGGCGGATCCGTGGCCCCCGGGGCTGTCGCCAACGCGGGCCGTGGCCCCGCGGCCGGATCGCCCGGGATGAAAGTCTCCGTAATCTGCCACTCGGGCCGAAACGGCACGCCGCCGGGGCCGTGCGTGGCGACCAGTTTGCCAGCGCTCAGCACCTGGACCAGGCTGTCCGCGACTTTCGCGGGCCGGGCACCGGTCAATGTGCCGGTTTCCGCTACCAGCTCGGGGCCCGGCAAGTAGGAGTGGCCATCGTCCAGCGAACGGTCCATGACGTACAGCAGGGCAGCTTCGACGCGCACGAACTGGTCGTCCTGGATGCCCAGGCGCGCGGCAATGGTGTCAGCGGTCTTGAAGCCTACCTGCGGAAGCTTGCAGAGCAGATAGGGGTTCTCGCGCAGGCGGGCCACGGCTCCGGTCCCCATCTCCTCATGAATGCGCTGGGCCATGGTCGGTGTGACACCAAATTCCTGCAGGAGCAGCGTCAGACTGCGCCGGGATTGGTGCTTTTCCCAGCCGAGCCGGATTTTCCGGGCGGTGTTGCGTCCCAGCCGGGGGATCTCGGCCAGGCGATCCAGATCCTGGTCCAGGATGGTGAGCGTTTCCGTCCCCCAGGCCTGCACCAGCTTCTTGGCCGTAGCCGGGCCAATTCCCTTGATCAGACCGCTGCCCAGGAAACGGATGATCCCTTCCTCCGTGACCGGCAATTCCACCGTGCAGTCGATGACCTGCAGTTGATACCCGTACTGTTTGTGTTGATCCAGATTGCCGACCAGCACGACATATTCCCCCACGTTGAGTGCGGGCAGAGGGCCCACGAAAGTGAGTTCCTGCTGGCACTGGGGGGGCAACCCCTGACTCTGGTCGACATCCAAAGTCGCCACCGTATAGCCTGTCTCTGGGCTATAATAGGTAATGAGACGGACAGTGCCTTTTGCTTCGGCCATGACATGCGAGTATAGCACTCGGTTTCGGTACTTTTGATTCCCCTTGCCGCCCCGCGTCGCCTCTTCCCCGACAACGTTGCAGACCTTGAGACAGCCCGGTTGTGAGCGCGCGTTTCTATGGCGGCCAAGCCATCCTGGAAGGGGTGATGATGCGGGGGGCCAAGACCTTCGCCGTGGCCGTGCGGACTGCCTCGGGTGACATCAAGCTCCACCATGAACCCCTGACCGCCTGGATCTATACCAGTCGGCTGGGCAAGCTGCCGTTCATACGCGGGCTGGGTCTGCTCTGGGAAGCCCTGGGCCTGGGCATCCGTGCCATTGTCTGGAGTGCGGACATTGCCGCCCGGGACATAGCCGGGGACGAGGAGGAGACGGAGGAAATCCGCTTTCAGGGGCCGGTGGCCTGGTCCACGATCGGGCTCAGTTTCATGCTGGGCATCGGACTCTTCTTTCTGTTGCCGACCCTCGTCAGTCGCTGGGTGGCCGAATTCTTTGCGGGCAATGCCTTTCTGGATGCATCCGTGGAAGGCGGGATCCGGGTGCTGCTGTTTGGCCTGTACTTTGCGGCCATCAGCTTCATGAAAGACATCCGGCGCATGTTCGGTTTTCACGGGGCCGAGCACAAGGCGATCAATGCATTTGAAGGCGGCTCCAGTCTCCATGTAGAGGATGTGCAGAAGTACAGTCTGCAGCATGTGCGCTGCGGCACCAGCTTCATTCTCTTCGTGGTCATTGTCAGTGTCATTCTCTTTGCGCCCCTGACCTTCAACAACGTGGATCCGGAATGGCTGGCGTTGGTCTTGCGGTTTGTGACCCGTCTCGCGCTGTTGCCCGTGGTCGCCGGCATTGCCTACGAGCTGATCCGTTTCAGCGCGAACCATGCCGGCAATCCGGCCTTGCGCTTCTTCATTATGCCGGGGCTGTGGCTGCAGAAAGTGACCACCCGGCCGCCTGACGACGAGATGGTCAGGACGGCGGTGGTCGCGCTGATTCCGGTGCTGGAATCCGATGGTGTCCCCGTCAGTGAGGAGACCAAGGCCTTGGTGTGGGACCGCGTGATTCCGACCACCATGTCTTCGTCCTAGCCCCCGCGACGGTCTCGAGGTCCGGCACCCGCTACGCCGGCTCAAACACAACCGGCAGCCGGCACCCGTCGCACTCCACGGTGTCGCCGTGATACAGTTTGCGCCCGCGCCGCAACTCCGTTGCTCCGTTGACCCTGATTTCCCCGTTCTGAATGGACCACTTGGCCGCTCCGCCCGAGGGGCGCAGGTTTTGGACCTTGAGAAACTGATCGAGACGGATGAACTCGCCCCTGAGGTGACGCGGAGAGGACGCGGTGGGGTGCTGGGTCATGATGAGACCTCCGGTGGGGATTGGGACCAGGGAACCTGTGGGACCACAGGTTTCCGGCAGTGATATGGAAGGCAGTCTCTGGCGTGCCGCTTCATCCTGGGGTACTGAACCTAAAGTCAAGTGCCGTGGTTTTTGCCCCGCGCGCCAATACGCGGCGCGACGGGGCAAGGCATCGCCTCCCGCTGCCCGCTCCGAGCTGCCGTTGGACGGGTCATTGCGGCTTGGCCTCGGATGTTCCTGTGATACGTACCCGTCCCAGGGGCATCCATCCCGTCGGATCCTGAAGCAGGATCAACCCATGCAGCCCAGTGGAAATTGCGCAGCAGTCCCTCCAGCCTGCAGGCGCGCACAGCACGACCGGGTACTGTCTGATCCAGGCAGGACACTGCCGTTGCAGGGTGGGATTCGAGGTCCAGTCCTTGCATTTTCCGTGCTCTAAAGTACGATTCCATGGGTAGGTAATTCAGGAATTTCAAATATGAAAATATCGGAGAGAGGCCAAATCACAATTCCCCAAGCGCTGAGGGAGCAAATGGGCCTGCACCGCAACGTGGAGATTGATATCACACCGGTCCGGGAAGGTTTGCTCATCCGGAAGCGGACCGCGTCCAAGCACCCGGTCCACAGAGTGTACGGCATTCTCAAGAGTCAAAAGAACACCGATGAATATATGGAAGAGATTCGGGGAAGATGATTACGGCGGTTGACACAAACGTACTGTTGGATGTATTTCTCCCGGATGAGACACATGGGCCGAATTCAATGAGAATGCTGCAGAAAGCATATGACCGGGGCGCGATTCTCGTTTGCAATATTGTGTTTGCCGAACTGGTGTCGGCTTTCGGCGACCGCGCCGCACTCGATGGCGTATGGGGACAGATTGGTGCGACCATCTCGCCGTTGGATGACCGCGTTGCCTATGAGGCAGGACGGCGCTGGTGGCTCTATCGGCAGTCGGGAAGGCCCCGTACCCGGAGCTTGACCGACTTCCTGATTGGGGCGCATGCCTTTTGCACTGCCGATTCTTTTCTGACGCGGGATCGTGGATTTTACACCACCTATTTTCCGGAGCTGGCCTGAATCAAAAAAGGGCTTCGGAGCAGAGCAAACCGGTAGGTTCGCTGGTTGCGGAAACTGCGCGTGGGCCTGGTGGCTGCCCCGGGGGCTGTTTGCAGATACGCCGGAAGATGTCCGCCAATATCCTGCCGCGAGGGGTGCCAGAGCGCTGATGCATTTCACACCCGGGCCTGCAAGGGTATCCTGTGTACTTGAGGTCGGGATACCCGCAAGCTGTTCGCTGCAGCTGTGTGTCCTACCCTTTCGCTTTGAACATACCCGCTCATGGCACCCCCTGTAACGGCTACAGACCCGCTGCTGCTGGGTCTGGATCTGGGCACCTCACACCTGAAAGCCCATGCTTTTACCCTGACGGGGCGGGAGGTTGCGGCCTGTCGGCGACCTACCCCCATGCTCCACCCGCGTCCGGGCTGGGGCGAAATGGACCCCGAAACACTCTGGCAGACCTGCACTGTTTTGCTGCGGGAGCTGGCGGTCCAGGTTGCCGGCCAAGGTACTCCCGTGGCCATCGCCATCACCAGCGTGGGCGAGGCCGGCGTACCGTTGGATGCGCAGGGGGAGCCTGTTTTTGCCTCCATTGCCTGGTACGACACGCGGGCCCAGGCCCAGAAAGAGCAATTGGAGGCCCGGTTCGGGACAGAAGCGGTGTTCAAGGCGACAGGGCAGGCCCTGCATCCGATTTTTGGCCTGTGCAAGTTGCTGTGGCTGCGCGACGAGGAACCTGCCGTCTTTGCCCGTATCCGGCATTGGCTGAGCTGGGCAGGATATATCGGCTGGCGGTTGAGCGGGGTCATGGCCATGGAGTACTCGCTGGCTGCCCGCACGATGTCGTTGGATGTGGCACGCGACCGGTGGGCCGAGGCTTTTCTGGCCGAAGTGGGCTTGTCTCTGGACCTGTTCCCGACCCTGGTGGCGGCCGGTGAGCCATTGGGACGCGTGCGGCCGGAGATGGCCTCGATACTCAATCTGCCAGACCACCTGCTGGTGGCGGCCGGGGGGCACGATCACGTGGTGGCGGCCTTGGCCTTGGGCGTGACCGGCCCGGATACGCTGCTGGATTCGATGGGCAGTGCGGAAGGGCTGTTTCTGCCACTGCCCGCCCCGGCCAGGACCCCGGCTCTGGGCAGCCATGGCATCTCGCAAGGCCGGCATGTCGCGGGCGGCTATTATCTGATGGCCGGTTTGTACACCTCCGGAGTGGCAGTGGACTGGTTCTGCCATCGCTTCGCTCCCGACCAGGGCTACAGGGCCATGATGACGGCCGCCCGTCACGTGCCGGCGGGCAGTCACGGCGTAATGTTTCTGCCCCATCTGCGGCTGGCCAATCCGGGCTACACGGAACGGCATTCCCGGGGCAGCTATATTGGCTTGACCATCGACACTTCGGTGGAGGTGATGTTCCGCGCCACTTTGGAAAGCCTGGCCATGGAGGCGCGCTATTCCCTGGATCAGGTCCTGCGTCTGTGCGGGACGCCGCGCCCCGCAGGCATCGTGCTGACCGGCGGCGGCACTCGCAACAGGCTGTGGCTGGAGATTAAGGCGGCAGTCATGAATTGCACTCTCCAGGTGGCCCACATGGAGGAAGCCGCGGCACTGGGCGCGGCGCTGCTGGCGGGGGTAGGGGCCGGGTTCTTTGCGACGCCGCAGGCGGCAGCCACCGCCATCGATCGGCACACCGAAATGTTGACGCCGCGGGCGCAAGAGGTGCAGGTGTACGAACCGCTGTACGCGGAGGTATACCGGCATTTTTGCGCAACGCTGCAGCCGCTGCATGCCGCCTTGCATCGGTTGCAGCACAGGGATCCGGTCTCCCGGTGACTTGCTCGACTGTGCAGCCGCGGAGTCGTGCGCCACAGAGCCGCCAGAGGCTGCGTGCCGGCTCTCCATCCCTTGTGCTGTCGCCTGCAGCGGTCTTGGTCCAGGAAGTTGGCCCTGTGGCCCGAATGCCCTGGGGATGACCCTGGTGAGTCTGGAACGCGCACGCGATGCCAGTTCCATGCGGTGGAGGAGCACCGAGGCCAGCAGGAGTGCGGCCGAGACTCAGGATATGTGTTTGCAAGCCACGATCAGATCTCTTCCGTATCGACGAAATGGGAATGAGAGCCATCAGGGTAGTCACTCTCATCGCGTGGATGACAGGCCTGGCCTGGGTGCAGCCAATAAGGACCTGCGATCGGATCGGGTACTTGCCGCGGTATCGATGACCACTGCCGCCCACGCCGCTGCAGGGCAATACACGGAGTGCATCAGATCAAGGCTCCCTGCCAGAGCCGCGCCGCGAAGTCCTGCGCGGGCAGAATATCGATTCCGTCCGGCGTGCGCCGCGGACGGCGTTCCAGCGAGACGACCATCCGCCGCTGCACCTGGGGGTGTTCTTCGCGCAGGATGCGCAACCCTTTCAGATGTGTCCGGGTGATCGCGGTACTTGCCTTGGCTTCAATCGCCATGCGCATGGCACCGATCACGAAGTCGACCTCAATGCCGCTGGGCAGCCGCCAGTAAGACAGCTCCTCGTCAATGTCGCGGTAACCCACAAAAGCCTTGAGTTCGTGGAATACCCAGTTCTCGAAGGCTTTGCCGAAATTTTCCGAGGGCGGTTCCAGTACACCCCGCCGGGCCAGGCGATTCACTATCCCGACATCGGCAAAGTAGAACTTGGGGCTCTGTGTGACCCGACGTTTGACCCGGCGGCGAAAGGCCGGCAGCCAGGTTCCCAGCAAGGTGTCTTCCAAAATGTCAAAGTGACTCCGGACAGTGTGTCCCGTCACACCGCACTCCCGGGCGATGTTGCTGAAATTGACCCTTTCGCCGTCGCTGAGAGCCGCAGCCTGCAGGAAATGCGCGAACACCGGCAGATTGCGTACCAGGCCCTCAGCAGCGATTTCCTGGGTCAGATAGTCGGCGATGTAGGCATCCAGCAGCTGCCGGGATTGATCCGCATCATAGATGCGGGGCAGATAACCGTGATTGAGCATCCGCTTCAGGTCAAAGGCGTCGTCCAGTTCGGCAGCTGTCAGGCCGCGCAGCTCAAACCGCAAGGCCCGTCCCCCCAACAGGTTGGCGCCGCCCCGCCGCACTCTGCGCGCACTGGAACCGCACAGGGCAAAACAGATGCCGCGGTTTTCCATGAGCCAGTGCACCTCATCAAGGAGGGCGGGGACTTTTTGAACCTCGTCGATGACCACCAGGGATGGCGTTTGGGGCAGTGCCTCCAGTTCCTGGGCCAGCATTTCGGGCCAGATGCGGTAGCGCACGAATTCCGTGTTCTTGAGCAGATCCACCCAATACGCATCCGGAAAACGTTGCTGGAGCAACGTGCTCTTCCCGGTCTGGCGCGGTCCCCATAGAAAGAAAGAGTGGGTGCCGAGGGTGGGCAGTATCAGCGATCTCATGTACATGAACTTCACGTTGTCATGAAATTAAGAAGTGCTACTTCACAATTGTACGATTTCTGCAGGATTCGACCGGAAGGGAACGGCTGCGGGGACCGGAGACCGTCCCCAACGTCCCCGGGTGGGCAGTCACAGACGCGGCAAAGTCGCAGGAGGACGGACAGGCCGGATATGCCAGATGCTGCGCGTTTGGGCAGAGGTTACGCGGCCCGCGCCAGGGATCCGTGGCTGCTGCCGGGAATCGCATGTGGACCTGGAGGTATTGAGACTTCCTGAGGATGCCGCTATGCTCCGCGCGCGACCCGCAGCGCGGCGGCGATGGCAGCCACCTGATCCGGAGCGGGCAGAAAGTACACCTGGCGATCCGTCGCGATGGGCCCGGCCCCCGCATAGGCGCGCCACTGTCGCGCGTCCAGTGTGAAATAGTCCTGCACCTGTGGTCGGCTCCCCAGGTCGGAAGAGGCGGTCGCATGCTGCTCCAGGCGATCGAGTACGGCCTCCAGGGCCTGTCTGTCAAAAGGCGTGGCTGTGCCCATCATGAGCGAATGGCTGCTGCCGGTGTACCAGAGGGTGGCATGGGGAAACACGGCCTGGAAGGTGCGCAGAATCGTCTTGAAATCGGCTTCCGTCATGCTGTGAAAGGGCAGCCACTGGAAAAAGACGCCGGTCGGGGTCATGCGGGCCTGGGCGCTTTCATAGAACTCGCGGGTGAACAGCGCCCAGCTGCTCGTGTTGGAAGGGTGCGTCGCGTCCGCCGTGATGATGTCATATTGCTGGGCTGTCCGCAGCAGAAAGTTGCGTCCGTCCTCGACATGCAGTTGCAGGCGGGCACTGCGGAGCACATTGTAGTTTTCCTCCCAGTACAACTCCGCGGCCTGCATCATTTCCCGGGACAGGTCCACGGCGTCGATGTGGGGAATATGGTGCGTATCCAGTGAACCGGTGGCAATGCCGTTGCCGAAGCTGAGCATCAGGGCACGCTGGGCGTGCGGATGCACCAAGGGGGGCAGATGCCCCAGGGCGCGGAAGGCCCGCATGCTGATCTCGTCTGTCGGCACCTCGATACGCCCGTCCACAAACGACACCTTGTAGTCCTGCTCCACAACGTGGAAGACGGCGACCGTCGTTTCCACCCCTTCTGCGTAAAAGACCAGATGCTCGCCGGGGTCCTGGCGGAATCCAAGATAGACAGGCGGTGGCCGCAACCCGAACCCCAGCACGAGACAAACCGCCACGGCCGCGGGCCGGAGCCAGAATGAGGTCCGCCAAGGTCCTCGCGGCGTTTGCATGGCCCGCAGGGCCCCTACGCCCAGGCCGAGGCTACCCCCTGCCAACAGCCACAGGGAACCTTGCAGTCCCGCCAGGGGTACGAGGCCGAAGACGGTCACGAGAATGCCGACGATGGCCCCGGCCGTATTGGCTCCGCTGACCCTGCCGGCCGCGCTCCCCAAGTGTCTGTCATGGGGTTTGATCAGATGTACCGTCACGGGAAACAGATAGCCCATCAGGCTGGTGGGCAAGAGCAGGATCACGGTGCCCAGCAGGAATTCAAACAGGATGGCGCGGCCCAGGGTGTAATGCCCCAAGATGGATTCGAAGGAAATCAGGGGCATCACATAGAAGAGGAAAATGGTCAGGAGACCCCCCAGTGCCAGCAGGAACTGCAGGCGCGCAAACGTGTCCAGGGTGGGGGCCTCCCGCCGCAGCGTCCGGGCCGCCACCGCACCGCCAATCGCCAGTCCCGCCAGGAACGTGGTCAGGACGATGGCAAAGGAAAAGACTGCGTCCAGGGTAAAGATGGCGAGTATGCGGGCCCAGACCATCTGGTAGCCCAGTGCGATAAAGCCCGACCCGGCATACAGCCCCAGGATGCCCGTGGGAGACGGACGGCGGGAGGAAGCGGCCGATCCGCTCCATGCGGCCTTGGGCAACGGAGCGCCGGCAGGCCGCGGGGGATCGTCCCGTCGTTGGACCAGCCAGCACAGCAGGGCGGCCCCCAGACTGGCGCCCACGGCAATATACAGCGAGAATTGGGAGGGCCAGCGCCGTAGAAACCACAGGGCGGTAGCGAGGCAGCCCACCGCCGCGCCCAGAGTTTCCAGGGCATAGAAACGCCCCAGCTGTGCCGTCAGGGCATGATGAGAGCTCCGGGCCAGCCAGCGGCCCAGAGCGGGCAGCGTGCCTCCCATCAGAATCGCGGTGGGCGTCAAGATCCACGCGGCCAGGAGACACCGCCAGAAAAACATCTGGGTTGTCCCCAGCGGCAGTTCACGGGCCACCAGCGCATAGAGGCTCCGCAGGGAAGGAAGCAGCAGCCAGGTCAGCAGGGCCAGGGCCGCCACTCCGACCTGCAGGAGCGAAATCAGGCGCAAGGGGCGTGCCATATGATCCACGGCTCTGCCGAATAGCCAGTTCCCGAGTGCGCCCCCGCCCAGAAAAGCCGTCACCACCGCGGCATAGGCATATACACTGACTCCCAGAATCAGGGATGTTTGCCGTATCCAGACGATTTCGAATACCAGAGCCGAGAACCCGGTCAGACTAAAAGCCAGGGCGGCCAGGATATGCGATGTTCTTGTCAAGACACGGATCCCAGGAAATAAGACGACCCCGCACGGACAGGCCGCTATGGACAGCTTCAGGGTCAGCGCGTCATGCGACCGCGCGGTCTGCTTCTTTCACAGTGCCGAACGGTACATTGCTGTCAGCCTGCCAGATGGGATTTCAGCCGATCCGCGCACTGCCTGCGTGCATGGGCTGCCTGATCCGCGCGGTTTGGGCCTCGGGGTTCCCCTTCAGTCCTCCAGGTAGGTGGCAAACCACTCCAACGACTGTTGCCAGGCATCCTGTGCCGCGTCGGCATGGTAGGAAGCGCGGGTGTCATTGAAGAAGGAGTGACCTGCCCCTTCGTACACCAGCCGGCGGTTGGGCACACCGGCGGCCGTCAAGGCCTGTTCCAGCTGCTCGGTACGCGGGAGGGGATAGGCTCTGTCTGCGGTGCCCCAAATAGTGAGGAGCGCACCCTGCACCTGCGCGGCTTCGGCATCGGAAATGGGTGATCCATAGAAAGAGATGGCGGCGCCGTTCAAGGCATTGTGGGCCGCAAACGACTGCGCAATGCCGCCGCCCATGCAGAAGCCTACAATGCCGACCTTCCGCCCCGAGGTGGAATCCAGATCCAGGAGGTACCGGGCGGCCACATCCAGTTCGGCCAAGGCTGTACCCCGGTCCAAAGCCATGGCCAGCTTGCGGGCCTCGGTGGGTTCCGTAGCCACTGCGCCGTGATACAAATCGGGAGCCAGAGCCACGAAACCGGCCTGCGCAAAGCGATTGGCCACATCCTTGATGTGAGGATTGAGCCCCCACCATTCCTGAATGACCAGCACGGCGGGAGCCGGCGTGGAAGCGGGGATTGCCAGATATCCTTCCAGCTGCTGTTGGGCTGAATCCCCGTAGGAGACCAGGGAAGTTGTCAGGCCCGTGGCAGAGATTGCCTCGGTATCGGGGGCGCCCACTCCTTCCGGCGCGGCCGGCGGTTGCGGAGCCGGGACCACACAGGCGGCCACCAGCGCGGAGGCGGCACTGGCGCCGACGAGGGCGGTAACACCGGTTAGGAACCGGCGGCGCGTAATGGCGCCGCTTTCAAATTGAGCAATGAAGTTCAGGAGCCACTTTCGCTTTTGCAGGCCCAAACGCGGAGGCATGGCGACAGGAGACGAAGTAGGGATTTCCGACCACAAATTGCACATAAGGGTTGTCCTTTGAGAATTCTGTTTCCTTCCCGGCTGAGGCTGTATTGCTTGCCTCTCACAGGCGGTGCCTTAAGTTAAGTTTCAGTAAGTATATATAGTGTGCCCCTGTAACGTCCCCGGTGTATCCAGCCCAGACGGCACAGGCGGGACAGCGCTGTCTGGGCCCCAGGAACGATTTCCGATGTGTGTCCTGTGGATGGGGGTACCGGCATTATCGGGGCGAGCGAGAAACCCGGCTGGTGCGCAGAGGCCGCCCCATGATGCTGGAAGGCGGGTCTGTACTGTCACCGTGTGTCGCGGACTGTGTGCGGATCCCGTGCTTTCATGCCCTGTAGGCGCGGGGTGGCGTCAATATGGCCTTTTGGCGATCGGTCATGTCCGGGTAATCGGCGGCATCGTAATATTCGCTTGCCCAGGACAGCGCGGGTGGGGAGTACTTGTAGAAAATTGTGCGCCGTTCGTGGCCGCGCCAGGGCAGCGTGCCGTGTGTCATGGCCTCCGTAAAGAGAATGGCGGTTCCGGCCGGGCCCGTGACCTGCGCTACAAAGGGCAAATCCTGGTTTTCCGCCAATTCCTGCCACTGCACCGGAAACGGGAAATTGCTCTTGTGACTGCCTGGCACCGCCGCGAAACCGCCATCTCCCGGATGGACATCGTACAGGTTGTACGCCACTACAAAAAGTCCGTTCCGCATGGTGCCGTTCAGGCATCGGAAATAATGGGTCGAGTGGAAAGGCCATGCGCCGCCATGCAGCGAGGTACCGATAGGGCCCTTGCCCGCCCGAATGATGTCCAGGTAGTCATGATCCAAACGGAAATCCTCACCCAGCAATTCCGCCAGATACGGGGTTACCGCGGGATTGTCCACCAGGTCACGGTAGGCCTGGCCCCAATGCAGCAAGGTGTGTGCGAAGCGATGGGTATGGGCCGCGGCCGGCACTTCCTGGGCAATCTTCTGATCCAGAAGGTCATTCAGGGCCTGTAGCTGGGCCGGGGCGAGGGCATTCTCCACCACCAGGAATCCTTGCAGATCGAACAGATATTTTTCTTCCTCTGTCATCGTTCGCTTCCTTGTGTGCTGCGGTCAAAGGCATAGGGCAACATGCAGAAAAGCCCGCACGGGCGATACAGCGGCGGTCCCGTCTGCTTTGGCTGTCCGGGCATTTCCGCCTGCCCGCTGGATGGGAATTTCCCGCGGGCTCCCCTGGTCCTCGGATCTGCCCCACAGTGCAGGCCACAGCCATCCGGGCGGAACGGCCG
The DNA here is from genome assembly GCA_965214715.1 of Caldilineaceae bacterium. GTDB lineage: Bacteria > Chloroflexota > Anaerolineae > Caldilineales > Caldilineaceae > Bin34. The sequence goes on along the minus strand of OZ243971.1, from coordinate 3,245,211 downwards.
GGATCCGGGTGTCATGGGCCCGAATCATACGATCCTGCGGAAGTCTATCGGAATCGGTGCCGTTTGCCGTCTTCCATGCCTCGCAGGGAGTTCGTTGAGCACGCAGCCCCGGGTACAGGCAGTTTGCCTTTGTCGCCGGGGGGCGGCCAGCAAACTGTCCAGAGGGCAAAATCGGCGCATCCGCCATATGGCCCGATCCGGAAACGACATTGGGCACTGGTGCACCTTCGGCTATGATTCAGCGGAATTACATCCACCCAGGCAAACGGTGGAGCCGGAGCCCGGTCGATTGTCTGCTATCGGCAAGGAGAATCAAAATGACTGAAATGCACCTTGGGCGCAGGCGTTTCCTGCAGCTCACTGGCTTGACGGGGGCGACTGCCCTGATAGCGGCGTGCCAGGTCGCGCCCCCCAGTGCCATGGACGGTGAACCTGGCCTGGAAGTCGTGCAATTGGAATACTTGGGGTATGAACTGGACGATGTGCATGCGGCAGCCTTCGGCAAGTTCAAGGATATGGAACCCGATGTGGATCTGCTGGTCAGTCCGACTCTCGGCAGCTGGCCGGACATGCTGGCCAAGGTGAATGCCCGGATTGCCGCCGGCGATCCCCCGGACATAGCCATTGTCGCGACCTATGGACCGCCCCGGACATGGAGCAAGAAAGGCATTCTGCTCGATCTGCAGCCTTTTTTGGATGCCGACGCCGATTATGACTCCGATCCTGTACCGCCCTCGCTGCTGGATCTGTACCGCGTCGACGACGCCCTGTATGGCATGCCCAAGGACTATGTGACGCATGCCATGATTTACAACCGGGACGTTTTCGACGCCTTGCGCGTGGAGTATCCCGCCCCAGGGTGGACTTGGGCCGACTGCCTGTCTACCGCCCAGGTGCTCCACTCGGGCGAAGGGCAGGCGCAAATCTTCGGTTTGGGCGTCCACACCCGTCCCTGGTCCACGGAACACTGGTTCTGGGCCAACGAAGGGCCCGGTCTGTTTGACCGGTGGAATTGGGATCTCGTCACACCCACCGCGAACGATGACCGGAACAAGGAAGCCATGCAGTGGTTGATAGACGCCATCCTGGTCCATGGCGTAGCTCCCTCGCCGGAGCAATTGCAGACCGAGAGTTCGGGCTCCCGCCAGGTGTCGGGTCGGCTGGCCATGTGGATGGGCACCACGATTGACACGGTTCTGCTGTTGCAGAACCAGGACAAGCTGGATTGGCATGTCGTGCCGAATCCGGTTGCCTTTGAGGGCGGGCCCCGCACCACCATGATGTGGACGTCCGGATTTGGCATCGTGGCCGGTACCGCATATCCCGACAAGGCATTTGCGTTTCTCAAGCACATGTCGATCGGTTCCGGGGCCCTCGTGTTGGGCGAGACCGGCTTTTCCATTCCGTCGGGCCGACCCGATGGTTTCCTGACCGACGATATGGTGGCCCGGGGCGGCGAAGTCTTCCTGGATGCGGCTTTCAACTCCGATCTGGCGGCCAACGACTCGCTGGGCACAAATCACAACGAGTTGCTGGGCACGGCGGTGCTCCCGCACTATGAAGCGGCTTTCCTGGGCCGGGTCACGGCGTCCGAGGCGCTGGATACCGTGCAAGAGCAAATGGAAGCCATCCTGGCCGAGGCCGACGAAGAACAGTATTAGACGGGCAACCCATCCTCTGCACCATGTGCCGGGGCTGTATCGGCCCCGGGTTCCTGCCCCCTGCAATGCGTGGACCGACGGCGCGTCCCGTCGGTCCGCGGGTCCCTCGGGACACGCGCGCGGGCGCTCTCGTCTCCGTAAACGCTGATTTTGCCCGGTCCCGGATGATCTCACGGCATGACTGAACAGGCGCTGCCCCCTGCACGGATCCCGGGACAACGCGGGTTCCGGATCCCCTGGAAGCGGCTTGAAGGATATTTCTTCGTCGCCCCGCTTCTCATCGGCATCGCGGCTTTCATTGTCGTTCCCATTGGCTCCTCGCTGTTTATGAGCTTTCACCGGTGGGATATGGTGAGTCCCGCGGAGGCAGTGGGATGGCGCAATTACGGCAAGCTGGTCAGCCGTGATCTGCTGTTCTGGAAAGTGCTGGGCAATACGTTCCGTTATGCCGCCTATCTCATTCCCCCTTCCGTCGTTCTCCCGTTGCTGCTGGCCGTGTTGCTGGATCGGCCTTTGCGCGCCCGATCCCTGTACCGCGTGGCCTTCTTCCTGCCCGTGGTTACGTCCGTGGTGGCGGTGGGCCTGATGTTCCGCTGGCTGTATGACAGCGAGTTTGGCTTGATCAATCATGTGCTCTCCTGGGTGGGCGTGGACGGCCCGGGTTGGCTGATTGACCCGCGCTGGGCCATGCCGGCCGTGGCCATGGTCACGGTGTGGCAAGGGCTGGGCTACAACATGATCCTCTATCTGGCGGGTCTGCAAGGGATATCGGAGCATTTTTACGAGGCCGCCAAGATCGACGGGGCCAATGCTCTGGACCGGTTTTTTCGCATCACGATTCCGCTCCTGACCCCGACGATTTTCTTTATCCTGATCGTCAGCGTCATTGGCACCTTCCAGACGTTTGGCCTTATCTATGTCATGACCAATGGCGGTCCCATCAATTCGACGAATGTCTACATCTATTATCTGTGGCAGACTGCATTTGGCAGCTCCAAGATGGGATATGCCTCGGCGATGGCCTGGATTCTGGCCCTGATTATCTTTGCCATCACCATGATTCAGGTCCGGTTTGCCCGCATCTGGGTGCGCTACTAGGGCGCGGGTAGCCGGCAGTGCAGAGGGCTGAATCGCCATGGCCGTCCTGCACCATCCCCGCCTGCATGCGATGGCCCATCCTGTGGGCCGCCTGGTCCTGCATGGCTTGCTCATCTTGCTGGCGCTGTCGACCCTGGCGCCTTTTTGGTGGATGGTCGCCACTTCTTTCAAGACCGAATTCGAAGCGCTGCAATCCCCGCCCACCTGGTGGCCCCAGGAACCGACCCTGCAGTTCTATCGGGATCTGTTTGTGCAACAGCCCTTTGGCCTCTTTTTCCTGAACAGCATCAAAATCTCCTTCCTGAGTGTCCTGGGGCAACTGGCGACCTCTTCGCTGGCGGCCTTCGGATTTGCCCGGCTTGAATTCAAGGGCAAGCACACCATATTTGCCCTGGTCCTGGCCACCATGATGGTGCCCTATGCGGTGACGGTGATTCCCCTCTATATCGTGATGCACCGCATCGGCTGGGTGAATACCCACTGGCCTCTGATCGTGCCGGCCATGCTGGGGTCCGCATATGGGACGTTCCTGCTGCGCCAGTTCATGTTTTCCCTGCCGATCGAGCTCGAGGACGCGGCCCGGATGGACGGGTGCAGTTCGCTGGGCATCTACTGGCGCATCGCCCTGCCCCTGATGAAGCCCGCGCTGGCCACCCTGGGCGTGTTTGGATTCATGGCCTCCTGGAACGAGTTTTTCGGTCCCTTCATCTTCCTGGACCGCAAGCATCTGTTTACCGTGCAGCTGGGCACGGCCCTGGCGCGACAGCAGTGGCATACCGTGTGGCCTCAGCTCATGGCGGGGTCCGTGCTGGTCACGTTGCCGGTGCTTGTGGTGTTTCTGTTTCTGCAGCGGTACTTCGTGCGCGGCATTGCCCTGACCGGCATCAAGGGATAGGCGTTGCCTTGGACCCTGGACTGTGCGCAGCGTGGTATCGGGGGCGAACATCACCCGACACCATGATGGACCGCCGACGGTGCAGGGAAAACGTTGCCTGCTGTCGGATGCCCGCCCTGTGGCTCCATTGACCTTGTTCTTTGTGCCGAGGATGCCACGCAGGGGGCCGGGCCGTGGAGGATGAGCACGGATGGCAGGCGGCCACGGACCCAACCTGGCGTGGAGATGACCATGGATGTCGCCGTGGGTCTCCAGCGCAGGGTGGCTACACATTCCCTGCCTGGTTCCACCCGCTCCCTGTACGCGGGGCAAGGCCGCGCATCGAGCGGCGGTTGCCGTGGTTGAGCCGTGTCCCTGCCTTGCCTCATCCTAGGCCAGGGCCATCGCAAAGTCGTCACAAGCTCAGGATTTCCTTCCTGCAGGCCAAGTTCCGGCCCGCCTGGAGGCGCTGGTTTTCCATCCCCCACTTGGTGCGGGCAGTCCGCCGCAGGAGCGTGTGGGCCGTGCGGCGGCGGCATTCATCCTCCCGGAAGGCCACATCCCGCACTCAGTGCAGGGAGTTCTCGCGCCCGGACGCCCCCGCACTGCGGGTCGCCCTCCGTGGCCACTGGCGGGGGCGTCCGGCGGGCCGACTGGCAACAGATCCAATGGGAGATCCAGGGCAACCGCATCTGGACGCTCACCCGGATCAATCAACGCGCGGCCCACCCGGCCGCCGTGAATCGCTGGCTGCACGGCGTGCGCGAGCGCATCGAAAGCACCTTCCACGAAGTGCAGCACACGGGACGCCACCTGGAATGCCTGCTACGCAAGACGGTATTCGGGTTGACCACCCATGTCATCGCCAAGATGACCAGCCACACCCTCAAGCATCTCCTGCGCCGCGGCTTGGGCATCGATGTCCAGACCTATACGGTGCAGCCTGTGTAATTCCACATCAGCCGTATTTTTATAATTCAAAGGACACAACTGTTAACGGTTGGAGGTCTATAATTTGAAGATATACAAAACATTGAAGTCTAGACTGGGGATAGTGCTAGAAGCAATATTTCTTATTGCATGCTTCATAATAGGACTAGAATCTGGAATAGATGCTATTCGAGAAGGCGATTTTTCTGTATCTTTAATTGCCTTTTTTGTGGTTTTCGCAACAGCATCTCTTGTTGTAGTTAGAAGAACAATCAAATGCTTTGATCAGAAACAGCATTCTAATTGTCAAAAATTTGAATAATTTAGGAGTTACACAGTTGAGAAGGATTTCGGGGAATCACGGCCAGTGCAGTCAAGTGAGTGTCCCATACCGGTTCGGGTAGGATAGAGCGCATATCACATCACTGGATCCCTAGGAGCGATGACCCCCGCCTGCTGTCATCCGGAAGAATATATTGCTACCCTGATGGCGTACCCCGTACCTACACCTGCACGGAAGCAGTCCGCTGGGCTCGGAGCCCGGGCTTGACAAGAGTATTTTCAGAACCGGGACCGAGGCAGAACGAGTGCTGATGGCTGATCCGGATGCCTAAGAACACGGCGCGGGTCTCATATGATTCAACGCCAAAGACTACACCCGTACTGCCGCGATCTTGCCCTGCAGTCACGGACACGGGATCAGGTGGAGATGTGCCTGTACGCTGGCGGCCCGACGGCAAGTGTGTCCGTGGATCCCATGCCTTTAGAAAGTTCCATGCCAGGTGCTTAGACACAACGCAAGGTCCCGGTCCGATGGGGCCGGACCGGGATGTCCATGCACCGGGTTGTACCGCGTGGGTCAGCAAGCAGGAAGCGGCGGTGTCCCATCCCGTCGGGGTGGTCGCACCAGACCGCCCCTCGGTTCATTCCTTCACGGCCCCCATAGTGAGACCGCGCACCAGGTACTTCTCCGCGATGAACACAAACACCACGGTGGGGATGAACATCAGCACACCGGCGGCCGTCAGCGGGCCCCAGGCAACCCCGTACTCCAGCACGAACTTGGTCAGCCCCAACGCCACCATCTCGGTATCGATGGTGTTCGAGAGCACCAGCGTCACCATCAGATCGTTCCAGGTGGCCAGGAACGCCAGTACGGCCGTGGCCGCGAGGCCGGGCTTGATCAAGGGAATGACAATGCGCACGATGACGCCCAGGGGCGATGCTCCATCCACCCGGGCCGAGTCATCCAGTTCCCGGGGCAAGTCCGCAATGAAGGCGCGCAACAGCCAGATGGTGACCGGCAGCTTGAAAGCCGTGTGGGCCACGATGAGGGCGCTGTAGGAGTTCAGCATGCGCAGCGTGCTGAAAATGATGAACAGGGGCAGGATGACCGCCACCAGGGGGATCATTCGCATGAACACGAGGCCGAAAAAGACCACCTTTTCGCCTCGGAACTGGTAGCGGGACATGGCATAGGCGGCTGGGGGTCCAATCACCAGATTGGTCACGATGACGCCGCCGCAGACGATGAGGGTGTTCTTGAGATAGGCGGACATCTCGTAGTCCCGGAACACTGCCAGATAATTGTCCAGGACCAGGCGGCGCGGCACTAGGATCAGACGCGTGGAGGCGATTTCCACTAGGGGCCGGATGGAGGTCAGGATCAGCCACAGGATGGGCGTCATCATGATCAGAAGCACCAGAGTGAGCACGAGGTAGGTGCCCCCCTCCTCGGCGATTTTGCGCCAGGACAGCCGCGGGGCCCGGGACGCCGGTGCGGTCATCGGTTCAGCTTCTCGCCTTCCGCGCCGGAACGCTCGTTCAGAAACAGGGGAATCAGCAATACAATCGTGATGAACACCGTGATCCAGGAAAGGGCGGAAGCCAGACCGAATTGCGACTGGCTGAAAGCCGCCCGGTAGATGTAGAAAGGCAACAACTCCGTGGCATGACCCGGGCCGCCGAGGGTCATGATATAGATGACGTCGAACACCCGAAACAGATCGATGATGCGCAAGGCCAAGGCCACGGCAATCACAGGGCGCAGCAATGGCATGGTAAGCAAGGAGAAACGCTGCCACGCCGTGGCGCCATCCACGGTGGCGGCCTCAAACGGTGCCTGCGGCAAGGCCTGCAGGCCTGCCAACAGCAGAATCATCACAAAGGGAATGCCCTGCCACACGGTCGCAATCACGATGGATAGCCGCGCCAGATTGGGATCCACCAGCCATCCCTGCGGCGGCAGACCGACAGCAATGAAAATCTGGTTCATCAAGCCAAAGCGGTCGTTGAAAATCCAGCGCCAATTGAAGCCCGCCAACACGGGGGCGGTCAGCATGGGCAACAACAGAAACACCCGATACAGGGCCCGGCCACGGAACTTGCGGTGCAGCAGCAAGGCCGTCCCCATGGCGATGGTGAATTCCACCCCGATGCATACCACGGCAAAAATGACGTTCTGCGCCAGTACAGCGCCAAAGGACGCGCTGGTGACGGCTTCCACATAGTTGCCCAGACCCACGAAGGGCTTGGCGCTGCGCGCCAGTTTGTAGTCCAGGAAACTGATGTAGAGGGCGTGCACCAAGGGATACAGCAGGACCGCACCGATGATGGCGACCGCGGGCAGGAGCAGCCAGTAGGGCGCGTAACGGGTCTGCCACGCATCCAGGCGGGAACGCAGGGTGAGACGCTCCCGCCCGTTTTCGATTGTCATGGCTCGATGTGGCACAACATCCGCCATTCAGCCAGGGTCAGAGCAGAGGCAACCGCTAGTACAGGCCTGCATTCTTCATGATCCGGTCGGCTTCCTGGGCCGCGAAGTCCAATCCTTCCTGTGCAGACTTTTGATTGGACAGGACCTTTTCAATCTCGCCCCACAGGATGGGCTGGATTTCCGAGAATTCCGGGAACAGGGGCCAGGTATAGCCATTGGCCGCGCCGGCCAGCGAGGCTTCCAGATTCAACGCGCTGATCCCCTCCGCGGTTTCAATCGCCTCGTTCAGGGCGCCCAGATGGGCCGGGCGGGCCCCGACGCTGGCATGCAAATCCAGCATGACGGGTTGCGATGTCAAATACTTGACGAATTCCCAGGCCGCTTCGGCCTGCGCCGAATGAAGGTTGATGGCGCGCCCGTGGCAGACGGCTGTAGTGATGTGGGTCTTATTGCCGACCAGGGGAGCAATGCTGAATTTGTCCACAATGACGGACTGATCCGGGTCCATGGAACCTCCCGGCCCCCACTGCTTGCTCATGGCAGCCTGCCCTGCGGTCCACAGCTGACCGTTTTCCTCCCACCCATAGCTGGGGGTGCCGGTCGGCACAATTTCGTGGGTGTAAATCAGGTCATACCACCATTGCAAGGCTTCCACGCCCGCCGGCTGGTTCCACGCCGGCGGTGAGGATTCCAGGCCGTTTTCCAGGAAATCGCCGCCGTTCTCCCACAGCAGGTCACTGTACTCCCGCAACGCGGGATCGCCCTTGCCCACGATCAGGTATCCGTAGAGGTCCGGAGGGTCGTTCAAGGCCTTGGCCGTTTCCACCAGTTCGGTCCAGGTGGTGGGCGGGGCCCCGATGCCGGCGGCGGCAAACAGGTCGGTCCGATAGTACAGGGCCCGCAGATCGAACGTGTAGGGAATGGCCAGCAGATTGCCGTTGCCTGTGAAGGCGTCAAACGACCCTTCCACGTAATCCGTCCCCATGATGCTGTCTTGCGCGACAAAATCGTTCAACGGGAACAGCGCCTCGATGAAACGTCCAATCTGGGCGTAGTGCGTGCCAAAGATGTCCACATCGGCGCTGCCCGCGGCCACCAATGTCAATTGCTTGTCCATCAGTTGCACAAACGGCAGCGTACTGTAGCGGACTTCCGTGCCGGTCTGGGCCTTGAAATCGTCCGACACTTTGTCCAGATACTCGCCCCACAGAGGCCCACCGCTGGGGTACAGCGCGTTCAGGACGATGGGTGTGGCCGCAGCTTCGGTGCCGGGTCCGGAGGCGGCTGGGGCCACGCAGCTGGCAAGCGCCAGACCGGCTGTTCCCATGGCCAGCGATTTCAAAAACGTACGGCGTGAAAATCGGTCCCGGTGCATGGTGCATCTCCTCGGACAAACTTCGTGGATCAAAGCGTGACCTATTATATGTGTCTCGTTGGAGTGCCCGGACCGCGTTATGAAGCCTCTTCCAGGCGGATGGCTTCCATGCACATGCCGACGACGTGGTAGTCCAGTTTGACCTCGTTGCCTTTGGGTTGCGCAGTCGGTACAGCGCCCGGTTCCCGGCTCATGTACCAGCCACCGTGTGCCGGATCCAGAAACTCGTTTTGGACGAAGGTGAGAGTCTGCTGCAAGGGAGCCCACAGGTCCGCGCGGCCATGGTCGTGGGCCAACCGCAGCAGGGCCCGGATCGTTTCGCATTGTTCCCACCAGCCTTTGCGTTGGCTGGTGCGGGAGCCGTCAGGAGCCACCGGCGAAAAGATGCCGCCGTGCTCCGTGTCATAGCCCAGCCGCATGCCATGGGTCAGGAAGTTTTCCGCTTCATGCCGATACGTGTCCGACAGCCCAAGGGCCGCGGCCGACGATAGCAGAAAGGCCCATTCAAATGCATGGCCCACGTCGATGCGCCCCCCTTGGGTGGCGGGCAAAGGATCCCAGGCTGGGGTGTACACTTCCGGCAACACCCCGCCATTGGGCTGCACCAGCCGTTGCAAAATGAATTCCGCCAGGACCACCGCCTCACGGTGAAATTCGCTCATGCCCGGAATATCTCCGGCTGCCAGCAGGGCTTCAAAGAGATGCATGAGCGGATTCTGGGAACGCAACGGGTCGGTCTGCTGGAAATCGCGGCTCAGGTAATACTTGTACCCGCCGTGTGCGTCCTGGAACCGGGACGTCAGCACTGCCCATGTGTCGTGCAAGGCTGCCTGGTAGCGGGGATTGCCGGTTGCCGCCACGGCATGGGCCAATCCGAACAGGGCAAAGGCATGGCCGTAGCAGTCCTTGCCGTCATCGACGATGTCCCCCGTGGGACTGCAGGCCTGGATCCAGCCTCCGCATGCGGCATCCCAGAAATGCTCCACCAGAAATCGCGCGCCGGCATCCACAGCGTCCAACCATGCCGGATCGCCGGTCAGGGCATATCCCTGGGCGAAGTTGTAGATCAGCCGGTTTTGTGAAACGAGAGTGCCGAACCCTTTGTCTTCACGCCGCCAGGCATGATCGAAATGACAGGCGAAATAGCCGGAAGCCGTGATGGCCTCTCTCCAGCGCGGCAGAATTTCCGCCAGCAGATGGCGCCGAAACCACGGCAGATCAATGCGGGGACGGGCATTCATCATGCCTTGCATATCCGCAAGTTCTCATGTTTGCAACGGCTCTCGTCCTTCATCCTGTGCACCATTAGGTTCTCTCTTCTGTTTGATGTGCGTTGTGTAGGGCATTGCCCACCCACCTCGGTCGATACCTGCTGGACATCCGCCTCTCTTGGAGGGTATCTCCAAAGTCCCGGATTGGGCGTCTGGGCCCGGGTCGGGACATCATGATACACATGATACAGTGGTCTTCCTCTCTCGCCCCGGATGCTGTCAGGCCCCGCCCGCCCTGCCGCTCCGACCACACCGGGGCCCACGGGGCCCCGGTGTGGCCCGACCCGGCCGGTTGACCGCGCAGCGTGGATCTGCGGGCAGTTACCAGCCATCCTGTACATGGAGCGCACCTGTGGCGGATTCCACCATGGGCGGCGCCTGGCCCAGGATTGCGCGCGGCGCGTGGAGTCGGTTGTGACTCATGTCCAAATCGCCTCCATTGGCCTCAGGTTGCGACATTGGTGACCCTTTTGTAGATACCCTCCAAGCCATGAAGAAGATACGGAAGAGCAGCATCCCAATCAGGAGGGCTATGCCGCCAGACAGTGTGACGGCGTTGATGATGATCCGGCGTACGCGGAGCCACAGTCTGTGGCGCGCCGTCGCCGCGTCCATCTCAGCATGCGTGTGGGGCACAAAGTATACGTGGAAGTGTTCTTCGGTGTAGGCACTGGTGTGGACATGTCCGACAACCCTGTCTTGCCGGGATCTAATCCGGTCTGGCAGACGATCATGTTCCAGCGAATAGAGATGCGCGGGCGGCTTCCAATCCGGATCATACGTCGCTGTGCGCAATAATTCTGCCAGTTCGAGGCGCGTAAGATTGAACGCCACCTGCTCACATTCCCGGACGGTCAGTTGGGACAGCACGGCATACACGGCCGGTTCCGCCAGTTCGGCAGCCATGTCCAGCATTTCGGCACAGGGAATCTGCAGCGGGGGCCCACCACGGCCGGGCGCAGCCCACAGCGCGCCCGATAACCCCAAGACCAGCCAGACCGTCCCGCCGCAAAGCAGGACGGCCCAAATGTGTCTACGCATGTACAACGTTATTTTGGTTAGGGTCTCTCTCCTGGACACTTAATTTGCTACGTAGCAGTGCCTGGAGTACCAGTATTGATGCCGACCGGCGACACACGTCTTGCGTTTGGTATAGCTGGTCCAGGAAGACAGACAGATCCAGTCCAGCGCGCAGTAGCGGTATTCATAGTGGGCGATCATCTCGTACGCTTCCCAGCCATCCGTGCTATTGCCATCCTGCAAAAGGCCCCAGGCATCGAGATTCCGGTAATAGTGGGTGCCATCTTCTCCATTGTCTTCAATGTACAGCTCCCAGCCAAAGTGGCTGGCACCGTGAAAATGCCTGGAATGATGGTCCAGAGTCACAAATAATCCAAGATGCTCATCCCCTGCCCCGGCAAAACGCCAGCGATGCTCAAGGGCGACGGGCGGTCCGTAACCGTGCCGGACGGTCGCCTGAGCCTCCGAGCCATGCGCGTGGGCCGCCGGGTCATCTGGGCCATGCACATGGGGCGGCTGGCCCTCATGCGCACGCAGCCGGTTCATCCGATTGCCGCGATTGGCCGCTGGCACGTGCTCATCCTGATTCCAGTCCCGGATATATGCGCCGTGCCGGAAGAGGTTATCCAATTCGACACGGGTCATGCCGGCAAACATCTCCTGACACTACTGCTCCGCAATATGAAGACACCACGCATCCCCTTGCTGGGTGCCTGCCATGCTATCCGGTTCTCCCTTCTAACCGGTGCGTCAACAGTTCAGCAGCCATATCGCAATTTGTATTTTTTGCCTCTAGTCCCGCGTCTTGGCCGACCAGATTCCTGTGCAAAAACAAGCGGCCCCGCGCACGCGGGGCCGCTTGTCATGACTGCAGAGTGTGCAGCTTATTCGAAGGTGTGACCCTCTTCTTCCGCAATGCGGAGCAGCACTTCGGTCAGTGCCTCTTCCACGCCCGGCAGAATGTCCTCTGCGCGGGCATCGGCATTGTTCCAGAGTTCACCCAGCAGGTTGTCCCAGGTCGAGTTGATTTCGTCAAACCCCACCATCAGGTGATTGCTGGATTCCAAACCGTTCGAGAAAGCGCCCTGATACACGGTTTTCACGTCTTCCGGACTCATGCAGCCAAACTGCTGGTACCACTCCTCCAGCAGTTTGTGCTGGGTGGGCGGCGTATTGGTGGCCTGCATGTATTCGCGGGCCGCCTCTTCCGAAATCAGATACTTGACAAAGGTCCAGGCATCTTCCAGTTCCTGGCCTTCCAGGCCGCGGGTGATGACCCAGGGATCGGTGAAAATGACCGCCCGGGTCGGTGCATTGGTATCGCCGTACGGCAGGGGGGCAACACCCCAGCAGAAGCCGCCTTCCACTTCGGGCGTGACCGGGCTGTATACCCACCAGCCCCAGCCACCGGTGGTCTTCATGGCCACTTTCCCGCTCTGGAAGTCGCCGCCCAGGGCGCTCAGCCCTTCCACGGCGGCGGCATCCGGAGCCACCTTGTGCAGATAGGTCAGGTCGTGCCGACTCTGAAATGCCTGGATGGCCCTTTCGGAGGTGAAATCGATGGACTGGGCAAAGCCGGTGTCAAACGCGTCTTCCGGCCAGGGAAAGGCATCGAACAGCCAGGTCACGGCTTCGACCGGCCACATGCCCTCGACCCAGCCATAGGTGGCGTTCATGGGGTCATCCACATTGGTCGTCAGCTGCTGGGCAATCTCCAGCGCGCGCTCCCAGGTCCAGGTCTGGTCGTCCCAGGAAACAGGAGGATAATCCAGCCCGGCAGCGTCAAAGAGATCCATGTTGTAAAACATGTAGCTGCCCGTGGTCAGGAAGGGAAACCCGTATTGCCGACCTTCGTTCTCGTAAATGGCCAGCACTTCGGGGATAAACACGCCGACATCCACACTGTCCCGTTCAATCAGCGGCGTGAGGTCCATGAGCAGGCCCCGCACGCGATCGCTGGCAAAGCCGTTGCCGCCCCAGTTGGGAGACCAGACGTGCAACGGTTCGCCGGCGGCGATCATGGCCTCCCGCTTCACGGCAATGTCCGCCTGATCCACGATCAGCAGATTCACCGTGATATCGGGATTGGCCGCTTCAAAAGCCGGAATGGCCACCTCCTGTTCCCACGGATTTTCCACCACATTGGTGCGGGCCATCCACACAATCTCGCGCTGTTCTGCGACGGTCGCCGTATCCCCGCCGGGCGCTGGAGCCGCACAGGCCGCCAGGGTCAGGGCTAGCAACGCCACCAACCCGATCGACAATCGCAACGTCAATCTTTTCATTTTGTCTCTATCCTCCTTGCAACAAGTGAATTCGTTGCGCCAAGGGGCAACGAAAGTGACCATGCCATTTCCGGCAAAGCGCCTCATCCCTTTACACCGCTGATGACGATACCTTGAATGAAATAGCGTTGGGCTACAAAAAACACGACGATACAGGGCGCAATCACGGACAGCGAAGCTGCCATGTACCAGTGCTGCGGGGTGCCGCCGAACGGGGTCCGAAACATGGAGAGGCCCAGGGACACCGGAAACTTCGCATTGTCGTTGATGTAGATGAGGGGACCCTGAAACGTGTTCCAGTGGAAAATGAAGGACATGATGCCGACAGCGCCCAGGGCCGGCTTGGAGAGCGGCAGAATGATCCGCCACCAGATGCCCAGGCGGCTGGCACCTTCAATGTGGGCCGCTTCATCGTACTCCCGCGGAATGCCCAGGTAAAACTGGCGCAACAGGAAAATCAGGTACGCGCTGCCCAGCCAGGCCGGCACGATCAGCGGATTGTACGTGTTGAGCCATTGGCCGGGCAGTTTGGCAAACAGGATGTAGGTCGGGATGATCGTGACTTCGGCGGGGACCATCAGGGTGGCCAGGACCATAACGAACAGGAAGTTGCGGCCCGGGGCCCGCAAGCGGGCAAAACCGTAGGCGATGAACGAGTTGGAGAATATCTCACCCACCACCACCATCAAGGCGAAATAGAGTGTGTTGCCGAAATAGGTGGCAAACGGATTGAAAGTCAGCGCGTCGCGGTAGTTGTGCCACTGGGGCCGGACCGGGAGCCAGTTGGGCGGGATTTTCAGGGCCTCGATCTCTTCTTTCAGGCTGGTGGACAGCATCCAGAAGAGCGGAAACAGCACAATCGAAAGGCCCAGCAGCAGGCATACCGTGGAAATGACCGCCATGAGCCGCTCTTGCCCGCGGATGGTCAGGTGGCGCGCTGCGACCGGGCGGGTTTCGGTGGCTACAGCGGGTGAAAAAGCCTGTTCGGTCATGGACGATCGGGAGGAAAGTGCCGGCGGTTCAAATCAGATCCTCATCGCCGGGCGCCTCGTAGTACACGGCCCGGCGCGAGATGCGCAACGCGAGGACGGTCAGCACCAGGATGATGATAAAGAGGAACCAGGCCTGGGTGGAGGCATAACCGAAGCGATACCGCCGGAAGGCATTCAGATACAGGTACAGCACATAGAACATGGAAGCATAGGCTGGGCCGCCCACCCCGCCGCTCACGATGTAGGCCGGCGTGAACACCTGGAAGGAACCGATCATCCCCGTAATGAACGTAAAGAGGATGACGGGCGAGATCATGGGCAGGGTGACGTTGAGCAGGCGGCGGAAGGCGCCGGCCCCATCAATGCGCGCGGCTTCATAGAGCGCGGTGGGCACGCCCTGCAGTCCGGCCAGGTAGATCAGCATGGAGGCCCCGAATCCCCACAGGCTCATCAGGACAAAGGAAGGCACCACCCAATTGGGATCAAAAAACCAGCGGGGACCCTTGAGCCCCAGCGGCAGCAGACCTTCCTCGCCCACCAGGAGGGCAATGAGGTAATTGAAAATCCCGAAACTGGGATTGAGCAGCCATTGAAACAGAAAAGCCACCGCTACACTGCCGGCGATCAGGGCCGGAATGTAGTACAGCGTGCGGAAAACGCCCAGAAAGGGCACTCCCTTCTGATTGAGCATCAGGGCCATGACAAGGGACACGAGGATGCCCAGGGGCACGGCCATCAGCGTGTAGAGGCCGGAAACGCGTAAGGACTTGTAGAAAATGTCGTCGTTCAGCAGCCGGGCATAGTTGTCGAAATTGATCCACACCGGGGGATCGGCGACATTGTATTCTGTGAAACTCAGGAAGAGGGAACCGAGAATCGGGCCCCCGCGGAACAGAATCAGGCCAATGATCCATGGGGTGATGAAGAACCAGAACCAGAGCGCCTCGGTGCGCGCGAGCTTCTTCCGCGGCAGAATATTCAACATGGCATGTAGTACCCCGGGTCAGCCCTTGCCATGGGGTGGGGGGGATGAGAACACTACTATGGTACCACTTTCGGAACGGACATAGATCTGGCCGGCGGCCACGACAGGGGCGCTGCGTGCCAGGGGCAGGGGATCGGAGCGCCACACCTCCGCGCCGGAATGCACGGCCAGGGCCACGACCTGGCTGGCGTGACCCAGGCGGATGATCGTGTACAGATACTCACCGGCGATGCAAGGCAGGGAAACGAAATTCAAGGCCTCATAACTCCATAACGGGGTGCCGTCCTGCAGGTCGTAGGCCGTCAGTGTGCGGACAGACTTGCCGAATGCCATGTCCGGGGTGGCTCCGCCGGGTACCACGGGGGCGGTGCCCGTTCCGGTGCGCCACAGCACCTTACCGGTTGCGGCATCCAGGGCCACGAGTGCCGTGCCCGATCCAATCAGGACACGGCCTGCCTGGACTACCGGCGCGAAGAAGAGCGTGATGTCCTGGCCGGTAAAACGCCACCGTTCTTGCCCGGTCGCAATGTCTATGGCGTAGGTGTGCGTGAAGTCGGCAATATAGGCCAGATTCCCCGCGGCGGCGGCCGAGGACGCCACCGGCTCGGCCAGGGGCAGCTCCCAGGCAATCCGGCCTGTCTCCGGCTCCAGGGCGTAGAAGACGCGGGCGCTGGCCACCAGCAACCTGCCGCCGGCCACCACGGGCGAGGTTACATGCCCCCCGATGTTCTGGTGTTCGCTGCCGACCTGCGGAAATTGAAATTGCCACCGTTTGGCTCCGCTGTGCGCGTCCAGCGCAAAGATGAACCCTTTGCCGCCCGATTCCGCCCGCACGAAAACGGTATCGTCCCGGATCAAGGGGGACAGGAAATACCCTGGCAGCTGGATTTCCCAGGCTGCCTCCCGGGCCGCGCGGGGAAATGCATGCAGGCTGGCTTCCCCGTCGGCATAGACCCGCCCGTCAGCATACACAATGGGGCTGACAAATTCACCGCTTTGGGCAATCGGGATCTCGCGGGCCAGTTGCAGGGGAGGCGTCACCTGTGATGCTGTCTGCCGCGTCCGCCCGGCGTTGCCTCCTTCCAGGAGCCAGGGAGTCTCGGTGGCGGGCTCGGACGGTACGGCCGGTTGTACCGTGCAACCGGTCTGCAACAGCAGCAGCCCGACACAGATGTACGCCAGAGTAAGCCGAGGAGCAAACTTCATATGCCGGGCTCACCGCCGCTGTGCGGAAAAAACCGCGGTGGGGTATATCGCGTGATAGCTACTTGCTGCGGTCGTCTTCCCGGTCCGTCGCCATGGGCGGCACAGGGGAAAGATCGGAGATCCGGTGCCACAGGTCGGCGTCCAGGGCCAGATTTGCAGCCTGCAGCGAATCCTCCAGCTGATCAGTGTTCCGGGCGCCAATGATGGGCGCCGTGACTCCGGGATGCTGCAGCACCCAGGCTACCGCCAGCGTGGCCGGGGCCACCTCCAGTTGCCGGGCCACCTGCGCGAACTGGCTGGCGATGTCGAAGTATGCGGCGTCGGCATATCGGGCCTGGTACATGGTGTTGACGGCCAGTCGGGATTCCGGCGGTCGCTCCGTAAACGTGTATTTGCCGGAGAGCAGGCCGCCGGCCATGGGACTGTAGGGGATCACACCGAGTCCTTCCGCCTGGGCCAGCGGCAGAATCTCGACTTCGGCCTGCCTTTTCAGCAAGCTGTACATGGGCTGAATGCACTCGAAACGGGACAGGTTCCCCTGCGCGCTGGCTCCCAGGGAAAGGGCTATCTGCCAGGCCGCCCAGTTGCTCACGCCGAGGTACAGGACCTTGCCGTCCTGGACCAGACTGTCCAGCCCGCGCATGACTTCCGGGATTGGCGTAAAGGGATCGAAGTGATGCACGAAGTACAGATCGATGCGGTCCGTGTCCAGGCGGCGCAAGGAGTTTTCCACCTGCAGGCGCAGATGACGGCGGGACAGGCCTTTGTCGTTGCCGTGGTCTCCCACCGGCGAGCAGACTTTGGTGGTCAGGACGATTTCATCCCGTACGGGCTTGATCAACTGCCCCAGGATTTCTTCCGACCGACCTCCGGCATACGTGTTGGCGCAGTCGAAGAAATTGATGCCGAATTCCCGGCAGCGGTGAAACATGCGGGCTGACATCGCCTCATCAGCGATGTCTCCAAAAGACATGGTGCCGAAGCAGAGCTCCGAGACGTGTACGCCGGTGCGGCCCAGGATCTGGTATTTCATGGCAATGGTTCCTGCGTGAGAGGGAAGTGGTACTGGTACAAGTGTATTCCAGAGAGCAGGGCATGGAAGCAAAGGCGCGTATCGGCTGCAGCCGATTTCCCATATCATCCCTGGGCCGGGAATGCCTCCGCGGTCTGGCCCGGGGTCCTGTAATAAGGGGTATCATCGGTCGTGCGGTGGTTGTGTGCCTGATGGCGGTGGTGCCGCCGGCCCTCCCCATCCCCGCCCGTCCGGATCTGTGCTCCGAGCCGCGCGCGTCATGGTCATCTCGCGCTTGGGCAGCGGTTGGCGAATGTCGGGGCCCGCCCGTACAATCGGTCAGCCCAACTCGGGATTGACACGTGATTGCACTACCCAGCCAGAGCCAGACCATGCCAGACGATACCGATCTGACGCGCCACATCGCGGAAATGCCTTTGTGCGATACGCATGAACACCTGTTGCGCCACCCGAGCTTCACACCGGAAAGACTGGACATTCTGGGCGCCCTCTTGGAAAATTATGTCACGGCCGATCTGGTGGTGGCGGGGGCCGCGCCGGATACGGTGGCAAATCTGACGAATCCCGGGGGCGGCACTGTCTCGGACCGTTTTGCCGCGGTGGAGACCGCATGGCAACGGTGTCGTCATACCGGATACGGCGAGGCCGTGCAGCTGGCCGCTGCGCACTTTTATGGATTGACCGAGCTGACTCCGGCCTCCCTGGACGCCGCCCAGGGACAACATCGGCACCTGATGGCCACACGCACCCGCAAACAGATCCTGCAGCAGGATGCCCGGCTGGACCATGTCCAAATTGACGATTTCACCATGGACATCACGCCGGATGAAGAGGATCCCCACTTCTTTCGCTATGACATCTCCCTGCACAACCTGGTCTCCGGCACACCGGATCTGGAGGCCCTTGAGTGCCTGACCGGAGTGGCAGTGCGTGATCTGCACGCACTGCAGACCGCCATAGAGGCCGTGTTCGCGCTTCATGCTGACCAGGCCGTGGCGTGCAAGACCCAGCATGCCTACGATCGTACGCTGGCCTGGTATCCCCGGGACCGGACCGATGCCGCCACCGTATTTGACCGATACCTGGAAGCACCCGCCGCGATGTCCCCCGCAGACCGGCTTTTGCTGGGTGACTGGTGTCTGGAGCTGTGTGCCTCCCTGGCCCATGAGCATGACCTGCCCATCAAGATTCACACCGGGTACTATGCCGGGCACAGCCGGATGCCGCTGGATTTCATTTCCTGTCGGCATCTGTGCGGATTGCTGGCGGCACATCCGGACACCGATTTTGTCCTGATGCACAATTCGTATCCCTATTCCGAGGAGCTGGTGGCGTTGGCGAAGCACTACCCCAACGTGTACATTGACATGTGCTGGGCCTGGAGCATCAATCCCGTGGATGCCGCCCGTCTCCTGCGCAGCGCCATTCACGCCGTGCCGATCCACAAGCTGTTTGTCTTCGGGGCCGATACCGCATGGCCGTTCGCGACCTATGCCTACGCCATGCAGACGCGCCGGTGGCTGACGCATACACTGCAGCTGGAGATCCAAGATGGCCATCTGGGTGAAACGGAGGCCATGGCAATTGCAGATCGGGTGATGTGTCAGAACCAGTACGACTGCTTCACTCGACTCGGCCATCGAGAATAACCGGTCTTGATGGTGGCTGTTCGCCATTCGTGACTGGAGGACGGGACTGCCGCCAACTTGACGATGCAGCCAACAGGTTCCCACCTTTCCCTGTAGACAGGATGGAATGCCTTTGTCCGCGCAGCTTGCGTGCGTGGAACCCGGCCGCACAGGTGTGGCACTGGAACCGCATCGGGGTCTCCGACATGACCATGCCCGCGCCACGAGGCAACGGTGACAGGCACTGGCCGCCCACCACCTGACTGGCCACCGCATCAGGAGGGCCACGACAGACCGGCCGCGGTCTCTCCGAGCGTCCCGACAGCGGCAGGCCCCCTGTCATCCTGAATAGCCAGCTACCTGAATAGTTAGGGAATTATATACATAAGTACATATGCAGGCATCTCGTGCCATGGTCACAGTGCCGGAGCGCACCAGGGCGCTCCACGGCCCATGGGACGGGGGCGGCACGATGAGGGGCGTTCGCAACGGAGACCCTGACGCCCCGGGAACAGGATATACAGGAGTTGGTGTACGCATGTATACAAGTCCCAACAATTACCTGGGAACCTGCTGCACAGTGTGCGCGTGACCGGCGCGCAGGCAGGAATGCACATGCTGAAAGTCTTCCTGCAGGACTGCAGAAAATCGCTCTGCAACAGTACAGAAGCCATGACAGCCTGGGAAAGAAGAAGGCACTTTCAGGCACTGAGTCTGGATCTCGCGCGGAATTCTCCCCGATATCCTCAATCAATCTTTCCCAGTTCCCCAAGAATATTTGCAGGAATTGTTCGGAGAATTTATCCGTTTGCTCCAATTTCCATAAAGCGGTAGTATTCATGTCGAAGCCAATTGCAGCAGTCGAATGACGCAGTTGTGGTTGTACAGGGTATTCGTGTATTTGTTTCTCGTTGTGTTGTGCTCAAAGGGAGGAACAACCGATGGCAAGAAAGTCAAGCAGACGTGAGTTTCTTAGATTGGCCGGCGGACTTGCTGCCGGATCGGCATTGGCTGCGTGCGTGTCGCCCACAATGGGTGATCCGTCGATGGGGAGCGATATGCAGGCGCCCTCTTCGGATCGGGTGGCCTTGCGTTTCCTTAACAAGTGGGGATCAGGCGTGCGCCGAGAGCTCATGAACGGATTCCTCGACCAGTGGGCCGAAGAAAATCCTCAAGTGGGCATCATCTTTGAACCAGTGGCAGACTTTGATCGCCGCATGCCCATTCTGGTCGCCGCTGGCGAATGGGGTGACATCATGCTGTTCTTTGATCTTCAATTGAGTTCATTCCATGAGATCGCCGCGGACCTTACGCCTTATTTCGAGGCCCAGGACATTCCGTTCCCGGGCGATGACGGAAGCGATCTCGTGCGCATCCCGCAACACGTCGGTTACGAGGAAGGCAAGGTAAAGGCAGTGCCCTTCCAACTGAATGTCATCATGACCGGCATCAACAAGGATCTCTTCAAGCAAGTCGGCCTCCCAATGCCTTGGGAACACGATCACAACGGTGACAAGTGGTGGGACTGGCATGACTACCGCGAGGCGGCCTGTGCCCTCAACGAACTGGGCGAGGACATCCACGGTTCCAACTACAGTTTCGGCAATATCGAGCAGGACGGATTGGTGAACTGGAGTGTGGCCAACGGCGGCCAGCTCATTGACGTCGAGAACAAATCGGGTTCCTGGAATACGCCTGAATTCATAGAAGGGCAGGATTTCGCCGTGGCCATGATCTGTCAGGACGGCTGCATGTTGAACGTGGATGACTATCTGGGCCAGGGCCAGGCCTTGGGCGTGAATCCGTGGGTCGCCGGAAAGTTGGGGATCACATCGCGGGGCGACCTGCGCGGGGTCCACCAAAGCGATGCGGATCTCACCCAAGTGGCCTGGGTGCGTTCCCCGCAAACCGGGAAAAGCGCGGGTCTGGGTTCCATGCATTTCCACATCGTTTCCAAACAGAGCCAGCATCCGGAGCAGGCCTTTGACTTCATGATGTACCTGGCCAATTTCGAAAACCAGAAGAACATCGCGTTGAGCGGCACGGCCGAACCCATCAATGCCGATGTCTGGAAGGATGCGGACTACCAGGCAACGTGGGGTGGTCCCGAGGCGATCGAAGCCAGGCTGGACGCACTGGACAACTTCATCTTCACCCCTCAGCTTCCCGGCGTCCTGGAATGGTTCGGGGAAATCAAAATCCTTTGGGGCGACGTCCTGCGCTGTGAAAAGACCGTGACAGAGCAGGTTGTGGTGGTCGATCAGAAGACTGACGAGATTCTGGCGGCCAACGCCTGATGCGTATGCGCAGCGTGCAGATCGGGCGGCGCGGTCTGCGCCCTGCGCTTCCTCCTGTTGTTGATTGCAGTTTCCGAGAACAAAGACAGGCGAGGCCGTCATGCTTGGCGCGCGCAGAATGGGCTGGGTCCGGTTGAGGCCTCATCTGATAGGCTGGGCCTTCATCTCGCCATGGCTGGTGAGCTTCAGCTTCCTAATGGTCTTTCCCTTCGTGGCTTCCTTCGCCCTGAGTTTCACTCGCTATCAGCTGATCGGCCTTCCGGAATTCGTCGGTTTCCAGAACATCCAGCGCATGCTCTTTGGGGATCCCAGAGTGCTCAATGCGCTGCAGGTCACCTTTGGCTACGTATTGATGACCGTGCCCGCGGGCATGGTCATCAGCATTTTGGCTGCGATTCTGCTCAATCAGAAAGTCTTCGGGATTCCCTTCTTTCGCACCTCCTTTTACATGCCCAGCGTGATTGGAGGTGTGGGCCTGGCACTCTTGTGGACGACGATTCTGGCTCGCAACGGCCCCATCAACACAGCCTTGGGATGGATCGGCATCGAGGGCCCCAACTGGCTGTTCGACACCACCTGGGCCTTGCCTTCGCTGGCCATAAAGTCACTGGCCACTGCCAGCGGTGCCATGTTGATTGTCCTCGCGGCTCTGCAAGGTGTCCCGCAGTATCTCTATGAAGCTGTGGAGCTTGACGGGGGCACGGAATGGGCCAAGTTTCTTCATGTGACTTTGCCCCAGATCTCGCCGGCCATATTTTTCAACGTGATCGTGACCACGATCGGAGTGCTGCAGTCGTTTGTGGATGCGTTCATCATGACGGACGGCGGTCCTGGAACGGCCACCCTGTTCTACGGCTTGTACCTGTATCGACAGGCATTTCAATTCTTTCGCATGGGCTACGCTTCGGCGCTGGCATGGATGATTTTCCTGATCATCCTGGGACTGACCCTGCTGAATTTCAGGGTTGCCAGGTATTGGGTCTATTACGAGGGCGGGGACCAATAGCCCGTGCCGTGAAAGGTCTCGGCCCTTCCAGGGATGGAACGCATTCACCGGCGGGGAGGAGCCGTGCGGCCGCGCCTGTCTTGAGGAAAGAAGGAAATGTGCTGTTGCTGCCTCCCCACCGGCTCGTTCGGTTGCCAGTCAGCGATTGGGCCTGCCGTGAGGGGTCTGGTTGGTGGGTTGCCTCAGCCATCCTTCATTGCGCCACCACATGGGCATGGGACCCAGGACTGTGCCGGAGTGGGCAAACGGTTGCGTTGCAGAGGCGCGGTCCACGCGGGTCAAAACTCAATCTCAAAAGCGCCTGCAACGCAGTCTCTTCGGGAGCGGAATGCTCTCTTTATCCAACTGGTGCCAGACCCGACTGAGGGCGGTGTGACGGTGAAGGACAGACATTGTCAGCCATAACATCCTCCTGGAGCAGAAGCAGAACGAACCAGCGACAGTGGCGCAGCCTGTTGACTTACGCCCTACTGGTCGCCGGTTTTGTCTGGTTTATCTTTCCGCTGGTATGGGTGGTCCTGAGTTCGCTCAAGACCTTCAACGATTTCAATCAGATCCCCATGCCGTTTTTGCCCTCCAGGCTTTACTTCGGCAACTACCCTCAGGCTTGGCTGAGCGTTCCTTTTGGCCGCTATTTTGTCAACACCACCATAATCGTGGCCTTGAGTGTGGCGGGTGAATTGCTGAGTGCCTCTCTGGTTGGATATGGTTTTAGCCGGCTCCGGTTCTGGGGGCGCAATGTTCTCTTTGCCGTATTGCTGAGCACGATGATGCTGCCTTTTTGGGTTGTCATCATCCCGCGTTTTCTGCTGTACAAGCAGATCAGCTGGATTGGCACCTGGTTGCCCTTGATCGTTCCCAGCTTCTTCGCCAACCCCGTCTACGTGTTTCTCATGCGTCAATTCTTTCTGACCTTGCCCACCGAACTGGACGATGCCGCCAAGATTGATGGCTGTCACGAATTGGGCATCCTGTGGCGCATCTTGCTGCCTCTGACCAAGCCCGTAATGGCCACTATCGCGATCTTTTCCTTTATCAATGTATGGACCGATTTCGTGAGACAGGTCATCTATTTGAGCAAGGAAAGCACATACACCGTGGCCATTGGGCTGGCCTTTCTCCGCTATCAGGTCGCGGAAGGTGATCCTGTGCCCGGGCTGTTGATGGCGGCGACCGTTTTTACCTCGTTGCCCATGATTCTGATCTTTTTCATAGGGCAGAAATACATGGTTCAGGGCATCGCCTTGACGGGGCGGACCGGGATGTGACTGGATTCACAGATAACCCGGCATTGCTTTCGCGGGAACGGGACGGGGATTCCTCGGCTCGGATTCCCCGAGTGAAACACAAGAGGAGTGCATAAATGGGCACAAGTTTATCCGGCAAAGTCACCATCATGACCGGGGCTACCCTGGGTCTTGGCAAAGCCGCGGCCTTGCTGTTTGCCAGGGAAGGTGCTGCAGTTGTCATCTGCGACCGGGGCAGAACTCCAGAGAATGCCCGCAAGGTTTTGGGGGAGGCGCAGGGTCTGGACGGTGACATTGTGTACCAGACGTGTGATGTCATGCGGCCCGATGACATTGTGGCGCTGGTGCAATTCACTTTGGAGCGGTACGGGAAAGTTGATGTGATGGTCAACAATGCCATCATAGACAACCCGGGGGGAATGTTGGAGGATGTCACTCTGAAGGACTGGGAAGAGGGGATTTTCTGTCATATGACAGCTCCCTTGCTGTTTTGCAAAGAGGTGGTTCCCGCAATGATCAAGCAGGGCGGAGGGAGCATCATCAATGTCTCGTCGGGTGACGCTCTTTTCGGAGGCACCAGTATTTCTTCCTATGGCCCCGCCAAGGCGGGCCTGATCAACTTCACCCGGAGCATTGCCATGACCTATGCTCCCTACGGGATCCGGGCGAATGCCCTGACGCCGGCCCGCATGCTTACCGAGAAGAAATATGAGATGCTCAAGAACAATCCCGCCGAAGTCAGGCGTCAGGACATTGTGTACCCCTTGGGCAGTCCGGCGCTACCGGAACAGGTGGCGGATGCCATGCTGTTTCTGGCGTCGGATGCTTCAGCGGCCATTACGGGACACAATTTGGTAACCGATCGAGGTCTTTCTGCCCTGAATCCTGCGGCTGTACCCAGCCGGATAGAGGCAGACATCCGTGAAAGGCTGGCTGCTCAGGGATCAACATGGCTGGAGGATGAACTGTAGTCCCCAGGGGTTTTTGCACTCGTGGACACTCGTGGACGTGTGGATTGGACGTCTTGGCCACTATCTGTCTGCTTTGCACGTTGGAGCAAGAACTCGAATTGGCTACAGGAAAGTCCAGAGTAACTGGTTCGCGTAGCCGTCAGGGGTGAGTTTCCGTGGTGTGGAGCTGCGCAGGCCGAGGGCAGTCTGCGCCTCGGCCTGCGCGCTGCGTTCCCCCTTGCCCAGGGCAAATCGCAGTGCAGCGCTTCGCAGTCCGGACTGAATTTGCCGGTGGCTGAGAGCTGACCGACTTCCGGGTTTTCCGGCGGCAGTGTGAGCGGCCCGCCCTGTGCTTTGGGCGTTCGGTTGCTGTTGGGCAGCTGGCAATGCAAAGCGAGGCAGAACGGGATTGCGCTTGGTGCGTGAGAGGTCCGGCTGCCTCAGTGGTAGTTCGAATGGATTTCCAGGACATTCGGGCCAAGAGTGTGGAATCGAACCAGACTGTCAACTTGGCAGGCCCCGTCTCCACCAGACAATTCTGCACTGACCTGCAACTTGGAATACATCGGCCATCACACCCGTGACGGCAAGAAACACTGGCATTGCAGACCGACTACCTTCCTGATTGCAATGGGACTTATATACCCAAGCATATGATTCAATATAGGGAAGTGACCTGCCGGTGAGATGACAGGCTGTCTGCCACAGATACGGAAACTCGCTGCCGTGCCTGCCGCATCCATTATGACCCAACCGCACACCGTGCGCCTGCTGCCGGAAACCCGGGCCAGAGCGCAGCGGCTGGCGGGCACTGCCGGAGCCTGCCGCTCTTTGACACGGCCAATGCACTGGCCCTGAAGGATCGAAACCCAGTGCCCCATGGTTGGGTGGACACGGAGATGGATCACGAACCTGTCCAAGCATTGCCTCCTGTGGTTATCTCTGAATCAGAGGCAACACAATATGGGACGGGTGTTCATGCTCGTGATACACGACCTGATTGGCCAGACGGAACCGGCGGTCAATCCCCAGTGCGCCTCCCGTGTTGGGGTTCACGTCAAAGCGCGGAAAGTTGCTGCTGCTGATGTCAACCCGCACCTGGTGGCCGGCCTTGAACAGATTGGAGGTTGGATACAGGGAGAATTCCAGCGGATAGATCTGACCTTCCTGCATCAGCTCCGGATCTGTCCAGCTGTTGCGGTAGCGAGTGCGCAGGATCGAGTCTGTCAGATTGATGGCCAAGCCCTCGGGATAATCCGTACAAGGCGGAATGACCTCAAGCAGCTTGGCAGTGAAGTCCGTATCCGGCGCCGAAGAGGAAACGAACAGCTGCACTGTCACTAGGCCTGTAATCTCCATATCCTGCAGCAGGGGCTGGGAAGTGAAGCTCAGGACGTCGCTGCGCGCGTTCAGAGGCAGACTGTCATGGCAGCCGAAGAAACGGGCATCCCCGCGCTGATCAAAGGCTCCTGGCTCCATTACCGGATCGGCGGCTGATATGCCGCCCCCGATTGTGGGCACCGGATCTCTGGGATCGAAGGTGAAACGGCTGGCGCTGGCCGCGGCAGAGGGGACATTCCGTGTCAGCTGTCCATCCGCTTGCAGGTACCAAGGCGTGAATTGGGTGTCTGGCAGAGGAAAGTCGGCCTCGGTTCGCCAATGGCCACCATGGTGCAACCTGCCTGCGTAATTCCGTGTGTCGTCACCCGAACCCATGACAAAGATGCGCACCGGTTGACACTCCGTGAACTCGGTGTGCCTGCCCTTCAGGAAATGGTCAAACCAGGCCAGTCGTATATCGTGATAGTGAATATGGGATTCGGTGCCGAAATCCACTGAGCCGGCAAAGGTCTCCTGCCAGCCCCCATGGGTCCATGGCCCCATCAACAGCATCTGTCGGGACTTCTTCAGCGTGGACAGCGCAGCGTAGTTCTCGCACGTGGCTCGGGCATAGGAGTCATACCAGCCTCCTACGTACAGTGTGGGAACATCGGCATGGTCGTCGTAGTGGCGAGCAATGTCATAGCCACGCTGGTGCCAGTAGCTGCCATAGTCACCGTGGGTTAGGATATCGATCACCCACTGTTCATAGGACGGCAGCAGTCGCAGGGCCGACACTCCCTTCCGGAAAGGCACCCGACCGAACCATTCCTCCACATTGGCATAGGCTTCCAGCAACAGGGCACGCAAGCCCGGATCTGCCAAGGCTTCCCGGCTGGTGGTTGCCATGCGGAAGGCGTAGATGATGAAACGCTGTTCAAGGGCACCGTTCTGGCGCATTGAGGCATGGTAGTAGCTGGAGGCCCCCACGGCCACGATCATGGTTTTCAGATGGGGTGGGTCCAGAGTAGCTAGGGCCGACTGATCA
Organism: Caldilineaceae bacterium; assembly: GCA_965214715.1. Lineage (GTDB taxonomy): Bacteria > Chloroflexota > Anaerolineae > Caldilineales > Caldilineaceae > Bin34. The sequence goes on along the minus strand of OZ243971.1, from coordinate 3,218,269 downwards.
CTGCCGCAGTAGGATCCTCCCATCGTACCCACCCGACCATCGCACCACGGCTGGGCAGCCAGCCATTCCACGGTGTCATAGCCATCGGGGGCTTCCTTGGCAAACGGATACCATTCACCGTCACTGGCAAAACGACCCCGTACATCCTGGATTGCACATACATAGCCACGCCGGGCGAAATAGCGCCCCATGTCGACATTGCCTGGTGCAGCCTTGTCGTATGGGGTGCGTTCCAGCAGCACCGGAAAGGGGCCGGGTGCCATGGTCCCGTGGATAGTGGGCCGGTACATGTCCGTTGCGAGCAAGACGCCATCGCGCATGGGCACCAGGGTGTTGGACATCGTCTGGACTTCCCAGTTCTGGGCAGACCCTTCGTACGGAGGGGACATAGTGCAAGGTTCCCGATGTTGGATGCAACTGGTTAGGGTTGATATCTGCTGAAACCCGGTGCTGCCTGCGCATTGACATCCAAGAGCCGACCCTCCCTGAGGCGCTCGTTGGCTGCGATGCGCAGTCTCTGGGATGTTGAGCCAAAACACGGCATTGCAGCCCTGAATTGCACGTCTCTGCTCTGCAGGGCTCTTCCGGCCAGAACGAGAATGCCCCATCACAGACCTTTCGGTGGCACAGGGTTGTACATTAGTCTACAGTTGTATCTGATGTGGGGCAAAGGGAGCAGTGCAAGCCTTGGCTCGCCATGGCCTGAACAAGGCGCTATTGCTTCTTCCAGCTCCGGCGATCCTGTTGCCTTTGGCTCTGGGCGACGGTGCGTCGCAGTTATTTCCACAGGAACGCCACCGACATGATGCGCTGCTGTTGGTCTTCCTTGCAGAGGCTCTTCGGGTCTGAACCTGTGTCAAGAAGTATGCTGTAATGCTTCTGATGCCCTGATAATGGTAACGAGTTCAATGGAAACAGTGCGCCTGCTTCTCGGTTAGACTCCTGAGTCAGGGACTCCCATGGTTGAAGTACTGGCTTACACCCAGCCCAATCCCGCCTTGCTGGCCGGCCACGCACCTCATGGCAGCGATGTGCCGCGGATCTGGCAGGGCAGGAGCACTTTCGCCGCCAATCTGATGGAATTCGCGGCCCGCCTCTGCTACGCGAGTACAGCGCGTATGGGTACCGCTCCATCCTTCATTTCCGCCCGGGTCAGGGAAGGACATGAGGACATCATTGAACATGTAGTGATCACTCTGCGCTGGACGGACACCGACGAACCTGCCCAGTGGCGCATGCAGAGCAGACACTGCGAGGTCTCCCGGACCGGGGAGCGCGAGTGGATAGTCACAGGCAACGCCCGGGTATGGCTGAATTTTTTCAGGGAAGGCATTGCCCTGGAGGCTCTGCCCCTAGTCCGGCAGATAGCCCCGGAGGTCTATGCAGGGCTGCCTGGAACGGAGGTGCCCACTCCGCCGCTGCCAGAGCCCCGGCTGCCCGATGACAATCGGCTTGCAGAACTGGCTACCTACGAGGCGGCCCCCCTGCGTGTGACTCTGCTGGGGTATACCCAGCCGCAGCTGCAGGACACCGAGATGGCAACCGATCATGGCTCTGCCTGCTTCCTCTTTGAGGGTGTCAGCCGGGCCTGCACACACCAGCTGGTACGTCATCGGCTAGCCAGCTTCAGTCAGGAATCGCAGAGGTATGTGGAACTGCAGAAGGGGGGATGGAAGGCCGTGGCTCCGCCCCGTGTCCAGGCTGTCCCTGAGGCGCAGGCCTTGTTGGATCGGTCCTGGCAGCAAATGCAGGAGAACTATCAGGCCCTGCGGGCCCTGGGCATCCGCAAGGAGGATGCCCGTTTTCTCTTGCCCAACGCTGCAGAGACCCGGATTGTCACGGCCATGAATTTTCGCGCTTGGCAGCATTTCCTATGGTTGCGGGCGGTGGACAAGGCTGCCCAGTGGGAAATACGGCGCATGGGCCTGCAGGTGCTGCGGATGTTGTACGCGGTGGCCCCGGCCGTCTTCGGCGCCCACAAGGAGGCCCATGAAGCCCGGTGGGCCAAGGTCAAGCAATGATCCCGCCCTCGTCAGTCAGCCGTCTGTTTTGATATAATTATATCAACCCGAGGCGAAGATCGCGATTGTCTGCCTTGAGGACCGCAACCCAGGGATGCAATGGACTCCGCCCTCTTGGAAGACTTGCCGGATCTCGCCCGGATTTGGTCCTCTTCCCCTCCTGCAGGGTCTGGCAGGGATCCAGCCTGGCGTGGCCACTCGCCGCGGGGGCTTCCCTGTACACTCGGTTTCTTTGCCTCTGCCACGTCTCAGGCTGCCGCAAAAGGGCGCGGTGATCTTCCGGTTTGCCCCTGTTGTCGGGGGCACTGGCCTACTGCCCGCCCCCTGGCCCGGGCAGATCCTGATCCAGGCCAGCGCCACGTTGTCTCCGGCGGATATCGAGGTCCTGTCTGCTGTACCCGGTCTGGATTTTGCCTTGTTGCTTCCGGCCGGCCCTCCGTGTCATGCGGCATGGGTTCTCGCTCACGCAGCCCCGTCAGCCGGCACCCCTGTCTGCGGTTCCGGTCTCGTCGACTGGCCACGGCATTCCTCACTCATGTCCTGTTTGGTCAAAGCGTGTGTTTTGGATCTGAAAGAAATCCGAAACGGGTCAAGGTTCACTCTGAAAGGGTGCCTACACTTTCCTTGTCGCTGTCAAAGTGCTCTATGGAAACCCCCTGTGGCTACACTGACCGAAGCCCAGATCCTGAATCTGCTTTTGTTGACAGGGATTGTGATCTATCTGGTGTTTTCCGGATCCTAGGCAGACCGCCGCACAACAACCTGCGATGACGACATCCGCGGTGTTGGCAACCGGCAAAATTGCTCCTGGGTTGCTCGCACAACTGCTCACGCGGTTGCCAACACCGGACGCAGGCTTGATCGTGGGCCCCGGCGTGGGTGAGGATGCCGCGGTGCTTGACTTGGCTCGGGGCCCGGATCAGTGGGTGGTGGCCAAGAGCGATCCCATCACCTTTGCCACAGAACTGATCGGGCACTACGCCCTCCACGTGTGCGCCAACGATCTGGCCGTCACCGGCGCCACGCCCCGGTACTTCTTGCCCACGGTGCTGATGCCGGCGGGCACCACGACCGCAGGGGACGTTGCCGCGGTGTTCACGGCGTTGGGGGAAGCCTGTGCGGCCCTCGGGGTCTGTATTGCCGGCGGGCACACCGAAGTCACGGATGCCGTGACCCGGCCTGTGGTGGCCGGGTCACTCCTGGGGGACCGTGCCCCGTGACCGCCTGATCACCAGCGGCGGGGCCAGTCCGGGCGACCGCCTGTTCCTGGTGGGGCAGTGGCCCGTGGAGGCGATCAGCCTGATCGCCCGCGAAAAACGCCCGGAACTGTTGGCCTTGGGCTGGACAGCCGCTGAAGTGCAGCACGCGGCCCATTACCTGTTCGAGCCTGGGATCAGCATTCTGGTACCGGCCCGCGCGGCCGCCGCCTCGGGCATGGTGACGGCCATGCACGACCCTACCGAAGGCGGCATCATGACGGCGATCGCGGAATTGGCGCATGCCAGCCGGGTGGGGATGCATGTGGATCTGGATGCCCTGACAGTGTCCCCGCTGGCCCGCCGCCTGTGTCACGCCTTTGGTCTGAACCCGCTGGGGGCCATCGCGTCGGGCAGTCTGCTGTGTACGGTGGTGCCGACCGCCGGACCCGCGCTGCAACAGGTCCTGATCGGACTGGGCTGGCCGGTCTGCGATATAGGTGTAGTCACCGGCACCCCGGGGTATCTGGTCGCCCGCCGGGCCGGTGCACAGGTGCCCTGGCCCGGCTTTGCGGTCGACGAGATCACCAAACTCTTTCGTTGACCCGAGTCAGTCCAGATCGGAGGTGGTCTCCTCAATGAGGTGATCCACCACCTGCTTCAGATCGCCTGTCTCACGGTAGATCGCCAGTTGCCGGTCGGCACTGGTCCCGGTTTCCAGGATGCGGTACACCTCTTCGATATGGTGTTTGCTTTCGAGTTCGTTGATCTCTTCGTCCAGCATCACCAGCAGATCCCGAATGACCGTGCGGGCCGGAACCTCTTCCTTGTTGCCCAGATCCACAAATTGGCAGTCCAGTCCCCCCAGCGCCGCCCGCCACTTGTTCTCGTTGATCAGATCGCTTTTGTACAGCCGGAAGGATATGTTCTGGGACCGCAGTTTCCAGACCCACAGCACCAGGGCCTGGAAGAGGGCGGCCACCGCCGCTCCTTCCTTGACGCGCGGGCAAATGTCTGCAATTCGGAATTCCAGGGTAGGAAAGGTGTGATGCGGCCGCACGTTCCACCAGATCTTGCTGGGGTCCGAGATGCAGTTGGTCTGGATCAGGGTCTGCGTCAGGGCTTCATAGGCCGCCCACGAGTTGAGGATGCCCGGGGTGCCGCTGCGCGGGAAGTCCTCTCCGATGTGCACCCGGTAGCTTTTCAGGCCGGTATCCAGTCCGGCCCAGAAGGGACTGCTGCTGGTCAGCGCCAGAATGTGGGGCAGGAAATAGCGGGTGATGTTCATCACGTCGATCAGAAAGTCCTTGTTGCTGATGCCAATATGCACATGCATGCCCCAGATTAGCATCCGCCGGGCAATGATCTGGTACTCGTTGGTGAGCTGACGATACCGCTCGTACGGGGAGATGTTCTGCGCTTCCCAGCGGCTGATGGGGTGGGTGCTGGCCGCCACCATTTTCCAATGCTTTTCGGCGGCCAGATCGCGAATGTATCTGCGCTGGCTCTGCAGTTCCGCCAGTACCTCGTCGACCGTGTGACAGATGCCGGTGCCCACCTCCACCATGGACTGGTGCAGTTCCGAAGTCACTTCGCGATCGTAGACTTCCAGTTGGTTCTGGGCCCGGAAGTGGGAGATGCCGGATTGCAGTTCCCGGGAAACGGGATCCACCACCTGATATTCCTCTTCAACGCCGATGGTCAGTTCCGGACGGCTTAGCATAGGCAGCCTTCCTCCGTGGTATCCGCCAGGTAGTCGATGACCGCCTCAATGGAGCCGTCGTGTTCTTTCCAGACCCGTAGCTGGTGGTCGGCGCACGCGCCGCCTTCCGCGATGTCAAAACACCGCTCAATATAGTGCAGGGTACCCAAAGCGTCCGCCTGGGCGTCAAGCAGGGAGCCCAGTTCCCATATCAGACGCGGCAGGGGCACTTCCTGCTCCTTGCCAAAGTCAATGAGGCGGCCTTCCACGCCGTAACGCAGAGCCCGCCATTTGTTTTCCATGAGCAGCAGGCGATCATAGGTGCGAAACTGCATGTTGCGCAGGCGCAGGTCCGCGCACCACCCTACCAGACACTGCAGCAAGGCTGCAATGGTCAGCAGATCGCTCAGCCGGGTAATGGCATCGCAGATGCTGAACACCATGGCCCCTTCCCGGGGGTCCCAGCGCACGTCCCAGCGCATGTCGTCCGGCGACTTGATGCAGTTGGTGTCAATCAGGGTGTCGAAGAAGTCGTTGTATTCCCCAATGCCGGCGAAGTACGGTGGCAAGTCGGTACGCAGCAACGAATCCCGCAGGACCTGCCGGTAGCTCTTGAGACCGGTCGCTTCCCCGTTCCAGAAGGGGGAACTGGTGCTCAGACAAAAGACGTGCGGCAACAAGTAGCGCACGCTGTTCATCACGCTGATGGCCAGGTCCCGGTCCTCGATGCCTATATCGAAGGTAGTGGAGTAGATCTGCATCCGGCGGGCGATAATGTTGGTCTCTCCGACCAGGTCGCTGTACCAGTTGAAGATCCGGGTGTGTTTCTGGGGCTCGCTGTCCGGATGGGTCCCGGCGATGGCTGCCCGGCAGCCCTTGCTGTGCAGATGCGCAATGACTTGGCCGCGCTGGTGCCGCAGGGCCCGGGTCAGACTGGACACATCCTGATGGTAGTCGCTGTGCAGATACTGAATGGCGCCTTCCAGGTCTGTCCGCCGGGCTTTCTCGGTTTCCACGTTGTACAGGACCAGGGGATCCCGATCCGGGAACTGATTGAGATAGCCCAGCAATTGCCGCGATTCCCGGTCGATGATGGGGTATTCCTCGCGCACGCGCAAACGCAGGGATGGTTTTTTGAGCACTGGAGCTGCCTTCATGTCTTAGAGGGAAATGCCATTCTCTTGCCGATCCGCCAGGTCATAGCCAAATCCTGCGATGCCTGCCTGGGCATCGCGAAATTCCAGGGGAAATTCAAAACGCACCGCGTCCAGCACGATCAGATCCGCACCCTGCCCCGTGGAAACGCGGGTGGTGCAGGTGTAGCAATCCGCGGGTTGGGGCTTTTTGAGATGCAGTGTGGCATCCAGGAAGGTGTCATCATATGCCACGTAGGAGACACTGGTGTTCTCAGTGCGGTCCGCATTCCAGATCTGGATGTCGATGTTGGGGGGTTCCGCCGGCATGGCTTCCAGTTGCAGCCGGAACCACAGGCGAGTCAGATCCGGGTAGGGATACAGCACGATTTTGCGGACGCGCAAAGGCTGGTGGCTGTCCTGAATGAAGTGGATGGAGCTCAAGGCAACCTGCACTCCCGGTCGCGGGTCCGCCATGCAAGGATGCAGTGGATGATCTCAGTATAAAACAGACTCCCTTTCAGATCTTATTGTCCAGCGGCGTTGCCGAATCGGGATCCGGTGGCCGGTGGTGTTGCCGGAGCCGCAGCAGTGCCACCAGGCCTTGGTCCCGGTGGTGGCTGAGGGTGGCCCAGGACTGATCGCCATAGGCCTGCAGCACGCTCCGCACAATGACATCACGGGTTTGCGCGTTCAGGTCCGGCGCGCCCAGCTGGGCCCAGCGGGCCGGGTGAGTGTCGCCCAGATGCGCCAAATATCCTTCAATACCGGCGGTGCCGGCGCCCATGTGATAGGTGAGAAAGGGCCCCATCAGGGCCCACCGCAGACCGGGGCCGAAGGTGATGGCGGCATCCACGTCCTCGGCCGTGGCAATGCCCTCCGCCAGCAGGTGCACGGCCTCGCGGAACAAGGCCGAAGTCAAGCGATTGGCAATGTGCCCCTTGACTTCCCGCTTGACCTGGATGGCGTGTTTGCCCATATGCTGATAGAACTGCATGGCCCAGGCCACGGCTTCGGGAGCCGTCTGCCGTCCGGGCACCACTTCCACGAGGGGAAGCAAATGCGGTGGATTGAAGGGATGACCGGCCAGTATTCTCTGGGGGTGCTGGCAGCCAGCCTGAATGTCTGAAGGCAGCAAGGCCGAAGTGCTGGAACAGATGACGGTGGAAGCCTCCAGCAAGGGCTCCAGCTGGGTCAGCAGACGCCGCTTTGCCCCCAGGTCCTCCACAATGGCTTCCTGCACGAAGTCCACCTTCCGGCTCGCAGCCTCAAGGCTGGGAAAGAGGTGGTAGCTGCCCTCCGGGGCTGGCTGACCCAGCTGCCGCAAGATGGTCAGGTGGCGTGTGGCTTCGGCGGCCAGCCGGTCTGGAGCCACATGAGGGTCTACCACCCGTACCTGGAGTCCGCGCCACGTGAAGTATGCGGTCCAGCTGGCTCCGATGGTGCCGGCTCCCAGCACCAGAATCCGGGAGACCTGCTCGGGAGCGATGCGGGGATTCATGCCGTCTCACAAGTGAAGGTCAGGGTGTCGCCGCGTTGCAGCCGCACCTGGGCTGCGGCCTGGGGATCCGACAGGGACAGGGTGGCTGTGGGGAACGTGCCTTCAAACTGGCAGTGTTGGAAGTGCGGCAGCCCACTGAGAAAGGCCCGCGATGGCCCCTTGCCGAATCCGGTCATTCCCGTAACGCCTCCCTCTCCCATGTAGGGCGGGGGCAAATCGCCTTGTAGGACCCGTGCATCAATGTGGCCTGCTGCATCCTCGGTGCGCAGGGCAAAGTGCGTAAAGCCGTTCACACTGCCCTTGGCGGGCCTGTTGAAGATCTCCCAGTCCAGCAAGCGCCCATTGCCGACCAACCCGACCGAGCCCGTGCCGATCCCGCCCAGCGGAAAACTGATCTGGGAAGTGCAATCTCCGGTATATGTGAAACGGGACATGGATTCACCCAGTATGGCGGAGAAAGGTCTAAATGCTCTTGGTGTAGTGTTATGGACATACGAGTCAACTACAGAATGGTGTTGGGATGGATATGTAATTACGAACGATCCTCACTTTACCCGGTCGGCAGATATAAAAAATCACGCGATTTTTTGGGACTTTGTGGGGCACATTGATGATGAGGAGACAGGGGGTGAAGGAGATTGGGTGCACCGCGACTATACCCAAGGCCACTTCCAGCTGTGTGTTGTAGCTGAAAACATAGGATGTATCCAGAATGCTTTTCCGGCAATCCATAAGCGCCAATATGGGGATGGTTCTACACAGGCCTGGTAGGTCTGTTTTTGATAATCGGTGTTGTCGATGAATGCCCAGAGGTACCCATGATATTGCTTGCGCCACTATTCTTCGTTGCTCTGCTGCCTGCCAGTGTCTTGATGCTGGGAGGAGTTTGGATAGTATTAAAAAAATCAAATATACGTATATTGGGAATCGCAATGCTGGCAATAGGCCTGACGTGGGCTCTTCTGGCTGCTTGGAATGTTGCCGTTCCGCTCGAAACTGTTCCACGACCGCCCTTGCTTGCTCCCAAGCAATGACAACGGCGATATCGGGATTTCTGACCAAGGTGCCTGCACTGCTAAGGATTGTAAATCGGCCCCGGGAAGGCGGCAACTCTAGGGCGTGTTTGCAAACTCCGGCCGCGGGGTTATACTGCGGTCCGAGAGCCCGCGCAGAGGCAGGAGGGAGGCACATGGGACGCGGCGACTGGACAGACCCGCAATGGCAGCCAGTGGAGCCGCTGTTGCCGGCGCAGAAGCCCCGAACCGGACGGCCCAGCCAAGATCATCGCACCATCATCAATGGCATCCTGTGGGTGCGGCGCACCGGCGGGACCTGCCGGAGCGCTACGGCCCGTGGCGGACGGTGGCCAGCTGGTTCTACCGGTGGCGGCGGCAGGGCCTCTGGGCCCGCCTGCTGGCCGAGTTGCCACGGTAGGCCGACGCCGCGGGGCAGCTGGAGTGGGCCGTCCACTATGTGGATGGCACCGTCGTGCGGGCCCATCAACACGCGGCGGGCGCAAAAAAGGGGCGGAGGCCAGGCATTGGGCCGCTCCCGCGGCGGCTGGGGCACGCAGGTCCATGTCCGGACCGAGGGCGCCGGCCTGCCGCATGAGGCCACCGTGTTTGAGGAATTGATGACCCGCGGGGCGGTGAAACGACCGGGGATGGGCCGTCCCCGCCTCCGACCGGAGCGGGTCTGTGGCGACCAAGGGTACCGCAGTCGGCAGATCCGGGCGGGTCTGCGCCGGCGCGGCATCCGATACACCATCCCCCGCAAAAAGAACGAACGGCGCCAGGGGCCCTTTGACCGCGCCGTGTACCGGTCGCGCAACCGGGGTGGAGCGGGCCATCCACCGTCTGAAGCCATTCCGCCGCATCGCCACCCGCTACGAAAAGCAGGCGGAGAACTACCTGGCCATGCTGCACATCGGCTCGATTTGGCTCTGGTTGCAGTTTGCAAATACGCCCTAGGATTCCTCCATACGGAGTGCCCGTTCTGCGTTCTGGATGCACCTCTGTGGCGTGAGCTGAGTCACAAAACTACTGTGGTTGGGGTTTCAAGGGAACCGGACAGAGCGAAGTTGACCGACTTCGCCTTGGAAAACGATTGGGACTTTCCCATACTCATGGACCCCGATGGTGTCTTGGCCAAGCGACTCGGTGTACTGGGAACGCCCATGAAGTACGCGATCTCGCCTGATTTGCGGGTGGTGCAAACATGGTTTGGTATGACATCCCGCCAGAGTCCGCCCTCCGAATTGGGCGGTCTGCTCTCCCTATACGAAATCGAACCCACTTCTTTGCCCGCTGATACGGGCAGAGAAGGGCGTGTTTTTGCCAGTTCCTCCTGGCGGTGACAACAAACATGGACCACGGAGTATGGACCCACCGGGAATATCCTGTGGGGCCTGGCACGATGAGGTGGTGGCGCGAGGTAGGGTGGGCAAAGGCTATGGCTGTCGGTGGGCTGTCCCGTGTGTCTGCACTCGGGCCGCCAAGATTGGCGGTGCGTTGGTTCTGCCGAGCGCAACCCAATGGGCAGAGCAGCTTGAAATGCGCGATTCACCGCGTTGGTTGACATGGACAGCGGCCTCGCGACACGGCATTCGTTGGCCCTCAAGGCGCGCACTCACCTGAGATTGGCCCGCAAGCCACTGGCCTGGCCGGTATTCCTGACTCTGTTGGCTGGCCCCGCACTGTTGCCTTGGCCTTGGGACACGCCGGAATTCGAACGGTACGCTTTGTTGTATGGGGCTTTCTTGGCTCCCCTGATGGCCGCTTGGGTCATTCCGCGCCTGATCTTGGCTGACACCAGCCGAGAACTGGTAGCGGCGGCCAAAGCTGGCCTGCCGCGTATCGCCGCGGAGCGACTGTGTCTTTATCTTGTCGCCTTTGAGGTACTGTGGACTCTGTTCCTGGGCGTCTTTTGGGCCGTGTACACCTTCCGCATTGCCGATTCTGATCTGCCCGCCGTGACACTGGACACCATGCTGCGCTTGTGGACCAGCGGGGCAGCAGGCCTCCTGTTCTTCGTGGCCTGCGGCTTCACGTTCGGCAGTTGGAACGGGGTGCAGACTGGCGGACTGATGGTCTCGGGTCTGTGGATCCTGGGCATCTATATCGGGAATGCCAGTCCCGATGCCAGCGTCTTGACACCCTTTTTGGGGTTTTTCGATCTGTATAGTGGGAGCTTCTGGGTGCAACACGGGACTCTAGCTGCCTTCTCCCTGTTGCTGTTGTGGGTGGGTGCATGGCACCTGAGCGGCCGGGGAATGACAGGTCCTGGACGGAGGCTTCCCCTCCTCGCGGCTTCCGGGCCAGTGGAGGGCTTGCAAGGTGAGTGGGGGTCGAGTGGGCGGGGTTTTCCGACTCTGGTCAGGGTGGAACTGCACCGAGCCCTGCGCCGCAAGGCCCTATGGGTGTATGCTGGCGTGCCCACGGGCCTCCTTCTGCTCCTGTCCGCTGACGGCCAGATGACCCTTGACATTTTCCTGCCCGCCGTATTGTCCAATCTCCTTTTTGCTGGCCCACCCCTCTTGGCTCTTTTCTTCGGGCCGGTCCTCATCCGGAATGGATCAGAGCGATACAACTGGTTCTGGGGCACACCGGTTGTCTGGGCCAAGCCCCTCTGGGCCCAATTGGTAGCTTATGGTACCATCGCCGTCTTGCTGGTCACTGCACTGACAGCATTTGCCTTGGTGCCTGTTGCTCTGCGGGACCGCTGGTCCTGGGTACAAGTGACTGAAGTGCTGTGGCCCTTCTGGGCATTGTTCACAGTGGCCACTGCGGGCCAAGTGCTGGTCATCGGCGGCTTGGCCCTGATCCTGCGGCACTCCCTGGCCGTATTTGCCGTGGCATGCGCCTTGGTCGTCAGCCTGTACTTGGGATTTCTGACGTCCACTCTGACCCTTTTCAATGTGCGGGATTTCACACTCTCATCCGTGTTCTTCAGCTCCATGACCGGATTTGCGCCTGACTTTGGGCCCGCCCTGCGGCTGGTCCTGTTGCTCTTGGCGGGCGGCCTGTTGCTCTGGTGCGTTGCGCTTGCATTGTATCCGCACCGCGAAAGGCGGGCCACTTGGACGCGGTCAGGGCAATGGAGGACGACAGTGGCGGCTGGTGCGGGTGGTCTCTTGGTACTTGCCGCCAGCCTTGGTTTTGCCAGCGGCTCCGACGGCGGCCGGGTACCAGGCTCCGTGGATGAACCGGGCGATACTTGGAGCGTGCGCGTTGCAGACCACCGCGCTCACCTCCTGGACGGCGAGATTGCCGTGGAAAGCCGCTTGACTCTGGTCCCGGCACCGGGACAACCTAGTGGCGACGTGGCCCTGCGGCTGAATCCGGGACTGCACATGCGGGAGGCGGTTTGGGCCAACCAGCAGCTGACTTGGGAGCGTCAAGGCGAAGTCATGCGTATTTCCCTACCCGGAGCCGCGCAGTCGGACGGGATTGAACTTTCGCTGCGGTACGAGGGCCGCCCCGTGCTGCCGCGGGAGGACTATGTCCTGACGAATACAGCCGTCGCCTATGGTCCCGCTTCAGTCAGGCATGTCCCGCGAGAATCAGTCAGCTACGCTAATGACCGGTTTCTGCAGTGGTTCCGGGACAGCGACTGGACTGCCTGGCCCGTCACGGGTGGTTTCCAGATGGCTACCCAAGACAATACTTGGGAGATCGCGCTGCCGCGCGACGCCTACCCTCATGTGTTCAGCTCCGCCGCGTCCGAGCGCCCTGACGGCGACTGGGTGCATTTCCACTGGCAGGGGGTCCCCCCTGCCGTCCTCTTGGTGGCCGGTGCCTACCAATCGGCGGAGACAGACCATGGAGCCCTTGTCTGGCAGGGACCGTACCAGTCCCGCATTGACCGGACGCGGGCCGCCGCGGTCTTGCAGGCGCAGGCGCGCTTGCCCGAACTGGGGGTAGCGGACAGCGCCCGCCCACAGGTTGTGTACTTCCCCTTTGGGCATCGTGTGCACTTCTCCGACTCTACCGTCTTTCTGCCCGCCGGCCCCGCGGTGTACCTGCCTCAAACGGACAGCGAACTGCTGGTCATGACCGTGCGGCTGGCAGAGGACTGGTTGCGGGAGTACGTGGCATGGCGCACGCCGCCGGTTTCGCAGGAGGGGCTTGTGCGGTTCCCCGCTGTCGTTTGCGACTTTGAAGTGGTGAACCGCACGCAGTTGTGCGAACTGGCCAATCGTTTCGTGCGCAACCCGCAGGCTCCGCGAGGCCGCACCGGCCCGAACGAGTTTTGTCTTTATCCCAAGTCCGTGGATTGCGGGGCCATTGCGCCCTTGCGCCGCGCTCTGGCCATCGGCCTCGCCTACCATGTGCTTGCTGATCCGGCCTGGGTGCACGATGAGTGGGAGCGCTGGCACCACATTGCTCACAATGCTGGCTTGCCGGAACACGATGTGGATTTGGCCGGCACCCTGCGCTCTCCGCTGCATGACGTTTGCACCATGACCGACCATCTTCTGACTCTGCACGAGTTGGTGGAGCACCACGGAACGGACTTCCTGCGCCGCTGGGTGGTACTCATGGCGGAGCGCCATCCTCCAGGCGGCGGGTCTCCAGTGGACGAGGTTGCATGGGAGCTGGCGGCGGAACTGCTGGGGATGCAGATCGTGCCGCATACGGATTCCGCCTGTATTACGTGGACGCTGAAGGAAGAGGCATGATGGAAATCACGGCCCGGGAGCTGGAAAAGCGCTATCGCAACGGCACTCTGGCGCTGGACGCGCTGTCCCTGGCCTGGCGGACCGGCGCGGTGCACGGCCTGCTGGGACCCAATGGGGCCGGCAAGAGCACCTTCCTGCGCCTGTGTGCTACCTTGGATGTCCCGACCGGCGGCGTCCTGACCGTGGGGGGCAAGGATGTGCAGGATCGGGCAGCGTCCCGGTACATTCGGGGCCTGCTGGGATATTTGCCCCAGGATTTCGGACTCTACGACGATCTGACCCCCCAGGAATACCTCGCCTACATGGCCGCACTCAAGGAATTGCCGTCCAGCTCCCGCGAGGTGCACCGGGTGCTGGAGGCCGTGGACCTGACCCGGGAGGCCGGCAGCCTGATCGGCACGTTCTCCGGGGGCATGAAACAGCGGGTCGGTTTGGCCCAGGCCTTGCTGGGGAAACCCCGCCTGCTCTTGCTGGATGAACCCACTGCGGGCCTGGACCCCATTCAGCGTCGGAATCTGCGCAACGTGCTCGTTCAGATGGCGGATCGGTGCCTCGTTGTCTTGTCCACGCACATCGTGGAAGACGTGGCCCAGATGTGTGCCACGGTGGCCGTGCTGCAACGGGGCTGCTTGGTCTTCCATGACACACCGGCAGCCATGGTGGAGAGTGTCCGCAGCCAAGTATGGGAAGTCGAAGTGCCCCATGGCAGCGCGGTACCGGCTCACGCAGCGGTATTGAGCAGTGCCGGCACGTCCGCGGGCATGCGCTATCGGGTCCAGGCCCGGGAGAAACCCCACCCCGATGCCGCTCGTGTGGAATCCCCGAGTCTGGAGGACGCCTTCCTGTGCCTGAGCGATTCCGGGCCGGGAATCGGCTGATACTCTTGGTCCGCTTTCCGTGCTGGTGGATTGATTGCTCCGGTCGGAAACGGCTGGCACCGACAGGGAGAACACCCCTGCAACTGCCAAAGAAAACGCTCTGTGTCATTCTGAGGGAAGAGACGGGCGACGCTCTGGTCCTTCTTCCTTCTGGACAGGAGCGGATTGTACCGAACGCAACACGACGCACGAGAGGGCGCAAACTTACAGCTTCTGCCTCTCTACCGTCCAGAGCCGAATGGCATCGAGCACGTCTTCCGCGGGGCCCAAGATCAGGAGACTAGCTTCCTATCACTTAGCTTGGCCTCTCTGCCCTATCGGAAATAGGGCAGGAGGCGAAAGGGCACGGGGTCCGCGAGGCACGAACACCGGCATACCCCGTCCCTGCCCAGCCGGAAGTAGCTTTGGTCCCGCCGCCGCTGGCAGTCCCGCCAGAAGCGCCGACCCCGCTTCACGACCCAACTGCCCAGGGTCATTGCATTCTAGAGTCAAGGGGAGACCAAGAGCAGGCGCAGAGCCTCCTCCGGATGTACGGCCATGCGCCGGAGCGCGGCCGCGATGTTGTCCTGGGCCGCCATGCGCAGCAGGCTGATCACGGTGTTGCGCAGCCCCGCCATCATCCTGCTGCAGGCCGCCCTCTTCGTCTGCGTCCTGGCCTATGCGGCGTGGCAAACCCGCCGCCCTTGACATCGTCTGGCCCCTTGGGGTGAAAGCCCCATCCGGACACGCAGCGGTCCAAGCCTGCCAGGTCCGTGTAGATCCGCACTTCGTCGAACCGGTGGGTCCGATCCAGCATGTCCCTCACGGTCGCGGCGGCGGTGGAGCTGCATTCCAGGATGATCCCTCCCCCTGCCATCAAACTCCCATCCCACTGCGCGACCAGACGCTGCATATGGCCTAGGCCCTCCCGACAGCTCACCAAGGCGGCGCGAGGTTCGTAATCCCGGATCTCTGGAGCCAGCCGGGCATGCTCAGCGGCGGTCACATACGGCAAGTTGGCCAGCACCAGGCAGACGGGGGCAGGCAAAGGCGCGAGCAAGTCTCCGTGACAGAAGCTAACGCGGTCCCACAGCCCGAGCCGGGCGGCATTGCGCCGGGCGACCTGCAGGGCTTCTGCGCTGGCCTCCAGGGCGTACACCTGCCGGCCGGGATGCCGATGGGCCACCGTGAGGGCGATGCAGCCACTGCCTGTGCCTACGTCCGCGACCGCTGCCGCCGGGTGGCCTGGCAGCCAATCCTGGGCCAGTTCCACGATCCGCTCGGTCTCGGGCCGGGGAATGAGGACACGTTCGTCCACCAGGAACTCCAGCCCCATGAATTCCTTGCGGCCCACAATATAGGCCAGCGGCCGCCGAGCCAGGCAGGACAGCCACAAGGCTGCCTCACGGTCTGACAGAAGGTGCTCCGGATGCGCGTACAGCCAACTGCGCTCTTGCCTCAGGGCGTGGGCCAAGAGCAAGGCGCCATCCAGTTCCGGCTTCTCTACGCCGTGCTGCCTGAGGCGCCGCGCCCCCGCTTGCTGGCAGTGTCGCACCGTGGACCGCACAGCCGCCGCCAAGGGGCTCACGCGCCCAGTTCGGCCAGTTGGGCGGCCTGCTCGGCCACTGTTTGTAGTCTGCATAGGGCGTGCCGCCCACCCGCCGAGCTGTTTCCTCAGCCCCGGCCCAATTCGGATCCGCCACACCGGCCATGGCTACCTGAGGATGCAGCTGCAGAGACAGATCGTGGCCGTGGCCATAGTCTCCCAGACCCGTATGACCAAAGACCACGGCGCGCAGGGGCTTGTTCATGTCACTCTGTGGGGTTTCGGTCCTCTGGCACGGCGCGGTCTACGGGGACAAGGGCTGCTTGGGAGCCGACGGGCCACAGGTCCAGTGGGAGACCCAGGGCCACCCCGCATCTGGACTCCCACCCGCGTCAACCAGTGCTAACCCCATGCCCCGGCGGTGAACCGCGAGGCTGCACGGCGAGCGCATTGCAAGTACCTTCCACGAAGTGCAGAATGCGGGGCGCAATCTGGAACGGCTGTTGCGCAAAACCATCCTGAGGTTGACCACGCATGTCATCGCCAAGATGACCAGCCATACCCTCAAGCATCTCCTGCGCCACGGCTTGGGCATCGATGTCCAGACCTATACGGTGCGTCCTGTGTAATTCCACCTAAGCCATGTCAATGAAAATAACATTCGGTGAGCTCATTCACGAACAGGACAATATTTCCTACAATGGGATTCACAAGTCCTTCCCAAGCGAAGCTCGACCGGTACCGGGGCCGCCAGACTCCAACTCCCGGCATTGCAGTTTCTATCAAGATCGAACCGTCTCTCTCCACTGACATTTCCGTACTGGAAAAGTCTGCACTTTTTCCAATACCCATACTAATGCTTCTACCCACAAGACTGTGTCCCAAGGCTATTTGAACGCCGGACAGGTTCTGTATAAAGGGATTCCAAGGATTTCCCTCT
Organism: Caldilineaceae bacterium; assembly: GCA_965214715.1. Classification (GTDB taxonomy): domain Bacteria; phylum Chloroflexota; class Anaerolineae; order Caldilineales; family Caldilineaceae; genus Bin34. Next base: position 3,201,693 of record OZ243971.1, on the reverse strand, counting down.
ATGGGAAAGGGAAAGTCGTCGCCCCTATCCACCTGCCAAAAGTGTCTGACTTGAAAGTTATAGTTCCAATTGCTGTCATAGGGCGGCTCGGGGCCTGTGCTTTTGCATCGAGCCAAGTTCCCACTTGGAACCGCGGCCATCGTTATGGTACCTGTAGCAAAGCTCAGAGCTGCCTCGTCTTCAATAATGCAAGGGGCCTCTGGACAGGTGGCCAGAAGGGCTGCTAGTAATTCCTCCTCGGACAATGTCTCATTGTCGACGGATTCGCCCGATCCATGCAAAGCGAAACAGGCAGACGCCGCCGAAATCACAAGCACTACGGCCAGACATGCTACTGCCCTGCCAATGCACGCGCCCATCCTAGCCTGCCAAAATCAAACATAAGCATTCCCTGTAATCCTGTAACTAACCCAATTATCCTCACATAAGTCTAGGGGTGTCCTTGTTCATTCCGTCAAAGGATACTCCGATAAATTGATTTCACAACGCGCCGGCCCGTGTGTCTCTGTCCGCCTCCGGGGGCAGTCAAGGCAGGGGGGTGCTCCACGCGCGCGATGGGGGGCACGGAGGCGGTGGGCCGCCTGCGGCATGGGGGGGCCACCGCCTGCCACTGGTCGTCCTGCCCCAGGTAGGCCGTGTCGCCCCAGACGTCGGTCTCGGCCCCATGCCCCAGCTGGGGGGCGACCTGACTACCGACACTGCCGCATCCCGGTTCCAGGCAGACCGGGCTGGGCAGTCTGTCTGCGTGCATTGTGGCCTGTACACAGCCGCTCTGCGGGGCTTGCCGCCATCCGGCAGCGCGTTGGTTCCGGCTGCAGTTGCAGACACAACCCAAGAACCCAAGGCGGCTGTGCCTCACTTACAATTGGGCGACACCGACCCACAGTCGGACATTGAGACAGACATATGGTTCGTTCGGCTGTCGTTGTCCTTGGCAACGACAATTTCAAGTCCATGCGCTTTCAGGGCGGTTTGTACATAGACAAAACCCGTCAAATTCACGCGTTCCTGCAACGCAGCAACGCACTGTTGTTCACACGTCCCCGGCGTTTCGGCAAGAGTTTGCTGCTGTCCACCATTGAGGAGTTGTACCGCGGCGACCCCTCTCCGTTCGCTGGCATGCCGCATGCTCCGCAGCCGTTGTGGCTGCACAATTCTGGTTTGTGGGATTGGGATGCCGAAAAGCGTCCCGTTTTTCGTTTGGACATGCGCCTCCTGAATGTGAGGAAAAACGACACCGTCCCCGAGGCCTTCAATCGCTTGATCAGGCATATCACCCAAGAGTGGGGTGTGGACAGTCAATTTACCTGGTACAGGGATGATCCGGCTTTGACGTGGGAAGGCGTGCTTCAAGCCGTCGTCCATCAATGCCAACAACCGGTTTATGCTGCTTTGGCTCAAGACCGCACCGCCGGCATGGACTGGTCCAAGTTTGCACTGAATCAAAAACTGGAGCAGGTACAGTCAGTCTTTCTGGTAGACGAATATGACGCGCCGATATTGAATCACCTGCATCGGACTTGTGCAGGCGAAATACGGGAACATTTGGCGGATTTCTATGGTGTATTCAAGATTTTCTCCGGTTCCATTCACAAACTGGTCATGGTGGGCATCACTCGCTTTGTCCGGGAAGGCTTGTGGTCCAAACTGAATCACGTCAGTGATGCCACCCAGGAAGAAGATCATCACGATCTGGTGGGTTTCACCGAGAACGATCTGGATGTCCTGCTGACTTACGCCCCGAGCCTGCCCTCCTCTGCTGGTACGGCATCCAGGTTGCCTCTGTGGCGACTCAAATCGGCTTGGCAGGAGTGGTACAACGGATACCTTTTTGTCCCCGCCGGAACACAGCGCATTTACAACCCCTTTGCCATTATGAACAGTCTGCACACGCGATGCATTCGGTCCTACTGGGCGCAATCGGGACGCTTGACCGTAATCGAGAAGATATTGCAGGAGCCCTGGCCGCGCTGGGAAGTGCAGGACATGGTGCAATTGTATGCACCCCGCAGAGCCAGGCTTGAAGAAGAGCCTGAAATCGATCTGCAAGTCCTGGACCAGCTGAAACCTGATGCCAATCCCAACGTGGTTCTGGCACAATTGCCCATGCAGCAGATCAGTGCATTGCTGCATCAGGCCGGATATTTGACCTTGCGGGAAGATGGTCGTTTGACCGTGCCCAACCGGGAAGTCGCACAGGACATGGGATCATTGCTGCTGGCCCCTTATTTTGCCGACAGCCCCCGTTTTGCCTTGGATTACATCAAGGACATGTACCGCGCAGCCAAACATCTGCATATCCCCGACCTAGTGTGCTCTTTCAATTCCTTGTTGCACCAGTTTCCGCACCAGCGATTTTCGGGAGCAGGTGAGAAGACCTACAACATCCTGTTTGACATGTCGCTGATGCTGATGCAACCAAGCATGAACCTGGATTTGGAACGATCGGGTTTGCAGGGCGATGCGGATACCGTTTGGAGCTGGGACGATGTCGTGCTGGTTGTGGAATTCAAGCATGAAGACACGGCACAGGCCGGCTTTCGCCAGCTGTTAGAGAGAAACTATGCCCGTTTCTTTGCGGACAAGTCTCCCTTGGTGTTGGTCTTGGCTCTGAACATCCAGAATCGTCAAGTGCAGGATTGGATCTGCGATGCCATTGAGCCAGACGGCACCCCCCAGGGCCGCGAGTTGACAGAGACCAGTGCGTGGCCCCCCACCTTGAATCTGCGCCAGCATTTTGCACGCGCGTACATGCCGAATGCCTCAGATCCATAAACACGGAACGGCGCTGCCGGGGCCTGACCTCGCACCGTGCCATCGTTGTCGATTTGACAGTGCGCTCGCATCGTCTTGGCATGCTTCCATATACCCTACAGCCGGGCCCCTGGCCCCAATGGGAACATGTCCAACTCCCAGTGCCCGCGCGCCGTAATGGGACCGGCAGTTCCGCCGGAGCCGTTTCATCTGTTGCAGGTCGCTGCCAATGGCCGCTGCGCGCGCTGCCTGGTTGTCCTTAACAATGCCCGATTCCATTTCGGTGAAAGGTCCAATGCGAGGGTTGGATGTTGGGTGTATGCCGGACAATCTTCCGCCCGTGCATCAAGCCCTTTGCCTATATGTCCATGACACAGTCGAGAAAGACCAGGTTTGGGACTTGTGCCCGTGAGTACCCAAACTCCTGCATATCCTGTGCACGGGTCGTCAGGGTCTCCGTTGAGAACGGCCCTCGCCGTGTGGCAGTCCCCGTCCCATGGGCCGTGGAGCGCCCTGTTGCGCCCCGACACTGTGACCATGGCACTGCATGACAGTCCCCCAGGTTTCCCGTCTCGTCGCAGTCGTTGTCCTGACGAAGAGGGGCTTGCAGCCGGGTGCCCGATCATATGGTCATGACATGGCTGACCACGTTGAGGCAGTGCGGCAGGATCATGATTGAGCGAGACTGGGCCGCCGCCGCGGTCGGTTCCCTCACCCCTTGGTTTCGGGGTCACGGCAGGGACAGACTGTACCCACTATGGAATTGGCATTGGGCCGCTCCCGCGGCGGTTGGGGCACGAAAGTCCCCCCTGCGGGTGGAGGGAGCGGGCAAGCCGGTCGTCTGGGTGTTGACCCCGGGGCAGCAGCATGAGGCCATCGAGGAGTTGATGACCCGCGGGGCGGTGAAACGACCGGGGGGCGTCCCCGGATCCGACCGCAACGGGTCTGTGGCGACAAAGGGTACAGCAGCCGACAGATCCGGGCGTATCTGCGACGGCGGGGCATTCGCTGCACCATCCCCCGGAAACAGAATGAACGGCGCGCCGCGGCCCCTTTGACCGCGCCGTGTACCGGGCGCGCAACCGGGTGGAGCGGGCCATCTACCGTCTGAAGCCATGCCGCCGGATCGCCACCCGGTATGAAAAATAAGGCGGAGAACTACCTGGCCATGCTGCACATCGGCTCAATTTTGCTCTGGCTGTAAGTTTGCAAACACGCCCTAGTCTTCAACTTGTATTCTCACCTTGCTCAGAGTATATTTGTCGTTTGGAAAGAATTCTGGAAGACGTGGGGCTACCGTGCCATCTTGCCCGACATCAAAAACCCCGTTGTCCATCCCGACCGGAACGTAAAATACATCGTACAGGGTGATTCCCGGCTTCTCCGTGTTCGTGTGTTTTGTCAGAAAGAGAAGCACTTCCTGTCCACGCAGCAGGGGGGTTTCCTTGTCCCCTGCGATCCTGATCAGACCAAAGTCTGTTCCCGCTACAACGATAGTGCTGTCACTCTCCCCATGCAAGGTTTCTGAGACAGATACTTCATAGAATATAACGGGAGATCCCCCCCCCTTTGGCAATCTTTTCAGGGTCTTGCGTGCCATAATCTATCTGGCGTCCTGCAATGCCATTGACTGTGCCCCTGACTACCAGGTCAGAGGCAGAGGTGAGATCGGCAATGCCCTCATAGGGTCGGACAGAAATAGATGAAACATGTTGCACAAATGGCAGACTGGCTCTCATGAACCAACCGGCAAGCACCAAGCATGCGGCTGCAATGGCCCCTGCCACGGGCAGGATAATGGACCGGTGTGTAGCTAGTGACATGATTTAGACTCCTTGCAATTTCCCTGCTGGGGACACCATATGGTCGGCAATGGCCGGCGCGGTCCACCCGCGATGGGAGAGGAGGCACATCTCCACGCGGTCCCGTGCGACGGGCTTCAGGGTGGCATCGTGCCGCAGTGCCTGAACTTGATCCTGTTGGGCGGGGGGCAGATGAAGATGCAGCAAGGGGAATGGGAATGTGTCTGACCCAACTATACTATCAACCCCGGCCGGATGCTTAGGTGGAACCAAGCCACCACCTGTCGTAGCGGATCCGTGATCTCCAGACTGTTTCCGGACCTCGTGCTTCCACCGCAGCCGGGCCCCTGCCGCTCCACCCTGAACTCTGCATATGCCGTGATCTTGGCAGTGATATGTAGTTAGACCTTCGATAAGATGCAATTGCCTTGGGTCCTCTCCTCGGCACGTTGCCTTGTTGTACCTGTTGCGGCCAGAATCGAGTACCATGAACGTCAGACTGTCCCATCCGGGGCAGGCAAGAGAAAAGTTGTGTCTACACCTTCCCAGGATCTTTCCTATCACCTGATCACCCTGGGCTGTCCCAAGAACGAGGCAGACAGCCGAGGCATGGACATGTTGCTGCAAGCGGCGGATTTCCAGGAGACCGCCGATGCGGCGACGGCGGATGTGGTGATCGTCAACACCTGCGGCTTTCTGCAGGCGGCCGTGCAGGAGTCCTTGGAGACGCTGCGGACCGTGGCCGCGCAGATGCGACCCGACCAGACCTTGATCGCGGCAGGTTGCCTGGCCCAGCGGGAAGGCAACCTGATCCTGGATACCGTGCCGCGGGTCCAGGGTTTGCTGGGTACGCGCCGTTGGATGGACATCGTGCCACTGGCGCAGACGCTGCGGCAAGGGGGACAGGGACGCAGGCAGGAAGCCTATGCGCTGCTGGGAGATCCGGAAATCCCGGATGATCCCCCGCCGGTTGCAACCCGGTCGGTCCAAGCCGGCAGCGCCTACCTGAAAATCTCGGATGGCTGCAATGCCCCTTGCGCCTTCTGCACCATCCCGTCTTTCAAGGGCAAATTGCGCAGCCGGGCTCTGGAACCGTTGCTGGCGGAAGCGCAGGCGCTGGTGCGGAGCGGGGCCCGGGAGCTGGTCATAGTGGCTCAGGACACGACCGACTACGGCCGGGATCGGCAGGCGCCGAATGCCCTGCCCCGGCTGTTGCAGCAGCTCTGCCGCCGTTGCGGCGAGGATCTGGCCTGGGTGCGGCTGATGTACGCCTATCCGGGACATGTCACGCCCGCCCTGGTGGAAACCATGGCAACCGAGCCCCGCATTGTGCCCTATCTGGACATACCCTTGCAGCACGGGGATCCCCGCGTGCTGCGCCGGATGCGGCGGCCGCATCGGCTGGAACAGGTGTGGGACCATGTGCGACGGCTGCGGGCCGCGATGCCGGACATCGTCCTGCGCACCACTTTTATTGTGGGATTTCCGGGCGAGACGGAGCAGGAGTTTCGGAATTTGCTGGATTTTGTTGAGGCCGTGAAGTTTGACCGGGTCGGGGCATTTCAGTTCAGTCGGGAGCCCGGAACGCCCAGTCACGACATGCCGGACCAGGTGCCGGCCGCGGTCAAGGCGGAGCGCTGGCACCGGCTTATGGCCACCCAGCAGCCCATCAGTCTGGCCTGCAATCAGGCCCAGATGGGCAAGCAGCTGGATGTGCTGGTGGAAGGTCAGGGCGAGGACGAGGCGCAAAGACCCGTCCTGCTGGGGCGCAGCTACCGGGATGCCCCGGAGGTAGACGGTCTGGTGCTGATTCCGGATGCCCCGCCCGCTCGCCCCGGCGATATGCTGTCCGTGCATGTCACGGGGGCCCTGCCGTACGACTTGATCGGCGAGGTGCTGTCTCCCATAACCTTTGCGTCGGGCCCATAACCGGACTTCTCCTGCCGGACGGGCCGTGATGTCGTGATGTCCTACTTGATGATTTGCCAGGGAGCCTCGATCGCGTCGTCCTCGTCCTCGTCCGGATCGTCCGGGTATGGCCTGTTCTGTCGCGCTGCAGCTACGGCGGCCGGCGGCGCGAGCCGCATCATCAGCTGGGGGAATATAATCAGGACCACCACCCAGTCGTCAATGGGCACGCCCGGTATCAGATCGATAGGCGAGACGAAGTACAACAAAATTAACAACGGCAACAGAAACCTGATCCAGGGCGATACTGTGGGCATCTGCATCAGCCGCCAGCACACTCCCAGATTCCGCAGGATGCCGGGCAGGAAATTCAAGGGTATATTTCTCATACGCAACTTACGCAACTTGCCTTGATGGCTGTCAGTATATCCCGCGCCCCGTCTCTGTCAAGGAGGCAGGTGACATGCCCACCACATTGAAGATGCTGCAGGACTATTCGCCCCTGATGCGGGAAATCATCGGGGAAATGCGCAGTGCCCGCGTTGATGCCACGGGTACGGAACAGGCCACCTTGCTGGCGGCAGAGCTGAGCAGCCCGGATTCGGTGCAGAACGTGCTGGAGGAAATGCGGGACGAATATCCGGAAGCCCAGCAGGCCCTGCGCGCGCTGGTCAAGGCCCAGGGATCCCTGGCACAGGCCCAGTTCACCCGCGCCTACGGCGAATTGGAGGTGATGGGCGATGAACAGCTCAAGGCCACGGAACGCTGGTACCATCCGCAAAGTCTGACGGAAGTGCTCTACTATTACGGCCTGATCGGCCGGGGCTTTGAAGGGGCCGGTCCCACTGCCCACCGCACCATCTACCTCCCGTCGGACATCCTGGACCAGATTCCCTTGGCCTCCGAGGACGCAGTGGAAGGCCATATCCCCATTCCCTATACGCAGGCGCCATCCCGCTCGGAAGTGCAGGACAGCACGGACGAGTTTCTGAACGATATCGGTTCGATTATTGGCTGTCTGGCCGGGGCGCCCATGCTTATGCAAGGACAGGATTTGGCCCGGCCGGACGCGGAACGGCTCCAGGAGCGACTGTTGGCGCCCCCGGACACGCCGCAGCTGGCAGTCCGCCGCGAGCTGTTGCTGCATGTAGCGAACCGGCTGGGGCTGTTCAAGGCCGAAAAGCATAAAAATGGCCAGCAGCTGATGGCTCTGAACCGCAATCGGGCCAACGACCTACTCTCTTGGACACGCCACGCTCAGCGGCGGCAGATCTGGGAAATCTGGCGCGACTCCCCGACCTGGAATGACTTGGAGCGGGTGCCCGCGTTGGAGCTGCACAACCAGGAGCGCTGGCAGCACAATCCCCGCGCGACCCGCGATGCCTTCCTGCGTTTCTGCCGCAACCTGCAGCCCACCCGCTGGTATGATCTGGACGACATCGTGGCGGAGTTACAGGAACACATGCCGGATTTCCAGCGACAGGATGGTATCTACGACGGCTGGTATGTACGAAACCGGAGAGCCGACCGGTTCGCCGGGGGCTTCAAGGACTGGGATCTGGTGGAGGGGGAACTGGCCCGTTTCTATTTGCTGTGTCCCATGGTCTGGCTGGGGGCGCTGAAGATGGCAGAGCAACGGACCCGGACCCTGCTGTCCCTGACCCGGGACGGGGCTATCTGGCAAGGCGCCGATCTGGCGCCCGTCAGGGAAGAGGTGCAGCCGCGCTTTGTGGTCCAGGAAGACTTTTCCATTGCCGTGCCCCTGGAACTGCCGCTGCGCCAGCGCATGAACATCGAGCAGGTGGCGCATTGGCAGCGCAGTGCCACCCGGTATGAATATCGCCTCAATCAACGCAGCCTGAAGCACGCCTTTGACCGTGGCCTGACGGTGCATCGTGTCCTGGCGGTACTGCACAACGGGAGCTATGGGGTGCCCCCCAAGGTGACCGCCGCCATTCGCAAATTTGCCGGGCAGCGGGACCGCCCGCGATGACTCCCGTTGACACTTTTCCCCGGCAGCTGCTACACTCTTGTTATGGTTATCGATTTTGCCCTGCCGATGCGGGCGCGCAGGAGGTCCAATCCACAATAGGGGTATTTTCCTGGCAGGGGCGCGGGCTGCGGTACGCCGTGCAAGTGGAGCTCTCCGGTCGGAGAGCTTTTTTTATGGGTTCGGCTGGACCCGGAGGGACATGAACATGATACGAGTGGGCATTGCGGGGGCCACCGGATACACCGGCTTTGAGCTGTTGCGCCTTCTGGCGCGCCATGCCCAAACGCAGCTGGTGTGGCTGACCAGCGAACGCAGTGCCGGCCGCAGGTACCGCGAGGTGCTGCCCGGGCCGTGGGATCACGAGCTGATTTCGCTTGAGGCGGCCTTGGCCCGGGCCGACGAGGTGGATGTCGTGTTCATGGCCCTGCCTCACGCCGCCTCCATCGAACCGGTCCGGGCGTTCCATGGCACGGGCGCCACGGTGGTGGACCTGAGTGCCGATTACCGGCTGGCGGATACCGACCAGTACGCCCGCTGGTACGGCATTCCGCATACGGCGCCTGATCTGCTGCAGGCTGCCGTCTATGGCTTGTGTGAAGTCAACCGCCCGGACATTGTCGGGGCTCGCCTGATTGCCAATCCCGGGTGCTATCCGACCTCCGTGAATTTGGCCCTGTATCCCCTGGCCAAGGCCGGCTGGCTGCAGTCCCGGGTGATTGTGGACAGCAAGAGCGGCGTGAGCGGCGCGGGCCGCAAGGCCCAGCTGCCCTATCTCTACGCCGAGGCCAACGAAAACATGAGCCCGTACAATGTGGGGTATCGGCACCGGCACATCGCGGAAATGGAGCTGGTGCTGGGCCAGGCCAACAGTCAGGTCCAGGAATTCGACATCACCTTTGCACCGCACCTGGCCCCGCTGACCCAGGGCATTCTGAGCACTATGTATGTCTCGGTGGGGCACGGGGTGTCCGAGGCAGACATCCGCGCTCTGTATGCCGAAACCTATGCGACGGAGCCTTTCATTCAGGTGCTGCCACCCGAGGCCCTGGCTTCCATTCGGCATGTCAGTCATTCCAACGGCTGTGCCATCAGCATCACGCCGACACATCCGGACCGCGCCGACGGGACCGACTATATCGTGGTCTCCAGCATCGACAACCTGATCAAGGGCGCCAGCGGACAGGCAGTCCAGAACATGAACATCGCGCTGGGCCTGTCGGAAACCGCCGGCTTGCTGTAGTCTTCCGTACCCTTTCTGCAGGCAGCTTTCATGAGCGAATTGTCCTCCCCCGCGCCCACCGTCATCAAGATCGGCGGGGCCGAACTGGACCGCGAGTCCTTTTTGCAGGAGCTGGTCACGACGGTGCAGGGACTGCGGCGCGGCGCGGAGCCCGTGGTAGTGGTCCATGGCGGAGGCAAGTCGATTGCCCACTACCAGCAGGCCCTGGGACTGCAGCCCGAGTTTCTGGACGGCTTGCGGGTGACCACGGCAGAGAGTCTGGAGATAGCCGAGATGGTGCTGAGCGGTCTGTTAAACAAGCGGCTGGTGCGCCACTTGACCGCCGCCGGACAGCCCGCCTGCGGGATTTCCGGCGTGGACGACGGCACGGTGCAGGTCACGAAAATGGTGCATCCGCAAGGCGACCTGGGGCAAGTGGGGGAGGTGGCGGTGGTGCAGCCCCGGCTGCTGCAGCTGTTGCTGGCGCGCGGGTATGTGCCGGTCGTCAGTCCGATTTCGATCGGCCGGACGGATGGCCGCCCCTACAATGTCAATGCGGATCATGCGGCCATGGGTATTGCCGCGGCACTGGCGGCGTCCCGTTTGGTCTTTCTGACCAATGTGTCCGGAGTCCGGATCGCGGGCCGCACAGTGCGCGCCGTGACTTCGGTCCAGGCCGAAGAGTGGATTGCGGAAGGTTTTATTCAGGGCGGCATGATTCCCAAGGTGCGCAGCGCACTGCAGGCCGTGGCGCAGGGCGTGGCGCAGGCTGTGATCACCGATCTGGCCGGTCTGGCGGCCGGGCATGGCACCCGCGTGGTGCCTGCGGCCCCGGGACAGAGTGCAGGCAGGACATGATGCGGCGGGACAGTTGAACTTGCCGCCGGGAATCCAGGCATGCCTGACACCAGGGCAGAGAACCTGATATGAGCGCTACACAAGAGATTGTCGAGCTGGAAAAGGAACAGGTACTGCAGGGCCGCACGGTCCTGATTACCGGTGCCGGTCGCGGCATTGGCCGCGCCCTCGCCCTGGGATTTGCCCGGGCCGGCGCCCGGGTGGCCTGCGCGGCCCGGACCACCGCGCAGGTGCAGGCCGTGGCGACCGAGATTGAAGCAGCGGGCGGCCGCGCGCTGGCTTTGACCTGTGACGTGACGCACGTCACGCAAGTGGAGGCAACGTGTGCACAGACGGTGACCGCATGGGGCGGGCTGGATCTGCTGATCATCAATGCGGGCATCGAACTGGAAAAGACCACCGTGAGTGACAGCGATCCGGCCTTGTGGGCGCAGACTATCCAGACCAACCTGATAGGCGCCTACCATTGCGCCCGGGCCGCGGTGCCGCATCTGCAGGCGCGGGGTGGCGGCAAGATTATCGTGGTGGGATCCGGCATGGGACACCGCGGGACGGCCCGCGCTTCGGCGTACTGTGTCTCCAAGGCGGGACTCTGGATGCTGACGCGGGTGCTGGCGCAGGAAGTATGGGATGTAGGCATTGCCGTCAATGAGCTGGTGCCAGGCCCCGTGGATACGGACCTGACCCGCTGGGCACGCCAGCAGGAAGACGTGCCCCCCAACTGGTCTTCGGAATGGTTCAAGCAACCGGAGGATGTGGTGCCGCTGGCCCTCTTTCTGGCAACGCAACCTCACATCGGGCCCACGGCCCAGAGTTTCAGTCTGATGCGGCGGGACAGTTGAACTTGCCGCCGGGAATCCAAGCATGCCTGACACCAGGGAAGGGAACCTGATATGAGCACTACACAAGAGATTATCGATCTGGAAAAGGAATATGTCCTGGGAGTCTACGGGCGTCCACCATTTGTTTTCTCGCACGGCGAGGGGGCCACACTCTACGACCTGGACGGCAAAGCCTATCTGGATTGCGTTTCCGGCATTGCCGTGAACGCCCTGGGCTATGGAGATGCCGAGATGAAGACCGCGATGCAGGACATCATGGACAGCGGGGTCTATCACCTGAGCAATCTGTACCATACGGCGCCCCACGCGCGCCTGGCCCAACGGCTCTGCCAGCACAGCTTTGCCGACAAAGTGCATTTTTGCCTGACCGGCGCGGATGCCAATGAGGGAGCCTTCAAGTTTGCCCGCCGCTACGCCTACGAGATGGACGTGGATGACAAGTACTGCATTCTGGCCTTCTCGGACGCGTTTCACGGGCGCCTGTTTGGCAGTCTGGCCGCGACCCCGCGGGCCAAGTACCAGGACCCGTTTCAGCCCTTGATGCCCGGTGTACGCTTCGCCAACTACAACGATCTGGACAGTGCCCGTTCCTACATGGACGAGCGCATCTGCGCCATCATTGTGGAACCTGTCCAGGGAGAGGGCGGTGTCAACATAGCCACGCCCGAGTTTCTGCGGGGGCTGCGCGAGATGGCGGATGCCGTGGATGCGCTGCTGATCTATGACGAAGTGCAATGCGGCATGGGCCGCACCGGGCAGCTGTGGGGATATCAGACCATTGTGGGTGACACCGCGCCCCCGGACATCATGACGCTGGCCAAGTCCTTGGCCGGCGGTCTGCCGATCGGGGCCATCTGCATGAGTCAGAAGGTGGCCGATGCCATCCACCCGGGAGACCACGCGTCCACCTTTGCCGGCAATCCCTTGACGACCCGCGTGGCCTGTACTGTGCTGGACCGGATTGCCCAGCCGGCGTTTCTGGAGAGCATCCAGACCAAGGGACAGCTCTTGCAGGACATGTTGTCCGAGCTGAATTCGCCCCATATCAAGGAAGTCCGGGGAGCCGGCCTGATCGTGGGGGCGCAGCTGGACATCGATGTCAATGCCGTGGTCGCCCAAGGCTATGAAGCGGGTCTGCTGACCGTCTCCGCGGGCACCGACGTGCTGCGCTTTGTCCCGCCGTTCATCATTACGGAAGCGGAGCTGGAAAGAGCGGTGCAGACGGTGGGAGACATCCTCAAAACCTTCTAGACAGGGGGTGGGAAACCGGGAGGAGAGAACGCATGACCTGCATTGAGCCGGCCCAGACGCAGGATGTGCCCGTGCTGGCGGCGCTGGTGAACTATCACGCCGCGCGCAACGTGATGCTGTACCGGGACGAACAGTCCATCCGGGACAGCCTGGACCGGTGGGTGGTCGCCGTGGCCTATACTGATCGTGCCCGGCAGTCCGAACGCCGGGTCATGGGCGGGGCCTCACTCACGCACCTCACCGCGGAACTGGCCGAGGTGCGCTCCCTGGTCATCGCCACCGAGGCGCAGGGCCAGGGCCTGGGCCAGGCGGTGGTGCAGGAAATCGCCAAAAAGGGCCGGGACCTCGGATATCAGCAGCTGTGTGCGCTGACCCTGGTGCCCGGCTTCTTTGCCCAACTGGGTTTCCGGCAGGTCAGCATGGACAACATCAGCCCCAAGGTATGGGTGGATTGCGTGCATTGTCCCAAGAACGAGTGCTGTGACGAGTACGCCATGATTCGGGATTTGGTGCCCAATCCCGTCATGCGTGACTACAGCCATCTGCAAATCAAAATGCCCGTGCGGGCCGTGAAAGCGCCCGATGACCGCGGCGCAACCCTGGAGATCACGTTTGCAGAATCCTGGACCCCGTAGTTCTGGATTCCGGGTTGCCCAAATCCGACCGGGCATGTAGGATCAGGGATGTCTGCCCTTGGAGGCGTTCTGCCGCAAGGGGCCGAATTCTTGTTTTTGCCACCGCTCCGGAATCCTGTCGGCCACGGCAAGATCTGGAGGCGCGTTCAGCCAGGGAGCGAGAGATGCACAGTGAGTGGCTGCAGCACAGACTGACAGAGGAGGAAAGGGCGAGGTTCGACCGGGACGGATTCTTCCTGGTAGAGGATGCCATTCCCCCCGAGATTGTGGAACGGGCCGCCCGCGCCACCGACAGGATTGTCCGGCAGAAAATAGCCGCCGAAGGCTTGGCGGCCAATGCCCGCATCAACTACCTGGATTTTATCGGCCAGGATGATGTCTTTATGGAATTGCTGGACTGGCCCACTACGTTCCCCAAGGTGTGGGACATTCTGGGCTGGAACATCCAGCTGTACCACTCCCATCTGATTTCCACACCGCCGCTGGGCCCGGATGATCCGGACCCGGGTTACAACTGGCACAAGGACAGCGGCCGGTTGAATCAGGAGCTGGAGACGGAGCCGCAGCCCCGCATATCACTGAAGATCGCCTATTTCCTGACGGACACTTCAGAGCCGGGCCGGGCCAATCTCTATGTCATTCCCGGCAGTCACCTTACCAACAAGCTGCAGGATGTCCGGCACGGCGTACCTGCCAACGGTCTGCCGGTGCTGGCCAAACCGGGCACGGCGGTGTATTTTGACCGGCGCATTTTTCATGCCTCCAGTCCCAACACCTCCCACCTGACCCGCAAAGTGCTGTTCTACGGCTACAGCTACCGCTGGCTGCGGCCCCGGGACGACATGACCGTGAAGCATTATCTGGACCGCTGTGATCCCATTCAGAAGCAGCTGCTGGGTGTGTCTGCCAGCGGCGGACACGGCTATTCCTCACCGCAGGACGAGGATGTGCCGCTGCGCGGCTGGCTACGGGCCCAACTGGGATCGGCGGCCGTGGCGCGCTGAGGCCGTCAGCCTTCTGATGCGCGTTGCCGGAATGCGGACCTGACCGCGTCCAGATAATGCGCTTCTGCCTGGAGAATGTGATCCAGTGTCTCGCGCATGGACCAACCCCCGGTTTCGGGCACTGCGTCCAGATCCGCGTCGGTGAGACCGGCCACTGCACCGAGCAGTTCGCCCCAGGCGGCTTCCGCAGCGCCCAGTTTGCGCTGCACATCGGTCGGACCGCGGCCCACAGCCTGTCGGATACCGGCAATCTGGTTGCCGTGCTCCCGCATATGATCGCCGAAGCGCAACAGGATTATGCCGAGGTTGCGCCATGTGCGCGCGGCTGGTGTTTCCAGATCGGTGTCTGAGTCCGGGACATCCTGCAGGTACTGCAGGACCTCGGTGCGCAAGGCTCTGATTTCGTCCAGTTTGGCCTGCAATTCGCTGCGGGACATGGGCTCTCTCCTGAAAAGCAAAGGGAATCCGAAAGTGCCATTGTAGCCAAAAGCCACGGACCCCGAGCAAAGAATGCGGGAATTGGTGGGGTTTGCGCATGAGGCAGGTTCAAAACTCCAGACCCTGGGGAGACATGCAGGCAGGTCACTCGCGCGTGCTGCCCGAACAGGTTGGAACCTGCAAGAGCAGGTCCTGTGTTCCGGCTGCGCGGCGCGACTGCACGTCTGGAATGGAAGCCGGGCCGTGGGGCCACGACTGTCTCTTCCCCCCGGGGTTGAGGTCCCGGGCCGGTGTCGCAAGCAAAACTCAGGAACGGGTGGGTGGGTGCCAGGCAGGACCACAGCACACTGGCCGTGACTGCGCGACGGGCGGCGCCTAAGGGGCTGGACTGGCGGGGCCGGTGCTCCCCAACAAGGCCTGCAATCGGGCTATTTTGGCTTCGGCTTGGGCCGCACGGTCGGCTTCCCGGTTGGCACGGGCCACCTCCTGATCAGCACGGTCGGCTTCCCGGTTGGCACGGACCGCCGCCTGGTCGGCACGGTCGGCTTCCCGGTTGGCACGGACCGCCGCCTGGTAGCGCGCCGCTTCCGCTTCGCAACCCGTCAGGTACCACGTCTGTGCATTAGGATCCCACAATCGCAAGGCCCCGCTCGCCTGCAGCAGTCCCCAGTCGGTGCCCAAGATCTGGCTGGTACCGACCTGGGCCGCGCGGGTCGGGTTGTACCGCACCGGAATCCGATCGTAGGTTCCGGCCCGCAGCTGCCAGCCGATCAGATCCTTCGGCAGATACCGATGATGCGGATCGTATTGCCAGTATTCCGCAATGCCCAGCGCGGCGTACCGTGCATGCTTGGGGCCGCTGTCTTGGGTATGCGTCGTCGGCGAAGCCATTTCCATCACCAGGTCCGGCACCTTCCCATACACCCAGGGGGCATAGCCTTCCTCACCCGGGACCTGCACGTCCAAGGCCACCAGCACATCCGGCGTTACATAGGAGGTGAGGCTGTCGGGGTCGTAATACAGAGCACAGTTCCCCCGCACGGTGCCGGTCTGGCCCCAGCGCTGGAGATGGACCTTGAGGGCGAAAACGGCATCCGTGATTGCGTAATATTGGGGTTCGGTGTCAGCTATGGGTTCGTCGTCGTCGGTCGGATACCGAATCTGACCTCCGGGAGCGGCCTCACGGCGCGCGGGGTCGTGAACCACGCTTGATTCCTGTCAGAGCCATGCTGTTCCTGCCTTCTGTGCCCCAATTGTAGCAACTGTCCAGAGTCTGGCCAGGACCGGATCGGTACAGCAGGGTCTGGCACAGCCCCGAGACCCGCGCTGGTTGTCCCCCGGGTGTATCTGTCTCATGCGCAAGTCCTGTGGGCTGGCGTCGCGGGTCATTGGTCGGACCGGAGACCCAAGACCTGCAAAGGCCCAATGTCTTTCGGAGCAGATGTGTATTCATTGCAAACACAGAGTTAGGCACCATCTGTCAGTCACCGGATCACATCCCACTTTCCCCAGACGTGGCTACGTGCCTACCGCTGCGCGCCGCGCAGTCTTGGATTGGATGTGACAGCGGTCTCTCCACGGCAATCGGTGCCCTGTTAACCCCGTGTGGTGTTCCTTGCCGCCTGCACGGGGCCCTGACAAGGACTTTCCTGTCACTGCCCTGCGTAGCCGGAATGTCTGTTCTCCGGTATGGGACTGCCCCTTTGCATACACCGTATATGGTTTCATCAGGCTGCACTGCCACTGTCCGCGGGGAAGATGGTCTCGTTGCCAGGAGAGCAAGGACATAACGTCAGTGGGCCAGTCCTGAGAGTGCCACTCACTGTCTGCATCCACAGGATATTGCCGTCCACGGCAAGACCTTAAACGTATTCGACAGGACATCGGTGTGGGGCGCCACGATCGAACGCCAAGGCTTGCCCGCGGTGGTCCCGGAACGGATGTCGGCCGTCCGGGCTTTGGGTTGTCGATTCTGGCTTGCTACCATAGTGCGCATCAATTCGTCATGCAATTTGACGGCCTCCGGCGCTTGCCTGCGCGCGTTCACTGACATGAGCAACTTGCGGGCTTCGCCGAGCGCCCGCAGAGTATCGTGGGAATCAACACTGCGTTCGTGCGCATACTTGTTTCTGACGTCAAGCAGAGCATATGCAGTGGTGCGGATGTCCTGTCCCAACTCCATTTTGAATACCTGGTCCCATTGGTGACACAAGACTTTCAGAAGCAAGTGGCTGTCCCAGGGTATGGGATCTTCAGTGCGTCCGTCCACGATTTCCCGCTGGCGCAGCCGCGAGCGCCAGCGAGCACCCCATGCCGCTTTCAGGCGACGTTCGACGAAGGGTTGTAACCCTTCTCGCAGCAAGTCGAGCGTTTTCTTGATCCGTTCGTTGTTCGTAATTGCCATAATTTTACATAATTTTGTGTAAAGACGGAGCTTGGCGGAGGAAACCGGCTACAGGCCAACAGGGCACGATCAGCTCCGGTCCAGGAAATTCAAGCCAAAGATCTGTCACAATTGTATTACTCATCGGTACGGTTGGTCCTGCAATGGGCCGGACCAACGGGGTTTTCCGGCCTGAATACCGTTCTGTGACTGGTCTATACGCCATCGGCGGCATGGCTTTGGCAGAGGAGTTTTCCTCTACCAAATAACGGAATGCTTGATGCTTCCGGTCCTGCAATGCATATCTTTTTTACCCAATACGGGAGTGTCCTGCACCTTTGCAGGGCCAAAATTCTGATTCTGCCTTGAGCCGTCCCGGCGAGAGAATGTTCCGGGCCACCAATGCGATCTGGAAGAACGGCAACTCGCGCCGGTAACCGCCCCACAGCAAGGTCGGTGCTGCGGTCCTCCATGACTACGGTGCCTGAGACGGTGTCCGGTCAGATAGGAGGGTCTGCGGCAGTGGTGTCGGCACTCTGCAACAGGGTCTGCAGCCGGGCTATTTCGGCCGCGGTCTGATTGGTACGGGCCGCTTCTTGGGCGCCGCGGAGGGTTTCCCGGTCCTGTTCCTCCCGCAGCGGCAGATGCCATGTGTCGCGGCCGGCATCCGGCGACGCAACTCCCCGGAATTCAGCAACCTCCACGCGGTGTTCAAGGCCCGGAGCAGCCACAGCGGTCCGGCCGATAGACGCTGGCCGCGATGGGCACATACACCTCGCCCTGCAGCCGCGGCCACAGAAACTCATCGAATGGGTCGTACTGTCAGTGCTCCGGCATCCCGATCGCGGCGTATGCAGTCGGCTTGCAGTCCGAGTCCCGGTCCACCGTTTGTGCGCCTGATCTCGGATCGCGTCCGCGGCATACGCGATCGCGGCGACGTGCAGCAGAGTCTGATCTGCGGCGACCCCGAAGAGGCCTCGGGTGCAGTAGACCGACAGGGTGCCATTGGCACCTGAGTTGTCGGTTGCACCATGGGGGCAAGATGATCTTCGTGTATCTCCCCCCTGGGATCAGCGGTATCTTCGTTGCGATCCCCTTTCTGTGGTTGCTTACCACTTCCCTCAAGACCTTGGGCCAAACCCTCATCTTCCCCATCCGGATTCCGCGGCCGACCCAGTGAGTCCCCCCTCAAAGTGTTTGCAGCGCTGTCCTTTCGGTGCTGCTTCCGCAACACAGTATTTGGTGTCAAGCCTCAGCGTGACGGGCATTCTGCTGGCCAGCAGTCTGGCCGGATTCTCCCCGGCTTGGTTGCGTTGGTGTGGAAACATCTGCTGTTCATCGTCGTCCTGAGCACGATGCTGCTGTTACAGGTAACGATGGTGCCCAAGTTCATCCTGTTCCGGATCTGGAGTGGATCGATGCCTTTGGAGAGCCAGGATCGGCAACGGGTCCAGGTTTGCCGTGCCCAATACACATTCAGTGGCGGACAGAATTGCAACGCCGCACCCGTACAGGAATCATTGGAAGCCTCTGTATCCAGCTCTCTGACGGGCCTTGCTCCACAGTACAATTCGGGTATTCCCTATGGAGAGTATGTGCCACGCTCCCTGCCTGTTGTGAAGTCAGCGCGAACGGGTACAAGGTGCTGAAGCGAGTCTCGGTTGTTTGGGGTGGAAGGAGACAGGACCGCGATCGAATACTGCAAGGCATGCAAGTCGGGAGGTTGACCGGATCAGGATGGGCACGCATCCGGTGCGTTACGGGTCCGGGATTGGCTGCACCGGAAAGGACAGGGACAATGGGCAAGAAAAAGAGGGCCGAAATACACCTCCGACCCTCCTCGCCACTGCCTCGGTTTACCTGGGGTGGCCGAAACCGGGCTCTCATTGGAGCGGGCTGGTTCTTGTCCCGAGCTCGACTTGGAAATTGATCTCCTCGCCATCACGCAGAGCGGAGAACTCGACACGGTCTCCGGCCTGGTAATTCAGCACCAGCTGTGACGCCAGACTGCCAAAGTTGGTGATGGGGTCTTCGCCAATGGCGATCAGGATATCGCCTGCCTGAATGCCACCCGTTGCCGCCGCGCTGCCCTCCTGCACTGCGTGCACCAATGCTCCGATGTTGACTCTGGGCAGTGCCAACTCGGCCGCTTGGACGGCCGTGATGGAACCGCCGCGAATGCCCAGATGGGGATAGGTGTATGTCTGATCCGCAATCAGGGACGGCACTATCTTCCGGACCACGTCCAGGGGAATGCTGAGAGTCAGGCCCTGCGTGCCAATACCGGTGTAGGCGATCCCGGTATTCACGCCCGTGACTTCCCCGGCTTCGTTCAGCAATGGTCCGCCCGAGTACCCGGGTACCACCAGCGTGTCGCTGTAGATGAGATTGGGGATCGGGTATCCGCTGGCTCCGAAGCCCATGCCGCCCGGCTCAATGCTGCTGATCATGCCTCGGGTCAAGGCCCCGGTCAAACCGGAGGGATAGCCAAACGCATACACGGTGTGTCCGACCTGCAATGTTCCTGCTTCGGCCAAGGGCAGGGGAGCCACCTCGCGGTCCAGGTCCTCTATCTCCAGTACGGCCAAGTCGGAGAAGGGATCCTCTCCCAGCACTGTCGCGGGATACCAGCTGCCGTCGGAAAAGACCACGTGTACCGCGGTGGCGCTGTCGACAACATGCTGGTTGGTAACAATATGGCCCTGTGCGTCAAAGACGAACCCGGTGCCTCTGTTTTGCGGTGTGGGAAACTCCCGGCCTGGAAACAGCGATTTCGGGTCGGGCATGTCCTCAGGCATTTCCATGGGACCGAACGGGGTGTCGCGTACAACTTCAATGCTTACCACACCTTGCAACAGTTCACTGTACAGCTCGTTGGAAGAGATCGCCCCGCCTTGAGCCTGCTGCACCGGGGCGGCCCCGAAAACAGGCTGCCACAAACTCGCGGCCAAGACGGCACCCAGCATCAGTGTGACCAAAAGACCGATCCAAAGCACCCGGGGTTTGCTGCCGGAAAGAGTGCGACTGTTCATCAATAAACTCCTTGGGGCCTTTGCCCCTGTGGTGGAAAAGGCCACAGGCTCCAAGCGGCCTGCGGATTTCGTTGAAGGATAGACAGTGTTCGCGCCGGAGCACGTAAGGAATCGCGCCGGAAGATTAAAAATAGATCAAAGCTTCCGCGGCACGGACTGTCCCTCCGCGGAGAGGGCTTGTCAGGATACGGGGGCAGGACCCCGGCCCATGTCCCGGCGCCGTTGGAATCATCCGGTCTTGATACTGGACTACCGAAGCCTGACCGTGCACCTCAGCTCCAATGATGTCCAGGGCATTACCCTGCGGGACATTGAGCTGGTCCTACGCATTGAAGAAACCCTGACGTGGCTGCCCCATCCGGCCGCTGTTCTCCCGGGACACCGCAAATGCTATGTGCGTTGATGTGCTGCCGCGTCGGGCACTTCGTGGGCTCCGGCCGGCCCCAGACGCAATCCGTCCCTGCAGCTCGACGCTGTCGGCCTGTGTCCGGTTGACAATCCGCGGGCCTGTTGCGGGGTCCCGTTGGCTCCCCGTGCCATGCTGTATCCAAGGCCATGGAGAGCGCGGCCGTTTGGCATGGACCTGACACAAGTGCAGTGTGTTTGGCACACATCTTCCATCTCTTTGCCACACGTCTGGCATCTCGGTGGCCGACACTACCTGTATAGGTCGAAACGGGCGTGACAGGAGGCGAAGGTCATGCACATGCTGGACATGCTTGTCGCACAGGAGCTCATTCGGGCGCGCGTGCAGAGGATCGAGGAAGGGTACCGGTTTCCAAAGCAGGCACCGGCGAAGCCCTCCCGCATACGCATCAAATTGGCCGCGGTGCTGATTGCATTGGGAAATCGGCTGAAGGATGCAGATCGTGTCTCGTACGTTGGAGTCTGACACCCCTCCGACTGCGACAGCAACACAACGCCAAGGGCGGACTCGGGTAACCGGGACCGCCCTTTTTGCTTTGCACCCTTGATTCCAGCGCGGAATGGCGGAGCTCGGAAACGTGCCCAGGACACCGATGCCCCGTCTTGCGCACTGCTCGCGCGCCGGTGCTCGTCTTGGGACGACTTTGCCACAGGCATGGGACCGGGTTGGCACATATGGGACCGACAATCCCGTATGAGGAAATATTCGGGAACACTGCAAGGAGATCCGGGGATCAATCATGACATTGCTTGAACTGCATGAGGTACGCGCCGAGTACGAGGAGCGACTGCGCCAGGCCGAGTACCATCGCAGAGTCCAGAGGGCGGCAGCGCAGAGGCGCCAGGATACCGTGCCCTTCCGCATGGTCTTGGGCAACGCCCTGGTCGGAGTCGGTCGGTGGCTGAAGGCCCCGAGACCTGCGGTCCACGCCGGGCCCCAGACCGGGATTCCGGCACAATAAAGGCGGCGCATTCCCACACAGACCCCGGCTGGCCGGGGTCTGTGTCTTTTGCATCCGGTGTTCCGTGATCCAGACGGGAATTGCGCACGACCGGCGCGCCGCCCGCCGCGACATGCAGGCGGGCCCGTGCATGGGAATCACCATGGACCGGGTCAAGGACCACCCTGCGCGGGACAGACGGGCTGAGGGGGAGCCTGGACCCGTGGCGCACCGTAATCCACAGTCCAGCATCCGGTGCGCGTATTGATCAGCATGGCTGCCGCAGGCATGCATGCGCTGTATGTGGCCTTGTGATGCAGGAAGCGGTCCGACCAGCCAGATATTCTGGTCCACCAGCTGTCGCCGGTGCCGAAGAAGCAGAATGCAAGGACATCCTCTCCTCTCTTCTGCAGGCAGGGGTATTTGATTGAACAGACGTGAATTGTGAGGGACTGGTATACCCAAGTACACATCCCTGAACAGGTGTGGCGACAAGGCTGCCTGTCTATCGTAGAGGTACACGTACAGTGTGTAGGGCCACCCGTACCGGCCCCCGGTCCATGGGGACAGGAGCTGCTGCACGGCGAGAGACGTTGCCGCCGGGTATCTCCATGACCCGTGAATCAGGATATATCTGAGCTTGCGTACTTGAGTCCCAATTACTACAATGCAGCATCGTGTGTGTCTTCAGGAGGCCTTAGTGTATGAACCGCGAGCAGCTGGATGCCTTGTTGGCCGAAATCCGGACCGCCCGGCTGGCGTCTCTGGAGTACTTGACGCAGGTGCCCGAATCGGACTTCCCTCTGCCGACGGATCTGCCCCGCTGGGACGAGGTGCGCCGCGTGCTGCTGCGTCTGGGGGAACACATGCAGGAGCATGTCAACCAGATTGAGGGCGCCCGATCTGATCTGGGGCGGCACCGTACCATGCCGCAACGCATGTTGACCGAGGCGGAACTGGCCTATGGCAAACTGCTGGCCGCCACCGTAGGGCTGGAGGATACCGATCTGGACGCGGTGCCGGGACCTGCACAGTGGTCCATTCGCACCGTGCTGGAGCACATCCTGTCTGCGGAACGCAACTTCCTGCGGGCCGTGCAGGCAGCCCATGCCGCCCGCGATCAGACGATCCCGCGCTCATGACACAGGATGGAGCGCAGCAGTGAGTATTTTAGTCACCGGCGGAGCTGGCTTCATCGGCAGCCATTTGGTGGATGCCCTGATCAAACAGGGCGAGGATGTCATCCTCATTGACAACCTGCACACGGGCCAAAAGGCCAATGTGAACGACCGGGCCCTCTTCTACCACATGGATCTCAAGGATCTGGACGGGTTGGCCAAGATTTTTACCCACAACGAAATCCATGCGGTGTTCCATTTGGCCGGCCGGGTCAATGTGCGGGAGAGTCTGCGCGAGCCGGTCGATTACGCACAGGTGAATGTGGTTTCTTCCCTGGCCTTGATGGAACTGGCCCGGGTGTCCAAAGTGAAGCGCTTTGTCTTCACCAGCACGGGCGGTGCCATCTACGGTGAAGGCCAACAGGCCGACGGATCGATACACGCCTTTTGCGAACAGGATCAGCCGCAGCCCCTGGACCACTATGCGGTCAACAAGCTGGCTATAGAGCACCATCTGCACGTATACCGGCAGGCCTTCAACTTTCCGGGGGTCGTGCTCCGTCTGGCCAATGTCTATGGTCCGCGCCAGAATCCGGCCGGAGAAGCCGGGGTCGTCTCCATCTTCACGGATGCCATGCTGAGACGGCAGGAAGTCCACATCAGTGGGGACGGCCGGCAGGTCCGAGACTTTTGCTATATCTCCGATGTGGTGGAAGCCTGTCTGTCCGCACTGAAATATGGCCATTCCGGGGTGTACAACATCGGCACGGGGCAAGCCACATCGGTCGGCCATATTTTTGAACGTCTGGCGGCCCTTACCAACTACCACCGCGCCCCTGTCCATGTCGACCGGCCTCCGGGAGAAGTGGAGATGTCCAGTCTGGACTCCTCCAAAGCGTTGCAGGATTGGGGTTGGTCGGCCCGTATGGACCTGGAGCAGGGCCTGATGCAGGTCGTCCAGTTCATGCAGGACAGCTGAAATCCCGTTGTGGTCTGGCCGCGCAATCTCCAAGCGGCCGCCCAGGCAGCCTGTCCAACGGTACTGCCAACCCGGTCCCGGATCACCTGCGGGCAGCAGGGCGTGTCCAGGCCCTCCGGGTGCTGCTTTGTGCCTTGGGGTGGTTACGCGAGGCTTGCGGCGGTCGCCAGTCTGTGCAACAGAATGCCGTAGGCTTTTTGCGCCAACGCAAAACTGGAAAGGCGGAAGAACTCGTTGGGGGCATGGATCTGCTCGTCCCGGGCGCAGAATCCAAAGACCAGCGAGTAGACACCCAGCTGATCCAGCATCGCCGCCGTGACGGGAATGGTGCCGCCGCTGCCAATGTAGATGGGGTCCGTTGCATACAGCTCCCGATACGAATCGGCCAGAATCTTCACTCCCGGATGGGCGAGCGGGAGCAGGTACGGGTCTGCCGTGCCCACTCCTGGAGTGACTGTAGTCCTGACCCCGGGGGGCGTGATGTGCTGCACATGCGCGCGTACCGCGTCCAGAATCTGCTGCGGGTCCTGATGCGCCACCAGCCGGCATGACACCTTGGCGTGCGCCGCCTGGGGCAGGACCGTCTTGGTCCCCTCCCCCTGGAAGCCTCCCCACATGCCGTTGACTTCCAGTGTGGGGCGCCGCCAGGCGCGCTCGTTGGTGGAGTAGCCCGGTTCGCCAAATACGGTATCCAGGCCCAAGGCCGCCAGGTATTGCGTTTCGTCGTATGGCGCGCGGGCCAGACGGGACCGTTCCTCCGGGCTGATGGCCGCGACCGAGTCGTAGAACCCGTCTATGGCGATCCGGCCATCGGCGTGGTGAAAGGAAGCCACAATGGCCGCCAAAGCGTGCAGGGGATTGGCGATGGTGCCCCCGTAGATGCCGGAGTGCAGATCCGACTGGGCGCCCTGTACATCCACCTGGAAAGTGGCCATACCCCGAAAGGAATAGAGAATGGTGGGTTGGCCCGGTGCATATTGAATGCCGTCGGCATTGACGCAAAGGTCACAGGCGAAGCGTTCCCGCTCCTGGGCCAACAACGGCAGGGAGTGGGGACTCCCGATTTCCTCTTCCCCTTCCAAAAACAGTTTGATATTGACCGGCAACCCGCCTTCGGTTTGCAGCATGGCTTCCAGGCCAATCAGCGCAGCCAGCAGATTGCCTTTGTTGTCCGAGGCGCCGCGGCCGTACAGACGACCCTCCCGCACTTCCGGGGCAAAGGGGGGACTGTCCCACAGATCGACAGGGTCGGCAGGCTGCACGTCGTAGTGACCATAGACCAGGATCGTGGGTTTGTCGGCGGCATGCAGCCAATCCGCATAGACCACCGGATACGTGGCCGTGGGTACCAGTTCTACATTCTCGAAGCCGGCCTGCCCCAATCTGCGAGACAGCCATTGTGCCGCTGCCTCGATGTCCGCGGCATGTTCCGGCTGTGCGGAGATGCTGGGCAGCGAGACGAACTCCTGCAGGTCCGCAATGAATCGAGGTTGGTGTTGTTCCAGATAGGCTTGGTAGCGGGACATGGTCAAGGAATTCCTGGTGGCAGTTGGGGATTGTGGTGCGGTTTTCAGGGTGGCACCGCATGCCAAAGCGGCACGGGCCATCAAGACAGGGCTCCAGGCAGAGTCATGTCGACCTGACGCATTATTGTAGAACGGGCCCCCCTTGCCATGCATGACTGTGGCCTGCAGACAGACGTAAATTCGGATTCGATGCTGCTTGCAGGACCGGCGCTTGACAGAGTGCAAAACGGACTGGTCGCAACCTCTGAACCCGCGGCCCGGCCAGTGCACCAGACTGCCGCTGCCCCTTGCACCCGGGCACCAAAACAGAATGCTACACTCATCTTGCCTTGGATTTCATCCCCGTGAACGGCATGTACGAGCAAGTGCCCATTTTTGTCGACTCAGGGTTGCCCAAACCCTTGATCGAAGATCTCCGACGCTTCAACCCATGGTGGGAAAACGAGGCCATGCCGGTCCAGCCTCTGACGCGGCGTCATCTGGTGGCACAGTTGCGGCGCCGCCTGCATTCCACTATCGCACCGGCGGTCGTGGTGCGGGGACCCCGTCAAGTCGGCAAGACGACCGCGCAGTTTCAAGTCATTCAGGATTTGCTGGACGAGGGCGTGAATCCGCGGTGCATCTTGCGGGTCCAGTTTGACGATCTGGAAACTCTGGCCAGGTTGAAAGAGCCGATCCTGCGCATTACGGACTGGTTTGAACGTCGCATCGCGCCGCACCGCTTCAATGCCTTGGCGCAGAGGGGCGAAGCGGCGTATCTGTTTCTGGATGAAATACAGAATCTGGAAGGATGGGACGTACAGCTGAAATCCCTGGTCGACAACTCCACCGTCAAGGCCGTAGTCACAGGCAGTTCTGCGCTGCGCATCGAATTGGGCCGAGACAGTCTCGCGGGACGTATCAACACGATGGAGGCCGGTGTACTGTCCCTGACCGAGATTGGCGCATTGCGGGGGCTGGATGCTCCGGCGCCCTTTCTGCCGGAAAATGATCTGGCGGCACTTTTGCAGAAGGAATTCTGGACGGACTTGCAGGAGCACGGGAACATCCAGCAGGAGTTTCGGCAGAACGCATTCCGGCACTTTTCGGCGCGGGGCGGTTATCCCGTGGTGCATCGGGAAAAGGACACCGCATTCGCCGAACTGGCCGCTCACTTGAACGAAACGGTCATCAAGCGGGTCATTCAGCACGACCTGCGTATCGGCGAACGGGGACGGAAGCGGGACGCGCAGTTTCTGGAGGCACTGTTCCGGCTTGTGTGCCGTTATGCCGGTCAGACTCCGACCGCCGCCACGCTGGCGGAAGAGACACGCATGGCTCTCGGCGCGAATGTGGCGGCCCAGCGCGTGCACAGTTACCTAAAGTTTCTCGGTGATTCCCTGCTGGTGCATCTGGTACCACCGTTGGAAATCCGTCTCAAGCGCAGGCGCGGCAGTCCAAAGCTGTGTCTGGTGGATCATGGCCTCAGAGCCAGCTGGCTGCAGGAATACATCCCGCTGGTACCGGATGAACTGGCAAGACAACCACACTTCACGACACTCGCGGGCCACTTGGCGGAAAGCATTTTCGGGGCCGTGGTGGCGACGATCCGGGGTTTGGACGTGGCCCACTATCCCCCAAGGGGCATGGACCAGGAAGTGGACTTCGTATTGACCCTGGGCGAGAAACGCATACCGGTGGAAATCAAATATCAGAAACGCATTGATCCGTTGCGAGATACCTTGGGGCTCCGCTCATTTCTGGAAAAGGCCGTCAACAACGCGCCGTTTGGGCTTTTGGTCACCCAGGACGATGCTGCTGCTTTGGATGATCCCCGCATCGTGCGCATGCCTTTGTCGACCTTCATGCTGCTGCGCTGAATGCTGCGAGCGCGCTCCTTGACGGTCTCTGCCGCCATGCACAGATCCGGGCCACGCAAAAAACAAAGGAAAAGACAGATGCCTGACTCAGACATGAACGAATGCCGTGGCAGGTGTACCGATCACTGAACCAGTGTCGTTGCCCTGAGACGATACATACTCCACGGAGACAACCTGTTTCTCAACATAATCAATTCGGAGGGCAGTGCCGACTTCTTTCCGCGGCCGTGGAAGATGGTGCGGCCGGTGATCCGGTCGCATCTTGGTACTGCGTTTTGGATCAATAGGGCCATGTTGAAAGCCCAGACCAAGGGCGTCTTCAAGTGACGCCCCCGTGCCCTTGCGTCATGGGAGGCAGGGCATGCATGTGCCGGTCCCGCGGCGGCCAAAGTCTCGCCCGACCAGACGAGATCGGTGGATGGGCTCAGACGAGATGGACTGTATGCGCACCACCGTCGTCATCCCGCTGCTTCTCCCGCAGGATTCGTTTCCGCTCGGAGGCAGGCAGGTGCATCAATTCCGCCAGCGGTACGCGGCAGGGCTCGTGTTGCCAGCGGCGCGCCTCCTGATCGTATCGTCCCAAGGACCACGCGGCCACGGCATGGATGGTATGCCGGTGGGGTTTGAATTGCAGCCCCCACACCGTGATGGGTTTGTCGTCTTGCCGGTACATCTCCGCATATCCTTGTGCCCATACCTGGGCCAAGGCATCGTCTGCTGTCATTCCCACTTTGCATTCAATCAGGGCAATGTGATGGTCCCAGGCAATGACCAGATCGATGCGTCCGCGGGCAGTATGCACCTCGGCCTGCACCGACAGGCCCATGGCCTGACAGGCCGTGTACAGGATGATTTGATAGTGGACCTCGTAGTCGTACAGTTCCCGTGTACGCGGGGGCATGTGGTGCAGGGGATAGGGAATCCTGTGCATAAGCGTGTCGATGCAGTGAGACAGCCGCGTGGGATCCTGGGCGGTTTGCCAGGCCTGCGTCCATGCGGCGACGAGCCCGTCCGGGTCCCGGGCCTGCCGATACCATTCCCAGACCCGACCCTTTTGCCATCCTTGCAGGGAGGCCATGAAAGTCAGCCGCACTTCCTGGTTGGGGAAATCCAGACCTGGCGCGGCATGGGCACCGGTGTCGGTCGTTGGCGGTGTGAGCGTGAGATAGCCCGTGTGATACATCAGAGCCGACAGGTCGGGATGCGCCGTGTCGTAATGCGCTCGGCGCAACACGGCCAAAGGCCGGTTGTGGCGGGCCGCTTCCATGTCGGCGGCATGGTACTCCCCTGGCCGCCACAATCGAAACAGCATGTCCGGCGTGCCGGACTCCGCCCAGGCATTGGGCAAATCCGTCAGGGTCCACAAGGTGCCCGGTCCGTCCTCGCGCAGGGTTTTCAGGCATTGAGCCAGCGAAAACGGGTTGTACACTGCCACCCCGCGGGGGCTGAACCGATATCCGTTGTAGTACGCCTGCAAGGCTTGCCGAAACGCCGCAGGCGTGCATCCCAGAGCCACGGCGCACCGGTCCATGTCAGTCCTCAGATCGGGACTGCTTGCGATTTCGGCATCCGTGAAGCCCAGCAATGCGTGGCACCGGGGACTGAACGACAAATCTTCCAGGTGGTTGGCTCCGGAGAACAGGCCTGCCCGGGCAAACCGCGTGATCCCGGTCATGAAGGTGCATTGGATGTAGGGAGTGCTGTCTTTCAGGGCCCCGTAAAAAGCCCGCATGATATCCAGAATGTCCTCAAGCACATGGGGGCGATCGATGTTTTCCGTGATGGGAGTATCGTATTCGTCAACCAGTACGGCCACTGGGCGGTCGTGTTTCTGGAACAGGCCCCGAATCAGGTGGGTCAGCATGCGACCTGGCTGAGAGGCCGGCACGATGCTGACATCCTCCTGGCGGATCAAGTCCAACATGTAGTCTTGCAGGTCATCCCGCAGTTCGCGGGGATCATGAATGCCCCGTATGCCCATGTTCAAGCGCAGGACAGGGCATTGGCGCTGCGCCCAATCCCAATTGCCCGGCTGTCCTATCCAGGTATCTGCAAACAAGGCACACCTGCCCTGAAACAATGCCTGCAACGTGGACACCAGCAGGGTCTTGCCGAAACGCCGCGGCCGGGCCAGAAACAGGTGCGGATGCCGTCCTGGAGAATGGCCCAGCATGGCCGCGATCCGTTCTGTTTTGTCGATATACAGAAATTCCGGATTGGCGCGCAGGGCAGGAAAATCGTCAACGCCTATGGGCAGATGACAGGTCATGGCAAGGGCCCGCGATGGGCAGGAATCATCATACGCTCAGGGGACAAACGGCACAGCCGCGGCTTGACTTGGCTGTGCTGGATATCGGCACATATCGGCGAAAGAGTGGACTGGCCCAGCGCACCCTGCGACCCCGCGTGAAGAATGATGCCAAGGGCAGATTACCATAGGGGCCAGTGCCAGAGGATTCAGATGGGCTTGGGTGGCCAAAGACCCGCGCATCTGTATGGTGGGATATGCGGCAACAATCTTGGAGTATGGCCAACAGGGCGCTCCAATTTTCCAAATTCAGAGTTTCCTCTGCGCGGCAAGCCTGCCCCTGTCGTCCCAAAGTCCTCCCCGACTCGCTTGGGCTTCCTGTGCTTCTGTCGTGCTGGGGGGTGCCGGATATTTTGTTTCCCTGTGTTCGGGCAGTGTTGGCCATCGGGGTATTGCGGGCCCCCGGACTTGCCAGAGCTACCGCCCGGCGCGGCCCTGGCTCGCCTGCGATGTCCCTGCTGGTCTCCAACCTGCGTTTTCAGATACTGTGACTCTCCTCTTCCCACGTTAACTCCGCCAAGGGAATTTCCCACTCGCTGCACTGATTCCGGTGCCGAAAATCCTCGCCCTCGTCCTCGGTGTTGCGGTGCACCAGAGCCCATACGCAGCCTTGAACAGCACGGTCTGGAAAACGACCCCAATCCTGGGCCTGCGCCTGCCGGCTCAGCCGGGCAATGGGCTGTCCCTGGCTGTACAGTGTTCCTTTTGAGGGCAACAACTCGACCGCGTCGCCCGTATGCAAGTCACGGAGGACTTTGTGTATCCCGTGGTCCGGTGAAAAACTGCCGGCATAGCCCAGGTTCAGGTCTTTCATACCCAGCGTGCGATACCTTTTGAGCGGATAGGTCCAGTCCGGTGCCACATGACGCGTCAGACAGGCCTCGCCCTCCAACCGGGCAAGGTGAGGGTTCTGGACATCCCGGCATCGCATCAGTATCAGGCAGTCCTGGGCGCGGGTCATGCCTACATAAAACAGGCGCCGTTCTTCCTCCCGGTCGCACGCGGAGTGAATCTGCCAGTTGCCATCCAGTATCACCACTACCCGGAATTCCAGTCCCTTGCAGGCATGTACAGTGCTGACATGTACACCCGTGCCCCGGCGGTGTTCCCGATGTGCCTCCCGCAGACAGTCCACCAGAAAAGCCGCAAACGCCTGCGCAGGCAACTCGCTGCGCCCGGTTTCGATCTCCCAGCTCTCCACCACCGCCCGGAGGATTGCGTACCAGGGACTGCCTGCTGAAGTCCCGGTACTTATCCACTTTTGCAACCCGGCTGGCGTTATGAGGGTGTCCCCCGCCTTGCGGAGGCGGGCCAGCAGGGTATGGAATTCGCGAATCCGAAACGGTGAGACCGTCTGATCTGCTGTCAGCGGCAAATTGAGCGGAATGCCGGCGTGTTCGGCAGCCGAACGGAAATGGGTGAGTACCGGATAGGTCATGCCGTGCCGCGCCAGTACAGCGAAATCGGTCCATTCCAGGTCGGGCCACCGGCTGCGCAGGCGTTGCAGCTCCTGTACGGTCGCGGCGGCTTGGGCGGAAAGGTCTGGACAGGAAATCAGTTGCACCTGGCCCTTGCTCACCGGATCCTTGCGTGCCAGATACCCGCCGCGCAACATCCATTGGCGCGCTTCATTGATGCGGATGTCCTGTCCGGTTTTCATCCGATCCCGGTTCAGGACAATCAGGCGATTGGAGGCAGCGATGATGTGGCGCGTAGACCGGTAGTTCTGCACCAGATAGAACCGCTGTGCCTGGTAATCCTGCTCAAATTGCCGGATGTATTTGATATTGGCCCGGCGGAATCCATAAATGCTTTGATCGTCGTCACCCACTGCCAGAATGCCCAGCTTGGCTTCTTCCTCCGCGAGCGTACGCCCGGCGAGGGCCGAGATCAGCTCATACTGGCGGCCATCAATGTCCTGATACTCATCCACCAGAATGTGCTGGAGGCCTGACAGCAACCTTTCCCGCTGCTGGTCCGGCGGCAAGCCTGGCACTTCCCTGCGTCCCTGGAGCAGCGCGGTGGCATCGGAAATCAGGCGATCGAAATCGATGGCGGCCGCGGCCCTGTCTTTCTGCCGGGCCGGGTCGAAACTGTGACCCAACAGACGCAAGGCCAGTCCGTGGAACGTGTAGACCATGATGGTCCGGGCCTCAGATCCCAGCAATGCCTTGATACGATGGCGCAAGGCCACGGCCGAGCTGTGGTTGTAGCAGAGCACCAGGATGCTGAAGGGCCGCACGCGTTCCACGCGGGTCAGGTAGGCACAGCGGTGCACTACCACCCGGGTTTTGCCGGCCCCGGGACCCGCCAGGACCAGCATGTTGGCGTGGGTCGGGGCCATCACAATGGCCTTCTGCTGGGGATTTCCCAATGCGTCCACGATCTGCCGGAGAGACCGCTGACTGGTAGCCAGTGTCAGCAATTCCTGCC
Source organism: Caldilineaceae bacterium (assembly GCA_965214715.1). Taxonomy (GTDB): domain Bacteria; phylum Chloroflexota; class Anaerolineae; order Caldilineales; family Caldilineaceae; genus Bin34. The sequence continues at coordinate 3,169,984 of OZ243971.1, read as the reverse complement.
GCCCCCGGAAATAGCGTTGAAGGAAGGCCACATTGTTTTGGGCAAAGTAATCCCGCACCAGGGTCAGCGCCGCCTTCATGCTGTCCACACCCAGCGCTGCATACTCGTTCATCACATGCACCTGGGTCACGCGCGCCTTGTAGTGGCGTGCCAGGGGCGCGTAGTCTCCCTGGTTGTAGCGGCGTGATCGAGCCTCCGGGTTCAGTTTCAGGGTCATGGCCTGGCGAAACACTGCCAGACCCTGTTGCAGCACAATGACGTTCTGCTCGTGCAGATACAGCAAGCCCCTTTCCACCGCGGCCATTTCCTTGTCCTTCGGCCCGCGCACGCTGCGGATCGCCTCCAGCAGGTTCTGCAGTGAGAATTCCACCAGCACTTCGGCCTGCGAGGATTGTTCCTCGGGGACAACGGCACAATACAGGGCCTCCAGGATTTTCGCGGACAGCGCACGCCGTCGGCGTGCGATGGTCTGGATGGCTTGCCAGGCTCGGCACAGCCGGACCTGGTAGTGATCCTTGAAGACATAGCGAAACACAATGCTGCCGGTGTCGCCGGCCAGTCGCCCCTTGCCATCGGTCGCCAGACTGCGGAGCATGTTGCGCAAGACCTGGGGATTGCTGTAATCCAGGCCCTGGTCCAGCATCTGTTGGTTCAGCAGGCGCAGGTTCAGGGGATATTCGGTATCGATCTCGGCTTCGGGCTGAGCCTCCTGGAGTGCTTCCAGTACGTGCTGTTCCAGACAACACAGTTTGGCATACACCCCGCGCGCATGATTGCGGCCCTTGGGACGCAGAAAAGCCGTCATGCGCAAACCTTCGGACACCAGACCTTGCTGTGCCATCTGGTGCAGGATGTTCATGATTTCATGGGTCTGCAATGTGTCCTGATCACCCTTGGCGGACAGTCGCCCCAGCTGTTCTGCCAGGTAATCGACATCCAGTCCCTCGTCCGGTTCGGCATTGATGAGAACGGACAACAGCAGCTCCCACTTCCGGTGCCGGGCAGGCGAGAGCTGCAGGCGGTGCAGCCGCGCCCTGGCTTCGTCCAATGTCGCGAACAGGGGCCTGCCGTGGAAGACCTGCGTGGAGTTCTCGTTGCGCTCCAGAAAGCCGCCGCGTTCCAGCCAGGCCACCGCAGTTTTGACCTTGGTGGCCGCAGCGCGATCCTCAAGGTCGAACGATGTGTCCACCGCGTCGGACCGGAGCAGTTCGCCGGAGGTGATCACCACATCCATCCCCGGACGTTTTTTCCCCTTGAAGCGAATGCCACGCAGCACCTGCTGGATGTCACGCCGGTTTACCTCGGAGAAAGCTCTCAGCCGGAACTGGTCCTCGATATCCTGTTCGTCAAACAGCAACAGGCAATCTGCCTGCTCCCCGTCCCGGCCGGCCCGGCCCGCTTCCTGCAGGTAATTTTCCAGGGAACCGGGCACATGGGCGTGGATAACCAGGCGTACATTCTCTTTGTCCACGCCCATGCCAAAGGCATTGGTGGCACAAATGGTGCGCACTTCGCCTTGCATGAACCGGGCCATGATCTCTTTCTTGGCCGGTGCCTCCAGCCCTCCATGGAAATGCCCGGCCGGTACGCCGACATGAGTCAGAAACTCGGCAAATTCCCAGGTGGCCTTGCGGGTGGCACAATAGACGATGCAACTGCCGTCGTCCGGCAGGCGGTCCCGGATCAGTTCGGCCACCCGCCCGTTCTTGGCTTCCTGCGTTACGAGATGTACCTCGAAATGCAGATTGCGACGTTCTACTCCGGCCTGATGCAACTCCAGTTCGCAATCCAGTTTTTCCTGGAAATGCTGCCGGATATCCTCGATCACGTCTTCTTTGGCGGTGGCCGTGAAACAGGCCACCGGGGGTATCTCATTCTGGCGCGCGGAGGCGCTCTGGGTGCGGATGAACCGGGCACAATAGAGGTAATCCGGTCTGAAGTCCTGTCCCCATTGGGAGAGACAGTGGGCCTCGTCAAAGACCCAGGCCCCTATCTCCCGTTGGGCCAACACTCGGGTCACAGACTTGTTGCGCAACTGTTCGGGGGAAAGGTACAGCAGGCCAATGTCGCCCAGGCGGACGCGCTCCAGCACGGCCCCGCGCTCCGGCGGCGTCAGCAATCCGTACACCGCGGCCACGGCAGTGGTGCCGGTCTTGGCCTCAAGGCTGTCCACCTGGTCCTTCATCAGGGCCTGGAGCGGTGAAATGACCACGGTCAACAGGCCGCGCCGGTAGTACCGTACCAAGGCCGGAACTTGGAAACAGACCGACTTGCCGCCGCTGGTGGGCAGAATGCCGAGGAGGGAACGCCCCTGCATGCCGCCCAGGACCAGTGCCTGTTGCAAAGGCTGTCCATCGGCCGTAACGCGGAAATCCGGATACCGGAAAAAGCGTTGCAGCTGGAGATGCGGATCATGGTTTTCCATGCAATAGGTGCAGTCGGTCTGGCCGCAGGGAGTCTCCCGCAACTGCTCCAGGATGGCAGTCAGTGCGCGGAACTGATGCCGGACCCAATGGGGCAGAATGGAATTGCCGCCGGCTACCTGTAGCCAGGCCACCGCATAGGGCAGGCTGCACCGCGATTCCATCAACGGCAAGTGTGTGTCCGCGACGCGTGCCAACTGCACGGGACACGCCTTGTCCCGGCCCAATCGGATCAGTCCCGTCCGGGCCTCCCGGTCGGATTGAAAGGGTGAGGCTACCAGTGTCTCGCAGACCATGGCCAGGCCATGATAATCCCGGGGGGCAGTACCCGGCGCGGGTGTCGCGAAGCAGTACTGGAAGAACCGCACCAGCTCCGGATTCTCCTGGGCCTGGGTCTGCAATGCCATGTACTGATCCGTGAAAATGGTCCGGGCCAGTCGAGCATCCTGCACCGGATCGTTGCGTGAATCCCGCACCGGTTTGTAATCCTTCACCAGATGGTGGTACGGATTGCGGGGGAAGGCCAGCGGCGACAGGAACAGCGTGTCGATTACGGGTTTCCGCAACAGTGCCAGGTCCGGCTTGACGGCGCGCAGGTGAGGCAGGTCGTGGTGTATCAGGTTGTGGCCCAGAATGAACCGGGAATTCTGGCAGAAGTCGTCCAAGGCCTGCAAGGCCGCCGCTGTGTCCCGATGATTCGCAGGCTTGCGCTCGAAACGTCTGTTGTCCTGGATAGCGCCCATGTGCCGAATGTGCCCTTGCCGCTGGATTTCCAGATCCAGCGCCGTGATCGGCAGCAACGAAGCGGGCAACACGGACGGAGGCGGAGATAGGTCTCCGATGTGCAATCTGTCAGGCTGGGCAGGCTGCAGGTTGCCGTTCATGTTGTGATTCCAATGGGCTTGAGGAGAAACAGGGGACAGGTCCGAGATGCCGCGTTGATCCCGGTTGGGGCATCGCAACAGGGTCGGCATCCATGCGGACAGGTTTTCCCAGCCAGGTGCTCGGCAGCCTTGAAATCGTACCTGACCCAAGGCCCGCAGTGCTTTCCCAACGTACCGCTGGTCCGGTAACAATGGTACAACGCAAACCCATGGAGGCTCCTGCCGTGGGCAGGATGCGCTCCCGTGTGGCTTGTTGGGATGTGTCGGTGATTGTCACCGGTCCAGAGAGTGGACGCTGCGTGCCTGCCGTCGGCCTGCAGCGTAGCGCGTCAGCCGGGGCCAAGGATATCATCCCGGTTCTTCGCAGGCCTCCACCAGGCGGATTTGTACCCAGGACGGATTGGCCGCCCCCGGACTTCCGTGTAGCATGTAAGGCAGGCATGGGCGACTCTGTCTCCCTGCTTCTTCAACGCCCTTTCCAGTTCCGAGGACTTCCATGGCAAATACGCACTTGCGCAGTCGGCATTGGTTTGGCCGGACCGATCTCATGGGCTTTGTCAGTCGCGGCTGGATGAAAAACCAGGGCCATGCCGAGCATCTCTTTGACGGCAGACCCGTCATCGGCATCTGCAACACCTGGTCGGAACTTACCCCGTGCAACGGTCACTTCCGCATTCTGGCGGAACAGGTCAAGCGGGGCGTGTATGAGGCCGGCGGCTTTCCGGTCGAGTTTCCGGTCATGTCGCTGGGGGAGCCCTTGATGCGGCCCACCACCATGCTGTTCCGCAATCTGGCCAGCATGGATGTGGAGGAGACCCTGCGGGCCAACCCCGTGGACGGCGTGATTCTGCTGGCTGGTTGCGACAAGACCACGCCGGCCACCCTCATGGGGGCCTGCAGTGTGGACTTGCCCACGTTGGTGGTCTCCGGCGGTCCCATGCTCAACGGCAAATATCAAGGCCGGGATGTAGGGTCGGGAACCGACGCCTACAAGTTCACCGACGACTTGCGGGCGGGCGCCATGACCATGGAGCAATACCTGGAGGCGGAATCATGTCAGGCCCGCAGCGAAGGCCACTGCATGACCATGGGCACGGCTTCCACCATGGCCTGCATGGTGGAAGCGTTGGGGCTGACACTGCCCGCCGGCGCCGCCATTCCGGCCGTGGATGCCCGCCGGAAACGCCTGGCACACCGGGCAGGCAACCGCATCGTGGAAATGGTCCATGAGGACCTGCGCCTGTCGCACGTCCTCCAGCGCGCGAACTTTGAAAACGCCATTCGCGTGAATGCCGCGATTGGCGGTTCCACCAATTTTGTGATCCACCTGCTGGCCATTGCCGGCCGGTTGGACATCCCCCTGGACCTGCAGGATTTCGATGATCTGGGCAGCCATATGCCACTGCTGGTCAACCTCATGCCCTCGGGCTCCTATCTCATGGAAGACTTCTATTACGCAGGGGGCCTGCCGGTCGTGATACAGGAACTGCGAGACCTTCTGCACATGGATGCCCGGACCATCACCGGCAAGTCCTTGGGCGAAAACACCGCGGGGACGGAACGGTTCAATGCCGATGTCATTGCCACGTGGGAAAACCCGGTCCAGCAGGACGCGGGCATAGCCGTGCTGAAAGGCAACCTCTGTCCCGATGGGGCCATCATCAAGCCCTCGGCGGCATCCCCGCATCTGCTGCAGCACACGGGCCGAGCGGTCGCCTTTGCCGACATGGACGACTACCATGCCCGCATAGACAGCCCGGACCTGGAAGTTGACGAAGACAGTGTGCTGGTGCTCAAGCACGCTGGCCCCAAGGGGTATCCCGGGATGCCGGAAGTGGGCAATCTGGGCCTGCCCGCCAAGCTGCTGGCCCGGGGCGTGCGGGACATGGTGCGGATATCCGACGGGCGCATGAGTGGCACCGCATTCGGGGCAGTGGTGCTGCATGTCACCCCGGAATCCGCCGTAGGCGGAACGCTGGCCCTGGTGGAAAGCGGGGACCAGATCACGCTGGACGTGCCGGGCCGCAGCCTGCAGCTGAATGTGGGAGAGGCGGAACTGAATCGGCGTCGGGCCGCGTGGCACCCTCCGGCAGCGCACATGGACCGCGGGTATGTCAGCCTGTATACCTCACACGTGCAGCAGGCCAACCTGGGGGCAGACTTCGACTTTCTCCGAGGTGGGTCCGGGGCTCCCAAACCCAAAGACTCGCATTAGGCCCGCTCGTGCTTTCTGGCCCTGCGAGTCAAGGCTCCACCCCATTGCAGAAAAAAGGACGGCTAGAGGGCAACGGATCGCCGCAGGCGGTACGCCATGAAAAGCAGAACCAGCCCTCCCAGTACTGCCCAGGCTCCCAGAAACTGGAGCAGGAAGACACTGGCTCCCAGGGGACGCGCCATGATCAGGATGCCGAAGCCAATCTTGAAGGCCCCCGCAATCAAGATGCTCCAGACGATACGGCGGACTCCCCGCTGGTCTGATTGCCGGATGCGCGCAAAATGGGTGAGACCGCTGATGATGGCCGCAATGCCGACGACATAGCTCAACACCGCCGCGGTCAAATAAAAGCCCGCCATGGGATTGGAGATCGCCACCAACCCCCCGATGGCACTCAAGAGACCCCCCAACCATTGCCACCGGGACCGGTGCAGCCTCCGGTGGAAGAGGGCGTTGAACAGAGTGCTGGTCCCGTAGAAAAACAGGTACAGCCCTACGGCCACCCAGAAGAAGGCTGCCGTGCCCTCCGGCCTAAAAAGCAGGGAAAGGCCAAGCACCAGCGCGGCCAAGCCCTGCAGGCCGACCACCCACCACAGTGAAAGGGCCCCGCGCAGAAGACGGCCGGACATGGGCTTATGCGCCAGCCAGACGGATGATCAGATCCCGCGTCATGAGGACAGCCGCCGCTTCATCTCCGTCGTCCGGGACACTTTCAATGCCCCAGACCCCGTTGTAGCCTGCTGCCGTAAGTTGGTCAAAGCAGAGGTCCAGATTTTCATTGGGCTCATTCCCATCCGCATCAAAATTGAAGGTCTTGATGTGCAGGGCCTGGGCCAGAGGCGCGGTCTTTTGCCACGCTTCGGCGCGTCTTTCCGCAATCCAGTTGTGCGAGTCAAAGAGCAGTCCCAGACCCGGAACGGCTTCCAGCAATTTGAGGGTGTTGTCCGGGTTCTTGGTGGGTCCCCAATGGTTTTCCGTCAGCACGGCAATGCCCATCGGCTGGGCTCTGGCGACCAGATCGGTGAATCCTTCCACGATGATTTCAAAGGCGGCCTCGGGCATGTCCTCGGGACCCCCTGCATCAATGCGCATCTGGGGGGCGCCGCAATGGGCCGCCGCCTCCAGCCAGTGGTAGGCATTGTCGCGCAGTTTCTGCCGCTCCGCGGCCGAGTCGTCGTAGATGTGGGCGCCGTCAATGGCCAGGCATCCTACTGCGACCCCGGCATCGCGCGCGGCTTGCTGCACCGTGCGGGTCCAGGCCGGGTTGTCTTCGGCCTGGGGCAGATGCCGGTTCCAGGGCTCCACCACCTCCAAGCCATGGGTCTGGCAGAAGTCAATGCACCCGAAGATGTCCATGTCACCTTTTTCGCAGGTGCGGCGAAAACTGTAGGTCATGACGCTGCATTGCATGGATTGTCAAGGACTCCTGATTGTGGGGAAATGGGGATTCGTGGCTAATTCTAACCCAGATGCCGTGCCCGGATTATCCTTGCAGCGGTGTCAGGACAGGATTGCCTGCTGTTTCCCAGAGATCGAACACCAGGCCCAAATCGCCGTCCTTACCGACAGTTCCACTACAGTCTTTGGCCTTCCCTTGCCATCCCGAACCCCGGTGCAGGGTCCAATGGCGCGTATGGGTGTCCTGCCGGGACCCGGCCAGTGCGTCTCATGAATGCCCTGTATGGAGCAACTTCTGGAGTTGGCAATATACTTGCAGCCGTGATCAAAGCGGCAATGTGGGCCCAACTTCTCTCAGGCGTCTGCGTCGATGCTGTACATCAGGCATCATGCTCTCGACCAGGGTCCAGAATTGGGGCGAGTGATTCCGAATCGTAATGTGTGCGAGTTCGTGCACCACAATGTATTCGACGAGGGAAGGTTCCAGCATCGTGACGCGCCAGTTGAAACGAAGTGTGCCATCGTGCGCACAACTGCCCCACCGTCGGCGTTGGTCCCGGACGAGGATCTTGGGCTTGTAACCATGGCCCATCCGCGGCCACCAGCGGTCAACGTTGGCGGGCAATATCTCGGCGGCACGCGCGCGATACCAACCAACAAAGGCCTGTCGGATCAGGGGACCCCATTCTTCAGTGGCGGGAACCTGGGGCACCTTTACTCTAAAGTGCCAATGATCAAACACAATCTCTGGTGCGGTCAGCTGGGCCTGCTCTTGGACCAAAGAAACATTGCGACCCAAGTACGGCAATGTTTCCCCGCTGGCAAACTGCCTTGGCATGGCGGCTGCCTTCTTAACCGCCGGTTGACGCAAAATCCAGGCTGCACGTCTTCGAACAATGGCGCGCAGCTCTTCATCAGGCATGTCTGACGGGGCGGCAACCTGCACCCCACCTGCGTCAATTGCAATCTGCACCGTCTTCTTGCGGCGAGCACTGCGCCGGACTTTGTATTCGATCACTGCATCCCCAAAACGGATGCTGTCGCTCGTGATCACGGAACCGGCTGTTGCCTGGCCATGGCAACCATCTGACTGGCGAGCAATTCGAGACGTGCCTCTGGAAATTGGCCCGTGTTTCGCAACCTTCGCTTGATGTCGCGTCGCATCTCGCGTTGCACTTCGATATTGGACTGCCAATCCACTATTTTCCTATGCTCGTCCACCACTTTCTCTAGATCACAAGCAAGATCCCCGGTCGCCTTGTCAAGTGGCGCCTGATTCTGTGATTGCCCATTGCTTGCAGGCATTCCCGGCCGTGAGGCCGCCGCATGTGGATCAATCAACTCATAGATGGCCATGGACAGCGTTGACAGCCCTTGTGACAACGCGAAATCTGCCCTTTGCCGGATCTGTTGCTTCAACTCCAGGTAGCGTTGGCAAGCCTCGACGGAGGAAATCAAGCGCTGGTGCAGAGCCTCAATGATGTGGGAGAGTTGCACCGAAATCCTCTCATAGAAGACAGGATTCTCGAAGAGTCTCTCGTGAACTTGGGCCCGAATCGCATGCTCCATCACGGAGGCCTTGACATTCGTGTCAGGCAGTGCAGCGATCTTCTGCTCGAAGTCACTGTCCAAGATGGACACCGGCTTCATCAGAGGGCGGACCGTTGCCTCAATGCGCTCGCCTACAAGGTCCTTGACCTTGGCCCCCAATTCAGCCCAGTTGGTTTCTTGGTCTTCCCGCCCATACTGGGCCCGGACAAAGGCGTGTATCGCCGTAAGCCGAGCCAGACGATCCCTGTAGGCAAGAGCGCGGGGATCGGGCAAAAAACGGTCCATCAAACGCGCAAACGCGCGATAGTCTGCCCTGAAGGACTCAAAGAGGTCGGCCTTGTAACTGCCTTCCGTTGATTTGTCTGGGGCGAACACCTCCACACAGGCCCAAGTGTTGTTCAAGTCCAAGCCATTGAAGTGGGATTCCGCCTTGACTGCAACCGCCTCCACGACTGTTGCTGGGTTCTCTGCGATCAACTGCATTGCCTCCTGCCGGTCCCGGCCGTCGAATGTGGAGAGCGCTTCCTCTAGATTCTGGGAGATGCCGCAGTAATCAAGCACAAGACCGTGGTGCTTCGTGGTATGAACGCCGTTCCTGATGTGAGAGAACGGTCGGTTCACACGGGCAATGGCTTGGAGCAGACCGTGCTCGCGCAAGGGACGATCGAGATAAAGCACTTGCTCGACTGGCGCGTCAAATCCGGTCAGTAGCATGTCAACCACGACGAGAATCTCGGGCTCGCCCCGAGGGTCAACAAAGGCGTTGACGACCTGCTCTTGATCCAGCTGGCGGGCTTCTTGGAATTCAGCACCGTCGTTGTGATGCGTGGTTATGATGGGGTAAGCAGTTACGCCAAAATCGTTGAGGTGTCTGGCATAGTCCAGGGCAGCCGATCGACTGGGCGCGACCACCTGTGCCTTGAAGCCGTTGGGGCGAACGTATCCCTTGAAATGCCTTGTGATATCAAGTGCGATCATTTGCAAGCGGCGTCCTGCGGAGGCAAGAGTCTCTTTGTTGGCAAAGCGAAGGACCAGCTTGGCCTTGACATCTTCCGGTTTGTCACTGAACAAGGCTTCAAAGACGTCGTCCAGATTTTCAGGGCCTTCTAGGGCCAGTTCCGGCAGGCGCGCTTGGTAGAGAATAGGCACCGTTGCACCGTCGGCTACCGACTGTGGAATTGTGTAGGTATCAATGAGAGGCCCAAAGCGTCCCATCGTGTTGCGCCGGAATCCCTTGTTAATGGGTGTTCCCGTAAAGCCGATCAACTTTGCATTGGGCAGTGCCTGTGACATCCGCGCGCCCAGGGCCCCGTATTGTGTGCGGTGGGCTTCATCCACCATCACGATTACGTTCTCCGATGGATTGAGAACATCCAAGCCGCCTTCCGGTGCAGCAAGAACTTCCTCAAACTTCTGAAGGGTGGTCATCACCGTGCATCTGATCCCCGTCAGCAAGAGCCGACGAAGCTCCCGGGTATCGGATGCCTGCTCCGGAGCAGGAAAGCCACAACGCTGGAAAGTCTGGGCAATTTGCCGGTCAAGTTGCGTACGGTCGGAAACCACGACAATACTGGGATTGCGCAGTTGTGACTCTCTGTACAGCTTGACGGCCACCCACAGCATGGTCAAGGATTTTCCTGAGCCTTGTGTATGCCAGACTACTCCTCCGCGTCCCGTCAGGATTCGTTCAAGGATGGCTCGCACCGCGCGGTACTGCTGATAGCGCGGCAGTTTCTTGACCAAATGGCCCTGTTCGGGTTCATAAACCACGAAGTCGCGCAGAATCTCCAACAGTGTAGTGGGAGTTAGCAGCCCAATGATCAGTTGTTCTTGTCCCTGTGGCTCGATTGCATAACGGTCTCGTGCCTCCCTGTCAGAAAGGGGAAACACGGACTTCCACTCTGAGTAAGCACTGTCTGTGGCACCCGGAGCAGCGAAAACGGCGGCAGCACCGCAATGTGCCACGCAAAGCAGGTTGTAGTGAAAGAGTTCGGGTGCCCCTCTTCCTTGCCACTCCGCCCTGGTTTCTTGGTAACGACACAACTGATCCACCGCTTGTGAACGCCACTCTTCAAACAACGTGGGCGACTTAGCCTCCATCACCACCAGAGGAATGCCGTTCACAAAGAGGACTAGATCCGGGATGATGGTGTTTTGATTGTTTTCCGTCTCTCCCCGTTGATGGCTACGCCGAACAGAGAACTGGGTGGTCACGACGAACTCATTCAGTCCATCTTCTGGACAGTCGAAATCAAAGAAACGAACGATGCGGGTTTGGGAGCCACTCGGGCTGTGGGTGTGTAGCGGCATCCCGTAGGTCAAGTACTCGTGGACAGCCTGATTACGGGTCATGCCTGTGTTGTCCAAGTGCTCAAGCTTGGATATGGTTTGCTCCGCCTGTTCCCCGGTCATCCACTCATTAAGCCGTAGCAAAGCCTGCTTCAGCCGACTCTTCAGCAGCACCGCCTGCTCGTCACTCCGATCCGCTATCAACATCTCCCGCGGCACATATATCCACCCTAGCTGCTCTAGCAACTGGCGTGCTGGCAGCTCGGCCTGATTGAGCTCGTCCAGCTTAGTGAGAGTAGTCATGCAGATGCCGCTTTCTTGGGATCGGCTGTGCACAAGTTTTTGTTGGCTGCACAATGACTGCGTACTTTATTCACCCATCGGTCATACCAGTACCAGGTATTGGCTACTTTTACTCCATAGCCCTTGCCCGAATTCTTGGCATCCAATTTCTGCTACAACCGAGTGTGGTAATGCATTTTGAAATCTGTGTAACCCTCTTCATGCATCAACTTCACGATCTGCCCAAGCAAATACTTGGGTCGCTCCACTTCTTTCAGCAACACTTGATAGCTCTCATTGATCAACTTGCCGAGGTCCGAGTCAGGCTGCACGAATTCGATTACCGCGTCGGCCTGTGCTCCTTTGCTGGTAACTACGGGAACAAACAAGAACTTACGGCGAAAGCAGGGCGACTTGATTTCTTCCTCAGACAGCTCTGCATCGAACTCTTGGAGATATTGCACAACATTGGAAGGCAAGGGAGCTACAGCTTCTTCTTTAAAGATTTCAGTGGCCGTAAAATCACGGAACTGAAGTGTGAAAGCAGCCGAATCACCAAGTGAATGCCGCTTACCGAACAGTTCGCAAATGTACCTCTCATAGTTGAGACAGCATGCGAGGTAACGACCTAAAAACTGGTCGTCGGCTCCCGCGGCTCCGTGGCGCTCGATCTCGTTACGCAACCCGATCAAAAAGCGGAGGTTGAACTTGGTTGGCTTATCCAAAGGACAACGATTCTCTTTGAGGCATTGTCCAAGCTCCCAATGTTTGAAGGCACCCGATTGGGTCCGGTCGAATTTCCGTTGCTTCGGACCATCCCTGTAATACAGGTATTCCACGTCTTCACTCCAGTAATAAGCATGCAGCAAGTATGTCCAAGCGATAACCATCAGGACGATGAATGTCTTACTTTTAAACTTTGCAAGGGGATTATTGAAAGTCTGGACGGTGTTGAGAGCTGCCTCACGGGACTTGCGCAGCAAGTCCCTCTTTACTGACGGGCCTCGCGTCCTAACCACCTTCCACCTCTATTGGCACCCGCATCCGACCAAGGAACCCCATCCCTGAGGTCTCGGCATGATTAGGATCGTTTGAAATTCCGTCAATGGAATTCAGGTGCAATGCCTCTCACCTAACTTTGGGTCAAGCTCCTTGGCCAAAAGACCAAGTGCCTCTATGTTCTTCCGGATTCGATCTGCATCTAAAGGGAGGAGTCGGCCTAACATGTGAGCATAGGTCGGCTGCTTGGCAGCGAATCGAGCATCCACCACGCCTGCATTATGGACATAGAGATGTCGTGCCTGGAAAAACCATTTCATATCCTCCCAGTCCGAACTTCCTATTAAACGTTCGATGGACGGAAGTCCATTTGCCTGCAGCTTGACATCAAGCATTTCAATATCCTGAAACAGATTCGATTTGGCCTTGGGACAAATACTGGTATGGCGAGCACGAAGTGCCTTGCCGTAAGCATCAAAAGCACTAATAGCTCCACCGAGCGCATCCTGCAAGAAGCTGTGCTGGAGGTCCATATCAAAACTCTTGTCATGCGACAGCACCAGCTTCTTCTTTGCAGTTTCAAGTGAAGCCAGGCAGACCTTCAGAGCATTGAGTTGTCCACAGTCGGGGCACGAGGCAAACACGCCGTAGACGGCAAATTCGAGGCCGCAGTTGTCACAGATAACATCCGTCTCTAACTGTTTCTCTGAATATCTATGTAGACGCACACTGGTATGCTTCACAGAGAACCCAAGCCGAATCAAACCCCTATGCTGGTTGTGGTTCAACCTAGTCATATCCTTGGCAAACTGCCCTAGCAACGGGTCTATGATCTTGTTGGCCGCAACGGTTTGCGCGTACGCCTTTTGGTCAGTTGTCATGAATTCTGCCGAGTTACCCTCTGTTTCACAATAAGGGCACTTGCATATGTCAGTTGGGAGACCTGTGCCTAGTTTAAGCTTGAAGTATTGACTGCATTCGCCAGCCGGACACTCACGGCCCACCATCCCCTTACCGTCGGTTTTTAGATGCACTTGAATCTTTTGAATCACAGTCCTACCTGAGCTATTGTACCTATACGCACGCGCCCTGTCAGGAGCGCATCTGCAGCAGATACTTTCAGCGATTGCAGACTACTCCACTCCGTCCGTGCCCGTTTCGTCACCCTATCTATGTTGGACAGCATAGTGGTGATGACGTGCTGTTCGGGGCGTGGTGGAAGTGCTAGTCGGTAGGATGAAACATCATCAGGGCGCACCGAAGGATAAGCCTGCCCCGTCATAGTGGATTCCAAGTACCTCACGAATTTACGCGTCATCACGTGATAGTAGATTAGAGACCCTTCAACATCTGAACGCGGTGTAAGCACAGCAAACCCGGTAGAAGCTACCAAATTGCAAGGTGCTTTTCGGACATGTGCAAAACCTCGGAGATAGGGACGGACCATACTCACAAGGATGTCACCGCAATGTACTTGGCGACGCGCGCGGCTGGGAGCCTTCTCAGCAGCGATTTCTCTCGGCCGGGAGAGTCTTCCGGGTTCAATAACAGATGTTAGGTCCAGGTATAAGATCGATACATCGTCCACAGGATCCCATTGGTCGCGGTTTACCTCTACTACATCCCCCAACCGCACTACCTGCCAGTTCGCCGGCATCGTCCCGACACCCGGCACGTCGCGCCACTCGGTATGCCAGCCGGGACAACCGCAAGTGAGGAGCTCGTGGAGCAGGGCATCGCGCAGGCGTTCGGTGGCGGCAATCACCTCTTCGGTGCGCTCTATGGCCTCGTCGATAGAGGCCAGCGCAGTGGCAATGGCATGCTGCTCCGGCAAGGGCGGGAGGAGGATAGGGAAGGAAGCCACATCCTTTCTAGGGATCCCTTGGATGGTGGTCCCGCGCGACCTCCGTTGCAATGATGGAGCGATCTGCATCAAGACCCTACATAGATATTCTGAACGGACTCGACCATTCGATATGAGGCGCGTTATGTCCTGACTTGCGCCTATAGTCTCACTGGCTATGCCAGTAAGACCAACTCTGGTCCTCGTGGCCAGCAACAGATCTCCAGGGTTACAAACCACCGTGTCACCTGAATGAAGGCCTTCGGTAGTTAGGAAAGAGCGAGCATTCCTGCGACCTATACGGAACGATGACAGGTCAGCACCTGTAACGAAGGGAATGTGACCATTCCAATATGCAAGTCGATTCTTGCGAGGAGTTCCTCCTTGGCTCATAGTTGCCACATCCATCAAGCGTACTACCTGCCAGCCGTCGGGTGCTTGTGTCTTGGCTTGCATCAACGCGCCTTGGCTGCCTGTAAAGGGTTGATCTCTGCTTCCACACCGACCATTCCGATAGTGGTCTCCAGTTCGGACACGGATTCCCCGACCTCGGAGAGGCTTGCTATGTGATAGGTCATTGCCTCGTCAATTGACATCCGCGGCGTGGGCACCGGCTCGGCGTTCTCCATGAGATCTTCAATGTGGAAGGTGATAGCCTCCCGAATCATCTCCTGGATATCATCCCAAGTTTTGCCTGTGCTTATACAGCCGGGCAAATCAGGCGCATAGGCACTGTAGTTGTTGGGTGCCCGTTCATAGACAACTGCGTATTTCAGTTTCATCTATTCTTCTCCCGAAGTCCTGCCTGCTTCGTGGTGGTAGTGACGATGACTACCCCGAGTCCTAACCAGCCGCCATCCGTCCTTCTCCACCAGACGGATGGCATTCCTAACCTTCGGCATATCCCAGTTCCGCCAGCAATTCGTTCATTTTCGCTACCGTCTCGTCACGTTTTCGCACTGTTTCCCGGCCCTATGCCAAGACATCCTCAACGCTCATCGCCTCCACTGGCTTGGTGATATCTATAAGCGGCTGATGTTCAGGTTGAATTCGTTGGTCCGTATCTCCCCTAGGTCCGCTACGTGAGCGAAGCCTTCTATGTCCCTCCCATGGGATATTGACTTTCGGCCTAGGGTGCTTCCTGTAACTAACTGGCCTTGTCTGGCTCCGAGTTCTTGGAACGCAGATACATCTCTGCAAGTACCAAAAGGATTTCTTCGGAATGGCCTGCCACAATTCGACTTTCTTCATAAATAGTTCTGTTAATTCTCTCAATTTGTTCCGATTTCAATCTGCCGATGGAAACGCTGTTGGTTTGAGGGGAATTGGAGATAGCAATATCGTGGGAAATTGGAAGCCAAGTTTTCCAGGTCGGATTTTGTTCCTCCTGATCACAAATGATGGCAACAGGGCTACTTCCGATAACCAGTCCTGAACTTTGCTTGTCAACATAACCTATATTCAGGCCATATTCCTTAACAAACTTTTCTCTCCACTCGCATATGTGGGGAAGCGATGCGCTAGCTAGATGCACCCTGGCATTGTGGCGGAAAATCTCCCAGACCTCGTTGCGGGTGCATGCCAGTTCTTCAATCAGTTTTTCACACAAGGCCATGGTTTCTGGTGGATAATTTCTTGAACAATGTTCTCTAAAGGAATCATCAACCATACTACTCATTCCAGTAACATCAGGTTCAATTATTATTTGTTCGAATTGATCGGGAGTTCGGTGAGCAGATGTCCACAGAAACCGTAAACAGGCTTGGCATTGCTCCAAAGAGAGACTGGGGTTTCGTCTCTGTCGTACAGCATGGAGGATCTTTCGGAAGACAGGGGCAGCCTCAGCTTCGATTTCAGTGCCGAGGCTTTTCTCAGATCTCAAGGGGTCTCCTTCTTCCCAATCTCCCTGAAGAGTATAGAGTCTGTTCTCACAAAATAGGTTGCCAGGCCCAGTCTTGCAGACTGGGCCTGGTTTTTCCTTACAGAAGAAAAGCCTTCTCTCCGCATCGGTGAAATTGCGGAGAATCATCTGAGGGACATAGTGGTGTCGTTTAGGGGTACCGGAAGCCATGGTTCAGTTGCTCAAACGTACTTCCCTTCCTCTCATATCCATTGGATTTCGGTGACCGTTTGTCATGACCTCGACTTCTCCCGTTCTGGTCCCAGGTTCAGGCATGGGTTCACCATACTCCCTAAGCAATTCCACATGCTGGATGATGGCCTCACGAATCAATGCCTCGGTTTCTTCTAGGGTGCTTCCTGCTGCCACACAACCCGGTAAGTCAGGCACATAGGCACTGAAGCCGTTCTCGGATTCTTCAAGTACAAAGATGTATTTCACAAGTCCACTCCTTGTTTCTTTAGCCCCGCTTGTTTGAGAATACTGTTCCAAGTCTTGGGTAGCAAGTCCTTGCTCGGTCTGCCTGCTATGGTAACAATCCCCTTCTTCACTGCATGTTTGAAGTGGCGATGGCTTCCTCGCGTTCGGTCCAGCACCCATCCGTCCTTCTCTATCAGACGGATGGCATTCCTAACCTTCGGCATACCCCAGTTCCGCCAGCAACTTGTTCATCTTCGCTACAGCCTCGTCGCGTCGCCGCTCTGCCTCCCGGACCTGCGCCAAGGCGTCCTCGACACTCATTACCACTACAGGCTCTGTCGTGTCAACATAGCGTCTGATGTTTAGATTGAACTCATTGGCACGTATCTCTTCCATGTCGGCCACATGCGCAAACCGCTCTACTTCCTCAAAGGAACGATAGGCAGCGACAATCTTGTCGATGTGCTCTCTGTCAATATGGTTCTGCGCTTTCCCTTGCCTAAAGCAACCCTCCTGTGCTGCGTTCACGAACAACACCTTACCGCGTCGTGCAATGGGCTTGGCCCGGTTCAGCACGCAGATGGCAACCGGAATGCTGGCTCCGAAGAAAAGGTTGGGGGCCAAGCCCACGATTGCCTCGAACCAGTCATCTTCCACGATACCGCGTCGTATCGTGCCCTCGGCCCCGCCGCGAAAGAGAACTCCGTGGGGCATCACCACACCTACCATACCCTGATTTGCGTTGGTTACGCTTAGCATATGCAGCAGAAACGCGAGATCGCCCCTCGTTCTGGGTGGGATCGCACCATAGCGATCAAAGCGGTGGTGGGGATCGTTCGGGGCAAAGTCGTGTCCCCAGTTCTTCAGACTAAAAGGCGGATTGGCGATTACGCGGTCATAGCCGAGCAGATGTCCTGCAGGGCCCACCAACCGAGGCTCCGTAATCACATCGCCCGTCTCCAGCCGCGCCGACCGCAGCCCGTGAAGCAGTAGATTCAACTTGCCAAGGGCCAAGGTCCCCAAATTCCGCTCTTGACCGTGCAGCACCAGATTGCGTACGTCACCCCCTTGTTCCTGTACATATTGGGCGGTATAGATCAGCATGCCGCCAGAGCCTGCTGTCGGATCGCAGATGCGCATCTTTTCCTTCGGTTCAAGCATCTCAACAATCAGTCGGATCACCGAACGGGGGGTATAAAATTCCCCTCCCTTTTTTCCGGCATCGTCGGCAAACCTGTTGATCAAATACTCGTAGGCATCGCCCAGAACATTGTTGACGCCTTCCCCGTCCTGTAGATTTGCATCTCGCAGATCCAGTCCGTTGAAGTGATTGAGTAGGCTGCGAATGATACGTTCTCGATTGGCCGGGCTGCCCAGTTTGGATTCATCGTTCCAGTTGGTACCTGCAAGCACTCCATCCAGCCGTGGAGTGTTGGCGTATTCAATTGCCTGGCCTGCTTTGTTGAGTGCCTCGCCCAGATTCATGGTGGCGCCGGTGATCGCTGACCAATGCGCGGACTCCGGGACGAAGAATTCGTGTTCATCGGGATCGGTGAGTGCTGCGTTTCTCGGAACGCCCACGGATATGGCGTTCCGGACTTCCTCGTCAAAGCGATCCGAAAGCCGTTTTACAAACAGAATCGAGAATATGTAATGCTTGTAGTCAGAGGCATCGATTTGCCCGCGCAATATATCCGCGGCCTGCCACAACGTGGACTGCAGTTCTTGGCTGGTAAGTGGCATTGCTCCCCTCAAAATGTGGACTTGGATCTATTGCAAATTTCCTGAACAAGGGCATCGCGCAGTGTCTCGCGCCGCAGTCGCGCCGCAGCGATTGCCGCTGTGTATGCAACCTCTGAAGTGTTCACGAATTGAACGATGCGTTCAAGATCGTGCTCGGATGGGACAGGAACGTTGACCTCGCCGAGGCTTCTCGCGGAAAGCGAATTGATCGTGGTGCTTGTTGTGATCTGCTTGGCTAACTCAACACGGCCAAAGGCTGAGGTGAGAAAGTACCAAAGAAAGTGGCCCATGCCCCACTCTGGATGCTTGGGGCGTACAACCAGTAACGTTACGCCTGCCACAGTCCTTGATACTGTCGGTGGCACGAGGGCAGCTTGTCTGGCCCAAGCACGGGCGGTCACCAACACATCAAAGGGGCGGAGCAGGTGCCGCTCGGTACGGGCATTCTGGGCAACACTGATTTTGCGAAGATCCGCAAGGTCCAGCCAACCGTCTTGTACATTGCCGCTCTCAACAATATGCAACATCCAGTCGCCGTGTCGTGCACCAGCTCCCCTGCCGGATCTGGCCATTCCTTGTGAAATGTGGGCGAGATCTTTGATCAGCTTCATAAGTGCAATCATATCAGTGTTTATTATTAAAATCAACATTGTGGAGTGTTGATGTCGGATTTTGTAGACTGCTTCTGTAACTGTTCGGGTAGCCGTCCGGGGACAGTATCCCGCGTCTTATGAGGCACCTTATCAGGTGGGAACAGCGTGGGTTGGCCTTCCGATCCACCAAGAATTGCACCGCCGATAGGGACAAAGGCCTGCCACAGGTCCCAACTCTGTTTGCGAATAGGGATCACTACGTTGCGCAGCAGGGCATTGTCCTCGGCCCCCGTTGCGTAGGAAATCATCGGAGATCTTCGGGTGGAGTTTCAGGATACGCAGATCCTGTTCTGCCATGTTATGCGTGAACGGTATCTCCAGATCCGTGAGGAATCGCAGCGCGGCGGTCGGGATATGTCATCTTCAGGTCGTGAGGTATCCGTAACATGGCAGCTGGAAGGCCGGTAACCCTGAAAACTGTCCTGTGTTCGCCGATGTGACGGCGAAGTTGCAGGCCTATTGGTGTAATGGTCCATTGGGTTGCTCTTGGGCCACGATCGACACGAACCAGAAACGTGTGCTGTCAGGAGGCGGGCGCGGCCGATGAGCCACGGTCCGACACAGCTGTACCGGGACTCCAAGTCATCTCACGGGCTATCGGAACGTGGTGGATGTCGATCTGGTGGGCGTGTGGGATCCGCCCGGCACGGCCCAGAGTATTTACAATTTGGAGTGCAGCCCCAAAATTAGGGGCCTGCAGCTCGAGAGACCTCATCGTGGCCGCCGAGAGGCGGCCACGATGAGGCGTAGGCTATGGCTACTAACCTTTTCCTAGAGGTTTTCGGCCACCTGTTCCCGCATCAGGTGGTCATTGCGGTCGAGGAGGAAGACCTCTACAGTGTGTTCCGTGAGCGGTCGGAATTGATGGGGTGGTCCACTACGGATACGCCCCACCGACCGTCGTTCGGGGATATGCATGAGGCTGAACTGACCGCGGGGCAGGGTCTGGGGCAGATCGGCTGGGTCCAGGTTGGTTTGGCCAGTCGCATCATTGGGACCGGTGCGTCCGCCGTGAACCCCAGGCTGGGCCGCGTGGCCGGAAAGCCGATACAACGCAGTCACGTCCGCCCAAGTAGTGCCCGCATTGTGCCAGTGTCTTGAGGACGCGCTACAGCGTTTTGGGGCATGCACATTGACGGGATTCCAACTGACCGTCAGTTATCTGGAAACCCGTTCCTCGCCCCAAGTCCCTGATATCTCCGTCCACAACTGGTTCAACCTGATCCCCAAGCAATGCACCGCGGCCCTTGTGGCCTTTGACCATGCCTAGCTTGGAAACCCTATCACACAGGAACTGATCACCCGTCTGCAGCAGCAAAACACGGGATCGTGCAAGTTCGGACCGATGGCTCCTTTGTCGGCACCGCATCGGATCACAGTGCCGGACGAGGCCCCAGCCCTACCGCTGCCCGCGCGGTGCGGCATGACCGTCATGCTGCCGGAGTGGACAGCTAGTGCCGTGGGCTGGCATGGCCTTCGTCCTCGACAAAGCGCACACTCTGGCACCCCATGTCCGCCACTTTGCCCTGCGTGTCATCCGCATGGGGTAAGTTCGCCCCTACCCCTGCCCCGAGGGCAGAGGAGCTGTCTCCAGGTGTTTGTCTCTCCATTCTGCCTCAAGTGCCGTAGCATAGTTGGATGTCTTTGATCTCCGACAGCAAGATGTCAAGATGTAAATGTGTCCTTCAACGTGATCCATGCGTTGGTCCAGGTTGCGAACAATGACCGACAAATGCCTTATGTCTTCATGCACACGCGCAAAGTTGTCCTTGAACGTGGCGTTGACGACTGCCAGATTGTCACTGTCCAAATAGCGTTTCTCCAGTGCTTTTGGACAGCTCGTCTTCCTTCTCCTGCCTGTCGGTTGGCTTGAGATAGTCCCATTCCTGAATGTCGGGGGAAAGGGGTAGGCACACAGAACACTGGGCATATCTGTTGCGACATAGGCGTACCAGCCTATGTCTTCGGGTTTCTCTGAACCTTAGTCGCCCTCTTGCAAGCTCCACTTGGCCTGTTCCTTAGGGACGGCAGTTGCCTTCCTGCATTCTGATCCTTGGACATGTGCGCCTGTTATAGAATACATTCGTGCAGTCACAGAACGGATGGGGCGGCAAGCTGTCCCCTGTTTGACGTAAGTGCCGCCAGCCTTGGATGCGGGTCTGCCTGCCTCGTTGCAGTTGGGGGTCGCGGCAAAGCAGCCCCTGGGCTCGGGTCGGCGGCCCGCGGTTTTCTTGCCTTGGCGTACACTTCTGGTGCAAGTGGAAACGGAACCATATCGACAGGAAGAGACAGGGAGATACCCACATGTCCTGCAACGACCTGAGTTTCGCTCGCCTCTTGTTTGCCAGACATACTGCCCAGGAGTTCTCATGCACAGATTGCAATCCGCCATCATCGGCCTGACGGGCATCGGTGCCGCCCGCCCGAAGGAGCTGTCGGCCCTGCCTGTATACGGCGGCAAGGCACGTTCTCACGCGGCAGCCTACCAGCAACATCCCCAGACCGACTTGGTCGGCGTATGTGATATTCGCCAGGAAGCCCTGGATCAGTTCCGTGCCCTCTGGCAGGATGTCTGGCCCGACATGCACTACTACACCGACTATCGGGAGCTGCTGGACCGGGAACAGCCGGACATCGTGAGTGTGGTCACCCCCGATCACCTGCATGCCGATATCACGGTCTACGCTGTGCAGGGGAGCGCACAGGCTGTTTTATGTGAAAAACCCATTGCCACCACCCTGGCCGATGCCGATCGCATGATCGCAGCGGCGGAAGCACATGGCGTATTGCTTTCCGTCGAGCACACTCGCCGCTGGAGCCACAGCTTTCACATGGTCCGGGAAATGATCAGGAGCGGCTCTGTAGGCGCGCTGCGCAACATCATTTCCAATCTGTATGGTGCGCGTGCCATGCTGTTCCGGAACGGTACCCACATGATCGATATGATCTGTTTCTTCGCCGAATCCGATCCTGCCTGGCTTTGCGCCGTCATGGAACCCGGCTTTGAGCACTTCACGGAGTACCAGGGCGACGGCGGTCATGATCCGGACACTGACCCTGCCGCCAACGCCTACATCCATTTCGCCAATGGCGTACAGGCTTACTACAATAGCGTCAAATCGGCTTTTACCGGCTCCCAGTTCGAGCTGGTCTGTGACGATGCCCGCATCGAGATTTCCGATCGGCAGGCAACCCTGATCCGCAGCACAGGCCACACGGAATGGTCCTACATGTCCCTTGTACCGCCCCAGGACTTCGCATTGACTCATCAGGCCGGGGCCGTGGCGGAACTGGTGCATGTACTGGAGCACGGGGGGCAACTTGTCTCCAGTGGCCGCGAAGCCCGCAAGACGCTGGACATCATGTTGGCCATTCTGAAATCGCATACCCAAGGCAATGTCCGTGTGAATCTGCCTATGCCCTAAGGTGTCGTCCCGCCCCGTTTGGTGCGTGGCCCATCTTAGGGGATCATATGGAGACAAAAAGACAGGCGGACTTGCAGGGCCCGAGCACAACTCCTGGCACGGGCCGGGAGTTGCGATGGCCCTGCGTCACGATACCGCGCTGAAACCGCACCACTTTGTCGAGGAGCAATCCCATGCCCCCAGTCGCTTTGCTAGGAGCGGGCGAACCGCATTTTGAGGCCCATTTGCGTACGCTGCAAGCCCTGCCGGAAATCGAAAGCATCGCCATTTGGGGGACCGACAAGGCCTTGGCTACCGGGTCTTGGGCTCATGAAGACAAGGTGACAGCTGCCTACACGGATTTGGACCAAATGCTGGCTCAGGAAGACATCTTCCTGGCTGTGGCCAGTGTCCGTACCGACATGAAATCCGCCATCTTTACCCGCCTGCTGGAAGCAGGTGTCCACCTCATGGCGGAGAAACCCCTGGCCCTCACAGTGGCGGAGACCGCCGATATTGTGGCTACCGCAGCGCAGCACAAGGTGCAGTTGGGCATCTGCTACCAGAATCGCTACCATCCTCTGGTACGGCAGGCCCGCGACTTCTATCGCCAGGGACTGCTGGGAGACCTCATGACCGTGGAAATCCGACAGTTGACCACTCAGGTGCAATATCGTCTTTCCACTCCGTGGATGTTCCAACAGCGATACGCGGGCGGGGGGATGCTGGCATGGTTGGGATGCCATTACATTGACATGATGCATTACGTTGCCGACGACGACATTGTCGCGGTGTCCGCGGAAGTCGCCACCCGGAGTGGTGAAGAGATCGATGTCGAGGATGTGGCTGTCCTGTCGTTGCGGTTCCGGTCTGGAGCCGTGGGTACCGTACACGTGGGCTACACCTTGGCGCTCAAGGGCGCGCGGTATGGCGATACCCCAACCTACGACAGCTACATCGGCTTCAACGGACGGCAAGGCCGCATGTACTGGTCCACAAACTTCATCCCCGTCACTCTGCAGGTCGAATCCACGCACGAATCCTGGGCCAGTGCCCCGCGCCGGACCTTCCACTACACCCTGGGCGAATCCCCGGCTTATGGGGGCGTGGGGGGAGAAGAGTTTCTGCGCGATTTCCTGAAAGCCGCGCAGGGGCAAGGTCCGCCGCCTACATCCGGCGCAGATGCCCTGCGCGTCGCGCGCATCGTGGAGGCGGCCTATGAATCGAGCCGTACCGGCCGCAGAATTGAGGTTTGAACATCTCGGCTATCGCTATTGGTCCATACGACATGCCTGGGCCCCACCTGAAATTGCCGTGGAGAATTAGGAGAGCACACACTTCATGACGAATTCGACATTGATTCATGTGGGCGTACGCGCAACGGACCTGGAGCAAAGTATCCGCTTCTGGCGCGACGCCCTGGGTTTGACCGTAGTGTCGGCCACGGACAGTGCATATCTGTTGACCGACGGCTATCACAACTATACCGTTTTCCAGCATGCAGGGCCCGCGCGCCCGGACCATGTGAGCGGTATGCTGGACTACTTGCACATTGGGGTCATCGTACCGGACTTGCAACAGGCCCTCCAGCGGTTTGTGAACCTGGGATTCAACGAAATTCTGGATGACGTGGGCGATGGTCGTCCCTACGATCCGCAAAATCCCCCCCAGGGCTCCTTCAAGGTGCATGACCCCGATGGCATTGTGGTCGATGTCACCGCCAGCCAACAGCAGTGGCCTGGCGTTACTCTGCCCTAAGCTGCACGTTGTACACTGATCGCCCCGCAGAGGCAAGTCAGGACAGCATCAACCTGCCGGTTGCCCGGGGGACGCTCAATCACTAACACAACTCGACAAGGAACAGGTCCAGCATGAAACTAGCAACATATGTCGTTGGAGACGCCGTACGCGCGGGAGCTGTCGTTGGCGATACCGTAATCGATCTCGCGGCTGCTCTGCAGCAGAGCGGCAGGGGAGAGCCGGATTTGGCCGCATCCGTGCAATCGTTGCTCGCGGCGGGTCCCGACGGCCTCGCGGTGGCCCAGGAGGCGGTGACGTGGGCCCAGGCGCAGGGATCGGGCGACCTGCGGCGGCCTCTGAACGATATTGCCCTGATGGCGCCTTTGCCCTGCCCCGGGAAACTGATGTGCCTGGCGGGAAACTTCGCGGATCACATTCTGGAAGGCGGTGGTACCTTTGCCGGCAAGGAAAAAATGACGCCGCACTTTTTCATGAAGCCGTGCAGCGCGGTGATCGGCACCGGCGGCACCATTCGGATTCCCGCTTCCACGAAGTTTGCCGATTGGGAATTGGAATTGGCGGTTGTCATCGGCCGCACCGGACGCGATTTCTCGGTGGCCGAGGCCCAGGACGCCATTGTCGGGTACACCATTTTCAATGACATCTCCGCCCGGGAGTTGACCTTTCGGGACGAGTTGCCGATGCAGGACGGCGACTCCTACTTCGACTGGCTGGTGGGCAAATGGCTGGACACCTTCGGTCCCATGGGGCCCTGGGTGACGACCGCAGACGAGATTTCGGATCCCACCCGGCTGCGCATGCAGTTGTATTTGAACGACGAACTGCAACAGGACGCCAGTTCGGGGCAGATGATCTTCTCGCCGGCCGAGGCCTTGGCCTTCATCACCCAGTTCGTGACGGTAGAGCCCGGCGACATCATCAGCATGGGTACCCCAGCTGGGGTCGGCCACTCCAAGAAGTTGAAACTGCAACCTGGCGATCGCATTCGAGGCGAAATCGCGGAATTGGGTACTTTGGAAAATTCCGTAGCCGCGCTTTGAGCATGCAAGGGCCCCACACCAGGCCCTTTTTCCCCAGTGAAGTAACCTCTCTGCGTCATCTGAATGGCTGGCTGGACACCATTTTGTGGGCGTACTGTGGGGCATGTTTTCACAGCGGTACCCCCCGTGCCGCTGTGGTGAAAGTCTCCGCGTGAGCGCATCAACCACACCACAGCTGGGGCAGGCCAGAGGATGCGGTGAGCGCCAGCATTCATGCTGATGCTGCCAAGCGGGGCAGGACATCAAGACCAGTTGAGGGGAATATGCTCTGTCATTCGCCTAGAGGGTACCCTGCCTGCTGGAGTTGCCTGCTGGTGATTTCAGGTTCAGCTCGCAGGTTTGCTTGATTTCTCTTGTTCTGCAATCACGGACGACATCGACCCCCTGCCGATGAGCCGGTACGAGGCCCTCTCTTGGCAATCGGCTTCAGCTAGCTCTGGCATCCTGGGCCTTTGTATGCTCTTCTTGCCGGAGGCCAAACGCTGGCGACACTTCACGGTTGCCACAGGTGTATGCATTGCGCGATCCGTATGTCCCCTGTCGGGAACCCCCCCGGGTTTATTCCCAAGTAAGAAAAACGCTGAGCCAGTCGCCTGTGTTGCCGTGCTCCATCATGGCATAGATTTCGGCCGCGTCCGTGTAGGGCACCACGTGACTGATCAGGGGCTGCACCTGCAGGTCGCCGCGGGCAATCATGCCCAGCACCGTGGTGCGGTTGCGGGTCCGGGTCCAGGGCCAGTACGGGTGCGGCTCCAGCTGGCCGGTCTGATACGAGCCGCGCACTGTCAACTCCCGGCGCAGCAGTTCGTGTGCCCCGATTTCCACCTCGTGTTGCGCGGCTCCCACCATCACCAGGCGCCCGCGGTCCGCTGCCGCCGCCAGCATGGTGCGATAGATCTGGATGTTGGAGGAAGCCTGGATTTGCACTTCGGCCCCTGTGCCGGGCACGACGTGGGGCAGCCACCCGGTCCATGTCTGAGGTAGCCGGGTGAGGTCATGGATCGCCGCCCCCGCGTCCTCACGCGCGGCGTTAACGATATGGGAAGCGCCCAGTGACTGGGCCAGGGTCAGCCGCGCGTCCGACACATCCACGCCGATCACAGGATAGGCCCCGGCACAACGCGCCAACTGCAGGGCGAGCAGTCCCACCGTGCCCAGACCATGCACCGCCACCGATTCCCCAATCTGGATTTCCGCGCGGCGCACGCCATGGAGTGCCACGTCGCCCAGGACCGCAAACGCCGCTTCGGTGTCCGTCAAGGTCTCGGGCACCCTTTCCACCAGATTCCGGTTGGGAATGATGTCCCCGCCTGTCCCGTCTGCCTCCAGCGTGACGGTCCAATGCGAGCCGTGGTTGCCAAAGCACAGCACCCGTTCGCCCATCTCCCAATCGGTGACCGCCTCCCCGCGTGCGCACACTCGGCCTACCGTGGTATAGCCCAGCGTACGGGAAGCCCCGGGGCCGGTCGCCCCCGGAATCTGCCGCCGCTGGCGCACGGCATTCATTTCGCTCCCGGCACTGATCTGGCTGCAGGTCACCTGAATCACGAGCTGGTGGGCTGTCGGCGGCGCTACGTCAAACGACTCTATGTGCACCGCGCCCTGCTCGTCCAGCACCAGCCGCTTGCCCTCCATGATCATGGTTTCCATCCTCCTGTTCCGGGTGTCAGGACCCTTTGGGATGCCACCGCGCGGCGTTTTGCCGCCTGCGGGATACGTTCAATCGAGCGTCATGCGCGGGTCCAGGGCATCGCGCAGTCCATCCCCGATAAAATTCACGGACAGCACGGTAATGCTGATCAGCAACCCGGGCGGGATCCAGAGCCAGAGATACTTTTCAATGATCTCGATCGACTGTGCCTGGTTGAGCATATTGCCCCAGCTGGGCACCGGGATCTGGACGCCGAGCCCCAGGAAACTCAAGGCCGCTTCCGTCAAAATGGCCCCCGCCATGCCAAAACTGGCGGCTACCGTGATGGGGGCGACGATGGAGGGCAGCACATGCTGTATCAGGATCCGGCCGCGCGGCACGCCCACGGCCTGGGCCGCCAGCACGAAATCCATTTCGCGCACGGACAGGATCTGGCCTCGGGTCAGACGGGCAATCCCGGTCCAGCCAATGAAGCCGATGGCCAGCATGGAATTGAACAGACCCGGTCCGACAATCGCCACCACGCTGATCAGGATGACGATGACCGGAAAGGCCATCACGGTATCCGTGATGCGCATGAGCAGAGCATCCACGGAGCCACCCAGGTAGCCGGACAGACACCCTACAGTCAAGCCGATGGCCGTATAGATAAGGACCGCGACCAACCCGACCGAAATGGATACCCGTCCTCCATAGATGAGACGGCTCCAGACATCGCGGCCGGTCAGGTCCGTGCCCATGGGGTGCTTGAGGCTGGGCCGCTCGCCGACTTCCCGCAGGTCGATCTGGTGGGGATGAATCGGGGCCACGATGGGGGCCAGGGGGAATATGACCGCTGTCATGCACAGGATGAAGACAAGGCTGCCGACAGCTAACCGATGACCAAGGAAGCGCCTTAGGGCCCGGCGGCCCGGCGAGTCGACGCGCGCGGCGGTCAGGCCGGCCGCCAGGCCTGCATTGATGCCGGGGGCGGTCTGGGGGGTCGTGTTTTCGGCACTACTCATAACGGATGCGGGGGTCCACCACAGCATACGCGATGTCGGTCACCAGGTTGCTCATGACGATCAGGAATGCCGAGATCAATACCAGGCCCATGATCAGGGGATAATCCCGCGTGGAGACTCCATCCATGTACAACAACCCCATGCCGGGCCAGTTGAAAATGGTCTCAATAATGATGGCGCCGCCAAACAGATCCGGCAGTCGCAACCCCAGAATGGTCAGCACGGGCAGGAAGGCATTGCGCAGGGCATGGCGCACGATCACCGCATACGGCTGTAACCCTTTGGCCTGCGCCGTCATCATGTAGTCAAGACGGATCACTTCCAGCATGCTGGAACGCGTATAACGCACGATGGCGGCGGTGCTCTCGATGCCCAGCACCATGCTGGGCAACAGAATGTACCTGATTTGATCCTGGATGGTGCCCCAGAACCCGAATTCCTGGCCCGGGGTGGAATACCCGCCCGTGGGGAACCAGTTCAGCTTCACGGCAAACAGGTAGATGACGGCCAGGGCCGCAAAGAATCCCGGCACGGAGATGCCAATGAACACGCCGGTGGTCAAGGTATAGTCCAGACGGGAATATTGCCGGAGAGCAGACAGCGTCCCCAGCGGAATCCCGAGTACCAGCGAAATGATCATTGCCGACACCATGAGCTGCACGGTGGCCGGCAGGCGGCGCGAGATTTCCTCCGCCACGGGCACGCGGCTTCGGATCCGCACGCCCAGATTGCCCTGAAACAGGCCGGCCATCCACTGCAGGTACCGCACCGGCGGCGGTTGGTCCAACCCGTAGGAAGCCCGGAGGGCGGCTATGTCGAGTTCGCCGGTCAGCCCTTCCTGCTGGGAGAGAATCATGGACGAAACGGCATCGCCGGGCGCCAGTTCGGTAAAGGTAAAAGTGACGATTGTGATCCCCAGCAGCACGGGGAGCGCATACATGAGGCGCCGAATGATGTAGCGATTCACGAATCGTCAGGCCCATGGGAAAACCGCATCGGGCCCTCCTGGACGCCCGGCGCCGCGGCTACAGACCACTTTGCGGTCTGCAAGGGCAGGGCAACGCGCACAGCCCCGTTGCCCTGCCCGACTACTCCAATACCCCTTCAGGACCTTATTCCGCCAGATACCAGGTATGCGGACTGCGGTTCGGCCATACGATATTGGTCCACTGCCGGAACTGATAGTTGCAGACGTTCTTGTTGATGGCGTGGCGCCGATCCTGCTGGAACATGGTCAGATGCAGGAGTTCGTCATTCGTGATCTCGCTGATCTCGTGCCACATGGCCTGGCGTGTTTCCCGGTTCGGTTCGACTAGGGACTGTGCCACCATTTCATCCACTTCGGCGTTGCAATACTGCGATCCGTTGTAGCCGGCCGGCGGCAAATTGCTGCAGGAATAGCGCGGGTACTCAAAGGGCAAGGCCACGCCGCAACAGCCATAGCCCAGATCAAAGTCCGGTTCTTCGTAGAAACGCGCGACAAACGTGGGTCCGTCCATATGGGCCACATTCACGTTGATGCCCACTTCGGCCCAGAACTGCTGCATGGCCGCCACCACGCGCTGGTCGAGCTCGGACTGGTAATAGGTAATGAATTCGAGTTCAGTGTCGGGGTCCCACCCGGCTTCGGCCAGCAAGGCCCGGGCCTTGTCGGGATCATAGGAATATTGGGGTACATCCGGACTGATCCAGGTCGCGGACGGATCCACGGCCGTGTAGTCATAGGCCAGTGCCTGGCCCGGACCATAGATGCTTTCCGAAATCCCCTGGCGATCCACGGCATACACCAGCGCTTGCAGCAGGCGCTTGTCGGTCAGACGTGTGTGATTGGGCCAAATGGACATGGCCCCGGGCAAGGGACCGCCCACGACGGTCAGGTTTTCGTCCCGCTCGACGCGCTCGCGGTCAGGCCCGTTCACCATATTGCCGACATGAATTTCATCCGCTTCCAGACCCGGCAGCCAGGTTGCCACCTGGTTCAGGCCAATGCGGAAGATAAGTTGGTCCAGGTAAGGCCGCCCCAGGAAGTAGTCTTCGTTAGCTTCCAGAATGTAGTACTGATCCGGCACAAATTCGCCCATCTTGAACGGACCGGAGCCGATGATGCCCTCACGCGCCAGGACGGAGGCCTGCCGTTCCCCATAGGGAATGTCTTCCCATACGTGTTTGGGGAACAGGTTCAACCCGCCCATGCCATAGAAAAAGTCGGCGCGCGGAGTAGACAACGTAATCTCCACGGTAAAGTCATCAATCACCTTCACACCGGTGATTTCGTCCGTTTCGCCCGCGGCGAACTCATCCACCCCGGCAATCGCGAACAGCGGCAGGGTGGTGCGGGTCGGGATGTTGCTATCAGGGTGCCAGAACATCTCGATGGTGAATTTGACGTCGTCCGCCATCAGCAGTTCGCCGTCGTGCCACTTGACGTCATCCCGCAGATAGTAGGTAAAGACCAGCCCATCGTCCGAGCTCTCCCAGCGGGTCGCCACGTCGGGCGCAATGGTCTGGGCGTCCATTTCCAGGTCCACCAGCTGGCTGAAGATAAAGGCTTCGTTGGTTGAGGAACGCGACAGCCAGTTCTGGCCCCGCATGGCCGAGTCCGCAAAAGCCAACGTCACGCTCCCGCCCTGAGTGGGCGCGGTTTCCGTGCACACGTTGATCCACGGGTTTTCCAGGTCCGCCTCGGTGTACCACAGGTCACCTTCCATGTCCGTTTCCTCGGTACTGATGTCCACTTCGGGTTGGACATCCACCTGTACCATTTCCTCGACTTCCGCAGGGGGCGCCGGGGCGGCGCAGCCTGCCACGCCCGCCAGAATCAGTATCAATGCCAACGACAGGCCTGCATTCCAGGTCCTTCTCTTCATGCCACACTCCTTCGTGTTGTGGGGATCGAAAACATCGGTCATACTGCAGACCCAATCCGGAGTCCCGGCCTCAAGCCATGCGGGAGGAAAAAAGACTGGCTGCACGTCCCTCTTGGAAAGGCCACAGCCCTTGCCGGAGATGCATATCCGAAACTGGATTTGCCGTATGCCTGTGCTTTGATACTAACACGCCTTGGAGCAAGTACCTATTCTGGAGCCATGCCTGCGGATGTCACCCGGAATGCCCGAACATGATCTCCGTGGCCTGGTCGGCGACATCCTGCGCGGCCCGGCTTGCCCAAGGCCTGCCATCCTTGCGGGCGGGGGCTACGTCGCTCCGTCCGTCCTTCACTCTGCCCTAGGGGCCTCCACGAGAGACGGGGTACCAAGACCGGGCGGCCCTGTGCAGCGCACGCGGGGACCTGCCTGCTCTCCATAGCCTCAAGGGAGCGAATATCTATGCTAGTATCCTCTTATGAGGCAGGAGGCAGCAAACAGGGTCCGGCTTCTGTGAATACGCTCACGGTTGCCGCCCTGCAGATGGGCATGCACATGCCCCTGACGCGCAAGGAATTCCGCTCCGATTTCGAGCGGTTTCTCAAAGTGGCCGTGGCCAAGCAAAGCAATCTGGTGGTGGGCAGCGAACTGGGTGCGGCCATGATAGGTCTCCCCTTTGTCGACCGCAAGCATCGGGAATCACTGCTGAACATACGCAAGGGGAAAGGCGCCCGGGCCGGCCTGCTGACCCGCATCCGGGGCTCTGCCGAACGCTTGAATCCCAAATGGTCCGACGCAGACACGCCGCGGCTCCTGCAAAGAGCCTTGAAGCAGCATCGGGAGGAGATCCGGGACTTCTACGATGAAGTCTTTGGGCAGTGCGCGGCCCAGTACAAGGTCGTGCTGGTGGCTCCCAGCGCCTATCTCGCGGACCCCGTGGATGACGAGATTCGCCAACTGGCTGGGGTCTATGACACGTCGGGTGAACGGGTCGGGTATCAGACCAAAGTCCTGTTGACCCGGTCCGAAAGCAATCTGGCCCGCCCTGGCACTTTGTGGAAACCTATCGAAACCAGTGCCGGCGTACTGGGCATTGCGCTCGGCTTTGACGGGTTGCTGCCGGAGGTGGGTCGCCTCCATGTTACCCAGGGCTCCTCGCTCCTCGTGCATCAGCATGCCCCTGCCAGCCCAATAGCGTGGAGCCGGGCCCATCAGGCCGCCATCATGCGCTGCGTGGAGAATCAGCTCTTTCTGTGCCTCAGCAGTACTGTAGGCCCCGACAGACTGAGTGCAGACCCGGACCTGGCCTACGCCGGCCGTTCCATGCTGCTGGCGCCTCTGGAGCTGTCGCCCGCAGGCAATGGCATTCTGGTCCGCATGGAGAACACCGCGCGGGAAGGACTGGTGGTGTCCGATCTGGATTACCGGGCTCTGCAGCAGACCTGGCAGCAGACCGTACCGGCATTCCGGCAGGAATTCTCCCGGGTATGGCGAGTGTACAACGATTCGCAGACTCAGGTCGACGACATGGACCGCATGTTGCCTTCGGAATCGCTGGCGGAAGACATGGTGGCTGAAGATGTCACCATCGTGGAAGCCAGGACCACTCCCTTGGTGACCGAGTCCCCCGATGAGGGCGAGACGGAGGCCGTGGCGGTCCAGTACGTAGAAGAGGAAAACGGAGTGCTCAGTGAAGCCCCTACGTTGGATGACCTGCACGTGGTGGGTTCGCAGGAGTTTTCCTGGTTCTCCGACAGTACCGACGAGCCGGCGCACCGGCGGCCGGGGTATCAATCCAAAGGCAGTCTGGACGAAACCCAGGAACTGGATTCCGTCTCCCGGGCCGAGGACTAGGGGACCATAGCCTGCGAGGGTCAGTCCCGGCATCATGCACACATCCCCGGAACGCGCCGGAGCAAACCGTGGTCACTCCCGGTACTTCGCCACGCTTCGTCGCCTGTACCTGTATTTGGTGATCTTGATCTGTCTGATTGCCCTGCAGGTACACTTCCACAACCTGGCACGCGACCTGGCGGCCTATTGGGGCGTTCTGGACGGCCCATACCTGATTCCCACCTTTGGTCCCCTGCACCGGCGCCTGTTGGCCAACGGCAGTTTCCTGCTGACGACCGCGCTGTTCCTGAGCATCCATTACGGCCTCATGGCGGGTTGGGTACGTCGTGATCCACGGGAACGGGACAGTCCCCTGCGCAAACTTTTTCTGTTCACCGCGACCTTGGTCGCCTTGGGATACTGCATTTCGCTGGTGGCCAGTCTCATCGATCCGGCTCTGCGCCAACTCAAGGGTATGGCTCCGGAGCTTTCCGGTTTCTATGGCGCCCATTACGGGGCGCTGGCCCTGTCGCTGGGCTTTTCCGGCACCATACTGGTTAAAAACAGCAGTCTGCTGCACGCAGAACGGCACTGTGGCATGACCGGTGTGCACTGTCAGGCACTGGAAGCCATCTTCTTTGCCGTAATCAATGTAGGCAGCCTGCTCCTGTTGGCCGCTGTCGTGCACACCGTACTCTTCCGTGTCGGGATGCCTCTCCTGCTGAATCATGCCATCCCGGATTATGTCCGTGCGGCGCCTCTGACGGTGACGTCCGCCTTGGCGACCCTTGTGACGCTGCTGCTGACATTGCACCAGGTGGCGGGCTGGCGACTTCGTCTGACGCAGGATCGATCCCATCTCTGGGGTGATGTGCTGCATATTCTGACGCTGTACGGCGGCCTCTTGACCGGGCTTGTCATATTCCTGTATGGTCTATTGCTGTCCCTCCAGGCCCTGCTGCTGTCTGGTCTTGAAGCGGGTATCGTGGAGACCCGACTGATCTATGCGCTGTTGACGATCCTGCCTTTGGGGGCGGCGTATGGGCTTTGGTTCCACCGGAGCTTGTCCCAAGCGCCGGAAACGGCCCGTCTGGCAGGGTGGGCGTACGTGCCCCGTCAACTGTACCTGTACAGCGGAATCGGCGTGGCCCTGGTCTGGGTCGCGGAGGGCAGCCATGAACTGATCCTGGCTTTTTTGAACCAGGGGGCAGTATCCGATTCCCTGTCTGTGTCTCCCAACGCGATCCTGGATGCTACAAAACCATCCACAGCGTGGGCGGCCCCGGCCCTGGCGCCCCTGCTGATCGGCGGCGCCGCGCTGTTTCTGCTGTGGCGGCAGATCCGACAGTTGGGATCGGAACCGGTGGCTCCGGCTTTCCGGGCACTGCATCTGTTGCCCCGCCGCCTGTATCTGTACGGGGTCACGATCATCGCGACCCTTGTACTGCTTGTCTCCAGTGGCCAAGTGTTGCAGGAACTGCTGGAGCACCTCATGGGCTGGCACACCGTCAACCTCCTGTCTACCGGGCATTTCACACGTCAGGCCGCCCTGCTGGTCGTACTGGGCGTCATTCTGGCGTTGCATGTGCGCCTGTTGCGCCGGCCCTGGGGACCATCCCCGGCCGTTGCCTCTCCAGTGGCGGCAGAGGTGGTGTCCCTGCGGCAGGAATTGGCGGCTGCCCAGGCGCACCGGCGTCAGTGGACAGACCGCATCCAAACGCTGGAACAGCGGCTGGCGGCATTGTCCGCAGTCGAATCAACGGAGAACAACGAGCCATGAGCAACTCGCTCCGGACCGGCCTGCTGCAGTGGGATCGCTTCACCGGCATCTGGTTGGCCCTGGTAGGCCTGCTGGTGGCCGCCGCTCTGGTTACGGCCGTGGTCGGCGGTGCACAGGGCACGAACCACATGATTCCGGCCTACTCCGATGGTGTCACCATGGAAGATTTCGTCTACAACGCCTATGTGGCCCACCTGCGGGGCGATCGGGTCCGTTTGCAGTCCATGTATGCCGCAGACACTTGGGCCGCGATGTCGGAGGAGGACAAGGACTGGGGCCATACCGGCTTCGTTGCCCCTTCCGATCTGTTGGGAATGCGTATTCTGTATACCGGGGAAGGCCCTGACGGACTGCAGGCCCGGATCCTCTATTTCTATGCCCTGCGCGATGGCCCGCTGGCCATCCAGCGCGTGGAAGTCTCTACCCGGCACCTGTCTCTGGCCCCGGCCGGCGACAGCTGGAAGCTGCAGGAAATTCTGCCGCGCTATCCGCTCTATGGGTATTGAGGCTCCGTGATCCGGCCCCTATGCGGACATGGCAGGCGGCTTGGGCAGCCTCTGCAACAGCACCCGGGCCGCGCTGTGCGGGTCCAGTTGTTGCCGATGCACCTGGGCCAGTACCTGGGCCTGCCAGGCCGGCGGGATGAAGCGCGGCAGCGCCTGTGCCCAGCCCTGCTGCACGAGCCGGTCCACATGCTGTGCCCGACGGATCCTGTCCTGCACCTGCCGCTGACCGGAGGTGTTGAGATGGTCGCAATGCGCCCGGATCTGTGCCCACAAGCCAGGCACGCCGGTCCCGGACAAGGCGTCTGTGGTCAGTACCGGCACCTGCCAGGCCCCTGCCGCGGGGGCCGGACCCAGGTGCAGCATCTGCTGTATCCGCTGGGCTGTCCTGTGGCAGCCCGGCCGGTCGGCCTTGTTGACGACGGCAATGTCGCAGACTTCCAGCAGCCCGGCCTTCAAGGTCTGTACGGAGTCCCCCAGGCCCGGGGCCTCCACCAGCACCGTGGTGTGCGCCAAAATCCGGATTTCATGTTCGTTCTGGCCCGCGCCCACGGTTTCGATGAAGATCGGGTCGAATCCCAGGGCATCCAGTACCGTGACCGCGTCCCAGGTCGCGGCACTCAGCGTGCCCGACGCGCCGCGCGTAGCCAGACTGCGGATAAAAACATCGGTGGTCCCGTCCAGGCCGGTCATACGGATGCGATCCCCCAGCAAGGCCCCGCCCGTGACATGGCTGGTCGGGTCCACGGCCAGAATCGCGACTTTGCGGGCTGTTGTGGCACTCAGGTGCGTGGCCAGGGCCGTCAGCAGCGTAGACTTGCCGCTGCCAGGTGGCCCCGCAATGCCGATGATCTGCCCCTGTCCGGTCCGGGGGAAGAGCGCGGCCAACAATGCTTCGGCGGCGGCATCCTGCCGTTCTACCTGGGAAATGGCCCGCGCCAGAGCCAAAGGCTGGCCGGCCAGCAGGTCAGCTGTAGAGACTGTCATCGGCACCTGCGACCGGGCAGCGGGACCGGAGAAAGCGGGCCGTGGCCTGAATGGTGGTGCCTGGTCCGAAAATCTCGGCTACCCCCAGATCCTTGAGCGGTTGCCGGTCCTTGGTGGGGATGATGCCCCCCACGACCACCAGCAGATTCGCCTGTCCCTGGTCGGCCAGCAGCTCCAGAATCCGGGGTACCAGGGTCATGTGGGCACCGCTCAGGATGGAAAGGGCCAGGACATCCACATCTTCCTGCAGCGCTGCCTGGGCAATCATCTGCGGGGTCTGGCGAATGCCGGTGTAGATTACCTCAAAGCCTGCGTCCCGCAAACCCCGCGCGATAACCTTTGCCCCCCGGTCATGGCCGTCCAATCCCGGTTTGGCGATCAGCACGCGGATGGGCCGGTTCATGGCAGGTCGGTGTGGGCAGGCAGGTTCTGGGCACAATCCAGCATCAGCTGCAGAGCGACCTCGGCACTGTACAGCTTGTTGCCGGTGCGATCGGCGGTCCACACGTGGTGTGCCCCCTGACAGCGTCCTCCGGGTCCTTGTATATGCAGATATACGGTACCCACCGGTTTCTCCGCTGAGCCGCCCCCCGGACCCGCCACGCCCGTGATAGCAACCGCAATGTCTGCTGCATACAGGGTTCTGGCTCCCATCGCCATGGCCTGCGCCACCTCCGCGCTTACGGCACCCCGGGTTTGCAGCAGGTCGGCAGAGACTGCCAGCACGCGCTGCTTGGCCTCATCGCTGTAGGTCACGGCACTGCCCCGGAAACAGGCCGAACTGCCTGGCACTTCGGTGAGCAGATGCCCTACCAGTCCCCCGGTGCAGCTTTCGGCGGCCGCACAGGTCAGACCCTGGGTGACCAGGGTTTGGACTACGTTTTGGGCCAACTGCACCAGGGTCCGCTGCAGTTCTGGGGAGGCAGGATTCATGTCGCAGAAGCAGGGTCAGTCCCGTCGGTGTGCGCCCGGAGTTCATGATAGCGGAGCAGTACCCGGCCGTACCGCCGCTCGTCAAAAGCCATTATATGCCGCAACGGTACGTCCCTGCGTTCCGTGGGGTCCATCTGCACTACGACTATACCCGCGGCGGTCAGCAGCGCGGGCCGTTTGTCCACGGCCCTGAGCACCGGGACCCACATGTCCTTGAATTGGGGCGGCGCAATGAATATGAAATCGAAGGGGCCAATGCCCGGCCGGGTCAGGTAGCGGAAGCTGTCTGCTTTCACCAGCTCCATCCGCGGATACAGGCCGCAGTGCTGTCCGTTGCGCCGCATGGTGGCAATGGCCCGTGCATTGGAATCCACAAAAGTGGCCTTGGCCGCACCCCGACTCAGGGCCTCCAGCCCCACGGATCCGGTACCTCCAAAGAGATCCAGAACGGTACGCTCCGGCAGCCATGCATGCAGTTTCCCGAACAGGGCTTCCTTGGCCCGGTCCGTGATGGGCCGCGTGGAATCCCCGGGTACCGGCCACAGGCGTCGGCCCTTGGCCAAACCGGCTATGACGCGCATGCACCCTCCCGCTGATCCAGGCGGAAACTGTCTGGCCAGCTTGGCTCCAGGGCACAGGCACTTTTCCCGAGGACCCGGGGCGACTTTCGCCAGGAGGGATGCGGCCTCCTGTTCTGTCGCAGGGCCATTGCCTCCGCATTGGGCTGAAACACCGCGGCGCAGATTCGAGGGTGCCGTGTCCAGGACAAGAGGGCGGTCTTCTGACCCGCGGCGCTGCATCGGCTCTGCCGGATCATGGCGCACATTTGGGAACCCCCGCTGACTGGACAAAGCAATACCGACTGCAGGAAAACTCCGTACCTGAAGTGGTGGTACCCTCCACCTGCTATGGCCGGGAACGTGTGGATACAGGGCCATGATACGGGAAAAAGCAATTTGCCCACGATGGCTTCCCTGCAAAAAATGTTTCCCTGTTGACGGTCAATGGTCATTTGACGTACTGCAGGCCCGACGGTGTGCCTGCACTTCCCGCCTGATATTCGAATGCACCCGCGGGGCTGGCCTGCTTCTTTACAGGCCATGAGAGACAGTCTATAATCCCTAACTGGTCGAGTGAACAAGCAGCAGTTCTTATCGCGCTGCTGCTGCAAGGAGTCTTGGAATGCCTAGTTTGGGGCCTTTTGAATTAGTTGTTATCCTTGTCATCGCCGTCATGATTTTCGGTGTGGGTCGCCTGCCGGAAATCGGGGGTGCCGTGGGCAAGACCATCCGAGAATTCCGTAACAACATGGGCAGCAAGGAAAAGGTGGAAGAAGAGACCCTGGCAGCGGAAGACGGGGAAGTCGAGGAAGCAGCGGAAGAGAAGCTGGCCTAGGTTCTTGCACTGCCCGATACTTTCCCGGCGGAAGCGCGTGTGCCGTGACCCTGATTGACTTCATGCTGGTGGCCATTATTATCTTGGCCGTCTCTCTGATCACCATAGTGCTGATTCAGGCTCAGGATGCCGGTCTGGGCAGTATGTTCGGCGGTGATAGCAGTATGTACCGTACGCGCCGCGGCTTGGAGAAGGTGGTCTTCAATGTCACGATTGGCTTGGCTGCAACCTTCATGCTGCTGAGTCTGCTGACAGTCTTTTTGCAAAACCGGCTTTAGTTACGCCCGACCCCGTGTGCCGCGTGCACACCGCACCCAATGTGACCGTCCGCTCGCGAGAGCCCTCCGGCTGTGGTCCGCATGACTGCTGACGCGACGCGGCCTGCCGCGCCGTCCCGTCCGTTTCCGCTGGCAGACTGCAATCGCTGGATTGCCGTTCTGATGCTGGTGGGTCTGGTCCTGCTGACCTGGCTCTACGGCTCCCGGGAATCAGAGGTTTCGTTTCAGAATCTGCCGACCTATGGTGGTGTGTTCCGGGAAGGGGTGGAAGGGACTCCGCTGTATATCAATCCCGTCATCTGCAACTACAACGAAATAGACCGCACTCTCTGTCGTCTGTTGTACCGGGGCCTGATGCAGTTTAACCCGTATGGCGAACCGATCCTGGATCTGGCCTGGTCCTACGAGATTTCCCCGGACGGTCTGACGTACACTTTCACCTTGCAGCCGGATCTGCGCTGGCATGACGGGATGCCACTGACCGCCCGCGACGTCCAGTTCACCTTTGAGGTCCTGCAGCATCCGGATTTCCCTGGGGAGGCGGCGCTGGCGACCGCAGCCCGCCTGGCCCGCGTGGAAGCTGTGGAGACCGACACCCTGGTTTTTGCGCTGGAGGAGCCCTTCGCACCTTTTCTGGACCTTACTACCATCGGACTGTTGCCCCATCACATCTACAGCCGTATTCCGGTAGCCGATCTGTTCGTGCGTACCCCGACGCTGGACATTGTGGGCAACGGTCCCTTCAAGGTCACCCACCGGGACAGCGAATCCATCCGCCTCAGTCCTTTCGTCACGCGTGAAGCCCGTGCGCCCTACATCTCGGGTCTGGAATTGCGGTTCTACCCGCATACCGCGGATCTGTACTCCGACTTTGTCCGGGGTGAGATTGAAGGCCTCAGCACCGGCATTGCCCAGAACTTTGCGGTATTGCCCAACAAGGAGGAATTGCAGCTGTTCTTCAGCGAAGAGGCCAGTCTGGTCATCGTGCTTTTCAACCACCGGTCCCCCACATTGTCCACATTGGCCGAAGCCCAGGTGCGGGAAGCTCTGGTGCAGGGCGTGAACAAGGCCCAGGTGCTGGCGGACAGTCCGCAAGGCTGGGGTGTCGTGGCCCATTCCCCGGTGCCCGAGAACAACTGGGCGCACAAACCGGATATGCCCCGAATTCCTTTTGATCCCTTGCGGGCAGTGCGTTTGCTGGAGGACTCGGGTTGGCGGGACCGGGATGGCAACGGGGTGCGCGAACGGGACGGCCATCCCTTCCGGCTCCTGCTGCACACCAGCGATGACGAGCTGCTCGTTTCCTACGGCAACTCTATAGCGTCCTACTGGCAGGACATGGGAATTGACGCGGAAGTAGTGTCGCTGCCTTTTGATCGGCTGGTGGAGGAACACCTGGAGCCGGGAGATTTCCATGCGGTCCTGGTCCGCATTTCGGACCTGGAGGGGGATCCGGATCCCTTCCGCTTCTGGCACAGTTCCCAGGCATTGAACTACGGGGGCTGGACCAATCCCTTCGCAGACCAACTGATGGTGCAGGCGCGCATTACCCTGGACCAGGAGGCACGGCGGCACCTCTACCACCGGTTTCAGGACATATTTGCGGCTGACATCCCCGCCATGCCCCTCAGCTACCCGGTCTATGCCTATGGCGTGCATCAACGGGTCAAGAATGTGCAGATGGGCCTGTTGAACGATTCTTCAGAGCGGTTTGCCTCCTTTGCGGATTGGGCCATTCTCTCGGCCCGCATCGTGGTCCCGGCCGGGACAGACCTCTTTCCCCCTTGAAGGTTGGGGGGTATTCCGCGCGGCAAGTCTGCCAGAAGCCCGGAAGTTGTTTAGAATGAATAGGACAGAAGGCTGTTAGCCGATCAGGGAATTGCGAGGTGAGTTTGCCATGAATGTCAAGAATCTTTCGTGCAGGTTTGGTCTGAAGCGGGCCTGGCTGGCCGGAACGCTGCTGCTATTGCTGGTAGTGGGGGGCGGCTGCAACAGTGACAGGTTCGTGGTGCCGCCGGCCGATGAAGAAGTCATGACCATGGCGGCCATGGGGCTCAACTGTCAGGAAGGCACCCCCTCCTTCCAGGTCAACGAAGCCAGTGTGCGGATGCGTACCGGACCCGGCCTGGAATACCCGGCCTACGGCCTGGTTCATTTGGGCGAATCCTATGCCGTCATGGATATATCCGAGGACCGGGATTGGGTCGCCTTTGTAATGGAAGATGGTCGCACCGCGTGGATCTACGCCGACTTGACTCTGCTGGTCTGTATGTAAGCGCCTGCGCCGGGCCGCCGCGGGCCGTGTGCACCGGTATCCGAGCAGGCCCTGCAGGCCAAGGCACACACCAGGACCTGTGCGGTGTCAGGTTGGTGACTCCAGGTCGGCGACACTGAAGACCACGCGGAACGGTCGACAATAGATCACGACGGACTTGATGGGAGCCAGATCCACATCGGCGGGAATCGCGTAGTTCTGGTTGCCCATGTTGCCCTTCAGCAGCCCCAGATCAATGTATTCACCGACATCGGCGAACGTTTCCCTGGCGGTGCCCGTGGTCAGAATCACATGCAGTTCCGGCCCGTTGGTGGAATGGAAGTCCGCCAGCCGCACGATGTGCTGGCCATCCGGCAAACGGTAGAGGGTCGCCGTGCCCTCGGCGCCGTGGATGGGATCGATCTGTCCGAATTCCCCCCGGCCCAGTACCGCGGTCTCGGTTTCCATCCCGGTCATGGGTTCTTCCATGACTTCGGAGTCCGGCTCCATGATGGCCAGAGTGGTTTCCTTGACCATCTCCGGGTCCATGTCTTCATCTTCGGCCATCGCCATCAGGGCGGTTTTCATGTCGTCCGGCATGGCTTGATACGCCGCTTGCTGGGCTTCTGTCATGTCGTCAAAGGGAAAGGCCTCGTCCACAGTCGTGGTCTGAAAGAAGACCCAGGGCTCAAATACGGCGGCCCCCACCGCCAGGACAGCAACCACCAGGATCAGGATGATGATAGAGCGTTTCATAGGCGGGTTTCCTGTGGGTGGAGGATGGAATCGGCAGGGGCCAAGGAGTGCGACCGGCTGCGTCCGCCATTGTATACGCAGACCGGGGTGGGGACAGCCTGGAAAGTCGGCCCGAAGCAGTCTGCGTCTTGACAGAGATCGATCTGACCAGTAGGATTCGGATCCCGTTGCGTGCCGCAGTGGCGGAATTTGGCAGACGCGCTACATTCAGGATGTAGTGAGCTTACGCTCATGGGGGTTCAAGTCCCTCCTGCGGCATTTGGAAGATCCGCGTGGGGCAAGGCCTTGGCGGTAGGGTGTCCTGATCCTCGCCATGCCGTTGCTCCAGGCGCCGGTTCCGGTCCTGCAACCGCCGCGCGCTTGCAGGTGAAGGCAATGACCCATACTCGTTCTTCCGCATCCCTGTCCCGTCGCATCCGGATTCGGAATCAGGTTTTTGTCACGGTTCTGGTGGTTGGGCTGCTGTACTTCGTCGTTTCCTATGTCAGCCTGGTCCTGGAGCACACTGCTTTGCGGGAGGAGCTTGCCCAAGCTACGACGGATCTGCAGGTTGTGAAGGAGCTGGGTCTGCGTCTGGAACGGCAGTTGCAGTATGTCCGCACCGATGCGTACAACGAGACAGTCGCCCGTGAGCAACTGGGTATGGCCCGCGAAGGAGACAATGTAGTGGCCATCATTTCCAACGGTGTGATGCTGCATGAACCGGGCTTCCTGCCTCCGGTCAACGCGGGCGTGGATATCCACGCCCTGCCTGTGTGGCAACAGTGGCTGACGCTGTTCAATCTTGAGACAGATCTCGTCCTGGAAACGACGCGTCCATAGTGAGGAGGATCGACCTGGATCCTCTGCGGTCCTGCCGGGAATTGTGCGGTTTTCCCCATGAGTCGCAGTCTTGTTGTATACTACTCAGTAGTCTTCCACGGCGCGGGGTGGAGCAGCGGTAGCTCGTCGGGCTCATAACCCGAAGGTCGTAGGTTCGATTCCTACCCCCGCTATCTTGATACAGCTGCCGGCGTTTCCGTCGGCAGCGTTGTTATTGCGGCGATGTAGCTCAGGAGGCCAGAGCGAGGGCTTCATAATCCCTAGGTCGGTGGTTCAAGTCCACCCATCGCCACCATAGAGACGAGAGCGGTCCTTTTCCGTCTTCCCGTCCTGTGCCAACCTCCCTGGACATCCTCTCTGCGGCAGGTTTGCTCTCCCGGGTCCGGCCATGTTGCCGCCCACCGCAGCCCGCCGGGCAAAGGTCAAGCATGGACAGGCAGGCCCGGAGAGGGGCGGGTTCTGCTGTTGCACCAGGGTAATCCTGGTACCTACCTCGTTGCCCCAGACATACAGGGCCGACGCGATCCCGATACTGATCCGGCTCGACCGCCTATATCTCGATATCCTGCCCGCCGTGACGTCGGGCCCGATCTGTGCGGGAGGCCTCCGCTTTGGCGTCGGTAGTGCTCCAAGGCCCGAGCGCGGCGGGGGGCTGACGGGAACCGGCGCGGGACGGTGGGCATACAGCCCGATATCATGACACCGGACCCGCGCTGTGTGCCCCGTTTTGCTGCGGGGATGATCCGGGGTGGGCTACCGCATCCCGCCCTGATCCCGCACGTAGTCCCAATTCAGGTCATACCCCAGTCCGGGCAGATTGGGTACGGTGACAAAGCCGTCCGCATCCAGCGGATCACAAATGGCATGCAGATAGGGCGGTGGCGTTTCATAGTCCAGCCCCGGAGCCAGTAAGCCGCGTTCGTAGTATTCGCACGTGTCTTCACTGCTGGCCCCCAGCATGGCCAGATTCGCGTGGCCGCTCATGTGTACCTCGCAGCGCACCCCAAATGCCTCGCAGAGGGAAATCAGCTTCTTCACGCCGGTCACGCCGCCCCGCAACACGTCAATGCGACTCATGTCCGAGGCACCTCGCTTGATCCAGTCCGCCCGCGTGTAGATGGAACCGGCGGCAATCTCGGGCGCCAGAATGGGGATGGACAACTCCTGTGTCAGCTTCTCGTAGGCGGAAACCTGATATTCGTTCATGGGATGCTCGAACCAGTAGAAATGCAGTTCTTCCAGGACACGCCCCACCTTGACTGCCTCCGCGTACGTGCGATATGTGCCCCAGGGGTCGAAGCTGAGCACCATGTGGGGCCCCACGGTCTCCCGTACTTGGCGGCAGACCTCAATGTCCCAGTCGATGTGGGAAGGGCGCCCCGGGTCCGGCTGCCCTGTGGCCGGATTCCAGAAGTAATAGGGATGAATCTTGTAATGGGTATATCCCATAACCTGACATGCCCGGGCATGGGCGGCATATACTTCCGGCGGCCCCAGATTGGGATAGGTACTGCCGTAGGCCTTGACGCGGCTTCGGGCTCCGCCCAGCAGCTTGTGTACCGGCACGTCAAAGTACCGGCCTTGCAGATCCCAGAGGGCGCAATCCACCACGCTCAGGATGTGTTCCGGAATGTTGGCGACCCAGAGCCAGTGCCAGATGGCTTCGCGGTCAAAGGGATCCACGCCCAGCACGAGGTCGCGGATGCGCCCGTGCAGCATATCGATATCGTCCTGCGACAACCCATGCCGATCGCCGTGTCCCTTGCCCCCCAGAAAATATCCGGCCGCGCCATTGTCTGCCGTGATCCGCGTGATGGTCTGGGTCACCGTGGTGTCGGGCAACGGTCGGGCATTCTGGAAGTTGGGCTCTTGCACCCGAAAGGCAAAGACAGTGAGGTCATCGATTTTCATGGCATACTCTCCCGGGTGGGAACTGGCGCAGCGCAGCAGGCTGCCGATCAAATATACCGACAGGGCGCCGTCCGGCCCAGGCCTCCTGGCCAATTGTAAATCCGATTTGGCGCCTGCGTCTGTTTGTATGAAACTGAGTGAGGCTGCCCTCCAATCTGCATTGGCGTGGTTGCACAGGTCTGCCCTGCCGGATTTGGCGGCGTGGGCCTGATGGCGATTTTGCCCATCCCCCGGAGGAAGACATGACGGACAGCTACAACGAAAGCGATTTGCAGCACTATCTGGAACAGGGCTATGTCATTATTGAAAATGCCATGGAGCACGTGGGCCTGCAGAACGCCATCGCCTCCTACGAAAGGATTCAAGCCCTGACCGAGCCCGCCTGGAAGCAGATGGTGGCCAAAGGCGATATCAAGGGGGGATACGGGCATGGGCCCAACGCCCATACCATGAACCATATCCACCAGTATGACACCCTGTGGCTGGAACTGGCCATGAACCCCTGTCTGGTCCCGCTGTTGAAACGCATCGTCGGTCTTGATGTGCAGGTGATGGAAATGGTCTGTCACTGCCATCATGC
Source organism: Caldilineaceae bacterium (assembly GCA_965214715.1). Classification (GTDB taxonomy): domain Bacteria; phylum Chloroflexota; class Anaerolineae; order Caldilineales; family Caldilineaceae; genus Bin34. Next base: position 3,125,628 of record OZ243971.1, on the reverse strand, counting down.
CGGCACCGCGGCCCATACTGCCTGGCATCGGGATTGGCCGGCCTGGACTCATCCCGAACATACCCTGAAAGCCAAGGCCTTCTACTTCCTGGACGACCAGACAGAGGATATGGGATGTTTTGCGTTGGTGCCGGGTACCCACAAGCGGCCCGATGCCCCGCCGCGCGACCAGTATCGCGATGAATATCTGGAGGACATGCCCTACCTGAAAAAAATTGTGGCTCCTGCGGGCAGTGTAGTGGTCTGGAATGTGCTGTGCTGGCACTCTGGACTGGCCAACACCAGCCCCCGCGACCGCCGCATCGTCATTTATGGATACCAGCCTTTTTGGGTCAAGAAGTGGGGTCATGAACCGCCCCCGGCCAATATCGTCGAGTGGGCGGACACGCCCCACAAGCGGCAGTTCATGGGCATTCACGCCGTGGAAGGTCGGGCCTCCTGGGACCGCAAGGACGTGCCCTACCTGCCGGAACATTGGGAACTGGTCAAACAGAAACGCTTCTAGACTGTGCCGCCGAGGCCTTTGGCATCCCGGGATCTACTTCCATGTACGGCGACCATCAACCCGCCGCGGACCGCCATGCCACCCTGACCTTTAGCCGGTTGTGATCCCCACACCGACCGTCGTGCCGGCATCGTCCACTCCGATCAGGATTATTCCACCCGTTGCGTTGGCAAAGGTACATATTTCCCTGCCGAGGTCGGATGACATGAACCGTTCGAACCCAGAGGTGGACCTGCGCCCGGGACAATCAGGGGGGAGAGGATAGGGCGATTCACGCAGCCATATCCCGGTTCATGAGTTTATGTCCCGCGATGGAGGGCCAGGCAGTCCTGACGCACGGTGGGATCCCCGGCGGGTACCCCAGGCAGTTTATATCCAGCCGCCCGCCAATGCTCCGTTGGGCATCAACTCCAAGGCGGAATGCGCGCGGCGACCGCTGCCTTCCGACCCGGCCACAGGGTACAACCGCATGAAGGCATCCGCTACCTGATGCGGAATGACCCGCACTGGAAACAGTGCAGGTTGGCTCTCTGTTGTTCCTGAGCGGCCGTGTGGGATCCCTGCAGGAAGATTTGGCTTGGATCGGGGCATCTCATCCCATGCTGTCCGCAGCTCTCAAATGCGTCAGACAGAAGAATCCATGCCTGCTTTTGGCTCTGAAGTGCCGGGATCGGGATCACTCAACTGTTTGACGTGCTCGTAGGCTTCACCCGCGAGTGGACCGCCAACCGGCGGACGGAGAGTGCAAATCCATCCTTGCCTCTCCGTTGACATCGGTAATCGCGCGTTTCCCAGTATGGTGCGGGAACAGGGCAAGCATGTCCATGTCGGCCACGGGCTCGCCAGCGCATCGTACAGAAATGACCGCGTGCGCCGGTGTTGAGTCCAGGGAAGCCGCCAGAATTGTGCCTTACGATTCCGACTCGTCCCACAGGCGAAAGACAGGCAGCGATCCGGAAAGTTCGCGGGTTGCGCATCGCATGATGGGATACCGTCTCCGCGCCGCTCCCTGAAGAACTGTCTTCTCTCCGCCCCTGGATGTCCCCACATTCATTCTGCCCAGGACCGAAGCCAGCAGCCAGTACCGCGTAGACTGACGCTCTTCCAGGCTCTCTATGGTGAGGTTGTGGGGCAAACTCCCGGGCGAGCAGATTTCCAGCCGACCCTTGAACATGGCCAGCCTGAATCTGCTTCCACGGATGGAGTAGTCCCGTTGGACAACAGCGTTGGACAACGCTTCAAACAGGGCTTGCGGACTGTACTGAGGCACGTTCTGTCTCGCCGGCTCCTTGCGTGCCGCAATGTGCATGTTACGGACCGCGAATGCCAGCACCTGCCCAATCTGTCCCCCTGTAGCGCGTGGCGGCAATGCAGGCGTTGGGGAGCCTCTGTTCGGGACGTGGCTACACAGCAGGTCCCCCGCCGCGACGTGCCGCTTTCGTCTGTGGCTAGCAGCCCCATTTTCTCCAATGCCAGTGCGGGGTCAGCCGCGTCTTCCAGGCTCAGCCGCAGTTTCCACAGCGCTTTGTTGAGAGTTCCCAACCCCGTTTGTGCCACAGTCCCGCGCTTTTGCGCCAGCCGCTGCTGCCTCGGACAAAGCTGCTGTCTGGACTGTCGTATTGCGCGTGTCCCTCCGGCACCTCGACTGCCATAATCGGCCGCCCTGCCCCAGGTTCCTTGCGCAATATACGGACCCGGAGGGCAGGATGTATGAAATCCGAGCAGATCTCCGCCAGCAGATGTTCCCATTCGTTCATCTGCGCGCGGGACATGCCCTGCACATCGCCATCATCCGCGACTCCGCACAGCAGCACACTGCCCTGCGCGTTCGCCGCGGCCGCGATTTCATCTGCCAGGTCGTCACGCCGTGGACGAGTCGATCGATTGCCCGCAAAAACGATCTCCTTGAATTCCCAGCGGTTGTCCTCACCCAATCGCAATGGGCGCCGGATTTCGTCGTCTCCGTATGTCGTCATGGGATGACTGCTCTTGCCTTGACATCACGCTCCAGGTCGTGAGCGAGGAGGGTGCAGAGTTTTCATGGGGCAGCATTGTTCCGCATCCCGATCTCCGCCCGTGCATCCGGGGCCATCCATTCCGGGGACGCCGCGGATGGATACCCGCGATTTCCCGCGGGCGGCGCGGTTGTCAGGCTGTCACATCGGCTTGCGTCCAGTTCCCGTCGATCAGGCGCCATAGGGTGCCCGTTGGGTTGGCATTCTGCAGTTCTGCCGGCAGCCGGTACGGACGCACGTTGTCATAGCAGTGCAACGCCGCGAAACGAGTCAGGGAGGCCGGAATGCCAACGGCCGTGAAGCCGGGATGACCCGTGGCCGGGAAAGGCCCGCCGTGATTCATGGCGGGGACGACAGCGACACCGGTGGGCATCTTGTCGTTCAGGATGCGGCCCACTGTGGCCCGCAGTTCCGGGGCCACCAGGTCGTAGGTGGCATCGTCCTCGGTCCCGGTGTGGCTGTACAGGCATCCGGTGAGATTCCCTTCCATGCAGCGGGCGATCTTGGCCATCTGGGCGGCATCTTGAGCCTGCACCAGGAGGCTTGCGGTGCCAAAGGCTTCCGTCTGCAACGCGGCTGCACCGGCCAGGAACTGGTCCCCTGTCACGGTCAGCAATGTGTTCGCGAAAGCATAGCCCGGCCCATCGACCGGGGTTCCCCCCACCAGCAATGAGGCCCCATGGGCCTGCAGCGTCCGCACGGCCGCGGCCAGATCGCCGGGTCCTTGGGGGCCGAGCAAGGTCTGCGGCGCTCCGGCCGTGAAGAGGCGGCAGGCCTCGGCTATGAATTCCCTCCCGGCCGCGTCGTCCACCAACACGAGCAGACCGGGATTGGTGCAGAACTGCCCTGCGCCCATGGCACAGGAAGCAAAGAATTCGGCCGCCAGGTCCGCCCCCCGCTCACGCAAGGCCCCGGGCAACAGGAAGACCGGATTGACGCTGGACATCTCCAGGTAGATCGGTTTTCCGGCCGCATCCGCGGCGGCCTTGAGGGTCAGGCCCGCACTCTTGCTGCCCGTAAAGCCCGTAGCCGCAATGTCAGGATGCGATACCAGCAGCGCTCCCACATCCCGCGGGGTGCGATACACCAACTGCACCAGGGCGGGCGGCAGCCCCAGAGTCGCCAAAGCCTCTGTGGCCAACTGGCCCAACCGGAGCGTGGTGCCCGGATGTCCGGTGTTCGCCTTGGCGATGACGGGATGCCCGGCGGCTATGGCCGCCGCGAAATCGCCCCCGGCCACCGAGTTGAAGGCAAAGGGAAAATTGTTGGGTCCAAATACCGCCACGGCTCCTTCCAGGGGACTGAGGATCGACCGGATGTTGCTGGCGGTGTCTATTGTGGCCTGCCGCCAGGAGCCGTCCCGGGCGGCCGCGGCTGCCTGCCGCAACTGATCGGTGGTACGCGGCAATTCGATGGCCTGCAGGCGCGGCTCCCGGGGCAGGCCCGTCTCGGCATGGGCGATCTCGACCAGTTCCGTCGCCTGGGCTTCCATGCGGTCCGCGTAGGTTTCCAGAAAATCGGCTCTTTGCCCGGCAGGGATGTCCCGCATGGCGATCGCCGTCCGCTTGCCGGCCTCTATGGCCTCCAGCACTTCGGTCCGGCTCGATACCGGATATACCGCCGGCAACGTCTCCTGCAGGACCGGATTTTCGGTATGCAAGGTGCCTGCCGGGTTTTGGCTGGCGCGCCATCGGCCGGCAATCAGGACAGGTTCCAAAACCATGGTTAGCATCCTCGGGGGCGAAGTGGAATATGCGGCCGGGCAGTCGTCAAGGCTGTCCGGCCTGTGTAGTGTAAACCCGGGCACCGGCCCCGGCGCAAAGGTGGCCGGGGCCGGTCAGATGCGCTTGAGCATGCGCAGCAAGGTCCGTACCAGGCCCAGTACTTCTATGCCCAGTGAAGCCATGTCACCAGGCCCCATGGCGGGGAGTTCCTCCCCCTGCTCGAGCTGCTCCTGCCGGGTCTGGCCGGCATACCAGGCCAGCATTGCCCCCAGGACAGCTCCCAGCGCAATGCCCAGGGTCAGCCGTTTCCAGCGGCCCGCATCGGCATCGGCAATCTGTACGGGGGCTTCCATGGCGCGCCGGGTCGGTGTCCGGATCAGGAAACCAGCGAATGGCCGGTGCCTTTGAGCTGTGCGGCCTTGCCTTCGGCCCAGATTACCGGTTGGACCACCCTGTGGCTGGCGCTGTCCACGACCGCCGCCGCCTGCGCGGAATACGCGCTGCCCTTGTCCAGGCCCCGCTCCAGCACACCGTGGAAGCGGCCGATCAGTTTCTGGACATAGTAGATGCAGACTATCAGCAACCCGCATGTCAGCAGCAGGTTGACGGCAATGACAATCAGGGCGAAGACGCTGGCCGTAGCCAGCAAGGCCTCCAGGAATTCCTGCACAAGCACCTCACCGGAAAAGAACCCGGATCATTGTAGCAAAGGACACAGCCCCCTATGAGACCTGGGCCTGATGGCTCATTTCCGGTTCGGGCACGCGGGCGTGCTCCGTTACCGCAAAGGCGAGTTTGTAGTTGCCCGCCGCCGCGGGATCGTGGTCAATCCGAATGTGGTCGCCCGCTTTGAAGGTGCCCAGCAGCAACCCCTTGCTCAATTCGTTCTCGATGGCTCTCTGCAGCACGCGGCGCAACGGCCGCGCTCCGTAGGCCGGATCGTACCCGATCGTGGCCAGATGGGCCGTAGCCGCCTCGGTCAGTTCCGCGGTCAGGCCGATCTCCTGCAGGCGGCCATACAGGTCACTCATCAGGATGCCCACAATCTGCTGGATATTTTCCCTGGACAGACTATGGAAAATGATGATCTCGTCGATGCGATTCAGGAATTCGGGCTGGAACAGGCGCTTGAGCTGGGCGCTGTATTCGCCTTCGACCCGGTCTTCGTTCAGGACCGGCGTGGCAAACCCCACCTTGCCGCGACTGACCACGCCCGCCCCGACGTTGCTGGTCATGATCACGATAGTGTTGCGGAAATCCACCTTGCGGCCCTGACCGTCAGTCAGGTGGCCGTCGTCCATGATCTGCAGCAGGCTGTTCCAGACATCCGGATGTGCCTTCTCGATTTCGTCAAACAGAATGGCCCGATACGGGCGGCGGCGCACCTGCTCCGTCAGCTGGCCGCCCTGGTCGTATCCGACATAGCCGGGCGGCGCCCCGAACAGGCGACTGATGGCGTGGGCCTCCCGATATTCGCTCATGTCCACGCGAATCAGGGCTTCGTCGTCGTCAAAGAGCTGGATGGCGACCTCGCGGGCCAGTTCGGACTTGCCTACCCCGGTGGGGCCCAGGAAGAGGAACACGCCAATGGGCCGGCGCGGGTCCTTGAGACCGCTGTGTGCGCGGCGCAGGGCATCGCTGACCGCGGTCACTGCCTCGTCCTGCCCCACAATGCGCTTCTGGATTTCCTGCTCCAGATGCAGCAGTTTTTCGGACTCGGATTCCAGCAGCGCCTGCACGGGAATGCCGGTCCAGGCCTGCACTACCTGGGCAATATCGTTCTTGTCAACGATTTCGTCCAGTTCCGATTCCTGCCGCCAGGCTTCGTGGGCTGCTTCGTAATCGGTCTCCAGCCGCACGCGGTCCATCTTGTACTGGGCCGCTTCCTCGTAGTTGCGCTGGCTCCAGGCCGTTTCTTCCAGGCGCAGCAGCTGATCAATATCCTGCTTCTGGGTTTTCAAGGCGCGGGGCAGCAGGTGCAGGGCCACGCGCAGTTTGGCCGCGGCCTCGTCAATCAGGTCGATGGCCTTGTCCGGCAACTGCCGATCCTGGATATACCGTTGGCTCAGGGTCACGGCGGTATCAAGGGACTCGTCCGTGTAGGTCACGCCATGATGTTCCGCGTAGCGATCCCGCACCCCTTGCAGAATGGCCACGGCTTCATCGTGGTCCGGTTCGTCCACGAACACCGAGGCAAAGCGGCGTTCCAGTGCACTGTCCTTCTCGATGCTCTCCCGGTATTCGTTGAGAGTGGTGGCCCCAATGAACTGCAGTTCGCCGCGGGACAAAGGAGGCTTCAGCATGTTGCCGGCATCGAGCGCGCCCGGCATGTTGCCGGCCCCCACGACCGTGTGCAGTTCGTCAATGAAGAGGATGATCTCGCCCTGGCTGGCTATCACCTCATCCAGGGAGCCTTTCAGACGTTCCTCAAATTCCCCGCGGAAACGGGTGCCGGCAATCATGGCCCCCAGATCCAGGGAAAACACTTTCTTGCCCAGCAACGGCTCCGGCACATTGCTGTCCACGATCCGTTGCGCCAGCCCTTCCACCACGGCGGTCTTGCCGACGCCGGCCTCCCCGATCAGCACCGGATTGTTCTTGGTCCGGCGGCTCAGAATCTGCAGGACCCGCAGGATTTCCGTTTCCCGTCCAATGACCGGATCGATCTTGCCTTCGGCCGCCGCCTGGGTCAGGTCCCGCGCATATTGCCGCAGGGTCTTGTATTGATGCTGGGCCGCCTCGCCATCGGCTCCTTCCGCCTGGGCCGCCTGCGTCAGGGCTTCGTCCAGATTGATCAGGCTGACACCGGCTTTTTGCAGGATGGCCGCCGCCTTCGAGTGGCTTGAGTGGCCGGTCCGGACTATGGCCTCCAGGAAATGACCGGTAGTGACCTGATTTTTGCCAGCCAGCTCCTGGGCCTTGTTGATCACGGTCTGCAGTTGGGGCGTGAGATTCAGTTGAATCTGGGGACCCTGGCCAAACGGTCCGCCCGGACTGTGTCTGCCCTGCTCCAGGTCTATTTCCAGATCGGTCCGGATCTGGTTCAGGTCCGCCTCCATGGTTTCCAACAGGCGCAGGGCCGAGGTGTCGCGTTGCGAAATGAGTGCCAGCAGCAGATGTTCCACATCCACCTGTGTATGCTTGTACCGGGCCAGCAGTTCGATGGCTCCCCGGGCCGCGGCCTGCGCATTCTGGCTGAAATTCTTTGAAATCATTGATAGCCAATCCTTCTACAATGTCAGTCCCGTCTCCACCGGGAGACAGACGTACCGGGATTATAGGAAGGCCCGTTGCCGTGGGAGCTGATTTGTCCCAAACTCTAATGAAACTCTATTGCCGTTGCACGGTGGGAAGCCCCTCGCTCCCGGCCGCGGGACTAGCGGGTGGTCACGAAGCGATACAGGGTCTTGAAAGTGTTGTCCAGGACTCCCACGCGCAGCATTTCGTAGCCGTGGCTGTTGCCCCGCACACAGCCAAAGACCAGGGCCCGGTCCGCATGGCCGGTATGGAACACCATGCTGGCGTCACTGGCCGCGCCGGCATATACCACGCTTTGCACCTCCACGCCCACTTCCCGGCCGGCGGCAATGAGCTCCTTGAGCAGTGCGTGATCATAGTGAGCCAGTGTATCCTTGGACCAGGTGGCGGGTCGGTCATCCATGACCAACGGGGTGTCGGGCGGCATGGGCGCGCCGTCAATGGCAATGAACGCCTCCGGCTGCAGCGCCCGGGCTACATTCTTGGCGCCGTGGCCCCCGCCTTCTTCGTGATGCGTAAAAGCAAAGACCGTCGGATGGCGCGGCTGTTCCCGGGTGGCCTGCAACTGCGCCAGGACCTCGAGCTGCAGCGCGCAGCCCAAGCGGTCGTCGAACGTCCACGCGGCGGCCAGTTCCTGGCCCGGACTGCCAAAAATGATCGGTCCGCGATGAGATGCATGAGGCACGGCCAGCGAACCCGGCCGAATGCCGATGTGCGCGAGTTCTTTCTGACTCAGGCCGGTTTCAATCCACACATCCTCCCACGTTACGGACTTTTCCGCCGCTTTGGGAGTGTGTGTGGATCCCATGCTAAGCAGGCCCAGCACATGCCCGTGGTCGCCCATGAGCTCCACCGGCGTTTCCCCCAGTTTCCAGGGATACAGACCGCCGGAGCGCGTGACCTTGAGTCTCCCGTCCTCGGGCACTGCAGTCACCACCATGCCAATCTCGTCCATGTGGGCCGCGTAGCACCAGAGTGGCAAGGCCGGTTCCTGGCCTGCCACTTCGACCAGCAGATTGCCGCCTGCATCCCGGATGCAGGAAAAGCCCAGGTCCGTGACCTGGGTGTAGATGACATCCGCCAAATCCCGTTCGCGGCTGGACGGGGACGGTGTGTACAGCAACGACATGAAGCGGCTGAGAATGGCATTGTCGAGTTGGGGACCTACCTGGTAGTTCGGCATGACGGGCTCCTGCGGGTTGTGCGGCGGGCTGGGGGAGATTCTATCCTGATGGACTGCGAGCGCAAGCTGCAAGGGGGTCACGCGCCCATTTCCGACCGACCGAGAACCGGGATCCGGCACTCAGCGCGTAGGATAATGGCTTGGCTGTGCGGCCAATTGAACCAGGATCTGCAATGAGACCTCGCCTGTTGCCCCGTTTTCTCACCGCCCCTGGCCTGTGCTGCCTGTATCTGCTGGCGCTCGCTCCGGGGCTGGGCTTGGGGGTCGTCGCCTGCAGGGGCACGCCGCCAGTGCCCGTGGCAGCAGAGCCGAACGCTCGCCTGCAGGTGGTGGCTACGGTGGCGCCGCTGACCGACATCGTGGCACACGTCGGCGGCGATCGCATCAGCCTGGAAGGGCTGGTGCCGCCGGGCGTGAATTCCCATACCTTTGAACCAGCCCCGTCCGATGCTGTCAAACTGGCCCGGGCGCAGGTGCTGTTTCTGAACGGTCTGCAACTGGAAGCGCCGGTTTTGGACCTGATCGAAAGCAGTCCGGGGACCGGGACGGAACTGGTGTTGCTGGGGGACTTGGTGCTGGATCGGTCGGAATGGATTTTTGATTTCTCCTTTCCGGAGAGCGGCGGTGCCCCCAATCCGCATTTGTGGATGGACCCCGTGCTGGTGACTGCCTATGTCGAGATCATAGAGCGGACGCTGGCGGCCGCAGATGCGGAGCATGCGGCCGAATATGCACTCCGGGCAGCGGCTTACACGACCTTGTTGCAGCACCTGGACCGGGCCATTGCCACCGCCGTGGACACCATTCCCCCGGCACAGCGGCAGTTGCTGACCTACCATGACTCCTGGGCCTACTTCGCCCGTCGTTACGGTTTCACCGTGATCGGGGCCGTACAGCCGGCGGATATGTCAGAACCGTCGGCCCGCGAACTGGCTGCCTTGATTCACCAGGTCAAGGCCACAGGGGTCCCCGTGATCTTCGGGGCACAGGAGTTTCCGTCGGCCACTCTCCAGGCGATCGCCCGTGAGACCGGTGCCGCGCTGAACGACAACCTGGCGGACGATGTGTTGCCCGGAGCCCCGGGCTCGGCCGAACATACCTATATCGGCATGATGAAACGCAACGTGGGTATCGTAGTGGAAGCGCTGGGCGGCGATGCGACTGCCCTGCGCAATGTACCGGCCAGACCCTAGACCGCGGACCGCTGCTTTCTGCCATGGAACCTCAAATCGAATTGCGGCACGTGTGCTTCCGGTACGGCACGAAGTCCGTACTGCACGACATCAACATCCATATCCATCCGGGCCAGTTCATGGCGTTGCTGGGCCCCTCCGGGTCCGGCAAGACCACGCTGCTGAAGATCCTGCTGGGGGTGTTGGCGCCAACCCGGGGCCGGGTCGCGGTGGAAGGCGGCCATTTGCCGCTGCATTGTGGCTATGTGCCGCAAATCGACCAGGTGGACTGGAATTTCCCGGCCACGGTGGAGCAGGTGGTGTGGATGGGATTGCGCCAGCATACCCGCATCCGGCCGTGGCTCTCGCGCCAGGACCGGCACCGCATTGACCGTGTGCTGACGCGGCTGGAAATCCCGGAACTGGCGCAGCAGCCCATTGGCGCCTTGTCCGGCGGCCAGCAGCAGCGCGTCTTTATGGCGCGGGCCTTGGTGGCGGAGCCGGATCTGCTGGTCCTGGATGAACCTACCAGTGACATGGATGTGTACAGTACCGAGCAGACGTTGCATCTGCTGGCCGATCTCAATCGGGCGGGCCAGACCATCATCATGAGTACCCATGACGTGAATGCGGCCTCGTCCCATTTGCCTTGGGTGGTATGCGTGAATCAGACCGTGATTGCCCAGGGCCCCCCGGCGGAGGTGTACCGGAAAGACATTCTGGACCGGACCTATCGTTCCGATCTGGTCGTGACCCGTCAGAACGGACACATCTTCGTCTACGAATCCCTCCATGCCCATACCTTGGCAGACGTCATTCCGCAACCTGTGGCGGGCCACACGCCCGATGCCCATTGAGCGCCCGATCGGTTGTCGCGCATGTTGCTGGAACCGCTGGAATTTCTTTTCTTTCGCCGCGGCCTGCTTATGGCCCTGCTGGTGGGGGCCATGTGCGGGGCAATCGGGGTCTACATTGTGCTGCAGGGCATGAGCTATATCGGCCATGGTCTGGCCCACGCGGTGTTCGGCGGGGCCGTCGTGGCGTTCATGGCCCGCTGGAATTTCTACGTGGGCGCGGGCCTGTGGGGGGTGGTGTCCGCCCTGCTCATCAACGGCCTGGCGCGGCGGCCCGAGATCAAGGCGGATGCCGCGATTGGCATTGTCACGACGGCCAGCTTCGCCTTCGGGGTGGCCCTGATCAGCCGTCTGCGGACCTATACGCCTTCCATTGAAGCCATGCTCTTTGGCAACATTCTGGGCGTGGCCGCGGTAGACCTGTGGATGGTAAGCGCAGTGTTTTGCGGCGTGGCCGTCATCATCGTGTTCTTTTACAAGGCCCTGCTCTTTTATACCTTCGACTACGAGGTGGCACAGGTGTACGGTGTGCCTGTCCGCGGTCTGAACGTGCTCTTTGCCTTTCTGCTGGCCGGTGTCATCATCACCTCCATGCAGGTGCTGGGGGTCACCCTGATCTCCGCGGTGCTCGTCATTCCGGCCACGATTGCCCGTCTGCTGACCGCCCATTTTGGACGCATGATGATGCTCTCGGTGTTGATTGGCGCGCTGTCCGGCGCCGCGGGCATTTACCTGAGCTATTATGCAGACATCGCGTCGGGCGCATCCATCATTCTGCTGCAGGCCGCCCTTTTTGTGGGTGTGCTGGCCTATGCCGCCTGGCAAAACCGTCGTTCCTGACTTCTGCCGGCTGGGGACGATAGCCCTGCCCAAATACGCAGCGATCCCGTCCGGCCAGATCTGCATGCACCTGCACTGTGTCGAAACGGTCAGTCCGGACCAGCAAGTCCTGCACGGTCCGCGCGGCCGGGGCGCTGCATTCCAGAATGACACTGCCGCCCTCCCGCAAGCCCCGATCCAGCTGCGCCACCAGACGCTGCAGGTGGTCCAGGCCCGCCTGTCCGCTGATCAGGGCGGAGGGCGGTTCGTACTCCCGGATTTCCGGGGCCAGGCGTGCATGCTCCGCCGCCGTAACATAGGGCAAGTTGGCCAGTATCAGGCAGACCGGTGCCGGCAAGGGCGCCAGCAGGTCCCCCTGACGGAAGCGGACCCGGTCCTGGACCCCGAGGCGGCGGGCATTGCACCGGGCCACTTGCAAGGCCGCGGCACTGACCTCCAGCGCATAGACCTGCAGCTCGGGATACCGATGGGCGATGGCCAGGGCGATACAACCGCTGCCCGTGCCCACATCGGCGATCCTGGTGGCGGAATGGTGTTGCAACCAGTCCTGTGCCAGCTCCACAGCCAGCTCGGTCTCGGGCCGTGGAATGAGGACTCTTTCGTCTACCCGGAACTCCAGCCCCATGAACTCCTTGCGGCCTACAATATAGGCCAGCGGGCGCCGGGCCTGTCGCTGGGCCAGACAGGACCGCCACAAGGCGGCCTCACGGTCGGACAGCAGGTACTCGGGATGGGCGTACAACCAGCTGCGCTGCTGGCCCAAGGCATGCGCCAGCAGCAGGGCGCTGTCCAGGGCCGGCGTCTCCACACTATGCTGTCCGAGACGCACCGCCCCCGCTTGCTGGCAGTGCCGCACGGTAGGCCGCGGCGCGGTCGGCAGGCAGCTCACGCGCCGAGTGCGGCCAGTTGGGCGGCCTGCTCCGCTGTCGTCAGGCCATGGATGAAATCGCCAATCCTGCCGTCCATGACATCGGCCAGCTGATACTGCGTCAGGTTGATGCGATGGTCCGTGACCCGGCCCTGCGGGAAATTGTACGTGCGGATTTTTTCGCTGCGGTCGCCGGAGCCCACCTGGCTGCGCCGAGAGGCCCCCAGGGCATCCCGCTGGCGCTGGGTCTCCAGGTCAAAGAGCCGGGTCCGCAGAATCCGCATGGCCTTGAGGCGATTTTGCAGTTGGCTTTTCTCGTCCTGGCAGCTGACTACCAGACCGGTAGGCAGATGTGTGATCCGCACCGCCGAGTCCGTAGTGTTGACGCTCTGGCCGCCCGGACCGCTGCTGCGCATGATGTCGATGCGGATGTCCTGCGGCGCCACCTCGATTTCGACCTCGTCGGCTTCAGGCAGGATGGCGACCGTGGCGGTGCTGGTATGAATGCGACCCTGGCTTTCGGTCTCCGGCACCCGTTGGACGCGGTGCACTCCGGATTCGTATTTCAGCCGGGAATAGATTTGTTTGCCCTTGACGGCGAAGATCACTTCCTTGATCCCCCCCAGACCATTGGCGCTGAGGCTCAACACTTCCTGTTTGCAGCGGTGGTCTTCCGCCCAGCGCGAGTACATGCGATACAGGTCGGCACAAAAGAGCGCGGCTTCGTCGCCCCCGGCCCCGGCCCGGATTTCCACGATCACATCCTTTTCGTCTTGCGGGTCCCGGGGCAGCAGCAGGACTTTCAGCGCCTCTTCCAGCTGGTCGGCCCTGGTCTGCAGCTCCCGATTTTCGGCCTGTGCCAGTTCCGTCAGCTCCGGGTCCTCTCCAGCCGCCGCGATGTCCCGGTTCTCGGCCATTTGCGTCATGATATCGCGGTAGGTCCGGTAATGGGTGATGATCGGTTCCAGACCGCTCTGCTCCTGGGCCAGTCGGGCCATTTGCCCGTAGTCGGACGCTATGGCCGGATCGGCCATCTGGGCCGAGAGTGCCTGGTACCGGGTTTCCACTTTCTGCAAGCGATCCAACAGCATCATGTAAAGCTGCCTGTGTCTCAATGGCGGCCGAGGACGGAGAGCCGCCGTGCGGCCCGGAGCAGCAGTGTAGCACGGCCCACGACCTTGGCTGTGTCCAGGGCCCTGACAGCTGCTATGGTGCGTACTCAGGCCGTGGCATGCCGCACAGCATAGGGATTCTGGCGCTGTTGCAACGGCAGGGTCACGCGGGTCCCCGTCAGATGGGATTCATGGATGGCCATGCCCATCTCCAGGGCCCAGCGGGCATCCTCACCGGTACAGGCGCGGGTGATGGGCTGGCCTGTCATGACAGTGGCCACCAGTTCGTCCACCATGATCCGGTTGCTCTGCAGCATCCTGGCCTGGGCCGACCGTGGGCGGCCCGTCTCGTCCTCTTCCCAGTCGGGCAGATAAATGCGCTCCCAGGTGCAGTGGGTACCCGGTACGGCCATGCCGTGGGCGCAGTGGTACAGCACTCCGCCGGGGGAGCTGCGGACGCTTAGGGCTCCCTGGGTACCGTATACCTCGAAACCGAACCAGTCCCCATGATCGTGCCCTGTGGCTTCCACCGTGTACGAAGTGAATGTGGCGGGAATACCACCCGGAAACATGAACAGTCCCGTCAAGCGGTCGCCCGCGGTCAGGCCGACGCCTTCCTGGCCGCCAAAGGCGTCGGCAATTGTGACCGGTCTGCCCTGAATCGTGACCTGCCCTGTTGCCCACAGGGGATCGGCCCCGACAAGCCATCGCATACTGTCCAGGATGTGGGGACCCAGCACGGCCAGATCCTGACCACCGGCCCGATGGTCGCCTTTGCCCCGGCCGCGCAGTTCCCGGATTGTGCCAATCACCCCGCGGCGCACCATGTCCCGGGCGTGGAGTTCATAGCCACTGGCCTTGCGATGGGCCACCACCACATGTGTGCCGGCCTCTGCGCACAGCTGCAACACTCTGTCCGCTTCGGCCAGGGTCGCGACCAGGGGCTTCTCGCACAGAATGCCCTTGACCCCGTATCGCGTGCAGGCCTCGATCTGCCGGGCGTGCAAGTCCACTTCCCGCTGCGCGATGCACACCAGATCCGGTTGTTCCGCCGCCAGCAGCCGGTTGTAGTCGACATACGGCGTGCCGCCCACGTGCTGCACCGCTTTTGCCGCCCCGGCCGGATCCGGATCCGCCACGCCGACCATTTCCACCTGCGGGTGCAGTTGCAGCGACAGATCGTGGCCATGGCCGTAGTCGCCCCGGCCCGTATGTCCAAAGACAGCAGCACGCAGTGGCTTGTTCATGGTATGCCGTGGGGTGAATGAGCAAACCGGGAGATTCCGTCCCCGGCGGCCGAGCAGCCTGTGGCCTGATTCTAGCCGAGACCGGTCAGGACCAGAGAAATGCCGGACTCGGAGCTGCGCCCCGGGAGGGACGCGGGCTCCGGTCCGGCAGCCCCGGGAGGAAACGGGGCGAGCAGGGAATTTGCATCGCCCCGCTCCTGCCCGGGCAGCAGGAAGGAGACTGCAGGCAAAGTATAGGTCTGCCGAGACTCCCGTTGTGTAAAAATCTTACTGTTCATCCAAATCCGTTTCGAACCCCGGCCAAACCGGCCGACAGACCCGCACCCGCTACAATGAAAGAGTCTACGGACAGCGGAGCAACCGAAACTGTGGGTGTGAGGCAGCCAAGCTGATGGAATTTGCGACTTTGGGGCGGGCGCATGCCCGGGCCAGTGTCATGGGACTGGGTACTGGCGGCCCCAGCCGGGTGGGTCTCAGTTATGGCCATACGGCAGAAAAGGCCGCGGCCGTGGTGCAGGAGGCCCTGCGGTTGGGCGTCAACGTGATCGACACGGCCCAAGGGTACGGGAGCGAAGGCATTGTCGGGAAGGCGCTGGCCGACCGGAACACCGATATGACGCGGGCGGACCTGGTGCTGTGTTCCAAAGCCTCCTGCCAAAAGGACATGCAGCCGCGGCCGCTGGCGGAATTCAAGGCGGCGGTCTACGGATCCCTGGAAACCATGGGGCTGGACTATCTGGATGTGTACTACATCCACGCGCTCTATGCCGAGCATGTGGATCACGCCTTGCATGTCATTCTGCCCGGCTTGCAGGATTTGAAACGGGAAGGTGTGATACGCAGCGCGGGCATCTCGGAACACTTCAACTCGGACACCCGTCACGAGGTGCTGTTGCGAGTGATGCAGGAAGGTCCGGAACTGGTCGATGTCCTGATGATCGGCTTCAATATTCTCAACCCCAGTGCCCGCCGTGCCCTGTTGCCCCTGTGTCTGCAGTACAACGTGGGCGTCACCTGCATGTTTGCGGTGCGCCAGGCCTTCAGTCAGCCCGCGGTACTGTCCCGGATTGTGGGGGAGCTGGTGGCGTCGGGGGAAGTGGACGGTCGCAAAGTGGATGTGGCCGATCCGCTGGGCTTTCTGATGGCGGAGGGATACGCCGCTTCCGCGACCGAGGCGGCGTACCGCTATTGCCGCCAGGAGCCCGGCATCGACGTGGTGCTGTCTGGCACGGGCAATCTGGAACACTTGCGTCAGAACGTGGCGTGCATCCTGCAACCACCGCTGCCGCCGGCAGCGAAGGCTCGGCTGGATGACATTTTCGGTCAGGTCGATACCGTCTCGGGTCAGGACAAGCCATACCGGAAGCAATAGGAAGGATGGAGGAATTTGCCCGTGATACCCCAGAATGCCGTATGGCCAAAGCCCACGACGGACATGGCGCAGTCCGTACAGGATATCCAGCAGTGGGGCTTCGCGTTGCTGGCCGATGCCATCCCCGCCGCAGACGTGAAAGTCCTGGCCCAAGCGCTGCAGGATCTGGCGCGGCGGGAACAGGAAGCCGGACTGGCCTTTGAAGATGGCGGCCCGCAGCAGCAATGGGGAGACTTCACGGCCCAGGAAGGCCTGACACCCCGGGACAAATTCCGCGCTGCCGCCGGTGGCGTGAATCAGCGCATCTGGATGATCATCAACAAAGGCCAGCCTTTTGTGGAGCTGCTCTATAACGAACGCGTGCTGGCCCTGGTGGAATTGCTGCTGGGCGAGCATTTTCTGCTGTCCAGCCACGGAGCCAACATCGCCAAGCAGGGCGGTGTCAAAATGCCCTTGCACACCGACCAGTGGTGGATGCCGGCACCCATTGTCCAGGCTCCCAATCCTCTGCCCATCGGCAGCATCACGCGGCAGGAAACTCCGCGCCCGCCTGACGTGGAGCCCCCCGCGGTGGCACCCTGTGCCTGCGTCAACGTGCTCTGGTACCTGCGGGACTTCAATGCAGATACCGGCAGTACCCGGGTGCGGCCCGGCAGCCATCTGTCGGGCCGCCAGCCCCGGGCATCCGATGATGTGCCCGGAGAAGTCGTCTCCGTGGAGGGCAAGGCCGGTACCGTGCTGGTGATCGATGGACGCATCTGGCATGGTACGGGGGCCAATGTTACGCCCCACGACCGCCTGACTGTCATCACCACCTTTTGTGGCCCGCAATTCCGACCGCAGGAGAATTATTTTGTCGGCGTGAAACCCGGGGTGCTGGCCCAGGCCGATGACCATCTCAAAAGCCTGCTGGGATACAGGATCTGGCATTCCTATGGCCGTACGGAAGATCCCACGGCGCCTTTTGTGACCCCGCTGTAGGTCATCACATCAGGGCAACAGATCTTCCCCCAGGTATCCCCAGGGCAGAATCACGCAGATCAGATTGCAGAGGAAGAGGCCCAGCAACAGCAACTTGCCCTCGATCTGGGGCGGCACGATGGCACCGGATACATACGCCTGAAACAGCACTCCGCCCATGACGCCGTTGACCAGCATCACCGTCAGGGAGGACAGACGCGATATGGCGGGCCGCCAGGAGAGCTCCAAAAAGACCAGTCCCATAGCCACCAGACCGGCCCCGCCCATGCGCCAAACCCACAGGCTACCTGTCTCGGAGCCTATCCACAGGAGCTGCAAGGTCTGCGGGGCAACCAGCAGCAATCCGCCCCAGACGAGGCCCACCAGGACGCCATCGACACGCAGGAGCATACGCAGCCCGCGGTACGGATCGTTCAGCGAATAGGCCATTGCCCGAGCTGGGGGGCGCCACACCGCGTGGCCGACACGGTCAGCAGGCACAAGCCGTTGCAGACTACCAGCACCGTACTGCCTTCATGGCCCATCACAGCCAGCGGCATGGGCGATGTGAGCCGCACTGGCGCGAACCAGCCCACGAATACCCACGCCACCCGAAACACCATGATGGCTACTGAAATGAAGATGCCGGGACAGAATGCGGTCGGCCTTGCGGGCCAGCCGGATCAGGAAAGGCCACTGATGCAGATTGTCGGTCAGCAGCACCACGTCGGCTGTCTCCAGGGCTACGTCTACGCCCGCCATGCCCACAGCGCATCGTCCCTGGGAAATGTCATGGGGATGTTCCGAAACTTCTGTCTTCCTGCTCGGACCGGGTACTGTCTGTTTCCGTGTGGGGCGAGCACCCACTGCAATGCATCTCCTCGGATCACGGCAGCCCGTGCCTCGCAAGCACTGCGGATGGACCGCGCGCCACCGCATGGGCTGCAGGATACCACAGTTGCTCTTTTGTGCTATTGTATGCCGCGAGTAAGGTATGGACGATCGCCGGAGCAGCGGTTCAAGGACAGACGCGCAAGAAATGGTGCGCTCTTCCCAACCCCGGAGTTGCCTTCTGTGCCAGCTCGCTGGCATGTTCCGGGATCGATCGGATACGCACTGCTGCTGGTCAGTGCCGTTCAGGTTGGGTTGCAGCGCCCCGATCCCCGGATTTCCCATGCAATGGCCGCGCCCAAGTGCAGGGAGGAATTTGGGACAAACCGACCGGTTGAAGGTTTGAGCTCAGGCTGCAAGACCCCATGCGAACATGGTGTGCCTTTCCCTAGCGTTGGTGAGGAGCGAAGGTACCCCTGGCACTGCCACGGCAGACGTGAGCTGAAGCGGGATTTTCGTGCCCTTATCGATCAGGACGCGACCCGATGGTATACAACGGGCGAAGATACTCGTCACGCCAGCAGCAGCACATCGAACAAGGGGTCTCGTGGGGAAGGTGGTCTGTCAGGGATCCCTGCAGAATTTCTGGCTGCTGCCGGTGTTGGGTTCTTACCTCCATGCAGGCAAGGACACAAGCTTCGATCCGGAGAAATGTGCGGTTGTCCAGGACCGGATGTCCCGGCAAGCCCGAAAGGCAGTCACTGATCGCGCATCCGGACTGCCCACAGCGCGGACTGCGTCGCGGTTGCAGACAATCTGGGGGTTCGCCTGCGGATTTCAGTCCAGCACGAATTTCTGCCCCATCTCGTAGGGAGCCGCGCGCTGCTCCTCCGGCGGCCTCTGATCTATCAACATGAAGCGCGATCCAAGACGCTGGTAGTCTCTGGCCTGTATGGCGATTTTTTCGGCCAACAGTCCCATCAGGGTAGTGCCGCCTGTAATGTTCACATGTGTGTCTTCAGCCTCCAGGACCAGTGTCCTGGTCTGGGCCAGCATTCCCTGTATTTCGCGGACTCCCGCGAAAGCGTCCTGGAACTCCAGAATGCAGACTTCTCCTTCAAAACCGGCTTGCGCCAAGGCTTCCCGAGCTTCTCCGCGGGTCTGCTCCGAGGCTATGACTGCGCACATGTCGTTGCGGGTGTCCGCAGGAGCACAGTTCCGTATGGTCCGTATGGCGCTGAACAGTACACCGGGACTGTGGCCCAAGGGTGAGACGATCAGTTTCCGGTACTTCGTGTCCGTTCCCGGTTTGAGATCAATGGTGGGCATACAGCGCATCCTGTCACTCCACAGCTGAAAGACGCGATCCTTTACACTCTCCAGCTTCCTGTCAAACATGCCTTCCCCTCCCATACCATGATGGTGAGCCAGGTTGCGCACGTCCCGCAGCTGTTTCCAGAACTCTGCCACGTCTCGTTGCGATGGCGTCAGGTACGTGTCAGCTTGTCCCTCGTCGCGCAACTTGGCTATCAGGCCAAGCTGCCTTTCCGCCTTTTTGCGCCGGTCGGGATCGCACAACTTGCCGTGTTCAGAACTGTTCCACATGGCCCAACTGACGACCCACTCGCGCATCAAGCCAAAGGCGGCGGCCAAGTGGCCGACCTCATACAGGCGGTCGATCAGATCCGCCTGCCGCTGCAGTTCAGTCCGGGTCAATTCAATATCCTTTTTGGGGATGTCATGCTGTGCTGCGAAGGGTTGCAGTGAGTCCTGCAACTTGTCAACCAATTCATGGCTCAGAACATGGGGCCAATTATGCCTGTTGACAATGTGCTTTCTGAGCGATTTCAATCGCGTACGAAGAAAGCCGCCCACCTCCTGCCCCAATTCGAGAGGGAGGCCATCGGCAAAGGCCCGTGAGATGTTCTCCAGTTCCGTCACCAGGCGCTGCCGGTTTTGGTCAGATCGTCCCGGGCGGGTGTTGTCCTGGTCCAACATGCGGGCCACCTGGAGGGCAGAGCCTGTTTCCGTGAGGGAATTGGCTGCACGAATCCATTTGGACAGCTCCAACACGATGCCCAAGTCGCTGATGGGCCCGTTTTGAGAGGCATAGTACACATTTCGCAGCTCCAGCCTATCCCGCAACGCCACAAGCTGCATGGCCCCGATCAATATCAGGAGGGAAAAGGAGCGGGGTCCTTGCGTGAATTCCACGGACAGACTGCCAGCCTTGGGCACTTCCTTGGCCATGATCTCAAGGATTTTGCTTGGAGCCTCGGGATCATCCTCAGCCGGAATCGACACTGATCTGACAGGACACTCTCCTGCCAAATCCTGTGCAAGATACGCAAAGGTCGAGGTTTGGGCCTCCTTCGTGCAGAGCGCCACGATTTCCGTGGGTTGCTGGTTTCGCTGTGCCAGGCAATGAAACAGGGCCACGGGGGCCAGTCGTGCCTCCACAGAGGCACCCTGGTAACTGTAGGTAACAGATCTGGCGCTGGTGCCCAGTCCAGTTAGCAAGATGTGTGGTTTCACTTCATCCATTCTGCGGTCTGTGGACAAGCTGTTTCTCCTTGGTTCTGTACTTGACGGGTGCATGGATATTCCGTGCCTTCCGAATCGGACAGGTCGGATTGCCGTTTCTGTCCCCCCGCAACGATGTGGCAGGGGTGAGCACAAAAATTCTCCGCGCTGGGTCAGGGTATCCACCAGTCCTCTGCTCACCTCACCGGCTTGCGGCATGTACGATCAAGAATACTTGAGACTTGCGCGGTTACAGGGCGGCCCATGGTGCGGCTGTACACCAGGCTCTTGGGGTGCTGTACGCATTTCCGCCAGCTGTCATGCCGGTTCTTGCCGGCATCGGACTTGTGGTAGCACCGGAAGACATACGCGATCGGGACATTCCTCGGTCTACATCCACTGGGACCAAGGGTTCTGCATTGTCCATGCTCCGAAAGCATCCGGTATGGTGTTCCCGTGCCAGGATTGGCTACTTGATCATTTGGGTGTACGGTTTGTCTGGGGTTGTGTCATCCTCGACCAGCAACTCGCCGCGGGCTGCATCGGAGCCTGCGTCTGCTGCTGCAATACCTCGATATCTTCAGAATGTCGAGGGCGCAGGCGGGAGATGGCATCTCCTGAATCCAAGCGCTGAACGTCCGTGGCGACTGCAGCCACCGGATGCAAGAACGCGCTTGGGATATGTTCTGGGAGTTGATCCAGCCAGGATGACGTACGGCAGGCAGGGGGTATAGAGGCGGGATGTGGGTGGCCGTTCCCCGGGGAAGGCGGCCGCCAGGCAGATGTCCCTCATGTCTTGTCTGTACTGTTGTACTTGATGAGGACCGGAACAGCGTGGACGAGAACCAGGCGAAGGTTGTCGCCGCCAGCACGGACCGGGCTCAGGTAGTCCCCAAGGCCGATCGGGAAACGCTGCGTGACGAGATGCGCAGTGGGATATTCGGTGCCGGATGCAACCGTCACTCGGCTGGGAAAGACCGTCGCCCAGCTAAACTGCATGGCCGTGTGTCCGGTCTTTTCTGGTTTTGGGGTGGGCCTGATCTTGGCGCCACTCCTTTCCTGATTGACTTGTTGCACTGAGTCTGCCTGTGGAACTGCCCTCCGGGCGATCCCGTGTGCCTTCCGGCCACGGGAGTGCAGTATGCCCGATCCTCGGCGGCATAATCAGGACGTGCTGTCCGGCTGCTCTCAAGCCAAACTGCGCTGTGCCCCGCCCTTAAGGGTGAAAATCTTGAATCAGCGTCCTTGACTGGGGTAACATACACAGTGGAAATGGATATGTCACCCACGCTCGGCTAGTCCGAATTCGTATGGCCGCGGTTCCTCCCGATCTGGTACAGCTCAAGACCGAGCAGCTGCAAGGGTATCTGCACGACTCGATTGGCGTGCCGGGCGATTTGCAGAACAACGTTCTGGTCACGACCCTGGACAAAATCTACAACTGGAGCCGCAAATCCAGCATGTGGCCGCTCCTCTTTGGGCTGGCCTGTTGCGCCATCGAGATGATCGCCACGGCGGCCAGCCGGTATGATTTGTCCCGTTTCGGCATGGAAGTCATGCGGCCCAGCCCGCGCCAGAGCGACCTGATGATTGTGTCGGGGACCGTCACGAAGAAGATGGTGCCGGCCATTGTCCGGATCTACAATCAGATGGCGGAACCCCGTTATGTACTCAGCATGGGGGCCTGTGCCACCGGCGGCGGGCCCTTCAAGGAAGGCTACAATGTGGTCAGCGGCATTGACAAGTACATTCCGGTGGATGTCTATGTGCCGGGCTGCCCGCCCACTCCTGAAGCCCTGATCTTCGGTCTGATGAAGCTGCATGAAAAAGTGGATGTGCAAAGCATCCTGACCGCCGACTGGTATCAGCGCGGCGTGTCCCATTACGTGCCGGTACCACAGTTGGGGCCGGATATTTTTGATCCCCGCCAGGCAGAGCTGGTGCGCAGCGTGACCATGGCGGGCTACAGCGCCGAAACCGGCGAGGAAAGCAGTGCCGAGGCGAGCGGCATTCCCGCTGGACTGCGCAACCTGCAGCCCGGGGCGATTGCCAACATCGAGGAAGCCAAGCGGCGAGCCGCCGCCCGGCTCGCGGGCTGATCTGTCATTCCCTGTCCGCGGTATTCCCCACTGCCATGGCCGTCCCTCTGGTCACACCCGCAGCAACGCATACTTTGTCCGTGGCGTCAGACTCGGTGCCAGGCATCTTGCAGGTGCCGGCCGAGCGGTTGCGGGAAACCCTGACCCACTTGCGGGATCAGGACGGCTTCGACTTTCTTTCCAGCGTCACCTGTACCGATTACCTGTCCTACCAGGGCAAGACCCGGGACCCGGAGGCACCGCGTTTTGATGTGGTGTATCACCTCTATGCGACGGCCCGCGGTGGGGGCGCCTTGACGTTGCATGTGCCCGTGCCAGGCGAGGGCGCAGTGCCTTCGGTGACAGACATCTATCCCGGGGCTAACCTGCAGGAGCGGGAAGTCTGGGACCTGTATGGCATTCAGTTCACGGGACATCCCAACCTGCGGCGCATTCTGCTCTGGGAAGGTTTTGCCGGCCACCCCATGCGCAAGGATTGGCACGAGGCGTACTACGAAGAAGCCCAGAAGCCCTTCAAGAGTCGGCACCCCCGGGCGGATTTCGCCCGCGGCGAGGACAAGGTGCCTTGGGGCAAGAATACGCGTTATCCGGAGAACTGGGATCCGGCAGACTGGCACGCGCCGGTGTCCTACGTGCCGGTGAGTCAGGCACCGCGGGCCATGAATGGCTCGGATGCGGATCACATGGCCACGGAAAGCGTGGTCGTCAACCTGGGTCCGCATCATCCCAGTACCCACGGCGTGTTTCGCATGGTGGTGCGCATCGAAGGCGAGACCATTACAGCCCTGGAGCCCGACATGGGCTACCTGCATCGCAATCACGAGAAGATTGGCGAGCGCAATACCTGGCTGATGAACATGCCGTTTACGGACCGGCTGGACTACCTCAACTCGATGAGCAACAACTGGGCCTATGCCCTCGCCGTCGAGAAGCTGTTGGGATTGGAGGTGCCGGAACGGGCCGAATACCTGCGCGTGATCATGGCGGAACTGACCCGGATCGTGAATCACCTGTGGTCCGTGGGTTTTATTCTCAACGACCTGGGAGCCCTGCAGACCCCGGCTCTGTATGCCATTGAGGAACGGGAGATGATTCTCGACCTCTTTGAAGCCGTCAGTGGCGCCCGCATGATGTGCAACTACATGCGTTTCGGCGGCGTTCATCGGGATTTGCCCCCGGGGTGGCTGGAACAGGCCCAATATGTGGTGGACCAACGACTGCCCCGCGTGCTCAATCAGCTGGACCGGATGCTGACGGACAACGAGATTCTCCGGGCCCGTGGCCGCGGGGTGGGATACCTCAGTGCCAGACATCTGCTGGCACTGAGCGTAAGCGGGCCCATGATGCGGGCGGCCGGCGTGCCGTACGATATCCGCCGCGCCGAACCCTACGGCATCTACGACCGCTTCGATTTTGACATTCCCACGCTGCCGCACAGTGATGTTTTCGATCGCTACTACATTCGGATCCTTGAAGCCCGGGAGAGCGTCAAGATTCTGAAACAGGCCCTGCGCGATCTGCCCGCGGGGGACATCCTGGGCGGCAAAGGCGGATACGTGTTCCGGCCACCGGAGGGCGAGGTCTATAGCCGGATTGAAGCCCCCAAGGGAGAATTGGGGTTTTACCTGGTCAGCGACGGGAAACCGAATCCCTATCGCTACCACATACGCGCCCCCAGTTACATCAACCTGAATGCGCTGGCCCCCATGACCGTAGGCTACAAGGTAGCGGACGCCATCGTGATTCTGGGCGCGATCGATATTGTGCTCGGAGAAGTGGATCGTTAGCGGCGGCAGGTCCGTCCAGCAAGGAGGCTGAAAGATGTTTGGTACCGGTCTACTCAAGGGTCTGGGCGTAACCTTCAAGCATTTGGCCGAGACCTATGCCGATGACATGCAGGAGACCCCCAGCCGCTATCAAAGCAGCGTCAAACAGAGCAACACCTTGCGCATCATGGAGCAGCCGGTGGAACAGGAAGGGCTGCTGACCATCCAGTATCCCGAGGAACGACGCCAGCTGCCGGAGCGGTTCCGGTACATTCCCATGCTGATATGGGATTCGGAGATTGACGAGGAACGCTGCACGGCCTGCGGCATCTGCGCCAAGGTCTGTCCCCCGCAGTGCATCTGGATTACCCGGGCCACCGACGAGCGGGGCAAACCGGTCACGCGTCCGCAGGACTTCTTCATTGATGCCACGATCTGCATGAGCTGCAACTACTGTGTGGAGTTCTGTCCCTTTGATGCCATCAAAATGGACCACGACTTTGAACTGGCCGCGTATGAGCGCCATCCGCACCTGGTCTACGACATATCCGAATTGACGGTGCCGTTGGAGTACTACGCGGCCCTGTGGCCGGACCAATATGCCCAGGAACAGGCGGCCTTGGCCCAGAAGCGGGCCGAAGAGAAGGCCAAGGCCGCGCAAAAGGCCGCCAAGCAGGCAGGCCGCAAACCGGCTGCCGCCCGCCCGCCCGCGGCGTCCACGCGGGCGGAGGAGTTGAAAGCCAAGGCTATGGAGAAGGCCCGCGCCCGGGCCGCCCAGCGCGCGTAGCCAGTGCGCTGATCTGGCGGCAGTTTGGTTTGTCCTGCCCAACAGATCGGCCCTGGGAGGAGGTCAGGATTGTGATTGTGGTGATCGGCCGGGTCTCCGTCTCCCCCTGTGCCACAAGCGCCATGCTCATGTCATGGGCCATCTTCTGAGTGGTATCATCTTTGCAGTAGCCCTGTGCGTGGTCGTGTACCTCTTTGCATACGCGGATCCCGAAGAAAGGGAGGAAGAATCCGAAGTACGGCAGCGGATGCGGGAAGAGACCGCGGCACCTGTGGCAGGGGCCGCCTCCCATCCGCACCGCACCGCCCGTCCTGCTGGCCATCGGCTACCGGGACCCGGAGATCCAGAACTGGAGCAGACATGAAAATTGACGTCACATTCCTGGGACATGCCACCTTTCACATCAATGCCGGGGGGGATCAGATCGTCATTGATCCTTTTCTGGCCCCGGACAATCCGGTCTGCAACACCCGCGTGGAAGATCTGCAAGCCGATTTCATTGCCGTAACGCACGGTCACAATGATCACACGGCCCATCTGAAGGAACTGGCGCAGGCCACGGGGGCCAAAGTCATTGCCAATTACGAAATCTGCACCTGGCTGGGTGATGCATATGACACCCATGCCATGCATGTCGGGGGGGAATTCCTGTTTTCCTTTGGTCATTTGAAACTGGCCATCGCCATCCATGGCAGCCAGTTGCCCGATGGCAGTGACGGCGGCATTGCCGCCGGCCTGCTCTTCAACTTCCGGGACGGCAAACGGCTGTACCACGCGGGTGATACCGGTCTGACCTATGACATGCGGATGATCGGGGAAGAAAAGAGCATTGATCTGGCGTTGCTGCCCATTGGGGACAATTTCACCATGGGACCGCGGGATGCCGCGGTCGCCGCCCAGTTTGTGAATGCCGAGAAAGTGGTGCCCATCCACTACAATACCATGCCGGTCATCCGACAGGATCCGCAGAAGTTTGCCGACCTGCTGCAACCGGAAGGCATTGCCTGCGCAATTATGCAACCGGGCGAGGTCCTCTCGCTCTAGTGTCCGCAACCGTCCGGCCACGGGCGGTTTGTTTCCATAATGCAGCTGTTTTCCCGTGGGGGACGATGTCTGCGCGGCGGCCTTGCGCAAACGGGGCGGCCGTGACGGAGCGGGCCAGGTTACCGCTCGCCGCAAGGTGAGATGTTCGTTTGGGGCAGGCCGGTCCTGGGTGCACGGCCGCGCCGACAAAACGGGGAGAAACCCGATGCATTACCCGACGGCCGAACTGCTGTTTCCTCACTCACTGATTCCGTCCTTGCGGGACCTGCGCGGGCCCGTGTGGACGCGCCTCGTGGACCGCGTCATAGCCGTGGACGAGGCGCATCCCGACAGTCTGGCGTTCATCCTGATGATGATTGATTTGGGAGCCTGCTTGCCCTGCAACAGCAAGAGCTACAAATTCTTGCAGGGCTGCCAGATCTGCAGCGCCCGCACGATACGCTGCTTCAAGGGCTCGGACGAAGACCTGGTACAGCTCTTTGAGTTGTCGCTGCGGCGGATCAAGGAAAAATTGCCTGCCTATTCCGGTTACTTTGCCTCGGCCCAAATGTATACGGCAGCCGAAATCCCCTTGCATTAGGGACCGCCCTGGCGTGGCCCGAATTGGGTTCCGCCGATATCGCCCCGCGCCTGTCTTGCCCGTGCAGCTTGCGTCGGGCCCGTAGGCCGAGACGAAATCCGGAGCGACTGACATGGCCCCGCGCGCTGGCAGTGAGCAGCGTGGCCGTCAGTATTTTCCGCTAATTCAAATTTGCAATTTGAATTAGCGGAATTCTATTGTATGCTTTTCCCGTGATCATCGACCGTGATGTGGCCCCCAGATTAAAGCGGGCCGCGTGCAAGTTTCCTGCGATTACTCTCACCGGACCGCGCCAAAGCGGCAAATCTACCTTGTGCCGGGCCGCATTCCCCCAGCATCCGCATGTGGACCTGGAAGCGTTGGACCATCGGGCCTTTGCACGCGAGGACCCGCGTGCCTTTCTGGCCCAATTCCCCGATGGCGCCATCATTGATGAAGTGCAGCGTGCTCCGGATCTGCTGTCCTATCTGCAAGGCATCATCGACGCCGATCCGGCACCCGGACGCTGGGTGCTGACGGGCTCCCGGAATTTTGCCTTGCTGCCTTCGATCAGGCAGTCGCTGGCGGGCCGCACGGCGATCTTGCACCTGTTGCCGCTGGCCCGCAGTGAAGTCGTGCGCTTTGCACGACACCCGCAGAGCTTGGAAGAGACTCTGCTGGCCGGTGGTTATCCGCGCATATTCGACCGCGGTCTGGATCCGCCGGAGTGGTTCCAACCCTACGTAACCACCTACATTGAACGTGATGTGCGCACACTCAGCCGCATCGGTGATCTTGTGACCTTTCAAAATTTCGTGGCGTTGTGTGCCGGTCGTACAGCGCAGCTGCTCAACTATGCAGCACTGGCCGGTGACTGTGGCATCTCGCAACCGAGTGCCAGGAAATGGCTCGGCCTGCTGGAAGCGAGCTTCCTGGCTTTCCGCCTGCGACCGTTTCACGCCAATCTGCGCAAGCGGCTGATCAAGATGCCCAAGCTGCATTTCTACGACAGCGGACTGGTGTGCTGGCTGCTGGGTATCCGGACGTCCGAGCAGTTGCGCACCCATCCGCTACGCGGCGCGATTTTCGAGACCTGGGTGATGTCGGAAATTGTCAAACATCGTCTGAACCAGGGTGAAACCCGCGGTTGCACTTTCTACCGTGATCGAGAAGGAGCCGAGGTGGATCTTGTGATTGAGCATCCATCCCGCTTGACGCTGATTGAAGCCAAGTCTGCCAAAACAGCGGCGACCAGCCTGTTCCAGGGCGGCCGCCGAGTGCGGCGCCATCTGGTGGAGTTGTCCCGCCCGTCCGACCTCTTTGTCATCTACGGCGGTGACAGTATCCAGTCGCGTGGGGATGGACAGCTGATTCCGTGGTCCCGGTTGCACGAAGCATTCCCGAAGCTGTAACCCTGCTGGTGTGTGCGGCCCGGAGTCCAGCTTGGTCCGGGCAGGGTATGGGTATCAGCTCGACACTGGACCCTGACAGGCAAAGGCCGCGCCTCTGGTGGACAAGGCCTATGGCGGTCTGGAGCTGAACGACATCAAGTACATCTTCCCCCGAATTGCATATCAGGCAATGCCCATCCTCCCCTGTGTCCCCCGTCTGCCGGTTGGCCCATACCGTCCATATCGGCTGACTGCAGATCAAGCCGGACTGTGTATTCTCAATATCCTTGCGCAATAGGGGCCTGGGGTGATTGCCTTGACGTTTCAAGGGCTTATAGTCTGGTCTGGTATCTGGTGGACCCAAGAGTGACAGAAGGCAAGCATGAGCAGGATAGCGTGCTGCCAGCAGAGTTTGTCCCCTTGGATGCGTAGTGAGAAGAACTGATCCACCGCAGTCAACCCCGGGATTCTTTCGGAATGGACTACTGAACTACTATGGACCGTCCGGACTGGTATATGAAGATCCCCATGGTCTCAATGTACACCGAGGCGCTTGTGCAATTCTGTATTGAGAATGTGAGGGAGCGTCGGGTTGAGCCCAGGAGCGTTCACACCTGGGAGACGGAATGCCGTTCGTATGGGACTCGGGCGGCAGCGATTGCCGGAGGACACAAGACCGGTCCGGGACAGGCCCTGTCTGCAGGACAGGGCAGGGTTCTGTCCGAGCACCATGGACTGCAGCCATCCAGGCATCGGAGACATGGGGCCGCACCTGTTCTGTCCGAGCACCATGGACTGCAGGGAGGGCTGGCATCGAGTCGTTTCATGGCTGGTACCCAAACCAGCGATGTGGTACGGGGCGGTTTGTCTTCCCTTACAGCTCTCGGAATTCCCGACGCAGTATTTCAGGCAGCCTCAACTTCATGCGCATAGCTATTATCGGGGCTGGTCCCGGTGGTCTGGCCGCGGCCTACTACCTGCAATCCCGCTTCTCCACGAAGCCAGAGGTCCTCATCATGGATGGAGCCGCAGCGGTGGGCGGTCTTGCCTCAGGTTTCAGAGGGGTACCGGAGTGGGACTGGCCGCTGGAACGGTTTTATCACCATCTCTTCACCAATGACGACCACATCCTGAACCTTACGAAGGAGGTGGGGCTGGCAGATCTGCTGGAGAGGCACGCGCCTGCCACTTCCTATCGTTTTGCGGGTGAGAATTACCGGCTGGACAGCATCCGGAATCTGCTGGCATTTCCGCATCTGTCGCTGCCGGACAAAGTCCGCATGGGCCTGACCCTGGCCTATCTGCGCTGGCATCCCAGACCGCCCTGGAGCGATTTTGATGCCATCACCGCCGATGTCTGGCTGCGTTCCCGGATGGGCGACCTGGCCTACGAAGCCCTGTGGCAGCCTCTGCTGGAGGCGAAATTCGGCCAGGCATACCAGGACGTGTCCCTGGCCTGGTTTGCAGCCCGCATAATCAAGCGCACTCCGCAACTGATCTATTTTAAGGGGGGCTTCCAGGCCTGGGCCGATGGTCTGTTGGCCGTGAATCGTGCCCTGGGTGCAGGGGTCCATATGGGAACCCGTGTTTCCGGACTTGCCCGTGAGGGGGAAGATTGGGAAATTCGTGCCGAGAGGGGAACCTGGAACACAGATGCAGTGCTTTACACCGGTTCCCCGCATGCGCTCTGTCACTTGTGCCCCGACCTGCCGAAATCCTTCAGCAACCAGGT
This sequence comes from Caldilineaceae bacterium, assembly GCA_965214715.1. Taxonomy (GTDB): domain Bacteria; phylum Chloroflexota; class Anaerolineae; order Caldilineales; family Caldilineaceae; genus Bin34. The sequence goes on along the minus strand of OZ243971.1, from coordinate 3,095,786 downwards.
AGGGGAAGAGCAATACATGGGGGCCACCGTGCTGACTTTGGCCTTGGAGCGATCCCTGACCCACGGTACGTATTGGCTCAGCATACCCGCGGACGCGCATCTGCCTTTCCTGGTCCTGGTGGAACACACGGCCATGGTGGACCGCAAGCATTATGGTGGCCAACATCTCTGTTATCTGGGTACCTATGTGGAGCAGACCCACCGATACCTCACGATGGATGCGCAGGCGCTGGCGGCGGAATTCCTGGCGGGCCTGCAGCGCATGGTGCCGGAGTTTGAACCAGGGCAGGTGTTGGGGTGGTGGCTGCACCGTGCCGCCTACGCCCAGCCCATTCCCGTATGCGGCTTTGGGGCCAGGCGCTTGCCTCTGCGGACTCCCTTGCCGGGATTGTATCTGGCGACCATGAGCCAGGTCTGGCCTTGGGATCGGGGCACCAATTATGCGGTGGAGATCGGTCAGCGGGCGGCCCAGGTGATGGGGGCCGAGTTGGGTCTGTAGGGAAAACGCGCACCGGGAGAGGAATCCGGGGCTCCCCGGCCAGACGATCCTATTCTTGACCCTTCAGAGGGATTGTGTCTTAATGATGAGCCATTGGGGCATTGCCCCAACTTCTGTGAACAGGTAGTGCTTTCATGTCCGTTGCCACTCCGTCCGCCATTACGACCGCGGATATCACGCGGGCTCTGCAGCAAGTCATTGAACCTGAACTGCGTCAGGATCTGGTGTCCCTGGATATGGTGCAGAACATTGAGGTGGACGGCACAGCGGTCTCGTTTACCATCGAATTGACCACGCCGGCCTGCCCCATGGAGGCCCAGATCGAATGCGACTGCATCGAGACGGTGCAGAGGGAAGTACCGGGCGTCACGGCCGTCAATGTCCGCTTCACCAGCAAGGTGGTGCGGGATACCCGCATCTCTGACAAGCTGAACCTGGACATCCGGAACGTGCTGGCGATCAGCAGCGGCAAGGGGGGCGTGGGCAAGACCACCTTCAGCGTCAATCTGGCCGTGAGCCTGACTCTGGAAGGGGCCACAGTAGGCATCATGGACACGGATGTCTATGGCCCGAACGTGCCGATCATGATGGGCCTGTCCGGGCCCCTGTCGGTGCGCAACGGCAAGATGGTGCCGCATGAGGCCTACGGGGTGAAAGTCATGTCGATGGGCTTTCTGATGCCGGAGGGCGAAGCCGTCACCTGGCGTGGTCCCATGTTGCATGGCACCATTCGCCAGATGCTGACGGACGTGCATTGGGGCGCACTGGACTACCTGATTGTCGATCTGCCTCCCGGCACGGGCGATGCGCAGTTGACGCTGGCCCAGAGCATTCCCATTACCGGCGGTCTGATCGTGACCATGCCGCAAGCGGTCTCCCTCAGCGATGCCAAACGCGGGGTAGGCGCATTTCGAAAGCTGGACGTGCCGATCCTGGGCATGGTGGAAAACATGTCCGGCGCCGTCTTTGGCCAGGGAGGGGGGCAACAGGCGGCCAAGGAACTGGGGGTGGATTTTATCGGACGGGTGGAACTGGATCCGATCATTCGCCAGGGCAGCGATGCAGGTGAACCTTTTGTGATGACCCATCCCGACAGCGCGGTGGCCCAGTCCATGCGCCAGGTAGCGCGCGTGACGGCCGGACTGCTCAGTCTGGCGGCCCGCGCGATTCCCCACACCGAGATCTCGCTGGAGTAGCGGGGGGGGGGGCGAAGCCGGGCTGCCGCCTGTGCTATATTGAAACCTGCCCCGCGGAGGCACAAGGGAGCCTACCGGGTTTGCGATCGCTTTACATTTGAAGCAAGGCAATGTCTGCGTTGGTGTTCAGACTGTGGATAGGGGGCGGTGTGCTGCTGGTGCTGTTGTGGGCGGCAGGCTGCACCCGGGATCGCGCGGAGGGGATCGGGCTGACGGTTGACTTGGACCCGGCCGATGTCGCCGCCATTGCTACCGAGCGGGCTGAAGCCACCCGCAGCAGTCAGCCGGCCGAGGATCCGCAGCCGCCCATCACGTACATCGTGCAGGCCGGGGACAACCTGGCGAGCATTGCCGCCGCCCATTATGTCTCCCTGGACATCCTGCGGCGGCTCAATCCGCAGCTGCAGAGCGACCGGCTTGTCCCCGGGGACGAATTGCTGATTCCCGTCGTGGACCCGCCGCCGCCGACCCAGACCACGGAAGCCACCGACAGTGACACGTTCTTCTATGTAGTGCAGGCCGGCGATACGGTGTTGGGCCTGGCCGTGGAGTTTGGCCTCACCATGGAGGAAATCAAGGCGGCCAATCCTTCGATCGTGCTGGACCGCATTGCGGTGGGACAGCAGCTGGCCATCCCTGAGACTGCAGCACGACCGACCGAAGAGCCGGAAGATCCGAATGCTCTGTATCATCTGGTGCAGGCCGGGGAAAACCTCAGCGACATTGCTGCCCTGTATGGCGTGGACCCCCTGGAGATAGCCCAGATCAATGACTTGGTTTCGCCCGATCAGCTGGGCATTGGACAGAGCCTGCGGTTGCCCCAGAGCGCCACCTTGCTGGCATTGCCCACCGCGGAACCCGCGCGGGGAGAGGGACTCATCCACACGGTCGCGGCCGGGGAGACCTTGTCCAGCATTGCGTTGCGGTACGAGGTCCGCCTCAGCACGCTGGTCGAGGTCAACAATCTGAAGAATGCAGACCAACTGGTGCTGGGTCAGGAGATCTATGTGCCGGGGGTAGTGTCCCGTACCCCGGAAGGGTTCCGTATTCATACCGTGCGCGCCGGCGAGACGCTCCTGTCCATTGCCGAGCTGTATCAGGTGTCCCTCCTGGCCCTGGAGGAAGCCAACAGTCTGGTGGACAGCGACAAACTGGCCGAAGGCCAGGAGCTGGTTGTGCCTGAAGTGGCTGACTAAGCGGCGGCCGGCCGCCTACACGGGCATGACGCGGCCCGCGTGGGCCCGCACGGTCTGGGCGATGGCTTCGTGTGCGTCCCCGCATGCGAAGATCTGCACTCCTTCGTCAAAGCGCGTGCAGGCATTCTCGGCTGTGAATTGACCCTCAAAGAACGGCACGTTGTGCGCCTGCAGCGCCTCTTTGATGTGGTTGCGGGCATCCCACATTTCGGTGGGGTAGGGCGGGTCGTGATTGTCAATGTAGCCGAAGGAGAGTCCCATGTCGCCCGGGCCCCATTCGGCGAACCCCAAGCCCGGAACCGCGGCAGTGGCGGCCGCGTGGGCCAAGGCAGTCTGATTCTCGATCTTGACCCCCAGCAGCAAGGCGCCGTCCGGGTTGAGGGGCCACACGTCCGCTTTCTCAATGTATTCCGGTCCGGACACACCCCAGCGGGCCCCGGCGCCGGCCTGGGCCCCCGCGCCCCGGGTCCCGGTGTTCAACCCGGTGCCCACACCCTGTTTGTGATACCCATAACGGCAACTCTCGATGTAGGCCGCTACGGCGGCCGGGTCTTCGGCATGGCAGAGCAGCAAGGCGTGCACACCGCGGGCCAGAATCTGCTGGAACTGCCAACTGTTGGCCCGGATCCCTTCCGCACTTTGGCCCAGGACCGGCAGCTCCACCATTACGGCCGGCGTGAGATGGCCGGAAGGCGTGGGTCCGCCCTCCAGCAGACCCTGCATAAAGCCGTCCAGGCCTGCCAGGTCGAAGATGCCATGTTCCATGTTGATGCGAATCATGTCGGCCCAGGTGCGGGCCATGGCCCGGCCACCCTCGTAATTCAGAGTGCCGCTCTGTCCCGTGCAGAAGACGGGTTGGCCGATTTTCAGCAAATCCACAGCCTTGTTGATGCCCATAGGACCGATGCTCCTGAAGGTGTGAGACAGTGCCTTGCAGCACTGGAGGATGGGCTGGATATTAGCCCAAACCGGGGCGATCCGCGAACCGGTCCTATGCTGCGTCTCTGCCGCGCCGGCCAGGTGCAGGCTACAATGAAGATGGCTTGCCCGCCCAGCAGGAGACAGCGATCATGGAACTCGTTATAGGCGTATCGGCCGATTTCCATGCCTTGGGACCGGACGTCACGGCTCCCGTTGAGCGGATGCTGCAGCAGGCTCCCGACCATATCCACTACCGGTACTTCGAGGCTTCGGGCCAGGATGCCGACGGCAAGCAGCATGTCCAACCGGCCGACATCCAGGGACTGGATGGCATCGTACTGCTGGGCTATCGCTTTCCGGCCGGTGCCTTGGATGCTTCTACCCAGGTGGCCGCCATCGGTCGCTGGGGGGTGGGCTATGACACCCTGCATGTGCCTTCCCTGACCGCACAGGGCTGTCTGCTGACCATAACACCGGACGGAGTGCGGAGACCCGTCGCGGAGGCCATTTTCACTTTGATGCTGGCCTTGGGCAAGCAACTTTTCGCCAAGGACCGCGTGGTGCGCACGGGCCGGTGGGAGGAGCGCAACACGCCGTGGTCCGTGGGGCTTACGGACAAAACCGTGGGATCGGTGGGGCTGGGCAATATTGGCGCTGATCTCTTTCGGCTGCTGGCTCCTTTTCGGCTGGGCCGCATGCTGGCCCATGACCCCTACGGGGATCCGGCGGTGGCTGCTGCGCTGGGCGTGGAACTGGTGTCGCTGGCCGAGGTGCTGGCCGAGTCGGATTTTGTTTCCCTGAACTGTCCCCTGAACGCGGAAACGCGGCATCTGATCAATGCCCGGCGGTTGGCCCAGATGAAACCGACAGCCTACCTGATCAACACAGCCCGCGGCCCCGTGGTGGATCAGGCAGCCCTGATTGAGGCATTGCAGCAGAATATCATTGCCGGCGCAGGTCTGGATGTGCAGGTGCCGGAACCCCTGCCGGTGGACAATCCGCTCACCGGTATGGACAACGTCATCCTGGCGCCGCATACCCTGGCCTGGACCGACGAGCTGTACCAGCGCAACGGAGAAGATGCGGCCCGCAATGTGCTCTCGGTGCTGACGGGCCAAATCCCGGCGGCGGTAGTCAACCGGGACGTGCTGGAGAATGCGCTGTTTCAGGCGCGTCTGGCCCGCTTCCAGGCTGCCGGATAAGGACCTTGCTGCAACTGAAGACCTGTAGCTGCCTTGGCACGTACCACGGTAGGGTTGGCAGTTGTGCCGGAAACCCCGAAACAGGTGCCAGACACAGTTTGCCTAGCCCTACACAGTATGAAGGCCGTATCCGGTTTTTCCGGGATTCAGTCTCGGAGATGGCCTGCATATGATACGGGATGTCGACTGCGCCATCCTTCTGTACTGTATTGGTGCAAAGTGCCGGCTCGGTTCGTCCCGGGTCCCTTGCCGATCGCTGAAACTGGCAATCCATGGTGAGGCCGTTACGTTGGCCATAAAGTAGAATTGCCGGGAGCCGCTGTACGCCTCGCCGGTCAGTGGCACCGCGTTGACTCCAAATTGCGGTTCAGTCGTTTGGGGTTCCCGCGGGAATGACCGACGCGTCCATGGCTGCAGTCGACCTCATGTCCTGACCGCGTTGAGGGTGCCAACTTGACAGTCCTGCCCCGGACAGCCCATGAATTCCAGGAAGCAAACGGAGATATCGTAGTGCCGCCCGTCGTCCTGCCAGATCCCCCGGAGGCCGTTGTGGCCGTGCTGGGAAACGTTGTGGATATGGCTGCCCAGGCTCCAGGGACCGGGTACCGCCATTCCTCTGGGCATTCCCGGTCCGGCATGGCGGAAGAGTCCCCCGCCAAGGAGACGGATGGATGTCAGCCGACTTGAAGGCCGCCATCATTGGCACCGGCGGTATTGCCCATGGTCATGTGAGAGCTTTGCAGGCCCACGCGGACCGCGTGGCCCTGGTGGCGGCGGCCGACATCGATATGCCGCGGGCGCAGGCATTCTGTGACCGGCACGAAATCCCCCAGGCCTACGCCAGCGCCGAGACTTTGCTGGAACAGGTCCAACCGGACGTAGTGCATGTCTGCACTCCGCCGGGGGTGCATGCCGACCTCTCCATCCGGGCCATGGAAGCCGGGGCCTGGGTGCTGTGCGAGAAGCCGTTGTGCGCTTCCCTGGCCGAAATGGATCGGCTGGAAGCTGCAGAGGCCGCCACGGGGCGGTTCACGAGCAGCGTCTTTCAGTGGCGATTTGGTTCCGGGGGCCGCCACCTCAGGGACCAGATCCGGAATCAGGTCATGGGCAAACTGCTGGTGGCCAACGTGCTCACCACCTGGTATCGGGGAGACCCCTATTTTGCCGTCAAATGGCGCGGCACCTGGGAAGCCGCCATCGGCGGCTGCACGGTCATCCACGGTATCCACATCATGGACTTCGTGCTCTGGCTGATGGGCGACTGGCAGGAAATCCGGGCCATGATGGGCAGCCTGGAATACGACATTGAAGTCGAAAACGTATCCATGGCCAGTGTCCGCTTCGCGGACGGGGCACTTGCCAATTTCTCCAACAGCATCCTGTCCCCCCGGCAAGAGAGTTACCTGCGGCTGGATTTCACCCGCGCCTCGGTCGAACTGCGGAGTATCCATTCCTATCGCAATCCGGACTGGTGTTATAGCACCTACCCGGATTCGCCGTACTGCGACCAGGTGGCGACATGGGGTCGGATCCCGCACGATGTACCCGCCTCGCATGTGACCCAGGTGGGGGCCTTCCTGGACAGCCTGGAACGCCAGGAACGACCAGAGGTGAGCGGCGCGGATGTACGGGGTACCATTGAATTCCTGACGGCCTTCTACAAATCCGCCCAGCTGGGCCAACCGGTATGCCGCGGCAGCATTCGCCCCGATGACCGCTACTATCACCGGCTCAACGGTCAAGGGCCGGTCCCGGATTGAAGGGTATCGATCACCATGGCGGAATTGACGGCCCGCGCCGGCGGAGACCGGTATATTGAAGTCTGGCACGGCCCGCGCCGGCTGTGCCGCTACAATCTGCGTCCGTTCATGACGGCGCGCCAGGGACCGCGTCCGTACTTTCATCCTGTCAGCACGCTGCAGGGCAGGATTGTGACCCAGGAAAAGCATTTTGACCACGAGTGGCACAACGGGCTCAGTCTGGCCTGTCCCTGGGTGTCCGGTTACAATTTCTGGGGCGGGCCCACGTATGTCCGGGAGCAGGGCTATCGGTATCTGGACAACCTGGGGCGTCAGGTGCATCAGAGTCTGAGCCCCGAGCCTGCCGGGGCGGACACTGTGCAGTGGCGGCAGACAGTCAGTTGGCGGACCCCGGACCGGCCCGCGGCCGAATTTCTGCGGGACGAACGCCACCTGGCCGTAGGCGGAGTGGACGCGGCGGCCGGTCTCTGGCACATTGACTTTGAATTCATCCTCACCAATCCTGACTCCCGGCCCCGGGTTTTCGGGTCCCCCACCACGGAGGGCCGTCCCAACGCCGGGTATGGCGGAGTCTTCTGGCGGGGCCCGCTGGACATGCTGCATGGGACCATCCTGACCGGCGATGGCCAGTCGGGTTCCGACCTGATGGGGGTCACGGCGCCTTGGCTGGCCTATGCCGGAGTCTCCCGGGCAACGGGTCTGGAAATGACCGTGGTCCTGCTGGACCACCCGCGGAACGTGCGCTTTCCGCTTACGTGGTTTGTCCGCACCACACCTTTTCCGGTGGCCAGCTACGCTTTCTGTTTCGACAGGTATCTGACGCTGCAGCCCCGGGAAGCCCTGCAGCGCAAGCAGCGCATCGTGATCTGCGACGGTCTGCGCAGCCACGCGGAGATCGATCGCCTGCATGCAGCCTGGACCGCTGCGCCCTGACCCATGCTGGGCATCCGTGCCCCGAGGATTTCCCATGCAGTACGCTTTCATGAGCTTTTCCTGTCCCCGCCTGTCGTTGGCCGAGATGCTGGCCGTGGCCGCCGAACTGGGTTACGCCGGGCTGGAACCGCGTCTGGATGCCCACCACGCGCACGGGATTGAGACCTCTTTGTCGAGATCCCAACGGCAGCAAGTGAAAGCACAAGTAGCGGACAGTCCCGTGGGGCTGGGGTGTCTGGCTGTCTCGTCCCGCTTTGCCGATCCGGCCACTGCCCCGCGGCATCTGGACAATTTGAAAAGGGAATTGGCGCTCGCGGCCGATTTGGGCGTACCCGCGGTGCGGGTGTTCGGCGGGCAATTCCCCGCGGACATGGCCCGCGCCGAAGCCATCGATCATGTGGCCGAGGCCTTGGCGGCCGTGGCCCCGCTGGCCGCGGCCAGCGGGGTGATCATATGCCTGGAGACCCACGATGCGTGGTGCCATCCCGCCCATGTCGTGCAGGTCATGGAAGCCGTGAACCAGGAGAGTGTACGGGTCAATTGGGATGTGCTGCATCCCGTGCGGGCCGCGGGCATGGATCTGGAGACTGCCTTCGCGATGCTGAAACCCTGGATCGCCCATGTGCACATGCACGATGCGGTCATCACCCCCGGGCGTATTGTCTACGCGCCCATGGGCGCCGGCGCGCTGGACCACCGCGTTGTGCTCAAGGTTCTGCATGGCATCGGCTATGCCGGGTATCTGAGCGGGGAATGGATTGACTTCTCGCCGTGGCAGGAGCATCTGCCCTTTGAAATCTCCCGGTTGCGGACCTACGAAGCGGAACTGGGCATCCGTACCGGGTAGGAGCATCAGCGCAGTCGTGACCATGCAGATCCTGTCTTCCGAGCTGCGGGTGCGCGACATTCACACCCGCATGCCTTTCCGCTATGGCATTGCGTCCATGACGCAAGTGCCGCATGTGGTGGTGTCCCTGCAGACGGAAATTGACGGACAGGTAGCCACAGGCCGCGCGGCGGAGAGTCTGGTCCCCAAATGGTTCACCAAAGTGGCGGAAACGCCCTTCCGGCAGGATCTGCAGGACATGCTGCAGGTCATCCATGGTGCTCTCGGACATGCCATGGCGGCCGGGATCCAGCCGGATCTCTTTGCACTGTGGACGGTCATGTATGAGGCCCAGAACGCCGGCGCGGTCAGTCCCCGCTGGCCCTCGCTGCTGCGCAATCTGGGTACCAGTCTGGTCGAGCGGGCTTTGGTGGACGCGGCCTGTCGCGCGCGGGGGCAGACGCTGGCCCAAATCCTGCGCCAGGATGCCTTCGGATATCGGGGTGCCTACTTCCATCCCGCGCTGGCAGACCTGTCGCCCGCCCAGGTACTGCCGCCCCGCCCCCTGACTGCACTCAGGATCAGACATACCGTAGGGCTGGGAGATCCGTTGCGCGAGCGTGACATTGCACCTGCCGACCGCGTGCCTGACGGCTTGCCCCAGTCTCTGGAAGCCGTCATCCGCCGCTACGGCGTCCGTTACCTGAAGATCAAGATCGGCGGCGACGTGGACACCGACATTGCCCGGATGCGGGCCATCGCGGGCGTGTTGCAGGAGCACTCCGGCCGCTTCCCGTTTACCCTGGACGGCAACGAGCAGTACCGGTTCTTTGCCGACTTTCGGGATTTCTGGGCGGCCCTGGTGCAGGATGAGGCCCTGGCCGGTTTCTTGCAGGATTTGCTCTTCATAGAACAACCGCTGCACCGGGATGTGGCTACGCAGCCGGAAGCGACCCGGGCCCTCCGGTCCTGGACGCACCATCCGCCGGTCATCGTGGACGAATCAGATGGCGATATCCAGGGTCTGGCCCGCGCATGGGACTGCGGCTATCAGGGCACCAGCCACAAGAACTGCAAAGGCATCTTCAAGAGCATCGCCAACCTCTGTCACCTGCACCGGTGGCATGCCGAGGATCCAGGTCGGATCGGGGTCCTGTCCGGCGAAGACTTGACAAACGTGGGCCCCATTGCCCTGCTGCAGGATCTGGCCGTGCTGGCCAGTCTGGGCATTCCCCATGCCGAACGGAACGGCCATCATTACTTTGCGGGCCTGAGCATGCACGCGCCGCCGGTGCAGGAGACGGTCATGACCCAGCACCCGGATCTGTACCGATGGCGGCAGGTCGGGGCGGTGCACTGCCCGGCTGTGCATATTAAGGACGGCCGGGTGCAGATCGGCAGTACGGTGCAGGCCCCCTTTGGCTATGGCCCCGCCCTGGATCTGACCGGTTTTCAAGGGCTGGCGGACTGGGACGACCGTCTGTACGCGTAGCTGGGGCCTGGCATGTCAGACCTGGAACCCATCGTTGTCTGCAGCGAGAATGGCGCAGCCGGGGCCAAGGCCGCGATGGATGCGCTGCGGGCGGGCGCCCGGGCCCTGGACAGTGCCGTGGCCGCCGCGGCCTGTGTGGAACAGGATCTGGCGGACCACTCGGTCGGCCGGGGCGGCATTCCCAACATTCTGGGACAGGTGGAACTGGACGCCAGCATCATGGACGGTCAGACCCGCCGGGCGGGCGCCGTAGCCGGTTTGCAGGGCTATGCGGATGCGGCCCGGGTGGCCCGACATGTCATGGAACATACACCCCATGTGCTGGTGGTGGGCGAGGGCACGCGCCGGCTGGCCCGGGAAATCGGCTGTCGGCCCACGGTGCTGGAACATGCACCAAGCCAGGCTGTCTGGCGGCAACGGTTCCACCAGGCGGGTCTGGCACCGCCGGATCCCGCGTGCGCGGAACTGCTGCCGTACGTCAGGCGCATGACCACCCAGCTGAATCTGCTGCCCGCTGAAGCCCGATGTGCCGACCCGGACCGCTCCCCGGAGACCGGCACCGTCAACTTTCTGATCCGGGACCGGCAGGGCCATCTGGCCTCCGTGGTCAGCACATCGGGGCTGGGTTGGAAGTATCCGGGCCGCGCCGGCGATTCGCCCATTGTCGGAGCCGGCAACTATTGTGATTCCCGGTATGGAGCGGTCGCCTGCACGGGCCAGGGAGAACTGTGCATGCGGGTGCTCACGGCCTATACAGTGGTCGATGGGCTCCGGCGGGGGGAAGACCTGCATCAGGCCGCCCGCTGGGCTCTGCAGAATTTGGCTTCCTTGCCCCGGACCGCCCAGCAGTTCGTGGGGTTCGTCACACTGGCGCCCGATGGTTGCCATCAGGGTTTCAGCGAACGTCCGGACCAGATGTATGTGTACATGACCGGTGCCATGTCGGAGCCCGAGACACGGCCGCGCCTGACTCTGCAGAACCTGCCGGCGGGCCGCAGCCGGTAAGGGGTAACGCGGAATATGGCTGTAGCCCTTTTGATGCCCCAGTTTGGGCAGAGCATGGTGGAAGGCACCGTGTCCGCCTGGCTCAAGCAGGAGGGGGATACCGTGGTCCGGGACGAACCCCTGGTGACCGTGTCCACGGAAAAAATCGACACGGACCTGCCGGCCCCGGAAGCCGGCACGGTGTTGCGTCTCTGTGTGCCGCCGGGTACGACGGTGGATGTCGGGACTCCTTTGGCCTATATCGGGGCCCCGGGTGCGGCAGCAGAGGCAGGCTTGCAGGCAACCGCCGGCCCCGCGGGGCCGGTCCCCCGGCGCGCCGCAGGATTTCTCTCGCCGGTCGTGGCGCGCATGCTCCAGGAGCACGGATTGGACCCGACCCGGATTGTCGGCACGGGACGGGAGGGACGGATTACCCGCAAGGACGTACAGGCAGCTGTCGCCCGGCACCCGACGGCCCGGGGTGACCCGGTACCTGGCGCGGCAGTGCAGCCTCTGACGCCCATGCGACAGGCCATCGCGGAGCACATGCTGCGCAGTGTGCAGACCAGTCCGCATGCCACTACCTTTTTCGAGGTGGACATGGGGGCTGTGGTCCAGCATCGAGCGCGACACCGGGAGGCCATGGCCCGAAACGGGATACGTCTCAGTTTGCTGCCCTATTTCATGCAGGCCGCGGTGCAGGCCCTGCAGCAGATGCCGCAGGTCAATGCGTCCTGGGTGGAGGAGGGTCTGCGGATCCATGGGGCCGTGCATCTGGGCATTGCCGTGGCCGTGCCCCACGGCCTGGTGGTCCCCGTAATTCGCCAGGCGGAACAGCTGGACCTGCAGGGTCTGGCACAGGCCCTGGCGGCCTTGACGGCCAAAGCCCAAACGCGCAAACTGCAAGCCGCGGATCTGGAAGGCAGCACCTTCAGCATTACCAACCATGGCACCAATGGCAGTGTGGCCGGCACACCCATCATTCACCAGCCCAACGCGGCCATTCTGGGCGTGGGGGCTGTGGTCAAGCGGCCCGTGGTGCGCGGCGGCGGTTCCCTGCTGCCGCAGGCCGACGACGCCATCGTGATCCGGCCCATGTGTATCCTGAGCCTGGCGTTTGACCATCGCATTCTGGACGGGGCCGGGGCCGACCGCTTTCTGGCCCATATGCGTGATACGCTGGAGCAATGGTCATGAATTTTGTTTGGAGATCACCCGGAGTGACAAGATGCACACGGATGTAGCCGTTGTGGGCGGCGGCCCAGGCGGGTACGGCGCAGCCATTCGCGCTGCCCAGCTGGGACGCAAGGCGATCGTGATCGAAAAAGAGCATCTGGGTGGGGTCTGTCTGAACTGGGGCTGCATCCCCTCCAAGGCCCTGCTCCACGCGGCCGAAGTCCTGGAAACGGTGCGGAGCGCCGCCAGCTGCGGCATCACATACGAGAATCTCGGCTGGGATTTTCACCGCGTCATAGACCGCAGCCGCCGCGTTGTGGAGAAGCAGACGAAAGGTCTGCAGTTCCTGATGCGCAAGCACGACATTGAGGTTCTGGCCGGCACGGCCCGCTTTGTCGGGCCCCGGAATGTGCAGGTGCAGCAGACGGACGGGACGGTTTTGACAGTGACCGCCACCGACCTTGTGATTGCCACGGGGGGACAGGCCCGCCCGTTGCCTAATCTGCCCTTCGACGGCACCCACATTCTTTCGGCCCGCGACGCGCTGGCGCTGTCCGACCTGCCGCCTACCGCGGTCATTGTGGGCGGCGGCGCCATCGGCGTGGAATTCGCCTGCATATGGCATGCCTTTGGGGTGCAGGTTACCCTGGTGGAGGTGGCCGAGCAGTTGCTGCCGCTGGAAGATGCCGAGATTGCCGCGGAGCTGGCGCGGCAGCTGGAAGGTCGCGGCATCAGGATCTGCACCGGCAGTACCGTGACCGCGTTGGGCCCGGCCCCGGGGCAAGCCCGGATCCGCCGCTCCGACGGCCGTGTCGAGACAGTCCCGGCAGACCTGCTGTTGGTGGCAGTGGGGATTACCCCCAATACCGACTTGCTGCACCTGTCTGCGGCCGGTATCGCCACGGACGCCCGCGGCTTTGTTGATGTGAACGCGCACATGGCGACCAATGTGCCCCATGTCTACGCCGTGGGAGACGTCACGGGCAGGGTACCGTTGGCCCACGTGGCCCTTGCGCAGGCCGTCACTGCGGCCGAGACGATCTGCGGGGCCGCAGCCCGGCCCATCGATGTCGAGCAGTATCTGTTCATGCCGCGTTGCATTTACGGTGCGCCGCAGGTGGCCAGCATGGGCTACACGGAAGCCCAGCTGCAGGCGGCGGGCATTGCCTACAACAAAGGCTCCGTACCGCTGTTGCCCAACGGCAAGGCCAGGGCCATGGGCATCCAGCGCGGCTTTATCAAGATTTTGGCGGGAGCCGACTACGGCGAAATTCTGGGGGCACACCTGATCGGCCCCGGGGTCACCGAACTGCTGCCGACCGTTTCCCTGGCGCAGGTGATGGAACTGACCCCGGTCGAGATCGCCCGCACCGTCCATGCGCATCCCACGCTCAGTGAAGCCGTAATGGACGCGGCCGCCGCGGTAGAGGGACAGCCCTTGCATATGTAAGGATGACGGGCATGCACGCTGGGTCCTGTTTTTCCCCCTGATGACCGTTACCGGCCAAGTGGAACCGGTCCTGCCGGACATTACGCCGACCAGGAAGCTGGCGGCTCTGGCCGCTCTGGTGCTGACCGGTATCGGCCTGCTGGCGGGTCTGTTCTGGGGCATCCCCTTTTTGGTATGGGCATATCATGTGCATCAGGCTGGCCTGTATATGGAGCGGGGTCTGGCCTGGCCGGAGGCACGGCACAGTGATTCTTTGCCCCAGGCACTCGACATTACCGCATTGGAGACCGCCCTGGTCTTTCTGGAAAGAGCCCAGACGGCCCGCCCGCAGCACTTTCACGCCTTCCGGCTGGAAGGACAGATCTTCATGGCTTTGGGCGAGTGGCTGCAGGCGGACTCCGCCATCGCCGCCGCCATCGCCCGCGCAGCCGGGAATCCCCTGGTTCACTTTGACCATGTGATTGTCTATGAACAGATGATGCAGATCTTGGCCGTGGATGCGGGACGCCAGTTGTGGCCGCAGGTGCGCGCCCGGCCCGGGCTGCTGGTGCAGCCCGCCTACAGCGCGGTCTGCACAGATCCGGTGGAACCGGGGCTCTGCGACTATCTTTATACCCGCATCGCCTTGCCCGTGGCGGGCGCGTATTGGGAGGCTCCGTTCCTGGGCTTCCAGGGAAGCCGCACCCTGGAGGTGGTCTTGACCCTGCCGCCGGATGCGGAGGCTTTGGCCTATCTGTTGGCCGCGTGGCCGCAACCCGGGGAGGAACTGACCGGCTTGCTGTCTGCGCAATTGCAGATCCGCGGCACGGACGACGAGGCTTTCACCACGCTCAGCCGCCACGATCTTTCAGCGGCGGATCGCCAGGGAGTCTGGTTGCCGGGCGTGGTGTCGCTGGCCCCCTGGACCGGGCAGACAGTGACCTTGCGTTGGGAAACCCGGTCACAGGACCATTTTGTCGGTTGGGGCCAGATGACACTGGCTACGGCGGAAGTCAGCGGCATGACCGCGCGCCTCCCCCGCTTGCGCTGGGAACAGGCCCTGTGGGCAGGCGGGTTCGACAGCCGCGATACCCGTGCCTTGGCCGCGGAAGCGGAGAACATCGGTCACGAGGCACAGTACGCTGCCTGGCGGCGGCGCTCTGAACTGCTGGAATCGCGCGGTCGGTAGACACAGGCATGGCCATGGCAGCCGGAGTGGAAATCAAGGTGGAAGTCCGATTCGCGGAAACGGACATGATGCGGGTGGTGCATCACGCAGCGTATCTGCCCTGGCTGGAGATGGGCCGCATCGCATACCTGAAAGCCTGCGGGGCCCCGTATACCGAGATTTCCCGTACACACAACTTCTCCGTGGTGGCGGTGGGACTGCAGATCCGTCGACCGCTGGTGTTTGGCGATGTGGTCCATGTGCGGACGGTGCTGGACAGTCTTGGCTCCCGCAAACTGCGTTTTTCCTATGCATTGTGGACCCGGCAGCGGACCGCGTTGGTGGCCACCGGTCACACGGAACACGTCTGTGTGGATCTTGAGGGGCGGGTCGCCCGCATTCCACCGCGACTGGCCGCCCGGTTGCAGGCCCGATGATTTACATACGCGGGGCACCCCGAGTAGAATGGGGAGAGGCGGCGGCGCGGGTCGGCACGTGCCCCATGTACCAAAGCAGAGGGAACCGTGGACACACTAGGGACCGTCCGTAATCCGGTTCGAATTGGCATAGTGGGATCCGGGCCGGCCGGATTCTACGCGGCAGATTTCCTGCTCAAAGCCCCGTATCCCGTGGTGCAGGTGGACATGTTCGACCGCCTCCTGACGCCCTTCGGGCTGGTGCGCGCCGGTGTAGCGCCGGATCACCAGAAAATCAAGGCGGTCACCAGGATATTCGATCGGGTCGCCCGCAAACCGGAATTCCGGTTCTTCGGTAACGTGACCCTGGGCGAACACATCAGCGCCCCCGAGCTGGCGGATTTCTACCATGCCCTCATCTATGCCACGGGAGCCCAGACGGATCGCAACTTGCCTATCCCGGGCATTGAACTGACCAACAGCCACACAGCCACCGAGTTTGTCGCCTGGTACAACGGTCATCCGGACTTCCGGGACCTGACATTCGACCTTTCGCAGGAGAACGTGGCTGTAGTCGGCATAGGCAATGTGGCCGTGGATGTGGCGCGCATACTGGCCCACACCCCGGCCCGGCTGGCCGAGACGGACATTGCGGACCATGCCTTGGAGGCCCTCAGGGAAAGCCGGGTCCGCAATATCTACATGCTGGGCCGCCGCGGTCCCGCCCAGGCCGCTTTCACGGTGCCCGAGGTCCGGGAACTGGGTCGCCTGGAAGAATGCCAGACGGTGGTGTACCCGGCAGAAGCCCGGCTGGACCCCTTGAGTCAGGCCGATGTGGAACGGTCGGATGACAGGACGCTGCGCACCAAGCTTGAGATTGTCCGTTCCTTCGCACAGCCGACCGGTCGGGGCAAACCCAAGCAGTTGACCATCCGGTTTCTGGTTTCGCCCGTCGAACTGATCGGCGATGCAGACGGCCGCGTGGCCCAAATGCGACTGTCCCGGAATGAACTGTATATGGATGATCGCGGCCGTCTGCGCGCCCGCAGCACGGACCAGCACGAGGAACTGGATGTCGGTCTGGTGTTTCGCTCCATTGGCTATTATGGCGTGCCCCTGCCGTATGTGCCCTTCCGCGCCGACTGGGGCATTATTCCCAACGAGGCCGGGCGCATCGTGGACACGGATACCGGGCGCCAGATTGAGGGGCACTATGTCGTGGGCTGGATCAAACGCGGCCCTACGGGTGTGATCGGCACCAACCGGCCCGACGCCAGGGAGACGGTGGAACTGTTGCTTGACGATGTGATGGCCGGCAAACACCTGTACCCTGTCCGTGCCCAGCCCGCCCAGATTGTGCAAGAGCTGCGCGGGCGACAGCCGGACTTCATAACCTATGCGGACTGGCTGTACCTGGATGCCGCCGAAATCCGCCGCGGTGAAGCCCAGGGCCGTCCGCGGGTAAAGTTCACATCGCCCACGGAAATGTTGGCTGTGCTGGCGGCCCGTTGCTCCTCCCAGGATGCGGGCGATCCCCCGTAAGACCGGGTCAGGATATATTCAGAGGGGCAGCGCGGTCCGATCCAACTGATCGGCGTTGGGTTCTGCTCAGCAGAACCAGTCTTCGGTCAATCGCGGTGGCGCCGGCAGTTGCGGATGCAATGCGTCCGACACCGGGGCGCGCCCCGCGGCGGCGTAGGCCCGGGCCCGCACCTCCCGGAACAGGGCCACGGGATCCCAATCCGCGGGCAAGCTGCCGGTGAGTATGGCCAGCTCCTGCTGCAAGGGGCCCACGCGGGCATCGGGCGGGTCCCAGGTGTAGGTGAAGCGGTCCGGCTGCAAGGGGCCCAGCCACGGACTGTCGCCAAAGCGGTGCAGCAGCCGGCTGTGGGGCGGAATCAGGAGCCGCAGACTGAGCTGCAGGGGCGGGATCGCCCGCACCAGTCCATGGACCTCGATCCAATCCAGAAATGCTACATAATCCTGTGCCGTGGTCCAAGGCGTAAAGGGGATCCAGGTCGGCTGGAGCGGCAATGCCAACTGATGCAGGTCCCGTACCACATACTCCATGTCCGCCACCGTGTGCCCTTTGTCCAGGTATCCCAGAATGCGGTCTTGCACGGCCTCGAAGGCAGACACCACGAAGGCCGCCCCATGCTCTTTCAGCCTGGCCAAATGTTGCGGGAACCGCCGCAGATGCTCCACCTTGGCGGTGAAGTCGAAGGAAACCTGCGGATAGGTCCGATGCAGCCACTCGGTCACGCGCAGAGAGTGGCCGGGGCCATTGAGAAAGTCGGGGTCTCCGAATGAGACATGTCCAGCACCGGCTTCCACCTGTTGGGCAATGTCGGCCGTCACCGATGCAAAGCCCACGACAAAAAAGCGTCCTCCGTAAACCGGTACCACGGGGCAGTGGCCACAGGTGTGCAGACAGCCGCGGCTGGTCACCACTTGCGCGGCCGGCACGGCATTCCCGGCCCGCGGCACGAAATGGGCGTACTGCTCCAACGGGGGCAAGGTCGTCCGATCCGGGATGGGCAGGTCCAGCCGGATCACAGTGGGCGCATAGGGTTGCTGCTGTTGGCGCCCAGGGGAGAGTTGGCAGGCCCATGCGGTCAGCTCCGCCTCCACTTCGCCGGCCAGCACCCGATCCGCCAGACCCTCGCGTAGAAGGAATGCGGAATTGAGACCGGCATAGAGCCCGTAGAAACAGAAACTGGCGTGGGGCAGGCGGGAACGCAGGGACCGGGCCGCGGCTACACTCAAGGTCAGAGCCGTATGCATGGGCACGGAGAACGCCACGCCCTGAAATTCCCGGGCGGGCAGTGCGGCCAGCGTCTGCACTGTCAGATCCAGAGTGGCCACTTCCAGACCGGCCGCCTGCAGACAGGCGCGCGGTTGCGCCAGATGCAACGGCTGAAATCCGGATTCGTAAGTGGCAACCAGCAGGATCGCAGACATGGCGTCAAACCGGGACCAAAGCCATGCCGTAGAATGGACCTGCCCCGGATGGCAAGGAGAGCACCGACTGCGACATGGAACTTGTATCCAAACACTTTCTTGGTGAGGTTATCACAGTCGACTTCGACCAGGCTCCGGCTACCATCAAGAATCCGAATTGCCCGAAACGCTTTGTCTGGCGGGACGTGGAACTGGAGATTGTGGAACTGATCGAGGAATGGCGGGATTCCGCGCGCAGAGGACGTATGGCCCGCAATCAACGCGCAGCCCATCTGCGGCGCAGCCGCCAGACCGGTTCCTGGGGGGTCGGACGGGTCTACTTCCGCGTGCGGGTCCAGGACGGCCGCCATTTTGACATCTATTATGACCGGGCCCCGGCGGGAGGACACCCGCATGGCCGCTGGTTCCTGTTCCGGGAATTGGTGGCTGTACCGTAGTTCCCTCCATCATGGCGCACGGACCCTCAGCCGGGCTCGAGGAGGTTTTCGTCATGCATGGCGTCCACCAGTTTGGACCAGTCCTTGGCCCCGAGATCCGGCAGTTCCTCTAGGGAGGTCAGGCCGAAATACTGCAGGAAGATCTCGGTCACCCCATAGAGCATGGGATTGCCTACCGTCGGTCTGCGCCCGCGGATCTGGATAAACTCCCGATCCAGCAGCGAACGCAGGATATGCGCGCAGTCTACCCCGCGAATGGCCTCGATCTGTCCCCGGGTCACCGGTTGCTGATACGCTACTATGGCCAATGTTTCCAGAGCCGGGCGACTGAGCCGGGTATGTGTTACCAAAGCTGTAAACCGTTCAATGGCAGACGCAGCATCCGGCATCGTCACCAACGCGAACCTGGATCCCAGCTGTTGCAGGCGCAGACCGCGACCGCCATCCTGCAAGGTCCGTCTCAGGATTTCCAGGGCATCCGCCACCTCGGTAGGGGCGCAGTCCAGCGCCCGGCTGAGTTCCCGGGCGGTGGCCGGCGCGGAGGCAATGAAGAGCAGGCTTTCCAGCAAGGCGGGTAGGGAGGCGTGGCGTTCAGTATCCATAAAAGCGGCAGTCAGGATGGCTCCCGGTGCAGGTCATATTACACGCACAGGGGGATGGTGGCCTCCTGTCGATCCCGTAGCGGCAGATTCAGGGAACCGCACGAAACGGCATGCGGTGGCAGGAGCGGGCCGGATTTCATAGATCCCCACTTCAGCCTCTTGCCTGCACAGCACGGGGTGATAGCCGGCCGTCTGCAACGCGGCCGCGATCGCGGCCGTCTGGACGGCATCCCGGGACAGCCGCAACTGAAAGATGGCGGTATCGGCCGGCTGCATGGCTACCAATTCTGCCAGCTGGGCCGCATCGGCAAACCAGATGCGGACCGGGGCCGGATAGTCGAAGAGATAGAAGAGGAAGTGCCAGCTCAGCTCCCGGTGCAGGATGACGGACTGTGCGGGTGCCACGGTCCGCAGTTGCTCCAGGGCGTCCGGCAAGCCGGCCAGCCCCGCGTTGTCTTGCATCTCGGGCAAGGTGCCGTGCCATCCGTCGCCCCAGCCGGTGATCACCGCAAGCAGCAGCAACAGCAACAGCAACAGTAGCAGGGCCTGTTGCCATCGGGCATGGGCGGCAGGCCACCCTGTGTGCACCGCCCACACCGTGCTCAGGATCAGTCCCGGTACCAGGGGCAGCAGGTATCTGGGCCAGGGATTGAACGTCAGCAGCCAGTGCAGCAGGGCATATCCGATGGACCAGACCAGGACCAGACCGATCCAGCGGTCTTCCGCACACCATGGAGCATGGAGTTTGATCCGTCCGGCAGCCAGTACCAGCAGTCCCCAGGCCGCCCAACCCAGCCAGCTGCCCCATAGTGAGCGGTACAGTGGCATCCAGGCGGTCAGACGGGGCCCCAGATCCGTTACAGGGACGAACCGCAAGGGCGCGTAGTGGTCAAAACCGGCGTACCAGAAAGAGGGGGCCCATATCATGCGTATCCCGTCCCAGATCAGGATGGGCAGTGCTACACTCAGCAGACCGCGCATCCACAGTCCGGTGTCCCGGCGCCAGTGGCTGGACCGGAACAGCCACATCGTGCCGGCTGCCAGGGGCAGATACAGCAGGCCGGATTGTTTGGCGAAAATGGAGATCGCCAGGGCCACTCCGGCAGCCCCGCAACGCTGCTGCCATGCCAGGAGGCAGGCCATAATCCCTGCCAAAACACAGACGGGATCCGTCAATCCCGTGGGTCCGTACGCCAGGACCAGGGGATTGGCGACCGTCAGAAAGAAGCACAGGCAGGCCACGCTTCGGCCCCATTGCTGCCAGGCAAAGCTGCCCAGCCCCAGCGAGAGCAGGGATGTGGCCAAAATATTGACATAACGCGCAGACGCGGCTTGGGGTCCGAAGGTATACAGCGAGAGGGATTGCAGCCAGAGATACACCGGCGGTTTGTCGATCCAGTGAGCCAGAAACAGCGGATCGCGGTTTTCCAGCCAATGACGGGCCCAGAAGGCGTACAGTGCCTCGTCTCCGGTCAGGGGCCAGCGGTCCGCCCGCATCAATCCCAAAGACATTGTCAAGAGCAGACCCAGGACCGCCAGCCCCCAAGGCTTCCAGGCCAAATCCTGGCTGCCGGTCTGGGCCGTGTCGGGCATGGGCCGGCTGCACCGGATATCCGCTGGACGGGAACGCCGGCTTGAATCCGGTGGCTCAGCGCCCGATATCGCCATCATGCCCGAGGGCGGTCCATGCAGCGCCGGATCCATTGCCGGGCTGTCTGTGCGGGTTGATGCCTGCATGGTGTTGATCAGGAAAGGGGTGGCAGGGAAGAGGTGCTGCCGCCCTGATCTGCCTGTTTCCTTGCCGCCTGGGACCGCCCTGCTCCTCACTGGTACGATTCACGGAAGGTGGTCCTGCATGGGGGCCACCTTCCATGAGCCACCAAGGACAGAATGGGCATGACGCAGCTGAGAGCAGGTGTAATTGGTCTGGGCCGTATTGGCAGCACATTTGATGAAGAAATCGACAGGGGCGGAGTCTTCTTTCTGCCCTATTGTCACTCGCCCAGCTACGTCAAGTCCGACTTGACCCGGCTGGTCGCCGGGGCAGACATCCACGCCGGACAAAGGGCAGCGTACGCGGAACGCTGGAACCTGGATCCCCGACACGTGTACGCAGACTATCGGGAGATGCTGGACCGGGCCCAATTGGACATCGTCAGTGTCTGCACATCGGCCCGCATGCGTCCCCGGATCGTGTCGGATTGTGCCCGCGCGGGCGTGAAAGCCATCTGGGCCGAAAAACCCATGGCCCCCAGTCTGGCGGAAGCGGACGATATGGTGCAGGTGTGTGCCGAAACCGGCACCGTGCTGGCTATCAATTGCTCGCGGCGCTGGCATCCCCTGTTTGACCAGGCCCATCAGCTGGCCGTCCAGGGAGGGCTGGGAGACATTTTGCATGTGACCGGCTATGGGCAGTGCGGACTGTCCCACAATGGCAGCCATCTCATTGACACCCTCAGCTTTCTGGCAGGGGGCACCGTCAGCTGGGTCTTCGGCGAGGTGAATGTGGATCAGGACGGCTCCCCCTACACGGATCCGGAAGGGAACGGCTATCTGGCCTATGACAACGGTGTGCGCGGCTTTCTGCGCGGGATGCCGTGCGGAGCGGCTGCCTGGGACTTCGAGGTGATCGGTACGGAAGGCCGGATTCGTTCATCCGCGCATGGTCAGGATTTCGAGTACTACAAGATGATTCCAGGTGGCCTCCGGGGCGGCAAACTGCCGGTCCGGGCACCGTACCCCTGGCCTGCCTATCTGCGCAGCATGGGGGAAATCATCGTGGCGGATCTGGTGCATTGCATCGAGACCGGCGCCAGTCCCCGCTGTGCGGGCACGAACGGACGCGAGGCCTTGGAAGTGGCTCTGGCATTGCGCGAGTCCCATCGCAAGGGTGGTCAACGGACCGATCTGCCTCTGGCGGACCGTACTCTGACCATGCTGTCTCGGGATCTGCAGCATGACGATGTGCCTGCGCGTATCCGTCGGGCACAGGCCGCTTGACCCGCGGCCACTCCGGCCGCAGTCAGCGCCCGCTGTGGCACACCGCCGCTCCACAACGGTCAGCGCGGGCCGTAGCCGCGAATGAAGTCCCGAAAGAGGATGGTCTCGGACACGTTGTCGCATTCATTGCAATGCTCCCAGTCGCTCCACACATATTCCACGGCATGCCAGCCCGGGTAGTCGTGCGCGGCCATCAGATCCAGGACCCGTTCGTAGTCAATGGTGTTTTCGGCCCATGAGGCCTGCAGGCGGTCCCGCCGCGCCCCGCGGAAGTGAAAATGGCTGGCATAGGGCATGAGAATCTCGATGTCGGCATCGGCCACGCCCTGGTGCGTGAAGTGGGTGTAATCCAGAGTCAGGGTCAGACCGGTCACGCGTTCCACCAGGTGCAGGGCGGTCTGGGGAGACGGCACGATGGAGCCCACATGAGCCTCGATGCTGAAGGAAAGGCCCCGCGGCTGGGCCTGTGCCAGGCGCCAGGCCAATTCCTCTTCCGTGCGGGCCAGGGAAGATTCTCGGCTTTCGTCCGGGAAGTGCACCCCCGGCAGAGAGGTAATGTGCAGGCTGCCGCTGGCTTCCGTGTAATCCAGGCAGCGCAGAAACCAGTCCCGGGCCTTTTGACGGCGGGCTGCTTCCACGTGATTTACGGCAAAGGGCACGAAGTCCGTGTCCATTTGCAGAAACACGTCTGCCACTACCAGACCCAAGTCTCCCAGGCGCGCTTGCAGGACCATCCCGGATTTTTCCGGATGCCGGAACTCCTGGGAAGGCTGCAGATGGGAGCGGTTTTCAAAAAGGCCGACATCAACGCCCTGGAATTCCATGGACTGAATCAGCTGCAGGGCAGCCTGGTGGGACAGCAGCGGGAAAGTGAAGTCGGCACAGGCCAGGCGGGTTTGCATACGATTACTCCTCGTTCATGAAGCGGGTGGTGTTGGTTTCCCATTCTGCCGGGGCAATGAAGCCGCCATCCACCACCAGGGAGGTGCCGGTGATGCCCGCCGAGTCTTCGCAACTCAGGTACAGGACCGACTTGGCAATGTCCTTCGGCGTGAGGATGATGCCCATGGGCACTCGCTTGAGCCGGTTGCGCAGAGTCTCCTCCGGATTGGGCGTGGTGCTCATGTGAAACTGCAGCATCGGCGTGTCCACGATGCCGGGGCACACGCTGTTGCAACGCAGGCCGTCCTTGGCGTAGTCCACGGCAATGTTGTTGCTCAGTCCCAGCACGGCATACTTGGAGGCGACGTAGGCGGGTGTGTCCCCCTGCGCAATAAAGCTGCCTACCGACGCGATGTTGACCATGTAGCTGCGCCGCTGTTGCCGCAGATGGGGAATGCCGTGCTTGATGGACAGAAAGATGGACTTGAGGTTGACTCCCATGAGCCGGTCCCAGTCTGCGACCGAGTACTCGTCCAGCGGAGCCACATGCACAATGCCCGCGCAATTGACGATATGGGTCAAACCGCCCTGGGCGGCCGCCGCGCGGTCTATGGAGGCCTGCACCGCGTCCTCCTGGGTCACGTCACAGTCGTGATAGGTTGCCATGCCCCCGGCCGTACGTATGTCTGCCGCCACGGCTTCCCCCATTTCGGTCTGGATGTCTATGAGGGCCACCCTGGCCCCTTCCCGGGCAAACAGGCGGGCCACCGCGGCTCCCATGCCTGAAGCCGCCCCCGTCACCCAGGCGGACTTTCCCGCCAGTCTTCCTTCGCCGGTCATGTTTCCTTCTCCCTTGATGGACCTTGTTGCTGCTCAATACGGAAACGGCTTCTGCGTCAATGCAGGTCCCTGATGTCGGCCAGTGCCGCCTGCACTTCGGCCTGCAGTGGGTCGTCAGCGCCTGGATTGAAGGGGCCCCCCTCTCCGCCGCAGACATCGTCTCCCAGCTGGTTCAGGGCCTCGACCACGGCACTGTAGTTGTAGGCCCGACCGTTGCGAAAACGGATTTCCTCCAGAGCCGCCAGCCGGGATTCCCAGACGTAGGCTGTGGTCCAGTCCTGCCGCCGCTGGGCGTTGTTGATGCTGTCACAAGGCTTGGTGGCCACCACGGCGGTGCCCGAGGTATGCCCCTTAGTGCCCAGCCGGGCCGCATCGGTGCTGCGATCGCCGATACCCCAGATGACAATGTTGCCCTCCGGGACCTGACGCACCAGAGGCGGTACGTCCTCCAGACCGGTCCCTACCTTCACACCTATGAAATGCGGGGAATCCGCCAGCAGGCGCACTACGGCTCCCATGTCTCGATGAGCGCGCAGGTAATAGAGAAAGCGGGCTCCCGACGGCCCGAATTCCTCGCCGAGGGCCATGAGACCCTCGTATAGCCCTGCGGGCGAGAAGGTGCCGGCCAGCGGCATGATCAGAATCACGTCCGGTACCCGTGGCAAGGCCAAATGCCGTTCCAGCACGACCCGCGCATCGGCCAGCGGGTTGGGAATGACGGCAGTCATGAGCACGCCGTCGTCTTCCATGACTTGACCCGTGTCGGCGAATATTTGGACCTGGTCTTCGCGGCTCAGATGATGCAGGAGGCTGGTTCCTGCCACAGAGATCACCCGGGGCCGGCGGCCCTCAAGATGATTCCGTCGCATGAGGTACTGGACATTTCGTTGATGTCCGTCCCGGTCGACGGTACCATCGCGAAAGGGCACGACCGGAATGGCAATGACGTTGTCCAGATCTTGCAGCAGTTGGTCGGTAGTGCGCATGGTGCTCCCGAATTCTTCAGATGGGTTGCCCAAGGCAGATGCCCGCCTTATTATCCCAGAATCACGGTCCTGTCTGGCAAATCCCTACAGACTATGCCATGGATGCGCATTGGCCCCTGGCGGTCATGCTTCCCACCGCGATCGAGCCGGCTTGCCATGTGGGGCGCCGCGTGAATGCAGGCGCCTGCCCTGGCTGCGGGATCCTTCTTCCCTAGGAGTGGCTCGCATCAGGGATTGGAGTGTCTTCAAGGAGGAAAGCGAGAGTTTCCGATCAGGGCCATGGAATCCGAAACCCCGTGTGACAGTTCCGGGGAGCTGTTGACGGATCGCGGTTGCACCCAGGCTGGAGGTCGTCATGGTTTACAATGGATATGACAGGCTGGCCTCTGAGAGCAGGGCCAGAGAACGAGTTTCCGCGAGGATGGGCCCATGGCAAGACTGAAGGTGGGAACCGCCCCGGACACGTGGGCGACTCCAGCGACGGCAGACCCGGCGCGCCCCCGGAGAGGCGACGAATTCTTCACCGAAGACCCGTATCTCGTCGAGGAGGATGTCCGTCTTTTGCAGTCCGACAACCACAACAAAATCTTGGGGTATCTGCGGGAACAGCTGGAACAGTACCTGCAGGAGAAAGGGCTGGCCTACCGCCTGACCGCGGACCTGGAGTTCAATGCCATTCCCGCCGCGTATCTGGAGGGGACCGGGTACCGGCGGAAAGTGGCGTTCGATATCGGTCTGTGGCCCATGCCGCCCGCCCCCCACCGGGATCCCCGGCACAATCTCAAATCCAGTTCCTGGACCGAATGGGGCCCGCCACGCCTGGTGCTGGAAGTGCTGTCAGAGCAGACCGAGCGTGTGGACCGGCGCGAAAAATGGCAGATCTGTCGCCGAATGGAAGTGGCGGAATTCTGGCTGTTCGATCCCCGCAAGGAGACGCGGACCCTGGAGGGCTGGCGGCTGGACATGGACGGCCGCTACCAACCGATAGAGGCCAATCAGGACGGTACCTTGGACAGTGCCGTGCTGGGGACCCGGCTGCGGGGGCACGCCTACCAGTTGGAATGGTGGGATGCCGAGCTCCACGACTGGTATGCTGCGGAGAAGCAGAGGCATCGCGAAGGGCGCAGGGAAGGACATCGCGAGGGGCGCAGGGAAGAGCGCATCGAATCGTTGATGGGCGTGGCTCGGTGCTATCTTGATACAGAACGTCTGGACACTTGCCTGAAAGCGCTGCAGGGCCGTGCGCAAGAGGACATGCCCCATCTTGAGACACTGGTGCAGGCCATAATCTCCGCGCGCACTCCGGCCGATGCTGTGGAGGCCGTCCTGCTGGGTGCCTCCGATACACAATCCGCAGCCTCGAAAACACCGTAGCCGCCCGCCGCCCACGGTATCCGGCGGCTCCATTGCAGCGGAATCCCCTGGACTGCACGGAAACTGGCAGGCCCAGCCGGGATCCAATGACGTCTGGACTCCTGATCGCCCACCGCCGCCAAGACAGGCAGGATGGTCTGAAAACCGCCGGGACTCTGTGCGCGCCACCGCGCGCGCCCACTGGGGGGTGCATGTCCTGTGCCCACCAACACAGGCCCCGGGGTATCCGTGGCATTGGGGAACGGACCGAGTGTCCCGCGCCTGTCCGAGGATTGGGATCTCGCCCAAGGCAACGGGGACGCGGGGGAGATTTCAGCGTACGCAGAACCCGCAGGGGCAGGGCTGGTGCTGCCCTTGCCGCGGTGCGGTGAACATGTCAGTCATGCACCAAGCGGTGTCCTTAGTCGGAATGTCCCCGGAGCATATTCCTGCCGCGGTGGACGTGCGAGGGGAATGGATCACTTCCAGGTTTCTCCCAGGACCCGCATCCAATTCCGACAAGCGACTTGTGCCAGTTCGTCATCCGTGAAGCCGGCCTTTCGGAACTCGCCCATGAGGTTCGGCAGCCGGGCGGCACTGGCCAGATCCGTGGGCATGACGGCCCCGTCAAAATCGGAGCCCAGCGCTATGTGCTCTAGGCCCATGCGCTCCGCCATGTAGGTGGCATGCCGCACGATCTCGGTGCAGGAGGTAGAGACATCCGATCGCCCGTCGGCCCGCAGGAACCCGACATGGAAATTGATGCCCACTACGCCATTGCTGTCCCGGATGGCATCCAGTTGCCGGTCCGTCAGATTGCGGGAAGCCGGGCACAGGGCATGGGCACAACTGTGCGTGGCGACCAGGGGGGCGTCGGTCAAGCCCGCCACATCCCAGAATCCCTTTTCATTCAAGTGCGACAGATCCACCAGCACGCCCAATTGATTGCAGGCCTGTACCAGGGCACGGCCTTGGGGGCTCAGACCGGGTCCCGTGTCAGGACTGCTGGGAAACGCGAAGGGCACCCCGCAGCCAAAGACATTGGGGCGACTGTGGACCAGACCCAAGGACCGCAAACCCAGGTCATGGAAGAGCGGCAGCAGGTCCAGGTCGGCATCGATCGGGACGGCATCTTCCATGTGGGGAATGGCAAAGCAGACTCCGTCCGCCAGGGCCGCCTGTAACTGGGCCGCATCGCAGACCATGCGAAATGTCTGCTCCAGGGCCCGGTCCAGGTTGCGCAGCCGCGCCAACAGATGCAGGGCGTAATCCAGTGCATAGGTGTGTTCAAGCTCCTCGCCCAGGCCCCGGCTCACGATCGGGAGACTGCCCGCCGAGGCCCGGGCGAGGGTCGGACTGGGGACATACATGGCGAAGAAACCGCCGGCCAGGCCCCCTTCCTGCATGCGGGGCAGATCGAGATGGCCGACAGCAGACCGGACATGGAATTGGCTGCCGGCTTGCCCGCGACTGCGATGCAGCCGCAGCAAGGTGTCATTGTGCCCATCAATGATGGGCGGGTAGGGGACTGCCGTAGACATGGGGCCTCCAGGCACGAAGTCGGCCCACCGGGATGGGCTTCAGGATTGAGGCCGGTGTAAGCCTAGGGGGCGGTTATCCGCGGCACCAGATCGCCGATGCCGCGCAGATCCAGCTCTTCTGCCCGGTGACAGGCCACGCGGTGACCGGCCCCCAACGTCTGCAATGCCGGCATCTCGGTCTGGCAGATATCCACGGCGTATTGACAACGCGGGTGGAAATAACAGCCGCCAGGCGGATTGGCCGGATCCGGCACATCGCCCTCCAGCACGATCCGCTGGGACCGCTCCCGGGGATCCGGCCGGGGCACGGCCGACAGCAACGCCTCGGTGTAGGGATGCCGGGGATTGTGATAGAGGTCCGCGGTATCACCCTGCTCTACCATCTTGCCTACATACATGACCGAGACGCGGTCGGCAATGTATTCCACCACGCTCAAATCGTGGGCGATGAAGACGTAGGTCAGGTCAAATTCGGACTGCAGGTCCTGCAGCAGGTTCAGGATCTGGGCCTGCACGGACACGTCCAGCGCGGACACGGCTTCATCGGCGACGACCAGCTGCGGTTCCAGGATCAACGCCTTGGCGATGCCGATGCGCTGCCGCTGGCCGCCGCTGAAGGCATGAGGGTAGCGGCGCATGTATTCGGGCCGCAAGCCCACGCTCTTGAGCATGGCGGCCACCCGGTCTTCCAGTTCCGAACCATAGGCGATCTGATGCACGCGCAGGGGATCACCTACCAGGTCAAGCACTGTCATGCGGGGATTCAGGCTGGAGAAGGGATCCTGGAAGATCATGCGCAGTTCGCGCCGGTACGGCTTGAGGACGGAAAACTCCAGATGGCTGAGATTGACGGTGTCCCCCGCCTTGTTGCGGTACATCAGGTCTCCCGCCGTGGGGTCGTAGGCCCGCACCATGCACCGGCCCGCCGTGGTCTTGCCGCAGCCGGATTCCCCGACAATGGCCAGCGTTTCCCCCGGCAATATGTCAAAGGACACATCGTCCACGGCCCGCACATGTCCCACCGTGCGCTGCAGGAACCCCTTCCGAATGGGGAAGTGCATCTTCAGGTTCTGGACGGAATACAGGGCCTGCGTGACGCCGTTGGCCGTGCCCGGTGTGGTCTCCATGGCTAGTCTTCGTACAGGAGACAGCGGACCAGGCGGCCGTCCGACAGCACGGTCAGCTGGGGGTGTTCCGTGTTGCACCGGCCGGCAATCGCCTTCTCGCACCGCGGGTGGAACGGGCAGCCGGCCGGCCGATGATAGGGATCCGGAACGGATCCCCGGATGGGGTTGAGGCGTCCCTCGGCGCTGTGTCCCAGGCGGGGAATGGACTGCAGCAGGGCCCGGGTATACGGATGCTGCGGGTCATGGAAGATGGAATCCACATCCGCGTGTTCCACCACTTCGCCCAGATACATCACCACCACCTCACTGCACATCTCGGCCACCACGCCCAGGTCATGGGTGATGAGCATGATGGCCATGCCCAGCTCATTCTGCAGCCGCTGCATCAGTTCCAGAATCTGGGCCTGTGTAGTGACATCCAGGGCCGTCGTCGGTTCATCCGCAATCAGCAGTTGGGGATTGCAGCTCAGGGCCATGGCAATCATGACCCGTTGGCGCATGCCGCCCGACAATTCGTAGGGGTAGGCATCGTATCGCTCTTCGGGATCCGGAATGCCCACCAGGCCCAACATCTCCACGGCCCGCGCCCGCGCCGCCTCCTTGTCCAGCTCCATGTGCAGACTGATGGCTTCCGAAATCTGGAAGCCCACCGTGTACATCATGCTCATGGAGGTCATGGGCTCCTGGAAGATCATCGCGATGTCCTGGCCCCGGATCTGGCGCAGCTGTTCACTCTCGTAGGGCAGGGCCGCCACGTCCACCACGTCCGGGGTGTGATGTGTACCATGCAGCAGGATCTCGCCTTCCAGAATCTGGCCCGGCTTTTGCACCAGTTGCAGAATGGAAAAGGCCGTCACGCTCTTGCCGCAACCGCTCTCGCCCACCACCCCCAACGTGGTGCCGCGGGGCACCGTGATGTCCACGCCGTCCACGGCGCGCACGGTCCCCTCGTCCAGCAGGAAATAGGTCTTGAGACCCTTTACCTCCAGCAGAGGCTCCTGGTCTCCCATGCGCCGTGTCAGGGCGGGGACATCAACGGCCATAGGGATCCATCGCGTCGCGCAAGCCGTCGCCTACGTAATTGAGACTCAGGACGGCCACGATGACCGGTACCGCGGCCATCAGCAGCCAGGGGGCATTGGCCAGGGTCTGCACTTTCTGGGCGTCCCGCAACAGCACTCCCCAGCTCACCACCGGCGGCCGCAGGCCCAGGCCCAGGAAACTGAGAGAGGTTTCGGCAATGATCATGCCGGGAATGCTCAGGGTCACGCTGGCAATGATGTGGCTCGTGAAGGAAGGCAGCATGTAGCGGAAGATCAGGCCCATCTCCGAGACCCCGTCCAGGCGCGCCGAGGTGATGAAATCCTCTTCCCGCAGGGACAGGAACTTGCCGCGCACGACGCGGGCCAGTCCCGTCCAGCCCACAATGCTGAGGATGACCGTAATGGCGAAATACCGCCGGATGGCATCCCAGTCATCCGGCAGGGCTGCACTCAGGCCCATCCACAACGGAATGCTGGGAATGGACCGGATGAATTCGATCGAACGTTGAATGATGTTGTCGGCCGGCCCGCCGAAATAGCCGGATATGCCGCCCAGCAGAATGCCCAGCACCAGGCTGACGGCAACCCCCAGGAGCCCAATGGTCATGGAAATCCGGGTGCCGTAGATCAGCCGGCTGAACAGGTCTTGCCCCAGCCGGTCGGCTCCCAGCAGATAGAAGGGTTGGGTGGGGTCCTGGGACCCGATAAGATGCCGGTCGGCCGGAATGAACCCCAGAATCCTGTAGGGCTCGATGCCCTTGACAAAAAAGCCCAGCGGAATGACATCCTCGGGGTTGGGGGTAAAGACCCGGCGCAGGGCCTGGGGCTCAATCTCCACGATGTATCCAAGGACATGCGGCCGGAAGGAGCGCTGGCCGGTTTCATCCTCGTGTATGAAGCGCAGGCGCTGGGGTGGGGCAAAAGTGTAATCCGCCGCGTAGTAGTTGCGCGGCAGCGGGGCCAGGAATTCGGCGAAAACGGCGACCAGGTAGATCAGAATCGTGATGACCGTAGCTACCATGGCTACCTGGTGCTTGCGGAAGCGCCACCACATCAGTTGCCATTGGTTGGCTACCTGGACGCGGATTTCCTCCCGGTCAATGTCGTCCTCGGGGGCAGTGGGCAGCGGGCCCATGGCCGGCTGGGTCTGAACGGTCATGCGGACCCCGTCAGGTGACGCGAATGCGGGGATCGAGCCATGCCAGCAGGATATCGGAAATC
Organism: Caldilineaceae bacterium; assembly: GCA_965214715.1. Lineage (GTDB taxonomy): Bacteria > Chloroflexota > Anaerolineae > Caldilineales > Caldilineaceae > Bin34. The sequence continues at coordinate 3,064,595 of OZ243971.1, read as the reverse complement.
AGGGTGCCGACCACCGTCAGCACACTGATCAGCATGATGAAGGCGCCGGCCAGGAACATGTCCTGCTGCAGCAGGGAGCCCAGCAGCAGGGGCCCGGTAGTGGGCAGATTGAGCACCACCGAGACAATGATGGAGCCGGACACCAGTTCCGGGAGGGTCCAGCCAATAGTGCTGATAAAAGGGTTCAAGGCCACGCGGACAGGATACCGCCACATCAAGGTGCTTTCCTTGACTCCCTTGGCCCGGGCAGTGGTGACGTACGGCTTGTGCAATTCGTCAAGCAGGTTGGCCCGCATGATGCGGATGCCGCCGGCGGTGCCGGCGGTGCCCAGAATCACGATGGGGATCCACAGATGAGCAAAGAAGTCCTTCCACTTGCCCCAGGTCCAGGGCGCGTCCTGGTATTCCGGCGAGAAGAGCCCCGCCGGACTCAGGCCGAAGAGGGTCAGGGCGTAATACAGCATCACCAGGGCCAGCAGGAAATTGGGCACCGCCAATCCTATGAAGCCGATGAATGTCGTGACATAGTCCCCCAGGGAATACTGGTGGGTGGCCGCGTACTTGCCGATAAACAGCGCCACGATCCACACGAAGACCACCGTCAGGGCGGTAATCAGCATGGTGAACCCCAGGCGATCCCAGATCAGCTCGTTCACTGGCTTGTTCCAGGTGAACGAGCGGCCGAAATCCCCCTCGGTCAGTATGTTGGAAATCCAGAGGAAATACTGCACGTACCAAGGTCGCCCCAGCCCATATTGCTGCTCCAGCTGCGCCAGTCTTTCCTGGCTGATGTCCTCGCCCTGGGCGGCCAGTTCCGCCACATAGAAGGTAAGGTAGTCGCCTGGCGGCAGCTGAATGATGCCGAAGGAAAGCAGGGATATGACAAACAGGGTCGGGATCATGATCAGGATCCGACGGCTGATGTACTGCAGCATGAGTGGCTAGGCCAACAGTGAAAGTCCGTGTGCCCACTCAGAAAAAAGAACACCTGTGGCAGGGGATGACAAGCATCCCCTGCCACAGGTTCAAACAGGCTATTCGTAATAGAACTGGAAGGTGTCGGCGGGCCCCGGGGTCGGGTACTGCCAGGCAGCGGGCATCCAGTCCATGATGTTGCGCATCTTCTGATTGGCTACACCGTACGCCGGAGCCGGCGTGGAAATGCCAATGACATAGAACTGGTCCGCGGCGATGTCCAGTATCTCGTTCATCAGCCTGGTCTGCTCCACCGGATCCGGCGTGGCACCGACCTGATCATAGAGCGCGAGTTGCTGCTTCACGATGTCCGGCGGTTCAACGGCTATCTCATCGTTCGGGTCCAGGTACCAGCGATACCAGCCGTACCCATATCGAGAGTGGCCGTGTATGGGCACGAAGTTGCGCGGATCCAGCAGGGTGCTGTACCCCACACCGCCCGGGGCACCCCAGGTGTTGGCATCGTGTTCCATCACTTCCAGCCGCTGCTGGCCCAGGGAACGGTCCAGTACATTGGGCGTCATCTTGATGCCCACGTCGGTCCAATACTGGGAAATCAGGTTCATCATGTCAATGTGATCCGGAGCCACCGTGATGATATCCACCGTGAACGCAATGGGTTGGCCATCCGGACCCAGCCGTATGCCATTGGCGTCCCGCTCAGTGTAGCCGGCCGCATCCAGATGCTGGTTGGCCAGGTCCGGGCTGAACTCCGTGTACTGCGTCGCGAGACGTTCGTTGTAATAGGGCGAAGACCGCATGGGGGCGGCCTGCCAGGGTTCACCCTGTCCCACCAGCACCACATCGATCAGCTCCTGCCGGTTGATGGCATAGGAGAGTCCAATCCGAAAGTCCTTGTTGTTGAAGATTTCATGCTTGACCGGATCCGGGTGGTTCAGGTTCAGGGAAATCTCCATGACGTTGGCTCCGGAGGCCAGACGGTTGGTCAACTTGATACCGGCCGTCTCCTGGGCATCGAAGAACGCGGACTTGTTGCCCAGCGTGGCGATATGCCGCTCCTGATAGTCGATTTCGCCGGCCAGCGCCTGCAACACCAGGGTTTCGGGATCGCTGCCCACGTTGTAGATCACGGTGTCAATGTAGGGCAGCTGGTTGCCTTCGGTGTCGACCTTCCAGTAGTAGGGATTCCGTTCCGCTCGAATGGTGGTGGTGTTTTCCCCGTAAGGGGTGGTCAGATGCCAGGCCCACAGGACGGGCAGGTCTGCATCGCGGTAGTATCCGCAGCAACCGCCGCCATTGTGGTCCAGGAAGTAGTCTACCCAGGTCTCGAACCCGGCAGCTTCGGTGGCATCCGCCACCGCCTCAGGGTGGAAGTCCACATGGAACTGTTCCATGTAGTGGGCCGGATAGCTGGTCATGGGGGGGCCAGCAGGCGCGGCCAGCCGCAAAGGCAGGAGACCGTTGGCTTCCGGATAGGTGACTACTACCGTGTAGTCGTCGGCCATGGTAACGGTGGCCGGCACTTCGCCGGACCGCAGCCAGGAGGGCACTGCAGTGGTAATCTCCTCATGCAGAATCACGTTGTCATACCACCACACCACATCATTCGCCGTGAACGGTTCGCCATCGGACCACTTCATGCCTTCGCGCAGATGGAAGGTATAGGCGGTGCCGTCATCGGACACGTCCCAGCTCTTGGCCACATTGGGCCGCACGCCAGACCAGTCGCGTTCCCAACTCGTCATCTGGTCATAGCCGATCGTACGGTAAATCCAGGCATTGTCGCTGCCGCCGCGCAGCCCTGCACGCCAGATGCCGCCGTACTGGCCGATGGCCTCCACCGGCTCAACAACCAGCGGTTCGGCCGGCAGCCGATCTGCCAGAGGGGGCAATGTACCGTCAGCCACCATCTGTTGGAATGCCGGTGCCTGATGGGGGCTGACATCGGCCATGGCCGCGGCGTCCGCGTCGGCCGGCATGGCATCATCCGCATCAGTCGGAGCCGCGGGAGCACCGCAGGCCGCCAGCGCCAGCAAGGCGCCCAGGACCAGCATCCACAGGAACTGCCGACCTGCATTTCTTCTCAGCATGTGCATAAAACACTCCTCAAGGTTTTGGGGTATATAAGAGGTGCCGAAACAAGTCCAGGGTATGCCCGGTCCTGGGCATAATCCGCCTTCTGCAGCGTAGGAGACAGATTGCATCACTTGAGTTTCGGGCGATAGGTGCAGTGTACCATAGGGAGGTTTCCGGAACTGTGATTCGCCCCTGGGCGAGTGTGCGTGCACTCTTGAACATGGATGGCATGGGGGCAGGAAACGTACACCGTAAATCCCCGTGATCTGACAGCGTCTGGGGCAGCCCGCGGTCCCGCCGTGTAGCTTGCGGAAGGTCATAAACGGCATGCTGCAGATGCTGTGCCACGGATACGTTACGTCGAGCCGTGCTGGCTATCCGACTTCCTGGTACTTTATCGACAGGGACGCAGAAGGTGCGGGGGCACAAGTCCCTGAGGCTCTGCCGCCGTCCAGCAAGGTGCAGACCGAGCATTGACGCGCCGCCCCGCGCTTATGGTACAGCCCGGGAAGGTGGAGCGCAGACCCCATGGCCGAAGTCACGTGTGCAGGGTGCGCTCCGGGCGAGAGGAACGGGCTGCGCAGGCGTCGGGTGGGTCCGGTCCTCGCCCTAATGCCGTAGGTTCGGGATGGTCCGGGTCAGCTTGTGGATGGTGGCGCATGGCACACGCACGGTCCAGGCCTGAACCAGTGTACGCGCACCGTCTCGCTCCCTGATGTGTCGTCCGCCCTCGAAGCCGAGGCTCCGGCTGGAACGCACATTGTTCATTTTATGGGGGCAAGGCGAAAAGACCGAATCTTTGCATTGCCCCGCTTCTTGGATTAAGATGGCGCGGTATGAGATGCAGGCAGATACATATTGCACCCGGGAGTTCCGGGCTGAGAGACCATAAAGGATGTCCATTTCCAAAGCCGAAAAACTGAAGATCACGAAGGATTTCCGTATCAACGACAGTGATACGGGTTCGCCGGAAGTGCAGATCGCACTCCTGAGTCGGCGCATTGACGATTTGCTGGACCACTTGCGGGCCCATCAGCATGACGAGGGGTCCCGGCGCGGGCTGCTCAAGCTGGTAGGCCAGCGGCGGCGCCATTTGGCCTACCTGCGCAAGAAAGACGTCACTCGCTACACTGCCCTGATCCAGAGACTGGGCCTGCGCAAGTAGCCGGCCGGCGGGTGGCGCTTGGCTTGGCCTCCGGCAAGCGAACACTGCATGCCCCCAGGGCGCTTGGCAGCGACTGTCTGCCGCACCCCACACGACTTTTGCTACCTGGCTGGCGTTTCTGTCGGCCCATTCCATTGGAGATAGAGATTTATCATGCAACTTTTTGACGGTTCAAGGGTATTTACGACCGATTTCGGGGAAAAGACCCTGGCTTTGGAAACCGGTTTTCTGGCCCCGCAGGCGGGCGGGGCCATTACGGCCCGCCTTGACGACACCGTGATCTTTGCCGCGGCCACCATGAGCCATGATGTACGGTCCGACGCGGATTTCTTCCCCTTGACCGTGGACTTTGAAGAGCGCATGTATGCGGCCGGCCGCATACCCGGCAGCTTCTTCCGGCGCGAAGGGCGTCCCAGCGAGGCCGCCATTTTGTTGTGCCGGCTGACAGACCGGCCCCTGCGCCCGCTGTTCCCCAAGGGTTTCCGCAACCCGGTCCAGATCGTGCTTTCGTCGCTCTCCAGCGATGCCGAGACCATGATGGCGCCGCTGGCCATTACGGCGGCCTCGGCGGCGCTGTCCATCAGTGACATCGATTTTCAAGAGCCCATTGCCGCCGTGACGATCGGGCGGGTGCATGACGAACTGATCGTCAATCCCACGCATACCCAGCTGCAAGAGAGCTGCCTGCACCTGCAGGTGGCCGGTTCGGCCGACAACATCCTGATGGTGGAGGCGGGCGCCCAGCAGGTCACCGAGGAGGTGATGGTGGAAGCCTTGCAGCTGGCCCACCAGGCCCTGCAACCCGCCGTAGCCCTGATCGCCGACATGCAGGCAGAACTGGGCAAGCCGAAATACAAGGACTACACTCTCTTCGTCGTTCCCGCCGAGCTGAAGGCGCAGGTGGCTGAGCAGACCCGGGAGGCGGTACAGAATCTGGTGGCCGACAATCCGGATCGGAAAGCCTATGACCACGGCATCCAAAGTATCAAGGACAGACTGGCGGAGAGCCACGCGGCTGCCGTGGAAAGCGGGAGCGTAGCCTCGGGAGACATTGCCGAGGCTTTTTCGGATGTCGTCAAGTCGGTGGTGCGCCAGCGAATTCTGGAAACCGGGATTCGCAGTGACGGCAGGGATACCACGACTGTGCGGCCGCTGAACGTCCAGGTGGGTTGTCTGCCGCGGGTGCACGGCAGCGGTCTCTTCCAGCGGGGCGAAACCCAGGCTCTGACCATTGCCACCCTGGGCACCCCGTCGGACTCGCAGCGCACCGACTCCTTTTACGAGGGGGAAGGCGAGAAGAGCTACATGCACCATTACAACTTCCCGCCCTACTCTACGGGCGAAGCGTACATGATGCGGGGTCCGCGGCGGCGGGAGATTGGACATGGCGCCTTGGCCGAGCGGGCACTGGTGTCCATGATTCCCGACGATTTTCCCTACACACTGCGCCTGGTCAGCGAAATCATGAGCAGCAATGGCTCTACCAGCATGGCTGCGGTCTGTGCCAGCACGTTGGCCCTGATGGATGCCGGCGTGCCGATCGAGCAGCCGGTAGCCGGCATTGCCATGGGGTTGATCCAGGATCCGGAGACCCGGGCCTACCAGGTCCTGACCGATATCCAGGGTCTGGAAGACCATCTGGGTGACATGGATTTCAAGGTGGCCGGTACCGCCGAAGGCATCACGGCCCTGCAGATGGACATGAAGATCGAGGGCCTGGACTTCAATATTCTGAAGGAAGCCTTGGGGCAGGCCAGGACGGCCCGGCTGCATGTCTTGCAGGCGATGCGGGACGTTATTCCGGGGCCGCGGGCGCAACTCAGCGCGCACGCCCCCCGGATTCGCAAGCTGCAGATCAACAAGGAAAAAATCGGCGCTTTGATCGGGCCGGGCGGGAAGACCATTCGGGGCTTGCAGGACGAGTTTGATGTCCGCATTGAAGTCGGCGAAGAAGGCGAAGTGATGATTTCCGGCACCGGCGAGAAAGCGGATATAGCCTATGACAAGGTGGGGGAGCTGACCGCCGAGGTGGAACTGGGCAAGATTTACACAGGCACGGTCTCGCGTGTGGAAAATTTTGGCGCTTTCCTGGACATCGTCGGACAGAATACGGGCTTGATTCACATCAGCCAGCTGGACGAGGGCCGAGTGGACCAAGTCGAGGACATTGCCATTGTCGGCCACGAACTGACGGCCATGGTCACCCAGATAGATCCTGTGCGGGGCAAGATCCGCATGAGCCGCAAGGCTGTGCTGATGGACATGACCCTGGAAGAGGCCCAGGCGGATGACGGAGACGACCGCGGCGGATTCAGAGGAGGACGGGACCGCGGCGGTTACCGCGGCGGCGACCGGGGTGGTTACCGGGGTGGAGACCGCGGCGGCGACCGGGGCGGTTACCGGGGTGGAGACCGCGGTGGCGACCGGGGTGGCGACCGGGGTGGCGACCGCGGCCACCGTGAAGAGGGCGGTTACCGTAGCGGCCGGGACGGCGGCCAGCGGGAACGTAGAGGCGGCTATCGCGGCCAGCGTGACGGCGGTTACCGCAGTGGCAGGAGCTATCGGGAAGAGGGCGGCTATCGCAGCGGCCGGGAGGGCGGCAGAGATCGCGACCGGGAGGGTGGCAGAGATCGCGACCGGCGTGGCGGCTATCGCAGCGGCCGGGACCGCGACCGTCCGTCGCGGCGCTTCAGCGACCGAGAGTAAGAAACACGGCTCCTGCTGCATCTCCCCTCGGCAAGTCTGCAAGCGGAGCCAGGGTTAGGTGACACCAGGCACGGAGGCACGGAGTTTCTTGGCGGCGCCACGCGCCTGTTTCTGGGGAGTGCCGGTCGATGCACTGCGGGAGTCCGATCTGCACGGACACATTTGCCAGGCCATTGTTCAGGATCAGCGAGCCACATATCTCCACATCAATGTACATGGCTTGAATCTGGCATGGCAGCAGTCCTGGGTGCGGACCTGTTTTCAGAAAGCCGATCTGGTGATCTGTGATGGCAAGGGAGTGCAATACGCCGCGAGAGTGCTGGGCACTCCCTTGCCCGCCCGGTTGACCTATGCGGACTGGGCCTGGGCCTTGGCCCGCTTGGCGGCAGAGCACGGTTTTACACTGTATTTCCTGGGGGGACGGCCGGGCGTGGCGGAGAAAGCCGCTCGGGTATTGCAGGCCCGATGGCCGGACTTGCAAGTCGTAGGGTGTCATCATGGCTACTTCGACAAGCACACCCGGGCCACGGAAAACCGGGGGATTCTGGCCCGGATCAACGCTGCGAATCCCGACATCCTGTTGACCGCCTTCGGGATGCCGCTGCAGGAGTACTGGGTGACTGTCCACCGGGCACAGCTGCAGACGCGCGTGGTACTCTGCGGGGGCGCGGTCTTCGACTACGTTTCGGGAAATCTGGCCCGCGGCCCACACTGGATGACCCAGCATGGCTGGGAATGGCTGGCCCGTCTGGTCATTGAACCCCGCAGGCTGTGGCGTAGGTATTTGCTGGGCAACCCGGTGTTTGTATGGCGGGTGCTACGCCAGAAACTGGGATGGCTGCCGCAGGCCTAGCCGGTGGCCCCGCAGGGCCGTACCGCCCGACAGCGCGGATGGGTTGTACTATCCTGTCCTCGTGATGAGGCGCTTCTCCGTCAACTATATGGCCGCTCTGTTCCTGCTGGACGGAGCTGTTCTGCAGCTGTCGCTGTGGCTGGCCTTGGGAGAACCGCACGCCCGGCTGTATCCGGAATTGGGCTTCTGGGTCTGCCTTTTCTGGTGTACGGCCTTCCTGATCCTGGATGTATACAGCACTGGTCGGACCATGCGGTGGATGCAGGAATACCAGCGGATTTTCCTGGGTTTGCTGGTGGGCAACCTCATGCTGGCCGGGACCCTGTTTCTGCTGAATTCCGATCTGCCGCGGGAAGTGTTCCTGCGGCATGTGCTTTTCGCCACGCTCCTGCTCTACGCATATCGCTCTGTGCTGCGGGCCTGGCATCGCTTTCAGCGCATGCGCGGTGCACCCCGGGCACGGCCCAATCAGGTACTGGTAGCCGGAGGCGGCGCCCTGGGGGTGAACTTCGCCCGCGAATTTCGGAACGCCAGCGGCCCGGACACGGTCATCGCGGGTTTTCTGGACGATGAAGTGCCGGTCGGTGCCCATCCGGTGGACGGGTGTCCCGTGCTGGGCACGCTGGCGCAGGCGCGCGCCATTGCTACAGAGAGGAAGGTCGGCGAAGTGGTCATTGCCTTGCCCCGCGGCGCCTACCGCCGCGTGGCGCAGCTGGTCGCGGAACTCGCGGGGTTGCCTGTGCGCTTGCATGTGGTACCGGATTACTTCGATTTGGCGTTCTTTTCCTTCTCCGTGGACAACCTGGAAGGAATTCCGGTCATTGGTCTCCGCGACCCGGCCATTGACGGGTTTCAGCGGCTGGTGAAGCGCGTCGTGGATCTGTTGCTGGGCATCTGCATGCTGATCCTGAGCCTGCCTTTGCTGCTGGTGGTGGCCATTGGCATCTGGACCCAGGATCGGGGCCCTGTCTTCTATCGGACCGAGCGGGTGGGAGAAAACCAGACGGTGTTTCGGATGCTCAAGTTCCGCTCCATGGTGATGGGGGCCAGTGCCCTGCAGGACGAAGTGAACCGGTACGATGCGGACGGGAACCTGATCCACAAGCGGGTAGACGACTTCCGCGTGACACCCCTGGGGCGGTGGATGCGCAAGCACAGTGTGGACGAGCTGCCCAATCTCTGGAACGTGCTGAGAGGGGAAATGAGCCTGGTGGGACCGCGTCCGGAGCTGCCCTGGCTGGTCGCCCAATACGAACCGTGGCAGCTGAAGCGCTTTGCCGTGCCGCAAGGGATGACCGGCTGGTGGCAGGTGACCGGTCGCAGTGACAAGCCCATGCACCTCCATACCGACGATGATATCTACTACATCCAGAATTATTCGCTGTGGCTGGATCTGCAGATCATGTGGCGAACGATTGCAGTCGTGATCTTCGGCAAGGGTGCATATTGAGACGTTTCCGGATCCCGGATTCCTCTACAGGAGCCGGTATCTCTGAAAAAGCGCACGCTACCCGATGGGGCGTATGTGGGTCTGGCCTGATCAGGGCCACAGTCCTCTGCCGGGGAAGAGACCGGCAGTGTTCCCCGAACGAGCAGTCGTTGACCTTTGACACGGCCCATTGGGACTTCACTGTGCGGGCGACCGCGCGGGCAAAACGATGGCTTTCCGGATTATGGAGACAGGCTCCTTCGCCACCACCGGTTTGTGTCAGTGCTACAACCGCACCGAGGTAGCCGCAATCGCTGTCACCGCGGGTCAAACGGACTATACGTACGCTTCGCCGGGGCAGTGTTACGCTGATGGAATACACGGATGGTACCCGGAGCGGTGCTGCCTTCGTGACATCCCCGGAACGTCGCATCTGCGGGAGACCGGTACAGCGATTGCAGGGTGTGTGCAGGAATGCCAATCCCTGCAGGGTGCACTCGGTTTCGGCAATGCCGTGTGATATGCGTGCCGTTCGGCCGGCACTGCAGCTGCCTGTCCGGTCCGGTGGGATGGGAGGTTGGTCCCGGTGGGAGTTGTACAGCAGAACTTCCCCCCGAAAAATACCGAAGATAGCGATATGGGGCGCGGTGCAACTCTGTCGCGGTGTGCCGCAAGCCGATCCAATATCGGACCACGGCTCTCGGTTCAGGTGCTCGTGGCGTGCCTCTGAATCCGGTGTGGAGTGCACTAGGTCTTCTGTGGGGTTCCTGCCGCTGCTGCCCTGCAAAGACCGGGGCCCAAGCGCGTAAGCGGGATTGGTGTAATATGCGGTCGCATGCAGTGGCCCTCATGCAGTGGCCCTGCTGTTACAGACACAGGAAAGACCTATGCGCGGTGTGGAAGGGTTCCGGATAGCCTTGAGGGCTTTGGCCATCAACAAGATGCGCAGTTTCCTGACCATGCTGGGCATCATCATCGGCATCTCGACCGCGGTGATTCTGATTTCGGCCGGTCAGGGCGTGGAACGGTACATCTACGATCTGTTCTCGGGGATCGGGGTCAACGTGTTGTTCGTAGTGCCCGGCCAGTTGGACCAGCGGCAGGATCCCTTTGCGGAACCGGAATTCGGGGAGCTGACACTCAGCGATGCCCACGCCTTGGCGAATCCCTGGAGTGTACCGGATGTCGCTCTGGTCTCCCCCGAGGTGACCGCGCGCGCCAGGATTGTGCGTGGCGATGAATCTCTGAATGTAGATCTGATGGGCATGGCCCCGGAACATGGTCCTTTGCGCGGATGGAGCGCGGAGCAGGGCAATTTCATCAGTCAGGACGATATGGATGCGGCCTTGCGGGTGGTCATCCTGGGGCAGGAACCGTTTCAGAAGCTGTACGAACCCAGTGAAAACCCCATCGGGACCACGGTCCGGATCGACAATGTGGTCTTTACCGTGATTGGCATCATGGAAGAGATCGGGGCCAGTCAGTACGGCAATCGGGACAACACCGTATTCATGCCGTTTACCACCGCGCAGGAGCGCCTTCTGGGTTGGAAGACGGTGAATGGCGATTACCGGGTGTCCCAGATTCTGGTTTCCGTGGTGCATGAGGATCGGATGGCGCAAGCCCAGATCGACATTGAGGAACTGCTGCGCAAACGCCACCGCATTGGCTACTTTGAGGAAGACGACTTTGCCGTGATCAGCCAGACCGACTTCATTGGGGTCTTTGGCGGCATCACGCGCGTAGTGACCATTTTTCTGGGATCCATCTCTTTTGTCAGTCTGCTGGTGGGTGGCATCGGCATCATGAACATCATGTTGGTCAGTGTGGCGGAACGGACCCAGGAAATTGGATTGCGCAAAGCCATCGGGGCCCGGCGGCGGGACATTCTGCAGCAGTTCCTGATTGAAGCCATCTTCCTGTCCCTGCTGGGGGGACTGGTCGGCATTGGCCTGGGGGGTGGGGTCACCACTATAGTCAACACTCAACTGGGTGACTTTGACTTGGCCCTGCAGCCCGCGACCGTGATGTGGGTCTGCCTTTTCTGTATGGGTACAGGCATTGGCTTCGGATTCTGGCCCTCCGTTCGAGCCAGCCGGCTCAGTCCCATCGAGGCCCTGCGGACGGAATAGCTCCAATCGGCCTAATGCCACCACTCCCTGGCGGCCGGCACAGGGGTACAGGAGCACCTTGGCCGTAGCCCCCGGGGGCCGGTATCCTGTCAGGATCCGGCGCCTGCCGATCGCCCGGAAACCGGAGTCCGACCCTGGGGATAAGTCTCGTGTTCCAGGGTCATGCATGCAGCCTGCCTGGTCGCCGAGGGCCGACAGGAGCGGACCGGAAGAGACCGAAGTGGCGTTTTTCTTTGCTATACTGACGGAGCCTTGTGGTTTGTGCCTTGAAATCCTTGTTTGCACCGGTTTTCCATGTCTGTCCGCGAATTGATTTCGGATCTGCAGGAAATGCAGCGCGCTGCCACGGCTGCCCTGCAGGATGTGCAGGATGAGAACGGCCTGCAGGACTGGCACATTCGTTTCCTGGGCAAGAAAGGGCACTTGACGCAAACCTTGCGGAGAGTCGGCACGCTGACTCGGACGGAACGGCCCGCAGCAGGCCGGATCGGGAACGAAATCAAGTTGGCCCTGGAAGATCTGTACCGCCAGTCTCGAGCGCAAATGGCCCGGCAGGCACTGGCGCAGGAACTTTCGGCCGAGGGCATTGATGTCACCTTGCCGGGGCGGCCCCAAACCTTGGGCAAATTGCATCCCACGACGGTAGCCCTGCGGGACATTTACCGCATTTTTGGGGATATGGGGTACTCCGTCTATGAAGGTCGCGAGGTAGAGAGCGACGAGTACAACTTTGAATTGCTCAACATGCCGCCGGGCCACCCGGCCCGTGACATGTGGGATACCTTCTATACCACCACGCCAGGGATTATCCTGCGCACCCACACCAGCCCGGGCCAAATTCACGCCATGCGGGAATTTGCGCCCAACCCCATTCGCATCATCCTGCCGGGCAAAGTGTACCGGCATGAGGATGTGACAGCCCGTGCTGAAGCGCAGTTCTACCAGGTGGAGGGTTTGGTGGTCGGCCAGTGCATCAGCATGAGCGATCTCAAAGGGTCGGTGCAGCTGTTCGCGGATCGCATGTATGGCACGGGACGCCACGTGCGCTTTCGCAAGAGCTACTTCCCGTTCACGGAACCGAGCGTGGAAGTGGATGCGGATTGCATCCTGTGCCAGCAGGAAGGCTGTCGCATCTGCAAGTACACCGGCTGGCTGGAGATTATGGGAGCAGGCATGGTACATCCCCGCGTATTGGAGAACGGAGGCTATGATCCCCGGCAGTGGTCCGGTTTTGCCTTCGGCATGGGACCGGAAAGAGTGGCTATGCTGAAGTACGGTATCCGGGATATCCGCCTCTTCTATACCAACGACGTGCGCTTTCTGGCGCAAATGAACTAGCTGCGGCCCAGCCTTCGGCCCGGGACGGTGCTGGCAGCTGCTGACCGCGCACGTGGAACATCTGCAGCCTGCGATGTGTGTCCGGGCCGGCCCAGGACCAGACCGCATTCCCTCGTGTGTAGGTGTCTGTACTTGAGCTGAAACTGCGCCGGAGCGCAAAAGGAGAATGTCATGAACATGTATATCGGCGGGCAGTGGGTCCCCGGCAGTGCCACCATGGAGGTCCTCAATCCCTTTGACGGATCCGTGGTGGACACGGTTCCCATGGCTACGGCCGCGGACATTGATGCGGCCTTGACCAGCGCGCAACGCGGGGCCGTGGCCATGCGGGAGCTTTCCGGGTTTGAACGGTACCAGATCCTGCACCGGGCCGCGGATCTGGTCATGGAGCACAGCCGGGAGCTGGCCGAGACCATCACGCGGGAGGAAGGCAAGATTATCGGGGAAGCCACCATCGAGGCGGAACGGGCCGCCGAGATCCTCTACCTGTCCGCGGAAGAAGCAAAGCGGCTGTACGGCGAAGTCATTCCGGTGGATGGTGGCCCGGGCGTGGTCGGCAAATTCGGTTTCACGGTCCGGGTCCCGTGCGGTGTGGTAGCCTGCATTTCCCCCTTCAATTTCCCGTTGCACCTGGTGTGTCACAAGGTGGGCCCGGCGCTGGCGGCGGGCAACGCGGCAGTACTCAAGCCGGCCTCGGACACGCCTCTGGTGGCGCTCAAGCTGGTCGAACTGCTGCTGGAAGCCGGAGTGCCTGCGGAAGCGGTGCAGTGCATCACCGGCCGCGGTTCGATCGTGGGTGATGTGCTGGTCGCGGATCCCCGCGTACGCAAAATTTCCTTTACCGGCAGTCGCGATATCGGCGAACGCATTTGCCAACAGGCCGGTCTCAAGAAAGTCACGATGGAACTGGGTTCCAATGCCCCGGTGGTAATCCTGCCCGATGCGGACCTGGACAAGGTGGCGGAGAGACTGCCGACCACGGCCTTCAGCAATGCGGGGCAGGTCTGCATTTCGGCGCAGCGGGTCCTGGTGGACCAATCCGTCTACGGAGACGTGATTGATGCCCTCACGCCCACTGTTACCAGTATCAACACGGGCAATCCGCTGGATGCCGAGACCCACATGGGACCCATGATTCGGCAAAGCGATGCCGACCGGGTGCAGGCCTGGGTGCAGGAAGCCCAGGCCGACGGCGCTCGGCTGCTGGCGGGCGGCGAATTGGATGGCCAGATCTACCAGGCCACATTGCTGGCCGATGTCCGCGCGGACATGAAAGTGTCCTGCGAGGAAGTCTTCGGGCCCACTTTGGGGCTAACGCGGGTGGAAAACGTGGCAGAGGCCATTGCCATTGCCAACGACACCCACTACGGCCTGAGTGCCTCCATCTTTACGCAGGACCTGGATGCGGCCATGCAGTATGTCCAGCAGGTGGAATCGGGCAATATCCATATCAACTGGGGCACGCAGTGGCGCGTGGATCTGATGCCGTACGGTGGTCTCAAGGACAGCGGCTTTGGCAAGGAAGGCCCCAGGTATGCGGTCGAGGAAATGACCGAGACCAAGATGGTGGTCATGCATCTGTAGCCTGCGAAATTTTCAGCTTGCCATGGACATCACCGCAGGAGGCGCACAATGCGAATCGAAAATGGAGGACCGGCAATCAGTTACCCGGAACTGGTGCTCTTTGCCTTTGACGATCATTCTCTGCCCTATCAGAACGGGGTGGAACTGACCCTGCACGGGCATACGGCCCCCTGCGGCAGCACCCGGCGCATTCTGGAGCCTGGGCCGCCCGGGTCCCCCGATTCCCTGCGGGCTATCTACTATGGCTCGACCCATCGGGTCGGGGACGAACTGTACATGTGGTATCTGGGGCAGGATCATGCGGACCAGTGGTTCTCGCGCGTCTGTCTGGCCACCAGCCGGGATGGATACCATTGGGAGAAGCCGGAACTGGGACTGGTGTCTTACAACGGCAGCACCCGCAACAACCTGGTGGATCTGAATCAGGGCTCCCATCATGTGCAGGCCTGCGTGGTCTTTCACGACCGGGAAGATCCCGATCCGCAGCGCCGATTCAAGATGGCCTACCAGACCCGGGAATTCAATTCGCGTTTCGCGGTGGCCTACAGTCCCGACGGCCTCCACTGGACTCCGTCGCCCCGCAACCCCGTCGGGTACTGGCTGGAAATGGCCGGCGGCATGCGGTTCAACAACTGCTACTTCCTGACCGGGCAGGGCGGCAACCATGCGCGGCGGTTGCGCAATCTGGTGACGTACACCTCCTACGACTTTGAAAACTGGAGCACCGCCTCCGTCCTGGGCATGCAGCGCACACCGGGGGAGCAGCGATACGCGCCTTGGCAGGGCACCGCCGGCCGGCAGATCCACCTCGGGGCCGCCCTGTGGAATCGACAGGCTGTCACGCTGGGGTTCTATGGTATGTGGGACGGCCACTACTCCAACGACCGGCGGCTGGTCGTCATGCATCTGGGACTGGCCGTGACCAACGACGGCCTGCATTACCGCGAACCGGTGCCGGATTACCCCATCGTGTCCGCGGCGGAGGACGGCTGGGACGCGCTGCCCAGCACCCGCACCAGCGACAATTTCCCAGCCCTGATCCAGGGCCAGGGCTTTGAGAATATCGGCAAGGAAACCCTCTTCTGGTTTGCACCCTGGCCCGAACAGGCGAGCGACGGGGTGCGCTTGGCGGTCTGGCCCCGGGATCGGCTGGGTTCCTTCTCCCCGTATCTGGACCAGCGCATGCGGGGCCGGACCGAGTCCCATGTCATCTCGGCTCCTATCGATCTGGAAGGCCAGGACGCCTACCTGGATCTGAATGTGGACGGTTTGGGGGAACACGCCTCTCTGTCCTGCGCGGTGCTGGACGAGTTTCAGCGGCCCCTACCGGGCTATGCCGCGGCAGACTGTGTGCCGCCGCCGACCTCCGGTCTGTCCCAACGTGTACAGTGGCGCCGCGGGGAGACCATTTCTGCCCCACGCGGCCGCCGCATTCGGCTGCAAGTGAGTTTTGGCGGAGTGCGCCCCGAGGACGTGCAGCTGTACGCCCTGTACTTGTCCACTTAGGCAAGCCGCGCCGCCCGGAGAAGTACCCCGATGCCAGGCAGGCGGCACAGGGGTCAGACGGACTGCAGCCAGTCTGGGCTGAAGCGTGCCAGCGCCAGCGATTCATAGGGGCTGGTCTGCCCCTTCTCGTACAGGCACAGGGCGGTGCCGTCGGCCGCGATGGCCAGGTCGGAGTAGGCAGCCGGTCCGGTATGGAGGCACTTTTGGATGGGCCATGTGATGCCTTCGTCCGGACTGAGCCGGACCGTCATGTTCACGCGGCCTTCCGCACTGGCCGGATTGGCGAATAACAGGGCATGCCGCGCCTGGGGCCAGGCCACGATGCTGGCTTGACAGATGGGTTCAATCAGGGTTTCGTCCCAGCGAAACTCCCCGAACGTGGTGCCGCCGTCCCGACTGAGGGCCACGGCTCTGCGTTTGCCCCCCACGTAGTTGCGACAGTTGATCATGACGTCGCCCTGATGTAGCTCGACTACCTCGCATTCGTTGGTGCCGTCCCGCACAATGCCTCCAATCTCCCAGGTGGTGCCGTGGTCGTCGCTGTACAGGACATGGGAGTGATAGGCGTCCCTGTTGCGGTCCAGGTACTTGCCGACCATGTGATCACAGGGCACCACCAGGCGGCCCGAGCGCAGCTGAATGCCGTGTCCCGGTCCCGTAGCGTACCAGGTCCACTCTGGTCTTTTGACAGTGGCGGTCATGTCCAGGGGTTCACTCCACGTAGTCCCTTCGTCCTGGCTGTGCGTCAGCCACACGGTGCGGGGCGCCTTGCCCTGGGTGATCAGGCCTTCACCGCCTTGCGCAGTGTTCTTGCTGAACCAGAGCCAGATCGTGCCGGTCTCTCGGTCCACCACCGGGCAGGGGTTGCCGCACGTCATGTCCGCTTCGGTGACGATGGCCCGCGGCGCAGACCAGCTGTGGCCGTGGTCTGTGCTGACCGTCAGCAACAGTTCGATTTCCCCCGCGTCGCCGGATCCGTGCAGGCGGCCTTCGGCCAAGGCCAGGATCCGGCCCGTCGCGGTCACCGCCAGCGCCGGGA
Source organism: Caldilineaceae bacterium (assembly GCA_965214715.1). Lineage (GTDB taxonomy): Bacteria > Chloroflexota > Anaerolineae > Caldilineales > Caldilineaceae > Bin34. Next base: position 3,047,831 of record OZ243971.1, on the reverse strand, counting down.
TCCGGTAGGTGTGGTATCCGCCTTCTCCGCTGACAAACAAGATCTCTTCCGCAAACATGGACTGCTCCTGCTGAACTTGAGGACGGTGTCCGGACGCCAGGATTGTAAGCGCGCGGCGGCCTATCCTTTGAGCCCCGTGAGCGAGATGCCTTCGATGAAACTGCGCTGGGCAAAGAAAAAGGCCAGGAACACCGGCAGCGTGATGATGGTGCTGACGGCCATCAGGTAGGGATAGGCCAGTTGGGTGTTGCCGATCTCGTCCACCGCGGAACGCAGGCGCCCCACCCCCAGGGTCAGGACCCACTTGGGTTCGATATTCATATAGATCAGTGGTCCCAGGTAGTCGTTCCAGGCATTCATGAACGTGAACAGGGCCACGACCGCCAGGGCCGGCCGGGACAGTGGCAGGATGATCCGGAACATGATCGACAGCTCGTTGGCACCGTCAATCCGGGCGGCATCCGATAGCTCGGAAGGCAAGGCCATGAAGAACTGGCGCAGCAGGAAAATGAAGAACGCGTTACCGAAAAACGCCGGCACCACGAGCGGCAGAAAGGTGTTGATCCACTTCAAGTTCTTGAAGATGACGAACAGCGGCACCAGGCGGACCCAGTCGGGAATCATGAGGGTGGCCAGCACGATGCCAAACAGGACATCCCGGCCCTTCCACTGCAGCCGGGAAAAGGAATAGGCCACCAGCGACGAGGAGATTACGGTACCGATGGTGACCGGCACCGCGTAGCGGACTACCGTGTTGTAGGTCCACAGGTTGAAGGTTTCGGAAGTCCAGGCGTTCCAGAAGTTTTCCACGAAAATGGGAGTGGGAAACCAGATCGGTGGCACCGTGTACACCTGATTGTCGTCTTTGACCGCCGAGGATACCATCCAGTAGAAGGGCATCACGAAGCTGACGGCCAGCCCGATCAGGATCACGTACTTCAGGAGCTGGTTCACGAAATCCAGCCCGAGCTCGCCCAGGTGCCGTGAAGGCGGTTGGTGCTGCGTCTCGGCGGTCATGGCTCAGCGGGTGGCGCCGGCGTAGTACACATAGCGGCCGGAGAAACGGAACAGGAGATAGGTAATGCCCAGAATGAGCAGAAACAGCACCCAGGCCAGAGCCGACGCCTTGCCCATGCGAAACCACTGAAAGGCATTGCGATACAGATAGATGGCATAGAACTCGGCCGCCCGGTTGGGGCCGCCCTGGGTCATGAGCCAGGGCAACGTGAAATACTGAAAACCGGCAATCAGACTGATCACCAGATTAAAGAGAATGACGGGACTGACCATGGGCACGGTGACATTCCAGAGGCGATGCCAGGCACTCGCTCCATCTACCGTGGCCGCCTCATACAGGGAACGCGGTACATCCTGCAGCGTCGCCAGGAAGATGACCATGGCAGCGCCCTGGCTCCACATGTGGATCAGCACCAGGGACCACTTGATCCACCGCGGACTGGAGATGAAAGGGATGACCTGAAAGCCCAGGTGCTTGAGGGTGCCGTTGATGGCGCCGTATTGCACGTTGAGCAGGAAAATCCAGACGAAGGCCGTGACCACGACGGGCACGATGGCCGGAAAGAAGAAGACAGCCCGAAAAAAGGAGCGCAGCACGATCTTCGCATTCAACAGCAGAGCCATCAGGAAGGCCGACAGGACGCCCAACGGCGAACTGATCAGCACCCACCACAGTGTATTGCCGGTCACCAGCCGAAAGTCGGCATCGCTGGCAAAGGCCACGTAGTTGTCCAGTCCCAGCCACACGGGATCCCGCACCAGGTCATAACGGGTAAAGGAATAGTAAAGGGACGAGCTGATGGGGAAGACCGTGAACGCCAGAAAGCCCACGATCCAGGGCGACGCGAAAGCCAGCCCCAGCCAGAAGCTGCGCCGGTCGTGACCAGTCATGCAAAACGCACAATCGGGAAGGTCAAGCCGGCTGCAGCCGGCTTGACCTTCTGCGGTGGAAGGAAAGTCACCCGGCGGCTACGCGAACCCGGCGGCCTTGTACTCGGCGACGGCCGCTTCCTGCATCACCGCGGCGGCCTCGGTACCCGTAGCCTCACCCCGGAAGACGCTTTCGCGGGCCTCCACGTATTTCTGGTGGACAAAGACCTCGATCTCGCAGCGGATCAGCGGGCCCCAGTAGGTGGCCTGGCTCACCGAGTCAAAGTAGAATTGCAGACCCGGAAACTTGTCGGTATCCGCATTGTCGAAATACGGTTTGTAGGCGGGGAGCCAGCCGATGTTTTCAAAGATCAGGTCGCACCAGCCATCCGTCTGCAGCCATTCCGCGACCGGCCAGGCCTCGTCCTTGTATTGTCCGTCCTTGAACATCTGTACCATGTGGCCGCCACCGTACTGGATTTTCTCGCCCCGGCGGTTCTCCGGCACCGGGCACCAGGTCGCCCGGTTGTGTTCGGCAATATCCGGTTTCTCGTTGAAGGTCTCGCCGGGATGCCAGTATCCTTCAATGATCAGGGCCTGTATACCGGCGTTGTAGGCTCCGCCCCAGGTCCCCTGGCCTTCCACAGCCCGCATGCCGACCAGGTTGTCCGGCCCAATGAGCTGGACGAATTCGCCCAGGGTCTCCAAGCCCTGGGCCATCAGTTCGTGGTCCAGGTTGAATGTCTTGGTGTCTTCATCGAAATATTCGAACCCCCAGGACTCGGTCAGGGTCCAGCCGTCATTGCCAGGCCCCACCCCGCCTTCCGCGTCATAGGGATCGATGCCGATTTGCAGCAGGTTGCCGCTCTCGTCGAACTGGGTGAGCGCTTCGTGCCAGACCATCAGTTCGGCCCAGGTTTCAGGCGGCGATTCGGGATCCAGACCGGCTTCGCTGACCAAGGCCGCGTTGTAGTTTAGGCCTCGCCGCAGGAAACACTCGATCGCCGGCACACCATAGACGATGCCCTGGTACTGAATCACTTCCCAATTGCCGGGAATGAAGTCTTCTGCGTTGATCATGGTACTGGCCGCGATATAGTCATCCAGCGGCACCACCACGCCCCGGGCCATGAAGTCCAGGTAATTGCCCAGTGCCCCAATGTCCGGCGGCGTCCCCGCGGCGACAGCGGCCAGGCGCGCTTCCTGGGCCACCGAGGTCCGGAATTCCAAGGTATTGGGGCCCATCAACTCCGCCAGTTCCGGCGTCGCCAGCAACTGATCGGCGATGCGTCCGGGCTGACCCCAGAAAATCCAGAAATTGACCGTCACTCCTTCCTCGATCCCTGCATCCGCAGTCCCTCCGGCAGCAGGGGCGGTTGGCGCGCAGGCAGCCAGAGCAGCCAACCCGCCGGCCGTTCCGGCTACACGCAGAAAGTCGCGTCGTGTTACATAATGGCTGGCCATGATGTTGGCTCCTTGGACTTGCTATGAATACGGAACAGGCTCGTTGGTCGGCACAGGCCGGTACCCTACAGAAACGGTAGGGGGATTACCCCTGCTGTTCTCAAGTGTGGGGGCCCGCGCGGGGCCAAAAATGGGTTCTGGGAATTATTCTAACAAACCCCATACGGGCTTGGCCTGGCGCGGCCGCGCCAGGTCACAACAAAAATGCGGGTTGGTCCACGCGGGGGACCGGAGAGGCTGCGGCAGCTGGAGCCGGCGCGTGCCCTTTCGGGTGCCATATCTGCAGCCCCTCTCAGCAGTACGCGCGCAGGGCCTGCCGCCACACTACGGGCATGCGACGCCCCAACTGCACCGTTTGGGCGCCGAGAAATGACGCCAGATCCTGGATGTTGGCCGCGAGTTCCGCGGCGCTCTCGGTATGGATGCGCCACGGTGCTTCCGGATACAGAGCCTGGACCTGGAGCTGCCGCTCCGGCCGCTTCATGCGCATGTCAATGCGCCCCACAAACCTCTCGTGCCGGAGAATGGGCAGGACATAATAGCCGTACTGGCGTTTGGCGGGAGGCACGTAGATTTCGACGGTATAGGTGAAGTCGAACAGCTGGGCCGTGCGCTGCCGGTCACAGATCAGGTTGTCAAACGGCGACAGCAGCACAGTGCGGCCCTGGGCCGAGTCCAAATCCCCCGAGACCGCCAGCTCTACATCGTCGCGGTGCAGGAACCAGTCTCCTGGTAGCCGGTGACCCGCTGCTGTCCGAATTCCCACCGGCACATGCAGGCCGGCTGCCACCAGATCCCGCAGTACCGTCTGCCATTGGGGATAGGCCTTGCGGATGAAGTGGTTGTACATGTGACGGGGCGTCCCTACGCCCAGCGCCCGTAGCGACAACTGCAGACCCTGCCAGCTCATCTCGCGATCCCCCAGCGCAGTCGTATCCGCGTGGGCTGGCAGGAAATGTTCCGTCAGGGCCCAGTACTTGCGATTGCGGCTCCGCCCCGCCACCATGACTTCTCCCCTTGCAAAAAGGTGATCCAGAATGCGCGAAACGCTGCGGCCGTTGGACCAGCCGCGTGAGGTCCAGGGCACATGGGGGATGTCCTGTGCAAAGTCTCGCGTAGAGAGTGGCCCTTTCGCGGCCATTGCCTGCCGGATGTGCTGCAGCAACGCCTGATTCTGCTGAATCCAGGTCCGCATCCGGGTGGCGTACGCGTCATGGCTGGCTCTGTAGAGGGATTTGGCGTGACAATACAGCGGCCAGTCTGCCATCAGGCCCAGAGAGGCGCAATGGGCCCAGTCTTCGCACAGGTACTTGTCCACAAAGGTCAGATCGTGCAGATCCTGGGGCCGGAAGGGGCCCAGGCGACTCCAGAGCACCAGGAGCTCCGTGCGCTCTACGGCCCGGATGGGATCGATCTGGATGCAGCGCAAGGCCTCAAAGACCTGCAGAATATCGGCCTTGGTGGCCTGGGCGGCGGAAACCTGGAAACTCCGGTCCAGCAACTGCTTGCGGACTGCCAGCTGGCGGGCGGTCTGTAGGGAAATTTCCAGATCGGCAGACATCGCGCGGCCCGGCCGGTTCAGGCCTTGGCCAGAGCCTGCAACACGGTCTGCACTTCTTCCCGGGTGTTGTAGTGCAGAAAGCCCACCCGTAACACACCGCCACTGGCCTCTACCCCCAGGGCCTGCGACAGTGCCAAGGCATAAAAATTGCCGTCCCAGGCAAAAATATTCTGCTGTCCCAGGGCCGCGGCCAGGGCACCGGGGGTGGTGCCTTCCTTGCGCAGCGCAAAGGTCGGCACGCGGGCCGACAGCGCGGTGGGCCCGTACAGGCGCAGGAAAGGCAGCGCGGCCAGCCCGTCCAGAAATTCCGTCATCAGGCCTGCTTCGTGCTGACGGATCATGCGCCAGGCCGCTTGCAGCTTCTCCGGCCGGGTAGCAGACAGCACGGTGTCCGCGGCTTGTCCGCCCAGCGCGGCCAGGTAATCAACACTGGCAATCAGACCCGCCAATGCCTCGAAATTGGGCGTGCCGGTTTCAAACTTGCCGGGGATCTCGGGCGCGGCGGCCCGGACCTGGTATGCCGGCAGCCGCTTGAGGTGCCGCTCTTTGCCGTACAGGATACCCAAATGCGGCCCGAAATGCTTGTACGCGCTGGTAACCAGAAAGTCGCAGTCCAGGGCCTGCACGTCAATGGGCCCGTGCGGCGCGTAATGCACGGCGTCCACGTACACCAACGCGCCGACTTCATGGCCCCAGGCCGTGAGCTGCTGCACGGGGTTGATGGCCCCGCTGAAGTTGCTGGCCATGCCCACGGCGATCAGCTTGGTCCGCCGCGAAAGCAAGGACTGCCAGTGGCGCAGGTCCAGAGTGCAGTCTGCCAATACCGGTTCGGCCCACTGCACCACCACGTTGCGCTCGTGGGCCATCTGCAGCCAAGGGGATATGTTGGCCTCGTGGTCCAGTTTGGACACGACAATCTCGTCGCCGGGAGCCAGGGTCTGGCCCAGACTGCGGCTCAGCAGGTAGGTCAGGGTGGTCATGTTGGCCCCAAATACAATCTCGTGGGGTGTGGCGCCCAGCAGATCCGCGGCGGCGTGACGGGCTTCCGCCACCACCCGGTCCGTCGCCCGGCTGGTTTCAAACTGGCCACCGGTATTGGCCGCGAAGCGACTCAGGTATTCCTGCATGGCCATGATCACTGAGACCGGTGTCTGGGAACCGCCCGGGCCATCACAGAAGATGGCCGGCGCGCCGTTGTACAGTTCCTGCAAGGCGGGAAACTGGTTGCGTACCTCACGCACAGGCAGGGTCATGGCGTTCTGCTCGTGTCAGGGGCTACCGGGTGCCGCTCCCAGGCCTGGCCACCGGCGACTTTATACCAGATCATCGGCCAGCATCCAGAGTTCCGGGTTCGCTTCTTCCCGGCCGGGACTGTCCCACGACATCATGGAGGGCCACTGCAGCCAGCGGGCCAGACCGGCGGGTATCAGGGCCGGATACAGGCTGGTCGGTTTCTTGCGGGCCCCCAGGTCCAGCACTCGCACATCCTGGTCAGGGGGCACCTGGGCCTTGTCTCGAATGTATTGCACGGCCTTGGACAGCGGGCCCGTGTCGTCCACCAGGCGGTGGGCCAGAGCTTGCCGGCCTGTCCAGACTTTGCCTTCGGCCAATTCCTCTACGCGCCCGGTTTCCATGTTGCGCCCTTCGGCCACAATCCGCTTGAATTCCGTGTAAACGTGATCCACCTGGGCCTGCATGACCTGCCGTTGGGTGGGTGTCCACCGGGCATGGGCGGAATAGACACCGGCATTTTCGGTTTGGGCCAGGTCCGCGGTGAGAATGCCCAGCCGTTGCAGCAAGCAGGATACAACCGGTTTGGCAGAAAAGACGCCGATGCTGCCGGTCAGTGTGGCTTCCTGCGCAATGACATGTTCTCCGCCCATGGCCAGATAGTAGCCGCCGCTGGCGGCCACACCCCCCATATACACCACCAGGGGCACCTTCCGCGCCAGTTCCTGCAGGGCGTCCAGCACTATGTGACTGGCCAGTGCGGAGCCGCCGGGCGAATCCACAAACAGCACTACGCCCGCCAATTGCCGCTGCCGGATCTGCGCCTTCCGGATGGTGGCCACCAGTGCCGCGTGATTGCAGGCCCTGCTTTCCGCGCCGGGTACGGCCGGCCCGCCGGCCGATCCAAAGGAAAGCATGCCCTTGACTTCAATCAGGCCAATGACCTTGTGGAATCGGCGCCGATAGGACCGGCGCAACAGACCGCGCACTTCGGCGGCCGGCCTGACGCTCTTGGGCGGGTTCTTCAAGGCGCCCGCCAGACGCTGGGGCAGTTCCGTCCAGGTGCAGACATCATCCACCAACTGCCGCTGTCGCGCCTCGGCCGGCAGCAGGGGACCTTGGGCCAGCGCGGCCTCCACCTCTCCGGGCGGCAGTTGCCGTCCTTGGGCCACGGCTGCCACGATTTGCTGCCGATAGGATTCCATGATGGCCGTCATATGGCTGCGTTCGCGGCTGGGCATGAATTCCGAAGTCAGGGGACTGGTAGCCGACTTCCAGCGGCCGGCCCGCACGACATCGAACTCCACGCCCAGACGGTCCAGAAACCGGCGCAGAAAATGCGTGCTCCACAGCAGACCCTTCACATTCCAGGTGGTCAGGGGCGCCAGATACAGACGGTCTGCGGCCACTCCCACCAGATAGGTCGGTGCATTGCACTGGAAGAGGTAGCACACAATCTGCAGGGGCGCGTGCCGGTCTCTGTGCTGCTGGCTGACCTGCCGACATTCCCCCAGTAGACTGGCCAGGTTCTGCGCCCGCACCAGGGACAGGTCCGTGCGGTCCACGCGCAAAACAATGCCGCGGGGGCGCGGGTCCCGGGCAATGGCCAACAGGAGCCGGCGCAATTCTTCCAACGACTGGGGTTCCGGACCGCTGGCGAACCGTCGCCAGAGGAAAGGGCGCGGTGCCGTTCTCTCCAACACCTTTTCCCCCAGGTCGATCCGAATGTAGTCGGGGATCTGGCCGCGGCGGAGCCGGCTCCATGCATTGGCCACGAAAACGCCCAGGCGCGCCGGCACCGAAAAAAGATATCCGCGGAAGGCAAGGAAGGACCGCATCATAGGGATTGTGTCTTCGGGCCCACCCGCTGCATCTGTTCCAGCATCGCCCCGATCCGGGTGACCGGTTGGTGGCAGACATGGTGGTGGCAAACATAGGCGGCCGGCCGATTGTGCCAGAGGCCTTTGCCCTGCCAGACAGGCAGTTCGGTATCCCGCTCGGGCGGGATCTGGAGTACCAGCCGTCGGGGATGATAAGGCTGCCGCGCTGCGTGGGTCAGGGCTTGGGTAGCGGGATCGTCGGGGTCTCCCACAATCACCACCTCCTGGGTAGGGGCATGCAGATCCGCGTAGGCACAGAGCATGCGCCCAAAGGCGGTAGGCTGGGCGGCCAGCAGGGCTTCCACAACGGCCAAAATGGGTGCGGCCCATTGCCGATACCGGTCTTCCCCGGTGATGTGGGCCAGACGCAGAAACAGACTGGCCGTCAGGCTGTTGCCACTGGGTACCGCGTTGTCAATGTATTCCTTGCGGCGCATGACCAGCGTCTCGTGGTCCCGACCGGTCTGGAAGAACGCGCCGGATTCCGGATCCGCGAATTGAGTCAGGATGCGGGCGGCGACTGCCTCGCCCCGTTCCAGCCATTTCGGATTTGCATCGGCCGCAAACAGATCCAAAAGGCCCAGGCCGTAGGCCGCATAATCCTCCAGTACTCCCTGATTCCGGGCTTGGCCGGCCCTATAGCTGCGCAGCAGGCTGCCATCCGGGAGCCGCATTGCCTGCCAGATGAAATCCGCGGCGTGCCGCGCAGCCTGCAGGGCTGCCGGGTGCGGCAGCACCGCTCCGCATTGCGCCAGCGCGGAGATCAGCAAGCCATTCCATTCGGTCAGGATCTTGTCGTCCCGGGCCGGTTTCTCTCTTTGTTCCCGGACGGTCCAGAGCCGCGGCAAGGCATCCCGCAACAGGTCTTGCAGCCGCCGCGGCGGCATGCGCAGCCGGCGCCCGCATTCTTCCAGGGCATGGGGTCGATGCAGAATATTGCGGCCTTCGAAGTTGCCTCCCGCTGACACTCCCATGACCAGGCACACGGCCTGGGCGGCTTGGGGTTCCAGAATGGCCTCGATTTCCGCTTGGTCCCACAGAAAGAACAGTCCCTCTTCGCCTTCGCTGTCCGCGTCCTGGGCACTGTAGAAACCGCCCTCGGGCCGGGTCATCTCCCGCAGCAGGTAGGCAATGGTCTCCTGCACAACCCGCAGGTAGTCTGCTTTGCCGGTCATCTGCCAGGCCCGCAAATACGTCCCCAGCAACTGGGCGTTGTCGTAGAGCATCTTCTCGAAATGGGGTACCAGCCAATGGGGGTCTACGCTGTACCGGTGAAACCCCCCGCCCAGTTGATCGTAGATGCCACCGCTGAGCATCCGGTCCAACGTGAATTCGGCCATGTGGCGGGCCTGCCGCTGCGACCGGTCAAAGGCCTGCATGAGCAGGAAGTCCACCGTCATGGGTTGCGGAAACTTGGGAGCGGAGCCAAAGCCGCCGTAGTGCGCGTCAAAGCGCTGCTGCAACTGATCCACGGCGTGGGACAACAGGGCGGTCGGCGTAACGGTCCGGGACGCCGGGGGGTGCGCGCCGAGTTTTACCATCTGCGCCACCATGTTGGTGCCATGGGTCTGCAGATCGGCGCGGCGTGTGGCAAAGGCCTCCACCACCGCTTCCAGCACTTGGCGGAAGCTGGGCATGCCCTGGCGGGGGGTAGGCGGGAAATACGTGCCACCATGAAAGGGCGTGCTATCGGGCATCAGGAACACGCTCATGGGCCAACCCCCGTGACGGGTCATGAGCTGCACGGCTTCCATGTAAATGGCGTCCAGATCCGGTCTTTCCTCCCGATCCACCTTGATGCTGACGAAGTGTGCATTCAGGTAGGCCGCGGTCTCCGCGTCTTCAAAGCTCTCCCGCTCCATGACATGGCACCAGTGGCAGGCACTGTAGCCGATGCTGAGGAAAATGGGTTTGTCCTGGGTGCGGGCCAAGGCCAGGGCCTGCTCGTCCCAAGGCTGCCATGCCACCGGGTTGTGGGCATGCTGCAGCAGATAGGGAGAGGTTTCCCGGTCCAGCCGGTTGACCAATTGCGAGGGAAGGGACATAGGGCTTTTCCGGCATGGGCGGACAGAAAACAACCAGAGCAAGGCCGGGCTGGCGTTCTGGAGCCGGTTGCGGCTCGATTTTAACGCAGACTGTCTCGCTGACGGGGCATGATCACGGGACAACTTTGGCATCGCCCCTGCTTCTATCCTATAATCCTGCCATGCATTGCTGGGGTTTCGGTACCAACTTCGGGCGACGGGGGCGCAACGTCTCCATGGCTGCGGCAGCTAGCCGGCTGTCCGGGTGTGGGTAACTGAAACCAGGAACCGACACTGTGGACAGCTCGTTGCCACAGTGTTGAAAAGACAGATCTGGGCACTGTGGACAATCTTCCACAGTGCTTTTTTTATGCCGCATCGGCAGGGAGCGCGTCCCATGAAGCTGGATCTGGACACTGTGCGTAATGTGGCGGTGTTGGCCCGCATCGACCTGACGGAGGACGAGGTGGAAACCTTCGCACATCAGCTGGGAGACGTGTTGGAGTATGCCGAGAAGCTGCAACGCGTAAACACCGAGGGGGTGCCGCCTACGCCCTACGTTCTGTCTCTGTCCAACGTGATCCGGGCCGACACTGCAGCTCCGGGTCTGAGCACCGACGAGGCCTTGGCCAATGCACCGGATCGCCAGGGCAGTTTTTTTCGGGTGCGCGCCTTCTTTGATGCCTGAGGACCAACCGTATGTCCGGACACTCCGACCTCGCCGCTCTTTCCCTGTACGATGCCAGCCAAGGCTTGGCGGCCCGTACCTTCTCCGCGGCGGAATTGACGGACGCCCTGTTGGCCCGCATCCAGGCGTTGGATCCGCACATCCAGGCGTATATTTTGGTCACGGCGGACCGGGCGCGGCACAGGGCCGCGGCCGCGGACCGGGCCCGATCCGGGTCGGCCAATCACCCGCTGCTCGGTATCCCTGTCGCGATCAAGGATGTCATTTCGACCATGGGCGTGGAGACGACGTGCGGCAGCCGCATTCTCAAGGGCTACATCCCGCCTTACACCGCCACGGTGGCCCGCAAACTGGACAATGTCGGTACCGTCATGTTGGGCAAGACCAACACCGACGAGTTCGCGATGGGCTCCAGCACGGAAAACAGCGCCTTTTTTACCACGCACAATCCCTGGCGCCTGGACAGAGTGCCCGGAGGCAGCAGTGGCGGGTCGGCCGCCGCCGTGGCCGCCGGCCTGGCCCTGGGGGCCTTGGGGTCCGATACCGGCGGCAGTATCCGCCAACCCGCGGCGTTCTGCGGCGTGGTGGGGCTCAAGCCCTCCTATGGCCGGGTCAGCCGCTATGGGCTGGTGGCCTTTGGCAGCAGTTTGGACCAGATCGGAGTCTTTGCCCGGGAGACCCGCGATGCAGCCTTGTTGCTGGAAGCCATCGCGGGTCCGGATCCCCATGACAGTACGGCGCTGAATACGGAGGTACCACCCTACAGCCAGCGGCTGGACGCGGATCTGCGCGGGTTGCGCCTGGGTATCCCTGAAGAGTACTTCGGCGAGGGCCTGCAGCCTGAGGTCAGGACCGCCGTGCAGGCGGCCATAGAGCAGATGGTGCGATTGGGCGCCGAGCCAGTGCCCATTTCCATGCCTCACACCGAGATGGGATTGTCGGTCTACTACATGGTCGTCACCGCCGAATGTTCGGCCAATCTCAGCCGTTTCGATGGTATCCGCTTCGGACACAGCGTCCAGGCCGGCTCCATGTGGGACAACATCAGCGCCACGCGGGCGGAGGGGTTCGGAGCCGAAGTCAAGCGGCGCATCATGCTGGGGACCTACGCCTTGAGCGTGGGCTATTACGATGCCTATTATCTGAAGGCGCAGCAGGTGCGGACGCTGATCAAGCAGGATTTCGCCCGGGCCTTTGAACAGGCGGATCTGATTGCCTGTCCGACCACGCCGACCACGGCTTTTGTCATTGGGGAAAAGGTGGATGATCCCCTGTCCATGTATTTGGCTGACGTGTTTACGATCAGTGCCAACCTCTCCGGTCACTGCGGGGTGTCCCTGCCGTGCGGGTTTGATGATCAGGGATTGCCCATTGGCCTGCAATTCATGGGGCCGCATATGGGGGAAGAGCGGCTGCTGCAGGCGGCCTATGCCTATGAGTGCAGTACGGACTGGCATCACCGCCGGCCCGACCTGACTGCCGCCCTTGATCCCGCCTAAAAACCATTGTCCTGCCTGACTCAGCCCATGAGGGGTGTCGTATGAACCACCACGCCGTAGAATCGCAAATCACGCCTCCCACTCTGGCCGTCGCCCGGGCCCGGGTTAGTGCCCGCGTGGCGGCTCTGCCGGCTTCACCCATCCGCCGCTTTTTTGAAATCGCGTCCACCATGGACGATGTTATCAGTCTGAGTATCGGCGAACCCGACTTCGTTACCCCCGCCCCGATCCTGGAAGCCGGCATTCAGTCCCTGCGAGACGGCCAGACTTCCTATACGGACACGTCCGGCATCATCGAATTGCGGGCAGCAATTGTCGCCAAACTGTCGCGACTGTATGAGGGTCCGGACTACGATCCGGTGCGGGAAGCCCTGATCACGATTGGAGTCAGCGAAGGCACGCAACTGGCCTTTGATGCCATTCTGGATCCGGGGGACGAGGTCATCATTCCCCAACCCTGTTTTGCCAGCTTCACGGCCGCGGTGCAACTGGCCGGCGGCACTCCGGTACCGCTGGCGACCCGCGTGGAGGACCACTTCCAGATTCTGGCAACCGATATCGAGGCGGCCATTACACCGCGCACGAAGGCGCTGTTGCTGAGTTATCCCAACAATCCCACCGGCGCGGTCCTGGAGCGGGTATGCCTGGAAGAGATCGCCTGCTTGGCGGCACGGCACGATTTGATCGTCATTTCCGACGAGATCTACGATCGGCTGGTATACGGAGACCACCGGCACGTGATGTTTGCGACGCTGCCGGGAATGCGGGACCGCACCGTGCACCTGGGTGGGTTCAGCAAGGATTACGCCATGACTGGCTGGCGGATCGGCTATGCCTTGGGCCCGCAGGATATTGTCATGGCCATGCGGCGGGTGCACCAGTACCAGATCCTGTCGCCGCCCACCACGGCCCAGGCCGCCGCGCTGTGCGCCATGACCGATCCGGCCGTGGAGACGCACGTGGCCGCGATGCGGGCTGCCTACGATGTGCGGCGGCGCTATATCGTGGACGCCTTGAATGATCTGGGATTGCAGTGCTTTGACCCCAGGGGAGCCTTTTACTGCTTTCCCGACATTCGCATCTCAGGCATGACCGATTACGAGTTTGCCGAAAAACTGCTGCAAGAGGAGCATGTGGCCGTGATTCCCGGCAGCGCGTTCGGGGTCGGCGGCGCCGGATACGTGCGCTGCTGCTATGCCACCAGTTTGGAAGACATCAAGGAGGCCATGCGGCGCCTGTGCAATTTCATGCAGCGGCACGGCTGACGCGGCCCCGCGGGAGCACCGTCGCCTAGGCTTTTTGGGCGCGCCGGATTTCCTCGGCCAAGTCCAGTTGGACCAGCTCCAATCGAAAGATGGGGATGGCGATGTTGAGGTCCTGGATGGCTTTGTTCAGTGCCTCGACTTCCTGCCTCAGAACAGTCTGTTGCGGTTGGCTTGGCCGCGCGGCGACCCCGAGAGCCTGCATGCGGGCCCGCAACTGCTGCCGCCATGTCTCAATGCGGTGCAACAAGGCCTTGCGGTCCTCTATCCAGACCGGGGCCACGTCGTTGTCCTGCATGATCTTGTTGCCCATGAGCTGGTCGGCAGGGACCCCGACCGGAGGTTCCAGATTCAGGCGCTGGCCCTTGCCTTTCAGATCCTGCCAATCCTGTTGCTGCATGGCCGAGTTCAGTATCTTGTCGATGACACCCTCCCGGTTGCGGTTGAGCCCGGTTCTGCGCGCGGCTTCTTGCTCGGAATGGCGGGATTTGTCTGCCGGGGATGGGCGACAGGATTCTGGCATCTTGGCTGTCCTGGAACACAGAGGTCTGTGGTCAGGCGCAGTATAAGACAACAGGCAAACCTTCCCAGCAGGAAGTGTCTGGATGGTGGGATGTTGCACAGTGTTGTTCGGGCCAGTCGATCTGGACATGCCTCTCCCGGACCGAGGGATGCGCAAGAAACAACAGGCGCTATATATCAATATAATTATATCTATACTATTATATCTATACTAGTGCAGCAAGGCACGATCAAGGGTTTGAAGCGCCTGTCGGTGATGCCCGCAACGCGCGCCGGGTACACAGCGGAGTTCTGGACAAGAAATTCTGAACGGAAGAGGTCTTTGCCTCAAAAGGCAACAGCTTTCCCCGGGGATTGTCCAGGAATTCCCTGTCTTTGAAATCCTTGCCCAACGCAACATCCCGCGAAACCAGCAGTCTGGCACCCCCTACCTGCGCCAAGGCGATAATGTGGGGATCGTCTGACCTCAATGTGCGGTTTGCCTTCATATCGTGAGTTCTCCGTTCCACTTCCCCATTGTCAATATTTTTGATCCAACCTCGTGCAATTCCAGCTCCTATCCAACGCTTATGCCTTGGACTGACTTCCAGTTCCTCTCGCAATTTGCCGCCCATATGCAGGGTGCCACGGCCTTGGCGCAGAAATTTAACCAGAATCTGCGTAGCTTCGTGGGTCTCCCTGACAACTTCGGACATGGAATTGGCATCCACGATGGCACAGAATTGCCGGTTCATCGGATGGCTCTTGAGACCTCTTCCATAAAAAATCTTGCATACGCCGGAGGAGCATCCACGTTCCCCAATGAATCAAAGGAAATGTTGTGAATCTGCACATCCAGGCCTTGTGATTCAAAGAAGGCCACAGTTACGTCGTCAGGTGTAATGTCTACCCGGTCATCCCGTACTTCCATACGAATTCTGTCGACCAGATAGTCGCTGTGAGTTTCGATGATCAGCCTTTGTTCATTCTGCCTCGCGCGGGACGAGGACACCAATTTGCACAGGAGAGTACCCAACGCGGCCTGTGCACGCGGATGGAGATGAATTTCCGGTTGTTGCAAGAGATGTATTGAGGGCTGGGCATCAAGCAATACAACCAACAAGGGCAAAATCTGGCTGACTCCATAACCGACATCCGCAAGATTGCGCCAGGGACCTACGCGTTTCCCCATTGCCGGGTTGCCTCTGACCCGCAACTGAAACGGGCCTATTCCCTTGCCCTGGCGTAGAGGATAGACATCAATTTCGCTAAACAGTTCCAATTCACGCCCCCATACCTCCAGCTGTTCCTTCAATTGCAACCACTGTTTCGGATAGTTACTGCGCAGAGTCATGAGCTGGCTGGGTAGGTTGCTACCTTCCGCATCAAGAAAAGATCTCCCAATATCGTAGGTTCGTTGGGGTTGGGTACGCAATGGGGCCATTGCTCTGGGTCTTTTCCGCAGATCCAATTCTCTGAAGATCTGTCTCTGCAAAATCGCAATGGTGTCCACCAGCGCCTGGTGCTGCATCGAGTTGCATTCATCGCGCCCCACACTCTGTCTAATTTCCTCTTCTTCAGGAAGCGACAAGACGCGTGCCATGCGCCCCCACATGTCCATATCACCGCCCCCCGACTGTTTCCACCTCGGGAGTTCGCACGGATATTCCTGGCAAGGCGGGATTAGCAAAACGGGCGAGTCGTCAGGTGCAAGTCTGATTCCGTAGCCGTTCCGCAAGAACTGCCTGACGCGCACGGCGGGGTAATTGTCTTTTTCAGCGAAGACCACCTGCACTTCAAGGTCTCCCTGGTCGCCGGTGTTTATTGAATCAATGAACCTCCCCTTGAATCCGGTGGGACGCGGCACTCGGCCCCCGCGATAGTGGACAATATCGTTGTATCCCCCCAGGCCGAAGGGTTCCTGGTTGAAATCCGGTACAGTCTCGCCGCCATAGGCTACATCCCACAGACAGCGGATCATGGCCATCAGGGATGACTTGCCCGTGCTGTTGTCCCCGACCAAGAGGGTCAGGGGCGCAATCCTCGCAGTTTGCTCCTCCCGGAAACACCGGTAGTCTTGTACGGTAATCGAATCCATGATCCTTCAATCCACAGTTTGTCCAGGCAACAGAGCTTTGCTCAATGTGGTGATGCTGGCGGACTCCTAAAACGTCGCAATCCTCTATACAATGAACTTCAGCAAGAATCTGGGGGGCTCTGCCCATTCTGTTACCACAGTAACACCTGTTTGGCTGCGAGCAAGACAGTACAGAAAAATGACATATAAATATTCTGAATAACTGTGCCAGGCACCGGCAAGGGCAGTTTCGCACGCGGGACACGGGACCATTGCGGGCAGACTCCCCTCCGCCATCATACTGAAGACACAGGCTTTGCCTGTCATCAATGAGATGGTGTCTAACTGTAGCAGCGCGGAGGCTGCCGTTACAGTACCTGTCCTGCCATGGCTGATACGGCATAATCAATGAGGAACCGCAACCGGATGTCGGGGATTCTGATGTCCGGTATCTGAAGACTTCCTGGGTCAAGCCAGTAACGGGAGACAGTCGACCACCATGCCGCCGAGACGCAAAATGTGGGGCAGCCGCTTTGCCCGTCAGGGGGATCCCCTCATGGACCGGTTTGGAGCCTCGATCGGCTTCGACCAGCGCATGTGGGAGGCCGATCTGCAAGGCAGTCATGCCTATGCCCAGGCCCTGTCGGAAGCGGGTATCCTCACCCAGGAAGAACGTACTGCGATCCAGGAGGGTCTGGATGGCATGGCCACGGAGTGGCGGCGCGGCGATTTTCACCTGGAGCCGGCTGATGAAGACATTCATACGGCGCATGAGCGGCGGCTGCGGGAATTGGTGGGCGATGTGGCCGGCAAACTGCACACGGGACGCAGTCGCAATGATCAGGTCTCCACCGACCTGCGCATCTGGCTGCGGGAGCAGATGGGCGAGCTGCAGGAACACCTGACGCGGGTGATCCGCCTCATGACGGCGATGGCCGAAACCGAGGTGAACGTGATTATGCCGGGTTTCACCCATCTGCAGATGGCCCAGCCCACCCGTTTCAGTCACTGGCTGCTCAGTCATGCCTGGCCACTGTTGCGGGACCTGACCCGTTTGCAACAGATCCGGGGCCGTGTCAATGCCCTCCCGCTGGGCAGCGGCGCCATGGCGGGCAATCCCTTTGCCGTGGACCGGCACCGCCTGGCCCAGCTCCTGCGCTTCGACGAGATTGCGTACAACAGCATGGATGCGGTCGCGGACCGCGACTACGTGGCCGAATTCCTTTTTTGCGCCTCTTTGGGCATGGTCCATCTCAGCCAGCTGGCGGAAGATGTCATCATCTATGCCTCGGAGCCGTATGGATTTTTCCGCCTGGGTGATGCCTACAGCACCGGCAGCAGCCTGATGCCCCAGAAGAAAAATCCCGATGCCTTTGAACTGATTCGGGGCAAGGCCGGCCGGACCACCGGGGCCCTGATGGGGTTGCTGATGACCCTGAAAGGTCTGCCGCGCACGTACAACCGGGATCTGCAGGAAGACAAGGAACCCCTGTTCGCCGCCGTGGATACCTGGTCGCAGTCGCTGCAGATCACGGCCGGGGCGCTGCTTTCGCTCACGTTGCACAAGGAGCGCATGACGGAGGCCATGGACGAGTTCATGCTGGCCACCGATTTGGCCGAGTACCTGGTGCGGCACGGCGTGCCCTTCCGGGAAGCCCATGAGATCGTGGGCGCAGCCGTAAAGCGGGCCGAAGCGGACGGTTTGTCCCTGTCCGCGCTCTCCGCGACGGTCTGGCAGGAATTGCATCCGGCCTTGGCCGCTGGAGTCCAGGATGTCCTGGATTTTACGGCCAGCGTGGAATCCCGGGATGTCATAGGCGGCACCAGCCGGCGGGCTGTCCTGGAGCAAGTGAACATCCTCAAGTCCCGCATGGGCAACCCCGCGGCCTTCTGCCCTGAATAGGGACGGGACGGTGGCTGGCGGGGCCGAAGCGACCTGCCACCCGCATGCGTATCCCTGCATGTGGCGGCTCTGATTGTATACTTGACAGACAGAAGGCAGACCCGAATAGCAATGGCGGTCATCGGGCCGAGTCGGACCGATGGGGGTGGCATTGCGATTCTGGCTGTTTGCCCGAGACAGTTGGTACTCCCCTCTTTCCCGAAGCTTATGGCTGAACCCCTGCTGCAAGTCAAAGACCTGCAAACCAAATTCTTTACTCAGGACGGTGTCGTGCATGCCGTCAACGGCATTTCCTACGATGTGCGGGAAGGGGAAACCATCGCCATCGTCGGGGAATCCGGTTCCGGCAAGAGTGTGGGGGTGATGTCGCTCATCGGCCTCATTCCGCAGCCGCCGGGCAAGATTGTGGGAGGCGAGGTGCTTTTTGACGGCCAGGACCTGCGCCAGCTGTCCGAAGACGACCTGCGGCACATCCGCGGCAACCGGATTGCCATGATCTTTCAGGATCCCATGACGTCCCTGAATCCGGTCCTGACCGTGGGCCGCCAGATCACGGAGGCGCTGGAACTCCATCTCAACATGAATCGGACCCAGAGCCGGGCGCGGGCCACGGAACTGCTGGAACTGGTCGGCATCCCGGCCGCCCAAGACCGCCTCGACGACTATCCCCATCAGTTTTCGGGTGGCATGCGCCAGCGCGTCATGATCGCCATGGGCCTGAGCTGCAACCCGCAGCTGTTGATCGCTGACGAACCGACGACGGCCCTGGATGTGACCATTCAGGCCCAAATCATCGACCTGGTGGAACGGCTCAAGGAAGAGACCGGGACGGCCATCATCTGGATTACCCACGATCTGGGAGTGGTGGCCGGCATGGCCAAGAAGGTCATCGTGATGTATGCCGGCTTCATTGTGGAAGTGGCCAACGTGGAAGAATTGTATGCCGATCCGCGCCATCCGTACACGGTCGGCCTGCTGCGCTCCATCCCGCGGCTGGACGAGGCCGAAAGGCAACGGCTGATCCCCATTGACGGCCTGCCGCCGGACCTGCTGGACGCGCCGACCCACTGTCCCTTTGCCCCGCGCTGCGAGTTTGTCGTCGAACAATGCTGGACGGAAAATCCGCCACTGGAGGAGAAGGCGGACGGACACGTGGCTGCCTGCTGGCGCGATCTCCGGGAAATCAGTCTTGAATTATTGGCTACGGAATCACAGGCGGCCCCATGATGAATGCCAACGGCTCCCGCGAAGTGCTGCTCAAGGTCCGCGACCTGGAGATGCATTTCCCCATTACCCAAGGAATCCTGTTTCAGCGCCAGATTGGGGCGATCCGGGCCGTGGACGGTCTGAATCTGGATCTGATGCAGGGCGAGACGTTGGGCCTGGTGGGCGAATCCGGCTGCGGCAAATCCACCACCGGCCGCGCGATTCTGCAGCTGCACCGCCCCACGGGCGGCAGTGTGCAGTTTGAAGGCGTGGAATTGACCGAGGCCTCCGGGCAGGACCTGCGGCGCATGCGGCGGCGCATGCAGATGATTTTCCAGGATCCCTATGCCTCGCTCAATCCGCGCATGACCGTGGGCAGCATCGTCGGGGAACCCCTGGATGTGCACAATCTGGGCAATTCCAAGGCGGAACGCCAGGAGCGCGTCCAGGAACTGCTGCAGATTGTGGGCCTGAATCCCTATTTCGTGAACCGGTACCCGCATGAGTTCTCGGGCGGCCAGCGCCAGCGCATTGGTGTGGCCCGGGCGTTGGCCGTCAACCCGTCTTTCATTGTCTGCGACGAGCCCATCTCCGCCCTGGATGTCTCCATTCAGGCCCAGGTCATCAATCTGCTGGTCGATCTGCAGGCGGACCTGGGCCTCACCTATCTGTTTATCGCCCATGATCTGAGCGTGGTGCGCCATATCTCCACCCGGATTGCGGTCATGTACCTGGGCAAGATTGTGGAACTGGCGGAACGGTCCGCGCTGTACGAAGACCCCCGGCATCCCTACACCACGGCCTTGCTGTCGGCGGTCCCCATTCCGGACCCGGTGGTGGAATCCAAACGGCAACACATCATTCTGGAAGGGGATGTGCCCAATCCGGCTTCGCCACCCAAGGGATGCAACTTCTGCACACGCTGTCCCAGTGCCATGGATATCTGTTTTGAGGAGGAGCCCGAGTTCAAGGATCTGGGCGGCGGACATTATGCTGCCTGTTTCCTCAACGAGTAGCGGCCTCAGAAACCAACCGCCGGGAGCCGGCCGCCGTCCCGAACCAGAGGTGATTTTCCGTTGTCAATTCGCAACAAGGAGTCGTGATTCTCATGTATAAAAAACTGCTCGCCAGGGGGTGGCGGATCGGCCTGTCGCTTACCATGGCCCTGATCCTGTTGACCGGCTGTGCCACTGCTGCGGTCCAGGTGGGAGAGGATGTCATCGGCATGCCGGAGCCGGGCGGTGTGTTCATTGACGTGTCCAGCACCGATGCCAGCATCCTGAATCCCATTCTGTGGTCCGACAACGCCAGTTCCTCGGCAGGCGTTTTCTATCCGTCCCTCTTCGATGTGAATCCCTTCTCAGGGGCGGTGGAAGCCCGGGGAGCGGCGGAGAGCTGGGACGTGTCGGCTGACTCCCTGACGTATACCTTTCACATCCGGCCCGGACTGGTCTGGAGCGATGGGGAGGCGGTGGATGCCCATGATTTCAAGTTCACGTACGATGCCATCGCCAGCGATCTGGTGGAAACCCCCCGCAAGGGCGCCGTGGAACGCATCTCGGCCATTGAAGTCATTGACGACCTGACCGTGCAGGTGACCTTCTCGGAGCTGAAATGCGACGGCTTTCTGGATCTGGGGCTGGGCTGGCTGCCCAGTCATCTGTATGCGGCGGATTTCACCGACATTATGACCTCGCCGTACAATACGGCCCCCGCGGCCTCCGCCGGTGCCTTCACGTTCAGCGACTGGGTGCGGGATGACCACATTACGGTCGTGCGCAACGAGACCTACTGGAAGGGCGCACCGTACATGGATGGCCTGATTACCCGCGTGATCCCCTCCCCGGGGACTCGACTGGCGGCCCTTGAAGCCGGTGAAGTGGACCTGATTGGGCTGGAGCCGGCCCAGGTGGAGCGCGCCAAGGCCAATCCCAACCTGGAAGTGTTTGAAGCCCAGGACGATGGCTATTCCTATATCGGCCTGAACCTGGCGAATCCGCACAATCCGCAGCCGGCCCGGGATGAAGAGGGCAATCTCGTGGAGCAGGACCCGCATCCCATTCTGAGCGATCGCCATGTGCGCCTGGCCATTGCCCACAGCCTGGACTACCAGTCCATTATCGACAACGTGTACCTGGGTCAAGGCTACCAGATTGCCAGCAACGTGCTGCCGGCCGTGGGCTGGGCGCATGACGCGAACATCGCGCCCTATGCCTTTGATCAGGAGCTGGCAGCCTCCATTCTGGACGAAGCCGGCTGGACTGATTCCGACGGCGACGGTGTCCGCGAATGCAACGGGTGTGCCACGGCGGACGCGGGGGCCACGCTGTCCCTGAGTCTGATGACCAACGCGGGCAATGCCACGCGGGAAGAACTGGGTGTGTTGGTCCAGGATCAACTGAACGGCCTGGGTTTCGACATCGACTTTGCTGCCATCGACTTCGGCCTGATGGTCGAGGAATTGCTGAACCAGACGTTCGAGATGGTCATCATCGGCTGGACGGGCATGGGCACGGATCCCAATGACGATGTCTTTTGGCACACGCGCTATGACACCCCAGGCAGCGGCTTCAACTTTGTCAGCTATGTCAATCCCAAAATGGACGAACTGCTGGACGCCGGCATCTCCGTGCCCGGCTGCGCTCCGGAAGATCGGGCGCCGATCTATCAGGAAATACAGCAGATCATCCACGACGACATTCCCTATGTCTTTGTCACCGGCACGGTCGGTTCCGCGGGATACTCCCGGCGCTGGGAGGGGATCAATCCCGGTACCTGGAGCTTCAGCCACAACATCGAACGCTGGAGCCTCACAGAATAGGTTTGTCGGTTTGCCTGTGGGTTCATGACGCGCGCTGCAGGCGGTTGACGGATCGCGCAAGCCGTCTGCAGCTCCCGATCGGGCCTGCTGCCGCCTGACCGGAAGCCCACCGGGCCCTGTACTGCCGCTGCGTTTGCGGTACAGGACCCGGCCCACGCTTTTCGTTGGTCCCATGTATCGCTATATCGCCCGCCGGCTTCTGCAGGCCATCCCGACCTTGTTCGGGATCAGCATTTTGAGTTTCTTGCTGGTGCAGGCCGCGCCGGGCGACTTTGTCACCCTGGCTACCTTTCATCCCAGGATGACCGAGGAGACCCGGGAGAAATACAGGGGTTTGCTCGGTCATGACCAACCCGTGATCGTTCAATATATTCAGTGGCTGACGGGGATCGCCATCAGGGCTGGAGACGTGCGGGAACAGCAGGCGCCAGTGTCCAATTCCTGCGGCTATCTGGATTTTTTGAATGTCACAGTTTGTGATCACGGCGGCGGATTGTTGCGCTGGGAACTGGGACGCAGCCTGACAACCCAGGAACCGGTTTGGACGCGCTTGCGAGAACGCATGATTCCCACCCTGGAATTGGGGGCTGTCTCGCTGATTGCCGGCTTTGCCTTCGGTATTCCCTTGGGTTTGATGGCCGCCTTGTTCCGCGGCGGCATGCAGGATCAGGTTATCCGGTTCCTGACGGTGGCAGGCCAGGCCATACCCACGTTCTGGCTGGCCATCATCAGTATTTTCCTTTTCGGCGTGGTCTGGCAGGTCTTGCCGGTCGGCGGGCGCATGACGTTGTCCCTGGACATGAGTTTCGACTTTCTTGACAGGATAAGGCATATCATCCTGCCCTCGGCCATCCTTTCTCTGGGCGGTGTGGCCTTTATCACCAAGCTGGTACGCACCCAAGTGCTTGAGGTTCTGTCGCAGGACTTCCTGCGGACGGCCCGGGCCAAGGGGTTGCGGCTTCACACCATCAGAGTCCAACACGTGCTGCGCAATGCCTTGATTCCTATCGTTACGGTGTTGGGGCCGGCCCTCCTTGGAATCATTGGTGGGTCGCTGGTGATCGAAATTATCTTTGCTTGGCCAGGCATGGGGCGCTTGACATACTTTTCCGCCATTCAGCGGGACTACCCCATGATTATGGGGGCTGTGATGTTCTTTTCCCTGCTTACCATTTTGGGCTATCTGCTGTCTGACATTCTGTATGCCATTGTGGACCCGCGTATTCGCCTGTAACCGGGCCCTGTTCTTCCATGAATGCTGCCCCTTCCTTGTCGGCCTCGCAACTTGACTCCCCGTTGCCGGAAGAAACGGGATGGAAGCCCAGGTCTTTTGTCAGTTTGACTGTGACGCGCCTGCGACAGGACCGGCTGACCATGGCCGCCCTGGTCTTTCTGGCCACAGTGGTCATTCTGGCTGTGGGGGCTGAAGTGTGGTCCAGCCTGCTGGTGGGCGTTGGTCCGAACGACACCAACCTGGACAGCACGCTGCAGCCCAGCTACTTCGGACCCTGGTTGCAGTGGAAACTGGGGCTGGACTCCATGCGGGCTCCGCAACTTCTGGAACAATCCCAGGGCGTAACCCATTGGCTGGGGACGGACAGTCTGGGCCGCGATCAGTTGGTGCGTCTTCTGCACGGAGCCCGCATCAGCATGCTGATTGCCCTGTTCGGTGCAATTATCGCTTTGCTGCTGGGGGTTGTGCTGGGTATGCTGGCCGGCTTTTTCGGGGGCATGATCGATGATGTTTTCTCCTGGCTGATCAGCACCTTCAGCTCGGTGCCGACCCTGTTTGTCCTGATTCTGGTCACCGCCATCTGGCGTCCCAATGCCATTACCCTGACCCTGTTTCTGGGATTCTTTGGATGGGTGGGCATTGCCCGCTTCATGCGGGGACAGGTGCTGCAGGTCAAGGCACTGGATTACACCTTGGCGGCCCGTTCCATAGGGGCTTCGATGCCCCGGGTGATGTGGCATCACATTCTGCCCAACTCCATCCCGCTGATTCTGGTGCTGGCAACCGTGGATATTGGCGCCTTGATACTCACGGAATCGATCCTGAGTTTTCTGGGACTGGGCGTGCAACCTCCCCATGCCACATGGGGCAGCATGCTGGCCAAGTCCCAGGACCATCTGTTTCTGATCGATCCGGATACCGGGCGCTACCTGGCCTGGCATCTCATCTTTCCGCCTGGCATCCTGATTTTCGTCACGGTGTTGTCCCTGTTCCTCTTGGGGGACGGCTTGCGGGATGCGGTGGATCCCCAGCTGCAAACCCGGTCCTAGCCTACCGGCTTTTTCCACCATGCATGCATTGGAGGCTGAGGTCCAGCAAGCCTGGCCGAGGCTGCTGCGCCGATGGCCTCGGGCCGTGCATCAACAGCGGCATCTACGCGTGAGCGAGGCTTTCCTGGAAGGGGATCAAGGCACTCTGTTCCTTGATGGTCGTCGGGCCGAAATCTGTTATGTCCTGTATCGGGCCGAGCCGCAGACCGGTCTGCTGCTGCATACGAAAGCGGCCTATCCCACTGGATGCTTCAGACTGCCCACGGGCGGGGTCGCACCCGGCGAGGATGTGATCCATGGCTTGGAGCGTGAAGTGCGGGAAGAGACCGGTTTGGATCTGTGCCAAGGCGGCTGGACTCAATTTCTGGGCCAGCTGGACTACACCTTCCAAGTGTCCCAGTTGGCTTACACCTTGCCGTTCACCACCTATGTCTTTACAGTGGAGGCTCCACCGGACTTCAGGCCTGTGCCCTTGGATGAAACGGAGGAGATCGAAGCCTGGCTTTGGCAACCTCCGGCAGCCTTGGAGGAAGTGGCGGTGCATCTGCAACAGCTCGAAAGCGAAGCCCCGCGTTGGGCCGACTGGGGACGTTTTCGGGCTCCGGTCCATGAATTTGTGTGCCGGTGCTGGGTCAGTCAGGGCTGCCCGCTCTCTTGACAACCAGAGCGGAATGCCAAGTCTGGAAACTGGTTTGCGATCACATAGGTCAACGCAACGCCCTGTTCTTTGACTGCGGTCGGCAACGATGTGGTTACGGCCTTGGCGAACTCATATTCAAGCAGTAAGCCTATACGGGTCCTGATATCTGTCAGATTGCGCTGGTTGGTAGGGAATACATCATCGGGAAAGAGCACAGCCTCCAAAGGCAATGTCTCGTTGTTCATAATATGCACTGCTTGAGGTATCAGCTCTTCGTCTGAATACTGCAGGATTGTTTCAGGGTTTTCTGATGCTCCATCCAGGAAATCAACCAAGACCTTCATGGATATTCAAACCTCTGATGGCGCAAGGATGTCGTCGATTAGAGTGCGCCTTGCGTGAGACATAATTTGGTCCGCCCTTTTTAGAGCTCGATTACTTTCTTCGACCAAGGAGCGGGCGGCTGAGTCGGACCGACAGTACAAATCCAATAGGCGTTTCTGTTCTGCCAGATGAGGGATTGGAAGCCGTACATGTAATACAGCTGTCTTGCTAAGCCTGGGACGACCAATACCAGTGACCAGGTGGATTAGCTGACCATAAACTAAGTCCGAGCGCAACAGTATGGTCAGAAGTCTCGGTAGTATTATCGGGATGCCAGTTACCGGGTCGGTTCTTGGAGTTAGGACGAGACACTCAGGCGACGCGAATCCATTGTCGATGTCATCACGGATCAAACATACCTTTCTCAGTTCCGGTCGCATCTTGGCGAACAAAATATCTCCTGAGACAAAATACTTGACTGAGCTCTTTAGAGATGAGCCCTCTACCAAGACAGGCCTGTACACGCCTGTGTAGGCTTCAATATTTGCGAGACCCAAGTAAGCCATGTTCTCTTCCGGAAGGTCTTTGGAGGGGACTGCTCTTTCGTTACGTAGCTCACACACCTCGTTCAGAGGCCTCAAAGGGTGACGGGACGATTGTAGAACTTCATCCGCGCGACACCGCGCCGGATGATGATACGCAGGATCTATCCGGAAATCGTCTCCGGCAAATGATGCGTCTTCTATCGGCGGTATCCGAGTCCAGAAACAGTTGTTGCTAGACCAGACAGGCTGTGGCGCTGATTCGCCTGGACCCGATTTCCATACGCCCAGTATCTCAGGCAGATCGGAGTCCAATACCATTCTGCCGGTAGTTGGATCATGACGTAGCAGTGGGTCACCGTTTGGCTTTCGCCCGACTACTTCGGCATGGGCAAATAACGTCAAATTGCTTTCTGCTGTGGTTCTGCTGTTCGCATGGTTCTTCTGTAGAAAGAGGATCGAGGACTTTACAGAGGCATAAGGCATGAAAGCGGTATCAGGCAGGCTGATTATGGCCAGGGGGGATGACCGGTCAAGAATCAGGCGACGGGTATCTGTATTGGATGGGCCATTCAATACACTGTCGTCTATAACGATTGCCGCTACTCCTCCAGGTTTGAGGAGGTCCAAACAACGCTCTGTGAACAGCACGCCTCGGCGTCTTGATGCTCTGCCTTTGCCTAGCTTGAAGTCACTCAGCGTTTTCTTCTCAGAAACATCGCTGCCAAAGGGAGGGTTGGTGATGATGGCGTCTATTGTTCCAAAGTAGGGCTTCAGGCTGTCTCCCAGTGAGCCAGACGAATTGATGTGGGATATGGCAAAG
Source organism: Caldilineaceae bacterium (assembly GCA_965214715.1). Lineage (GTDB taxonomy): Bacteria > Chloroflexota > Anaerolineae > Caldilineales > Caldilineaceae > Bin34. The sequence goes on along the minus strand of OZ243971.1, from coordinate 3,021,216 downwards.
TTACAGGTTGAGTCGTGCATATCCAGGTTTACTCCGGCAACCCAACCCAATCGCTCGTCAATCTCGAATCCGAGTAGACTGGCGTCAGCGATGTTTCTGTTCTGCCTGAGGTGTTTTTTGACATGGAGTAGAAACCCTCCGGTTCCACATGCCGGATCGCATATCTTTCCAGTCAACGACAAGTCGAGCACCTCAACCATGAACTCTACGATAGGACGAGGGGTGAAGAACTGCTGATTCTCCCCCTTATCAAAGGTATTGCGGATGATCTCCTCGTAGAGCAGTCCTTTTAGGTCTTCGGATACACTGGAGAGTTTGAAGCGGGATAATTCTGCGGCAAGCTTCCGGAGAGCGGAGTTGCCCAATTGCAGATGAGAGAATCTCTCCGGAAAGAGGTGGGAACGCTGTTTGACTAGACTTGGAAATTGCTCACGGATGCGGGTTGCTACAGTTTTATCCGTGTCGTTTGGCCGAATACGGAAGGCGGCGTTCTGGGAGATGAAGGCCGAGTTTCTTTCATCGTAGACTTTGCAATAGATGACTTTTGTCAGTTCGTCGAACCGCTCAATGAGACTGCTATTGCCTTCACAGTCACGAAGGATTCTGTTTAGCACTTTTACGAGTCGGCGCAGGTCTGCTGATGTCAGCTGTACTGATTGTCCTTGGGTTTCACCTGTTTGGGGAAGGTCTTGGAATAGGGGAAGGTCCTGGAGCGCAGGCGCTGTAGGACGATGTTGCTTTAGTACCACTATATCACTCAACTTTTAACAATAGCCAGATACTGACGAAAACAGCACTGATCGACTGAGGGTCTATGTTGCATCGATTGCAAGGAGGCTCTGCGCTCGGCTCCAGAAGAAATTGTGGAAACCCGTGTCTCAGGAATTCTGACTGATCCTGCCCGTCTTGGGATCGTATGATGATGCAAACTCCAGAATATCTGCCATACTTATGAACCATTGTGTTCCTCTTCGAATTGCCTTTAGTCGTTTTGAGCGAATATTGCGCCGAACAGTTTCTTGACTGACCTTCAAATAGGTTGCTGCTTGCGGAGGATTCTGGTACTCGCCTGAGGTAAGGTCGGCAGCCTCATGGTCAGACAGACTGATGGCTCCGGCAGGGACGATCAGACTGGGCGTCTGATGATGCAACGATAAAGCGGCGGTTCTTGGCTACAGGTCCGTGTCCGAACTCCAACGCAACTGTTGGTGACCATCGCTGTGGTCAAAAAGTTCAGTGGTGCTAATGGGAAATAGCGATACCCAGTGAATGAACCCTTGGACTGGCCTCGTAGGGGGGGTGGGTACCTTAGGTGTTGCACTCAAAGTGTGCCCAATGCCTGGATGGCTGACAGGGCGGGGCAAAAGCGGTCTCACAGAGAGTGTGAATAGGGCCCAGCGGCCTTGTGCAAGGCAAAACAACAGCCTTCTCACACTCTCCACGGACACGGGGTGCCGCCCTGACTCGTCTCTCCCTGTCCCGCGCCGGGACAGGGAGAGCGATTAGGACTGCCACCGGCGTCTGAGCCCGGCCTGTACAGCACGTGAAGCTATCTCCAGAGCCTGGATCCACATCGCCCTGCTCGACCGGACTGCAAGCGGGAACGTCGAGCCGCGTTGTGAATTCCCTTTGGGCACACCCCCGCACGTTGTCGTCACGCGGTCCCCAAATTGCCTGTGCCAATGGCGTCGTCGCGCCCGCCTCTGACATCAAGCGGTATATGGCCTCAATGTTGGCCGTCTATGCCCCTGGTTGGAGCCAGAGTGTGCTCTCCCACTCCAGGCAAGTCGGAAAATGGCAGTGGGCGCGGGCACCGTACACATTTCGCCGCTCACAGTGCCGGGGAAGCAAGTTGCACTGCAGCCTAATGGTCGACTTCCTCGTCAATGAGGAAGTCGAAGTCCATGCTGTCCAGCGGGTCGGCTGTGCCCTCCAGCTGAAAGAACATCTCGCAAAGCAAAACAATAGAATCAGGTTCCGCCATCCAGGACCACTCCACGATCTCGTCCATCACGGTGTCCTGCACACCGGGAATGGCCCGGATGGGATTCTGGATGAATTCCCGGGTGAGACGCTCGGCGGCGCTGAGCAGCAGCAGGAACAGATCCCCGGTTTGGGAGTTGTAGGTGTTGAGTGCCCAGACCATCCGCACATCTCCATCCTGTGGCAACTGCCGAATGGCATCCAGCACATTGCGATCCTCTCCGGGCGAAACCCGCAGGTACAGGTAGCAGGAGGACAGGTCGGTCATGGGCAGCACCTCCATCTCCAGGTCCAGCAGCAGGTCCAGATTGGCCACGCCATCAAAACCGAAAATGGTGCGTGTCTCCCGTACCCCGTCCACACTGCGGATCTCGTCCAGCATGAGCGTATTGAACTTGTGAAAGTCCTGTACCAGACACACCAGGCGGATGTCACCGCGACTGCGCAGGGAGTTGATCCAGAGCGGAGACACACCGCTCCGGCGCCACTCCTGCAAATTGTGTTGCAGGCCTTGCCGGGCTGCGTTGTCCTTGTCGACTTCCGTGACGGCGTCAATGATGGCCAGACTGGGGCCACTGGGATACTCGGATTGCATGTCAACCTCTGCGGGTCCCTTCGGCCCGCTGTGCAGGAAACCGGATCACGGCCGGGTTATGGGCTGGGACTGCGTGACTACCAGGAACTCGGTTGGTGCCGTGCCAAAACTGAGGACCGATACCAGCAGATAGCCCGGGGTTGGGTCGTACCAGGCCACCGCTTCCACTTTGGGGTCCGCGGTGCTGATCTTGAATTCCAGCCTGTGTTGAGCCGTATCATAGCCGTTGGTTTCCAAATCCAGGTCCTGATCACTGAGTGAAATCAGAATGATGGAAACCAGGCTGGCAGTCTGCGGGACACGCAGCCGAAAGTCCTGCCGCGTGGCCGGCTCAATGGTGCCGGCATAGAACCCGTTGCTGGCCAGCAACGGCGACGCGGCATCTGCGGACAGCGCCAACTTGTACTGGCCAAAGCCATACAGGGTTTTTACCCCGAGATAGTGCGGGCCCGCCATGGAGGCCACAAAGGCCAGACGGTCCCCCTGGACCTGTTCCCAGGTCTGGCGTTGCCGCCCAAAGACCAGAACGGGTCGATTGGCTCCGCGCGGTTCCAGAGTCACCTCGATCGTCTGGCCGGCGCGGGCCACGTCAAAGGTATGCAGATTGAGCAGTTCATCCTCGCCTTGGTAGGTTACGGTGGTGCTCCCCAACGCGGTGGCCAGCGTGCGCACGGGATCCACCTGCAGGGCAAGGGCAAACTCCGCTGTCCCGGAGCCGGATCGGCGGTCCACCGCGACCAGATAGGAACCCGGGGCCAGCAGCAGGTTCTCAAGGGTTTCCGTCGACAGCGGTGTGGCACTGTGCTGGCGGAAGTGGGTGGCTGCGGACTGGGACTGGATTTCCAGGTCCAGATCACCGGTGTAGTCCGAAGTCAGTTGCACAGTGGCCAGGAAACCCTCGCTCACGACCAACTGGAAGAGCTTGCGGTTGTGCTGGGGGAGCAGGACATCGGCCACTGTGGAGTTGAGATACAAGGGGACAATCTCGGTCCGATCCGCCGGGAACAAGGCCAGGGCCGGGGATACCCCGCTCTCTACTTCGGCCAGTTGCAGCCGATACTCGCCGCCCGCCGACCAGAAGCGCACTGTGTCCAGACCTTGCAGCATCTGGTCCAGCGTCTGGTCCGGTCCCGTCAATGACAGTTGCAAGGGCTGCGTGTAGGGGTGGTCGATTTGCAGAAACCACTCTCGGGCCTCGGGTTGCGGCGGAATGATGAGCCGGGTCAGGAAACGCTCTGTAGCCTGCACGCGGGCCACCAGGTATTGGCCCGGATGGATCTCTGTAACCGGGTCTTCGCGGGCCGTCAGGCTGCCAGCATGCCGGACCAGCACGAAATCGAAGACGGCATCGTCGACCGCTGTAAACGTCAGGGTGTAGCGATCGGGCAGCAGCGTGACATCAATCGGAGTGTAGGCGGCATCGAACAGCACGGTCCCGCGGCCTGCCGTCAGGACAACATGGACGACCGGGCTGGGACGCAATAGCCCCGGCATCAGCCGGTACCGCCCGGCCGCGGCCACATCAAAGGTATAGGTGACAACGTCTCCCTGCAGCAGTTCGACCGTGACTGCCGTACCCAGGTCCATCTTCTCGCCCGGTGCCGGTGCCCGGTCCGCAGCCTGCACCTGCAGCGGCATGGCTCCCAGCAGCCCCAGGCTGCCCAGCCACAGCGCCGCCAGGAGCCGCATCCCCCACGGGATCATGTCCATCCGGGACAGGGTACGGAACGCGGTCCCGGTTGCATCGGCACTGTCAAGCAAGAGGATTTCTCCGGGTTAGCGCCATGTGGGAGTCAGAGTTGCACGGGGCTCCAGTCGTAGCGGCATTTCTCGGCCACGATAATGCTGCGTACCTGTTCCACGGTCTCGTTCAGCAGGTTGTCGCGGTTGATGACAACGTACTGGAATTCGTCAATGCGCTTCATTTCCTGCCGGGCCATGGCAATGCGCAGTTTCAACTGCCCCGGCGGATCCGCTTTGCGTTCCCGCAGGCGGTTCACCAGCTCCTCTTCGGTGGGCGCCGTCAGGAAGATGGTGGTGGCTTCCGGGATCAGGTTGCGAATGGTGGCGGCCCCCTGGACATCGATGCGCAGGACGACATCCTGGCCGCTGTCCAGCGCGTCCTGCACCTGCTGCTTGGGTATGCCCTTGTAGTCCCCGTAGACGATGGCGTATTCCAGCAATTCGGCCCGTTCGATCATGTCCGCGAATTCGCCCTTGCTCACGAAATGATAGTCCACGCCGTCCACTTCCCCGGCGCGCATGGGCCGTGTGGTGGCCGTCACCACAAAATAGATGTCCGGAATCTGTTCCTTCATGGCACAGAGCGTGGTGTCCTTGCCCACACCGCTGGGCCCCGACAGCACAACCAGCAGTGGTTTCCGTTTCTCTACCTTCTCGTAAATGCGGCTCGGATCCACTTCCTGCATTGTCACGTTTCCTTGTCGGGGACGGCCGTCCCGCAGGGGGTTCGGCCATTGTAGATACGGATCTGCAGGGAGACCAACAAATGCTCGGTCTGGACGTACCGGCCGGGTGCCCATGCCGGACCTCAGGTCTGCTCGAATCGTTCGATGGGCATCACGAAAATGGTGGCTCCGCCCAGATTCTTCTCCACTGGATCCGGCAGATGCAATTCGCCCAGTTCCATGACGGGCGGCAGCGGCGTAATGTATTGGGTACGGGTGTGGCAGGCGGCCCGAATCAGGGCCAGCACCTCTTCCAGATACTCGTCCTCAATGCCGCAAAAGATTGTGGCATTGCCTTCGTGGGTATAGCCGCCGCGGGAGTTGGTCAGGGTAGCGGAAAACCCTTTCTGGCTCAACAGGTCCAGCAGAGCGCTGCTGTCCTGGTAGCGGACCACCGCCATCACCATTTTCATGTCTGTTCTGCCGGGGGCTCCCGGCCCTCGATTTGCCGCATGTAGGCCATGAGATCCCGGGCGGTGGGCAGCATGGCGATGGTCTTGCGACTGATCTGCCGCTGCAGTTCCGCCGGATCCAGGGTTGCATCCAGACAGACCCACTGCGCCGGATTTTCCCGGATCAGGGCCAGGTATCCCGCATGGACCGACCGGTGAAAGGCCAGCTCCTGGGCCTCCATGCGATTCCAGGCGCGGGTCGAATAGTTGCGCTGCAAGCCCTCTTCGGGCGGCAGGTTCAGATAGAAGCGCAGACAGGGCTCCAGGCCGGCGGTGGCATAGGCATTCAAGGCCCGCAAAGGGGCCAGCTCCTGGCCGTGGCCGTAGCCCTGATAGGCCAGCGTGCTGTCCGTGTACCGGTCGCAGAGTACCACGCGGCCGGCGGCCAACGCCGGGCCGATGACTTCCGCGACCAGTTGAGCCCGCGCCGCCGCGAAGAGCAGCGTTTCCGTCCGCGGGTGGATGTCCCTGCTGGCGGGATTCAGCAGCAGCGTCCGGATGTGTTCCCCGATCCGGGTGCTCCCGGGTTCCCGCACCACCAACACATCGTAATACGGCGCGAGCTCTTCATACAGCAGCTGAATCTGCGTGGTTTTGCCGCTGCCTTCCGGTCCTTCAAACGTGAAGAAGGGTTGCACGGTTACGCGGTCCCCGTGATTTTGACGCGCCGGTACGGTTCCCGGCCTTGGCTGTGGCTGACTAGATTGGCCGCCTTGATCATCTGGTGCTGCTGGTTGCGCACTTGCGCGGGCTGCGGTGCCAGTTCCACGGAGTCCAGCCCGGCCTCCATTTTCTGAATGGCAATCTGGGTTTCCTGCATGGCGGATTCGAAGGGATCGATGTCGCCGATTTTGAAAAGGTCCACCAGCATCTGGTCCATCTGGGCTGTCGTGTTGTTGCGAAGCACGTAGACCGGAATGTTCTGCCGTTCCGCGTGGCTCAGGGCCTGGACCTGCCGTCGATAGTAGTTTTTCAGGGTCACCACCACGTCGGCGGCGTGGATCCCGTTGACGAAGTTGATAGGCACGTTCAGGGCTTTGGCCGCCGCCCGCAGCTTGGACTGGCCGATGCCGAAGGCATAAACTTTCAGCGGCTTTGGCCCCGACGCCGCCTGCGGCCGTTTGGGCTTGGCGGCGGCCCGCCCGCGCCGCTGGTGAAAGGCTTCCTCGTCGATTTCCAGGTCCTGGGGGGCCTTGATGCCGATGGCCCGAAACACCTGTGCCGAAGGCTGATCATCCACGCCCTGCTCGACATGGATGCGGCCTGCTTCATCCCGATATCGCAGTTCCGTGGACAGTTGCCAGCCCCGCAGGAGCCGGTCCACCGCATGGGCAATGTCTAGGTGGATGACCACCTGCTGGCGGGCCCGGAGCTCAATCAGCACATCGAACGTCGGCGGCGCCCGGCGCTCCAACACGGACTTGCGGGTACCGCGGCGGCGGGCCTCCTCATCCGACAGCGTGACGGATTCCAGGCCGCCCACCAGATCCGCGAGGGTGGGGTTCATGATCAGATTGTCCAGCGTGTTGCCGTGGGCGGTACCCACCAGCTGCACGCCCCGTTCCGCGATCGTGCGGGCCGCCTGGGCTTCCGCCTCCCGCCCGATCTCGTCGATCACGATGGTTTCAGGCATGTGGTTTTCCACGGCCTCGATCATGATCTCGTGCTGCAGGTCCGGCGTGGGCACCTGCATGCGCCGGGCCCGGCCAATGGCCGGGTGAGGGATGTCGCCATCGCCCGCAATCTCGTTACTGGTGTCCACAATGACCACGCGCCGATCCTCCGACAGAATACGCGCGGCCTCCCGCAACAAGGTGGTCTTGCCCACCCCCGGACGTCCCAGCAACAGCACATTGCGGCCATCGGTGATCAGATCCCGGACAATTTCAATGGTGCCTGACACGGCGCGGCCCACGCGGCAGGTCAGCCCGACGACATCGCCGGTGCGGTTGCGAATGGCGGAAATGCGGTGCAGCGTGCGCTCGATACCGGCCCGGTTGTCCCGGCCGAATTCGCCCAGCTGGGTTACCGTGTAGGCGAGATCCGCGGCCGTAATTTCCATTTGCGCCAGCTGGGCATCTTCCTGCCGGAAACGCACTTCCGGGCAGCGGCCCAGATCCATGACGATTTCCACCAGTTCCGGGGTGGAGGGATGCTGCGCCAGGCTGTCGCGGATGCGCGCCGGCAGGATAGCCAGCATCTGATCCAGATTGTCCACGATCTGCTCGTGTTGCTGCGGCCGGAACCCGGGCGCCGTGACCGGTGCCGGGTCAGGATGGGAAACGGCCATGGGCCCTCGTACTGTGTGCTCGATAGCGGTCCGGGCGGTGCTCGAGCGCACCGCCGGCTACAGCGCGGAACAGAAGCGGGACACGCCGTCCTGCGTACCCATGACCAGCAACGTGTCTCCGGATTCCAGCGTCGTCGTACCGTCCACCACGGGCACGACCGTCTTGTCCTGGCGCAGAATCTGCAGGAGGGTCAGTCCGAACTTCTTCTGAATCTGCAACTCGCCCAGCTGCTTGTTGACGAATTGGGGACCGTCGCCAATGGCAATGGATTCCAGCACATAGCCCTGCGCACCGGCAATCGTCAGGAACTCGAAGACCTTGACGGCATTGGGTTGGATCAGGTGCATGGCCATGGAATGGCCGGCGATGCTGGTGGGATTGATCACGGTATTGGCGCCGGCAAACCGCATCTTGTCTTCGGAATGCACGGTTTGGGCCCGGACAGCAATATGGATGTCTTGCCTCAGGTTGCGGGCCGACAGCACACCAAAAAGGTTGTCGGCATCACTGGGCAGGCAGAAACTGATCCCGGCGGCCCGTTCGATGCCCGCTTCCCGCAGGGTCGTCTCGCGCACGGCATCCCCATGCAGAAAATAGGTGTTGTCCCCGGTGATCTCGGTCTCGGTCTCCGGGTCGCGGTCAATGATCAGAACATCCCGGTCCTGGGCCTGCAGCTGTTCCACCAGTTTGGCCCCCACGCGGCCATATCCGCAGATGATATAGTGATTTCGCATCTGGCGCAATTTCTTCTCCAGTTTTCTCTTTTGCCATGCTCCCGAGACTTGGCCTGCCACCACCGCCTGCGCGATGGAAGTGAACACGAACGCGAACGAGCCCACGCCGATCAGGATCAGCACCGAGGTGAAGGTACGGCCTTCCTGGCTCATTTCGGACACCTCCCCAAACCCCACCGTGGAGAGCGTGATGATCGTCATGTATACCGCGTCCGACAACGACCAGTCTTCCAGTACCATGTAGCCTGCACTGCCGATCACAATGATGAAGAGCGGCACCACACTCAGGCGCAAATACTGGTGCAGGGTCTGCTGTCCCATGGTGGATGCCCTAGAGCGGCGCGACAGGGATGTTCCGGCGCAAGATCACATGAGGCCGACGCGTGGTGCGAAACCCGTGCTGGGCGTAAAAACGGCGGGCCCGGTGATCCGAAGCCAGCACGTTCAGCTGCACGCGCCGGATCCCCTGGTCGGCCAGCCAGCACATGGCGGCTTCCAGCAGGCGGGTGCCCAAACCCTGCCGTTGAAATTCGGGCCAGACGGCCAGCCGCACAATGAATCCGAAAGGTGACACGTGCGGCGGCAATTCGGTGGGTAAGGTAACCAGCACATAGCCCCGCACCTCGGATCCGTGGGTCAGGACCTGCAAGGTGCCTTGTCGGGCCCATTTCCGCAGTTCTTTCTCTCCCATGTGCCAGGGGGTGTCAAAGGTCTCCACATCCCGCGCCGCCACCAGGGCCATTTCCGCATCCGTGACAGCGCGTACCTGCAGTGCCCGGGCCGGCCGGTCTGCAACGCGTACCGCCCGGTGCAAATAGCGAATCCGGTCCACTTCTTCAAAACCGGCCAGCACTGCGCCCTGCCGCAACCAGCTCAGATTGGAGGTGAGCCACAGCTGGCCGGCCAGGCCCTGGCGGCAGAGGAACGCGCAGCCCTGCTGCAGCAGGACGCGGACCATGGCCCCCGCCTGCGGCACATCGGCCACGGCCAGCCCGCGCCCGAAGATCCGGTTGGGCAACGCCGGCGGCAGCGCGCGGGGCCGTTCTTCTATCTGCAGCATCAGGGCCCCCACCACCTGCTCCTGACCGTCCGTGGCCAGTAGGGCCTGCAATTCCGAATCCGCCTGCAGCCAGTCCTCCCAGTGAAACTGCCGGTCGGCATAATAGGCATGCCGGAACAGATCCTGCAATAGCCCCAAGGACTGTCGGTCTGGCGGACACACGGCCAGCGAACAGGTGACGACTGTCCCTGTGTCCCTAGACCAGAGCCAGTTTCGCGCCATACTGCTGCTGGTAGTAGGTCTGGAAGGCCCCTTCCCGGATGGGCCGCCACCATGCTTCATGTTCTGCATACCATCGGACCGTGGTCCGAAGGCTTTCTTCCCAGCCGAACGCCGGCGTCCACCCCAGCTGCAGGATCTTGCTGATGTCCAGACCGTACCGCCGATCATGCCCGGGCCGATCCGCGACCCACCGGATCAGACTGTGCGGTTTGTCCAGTTCGTCCAGCAGAATGTGGACCATCTGCAGATTGGTGATTTCCGTGCCGGTCCCGATGTTGTAGATTTCACCGATGCGCCCCCGGTCCAGTACCGCCTGAATGCCGGCGCAGTGATCCAGCACGTACTGGTAATCCCGCTTCTGCTGGCCATCCCCATACAGGGGCAAAGGCATGTCCAGCAGCGCATTGGTGGCGAACAGCGGCACGACTTTCTCCGGATATTGATACGGGCCCACGCAGTTGGCCCCCCGGGTCACGGTGACGGGCAAGTCGTAGGTGCGGTGATAGGCAAGTGCCAGCAGTTCGCCCCCGGCCTTGCTGGCCGAGTACGGGCTGCTGGGATGCAGGGCATCCGTTTCGCGGCTATGGTGCTCGACGGGCCCGTACACCTCGTCCGTGCTGATCTGGTGAAATCGTACATGGCCGTGGTCCACGGCCGCCTGCAGCAGATTGTGGGTGCCCAGCACGTCCGTTGTGACGAACTTGTCCGGACAGACAATGCTGCGATCCACGTGGGTCTCCGCGGCGAAGTTCACCACCACGTCCGGCTGCACCTGTGCAAACGCCCGGTGCACCGCTGCCGAATCGCAGATGTCGCCCACGATGAGTGCGAAGCGATCCGGCTCCTGCGCGGCAATGTCCTGCAGATTTTCCTGCCGGCCTGCGTACGTCAGTTTGTCAAAGACCACGACACGGGCCGCGGGCCGAGCCGCCAACAAAAAGCGGACGAAGTTGCATCCAATGAAGCCGGCCCCCCCGGCGATGAGGTAATGGGTCTGGGACATCGTCTTCCCTCAGGCCTGAAACGGATCGGCAGCCGGTTTGCACTGTACGGCCAAAGTAAAAGTGGTCAGGGTTTCCCAGGCCGGCAGCAGGGAAGGGTGCAGGCCCACTGCCGCCGGTTCCTGCCATATGGCCCTCCAGCCAAAGAGTTCCTCGGTGCCGTCCACTATGACCAGAAAATCGAGGTCATCCTGCAATGTCCAGTTGAGGCGCTGCGCCACCGTCATCAAATGCTGCCAGCGGCGCACCATTTCCGGTTCCACTGTGTCTGTGTAGGCCGCCCGGGCTGCTGCAGCAGCCCGGCGATCTTCGTGTGCCAACTGGTAGGCCGGCGCAAAGGTCTCCACGAAGTAGGCTTCCGCGGATTGAAACGCCGGAATAAGCATATCGCCGCAAAAGGAGATGCGCGTATAGTATTTGCCTTTCTCCTGGCGTACCAGCATCTCCGCCTGCTCGGGGTACAGGTCAAAGAAAGGACTGGGATCGAATTCCTGCCACTCCCGGAAGGCTGTGGACAGACGATGGCAGTGGTCAATGAGCCGGCGATAGACCGGTACCATGGCCTCGGCCTCCTGTCTGAGCTCGGACGGGGTCTTCTCGCCGGTCTTCATTTTGCCCAGTCCGGCGGGATGGTAGGTAGGTACCAGCGACGCGCAAGGGCAGATTTTGGCGGAACTGGCCGGCACACGGCGGGTATGGACGCTGCGCAAATGGGCGGCCAGCGCGGGAATGGAACGGATCAGCAGTGGGCTGTCAGCGGGCATGGCAGTCGCATCCCTACCGTGGACCGGGCCCGTTGCGGCTGCAAACGACGGTGCCGACCAGGTGCGCCCGGGCCCGGTCCAGCCGCTGTTTGGCCAGCCGGCCGGCACTGCGGCGATCCTGGCCTTGCCGAACAGCCAGCAGGGTGGCGTCGGCCTGCGCGGCCAGCAGCTCTCCCGCCGTTGAAGTCTGCAGAGCGGGTACATGCCAGATGACCAGGGTGGCGACCTCCTGCAAGGTCTCCATGACCCTGCAAACCCGGAGTGCACTCCAGGTTTGCAGCGGATCAAGGCCGGTACCCCCGGCGGCCAGCACCGCCACGCCGGCCGTGGCGGTAGGTTGCCGGGGCAATCGCATCTCGGGATTCCGCAGCCACTGCCAGAGGCCAGGCTTCAGAGCGGCCCCGGCAGCCGCATGCAGGCCCGGCTGCTGGCTGTCGGCATCCGCCAGCAGCACGTCCACGCCAACTTGGGCAAAGGCCTGGCCCAGTCCCAGTACGATGCGTACGGCCGGCAGCCGGGGGGACAGACTGGCCACCACCAGGTGTCGCAGGGGGCTCTGCGCCATGGACAGTTCCAGGTTGGCCCGCAGAGTTTGGAGCGCCGGGGACACGGCAGTCGCGGCCTCGCCCGGGGCGGCAGGAGCAGGCATGGCCGGACTGTCTCTCAGTCCAGGACGAGCTGGCCCAGAACCGGCAGTTCCAGGGTGCGGCTTATGATATCCGGACGGGCCATGCGCTCTTCTTCCTGCCACAGAAGCAGCAACAGCAACACGATGCCGGCCGCGGTCCCCAGGATTCCCCCCGCGACCGTGTTGGTCAGGACATTGGGCGCCAATTGCTGGATCTCGGGGTGGGCACTGACCCGCGCGAAATCTACGGAACCTGTAAATTCCTGCTCGGCAAAGTAGGCGGTCTGCTCCGCGAAATAGGCCGCCGCGGCCACCGTGGCCAAGGTCCCGGCCATGTCCGCCTGCGGGTGCAGCGCCTCGATGGTAATGATCAGGGTGACGGGGTCGAAGGCCGCACCGAGCGCCGGGGCGATGTCCGCGGCCGCGAGGCCCGTGGCGGTTTGTACCTTGGCCACCAGGGCCGGCTGCGGGAAGCGGGCCGTGGAGTTGAACGCCAGTTCCTTGGTCAAATCGCGCAGACGCCAGTCCATATCCGCCGGCACCATGCTGATGGTGTGCCGGGCCCGGAAGAGGGCGGGCATGTTGACGGATGCAATCCAGGCGCCGGTGGCCCCCAGCACGGCACAGGCTACCACCATCCAGCCCCAGCGCAGCAGCACTGGCTTGTAATCAGGCATGGACATGCCCTCCCGGAACGCATCGCAGCGCGGATCTTAGCATAGGGGCCGGGAGGCAGGTCGGAGCCGCGGCGGTCTGTGCCCCCGCCGCGCGGGGATCACTCAGGCCAGCTGTGCTGTTACGAAATCCCGTATCCGGCGGCGGAAGTTTGCCACACTGAAGTGTTGGGCCTGGCGGCGCAGCCGCTCCCGATCCCACGTCAGGTGTTCACTGCGGTGGACAGCGGCAATCAGGGGCTCGATTTCCTGCAGCGCAAAAAAGACGCCGGTCTGTCCCTCCTGCACAAAATCCAGGGCGCCGCCCGCTTGATACGCAATGACCGGTTTGCCGGCGCTCATGGCTTCGACCGGAGTAATTCCGAAGTCTTCCTCGCCTGGAAAAACGAAGGCCTGGCAGCCCTGGACCAGGGACACGATCTGGCTGCGGTCCAGATAGCCGGTGAAACGGATGTTGGAATTGGCCCGGCGTTGCAATTCCGGCGCGGCGCGCCCGGTGCCGGCGATGATCAGGGTTTTGTCCGGCATCCGGTTGAACGCGGCGACTGCCAGATCAATCCGTTTGTAGGGTACCAGACGGGAGACGATCAGGAAGTACTCACCGCGGGCGGCGGTGGCGGCCGGCCGAAACTGCTCCGTGTTGACGGGCGGCGGGATCACGACCGATTCCCGGCCGTAACAGGCCTGGACGCGAGCCTGCACCGTGCGGCTGATGGCCACAAATTCGTCTACGCGCTGGGCGGCGGCCACTTCCCAGGCCCGCAAACGCGCCACCATGTGACGGGACAGGAAACGGGCCGGTGCCGACATGCGTTCCCGCTGCGTGTAGCCTTCGAAATTCCAGAGAAAACGGGTAGGCGTCAGGCAATAGCAAATATGCCGTGCTTGCTGGGCCGGGCGGATTGTGCGCACACCCAGGCAAAACGCGCTTTTGATGCTGAGGACCAGATCCAGGCCGCTCAAGTCCATGCGGGCAAAGGCCGCGGGATACAGGGGCAGCAGGTAGCGATGCAACGCGTGGGCCCCGGGCAGGCGGTTCAGACCGCTGGGGCGGATATCCCACTGCCGCAGGCGGACATCCAGCTGGTCGGGCTGGTACAGACTGGTGTATACCGGCGGCCCCTCGAACAGGTCGTGCAGGACTTCCAGGACATTTTCGGCCCCGCCCCGCTGATTGAGCCAGTCATGGACCAGAGCGCAGCGGGTCTGGGGTGGCAGCCAGGCGGTCATGTGGAAGCGAGACGCAAGATGTTTGTTGGCCGCGGCGGCCAGATACAGCCCCCTGTATACTGGCGTGCGCAGGCCAACGATCCCTGATTGTAGGATATCAAGTACAGTTCCGGATGGCAGAGCAAGACCCGGGCGGGGCCGCCCGACCCCGACATATCGTGTTTGTCTTCTGGGATGGCGTGGGACTGGGGCCGCAGACCCACAACCCCTTGCTGGCCGCGGAAATGCCGTTCCTGGATGCATTGCTGGAGGGCCAGCGGCCCCGGTTGGACTGCCCGGCCGTCGTGACCCGCCATGCTGTCGCCCGGGGAGTGGATGCGTGTCTGGGCGTTGCCGGCAGACCCCAGAGCGCGACCGGTCAGGCAGCCCTCCTCAGCGGTCGCAATGTGCCGCGTAGGCTGGGCGAACATTACGGGCCCAAGCCGAATGCCGCCATTCGCGCAGGGCTGGACCAGGAAAACCTGTTTGCCGCATTGGTCAACGCTGACCTGCGCGTGGCTTCGGCCAACGCGTACCCTCCACCGTACTTCGCCGGCATCAACAGTGGCCGCCGTTTGCCGAGCGTGATTCCCTATGCCTTGCAGCAGGCCGGTTTGCCCCTTGGCACCGTAGCCACCTACCGGCGCGGTCAGGCCATCTCGGGTACCCTTACGGGGCAGGATTGGCGCCAGCGCCTGGGTATAACGGATGTGCCGGTGTACACGCCGGCGGCCGCGGGTGCCGTGGTGGGCCGCCGGTCCCAGGAAGTGGATTTTCTGTTCTATGAGCATTGGGTTACCGATCTGCTGGGCCACCGGCGCCAATTCGCGGAAGCCGTGCAGCATTTCGCGGATCTGGATCGCTTCCTGTGCGGACTGACCGAGAGTGTCGATCTGGCCCGGACTCTGATCCTGGTGGGGAGCGATCATGGCAACGTGGAAGATTGCAGCCATGGCCGCCATACGCGGCATCCCGCCTTGGGCATGGCCTGGGGCGCGGGCTTTGCGCGGGTAATGGAACGGGTGCAGGCGCTGACCTCCTTTCGTCCCCTGATCGAGCAACTGTTGCTGCCGCGGCATGGCGCCCGGGACGGGCCAGGGGAATGACGTGCGTGATAACGGGACCATAGACCCTGTCCGTGGAGACACTGCCCGCGCAACCGCGCCGGATATTGCCCCGTCCATGATGGCGGGGGCGCGTATCGACTGGATTGAGATTCCGGTCACGGATATGGGCCGGGCCGCCGGGTTCTATGGCCGGATCTTTGAAACCGCGCTGGAAGTGGTCGAAAAGCTGCCGGGTATCCGCTCCGCTTTCTTGCCAATGCCGGACACAGCCCGCTCTGTCCCGGTGGCGGTGCTCATAGAAGGAGAGGCGTTTGTGCCGGCGGGGTACCAGGGTTGTCGGTTGTACTTTCAGGCCGAGCCCACCATGGAGGCTTTCCTGGCGCGGGTGGAGGAAGCCGGCGGGGCCATCGAGATGCCCCCCATGCCCATCGGTCCCGCAACGGATCAGACGGTACTGGCCCTGTTCTTCGATACGGAAGGCAACTTGCTGGGTGCCCACGGCACCGTATAACGGCCGGTCGCGGTTTGCATCCAGGGAGAAAGCGATGCCTGCGAGAATACTGGCGGTTGCGCCTGAGACCCGGAAGCGGTCGTGGTTGCGCGCTCTCGTATACGGGGGTCTCTGGATGCTGGCCCATCTGCTTCGGGAATCCCGCCTCCAGGGTTATATCGGGGAGCTGCGCGTACACAATGGTTTGTGCAACAGCTTGCCGGACGGATCACTGATCCTCAGCGATGTCCTGTTGCCGACGCCCCAGGGCACGGCACAAGTGGATTTGGTCGCCATCGTAGGCCAACACGTTTTTGCCATAGAGGTCAAGAATCGTGCAGGGTATGTTTCCGGCCGGGAGCGCGATCCTCTGTGGCAATGGCAGGTCGGTCACCGGCACGGCACTTTCTACAATCCTGTGTCGCAATCGCGTCGGCATGCGCAGTATTTGGGCCAGATCCTGGGCCGGTGGGTGGAACCGGTGGTGGTCTTCGCCGGCACCGCCCGCGTGGATTCGGATGCGCCCATGGTCTTTGACACTCCCCGGTGGCTGGTGCCGGCCTTGTTGGAGATCTGTCCGGATGTGTTTGAGGCCCAGGATTTGGCAGTCCAGTCTCGGGCCGTGGCGCAGCGGCTGGAAGCCGTCCGCCTGACAGGGACAGCCCGGGAAAACCGCGTACACAGGCGATACGCGCGGCAGGTGGCAACGATCAGGAACCATCGGACCAAAATAGGGCATCGCCGCAGGAAGCGCCTCTAAACCCGGCGTGGACCGATATCACATTGGCCCGCGGCAGCGCTCCGGATTGGGATATGCCGGAACCAGATCGTCCATGGTAGGGAGTCCCGGCGATATCCAGAGTGCGCCGATGTACAGGGACATGGCACGGGGTGCTTGGGTGGCCCGTCACGATCGGCAAGCCCTCTCCCGGAGCCCCGGTCGTGGCGCCGCGGCCAGTGCTGTGTGCCTGCCTGCGTCCCCTCATGCCAATCATAGTCAGTAGACAGGGTATGCTGGTATTGCCTTCACGGTATACGTACAGGATTGACATTGGCAGGGCGAGAGATTCCATGGCAAGAGAAATTTTGGACAGTGTGAAGAACCATTGGAAGGACATTCGAGGCCGCACTTACAGCCTGATGGAGGTTCTGGAGGATACGGACCTGCAAGCGCGCCTTCCTTTTCCCGAATCCCAAGATGTTCTGGCCCAGTTCTATTGCATGCTGGGGACCCAGGAAAGCTGGTCTCCCGTGCTGCTGGAAGGGAGCATGAAGGGATGGAACTGCAGCTTGACGCCTGCTGCCGGAGAGATGCTGCCGGTCATCCAAGTGCGGCAGGCCATGGCAGCTGCCGATGCAAAGCTGTTTGATGTCCTTGAGCGGGTTGACTGGCTTTCCCGGTTCCAGAACGGGAACACACCTTTGGCGGGTTACTTCCGTCTGGTTGAACACGAGGCACACCACCATGGTCAATTAATCAACTTTATTTATGCCTGCAAGTTCCCTATTCCTCCAAGTTGGGCAGATTCCTGGGCACTCACCAGGGAAGAAGACAGTCCGCGTGCATGAAGCCGATGTGGCAGACGTGTGCCGCGGAATCCGCGTCGGCATGTGATCGGTACAATTTCCGGGATGAAGACGCAGCGCAGGAATGGATTGCCGCACTGCGTTAGCCGCAAGGTCCGTATTGCCCGCGCTGCGGTTCGTGCAATGTCCAGTGCGGCATCAAACACAAGACCATGACACACCGTTGCCGGGACTGCGAAGGCAAGCCCATGTTCACGGTACGGACAGGAACCGTCATGGCCGGGACGAAAATGCCCTATCGGGTATGGGCGGTCGGCATCTATCTGTTCATGACGAATATCAAGGGCGTGTCGTCCATGCGGTTGCATCGGGAACTCGGCATTGGGCAGAAAACCGCATGGTTCATGCTGCATCGGTTGCGGCTGGCTTTCGAGGCGGAAACCGGCCGGTTCGTCGGCCCCGTGGAAGTGAATGAGACGCATATCGGCGGGAAGCGGAAGAACAAGCCCGCGTCAAAGCGCAAGGAACTGACGGGGCGCGGCGTTGGCGATATGACGCCGATTGCCGGAATGAAGAATCGGGAGACGAACAAGGTCCGGGCGAAGGCCATGGCCGACACGATCCGGCGAGACGCGGCAAGGCCTTGTCCGGGAGGATACCGCGCCGGGCGCGACGCTCTACACCGACGAGGCTGCCGCCTATCGCGGTATATCGTCGGTTGCGACCATGAAGCGGTCAATCACAGCGTCGGATAGTAGGTACGCGGCATGGTTTTAACGAACGGTATGGCGAGCTTCCGGGCGATGCTCAAGCGCGGGCATCGGGGCATCTGTCACAAGTTCTCGCCGAATCCCCTTGACAATGTGCAGGAATTCGCGGGCATGGCGGGCAAGCGGGTTCGATTGGATTACAGCTCGGTCGAACTGCCCTGTCCGCGCAGCATGCAAGCAACTTGTGGATGATGTGCAGAACGATTTCGACCACTGTATGCAGCTCCACCCCGGACCGGTCCAGTCTCGCGCACTCAAACGATGCGGGAATGACCGTTTTTCGTGGAGCACAGGGGTGTTCAGCGGGTCGCCGTTGAACGGGTGGACTCGGGAATCCGCATCGGCCGATGGGCATATCTCCGAGAACACACGCCGCTTATGGTGCTGAAAGTTAGCTTGGACAATGACGGCGATGGCGTCTTGATCGAAGAAGAGAAAAACGTCTTGCAGCCGTGGCAGGTTCGACGGCGCGCACTGGAAGATACTTTCTTCGGCTCCTGCCCATGAGCGCCGTTCAAGTTCCGCCGCTCAAAATACAGGGCATCAAGACGAAGGCGATCCCCTTCATTCGGGATAGTATCGATTGGCAAGGTGCTGGCCGTTGGATAGAGCCTTTCGTTGGCTCGGCAGTCGTTCCGCTCAACATCAAGCCTGAACGAGCATTGCTGGGCGATGTTAACCCTCATCTGATTCGTTTCTACGAGGCGATACAGCAAGGCACCGTCACCGGCGCGACAGTGCGTGCGTTCCTGGAGCGGGAAGGTGCATATCTTCTACGCGACGGACAAGATCATTATTATCGAGTGCGGGAGCGCTTCAATGAGAGACAGGACCCGCACGATTTCCTGTTCCTGAATCGATCCTGCTTCAATGGCTTGGTGCGCTTCAACAAAAAGGGATATTTCAATACTCCGTTCTGCCGGAAACCGGAACGCTTCCGTCCCGCTTATATCACGAAGATTTGCAATCAGGTCCAGCGAGCCGCCGACAGCATGACGGACAAGTCATGGGAGTTTGTCTGCGCCGATTGGTCCGACATGCTGGACGAAGCGCACGAAGATGATTTCGTTTATTGCGACCCGCCGTATGCCGGACGCTTCACCGACTATTTCAATGCATGGACCGATGATGACGCATCGCGGTTGGAAGACGGCCTAAAGGCTTTGCCATGCCCGTTCCTTTATTCAATGTGGTCGGCAAATAAATATCGGAAGAATGATCGCTTGCACAATGCCTTCTCAGACTATGAGATCAGAACATTCTCGCACTTTTACCACTTGGGGGCGACAGAAGACTTGCGGCATGGAATGACAGAGGCATTGGTCATCGGATGAAGGACTTTATTTTGAATGCGCTTGCAGAAGTGCAAAACGGCTATTCCCTATGTGGGGTCGTTGACCGCAGGGCACGTGTTTATCCGCCTGGTTCCGATACGAAGGTCCTCAGCGCTCTATTTGAGATTGTTGCACACCAAGCTGTCGTAACTTATGCCGAAAGTGTGGGGCTGAGGTTCATTGAACCGACGCAACAGAACCATTACCCTGATTTCACCTTGATGCGCGACGAGGAGGATCGCGAGAAAATTGCCCTTGATGTGCAGACGACGTACCGGAAAGAAGGACAATCCCGATTCGGTTATACCTTGGGTAGCTATACCAGTTATATCCGTTATGCAACAGTAGGGAAAGAATATCGTCTTCCCATACAGTCAATATGGCCCAACATTGAATTATCGGGTTTGTTTACAAGAGAGCGGAAGGAAAACGGGACACGAGTGACCACATCTATTCATTCGACACTTTGAGGCAAATCCCCATTTCGTTCGACGATGTAGAAGTCTTTATGCAGGAAAAATGGCGGATTGCAGGAGACCGGGCCGGAAGCGGCAATACGGCCAATATCGGAAGCATAGGCGGGACC
This sequence comes from Caldilineaceae bacterium, assembly GCA_965214715.1. GTDB lineage: Bacteria > Chloroflexota > Anaerolineae > Caldilineales > Caldilineaceae > Bin34. Next base: position 3,001,361 of record OZ243971.1, on the reverse strand, counting down.
ATAGTTGATTTCAGTGCCGGGAACGGTATTTTTGACTCGGAGGCTGAATTCCTTGAATACTGGCGGGGATACAAGCACACCGAATGGGAACGCGAATACGACATGCCGGAGGCGTCAATCGAGACGATACGCAGTGCCTTCTTCCGCCCCATCAACATTCAGCGCGAAGATCCCGATTGACGGGGAAATGTGACTTTGCGATCCGAGGCAATCCGAGGCATCCAGGATCTGTGCTCCAAAGCCGCCTGATGTCCTGTGCCCTCAAGTGTCTGTCGTACTGCAGTCCCGGGCAGACTCCCGGGACATCCCGGGGCACTGCGGTACCTGGACCTGGTTGCGGCCTTGGCCACTCGGGCATGTCTGTACGGGCATTGCGCAGGCGACTTGGGCCCGGCTTTCACCAGCCAATGCCACCAGAAGTTTTCCGGTATGGTTTATAGTGATATTTATTTGCCAGATTGCACAATTAGGATAAGCAGGCAAATCAGGCTGTAAATCCATGCCATGGATCCGATACGCAACCCTTATGTTCCCGGGCCGGTAGGACGGGAATGCGGCCTGCACGAAGCAGGCACGCTGGAGTGTGCGGACCGAGTGTTGCAGACAGGTGCTGCGGTACTGTGGTGTTGACTTGTGACCGCAAAGAAGGGCGCGGTGGGGCGCGCCGATGTCCAGAGGGCTTCCCGGTGGACCAGGACTGGGCCCGAAACTTGACCGTTGCCCAGGAATAGAGGGAGACTACAAGTACATCGGGATATCGAGTGCTACCGCGCGCCAGTGCCGGAACCTTCAGGCACAGTGTCGGAGTCAGTTCCCCCAGTCCGGCATCTTCTGTGTTGTGGCGAAAAGGTGCATATGGAAAACTTGCTCACGTGGTTTGAAATACCGGTAACCGACATGCACAGGGCGGTGCGCTTCTACAATGAGGTATTCGGCTGGGAGTTGAACATCGTGGAGGCCTCTCCCTTCCAATTCGCTTTCTTTGACTTCCCGGAACACCGGACGGGCGGTTCTCTTTCCCGAGGGGAAAATTACAGGCCGGGTGCGGACGGTGCAGTCATTTACTTGTATGCCGGCCAGGACCTGAGTGAACCTTTGAGCCGGGTGGAAGCCGCGGGCGGCAAGGTGTTGATGCCCAAACAGTCCATAGGGGAGCATGGCTATACAGCCTGGTTCCGGGACACGGAAGGCAATCGCATCGGCATGCATTCCGAGTTCTAGGTGGGCCCCATGTACCGACGTTTTCGGCCTGCCTGGCTCCTGTATCCTGTCCTGCTGGGCTGGCTGGTCTCCTATGCCGGGTCAGGGATGGCTGCATTTGAAGTGGGCCGCGAGAACTGTCCGGCACCGCTGCGTTTTCCGGCAGTCTCCATCAAGGAACTGATCGTGGACTGGTCCCCTGCGCCGTTGGCGTTGGGGGATGCTGCGTTGTTTGAGCTGCCCCAAACAGAAACGGGGCGGATGACCGTTGTGTTCCAGGATCTGGATGCCCGGTACGAGTTTCCCTATTATCTGGTCATCGCCACACCGGACTCGGAATTGGCCCAGGATGAAGATATTCCTGCCGTGCAGTCGGTGTTGGACCGCACCCCGAGCGCTGATGGTCTCCTGACCCACCATCTCAATCTGGAGCCGGGGTACGAGTATGGGGTGGAGGTGTACGCGCTCGCCTGGGGCAAAGGGGTCCGCCTCAGTGCGCCGCCGGAAGTGAAATACGCCACGACATTGCTGAGCCCCTTGTTTTTCGGCGCCTATCAGGTGAACATTTTGCTGGGTTGCGATCAACCGGGTGATCCGGCAGAGGAATGTGAAATCACGCCGCAAACTCCCCATCGCGCAGTGTTGACCGATCTGCCTTTGCAGGGCGAATGGCAGAACAATCACGTTGTGGCCATGGCCAGTGAACCCAACGGCTCGCCGGATGCCCGGACCATCTACTTCTTGGACCCGGCCACGTTCGGCCCCGGAGACTATGTGCGGTCGGATCGGGCCGGGCAGGAGACGCATGTGGAATTGACCGTCCGGACCGTATCCGATAGCCGCCAGGCGGCCGGCGAGATTGCCTACCGGCAACGGATCCGATTGGAGGCCGAAGCGCATTGGACAGTGAGCGAGCACTATTATTGCCGGGGGATCCTGACGGGGCCTGACGCGGATCAGCAGAGCCTGGCCGCCCGGTGTCTCGGGCCGCTCATACCGGACAGGGACACAATCGGAGTCCGGTTCAATCCGGAACGTTTCCGCACGGCATACGCGATCCCGGTGGGCGTGCCGGATGGGACCTATGACTTTGAATTGGTAGTCCAGATGGCAGAGCAGGACGAGGAGACCGGGGATATCACCTACAAGGCGGTCAGTGCCCCGGCCATCCTGCGGGCCGACCTGGGCCGCCCCAACATCTTCTCCTATACCGTCGAGGAATATACCGGGCTGCTGGATGACATTGAGGCGGAGTTCAGTCCGGACGATGACGATCTGGAGTTGAATTATTGGACCCGGTTGCTGTTCCCGGACTTTGAACAGGGCGAATCGCTGCGCCAGGCCATAGAGGATCTGGGTATAAAACTCAACTCCCAGCTGGAATGATCCCGGAACGGCGCCGGCCCTTGGCTCAGGCTGCCACGGGATTGCGCAGGAGCAGGTCTCCTATCTGAATGGAAATGATGTCACCGGGTTTCAGGGTGAACTCGTCCGGCGGCACAATGCCCGTGCCCGTCATTAGCAAGGCGCCCTGGGGAAAATCCAGTTCGCGATACAGGTAGGCGGCCAGCTCGGGACAGTTGCGCTTCATCTGGGCCGTCGAGGTTTCACCGCCAAACACCTCTGTGCCTTCTCGTTGGATGCGCATCCGGATCGGTAACTCCACCAAGTCGGCCGCATTGCACAGGGTGATGGCTGGTCCTACGGCACAGGCACCGTTGTAGGTTTTGGCCTGCGGCAGGTACAGTGGATTGAGACCCTCAATGTCCCGGGAAGACATGTCGTTCCCGACGGTGTAACCCACGATCGCGCCCTGCGCGTTGATGACCAGCGTCAATTCCGGTTCCGGCACATTCCAGGCCGAGTCGGCCCGGATCCGCACCGGTTGGTCATGGCCTTGGACCCGCCACCCCGCGGCCTTGAAGAAGATTTCCGGTCGCTCCGCTTCATATACCGCGGCATATACGTCGGCGGCTTCGGATTCCGCTTCCCGGGCCTGGCGGCTGCGCATGTAGGTGACGCCACTGCCCCAGACTTCCTGATCCGGTTCCACCGGAGGCTGCAGGACGCCTTCCGCCACCGGACCGCCCTGCGCCGCCTGCAGGAAGGCCCACATGGCTTCCTGCCCCATGGTCAACAGGAACTTCAGATCAGCGCCGGCCGGCAATGCCTGTCCATCTGCCGACCAGGAAAATCGGGAACCGTCAAAATGGCGTTTCAATATCACGGAAACCTCTTGCGAATTTCAGAATGGAGCCAGGACCAGCTGCGATCCAATGCCTTGGGCTGCCTGATGGTGCGCACGACATTGGCAGCCCAGTGCCATGCTCTTCCATGCTAACATGCAGGCCAACCCGTCTGCCAAAAGGGTTCCAGGCGGAGATCAGGCTGAGGTGTAAGACGGTATACGGGCTGCGCGGTCCCAAAGCCAGGTTGCCTGATTCTGGCACAAACAGCCATCGCGTTCCCGCCAGACGAGAGGACGCTCCACCTCGTCCCTGTGATGGCGACACCATGGGGAACCGCAGTCACAGCCCATGCCGCGTCGTATGCAAGCTCCGATCCCGATGCCGTGGGCGCTGGATAGGGCCTGTGTGCGCGGAGTACCATTTGCCCGTAGAGATGATGCAAGTAGACAGAACTGGCAAGACTATGCAGCCGCCATCCGGGTCATCAGGTTGTATACGTGGAATCCGGCAGGCCCCGTGGGGATCGGCATGGTCCACCGTAAGTTGTAGCAGGCAGACGGTCAGGCCGAATGCCGACCATGCCAACGCCACGGTCACCGCGACCGGCCCCAAGTGGGCTGCTGCTGCCCAACGCCGGACGGGCCTGATCCTGATTCGGTCTGCGTATTGCCCTCTTTGGGCTGTGGAGATCGCCACAGCAGGATAGAGGAAGCTCAGGCACAGCGCCAGCAGTGCCACGGGGCCGCCCCACCAAGGAAATCCGGACGGGTCCCGAGCCAGTCCCCCAATGAAAGAGAAACCTGGGCCTGGGATCGCCGGCAGAGGGGAAAGGAGCGCCATCCACACTACCGTGGCCGCCATGACATTGGTACCAAGCCGGAATTTGCAGGACAACCTGTTCCAGGCGGGCCAGCTCGCCCTACACCGCGCCTGCACCCCTTGATTGTGCTCAGACCATACCCGCGGACGAGTGTAATGCCGGCCAAACCGCGCAGGGCAATGCCTGGCAGATACAAGTAAAAACTGCCGAACGGGAACAGAAGTAAAGAAACAGTCCGAGGGGCAGAAGGGGTCAGAACACCGGTGCCTGCCAGCACTTTGAGGGACAGCCTAGGGGCCTGGGGCCGGTGGAAGGGCCCCCGAAAGTCCAGCATGGATCGTTCCGCCTTCTGTGGTTGGGGGCATCCGATCCGGGGCCTGGACCATTATTACATATACGGATTCGCAAATATGGAACACTCGACAATGGCATCTGCCCTGCCCTGCCCTGTCCGGTTCGGGAGTCCGGCTCCGCCCCGTATGTTGGGGATGTATGTCATCGACTGACGGCCTTGTAACCGGCACTTTGTATCGACCTTGATTTGCCTTGGCTGTGTCGGCGCACCAACACCTGCCGAAGCCTGTCATCGTCAAAGGCAACAGGCCCGCTTCCGCAGGGTGCGCTCAGGGGCTTCCGGCAACCCGGACTGTCTGTCCCGTTTTTCATATCGGACCTGTGGCCCGAGCGGCTATCAAGGACCATCAAATCGGAATGCCCATAAATTTCACAATTCGCTCTGGTCCTGTGTTAGTATTTCCTGTACTCCATACCCTGACACTGAAATAGCCTTTGTTGCCAACAACAGCAATACCAAACGTGATGCTGTTGTGCGGATATTGGGTGGTTTTGTGCAACCGGACCGCAATAGTCAAGTTCGGTCTGGCCTTTGGACCAAAAATCAGGAGATAATGGCATGAATCGAAAGTTTTTGTTTGTCAGCCTTATGCTGATTGCGCTGTTGGCTTTGGCCGCCTGCGGGGGGGGGGAGACTCCGGCTGCGGAACCGGAAGAGCCTGCAGCCCCCATGGTTGAGGAGGCGGGCGACGAGACAATGGCTTCAGACTCGCAATTCGGCGAAGCTCCCATGTTGGCCGAACTGGTGGCCGCGGGCGATCTGCCGCCGGTGGAAGAACGGCTGCCCAAGGACTATGTGACCGTACCGGTGGTCAGCGAGATCGGACAGTACGGCGGCACTTGGCAGACTGCAGCCTGGGATGCCGGGCTGGGCAACATCAAGATGATCACCTATGATCCGCCCATTCGCTGGCGAGCCGACTATACCGGATACGATCCGGGTCTCTTCAAGGACTGGGTCTGGAATGAAGACGGCACCAAGGTCACCTACTATCTGCGGGAAGGCCTGAAGTGGTCGGACGGGGAAGCCTTCACCACCGACGACCTGCGGTATTGGTGGGAAGATCTGGCCAACAACGAAGACTACGGCATTATCAGAGTGCCGTGGTACGGCTTCAGCGAAGACGAGTCCCTCATGCAGGTGGAGTTCGTGGATGACTACACCATGACGTGGGAGTGGAACGAAGCCAAGTGGATCGTGCCCACGGTACTGGCGCAGGGCTTCTGGGAATTCGAGCCCCTGATGAAGCCGCGCCATTATCTGGAGCAGTTCCAGCCCGGCATTGGCGCGGAAGCCACCACATGGGAAGATTTCGAGCTGAAGAGCAAGTGGATTGAAAATCCGGACCACCCGAATGTCTTTGCCTGGAAATCTGAGCGGTACGTTCCAGGTGAACGCACCGTATTGGTGCGCAATCCCTATTACTGGAAGGTCGATCCGGCCGGCAATCAGCTGCCATACATCGATCGCATGGACATCGAACTGGTTGAGGACGAGGAGATCCGTCTGCTCAATCTGACGCAGGGCAAGTATGATGCCTCCTTCCGGGAAGGTTCCAACACTCCCCTGCACTATCCCATTCTGGCGGAAAAGGCCGAAGAGGTGGGCTATACGCTCTACACTGATTGGGTGAATGGCGCGGGCGGTTGGCCTTGCTGGCTTATCAACCAGGATTACATTGGCGATGGCAACGATCCTGAAAAGGATGCCGAGATCCGCGCCCTGCTCCGGGAAGTGGACTGGCGCAAGGGGATTTCCGTGGCGATCGATCGCGAACGCCTGATTGATGTGGTCTGGGATGGCATCGGCATTCCCCAGCAGTCCACCATCAGCCCGCAGGCCTGGCACTTCGCCAGTGAGGAAGGGCAAGCCGTGTTTGAAGAATGGGCGACCGCCGACGCGGAGTACGATCCCGAACTGGCGGCGGCGCGCTTCGAAAATGTGGGTTTTGTCGACACGGATGGCGATGGCTGGCGGAATCTGCCCAGTGGCAAGCCCTTCACCCTGATTCTCGACTCCGGGGACTGGGGCGGCCAGTCGATTTCCGAGAACTCCAACATCGAGTTGGCGGAACAGTTGCGCACCATTGGCATTGATACCATCATCAACGACCTGTTTGGCCAGCCCGAATGGGGCCTGCGGCAACGGGAAGCCCAGTACATGTTCCGCAACTGTCACGCTTCCGAACTGGACATTTGGACCTATCCGGACTGGATTTTCCCGACCCGGGACAACCGGGCCTGGCCGATGCAGGGCAAGTGGAACCAGACGGGGGGTGCCGAAGGTGAGGAACCCCCGGCGGGCGGTGTCGTGGATCGCCTGATGGCCATTTACGATGCCGGTCTGGCCGAGGGTGATGAAGAAGCCCGTCATCGCCTGGTCTGGGATGCCGTGCGCATCCATATTGAGGAAGGTCCCTTTACCCTGGGCGGTGCCGGTGACCAACCCATGACGGTGGTGATCAAGAACAACTTCCACAATGTACCCAGCTTTGGGATTCTGGGGCCGTGGGCGCCGGGCAGTCCCGGCAACGTGCATCCGGAGCAGTTCTACATGACGGAAGAATAAGAGTGTTTTGTCTCGGCGGGGCGCCGCGCGGCGCCCCGCCGGTGTGGTTGGTTGCCCCCCTTTTGGCTCTGCCCCCCGCCATGACTGTGGCCTGCGCTTTCCGGCAGGGCCGCGCAAGTCTCTGCGTAAATCCAGTGGAGTCGGTCCGGTGTTGACCTATATCGTGCGGCGGATCGGATACAGCGTGGTCATGCTGGTCCTGGTTTCCTTTGTGGGATTTGTCATCATCGAGCTGCCGCCGGGCGACTTCCTTACCCAGCGGCTTTCGGAACTGGAAGCGCGCGGCGATCGCAGTGCCGAGCAGAGAATCGACGAATACCGTCTCCGATACGGCCTGGATGTGCCCCTCATACCCCGCTACATCAAGTGGGCGACGAACTTCGTCCGCGGGGACTTCGGCGAATCATTTCAATTCGAGCGACCGGTCCGCCAACTCGTGGAACAGCGACTTTGGCTGACTATCACCCTGGCCATCGCCACCATTCTGATTGTGTGGGTGATTGCCATCCCGATCGGCGTGTATTCCGCCACCCATCAGTATTCCCTGGGGGACCAGTTCTTTACCACGATCAGTTTCATTGGACTGGGCGTACCCGGGTTCTTGCTGGCCCTGCTGATTCTCTATGTGGTCTGGCAGACTACCGAGACAGAAATTGGTGGCCTGTTTTCGCAGGAGTACCGGGATGCGCCCTGGAGTATCGCCAGGGTCGTGGACTTGCTCAAGCATCTGTGGGTCCCGGCCCTGATTGGCAGTGTGACGGGTACGGCGGGTCTCATCCGCATCATGCGGGGCAACCTGCTGGACACCTTGGGCCAGCCTTTCGTGGAGTCCGCCCGGGCACGGGGCCTGACCGATCGGGCGGTGACGTGGAAGCACGGGGTGCGCATGGCCATAAACCCCTTGATCGTGATTCTGGGCTCCGAGGCCCTGCCCGGCATTATTGTGGGCAATGCCCTCGTGGCGATTGTGCTCAACCTGCCCACGATCGGCCCCCTGTTTGTGACCGCCCTGCAAAAGCAGGACATGTATCTGGCGGGTACTACGCTGGTCTTTTTCACACTCATCCTGCTGGTGGGCAATCTGCTGGCCGACCTGACTCTGGCTTGGCTGGACCCGCGCATTCGCCTTGAATAGCGGCTGGACCACACGGAAAGACAGCCTGGAGCCATGACTGAAGCCCTGTCCCACAGCCTGCAGGAAACCCGTGACCAGTCCGCCATTGACCAGAGTTACTGGTCTTTGGTCTGGTGGCGTTTCAAACGTAACCGGTTGGCCATGACGGGCGGCCTGCTTGTGCTGCTCTATTACTTTGTGTGTGCCTTGACGGCCGAGTTCTGGGCTCCCTATCCCGTCAACCTGACATCCGACTACATTGATGCCCCGCCCCAGTGGCCGCGCTTCTTTGATGCGGAGGGCACCTTCCATGTCCGGCCCTTTGTCTACGGCATGACGGAAGAAGTGGACATGGTGCTGCGCAAGCGCTTCTACGTGCGAGACGAGACCGTACAGTTTGGCCTGCACTTTTTTGTCAAGGGCGAGCCCTACAAACTGGCAGGCCTGGTGCCGGGCAACATTCATTTTGTCGGCACGGACCCGCAAGTGGCCGACAGCTATTTCTATTTGTTTGGCACGGATCGCGTAGGGCGGGACATCTTCTCGCGCATTATTTACGGGGGACGCCTGTCCCTGCTCATTGGCTTGATTGGCCAGTTTATGACTATCAGCCTCGGAGCCACCCTGGGCGTGATTTCCGGGTACTATGGCCGTGTCGTGGACCTGGTGGTGCAGCGTGTGACCGAGTTTCTGTCGGCGTTTCCCGACATTCCGCTTTTCATGGCGCTGGCCGCCGCCATTCCGCCGGAATGGTCCCCGATTACGGTCTATTTCCTGCTCACCCTCATTCTGGCCTTTGTCCGCTGGGGGAGCTTGGCCCGGCAGGTGCGCGGCCTGGTCCTCTCCCTGCGGGAAAGGGAGTATGTGCTGGCGGCCCAGAGCTTTGGGGCCGGTGACCGCCGCGTCATGTTCCGGCATCTGATCCCGGGGGCCACCAGTCACATCATCGTGATTTCCACCTTGGCCATCCCCGGCATGATTCTGGCCGAAACCGCGCTCAGCTGGCTGGGCCTGGGGTTGCGGCCGCCCCTGACCAGCTGGGGCGTGTTGCTGTACGAGGTGTCCTTCCTGCGGGCCATTCGCTTCTCGCCGTGGCTGTTGATTCCGGTCCCGTTCGTGATCCTCGTGATCTGGGGTTTCAACATGCTGGGTGACGGCCTGCGCGATGCGCTGGATCCGTACGGTGGACAGTAACGTGGACACCCGGGTCAGTCCTGAAATCCTGTTGGACGTACGGGATCTGCATGTGCATTTCGATGTACGCCGGGGCACGGTCCGGGCTCTGGACGGGGTCAATTTCACCATCCGGCGCGGCCGCACCATGGGCATTATTGGGGAGAGCGGCTCCGGCAAGTCGGTAACGGCCCGGGCCATCATGCACCTGTTGGCCAAGAACGGCCGCATCGTCAACGGCGAGATTCTGTACTATCGGGACCATACCGAGGGGAACGGCGCCAGCGCCGAAGTCATCGACATCCCGCGCCAGGACGCCAACGGCTCCCTCATGCGCAGTCTGCGCGGCGGGGACATCGCCATGATTTTTCAGGAGCCGATGAGCTCCCTGACTCCGGTGTACACGGCCGGCGTGCATATCGGCGAGGCCATTCAACTGCACCTGAAACCCCGCCAGCCGGTAGGGACACAGATGACCAGGGTCATCCGCCGGCAGCACAAAATCCCCAAGGACGAGGCCCGGCAGATTGCGGTGGACATGCTGGATCGGGTGGGCATCCCCCGGGCCCACGAACGGGTTGACAGCTATCCTCACGAACTGTCCGGCGGTCAACGGCAGCGCGTGATGATCGCCATCGCCCTCTCCTGCGGCCCCAAGCTGCTGATTGCCGACGAGCCCACGACCGCCCTGGACGTGACCACGCAGGCGCAAATCAACGATCTGATGCTGGAACTGAAGGATGAGTTCGGCATGGCCATCATGTATATCACGCATGATCTGGGAGTCATCGCGGAGATGGCCGAGGATATTGCCGTGATGTACCTGGGGCGAATCGTGGAGCAGGGCCAGACCGAAGCCATCTTCTACGACCCGCAGCATCCCTATACCCGGGCCTTGCTGAAGTCCATTCCCCGGATTGGCGGCTCATCGGGCCGTCGGCTGGAAGTCATTGAAGGCATGGTACCTGACCCCTTCCACATTCCCGCGGGGTGTCCTTTCCACGACCGGTGCCCGGATGTGGTACCCGGGCTCTGTGATATCCACGCGCCGGTCTTGCTGGAGACGGGCCCGGCTCACCGGGCCGCCTGCCTGTTGCATGACGCGGAAAAAGTTGCCGAGGTGCATCGTGCCGTCCAGCATGGATGATCCGAAAATTCTCCTGCAGGTCAAAAACCTCAAGAAGTACTTTCCCATTCGGAAAGGACTGCTGCGGCGCGTGGCCGGCCATGTCAAGGCTGTGGACGATGTCAGTTTTGCCATCAGGCAGGGCGAGACGCTGGGACTGGTCGGGGAGAGCGGGTGCGGCAAGACCACGGCGTCCCGTACGGCCATTCGGCTCTACGATCCCACGGACGGTGAAGTCCTGTTTCGCGGCCGTGCGCCGGACGGGTTGCCAGAGCCGCCGGTGTACAATCTGGCCGCTCTGAGCAAGCGGGAACTGGTACCGTTGCGACAGCAGATCGCCATGGTCTTTCAGGATCCCATCAACAGCCTCAATCCCCGGATGAGCGTCTCCGACATCATCCGGGAACCGCTGCAGGTGCATGGCCTGGACGAGGGCAAGGCCACCAACGACCACGTCGTGAGCCTGCTGGAGTCCGTGGGGCTGCGGGCCGAGCACGTGGAACGGTATCCGCATGAATTCTCGGGGGGCCAGCGGCAGCGCATTGGCATCGCCCGCGCCCTGGCCCTGCGCCCCTCGCTGATCTTGCTGGATGAACCGGTTTCGGCGCTGGATGTCTCCATTCAGGCCCAGACTCTGAATTTGCTGCAGGACCTGCAGGAAGAGTTTGATCTGACCTACCTGTTTGTGGCCCATGACCTTTCGGTGGTCGAACACATTTCGGATCGGGTCGCGGTCATGTACGTGGGCCGGTTGGTGGAAGTCGCCACGGCCGAGGCCCTGTACCAGAACCCCAGGCATCCCTATACGGAAGCGCTGCTTTCGGCCTCGCCGAAGCCGGATCCCCGCAACCCCACGGTGCGCATCCCGCTGGTGGGGCAAGTGCCGGATCCGGCCAACCCGCCACCCGGCTGCTACTTTCATCCCCGGTGTCGCTATGCCGAGGACATCTGCCAGCGCGAGACCCCCCCTCTGGTGGATGTGGAGGACGGCCACGTAGCCGCCTGCCACTTTGCGGACCGGTTGACATTGCAGGGCGTGCAGTAACGCTGTGCCGCCCATACGCCGGCCAGATTGTCCCGCCAACGGTCTGGGGCATCGGGGCCTCTTACGCCGGCCAGGCCCGACCGGTAGTATACTGGCGGCCCATATCGCTGCTCTCCTGCTGCAGGCCAACGCATACCATACCGTGCACTCGTGGCATCACCACTGCAGGACCTGGGTCGCTTTGGTGAATGACCGTGCCTCGCCCCCTCGCCGCCACCCTGACGTTTCTCCTCTGGCTCGGTATCACGGCTCTGGGGATCGCGGAAGTGGTCATTGCCGTTGACATTGTCATGGCCACCTACAGTGCCCTGCTGCGGCTCTTTGGCGTGATTACCGAGGCCTACGGCCGGGAATACTGGACCGGCTTCAATGTGCAGACCCTCAGCGCGCTGCTGCTGGGCGTGGGGATGGTCGTGCTGTCCATTGTCAGCGGCGAAATCTTTCTCAAACATTACGGCACGGGCCGGGCCTGGCGTCTGGCCGGCTTCATTCTGGGCGGCGAGATTCTGATCTTGGTGATAGGATATTTCGTGGCGCCCGACGCCGGGTATCTCATCGGGCTGTTGCTCCCCTAGATCCGAACGGTCCGGCGTGGGGGCTGGCCTGGCAGGCGACCCTGCCTGCGGTCTTTTGGCTGCCTGACGGCAGATTCCATCCTTGAAGGAGCCCATTTCATGCGGCACATGGCCCATCACACTCTCGTTGACTTCGTGCGTGAAATTTTCATGGCGGCTGCAGTGCGCCAGCCCGTCGCGCAGCGGGTGGCCGAATCGCTGGTGGAGAGCAATCTGCAAGGCCACGATTCGCATGGCATCGTGCGGGTCCCCCTGTACCTGCAGCAAATCGAGGAAGGCAATCTGCATCCGAACGCCGATCCGGAGCCGGTGGAGGACTCGCCCACCATCACCATCATGAATGCCCGGCGAGGGTTCGGGCAGTGGTCCGCCTACGTGACCATGCAGAAAACCATCGAGAAAGCCAAGGCACACGGTCTGGCGGCCGGCGGCATCGTCAACAGCGGCCATGTGGGGCGTCTGGGGGAATGGGTGACCATGGCCACCGTTGAGGACTGCATTGGGCTGGCCTTCTGCAATTTGGGCGGCCGGACCGGCATCGTGGCCCCTTTTGGCGGCACCCAGCGTCTGCTGGGCACGAATCCCCTGGCTGCTGGTATTCCCGTGGCCGGGGCGCCTCCCATTGTGGTGGATTTCGCTACCAGCGTAGTGGCGGAGGGCAAAATCAAGATCGCGTTCAACAAAGGTACCGAATTGCCCCCGGGCAGTATTCTGGACAAGGATGGCAAACCTTCCGTTGCGCCGGCAGATCTGTACGACGGGGGTGTGATGCTGCCGGCCGCGGGGCACAAGGGGTATGGACTGAGCATGCTGTGTGATCTGCTGGCCGGCGTCTTGACCGGCAGCGGTGCGCCGAAATTGACGGATGGCCAGATGAGCAACGGTGTGCTCTTTCTGGTGTTGCGCGTCGAAGCGTTCCGTGCCCTTTCCCTCTTCTGGGACGATGCCCAGGCCTACGTCGATGCCATTCATGCCAATCCGCCCGTGGAAGGCCTGGAATCGGTCATGGTGCCCGGGGAACCGGAGCAGCGCACTGCGGCCCTGAGGCGGACGCAAGGCATCCCCGTGGATGATGTGACGTGGAGCAACCTGTCCAAATCCGCCGACTATTTGCGCGTGGCGATCCCTGAAATCTAGGTCAACCCCTGCGGATGGCTCCCGATGTCTTCCCGCCTGGGCAAAGCATCGGGACCCCGATCGCACCTGGCAGCGCGACAGCCCATCCGCGCGGATTGCGGGATGGGCCATACCTCACAACCGGAGCAGGGAGTGTTGCCACCATGGTCAGACACCGGTCCAGGCTGGATTGAGCCAGATGGGATCATGTCCCTGGTGACACGACGACATGGCGCTTTGCTTCCAATATCGCGCCTGTAGGCGTCCATACCCATGGCCTGTGTGCCCCATGTCGCGGGGCCGGGGCCTCGTCCGTGTGACCCGGTTGCCCGGAACGGGACAAGTTGTTACACTTGACGCATGATCTCTTGCCTACGATGGGGTACACTTTCATGGCCTTCGACAAAACGCGCCCCAGCAAGACGGCAGACTTGGCCGCGGCCATTCGCGCTCTGGACAGGAAGCGGAACGTACCGCCCGTATTCGACGATTGCCTGGCCTTCGCCCTGTGCAGTCCATTGTGGCGGGCGGTCATCCGGTACCGTCCTCTGACATGGTTGGTGGTGACGCGTATTCTGGGCCGGTTGTCGCCCATCATGCCCGCCATCACCGTGCGGGCGCAGTTCGGCGAAGAATGTATTGAGGGAGCCGTGGCGGCCGGCGTCCGCCAGCTCGTCATTGTAGGGGCGGGATACGATACGTTTACGCTGCGTCGCCGGGATCTCATGTCGTACCTGACGGTGTACGAACTGGATTTGGCCGCGACACAAGCGGAGAAGAAGCGCAGAATGGAGCGGGCAGGTCTCTCCCCCCACCCGCACACCCGCTACGTGTCCGTGGATTTGGAGACCCAGGACATGTTTGCAGCCTTGACCGGGACCGGGTTTGATGCCGCGCGTCCCGCCGTCTTTGCCTGGTTTGCGGTTTCCTTCTACCTGGACCTGGATACCGTGCGTGCCACCTTGAAGAATATTGCGGACAACGTTGCCCCGGGTTCAATGGTCCTGTTCGACTACCTGTCGGATCCGGCTTTTACGTCTCCATCGTGGCAGGCGTTGCAGGCGGGTTGCGCCAAGTTCGTGGCCCGGCGGGGGGAGGCATGGATTACGGGCTTCAATCCCGCCGAAATGACAGACTTCCTGCAGGAGCTGGGATACGCAGAGGTGGAGAACCTGGCACCGGATACCGTGGGAAACCGTTTTCTGGCCCGGCACCCCCATATCGTCTATCCCGAGTTTCTGGGTTTGTGCCGGGCAGTCACGCCTGCGGCCGGCTGACAGACCGGCACCCCAGCCGGAGACTGGAGAGCCTGCAGCAGTTTCGGGATATCCGCAGATCCGCACTTGCGCGCCCGAGGGTGCCGCGCTGTATGCAGCGCCATCTCCCTGCAAAATCCCGGATTCTGCAATGGCCGGAGCGATGATGCAAGATTTGGCAGCCATCGCGCTCAGGGATTGCGGGATTCAGGATGCCTGCATCGGCTCGGTGCCGGCACCGGCTCATGTTGCGGATCTTTTCCCAAGGCATTCGGGGATCATGGCAGGCCCGCCCGCAGGATCCTGCTGTGCTGTCGGGCCTCTGGACATAGGGTTGCCAATGCAGTGTCGTCCGGCCACGTTCAGGCAGGCATTCGGGCCTGTGACAGTTCAAAAAGAAAGCAAAGCGACAGGATGCCCCGCGCAAGCCCTGCGTGTGGAGGATCGCGGACCTGCGATTGCCACCGCGTTGTCGTGCAGAAAGGAAGCCGACATGCAAGTCGCTTCAAGGCGCTGGATGGTGCTTCCCGGACATCAGTCTCTCTGGGTAGGAGTGACTTGGCCCGAGCTTAAACTCCTCTTGGAGGAGCTGGGGAAAGAGCGCACTTCACGACTTTCCTACAGCCATGGCATGCTGGAAATCATGGCGCCATCTTTCAGACACGAAGATCACAAGGAAATTCTTGTTGCCTTATCAAGGTGATCCTGGAGGAACAAGAACTTGAGTACTGCAGCGCAGGCTCCACCACCTTCAACAATGAGGCGATGGGTCAGGTAGTTGAGGCCGATACATGCTTTTACATTGAGCACGAGGCTGATGTCCGCGGCAGGTCAAGCATTGATCTGGCAGTTGACCCGCCGCCCGATCTGGCCATCGAGATTGATTTGACAGTCTGGACCCGGCTTCCCAACCCCGAATTGCTGGGGGTGCCCGAACTGTGGCGGTATGACAGGGTACAAGCCTTGAAATCCATGTTCTGCAGCAAGGCAGTTACATTGCAGCAGAGAGGAGTCGGCATTTCCCTAAGCTGCCCCTGAAGGAAGCCATCCCCCGTTGTCTTGAACAAAGCCGTACCTGTGGCACGCTGACAACATTGCACAAATTCCGCACTTGGGTCAGGCGCTTCCTGGAATGAACGCGGAATGGTCAGATCCGCCTTTTCTCTTGGTCTTGCCCTCGCAACGGCTGCCTGCAACGGTGGTTCCAAGACTGCAATGCTCCGAGCATCTGGAATCTGTCACAGCTGGGGGCAGACGGAACCGGCACGCAGAAGTCCCGCCCCATCCCCCGGCGACGGCCCTGCCTCAAAGGCAGCCGGTACCACAGAAAGGCCTGCAGATCCGTGCTTGTCCAGGTGCGGGGCACCGCGTTCCAGGTCAGGCCCTCCTGAGACGCGCTGGCGTGGGCGGGCGGTCAGGTGGACATGCAGCCGTACGGGGCATAGGAGGCAGGAGAAGATGACGGACCCAGACAGGCACTGGCAGTTTACCTTATACTTCACATAATTCCATGCCCAGTGCTTGGTGCGGCCACGAATCGGGATTTATGGGACCATAGGGACGCACTTGGATGCGGGAGTCCCCATGACCATCTTGGTGGAAGCCGTGCCCCGGTGGTTGTTGCCGTCTGTGGACCGGGGGGCTTTGCAGACGGATCTGGAAGCCTCCTATGCCCGCTACAGGCCCCTGTGTACGCGCCGCGAGTTCCGGGCCTAGGGCCAAATACTGTTGCTTTAGACATATTGAGAAGCAGACTCGGGGTCCTGCATCCTGCCTGCTGCTAGCCGACCGCGGGTATCTCAGCGCGGCCCGCTGGCGGGTGGCCCAGGCCACCGGGGCTCAATTGCTGGGGTGCGCCAGGAAATCGAGAGGTTGATGCTGGCCTGCTATGCGGTGCGTTGCCTGATGCAGGCGGCCGCGGCTGCGCTCGACTCCGACGACCTCTCGTTCACGCCCGCCGTGCAGGTCGTCCGACGCCGCCTGCAGAACCCCGGGCCGCGGGTGGGCCGGGCTGCTCCCGGTTGTCTGTGCCGAAATCCGCGAGGAATGCACAGTTTCAAGCCGATGGCACAGTATTGGGCCTAGGGCCTGTGGTCGGATCGGCCGCGCACGTCGGCGGAGCGGCGGGAGCGCGGACCGGGAGCAACCTGCCGCGATTCCTGCATTCCGCGGCCGGGCTGGGCTGGCACCCTTACATGACGCGGCAGCAGATGCGGCGCAAAAAGCCCCGGCCCTGACCGTGCCCCAAGTGCATGCCGCGTGCTGCCGAGAGGTCTGCCGCGCCAGTAGTCCACCGTCTACCCTCTACCAGGCTCTGGAGCTCCTGCTCTGTCGGGCATGCTGCCATCAGGCGGCCCACCGGGCCCATATTCGTGGTCGCCGAGCGCGGGATGACCGGTGGGCCGCCTAAGATTCATTGCAGTATTAGACATTTGACGGGGAAAATGTAGACCTGCTGCCCCCAGGACCGGCAAGCACCTCCTGCGGCCTATGGCCGAAACCCCAAGCACCAACGGTGCATGACCGATAGGCTTTATCCAAGGTGACAGCAGCGAGGGAATGGCCCTGCATTACAGCATATGTGCCTGTACAGAGGAGGCCACTAATATTTTGATGTCGGTGATCGCCTGCGTCATGGCTCGACCAATGAGATCCAGACCGCTCACCAGCTCGATGCGGTCCTCCACATTGTGCAGTTCTCTTTGAGACAACAGTTCCTTGAAAATATCACAGGCATCGGCAAGGCCGATGAGCATGGCATCGCGGGGATCCGGGATCTCGTCGCTGAACAGCACTCCCATAATGCGTTGCTTGACTTCACGCTCCGCTTTGCCGTCGATCAGCGGGTAACGTCTGGACCGAAACACCCACAAGAAACTGTCATCTTGACGTTCCAGTATGCCGTGGGCCACCAGTCGGGAAAGCGCTTCTTCCTGGATTGCCAATGAGCGTTGGGCAACATGCTCCACCCAGAACCGGGTGTCGTGCCGCTCCCCGGCGGCAATCTCGGCCAAGGTCGGGTCCAGCAGGCTGTCTCCTACCGGGGTGGCATCGACCAGGATCAGGTGTTGCAGGTCGGTATCGATGCGGTTTTCCATGGCCAGATCCATCAGTACACCACCCGCAATGGCATAGTCCAGCGACCAGCTGGGCACATGCACGCTCCTGCCGTCGTCCCGGAGCAGGAGCAGCATGATTTCTTCAACAAATCGCAACATTTTGTGTGTCCCCTGCTCTGGCATTGCGCTCGCATCAGGGCCGCGCCCGGACAAAACCCATGGAGCCTGGTCCCGCGGCCGCGCCGATACCAAGCGGGAGCGGCAGTCTTGGGCAAAAACTGTCCAAACGCAATGGCCTTTCGACCTTTGACAATCCCTCCCGCTTTCATTGATGTCAAAGGCTAGTCTAGCACGTGTCGGGGTGTACGGATCTGCGGGCGGGAAATTTGATGTTACCCCACGGAGCTCTGACCACCGCGCCCAGTCTGTCTTTTGGATATAAATCACGTTGGATACCGTGCGGGCGCACTGCCGGACCGCGGCGCCTCCCGGTCTGTGGAGGCACGCTACACCTGCCAGACCTGCACGCGAAGACGGCCGTGTGACCGGGTGCTCCATGCCGATCACAATGCAGCAAGCAACATGCTGGCGAGACAGGGTCGCTCTGTGACTCGCGGGACGGGGGCATCTGCACGGCAAGCGGCGTTGCCGCCAGGAACCTTGACAACCTGTGTACGTCAGGCCTTGCGCGCGACAATGCAGGCGAAGTGGTCCTGACGCGCTTTCAGATCCACCCACCTGTACCCGATACCTTGCAGCAACGTCAGGTGGCGTGCCACCGACAACCGGCCCGGATCCCTGGTATTGGGGTGTTGCGGCGGGACCACGAAGTCCGCGTTGACAAACTTCCCGCTTTCGGCCAGCAGTCGAAATCCCTCCGCGTACATTCGGTGCACCTGGGCTTCGGAGCCCAGATCATGCAGGGACTGGAGTGAAACGAACGCATCCACGGGTTGCGGCAGCGCCGTTTGCCAGGCATCTTGCCGCAAATCGGTATGGATGAAGCGGACGCGCGGGCCAAAACGGCGCAGGCGCCGCGCAGCATAATCGATGAAGGGATCCGAGAAGTCCAGTCCCGTGTATGCCATCTGCGGTAGCTGATGCAGCAGCTGCCAGGCTACCATGCCCGGCCCGGAGGCAAACTCCACGACCTGCAACATTTCCCCGGCCGGAGTGATCTCCCGCAGCTCTTCTGCCATGTGTCTCACCAATTGTTGGCGATAGGGCCATGTACGGTTCAAATGATTTTCCCAGGCCGCAATTTCGCCCCGGTTCCGAAACCGGTGAAACCGGGTCTTGAGTATGGACTTTGACATGGATGTGGTATCCTCGGGGCATACTGATCTGATGATATTCATAACACAGGAAGGAGGCGATTGCATGCTGAGTCGATTCGATGTATGTGCACGGAATCTGCGAATTGTGCAGAGCGGTCTCGCCTGTGCCTCCTGCGTAGGGCCCGCCTTTCCCTAAACGACTGGTGCCGGCGCAGCGTGTCCTGCCGCGGCGGACCCTCTTTCTTTGCAATCTGCAGAACCAGGAACCTCGGTTCCCGTATGCCCCTGCCTGGAAAACGTGCACCGGGGGCACCGGTTTGCTTACTGAAGAGATACGCCAAAGAGAGAGAGTATTTTCCACTCATGCAAGAACAGTTCTCGGAGAACGAATTTGACCTGGACGACGCTTATGCGGAATACGCAGAGGAGTTCGATCCTGACTTTCGCGCCGACGCCAAACTGATACGCCGGCCGCCCAAACCCAATTTTGTACCCAAGGTGCCTGAACAGCAGCAGTACTGGGCCAAGATCGAGGCAGAACGCCGACGGAGCATCACGGGGGATTTCGAGACCACCTATCAGCCCGGTCATACGGAGCGCCGCTGGTTGCTGGCCACGTTGCGGCCCTTTTTCGAAACCGATCACATTGATGATGTGCTCAGCAAGGTGAAAAGCGGCAAGGAAGCGGATGTCTATCGCTGCAGTCTGACGGCAGAGGGGCAGCGTCAGCTCGTGGCGGCCAAGCTGTATCGGCCGCGCAGCCATCGTACCATGCGCAATGACTTGATCTATCGTGAAGGCCGCGATGTGCTGACACCGCAGGGCCAGACTTCCCGGGCCTATGACCGGCGCGTACTGCGGGCCATGCTCAAGCGTACAGAGTACGGGAAGCAGGCCGAACAGACCTCCTGGCTGATGTACGAGTACCATGCCTTGGTCGAGTTGCATGCGGCCGGGGCCGATGTGCCGGAACCGATCGAAACCTCACCCAATGCCATTCTGATGGAGTTCATTGGCGACGAGTATGAAGTCGCTCCCGTCCTGCACAGCGTGCATCTGGCAAAAGCCGAAGCCCGGGGTCTGTTTGAGCAGGTGTTGCGCAATCTGCAAATCATGCTGGAGGCCGGCTTCATCCACGGCGATCTGTCAGCCCATAACATTCTCTATTGGGGTGGCCGTGCGATCCTGATCGACTTTCCCCAGGTTGTGCCGGTGGCCGGCAACCAGCAAGCCTTCGCCCTGTTGACGCGGGATGTGGTGCGCGTTTGCCAATACTGGGCGAAGCAAGGGGTCAAGGCCGATCCCGAACGCCTGGCGCGGGAGCTGTGGGGTTCCTATTCCAAAGTGCGTCATGAAGACATATTGGCCGATCTGTCAGTCGTGCTGGCGGCAGAGGCCGACGACGACGAGGCGGACGCAGAAGACCTGGACTGACTGTCTGGGCTAGAATGGCAGGGTCCGTTTCCCCATGTCCACGCTTTCCCAGGGTGGTAGCTCATGCCTCTGACGTTCGACCTGTCGCTGGAAGACCTGTATACCTATCAGGGCCGTAATCCCCGGCCGGCCGATTTTGAGGCCTACTGGGATGCGGGACTGGCCGAAATGCACCGGCAGGATGCCCGGACCGAACTGGTGGCGGCGGATTTCCAGACCGCGTTTGCCGATTGTTTTCACCTGTACTTCACGGGCGTGGGCGGCGCACGGGTCCATGCCAAGTTGTTGCAGCCCAAGCAACCGGCTCCCGGCAGTCCGGCCGTGCTCTTTTTTCACGGCTACTCCGGCAACTCCGGCGGATGGGTGGAAAAACTGGGGTATGTGGCCGCCGGTTTCACCGTGGCGGCCCTGGACTGTCGCGGCCAGGGCGGGTTGTCCGAAGACAAAGGCGGCACGCAAGGCTGGACCCTGCGCGGCCACATTGTGCGGGGTCTGGCCGACCCGTCGCCCCGGAAGCTGCTTTATCGTTCCATTTTCCTGGATACGGCACAATTGGCCGGCCTGGTCATGGACATGGAGCATGTGGATGCCGATCGGGTCGGTGCCACCGGCGGCAGCCAGGGTGGCGCCCTGACCGTGGCATGTGCCGCGCTGGAGCCGCGGATCCGGCGCGCCGCGCCGACATTTCCCTTTTTGGCGGATTACCAGCGGATTTGGGAAATGGACCTGGCCGAAAATGCCTACGCGGAACTGCGGCAGTGGTTCCGCCAGTTCGATCCGCAGCACCAGCGCGAGGAGGAGGTATTCACGCGTCTGGGTTATGTGGATACACAGCATCTGGCTTCCCGTATTCAGGCTGAGCTGGTGATGCACACGGGCTTGATGGATCAGATTTGTCCGCCTTCGACCCAATTTGCGATCTACAACAAGATCCGGGCGCCCAAGTCCCTGCAGCTCTATCCCGATTTCGGCCACGAGATGTTGCCGGGCAGTGCCGAACACATCTACGACTTCCTGATGGGCCTGTAGTGCATCCCGATTGACAGAGGACGGAGAGTCTCGTGGGCAAGCACATTCTCGTTACCGGCGCCTTGGGCAATCTGGGGCAGAAACTGATAGGTCATCTGGCTCTCAGCCCGGCCGTGGCGCGGATTACCGGTCTCGACCTGATGGCCGCTCCGGTGCAGCAGGCCCCGGACCTGCATCGGCAGCTGCAGGATGCACATCCGGGCGTGCAGGTGGCAGCGCTGGACTTTGTGGTGGCCGATTTGCGCCAATGGCAGGACTCAAGATGGCACAGTGCCATTGCGGACTGTGATGCCCTCGTGCATTTTGCGGCGCAGAGGCCGGAACCCAGAGCCACGTGGGACGATGCCGCGCGGTCGCTGGACATGAATTTGCATGTAGGGTTGGTGGCCGTGGCAGCTCCCCGGTGCCAGCGCGTGGTGTTTGCGACGACCAACCATGTGATGGGCCGGTACAAAGATGAGCCGCTGGCTTCCACTGTCGGATCGGGCCAGCTCAATCCGGATTCTCCCTACGGGGTGGGCACTGTGGTGGCGACGGCCACGGCCACCATGGATTCCACTCCCTATGCGGCTGCCAAATTTGGCGGGGAAAGACTGTATCACGCGCTGGCCCAGGCGGACCGGGGCCAAGGGGATACGGAATTCGTCAACGTGCGGATCGGCTGGTGCAACTTTGGGGACAATCACCCTTCCGCGCTGACGGCTACGGGTGCTCCGGAGGTAACCGGCGCCAGCATGACCCCTGCGGATCATGCCACTTTGCAACGGGCCGACCGCTGGTTCAAGGAGATGTGGCTGTCCAATCGGGATTTCGTGCAGCTCTTCGAAAAAGCCCTGCTGGCTTCTTCGGCCTCGTGGCCGGGGCCCGTGATCTGCGTAAACGGCATGTCCCGCAACCGGGACATGCCATGGAATCTGGAGCAGACCCGCCGGTGGCTGGGGTATGAACCGCAGGACGATGTACGGGAGCATGTCGCGCTGTCAGTGTAGCGCACCGGTTCCCGGACCATAGTGGCGGCCCAAATCCGGTCCGACCTGCGTGGCCACCAGATAGCACCGGTCCCCGCGGCGGCCGGTATGGGTGACCATGTATTGTCCCGGGGCGGGGCCCAGATAGTGGGCCAGAATGGTGTCCGTGGTGTCGCGCCAGGTCTGCGCCAGAGCCCGGTCCGTGCGTTGCATCCGGGTCCAGTCGTCCGGAATCTCAATAGCCAGACAGGGCGCATCGAGATGCAGGCGGATCTGTTGCAGGTTGTCATGGACTTGGGGCAAGGCGGTCCCAGCCTGCAGATCCGGAGCTCCGAAAGCCCGGCCCTGGGTCAGGGCCCGTTGCGCCGGCGCGGCGGACAGGGGCCAGACCAGACGCAGCCTTGAGGCTGCCACCTGGTTCAATTCGTTGCGGAAAGGCAGGTAGTCGGGCAGCAGCCGCGTGCCCACGGCGCCCAGTCGGTTGCAGTTGAGGCGGGCGTTGCGGTATTGCAGGGGATCGGCCGTCCACTGTACATGGGTAATGCCCTGTCGCTGCAGTTCCTGTGCCTGCAGGCGTTTGAGATGAAAGGCGATGTTCTGCTGGCGAAAGTCCGGGTGTACGCCCAGAGTCTGCGATTCGAACACGCCGCCGGCCGTGTTCGGTGCGGGCCAGTCCGGCGGCAACGTCGGGGGATGTCCGCGGTGCCGAAAGCCTATCAGAAAACCCACTACCCGATCCGCGGCCCGCGCGACCAAGGACCAGGCGGCCTGGCACCGGGGATGATGGAGGAAAGTCGGGTACAGGTTCTTGGGCTGGGCGTGCCAGATCCGGGCCTGCAACTGCCGGAGCGCGTGCGCATCCTGCACGCGGGGTCGCCCATAGGCAATCCCGGCGACAGTCTCCAAAATTGGGGGAGCGTCCCAGTGCCCGGCCGCGGCGATATCGAACAGCTGCACTTCCTCTGCGGGTTCCAGCCGCGTCACGGCCGCTTTCAAATCCGGGGACGGGAGGCTGTGGTGGGCGACCGGCAGGTAGCCGATCAGACGGTAGGGTGTGCCGTCTGCCGCGCTGGCCGGGAGACTGTATCCCAGGGCAACCGGTACCGCATCCAGCGACCATTCCAGCATGCGACCGCCGATGCTGGCAAACGTGGCCAAAACAAACTGCAGCGGCAGCAAATGCCGCTGCTGTTCCTCCGCGACCAGGGCGTGCAGAGTTGCCACCTTGGTTGGTCCGTGCGGGGCAGTCGGATCCCAGAGCGAGGCAGATACGGGCATGTCAAGGGCTCGGCGGGCGCTGGCCTGCACCGGTCGGTTCAACGGGAGTCCGTACCGCTACCGGGAGGCAAATCCCCAAACAGGATCTTCCATGCCCGCCGCACACCGGATAGCTTGCTGTGGATCTCCGCGGTGGGTTTGACCACATGCTCCCCGACAAATTCTGCCGTGGCCTTGGTAGTGCGGGCCGCATCCTGGGCATCTTCCAGAATGGGCTGAATACCCTGGCGGAGGAGGCGGACCAGTTTTAGGACCTGGCGGCTCAACACAATGAGCAGGCCCAGGACCACAAAAGTTTCCAGCGCGATCAGCACGAAGGTGATGTCGCGGGCCAGGTCCAGAAAACGTTCCATCGGATGGAGGGCAGGTCAGCGGGCCGGTTCCGGCTTGGACCGGGCAATAAGCAGGGCAAACCAGGCGAGCAGCGTGGCTTCCACAATATGCACCTGGCCGATCTGCAGCCACCGCGAATTCAATAACATGGCCAATCCCTGGCCCAAGCCGAATCCGATGCCTGCCGCCAGCACATAGACAATTAGATCCCGGTAGGTGCGGCCTTGCCACAGATGAAAGAGACTGCCGTAGCCCACGGCCAGTGCTACACCCAGGACCAGGGGCGGGTTCAGCCACCATGCAGTCCAGTTCATACCGCAATGCGGGCCATTGCGCAGGGAGGTTGAGTCACGTCTTGGCACAAGGTCAGTGTAGCCTGTCAGCTCTTAATGATACCGCTGCCCAGGCATACGTCCCCATCATAGAAGACGGCGGCCTGACCGGGGGCGATCCCCATGGGGGGATCGGACAGCCGCACTGCAGGGCTTGCCGGGTCGTCCCGGATCAGTTCACAGGGATGGACGGCGCCCCGATAGCGGATTTGGCACCCGAGCGCCGTATCAGGGCAGGGCGGACCACCCTGATTCCAGTTGAGCTGCGTCAGGGCAAATTGCGGGCAACGGGCCTGGAGTTCGGCCTTGGAACCCACCACCACCGCGTTGCGTGCCGGGTCTTTGTCCACGACATACAGGGCCTCGCCCGTGAGATTGGGCAGGTTCAATCCGCGGCGCTGTCCGACCGTAAATCGATACAGTCCCGTGTGTTGTCCTACCTCCACGCCGGCAGTGGTCAGGATGGGACCTGCAGTCTGCCGCCGGTCTCCCCAATCCTCCAGAAACCGCCGGTAATTGTTGTCGGCCACAAAACACAGGTCCATGGACTCGGCTTTGTCGGCCACGGGCAGGTGGCGCTTGCGGGCCATGGCTCGCAAGTCGGACTTCAGGTATTCCCCGACCGGGAAGAGCACACGCCGCAATCGCGCCTGGTTCAGAACGCTGAGGACATAGCTCTGGTCCTTGTGCCGATCGCGCGCCCGCAGTAGCTGCACCTGTCCGTCCGGTCCAGTCCGCGTGCGGGCATGATGGCCCGTGGCCAGTCGGGGTATGCCCAGCCGGGCCACGTATTGCAGGAGCAAGGTAAAACGAATGCGCCGATTGCAGTTCAGGCACGGGTTAGGGGTCAATCCGGCCAGGTAGTCTGCAATGAAGGGATCCACGACCTCCTGCTTGAATGTGTCCTCCACGTTGATCAGGTAGAAAGGCATGGCCAACCGCTCCGCCACGTCTCGGGCCACATCCACGCTCTCGGCGGAGCAACACTTGTTGGTGGACTCGGAGCCCGGGGCGTGTTCCGACCACAGGCGCATCATGATGCCAACGCAGCTGTGGCCCGCCTCGACCAGGAGAGTCGCGGCCATGGAACTGTCCAGGCCGCCGCTCATGGCTACGGCGATGGCAGGAGATCCCGGATGCATGGGGAGCGTCTTGATGGCGTGGATGCCGGAAAACCGGGTCAGGTCAAAACCATGGCCTGCCGCAGCTGTGCGGTAATGCGGATCAGTTGCTCCGCGGCAAAGGCGATGTCGCGTGCTGTAGTGGCATGCCCCAGACTGAAACGCAGGGCTCCATAGCTGTCGGGAGCCTTGATGCCCAGGGCCGACAGGACGTGGCTGGGCTGATGTGCCCCGCTGGTGCAGGCGCTGCCGCTGCTGGCCATAATGCCGGCCATGTCCAGGCCGATGAGTATGGATTCGGCTTCCAGACCCGGAATCACGAAACTGGCATGATGGGGCAGCCGGTGTCGCGGATCGCCGGTCAGGTAGGCGCCTTCCACATCGCGCAACACGGCGGCAATCAGCTGATCCCGCAGCGCCCGCTGCCGCGGCCACTCCGTCGCAGCGGCTTGCAGGTTCATGTCCAGGGCCAGCGCCATCCCCTGGATGAGGGGCACGTTCTCGGTACCGGCCCGTCGTCCGCCTTCATGGCCCCCTCCCGTTTGGCGAGGCAGAAAGAGGGTGCCTTGCCGCAAGTACAGAAAGCCTGTCCCTTTGGGGCCATGGAACTTGTGGGCGCTGGCGCTCAACGCCGCCACGCCCAGGTCGCCAACACAGATCGGAACCTTGCACAGGGCCTGTACGGCATCCGTGTGCAAGGGCGTGTCGTGTGCCTGGCAAATGGCCCCCAGCTGGGCCAGCGGTTGCACGGTACCCACTTCGTTGTTGGCCAGCATGATGGAGACCAGGGCCGCGGGCGCCGCCAGGGCCCGAGTCAGGTCTGCGGGCCGGACGCGGCCCGTTGCGCTGACGGGCAGCAGTTCTATGTCAAAGCCATGTACCTGGGCCAGGTCCTCCAGAGTCTCCAGCACGGCATGGTGTTCGATCGGCGTACTGACAATACGCCGCGCCCCGGTCTGCTGGCGCCGCGCCAGGGCGATGCCCCGCAGGGCCAGGTTGTCACTCTCCGTACCGCCACTGGTGAAGATGATTTCCTGCGGCCGGGCTCCGATATGCCGCGCCACATTCTGGCGGGCTTGCTGCAGTCCGGCATACGCCTTGCGGCCCGCCGCGTGCATACTGGAGGGATTGCCGTAGGCCTCGTGGAAATATGGCTTCATCGCGGCGATCACTTCCGGCCAAACGGGGGTCGTGGCGGAATGATCCAGATAAAGCGGGGACTGCAACATAGTCAGGCGTGTTGATACGGGTGGATCCGGTCGGAAATTGTATCACCAGGACAGAGAGGATGCCGGTGGCTCCGGATTTTGGTGCCGGAAAGCTGTGGCATCCCGGGATTCATATTGCGTCGGACCGCCGGGCCAGAGCAAAAATTTTCGCCCCCATTACGTTATAATCGGCGCGCAGCCCGGTTGAGGCAGACCTGTTCCTGCGGGAGGGGCGTCGTCAGGGTCGGAGCACAGTCGGATTGGTGCATGTCGCAAGGAGCAGGATGTTCAACATTGAAAGAGTGCACGCCCGTGAAATCCTGGACAGTCGGGGCAATCCCACATTGGAAGTGGATGTCTCGCTGCAGGGCGGCGCCATGGGGCGGGCCGCAGTGCCCAGTGGGGCCAGCACCGGCATGCACGAGGCCTGGGAACTGCGCGATGGCGATGCCGACCGCTTTCAGGGCAAGGGGGTTGCCAAGGCGGTCACAAATGTGAATTCCATTTTGGGGCCGGCCCTGGTCGGCCGTAGTGCCCTGCGGCAGGGGGAACTCGACACCTTGCTGTGCAACATAGATGGTACCCCCAACAAACGGAATTACGGCGCCAACGCCATCCTGGGCATGAGTCTGGCTGTCGCCAAGGCTGCTGCCGCGGCGACTCAGGTGCCTTTGTATCAGCATCTGGGGGGCGTGCAGGCCCATGTGCTGCCCGTACCCATGATGAATATCCTGAACGGTGGAGCGCATGCGGCGCACAGCACTGACTTCCAGGAATTCATGATTATGCCCGTGGGCGCCGCGACCTTCCGCCAGGGCCTGCAATGGGGCACACACATTTATCACGCCCTCAAGGATGTGCTGGCACGTCTGGATTACAGTACCCACGTGGGGGATGAAGGCGGCTTCGCGCCAGCGCTGGGCAACAATGCGAAAGCCTTGGAACTGATTCTGCAGGCCATCGAAAAGGCGGGTCTGCAGCCGGGTCAGGATGTCTGGATTGCCTTGGACCCGGCGGCTTCCGAGCTGTACGACCGCGAAACCGGCCAGTACAGGCTGCCCATTGAAGGCATCACACTGGAAAGTGCCGAGTTGGTGTCAATGTGGCTTGATTGGATAGAGCAATTTCCCATCATCAGCATTGAAGACGGCTTGGCCGAGGACGACTTCGAAGGCTGGCAGATGTTGCAGGCGCAGGCGGGCGAGAAAGTACAGATCGTGGGCGATGACCTGCTGGTCACCAATGTGGAGCGAATCAGAACGGCGATCGCAAAAGAACTGTGCAATTCGCTGTTGTGCAAGGTCAATCAGATCGGAACCCTGTCGGAAGCCATGCAAGCGGTGGCCATGAGCCACCGGGCGGGCTGGACCAGTGTCATCAGCCATCGTTCCGGCGAAACGGAAGACGCTACCATCGCCGATCTGGCCGTGGCCCTGAACACGGGGCAGATCAAGACGGGTGCACCGGCCCGGAGCGACCGCGTCGCCAAGTACAATCAGTTGCTCCGGATTGAAGAGGAACTGGGCGAAGCCGCGTCCTATGCCGGTGCCGGTGCTTTCAACCTCGCGCGTCTGTAAGCGACGACGATGCGGGTTTCATACAACGGATCCATAGCAGTGAGTGATTCCTCTTTGCCCATCATTCCCGAAAGCCGGTATGGCACGGAATACAGTGAAATCTGGCAGCAAGATGTCTTCTTCGTGCTCAACCGCCACGGCGAGAAGTTCTACTTGCATACCGCCAACATCACGATAGAGGGGGATGAATTCGCTTCTCTAACCTTTCGCCGTCAGATCCGACGCGGAGCCCAATCCAGGTTGCCCGATACCCATATCGTGGTGGAAACCGGGGGAGTGCCCCGGACCCAGCTCACGCGGAAGATGGCCGCGGAAGTGGATGTAGACGACTACAGCCTGGAACTGTAGACTGCTGCTCCGCGCGCCCTTGCATTGAGAGTGCCGATCCTGGGCGTTGCCGTTGTGCACGAGGGGCACCCTGACCGGCCCCAGCATCGGCTTCCATGCCGGGGATGTTTGCCTGGTGTCCGCGGACCGGCAGGCCATTCGTTCCCGTTGCAACGCCGACCCAAACCCATCTCCGGCGTGGCTGTTCATTGCAGGTGGAGTTTGTTCCTTCGCGGTGCAGTGTCCGCCTGTCCCGGCTCTGCCAGTATCCGGTTCTGACGCCCGGACATCCGGCAGCGCGCATCGGAAGTCCTGCACCAATACTGTAGCCCGGCTCCAGGAGAATGTCTCTTCCTGACGGCTTGGGTGGGAGCCATCGGCCTCTTGGAGACGCGTGGGGACAGGATCGCTGCCCCTTGGTCTTGACCGCCATTGCCTTGGGTATAGGGATACCCGCAGGTTGTATGGGCTGCGGCATGGAAGGCAAGTCCTGCCTGTGCCCATGGTCCTGGGATAAAAAGTACTGCAATGTTATGGATCGAATTGTAATATATGAAAATATAAACTATAATATATGGACATGAATACAATCGGTATTCTGTAAAAGGCAAGAAAAGGTATCCTATAGTAATGCCAACTGTTTCACAACATTCGTTCGGAAGATATTGCTGGGTAGACTTGTCCACTACTGATCCGGAAGCCGCCCGTAAGTTCTATGGCAAATTGATGGGATGGGAATTCGATAATGTGTATGATGGAGGAAACTTCATCTATTCCATGATGCTGCTGGACGGCAAGCACGCGGCAGCCATGGGACAGCTGCAGCCGCCGCAAATTGAGGCTGGTCTATCGCCGGTCTGGAATTCCTATGTCTGCGTGGAAGATGCGCAGGCTACCGTCCAGCAGTGTGAAGCGCTGGGGGCCCAGGTCCTGGACGGCCCCATGGAGGTGTTTGATTTCGGTGTCCTGGCCATATTGGCTGATCCGAATGGTGCCGCCTTCTGCCTGTGGCAGCCAAAGACCCACCAGGGGTTTCAGGTGATGATGGAGCCCGGCTCCTATGTTTGGGGGGAACTGTACGCGCACCAGCCGCCCGAAGATGCCAAATTCTATATGGCCGCCTTCGGTTGGGACCTGGCAGAGGCTCCGCATACGGACACTCCGGGCTATTGCATGTTCTATCAGGAGGTGCGGACAGGCGGCGCGGAATGGGAAGGGCGTGTGGCCGGCATCTTGCCCATCCGACCCGAAATGGGACCGGTACCGCCACACTGGAACGTGTATTTCCAGGTCGCGGATGTGAAGGCATCCCTGCAAAAGGCTCTGGACCTGGGCGGAGAACAGCTGCACCCCATGGTGACAGTGCCCATGGGACAGCTGGTCGGCATCAAGGATCCACAGGGAGCCGTATTCACCATCATGCAGATGAACCCTATGGATGTCTAGCGTGGCTTGGCACCTGTGCGCGGCGTCCCGACAGGAACGCCGCGCACAGGTGCCGAGCCCGATCGGCCCGGGCACCCTTGCGGTTGCGACTGGACCTGCCTTGGAATTCGGAGTCACAGGGCCCGCGCTTGGCTTCGCCCTGCGTTGCCACAGATTCAACGGAATCCGTGGCAGGTTTTCTGCTCTGGCTCCGTCTTGCTCTCGCGGGCCGCATCCAAATGCCACCGAGTTGGGACCGTCAGCGAATTCCCGAGCCGCTGACAGTGCGCAAATCGGGCAGCTGGAAAAAGATCCCTGCGACACACGCGGCAACGCCCCGGAATGCAGACAGGCCTTCCTCTGCACACAATGCCGTTTCTGTCGCGGATGCATTCCCGGAAGTTCCTGGTTTCCTGCAGTGAAGGATGCGCCCATGACCCTCTACCAAACACACTGCCACCACAGATTCCGTTAGGCTAACCTGCGGACCACCGACATGGCCGCGGCCCGGCAATTCTACGGGACGCTCTTCGGCTGACAGTTCAAGGAAGCACACCGGTCGGATGGAGGATTCAATTACCTCCGGAACCCCCTTGGCTCACATCGAGTGGCAGGTATGACCATGTTGACGCCGGAGCAATGTGCATCCGACAGGGATCCCGGGATCGGCCTTTTGGCATTCCTGTGTCTGCGTCAGGGAATCACGTATCAGCCGTACCCAATGTCTTGCGCAGGGTGCCGTGGTGGTACTGGATGAAGTGAACATGCATGACCTTGGATCAGGGAACCCTCAGGGGGGCTTCTTTTGCGTGTGGCAACCCGGAAATCTCAAGGGCATGCGGGTCATGCATCAGCCGGGAGCAGCCGGCTGGTTTGAATTGGTCACCCATCCCATGATGTGGCCGCTTTGGACTGGACCACGGAAAAGGATCCCAACAACGAGGTCGACCCCTTGTTCCGCAACGCGGAGTGACCTCCACCGATGACCATGTCGGTGCCATGATCAAGATCGTGCCGGAGTGGGGCACGGTGCAACCCAACTGGCTAGTGTATTGTTCAGGTGGCAAGCGTGGCAGAGTCGGCGCGCCGGGTCCAGGAACCGGGTGGAGGGGCTTTGCATGACGCGATGGACTTCCCCTATGGGCGCCTGATTACCTTGCAAGAGCCCCAGAACGGCGTATTCGCCGTTCTGGAAATGAATGCATAGCATCGACCGGTGCGATCGCACCACTGGAACGGCACCGTTGTTGAAGCCGGGAAGGGGGACATGCTCTCCGGTATGGACCTCTTCCTGCAGAACTCCCATCGGCAACTCCCGTTCGTCCTGCAGATGAACGGTTTTTTTGCCATAATGCAAGAGAACGCCGCGATGCGGCCTTGATGGTGTTTTGCATATTACATCTCCGTACATCCTGATGCGACCTGGCTTTTCTATTCCGGTACTGAGCTGGGTCGCTTGTGCGGCCCTCATGGTGACTGTGGTGTCGGGCGGATGCACAGTCACAACGATTGCACCTGTGGTGGAAGCTGCACCTGTGGCGGAAGCATCCTCCCCGATGACACCGATACCCACGCCTGTCCTGCAGGCCACCACCGTCGAAACGCAAACCGAAGGGGAAGCCGAAGTCGCACCCGAAACGGATCGTGAAAGTCCCGGCGGAGCCGAGTCCGGTCATGCTCCAGTGGCTTCCGTGACCGCGCACATCTTGAATGTCCGCGACGGCCCCGGCACTACCTATCGGGTGTTGGGGAAGTTGCCGCAGGCCGCGGCCGTGCAGATCCGGGAACCCAGTGCGAACGGCACCTGGTATCGGATCTGTTGTCTGGCGGACGGCGCCACCGAAGGGTGGGTGGCAGGTGCGTACCTGGATTTTGCGGCCGCGGTCCCGGAGCCGTCGTCCCCACCAAGCGCCATACCGTTTGTCCCTGATGCCGTGGATCTGAGCGATGCCCGGATCCCGGATGCGCACACGCTCTGGGACATTACGGTCACCATGGCCTTTGACCATCTGCCGGAAAACCGGTTCTCCTATCCGCCGCAGTCCAACCTCAACCCGCTGACCGGTCTGCCCATATCCGCCGAACGCCTGCGCCAGCGGGCGGTGGCAGTCTGCATTCCCTCCGACGTGCAGGCTCGGCCGCAGGCGGGCCTGGCTCAGGCCGATGTGGTGTACGAATACCTGGTGGACGGGGACCTGGTGACCCGGATGACCGCCATTTTCTTTGGCGAAGACGTGCCTTTGATCGGTCCGATCCGCTCCGCCCGTCTCGTCAACTTTTATCTGGGGAACATGTACAACGCCGGCACCATGTGTTCCGGAGCCAGCGATCACATTCGGCGGCTGTTACGGGACATGGCGGACTTTCCCTACTTTGACATTGACCTGGACAACAGCCACGGTCTGTTGCCGTACTCATTTCTGGTCGGCCATGGGCTGACGCGATTTCACACCAGTACGGACGGCATTCGCAGCTGGCTGGCAGATACCGGACGGGAACAGCCCATGGACTTGCAGAGTCTGGAGTTCGGAGCACCGCCCGCCGGCGGCACGCCGGTGTCCCATATCCGCATTCCCTATTCGGCGGTGACCGATGCCACCGTGGATTTCCGGTACTACCCCGAGGCGAGCCAGTATTTGCGGTTTGTGGGTGACGAGCCGCATCTCGACCGGAATGGCCATTACCAGATTGCGCCCCAGAATGTCATTGTGCAGTACGTGCCCCATGCCTCCACCTTCCTGGTGGAGGACGCCTTGGGCAGCCGCAGTCTGGACCACGACCTGTTCGGGTCCGGGACCGCCTACATCTTTCGCAACGGTCTGATGTACGAGGGCACCTGGCATACCGGAGCGTTGGGCCAGCTGGTGAAGTTCCGCACAGCGGACGGCCGGACCATTCCGCTGAGTCCGGGCCGTTCCTGGATTGCCCTGGTACCCGACAGCTACCGGTTAACGATCGAGTAACGGCTTGGAGTCGGCGGCCGCGGCATCAAACAGAGGTGCCTGGTTGGAGTGGGACTGCCCGGAGGGCAGGGCGCCGATGTGCCTGTAGGCCAGTTTGGTGGCCACGCGTCCGCTGGGCGTGCGCTTCAGGAATCCCAGCTGCAGCAGGTACGGTTCCACCACATCCATGACGGTGTCGGTGTCCTCACTCATGCTGGCCGCCAATGTTTCCAGACCCACGGGGCCTCCGCCGAATTTGTGGACGAGGCAGTCGAGCAGACGGCGGTCCATGTCGTCCAGTCCCAGGCCGTCAATATCCAGCAGGCTCAGGCCCTGGTGAGCGACCTCCATGTCGATTTTGCCCGCGGCTCTGACCTGGGCAAAGTCGCGCAGGCGCCTGAGCAGGCGCAGTGCGACCCGGGGTGTGCCGCGGGCCCGGCGCGCGATTTCCTGGGCGGCGGCCCGGTCAATGTCGATATTCAGTTCCCGACTGGCTCTCTGCGCGATTTTCTGCAGGGCGCGCTGATCATAGAAATGAAAGCGATCCACAATCCCGAAACGCGCCCGCAAGGGTTCGGTGAGCAAGGCCAGGCGGGTGGTGGCTCCAATCACGGTAAATTGGGGCAACGGCAGTCGGACCGTGCGCGCGGCCGGCCCGGTTCCGATCACCAGGTCCAACTGAAAGTCCTCCATGGCGGGATACAGGATTTCCTCGATGACGGGGCGCAGACGATGGATTTCATCAATGAAAAGCACATCGGTACGCTGCAGATTGGTCAGTATGGCGGCCAGATCGCCCTGTCGTTCGATAGCCGGTCCTGAGGTGATCTTGAGTTCGGCCCCCATTTCATGCGCCAGAATGTGGCTGAGGGTGGTCTTGCCCAGACCGGGTGGGCCATAGAGGAGCACATGGTCCAGAGGCTCCTGACGCAGACGGGCGGCTTCCACCAGGACGGACATCTTGGCTTGCAAGGTGTCCTGACCGATCATTTCGTCCAGCCTGCGGGGGCGCAAGGCGTGGTTCTGCAGCCTTTCAGGGCCCTGTTGCTGGCCCGACACCATGCGTTCCGGCTGGTCCCGTTGGCGGGTCGTTACATTGCTGCTCTGCTTGGCCATGCGAAGGATCCCTGAATGGCTACTGCCAGCTGCGGATGAATTTGATGGCGGGGCCGACCGTCAGGTTCTCCCAGGGCAACGGCGGGGACAGATCGGTGCGCCCAAAGTGACCGTAGGTGGCAGTGGGTTGATAAATCGGCCGAAAGAGCTCCAAAGCCGTGATGATGCCTCTGGGCGAGAGGTCAAAGCATTCCTCCACCCGCTGGCGTATGCGGGCCAGCTCCACCCCCTGACACCCGGTCCCAAAATCCTCGACATAGAGGCTGACGGGTTGGTCGTGGCCAATGGCATAGGCCAGTTGCACCTCGCACCGGGACGCCAGACCCGCCGCGACGATGCACTTCGCCACCAGCCGGGCCATGTAGCAGGCGCTGCGGTCCACCTTGGTCGGGTCTTTGCCACTGAAGGCTCCGCCGCCGTGGCGGCCCATACCCCCGTACGTATCCACTATGATCTTGCGGCCGGTCAAGCCGGCGTCGGCTTCCGGGCCTCCCGCGCTGAACGCGCCGGAAGGATTGATGTGATGCCGCAATCCTGCAGAGGACACATCGATCGTTTGCAGGACCGGGTCCACCACCTGCTCCAGAATCGTCTCTTCGATCTGCCGGGGCGGGACTCCGTCCCGGTGCTGGGCACTGACGACCACGGTATGAATGCCTACCGCCTGGCCCTGGTGGTATTCCACCGTAACCTGGGCCTTGCCATCCGGCAGCAGCCATGGGATGGCGCCCGACTTGCGTTGCTGGCTCAAGGTTCGTGTCAGCAGATGCGCCAGGTGAATGGGCAGCGGCATCAGGGATTCGGTTTCCTGGCACGCGAAACCGAACATCATGCCCTGGTCGCCCGCCCCGAGATTTTTCTTGCGGTTGACACTCTCTCCGATCTGGGCACTCTGCTCCGAAATGTGTTCATGCAGGACATAGCGGCCGGGCCGAAAGTCCGCCTCGGCCGGATACTGGATTTCTTCCAGCACACTGCTGACGATGCTGGCATAGTCCACCTCGGCCTGGGAGGTAATTTCGCCCAGCAGAAAAATGTCGTTGGACTTGACCGCCGTCTCGCAGGCCACCCGCGTCTCCTCCCCGGCTACCAGGTGGGCATCCAGAATGGCATCGCTGATTTGGTCACAGATCTTGTCGGGGTGGCCTTCCGTAACTGATTCACTGGTGAACAGGACCGTGTCTGCCCGGGAGAAAGAGTTGCTCATTGCCATGGCACCGTGTTGTTTCCTCGCGACGAAAGTCAGGTTCCGACAGTCCAGCTCTGCAGGTAGTCGGTCTGGGCAGGGGTCAAACTGTCGATCCGGATTCCCATCGCCTCCAATTTTAAGCGGGCGATTTGTTCATCGATTTCATCGGCCAGCCGATACACATCCGGTTTCATTTCCGGACCCTGGCGTACCATATGCCGGGCGGCCAGCGCCTGATTGGCGAAGCTCATGTCCATAACAGCGGAAGGATGCCCCTCCGCGGCAGCCAGATTGACCAGGCGACCCTCGCCCACCACATAGAGACACCGGCCATCCGCCAGTTGATACTCGTCCAGATTGTCCCGGATCCGCTCTACTGTGCGGCTCATGGCCGTTAGGGCTTCCAGGTTGATCTCGACGTCAAAATGACCACTGTTGGCCATCACAGCACCGTCCCGCATGACAGCGAAATGCGGTGCGTCCAGCACGTGACAACAGCCGGTCGCACTGCAGAAGATTTCGCCTATCCGGGCGGCTTCTGTCATGGGCATGACCTGATACCCGTCCATGACGGCTTCCAGGGCCCGCACGGGTTCCACCTCCGTCACAATCACTTTGGCGCCGTGGCCCCGGGCCCGCTGGGCCACACCGCGACTGCACCAGCCATAGCCGACCACGACGAAGTTGCGGCCCGCCAGCAACAGGTTGGTGGCCCGAATGATACCGTCCAGGGAACTCTGGCCCGTGCCGTAGCGATTGTCAAAAAGATGCTTGGTCTGGGCATCGTTGACAGCCATCACCGGATACTGCAGAGCTCCTTCCCGGGCCATGGCCTTGAGACGAATGACGCCGGTCGTGGTTTCTTCCGTGCCGCCGTGCACGTCATCCAGCAGATGGCGGGCTTCCGTATGCAACAGGGCCAGGAGATCCATGCCGTCATCCATGGTCAGATGCGGCTTGATCTCCAAAGCTGCCCGCAGATGCCGCCGATAGGTCTCGGGGGATTCGCCGCGGATGGCGAAGACAGGTACTTCATAGCGAGACAGCAGCGCCGCCGCCACATCGTCCTGCGTGCTCAAGGGATTGCTGGCACACAGCACCAGTTCGGCGCCTCCGGCCTGCAACACGCGGACCAGGTGGGCCGTTTCGGTAGTGACGTGCATACAGGCCGCCAGCCGAATCCCCTGCAAGGGCCGCTCTTGGGCAAAACGCTGTTCCAGGGCGTCCAGGACCGGCATTTCTCTTTGCGCCCATGCCATGCGCCGGAGACCCTGCTCTGCCAGATCAATGTTGGCGATGTCGTATTCGATGGTGGATTCCTCCCGGGTGCAACAGCTCTTTCTTTCTGAGATACAGGTGGTGACAGATAGTCTATGACACTCTGCAGCCTGGTGGTATAAACACAAGCGGGTACAGATCAAGGAAACCGGTGGGTTGGAAAGGGCAACCCGTGACGGGGCCGGTTCCGGGCAAGGCCCGATGGGAGTTTCCCCTGATCATTTCGGCATCGGATCCTGACTTTACGCCCCTGCCTCGCCAGCTCGGGCCTGGGCCGCATGCAGAGACTGTATAAAGGGCGGATAGCAGATGCCTGTCTCCGTCACGATGCCGGTGAGATATCGATGGGGTGTGATGTCAAAGGCCGGATTGTACACAGGCACATCGGCAGGCGCCACGACCGTGTTGCCAACGTGGGTGACTTCCGCGGCCTCTCGCTGCTCAATGGGAATCTCGTCCCCGGTGGCCTTGGCCAAATCCACGGTACTGGTGGGCGCCACGCAATAGACCGGTATACCGTGGGCCTGTGCCAGGACCGCGACGTTGTACGTGCCGATTTTGTTGGCCACATCGCCATTGGCAGCGACCCGGTCCGCCCCAAATATCACGACATCGACCTGGCCGCGACGCATGAGGGAACCGGCCACATTGTCTGCCACGAGGTGCATGGGCACTTCGGCCCGCATCAATTCCCAGGCGGTGAGCCGGGCACCTTGCAGACGAGGCCGGGTCTCGTTGACCCAGACATGCACCCTCTTGCCC
Source organism: Caldilineaceae bacterium (assembly GCA_965214715.1). Lineage (GTDB taxonomy): Bacteria > Chloroflexota > Anaerolineae > Caldilineales > Caldilineaceae > Bin34. The sequence goes on along the minus strand of OZ243971.1, from coordinate 2,964,169 downwards.
TGCTCTTGACAGGCGTACACCACCCCCAAGGCTGTACCGAAGTCCACCGTAGCCAGAGACCCTGTATTGCAGTGGTGCATGAGATTGGCACCATCCGGAATGACCGCAGCGCCGTGATGTCCCATGCGGCGGTTGATCTCCACGTCTTCCTGCAGGAGTGCCTGGGCCTTGTGCAATGCCATGGCCTGCAATGCCCCGGATTCGAGGGCCGCGGGGGCCTGTTCCAGTGCAGCCAGAATGCGGGCCGTGGCCCAGGCCAGATTCACGGCCGTGGGCCGGGCGGCATCCAGGGCGTGCTTGGCCTGCCGCATATCCCTTAGCAGCTCCTGACGGTTGCGGGCCGTGCTGCGGCGCGCTGCCAGCGCCATGCCCAAAGCGGCCGCGGCGCCGATGGCCGGCGCGCCGCGTACGTACATGTGGCGGATGGCCTGTACCACTGCCGACACGGTACGCAGTTCAGCGATGACAAATTTTTCCGGCAACAGCCTCTGGTCGATCATCTTGACGGCATCATCGTGCCAATAGACGGTACTCATCTCTACGGTACTCCAGGACACTTCAACGGACCAGCTCGGGCTCCGCCAGAGCCAGGATTTCATTCAATTCCGCCAGGTCATACTCATCCAGGGTGGCGCCGGGCTTCCGGCTGCAGGTGGTACTGAACACCCCGCGCCGATGCAGGATCTCCTTGTATGCAGCCACGCCGTGCAGTCTTTCGAACGCAATGAGGGGCAGTATCCGGTTGTACAGCGCGCGGGCACCGGCCGGGTCCTCCGCGTCCAGCAGCTGCCATAACCGTACGTGCTGTGCCGCGAGCTGGCTGGCCGGCATATTGCCACAGGCCCCGCGGCGGAACTCATCCAGGATGTAGACCCCGCCCTGGCCGCCGAAGACTCCATGGCAGGCGCTGCCGGTGGCCGCCAACGTGGCCGTGAGCTGCCGGGGTTCCGGGAAGGTCTCCTCCTTGACGTACCGAACCCATTCCAGCTCGCGACACAGGCGGCTCATCAAGCTGGCGGACATGGGCGTGCCGACCGGTCCCTCGTAGTTCTGGATCACGATAGGTTTGGAGACCCGGGCATTGATGCGGGCATAGTAGCGGTAACAGCCTTCGGCATCGGGATGCAGGATGTACGGTGGCATGGCCATGATGCCGTCTGCGCCTTGCGCGATGGCCCAGGCCGAGAAGTCTCCCGCCACTTTGTCGCTGAGACCGGATGTGGCGGCGACAAAAGGCACTCTGCCCGCGCAGGCATCGGCCACGGCGCAAATCCATTCCTCGCGTTCCACATCCGACAAAGTGGCGAATTCACTGGCATTGGCCGGTCCGACCACGCCCTGTACGCCGGCGTCTATACAGTAATCCACCTGGCGGCACAGGCTGGGCACATCCAGACTGGCATCTTCTTGGAAAGCAGTGATCAGGATGACGAAAATGCCTCGCCATGGCATGTGCGTATGCATTGGGTTTCATGTTGACTTTGGTGGCAGCATGACCGGGCAATCGGGTCCATGCCGGATCCTGTCCTGCGCGCGCCAGTGCCTGTTGCAGTATGCCAGATGGCGGGCTCAGGGGGAGGGATTGTCGGTTGCTGCATCGGACCACAGCAGCGTGACAGATCCCACCGGGCTTTCTTCGTCCGGCGTGGCCAGGCGGCGGCCCTGCGTCGAGCGCCCTGACTGGGGAATGCTCAGCACGTCCAGGACCCAGGACTGGCGGACCGTGTTCAGGGCGGCCTTGGCATCGTCCTGATCCCGGCCTATGGTCAAGGCCCCGGCCAAGGCCCCTGTGCCGGAGTTGATCTTGTGGCCAATCACTCCTTTCCCTGTCCGGGATGTCAGGGAGAATTCCGAAATGGGAGTGCGTTTGACAAACCCGTGACGGGTTGCCGACAGCACCGTGCTGTCAGACTGTGCCAGGGACGCGGAGACCATGAAGTCGTTGGCCCCCAACTGCAGACTGCGGACTCCTGCGGCATTGAAGCTCATGGCCCGCACATCAGCCTCACGGAAGCGCAGGGCCTGGCCGTGGGCTGTAAAGAGCATCACTTCCTGTTCCCTGGGGGAAAGCAGGACCCAGCCCAGCCGGTCCCCCTTCTTGAGATTGATCACTCGGATTTCCTCGCCGGGGGCCTCGATCAGCATGTTGACATGGACCCGTTTGATCATGCCCTGCTGCGTGACCAGGCAGATATGGCCCGTCTCATCATGGCGGGAGTCCGGCGGCAAGGGAATCGCCGCCACCAGCGCGTCCCGGCGCGTGAAGGCAGTATACTCGCCCATGTGCTTGGGCGAACCCGTATCCGGGAAACGAAAAATCTGCACTCTCTGGCATATGCCGTCCTGGCTGAAGAGATACAGAACGTCGCGTGTGTTGGCCGTGACCGCAGTCAGGCTGCCGTTACGGCTGATCTCCTTGAACCGTCCCGCCTGCATGCCCCGGTAGGCATATCGCTTGACGGTGCCTTTCTGGCCCACCGAGACCCAGACGGTCTGATCAGGAGCCAAATCCTCTGCTGTCAGGTTCTGCACCGGCTGGTCCAGGATTTTGGTGCGCCTGCCGTCGCCCAGTCCCTGCTTGATCTGGACCAGTTCCTCCTTGATGAGGGTCCGCAGCAGTTCCTCCGAGGCGAGCAGATTCGTGAGGCGCCGAATCTCCCTCGTGAGATCTCGAAATTCCTTCCGCAGCTGTCGCATCTCCATGCCCACGAGCTGGCGCAGGGGCATGGCCAGAATGGCCTGAGTCTGCGCCGGAGAGAATGCAAACTGCTTCTGCAGCCGGGTCCGGGCGGTCTCCGGACTCCGGCTTTGCCGAATGGTCTGAATAACTTCATCCACTACATCCAGGGCCCCAAGCAGCCCTTCCACAATGTGGATCCGGGCCTGGGCCGCCTTCAGTTCAAATGCGGAGCGGCGGCGCACCACTTCCTGCCGATGCTTGATGAACTCCGCCAAGAGTTCCCGCAAGGAGATACGACGCGGCACACCGCCTACCAGGGCGACCAGGGACAGGCTGAAGTGCTGTTGCAGCGGCGTCAGCCTGAACAGTTTCTGGAGGACTTCCGGAGTGTTGGCGGCCCTATTCAGTTCAATGCAGATCCGCATGCCCGCGCGGTCGCTTTCATCCCGTACGTCCACAATGCCGTCTATCTGGTTGCGGTGGACTGCCTGGACGATGCGTTCAATCAGGTGCGACTTGTTGGTCTGATACGGGATTTCCGACACTACTATGCGGCTGCGCCCCATTCCAGCCTCTTCCGAATGCACCTTGGCCTGGACCGTGACACTGCCGCGCCCGGTCGCATACGCGGGCAGCAGCTTGTCTGTGAGTTTTGCGCTCTTGTCAGGCTGGTGATAGCGGTATAGCAGGCCGCCCGTAGGGAAATCCGGACCCTTGATGTACTGGAGGAGATCGCGGGTATCCATATGATCCACATGATCATGGTTGTCCAGCATAAAGCACAGGGCGTCACAGACCTCGCCCACGTTGTGGGGGGGAATCTGGGTGGCCATACCCACCGCGATGCCGTTGGCCCCGTTCACCAGCAGATTGGGGAGGACCGCAGGCAGGACCACGGGTTCCTTGAGTGTGGCGTCGAAGTTGGGCCGCCACGCGACCGTTTCCTTGGCCAGATCCGGCACCATGAGCTCCGCGACCGGTGAAAGGCGTACCTCCGTGTACCGCATGGCAGCCGGATTGTCCCCGTCCATGCTGCCCAGATTGCCCTGACCATCCACCAGCGGGTACCGGAGGCTGAAAGGTTGGGCCAGGCGCACCATCGCGTCGTACACGGACTGATCGCTGTGCGGATGGTACTTGCCCAGAACCTCTCCTACGACGCGGGCGCTCTTTTTGTGTGCCACATGGCTGTGGAGCCGCAAATCACGGTGCATGGCGTAGAGAATGCGTCGATGCACCGGTTTCAGGCCGTCCCGGACATCCGGCAAGGCGCGGCTGACCAGGACACTCATGGCGTAATCCCGGTATGCCACCTCCATTTCGCGGGTCAGGGGGACTTCTGCCAGGTTGTCGACCGGGGAATGCCGTTCGCTCATGGTACCGGTTCGATCTGTTCCGTGCGGCGCAGGGCCACGATCTGGTCGCGCAGCACTGCGGCCTTTTCAAATTCCAGTTGGCGTGCGGCCTCCTTCATTTCGGCCTGCAGCTCCTTGATCATGGTAGCAATATGCTCCGGCGAGAGCGACTGCCAGCTGGGATCGCCCTCCTCGGCGGTTTCCGTGGCGATCTCCTGGGCCATGGATTTGACTCGATCCGACAGATCGCGGATTTCTTTTGAAATGGAAGTGGGTTCTATGTTGTGGGCCTGGTTGAAGGCTTGCTGCAGCTCGCGCCGGCGCTGCGTCTCGGCCAAAGCCTGGTGCATGGCCTCCGTGATCCTGTCTGCATACAGAATGGCCTGGCCTTCCACATGGCGGGCCGCGCGGCCGATATTCTGGATGAGGGCGCTCTCGCTACGCAGAAAGCCCTGCTTGTCTGCATCCAGAATGGCCACCAACGTGACTTCCGGCAAATCCAGGCCTTCCCGCAGCAGGTTGATCCCTACGACCACGTCATACACACCCAACCGCAGATCCCGCAGGATCTCCACCCGTTCCAGCGTGTCCACCTCGCTGTGCAAGTAGTGCACTCTGAACTCCAGCTCTTTCAGATATTCCGCCAGGTCTTCCGACATGCGCTTGGTCAGGGTGGTGACCAGGGTGCGTTGTCCGCGATCGATACGGACGCGAATTTCGCGAATGAGATCCTCGATCTGTCCGGCTGTGGGGCGCACCTCCACCTGCGGATCCAGCAAGCCGGTGGGCCGGATGATCTGCTCCACGATCTGTTCGGAATGCCCCAGTTCGTAGGGGCCCGGCGTGGCGCTCACGAAGATGGCCTGGTTGATGCGCTCCGTGATCTCGGCGAAGTTCAGGGGGCGGTTGTCCCGGGCCGAGGGCAGCCGAAAGCCAAAGTCCACCAAAGTCTGCTTGCGGGACAGGTCGCCGCGGTACATGGCCCGCAACTGGGGCAGGGTCATGTGGCTTTCGTCCACAATCAGGAGCCACGAGGCCGGAAAATAATCCACCAGCGTCCAGGGCGGGGAGCCGGCTGCGCGTTGGTCCAGGTGTCGGCTGTAGTTTTCGATGCCGTTGCAGTATCCGATCTCGCGGAGCATCTCCAGGTCGTATTCGGTACGCTGCCGGATGCGCTGTGCCTCCAGCAGCTTGTGGTTTTGCTGCAACTCCTGCTCAAATTCCACCAGTTCGGTGGCAATGGTATCCAGTGAGGCCTGCAGTTTCTCATCCGAGGTCACGAAATGCTTGGCCGGATAGATGGTCAGTTCCTCAAGTTCCCCCAGCACTTCCCCGGTCAGCAGATCGAACCGTACGATGCGCTCGATCTCGTCGCCGAAAAAGCTGATGCGATAGCCGGCCTCTTCATGGGCCGGATGAATTTCCAGCACATCGCCGCGGACCCGGAATCGGCCACGCTCCAGCGCGCTGTCATTCCGCAGGTAGTAGATGCTGACCAGATGCCGCAGGACGGTCTGGCGGCGGCGCTGTTCCCCCACCTGCAGGGTGAAGACGGCAAAGCCATAGTCTTCCGGATTGCCCAACCCGTAAATGCAGGAGACCGACGAGACAATGACCACGTCGGTCCGGGCAAAAAGGGCGCTGGTGGCCGCCAGCCGCAGGCGTTCAATATCGTCGTTGACCTGGGCATCCTTCTCGATGAAGGTATCCGATTGCGGGATGTAGGCCTCAGGCTGGTAATAGTCGTAATAGCTTACGAAGTACTCAACCGCATTGTGGGGCAGGAACTCCTTCAGCTCACTGTACAGTTGCGCGGCCAGAGTCTTGTTGTGGGCCAGCACCAAGGTAGGCTTCTGGACCCGTTCTATGACATTGGCCATCGTGAAAGTCTTGCCGGACCCGGTGACCCCCAGGAGCGTCTGATACTTCATGCCCGCCTGCAGGCCGGACGCCAGCGCCTCTATGGCGTCCGGCTGGTCCCCGCGGGGCTGGAAGTCGCTGACAACTTCAATGCGGCAGTTCTTGGCAGACATCATTCCAAACAGCAAACATGTTCTCAATTGAAGTATAGCATGGTATGTCCACTGCGCCGTTCCCAGAGATATTGGCAAGCAGGGACTTGACGGCGAATCCGGGACGACCGGCTACGGTGCCATAATACACTGCGGTGGCGGCAGTGGAGTGCTGTAGCCTGGATGGAAGACCCAAGGCCCCGGCAAGACCGCGACAGACATCTTCAAGGCCAGTTCCGTATCTTGCACGCATCGCCTTGACAGGCCGCCACATGATCGCCATGCAGAAGACACCGAATTGGTCTGCCCCCTACGGAATGCGGATGGGATGATCGGTGGGCTACTGCTGAGCACTTCGTCCATGAAATCGATATGCGCGCCCGGATCGACCTTGCGCATCTGCGCACAGACTGTATGACAGCCGACCCCGTCGCCTGCATACGGGGAGGCACGGGAATGGGCTGCCCATTGCAGACAAGGCTCACACATGTCCCTTGCGCTGTTGACCTCCGCGCATGCCGGAGATCCAAAGCCGGTGCGGCAGCCGCTGACTCGGGGCTGCAATCCCAGACTCCGCCACAACGCTCAGACAACTCCCTTGTGGCGGGCGGCCGAAGCCGGACATGTCGAGATCGTGGAGTGCTGCTGGCGGCCGACATCCCGCCTTCCCAACTGTCCGGTATGGTTATGTGCCTCTGCATGACTGCCCAAAATGGCAGTCATGCAGAGGCGTGGGGCGCAGTGGCCAAAGATCGGGTCCAAACTGGAAACTCCCATACGGCTGCTGTGGCATTGAATCAGCGCAGCAGCGGTGAAAGACTGGGCCTCAATGTCTCAGAAACGGTGCAAGCGCCGTTGGAGGGTATGGCAGGTTCCCGGGGTGATGACCTGCGTCGCTCCGCCAATGCCTGTTTTGCACCACAGGTGCTTCCGATGAGCCTGTACTGTATGGAAGGTGCCATCGGTACCACGGGTCTTCTGCAGGCGTTGGTTTGACCATTTCGGGGTTCAGAAGCAACTGCTTTGGCGGTCCCAGTGTCCCTGTTGTCCATCCTTATCGCGTCGACCGCCGCGCGTTCCCCGGTGTGGGCCGTGTGCATGGACGACCGGGAGATCCGCCTGGGCAGCGCAGGACCAGTTTAGGGGCGTGCTTGCAAAGTCGCGCGGCGGCTTGGGACATTTGGAACCGATCCCGGGAACCGGTCTGGTGTCCTGCAGGAACTGCGTAGCCTGGGTGCTGTCCAGGGTCGCCGCAACTCTTTAATGAGCAGGCGCCGGCCGCGGGCTTGGCGTTTGGTCCACACAATGTTGGGAAAAAGTGCCAGTCAAATAGACGCGCACGAAACCCAGGAACTGGCGCTCGTCCGGAAAAGACAGGCAATCCATTAGCCACCGGCGCGTGATCCCCCCACTGTCACTGAACACGGGCTTGGCATTGACCTTACTTGGCCGAAGTCCCCACTGTATTGCGCCGCCTGTGCACACGCAGTTCCATCCAGTTCGGATGGTCAGGGGTAAACTGGTATGCGGATCCGTGTACAAACCTGCTGGCAGTAGCGATCGAAACCGGGTGACCGGCCATCGTCGGTTGGATGGGGTCCGCTGTGTACAAGGCGAGTCATGTCATGTTCAAGCTGAGAGAAATCTTGCAGAAGCGGCAAACGGACTCAAGGTACCTGACCTTGGCAGGTGTTGGGGCTGCAGTTTGCTTGCTGCTTCTGATCGCCCTCGTGTCCGAGTTGAAACTGGGTCCGGGGGAAGAGACCGGACTGGGGGCACTGCTGACAAGCACTTTTCGGCAAGAAGAGACCACACCCTGGAATACCGAAATTGCCGGTGCCTCGGTGCCCCATTTCATATTGCCTTTGTTCTGGGGCGGGCTGCTGCTGACGGTGCTGTACGCCGTGGTTTCTCCCCGGTACCGCAAATCCCTGCTCAGTGCGGTGTTGGCAGCCATCCTGATCACGTATGCCTTGCTGCGCCTGCAGGATATGCAGAACGAGCGTGCCCTGGAGACCGAACCCATGTCACAACAGGGTGGCTTGATGGAGTTCGGCGCGGCGAACGCGGTGCCGCCCGAACCGCCGGCCTGGGCCCAGGATCCGCCGCGCTGGCCGGCCTATGTTGCCGGGGCCTTGGCGGTACTGATGGCAGGTTGGGGACTGTTTGTCGTGTGGCAGAAGTACAGACACCGCGAAGACGAAGCCACGGCCCAGATTATCAGTCATGCGGAAGACGCCATCTCGGCCCTGGATGCCGGGGAGAACGTGGCAGGCACCATCCAGCGGTGCTATGCCATTATGCTGCAGACGTTTGAGCGTCAGCAGCGCGTGCGTCGTCCGCAGGGCATGACCCCGCGGGAATTCGAGGCCCAACTGCAGGCGTTGGGCCTGCACAGCCTGCACGTCCATGATCTCTCACACCTTTTTGAAAGGACTCGATTTGGGGAGAAACCGGCCACGCCACGGGATCGGGAGCAGGCGCGGGACTGCCTGCAACGCGTGGTATCCAGTCTCGGCGATGTCGCAGGAACCACGTCGTGATCCGGCGCTTGGCCCCGCTGGGGATATTGGCGCTGGTATCGCTGGGGGCCGGCATCCTGGTCCAGGGTTTTGTGCAGGAAGTCCTGCTGCGGCCTGCGTTCTACATGCTCTGGGTGGGAGAACTCTTCCTCCGCAGTTTGCCCCGCGGAGTTTTTTGGGGCATCTTGACATTGGTCGCCGCCTTCCTGGTGATGCGCAGCCTCTCCCTGACCCGCTCCCGTCAGACCAGGCGCTCCCCTCTGACTGTCAGCAGCCGGGGTCCCGTCGCGCAGTGGCAGCATCGGTTGCAACGGGGACAGGCACCGGGATACGGGCAGTGGCTACTGGCCCGCAGCCTGCGGCGCCTGACGCACACATTGCTGGATCGGGAAGCGACCCTGGAGGAAGAGAAGGCGGGACAGACAGAGGGCCAGTTGCGTGTGGTCTTGCCCCAACGCTTTGCAGCCTACTTCGCGACCGAAGTGGAAAGCAGCCCGAGCCTTTGGGGCCGCTATGGACATTGGCTCCCGAACTTTGTGCTGCCCCCGGCCCGGCATTCCAGCCCGTCAGTGGATCCCCATGACATAGTCGCCTACCTGGAACAAGAGACCCACACAAGAGATATTGAGGAATGACCGACGAACCTACCCTATCGGCTGTCACAGCCAAATGCCGGACCATACTGGAGGAAGTGTCATGCGCCGTGATCGGCAAGGAGGAACTGCTGCACAACGTGATGGTGGCTCTCCTGGCGGATGGGCATATCCTGCTGGAGGATTATCCGGGTCTGGCCAAGACCCTGACCGCCCACAGCTTCGCCCAGGTGCTGGGTCTGACCTTCCGCCGCATCCAGTTCACGCCGGACCTGTTGCCCGGCGACATACTGGGCGGCTACATCTTCAATCGCAACCGCGGGGACTTCGAACTGCACAAGGGGCCCATCTTCAGCCAGATCGTGTTGGCCGATGAAATAAACCGGGCTTCGCCCAAGACGCAATCGGCATTGCTGGAAGCCATGCAGGAACGGCAAGTCTCTCTGGAAGGGGAAACCATGCCGCTGTCCGAACCGTTCATTGTGATCGCGACGCAAAATCCCATTGAGTACGAGGGCACTTTCCCGTTGCCTGAAGCCCAGTTGGACCGGTTCCTGGTAAAGCTGGCGGTGGGATATCCCGAGGCCGAAGACGAGGCCCGGATTCTGTTTGAACGACAGCAACGCAAGCGGGATACGGTGTCGTTGCGTCGCCTTACCAGTGCGGCCGAAGTGCTGGCCATGCGGCGCGCCCTGGAAGAGATCCACGTCCACGCGGACTTGACCCGCTATATTGTGGACCTGGTCAATGCCACGCGGGCCGACAACCGGGTCGCGGTCGGGGCCAGCCCGCGCGGATCCCTGGCACTGCTCAAGCTGGCCCGTGCGCAGGCAGCCCTGGACAACCGGGATTACGTATTGCCGGATGACATCAAGGACTTCGTCCATGCCAGTCTCGGCCACCGTCTGATCCTGAGTCCGGACCTGTGGTTGCGACAGGGCGCCACCCGCCAGATTCTGAATGCCGTCGTGAACGCGGTACCCGTGCCCGTGCTGACCCGCGCCTAGCCCATGCCCCGCCTGCTGGTTCTGACGCTGGTGCTCGGCATCACCCTGATCACGGGGCTGGCCGCCATGAGCGGGCCTGTGCTGTCGCTGACGGTGCCGTTGTTGCTGTTTTTGGCGGCGGCCTTCCATTGGCGGCCCACGGCGATTGAAGTGGAGGTGGACCGGGTCCTGGAACTGGATCGGGTGGGTCACAACGAGGAAGTACGTCTCTCGCTTGCTCTCAAGGACCCCCGCGGGCTGGTGGAGGACGTGTGGGTCCACATGCCCATGCCGGAAGGCCTCCGGTTGACCCGGGGGAGCCAGGAGTTTCTGGTTTCCTTCGCAGAGGGTCCGGAGGTCCAGGTCCCGCTGGCCGTGCAGGGGCCGCGGGGATACTATGTGTTGCCGCCCATGACACTGGAAGCCCGCGATCCATTCGGTCTGATCGCGCGCCACACCACGCGGGATGTGCCCCAACGCCTCTTTGTTTTGCCGCAAGGCGTGGCCACCACGCCCCTGGACATTCGTGTGCGCCGCACCCGGGTCTATCCCGGCCTGATTCCGGCCCGCAAAGGCGGGCCCGGAGTGGAATTCTACGGTTTGCGCGAATACCAGTACGGAGACGACTGGAGATGGCTGAACCACCGGGCCAATGCCCGCCAGGAAGCGGCGCTCTTTGTGAATGAATTCGAACTGGAACGCGCCATTGATTCGGGACTGTTGCTGGATGTGCGTGCCAGTACCAACCTGCTGAGCGGAGACCACAATCTGCTGGAATACAGTATTCAGGCCACAGCCACCTTGGCGGAAGCCCTCCTCTCCTACGGCAATCGGGTCGGACTGTACATTTTTGGCGGGCCCATCAACTGGACTTTTCCCGGGTCCGGCAAGACGCAGTATGAGAAGATACTGCGGTCCCTGGCGAGCGCGTCCATCGAGGCCAGCCCGCTCTTCCGACGACTCGACCATCTGCCCGTACGTCTTTTTCCCAGTCGCTGCCTGCTGATTATGGTCAGCCCCTTGAGTCCCGAGGATCTGCCCAGCCTGCTGGCGCTGCGTGCCAAGGGCTATCAGCTGATCGTCATCATCCCGGACCCGATTGCCTTTGAAGTGCAGGCCCTGGCCGAAAATCCGCATCTGGAATTGGCCCGGCGGTTGGCCACCCTGGAACGGCGGCACCTGCTGAATACCCTGGCCCGTGGCGGGGTGCAGGTTTGTGAATGGGATGTGGCCCAACCTTTGCCGGAAGTCATTCAACGCGCTTTTGGCCGCCCGGTCCGCGGTCGGGCCCTGGCTCTGCAGAGTGCCCAGTTCTGATGGCGGCTCCAACACACGCTCCCAAACAACTCCGCGTCATACGCTCCCAGGCGGTCCTGGAAGTCGCGTGGCAAAATGGCGAGACCAGTGCTTTTCCCTTGCCGTGGCTCCGGGCCCATTGTCCCTGTGCCACATGCCGCACGCTGCGTGAAGAGCGGCAGGCGCCGTCTGATCCACTGGAACTCAGTTCCAAGCCCCCGCCCAGCGCCGAAGTGGTCGCCATTGAACCGGTGGGCGGATATGCTTTCCGCTTTACCTGGCAGGATGGACACAATACCGGCATCTACTCTTTTGCCTGGCTTTACGCACAGCGAGAGACTGCCGCGCAGGAGTCCCGGTAGATCCGGTTTGCCACTGCTGCATGCATCCTGGCTGAAGCGTATGACGCCGCAAGTCCAACTCCTGCCCTCCATTCTGACCGCCGATTTCGGCAACCTGCAGCGGGACATCGAAGCGGCCGCGGCGGCAGGTGTGGATGGCATTCATCTGGATGTGATGGACGGCTGCTTCGTGCCCAACATTACGTTCGGGGCCGGTGTGGTCGCCGGTGTACGGGCCTGCACGGATCTGTACCTGGATGTGCACCTGATGGTGGAGGATCCCCTGCGTTACCTGGCAGACTTCGCCGCGGCGGGGGCCGATGGCCTGACAGTCCATGTCGAGGCCTGCCGGGATCCCTATCGAGTCCTTGAGGCCATTCATGACTTGCACTGTACACCGGGCCTCGCGTTGAATCCGGGAACGGCCTGTCATGCGGTCGAGGACCTGCTGCCCCGTACAGGGGTGGTATTGATCATGAGCGTTCCCCCGGGCTTTGGCGGCGCTCCCTACATTGCGACCTCTCCGGCCAAGTTGCGCCGGATGCGCACCATGCTGACCGCGCACACGCACCCCATCAGGCTGGAGGTGGACGGCGGCATCGGCCCGGCCAATCTGCGGGAAGTGGTGCAGGCCGGGGCCGACATGATCGTGGCCGGCAGCAGCATCTACAACGACCGGGCCCCCGTGGCCGCCAATGTCAATGCCCTGCATCAGGCTTTGCCCTAACCTCTGACTCTCATTCATGTCCTACTTCCGCAACGGTGTGCGCCTGGGGATCTTTGGCGGCCTGTTGGCCGTGTTGGTCGCCACCGGTCTGTACCTGTGGCTGCGACCGACCGCCACCTCTCCGGGCCCTGCGGCCACTGCCCTGGCCTCTCCCCCGCCCCCGCGCTCCGACACCGGGGCCGAAGCCACGCCTGTGCCGGAACCGGAACCGGCGCCGGCCCCGACCCCCACCATTCCCCCGATCCCCCGCCTGTGTCTGGAAGACGTGTGCAAGGTCACCCGGGAACTGCCCGGTTTGGGCATTCCCATCCACTTCGTGGATGAAAGTGCGACATACAACTGGACTGTGCCTTCTGCCGCGTGTCTGGCCGCGCTGGCTTCCTTTGTGGATCAGGAAGAGATGGTCTGGTCGGACATTGCGGTTGTCCTGAAGGACGAACTGCACCAGACAGGCACCCCCGTCGAATTCCAGTATCCGCCCTCGGCAGACCCCTTGCACGATCCGGCCCCGGACGCGGTCATGGCGCGGTGCACCGTGGCAGCCCCGGCGCGATCCCGGGTAGCCTGTCAGGTGCAGGTGCAGGCGGCTTCGGAGCTGCCCAATCCCAACCTGGAGATCGCTCTCATGGCCGCTGCGCTGGACGGACTGCGACGCGTGCATCACGAGGAATTTTTGCGGGCCCTGGAATCCTTCTACCACTACAGTGAACTGGAACTCTTTGTCCCCGTCCTGCAACCCCACGGCGATGCCTGGCAATCCCAGTGTCTGCAGGTGCTGGACGCATCGGCGGCCGGCACCCCCTGATCGGGCCCAGCCGTTCGATGCGGCCTGACCTGATCCCGACCTGGTCTCAGACCATGAGGATGAAGGTGAAAACCAGGGGAGTAGTGAAGAGCAGCGAGTCCAACCGATCCAACATGCCACCGTGCCCGCGGAAAATGGTGCCGGTGTCCTTGGCCCCTACGTGCCGTTTCCACATGCTGATGGTGAGATCGCCCATTTGACCGAACATGGCGATCAGAACGCCCAGGGCCACGCCCAGGCCCGGACCAATGGGCAAGGGCACGAAATACGTGGCCTCAAGGGCAATCAGGTTGTGAATCCAGTCCTGTTGCATGAGGGGCAGCTCAGAGAAATTCAACAGCATCTGTGCCAGTCCCGGCTGATGGGAGGCCCACACGAGCCACAGCCCGCTCAGGGGACCGATGATGAGGGCGCCTGCCAACCCTTCCCAACTCTTTTTGGGGCTGATTTCCGGCCACAGTTTGTGTTTGCCGAAGAGCGAGCCGATGATGTATGCCCCCACATCGGACATGAAGGTGCTGATCAGCAGGAAAACCAGCCACCAAAAGCCGGCTTCTGCCTGCCGAATGGGCACGAGCAACGCCAGCGACGAGCCGATGTACAGGGTGCCGCCGGCCGTGGAGAGCCAGGTCAGGAACGGCGTGCGGCGGGAAAAGAGTGCCGAGGCCAGCAGAGTCATCATGCCCCAGGTGATGATCACAGCCAGCGGGATTTGCGCCAAGGCGCCACTGTAGCGGGCGATCAGGATGGCGATCCACAGCATGCCCAGCTTGCTGTTGGTAGGGTATCCCCCCGATTCCATCAGATTGAAGTATTCGTGGCCGGCAATGATTGCCGACCAGATGACGGCACCGGCCCAGACGGCTTCCCCCATCCACATGAACAGGGCGTACGCCGGTACCACCACCGCCACGGTAATGGTGCGTATGCCCAGGGAGGGGATCTTGATGCGCGCCCCAATCTGCGCGCTCATCAGTATTTCCGGATCTTGCCGAAGCGCCGCGAGCGACGATTGAATTCCCGCAACGCTTCTTCCAGCTGCACCGGGCCGAAGGCAGGCCAGAATGTGTCCATCCAGAAGTACTCGGCATACGCCGCCTGCCACAGCATGAAATTGCTGAGGCGGCGCTCGCCTCCGGTGCGGATGACCAGATCCAGATCGGGCAGATCCGGCTGGTACAGGTACTGCTGGAACGTGTCTTCCGTAACTTCATAGGGAGACAACTCGGCCTGGATCAGCTGGCGCACCCCCTGCACAATTTCGTCGCGCCCCCCGTAGTTGAAGGCGACGTTCAGGACGATGCGGTCATTGTCGGCTGTCTGCCGGACGGCCCGGCGGATCTCCTTCTGCAAGCGCGGCGCGATATCCAGTCGGCCACTGTGTCGGATCTGGGCCCCCATGCGGTCCAATTCATCCAGCCGGCGTCGGATTTCGACTTCCAAAAGGGCCAACAGGCCCCGGACTTCGGCCGCCGGCCGATCCCAGTTTTCTGTCGAGAAGGCGAACAGGCTCAGGTGGCCGATCCCCACAGTGGCGCAATACTCCACAATGGGTTTGATGTTCTCTACACCGGCCCGGTGGCCGGCATCGCGGGGCAGACCCTGGGCCTGGGCCCAACGTCCATTGCCATCCATGATGATGCCGACGTGGGACGGGACCACAGTCAGGTCGCTTGATTCCATGGCAGGCGCGGGGGAGACGGGACCTAGATGGTCATTATCTCCTTTTCCTTGGTAGCAGCCCGTTGATTGACTTGGCTGACGTATTCTCGGGTGATTTCGTCCACCTGTTTCTGGCCGGCATGCAGATCGTCTTCCGTGATTTCCCCCTCACCGTGCCACTCTCGCAGGTCCGCCACGGAATCGCGGCGAATGTTGCGGATGGCAACGCGGCCTTCTTCGGCCCGTGTCCCGACTACCTTGGTCAGTTCCCGTCGCCGTTCTTCGGTCAACGGCGGAATCTGCAAGCGCACCGCCTTGCCGTCATTCTGCGGGTGGATGCCCAGATCCGAGATCGCGATGGCCTTCTCAATCGCGGCCAGATCATCTGGATTGTAAGGCCGAATCAGGATGGACTGGGCATCCGGAATGCTGAGCGACGCCACCTGTACCATGGGGGTGTTGACCCCATAAAAGGCCACCGGGATGCGTTCCACCAACGCGGTGGTGGCGCGGCCCGTGCGGATGGTGTCAAGATTGGTTTGGAAGGCGGCGATGGATTGGTCCATGCGTGAGCGCATGTCAACCATCAGGTCGTCAATCATGGCGGTACTCCCTGTGGCAACTGGCAGCCGTTCCGTCGAAAACGCGTTGCAGGATGGGCCAGACTGCCTTGTTGGTATTGTAAATGCAAAGGACCCTTTTGGAGACTGTCTCCATCCCCGCGCCGGCCGGAAGGCGGGCGCGCCGGTCTCAGGAGATCATGGTGCCGATCGGTTCTCCGCGCACGGCTTTGACCAAACTGTCTTTCTGCCACAGGTTGACGACCACGATCGGCATGTTGGCCTCGCGGCACATGGTCAGGGCTGTGCCGTCAAGTACGCCCACGCGTTTGCCAATGGCATCCGCGAACGAGAGATGGGTGAAAGGTACGGCTTGGCGGCTCTGCTTGGGATCCTGATCATACACCCCGTCCACTTTGGTGGCTTTGATCATCACCCGGGCGCCGATTTCGCGACTGCGCAGGGCGGCCGCCGTATCCGTGGTGAAGAAGGGATTGCCCATGCCGCCGCCCAAAATGACGACGCGGCCCTTTGCGAGATGACGCAGCGATCGTTTGTGGATGTAGGGCTCCGCCACGGCCCGCATTTCGAGGCCCGTCATCACGCGGACCGGTACATCCAGGGTTTCCAGCGCGTCTTGCAGGGCCAAGGCGTTGATGACCGTAGCCAGCATGCCCATATGGTGGGCCGTAACCTCCTTGGACATGCCCAGCTGCACGCCGGACGCGCCGCGAAAAAGATTGCCGGCGCCTACCACCAGACCCACCTGCACGCCCAGGCTGTGCACCTCGCTGATCTTGGTGGCCATGATGCGGACTTCCCCCAGGTCTATCCCCAGGTTGCCTTCGCCGCTAAAGGCTTCGCCCCCTATCTTGATTACGACGCGCTCATGCATCCGTGTGCTCCTGCCGGGCCGCGTTGTCTGGCGATTCTCCGTGTACGGTATCCGATCTGACACAACCACACGGAAAGCGGATCCCAGCGGACGCCTAGTCGCCTATGGAGAAACGGCTGAAACGATTGACGACGATGTTTTCGCCTAACGTCGCGATATTTTGCTTGATCAGATCCGCGATGGTGAGATCCGGATCCTTGATGAAAGACTGTTCGAGCAGGCAGGTTTCGCTGTAATACTTGTTCAACTTGCCCGTGATGATTCTGTCGATGATGGGCTCGGGCTTGCCTTCGTTGCGCATCTGATCGCGATAGATGTTCTTCTCCCGCTCAATGGCTGCTGCAGGCACGTCCTCCCGTCGCACATACTGGGGATTCTCCGCCACAATATGCATGGCCAGATCCCGGGCCAGCGCCTGGAACTGATCAGTGCGCGCCACGAAGTCGGTCTCGCAGTTGACTTCCACCAGGCTGGCCTTTTTGGCGCCGGCATGGACATAGGTGCCGATCATGCCTTCCTGCACGGCCCGGCCCTCTTTCTTGGCGGCGCCGGCCAGCCCTTTGGTCCGCAAGGCGTCCGTGGCCCGTTCGAAATCCCCGTCACTGTCGACCAGCGCGTTCTTGCAATCCAGCATGCCGGCGCCGGTCGCATCGCGCAGTGCCTTGATCATTGCCGCGGTAATCGTTGCCATATTCCTTCCCCCAGATAATGCCTGGCCCTGTGAGGCCGAAAATCAGAATGCTGCGGTTTCGCCGGGGGGATCTCCGGCTGCTGCGGTCTCTTCGTCGTCGTCGGCTGCGGCCAGGCGTTTGAGCACACCGGGGCCGAGCAGGTCTTCGGCCGCGGCCTCCCCCGGATCGTCGATTTCATAGACCGGCTCTTCATACTGCATGTCGGTCTCATCCTCCTGACCCGTGGAAACCAGATTCTTGAGGTGCATCTCGGTGCCGTCCTGGATGGCGCGGGCGATGACACTGGTGATGTAGCGGATGGGCCGGTGCGAGTCATCGTTGCTGGGTATGACATAGTCCACCGGGCCCGGATCGCAGTTGGTATCCACGATGCCCATCAGGGGGAGATCCGTGCGCCGGGCCTCCTTGACGGCCAGCTCTTCGCTGTTGGTATCCACCGCGAACACCATATCGGGCGGGGCGGTCAGGTCCTTGATGCCGCCCAGCCGCCGGTTCAGCTTGGCGATTTCCTTTTCGATGCCCAGCCGTTCCTTCTTGTTCAGGGCGTCGAATTCCCCGGCCTCGTATTGGTCTTCCCGGGCTTTGAGATAGTTGATGCGTTGGGAAATGGTCTCCCAGTTGGTGAGCGTGCCACCCAGCCATCGGATATTGACATACGGCATGCTGCAAGCCAGGGCGGCTTCGCGAATGGGCTGCTGCGCCTGGCGCTTGGTACCGACAAAAATGACCTTGCCCCCGCGGGCGGCCACCTCTTTGACCACTTCCGTGGCTTCCCACAGGGCTTCTGCCGTCTGTTCGAGGTCAATGACATGCTGCCCTCCACGCTCCGTAAAGATGTAGCGGGCCATCTTGGGGTTCCAGTGACGGGTGGAATGCCCGAAATGGGCCCCTGCCTGCAACAGATTCATGACGGTGTTGCGCAGCTGCGCGCGGTCCATCTGCCTGGTGGTTGCCATTCCATTCTCCTAACCTGGCTCAGGCCTGTCAGGGCCGTTTTGCAAGGGTGCTGGCGTGGGTCAAAAACTCCAAATGCAACATTGCCTCCGCCACACACGGGGCGACTCCGAATAGTAGCACAGTGGCAAAGGGCCCCTCAACAATGGGGCCCGGGGCAACGTCGACTTGCGGGAGGTTCCGCCGGGCCTCCCGTACTTGACTGAACGGCCTGTAGCGGTTACGATTGCCACAGGTACAGGGGGCACGTATCGTACTGGCCGGTGCCAGGCTCTCGTGTTGTCGGGGTGTAGCGCAGCCCGGAAGCGCACTTCAATGGGGTTGAAGAGGTCGGAGGTTCAAATCCTCTCGCCCCGACTCGAGTCTGCCCTTCTGTACCTTTTTTCTTGCCTATTTGCCGATTGCAGTATGACGGGCCGGGCGTGCCCTGTCGCACGGGATGGCCGGTACGCAGTCACAAGGATACCGGGGAGCAACTGCATGGGCCTCTGCGAGTTCTGCGGGGAACAAGCTGGATTCATGCGGCGCAGCCACCCGGCCTGCAAAGAGCGGTTTGACCAGGGAGTACATCGGATCACCGCCATCGTGGCTGACTCCCGCCTGTCGGCCGAATCCGGGGTGCGCCGGATCCGGGAACTGGCCCGTCACCATCACGTCAAGGCCGCAAGGCTGAAGCAAGTCCTGGAAGAGGCCTGGGCAGACTGTGTCACGGCGGATTTGCAAGAGGGCGGTTTTTCCCTGGCGGAAGAGACGCGTCTGGATGCTGTATTGGACGCTTTGGGCCTGCCGGACATCAAGGCGGAACGGCATCGGACCTGGAATCAGGTTCTGAAGCATCGCCGCGGGGCGGCCGCGACGCGCATTGAGGAGCTCGTACAGGAAGGCATGGCCCGCGCTGCGGCCGATGTCTCCTATCCCGGCCGTACCCTGGCAGATGTGGAGGCCGACATCCGCGCGCAGGCGGCTGCGGCCCGCATCGAGGCCCCGGCACTCAAGTCCCTGGTCGCCCGGTGTATGGAAGGCGAAATGGAAAGGATGGCGGAAGACGGCCATTTGTCCCATGCAGAGGAACACGCGATACAGACCCTGTGCAGCATGTACGGCATCAAGGCCGGAGATCCGGCACGAAACAGTATCTGGGACAAGGTGAACCAGCTCGCGACCCTGCGGGATTTGCGCGCAGGCATCCTGCCGACGCGCTTTGCCCATGTGCAGGTGCCGTTCCGGATGATGAAATCCGAGACCTTGATTTGGCTCTTCGACAATGTGGAATACCGGACCCTGAAGACGCGCCGGGAATTTCGGGGCGGCAGCACCGGGATCAGCGTGCGGGTGGCCCGGGGCGTTTATCTGCGCCAGAGCGCTTTCAAAGGACGCCCCGTGGAAGTGGAAGAATATGTGCATGTGGACACGGGCCTGATGGGCATTACCACCAAACACGTGTACTTCACCGGCCCGGCCCGCAGTTTTCGGATCCGCCACAGCAAGATGGTGTCTCTCACTCCTTTTGCCAATGGCATAGGCATCACCCGCGATACGGTTCGGGCCCGGCCCGAGATTTTCAGAGTCGAGGACGGCTGGTTTGTCTACAATTTGCTGCAGAACATCGACGTAGCGTAATCTGTGCCCCGGTGTGGTGTCCGTAGGCCTCCGGGGCCCGCCGAGGTCGATATCCTGGATCCGACACTTGCGCTCCTGGGACGCATTCTGATTGCCGTGGCCCTGGTCATCCTGGCCGCGGGTCTGGTCCTGCTCCTCCTGAGCCGGCTGCCCCTGGATCAGATCCCGGGCAACATCCGGATTGAGCGACCCGGATTTCGACTCCACATACCCGTGGGCACCATGATCCTGCTCAGTGTTTTGTTGACTCTTGGCGTCAATCTGATCCTGTATTTCCTGCGCCGTTCGGGTTGACTCCGGATTCCGGGCACTTCCTCTGCTCTCGGGCACCGGTGCGGGATCGCCGTCAAGGACAAACAAAAAAACAAACATTGCGGGGAATTTTTGCCCCGTTTCCTGTGCTACCATTTCCTGCGATCTGTCAGGTTTTGATCTGTCAGGTTTTTTGGCGTATTGAAACGGAGCGAAATCAATGGCGGAATCCCAGCCTTCCCAAGCCGAGAAACGGCAATACCAGACCGAGGTCAGGCAGCTCCTGGACATTTTGGCCCACTCGCTCTACGCGGAACGGGCAGTTTTCCTGCGGGAACTGATCTCCAATGCTTCCGATGCTTTGAATCGAGTGCAGTTCGAGATGCTGACCAACGACAATGTAACGGGCGCGGACAGCGAATTGGCGATCGATCTGATCCCGGAGGCGGATTCGCGCACGCTGACCATCAAGGACACGGGCATTGGCATGAACCGGCAGGAAATGGTGGAGAACCTGGGCACGATTGCCCATTCCGGGGCCCAGGCCTTCCTGGACCATGCCCAGGGTGACAAGGCGGATCTGGAGGAGATTATCGGACGCTTTGGGGTGGGCTTCTACTCCGTTTTTATGGTGGCCGAGGAAGTGCGCGTCACCAGCCGCTCCATGCGCCCCCAGGACAGGGCGTGGACCTGGATATCCCGTGGAGACAGCGAATACGAAATCCTGCCTTCGGACAAGACGACCCGGGGTACCGAGATCCAGATCCGGCTCAAGGAAGGGGAAGACTTCGCGGACGGCTGGAGGCTGGAGGAGGTGGTCAAGACACATTCGGACTATGTGTCCTTCCCGATTTACCTGGTGGAGCCTGCCGTTGCCGACGATGAGGAAGATGCGGAGACCGACGGGGCCGCGGCCGAAGCGGAATCCGCGGACGGGGCACCGGCCTTCACAAAACGCCAAATCAACCGCCAGGTCGCGCTCTGGAGGCAAAATCCCAACGAGGTCAAAGCCGAGGAATACACACAGTTCTTCAGTCAAATGATGATGGGGAGCGAGGCGCTGTTTCATGTCCATCTGGTGACCGACACACCGGTGGACATCCGGTCCGTGCTGTTTGTGCCGGCGCAACGGCGCCCGGGTCTGTTTGACTCGACACGCGATGAGGGGTTGCGTCTCTACTCCCGCAAGATTCTGATCCAGAAAAACAACACGGACATGCTGCCGGACTACATGCGGTTTGTGGAAGGCGTGGTCGATTCGGAAGACCTGCCGCTGAATGTGTCCCGCGAAACCATTCAGGAGGACCCCATGACGGGCCAGATCAGCAAGACGCTGGCCGGCCGCGTGCTGCGGGAACTGAGCCGACTGGCCAAGCGGGACAAGGAAAAGTACGCGGCTTTTTGGGCTGAGTACGGCATGTTCATCAAGGGCGGTCTGTCCATGGACTTCGAACGCCGGGATACCCTGGTAGAGCTGCTGCGTTTTGAATCCACCAAGAGCGAAGACGCCCTGACCTCGCTGGACGCGTACGTGGAGCGGATGCCTGCCAGCCAAAAGTCCATCTACTATGTCCTGGGCCAGGATCTGAATGCCGCCAAACGCAGCCCCCACCTGGATTATTTCAAGGCCCACAACATTGAAGTGCTGTATTTTGCCGACCCGGTGGCGGATACCTACGTACTCATGAGCCTGATGGAGCACAAAGGGCAGAAGCTGGTCAATGTGGATGGCGCGGATGTGGAGGTGCCGGAGAAGACACCTGAGGCGGAAGCTGAAGAGGGGACCCAGGAGCCTGCAGATCCCAATATGCAGCTGCTGATAGCCCGCATGAAGAAGGTGCTCGGCGACCAGGTGGAGGACATTCAGATTTCCCGACTGCTGGTCCAGAACGCCTGCCGGCTGGTATTCAAGGGCGAGGAGATGACGCGCACTTTCGAGCGCATGAACGCATTGATGAACCAGGAGGTGTCGGAAAACAGGCGGGTATTGGAGATCAATCCCGAGCACGACCTGATTAAGGGGATGGTGCGCGAGCTGGCCGAACGGCCCCTGGAACCGTTGCTGGATTTGCTCATCGAGCAAATGTTCGATAATGCGCGACTCCAGGAGGACATGCATCCCGATCCGGCGGCCATGACCGAGCGCATTCAGGCCATCATGCAGGCCGCGGCCAACCTTGCACAGACCTGAGGCGCGCCATGTCCCCCATGAAGATTTTCGAAAAGATCCATGTGGGGGATGTAGTGCAGATGCGCAAGCCTCATGCCTGCGGCAATGATATCTGGGAGGTATACCGTGTGGGGGTAGACATTGGCATGACCTGTCGGCAGTGCCAACGGCGGGTGCTGATGAACCGGCGCCATTTCACCCATCGCATGCGCAAAATGCTGCAACGCGGCCCCGCGGCGGCAGATGAAACCGGTACCGGCCTGCAGCATGGTCAGACCATGTCCAATGTCTAGCCATCAAGCCGCGCTCCCGCCATGCTGATAGCCCATCTGGGGCTGAGCCGGGCCTGTCTCATCTTTGTGGGCCTGGTGGGACTCTGGTCCCTGTATGAGGGTCTGCGCGGGCAGGGACCCTCCGGCAGTTTGCTCGGGGGCGTGGTGATCTGCGAAATCCTGTTGCTGTCCGAAGTGCTGGTCGGCGTTTTCCTTCTGGCGAACGAGGGCTGGACCTTGCCCCGCCCCTTCCTGCATTTTCTGTACGGCGCCGTGGCTGTCATCTCCTTGCCGGCCATGTATGGCTATCTCAGCAGACTGTCGCATCCCCGGGCCATGAACTTCGGCTTCAGCGTGACATGCGGTTTTGTATTCCTGGCCTTGCTGCGGGCGGTGCAGGTTGCGTCCTGAGCGCGTGTGCCGGAATCTGCCATTGTATCTTGCACCGGACACAAACTTGCCCAAAACGGCGATTGGGTACTGCATATTGTAGAGAGCAGCAATGTACAAGTTGATTGGCTCGACCTTGCGGATCTGTGAGCAATCAGTGTTGCTCGGAACATCCGTACGGAAAGACATTTGCTTCTTGATGTACTGGTGACTGCCCGGGCTGGAGTGGGTCAAGCTGCCCTTGTGCCGCCGCATGTGTCAGGGATTGTGGCAGGCGTAACTTTACTGGTTGTACACCCCAAACATCCGGAATGGGGTATAGGCCATTTTCTTTGGTACTTTCTCACCTCTGTTTTGGGTCGTACCGAGTTGGCCCCAAAGACAACTACAAGAAGTACTACGATCAATTCGCTTTCCGCGAGAAATCCCGGTGAGATCAATGTGTTCCCTCTGAGCGTGATCTGGAACGCATCGTGCAACGTGTGGATGTCTCGGAGGCTGCGTATGCAACGGCAATCAAAGTGGCACGCAGATACCCTCTTAGGGCTTGGTCCGGAGGGTTGAGGCAGAGATCCACCACATCCCGCATCTTCTCCCCGCCGAACGGATCCGGGAACAGCTTAGGGGTCCCGAATGCAATGGGGCTTCAGGCCAAAGACCTGCCCGATGCGCTGGACGGTGTTCCGGGTCAGGCCCATCTCCCAGGCCTTAACAAGGATATTCTGCGTAACCGGCAGAACGGCAACATAAAATCCCGGATACGGTTAACCAGGACCTGACCTGCGCACTGGGTAAAGGCACAGAGACCGTGACTGACCCTCTGTGTCGCCTGCGGCCGGCGGTGTATGTGCTCTGCGCTCACAGGGAGGGGGCTGGATAGCCTCCGCCTGTGGAATTGGATTGTGGCTCTGGGGTGGCATCCCTGCATAAACTATGTGCCGCACATCCGTATGCGCCTTGTCCACCAAAGCCCAGCGGATATGATGCGTGTCATGGGATCGGATACGCTTCTGTTTGTGCTGCAGCTGCGTGAACTGCTCGCTGTCACCGCGGCGACGATGCCGTACCGATCCTGTCTGCTACCGCGGCCTGCCCCCTGCCGCACTGAGCAAAAATGCTCTGCTCGGCACTTTTTTTAACATTCTCTCAGGCAGCAAAAGCCAGGTTATCCGGTTGGTTTTCCAGCCGGGTTAGCCAATAATTCATATCGAACTCCTGGTTTCCTGTCAGGAAGCGCCAAAATCTAATTCGATTGATCAGCTCCAGTCTGCCGTCCGCATTCTCATACCACGGTTCCAGCTTGCCGAGTATCGTAAAGAGGGATTCCGGTTGCCTTTCCTTGGCCGGGGCGGACAGGACGGGCTTCAGATTCATTTGTTGGTCCAGATCTTCGGTGTTCCAGAGGCGGCATTGTCTGACGCGCGGATTGAGCCTGATCTTGAACATGTACCGAATGCGGTCAGTCTGATTGCGGCGCCCGCAGTGCCAGATGCCGTGATGCAAGGCGAGCACGGTGCCGGCCTCACAGACCATGGGGATCTGTCCCAAAAAATTTTGATAGCGGGCGATGTCCGATTCATTGATGCGCCGGAACTGGCTGCCGGGCAACAACAGGGTGCCCCCCATGTCAATGGGAATGTCATGCGGAAAGTACATGAGTTGGATGTCAAAGTGTTCGCGCGTATCGATGATGCTGTCACCGTGCAAGCCCTGTGCCTTGCCCTCATGGGGATTGCGAATATGTACGGCATGATGGTCAAAAAGAGGGTCGGGGCCGACCAGGCTATGCACAATGCCCTGGATCGCAGGCAACCGCATCAGGGCACCCAAGGGGGAATCTGCGGGATAGGCCTGCGACAAGGGTATGCCCGCGTCCGGTCTGGCTGTCCTCTTGCTCTCAAAGGCAGTCAATACTTGCCGGTTGATGGTCTGCGGCACCAGCTTGTCAAAACGCAGAAATCCACGCGCTGCGAACGAAGCCATCTGATTCGTAGTCAGCAAGAGATGGCGGGTTTCTGTGGTGGTCATGGCGACTCTGACTCTATGGTTACCAGTTTTTCAAAAACATACTCGAACTTGACGAAAGACGTGGTGTATTCCATATCCTTGTAGGGCGGAATCAGTTGCGGAAACTGTATGACACGCCAACCATCTTGCATTGCTTCCAAGCCGGTATTATAGGGCGGTGTATCGCTGTCGCCCGTAGTGGGATAAGTCTGGCCGGTTCCATCATATATGGTCCAGCCAAGAACCTGACTGTCTATCGCGGAGGTCGCGAGGAACAGAACCATGATTATTTGTCTTTGTTCAAACCTGGGCATAGTTTTCCATGGATCTCAAGGGAGTATGCGAAATTTCTCTCTCCCTCTCATTGACGTGAGTTATTGTCAAGAGAGGATACCTTGGGTATCCCAAGGGGTGTCTTGGGACATCTGAACAAACTCCAGAGTTGCCCATGAGTCTACCCTCTCTGTGCTGCTGTCGACGATTTCTGCCGCCGTGTGAGCCGGCCTGGCTGCGACAGCAACTTGAGGTCAGGCTTCGGGTGTGGCAATAGGCCCTTGGTCCGTCCTCCCGCGAGATTATGACGTTCCTGATGCATTCCCCCCAGAGTCATTTCCGGGACTGCCAGAATTCCAACACAGGGTATGTCCTATCCTGTCTGCGGTCGGCCTTTCCCGGTCTGTCCCGTTATGCCCGCTGTGTGGCCTTGATACCGTGGATTTTGGTGCCGCGGTAGTTCTCTCTGCCCCGTGTCGGTGATCCCTGCACCAGTCTGGACGGCATCGACTCAGGCTCCTTGGCAGTCTGTCACCATTGACGTATCCAGCCAGCACTCCCGGGTCTTCCTCAGCCTCGCCCTGCGGGGACCAGACCCCTCTGGACGGGTGCTTGGGTTTCCCTGTCCCTGAGTGTCCACGCGCAGGGCGAACGGGTGGTGTTCATCTTTGTGCCGGGCCATGGGACAACCGCCAGTCCGGCCCGCCGCGGACCCGGGCCCTGTGGAAACAATGGGGGGACGAGCTGTAGGCTCAAAGGCCTTCGCTACCTGACCTGCAGCCGGGTCTACATGCAGCCCAAACTCCTCGGGCGAGCCGACTCGTGATTGCCCCTGTGCCTACAGCGGGCTCGCGGAGAGGCGGTCCACGCCCTGCGGAAAACATCTCGCCCGTGGAGCACACGCGCCATCGGAGCCCGGCAAATTTCTGGAGGGACCTGCGGTCGGGGCATGGCCGATCAGCTCCCAAACCCTCTCGCAAACTGCGACAGGATCTCCCGGAGCCTCCGTCTTGTCCATAACTCACATCGATCAAACCTGGAGGAGACCATCCCGTGTTTCTGGCGGCCTCCATCACCAATATACGACCTGTGACTCTGCATGGCGGGCGGACCCTGACGAGACTGTCGCGGCCCACCCACATGGGTACCCTATGTGCGTTACAGATTGTCCATTGGATTAGCCGTGGAATTCGCCCAGCTTCAGAACTTCATACATGCGCGTGCGGGCCAATATAACGTTCAGGACAATCGTGATGAAGCCTATCCCGGTCAGCAGCATGCTGGATGCTATCAAGGGCTCATCCCAGGAGATGCGGACGATAAAGGGGGGAATTCTTTCCTCAGCGGTCAGCCCCCCCTGCAAAAAAGGCACGAAGAGGTGGCTAATGCCAAATCCCAGCAGAGTGCCGCCCCCGATGCCCAGCAGGGCCAGGAGCAGTTGCTCCAGGACCAGACTGGCGCCGGCCTGGCGGCGCGTCCAACCCATGGCCCGCAAAATGGTCAACTGGATGCGTCTGCGCTGCAAGGTCAGTACTGCATGTACCGCCAGGGCCAATACGCTCAGCAGGAAGGCAATGCCCAGACCCAGCACGAGAAATCCCGACATGCCCAGGCGCGCCGGATCGGTTCTCCACTCCGCCAGGCGCACGCGCGCATCTTCTAGGCGCATCACCTCTATGGACTGGGCTTCCAACGCGTCCTGTACGGCTTCTCCGCGCACGTCGGCGTCAACGCGCAGCCAGACATGATAGGGCAGCGCGCCCCCCACCTCCTGAAAGATGTAGTCAAGATTGCCGACCACAAACAGATCGGCGGGCGGAAAGGCTGTCGGGAAGTATTTCAAGGCACCCACAATCCGAAATGGTATCGAGACCCCGCTGCCGGCCACCAAACCCCGCAGTTCCAGAGAGTCGCCGAGGGCCAAACCGCTGGTGTCGAGCAAGTGGACCGGCACGAGCACACCATCCGCGGACAACGCCAGTTCGTTCATCAAAGCTCCGAGCGGCCGGGTGGCGAAGTCAGGCCGGAAGTATCCCGTGTGCAGCCAGTCCGCCCGGTCAATGCCATACAGGTGGGCGTCATAGCTGCGGGTCCCGATGCTGACATTCACGGGAAACCGCCCGACCCGGGCCGCGGTCTGCACGCCTTGGATGCCCAAATGCGCCTCGAAAGGCGGAATCGCCCATCCGCTGGGAGTCCCGGTGCCAGTGACCGCGGTCTGAAATCGCTTGGCGCGCTCTACCACCGCGAGGGTCGAACCGACCTCGTACAGTGCCCTATCCTGCAGGTTGTCGTCCAGGGTGTGGATCACGGAAGTGACAAAAGCTCCCAATCCCGCAGTCAGGAGCAATAGCAGCAGGAGCGCTTGGTGCTGATACGACTGGCGGGCCAGATTCCGGATCGCCATCAGGACCGCCGTACCTGGCAGGATCTGGACCGGACGATCAAGCCATCGGCACAGCCAGGGAAACCCCCACGCGGCCAGTCGCCCTCCGCTCCAAAGCCAGAGACACGGTGTCAGAAACAGCAGGGGATTCTCGGAGAGTTCAGCACTCTGGAATTGTGGCGGCAGCGCGAAGTACCCTTGAGTATGCAAGAGATACCCGCCATATAGTCCGGCACAGGCCACCAGGATGTCCAGCGCCACCGTGCCCGGGTGCCTTGACGCAGATGCGCGTGACAGGTGTCTCTCGGCAGTCACGACAGTGGCATTTACATAACGCAGTATCGGCAGCAGAGTGGCAGCATTGACCAGGATCACGGCCGCGCCCGCGTACAGCAGACTGTCGCGCGTCACGGTGGGAGCCAGATCCAGACCGGGCAGTTCACGCGCACTGCCGAGCAGCCACTGGGATGCCGGGACCATGAGCTCGGCGGCCAGAATGCTCCCCGGGAGGCCCACGAGCAGACTGATCAGCGAGAACAGGCACCCTGGCACGGCGTAGGTGCCCAGCACCCAGAGGACCGAGCCGCCGCGGCTGCGCAGGGTGGCGATTTCCATCTGCTGGCGGGCCACCAGACTCTGGGCGGAGATGATGACGAAGAGCAGCAGCAATCCCAACACGGGCAGACCCAGGACCAGCAGCACGGGAGACTGTCGCGCGACCTGCTGTTGATAGCGCAGCAGAGCGTTCTCGGGTGACAGAATCAGGTTGGTGCCGGGCAGTCTCTGCTGTACCTGGGTCTTGACCACGGCCATGCGATACAAGAGTTCCGGCACAGTGTCGGCTCGGACGGTGCTGCCGTCCAGCGCGGCATACCAGCCCAATTCAAAGAAGGGACGGGGAATGCGCGCACTGGCGGTCTGTCGATAGAGCGCTTCAGTCGTCAGCACCGTATTCTCAAAGGCCGAGGGCGCGATGTACCAGAAGGGCGACGCGGGATCCCGGGCGTCCCAGATGCCGGATATGTGAATGGGAACGGCAATGGCCCGTTCACCGGTACGGGGATCGGGACTGGCGGCCCGGTAGAGCACAAAGGTTTCCCCCGTTTGCAGGCCCAGGCGATTGGCCAGCGCCCTGTGGACCAATACGGCCAGAGGATCTGCGAATGATGTGGACCCCGCGGGCATATGACCCTCGCTCAGCACGATTTCCGTCTCCAGGTCGGAGATAAAGCCGACATTCACGTGCTGCAGGGGCGCGTCGCCGCGGCCATAGGTCCCGGGCCCCAGCGGGAACAACTGAAAGAGATCGCTTTTGCCGTAGTGCATCTGCGTCTTGACCGGCAGTTGCAAGTCCGCGGGGAAGCCGGTTTTCAAATACGGCGCCAGGACCTGGTACCCGGACCGGCGTGCGCGGTCTCCCCCCAGCTGCACGGGGCTTGATGCGGAGTCCAGGGACAGGAAGAGAAATCCGAATGCCGGTCTGCGGGCATGGGCCTCGGTTTGCAGTTCAAGACGCAGCAGGCGTTGGTGCACCGCATCGACATAGGTGGGCACGGCCGTCACCAGGGCCGTGACCGCGATCCACCCCGACAACAGCACTGCGTAGAGCAGTTTGTCGTGGAAAAGGCGGCGAAATGCCAGATAGGCCAAGCCAAATAGCCAATGCACGGTCTGCCGCAGTGTCCGGAGCGGGCACCGCGGAGCAGCAGGAACCGGGGATCAGGCCTTGAGGGCCCCCGAAGTGAGGCCTGCGATGAAGTACCGCATGGTCAAGGTAAACAGAATAATGAGGGGCACGGACGCGATTACGTAGCCGGCAAACATGGGCCCCCAGCGCTCCAGACCGCCATACTGACTTCCGAAGCTGACGATGCCCAGGGAAATGGTCCAGAGTTTCTGACTGGGAATCGTGACCAGCGGCCAGATATAGTCGTTCCAGGTCGCCAGCACGTTCATGATGGCCACGGTAATCAGCATGGGCGTGGACAGCGGTAGGGCAATATGCCAGAACATCTGGAACGTGGAAGCACCGTCCAACCGGGAGGCCTCAAACAGTTCCTCGGGCAACGAGGCGATGAAACTGCGCAGGATGAAAATGGCAAACACCTGGCCACCGGCGATATAGGGCAGGATCAAGGCCCAGTACGTATTGATCAGGTTCAGTTCCTTGATCAGCAGGAACGCCGGAATCAAGGTCAGGATCGAGGGAATCATGAGCAGGGCCAGAATGGCCATGAACAGCATCTCGCGACCGGGAAAACGAAAGCGCGCAAACACGAAGGCGGACACGCTGGCGATCCCCAGCACCCCGGCCGTGGATACCCCGGAGACAATCAGGCTGTTCAGCATGTACGGGCTGATGACCGTCCAGGCATCGCGGTAATTGGCCCACTCGGGTACCTGGGGAAAGCCCCAAAAGGTGTGGGTAAAATCGACCGTGGGCCGGAAAGACGAAATCAGGAGGAAGACAAAGGGGAAAAAGGTCACCACGGCCAGCAACGCCAGCACGATGTGGATGGGCAAATCATGGCGCACCGTGCGCTGGCGCCCGGTGACCAGGGCGGGATTAGGAACCACTGAACTCTACACTCGATCTCAAATACCGGTGATTCAGGTAGGTCAGGACCAGCGTCAGGGCAAACAGCACGGTCCCGATGGCGCAGGCATAACCCATGCGGTTGTAGGCCATGGCTGTCTTGTACAGATGCAGACCCGGGACCAGGGTCTTGGTCCCCGGTCCCCCGGCAGTCATCACCAGCACGATGGTGAAATTCTGAAACGCGGCAATCACCGTCAAAATGACCACCAGCTTGATCTGTGCCAGGATCAGGGGCAGTTCGACAAACAGGAACCGCTGGCGGACCGACGCGCCGTCGATCACCGCCGAATCCAGCAGCTCGGTGGGAATGGCCTGAAAGCCGGCCAGGTAAATGAGGGTGCCAATGCCGGCCACCCACGGGAAGCCCACGAATATGATGGCGTACAGGGCCAGACTGAAGTCCCCGAGCCAGAACCGCTGCAGGACCTCAAGCCCCAGGAGCTCCAGGGTCTGATTGAGCAGCCCGATGTTGGGGCTGTAGATAAACTTCCAGATCATGAGCGTGACCAGACCGGGCACCACCATCGGCACCACCAGCAGGACCCGGTAGAAATAGGCCATGCGGAGATTCCACAGATGAAACACCAGGGCCGCGGCTCCCAGCGGGAAAGTCAGGTTGATACCGACCAGGGCCACGGTCAGGATCATCAGATTGCCAAATGATTCCCACCACAGGCTGTCGTACCACATTTCCACAAAATTGCTGCTGCCGACCCAAATCTTGACGTTGGCACCGTTCCACTGGAAGAGACTGTGGTACAGGGCCGAGGCGGCCGGGTAATAGTTGAAGATGAAGAGCAGCAGGAAGGTGGGGACCAGCCACAGATAGACAATGCGGTATTGCCAGATGCGCGCCACCAGGGATGGCGCAGCCACCGACTTTGTCTTTGTCTCCAGAGGGGCGACCAGCGTTTCTGCCATAGGGTTGGGGGAGGGAGGGGGAGCCGGAGCACCGCCGGCCGGCGGTGCTCCGATACAAAACCGGATTAGGCTTCGCCCCAATCGGGGTGTTCGTTCAGGAGCTGCTGCGCCGCCAGTTCCATTTCGCGCTGCATGGTAGTGGACATTTCCTCGTCACTGAGTTCGCCCGCCATGAACTGCTGCAGGTTGCGCCACATGGCGTCGACGAATTCGCGGGTCAGCATGCTGTCGAAAGGCTCAATCCGCTCGGCCCCGAAGTTGACCAACATGTCGGTATACACCGCCAGGGTGGGATCCGCCCCGGCAGTGTCCTTGACGCCGGGGGCAAACCCCCCGTGATCGTTGAGGGCTGTGATGAGATTGGGGGGTGCCGTCAGGAAGCGCAACCAGTCGACGGTATCGTCCAACGTGCCCCGTTCCTGAGCCACTGTGGTGGTGATGTATTGAAAGACGCCGCCGACCCCGGCCATGGCCGGGAAGCCCAGTCCGCCATACGGGGAGGTCTCGGTCGTGACCGTGGGCATCTTGGGAAAGATGCCCCATTCAAAGTCGATCAGCGGGTCGTTGCGCACCGGCTTGTTCATCCAGCTGCCGAGCCAGGCCACGGCGGCCTCGCCCTCGGCCCACAACCGGAAGACATCCTCCGAGGGCAGCGCCCAGAAGCCGTCCGGATAATAGGCGGACCACTCTTTCATCAGCCGCAGCATCTCCAGCCATTCCGGGTCGGTGGCAGCATAGTTGCCGTCGCGAATGGCTCGTACCATGGCCGGGGGTTGCAGCCCTTCGCCGGGTTTCCAGGTGCGCGACACTGGAGTGCCGCCCGAAATCTGGGTCATTTTATGGTCATACAGGACATCCTGGAAGACCCGCGTGGTCCAGCTGCCGTACAAGGGGGTACCGCCCTGGAGGTGGTAGCTGACGGAGAACGGGGTGGTGCCGGCATCTGTCAGCGCCTGCTGGACCCCGAGATAGTCTGCCCAAATATCGGGCACGGAGACCCCGACTTCATCGAAGCGGGTCTTGTTGTAAAAGAAGCCGGTACCCACAATGTCGCCGGTGATCAGGTAAATGTGGCCATCGGGGGCCGTGCCACTGGCGATCACAGGGCCCTGAAACGTGTCTTGCCAACTGTCGTACCCTTCCACATAGGGATTGGGTTGCGACAGATACGGGTCCAGGTTGTTGAACCAGTTTTTCTCGTAATCCCGGGCAATCCAGCCACGCTGGTACCAGAGAATCTCCGGTGCCGTACCGGCGGTCAGCTGGGTCACCATCCATTCGTCATATCCTGAAGAAACCGATTCCACGAATTCCAAGTCGACATCGGGATGGGTCTCTTTGTAGGCGGCTTCCAGATCCCAGAGCGCGCGGGGTGGATCCCACCGGTCGGTCTCCAGTCTCTCGCGGGGGGTCAGACCCTGGGCATAATGGGATACGGTGCGGACCTCTACCGTGGGGCCGCTGTCTTCAGTCCCCGGGACCGTGGGGGCGCAGGCAGCCACCGCCACGACCGCGGCCGACGTGCCTGCCATCGTGAGAAAATGACGTCGCGACAACTTGAATTCAGGCATATCTCTTCTCCCTGAGAATGTTGACGATGCAGTCAGACAGAGCGACCGCGGCAAATACGGACCTGACCTCTTGGGAACTCAATTGCCAGGCAAGATTCAATGCATGTGAATTGGGTGTCTTGTGCCAAAGCCCGAGAAGATTATCTGCATGGTAGCACAAGCGCGGCAGACGCTTAAGAAGCGCCCAGAGAATTCTCTGGGCGCACAGACTCATGCAGAATCTCTTTGGGACTTGGTATACCTAAGCAGCAAACGCGCGCATATCCTGTTCACGGGTCTGTGAGATCTCCCGTAAGCACGCCTCTCACCGTGCAGGGGCCCCCGTCCCGGAGGCCGATAGAGGATCCTCCCCACGCTGTGTGTGTTGGAGCTACCCGCGAGGCGGGCTCTCAGGGCCCTCGTGGAGGTTGTCACGGCGGGGTGTTGCCGACAGCTACGGGCTCGAGCTGCTCCATCTGGTCCGGGTGCAGTCTGGCCCAAATCGGCCAGCAGGGACGGTCCCACCGGCGCGGAATCGTGGGCGGCCAGCTCTGCCGAGTGCGGGATCCATTCGGCCTGGGTGGCCGACGGGGACTGCGCCACCGCCCATGTCCATGACACCACGTTCCATCCTCTCAGCGCGCAGTGTGACGGCTCGAGGGTGACACGGGCTTCCACCGCGCCGCCGGCGATCCTCCCCAATCTCCAGCTGGGCCGGCGGGGAGCGTGGCACGACCGCATGCTGATCGAGACCGTGCTGGTCCTGCGCACCGGTGTCTGCCGTATCAAGTAGCTACGGCATCGCGTCAGGGACTGCTTCCAGGCGCATTTGGGGTAGCTGGGGGCCGCGGGCAACCGCCTGGCCCAGTGGCACGGCCTGCCGCCGGATGACCACGGGAGGGTCCGGCTCTCCATCGCGCCGTTCAGTCTCTGGGCGGCCACTGGCACCAATAGTTAGATATATAATTTCCGATATTATTTATCATGCACCGGAATATCTTCCTTGTGCGCCCCGGGATCCCGCCTTGTCCACCACGCAATATTTTCCATGCTGGAGCGGGTCCCCGAGCGCGAATCGGGCTCGGCAATGCGCGACCTGCCGGATACGAGCGTACAGATGGCGGAAAGTGCCTCACTTCCGTGAAACTGGAGGGGTTGGACAGCCCAAAGACAGTATTGCCCTTGACAGGCAGGAATTCCAGCGGGCCCCGATGCAGTTCTCCAGGCGGAGATCCCGTGCGGGGACAATATGAAGCATGAATCTCACTGACCGGAAGCAACCATTGCCTTTGACCGTGGGGGATTTCAAGTCGCTCCGGGAGGATGGCCTGCTCTATGTAGACAAGACCCGCCAGATCGCATCGCTCCTGGGACCCGAAAACAAATATGTGTTTCTGGCCCGTCCCCGGCGATTTGGCAAAACGCTGCTGGTGTCCACGCTGGAAGCGCTTTTCCGCGGTGAACAAAGACTGTTTGCCGGCACCTGGATTGCGGATAGCGAAGACAGTCCCTGGAATTGGATTTCTCACCCTGTCATACGGTGGGATATGACGACCTTGGCGCTGGAGAATGCCCGGAGTTTCACAGGCTCGCTGCGGCGCCGCCTGCAGCGTTTGTATCGCCGCCAAGGCTTGTTGGCCCCGGATCCTGACATGAGCCCGGGGGAAATGCTGTCTGACTTGGTGGAGAAGATGGCCGTGGAACGCGGTGTAGCCGTCCTGATTGATGAGTACGATGCCCCTGTGCTGCGGCACATTGAGAATCAGGATGAATTGGTCCGGATGAGACAGGTGCTGCGCGATTTCTATGGAGTACTCAAGGTCCATGCCCCCGATCTCCGGTTCGTTTTGCTGACCGGTGTGACCCGGTTTGCCCGTACCAGCGTTTTCTCCGGTCTCAACAATCTGCGCGATGTCTCGTCACTCCCTTTGTGCAGCGATCTGGTAGGTTTTACCGAAGCCGAGTTATACAGGTTCCTCGACCCCCATGTACGGCATATGGCACAGGCGTTGTCTCTGGACGAACGGACACTGCGCCAGCGCATGCGGCATCTCTATGATGGCTATCTCTTCGCCGCAGGCGGAAGCCGAGTCTACAATCCCTATTCCACGCTTCACTGTCTCCAGGACCACAGGCTGGCCAACTACTGGGCGGAATCTGGCACGCCGACTTTTCTGACGCGTATGTTGGTCCAGCAGCAGGTGGGACTGCAGGACCTGATTGGTCAGGATGCGGGACGCGTCGCCACGGCCGTCTATAACCTGGCCAAACCCAATCTTCTGGTGGCCCTGTATCAGACGGGATATCTGACCCTGGACCAGGGAACCCCGGATCGCGCTCCCGTCACTGCCTTCCCGAACGGGGAAGTGGAACAGACCTTCTATGAAGCCTTGCTGGAGGAATACGTCCCGACTCCACTGGCAGCAAACTCGGCGTTGACGTCCTTGACCCAGGCAATCCACGGACGAGACTTCGATGCCTTTTTCCGGCGCTTCAACGATCTGCTGCGGTGCATTCCGTATGAAGTGCAAGCAGGCCAGGAACAGTATTTTCAGATGCTGCTGCACATGGTTTTTGTGCT
Organism: Caldilineaceae bacterium; assembly: GCA_965214715.1. GTDB lineage: Bacteria > Chloroflexota > Anaerolineae > Caldilineales > Caldilineaceae > Bin34. Next base: position 2,929,068 of record OZ243971.1, on the reverse strand, counting down.
CATGGGATACAGAACCGAATCGGAACGCAGTACCCATCGCGCCCGCCTGGACACCATGGTGGAACTGGAACACGAGATCGTCATTCTGGAATACAAGATGGATGCATCGGCAGCTTCGGCCTTGGCACAGATTGCAGACCGCGGTTACCATCTGCCGTACCTGTCCTTGCACAAGCCGATCATTGGTCTGGGTGTGTGCTTTGACAGTCGCGCCCGACAGGCCACAGATTGGCAATGGCAGGAGATTGGGACATCGGATTTGTGAAGGCGCAGAGTGGCGGCCCTGCGGGACCCTGACTCGCCGCGTGCGCATGGCTGTCTCAAATCAATGCCAGGCTGTACCCTCCCTGTCCCTTGTCAGCCATGGTCAGGTTTCTGCCTTGGGTGGACTGTGCGAATCGGAGGTTCAAATCCCCAGGAGCAGGGACTGGGCTTCCACCATGCGCGCGAAAGGGCCGCTCTGGGCCACCAGTTGGTCGAAAGTCCCGACCTCACGGATTTGCCCTGCCTCCATGTAAAGCACTTGATCCGCATGCCGAATCGTGGATAGGCGGTGAGCGATAACCAGGGTGGTGCGTTCCCGGGTCAGGGACTGGAGCGCCGCTTGAATCTGATGTTCGGTCACGGTGTCCACACTGGAAGTGGCTTCATCCAGAATGAGGATGGGGGCGTCCTTGAGCAGGGCCCGGGCAATGGCGAGACGCTGCCGCTGGCCCCCGGACAGCCGGATGCCGCGCTCGCCAATCACAGTGTCAAGCCCCTGCGGCATGTCCTGGATGAATTCCATGGCGTGTGCGCGTTCCAGCGCAGTCAGCAACTCTGCTTCCCGGGCCGTCGGCTGTCCGGCCAACAGGTTCTGGCGAATGGTGCCGTGGAAAAGAAAGATCTCTTGCCGCACTATGGAAACACTGTCCCGCAGCGACTCCAGTCCCCATTCCCGCACATCCGCGCCGGCCACCAGGACCTGCCCGTCATCCACATCGTAGAGCCGCGGGATGAGGCGGCAGACTGTGGACTTGCCTGCCCCCGTAGGGCCGACCAAGGCTACCACCTGCCCTGGTGCAATGTGGAAAGAGACGTGGCACAGCGCCGGGATCTCCGTATGGTAGGCGAAGGCCACATCCACGAATTCCACGGTCCAGGGATGTCCCGCGGCCACTGTGTCAGGGTAGGCGGCCGTGGCCGGACTGCGGATATCCGGTTCCACTTGCAGCAATTCCCCCATGCGTTCGAGACCGACCACAGCTTTGGAAAGCTTGTCCCCGGTTTCCGCGATGTGGAGGAACGGCACATAAATGAAGGAAATATAGGAGACAAAGAGAAACAGGTTGGCCAATGACAAATCGCCCGCGATGGCGCGCGTGCCGCCTGCCCAGGCAATGAGAATGAGCCCCAGCCCCCCGGCCAGTTCAATGACACTGCCGGGAATCATCGAGACCTTCATGGCGGTCACGGAGGCATCCCGGAAATTCCGACTGCGCGCCGCGACGTGCGCGGCCTGCACAGTTTCCTGGTTGAACAGCTTGATCTCGGTGATGCCGCTCAGGTTGTCTTGAATCTGCGCGACGACTTCTGCCAGGCCGCTGCGCACTGTGCGCCAGAAGCGCCGGATGCGGCCGCCTTGCCGGTAGATCAGAAGGGAAGCCAGCGGCAAGGGCAACAAGGCCAGCAGGGTCAGCAGGGGATCGACGGAAAACAGAATGAGGGACATGATCAGAGGCCCCGCGAGGGCCAACGTGATTTCGGGAATGCCATGCGCAACGAAGTCCTCGATTGCTTCGACATCGCCGATACTGCGCGAGAGCAGGGCGCCGGTTTGCTGCTCGTCAAAGAACTTGTGGCTAAGCGTCTGCAGATGCCGATAGGTGCGCGTCATGAGGTCGTGCAATACCTGATAGGCCACCACATGGGAAAGATACCCGTAAGCATAGCGTCCCAGGCCTCGCAACAGATAGATGGCGACAAACCACAGCACGACGGGAGTGATGTCGTCTTGAGTCGCTGTCCCGGCTTCGATCAAACCGATGACGCGGCGAATGAGCAAAGGCGCCACCACCGTTGCGACACTAAACAACCCGCCGGCGAGAATGCACAGCACAATGTACACGCGGCGTCTGCCGCGCAGCAGATGTCGCAGCAACCGGAATGCATTGCCCAGGGCGGAAAGTTCTGTGTGCGGTGCTGCTGCTTGACTTGACATATGACACTTTGTCCGGAAGGCTTTGGCTAGGGTCTCACGTGCGCCGGTGGACTGCCTGCGCGATAGCGGACCGTGAGGCTGCATTGGGGCAGGATCGCCGGAATCCAGGACCAACCCGCCACCACCGGCCCGATCTGTCCATCAGGATCTCGGCCGTCCCGGCGTCCACCAGGAAGGCCGCCGGCCCGGATCAACCGTGGCCTTGCCTGGCACCGGCCTAACAAAAACACCGCAGTTTGGGGCGTTGTCCTTGATTATGCCGGTTGTCACCGCCCCGATCGGACCGATTGGCGGTCAAGGGCGATATGCCCGGGCACCGGTTTCGTGTCCGCTGGTCTGGATCGCACATCAGGACACGACACCAGAGGCCGACTCTCCCCGGTCCGTGTGGCGGGCTGCCATGACAGGCGGTGCGCGGACGTGACACTGATCGGGAACAACGGATTGTGGCTTGGGCGGGTGGGCTGGACTGTGCACTGGTGTTGGACCCGGGTGGGGCCGGGCATGGGACAAACCGGGTTTCGGTGATCCTGCCCGGTAGAAACCCGGATTCCAAATTTCGGGTGGGGCCCACGCGCTGCGCCCTATTCCCCTGATGGGGCCCCAATCGGGTATCCTATCTGCTGAGGGGAACCCGGACTGCAGGTTCAGGAGCGAATCAAAAGCGGAAATCTGCCTCCCACCGTCCTTCCTGAAGCGGAAGGGAAGCCAACTGCAGATGCTGCCTCCCGGCGAGTGCTGGTATTGAATGCCAGCTATGAACCCTTGAGCCTGATTCCGGTGCGACGGGCCGTGGTTTTGCTCATGCAGAGCAAAGCCGAGCTGGTGGAATGCGCCCAGCGGCGGGTTATTCGCGGCGTGGGCAAGAGATGGCCATTGCCGCTCATTATCCGCCTCAGTTACTTTGTCCTCGTGCCGGCGCGCTCCGCGCCGCCCACGCGCAATGCGGTCATGCTGCGGGACGGGCACCGATGCGGCTACTGTGGGCAGGCGGCCAGCCGCCACCACATGACCATCGATCACGTGATTCCGCGCTCCCAAGGCGGGACACATTCCTGGTCCAACCTGATCACCGCCTGCCAGCGGTGCAACCAGCGCAAAGGACATCACAGACCCGAACAGGTCAACATGAAGCTGCAATGGCAACCATTGCAGCCGAGCCATGTGGCACTCATTTTGCTGCGCAACCCCGTGGCCGCCGAAAGATACCGGTATTACATGGCGCGCGTTGCGGATGGGGGATTGACCGCGATGCCCACTTTCGGGCCGCTCCCGGACATGGCGGGCGTGGTATCAGGTCCGCTGGAATGACATCGCTGCCCCGGGGTTTTCCCTTCGATCAGCCGGTGGTGTGGGAGCCCACACCGGCACAGAGAACCCAGTGCCGTCTGGCGCGCTTCTGCGCCAAATTGGGCTTCTCGACTCTGGAGGCACTGGAAGCGCGGGCCCACGGCGACCCGGCCTGGTTCTGGAACGAGGTCCTGGCCGATCTGGAGATCGAATTTGCCGTGCCCTACACGCAAGTGCTGGATACCTCCACCGGTATCCAGCGGCCGCGATGGTGCGTGGACGGGCGCATGAATGTGGTGCAGAACTGTCTGGACAAGTGGCAGCGCGGGGATCATTTCGATCCCGCCGCCAAGACCGCGGTAGTCGCCGAGCGGGAAGACGGCCGTATGCAACGCCTGACCTATGCCGAGTTGCAGGCCCAGGTATGCCAGGGTACCAATGCCCTGCGCCAGGTGGGACTGGGTGTGGGGGATGTGATTGGCATCTGCCTGCCCATGACCGCCGAGATTGTGGTGGCCTTGCTGGCTGTCCTCAAGCTGGGCGGCATTGTCCTGCCGCTCTTCAGTGGCTTTGGCACCGCCGCCCTGGCGTCCCGCCTCAAGGCGGGACGCGCCAAGGGCTTGATCGTGGCGGCCGAGTTCCAGCGCAACGGCAAACCGGTGGACCTGCGACCGGTCGTGGCGGAGATTTCCGCCCTGGTGCCTTCCCTGGCCCATATTCTGCTGGATGCCGCCCAGGAGGAAGATGTGGCCGTGGCTCCCACTGTGGCACTGCATCAGTGGCAGAGCCTGCGCAGTGCCCAGCCGGACACCGCGTCATCCGCGGATACGGCCGCAGACGATCCCTGCATGATCATCTATACCAGCGGCACTACGGGCCCGCCCAAAGGCATTGTGCATGCCCACTGCGGCTTTCCGCTGAAAGCGGCCCAGGATATGGCGCACGGCTTTGATGTGGGCTTCGAGGACACCGTGTTCTGGTATACGGATTTGGGCTGGATGATGGGGCCCTGGATGATTCTGGGCACCTTGCTGCTGGGCGGGCGCATGGTGTTGTACGATGGCGCCCCGGTGTTTCCCCAGGCGGATCGACTGTGGGACCTGTGTGCCCGGCATGGCGTGACCCTGCTGGGCATTGCGCCCACCGTGGCCCGCCTTGTGCAGGGTCACGGGCCGGCATGGCTGGAAGGCCATGACCTCTCCGCTTTGCGCGCCATAGGCTCTGCGGGCAGTCCATGGGATACCAGTGCCTGGATGTGGATCTTTCGGCATGTCCTGGAAGGACGCAAACCCATTTTCAATTACACTGGCGGTACCGAAGTCAGCGGCGGCATCGTGGGCTGCACGTATATGCGCGGGCTCAAACCCTGTTCCTTCAACATGACCCTGCCGGGCATGTTCGGGGATGTGGTGGATGCAGCCGGGAGCAGTCTGGTGGATGAAATCGGCGAATTTGTGGTGCGCCAGCCCTGGATTGGCATGGCCCGGGGCTTCTGGCAGGATACCGAGAACCGGTACATGGCTACCTACTGGGCCGATTGGCCCCATCTTTGGAAACAGGGGGACTTGGCCCTGCGGGACACCGACGGCTACTGGTATGTGCTGGGCCGTTCCGACGACACCATGAAGATTGCCGACAAACGGGTGGGTCCTGGCGAATACGAGGAAGTGCTGGTCGGGCAACCCGCCGTGCTGGAAGCCGCTGCCATTGCGGTCCCGGATCCGGTCAAGGGGCAAAAGGCCGTGTGCTTCTGTGTATTGCAGGCCGGGGCCACCGGTACCGCCGCGCTGAAAGAGGCCCTGCTGGACGCCGTGGCCGCGCAAATGGGGAAACCCCTCCGTCCCGCCGACCTGTTGTTCGTGCCCCAGCTGCCCAAGACCCGGAGCAGCAAACTGATGCGCAGACTGCTCCAGGATATCTATCTGGATCGTCCGGTGGGCGACACTTCCAATCTGGACAACGAGGGAGTCCTTGAGGCCTTGGCCAAAGCCATTGTCAAGCGGTAGCCGCGCCGTCTGCTGCATTGTGTAGACGAAGCCGCAGGATTTCCCGCGGCCCCACACCGGTGTGATGGCCAGAGGGTCGGCACGGATATTACTATCTACGGGATCCCGGGTTTCTGCCCCGGCCCGCGCGCGGCATCGACTGCCTCAGGGGGCCGGATACATGCCGAAGGAGCTGTCGGGGAAGCGAACTCCTTGTGATAAAATCGGCGCGGCCGCATGTTGCGTCCCAAAGAGGCCTACACCGTCGCATCCCAGGATGAAAAGCGCATGCAGGTGACCTGTGTCCATTGCGGCATGGAAGCCGCTGTTACGCCGGAGTTTCACCAGTGTCGTCATTGCCATGGCGATTTGGCGGCTCTGGTCACGGCAGAATTCAAGGCTACCTACTACTTTCGGAAAGCGCAGGAATCAGCGGCCCACGGGGCTGCCTTTGTTGCCTTGGAGCAGATTCAACGCGGGTTGCAAGCGCAGGATCGCTCCGATCTGCACTTGCTGGCTGCCATCATGTATGCGGACCTGGGGCGGGAAGAGCAGCTACGGATGCACATTGGCGCGATTCCCACGGACGATGTGCTGCGGCCCGAGGCCGAATCGCTGCTCAGACGCCTGGCCCGCGATCAAGGCGTAAAAAGTCCGGGAGGCGATGCGGAGCAGACGGCCAAGGCCAGCGGGACCCCGCCGACAGGATTGGGCCCGCGCCTGTTGGCTTCCGTGTTGACCATGGTGATCGTATTGGCGGTGGTCGGCACCGTGACCCAGGCCCCGAACAACCTCCGGTTCACTTCCTGGCTCCCCCGCAGTTGGAGTGAGGTCCTGGGAGGCACCGCCGGGCAGGTCCGGGAGATCCTGAATCGGGACCCGGCAGCGACCACAGAACCGATGTCTGCCCCCCGGGGGGCAGAGGAACTGTCTGCCGCCGACACCGTATTGCCTGTCCCGGCGGCAGCGACCCAAGATAGTCCGGCCGACATCCTGCCGACACCTTCTGTGGCAGAGCCTGCCCCGGATCTGGCTACGGCCATGTGGCGCCAGAATGTGACACAGAACGTGATGGGTCTGATCGCCCGCGAGACCATTGATTTCACCCAGATTCTGGTGGGCCGGGGTCTGACGGATCTGGCTGACTCGGAAATTGTGGGCGTGGTGCAAGGCGATCATCTGGTGCTGATCGGGTCGGTGGATTCGCTGGCCGCCAAGCAGTCCGTCCTGGCCGAGGTGTCCAAGTTTGAGGGTCTGGGCAGCGTTGATGCCTATCGCCTGCAGGTAGTGCTGCCCAAGCGCAGCCATGTGATCCAGCAGGGCGAATCCCTGTGGGGCATCGCGGAAAAGTATCTGGGTGACGGGGCTCTGTGGGTGGAGATTGTGGCCTTGAACCCGGACCTGGAACTGGGGGCTCTAAAAGCGGGCACCACGCTGGTCATACCGCCGGCCCCGCAAACTGCCAGTACGGTACAGTAGCCATCTGCCGGTCCTGCAGACGGCTTTTCTCTTCCTGGAGTGCCGCGGTCTGCGGCTCCTTGCTGGGTGGTGGCATCGTGCGCCGGTCGTGCCAGTGCATGGTCCGGCACTCCGGAACCGCCGCCATATCGGGTCCGGGCACTCAAGTCTGCATGCTATCCACAGCGGGACCTGTTCCTGTCCGCAAATCCCGATCCCTGGCGTCAGACCGCTTCTTAACATCTGCCCGGGCTCCTGCCCCGGTCTCTGGTCCGCGATGGTAGGGTACAAAGCCCTGCCTATGGAAGATAGTCGGGGGATTTCCGGATGATATCGATCATGATGCGCGCGTGTTCGGCCCCCTGCTCCAGCGATGTTGGTGCCGGTACCCCCGTGACAATGGACCGATGAAACTGCACCAGTTCATTCCGAAATGCTTCCGAGTAGTCCGCTGTCAGCTCTGTTTCACCGAAATGGGTTCCTTCCATGGTGCATTTCCGCACCAATGTGGGGGCATTGTTCAGAAACGGTGACGGAAAGCGAATGGCGACTGACTCCGCATCGGAATAGGCTGTGAACGTTTCGTTGAACATGCGAATGCCGGGCATGAAAACCGAGGAAAAGAGACAGCGGACCCCGTCCTCAAACACGATCGTGGAAGAGAGGGATCGGCCTTCGTTCCATACCTCGGTATGGTGCACTTCCTCGATGTGGCCCAGGCAGCCCTGCATGATGGACAGCTGATGGCAGCCTCCGCCTAGCAGGCTGCCATAGGCCCGCATCAGATGCGGGGGTTGTATCCCAATGGCCTGTTCCATGGCCGCCTGCATGGCTTGGCCGGTTGCCTGCCGAACTGCCAGATCGATGTCGTCAAAGCGAATTATCTGATGCTGCTCCAAAAAGGGTTCGTTGGGCCCATGGGCAATGTGCATGGTGGCCAGCCGGATCTCGTCCATGTCACGAATCATCTTGGCCCCCAACCGGAATCCCGGATCGTACAGTTTATGGTATCCCACTTGACCGATCTTCTCCCGGTGGCGGGCCTTGGCCACCAGTGCTCCGGCTTCCTCTGCATTCACGCACATCGGTTTTTCCACAAAGACATGTACATCGAAGTCCAGCGCGGTCATGGCCACCGGGAAGTGGTAGGGTGTCAGAATCAGGACCGCATCCAGCTCCAGGGCTGCCAGCATGGTTTCGGCCGAGACAAACGCGTGGGCAATCCTGAAGCGTTCGGTCAGCGCCGTGACCGTGCGCCACGACAGATCACAGAGGCCCACCACTTCAAAGAGGCGGGGCAGCGAAAGCAAGTAGGGGATGTGCATCACCTGGGCGATCAGGCCGCAGCCAATGACGCCAATCTGCACGCGACGCTCTTCCATGCCACTCCTTCCTCCGGTCCGGAACAATCCAGGCCGCCTCAATCCGGGATGGCAGACTTTGACCGCCAAGCCGGTTTATCACATCCGCAGCACTATGACATAGTACTGTTTGTTTTTCCATAACGAAAAAGGAGGGTCGGCTGGGCCATTTCTTCTGCCAGGCGGGAAGCTCTGGAGGGCTCTCTCGTGCCGTGGCTGATTGGATTCCCGGCAGCTTCCAGCTTGAAAGATTCGATATCCACCGCGATTGCTTTGGTGGCGCCGGCCAGTTTGGCTCCCTGTACGGTACTCAACCCGACGCCGCCACAGCTAACAACCACTCCAGACCGCCCGAATCGGAACCGGGCCGTATGGACCACTGCGCCGAGTCCGGTGATGACCCCACAGGCCAAGAGCGCTGCCGATATACTGCCAGTTTCCTGGAAGGCAGAGATGGCACTGTGGCATATGGCACACGCTTTTACGGCGAGCCGGACTTCATTGGCGCTGGGCGGCTCAAGCGTCACTTCCTCAATCACCACCGGCACACCCAATCCGTAGCAGACCGCGCGGCCCGCATGATCTGCGGTGCAAGCCGGGCCATGGCGAGTCCGGTCTGGTATATCGGGTGGTGGCAGCCCCGCGTTGCTCGACCCGGGCGCAGAGCATATCCCGCAAGGGGGCTGTGAGGCAATCCCCGGGATTGTCTAGGTCGTACGGTGGCGCGGCTTGGACATGGGCATGATCACGTGCAGGAACTCGATCTCGTCCTGTCCCACCGGAGTAAACGTGCAAGGGCGGGAAGGCTCCGACATGGCCATCTTGACTTCGCCGGCATAGGCATGGTTGAGAAAATCAATGACATATTGCCCGTTGAAGGAGATCTCCAAAGCGGGCCCTTCAATGGTGGCTTCGATGCTGTTTTCGCTCTCGCCGCGTTCAGAGCTTTGCGAGGAGGAAATGATCTTCTTTTCGTCTTCGTTCACATTGAAAGAGACGATGCTGTTGTTTTCGCGCGTGAACAGGAAGGCGGCCCTGGAGACCCTGAGCAACCCGTCCGCGGAGGAGACGGCCCGGGTCTTGCTGTCTTCCTCGTCCGGGATGATCCGGGTGTAGTCCGGGAATGTGCCATCAATCAACTGACAGATGAGCAGCACCCGGTCAAAGGAACCGGGCTCGTGGGGCAGACCGGCAATCTCAAAGAGGATCTGATTGCTGTTGGCGGTCACCGCCATCCGGATCGGCTTGCTGCGGTCCGACTCCGCGAGAATGCGCGCCAGTTCCGCCAACGCCTTGGCCGGCACCAGCACTTTGACCTGCGTACCGGATTCCAGCCCCAGATTCGTTTTGCAGACGCTGAGCCGAAAGCCGTCCGTAGCCGCCATGACCAGTTTGCCATTGCCAAAGTAGGTTTCCACGCCAGCCAGATTGGGACGTTCCTCGCCGGACGCGGCCGCAAACACAGTCTGGTCAATCATGCGGCGCAATCCTGTCGTGCTGAGACTGTGACTCTCGATGTCGGGGGCAATCCCGGAGGGAATTTCCGGAAAGTCGTTGGCCTCAATCGTGTTGAAAGAGGCGTGATATGTGCCGCTTTGCACCACCACCTGCTGGCTTTTGACATCATGCGTGATGTCCACTTGGTGCTGGGCGGGCAGGAAAGAGACGAACTCGGTCAGCAAGCGCACCGGCACCGTGATGGCGCCCGTGTCCTGCACTTCGGCCCGGATCCAGATGTTGATGCTGATGTCAAGGTTGGTGCAGACCAACCGCACACCTGCATCGGACGCTTCGATCAGGATGTTTTCCAGCACCGGCAACGAGGTGCGGGTGGAAGTGACACGGCCGGCGATCGACAGGCCCTTGCTCAAGTTTTCCTGAAGACAACTGATCTGCATGGGAATGGCTGTACCTTGTTCAAACCCGAACAGCCCCGGACCGGGCCATCCAGACATTTTTGCAAATCGCGATGTGCTTGTCAGTGTATGTGTAACCGCGCATTATAGCCAAGAATCTCGGTAATCTGCTACATCCTGCCGTAGCCGGCCGACTCTGCCGGATGTCCTCCTCGGTCTGCCCACGGCCTTACCCGGTATACCGGGAGTCAATGTCCACCATGAGGGTCTCGCGACTCACGGCTGAGCCTGCCGGGGTGTCGGGCGGCGGATCGGCGGCCGGGGCAGCCCGAATCGTCGGTTGATGCGCCGCCAGCGTGCGCGTGTGCATCAGATGCTGCTGTTCCTGCAAACGGGCCGATGCGTCCGCGGCAAACAGGCCGGCTTGTTCCCGTTGACGACTGGAGAGGTTGCCCACCAGCGACTTGAGCCGGGTCAACAAACCTAACACGTCGTGCGCCGGCTTGGTGCCGGTGCCAATCAGGAGGCCCGTGAGGATGATGTCCCAGGACACCGGCACCTGGTCAAAGAGTCCCATGGCTTCAGGTTGCAGGTAGGTCAGCACGCGCACATCGGTATAGCTGGCAATGGAGACGCCCAGCGCGTTGGCCACCAACAGACTGACCCCGCTTTTGAACTGCTGGTAGGAAGGCCTCTTGAGATCGGCCGCGGTCCAGCCGCCCGTCCCGGTCAGACCCCATTCAACGAAGTTCCAGAACATCTCCAGCACCCGTTCAATGCTGGCAGAGGCGGCCACCATCGGCACGACCAGGGGCCAGGCCGCCTGATCCGTGGGAAACTGAAAGTCCTGGAGCGCGGCGCCCGCGTGGGCCCGCGTGACCCACAGAAACGAAAGACCGGTCGCCAGAGCCGTTCCCCACAGCAGCGAAGTCAGCGAAAAACGGGCTCGGGGCCGTGGTGGCCGCGCGCTTGCCTGTGCTGCCATAAGCGCCTGGGGAATCGATGCGCGAACGCTACGCCGGACAGCCTGCCGCCAGGGCTGTGAGCAGTTGTACGCCATATCCGGATGCCCCCTTGGGTTCACCAGGGCCCTTGCCCTTGCCCTTGCCCCGCAAGGCCATGTAGGCAATGTCCAGATGCGCCCAAGGGTAGCCTTCGGTAAAGTGTTCCAGGAATTTGGCGCTGGACGAGACCCCCGCCATGCGGCTGGCCGAGTTCTTGACCTGCGCCATATCGCTCTTGATGGTGTCGGCATATTCCGCATACATGGGCATGGGCCAGACCCGGTCACCCGAGACCGCGGCGGCCTCCATCACCTGCTTTTCCCAGGCGGGATCGTTGCTGAAGAGCCCGGCGGCCTGCTCTCCCAGGGCAATGCCGATGGCACCGGTCAACGTAGCCAGATCAATGACGGCCTGGGGTTGGTATCTCTCCACGAAGCCGAGGCAATCCGAGAGGATCAGCCGTCCCTCGGCGTCCGTATTCAGGATTTCCGCGGTCTTGCCTTTGATGTTGGTCAAGATGTCCCCGGGCCGATACGCATTGCCGCCCGGCATGTTCTCCACGCAGACCGCCAGCCCGAAGACCTTCTGCGGAATCTCCAGGTTGGAGATGGCCAGCATGCTGCCCATAACCGCCGCGGCGCCGGCCATGTCCGTCTTCATGTCGTCCATGCCAGCCGCCGGCTTGATGCTGATGCCGCCGGTATCAAAGGTGATGCCTTTGCCAATAAACACCAGCGGCGCCTGCTCCTCGGTGCCCGGCGGCGTATGCTTGAGAATGATCAGCTGGGCTTCCTGGTGGCTGCCTTGGGATACGCCCAGAATCAACCCCATGCCCAATTCCTGCATCTCGGCTTCGCCCATTACCTCGCAGGCGAGGCGGGTGTCTGCCGCCCTGGCTTGCACCCGGCGGGCGAACTCCACGGGGACCAGAATGTTGGGGGGTTCGTTGACCAGGTCCCGGGTAAAGCAGACACCCGCCGCCAAGGCGGCCCCGGCTGTCACGCCCGCCTCGATCGCGGGTATCCGCGCGGCACTGTGTTCCACCAGGGTCATGGCATCCAGAGACCGGCTTTCGGCTTTGGCCGGGTACTCGGGCGGCCGGTACGCCGCCAGCCGACTGCCCAGGGCAAAGGCCCGGGCCATTTCGGCCGGGGCCTGGGCACCGATGCCGGCCCCGTTCAGGATGGCGCCCACCGTAGCGACGCCTTTGAGACTCTGGAGTTTGGCGACCGTTACCCCTGCCGCCTTGCGCGCGGCCAGAAAGTCGAAATCGGCTGCCGGCCCCAGCCCCACTACCAGCACCCGGGCCGCGGGGATCCGGCCATTCGTGTACAGCAGCAGCGTGGACGCGCTTTGGCCTGTGAAGTCGCCTGTGGCAATGGCGTGGGAGATGGCCCCGTCCAACGCGCGGTCCACAGCTCCGGTGCCGCCACCGGGGTGGGTAACACCTTCAAAAAGATTGACGACAATGGCGTCGCCTTCAAAGGCAGCGATGTCTCCCTGTGTAACACGCAATTCCATGCGATGACCTTGTCCTTGGCGGTGGGGAAAATGGCAAACGGGTCTATGCCCGCAGTCTCTGCAGGCGTCTGCCGGCTTCAAGCAGAGTCTCGTCGGTCTTGCAGAAGGTGAAACGGGCCAGATTGGCGACCAGGTACTGATGCTCCGGACTGTAGAATGCGCTGGGCGGAATGGCCACGACTCCGAATTCCGCAGTCAGCCAGCGACAGGCGGTCACGTCGCGGGGTTCTCCGGTGCGAATGGGAATGGGCAGATGCCTGGTCTCGGCCAGAATGAAATAGGAGCCCTGCGGTTCATGGGGCGTCAGGCCGGCGGCTTTCAGGGCATTCAACAGGAGGTCCCGCTTGGCCTGATACATGCGGCGCAGCCAAGGGAGGTATTCCCCTTTCTGCGTTTCTTCCCAGGCCACGGCGACCGCCTCCTGGCACGGAGTCGAGATGGTGAACGGGATCCATTGATGTGCCTTGAGAATGGCCTCGATGATTTCCGGGGGCGCGATGGCCCAACCGATCTTCCAGCCGGTCACCGAGAAGGTCTTGCCGGCACTGCCCAGGCTGATGGTGTGTTCCCACATGCCGGGCAGGGTGGCGATTCGTTCTTGCTGTACGCTGTCGTAGGTCATCCACTCGTAGGCCTCGTCGCTCAGGACGTAGACCGGTTGATGCTGCCGACTGTGTTCCTGCACAATGGTGGCAATGTCCTGCAGTTCCGCCCGACTGAACACTTTGCCGACCGGATTGTAGGGTGAATTGACAATGAGGAGGCGCGTACGCGCCGTAAAGGCATCCCGCAACCGGTCCATGTTCAGTTTCCAGCTGGAGGACAAGGGAGCCTCTTCAGTATGACTCTCTGGCTGTTCCATCGGCACATACACTGGAATTCCGCCCGCCATCACCGTGGCCGCCGGGTAGCTGTCGTAGAAGGGCTCCAGCATGATTACTTCGTCGCCGGGATCGACCAGCCCTTGAATCGTGGCATAGATGCCCTCGGTGGCTCCGACGGTCGTCACGATTTCGGTCATGGGGTCCAGGGCGCGTCCGTAGAGGGGACTGTACACCTGGCTGAGGGCCTCCACCAGCCGCGGATGACCGCCGGAACGGGTGTACTGGTTCAGGTCCGCGGCAATGGCCTCCTGCGCAGCCTGTTTGATGAAGTCGGGGGCGGCAAAATTCGGGAAGCCCTGGCCCAGATTGATGGCCCCGGTTTCCAGGGCCAGAGCCGTGAACTCGGCAAACACCGTCTCCCCGAATCCTTGCACCCGCCGGGCCGGGGCAAAGGTCGGAGCTGCAGGCACGATGTCAGAAAAGGCCGGGGCTGAGGACATGGGAGCATGCAATCCCTATGGTGGTCGGAAGATTGCAAAATTATAGCGTAAGGATCCTGTCCGAGAGCTGCGGCGGTCAGGCATGGTCAGGCATGGTCGGGGCGGTCAGGCATGGTCAGGGCTGTCGCTGCTACAGGGGGAATCCCATGCTGGCTGCAACCGGCAGGTGTTTTGATCGTTACGATCAGAGCAAAACCTCATGCATCTGCCTCTGGGATGCGGGAACCTGCCGAATAGGGCAGCGGCACCGGGAACTCCAGGAGAGTGGGGGGAGAACAAGGCCCGCAGGACCTTGCCGGGGAGACTCCGCATTGCGGGCCATCGGAGGGCCCTGTCTGCCATGCACAGTGCTGAATCGTTGCCCCATCCGCAAATCCCGATGCGATGATCCTGCCGGAACGGCGATACATCTTGACTCAGGGCGCGCGTACCTTGTAACATTCTGTTCCCGTGAGGGGCTTTAGCTCAGTTTGGGAGAGCGCCACAATGGCATTGTGGAGGTCATGGGTTCAAGTCCCATAAGCTCCATCCAAGGACAGCACAGGCTGGGCGTGGACAGTCTGGGATGATCTGGGCTGTCTGAGAACAAGGGGCTGTAGCTCAGTTTGGGAGAGCGCCACAATCGCACTGTGGAGGCCGGGGGTTCGAGTCCCCCCAGCTCCACACTTTTCGGCCGGGCCTGACTGTAGGCGGAACCCGTAGAGCAACTCCTTGTCTCCCCGTTGGCGCCTATTGCGCTGATTTTGGCGCATTCTGATAGGGAACTGGCGCATAGTGTGCTCTATTATGTGAGCACCACCAACCGGGGAGGCCTGATAGTGACCACCGCAAGGCCAAAGGTATGCCGGCGAAGACCGTACTGATCACGGGTGCCTCGTCGGGCATAGGCAAAGCGACCGCCAAGAAACTGCTTGCGAATGGCTATTCGGTCTATGCCGCAGCACGCCGCGTCGAGCAGATGCGAGATCTTGAAGAATCGGGCGCGATCATACTCAAGATGGACATCACCCGGGAAGATGACATCGTGGCTGGCGTGGAACGAATCAACGCGGAACAGAGAGGCACGGACATTCTGATCAACAATGCAGGATTTGGACTGTACGGGGCGATGGAGGACATTCCGCTTGACGAGGCACGATACCAATTCGAAGTGAATCTGTTCGGAGCGGCACGGCTGACCCAGCTTGTCCTCCCGCATATGCGAGAGCGACGCGCAGGGAAGATTGTGAATATCTCTTCGATGGGGGGAAAGATCTATACCCCGCTAGGGTCCTGGTACCACGCTACGAAGTTTGCGCTCGAAGGATGGTCGGACTGTCTGAGGTTCGAGCTAAAGGACTTTGGTATCGATGTCATCGTTATCGAGCCTGGGGCCATCCGTACGGAGTTCGGTGATGTCGCGTTCGGACCGGCGCTGGAGCGTTCGGGCAGCACTGCTTATTCCGGTTTCACTAACAAAATGCTGGAAATGCGCGACAGGATCGAAGGCAACAACTCACTCGGGTCGCCTCCGTCAGTCATCGCCGATACAATCGCCAGAGCAATCAAGGTCAACCGGCCCAGGACCCGCTACGCCGCAGGTCAATACGCCAGGCCCTTGCTCCTTCTACGCCATCTGCTCAGTGACCGCATGTTTGACCGGCTCATTGCCAGGATGCTTCGATAGCGGCGATCTTCACCAAACCGTCGAGGACACCATTGAATCGAGGCAGTTTATTCGCCATCCATCCGGGCTGGTCTGTGCTGATGACCGATCTCGGTATCGAACCTGCCAACGTCGTGCGTAGGGCAGAGTTGCCGGGCGATCTGCTTTCCAGGGGACGGACATGGTTGCCACCTTAAGGAATACTTCGCACTGGTCAAGGCTGTTGAAGATGAAGTCGGAGAACCAAACCTGCCGATCCTTGTTGGTCAAGCCATCTCAGGGGAGGCATTCGATCCTGCCATCTTCGCTGCTATCTGCAGCCGGGACCTGAACCAGGCGGCCGTCCGCATTGCCGCGCACAAAAGGCTCATTGGGCCCATGCGCCTGCTGATCACCCAATCTGAGCACGAAACGACGCTTGAATGTCTGTGGCCTTCCGACATCCAACCCCCTGCTCTGCTGGCCATTGGCGAGATCGTCTTCTGGATGGCACTGGTGCGACTCGCTACTCGCGTGCAGGTCCGACCGGTCCGAGCCCTGGCTTCCGAACCACCGAAAGACATCGACGCATACAGGGAGTATCTCGGAATCGAGATCCGGGAAGGCACCAGGCAGTCCGTCACCTTCTCCGCGGAGGACGCCTCTCGTCCGTTTCGCACGGCCAATGCGCCTATGTGGGAGATCTTCAAGGCCAGTCTGGGAAGGCGACTGGCTGAGTTGGATGAGACAGCCACGACTTCAGACCGTGTCCGCGGAGCGCTTCTTGAGCTTCTTCCAGCCGGCCGGGCCTCGGTGCAGGAGGTGTCGAACGCCCTTGGTGTCCCCCTACGAACATTGCAGCGGAGACTGAGGGAGGAGGAGTCCAGCTTCCGCGCAGTATTAAACGAGACCCGAAAGGACCTGGTACTATACTATCTGGAGAGTTCTCGGCTGCATGTCGGTGAGGTCTCATTCCTGCTCGGATTCGAAAGCCCCAATTCGTTCTCCCGCGCTTTCAATCGCTGGACGGGTGAATCGCCAAGGCAGGCCCGCTCCTCCCCACGGGTCGAGGGCCGAGCACGGTAGAAGCCTGAACACAGCCTCAGCCACATCTTGAAGACGGTTCTGTCTATCGTCAACTTAGGCCTACCAAACGATACAAAATCGTCACTACTCAGGTACCGTAATGAGGCGGGACACCGAGTCAGGGCGTCACGGGATCGGCGCGGGCCCAGACGGCCGGGTCCAAGGGGACCGCGAGTGGTCTGGGGGCCTCATCAGGGCTTCCCGGCGGTTCCAGCCCTGTGTGCGGGCTGTTGTCGCTGTGCTCCGCAGGCCAGCGGAGTCCGCGGCAGTATGCAGTCCAGTCTGAAACCGCAGACAGCCGGCGGTCAAGTACCCGAGTAGCTACACAACATCAAGAACTTTGGCACCTCGATGCAAGCTGGCGCTCCAGGTAAGGGGCAGCCCCTACATCCTTGCTCAGGCTCAGGACGACGATTCTGCGGTTGCTGTGCTCTTTTAGGAACGACACAATGGGAAAAGCTGACGTGACCATAGTGCATCACATCCGGCACACTCTGACCGTGTATTATCAGAACACAGGTTCGAAGTGGGGGGGGGGGGGGGGCAATCCGTCCTCCCGGCTGCGCCATGTGCTGTTTGCCCTGTTCGTCACCGGCATACTGGCCTACGGTGCGGCGTTCACCGGGTACCTGCTGGCCCGCTTCGACCTGATCAACCTCCTCCGCGACGTCAACAACGACGACGCCTTCTACTACTTCCAGATTGCCTACCATCTGGCTGAAGGCCGGTTCTCCACCTTCGATGGCGGCATTACCCGCACCAACGGCTATCACCCCCTCTGGCTGCTGCTCATCACCCCCTTCTACCGGGTGTTCGACAAGGAAACGGCGCTCTTCGGCATCAAGGCGTTGGAGATCATGCTCGTCGCCGGCGGCGTGGCCCTGATCGCCGCGGCGGCGCGGGGGGCCCGCCTGCCCTGGCTGCTGCTGTTTGCCACACTGCCGCTGCTCTATCAGCACCACGCCTTGCTGGTGGGCATGGAAGCCGCGGCCGCGCTGTGCCTGCTGGGGCTGTTCTTCCTGGCCCTGATACTGTATGTGCGGGCCCCGCAGCGGGGGTCATGGCCGCTGGCGGCCGTGGCCTTCGCCCTGCCCTGGGTGCGCCTGGAGTACATGGCCATATCGCTGGCCGCCACGGGCGTGCTGGGCCTCATGGCGTGGGCAAGGCGGGAGCGTCCGCCCGCGGCATCCGGGCGAGAGTCCGGTCCGTTCCCTACCGTGCGGAACGCCATCGCTCCGCTGGTCGGCGCGGTAGTCGGCATCCTGGTGTACTTCGCCTACAACCAGCTGGTGTTCGGCGGTATCGTACCGGTGAGCGGCGCGACCAAGCAGATGTGGTCCCAGCGGGCATGGGAGAACGAAGGCGGCGGGTACGGCCTGGTCCAGAACTTCTGGGACACGTTACAGATTCCCGTCTTCGACCATGAACTGCTGGTGGCCCTGGAAATCTGCGTCTACCTGCTGCTGGTATGGTGGTGGGTCCGCCGCTCCCCGAGTCGCGCAGACGGGCTGCTGCTGGCCTTCCTGGTGGGCATGTTCGGTCTGGCGGCCGGGCACCTGGCCAAGTTCGCGCAGACCGTGCTCACCGTGCATCCCGAGTGGGTCAATGATATGTGGTACTACACGCCCGCCTACCTCATGATGGCGCTGGTCATGCCGGTGCGGTGCTACGTCGTTCTCTGCCTCATGCGCCGTTGCGTCCGGCCAAGGTCGACCCGCGCCGCGCACCTGGTGAGCCTGGGCATCGTCGTGGCCAGCACGGTCTGGCTGTTTGCGCAGGCCGATTTCGCAGCTCCGTTCCGGTTCATCGATCAGCATCACGCCAGTCCGTTGGCTGCCCGGCTCAACCTGTCCAACTATGCCGGCATGCAGGTGATGAACCGCGTGCTGCCCCGGGGCAGCCGACTGGGCGTCTGGGATGCCGGTGTCACGGGCTACTTTGCGGATTTTCCGGTGGTGAATCTGGACGGCCTTGTGAATGACTACGAATTTTTGCGCACATACAACGAACTACGGTCGTACGGTAGATACCACCTGGACGACTATGCGCACACCCTGCATCAGCGATTTGGTATCACCCACTATGCCAATATCCGGCCTATCCCCGTTACACCGGACTTCGATACCGTCCTCTATGAGGGAGCGTTCGAATCCGGCAGCACCGGGGGCCTGCCTCAGGCGTTCCAACTCTGGTCCGCGGAGCCTGGCGCCGCAGAGAGGGCGCCGGATCCCGCCGCCTGGTTCTGGGAGAGGATGGCACCGCACCTTGACGCCCGGTCCGCGGGCGTTGCCCTCCTGGTCGACGGGCGGGTGGCGCAGGCGTTCGCCCGGGACTGTGCACCGGACACACTGGCCGTGTGGTCCTGGGCCGGACCGGCGAACGGCGCGGCCGTCCTGCCCTGGCGGCGGACACAGACGGGGCTGTGCGTGAACGCCCGCGTGCTGCCCCACCACGCCGTCCCGCCCGTGCGGGTGGAGGCCATGACGTTGCGGGAATACCGGACCCGGACGGTGGGGGACCGGGAGCCGGCCATCCGCGCCGGCTTCGACGTGCATCACATCGCACACCGCCTGGTCTACGTCAGGGAGCCCTGTACCCGGCAGGAGGTGGCGGGCGCGTTCTTTCTGCACCTGGACCCGGTGGACCGAGGCGACCTTCCCGCCCGGCGCAGGCTGTACGGCTTTGACAATCTGGACTTCCGTTTTGACGACCACGGCCTAATGGCGGATGGGATATGCTGGGCCGAGGTGCCACTGCCGCACTACGGCATCACCGAAATCCGGACCGGCCAGTACGTGCCGGTGGCAGGCGGTTTCCACCACCTCTGGGAGGGGAGGTTCCGCCCTGCACGGTAAATGGGAACGGTTTGCCGGGCTTGGCACCGCATAATCTCCGGCGCACTCTGATGGTGCGTTACAAGAACATAGGTTTGGAAAGGGAGGGGGACAATCCCGTTCTCTCGGCTGCTGCACCAGCGCGCTCTCGTTGAATCGGTCCACGACCCGCTCAAGAACATCGCGGAGGTAGAGCGAGCATACCCGCCACTGCAGCCCGGTGAATTTCTGGGTGCACCTGCTGGGGGCTGATGGCCTACTGCCACCCGCCGAAAAAGCCGTCTCTCCCACCGGAACACGCTCTTCCGGAGACTGCGTCTTGTCCTTAACTCACGTTAATCAAAAACATCGCGCAGGGGAAGCATCTGCGCCACCGTATTTCCGGGTGCATCTGCGGTCGGAACCGATCTACCACCTGCAGGGCCATTGCTACAGGGACGCCAAGCGAGGGAAGCGCATCCCCAACGCCGGATAGATGGCTTGCCAGAGCCGTACACAAAGCCCTGCTACCAACGAGCCTTGCACGTTCGACAACCACCCCAGGGACGTTTCCAGGAACCTGAAATTCAGAAACGTTCCCACCGGGGACATGGTGTATCTCGGTACCTCTGGTACCGTCCCCCAACAACAAATATAAAGTAAGGAGAACCCACAAGGAATCTCCGAGAGTTCATTGATGTTTTCAAGGACCCCATCACCAAGATGGGGGTGGAGTTCTACCCGCCCTTCTACAGGCCCTCGGGACACCACTACAAGCTCCCGTACCTGTTCCACACCCTCTGTGGGCGCGCAGGCGGACGCCATCCAGGACGCGGCCCTCTTCCTTAGAAGCCCACCGCGGAACCACCGTGGTCGGCGAGATGGGCATCGGCAAGACCTTCTATTGTCACCGACGCTGCATACCTGGCGGGCTTCCAGTACATCCTCGTCCTCTGCCCACCGCATCTGACCTGTAAGTGGAAGAGGGCAGTGGAGGAGGCCTCCCGGTCGCCCGCGTCGTTATCGTTGAGTCCATCACCGACCTGGATTGCCTACGTTTCTCCGTCGGCTTCGGCCCCCTCTTCACCGTCATGTCCCGCAAGCGCGCCAAACTCTCTTACCACTAGCAGCCCGCCATCATCGAGCGGTGGGCCACATCGAAGGGCAGGCTGATGCAGGACGGACAGACGGGAGAGGCCTTCCGGGTTCTCTGCTGCTCGAGGCCTGTACGGCGCATGTCTACGACATGCCCCTGACCGACGCCGATCTGAACCGTAGGAAGCTCAACTGCAACGTCTGCCACTCCTCTCTGGCAGGCCGACAGCTCTGGCCTTCTTCAACCTGCTCATCGGCGACGAGGTGCACGAGTACAAGAGCCGGGGTTCGGCCCAGGGCATCGCCGCGGGCGTTCTCACAGACATCTGCGGCAAGTCGCTCAGCCGGTCGGGAGCTACTCCTCCACGCTGTTCCACCTGCTCTACCGGTTCTCCCCGGAGATCAGGACCGAGTTCAGGTGCTCCGCGGAGCACCGCTGGATCATCCGATACGGCTTTGAGGAGTACACCCTCGGCCCTCTTCCACCTCATCGGCAACACTGTCTTCCTCAGACTCGCGGATGTGGCATCCGGCCTGCCCCCCTACGAGGAGCAGGTGCTGCTGTCGAGCATGGAATCCGAGCCGGACGGGACGAGGTTCTCCCAGCGCAGCGCCTACGACACGGTGTTCAAGGAGTTGCGGATTGTCCTTTCAGAAGGGTTCCAAGCGCCTGCTGGCGATCTACCTCCAGACTCTGCTGGCCTACCCCGATGGCTGCACGCGGGATTCGCCCCCTCCACACACAAGGGCGATGTCATCGTCCAGCTGCCACTCCTGTTCGGAGGAGAAGCTCTACCCCAAGGAGCAGGTGCCGGTGGACCTGGCGGCGGCGGAGAGGATGGAGGGAAAAGGGTGGTAGTGTACGCTACCGATACGAGAACGTGGGACATCACCGAGAGGATAGACGACATCCTCACCCGGCACGGGTTCCGGACGGCGGTGATGAAGGCCGACGCCATGGCCCCCGACCCGCGGGAGGCATGGGGGGCCGAGAAGGTGAAGAGGGACGTCAACGTGCTCATCTTCTACCCCAGGCTGGTGCAGACGGGGTGGGACCTCATCAACTTCCCCACCATTTACTGGTACGAGATCGACTACTCGGTCTACGTCATGCGGCAGGCGTCGCGGCGGTCCTGGCGCATCGGCCAGACCCGGCCGGTAGAGGTCGCTGCTACATCATCTGCGGCGACCTTCCCACAAACCCATGTATGCAGCCCCCCTTTGCGTTGCAGGTGGAACTGCTCCTGTGCGCCTCTGCTCTCATCCATGCGTGCGAGATTTTTTTGTTGCCAGCCGCCGCAAAACAGTAAAATGCCAGTCGTTAGGTTATACTTGTGAGAGGATGGACGAGAGACAGCGTTTCTGTGGGACGTCCAACTGAGACACATCAAGGCTGACGCGATGGGCAGCTCTCCGCGCGTGGCAAAGAGACTTAAACAGTTTGTAACCGGGCTTTGTTCCCTCACACTGGCGTTGGTGCTTGTGTTAGGTGGCATAGCTGACGCTTTAGTCAGTGGCGACAGTTCGGTACAAGCAGCTGCGCTTATTCCCCGCACTGCCTTTGCCAGAGATGAACAATTCCCAGGTGGGGATGATGACGAAGGGTTAGACGGGCCGGAAACCGACAACGATGGCGTGCCCACCACCGACAACGACGGGATCGATACGCCCTACACTGACAACGACGGCGTGGACACCTCCGACCACGACGGGATCGATACGCCCTACACCGACCACGATGGTGTGGACACCACCGATAACGACGGGATCGGTACGCCCTACACTGACCACGATGGCGTGGACACCACCGATAACGACGGGATCGATACGCCGCCCTACACCGACCACGACGGCGTGGACACCACTGACCACGACGGTGTGGATACCGCTGACCACGACCCCCCTTCCAATGCGCTGTTGAGGGTCTTGTACACCGACCATGATGGTGTGGACACCACCGACCACGACGGGATCGATACGCCCTACACCGACCATGATGGTGTGGACACCACCGACCACGACGGGATCGATACGCCCTACACCGACCACGATGGTGTGGACACCACCGATAACGACGGGATCGATACGCCCTACACTGACCACGATGGCGTGGACACCACCGATAACGCCCCCCCTTTCCAATGCGCTGTTGGGGGTCTTGTACACTGACAACGACGGTGTGGATACCACTGACAATGACGGGATTGATACGCCCTACACTGACCGCGACGGTGTGGATACTACTGATAACGACGGGATTGATACGCCCTACACTGACCGCGACGGTGTGGATACTACTGATAACGACGGGATCGATACGCCCTACACTGACCACGACGGTGTGGATACGCCCATGTCGGATCCATCCACGCCGGACACGTTCACGCCTAGACCCACGCCTACGCCCACACTCACGCCTAGACCCACGCCCACACTCACACCCACGCCTAGACCCACGCCCACGCCTACACCCACACCCACGCCTACACCCACACCCACGCCTACGCCCACACTCACACCTACGCCCACGCCCACGCCCACACCTACGACGCCGCCGGCGTAGGACACGCCCACGCCGGAATGACGACAAAGTGATAATCAGCGCAGCTAAGGAACGATGATAAGTTCAGTGACTGCCGTCCCACTGCATCCCAAAGTTGAGTTTCCGGAGGACCAACGCCTGAGCGAGCTGTGGATGCTCTTTGACTCGGAGTGGGTTTTTTCAGCGTACCAGAAGCGATTCGGAGACGAAAGTTATGCTCCAGAGCAAGTTCGTATTCGCCAGGTGAATTACACCCCCGGCAGAATGGCTGTCGTCAGCTACATGGCCGAATGGGACTCGGAGGAATATTTGCCCTCGCAACATTTCGCGGCATGGCTGGAGAGGGGAAAGCCCGTTGAGATCTTCCAATTTCCTCACGATCCGCGCCTGCCAGGTCTGGAGCAGGCCGCCGATCCCAATGGTGCTCTCAAGCTGATTAATAAGTGTGTACTATCGGTCGGGGCACGGAGAATGCGTGTTGAGACTGTCCGGTACCGACCGGGGAATCGGGCCGTGCTGCGTTACAGCATCGGCCGAATGGGATTCTTCACTCGAGTGATCCGTCCGGCGACTTTGTCCCCCTTTCTGGAGAGCTGGGAACCGATCGCGCGATCAAGTTTCGTGGGGCCAAGAATTGCTGGATGCTGGCCCGAGGGCGGTGTTGTCTGGATGTCAGAAATCCCGGGAAAGAACCTGAGAAGACTGATCCGTAAGGGTAGGCAACCTGACCCTGGCCCCATCCTTGACGGGTTGGCGACGCTGTGGGCTGTAAGTGATGCCAAGGCTCCAAGACGGCCCTTCAACCTCTTCCGTGCATACTGTAGTGCAAAGCACCGCTTCTTGCACATGGCTCGGGACGATGCCTCTGTGCCTCTCAGCGTCAAGAGAATTGCCAAGTCCCTGGACCCGTTTGTTGAATCGTGGTGTCCCTCGGCCATCGCACACAACGACTTCTACGATGACCAGATCCTGGCATTGCCCGACGGTCGCATGGCGCTGGTGGACTTTGAAGAAACTGGACCGGGCGACCCCATGCTTGATGTTGGGAATTTCTTGGCGCACCTCCGGTGGCGCTCAAGATTCGGGCAAGACATAGAAACCGACAGTACAACTGAGTATTTGGATGAATTCAGGTCCGCAGCTTTGGGCCGGTTCAGGTGGAGTGAGCCAGAACTCAACCTCAGAGAGGCTGTCTGCCTATTCAGGATTTGCACCCACACTGTTCGCCACCCACAAGATGGCTGGTGTGATAATCTGAAGGCCGGTCTCTCTCTGGTGAACGAGATCCTGGAGTGAACCCTGCCTGGCCTTGCGCCTTACTCGGACTTCCCTAATGCGTAGGAGGGTAGGAGTACGAAAGGCACCGCCAACTGCGCCAATTGACACTGCTTACCATACCCCTGGACATGAACTTCCCCGCGAAAAGTTCACAGTATGGTCCGTTTAGGTCCACCACCTCCCTAGGTCTGAACAACGCAGCTGCGCCACAGACTGTTTCCCGGCGGTTCGCGGCACCGTGCCCCCTAGTACACCAATGTTGGCGGGCGCGGGAGGTCAGGTCGCGGAGCCGACCAGGAGAAGTGTTGTAGAAGGCCTCGTCGGAGGCCTGGCACAGCGCAGCGCCTGCTTCGTAAACACCTGCCGGCCCCGAAAGGGGGCGTTGAACCCGGAGGGCAGACATTACCGCCTGATCTTCGCCCACGCGGAAGCGGCGGCCTTCCAGGGCTCTATCTGCGCGTGGCTCGTCCTCATCGTCAAAGAGCCACGCCACGACGACCGAGGCGTCAATCCCGAGTCCACTCATAGTCGATGACCTTCATGGCGCGAGGCGAGTATCTCATCCGTAGAGAAGGCAACGCGCTTCCACCCTGCGCGACGTTGCCGGAACCTCTTTACTGCCTTTTTCCGGTTGGCCCGGTCCTGAGCGGCGGCAGGAACCCCAGATGCGCAACCGCTTTGCCGTGCCTGGTTATGGTGATGGTCTCTCCATGCTCGACCGCCCGAAGGAGTTCGGCCAAACGTGTCTTGGCTTGGGTAGCTGGAATTTCACGCATATGCAATTCCGACCTGTTGTTTTGACCATACCATGTTACCCGCGACCTCTGCCCCGGTCAGCGCCGACCGGGGCCCGGCAGGAGTCGGCGCAGACCGGACAGCGGTACGGCTCCTTCCGCAAAGACAGCGATGGCCCGGTAGAGACTCCGGTACGCGGCCAGACAGTCCTGGCTGGCGTGCTGGTGGTCTCCCTAAGCGGCGCAGCTTCTGCCCGGCCCGCCTGATGTCGAACTCCGGATCGCCCTTCATCGGATTGCCCCATCGGCCGGAGCTGTCCACCGGCGTGCAGTGGGCGAACAGGTCAATGATGCACCCTTCCTGGATGGACTGTCAGGATGTGCGCTTCAATAGCCGGTTTTCGACTTGCGCCGACCTCTATGGACCCTCACCTCCTACAGGTTGCGCAAGCCATTATGCAGATGTCAGAGAGCATGTTGGCGACATGAAGGGCCCTGTCCTGCCTTGCTTGGGGACCCCGCCAGACCATTGAGAAACACGAAATTGCTTGTGCCCAAACCACTGCCCCCAGACAGGATCAGGGGAGTTTGGTGGCACTGCCGCACCGCGGGATTGTGGAGTGCGCCTTGAGCGGGCCAAGGTAATGTCGGCATCTGAGCCCAGGCTGTGCAGAGCTGCCGGTCACCACGGCCACCGGGATCCGGCGGGCCATGACGCACCGCATACTGCGGTGCCTGGCATGACCTTGTCACACAGACTCTCAGGGGATGAAACCGCCTATCGCGAGGCGCACCCTGGATATCATCGACGGCCTGCGGCCGGGACGGACCCTCGACATAGGTGCGGAGCAGGTGGACTGATTGTGGCTCTCTGTCAACGGGAGTGGCGGGCCACCGGCATTGACATCGCGGCAAATGCCATCAAGGCGGCGGCGAAAATTGTGCAAGCTCGCGGACTGGAAGCGGAGCCCCTTGTCGCTGACGCGACCCAGTGGCAGCCTGTTGGCCACCACGATCTGATCACAAACAGCTTTGCACTCCCGGAAAGCCAGACGGAACGGGCATCCGTCTTTCGCATGATCTGGGATGCCCTCGCGCCCGGTGGCACTGTGCTCCTGCAAGACTTCGATTCCACCATGCACCGCATCGGTTTCTTCCCCGGCCCTGCTCGGGTCACTGTCGACGAATTCACTGCCGCACTCGCCCCTTTTGACATTGTGACCGCCCAGATCGTCGACACGCCTGTACAGGACCCCGACTCGGATGGGAGACTGCAGGACGAGCGCTGGACCGCCGCTTTCCTTCATGCCCAATGGCCTTGATCCTGTCGGGGTATCAGCCAACTGCCAACCCCGGTGTACCAGCCCGGTCCTGCGGCGGCTGTCATATTCCTCCGTCCCGGTTGTGCGTCCCGTGGAGAATTGGGGGTGAGGAACAGGACCACTCCCCTGCCAAAGCCCGGCTTGGGGGGATCCTGACTGGGGTCTTCGAGTCTGCAGGCGGCTCGGACACACGCGGCGTGCGCCGCGGCATGCAGTCATTCCATACGGTCGTCTCGGGTCAGACGCCTGGAGGTTGGCATTCCCTGGCGACCGATGGTCATTTTCGTGGCTCGGGTCCGGCACTCACACTTCACAGGCGAGGCCCGGAGCGTGGTTCAGCCTGTGATCGAGTGTTGCCAGCGGACAATCCCAGTCCTTCAGCCAATGCTACATACCAGGCATTGTAACGGGTCAGGTTGTCCCGCAAAGACCATACCCGTTCGGCAAAGGGCGCAAAACGGGGCGGATGTGTCCGGCACAGAACAGGATGGGCCTACTGAATCTGAATCTGTGTCTTTGCATCAGCGGGAACATCCGAGACGACTGTCTGGCCCGTGGTGCGATAGTCTGGGTGCGGGTGCCGACTTCCCTGTGGGGTTTCTCCTCAATCTGTGAAAATGGCTTGGCAGGTTGACCGATTGAGGATTGCATAAAGCCCGCGGGATCCGAAATCCGTTCCTTGGGTAGTCAAGCCTGACAGAGTGTTCAGGCAAGCAGAACGCTCCGGAACGAAAACCTGCAGGTGGAGCGTCGTTCCGGGCCTCTCCCAAGACTGGAACTGTCATTCAGCGCCCCATGTACCTCGGCGGCAATGGCTGCAGCCAGCAGGAGCGGGACCGCGTTGCCCATTGGCCTGCATCTGTGGGTGGGCTATCCGGCGAATCGGAATCCATCGGGAAATGTCTGGCTGCGCGCAGCCTCACGGACCGCCAGAGTGCGGTCCTCCCGTGGGTGTATGCCAGTACCCGTCTTGCGTAATGTGAGCCGTGACAGTTCATGCAATATCCTCGAACGACCGGCGAAGGTACTGGTTGTCGAATACATCAAAGCGGTATCTCCTGGATGTTCAGGTACGTCCAGGCGAGTGTCCCCGGACATCATGTGCCGGTATATCACCGGCGTTACCTGGGGCGGGCCATCATAGTGCTGTACTTCGTCTCTTGTGTTGGCCAGGACGGTTGGGCGACCCTCCGGATCATGCAAACCAGGCCCGGGTACTCCTTATCCTGGACTGCGGTCGGGGACGAATGCGCGTTGCACATCCCGGTCAGGCAACAAGCCAAGCCTTGGCATCCACCCCGGCCAGATCACGTGATCTGGCCGGGGCAGTGGTTTTATGGCGCTTCTATCCCGTCGCAGTGGACGCTGTTGCAGGAAACTGGCAACCTCGCTCCTGCCAGGCGGGTCGGCAGGATGTTCAGTGGCTCTGCTGCTTGCGGTAGAAGATATAGAAGATCCAGACGACGTTGCCCACCGCAATGGTCCCGGCCGCGATCCAAAGGGCAGTGCCGAGAATCGGGTTAATCTGCAAACCCACGCCCAGCCCGACATAAAAGACCACTATGGCCAGCAGAAACAGCAGCACGTGCACAACAATTCGAGTGGCCAGTGTCATGTCCAATGCTCCTTGCAATCAATTTTGATATCGTCTTCCGCCAGAGCGCAATGCTCCTTGCAGACCTTGAAAAATGTCTTGTCCGAGCGGCCACCGCTGCAGGCGTGACCCCATACAGGGGCACCGTCGTCAGGTGGCAGGGCTGATTTGCCGGGCAACGGATCAACATGGCTCGCCATTGCGTGAAATGTTAAGGAAGGCATTTTTTCCACCACGTCCCGTATTCTATGCAGTTTCTTGTTGGTGGTCCGGTATGTTTTCCATTGCATTTGCATTGGGACAGGAGCACAGAGTTGTCCTGCGGGCCGATGCGGCGTCCCCATTTGACGGCTCGAGCGGTTTTTCCCGGCTCAGACATGTCCACTGTCGCCAGCAGGGTGCGCTGTGGATGTCTTCATGGCGGGTCTTGGAGACAGCATCCGTTTGCATATGGCTTTTTGCATTCGGGCATGTATTGGGACCAAGGCTTGGCCTGCTGTGAGATGGCCTGTGTCCCGGTGCAGGCTTGCCTGCGGGGGGTTCTCTCCACAACATGCGGGAATGGCCTGGCCCGCCCCTGCTGGTGGCAGAAAGTGACGGATGCCGGACTGTCCCATATCTTGGAGTGGGCCCAGGGTATGGGCACAATTTCCGCGGAATTGCCCTGCGTGCAGGCCAACGGCAAGCCTGGGACCCGAGATTTGTCTGCCGGGACTGCTTCGAATGCGGTTTCAGGCCCAGTCTCCGCATGCTCGTCAACACCTCCGCGCGCCGCGTGCTGGGCCACTTGTTGTCACGGGGTGCAGCAGGTCTGCCGGATCGCGTCGCCTTGGGGAAAGGTCAGATCCGGAGCCCCACCGCCCTCTGCACGGGGCATGGAGGAAGCCTCACTCCCACGTGAAGCCCACGCCCAGCTCTTCCGTCCGTGCCTCCCACAAAGATTGATACACGGCGGGCGCGTCACGGAAATGCACTTTGCGGGTCAGGAGGCGAGTCAGGTCCAATTCGCCGTCCTGCAACAGATCAAAGAAGAATTCGGTATGCCGCTCCCGCGTCCAGGGGTTGTGCAGGGTTTCAACGGCGGGGTGCGAACCACCGTGCGTGCCGATAATCGTGTAGCTGGGGGAATTGCAAAGATCATGGAAGTCGAATTCCGTCTTGCCGCGCGGGCTGCTGAGCAGGATGAAACGGCCTTGACGGCGCAGAGTGCGGATCGCAGCGGGAATGGTCTGCGGCAGGCCCGTCACCTCAAAGGCGCAATCCACCATGCGGTCACGCGTCGCGGTGGCAATGGCCTGATATACCGCCTCGATCCCCAAAGAGGCATCCAGGGGGTGGATGCCGGCGTCCGCAGGGAGCAACGCCAGGCGTCTGGCGGCGAGATCCACGCCAAAGACAGGTCTGGCCCCACAGAGGCGGCAGAAGCGTACGGCCAGCTGCCCCAGAATGCCCAGCCCGAACACCGCGACCGCCTCGCCCCATCCGACCTGGGCCCTCCGCACCCCGTTCATGACCGTCTGGGCCAGGGTGAAAAAGGCCGCCTCCTCGCTGGCAAGCGCGTCCGGGACGCGCCGCAGCGTATCGACGCCCAGCACATTCAGTTTCCGGTGCGAGCCCCGGGTGGCGACGCGGGCTCCCACCCAACCGGGATCGGCCCCCGCGCCCACGTCCTGCACCACGCCGATATTGGCGTACCCCGGGGTAAAAGGATATCGGGCCATGCGGGCCCATACGGATTGGGCGGGGAATGCACCACCATACAGAGTCAGCTCGGTGCCGGTGCTGATGAGTGAGAGTTGGCTCTGGACCAGGGCGTGCCCCGGCACCGGCCAGTCCAACGCGTGTTCCTGCACGGAACATTGCCGGGGACCATCGAAATACACTGCTGGGGTTGAGACCGTCATGTTCCTCAGCCTTTGATACCGCTCAGCACAATGCCGCGCACGAAGTACTTCTGGGCCACGACGAACAGCACAATGCCCGGAATGGAGACTGTGAGCGAGGCGGCCATCAACAGGTGTTCCCGGGGAGCCCCACCGGCATCGGCCACCAGTTGAAAGAAGCGCAGGCCGAGCGGCAGCGTGTACTTCTCCATGGTGTTGAGATAAATCAAGGGGCCGAGGAAGGAATCCCAGTGCGTCAGAAACGAGAAAATCGCCACTGTGGCTAGGGCGGGACGCGAAAGGGGCAAAATAATGCTCCCGAGAATCTGCCACGAGCGAGCGCCGTCCAGCCGTGCCGATTGATCCAGATCCAGGGGTATGGTCAGAAAGAACTGGCGCATCAGGAAGATGAAGAAAGGGCCCGCGCCAAAGAAAAACGGCACGATCAGCGGTTTGTAGGAATCCAGCCACCCCAGCTCGCGAAATATCAGGAACTGGGGAATGAGCAAGACCTCGAATGGCAGAATCATGGTGCTCAGCACTACCATGAACAGAAAATCCCGCCCCGGGAAACGAAACCGGGCAAACCCGTAGGCCACCAGCGTGGTGGAGAGAAGCTGGCCGGCTACGGCCAGACCGGTAACCGTCACGCTGTTTTTGACATAGAGGGCGAAGGGCACCTGGCGCCAGACTTCCAGCCAGTTCTGCCACTGCATCTGCTTGGGCCACAGCAACGGGGGAAAGACGTAGATCTCCGTGGGGTGCTTGAAGGCACTGCCTACGGTCCACAGAAAGGGCCCCATGAACAGGGCCGCGAGCACGACGGCCAGGAGATAGAGCAGGGGAGAGCTTCTGCGGAACGTCATCAGGGGGGACAGGGGCACGCGTTCAAAGGCGGACACACAGGCGCTGTCGGTCGTGGTGCGGTGGCCCGGCCACCGTCCTCAGCCGGTGTCGCCGGCGTAGAAAACCCAGTGCCGTGACGCCCGGACCTGCAAGTAGGTAAAGGCAATGAGAATGATGAAGAAAATCCAGGCCAGCGCAGAAGCATAACCCATGTTGAAGTACTTGAAGGCCTGGGTATACAGATGAAGGATGTAGAACCAGGTGGCATAGGCCGGTCCTCCTTCCGTGGATACATAGGCGACCGTAAAGACGCGCAAAGCACCGATGATGCCCAGGATCAGATTGAAAAACATGGTCGGGGAAATCATGGGCAGCGTCACATGCCGGAACTTGTACCAGGGGCCGCCGCCATCGATTTCCACCGCTTCGTACAGTTCCTGGGGCACTCCTTGCAAACCGGCCAGGAAAATCACCATCTGGCCGCCCCCGACCGTGGTCCACAGCGCGATGATGATCAGCGAAGGCAGTGCCCACTCGATACTGCTGAGCCACCCGGGCCCCTCTATCCGCACCTTGGCCAGCAGGAAGTTCAGGATCCCGAAATCGGGCTGGAAAATCCATTGCCACAACAGGGCCAATGCGACCAGCGGAGTCAGTGACGGCAGGAAAAACAGGGCCCGAAACAGGGTGGTGCCTTTCAGCCGCTGGTTCAGGAGCAATGCACAGGCCAGCGAACCCACGATGCCGGTGGGCACGCCAATGGCGGCGTAGGTAAAGGTGCGGCGCAGGGAGCCCCAAAAGAGATCGTCTCCCGACAGGGCTTCGACGTAATTGGCAAACCCGGCGAATCGCGGCTGCGAGACAACGGTGTAGTCGGTAAAGCTGAGATAGAAAGACGCCAGAAACGGAAAAGCCGTGAAGGCCAAAAATCCTAGCAGCCAGGGCGAGATGTACAGGTAGCCCGCAATGGCCTCCTGGCGTTTGAGCGATGTCTTCAGCCAGTGCGGTCCGGCCTGCACCTCCGCGCTTGATGTCATGGTGGCACTCAGGTCGGCGCTGTGGCTGCGGCGGGGCGGAGACAGGCTCCTCCGCCCCGCCGATCGCACGGGTCAGGAAGCGGGTTTGTCCAGGACTTCCTGGAGTTTCGCAGACACCTCGGACACTACGGTTTCCGGCTCGGCGTTGCCCAACCAGACCGGATCCATCCCGTTCGTGTACGTGTCCCGCATCTCCAGCCCCCGGAAATTGCCCGGTCCCCGGAACGGCAGCACGTTGTACATGATGGTCGTGAAGACATTGTGAATCGGGAACTGGGTGAGACGCGGGTCTTCCCAGACATCGGGACGGGACCCGGGTACGGAACCGGCCTCGGCGATGCGGATGCCGGTTTCCTTGTTGGCCAGCCATTTCACCCATTCGAAGGCCTCTTCCGGGTGCTCGGAACCGGCATAGATGCAGGCGGGATCGAATTCGTACATGGAGCCGTTGATGCCCGCGGGGCCCTTGGGCATGGGCACCGCCCCCAGCTCGAACCGGTCGCCAATCCGGTTCTTCCAGCTTTGGCCCCAATAGCCGCTCTGCGCCATGCCGATGCGGCCCGAGACAAACATGTCGGACGTCTGCTGTTCCGGCGAAGGCGCCACGTTGTGCGTGTGCATCAGGTCGTAGACAAAGCGAATGGCGGAAAGTGTTTCCTCGGAATCCAGCAGGGACGTCTTGCCTTCCTCGTCATAGATTTCGCCCCCGGAGGC
This sequence comes from Caldilineaceae bacterium, assembly GCA_965214715.1. GTDB lineage: Bacteria > Chloroflexota > Anaerolineae > Caldilineales > Caldilineaceae > Bin34. The sequence continues at coordinate 2,896,501 of OZ243971.1, read as the reverse complement.
CCGCGCCCAGACCAGGAGACTGAAAGGATCGCGCCCGGGCTGCATGCCGAACTGATCAATCTGGCCATCCCCGTCGGTGTCTTGAGTCAAAACCTTGGCATACTCCAGCAAGTCGCCAAAGGTCCAGTCCCCGTCCGCGGGGGGCTCTTCCAGGCCATTGTCCGCCAGCAGCTGCTTGTTGTAGAAGCAGCCTACCCGGCCCGGATGACAGATCCAGGGCAGACTGTAGAGTGCCCCTTCGTGGCTGGCGGCATCCAGTGACTCGGGGAAAAAGACGCCGAGATCATATTCGTCGGCGGCAATCATGTCGTCCAGGGCCAGCAGCACCCCCTGGTTGGCATAGCGGTGATACAGTCCGGACAGCAAGACCGTCCAGAAGGTGTCGCCCATGGTTTGGCCGGCCAGCAGCACTTCCATCTTTTGGTGGTACTCGGCGTGGGGAAACAGCTCTTCCTTGATCCTGATCCCCGGATTTTCTTCCTCGAACGCCCGGGCCCGTTCAATGAAATGATCTCCCTGCACCCCGGTGCGGCCATGAAATCGAATCACTACCGGTTCCTCACCCGCCGCGGTGCCGCCAGCCGGACTTGCGCCTGGGGTGGCCGGGACACACGCGGCCAAGGCCGCCGCCCCCAAGCCCACGACCCCCCATTGCATAAACTGTCGTCGAGACACTCTAACGTCAAACATGGCGGCTATCTCCCAATGTGAATTGCAAACGACTTTCTCAAAGAAATGAAACATCCCTACTGATGGAAGTCCGTCCTTGTGGATTCAGGGTTTCCCAACTGGGCTACCGTAGGACCCCGCCTACTCTCTTGTTGACCTGGCTCCAGGTTCTGCTAAATTTCTTCACAGTCCAAGCGCTGGCGAATGACCGTCAGAAAAAGGCTTACACGAGGTCGGGGTGTGCCTGTGATCCCAAGAGAAACCCTAAGCTTGTCAAATCGACGGCACAAGTGATCCGAAGGTGCAAGTACTATAGAGAAAAGGATTTTGGCTGTCAAATGGGATGCTCAGACCTTGGTTGTCCTGATCGCGTATGAGCAGTCTGGACCATAAGTGCGTATAACAAGCATCAAACAAGACACCAATGATGCTAGGCTCGCAGGTTGGATCTCAGAAGTGGGCATTTGCCATCTACGTTCTCACGGCCAGTATTGCAGGCACTTCCAGCATGAAGCTTGCATCGGAATATCTTCGTGACACAGAAAACCGCCCGTCACATGACCTGCTGCATTCGGGAAATCCAACCTAAGCTTTTCCAAAGCTTTTCCAAAGCTTTTCCAACTCTTCTTTTGGATTCCTGTGTCTGACACCGAATACCTTCGTTTACGCTAATTCCGGAGTAGTCTTCGCGGCAAGGAAAATCCAATCATGGCATCTGCAGACAACGCAAAGTTCCCCCGATACCGGTTCAAAAATATAGGACCGATCCAAGAGGCAAACCTTGTACTTGGAGACCTGACGATTATTGCCGGTCGCAACAACACTGGCAAAACCTATCTGGTGTATACACTTTACGGTTTTCTGAAACAGTGGCTTTATCAGGGGATTGCCTATTTGGTCGACAGAGAAGATATGGGGAAAACAGCAGATGCCCCCATACGTGCAGTGAACATAAGAGAACTTGCCCAAAAGATATTGACAGAAGGTCACGCTGTTGTTGCTTTGGACAGAGAAACCCTCAAAGAAGAGCGTAAGGCGATAATACACATGCTGGCACACAGCTTTTCGCATCAAGGATTGGCTGATGTATTCAGCTCCCCGGCTACTGCATTTGAAGACGCGGCATTCGAGGTTGAATTGAGCGAGGACTTCTCTCCGCTCGTAGGGACTTTGGACCAAACTGTGGCACCAACTACTCCTTTGGCCCTCCGGCTCAACGAGGACAGTATTGAGATAACGGAGATAACGAGTACTACGAACAGGAGACGTCCAGGCAAGTATGAAACGGAATTCCATCTTGCATTTTTCTATCTGCAGTTCTTGTTTCCGGATTTGCTTTTTGAGCCGTTCGTTCTTTCCGCCGAGCGCTTTGGCATTTCACTTTTTTACAAAGAACTTGACTTTACCAGAAATCAATTGGTGGATATGTTGCAAGAATTGGGAAACGCCAAGAACAACGAAGGCGGTTCCCCATCTATGTTGCCTCTGGTCAACAGAGCTTCCAGCCGTTATGCCCTTCCCATCAAGGACAACATTAAATTCACCAGAGGCATTGGTGATTTAAGAAACAGAAGCGAGATTTATGACAAGAAGTTGTTCAATGATGTTAGAAAAATGATGGGAGGGTACTACAAGGATTCCGACAATGAGATCGAATTCCGATCCGTGGTCCGCAAGGGACGCAGTTTCAAAATTCCTCTTTACCTCGCTTCCTCTTCCGCGCGTGAATTGTCTGATCTGTATTTTTACCTGCGTTATGTAGCGCGAAAAGATCACCTCTTGATCATTGACGAACCGGAAAGCCATCTAGACACGCACAATCAGAGACTGTTCGCACGGTTGATGGCCAGACTCCTGCAGACAGGCGTGAAAGTATTGATTACAACCCACAGTGATTATGTCATCAAGGAACTCAACAATCTCATCATGTTGGGTCAAGTACAAGACAGAAAGGAAATAGCGGGAAAGTTCCAATATACAGAGGAAGACGTCATCAAACCCGATACGGTGCAGGCATATATTGCGGAGGATTGCAGTCTCCACCAGTGCATTGTGGATCAGTACGGAATAAATATGCCGGTCTTTGATGAAACCATTGACGACATTAACCAGATGGCAAACGACTTGTATTCGCGACTTGCAATGAAAGGGGAAGTGTAGCCTGTGCTGAAAGCCAAGCTGGAAGAGGTGCTCTCTGAAGACGTTCTGGAAGCATCCAAAGCGAACGGCCACATTGCATTGCAGGAAAAAGAAAGTGGCATGAAAGTGGAAATAACAGGATTTTCCTGTTCCGTTGCCGCGATTGGAATGGGCACCAAACTGAATCACTTGTCGGCTTTGAAAAGTCCGTGCAATCAAATCTGCGATTACCTCTTGATCTTTGAATTGGAAGGCAAAGATCACGCTATTTTCATCGAACTGAAAAAGACCTTGCGGGGCGACAACAGACCTAAGGACCAACTACTGCGTTCCCTGCCGCTTTTGAAGTATCTTCAAACCGTATGTGAAATCAATTCTGGTTTCGGACAAAACAAGATGGAACTCTCGATTGGCTATTGTCTGATTGGTGAGAAACGAAGTCCTTATTTGGATAAACAGCCCGTTCATCCCAAAGCAGACCTCTGGGAGGCAGAGCGATACAAAGGCATTGAGATCAGATCATCTGTTGCGCCCAAAATTCCACTGGTATCCTTGGTCTCGGTCGATCCTTGAGGCAAAAAGTGTCTGGATTTGAATAAAAACGGCGGTTTCTGAGGACAGCAAAGGCGGAAACTGGGAGCGCCTCATGTCCTATCCACTCATCGCGTGGACAATGAACTCTGCAGGAGTCCCGATTACAGGGAGAAGGGCTCTGCCCAAGGACGTGGCTACCAGTCTTCCGAGGTCAGGGCATGCATTGACAGCAGGTTGCCCAGCAGCGTGCCAAAGATGGGTACAAAGCCGTAGCTGGCTTGCAGGGCCAGCATGATGTCGGCCACGTGAGCGATGAGAATGGAGAAGTCCACCAGCGGCACCACGGCAAAAAGCATCACGCCGGCAATGGCCCCAGGACCGGAATCCAGTTCAATGTCCAGGCCAGCACAGCCCAGATCAGGCAGGTCACAATCAGGACCAGGGTCAGCAGCAAGGACTGCAGCGCGTGCCAGGTGGCCAGACGCGCCCTGCCGAACAGGAGGGCGATCACGGGGCCGACGACCGGCAGCAGATAGGACAGGGCGGCCATCATTCTGGGGCGCTGGAAAGCCGTCGCGGTCATCTCAGGCAATTCCCATCAGGTCCAGTTCCTTGGCGAAGTGGCATCGACAAAGATGACCCTCGCCCAGGTCTTCCAGTTCCGACCGCTCCTCCTGGCAGATGTCCTCGGCATATCGGCACCGGGGATGGAAGACACAGCCGGCAGGGGAGCCGCAGGATTGGGCACGTCCCCTTTCAGGATGATCCTCTGCATGCGCACATCCGGGTCTGCCGTGCCCGCGGCAGACACCAGGGCTTCCGTATAGGGATGCGCCGGATGCCGCAGCAGATCGTCGGCATCGTCTATCTCCACGATCTGGCCGAGGTACATGACCGCAATGCGGTTGCAGACATGCTCCACCACACTCAGGTCGTGCGAGATGAAGATCAGGGTCAGTCCCAGCCGGTCCGTCAGCTCCTCCAGCAGGTTTAGCACCTGGGCCTGGACCGAGACATCCAGGGCCGAAACCGGTTCGTCCGCAATGATGACGCGGGGATTCAGGGACAGGGTGCGGGCCAGACCGATGCGTTGCCGCTGACCACCCGAGAATTCATGGGGATAGCGGCCCATGTAGTTGGGGTTGAGACCCATCTCTTCCATGAGTTCCGTCACGCGCTCCATCATCTCCTTGCCGCGGGCCTCTGCCTAGTCGGCGCGGGTGCGCTCCTGCTGGAGCGCCTTCGGGGTCATCCGATACCAGTCTCCTCCCGCACCGGATCCCACAACCGCAGCTCGGTGCCGTGCTCGAGTCCCCAGGCTGTGTCCAGTACCACGCTGGGATACAGCACGACTTCCGCTCCGGCCACGGTGCCGAGCCCACCGGCGATTGGCTCATAGTCCGTGCCCGTCAGCCGCCAGCCTTGGAACGGCGGCCCGCCCACGTACCCCATGAGGTCGTACAACCAGTACTCCGAGATCCGCGCCAAGCGATAAATCTCGTACTTGATCTCCCGGTCGGCTTCGACCGTGCTCTCCGACACCACCTCCAGTACCAGCACCGGACACAATGCCGCCGACAGTGCCGCCGACTTGTAATCCACCTTCGGGGCCAGGCCCTTCTGGAGGGGCACGTTCCGGATCAACAGATCACTGGTAAGCACACAGGGCAGATCCCGCTCTTGGAGGTGCAAACGCAGATCCTGTTCGATTTGCGCCAGCGTTCGTGATGAAGCTTCGCCTCCAGAGTCTTGACTCCCGCACATGCACAGAAAGGGTCCTCGGTCATCAAAGAGGCCAGTGCATCTTCCTGAACCAGAATCTCCATGATCCCACTCCCTGCCGCTAGGCCGACGTCTGTGGTGGCAGCCCGACCACCCCTGCCTGATACCACCGTGGATCCAGGTCTGGTGCCTGCATCCAGCCATCGCCAAGTCAAGAGGCGGTTTCAGCGCGCAATGCTCCCCCCTGAAACCGTGCCTTGACTTGCGGCAATGAAGTCTCGGGGAGAGTGGGACAGAGACAAAACAGACTGGAGTCTGTATCCAGAGCAATGGACACTGCCCTGTGCCCGCCGGTCTGCGCGGCCGGCGGCCGCAGCGACTCCCACAGGCCCCATGGGGCATCGGTGCGATCGGCAAGGAGAGGCGGATGATGCAGGGCCAGTCTTCGTGGGAGAGGCAGGCTCCATCAGGGGATCTGGCCCTCAAGGAGGATGTCCGACCTGCTCCGGATTTTGTAGACAGGCTCTGACACGGCGGAGAGAGGCCGCCGTTCCTGCGACATGGCCGAATATCGGCCGTTGGACCGCGCCCCCTTGGCGTTGTCTTGGCCCTCGCGACACGGTGCATTTTTTTCTCAGCCTGTTAGAATGGTCCATTCCTGAATAATCCCAAATAGACGCAAGGAGGATGTAACTTGGACGCCAAGGTACTAAGCCGCCGTCGTTTCTTGATTCTGAGTGGTGTTTCGGCCGGGGCCGTGGCCGTGGCCGCCTGCACCCCTCCCACCGCGCCGACCACGGCGGGCGAGGGGGAAATGATGGAGCCGGTGACGGTCTCCACGGCTCTGACGTGGGAAGCAGCCTTCCAGGTCACCCAGAAGGAATTCGACGCCGATTTCATGGCAGAGAATCCCGACATCGTACTGGAGCCCGTGTACAACACCTGGTCCGATCACAATCAGGTGGTGCCGACCTGGGCCGCCGCGGACACGTTGCCCGACATCGTGTACGTGCATGGCAGCCGGGCGTTCCCTTGGGCCTTTGAAGGCATTACGGTGTCGTTGCAGGCGCATGTGGATGCCGACCCGGACTTCAATGTGGCTGGCGTATGGGAGGAATCCCTGCGGCTCTATCGCTTCAAGGGGGAACAGCATGGCATCCCCTATGATCACGGCCCCCTGATCCTGGCCTACAACAAGGACATCTTCGACCATGCGGGGATGGACTACCCCACGGAGGAGTGGACCATTGACGACTTGGTCGAAACCTCCATCGCCCTGACCAATCTGGAGGGGGACAGAAAAATCTGGGGCTGGCGCGGCCATCTCCCCAATTTTGGCAACTCGCTGAACCGCAACATGCTGAACACCTACGGCGCCAACCTCTACAACGACGAGGAGACGGCCATTGAGTTGGACACGCCGGAGGCCCGTGAGGCGGTCCAGATTTGGGTGGATCTCATTCATGTGCATGGCGCTGCCCCCACCCCGGCCGAGTCGGAGGCCTTTGAACAGAACGCCTGGATTTCCGGTCAGGTGGGTCTCTCCGCCTTTGCCTCCTGGAATACACCTACCCAGGCGTCCTTTGCCGACTACAACTGGGATGTGGCCCCTTGGCCCGCGGGACCGAACGGACAGCATTGCGGTTCCTTCGGCTCGGGTTTCAGCATTACCAAGAACAGCCAGCACCCGGACGCGGCCTGGCGCTTCCTGAGCGCCTATCTGAGCAAGGCAGGCATGGAAATGATGTGGGGACGATCAGGCCGGGGCAGCCCTGCCCGCGCGGAAGCCTACCAGTCCTGGATCGATTCCGAGCCGGCCCCGGACAACGCCCACTACTTCCTGGATGCCCTGGAACGGTATGCCGTGACTGGACGGCCGTACCAGACCCTGGCGGCACCTCAGCTGCTGGACATCACGGGGCGATACCAGACTCTGCTGCAAAGCGGCGAGATGGATGTCGACACGGCGATTCTGGGCATCGTGGAAGAGGCCAATGCCGTGTTCGCAGACGCTGCGGAACGCATGGCCTGACACCGGAAGCACGATTTATGATCGGGGAAGGGCCCGGCCCTTCCCCGGTTTTGGCCTGTCTTGGGAAGACATGCTTCCACTTGAGGCTCTGCCCTGCAGGAACACACCATGACTGTCAGCGCGGCCGCGCGCGGCGGCCACCGCCGTCGCACCTTGCAACGCCAGGAAGAGCGGGATTTCTGGATCGCGATTCTGCCGTGGTTCCTGGGCCTGTTTCTCTTCACAGGCGGGCCGGTGCTGGCCTCGCTGCTCTTCAGTTTCACGAACTGGACCGGGTTGAGCGCGTTCGAGTTCGTGGGCTTCAAGAACTACCGGGAACTGCTGGTGGAGGACATCGTGTTCTGGGAGACCGTGTCCAACACCTTCTATTACACCTTCGGGGCGGTGGTGCTGGGCACCACCGGGGCCCTGATCGTCGCCCTGTTGCTGAACCAGAACCTGCCCGGCACGTACCTGCTGCGCCTGATCTATTACATGCCTTCCATTGCCAGCGGCGTGGCCATTTCCATTTTGTGGATCTGGCTGTTCAACCCGTCGGTGGGCCTGGTGAACCACATTCTGGTCAGTCTGCTGCCCATCGAGAGTGGGCCCGCCTGGCTGTCCAGCCAGGCCTGGTCCAAACCCGCCCTGATTCTCAAGAGCACCTGGGGCATCGGGGCGAACATGATCATCATTCTGGCGGGCCTGCAGGGCATTCCCGTGTCGTTGTATGAAGCGGCCCGGATCGACGGCGCATCCGTCTTCCAGGAATTCTGGCACGTCACGCTCCCCATGCTGTCCCCGGTCCTGTTCTTCGTGCTGGTCATTTCCACGATCAACGCCTTTCAGATTCTGACCGACATTCTGGTCATGACGCAGGGCGGTCCCGGCACCTCCACCTACATGCTCGTGTACTACATCTACCAGAATGCCTTTATCTACCTGAAGATGGGCTATGCCTCGGCCTTGGCCTGGATCCTGTTCACCCTCATCATGATCCTGACGCTGCTGCAGCTGTGGGGGAGCCGCCGCTGGGTGTACTACGAAGGGGAGGTCAAGGAGTGAACCAGCCCGGGTCCTTGGCGGCCGAGACCTTGGGTTCGCCGCTGGCGGTGCATCAGCCCTCGTGGTGGCAGCGCAAATCCAACCGGCGCATCGTGAACGCGGTCATCATTTATCTGCTGGTCTTGCCGGGGGCCTTCATGTTCCTTATCCCCCTGCTGTGGATGCTGTCCACTGCCCTGAAAGAATCGAAGCAGATTTTTGCCAATCCGCCAATCTGGATTCCCGACCCCATCGTCTGGCGCAATTTTTCCGAAGGCTGGAGTGCCTATCTGCCGTTCAACACCTTCTTTGTCAATTCCAGCCTGATCACGCTCAACAACATTGTCGGCAATCTTGTTTCCTGCTGCCTGGCGGCCTACGGGTTTGCCCGGCTGCGGGCGCGCGGCCGCAATGTGCTGTTCGGTCTGGTGCTGGCCACGATGCTGCTGCCCAACGAAGTGCTGATCATTCCCCAGTACGTGCTGTTCACACGCATCACCAATTTCCTGAAACCCTGGTGGGATTTCTACACCCCGTCCGGGGTGTTGTGGATGCGGTATCTGTCCTGGCTGCCGCTGATGGTCCCGCCCTGGTTCGGATTTCCGTTTTTCATTTTCCTGTTGCGCCAGTTCTTCCTCACCATCCCCATGGACCTGGACGAGGCAGCGCGTCTGGACGGGGCCTCGTCGTGGCGCATCCTGATGCAAATTCTGATCCCGCTGACCCGACCGGCCCTGGCCACCGTCGTGATCTTTGCGTTCATCGGCAACTGGAACAACTTCCTGATGCCGCTCATCTACATCCGGGCCCAGAAGGAGCAGGTGCTGGCCGTGGGCCTCAACCAGTTCCGCGGCCAGTTCGGGCATGTGGATTTCCACTACATGATGGCTGTCTCGCTCATCGTGCTGTTGCCCGTCTTGCTGGTGTTTTTCTTTGGACAGCGCCTGTTTGTCCAAGGCATCGCCTTGACCGGCATCAAAGGTTGAGACGGCTCCCATAGCGCGCGGAACCTGTGGCATGCATGACCCTGTCAGAGCCGTGCGCGGCATGATCCTGATACTGGCCGCAGTCTTGGGCCTGGGCCTGGCAGGATGCACACTGACCGTGCCGCCTGCCGGATCGGCATTCAGCACTCCGCCGCGGGGGCCTGCCGATGAAATCCCCCTTTTCCTGGACGTGACGACGCGGGCCGGCATAGACGCTCCCCACCGGGCTACCTGGAACCAGTTTGGTGAAGAAGGCGACAGCGACGAAGCTCCTTTCACCACCGGTTACATGGCCATGGGGCAGGCTTGGGGCGACTACGACAATGACGGCTGGCCCGATCTGTTTGTGACCGGCAACCAGGCTCCCAACTCCCTCTATCGTAACCGGGGCGACGGCACCTTCGTCCTGTCCGCACTCAATGATCAGGTCGCCATGCCGGCGGCGGAGACCGGCGGCGTCACCTGGGTGGATTTCGACAACGACGGCTGGAAAGACCTGTATGTGCTGGCCCATGGCCCCAATGCCCTGTTTCGCAACATCGAGGGGCGAACCTTCGTGAACATTGCCCCGGCCGCGGGGGTGGACGACTCGGGCAAAGGCCAGAGCGCGGCCTGGGCGGATTTCGATCGGGACGGCTGGCTGGATCTCTACGTGGTCAACTGGTCCTGCTGGCCAGATTGCGATCCCGTGGACCCGGCGCGGGCGCAGGACGTGCTGTACCGCAACAACGGGGACGGGACCTTTGCCGACCGATCCGCTTGGCTGGACCCGGAACTGCTGGGCGGAGCCGGTTTTGCCGCCAGTTTCCTGGACTATGACAGCGACGGCGACAGCGACCTGTACGTGGTCAACGATCGCATGCAGCATCCGGTGGGCAATGTGCTGTGGCGCAACGACGGCCCCGGCTGCGGAGGCTGGTGCTGGCATGATGCCTCGCGGGAGATGGAGGCCTTCATGCTGGTGCACGGCATGGGCCTGGCGGTCGGGGACTACGACAACGACGCCGATCTGGACCTGTATTTCTCCGACATGGTCAATCCCATGATCCTGCTGCAGAACCAGGCGGGTACGGTTTTTCGGAACCGGTCGCGCCAGGCCGGCGTGGGCATCGGGCCCAGTCCGGCCACCGGCTGGGGCACTGGCTTCTTCGACTACAACAATGATGGCTGGCTGGATCTCTATTTGACCACCACGGAATTTCGCCAGGAGACCGCGGCCCTCGGCCCGGAAGGGATGTTCCTGCCGTATCCCGACCGGTTGTTTCGTAACAATCAGGACGGCACCTTCAGCGATGCCACGCCCGCGGGTTGGGTGGAGGAGACCTGGCCGGCGTTGGGATTCGCCTACAGCGACTTCGACCGCGATGGCTGGATGGATTACGTGGTGGGGCAGTGGCGCCGCGGGTATGCCCTGTATCGCAACCAGGCGGTGGAACAACGGGACAACCGCTGGCTGACGCTGCGGCTGGAGGGGGCCGCCGGGGTAAATCGAGACGCCGTGGGCGCCAAAGTGCGGGTGGAGACCAATCGGGATGTCCACATGTTCCAGGAAGTCAAAATCGGTTCCAGCCTGGGATCGGGTCACGATACCGCCCTGCATTTCGGGTTCGGCCCGTTTCGGGAACCGATCGCCATTGACATCACCTGGCCGGACGGGACCGCGCAACGCATCGAAAAAGAGATCCCGCTTAACGCGGAACTTCTGATCCGTTACCACCAGCCCCTGCAGGTCATCACGCCGGCGCGGGGAGCCACGGGACTGGATCCCTTCATGGATGTGACTGCGGAGACGGGGCTGCAGGCCCGCCATGCAGGATTCTGGGACATGTTCAATCCGGAGTTCGCGGCAGGCTATCTGGGCGTGGGCCAGGCCTGGGGCGATTTCGACAACGACGGCTGGATGGACCTCTTCCTGTCAGGCAACCAGGCGGACAACGCCCTGTTTCAAAACCAGGGGGGACAGTTTCGCCTTTCGCCCTTGACGGCCGACATTGCCATGCCGGACATACTGACGGGTGGTGCGGTGTGGGCTGATGTGGACAATGACGGCTGGTCCGATCTGTATGTCCTGGCCCACGGAGCCAACAAGCTGTTTCGCAACGAGCGGGGGCGCGCCCTGGTGGATATCACGAACCAGGCGCAGGTGGGGGACGAAGGCAAGGGTTCCAGTGCCGCCTGGGGCGATTTCGATGGTGATGGTTGGCTGGATCTGTATGTGGCCAACTGGTCTTGCTATCCGGAGTGCGCGCCAGTGGTGCATGAACAGGCCGCCGACCGGCTGTATCGCAACCGCGGCGATGGCACCTTTGAGAATCTGTCCCACACCCTGGAGTACGCCAAGCGGTTGGGAGCCGGCTTTGCCGTCAGTTTCCTGGACTACGACAACGATGGCGACAGCGACATTTATGTTGTGAACGATGAACTGCACAACCCCATCGGCAACGTGCTGTGGCGCAATGACGGCCCCGGGTGCCAGGGCTGGTGCTGGCATGACGCCTCGGCCGAAACGGGCGCCAATGTCCGGCTGGCCGGCATGGGGGTGGCGGTCGGCGATATGGACAATGACCAGGATCTGGATCTGTATTTCACCAACATGGTCAATGCCATGGCGCTGCTGGAAAATCGGGACGGGACTTTCGTGTCCCGTGCCCGCCGGGCCGGCGTCGCTATTGGGCCCAGTCCGGCTGTCGGCTGGGGCACGGGTTTCATTGATCTGGACAACGACGGCTGGCTGGACCTGCATGTGGCCACCACCCAATTCACGCAGATCACGGCGGAAGCGGGGCCGGAGGGCATGCACGATCCCTACACCGACTTTCTGTTTCACAACGAGGGCAACGGCACCTTCAGGGAAGTGACCCCTACCAGTTGGCAGCGCAACGGCAAGGCCACCATGGGCAGCGCGTATGCGGACTACGATCAGGACGGCTTTGTGGACCTTCTGTTGACCAGCTGGAACGAGGGACTTCTGCTATACCGGAACACGGCGCTGTGGGGCGGCGGGAATCGTGCCCTGTGGATACGGCTGCAGGGCGATGGCCGGCAGGTGAACCGCGACGCGGCCGGGGCCCGGGTCTACCTGCAGCGGGATGACGGTCTGGTGCTCATGCGGGAAGTGAAGCTGGGATCTTCGCTGGGGGCGGGCAACGATCCCGCACTGCATTTTGGGCTGGGTCAGGCGCAGGTTATCAGCCTGACCGTGCATTGGCCCACCGGAGCAGTCCAGCAGGTCACACCGCCGGATCCGGAGACCAATACTGTCATAATCGCATTTGAGGAGACTTGATTTTCAGCCGGATTCCGTCTGCTTCCTCCTGGAGTGCCCGCCGGTGCTTCTGCGTACTGGCGAAACCATGCAAGCAGGCCAAGGATCCCGGACACGGTCAGTGTCTGTGTAGGACTGGGCCAGAGTCTTGCCTCCGATGTTGAACTCCATGGCAGGCCAAGCCTTGGCACATCCCTGTTCCAGTCGCTTCGCGAAAGCAGCAACAAGATTGGCTGTAGCTTTGTGCTGGTAGGCGGAGAAAGAGTGCAATGGGTTTTGAATACACAAGGAGATCGTCTCAACAAGTTCAAACCCATTCAAGTCGACTACTTCGACAAATCCAAGGATTGGGACGATTTCGTTGAATTGATTCGCAAACCAGTCCAATCACTGTGTGGCCGTTGGTTGCAGATGCAATTCCATCAAATGGTTGGGAGACAGCATGGGTCTATATTTTGTGTCTGTCATTCCGCCGAATTGATGACGATTCCTCTCTCTGCAAACAACTGTTCTCGCTCACCCGCTGCTTCCCACACATTCAAGGTCAGGGCAATGAGAGACTCCAGTGACTGACGGGCTTCATCTATAGTGACTCCGAACGACATGATCCCCAGACTTTCACAGTCTCCAATCCACTGTCCCTCCTCTTCATGGAATTGCAGGACAAGAGCTATATGTTCCTCTCCTTCTTTCATGTCGGTACTCCTTGAACCATCACTAGGAAAAATGTCAAAGCAAGAACAGCCCCACTCCTCCAAGGCACGAACTCACTGCCCAGTACTCACTGTCGAGTCTGATGCAATTGACTTCACGCCTGACGATATCGGTCGTTCACGGGGGCGTCTGAAATCCAGTTGGATCTGGTACCGTGTGTCACTGTAACACATGCTCTCCTCTGAAGTGCCGGCCTTGGCCCGGGACATGCCCATGCCATCGTCGGACCCGGGCACTGCGTTAGCTGGCGGCGGCACGGGGCTGCGGGCCTGGGCACCTCCGTGCAAACTCGGTTCCTGCTCCAGCCAGTCCTGGACGGTGGCTACCAACGGAGCCAGACACGCAGCGATTTGGCCGGTGCCGCCGCCGGCATCTGCAGTATTGCGGTTCCAAACGGATGCAGGTGTGTGTCCCAAGGACGGCATCCCGGTCGTCTCCGCGCACGTGGCCCCACGCGGGTCCATCCACGCCTCTGTCAGGGGATCAAGACTGCATATCGGCCTCCACCAGGGCCCGCCGCAGGATTTTGCCGACCAGAGTCTTGGGCAGTTCTTCCAGGAACGCGACTTCCTTCGGTACCTTGTAGGCCGTCAATTCCTGGCGACAGTGTGCCAGCACCTGGTCGGCTGTCAGGGTCTTGCCGGGTTGGGTGACCACATATGCCTTGACAATTTCGCCGCTGTGGGCATCCGGCAACCCGGCCACGGCCGCTTCCAGGATGGCCTCGTGCCGGTACAGGACTTCCTCCACTTCCCGGGGCACTACATTGAAACCGCTGACAATAATCAGGTCCTTCTTGCGGTCCACCAGGGTAAGGTACCCGTCTTCGTCAATGACGGCGATGTCGCCGGTATGCAGCCAGCCGTCGCTGTCCAGCGTCTCGGCTGTCTCTTCAGGCTTTTGCCAATATCCCAACATCAGATGCGGGCCGCGCACCAGCAGTTCACCGCGAGTTCCCGTGGCCACGTCCTCCCCGGCTGCCATGCCTTCCTCCCCCAGCGAGACCAGGCGGATTTCTGTCGAAGGCATCGGAATCCCGATGGTGCCGTTCTTGACCATGCCGCCCAACGGGTTGGCCACGGCCGCGGCTGTGGTTTCGGTTAACCCGTAGCCTTCCACCAGCAGGCCGCCGGAAAGGCGCTCGAACCGTTCCTGTACTTCCAGCGGGAGTGGAGCTCCGCCCGAAATGCAGTAGCGGATCGACTGCACATCGTACTGCTCCACGTTCTCGTGGTTGATGAGGGCGTTGTACATGGCCGGCACGCCCGGGAAGATGGTGGGTTTCTCCCGGTCCATGAGTTTGAGGTTCTGCTCTGTGTCGCGCGGGTTGGGTGTGATCACCAGCCGTCCCCCCAGACGCACACTGAGCAAGACACCGACCACCAGGCCAAATACGTGGAAGTACGGGAGTGCGCCCAAGGTCACTTCTTCACCGGGCTTGACTTCCGCCATCCAGGCTTTGCACATGGAAACATTGGTCAGCAGGTTGTTGTGAGACAGGATGGCCGCCTTGGGCAGGCCCGTGGTGCCGCTGGTGTATTGCAGCACGGCCATGTCGTCCGGCTGGGCCTCGCTTTCGAGCGGGGCCCCCGTTTCCGCCGAGCGCACCAGCATGTCAAAGCTGTAGATCCCGTTGCCGTAGGTCACGTCCGCAATGTGCCCCAGTTGGCGGAGCGGCTTGGCGGCCAGCTTGCCGAAGATGCCACCGATGGAGTCGTTAATATCCGAAATGATGACATGCTCGATCTTGGTCTTGGCCTGGAAGCTCTGGACTTTCTCCAGGCCTCCGCTCATGCAGATCACGGCCTTGGTGTTGCTGTCCGCGAACAGGTGCTGGAGCTCGCTGGCCGTGAAAATGGGATTCGCGTTCACCACGACGCAGCCCGCCTTGCTGATGCCGAAGAAGGCGATGACGTAGGCGGGTGTGTTGGGCAGCATGATGCCCACCCGGTCCCCGGGCTTGAGACCGAGATTGCGCAACGCGCGCGCGAACCGATTGGTGGCCAAATCCAGTTCCCGATAGGTCATCTGCGACTGGATGGTCAACCCCAGCGGCAGATACTTCAGCACCAGGTGCAGCGCGACGTGGCCGGGATAACGGTTGGCTGTTTTTTCCAGTTCCTGTCCCAACAGGCGGTGGGGGATATCCACCGTCGTGGGAATGCCTTCGGCATAGGATGCGTGCCAGACAGGGTGCATGGACATGGCCGGTTTTCCTCTCGTTGTTAATGGATGCTGTGCCGAAATCGGATAAGGGTCGCGTGGACCCGTGTATATACATTATAGTGATAGTGACTGTGGTGATTCGAGTAGGATGGAGCAAAGGCATCGACAGTCGTGGGCTGTACCGTAATGGTTCCGGGGCATCCGGTACATTGTTGCGTGTCTGCGACCCATCGGTAGCCTTGTATCCGCTGCCAGTCCGGGGAGGTCCTGTAGCCAGCCATGCGATTGTCCAAACTCTTTTTTCAAACCTTGCGTGAAACACCGGCCGAAGCCGAAGTGGTCAGCCATCAACTGCTGTTGCGATCCGGCATGATCCGCCAGGTCACTTCCGGCATCTTCGAATTCCTGCCGCTGGGCATGCGCGTGCGCCACAAGGTGGAGCGGATCCTGCGCCAGGAAATGAATGCCATTGAGGGCCAGGAAATGATCATGCCGGTGGTACAGCCGGCCGAGTTGTGGCAACGGTCCGGTCGCTGGTACCAGATCGGAGATGACTTGATGCGGATGCAGGACCGCTCGGGGCGGGACATGTGTCTGGCCATGACCCATGAGGAAGTCATCACCGAGCTGGTCTCGCATTCGATCACCAGCTACAAGCAGTTGCCGGTGATGATGTACCAGATTCAGACCAAGTTTCGGGATGAACCCCGGGCCCGGGGCGGTCTGCTGCGGGTTCGGGAGTTCACCATGAAGGATGCCTATTCCTTCCATATGGATTTCGCGGATCTCGACCGCTACTATCCCCGCATGTACGAAGCCTACTTCCGCGTGTTTCGGCGGGCCGGGTTGGATGTCGTGGCGATCGAATCGGACAATGGCATGATGGGCGGCACCATGGCGCACGAATTCATGGCCATCTCGGACGTGGGCGAGGATACCCTCATTCTCTGCCGGGAGTGCGACTACAGAGCCAACCGGCAAATTGCCAACTTCCGCAAACCCGTGGCCCAGGCCAGCGCACCGCAGCCCCTGGAGCTGGTCCATACCCCGGACTGCGCCACCATCGCAGACCTGGCCCGGTATCTGGATATTGCCGAGGCACAGACGGCCAAGGCCCTCTTCCTGGTGGCCACCATGGCGCGGGCCGATGCGGCGGCGGATGTCTTCGTGTTTTGCGTGATCCGGGGCGACATGACCCTGAACGAGACCAAGCTGGCCAATGCCATCAACGCCTCCAGCCTGCGCCCCGCTACCGAGCGGGAGATTCGGGCCATGGGCGCGGAGCCCGGCTATGGCTCGCCGGTGGACGTGGACTTCTCCGACAGCCTGCTGGTCGTGGACGATCTGGTAGCCCGGTCTCCCAACCTGGTGGCCGGAGCCAATCGCGCGGGCTACCATTACCGAAACCTGAACTACGGGCGTGACTACGCAGAGGGGCTGGTGGCGGACATCGTCAGCGCGGAAGAGGGCTTCTGTTGCGAGCACTGCGAGGGCGAGCTCTACAGCCTGCGCGGCGTGGAAGTCGGCAACACGTTCAAACTGGGCACCAAGTACAGCGAAACCATGGATGCCTACTTCACGGATCGGCAAGGGGCTTCCCACCCCATTGTGATGGCCTCCTACGGGATCGGCGTGGGCCGCCTGATTGCCTGCATCGTGGAGCAATATCACGATGAAAAGGGCATTACGTGGCCGCTCGGCGTGGCCCCCTGCGCCGTGCATCTGATCAGTCTGGCCACGGCCAGGCAGACCGATGTGCAGGCCAAGGCGGAGAGTCTCTACCGCGCATTGGAAGCGGCGGGTCTGGAGGTGCTGTACGACGACCGGGAGGAACGCGCCGGCGTGAAATTCAACGATGCAGACCTGATGGGCATGCCGCTGCAGGTGACCGTGGGGAACCGGGGACTGTCCCAGGGCAAAGTGGAACTGAAAGTGCGCCGCACCGGAGAACGACACATGCTGTCAGTCGACGACGTGCCTGCCGCATTGGACCCGTTCCTGCAGGCGGAAGAAGCTCTGGTGCACGACTTGCTGGCCCGGCCCATCCCCCAGGCGTAGGCCCGGTGGCCAGCCGGGAGTAGCCTGCCACCGTGTGCACTACCGGTCTGCGGCGGCGGAACGCCGTTCACTCTGGCCCGTCCGGGGGTACGACCATCGAGCATGACGCGGACCGACCGCTATGCGGGGGACCTATCGATGTTCCTCGCGCTTAGGGGCGGTGCGTTTGCCGGATCAAATCTCTGTACGCCAGCCGGTTTCCACCCGTCTGCATGCCATTGCACTGCCGAGTCGCGCCCGGAAGATCGCGGGATACGGGTTTCCGGAACTGCAAGGCCCCAATCCAGTCCCGTCACGCGCGATGCCGGATATCGAACCGTTCTTCCCATGGGACCTGGACTGTTACGCTCCTACAGCATGAAATCTTCCATCCGCAGCACATTCCACGGATCTGTCCTTTCGACTCGACGCATCATCCAGAACATAATGGGCAATGTAAATCCCGCCATCGTCAAACTGCACCCAGCCGGAATAACCGGTATCGCTTTCTGCCACGCGCTCAAAATCCACCGGTAGAATGCGGGTTTGGGCATCGTCACGCGTGAGTGCCAACGCCGCCGTCCTGTCTGTCCACGCGGCAAAGAAATTCTGATGCCCCAAGGCCACCCTGCTGCTTCCTGCCAGGCCCAGGCGTTCTGGCCAGCGCTGGCACCATCTTCCGGCACCGTACGGACCCCGCGGCGCAGGAGAGACACCTGGAGGGTAGGGCACCTTCCAGGTCCGCCGCGCGTGCCGCACCCGGCAGATGCAGCGGCGTGCCGCACTGCACAGGTACGTGCCTGCTCCGCCATCACGCTGTTTTTGTGGTGACACCCGACCAGGGCCATTGCCGGGCCCGCGCCCGAGCTGTTCTGGACCATCCCGTCTCCCATGCAGGGAGATGGCGTCAGCCGCAGTCGGGCCCGCTACGATTCTGGGGACTGCCGGTGGATGGCACGGCTGTGACGCAGTGTCTCCAAAGTCAGATTGCCTTGAATATCGGTAAAAGGCGCATACTTCTTGACAATGGTCCACAGTCCTTGTCGCGTCAATCTTGTGCCGCGGTGATTCTGGAACAGAGGCTGATCGGCCGGCGTACGCCGGGTCCGCAATTCATCTACCAGGGCGGACAGGACGGGTTGAGCGGGCCGGGCCAACGCCATGCCTTGGTCCTCTGCCCCCCCTACCTGCAAGGAAGAGCTGTCTGCGGATACATCGCCCAGATTGAGGCTGAGCAGGGTGGTGGCCCGCAGCTCGGTGTAGTACAGCAGATACAGCATGGCCGTGTCCCGCACCGCAAACCGGCCCGCGGCCTTCCCTGGCGCTTTCAGCAAAGCCCGGATCTCGGCCCGTGACAGTACCGCCGGGGCCAGGCGTTCTACCGCTTGATGGCCCAAGGCCTGAGTCACTTCGGCTTTGGCTTCCGATTGCGCTTCCAGATAGCGGTACAACGCGCGTACCGCGGCCAGTTTGCGCGCCAGAGTCGTCTCGGCGTAGTCGCGCTCCTGCAGAAAGAAGCGGTATTCCTGAAAGTGCCGGGCGGTGACGTCCGCCAGCCGTGTCACGGGGCGTACCGCGGCCGACTGGAACGTGACGAGAAATGTGGCAAACTGCGCCAGATCGTTGCGATAGGCCGCCGCCGTGTTGGGATTGGGCAGCGACTGCAGGAACTTCTCAATCCATTCTTTCACTGCTGTTTCTCGCTCGGTGCAGTGTCCGCGCGTGCGGGCTGTACTGCGCCTGAAGCTGATTCCAGTGGCTTGCCCGGAAAGTGGCCGGCAGGGCCGGTGTGGGCAGAAATCTGGACCTCCTCAGTATTATAGACATCATTATAGACATCAAACTCTCCTCTTTTCGGTTTATGGGCTGCGGAGAGCAGGTGTTTGGCTCACAGCCGCCCTGTATTCATTCAATCAACACTTCGACCCGGATTCGATTTTCCTCGTCCACCACCTCGATAATGCGACCCTCGGCTCCCTCAGCCAGGGCATCCATCAGGTTGTCCGGATCCAGGTCCTTCAGGCCTGGCACGTAGTGGGTGGCGACGCGCAATCCTGCCTCCAGCAGCCGCAGCGGCACGGCGACCGTGGCCTTGGATCGCCCGCTGTCCAGGGCCACGACTTGCAAGCGTACCAACTTGCCCCTGAGCATTGCGAACGAGCGGGAAGTCGGATGGGTGTGTGCGAGTTCCTCCTTGACCGGTTCCAGGGCTTGCAGCAGCTGAAAGCCCTCCTCGGCCGTGATCTTGCCTTCGTCGATCATACGCAAAACCTGCAGACGCTCCTGCGAACCCTGGCGTGGCCGCATCAGGTTATACCTCGGCGCCTGCCCGGCCCGGCCCGGCGGGTTCCGAACGTGTACGGTACGGGCACGCTTTAGTACTGCCCCAGGAGGCCCCGGCGCCGGGCTTCCCTTTCGGAGACGAAAAACAGGAGCAGGCCAACGGCAAACCAGATCGTGGAATGCAGTACCAGCGACGGCAGAATCCCCACGTGCCACGCGTCCTGCAGCGAGGCTCCTTCCAGAGTCACCAGGCGCATGGTTTCGATACTCAGGGTGGTCGGCAGGATGCGGGACAAGCGTGTCAGCCATTCCGGGAAGAGCGTCACCGGCACAATGGCACCGTTCACAAACAACAGTACGTTTTGCAGCAGATTGGTGAAGGAAAGCACATTCTTGAAGAGCAGGGTGGCGCCGCCCGCCAGAAACCCCAAACCGTACAGCCCCAGAAGGGTCAGAATCAGGACGGGCACTACTTGCCAGTTGAGAGCCAGGTCCAGCCGAAACAGCAGCGCTATGGTGCCACCCCCCACCAGAATGATCAGCGAATTCCAGATGAAGGTGGCTACGGTGCGTCCAAACAGCAATCCGGCAAAGGAGGAGTTGCCCATGCACATCTGTTCCAGGGTCCCTTGCTGCTGTTCCTCGCGCAAGGCAAACGTCATGTTGCCAATGGCAAAGGCGGCATAGGTCCAGAGACAGAAGCCCAGCAGGGTGAAGGACAGACTGTCGCGGTCGAACTCCCCGTACCCGATAAAGAAATTGATGCCGAGAAAAATGATGAAGAGCCCCAGTACGTCCCCGACCAGGGAAAACTTGTAGGTCCACATGATCTGGACTCCCTTCCACGTCTCCCCGGCGGCCGCGGTCAAGGGCCGTAAAGGAGCAGGGATGCGGATCAGGGCCCGGGTCTGTTGCAACGCGGAGGTGACGGTCATGTCAGACATGTTGTTTGGGGGTGTCGGTGACTTGGATGAAGATGTCTTCCAGGGATGGCACGGCCTGTTCCAGGGACAGGATATCGCAGGGCCACTGGTGTAGCAGGGCGGCCACATCCGCCAACCGCAGTTTTTCATCGGAGGGTATGGTGATCGTGATCGCATCGGCTTCGTAGCGCATCGTCGCCTCAGGCCACTGTTGCTGCACTCTCGGGCGGATGGCCCCGGGCACCGCGGAGACCCGGGCCGTGACCGATTCCTGGCGGTGCAGGTTCCGCAACTCCTGGACTGTATGATGCGCCACTTTGCGCCCGTGCTGCATAATGGCAACACTTTGACATAATTCCTCGACCAGATCCAGCTGGTGTGTAGTCAGGATCAGGGTCTTGCCGTACTGGGCCGACAAAGTCTGAATCCACTGCTTGACCGTGACGGCGGCATTGATATCCAGCCCCAGCGTGGGTTCATCCAGCAACACAATGGGCGGATCGTGAATGAGGGCACAGGCAATGGCGGTCTTCTGCTGCATGCCGCGCGAAAACTCCCGCACCGGGTCGCGGCGGCGGTCCCAAAGATCCAGTTCCCGGAGCAGGACTTCGCCCCACGCCTTGCAACTGTAGGCCCGGACTCCTTTCAGGCGGGCCGAGTAGGCTATGTTCTGGAGCGGCGACAAACGCCAGTAGACGTTGCGGGTGCCTTCCAGGACAGCCCCGATGTGGGTCATGGCCCGCCGGCGTTGGGCGCGGACATTGATGTCGCGTACGCGAATCTCCCCTTGGTCGGGGAGCATCAGGCCGCAGATCATCTTGATGGTGGTGGTTTTGCCGGCACCGTTCGGCCCCAGGAACCCCAGCACTTCCCCTTGTGAAACCTGCATGTTCAGGTCCACAACGGCGTGCACCGGGCCGGACTTGGCCTTGAACGACTTGGAAACCCGGGCAATGCTGATGATGGACATGGCGGTGGTCTCACGCGTTCAGGGCGCGCAGCAAGTCGCTGGCTTCATCGACCGTGATCTTGTTCTCGGCCAGCATGCGCAGAATCATCTTGCGTTCCTCTTCGGCGGTGGCCGGAGGGGGTGTCGTGCCGGTCGATCCCGCGCGGGAAGGCGTTTCCGGCTTCCAGACCTGCCGGGCTTTTTCCTGCACTTCCTCCGAGATGTCCTTGAAAACCTCTACCGCTTCTCCGGCAATCTCGGTGAACTGCTCCTGCAGGCCCGCCGTCGTCTCCGGTGTGATGTTGTTCTCTTCCAGGACCGCCTTGGCTTTTGACTTGGCCAGGTCCTGGGCCGCACGCACTGTCTGCCGGATGCCGCGTTTCAGGTCATCCCCTTTCCGTTCGCTGTCTTCGGTCAGGGTAATGGGGCCGCCGGCCTGCAGCCGAATCTGGGCCGTGCCAGCGCCCATGGTACGCGTCGGATTGAAATGCGGGCCTGTGGCCGGACCCTGCATGTGAATGGTGGCGTTGGCCGTGGCCGGCAGGTCGCAGGCCAGCACGCCACCGGCCTTGAGGTCATACGGCAGGTCCGGGAGCGGATCAATGCGGGTCCGCACATGACCCCCGGCCTCCACCCGCTGACCGCCACTGACCCGTATCAATTTGGCATGGCCGCCGACCTTGTCCAGATCGCAACCGCCCGAGACTTCCACCAGCTCGGCATGGCCGCCCACTTGGGCGGCCGCGACACTGCCGGTACAGAAGTTCACCTTGAGATGTCCTCCGACATGCGCCAGCTGCAGATCACCGGTCACCTGGCGGAGCTTGGCATGCCCGCCCACATGCGCGAGCTGCACGGGGCCCGCGTTTTGGACTGTGAGATGTCCGCCAATATGGGCGCCGGTGACTCCTTGCGGCAAGTCATTGACTTTGCAGTGTCCCCCGATCGTCTGAAGGACGACCGGCGTCTCTACCGGGATGCCGATGGCACCCTCCTTGAACATCTCCAGGTGCAGGGCATTCTCGGCCGGCCGGGCCTCGACCGTAGCCCCCATTGCCCCGCGGCCCGTAACCAGAATGTCCTGTGCCGTATGGGAAACAAGGTCTGCATGTTTGTGGGCATGAATGATCAACTGTACGTTCGGTTCTATGGGTATGCGTTGTTCCGACATGGATTACTCCTAGGGAAATGAAGTCTTGCTGCAGAGAGAAGATTCAGGAAATGCGGGTGATGTGGACGCAGCCACGGGTGGTCCCTGGCGTTGACGTGGTGCGACCCTGCCACTCCCTGCAAGGAAGCATGGCCGCCGACCCTTTGGACAGCCAGGGCGATCGGGCTGTCCTCAATATCCATATGCCCGCCGCGGACCAGACCCTCCGGATGCAGGTGGCCTTTCACCTTCTCCACAAGGACGCGCGCGTTCTGCGGCACGGTCACTTCGATCCTGCACCGGGCCTGCAGCACATAGGCATTGGGTTCCGTTGTGAATTGCCCGACAGCCCTGGCGGCGCCCTTGCCGGCAATCACGACCTGGTGGTGGGCGGCATGCGTGGACACTGCCACGCTCCGGCGAGTATGGAGGGTGATGGCGGGATCGGACCCGGTCTCGTGAATCTGGGTCTGCATGGTGTGCTCCTGTCAGGTGGGTCGGGGCCTCAATGCCCCTGCAGCGACTTCAGTGCTGCTGCCACATCCAACGTGCCATCGTCCAGCTGCGCCAGAATGCGGAGACGTTCCTTTTCGTCCGGCAGGTTGTCCGCCTTGTCCGAGACCTTCAGCCCCAGGACCTGGATGATCTCCTGCAGACGGACGCGCAAGGTGGGATAGGACAGATCCAGTTCTTCCTGCATGCGGTTGAACTTGCCTTCGCACTGAATCAGGGTCAGGACAAATTGAATT
Organism: Caldilineaceae bacterium; assembly: GCA_965214715.1. GTDB lineage: Bacteria > Chloroflexota > Anaerolineae > Caldilineales > Caldilineaceae > Bin34. The sequence continues at coordinate 2,873,160 of OZ243971.1, read as the reverse complement.
TGCCGGGGAGTCAGTTCCAGAAAGGGCGTATCGACCTGAAACCGGCCCTCAAACGTGAAATCCCCCTCCGGGCTATAGACGCGGGTGACAATCAGCGGTCCGCCGGTAATCGGACAGCGCGTGGGCAAAGGATGCATGGCTTATACCTTCTGACAGAGACAGGGAGACACGAAGAGGGCAGAAACCTGAATTCGACTCTCAATAAATTGAAAGTGAAAGTAAACAAAACGAAATCAAATGGACCTCATATCCAAAATAGTGTAAACGAATTGTCATATTGTTGCCAATATACTGGATAGCACTTGAAAAAGTCAAAGTGCCCTGGAATCGCGGTTTGCCCTGTCAAGAGTGCAGAGTCTTGGGGAAGGGGGAAGGTTTGTGATATAATTATATCAACAGTCTTGTCCAGACTGATAAGGACACCGCGGGACCGGCCGGTCCCGCGGTATGAGGCGGTTGCTACGTCCCGGCCGCGCGCTGGGGACTGGCGTCTTCGTCTTGGGCAAAAATCTCCTTGATGCCACCCAACGCCGCCAAAATGCCGGAGGCTTCATAGGGGATGAAGACCTTGTTGGCCTCCCCCGTCGCAATCTGTTCCAGGGCATCCAGATAGCGAATGGCGATCAGGCGATCATCCGGATTGGCATTGCGAATGGCATTGAAGACCACCGTGATGGCATTGGATTCGCCTTCTGCCTCGGTCTCCAGCCGGAAGCGCTTGGCTTCGGCGCTCAGGCGCACGGCCTGTGCTTCGCCTTCCGCCTTGAGAATGGCGGCCGCTCTGAGACCTTCCGCTTCTGTAATCTGGGCCCGGCGTTCGCGTTCGGCCTTCATCTGCTGATGCATGGCATTGGTGACATCCGAGGGCGGTTCAATGCGCTGGATTTCCACCCGCACCACCCGTACGCCCCATTTGTCGGTCGCGATGTCCAGGACTTCCCGCAGCGTGGTGTTGATAATGTCGCGGGACGTGAGGGCCTGGTCCAGCTCCATCTCCCCAATGACATTGCGCAGGTTGGTCTGGGCCAGCTTGACGACCGCCACGATGAAGTTTTCCACGTTGTAAATCAACTTGGCGGGGTCCGTGGCTTCGTGATAAATCACGGCATCCACTTCCACCGCCACGTTGTCCTTGGTAATCACGGCCTGGGGTGGCACGTCCACCACCTGTTCCCGCATGTCCACGCGCTGCAGCCGGTCTATGACGGGGACCAGCAGGTTGAGGCCCGAGTCAGCGGTCCGGTTGTAGCGCCCCAGGCGCTCGATAACCCCCCTTTGATACGGCGGAATGATCTTGACGGAATTGAAAACAATAAAAAGCGCGACGACCACAATCAGGCCGGGGACCACAAATTCCATATCAACACAACTCCTCTCCGGCAGGGCCGGAATCAAATCCGGACTCCGATCTGGAATCCGAGTCAAGGGCCGCAGCCACATACAGGTGGTTGCCCTCCACACGCTGCACGATCACCGTGGCACCGTGGGGCAGAACCTCCTGATCGACGGCCCGGGCAGGCCACTCCTCCTGGCCGACCCGCACCTGGCCGGAATTTTCCTTCCAGTCGATCGGCTCAATCACCAGCCCTGTCTTGCCTACCAGCCGGTCCACGCCGAACTGACCCGGCCGGCTCCGGGCGATGCGGAGCGAAAACGGCCGCAGGGCCAGAAAGGTCACGAGCGACACGGCTACGAAAATGGTCAACTGAATGCCGGTGCCCTGGGTCGTCGCATAGGCCACGAATGTCGCGGCCAGGGCCCCCACGACAAAGGGCAGCAAGTCCACGAATGCCGACAGCAAGATCACCACGGCAATGATCAGGGCAATGACCAGCCAAAACCAGTAATCCTGCACCGTATAAAAGTCAATGGGCATAAGCGGTCGACATTGCACCTCAGAGAGCGGCCAATGCCGCTCGCCCTGCCTGCGACGCATCCCAACTCCGGTCCACAGGCTATCAAGGCCATTATAATCCGCATCAGCCCGGCGCGTGCATTGCAGGGATGGATTGACGGTCCGGCCGCCCGCGGTCTTGTCTGTAGAATGCAAGGGACCGCAGTCCGGGTTGACGCGTCTCCAACCAGCAAGGACCATCCGTGAGCGACACAGTTGCCTTTTCCAGCCCATCGCATGTCCAGACGGCCCTGGCGGCGGAAACCTATATCTGCTCCGACGAAATCGCCACCGTCAGTTTTCTGGCCAGCCAGCTGGAGAAACCGCTCCTGATCGAGGGCCCGGCGGGCGTCGGCAAGACGGAGTTGGCCAAAGCCGTAGCCGCCGCGACAGGGCGCGCCCTGATTCGACTGCAATGCTACGAAGGACTGGATGAAACGAAGGCCCTGTATGAATGGGCCTATGCCAAGCAGCTGCTCTATACCCAGTTGCTGCGGGACAAGCTGCAGGAAGTGTTGGGTGCCGCCACGACGCTGAAGCAGGCCGCAGACCAGATCGCAACAGAAGAGGATGTCTTTTTCTCCATGCGTTTTCTCCTACCGCGGCCTTTGCTGCAGGCGATTCTGTATCCCCAGCCGGTCGTGCTGCTGATCGACGAAATTGATCGCGCCGATGCCGAGTTCGAGGCCTTCCTGCTGGAAATCCTGAGCGATTTCCAGGTCAGTGTACCGGAATTGGGGACCCTGGAAGCCCAGGAAAGGCCCCTGGTGTTTCTGACCAGTAACAATACCCGGGAACTGAGTGAAGCCCTCAAGCGCCGCTGCCTGTATCTGTTCCTGGATTATCCCTCCCTGGAACAGGAGCTGGCGGTGGTGACGCTGAAAGTGCCGGATTTGGATGCCGACCTGTCGCGGGAAGTCGTGGAACTGGTGCAGGGGCTGCGCCAGTTGGACTTGCAGAAGCGGCCCAGCATCAGCGAAACTCTGGACTGGGCGCATTCGCTGCTGGCCCTCAATGCCAAGCGCCTGGATATCCGGACCTTGGAAAGCACTTTGAGCGTGCTGCTCAAGCACGAACGGGATCTGGTCAAAATCAAGAAGCAGATCGCGCCGCCGGCCGATGACGATGACGACATTCCCGACGACTGGAAGCTCTGAACCGGGCCCGGATCCCTGCCCTTCGACCTTTTTCAGGACATCAGCATGGAAGTACGCATTCTGCAGTTCGTCAAGGCCCTAAGGGCCGGTGGGGTGCCTGTCAGTCAAGCCGAGACGCTGGATGCCCTGCACGCGATGCAACACCTGGGCATTCGGGAAAAACCGCTGTTCCGCCAGAGTCTGCGTGTCACACTCGTCAAGAAGGCCACGGATTTGGCACTGTTTGACGAGCTCTTTTCCACCTTCTTTGAAGGGCAGGCCGGCAAGTCGCCGGATATGCACGATATCATGGCGGAAATGTCGGACGCGGAGGCCCAGGCGCTGGCGCAGGCGCTGCGTCAAGTGAAAGCGGATTTGGCCGAAGCCCTGAAACGGTTGCTCCAGGGCGACAAACTGACTCCGGAGCAACTGCAGCGCCTGGCCACTATGGTGGGGCTGCACCGCACCCGGGACTTCCGCTTCAAGGACTGGATGGTCCAACGCATGCAAAAGGCGTTGCAGCACGATGCGGTGCGGGAGGTCATGCGCGAGATGGCCGAGCTGCTGGCGCAAATGGGGTTTTCCAAGGCCCGGCTGCAGGAACTGCGGGACCTGCTGCAGGAGAACATGGAGGCCGAGGTGGATTTCCTGGCCCAGTTCGCGGGCCAGCGCATCACGGCAAACATGGAGGCCAAACCTCCCGCCCCGGATGCGGACGAAGTCCTGAATCAGCCTTTTGGACATCTGGACGAGGAAGAGATGGAGGTGCTGCGTCAGGAAGTACGTCGCCTCGCGGCGCGGCTGCGGACCCGCATTGCCTTGCGCCAGAAACGGGACCGGAGCGGTCATTTGGATCTGAAGGCGACCCTGCGCCAGAACCTGCGCTTTGGCGCCGTGCCGTTCCAATTGTCCTATCGCCGCCAGCAGAAGCAGCCCCAACTGGTCGTGATCTGCGACATCTCCACTTCGATGCGCTACTGTTCGGAACTGATGCTCAGCCTGGTCTTTGCCATGCAGGATCAGATATCCAAGACCAACGCCTTCGCGTTCAACGACCATCTTGAATACATCACACCGGACTTCGCGCGCCTCAGCGCGCGGGAAGCCGTGGAGGCGGTGCTGACGCGCATGCCGCCGGGGCACTACAGCACGGACCTGGGGGGCAGTCTGCAGGAATTCCGGCAACAGTATTTCGATCGGATTGATCACCGCACCACCCTGTTGATGGTGGGGGACGCGCGCAACAACTACCGCGACCCGGCTCTGGACATCTTCAAAGTCATGGCCCAGCGCAGCCGCCGCACCATCTGGCTCAATCCGGAACCCCCCATGCTGTGGGGCTCCGGGGACAGCGACATGTTGACGTATCGGCCGTACTGCCAACACGTCTTCCAGGTGCAAACCATGGCGGAACTGGCAGCCGCGGTGGATGAGTGGTTGACGGTCTAGCTGTCTGTACGCCCCTGCTTCTCTGCAATCCTGGACCGGCCGCTTTCCCGCCCTCCCGGTCTTCCCCCCTATAATGACGCGAGCTCACCGGCGTGAGCGGCAGAGGGGCCGCGGGCCCTTTCCTTGGTCATTGCAACGCAAGAGGTTTGCCCCATGGCAATGAGAGCGGACTACATTTGGATGAACGGGAAAATCATACCGTGGGACGAAGCCCAGGTCCATGTGTTTACCCATGCCCTGCACTACGGGTCCAGTGTCTTTGAAGGGATTCGCGCCTATGAACTGCACGGCCAACCGCACCTGTTCCGCGCGCGCGAGCATTTTGCAAGATTGCTGTTCAGTGCCAAGGTCTCCCGCATTGGCTCCCCGCTGGACGTGGAGGGCTGGATGGAAGTTGCCCAAGCCGTGCTGCGGGCCAACCGGCACACTTCCGCCTATCTCCGGCCCCTGATCTACCGGGGCTATGAGTCGCTGGGTGTGGATGGCCGTGGCTGCCCTACGGAGGCCATTTTGGGTTCAGTGCCTTGGGGCCGTTACCTGGGGCCCGAATCCCTGGAAAAGGGCGTGGCAGTGCAGGTCTCCAGCTGGCGGCGCATGTCTTCCAGTTCTTTCAGTCCGCTGGCCAAGATTGGCGGTCAGTATGTCAACAGCCAGAACGTGGTGATGGAAGCCAAAGATCATGGCTATACGGAAGGGATTGCCCTGGACCAACACGGCTTTGTGTCCGAAGGCAGTGGCGAGAATATCTTCCTGGTGTACAAGGGGCGCATTCATACGCCGCCGCTGGCGAGTTCCGTGCTGAACGGCATCACGCGCGACTGCGCGCTGACCATTGCCCGCGCGCAAGGGTACGAGGTGGTCGAGGAGCAGATCACCCGCGAAATGCTGTATCTGGCCGATGAAATTTTCTTCTCCGGCACGGCCGCCGAGATCACGCCCGTGACTTCCATTGACCGTATCCCGGTGGGAGACGGCCAGCGGGGTCCGGTCACCGAGGACATTCAAGCCATGTTCTTCGGGATCGTCGAAGACGGCGCCGAGGACCAATTCGGCTGGCTGACTCCGGTGTCCTTGTCCTGAATCCGGCCTCATGACCGACCCTGCGGGTACTGTTTCGCCTGCCTACCCTGACGTGGAGTTCGCCGCCTTGCCGGAGACGCGCGCGCTGCGTCTGGACTTGTATCTGCCGGCGCAGCGGCGGTCTGCCCCGTTGCTGATCTGGATCCACGGCGGCGCCTGGATGCACGGGGCCAAAGAAGACCCTCCCGTCCTCCCGTACCTGCACGAGACTTACGCGCTGGCCAGCATTGAGTATCATTTCAGCTACGAGGCGCTGTTTCCGCGCCAGGTGCATACCTGCAAGGCCGCGGTGCGCTGGCTGCGGGCCCATGCCCGGGAATTTGGTTACCGGGCCGATCGGATCGGGGTGCTGGGAGCCTCGGCCGGCGGGCATCTGGCAGCCTGTCTGGGTGCCAGCAATGGCTGTCCGGAACTGGAAGGCGCCATAGGGCCCTATCTGGCGGAAAGCAGTGCGGTGCAAGCGGTTGTGGATCTCTTTGGGCCCACCGATTTCCTGCACATGCTGGAGTACGAAAGCAGCCTGGACCACGCGGCTCCGGATTCCCCCGAGAGCCTGCTGCTGGGGGCCGCCGTCCGGGACGTGCCTGACAAGGTCGCGGCGGCCAATCCGATCACCTACATTTCCGCGCGGACTTGTCCCTTCTGCATCGTGCATGGGGATCAGGATTCGCTGATCCCCTGGCAGCAAAGCGTCCTGTTGCGCGATGCACTGGTGGCCCAAGGCATCCCCGTGGAATTTCAGCTCGTGGCCGGAGCTGGCCACGGCGGGTCTGCCATCAATACCGCATGCGCCGGTCCTGTACGGGAGTTTCTGCGTCGCACCGTACTGCGGGATTGACACCGAGCCGCTTTGCGTCGGGCGGGTGGCCTAGGGGCATACCGCCACAGTATGGGAGCGCGCGCGCCCAGGAGAAGGGGTCGGGACGGCCGGGCACTGTCCGGGTGCGGGCACTTCTCAACCCGCCAATGCTGACACACCCTGCCTTGCAATGGTCATTGCGCCTGGCGCTTTTCCAGCACCAAACCGGTTGTGGCTTGCCGTGGCCTTCTCTCAGACGGAGGTGACCTCTGCTTTGCAACTGTGGGTCACAGCTTGCAGTGCTCGGCGTACCTTGTCAATGTCAATGGAGGGGACGGTGCTCGGGGTCAGCCAGTCTTTGCACTGCAGCCTCGCTGATCGCAAGTCTGGCAGCGAGTTTGGCGGCAACGACTGTGGGTACAACCACGAGTTCCGGGCCATCCGCTCTACTTCGGGGTACAGGAATGTCCCGCTTTTGTTGCACGTAGCCTGCCAGGGCGGCACCCTCTGCGTCTTCGGCCCATCGTCAATGCTTCAGCCCGGCTTGTTCCGCCTGTAATGGCCTCCGGTACATCGGGAAATGCAACTACCCGACTTCCTTCTTCGTCGGGAGTTAGGTCGCAAGGGTACGCATAAATCATGGTTCAGAATTTTCCCGGTCGATATTCCACTGTTTCCGCATCGCTGCCAACAGGCCTTTGGACAACTCGTCCTGCTGCACCATTGTAAAACGACGGTCAACATAATGTCCGACCAGTCTTGCGAGCAAATTTCCTGGCACGACGGCCAAACTCACATCCGTTCATACCTGCATGGTCACGTTTAAGGGTACGAACAGTAAGTCTGGATGGCCTTGAAGCCAGCTATCTGTGAAAGAGACGCCGACATGGGCTTGGATGATGTGCGAGATGGCGTCGGTCAGTAGCCTGTCGTAAAGAGCCATATTGCAGCCTTGGTGGGTTGCTGGGCCAAAGCAGTCGCAGGGTTCGGTAAGCGGAGCGGTTCTGCCGACCGCTGTCGCCTCAAGGATGGCCAAGATCGGTTGCAAGTTGGCACAGCCGTAACGGATGTTGCAGTTAGGTTGAATATAGACGCAGCAACCGGAATACCGGGGACGGGTGACTTGGGTGCGTGCATCAATGCAGCCGGCATTTCGCTGGCTACCCCAACGCAAACCCGGAAGAGCGGCAAGGCACAAGGTACCCGTACCTGGTACAGGCAGGCTGACGCAATCCAGAGGATTCTTGCCCGTATAGCCGATGCCTTGCACCAAGCGATCACTGCCGCCCTGCCCTGCCTGTATGCGGATGCAGGCCCCGCCCTGTTGCGCGCCCTTGTGCGGCGGTCGCTATCGTAAAGCCTGGAACCTTCTTGAGGGAGCGGTATTCTCGTTCGCCTGCCGCAGGGGTTCCCCGCGTACATACGCTTGACGTTCCGCGACAGGCATCTGGCTCAACTCGACCAGAGTAAAGGGGAAAGGTTCATGCTGCCAACACTGCAAGTCCAGGTTGTACTTGCCCAGGCGGTGCAGGCGGCACGTGTCCAACGTGTGGGTATGGGGATTGAATTGCAGGCCCACCACTGTCACGGGCAGACCCCGTTCCTGAAAAAGGGCGGGGTAGTTCCGCGCGAAGGCTTGGCGCAATCCGGCCTCGGCTCCGCCCCCCATCTTCAGTTCCACCAGAAAGAGCGCGCGCGCCTCCCACTCCAACGCCAAGTCGACGCGGCCAGTGCCGGCCGGAACTTCGGGGGTCGCAGACAGGCTCATCGCGTTGAACAGCATGATCAGCAGATCCTGGTAGTACACCTCGTATGCGGGAATTTGGCGCATGGCCTGAGGCAGTCCGCGCAGCGGCCGACCACGGGCCGCGAAAATGGCGCCCAACACATTCTGGACGGCCTCGGCGTCACCTCGCCCCAAGGCCCCTGCCAAGGCATCGCGGCGTTTCGCAGCGGCCTGGCCAGCCTGGCCATCCAGCCAAACCCGGTGTTGTCCCCGCCACCACTGTGTCAGTTCTCCCCGGAACGCAGTTTCCACTTCGCGGTTGGGAAAGACCAGTTGCGCGTCGGGTCCCGGGCCGCGCGTCAGGTAGCCCGTCTGGTACATGAAGGCAGCCACGTTGGGTTGGCCTGCGTCAAAATTGACCTCCTCCAGCACCCGGGGATCCGATGAGGCAGGATCGTCCCAATCCGCCGCTGCGTGGGTCCGCAGGCTCCGCAGCAGCATGGTCGGCGTGCCAGTGCGGATCCAGAGGCTGGGCAAACTGTCCAGCCTCCAACGCGCCGCTGCATCGGGTGCAGTCAGGGCGCGCAATCCCCCGGCCAAGGTATAGGGGTTGTAGACTGATTCCTGTCCTGCCGCAAAGCGGTAGCCATTGTACTGTCGCTCCAGGGCCGCGTACAGATCTGCCGTAGTGCAGCCCAGGTGGCGGGCGCCCTGCTCTACCAAGGTGGTCACGTGTGGGGCGTGGAGTTCCGCCTGCGTGAATCCCAGCAGTTCGTTCGCCGCCAGTTCGTGCGAGAGGTCTGCGAGGTGGTTGGCTCCAGAGAACAGGCTCGTGTGGACCAAGCGCAGAATCCCCGTGACCAGCGTGTACTCCACCAGATTGGCGTCGACACTGTCCTTCAAGGCTCCGTAGAAGGCACGCATGACGTTCAGGACATCCTGCAGCGCGTCGGGTCGGTCCAGGTTCTCGGTAATGGCCGTATCATACTCGTCCACCAACACCACGACCCTGCTTCCAGCGGCGGCCATGTGGGTCAAAAGCAGGCGCAAAGCGCGTGCGGGCAATCCCGGGGGCAGGACAATGCCTTGCAGCAGAGCCTGGTCGTCTACCAGTCCCCGCAACTCTGTCCGCAACTCTTCCCGGTCGTGTATGTCACGCAGGCCGCCCAAGTTCAGGCGCAGCACAGGGCGTGTGCACCCCTTCCAGTCCCAATGCCCTGCCTGCCCGATCCATGTGTCCTGGAACAGGTCCCGCCGGCCCTGAAACAGCGCTTCCACCGTGGAAAGCAGGAGGGATTTGCCAAAACGCCGCGGCCGCGCCAGGAACATGTGGGGACTTTGCTGTTGCGAGAACAACGGGGCCAGCATGCGTGTCTTGTCCACGTACAGGACGTCAGACGTTGCTTGAATGGCGGCAAAACTGGACGGGCCGAATGGCAATTGGGGAATCACACGGCCTCCGGCAGCGCGTTCGGCGGGGTGGTCAGGAACAGCATCCACTCCACGGTCGCGTACCGCTTGACCTGCCGGATCAACGCTGTGTCAAGCCATACGCCGGAGTGCTTTCGGGCTTTGGCCCGCTCCCGTTCCTTCCGTGGCATGCGCACCTCCTGCACCCGGCCTTGAGCACCGCACCAGTATACTCCTGGCGCAATGCTTGCAGGTCCGCACGATATGGTGTCGGGCTGCAAATATGCTGTACCAACCTAACGTTGAAACACAAAGTCGCAGGTGCTGTCGGCCCCGATTTCCGGGCCAACAGCCGTCAGACAGCATATGGTCCGCGGATATGTTGAGGGTCGTACCAAAAAACACATCAGCCTTTGTCTGTAATCCTGTATCAAACTGTTGCGAGGTAGCCAATCCACCTGTGGAAGAAGAAACTGCTGTGTCGGTCGGGCTGTCTGCAAGTGGGGTCTGATCCTGCGTTGTCTCCGGCATCTGCCCCAGCGGCTCCCGGCTCTCTCTACGCCTACGCTGGGGATGCAGACCGGAACAGGGCAGTTTTGCGGCGTATGGCCCGCCCCCGCCTCCACTGTCGTGGGAAGCATCGGATCCAAGCACTGCACTGCCAAGCGATATTGGCCGAGCTTGGAATTTTCTCGTTCTTTTCTGAAAAGACGCAACCCGATCGTAAGACTTCAATTCATATTAAAGACCTTCATGACCTCGTCTCCAAGATGGTTGATTACTTTGACAGCAACTCGGCCTGACTGAGGCTTGTTAAAGGACTTAGATATGTTGCTGTGAACTGAAGCCCAGACTTCTGCGTCTATCTCGGCTTTGAGAGTTGTCCTGAGAGATTTATATGGGGTGCCTGTCCCTAAGAAATAGGCATGGCGTACAAAGAAACTTTCTTCGTTGTAGTCAGTGTCAATGAACCAGCAGGCGATTCCTTCTGGACCATCACTGCGTATTTCTCCGGTATTAGGGACAAATACATCTATACCATTCACTTTTATCTGGATTTGCCCATTGCCAGCATCAACAATGTCTATATCCGGTTCACCGAAGATAACGAACAGATTTCCTTCCCCTGTAGTCTTGAGCGTGTCGGCCATATACAAGTCGGTGTTCATTCGAGCTTTGAGTATCGGAATCCGGCCCAGTTTCTCCAATTGGGTTGAGCGAGCATCATAGTTGAAAGCACAACTGATCAATACATCAAAACCGCCTTCGGCAGCTTCGCGGGCAGCCGATACCAAGTCGGAACGTGAGACAGTCCCGAACTCTGGACCAACAAAAATGGCGGCCCGAAGCGCGGTTCCTTCGTCCAATCCTTCCTCACGATATGTGCCTTCGGCACATACTCGATAACCCGGCCAAGGCGTTAGGGATATGAAGTCTATTTTGTCTTTCTTGTCGGCCTGTTGGACTCCTGCGACTCCAAGATTGTCCAGAATAATCTTGGTGAAGTCATGATGTTCGTTGGCATCGTGTGCAGGATCGCCGGTACTGTTGGCAATTTCATCTCTCTCATCTACAACCGGAACGCGGTGCGGTGACGTACTCTCCACTGTGAAAGGTCCTGCAACACGGACTTTGCGACTGTCCTCATAAGGATCATCATACAGATATTCGTGTTCCGCCTTGGCGGAAATGGATGCGTCTATCTCTTTCTGACGAGCATTTTTCTTGTCCCACCACCGGGCATGAAGCAACTTTGCAGAATTGGGCCAGTCATTGTCGGTCGCCCTAGGTATTTCCCATTCCTCCCATGTCTTGCCGAGGGAGCGGTTGAGTTGCTCTCGCAACGGGTCCAGAAATTGTTGGAACTCCTCCCATATAATATTGCTCTCGGTGTTGTCGGCGATGGATTTCAAGGTGATACGTGGTACTCGGCGATATACAAAGCCCTGCCGAATGTTTTCATACGTAGGCATTTTCGATGGCATGCGCCCCGTAAGTTCTGCTTCCTTGCGTTGTCCATCCAGACTGTCCAAAAGCAGATAGTAGGGATAACGGGCCCCCATAATTCGGGCACGAGCCAGTGCCAACGCAACACGGGACGTATCAATGGTGATCCAACGTCGGCCCCATTGCTCCGCAACATGAGCTGTTGTCCCCGCACCACAAGTAGGATCCAAGACTAAATCACCCGGATCGGTGGTCATGAGCATGCAGCGCGCAATTACTTTCGCTGACGTTTGGACGGCGTAAAGCTTGGAAACCTCCGGTCCTGTGTCCAACCACACGGAGTTGAATTCCTCGTAGGGAAAGTCGCTCATGTACAGCTTTGATCCAATTCGGTTGCCTTCTTTCATCACCCGACCGCTACGGACCAGAGCATTGAACATGGACTCCGTATGTCGCCACTGTGTATTGGCTGGAGGACTGTAGAATTCACCTTGAAACTGGCGTATTTCTCTCTTCGTCGTGCCCATAGTGTGCAGTGGAATCGTACGAAATAAATCTATTTCCGTCTCCAAGTGACCCGATTCTCTTCGTTCGCGCGGGGTGAGAGTACTGACACTGCCGTCGTTCTCTTTGTATTTGTATAACGCCAGATCCAGACTTTCTATGTTCTTCTCCTTATAAATACGATGAAACTTGCACATTTTTTTGTTTTTGGCATACCAAATAATGTAATCCTCTATGCGACGAGGGCCCACAGTCCTTGCAAATCCGCTTGTGACTTTATAAGTAATTTGCAATACAAAATTCTCGGCACCAAGTACTTCGTCCATTAAAGCTCGAATCAGATGCACATTGTCATCACAAGTTTGCACAAAGATACTGCCGGTATCAGCCAATAGATCTCGAACGACAGTGAGCCGGTCTCGCAGGTATGTCAGATAAGAGTGGATGCCGTCTCGCCATGTGTCGCGGAATGCCTTGACCTGTTCCGGCTCGCGAGTAATGTGTTCAACGTTGCCATCCTTTACATCACGGCTGTGCGTGGACCATTGAAAGTTGGAATTGAACTTTATGCCATAGGGGGGATCGAAGTAGATGCACTGTACTTTTGACCACGCATACCTTCCCGCGCGGCCAGAGATGCCATCACCTGTAGACTGTCGCCCAGAATCATTCTGTTCGTCCAGTTCTGGTCATGCTGGTAGAACTCGGTTCTAGCGTTTTCGCTGGGCAACCCATTGAAGTCAGCAAATAAATTCAGCTGATCTCCTTGGTCCCTCTGCTTCTGCCGCGACTGGCGCATCAAGTCGTCAATCAACACCTTGGGATGCACCTTTTCCTGGATATACAGAGGGGGGGCCGATACTACCAGCTCGGACCAATCCTGTGCATCCTTGCCCCGCCAGACCAGTTGGGGATCCAGATCCGGGTTGCGGTGCTGATAGGCAACCTGAATTGGAGTCTGCTCTGATTCCTTCATCAGCGGTTGGTATTCGGCAGTAGGAATGTTGCGGCGTGACGCCTCAAGATGTCGAATGGTTTCAATGGATTTCCTGGGTTTTCGTTTTGCCATATGTTCATGCTCTTACAAACCGGATCGATATACGCGATACCAAGGTCTTTGGCAATGCAAGCAAGCCGTTTATCTCTCGTCCATAGCAAAGCCCCTGTCTCGTGCAGGGTTGCGCACAGCAAGTGTGCATCAATGAAACCGATGCCGCGTCCCATCAGTTCTCTGGATTCCACCACAGCCAAGACATCTTCATGGGTCAATTCAGCAGTTTTGGGCAGAGACTGCCACTCTCGCAGGCGTTGCCGACGATGAGCAAGATTCCCGCAAGCCAGTTCTCCCATGATCATCGAATGCATAAGAACATTGCCTTCCAGCAGGATCTTCACGAGTTTCGCTTCTGTGTTGCGCAGATGATCGACCCATACCGAGGTATCCACCAGGATCATGAATGGCTCGCGCTGCGCCGGCGTGGAATGGGTGACAGTGCGGGTTCGCTGCCTCCCGCCTGAGCCAATTGCTTAAAAGGGGAATCGTCTCCTTTGGACAACAAATCAAGGGTGTCATTGAACTTTTCCTCCATGGCGAAGACATCCGTGAGTTCAAGGAAACGCCAGCGGCCATATTTGCGCAGTCTGTTGACTCCCGGCACCCAGTAGGTTTCCATGGTGTTTTTCTTGGCCTTGGCGTCTTCGCCCCGAAACCCTTTGATCTCGACCACAAGCTGCAGGGGCCCTTCTGGTCCGTCGTCCACCAAGACAATGAAGTCGGGGATGTAGGTACGCGGGGTAGCGCCCAGGAGGTAGGGCACTTCCAGTCCCAGGCCTTGATTCTTCACGTAGGCGGTCACTTGGGGATGAGACTCGGCCACGCGACAGAACTCTTGCTCCCAGCTGCTGTCCAGGATTGCCCAGTTCACGGGACATTTGCGCGGGTCTGTTTTCCAGCGATGGGTCTTGGTGGTGCTGAAGTGCACATCGCGGGTCGACCCGGTGGGATTGTATGGATCCAGCACCGCTCTGACTGGATAGTCTTTGAGATGGGCGAATGTCACCGCAGCTGCGATGCGTTCGCACGCCATGGCCGCCAGGGATCGGTACATGAGCTGAGCCGGGAATGTACCGCCTTTGCACTTGAGGCAGGTATCCAGCCACTCCATGACAATGGGTTTGAGTTTGCCAAAGAGATACAGCTTGGGATCCCGGTTGGCATCGTGAAACTGATGGTACAGGAGATGTTTGGTGAGGTGGTAGGCCAAGGTGGCTTGCCGCACGCCATCGGTATGGCCCAAATCAAGTTCAATGCCTTCGCCGATGATCCCCTCGTTGCGGATCCTGGTGGGCCCCACCAGTTCGGGTGTCAGTTCCAGGCCGGAATCCGGCGTAAACCGGGCCGAGACTTGGTCCGTGGGCAATTCTGCGCGGTATCCGGCCACACGCGGGAAACGGATTTCCAGATGGTCCCGATCGGGGGTCACAGCCTGGACCATGATCGTGGGTCGAGGCGGTTGGGGCTTGACCACGATGGGCTTGGCCGTGAAATCAAACGGAATGCCCAACACGTCGGCATATTCGACATCCAGCAAGCCCTCCTCGTTGAGGTCGTAGGATTGGCGGCGCAGGGCACGACCCACAACCTGCTCGCACAACAGCTGTGTGCCAAAAGCCCGTACCCCCAGGATGTGGGTTACGTTGTTGGCGTCCCAGCCTTCGGTCAGCATGGACACCGACACGACGCAGCGGATGGATTCACCCAGGCGACCTTCCTTGCCTACCGTATTCATCACTTCTCGCAGCAAATCCTGGTCCGTGATGTTGTCGGCCTGTTGCCGGTCGCCCGTACGCTCCACGATTTCCCTGCGGTACCGCTCGATCTCGGCGGCGGCCATGTTCCGAAAATTCCTGTCCAGGGCATCACCGGACTCAAGCTGTTCGCTGTCGACCAACAAGGTACGCGGTCGAGCCAAACGCATCCCGTGCTCGTCAAAGTTGCGAAACAGTGCCAGCCGTCCGTGCTCCACCACGGTCGCACCGGCATCGTCCTGACGTTCAAAGCCGGCAATGTAGTCGTATACCAGCTTGGACGTGGATGTGTTGTTGCAGATCACGATGAAACAGGGCGGTACGGGAATGTGCGCAGCTTTCCAGGATTTGAACACCTTCCGGTAATGTCCGTACAGTGCTTCCAGGGCGGTCTGCAGCGTGTTGGGCAGGCTCAGAGGATCGAGATTTGGGTTGTCTCGCCGGCGTCCCTTAGGCATGCCGGGCCGAATGTGGTCCCACAGGTTGCGGAATTTTGGCATGTCGCTGTTGGGAACATTGTCCGCTACCGGCACCCGCGGCAGTTTGACAATGCCGCACTCGATGGCGTCCATCAGCGAGAAGTCGCACACGGTCCAGGGAAACAGCGTGCCTTCGGCATAGCCGGATCCCCGCAGGAAGAAAGGGGTGGCGGACAAATCTATGACTTGCAACAAGCCTGCCTTTCGCTTGACGATCTCGATGCCCGAAATCCATATGCGGGCTGCATCCCGGTTTTTCCTGGCTTCGGCTTTTTCCTCGCTCTTGAGGGCTCCCTCGTCCCCTGGTCCCGGTTTTTCGCGGTAGCAGTGATGCCCTTCGTCGTTGAACACCAGGATTTTCCTGATGCCCATCAAACCCGGCATGAGCCGCTGCAGCATCTGGCCTTCGGTTTCCACAGTGTGCAGGGGGATACCCCGGCCTTGCAGCAGTTTGCGGCTGCCGACGGACAGGTTGCTTCGCTCCCGCAGCTGGAAGGCGTGATAGTTGGTGATGACGATTTTGGCGCGATCCAGACTGCTCAACAGATCGCGCGGGACCAGCTCCCGGGTGGCATAGTAGCTGTCCGGATCGTGGGGTTGCAGCACACGCAAACGATCCTTGATGGTGAGACCCGGGGTAATGACCAGAAAGCCATGCGTGAAACGCGGGCTGTCCGGTCTGCGCACGGCATTGATGGTCTGCCATGCGATGAGCATGGCCATGACGGTGGTCTTGCCTGCACCGGTGGCCAGTTTCAGGGCCAGACGCATCAGATCCGGGTTGGCATCCTCGTTGGCGCTGGCGAGGTAACCTGTAATCTCCCTGCCGACCGGCTGGAGTCTGGGGGCCACTTCAGTCAGCCAGATAACGGTCTCGACGGCTTCGACCTGACAGAAGAAGGGCCGTATGCCTCTGAATTGGTGACTGCGCCAATGCTGCAGCAAACGCGCTGTTTCCGGTGTTACACCCCAACTTTGGGGATTGGGCAGGGAACGCCACTGGTCCACACGCTGCCGGATGCGATTTACCAGTGCCGTCGGATCATATTGCTGCTCTTCGGTAGACAACCCTTTGCCTTCGTCAAAGACGAACTGTGGCTGACGGCTTTTTCTGCTTTTGCGGGGCTTGGGGATGGGCGTGACAAATTGGGCGCTGCGTCGCTGTTCGAGGATGCGATGCGTGGGTTGTCCTTCGGCATCCAGTTCCCAGTGTCGTTGGGGATATTCATAGGGAGAGTTCAGGATGGGACGGGTGAAGAATTGATCTTTCACAAGGCACTCCGCCAATCAAGCCCACAGGGGATGAGAGCACAAGGGAGAAAGGAGTGTCGCTTCGTGATGCGACAGGGTGGCAGAGCACCCCAATCGACGTGTGGGGGCGGACTCACAATTGCCTCTCTATTTGGAGAAAATCATTCAGGATCATGACAGGCAGATCTGCGACGCGACGGCAGTCGCTGTCATGGGCGACGCAGGGCGTACACTTGGCGTTCCGGACTGTGGCCGCATGCAGTGCAGCCGGAGTCTTGAGACCTGTCGCGGCACGCAGGCGCGGCTTCTGCCCACAGAGGGCGGGTGGCGGGAATCAAACCGACCTCATTGGCGTCGCACAGGGCCCGAAAGGTATCGTCCTCACGCAACGGCTTGACGCGCGTTGCCAAAACTGCCAAGTCATTGCTCGCGATGATGAACTGTCCGGCGCGGGCCTGTCGCCATGTGGGTGCGAGCAAGATGTGGTAGGGCCAATGTGTTCCACGCTATAGATGCATCCACTGGCATCAGGATAGACGGGGCCGGCAGATGGCAAGGTCAGCGATCCCATGCTGCGCGCTCGTCCTTGAGGTAGGCCTCCATATCCTCTGCGGTCTTGCCGAGATGCTGGCCCCGGTACTTCGTCCAGGCTGTCGACCGCGGACGACTCACTGATTTCCGACGAGTACAGTACAACCACGCTGACAGACTCTCTCACCGGAAGTTCCGGGTCCACGATTTCAATCTTGCTCCCGGGTAGTACCATGGTTCTGGTATGCCATGCCTTTTGCATGGTTTCTGGCTCCTTGCCTTGCAGCACATGCCGTTTCGCGCGTGGCTCGACAGTTTTCCCGGGCGGGGCGGGTCCGGGACTCATTGTGTGCTGCCTGGGGTGCGTTGAATCCTGTTTCCCTATTATCCCCCTTCTGTCCTGCTGCACACCTTTGCGATGGCCCTGTAGTCTTGGGTCATCAACGGAATCGAGCGGCAGAATCTTGGATGCTGGATTTTGATTCTTCCGGTATGGCCCGGGAAATGTGTGTAGGGGCATCCGCGTCTCCGCAAAACGCGCATAGCTGCCATTGCGCAGGATACTGCATTTTTCAGAGACGCAAGAGCTGTAGGCCGCCCGCCGAGGGCACGGAGACCTGATTCTGAATGTGGCGCGGAACCTGCCGGAGAGAGACGCATGCCAACTCTGTACAGACCAGGCCGTGCCTGCGTTGTCCGGGGCTCGCTTGAGACATTGTTCGTCGGTCTGGGGGCAGTGGGGGCGGACATGCGCCGGACCCGATGGGCAGATTGCCTTGGCGGTGGCCCTGCAGCCACCCGTAGCCTCGGGTTTGGGAACTTCTGTGTTGCTTTGGGGAGTGTATCGCGCCTGTGCGATGGACCTGCCATTCGTGGCACTCCGTTTGTCTTGCACGGATAACGCGCCTACAATTGAATGGCATCTGTGGCCCCGCGTCCTGTGCAGGCAACATGCCTGGCAGTGTGCCGGTTGGGGCGGTTTTTCAATCTGTATTGCACTAAGGAGTCTGGATGATGTTAGGAAAACGAGCTGTGAATCGTCGACAGTTCTTGGCCTTGGCAGGTACCACCACTGCAGTCGTTGGCCTGGCTGCCTGTGCACCGCCCGCCGCGGCCCCGTCCGGCGATGGAGCCATGAGCGAACCGGCTGCGGAAAGTGTCTCATTGCAGTTTGTGACCAACCACGGCGCTGTGGAAATTCCCTTCTTTCAGAAAGTCGTGGACAACTTCACGGAAGCCAACCCGGGCGTGGAGATCGCGCTCCTGAATGTCACGACCGAGTATTACACCAAGATCAACACACAAGGCGTGGGCGGAGACCTGCCGGACATTTTCTACACGCGCACGTTCGATGTGGTGCCCTACGCGGCCTTGGAATGGACCATCAATCTGCAACCCTTGATTGAACGCGACGGCATTGACACAGACGACTTCTGGGAAGCCGAAGTCGTGCAAATGACGTATCAGGGCGATCTGTATGCCCTGCCGTACGACTTCTCCAATATGGCTGTGGTCTACAACGCCGCCATTTTTGAGGAGGTCGGACTGGACATCCCCAGTGGCGACTGGGACTGGAACGGTCTCAAGGAAGTCGGCGAGGCGCTCAGGGAAGAAACAGACGGACGCCAGACCCGCTGGGGATTCCGGGCCCATGCCTGGCCTTGGGTGGTCCTGGGCATCATTCATGCCAACGGTGGCCGCATCCTGAGCGAGGATCAGACCGAGTGTGTGCTGCATTCCGACGTCAACATTGAAACCTTCCAGTTCTTCCGGGACCTGATGACAGATGGCGTGGCCCCCGAATCCGGCTCCATGCCGCAAGGCGTGGATCCGTTCTCCACCGGGCTGCTGGGCATGGACTCCATGGGGTCCTGGGCGACGCAGTCCCAGCGTGAACGCGTGGGCGACAGCTTCACCTTTGACGTGGTGCCGTATCCGTACGGTTCCGAGGGTCGCCGGGCCGTCTCCGCGGCCGGCGGGGCCTGGGGCATAGCTGCCAATTCGGAGCACAAGGAAGTCACGTGGCAGTTCAATGTGCATCTGACCAGCACCGAGTCCACCAATATTCTGATTTCCGAGCCTGTGCGCAGTCTGCCGGGTCGCAAGTCTTCCGTGCCGGCCTGGAACGAGGCGGCGTCGCGTGAGGATCTGCCACCGCGCAATGTGGAGGTATTTGCCCAGCAGATGGAAAATGCCTATGCCGAGCCCTTCCCGGTGTACTGGAAGGATCTGCAGAACATCTGGTTCAACCGCGTGGCTCCGCTGATGCAGGGCGGCGAAGATCTGGACATCAGCGATGCTCTGGCCAAGTTCCAGAGTGAAGTCAACGAAATCATCAGCATCTCTGCAGGCTAGCGCTGCGGCCGGGGGGCCGTGGCTTTTCGGTTTGCACAACACTCTGTGGCTATATTCCCTGCAACACGCAGGGCACGCCGGGAGGCCCTTGAGGGGTACATATTCCTCTTGCCGTGGCTGATAGGATTCCTCCTGTTCACGGCCGGGCCTCTGCTGGCTTCCCTGTATCTCGGATTTACAACCTATCGCGGCGCCGGAGCCCCCCAGTGGGTGGGTCTGGCCAATTTTGTCCGCCTCTTCACCGAGGACGAGCTCTTTTGGCAGTCCATGAAGGTGACGGTGCTGTATGCCGTGGGATTTCTGCCGCCCGGGATGGTGCTGGGATTTGCCATTGCCCTCCTGATGAATCAGAATGTCAAGGGCGTCAGTGTCTTTCGCACCATCTACTATCTCCCTTCGGTCATGACCGGTGTAGCGGTCGCTGTGCTGTGGGGGTTTGTGTTTCACCGGGAGTTCGGAGTGCTGAACAGCATTCTGGCGTTCTTCAATGTGGAACCCATTTCTTGGCTCTTCGATACCGAGTGGGTGTTGGTCGCCTTTATCCTCATGGGGCTGTGGGGCGTGGGAGACGGCATGATCATCTACTTGGCCGGCCTGCAGGGCATTCCCACCGAACTCTACGACGCGGCCTCCATTGACGGGGCGCCGCGCCTGCGGCGTTTTTGGAACATCACCATTCCCATGATGTCGCCTACGCTCTTCTTTGTACTGGTGACAGCCCTGATCCGTACCTTTCAGATTTTCACGACGGCCTTCGTCATGACGCGCGGCGGTCCCAACTACGCCACGTACTTCTTCAGCCTCAACATCTACTTCACCACTTTCCAGTCCCTGCGCTTTGGGTACGCTTCGGCCACCGCCTGGTTGTTGTTCTGTCTCATTTTTGCCTTGACGCTGATCCTGTTCCGGTCCGCCAAGTGGTGGGTTTTCTACTCGGGCGAAAAGGAAGAGGCGGCATGACCGCGGACACGCAGCCCCAGAACACAAATCAGGGGGATGGCGCGGGGGGCAGGCCAATGACCCTCTCCGAGACGGTCGTCACCTACCTCGTGATGCTGGCGGGCACGGTGGTGCTGCTCATCCCCTTCGCCTGGATGCTGACCACCAGCCTGAAACCGCTGGACGAAGTGTACACGTATCCCATCATCTGGATTCCGTCGCAGCTGGTGCTGGAAAATTATCTGGATGTTTTCAAGAACGTGCCGTTTGGCCGCTATCTCTGGAACTCCACCGTACTCTCGGTGCTGGGTATCCTCGGCAACATCCTGGGCAGTTCGCTGGCCGCGTTCAGCTTTGCCCGCCTGCGTTTCCCAGGCCGCACGGTCTTCTTCATTGTCATGCTCAGCACCATGATGGTGCCGGTGTGGGTCACTATGGTGCCCACTTTCATCCTCTTCTCCCAGCTGGATTGGCTGGACACCTATCTGCCCATTCTGGTACCACAGTTCTTCGCCGTGCCCTTTTTCACCTTTCTGCTGCGGCAGTTCTTCATGGCCGTGCCGTTCGAGATGGAAGAGGCGGCGCGTATTGACGGCTGTTCCTCATTCGGACTCTTCTGGCGCATCTTCCTGCCGCTCTCGATACCGGCGCTGGCTACGGTGGCCATCTTTTCCTTCTTCTTCCACTGGAATGACCTCTTGGGGCCGCTGATCTACTTGCGCTCGCAACTCAAGTTCCCGGTGGCTATGGGCATCTCTTCGTTCCAGAGCGAGCAGTACGCCAACTTCGCGCTGATGATGGCCGCGGCCACCATGGCGCTGCTGCCCATGCTGGTCGTCTTTTTCTTCACGCAGCGTCTTTTCATCCAGGGTGTGGTCATCACCGGCGTCAAGGGCTAGACCTGGTCCCGGCGTCTCGGAAACGGGCCGGCGTCCCTCTCCCGCGGGCCACAGCACGGTTCTGCCGCGCCGAAGTGTTGCTGGCTGCATTGTGATCGACGTGGAGCCGCCAGCTACACGCGGTACACCCCAACCCGGCTTGGGTGCGCCGGCGGGCCGGAGCGCTGTCGCCGCAACGACTGCAGGTTAGGCGGCGGGCACCTTGACAGCCGGCTGCACTTGTTAGGTCAAGCGTTGCGCCAATTGTCCCTAACTAGAGTCTGGAATGGCACGGTTCAAACCGCTTTTTTGCTTGCCGCGCGGGACGGATTGCTCTCGGGAACCCTGGGCTGAGCAGGCCATGTTCTGGGTGTGCAGGTCCGCGATCACCACCATGTGCGCCTGATCCGCCAAGGCCTGGCTGATGCGGTGGTGCCGCACCGATCCTCGGCGTTTGCGGACTTGCGGTTTGCGCCGGATCTGGGCGTCCCACCGCACCGTGTCGGTCAGACGGTACAATGACACCTTCGCTGTCTGTAACTTGCCCTACATTGCGATCCACACCTGGCGAGGCGGGCGGTTGTGCACGGCCCGGCATAGTTGTGGCCCTTGAGGCGTAGCGGGCCGTGCCCAGCGGCCATCCCTGATCCTGACATTCTGGGCCAGCGTAAAGCTGTCTGTCATACGATATTTGCTTTTGTACCGGGGGCAACCCCGCTGGCCCTGCAAGAAGGCTTGAAAGGCGTCGGCCAGATATTTCGGGACATAGCGCACGGCGGCACGACCGTACTCCCGCAAGACCGGGAATTCCTGGCTCAGGCCGAAGAACGATCTTGGGGTTTGGGTCCCACCCAAAACTCCTGCCACCGTTGCCAGCAAAAATTGGGTGCGGACCCGAAAATGATTCCAGGTGTAGCGGCAGGCACCGGCCGTACCGGCCAAGCGGTGCGCCACGGCTTGGCGCTCTGGCAGCCGCCGCTGCCGTACCGTGAGATGGACCGTGGGGGATTGTACTAGAATGGGTGCAGCAGGCACGGAAGTCAGGTTTCTTGTCTGCAGAAGGCGATACCGCAGGGTCTGACCCTGCCATAAGTCTTGTGTATTTGAGTATATTAAGTCCCTAAGATGGCAGACAGTGTCATATTGCAGTGGCGTGACAGTCTTATGAGCGAAGTGCGCAGTCCATATTGCCCGCAGGAATTCGAGGCCAAGTGGCAGGCTGTCTGGGAGGCCCAGGGCCTGCACGACACGCACGAAGATCCCAGCCGTCCCAAATGGTACGCCCTGACCATGTTGCCGTACCCGTCCGGGGAATTGCATGTGGGGCACTGGTATGCCATGACCCCCAGTGATACGGCCGCGCGCTACAAGCGCATGCAGGGATACAACGTCTTCTTCCCCATCGGGTTCGATGCCTTTGGTCTGCCGGCCGAAAACGCCGCCATCCAGCATGGCGTGAATCCCCGCAAGTGGACGTATGACAACATCGCGAACTTCCGGCGCCAGCTGCGGCAAATGGGAGCCATGTGGGCCTGGGATCGGGAGCTCGTGACCTGCGATCCGGATTACTACAAATGGTCCCAGTGGTTTTTCCTGCGGATGCTGGAGGCAGATCTGGCCTACCGGGAATACGCGGCCGTGGATTGGTGTCCCAGCTGCAACACCACTTTGGCCCGCGAACAGGTCTGGGGGGAGGATCGCCATTGCGAACGCTGCGAAACCCCGGTGATCAAGCGGGAGCTGGAGCAATGGAAGTTCCGCATCACGCGCTATGCAGACGAGCTGCTGGCGGATCTGCAGGATCTGGACTGGGCGGATTCGGTGCGGACCATGCAGACCAACTGGATTGGACGCAGCGAAGGGGCACAGGTGACCTTCCACACGGCAGCGGGCGATCCGATCGAGGTCTTTACGACTCGGCCGGACACCCTGTGGGGGGCCACATTCATGGTCCTGGCACCCGAGCATCCGCTGGTGGCCCAAGTGACGGTACCCGAGCGTCAAGCCGTGATGGATGCCTATGTCGCCCAGGCCGCCCGGCTGCAGGAAGAAGAGCGCGGCGACCCGCAAAAGACCAAAACGGGCGAGTTCACCGGCAGCTATGCCGTGAATCCGGTCAATGCAGCCCGTATTCCCATCTGGGTCGCCGATTATGTGATGATGGGCTACGGCACGGGTGCCATCATGGCCGTGCCGGGCCATGATGCGCGGGATCTGGCGTTTGCGCGCCAATTTGGCTTGGAGGTCAAACGCGTCATCTCGGGGCCCGCGGGCGCTACGGGGCCCATTGAGGAAGCCTGGCCGTCGCAGTCGGAAGGGGTAATGATCCACAGCGGGCCCTTTGACGGCACTCCGGTCGCGGGGGCCGCGGCCAAGGTGACAGCCTGGCTGGCAGAAACCGGCAAGGGCCGGGCCCATGTCAACTATCGTCTGCACGACTGGCTGATTTCCCGGCAACGTATGTGGGGTACTCCCATTCCCATCGTCTATTGTCCCGCCTGCGGCACCGTACCGGTGCCCTATGCGGAGCTGCCGGTCACGCTGCCGGCAGAAATCCCCATGCAGGCTTCCGGCGAAAATGCCCTGCTGTACACACCGTCTTTTCGGGAGACCCGTTGTCCCCGTTGCCAAGGCCCGGCGCAGCGCGAGACCGATACCATGGATACTTTCATGTGCTCCAGCTGGTATCAGTACGGTTATGTGGATCCGTATCGGAAGCAGGGCCAGCCGCTGGCACGCGACGACCGGCCCTGGGATCCGGCGGTGGGCCAGTACTGGCTGCCTGTGGACCAGTACACGGGGGGCATTGAACATGCCACCATGCACCTGCTGTATACCCGTTTCTTTACCAAGGTGCTGCGGGATCTGGAGATCGTGGACTTTGACGAGCCGATGCTGCGCCTGTTCAATCAGGGCATGATCCTGGGGGCCGATGGCGAGAAGATGTCCAAGAGCCGGGGCAACGTGGTGGATCCGGATCAGGTCGTCGCCGCCTACGGCACCGACGTAGTGCGCGGCTATCTCATGTTCATTGGCCCGTGGGATCAGGGCGGTCCCTGGGACCCGCAACGCATTGAAGGCATCCGCCGTTTCCTGCAGCGGTACTGGACCGTGGCGCAGGCCACCGGCAGGCACAGCCAGGGCGCAGGCGATGCCCGCGGCCTGGAGCAGAAGCTGCATGCCACCATCCGGAAGGTCACGGAAGACCTGGACCACTTCCGCTTCAACACGGCGATTGCAGCCCTGATGGAACTGAACAACGACCTGATGAAGGCGCTCCCGACCGCAGTGCAGGGCAGCGCGGTGTGGAATCAGGCAGTGGACACCATGTGTCTGCTGATGGCACCGCTCTTTCCCCATCTGAGCGAGGAGATCTGGGTCCGCCGGGGCCATGAGGGCAGTGTGCATCTGCAGCGCTGGCCGACCTACGATGCGGCCAAAATCCGGCAGGATCGGATCACCGTGGTGGTGCAGGTCAATGGCAAAGTGCGCGCCACACTGGGTGTGGAGGCAGGTCTGTCCGATGCCCAGCTCCAGGAGAAAGCGCTGGCTCATCCCAATGTACAGGCCCATCTGGCGCACAAACCCCTCCGCAAAGTGATCGTGGTGCCTGGCAAACTGATCAGCCTGGTGGTGTAGTGGCCAGTTTCAACGGAGCGTAAAGCATGAGTCCTGACTGCCTCTTCTGCAAGATTGTCCAGGCGGATATTCCGGCTGCCATTCTGTATCAGGATGACCTGGTCACGGCG
This sequence comes from Caldilineaceae bacterium, assembly GCA_965214715.1. Taxonomy (GTDB): domain Bacteria; phylum Chloroflexota; class Anaerolineae; order Caldilineales; family Caldilineaceae; genus Bin34. Next base: position 2,848,225 of record OZ243971.1, on the reverse strand, counting down.
TTTCGGGACATCAATCCCCAGGCCCCGACCCATGTCTTGGTCATTCCCAATGAACACGTGGCCGATCTGAGCGAACTGACCCTGGACCACGGCGCAACTCTGGCGCGCGTGGTGCATGCCCTCAACGAGGTGGCGAAGGCGGAGGGCATCGCCGCATCCGGCTACCGGATATTGGCCAATACGGGGGCGGATGCCCATCAGGAGGTGTTCCACCTGCATTTTCATCTGTTCGGCGGGCGCGCCCTGGGCCCCATGCTCAGCCACCCCGCCTGATCCGGGTATGCCCGGAGCGGAATCTTCCAGCAGTCCAGAGGAGCAGTTTCTCCCATGAACGATGCCCAATCCCCGATCCGGCGGATTGCCTTGGCCTATTCCGGCGGACTGGATACCAGCGTCATTGTGCCGTGGCTCCGCAACAACTACGATTGCGAGGTCATTTGCTTCTGTGCCAATCTGGGACAGGAGGATGAACTGGAGGGCCTGGAAGCAAAGGCGCTGGCCTCCGGGGCGACCAAATGCCATATGCGGGATGTGCGGGAAGAATTTCTGACCGACTTTGTCTTTCCCACCATGCAGGCCGGTGCCGTGTACGAACGGGACTACCTGCTGGGCACCTCCATGGCCCGGCCCCTGATTGCCAAGCATCTGGTGGAAGTGGCGCAGCGGGAAAACTGCGATGCCATTGCCCATGGGGCAACCGGCAAAGGCAACGATCAGGTCCGCTTCGAGCTGACCGTGATGGCGCTGGCTCCGGAATTGCGCATTGTGGCACCGTGGCGCGAATGGAACATCCGCGGACGCCAGGATGCCCTGGACTATGCGGCCGAATACAACGTGCCAGTCAAGGCCACCGCGGACCGCATTTACAGCCAGGACACCAACCTCTGGCACCTAAGCAACGAGGGGGGCATCCTGGAAGATCCGTGGCAGGAACCGCCCCGGGACATGTTCGAATGGACGACCGATCCCGCGGACGCGCCCGATGCCCCGGAATATCTGGAGTTGACCTACACCCAGGGAGTCCCGACCCATCTCAATGGTACAGCCTATCGGCCGGTGGAGTTGCTGCAGGTCCTCAACGCCACGGGCGGCAGGCACGGGGTCGGCCGTGTGGATCTGGTGGAGAATCGGCTGGTGGGCATGAAGAGCCGCGGGGTCTACGAGACTCCGGGCGGGGCTGTGCTGTATAAAGGGCACGGCGCGCTGGAACAGCTGTGTCTGGACCGGGAAACCTTGCACTACAAGCAGCAGGTGGGGCTCAAATTCGCGGATTTGGTCTACAACGGACAATGGTACACTCCGTTGCGGCAGGCCTTGACCGCGTTTGTGGATGCCACGCAACAGAAGATCTCCGGTACGGTGCGGCTGAAACTGTACAAGGGCAACATCATTCTGGTGGGCCGCCAGAGCCCCCACAGTCTGTATCGGACGGATTACGTGACATTCGAAGACGACGATGTCTACAACCAGCATGATGCCGAGGGCTTCATCCGGCTCTTCGGGTTGCCCCTGAAAGTGCAGGCGTTGCTGTCCCAAGCCGACGGGGCGGCAGACCGATAGCTACGAACGAGTGCGGCCGTCTTCGGGAGGCCGCTTCCAGGAAAATCAACAGCTGCAAGAGAGGTGCGCGATGCCGGTAGGGGGAGAACTGGGTTTTTCGGGGGCGGATGCCGCTGTCCCGGGTTTCGATTGTGCGGGAGTGGCCGCCGGCATAAAGCCCAATGGCATGCTGGATGTGGCGCTCATTGCCAGTCCCGCGCCCTGCACGGCTGCGGCCACCTTTACGCAGTGCAAGTTTCCGGCAGCTCCCGTGCTCTACGACAAGCAGGTCCTGTCCCTGAATACCTCCGGGATTCAGGGCCTGATCGTCAACAGCGGTTGTGCCAACGCCTGTACGGGGCCGCAGGGTATGGCCCATGCCCGCCTCATGGCGGAGTGGACCGAAAAGGAACTCGGGGCTCCGGATCGCAGCGTCCTGGTGATGAGTACGGGCGTGATTGGGGTGCAGCTGCCCATGGACACCCTCACGCGCGGCATCACGCAGGCGGTGGGCGCTCTCCGACCGGATGGCTGGTCGGACGCGGCCCGGGGCTTCATGACGACCGACACTTTCCCCAAGCTGTACGCGGGCACGGCCGCGATCGGCGACCACGCGATCCAGGTGTCGGGTATCTCCAAAGGCTCCGGCATGATCCACCCCAATATGGCCACAATGCTGGGCGTGCTGGTGACGGATGCGGCTGTAGGCCCCGCGGTGCTGCAAACGGCTCTGTCCGCTGCCGTGCGCGTCTCTTACAACTGCATCAGCGTGGATGGCGATACCAGTACCAACGATACTGTGGTCCTGATGGCTAACGGTCAGTCCGGAGCTCCCTCCATCGACAGTCTGGAAGATCCCCGTTTCCCGGCATTCCAGGCGGCCATCACCCAGGCCAGTATGGCCTTGGCACAAGCCATAGTCCGGGATGGCGAGGGCGCCACCAAGCTGGTCTCAATCACGGTGGAGGGCGCGGCCTCGGATGAGGATGCCCATGCAGCAGGTCGCACCGTGTCCGTCAGTCCCTTGGTCAAGACCGCATTTTACGGATCGGATGCCAACTGGGGGCGCATACTCTGTGCCGTGGGCAATTCCCCCGCCGAAATCGTGCCGGAACGGGCTTCGCTCTTTATCCAGGCACGTGACCTGCCGGAACTGCAGTTGGTCAAGGGTGGCACCCCGACGGACTATGCCGAAGAGGATGCGGCAGCCATTTTCCGCGCGACGGAAATCGCAGTGCGTATTGACCTGGGTCTGGGTCCAGGCCGGGCTCAGGTCTGGACCTGCGACTTCAGTCATGAATATGTGACCATCAACGGGGACTACCGCACATAACCCCCGCCGCACCGGAGTGCCAGACAGGCTGAATTTTCCTGTTGCAGGGTATAAGTCCACGACTGTACGGCGACGGCGACAGCGTGGGGTGGTCTGGGTTTGGGAAGGTGCAGGTATGGGCTTGGCCTGTCCCGGCGGGCAGGTCCACTGCATCGGCAAGGCGTGGCACAGTCCTTGGCCAAAGCCCGATCAGGATTTTCCATGACAGGCGGCATCGCTGTCTGCTGTGCAGCAGACAGTGGGAGTATCGGCTTGGCGGCTCTTGGGCCATAGCAGTGCCGACGCCGGAGGGGCCGTCGCAGTGGTACCATGGGACTGTGGCATTTCTCGTACAGGCGGCACCCGGTGGTGCCGCAAGGAAGTGAGCCGATGGCGACAACCCTCGTGCCTCCCGATACTCTGGCGGCAACGATGACTTGGGATCCCTTCTGTGCTCAGGAAGGAGTCAAGACCTTGCAATCGTCTACGCACTTCCACCACCTGTTGCGGATTGTCTGTGACCTGCAGTTGCACCTGAAGGAGAGCGGATTGCCCTACTCTTTGGCCAGCGACCTGCTGATCCGGAACATTCCCCTCAAGGAAGGGGTATCGCCGGACGTGGCTCTCTGGCCCGGGCATCTGGATCTGGAGGGCGAAGAATACCGTTCGCTGGTGCTGTCGGCGGACCTGTACCCGGCCCTGATACTGGAAGTGGTGTCGGAGCACACGCGGGATGCGGATGCGGACACCAAACACAAGATCTATCGGCTGGCGGGTATCGCGGAATACTGGCTGTACGACCCGGCAACCTATGCGGGGAGCGAGCCGCTGTGCGGCTGGCGGCTGGCGGATTCGACCTACATGCCGATCTTGGGCCAGGAGCACGCGGTGGATGGCGCGTGGGTCACGCGCTATCCCAGCACGGTGCTGCAGACGGACTGGGGACTGACGGCAGACGCGACCCTGCGGCTGTGGGACCCGCAGCGGGAGGACTGGTATCGGACAACGGCGGCGGCCCTGAGTCAGACGCGGGCCCGGGCCGAGCAGGCGGAGATCCGCGCGCAGCGGGAATGGACCCGGGCCGAGCAGGCGGAAACCCGCGCGCAGCAGGAACAGGCCCGGGCTGAGCAGGCGGAAGCTGAGAATGTACGGCTGCGTGCCCTGCTGCAGACCCGGGCGGACCCGGATTGATAAACCCTGGGAGCGGGGACGGTAGCGGTGTCTCCGATCCCCACGGAGTCCCATGGATATGGTGACAGTGGGCGGCAAGGATTGTGCGGGTTGCAGTCCGCGGCGGCCGGTATACCGGAAACAGACTGCGGGGGCTTGGCGGTCTCCGCTGGGGCACCGATCTATAGAATCTGTTCCAGAAACAGCTTGGTGCGTTCCGCCGTGGGATTGTCAAAGAATTCCTGGGAGGTGCCCACTTCCACAATCTCGCCGGCATCCATGAAGACGAGGCGGTCTGCGACTTCCCGGGCGAACCCCATTTCGTGTGTGACGACCAGCAAGGTCATGTCGGAACGGGCCAGGTCCAGCATGACATCCAGAACTTCCTTGATCATCTCCGGGTCCAGCGCCGAGGTCGGTTCATCAAAGAGCATGATTTTGGGATTCATGGCCAAGGCACGGGCGATAGCCACCCGCTGCTGTTGACCGCCGGACAGCTGCAGAGGATATTTGTCCGCCTGCTCCGGAATGCCCACTCGCTCCAGCAACTGCATGGCGGTCGCTTCCGCTTCTTCCTTCTTGAGTTTGCGTACCTGCATGGGAGCCAGCGTGATGTTGCGCATGACGGTCAGATGCGGGAACAGGTTGAACTGCTGGAACACCATCCCGATTTCCTTACGGATTTCATGGATGTTCTTCAAATCGTGGGTCAATTCGATGCCGTCCACTACGATGTGCCCCGCCTGGTGCTCCTCCAGCCGGTTGATGGCGCGGATCAAGGTGGACTTGCCCGAGCCGGACGGTCCCAGGATCACGATGACCTCTCCCACCCTAACGTCCAGATTGATGTTTTTCAATACTTGAAAATCACCGAACCATTTGCTGACGTTGGTGCATTCAATGATGAATTTGGACTGGGCAGGAGCATGCATGGCGTTTCTTCTTGCGGCGGCCGGATAAAACAAAAGTCGGCTATGTGCCTACGCGCGGCTTTCGATGCCCGTATGGAGTCGCTGCTCCAGCCTGCGGCTGCCGTAGGACATGCCGTAATTCAGGAACCAGAACAGGACCCCAATGAAGAAATAGATCTCCTTGTGCGTCCCGAGCCACGTGGGATTGCCCAGTACGGCCCGGCCCATGCCGACCAGATCCAGCATGCCGACCAAGGCCACCAGCGTAGTGTCCTTGAACAGGGAAATGAACTGGTTGACCGTGACGGGAATGATGGCCTTGAGTGCCTGGGGCAAGACCACGAAGACCATGGTCTGCACACTGTTTAGACCCAGGGCCCAGGTTGCTTCCACCTGGCCGGCTGGGACTGTCGCCAGCCCCGCGCGCACGTTCTCCGCCATGTAGGCGGCCGAGAAAAGCGTAATTGCCACGGCGACCCGCACAATGCCTTCTATCGTGGGAAAGCGATCGGGCACAAACAGTTCCAGCATGACCACGGCCATGAAGAGCAGGGCAATCAACGGCACCCCGCGCACAAACTCGATGTAGATGACACTCAACATCTTGACCACGGGCAGTTTGGACCTGCGGCCCAAGGCCAGCACGATGCCCAGGGGATAGGAAAAGACGATGCCGGTCAGCGCCAGAATCACGGACAGGAGCAGACCGCCCCACACTTTGGGCGGCGTAATCCGCATCGGTCCCTCCTGCCCGAAACCGTAGAGCAGCGCCAGACTCACCGGGATGATCAGGATCAACAGGGTAGTGGCAATGTTGCCCATATAGGCTTGGGGACCATACATCCCCATCACGAAGCCCAGCCCGATCAGAGCCGACATGGCCACCAGGCCCAGTCGGATCTGGGTATCGAAGATGGGAATCAGGATCATGGCCAGCGGGAGGCCCAGAAGCATCCCGAAGCCAACCGTGAACTTGCCGCTCCAGATCCCCAATGCCATGCCGCTCACCAGGGCCACCAGACCCAGGCACACCCAGATGCGCCAGGCTGCCTCCACGTCGTAGCGGCCCCGCAGCAGAATGGCCAGATTGGCGCTCAACACCTCCCATCGGGTTGCTTCGGAGAATATCCAGCGCAGGACCGGTTGCAGCAGCAACACAATGAAAGTCACGGAAGCCAGTGTCATCAGGGCATCCGACCAGTTGCGGAACAGCAGGGCCCGGATGCGGGCCAGCAGGCCGTGCCGGAATGCCGACGGGGACAGTTCCCGGGTGGCAGTGGTCATGGGACGGGCGGCGGATCAGCGCTCCTTGATCTGAAAGTAGTTGTTATACCAGTTCAGTATGACCGAAGTTGCCAGGCTGATGGAAAGAAAGACCAACATCACCAGGAGAAAGACCTCCACCTCCCGACCGGTCTGATTCAGGGTGGTTTTGGCCGTGGTATGGAAGAAATCCGGGTAGCCAATGGCGACCGCCAGTGAGGTGTTCTTGGTAATGTTCAGGTACGCGCTGATCAGTGGCGGCACAATGACCCGCATGGCTTGCGGCAGGATGACCAGGCGCAGCGACTGCAGGCGGGTCAGACCCAAGGCGGAAGACGCTTCCTGCTGGCCATGGTGAATCGCCAGAATGCCCCCGCGCACGATTTCGGCGACATAGGCGGAGGCGTAGACGCTGAGCGCCGTCACGACCGAAATGAATTCCGGGCTGTAGGATTTGCCGCCCACGATCCGCAGACCTTCCTTGACAGGTTGCGACAGGGTCAGGGGCGCAGGCAGGGCAATCCAGCCGACGAGGGCAATCAGCAGAAACGTGCCCAGTCCCCACAAGGTTTTGAAGTAAACCTGCCCCGTACGGATTTCCCGCTGGTGCAGGAAGACCATGAGGCCCACACCGCAAATGAGGCCCAGCAGCAGGATCGGCAAATAGGAGTTCCAGGTATCGGTCGGAATACCCCAAGGAGTGTACAAGCCCCGGATACTGAGGAAGGTGGGACCCGGCAGTTCAATGGCATCCGCCAGGCGGGGCAGTTGCAGGAACAGGCCCGAGTACCAGAAGTAGAGCAGGACCAACAGCGGCACATTGCGGAACACTTCCACATAGACAATGGCGATGCGGCGGGCCAGATAGTTTCTGGAAATGCTGACAATGCCCCAGAACAGGCCCATGATAGTGGACAACACGATCGCGGCGAACGCGACCTGCAAGGTGTTGAGAATGCCCACCACGATGGCACGGCCGTACGTATTGCTGCTGTCGTAGGGGATCAGGCTTTCACTGATGTCGAAGCCTGCCACCTGGCCAATCCAGCGGTAGGAGAAAACGACATTGCGCTGGGCCTGCAGCTCCCTGACCATGTTGGTGAAAAGCACCGCGGCCAGTCCCAGGACGCCCAGCAACACCAGGGCCTGCCATATCCAGGCTATGACACGCTCATCCCGCCAGAAAGGCGGACGAGCGGGGACGGGCACTGCGGAGGCCATGGGAAACCGTGTATAAAAAAAGGGTATGGCCCGAGCGGGGCCATACCCTCTGAACGTTTATAGAAGCACCTAGCGGATGGGGGGCGCGTACAGCAGGCCGCCATTCACCCAGGACTGGTTCAGACCCCGGGGAATATAGAAGTCCGTATCCGGGCCCAGGTTGCGCGCATAGATTTCGGCGTAATTGCCGACCATCTTGATGACATTGTAGGACCAGTCGTTATCCAGACCAATCTTGGCGCCGAATTCGCCATCCACGCCCAGCAGACGGCGAATGTTCGGGTCGCTGCTTTCCCGCATGCTGTCCACATTGGCCGAGGACACGCCCATCTCTTCGGCCAGGAAGGTCGCGTATACGACCCAACGCACGATATCTTCCCACTGGTTGTCACCATGGCGGACCATGGGAGCCAAGGGCTCTTTCGAGAGCGTCTCGTCCAGGATGACATGCGCCGTGGGGTCCTCCAAGACCGCGCGGCGGCCCGTCAGACCGGACTTGTCCGTCGTGAAGGCGTCACAGCGGCCTGTCTCGTAGGCCGCGACGGATTCGTCGTTGCCTTCAAAGACCACGGGTTCGTATTCAATACCCCGGGCCGCCATCACGTCAGCCAGATTCAATTCCGTGGTCGTGCCGGTCGCCACACAGACACTGCCGCCTGCCAGATCTTCCAGCGAGGTGATGCCGTCCGCCGCGCGGACCATGATACCTTGTCCGTCATAGAAAGTCGTGGGCGCAAAATCGCCGCCCAGATCCGTATCGCGGGTCATGGTGTCCGTGGTGTTGCGAATGAGGACATCGCCTTCACCGGCCGTCAACACCGAGAAGCGCTCCGAAGCTGTGGCGGGGCGGATCTCATAGGCCTCCGGGTCGCCGAATATGGCAGCGGCCAGGGCTCTGCAGAAATCAATGTCGAATCCGGAGAAATTGCCGGCTTCATCCACAAAACCAAAACCCGGCGCCGCGGCGTTGCCGATGCAAATGATATTGCCGCGCTCCATAACCTGTTCCAATGTGGAAGGTCCGCTGCTCGGCATTGCTTCGCTCTCTACCTCGGCCGGTACTTCAGGGAGAGGCGTGATGGCTGTACAGGCCGCCATCACAATCCCCAGCAAGGCAACCAAGCCGACGACAGCCAACTTTCTGAAACTCATCTTGTTAATTTCCTTGACTCAAGAGGGTGAATTCTGCAGTGGCCTCATTATACAACTCTCGGTATAACGAAAGCCCTTTTCCAGCGCGATGGGCACAAACAGGTCAGACACAACGGAATGTCTGGATCGGCCTGGGATGCAGTCTTGTGCCGGCGGACGGCCGTCTCTGGTATCACCATTGCCCGGAAAAGTGGATGGATTGCCGCCGTAATCCCTTGGGCCCTCCCCGTTTTCCTCTATACTGGAACAGCGGTGGGCAAGCCTCCTGACAGATTTTTCCGAGACCATGTCCCCTGAAATAATCGATGCCATTGGCCGCTGGGTGGAACTGGCAGTCACGGTGCTGGGCGGCATGCTGTTCGCGCTGTGGGCCGGCACCATTGTGTGGACCATCAACGACATGCGCGCCCGCTCCTTCGATCTGGGTGCGATCATCCTGGCCGCGTTCCTGGTCGCCCTGGTGCCCTTTGCGGGGCCTGTGGTCTATCTGCTGGTGCGGCCCAAGGAGACTCTGGCCGATGTCTATGATCGGGCTCTGGAAGAGGACGCGTTGCTGAACGACCGTCATGTGCGGTACGTCTGTCCGAATTGCGACGCCCCGGCCCGGGAGGAGTGGGCCTTCTGTCCGGATTGCCAGCACCAGCTGCTGAGCCGATGCGGTCACTGCGGTCAAAACCGGCGTACCGAATGGAAATACTGCGCCTTTTGTCGGGCTCCGCAAGGCACCGCCCCGACGACGACAGGTACCCAGGCCCTGTCGCAGGGACCGCCCGGCTCCGAGGTATCCCGTCCCGCTCAGGCGGCCTACGCCCGCTCCACTGCCCCCACACCCACGTCTTGAGCTGCCGTCTGCCCCTCTCCCGGGGCGGACCGGGACTTTGCCCGTCCCTGTCCTCTCATCGCGGCTGGTTGGGCAGAATGCCCAACCGAATCTGCGGTGATGCAGACCCATGTTTTATGGGCTGGTGCTGTGGTCGCGCTGGAGGAACTGGACAACAGTTCCGGATCAGCCTTGTACCGCAAGGACCGGCCCGATTCGGGTCCCATGTCAGACTGCCTGCACAGCGTCTTTTGGCCATTGTGTACAAACAGTGTCGAATCATATTGTGAACCGTGCCTAAACCATGGCCCCCTTATTGCCCTTTATGATTGCTCCTTGAATGCAAACGCCACGGCTGGTCACAAGTCAAGTTCAAGAAGGAGTTCCCCCATGGCACTGAATTGCTCGTCTGCCGCGGATGTGTCTGCCGCCATCAAGGAGCATGACATCAAGATTGTGGATGCCAGGTTTACCGATCTGTTTGGGCAATGGCATCATTTTTCCTTGCCCACCGAGTCGTTTGATCCGGAAGAGGTCTTTGAGGAAGGTCTCGGCTTTGACGGTTCTTCCATACGCGGGTTCCAGACCATCGATATCAGCGACATGATTCTGATTGGGGACCCCACCACGGCCTTTGTGGATCCTATCTGTGAGATCCCGACCCTGGGCTTCATTGGCAATGTGTATGATCCGATTTCGCGGGAGCGGTATACCCGCGGTCCGCGCAACGTGGCCCAGAAGGCCGAGGCCTATCTCAAGGAGGCCGGGATTGCGGATACCGTCTATGTGGGACCGGAAGCCGAATTTTTTGTCTTTGACCAGGTATCCTACGAAACGGGACGCAACTTTCAAGCCTATTACCTGGACAGTGCCGAAGCACCCTGGACCGGAGGCGAAATGGGCGGCGGTCACAAGCTTGGCTACAAGGGGGGCTACTTCCCGGTCCCGCCGGCAGACAGCCAGCAGGATCTGCGCTCCACCATGGTCCGCACCATGATTGACGCCGGCTTGGACGTGGAAGTGCACCACCATGAAGTGGGCACAGCGGGCCAGGCCGAGATCGACATGCGCTTCGATACGCTGACCAGCATGGCCGACCATGTGCAGCTCTACAAGTACATCGTCAAGAACGTGGCCAAACAGCACGGCAAAACCGCCACTTTCATGCCCAAGCCCCTGTTTGAAGACAACGGCTCCGGCATGCATGTGCATCTCAGTTTATGGAAGGACAACGAGAATCTGTTCGCGGGGGACAAGTACGCGGGTTTGAGTCAGACCGGTCTCCACTATATTGGCGGCATTCTCAAGCACATCAACGCCCTGCTGGCCTTCACGTCGCCGCTGACGAACTCCTATCGGCGGCTGGTGCCCGGGTACGAAGCGCCGGTCGTGGTGGCCTATTCCGCCCGCAACCGCTCCGCGGCGTGCCGCATTCCGGTATATTCCGCGTCGCCCAAGGCCCGCCGTGTGGAATTCCGCTGTCCCGATCCCGGCGCCAATCCCTATCTGGCGTTCGCCGCCATGGTCATGGCCGGCATCGATGGCATCCGCAACCAGATTGATCCGGGTGCACCGGGCGACATGGACCTGTACGAAGAAGACGCCATGGCCCGGGTCGAGTTGGTCCAGGGGTCCCTGGAAGGGGTCCTGGACGCTTTGGAAACGGACCACGCCTTCTTGCTGGAAGGTGGCGTGTTCACGCCGGACCTGATAGAGTCCTATGTGGCCTGGAAGCGCGAGAACGAGGTGGATGCCATTCGTCTGCGCCCCCATCCGGAGGAGTTCAATCTGTACTACGGCATTTGATGCCCTGAACTTCACAGCAGACGCAGGGCCCGATCCACCCGGATCGGGCTTTGTGTCTGCGGGTCCCATGGGACTATGACAGGGGCGGGTCGGGCATGACAGAGCAAGCAAGGCATGGTGCAAGAGGATCAAACTGAGGCCCGGCAGGCTCTGGGCGCGCAGATGCGGGCGGAAGATGTCCATTTCGTGCTCCTGCAGTTCAGCGACATTGCGGGCCATGTGAAACAGGTCACGATTCCCACCGCACTCTGGGACAAGGTCTCGGATCACGGCCACTGGTTTGATGGCAGTTCCATCTACGGTTTTGCCCGGACCCTGGAAAGCGACATGTATCTGGTCCCGGACCCGGATACCTATGCCGTAGTGCCTTGGGAAATGGAGGACGGGCCGCGGACCGCCCGTGTCATCTGCGATATTTACCTGCCCAACGGGGAACCTTTCGCGGGGGATCCGCGCAATGTGCTACGCCGCCAGCTGGACCGGGCGCGGCGCATGGGCTTCGAATACAATGTGGCCCCGGAACTGGAGTTCTACTTTTTCCGACCCCATGCTGATGGCCGCATTCAGCCGTTGCAGCCCCTGGATCAGGCCGGGTATTTTGATGTCAGTCTGGACGTGAAACAGAATATCCGCCGGGAAGTCGTGGATACCCTGGCCCCGCTGGGTGTGACCGTGGGGTCTTTCCATCATGAACTGGGGGCCGGCCAGAACGAACTGGACCTCAAGTATGGCCCCGGACTGGCGATGGCCGATGGCACCGCCACGTTGCGGATCGTGGCCAAGACCGTGGCCCACCGGAACGGTCTTTTCTGTTCCTTCATGCCCAAGCCCATTACCGGCATGGCCGGTTCCGGCATGCATGTGCATCAGAGCCTGCTGGACCCGCAGACCGGCGAGAATCTGATGTACGATCCGGATCACAGCTATAAACTGAGCCGGACGGCGCTGCAGTTCATCGCCGGTCAACTGGAGCACGCCAAGGGCATGGCGGTTGTCGTGGCCCCGCTGGTCAACAGCTACAAGCGCCTGGTATCGGGTTTTGAGGCTCCGGTCAACATCTGTTGGGGGCGCACCACCCGCAGTGCGCTGATCCGGGTGCCGCACCTGACCCAGGACCGCAAGGCCAGCACACGTATCGAACTGCGCTGTCCTGATCCCAGCGCCAATCCCTACCTGGCGTTTGCCGTGATGCTGGCCGCGGGGCTGGACGGCATCGAAAGGCAACTGGAGCCCCCGGCCCCGCTGGAAGAGGATCTCTTCAGTCTTTCCAGTCGCCGCATGAACTACGACACGTTGCCGGACAGTATGGGCCAGGCCATCGCCGCCCTGCGCGACAGCATCGTCATCGCCGATGCCTTGGGCCAGCACCTTTTTGAAACCTATGTCGAGGCCAAGACACAGGAATGGCGCGACTATCGTTCTCATGTCACTGCCTGGGAACTGAATCATTACCTCGCCAACCATTGAGATCGACCCGCCCACTGTCGGCTCCGCCATTGTCGTCGTCGATTTCGGAAGTCAATACAGCCAGCTGATTTGTCGCCGGGTCCGGGAGTTGCAGGTCCGGGCGGAGCTGGTACCGTGGGACAATGCCCGGGCACGGCTGGCACAGCCCGATGTCGCGGGGATCATCCTCTCGGGGGGACCGGCGAGTGTCTACGCAACCGGAGCCCCGGTCTTGCCGGCAGGTGTATTGGAATGCCACGTACCCGTGCTGGGCATTTGCTATGGCATGCAACTATTGGTGCAGGCCCTGGGGGGACATGTGGAAGGCGGCACCACCCGGGAATATGGTGCCGCCTTCCTGACGCACAAGGTCACCTCCCGGCTTCTGCAGGATGTTCCCGTTCGCAGCCAGGTCTGGATGAGTCACGGCGACCGCGTTGCGGCCCTGCCGGTCACCGGCAGGGCCATTGCCATCAGTCAGGACTGTCCCCATGCCGCCTTTGAGGTGGAACAGGCACGCCTGTATGGCCTGCAGTTTCACCCGGAAGTGCACCACACCGTCGCCGGCCGCCAGATATTGCAGAACTTCGTGGTAGCGATCTGTGGCTGCCGACCCCATTGGACTCCGGCCCAGGTCATCCAGGACAGCATCGCGCACATTCGGGCCACTGTGCCGGAGCACAGCCAGGTCATCTGTGCTTTAAGCGGCGGGGTGGACAGCTGCGTGGCAGCGGCCCTGGTGCACGAGGCAGTGGGCGACCGGCTGGTCTGTTTTTTTGTCAACAATGGTCTGCTGCGCCACCGGGAGGGCGAGTCCGTCATGCAGGCGCTCACGGCCTGGCATCCCGACTTGCAGATCGTCGCCGTGGATGCCAGCGAGGAATTCCTGGCCGATCTGGCCGGAGTCACCGACCCCGAGGACAAGCGCAAACGGATTGGCCACCGCTTTATCCGCGTATTTGAGCGGGAGGTGGTCCTGTGGGCCGCCGAGCATGACGCAGCCGAGGCCCGTTTTCTGGTGCAGGGTACCATCTACCCCGATGTAATCGAATCGGCTTCCGGCATCGGCGAGCAACATGCGCATACTATCAAGACCCATCACAACGTAGGCGGTCTGCCCGCGGACGTACGCTTTGAAGTCCTCGAACCGTTGCGCATGCTGTTCAAGGACGAAGTGCGCCGGATTGGCCGGGAACTGGGGTTGCCGGACCCGATTCTGCAGCGGCACCCGTTCCCGGGGCCCGGTCTGGCCGTGCGCATTCTGGGTGAGGTGACCTGGGAGCGGCTGGAAATGCTGCGGGCGGCGGACCACATCTTCCTGTCCGAACTGGTGAAAACGGATCTGTATCACGCCACCGAGCAGGCTTTTGCGGTATTGTTGCCGGTACAGACGGTGGGGGTGATGGGCGACGGTCGCACTTATCAGCATGTGGTGGGCCTGCGGGCGGTCAGCACTTCCGACTTCATGACCGCGGAGTGGACCCGTTTGCCCTGGGACCTGGTGGCGGAAGTCAGCCGCCGCATCGTCAACGAAGTGTCCGGTATCAACCGGGTTGTCTATGATGTGAGCAACAAGCCGCCTGCCACCATCGAATGGGAGTGACACAATACTGCGTGGGACACGCCCGATGAAAGGCTTCCTGAAAGTTGCCACGGCCCTCGTGCTCTGTTTTGGGCTGGTGCGCATGTACAGTGTGTACAAGGCACAGGCCGCCCCCATCCTGCCCGGGGTCCTGATCGGCGAGTTCGATTTCCGGGAGGCCGGTTCCCCCCAGGAAGTCGCGCAAACGCTGCGGGACCGGTTTGAACAGCCGGTGCTGGTCACATTCCATCAGGCTCGGGAAGCCATGTCGGCAGAGGAAGTGGGGTTGCAGGTAGATGTGGACCGCATTCTGGCGGAGGCCGGTACCTATCGGCAGGGCGGCTTCTTTCTCCGGAATTCCGTGCGGGCCTTGCTGGGTTTGCCGATGGAAAAGCATACCGTGCCGCTCTATTTCTGGTTTGACCGTGACCAGGCCCGCCGGCGTCTGGCCCAATTCAACGCAGAGTTTCAAAGCCAGCCGCAGAGCTACTATCTGCGTCCCCTGGACCAGGGTTGGGTCATGTCGCAGGTGGACGCGGCGCTGACCCCCACCGAACTGGGATTCCTGTATTACCCCTATCCCGACTGGACCTGGCAGCCCGGCGCGCCGGGGCTGCAAGTGGATATTGAACAGAGTCTGGAGGGCATCGCCGGGGCCTTTATGGGGACCGGCAAGCGGGAATGGGCCCTTGATGTGCGGGAGGTGCCCGGGCCGGACCCGGAATTGGGGCTGCTGCAAAAGACCCTGGATGCCTATACGGCAGACTTTCTGGGCTTCGCGGCCTTCTATCTGCAGGATCTGGTGACCGGCGAAGTGGCGGAATTCGACAGTGCGGTGGCATTTTCCGGCATGTCCAACCTGAAGCTGCTGATCGTCATGGCCGTGATGCGTGACATCGACGGCATCACCTCCGCCCCGGATCTGGGCCAATGGATTGATCTGGCCTTGGGCGACAGTAACAATGCCGCCGCGAATCTGCTGCTGCAGTCGTTGGGCGACGGCAATGTCGTACGCGGGGCCGCGAAAGTTACCGCTTTCGGGCGCCAACTGGGATTGCAGAACACCTTTATCCTGACCGGCTATGATGATCCCTCTCCCGTAGTGCCGCCGGTGACCCCGGCCAACTCCCAGGAGTGGGATACCCGTCCCGACTCCCACCTGCAGACTACCACCGCAGACATGGGGCGCGTGCTGGCCGGCATATATGAGTGCACGCAAGGCCATGGTGTGTTCCTGGAGATCTTTCCCGGTGAGATTACGCCTGCGGAATGTCGGTCGATCCTGTTCTATCTGACCCACAATGACTTTCAGGAGATGATCTGGGGCGGCCTGCCCGAGCCGACGGAGCGCACCGTCCTGCACAAGCATGGCTTTTCCTTTGAGCAGCACGGCGATGTGGCCCTTGTCTGGGGGCCCGCGGGCCCCTATGTCCTCAGCTTTTTTCTGTACCGGCCGGTATGGCTGGACTGGGCCATCGGCAACGGCACCATGTACAACGTGAGTCGCATCACGTGGCGATACTTTGAGGCGGTGGCCCAGCGCACGCACCGCACTGCATACCCGCCGCCGCACTTTGCGGCTCCGGACGGATACATTCCCCAACCCCAGGCCTCATGACCTCCAAGTCCACGCCCGTTCCCAATGCAGTCACGCTCGAGTCCGTGGTGATTGCCCACGGCTTGCCGTACCCCCAGAACCTGGACACGGCGCTCGGTCTGGAAGACACCGTAAAGAGGGCCGGCTCTCATCCCCATACTCTGGGCATCCTGGAAGGCCAGCTCATAGACGGGCTGGACAGGGCCCAGATTGAATACATGGCTACCGCGGAGAATGTCCACAAAATTTCCCGCCGCAACCTGAGTCTGGCCCGGGCCAGGCAGTGGGACGGGGCCACCACTGTTGCCTCCAGTCTCTGGATGTCACGCTTTTTTGGCTATGAGGTCTTTGCCACCGGCGGCATCGGGGGAGTCCATCGTGGGAATGAGAGGGACATCAGTGCGGACCTGCCGGAACTGGCCCGCACTCCGGTCCTGACCTTTTGTGCCGGCGCCAAGTCCATCCTGGACCTGGCCGCGACCCTGGAATTTCTGGAGACCTGGGGAGTGCCCGTAGTGGGTCTGGGCACAGACGAGTTCCCGGGTTTCTTCTACCGCAGCACCGGACTGGCCGTGGACATCACCTGCGACACCCCGGAGGAGGTGGCGGCCCTGTGGCGCATTCACCGGGAAATGCCGGACCCCTCCGGCATGCTGGTGGCTGTACCGGTGCCCGAGGCTGCGGAATTGCCAAAAGAGGAAGTGGAGGGAGCCATTCAGGCCGCCCTGCGGGCCGCCCAGGCAGAGAGCCTGCGCTCCGCCGCGGTCACGCCCTTCGTGATGGAAAGGGTGATACGGGAGACCGGGGGCCGCAGTTTGCAAACCAACCTGGCCTTGCTGCAGAACAACGCGCAGGCCGCCGCCTTGTGTGCCGTGGCTCTGTCTCAGATGTGAGTTCGAGTGCTTATGGTGCAGAGTTGCCGCTACCCAGCAGACTCGAAATTCAATCTTTTTCCCCTACCCGTTCTTTCCACAGTTGATTGAGTAGCTGTTCAGGATTACGAATTCCAGACCTCAACAACTCCCGGGCCCTCCTCAGTGCAACAGCCACTTCAGGTCCCGGCTCAATTTCAAGAACCCTCATGACATCGTTTCCGTCAATGGGAAGCAAGTCTGCCGTGAAGTCCAAAAGGTCACGCTCGATCATGCGCACCATAAGGGCTTCAGGATCATCACTTTCAGGGAGACTCCTCAAATATTCCCGCCACTTGGAAAGACGACTTTCGCGGAATGCCTGAGAGTTGACACGGACCCCAAGCCGAACTGCAGCATCACCAACAATCATGTCGAATTGGTGGGTCGGCCAGTCACGCTGAATGCGAAACTTCAAGTTGTCAATAGCGTCTTGCCCATCATCGGGTGATGTAAACACCTCTTCCACCGCCCCTTGGCAATGCTTCACAATCTGGCCGATTTCCCTACAGAGTTGCTGGCTGCATTGCTGCCATTCTGCATCATCGTCGGGTGTGTTCTCAATGCCTACTCGTTCAAACCAGCGTCCTACACGCCGTAAGGTTCTTCGATCGCGAACACTTTCCTCATCGAGATTGTGAAAGCACCAAGTGCGCAATGAATGCACGAACTCCCTCGCTACTGCCCCATCAAACTCCTCGTCGTTTGAGAAATTGCTGGGAAGTTGAAGAAGGTAGGGAATGGATATTCGTCCAACCTCAAACAGCAGAACATAACTCCAGGCGACTAGCCACAGAAAGGATGCTTCGTTGTTATCATGGGTGGGAAAAGCAATAGTCAACTCCGGGAGCGTGTTCTGCCCCACCAGCTCTGCAAGCGACTCCCGCAATTTAACAACTGAGTCACGCAATCCCTCGAGAGTCATTTGCTTTTCTTGAGAGGAGTGGCAATCGGCCCGGTGAAATTGAACCCAATCGCAAATCGGCTGATAGTTCGACCATATGCGATTTCTTCCTCTGGGAAGTCGCTTTCGCGGAGTATAACCCTCTGATTGATGTCATGCACGTGGACATCCCAAGAGTTGCCATCACGTTGTCTTCCTACTCTCCCTGCAAATAGTCGAGGAGAAAAATTGACATCAGTTATCCAGTGACGTCTCCTTAGGCGTCCGGAATTCACATATTCGGTTTCACTATCAAGCGTATGAAAAATTTCGCTGGCTGCTGCTCTATCTTCCATAACCCACGCCAAGACAGCTTCAAGGTACCTTGTTTCGCAACGGGGTGCATCGCCGGATGCTTTATTCAACAAATATGTGATCTTTCTGATTTCTTGTCTTGTATCTGGATTACAGGGTATGGGTTGCCGCTCACCTCGCAGAGGGTACCGGCGCATTTCCGCAATCCATCGACAATCCAACAGAAGTGCCAAGCAACGTACATCTTGAGAAATTTGGTCAAAATGTGCATACAGAAAGTCTGCGGCTTTCTTGGCGCCAAGACAGTCTTTTTCGTTGAACAAACCATCGTTAGGTGGTTCTTTGTCCTTGTATGGTTCAGGAGCGAGTTCTCTCGCTTTTAAGTAGTATCCGGCTGTGGAACCGCTTTTCTCCAGCTCTGCATATCCTTCTTCCGTCAGCTTTTGGTTCTGTGTAGTCTGGCCTACTTTGACTTTTCGGACATTGAATTTTTCGACTTGGTCTGGCGAAAGATTCTCTGGATCAACTTGGTCGAAGGTTGCGAGGATATCGGCTTTCAATTCCATCTTTTCTTCTTCAGGCAATCGGTTACCCTCCAAAAGATCCGCAGGTGCCCATAGTCCAATGTCAAGGGGATAATAGTTATCCGAAATGTTCACCGCTTTGCGGATTGCAGTTCGCGCTGCAAGGTAAGCTGGCCAAACTTCAGAAACCTCTAAACTGTTCCGGTCCCGATCATTAGCCAGAAAACTGTAAACAGCTGCCCGTTCAACATATAGGCGGGAACGTATCCGACTGTTCCTTGAAGTCCCTTCCCTTTCGAACTCATCTATCGCGGCCTGAACTGCATCTCTGGCCTCTTCAAGCAAATGAAGCTTCTGGTCGTCTTCAACAGTCTCGTGGCGCACTGCAAGTCTTCTAAAAACCGATTCTTGCAGCACCAGACGTGGGTCGACCAATTTTTTAGACTCGCGGACATCGGTTAAAGCGGAGGCAATCCCTACATAGGAGTTCTTGTAACGGGTTCCCAGAGGACCGGTGTCTTTTATCTGTTGTAACAGTTTCAACAGAAAGTCTCTCTCTGGGTAACTGCTGTCGAATTCATAGCTGTTTACCGATTGAATTAGCTCTTTCAGACGCTCGGCCTCCTTCGCCGGTCCACCCAGACGTCGTTCACAGATCAGTTGGGCTTCCAAGGCCAGTCGGGGCCGGAGCAAGAATTCACTTCCCTCTTCGTTGGCCGGCTCCCAACGGAACAAATCAAAATCACTGATGAGTTCCGTTATAAGAGGGAGATCAATGCTGTGAAAAGATGAAGTAGCTGCTCGAACAAGCAAGTTGACAGGAACAGGACAGTACAGACGTCCTGTCACCATCACAAAATCCACGATGCGACCTGCAGCATCTTCACTCTCCAAGACTTCGATCTGTCTATCGTCAAACAGGGGACGATAATTATCAATCAAGCCTGCTTTGATTAGTTGTTCCGCAAGCTGTGTAAGTGGCTGCTCGATCTGGATCTGAGAACCCCTCTTCCTCATTTCTTGCTCGGATGCTATGGCTTCATTGCCAAGCCCTATGCTAAGTCTTGGCCGACTGGAAGGCAGTGCACGATAGAGACATGCCAAGATGTGATCACCTTTCAATTCAACAGGTTCGCTTTGAGCTGGAAAGAAGCGTTTCAACAGCGAAATCAGTTGATTCTGTTCTTGAGTTGAAAGCTTGGCTGGTGCCTCAATATGAAACCTCAAGTTTCTTTCTACCCTGTCTGTAAACCGGTATCTTGAACCCAAGACTACGACGCGCCGCCCTCGACTACGGAGACTCAATAGTAAGTTGCGGTAGGGCTCGATAGCTTCGTTGGCATCGCACACGATCAACGTGGCTTCGGCACCGGCTTTCTCAGCATCTTCACAAAACCTGGAGATTTCTCGTGCTTGAGGCAAGCGATCGCTTGCAAGAAGGACTGCAGCTTTCTTTGCTTGGCGAACCTTGATCGCCAAACGGACCAATGCTATGGACTTTCCGGTTCCTGATTGACCGTGGACGATTATGGGCGAATCAATACGGGTGCGGCGCAACAGTGCCGCATTGACTTGCTGATACAGCTTTTGTTCGAAGTCTCGCTCAATGGCATACCTTCGTCTAATACCCTCTGCCAAAAGGCGTGTGCTCTCAAGGCCGCCATGAAATCGTCTAAAACTCATGTACTCTGCATCTAGTCCCAGTGGCGGCAAGAATGCAGTCCATGAATCGTCCACGATCGAAGCAACTGCCTCAACTGACAAGCGTTCTTCAGGGGTTGTTTCCAGCCGTTCTCCCTTTTTGAAACTTACTGTCCCAGCTTCTTCGGACTCAGGTGGCTCAAGATCGGGGAGTTGGCCAAGAGCCTTGAATTCTGCTACTACCGATCCGAAACGTCTTGGCTCAACCAGTATCTTTCCGGCTACAACCAAAGAGTCGAACACCTCTTGATCTCGCACTCCTGGTCCGGGATGATCTCCAAACCACAGAATCTGGTTGGTGGTGGCCCCTCCTGCTTCGCCTAGAATATCGTCGATTCTGAGCCAGTCACTATTCGAGGCAAAGCCATCAACGACAATCACGCCTAATGAAGTGGCTGCATCCAGCAGCCGTCCCAGCATTAAGCGGGTATGCTGGGACTGTCGCGTGAGCAGTTCGAGACGACTTGAAGGAGGTTGGCAGTCCGCCTCCAGTGAACCTGCTACCCCAAAGAGGTAGAAGATTGGAGGCCGTTTTCTGCTACGACCAAAGCGAAGCGAATCCTTGGATGACAGCACCATCTCAGGTTCACGTCCCTTACCGGTAAACAATTTCCTTAAGGTTGGGTCCACTGAGGTTGTGAAAACAGCACTCCAAGGTACTTCACCAAGTACTGTCAACCAACCAGGGTGGACACGTCTCTGAAAACGCTCAGCCAGCCATTCGTAGAATGACGGTGGTACAGCATCTCCCCTCAATAGGGACTGCCAACCACAGTCCGCAGGGCTGTCTTTGCCGAGTTCAAGCTTGTCGAGCGCTTTGGCAAGAATGACATCTGGCTTAGCGGCGTCGGACCATGCGTCTTGTCCCAATACCAATACGACGGGACGTTTCTCTCTAATGGCTGAGAGAAGATGCTCATTCGCTGTTGTCATATGACGCGCTCCTCATTAATCGATCTGAGGGCAACTGCAATATCATGTCTCGTTCACTTTATAAGACTGTCTTCTTTCTTCGTGCTAGGTGCCTCATTGTACTGGAAGACTTCTTGGCTTTGGCAGATGGGTCGCCTCTTGGTTTCCAAGTTCTGATTCCTCTGCCAACTGCCTTAAACAAGGGGTGGTCGGTCTTCTATCTGCCGGGTCTGTTGTCCGACGTGCCCTTACGTCCATAGGGCGCATGGTGATCCATGTACGGCGATAGGGCGGAACGTGATACGGATCGCACAGCTAGTGGCTCTGATGAAATTGAATCAGGATCGTCATCATTTTGCTGGTGGAAAGATGGGACCTGCCACCTGACCTGAGCAGTACAGAGTTGTTTTCGCTGCCACTCCAGCTTGAATTCTTGGCAGAAACCATCGACATCACAGAAGAAAGCCAGTAGACTCATGACAAGACACCTCTGGAGCTTAATCAGCTGAACAAAGATACCCTCCTTGCTCGCCCGAGGTGACCCTTCTTGTCCATAACTCACGTTACTAAACTCGACTTTGTACAAAAAGGTTCTTTGGCGTATACGAAGTATGAACGACCGTAGTGAAATACCAGTGTCACCCATTAAACGGGTGGAATCCACAGACAGGGCCGCCCAGAGCTTTGCCTCGCCGGATCCGGGCTGGACCCGGCGCCACAATGCGGCCCAGAGGCCCTGGTGCTCCCACGTGCGAAACCGCTGGGATACCGTGTCCCATTTCCCGCAATCCGCGGGCAGGTCGCGCCAGGGACTGCCGACTCGCACGGGGTACAGCACGGCTTCCCCGCACATCCGGGCGCTTCAAATCGAGGGGCGTCCCCTGTGAGGGCGGATTTCGGCCCGCACAGCCTCCATCCGGGCCCACAGGGCATCGGTCCGGATCAGACGTGGCGCCATGGGGGGCTCCGTTGCGGGGACTTGGATCGCATGGCCTGCCCTGTTTCCACAAATTAATCAACACGCCCTAGCACTGCACATCGATCGGGATTTTTTTAATCCTCTAAAGCAACAGTATTGCACCCAGGGGATCCCCCTTACAGGTAGTGGTACATGGTTTTGCCGTCCTTATGTGCCATCATGTCACCATCCGGGGAATGTGCACCGCCACGCCGAGGTTCTCCGGCAAGGAGGGCCAGGGCCGCAGCCCCACCCGCGCCCACAGGCAGGGGCCGTGGCGCCGGCCCCCAAAAAGCCCACGCCCAGCCTGCAGGCATTCAAGCGGGCCCGAGGGCTGGCTCCCGCCTGAGCCTGGCCACCATCCGGTGCCTGCTCCGGGTCGGACACGGGCTCCGGCACGGCTTGGCCTAGGTGGAGTGGCGGCGGCACCACCAGTGGGTGGCCCGGTGCTGTCACTGGTGCCGCCGAGCCAGGCACTGGTTACCGCTGTAGTGCTAAGGAAACTGTTGCCAATCAACCATTGATAACAACTGTAAAATATATAGATATCATGAGTTGTGTCAGGCACAGACTTTTTTGTGGCTTGAGATGTGTATCCGATGAATGAGAAGCCCAGCGATGTTCTGATCATTGAAGAGTTATTCACCTACGTGAAAATCCCGAGGTCAATGCTCTGCAAACTTGTGCGTGAAGGCAAAATCCCATCCCAGAAAGTCGATCGTCATTGGCGATTTGGAAAAGTGGCCATCGACCGCTGGCGGGAAAATCTCCGTGGCAAAACGAATGACAATGCCCATGAGTGGTCTGAGTGTGGATGTCCTGAAAGAGAGGATTGTGTTTCGGAAAGACGCCCCATCGTACGTAGGTCGTAACTCTTGACCCCCGAACATCTCAGAATGCTCGTCAAGAGCGGAGAAACGCTCGCCGTGGAATTCAAAGGCGAAGCAATGGCCTCGTTCACGGACCGCGCACTCGTTGAAACAGTCGTTTGTCTTGCCAACCGGAGCAATGATGACCTTGGGTGGTTGCTGATCGGAGTAGAGGACGACGGTCGTGTGAGTGGTGCTCGTCCCCGTCACGAGAATGGCAGAACCGATCCCATGCGCGTCCAGGCGCTCATTGGAAACCGTACTCGCCCATCTCTCTCTGCCCGCGCTGAAATTGTTGCGCTTGCCGGGAAAGAGGTCCTCATGATTGAGGTTCCGGCTGTGCGCCAACCGGTCGGCACAGCGGACGGACGCTACCTGCGCCGGGTTATCGGCGGGGACGGAAAACCTGCCTGTGTTCCCTTTCACTTCCACGAGATGCAGTCGCGGCAAGCTGATCTTGGCCTGCTCGATTACTCCGCACTTCGCTTGGATGCCATCGGTTTTGATGCGCTGGACCCGCTTGAGTTCGACCGTTATCGCCGCACGATCCGGGAAAACCGGCACCGAGGTGATGCCGTGCTACTCGATCTCGACAATCTGGAGCTCGCCAAAGCGCTGGGTGCCGTGGAGCAGGCAAATGGCAATGTGGCCGTCAGAATCTTGGGCTTGCTCCTCTTCGGTCGAGAGGATGTGCTGACCTCCATCCTTCCAGCACACGAAACTGCGTTTCAGGTACTCTCTGACACTGACGTAGAAGTTAACGATTTTTTTCGCTGGCCGTTGCTCCGCGTCATGGAGGAATTGGAGGCGCGCTTTCGGGCACATAACCGGGAAAAGGAGATCTTGGTTGGGATGACCCGCGTCGGGGTGCCTGATTACCCTGCGCGGGCGTTCCGCGAGGGTGTCGCCAATGCGCTCACGCATCGCGATTACACGCGCCTGGGCACTGTACATGTGCAGTGGCACCCAGACCGGCTGGAAATCTCGAACCCCGGGGGATTCCCGAATGGCGTCCGTCTCGACAACTTGCTGGTGACCCCGCCGCGTCCCCGGAATCCCCTACTGGCGGATGCCTTCAAGCGCGCCGGCCTCGTAGAGCGCACCGCGCGCGGCATCGATACCATTTTCGGGGAACAGATTCGTACGGGCCGTCCCGCTCCGTCCTACGCAAGAAGTACGGGAGCGGATACCGTGCTGGAACTGCTCGGCGGCGAGGCCAATCTCGGCTTCGTGCGCTTGGTGGTGGAACAGAGTCGGCAGGGTCGGCCGTTTTCCCAAGATGAATTGTTGCTTCTGAATGCCTTGGAGCGCGAACGTCGCCTGCCGATATCCGATGCCGCCGCCACGATTCAGCGGGGGAAAAGTGATGCGGAAATCCGCCTGCGGAAGTTGCAGGAAAGTGGCATGGTCGAGGTGAGCGGCACGGCTGGGCGTCAGGTATTTCAACTCACGGAAGCCGTGCGTCGGCAACTGGGCGACCGCACGGATGCTCGCCGGGGACGCGTCGAAACCATGCCACATGACGTATTGGTGCGTCAATACGTCGACGCTCATGGTTCGATATCACGGAAGGATGTGATGAGGCTCTGTGCCCTCTCTGCCCCTCAGGCGTACAGACTGTTGAAGAAGATGGAGGCGGAGGGGGTTCTCTGCCAAGTAGGCACTCGCGGAAGCGGTGTGCGCTATGTAAGAAATGCATAGCGAACACACGGTGTGCGTTTCTTAAAAAGCACGCGCGCGTTTAAACGCGCGGTTACAACGATGCATGGTTGGTGCCAGCAATACCAACGGGTTGAAATTCAGTCCGCAGGTGCAGCGCACGGGTCCGGCGATGGCACTGGCTCGGGTCGAGCCGCCGAAGAAAGAGGGACAGGTCGTGGGCGCACACAAAGCCCGGACACTGCCGCTCGCCCGGAAAGGACCGGAAATCCATCGGACATCATCTGGTGACTGCCCCCTGCCAGCACTGTAGGATCTGAAATTCCCGTGACCGCAGAACCTTGGTGGGCCAGATCTCCAGCTGTTTTCACCTTTTTATTTACAAAGTGCCGTGCGAAGCGTTGCGGCGTGTCCAACCGGCCGCATGGCGACCAGTCCCCGTTCAGATCCTCTGTGCCATATCCGGTGAGTGCCATGGGCGCCAGGCCCAGCAGGGTCTCGAACTCGTCCCGTTCAAGCGTTTTCTCTTTCAGCAGGGTTGCGGCCAGCAGCTCGCGCTTGTCGCGGTGTGCCTGCAACAGGCTGACGGTACGCTGATATGCCCGGTCCACCAGCCCGCGCACTTCCGTGTCGATCTGTTGAGGTTTCAACAGCATTGGTGTTTACCCCGGTGGGTCGTGTATGAGCCAGAAGTACCCGTCCTCCAAGGTGGGAGAAACGGGACAGGCCTTGGCATGGGGAGGGACGGCAGCCAGGAGGCGGTGGAAACTCCCCTCTCTTCCCTGTCGCAACACCAGACAATGGGCATGATAGGGCAATGCCCCCGCCAGTTCCCAGACGCATCCCCGTGCCGCGTCGGCCAGACTTGGCGTAGGTCCGGCATACACCAGCTGTCCCCGATGCAGCACGCCCACTTGATCGCACATGTGGGCAATATCCTCCAGGATGTGGGAGGAAACGATTACCACGCGCTCCTGGCCCCAGGCCTGCAGGAAGGATCGGAATCGCAGGCGCTCCTGGGGATCCAGGCCGGCCATGGGCTCGTCCGCGAGCAGGATCTGGGGGGACCCCAGCAATGCCTGCGCCACGGCCACGCGGCGTTTCATGCCCCCGGAGTAGGTCCGGATGGGTCGATGCGCGAAATCCTCCAGGTTCATCTGCGCCACGACCCGATCCACTTCCTCCTGTCGCCGCTGGCGGGAACCCAGTCCCTTGACAACCGCCATGTAGTCCAGGAATTCCCGGCCACGCAGATGAGAATACAGCGGATCGTCCTGGGGCACATAGCCTAGGCATCTCCGGATGGCCTGACGTCCTTCCGGGTTCTGCAGGGAAACGGCACCGATCTGAATCTCGCCCGACGACGGAGGCAGGAGAGTGGCCAGGATCCGCAGCAATGTGGTCTTGCCCGCACCGTTTGGACCCAACAGGCCGAATACCCCCGTCCCGGTGTGCAACGTGAGATCCTGCAGGGCCGCAATGTTTCCCTCATACACGTGCTGCACGTTCCGCAGGCTGATGTCCCGGATCTGCATGGTCCCCTCTGTCGGTCATTCAATGATGGTGGTCTTCGTGATCGTAGGCCTGGCAGGGCGCGGGTGGTGGTTCCAGGGAAGTGCCCGCCAAGGCAGTGCCTATACGCCACATTGCGGAGCTGTCAATGTGGGCGCCGATCGGAATCTGATCCCGGTGCATGGCCTGCAGCCATGCCCACAGAAATTCGTCTCCCTGAGTTTCCGCCACGGCATGCAACGCGGAGACCGCTGCCGCCAGGCGGCAGAACTCTCCGGTGGCCTCAAATGCCTCCAGCCCCACCGGTGGCGCAAACTGCTGGATCCCCCCGTCCATGGTGACCACGTCCCATGACAAGATGCTCCCTTCCAGCGCCTGCAACCACAGCCAGCGGGCCTGCTGCTCCTGCACGGCGTCGACTTGGTCGGCCAGCACCATCCGCTGGGCCAGCACCACCGCCCACGCGTAGCGCCAGACTGGCGGTGTCACATTCTCTGTCCAGCGGCCATGGGGGGCCTGCGGGTTAGGGGCCCGTGGCGGCCGACCATCGATGATGCCGCGGAGTGCACCGTTCCGGTGCAGGGGGCGCTCGGCCCAGGGCACCGTCTCGGCCAGCCAATTCTCCGCCAAGCGGATGGCCGCCTCCAGCTGTACATCGAAGGCGTCGGCCCGTTCCTCCGGATCGTCGTGCCACAGCGTCCGCCACTGGATTCGCTCGACGGGCACGCCCACGTATGGTGGGGCAAACAGCACTGTCCGTCCATAGGGCATGATCACCACCTGCAGAACCGGAGTCGTCTGTCCGCGTGCCTCCAGGGTTGTGGCCCATTGAAGCACCGTCTGGGCCGCGTCGATCTCCCACTGATTCTGCAGACGGCCAAGGTACAGCGAACCGGAGATACGGTGGGGGGCAGCCCACATCAGCAGCGGTGGCAACGGATCCGCCCAGTGATGTCCCGGCTCTCGGATGGCCATGGCAACACTACCGCCTCGCCGTGACGCATAGCCTGCACCGGCTGATTGGCCAGCGTAGCGGCCTGGACCTGAAGACCGGGATTGAGAGCCAGCTCTATTCCCGAAGGGACGGGTTTTCCAGACGAGGGCTGCAGTTGCAGCCGGGTCACTGCCGCCAGCTCGGTATCCGTCAGCTGCACCTGGTGGGCAGCCGTCAGCACTGTCCACTCCCCGGGCAGGGTTGCGGTCGGTGGGGGCACGACACTGCTGTGCTGGAGCTGCAGGTATCCTGCCACCGCCACAGTGATCAGACCCAGGCCAACCGCCAACCGCTGTCCCCGCAGCCAGGACTCGGCGCTGTCCCGGTGGGCTGTCCACCCGTGCATCCCGATGCGTGACGACCGGCAGGGACAGCAGCCAGAGTGCGATGCCGCCTCCCAGATACACCCATGCGAGACCACCCTGCAGGCGGCTGTCGGCCCCCAGCCCCAGAACAGGATCGAAGGACAGGGTGACCCAGCTATAGTTCAGGGGGGCGAGCAAATGTTGCACGAACAGGTAGGGGGCCAGCAGGGTGAGGAAAGTCAGGACGAGGCAAGGCACGGCCACCCAGGTCGTGCGGGGCAAGACATGCGCCAGCGCATGCACCAATGCTACCTGGCTGCAAGCCACCGGCAACAGGAGACGTATCAGTGCGGTTCCCAGGAAGACGCCGGTGGCCAGGGGAGGCTGGACGCTGTACACTCCCAGCAGCAGACCCGCCGTGGCTCCCGCGACCAGGAGAATGCCACAGACGGCCAGCAAGGCGGCCGTCAGGCGGGCGGCCGCCAGCAGTACGAGATGGACACCCGAGGCCCACAGCACATCCCCCCGAAGGGTCCAGCTCCAGACCAGCGCGGGTCCGAGAGCCAGAGCCAGCACCGGCAACCCCATCCCCAGGAACGCCGTGGCCGTCACAGTCAGTATGTGAGTCGTCGCTTCCCGAGCTCCGAACACCTGAAGCGCCACGATGACTCCGGCCATTACAACAGCATACAGCCCAATGCCGCGGCTGCGCCAAAGCACCAGCAATTCCAGGCGTACCAGCGCAGGCCAGGACACCGACGTTACCCGTTGTCCGCCGATGCTGCGGGTGGAGTGGTCAGAGATCGCAGACATACGCAAGCGGTTGCCAGACACAGGCTGGCTACAATGACCAGTATCAGGCGATTCAGCCCCCACAGCGGGTGGAAGGCATCCACCCAGGTCAAGAACGGATATATCAGGGCCAAGGTGGGACCGAACTGCAACAGGGCCAAGGCACCACACCAGAGCAAAGTGGTCAACAGCCCTCCCCACAGTGGGTCACGCAGAAGAATGGCTGCACTAAAACCACAGGAGCCGAAAAACAGGAGTGTGCTCCAACCCCCCAGGAGTATCCGCAACACCAGTGGCCCAGCCTCCGCTACCTGCAGGAGTGCGGCCACCAGGGAGAAGATGGCCGTCCAGATGGCACCTAGGACGGCCAGGATCAGACCCAGACGCCGCAGGGCAATGCGCCAATAGGGGGTGGCTAAGTTCTGCAGAATCTCGCGAGCCGCATCGGGCAACACCAGCTGTGCCCCTGTCCAGCCAGCCATCATCGGCAATAGCATCTCTCCCCAGAACAGGCTCTTCTCCAGATCCGAGAAGTCCCCTACCCCGGCCAAGCTGTTGCTGGCAGACAGGCCCAGATCTGCCAGCCCACACAGCAACGCCAGCACCAAGGGGAACCGTGCCCAGTGCCACATGACGCGGCCTTCCAGGCGCAAGGTATCGTTCCACAACACGCTGCGATTGTCAGGCATCATTCACAGGCTGAGGCACAGGGGGCAATGCACTGGAAGGGATGTCAAGTCCCAAAGCAGGCTGCCCAGTTCTTCATCGGACATCATTTGGTGACTGATCCCTGCCAATACTGCCACACCTGGGATTCCCGTGACAGCAGAACCTTGGTGGGCCAGACCTCCAGTCGGGCCTGGGCGCTCAGTGTACCGTCGGTATCCACCAGCACAGGGAAAGCAAGTTGGTACCGCTCTTGAAAGGCTGCAACTTCCTCGTCGCGCAAGGTTGCTACCACGCAACAACGGCTACATCTTCATCCCACTGGCCCACGGCGATATGCCGCCAAAGAGAGGTTTCTTGATGGCAGTAACCACAGTCGATATCAAAGAATACGGAAGCAGCCTGCTGTCATGTCCTCGCAGTATCCGGTATGCGATCGACTTCTGGCATCCCATCGCATCCAACGTGACCATGTACCCTTTGAGACACAACATACACAACATACACAACAGTGGAGGGGCAGTGATTTCGTAGGACTTGCCAGCCACTGTCGTCTGCGCCAGCACCCGTCGGTGGGCCTGGATCCAGGCATACACCCGAGGCAATGGTCCCCATCCCGGGCGACAGTCAGGGGACCCACGGACACACTGGGGCTGTCCGTGCACAGGTCCTCTGTATCGTATCAGGTGGGTGCTAATCACTTCGCATGGGGAGGTATGAGGTCTTGCCGGAGGCGGCGGCAAGCGGTGTGGATGGCCCCGGTCAGCTGGGGGTGGTGTCGCAGGTGCGGGTCGGCATCGCCTGGTGCTTGACCCGGTGGAAGAGGCGCTCGATGTCGTTCAGTTCTGGACTGTAGGGCGGCCGCAACCGGAGCTCGATGCCGTCCCATCCAGCTCCGGCGGAGCATCCTGGATGACCCGGGCGCGGTGGATCGAGGCGTGGTCCCGCTCCCCCACCCGGCACTGGCCCTCCTTCCCCTGGGGCAGCCCATGCTGCAGAAATCCTTTCAGATCCTCGCTGGTCCAGGTGCGGGGCGCCACCATCCAGGTCAAGGGGGCCTGCGGCGTGGTGCCCGGCGCAGCCAGCGCCGCCATCACGTTCACGCGGCGACCCTGAGGGTTTGCGTAGGGGAGATGGCCGCGGTGGCCGGGTCGGCACCAGGTATAGGTGGGGGCGAAGCAGGATTCGTCCAGGTAGCAGAGCTGCAGAGTGCCGGCCCGGGCCGCGGCTATCCGGGCCGGGTCCTGCCGGTGCCGCAGCGTGGCCTGGGTGCGGCGGTAGCGGGCCCCATCAGATCCAGATACTTGCGCACCGTGGCCGCGCAGACATCCAGATGCACGGCCAGGCGGGGCACGGTCCAGCCCGCGGCCGAGAGCAGACACATCTCCACCCGATCCCGTTCCCGGGGCTGCAGTCGGGGGTCGCGGCGCAGCTGATACAGGGCGGTGCGTTGGCCTGCGGTCAGGTGGATGTGCAGGGGACGAGACATGGGGGACTCTGGACATGTCCAAGCAGGCGACGGAGACAGTGCACCTCACCTTCACATCCACCCCATGCCAGATGCTTAGCCCAGCAGGGTCTCGAACTCGTCCCGCTCGAGCGTTTCCTCTTCCAGCAGAGTTTCGGCCAGCAACTTGAGCTTGTCACGGTGTTCCTGCAACAGACTAACGGTGCGCTGATACGCCCGGTCCACCAGGCTGCGCACTTCCTTGTCGATCTGCTGGGCGACTTCCTCGCTGTAGTGCCGTTGTTCTCCAATCTCCATGCCCATGAAGGGGCTGTGTTCCCCTTGATTGAGCTGAATGGGTCCCAGACTCTCGTTCATCCCGTAGCGCGTGACCATGTCAATCGCGATCTGGGTCACCCGTTCCAGGTCGTTTTCGGCCCCGGTCGTCACGTCCTGAAAGATGATCTCTTCCGCGGCGCGGCCGCCCAGCAAGGCCGAGAGCTGTGTCTCCAGGTCGGAGACACTCATCAGGTGCCGGTCTTCCTCCGGCAGGGGCATCACGTAGCCGAGGGCCTGACCGCGGCTGACGACGCTGATTTTCCCTACCTTGTCCGCCTGATCCAGGAGATGCATGACGATGGCGTGGCCCGCCTCGTGGTAGGCCACATAACGGCGTTCCTTCTCGGTGATGACACGGCTGGCGCGGGCGGGCCCGGCCATGACGCGTTCGATGGCCTCCACCAGATTGATCATGGTAATGGATTTCTGGTCATGGCGAGCCGCCAGTATGGCGGCCTCGTTCATCAGGTTTTCCAGATCGGCACCTACCATGCCGGGGGTCTGCCCAGCGATGGCATCCAGGTCCGCTGCCGGATCCAGCGGCTTGCCTTTGGCATGCACTTCCAAGATCGCCTTGCGCTCGCTCCGTTCCGGCAGATCCACGATGACTTTGCGATCGAAGCGGCCCGGCCGCAACAGCGCCGGGTCCAGAATATCTGGCCGGTTCGTGGCCGCAATCACAATGACGTTGGTGCCGGATTCGAAGCCGTCCATCTCCACCAGAATCTGGTTAAGAGTCTGTTCTCTTTCATCGTTGCCGCCACCGATGCCGGCGCCGCGATGGCGTCCTACGGCATCAATCTCGTCCACAAAGATGATACAGGGCGCCTGGGCCTGGGCCTGGGTAAAGAGATCCCGGACACGGCTGGCCCCCACTCCGACAAACATTTCCACAAACTCGGAGCCCGAGCTGGAAAAGAACGGTACACCGGCTTCGCCGGCCACCGCCTTGGCCAGGAGGGTCTTGCCCGTGCCCGGGGAGCCCACCAACAGCACGCCTTTGGGGATGCGCGCGCCCAAGGCTTCAAATTTGTCCGGTTCGTTGAGGAAATCCACGACTTCCTGCAGTTCCAGCTTGGCTTCGACCAGACCGGCTACCTCCTCGAACGTGATATCCGAGTGCTCTACCGCGTCCACTTTCTTGGCGCGACTGCGTCCGAACTGCAGTGCCCGATTCTGACCTCCCATGCCGCTCTGGCGCATGATGAACACAAAGAACGCGATCACGACCACCATGGGCAGTATGATGAGCACACCGGAGATGATGGCTGCCGCCCGGGGCGGATTGCGGAAGGTGATGGGCAAGGCGTTCAGCCTTTCCACATCGGCCCCCAGATTGGCCAGACTGTCATACAGGCTGGACTCCAGCTCTTTGCGCGCGCGCACCAGATCGCCGCTGGTGACGTGAATGGACATGACTTCGCCCACCACCTCAATGGCTTCAATGCGATTTTCGTTGGCCATGGCCGCGACTTCATTGAGACCCACGGCTTCGTTGCGGACATTGTTGGTGACCATGGAGCGTATGGCCACCACACCCACGATCACCAGCAGAATCCAGACCCACCCCTGATTCCGGAGGTTAGCCCATGGGCCGGGCAAACGGGGGGGTTTGTCCCCGTTGCCGGGCGGGGGCGCGTTCTGGGGTTCCTGGGTCTGGCGGTCGTCTGACATGGCTGTATGGTCCGGGGCGACTGTGGGTCCCCTAGCCTACAGGATCTTGGGCGACAGGTCCGTAACGGGCTGCGGATGCTCAGGCTCCGATGGCATCCAAAGCGGGCTGAATACTGGTGCCGACCGCGTGGGTGAAAACGCGATGAATGGGCTGCATGCCTTTGTGCCAACGCGGATGAGGCGTGGTCGCTTCCTGCGGCTTGTCACTCAGACTCATCAGCAGACCACCCCGCTCCCGCATGAACAGGCTGAGTTCCCGTACTTCCTGGGTGATGCACAGTTCCTCCGCCAGCCGCTTCTCGGGACTGGTGCCCGCAGGCAGGTGGCCCATGTGCTGCACGGTATTCAGAAATTCCTGGCGCCGGAACTGCTTGAACGGTGTGCAGTCTCCATTGCGGGCACACATCTGGTATTGCTCATGCAATTGGCGCATCTGCATCGAGAATTTGTTTTCCGCCTGCGTGGTGATCCAGCGTACCAGGTGGTCAAAGGACATTTTTTGGGCCAGGATGCCGCTGACCTCCTTGAGGGTCATGATGCCGGTAGTCACCATCAGACCGATGTACACGATGTAGTCCTGGTTGTCGCCCGTCAGGGGCACAAACTCCGGGCGGGAAATGGCGTCGTAGACGAGACGGAATTCCGCAAAGCTGAATTTGCCGGTGCTGATCAACTGGCTTTCCAGCGCCTGGTGCAGGCTGTCCAGCCGCGATTCGTTGATGACCTTGCTGTTGCGGCCGCGCGCGCCCAGAGCTGTCTTGTCGATGTCGATGATCACTGCCGTGCGGTCGTCCAGGGCGAAGCGGGCGCTCAGCTCTTGCAACCATGGCCCCAGCAAGTGCCAACGATTGGCGGTGGCCACCTGCTGCCTCTCGTCCCAGATTATGCCGGGGGAGGCCGTCAGATCCTCGATGCAGATGAAGCAGGCACCGCGCCAGCGGGCAAAGCCGATCATGTCTTCGAAGGAGACGCCGTCCGTGGCGTACGTGTCCCCGATAAAAAGCAGTTCCTCAATTTCGGTATCGGAACGCCGTTCTTGCATGTGCTCCGCAATCCAGACGGCGACCTTGGCATAGGAGGGATCGGTTTTGCGCGGCAGATTCGCCGGGTCCAGCCCAAAGGTCCGGGCGCACTGGTTGTACCCCTGGTACTGCGGGTCGATGGGCTGCAGGTCCCGGTACACGATGCGGTCATCAAGGAATTCGGACAGAGTCGTCATGCCGAACTCGCAGAATTCAGGTGGGGGGGTCGGAGCAGCAGGCAAGAGAGATCCTTGGGTCCAGGATGGCAGAAGAGCGGCTCGGGTCACAGGGCAGCCAAGGCTTCCTGAGTCTGGGTGGACAGTCTGCCGTTGGCCGCAGGGCCACGCAAGGCGTAGTACAGTTCCGCATTCAGGAGACTGCCGCCAGCGGCCCCGCGGATGGTGTTGTGGCCCAGGACCAGGAACTTGAAGTCCAACAGCGGGTCCGGACGCAATCGCCCCACGACCGTGGCCATGCCCGGGACGGACCCCGCGAGCCGGTCCAACCGCGGCTGGGGGCGGTCTGCCGCTGCCATGTACACAATGGGCGGCCGGGGGGCCGAAGGCAGCCCCAGGCGCTGTGGCAACGGGTCGTAGGTTTCCCAGGCATGCAAGATGTCTTCACGGCGCGCGGTGTCCTTGAACTCCAGACTGATGGCTTCCAGGTGCCCGTCGTAGGTCGGCACCCGGTTGCAGTGGGCGCTGATGCGAAAATCCGGAGGCACGATGCCCTGCCCGTCAAAGTGTCCCAGGAGCTTGTGGGGTTCTCTTTCCTCGACCTTCTCTTCTTCCCCGCGGATATGGGGAATGACGTTGTCCAGGATGTCCAGACTGCTGACCCCGGGATAGCCGGCGCCACTGACTGCCTGCATGGTACAGACAAAGAGGCGATTGAGCCGAAAGGCCTGGTGGAGGGGATGCAAGGCGCAAATCAGGTGCGTAGTGGTACAGTTGGCATTGGTGACGATGTAGCCGGACCATTGCCGTTGCCGTTGCTGGACTTCAATGAGGCCCAGATGCTCCGGATTGACTTCCGGAATCATGAGGGGCACATCGGCGGCGTACCGAAAGGCGCTGGCATTGCTGTATACGCCGTAGCCGGCCCGGGCAAAGTTGCGTTCGACCTCGCGGGCGGGCGCGGTCGGCAGTCCGCTAAAGACGATCTCGCAGTCGGGACCCGGTTCGGCCCGCATCAACACCCTGTTCCGCAAGGCGCGCGGCATAGGCTCGCTCAGAATCCAGTTGCAGGCTTCCGCGTACGTCCTGCCCCTGCTGCGTTCCGACGCACACAGCGCCGTGACTTCAAACCAGGGGTGGCGCTCCAGCAGGACAGCGAATCTCTGGCCCACCGGCCCGTTCGCGCCCAAAATGCCCACTTTGATTTTGTCAGACATGTCTTTGCTTCGTTTGCCGCGCGCCAAGTCTCCAGCCGGACCCCCAAGGAGTGTTCTCTCGTCCATCCCCATCCCTGTGGTCTGTGGTCGCAATGGCTTCCCGATCGGGAACCGTGCGGGACCTCAACAGCATGGGGTGCAGTGGGCGAGAGCCAACTCAACTATATCACTTAGCACCCCGGCGGCGGTAGCCTCCACACCCGCACCGCGGCCTTGAATCACCAGGGGCAACGGGGCATACCATTGCGAGGTGAATTGCACCAGATTGTCGGTGCCTGACAATTGTCCCAGCGGGCTGTCCAGGGGCACGATCCGCGGCCCTACCGACAGGGTCCCGGCCGCGACCTCGGCCACATAGCGCAAACAGCCGTCTTGGGCGCGGGCCTCGGCACACTGCCGAGCCATTTCCGCATCCAGCTGCGGCAAGGCGTCCATGAAATCGGCAACGGCGAGCTCGGCCAGTGCAGCCGGATACAGACCGGTTACCGAGACATCCGTCAGCTCCAGGCGATATCCCGCCCCGCGCGCCAGAATGAGGGCTTTGCGGGCTACATCCAGACCGCTCAGATCATCGCGCGGATCAGGTTCCGTATAGCCGCTGGCATGGGCTTCCCGGACCACGGTACTGAAGGCCTGACCGGCCTGCAGGCCGGTCATGACATACCCCAAAGTGCCACTGAAGGCCCCGGCAATGGCCTTCACCGGATCGCCGCTGCTGCAGAGCCGTTGCAATGTGGCAATGACCGGCAGACCGGATCCCACCGTAGCCTCCCAGCGGCTGCCAGACACACGCCGGACGGAGCCCGGCGTGTGCGTCAGGCGATCATAGACTGCCTGGCTCTGCGTCAAGGGCTTCTTGTTGGCCAGCACAATACAGGAGCCGCCTTCTACTGCCTGCAACAGGGCCGGAGTGGTGGCCTCCGCGGCACTGCAATCGGCGAATATGGTGCCGCGATCCCCCTGGGCCTCTACCACAGCCTCGGCCTGGGCTGCCACCTGTCCCCGGTCCAGGGTAGCCAGTGCCGCGCCGGCCTCCTTGGCCGTCAGGATCGCGGCCAGTGCCGTGTCGGACAGGGCATCACCGGTCGTGGCGACAAAGCCGCTGGAGTCGCTGACCGCCTGGATATCCAGGCACAGATCATAGGCCGTCGCGTGCAGCGGGCGATTCCGGATGATCTGGCGCACCAGCGCGCGTCCGACACTGCCCAATCCCAAAATCACCAGAGGCCGTCGATTCATGACGCAAAATGACCCTTGAGAGAACGCCGATTCTAGCATAGAGTACCTGTGCCGATGCCGGCTGCGCCGTATCGCCAGCAGGACTAGGGTGGATGGACCCGCATGACCGGACACAGACCGCAGCGGCAACGGGGCGGGCTACGGCGGTCCCTCGGTATGTAGCGCAAAGGCGTCGTGCAAGGCCCGGATCCCGGCATCGGCTTCGGCAGCCGAGACCACCATGCTGATCATGGCATCGCTGGCCCCCTGGGCAATCGAGATGACGTTGATGCCGGCCTCGGCCAAGG
Source organism: Caldilineaceae bacterium (assembly GCA_965214715.1). GTDB lineage: Bacteria > Chloroflexota > Anaerolineae > Caldilineales > Caldilineaceae > Bin34. The sequence continues at coordinate 2,812,004 of OZ243971.1, read as the reverse complement.
CCGTAAAGACCTTGCCGGCGATGCCCAGGGTGTAATGAATGGCGTGTCCCACCGCAGCGATGATCACGATGTCGGACTGTCCCTTGATCCGATCAATATAGCCGCGCTCCAGTTCCCCACTGAATTCCCGACGCAGAGCGGGGATCACGGTGTCAGCTGACGACTTGGGGATGACAAAGCAAATACTTTGTTCGCTGCTGCTCTGGGAAATCATAAGCACATTGGCTTTGACGTCCGAGACGGTGCCAAATGCGCGGGCGGCCATGCCCGGCACACCGATCATGCCCCGGCCTTCGATGCGCACCAGCGTCATGTCCTGGATGGCCGTGACCGCGCGGATGGTGCCCCCTTCCGACAGACTGTGGTCCGGTACCACCACGGTACCGGGATGTTCTGCTTCAAAGGTGTTGAGAACGCGCAGGGCAATGTCTTTCTGCATGGCGGGCCGCACCGCTTTGGGGTGCAGGACCTTGGCCCCGTAATAGGCGAGTTCTGCCATCTCCCCGTAGCCGATGCGGCGCAGGCTGCGGGCTTGGGGCACAACCCGGGGATCGGCCGTCTTGACTCCGCTTACATCGGTATAGATGCGGATCTCGGCGGCATCCAGCGCCGCGCCAATGATGGCGGCCGTGTAATCGGAACCGCCGCGCCCCAGAGTGGTGGGGACCCCTTCCGCGGTGGCGCCGATAAAGCCCTCCGTGACCACCACCTTGCCGACTTCCAGGTGGGGTCGGATCAGCTGCCGACAACGGGTGCCGGTCAAATCGGAACGGGGTTCCGCACCGCCAAACACCGCGTCTGTGACGATGACATCCCGCGCCTCCACATGCACCGCGGGTATGCCGGCGGAGCGAAGAATCTGCTGCAGCACGGGCGCCATGAGGGATTCTCCCGTCCCGGCAATCCAGTCGCGGCCCTTGGGTGTCAGCTCGCCGAGGACTGCAATGCTTTCCAGCAAGCGCCGCAGGTGGCGCAGGGCATGCGCTATGTCGTTCCGCAGCCGCGCCCGGGCCTCCGGATCGGACACCAGGGCCTCCAGCACGGCATCATGTTGGTCTTGCAACCGACAGTAGGCGGCCGCGGCCGGTTCCCGCCCACCATCGGCCGCGGTCTGGGCCGCCTCCAGCAGGAAATTGGTGACGCCTTTCATGGCGCTGGTAACCACCACCATGCCTTGGCCGGCCACCGTGGCATGGCCGGCCTGCACGATCTCGCAGACATGGCGCAGCGCCGCCGCATCGCCGACGGAGGTGCCCCCGAACTTCATGACGATCATGTGTCGTGTTCCTGGCTGTGGGAGGCGGCCGTCTGCAGCACGAAGATGCCTGTTACCGCCAGCAGATTGGTTGCGCCCTTGAGACTGGTGCCGGAGGCCCCCAGATACACGTCCTCCACGATCGCGATGCCGTGATCCCGGCAGAAGCGGCGAAAACCGGCCAGGGTCATGGCCTGCCAACGTCGTTCCGAGGTCCATTTGTCAGGCAGATCAGGTGCTTCGGGAACCTGTCCCTTGAAAAGCAGTTCCAATCTGGATTTCCAATACCCCCAGTTGGGAATGCTGACGATGATCTGCTTGCCGACCCGCATCATTTCCGCAATGACGCGGCTGGGGTTGTTGAGGTAGTGGAGGGTTTGACTGAGCACCACGTAGTCCACACTCTGATCCGGATAGTCTCCCAGGCCTTCGTGCAGGTTGCCCTGACGCACACTGAGGCCCCGGCGAATGCAGGCCCGGACGCCCTCTTCGTGGAGTTCGATGCCCCGGCCCCGGACGTTTTTGACGGCCGACAGGTATTCCAGCAATATCCCTTCGCCGCACCCCAGATCCAGGACAATGCTGTCCGGTTGCACCAGGTCGGCCAAGGCTTTCAGGTCGGGGCGGACCGGGGCGGTGTCCGCACTCGTGTCGGTCAGGGTGGAAGCCGACAAGGCACTCATGGGATTGGGCCTAGACCGCGCTGGCCGGGTATGCGGCCGGGAGCGCAATGGCCAGTTCCCGGCTCAATCTGCCCAGGAAGTTGGCGATCAGTTCCGTCATGGTGGTGGTTTCCAGCAGGAAAGCGTCGTGGCCCCAGACGCTCTTCACGTCCACGTAGGTGGCATTGATCCCCAATGTGCTGAGGGCCTTTACCAGCTCTTTGCTCTGATAGCTGGGATATAGCCAATCACTGGTAAAACTCACGATCAGGAAATGCACCGCGGTCGCGTGGCGGAAGGCATCGGCCAGGCGTCCCGTCTCGTGGCTCAGGTCAAAGTAGTCCATGGCTTTCGTGACATACAGGTAGCTGTTGGCATCAAACCGGGTCGGGAACTTGTTGCCGTTGTGCTGCAGATAGCTTTCCACCTGGAAGTCCGTGTTGAGGAACTCGTATCCGAATTTTTCCCGATCCTGCAGTCTGCGCCCGAACTTGCTGTGCATCGAACTGTCCGACAGGTACGTGATGTGTCCGATCATGCGGGCTACCGCCAGACCCGCGTCCGGGTGATGGGGGCTGTCGTAGTAGCTCCCGTTTTGCCAATGGGGATCACGCAGAATGGCTTCCCGCCCCACGGCATCGAAGGCGATCTGCAAGGGACTGTGGCGGGCCGTGGTGGCGATGGGGATGGCGGTGCGCAGCCGCTCCGGGTATTTTGAGGCCCATTGCAGTACTTGCATGCCGCCCATGGACCCGCCGCTGACACACAGCAACCGGTCGATCCCCAGATGGTCGACGAGCCGGACCTGGGCATCCACCATGTCTGCGATCGTGACGACCGGAAAGGCAAGACCGTAGGGCCGGCCGGTCTCCGGGTTGATCGTGGTTGGCCCGGAAGAACCAAAGCACCCGCCGATCACGTTGCTGCAAATGACAAAGTATTTTGCGGTATCGAAGGCCTTGCCTGGCCCGATACAGTCGTACCACCAGCCTATCTCGTCCGGGTCCGTGGCGGAAGTGCCGGCAGCCTGCTGGCTGCCGCTCAAGGCATGGCAGATCAGCACGGCATTGCTGCAGTCTGCGTTCAGTGCGCCATAGGTCTGGTAGGCCAGCGTGACGGGCGACAGGGTGGCCCCGCTGGACATTTGGAAGGGCGCGTCCTCGGCGAAAGTGAAGTATTGGGTGTGAACCTGTTCGACCGAAGCGTATGCAGACATGGCCCGTTGCGCAAGGCAAGCCCTCCAGTTTCCGGAAAAGCGGTGCGGATCAAAACATCCCCGGACCCGGGGATGCAAGAAGACTTGACATGGTTGTCCTGTCTCTCATCTCCCAGACTCGCGTCTGCCGGACTTGGCACCCAAGGCTGCTTGAGCGAGCCTGCCGGGTTGCCGAAGCTTCGAAGGGCCGGTCCCTCCACTTCTCTGGATAAGAGAGTTATCCGGGCATTCTACATCTTTCCGCCTGCGAAGCGGGAAAAGAAACCTCCTGATTTTTCCGCTGCAACCGCAATCGTTATGCAGTCGTGTCTCCATATCCCTGTAGTTCACTAAGTATCATATGACCCAGAAGTTCCAGGCGGTTTACTGGAATTGACTGAATCAGAAGTGCGCGCCGTTGCCGAGTCTCTTACGGCATTGCCTGAGATTCTGGAAGCATGGCAGGATGCCGTTGCTTCAGACTCCACAGATGACGGAGAGCGCATCCCGCCTCCCGGGGGATATGACGACGGGCATAGGGAAGAACCTTCTGCAGCCCGTGTCCTGCCAGGGGGAGACCGGCTTCTGCTCACACGACACACCAGCGGCGGATACAGAGAGTATGTCTGCACTCAAGTCTTGGTTCTTGGCTTCTACGACATTGTCCACGAGATAGATGCACGGTTAAATTCCAGTGGTTATCTGGATTACAAAAACCATGATTCTGAATTGGATGAGAGACATGGGATCGAGATAACCCTCGGTGCGCTTTTAGGAGCAGCGGGCGCCCGCGTCGGCTTGCCCCCCAAAGTGGCAACTTCACTAGCTGGCATTCCAGCTGGTGTACGCCTGCTCGTTAGGGAAAGAGGATACGAAAACTGGGTTTCCGAAGATCCTTGGTCTTATTATGGTTACCAATATCTGGATCTTGATGCAGAGTATGACATACGTTTCAGGGTTGGTGGCCAAACAAGATGGTGGCACAACGCCAGTCCGCGCGCTGATTGCAGTGTAGGCTATATCCGATAGTTTATTCCATGTGATCCACCATGTCGCTTGGACGACGAGTCCTAAGCACTGCGTTCAGTGTCAGCGTCGTAGTGTGGTGGCTACTGCTCCGGCCCCTTGAGGCTCCCTCATTCTACAAGGGCTTTTTTTATATATCTTTGCGGCACACTCTTGATCGATACGGTATTGGTGTGGATGAACCTGGATGAGAGCACGAAAAGAAAATGGGGATGGATCAGCATGGCCTTCTTCGCTGTAGTGGGGATGCTGTATGCTTCAGCAGACGCAATAGGACATTGAATGATCGGAGTATATTGAACCTAACATTTGGGATAAATTCAGTAGGAGTCTCTTGGCTCGACTGTGGTACAAAATCAGGCCACATGGTACAGGGAGTTCAGTAGGTGCTCCGGTGCCGCGGGATTTGGGGGCTGTCGGTCCGGGGGATGGTAACAGGGAAAAGGGCCGATGTGGTGTGGGCCAGGGCCAAAGCCACCACTGCTGTTGCGGTCACGCCCCCTGAAGGTTGTGCATGTGCAGGAGTGCAGGCACACGGGGACTGGCCCAAGGTCGATGCCGGTGGTCACAGCCAGGTTGTGGACGGCCCCGTCGTGCCCGGACAGGGACAAGCCCGTCCAGACAGTGGCCGGATCGGTGAGCCACTGGGCGCAAACGAGGGTGGGCGTGTGCCTACCCGGCGGGGTGGCGAGTCATCGTACAGGGCCATATCCAGGCGTAGCCGGGTGATGAAGGTGACGGGACGGGCGAGGTGTACAGGTCGCCTGCTGATGCAGGGCCGTACAGGCCCGGTCGGTCAGAGTCTTGTGGCACTGACCCCGGGCCTCAGTGTACTGCGCGGATGCGCGGAGGGAGCCCATAAGGTGAGGAAGGGGCAGGGCCCAGACTGGGTGGGATTGGGGAATCTCCGTCAATCACATCAGATTGATCCAGCGTATGCCCATGGCCTTGACGAAGTGGCCCCCGGAAAGAGCACATCCCGTACCCTTGGCCGCGATGCGAGGCCCCTTGCGCCGTTCAATGGTCTCGTCGATGCCGAAGATCAACGGCCCCCCGGTGCCAGATGCCGGAGCAGCCGCTCCGCAGCACCAGGCCCACCGCGTGCGGACCCACGGGCCCGGTTGAGCACCTAGGTAGGGTACACCGCGCAGTTGCGCTTTTCGTGCCGGAACCGGGCGAGGAGGAGGTCTGGGCCCTGGATGTGGACTCCACCATCATACGCGCCCATCCGCATGCGGCGGGGGCCGCCAAAAAGGGGGCGGTCAGGCCGCCCAGGCCCTCGGGCGCTCCCGGGGCGGCTTCTCCACCAAGTTGCACGCCATCTGCCTGGATGACCCGACCGGCGGCGCCTGCGCCCGGACCGGCGGCGAGCGGCCGGATGGAGAGGGGTGCGAGGCCCTGTGGCCGGAGACCGTCGCCCGGTTTCCGCCGACCGCGGCGGTCATGGATCGGGCGTATGTACAGTGATGCCATCCGGGACACGCTGGCGGCGCAGGAGGTGGAGGCGGTGATTCCCGCCAAGAAGAACCGCAAGAAACTCATCCCCCATGACCCGGCGAAGTACGGGTGGCGCAACCAAATCGAACGTTTCTTCCATCGCCTCAAGCAGTTTCGGGGCATTGCCACGCGCTACGCCAAGTGGCAGCGGACCTTTCTGGCGCTGGTGCCGGTGGCGGCCACTTGGATCATGCTGCGACAATTAATCAACACGCCCTAGGTCCGGGTCTGAAAGAGCGATGCGAATGGCTGCAGAAGGGTTGCAATGACAAGCAACAGGAGGGGCATAGATGGACCTCAGGGATACTTGTCGGTATCTGGATCCATGGTGCCATCCTGTCTTTCTTGGGACCTCCCCTGTCTAATTTTGTACAAAGTCGAACTTAGTGCTATTGAATTTTCAACTGCTTGTTACATAGGCTGGCAATTCTTGCGGGCAGGATCCCACCAGATCTGAATTTTCCAGTGCCAGTGAACGATGTTCTCTCTATGGAATTCCAGGGTGCACACGATCTGACTTCCGGTGCAAGGGTACAAAATACGATGCAATGCGCAGCAAGACAAGTGCGGCTCAAACATGGTTTGTCCATCATCACGGCCATTCTCGCTGTAAGTGGAGTTTTCACTGTGGTTGTCCGGCAACCTGCCCATGGTTCGTTCTTGGCCACGCCCCGCCCACTTCCGCACATTCAGACTTCGTCGAATCCAGAAGCCACCTTTACGACAGGCTACTTTCGGGCGTGGTCAGTATTGAGGCATCAGAAACAAGGCCAGCGCCTTGCATGCCGCATGAATGCAATCGGGAAGATTTTCTGCCTGATGACATCAGGCCAGCGGGTCGGGGTTCAGGATTCTTCTTCGACCGACAAGGACACATCGTCACGAATCAACATGTCATAGACGGTGCCACCTCGATTCAGATAACATTAAGCGATGGTTCCTGGCACCCTGCGGTGGTGATGGGACAGGATGTCTATTCTGATTTGGCCGTTTTACTGATTCCTGATCTGGACCGCGACATTTCTCCTTTGCCTCTGGACCTGGAAAGCATCCTGGTTCCTGGCAGTCGCGTCTATGCATTTGGCTTCCCCTCTGGCCTGAATGGCACCCTGACGCAGGGCATTGTAAGCAGCATCGGGGCTGGTTTAGGGGGAGAGCAAGCTGGCAGATATCTCATTCCCAATCTGGTGCAAAGCGACTCCTTGCTTGTCCCAGGTCACTCCGGTGGACCCTTGCTGAACACCCGAGGGGAGGTGGTGGGAGTCACGATGGGTATCGTGTACACCGGGTTTGGAACGAGGGGTCTGAGCCAAAGCATTCCCATCCCCCTGCTTCTGCAAGTGGTACCCGCCTTAATCGCAGAACACAAATATACATATCCATTTTTAGGTGTCGCAGGACATGACCTGACGGTCCAGGATGCAATCAACATGAATCTCGGCAGTTTGCGTGTTGGAGCATACATTTCGGATGTACCGCCTGACAGCGCAGCGGCTCAGGGAGGAATCCAACCGGGTGACATTCTGCAGGCCATAAACGGGGTACCCATTCCCAATTTTTCGGAACTTTCGGCACTGTTGGTACTGCACCACAAGCCGGGTGACACCGTTGAGTTCTCCCTGCTGCGGAACGCCACGGAAATCAAGGTGCAAGTAATACTGGAAGAGCGAGGCTCTCAACAGCTGGCCCCTGTTGGTGTTCACCTTTGAATCGTCCCGCCTGCAAAAATCCCACTTTATGCCTGATGTGGAATTGAATTTTGATCACAATAGGGGAAACACCCAGAATGAGAGCATGACAACCCCACATGCAGAGGGTGCCTTCTGGCCCGTCGCGCCCCCACTCCGCATGGAGTCCAATTCTGGACGTACGAACTCTCTACCTACAGCGGAATGCAGGAGATGTCTGTGCTGGCGTAGGAAAGGGTTTAGCCGGGTCTGCACTCGCTGTGACCCGCTGGCTGTGCTAGAGGAGAATTTGTCCTGTTTGCGCTCATGGTTGAAACCTTGCGCGCAGCGTGGTCATGATCGAGAGCGAGCGGCGACTCCTGATCGCAGGACGCGCATCCCGGACCACTGTGGAGACCCGCTACTACCTGTCCAGCCGGTCTCCGCCGGTCTCCGCCCTGCTGTGCATGCGGCGCGCAGCCACTGGGGCATTGAGAACGCGCTGCACTGGGTGCTGGACATTGCCTTTCGCGAAGACGAGAGCCGGGTGCGGCCAGGGCACGCCGCCCAGAATCTGGCTCTCCTGCGGCGCTTGGCCCTCCATCAGCTGCGCCCGAGACACGTCGGTCCGGCTCGGGATGGCTGTCAAACGGCGCAAAGCCAGACGCAATCTGGCCTATCTCGGCCCTGTACTGGCCCCATAGCGGGTCCTGGGATTGCGATCCGGGCCCGCGCATCGCCACGGGCCTCCTCCGCTGGCAGACCCCAGGCGGGCGGGGTGCGCGTGACGCCCGCCTGCACCCTTCAGCATGTGCCCCGGGGATGCCGCACCGGCCCGGCCGCGGCACCGGGTACCCCGGAGAAGGGGGAGGCAGCATAGGGCCGCGTGGATCGCAATGGAGAGACTCCCCCGGCTGTGCCGTCGCAGGCCCGGTCGACCCTGCGCAGCCCCCGGGCGTTGCCTCCATATCCGAAATTTTTAGATGCGATTGCCTTGGACAACCTGGCCGCTGGCCATCAAGGGCCTGGTATGCGAAGCCGGCTTTGTCGAGGCTCATGCCAGCGGCCCAAGTCGGCCCATTGCGGTGCAGCGGGGACAGTGATGCGAGTGCCATGCGCAGCTGCTGCCTGGGGTTACCCTCTTCGCAGGGTACGGGCATATGGCTGGGATGGCTCCCCTTCGCCTCTTGGATTATGGCAAAGCGCGGTACCGGTACGCGCCACGGCACACTCCGGGCACTGCCAGGTAATCTGTATCCCGATCCACCGGTACTGCAGGCCGCGCCGAAACTGCACTCCCGTCACGCACGAGAACTATTGATCCGTCCTTTGCCCCACCCAGCGGGCACGATTCGGTGATCCCACACCGCCACGGCGCGGCGCGGCTGTGCAAAGTGCCGCTCCCGGATGAAGAGCGCCCGTACACACACCCGTTGGGCCGCACCATTCAGCCTGCAAGGCCGATCACGGCGATACCATTCAGGATGCTGACCCTGCCCTGAATTCTCCTCGCGGCCTCCATCATGCGGCACAGCGTGCAAGTTCCGGGATTCCGAATTTTGCCCATAGGATCGTGTAGAAATCTGGACATGCTTGCCGGGTTCGCAGGTCCTGTCTGCATTGCGGTTACAGGCGAAGCCGTTTACTATGGATCGGGCAGTGTCTGCTTGGCATTTGCATCCAACAGGAACGCGGTATGTTTTTTGCAGGAGTACAGGCTCTCAGGGAACGACTGGAGCAAGGCCAGGTACAAATCGGGGCTTCCATCACCCTGAACGATCCGGCGGTGACCGATGCGCTGGGTCCGTCCGTCGATTTCTTCTGGATCGACATGGAACACAGTCCCATGTCGATGGATGCATTGGCGGGACACCTGCGTGCTGCCCGCCTGCATCGTGTGGCCTCCCTGGTCCGTGTGCCCATTGCGGATCCCGCTTGGGTCAAACGGGTGTTGGACGCGGGTGGGGAAGGCATCATAGTGCCCCAGGTCAGAGATGCAGAGGATGTGCAAAGGGTGGTTGATGCAGCCCGATACCCGCCGTTGGGGACACGGGGCTTCGGGCCCCGTGTCCCTTCAGGGTATGGACGCCATGCCGATGCCGAGCTGGTAGCCCAGTCCAACGCGGCCGTCTTTACCGCGGTGCAGATTGAAACCCGTAGCGCGCTGGATCAGATTGACGCCATTGCCTCTGTTGCCGCTCTGGATGCCATTGCGCTGGGTCCTTGGGACTTGGCGGCCAATCTGGGTCACGTCAACGATGTGACGCATCCCGAGGTCGACGCCGCCATTCAGTATGTCATCGATACGGCGCACCGCGCGGGCAAGTGGGTGGGCTCCGGGATGGGGGACGATCCTGAACTGGCCGGCCGCTACGCAAGACGCGGTGTGCATTGGATTCAGGTCGGCAACGATGTGGACTATCTCATCCGACGCATGGATCAGGTACAGGCAGCTATCCAATCCTCCTGATGCTCCCGGCGTGTTCTTCTCGCACGGTGTCTCGGGCGTGCACCGTTTGCATGCAGGGTGTTCCCACTTCGCCGCGACGGGTTGTGTGCCCCGCAACCTGCCTCGGGCGGGGATGCGTGGCCAGGCTGGCCCGTACCATGGCACCGAGGGACATGCCGGGCGAAGACGGAAAATCGAGTCAGTGGTCCGAAAACACCCCTGCAGACAGGTCAGAATATCGGGTTGGCTGCAGATCCCGCATGGCGGGACAGGGTCGATTTCCGCATCGACGGTCGGGTAAATATCGACGATCGGGTAAATCCTGTCGCAGCCCGGTGATTGCGACTTGAGGCTGCAGGTTTACGGCACCGCTTAGAATAGAATGAGGGGCAGTTGCCGGGCTGTCTTGCAGGTCGAGGCAATGCCGTGCCGACCTGTCGGCATAGTGTTGAGGAACAGCAGGATCCGATGCAACTCGCCGCCACGCGCACCCTCTGTCCGTGGACAGCAAGTGCACCGCGACCGACACACTGTGGAGTCGAAACCATTTTGCATACGAGGTAGGTGCGAGCATGGACAAACTCATTATCACTGTCACCACGGACGGGACTTTCTCTTATCCGCGCAATCCCCACAACACGCCCTGCGAGGACACCCAAGGTGTGGCGGAGGAATACAATCGCGCCATTGATGCCGGCGCTGCCATCGCACATATTCACGGCCAATACACCTCGGATCCCGTGATTCAGCCCGACGGGGTCAAGCTCCAGATCGCCAACTTTGCAGGCTGGCACGATATTGTGACCCGCATCCGCGCCCATGCTGATCCCATCTTGCAGTTCGGTCTGGCCAGCATGCGCCTGGAAGAAAAGGTGCGCCTGTGGCAGGAACTGCAACCCGACATGAGTTCCATCAATTTCAACTCCCATGACGAGTATTTCCAGCCTGATCCGGACTATCCGCCGTTTTCCATCTATGCCGTGCATCCGGTCGCCGAGCTGCGCCAGTATGCACGGCTCGCCAAGGAGAACGGAGTCAAGCTGGAAATCGAATGTTTCGGCACCGGGGCGTTCTGGGCCATTCGCAAGATCCGGCAAGGGGATTTCTGGACGGATGCCGGAGTGCGCGAACTGGAACCGGATCTGCTGGCCGATCCGGTATGGGCCACCCTGTTTTTTGGCTGGGCCGGGCAAGGATGGACTCCGCCCACGGCCAAGGGCTTGCAATACATGGTGGATCACCTGCCGGGATCCGTAAACTGGAATGTCAGCTGCATGCAACCGCCGGACTATTGGCAGTTGATCGCGCATGCTATCAGTCTGGGAGGCCACATTCGCATTGGTATGGAGGATTGTCCCTACGTCAGCCCCGGCGTGTATGCGCTCACGAATGCGGAACTGATTGACAAGGCCGTGCGCCTGGCGCGGGAACTGGGCCGGGAGATTGCCTCGCCGGCTGAAGCCCGCGCCATGATCGGTTTGCCCCCGCGCTAGGCTGCATGCTGGCCACGACTCCCCGGAATCCCCCCACTCTTCGTCAAGGATGCATGAGACATGAAGGGACTGAGTTGCAATTCGGCCTTGTTCGCCCATTTGGATGTGGTCGCCTGTATGCAGATTCTGGCCGATCAAGGGTTCCAGGCCATTGACGTTTCACTGGAACTGGAACCGCCCTTCCTGCCGGTGCCCCCACCGCACATGCGGGTCGACGCCGATCGCGCGGAGCGGGCCCGCGTGGTCCAGGGCGCGCGTGACACCGGCCTGGCCTTTGGCACCTGCAATGCGCACACGAATTTGGTCGATGGCAATCCGGAAATACGGGCCCGCAACCTCGAGTTTGTGCTGAACGCCATGCGTCTGGCTTCCGATCTGGGATGCCGCTATGTCATCACCGGGGGCGGGGCCAAGAACATGTACGGGCGCGAGGCCACGTATTGGCACCGCTTGCTGGACGCCTTGCGCATCATACTGGCGGCCGGTGCACCCCTGGGGGTCACCCTGTTGATGGAATGTGCCAGTCTGCCCGGCTGTCTGGTGCACAATCTGGCGCTCATGCAGCGGCTGCTGGCGGAAGAGGGCATGGAAACCCTGCAGGTCCTGTTTGATCCTGCCCACTACCATATCCGCGGGGACGACGTGCAGGCAGCCTTCCGGGTCCTGTCGCCCAGGGTACGGCATATCCACGCCAAGGATGCGGCCGGTTTTGTCGAAGACTTTGAGTTTCCGCCGCTGGGAGCAGGTGACATCGACTTCCGCGGCCTGTTGCAGACCGTGTTGCAGTCCGGATACACCGGTTATATTGCCCTGGAGTATGAAGGCTTCGCCTGGGGCCACACCCCGGATCCGCTGCAAATCCTGCAGGACGGCCGGGACTTTCTGCGGTCCCACCTCGCGGCGATTCAGGATTAGGCCGCGCTGACCGCCGGAATGTTGGCCCCATGTATGCTGCTGTGCTCCGGACGTTCGGCCAGCCTCTGGTCTGGCAGGAGGTCGATCTGGCCGCTCCCGCTGCCCGTGAAGTGCTGGTGAAAGTCGAGGCCTGTGGCATTGACGGCACCGATCTCAAACTCCTGGACGGGTTCGGGTACACGCCGGAATTGCCCTTCGTGCCCGGGCACGAAATCGCGGGGATCGTGGTCCGGACCGGGGCCGAGGTCCGCGATCTGCGTCCTGGCACCCCTGTAATTGTGTACAACTTCGAAACGTGCGGATCCTGTGCGATGTGTCGGGCTCACCGGTCCCAGTTGTGTCTGCATATGGGCAGTGTCATGGGCGTGCTGAAGGCCCATGGCGGCATGGCCGAATATGTCCGGGTGCCAGCCCCCCAGGTGATCCCCGTGGATCCCGACCTGCCCTTTGTCGAGGCAGCCACCTGCTGCGATGCCGGTCTCACCGCCCTGCATGCCGTACACCGTGCCGCCGTGCAGGCAGGCGAGTCAGTGCTGGTGATCGGGGTAGGGGGCGTGGGCTCGTTTGTCGTCCAGTTGATCCGGCACAGCCGGGCGCACCCCATCGCGGTCGAACTGGGCCGCGCCAAAATGGCCTGGGCCCGGGCCATGGGCGCTCAGGAGGTGCTGGACGGGACCCACATGCCGTGGCATGACGCGTTGCGGGAGCGGGGACTTGGTGCCGGCGTGGACTGTGTGCTGGATATCGTGGGTACCCGCGCGACGATGCAGGCGGGCATTGCGGCGTTGCGGCCCGGGGGCCGCCTGGTGCTGGTAGGATACACGCCGGACGATTTGCAGGTGCCCGGCAAGGAAATGGCCCAGAAGGAACTGAACCTCCTTGGAACCCGGGCCGGCACTCGACAGGACTTGCAGCAAGTGGCGCGCCTGCTGGCACAGGGCTCCCTGCAATCGATCGTGTCCCGCACTTTTCCCATGGCCGAGGCCAACGCCGCCCTGGATGTACTGCGCTCGGGCCGCGTCAACGGCCGCATTGTCTTGCGGGCGCCCCAGGGCACGGCATGAAAGGCCGGAAGTCGGATCTCCAAGGCCACCACAGGGAAGGTCAAAACGGCGTGGCCCCCTGGGTGGATGATCTGATCCCGAGACCGTTTCTCTCCCCCATAGCCAGCCGGCGAAGCCGAGGTACCTTATGCCAGGATCCCTGAATCAACGTCTTTTTCCCGCCGGCTTGTTGCAGGCCGAATGGCAGCGGTTTCGGGCCCAGGGCTACCGGGAGCCGGTGACCGGTGTCATCTATCGCGGGGAACCTCGCCCAACCTGTGGCATGCCCTTGGGGAGCATTGACACCGGATGCGTGGACTTGGAACCCAATGGCATGCTGGGATACAGCACAGTGTTCAATGAGCTCGTTGCGCCGCGGCGTTTATGGAACCTGCCCTGCCTGGGCTATCACCTGGAAGGCCAGACCCGTGTCCTGATTTCCGATTGCAAGATCAAGACCGATACACCGACCCCGGCGGCCTCACCCCATCAGTTTCCCCCTACGGATTACACGCCGCGTTACCGTGCACTGTCGCTTTCCCCGGTGAACATCTGCCGCGGGCTGGAGTACTGGGGCCATTTCCCGATCGCGGATCTGGAATTCGATACGGGCGACGATATCGGGGTCGGAGTGCGCGCCTACAGTCCCTTTGTCCCGGGAGATACCAGAACTTCTCTCCTGCCGGGCGCCGTCTTCCGGGTCCGCCTGCACAACCGGGGCCCGCGACCTCGGACCGGGGGCTTTCTCTTCTCGTTTCCCGGGTTTGGCGGGCCAATCCAGCCTGGCAGGGACGAAATCGCGTACAAGGCCATGGCTGCCCCCGCGCGCTTTGCGGCGCGCCAGGTGGTGCGCCGGAGCCCCGATCCGGCCTTGACGATGGCCTATGCGGTGGCCGTGTCCTCCGCCCGCGGTCCAAGCGAGTGGGGCTGTGGCTTGGATGACGACAGTGCAAAGTGGAGTCGGGCCGGGCGATCCCTGCCGGTGCCGCAGGACGGCGACACTGGGCTGTCAGTCCATATGCCTTTTGCGCTTGAGGCGGATCAGACGGAGGAATTTGTCGTGATTCTGGCGTGGCATGCGCCCGTGTGGCGGGCCGGCGGGTCCTTCCGGCATGCCGATACCCGCGCATTCCGGCATAAGTACGCGCAGGTCTATCCGAGTCTGGACACCGTACTGATGCAACTGTGTCATCAGCACGAAATCCTGCTGGACCGGATTATCGCGTGGCAGGAAACACTTTATGCGTCACCCGATCTGCCGGGCTGGCTGGCGGATGCCCTGATCAATGTGCTGCATCTGATCCCGGAGTGCAGCGTCTGGGCCCAGGCCGGGGGTGAATTGGGGTCCTGGGTCGATCCGGCCCTGGGCCTTTTCGCCCTGAACGAATGTCCGCGGGGATGTCCGCAGCTGGAATGTCTCCCCTGCAGCTTCTACGGCAATATCCCGCTCCTGTACTTCTTCCCGGAGACTGCCCTATCCACCCTCCATGGTTATCGGGCCTATCAGATGCCCGATGGTCGCCCTCCGTGGATCTTCGGTGGCATCACCGCCTCTGATCCCGCCAATCGCCAACCCTATGACCTGGCCGCGCCGGACAAGGGCTACCAGACCGTCCTGAATGGTGCCTGCTACATTGTCATGGCGGATCGGTACTGGCGCACCTCGGGTGATGATCAATTCCTGCAGGCTTTCTGGGATTCGCTCAAGCGCTGCAACGACTTTGCGCTGTCTTTGCGCCCCGCATATGGCTTGTCCCAAGTCGTGGCTATGCCCACTCCGGGTACTGATGGTCATGCCCTGGGCGACACCGAATGGTTCGAGGCGCCGGAACCCGGCTGGAAAGGCTATGTAACCCATGCCGGCGGGATTCGTCTGGCCCAGGTGGCCATCATGCGCCGGATGGCCATGGCGATGGGTGACCAGGCGTATACCGCCCGATGCGATACATGGCTGGCCGCGGGCCAGACCGCGCTGGAGGACATGTTGTGGAACGAAACCTGCTACTGGAATTTCCGGGATCCGGATACTGACAGCACTTCGGATCTGGTGTTTGGGTATCAGCTGGATGGGCAGTGGATTGCACGCTGGCACGGTGTAGCCCCGGTTTTTCCGCCGGAACGCGTGGCCACCACCTTGGACACCATCCGCCGTGTCAACTGTGCGCTCTCCCAGTCCGGGGCCGTGAATTATGCCAACCGGGACGGCAGTGTGGCGCCGGTGGGCGGATATGGCCCCTACAGCTACTTCCCGCCGGAACTGTTCATGCTGGCCATGACCTATATGTATGAAGGCCACCGGGACTTCGGCCTGGCGCTGCTGAAGCGTTGCCTGGCCAACATCGTGCGCTGGGGCTATGTTTGGGATTTTCCCAACACCACGCGGGGCGACAGCGATACCGGGCAGCGCACGTTCGGGGCCGATTACTATCAGAACATGATGCTGTGGGCCGTGCCGGCCGCCCTGCAACAGTCCGATCTGACCGCGCCCTGCCGGGAATCGGGACTGGTGGCGCGCATGCGCGCCGCAGCCCAATCGGTGCAGGAGGGTGCCGCATGATGCGGTTCGCGCCGGTCGCCCTGACAGACTACATCCAGAATATTCTGATGGCTGTCGCAACCCCCACCGAGATTGCCGCTACAGTCGCCCATTCCCTGGTGGATGCCGACCTCAAGGGAGTCGAATCCCATGGCATTCTGCGTATCCCGCACTATCTGGCCCTGATCGGGCGGGGGTATCTCAAGGCCGGGAACAGACCCACCGTCACCCGGGAAACGCCCTCGCTGGCCATCATCGATGCCCATCAGGGATTCGGTCACTTTGCGCTCGGGCAGCTCTGTGACCTGGTGGCCACCAAGGCCCGGCGTGTCGGCATCGCCTTTGGGGGTCTGATCAATACCACCCATACGGGGCGCATTGGCGGGTTTGCCGAACGCATCGTGGAGCAGGGGCAGGCGATTCAGATCCTGGGCGGCGGGGCCCATCGCAGCCCGGAGCACGTCTCGGTGGCGCCCTTTGGCGGCCGGGAGCGCATTCTCAGTACCAATCCCGTTACTGTGGGGTGGCCCGGCGGGAAATTCGGGCCCGTCGTGGCGGACTTTTCGACCAGTATGACTGCGGAAGGCAAGGTGCGCTTTTATCGGGAACGCGGGCAGTTGTTGCCCGCAGGCTGGATCCTAGACAAAGCGGGAGTGCCTTCGCGGGATCCCAACGATCTGTATGCCGGCGGCGCGATCCTGCCTATGGGGGCCCACAAGGGTTATGGTCTGTCTCTCTTCAATGAATTCCTGGGAGGGATCATGTTGGGGACGCCGTATGAAGCGAACTGGTCGGTGGTAGTGATTGACGTGAGCACCTTTGCCGATCCGGAGACCGTCAAGGCGGCGGCGGAGAGTTTGCTCACCCGCATCAAAGCCTCGCAAACGGCTCAGGGGCATGCGGAAGTTCTGCTGCCGGGCGAACGCGAACGGGTCATGGCGCGCGCGCGGGCCCAGGACGGTATTCCGGTGACCAAGGTCATCTGGGACCAGCTGGCGGCGGCGGGTTCTGCGTTGGGCGTGGAGCCGCCGGTATCCGCTGAATAGCATTTCCCCGTAGTGCAGGCCCAAAGGCAGTCTGTCGGGAGACATCGATCTGCGCCTGGAATGTTGCCGGTTGTGCACCGGCAGCCGCGAGTATGCGCCTCCGAACGTCCAGGAGCCGAAATGCGGTATGCCCATATCGGGCATGTTGTATGCTGTCGACCACTGTGCCACTTCTGGCCTTGTGCAGACAGGTCCTGAAACCACCAGATTGTCCTGTGCACCGTTGCATGGGAAGGGGCAAATCTGTGCTTCTTTGGCACGGACATCACAAAGTCCAGATTCGATTGCAGATTCCATTGTTTTATGTTATATTTGTGCTTTTTTGATGGACCGGGAGAATTGGGCAGAAGCCAGACCGGCTGAAATCCGGGCTGTACACAGGAAAATACAGCCACTTTGTAATACTTTCTGACGTTGCGATGGCGGGGATACGGCCTACAATAGGGACAGATATGCTATAGTGACAGGATTCCGCAGTGGTCTGTGGATGTTGCGTCAAATCGCCTCTGGAAGGGGTTCCCGGCAGTCTGGCCCTTGTGCCCCCGGCTTTGCCACGGAGTGGTCGCCATGAGTCTTGGCCATCAGCCACAAAACAGCGCGGTGGCCCTTGCGCCTCCAGTAGTGCCCGCTGTCCGTGTCCCGGCCCCGGCGGCCGATGTGATCTATCCCGACAGCGACGGTAAACCCTTGGCCGAAGGCACCGCTCAGTACTTCGCCCTGACCGGCACGGTCGACAAGCTGCGAGGCCGCTACCTTGCCCGCCCGGACGTGGCCGTGATCGGCAACATGCTGCTCTACTACGAAGAGGGCAATCCCCAAGTGTCGGTGGCACCGGACGTGTTCGTGGTCTTCGGCGTAGAGGCCCGCCCCCGCTCTTCCTATCTGCTGTGGAAGGAAGGCAAGGCGCCGGATTTTGTGCTGGAGGTGGCCTCGGACAGTACTTGGCGGGAGGATGCCCACCGCAAGCGGGACCTCTATGCCCGGCTGGGCGTGTCTGAATACTGGCGGTTCGATCCCACGCCCGACAGCCGTCTCCTGCAACCGCCGCTGGTTGGCGAACGGCTGGCGGCAGGGGTCTATGCAGCGATCCCGGTGCGGTGCCACGGAGCACAGGAGTGGCGGGGGGCCAGTGCCGTGTTGGGCCTGGAATTCCGGGCGGCCGGTGGGCAGCTGGAGCTGTTTGATCCCGAGACCGAGACTTTGCTGCTGGACTACTTGGGACAGAGAGTCGAGGCGCAGACAGCCAGGGTCGAGGCGCAGACGGCCAGGGTCGAGGCGCAGACGGCCCGAGAAGAGATGCAATTGATCAGGGAATTGTTGCAATTGGCCGAAAGGCGCGTCCAGTCCTTGGAAGAAGAAAATAGACGGCTGCGGGGGACAAAGCCAAATGCCGTCTGATTGCAGAGCGCGATGTGCAGAGTTCCGTTCAGGTTGGGGCGGGGCAGTCAAAAGCGGTGCATGGAGAACAGGCCTGTGATGGCAAAGGCAACATGTACTTTGCCTTTTGCGCAGGATTGTGAGGGGTTGAAACAGTTGCGTGCAATCTGTGTCAGACTTTGCTGATTTGTCCTTGTGGAACCGCGCTGGGTAATGACAGTCACCGCAGCCATGCGGGTCGGTACTCCTCCTGCACTACTGCGCATGGGAAAAAAGTCAGGCGCATGGCTGCCTGCGCCTAAAACACGCGGTGGCCGATTGGTTGTCGTTGCCAACCGATGGCGCGTCATCAGTCTGTCCTGGGCGTGTATCCCGGCATGACCCGAAAGCCGGCCGGGATCGTCCACACGCGATGTTGGCTGCCTGTGGCACTGTGCAAGACGGGAACTCCAAGGCCACGCAAGACCGGGGTGTCGGCCTGCACTGTCAGCAGAAAGGTTTCCGGCCCATAGGGGAGAGGATACAGCGGCGCATGGTGCGGCCGGGACAGGCATCCCCAGACTGCCCGGCGGTACGGCCTGGATGTGCTGCCTGTGCGAGACGCCAGGCCTTGCACTTGCCATACTGTGTCACTCCGGCACTCTTCCCGTGCAGATGCTGCTCAAGGCACTCTGTTTGACATAAACACAGGTCGATTCAAGGCGGTATGATTCGCAATCGGCTCCTTTGGTCGGTACCCGGTCACTGCAGACTATGCAATGTCCGCTCATTCGGCAACATCTCACCGGATTGCCACGTGTTGAGACGGACGGAATGCGGGCGGGTTGTCTGGGAAGTGTCAGTGTGGGCTGTGTCGTGTGCTGGATTCGGATCTGCCTGTCCGCCAGCACCCCCAATGGGCCTGCCTCGGTTTTCTTGCGGTATACAGCAGCGTGGACGCAGGGATTTGATGCAGCGACAGCCCTTTGCATGGAGGCGGACTTTGAAATTCAATTCATATCGAAAATGCATACGATTCTTTGGATTGATGCCAACGCCACAAAGAGACTGACATCCCAGATTGTGCTTCCACCCGGATGTTAGGACCTGCACCTGCAGACGATAAGCAGTACGGTTCCCATCCGGCCCCGATCCTCCAGGGCCATCGCAAAGTCCAGATTCGATTCCAAAACAAGCAGTTTATATATAAATGTTCAACTGTTTGGGGAATGATGCTTCCCAGAGGGTAGGTCAGAGGCGAAGCAGGTCGCAATCGAGACTGTGTCCAGTAGGCCTGCCCCACCCGGACACTTGGGTTTCCCAAGATCTGCATGTCATTCAACCTGCCCGCAGTACAATCGCTCTGGCATAGATTGGGCGGCCATGCCCTGCCACAGGACGGAGACGGTTGTCCACCGTGATCCAGGAGTGGATCTGCCATCCACTCCTGCGAGAGCTCTGGGCACGTTGATACTTCCGATTCCGGAATCCCGATTCGGCAGGGTTGTCCTGCCACGGACAGCCCTCTCGATTCATCTGGCAGTCCCTGGTATGGCTTGACTACAATAAGCCGGGAGGGTCCCCCAATGCCCTGGCAACTTCCAGCGGCAACGAAGTCCTGTGTCCTATCCCGCGCGCCTTGCGACTGTGCAACGCCCATTCCCCTGTCCGATCTGCCATGAACTGTCCCGGTACCGGAGGCCCGGAAGAGCGGAAAGACGCGGCTCCGGCCGAACTGTGCGATCGACGGTGTCGTCTCTCTCCGGACAGTTTCGCAGAAGACCGCGCAAGCTCTGTCTCCGTGGCACGTCGGGTGGCAGTCCCCTTCCTGTCGCGCCTGATGACCGACATTGGCACACAAATCTGGTTTCCCTTTCTCCCGCTTCTGGCGGGTGGCCTGGGCATGACAGTGGCCCAGCTCAGCCTGTGGCTCGGCGTGCGCAACCTGTGTGGCGGTCTGGCCCCGGTATGGGGTGCCCTGGCCGATCGGTACGGCTATCTCAAGTTTCTGCGCCTTGAATTGCTGGCCGCGGTCGTCGGGTACATGATCCTGATACTTAGCCCGACCGCCGACCTGCGCGGCCTGGGGATGATCGTCAATGGAATCGCCATCTTGGCGTTCGTGCCCACCATGGTGGCCTGGATCAGCACGCGCTTTCCCTACGCACAGCGCGGGCGTGCACTGGGCATGCTGGAATATGCCTGGGCCGTGGCCGGTATTGCCGGTGTGCCCCTGGCCGCCCTGCTGCTGGAGACCTATAGCTGGAAGATACCGTTCTGGATATTGGCCGGAGGCATGATCGTCGTGTATTTCCTGTTGCCGCGCCGGGCCGCCCTGCCGGCCCGTGAAATCCCGCGGCAGACAGCGCGCGGGAATATACCGGGCCTGCTGGCGACTCTGTGGACTGTGCTGGCCTCCGTCCCGCCCCTGGCCTGGAGCGCGATCGGTTTCGGATTCGTTCTGTCGCTGGCCATGTTCGATCTGCTCTTTGTCTTCGGAGGCTGGCTGACTGCGGCCTATCGGTTGACGCCGTTGCAGCTGGGGGGTGTGGTGATGGTGATGGGCGCCGCGGATTTGGGCGGCAGCGTGACCGCGAGTCTGTACACGGATCGTCTGGGCAAGGTGCGATCGCTGCAGGCCGGGGGCGTCATGGTCCTGATCGCGTTCGGTCTCTTGCCCCTCACCGACTTTCATTTCCTCGCGACCGTGGCCAATTTGGTGTTGCTCCGCTGCGGTCTGGAATTCACTATCGTGTCGGCCCTGGCCTATGCCAGTGAAATCATGCCGACGCGCCGTGGCCTTATGATGTCGCTCTTCGCCTCAGGCATGTTTGCGGGTTCAGGCGTCTCCGGTGTCCTGGGGCCGGCTTTGTATCGACTGGGAGGCATCGCCGGGATTGGCCTCT
The DNA here is from genome assembly GCA_965214715.1 of Caldilineaceae bacterium. Taxonomy (GTDB): domain Bacteria; phylum Chloroflexota; class Anaerolineae; order Caldilineales; family Caldilineaceae; genus Bin34. Next base: position 2,790,958 of record OZ243971.1, on the reverse strand, counting down.
CGTCCATGTTGCTGGTCGGCCTGTGCACCGCGCTTTGCCGCTTCCGGTTCCCGGAATTGCACTTGCCGGATGGAGCCGTCACCGATCCCTAGTACGGACAGGCGGCGGAGGCCGCCCGGTTGCGCGCGGTCTGCCGGCCTGGGTACCATTGAAGCGTAATCCTGGATTGCCGTGCCCCGATCTCGGAATCCTTGGGGTTCGTCCGGCTCTGAGCAGAGCCTGCCCAGGCGCAAAGTGCACGCGGGCGCCCGCGCAGGGGCCGGAATTTGCATTTGCCACATCCGCTGTTTTTCTGTAATCTGACAGGTGACACACGGATTGTTCTGATCGCTCCGGGCGGTTTTTCGGATCAGGTATCCTTGGGAAGTGTCACATTCAGTATTTCAACAGGACCAGTGAATGCCATGAATATTGGAACGAGATGGTTGAAAAACCCAGGAATTTGGGCCACTGCCTTGCTGCTGGCCGTGTTCTTGTGTGCCGCCTGTGCCGCCCCGGCGCCGGCAGCCGAGGAACCCATGGCCGAACCGGTCGAGGCCGCCGACGAGATGATGGCGGACAGCAAGTTCCGTGGATCCCCCATGCTGGACGCCATGGTGGCGGCCGGCGAACTGCCTCCCGTGGACGACCGCCTGCCGCTGAATCCGCTGGTGGGTGTTCCCCAGATTCCGGCCGATTGGGGTCCCCAGAATGTGGGCCAGCACGGTGGCACGTTGCGCCTGATCGACTACGACCAGGGCTCGGTCGGTCACGATGCGGGTTGGCTGCGGAACGAGTTTTGGCTGGCGACGGCCGGCCTGGCGCATGACCCCGACGCATTGCACGGCAATGTCATGGCGGGCGTGGATGTCGAGGACGATGGCGCCACCTTTATTTTCCACATGCGAGAAGGCATGAAGTTCTCGGATGGCTCTGCCTTCACGACGGAGGATGTGGCCTTCTGGTACAACGACCTGTGGCGCAACGAGGACTACACTCCCGTGATTGGCGCCGACTGGCGTTCGGGCCGTTCACTGGAGGGCGAGCCCATGGCGCTGGAGGTGATTGACGACTACACGTTTTCGGTCAGCTTCACCGAACCCTACGGCAGTTTCCTGAGTCTCCTGACCTACGGCACGTCACCGTTTATTACGGACAGCGATTATCTCAAGCAGTTCCATGGCGCGTACATGGACATGGACACGCTGAATCCGATGATCGTGGAGGCCGGCTTTGAGGAAGGCGAATGGTGGCGGCTGCTGGGCTCCAAGATGAACCAGAATCGGCAGCACGAAACCGGTCTGCCGTCGTGGGCCCCCTATGTCCTGACCAGCATGGGACCGACCCGGGCGACCATGACCCGCAATCCCTATTACTGGAAGGTGGACACCGCCGGCAACCAGCTCCCGTACATAGACGAAGTCGATATCTCCATCGTGGCGGATGTGGAAGCCGCCACCGTCAAGATCATCGCCGGTGAAGTGGACTTGGCGCGCCGGCCGGTGAACCCGCAAAGCATTCCGCTGTACAAGGACAACGAAGACAACGGATACAAGACCCGCCTGCAGGCGCAACATGCGTCGCTGGGCGAGGTGTTCATCAATCTGACCAGCGAAGTGGATCCGGTCTGGACCGAGACCCTGCAGAACCTGCAGGTGCGGCAGGCCTTGAGTCTGGCTATCAACCGGGCTCACATCATCGATGCCGTCTACCTGGGTCTGGCGTCGCCACCCCGGGTGATTCCGTTGCACCAGTATGATCCGGATCAAGCCAACGCCCTCCTGGACGCCGCCGGTCTGGATCAGCGGAACGACGATGGCATCCGGCTCATGTCCAATGGCGAGCCTTTCTGCATCCCCTTTGTTATGGCCACCTTCACGGGCGAAGAAGTGCCGGTCGGGGAACAGGTGTCTCGCATGTGGCAGGACGTGGGGGTCTGCTCTTCGGTCAAGATCGTGGAATCCGGGCTGTTCCTGGAGATCGCGGGGGCGAACGAACATCAGGCCATTACCTGGTGGGCTCACTATCCGCGCTGGCCCTATCACGAGTATGGCGATTATGTCGGCCGGGCATGGCAGTTTACCTATGCACCGCTCTGGTACCAGTGGTACAACAGCGGCGGGGAACAGGGCGTCGAACCTCCGGCCGCCTATATTGAACTGCGCCAGATGCAGGACGAGATGTTCGCGACAGCCGACAATGCCCGCGGCAAGGAGCTGTGGGAGGCCATGAAACAGAACATCACCGACAATGTGTGGTGGATTCCGATTGTGGACGATGTCCTGGGTCCCTTGATCGTCAGTGATCGGCTCCGGAATGTCCCCGAGGGCGGCATCGCCATCGAGAATGCGACGGCTGCGGAAATGTTCTACATCGAAGAATAGGCGGCCCGCCGGGTTCCGGCCTGGCCCCGCCTGCGCCTGCCTTTGTCCCGCTGGGGGAGGAAGGCAGGCGCACTCTGTGTGGTTGTCCCCCCTTTTCTCCCCTGACCTCCGCGGTGCAGTCCGTTGCTTGTCTACATCGTGCGGCGCGTCCTGATTCTAATTCCGCTGCTGTTTGTTATTTCCGTCATCACCTTTGCCCTCATCCAGTTGCCGCCCGGCGATTATCTGACCCTGTACATCATGCAGCTGGAATCGGCCGGTACGGTTGTGGCGGAAGAGGAAATCGAGATGCTGAAACGTCTCTTTGGCCTGGACAAGCCCATGCATGTGCAATACATGATCTGGATTCGGCGCATCCTGATTCATCGCGATTTCGGCGTCTCCTTTCAGTTTCAGGTGCCGGTCTCCGTCCTGCTGGCCGAACGGGTGCCGCTGACCGTGGCCGTGTCACTGGCCACCACCGTTTTCATTTTCGCGGTGGCGGTCCCGATCGGCATCCTGTCGGCCACCTACCAATATTCCCTGCTGGACTACACCTCGACTCTGGTCGGCTTTCTGGGGTTGTCCATGCCCCCGTTCCTGCTGGCGCTGATCGCCATCTGGATCGCGTTTGACCGCTTCAACATGAGCGCGATCGGCCTGTTTTCCCCCGAGTATGTGGATGCCGTCTGGAGCGTGGGCAAAGTGATCGATTTGCTGAAACATCTGTGGGTGCCCGTGATTATCGTGGGCATGACGGGCACCGCGTCCATCATTCGCGTCATGCGCGGGACGCTGCTGGATGAACTGCAGCGGCAATATGTCATCACGGCGCGCTCCAAGGGCCTGGCGGAAGTGCGGCTGCTGCTCAAATACCCCGTGCGCACTGCCATCAACCCCATTGTCAGCACAATCGGCTGGCTGCTGCCCGGCATCATTTCCGGCGAGGTGCTCGTGTCCATGGTGATGAACATTCCCACCACAGGCCCCTTGCTGCTGACAGCGCTCCTGAACCAGGACATGTATCTGGCCGGCAGCGTGGTGCTGATCCTGAGCAGTCTGACGGTCATCGGTACCCTGGTCTCGGACATTCTGCTGGCCTGGCTGGATCCTCGCATCCGTTTTGAGAGCATTGCGCCATGACCGAGTCGCCTGCCCCGGTGCCGGACCCGGTCCCCGCGCGTGCGGAGGAACGGTACTATTTCGCGTCCCAGCTGACCCTCATGTGGTGGCGCTTTCGCCGCCATCGCCTGGCGATTGTTGCCAGCCCGGTGCTGCTGCTGCTGTATCTGCTGGCCGGCTTCTGCGAATTCGTGGCCCCCTATGGGCCCATGGAAGAGTTCCCGGCTTTGCTGCATGCTTCTCCCACCCGCATCCGCGTCCGGGACCTGGAGGGAGCCTGGGTGCGGCCGTTTGTCCATGCCCGGGAAGGAGGACTCAATCGCGAGACCTTCCTCCGGGAGTTTACGGAGGTCCCGGAAGAACGCTTTCCCATCCTGCTGTTTCCCCGCGGTTCCGCCTACGAGCTGTGGAATCTGGTGCCTATGGATCGGCATCTCTTTGGGACCGGTGTGGACAATCCGCCCGTCTTGCTGTTTGGGACGGATCGGTTTGGCCAGGACATTTTTTCCCGGGTCGTGTACGGAGCCCGCATTTCGTTGACGATTGGCTTGCTGGGGGTGATCCTGAGTTTTGTGCTCGGGTTGCTCATCGGGGGCGTGTCGGGCTATGTGGGCGGCGTCGTGGATGAAGCCATTCAGCGCGGCATCGACCTGCTCATTTCGATTCCCCACATCCCGCTGTGGATGGCGCTGGCCGCCGCGGTGCCGCGCGACTGGAGCACGGTGCAGACCTATTTCGCGATCACTCTGGTGTTGTCGATTGTGGGCTGGGCCGGCCTGGCCCGCGTGGTACGCAGCAAACTGCTGGCGCTCCGGGAAGAGGATTTTGCCGTGGCGGCCCTGATTGCCGGGGCCAGTCAATGGCGGATCGTGACGCGCCACCTGTTGCCCCTGTTTCTTTCCTATATTGTGGTGTCCGTGACGCTGGCCGTGCCCAACATGATCCTGGGGGAAACCGCCCTGAGCTTCATTGGGCTGGGCTTGCAGCCCCCGGCCGTCAGCTGGGGGGTCCTGTTGCAGGATGCCCAGCAAATCGTGTCGGTAGCCCACTATCCCTGGCTGCTTTATCCCAGTGTCTTCGTGATTGTGACGGTGCTGATGTTCAATTTTCTGGGTGATGGCCTGCGCGACGCGGCGGACCCGTACGCCCACTAGACCGGGGTACGTCATGACCGACGCCGCGCCTTCGCTGCTGACCATTCGCAATCTGCAGGTGCACTTCTTTTTGCAGGAAGGTATCGTGCGGGCGGTGGAAGATGTGCATCTGGAAGTGCGCAAGGGCCGGACCCTGGGGGTGATTGGGGAGTCAGGGTGCGGCAAATCGGTCACGGCCCAGACCATCTTGCGGATTCTGCCGTCTCCGCCTGGCCGGATTGTGGATGGCGAAATCCTGTTGTGGCAACGCAAGGGGGACGCTGCCGCGCGCGCCCCGGATGCGCCGCTCGATCTGGTCTCACTGAAACCGACCGGACCCGAAATCCGGCACGTGCGCGGCAATGAAATATCGATGATCTTTCAGGAACCCATGACGTCGTTCGGCCCCATGCACACGATCGGAAACCAGATCGAGGAAACCATTTTGTTGCACATGCCCCACGAGTCGCGGGCCGACGTGCGGGCCCGCACGATCTCCCTGCTTCAGCGGATGGGCATTGCGCGGCCTGACACCATTGCGAACGCCTATCCTCACCAGATGTCCGGCGGCATGCGCCAGCGGGCCATGATCGCCCTGGCACTGTCCTGTACCCCGCTGCTCTTGATTGCCGACGAACCCACTACCGCCCTGGACGTCACGGTGCAGGCGCAGATTCTGGCGCTGCTCACGCAACAGCAGCAGGACTTTGGCATGGCCATTCTGTTCATCACGCACGATTTGGGGGTGATTGCCGAAATCGCGGACGAAGTGGCCGTCATGTATCTGGGCCGTGTAGTGGAACAGGCCTCGGTGCAGGATTTGTTCGACAATCCCGCGCATCCCTATACCCAGGCCTTGCTCCGTTCGATTCCCCGCATTGACGACGTGTCGTCTGCCCGGCTGTTGGCCATCGAGGGTTCGGTGCCCGATCCGTTTCTGGTGCCCCCGGGCTGCGCCTATGCGGACCGTTGCACACACTTCATGCCCGATCTCTGTGACCAGGCCATGCCCACCATGGTCGAGTCGTCCCCGCAGCATTTTGTGCGCTGCTTTCTGTACGATTCTGCCGCGGAGTCTCCCGATCATGCCTGAGACTGTCGTAGACCCCGCAGTCCTGCTGGATGTCCAGGCGGTCCGCAAGCATTTCCCCGTCCAGGAGGGTCTGTTACGCCGCACGGTGCGGCATGTCAAGGCTGTGGATGGCGTCGATCTGACCATCCATGGCGGGGAAACCCTGGGGCTGGTCGGGGAATCGGGCTGCGGCAAGACCACCTTGGGGCGCATGATCGTGCGCGTGTTTCAACCCACGTCCGGAGCCATCTGGTTCCATGACGGTACGCGCCGCTGCAACCTCACCCTGTTGCGGGGGCGGGAACTGAAGCAGCAGCGTCGGCACCTGCAAATGATTTTCCAGGACCCCTTTTCGGCCTTGAACCCGCGCATGACCGCGCTGGACATCATCGGCGAACCCCTGCTGATCCATGGCTTGGCCAAAGGCCGGGAGCAGGAAGACCGCGTGGCGGCCATGATGGAAAACGTGGGGCTCAAGGTGGAGCACTTGCGCCGCTATCCCCACAGTTTCTCCGGCGGCCAGCGCCAACGCCTGGGCATTGCCCGCGCCCTGATCCTGCATCCCCGCCTGGTAGTCTGTGACGAGCCGGTGTCCGCGTTGGACGTGTCCGTCCAGGCCCAGGTCATCAATCTCCTGCAGGATCTCCAGCAGGCCATGGGTCTCACCTACCTGTTCGTGGCGCATGACCTTAGTGTGGTGCGGCACATCAGCGATCGCGTGGCGGTCATGTATGTGGGCAAGGTGGTCGAAACAGCCCCTACGGAAGACATCATGCAGCATCCGCGTCATCCGTATACAGAAGCGTTGCTGTCCGCGGTCCCGCGTCCCGATCCGCACCATCACTCGCAACGCATCATCATGGAAGGTGAGGTGCCGGATCCGTCCCAGCCGCCTTCCGGCTGCATTTTTCACACGCGTTGCCGGTACCGGGAACCGCGCTGTACCGTGGAGGAACCGGAACTGCGGGAGTATGTCCCAGGGCATCACGTACGCTGCCATTTTGCCGATACCTTGTCGCTGCAGAGTGTTCACAGCCCATCTTCGTCCGAGGTTCAGCCATGAAGACTACCGAAGTCCAGAATCGTTTGCACGACTGCATTGTGCTCCATGCGCGCGGAGCCCTGACCGCTGCGCACCTGCAGGAGGTGCTGGAGCTCGTGGCGGAACCCGGTGTCGGCCTGCAGGACCTGCTGTATCTCCAGTGTGCCAGTACCGCGGTCACGTCTCAGGTGCTGGGGATGCAGTTGATCACCGCGGGCCGCATGCAGCCGGAACCGGAGTCGGCCACCGAATTTCCGTATGCCACGGTCCTGGCAGCCATGCGGGACGGGTGGCGCGTCGTACAGTTCCCCAATCTGGCCTTGCTGCTGGACGAACAGCGCACGTACGGCCTGGGATGCGAATTCATACTGGAACGATAGTGTTTGCACAAGACACAAGAGGAGCAAGAAATGCTGATCCGAGATTGTCCGGCTACCTTGACCGATACCGAAGTCCTGGAGTTCTGCAAACAGGGCTACATGATGTTTCCGGGGGTGGTAGACGCAGAGACCAATCAGCGCACCCTGGAGTATCTCAAGGGCCATGCCAGCCCTGAGCCGACCGACCTGATCACTCTGGACTGGTTTCAGGACCAGGTACTGCTGCACCCCATGGTGGCCGGCGCCGTCCGCTCCCTGCTCGGTGCCCACTTCGCCCTGCCCAACCTGATGAGCAGTCATCGCATGGAAACACCGGCACCGGCGCAGGGCTGGCACCGCGATGGCGGTTCGCGCTACACCCACGCCTTGCACTACCTGCAAGTCTTCTATCTGCCGCAGGCCTGTACAGATGCCATGGGCCCCACCGAAGTGCTGCCCGGTTCCCATTTTCTCTTTTCCACTTCCTCGTCCATGGGCCATTACGGGGCCATTCACGGGGCCGTCAAGACATCGGCGCCGGCGGGCTCGGTCTTCCTGACCGTATATTCCATATGGCATCGGCGCGGCAAATCCCGCGTGCAGTCCGTGCGTCATCTCCTCAAATACAACTACTGGCGGACCGTCCCGCCCGTGCGGGACTGGCAAATCGAGCCGGATTTCGACTTGGCTAATGCCCCCTATCATTTGAGCGCGCCCACCTTTCGGCCCCAGTTTCGGGACAGCCGGGACGCGGCCCAGATGTTTTTCTGGCTGAGTGGTCTGGCTGACCGGTTTCAGACGATGGGCGGACAGGGGTGGCCCATGCCCGCCAACTTCATGGAGCGCCCCTACGGTTATCCCCTGGCAGAGGAAAGCATATGAACGGCAATCCGGCCCAGACGCTGCTGACCCAAGGATATTGCATTCTCGAAACGCTCGTGCCTGCGACCCAGGCAGACGCGCTGGCCCAGCGCTGCTACCGGTGGCATCGGGATCCTGCCTTGCGGGATCTGATGCAGGACCCGGCCGACGATCTGTATCAGACGCTTTTCGGGCTGGCCAATCTCGACGAAGCCTGCTGGGCTTTTGCCGCGCATCCCGCGGTGCTGGCGATCGTGCGGCAGGTGCTGGGGCCCCACGTGCGGATTGGCGCGATCTGCTCCAAGTGGGTCAAGCCCGGCGCGCCGGCCGGAGGCGTACATGTGGATTCGACCGGGGATTTGCCGGCGCGCCTGCCGGAAGATCCGTGGCTGGTCAACAGCATGTGGATGCTGTCGGACTTCACCGAGCACAACGGTGCCACCTTGATCGCGCCGGGCAGCCACACCAAGCGGGCCCGTCCCCCGCGGGATCTCTCCCCCGATGATCCGGCGCTCAAGAAGATCACGGGACCGCAGGGCTCGCTGGTCTTGTGGCATGCCGGAGTGTGGCATGCCAATGGGGCCAACACCAGCCCGTCCGAACACCGCATGGGATTGAATATCTCCTATTATCCCGTCTGGTGGAATATGTACCGAGAAGGGGGACATCAACCCGTCCACCCGGAGGTCTATGCGCGCATGCCAGAGGAAATGAAAGTGCTGAATGCACACCGGGTGGGCCACAGACGGGAAGACCTGTACGAACAATCCTGACCCTTGCAGTGCAGAGACTGCCCAAGGTTCCATCTGTGGGGTGGGAGAGGAATTGCCGGATTGCGGACCAGGCAGGGCAAGGTGAGACGAGCAGCTTGCCCTGGTGACATGCAGGCATGGGAGGGGACCGCTCCTGGAGGCCGTGTGGTCATGGACGGCCGATCGATCGGGGACTACCCCGCAAGCATCCTCGGCTCCGTGTCCCAGGGATGGGACGAATGCCCTGCATCGTCATCCACGCTCTCCGGATGGAGCCGGCGGGCACAGGCTGTCGCCTCCAGTTGGCCCCCACCCACATCAGGCTGGATCGTGTTCAGTATGCACAAAACAAGAGTGCATATGCATGCGAGTTCGACTTTGCACGGTCCCAGCCAGACTGGACCGGCGACTCAGCGTGCTCCGTGGGGACCGGTCCTCTGCCGTGACGCGTCACGGCAGAGGACGGAGCAGCCCCATGCATGATGCCCATGCCCATGTGTTTCCTGTCGTGCATGGCCGGACCCGCCAGGGCATCACGCGCAGCCTGAGTTATGGACGCATCCAGCATGGGGAAGCCACGGAACAGTTGCTTACGCCCCTCAGTTTGGAAACCCGTTTTCCTGTCGAATCCCTGATCGCCAATCTGGACTGGAACGGCATTCATCGCGCCATGCTGCTGCAAGGGCCGTTCTATGGCACAACGAACGAATACCAGGCTGCGGCCCTGAAGGCCTATCCTGACCGTCTGACGGGAGCGTTGTACTTCGATCCCTGGGAGGATCAGGCCGACGAGCTGTCCAGGCTGGTGGCCTCGGGCATCTATCAGGCCCTCAAACTGGAGTTGTCCGAATCCACCGGATTGTGCGGCCTGCATCCCGGCGCGGACTTGGCTGCACCGGAACTGGGCCGGATCTGGCGCCTGCTGGCCCAAGCCGGTCTGACATTGACCCTGGATCTGGGCGCGCCCGGCACATCCAGCTACCAGACGGAAGCCGTGGGGCGGATTGCCCGGGATCATCCCGATCTGCGCATCCTGATTTGTCACCTGGGCCAGCCGCAACCCGCCTGTCTGGTGCCCGGTGCCATGCGGGACCGATGGTTTCAGCAGCTTGAGCTGGGTCTGTTGCCTAACGTGTGGTTCGATTGTGCCGCCTTGGCCGCCTATTTCCCCCACGAGGCATTTCCGTTTCCCTCGGCGGTGACCTTCATGCACCAGGCCTTCAATGTGCTGGGGCCTGAGAAAATCCTGTGGGGCACCGATCAGCCCGGCTTGTTGCAGTGGCTGTCTCTGCGCCAAATGGTGCAACAGGCCCGTCTCTATGCCGCGCCTCTGGACGCCATCGGATGGCAATGCTTCGTGGAGCGGAATTTCGTTGCGGTCTATCAGCCCGGGGAGTGACGGCAGGCCACCGCGGGTGGCCGCGCCTTGGCTCCTGGAAGCACCCGGGGTACCGGAGGGGCCATACATGGGGCAGGCAAGGGAACGTCCGGCTGCCTCTTGGACTGTGCTGCGCTCTCAGGCACCTGCGGTTTGCGGTTCTACCCACGGCTTGACCTTGGAGGGCACCATATCTCCGCCCAACCCGCGGCGGACCGCGTACCCGTTGCCCGGAAAGGGATGCGGGTCACGGTCCCGAACGGGCCCCAACCTCTCGTCTGCGCGGGCTAGCCGATGTGCTTGGGGTCCAAGGCATCCCGCAGACCATCTCCAATGAAGTTGATGTTCAACACGGTGATGAGGATCAGGACGGCAGGTGGCATCCAAATCCAGGGCCCGTCCTGCAACACGTCGAGGCTGCGGGCCGTTTCCAGCATGTTGCCCCAACTGGGGGTGGGCAGGGGAATGCCGACACCCAGAAAACTCAATCCGGCTTCCAGCAGAATGCCGCCGTTGATGGCGAAGGTGACCGAGGCCAGCAACGGAGCCACCACGCCGGGCAGGACATGCACCAGAATGATCCGGTGATTCCGCACCCCTACGGCCCGGGCCGCCAACACGAATTGCTGTTCCCGGATGGAGAGCACCTGTCCCCGCACCAGCCGGGCCGTGCCCATCCAGCCAAAGAGGCCAATCAGGACGATCACGTTCAGGATGCTGGGCCCCAGAAAGGTCGCTACGGTCAGGATGATGATCACTCCCGGAAACGTCATGACCACATCCGTGAACCGCATGATGATCATGTCCACGAGGCCTCCGAAGTATCCGGAGACAATGCCCAGCAGCGTGCCAATGATGATCGTCATGGCCGCGGAACTGAAGCCCACCAGGATGGACACCCGTCCTCCATGCAGCAGCCGACTCCAAATATCGCGTCCCACCCGGTCGGTACCGAGCCAATGCGTCATGCTGGGAGCCTGGAATTTGTCCCGCAGATTCAAGACTTCATAGGGATATCGCTCGATGAGCGGCGCCCCCAGGGCCAGCAGCAGGATCAAGGCAAAGAGGCTGAGCCCCACGACGGCCAGCGGATGTCGCCGAAACCGCCGCCAGGCCTGTGCGGTGGGCGAAACCGCCTTGACTTGCGAGGGCGCGGGAATCTGTTCCGGCACGGTCAACGCGCCCGGAGGGGAATCTGCCATTTAGTCGTACCGTATTCTGGGATCAAAGACGGCATAGGCCAAGTCGGTGGCCAGATTGGCCGCCAGCACCACAATGGCGGTAACGAGCATGATGCCCATCACCATGGGATAGTCCCGTGAGGACACGGCGTCGACAAACAGGGAGCCCATGCCGGGCCAGCTGTAAATCGTTTCAATAAAAAGGGCCCCGGCAACCAGTTGCGGAATGCTCAGGCCAATGATGGTGACCACCGGCAAAATGGCATTGCGAAACACATGGCGCCAGGTGACTGTACGGTCCGGCAGGCCCTTGGCCTGTGCGGTGCGAATATAGTCTTCCGCCTTGACTTCCAGCATGCTGAAACGGGTAAAACGCATATAGGTGGCCAAATTGAAGACGGCCAGCGTGCCCGCGGGCAGCGCCAGGTGGTACAGCAGGTCCAGTACCGAGAATTCCTGCCCGACGGTTTGCATGCCGCCGGAAGGAAACCAGTGCAGCTGCACCGAAAACAGATACAGGCCAAAGATGCCGGCGACAAAGGCCGGCATGGATATGCCAACAAATGACAGGCCGGTCAGCGTGAAGTCCCAGAAGGAATACTGTCGGAGCCCAATGAACACGCCCAGTGTGATTCCCGTGATGGCCCCCAGGGTCAGGGCCGTGCCCATCAACAGCATGGTGCGTCCCAGTCGCACCACGAGCACTTCGGCCACATCATCACCGTTCTTGAAACGAAAGCCCAGATCACCGCGGAAGGTGGCTCCCAACCATTTCAAGTACCGTACCGGAATCGGGTCGTTCAAGCCGAAACGCTCTTCCACATGGGCCAGATCCGCGCGCGTGATCCCTATCTCCTCGTTCACATAGAAATCGACCACACTGCCGGGCGCCAGGTTGATCAACGCAAAGATGATCACTGTCACCATGAACAGGATCGGAATATTGATCAGCACCCGGCGGAGCAGATATTGCATGGCCCGCAGGTTTCAGTCACGGCAAAAGAGAGGAAGCGGGGGCATGAGGCCCGCCGCAGATCTCCGGGCAAAGGAACGGACAGGGTCGTCTCCGCCTGCCGGGACAACACTGGGAGGCAGGAACCCGCTGCCCTGTGCGCCTGCAACGTTCCAGGTTCCCCGCCGGGAGCTGGCAGTTCTGCCACGGCATATTTCCACTGCGCATTTGCGCTCCAGGCGGAGGCAAAGCGGCTTGCTTCCCGGCAAGACGGCTGGCTGCAGGAGCCCGAGGCCACCCGATCCCTTTGCAGTATCCAATGTCTCAGACATGGGATACACAGGAAACCGGGTGGCCTGATCATCCAACGCAGTGCAATTCAGGTCACCATCCTGTCACCTAGGGCCCTGAGGCATGCCTACTCGGCAATGTGCCACAGTTCGGCATGGTCCACATAGGGTCCACCGCCGGGAGCGGGGAAGTAGTGGAAGTCGGCCACATTGGCGCTGGCGATGCCATAACGTGTGGAGACCCAGAAGTAGGCGAAGGTCTGCTGTTCATTCTGATACTTGCAATACGCAGTGCGCGCCTCCCGGTAGTCCTCAAAACTGAAGGCGGATTCCATGGTGGAGACCAGTTCCGCATAGTTGGAATCGTCAAGGCCCCAGATGTTGTCTTCCAGATACCAGCTGGTGCCAATGGACGCCGGACCTGCACCGTATCCCCGGTAGGTGAAGTCAAAGTCCATGTTCTGTTCCACCACGTTGCGCCATGTTGGTACATCGACAAAGGCCGGCGTGGCGTCAATGCCGATGTCCGCCAGGTTGGCCTGGAAGACGGTCAGAATGTCCTTGGCCAGCTGGGAGGTGTAATAGGTGGGGATCTCGAACTTGAGACCGCTCAGATCAATGCCATCGGCGGCCGCTTCGGCCAGCAATTGCCGTGCCAGTTCCGGATTGTATTCATAGTAGTTGGCATCTTCCGGCCAGAAGGCGGGATAGGGATCGTTGCAGGGCGTAGCCTGCGCCGTGCCATTGAATACATCACGGATGATCGAGGCGCGGTCAATGCCGTACATCATGGCGTGCCGGACCCGGATGTCCTGCCACGTCTCGTGGTGGTAGTTGAAGTTGAAGAGGTTGGTCACGAAAGAGGGGCCTTCAAAGACCTGGAAATCGGGATTGCCTGCAAAACGCGCCGCGACATCGGCACTGACATAAGTGAACTGGATGTCCCCGCTCTCCAGGGCCAGCACCGCCGCCGTCTCATCCACAAAATAGCGATTGATGAGCTTGTCCAGCTTCGGGGCACCATCCCAATAGTATGCGTTGGGCACCAACTCCATGAATTGATCCTTTTCGAAGGCGCCAAACTTGAACGGTCCCGTGCCGACGGGGTTTGACCACCACCAGTCCGCACTTTGCAATTCAGCGGGCGCAAAGTCCACGGCGTGTTCCGGCAAGGCATAGAACCCGCGCAGCTCATCAAAGAACCGCGGATTCGGGGCCACCAGGGCAATCTCCAGCGTCAAGTCGTCAATCACGGTAATGCCCGTAATCTCGTCGGCTTCCCCTTCGTTGAACTCGGTCCAGCCCACCACCTGCTGCGGCCGCGACGCGAAGTAGCGCGTCACTGCAGCGTCGGGAGCCGAGGTCAATTCGGCCGTGAATTTCAAGTCGGACGCGGTGAAGTCCTCGCCGTCATGCCACTGGACGCCTTCGCGCAGCTGGAACGTCCAGACATCGGCGGCGGCATTGGGTGTCCAGCTCAAGGCCAAGGCGCCTTCATTCGTGTGCTCGCCGAAGTCCTTGGTCATCATGATGATCGGTGTGAACAACTTGGAGAACCAAACGTTGCCCGCCCCGTTGTTGTACAGGACTCCCTGCGGATCACCACCCGGGCCCACGTCAAATCCGCCGATCAACACCTGTTCCACAGGAGCCGCCGCGGCGGGCGCCGCTTCTGCAGCCTCGGGCGCCGCCGTAGGGCCCTCGGGGGCACAGGCGGCCGCCAACACCGTCAAAACCATAACTGCCAACATCAAAATCCATCTCTTTGCAGTCATTTCCCATTGTCCTTGTTTGGGGTATTGCACCAAATCCATAACCAAAACAGCCAAATTGTGCTGCAACAACTCGATGCGCCGTGCCACCTCCTTGTGTCTTGTGTGTTTCTCCATATCGCGATGCGGTCTTGGCGCCATGGTTCCGACACATTGCAGTGTTGCGGCTGGGCCTGGCGGCCGCCAACCAAGGCTGCCTTGTCCGTCTGCCGATATTTCGTTGCCTACGATGGATATCCTGTAACCGCGTAGGCGGCGACAAGGTGCCACCCAGACAATGCACCAACCAGGTCGAGAAGAAAAGCCCGCGCGGCACAAATCCGCATTGACGGCATTCCACTGCTGTGCAAGAAGCCCGGCTGCCCCACGACGTGCACTGCGGCACATTGTCTTGCTCCTGCCCATCGGTGGCCGGCCAGGCAATGCCGACAAACTTGCCATGCAGGACCGGGTGGGGCGTGAACCGCGGCGGCATTTATTGCTTGATAATAGCATTCCGGGTCCATGAAACCCTGAAACCGATTGATGAAACTTGAAGGTCTCTACACGCAGGACATCACTTATCTGCGGATGTTGTCATTTCGCTCGCTGATGCTGCTTGAATGCAATCGCGCGACATGCCGATCGGGACTCCTGTCCTGCCGCGTCTGGATCAAGCCCGGGCGGACTTTGCAAAGAGGGTAAGGATAGCGTTGCAGAGCCAAGCCAGCTTGCGTTATGGGTCAGTGCGATCCCGCAATCCACATCGCTGCCCATGCCGAAGTGCTGAACTGCGATCCGTCTCCAGAACATAGGTGCCGAGCTCGCGACAGCGTGGATACCACAAGACAACCCGCGGGGGCCGCGGCCCGCCCCGGCGGCCGACAGCGCCTGTACTCGGTACTGGTAAGCCGTGCTGGCTGCCAGCACGGCAACTGCAGCTGGCTGTCATTCCCCGGCTCTGCCATCAGGCTGGTGGGAGGGCCCGGGATAGACGGATCAGCAGACCGCGCTTGACGAAGTCGCAGTGGCCTTGCATGAAATCAGTGATCGCATGGGGACAAGGTCCGCCAAGCAGAACTGTATCGCCTGACCTTGGGCTTGTAGCTGCCGCTACGGTGATTCACAAAGAGCGCCTTCCCGAAGGCTTCTCCGCAGGAACAGACTGAAGGCCATTGAGGCCGTGGCATCGTCTGGCTGGAAAGCGTGGCTCACCGGCGAATACTGAAGAATGTTGGCCTGAAGTTTGGTGACGGGCCAGCCTGACATATACTTGGCTACCGCCCTTCTGTTGGTTCGGAAGTGTTTTTGGGCTCCTGTGCCGACGCATTGGGAGGGCCTCCATTTCAATGTATGCAGTATGTAGGGAGCAATGCATGTACAGTGAAGTAACTCGACGTGACTTTCTGCGTGTGACGGGTGGCGCCATTGGAGTAGCCGCGCTGGCAGCGTGTGCGCCCCCGGCAGTCACCTCTGGTGATGCTGACATGGCGGACACGGAACCCGTCGTGATCCGGTATGCCGGTCTGGAAGGCATGGGGGCTGGTGTGGAGAGGTTCCTGGCTCCGTGGATCGAGGAACAGGGATACGGCTGGGAGCGGGGCTCCTTTGGGCAGCAGGAACTGACGGACAAGATCATGCAGTCCGTCGCCACCAATACGTATTTGGCGGACGTGTTCCAGTTTCCTTCCAACGCCCGGGCCGATGTCATCAACGCGGAGGCGCTCTATCCCATTCCGGACTACGTGTTGGATGCCATCGACTTTGATGACGTCATTCCCAGCATCGTGAACACCCTGTCGTGGGGTGGACAAGTATACGCGCTGCCCTATGACGGTGACGTGCATTACTATTCCTTCCGGAAGGACCTGTTTGGTGACGCCGATACCAGCGCCCAGTTTGAAGCCGCGAAAGGATTCCCGCTGAACCCTGAGACCGGGGCCCAGACCTGGGACGAATGGCGGGCCATTGCCGAGTATTTCACCGGCAATGACTGGAACGGTAACGGCGAGGAGGATGACTACGGCATCGCCTGCATGAACAAGCGGGGCGACACGCTGTGGTGGGGTTTCCATTCCCGGGCCACGGCCTATGCCAAACATCCCAGCGATCCCTCCTATTTCATCGACATCGATACGGGTGAAGCCCGGGTCAACAATCCCGGCTTTGTCCGCGCGCTGACGGAATGGGTGGAGGAAAATCAGCAATGGGCCCCTCCGGGTGGTACCGGTTTCACCTATGGTGATTCCCTGAATGCCATGAATGGCGGCCGCGTCACCCAGACCTACAACTGGGATGCAGTGACCACGGCGGGCGCGGGCGAATTTTCCGTCATCGCGGGGTTGCAGGGTTACAACATCCTGCCGGGCTCCTACGAAGTCTATGACCACAAGAACGGGGGCTGGGAATCCTTTGCACAACCCAGCGCCGCGCCCTTCCATGCCTTTGGCGGCTGGGTGATTGCAGTGTCCGCCTTGACGGACGACTCGGTCATCGAGCATGTCTGGGACATGACCATCGAGCTGACCAAACCCGAGTCCGGCCTGTGGTTCGTCACGAATCTGACCGGCGCCAGTCCGTATCGCTTCAGCCAGCTGGAAGCCGTGGACGAGTTTGCCCACGGACCGCTGCAGCTCGGCGAGGAAGTGGCCAAGGACTATCTGGAGGCCGCCAAGGCCACGCTGGATCATCCCAATGCCGTGACGGATCAGGCCTTTGGGGGCTGGGTCCAGTACCGGGATGCCCTGGAACTGGGGGTCTCCAAGGCCTTGGCGAACGAAGCCGATCCGCAGACTGCGCTCGACGAGGTTGCGGCGGCGTTCAACGAGATCAGTGACCGGATGGGAGGCAAGGAACGCCAGGCCGAACTGTATCGCCTGACGCTGGGCCTGTAGCCGCGGTTGCGGTGGGGGTGGAACGCAAGGGTTCCGTCCCGGATGCCGGCCGTTTCGGCCACTGAACAGTATGGATGTGGGCGGGTGTCCGACGGGGCCCGCCCACTGGTGACTCCTTAAGTCCTTGCATTGTCGTATGGCTACCCAGGTTCGGTCAGACAACACTCTGCGCGAGATGTTGCGCTTCTCGCCCCGGGACAACGTGTGGAAGTGGCTGTTGCTGCTGCCTTCGCTGCTGATGACCACCGTGCTGTTCATCGCGCCGGTGGCCTGGACCCTGTATGCGGCATTTACGGATCTGCACCTTTTTCGCGTCGGGGTCGAGACTTCGTTTGTTGGGCTGGACAACTTCCGGAAACTGCTGACCAACACTTCCTTCTGGCGCACCGTCCGGAACACGGTCGTGTTCATGCTGGGCGTGGTGCCCATGCAGTTCCTGATCGGCATGACCCTGGCCCTGTGTCTGGACAATGTCACGCGGGGCCTCAAGCTGTTTCGCACCTGGTTTCTGATGCCTTTGATGGTCAGTCCCGTCGTGGTCTCCTTTGTGGTGGGCCGGATGCTGTTCCAGGAAGACATCGGGCCCATCAATTCCCTAATCCGTTACCTGGGATTCGAAGGGGTGCCCTGGCTCACGGATCCCGAGTGGGCCATGTTCACCATCATGGTGATTGACGTATGGCAATGGAGTTCCTTCATGATCCTGATGCTCATGGCGGGACTGCAGAGCGTCCCGCACGATCTCCGTGAGGCCGCGTCCATTGACGGCGCCTCCTTCTGGCAGACGTTCTTTCGCATCACCTTGCCGCTGGTCATGCCAATTGCGGCCACGGCGCTGCTGATTCGCATCATCGATGCCTTCAAGGTGGTGGACATCATCATGGTTCTCACGGGCGGCGGGCCGGGACAGGCGACGGAGTCCGTGACGCTGGCCATCTATCGCTCGGGGGTCAAGGGGGGCGATCTGGCCTTTGGCAGCAGCCAGTCCTATTTCCTGCTGCTGGTGATGGTGGTGTTTGGCGGAGCCTTCCTGGTCCTGACCCGGCGTGCCATGATGCAGACAGACGACTGATTCCAAGCCATAATAATTCCATTGTCATGGGCATATCCAAACAGAGACGCTTCACCGCGACCGTGGCCTACAGCATTCTGGGCCTGTGGTCCCTGGTACTGTTGTTTCCCATGTACTGGGTGGTCATCACCTCCTTCAAGAATCCGGTGGACATGTCCGTCAAGGCCACCTACATTCCCTTCTGGGACTTTCAGCCGGGTCTGCATGCGTGGCAGTATCTCTTTGTGGAACGGTTCACCTGGTTCCTGCAGCCGTACATGAATTCCATGATCGTGGCCTTTGTGTCTTCCAGCGTGGCGCTGGTCATTGGCTCGTGCGCCGGCTATGCGCTGGCGCGTTTCAATTTTGATGGCAAGAACAACTCCATTGTGCTCGGTTTCATGGCACAGCGCATGTTTCCGGGGGCTCTGTTCATTCTGGCGTTCCTGGTCATGTTCCGGGAATTGAAGCTGCTGGACACGAAAACCGCCCTGGTCATTGTGTATGCGGCCGGTGCCATTCCTTTCATCGTGTGGGTGATGCGGGACTTCTTTGAAGGGCTGCCCGTCGAGATTGAGGAGAGCGCGCTCATTGACGGTGCCAATCGCCTGGTGGTTATCTTCCGCATTGCCATGCCACTGGCCGCACCGGGATTGGTGGCAGTCTTTGTGCTGTCGCTGATTGGGGCCTGGAACGAGTACATCGTGGCCCTGACCCTGACCTTCCGGCAGGCCATTACCATTCCCCTCTTCATGCAGATGCAGGTCAGCCAGACCGGTTATACCGAGTGGTGGAACATGAGCGCCATTTCGCTGGTCAGTGTCATCCCGGTGGTGGCAGCGGGCATGGCGCTGGAGAAATACATCACCAGCGGGTTGACCTTTGGCGCGTTGAAGGGGTAGCGCCTGCGAGACTGGACAGGCTGCCCGCCTGCTGCCTCTCAACAGCACCGGGTCAGTGCTGCAGGGGGACTTTGCCGATACAGGGCCCATGCAGTCGGCTCTGCACCGATGGTCCTGCCTGAGCCGCGATCGGTTTGATCCCAAACGCCTGTGCGGATACAATGGGGTGGCGCGTGGCACTGCCGCCCCGGCGGCGGCCCGTGTCTGGGAACCAATGCCGGTCCAGGAGACGACATGACAGTGGCCGCGTCCCGGTGGCGGGCACCCCCCGTACCCGAACGCCCAGTGCAATGGCTGCGGGCCGATCCGGCCTATCCGCCTGACCGCACCCCCAACATGCCGGAAAGTTTCGCCCACGAACGCACCTGTCACTACGCCCTTTACGCATTGCGGCGCCTGGCTCGCCAGCGGCCGAGGGAGATGCTGCTTGGAGGCAACACGGATCTGTACCTGCGCGAGGGGAATCCGCAGCCGGCGTTTGCTCCGGATGTGCTGATAGCCTATGACGTGGCACTGGAAGCGCAGGCCTCCTATCGTTTCTGGGAAGCAGGCAAGCCGCCCGATTTGGTGATGGAGGTGGCGTCGGTCAGCACCGTGGCCCGGGACAACAGCTCCAAACGGACAGCGTATGCACAGGCAGGCATTCCCGAATACTGGCAGTGCGACCCCGCGCAGGGGGACTTGCTGCAGCCGCCGCTGCAGGGCTGGCGGTTACAGGGACGGCGCTACGTCCCGATTGCGGCCGAGGCGGGGCCGGATGCCGATCGGTACTACAGCGAGGTGCTGCAGACCTGGTGGGGCTGGTTGCGGCCGGCGGCCTTGCCCTCCCGGGGACGGGATCAGCTGCGGTTGCGGGACCCGCGCCGGGCGGTCTGGTATCCCCTGATTGCGGACAGCGATGCGTTGCAGGAACAGGCGGAGGAGCAGGCTGCTATGGAAGCTGCGGCACGTCGACAGGCGGAGGAGCAGGCTGCTGTGGAAGCTGCGGCACGTCGACAGGCGGAGGAGCAGGCTGCTGTGGAAGCTGTGGCACGTCGACAGGCGGAGGACCGGCACCGGAGGCTGTGGGCTGCGGCCCGGGAGGCCGGTTTGGACCTCTCGGCTCTGGGTCTGGACCCCGAAGAATCGCCCTGAACCGCGGAACCGGGGTGCAAAGCCCGCGCAAAGTCGTCAAGGATTGCAGAGCAGTCGGGATTTCGATCTGATTTGTCTCTGTTTCCCGCTTCCGGGTGCATATCCTCCCATCAATAACACTATGGCAACGCAAAACGATTTGTCCTGCCACCCCGCATTCTGACTTTGCACGAACTCTGCGCGTGCAAACCGTCCATCGGCACAGTCACAAGCGGAAAGCCATCGGCGTAGGCAGCCGTTGCGTAAAGGCATCACAGGCACCGATGTTCCAGTTAATACAGTCAGGGACTGGTGAGGAATGCGATCCGCTGGCCAACGGGCCGGATCATCGATGGCCATCTGTGCCCGTGTTTTGTCAAGCTGTCCGTTTGCCACCCCTGCCGTAAAACCGACAACACCGCAGCGTTCATCAATTTGGGGACAGCCGCCCAATGCAGCGGTATCCATGATGTCGGCCACCGTACGGTCAAGGGAGGTCTTAATGGAAATGGTTGCTGGGGGGCCGGATGCGACGCATTGCTGTCATCGGCAGCAAAATGTTTGTGTGAGACATCGTGTGCTGCGCGTTGCGGAATAGAGCCGTGGCAGATGCGTCCATGGCACGAGTCATCTGATCCGCGGTCCGGATTGTGCTTGCTGACACCAACGCCAGGACTGTGTATCCTTTTCCGGAAATGGGCCAGGGCGTGGTCAAGGACCCATGTTCCCTCTTGGTCCGCGTGCATAATCGGGCCCGGTTGTCGAGAGCTGCCGCCATGGATCAAAGGTCAGGAGTGTGAGCCAAGTACAATCAGGACCGTGGCAAAAACATGGACAACGGAGTGGCAACAAGACCTGAGTTACGTGTTTTGCCCTCTGGCACCCGATCGGGGTTATCCTGTCCATTCTCTTTGGTTACGGTTTCGTGCCGGAAATGGCAAACAGGGTGATCAAAACCTCAAGGCATCCCGTTGGTGCTGTACAAGGCGGTCAGGCATCGCTGCATACCCAATCCTTGCAGAGGCATTGCCAGCACTTTCAAACTCTCAAGCACCGGAGTGGACAGGGGACGTTTCAAGCAAACAGACAGGAAAACAAGGCATGGTGGTCCAGAGTGCCAACGATGCCACGACCGGCTACGAGGCCGAACTGTGGCGCATGTCCGATATGCTGCGGGGCAACATGGATGCAGCCGAGTACAAGCATGTGGTTCTGGGTCTGATATTTCTCAAGTACATCTCGGATGCCTTTGAAGAGACCCGAACTCGCCTGTTGGCTGAACGCGCAGACGGGGCCGATCCCGAGGATCCGGACGAGTATCGCGCCAAAAACGTATTTTGGGTGCCGCCCGAAGCCCGCTGGTCCTACCTGCAGGGACAGGCAAAACAGACCACTGTAGGTCAGTTTGTGGACGATGCCATGGAGGCCATCGAACGCGACAATGCCGTCCTCAAGAGTGTCTTGCCCAAGGACTTTGCACGCTCCTCTCTGAACAAAACCCGCTTGGGTCAACTGATAGATCTCGTGGGCAACATCGCGGTTGACGATGCCCGGTCTCGAAACAAGGATGTGCTGGGCAGGGTGTACGAGTACTTCCTGTCCCAGTTTGCCAGCTCCGAGGGCAAGAAGGGCGGAGAGTTCTATACTCCGCGCTGCATCGTGAAACTCCTGGTGGAAATGCTGCAACCTTTTGAAGGGCGCGTCTACGATCCCTGTTGCGGTTCTGGCGGCATGTTTGTGCAGTCAATGGAATTTGTCCAGGCGCACACAAGCGGCAATGGCAACGATGGCGGAACCCAAGCGAACATTTCCATTTACGGCCAAGATTCGAACTACACGACATGGCGGCTGGCAAAAATGGATCTGGTCATCCGCGGCATTGACGGACAGATCCGGCACGGGGACAGCTTTCACGACGATCAATTTCCCGACCTCAAAGCCGACTACATCCTGGCCAATCCACCCTTCAATATTTCCGAATGGGGCGGGGAAAGGTTGCAAGAGGACCAGCGCTGGCAATACGGGGCACCTCCCCGCCGCAACGCCAACTATGCCTGGATCCAGCACATGGTGCACCATCTGGCACCCACCGGCATGGCCGGCTTTGTCCTGGCCAACGGCTCCATGTCGTCCAATCAGAAGGACGAAAAAGCGATCCGCGGGAAATTGGTGTAAGCGGATTTGGTCGACTGCATAGTCGCCCTGCCCGGCCAGCTTTTCTACTCCACCCAAATCCCGGCCTGTCTGTAGTTTCTGGCCAGAAACCGGCGCGGTCACGGGAGACGGCAGGGCCGTGATCGTCATTGCCCGCATTGCCCACACATACCGCTTGTGGATCAACGAGGGGATGGAAGGCGGCTACTCCGATGTTCCGGGGTTCTGCAAGAGCATTGCCTTGCATGAGTTGCGTCAAGCCGACTATATCCTTGTGCCCGGGCGCTATGTAGACCCGGAGGTGGATGATGATGACGGGGTGCCTTTTGAAGAGGAGATGACGCGGCTGGCCGCGCAGTGGCGGAAGCAGCAGGCCGAAGCTCAAAGGTTGGATGCCGCCATTGACGAGAATCTGCGGCTTCTGGGATTCGGCAACCCGGAATTGTGACGACCGTTGATCTCACTTCCCTCCAACGGGCCGTGGTGCAATTGCAGAAGAGTTTTGACTACCTCCACTCCGACTGGGCAGACGAAAACGCAGACCTCCGGGAACAGTGTCGCGGCGCGACCCTTCAGATTTCGCATAGGCCTACGAACTGGCAGTCAGTGCGATTCGCAGGCAGCTCTCGGCCATTGTTGCGAGTCCCGATCGGCTACGGCAAATCTCCTTTGCCAGTCTGATGCGGGAAGCTGCCGATGCCGGCATCATTCCGGACGCTCGAACGTATATGGATTACAGGGAGATGCGCAACAAGACCTCTCACACCTGCAACGCCGCAGAAGCGGAAAGGGTTGCGGCCGTGGCGGATGGCTTCCTGAGCGACATGCGGTTTCTCTTGCAAACACTGCAGGCCCACCACCGTGAACCCGATTGACATTGCGCCCGCCGATCTCAAAACTGGGCAGAAGATCCTGGCCGATCACGTGCCGGATCTTGAGGTTCGGGCCTTCGGCTCGCGCGTGTCCTGGAATGCCAGGGCGAATTCAGACCTCGATCTTGCCCTGATGACGGAAGCTCCGCTGGACATCAGGCGAGCAGGCAATGTGCGTGCGGCCTTTGCCGAGTCGTCCCTTCCCTTCCGTGTGGATGTAGTGGACTGGGCATCTACCGCCGAGGAATTTTAAAACGTGATTGAGAGACAATACGCGGTGGTACAGTCCAGCAGACAAAGCAGACATAAATCAGATGCTTGCAAACGTGAGATGGCACTCAAGGACGTTGCGGAAGTCATCATGGGACAATCTCCACCAGGCTCCACCTACAACGAGATGGGCAAAGGTCTGCCCTTCTTCCAGGGTGTCAAAGACTTCACGGACCACCACCCTGTACCCCGAAGCTACTGCGATGCCCCGGCCCGTGTTGCGGGGCCGGGAGACGTTCTCCTTAGCGTAAGGGCACCCATTGGCCGCGTGAATATTGCCGACAGGGAATGCGCTGCCGGTCGTGGCCTTGCCATCATCAGACCCCGTTCCCGCGAAGATGGAACATATCTGGAATATTGGCTCCGATATGTTGAGCCAGCATGGAACAGACTGGAAGGCAGCGGTTCCGTATTCGGCAATGCCACCAAGAAGGATCTTGAGAATTTGGTTCTCCCATGGCCCAATCCGGAGCGAAGACACTACCTTGTCCACATTTTGGGAACGCTTGACAGCAAGATTGTCCTGAATTGCCGGATGAACCGGATTTTGGAAGGCATGGCATGGGCACTGTTCAAGTTGTGGTTCGTGGACTTCGGTCCGGTGCGCGCCAAGATGGAAGGACACTGGCGTGCGGGCCAGTCTCTGCCCGGCATGCCCCGCGACCTGTACGATCTTTTCCCCGATCGATTGGTGGACTCGGAGCTGGGAGCAATTCCCGAGGGGTGGGCAGTGAAGGCCTTGGGGGATTGCTTCAGATTGACGATGGGACAATCACCTCCGGGAAACACATACAACGACGACAGGAAAGGGGTGCCGTTTTTCAGGGCAGTGCCGACTTCGGACTGCGCTATCCCGAAAACAGGAAATACTGCATTGCACCGACGCGGATGGCTCAGGCGGAAGATACGCTGGTCAGCGTCAGGGCGCCGGTGGGTGCCATAAACATGGTGTGGGAACCGTGCTGCATTGGACACGGCGTTGCGGCCCTGCGGCACAATTCAGGCTCCAGCTCCTTTACCTATTATGCAGTTGGAGCGTTGCAATCCGAACTGCAGCGATACGAGCACACCGGTACTGTGTTCGGAGCCATAAACAGAAAACAATTCAAGGCATTGAGAACAGTAGAACCCCTGCCTGAGTTGGTTGAATGCTTTACGACCTTAGCCCTGATTTTGGACAACCGAATCCGGTCTAACGTGTTGGAATCCCGTACCCTTGCTATGCTGCGTGACAGGCTGTTGCCTGTTCTGGTTTCGGGCAGCAAGCAGGCAGGAAAGTAGCCCATGACAGTAACTCGTCAGCAAGTTCGGCATGCTTGTGTCTTCTTCATTGGTCCGGGTATTGCTGCCTTGTCAGGTATACCAGTGGGTAACGATATAGATCGTGGCTGGGAGTGAGAAGATGGTGTGCCTTGACCTCGGAGCCCGGAACGGCAAGGGATGAAATCAACAACATGGTTGACTATACCAAGTTCCGTCTTTCTCTAAAACGCCTGGAGGAGCAGCACGCAAACCACCGGGAACAGGACGATTCATTGTCGGACCTTAACCGTGAGGCTATCGCCGAGTCGGTTATCCAACGCTTTAAAACCTGCTATGACTGTCTGTGGAAGGTGTTGCGACGATACCTGGTCGAAGAGCTGGGTCTCGCCGAAATTCCCAACAGTCCCAAACCTGTCTTTCGGCTAGCCTATGAGAATGACCTGTTCGCTTCGCCGCTGGAGCCATGGCTACAATACGTTGAGGCCCGTATCAGCACCGCACACGACTATGATGGTGAGAAGGCTAATGCCTGTCTGGTGCTGATGCCCAATTTTATTGATGATGCTATCGGTCTCTACCAGACTATAAGCGCGATGACATGGGAGTAGACCGGATCATTGACATCACTGTTAGGCAGCAGAAGTCCATTCTGGCCTTGCTTGCAGGGCCCTCACGCGTACCTAACTTTGTAGGTGTATCTATCGATTGGGTATGACAGGATGAAGATTATACGGCTTCCGGCAGTTGCGTCAGAGCCCGGATAATCCAGTTCCCACCGCGGTGCACTCGCTCCTTGCAGGATGTTCCGATGGGAGAGACTGCATACCTGGCTTGCCTGGAAGGGTAACGTGCTGTCGCCTGGAGGCCCGGAACTGTGCGGAAAGTAGTCGGCAACCGCGGTTGGTGTCGGCACATCCCCTTTGCGCAAGCCCCTGTGAAGTCGGGCAATACATATGCTGTCATTGATCATGGCCACTTTTTCGGAGCGTGAGCTGGAGTATGTTGCCCTGAATCTGCTGCGAGATCAGGGTTGGCACGTTGTGCACGGCACAGATATCTCACCTGACGCATTGGCTCTGGAACGCACCACATACGACCAGGTGGTGCTGGCGCAGCGGCTGCGCGAGGTTTTGGACAGGCTCAATCCCAACCTGCCGCCGGCAGCGCGGGACGATGCCTTCCGAAAATTGACCCGGTCGGAGGGCTCTGTATTGGAAGCTCGCAACCGCGCTTTCCACAATATGCTGGTGGACGGTGTGGCGGTCGAGTATCGGTCCGATGTCGGCGAATACGTGGCGCCCAAGTACAGGTTGTCGACTTCAACAATCCAGACCACGATGATTGGCTTGCGGTCAATCAGTTCGCGGTCTGCGAAGGCCGACATACACGGCACAGCCGTCATGGAAGAGTGTACGAGAACTTTCCCTTGCAAGGCTGCAGGGCAGGCTCGTATGAGGCCCATCAAGGCGCTGTAGACCAGGCTGCAAAGGTGTCCCCTTGGCGAAAGTGTCGTCAGTCCCAATAAACGAACAATTGAAACTCGACATAATTCATCTTGAAACTGTATCCTGACTTTGCGATGACCGGCAGGTGAGAGCCAGAAGTCTTTTCCCTGTCAAATTCGCTTGAAAGCCATCTGTCTCATGCCCCACGCAATGTGGGAATTGGAGCCGGACTGCATCACGACTTCCTGCAGTGCATCAGCCATATCCACCATGGCATTGGCACCATGGGTAGAAACCATATAGGGATGGTCCGCCCAGGCATCGATATTCAACAGGAACATCGTCGCTGCATCGCGATCGCGTACCGAGAACCGCCGCACCCTGTTGAATCGAGGTTCCAGCAGACCGGAAAAATCCGTTTCGGCCAGCTCAGGGCCAATGTAGAGCGTGTGTCCCTGTTGCTGCAACAGGTCATCCACCCAACTCAGGTAGCGTACAAACACCGGGTGCGCGGTCTGGATAGACTCGACGTCGTCCAAAAGCAGCAAGCCACCCATTGCCAGCTGTGTGGTCCACTGGCGAATCATTGAAACGGGACGGTCGAGATGAGTGACCAGAAACCGAGCGTACATGACATTGGCTGCGTCGACAGGGAAGGGTACGGCGGTCACGTCGTGCTGCGGAAAGGAGATGCCGTTGCCGTAACTGCAACGTGCTGCACTTAGGAATGGTTCCGAACTGTCGATGCCCACTGTTTGCAAAGCCTGCAGGATCCTGGACACCAGCTGCGTGGTATGGCCCGGCCCGCAGCCCAAATCCAAGGCCAGACAGGGTGCCTTGATCCCTGTGGCTTCCAGGAAAGACCGCGTGGATGGCTCGAAAACTGTGGCCAGCACGTCCAACCTGCGTGTTGCGGTATGGCTGTCTCCAAACAGATACGCCACGGGCGACTCGGACACAGGTCGTTGTTCATTCATTTCCATCTTCCGTTGCGACAGAATGGCTGCTCCCCTGAATCGAAAGAATTTTGAATGGTATTCAAATTCACGAGACAGTAAAGCGGTGCGGTATTGTCATGACGGTTCCACGCCGTTGCAGGTTTCCTTTTGGGATGGGGCTTTTGTTCCGCCTCTGACAGTCCAGACTGCCTGTGAATTGCTCTGATGTGTCATCCTGGTTGCTGACAGGTTTGCAAGATCAGGAATCTTGGGTATTGGAATTTTGTCAAACCTGACATTGGCATACATATATTTTATTTTGCTTGGCAGTCCCCATCTACCCTTTGCAATATCCTACAGGAAAACCGGTGTACTGTGTCCGGTAGACGCCAGAAAGTAACCTTGCAGACAACAGTGCTTCGCTGGGCGCGGGAGCGTGCGGGTCTCAGTCCGGAAGAATTGGCATGCAAAATGCGAGTTCAACCTCAGAGAGTTCTGGATTGGGAATGCACCGGCCAAATCAGTGTTGCACAGATAGACCGGCTTGCTGCCCAAACGCATACGCCATTGGGATTCCGGTGTTTGCCGGAACCCCCTGAAGAACATTTGCCGATCGCCGATTTTCGAGTCCGAAGTGGCGATGTCCCTCCAAGGCCAAGTCCCAATCTGCTGGAAACCGTATATCTGATGCAACGGCGCCAGTGGTGGATGAATGAAGAAATGAGAGCCAGCGGTACTGTGCCACTGGAATTTGTGGGTGCCTGCTCATTGGAATGGCAACCGGAGACAGTGGCAGAAGCGATGCGCAAGGCCTTCGGCTTGACTCCGGACTGGGTCAGGAGCAGGCCATCATGGCGTGAGGCCCTTGCTTTCCTGCGCGAACGAGTCGAGGCGGCAGGCGTGTTGATTGTAATCAATGACGTTGTGGGTAACAGTACAAACCGCAAACTGGATCCGGACGAGTTCCAAGGCTTTGCTTTGGCAGATGAATTTGCACCGCTGGTTTTTGTCAATGGATCAGACTTCAGGACAGCGCAGATTTTTACCTTGGTGCACGAACTGGCTCACATCATGATTGCTCAGAGCGGCATTTCCCGCCTTGAAAACCTGCAACCGGTTTCCCTTGACGTGGAGATCTTCTGTGACAGGACAGCGGCGGAATTTCTGGTTCCTGCCGATCTTTTGCTTTCTTTTTGGGACGAGATTGGTTCAAGGACAGACCCCTACTCGGCAATTGCCCGGAGATTCAGAGTCAGTACCTTGGTTGCTGCGCGCCGAGCGCTTGATCTCGGCCTGATCGACTGTGAGTCTTTCTTTCAGTATTACCATAAGTGCCCATATCAAGCGACAACCCAAAGAGCCTCTGGTGGCAGTTTTGGGAGAACGCAGAAGTTGCGCATAGGGCTCCGTTTTGCTTCCGCAGTGGTTCGGGCCGTCAAAGAAGGTCGCCTTCCTTACCGGGAAGCCTATGCCCTTACCGGGTTAAACGGGGAGAGTTTCGCCAAACTTGGAGTAGAAATGGGAGTCCAATTGTAGCTGTCCTCCTATTCACACTGGATACAACTGTACTTATTGCAGCCCATAACGGGTGTTATGCTCCATCTGTCCCGGCTTCTGGGCTTGGCTGTCACACAACTTCAGGAGAGCACGCCTGTCCTTGGTTGATCGAGTACGTGACGAGATCACTACCCATCTGAATTGGCAGATTGGGTCAAGGGGCTTGAGACCACCGCTGCAGGTTCGGTTGTACCGACTATAACATCGCCAATCGTCAAGGTTTTCCAAGGAATGATGGCTTGGGCAAATGCAAATACCCAATTTGAAAACAGTGCCAAAGCAGAATTTGCCCGGGTTGCCGATGGTTGGGTTGCAGCTCGGGCCCAGACAAGTGATGCAACTCTTGTCGCGAATGAAGTGTTTGATCCGAATGTAAAAAGAAGAATCCCCCTGCCCCATCTTTGCAAGGAGTTCGGTGTCCCTTACGTAGGCACCTTTGAATTGTTGAGAACCCTCAATGCTCGCCTTGACTGGACGTCGCATGAAGACTGCTGACGCTGGCAATGGGTACTCGACGGTAGAAAGGGGCTCTCGTCTGCACAACACTTGCAAACCTTGAGTTGGCACGAGGTTTCCGACAGGATCGCATCTCGCCAGTTCCACTAGCCGGGTGCACTGGCTGTCGGACCCAATAGGTTTTCTACACTGGACTCGCAGGAATCCGGTTTGTGGATTGTTGGGTTTGACAGTGTACAGGACATAACTGCGATTTCGAGGTGCCCGGTTGTAGCACTGGCTCGTTTGGACAACCCATCCAATCCTGCCATTCCTTTTGCAGAGAACACTGGACGTGGGGTGGACTGGGTCAAGGGTGACTCATTCCAATCCCGCGGCGGCACTGGCTTCCGGAAACTGCACGACCTCGATCAGCCGGTCCACGTTCAGCGCGAGCGGCACCAGCGCATTGATTTGCTCCCGGGTGATATTTTCGATGCGTTCCTGGTCCGTGTCAATGAGCTCAAGCTGACCCTCGCCCATGACAAACTCGGCTCTCAGAACGCGAAGCCAATGCCGGTTGGTAGCCTGGGCATCTTTGAGATCGCGCAGCATTTGCGCCTTCGCCGTTTCCGTTTCCGCGGCAGACACGCCGTAGGTCAGGATATCCTGCAGGATGTTGCGGGATGCGTCGATTAGCGTTTCCACTTCGGATTCATTGGTGGCAAAGAAGACCGCAAGACCGGTTTGGGGACGCGGCTCGCGCTGCGCCGTGACATGGGCATTGGTGAAATAGGTCCCGCCCAGATCTTCCCGAAGCTGTTGGGTATAGCGGATGGCCAGAATGCGGGACAAGGCCATCAGGGCCTGGTGATCCGCGCGGCTCATCTCGGCCAGCTGATCATTGGTGTAGGCCTGCAAGACCAGGACCTGCGATGCCTGACCGGCAAAGACGTCCTCCCGCAAGGGGCCGACTGCCGCCGTGACGGTCCTGTCTTCCCAACTCTCTGTCGGCAGCACCAGCGGCAGGGAGCCGACGTAGGCGCTGATCAGCCGTTTGGCCTCTTCCAGTTCGAAGTCGCCGACCAGGATCAGCAGGGGATTGTCGAAGGTATGGAAGCGGGCGGCATGGGCCTCCTGTACGTCTTTGAATGTCACGGCCTCCAGATCGGCAAGCGACATCGGCTGTTCCCTCTGGGCCTCTTCGTACAGCAGGGTCTGGAGCCGACGGGAAAACCGGAAAAAAGGATCCAGTTCCTGGTTTTGCAAGGCAACCCGCCGATTGTCCACCACATTGCGGAAAGCGTCCTCGGTCAGCCGCGGCTGCGTGATCCGGAGATGCACCAGCTGCAACAGGGTTTCCAGGTCGTCGGTCGTCGCGTCGCCCCGGTATCCTTCGGCGGTTTCGTGCAGGTAGGGCGCAAGATATACGGTCTGTCCAGCCAGCAGGTGGTCGAGCGTATCGAAGTCGTGTGGTCCCGCACCGCTTTCGGCGGCAATCTGTGTCGCGAGCCGGGCGGCGAAGTAGGCCTCGTCGTCAACCCGGGAAAGACCCCCCAGGCTGGCGATGTCCAGCATCACCCGGTCTTCCTCCAGGTCGGTGGGTTTGAGCAAGGCGGTTGAGCCATTGGCATAGCGGAGTATCGTCAGATTCAGTCTCTCGTCGTAGGTTTCCTGCACGAATTCCACAGGCCGGGGCACGGCATCCAGCAGACGGACCCCGGCCTCCCGGTCGTCGACGTAGGGACTCGGGATGTGGGTGGCCATACGATCCACCACCTGCTGCACTGCAGCCGCCTCGGGCAAGGTCAGGTTCTCTTTGTCCGGCCCCGTCAACAGCAGCAGACTTTTGTGGAAATCCAGGAACTCTTGCATGGCCCCATCCACCTCGGCCAGACCGATGTCCGGCAGATAGTGCTTGACCAGATCAAAGTCGAAGGCGATGCCGCTCAACGGGGCATCCTGCAGCAGGTGATTCAGCAGTTCCCCCTGGATTTGCTGATTGGGGCGCGTGGGCAGTGCCTCGAACTCGCGCTCCAATGCTTCCAGCCGGTTCAATTTGGCCCGGTGCAGTTCGCTCTCGCGGAAGCCATGCCGTTGCGCGCGCTGCAGTTCGGTCAGCACTTCCGTAAAACCGGCCAAAATCCGGTTTTCGTCCAATTGAATGGAGAGACTGGTCAGCGAGACACCACCTATACCCATAGGTCCTTGCCCCAGGCCCGCCGCCTGGAAGGCGGAGTCAGGCGAGCGGCTCCGGCGGGCCAGGCGTTCGTTGAACATGGACTGCGTCAGATCCCGGACCAGGGCACGGCGCGCGTCGTGCAGGACCTGCACCGGTTCCGTGGCAGTCAATTGCATCACCTCCAGGGAAACGAAGGGCAGTTCCGGATCGCTGAGAATTTGGATGCGGGTCTCCTCTGGGAGCGGGATCGAAGACTGGATGGAAGGACGGGCCGGAGCCACTGTCCGCAAGGTGGCAAACTGCTCCTGGATCCGGTCTTTCACCCATGCGGGTTCCACACTGCCGATGACCAGCAGCGTCATCAGGTCGGGGCGATACCAATCCTCGTAAAAGCGGCGGAGAGTCTCTGCCTTGAGATCGCGGATCAGATCCATGTCGCCAATCACATCGCGCTCGGCATAGCGTGAACCCGCCAGCAGAGTCTGCATGATCTGTGCCTGCAGGCGACCATAGGCATTTTCGGTGCGCAGGCGCCATTCCTCTGCCACGACGCCCTTTTCCTTGTCCACCTCTTCCTGGTCCAGCAAGGCACCGGCTGCCCAGTCGCCCAGCACCGCGAACGCCGTCTCCATCAGGTCGGTGTTCGCGGCATCCACATCCAGGTAGTAGATTGTCTGTTCGTGGCTGGTCCCGGCGTTCAGATGCTGGCCGAAGGTCATGCCGTTGGCCTCAAAATAGGCACGCAGTTCTTCCTGCGTGAAATGCGCGGTTCCGTTGAACAGCATGTGTTCCAGGAAATGGGCAACGCCCAATTGATCGTCGTCCTCGTCGATGGCCCCCGCGTCCACTACCAGCGTCAAGAGCGCGCGATCGGGGGGATGGTCGTTGGGCACTATGTAATAGGTAAGTCCATTGTCCAAACGCCCTGTCTGCAGGACGGGATCCAGGGGAAACGGCGCATCCGGATCAAAGTTCGCCATAAACTCACGCGAAGGGGTCGGCCACTCGTATGCCGACTCCGATGCGGATGCGACAATGGGTGCAGAAGGACACACCAGGCGGCCCGTCGCCGGATCGACGGCACAATGCGACATGTCCGGCATGGACCCGCATGCCGCCAGCACCAGGCTGAGGAAAACAAGGCAGGTCAGCAGGCGAGCATACATGGTGCCAATCCCCATCATGAAATCAAAGCGTCAGTTCCGTGCGGGTCAAGCGCAACCGGCCCGGCGCCTATGGGCAATATAGGACGGGCATGCATGCCCGGGGGGAGTTGTGACCATTTCGATCAAAGCGCTGTCTTGTCGCCTGCCCTGTGCGAGTCCTCCCCGGGATGTCTGCCACAGGGACAACCACAAGGGGCAGGCTGGCCGAGCCGCCGGGCCGGGCCTGTTCCGTCCCGGAGGAGCTTCGACCGGATCCGCGGAGATGGATACCCTGCCGGAAACAGGGGCCTGCACCTTGCCGCGGGTACACCACGCCCGGGCAACATACCTGCCGGGCAGGGCCAATGTCAGGCTTGGGAGGCCTGCTCCGGGCAGGCGGGTTTCGGCTAGACGGGCGGTTCCCATGCGGGAGCCGGTGACAGCTCTGCCCGCGGTGTCACGTCGGCATTGAAGACATGGGGAGGCCACTGGCCGCGCAGCACATTGGAGACGGCATGGCCTACCGTATGGCGGATTTCCCGGGCGGAATGCAGGCTGCGCCCGGCAATGTGCGGGGTCAGCAGGACATTGTCCATCGCGCGGAGCGGGTGATCCTGCGCCAGCGGTTCCGCGTCAAAGACATCCAGTGCCGCGCCGGCAATGCGACCTTCCTGCAAGGCCCAAATCAGGTCGTCTTCCTGCAGCACGCCCCCGCGGCTGGTGTTGATCAGATAGGCCGTGCGTTTCATCTTGACCATCTGCGTCCGGGACACCAGATGCCGTGTGCCGGGCATCAGAGGCGTGTGCACGGAGACGTAGTCCGCAGCTTCCAGCAGACTTTCCAGGTCCCACAACTCCACATCCAGTTTCCGGGCCGCTTCTTCATGGGTGAAGGGGTCATAGGCCACGACTTTGCCCAGGCCCGGGCGCATGCGCAAGGCCACTTGCTGGCCGATGCGTCCAAATCCGATCAGTCCCAGGATCTGCTGGTGCATGCGCCGGATAGGCAACATGCGGGCGTGTGCCGCGCTCCATTCCCCGGTGTGCAACAGCCGATCACACAGACCGATTTGGCGGGAAATGCCATAGATGAGAGCTGCCGTATGGTCTGCCACTTCCTGTACGCAGAAGTCGGCAGCATTGCCCACGATGATGCGGTGCCGGGTTGCGGCGGCCGCGTCCACACTGTCCACGCCGATGCCGTACCGCTGTACATGGAGGCATTTCGGCAGTCCCGCAAAGACCTCTTCGGTGAAAGGCGTGTACTGGCCCGTGAAGAGGATGACATCTGCATCCTGGGCCACGGCCAGGATGTCGGCCTCCGTTCGGCAGGGCGGATCGGCCACCACCAGCTCCACATCCAGGTCTTCCCAATAGCTTTGCTCAATCTCCATGGAATGTGCCATGGCCGGGGGGGCGTCGACAAAGACAACTTTTTGGCGCGCAGACATAGCGATTCCCTACTCCCTTTGCTCTGGATGATGCAACGTGACCTTGTGCGGTCCGCCGTTAACTGGTATTTTCGGCCAGAAGCTGCTGAATGGCCGTTTCCATCTCCTGGTAACGGCCTTCCCCGATGTGCACCATGCGGATGTGGCCCCGCTTGTCGATGAGATACTTGGTGGGCCAGAACCGATTCTGGTAGGCCCGCCAGGTGCGGCCTTCATTGTCCTGGGCTACGGCGTATTCGATTTCCAAATCCTGGATGGCCCCCTTGAGGTTTTCCAGATCCTTTTCATAGTTGAATTCCGGGTAGTGGTTGCCAATGATGACCAGACCCTGCCCGGCATACCGGGTGTTCCATTCCCTCAACGAGGGAATCGTGCGTTTGCAGTTTATTCACCCGAATGTCCACATGTCCAGCAGGACCACCTGCCCGCGCAATTCCGCCAGACGCAAGGGCCCTGCCGTGTTGAGAAACACGTCATTCTGCAGTTCGGGAGCCGGTCCCAGGTCAGGCAAAGCCGCCAGGTCGGCAGACGATGTCGCGTCCAGGGCCGCGAAGCTGTCCGCGGACGGTGCAGCGGTCGGGATCGTGCATGCGGTCAGCAGGAAAACCCCCAACAGCAGCCAGGATTTGTCCATGGCATTCTCCTTGTCGTCAATCAGAGGGACTACCATGGATCATAGCGCAATCCGCCCGTTCCGAGTGGCGCCATTGCCCCTGCTCCGGGGCATGGTGCCTAATGGCCGAGACGGCATGCTGCTGGGCAGAGGATCTGCAACCGGCGCCAACGTATAATGGGATGTTCTGGCCCGCCGCCAGCCTATCTCTGGCGGGCGGCCTGCAACCGCACCATTTGCCCTATCCCCACAGGAAGCCGCCATGAAAATCGCCGATGTTCGCATCCTCCAGCTGTCAGGGGTGATGGAGGGGGAAGGTACCTTCTGGGAAGAACGGCTGATCCAGCCTATTGACATCTATCCGGAGCATCGGGCCGCGCCCCGGGAGATGTTGGGACGTCCCGGGGAAGCGGGGTATCGCATCACGGCCCATTTTGTGGAGATCGAGGCGGATACGGGCGTTATCGGCATCGGCGGTCCCTTCGCGGAAAATCTGGCCTACCTCATTGATACGGGCCTGAAACCCCTCCTGCGGGATCAAGATCCCTTGGCCATTGAACGGATCTGGGACCGCATGTACCGCGCCGCAGTGCACGGCCGCAAGGGGGCCGAGATGATGGCCATCAGCGTGGTGGACTGTGCGCTCTGGGATCTCAAGGGCAACCATTTTCAGACTCCCGTGTGTTCTCTGCTGGGCGGCCCGGTGCGGGACGAAATTCCCGCCTATGCCAGTGCCCTCGGGTATTCTCTGGAGCCGGCACGCGTGGCACAACGGGTGCAGGAAATCCAGGCGGCCGGCTATCAGGCCACAAAGTGGTTTTTTCGGGATGGACCCGCCGACGGCAAGGCAGGCCAGCGGCGGAACGAGACTTTGGTGCGTACTCTCAGGGAAAGTGCCGGTCCGGACATGGACATCATGCTGGACTGCTGGATGAGCTGGGATGTGCCTTACACTCTCGAAATGGCCCACCGTCTCCGGCAATACAGTCCGCGTTGGCTGGAGGAGCCGGTCCTGCCGGACAAGATTGACCAGTACGCCCAGATCCGGGCGGCCAGCCCGGTGCCCATTGCGGGCGGGGAGCATGAATACACGCGGTGGGGCCTCAAGCAACTGATGGATGCCCGGGCCTGCGACGTGTTGCAGCCGGACATCTATTGGGCCGGGGGTCTTTCGGAAGTGTCCAAGATTTGCGCGCTGGCCTCCGCGTACGATCTCCCGGTCATCCCGCATGGGCACTCCACTCCGGCCTCGGTTCATCTCATCGCAGCCTGGCCCGTGGTGACCTGTCCGCTGCTGGAGTACCTTATCAAGTGGAATGAAATCCACCAGTTTTTCCTGGCCCATCCTGTCAAGCCGGAGCAGGGAGTCGTCAAAGTGCCCACCGGTCCGGGTCTGGGCATGACCCTGAACCGGGACAAGTGTGATTCCATCAAAGTCGTCACCTATGACTGAGTGGCATGTGCAACGGTATGCCGCCATTTCCAAGCTGTTACGGAACGAAAAGGGGGAACTTGTGGGAACCGGAGATCACAACCAGGACAAAGTCGTCATTGTCACGGGAGGCGCCAAAGGCATCGGCCGGGCCATCACGCTGGCGTTCAGCGCTGAAGGGGCCCGGGTCGCGACCGTCGATGTGGATGATCCCGCCGGCACCGAAGTCACACAGTTGGCCCAGGACCGCCCGGGGCCGGTGCAGTATTACCATGCGGATGTATCCCAGGCCCAGGCCTGTGCCGATCTGGTGCAGAAAGTCACTGCCGCCTGGGGCCCGGTCGATGTGCTCTGCAACAACGTGGGGATTCAACCGACGGATTCCTATATGCGCGCGCACGAGATGCCGGAGGAGACGTGGGATCGCATCCTCGATGTGAATCTCAAGAGCGCCTTTCTCATGTGCAAGTACGTGATTCCGCACATGCAGGCCGCGGGGGGTGGAGTCATCATCAATACCGCCAGTGTCCAGGGCCTGATGTCGGCCAATCTGGTGCCCGCCTACGCGGCCAGCAAAGGCGGTATGCTGTCCCTGACACGCAACCTGTGTCTGGACTATGCCGCAGACAATATCCGGGTGGTCGCCGTCAACCCGGGTACGGTGGATACGCCGCTGGTCGCCGAGGCCGCGGCGGCTTCCCTGAAAGAAGGGGTTTCCACTTTGGCAGAATTGCAAGCGGACTGGGCCAGCTGTCATCCCATTGGGCGCATTGCCCAGCCTGAGGAAATCGCCCATGTGGTGACCTTTCTGGCCACTGACCGGGCTTCTTTCATGACCGGCAGCTATGTGAATGTGGACGGGGGCATGATGGCCAAGGGGGCCTGGGCCTGAACATGGCGGCTCCCGTGCGGGTTGGCGTGGTGGGTCTGGGCCAAAGGGGCCTGCAGCATCTGGCAGCGCTGACGCGCTTGCAGGCCGCAGGTCAGGTACAGGTCTCTGCTCTCTGCGATGTTTTCCCGGCCAATCTGGCACCGGAGAAGTTGCAGCGCTTCGTCCCCGGGCTCGATACGGATCCGGTGCTCCGCACCCGGAATTTTGCCGATGTCTGCGATCCGGCCGTCTGTCAGGCCCTGTTCCTGGCCATTCCGCCCAATTTGCATCAACAGGAAGTGGTCCAGGCTGCCGAGGCCGGCATTCACTTGATGGTGGAGAAGCCGATGAGCCTGGACATCACGCAGGCACAGCAAATGCAGGATGCGATCGAAACCGCCGGGGTCATGGCATGTTGCGGATTCCAGCAACGCTATGATCCCCGGCACGAAGCGGTCCATGCCTATGTGCAGGCGCATCGGCCCGTGTTTGCCACTTATGCCTTTCACGCTTCCCTGGAAAGACACGACGTGAAGCACACCGACACCAGCGCCTTGGGTGGTCCGGCCAGTCGGGTCTGGGCCGCCAGCCAGAGGTGGTCGGGGACCACCGTGGTCGAAGCCGGCATCCACCCTCTGGATCTGTGGCGGTACTGGTTTGGGGAAGTGGATTGGGTACAGGCCGCCTATGTGCCGCGCCCGCCGGAGGCGGTCGTGGATCAGGCCGACAATCCTTATGCGTACAGCGTGCAGTTCGGCTTTGCCAACGGCTTGGTCGGCAACCTGGTCCTGTCCCGGATCAGCAAGGTCCGGAACCTGCTGTCGGATCACAGGGTTTTCTGTGCCGAGAGCCAGGTGGTCATTGCTCCCGACCAGGTGTCTGTGTACTCCGGCGCGGATCCGGACGCCCGTGCCCTCTGGCATGGCGTGCGGGAAGAAGGCACCTACCGGTTTGCCGCAGGCTTCGTCACGGCCATTCGGCATCAGGACCCTGCAACCCTAAAGTCTCCGTTTGGCGATGGCATCCACAGTCTGGCCAGCGTCCTGGCGGCCAACGCCTCCCACGAAATGGCGGGACGCCGAATCCATGTCCAGGAATTTCTGGCCGCGGCCCGCATGTGGCAGCCGGAGGCTTCAGGAGGACAAACATGAAGATGGTGCTTTTCCATGATCTGACGCCGGCGGAGTTGCAGACCATTCAGGCGGCGGTGCCGGATGTACAGTTTTGGCACGCTGAGACTGCAGAACAGGCTTTGCAGGAGATTGAGGACGCCGAGGCGTTCTACGGGAATCTGACTCCCCGGATGTTCTCCCGGGCCCAGAAACTGGCATGGGTGCAGGCCCCGGTGGCGGGACTTGAGCATTTCATCTTCCCGGCCTTGGCCGAGAGCGATGTGGTCCTGACCAATATGGCCGGGATCTACAGCGACGTCATCTCGGACCATGCCTTGACCTATCTGCTCATGTTTGCCCGGGGTTTTCACCAGTACAGGCATTACCAGGCGGATCGGCTCTGGAAGCAGGGCGTGCCCGTACGCCATCTGGCGGCCAGCGTCCTGGGTGTGGTGGGGCTGGGCGGCATTGGCGCAGAGGTGGCTCGCAAGGGCAAAGCCCTGGGCATGGAGGTCTGGGGGGTGGAAGCCCGCCATATTGAGACGCCCGAGGGGGTCGATGTGCTGCTGCAGCCTGATGGCCTGGACCAGGTCCTGGCGAAGTCGGACTTTCTGGTACTGTGCGTGCCCCATACGCCGGAGACCGTGGGGCTGATCGGCCGGCGCGAGCTGACCCTGATGCCGAACAGCGCCTATCTGATCAACATAGGACGCGGTGTGCTGGTGCGCCTTGACGCCTTGGTGGAAGCGCTGGAGACTGCATCCATTGCCGGAGCCGGCCTGGATGTCTTTGAAACGGAACCGCTGCCGGCGGCGCATCCCCTGTGGGACATGCCGAACGTGATCATCACGCCGCATGTCGCGGCGGCCAGTGCGCATATCAGGCAGCGGCACATCGATCTCCTGATCACCAACGGCAACCGGTTCCGGCGCAACGCCCGGTTGCACAATATTGTGGAGAAAAGGAACTGGTATCTCGCCGGTTGACACCCGGCAGGGCCCGTGATCAGGTCATCGCCTGCTTCCGGCGCTGGATCTCGCGCTGCAGCGTGGACAGACAGATTGCGAATGTCTGCCAAGCACTGGATCTGTCGCCCTGGCGGTGTGTCCAAAATACTTTCCTTTTTCAGAATGCCGTTGCAGTCGCCCCTGATCCGTTTCTGCTTTCTTCCTGGGGGTGTGGTGATCCAGGACTTGGGGCAGGGTGCAGGTGTATAACTCCGGCTGTGGCCGGCGCGGACTCGGAGTTCGTCGTCCGCCATCACAGCACGACTGCTATAGAGGGGCCTGCTATGGCAGTGTTGACCATGTCTTGGACAAGAATCATCCGCTCCCATGCGTCGGGATGGCCGCCTGTTGGATCGATCGGACGAGATAGCGCACACCGCTTACCGTGCATTCCTGATGGAGACCCATTACCTGCCGCGTAATCTGCCCCATTGGCCGCACCTGGCAGGCCGGGGAGCAGGAACCCTGAAGTTGGGCGGTGCCGCCGGGACAGGAGCGACATCCGGTGGTATGGGTAGACCCGGGATGACGCTCGTGCGTATGCACGCTGGGCGTGCATACGCTTGCCGCGTAAGGAAAAGTGGCAGCGCGCAGCAGGATCTTCCCTATGGCCCTGGGGCAATCGCTTCGCCCCCTCCTTGTGCAACAGTGGATCGGTCAATGCCATGCCGGCAGATCGGGGCCCAAGCGGTGTCAGCAGGGGCGGATGTCTGGACATGGTCGGCAATGTGTGGGAGTGAACCGAAAGCGAACGGGACGATGGTCATACCCGCTACGCCATCATTCGTGGCGGCAGTTATCTCAAGGTGGGAGGCAGCATCTTTTACTACAATGCCAGCGGCGCGCAGCCCAACGACTGCCCCGAGAAAATGCTGCTGATGCACCCCGGACTCGACCGCTGCAGCACCAGCGGCTTCCACTGTGTGCAAGATATCGCCTAACCTGGTCTGGCCAGAGCCCCAGGGGATAGCGTGAGATTTGCCATTGCTGCAGCTGGTTGGACGACACTGCTGTGGCTCAAAATTGGCTGTGTCCACCATTGGGCCTAATGATGAAGCGCGTCACGGAGGGAGCTGTCGGTCCCTCATGCCCCTTCTGGTCTCCCGTCATGGTAACCCGGCAGCGCCCGTTGACCCCATGATTTCCGTTCCGGACCGGGATCCAGGTGCAGCGGCGGACAGGCACCCTGCGGGCTCCGGGTCGGCACACCATCTCCCTTGCACGGTATACACGGGGACGGCACGCTGCGTGCCACTGAGCCATGTCCTACCCGGCTCCGCCGCTGGGTATGACTCTTTGCACACAGGCTCCTAGGCCCTCGCGCATACCCACTTCAAGACAGGATATGGCCCGGAAACCGGCTCCTCGGTCCGGCATGTGAGTGCTACTCCCGTCCCGAAGCCGCCGACTATGCAATGGTGCAACGAAATTTACGCTGCAATCTCCCGGTTTGTCGGTAACCGTCAGCCGTACAGAGACTCGCGACCGTCCAAATGCAGTGCTGCCCAGTCTGCATGGACAATCAGCGTTTTGCCAGTCACCAGTGCTTTCAGGTACACGGCCAGGGGATTGTTCAGGCCTAAAGTGAGGTCCACGTATTGGCCGGTTTGGGGTTCATAGCCCTCGGCCCGGCCAAACACGCGGTTGGCGATTCCCAAGGCCAGACTGTCTTCCAGTTCCTGTCGCCGTTGCAGACCGGCTCGGCTTTTGCGATGACCCCTGTCCATTCCCTGCCAAAGGGCATCAATGGATATATGGAATTGCGGTTTCGGCAAATTCCAATACCACTCGTCCAGCAACCGGTTCAACGCAAGCGGGTCGATGGTCACTTGCAACAGGTCTTGATCTTCCTTGATCCGGGATCCTCCCAGCTGTGCGTAGACCTCCTGAATCTGGGAGTGCAGATCGCTGCGCCCAATGGCCTGCAGTACCTTGCTCATCAAATCCAGGCAATTCTTTACATAAGCACGATTCATGTCGCCAGTGAGATCGTGGGCGTAGAGATTGCGGGCCTGCGCGAGCTTGGAAACATGCCTTGGAATGGGCTCGCCGCCCTGGAACTCAAGACTGAACAAGTCTGACCAATTGGCATGTATGATCGGTGACAGATGCACAATATCGAGGGCAGCCTGCCAATTGTCTCCGGAAGTTGCAAGATGGTCTTCAAAGACCATCTTGCCGTCGCCGCGGAGAGACTGCAGGACCAGGTTTTTGGCCCCGATGCCAACTTTCTTTTGCAGGCGAGCCACCACAAAGGCACGCAACCCCTGGAAATAGAGGGACAGTCCCTTCCAGAACACATCTCTGTAGGGATAGTAGGGATGGGCCAAAGTCTTTGCTCCTTTCCTTGGGCCTTGTATACCCAAGAGCTTATCCTAAACAAGCTGGCGACGCGGAATGCAATGAGGGTACCGGCGAGAGGCAGTCAGGCGCGATGTAGGGGGCGCGGTACTGGTCCCAACGCACCAGGATGCGCCGGAAGTGGTCCATCCCTCAGCACCGGGCCTTCCCCTGCCAGCTAGGACGCAGCACGTAGCAGATGCCGTGGGCGCAAGTTCGGTCTGGCACTCGGGCCGGCCTCCCCCAAGGGATGGGGGTTCACCCGTGGGCCACAGAAAGATCGTATCTTTCCAGGATATTCATGGCCGCATTGTGATCGGCGCTGACGTGAAAGCCACACGCGACACCCGGAAACCGGACTTGTGTGCAGCGGCTGGCTGGACCCACGTGGCCGCAGCGGCTGCAGATTGGGCTGGTGTGGGCGGTCGGTACCTGGGTACCTGATCAAGTGCAGGTCGGTCGCCCTCCGCCGATGGCCAGAATACTGCGGTTCAAGCCCGCCTGGACCTTGTGTGGCCGGGTTGTGCCGCCGTGTCCCGGACCGCGCGCGTCAGGCTGTGATCCGCAGATCCTCGATCACGACAGTATGCGCGCGGTCAGTGGGTCATGCAAGGCTTGCCGTGCCGGCAGTCCGGCCATCGATTTCAAGGACCGGCGTGGGTTCACCCATGGTGCCGGTGGTGCAACATTCCTCCACCGCGTAGACCTGGCTGAGGAACAGCCATTGCTCCCGGACCGCATGGCCGTACGCGTGGACCGTCTCCGGAACTGCTGCGCGCGTGAGGCCCGGTAGACAGTAGTCAGCCCACCCGCCGGCGTGACCAGGAACACGGTCGTGGCGTTGGTTTCCGCCAGCTAGCCTTTCCGGTCCTGCATCATGGCATCTTCGACACAACCGCAGCCTTGACAATGTGCCCAGCCTCCCTTGCCTGCCACGGAGGTAGCCTGTAACAGAGCCCGATTCTTCCGCACTCTCCCCGACTTCGTCCCATTCCGGACCCAAGCGCTATGTAGCCCGTCCCCTGATCGCTTTGCGCCCGCGCGCAAAGCCCGACACGACAAGTGGCAGACACATCACCCCGTTGGCTCTGCATGTGTCACCGGACGGCTTGGCACCTCTTTGGCCTGATCCTCCACGCCGCGCCGGGAGACGGTTTCTGCGGCCTGTGGACCGGCCGCGGCGGTCCTGCGCATGGCTAGATTTTGACAAACTTGCGCGCGCGGTTGCCTTGGTTGCCCAGTTCGGCGACAAAGACGTTGCCGTGTGAATCGCACCAGATGCCGTGCGGCATGCGCAGGCCGGTCTCCGGCCCCCGGAAGCGGCCCACCAGTTCGCCCGTTTCAC
Organism: Caldilineaceae bacterium; assembly: GCA_965214715.1. Taxonomy (GTDB): domain Bacteria; phylum Chloroflexota; class Anaerolineae; order Caldilineales; family Caldilineaceae; genus Bin34. The sequence continues at coordinate 2,748,331 of OZ243971.1, read as the reverse complement.
GGAAGATTGAGACTCCGATCGGGGCTGGACCTTTGCCCAGCGAACCGCCCTGTTCGGCGACATAGACCAGTTGATCGGGGCTGCAGTAGACATCGCCGGGTCCGTTCACATCGTCCCACATCTCCATGAACTGTCCGTCCCGATCAAAGATTTGGATGCGGCTCGACTCCCGATCGCAGATCAGAACCCGGCCCTGCGTGTCGATACCGATATTGTGCACCAGGGCGAACTGTCCCGGTTCTGTCCCGGACGTGCCCCAGGAAAGCTCCAGCTCGCCCTCGGGGGAGAAGCGATGGACCTGGCGGTTCCCATAGCCGTCAGCGGCAAAGATGGCGCCGTCCTGGGCGATCGCCACCCCGGCTGGCATGTTGAACGGCGGATCCAGGGTCGTGCCATAGGGCGTCACCGTCATCATGGCCCAGCCGCGGCGCCCCAGTTCCAGCAGCTTCGCACCATGCTGCGTGTGCTTGGTGACCACATGCTCCTGCCGGTCGGTGATCCATACATAGTCGTCGGCGTCGATAAAGATGCCATGCGGTTCGGTAATTTCACCCTCCCCCCAAGAGGTAATGAACTTGCCGGTCTCCGCCTCAAACGCAATCACGGGATGTTTGTGACGGCAGAAAACAAACACCCGGTCCCGTGAATCGATCGCCAGGTCAGGTACCGAACCCAGTGACCACCCTTCCGGCACGGTGGGCCAGGAATCATCCAGTTCGTAACGAAAATCGCCATATCCCACTGTCATAATCAGGTGTCCTCCTGCAGGTCATTGCGTGTTCAGCATGGCGTATACCGGCGGGTCGTTACGTCATATAGCCCCCGTCAATCCATGTCGCCGGCCACGGTGGTGGGCAAACTGCACGACGCCGCCCCATCGCGGTGCGCACTTTCATCCCTTATCCCCTGCGCCAGTGATCATCCGCGGTGTCGGAGGGGACGAAATCCAACCGCTCCCAGGCATAGGGTGTGTCATAGATCTTCCATGTATTGTGGGACGCGCCGTAAAAGATTTCGTAGTTTATGTTGGGGCGTTCCACACAGGCCCGAAAAAAGCCCGCCGCATCGCGATGGCTAAACCAACTCACCAGCGATCGATAGTCGCGTCCGGGGCGATTGGAGGGGGGCAGTGTGCCGAGACGGACACAGATGACCTCCATGGGACGCTGGTCAGGGCGGTCTATGTTGCCTCCCTCGGTGTAGTAGCGCCCCAGGGACTCGCCAAAGATTTTGGTGGCACCATAGCGGCTGTCCGGCCGGGCCGGATCATCCCCTTTGACCAGTGCGACGCTCGCCGGATCCAGGTCATCCAGGCGGCCGGATACGATGGACAGGTACGGCTCGTCGAACTCATAGCCCCCCATGGCGTGCATGGAACTGGCAAAGATGACCCGGCGCACGCCGGCGGCGTGTGCCGCATCGTACATGCGGGCCGTGGCAATCAGATTGGGATTCGTCAGCACATCCCATCCGATCTCCACCTCGTGCCGTGGGTCGGCGGCCAGATGGATGACCACGTCCATGCCTTCAAAAACGGGCGGCAGCGCGTCCGGCGCGCAGAGATCGACCTGGGTTGCATGGGGCCATGCCGACGGGCGCAGATCCACGCCATACACTTCGTGGTCGCGGCCCAGTTCGGGAGCCAGAAAGCTGCCGATCGTACCGCTGATGCCAGTGACAAGGATTTTCATGGATTGTCTCCCGGGAGAACTCTTGTGCCAATGGTATATCAGGATGGATCGCTCTCAAACTCTCCTGCGCGCTACGCCTGGCAGTGGGGCCGACGACCGACTCGACAACCCCAAATGACGGCAGGCGGTGGCCCCATAGCGCAAACGTGACATGATCCACAGGTATGTGCGCGCCGGAGAGTCCGCATGCCCATCGCTCGGGTTGGTCGGTCGGCCATCGCAAGCCCTTGACGGGTATCCGATCGCGTTCCATGGCAACCGCGGCCCTGCAGCACGCAGAGATGACCACCGTGATCTTCACCGGTGTCTTGACGAGCCAGTTTGCCTATGAGCAGTGCTTCATTTTGTGCCGTCCGATCCGGCCAATGCAGAACGGGTGAAACCGGATCGTGATCAGCCTGTTTGGATACTGCCCGTACGGGTGCCCGGGATGAAACCTTGCGCGCGTCTCCGACGCCCGAGTGCCGGCTCTGACCGGCCTGTCGACCTCCCGCGGGTTGTCACGACAGCGTGGGGCGTTGCAGTTGCTCTCTTGCGTGTTGCGGCTCGACAGGGAGGGGCGAGCCGGATGCGATAGGGCTGATGATCACAGCCTGCCGGACTGCCACCACACATCCCTGTATGAACGGCCCGCGGGGCCAAGGCCCATGATGCCGGCCCGGAATTCAGAAAGGCAACGGCTCCCCCGAGCGCGCGGTCAGCTGATCGTACAGGGCTTGCAATTCCTGCGTAACCGGGCCCGGACTGCCGGAGCCGATGGTCCGGCCATCGACTTCAAGGACCGGCGTGAGTTCGCCCATGGTGCCGGTGGTAAAACATTCCTCTGCCGCGTAGACCTCGCTGAGGGACAGCCGTTGCACATGGGCCGCATAGCCATGCGCGTGGGCCATCTCCAGAACCACGCCCCGTGTGATACCCGGCAGGCAATAGTCGGCGTGGGGAGTCAGCAGACTCCCCTGCCTGACCAGGAATATGTTCGTGGCATTGGTTTCCGCCAGATAGCCTTCCAGGTCCAGCATCACGGCATCGTCCACTCCGGCGACATTCGCCTCGATTTTGGCCAGGATGTTGTTGATCAGGTTGTTGTGATGGATTTTGGAATCGATGCATTGCGGCGAGTTGCGGCGCCAGGCAGAGGTAATCAGCCGGATGCCATCGCGACTGTAGACCGGTGCTTTCCACTCTGCCAGCACAATCAGGCAACTGCCGTACTGATTCAGCCGGATGTCCATGCCAGACGTCACCTTCCGGCCCCGCGACAGGGTCAGACGCACATGCACTCCGTCCCGCATCCCGTTTGCCGCCAGTGTCTTGAACAGGGCCTGCTTGATATCGGCCCGGTCAGGAATGTCGGCAAAGCACAGGGCCTTGGCGGACCCGATCAGGCGGTCCAGATGGGCCTCCAGCTGAAATATCCGGCCGTTGTAGATCCGAAGTCCTTCCCAGACCGCGTCCCCGCCTTGCACCGTGCTGTCAAAGACGGAAACTTTGGCCTCCGCCCGCGGCAGCAGTTCTCCCCCCACGTGAATGAGGATCTCCGCGTTGCGCGGATCGGGCAGCACCGGTTCTGTAGTCATCGGTTTTCAGATCAGGCCTGGATAGTGTAGCGGCTCAACGCCTCATAGTAGGGCAGACATTCCGCCAGGAGCGGTTGCAGGTGTACGGGCACTTCTGCGGCAGGCGGCTGAAACGGGCGGAAGCCGGTAGAGTGATGCGAACTGGCATACCAGTACTTGGCCCAGACGCCGTCTTCGGGTTTGGGCCCCGCCGGCCACGTCAGCATCGCGGCTTCAAAGGGAATGCCCAACTGCCCACAGAGCTGCACCAGCACGGAACGGGGATTCCGCAGGAGTTCCCGCGCATCGACCACCAGCGGGTCGTGTCCGAATTCCTGCAGTTTCCGCAATATTTTCTCCTGCACGGCCAGTCCGGTGTCGGCCACCGTGGGGTGCTTGAGCACTTTGCCCAGGGAAAGCACCATGGCCTTGGGATCCCGCACCAGCAGGAAGTGCCGGTCCTGGATCAGGAAATCCCAGGACACTCCCACCAGATGATGTGCCATGTGTTTCACGAACAGGACAGGTTTGGGACACGCGTCGTGCAGCAAGCCGTGGATGACCGCGTTGCCATCGGCCTGCTGGGATGCCATGACTTCTTCCCGACCCGGATGGTCCACATCTACCTGGGTCAGGTAACTGGCATACAGCGGTTCGTCCAGCACCTGGGTATCCGACCGCTGTCGAAAGGCATACATGGTGGCTGTCGAGACATTGCGCGGGCCGGACCACATGTGGATGCGCAAAGGCTGGGTATACATGGACAGCGGATGTGGGTTACGACCCAAATTGGCGAGTGGATGGCAGCGGTGGCCGGCCAGTCGTTTTCGGTCTGCAGCACGCGACGGATGCTTGGTGGATCCGTGCCATTCTAAGGCAAAATCTCATTTGGTTGTATTCTTCTCCGGTTGGCAAATAAATTAAGGTGGCGTCATGCAAGAGGTCCGAGTTGGAATCGTGGGCATGGGCATTGGTCGTCCCAATGCCCTGGCGTTGGCCCGCAATCCCCGTTGCCAGGTGATCGCGCTCTGCGATCTGCTGCCGGAGCGCATGGCAGAGCTGGCAGTGCAGCTGCCCGAGAACCCGCCATTGCGTTTCACGGACTACAAGGAAATGTGCGCCCATTCCGAGGTGGATGCCGTTTTCGTGGGCACCCCCAACCAGTGGCATGTGCCGGTGGCCCTGGAGGCGGTGCGCCATGCCAAACATGTCCTGGTCACCAAACCCCTGGCAGATGCCGTGGAACCGGCGGCGGAGCTGGTGGGGGCCGCGGAAGCCGCCGGGGTGGTCAACATGATGTCGCTCTCCACCCGTTTCGCCCCGCAGGTACAGTATCTGGGCTGCCTGGCCCAGGCCGGTGCCTTCGGCGAAATCTACTACGCCAAGGCGCGCAGTATTCGCCGGCGCGGTATCCCCAACTGGAATGCGGGCTTTATCCAAAAGGGCGGGGGCGCATTCCGGGACATGGGCGTCCACTATCTGGATGCGGCCTGGTGGATTCTGGGACTGCCCGCTCCGGTCTCGGTAGCCGGCGTGGCCGGAGCCCGGTTTGGCCCCCGGGGCGAAGGGTATTTTGGCCCGGGCCCGGAGTTGACGCCGGCATATTGGCGCCAGTATGCTACGGACGATTACGGCGGGGGGCTCATCCGCTTTGCCAACGGCGCAGGCCTCATCATCGAGAGTTTCTGGGCCAGCCATCAGCAGCCTGAATTGCAAATCGAACTCTTTGGCACTGCGGCGGGTGCCACTCTGCACCCCTTGACAGTTTTCCAGACCGTTCAGGGCGATCTGCGCAATGTGGCAGTGGAGATGCCCGAGGACGACCGTACCGCCTGGCAGAATATTGCGGACCACTTCGTGGCCTGCATTCTGGACAGCACAGAGTGCCGTGCCCCGCTGCAGCACGGTCTGGAGGTGCAGAGAATGATGGAGGGCCTGCTGACCAGCGCCCAAACTGGCCAGCAGGTCAATTTCCGGTAGACGGGGCCAAACCCGACAGCTGGACTGGGCCGGTCCGGCCGCTACTCTTCATCCAGATCGGCAAAGATGTCGCTCGGCAGGTTGGCGGCATCCTCGCGGCGCCAGGAGCCTATGAACTCCTCGTTGGTGATCTGCTCGTTGAGCCAGCGGACGGCATTGGTGGTCTCCACCACAATCATGGCAATCCGTTGCCCCTCGTGCTCGGATACCATGATCAGCGCCTCGGGGCGACTCTCCATAATGGGCAGAAAGGCCGAGACAAACATGCTGGCCCCAATCTCTTCGCGCTGGAACTCAACACTGTTCGGGTTCTCGGCGCTGGACATCAGGACTACCAGCGCCTTTTGGTTCGCGCGTTCCATGACTTGAAAGAAGCGCAGCCCGATTTCCTGTTCCGTGAATTCCGCCTGCACCTGTTCTTGCACAAAGTCGGCCGTCACCCGTTCCGCTTGCCTCTCTGCAGCGGTGCTGCGGCGGCCGTAGCATGTGGTCAGACCCTGGTTGATGTCCAGTTTTTCCTCCGCCGTGTCCGCCTGCTCCGCCAGCCATGCTACATGGGGCTCGCTTTCCTCGCAACGGTTGGTATACAGGTACAGCTGGGACAGGGAATACTGGGTCAAGTACATGTCCGGGTCTTTGCCGACGGAATCGAGCAACTTGGCCTCCGCCTCCTCGATTTCTCCCCGCACCAGGTGGGAGTACCCCAGAATGCTCATCACGGTCGACGATGTGGAACCCTTTTCAAAGGCATTTTCGGCGGCTTTGCGGGCGGCGTCCAGGTCCCCGTTGTACAGATGCGCGAACGCCACAGCCTCGTTGGCATCGGAACTGTAGGGCCGGAAGATGGACCATCGCTGCGCGTTGTCGATGGAGGCGTCCAGATCCCCCAGAATGAAATTCAGTTCATACTGGGCCTGATAATAGAGCGGGTCATTGAAGGCCAGATGCCGGATATCGGCGAGCGTCCTGGTGGCTTCCGACTTCATTTCGTTGCGGGCATAGGAAATGGCCAGCAGCCGCGCGTCCGTGACGGAGGTGGGCAACTGGGTGTTCACCCGCTGCAGGAAGGGAATGGCTTCTTCCCAATCGTCGGAGCACATGAAACCCACTCCCATCATGCGTTGGGCCGCCATGCTGTAGGGCCGGGCATCCAGCCATTTCTGGGCAATGGCCCGACTCTCCTGGCATTGCTCGGCATTGTTGAGGAGGAACATGCGGGTCATGGAGATGTCAAAACGGTCATCCCAGGCAACCGCCTCGGCCTGGTCCTGGTACTTCCGGGCGGTCTCGTAGTCTTCCATCAGCATGGATACGTTGGCTTGGCAGGTAAAACCGTCCGGATACGGGGTTTCCGGCGTACCGATGGCGGCCATTTGGGCGCAGCCGGCGATCGCTTTGTCCCATTCATTGAGCTCCACTGCCATGTCGACTTCAAAGCCCAGGACAAAGGGATGGTGGGGCAAGGTCGCAATCGCCGGCGCCGCGATCTCCAGGGCGGCAATTGGGTCACCATCCAGGTCGAAGGTCCGGCGGCCCAACACGATCTTCCACAAATGGAAGTCCGGCTCCAACTCCACGGCTCGGGCCGCGGCTTCTTCGGATGCCGGCCAGTCGTGCAGGGATTCCTGGATCAGGCTGAGCAGCACATGCGCCAAGGCACTGTCCGGCTCGATTTCCAGCGCCCGGTTGACGTGGAACAGGGCTCTTTCCGGTTCATAGAGGCTGAGCGCCATGTCGGCATGAGCCGCCTGGACCAGCGCACTGTCCGGGTCCGCGGCGATCGCGGCATCCGCCATATCAATGGCATCCTCGAAACGATGGGCCAGCTGTTGCGCCCAGGTCAGGTGTGCCAGCACCGTGGCGTCCTCCGGGGCCAGGACAAAAGCCTGCTCGGCGTACGCGAGCGCCTCCTGCCAGTGCTCGGGTGCGTAGGTGTAGAAATCGGAAATGCCGGTTAACGCCGGGATATGATGGGGATCGGCCGCCAGAGCTTCCAGAAATTTCTCCTCGGCTTCCGGAAACCGGGATTGCTTGAAGAGGGCGGTGGCTTCTGCCGTGAGGGCCGCGGCCTGGACCGGATCCGCCATCTCGGACCGGGCCCCGGTGGCCGCGGCCTCTGTGGCGGGTGGGACTACAAAACCGGCACAGCCCGACAGGATCAGAGTCAGCAACACCAGAATGCCTGCGGCCGGGCCGCGGCGCCGGCCGGGGCCGGTACGGGGGCTGGAATTCTGGCAGGGACACCGGGGCGGGGCAAATACTGGCATAGGTCTGGAGCTCCGTTTGGGGTCACGCAAGGGGACCAAAAAGGCCCGCAATGGGCTTGTCACGTCATAAGTGTAGGCAGACATCCGGGACTTTTGCATTAACATTCTGTGAAATGCTGGGCGGACAAGGCCGCCACACCTACCCGTGTCGAACGGGGTTCCCCCGCCCTGCCGGGCAGTACCGGCTCCGTGCCACGGAGCATTATAAGATGAAGCCTGATCCCCTGGTGCTCTGTGGCCAGGGACGATCCAATTGTGCGATATCCCATGACAGTCCAGTCCCTTTCCCTTACGCCTGGAGTCGAGTCTCCGCCCGCGGCCGGACAGGCCTTGCTCGCGATGGAGGATATCCATGTTGGCTTTGAAGTGCGCACCGGGTTCGTCAAGTTCTCCCAGGTCCAGGCGATTCGGGGCATCACGCTGCAGATCCGACGCGGGGAGACGGTTGCTGCCGTGGGCGAATCCGGCAGCGGCAAGACCACCTTGGGGCGTACGGCCATGGGCCAGTTGCGGCCTATGCGCGGGCGGGTACTCTTTGCGGGCCAGGACCTGGCGCTGCTCAAGGGCCCAGCCCGCAAGGCCTTCACGCGCCAGGCACAAACCGTTTTCCAGGATCCCTTCGCCACGCTGGATCCTTACATGACCCTGTATGAAACCCTGGCCGAACCCTTGGAAATCCACCGGATTGGCACGGCCCAGGAACGGCAGGATCGGATCTACCAGGCCTTGCGCGATGTGCGTTTGAATCCAGCCCAGGAAGTGGCGGCCTCCTATCCCCACATGATCTCGGGCGGGCAGCGCCAGCGGCTGGGGATTGCCCGGGCGCTCATTTTGCAGCCGGAGTTCCTGTTTGCCGATGAGCCGGTCTCCATGGTGGACGCGTCCAGCCGGGCGGAAATCCTGTACCTGCTGCGGCAGCTGCAAGCGGAACGGAATGTGGCCATGTTATACATCACCCATGACATTGCCACGGCCCGACACAGTGCCCAGCGTATCGCAGTGATGTATCTGGGCCGTATCGTGGAGCTGGGGCCGGCAGACCGGATTGTGGACAACCCGCTGCATCCCTACACGCAGGCCCTGATTGAAGCCGTGCCCGAACCTGACCCGACCAATCGTCTGGCACCGCGGCCCACGCTGCCCGGCGAACCGCCCAACCCCATCCAGGTACCGTCCGGCTGTGCCTTTCACCCGCGCTGCAGCCAGAGGATGGAGAACACCTGCTCTCTGCACGATGTGCATCTGGAAGAACGCGAACCCGATCACTGGGTGGCCTGTCATCTGTATGCCTGAACCCGCCCCCGCAGATCCCGCTCCGGGATCCATACCGGTTGCGGTGGGGAGCATCCGGGACCGCTTGCCGCGGGCAGTCTTTAGGATTCCTTTATATTGGGAAGGTCGCTTTCCGGGAAATCCAGGGCCTGCATTGCCGTATAATTGCGCCTTGTTCCCCGCAGTGCGGCTCCCTGGCGCAGGCTTGTGGCGCGCGGCGGCCCCGTGAGGACCCGGCGCCGACAGTTACTTTGGCAATTCGCTTGCTCAATCCGGTTAGGAGAAGACATGAAGCGCAACAGCAAGATCTTTTTATATTTCCTCGTGGCCCTGATGGGATTGGCGCTCGGTGTGCAGCCAGTGGCCGCGCTGGAAGCGGAGCCCGCTCCGACCTTGCCCGAACGCGGCAAGGTTTCCAAGAATCCCGAAAACATCCAGAACCTCTCGGCGCCCATCGCGGACATCATATCCGGTCCTGCCTGGCTTATGGCCCACGGGATAGACAATCGGGCCTGGATGGATCGTCCGGGCTGGAATACCCTGACCCGTCAGGATGTGGCCGGCACGGTCACCGGGCTGAATGCCGACAACCCCGCCCAGCTGCAGGGGTCCGGTCTGGGGGTCCTGGTTCCATATCGGGATCCGGCACCGGCCTTCAGCCGTGATCTGCTGATTACGCGGGACTTTAGCAATTCCCCCTTGCAGACAGAACCGGAAATTGCCGTTAACCCCAACGATCCGGACCATATCGTGTTGGGTACCATCGACTACAACTTTCCCAACAACACCTCGTATGTCTCGATCGACGGGGGTGCGTCCTGGGATGGCCCACGGCAAGTCAAGTATCTGCGCAAGGATCGAGTCTCCGGCGGCGATCCGGTGGTCGAATTTGACAGCGAAGGCAATGTGTACATGGGGTCCATCTCCATCGGCGTCAAGGAATACACGGTAGGGAACGCCGTGGGGTTTGCATTGGTCTCCAGCATCTCCGTGGCCAAGTCGGTGGATGGCGGCTATGAATGGCTGGAACCCGTTTCGGCCGCCCGCAGCAAAGTGGAAGTCGAGCTGGAGGAAGACCTGACGGGCCGTCTGCGCGGCAAGATCTCGCTGGGCTTTCTGGACAAGCCCTGGATGACGGTGGGCCCGCATCCCACCATTGAGGACACGGAAGTGATCTATGTCACCTACGTGGAGTTCAATACGTCCTACGAGGTCTTCTATATCGGCGAGGTCGCCACCCTGGGCTCTCCCCAGGTCGACACCACGCCGTTTGTGGTCTTTTCCATAGATGCAGGCCATACCTGGTCGGACCCGGTGGCGGCCGGGCCCACGGTGCGCCGCTCCTATGGTGAAATCAGCGAAACGGAAGGCCAGTCCAACGCCATTGGCACCAAGCGCGTGGTACAGGGCCCTGTGCCGGTCGTGAACTCCCAAGGCCACCTCTTTGTCACCTGGCTGGACAGCACGGACGACGAGAGCCAGAAGGGTCTGGGGGAGTTCTACCTGGCCAAATCCGAGGATGGGGGCGCGAGTTTCAGCACGCCCAAGCGCATTGCCAGTTTCCTGGAACCGGGCTTCCGGCCCCGCAATGCATATTTTCGTTACTGGGCCTCCGTCTTTCCCAAGATGGTGGTCGGCCCCAATGACGAGATTTACATCGTCTATGTGGCCATTCCGCCCGACAACGAAACGGATGAAGGTGATGTTTTCTTCATCCGGTCACTGGACGGTGGCAATCGCTGGTCCCAGCCCAAACAGCTGAATTACGACGACGGCACGGCGCTGCAGTTCTTCCCGGCGGTGGACGTGGGGCCAGATGGCGTGATCCATGTCATGTGGGGCGACATGCGGGACGATCCGGTGGAGACGCGGTATCACATCTACTACACGCGTTCCGACGATCAAGGGCAGACGTGGGGCTTTGAACTGCCGGAACTGGATCTGCGCGTCGGCGACACCCGGGTCACGGACTTTCCCTCCAACCCCAACAAGGGTTTCCCCAACGGGCTGTTCATTGGCGACTACTTTTCCATTGCCGCGGTCGAGGACGAGGCTTACATGGTGTGGGCCGACACCCGGCTGGGCGAATATGGCGGTTTCAATCAGAAGATTGGTTTCACCCGGCAACGGTCCATTCCCGCCCCGGAGATTTTCGTGAGTCCCAATGCCGGCCCCGCCGGGGAACGCATCACGGTACAAGGGCATGGCTTCCAGCCGCTGATCAATTACTTCCTGCTGGTCGGCGGCACCGAAGTTTCCTCCGGGCGGACCGATGAACTGGGCCGCATGACGGCCAACGTCTTCGTGCCCATTTCCGGAGAGGGGGCCCACGCCGTCACCCTGGTGGACGGCTCGGGCAACTTTGCCTCCACTTCTTTCTATATGGAATTCGGGTTTGACAACATCAAGACCATTCTGGATCAGCTGCAGGAATTGTTGCAGCAATAGGTACCATCCTGACCGGCGCCCCCGGGGACGCCGGAGCCCAAGCGCCGGCCTGCGCCGGCAATGGAGTACAGAGACACTATGAAGATCATCCGGCACAGGGGGGGCAGGGTCTGGGCCCTGACCCTGCTGCTCCTTTTGGCTCTATCCGGTACGACATGGGCCCAAGACCCGGCGGAAGCCGATGCCGTGGCCTATGTAGCGCCCCATGATCGGCCCGGCCCGGCCGTCGACACCTTGATTTTCCGGGCGTTCGACGTGGATCGGGCTCCCCTGGACCTGTTGGCCGGGGAAATGGACCTCTACTATTACAACCTCAAGATCACGGCCGCCAAAGAGTTGCGCGACGAGGCGGTGCGTCTGTTCGAATCGCCGGCCACGACCATCTCCCTGATTCTCAATCCCGCGCCAGCCCCCGAAGGACAGTTGAATCCGTTGTCCCTGCCTGCCGTGCGCCAGGCTTTGCAGTTTCTCGTGGATCGGGAATTCGTGGCGCGGGAGATCTACCAGGGTCAGGCCGTGCCCATGCTGACCAACGTCAGTCCCACGGATTACGATTATCTGACCATCTTCAATCAGGTCAACGAACTGAGCATCGCGTATGATCCGGAATATGCCCGCGGCGAGATTGCGACGGCCATGGAGGGCGCAGGGGCCGAATGGGTGGATAACCTCTGGCATTTCAACGGTCGACCGGTCACCCTGAAATTCATTGTCCGGGTCGAGGACGAACGGCGGGCGGTGGGCAATCTGGTGCAGAACGCCTTGCAGGAAGCCGGCTTTCGCGTGGCCACTTCCTATCAGCCTTTCGCGCCGGCCATCCAGACGGTCTATACCACCAATCCGCAGGATTTCCAGTGGCACTTGTACACCGAAGGCTGGGGGCGCGGCGCGCCGCAACGGTATGACTACAGCGGCATCAATGCCTATTATGCTCCCTGGCAAGGCAACATGCCCGGTTGGCGGGAAGTGGGTTACTGGCAGTACGAGCACGACGAACTGGACACGCTGGGCCGCCAGCTGTTTCAAGGCGACTTTCAGGATCAGGCCGAACGCGACGATCTGTATCGTCGCATGACGCGTCTGGGCCTGGACGAAAGTGTGCGTATCTGGGTCGCCACCATTCTAAACACCTATCCGGTGCAACCGGAAGTGCAGGGCATCACCCACGACCTGGCCGCGGGTCCCCGGGGCCTGTGGTCCCTGCGGGCCGCGTACAAGCCGGACCACACGGAACTCACGGTAGGCAACCTCTGGGTGTGGACAGAACGGTCTACCTGGAACCCGGTGGGGGGCATCGGCGATGTCTATACATCGGACATCTGGCGGCATCTGCAGGATCCGGCCCTGTGGAATCATCCCTTCTCCGGCAAGCCGCAACCCTTCCGCCTGGATTTCGAAATCGAGACCGCGGGGCCCAAGGACACGCTGGCCGTACCGGAAGACGCCATGACCTGGGATGCCAAAGCCGGGGCCTGGGTCAAGGTCCCGGCCGGGACTACTGCCAACAGCAAGGTCACCTACGACTATGCCCGGTATTTTCAGGCCCCGTTCCATCATGGCGGGGACATCTCCATGGCCGACGTGGTGTACGGGCTGTACCACAGCATCGACCTGTCCTGGAATCCCAACAAGGCGCTGGTGGAGACAGTAATGGCCACCACGGGCCGGCCCTACTGGGACACTGTCAAGGGCTACCGGGTGCTGGACGAGAATCGCATCGAGGTGTACGTGGACTTCTGGCATTTCGAAGAGGACTACATCGCGGCCTATGCCACACCCTCCGGGGTGGGCACTCCCTGGGAACTGCTGTATGCCCTGGACGAGCTGGTGTTTACGCAGCGTCGGGGTGCCTTCAGTGCCACCACCGCGGCCCGGTTCAAGGTGCCCTGGATCAGCCTGGTGCTGGACCGGGATGCCCGGTTGGTGCGCCGCGTGGTGCAGGAGCTGGCCCGCAAGGAACAGATGCCGGACGCCGCCCTCACCTTGCCCGGCGCCCGGGCACCGCTGGTGGATGTGACACAGGCGACAGCAGCCTACGCCGCCCTGCTGGACTGGTTTGCCGCGAAGGGCCACATGGTGATTGGCAACGGGCCTTACTACCTGGAACGGTATGACCCCGGGGCGCAATATGCCGAGCTGGCCGCCTTCCGGCACGAGCATTATCCCTTTACGCCGGCGGACCTGTATGTGGGGGAACCGGATCTGGTCTCTTTCCAGGACATCCAGATGGCAGATCTGCTGGTGGGTGAGGAATACGAAGTGCGCCTGGAGCTGGACGGGCCCGGCGTGCTCGCTGTCCTGTACATCCTGAAGGATGCTTCAAGCGGAGCCGTGCTGTTCTCGGGCAGTGCGGAAGCCGTGGCCGCCAATACGTTTGCTATTGTGCTGTCCGCCGAAGAGACTGCTGCACTGGACTTCGGCCTGCTGGAACTGACTCTGGCTGCCTACAGTGACGAGCTGGCCCGGGTCACCGAGCGGCAGGTGGAGATCGAGGTGGATGTGGGTTTCGGCTAATCCCGCAAGCCCGCGCGGTGGCATGTGGTGTGACGGTTGCCACCACCGGCCCGGCGCGCCGTGGCGCGCCGGGCCGGTACAGTACATGGCCGGGCCCAGAGCGGCGCGCGCCCCGCTACGCCGCTCTGGCCGGCAACACGCTTGCACCGAATTTGCGCCATGCGGCAACTTCTCCCCCTGACTTGGCGTGCACTCACGTTGCTGGGTGTCTTTTTCGTGGTTCTGCTGATGCTGGTCCTGACTCTGGGTTTCACGGGGTTTTCGGACCGCATTCTGTCGGCTGTGGTGGGCGAACAGATGCGGGCAGAACGCACCACGCTGGCCGAAACCATTCGCGATCCGGCGGAACTGGAACAGGCCTTGGCTGACCGCAAAGAGGAACTGGAAGTATTTTACGGTCTGCATACGCCTTGGTACTACCGGCTGCCGGGTACCGTATTCCGCGTGCTGCGGCTGGACCTGGGTGAGGCCCGGTCCCTTCGCAGCACAGACGGCTCCAGCCGCATCATCGATATCGTCATGGAACGGCTGCCCAGCACCATGATCCTGATGACCACTTCCCTGGTCATCGTGGCTGTGCTGGGTCTGGGTCTGGGACTCTTTGTCGCCACGCGTCCGGGCACCTGGATCGACCGCAGCATATCCGCCTTCGCCGCCATCACCTATGCCATTCCCACCTGGTGGATCGGCATTCTGCTCATCCTGGTGCTCTCCGTGAACTGGCGCCTCCTGCCGTCCGGGGGCATGTACAGCACTCCGCCCCCGACCGAGCCCTGGCCGCGGTTTCTGGACATGGCGCAACACGCCATTCTGCCCGTCCTGTCCATGGTACTGGTCAGCGTGGGCCCGTACATCTACGCCGTGCGCACCATTACCCTGAACATCGCGCAGGAAGACTTTGTGGCCATGGCCCGCACCAAAGGCCTGCCGGAACGCCGCGTTCGCAATGTGCATATCCTGCGCGTGGCGGCCCCGCCCATCGTGACCGGTCTCATCTTCGGTCTGGCCGGGTCCCTGTCGGGCTCCATTCTGATTGAAACAGTCTTCCACTGGCAGGGCATGGGCCGCCTGTATTACGACGCGTTGGCCGGCACCCCGGACGAGAACGTGATCGTGGCCCTTACCTTCATGTTTACCCTGATCTATGTAGGGATCCGCCTGCTGCTGGAAGTGCTTTACTTCTTCCTGGACCCCCGGGTCAGCTACGCTGACTGATGCGTATCGCCCAAGTCTGGAAGGCCCTCCGCTCCAGCCCCATCGGGGTGCTGGGGCTGTTGCTGCTCACGACCCAGGTGCTGGTTTCCGTGTATGTCGTGGTCACTTTCCCCGAGGAGTTCGGCGCGCGCTTCTGGAGCAATCCGGTGCACTGGGTGGACAACCCCAAGGCGGCCCCGCCCGAGTGGGTGCCCCGCATGCAGGGCCACGCGTCCGTGGCGCATTGGTCGGCCACCCGGGAGGAACCCGCGTCCAGTGAGGAACGGGGCCGCACCCTCCTCGCGAGCTATCCCATCGTGTATGCGTTGGAAACGCCCGGGGTGCCCAGCTTTCTGTCCCTGACAGTGTCCCATGTACAGTTTGCCGAACAGGCGCCGCTACTGGGCCTGACCCTGATCCGCCCGGATGAATCCCGTATCAGCCTGTTGCGCCATGCCATCAAAGCGCCGCGGGAAGGGGAAACCGGTCCCTTTATGCGCCACGCGACAGAGCCGTTGCGTTTTCAGATCAATGCCGAGGAGAGCGTGATCACCTTCATCCAGGAATTCTTGACGGAGGAGTATGCGCTGCAGCTGGACGAGGCGCAGCTCAAGGATCAGGTGCTGGAGATCCTCTTTGGTATCCCGGGAGATACCCCGGGCACATTCGAGCCCCTGCTCGGCGAATACACGTTTCTCTTTCAGACTGCCACCCGCGCCGCCGAGGACCGCGTGGGGATGGTGCAGATCGTGGTGGGCGGGGATGCCTATGGTGCCGTGGGCACAGACAGTATCGGACGCGACCTGGCGCAAGGCCTGCTCTTCGGTCTGCCCGTGGCCCTGCTGATCGGCATCGTGGTATCCCTGACGTCCACTCTCCTGGGCACGGCGCTGGGCATCACCAGCGGCTATCTGGGCGGCACCGTGGACACGGTGATTCAGCGGATGTCCGACATCGTGGCCAACATTCCCGTGTTGCCCCTGCTCATTTTCCTGCTCTTTATCATCGGCCCCAATTTGACCGTCATCATGATCATTCTGGTAGCCTTCAGCTGGCCCGGTCTGGCCATCCAGGTACGCTCCATGGTCCTGCATATGCGCTCCAGTCAGCTGATTGCCGCCATTCAGAGTCTGGGCTCCTCCCGCGCCCGGGTCATGTGGCGGCATATCCTGCCGCAGATCATGCCGTACTTCCTGGCCCAGATTATCTTCAGTGCACCGGCCGCGATTCTGGCGGAAGCCGGGCTCAGTTTTCTGGGGCTGGGGGATCCGTCCATTCCCACCTGGGGACAGATTCTGGAAGCGGGATTTCGCACCGGCGGCGTATATGTAGGCTATTGGTGGTGGATTGTGCCTCCCGGCCTGCTGATCGTCATGGTGGCCTTGACTTTCATGCTTATCTCACTGGCCATAGAACCGGTGGTCAATCCCCGCCTGCAGCCGAGTCGACGCCGCTAGAGACACCCCATGGCAAAAGTCCTGGAAGTTCACAATCTGCATTTGCACTACACGGATGCGCGGGGGACTGTGCGGGCGGTCGACGGCATTTCCTTCGAATTGGCAGCCCCCGGCACGGCGCTGGGCCTCGTGGGCGAGTCCGGTTGCGGCAAATCCAGCACTGCCCATGCACTCATGCGACAACTGCCCGCCAATACCGCCCATTTCAGTGGCCAGATTCGATTGGAAGGGGATCTGATCTCGGACCTGGATGACGATCGCTTTCACCGGGAGGTCAAATGGCAACGCATGGCCCTGGTGCCGCAGGGCGCCATGAACGCGCTGAATCCCGTGATGCGGATTGGATCGCAAATCATCGAGCCCCATCGGGTCAGAGGCGGACTGGGCAAGTCACAGCTGCGTGCCAGGGCCGAGACCTTGCTCGCCCGGGTCGGATTGCCCGCCAGCGTGTATGACCTCTACCCCCACGAATTGAGCGGTGGCATGAAGCAGCGTGTGATGATCGCCGCGGCCTTGATCTTCAGTCCCCGTCTGCTGATTATGGACGAACCCACCTCGGCCCTGGACGTGAGCGTGCAGGCCCAGATCATGAATCTGCTGAAAGACTTGAAGCAGGACGGTCTGTCCCTCATCTTCATTACCCATGACATTGCGCTGGCCAGCGACATTTGTGACCGGATTGCCGTGGCATATGCCGGCGAGCTGGCAGAGCAGGGCACCGCGGAGCAGGTGCTGGGCAGTCCGGCGCATCCCTATGCCCGGCGGCTGCTGGCCAGCATGCCCCGCCTGCAGTCGGACGCCATGCCGGTGTTCATCCCCGGAGTGCCTCCGGATCTGCGGCAGGTACCGTCCGGATGCCGTTTCCAGCCCCGTTGTGACGAGGCCTTGTCCGTCTGCACGGAGCGGGACCCGCCTTGTCTCGGTCTGCAGACCGGTCATCAGGTGTGGTGTTGGCTGTATGATGCGGCGCACCGGACCCCGCCGGAGGCCTAGATATGCTTCGCATGGAAACCTGACGGCAACCCAGGGAGCCACCCTTGTCTCAGATCCCGTCCCTTCAGATCGATTCGATAGAACTGCACTCCATCCGCATGGAGTACGTGCATCCCTTTGAAACCAGCTTTCGACGGGAAACGCACCGTCCTTCCATCCTAGTGCGCGTCAATGCCCATGGGCTGTCTGGCTGGGGCGAATGCGTCGCCGGTTCCGGACCCTGGTATTCCGCGGAAACCCTGGGTACGGCCCGCCACATTCTGGCGGACTACCTCATCCCCCGCCTCTTGCGGACAGCACTGCCCGGTCCCGGTGCTGTCGGCGCGCTTTTCCAGCCCGTGCGGGGCCACAGCATGGCCAAGGCCGCCCTGGAGAATGCCCTCTGGGATCTGTGGGGCCAGATGCAGGAGGTGTCCCTGGCGCGGCTGCTGGGCGGCACGCGTACGGAGGTGCCGGTGGGGGTCAGTGTCGGCATTGAACCCACACTGGCCGAGCTGGAAGCCCGGGTGGCCGCGTATGTGGACGCGGGATACCGACGGGTCAAACTCAAGATCAAGCCGGGCTGGGACATCGCGGTGGTGGAGCGGATTCGCCATCGGTGGCCGGACCTGCCGCTCCAGGTGGATGCCAATTCCGCCTATACCTTGGCGGATCTGCCTGTCTTCCAGGCCATGGACGGGCTGGGTCTGCTGCTGATTGAACAGCCGTTGCACTATGAAGACATGGTCGAGCACGCGGAGCTGCAGCGGCATCTGCAGACTCCCCTCTGTCTGGACGAGAGCATTCATTCTCCCCAGCATGCGGCCTGGGCCCTGCGCATTCACGCGTGCCGCAACATCAACATCAAGGTGGGGCGTGTCGGGGGGCTGACGGCGGCCCGGGCCATCCACGACCTGTGTCAGGAGGCCGGCATTCCGGTCTGGTGTGGTGGCATGCTGGAAACCAATGTGGGGCGCGCCTGCAACGTGGCGTTGGCCAGTCTGCCCAATTTCCAGCTGCCCGGTGACATTTCGGCGTCGGCCCGGTACTTTCATCGGGACATTGCCCATCCCGACTTTGCAGTGTCCGCCCATTCCACGGTGCCGGTGCTCCAGACCCCGGGCTTGGGGGTAGAGGTTTCGTTACCGGCCCTGCGCTCGGTGACAGAGGCCCACGCCTGCTACGCCTGAGCCGCGGCGGCAGGGAACGCCAGTCGGCAGACGACCACCCCCTCCCCATTCCGCTGCAGGCCGCAAACCTTTTTTGGCCCTGGTCCACTGTCCCATATAGAATGGCGCAGGCCGCAATAAAACCTAACTATCCTCCAGTTGGCCGCTTCCCGGTGTGTATGGGCTGTGGGCTGGCTGACATCGTTGTTCCAGGTTGCATAAACGCGGCTGGTTGATACCCTCTTAATTCGCATAATACTATGGAGAAGGAGATGAGGATGATGTTACGACTTGGCGTGCTGGCCTCGTTGTTGCTGGCCTTGCTGGCGGCGGCCTGCGGTGCCCCTCCCCCGGCGGCAGAGGAGTCCGAGGCCATGACAGAGGAAATGGCGGAAGATGTCATGGCCGGCAATCCTCTGGAATCCCCGGTCCTGTGGGAGCGGGTCACCTCCGGTGAACTGCCACCGCTGGAAGATCGCCTGCCCAACGAGCCCTTTGTAGTCGGGCCGGGCGTATTGCTGCCCGAGGACCATGTGGATTGGAAACCCGGTGTGTATGGCGGTACGCTGCGTACGCTCCATTTTCGCCCGGACTGGAATCCCGACATTTTCGTCGGCATGAACGAGCCGCTGCTGTCTGCGCCCGGGCTGGGCGTGCAGGGCATTCGCGGTAATATCCTGCACAGCTACGAAGTCTCCAACGAGAACCAGACTTTCGTCTTCCACATGCGGGAAGGTTTGAAGTGGTCCGATGGCGAACCCGTGACTTCCGCGGATGTGGCGTTTGTCGCCTATGACATTTACGGCAACGCGGAACTGACTCCGACCTATCCAAGGCGCTTCCGCACCCGGAATACGCCGGGTGCTACGCCCATGACGCTGACCATCATTGACGACTTCACCTTCCAGGTGGACTTTGATGCGCCGTACGGCGGATTCCTGCGCAATCTCACGATTGAGACCTGGAACGGTTGGACCGAGCTGGTCCGCCCCGCCCACTACCTGCAGCAGTTCCACACGGCCTATGTGACCCTGGAGGACCTGCGGCCACTGCTGGACGAGATGGGTCTGGAGGACGAGTGGCACCAGGTGTTTACCAACCAGGACTGTCTGAGTTGGCATGTCAATCAGGAAAAATGCATTGTGTCGCCCGTTCTGACCCCGTGGCAACGCGTGGAAGCCGCGGAGCCGGGTCTGCTGGTCTTCGAGCGGAATCCCTATTACCACAAGGTGGATGTGGAAGGAAAGCAATTGCCGTATATCGACCGCCTGCTTTCCAAGCTCGTGGAGGATGTGGAGATGGTGAACACCGGCATCCTGGTCGGCGAAGCCGACTTCATGCGGGAAAGCACCGGCCTGGTCAAGATTCCGCTGTATGTGGAAAACGGCCCCGCGGGCGGTTACCGGCATCAGTTGCTGGACATGCATGTGGACTCCAGTTCCATCTGGATCAATCAGACCTACAACGACGAGGACGACTCCAACGCCGCCAGTTGGCGGGACATCGTCAGTGATATCCGATTCCGTCAGGCTGTCAGTCTGGCCGTGGACCGCGACGAGATGATCGAGTCCCTGTATTTCGGCTATGCTACGTATCCGTTGGATACGGTCGGAGAAGAACTGTCAATCCAGGATGTGCAGCGGGCCAACGATCTGTTGGATGCGGTCGGTTTGGATCAGCGGGGAGATGACGGTTTTCGCCTGTACCCCGGCGGCGAGCCCTTTACCATATTGATCGAGCACGGCGCCCACGCGCCGGATTTGGAACCCGCGTCGGAACTGATCGGCGAGTATCTGAAAGACGTGGGTATCAACGCTTCGGTCAAGAAGCTGGATTCCTCGCTGTGGAGCGAGCGACGCAACAACAACGAACTGCAGGCCACCGTGTTCTGGGCCCATGATCAGGGCTGGGACAACAACTGGACCAGCGATACCATTCAACGTGCCGGCTATGCCTGGTGGATATACATGACGCAATCCCCGGACAGTGCAATGGCCATGGAGCCTCCCCAATGGGTCCTGGATTCCTTTGAACTGGACAAGGAGCGCTGGGGTTCAGTCTCCGGGGGCGACGAGTACAACCAGTACAAAGAGGACGGCAATGCCTGGCATCGGGCGCATCTGCCCGAAATCACCGTCGTTGAGAACGTGAAGTATCCGCTGATCGTGTCGGTGGATATGGACAACGTGGCGACCGCAGGGTATGCCATCGCGCAGAACTTCGCCATGGAACAATTGTTCTATGTGAATCCCGAGGATCACTAACGTTGCAATGGGGAGCAGTGCGGAGGCCCTGGCCCCCGCACTGCTCCGTTTTTTTGCGAGCCTCCCGGTTCCCCCACTCCATGCTCGTGTCCCGGTCTGCCTGACCATGGTTGCCTACATCGTCCGCCGCACCATCATGCTGGTGCCGATTCTGGTGCTGATTTCGGTGGTCTCGTTTGCCTTGATTGAGTTGCCGCCGGGCAACTGGGTTACCTATTACATCGAAAATCTGCGCGCCAGTGGCGTGCAGCTAAACGAAGAGGAAGCCGATCGATTGATTGCCATGTATGGTTTTGACAGGCCGATGTGGCAGCGGTATTTCCATTGGATGGAAGGTATTCTGCTGCGCTTCAATTTCGGCTGGTCTTTCCAGTGGGGCAAGACGGTCAACGAGCTGCTGGCAGAACGCCTGCCTTTGACCCTCCTGATTGCCATCCTGGCCCTGATTATTTCGTGGATATTGGCCGTCTCCCTGGGCATCTACTCAGCTACCCACCAGTACTCCATCCTGGACTATGTTTTTACCTTCTTTGGCTTTCTGGGGTTGGCTACACCCGGCTTCCTGTTGGCCATGGTATTGGTCTGGTACATTTTCGAGATCACGGAGTTTTCGCCCCTGGGGCTCAACTCCATCGAGTACATGGGCGAACCGTGGTCCACGGAAAAATTCGTTGACATGCTGAAGCACTTGATCTTGCCATGCATGATCGTGGGCCTCAGTTCCACGGGGGCCCTGATGCGGGTAATGCGCGGCAACTTGCTGGATGAACTGAAGCGTCAATATGTGATTACAGCCCGGGCCAAGGGGGTGGCGGAGACGCGCCTGCTCTTCAAGTATCCCGTGCGCATGTCCATGAACCCGGTCATTAGCACGGTGGGCTGGACCCTGCCCGCGATCTTCTCCGGCGAAGTGCTGGTCTCGCTCATACTGGGTCTGCAGACCGTGGGACCGTTGCTCCTGCGGGCGGTTCTGGCCCAAGACATGTTCCTGGCGGGCAGCATTGTCATGATTCTGAGCGTGCTGACCGTGATCGGCACATTGATCTCGGACATTCTGCTCGCCGCGCTGGATCCGCGCATTCGCTACGAAGGCGCGGCCAGCCGCTAGCCCCGCCATCGGGAACACTACGCATGGACGTTACCGCGGGCACTGCCCCCGACACGCTGGTGCCGGAGAAGATTAAGGAGCAGGACGACAGCTTCTACTATGCCAGTCAATGGGAATTGATCTGGTGGCGTTTCCGCCGGCACCGCATGGCGATCGTCGCGATGGTGCTGCTGGTCCTGCTCTATGTTGTGGCCATCTTCTCCGGGTTCTTCAGCCCCTATGACACCTCGACGCGTTTCGAAAGCTATCAGGAAGCGCCCCCGGTCAAGATTCGCTGGTTCCGAATGAATGAAGCGGGCCAGCGCCGTTTCATGGGGCCATACTATTACGGTTTGGAAAAGGTGCTCAACCAGGAGAAATTCCGGTATGAGTTCTTTCCCATTGAGGAGACTCCCTATCCTTTGCGGTTCTTTGTCCGGGGCATCGAGTACACCGTCGTGGGCGACTTCACGTCCAATCTGCATTTCTTTGGAGCCAATGATCCGGACGCGCCGCCGCTGATGATCTTTGGCGCCGACCGCCTGGGCCGGGACCTGCTCAGTCGCATCTTGTATGGCGGCCGGATTTCCCTCTCCATTGGTTTGCTGGGGGTGGTTTTGAGCCTGGTGCTGGGCATTGTGCTGGGCGGGATATCCGGTTACTTTGGAGGCTTGACCGACGAGATCATTCAAAGACTGATCGACTTCCTGCTGTCCATCCCTACCCTGCCCTTGTGGATGGCCCTGTCCGCCGCGCTGCCCCGGGACTGGCCCGTGTTGAAGACATACTTTGCCATTACCATCATCCTCTCGGTAGTGGGCTGGACCGGTCTGGCCCGGGTCGTGCGGGGCAAGCTGCTCGCCCTGCGCGAAGAGGACTACGCCATGGCCGCCAAAGCGGCCGGTACCAGTGAGGGGCGCATCATCTTCAAGCATCTGCTGCCGGGATTCACCAGCCATCTGATCGTGACCATCACCTTGATGGTGCCCGGCATGATCATCGCCGAGACGTCCCTGAGTTTCATTGGGCTGGGCATTCAGCCGCCAGCAGTCAGTTGGGGGACTTTGCTGCAGGACGCACAGGATCTCGTGGCGATTGATCAGCATCCCCATCAGCTGATTCCGGCGATTTGGGTCATGGCCGCGGTGCTGTTGTTCAATTTTGTCGGCGACGGGCTGCGCGATGCGGCGGACCCCTATTCGGACCACTAGACCTGCCTCGTGACTGATACCTATCGACATACCGACGACCTCCTGCTGGAGGTCAAGGATCTGCAGGTGCACTTCTTTCTCTACGAAGGCATCGTGCGGGCAGTGGACGACGTTTCCTTTGATGTATACGGGGGCAAAACCCTCGGCATCATTGGCGAGAGCGGCTCCGGCAAATCGGTGACTGCCCAGTCCATCATGGGTATCGTGCCCAGTCCTCCGGCCAAGCAACTGAATGGCGAAATCCTGCTGCATGCCCGCAAATCGGACGATCTGGAGGAAGTCATCGATCTGGCCCGGCTGGATCGCCGGGGCGCGGAATTCCGGCGGATACGCGGCGGGGAGATTGGCATGATTTTTCAGGAGCCCATGACCTCGTTCAGCCCGGTGCATTCGGTCGGTGATCAGATTGGCGAGGCCATCCTGCTGCACATTCCCGGCATTACTCCCAGTGCGGCCCGGGCCCGTACCGAAGATCTGCTGCGCCGGGTGGGCATTCCCCGTCCTGACCGGGCGGTGGACGCCTATCCGCATGAACTCTCCGGCGGCATGCGACAGCGCGCCATGATCGCCATGGCCCTCTCCTGTGACCCGTTGCTGCTCATTGCCGATGAACCGACCACGGCCTTGGACGTGACCGTGGAGGCCCAGATCCTGGATCTGATTGAGAGTCTGCAGGCGGAATTGAACATGTCCATCATCTACATCAGCCATGATCTGGCGGTGGTCGGCGGCATCGCGGACGAAGTCATGGTCATGTATCTGGGTCTGGTGATGGAATACGCCGCCGTGGAGACCATCTTTGACGAACCGTTGCATCCGTATACCAGGGCCCTGTGGGATTCCATCCCCAAGATCGACGGTCCGTTGCAGAAACTGGTGCCGATTGAAGGCAATATTCCCAGCCCGTTTGCGGTGCATCAGGGTTGCCCCTTCTTCGCGCGGTGTCGGGACCAGATTCCGGGAGTCTGCGATGTGTACCGGCCGCCCGAAGTCGAGGTCCGGGAAGGGCACAAGGTGCGCTGTTTCCTCTATACCGACGAACACGCGCCCCCGGCAGTGGCCCAGTCGGTCCACGGGTGAAGCTGGCTATGGCGGATCACGACTCCCTGCTGGATATCAAGGGTCTGAGCAAATTCTTTCCCATCCGACAGGGGTTCTTTCGCCGCGTGGTCGGGTATACGCGCGCGGTCAATGACATTTCGTTCTCTGTGTCGCGCGGGGAAACTCTCGGGATTGTGGGGGAAAGCGGTTGCGGCAAAACGACGCTGGGCCGCACTCTGCTGCGGTTGTACGAACGGACCGCCGGCTCCATACGTTTCCACCTTGAGGAAGGCACCTTGGCCGTGGAAGAGCTGACCGGAGAAGAACTGAAGCTGTTCCGCCGCCGTGCACAGATCATTTTTCAGGATCCCTTTGCCTCGCTCAATCCCCGGATGAACATCCTGGAAACCGTGGGAGAACCGCTGCTGGTCAACAAGGTGGCCAAAGGCAAGGAACTGGAAGAACGGGTCGCCACCATCATCGAACAGGTGGGGTTGCGCGTCGAGCACCTGCGGCGCTACCCGCACAGCTTCAGCGGCGGTCAGCGGCAGCGCATTGGTATCGCCCGGGCTCTGGTGGTGGGGCCGCGGCTGGTCGTGGCCGATGAACCTGTCTCCGCGCTGGACGTTTCCATTCAGGCCCAGATTTTGAACCTGCTCCAGGAACTGCAGCAGGAATACCACCTGACGTATCTCTTTGTCTCGCACGACATGAGCGTGATCCGGTACATCTGTGACCGCATCGCCGTGATGTATGCCGGCCGGCTGGTGGAATTGGGTCCCAAGGACGAACTGCTGGAACGTCCCCGGCACCCCTATACGGCGCTGCTGCTGGCGGCGGTCCCGCGCACGGCCAAAGGCCACCGCGGCCAGCGACTTATTACGCCGGGAGAACCCCCGGATCCTGCGAATTTGCCTCCCGGTTGCGTCTTTCAGGCCCGGTGCCGCCATGTCGAGGACATTTGCCGGGAGGAAGATCCGCCGCGCGTGGCTTTGAATGACCAGCACTTTGCCTCCTGTCACTTCGCTGACAAGCTGGCATTGGACGGTATCGCCGCGGATCCCATTGTGCTGGAAGCCTGAATTCAGGTCGCTGGCCGCCCTGCACAGACATCCCCTGGACATCACTGCCAAGCAAAGGTTGCGGTAGGACTATCCGGGTGTCTGCCTTGAGCCTGTCCGGAGTCCCCCGGTCCCGTTCCCTGCACGTCCATCTGACCGCGCGCCAGCGCACCCGCTTGCACCAGTTGCGCTGGGGGATGCCGGCCTGAAGCCTCGGGACCGGGTGGAGATGTGGCTGCTCTCGGCCCAAGGCTGAACCATACCGCGGCGGTGCATCTGGGCCGCTGCGAGGCCCCGGTGTGGCGTTGGATCCACCAGTGTGCGGTCCCTGCGCCCACCGGCGCGTGGGGCAGCCCCCAGATCGGGCCCAGTGCCAGGCGGTGTGCCGCGTGCTGCGGCGGCTGTTGCGCCAGGATCGGGTCTGGAGTACCCGCACGCTGGCCGCGGCCCTGGCGGTGCGGGGGCTGGAGATGCAACCGCGCACCGTGCGCAAGTACCTGGGCCTGATGGGAGCCCGCTATTGTCGGACCCATGCCCCCGGCTCTTTTACTTGGACGAATCCGGCTTCGCCCCCACCTGCACCGGGTGTCGCGCCGATATCCCCCACGAAAATCCCCCAAGGCCGACGCGTGCACGTGATGGCGGCTCTGGTTGCCCCTGATTCCCGCCCCAGATGCCCCTGACCTGGATTGCGGCACCCCGCACCGGAACCCGCGCGGATCAGAAAGCCTTTCTGCGGTACGGGTTGCCCCGGGCAATGGCCGCCGCCGGGTAGGGGTGCGGGATCACGCCTCCATGCACTGCTTCCGGGTGCGACAGGAAGCCCAGCCGGAGCGGGAGACAGCGGGGATCGCACGGTGCTTTCTGCCCCCCTACAGCCCGGAACGGAATGCCATCGAGTACATCTGCGGCCGGGCCAAACACCAGGAGATGCCCACCTGCAACTATGCCTCCCCATCGGCTGACCCAGGACATGCACGCCGCTTTAGGCTCTCGTGTCTTCACAACAATCCGTACGAAATGCTTGGACATCACTGCAGCGATATTCAGGTGCCTGCACGCCCGGCAGTACAGGTCCTGGAGGCTCGGGCAGGAAGGCGGTGGGGTTTTCCGCAAGCACCGGGGATCAGGCCCCGATGCAAGCCCATGCCACGGGCCGTTCCCGGACAGCACAGAGCACAGCTGGCATCTGGCTTTACTTGACCGGTTGCCCAGAAGCCTTTATGCTACCGCTTCTTTGCCTTGCCTACGGGCGGCGATCGATGCCAAACGAGAAGTCTGTACTCCATCTGGGACTGGGATATCTGTATGTGCTGCTAGCTGGCATTGCGGCCGTCCTTGGCGGGTTCATGTGGCGGGACGTATACCGCCTTGCCTTGATCCGCGCGGAGCTGCATCGGTATACCATCCACGTCAATGTGCTCTTTGTGACGTTCGGCGTAGGCATCGTCAGCCTGATAGTCCTGGTGATCCTGGAGCACTACTTCCGCCAGGCAGCTAGTCTGCAAGTGCAGTTTTACCGCTTGCTGAAAGTATTGGTTTTCCCGCTCTTCCTGACTGCCGGGGCCCACTTGCTGCAATGGGGGCTGATTTTCTGGGGCGCGCAGTACTTCGACACGTTCCGGTTCCTGGCCGCCGGCTTTGAACTGGCCCTGGGCGTGATCCTGTGGGTGACTGCGCGCAGACGCCTGCGGGCAGAGCTGCAGGTGTAGCCATACCGGTGCGCAGTCCGATTGCCGCGGCGGCCGGTAGCAGAAGCACTACCTATGGCCCCTTGTCATTTGGGGCGGAGCCATGTCAGGCAATGGCAGACCAATCCGTATCCTTTCACGATGTCAGGACTTGCACAGTGAGTGATACGCGAGAGCTTGCTTCCAGTCTTTGTCACATCCGAGTCTGATACACCAATGCGGTGATGCCGGTTGTCTGTCGTTTGGATGGCATCGAACTTCTGTGGTGATCCCGCACATTGGCATGTTCAATCCGGAGAGTTCCGAATACCCCTTGCCTTTCTGACCGGATCCATGACAGGCAACCGGCCTCCGTGCATGGCATACAAGGTTCGACCATGGGCTTTCGCGTGTCAGTGTAAATAGGAAAATGTCAAAATCAATATCGCATACTTTGCAGTGTTTTCTAACTGGGCGATAGCCTTGTCCACTCAGAATTGTTGCAACTATTGGTTTATTTGAGTGAATGATGCTCGCGGGAAAGGGGACAGAGGCAAATCAGGTCAAAATCCAGACTGTATACAGGAAAATACAGGTTGTTTTGTGACACTGGCTGATTTTGTGATTGCCCTGGAATCAGAGTTAATTAGTCTTTTTATACTTAAATTCATGTTAAACTGTGTCCTGTCTGTCTCCTTCCAATCAGAGTACCGGTCAAGAGAGATGAGTCAACGCTACGAGAAGTTGGTAGCTCTGCTGCAAGAACTGTTCCGACTCGATCAGCCTGATCTGGATTTTGGGTTTTACCGCATAATGCGCGCCTTGGATACCGAAGTGCTGCAGTTCCTGGAGCAGGATCTGCTTCCTCAAATCGGGGATATCCTGGAGCGCCATGGAGGAGCCGAGCGATTGTCGGTGGAAAAGGAACTCGCCGAGGCAGTCAAGAATGCCAACAAACTTGGAATTGCCCCCGATCAGACTCCCGTGGTCAGGAATTTGCGCGCAAAGTTGGCGGAAACCTTGGATGTGGGTACTCTGGAAGCCGATGTCTACGACCACCTGTACCGCTTCTTCCGGCGTTATTACAGCAACGGCGATTTCCTCAGCCACCGTGTCTACAAACCTGGCGTGTACGCCATTCCCTACGAAGGGGAGGAAATCAAGCTGCATTGGGCCAATGCAGACCAATACTATATAAAGACCTTCGATTATCTGCGCGATTATTCTTTCCGTCTCCGACTTG
The DNA here is from genome assembly GCA_965214715.1 of Caldilineaceae bacterium. Classification (GTDB taxonomy): domain Bacteria; phylum Chloroflexota; class Anaerolineae; order Caldilineales; family Caldilineaceae; genus Bin34. Next base: position 2,720,234 of record OZ243971.1, on the reverse strand, counting down.
AAGAGGGCCACGATCCCCTGCGCGTGCACTTTCGTCTCGTGGATGCCATGGAAGGAGAACACAACAACGTCGAACCACACAATGGCAACAGACGAGTATTCCTGCTGCAAGAACAAGGCTTCATGTCCGCAGAGGACAGCGACCAAGGCCAGGAACTTGTCATTTGTTTTGAATACCGCCCTGCCACTCTCTGTGATTGGCCAGCCCATCAGCGGGCACAAAAGGCCAGACCCCCGAAGCAAAACGACTTGGTCGAGATCGCTGAGGAGCGTATATTGGGCAGTGCTGAGTCGGCATTCTCCAAGTGGTTGGAAGTTCTGCGCCAGCCTCATGAGAAAGGGCAGAGAAGGGAGAGTGTCCCTTCGCGTCTGAAAGTGCACCTCCATCGGTATACAGCCCGCAATACCTTCGATTACTTCATCCACAAGGATCTCGGGAGCTTTCTGCATCGGGAACTGGACTTCTACATCAAGAACGAAGTCATGCACTTGGACGATGTCGAGAATGAGACCGTCAGGCGCGTACACCAATATCTTTCCAGGGTCAAGGTGCTCCGGCGTATTGGGGGGAAGATCATTGATTTTCTGTCCCAAATCAATGAATTTCAAAGAAAGTTGTGGCTGAAGAAACGCTTCGTGACCGAAACCTTTTGGTGTATTCAACTGGGTTGTATTCCAAAGAGATTCCACGCGGAAATCGCGGCCAATGTTGCGCAACGACAGGAATGGGAACAACTCTTGGCGATTGACGAAATCGAGAAGGACCTCTGTACACCTGCCTACAAAGTGCCTTTGTCGGCGGAGTTTTTGGCAGTGCATCCGACCTTGACGATCGACACACGCCACTTTGCTCCAGTGTTCGTACAGCGACTGCTTTCGTCTTTTGAAGATCTGGACAGATATGTTGACGGCGAGTTGATTTACAGCGAAAATTTCCAGGCTCTGTCCCTGATGCAATCCCGACTGGCGAACCGTGTTCGGTGTATCTACATCGATCCTCCGTACAACACCGATTCATCGGAGATTTTATACAAAAACAACTACAAGCATTCCTCTTGGCTGTCGTTAATGTCAGACAGACTGGCGATGGGAAGACAATTGCTGACAAGCCAAGGCGTCCAAATCACCGCGATTGACGACACGGAATTCGTGGTCCTGAACCAACTCTTGGACAGCATTTTTCCCCAACATGATAGAAACACCGTGGTAGTGAACCACCATCCGGCAGGTGCCGGTCTTGAAAAGACAAACATTTCGGCCACGCATGAATACGCGGTGTTCTTGACACCCAAGGGAGCCAAGGTGCTTTTGGGTACGCCATCAGACGGCGAGCAGAGGCCCATTGCCTTCATGCGAACGGGAACCGCCGAAAGCAACCTTCGGGTAGGTCGCCCCAACAGCTTCTATAGCGTGCTGGTTGATTCTAGAGCGGGCGTGGTGCAAGGGGCCGAACCCCCTCCTCCTCCCGGCGGCGAATACCCTACAGGCAACACTGACGATGGTCTGCAACGCATATATCCCGTCAGCCAAGATGGCACGGAACGAGTTTGGAGACGCAGCTATGAAGGGTGTCTCCGGGAGATTGAACAGGGCAACCTGTTGCTGCGCAACGGCAAGACCTTGTATCTCCAGACGGACCCGAGAGGAAGGCACCGTCCCATATTCAGTAACTGGACTGACAGTCGCTTCAACGCAGGTGTGCACGGGACGACTGTACTCAAAGATATCTTGGGCAAGAATGTCTTCAGTTATCCAAAGTCCGTCCATACTGTCTCGGAGTGTATTCAGGTAGCCACGCGTGCCCACACAACCGGGTCCAACATTGTGCTTGATTACTTTGCAGGTTCCGGTACAACGGGCCAGGCAACGATCCATCTGAATCGAGAGGATGGCCAGCGTCGGAAATTTGTTTTGGTTGAGATGGGTGACCACTTCGATACCGTGCTCTTGCCCAGATTGAAAAAGATCGTGTTCTCCCCGGCATGGAAAAACGGAAAACCCCTGCGGTGGGCCACATCCGTGGAAGCCGAACGTTCACCGCGTATTATGCAGGTGGTCCGACTTGAATCATTTGAAGACACCTTGGCAAATCTCAAGATCCCATCCGTGGAGAAGCAACTGTCGACCCTCAACCAGCCCGAGACACAGACACCCGGTGGCTTCAAGGAACAGTATTTTCTCCGCTACTTGCTTGACCTACAGTCTCGAGGCAGTCCTTCTCTTCTCAACGTCCGGACCTTTGCAGATCCCACTGCCTACAGTTTCAAGGAGAAACGTCCTGGCTCGGACGAGTCCTGCGAAGTCAGTGTTGATTTGCCGGACACCTTCAACCGGCTCCTTGGCTTGTCAGTCCGGCGTATCTCGGTCCCGCAGTCCTACGACGCCCGATTCCAACGTGATGTCGAAGGCCGCCTGTGCCTTGAGGACGCATTGAGGGAGACTGCTGCAGGAAAATGGTGGTTCCGTTATGTATTGGGCACGATGCCCGACGGACGTGAAGTGCTGGTAGTATGGCGCAAACGGCCGGGAGGCGATGCGCCCATAGGAGTGGAACAGGACAATCTGGTGCTTGACACGTGGTTTGATCAAGAAGGTTTCACCACGGAACAGGGCAGCCGCTTGCACATCGTATACGTCAACGGGAGTTGCAATCTTGAGCTTTTACGGCCTCCTTCTTCCGTGTGGAGAGTGCGTCTCACCGAAAGCGAATTCCACCGTCTGATGTTCGCGTCCACCACGACCTGAATCCCGTTGTCCCGACGTCGCCCCAAACCCACCCTGCCTTTCGCTAGCAAGCTGGTTCTTCATCGCTGGTTGCTGGAACGTTTCGGTGTAAACAGATTTGCACGAATTGCCGAATGCCTGCGTAATGAAGCACTTGAAGGGTTGGATGAGTCCAATGTCCACCACTTTCATCATGCATTGTGCGAGGAGCTTCCGGCCCAACACCGTCCCCATCTGCCTGACTCCGTTTTGCTGGAATATGACCAAGTCCTCGTTCATGACTTAGGGCAGCTGAACGAACAGCGCCTCCGACGAGGTCAGGAGCCCCTTGTCTGGAAGTATTTCCAATATATGGCTCTGCTCTTTACGGAGATTTACTTGGAGTGCTACTTCCGCGATCCCGTGGGACTGAGGAAAGAATTGAATGGGTGCATCGTCCGTCTGAATGCAGGCCGCAGCCGTGCCGACCGGGTACCGGAATTAGACACGCAGGGGGAAGCTCGGCCACAACTCAACAAAATCGCCTTCTGGATGGCCACGGGCAGCGGCAAGACGCTGCTAATGCATGCCCATATCCTGCAATACTATAGGATGCTGGACAGGTACGGCCATCGTCGCGATTTGAACCGCATCCTTCTCCTGACTCCCAATGAAGGTCTCTCTGCCCAGCACAAGCGTGAATTCGAGACCGCGGGCATCCGCGCGGAGATATTCCACAAAGATGGCGGGCAACTGTACGCCGGTCAGACTGTCGAGATTCTGGAAATTACCAAACTCAAGGACGAAACGGGTGACAAAACCGTCGCCGTGGATGCCTTTGAGGGCAATAACCTCGTTTTGGTCGATGAAGGACACCGCGGTGTATCCGCCGGACAGCGGGGCGCGTGGATACGCTACCGCAACGCACTCTGCGAAAGCGGCTTCTCGTTTGAGTACTCTGCTACCTTCGGTCAGGCTGTGAAAGGGGACCGTGATCTGACGGATCTTTACGCCCGCACTGTACTCTTCGACTACTCCTATCAGTGGTTTTACAGCGATGGTTTCGGCAAAGACTTTCGCATCCTGAATCTGGATCATGCAGGAGATGCCGATGCCGCGTGGAAGCAGACATACCTGACGGGGTGCCTTTTGGCATTCTTCCAACAACAGCTCGTCTTCCACCAACACGCGGGGACGCTCAGACCCTTCAATCTGGAGCGGCCTTTGTGGATATTCGTGGGGGGACGCGTTACCGCTTCTCTGTCCCAAAACGAAGCCTCCGATATCTTGCAGGTCTTACGCTTTCTTGCGGACTACGTCTCGAAACCGCATGATTCCGCCCGTCAGATCAAGCATGTGCTTGAACGCGGATTGGAAACGGGCACGGAGAACGTGTTCCAAGGGCGATTTTCGTACCTTGCGGAGACAGGAATGTCACCTACGGACATGTTCTCGGAGACGCTTTCCCTGCTGTTCAACGCCCCTGGCGGGGGCGCGTTCCAGATTGAAAATTTGAAAGGAGTTCCAGGAGAACTGGCCCTGCGTGTGGGGGAAAACGCACCTTTCGGTGTGGTCAATGTGGGAGATGACGTCAAACTGGCAGGACTTTGTGCCAACGCGGACATGGATGTTGCAGAAAGAGAGTTTGCGGGATCACTCTTTCACGAGATCGACCGGTCCCAGTCCACTGTCAATGTACTTGTGGGGGCCCGGAAGTTTGTCGAAGGGTGGAGCAGCTGGCGCGTTAGCACTATGGGCTTGATGAACATTGGCCGGACGGAGGGGGCGCAAATCATTCAGCTATTTGGACGCGGGGTAAGGCTCAAGGGACTTGACCTCTGCCTCAAGCGCAGTGCCGCGTTGCCCGCAATGGCACATCGCCCGGCCCACATCGGATTGCTCGAAACGCTGCAGGTCTTCGGTATCCAAGCCGACTACATGGCCCACTTTCGGGGTTTTCTCGAAGAGGAAGGACTTTCTTCCGATGGCGAGCGCATCGAAATGCACATCCCCATAGTCGCCCGTATGGGAAGCCAACGGCTCAGGACCATTCGGGTCAGCAGGGACATCGGCGGCGATAATGTTGAATCCACAGACGCTTTTCGGCGGTGCGGACCGCTTCCTGTACTGGGACCACCCGACAGACAAGCCAATGCGCATATTGGCTGGTTGCAACAGAACCCTGTAGTTTTGAACTGGTATCCCAAAATTCAAATATTACAGTCGGAAGGCGAGGACTATGGCCCCGTGGCCGTTGCATCGTACACGACTTTCCTGCGAAAGGATCACGTGGCCTTCCTCGACATTGATCGCCTGTATTTTGAGTTGGAACGGTTCCGGATGGATCGCGGCTGGCACAATCTCAGCGTCACGCGCGGCGGTATTGAGGCTTTGCTGAACGACAATACTTGGTACTCCCTGCAGATCCCGGAGTCGGCACTGATCTTCGATTCCGTTGACAAAATACGTCTCTGGCAGGAGATCGCCCTGGCCCTGCTGAGAAAATATGCGGAGCGCTACCATGCCTTTCGGCGTCGGGAATGGGAGATGCCGCATCTGGAATACGACGACTTGGGTGCAGATGACCCGAACTTCCCCATCGCTGACGAGGGCACAAACACTCTGGGCTATCGCGTAATCCTCGATACAACCCAAGCCGACCTGGTCTGCACCATGCAGGAACTCAAGGCATGGATCGAGGAGGGTCGGTCGGATATCTTTCATCAGGGCCCGGTCAGGGCCATCTGTTTCGATCGTCATCTATACCAACCCTTGCTTCTGGTTGAGGCCGGCGCGGTGAAGATCTCGCCCATACCCCTGAACCGAGGCGAATTTCAGTTTGTTGAAGATCTGAAGCGGGCATGCACGGAAAACCAGGCATCTTTTGCCGGCAAGGAGTTGTTCTTGCTGCGGAATCAGAGCCGCGGCAAAGGTATCGGCTTTTTTGAAGCCGGCAATTTCCACCCCGATTTCATTCTTTGGCTGCTGGATGGCGAACGCCAGCACATTGTTTTCATTGACCCCAAGGGCATGCGCCATATGGGTCTGAACGATCCCAAACTGCGCTTTTCTGAAACCGTCAAGGAAATCGAGCAACGTCTGGGCGATTCCCGTGTCATACTCGATTCCTTCATAGTCTCAAGCACGTCGTCGCAAGAGATGACCGATTTGTGGGGGATTTCCAAGGACGAAATGAAATCGCGCCACATTGTCTTTCAAAACGAAGACAGGCACACCTACATTGAGACCCTCTTCCAAGGCATGGGAATGTAGTCCACGCTGTTTGCCTGGCTTGACGTAAAGGAAAACGCGTCGCGTGTTTGCGGAATGGAAACGGCTTGCGAGAAATTGGCCCGGCTTCCGTTTCCTTGTGGTTCCGCTCCATTCAGTCGGCACCCACTCCCAACCCGGACGGTACGGATTGAAACGGCAATTGCATACACCGAGCCGCTTTGGTCCCGATCATGCAAGCCTGCGCAACGACACCGTGCCAAGGCAGTCCGGGAAAAGCTGTCTCCAGTTGCCGGTGGCAGAGCAAGTCCTGCGCAAGAGCTGCGGCCGGTATCGCGGCCCACCTCCCTTGTCTTGTGTCAACCCGCGGCCCATAAATCTTCGATCAGCGCGTTGGCCCACGACTTCCTTCATCGGCCATCGTGGTCAGTCACCTTGAGCTGCCGCCCAGGCAAGACACAGGATTGCTGATTGCTGTCCCTGTCCACGTCTCCTTGGCCAAGGGGCTTTGAGCACAGGCTGCCTGGCAGGCCAGGGGCCGTTGGCACACAATCCCCTCGGGTTAATAGAGGGAGCCTCCTTCCTGACCTGCGGCCTGGCCTTCCTTGACCTGCTGCACGATCTGCGCGGCGGAGCCGGAGAGCAGGGCGGCATCGGAAAGCAGCGTGGCGAACTGATACCCCATCTCGTAGGCGTAGAGTGCGTAGCTGGCCGAGGAGACATGAATGCCCGCATACACCCCGTGATGCCGACACCGTTCCGCAATTTGCCTGACGGCGTCAAAGGCGACCCCCTCCCGGTGGTCGGCGGCAGGGGGCAGACCATAGCTCTGGGCCAGGTCCGCCGGGCCCACGTAAACAGCATTGAGACCCTCCACGCTGAGGATATCGTCCAGGTTTTCCACGGCCTGCCTGGTTTCGATCATGGCCGCGACCATGATCTCCGAGTTGGCCTGACTGGGGTAGTCGGGGCCGCCGTACAGTCGGGCGCGGTTGGGCCCGTGGCTGCGGTTGCCCAAGGGCGGATAGAGACACGCCCCGACCAGCCGTTCGGCCTCTGCGCGCGTGTTGATCATGGGACAGATAATGCCGTAGCAGCCGGCATCCAGCAGCTTCATGATGATGCCGGGTTCGTTCCAGGGCACCCGGGCCAGCGGAACCGTGTCCGTGGTCGAGATGGCCTGAAACATGGGTACAGCCTGCAGGTAGTCCACAGGACCATGCTGCATGTCGATGGTCAGACTGTCCCACCCGCTGTGGGCCATGACTTCGGCGGCATAGGAATTGCCCAGGGCGCACCAGCCGTTCACGACGGTGCCCCCTTGCTTGAATGTCTCTAAAACCTTGTTCTTGCGCACAGAAAAACCTCGCTGTCGTTTCCTTGGGGGATGGTCAAAGCAATCCGTAGTGTTCGTCGATCTCGCGTTGATAGGCGTCCTCGCGGTGGTCCAGCATGCCGGCCAGCGTCACGTGCCGCCGGGCGTGCGAGGACTCGATCATGGCGAAAGCGCAGGCCAGGTCGTGCAGCCCTTCCCGCCCCGAGGTCTCCACCTGGCGGCCTTCCCGGATGGCCTGCAGGAAATCCCAGCCCTGAATGGCAAAACCGTCGGTCAGCCCCAAGGGAAAGTACTGGTCCCTTTCAGTATCCGTCAGAGCCGCTTCAAACAGCGGTACCAGGGCGGTGGCATTGCCTTGGTCCGAATGCAGTTGACCGCCGTGGATGGCACCTTCGGAGCCGTAGAAGGCCGGGGTGCCAGCCAGCTCGATCTCCGGTCCATGCAGTCCCCAGGACCACAGCAATTGGCCCGTGGCCCCTGAATCAAAGCCGACCGTGGCCAAATGCGTGTCATCCACGTTGACCGTTACCGGATGCGCTCGGGCCGCATCATCGGGCTGATACCGGTGCGGTTCCAGCGTGGGCGTGTACGCGGACACCCAGTGCACCTCGCCAAAGACATAGCGCAACAGATGGAACTGATGCACCCCGATGTCGATGGTACCACCCCCGCCCGCGCGCAACTTCTGATGTCGCCACGGCGTTTCCGCCACGATGCGCGTGGGTGACCACAGCCCGCCCAGCGAGCCGGATACAGCCAGTTGCGGGGTACCGATGCGGCCGGACCGCACAGCCCAGGCGGCGGCGCGGGCAAACAGCCCCTGGCGCACGTTCTCAAACGTGCCCAGGACCAGATTGCGGTCCAAGGCGGCCTGCACCATCTGTTGCGCGGCGCGCACGGAAATGGCCAGAGGCTTCTGGGTGTGCACATGCAGCCCGGCCTCCAGGGCCACCGCAGCCACTTGGTGATGCAGGTCCAGCGGACTGGTGTCCACCACCGCATCGACCTCGCCCGAAGCCACCATGTCCCGATAGTCGGTGAAAACCCGTGCCTCTACATCGGAGTGCAGATCGCTGACATAGGTATGCGGGGCCGCCAGCGGATCGCCGGTGCTGGGATCCAGGACCGGGGGCCGCGGCGGAGGGCCTTCCCCGCGTTTGCGGAACATGTGGCCGTCTTCGGCACGCCGGGCCACCAGCGCCGTCACCCGGAAGTCATCCATGCCGGCCTGCCGCAGTTTGAGCAAACCTTGCAAATGCGCGTTGAGAATGCGCCCACATCCCACTATACCGATCCGTACCATGGTCTTGTCCTCCGTTTGCTGCAGCCAGGGAGCCGTCGCGCTACTGTTGCAAAGGCAGCGGCAGAGACACGGCCTGGCCCGTATGGCCGCTCATCAGACCGGCTTCCAGAATTTCCTGTGCATCGCGGCCGACCCGGGCCCGGCACAGGGGCATGATGGGCGTACCGGACACGATGTGACTCAGGAAACAGGCCGTGGCGGAACGCCAGTGGGGCGGGACCGCCGGCACCTCCAAATCGATGCCGTCGTCGTGTGCGGCATTGGCCAGTTGCAGCCGGCCATTGTTGTGAATCACGACCGTGGCTTCCGTCCCGTAGAAGGTGCCGGTGTACGAGGTCAGATGCCCGATCTGCGACCAGGAGGCTTCCGCGACGGACATGCCGTCCGGGTAGGACATCACGATGATGGCATTGTCTTCCTGGGCCACGAAATCATGGACGCAACGGTTCATCACGCCGGTAACGCGTGCAGGCGCGCCCAGAACGGAACTCGCCAACGCCGCGCCGTAGCAGCAGTAGTCCATCAGGGCTCCGGCCCCGTTCAGGGCATTGTCGTAGAGCCAGCCGTAGAAGTACGGAGTGCAGCCCAGCGCTTTGGGACCGTTGTGCGCCGAGCGGTACTTGGTACTGAACACCCTGCCCAAGGTTCCCTCTGCGACCAACGTGTAGGCGTGCTGCAGCTGGGGCCACCAGGCGAAGGGCCAGTTGATGACCAGCGGCGCTTCCCCGGTACGGCTGGCGGCCAGCATGGCATCGGCGCCTTGCAGAGTGGCGGCCATGGGCTTCTCGATCAGAACCGGCAGACCTGCGTGCAAAGCCTGGGCGGCCAATTCCGCTCCGGTCTGGTTGTCGCCGAAAATGTATACGGCATCCAGCGCTTCCTCCGCCAGCATCTCGGCCGGGTCCAGATAGGTGCGTTCGCACTGGGTCTCCGCCGTCACTTTGTCCAGGAGCGGCGGATTGGGGTCCGCTGCTGCCACCAGGCGGCCCAAAGCTGACTGCTGCAGTTCGTCCAGATTGCTCCAGACGTGATCGTGGGTCAGCCCCAATACGCCGACTTTCAGTAACTCTGCCATGGGATTTTTCCTCCGTGCGCAGCTGACTTGAGGTAGAGGACGGGCTAGTCGGCTGCAGAGATCTCCCGCCCGACCCCGTTGCGCTTGTGCCTCATGATCCCGAACAGGCAGCTGGCCGTAAGGTAGCAAAAGCCGCAACAGGCAAACAGGAACGCGAAACCGCGCCCCTGCACTAATAAGCCGCCGACTGCCAGCCCCATTATATTACCTGCACTCGCAGCGGCCCCATAGATGCCTATGTTGCCGGCTCGGGTCCGGCGGTTGCCCAGCAGGGCGGCATGCATCATGGAAGTTACGGTAAAGGACGCGAAGCCCCACCCCCGGGCCAGCTGGGCACCGATGAAGAGCAGGTTGATGCGCGGCAGGCGCAGTCCCAGGTATCCCGCCATGACCAGGGCCAGACTGATCCCGCTGGAGATCAGCAGCAGGCCGTTGCCGATGGTGTCGGCCAGGATGCCAATGACGGGCATGAGCAGTCCTTCCACCAGCGCGGCCAGTCCCCAGAGCCAGCTGGACGCCTCCTCCGGCAATCCCAAGGCCACGACGAAGTTGGGGAACATGGAAGCCTGGGCGGAGTGGGCCATGTTCCACAGCACCACCCCGGTCAGAAAGGAAAGGGCCACCGGATCTCGCCATTGAAACCGATTCCGGCGGGCATCGGCCTCCCCCCGGGGCTCTTCGGGGGGTGCTTCCCGCACCGGCAGACTGCAGATACCGGCCAGTGCGAACACACCGGTGCCAAAGAGGTAGGCCTGCGGTATGCCGAAACGGCCGATGATGCTGCCGGACACGAAGGCCCCGGCCGCGAACGCCAGAGAGCCAAACCCCCGATAGGTGCCCAGGCGTCTGCCCTGTTGCTGGTCTTGGGCCAACCAGTCTCCGATCAAGGCCAGACTGACCGTGGAATAGGCGGACAGGGCCAAGGCATGCAGCAACTGCCAGCCCCAGACCGCCGCGTACGAACGGGCTCCGGATATCAGGAACAGCGCCAGACTCATGATTGCCAGGGCCAGGGCCACGATCGGCTTGCGTCGTCCCAGCCGGTCAGACAGTACCCCCCACGCGCGGTGCCCTGCCAGCCCCACCAGACTGCTGGACGTCAGGATGAGGGCAATGCGGCTGAAGTCTGCACCCAAAGACTTCAGATAAATCGACAACGTGGGACCGGTGGTGCCCATTCCCATGAAGACCAGGAAAATGACAATGGTCAGCAATCCGACGTCATCAAGGGGCAAGAGCCGGCGACCGGCTGTGCAGAAGGACAGCTGCATGAGATCAGGACAGGGGATCCAGTGAGCAGGCGCCGCGGCCCCGGACCGCACAGGGGACCCGTCTTGGACCGCAACAGCAACACACCGGATCCTACCCGTTTTGTTCCCTAGCCAGGACAATCGTGCCTCTGCCGCCACGCCTGCCGTCCATGGGACAGGCTGCAGGACCATGGCATCTTGTGGGGCCAGCCCAGGACCGAGACCGGCAAGAGAGTGACGGGCGGGATGGCCCCCGGATGGGCCTGTGCCCTGGATGCCCGCGGCTCTGCGCAGGGGACGAAGTCAGCGGTTGGCCTGTGCCTGCAGCAGGGCGCGCAACCGGGCATTCTCGGCTTCGGCCTGGTCGGCGCGGGCTTCGGCCTGGTCGGCGCGGGTTCTCTCCTGGTCGGCGCGGGTTCGTTCCCGATCGGCGCGGGCCTCCCCCGCGTCCAGGGTCTCGGGCGTCATCCGGTACCAGTCCGCCGTCACCGGATTCCGCAGCCGCAGTTCGGTGTCCTGCTCCAGCCCCCAGGCCGTGTCCAGGCGCGCACTGGGGTACAGCACCACCGGTGTGTCCCCCACCCGGCCGGACTGGCCGGCGATCGGCACATAGACCTGCCCCGCCAGGTACCAGCCCTGCAGCGGCGGGCCGCCCGCATACCCCTCGGGATCGTACAGCCAGTATTCCCCAATCCCCGCCAGACGGTAGATCTCGGGCTTGATTGTCCAGTCCGCCTCCACCGTGCTCTCCGACACCACCTCCAGCACCAGGACCGGGCACTGCTCCGCCGTCAGCACCATCGACCTGTAGTTCACCCGCGGCCGCACCACCGCGCGAGGCCAGAGCGCGATGTCCGGGGACACGCCCTCCCGGAGCGGCACGTTCCGGATCAGCAGATCACTGGTCAGGGCATACGGCAACGCCTGCCGGTGCAGATGCAGGCGCAGATCGCCGGCGATTTGCGTCAGCCGTTCGTAATGGAGCCGGGACTGCAAGGTTTGGACCCCCTCCTGCGCACAGAAGGGATCTTCGGTCATCAACGCCGCCAGACTGTCGCGCTGGGCCAGCCGTTCCATGTTTCCGTGCCTCCGCCATGGTGCCGGGTCTGCCGTAACACCCCGGCTGGGGGCTTATGATACCACCGTAGGTCACCCCACCGCAACGTTGCACATGTGGACAGAGTCGCGCGTATTTTCTGGGTACAGTCCAGACATTTGTTCTGATTGGCCGCTGTCCCTCCTTAAGCTTGGAGACAACATCCATCAGAACAAATGCCTGATTGCACTGCCAGACACTTTGTTCCGGATGCCAACTGCACGCGGCAGAATCAAGTGATACACTGTGTGAGTCCCGGATGGGCCCGTCCCGGAATTGTCCGCCGGCTCGTTTGCAAGTGCCCAACCGCTGCTCCTGGTCGCCCTATGCCTGCCAAACATCCCAAGAAATTGTCCGCCACAGCGGAATTCAAGCGGTTGTTGCGTTATCGCCAGCGGCATGGCAACTGGAAGCGATGGGGGCCCTACCTGAGTGAAAGGGCCTGGGGCACGGTCCGGGAGGACTACAGTCAGGATGGCAATGCCTGGAATTATTTTCCGCACGACATGGCCCGCAGCCGGGCGTATCGCTGGAACGAAGACGGGTTGTGCGGCTTCTCGGATCGCCATCAATACCTGTGTCTGGGCATCGGGCTCTGGAACCACCACGACCCCATTCTGAAGGAACGCCTCTTTGGGTTGACCGGCCCCGAAGGCAATCACGGGGAAGACGTCAAGGAGTACTACTTCTACCAGGTCGGCACCCCGACCCACAGTTTCATGCAGATGCTGTACAAGTATCCGCAGCGAGCGTATCCCTATGCGGACCTGGTCCGGGAGAATGCCCGGCGCGGCATTTACGATGATGAATATGAACTGCTGGACACGGGCATCTTTGACGACAGGCGGTACTTCGATGTAGAGGTCACCTACTTCAAGGCGGGCGAGAACGACGTTTGCGGCCAGGTGGAAGTCGCCAACCGCGGGCCGGAGGCAGCCCGTTGCGACGTGCTGGTGCAGCTCTGGTTTCGCAACACCTGGTCCTGGGGGTACCCGGCCGGTCCCATGCAGGATGTGCCGGAAAAGCCGCAGCTGATGCAGATGGCCTGCCGCCCGGCCGAGTCGTTGGGGGTGGATGTGTTCCACCCGGTGCTCCAGCGATATCACTTCTACGCCGAAGATGCGGCCGAACTGCTCTTCACGGAAAACGAGACCAACCGGCAGCGGCTCTTCCATCAGCCCAATGTTTCGCCCTATGTCAAGGATGCGTTCCACGAATACGTGGTGCAGGGCAACCAACAAGCCGTGAACCCGGCGGGCGTCGGTACCAAGGCCGCCGCCCTGTTTCATGTGGCACTGGGCGCCGGGCAATCCCGGACTGTACGGTTCCGCCTCACGCAGGAATCCAAGGTCAGGCCTTTCATCAATTACCGCAAGCTGTATCTCAAGCGACGGACCGAGAAGGACGAATACTACGCGGCCCTTATCGATCCCAAACTGGAGTCTTGGGCCCGCCAAGTGGAAATGCAGGCCTATGCCGGTCTGCTTTGGTCCAAGCAGTTCTACTACTTTGATGTCAACCAGTGGCTGAAAGGTGACCCGGGCGACATGAATCCGCCTCCGGACCGCCGGCACGCGCGCAATCGGGACTGGCAGCATTTGCACAACTTCGATCTCCTGTCAATGCCGGACAAATGGGAATACCCATGGTATGCGGCTTGGGATCTGGCGTTTCACTGTCTGCCGTTGGCCCGCTTGGACCCCGACTTTGCCAAGCGGCAGCTGGAGCTGCTGACCCGGGAATGGTACATCCATCCCAACGGGCAAATTCCGGCCTACGAATGGCGTTTTGACGATGCCAACCCGCCCGTGCATGCCTGGGCGGCCCGGCGGGTCTATCTGTTGGACAAAAAGCTGACCGGCCACGCGGATCTGGGCTTTCTCAAACGGGTCTTTCACAAACTGCTGCTCAACTTCACCTGGTGGGTGAACCGCAAGGATCAGAACGGCAACAATGTCTTCCAGGGCGGTTTCCTGGGGCTGGACAACATCAGTCTGTTCGACCGCAGTGCGGAAATTCCGCAGGGCGGACACCTGGAGCAGGCAGACGGCACCGCGTGGATGAGCTTCTTCGCCATGGAGATGATGAAGATCGCCCTGCTGCTGGCAGCCGAAGATCGGGCGTACGTGGATCTGGCCACCAAGTTCTACGAGCACTTCTTGCGCATTGCGGCGGCGCTGAACGGCGGCAGCGAGAGTCACATGTGCCTGTGGGACGAGACAGACGGCTTTTACTATGATCTGCTGCACTTGCCGCAGGGACACTGGCACGTGCTGCGTGTCCGCTCATTGGTGGGGCTGCTGCCATTGCTGGCCACGACTTCCCTGAATCACGAACTCCTGGACACCTTCTCGGGGTTCAGGGAACGCATCTGCTGGTTCAATGCGCAGTGGCCTGCATTGTCCCAGGCCGTCAGCACGCTTGATATTGAAGAACATGGAGAACATCACCTGGTCTCCATGGTCACCCCGGACCGGTTGCGCCGGGTCCTGGGTTATATGCTGGACGAGAACGAATTCCTCTCGCCGTACGGCATTCGTTCTTTGTCGCGGCATCACGAGGCACATCCCTTCAATCTGATGCTGGATGGTCACGTGTTGGGGATTGGCTACGAACCGGGCGAGGCCCGATCCCATCTGTACGGCGGCAATTCCAATTGGCGGGGACCGGTCTGGTTCCCCATCAACTTCCTGCTGCTGGAGGCGCTGGAAGACTTTCATGCCTTCCTGGGGCCCAGTTTCAAAGTGGAGTTTCCGACCGGTTCCGGCCGCACCCTGAATCTGCAGGGGGTGGCCCGGACGCTGGCGCGGCGCATGATACGCCTCTTCCGGCCGGACAAACAGGGGCAACGTCCTTTTCAGGGCCCCGCCGCGATCTGGCATCAGGACCCGGCCTGGCGGGGACGGGTGCTCTTCCATGAATACTTTCACGCCGACACGGGACAGGGTCTGGGAGCCAGCCATCAGACGGGTTGGACTGCCTTGGTGTCCGAACTGATTCAGGAATACGGGATTGGTGTCGGCAAAAGATGATAGAGGCAGACGGCCTGCAGGTACAGGAGTGACCCATGGCAGACATCAGTGAATTGTGGGACACACCGGCCGCAAAGGAGATTGTTGCAATTGCCGGCTGGGAACAATGGGCCAACGCCGGGTCCGTATCTTCGGACCTGCCGCAATATCTTGTGGAACACCTTGAGGCCAAACACATTGGCCGGCTGAAAGGAGACGGCTTTTACCTGTTCCAGATCCCGGCGACGCATGATCTGATGCGTCCCCACGTGGAGTTCACGAACGGATATCACACGGCCGTCCAGCGGTACTTCAACGATGTCTACTATTGGGGCGACGAGGAGAAAGGTCTGGTGATCTTTTGCGGTTGTGAACCGCACATCGATGTGGATCGGTATGCCGTGGCGTTCTTTGAAATGCTGGAGACCCTGCGGGTGAAACGGACAGTGGGCATCGGCGGCGTCTTCGGGGAAGTGCCCTTTCGGTTGGACCGGAATGTCTCCTGTGTGTACAGCCTGCGGGAAATGCAAGCCGAGCTGACCGAGTACGCCGTCAATTTCTCCAACTACAAGGGCGGTGCCTCGCTGGGGTCCTACCTGTCCATTCAGGCCAAGGCCATGGCGATGGAGTACTGCACGTTCTATTCCCTGGTGCCGGCCTACGATCTCTCCCAGTACGAACTCACCCAACGCGGCCTGCGCATCGAGGTGGATTACCGGGCCTGGTATGAAGTCATGCGCCGCCTCAACGTCATGTTCAACCTGCAGATCGACCTTGCGGACCTGGAAGAACGCAGTTACTCGCTGACCTCCACGCTGGAGGCCAAATTTGCCCAACTCATCCGGCAGTCCGGCGGTGACCGCCTGGAGCGCTACCTGGCGCAGATGGAAGAAGAATTTGAGGAAAAGGCCTTTCTGCCCTTGGAAGGGGTCTGGGAGGAACTGGGCGATATCCTGGACGAACTCGACGATACCCACGCCAAGGACTGACCATGACTGCACCCGACGTGCTGTTTCTCTGCACCATGAATTACTACCGCAGCCGCTTTGCGGAGATATATTTCAACCACTTGGCGGAACAGGCCGGGACAGGCCTGCGGGCCGGGTCGCGGGGCTTGATGACGGATGCCTATGAGCTGCCCGGCATGTCGGTCCATGCCCAGGAAATCCTGCGACGGCTGAAGGTGAACATCTGGCCGGAGGATGCCGCCCGGAATCCCCGACTGGTCACCAAGGCCGAGCTGGAGAATGCCGGCCGGGTGATCGCCGTGTACCGCCGCGAACACGAACCGATGGTGCTGCGCCGCTTTCCGGACCAGAAGGAGCTGGTGGACTACTGGCACATTCAGGACCTGGACGAGGCCCATGCCGTGCATGCCTTGAGCAGCCTCCGGCACCAGGTGGAAGATCTCTTTGCCACGCTCAGGCTGGAACGGGAACGACAGTCTCGGCATCGACGGTAAAGCGGTGCGGACCCGTCCGCCGGTCTGGTGTCCCCCTGATGGCTGCCCCAGCGCGCGCCCGTCTGCGACGCGGGATGATCGGCTTGATGTGTACCTCCCACTTTGGCCTGGAAGGCTGTCATCACTTTTTGCCGGTCACGGTGCCGCTGCTGTTGGCCACTTTCGGCATCGAATATGTGCATTACGGCTATCTGGCCCTGGCCGCCCTGGTGTTGACTACCGGTTGCCAGCCTTTCTTTGGCTGGCTCGCGGATCGCTGGCGTCCTGCACTGATGGTGCCCCTGAGCATCTTGTGGGTGGGTCTGGGCATGTCCCTCTCAGGGATCATGCCGTCTTTCTGGCTGTTTGGCACAGTGGTCGTGGCTGCCAGTCTGGGCTCGGCCATGTTTCACCCCGCGGCTGCCGTGATGACGCTGCGCTACGCCGGTGACCGGCCCGGCATGCTGTTTTCGGTCTTTTCGCTGGGCGGCACGCTGGGCGTGGCGGTGTCGCCCCTGCTGATCAACTACATGCTGCCCTGGATTGGCCTGGAGGCGACCCTGATTTATGCCCCGGTGGCCTTTACGGCCGCCTTGGCCGTTTATGTGGGATTGCGGCGGATGCGCTCGCCTCTGCGCCATCGCCGCCGCCCGGCAGCAGCCCGCGTCACGGGCGCGGGCCCGCTCCCGCCTGTCGCTTGGGCGTTGCTGAGCCTGTTGCTGTTTTCGGTCATGACCCGTTCCTGGGTCTACGGCGCCTTCAACAGTTTTCTGCCTGCCTGGGTGCTGGCCGTCTTTGATTCGCAGACCATGGGCGGGGAACTGCTGGCCACATTCGCCATCGGCGGGGCCTTGGGCAGTCTGGCAGGCGGCTACGCGGTGGACCGGGTGCCGGGCTGGAGGATTCTGGCCTTGGCCATGACGGCCATGGCGCTGACGCTATGGGGTGTTTTCACGGCGCCACGCCTGATGCTCTATCCCCTGGTGGCATTTCTGGGATTGGCGGAAGGCTCCACTTTGGCTGTGCCTGTGATCATGGCCCGTACGATTATGCCCCGGCGGCAAGGTCTGGCGGCCGCCCTGATGATGGGCATTGCCTGGCTACCGGCCGGGATTGGGGCTTGGGTGACCGGGTATGCCGCCGATCACATGGGCATAGCCGATGCCCTGCATTATCTGGTCTGGGTCCCGCTGATCGGCGTAGGTGCCATCCTGGGTTTTGCCTTGCTGTCACAGCGCGTCGCGCACCCGGGCCCTTCCCTGGCGGCTGTATCCTGACGGATTGTCGGGTTGTTGCCCAGGATGGGACGAAGAGGTGGTATGGCAGCCGATGGGGTTTTGGGGCATGCGGAACAGGTGATGGGCGGGGACCGGGCCCATCAAAATGCCCCGGCAGTCCACGAACTTGTCGGATTTCTGCAGTCCCTTGACTTTCTGTAGGAAATGGCACCGATACCCGTACCGGGTTTGCGCTTGATGCTCTGTCCTGTCCGGGGTGGTTCCGGGAAAACGCCAGACAGCCACTCCAGTGTCCAGATTGCAACGCCCATCACCTCCCCCTTGGTATGTATGGGCACCATGACAACCGCTCAGTCCATGAGCGCTGCATAGACCAGACTCTGGCAAGTCCGTGCGCCCGGATGAGAGCCGGAGGGCATGTGCTGGCCCATGTAGAGGCCAATCAGTTCTTCGACCGGATCAATCCAGAAGTAGGTATCAGCGGCCCCGGCCCATCCGTAGGAACCGACGCCCGCCAGACGCATGAGCGGCACCGGGTCCAGCAACACCCGGAATCCCAGCCCAAAACCGTAGCCCTCATAATTGGCTTGGCCCAGGGTGAATGGCAGAATCGAGTCGTCCAGGTGATTGGTCGTCATGTACTCTACGGTTTTGCGGCCCAGATATCGGTGTCCGTTCAGCATGCCTTTGTGCAGCAGCATCCGGCAGAATGTCAGGTAGTCCGCGCTGGTGCTGGACAGACCGCCGCCCCCGGATTCGAAGGTGTCCCGGATGAAAGGATCCTGTTCTGCCATCAGACGGGGCACCGGAGCCAGTGTTCCCGTGTCATCCTGGAAATAACAGGTCAGCAATCTGTCCCGTTTGGCTTCGGGCACGACAAATCCGGTATCCTCCATCCCGAGAGGCGTGAAAATGCGTTCGTCCAGAAATGCTCCCAGCGTGGTGTCCGCAATGGTGGCTACCAACACACCCAGCACGTCCACGGCTACGCTGTATTTCCAGGCGGTGCCCGGATGGAAGAGCAACGGCAAAGAGCATAAAGCGTCTATGAACTCCTGATTCGAGGCCTCGGGATTGGGCAAGCCCAGTTCCTGGTATTGCTGTTCCACGGGATGTTCGTTGAGGAAGCCGTACGTCAACCCCGCGGTATGTGACAGCAGATCCCGGATCAGCACGGGACGCTGCGGTGCCTGCCTGGTATGTTCATCCACATAGACCTGTACATCGGCAAACTGGGGCAGGTACATGCTGACCGGATCCTGAAGCTGCAACAGCCCTTCCTCGTACAGCATCATTACGGCCACACTGACAATGGGTTTGGTCATGGAATGGATGCGAAAGATGGTGTCTTCCTGGATCTTCTGCCGGGTTTCGATGTTATGCCAGCCATGGGAAGAGAAATGGCAGACCTGATCCCGACGCGAGAGCAGCACTTGGCAACCCGAGATGCTGCCTTCGTCCACAAAGCGTTGCATGCGACGCGCGAGAGTGTTCAGCTGGGCGGTGGATACTCCCACTTCTACAGGAGAGCAAATTTGCATGAAGGGCCTCGAACAGGTTGGGACAGGCAGGCCGACAGTCGATGTTAGCATAGACAAGGCGGCTTGAGCCCGATGCGGTGACCCATCGATTCCCCTGTGTCGGTCCTGTCCCTGATGTAGACTTGATGCAGTGTCCCTGTGCAACCGTTGGCCTTGTGATCAACCACAATAGGGCTGCGGCCGCCGCGGGTATCCCAAACCGGAGCACTGCAGCCCAGGATATTTCTGTGTCGGGTGCCACCGCCATTCCCTTTCCCGAACCCGTTGCAGTTTCCAGGAGCCCTGCTGCATGACCGTACCGGCCTCGCCTCATTTCACACCCTTGGATTTGTCCGCGGCCTACAACTTTGCCCGCCAGGATTTGGCTGAAAGCCTGAGACCCAGTGCACACACCGAGCCCGGGTATGGCCGCCAGTCGTACTGGGGCATTCCCTTCGATCTAGGTGCGGCAGACCCGGCGACAGCCGATGTGCTGTTGCTCAGAAAGCAGGAAATCCGGTTGGACCTGACCGGCATCAAGGCCAGCTACCTGGTTTTCCTGCATTGCGTCGAGGATATTCCGACTCCGTATTGGCCGGGCATTGCCGACTGGGCTATAGATGGTAACTGGGTGGGCCCCCACGTTTCCAGTTATGCCTTCCTGTATAGCGATGGCACCGTGGAAGCCGTGCCCATCCGACGCCGCATCGCCATTCAGCAGCTGCGGATTGGCTGGGGAGCCAGCGCTTTTGAAGCCGTGCCCTGCCGCATGCCGCAGGTCAATCCCACCGTCATGGAAGCGCTCGCACGGCAGGAATGGCCTCAGACCCTGTACGGACGCGGCGAGGTGCGACACGGGTCCGGTCGCGCCATGGAAAACCTGTGGCTGTACGCCTTGTCCAACCCCCATCCCGACAGGCCGTTGGCCGGCTTGCTCCTGACACCGGCGGCGGAAACCTCCACTGTCTACGCGATATCCGCTACCCGGCTGGAACATCATCCCTTGCGCTGGGAGCCCCGGCGCAAGCTGCAGATCGCGGTGCCCGCGGGACTGCAGGTCACGGACAATCAGGATGTGCCAGGCCTTGAACTGGACATGGGCCGCGTGATTTCGGCCCGTTCCGTCCTGTGCTACGACCCTGCCCAATGGAATGCGGCACAGGATGAAGTCCAACCCGCGGTGGCCCGGGACAAGGCCATGGTGGAATACACGGGCCACCCGCAGGCCCGCCTCTATGCCATCCGTGAGGGACAATCGGACTTGGTGTGTGACCTGTCTGTCCTGGAGGCCGCGCCACCCGCTGCGGTCACCGCCGTGCCTGCGGCTGCGCGGCCGGTCCGCCTGCGGTTTGTCGCAAAGGGGTCCGGCCGGACCTTGGCCGTGCGCCTGCACATGCATGGTGCCTACGGGGAATATCTGCCGCCCAAGGGCAATCACCGGCGGGTGAATCCCCATTGGTTTGAGGACAATTATGGAGAATATGTCAACGGCTCCAATCAATACGCCTACGTGCTCGGCGAATGCGTGGCCGATCTGCCCCTGGGGGCTGTCTATGTGGAGGCGATCTGTGGCCTGGAAATGGTGCCGGTGCGCCAGAAAATCGAGATCGCCGCGGACACCGAGGTGATCACGCTGGAGCTGGAGCACAAGCTGGATTGGCGCGCCCATGGTTGGGTGACGGCAGACACCCACGTACATTTCCTCAGTCCCACTACGGCGTTGCTGGAAGGCACGGCCGAAGGCGTGAATGTGGTGAACCTGTTGGCCAGTCAGTGGGGCGAAATGTTCAGCAATGTGTCGGATTTCGATGGCCGCACGACTTTGGGGGCCAAGGAGTTTGGCGGAGACGGGGAATTCCTGGTCCGGGTGGGCACCGAAAACCGGATGCAGGTGCTGGGCCATGTGTCTTTGCTGGGGTACAGCGGTCCGATGATTCATCCTTTGTGCACCGGGGGACCGGACGAGTCTGCCTTGGGTGATCCCCAGGAAAACACCATTGCAGAATGGTCGCAACGCTGCATTGACCAGGGCGGACTGGTCATCATGCCCCACGCGCCCAATCCCCAGGGGGAAAGGGCCGCTGATATTGTGCTGGGCCTGATTCACGGCATGGAAATGATGACCATGAATCCGTATCAGGCCCAGATTCGGCCCTACGGCCTCGCGGACTGGTACCGGTTCCTGAACCTGGGATATCACCTGCCGGTTGTGGGCGGCTCCGACAAAATGAGCGCGTCTGCCTTGTTGGGTGGGATACGTACCTACGCCTGCGTGGGACAGTCCGAATTTACCTACGAAAACTGGATGCAAGCCGTCAAAAACGGCTACACCTTCGTTACTATTGGCCCGTTGGTCGATTTCACGGTGGAAGGGCAGCACCCGGGTCAAAGGGTGACCCTACCCGCCTGCGGCGGCAGCATTGCGGTAGAGTGGCGTGTCGAGTCGGTCCGTATGCCCATCCAGCGCGTGGAGGTTTTGCAAGGGGGCCGCGTGGTGCAGCAGCGGCGCGGTACCGGGGAGACTTCGATCACCGGCATCTGCACCCTGCGTGCCGTCCAGTCTTCGTGGATTGCCATTCGCGTGCGCGGCGCATTCACGGACTATACCGAACAGATTGCGGCTCACTCGAGTGCGGTCATGGTAGATGTGGCAGGGTCGCCCCATTTCAACCATGAGGATGCCATCTCGATCCTGAACCAGATTGAAGGGACCCGGGCCTATGTGGATACCCTGGCCCCGCGTCCCGAGGCCCGGAGATTCGAGGCCATGCGCCTGGTCCTGGAGCAGGCCTACAACCGGCTGCATCAGCGTATGCACAGGCAAGGGGTGTACCACTCCCACATGGGAGAGACTCCGGCGCCCTAGGAACCCGAACCTGCGCTTTGCCGTCACATGACGGGGGACAATCGCAGTTGCAGCCCAGCGGCTGCGGGTGGAACACCACATTGCGATCCGGGCTTTTTGCGGGTCTGCGGCGCTGCGGGGCAGAATTACCAGGAGACTGCGGCCCCATTTGCATATAACTGTCTGCATATGGCCGCGGTGCTTCCCATTCCTTCCGCTATCCGTCTACCGGCATGTTGCGCTTAGACGACTGGTTTTCCCGTTGGGTGTCCCATTGGCACCGGGAACACTTGCACATGTGGCTGATCACGCTGTTGGCCATGGGGCAGATCGTGATTTTCCTGGCGATCGTGCCGCCATGGCAGCACTATGACGAGCCTGCCCATTTCCGCTTTGCCTGGTCACGGGTGCATTTGGAGGCCAATGAAGAGGACCGGTTCTTCACCCCCCTGGATCCTTCCATGGTCCGGGAGACCCTTGCCTCCATGGTGGAGCATGGCTTCTACGCCACGCTACCCGCGCCCAACTATCTGCGTACCTACGGCATCGATACTTTGGGACATAGCCAAAGCGGAGAATTTCCGCTGTATTACGACATGCTGTCCTGGCCGCTGGCGAGCTTGCGTTTTGCCGATATCACCACCCAGCTCGGGGTCGTCCGGGCCGTCACGGCCGTCTTTTTCCTGGCCATGATCTGGGCCTGCCTAGGGCTCATGCGCTGCCTGGCACCGCCCGGGCATGAACTGCGTTGGCTCGTGCCTGCCTGTGTGGCCCTGGTCGCGCCGCTGGTGGACATCTTCACGGCCGTGAACAACGATGCAGCGGCGATCACGGGGTTTACCTTCTTCCTGTGGGGCGGCGTTCACGCCCTGACCCGGCGCCTGACCTGGCTGCACGGGCTGTGGTTGAGCGCGGCCCTGACCTTTACCGTCATGGCCAAACAGGCCCTGCTTTTCAGTGTCGTGCTGCTGCCCCTGATCCTGCTGATGGGTCTCTGGCGCAATCGGCAGTGGCCTTGGCATTGGCTCTGGCTCATCACGGTGGCAGGCATTGTGGGCGTGGCCCTCTTTGCGTTGCGCTTCGAGAGCGCGGCCTACTGGACTGCCCGCTGGTCGGCCCAGGACCAGAACCGGGTGGAACAGCCCCAGGCTGTCCATGGGGACCACGCGATGGCAACGCTGGTCAATTACGAATCCCTGTATCAGCGATTGCCCAGCCCATGGGTCCAGGCGCATCCCGAACATCTGCTCAACTTCGGAGCCTGGGTCTGGGCGGATCATCCTGTACAGGTCCCGGTCCTGGGTTTCGCCTATGTGACCGAGGATGCCAATTTCATGTTCACCGAGATTCTCCGGGCACCGGAGGACACGGACGAGGTCGAAATCGGCACCGAGCCGCAGTTCGTGGTCCAACAGTTCTGGGTACCCAAAGAGGCCGAGATCCTCTATGTCTTTCTGTGGCCCTATACGCTCGTGCAGCAGGAAGTCGCCAACCGTGTCTACTATGACGGGGTGGTGCTGATGGAGGGCGTGGTGGATCTGGCGCAAATTCCGGCCTATGTGGATGGCGATGCCCGGTACGTGCGCTGGGGGGACCGGGAAAGCCGCAACCTGGTCCGCAATGCGTCCGGGGAAACCCCCTGGCCCAATCTGCCGCGGGAATACGACCGGCGCGTGGAAGCGGTAGCCGGCTGGAGCGTGACATCCGTCATGCACCGCATTCTCGATCTGCAATGGTCCGGAGACATTCTCTGGATACAGCAGCCCAAATTCATGCTGCTCAACCTCTTCAACCGTTTGGCCTGGGGGAGTGTGCACCTGCCTGGGCCTGTCTGGGGACCGCTGACACTGATCCTCATAGCCTTGGGAATTGCCGGCTGCGGACTGCGGGCACGGTCTCTTGTGTTGCGGGGACGCACGCCTTTGAGCGTGCCCGACTCGAATTTGCCCTACATCTTTCTGGGTTTGTCCTTGCTCCTGATCTGGGTCGGGGCAGATCTGTGGATCATCCAGTTCATGTGGATGGACAACCTGCATCTCTCGGACATTCGCTATACCTACCCGGCCATAGTGGTCACGGTGGGTTTCATGGTCCTGGGTCTCCGGCAACTGGGTCTGGGCCACCCCAGGCTGCGGCGGCTGATGCCCGGGATCCTGATTGCCATCTTTTTGGGTTTCAATTTGGCTGCGGTGTGGGCCTATCTGGCGGCCTTCGCCTTTTGAATGCCTGCCCGCGGGACCACCCTGCAGACAGGAGCATGATGGCGGTCCGGGACTGAGGGGGCGATCCCCGGGCAAAAGACCAGGCATGGGGAGCGCAATCGCGCTGCCCGGCAGCCCCGCTGCGTATCTTCCCTTCCGCACCGTGGCCGCTAACGCCACCGCCTTGGCCCGGCGCGGGCCTGTACAGAATGCATTACGGTACTGGGCGCCCCTGTGCAGAGAGTGGCTGGGTACGGGTGATTGTCCTCGCCTCCGCCCCCTTGATGTTGATCATGGCTGGCTGGCCCATTATACTGGACATCTTGTGGGTGGTCCGCAACGATCTGCCGCGGCCCTCGATGGATCATGCAGGAGTACAACCGTGGACGCTTTTGTGATCAATGCCGAACCCCGCACCCGCATCGGGCGCGGTTTGGGCCATTTGCGCCGCCAAGGCCTGACCCCCCTCACGTTGTATGGCAAAACCGTCGTACAACGTTCGCTGCAGACAGACACCCGGGCCTTGGAAAAGGTGGTACAGGCCAGTGGCATGTCCCAGCTGGTGGAAGTCCGCATCGGCGACGAGGTCATTCAGGTATTGTTGCGCGAGGTGCAGCGACACCCTGTTCAGTACCACCTGCTGCATGTGGATGCGTATGCCCTGCAAATGGACGAGAAGCAGACTCTGCAGATTCCGCTGCACCTGACGGGACGCCTCAGTGCCGACATTCCCTCCGAATACATCGTGATTCCGAACCTGGATCACATCATGGTGGAAACTTTGCCGGATCGCATTCCCGACGCGCTGGAAGTGGACCTCTCTCTGCTGACCCTGGAACACAATATCCAGATCCGTGATCTGCCCGGTCGGGAGGGCGTGGACTTCCTGCACGATGCCGATGAAGTCATTGTCAGTCTGTCTCGCATGGGGGCGGATGAAGACGAAACCGCCGAAGAAATGCTGGATGAGGATGTAATGCCACAACCGGTCGATGGTCAGGAGACCACTCCCAAGACAGAAGAGTAGGTCCTGTCCCGGCGGCGGTGCGCCGCGTCTATTGCTGCACGTCTGGTGGTACCGGCGGCTCTGCCAGAAACTGCAGCGGGTTCACCGGTACTCCCTGGATTCGCAGCTCCCAGTGCAGGTGGGCTCCGGTGCTGATGCCGGAATTGCCTACCAGACCGACCACTTGACCGGCCTGCACCATGTCCCCGGGACTGACCAGAACCTGGCTCAAATGCCAGTAACCGGTCAGTACCCCTTGGCCATGATCGATGACTATGGTCTGTCCTTTGGTCAGCAGCACGTCGGTCAGGACGACGGTGCCCGCGGCCGCGGCCAGGACCGGTGAACCCAGCGTCGCGGCGTAGTCCTGCCCTGAATGGAAGTTGTACGGGTAGGGCACTTCGGAGATGTAGGTCCGTCGTGTACCGAAAGGCGAGGAAGTGGGGAACTTGGGGTCCACGGGTTGTTGCCAACCGGATGTGGGCCAGGGGCCGGGGCTGAAGGTATTCCAGACTTGGCTGAGAATGTCCTGTTCCGCTTTCAGCGTGGCCACTTCCAGCTGTGCCGCGATCTCTTGCGGAATCGGGATGGTTTCCGATTTGTAGGCATTGGGGGCAAACACCTCGTTGCTGATTTCACCCGCTACCCTGACGCCCCGGTGATTGACATAACTTAAATGCAACGATCGCACGGCCGGTATGGCCATGGGATGGACCGGTAGCGGGGCCATGAATCGTTGCTCCTGCTGGACACCGGTGCCCGCGATGGGAGACATGCGGATGCTCTTTCCTTGCCACACCAGCGTGGCTTCCAGGCCCTTGGGCAAGGTCACGGCCACAAACCCGGTGGTCCCCTGGGCCACCAACGGGGACAGGTACTCCACTTTCATCTGGCCAATGGTCCGTTGTGGCGTGGTCCGGAGGGGCACCGGTATCAGTACGGGTTGTCCCGGGAAGAGCCTCTCGTCCAGGGCCATGTTGTTCATGTCGGACAGCAGCGGCCCGGGCAGATTCAGTGCGGCCGCCACCATAGCCAGGCTCTGTCCGGGAGCCGCCACGTGGCGCGTCACGTGGACTTGCCCTTGGCCCAAGGCTATGTCTACCGGAATGGGCAGAATTACGACCTGTGTCTCTCTGAGTTTCTGGTCTGCTGCCAGATTGTTCAGGTACTCGGCCTGGACCAGATCCGCGGCGTAAAACGCGGCCAGTGTGGTCAGAGTCTGTTCTTGCCCGGGTACCAGCATCAAGTGATAGACCGGCTCCGGTTCCTGGGCCAGACTCGGGGTCGCCTGTGCCAGCAGCAACACGGCCAGCAACAGGCCTCTGGCCCAGCTCTCAAGAGATACAGATGGGCCACCCTGTGCCCACCGCAGTGGTATTCGTGGCGTGCGGATCATGGTAGGAATTGGGCCGCAAAGGATGTTTAGGAACCAGCCGCTTCGGCGGTCGGTTCCACAACTCCAATGTACGGCAAATTGCGGAACAACTGTTGGTGATCCAGCCCATAGCCCACCACGAACACGTCCGGAATCTTGAAGCCGTACCAGTCCACGGGCCAGCTGTCCGGGCCCCGATCCTTGTACAACAACGCCACGTACCGCATGGAGGCCGGTTTCAGGATTTTGGCCTGTTGCTCGATACGGGCCAAGGTGGTGCCGCTGTCCACAATGTCCTCTACTATCAGCACATCCTTGCCTTCCAGATCCAGACCCGGTGGCCAGTAAAACTTCACGGTGCCGGACGAGACCATGTGGTTGCCGTAGCTGCTGGCGTTGATAAATTCCACCTGCGGATGGATGGTCATGTGGCGCAGCAGATCGGCAGCAAAAATAAAACTGCCCCGCAGCAGGGGTACCACTACCAGGGCTTGGCCCGCATAAGCATGCGAAATCTCGGCCCCTATCTCCTGGATACGGGCCTGAATCTCCTGGGCCGTGAGCAACACCTTGATTCCGGCCAGAAACTCTGCGGATTTCGCGGCTGAGAGACTTTTGTGGCAGATGATGGCACCTCGGCAAAAATGGGGTTTCAACGCAGATCGCGACATGGGTCCTCAGGCCACACTCCTGAATCTAATGCAAGATACCCGGATCATAAAATCAGCATGGCCCGGTCTCCTGCAGGCGCCGCAGAATGCCCCAGCAGTAGAGGAATTCGCTGAGCATCATGGCCGTGGCCCCCCAGATCTGATGAGGACCGAACTGAAAATACGGTACCATGATGTCCTGACCCCGTATTGTCCAGACCTCTCTGCGGGTGCATCGGGGATCCAGCAGCAAATCCAGAGGCAACTGCAACACCTCGGCGACCTCGGATGCTGCCGGCCGAAACTGCACGGTACCGGCGGCCCAGCCAATATAGGGGGTAACTTCGTACCGGCTGTTGGGTATGAAAATAGGTGCCAGGGAACCGATGCGCTGCACGGCTTTCCGGCACACCCCCACCTCCTCCTCGGCTTCCCGCGTGGCCGTGTGCCAGAGGTCTGCATCCCCCGGTTCGCTGCGGCCCCCCGGTAGCGCAATCTGGCCGCTGTGCGGCCCGTCATAGTGGGGGCGCACAATCAGCGGCATGTACCATACGTTCCGTGCCTGATAGAGCAGCATCAGCACGCCCGCCGTACGGACAGCCCGGTCGTCGGCCATGGGATTGTTGCGTCGCTGGCTGGGGGCCATGGCTTGTCGGATTTCCGGTCCTGGCACATGGTCTTGCAGCACTGCGGCCAAGCGGTGCATCATATCAGGGACAGGCATGGCTCTGATACGATGTTGCGATCGATTCCTTGTGCCAGACAAGATGCATGGCGTTGCGTGTCTGGGCCCGCAACGCGAAGCTCTGATCCAAGTGCAGACCACACAGCCAGAAGGGCAGGCCGTTCTCTGTATACAGGGTCGGCCATAGTCCCCGGAGCGAGGGGTGAATCTTGCGGTCCCGCAGAATATCGTGCAGGGACTTGCTCCGACCGTGCATGCCAATGGGTTGCATGCGGCTGTACGGTCGGGGTGCAGCCAGGGTAAGCCGGCCGGCTTTGTGCCATACTGCCAAAGGCACTGTGGTGGTCCAGGTGTGGCCCGATTGCACTGGCATCTCCAACGATTCGTCTGCCTGGAGTACCGTCAAGTGCAGCACCCATCTGTAGGCGGGGTCTGCAGCAGGCAGAGAGCAGAACTCCTGCTGCCGGTCCGGTGCCAATGTGGCGGTCCAATCTTCTGTCGCCAGCAATGGCAGATCCAGGGGAAAGGGCTGGGTTCCCAGTTGGTGCAGACTGACGATGCGACCTATGGGCTGCAGTCCCATTTCCGCCCGGGGCATCCGGTTCCAGACCGACCAGGCCATCGACCCAAACCAACGCCACGGGCCCCCCGTCCCGGTCTTTTTGCCCAGCGCCGCATTGAGACGGTCCAGGCGTGGGGCGGAGATGCCCTGGCCATCGGGCTGTACCTGCCGCAGGGCCGCGTGCAGCACTCCTTTCTGCTGCCACGCCGGCAGCTGCTGGAACCGGTCCTGGTTCAACAGTACGGTACCCTGCAATGGCACCTGGTGGGGAGACAGCCGCGGGTCCAGTTGCGACAGGGTCGCGCCGTGCCAAGACAATACTGCCTCGATCCCCGCCGCCCATTCCAGGCTCTGCAGGGCCAAATTGGGGACGAATTGGCTGTTCAGTTCCTGCAGGGCCGGGATCAGCCGGTGCCGGATGCGGTTGCGCGTAAAGGAGAGGTTCCGATTGGACGGGTCTTCCCGCCACGCCTGTCCCAGGCACCGCAGTTGGGCTTCGATGCTGGGCCGATCCCAGGCCAGCAAGGGGCGAAACAGGTGGATCCGGGATTCCGGGTCCGCCGCTTCCGGATCAAACAGCGGCACCGCCAGGGTCTGCCAGCCCTGGATGCCGCGCAGCCCGTAGAGATGCGTACCGCGCACCAGATTGAGCAGCAGGGTCTCCACCTGATCGCCCGCATGATGCCCTGTCGCCAATACCGGTATGCGGTCCGGACCCGCCAAGGCCTGAGCCTGCGTGGAGAGCCAATGATAGCGTCGATGTCGCAGTGCACTGGGAAGGTTGGGCCGGGGCCCCATATTGCCTTGCATTCCTGTCAGGCGGTGGTAGTGGAAGGGCAGATTCAAGGTCGCGGCCAGTTCCTGTACAAATTCGGCATCTTCCCGACTATCGGGTCGCAAGCCGTGGTCTACATGCAGAATGTGCAAATCCAGTGCCCGGTGCTCTTGGACCGCCACGAACGCCTGCAGCAGAAAGCAGCTGTCTGCTCCCCCGCTGACACTGGCCGCCACCAGCGGCGGCCGGTCAAGGGAGGTTGTCTGATCCAGAGCCCGGATTATCTGGCCGATCAGAATTTCGAATTGTGGTGCGGGCGAGGCTGGATCTGACACAGGGGCATTCGTTTCGAGAGCGATCGACCACGATCATGCCATGGTACGGCCCCCAGCCCGTTGATCAAAAAGTCCGGACAAACCAGAGGGCAAAATGTGGGATCCCCGGACAGGGGAGGCATGATTTCCCATGATATACTGAGCGCGATGCCCATCGGCGGGTCTGATTCTGCAGGTGACGCCCTCTGGAAAACTGGCCGCTCTGTTTAGCCCTGCTGGGAATACCTCGCAGCCCTACACCACATAAGGGGAGACCGGTTGGGTGTTCAACCCCATTGATTGGTTCTTAGGTCTATTCTCCTTTGACATCGGCATAGATCTGGGCACAGCCAATACGCTGGTCCATGTCATTCGGCGGGGCATCGTGATCGACGAGCCCTCCGTCGTGGCCATCGACCGTACCTCGCAGCGGCGCAATCGGGTCCGCGCGATCGGCGCGCAGGCCAAGGAAATGATCGGGCGCACCCCCGATCACATCATGGCTGTCCGGCCGTTGCAGGACGGCGTCATCTCGGATTTCGACGTGACCGAGAAGATGATCCATCACTTTATCGGGCGTATCCATGGCAACCGCATCATGGGCGGAGCCCGCCCGCGCGTGGTCATCGGCATTCCCTCGGGGGTTACCGAAGTGGAGACCCGGGCTGTACGGGAAGCCGTGCTGAGTGCCGGAGCCCGGGAAGTGCAGCTGGTGGAAGAGCCGTTGGCCGCGGCGATCGGCGCCGGTCTCCCGGTTGCCGAAGCGGTCGGCTCCATGATTGTGGACATTGGCGGCGGCACCACCGAAGTCGCGGTGCTTTCCCTGGGCGGCATCGTGGTCTCCCGCTCCATCCGGGTGGCCGGGGACGAATTGAACCAGGATCTCAGCACTTTCGCGCGGCAGAAGTACAACCTGCTGATCGGCGAAAGCATGGCGGAACGCTGCAAGATTGAATTGGGCTCTGCCCATCCGCTGGAACAGGAACGCACCATGTTTCTGCGCGGCCGCAATCTCATCACCGGCCTGCCCGAGGCAGTGGAAGTCAGTTCCATTGAGGTGCGCGACGCCCTCTCCGCCAGCCTGGAAGTCATTGTGGAGGCCGTCTGCAATACCCTGGACGAGACACCGCCGGAACTGGTGGCGGATCTGATGGAGCACGGCATTGTGCTGGCCGGCGGCGGTGCCTTGTTGCAGGGTCTGGCCCAACGCGTGCAGGATGAGACGCGCATCAATGTATACGTGGCCGACGAACCCCTGACGTCGGTGGTGTTGGGAACCGGTATGATTCTGGAAAGACCCGACTACTATCGTGATACGCTGACCAGCGTCCGGCGCCGCGGCATCCGCTGAATGGTATGCTGGCGGCATTGCTTCCGGATCCGGACATTTGCTGTTTGCAGGCTGGCCGATGCGCAACCGTCCTCGCTCGTTGTCTGATTTGAGTTTCCTGCTGCTTGCGCTGGTGCTGGCCTCCGGTTTGCTCTGGGCCATGCAGCAATCCGGGCAGTTGGCCCTGCTCACCCGGGGCCTGTCCCAGATGACCTCCCCTTTGCAGTGGCGCATCAGTATGGAAACGTTGCGCTTGCCCGGAGTGTTTCGGCAGATTGCACAGACACGGCTGGTTCGGGCGGAATATCTGGCCCTGCAGGCCGAAAACAGGCGGCTCACGGCGGAAAACATTGTGCTCCAGGAGATGCTGCGGGAGAACGAAAGTCTGCGCCTGCAGCTCGGATATGCCAACCTGAATCCCCGCTTCACCTTTATGGGGGCTCACGTGGTGGGGCACGTGCTGGGACATGATCCCCACAGTTTTCTTGACTACATCCTGATCGGGGCCGGCCTGTCCGACAGTCTGGAAGTGGGTATGCCGGTGATCACCCCTCTGGGGTTGGTGGGGCGCATCGTTGAAGTGGGCCCGCACACGTCCCGCGTGCTCCTGATTCAGGATGTTTCCAGTTCCGTGAGCGGCCTTATGCAGAGCAGTCGGGTCAACGGCCAGGTGGTGGGCACCACCGGTGGCGGCCTGCGCATGCAGTTCCTGACGTCCTCGGACCCGGTGGCGGTAGGCGAAAGTGTGGTGACCTCGCATTTAAGCGCCAGTCTGCCCCAAGGCATTCCGATCGGTACCGTGATATCTCTGGAGGAACAGCGCAACTCCACGATCATCTACGCCATACTGCGGCCCGCCGTGGATTTCACGCGGCTGGAAGAAGTGCTGGTGATTACGAACTACGAGGCCCTTGAGGAAGTGCCGCCCTTGGAGACAGTCCCCGCAAACGGATTCTGAGCCGCAGCCCGACTGCCCCATGCAACCCCAGTCCCCTGCCAACCCCATCCTGTTGCTCTTGCTTTTTCCGGCCTTGGGCCTGTTGGCCATGGTGCAGAGTACGCTGGGCCACCAACTGGCGCTGTTTCAGGTCAAGCCCAATTTCATGCTGCTGCTCGTCTTGGTTTGGACCCTCATGCGCGGCCGCCGGGAAGGCATGGTGGTGGCTTTCCTGGGCGGTTTCTGGCTGGACCTGCTGGCTTTGGGCCCGTTGGGCATCTCCAGCGTGGCCCTGATTGCCGCCTCCTTTGCCGTGGGTGTGGGTCGGCGCGGGGTCGCGGTCACCCACCACCCGTTGTGGATGGCCCTCGTCGGCACATCCGTGTACATGCTCCTGTTTCACCTGTTGCTGGCGCTGACCCAATCCACCTGGGTGTGGCTCTGGGAACTGCGCGCCAACTGGTACATGACATTGCTCTATCAGGTCGGGCTCATGTTTTTCTTTGTACCGCTGTGGCATTACAGTCGGCAGCGTCTGTCTCCCGAAACCGTCCATGTGGGATAGTTCGGGCCGAGTTGAACACTCCGTGCTGCTCAAGTGGGGCATCCGGTTCTGCATTGCCGTCACCTTGCTCTTCCTGCTGGGCCGTCTCTTTCAGCTGCAAGTGCTGAAGCACGGCACCTACGCGGCCCTGGCGGATTCCAACCGCCTGCGGGAAGTTGCCCTGCCGGCTCCGCGCGGCCTGGTGTTCGACCGCCATGGAACCCTCCTGGTCCGCAACCGACCCAGCTACCAGCTGGCCATTGTGCCTGGAGAGCTGCCCGACAACAACGGGAATACGGCGATCGACGAGGAATACGAGGCGATCCGGGACATCCTGGCCGCCATGGACATTGGCCATGACCGGGATGCTGCCGTGCGCATACAGACCGCCCTCTTCCGGCATCTGCAGACGCATGATTACTTGCAGGCCCTGCGGCGTGTGGATGCCCCCGTCTCCTTCGTGCAAGAGACCGCCCCCGACCTGTCCCTGGCCGATGTGGAGGACACCATCCAGGTGCCGGATCTCACGCAGCCGACCACCATCGAGGGACTGGCTTCCCTGATCCAGTCCCTGGTGCAGCAGCGGCAGCATGGCAACGCCTCAGCGCCCATCCCCATTCTCAGCTACGCGCAGCGGGACGAAGTCTTTGCGGTGGCCGAACTGCGATTTCGCCTGCCCGGCATGCAGGTCCTGGAAACCTCGTCCCGGGAATATGTGTACGGGGAGATGGTCAGTCATATTCTGGGCTTCATGGGGCCCATCTCCGTTGAAGCGAGTGCAGAATATCTGGAGGCCGGCTATCAAACGCTGGAGGAGGAAGTCGGGTTATCCGGGATTGAGGCCTGGTATCAGGACAATCTGCGCGGCCGACCGGGTGTCAAGACGATCGAAGTGGACATTTTTGGCCAGGAACGACGCACGGTAGGCGAGATTCAGGAAGCCATTCCCGGCCAGGACATTTTGCTCACCCTGGATTTGAACCTGCAGCAGGTCATGTTCAATTCCCTGCTGGACATGGTGGCCTTAAAGGATGTGACCAGCGCCGTGGCCATTGCCATGGACCCCCGCAACGGCCAGGTGCTGGGTATGGTCAGTCTGCCGGCCTTTGACAACAATGTGTTCGCCGGCGGGCTGGGCGAGAGCTATCTCCGCATCGCCCAGGACGAACGGCGGCCCCTCATCAATTATGCGATCGGGGGTCTGTACCCGCCCGGGTCCACCTTCAAGATCGTGACGGCCTTGGCCGGTCTGGAAGAGAATGTCATTGGCCCGCGCACCATCATTGTCGACAACGGCCCGAT
The DNA here is from genome assembly GCA_965214715.1 of Caldilineaceae bacterium. Lineage (GTDB taxonomy): Bacteria > Chloroflexota > Anaerolineae > Caldilineales > Caldilineaceae > Bin34. Next base: position 2,686,505 of record OZ243971.1, on the reverse strand, counting down.
TTATCTGCCCAACCGCTTTGCCCCGGACGATCCGAGTCTGGCGCAGGAATTCGTGAGCTGGAACCATGCGCGCGGATTCAATCACGGTTCTCTGACCTTGCGGCGTGCCATTGCCGTTTCCAACGATATCTACTTCTATCAAGTGGGCGGTGGCTACCCCGGTTCCTTTATCGGCCTGGAACAGTCCCATCTGGTGGACTGGGCGCGGACACTGGGATACGGTACCACCAGCGGCATAGACCTGCCGGGGGAAGTCAGTTTCACCGTGCCGAACGACCAATGGAAACGGGAAACCTGGGCCAGCAACTGGGTGACGGGAGACAGCTACAACATGGCAATCGGGCAGGGATACATGCTGGCTACGCCGCTGCAGGTACTGCAGTCCGTGATACCCATTGCCAACGGCGGCACTTTGTATCGGCCACAACTGGCGCTGCGCATTGTAGACTCGGACAGCGGCAGCATTTATCGGGACTACAAGCCGGAGACGGTGCGGACCCTGGACGCGAGCCCGGCCTCCATCGCGGAGGTCCGGCAGGGTATGTGGGAAGCCGTGAATGCCAGTTACGGCACGGCCCCGGGCGGTACCGTGCTCGGGGTGACAGTGGCCGGCAAGACCGGCACCGCAGAATATTGCGAATATGATCCGGACCTTCAGGATTGCATCCGGGACGAGGAAGGAAATTTGCCCACGCACGCCTCTTATTTGGCCTTTGCCCCTTTTCGGGATCCGGAAATCGCGGTGCTGGTCTTCTTGTATGGTGGAGGCGAAGGATCCGATTCCGCCGTACCGGTCGCCACGGAAATCCTGAATGCCTATTTCAGCCTGAAAGCGCAAAGCGGACCGCCGGCCTGAACCGAGACCATGTATTACACTGCGCGCCGCCGAGTGTCCCTGGCCAATCTGGATTGGTGGCTGCTGGTCGCCCTGGTCTGTCTGGCCGCCTTCGGGGTGGCCATGATCTACAGTGCCACGCATGGTGTCGTGGATCCCGTGGTCCAGAATCGCTGGCAGGCACAGTTCATTTTCCTGTTGGTGGGCATCGTGGCCTTCTTTGTCGGTTCTCTCTTCGATTACCGGTTGCTGGGTTTTCTGGGGATTCCCGCCTTTGTCATTTTCCTGGCCATGCTGATTCTGGTGGAACTCAGCGGGGTGGTACTCAATGGCGCGCGCCGCTGGCTCAACATCGCCAATGTCAATGTGCAACCAACGGAGGCCGGCAAGTTTCTCCTGATTGTGATCATGGCCTGGTTCCTGAGCCGCTACTATACAGAACGCAAGCGGTTGCCCGTATTGCTGCTGGGTTTGGCGGTCATGGCCTTGCCGCTGTTCCTGGTATACCGCCAGCCGGACCTGGGCATGACCATCACGATGCTGTTCATCATTGGTGCCATGGTGCTGATGAGCGGCCTGCCTTGGACCCAGGCCGTGATTCTGATCGGGGCAGGACTGGTCTGCTTCCAGGTCCTGTTCTCCCCTGACCTTCTGGGTGCAGTCCGCTGTCTGTTGCCCCTGACCGAGGCCGAGCCGGTTTGCTTCCAGGTGCTCTACAATTCCTTGCAAGGCTACATGGTGGATCGGCTGAACGTATTTCTGGATCCCACCAATCCCACCAATGCGGCATCCGCCTTCAATGTGGAACAGGCCCTGATCGGCGTGGGCAATGGCGCCCTGACCGGCAAGGGGTGGCTGGGAGGCACGCAGAACCAGCTCTTTTTCCTCCGGGTACGGCATACGGACTTCATTTTCAGTGTCATCGCCGAAGAGTTCGGCTTCCTGGGTTGCGTAGTGTTGCTGGGCGTAGTCGGCTTCGTGCTCTTTCGATTGGCCCGTACCATGGATCAGGCAGCGGACGAGTTTGGGCGGTTGCTCGTGGGGGGAGTCGGGGCTCTGATCCTGTTTCAGGTGTTCATCAACGTGGGCATGAATCTACGGCTGGTGCCTGTCACCGGCATGACCCTGCCCCTGATCAGTTCCGGTGGCAGCAGCCTGATTTCCATCATGTTCGCTTTGGGACTGACCCAGAGCATCAACCTCCGCCGATCCGCATAAGCCGACTGCGTACCGGGCGTATCGGAGTTGACTGCGGACACCGGGCCGAGCCCACAGATGCCGGCCTGCGCGCGGCCGCCGATACGGGATGGCTCCTGTGGGGCCCTGTAACCTGCCGGGCTGTGCCGGCAACGGGTCGGAGAAAAGGCAACCGGCCTGTCCGATCCCAAGGCGCGAGCCGCCTTGGGCAATCCGGCAAACCGAGTGGCATCAGGTCGTTGATCCCGACCTGATGCAGTTCCGGGCTGCAGCACTTCAGGATTCACCAGATTACCCGGTGCGGACGGAATGGAACCGCTTAACTGCTTGGAGCCGGAGCCGAGACCCAGATCTGCAAGACTGTCCCGGTAGCCCAACACAGGCAGCACGGTGCCGACCAGAGTCGGGAAAGGGGGAGTCTCCAAATCCCGTCTCGGTACCCGCAATGCCGCATCAGGCTGGACATGCTCCCATGCGGCCAGAGGCTGGTTGGCACGCTACATCAGTCGCATCCAGTGTGGGCTGTGCTGCCAGCAGGAGGGCACGGGCCCGGATCAGCCCTGGGTGTTTTCCGGCTGACCGCTGGTGCAGAGAGCCAGCAGCTCCGGCGACGGCACCGCCGCCAGCGGCGGTGCGACAGCCAAAGTCCGGTCCCGTTGCCGGCACTGCTGTTGCCCATGGATAAAGAGACAGCCCGGCGAACTGCCAATCTTTCTTTCCTTTCCGGACCGTTTTGGGTAATATGTAGATTGCCCTTCAAACTGTTCAGGAGAGAATCATGAGCGACAAGCAATACAAGGTATCCATTGAATTTTGCATGAAGTGAAACTATGCCCCGATGACGGCCCGTGCGGCCGAAGAACTTTTCTCTGCCTTCAAAGGCCAGATCGAAAGCATGAATCTGGTTTCTTCTGGAGGTGGACGTTTTGAAGTCGAGGTGGATGGCGATCTGATTTACTCGAAGGCGGCCAATGGCCGTCATGCCAATGAAGGTGAACTGCGGGAACTGTTTGCCGCGAAGACCGGCTTGACTCCGGTCACGGAAGGCTAGATCCGGTTTCCGGGCGTGGCCGGCCACCGCGGCAACGCCAAACGACAGGAATAGCGGCGCCTCGGGTGCCACCGCTCAACCACCTGCGGGTGGTTGAGCGTTTTGTTGGGCCGCTCGGCGGCAAGAGACAGGCGAGTTCGCTTCAGAGGGCCAGCAGTTGCAGCCAGAAGGAGGGGAAGAGGCCAATAGCCAGCACCATGATGCCCGCGACGGCCATGCCCAGATAAAGGCCCCGTGTGCTTTGGGCTGTCGGCATGGGCTGTGCATCTGACCAGAAGTACATGGTGACGATGACCCGGAGGTAGTAGTAGGCGCTGAGGGCGCTGTTCAGGACCGTGGCCACCGCCAGCCACAGGAAACCGCCCTCGACAATGGAGCGGAACAGCAGGAACTTGCCAAAGAAGCCCGCCAACGGCGGAATGCCGCTCAGACTGAACAGGAACAGGGCCATGAAACCGGCCAGCAGGGGGCTCTTCTTCCCTGCCCCGCGCAGCTGACTGCGTTCAATATCGGTCTCGGCGGCCTGCTCGATGGCGATGATGATGATGAAGGCCCCTACATTCATGAAGGCATAGGCGAAAAGGTAGAAAAGGGCGCTGTTGACCGCGTCCAGGGTGCCTGGCACCAGGCCTGCCAGCAGGTAACCGGCATGCGCGATGCTGGAATAGCCCAGCATGCGTTTGAGACTGGTCTGACTCAGAGCCGTCAGGTTGCCTACCGTCATGGTCAGCACGGCCAGAATTGACAAGATGCTGGCGCTGTCGGCCCAGGTGGCCGGCAAGGCCAGTATGAACAGCCGGATCAAGGCCCCGAACACCGCGGTCTTGGTGCCGACACTCATGAAGGCCGTTACCGTGGTGGGGGCTCCCTGGTAGACATCCGGGGTCCACATGTGAAACGGCACCACACTGAGCTTGAAGCCGAAACCTACCAGCAGCAGCGGCACGCCTACAAACAGCAGCACCAAATTCTGGAGGTTGTCAGGCCCGTCCAGGCTCGGCGGGGTACCTGTTGCCTGCAGCAGCGGCGTGTTCGCCGTGTTGCTGGCGATCAGGGCAGAGGCCATTTCTGCCAGGTTGATGGTGCCGGTGGCTCCGTAAATGAGGGCTCCGCCATAGACAAAAAAGGCGGAGGCAAAAGCGCTCAACAGGAAATACTTCATGCTGGCCTCGGTGCTGTGCGGGTTCTCGCGGAACATGCCCGTCAGCAGAATGAGACTTAGGGAGAAGGTCTCCAAGGCCAGAAAGAGCATGATCAGGTCCGCGGCCATGGCCATGGCCATCATGGCCGCGGTACAGATCAGCAACAGCGTATAGTACTCCCCGATCTGATGCGTGAAGGAAGGCACATAACGGGAGCCAATCAGCAGCACCAGCGCGGTCGTGGCCAACACCACCAGCCGAATCGCAAACGTCAGCGTGTCGGCCACCGCCGAGGTCTGGAACATGACTGCCGTTCCGTCGCCCTTTGTGTTGAAAGTCAGGATCGCCGCCACTACCACTGCCGCCAGCCCCCAATAGCTCAGGACCGTGGAATGGCGGGCTGCGGACCGGGTGGCCCGCTGGAACAGGTCTACCAGCAGCACCAGGATGGCGCCGCCAACGACCGCTATTTCCGGCAGAATGGCACTGTAGAAGGCGAGGTTCACGGAAATCCTCCGGGGGGCTGCGTGTACGCCTTAACCGATGGGGAGCCACATTTCCACGGCCGGCACAATTTTGTCCAGCAGCAGATTGGGAAAAAGACCAATGACGAAGCACATGACCACCAGGGGCACCAGCATGGTCAGTTCCTGGTGGTTCAGGTCCGACAGGACCTCCGCCCGATTTTCCTGATGCACAATTTCGCCCTGGGCCAGCTTGCGGTATGCCGTGAGCAGATACCAGGCAGCCAGGACCACCCCGATACTGGCCACTAGGGCATACCCGGGATGGAAGGCGTAGGCGCCGAGCAGGATGCTGAACTCACCGATGAAGCCGTTCAGTCCGGGCAGTCCCGCACTGCTCATGGCGATGATCAGGAAAAAGGCGCAGTACACCGGGATGCTTTTCCACAACCCGCCGAAGTCGGCGAAATTGCGGGTATGCCGACGTTCATACAGGAATCCCACCATCAGGAAGAGCGCGCCCGTGCTCAGGCCGTGATTGACCATCTGCAATATGGCCCCGCTCATGCCCTGGGTATTGAAAACAAAGAGGCCCAGCACGATGAACCCCATATGCGCCACGGAACTGTAGGCGACCAGGCTTTTCACATCTTTTTGCTTCAGGGCGACCAGGCCCCCGTAGACAATGCCGACCAGGGCCAGCAGAATGACGTATCCCAGCAATTCCGCGGCGGCCAACGGGAAGAAGGGAATGGCCAGCCGGAAAATGCCGTACGTGCCCATCTTGAGGAGCAGACTGGCCAGAATGATGCTGCCGGCGGTCGGGGCCTGGACATGGGCATCGGGCAACCAGGTATGGAAGGGGAACAGCGGAATCTTGACCGCGAAGGCCAGCACGAAAGCCAGGAAGCCCAGCGTCTGGAAACCCCGGCCCGCGCTGACCGGCAATTCCTGCGTGAGCTCCATGATGCTGAAAGTGCCGGTCAGCGCGTACACGCCGATGATCGCGACCAGCATCATGGCGGAACCCAGCAGCGTATACATCACGAACTTGATGGCCGCATACTCCCGGTTCTCGCTGCCCCACTGGCCGATCAGGAAATACATGGGGATCAGCGTGAACTCGAAGAAGATGAAGAAGAGCACCAGATCGAGCGCCAGAAAGACCCCGATCAGGGCCGTCTCCATCAGCAGCAGCAGGATCAGGTGCGGGCCGATGCGGTCGGTCACGTAGAGGTTGCTGAAAGCCACCGCGATGGGCATGATGAAGGTAGTGAGCAACACCAGCCACAGGCTGATGCCGTCCACCCCCAGATGGAAGGAAAGCCCGATTTCCGGAAACCAGTTGAACTGCACTTCGCGGGCGAAGCCGCCGGGTACTGCCGGCCTCCAGTCGACCAGCAGGAACAGACTGGTGACGAAGGTCACCAGGGACACCGCCAAGGCTCCCACCTTGCGGAACATTTCGTTCCGCAAGGCCAAAAGGGCCAGGGCGCCCAGCAGGGGCAGGAAAGTGACAATGATCAGAAGATCGGACATGAGATCCCCAGGGCACAGAGGGCATGGAGCCTAGGAGGCCACCCAAAAGTACGCCACGATCAAAGCGGCGCCGACAAACACACTGAAGGCATAGGTAGGCACCAGACCGTCATTGAGCCGCCGCAGATGCCGACTCCAGGTCAGGGCCGTCTCCGCACTCCAGTTCACGACGCGGTCAATGCCCTGCTGGTCCAGCGCGGTGCTCAGCCATTGGCTGAGCCCGTGACTGCCGCGCAGCAACTGCCGGTCATATATATCGTCAACATACCAGCGCTGCTGGGCCAGTTTGCCCAGCGGCTTGAACGTGGCCCGAATGGAGTCCACCCAGGCCGTATGCCGGTGATAGGCTGCCCAGGCCAGCCGTACGCCCCCGATGGCGACCACGGCGCTGACCAGCAGCAACAGGATTTCCCGTTGGGCACCCGGCGGCTCCAGTTCGCCGACGACCGGGGCCAAGGCATGTTCCAAGGTGAGTACAAAAGGCAGGTTGAGGGCCCCACCCAGGATCGTCAGGGCAGACAGCATCCACAGCGGCACCAGAATGAGGCTGCCGCTTTCATGCACCTGGGCATCCACTGCCGCGTCCCGCGGCGTGCCCATAAAGGTCAGGTAATAGGCCCGGAAGATATAGATGGCGGTGGCCAGGGCGGTCGCCAGCCCCAGCGTGTACATCAGCAAGTTGTGCTGAAAGGCATATAGCAGGATAGCGTCTTTGGAGAAGAAACCGGCCAGTGGCGGAATCCCGGCCAAGGCCAGACTGCCGATCAGGAAATTGCGGGCCGTATGTGGCATCTTGAGCTGCAACCCGCCCAGTTTGCGCATGTCCAGTTCGTGCGTGGCGTGTTGCACGCTCCCGGCACTGAGAAAGAGCAGTGCCTTGAAAAAAGCGTGGGTCACCAAATGAAAGATGGCCAGGGCAAAGGCACCGACGCCCGCCCCCAGGACCATGTATCCCAGCTGCGAAATCGTTGAATAGGCCAGCACCTTCTTCAGATCCGTCTGCACCATGGCCATGGTCGCGGCTATAAAGGCGGTGCCCACGCCGACCCAGGCCGCAATGGTGCCCGCCCCCGGGGCCAGTTCCCACAGAATGTGCGTCCGGGCCATGAGGTAGATGCCGGCCGTGACCATGGTGGCAGCGTGTATGAGAGCCGATACCGGGGTAGGGCCGGCCATGGCATCAGGCAGCCAGACATACAGCGGGAACTGGGCGCTTTTGCCGGCTACCGCCAAGAGCAGCAACAGACACAGCAGGACGAGCGGCGCTTCAGGGAGGGTCTCCAGGGCATGAAAGGCCTCTGCGAAATCCAGGGTGCCCACCGTGGTCCAGATCAGGCCCATGGCCAGGAGCAGGCCCACATCGCCGATGCGATTGACCACGAAGGCCTTCTTGCCGCAATCCGCATAGGAACCGTACAGTTCGTCTTCGCGATCGAACCAGAAACCGATCAGCAGGTAGGACGCCAGACCCACGCCTTCCCAGCCGATAAACAGGGTGACAAAACTGTCTCCCAGCACCAGCACCAGCATGGCCAGAATGAAGAAGTTGAGATAGATAAAGAAGCGCGCAAAGCGTTCGTCGTTCGCCATGTATCCCATGGCGTACAGATGGATCAGGAATCCCACCCCCGTAACCACCAGCGTCAGGGTCAGGCTCAGCGGATCCAGCAGCAGGGCCAGGGACACCTGCAGGTCCCCCAATGCAATCCAGTCCCACAGCTCCAGTACCTGGCCCGCGTGCGCCTCGTGATGCCCATAGATGCCCGGTGCCATCAGGGCCGCGACCAGAAAGGCCGCCCCGACTGCCCCGGAGGCAATGATCCCCGCCAGCGTCTTGCTGTACAGACGCCCCGCGAAGGTGTTCAGCAGCAGACCGGCCAGCGGCAGGGCCAGCAGCAGCCAGGCAGAGGCATATCCAATCATGCAGAAACCCTAGGAGCCATGGGACAGGGGTGGGACTACCAGCGCAGCAGATTGATCTTGTCGACGTTGACGCTCTGGTTGTGCCGGGTATTGGCAATCAGGATGGCCAGACCGATGGCGACCTCTGCCGCCGCGACCGCCATGATGATAAAGACAAAAATCTGCCCGTCCACCTGGCCCCAGTGGTAGCTGAGGGCCACCAGGCTCAGATTGACGCTGTTCAGCATCATCTCGACGCACATGAAGATGATCAGGGCATTGCGCCGTATTAGCACTCCGAAGGCGCCGATCGTGAAGATCAAGGCGCCGAGGATCAAATACCAGTGAGTGTCCATCACTTCCCCTGTTCTTCCGGGGCCCGGGACCCAAGCTGGCGTCCCATGATCAAGGCGCCGATCAGGGCCACCAGCAACAGAATGGCCACGAACTCGAAGGGCAGCAGGTACCGGACAAAGAGGGCCTCGCCAATGTCGGCCGGCGTACCCCCGGAAGGCAGGCCGCGGCCCGTGACCATACTGGTGAGCAGCTGGGAGCCCAGGCTGACCAGCAGCAGCAGGGCCAGCAGGGCGCTGACCACCTTGATCCAGCCCTTGCGGCGGTCCGGTCGATCATCTGCTTCATGGCCGATCAGCATGATCACAAAGAGAATCAGGATCACGATGCCGCCGGCATAAATGATGACTTGGGCGGCGGCCAGAAATTGTGCGTCCAAGGTAACGTACAGGATGGCCAGGGAGGCGAAATTGGCCATAAGGAACAGCGCACTGTGGACCGGCTGTCGGCTGAGCAGCACCCCGAGGGCCGCGGCCAGCGCCACTGCGCCGACCCCGATGAAAAAGAGCGTGTTCATGTCGGGCGCGGCGCGGCTGCCTATCCTTCTGCGCGGATGATGACGTTGGCTTCGCCCGGATTGAGCAATTGCTCCTTGTCCAGGATGAAGTCCCGCCGGTCGTAGTTGGCCATGGCAAAGTCATGTCCCAGCACGATGGCCTCGGTAGGACAGGCTTCTTCGCAGTCCCCGCAAAAGACGCAGCGCAGCAGATTGACTTCGTACACCTGGGCATACCGTTCACCCGGCGACACGGGATTGTCCGCCGGGTTTTCTGCCGCGTCGACATAGATGGCGTTGGTGGGACAGGCGGCCTCGCACAACATGCAGCCAATGCAGCGTTCCATGCCGTTCTCGTAACGGCGCAGCTCGTGCTTGCCCCGGAACCGGGGATAGACAGGCACGGCCTCGCGCGGGTACTCCACCGTGATGGGCCGGCGACGCAGGTTCCGGAAGGTGATGCCCATGGCTTTGGCCAGTTCCATCCCCCCCTTGATGTAATCCTCTACTCCCACAGCGGCAGGCTCCTCATTTCACGAAAACCGTCAGGACAGCAGTCACCATCAGGTAGATCAGGCCCAGCGGAATGAGCACCTTCCAGTTGAAGCGCATCACCTGATCAAACCGCGGGCGGCTGATACTGCCTCTGATCCAGATAAAGAGAAACAGCAGGGCCAGTACCTTCAAGCCCAGATATACAGGCCCCAGCCACAGGATTTCATGGGCCAGCGGGCCGCGCCAGCCACCGAAGAACAGCGTGGCCACCACTGTGCTGGTGGTGATCATATTGATGTATTCGGCCATCATGAACATGGAGAATTTCATGCTCCCATATTCCGTGAAGAAGCCGGCCACCAGTTCGTTCTCGGTCTCGGGCAGGTCAAAAGGCGAGCGGTTGGTCTCCGCCAGCACCGATATGAAAAAGAACGGGAAAGCCAGGAGCACCCAGATCCATTCCCAGACCGCCCGGGGGGTTTCCACCAGCTGTACCAGACTGAAGGTGCCGCCCAACATGGCAATGCTGATCAGAAACAGCCCCAAGGGGATTTCATAACTGATGATCTGGGCCGCGGAGCGCAACGCGCCCAGCAGCGCATAATTGTTGTTGCTGCTCCAGCCCGCCAGAATGACACCGAAGCTTTCAATCCCGGCGACTGCCAGAATCCACAGAAAGCCGATGTTCACGTCCGCGATGGCGGGCGTGTCTTTGGCGATGGGGATGACGGCCCAGATGATGAGGGCGGGGGCCAGGGCCAGGGCGGGGGCCAGGACATAGACCGCCCTGTCCACATGGCGCGGAATGTACTCCTCCTTGAAAATGGCCTTGACGGCATCGGCCGCGGGTTGCAGCAGGCCGAAAGGCCCCGCCCGGTTCGGGCCAATCCGGACCTGGAAACGGGCTAGCAGCTTGCGCTCCACCCAGGTCAGGTAGGCGAAGCCCGTGATCACTACGAAACAAAGCAGCAGAGCCCGCCCGATGGTCAGCAGGATGTCCTGAGCAGCCATCATCCTGTTCCTCCCCGGCGGCCTACGCCGCAGAGAGCGTTACCCATTCCCAATAACTGCCGTTGAGCACGGTGCCTACAGCAGTGTGCCGCAGACTTTCGGGCAGCCATACGCTGCCGGGCGCGATACAGGCGTTGGCCTTGACTGGCACCGCGACTGCGCCGTGCTGGCTGGTCACCGTGACGGTTGCACCGTCTTCCAGGCGGTGGGCCGCCAAATCGGCAGGATGCACAGCCAGGAAATCCTCCAATACCATGCCCTGGATTTCGGGGGTCAGGATGCACATGCGCCCGGCATCGTAGAAAAGGCGGCCGCGGTACAGACGCAGGGCAGGTTCCGCCGGGGGGGAGGCCGGGGGGGACATCGGCAATTCCGGGGCCACAGGCAGCATGGCCGGGGCCTGCCGTTGTCGACCGACAGTGCCCAGACTGTCCCAGGTAAGGCCGGCATAGGCGGGGATAGCCTGGCCCAGTTCCCGTGTAATGTCCCGGACTGATCCGTAGTGCCAATCATGGCCCAGACGGGCCGCGACATGATCCAGAATGTTCCAGTCCGGGGCGGCCGCGGACGCGGGATTGCCAATCGCCTGGGGGCCGCGCTGGACCCGGCGGTCCAGATTGGTGAAGGTGCCATCGGTTTCGACCCAGCTTACCGCGGGCAGCACCACGTTGGCCCGTTCGGCGGTAGGAGTCAGAAACAGATCCTGCACGACCAAAAAATCCAGCTGGCTCAGATTGCGGGCCCAGCGGTCGTTCTCGGCAGCCGGATCCGCGCCCATGACATACAGGGTCCGGATGGCTTGGCCCGCGGCCTCCAGCATGGCCCCATAGGTCTGGCCGGTCTCTGTGGGTAGCGGGGCATTCCACAGGGCCGCCAATCGCTGGCGGGCCGCCGGGTCATCCAGGGCGCAGCCGCCCGGCAGACAGGTCGGTACCACGCCCATGTCCCGACATCCCTGGCTATTGGCGTCCAGACCCACGAAGGACAAGCGCGCCGCGTGTCCGGTCAAGGCCGCCAGATGTTGCAATGCGTCCCGTACTTCCCGGCCATTGCGTTGATACCCGATGTCCGGGCCGCACATGATGATCCCGTGTTCACACTGATCCAGAGCCGGACCGATGGCTTGCGCCGCTGTGCTGTAGGGGCCGGAGGCGCCATCGGGGGTGTTGGGCGCCGGGGCCGGCGCGGCGCCGGCGGATGCCCGATGGGCCAAAACCTGCTGCACCATTGCTTGAACGAGCGCCAGTTCGTCGCCCGGCAGATACTGTACCGAAGCCTCGGCGCGCGCCGTGCTCTCGATCTTGCGGGGATGGGCTACCAGGAGGCGCAAGCCCCCCCGGCTGACTGCGCGTTTCAGATGCACGTCCAGCATGGGAATCTCTTCGCTGGGGTCCAGGCCGAAGAGCAAGACCACATCCGCAGTCGGTTGGGGACCATACTGGGGTTGCATGACATGGGTCAGATCCGGCAGGCCGGTAACGCCGGTCTGCACATCACCGCCCTGCCGATGATCCACGTTGTTGGTGTGCAGCACTTCGCGGGCCAGCCGTTGCAACAGATAATTGCTTTCGTTGCTGAGCTTGGCGCTGCCAATCAGTCCGGTGGCATGAGGCTGGGCCGCCCGCAGCCGTTCGGCGACAAAGGTCAGGGCATCGTCCCAGGTGGTTTCAGTCAGGGACCGGCCGGCCCCTCTGCGTACCAGCGGCTTCGTCAGCCGGTCGGGATGCTGCACCCAGTGGAAGCAGAACCGGTCCTTGTCAGTGATGAACTGGTCATTGACGGCCATGTTCTCGCGGCCCAGAATCCGCCGCACTTCGGTGTCGTTGCGCGTGTCCAGGCTGATGTTGTTGCCCATGGGATCGTGCAGGCTGATGGAGGCCGTGCGCTGCACCTGCCAGGGCCGGTATTGGAAGCGGGCCGTGCGATTGGTCAGGGCCCCGACCGGACAAATGTCGATGATGTTGCCGCTGGTCTTGGCGTCCACGCACTGTCCCGGCTGCACGTCGATAACGGTATCGCCGCCGCGCTCAAAGAGCCCCAGCTGCGGTTTTTCTTCCCATTCCTCAAGGTAGCGCACACAGCGCCAGCAGATCACGCACCGTTCCTGATCCAGCACTATGGTGTCCGAGATGGCGTAATTCTTGAGAGCCCGCCGCTTGGGTTCCACCAGTCGGCTGATCCCCGGCCCGAAACGCAGGGTCATGTCCTGGAGCGGACATTCGCCGCCCTTGTCGCATATGGGGCAGTCCAGCGGATGATGCAGCAGGATGAAGCCCAGATTGGCTTCCTGCGCGGCCTTGACGGCAGCCGTATTGGTGCGGACCACCATACCGTCCATCACGGGCGCATTGCAGGCCGTGTTCAGCATGGTGCCGCGGGGACCATCGAATTCCACCAGGCATTGCCGACAACAGGCCACGGGATCCAGCTTGGGATGGCTGCAGAAGACCGGGATTTCAATGCCCAGCTGCGTAGCCACATCAATGAGCAGCGCGCCTTTGGGAGCGGACACTTCCTGCTCGTTAATCGTGAGGGTGACCTGTGCGAGTTCCGACATGCTGACGGTTCCTGGATACGCAAGACGACCGGCCCGGCTTACCGGGCTGCCAGGGGAATAATGGCATCGTGGGTCAGCGGAGACTCGCCCATGGGCTCAAGGGCGATTTCATGCAGCCCGGTCGCGCTTTCCGTGTCCGGCCGGTAAATCGGCCGCACCGGCAGGCTGGGGCCCTGTCCGCCGGGATTGGTCTCGCGGATATGCCGGACCCAGTCCGGTCCGAATTTGGCCAGATTGCTCTGCAGACCCCATACCGCGGCGAAGCCGAACGGACAAAACGACTTGCCCGCGATGTTGTCCGCGATGAACTCCAGCAGGGGCAGATCGGCCTCCCGGCCCCCGCCGCGCTGAATGCGCTTCAGGATGTCTTCCATCCACACGGTGCCTTCCCGGCACGGAGTGCACTTGCCGCAGCTTTCCTCGCGGAAGAACGAGACCGTGCGCAGGCCCACCTCGATCAGGGACGCCTTTTCATCCATCACAATAATGCCGGCCGACCCCAGATTGGATCCGGCCGCACTGATGCTTTCCGGGTCCAGGCCCGTATCCAGCTGATCGGCCGAGAACAGCTGCATCGACAACCCGCCCGGAATTACGGCCCGCAGGGAGCTGTCCGCGTGCTGCATGCCACCGGCATGCTCGAAAATCAGCTCCTGCAGCGTGGTGCCGTGAGGCAACTCGTACAGACCCGGCCGCTTGACGTTGCCGCTGAGGCAGAACATGCGGAATCCCGGACTGGCTTCCGTGCCATAGGCCCGGTACGCCTCGGGCCCCATGCGGGCAATGTGCAAGACATTGCAGACTGATTCCACGTTGTTGATGATGGTCGGTTTGGCGTACAGGCCGGCTACCGCCGGAAAAGGCGGCCGCGCGCGCGGGAATCCGCGATACCCCTCCAGACTGCTCAGCAACGCGGATTCTTCGCCACAGATGTAGGCGCCGGCCCCGCGATGCACCACGATCCTGAGATTCCGATCGGTGCCGCAGAGGCCTTGTCCCAGGAAACCCTGGGCTTCCGCTTCGGCGATGGCGGCCTGCAGGCGGGTGAACGCGAAGTAGTATTCCCCCCGGATGTAGATATAGGCTTCCTCGGCCTGCACGGCGTAGGCCGTGAGCAGGATGGCCTCGATCAACTGATGCGGGTCATACTCCATCACGCAGCGGTCCTTGAAGGTGCCGGGCTCCGACTCGTCTGCATTCACCACCAGGTAGCGGGGGAAGGCGTTGGGCGCCAGAAAGCCCCATTTCACCCCGGTCGGGAACCCGGCGCCGCCCCGGCCTTTGAGACCGCTGGCCTTCACGTGGTCCACCAACTCGGCGGGCGTCGGGTCGTGGCGGGTCAGGATGCGACGGGCGGTCTCGTAGCCGCCGTCTGCCATGTAGTCTTCAATCCGGTGGGAGTCCGGGCGGCCCACGCGGCGGGTCAGGAATGGCGTTTCCATGCCGGCTACGGTATAGGGGCCGGCCCCTGCGCCTTGCCGGTCCGGATCCTGCTGCGGTGTCCATCGTTCCAGGGTCTGGAATCCCTGGTCATTCTGCAGCAGGGTCAAGACCCGCTCGACATCGGCTGCCGCGGCCAGTTCCTCGAAATAGCGGATCTGGCCGGTTTTCTTCTCGGTCACCGCGACCATCGGCGCCGTGGCGCAGGAACCCAGACACTCCATGGGTTCCAGTGTGAAAACTCCGTCCTCCGTGGTCTCGCCGTGCTCCAGGCCCAGTTTTTCTTCCAGGGTCTGCATGCAGTGACCGGCCCCCCGCAGCATGCAGGGGACGTTGGTGCAGACTTGCAGCAGGTAGTCTCCCTTCGGTTCCTGATGAATCATGTGGTAGAAGGACACCACAGCCCCGACTTCGGCCGGTTCCAGCTGCAGGATGGCGGCCAGGGCATTCTGCCGCTCGACCGAGACGAAACCATGTACGCGCTGAATGGCGTACAGGGCCGGCAGAATGGCGGAGCGCGCGCGTCCCGGGGGATACAGGTCGATCAGCCCCTGAATTTCGGCGCGCAGCGCGGCAGACAGAAGAGGTTGGTCCATGGTGCTCCCGATGGCCTTGCCTAGCGGTCCACTTCCCCCAGCACAATGTCAATGGACCCGATGTTGGTGATGATATCGGACAGCATCAGACCTTTGCTCATGTCACTGATCGCGAACAGATTGTTGAAGCTGGGGCCCCGCACATGCAACCGATACGGTTTGCCCGAGCCGTCACTGTAGATGAAGAATCCCAATTCCCCTTTGCTGGCCTCGATGGCATGGTAGTACAGACCCGGCGGCACCTTGAAGCCCTCGGTATACAGCTTGAAGTGGTGAATCAGCGATTCCATGCTGATGTCCAGTTCCGCCCGGGGGGGCGGGGAGACCTTGCGATCGTCGGCCCGGAAGGGGCCTGCGGGCAATCCGTCCAGTGCCTGGCGAATGATGTGCAGACTCTGGCGCATCTCCTCCATCCGCACCTCGTAGCGGCCGAACCCGTCCCCGCGGTGGCTGATGGGCACGGCGAAATCGTATTTTTCATAGCCGCTGTAGGGCTGGTCACGGCGCAAGTCCCAGTCGATACCGCTGCCGCGCAGCATGGGCCCGGTCAAGCCTTTGGCCAAGGCCTCCTTGGGCGTAATCACGCCGATCCCTTTCAGGCGCGTATGCCAGATGGGGCTGTCGTTCACCATGGCGGCATATTCGTCAATGCGGGAACCCATCAAGTCACAGAATTCCCGGACCGCGGCGATGAAGGCCGGAGGCAGGTCCTTCCAGACTCCGCCGATGCGGATGTAGCTGGTGGTCAAACGGGCGCCGCAGACCATCTCGAACAGGTCGATGATCCGTTCTCGCTCCCGCGTGGCATACATGAGCAGACTCATGCCCGTGCCCGAAATGTCCAGCACATGCGTGGACAACCAGAACAGGTGGGATGCAATGCGTTGCAGCTCCCCTACAATCACCCGAATGGCCTGCGCCCGTTCCGGAATCTCCAGTTGCAGCATGGCTTCCACCGCCAGCACGTACCCCAGGTTGTTGTTCATGGCCGAGAGGTAGTCCATGCGGTCCGTGTAATAGACGAAGTCCTTGTACCGCCTGTGTTCGCCAATCTTCTCGAACCCGCTGTGCAGGTAGCCCAGGTCCGGGTCCACATTGACCACTCTTTCGCCTTCCAGCTCCACGACCAGCCGCAGTACGCCGTGTGTGCTGGGATGATGCGGCCCCATATTCAGGATCAGGTTCTTGCGATTCATGCCGGGGGGCAGATCCTGCGGGACACTCTCCGCCTCCAGAATCTGGGAACCCAGCGAATCGAACTCGGGATGATCCCAGGTCAGGCTGAAGGGCACGTCTTCGCCCCCCAGCGGCTGATCCTTGCGCAGCGGATGGTTGGGCCAACCCGCCGGCATCAAGATGCGGCGCGGGTCCGGATGTCCCGCGAATTGCACCCCCATGAGATCGGCCACTTCCCGTTCCGGCCAAATGGCCCCGGGAAAGATGTCCGCCAGCGACGGGACCCACGGCGCATCCCCGCCTTCCAGTGGGCAGATCACCGTCAAGAGCTTGTTGCGGGTGTACGTCCGCAACTGATACACGGTCTGGAAGCGCGGTTGTCCCCGCGCCAACGGCAACTGCAACCGGTCCACTGCGGTCACGTCCACCAGGGAGTTGTAGCCCAAGTGCGCATTACACAGCCATGTCATGACTTCGACCAGAGCCTGCGGCTGGACCATGATGCAGGGCAGATCGAGCTGCAGTCCCGATTCCAGCACGGCGGCCGGGAATTGCGCGCGGATGGCGGCCGTGTCCGGGGTGTCTTCGCCGAGGGCCGGCGCCATGGCCGGCACGGCAATGTCGTTCAGATTGGGCAAAGTCTCGAAGTCGCGTTGCCGCGGCGAGACATCAAGCAATGGCATGGGCAATGGCGAGGTGGAATAGCGGCTACGCGTGGCGAATGGGCAAACCCGCTTCGATTGGAGACGCCGCGGGCGTCTCCTCGGCGAAGGTGTATTTGCTGAAGTTCTCGCCCGCCTGCTTCTTGCGCAGCAAGTCCATGGCGTACAACAGAGCCTCGGGACGGGGCGGACAGCCCGGCACATATACATCCACCGGTATGACCTTGTCTACCCCCTGTATAATCGCGTAATTGTTGAAAGGCCCGCCGGCACTGGCGCAGATGCCCATGGCAATGACCCACTTGGGCTCCAGCATCTGGTCGTAAATGCGGCGGATGACCGGCGCCATCTTGTTGCTGACCCGTCCGGACACAATGATCAGATCGGCCTGCCGAGGCGTGGCCCGGAACAGTTCGGACCCGTAGCGGGCAATGTCGTGTCGGGCTGTACCCGCCGCAATCATTTCCATGGCGCAACAGGCCAGACCGAACAGCAGCGGCCACGTACTGTTTTGCCGTCCCCAGTTGACCAGGTCTTCCAACCGGGCGGTGACAAAATTGTCTTCCGGCAACAGCTGCTCGAGTCCCATGCCGTCTCCGTCAGTCCCAGTCCAGCGCGCCCTTGCGCCATTCGTATAGAAAGCCCAGAATCAGCAAGCCCAGGAACAGGCCCATAGCCCAGAAGGCCCCGTGCTTGACCGCGTCGTTTTGCAGGGTGGCCACCCAGGGATACAGAAACACTACTTCGATGTCGAAAATGATGAACAGGACCGCGATCAGGTAATACTGCACCGGAAACCGGCGCCGGGTGTCCGCAAAGGGAATGATGCCGGACTCGTAGGCTTCGCCCTTGGTCTTGGTCAGTCGCTTGGGGCCCAGCAGGGTCGGCAGCCCGATCACCACGCCGGCAATGCCCAGAGCCACCAGGACCAGAATCAACAAGGGAAGAAAGTCTGCGGGTGTGTTGGCTACTTCGTTCATGGTGCCATGGAGGCAATAAGGCAAACTCCAGCCGCGGGAACCCGCCGCAGGCCGCCTACATCACTGTCGGCCCGGCCTCGGGACCGCCGAAGAGGCAATTGTGCCACATCGGCCCCGTGCTGCTAACGTCTGTTCCCTGGATTCCGATCCGCTTCCTAGTGCATCTTAACCCATCTTGCCCTGTCCTGCACGCATTCCACCACTGGACTGCCGGACTGGCTGGCCCCGGTCCCCGTGGTTTTCCGAGGCCGCCCGCGGCGGAGAAACCGCGCCGCTAAGGTCTCAAACCTGTCCTGGGTCTTTGAGTGGCAGAGTTTCTCTGTGCTACACTTGCGCGCTGTTGCCCCCTGCTAAAGAGGGGGCGGGCAAGGACGGTCGGTTCCCTGGGTTTTGTTCCCGTCCGGAAGGCGTTTGGTACAGTTCCGGTACAAGGCAATTGAAGTTGGCTGATGCTTGTTAATTACGCCTTCATCCTCATCCTGAGTGTCTTTGGTATCATATTGCCCTTGACCGCTATCCTCGCGGGCTGGGTACTGGGCCCCCGCAAACCGGACCCGGTCAAAACGGACATTTACGAGAGCGGTCTCAACACCATCGGCGACACGTGGATCCAGTTCCGGGCCCAGTTCTATTTGATTGGCCTGGTTTTCCTCGTCTTCGACCTGGAAGTCATCTTCCTCTTCCCCATCGCTTTGGCCTACGGTCGGCCCGATTTTGGTTTGGCCGCGGCTTTCGTGACCCTGTTCTTCATGATTCTCCTGATCGTGGGTCTGATCTACGACTGGCGCAAGGGCGGCCTTGAATGGCAGTAAGGAAGCATATGGCAACGGACGGGCGCAGTGGCGGGTTGGCTTGAAGCGTTGACCGCGCCTCTGACGCACGCGGGTCTGTCCGAAGCACTGGCCATCGCCCTGGGTCTGGTGGTGGGCGCGCTGGTCATCGCCTTGGTGGCGCCCCTGATCGCGCTGGTGCTGATCTGGCTGCTGCGCAAGGTCATCAGCCGGATGCAGGATCGCATCGGCCCAAACCGGGTAGGCCAGTTCGGGCTGTTGCAGACGGTGGCGGATGCCCTGAAACTGGTCTCGAAGGAGACCATCACGCCGCGCAACTCCGATTTCGTGGCCTACAATCTGGCCCCTATCCTGTCGGTCTTCGGCATTATCATGTTGTTTGCCGTACTGCCCTTCTCTGACGGCATTATCGGGGCCGACCTGAATGTGGGAGTACTGTACGTCGTGGCCTTGGGCTCCATTGGCATTATGGCCGCGCTCATGGCGGGTTGGGGCAGCAACAACAAATATGCCCTGCTGTCCGGCTTCCGGGTGGTGGCCCAATTGCTGAGCTACGAAATCCCGCTGGTGCTGAGCATGCTGGCGGTCGTTCTGGTGGCCGGCACCATGCGGTTTGGCGCGCTGGCCGAGGCCCAGGGCCACTTCCTGGGCTTTGGATGGTACATCTTCATCATGCCCGCGGCGGCGCTCATTTTCTTTGTCTGCGCGCTGGCCGAGTCCGAACAGACTCCCTTTGACCTGCTGGAAGCCGAGTCGGAGCTGATTGCCGGGTTCCATATCGAATATTCGGGCATGCGCTTCGCCATGTTCTTTCTGGCGCAGTTTCTCAATGCCTTTGTGCTGGCCGGCGTGACAGCGGCCCTGTTCCTGGGCGGTTGGCAGGGTCCCGGGGTGCAGATTCCCGGTATTGGCCCGTGGCTGGGCCTGCTGTATTTTGTGGGCAAAACCTTCTTCGTCTACCTGTTGCAGATCTGGGTCAAAGGTACTTTTCCCCGTCTGCGGGTGGATCAGATGATGTCGCTCTGCTGGAAGTTGCTGGTGCCCTTGACCGTGGGGCTCTTGGCTTGGCAGATGGTAGTGCAGGTACTGCCTTGGCCGCCGGTGGCGATCCACGGAGCCATTCTGGTCGGCAACCTGCTTGTCCTGGGCATTGGCATGGTGGCCATGGGTCGGTATCTGCGCCAGGAAATGGTGCGTCCGAAGCGGGCCTTTGAGCCGCAGAGTCTGATTGGCACCATGGAGCCGGTGGCTGAGGGCTAGTCCCCCACAGCGTGCAGTCGGAATCGTTCGCCATGTCTTTGCCTGTTGACATTCCCGTGCCTACCGTGCAGCAGGCAATCTTTGGGGCCGTGGCCTTGATGACGGCCGTGGCCGGGCTGCTGGTGGTCATCCACCGCAATCTGTTCCATTGTGCCCTGGCCCTCATCGCCACGCTGTTCGGTGTCGCCGGCGTGTACATCCTGCTGGAGGCCGAGTTTCTGGCCGTAACCCAGGTCCTGGTCTATGTCGGCGCGATCGCGACCCTGATTACCTTTGCCATCATGTTGACCAAAGGGATCATGTTCGGAGTGACCGCCTCCAACAACCACAGCGCGTTCATTGTGGCGTCCATCGCCCTGCTCCTGTTCCTGATGCTGGCGGGAGTGGTGGATCGGGTGCCGTGGCTGACCGGCGACCCTGCCCTGAGCCCGGACGAGACCCTGATCGCCGATCTGGGATGGCAGTTCGTGACGACCTACGGTCTGGCGCTGGAACTGATTGGACTGCTGTTGCTGATTGCCTTGGTCGGCGCAGTCATGTTGGCCCGAGACGACGAATAGGACAGCGGGTGCCATGGTCCCTCTGGAAGCCTACTTGGTGTTGGCTGCCTTCCTTTTCTGTTGCGGCTTTTACGGTGCCTTGGTGCGACGCAATGCCGTGGCCATGCTGATGGCCATTGAGCTGATGCTCAACGCCGTCAACATCAATCTGGTGGCGTTCTGGCGGTACGGGCCCAATCGGGAAGATCTGGCTGGCCAGACCTTCGCCATATTTGTGATCGCGGTTGCCGCGGCGGAAGTGGCGGTCGGGCTGGCGTTGATTATTTCCATCTACCGCTCGCGTCAGACAGTGCATCTGGACGAGTTGGACATGTTGCAGGGCTAGGCAGGTGGTCAAGAAGCTGCTGGAAGGCACTCTGGAGGAACAATGCGCGTTTCTCTACGACCTGGGCGTGGAGAAAATGAAAGCCGGCAATTTTGCCGGCGCGCTGCATGTGTTCCGGGAAGTGGCCAAGCATGACCCGACCTATCGCGATGTGACCGTGCTGCTGGCCGAGGTCAAAGGCCGGAAATCCGAACAGCGGCAACTGATCCTGGTGGGCCTGGGTAGCGGAGCCCTCTTTATGGCGGTGGGACGTCTGGCAGGCATTTCCCATGATCTGGTGTTGATCCTGGCGGGGGCCCTGGGACTGGTATGCGGCTACCTGGGCTACAGCCGGGTCCGTCTGGGCGATCGGGCCCATCCCTTTGGCAGGTCTCTGTCCTGAAAGCGCACATGCACCATGACTGCTCTGTATAACCTGACCTGGCTGGTGCCGCTGCCACCCATCGTGGCCTGTGCGCTGATTCTGCTGTGGACCAACCGGTCCAAGGTGCTGAGTGCCCGCCTCGCGATTGCCGGCGTGGGCCTCAGTCTGGTGCTGGGCTGGGCCATTGCCTTTGCCGCGTTCCGGGACCACCATCTGGGGGACCATCCCGTCGATGGCATTCTGTTTCGCATTCCTACCGGCAATTCGGCGATTGGCATTGGCTACGCCCTGGATCCGGCCAATGCCCTGATGTTGTTCATGGTGACCTTCCTGCTGGTTATGATCTTCGTGTATTCCCAGGGCTACATGACTTTTCCGCCGCACCTGTCGGCCCGGGATTTTCCTGCGGCCCATGCGGAAGGTAGGGATCCCCGGTACAGCCGCTTCTTTGCCTATATCTCTCTCTTTGCCGCCGGCATGCTGGGACTGGTCACGGCCAACAATCTGATTACCTTTTTTGTCTTCTGGGAAATCATGGGGTTGTGCAGCTACTTGCTGATCGGGTTCTGGTTTGAGAAGGAGAGCGCCAAACGGGCGGCGGTCAAGGCCTTCATCACCACCCGGATCGGGGATGCCCTGCTGTTCACGGGCATGATGCTGCTCTACATCAAAAGCGAACCCAGTGCGCTCGGTTTCAGCGAGCTGTTCAGTCCGACCAATCTGGACGGACTGACCCGAACCTATGCCGACCTGGGTTTCCGGGACGTAACCTGGCTGTCCATCATCACGTTCCTGATTCTGTGCGGCACCATTGGCAAGAGCGCCCAGTTCCCGCTGCACGTGTGGCTGCCGGATGCCATGGAAGGTCCGACCCCGGTATCGGCCATGATCCACGCCGCCACGATGGTGTCCGCGGGCGTGTTCCTGCTGGTCCGCATGTATCCGTTGTACAGCCGGGCCTTGGACGTTACCTCGAACACGATGTTGGTCGTGACGTTCGTCGGTGCCTTTACCGCGCTGTTCGCCGCCACGATTGCCCTGGCCCAATGGGACATCAAGCGCGTACTGGCGTTTTCCACCATCAGTCAGCTGGGCTACATGGTCGCGGCTCTGGGGATTGGCGCGTACACCGCCGCGCTGTTCCATCTTTTAACCCATGCCTTCTTCAAGGCGCTCCTCTTCCTGGGTTCCGGCAGCGTCATTCACGGCATGGAACATGGGCACGAACATGCCCACAGTCCCAGCGAGGACCCTGGGGACCACAGCACGTTGATCCATCGGCGCGACGGGACTCTGGATCCGGACGATCCGCAGGACATGCGGAATATGGGCGGCCTGCTGCAGCGGATGCCGCGCACGGGCTACACCTTCATCATCGGCGGCCTGGCGTTGAGCGGCTTCCCGCTGCTTACCGCCGGCTTCTGGTCCAAGGACGAGATTCTGGCGTTCGCCTTTGAAGGCCACCTGCCGGTCTTCCTGGTGTTGGCCCTGGCAGCCTTCTGCACCGCCTTTTACACCATGCGCCAGATGGCGTTGACTTTTGGCGGCAGTCCACGTACTCCGATGGCCGATCATGCGTCGGAAAGCGGGCCTTCCATGACTGTGCCCTTGATCCTGATCAGTTTTTTTGCCGTGGGTCTGGGCTGGATCGGTATCCCGTCCGAGTTCCCCCTGCTGGGCACTCTGGCACCGAACTGGCTGGGGCACTTTCTGGAGCCTTTCATGGAGCACATCCATGTCACGGTGCACCATCCGCACTTCGCCTGGGGACCCTTGGCTGTCTCGGTCGGCGTCGCGCTGGGCGGACTGCTGCTTGGCTGGGTCGTGTATGGCCGGGGCCGGCCGATCGACCGGATCGATCCGCTGGCCGACCGTCTCGGTGTGCTCTGGCAGATCTGGTATCGCAAGTATTTTGTGGATGAGCTGTATGCCGCGACGGTGGTACGCTGGAGTCACAATATTGCCGCCTTCTGTGCCGACGTGGATACCCGCTGGATCATTGATCCGCTGGTGAACTGGATTGCCGGCCTGGCGGTCTGGGGTTCGGCGCTGGCCGCGGCCGCGGATGCCCTGCTGGTGGATGGCCTGGTCAACCTGGTCGGCCGTATCGTGCGCTGGAGTGGCGGTGTGCTGACCCGCCTGCAGGACGGCAAAGTGCAGGCCTATCTGATGGTCGCGCTGGTCGTGCTTTCGATTTGGATTGTCTTGGTCGGCATGCCCGTGGTGCTTACCCTGGTGTGACGGAGCGGCAAGGGACTGTGAGCGTGGAGGTCTGGGCCAATGGCCACATCTAACCAGGTGGCGCTGTTAGCCACCCTGTTCTTCCCGTTGATTTCGGGCGTACTGGTTTTCATTTTCTTCCGCAGTGACCAGGTGGTCAAGCGGATGTCCACACTGCTCAGCCTGGTCCCGCTGGTGCTGAGCACCTATTTGCTCTTTGCCTACGATCGCACCGTCGGCGGCCTGCAATTCCAGATTGCCGCAGAATGGATCCCGGTCCTGAACTCCAGTTTCCGGATCGGGGCCGATGGCCTAAGTCTGCCGCTGATCTTCCTGACCACGCTGCTTTCCACCTTGAGCATCTTCTACAGCACCCGCACCATCAAGATGCGGGTCCGGGAATACTTCATCATGTTCCATCTGCTGGAACTGAGCATGCTGGGCGTGTTTGTGGCGTTGGACTACGTGCTGTTCTACCTCTTTTGGGAAATCAGTCTGGTCCCCATGTATCTCCTGATCGGCATCTGGGGCGGGGCGAATCGCAGCTATGCCTCCATCAAGTTCTTCATCTACACGCTGGTCGGGTCTGTCGCCATGCTGCTGGCCATCCTGCTGACCTATTTTGCCACCGGTACTTTCGACATGCTGGCGGCCGCCCAGGCGCAGGCTTTCATGCAGTTGGACGATAGCACCCGCCTCCTGCTGACCAGCCTGGCATTCTGGGGCTTTTTCCTGGGCTTTGCCTTCAAGGTACCTTCCTTTCCCTTCCATACCTGGCTGCCGGATGCCCACACGGAAGCGCCGACTGCAGGCAGTGTCATTCTGGCGGGTGTGCTCCTGAAACTGGGGGCCTATGGCTTCCTGCGCATCATTCTGCCCACCTACCCCGAGGCCAGTCAGTTCTGGGCTCCGGTGGTGATTGCTGTCGGGGCTGTGGCCATTGTTTACGGGGCCTTTGTCTGTGTGGCGCAAGGCGACTTGAAACGGCTCATTGCCTACAGCTCCGTGAGCCACATGGGCTATGTGATGCTGGGCATCGGGGCCGCGTCCCTGGTGCTGACGCCCGAAGGGCTGGAATCGGTCGCGGCCAAATTCGGGGGCGTGGCCTCCGCCGACATTTACGACAGTGCCGCCATGGCGCTCAATGGCGCCACATTGCAAATGTTCAATCACGGCATCATTACCGGGGCCTTGTTCCTTTTGGTCGGCGTGATTTACGAACGGGCCCACACCCGGGACCTGTCCCGGTTCGGTGGACTGAGCGCCAAACTGCCGTATTTCTACGGCATCATGCTGGTGACCGCCTTTGCCAGTCTGGGGCTGCCGGGACTGGCCGGCTTCTGGGCCGAGTTTTTCACATTCCGCGGGGCGTTTGCGATCGTGCCAATCTGGGCCGCCTTTGGCACCATTGGCATTGTGATGACCGCGGTCTACATCCTGTGGCGCATTGTGCAGAACGTGTTCCTGGGCGAATATGACGCGAGCAAGGTAGAGCACTGGACGACCGGTGAAGGCCAGGCGGCGGATGGGCCTACGGACATGGCATTCTTCGAAAAACTGACCCTGTGGCCTCTGGTGATTGGCATGCTGGTGATCGGGATTTATCCCACTTGGCTGCTGAATTTTTTCAATACTTCATCCGTGGAATTGATCGACTTCATTGTCAACCTGCCCCAAAGCGGTTGATACAGTTGAATTCCCGCTAGGGAGCCCGGCGCGGTGGAACAGTTCAGTCTTATAGTCCCCGAGGTCATTCTGCTGGTTGGCGGGTTGGCCATCTTTTTGATCGACGTGGTGGTGCGTGGCCACACGGACCGGGGACGCGGCTACGCGACCCTGGCGATCCTGACCTTGGCGATAGCGTTTGTCGCGGCGTTCTTCCAAACCCTGTCCTTTTACGAACTGGAGGTGGGACAGCAGCCGGCCATCGCCTTGCATCTGCTGGAGATCGACCTCTTTGCCGCGTTCCTCAAGGGCCCCATTTTCCTGGTGATGCTGCTGATCGCCTTGGCGGGCGGCACGTACATGAATTCCCGCACGGAACGCCGGGGCGAGTTCTGGAGTTTCTTCCTCTTTGTCACCCTGGCGCTGAGTGTGGCCCTCAGTGCCAACAACCTGCTGCTCCTGTACGTGGCCATTGAATTTCTCTCGATCACCAGCTACCTGCTGGCCGGCTTCCTGCGCGACAACCGCCGCAGTTCCGAAGCGGGCCTGAAGTACTTCCTGTACGGAGCGGTGGCCTCCGCGGCCATGCTGTACGGCCTTTCCTTTGTGTATGGGGCCACCGGCACACTCGACTTGCACGAGATTTCCCTGCAGGTGAAGGCCGGCGAGACCGCGTCGCTGGTGCAGGGGCTCATGCCCGCCACGTTGCTGATGATGGTCGGCCTGGGCTTCAAGGCCACGCTGGCCCCCTTCTTCCAGTGGGCACCGGACACCTATGATGGAGCGCCCACGCCGGTTACGATTTACCTGTCTACGGCCTCCAAGGCAATCGGCTTGGCCGTGATGGCCCGCGTGTTTGTCGTGGCGCTGAACGACCTGCTGATGGATTGGGTGCCCATCCTGGCCGGTCTCAGCATTCTGACCATGACCATGGGGAATTTGATGGCCCTGCGGCAGCGCGATGTCAAACGCATGCTGGCCTACAGCTCCGTGGCGCATGCAGGCTACATTCTGATCGGGATCACCGCCCTGGCCGCCGGCACCGAGAGCTTCATGGACGGCATCAACGGCATCCTGGTGTACCTGTTTGCCTACATGTTCACCAACGTGGGGGCCTTTCTGGTGGTGATGGTACTGGAGGAACGGGTCGGCAACACCAGCCTGGCCGCTTTCCGGAATCTGATGGGCCGCAATCCGGCCCTGACGGTCATGCTCACGGTCTTTCTGCTCAGTCTGGCCGGCATTCCGGCCACCGCCGGTTTCTGGGGCAAGTTCTTTGTCTTTGGGGCCGCTGTACAGCGGCAATATTTCTGGTTGGCCGGGGCCGGGATCATCAATTCCGGCATTGCCGCCTACTATTATATAAACCTGATCCGCGTGATGTACTTCGGCGAGAGTCCGGAGGACAAAACCGCCGTGGTCATGCCCGTCGGCATGGGAGCCGTACTGGTTTTCTGTACGCTGGTGGTCTTCTGGATGGGGCTGTATCCCACGCCGCTGATCGAGTGGGCTACCACGGCCTCGGAGCAGTTGTTGTCCTTCGGGTTCCCCGGCTGATCCCCCCTGTCCGGATTTCCTTGCCCATGGCGGGAAGGCCTGACCGCGTCTGACTGCGAGGCCGGTCTTGGTTATAATTTTGTGAGATGATGGCTCCTGCGCTCGACAGAAGAGGCATCGCAACCATGCATCGAAACCATCCGCGTAGGGGAAGCCTATGAATTACGGCATTGCAGGCATGCAACGGCGCGTGATGGCGGGGGTCGCGTTCGTGGCCACGTTTGTGGGGGTCTCCCTGGGTTTGGGCTCGGCATTGCAGGCCCAGTTCCCTTCGGAAAACGCCGTAATTTCCCTGTCTGTAGCCTCAAACGATCCGGCCCGCGTGGTCGCGGGCACGATCAACGCCCCCGATCCAGGGAGCATCTACTACAGCGCGGACGGCGGCGTGACGTGGGCGCAGGCATCGGGCCTGCCCCGCAACATCAGCGTGGCCGCCGTGGAACACGACGCGGTCAACCCCGCCATCGTGTATGCCGGCGACGCGTCTGCCGGGCTGTTCCTGCGCAGCACGGATGGCGGCCGTTCCTTTCAGGACTTTCCGGCGATCGGGACCTGGCTGAGTCTGGACAGCGGGATTGGCGTGCTGTATTCCCGGGCCGTGGACGGGGTGGCAGTGCTGTACGCGGGGACACGCCGGGACGGGGTGCTGGTCAGCTACGACAATGGCGAGTCCTGGGCACTGAATGCCATTGCATTGGCGCAGACCGATGACTTGCGGCAAAGCGAGCGCCGCGTCCGGACCATGGTGGCCTTTGAGGACCACCTGTACATCGGGACCCATAACGGGATCTTTGTACAGGACCTGGCCGGTTCCGACGTATGGGAACGCGTTTCGGGGTTTCCGGAAGGAACCGTGGTCCGCAGTCTGGCCGTGTACCGAGGCACTATTTATGCGGGTCTGCAGGCAGGCGGACTGTGGCGCAGGGATGACACCGGAGCATGGTCTCGCATATCCGGCATCCCGGAAATCGCCTCTATCCTGGCCCTGGGGCAGGCTGGCCCTGACGGTATCCTGCTGTCCGCGGCGGCCGGAGTGGGGATCTGGTCCGGCAACGGCGAAAACTGGCTCAAGGTTCAGGTGGAAGGAGGGAGCAACGATGCCTGGATCTGGGCCGCCGACGGGACTGATGACGTCATCTACCTAGGCACCAATGCACAGGGGGTATTGCGCTCCGACGATCAAGGGTATGCCTACCGCACCCAGTCGCAACTGCCCCCCTTGACCGCTTTGCCGCTGGAACCTATCAAGCTGCCAACCCGGGTGCCGCCCGCAGTCGATTCCGAACCCGTGATCGAAACGGAGACGCCCGCGAGTGTGCCGACGCCTGAGCCGACCGCAGTGCCGGTCGAGCCGGCGGATACGGTCGAAGCTGCCGCACCGACACCGACAGTGATTCCGACTGCAGTGCCGACTCCCGACATCGTGCTGGAAGAACCCGGCCCTATCAGCGGTCTGAATCTGCCCCTGGACTTTCTGCAGGAAGACATTGAATTGCCCGTGATTGGCCCCATTTCCCCCATTGTCCTGGCAGTAGCCGTGGTCTTGATCATCATAATTCTGGTGGGTTCCATTTCCGTTTTTCGTCGTACCACCGACGATGAAGACTAGGGGCGCGTTGACCCGAATGTGGCATTCTCCGGTGGTCTCCGCACCCCGGCCCACCTGCGGGGCAAGGCAGCGAAACTGGCTTCAGGATGCCGTGACCGCAGCTGGCATCCTGAGGAGCGGTGCGGGACTCCGGGCGCTGGCCGTAAACCGGCTTCGGGGCCATACAGCCTGACTCCTGCCGATTTCGGAACGGGTTGGCCCAATGCCGCAGCTGGAGCAATTGCACCGCCTGTTGACGGCCCGCGGCAATCTCGCGGCACAGGCGGTGCTGACACATCCCCAACAGGAAATTCGCTGCACCACGGCTGACAGTCGGCGGGTGCGCGCGGGAGGACTGTTTGTTGCCCATACCGGCCGGACCGTGGACGGGCACGACTTCATACCGGCCGCGCTGGCGGCCGGGGCCGCTGTGGTCTTGGGCACAGAATCCCGGGCGCAATTTGAGGAACGCTGTCGGCAAGCCGGTCGGCCGCCAGTGGCATATCTCCAGGTGCACAACAGCGCCCGGGCCCGGGCGCAGGCGGCGGCCCTGATAGCCGGCTTTCCGTCCCGCCGTTTGCGCATGGCCGGCATTACAGGTACGGACGGCAAGACTACCTCCACGGCCTTGCTGGCGGCCATGCTCAGGGCCGCTCCGGTGGCTGAATCCCACGCGGGCGCGACGCCGGCGGCCGCCCGGGTCGGTCTGATCTCAACCCTGGGCATCAGTCTGGGCGGAGCCGTCGCGGAAACCGGCTATCACGTGACCACCCCTGATGCGGACGAGGTGCAGCAGGCGTTGCGGGACATGGTGACAGCCGGATGCCAGTACGCCATTGTGGAATGTACCAGCCATGGCCTGGACCAGGAACGGGTGGCCGAGACGGAGATGGATGTGGTCGGCGTGACCAACGTGACCCACGAACATTTGGACTATCACGACAGTTTTGAGGCGTATCTCCAGGCCAAGTGCCGCATCCTGGATTTGCTGTCGCCGGGCCCGGGCCGTGTGGTGTGGGCCAATGCCGAGGACCCAGGCAGCCTGCAGGCCCTGTGCCACAGAGCCGGGGAATTGAATGCCCTGCGGCCAGAGGCATTGGAAGTGCGCAGCTTTGGGTTGGGCACGGGGACCTTCCAGGGTGCTGATTTGCAACAAACGCCCTCCGGGCTATCCCTGACCTTGCAGAGTCCGGGCTTGGATGCCATTCCGCTGCGTTCCGCGATGTGGGGCCGGTTCAATGCCCAGAATGTACTGCTGGCCGCGGCGATGGCCTACACTCTGGGCGCCACTCCGCACCAAATGGCAACCGGTCTGGTCTCATTCCGGGGCCTGAAGGGACGCATGGAAAGACTGGATCTGGGCCAGCCATACACGGCCCTGGTGGATTTCGCCCACTCTCCGCATGCCTTGCACCATGCGCTCCAGACCATTCGGCAACACATGCGGTTCGCTACCAGGAGAGGGCGGCTGATTGCCGTCTTCGGCAGTGCCGGACTGCGGGATCCCGGCAAACGGCCGCTGTTGGGAGCCGTCGGGGCACGGCTGGCAGACCATGTGGTCATTACCGCCGAAGATCCCCGTTCGGAGGATCTGGAAGCCATTTGTGCCGCTATCGCGGAAGGCTTTAATGCGGTGCCGACGACCGCCACTTACGAAATTGAACCCGACCGGGCGCGGGCCATGGAAAAGGCGACGGCCCTGGCCCGCGCGGGAGATGTGGTGGCGGCGTTTGGCAAAGGCCACGAACGCAGCATGTGTTTTGGGGAGACCGAATATCCGTGGAGTGACCAGCAGGCCCTCCGATTGGCAATTGGCAAGCAGCTGGGGCATGTTCCGGATACTAGGGCGGCTGTGTATCGATTGCCGACGCGTTGAGCCAGGCCATCGTGCCAAGGGGCAGACTGCGCCGGCGGGTGTCTTGCGCCCCGAGGCACGGCCGGCCCGGTGTTTGAGGTGGTCGAAATTGCCTCGGTTTGTGACCGAAATCAGGACGGCAAGCGGCTCGCGGCGGCAGGCCCTATGCTATACTTCGCCTTGGTCTGAATTGCCCGGACCTGCCCTGTAGTCGCTCCCGGATGGGACATTGTGCAAGAGTTGTCTCTTGGTGCCTTGGGACGCGTCTTGGGAAGCCACCGGGTCCGTGTGGCTTAGAGGATGAGGTCAAGGAGACTTTGCTAGTGGGCACCCAACGAACCTTTCGCGCCCGGTTGATTCTGCTGCTGTGCGTGGCCAGTCTTGCCTTGGGAGCATGCGGCGGCAGCTCGACCGGCAAGACCTGGTTTAACTTGCCGTCCATTGCGTTGCGTGTCGGGGATGACGGTGATTCCGTGCGCGTGCTGGGTCTGCCGATCGGTACCCTCTCGGCCTTTGGCATAAAGGACATTGCCGACAGCCTGGTGACGGGCGGGGTCAAGTCCCTGGAAGTTCGGTTGGGCTACAACGGCATCCACATCTACATGGATGATGCCGAGTTGCCCTACATCTACTGGGACGAGGCCTCCGCGGCGGAACTGGCCGGCATTCTGGACCAGATGGGTTTGGGCCTGCCCGTGAGTGCCGACACGCTGCTGGCGCTGGTGCGGCAGTATGGTGTGGGGGTGCGTCTGGCGCTCTCCGAGGATCGTCCGGATTTCCGCTGGTCCGGCGAAACCGCATTCACACCGTCCGAGGCTCCGGCTGACATGGTAGGGCCCATCGATATCAGCGGTTTGGCCTTCGACAGCAGTGGCGCCATGTCGCTGGATGGGGTTGATCTCTCCATTTTGGGTGTGCCCCCCGTACTGGATGCGCATACCATGGGGTTGCTGTCCGGTGTGGGGGCCGAGTCGCTGCAGATTACCACCACGCCCAATACGCTGGATTTCGCGATCAATGGCAACGCGTTGCCCGGTTTGGCCTACGATGCCGAGAGTCTGGAGGCCGGTCTGGCCTTCGCCCGCATCATGCTGGCAGATGATGCGGATACCCTGCGCCTCGTGGAGACGTACCTGCCGCAACTTCCGGCCTTGGACCTGACCCTGGCTGTGTCCTTCACGGGAGTGCCGGTGGGCGCGACGCAGCTGGGACAGTTGCACATTGATGTGGCCGATGACGGCAATCTGAGCGTCATGGGGCTGCCTCTGGGATCCGACCTCTTGCCGCCCGATGCCTTGGCCCCCTTGACGGATGCCGGTATTCATCGGCTGGATGTACAAGTCGGCAGCACGGGGATAGCCCTGGCCGGGAACGGCGCGGTGCTGCCGGCCATTTCCTGGGAAGCCGCGGGCCTGGATCTGATTGACGGGATGGCGGCCGGTGGGAGTGGCCTTGTGCCGGGGATACTGGAACTGGTGGGAACCTTGAGTGCCGATGCGCCACTGAACCTCGTCCTGACGCTGCCGGGCAGCGAAGACGCAATGGGCGCCAGTCCCTTTGAAGGGCATGCCTTTGCTCCCGTCGACCTGGGTACAACCCCTGCCCCCACGCTGCGCCTGCAAGTGGCAGTGGAAGACGGCACTGTGGCATCTGTCTCCGGCATTGACATGCAGGCACTGGGTATGGTGGACCTGACCCTGCCGGATGCGGTACTGAACATGATGGCCGACAACGGCGTGTCCACGCTGACCCTGGTGACGCTGCCCAACCGGATGGATGTGCACCTGGATGGTCAGATGGCCTTGTCGGTCGCCTATGACGTGGCCGCGCTGGAGGCCGTCCTGGAGCTGTTGTCCGGCATGATGGGTGACAGTCTGGCAGACCAGGCTCCGTTGCTGGAGTTCGCGTCCATGGAATTGCTGCCGTTGGTGGTGGCCGCGGACACGGCCGTGGTGGTTGACTTGCACTAGGCTCCCGGACAATACACAGCGCGCCCTGTTTGTCCTGCCGGTGCTGCGGCACCGCCGGTGTTCTGCCTTGCCCGGGGCGCGAAGCGGCCCGGGCCGCCCTGCGCGCGCGTTGGTGCCGTTAGCGTGACGAGACTGAGCAGCAGCACCAGATTGATGGCGGCCACATCCGGCCAATACCAGAAGGCATCCACCTGGGCATGGGCCAGGCCCGCCAGCAACGCTCCTGCTAGGCCGGCCCGGAGCAAACGGGACTGCCGGTCTGCAGGGCCCGTGTAGCGTCGCCCGATCAGGCCTGTGACCAGGCCAGCCGTCCAGATCCAGCCCGCTATCCCCCAGCGGGAAAAGGTTTCAAGCCAGATATTGTGGGCGTGGGAAATGTCGGGGCTGACCAACGCGGAACCGGGAAACGATGCGGCGGCGTGGTGGTAAAAGCCGTCTACGCCCAAACCCAGCCAGAGATGGGCCTGTGCCATGTCCCAGGTGTGAGCCCAGATTTGCCACCGCGCAACCACCGGCGTCAGGTCCAGAAGCCTTTCCCACCACGCCGCGCGGAGCAGGAAGATGCCGATGCCGAGTGCCACCGCCATGACGGTGACGGCAACTCCTGTCCCGGGGCCGATGGGCCTCATCCCGGGCATCCCCCGCAGTAAGATCCAAAATGCCAGCAGGCCTCCCGGAAAACCCAGGCTCAAGGCTCCGCGACTCATGGTCAGGAGCAAAGCCACGGCTGTCAGCGCGGTCAGAATCAGCCAACCCATGCGGGCCCGGCGGTTGCCTGCCATTCCGGTCAGGGCCAGCAACAGCCAGAACCCGCGCTCCAGCAGCATGGCTGCATGGTTGGGCGAGAATGTCAGACCAGCCAGGCGCACCGGTGTGACCGCGGTCGGGAGCTGATCCGACACCCACTGGATCAGGGCCAGCAGCCCAAAGAGACCGATGCCGGTCGCCAGACTGATCAGGCCTGACCGTGCGTGTCGGTGATTCAAGCCTATGTCCAGGGTCAGCAACGCCAGCCAGCCCGGAAAGAAGCCAATCCGTGTCCACTGACTGAAGTGACCGGTATGGGCGACTCCGAGACCGCCCAGGAAGAGGAGCAGAAACCAGCCTCCCCCAAGCCAGGCGGGATAGCCGCTGGCGGCGGCCACGGCCCCCGGTGTCTGCCGGTAGAGGAGGGCCGGAGTCAGAGCGGAGGCCAATATGTGGGCTGGAGCCAGGGAGAAGGCCTGCGCCTGCAAGGGCGACAGGAAATTGGCATGGACCTGATGCAGGGGCAAGACTGCCAAAGTCAAGAGCCACAGTGCAGCGGGCCGGATCAGAGCCACTCCGGACAGCAGAATGATGAGCCCGACGGCCCAGAACCAGGAAGAGGCCAGATAGACGGTACAGAGCAACGCCAGGGCGATCAGTCCCCATCCCGCATCCGGCATGCCGGATGCCCTGTGTGCCCGCTGCGCGGCCCAGGCCGCGGTCAGCGGCGGCACGGATCGAATCCAGCCCGCTGCCACAAGCAAGGGCAACAGCCAGAGTGCCAGATACGTGCCCCATCTCCCGCGGTGTGCCCCAGTGTGCCCGAGGCGGAATGTCCCGTCTGCAGTTCCTGCCGCAGGTTCCTCCGGAAAAAGAGTCAAAATGCTCCAGACTCCGGGATTGCCGGTAGAAGCCAGGGACCATGGGGTCAGGCCGGCTGGCTGTCCGCGCGGAAAGGGGTGGGCATGCAATGCAGAGGGGGCATGCGCGCCTGGATCGTTGCTGCCGGGTTGCCACAGCACAATGTCAAGGTCGGCAATCACTCCCGTATCCGTCAATCTGTGCAGCCAGGCCTCGGGAGACAGGGGAACCTGGCGGGTTACAGGCACCAGCGGAGCCGTAAGCAGCACGGCATCCGGATCGGCGGCCCGGAGCGCGGGTGCGGCGGCCCGGACCATCTGGCCGTACCGCACGGGATTTACACCAAAGGGGGAGTCCGGTACAGGGCCGTTGGCGATCTGTCCCAACTGATAGAACTGGACTTGATCCCCGAACTTCTCGGCCACATGGCCACTGAACCGAGCGAATTCTGCGGGAAAAGAAGAGACTGCAGTGGGACTGTCTCTGTCCCACCGCGGCGTCTTCCCTTCGAGCCGGCGCGGCACAGAGTGCAGCGACAGGATGGGTTCCCATCCCTGAGCGGCCACCGTGGTCATAATCGCGTCCCACAATGTCCAATTCAGGACCCCTGCCGGGCTTTCGATATCGGCCCACCGTACAGGCAGGAACACCCAGGTCGGATCCGTTACACTGTCGGTGTGGGCCGCAACGCATGCTTTCAGTGCGGGCGGGGATGTGCTGCCACGGCAGTCCACGGCCTGCCCCGCGCGCAGGATGTCAGCGGCAGCGTGTGCCGTCCAGTCCGATTGGGCCATGGAGACGCACAGGGAGACCGCATCGGGTAAGATCGCCAGGGCTGTCCACAGCAGCAGCAAGGCTGCCCACAGGGAGGGTCGGCAAGGCTTGCGTGCGGTTGCGGTTCCGGCAGGACCGGGGCTGGGCCGGACAGCAGAGCGGGCTGTGCCCACCAACATGTTCCAAACGTTACATGGCTCCTGAACTTGTACAGCGCATAAGCGTAGCGGGCTGGATTATGGCTCTGGCGCTGACCATGACGCTAATCTGGAATTTGCCCGAAATCACATGGACCTCGCCGCCGATTGGCCGCGGCCATATAGTGGTGCAGGTGCCGGCCAACGCCATGGAGGTACTGGTGACGGTACTGGTCTCCCTGGCAGTCACAGACAGCGTGATACAGATTCATCCGCGCTTGCGGTCCTTGGCGTGGCGGGAACGGGTCGGCGACAGCTGGCCCTTGTACAGTCTTCCGGCCGCTCTGGGTATTGTCGTGGTCCTGGCCCAGCCCTTGCCGACGACCATGATTGTCTCGGTTCTGGCCATGCTGATCGCGATCGGTGTCTACGTGCTGACTCTCTTTTTGCTGTATGACTCGCTGCAGACCGATCATCCCCATGCCGGCCAATTTCCGTTTTTCTTGCACGGCATCGCCTATTTGGCGGCGTTCCTGCTTTTCTTGCTGCTCTATCAGGCCCAGAGCCGCCTGATCTTTACTGTGCCCCTGATCGCCGGCACGGCCATTCTCCTCTCCATCGAACTGTTGCGGGATCACACCGCACTGCGGACTACGCTGCTGCAACACGTGTTGGTGGCAGGTCTGATCATGGGTGAAGTGGCCTTGGTGCTGGCCTTCTCCCCTTTTGCCGAACTGACCAAGGGAGTACTCCTG
Organism: Caldilineaceae bacterium; assembly: GCA_965214715.1. Taxonomy (GTDB): domain Bacteria; phylum Chloroflexota; class Anaerolineae; order Caldilineales; family Caldilineaceae; genus Bin34. The sequence continues at coordinate 2,651,179 of OZ243971.1, read as the reverse complement.
ACGTGGACTTTCTTCCTGCTGGTCAATATCTGCCAAAACGGGCTGGATCGGACGTTGCGGCCCCGGTTGCTGTGGAATTACGGTATCTACAGTGGCTTGGTGCTGGCAGTGATATATCTCATTGAGGTCAACTCCGCCCTGCTGTTCCTGACCTAGTCTTGCCGCAGGTCCACCCCGTGCCGCTGCTGCAACAGCCGCAGACAACGGTCCCGCTCCTGCGTCTTCTGCCCCGCAGACCAGTGCAGACTGTCCGCGGCCAGATCAGCGACCACGCGCAGGGAATGCGCGTTCAGCAATCCCAGTTTCGCCAGCTGGGTGCGGCGCAGCAGCAGATCATCCAGGTGTGCCACTCTTTCATGCCGACACAGATACTCCAGTTCCGTGTACAGATGTCCGGTCCCGGGGACTTGGGCACATGGATGGGACTGGCCGGCAAACAGTTGCGCCATGGCGCCGGGGATGTCTCCGTAGCGCTGCCGCAGCGACCGATACGTGTCTGGTGCCAGCTTCATGGCGCGGGCCGAGGTGTCAATATGGGGATTGACAGGAACGCCAATGGGCATGGTCCGGGTGGTGACCCGGCGCGGGTGGTGCAAATCCCGGAGCAGGACATCCACAGTCTGTTCCGCGAAAGCCCGGAACGCGGTCCACTTGCCCCCTACGAGCGAGTATATGGGCGGATCGCACTGTAGCTGATGCTCGCGGCTGCGGGCGGCCACGGGCCCGGTCCCGGCCCCCAGCGGCCGCACGCCGCTGTACCGGAAGACCACGTTCCGCGGGGTGGCCCTGATGGCCGGGAAGACATGCGCGATCATCTCCAGCAGATATGATTCTTCCTGGGGTGTGCAAACCGCCTGCTCCGGGTTCTGCATGGGGATGTCTGTGGTGCCCAGCAGGACGCGATGATGCCACGGGTACATCAGGACGATGCGGCCGTCCTTGTTCTCGAAGAAGAGCATGTGTCCCTGCAATGCCGCGAACAGCTCCGGGTGGTCCAGCACCAGGTGGGACCCCTTGGTGCCTCCGATATAGCCCGTGGTCAGGCCCAGTCTGCGATTGACCCGGTCGAGCCACGGTCCGGCCGCATTCACTATCAGCCGGGGACGGATGTGAAATGCCGCGCCGCCCACCTGGTCCAACAGCGTCACGGCTCCGTCGGATCCGACCGATTGCAGCTGCATGTAATTGAGGGCCTGACAATCGGGATGGCGATATTCGCCCTCCTGGAGCAGCTGCAGCGCCAGCCGTTCCGGGTGCAGCATGACTGCTTCGTAATACTGGGCCGTGGACCGTACCGCCGGATTCAAGGCCGGAAACCGTGCCAGGCTCCGCTGCCGATTCTCCAGACGTGAGGCCGGGAGCTCGCTGACGACCGTGCGGGAGTATGCATCGTAGAGGGAGAGGCCAAGCCGGACTGGCCAGGCACCGCGCGGTCTGGGTCTGCGGGGAATGCGCAGCCATTGCAGCGGCGCATTCAGCAGACCGGAGCTGCGGCTCAGCAGGGGAATGCATGTGGGCAGCGGCTTGACACCATGCGCCGCATTCTTGAGCAAGCGGTTGCGTTCCTGGATGGCTTCCCGAACCAGCCGAAACTCGCCGTACTCCAGGTAGCGCAACCCCCCGTGGACCAGGTTGGAGGAAGCCGCGCTGGTGGCGGCGCAGTAATCTCCCTGGTCCACCAGAAGGACATCCACCCCTTGACACGCCAGTTCCCGAAAGACGGCACTGCCATTGATGCCGGCACCCACGATGAGAACCGATACCTGCTGCTGCCGGCGCAGGTCAGTCAGCAGTTCGGTGCGGTGACGCAGGAAGGACACTTGACTTTGCGCTACCGGGCCGCCTCGGTGCAGCGGCCTTTGCTTACTGCAAACTGAAATGCAACATCGCGGCGTCAGACGTCCCCGCCGCCTCCTCTGCCGTCCGGGGAGGTGCATAGACCAGCGTATAGAACCAGGCGACTCGGGAAGTGTCCGGTACGGCAAAACAGAGATCACGCTCAATGGCGCCGACGAAGGGCTTGACTGTCACCCGATCGTTGCGGAAGCGGTTCAGTCGGCATTTGAGCGCGGAAGCCGGAATGGTCTCGGTCAGACCTTCACCCGGGCGGACCAACTGCAACTGAAAGTCATGGATGGAGACGGTACGGTCTGTGCGCCTGTTTTCCAGCGCGATGCGCAGGCCAATGTGACCGCAGTAGGGACAGGAGGCCGCGACCGGAGACGCAGGCGGTACCGTGTTGGCGTAGTCCCGGTCTCCTTCCCGCAGAAAATGCGTGAGAGTTACATAAAATCCGTCTGCCGCTTCAAAGGGGGAACGGAAAGGCACGGGCCAGTTGGCCTGACCGACTGACCGATCCAGGCTCACCTCCTCGGGCCGGGGCAATGGGGGCAAGAATGTGGCTTCGGGCATACCCAAGTCATACAGCGCCAAGGCGCTGGCCGGTACCCATCCGCCATCCTGCAGATTGTACCAGGCCCGGTCCGGGGAGATTTGCCGCACCCGATAGATGGCATCCCGTTGCAACGTCCCGACCTGCGGGAAATCCATGTGAGGTCCCTTCCGAATGTGCTGGGCCAATCTGCTTCTGCCCTGGTATGTCGGATGGATGGGAGTCGGTGGCCTGGCATGCCAGACCAGGGTCGGCGGCCACATGGCCGCCAATGCCGGGCCGGTCGTGAACTGAAAAATGGCCCAGGCGTCGTCTGCACCGCAATATCCAGTAGCGGAACAGCCCAGAACGCCCGACACCCCCGGGAAACCTTCCATCCGGGCCAGGGCCTGGCGCAAGGCCAGACGACCAATGGAAATATTGCCCAGGCGGTCTGTGACGGCCACCAGGCGGGCGGCCTGCAGCAACATCGTAACGGCATCGAAAGCCTGTGGGCCGGCCATGGTGCGAGGACTTGTGTCATAGGCCGCCTGCCACTGGTGTGTGAAGGCCGCCATGCCGTGCGAGCGGGACCTCTGTCCCGTGGCGTACAACGTCAGATTGGAACCCTGTACTGCCTGCGCGACATCGGCCTCCAGCCAGCTGGCACTGGTCAGAATGGGAAAAGTCTGAAATGCCGTCTGGCCCCGCACTCGCCGCAGAAACCGGAGTGCCTGCTGACGGGAAACCGGCAGGTACAGGGCGGTGGGCTGTGAGGTCGAGAGATGTGCCAGCAGGGCATCCAGACCGGTGTCACTGAAAGGCATCATCCGGTGCGCGAGGATATGGCCGCCCTGAAGCTGAAAGGCCCGGGACACCACTTCACTCAAGTGGGCCGAGTCCGGGGTGCCGTCACCGATGATGGTCAGATGACGCAGTCCCAGGTTGTGGACGACGAAATGGGCCGTGGCGATGCCCTGGTGCAGGTCGCTGGATACCGTGGCATAGAAGCCGGGCTGCCAAGCGCTGCCGGGCTGACTCCGGGGACTCGTGAAGGCAGAGCGCGTGGCGCTGGGTGCCAGGAGGACAGTGCCCATGCCACTGGCCTGCAGGATCAAGGCCTGGGTCACATCATTGCACGTGGCACCCACGAATCCCAGGGGGGCTGTATCCGCCAGTTGGGATGTCATCAGGTTCTGGGCCGTGGCGACATCGCAGCGGGTGTCAAGAGCCCGGTAGGCGACAGGGTGGCCCAGCAGGGCACCGAAATGCTGGACAGCTAGATGGGCCGCCTGGGACTGCTCTACGCCGGCATAAGAGGCATACGGGGAGAGATCGTGCAGTCCGCTGATCTGCACAGTAGTACCCGCGGGATACTCAAGACAGCCCAAGGGGTCTGTACAGGGCAGCAGCTGGGGAAGCTGGGATGCAGCCCAAACGGACCGGCTGCCCCCGCACAGGACCAGCAACAGGAATCCCAGCAGCAGCCCCATCCGGACTCCCCACGGCGGGGCATTGCATTGTGTGGGGATCATCGCAAAAGGAGGGGGCCAGGAGTTTCCGTGAAACTGATGCCTGCGAACAATGTGGGGGACTGATGCAATCGCGAGGGCCGTGAATGTGTCGGGCACATTATGGATAGCCTATACAACCCAAAGCCCAATTGCGAATCGGTGGCTGATCCGAAATTCTGACAGAAAGCCGGCAACCGGAACCGGTGACACGAATCGCCTGTTGCGCGAGCTGCTGTCCCGCCGACTGGCCACGCCCGTCGCGTGAGGAAAATAGGCCCATTTCGTTCATATGGCAGCCGCAAATAGAGAGCCGCTGGTGTTTGACAAAGCATGCCAATTGTCCTTGACAAGGAAAGGGCTAGAGTCTTTCCCCTTGACTTTCGGATCAGGGCGACACAAATGCTTGGGTTCCAACTTGGCATGGGCCAAAATGGCATCTGTCTTGGAGCACGTCCTTTTGTGCCCCCCTTGTATTCAGGCACTGAGCCGAGCACCGTCTGGATGGATTATCTACATTCGCAACCTGTCTGAACGGGTCAGTGCCTTGGCAGGAGATACATTTCTTGCAGCATGCGAAGAAAGCTCCATTGGGGGAGTGGTAGTGGATGATTATGTCCAAGATGTCGAGCGGATTAGTCGCGATTTCCCTGTTCCTGTGTATTCGACAGGTGTCTGTATAAAGTCAGCTGCCACTGCAGTAAATCCCGTGAGGACGGTCCCCGAATCAATCCATTATTCTGATTTCTCGATTGAACCCGGAGACTTCATTTTCACAGATCTGGATGACCAACTTATAGTGCAGCGACGTTACATCTCGGTTGCTTTGATGAATGCGACACGCTTGCGCCGTGTAGAAGAGAAAGCTGTTGCAAAACTCCAGGAGGGATGTCCTATGGGTGAACTTACGGGGCTGGATGGCTTCCTGGCTGGCAAAGGTAAGATGAAATTCAAATCTGATTCCAAGATCTTATGAACGTATTGATCATCACAAATTCCTATGTACCGAACGCGGGTGGTGTAGCCACCAGTGTCCATTGTTTAGCCACTGAATTGCGGTTACTGCAATGGGGGGTGCTTGTTCTTACTCCCCAATTCAATAAAAACGATGGCAGTGACCATCAAGTGCAACGGTTGCCACTACAGGAATGGGATGTAGTCATTGATCATGATTTCCGTATTGTCCCGGGTATGGAACTTCACGACCAAGTGCATCGTTTCTCTCCGGATCTCATCCATGTTCATGGACCCTTCCACTTGGGTCCTGTGGCCACTCGTCTGGCTGATGATCTGAATCTTCCTTTGGTTTACACCCACCATACAAAGCTGGAGGAGTTTGTCCATTATTGTGATGACCCGAACTTGAATCCTGAAGCGGTGCAGGCATTCTATGTGGATTTTGCCAATCATTGTGACGTGGTACTGGTACCGTCCGGGGTAGCAGCGGCTGAATTGAAACAACTGGGTCTCCAGCGTCCTCTCCATATTGTTCCATCGGGCCTGCCATCCGATTGGTTTATTGACTCGTCAGCCTGTACTACGCAGACAAATGACAGACGTGTCATTGGCATCGTAGGACGCGTGACCAGGGAGAAAAGAAGTGTAGAGCTGGCTTGCACTGCCATGGCCTATTTACGCAAGGATGAAGAAGCAGACTTGCTTGTCATAGGAGACGGGGATTCCCTGGCAACAATTCGTCAGGAGGCTGAGGCTTGCGATCTTGTTGACCGCATGCATTGCCCTGGCCTTGTAGACCATGAGGGGCTGCCTGCCTATCTGGATCAGTTGGATGTAGTGATCAATGCGCCGGAAACCGATACACAGTGCATCGTGCTGCTGGAGGCACAGGCCCGCGGCGTTCCTGTTATTGCTGCCGACATCCCGCTGGCTCGCGAATTTGTCTGTGAGTTTGCTGAAGACATTACATTCTATGCCTCACAGGATTGGGAGGCACTGCAAGGAAGCCTTGGCAGGTTCTTTGCTTTATCCAAGAGGAAGCGCGTGGAGATTCGAAACAGGGTCCGTGCCTTTGCCGCGCGTTTTGAGCAGGAATCTCTGGTACGGGATCTTTGCTTGATTTATGAAGACCTGCAGGTAGAGCTCACACACCATCACAGCAGTGATGCGGATGGATGGGTCTATTGTTCATTGACCCGTTCACTGGTACCGGTTATCCAAAAGCTGCGCGATCCATGAGACGTGACCTTCTTGTCACAGTGACATTGCTGGCATCCAGTATGCTGACTGTGATGTCGGGAGCCATTATTGCCCCCTCACTGAACGATCTGGCCATACATTTCACAAGTGCCCGGACCCAGCACCACAATCTGATGGCAAGTCTGATATTGGTGATACCGTCCTTGGGCATTGTCATATCCGCTCCCTTTATGGGTTGGGTAGCAGATCAGTATGGCCGTTGGAGGACGTTGGCTGTATCTGTGCCTGTACTGATGGCGAGTGGAGCTAGCGGTTATTGGGCGGATAACTATGTACCGCTGCTCACAGGAAGGTTGGTTTTGGGTTGTGCCATTGCGGGTATTTCAATCAGTGCAACATCGATATTGGGATCTCTCCCTGCAGAGTCGAAGCGTCAGGACCTGCTAGGTAAACAGTCTGCCTTCATTAACCTTGCAGGAATGACATATCTGTTCCTGGGAGGTTTGTTGGCATCCATGAACTGGCGCTTGCCTTTTCTGTTGTACTTTTGGCCTATTGTTCTCATGCCCTTTGTGATTCTGAGTATGCGGATACAGCCTCTGGCACAGAAGAATGACATACCCGCCGCTCAGTCAGGGAACTGGAATGCATTTCTGCGTGGTTCCTCAATGCCCTCTGCCCTTCTTGTATGGGTGCTGGGAGGTGCATCGATGGCCATCATTTACACCTTGTTTACAGTACACCCTTTTCGGATGAAAGAACTTGGATTCGAGGATCCCAGGCTTGTCTCTTTCACCATCATGGTAGCCACAGCATCTTCTGCTGTGACCAGTTGGAATCTGCGACGGATCTCCTTGTATCTTACTCCTTACGCTATTTTTGCCTTGGCTTTTCTTATGTTTGGCCTTGGATTGATGGCAATGTCCATGGCCCGTGAAATCTGGCATGTACTCAGTGGCAATCTCTTGATGGGGATAGGTATGGGACTCCCGGTGCCCAACGGTGCTGCCTGGCTAAGTACGATTTCACCGGATTTTATGCGAGGCCGCATTCTGGGTGTATTCAATACTTGCATCTTCATAGGCCAGTTCCTGTCGCCGCTCCTGCTCCACATCTTGGCTCTTGTTTCGCCTCATATCTTTTTTGCCAATGCCTCCATAGGAGTTTCTTGCCTGGTAATTACCTGCGCGATGTTGGCCGTAACTGTTTTCCAGAGGACTCCATTGATACGGGGTGGTCAGGAATTCCAATTGTGGAGATAGAACACCGCATCACCTCGCATATGCTGCTTGCCCTGGGCTGTCCAGCCCTTTTCGTACATCCTTTACAGGGCGGAAATCATCGACAAAGCAGCACAGAACGCGTAGACTCATGGGGATATCTCTGGAGTTTTGCATGATGCCCAAGGCTGTCCTCCTTGTGACCATGTGACCAGAGGTGCCTTGGCATGTCCATAACACATGTCCATGGACATGCCTGCCGGGGCACGCGGTGTAGCTCCGGGCACGGGCGGCGACCTCTGCCGCCCGTCTCACGCAACGGGGCCCCGTTCCATGATCCAGACTGTCTTGACTATCCCCTATCGCGTCTCGGCCGGCGGGTATGTCGATCACTGGCTGTGGGCCGGCCCGCATGCCACCCGGTCGGAAAGTCAAGGGGAACCGCCGGACTACCTGCAGCATTTCCGCCGCCCTGTGGAGTGGGATCCGCCGTTGGCGATCGGGACGTGCCACTACCCCTGGCAGTATGTGTCCTGTGCTGCCGACCACACCGTGCATTTCTCGGACATCCCCATGCAACCGGAAATGCGCCGGTACTATGCCTATGTCGAAGTGCGTCAGGACCGGCGCGGCGAACTGGCCTTGCAAGTGGAGACGACCGGTCACGTCACGCTGTGGATCAACCGGAAACAGGGGATAGCCCAGACCACAGCACGGTCGGGAGATCTGATCCGTATTTCCTTTGCTGCACCGGTGCCCCAGGGTCGGCTGGCCCTCTTTCTGATTCTGTCCCAGCCCTTCGCCGGGAACACGGTCTGTTACCTGCGTCTCAAGCTGTTGGGTCCGGACGCGGGCAGCCGCCGGCTCACATTGCCCACTGCCGTCAATCCAGAACGGCGTCTGGGTCTGGAGGAGATCATAGAGGCCAGCTACATTGCCCGGCGCGTGTGCGGCCCGCAGGAGCCGATTGTACTGCGGTGGGACCCGGTTCTCCAGGGCCAGACGTTTCTGGGGCTCAATCTGCGCCGATACCAAGGCCCTTCCTACATGGAAGTGATGCATACCCAAGTCAATGCGGAGGCGGTCTATGAAATGGCGACGGTGCCCGTCGCGGCGCCGGGACATTACCAGGTAACGGTGCGGCCCACCGTGGACGAATATTATGAACTGAACCAGCGGATTGCCAAGGTGCTGGACGTTTTCCTGGTCAAGTCGCACTTTGAACAGACCCCGGAACAGGACCCGGAGACGCGGAAACTTGCCGTGCTGCAGCGGGCCGGGGAGTATGCCGCGCCGGTGCTCAGAGCCTTGGCCCGGGCTGCCTTGGACCCGCAGGATGTGCAAGACCGGATCTGGCGGGATTTCCAGGAGGAAGTACCCAAAACCCGGGTGGACCTGTCCACGCTGCTGGCCGCCCTCGTGGTCAGTGCGCAAACTGCAGACCGGTCGCCGCGTGTTCCCGGGCCGCGCAACTTGATACCGGTGCTGCAAGCGGCGTTGCAGCACCTGGCGGTGGGCGCGGCGGCCGGATCGAGGCAGGCCTTTCTGCTTTCCGCCTGTCGTCTGGCCCTGCAAGCACAGCTGTCCGCGGAGCGTGATGCATCGCTGCATGCAGCCGCTTTGGCGGATCGGGACCGCGAGACCATCCGCACGGTTTTGCAGGCGTTGATGACCCGGGGTCTGGGGGGATGGGATGCGCAAGACACTCTGGCCCAGCTGGTGGCTGCCTGTGTGCTGCTGGCGGTCCACCCCGGAGCGGCGGAACTGCAGGACCTGGGCCGGCTCGTGCTGGACAAGATCCTGTTTACCCTGGCCTTGAACTCCTGGCGGGGGATATATGGAGCGGCGGGACCGGAGACCGAGACCGTATCGCTGCTGGATGCCCGTTTGGGCGCCGTGGCCGCGGTCTCCTACTGGGGATGGGGTCTGGGCCTGCCCGACAGCAGTTTCGCAGCCGGCCTGGCGTTGGTGCATGCAGGCTACACTGTGCCTGGGGCCGTGCAGGAAGTCGGCCTGTTTGTACCGGAAACCATGAGCAGTACAGAACGGCACGCCTGGACCCGGGACGACCGCGCGGCCGCCGCGGCGGAGCCCGGGGAAATCCATCGCCGGACTTTCAAAACTCCGGATTTCATGCTCAGTTCGCTGCAGGATTTCCGGCCCGGTCAGCCCGGCAGCCGTGAAACACCATGGCTGGCGACCCTGGGCTATGCCGCCCGCGTGCATGTCAGTCAGCCGGAATTTGTCACCGAACAAGAGGCTATGCCGCGCAATTTCTGGCGCGGCAACGTGACGGTCCCGCGGGTGGCCCAGTGGCAAGAGACGGTCGTGGCCTTGTATGGGCCGGGATCCCGGGCCGGTCTGGGGTACACGCATGCCCACTTTCCGCAGCATGCATTCGACGAGGTGTCCCTCACCGACCACTGGGCCTTTGCCCGCAAAGACGCCGGATACCTGGCCCTCTATGCTGCCAATGGCCTGCAGGCTGTCACGACCGGTCTGGGCGCCTGCCGCTCGCTGCGTTCTCCCGGACAGGAAAACGTCTGGGTCTGCTGTTTGGGCCGCCAGGCCTGGGATGGAGATTTTCAGGCTTTTCAGGCCCGCGTGCGGAATGCCTTGCATGTGACCCGCGGGCGGGTGCATGTGATTACGCGCAGCGGTCTGGCCCTGGAGTATGGACTGCAGGGACCGCTGGCGGTGGGCGGCAACGAGGTGGCGCAACGGGACGACATGCACTACAACAGCCCTTTTTGTCAGGCTTCCTTCCCGGCGTCCGAATTGCGGATTCAGGGCGTTTCCGGACCGGGGCTGGAACTCCGGTTTGCCTGACACGCCGGGAATCCGGTCTGAGCCGAAATGCCGTGGGCATAGTGCCGGTCTTGTTGTAGAATCGGGCTGCTCTATGGCAAACAATTCAATAGGAGATCCGCTATGACCGGGAAATATTCCAGGCGTGAAGTGTTGCGCATTGGCGGGGTGGCCGTGGCCGGTACGATGCTTGTGGCGTGCGGGGCTGGGGCTCCGGCCGGCGAAGACGCCGCTCCCGCGGGAGATGCAGGGGCCGATGATATGGTCGGTGAAGCCGATGCCATGATGGATGCGGGCAAACAATCGCCTTTGCTGGCCAAGCGGGTGGCCGCCGGTGAATTGCCGCCCGTGGAGGAGCGTTTGCCGCTGAATCCGCAGGTCGTGCAGCCTTGGGGTGAAATCGGGGAATACGGCGGCATGTTTACGGTCGGCAATCCCGCGGCCGGGACCTTCCACAGCGGGCGCACAGGCGTGGGCCAGGACGGCGTCACGCGGATTGGGACGGACCTGACTTCCGTCGTCCCCAACATCGTGGAAAGCTACGAGCTCAATCCGGCCGGTACCGAATTGACCCTGAACCTCCGCAAAGGCGTGAAGTGGTCGGACGGCCATCCGCATTCGGCCGACGACTTCGAATTCTGGTATGTGAACATCGTGAGCAATGAGGAGATGTCGCCGCGTCCCCCCGGCTGGCTTTCTCCGGGCGGCGAATTGATGGGATTCCAGCGGGTGGACGACCATACAGTCAAGTTCCTGTTTGGCAGCCCCTATCCGTTCATTCTCAAGTATCTGTCCCACATTCACGGGACCGGGGTGGTCGTGCCCAAGCATTACTGCCAGCAGTTTCATCCGGCCTACGCAGATCTCGACACATTGAACCAGTTGGCGGTCGACGCGGGCTTTGACGACTGGACCGGCCGCTACGGAGACATGGCGGCCCTGGACGAAGGCATTCCAGAACACAATCCGGACCTGCCCACACTCGGACCGTACACGTTGCTGGAGAAGACTGAAACCTACTGGCTCTTCGAGCGCAATCCCTATTATTGGAAGGTGGACCCGGAAGGCAATCAGTTGCCGTACATCGATGCTGCCTTCATCAAGTTGCTGCAGGACCGGGAGATTCAGGACGCGGCCATGATCAGCGGTGAACTGGACATCGAGTTTGGCTGGATGCCGAACCCTTCCAACTGGCCCCTGTACAAAGGCAACGAGGAACAGGGACAATACACGGCCACGGCGGTCCAGAACCTGACCGGATCCGTACTGCACTTCCAGCCCAACCAGACCTACGAGGCCGATACGGTGCTGCGGGACATTTTCCGCGACAAGCGTTTCCGCATCGCTTTGTCCCACTCCCTGCATCGGGATGAGATCAACGAGATTGCCTATTTCGGTCGCGCCACCCCGCAACAGGCTACGGTTATCCCCGCCTGCTCCTTCTACGAGGAAAAGTACGCCAAGCTCAACATCGAGTACGACGTGGACAAGGCCAACGCGCTGCTCGACGAGATGGGACTGGCCTGGGATGCCGCCGGCGAATGGCGCCTGCGTCCGGACGGCGAGCGCTTGGCCTGGACTATTGAAGCCGGTTTTGAACCGCAGAAGTCCACCATCTGGCAGCTATGCAAAGGCTACTTCCAGGCCATTGGCTGTGATGTGCAGGTCAAGACGATCACCGGCGAACTGATCTCCGAGCGGTATCCGGGCAATCTGGTCGCCATGGGCACCTGGGGCGCGGACAAGTGCACCGACTGGCTCTTCCCGCTCACGCCGCAGTTCTGGGTACCGTACAATCTGGGCTGGGAGTCCACCATGTATCCGCTCTGGACCCGGTACATCGTCACGGATGGCGAAGAGGGCGAGGAACCGCCGGCCGAACTGGTGCAGCTGTGGGATCTGTGGCAGGAGATGAAGATCACGACCGACATGGCCCGCCAGGTAGAACTCGGCAAGGAGATCGTCCGCATCAATGCCGAGAGCATGTATGTCATCGGCACTGTGGCGTTGCCACCCCATCCCGTGATCACCAAAGACAATCTGGGCAACATGCCCACCCTGGAACAGGGCCTGCTCTTTGGCTGGGACCTGTATCAGTTTTATCCCTATCACAGTGAACAGCTGTACCTCAAGCAGCCGTATCACGACCGCCAGGTCTACGATGCCTAGCCTCTGGCTCCGACGACAGGTGTTGTAGATTGCACGCTGTACCGAACCGGCCCCGGGTTTCGCCGGGGCCGGTTTTGGGTGCTCCCGGTGGGGGACGCCGTCGGCCGCAGTGTCGCCGCCGGTGCTCCTGGTCTCCCGGCACATTCACACGCGGCTGACAGATCCCGGACCTGCCTATGCAGATGCTCAAGTATTCCGCGCGCAGATTTCTTTACATGCTCCTGCTGCTGATCCTGCTGTCCATGGTCTCCTTTGCCGTGATTCAGTTGCCACCGGGGGATTTTCTGACTTCCTATATTGTCCAGTTGCAGGCCAGCGGACAGCCGGCCGACGAAGCCGAGGTCGCGGCGTTGCGGGCCCGGTACGGACTGGATCGGCCCATGTGGCAACGCTACCTCAAATGGGTGTGGGGCATGATGCGCGGCGACTTCGGCGTTTCCTTCGAACGCAACCAGCCGGTCGTGGAACTGGTGAAATCCCGCCTGCCCATCACCATGCTCATTTCGTTCCTGACGATCATTTTTGCCTATGCGGTGGCGATCCCCATCGGCATATTCTCGGCGGTGCGGCAGTATTCGGTGGCAGACTATTTCTTCACCGTGATCGGCTTCATAGGCTTGGCCATCCCCAATTTCCTGCTGGCGCTGGTCATTATGTGGCTGCTGTACAGCCAGCTCAATACCGACATCGGCGGCCTCTTTTCGCCCGAGTACGAGCGGGCGCAGTGGAGTGTGGCCCGGTTCGTGGACATGATGAAGCACCTGCCGCCGGTTGTGATCGTGGTCGGTACCGGCTCGACGGCCTGGCTGGTCCGCGTTATGCGGGGGGTGCTGCTGGACGAGTTGGCGAAGCCGTATGTCATTGCCGCCCGGGCCAAAGGAATCTCCGAGCTGGTTCTGCTGCTCAAATATCCGGTGCGCGTGGCCATCAATCCTATCGTGAGCACGGTGGGGGGCACGTTGCCCGCAATTGTCTCGGGGGCCACGATCACGTCCATCGTGCTGGGCCTCCCCACGACCGGCCCCATGTATCTGCAGTCGCTGCGGTCACAGGACATGTATCTGGCCGGCAGCTTCACCATGTTCCTGTCCTCGCTGACCATCGTCGGCACGTTCCTGTCCGACATTCTGCTGGCCTATCTCGATCCGCGCATTCGCTTCGACTGAGGCTTGACTCGTGACCGTCGATCTGGCTCCGGTGGAAGAGCGCTCGCTTGAGCGCATGTATGCCGCTTCGCAGTGGCAACTGATGTGGCGTGCGTTCAAAAAGCACCACATGGCGGTGGTCAGCAGCATCCTGTTGCTGATCGTCTACATCGGCACGGTCGTCTTCTGCGAGTTCCTGTCGCCATACAACATTGACACGGTACGGGCCGAGTACACCTATACGCCGCCGCAGTGGCCCCGGTTCATCGACTCTGCAGGCCGCTTTCATCTGCGGCCCTTTGTGTACGGCTGGACCGTGGAAGAGGATCCAGTGACCTGGCAGGACATATTTGTTCTGGACAAGGAGAAAATTTACCCTATCTATTTTGGAGTCCGGGGTGATTCCTACAAACTGTGGGGTCTCTTCCGCGTCGACTGGCATCTCTTCGGCGTCAAGGACGAAGGTGCCGTCATGTTTCTCTTTGGCACGGACAAGTTGGGCCGGGATCTGCTGTCCCGTGTTCTGTACGCGGGTCGCACCTCGCTGTCCATCGGCCTGATCGGCGTCGCGCTCAGTTTCGTGCTGGGCAACTTGCTGGGAGGACTTTCCGGTTTCTACGGCGGAGCCGTGGACAACATCATCCAGCGCATCATCGAGTTTTTCATTTCGATTCCCACCATCCCACTATGGATGGGTCTGGCGGCGGCGTTGCCTCCTGAATGGCCGCCCATTCAGGTGTATTTTGGCATTACCATCATTCTGTCGTTCCTGGGATGGACGGGTCTGGCACGGGTCGTGCGAGGCAAATTGCTGGAGCTGCGCGAAGAGGACTTCGTGATGGCCGCCAAGCTGGTGGGCGAGACCGATCTGGGCATTATTCGCAAGCATCTCCTGCCCAGTTTTCTGAGCTATCTGATCGTGTCCCTGACCCTGGCGGTGCCTGGCATGATCCTGGGCGAGACGGCGCTCAGTTTTCTGGGGCTGGGCTTGCGGCCCCCGGTAGTCAGCTGGGGGGTATTGCTCAGTGATGCCCAGAACTTCCAGACCGTGGCTCTGTACCCGTGGCTCTTCTTTCCGGGCCTCTTCGTCGTGGTCGTGGTGTTGGGTTTCAACTTCATGGGCGATGGCCTGCGGGACGCCGCAGACCCGTATGCCCACCGCTAGAACGGATGAGACTGCCGGATTTATGGACCGTCCCGCTGCCGACATTTTGCTGGAAATTCAGGACCTCAAGGTGCAGTTTCCGCTGGAGGAAGGCATCGTCCATGCCGTGAACGGCCTGGATCTGACAGTCCACCGCGGCCAGGCGGTGGGCATCGTGGGCGAAAGTGGCTGCGGCAAGAGCGTGTCGGCGCAGGCCATCATGCGGATCGTGCCCAGCCCCGGCGATATTGTGGCGGGACACCTCTTCTACCACCGCCGACGGGAAGTGAACGGCCGTATTGAGGAGGATACCCGGGACCTGGCCCAGCTGGATGCCAGCGGCCGCGAGATGCGGGACATTCGCGGCAACGAAATCGTGATGGTCTTCCAGGAACCCATGAGCTCGCTGGCCCCGGTCTACACCATCGGGCACCAGATCATGGAAGCCGTGCAGCTGCATCAGCATTTGAACAAGAAAGAGGCCCGGCAGCGCACGCTGGAGATCCTGCACAAAGTCGGCATGCCCCAGCCGCCGCAGACCCTTGACAGCTATCCCCACCAGTTAAGCGGCGGAATGCGACAGCGCGGCATGATTGCCATGGCGCTTTCCTGCAACCCGACGCTGCTCATTGCCGACGAACCGACCACGGCGCTGGACGTGACTACCCAGGGCCAGATCCTGGACCTGATGCAGGACCTGCAGCGGGAACTGGGCATGGCTATCATCTTCATTACCCACGACCTGGGCGTCATCGCCAAGATGACCGAGTACGTGATCGTCATGTATCTGGGCCAGGTGGTGGAAGCCGCCGACGTGGACACCATCTTCCATAAGCCGCAGCATCCCTATACCCAGGCGCTGCTGCGCTCCATACCGCGTATCGGACACAAGGTGCACCGGCTGGAAGCCGTGACCGGCATGGTGCCGGATCCCTTCCATGTGCCGCCGGGCTGTCCCTTTCATCCCCGGTGCGAGGAATTCCAGGCCGGTCGCTGCGATGCCGAACTGCCCCCCTGGATTGAAACGGACGCGGGCCATGGCGTCCGCTGCGTGCTTTATACCTAAAATCTGTACCTCTCATGACCGAATACTCCGCTGCCCCCGAAATGCTGCTGGACGTACAGGAGCTGCGCAAGTACTACCCCATTCAGAAGGGATTTCTGGGTCGGGCCAAGGGGTACGTGAAGGCTGTCGATGGGGTCAGCTTTCAGGTGCGGCGCGGGGAAACCCTGGGGCTGGTCGGGGAATCGGGCTGCGGCAAGAGCACAACCGGCCGTTGCCTGTTGCGGGCGATCGAACCCACCTCAGGGAGCATTCGCTATTACCGCAAGAACCCGGACCAGGAAGTGGACCTTCTGTCCATTTCCAAGGAGGAATTGCGGGACTTTCGCACTTTCGGACAGATGATCTTCCAGGATCCCTTTTCCTCCCTGAATCCGCGCATGACCATTCTGCAGATTGTGGGCGAGCCCTTGACGGTCAACAACCTGGCCCGCGGCGAGGAGCTGGAAGATCAGGTGGCCGACCTGCTGCGCAATGTCGGGTTGCGCCCCGAATATATGAACCGCTATCCCCACGCCTTCAGCGGGGGCCAGCGCCAACGCATCGGAATTGCCCGCTCGCTGGCGCTGAATCCCCAATTCATCGTCTGCGATGAACCGGTCTCGGCGTTGGATGTCTCCATTCAGGCCCAGACCTTGAATCTGTTGCAGGATCTGCAGGACGAATTCCACCTGACCTATCTCTTTGTCGCGCACGATCTGAGCGTGGTCTCCCACATCTGCGACCGCGTGGCGGTTATGTACGTGGGCAAAATGGTCGAGGTGGCCGACAGCGACGAAATTTTCGCGCATCCGCTGCACCCGTACACGGAAGTCCTGATGAGTGCGGTGCTGGAGCCGGACCCGCGGATTCGCTCGGAGCACATTTCCCTGCCCGGAGAAGTGGCCAATCCTGCCGCTCCGCCCTCGGGGTGCTACTTCCACCCCCGCTGCCAGTATGCCGAACCCGTGTGCGCGACCGAGACTCCGGAGCTGCGGGAGGTGCAGCCCAATCATTTCGTGAGTTGCCACCGGGCCGAAGAGATCACTCTGCAGGGGTGACCAGGACCCTGTTGTAGGCAGAAAGAATCCCGCTGAGAAATATATGGCACGGCTTATGTGGAATTAAAAAATGACATAAAAGGGGAAGATCTCCCGGAATGAAGGAAATCATCTCATCATTCGGAGGCCTTCCCCATGACCAGCATATCCTTTTGTGGATGTGGCGACCATTGTGTACACCTTGGTGGACGACTGGTATCAGGACCATGGGGTGCGCCTGCTGCAGGGCAAACGAGGCACCAAGCCCGTGCTCACCGACAGTGAAGTCATCATGCTGCTGTTGTAGATGGATTTTCTGCCCTTTCCGGGCGAGAACCAGTTCCTGGGGGTTCATCCGGGCCCACGGCCCACTATCTGCTCCTCTTTCTCCGGCTTCTGGACCAGAGCTAGTGGTAAGTCTGGAACAGATGAGTCCTTACTCTATGACCCACTCCCAGTCTGAATCCTGCAGTCAGAAAGGGATTCTGCTGTATAAGACCTACCACTAGTTCAAACCGCCGGGCCCCGGAGCTTGCGCCTGCTGGTGGAAGCGTTGTGGCGACCCTGGAAGCCACCACCCTGGCCACGCAGTTCCTGCTGAACACCAAGCCCGTCCCTGCAGGGACGGCCTCTGCAGCTCGGTGACGCGGGCCGCCTACCACGGGACCGGACATGGCACCCGCGATGTGCCGCCGGGTACCCCAAGCCGACCCCTACCCTTGCCGAGGATCTCGCCCGGGTGCGGCGTACCCTCGGCCCAGGCCCCCCCAGATGTGGGCCCTCTCCGCGCCGCTCATGTGGTCCTGCCGTGGGAAAGGCACCCGCCGCTGCACAGTGCTCCGATGCACACCGACGACTACTGCCACCGCCACAGCGTATGCAGACGCAGGAGGATTTCCGGCACGACTTCCGCCCGCAGGGCCTACGACTCGCAGGCTCATCGGAGCGCGTTGCGGGCGCAGCACATCCGGCCTTGGCTCACGCGCCGGGGAGTGGCGCATAGCCGCGGCCGGTGGAAGGCGGAGCACACTCTGGCCTGGCTGCGCCCGTTGCGGCGGCAGTGTACCATGAGCGGCGGGCCGACATCCACGCGGCGTTCCTGAGCTTGGGCTGCGCCCTCATCTGTGCCCGGTATCTGCCTGACTTTTGTTAGGGCTTCCTTAGTTCTACAGAAGCAAGAAATACGGACACTAATTGCAAGAAAGAAAGATCGAACATGGATGATTTCAAACAAGCTTTGAAATACTTCGGATGGTTTATTGTGTTCGGCATTGTGCTTCAACTGTTGATGATGTTGTGGCACGCTATCACTCCACTAGGGTAACCACATCTATTCGGTGCCAAGTGCTTAGAAAATCACCAGATACACCGCCCGTGAATTTTAGAAGATATATACAAATGGTGGCACCCGCCCCGACGTGCCGGACTGCAGGGCCTTGGGCCTGGGTTGGGGCCCGCACGAACCGGGTGTCCCCGGGCGGTCCTGTCTGGAGGCGGCGGGGGCCCCGAGGACCCGATGCCCCCCCTGCCGTGGTACCCGCGCGGTGCCGTTGGCACCCGGAAACCCGCTGTCCGCCATCCAACCCGCGTGCCCCCGGGCCGTCGTGGATCCACGGGCGGAAGTACTGGCAGGCCGTGGAGTTAGGCGGCCAATCATGGGGCCTGGATACCCCGGGCAGGTCCGCATCCGGGTCAAGAGGAGAAGACCCACCGCCTCAGGATGCCCCGACCCGGACCCAGACGCCTCATCCGGGACTTTGCAGATACCCTCTTAATGCGACAGCCCTGCTCCAGATACTCCAAAAACACAGATTGGAATGGCCTTGTTTAGATGAACTGACAGGGTTGTTTTATGCTCTGCCAAGTGATCAATGGAGTTCTGGATCTGTCCAGCCCAAGGTCCGCGTTACGGCCTTGCGCCACTGGCTATACCCTGTTTCTCTCTCGTCTTGGGAAGTCTGGGATTGCCACCGACGATCTTCCCGATAGTTGTCCCGCAGCTCCGCCAGCGAGGCCCAATACCCGACTGCCAGCCCCGCTGCGTAGGCCGCTCCCAGACTGGTGGTTTCCGCCACCCGGGGCCGCACGACTTCCACCCCTTGAATATCGGCCTGCAGCTGCATCAGGAAGTTGTTGGCCGTGGCACCGCCGTCCACATGCAACCGGGTCAGCGGCATGCCGCTGTCTTCCTGCATGGCATCCAGTACTTCGCGCGACTGGTAGCAGATGGCTTCCAAGGCTGCGCGAATGACATGGGCTTTAGTGACATAACGCGTAAGTCCGACCAGCACGCCCCGCGCGTCGCTGCGCCAGTGGGGTGCCAGCAAGCCGCTGAAGGCAGGTACCAGGTAGCAACCACCGCAGTCCGGCACCCGGGCGGCCCACTCTTCCGATTCGGCCGCGGTCGCAATCATCTCCATTTCATCCCGCAGCCACTGGATGGTGGCCCCGCCCATGGCAATGGAGCCTTCCAGGGCATACACCGGGGCGGCCTGGTCAAGGACATAGGCCACGGTGGTGACCAGCCCGTTTCGGCTCCGCACGATCTCGGTGCCCGTATTCAGCAGGACAAAACAGCCGGTGCCATAGGTGTTCTTGGCTTCGCCGGAGGCAAAGCAGGTCTGTCCCACGGTCGCCGCCTGCTGATCGCCCAGCACCCCGCAGATCGGCACCGTGCCCTCCAGCGGGCCGTGGGTGCTGGTGTGGCCGTATGCTGCCGCGTGACTGCTGGGCCATATTTCAGGCAGCAGCCGGGCCGGGATGCCGAAAGTCTGGAGCAGGCCATCGTCCCAGGCCAGGGTTTGCAAATCCATGCACAGGGTGCGGCTGGCATTGGTGACATCAATGACGAAGCGTTGATCTGCCGTGAGGTGCCATAGCAACCACGTGTCGATAGTGCCGCAGCACAGTTCGCCGCGTTGGGCCCGGCCCCGGCCATCTTCAAGGTGGTCCAGGATCCAGCAGATCTTGGAGGCTGCAAAATAGGGGGATAGGGGCAGACCCGTGATGCGGCTGACTTCCGGTTCCAGGCCGTCCGCCTGCCAGGTTGTGCAGATCCCGGCCGTGCGCACATCCTGCCAGACCAGGGCATTGTAGACTGGCTGGCCGGACTTGCGTTCCCAGATGACCGTGGTTTCCCGTTGGTTGGTGATGCCGATCGCGGCAAGATCCGCGGCGGTCAGATTGCGCTGCTGCAGGGCGGCCCGTATGACTGCGCAGGTGTTGTCCCAGAGTTCCACCGGATCATGTTCCACCCAGCCGCGGGCGGGGAAAATCTGGGTGTGTTCCTTCTGGGCCTGGGCCACGACCTGCCCGCGCCGATCGAAGACCATGAAGCGGGTACTGGTCGTACCGGCATCTATGGCTCCGACAAATTGTGCAGCCATGCTGGTGTTGCGGGAAGGCGGCTACTCTGTGTCGGCCTGCATGAAGTAGCGGTTGAAAACGCCGGCCAGAGCAGCACCCAGGACCGTGGCGACCAGGAATACCCAGAGGTCCGTGTACACGCCTGCGGCCACTGCCGGGCCCAACGTCCGCGCCGGATTCAGGGAGGCTCCCGTGAGCGGACCGAACATCATGATGCAGGCCGCGACGGTCATGCCGATGGCCAGGGGGGCCAGGTGGCCCGCTTTGCCGGCCACTGCAGTGTTCATGATCGTGTTGACCAGGAAGAAGGTGCCAATGGCTTCCAGCACGAACGCTGTCGGCACCGTGATGCCGGCTTCGTAGTTCACGACCGTGGCCCCCAGATTGCCCCCCTGGGCGCCAAAAACCCAGTTCAGGACAAAGCCGGCCAAGATGGCCCCCGCAATCTGGACCACAATGTAGGGAATGACCCGCTTGCCTTCCAGGGCACCGCCCACCCAGAGACCTACCGTCACGGCCGGATTGATCAGACTGCCGCTGACATCGCCAAAAGCGTAGGCAAAGATCATGATGGTGAGGCCATGCGCCAGGGCGACCGTGATCAGCGATCCCGCGATGCCCGCCCCGGCCAACGTGCCGGCTCCGGCTCCCAGCAGAATCAGGGCAAAGGTGCCGATGAATTCGGCCACCAGTGATTTGCTCATACTTTGCATAATGCAATGCTCCTCCTAATGCATCTGCCGCCGGCCATCTGGACTACCAGAGGGTCACCACGCGCTCCTCGCCCAGACGCAATTTCTCGCGATTGGACCGCAACGCCATGGAAACGGCGATCAAGGACAGTACCGGAAAGGCCAAGTAGGCCCAGGACAGTTCTTCAAACAGGGACAGGGCCACGTACCCGGCCAGGGACGTGGTAGCCACGGAAAAGGTGGCACATGCCGCGATCCGGGACCAGTAATACGTGATGGCGCCCACCAATACGGCCATGACTCCGACCGGCGGAAAAAGGAAAACACCGGTGATGGCACAGGTCATCCCGCCGGCACCGCCCCGAAATCCAATGAAGGCAGACCAGTTGTGGCCGATCACGGCCATCCCGCCTGCCAGTGCCAGCGCAAAGATCTGCCAGTCCGGCGCGAGGTCCGGGGCATAGCCTGCGGTCAGGGCCCGCAGTATCAGAATCGCGATGGCGCCCTTCAGGGCATCTCCCACCACGGTCGGTATGGCGGCTTTCAGACCGGCGGCGCGCCAGGCATTGGTACCACCGGTCTTGCCGCTGCCCACCTCCAGGATGTTGACACCGAAGAGCCGGCAGACCCAGTATCCCACCGGCACGGCGCCGAGCCCATACCCCAGCAGCAAGCCCACAGTGCTCCAGATCAGGGCGGACATAGGGAACTCGTGCGCCAGCTGTCCGGACGTGCGCGATTACTGCAAGGCCTTGACCGCCGCAATGGCGCTGTCAAAGTCGGGGGAGTCGGTCAATTCGTCCAGATACTGGACGTATATGACCTTGTCCTTCTTGTCAATCACGAACACGGCCCGGTGGTCCAGGCGCAGTTCCTGCACCTTGGTACCGTAGGCTTCCCCGAA
Source organism: Caldilineaceae bacterium (assembly GCA_965214715.1). Lineage (GTDB taxonomy): Bacteria > Chloroflexota > Anaerolineae > Caldilineales > Caldilineaceae > Bin34. The sequence goes on along the minus strand of OZ243971.1, from coordinate 2,629,610 downwards.
CGCCATGTCCTTGTGGTCCGACAGCATCTTCACGTTCTCCACACCGGCGGCTCCGCACCAGCGCGCCTGGGCCGTAGGCAGATCAGCGCTGACCGTCAGGACCACCACATCGTCCCCCAAGGCCGCCGCTTCTTCGTTGAAGCGACGCGTCTGGGCATCGCATACGCCGGTATCGATGCTCGGCACCACGCTGACCAGCCGGATCAGGCCGGCGCTGTCACTCAGCAAGTTGTAGGACGAGGCCAGCGAATCCGCCAAAGTCACTTCGCGGGCTTCGTCACCTACGGCAATCGGCTTGCCTTCCAAATGCAATTCCGTATCCTGCAAAAACGTAACTACGCGGTAACTCATGCTGTATGTCTCTCCCAAAACAAGAAAATCCCGAAAAACTGCGGTCTAGGTTCCGATTTCCACCGGAGGGTGGGATGGTCCATGGACCGTGCGCGTGACTACATCCGCCGTGATCTCTTCCACCTGCAGACCTGCTTCGGATCCGTCCGGATCCAACAGAAACAGGGCGGCGTCCATTCTGGCTTGCTCATCCATGTAAATGCTGTTGACATGCACCTGCCCGGCCACATGGGCCCCGGCCAGGAATTCCGCCCGGTCGGCTACCAGATTGCCGGCATATTGCCCGCGCACGGACACAATGCAGGCCGACAAGGCCGCCGTTACCTGTGCGCTTTCTGCGATGAGTATATTGGCAGATGTCTCGATACGTGAATTCTCGACCCGTCCGCCCAACACCACATTGCTCTGGCACTGCAAGGTGCCTTCAAAGTACGTACCGGGCCCCAGCCACAGATCCCGCACGTCCTCGCGGGTCGGAACGGCAGCGCGCTCTTTCTGCCATAGCTTGCCGAATGCCTTGAACACGGGACTCCTCCTGGTTGCTACTGAGAGTCTATACGCTCCGGGATGCTGGTCGAGAGTTACCGGTGTTGCCCTGTAACCGTCCGGCCTGGCCGCCGCTCTCACCGGGTCTGGCCGGGCGGCATGGCAGAAGAAAGCCGATACCGGCCCGTTGCATCGATCAGCCCCCCAAGTATGCCTCGGTCACCTGAGCATCCTGGAGCAGGTCTGCCGAATCGCCTGACAGAACGACATAGCCGCTTTCCAGGACGTACGCCCGGTGGGACACCTGCAGTGCGCGGCGGGCGTTCTGCTCCACCAGCAGAATGGTGGTGCCGCGGTCGTTGATATTCTGCAAGGTCTCGAAAATCTGGTCCACCAATACCGGCGCCAGCCCCATGGAAGGCTCGTCCAGCAGCAGCAGGCGGGGACGGGCCATCAGCCCGCGGGCGATGGCCAGCATCTGCTGCTCCCCGCCACTCAGGGTGCCGGCGTGCTGCGTCATGCGTTCCTGCAACCGCGGGAACAGTTCGCATACCTCTTGATAGTCCCTTGCGACCTCCGCCGGATCTTCCCGCCGGAAAGCGCCCATCTGCAGGTTTTCGCGCACGGTGAGCTTGGCAAAGATGCCGCGGCCTTCCGGCACCATGACCATGCCAATACGTACCAATTCATGCACCGGCCGGGACGCAATGTCCTGGCCATCGTACCGCACGGTGCCCTGGCGGGGTCGCATCACGTTGCAGGCGGAACGCAGCGTCGTGGTTTTGCCGGCCCCGTTGGCGCCAATCAGCGTTGTGATCTCGCCTTCTGCCACCCGCAGGGACACGCCGTGCAAGACTTCCAGATTGTCGTAGCAGGTATGGATGTCGTGAATGTCGAGCAGCGCCATGCCGTCCTCCGTCCGGGGGTCAGATGTCCGGGTCGGTGCCCAGGTAGGCTTCAATCACCTGCGGATCGGTCCGGATCACTTCGGGTATCCCTTCGGCCAGCTTCGCACCGTAGTTCAGGACGGCAATCCGATCCGAGAGGTCCATGACCACCCGCATGTCATGTTCAATCAGGAGCAGCGTAAGACCGGTGTCATCCCGCAGCTGCTGGAAGAACCGGATGGCGGCGCGGCTTTCGCTGTCGTTCATGCCGGCGGTCGGTTCGTCCAGCAGGAGCAATTCCGGTTGGCCGGCGAGGGCCCGGGCAATCTCCAGCCGTCGCTGATCACCGTAGGACAGTTCGTTGGCCAGCCGGTGTTCCAGGCCCTGCAGTCCCATGTAGGCCAGCGTGTCCCGGGCCCGGTCCAGCACTTCTCGGGACTCCCGCCGCGCTTGGGGAGACCCCAAAATGGATCCGATCCACGTGGTGTGCAGCAGACGTTCCTGCCCCAGCATGACGTTTTCCAGCACGGACAGATGCGCGAAGAGACGGATGTTCTGATACGTCCGGGCGATGCCCAGATGGGCGATCCGATCCGGCGCCAGGCCGCCAATGGAGTGGTTTTTCCAGAGAATGTCGCCGCCGGAAGGTTCGTAAATGCCGCTGATGCAGTTGAAGACGGTGGTCTTGCCGGCTCCGTTGGGGCCGATGATGGAGACGATTGCGCCCTGCTGCACCTCCAGGTCCATGTTTTGGACGGCGTGCAGCCCCCCGAAACTCTTGGACAGGGAGACCAGCGTCAAAAGCGGTGAGGCCATGGGGTCAGGCAGCCGTGGGGCCGCGGGCAGGATCCGGCACCGGTGGGGCCGCGGGCCGTGGGGTGGCCGCCTCCGAATCGTGGCTGTGCCGTTGGAGCCGGACCGGGATCAGGCCCTGGGGGCGGTAGAGCGTCATCAGGATGAGCAACATTCCGTAGAAAAGGTAGCGATATTCGGAGAATTCCCGCAGCAGTTCCGGTACCCCGATCAGAAGCAGCGCGCCGAGGGCGATGCCGGGAATGCTGGCCATACCGCCAATGATGATGATGCAGAGCGCGTTGATCGAGATCAGCAACTGGAAGGAATGGGGAAAGATGGTGCCCAGTTTGGAAGCGAAGATGGCCCCGGACAGACCGCCGCTGGCGGCACTGAGTGTGAAGGCCAGAGTCTTGACCCATGTCACATCGATACCCATGGCATTGGCCACCGGTTCGTCTTCTCGAATGGCCCGCCACTGGCGCCCGGTCCGTGAAATGTCCAGACGGTGGCTGACGAAGAGGACCACCACGCACGCGGCCAGAATGATGTAGTAGATCTGCTGCGGAGTTTGAAAACTGAACCCCCAAATGCCGGGTTTGGGGATGAACAGGATCCCCTGCGCGCCCCCGATCAGCGGGGTGAACCAGTCGGACAAGGCCAGCAGGCGAATGATCTCGCCAAATCCCAGGGTGGCGATGGCCAGATAATCGCCGCGCATCCTGACGACCGGCAAGGCCAGCATAAAGCCCGTGAACATGGCCGCGAGGATGCTGACCGGCAATATCATCCAGAAATTGAAATGGCCGCCGATGCCTTGCGGACCCGTCGAGGTCAGAACGCCCATCAGATACGCCCCCACCGCAAAGTTGGTGACATAGCCCAGGTCAAAGAGGCCGGCCAGCCCCACGGCGATGTTGAGACCCAGCGCCATCAGCATGAACAGGCCCACGTTGGCCAGCACCTCGCTGAGATACACTCCGAGCACCCAGGGCAGCGCCAGGAGCACAAGCAGGCCCAGACCATTGGTGGCATAGCCCTGCTGCGTGAATTCCGTGGGCAGCAGGGCGGCGATGCGGGCTCCGGCCTGCCTTTTGAGCAGTGCCTGGAATTGCGCGAGGCCCACCGTGACCACGAATATCCCCAGGGCCGGACCGAGCCGCAGGGCATCGGTTCGGAACAGCCACCGGTCCGGGCGACCGCCTAGCAGCTGGCGCAGGACCTGTCCGACCAGATTGCTCATCAGGGCCGTGGCCACAAGGGCCGCCAGCCCGACCATGATGGCCCGCTGTGCCGCGCGCGGCAACAGGGAAAAGCCGATGCCGGCCAACGCCGCCAGGCCGCCCAGCAGCCAGAAGACCAGCAACCCGAAGCTCTGGGGCTGCAGGCCCCAGGTCATGAACTCCACCAGACTGGGCGAGGCGTTGACAAAGATGTCCCGCATCTGTACCCTCTCCATCACCAGGGCCAACAGCGTGGCCGGCGTCGTGACGGCCAGACCGGCACTGATGCCCAGCAGGCCGCGGGTCAGGGTCGCGGGCCCTGCGGTCCGCCAGACCAGATACCCGGCCATGAAAGGGGGCAGCCCGATCAGGATCTGGCCCAGATTCACGACATCCACAATGATGTCCCGGGCCCCAAAGGTTTCCACCATGCCGGTGAACATCATGTAGACCAGTGTGCCGGCGGCGATGCCGCAGACCCTGGAGTAGTGGCGGTACATGCTCAGGCCTTCTCTGCCTCGATCTTTTCGCCCATGATGCCTTGGGGCCGAAAGATCAAAATGAAGACCAGTATCATGTAGGCTAGGGCATCCTTGAGTTGGTTGGCGGCGGGAATGCCCAATCCGTCCAGCACCAGGTTGGGGCCCACGGATTCGAATACCCCGAGCAGAAGTCCGCCCAGCAGCGCGCCGGGAACGCTGCCAATACCGCCCAGCACCGCGGCGGTAAAGGCCTTGATGCCGGGGAAAAACCCCATGAAGAAGTTCACGCCCTGGGGTTTGTACAGGCCGTTGACCACCCCCGCCGCGCCGGCCAGGACGCCGCCCAGGGCAAAGGTGAACATAATGACCCGTTCCGTATCGACACCCATCAGGCGGGCCACTTCCATGTTCTCGGACACGGCCCGCACGGCCCGGCCCAATTTGGTACGTTCCACCAGCCAATACAGCAGTCCCATCAGCACCAGGGCCAGGACCAGCACCGCGACCTGGATCTGGGGGATGGTGAAAGGACCGAACACGAGGCGTTCCGTCAGAATGGGCACATCGGGATAGGAGACAAAACCCGAGCCAAAGAGGCTGCGCGCAGTGTACTGCAGGAAGAAGGATGCGCCGATGGCGGAAATCAGGGTGACCAGCCGGGATTGCCCGCGCAACGGCTTGTAGGCAATCCGCTCGACCAATATGGCAATGCCGGTGGACACTGCCACAGCGAGCAGAATCCAGGCAAAAATGGTCAGGTACGGAGTGCGGTCCAGCCAGCCCTGCCGATCGGTCCAGATGGCGAAGAAGGCGGCCGAAAAGGCGCCACTCATGAACACTTCACCATGTGCGAAGTTGATCATACGCAAAATGCCGTACACCAGGGTATAGCCCAGGGCGATGAGGGCGTAAATGCTGCCTTGGGCAATGCCGGTGGAAACCAGACTGCCCCATTGCGTCGGGGTATATTTGCCGGAGGCGATCGTGTTGAAGGCCCCGACGACCACCGCCACGATAATGCCGCCGCGCAACAGGCCCAGGATAACATCGACCCAACTCAAACGCTCCAGGGACAGTCTCCGCAGAAAGCGCGAAGTCCACAGAATGGCCGAAGCGGACAAAAGGACCGGTCTTGCGTAAAAGGGATGGGACTACGAAACTGCGTACGCGCGGTGCGCCGTTGCCGCGGGCATTATAGCAAAAGGACCAGGGTGGAGCTACCGGGGTGCGTTCTGCAGGTGCGCCACGGTGATTTTCGGAATCTGCGTGTGGGCGATGCCGGCCGCATCCAGCAGCGCCAGGCTGGCCGCATCGCGGTACTCCCCGCCATGCATGACGTGCCGAATGCCGGAGTTGATAATCATCTTGGCGCAATGGTAGCAGGGTTGATGGGTCACGTACAAAATGGCGCCCCGGGTGCTGATGCCATGCAATGCAGCCTGAATGATGGCATTCTGTTCTGCGTGCAAGGTTCTGATGCAGTGATCGTTGACGATCAGATGACCGACCTCCGTACAGTGGGGCAGACCTGCGGGAGAACCGTTGTAACCCGTGGTCAGGATGCGCCGCTCGCGGACTATGACACAACCGACCTGCGCCCGGGCGCAGGTGCTGCGGGTTGCCACCATCTGGGCAATACCCATGAAATATTCGTCCCACGTAGGTCTGGTGTCAGTCATGGCCTATTCCGGAGGGCGACCGCCTGCCGGGTGTTTTCGACTTGCAGATCACCGGCTATGGTCAGCGCGTCCTCCATCCGCTCGCAGCCAAGATAGACCACCACATCCTCCAGGCGCGTGCGTTTGCGCCGCCACCGGCCCGGTACTTCCATGGTATGGATCAAGGCCACAGCGGGCCGCTGTCGGCGCCCGAATTGCACGCGCCCAATCTGCACGTTCCGGATGGCCTGAGGCAGACAGAAGATGTACCACATGCCATGATCCTGCCCGCGACTGCGCCCCACCCGCAGCAGCATGCTCGGCACACACGTGGCGATCACGGCATGTTCGCGGGACGGAAAGGTGCGGTACGCGGCCTCCAGCCAGGTGTGGCGGCGAAACTTGCCTTCCACTTCAAAAAGTCCGGTCGCGCGCACCTTGACATGGGTTTGCGGGGACAGCCGGGTGGCTTCGGGTACCCGGGGTTCCGGCGTGAAGGACACATAGTCGCGCCGGGCGGCCAGGTAGTCCGCCACCGGCACCGCCACCGCCAGCAGCAACAACGGACCACTCCACAGGCGGTGGAGGTCAAAGCGGCCCGCGGCGATCAAGGCAGCCCCGCCCAGGCTGAGAATGGAAATCCAATGCAGCAGCGAGAAAGCCCCCAGGTTATGCCGTCGCAGAGGATACAGGATGCCGGACATGGCCTGCTGCCGAAGCGTCAGCGAAATGGGGCGGAACGGCCCCAGCGGTCCGGGGTGCTGTGCCGCCGGGACCCGGTCGGCTAAATGGGATTGGGCACCGGTTTGTCCCCCAGGTCCAGTCCCTGCTGGTCCGGCGCGGCTTTTTCCTCGGGGCCCTGCGCCGGTGGCGTGGACGGCTGGGCCTGCCCCTCCACCGGCACCGGTGACACCATTGCCTTTTTCTGGTCCGCCGTCAGTTCTCCCTTGAGGATGGCGACGAATTCGTCGCTTTCGATGGTCTCATGCGCCAGCAGGTAGGCGGCTACCGCGTGCAGCTTGTCCTGGTGCTCTTCAAGGATGGTCCGGGCCTTCTGGGCCGCGGTCTCCACCAGGTTGTGTACTTCCATATCGATGCTGGCGGCAGTGGTTTCCCCGTAATTGCGGTATTCCGTGATCTCGGACCCGAGAAACACCATTTCTTCCCGATGTCCATACTGAATGGGTCCCAGCTCCTTGCTCATGCCCCACTGCGTGATCATGGTGCGCGCCAGTTTGGTGACCCTGTCCAGATCATCAGCGGACTCGGTCGTGACCTCGCCGAACTGCATCTGCTCGGCGATGCGTCCGCCCAGACGGGCCGCCAGCACGGCGCTGAACATCCGGTTGTTCTGCAACCGGGTTTCCGTCTCCGGCAGACTGCGGGACCCTCCGCTCTGCATGCCGCGCGGAATGATGGTGAGCTTGTGCACCGGATCGTGATCCGGGAGGTAGTGCATGACCAGCGCATGGCCGCTGTGGTGATAGGCCAGGACTTCCCGTTCCCGGGAGGTATAGAGGCGGGATTTCCGTTCCGGTCCGGCTTGGACCCTTTCGATCGCCTCCTCCAATTCCGCCATGGAGATGGTCTTGCGGTCATGGCGCGCGGCAAAAATAGCCGCCTCGTTGACCAGATTTTCCAGATCGGCGCCGACAAAACCGGCGCTTTCGCGAGCGATCACATCCAGATCCACATCATCGGCCAGCGGCTTCCCTTTGCTGTGGACATCCAGAATGGCCTTGCGGCCTTTCCGGTCCGGCAGATCCATGGTGACGCGGCGATCAAAGCGACCGGGGCGCAGTAGGGCCGGGTCCAGAATGTCCGGGCGGTTGGTGGCGGCGATCACGATTACCTCGGTGTCCGTGCCAAAGCCGTCCATCTCCACCAGGATCTGGTTGAGAGTCTGTTCCCGTTCGTCGTGCGATCCTCCCATGCCGGCTCCCCGCCGCCGGCCCACGGCATCAATTTCATCCACGAAGACGATACAGGGAGCTTGCTTGGTCGCCTGGGCAAAGAGATCCCGCACACGGCGGGCCCCCACCCCCACAAACATCTCCACGAATTCGGATCCCGAGATGGTAAAGAACGGCACGCCGGCTTCGCCGGCCACGGCCTTGGCCATCAGGGTCTTGCCGGTGCCGGGCTGTCCCACCAGGAGCACGCCTTTGGGAATGCGGGCACCCAGAGCCAGAAACCGTTCGGACTCCTTGAGAAACTCCACGACTTCTTCCAGTTCCTGCTTGGCTTCCTCGTTGCCGGCCACATCGTCAAAGGACACGTTGCTGATGCTTTCCGAGGACTTGCGCGCCCGGCTGCGCCCGAAATTGAAAGTCTGGCTGCCCATGCTCTGGGCCTGCCGCAATATGAAAAAGAAGAAAAACCCAATCAGCAGCAGCGGCAGCAAGGCAAACAGAATCGGGCTGGTGCGCTGCCAGGTCGAGGGACTGGCGACCCGAAGATCAAAGGAACTGCGCTGGGCCGCGGTGACATTCAACTGGTCCAGGGTCTCCAGGAAAGAAAATCCCGCCTCCTTCAAGGCTTCGACTTCCTCCCCGTTCCGTTTCGTCACCAGGATGCGGTTGTCCTTGATCAGAATGCTTCGGACTTCTTCGGCCTGGATCGCGGCGACCACCGAATCCAGGGAGGCATAGACTTTCTGCGGCCCAAATTGGCGGATGCCCCAGTACACGAGCAATCCCAGCAAGATCAAGGCGCCTGTCGCCATGGCTATCCGGCGCGGCGTCAGGACGATATTTCCTTTCACGGGTTTTCTTCCTTGCAAGAATTAGGGAAAACCGGTTAATGCTAGCACAGAAGCTGTTCGCTGGCGGGCTGTGCCCACACGGCAATCCCGCCATGGCCATCCTCTGCTGTGCAGGACCCGCAACCCGGCAGTAGGGGAACCGCTAGCCGCATGTCTGTCGCCGCAGGTGTTCATACAGCACCACCGCCACGCTGACCGAAAGATTGAGACTGTCCACGGCAGATCCGATCATGGGGATGGCGACTTGGGCATGGGCGGCCTGCCGCCAGGTCGCCGTCAGCCCCCGGGCTTCGCTGCCGAAGACAAAGGCCGTCCGGGAGGGCCAGTCCTCCGTTTCGTACAGGCTGCGCCCTTCGGGGGTGATTGCAATGAGCGCGCGCTCCTGCCGCTGCAACCATTTTACGACCGCGGCGCTGTCGGCCTGGGTGGTCGGCACATCGAACACCGTGCCCAGACTGGCCCGGATCACGCCAGGGTTGTCGAGATCGGTGCCCTGTCCCTGGGAACGGGCCAGAATCAGGCCCGCCGCGCCCGCGGCATGGACCGTGCGCAGCACGGCACCGATGTTGCCGGGCCGGTCCGCGTCCTCCAGCACGACATACGGTGCCGACACGGCCGGGGACAGGTCCCGCAGGCGGCTCTGGACCGGGCGGGCCTCGACCACAACGGCGCCGGTGCCGCTCCGCACGGCCAGGGTCTCGAAGACATGGGGGGACACTTCGAAAATCCGGGCTCCGGAGTGCTGGGCATACGCCTGCAGCCGGTCCACCAGCTGCCGGGTGGCATGTTCCCGAATGTGGGCGCGGCAGATGTAAATGGAATGGAACGGGACCTGTCGCGCCATGGCCCGCTGGATTTCCGGCTGCCCTTCGATGAGGGTGTGGCCCTGCTCCTTGCGATGGGCGGCCTTGCGCAGCCGCAGGGCCTGACGAATGTGCCGATTCCGGGTACTGCTGAGGTAACGGTGGGGGGCCATGGAGCGGGTCACGAGGGTGGATCGCGGCAAGATGCAAAGCCCAACCTTTTGGTTGGCCTTCCGTCTTTACTCTATACTGTGCTCTTGTGTTTCCGTCGAAAGTCGCCGCGGTAGCAAAGCCTTTGCCCCAGTGCATCCATGCGTGCCAACAATGTAGTTTCGCTTGTGGCCATTGCCCTGCTGGCAGTTCTGGTCCTGTACATTGCCTTGCCCTTGGATCACGCTGCCGCCCTGGAAGACCTGCTGGGCGGTCCGGACGCGTCCCGGGATCTGCGGGACATTGCCCGCGGGCTGGATTTGCAGGGCGGATCCCAGATTCTGCTGGAGGCCGACCTGCCCGCGGACGTGACCCTGGACGAAGGGTCCATGTCCACGGCGCGCATCATCGTGGAAAACCGCGTCAACAGTCTGGGCGTCACGGAACCGCTGGTGCAAGGACAGGGTGGCCGGCGCATCATCGTGGAATTGCCCGGCATCGACAACCCCGAGAAAGCCATCGAGACTCTGCGGGCCACGGGGCAGCTGGAATTCATTCGCACTGACAATGCCCAGGTCTTTGCCGGGGCGGTAGTCAACACCACGAATCGGCCCCAAGCTGTCGCGGAGACGCAGCAGGCCATCCTCAACGGTTTGAGCGACCCTGTGCCCTTGCCATTCCCGGATACCGTGTTTGAAACGGTGATGACCGGTACGGTGTTGCAGGATGCCGTGCCGGCCATTGACAACACCACGGGGCAATGGCAGATCAGTTTTGAACTGACCGGGGACGGCTCCGATCAGTTCTTTGAATACACCAATGCCAACGTGGGCCAGATCATGCCTATCGTGTTGGACGGGCGTATTCTGGCCACCCCCGTCATCAACGCCGGCATTCGGGATGTGGGGGTCATTTCGGGCAGCTTTACCGAAGAGGAAGCCCGGAACCTGGCCATTCAAATGCGTTATGGCGCATTGCCGGTGCCCCTGACCGTCGTGGATGTGCGGACGATCGGGGCGACCTTGGGCCAGAACTCGGTCACCCGGAGCCTGGTGGCCGGCCAGGTGGGATTGCTCATGGTCCTGGTCTTTATGCTGGTGCTCTATCGCCTGCCTGGTCTCCTGGCCTGTCTGGCGCTGGTCATCTATGTGGCCTTGAACGTGACCGTGTTCAAGCTCATTCCCGTTACCCTGACCTTGCCCGGCATTGCCGGCTTCCTCCTGTCCATCGGCATGGCCGTGGATGCCAACATCCTGATCTTCGAGCGGTTTCGGGAGGAGCTGCGGACCGGCCGTTCCCTGCGCAATGCCGTGCGGACCGGGTTCAATCGGGCCTGGCCGGCCATTCGCGACGGCAACATTTCCACGCTGATCAGTTGCGCCGTACTGTACTGGTTTGGCAGCAGCTTCGGGGCCAGCGTGGTCAAGGGGTTTGCCCTGACGCTGGCGATTGGCGTGGCGCTTTCCATGCTGACTGCCGTACTGATCACGCGCACCTTCATGCGTTCCCTGGTGAGTGTCATCACCGGTCTGGCACCCGCTACCAACAAGGCCCTGGTGGGGTACTGAGTTGGACCTCCGCGATCACGCATATTCTTCGCCCCATGTCTGACCTCAAGATTGTGGAGCAGAGACTGCTCTGGTTTCTGATCTCCCTCGTTGCCGTCCTGCCTGCCCTCCTCTTTATGCTGGTGCGGGGGATGTCAGGGCAGTCCCTGCTGCCGCTCAGCATCGACTACACCGGCGGCGTGCAATGGGAGATGCAGTTTGCGGAGCCGGTGACGGCCGAGCAGGTGCGCAATGTGGTGCTGGCCCGCGGCTTGACGGACACCACCGCGTTCATGGTGCAGGACGACCGCACTGTGCAGGTCAAACTGAAGGAGATCGAGAACTCTGTCAAGGAAGCCCTGGAAGGGGATATCGCGGCGCAGGTCGGGGAGTTCGACGAACTCTTCTATCGGAATATTGGCCCGGCCATCGGCGCGGAGGTCAGCCGGGCCGCGTTTCTGGCCATCGTGGTCGCCTCGGCAGGCATCCTGATTTACATTACGGCAGCCTTCCGGCAGGTGAGCCATCCGCTCCGCTACGGTGCCTGTGCCGTCATCGCCTTGGTCCATGATGTACTGGTGACTCTTTCCTTTCTGGCGTTGATGAGCGTGGTGGCCCGCTGGGAGGTGGATGCCCTCTTTCTGACCGCCGTGTTGACCGTGATCGGCTTCAGCGTCAACGACACCATTGTGGTGTTTGACCGTTTGCGGGAAAACCAGCGGCGCTATCAGACCGAATCCTTTGCCACTGTGGCCAACCGCAGCATCGTGGAAACGCTGCAGCGATCGGTAGCGACCCAGATCACGGCGCTGCTGGTGCTGGCTGCCATCCTGGTTTTGGGGGGAGCCACCCTGCGCCAGTTCATGGCGGTGCTGATGGTCGGCCTGTTCTCCGGTACCTACAGTTCCCTGTGCAATGCCACGCCTATCCTGGTGGCCTGGCAGGAAGGGAGGCTGATACCCCGACAAATCAAGGCAATCGCAAAGTCAGCCAGTGTCATAGAACAACGTGAGTGATTGTGGATAAGAAGCAGTCTCCGGGAAACTGCCTCTCTGCATGAGACGTTGAGAACAAGTGGGGCGAAAGCTGACTTGCAAGGAGGAAATCCCAGGGGGTTTGACGACTTTGCGATTGTCCTGTTGCTCTGCGAGGCTCTTTTGTCCATAACTCATGTTCTCTGTCTTGCCCGTACTGGTGTGAGACACTTGATCACTCCGGCCGATGCTCCGGAATCCCTCCCAACTGCGTAACTCCTATCCACTTCGTTCTGCCCCCGCCTTCCGGCTGAACTCGTGATCGGTCAGGTTCCGCCTCCGCAGCACCAACTGCAGGGAGGCGGTTCCATCGGGGACAACAAGATATCTGTGGAAGCTGCATCGGCCGCTTTGCGCTGGGAGCAGTCCGTTGCGCCAGGGCACCACTTTCCACACGAGCCATAGCTCCAAACTCTCAGTGGGGCTCTCGTTCGTGCATCAGCCAGAAATATCCGTCTTCCAAGGTAGATTCGACGGCTTGGGCCTCGGCATGGGGCGGTTCAAGCCCGAGCAGACGATGGGAGAAGCCCGGTCTGCCTTCACGCAATACCAAGCTGTCCGCGCGATAGGGCAGATGACCCTCCAATTCCCATACAAAACCCTGTGCCACGGCAGCCAGCCTCCCCGGGGCACCGGCGTAGACCAGTTGCCCATGGCGCAGCACCAAAATTCTGTTGCACATGTGCGCGAGATCCTCCAGGATATGCGAAGCCACCAGCACCGCGGATTCCTGGCCCAACGCCCCTATCAGGGAACGGAATCGAAGGCGTTCCTGGGGGTCGAGGCCTGCCATGGGTTCGTCGGCAATCAGATATTGGGGAGTGCCCAGCAAGGCTTGGGCCAGAGCCACACGTCTTTTCATGCCTCCCGAGTAAGTCCGAATGCGGCGATGGGCAAAGGCACTTATCCCCATCACTTCAATCACGCGCTCCACCTCGGCCCGACGCTTGGGTCCAGGCCCGACGCGTCGGACCACCGCCATATATTCCAGATATTCCCGGCCCTTCAAGTGCCCGTACAGCGGGTTCCCCTGCGGAACATAGCCAAGGCGGTTGCGAATCTCGCGGCGATCCTGCCTGTCCGCGACATTGAAGGGGCCCAGACAGGCTTCACCCGCGGAGGGAGGCAGCAACGTAGCCAGAATCCGCATCAGGGTTGTTTTGCCCGCGCCGTTTGGTCCCAGCAACCCGCATACCCCTGCGCCCATCACGCACGTGACATCCCGCAAAGCCACTGTTTCAGAACCATACCGGTGACTCAGTTGCTGCAGGGAGATTTCCGGAACTTCCGCCTCTTTCCTCTGCCTCAATGCAGATATTTGTGACATGGTACCTCCGCGGTTTTCCGTGGACTCTCCGCCAGTGCCGTTCCCACCTGCTTTATGACCGATTCATTCACTACACCTGGATCGTTGTCATCGCCTTGGAAGGCATGCAGCTCGCCCAGCCAGTGCCATAAGGATGCATCACCATAGGTGTCTGCAAAGGCATGGAGCTCCATTACAGCAGCCGCAAGTTCGCAGGTGTCATCCTCTCCATACTCCCGCAGGCCAGTCGGTAGGGTCAGCAATTTAAAATCATTCTCCAGATGGGCCACGGATCCTCTTATTTCACCTTTCACTTCACTGATCTGCTTCCACAAAAAGCGCTCCCGGCCGACGAATTCCGCCTCTTCGGTCATCAGCAGGCGTTGCGCCACTACCACGGCGAACGCATAGTGCCAGACGGCAGGGACGGGATGCGCAGTCCAACGCTGGAAAGGAGCCTGCGGATTGCGCCGGGGAGTCTGACCATCATTGTGATAATAGGTTCTCCCGTCGAAGGTCATGGGATGGGCTTCCCACGGCACCCACTCGAACAGCCAGTCTGCGGTAAATTGAATGGCTTCGTTCAGCCGCACTTGGAACCGGATTGTCTCCTCTTCGTGTTCGTCTGCCAGGGACAAATGCCAAAGGACTTGCCACTGAATCCGCTCTTCCGGTACGCCCACATAGGGCCACGCGAACTGGACCCGGTCCCCATACGGCATGACCAGCAGTTCCAGTTCCTCTGCCTCCTGGCCTGGAATCTCCTGAAGCCGATGTGCCCATCCCAGAATCTCCTGCGCGGCCTCGATCTCGTGGTCATTCTGGAGCCGGCCGATGCGAAGCCGTCCCCCGGGAACCTCCAGTGTCCGCTGGGGGGCTGCCCACATAAGCAGGGCCGGAGCCAGACCGGACCACCGATGCACCGCTGTGGAACTGTCGGGCTGCAACGAGACTTGGTTGGCAGTGCTGAAAAGCGGGGCAGAGGTATCCCCGACGGTGACGACAATTCCATGATTCTCCCTGCTGCGCTTGGGGTAGGGAGACAAAGGCCAGACCAGCCAATCGCTATCGCGTACCAAGAACAAGTTGTCTACATCGCCGTAACTGACCGTCTTGCGTCGAAAGCGGGGTACAGGGCGAGGCAGGGACGAGGTCTCCCCATAGTCCTCCCGCAGGAGGCGCGGACTGCCTGCATACTCCATCTCGATTTCCACGGGAACGGAAGACAATGGCTCCCCGTTGGGCCAGGACAGTGAAACAACTTCCCCGCGACGTTCCGTGACCGCGCTGACGCCGTTCAGCTTCGCCGCCCGGACCCGCAGACCAGGATTGAGGATCAAGTCAACTGCACCAAGGGAACCGGTTTCGGTCTTTGCAGGCCGCATCAGCAATCTGGAAGTGGCCTCCAGATTGCCTCGTTGCCATTCAATTTCATGAGCCGCTTCATCCACTTGCCAAGTATTGATTTGGACTGTCTGCATCCTTGGCACTATGTGACTGCGGTAGGTTTGTACGTACACAGCTAGGCACAGCGCGATCATCCCCAGACCAGTGGCGGCAAGCCCCAGAACGAAAGAACTCTGGCCTTGTCGCCAATCGGCCCGGCTGTCCTGCAGGCGTATCGTAGGCAAGGACAACAGCCAGAGCCCCAACCCCACCGCCAGGAACATGAGAGTCATCCGGCTTTGGATCGGTCCGTCGGCTCCCAATCCGACAGTGGCGTCGAAAGTGAGTGTAAGCCAACCGTAGTTCAAAGGGTGGAGCAGGTGCTGTGTAAATATGTAGGCTCCTAGTGCCGTTGCCAAAGTCAGCAGCATGCAGGGTAGGGCAACCCAGGCGACGCGTCGCAGCACATTGCACAAGGCATGGATCAAGGCAACCTGTGCCCATGTGACGGGCAAAATCAGCCTGCACAATGCTCGGCCGATGAGGAATCCATTCGGCCAGGGATACTCGCTCCGGCTGCCAAAAGCAATCCCTGCCACAGCGAAGATAGCTACGAGGACCCCACTGACAGCCAAAAGGGCGGCCACCAGTCGTGCCGCCGCCGGCGGCAGGAATCCCATAGGCGCGGTCCGCAAGACATCTCCGCCGCGTGTCCAGTCCCGTGTCAGCACCGGCGCCATCGTCAACGCCAGAACCGGCAACTCCACCACGAGCAAGGATGTGGTCAGAGATTCCACCATGCCTGCCATATCAACGGAACTGAATACCAGATTCGCAGCCAGGACCAAGGCTGTCACAGCGGCATAGAGTCCCAGGCCGTGGCTGCGCAGCAACAGCAGGAACTCCAGCCTCACCAAGGCCAGAAAATTCATGGGTATTCGTCTGTTTCCGCAGAGGCCGGAAGTACTTTTTCTCTTTGCAGCAGCCCACAACCCAGAATCAGGAAAAGACCGGCGACGAGAAACAACAGCAGTCGATTGGCCGGCCAAAGGGGATGAGAGACATTGACCCAGGTCAAGAACGGGTGCAGCAGGGCAAAGTCCTCGCCTGCACGCACGGCCAACAGTGCAGCACTCCATATCAGGGTGACAAGCACCGCCCCTCGCAGGTAGTCGCCGGTGAGAACGGCCAGGCCAAAGCCACTGGCCCCAAAAAAGAGAATTGAAACCACACCCCCCAGAATCACTTGCAACACCAACAGACCTTCCCCGGCCACATGCAATGCCGTGGCCACTGCCAAGAAAAAGGCGGTCCAGATTGTGGCGATTGCAGACATGGCCAGCACGATGCGTCCCAGACAGATTCTCCAGTAGGGGGCAGGGGTGGTCTGCAAGACCTCCCTGGCCACATCCTGCAAAACGACCCCCACGCCGGTCCAACCGGCTGCCAAGGGCAACAGCATTTCCCCCCAATAAAGGCTTTTGAGCAGAGAATCCCGGTCCCCAACCCCTTCCAGTCCGATGCTAAGGGACAAGCCCAAGTCTCCGATTCCGCAGAACACCGCCAGCAGTATAGGCACTCGAGTCCAACCCCAGGTGACTCGAAGATGGAGACCCAGGTATACGGACCATGCCTTAAGCGACAACATCGGTTCCGCCGCGCGGGGACTTGGGCAAGTCGTTCGGCGGTATTCCCAGAGCGGCCGGCAGGGCACCCAGCTCCTCGTCAAATGAGAGCCGCGTGCTCACACCCTGGAAAACAAGGATCACTTGGAACTCATTGGAAACAAGCACTTTGGTGGGCCATACATCCACTCTGGCCCGGGTATGCAGATTCCAATCCCTATCCAAGATTACAGGAAACGCAAGACGCTGCCTGAGCAAAAATTCTGCTGTGGAATCCCGAGTCGACAGATCCACAACGCCCACAATGGCAATGCTCTTTCCCCACTTCTCTGCTTCAAGATGTGACCACAGTTCCGTTTCAGCCGCACAGAAAGGATAATCTGAGTCAAAGAAAATCAGCAACAACTGTTCTTTGGATAAAAGCCATTCCTTCAGCGCAAGTTCTCTCTCGTCCAGCAGTATATACCGCGTAGAGACCGCATCGTCCCAAACAGTGCCTATCAAGGTGTTCAGATACAAAGTTCTGATCTGTCCCCAAAATATCCCGGTCTAACAACGCCCTGATTTGGTTGAAAAGCAATACCGTAAGGAGCAAAACCACAGTTCCATACAAGAGCAGCCTTTCTCTGTCGAGTTTCTTTCAGAATCCCTCTTTGGCAACATTGTCTTTGTTGGTTTCCACAGGGTTGGCCTTCCTTGTCATTCAGCGTTGCATGGTAAATCATGGAACAAACTCAGCCAAACTGAGCTCTCTTTCCTATGTCAGATGTGGAACCAAAAACAGACAACATGAGTTATACGGCTGCTGTGGAATTCCACAGGACGCACGGTAGGTATACGTCTGGACATTGATGCTCAGGCAGCGGCGCAAGAGATGCTTGGGCGTAGGGCGGGTCATCTGGGCGATGACATGCATGGCCAACCCCAGGATGGTTTTGCGCCACAGGCGTTCCCGCGGGCGGCCCGTGTACTGTACTGCGTGGAAGGTGCCTTCAATGCGCTCGCGCAGGCGGTGGAGCCCGCGGTGCAGGGCTGGGGAATCGGCGCGCGTGAGAAACCGGGTGGCCAAGGTGTCCCCCAGCCGTGTGGCCCAGTGCCGCTGCAGTGTTTCCACCCGCAGGCGCAACGCGCGGGCCCGGCGATGGAGCGGGCTCGGGTCGCGCCGCCGGGGAAAGAGAGGCCGGTAGGGGCGCGCACAAAGCCCGGAAATTGCCGCTCGCCTGGAAAGGGCCGGACATCCATCCGCAACAGGAGTGTGATCACTTCGCGGTCGCGGAAGCGGGGTTTGGAGCCCCGCTTGCCCTGCGCTGGATACCCGTCGTCTACCCGCGTATCCACCATCGTCACCACCTCCACAAAGGATATACGGACTCTGGGGAAGACCTCCGCATGAGTATGGACTTGCTCCATTGACTGGGCCGAACCCATGCAATGTCTTTGATGGTGTGCCGATCGGCGCTGGATGGCCATATTGCCTGTGGCGCAAGCAGAAATCCTGATGTCTTGAGGACAATGACCTTGGCGCCATTGTCCCGGTCGGCACCGGAAACCTGTCCTCACCTGTTGCCAGTACAGCTGACTGCACTGCGACTCCGGTTTGTCGCTGGCAGCACAAGGCATTTGCAAGCCAGAAGTCGAGATCCTGTTTGTGGAGCCGATGGATGTCTGGTATGGTCGATACCTGAAGGACGCATGTCCTCGTCCTGTCTTGCCTTTTCAAATCCATGAGAATGACCTATGAACCGCACAGAATTGAGTCGGCGATCTTTCTTGCGTCTGGGCGCGGGCATGGCGGTCACGGCAGCCATTGCCGGTTGTGCCCCGCAGGGCGGGGCTGAAAACGGGGTGGCGGAGACAGCCGGACCGGTGGTGGAGATCGGTACCATAGATGTGCCGGCCAACGTGGCCGAACTCTCCAACGCGGCCACGGGTATTCCGTATGTGGTCAAGGACAGCATCAACAACGGCGAGCCCATCACACTGGAGTATTGGGAATGGGCGCTGGATCGCTACGAATATGAACTGGAATGGGCCGAGGAATACATGAAACTGTATCCCAATGTCACCATCAACGTGTCCAACCAGTCCTTCGGCGAATACTGGACCAAGCTGACAGTCAATGTGCCAGCAGGGCAGGGCCCCACCCTGTGGCACATGCACACCTCGCGGCTCACAGAGTTTTGCGACGGTGGTTTGATGGATCCCATGCCCGATCATGTGGCCAACCGCGTGTTCCTGGATGAAAACTGGGTGGCCTTCGCGGAGGGTGCGATGGATTGTCCTACCGGCACGCCGGGCAGCCGGCATTTCCTGCCGATGGGGACCATGATGCCGGTCATGTACATCAACACCCGTCTGTGGGAAGAAGCGGGCTTTTCGGTCGACGAACCGCCCAGGAGCTGGGAGGATCTGCGCACGGTGGCCAAGGCTCTGACCAAGTATGACAATCAGGACCGCATTGTGCAGGCCGGGTTCCAGGCGGACTGGCCCACATTCCACAAGAACGGGTGCTACCAGCAGGGCCGATATCTCTTCACGCAGGACGGAAAGCGTACCCAAATCAACAATCCCGAGAGCCGGGCGGTGCTCCAGTTCATACAGGATCTGCATGAAGTGGACCGGGTCGTGGATCCGGAACTGCCCAATCGCCTGGATTCGTTTGCCTCGGAAACCACAGCCATCATCGTGGATTTCTCCTGGGTGACGTCGGTGTTGCGTCGCAACAATCCGGACCTGGAATGGTTTGCGGCTCCCATTCCTACCCAGGACGGCACGTTTCAACCCGCCTACGGCAACATTCGGTTTGCGGTGGAGGCGGTGGTCAACCCCTTTGCGCCCCCGGCCGAAAAAGCTGTGGCCTGGGACTTCTGGCACTTCCTCTACAGCGACGACAATCGGGTGGCCCAGACCATCGCGCTCCGCAACGGTTTCATTCCGCCGTACAAGAAGCTGATCGAATTGCCTTCCGTGCAGACCGATCAGGTGGCCAAAGTGATTGCGGGGGCCGTGGAATGGGGGATTGTCAACGATACTCCGGCCGTCTACAACACCGGCATCAACGAGACCCTGATCAACCCGATCCTGATCGGGGGCACCAGCATTGACGACGCCATGAAGCAGGCGGAACAGTTCATAGACAAGGAACTGGAACAGCGCGAGGACTGGAACATCATCGAGCGCAATTACAAACACCACAACCTGATGATCGCGGACCAGCCGTAAGGTTTTGCACCTTGAGCGGGGGTGTCCCGGAGGATACTGACATCCCCGCCGAGAGGCTGCAGGCTGATCGTGAGCGGAAAATCCCGGTGAGCATCAAGGAACGGTTGGGTCTCCTGACACCGGCCTTGGGACGGCCCCGGCACATCAAACTGGCCGGCCAAAACACGATGATTGCAGGCGCGATCCTGCTGGCGGCCGCGTATTTCCTGATATGGACCGTTTTCCCCTTCATCTATACCTTCATCTACAGCTTCTTTGACTGGCAGCCGTTGCGACCCACCCAGGAGTTCATCGGCCTCGACAATTACATTGAAGCCCTGTTTGAGGATCAGCGTTTCTGGCAGGCCGTGGGCAACTCGTTCGAGTTTGCCTTTGGCAATGTGGTGCTGGGCACTGTCATCTGCCTGCTGGTGGCGACCATGATTCATTCGGTCAAACGGTTCCAGGCGTTCTTCCGGGCCAGCTATTTCATGCCGACCGTGACCGGCATGGTGGCCGTCGCGCTGGTGTGGGAATTCATCTACCAGCCCCGGTTCGGGATCCTGAATACCGCCATCTTCAGCACGGTCGATTTTCTGAATCTGCCCGCGCCCCCGGAGATTGGCTGGCTGACACGGCCCCAGTGGGCGATGCCCAGTCTCATCATTTTTGGATTCTGGAAATTCCTGGGCGTGCGCATGATCATTTTGCTGGCCGGTCTGCAAAGCATTCCCCAGACCTACTACGAAGCCGCCCAGATCGACGGGGCTGGTGCAAGCGCCTCCTTCTTCCGCATTACCTTGCCGCTGCTGATGCCCGCCCTCTCCTTCGTGATCGTCGTGGGCGTCATCAACAGTCTGCAGGTATTCGTGCCGATGTTTGTGATGACGAACGGGGGGCCGCTGTTCGCCACCACCACCGTGGTCCTGCTGCTGTACGAAAAGACCTTCGAACTGTTCCGTTTTGGCTACGGAGCCGCGATTTCGTTCATTCTGTTTGGCTTCATCATGGTCCTGACGATGATCCAGATTCGGTTCCTGCGCAGCTCCTGGGACATAGGGGGATAAGCGGATTGGGCGCCATGGCGGCGAACACGAAAACGAGACGCGGCCGGCCTTTCTCGGTGTCGGCTTTCCTGCTCTATCTGGGCTTGATGCTGGGCGCGCTCTTCATGCTCTTCCCGGTCCTGTGGATGGCCATGTCGACCTTCAAGCCGGAGGCCGAGATCAGTGCGTATCCGCCCTCGTTCCTGCCCAGGCGCCTCACTTTGGAGCCTTTGATCGATGCCTGGACCAAGATCAATTTCGGACGGTATTTCCTGAACAGTCTCTTTGTCACCGGAGTGGCCACCCCGGTCAGTGTCCTCACGTCCGCCTACATTGGCTTTGTCTGGAACAAATACGAATTCCGGTTCAAGGAGACAATGTTCTACATCATCATCGCCACCATGATGATTCCAGGTCCCATGCTGCTCATTCCCCACTACCAGGTGGTGCTGTGGGGCAATCTGCTGAATACCTATGCCTCCATCATTGTGCCGGCCGCGTTGACTCCGTACGGGATTTTCCTGATGCGCCAGTTCATGCATGGGGTCCCCAACGAACTGTTGGATGCCGGCCGGATCGACGGGGCCAGCGAGCCCCGACTGTTTCTGCAGGTGGCGCTGCCTCTGGTCTCCTCGGCCCTGGCCGCGCTGGGCATCATTCAGTTCCTCGCCAACTGGGACAATCTCCTGTGGCCGCTGGTGGTCTTGACCCAGACCCGCAAATACACTCTGGCAGTGGGACTGGCGACGTTCGCCGCGGAATACGAACGCAATTTTGCGGTGCAGAATGCCGGGGCCTTCATTGCCGTGTTCCCCGTCGTGTTGACGTTTCTGTTTTTTCAGAAACACATCATCCGTGGCATCGCTCTGACAGGCTTGAAAGGTTGAGGCCCAACTCCATGTCCCCCAATTTCCTGATCGTGATCGTGGATCAAATGAACAGCTTCAGTCTGGGTGGGAACGGCAATCCGGATGTCAGGACACCGCACCTGGACAAACTGTGCCGGGAAGGCGTCAGCTTCCGTCGCGCCTACACGAGCAATCCGGTGTGCCAGCCCTCCAGAGCCACCCTGCATACGGGTCTCACTCCCCGCCAGCATGGCCTGATCACCAACGGCTGCAGTCTGGACGAGAGCCTCCCCACGGTCACCGGGGTCCTGTCCGCAAATGGCTACCGCACGCATTGTGTGGGCAAAATCCACCTCCAGCCCTTCAGCACGGACCGCGTAAATGCCGCGGGCCAGCCGGTGTCCTGGGAAAGCCGCGACCATTGGAATGCGGGCACCATCACCAGCCTGCCCCGGCCCTTCTATGGATACCAGAGTACCGACTATGTAGGGGGCCACGTAGACTATGTGAATGGCGACTATGTCAACGACGTGGAAGCCCGCCGGCCGGGCACCAAGGCGGAACTGAGCCGGGAGCAGGCCTATCATTCTCTCCCGGGATCGTCGGCATGGCGCATGCACATCCCGCCGGAGTGGCACTACAACGACTGGATCACGGAGAAGAGCATCGAATTCCTGCAGGAAGCCGGCCAGTCCCCTTTCTTTCTGGTCACATCATTTCCGGACCCGCATCATCCCTTCTGTGCCACGCGGCCCTACAGCGAGATGTACGATCCCGACGCCCTGACTCTGCCGGCCAACTGGCAATCCGATAAGGAACCCTGTCCATTTCTGGATCGTTTCGACAAAGGCCAGACGCGCAACTGGGACGAAGCCATCCTCCGGGAATCGCTGGCCCAGACGTACGGCATGATTACCCATGTCGACGATTGCGTAGGCCGCCTCCTGGAAGCTCTCCAGCATACGGGACAAGCCGACAACACCGTGGTGGTGTTTCTTTCGGACCATGGCGACTATCTGGGTTCGCACCACCTGCTGTTCAAGGGAGTCTGGCCCTACGAACCGGTCATTCGAGTGCCCCTCATCTGGAAGACCCCGGGCGGGCAACAGGGCGTGACCTGTTCCCAGCCCGTAAGTCATTTGGATTTTGTCCCCACCGTGCTGGATTATGCCGGGCTGGATCAGTCAGGTTTTGACACGCGCGGCACCGAAGAGACATTGCCGATGCGTTTGCCCGGTGAATCGCTCCGTGCCGTGATCGAGGCAGGGGCCGCTGTGCAGCAGGACGGGAAACTGGTGGAATTTGACGAGGACAGCAAATCCGCCGAATTTTGTCGCTACCGTATGTTCATCACCCACCGCTGGAAAATCTGCATTTACGGCGGCTCGGGCGATGGTGTGCTCTACGATCTGGAGAATGACCCTTGGGAAATGCGGAATTTGTGGGACGACCGGGATTGTCTTGACGTCAAAGCCGAGCTGCTCGCCAGACTCAGTGACCGCTTGGCGCATACGGATCGGTTGGACAATTACCGATACTGCAATGCCTGATTTGCCTTGGAGTTTGGTGCCTCCTGAGATTCCGGTGGGTCCCTGAGTCCTGCCAGTGCCATAGTGGGCACTCTTCCGGGTCGGCCCCACGGCAAAAGTGTGCAGACCATCGAGATATCGGTCAGGTGGTGGGACTTGGCCAGTACTCGGGCTATTCATCCACCGCATCCCGAGAAATTGTGTCTGCATCGGACAGGATCTGTGTCTGAGTCCTGTGCGTGTGCGTTGCCATGGGCTTGCATTCAGGTGAGATGCATCGCCTGATTTGGCTGCCCTGTGTGCTTCTCGGGGGTCCACCACCCATGTTGGGCAGGCCTTGGCAATTCCGGCAGGTCCCCATTCCCTGTCCCATGCGGCAGATGTGGAAAGTCGCCTTGTGGTCCTGGCACCCCCTTCCTGCATGTGGGCGCCAAAGATATCAAGTGCCTGCATCCACGTCCACTGGTGACACGCGCATCTGCCGCCGCTGACCAACGAGCGGCTGGTAGCGGGGGTCTACCGGCCAATTCCGGTCGAGGCGCACGGCGCGCGGGGAACATGCACAGGCGGCCCAAACGCGTGTCAGCATTCTGGAAGAAGAAATCAGACGATTGCGGGGCGCAAAACCGGATACGCCCTGAATTCGGTTCGGGATGCCCGGCTTCTGCCCAAACCCTACCAACCCCGGCGAGGACAACGATCTGTCTCCAACTCGTGGCGTGTAGCCTTGGCTCCTGCCGAACCGCAATGTGCGCTGCTTTCGACAGGCCGCGGTCTGTCAGTACTGCTCCTGCAGGTCACGCCGGAGCTCCGGTTCAGTCGCAGCCGCCTGGGCGTCTCCTTACAGTTTCGTGGACGCTCCCTATCACTCGTCCGGGGTGGAAACCCCGAAGCCGGCCCGCGGCGTCTCCAGCCATGCCCACCCGTGGGCAACAAGCGACTCGGCGGTCTCCGCGGGCATGAACGGGACCGGCACACCAGGGCCGTGGGCCGTCGCACACTGCGGCCGTCCCATCCTGTGGGTCTGTCCACGGTGCAACGGCAGGGGCCGTCGTGACACCTCCCGGAAAGCGGGGACTATGCCCGAATGGCACATTGGGATGCATGAAAAGGCTCCTGAATGTATATGTATACTGTGCACATGACTGTATGTCCCCTTGCGCGCTGTTGGACCCGCCTCTCAGCCCGGAGGCATGCATGATTCCCCAACTGCCGTTCGGGGTGTCCCGTTTTGCCGACATTCAAGCGGCCCCCGACGTCCTGTACGTGGACAAGACGCGCCTCCTCGCCCTGCTCTTTGCACAACGGCACAGTCCCCACCTGTTCCTGACACGGCCGCGGCGCTTCGGCAAGACCCTGCTGCTCTCCACAGTGGAGGCCCTGTTCCAGGGCCGGCGGGACCTGTTTGTGGACACGTGGATCGGGCAATCAGAACGCTGGGACTGGGAGGGGCGCATGCATCCCGTGCTGCGTCTGGACCTGGGCCTGCGCGGCTTGCACGACGCGGCACGATTGGAGACACAGCTGGGCATCCTGGTAGCCCACGAAGCGCAGGAGCGGGAGATTTCCTTGCCAGACGCCGCGTTGCCTCCCATGGCGCTGCGTCTGCTCTTGAGGCAGATGGCCACTGCCGGGCGGCGAGTCGTGGTGCTGGTAGACGAATACGATACGGCGGTCACGGAAAATCTGGACCGGCCGGACGCGTTGGAGGATATTCTGGATATCCTGCGCGCCTTCTACGGAGCCCTGAAGGACAGCGCCGACGCGGGTTTCGTGGAGTGCACACTGGTCACGGGCATCACGCGACTGGCCCACGCCGGCCTGTTCTCCGGGGCCAATCATCTCGCGGACCTGTCACACCGGCCCGACGTGAACGACCTGCTGGGTTTTACGCACACCGAACTCCGGGAGCCGCGCGTGGCTGCCCTGGTGGCGCAGGGTGCCCGGAATCTGGGTTGCACCCCCGCCGAACTGTACGCAGCCCTGGAGCGGCAGTACAACGGCTATCGCTTCGCCGAGGGGGCAGAAGCGGTGTTCAACCCCTACACTCTGGCCGGCTGCCTGGAGGAACTGGCCATCCCGGGCGCGGCCATCCGCTGGAGTCTGAACCGGCTGCCCAGTAACTGGGCGGCCACGGGCACTCCCAAGGTCCTGTTGCGCGGTCTGCGGAGCCGCCACATGCCATCCCTGACCGCCTTGGAGGGTCAGGATGCCCGCCTCCTGACCCAGGGTCAGTTCGATGCCGGCAAGCCCCACGTCACGGCCCTCCTGTTCCAGGCTGGCTACCTGACGCTGGATGCCTCCGTGCCTCCGGGCCTGGCCTTTCCCAACCGCGAAGTGCGGGAGGCCTTTGCGGAATCCCTGATGGAGTGGTTCGCGGAGACGGCGCCAGCGTGGCTGGAAAGCCAGGCGTTCCCCCGTGTCTCCACGGCGGTGCAGTTGCGGGATGCCCTGCTGCGGCAGGACGCGGAGGCCGTGTGCCACGTAATCGCCAGCTGTCTGGAGGCCGTGCCCGGCATGCTGTATCAATTTGGTGACCAACATGTCTCCCCCCATGAACCCTTCTACCAGGCCTTGCTGCATGTCCTGTGCCAATCCCTGGATCTGCCCCTGACAGCGGAACTGCCGACAGGACTGGGGCGCGTGGACCTGGCGCTGGAGTTGCCGGCGCGCATCTGTCTGCTGGAGGTGAAAGTGGACCAGTTACCCGAGGTAGCCCTGCGACGGGCGTTCGGAACTTTCTACGCCGCGGCTTGGCAGGTCCGTTCCCTGCCTGTGACAGTCTGGGGGGTGCAGTTCGACCGGACCGCCCACACGGTGCAGGCCTGCCAGGCCTGGGACCTGGGCCGGTTCGACCGGGTGGCAGCCTGCTGGGAGTATGAGCCCTTTGACATCCCCTTGGCCGAGTTGCGCCGGATGCCGACAGCGGAACGTCAGGCGTATGTGCGTACGGCATCCCTGCGGGAAGTGGCTCCGCGCTCCTGCACCGACTGATGGCGCGTTGGCGCACAAGCCGTCCCGAAATCTGTGTAGCGGATATGCGCATCCCGCGGAGGCGTCACTGAATCTCCTGTACCCAAGGCTTCCCCTGCATTCCGTCGATTTGCAGGAATCCCCGATATTCCCTTGACCATTCCTGGCATCGCAGTCTCTCGGTCATGCCCGCAAGACCGAGTCCCGTTCGGCGAGTACCCCATTTCGTGATCAGGCAGAGAAGAAATTGCAGGAATTCCTTGAGATATGGTCTGATGAGA
Organism: Caldilineaceae bacterium; assembly: GCA_965214715.1. Lineage (GTDB taxonomy): Bacteria > Chloroflexota > Anaerolineae > Caldilineales > Caldilineaceae > Bin34. Next base: position 2,603,238 of record OZ243971.1, on the reverse strand, counting down.
ACCATGGGTTCTGGATGGTGCTGCCGTGCGGTGCTTTTCCGGCACCGGTCCAAAGGCGCAACACGTGTCTGTCCTGAATGGATACAGATCGCTTACATTCACTCAGACCTGACTGCAGGCGAATTGGATCTCACTCAGGTGATCTGTGCGCCCAGCAACACGGGCGTTACTTTCCGAGGCAATACAAAGGGAGGAGCCTTTGACGTTCCGGGTAAACTGGCCCAGGCATTGGGTGGTGTCTTCCCTCCAATCCCAATGGCAGGACAAATGCAGACGTTCTCAAGCCGGTAGCGAACGGGTGCTGACGTAATGGGATGCTTCTCGGCCAGGTGGATAATCGCCTTTAAAGAATCCATGAGCATATCCAAGGCTGCACTCTACGCGGAGCCATTCGCGCATGTGGCAAAACATGTCAAGCCGGCACGACAACGGAACCGCGTAACCAAAATCCGGGTGGTTACACCAGCGATCACGTCCCGCAATGTGGCGTGCACTTGTAAATCTGTCGCGTTACATCGTGACTCCCGAGACAGCCCGGCACAGAGTGTCTGCCCGGATCATCCGTTGATTGTAAGAGCACGCGATGACGACACCATGTTTGGGATTTTGCACAGCCGATTTCCTGAGTTGTGGTCGTTGCGGCTTGGGACATGGATTGGAAAAGGCAACGACCCTCGTTATACCACCACGACTTTTCAGACCGTTCCCTTGCCCCAAGGCTTGGAACCTAACGTTCCCGCGATTGATTATGCTGCCAATCCCCGCGCAATTGCGGTTGCAGATGCTGCCAGCAAACTGGTTGAATTGCGGGATCGCTGGCTGAATCCGCCCGAATGGGTGGAGTGGGTGGGTGAGCCTGTGTCCGGCTTTCCCGCCCGCCCGGTCCCTCGGAATTCAGAAGTGGCCCAGGCCGTGCAGGATCGGACCTTGACCAAACCCTGCAATGCCAGACCCCAGTGGCTGGCCGATGCCCATGCCGCGCTTGATGCATCCGTGGCGACTGCCTATGGCTGACCCGAGGACATTGCCGCGGAAGATGCACGGGCGGCCCTGCTGGCCCTGAATCTGGCACAGGGCTCCGCGGATGCAGTCTGAAGCGACAGGGAAGATCCCAGTGCTGTCATATTCCTGCCATTGGCGTCCGGCTGACCACTGTATGCTTCTGCCTTTCCAATCAGGCATGTCATCAAGACTCTGTGATGTGTCTGGAAGAGGAGGGATGCCCGGCAGAAAACTGGCTTGTTTTGTTCTGTGCCGCGGTCCGGTATCCGTGTATGCAAGCGCTTAGGCTTACATCACAGGGCCTGGCCCTGGTCCCGGATTGTCCCATGCCCGAGCCGCAAGGCCCACAGGCCCGGATTGCCCTCCGGCGGGCGGGCATCTGTGCCACCGATCTGGAGATGGTGGCGGGCTACGGTACTACCTCCAGTCTCACTCTCGGTCACGAATTTGTTGGCACAGTCGAGTGCAGTCCTTTGGCTCCTTACTGGGAAGGCCAGCGTGTAGTGGGAGAAATCAATGTGGGGTGCGGCACCTGCGCCGACTGCCTGCGCAAGGCATTCTCCCATTGTCCGGGCCGGACCTGTCTGGGCATTGTCCACCATGATGGTGCCTTTGCCGACTTTCTGGTCCTGCCAGCCGTGAACCTGCATGCTGTGCCCGATACGTTGGACGATACCGCGGCGGTCCTGACGGAACCGGTCGCGGCCGCCCTGCAAATTCAGGAACAGGTGACCCTCTCCCCGGAAACCCGGATTGGCATTCTGGGGGCTGGCAAACTGGGGACACTGGTGGCCCTGACCCTGCAGAGTGCGGGCTGTGCACCGCTGGCTTTTTGCAAGTACCCCCGACAGGCCGACGTGTTGCAGGCCCATGGCGTGGCCACGGTCGCGGCATCCGGCGCGCGCCCCGCAGCATTGCCGGCCGACATGCGTCACGGGTTTGATGTGGTGATTGAATGCGCGGCCACGCCCACCATATACGATCTGGCCTTGGCGCTGGTGCGCCCTCGGGGCACCCTGGTGGTCAAGAGCACGCTGTCCGCGGCCGGTCATCTGGACTTGAACACGGTGGTCGTCAACGAAATCCGCGTCCAGGGCAGTCGTTGCGGTCCGTTTGCCAGGGCCCTGGCATGGCTGACCGAGGTGGTGGCGTCCGGCTGGCTGGATGTGGACAGTCTTTTGGACCGGGAATTTCCGCTGGCGGCAGGCGTGGCTGCGTTTCGCCGCGCCGCACAGCCGGGTGTGGCCAAGGTTCTGCTCAGACCCTGAACGGCCGCGGAATCCACTCAAGGCCTCTCGCGTGCACATCCCACGGTCCCGCCTGCCGCGCCTCATCACCTTTGACGGTCCCACGGCCTCGGGCAAGTCCGCCGTGGGGTTCCGTCTGGCCCAGGAGCTGGACTACCTCTTTTTCGATACCGGCATCCTGTATCGCATAGTCTGCTGGCAGGCACTGTCGGGGGGTTCTCCGCCTTTTGCCGCCGCATACCTGGCCGAAGTGGCCACCCATTTGGAATTCGACCTGTGGGCCCCCGGGCCAGCCGCCCAGGCGACAGGGGCCACCACAACGGTCATGGTAGGCCATCGGGACGTGACGTGGGCATTGCGCCGGAAAGAGATTGATCGGTTGCTGCCGGAAGTAGCCGCCCAGCCCGGGGTGCGGGCCAGTCTGACCGCCCGCATGCGCCGGATTGGACAAGTGTACCTGGAAGGGGAGGGACACAGGCAGGGGGTCGTCGTCGTCGGCCGGGACGTCGGTACGGTGGTATTCCCGGATGCCGAGTGCAAGTACTTTCTGACGGCAGCCCCCCAGGTCAGAGCGCGCCGGCGCCACACCGAGCTGCAAGCGCGCGGGGAAACCCTGAGCGCAGAGGAAGTGCGGGCCGACCTGGAAAAGCGGGATTACGTCGATCGCACACGGGCGCTGGCTCCTACGCGGCCTGCGGAGAATGCTATTATCCTGGATACGACCGACTGGTCCTTGGATCAGACCCTGGACCAGGTGCGACAGCAACTCGAGAATCGATTCCGGGGGCCATGAACCACACCCCTTCCTCCCGGTTGTCCACTGCCCAGCGGCGGGAAATCTATTACTTTTTGTATCTCGCCCGCCGGTTCGACGAGCGCATGGTCTCCCTGTGGAAACAGGGGCGCGGCCTGGGCACCAGTTTCAGCTCCCGGGGCCACGAGGCTGTCAGTGTGGGTTGCGGCTATGCCTTGGCAAAGGACGATGTCGCGGCCCCCATGCATCGCAATATCGGTACCCACATGGTGCGCGGGGTGTCCCCGGGGAAACTCCTGTCCAATTATCTGGGCAAGGTCACCGGAGCCACGGGCGGCCGGGATGCGAACATCCACGGCGTCGGCGATCTGGACTGCAATCTGATCGGATTTGTCAGCCACATCCCGCAATCCATGTCGGTGGCTTTGGGCGCGGCCATGAGTTTCAAAATTCGGGGCCAATCCCAGGCGGCCCTTACAGTATGCGGGGATGGCGCCTCCACGACCGGGACTTTCCACGAGACTCTCAATATGGCGGCGATTTACCAGGCGCCGCTGGTGGTGATTCTGGAGAACAATCAGTATGCCTATTCCACCCCGGTGGGCACACACTCCGCGGTCACGGATCTGGCCGGGAAAGCCGCGGCCCATGGTGTCAAGTCCCAGGTGGTGGACGGCAATGACGTGGAAGCCATGTATTACGCGGCCCATGAGTATCTGACCCAGGCCCGTCAAGGCCACGGTCCCGGTCTTATAGAAGCCAAGACCATGCGCATGCTGGGCCATGCCCTGCATGACGGGGCCGAGTATGTTCCGCAGGATCTGCTGACGGCCTGGGAGGCGCGGGATCCGGTATCCCGTTATCGGGCCATTCTGCGGGAGGCGGGTGTAGCCGACACGGCCCTGGCCGAGATCGAGGCCCGAGTGGAACGGGACATGGATGAAGCTATCGCGTTTGCCGAAAGCAGTGCCTACCCGGATGCCGCCACGGTCATGGAGGGGGTCTATGCCGATTGACCCGCGCGCGGACCTGGCTCCCACCCTCACGGGCACGGTCCAGAGCACCACCGCCGCTGCCCCTGCCGATCCTCGCATCCTGACATATGTCCAGGCCGTCTCCGAGGCACTCAGGTTCGAGATGCAACGCGATGAAAACGTGCTGATTCTGGGGGAAGACATTGGCGGTACCTTTGGCGGCGCTTTCAAGGTCACCAAGGGACTGTGGGAGGAGTACGGGGATCGGCGCGTCATCAATACGCCCATGTGCGAATTGGGGTTCACGGGCATGGCGACCGGCATGGCCCTGATGGGGCTGCGCCCCGTGATTGAACTGCAATTCGCTGACTTCATCTCCACCGCTTTCGATGCCATTGTGCAGTTCGCGGCCAGTGCCCACTATATCCAGGGCCGCGCAGTGCCCTGGACGATCCGGGCTCCCAGCGACGGCGGCACCAACTCCGGCCCTTTCCACAGCCAGAACCCGGAAGCGTGGTTTGCCCATGTGCCGGGCCTCAAGGTGGTCTGCCCGGGTACACCGGCGGATGCCAAGGGACTGCTGATTGCGGCCATCCGGGACAACAATCCCGTGATCTTCATGGAATGCAAGCCACTGTATCGCTCCCTGAAAGGTGCAGTGCCCGGGGGCGATTACACCGTGCCCATCGGTCAGGCCCAGGTGGCCCGGCCCGGGGAAGACCTGTCCATCATTACCTACGGGTCGCAGCTGCAGCAGGCTCTGACCGCGGCGGCGGCACTGGCCCAGGAGGACAACATCCATGTCGAAGTGCTGGATCTGCGCTCTCTGAAACCGCTGGACACCCGGAGCATTCTGCACACGGTCCAAAAGACCGGCAAGGTCCTGATTGTCCATGCAGCCAACCGTTTCCTGGGAGCCGGGGCCGAAGTCGCGGCCTTCATCGCCGAAAACGCCTTTGAGTATCTGGATGCGCCGGTGCAGCGTATCGGCGGCCTGGATACCCCGGTGCCTTTCAGTCCGCCTCTTGAACAGGCCTACCGGCCGGACGCGACCAGGATCCGGGCGGCCGCCAGGGCCCTGGCGGCCTACTGATTGCGCCCGCCACTCCTGGAACGGCTTGGTCCCGCCGCGGTGGCGGGCGCAACCGGACGCTGGTCCCACATGACGCTTGCAAGGATCCTGGCATGAAGCTCGGTACGCTGTGCTATGTGCGGAAGGCAGGGCAGACGCTGATGCTCTTTCGCAACAAGAAACCCCAGGATTTCCATGAAGGCAAGTGGAATGGACTGGGCGGCAAACTGGAATTGGGGGAGACCCCGGAGGAATGTGTCCGGCGGGAAGTCAGAGAAGAGAGCGGCCTGTCCATTTGCACTCCCGTATTGCACGGCATTCTGACCTTTCCGGCTTTTGACGAAGTGGACGACTGGTATGTCTTTGTGTACACGGCCGACCGTTTTGCGGGGCAGCTGATTGACTCGCCCGAAGGGGAACTGGCCTGGATTGCAGATGAAAAACTGCCGGACCTCAATCTGTGGGCCGGAGACCGCATTTTCTTGCCCTGGCTTGAAGGCGGGCGGTTCTTCTCCGGCAAGTTCGTCTACCGCCACGGGGAGCTTGTGCACCACGAGGTGACGTTCCATCCGTTTGTTCAGGAAGCGTCCCGCGCAGCCTGAAGGGATTTGGGTCCTGCAGGATGGGGACATGTCGCGGCCAGAGAAATTCCCCGAAACGGCGGTTTTTTTCTTATCCTTAAGCCCTATGCGTATCTTCTCCGTGCCGGAAGCGCAAATCGGTATCCTGCGGCGGCAGCCCTACCAGGACATGGTCCTGCCGCCCGCCCTGCAGGAACCCTACGGCCGTCCGGTCACCGCGGCCGAAGCCACCCGGGAAATTCTGCATGATGTGGCCGCGCGGGGAGATGCGGCCCTGCGGGACTGGAGCCGCAAGCTGGAGGGAGGCATCCCCCAGGCTCTGGAGATCCGGACCGAGGAACTGCAGAAGGCCTACGAGAGCATTCCGGCGGCCCTGGCCGCGTCCCTGAAACTGGCGGCCGACCGCATTCGGGATTTTCACCGGCAACAGCCGTGTACGAGCTGGATTGACAATGGGGCGCAGGGTACCCTGGGGCAGGTGATACGCCCCATCGACAGGGTGGGCATTTATTGCCCGGGCGGTACCGCGCCGCTACCCAGCACTCTCCTGATGACGGTCATTCCAGCCCAGGTGGCAGGGGTGCCGTCCATCGCCGCGATCACGCCGACCCAGCGGGCAACCGGCCGGCCGGCCGAGGTGCTGCTGGCGGCGGCCCATGTCGCGGGATTGCAATCCGTGTACGTGTCGGGAGGCGCGCAGGCCATCGCGGCGCTGGCCTTTGGCACGGAGACAGTGCAGAAAGTGGACAAGATCTGTGGGCCCGGGGGGCTCTTCACCACGCTGGCCAAGAAGGAACTCTTTGGGCAGGTCGGCATCGACGGGTTGGCTGGTCCCACCGAAACCCTGATTATTGCCGATGCCACCGCCGAGGCCGAGACCCTGGCCGCGGATCTGCTGGCCCAGGCAGAACACGACCCGCTGTCCAGCGCGATTTTGCTGACCCCGGTCCGGGAGACCGCCGCGGCGGTGGCGGTGGCGGTGGCCCACCGGATGGAGACGTTGCCCCGAGCGGATATTGTGGCCGAGTCACTGGCCCGGGGCAGCGGCATTGTGGTGACGGATTCACTGGCGGAAGCCTTCGATTTGTCCAACCGCTATGCGCCCGAACATCTCTGTCTGATGGTGGCGGATCCCTGGTCGCACCTGGCCGACGTGCGCAATGCCGGGGGCATATTCCTGGGCCGGGACAGTTTCGAGGTGTTGGGCGACTATGTCGCGGGGCCGAGCCACGTCATGCCTACCAACGGCACGGCCCGCTTCAGCAGCGCCCTGAATGTCCTGGATTTCGTCCGCGTGGTCAGTGTTTTTGGCCTCAATCCGCATGCCCTGGACGCGTTGGGACCCGCCGCCGCCCGGCTTGCCGCCGCGGAAGGGCTGGAGGCTCACGCGCGCGCCGTTACGGATCGCCTGGATGCCGATGGACATGTTTGATCCCGAGTCTCTCCTCAATCCATATCTGCGGGACATGGCGGAATACGTGCCCGTGCAGCCCTTTGAAGTGCTCAGTCAGGAACTGGGCCTGCCTCCGGAACGGATCGTCAAACTGGATGCCAACGAAAATCCCTTTGGCCCGCCGCAGATGGTCCTGGATGCCCTGGCGGAGTATCCCTACTATCACATCTACCCGGATCCCGAGCAGCAGGCGTTGCGCCGCGCCGTGGCGCAGGCCTACGCCGTGCCGTTCGAGTCCGTGGCCATGGGGAGCGGCGTGGATGAGTTGCTGGACTGTATCTGCCGGTTTTTTCTTGCCCCGGCGGACAGCATCCTGAATTTGCCCCCCACCTTCGGCATGTACAGTTTCGATGCGCGGCTGACCGGCGCCGCGGTGCGGGAGGTCTGGCGCCAGGCCGACTTCCGCGTGGACATGGATGCCGTGGAGGAGGCGATCGCGGAGTCCCCTGCGCATGCGGAAGGAGGCATCAAGGTGGTGTTTGCCACCGCGCCCAACAATCCCAGCGGCACCTGGTTCCCCGACGCGGACCTGCGGCGGCTGTTGGCCCTGCCGGTGCTGGTGGTCCTGGACGAGGCCTATGTGGACTTCGCCCTGCGCGCGTCCCGCATGGATTGGGTGGCGCGGTACCCCAACCTGATCGTGCTGCGCACCTTCAGCAAAGCCATGGGCATCGCCGGTCTGCGTTTGGGTTTCGGCATTTTTCCGGATTGGCTGATGCCGTACTTCTGGAAGTGCAAGCAGCCCTACAACGTCAGTGCCGCCGCGATGGCCGCGGGTCTGGCCAGCCTGCACCACATGGAGGCTGTGCAGGACACCGTGCGGCAGATGCAGGCCGCCCGCGCTGCCTTGCTGGCGGATTTGCAGCCCATCCCGTATCTGGAAGGGTATCCTTCCGAGGCCAATTTCGTGTTGTGCCGTGTCCTGGGCCGCGATGCGCGCAGTTTGTGGCAGAGGTTGCGGGACAAGGGCATTCTGGTGCGCTATTACCACCAGCCCGGGTTGGAGGACTGCATCCGGATTTCCATCGGGCGGCCGGAGCAGATGTCCCGATTGATGACCGTGTTGCATAGTCTGGAGCAGCAATGAGATGGCGAGCAAGAGGGAACGTGCTGCCGGCGTGGAGCGGGAAACGCGGGAAACGCGGGTCTCGCTGTGGCTACATGTGGACGGCCAGGGCCGGGCCAAGGTGGATACCGGCATCGGCTTTCTGGACCACATGCTGACTCTGTTTGCCCACCACGGTCTTTTCGATCTGACCGTGGCCTGCCAGGGAGACCTGGAAGTGGACGAACATCACAGTGCCGAGGACGTCATGATTTGTCTGGGCCAGGCGCTGGCCCAAAGCCTGGGAGACAAGGCCGGCCTTGTCCGCACGGCGCACAGCTATGTCGCCATGGATGACGCGCTGGCGCGCACGGTCATCGATCTGGGCGGCCGGCCCTTCAGCGTGGTGCAATGCAGCTACAATGGGACCCGGGTAGGGCAGCTGTCTACCGACCTGATTGCACACCTGCTGTATGTCATGGCCGCCCAGGCAGCCCTGAATCTGCATGTCACCGTCCTGGCGGGCGACAACGATCACCACAAAGTGGAAGCCATCTTCAAATCGCTGGCCCGGGCCCTGGATCAGGCTACCCGCCTGGACCCGCGGCGCCAAGGCATCCCCAGCACCAAGGGTGTGCTCTGACTTTCATACATCCAAAGGAACGGCATGGAACACGCAACCCGCACCATTGATCTTCGCTCGGATACTGTCACGCAGCCGACTCCCGCGATGCGGGAGGCCATGGTCCAGGCCCCCCTGGGGGATGATGTCTATGGAGAAGATCCGACCGTCAACCGGCTGGAAGCCTTGGCCGCGGACATGCTGGGCAAGGAAAGTGCTGTCCTGGTCTCCAGCGGCACCATGGGCAACCTGATCAGTGTCATGGCGCATTGCGGGCGCGGCGACGAGTTGATTGTGGGCCATCAGGCCCACATCTACCTGTATGAGCAAGGCGGGTCCGCGGCCCTGGGGGGCATTCATCCCCGGGCGGTGCTCAATCAGCCGGATGGCACCATGGACCTGGACGAGGTGGCTGATCACATCCGCGGGGACGATGAGCACTTTCCCGTTACCCGCCTGATTTGCATCGAAAACACCCACAATCGGTGCAATGGCACCCCGCTGTCCCTGGAGTATCTGGAAGCCATGGGTGCACTGGCCCACAGCCGGGGACTTGCCCTGCACATGGACGGTGCTCGCCTGTGGAATGCCGCTGTCGCCCTGAACAAGGCCCCCGCCGCATTGACGGCGCATGTGGACAGTGTCAGCTGCTGTCTGAGCAAGGGGCTGGCGGCACCGGTGGGATCGGTGGTCGCGGGCAGCAGTGACTTTGTCCGCCGGGCCCGGCGGGTCCGGAAAGTGGTGGGGGGCGGCATGCGCCAGGCCGGCATTCTGGCCGCTTGCGGCATCGTCAGCCTGACTGAAATGGTGGAACGGCTGGCCGACGACCACCAAAATGCCCAGGTACTGGCGCAGGGCCTGGCCGCGCTGGAGGGCATTGAGATCGAGCTGGCGGATGTCTCCACCAATATCGTGTATTTCAGTGTCAGTCCGGACCGCATGACGGCAGGACAACTGGCGGCGGGTCTGCAGACACAGGGGGTGTTGATGAATCCCATCAATAACCGCAAACTGCGCGCTGTACTGAACTGCGATGTCAGCCGCGCAGATGTGGAGGTGACGGTCAACACCATCGAATCCGTTCTGTCCATGGACCCCGCCTCCATGGACAGTTAGGGGCGCACGTAACGTAAGTTGGGGTGAACCAGCCTAGTGTTTTATCAGGCTTAGGTTTGTGGGTAGAAGAGGGAGCGCAGTTTGAGGCGCACATCGTCGGTGGTGAAGCGCTAGTGGACGGGCGCGCCGAGGGCGCTGCGCAGTTTAGGACTACGAGTACCGCCGCCGTGGCACCTGCCAGCGGAGGTGCACTTCCCGGACGCGGAGCGGATCACTCACGTGTGCGACCACCTCAACATGCACAAACCGGGGGTACTCTACGACCGCTATGGCGCGGCCCCGGCCCGGCGCATCGCACGGCATCTGGAATGGGCGTACACGCCCAAGCACAGCAGCTGGCTCCACATCGCCGAAATCGAAATCCAGGTGCTCCCCCGCCACCCCCGCCGGGCCCTGTCCCGGAAAACCTGGTGGGACAGACGCGCCAGGGGCGGCGCGTCGATACAGTGGAGGTCCGTGCCGCGGCCATAGCCACCGGTCAGACAACCGTACAGTAGCACCAGCACGCGGGGTATCAAGGCGCCAAAGTGCGCATCACAGGGCCGACCGGGAAACGCGGACTGCAGGTACCGCGGGACAGAGAGCGTATCGGAGCGATGGAAGTCCCGATCGCGGCTCTGAGGGCAGTGAATCAGAATCGTCCTCATCTCGCGGGAGGACAGCTGGGGCTCCCGTATCCGCATCCGCGATCCCGAGTCGAGTGGCCCCACCGGCGCGCACGGCGGGCAGCAAGCATCGACCGCACAACACCACGCGCGGAGCTTCAGGGGACACCCCGGGGATTTTGAGACGAGGCCCCAGCATACCCGCTTGGGGCACCCGAGGTGTCCTTGCTTATTCATAATTCACGTTAAAACTGAACTGGAATTCGGTATGTCGTCACGAAAATTCTCTTCTTGAGGCAACAATTTGACAGTAAATCAAGATGCGATTGCCCTACACGCACAACTGTGAGACTGTTACAGGGTTGGTGGCTGCCACAACCGAGTGGTTGTCAAAATGCAGAATGACTGCGCCTGCTTTCCGGCGGCAGATTATTCGGTAGCGGGTGCCGGTGAGTCCGGGTTGGGCTGGCTCTGCTGGGTGCAGTAACAGTCGTTGCCGCCCGAGAGGCCGGAGTTGCCGTCCGTTTCTGCGACCTGTTCTGGCGCGGTGCCGATGGGGGCGGTGGCATCCACCGTCCCGCCGGCCGGCAACAGGATCATCAGAAGCACCACCAGCACCAAGGCGGTTGTGCCACAGAGGACTATCACGAGTTGCTTGCGAGTCATACGCGTTGTTGCGGGTTGGATGCAGTCTGGGCGGGTGACCGGTCCTGTTACAATCCTGAGACCGGGCAAAGGGCAAGGCTAGAGAGACGAATGTCGCAGGCATTGTATCGCAAGTGGCGCAGCCGCACTTTTGCGGATCTGGTGGGCCAGCCCCATGTGGTGCGCACCTTGGAGAATGCCCTGCGCTCAGACCGGGTGGCCCACGCCTACCTATTCAATGGGCCCCGGGGCACCGGCAAGACCAGCACCGCTCGGCTGTTGGCCAAGGCCCTCAACTGTCTGGGTGCGGACGGTGCGCGTCCCTGCGGAGAGTGTGCAGTCTGCCAAGCCATTGAAGAGGCCCGGTACCTGGACCTGATCGAAATCGATGCCGCCAGCAACAACGGTGTTGAAGACATCCGGGAGCTGCGCAATGCGGTCAACTTCAGTCCTACGGAGGGAGACTGCAAGATCTATATCGTGGATGAAGTCCACATGCTTTCGCCCAGTGCCTTCAACGCCCTGCTCAAGACCCTGGAAGAGCCGCCGGCCCCCGTGTATTTCATTCTGGCCACCACCGAGATCCACCGCATTCCCGCCACCGTGATCAGCCGCTGTCAGCGGTTCGATTTCCGCCGCATTGCGACGGCGGAAATTCAGGACCATCTGGCCCAGATTGCGACGGCGGAAGGCTGCGATGTGGAGACGGCGGCGCTGGCCACGATCGCGGACAGTGCCCAGGGATGCATGCGAGATGCCATCAGCCTGCTGGACCAGGTGGTGGGTCTGGGCCAGGGCACGGTGACGCTCCAACAGGTCCAGGACCTGCTGGGTCTGACCGATATCCAGGCGCTGCACGCCTTCGTCGACGCCATCGTGGCCCGGGACAAGGCCAAAGGGCTGGCGATCCTGCAGGACGTGGTGTTCCAGGGCGGCAGCATGGCGGAGTTTCTGCAACAGGTCATCATGCAGTTGCGGGCCGCTTTCCGTTGCAAGCTGATGGGGCAGGAGGCCATGATCGGGGACGTGCCGCCCGAACAGGCCGCGGTGCTGCACGCCTGGGCCGACGCCAGCAGCGAAATCCAATTGCTCCACGCCATGACAGTCATGGTGGATGCCGCCGCCGCCCTGAAGCAAGCCCCGCATCCGCAAATTCTGGTGGAACTGGCCCTGGTTTCGGCAATCAACGATCCATCCGAGACGGCAGTTGCACCGGCAGAAACCGGATCGCGATCCCGACTGGCCACGCGCCCCGTGCCGGCAGCGCGTTCCGCGGCCCCGGCCCCGCCGCCCCAGGCAGACCCGCCGGACCGCGCGGGTCCGGCGGCAGCTCCCCGGCAGCCCACTCCCCAGGACGATCAGGACAAAAAAGACTTGCGCCGGCACTGGAAAGATCTGCAACGGACCGTGAAAAATCGGGCGCGGAATCCCAAGGCGTATGATGCCTTGACCAGCGGGGGAATGTCGGGTCTGGAGGTCCGGAACGGCACCGTGACCGTGTTCCTGCGGGATACAGGATACCGGGCCGCGCTGGCTCCAGAGCGTGAGAGAATGGCAAGAAAGTTGAGCGACTATCTGGGTCGAGACGTAAAATTGGACCTGAGAGTGGTCCAGGATGCTCCTGCGGCCCGGCCGGCAAGGGCCCGGTCGTCATCTGCCGCGCCCGAGGCCACCGTACCGCAGCGGGATGTCGACACCTATCTGCGCAAGCAGGTGGGGGCCCTTCCCATGGAGGAAAGGGAACAGCAGGAATTGCTGGCCCAGTTGGAAGATGCCAAGGACAGTTAGACGATGCCGCGCAAAACCCGTCGCAAGAAGAGCCCGCGCCGCCCGGCCATGCCCCCAGTGCCGGGCAATCAGCAGGCCCTGATGAAACAGCTGGAGCAGATGCAGAGTCAGATGGCCGAGAACGATATCTCGGATCTGGAGTTCACGGCATCCGCAGGCGGTGGCGTGGTGCGTGTCGAGGGCAAGGGGGACGGCAAGCTCACCCGGATTGTCCTGGACCCGGAAATCCTCGATCCGGAAGATGTGGAGATGCTGCAGGACATGATCCTGGCCGCGGTCAACGACTTTCTGCAGCAGGTGAGCGACAAGCAGAGCAGCCAAATGGAAGATCTGACCAGCGGCCTGAATCTGCCGCCCGGCCTGCTGGGATAATCGCTCCGGAACCGCTGTCCGATGCCTGTCAGTGTACTGCCCAAGGCAATCTCGGATGCCATCACGGCCCTGCACCAGTTGCCGGGCGTGGGGCCCAAGAGTGCCCAGCGGCTGGCCTACCATTTGCTGCGGACGCCGCAGGCTTCCATAGAGCATCTCAGCGCCTCGCTGCTGCGTCTCAAGACCGATGTGCTGCTGTGTACCTCCTGTTTCAACTTTGCGGACCAGCAGCCCTGCCTGCTGTGTCAGTCACCGGAGCGAGACCGCACCCGGATCTGTGTGGTCGAGGAACCGTTTCACGTGCCGGTGATTGAGCGCATTGGCGGCTACCAGGGCCTGTATCATGTGTTGCACGGTGCCATTTCCCCGCTGGACGGGATCGGTCCGGACGACATCAAGTGCCGGGAACTGTTGCCGCGCTTGCGTCCTGCCGACAGCCCCGCGGTCCAGGAGGTCATCGTGGCGACCAGCCCGACTCTCAGCGGCCAGGCGACCGCGGACTGGATCGCGCGCATGTTGGCCGCCGAGGCGGTCGTGGTGTCCCAGCTGGCCCGCGGTCTTGCTTCCGGCAGCGATTTGGAATTCACCGACGACATGACCTTTCGGCATGCCATGGAAGGCCGGCGTCCGCTGTAAGGCCGGACCGTCTGTCCCGTCCCATGGCCACGGGCAGCCTTTTCCGTACAGATTGCGATGATGTCAGTCGCCCCTGACCCGAAAGCCGCCGGGCCCCGTTTCCGCACTTCGGACGGACAGCCCATTGCTGCCTGCCATGGTCCCGCGACCGGTGTAGCGGATGCCGCCCGGCTGGGGCCGCCCGGCGCCTATCCTTTCACCCGGGGCATCCATGCCACGATGTACCGGGGGCGCTATTGGACCATGCGGCAGTATGCCGGCTTCGGTTCGGCCCGCGAAAGCAACGAACGGTATCGCTACCTGCTCGGCCGCGGGCAGACGGGGCTCTCCGTGGCCTTCGATCTGCCCACCCAGATGGGCTATGACGCGGATGACGACTGGGCGCTGGGCGAGGTGGGCAAAGCCGGGGTCTCCATCTGTTCCCTCAAGGACATGGAACTGCTGCTGGAGGGGCTGCCTTTGGACAAGGTCAGTCTCAGCATGACCATCAACGCGCCGGCCGCGATATTGTTGGCCATGGTGGTCGCGGTGGCCCGACAACGCGGCATTCCCGCCGAGGCCCTGTCCGGCACGGTCCAGAATGACATTCTTAAGGAATATGTGGCCCGCGGCACCTACATTTTTCCGCCCCGCCCCTCGATGCGCTTGGCTACGGACATCATCCGGTTCTGTCAGGCGCACATGCCCCGCTGGAATCCCATCTCCGTCAGCGGGTATCACATACGGGAGGCGGGCAGCACCGCGGCCCAAGAAGTCGCCTTCACGTTTGCCCACGCGAAGGCCTATGTGGATGCCACCCTCCAGGCCGGTCTGCCCGTGGATGCCTTTGCCGGCCAGCTCAGTTTCTTTTTCAATGCGCACAACAATCTGCTGGAGGAAGTGGCCAAGTTCCGCGCGGCCCGCCGCCTGTGGGCCCGCATCATGCGGGAAGAATACGGCGCGGAGAATCCCCGCAGTTGGCGCCTGCGCTTCCATGTGCAGACCGGCGGCAGCACCCTTACGGCGCAGCAGCCGTCCAACAACGTGGTGCGGGTGACGGTACAGGCCCTGGCCGCCATTCTGGGGGGCGCGCAGAGCCTGCACACGAATGCCTGGGACGAAGCCTTGGCGCTGCCGACTGCCGCCAGTGCGGAACTGGCCTTGCGCACACAACAGATCCTGGCCCACGAGAGCGGGGTCGCGGATACGGTGGATCCCTTGGGCGGCTCTTACTACGTGGAGCACCTGACGGATGAAATCGAAAGACTGGCCGCAGCCTATCTGGTCCAGATCAGGGATCTGGGGGGCGCCTTGGCCGCCGTGGAAACGGGCTTTCCGCAACATGCCATCCAGGAAGCCGCATTCCGTGTGCAGCGGGAGCACGAGGCCGGCACGCGGGTCATTGTCGGCGTAAATGCCTTCCAGGACATGGAGGAAGGTGAGGAAACGGTACCGCTGCTGGAGGTGGATCAGAAAGTGCAGGCAGCACAGATCCGGAGGGTGCAGCAGTTGAAACAGAATCGGGATGCCACCTGTACCCGGCAGTGTCTGGACCGTATTGAAGCGGCCGCCCGGGACTCCGCGGCCCACCTGATGCCGCTGATTGTGGAAGCCGTGACAAACCTGGCCACGACCGGTGAAATCTGCAGTCGGCTGCGGCGGGTCTGGGGAGAATACCAAGCCGATATGTTCCTCTAGGCGAGGTGTACGAAAAGAGCCGGACAGCCCCGATCAAGGCGGCATCCGCGGCTGCGCGCCCCGGCTCCATATCCTGTGACGCGCGGAGCGTGAGACCCTGTCCCCGCGATCGGACGACCGCAGTACAGCCACTGCTGGCACGGGTATTCCGGACAATCGCAAGTCAAAACACAACATCGCAGGCCCTGTCCCCCAAGATGTCAGCCCGGACGCGTGAGAACAAGGCATTGGCATTCCATTGGTGTTTCTGTATTTTGCACAATGCAACTTGTTGACCCCTCCCCCTGAAACTGTCCAAATCGCTGCGGCAACGGAATGGTCCATGAGGAAACGGGGCGTACAGTGATACAGGAGTGTTTGTGACATGAAGGGTGCCGTGCAGCTGGCGGTGCGTCGGACAGACGACAATCGTCAAACCGTCGATTATTTCCAGCAAAGTCCCCTGCGCGTGTTTCTGCCCCATGGCTCCTCTGCCCGTTGCCTGGAAATTGTGCTGGGCAATACGGCAGGCGGCGTCGTCGCCGGTGACGAGCTGAACGTGACCGTACGGACGCACGAAAGGGGGACTGCGCTCATCACCAGCCAGGCCGCCGAGAAGGTCTATCGTTCCGCCGGCATGGATGCCCATATTGCCGTCCGGCTGGCCGCAGGGCCTGGGACCTGGTTGCATTGGATGCCGCAGGAAACCATCCTGTTTGACGGTGTGCGCTTGCGCAGGCGTATTGCGATAGACGCGGAACGCGGCGCCAGCATCCTGGCGGGCGAGCTGCAGATCTTCGGCCGGATCGCGCGCGGCGAACAGTTCACCCACGGCTTGTTCCATGACGAGTGGCGCGTCCGCTACGCCGGCGAGTTGATGTGGGCCGACAATCTGCATCTTGCCGGCGATGTCGGCCCACCGTTGCACTCGGTCGTGGGTTTTGACGGCAGCAACGCGATGGCCTCTCTGGTCTATGTGGCGGAAGACAATGCAGCCCACCTGGATTGCGCCCGGGCCCTGTTGGAGGACGCACCCTGCCGGACCGGTGTTACGCTTATGGGGAATGTCCTGATTGCCCGATGGCTGGGCCAGGATCCGGCAGTCTTGCGGCAGAGCTATACAGACTTTGCCGCGGCCTTGGCGGCCGCGGTCGGCCCCGAACCCTGGTCCTTGCCCCAAGTCTGGCATGTATAGGCACAGTGCCCAATACCGGGGCTTGGTGTTTGGTGAACCGGCCCAAGCCGGATCTGTGCCTCCCCCGGCCATACTACAGTGTCGGCCGGGGGAGGTGAAGGTGAATCTGACACCCAGGGAAAAAGACAAGCTGCTGGTGGCGATGGCCGCGGTGGTGGCCCGCCGCCGGCTGCAACGCGGGGTGAAACTGAACCATCCCGAAGCGGTAGCCTTGATCACCGACTTTGTCGTGGAGGGGGCCCGGGACGGACAGTCGGTGGCCGACCTGATGCAAGCCGGCACCCGTGTGCTTACCCGGACCGAGGTCATGGAAGGCGTACCGGAAATGATTCCCGCGGTGCAGGTCGAGGCCACATTTCCGGATGGCACCAAGCTGGTGACCATTCATCAACCCATCCGCTAGGGGCCAGGCGACCGCATGATTCCGGGAGAAGTTGTGCCCGCCACGGACCCTGTCGTTTTGAATCAGGGCCGCACTACCTTGGTCCTGTCCGTGGCCAATACCGGTGACCGGCCCATTCAGGTCGGCTCGCACTATCACTTTTTTGAGACCAACGACGCCTTGGCCTTCACCCGTTCACAGTGCAGGGGGTTCAGACTGGATATTCCGGCCGGCACGGCCATCCGGTTTGAGCCGGGGCAAACGCGCGCAGTGGTGCTCGTGGCGTATGCCGGTCTCCGCGTCGTGACGGGGTTTCAGGGACAGGTGAACGGGCCGCTGGAGGACTGACGATGCCACGCGCAATGGACCGCAGGGCCTACGCCGCCATGTTCGGGCCCACCACGGGCGACAAGGTGCGCCTGGCCGATACCGAGCTCTTCATCGAGGTCGAGGAAGATCGCTGCATTTACGGCGAGGAAGTCAAGTTCGGCGGCGGCAAGGTGATCCGCGACGGCATGGGGCAGTCGCAAAGGACCCGCCCGGAAGGGGCCGTGGACACGGTCATCACCAATGCGCTTATTCTGGACCATTGGGGCATCGTCAAGGCGGACATCGGCATCCGGGACGGTCGCATCTGGACCATCGGCAAGGCGGGCAATCCCGACATTCAGCCGGGTGTGGACACGATCATCGGGCCTGCCACCGAAGTCATTGCCGGGGAAGGCAAAATCGTGACGGCCGGCGGCGTGGATGCCCACATCCATTTCATTTGCCCGCAACAGATTGACGAGGCCCTGTACAGCGGCATCACCAGCATGCTGGGGGGCGGCACCGGACCGGCGGCCGGCACGAATGCCACCACCTGTACCCCGGGCCCCTGGCACCTGGGCCACATGCTGCGCGCCGCCGATGCCTTTCCGGTGAACCTGGGATTTTGGGGCAAGGGCAATGCCAGTCTGCCGGCCGCGCTGGTGGAGCAGGTTGAAGCCGGGGCGTGTGGCCTGAAACTGCATGAGGACTGGGGCACCACACCGGCGACCATCGATGCCTGCCTGCAGGTGGGCGATGCCATGGACGTGCAGGTGCTGATACACACCGACACGCTCAACGAATCCGGTTTCGTGGAGCGCACCATCCAGGCCATCGCCGGCCGCACCATCCATGCCTATCACACGGAGGGTGCGGGGGGTGGACACTCTCCCGACATCATCCGGCTCTGTGGCGAGGCCAGTGTCCTGCCCTCCTCAACCAACCCCACCCGCCCTTTTACGGTCAACACCCTGGATGAACACCTCGATATGCTGATGGTGTGCCATCATCTTGATGCGCGCGTACCGGAAGACATTGCGTTCGCGGAAAGCCGCATCCGGCAGGAGACCATTGCGGCGGAAGACATTCTCCACGACATGGGGGCCTTGAGCATGATTTCGTCGGACAGTCAGGCCATGGGACGGGTCGGGGAGGTGATCCTGCGCACCTGGCAGACAGCGGACAAGATGAAGCGCCAACGGGGACCCCTGGCCGCCGAAACCGGTCCCAACGACAATGTCAGAGCCAAACGCTATATCGCGAAGTACACCATCAATCCGGCGGTGGCGTGTGGCATATCGGAGCTGGTCGGTTCGCTGGAAGTCGGCAAGCTGGCCGACCTCTGTATCTGGACACCGGCGTTCTTTGGTGTGAAGCCCGACATGGTGCTCAAGTCCGGTGTCATCGCCGCCGCCTTGATGGGCGACCCCAACGCCTCCATTCCCACGCCCCAACCCACCCGCTACCGGCCCATGTTCGGCGCATTCGGGGGAGCCCAGACACAGAGTTCGGTCACGTTCCTGTCCCAGGCTGCCGTGGCGGCAGACGTACCGGGCAATCTGGGGCTGCAAAAGCCGACCGTGGCCGTGCGGGAAACCCGCCGCATCGACAAACGCGCCATGATGCACAACGATGCGCTGCCCCAGATTGAAGTCGATCCGGAAACCTACGAAGTGCGGGCGGACGGGGCGCTGTTGACCTGCGAGCCTGCCCGCGAACTGGCCATGGCCCAACGCTATTTTCTGTTCTGAGACCATGGAACTGCCCCAGCTCTTCCGGCTGCTTTCCTGGCTGTCCCCCTCGTTTCCCGTCGGGAGCTACACCTATTCGCACGGTCTTGAATTCGCGGTGGAAACCGGGCTGGTGCATGATCGGGGCACCCTGGAGGAGTGGGTGGAGGGCACTCTCCGCTTCGGCACCGGTCGCATGGACGCCGTGATTTTTGTGTCTGCCTACAGGGCAACGCCCGGTGACCTTGCGGATTTGGGTGAATTGGCCACTGCACTCAAAGGGACGCGCGAGTTCAGTCAGGAAAGCCTCCGGCAAGGCCGCGCCTTTGTGTCTGCCCTGGAGGCGTCACGCCCGGCGGCGGCTGGCAAGGGCCCGGACCCCGTACCCATCCCGAAGGCATCGTCCTGGCCTTATCCGCTTGTCGTCGCGTTGGCATGTCGGCAACACGACATTCCGCTGACCTGCGCGCTGGCTGCCTACCTGCATTCCTTCGGGGCGAACCTTGTGTCGGCGGGCATCCGCCTGGTGCCGCTTGGGCATACGGACGGACAGATTGTCCTGGCTCGCCTGGAGACTCCGGTCGGTGAAGTTGTGGCCGAAGCCTTGCAGGCCCGGGAGGAGGACTGGGGCACGGCCACGCCGATGCTGGATTGGGTCTCCATGCGCCATGAAAGTCAACGCACGCGGCTTTTTCGGTCATGACGGCGCATCAGCGAAATCCGTTGCGAGTCGGTATCGGCGGTCCCGTGGGATCGGGCAAGACTGCCCTGATTGACGCGCTGTGCAAGCACCTGCAAGGCCGATATGAAATCGCGGTCATAACCAACGACATCTATACGCGGGAAGATGCCGAATTTCTGATCCGCAGCGGCGCTTTGCCGCCGGCACGCATCGTAGCCGTCGAGACGGGCGGTTGTCCGCACACGGCCATTCGCGAGGATGCCTCCATGAACCTGGAAGCCATCGAGTCCCTGTGCGCCCGGTTTGCCATGCTGGAACTGGTGTTTGTGGAGTCGGGGGGCGACAACCTCGCGGCGACCTTCAGCCCTGAACTCGTCGATACCACGATCTACGTGATCGACGTGGCCGCGGGTGACAAGATCCCGCGCAAGGGGGGGCCCGGCATCATCCATTCCGACCTGTTGGTGATCAACAAAACGGATTTGGCCCCGCATGTGGGGGCTGACCTGGGTGTGATGGCCCGGGACGCCCAGGCCCAGCGCCACCACAGACCGTTCGTCTTCACCAATCTCAAGACACGCGACGGCTTGGATACCGTTATCACTTTCTTGGCAGACAAGGGACGCCGAAGCGAATCTTGACCGTGGCAGAACGGGGCCAACGGTCTGCCGGACCGGATTCTGGTGCGGGCGACATGCAGGTCTTCCCCCTGTTGCTGTCCAAGGCAACCGTGCAGGCTGGGACCATGTCCGGCAAATGAAGGCGCCATTCCAGCGGGCCATGCGTTTGGCCTGTCTCCTCTCCTTGGTGTCAATAGGCGCAATTGTGGCTGTCAGACCCACTTTTCCAACCGATCAATCCACTCGCCAAAGTGTCTGCATTTAGACCGCAAGTTCTGCCGGCCAATTCTCTCGCCTCACTGACATGTCCCTCCGTCCGCGGCCTGCATTGCCCACCGGCCGAGGGATGGGCTCGGTACACCTGACTTGCGGACCGGTAGACTCGGTATGCCGTCGGGCTGGAGCGTATCGCGGAACGAGGCGTGCAGAGCCGGTACCCTAGCGGATTTGGTGCTGGGTCTCCCGCGGCGCCGCTTCTGATCGGAAGGGTATCCGTTGCATATAGGCCGTGCGTTCCGCGTCGGAGAAGTCCCGGCGCAGTTCGGCCAACGAGAGGGGATATGGTTCGTGGTCCCAGCGCGCGGTCCCGGCATCGAACCGACCCAGGTCCCAGGCCTGGCAGGCCCGCACCGTGAGGGCCGCCGAGTCGAACTGCAGGCCCCATACGGTCACGGGTACAGCCCGCAGGGCATAGGCCGCCGGGTAGTCTTTTGCAAAGGTCTGGCGCAGGCCCGCCGCGGGGGGCCGGTCCACCTTCAGTTCCAGCAGACAGATGCGCTCCGGCAGTTCCAGCGCCAGGTCCACGCGGCCCTGTCCGGCGGACGCCTCCGCCGTCAGGGACAGCCCCAGGGACAGGCACAGGACATGCAGCAGAGTCTGGTAGAACGGCTCGTAGGGACGGCTCTGTGCACTGCCGAATCGGTGCAGGGTTCCGGGTACCGCCTCCATGCCGGTGGCCACCACATGGCGCACGGCCTCGGCATCCTGCCGCTGCAGGGCGTCCTGCAGCTGTGCCGCGAGGCGAGGGAGCGGCAACCCGGCTTCCGCCAGCCAGGTCGGCGCCGTCTCCGCGAGCCAGGTTGCCAGGGAATCCGCGAAGGCCGCCTGCACCTCGCGGTTGGGGAAGGTCAGGGCCGGGGGCACGGCGGCGTCCAGCGTCAGGTAGCCGGCCTGCAGCAGGAGAGCCACGACCGGGGGAGGACTGGCCTCGAACGCGACCTGCATCCAGGGCCGTGCGGCCTGTCCTGCCAGGGCGGGCAGGGCTTGCACCCGACGGCCCTGCAGCCCGCGCAGCAGCAGCGTGGGCGTGCCGGTGGCGGCCCAGCGGCGGGGCAGCCGGTCCAGACTCCAGAGGGCAGCCCGCGCGGGGATGGTCAGTTGATCCAGGCAGCCGGCCAGCGTGTAGGGATTGCACACGGCCTCGGCCCCTTCGGCGAAGCGATAGCCGTTGTACTCCCGTTCCAGGGCCGCGTACAGTGCTTCCGGGGTACAGCCCAGGTTCCGGGCGCCCTGGGCCACCAGAGCGGTTAGCTGTGGGGTGTGCAGTTCCGTCTGTGTGAAGCCCAGTAGGCCATTGAGGTCGGGATTGTGCGAGAGGTCCGCCAAATGGTTGGCTCCGGAGAACAGGCCGGCGTGGGCCAGCCGTGTGATGCCCATGACCAGCGTGTAGGCGATGTAGGGGGTGCTGTCTTTCAAGGCCCCGTAGAAGGCGCGCAGGACATCCAGAATCTCCGGCAGCACATCAGGCCGGTCCAGGTTCTCCGTGAGGGGAGTGTCGTACTCGTCCACCAGCACCACCACCTTGCGGCCGGCGGCCGCAAGGTGTCGCAAGAGCCGATGCAAAGCCAGGGCCGGCATCCCCGGGGGCAGGGCGATATCTTGTGTCAAGGCTTGGTCATCCACCAACCTCCGCAACTCGGTCCGTAGTTCCTCCCGGTTGTGAATGTCCCGCAGCAAGCCCAGGTTCAGATGCAGCACGGGATGGGTGTGGCCCTCCCAGTCCCAACGGCCCTCCTGTCCGATCCACGTGTTTGCGAACAGGTCGCGACGGCCTTGGAACAGGGCCTTCACCGTGGAGAGCAGCAGGGTCTTGCCGAACCGCCGCGGCCGCGCCAGGAACATGTGGGGACTGTGTCCTTGCGCGTGTGTGAACAGGGCCGCAATGCGGTGCGTCTTGTCCACGTACAGGGTGTTGGCCTGCGTCTGGATGTCGACGAAGTCGTCGTTGCCGAATGGCAATTGGAGTGGGAGGCTCATTTGCGGTTCCGGGGTGGCCCGACCCGTATTGTATCGGAACCGGAAGTGTTACGATTCTGGTCCAAACCTGCTTCTTGGCAACACTACAAGTTTATGGCCTGTGAATCTGCACCTGCACTCGGTTGGTGTAGCCGGCACCGATCAATATGGGATCTTTCATGTAATTGCCCCAGGTCAGTTCCGGATAGTTCCATTCATTGAGAATGTGAAACAGCACATTGCCGCGGGCCTGGCGGTTCAGAATCCGGAAGCCGCTCAGGCTGACGTAGCTGTTGTTCGAGTCCGGATGCTTGTGGTCAAGGACCTCCAGGCGCAATACATGGGAGCCGGCCGTCAGGTCTTCGCGGCTGAACAGGATTTCGTCCCGGGCCTTCACTTCGCCGCGTGAGGTGCCGTGCCCGATGCCGGAATAGCAATCCACGGTGGCCTGCCATGCGCCGTCCAGAAACACGTGGGCCTTGCCATAAATCATGTCCTTGGCTCCGATCCAGCAGATACCTTCGCCCGTGAAACGGAACTCGACGAAATCGCCGGGCTTGTTGCTGATCCACTCGTGATTTGAATGCGGTTCCCCGGGAATCCAGGTACCGGCCAGTGTCACGTCGGGATGCGACACCGGCACCACCGTGTCGGGATGCGTCAGCACCTCCAGCCGGACGGCATCGGTAAAATCCGATTCCGCGGCAAATCCAAGTGTGTCTTCCCCGGAATTGGCAATGGCCTGACCGATATGGTGTTTCATGGCGCGAAAGTCATGGGTGCCCCGACCCCCCACGTCGTAACGTCCATAGAGGGAGTAGTTCCGCATGTCATCTCGCCAGGACCAGGCCGGTTCCACCCCGAAACCCTCATCACCCCCGGCTCGCTCTCGATGCGCCGTGCCGTGATTGCGTCCAATATGGTCTTCGGGATATACGGACCACAGCCCGCGGCGGGACCAGGAGACTCGGTCCACGCTGTGGTTCAACTCGAACGTGACGCCGACTTCCCGGTAGCCGCCCACATCCCGGCCGGCCCGCAGGCTTCGTGCCCGGGGAGGGGGATACGGCAGGCGGAGAATCCGGTACTCGATGTCCAGTCGGGCCTGGTCCCGGCACAGGATATGGAACACTACGTCAACGTCCCCGTAGCTGCCGTGGACCCGGATTTGCACGCCTGCGTTGTGCTCCCTGGCTTCCACGCCGGATGCTTGCCACGGGGGCAGGGGGATCCCAGTCAAGTTCAGATGTGGCCCTGACTCCACGATCGTTGCCCCTGCCCCCGTGGCGGTCATCATGCCGGTGGAGCGAGACACGGACAACTCAAGGGCGTGGTATTGAATGACGAAGTGATCGTCGTATGCCACCAGTGCGGGCGAATCCGACGGCCGGGTTTCCCGGGGCCGCGGTGCCGCCGGTGGCATCAACCGGTATACATCCACCAGCAGGTCGGGCTCGCGGGTGAAGCGCAGGGTCACGGGTCCGGAGTCGCGGCCTGCGGCCATGGCCACAGGCAGTACGAGCACTCCTTTTTCATGCGGTGCGAGGGCCGGACCCGGCATCTGTCCCGATGCGTCACCCACCTGCCACTCCACGGTGATTTCCTGCAGATTGGTGTGGTCGAACCAATTGGCAATGGGCACGTGGATCTCCCCATTGGGTTCGGGATCGGGCAGGGTCCAATCCTGCAGCCGGATCGGGGAATAGCCTTTCTGGGTCAGCCAGTGTTCCGGCTTCTTGCGCCGCCAGCCATCGATGATGCCCCATTCCCGGTTACCTGTATAGCCGGTGGAGGAAATCATCTCGTCGTCAATGCTGCCCCAAATGGCGCCGCCCAGCGCGCCGGGGGTCGTGAAGATACTTTCCCACCAGCGCTTGATGCTTTCGCCCCAGAAGATGCGCACGGCCGGATCGCGGCGCTGTTCCGACAGGTTGTAGCAGGCAATGTGCGCATACTCGTCGTGCAACACGGGCACCGTACCTGTTTCAAGCCCGTATCCGCTCCAGGTGTCCGTCTGCACACTGGGATCCCGGTCCCAGTTGGCGTAGTGCAGACTCCAGATATCGCAGGCCGGTGTGCCCTCGGGCATGGTGTTGGGATAACTGAAAATGAGCGGGCGATCGGGATCCGCTTGCCGGGCGTAATCATATTGATGACGGAAATTCGCCCCCCAATAGGACTCGTTGGCCAGCGACCACATGATCACGCAGGCATGATCCCGGTCCCGTTCGATCATCTCCGTGAACTGTTCCATATAGGCGGCGGTGTAGGCCGGATCGTTCTGGGTGGGATGATTGAACTGGTAGACAAAAGCGACAGCGGTCTCCACTGCCACGTAGATGCCGTAGGCGTCGCAGAATTCCAGCATGTCCTCGCGCGGCGGGTAGTGCGAGGTGCGAATGAAGTTGATGTTGGCCTCGCGAAACAGCCGGATGTCCGTTTCCACCTGCGCAGCCGTAACGGTGCGACCCGTGACCAGGTGCACATCATGCCGGTTGACACCGCGCAATTTGACTTCCCGGCCATTGACCCGGAGTGTCCGGCCTGCCACTTCCACCTTGCGGATCCCGAAGCGGCGGCGCACTGTCTCATCTTCGCCCTGTGGCGATGCCAGTCTCAATTCCAGCGTGTAGAGACGGGGATGTTCGGCATCCCACAGGACGGGATGTGCCAGCGCGAAAGTTTGTGCGATGGCGGTCGCGCCCCCTATGTCGGGATTCCAGCTGCTTGCATCCAGTTTCACTGTCTGGCCGGCGGGGTCCACCAAGCTGGCGTGAAGTTGGCAGCCTGGCTCCGCCTGCGGGGACATTTCGACTCGAACCTGGACATCCGCTGCCGTGAAATCCGGCGTGGGTTGGGCGTCGATATGGAAGCGGGAAATGCAGACCGCCGGTACCGCCATCATGTGCACATCCCGGATGATGCCGCCGATGTTGAAGCCACTGACTTCCATGGGGACATCCATGACTCCTACGGTCAAGCCAAATTCCTGGCCGGGCGTGACCAGGTCCGTGATCTCGCAAAACCACGAGGTGTATCCGCCGTAGTGTCCCCGCACAAAACGCCCGTCAATCCATATCTGCGACTTGCCGGTGATGCCGTCGAAGCGCAGGAAAACCCGTTTGCCGGCAAAGTCCGGGGACACGGCCACGGCACGGTGATAGGCGTATGTCTGCTCTGCCGGAATATCCAGACCGTGAGAAAAGGTGCAGCTGGGTACCGGATAATCCTGCCAGGCCTCTTTGCCGACGGCCCTGGACCAGTAGCCGGCCGGAGGATGCGCATGGAATTTCCATGTACTGTTCAGGGAAATGACCGGTTGGGCGACCCCGGCCGTCCGGATGGGTGTTTGCAGCCAGGGGATGGGAACATCCCAAACGGGCAGTGGGACAGATGGATGGGTCATGGGTGCACTCTCCGCATGGATATGGCAAGACCACTCCGCCTGTCTGCAGGCATGGGGATCGGCATCCTCGCGTCACCTGTCCCCAGGAAATTGATACACCTGAGTTCGGGAAACGTGTAAGGCTCCCCAAGCTGCATCTGCCGGGCTGAGAAGTGGAGGGAAGGCTTTTTTCCTTGATGGCAGTAGGCGATCAAGCCACAGACCAGGTTGACCAGAAAGTTGGCCACACTCCGGTGCCGGGTATGTTCAATCTGGGAGATGTTCTTCAATGGGGTCATTTGACCAACGCAGAGAAGGCAGCCATCGTGGCGGAATAGCCCGGTTTGACCTATGAAGGGGGTGAGACCGTGAAATTGACCGAAGAGCAGTTGCGCGCCTTGGCAGAATTGCTTTCCCGGTTGCCCGACGCTTTGGATGAATCCTTGAGCCGTGGAAGAAATACCAGATGGTGCCATATCTCTTGCCCCTGGCCAAGGTGACGGTATGGTCGGCGGAGCCACAGGAGACTGGGAAGACTACACTTGTCTACAGCGTCTGATTCCAGGATATTAGGGCTTTGATCATGAAATAGAGGCGGCTCTCTTGCAGCGCGGCACCCAGGGTCTGTATCCCTATACCCGGCACCACAACACCGAATTTGACGAAAGCAATACTGCCCCGGTTGCATTGAGCGTTCTTGACAGGGGGAGCTTCTACTGCAGTGCAAAGTCTTATTGCACTGGTAGGAACTGTGGCTCTCAATGCTGGAGTCAATGTGCTGAGAGCCACGGAGCGGGATGTCAGCGCTGTTGTCAGTTGGTGGGCTGCCCAATGGAACCTGTCTTTGGATGCCGAGTACGACATCAAGTTCAGGGTGTTGGGCATCACCACCACCTGGGAAGACGCCAGCACCTTGCCTTGCAGTATAGTGGTCAGTTAAGTCAAGTCCTGCGCGGACGCTGTGTGCCCTCATGTGTCCCCTCTACTGGTTTCCCGTGGATGAAGACCGTGAATTGCATACCCTGCGGGATCGTATGGAACAATCCATAGTGCCTCTGTTCATTGCGTCCTTCTGGATTTTTGTCCCTGAGATAAGTCCGTTGTACCTGCTGTATGCCGAGCCGGATGCAGGGGCGCGCGCCAGTGTTATAGGGTTTCCCCTATGGGGGTACCTGACTTCCTACGTGTGGTGCACCTTTGTCTGCAAGGGACAACGTGAACGCCGCCACTATGTCTTCTACGTGACCCTGTGCAGCGTGGGATTGGCGATCCTGTATCACATGCTGTGGCGGGATTGTCCTGCCTGGACCTTTTGCTGAACACATGTCTGTCGCCGACTCTTCCGGCCTTCATCTAGTTGTCCCGGTTTTGACTTGACGGTCCGATACGGCGTAGGTGACATAGGCATACCATTTGGGATGGGATGGAGTGCCTTCCGGCCGGATGCGCGCCTACACCGCACGCATCTTCCTGGACGGGGTGACGCAACGGGGACTGTGCCACACAGCGCGGCAGGACGACATCCACGCAATTCTCGGCCAAGACTCCCCACGGAGGCACCTGTCCTGCCAGGATCCGATGGGGTTACCTGAAATTGCCAAGAAGTGCAAGATGCAAGGAGGCGTCACCCCACGAGGGCAACATCTTGGTGGCCGCTGGATACCCGAAATGTAGAGAATGACCGGTATTGCCAGAAACCGTACTCTGCTACTTGCCTACCAACTCAATGCGGTCGCCGTAACGGCGAAAATCGGTGGTGTTGAACGTCAGCAGTTTGTGCTCCCCGTGCGCGAGCATGGTTGCGACGATGTTGGCATCGTGAATCTGCCGTCCTCCCACGGAAACTTCACGACACAGCGTGACCAGCAGCTCGGTTACCCTGGGACCGTCCTCTAATATCTCAAAGTGGCCAATCAATCTGGCTACATCGTTGAGCGCGTCCTCACGCGTAATGGCGACCGGCCAAGTCTGAGGCCGCGTGACGACAGACAGATACTCGCGTACAACCTGACGGCTGATTCTCATTGGTTCAAGGTCTTGCAAGGCACGCTCCAGTTTTGCCCTGGCGATGTCATGGTCTGGAGCTTCCAGCATACGGGAGTATACGAGGATGTTGGTATCGACAAACATCAGGCGGATTGCATCCTCTCCTCGTAGATGTCCGCGCGCCGGAGGCGCAGGCTTTCTGGCCATGCTCCCGCGTGGTGGACAGGCCACACCTCGTCGAGCGTGAACTGGCGCATGGTCTCTGGGTGCTTCCGCCTGAGCAAGAGCGTCTCGGTATCCATATCAACAGCGGCTGTCTCCCATCCGGCGATCCTCCAGGCCAGAGCCTGACTATGTCCGGTGCCGTTACCCTGATTGGCCCACCAGGGCCGGTGCAGACGTGCAGACGCGGGCAGTGCGAAACCGAGGATCGACTCAATCTCGCCGAAGGAGGTCTGCCACTCCTGAGCCCCGAGGTTGCACAGGTACATATACAGTTTCCGATACTTGCCCCGGGCTGCCATCTCCCGATACTTCCGGTCCCGGTCTATTGTCATGTCGAGCCTCTCTGTCTTTGTCCAGTGCGCAAAAACAATCGCGCAGTGCAATTGTAGTTAGTTAGTGTCTATGGTGCAAGTGTTCCTAAATATGGGTAGAGGCGGTTATCCGCTTGGTTGCCGGCTCCGGGCGTGGGCTCGCTTCAAGGGCGAGCTGGACCGTGTACCCATCCGATCTCTGCGTGCGATCGCTTCAGGGACTGTGGATCTGCACCTACACCTGGTTGGTGTAGTCAGGACCAATCCAGATGGAATCTTTCATGTAATTGCCCCAGGTCAGTTCCGGATAGTTTCATTCATTGAGAATGTGAAACTGCGCATTCCCGCGGGCTTGAGGGTAAGGAATCCCGGATGCCTCTTGTGGTGGGATTGTTTATGGTGGGTCACGCCCTGCATTCCTCCCGTCTATCTGCCGTGGAGACCAGAGCGTGAAACCGGCCCCTTCGCTCCGCTCGCCCTGTATTTTCCTATGTGGGCCTTGGTATTGTCCCTCCTGTTGTTTGCCTGGATCAGCAAAGGCCTGCGGGAGCGCCGCCACAATGTCTTCTACGCTGTCGTATTCAGTCTAGGGCTGGTGTCCTGTACCACATTCTGTGGCGGGATTGCCCTGCGTGGATCTTTTGCCGAGCCTGTTCCGACCACCGGTACTTCCGGCCTGCGTCCGCATGCAGGCGGAGATATCCGCGGCAGACCGGATGGCACTCTTTCGCCGTCTGGACGCGGACCGGGTCCGCACAGGAAGAACGAACCCGGATTTTCGCATCCTGTGGAATTGATCTTTGCACTTTTGAGGAACTGTCCGCCACCACGGCAGCCTGGGTCCAGTGGGCCATGACGCACTGCATGCTGCGGTGCCTTGTCATACAGGCTCTCAGGAGCCGAAGTGTTAGGAGGCCATCAAGAGTGGTCTGCCGCAATGTGCCCGTCGAGCTGCCTGGTTGGGCATGAAAGAGACTTGGGTGTGCCAGACACATTCTCTCCCACATCCGTTGGCGATCCTGTATTCTATGGAAACCGCTCTGGTGCACAACCTGGACTGCGCCGCCTTTCAGTCACACAAGGGAACCCGGCATATGGTTTCTGCAGCTCTTGAGGGCCTGGAGATTCTGAGGCTTCATCACATCGGAGTGGCCACGGCAAACTCGCGGGAGACATGTGCCTTCTACTGCAACCATCTGGGCTTCACTTGGGAGAGTACACGCGACTTCCTGCCCCAACAGGTACAGGTGTCCCTGCTGCGCAAAGGCAGCGAACTGCTTGAAATCCTGAAGCCGCTGGTGCCGGATTGTGCCACGGGCCGTTTTCTGGCCAAGCGCGGTCCCGGTTTCCATCATCTCTGCTATGAAGTGGCCGATATTCACGGCGGCTTGGATGTCCTGCAAAGGCAGGCCGTGACTCTTGTGCACAACCACGTGGAAACTGGCATTTTCGGGCCTGTGCTGTTTGTGCATCCAAAGTACGCGCACGGGGTCATGATAGAGCTGCTTCAGCCTGCCCAGCCGTAGCACAATGCCGTCCTGTCGTGGTGGCTGGTGGAAGTGATGATGGCTGGCAGTGCTCAGGCCCGAGACGCTGCCGTTATCGGCCATGCTCCGGGCAAGGTCATTCTGACCGGTGAACACGCCGTGGTCTACGGTTATGCAGCCGTGGCCATTCCTTTACATAACTTGAAGGCCCAAGTCTTGGTAGCCCCCACCTCACCGGGCTATGGGACCATGATCGTGGCCTTGGATCTCCAGCGGCACACGCGGCTGCGCAATCCCTCACCCCCAATGCAGCCGCTGGCCCAAGCCGTTGCAATGGCCCTGCGGGCTACAGGGCGGGACGAGGAGCCAGACTGGATTCTGCAGATTCGAAGCCAGATCCCTGTCGCCCGCGGATTGGGGAGTGGGGCCGCAGTGTGCTGTGCCCTGGTCCGGGCCGTATCCCAAGCGGCAGACTGCTCCCTGGAACTGGAAGTCCAAGACCACATCGTCCACGCCAGCGAGATGCGATTGCATGGCAGTCCCAGCGGCATTGACAATCTGACGGTGGTCCACGGCCTTCCCCTGTACTTTCGAAAAGGTCATGCGCCGCAATTCTTCCAGCCCCGGCAGAGCCCAGTATTCCTGCTGGCCGACACGGGGATCTCGGTGCCTACCTCTGCCGCTGTGGCCAAAGTGGCCCGTCTCAGGCAGGAGAAGCCCCATGCAGTGGAAGACTGGATGCAGGAAATTGGGGAAGTCAGCAGGGCCTTGTTCAAGGCCCTGACCCAGTCAGACCCTGCAGAGCTGGGCCCTCTGCTCAACACCAACCAGGAACTGCTGCGCAGACTGGGAGTCAGTTCTGTCGCCCATGAGAAGCTGATTCAGGCGGCCTTGGAAGCCGGGGCTCCGGCCGCCAAAGTCACGGGAGCAGGCTTGGGGGGTCAAGTTCTGGTGTTGGCTCCCGAGTCGGCATGCGCCCACCTGCCC
Organism: Caldilineaceae bacterium; assembly: GCA_965214715.1. Classification (GTDB taxonomy): domain Bacteria; phylum Chloroflexota; class Anaerolineae; order Caldilineales; family Caldilineaceae; genus Bin34. Next base: position 2,572,136 of record OZ243971.1, on the reverse strand, counting down.
AAGGCCTTGCGGGCTGCAGGGGCCACGGCCGTGTGGCCGGTGCAGTGGCAGATGCCTGCTCCTGCCATCTAATCTCGACTTTGTACAAAATCAGGCAGTACAGCATAGGGCATCCATCAGACTCTCCAGCGGTGGACGCAGGATTTTGGGTTGTCGGTCGGAGACGGTGACAGGGACAAAGGCGAGAGACCAGCCCAGAGCTTGCACCGGCTCAAGGCGAGGGCATCGGCAAAGGTCGGAGCCGGCTTGGGGTGCCAAGCCGCACACCACGCCGGTTCCCAGTACCACGGTTGTAGATCAAGGAGCTCTGCCTGACGGCGTTTCCTGTGACAGCGCATGGCTACCCATGGATGGCAACGGCGCCAGCACGACCAAGCCAGAATCTGGGCCGCCACGGCGGGAACCTCCTGGAACATTCAGGCGGGAGCGGCCTCGTCGCGATGCGCTTGCTAGGCGGTCACGGTAGCCCGGTCCACGGGCATGGGAGGCGGGATGGTCCCCACCGCACTGTCCCATGCCGCTGCAGTGTTTCCACCTATTGCAATGCGAGGGCCCGGCGATTGAACTGGCTCTGGTCGAGCAATTGGGGAAAGAGGGCTAGCCAGTGGTCCCGGATGAACCCTAGGAACTGGCCCTCGCCCGGAAAGGGCAGACTCTTCATTTTGGGAGCTCTTCCCCTGAGTTGCAGGCGTATTGCGATGATCGAAGTGCTGCGGCCCAGCATCTGGCATCCTACCCTCTGCAATCCAATTCGCTCGTTCTGGCCTTGCAGTGGGAACGGGAATCCTACCTGACTTGTGGGGAATACCAAGCTCTGCTCCAGAACACGGGCATTGACACGGTTGCGAATGCGGGCAATCCCTGCACGGATGAGGACATCGCGGCCTCGTCCGTGACCCAGGAGATGGTCATGGATGCTCTGGCCGCTGGTCATCTGGAGGAATTTCTCATGCAAGAATCGGCAAGGCAGGAAAAATCCAGCCAAACTTCAAGGGTGCAACCGGGACACGATGCACACGACCCATCCTTGCCGGGAAAACGGAGCAGCGACACTTGGACTGAGACGCTTTATGTATGTGATGTCAACAGTGCCCTGGACGTTGAAATTATGTTGTGGCATGCCCACAATCACTTCCATCCAGACTCCTGGTGGAATCCGGATTACAGCCCGACTGTGGCATTCGTGGTTTCTGAAAGTGACTGGCTGGAAGTCCCCGAAGATACAACCACAGCGATAGGAGGCGGTATTTTTAGCGATACCGTTGCCGGGGGGTTTACCGATTATGAGCTTGATTTTCGTTTCGAACAACGGAGATGTCTGTGGGGAGCCTGTTTCTTTCCCTGGACCACCGAAGAGAGACATTGCCATTGCTCAGGCTCTTCCCCCACGCATACCTGCACGCCATATCATGGATACTGATGACATCGCTGCCATCTCTGTGTCCCGTACTCTTCCCGCCTCTTGGCCCGACCTTGGGGCATGTGCACATAGGCAGATGAGTGTGTACCGGGCAGGCCGGACAGGGAGTGGGAGGACTGCCTGCCCCCTCGTGGGCGTGGACTGGGCCACCTCAGGGAAAATGTGAGGCGGGGCGGCAGGATCGCGGGTCTGCGAGGTCCTCGGTGGCTGAGGCGCGTGGGTGATGGCTCTGGACCCACTGCCTGCACCGCATCCATAGGTCCCCATTCATGCCATCACAGCGATTACACCAAGGATTCGCTTCCATGATGTTCTTGGCGACATGCATGACTCTGGGCAAGGGACGTCTCGTCTGGGTGGCACTCTGGATGGGGGTCCTGGGACTCAATGCCTGTGCCGGCCTGGGGCAGGCTCTGGCAGAGGGTCGTCCCCTCTTTGTCCGCGCCGGCGCAGACAAGACTCCTCTCCATCGGGCGGTACGCGACCACGATATCTCACAGATGGCGCAGTTGCTGGCGGCGGGCACCGACCCCAATGTGCATGACAATGGAGGGGTCACGCCTCTGTACCAGGCGGTACGGAAGGGGGCTGCGGACATGGTGGCCCTGTTGCTGGCGGCGGGCGCCGACCCCAATGTACATGACATTCAGGGCCGCACGCCTCTGTATGCAACGGCCAGGGGCGAGTCTACGGAGGCCAGGGACATCATGGCGCAGTTGCTGGCGGCAGGTGCCGATCCCAATGCCACCACTCCGCATAGCACCCCCCTCTATGCGGCAACAGCGTCCAGAAACCTGGTGGGGATCCGGATGCTGTTGGCGGCGGGAGCGGACCCCAATGCCCGTGCGGGCAATTGCGGCACCCCCCTCCATGCGGCGGCCGCAGCCAGCTCCCTGGCGGGAGCCCGGATGCTGTTGGCGGTAGGAGCGGACCCCAATGCCCATACGGGTGCTGGCGGGACTCCTCTCCATACCGCGATAGGGAGCGATGCCGGGCGTGACATCGTCGGTGCGCCGAGCCAGGCGTGGAGGATGGTGGAGGTGCTGTTGGCGGCCGGGGCGGATCCCAATGTCCGCATGAACATGCCTGTAGACATCGGCATGCTTCCTCTCCATATGGACACGCTTGTGGGCAGCGGCATAACTCCCCTCCATGCAGCGGCACAGTACGCCGATCCATGGGTGGCCAAGGTGCTGTTGGCAGCCGGGGCGGATCCCCAGGCCCGCATGGACAGCGGCGAGACTCCCCTCCAGATCGCCCAGCGTCGGTACGCCCACTACGCCTCGCCCGACGTGGCGCACACCCCGCTCCATGTGGCGCAGGCAAAGCGCCATAATTCCGCGGCGCTGATTGAACTGTTGCGGCATCACGGTGGCGGTGAATGAGGCAAGCCCAAGGTCTAGAGCACGTTGCCACCGGAGTGGCGGACAAGTTGGGACCATGGAAGTGCGGGCGGCCTTTTACTCGCACAGTGAGTCTGAACGCGAGTGGGTGTAGAAATTGCTGTCCTGTGGAAGGCAACGCCAGGGTTCATACGCGACAAACTCACTCCTCACGGTGGGATGTAGTGTTCCCGGATGACGAGCATGTGACCGGGCGGGGATCATGGTTGCGGTTGAGGTAGCCGCCTTGCTGCAGGCCCAAATCCGATTATGCAGACCCAAGGCCATGAGGTGCCAATCACTTGGCAAGGAATCCAGGGCGTCACGACGGAGGGCACGCAATCCCTGCCCTTGTGGGAGGGCCTCAAGGCAGATCATCTGTGGGCGGACAAAGGCTCCGATGGCACTCAGATTGTGGCAGTCGCATCTGCCTGCGGGATAAACCTCGTGATCCCATCCAGACCCCACCGGCAAGGAACCCGGCACTGTACCCATGACGGCACCGGATGGAAAATGCCTTCCGCCATCGCAAGGCATGGCAGGCCACGGCTACTCGATATGCCCAACGGTCCACTTTGTGCTTGGCGACCTGCCTGATCCGGGCCCTGGCGCCGTGGGCCAGGCTATTTGGACGACACGCCCTCGGCGATGACGGTCTGGAGGGTGACGGCGCGTTCGATGCGCGCGTCGGTGCGGTGGTTCAGATACTCCCTCCACAGTGCCAGAGCGGTCTGTACACGACCGCATGAATGCCTCTTGCCACTGTCTCACTGTCTCCACAGGGAATGCCGTTACGGGCGTGATAGCCCGCGGGAATCCTGAGTCCGCGACGGGCGAGACTTCAACGACTCTGCCCGGAAGATGCAGGAGGCCACTGACGGTGGGAAACCCGTGGCGGCCGTGGGACTGCAAATGGTTGACTTCGGGCAAGGCAACAAGCGATGCCCAAGTGCCCTGCCCAGCAGGCCCAAGGCAATGAAGGTTCGTGCAGGTGTCACGGATCATCTGTGCCCAGTGACACAGCCACGACCATGGGATTGTGCATGGACCCGGTATCCCACCCTGGTGACGCAGGCGCAAACAGGATGAAGGCCCCTGCCCCAATCCTGTTTGTGGAGATTGAATCAAGCCACAGGGATGACCCTGAAAATCGGTTTGTCGAATCCAATGCGTCTATGTACAATCGATTCCGCCTCCCTGTCTTGCAGTCAGATCATTCATGGCGGCGTTGGTCCCCCATGTCAGGCATGGCTGGGATCAGTGTCGGCCAGGCGGTGATGTTTCCCGAAAGTCCTGGGGATTGCGATGCTTGTATTCATGCCAAACAAGGAAGAATCGATGAATAGGTTGAGAAGATCGATGCATGTTGGAATCTGGGCCCTTGTGGGCCTGCTCATGCTCTCGGCCTGCGGCGGGCCGCCGGCCGCCGCGCCGGAAGCGCCAGCAGAACCTGCCATGGAAGAAGCCTCCGCCGAAGAGGAAATGGCCATGTCCAGCCAGGAGGCTCCCATGCTGGCCGAAATGGTGGCCGCAGGGGCATTGCCTCCATTGAGTGAACGATTGCCCGCAGAGCCCCTGGTGCAGGAGGGGGCAGAAGGCATTGGGACATACGGGGGGACCTTGCGCTTTGGCAACGTGGAGACGGGACTCTGGAACTTGGCGACACTGCGCACCGTCGGCCTGTTCCAGTACAACCAGGAGAACTCGGAAGTCAGTGTGGACGTGGCCAAGGACTTCTTCTGGAACGACGATCTGTCCGAACTGACCATTGTGTTGCGCGCCGGCCACAAGTGGTCCGATGGCACTCCCTTCACCGTGGACGACATTCTGTTCAAGTGGCAGGAAGTGGATGGCAACGCGGAGCTGACCCCGTCGTTCAGCAACTTCTGGTCACCCGGGGGCGAACGGGTGCAATTTACCAAAGTCGACGACATGACCGTCAAGATGAAATTCGCCGTGCCGTATCCGGCGGCGGTGGATTTGCTGGGACGGAGCTGGTTCAGCTCGGATCCGGGCTTCATGATGCCCGCCCACTATCTGAAGCAATTCCATGTCGAACACAATCCCGAGGCCGCCCAGAAGGCGCAAGACGAAGGTTTTGACGACTGGGTCGGATACTTCCGCTCCCACTCCAATCCTTCGGGCAACGTGCTGGTAGGCCGGCCGTCGTTGTGGGTCTGGATGCCGGAGGAACGCACGTCGGAACGGGTCATCGCGGTGCGCAATCCCTATTTCCACCAGGTGGACACGGCCGGCAACCAGTTGCCCTATATCGACCGGGTGGACACGGTAATCACCGGGGACAAGCAAGTGCAGATCCTGAAGGCCACCACTGGGGAATTCGATTTTGAGGGTTGGTATCTGTCCCTGAATGAAATGGGTACCTTACAGGCCAACAGGGAGGCCGGCGACTTCAAGGTGCAGACCGCCAAAAGTCTGCGCTCTTCGGAATTCGCCCTGATGCCCAATCGCACCACCCAGGACGATGTGCTCCGCGAACTGTTCAATGCGTTCGATTTCCGCCGTGCCCTGGCCATCGGGATCGACCGGGAGGCCATCAATCAGGCAGTCTTCTTTGGCTTGGGTACCCCGTATCCGGCCATTCCGTTGCCCTCCAATGCCTATGTTGATCCGGCATGGCATACGCTGCACACGGAATATGATCCCGATACCGCCAACCAGCTGCTGGACGATTTGGGACTGAGCGAGCGGGATGGCGATGGCTATCGGCTGCGCCCGGACGGGGATCGGCTGAGCGTGATCATTGAAATCGGCACTACGGAAGGGCCCAAACTGCCCATTTGCGAAATCATTCAGCAGCAATGGGTGGCGATCGGGATTGACGTGACATGCAAGGTCACGGAAGGATCCCTGTACACCCAACGCAATCTGGCCAATGAATTCGAGATTGCCACCTGGCACTTGGACCGCTCCGGCCTGTTCGGCCGCGCCAATCCCCTGTGGTACGGCTTCTTCAGCGCCTCGCAGCAACGGTGGGGCGCCCAATGGGTCATCTGGTTCAACTCCGACGGAGCCGAAGGGATTGAACCCCCCGACGAGATCAAGGCGTTGCGCGCCCTGTTCGCGGAATGGCAACAGACCGAAATCGGGTCGGAGGACTTTGTGAACAAAGGCACCGAGTACTACCGGTATTTTGCGGAAACGCTGCCCATGATTGGGACCGTGGGCCTGGGTCCCGTGCCGCAGGTGGTGAGCAACCGCCTGCACAATGTACCGTCAGAAGACATCTGGTGGGGTTCGGACACGAATTTCTACGCCCCTTACAAGCCCGGTACCTGGTATATAGAGGAGTAAACACGCAATCGACTTTGCGCAGCCGGGGGGCGCCGCCAAGGCCGCCTCCCGGCCGCGTTCCGTATGGCCCGGAAGCCCGCACGGTCAGGCAGGGGAGGACACAAGGAGGAGGGACGGTGCTGCAGTCCTCCCAACTGGGATATCGGCATGACGCGCCGTATGCTCCCCCGGGCGGACCTGTCGGTTTCCCGCCCGGGATAGCGCACGCCCGATGCAGCCACCTGGCGGCCGCGGGAGGCTGGTGTGGGTTCCGGTCTGCTGTAGGGAGACCGGGGCGGGAGCTACGGTCTGGCCGGCATCCGCAAGACTGCCGTGCGGGCAGCCCCTGTCTCCGGTATGGCGCTGCGGTGGCCTGGATTGCCCAGGCCATGGAGTGCGAACCAGCCGGAGCCCGCGGGCCGCGATGGGACCCAAGCCCTGCTGCTTCCTGATCCGGGCCGGACGGCCCGCCGGCACCCATGACCCTCGGGACCTGGACCGGACACATTGCCACAACGGGATCGACACTGTTCATGTCCACGTACATCGCCCGCCGTCTCCTCTACATGGTGGTCACCTTTTTCGCGTTGACGGTAGTGGTGTTCGTTATCATTCAGCTGCCCCCGGGCGACTATCTGGACACCTATCTGGCCGCGCTGGAAGCGCAGGGCGCATTTGCCGATGAGGCCGAGCTGGAGGCCATCCGCCGCCAGTTCGGCCTGGACGGTTCGCCGGTAGAGCAGTATGCGCGTTGGCTGTGGCGCTTCCTGCAGGGCGACATGGGCCGGTCCTTTGAATGGAATCAGCCGGTCAAGGTGCTGTTGGCCGAACGGTTGCCCTATACCGTCCTGATCTCGGTTATTTCCCTATTCTTCACGTACGTCGTGGCGGTTCCCATCGGCATCTTTGTAGCCACCCATCAATACCGGTTTTCGGATTATTTCTGGTCGGTCGTGGGGTTTGCGGGCCTTTCCATCCCGGATTTCATGCTGGCCCTCCTGTTGATGTATCTGTTGTTCAAGTATTTCGGCATCAGCGTCGGGGGCCTGTTTTCCCAGGAATACGCCACCGCGCCCTGGAGCTGGGCCAAGGTGTGGGACATGTTGACGCATCTGATCACCCCGGTCATCGTGATCGGCACGGCCGGCACGGCCGGCATCATGCGGGTGATGCGCGCCACGTTGCTGGACGAACTGGGCCGCCAATACGTGGTCACGGCCCATGCCAAGGGCGTGCCCCACCGTACCCTGCTGTTCCGTTATCCGGTACGCGTGGCCGTCAATCCCATCATCTCCACCGTGGGCTGGCAACTGCCGGCCATCGTTTCCGGTGAAACCATTGTCGCGATCGTGCTCAGTCTGCCGACCACCGGTCCCCTGCTGTTCCGGGCCTTGCTGTCGCAGGACATGTTCATGTCGGGCAGCATCGTGATGTTTCTGGCCGTGCTGACCCTGGTGGGCACCCTGCTGTCCGATATCCTGCTGGTGTGGGTGGATCCCCGCATTCGGTTTGAAAGTCGGGGCGGCTAGGCGTGCAGGCCCTGTCCCCCCGCACTGTGACCGAAGTGTCCCACGAGGAGATTTCGGCCGAGGAGCGACTGTACTTTGCATCCCAATGGCAACTGGTGTGGCGCAAGTTCCGGCGTCACCGGCTGGCCGTCGGCTCCATGTACCTGTTGGGACTGTTGTATTTCGTGGCGCTGACCTACGAATTCTGGATTCCCTACCGTCCCCTGACCCAGCACTCCGACTACCTGGACACCCCGCCGTCCCGGATCTACGTGCAGCACGAGAACGGCGACTGGGCCCGGCCCTTCGTGTACGTCCTGGACCAGGACATCAATTTCGAGACCTTTCAGCGGGTCTACACACCCGACAAGACCCAGCCCCGCGCGATTCGGTTTTGGCGCAAGGGCGAACCCTACAAGTTCTGGGGCCTCGTGCGGGCCGAACGCCGTTTCATCGTGGTGGAGGAAGGCGGAGTCCTGTTTCTGTTCGGCACGGACAGTCTGGGCCGGGATCAGTTCTCGCGCACGCTCGCCGCGGCGCGCATTTCGCTCTCGATCGGACTGGTGGGAGTCGTGATCGGTTTCGTACTGGGCTGCCTGCTGGGAGGTCTCTCGGGCTTCCTGGGCGGATGGACGGACATCATCATCCAGCGCATCATCGAGTTCCTGATTTCCATCCCGCGCGTGCCGTTGTGGATGGCGCTCTCCGCGGCTGTGCCGGCCCGGTGGAGTCCCGTGCGGGTGTACCTGGCGATTACCATCATTCTGTCCGTGATTGGCTGGGCGGGCCTGGCCCGCGTGGTGCGCGGCAAGCTGCTGGAACTGCGGGAAGCGGACTATGTCATGGCGGCCAGCACGGCGGGTGCCACGGAACTGCGCATCATCCTCGATCACATGCTGCCCGGCTTCATGAGTTATCTCATCGTCCATCTCACGTTGGCCATTCCGGGCATGATCATTGGGGAAACGGCCCTGAGTTTTCTGGGCCTGGGGATCCGGCCGCCGGCCGTCAGTTGGGGCACCTTGCTGCAGGAGGCGCAGAATGTGCGTGTACTGGTGAGTCATCCCTGGATGATGATTCCCGGTCTCTTTGTGATTGTCACCGTCCTGCTGTTCAATTTCGTGGGCGACGGCCTGCGGGATGCGGCGGATCCCTACAAGTAAACCGAGGTGTCCCGCCCATGTCGCAACCTGTCCTGGAAGTCCAAGAGCTGCGGACCCACTTCCATCTGGAGGAAGGCATCCTCAAGGCCGTGGATGGGGTGTCCTTCACCCTGCTGCAGAACCAGACCCTGGGCATCGTCGGGGAATCGGGGTGCGGGAAAAGCGTCACGGTGCAATCGATCATGGGCATTGTGACGGGGCATCCGGAAATCCGCGGCTCCGCCCGGTTTCACTGGGATGGCCAGAGCACGGATCTGTTGTCTCTGGACCGGGACAGCGAGACCTATCGGGAAATCCGGGGACAGGAAATCGCCATGATTTTTCAGGAGCCCAAGATTGCTTTTTCGCCCGTCCATACGGACGGGTTCCAAATCATGGAGGTTATCCGCGTACACAAGGCCAGCCCGTGGCAGGAATGCCGGGTCCGGGCGCTGGAGCTGCTGCAACAGGTCGGCATTCCCAATCCTGAAGCCAATATCGATGCCTATCCCCATCAATTGTCCGGGGGCATGTTGCAGCGGGCCATGATTGCCATGGCCTTGGCCTTGCATCCGAGCATCCTGATCGCGGACGAACCCACTACGGCGCTGGACGTCACGGTGCAGGCCCAGATCCTGCGTCTGATGAAGCGCCTCCAGGCAGAATTGGGAATGGCCATTCTGTTCATTACCCACGATCTCGGCGTCATTGCCCAGATGGCGGACGAAGTGCTGGTCATGTACCTGGGACGGGTGGTGGAGCAGGCGGATGTGCAGACCATCTTCAAGGAACCCAAGCATCCCTATACCCGGGCGTTGATGGCGTCCATTCCCCGCGTGCACCGGTCCCGGGGCGATCGGCTGCTGGCCATTGAGGGCACCGTGCCGGTCGCACTCGATCCGCCGGCCCGGTGCGCCTTCGCCCCCCGCTGTCCGGATTTCATGCCGGGCCTGTGCGATACCCAGGTCCCCGACCTGCTGGAACTGACCCCGGGGCACAAAGCGCGTTGTTTCCTGTATGCGGAAGGGCCAGCATGACCGGATCCCGTCCCACTCCCCTTCTGGAAATCCGGAACCTCAAGAAATATTTCCCGATCGAGAAGGGCGTCTTCCGGCAGGTCACCGGCTGGGTCAAGGCCGTGGACGATGTCAGTCTGACCTTGTATCCGGGCGAAACCCTGGGGCTGGTAGGGGAATCGGGGTGCGGCAAAACCACCTTGGGCCGGTGTACCATCCGGGCCATTTCGGCCAGTGCCGGGGAGATTCTGTTGCATGTTGATGGTACGGTGCTCCGCGTCCATGCCCTGAATCGCAAAGCCCTGCGTGCCACGCGTCGCCATATGCAGATGGTGTTTCAGGATCCCTATGGCAGTCTGGATCCGCGCAAGACCGTGCTCGACATCGTCGGGGAACCGCTGCGCATCCAGAAAATGGGCGATGCGTACGAGATTGAACTGCGGGTCCGGGAACTGATGCAGCTGGTCGGCCTGGATGTCAAATATCTCAAGCGCTATCCCCACGCGTTTTCGGGAGGCCAAAGGCAGCGGATTGGCATCGCCCGCGCGCTCAGTCTGCGTCCCGAGCTGATTGTCTGTGATGAACCTGTTTCCGCGTTGGATGTGTCGGTTCAGGCCCAGATTCTGAATCTGCTGCAGGATCTGCAGCGCGAGTTTGCCTTGACCTACCTGTTCGTGGCCCATGACCTGAGCGTGATTCGCCACATCTGCAGTGCGGTGGCCGTGATGTACCTGGGGAAGATCGTCGAGCAGGCCCCGACCGATATGCTGTTTCAGACTCCCAAACACCCGTACACGGAAGCCTTGCTGTCTGCCATTCCCGAACCGGATCCCGATGTGGGCCTGCGGGAGATTCTGCTGGAAGGCGATGTGCCCTCGCCCGCCAACCCCCCGCCGGGATGTTCCTTTCATACCCGGTGCACCTATGCCGAGGCGGTGTGCCGTCAGGAGGAGCCGGCCTGGACGGAAATCCAGCCGGGACATTTCAGTGCCTGCCATTTTGCCGCGGAACTGGATTTGCAGGGAGTGCAGGACTGATGGACCGGGAATCCCTGGTAATTTGGGGGTCCCTGCTCGTCTGGCTGGGGGCCATCACACTGTTTCTCGCGATGATGCGTTCGTTGCTGGCCCGCTATACCCGTCTGTTTCATGCCCGGACCAGGGCCTACCTGGAATCTGCGGAATTCATTGTCCGTACCGGACGGGCTCCCCCTGCGTGGCATCAGCGCTGGCTGGCCACCGATCCCTGGTCACACCGCAGGTGGATACCATGGGGCCGGCCTGATCCCGGGGCGGGGGACAGGCAGCAACTGTGCCTGAGTCGCCTGGAGCACTTGATCCGCTTCTTTGAAAGATCGCCGGTGGTGCAGGGCGCAGACACCCGGGCCCTGCTGCTGACGGAATTGCGCACCCAATATCAGTGCTGGACCCGGCAGGGCGTGTCCATTGCCCCGCCCGACACGGAATCAGGGCCTCCCGGCAGTGAGGAGAGGATGGGATGAAGGTAGGATTTGTCGGGGCCGGCAACATCGCGCAGCGACACGCCGCCAATTTGCAGTACATGAATTGCGCGGACGTGGTCGCCGTGTGCGACATGGACGAGGCACGGGCGCGCCACTTGGCCCAGCCGTTCCAGGCCACGGTCCATGTGCGCCTGGAAGACCTGTTTGCACAGGCCACCGCGCTGGACGCCGTGCTGCTGTGCACACCCCCCGCGGTGCGTATGGCCGTGTTCCAGTGGGCCACGCAAAGGGGCATTCATGTGTTTTGCGAGAAACCTCCGGCGGATACGTTGCATGTGGCGCAGGACATATGCGGACTGATCGAGGCGAGCGGCATCATCTGCAGCGTGGATTTCCACTATCGCTATTCTCCGGTCCTGCCGACTTTCTTTGAGCTGACCCGGACCGAGACGCTCAGTACAGTCCAAAGCACGCATGTCGCCGGCAATGCCTTCAGTCCCACCATGCCCCCCTGGTTCTTTCTGCAGGAAAAATCGGGCGGACATGTCATGGATCAAGCCATTCACACGATCGATCTCCTGCGCTACCTGATGGGTGAAATTGCCGAAGTGCATACCCTGGCCAGCAACCGGGCCGTCCCCGTCACGGACACATTCGATATTGCCGATACCACCTGCACGCTGATCCGGTTCGCCAATGGCGTGACCGCCAGTCACTTGCATTCCTGGGGCAGTCGTATCCCCAAACACGACATGACGTTCGTGGGGCGGAATCTGCAGCTGCACCTGCGTCCCATTGCCCCGCCCCGCCTCACCGGGCAGCGGTGGCACGCATCCGGGGATCGGGAAACCATCGACGTGGAGTGTGCCGAGGGTCCGGGCATGGGCCGCGCGGGTCTGCCGGTGGACCCGCATGGCTCGGACCCACCCGATCCGCCGCACTACGGTTCTCTCAAGACTTTCCTGGATGCGATCCGTACAGGGCAACCGGACCGGGTCAAGAGTGATTTTCGGGATGCAACCCGGACTCTGGCCGTAGTGCTGGCCATGAACCGGTCTGCCTTGACAGGCCAATCTGTCCGCCTGGATTGAAGTATGGGTTTTCGGCCCCCCGGAGGTAGCACATGACAACTCCTTCCTTCACCCTGTCCTATGCCCTGGCCTCTTCGCTGTATGGTTGCCTGCCGCTGGCCGATGTGGTCCCGGCAGCCCGTGCGGTGGGAGACGGCCGCCTTGATCTGTGGCCGCAAGCCCATGCCAATCAACGGGAGCAGGCCGAGGCCCTGGGCCCCACGCGCTTTCAGGCCTTGCTGGAGGCGCATGACGTACAGCTGGCGTTGACCACGCGCTACGATCTGGGTCCCTTTGGATTACGGTCCGAATTCTCCTATGTGGCGGCCCTGGGTGGCTCGCTGGTGGTGTCCGGCAGTCAGAAGGCTGGAAGTCACCTGCAAGGCCCGGATCTGAAACAGGCCGTGGCCACTTTTGTCGAGCAGATGAAACCGGAAATGGACGCGGCGGCCGCGCAAGGCATCACGATCGGCATTGAGAACCACGGTTCCGCGCTGATCAGCTCGGTCGACTCCATTCTCTGGTTTGCCGAATTCAGTCCATCACCGGTCCTGGGCCTGGCTTTGGCGCCCTACCACTTGCCGGACGATGCCGCCCTGATCGCCCGGCTGATCCGGGAGCTCGATGATCGCCTGGCCCTGTTTTATGCCTGGCAACACGGCATGGGATGCATGGAAAAACTGCCCAAGGCACAGGAGATCTTGCAGTTGCCCGGACAGGGCGCCCTGGATTTCCAGCCTATCCTGCAAGCATTGCATGCCATCGCCTACGATCGTCTGGTTGAAATTTTCATGCATCCGGTCCCCCGCGGCATTCCTGTTCTGGATGATGCGCAGGGCACAACCCGCCTGATCCGGGAGGCCCGTCGCTACCTGGACGACGGGGTGGCCCGGCTGGACCCCGCAGGCAGGATTTCCGGGTAGTCCGGCCCTGTGCTGTGGCCGCGGCAGGAACTCACTCACGGGAGGACATCATGTCCGGTACACCACTTCGGGTTGGCCTGATTGGCTGCGGGGGCATTTTGCGGGCCTTTCACGCCGCCGCGTACCAGTCCCTGCCGTCCCTGGTCCGGATCGCGGCGCTGGCCGATCCGGTGCCGGCCCATCTGCAATGGGCCCGGGAGACGCTGCAGGTGCCGGCCCAGGCCTGTCATGCCGATTTCAAAGCTATGCTGGCGGCGGAAACGCTGGATGTCGTCGTCGTGGCCACCCCCCATGCCCTGCATGGCGAGCAGTCCATCGCGGCCTTGCAGCACGGTGTGGACGTCATTAGTGAGAAACCCATGGCGTTGACGCTGGAAGATGCCGATCGGATCCTGGCTGTGGCCGAAAAGACAGGACAGACGTATACTGTGGTGCACAATTTTTTGTTCACGCCCGGCACCGCTGCCGCGCTGGACCGGGTGCGCGGGGGTGACTTGGGCCCCACGGGTTTCGGCCGGACCCGGGCCCTGTTTCGCAAGCAGGCCGATCAGGCCGACCCGGCCCGGGTGTGGCGTGCCTCGCGCGCGGCAGGCGGCGGTTGCATCAACGATACCCTGTACCACGAAATCTACCTGACCGAAGCCCTCGTGAATTCCCCCGTAGGGTATGTGCAGGCCCAGGTCCTGACCCAGCATTTCGATTTCGAGGTGGACGACATGGCGCTGCTTCTGCTGGAGCATGCCAATGGGGCAGTCTCCACCGTGAGCGGGTCCTGGTGGGTAACGGGTTCCGGCAATGGCGAGAACTCCAATCTGGCGGAAGTGCATGGCCACGCCGGATCGGTCCGCATTCTGCGCCGCGGGCGGGAATTGTTCCAGAAACGGGCCGACGAGCCCGACTGGCAGGAGGTGCCTTTGACTGCCGGACACGAGAGTGCACGCGACCGTGCGGGCTGGAGCGGCCATGCGGGCTACTTCGCCCACACCTTCGCCGCCCTGGCCCGCCACGAGGCCCCGCCGGTCAGCGGCCTGGCCGCCCGCGGCAATCTGGCCATCATCACGGCCGCCCGCATGGCCACGACCGCGCGGCAGGCCATACGCCCTGATACGCTGTGATCCCGCCTGCGGGATGTTTCTCTCCTGTTGAACCCCACGAGGCATTTTCATGCGACCCTACCTTGACTGCCACAATCACATCGGCAAGACGCTCAACCGCCTGCCGCCCACCGGTCAGAATACGGCCATGTGCATGGCCCGGTATGCCCAGACCCACATCCACGCGGCCCTGTCCATGCCCACCGCCACGGGCGGTCTGATGGTGCGCGGGCTGGAGGATCTGCGGGCCCAAAACGAACTGATTGCCCGCAACACAATCCAGTTTCCCGGCACTTTCCCCATTGGCCTGGCCCTGGTGGATCCCTGCCTGGGGGATTTGGCTCTGGACGAGGCGGAACGCGCGCTGACCCTGCCCCACATGATCGGCATTGTCTCCCACCCCCCGGTGCGCGAGGCTTCCCTGCCCTTTGTGGAAATGGTGGCGGCCCGCAAGGGCCTCTGCAATATTCACATGCACGACGCGTTGTTTGGCCGGATCGTGGCCCTGTGTCCCGACACCACGTTCATTACCCACGCCAGCACCTACGCCGCGGAGCATTTTGCCCAGTGCGACAACGTGTGGTTCGAGGTGGTGCAATATCCCGATGGCCGTGATTCCACGTGGGATTTCGCCTGGCTGGTAGACAAGGTGGGTGCCGAACGCGTCATCTTCGGCGCAGACCTGCCCTATTACGATTACCGCCGGCTGCAGCGCGTGATTGAAGGGGCCCCGATCAGCGAGGACCTCAAGGATCGGATCGCCTACAGGAACATGACCGAGCTCATCCGGATGTACCGGCCCGATTGGACCATGCCGGCCACACCACCCACTGCACCCCGCCGCTATACGGACGCGGAACTGTGGGCCTGTGACGAGAGCGCAACGGATCGCCTGATCGTCATGGGATAATATCCCGCGTTTCCGGCCGTTACAGGCGGCGGGATGCCGGTATGCCGCCCCTCTCCGAATAGGGATTGCTATATCCCTATTGATATAATTATATCATACAGGAAACCCAGAGTCGGCATAGCCAGACATCCAAATCCCGGGGCCATGCCCGGCCGGCTGCCTAGGTTGTCACCCGGTCCGCATAGGCTGGAGCCAGATGCCGCAGCCGGCCGTCCACCAGGACAGCGGCCACCTGCAGATCCTGTGTCAGCAACGTCACGTCGGCCAGGTAGCCGGGTTGCAGACGGCCCAGAAGATGGCCCCAACCGCAGGAAATCGCGGCAGTCAGGCTGGTAGCCGGCCAGCAGGCCGCCAGGTCGGTTTGAGTGGCAGCCATCAGGTTGGCCAGCGCTCTCTCCATGGTGAGCACGCTGCCCGCCAGCGTCCCGTCCGCAAGACGGCAGGCCCCATCCTGGACGGTCACCGGCAATCCCCCCAGTTCAAAGATGCCCTCCGGTTGCCCGGTGGCTGTGATGGCATCCGTGATCAGGAGCAGCCGGTCCACGGACTTGCAGAGGGCCAGCAGGCGCATGGCACCGGGATGCACATGAATATTGTCGGCGATCAGCTGTGCGAAGATGCGCGGGTCCTGCAGGATCCAACCCAAGGCACCGGGCTCCCGGTGGTGCAGTCCCCGCATGGCGTTGAAGGTATGGGTGGCCTGGCGAATGCCCCAGTCTGCCCCGGTGGCCGCCTCGGCATAGGTGCTGGCCGTATGGCCTGTCACTGCTATCACGTGCGCAGCCTGCAGCGTCCGAATCAGAGCCTGGGCGCCGGGAATTTCCGGTGCCAGCGTCATCAGCTTCATCACACCCGCCTCTGCCAAGCGTGCCACGAAGTCCATGTCCGGGGGACGGATGAATCTGGGATTCTGGGCGCCGGGAAACTCGGGGCTGATGAAGGGCCCCTCTACATGCGCGCCCAAAATGCGCGGTCCGGTCCCCCGGTCCTGCATGACGACTCCCACCGCCTGTACCGCCTTCTCGATCCGGGGCAAGGCTGCGGTAGTCGTGGTGGGCATCAGACTGGTCGTGCCATGCTGCATGTGCAAAGCGCCCATGATGCGGATCGCGGCGGGATCGGCCTGCATGGTGTCGCCGCCGCCCCCCCCATGCACATGCAGGTCTATGAAACCCGGTACCACGTGCAGATCCGAGGCGTCCAGCCGGGAGCCGGCGGCGACATGGTCCGGGTGGCACACCTCCTGTCCCCGGATGTACAGATTGCGCCGTGCAGGGGCTGTCCCGGCTGTCGCCCCGTACAGTACACCACCCTCTATACAGGCAATCGGGAGATTCAGACTTGCTGTATTCATTCTGCACCCGTCCCCAGGACTTTGTGGAGGCAACGGAATGCAGACAGGGCCGGGCTGTGCTCTGCCTGTCTCCTGGTCCCGCATCTGCAGGGTTCCTTTTGTATGGCCGTATTGCACAACAGGAATTTACCCACGGAGTTGGGCACGAACTGGACAATCCCCTGACGGACTTGGCGCTGAATTTGTGCTGGCATCAACTAGTCTGACCTTTCAATTTCTACCAGGGATCCCGGGCAATGCACTTGATATTCCCGGATGCGCATAGGTTTGGGCAGCAAAGCCATTGTAATCAAAGTGAAAACCTTCCCTCAGTGAATTGGAGCAGCAATACAATGGCGTTTCGTGGCAGGATACAACTCCTTTGCCTTGGCCGGAAGACTGCGTGCCCTGGTCCAACTCGATGCGAATACGCTCTGAAAGCCAACTCTCTGGCCGCGCAGCTGAACCCGTACGAGTACGCCCAAAGTGTTGCTGCACAGGCTGGTAGCCCGCCCTTCCGGCGTACAGCTCCAGGAGTACCTGCCAACTGGGGAAAAACGCATTTTGACGTGGCCCGGCCCGACGTCACGGCCCTCATGTACCAAGAAGGATATCGGACGGGCGGAGGTCCGGAATGCCGGATCCCCGTTGGGGTTTTCCAACCGCGCGGTCTGGGCTTCGTTTATGGAGTTCTGGCAGGATGGAGAAGAGGCGCCCGGCCGCCTGGGCTGATTAGCCCGACCGTCCCGCGTCCCTGACGTGCCCTTCGGACCGTTGCGGAATCTACCCGGAATGTTGCCTGGAAAGTTTCAAGACCCATAGGGATATCTTTCGGGCTCGCCCAAGCCGTCCCTTTGTGTCCGCAACTCACGTTGTCTCACCGGTTCCGACACGCCCACTGGGTGTATGGGGGGATCTTTTTCCTTGGGCCGCAGGGACTGCCCACCCATCGTCTTGGAATCTGCTGTACCCACTCACTGGCGATGGCGAGACATCATTTCCAGTTCTCCAAGGCTGCATTACAGCCTTGGACGGACACCCGCGGAATCAGCCCCGCGCGGGGTCAGTGTCATCTCATGGAGAACCTTCTGCAGAGCGCGGGCCCTCATGTTTCATCTTCTGTGATCACAGTCCCTATCTGTTGCAGGGGCAACTTGGCGCGGGTGTCTTCCGACAGGTTGGCGTAGGAGTGAAAGAGGGTCTGGAGGAGATCCGGCATTTGCCACAGTCGCCCGGGGACTGTATGAGGCACAAGAACACTTTTCGTGTGCCCTTGCGCGCCAGAGGTGTCCCTGCTTGTCTATGGCTCACATTGCCATGGGGCAGAACTCTCCCCGATTGGCGATGGGGCGGCATGCAGCCAGAGACCACCGAGAGGCGGAAGTTGCAGTGCCAGACTTTGGTCAAAGCCGTGCATGGGGTCGGGATAGGCCGTTATGGGGGATTCATTCCGGAGGCCACTGCCGCCGAATTCCGCGGCATCGCTGTTGAGGATTTCGTGCCAGGGGCCCAGGCCGGGCACGCCGATGCGGTAGTCGTGACGGGGCACGGGAGTCATGTTCAGGACCACCACCACGGTATCGGCGGGATATTCTCCGTAGCGGGCAAAGGACACCACGGTGTTGTCCCGGTCGGAGAAGTCAATCCAGCTGAATCCTTCGGGCCGGGTGTCCTTGCGCCAGAGTGCCGGCAGCTGTAGATAGAGGTGCCCCACGGATTGCATGAAGCGTTGAAAGTGGCCGTGCCACGGCTCGGCCCGGAGGCCCCAGTCCAGACTGTGGGTTTCCCTCCATTCTCCGTCCTGGGCGAACTCGTTGCCCATGAAATTCAGTTTCTTGCCCGGGTGACCATATTGATACATCGCCAGCAAGCGCAGGTTGGCGAACTGTTGCCAGCGATCCCCCGGCATTTTGTTCAGTTGCGACTGCTTGAGATGCACCACTTCGTCGTGGCTGAACGCCAGAATGAAGTTTTCGGCATAGGCATAGGTGAGACCGAAGGTGATCTGTGTGGAGTGATGTTTGCGGGCGATCGGATCCCGCCGGAAATAGTCCAGGGTGTCATGCATCCAACCCATGTTCCACTTCAGATCGAAGCCCAGACCGCCTTCATAGTCCGGCCGGGTGACCAGGGGCCAGGTCGTGCTTTCTTCGGCCACGGTGAGAATATCGGGGAAAGCGCGATGGGTTTCGCGGTTGAATTCCCGCAGAAACTCCACCGCCTCCAGATTTTCGTTGCCGCCGTGGGCGTTGGGGAGCCATTCCCCTTCGGCGCGGGCGAAGTCCAGGTGCAGCATGGCCGCGACCGCATCCACCCGGAACCCGTCCACGTGATATTCCTCAAGCCAGAACAGGGCGTTGCTGATCAGAAAGTTGCGGACCTCGTTGCGCCCGAAATTGAAGATGCGGGTATCCCATTCCCGGTGTTCCCCTTTCCGCACATCTTCATGCTCGTAGAGGTGGCTGCCGTCAAAGAAGGCCAGACCGTGGCTGTCCTTGGGAAAGTGGGCCGGTACCCAGTCCAGAAGGACCCCGAGACCATGCTGATGGCAATAGTCCACAAGGTAGCGGAAGTCGTCCGGCGTGCCGAAGCGGCTGGAGGGGGCATAGTAGCCCGTAATCTGATATCCCCAGGATTGATCCAGGGGATGCTCCATGATAGGCAGCAGTTCCACGTGCGTGTAGCCCAGCCGCTGGCAGTGGGCCACCAACTCGTGGGCCAGCTGGCGGTAGCCCAGCATGGACCCGTCCGCGGGATCGCGTTTCCAGCTGCCCAAATGCACCTCGTAAATGTGGAGCGGAGAGTGCAAGGTCTGTCGTTGGGCCCGCTGCTGCATCCAGACCTGGTCCTGCCATTCATATTGGTCCAGCTGCCAGATGCGAGACTGGGTGTCGGGCCGGGTCTGGCAATGGAAACTGTACGGATCCATCTTGTCGATCTGGTATCCATGCTGGCGCGCCAGCACGCAGTACTTGTATCGTTCGCCTGCCACCAGATGGGGAATGAAGAGTTCCCACACTCCCCCGCCCACCTGGGACTGCATGGGATGCACTCTCTCGTCCCAGCCGTTGAAAGGCCCAATTACGCTGACCCGCAAGGCATTGGGGGCCCAGACCGCAAAATTCACTCCGTTGATCCCGTCAATGGTGCGGGGATGGGCACCCAGCTTCTGCCAACTGCGCAGCAATCTGCCTTCCCCCAGCAGGTACCGGTCAAAATCCGTAAGCAGCGGTGGGAAGCGGTACGGGTCCTCGATCTCCGTCGTGCTGCCATCCCGACCCAGCAGCCGCAAGCGATAGACCGGCGGTTCCTGTTGGTCCGCGCGCCAGACACACTCGAAGAATCCGGCCCCATGCAGACACCGGGTCGGTTGCGGAGACTCGCTCCCGGCTCTGTGGACCCAGACCGCTGCATCCTGCGGTCGAAAGGCCCGTACGGCTACGTGGACCCGGCCTTCCCACATGTATTGATGCCACCCCAGGATCCGGGCCGGGGCCGCATGGCGGCCCGTCACTATCGCCTCAATCTCGGCGGGGTCCAGCCGCGAACCGGGATGAGCGTCGACCACTCGGCGTTCAGGCATCATGCAGGCGGGCCGCGTGTATCCGGTCCAGAGCCGGCACAAAATATTGGGCTGCCATGTTCTCCCAGCTCATCGCCTGGCTGGCGGCCAGGCCTGCTTCCAACTGGCGGGTCCGGACCGCTTCGTCCTGGGTCAGCAGCGCCTGCATATGCAAGGCGGTGTCAAAGCCGACGCTCTCTTCCACGTGATGGCGCACATCGTAGCGTATGTGCAGGGCATCGGTAGCCGAGTGGATCCAGTCGACCTCCGGCAGCGCAATGTAGTCGGCCTCGACATACAGGGGCACCGGTATGCCTTGCTGCCGGACCTGCTCCACCAGTCCGCGGCAACCGCACGCGGAACTGGCGCAGCATAGGGCCCCGTGGGTCAAGGGTTCCAGTTGGGCGATCCCGAAGGGTTCATACATGCTCTGTCCGAATTCTCCGTCCGTGCCGACGCGCAGGACTTCGAAATCCATTTCGGCTGGCATCCGCTTCCCACAGAGCGCCTGCTCCCACCCGAACTGATTGACCAGCACTATTTTGGCATTGGCATGAAACCGATTGAATCGCTCCACCACGTCAAAAAAGAACGGCACTTCCAGACCGACCAGATCGCCGTTGTCGGTGCGGTGCCCCACCGGCCATCCGTAGGCCCGTTCCCAGTCGTGTACCTGACGGGCTGTACGGCCGGTCGGGGTACTGGTGCTCAACACGAACAGCACGGCGCTCTGGCCCGCGCGGTGCAACGTCCGGGCCAGGTAACCTAGGACCGTGGCGTCCCGCCACAGGGCCTTGGATTGCACCATGCGGGTGATGTGCGTCAGGATGATGTCGGGCGCATAGCCCAGGAGACTGACACAATAGCGCTGGAGTAACGCGCGGGCCGCGGCCTTCTCCGCCGCGGTCGTGGTCTGGCAGGGGATGCCGTTGTAGGCCAGCTCGATATCCCGGTGGCGGAAACTGGCCCCCAGAAACCGCAACTCCTGTGCCACCTGATCGCTGACCGCCAGAATCCCGTCGCAGTGGGCGGCGGCATGCAGGAGCGGCGTTTTGAACAGGTCGTGCTGCGCGCCGAAGAGATTGTCGGCATACAGCCCGGCCGCGAGACCCCGCTGCAGGACATTGTAGAAACGGGTGTCGTGCCCTTCGTGTTCCTCCACCAGGCGGCGTACAGGCGCCACTTCGTGAGCATAGAACACGAGATTCCAGTGCATCGGCTGCAGCTGGCGCAGGGCAAACGCCGTGGGCAGACCCATCCAGTCATGAGCGATGAGTGTATTGCGGCGGTCCAGTGCCGGATCGCCAACCAGAGCCATCACGGCGCGGGCCAGGGGGACGGCCAGATCGACAAAGCCCTGAAACTCAAGGCTATGCCCGTAGCGGGACACTTCGATGCCGTACTGCGACCAAAGACTGTGGGCGAAATGATCGACCTGTCCCCGCTGCACCTGCAGGTAGTTGACCAGCAACACTTCATGGGTGTGACGGCCATACCGTGCAGTGCCGTACAGCAGTGCCACACCCAGATCCGTTTCCACTTGGCGCAGCCGCTTGCCCAGTGCCGGGCAGACCTGCCCCCAGATGTCGTAGTGACTGGCCCAGCGCACCTGCAGGCGGGAGCGGGGAGACAGTATCCGCTGCATCTGGTCGGCATCCCAGCTCGGCCAGGGCCCGGCCAGAACCGTGCGGTCTACTGCGGCGTTGTAGGCCGCGGTACTGAGCAGTCCCTCCAGCACGGCACCGATGCCCCCAATCTTGAGGGCGGCTTCGTGGGTTACATGAACAATCAAGGGTGTAGGCATGAAGTGTGCGGCAGACTTGGAAAAACTCGGAGGTACCGGTGAGGGCCAGGGAGCCGACTTGCCGGCCTTGTGCCTTGGCAACCGGGACCACGCCGTCTTGTCTCAGTTGGTAATCAACCCCGGAAAATCTGTCCGATCCGGAAAGGCAGTCGCGTAGACTTGCCGTGCGCCGGGATGAGCCAATATCGAGGAGACATCGCCGGCGCCCCAGCAGCGGCCGTGACCTCGCACGGCCGCGGCCACACTCCGGGCCGTGCAGCCGTGGTGTCGTCCATCCCGAAAGACCTGACGCGCCAGCCGCAATTTGCCCAAGGCCAGACAGCAGGCATCTACGGCGCATGTCTCCTCTCCTGTGAGGGACCAGGCCAGCATCAGATTGGCCGGGGCTGGTAGCTGCAAGGGGTGCCTTGTACCGTTCCGCTCCGTTACCACATAGGTGGGCATGTCAAAACGATAGCCGATGCTGTCCGGGAGGTCAGGGGTGCGGCCAACCTCTATGGCCAGATGCCGCCCCTCCAGGTCTTGCCGGATTTTCCCAGGGGCGAATGTAGCATCGGAAATACCCAGCTCGGCGGGGGCCACGCCGTCCTCCAGCAGATCGCAAAGCACCTGCCCGGCCGGGTTGGCGATGGGACTGGACAAGTGCTGCACGCAGCCTTGTCCCAGGCGCAGAGCCGCCTGGCGAAAGACTTCTTCACCCGTGGCTGCGCTGAGCTCCCGCCACAGTTTTGGACCGCCGCTGGCGATGTGGTTTTCGAGGCGCGCGAAAGGGGTAAGATCCTGGGGTGCGGCTTTGAGAAAGGACTGCAATAGCCCGGCATATTGGGCTGCGCTGTGCGCATTGGCCTCCAGATACAGGGGGATCTCGGGCAGGTCCCGGATCGCGGCGGCCCAGACTCTCCCGTATTGTCGGCCCAAATCCAGGTATCGGGCCTCTCCGGTGGCCCTGTAGCCGGACATGGCCATGTGCAGCAGCCGCAGGTGGTCTACAAAATTGAAACCTTCGGTGCCCGTTTTCTGTGTGCCCAGGCTGTAGCTCACATACCGGCGTGTCTGCCAGTCAAACCAGGCCGGCGTGCCTGCCGCCCAGTTGCCCACATGACGGGTACCGTCTGCGAGTGCGGCCCGGACCCGTGGATGGTCCGGCACGATGCGATAGAGCCAGTCCACAAAAATCAGGAAATGCTCGGTGCCATGGTGGACTTCCTGGGTGGGATGATACCCGTGCAGGAAATGGTCTTGTGCCCAGCGCTCCCACTTGTCAAACAGAGCGGTAGCCAGGGCCGGTACCTGCGGGTCTTGGGTAAAGGCGTAGTATCCCGCCCACGCGGTCAGGAAGGTGCCTTCGTCGTGGATGCCCTGCCATTCCTGGTCCAGGTGCGCGGGCATGGCTTCGTGCAGCCAGTCGCCCAGTTCCTGCAGCAGCATTTCCAGGCCGGCCAGCAGGTCCGAGGGCTTTTCCAGGGGTACGGACGGGATCTCAGACATGGCGGGATTTGGCTTTGGTATGGAATCCCCTCCAGTATAGTGGAATAGGGATGCAATACCGTCCTCGGTCGGAATGCCGCAGGGCGACCGATCCGCCTTCCTGTCCTGTGGCCGGGTGTCGAGTATGGAATACCGTCGCGGTTGGCGTGCCTTCATCAGCAATACGGAGAGTGGCGCTCTCCGCCATATTGATCGCCGGGTGCTGGCCCGCATCTGGTCCTATGCCCGGCCCTACAAGGGACAGATGGCCCTGATCCTGTGGGCGGTGCTGCTGCAAGCCCTGATCGGCGTGGCCCCGCCACTGTTCTACCGGCATTTTATCGACATCATTTTGCCCGCCGCCGATCTGGCGCAGCTCCTTCTCTTCGCGGGCCTGCTCCTGGCCTTGCCGTTCGTGACCGCGTTGGTGGGTCTGGTGCAGCACACCGTTTCCATGCGGCTGGGAGAGACGCTGGTGTACGACCTGCGCAAGGCCATGTTCGATCATGTGCATCGCCTCTCCATCCGTTTCTTCACCCACACCCGTGAAGGCGAGGTCATCGCGCGTTTTACGCAGGATGTCGAGGGCGCCCGGCGCATGGTTACCGGCACCATTCCCCAGTCCACCACGGCCCTCGTCACCCTCACGGCAACTCTGATCGTGATGGGACAACTGGAATGGCGCCTGACGGTACCGGGGCTCCTGCTCTTCCCGCTGTTCTGGCCTTTTGCCTATTGGCTGGCCCGCATTCTGCGCCGCACCTACCATCAGGGCCTGGAATACAATGCCCGCCTGACCGGCATGGTGAGCGAAACCCTGAACGTGAACGGGGCCCTCCTGATGAAACTGTTCGGTCAGCAACAGGCGGCGCGGGTACGCTTTGACACCCTCTCGGAACAGGTCCGCCAGTTTCGCATCCGCTGGGCCATCCTGTCCTATTGGCTAACCTCCGGCATGGGCATCCTGTCTGGTGTCGGCATTGCCCTGTTCTACGGTTTCGGGGGTTATCTGGCAATGCAAGGGGAAATCACGGTAGGCACCATTGTAGCGCTGGTGGCCTACCTGCCGCGGGTGTTCCAGCCCGTCATGTCCCTCAGCAATGTCTCCGTGGAGGTGATTCAGGGCATCGCCAGTTTCGAACGGGTCTTTGCCTACATGGATGTGCCCGCAGAGATTCAGGAGGCCCAGGAGGCCGAGGATTTGCCGGCGGTCGCCGGCCACCTTGAGTTTGACCGCGTTTCCTTTGACTATGCCCATATACCCGTCCCGCCCGCGGCCCCCCACGCGCCCACTCCCGGGGCTGCGGACCCGGTGCGGCCGGCCTTGGACAATGTCACTTTCCGCGTGGCGCCCGGCGAGATGGTGGCCCTGGTGGGCTTGAGCGGCGCGGGCAAAACCACCGTCACCAATCTGATCATGCGGATTTACGATCCTACGTCAGGGCACATTCGTCTGGAAGGGCGCGACTTGCGACACCTGACCTTGAATACCCTGGCCACGCACATTGGCGTGGTCACGCAAGATGCCTACCTTTTCTCCGACACGTTGCGCGCCAATGTGCTGTATGCCAAACCGGCCGCCAGCGAACGGGAGCTACGGGAAGTTTGCAAGGCCGCCCATCTGGAAGCGTTCATTGCAACCTTGCCGGATGGCCTGGACACGATGGTGGGCGAAAGAGGGCACCGCCTCAGCGGGGGTGAAAAACAACGGGTGTCCATTGCCCGCGCCCTGCTCAAGAAACCCTCGGTCCTGCTCCTGGACGAGGCCACTTCCCATTTGGATGCCCAGAGCGAACAGGCCATCCAGGAGGCATTGGGGCCGCTGCTGGCCCATTGCACGAGCCTGGTGATTGCGCATCGCCTGTCTACCGTCCGCAATGCAGACAAGATTCTGGTCCTGGACGAGGGCCGCATTGCGGAAGTCGGGAGCCATGCCGAACTGCTTGAGACACAGGGCCTCTATGCGCACCTCTATGCCTTGCAATATCAGACCCGGCGCCGCTCTGCAGCCGCAGGCGGACAGACCGCGTGAGAATGTGATGGTCCTCCTCTCCCATGCGGCCTGAGCGTAACAAAACAGGATGGCAAACGTCTACCATAGACACCCCTCCCTTAGGCGTGGCCACAGTACGGAATCCTGGACTGGACCGGCAGGGAGGTCGCGTGTTTGCGGAGGTGACATCCTGAGGAGCAGCCAGTGGCACAGACCCGACACGGCACTTGTCGCGTACGGGGGCGCGGCGCATAATATACGCGGGTGGTAGCCTGCACAAACCTGTTGCAGTCCGCCGCTGGCGCGCGTATTGCTTTTCGACATTGATTGACGCAGGTCCTACATGATTGCCCACATAGCTCGGAGTTGGTTTACCCGGACAAAGGCAGTGTACGCCCTGATTGGGATCGCACTCGCCATACTCTTTATGGGCCAGGGGGTCGCGCTCGGTCCGGAAGAGGTCTCTATCCAGGGCAGGTTGCACCTCGCACAGAGCGGCGAGGACCTGGCGGCCATCGCCAAGGTCAACGGTCTGGAATTGGACGCGCTTCTGGAACTCAATGCACTCGATGCGGCGGCTTCCCTATGGATAGGCCAGCCCGTGCGACTGCCGGCGGCTGCCACCGACCGTCCCGGCCTCGGCGCGCTCAATGGCATTCACCGCGTAACCCAAAGCGAAACCTTGCATGCGGTGGCCTTGCAATACGGCTTGCATCCTGTCGAACTGGCGCATCTCAACCATATGGCTCCCAACGCGGTGTTGTTCGCAGGTCAGGAATTGCGCGTACCCAGTTTGCACAACTGGGCCAAAATGGTGGAACAGGGCTACATGCAGCGGTTTCCCACCCATGTCATGCAGGCCCACGAATCCCTGGCGACTGTCGCGGAACGTTTTGGCGTCACGGAAGCAGCCTTGCGCGTCTTCAATGCCTTGGCGCCGACCGCCTTCCCGCCGGACGGTACCGAACTGATGATTCCGCCTCCCGATCCGAAAGCGGACTTTGCGGTCGACATTGTCAGCCCGGCCAGTCTGGGGCAGCTGATACGCCTCAAGGGAAAATGGATCGAGGTGGATCTGGGAACTCAGGAGGCAACCGCCTTTATGGGCATGACTCCGGTCCGGCGCATGACCATCTCCTCGGGCACGAGCGCACACCCTACGATAACCGGTCTGTTCCGCATCTGGGCCAAGACGGCTGTGCAGGACATGAGCCAAGGCAGTCGCTCCACACAGGAATTCGAGTTTCTGGAAGGGGTGCCTTGGGTCCAGTACTTTTATCAGGACTTTGCCCTGCAGGGCGCCTATTGGTCTTTGCCGGAGCACCAGCCCAGCAGCAACGGCAACGTGCTGCTGCATGAAGCCGATGCCGAATGGCTGTACCGCTGGACCACGCCCAACAGCCACTCCGGGTTTGAGGCTGATCAAGGCTGGATCCTGGGCGACTCCCCCACCGCCGGCACCTTGATCTATATCCACGAATAGAGCATCCCGCGCCGAATTGTCCATAACCCGGCGTGGGGGTTACCCATCCGTCAGGACCATCCCCGGGCGCGCATGGCGCCGGTGACTGTTTCCAGGGCGGCCGCGTACGCGGCGGTCCGCAGGCTCGTGTTCAGTTTTTGGGCCTTGCCCCACAGGGCGTGGACAGCCTTGGACATGGCTTGATCCAGGCGCCGGTTGACCGTGGCCTCGGACCAGTAGTACTGGGCGGCGTTCTGGACCTGCTCGAAGTAACTGACCGTTACGCCGCCCGCATTGCACAGCAGGTCGGGAATGATAGCTGTCTCCTGATTGTCCAGCACCTGCTCCCCCTGCGCGGTCGTGGGGCCGTTGGCCACTTCCAGGACCAGACGCGCTGCAATATCGGGCGCGTTGTCTGCGTGGACGACGCCCTCCATGGATGCCAGTACCAGGACCGGGATATCCAGCTGCAGCAGTTCATCGGGCGAGATCGCGTCCCCGTAGGGACAGTACCGCAAAGATCCCTGCTCTGCGCGGTAATCCAGGACCTCCTGCACGGGCAGGCCTTCTGCCGCGTATACACCTGCCTTGCTGTCACACACCGCCACCACGCGACTGCCCAGCAATTCCCCCGCGAGGCGCAGAATGTTGCTGCCAATGTTGCCAAACCCATGTACGGCCAGGACCGGTCCCTGCAGATCGGTGGCAGACAAGGCGGCAATCTCGCGCAGCGCCACGAGTGCGCCGCGGGCGGTCGCCTGCAGGCGACCGCGACTGCCACCCACACCCAGGGGTTTGCCGGTAATCACGCCGGGGCGAAACTGGCGGGTTGCCTGCTGGTATTCATCCGCCATCCATCCCATGATCTGTTCATTCGTGTACATGTCCGGGGCCGGCACATCCACCTCGGGCCCAATGTCCTGGACCAGGGCGCGGACATACCCGCGACTGATCCGTTCCAATTCGGCGGCAGACAGGTCGGCGGCCCGGCAGTTGACACCGCCCTTGGCCCCGCCCAGAGGCAGGTCCATGACCGCGGTTTTGAGCATCATCAGGGCGGCCAGGGCCCCGATGGTGTCCCGGTTTTCGGCCGGGTGAAACCGAATGCCCCCTTTGTACGGACCCCGCGCGTTGTTCCACTGTATGCGGTGTCCCGTGAAAAGCACCCGTTCCCCCGAATCCAGCGCCACGGGAATCTGCACCTCCACCTGTTTGTGAGGGTGCTGCAGCAATTCCAGTTCGAAGGACGTGAGATCCGTATGGGCCGCCGCGCTTTCCATGCGCATCCTGACCTCGTCCAACAGCGAAAGGGTTGCCACACCGTGCAGGGCAGTGTGCGGCGACACCGACCAATTCAAGTCCTGATGAGACACAGTAACCATGTTGCGACTTCTCTCCAATGCGGTTCTTCCAGGAAATTGATATGATCCCGCCGGCCGTTGGTGTGTCGGATTCTTACAATTCGGCGGGAGCAGGCGGTTGCGGCGCAAAGCCCGGGGCTGTACGCGGTCACATGGACAAGACCCCAGGCCAACGCCCGCGGCCGCCAGGTCCGGGTCCGTGTTGTATCATGGTGACAGGCCATGTTGGTGGGTCGTGTCCTGTCGGCCCGCAGTGCAGCCCCGGACTGCGGCATGCGCCGGGTGGCCCGGAACACCATATCTCCGGACAAAACAGGAACAAAGACCCTTGAATCGAAGGGTTCCTGCTGTAATGTCCGGATGGTTGGCTCTGGACAGTTTGAAGTCCGAGAATCGCGTACGGGGTTCTGCAACGTGGTAGGCACTCTGCCCCAAACCATTTTGGTCGTTGACGATGACGTGAACATCGCCAAGATCATCGTGCGGAACCTTGTGCTGGAAGGCTATCAGTCTCTGGAAGCCCGCACCGGGCAGGAAGCGCTGCAGCATCTGCGGACCGCCGAGCCGGACCTGATTCTGCTGGATGTGGAAATGCCGCAGCTGGACGGTTTTGAGACCCTGGAACGGATCCGACAGGTCAGCGATATTCCGGTGATTATGCTGACCGTCAGGGCCGAAGTGGCGGATCGGATCCGGGGTCTGGAGCTGGGGGCGGACGACTACCTCACCAAGCCGTTCAATCGTGACGAATTGAATCTGCGTATCAAGGCTGTCTTGCGCCGTTTTGAAACGCCGGAGAAGCCCGAAGACCTGATCATTCGCATTGACGACCGTCTGCAGTTTGACCAGCAGCGCCGGGATGTCATTGTCGAAGGCGAACGTATCGGTTTGCGACCCACAGAATACCGCCTCCTCCGCGTGTTGGTGGAAAATGCCGGCTGGGCCCAGTCCCATGAAGCATTGCTGACCAAAGTCTGGGGCTACGAATATCGGGAAGACAACCATCTGCTGCGCCTTTACATCACCTATCTCCGCAAGAAGATTGAAATCGATCCGGCCCATCCGCAATACATCTTTACCAACCGGGGCTTGGGCTATCGCTTCGTCGAATATCGGGATGGGCAGTCCGCGTAGATACGGTCATCCGTTTTGGCTTTACCGGCTCTCGCGTCCTCGCGGATCAGGGGCGAAGACGGCAGAGCAGGTATACTGACATCCGCTCCGGCTCCGCCTGCATTCTTGCCACGCTTTCCACGCACACGGACCAGCGTTCGGCCGCGGAGCCCAACCGGAAGCCGATGTGCCTGCCCTGCGGCCCATGCCCGCAGTCTGGCCAATAGGGGGACAAGTCCATTGCGATATGGTCAAGAACGGAGCCGACGGGCCTGGCCGCGCCTTAGCCGTGGCAGAGAAGCCTCGATTCCTGCGCGGCGACCATTGACCTGTCTCGTTCTCCCCGCTGTGGTCCGTCTTCCGGCATGCACATGAAGCACTCCCTGACCGGTTCCCCGCTCTGGGTCCGTACTTTTCTGCTGGTCCTGACTGCCGTCACGGTCCTGACTTTGGGGGCTGTGGGGACTGTGGGCTACCGACAGGGCCAGCAGCTGGCCACTGTACACAGGGCTGACGCGCTGGCCGATTTGCGCGACCAACTGGAAACACGCATACAGGCCGGAGACCTGCCGGTGGCAATCCAAATCGGGGAGCATCTGGAATCGTTGGGGGCCCTGCAAGAGGCGGAGAGGCGCAATGTGCAGCAGTTGCGGGAGCGGCGAACCGCCCAGCTGCAGGCCGCCGCAGTCTCGGCACCGCTGCCTGAACCGGAGCCCATGCAACCGGATCACGAATTGTGGCAAGCAGCCCTGGCGGCCCATGCCCGCGCCGAATGGGCGACCGCGATTGAACACCTCCGGGCCCTCAAACAGGTGGATCGCCAGTATGTCACTGTGCCGTATATGGAACTGCTGGAGGATGCCTACATTCAGTGGGCCCGGTCCTTGGTGATGGGCCATACGGGGGAGCAAGCCATAGTCCTGCTGGAAGTAGCCTGGGCCCTGCGCCAGAACGAGGAGATCCGGCAGGAACTGCAAGCCGCCAATCTGATTGTCAACAGCCAGTCCTCCTGGGGCGTCGACTGGCCCAGCACCTTTGATGCGCTCATCTGGGTCTACCGGTATGATCCCCACTATCCGGGTTTGCAGGAGATGTTGAGCCAGGCCTTTGAACACTACAAGGAGGGAGCCCTGTACCGCGGCTCCACGTGTGAAGCTTTTCTGTACCTCGGCAGTGAGCAGATGCAGGCGCTGCTGGCCACCCTGCACAAGGAATCCGTAAGCGTTCAGCTGCGGCGGGCCTGCGAGGTGGCCATCCGCTAGGGCCCCGTCAGCGGCTAGACCGGAATGCCTGCCATCAGCAGGCCCAACCGGTTGCGGTCCACCTGGGTACTGGAGAGCAGGCCAATCAGACGGCCTTCAAACATTACGACCACCCGATCGGACAGGCTGATGATTTCGTCCATTTCATAGCTGGCCAGCAATACGGCGGCCCCGCGGTTGCGCAGCTGCACGATCTGGGCATGGATGAATTCTATGGAGCCCACGTCCACGCCGCGGGTAGGCTGTGCCACCAGCAGCAGGCGGGGATTCCGGCCGAATTCCCGGGCTACCACCATCTTCTGCTGATTCCCGCCTGACAGACTGCCGCCCGTCTGTTCGATACCGGACACACGCAGGTCGAATTCCTGCATGAGTTTGCGTGCATGCTGCTTGATCTGGCGGGGTCTGAGCATGGCAAAGCGGGAATAGGGGGCCTGGTTGTAATGGTTCAGGACCAGGTTTTCGGCCACGTTGAAGCGCTCGACCATGCCGAACTCGTGCCGATCCTCAGGGACGTGACTGCAACCGCCCCGCTGGACAATCTGCCGGGGCGAGGCCCGGGTGATGTCGCGGCCTTCCAACCGGATGCGTCCGCTGTGGGGATGGTGCAGACCGGCAATGGTCTGCACCAGTTCTGTCTGCCCGTTGCCTTGAATACCGGCAATCCCGACGATCTCCCCCGCATGCACGGTAAAGGACAGATCGCGCACCGCCAGGCGACCGCGACGGCCCAGGACACAGACCTGTTCCAGTTCCAGCACAGGGGGGCCCGGCCCGGTGACCACTTCCTTGCTGACGGTCAGGGAGACTGCCCGGCCCACCATGAGCGCGGCCAACTCCGCTTCGGACGTATGCCGGGGCAGGGTGTTCCCGACGACCTGCCCCTGGCGCAGCACCAGGATGCGCTGGGCGATGGTCATGACTTCCCGGAGTTTGTGCGTGATGAAGATGATACTGGTACCTTGGGCGGCCAGCTGGCGCAAGACTTCAAACAGACTGTCAATCTCCTGGGGCGTCAACACCGAGGTGGGCTCGTCCAGGATCAGAATTTCGGCCTTGCGGTAGAGTGCCTTGATGATCTCGACTCTTTGGCGGGCCCCGACCGGCAATTCGCCGGCCAGCTGGCCGGGCTCGATATCCCAATTGTGTTGCCGCGCCAGCTGCAGGATTTCCCGGTAGGCCCGGGAAAGGTTGAGCTGTCCGGCCGTGACCGTTTCCCGGCCCAGGATAATGTTTTCCAGCACGGTCATGGTCGGGATCAGCTGGAAATGCTGGTGCACCATCCCGATGCCCGCGGCGATCGCGTCCCGCGGAGACTGGGCCTGCAGCGGCCGTCCCTTGACCACAATGTCCCCATGCGTGGGCTTGTACAGTCCGTAAATGATGTTCATCAGGGTCGATTTGCCCGCCCCGTTTTCCCCCAGTACGGCCAGGATTTCCCCCGCCTGCAGGGTGAAATCTATGGCCTGATTGGCCTTTACGCCCGGAAACTCTTTGGTGCAGTTGCGCACTTCCAGTACGGGCACCGTGACAGGGGGCGAGTGCATCGACATCTGCGTCACGCAATTTCCTCAGTGGCGTAGGGCTGCCCCACCGCCGCCGGGGGGCGCACCCGCCCCACAAAGCCGGAAACGGCGACAATCGTGACCACATAGGGCAACATGCTGATGAACTGGCGCGGCAACAGCGAGATCTGGGCCAACAGCAATTCGTTTTGAATGGCCTGCGTATACCCGAAGAGCAGGGCTGCGCCCAGCGCGCCCAGTGGCGTCCAGTTGCCGAATATCACGGCGGCCAGGGAAATGAAGCCCCGGCCCGCGGTCATGCCTTCCTGAAACTGGCCCACCGCCTCCAACACCAGGAAGCCGCCGCCCAGCGCGGCCAACGCGCCGCCCAGCGTGGTGTTGAGATAGCGCAGACCCAACACGTTGATCCCCATCGTGTCGGCGGCACGGGGATGTTCGCCGATCGCCCGGGTGCGCAGCCCCCAGCGAGTTCGGTGCAGCCCGAAACCGAGGAGCAGTACCAGCAACAGGGCGGCATAGGTCAGCGGTGGCTTGTCAAAGAGCAGGGGGCCGAGCACGGGAATGTCGGATAGCAGTGGCAGCGGTGCATTGGCGAACTTGCCTTCCGCGATGGCATCCCGGTCGAAAAAGAAGGCCGTCGTGCCCTGGGCCAGGATGATCAGCACAGCTCCCGAGATGATCTGGTCCATACGGAAACGCATGGACAGGGATGCGTGGAGGTAGCCCATGATCAGGCCGGACAGCAGGGTCGCCAGCATGCTGAATCCCAGGCTGGCCAGCAGCGGCCAGTGATTGGTGGCGGTCTTGGCCAGGAAGGCGGCGAAGGCACCCATCAGCATCATGCCTTCAATGCCGATATTGACGATACCGCTCCTTTCACACAGGATACCGCTCATGGCGCCCAGAATGAGGGGGATGGAAGCCCGGAGCGTGAAGTTCAGGGCACTGTTGCCAAACAGCAGATGCATGGTCGGGTAGTTGCCCAACGGCGTGAACTCGAGCAGCAAGGCACAGACCAACAGTCCGCCTGCAAACAGGATGGCAAACCAGGAAGTGGACCGGGTCAAAGGCGAAGAATGCATGGAAGAGCTTCAGCGGGAGGCGTGTGACTCGGCCCAGCGGGCGGTCCCCGCCAGACGCGCCAGCGCGGGGATGTGCAGCACCTGGTCCAGGATATGGGGCGCGGCCACGAAGATCAGGATCAAGGCTTGAATGATCCGGATCAGGTCCACGGGGACGCCGGACTCGAATTGCATGCGCGGGGCCCCTGCGCTCAGCACGCCAAAAAGGAACGCGGCCGCGACGATGCCGGCCGGGTGTGTCTGGCCCAGCAACGCGACCGTGATGCCGTCAAACCCGACTCCGCCCCCGAATTCCGGCGCGAACTTGTGGTTGAGCCCCAGGGTTTCGATGGCTCCGGCGATACCGGCCATGCCGCCGGCAATGCCCATGGCCAGGACCGTGGTCCAACCTACTCGCATGCCGGCATAGCGGGCGGCACTGGGCTTTTGGCCGACTGTCTTGATTTCAAAGCCGACCGTGGTTTTTTCCAGGAGCCACCAGGTGAAGATGACGGCCAGCAACGCCAGCAAAATACCGTAGTGAATGCGGTAGGGCGGGCCTATCAGCCATGGTATCCGGGCCGATACCAGAATTTCACTCGACTCGGCAATTGCCAGGGCCGTGGGATTCCACAGTGGCCCCGGAGGCACCGCGCGCTCCACACTGCCGGTGGACACGGTCCAGCCGGTAAACAGCGCGGCAATGTAATTCAGCATGATGGTCGTAATGACCTCATGCGCGCCTGTAGCGACTTTGAGCAGACCGGGAATGGCGCCCCAGACCATACCCCCGATGATGCCCGCAGCCAAAGCGGCCGTCAGGTGCAAGGTGGCCGGAGTGCCCGCAAAGTTCACGCCGACAAAGACGGCGCAAATGGTACCCATCAGGAACTGTCCCGCGGCCCCGATATTGAACAGGCCGGCCTTGAAAGCAATGGCGACCGACAACCCCACAAAGATCAAGGGCACCATTTTGCGGATGGTCACCGCCCAGCCTTTGGCTTGGCCGAGGGAACCTTGGTAGAGACCCTGATAGGCCTCCAGCGGGTTCTGTCCCAGGCTGAACATAAGCAGCGCGCCGATCAGGAGGGCGACCAGCAAGGCCAGTATGGAAGTGATCAGGGACTGTTGCCAGGTCCCCGAGTGCAGTGCAATAATGGTGCAGTCCCAGGGTGTCAGGACTGTAGGGAGCCGGAAACTCCGGGATTGTATCCGGTCTGCCAACAGTCTTCAATGAAAGCCGGGCCCGATTTCCCGCTGCTTGCCGGGACCGGGATGACGGAAACCTCGGCCCTGGTACCGGTCATGAGTCCTTCGCCCGCTGCGCCCCCGGAGGGAACCGGGTCCGGGTTTCGGGTTGCTGTCGGCAGATCGGCGCGGATGCCATGGGAGAGCAATGGGTGGGACTGCAGAAGCGGTAATGGCCCAACTTGCCCACCTCGGTTTCCACGATAGGGAGCTGCCTATTGACCGTAGCGGGTAGACAGCGAGCCGTCGGCGAATCCCTGTTTGATTTCCGCCAGCAAATCCTGGGTTTCCTGAGACACCTTGGCTTCGTGATCGTGGAAGGAAGAGAGCCCCACCGACCCAAAGAAATTGCCGCCGGGAAATTCCCCGGCAGCGGCCAGGGCAATCAAGTCCAGCACGCCCTCCGTGTTCAACGCCACGGCACTGGTCACCAGGCAAGGATGGGCAGCCGGCACCGTGAGCCACTGATCCGTGTCCACCCCGATGCAGAACACGGTGTCGCCGGCTCCCGGATCGGAAGCGACTTCCTGAATGGCGCCGTTACCGGTCAGGCCGCCAGCCCCGAAGACGATATCCGCGCCCTGATCCAGCGCCTGGCGCGCTGTGGCTGCCCCCCATTCGGGATCCACAAAGGCAATGGCCAGATCGCCAGGATGATAGGTGGAAATGATCCTGATATCCGGGTTGACGCTCTGCGCGCCTTCTACGTATCCTTCCCGGAAGGCCACCACGGGTGGCACCAGGTCGGTGCCCAACACCGCGGCGATCGTGCCGGTCTGGGACAGACTGGCCGCCAGGACGCCCGCCAGATAGCCGGCCTGATCCTTGTTGAAAACCAGGCCCGCCAGATTCGGCAGCACCTCTACCTGGAACTGGTCGACGCCAATGAAATGCACATCGGGGTATGCCCGGGCCGCCGCGATCGTGGCATCGCCCAAGGCAAAGCCCACGGTCACAATGACATCAAAGCCCGCATCCGCAAACTGCGCGATGTTGTCGGCATAGTCCTTGGGGTCCGTGGTCTCGATGTATTTGTATGCTTCGCCTTCCTCCAGGCCCAGAGCTTCCGCGCCGGCCACTACGCCTTCCCACGCGGACTGATTGAAACTGCGATCATTGATGCGGCCCACATCGGTGACCAGACCGATTTTGAAATCTGTAGTCGCCGCATCTGCCGGTTCCACCGCGGTGGGCACCGTACAGCCCATGGCAGCAAAGACTACCAGTGCAAGAAGTGTTGTCAATAGGCAAAGGCTGTGTCGCATTTTCCCCTCATCCGGTTGTCAGTCTGGCAGGACAAGGCACTATGCACCGCCTCGTCCCGAGGCCTTCTTCATCGTCACGCGATCAGCATAGCACAGGCTCTGGTCCTGCCTGATACATCCCAGGCTGTAGCCTGGGACAATCGCATCTGCCGGGGTATCCATCTCTTGATTTGGGGATGGCCCTGGAGCTCTGTGTCGGGGGTTGCCCGTCGCCGGGACAGGCTACTGCGGGTCTTCCTGATGTGTGATGGGGCTTGGCGATGGGCCATCTCGCTAAGTTTGGGCATATCGTGTTCACCCTGCATTCCCGCATTGGAAGCTGGGGCTGGTATTTTGTGCCGACATGCCTGATGATGGTGCCGGTACGGTGTTACATCGGCCCTTGGCTTCATGTGCCGTTGCATCCGGCCGCGGTTCCCCCAGACCACCGACGTGCTGCGCGTGGACGTGATCCGGGTCGGCTCGATTCTCCTGCTTGCGCGGACAGATCGCCCGGGACCGTTTTGGCATGTCGCCTACAAGAGCGAGGTGATCATCCCGCGCGACGAATAGCAGTTCGGTGCTTATTTTGGCACATTGACCATGCACCACCTGCTGTCCGCGGACACGTGGTGGGGTCGTGGGGTGCCGATGTCATAGGGTACTGCGCGCGGGTGCCTGTGGTAAATCTGGACGGCCTGGTCAATTCCTGGGACTATTATTCGGATCACCGTCGCGGAATTGGACCGACTATTACGGTTCCAAGACTCATACAAGCCACTCTACGCCGAATTCGGCGTCACGTCCCTGGCCAACCATGTCAGATAAACCTGCCCCATACCTTGCTTGAAAGTACTCCGTCCCCGCAGCAGATACATCCTGACGTCTCAAACTCGGTGCTGTCAAACCTGTGGTGGACAGCGTGCGGCCGCCTGGTTCTGGGAACGCATGGAATCACGTCTCCACCATCAGACGGACAGCGTCGCGATTCTCTTTGCCGGATGTATGGCATAGGCGTTTGTCCCGGACTGTGCGCCGGATGACCCGATCGTGTGGTACTAAGCCAACCCGGAAGGCCGGACGGTCGCTGTCCCCGGCATCTATACCTGCCGGAATTCCACAGATATGTGTGTAGATGCCATTGTGCTGCCCCATGGCGTGGCGCCTGCGGTTCGGATTGAAGCGATGCCGGCCAGCCATTATCTGTCCAGTCTGATGCGCGACCGCCCGCTGGCCCTGCAGGCCGACTTTGATGTATATCTTGATGAGAACCGTCTTATCTACGTCAAGGAGCCGTGCAGCCAGAACGATCTGGCCAGTCTGTTCTTCCTGCACCGGGAGCCCGGGGGATACGGGTGATCGGCAGTGGTATGGCTATGGCTTCCTGACGAATGAAAATTGCGTGGCCGTGCGGGCCTGCCGTCGTATAACATCCGGAGCGTCCGCACCGGCCAGTACCTGCCCGGAGACAACCGGATCCGGGAGGACGAATTTGTGCTGGATTCGTAGCCGGCCTGCATCCTGCCGGGCAGAGGATCCAAGTGGGCCGAGACCCGGTCCGGTGCATTGGTGCGGGGTGAAACGCGGATTGCGCGCGGCGATGCAGGCATCGTCTCATGTCGAGCGGCCCCGGCCTCCGGGTCGCCCTTGGCGACGCGTGCGCGGGGCATGGATCCAGAACCCCGGTTTGCTGTAGACCGACCGACTGTACAAGAGGGTTTCCGTTGGGGCGAGGAAAACTTACGCCAGCAGGAACTTGCTCTCCTCGGTCCTGTACAGAAAGCGGAAACTGTGGACTTCTTGCAGGGCCGCTGCAATCGCCTGCTGGCCCAGCTGCTGCGCCCGTGCCAGAGCACCCGGGGCAGATCCCGACGACACCGTTACGACCACGGTTTCTCCCGCGGTCTGAATCAAACCCTGCTCCACCAGCAGGGTCAGGCACAGTTTGATCACAGTCTCGGTCAGTCCCAGCCGGGCCGCCATGCGGGGCACGGCCAGCATTCCGTCACGCGCACGCACAGCATATCGGCACATCCCGTAGACGATTTGGGGCAGCGCAGCTGCATCCGGCAACGGCGGTTCATGGGCCATGAGTGTCACGCGATGCCAAGACCGGGCTGTCAGCAGCATGGTCAGGACCTGACGGCTGGGCGGCGAGGACCAGATCACCAGATGACGGATATCGTCGCACTCCTCTTTGCCGGAGTCCGCCAGGTCAAAGCGGGTGCACCGCTGCTCCTCGTTCAGTTGAAGCCCTTCAGCGTACCAGATGCTGGTCCCGTCTGTGGGTCTGGGAACCGCCGGTGGCGTTTCGCATCGCAGATCCTCGATTTCGTAGGGAAACTCCTGCCCGGGTTGCGTGATCTCAGCGACTGCCTGATGGTGGAGGCGCCCACTATGTACCCGCAGTTCGATCTGGCTGTTGCCCCGATAGGTATTCATGCGCAATGCATACACCAAATCAATCGGTCCTGCGGGAGCCTGCTGCAACGGACACCGGAACCACACGGCAGACAGGGGGAAGGCATGGCCGCTCTGCCGGACTTGAAACCGGCGCATGGTACTTTGTCCGCGGCCGATCCGGCGCCAGTTCTCTACGGTCAGGTTGGTGGACAAGCCCAGAAATTCGGGATTGCCCTTGCCTGTAGGCTCCAGTCTCTGCAGCTGAGACCATAACTGCCTGTCGATCTCCCGCAACGCCAGCTTCCGATCTGCTACCAGCGTGCCGGAGGCATTTTCCGTGTGGCGCGCCACAGCCTGGTCCAACGCCTGACGGAAGGCGGACAGTTTGCCGGGGGCCAGGGACAGACCGGCTGCCTGGGCATGGCCCCCGCTGGTGTGCAGCCATTCCTGACAATCCACCAGGGCCGCCCCAATGTCCACGCCTTCCACACTGCGGGCACTGCCGCGGGCTATATTGTCATTCTGGATCTGCAGCAGCACCACAGGAGAGCCATACATTTCCGCGATGCGGCTGGCCACCAGGCCCAGGATGCCGGGATGCCAGCTTTTGTGGGCCAGCACGATGGAATGCTGGCCTTGCAGGTTCGGATTGCGCTCCAGCTGCGCCATGGCCTCGTCAAACATCTGAGTTGTCAGGATTTTCCGCTCTTCGTTCAGATCGTGCAGGGTGGCGGCCAAAGTGGCGGCTCTGCCGGGGTCGGACGTCAGGAGCAGTTCGATGGTCAGGGACGCATCCGCCAGGCGGCCGGCCGCGTTCATCTTGGGGGCAATCGAAAAGGCAATGTCTTCCGTGCGGAGGGATCCCAGATGGGCCCGTGAGGCATGCAGGAGCGCGTGCACCCCTACGCGTGCGGTTTGGTTGAGCGCCGACATGCCCCGCTGCAGCCAATAGCGGGTATCGGCGGTCTGCTCTGCCACATCGGCCACGATGCCAATGGCCACCAGGTCCAGAAAGGCGGTCGCCTCTGCGGCCCGGCCCAGCCGCGTATAGAGTTCCAGCATCAGCAGAAATGTCACGCCAACTCCCGGCAAAGCTGCCTGCGGGTGGGTGGGGAGCATCAGCTTGGGATTGACAATGACATCCACCAGGGAACGAATGCTGCTTCCGTCTTGGGAAGAGAGTCCCGGATCCCCGGCCACATTGGCACCGGGTGTGAATGCACCAAAATTGGCGGGCAAATCGTGATGGTCCGTCACGATGATCGTGAGGCCCGCAGCGCGGGCCAACGCCAATCCCTCTACGGCATCAATGCCGGTGTCGCAGGTCACAAGCAGCTCGGGTTGCCAATCCGGATTATCCAGGAATTGCTGCAGGCGGTCAGCCTGGATGCCGTGGTTGTCCCGGATACGGTGCGGAACATGCCAATGCACCAGATCTTCGTGCCGGGCCAGCTGTTTCAGGCCGGATGCCAAGAGGGCGGTGCTGGTCTGTCCATCGGCGTCGAAGTCGCCCCAAATCAGGATCCTTTGGCCGCGTTCCAGGGCGGAGTGCAGCAGCTCCGCCCCTTCCCGGACTCCCGCCAGTTCATGGGCGGGTGACGGCACGTAGTGGGTCGGATCCAGAAAGGCCTGGGCAGCGGCGAAAGTCCTTATCCCGCGTTGCACCAAGGCCGCGGCCAGATGAACGTGACCGGCACAGGCTTCGACTACCTCGGCTGGCACTTCAGGTTGCGGTCGTACGGTCCAGGAACTTTGACTTTCCATAATTGTATGCTGTCGTACCAGTGCTTAAGTTGATTTGTCTGCGGGCGAGCCGCCACGCCGCTGCTCTTGCGATTTTCGCATGCACCCGGTTTCCGAATCGATGCCTTGACCCGCTCGCCGGGGAGCGACAGGCCCAAGGCTCCTTGGCAGGATCATCGCCAACCCGTCCGGCAGAGATATCAACCGGGGATCCGACATCGGGGACATGGGCCGGAGCCTATGATGGCAATCGGATTGGGAGCTTCCTCCCGTGCCGCTTGTCTGGACGCGCGGGGCCGGGACTCTCCTAGCTTTCCAAAGAGGCCAGTGCCTCGGCCCGCGCGGGGTAGACCTGAATGATTTTGTCGAATCCGCTGATGGCAAAAAGCTCGCCAATGGAGCCGGTCAGAGAGCAGATCTTGAAGGCTCTGTCTTGCTGCTGCAGAGACCTGGCAGTCAACAGGATGATGCGGAGCCCGGCACTGCTGATATAGGTCAAGGTCTCACAGTCGACAATGGCGGCCGCCTGATCGCTTTCGCCAAAGGCCGTTTCCAACGCGTCTGCGAATGCCTGGGCGTTGGAGCTGTCCACACGCCCTTCCACTTTGGCAATCATGGCCCCCGCAGCTTCTTCCGTGGTCACTTTCATGGACTGGCTTCCTTGGTCGGTATTCTGCCCGGGCAAATCGGGATCTGCTCTGCAGATTACATGCTGACCCGTTTTCTGCATAATTTCATGGGGCAGCGACCCTACGTCCTGGAGCGTACCACCCGGTTATGCAGAGTCATGCCCATACGGGCTGTGGACCACCTCAAGACTGACTTGCCCGCTGTATACAGGACTTGCCGCATCGCGCGGCCCAGGACCGGTCCTGGCGCCTGCCCTTGGCCCTGGCCGTCCTGGTCCTGGCGCTACTGTGCGCGGTGGGCCTGTCCTCACCGGTCCAGGCGGAACTTCCACTGCGGCGGCGTCTCGGCCTGCACCGTAACGCGGTCTCTGCCGGCGGCGGTTACTATGGGGAGGCCCTGCGGCAGGCACCGCGCCAGCTGCCCGCCGGCACCTACAGCGGCGCCGTGACCGGCTCACCGATGGTGGCCGTGCTCAAGCCAACACTGCTGAACGGTAGCACCGTCGCCCCCGACGGTTACCGCCTACGCGTCACTTCGTTCTACAGCGGCACCACGCGCTCCGAGGCATCCGCGCTGGGCACCTGGGCGGTGACGCTGACCGCGTGGAAGAGTCACCCCGTCCCGAGAGATGTCCTGGGTGGCAATCCGGGGCCGCGGGCGGTGAGCTGCGCGCAGGGACTTGCGTGCCCAGTGGAGCATTGGGAGGTACACGGCACAATGGCACTCTTCGTGCAGTCCCAGCAGCGTATACCGCGTGGGGAACACGGTGCGCCCGCTTGGAGCCAGCAGGGTATCTGTTGGAAGATCTCGGTCGGAGCCTGAAAGAGAGACCGTACACGGCCGCAATGACGAAAGACAGGGTGAGCATGAGGGACCTCGGTAAGACTTGGGGCCCCATGGTGCCATCCTGTCCCTCCTTAAATCCTCCCCATTCTATTTTGTACAAAGTCGAGTTTGATTCCACATCAACCATAAGAAGGTTCTGTGCGTCAGAACCGGGCAACAGGACAGACCTTCTGCATGAAGGGAACACTTGCTACACGAGCCATATATGTCTTGAGCAGAGTCATGAAACAGTGGATTGTTGCGAGCCCCAGGGACTTGCCTGCAAGGCTACAGGCATTGCAAATCCTCGCGGCCTGTAGTGTCCCTGTAGTGTCGCTTAGGCTGGTCGTGTCACTCCTAAAAGGAGACCTCGTAATGATCCAGATCGGCATCTGTGGAGGCAATCCGGTCCCGTTCCGCTTCCAGGAAGACGTTGGACAAATCCCGCACCGATTTTGGGTTGTTACCTCTTTCGCAGTGAAACATGAAAGCGCAATGGCTGCACAGCGATTCCCGATTTCCTGGAGTGTCTGCTACCTGCAGAAATCTGTTCTCGGAGCCCGACTTCTCCAATATGTCGGCAATTTGGTGTTCCAGGAATTCCCGATTCCGCCGGTGCTGCGCCACAGTGTAGGGAAACCGCAGAGGCTTTTCGGGCGCGACCGCAAACCAGTAAATGAATTCGATGTCGTTCGGAGTAATCCGGTTCCAGCCCATGTCAGGGGCCGCTTCCGCCAGTACGAACGGGAACACCACGTGCTGCATGTCCTGGTGCCAGCGGGTCGTTGAATCGGGCCTTCCCGCCGTTTTCCAATCTATGATTACGGCCTTTTCGCCGCGCGGCACCAGCAAATCGTATTTGGCGGTCAGCAAGGTCTCGCGGAATGGCACAGACAAGGTGAATTCCACAAGACGAGGCCCAGTAGGCAGCTGGGCTATAAAGCGTAGAGCCGCCTCAACCCAGCGATCAATGGGATCGGGCGCCAGTTGCAGAAGAGACTCTGTCGGCAGACCGCGCAGGGCTCTTTCCACGTATTGGTGAAAGAGCTCTCCTTGTTTTGCCCTCTCCTCCTGCCCGGGGGTGAGCAGAGGGGTGCGCGCGGGCACATGTTCATCCTGAATGTATTGCAGAAAAAAGCGCCTCTCACACTTTACATAAGTATCCAGGCGCGACTGATTCAGTTCCAGGCGGGTCATGATTCCCGGTACGGGGGCGGGATGCTTTGCCCGCAAGAGGCTATGCCTTTTTGCGGGCAGCTCCCGTTCTGCCGCGGTTGCGTCGGGCCCTGGGATTGTACGTGCGCCACAAATGGTGCAGATTGGCTTGATGAATGGCAGTCACCATTTCGCCCATGGGAATCATGGAAACACCGAAATCGGTGGGACCCTTCCGGGACAGATCGGCGATGGTCCCGCGCCGCGCCGCGGTTTCCTGGGCCCAGTCCACAATGGAGGTCAGGTAATGGATGGTGGTATCAATGCTGCTGGTGATCTCGCCCCGCAACAGAATATCACCGTGACCCTGCACAATCACTTCCAGGTTGAGGTCGTGCAGCTTGCCCAGCGATTCCTTGTATGTATTGATGTCGCACTGGGTCTGCGCAATCATGGGGATATGCATCATCAAGTCCCCCGTGAAGAGCACTTTCTCTTCGGGAATATGGACGACGCAGGTGTCCGGGGCCGGGCCGGGAGCATGCATGACATGGACCGATTTGTTGCCGAGCCGGACTACCACTTCCTCGTTGAAAACCACGCGCGGCAGTCGCAATTGCACTTCCTGCAGGGCCGGCGTATCCGCCTTGGCCTGGCGCAGCATCTGGGCTCCGGACTTCTGCAGCCGTGCCCGGGTCAGTTCGTGCGCCAGCAATTCGGCCTCCGGGAAAAGATAGGAGCCGTAGACATGGTCGGCCGCGGACTGGGTGACCACCACGCACTTGACCCCGGCTTCACACAACCGGTCGACATAGCTCCGCATCTGGCGCGTTTCCGCAGGAAACGGCAGAGTGTCGATCAGGACACCCCCCTGACGGGTCACGACCAGGCCGGCGTTGACCCGGGCATAGAGTTCACTGGTAAAAGCCCAGGTCTCATCGGCGACCCGGATGCGGGTTAGAGCCATGGAGATAGCGTGAGTGTGTGACAGAGCACGGGGACAGCAAAAAAGCCCTGTATCCGATCCGCAAGTCGCGGGTGTTGGCAACCGGAAACCCCACCATGGCCGTGTAACCAGATTGTTTAAACCCGTTTGTCACAGGTGGGAACTTGCTGGGTGCCGAAGTCTGACCTGATATGTTAGGCTGACCGTATCACACCGCATCACAATGTTCCGCTTGGGAGTGTCGCTGGTTTAACAATATGCCTGATTGATCACGGGCCATGTAGGGTTGGGTCCCAATATACTTGATCCCTGCCTGATTCTCAATAGAGGCCCAAAAGACCTTCTGGCACTGCCGATCCGAGTCGGCCGGGTTGCGCAGGTCGGCCGGGCGCCGGACCGTCCCTCCTCCAGAGAAAAGCGAGTTATCCGCATGACGCCGTTGCCTTCTGCCTCTGCCCCGTCGGACCCACAGGTCGCGCGGGACAATCAGCCCCGTTGGGATGCGCTGTCCAAAGCCGGTGTCCTGTATGCAAGGCCTTTCCTGGAATTGGACGAGGCCCAGTGTCGCACCTTTCTGGACAGCGATGGCCTGCTGGACAATCCGGTAGACCGCGCAGTGCTGGTGCTGGCCGGGGGCGGGGGCCAGCAAGGGGCCTGTTTTGCCTGGCTCGGGGCCCGGGTCACGGTCCTGGACTTGTCCACGGAGCAACTGCGGCGGGAGCAGGAAGCCGCGGCGGTCCATGGCTATGCCATCCGGCTGGAGCACGGGGACATGCGGGATCTGTCCCGTTTTCCCGCCCGCACCTT
Source organism: Caldilineaceae bacterium (assembly GCA_965214715.1). Lineage (GTDB taxonomy): Bacteria > Chloroflexota > Anaerolineae > Caldilineales > Caldilineaceae > Bin34. Next base: position 2,527,970 of record OZ243971.1, on the reverse strand, counting down.
CGACATCGTCTATCATCCGCATTCCATCAACTTCGTGCCGGATGTGGGGGAGGTGTTCCGGGAAGTGGCGCGGGTGCTGCGCCCCGGGGGCCAGTATCGCGTGGACATGCACAATCCGTTCACCCAGCTGGTGCCCGAGGACAGATTTGAGGCCGGGTTCGGCTACGGCTTGCTCCACCTGTACCGGGATCAGGAAGTGGATCTCAAAGCAGTCTTCGGCACGGATCAGTGGGTGGTGGACCGGAAGAACGGCGAGCAGGTCTCGGTGGATCATCCGCGCAGTTGGGTGCATACCTTCGGTACGGTGACCAGGGCCCTGTACCGGTCCGGCTTCGTCCTGGAATGCCTGAGCGAGGAATTGCCGGCCGTCCGGGATCCGGCACCGGGTAGCTGGGACCACTATATGGGCGTCGTGTGCCCGTACCTGCGGTTCTGGACCCGTCTGACCCGGGCGGCTCTGTAGAGTCTCGCCTTGGCCTGTACCGTCTGCCTCCGCAGGTCACCATGAGCAAGCTGGCGGGAGCGCAGGACGGGGCTTACGGCTCTGCGATCACTTCCAGACCCAGTTCCATCAGCTTTTCATCCTCCAGTTTTGAGGGTGCTTCAACCATCAGGTCGGATCCCCCGGAAGACTTGGGAAAGGCCATCACATCCCGAATATTGGCGGTGTCGGCAAACAGGGCCGCCAGCCGGTCGAGGCCCATGGCAATGCCGCCGTGGGGTGGTGCCCCGTACTGGAAGGCTTCCAGCAGATGCCCGAATTCGGATTGAATTTCTGCCGCGCTCAGGTTCAACTGGTGGAAGAGGGCCATCTGTTTGGCCCGGTCATGGATCCGGATACTGCCTCCGGCCAGTTCCCAACCATTGAGCACGACATCGTACGCCTTGGCCCGCACTGCGCCCGGATCAGTGGCCAGCAGCTCCCAATCCTCGTCCATGGCGCTGCTGAAGGGATGATGTACCGCTGTCCAGTGGCCGGTGTCCTGATCACGCTCCAGGAGCGGGAATTCCGTGACCCAGCAGAAAGCGAAAAGATGCGGGTCAATGAGGCTGGCGCGGTGTGCCACTTCGGAGCGCAGCAGGTTGAGGCTGGCCGCGACGGTGGCCGGCTGATCAGCGACCAGAAGAATCATGTCGCCCTGCTGTGCCCCGCTGCCGGCAATCACGCCGGCCAGCTCGGCCGGGGTCAGAAATCGGGCAATCTGCGACCGGATGGCCTGGGCGTCAATGTCTTCCACGCCGGTGATGGCAGTGTGCAGTCCAATCCAGGCCAGTCCCTGCGCGCCGGCTGACCGCACCACCTCTGTCAGACTGTCCAGCGCTTTGCGGGACAGATGGCAGCCATTCGGGTACAGGATGCCTTTCACCTGTCCCCCTTGCGCGATAGCGCGCCGGAAAACCTGGAACTCGCAGGCCGCCAGAACGGCTGTGACGTCAAACAACTCAAGATCAAACCGCAGATCGGGGCGGTCTGAGCCATAGCGTTCCATGCACTCCCGGTAGGTCAGCACGGGAAAGGGAATCTCCTTGATCTGCTTTTGGGAATGGATACGGGTCATCTCGATCAGCAGGTCTTCAAACAGGTGCTGAATGTCCTGCTGATCCACGAAACTCATTTCCAGGTCCAGTTGTGAGAATTCCGGTTGACGGTTCGCCCGGAAATCCTCATCCCGAAAACAGCGGGCGATCTGGAAATATCTTTCCAGGCCGGCCACCATCAACAGCTGCTTCAGCTGCTGGGGACTTTGCAACAGCGCGTAGAACAGACCGCGTTGCAGGCGGCTGGGCACAACAAAATCGCGGGCCCCTTCGGGCGTGCTCTTCAGCAGATACGGCGTTTCCACCTCGACGAACTGCCGGTCGGACAGGAAATCGCGCATAAAACGCACCAATTCATGCCGCAGCAGCAAATTCCGCATCATGGGGGGACGGCGCAGGTCCAGGTAGCGATACTTGAGCCGCAGGGCTTCATCTGTATCGTCCGTGTTTTCGCGAATATAGAAAGGCGGCGTCAAAGACGCATTCAAGATCCGGACGGCCGAGGCCGCCACCTCAATCTCGCCTGTGGCCAGTTCCGGATTCTCCCGCCCTGCCAGACGGTCCTGGACTGTGCCGCGGACCTGTACCACGTATTCGGTACGGATTTTGGTGGCCTCGGCATGCGCCACCGCATCTCGCTCGGCATCCACTGTAATCTGCGTCGTGCCAAATCGGTCCCACAGATCCAGGAAGATCAAACCGCCGTGGTCACGGCGCCCTGCCACCCAGCCCGCCAAGGTAACTTCCTGTTGGTCATGGAACTTCCGGAGTTCCCCACAGGAATGCGACTTCAGCATATATGCCCCTTTCTTTGCATGACGCTGTGACCGATAGACCACAGCGTCATGCATTATAAGCTGCCGCGGGTCCAGAAGGCTGCGGTGGCCCATGACTGTTCCCGCAACGGGAGCACGGGCACTCCGGGTACAGCATCCGTGCCCGGAGTGCCCGTGCCGCGTGGCCTGACACAACCCCGATACCTTCACCGTGCCCGAGACAGATTGGAAGCCGGCTGTGACCGTGACTCGGCTGCCGTGGGGACGGGGCCTCGCCGGGCCAGGCCGGTCTCCGATCGGTGCCTGCCACAGTCGGTCTCTTGTCCCAAAACAAGCTTGCCGCCCTCAGCATGACAAACGAAATTGCGGGTTGGGTGGTGGGTGTCAACTCCAGGTGATATACTGACCGTTTGCGCTGTCGGGCCCTGTCCGCGGCCACTGGCAATCTCCACTGCACCGTCCTCCATGCCCACATTTCTTCGTTCTGCCTGGATCGCACCCCGCCCGGCAGATTCCGCCGGGGCGCTTTTCACGTGGGGCGAAGTCCAGGCCCAGAATCGGTACGAAACCTCGCCGCCAGGGAACCCCCGTGACGCATACGCGCAAGCTCCCCGGACCGTCTCTGTCGCTCCGCCGGCGATGCTGCGCTTTCAGCTGCGCCAAGTCCTGCCGGACACGGATCCGAAGGCCATGCGGCTGTGCAAATTTGCGGTCAACATGCCGGTTGCAGGGAACGGGCATACCACCCAGCCGGAGTTGCCCCTGCAGAGTCGCCCCGTGTTCGGCGTGCTTTTGCCGACCTCTCTGGCGCTGCAGCTGCTGGGAACCCTCACACGGGCGGAAGACAGGACCGGGGCCGGACCAGATCGGGCTGGCGTTGCTGTGCCGACAGTCGATCCCGGTTTCCAACTAAGCACCGATACGCTCTTTTGGTGTGTAGCCTGGCAATTTGCCACCGCTCTGGTGGACAGCGGGTGCGTGTTGCCCGCCCTGCGAACGCGAGACGGAACCCTGTTGTTGGACTGGCGGATGTGGCGGGGGGACCCTGATTTGGAGGCCCGCCTCCAACGCCTGCTGACTCTCATGCCGGCGGTCAACCTTGAATACGCACCCAACCGGGAAAGTCAAGTGGAAAGATCCCGGCTGTTGCACGACTTTCTGGATGCGGCCGTGAACGTACTGATGCGCCGGCGCATGGCGGATCGACCGGCTGCTGCCTTGCGGCGCAATGGCGCTGTCCCGCCCATCTGGTCCGCGGCAGGCGATCTGTGGCGCCGGCTCTTGGGCGGAGAAGCAGTAGACATCGCCCGTGTCCCGGCGGCCCTGCAACAGGAATTCCGGCATCAATGGCAGGGCTGGATTTCGCGGGCTGCCCACTTCGATCAGACGCAGGCCCAGGTGGTCTTCGAGCTGCACGCTCCGTCTCCCGCAGAAGCTGATCAGACCGATGCACTCTGGACCCTGGAATTTGGCGTGCAACTGGGCCCCCACGCCAAATATCTGAAATCGTCGGAACTTTGGCAGACGGCGGCGGAGTCCGATTTGCGGACCTTGGGATCCGAGACTGCAACCGGTCCCGGCCTGCTCCTTTTGGCGGGTCTGCGGGTCGCCAGTCGCTTGTGGTCGCCGCTGCACCGTGTTGTTGACACAGCCCAGCCTACTGCGTTGTCCCTGACGCTGACGGAGGCCTTTGCGTTTCTGGATGGCGGGGCCGCCTTGCTGGAGGCGGCCGGGTTCAGGACCATGCTGCCGGTGTGGTGGAACCCGCAGTCCCGTGAGGACCTGCGGCTGGTGATGCAATTGCGGGAGGGCCGCAAGTCCATGGCGGCACTGGGCCGGGACGTGGAGCCGACGGACCAGGAAGCTTTTGCCCTGGAGTGGCAGTTGGCTCTGGGAGATAAAGTGCTGGCCCCCGGTCAGGTCCGGAATTTGGCCCATGCGCAGTCGCCGCTGGTGTACATGAATGACCAATGGCTGCATGTCAACCGGCAGCAGATTGAAGCGGCCCGTCTCAGTTTGGCGCATCAGAATCGGGAACACCAGGTCAGCCTGTTTCAGGCCCTGCGCTTGCTGCAGGAACATTCCCGGCCGCACGTCGCACCCAACCCCTGGACCTGGTCCGATATTGCCGGCACGGACCGGCAGGAACTGCCGACCCTGCCGGTCCATATGGAGACGCCGGCCGGGAGGCTGCACAGGATCTGGCAGGGCCTGCAATCTGTCACCCGGGATGAAAGTCTGGATGAACCTCCGGGCTTTGTAGGCAGTTTGCGTCCCTACCAGAAACGCGGTCTGGCCTGGCTCTGGTATCTGCACAAGGTGGGGCTAGGCGCGTGTCTGGCGGACGACATGGGGCTGGGCAAGACTGTGCAGACCATCGCCCTGTTTCTGGCCCAGGAGCAGGCCCGGACTACCCCCGCCCGGCTGTCCCGGCTGCTGATCTGTCCCACCAGCGTATTGCGCAACTGGCAGCGCGAAATTGCCCGCTTCGCCCCGCAGTTGCGGTCGCATGTGCACCACGGCCCGCGCCGCGCCGCCGCCCCGCGCTTTGGGGCCGAACTGGATCGGTATGATGTGATCCTGACCAGCTTCGGCACGGCCCGCGTGGATCAGGAGATGCTGCGCAATGTGTCCTGGCATAGTCTGGTCGTGGACGAAGCCCAGAATATCAAGAACGCGGCCACGCAACAGGCCCAGGCCATCCGCTCCTTTGCGGGACAGCACAAGATCGCCCTGACCGGCACCCCCATTGAAAATCGGCTTTCTGAACTCTGGAGCGTGCTGGATTTCGTGAACCGCGGCTACCTGGGTTCCCAGGCCGCCTTTTTCCGCCGCTATATGCGCCCCATCGAAGATCAGGACGATGCCGAGCGGCGGGAGCATCTCAAAACGATCGTGCAACCCTTCGTGCTGCGCCGTCTCAAGTCCGATCCCGAGGTCATCTCGGAATTGCCGGAGAAGCAGGAGATCACCGTGACGTGCGATCTGACCCCGGAACAGACCCTGCTCTATGCCCGGGCCGTCTCCGGCGCGCGGGCGGGTCTGGACACTCTGGAGGGCATCCGCCGTCGCGGCACCATTCTGGCCCTCATTACCACCCTCAAGAAGATTACGAACCATCCGGCCCTGTTGCAGGAAGACAACACGGAATTGCGGCGCCGCAGCGGCAAACTGGACCGCCTCACGGAGATGCTGGGAGAGGCCCTGGACAATCGGAACAAGGCCCTCATCTTCACGACTTTTGTCCGCATGGGCAAATTCCTGCAGCGGCACCTGCAGGAACAGCTGGGCATACAGGCGGACTTCCTGCACGGTGGCGTGGACTTGCCGCGCCGCCAGGCCATGGTGGATCGCTTCCAGCAGGGAGGACCGGAGGTGCCTGTCCTGCTGCTCAGCCTGCGCACGGGTGGCGTGGGCATCAACCTGACAGCCGCCAACCAGGTATATCACTATGATCGCTGGTGGAATCCGGCAGTGGAGCAACAGGCGACGGACCGGGCCTATCGTATTGGTCAAACGCGCCGTGTTCAGGTGTACCGATTCATGGTGGCCGGCACCATCGAGGAACACGTGGACCACCTCATCCGCAGCAAGATTCGGCTGGTCGAAGAGGTCTTGGGCAGCGGCGAAGCCTGGCTGACAGAGCTGTCCAATGAGCGGCTCTTCGAGTTGCTGGCTTTGCCGCAGGCCCAAACTGAACTGGCCGCATAGAGTAGTCGGAGGAAATACATGATCACGGACTGGCACAGCCGTTGGGAAGAGGCGCTTTTTGCAGGCAACCCGGTGCTGCAGGAATTCGCGCGGGCCCGCGCGCGGGAGTTGGAGATCACGGCGCTGGAAGAGGGGGACGGACGGATACAGGCCCGGATCAGGGTGCCGCAAGGCGGTACCGTACATGTGCAGGTGGCCCTGGTGCAGGACTCCCTTTCTGACTGGGAGTCCCGCCTGGCACAGGTCTGGCAGGCCGCGCCGGAAACAGGTCGCAGTCTGCTGGTTCGCCTGGATCGCGCTTTGCCCACGTTACTTGCGCGTCCGGACTGGCCTCTGTTCCCGCGGGGGCTGCAGGATGTCCAGTTCCGGGCGGCGCCGCCTTCCGGGCAAGAGCCTTGTCCGTATGGCCTGGGCGTGCTGGTCGAAGTCGGCTGGATGATAGCAGCGGACCCCTGGATTCTGCTCCGGCTGCGCGGACTGTCGCGGGCGGACGCCCGTCGCCTGTTGCAGGGCATGGCGGAGGGCCACCGGCCGGTCGCGCACAGGGGCAGTCGGCTGCTGTCCTCGGCCACTGCCGCCGAGAGTTTCTGGGGCAATGCCCGGGCGTTGCGGGAATTCCAGCCTCGCATTTGCCTGGGACCGGCCAGCACGCCGCCCACAGTCACGCTGGGTGCTCCGCCAGTGGCCGATGTCCGTGAAAGGCGATTGCTGGAATGTCGGCTGGCCCACCTGTATGGTCTTGAAGTCCAGGATGCCCCTTGAGGCCGGGGCCGGCGGTCCCGGATCTAACGCCGCCACAGCCGTCGAGTGCACAATCTGAGCAAGATCAGGATGCCGGCCATGACTGCGAAGTCACGCCCGCGCAAGTACTGCCAGGCAGAGTGTCCACTGCCCAATGCCAAGTACATCCGCCCCAGGAAGTCTTCCAGGCAGGGCACCAGTCTGACCTTTTGCACCAGCAAGCGGTCAAACCAGCTGATACAAACCTCGTTTTCCTGACGTTGTACAGCCTTGACCAACCGTTCTGCCACCTTGTCCGGAGATACGGCCAGTCCCTTCATGCCGGCCAGAATGCCGCCCCGGGGTGTCGTAGCGGTCTCCGGCGAGTCCTGGGCTTTGAATGCGGCCGTCTGAAAGTCCGTCTTGGTCAGACCCACGACGGCCAGAATGGTGTGCACACGGGCATCCAGTAGTTCGGCGCGGGCGGCGACGGTATAGGCGCGCAAGGCAAATTTCGTGGCGCAATACGTGGAAGAAACCGCCGCCTTGCCATCGGCGGGCAAGGCGAGATGACTGACGATACTGCCGATGTTGACAATAGTCCCACCGCCCCGCTGCCGCAGGTAAGGGATGGCCGCCCGCATGGCGCGCACCGGTCCAAACACATTGACATCAAAGAGTTGGATCATCTCCTCTTCCGAGGTTGCGGCCAGGGAACTGCGGGACCCCAGTCCCGCGTTGTTGATCAGGACGTCGATGCCGCCCAGCTGATCCTGCGCCGCCGCCATGAGGGCCTCCACCTGGTCTGTATCTCGCACATCGGTAGTGACCGCCAAGGCCTTGATGCCCCACTGCTCCTGCAGCTCCTGCGTCAGGGTCGAGATTTGTGCCGTGGAGCGGGCTGCCAGGACCACATGGCAGCCTATGGCTGCGAACGCCCGCGCCGTGGCGGCTCCAATGCCGCGGCTGGCACCCGTGATGACGACGACTGATCCCGCCAGCTCGTTCATCTGCGCTCTCCTTCTGTACAACTGAGTCGTCATTCCATACTAACACTCTGACTGCATCGGATTCTGGCCCTTTGTACAGTGTTGCTGTCGACCAGAGGCCCCGTGTGTACGACTGGTCTGTCTCACACCCGCACCCGTACATTGGTGGTCTGCTTTGCTAATATGGAATCGAGGGATTCCGAGTTGGGAATCGCGGGTTCTCGTCTTTTTCACTCCGGTGTAGGAGGTTGTATCCATGTCTGAGGCAACAAGGTCCCGCAACAGCAAGATTGGCCTCTGGATTGTGGGAACGGGCGCAGTACTGATCGTGCTCCTGATCGTCTTCATGGTGGCTTCCGAGCGCACCCAGGTCGACGTCGATGCCTACGATGCCATTCCTGCCGAATGGATTAACGGCAACGAGCTGGGGGACCCCAATGCTCCGGTTGTGCTGGATGCCTGGGAGGACTTCCTGTGTCCCCACTGCGGCGAATTCAATCAGGCCAGCAAGGACAGGCTGGTGGAAGACTTTGTCCTGACCGGACAGGTGAAATTTGTCTACCATTTTTTTCCACTCCAAATCTTCGCCCCCAATTCCTTCGCTGCGGCGCGGGCCGGTCAGTGCGTGACGGAGCTGTCGGATCAATTCTGGGTGTACCATGACACCATGTTCTTTGGCGAACGCGGCGCCAATCGGTTTGCCATTGAATCTCTGACGGAACTGGCCTCGTCCCTAGGCATTCGGGAGAGCGACTTCGTGGAGTGCATGGGCTCCATAACCACCCAGCAGGCGATCGACAGGTCCATCCAGAATGGCATGGCTGCTGGCGTGCAAGGCACCCCGACGCTCCTCATCAATGGTGTCAAGTACGAAGGTGAATCCACTGACTACGATGCTCTCAAGACGGCTCTGAACAACGCGCTGCAGTCCTGAGCAACCTCTTGCCCCGCTACAGCATGGAAGGTTGGTCCCTGCGCGACAGCTGGCCCGTCTGGGGAGCCTTTGTGGTGGCTGTGACAGCCCTGCTGGGCAGCTTGTACTTTAGCCAGATCCGGCACTTTACGCCCTGCACATTGTGCTGGGCACAGCGGATCGCAATGTATCCCTTGACTCCGGTCTTGGGCTTCATGCTGATCACCCGCAACCGTGCTCTCGCGTACCTGGTGCTGCTTGGATCGCTGCTGGGGCAAGGCATATCCACATATCACTACCTGTTGCAAAAGACGACGCTGCTCACGGCAGCCGACACCTGTGGCGGTGGGGTTCCCTGCGGCCTGATCTACATAGACTGGTGGGGCATCGTCACCATCCCGCTGCTGGCCATGTGCGCCTTCATGCTGGTTACGGTAGGCATGGCGGTGTATCTCGTCCAGCCTGCTCCTGTCCATCAAGGAGTGGATACTGTGGATGGACAAGCTGTGCAACTGGTGGCTGGGATCGCGCTCTTGGGTGCAATCATCTGGATTGCTGTGTACTTCGGGGCCCGCAGCGTCCCTGCGGTCGAGCCCGTTCCGGCCGTCTCCGTCCCTGCCTTGGCGCCATCTCCTGACCTGCCGCTCGCTTCGGATCCGGCAGAGCCGGGCAGGCTCCTGTTCGGAGACCACTGCGCGGCCTGCCACGGGCGGGACGGTGTAGGCATTCCCGGCCTCACGCCTTCGCTGCAGACCTCGGAATGGGTGAGAGACCTGAGCTCCCAGCAGCTGGCCACGCTCATACTGCAGGGCGTGTCTCAGGACGATCCCCAAAACCGGACCGGCAACCTGATGCCCCCCAGTGGCGGCACCGAACTCAATGATTCAGAATTGCAGGCCGTCGTGGATTTCCTCAAGTCTCAAGTAGTCCCCTAATACTACACGGATGCTGTGGAATTACAGGATTGACCCAAAGGGGAAGATCTTCACAGAATGGAGAAAGTGCACCACCATTCGGAGGTCTTCCCCATGGTCCGTATATCCTTTGTGGAGGTGGCAACGATGGTGGATACGCGGGTAGACGACGGGTATCCAGCTCGGGGCGTGCGCCTGCGGTAGGGCAAACGGAGGTGCCCAGCCCCTATTCAGCGCGGGCAGCTGCTGTGGCAACTCCTGTCGCATCTGACGGTCTGGAGGCGCAAGACGCAGAGCGAGGCTCCGGCGCCGCACTGGTTTGAACACCCTCATGGTGCCGGCAAGCCCTGCGTTTTGCCCTTTTCGACGTTCACCCACATACCCTCCGGTGGAAAGCCGTTGGAGGCCATACCTACACCTGTGAGGGCGGGGCTCCCGGGGGCCTGTGAGCGCGTGCCCGCCTACATCGACGAGCGCGCTGCCGCTGCAACGGTGCTGTCCGTCCTCTGGTCTCGCGATGTGATCGGCGACAAGGGCTTCCTGCTGGAGGCCGACGGGCCACAGGCGCAGTGCGGAACACCGGGCGCAACCTGGAGTGCCTGCGGCGCAAGACCGTCCTGGGATTGACCACGCATGTCATCGTCCAGAGGACCCGCCCTACCCTCAAGCATCTCCTGCGCCGCGGCTTGGGCATTGATGTCCAGACGTATACCGCTCATCCCCTGTAAGTCCACATAAGCCGTGTTAAAATCAGGTTGGCATAGGAGTTCGGTTGGTTGACTGTACAGTGTGTCTCAAATCACAACATGGACTCTATACAATGAATTCGTTATTAGCCCGCCGGAACCTGCGTTTCGTTTTCATTGGAATTCTGTTATTGGTGCTGCTTTTCATTCCGTTTTTTTTGGTTAGCTTGAATGACAGCAAAGTTTGGGACCGACTTCCGTTTGTTGGATACACAGAAACCCACCTACTGTATGACCAAGATGGAAAGCTCATCACAGCGACGAAGATCCGGGAAATTGGTAGTGAGAGTACTCTTGAAGGTCTTCGTAAATGTGCCGAATCGCAAGGACGGGAGGAAATTGACCCCAAAATAACCGAGGCACTACTGGCGGGGGCGCACACAGCAGAAGTTACATGGGAGTGCCCCTGACTCGATCGAGTGTCCTGTCTCTCAGGGCTGTCGCATCCTGTTGGGCCAACACATGGAGATTGCTACTAGTCTGACGATAACGGGCGGCCTCGACGAGGCGCTGCGAAGCCAGTTGAGGGCCCAGTAGCACAGCAACAGCAAGGCCCGGTTCTGTGCGGCGTGTCTTGGCCGTATTCAGCTTGTGCTTCCCTCAAGGTGATATTCCAACCCAGTGCAGTGAGTTTTCCATGCTCCAGTGACTGCGGAGAGCCTGGAGCAGAGCAGCGGTAGACGGGCTAGGGTAGCAGCGAGTTTTCGGGGTGCAGGGTCCTTGACAGAGCATGTAAGGTGCTTCTCCGGCAGCGCGCCATCATCAAGTCGATCCACAACCCACTCACCAACATCGCGCAGGGGAGAGCACACCCGCCACCGGAGGCCTATGCACTTCCTGGTGAATCTGATAGCGGGGTTGATCGCCTGTTGCCATCAATCCAAGAAGCCTGTACTACGTCTGGGACGTTGTTTCCCGGAGACTTTATCTTATTCACAACTGCATGTCACTTACCACTGGCGATCTTGATCTTTGATTCAGGAAAAGAGAAATCTGTCTTGACTTGGGGAAATCGTGCTTTTCAATAACTATCTGCACTCCTCATTTGACACTCTCTTGCAACACCGAATTCGAAGCGGCTTGATAATACTCGGGATTGCTATTGGTGTTGCCTCCACTATAACGATGGTAGCACTAGGCCGCGGTGTACAGGAGGAAATCAATCGTCAATTCTCGCAAACTGGAGTGACCGAATTGGTAATTAGGGGTAAACAGCCTCAAGATGCCCCCACCCTTGATCACGAACTGTACGAACTGAAATGGGAAAACTACATAGCTCTGGTACAAAACGGAAGCGCTTTGGGACTGGCTGAGGTTGTACCCATTGCTAGGGCAACCACTAATATCCAAAGAAAAGGACAAAGTGTTTGGATTACAATACTTGGTGTAACACCCGAATATCTCAGAGGTCGGAACCAACAGATAGCAATGGGAGAATTCATTAGTTCTGACGACAACACTGAGATGCGTTTGGTAGCAGTGCTGGGTTCTGCACTCGCTAATGAACTGTTCGCTCAGGGCGAATACCCCTTGGGCACCTATCTAAAGACAAATGGAAAGCAAATCCAGGTAGTTGGAGTCCTGTCTCCAACTGGAACCAGGGACGACAGAAGTATTATATTGCCCTTCATGACTGTTCAGAGGCGTCTTCTGGGTATGACCACCACCAGCGGTCAACCATTGGTAGACGAGATACATGTTCGCCTTTCCGTTGCTCAAGAAGTGGAAGCCAAGCGGCAAGCCATTGCAGCCTTTTTAAGGCTGCAGAGGGATGTTGGCCCTCTGGACCACGACAATTTCGAGATCGAGAGTGCTGTGGCTGAACGTCAGGCATTGAATGAAATTACGAGTTCTCTTTCTATCGCTTTGGCTGCCATTGCGGCCATAAGCCTTTTCGTAGGTGGCGTAGGTGTCACAAATATAATGTTAGTAAGTCTGGGGGAACGCACTCGTGAGATTGGGATTCGCTATTCTGTAGGAGCAAATCCATTCGATATTTCAATGATGTTTCTTCTGGAAAGCATAATTCTCTGTACCTTGGGAGGCGTGGTCGGTCTATCAGCATGCGCATATGGAATTGTCTTGTTGCGGGTCGCTGATATCCCGGCTGTCCTTGGGTTTGACATTGTGGTGCTGGCTCTCTTCATTAGCATAGGTATAGGGCTTCTGGCTGGGATCTATCCTGCACTACGTGCTCGTAAAGCCACACCTGCAGAAGCTCTACGTTTCCAATAAACAGTGCTGGAGGTCATGAGAGTGTCAATCTGGAATCCGAAAGTCTGGAATGCGCAGAGCTTGGTGGTACTGCCCCGCTACAAGGGCAGCCTAGACCCGCTTGGCGATGCCGCACTTCATGATACGCCGCTTGGTATGATCTTTTCCTACACTCTCTGAGGTCAGACTCGACCTTGAGTGCCTCTTTGCAGGCAGATTCTGCGCGCGTGTTGGTTCTGCGCCATACCCTTCGAGGCCTTGGCGTTGTTCTAATTGCCGTCTTGGTTCTGTCCATGGGAGCAAACCGAGCGCGGGCCCAGTCCGCAGCGACTGCAGTGTTGACCCTGCCCGGGGCAGGCCAGACCATAGTCGGGGAGGCCGAAATCCGCGGCACAGTAGGGGGACCGGGCTTCAGTCGCTATGATCTGCATTACCGCCCGGTGGGCACGGAACGCGAATTCATTTACTTTGGTGGGGGCGGGCGTCCGGTGGCATCCGGGGTGCTGGGCGTCTGGTCCGGTCTCAATTTGACCCCTGGAGATTATGAAATCCGGCTCACGGCCCATTTCACGAACCGGCCCGTAATCGAGACCAGCGTCCGCTTTGCTCTCGCCGACCGGGCCCATGTCGGGGAACTGGCGAGTGCCAGTGGGGCGGGGCCCGGAAGCCGTGCGGGTCCCGACAGCGAGTTGCGGGATGCCTTGGATCGCCTGACGCTCCGTGTCCGGCCGGCCAGCCTGTGGGGCTACCTGGAACGCGGCGCCCGGCTCAGTGCCGCCATCGGTGGCCTGGTACTGGTCTATTTTGTGCTTAAGGCCCTGCTCGTGTGGCTGCTGCGGCGCGGTCGCTCCCCCCGGTGACACGGGTCTGTATGACGTCCCCTGCAGCGCAGCGCTATCTGGTCGTGGGCCTGGGCAATCCCGGTTCCCGGTATGATCAGACTCCCCACAACATCGGCGCGGAAAGCGTCGAGCTGCTGGCCACCGAACTGGGGGTCAAGCTCGGCAAACGCAGTCATCGGGCCTTTTGGAATATGGTCCGCCTGCCGGTCAGCGCCGCCGGGACAACGCCAGACCGGGAGGTGGCCCTGGTGCTGCATCTGGCCCGGCCGGTCCTGTACATGAACGAATGCGGCCGGAGTGTCCGGAGTCTGCTGGAAGCCCGCAACGTGGAACCGGCCCGCTTGCTGGTCGTGTGGGACCACATGGATCTGCCTTTGGGCCAGTTGCGGTTTCGGCCCGCGGGAGGGACGGGAGGCCACAATGGTATGCGGTCCATTATCCATCATTTGGAAACCTCACAATTCCCGCGGCTGGCCGTGGGCGTGGGACGGCCGCCCGGGCGTATGGACCCCGCGGCCTACGTGTTGCGCCGCTTTTCCCGCGCGGCACAGACAGAGTCCGTGACACCACTTAAAGTCCGTGTGGGGGAGGCAGTTGTATACTGGCTGCGTCATGGCATGGAGGCTGCCATGAATCATTACAATTGCAAGCCTTGATGGAGTCCACCGAAGTCCATTGGCGCCGCTTCCGGCAAGCAGTGCGATCCTTGATGGTGCCTGCCGGAAGCGAAACGGAGCCCCAGGGAGTACCCGCGGCGGCCCACTCGTTTCTCCTGTCCTGTCTGGGACAGGAGTCGGCGCGCAATTGCCTGGTGGTGGTGGCCGACGAAGATCGGGCGGATCTGCTGGTGCAGGAAGTACGCCAGTGGACCGGCCAGACGGCTGCCGCGGGCATTCACTACTTCGCCAAACCGGACGCCCGCGCCTTTGAGCGCATTCCCTGGACCGGCCAGACCCGGCAAAGTCGCCTGACGGCCCTCGCCGCCCTGCTGCGTTCCGATCCGGCATCGTGCCTTGTAGTCAGCAGCGTGACTGCCCTGCTGCAGAAAACCCTGCCTCCCGCCTACCTTGCCGCATCGCTGCAGTCCTACCGCGTGGGCGAATCCCACCCGATGAGCCAGATGATCCGATTTTGGGTGGCAGCCGGGTACACGGCCCGGCCCAACGTGGAAAGTGCGGGCACTTTCGCCCGGCGCGGCAGCATTCTGGACATCTGGCCGGCCAATCTCCTGTACCCTGTGCGCTTTGACTTCCTGGGGGACGAGATAGAGACCCTGCGCTCTTTTGATCCGCAGACGCAACGCAGTACGGGCACCCTGACGGCCGTGGACATTGGCCCTGCCAGCGAAGCGTTGGCCCGACAAGGTCCGGAGCTGCTGGCCCGGGTCGGGCTTGAGACTGCGCAGGCCCGGGCACTGCTGCAAATGGATCCCCATCTGCGCGGACCCTTGCAGGATCCGGAACTGCAGCTCTTTTTGCAGCAGAGCATCGCCGAGGAAGTGGAAAAGCTGTCCTGCCAGGAGAGTTTCCCGGAGATTGAGTGGTACCTGCCGTACCTGTATGCTGAACCCGGCTGCCTGTTGGACTATCTGGGACCGGACGGACTACTGCTGCTCGACGACGGCGCCGATTGTGAACAGGCCCTGCGCGCCGTGGAACGCAAGACGGCAGAACTGCAGGCCGAGCTGCTGCGTAGCGGCGACCTGCCGCGCCAGTTCGCCGCGGCTTTCTTTTCCTACGACGAAATCATGGAACGCATCGCCGCGCGGCACCCTATCCTGTTGGGCCATGGCGCGCTGGAAGGACGCAAAGCGTCCGATGGGCTCGGGGTAGGCCGCTACTTCAAAGGTCTCAACCTGCAACAGACCGCCCAGATGGCCCGTCCCGCCCAGATCAAGGCCACAGCCCGGGCCGGTACCCGCGTCGTCATTGTTTCCCAGTGGGCCGCCAAGGTCGTCGACATGCTGGAAGCGGTGGATATGTACCCCGAACGCATTGCGGGCTGGGACCCCAATGCCTCCTACCCGCCCGGTGGGGTGCAACTATGGGAGGGTACGCTGCACGGGGGATTCACCGTCGGGCCCGAGCCCCCCGATTTCGCCGAACCGGGGCCGTCGATGCTGCAGATCATCACCGACGTGGAACTCTTCGATCTGCAGAAGACGTACAAGCGCCGGCACACCCCCACCCACCACAGCATCACGCCGGAACAGTTTTTCGCGGAAGTCAACCCGGGTGACCCGGTAGTGCATGTGGATTTCGGCATCGGCTGCTACGCCGGTCTGGTCAGCCGGCGTCTCAAGGGTCTGGATACCGAATTTATCCAGGTGGACTTTGAGGGGGGCGACAAGGTCCTGGTCCCGGTGCATCAGGCCAATCGTATGGGGCGGTATGTGGGGGCCGAAAATCCGGTGCTCAGCAAATTGGGCTCGACCAAATGGGCGACCACCAAGGCCAAGGTGCGCAAAGAGGTGCGGCAGATTGCCCACGATCTGCTGCGCATCTATGCCGAGCGGGAAATGGCCGTAGGCAAACCCATTGGGCGTGACGATGCCCTGCAGCAGGCGTTGGAGCTCAGTTTCGACTTTGAAGAGACCGCAGACCAGCTGGGGGCCATTCAGGATGTCAAGGCCGATCTGGAGGCGCCGCGGCACATGGATCGGCTGATCGTGGGGGATGTGGGTTTCGGCAAGACCGAAGTCGCCATTCGGGCGGCCTTCAAGGTGGTGCTGGATGGTCGGCAGGTGGCGGTGCTGGCGCCGACGACCGTGCTGGCGCACCAGCATGGCACCACATTCCGGCAGCGCATGCAGCAGATGCCGGTGCACATCGAGGTGTTGAGCCGGCTCCGCGCCCCGGCGGAACGGCGCCGGATCAAGGCGGCGCTGGCCACCGGGCAGGTGGATATTGTGATCGGGACCCATGCCCTGCTGGCCCGGGAGGTGGAGTTCAAGGAACTGGGGCTGTTGGTGATCGATGAAGAGCAGCGGTTCGGGGTCAAGCAAAAGGAGCGTATCAAGCGGCTCAAGCCCTCCGTGAACGTGCTGACCATGTCGGCCACCCCCATTCCCCGCACCATGAACATGGGCCTGAGCGGCATTCGGGACATCAGCTACATCACCACGCCACCGGAGACCCGCATGCCGGTGCATACCGTGAGTGCCCCCTACGATGCCACCCTGGTGCGGCGCGCCCTGGAGCGGGAGCTGCGCCGGGCGGGACAGGCCTTTGTCGTGACGGATCGCGTGCGGGGCATAGTGGGTTTGGCAGACGAAATCGCCCGCCTGGCGCCGGGGGCCTCCATTGACATTGCCCATGGGCAGATGAAGGGCGAAGAACTGGAAGACGCCATGCTGCGTTTCTCCCAGGCAGAGACCGACATTCTGGTGTGCACCACCCTCATTGAAAACGGCCTGGACATTCCCAACGCCAATACTATTGTCATCCACAATGCCGATCGCTTTGGCATGGCCCAGCTGTACCAGCTGCGGGGCCGCGTGGGCCGGTCCCATCGCCGGGGCCATTGCTATTTGCTGTACGCGGACAGTCGGCATCTGAACCTGGGCGCCCGCGCCCGCTTGCAGCACATTGTGGAAGCCAGTGATGAACTGGGAGCCGGGTTCCGCATTGCCATGAGTGATTTGCAACTGCGCGGGGCCGGCGAGATTCTGGGGGCCCGGCAAAGTGGCAGCATGGGCACCATCGGTCTGGATCTCTTTTCCCGCATGTTGGCCAATGAAGTGACGGCCATGCAGCTGCGCCAGGCCCCGGTGACGCGCAGTGCAGCAGAGCAGGCCCGTCTGGAGGCCGCAGTAAAACAGGATCCTCTGGCTCCGGCGGTCACCTTCATGCTGCCGCTGGAAGCCCGGATCCCCGAGTGGTACATTGAGGATGCCGAAAGCCGGTACCGTTTCTATCATCGCATTGCAGGCCTGCAGAGCGAAAGCGATGCCGCCGAATTTCGCCAGGAGCTGATCGATCGCTTTGGTTCGGTCAGTGCCCGCGTGGACGCGGTACCGGAAGAAATCGAGAACCTGCTGTATTTGATCCAGGTGAAGCAGGCCGCGGAGCGGGCCGATATCGAGTCTATTGCGCATCAGCAGGACTCCCTGATGATTCAGCCGCGCGCGGACATTGAGGCAGAACGGCAGGTGCTGACCGCGTATCTGAACCGGGACCTGAGTCCCCTGCTGGGGGACCGGGCAGATCGCAGGCCCCCGTTTCGGGTGCGTCGTGACGGAGTCCATCTGTCGCTGGGGGATGACCCGAGCTGGAAGCACCTGCTGTTGCAGCTGTTGGCGAGCATGGCCCGGTATCGTCACCCGCGGGCAGCTGGGCGACCATGACGGTCCCGGTCTGACGTACAATGCTCCTCGGGCTCGGGACCTCCGGTCCGGACCGGGTGTGCGGGCAAAATGGGAAACTCCTGCCGTGAATGAATCTGAAAAACGCGTTTCGTCTTATGAAACGGCTGCCGAATTTGACGACTTCGACCAATCCCGGGACGAGTTGAATTGGACGCAGGCCGCGCGCGTGCTGCGGCAGGACATGCATATCGACTCGGTCCAGATGCCCCGGAGCGCCCGGACCGGCATTGAGGTGCACGGTCGGCTTTTCAGGGCCAGTCACGAGGTGTTTGGCAAATGGGTGCAAAGTCTGGCTGCACTGCAACTCCTGCCCTTTCTGGCCCCGGACCGGGACCAGGCAGCCCCGAATGCGGTCAAGGTTTCCCTGGTGACGGCACCCGCGAGCCCGCGGCCGCCCCGGGTGGTCATCAACATCGTGCTGTTCCTGTTGACCTGCCTCAGTACCATGTGGGTGGGTGCGGGGTACGGGACCACCAGCACAGCCCCGCTGCAAAATCCATGGGATCTGGAACGGCTGCTCAGCGGCTGGCCCTTCGCCGGCACGCTGCTGCTGATCCTGGGGATGCATGAACTCGGCCATTTCTTCGCGGCGCGGTACCACGGGATTGCTGTCAGCCTGCCCTATTTCATTCCGGTGCCGCTTTCGTTCGGTACGTTGGGGGCCTTTATTCGCCTGCGGCAGCCGGTTTGGGATCGTCGCAAATTGTTTGATGTGGGAGTTGCCGGCCCGCTGGCGGGTCTGGTGGTGGCGCTGCCCCTGCTCTATGTGGGCCTCGCGACCAGTGAACTCAGTTTTTGGTCCGGGGCTGTGGGTCTGGAAGGCAACAGCCTGCTGTATCTGGGCGCCAAATACCTGGTTTTTGCAGAATGGTTGCCCAACTTCACGACAGGCCGCGACGTTTCGATCAATCAGGTGGCCTTTGCCGCCTGGATTGGGCTCCTGGCAACCGGTTTGAACCTGCTGCCGATCGGGAACCTGGACGGGGGACATGTGGTCTTCTCGCTGTTCGGATTCAGGGCCCGCATGTGGAATCTGGCGGCGTTGGGATTGCTGACTGTGCTCGGGATCAGCGGATTGCGGCCGCTGCAAGAGGCCGTGCCGTTCCTGGAACACATTGGATACACCTATTGGCTGTTCTGGGTCTGGTTTCTGTTCCTGGTGGTGGGATCCACCCACGCCGTGACACTGGATATGGTGACCGAACTGGATCCCGTGCGCCGCTGGATCGGATACGGCACGCTGGTCCTGTTTGTCGTTACCTTTGTGCCCGTGCCCTTTCGCCAGATTTTCTTTGTCGGCTGATCCCCCAGCCGGTGACACTCTTTTCAGACAGGTATGGCATCGTGAGCGCTGCGCCGAGCCTGCAAGGCATCATTGAAAACCTGCATCGCTTCTGGGCCCGTCAGGGCTGTGCCATCGGGCATCCCCACGGCGAGAAAGTAGGTGCCGGCACCATGAATCCGGCCACGTTCCTGCGGGTGCTGGGCCCCGAGCCCTGGAGGGTGGGCTATGTGGAGCCCTCCTTCCGGGCCGATGACGGCCGGTATGCCGAAAATCCCAATCGCATGCAGATGCATACGCAATATCAGGTCATCCTGAAGCCGGATCCCGGAAATCCGCAGGAACTGTACCTGGCCAGCCTGGCGGCACTGGGACTGGACCGGTCTGCCCATGACGTGCGCTTTGTGGAGGACAACTGGGAATCCCCTGCCCTGGGGGCCTGGGGCCTGGGCTGGGAAGTGTGGCTGAACGGGCAGGAGATTACGCAGTTCACCTATTTCCAGCAGGCCGGGGGCCAGGTGCTGAATCCGGTCAGCGTGGAGATCACGTATGGCCTGGAACGCATCGCCATGTTTCTGCAGGGTCGCGCTGAAGTGTGGTCCATTGATGTGGATGGACAGCACTCCTACGCGGACCTGTACCGCAGCCATGAGTTGGAGCACAGCCGTTACAACTTCGACGTGGCCTCTGTGGAAAGACTGCAGGCCCTGCACCGCCTGTATCAGGCCGAGGCCGAGGCCTGTCTGCAACAGGGTCTGACCTATCCGGCCTACGACTACCTGCTGCGCCAGAGTCACAATTTCAACCTGCTGGATGCCCGGGGTGCCATTGGCGTGACGGAACGGGCGCAGTTTTTCCGCGACATGCGCAAGCAGGCCCGGGCTGTGGCGACCCTGTATGTCGCGGACCGGGAACGCCAGGAATATCCTTTCCTGGTCCCGGCTGCTGACCCGGTTGCCAGCCGGCCGGTCGCGCCGACCGCGACCGGGGCTGCCAAGGCCGATGCGGCCGGTACGGCTTCGTTGCTGGTGGAAGTGGGCCTGGAAGAATTGCCCGCCTCGGAAGTGGCCCATGGATTGCAGCAGTTGCAGGCCCTGGTGCCGCGACGCCTGGCCGAACAGCGGCTGACCCACGGCCCGGTCACGATCGCGGGCACAGTACGCCGTCTGGTCATTCAGGTGGCGGCCTTGGCGGTCCGACAGGCGGACGAGGAAATCCGGCGGCGCGGCCCTTCGCTCAAGGCCGCCTTTCACCCGGACGGAACACCGTCCCGGGCAGCCGAGGGCTTTGCCCGCAGCTGTGGGGTACCGGTCAGGGCCCTGATCCGGCAGGAGGGTTATCTGTATGCGCGGATATTGCGCAAGGGACAGGCCACGATCGCAGTGCTGCCGGAAGTCCTGACCCAGGTCCTGGACGACCTGCGTTGGTCCAAGACCATGCGCTGGAATGAGTCCGGCACGGCCTTTCCGCGGCCGGTACGGTGGTTGGTGGCGCTGTTGGGTGCGGTAGCCGTGCCATGGTCCTGGGCCGGTGTTGAGGCCCGCGCCGCCACCCGCGGCCCGCGTTTTCAGGAAGCCCGGCACCCGGGACAGGACGCGGCACCGGTCTACCATGCAATCGCCAATGCCGCCGCCTACGGGCCCTGGCTGGAATCCCAGGGCGTAATCCTGGATCGCACCGCGCGCCAGGCCGAAGTGCTGCGCCAGGTCAGGCAGGCCGCCGCCCGCCTGGGCGGTATGGTCCAGGCGGAGGAGGATCTGTTGGCCGAGGTCACGGATCTGGTAGAGGCACCGCGGGTGCTGGCCGGTACCTTCCCCCGGCAGTATCTGGATCTGCCGGTTCCCGTTCTGATTACGGTCATGCGCAAGCATCAGCGGTACTTTCCAGTCTATCGGGCCGATGATCCGACCCGGTTGCTGCCCCACTTCCTGACAGTCGTCAATGGTCTGGCAAGTCAGGCTCCCGACGCCATTCGGGCCGGGAACGAAAGTGTGGTCAATGCCCGGTTCGCGGATGCGGCGTTTTTTGTCCAGCGGGACCTGGCCACCTCCCTGGACGAGATGCGGGCACGCTTGCAGACCCTGACCTTTCATGCCCGGCTGGGCACCATGTGGGACAAGGTGCAGCGGTTGACGGCCTTGGCTCCGGCTGTATCGGATTTGGTGGGTCTCGATCCGGCCGAACAGGCAGTGTGCGCAAGGGCAGCCGCCCTCTGCAAACTGGATTTGGTCCTGCAGATGGTCGTCGAAATGACCAGCCTGCAGGGCCTCATGATGGAATTCTATGCCCGCACGCACGGTGAACCGGAAGCGGTGTGCCAAGCCGTCAGGGAACATTATCAGCCGCGGGCGGTTGACGACGATGTGCCGGTGAGCCGGGCCGGTCTGGCGCTGGCGGTCGCGGACCGCCTGGATTCGCTGGTGGGCTTGATGGCGGTCGGAGTCCGGGCACGCGGCAATGCGGATCCCTTTGGACTGCGGCGGTTGGGGCTCGGTCTGGTGAAAAGTTTGCTGCAGACGGAACTGGATTTCGACCTGCGGGCCGGCATCGCGGCCGCGGCGCGGCGGCATGACATCGAAGCAGCCCCCGCGGCCGAGCGAACCGTACTGGCCTTTCTGCATCGTCGCCTGCAGGGCCTCCTGCGGGAGCAGGGTTTGGCTCTGGACGTGATTGAAGCCGTCATGGCCCGTCCCGTGACCAATCCGGTGCAGGCAGTCCGCGTGGCGCGTGATCTCGCTGCCGTGGCCCACCAGCCGGCCTGGAGCGAACAACTGCGGGCCTATGTGCGTTGCGTTCGCATTCTGCCCAAGGATTATGCTGCAGAGGCGGTGCCGGTGTCCGGCATGCAGTTTGAAACGGTGATAGAGCACAATTTGTACCGGCAGGTGCAGGCAGCCCTCCGGCAGCTGGGGCAGCGGCCGCCTGCGGTAGTGGCCTTTCAGGCCGAAATGGTGCAGTTGCAGCCTCTGATCGATGCGTTTTTCGAGGCTGTCATGGTGTTGGCCCCGGAGCCGGAACTGCGCCGCAGCCGGCTGCGGCTGATGTGGGACATTCGCAGTCTGGGCCTGCCTCTGGGCGACTTGACGCGGCTACAGACATAACCCGGGTGCAGACCGGAGAAATGCTAGAATGGCGCCATGCAGATGAGAGGAAAAAAGGGCAAGGCAACGGGCATGAAGGGCACTCTGTCACTGAACGGCCGGCCGCTCGCGCAGTTGGACGCAGTAACGGTCACGGTCTTCAAAACCTATGAAACAGATCCCATCCGGGTCAGTTATACCTCCAAGGCGCTGGGCATCGGCAAGGCCTTCCCGGAACTGCAGCGGACCCGGGCGTTGGAGCTGCAGCTGGATGACGGCCGCCAGGCCTCCGTGATCTTTCAGCACGCTTCCCTGGATGCCCAGGGACAACAGGTGGGCGTATTGCGCGTCCTGGGTGACTTTACGGCCCCGGCCCGCGTCGAGTAAGGTTTCGATCGGTCATCCGTGCGGAGTCCAGGTATCAGTACTGCCGCCGCACCGGAACGCCGCGGACTGCAACTCAGGGCCGGGCAGCGCGCCGTATTGTCCTATCGGGAAGGCCAGGCCGGAGTCAGTGCCGTGCCCGGCAGCGGCAAGACTCTGACGTTGGGGTTGTTGGCCTGCGAACTCATCCAGGAATTGGCGCAGCGCGGTACCTTGGACCGACAGGAAGTCCTGATTGTCACTTTCTCGCGGACCGCGGTGCAGAATTTTCGTTCCCGTCTCAACCGGTTGATGGCCACTGTGCCCGGGGCCATGCCAGGCACGGGCTATGCTGTCCGTACCCTCCATTCGTTGGCCCATGAAATCGTGCGCACGCGGCCCTCGGTGGTCAATCTGGACGAAGAGTTTGCGGTGGTGGAGGAACGTCCGGCCCGGAAACTGTTGGAGGAAGCCGTGGCCTATGTCGCCCGGCGGCATCCCGAACTGCTGGCGCCCTATTACAAGTCGGACCTGATGGGCCATAACCTCCAGAACCAACGACGGGTCCGGCAGGATATGAACGAACTGGCAGGCCATATGCTGCGCGAGGCCAAACAGCTGCGCCTGGATCACAAGCAGCTCGGCACCGGCCTGCAGGCGCGGGCCATCACGCGGCCGTTGCTGGATTTCACCCTGCAGGTGTACCAAAGGTACCAGCAGATACTGACCGCGGAACACGCCCTTGATTACAACGATTTGATGCGGCTGGCGATGGACATCGTGGACACAGACGCCGATCTCTGCACCCGATTGCAGGAACGATGGCCCTTCATTCTGGAAGACGAGGCCCAGGACAGCAGTGTATTGCAGGAAACGCTGTTGAGCCGGCTGACGGCGCACACCGGCAACTGGGTCCGCATGGGTGATCCCAACCAGGCGATCAACACGTCCTTTAACGGCTCAACTCCCGGCCAGCTGCGCAAGTTTCTGCAGGCCCCGATGACTCGCAACTATACCCTGGCCCAGTCCGGACGGTGCCATCGCCGGATTATGGGATGGGCCAACCAGCTCATTCAGTGGTCGGCCCGTCAGGGCCTGGAGCACGATCAACGGGAAGGGCTGGTGTATCCCCTGATTGAGCCGACCGGCGCGGATGACCCCCAGCCCAACCCGGAGGGCGAACAACCGGTCTATCTGCACCCGCACACACTGACCGTAGCCAAGGCAGAAGCCGAGATTGTCAAGAGCGTGCGCCAATTCGTCCAAGGCCCTGTGGGGAAAGACCAGACCGTGGCGGTGCTGACCCCCACCAACCAGCGCGGCAACGCGCTGGTCAGGCAACTGGGGGCGGCCGGCATGGAGGTGGACGACTCCCTGCTGCAGGTTTCGCAACATACGGCAGAACAGGTCGGCAAGCTGGAGGTCGCCTTGGGATTTGTGGTACATCCCGATTTGCAGCAAGCCAAGCGGGTCTGGCAGGAAATCTGGCAGGAACGGCTGGGGGCGGCCTGGGAGGCTGCGGCAGAGGATGAAAGTCAGCTTCTGCCGACGCTGGTGTCCCAGCTCGACGAGTTCCTGGCCGGCAGTTGGCGACAGCACGCGTTCATGGAAGACTGGATCGAGATCCTGACCGGAGCCGATGACGCGCTTTCGTCCCTGCCTGCGGATTCAAGGCGGGAGCTGGAGCACTATTGCGGTGCCTTGCAGCGTTGGTCCACTGCAGTGGTGCTGCCTGTTGACGAAATCATTTTGATGCTGGGCCAGGATTTGTTCCGTGCTTCCGAGGATTTGGCCCTGGCCCACCGCGTGGCGTTGCATTTGGGCGATCGGTGTCGGCTGGATCCGGGGTTCCGGCTGCAGGACTGTCAGCGCGAACTCAAGGATCTGGCTTCGGGCCGTTCCCGGCAGACGGGGCTGCTGCAGGATGCCGCGCTGTATGCAGCTGTGCCGGGCCGGGTTACCGTCAGTACCTATCATTCCGCCAAGGGACTGGAATGGGACCGGGTCTATCTCACGGGAGTCAACAACTTTGAATTTCCTTGGGACCCCGATCGAGACAGTTTCCGCGGCATTCCCTATTACATCCGCGACGGTTTGAATCTGGCGGCTGAAGGCCGGGCCATGCTGCAGGAGCTCGTGAATCCCGATCGGGCCGTCTATGTGCCGGGTGTAGCCACCCAACACGCAAAATGCCAGACCGTGGACGAAAGGCTGCGGCTGCTGTATGTCGGAATCACCCGGGCCCGGCGGTCACTGGGCATCTACTGTGACAGCGGCCATCGGGAAACAAGCCAGCGGCCCCAGGCTCTGGCCGCGCTGGCGGTGGACCCGATGACGGCCGCGCAAGTCACTGGTGGCAGCTCCGTTACCCGTTGATGAGGAGAGACGAACGTCAATGCACCCTAGGCTGAAACACTGCGCTGGACCTTTGATCGGCCTGCTGCTGACAGGCTGCCTGCTGCTGATTGCCGCCTGTGGCAACCGGACCGCTGCGAATGACGCGGCGGAAATGGCCACCCCGACTCCGGAACCAATCGAACGGCCGGGTACCGACGCGGAAGTCGCTGGGGACATACCCGAGGCGGAGCTGGGAACCCGCATGGCGCCGATTGATGTCTCCATGCCCGCTGAACCGGCCGCACGCGACGGGTTCTTTGACAGCGTCCCGCCCCCTGTGCTGGCGGACGGCAAGGTCTACTATGCCGTCCTCCGCACGGTCAGCGGTGACATCGTCGTGCAGCTCTTTGCAGACCGCGCGCCGGTTACGGTCAACAATTTTGTCTACCTGTCGCGCACCGGCTATTACGACGGTACGGTCTTCCACAGGGTTTTGGACAACTTCATGGCTCAGGCCGGAGATCCGACCGGTACGGGACGGGGTGGCCCCGGGTATCAATTCCAGGATGAATTCGTCGGCAACCTGGTGTTCGACCGCCCGTATCTCCTGGCGATGGCCAATGCCGGGCCCGCTACGAACGGGAGTCAGTTCTTCATTACTTTCGTGCCTACCCCCCATTTGAATCAGCGCCATACCATTTTTGGGGAGGTCGTTTCCGGTCAGGCGGCGGTAGACGGCATTACCCGGCGCGACCCGCAGACCGGCGGACCGGCCGACGTGATTGAAACGATTGCAATCTACGAGAGTGCCGACAGCATATTGCCCGCTCCGGAACCGACGCCGGTACCGACCCCCACACCCGAACCGACGCCCGTGCCCACCCCCTACGCGCCGCATCAGGTGCTGGCGCCGAATGCCCGGCCCTTGGCCGAACTGGCTCCCGCAGACCGCAAGCACCTGTTCAATACTCCGCCTGATCCGGTGCTGGAGCGCGATCAGCCCTATGGAGTCACTCTGGAGTCCAATCACGGCTCCATTACCCTGGAACTGTTTCCGGAGACGGCCTTTGAGGCCGTCAACAACTTCGCCGTATTGGCTGACATCGGTTTCTTCGATAATGTGCCGGTGTTGTACTCGCCGCAATCCCAGGCCCTGCTGCTGGGCGCCCTGGATGGCACCCGGGACGGCATGGTAGGTTATACCTTGCCCCTGGGCTCCGGACATGTCGCAGATGTCCCGCGGGCCGGCCTGCTGTTCTATTTGCCTGACTTCCATGATTCCGACCGGGTCCAGGGCGGAGCCTTGATCCTGGCGCCCGGCGAGATGTCCCCTGCCCGCATGTCTGAATTCCTGGTCATTGGCGGTCTCACGGCTGGCTGGGATACCATGACCCAATGGATCGAGCGCTCCGATGTGATACTGGAACGCGTGGTAGTGTTCGCAGGCGCAGCGGGCCCTGTCGCACCGCGTCCCACACCACCGGACGAGGGGCAGAACACCGACAGTTCCTGATCCTCCGCTGCCCAGGCAGGGAGCGGCGACAATGGTAATCTTGACCCGGACTCAACGCAAGACGCAAGGACCAACAACATGACTGCAGCGGAAAATGGCACTTGGGGCCAGCCGGTGGATCGCATTGCGCTCGACATGGCTGCGGATGCCCTCAGGCGCAACGGGATGTTTGACAAGATGCCGCCCCAGGTGGCCGAGAAGGGCCGTGAGTACACGGTCGTAATGCACACCGACCAGGGTGCCATCACAATCCGGCTGTACAACGATCAGGCGCCGGTCACGGTCAACAATTTTCTGTATCTGGCGCTGGTCGGGTTCTATGACGACACCACCTTCCACCGGGTCATTACGGGTTTCATGGCTCAAGGCGGCGATCCCTCCGGTTCCGGGCGGGGTGGTCCGGGATACCGGTTCCAGGATGAATTCGACCGCGAGCTCGTGTTCGACCAACCGTACCTGCTGGCCATGGCGAATGCCGGGCCCCACACCAATGGCAGCCAGTTTTTCATCACCTTCGTACCGACACCGCACTTGAATCACAAACACACCATTTTCGGACGGGTAGTGGACGGCACGGCTGCCGTGGACCGCATTTCACCCCGCGATCCCGGGACGGCAGTGGCTGCCGGTGACAGGATTCGAACGATCTCGGTCTATGTCCGGGACGCCGCCGCGTAGCCGTTGAGCCTGCAGGCTCCGGGGGATTCCGGCAGCTCCGGCAGCCGGGTGGAGCTTCGGCAGCCAACAGGGTTGTTTTGACATATCGGGAAACCGTTTCGGCTTTACAATGCGCCGTGTCAGTCCCCGGGAGTGTTTTCCCGCATCCGCACTACATCGGAGTTCGCGTTGTGCGTTCCAGATTCCTTTTCGTCCTGTCGGGTTTGCTGGGTTCCATGCTGGTGCTGGTGGCCTGCAACCTTGAGGCAACAGCGTCTCCGGCTCTGATCCCGGATGCTGCCATACCGCCTTTGACCATCGTTCCGTACCGGGACGATTTCCTGCAAGATGAGGCCCTGTGGCAGGCGGATCTCCGGATTGCCTTGGCAGAGCGCACCCGGGGCCCAGTGGGCGCCGCACCGCTCCACGCGGCGGTCAGTCCCTTGACTGCCGCCGAGGGTGCGGCGCTCCTTGACAAGGTGCCGGCGTTGGCGCCCCGCCCGCCGGCTGTGACGCTGGCTTTGCCGGTAGACCGTCGGCAGCCACCGCCGGTCGGTGGCGTGGAAGCCGTGCCCTTTCCGCCCGCAGAACCGGGGGACGAATGGGATGAGCTGGCGGATCACACCCTCCAGGTGGTGCGCTACAGCCCGACGCAGGATGTGGAGCAGGCCGCCCGCATCAGTCTGACCTTTTCCTTGCCCATGGTGCCGCTGACCAGTCAAGCCGAACGGGCACAGTGGGAGTTGCCGGTCTCGATGACTCCGGCCGTGCCAGGGACCTGGAGCTGGGTAGGCACCCGCACCTTGATGTTCCAGGCCGCAGGCCGCCTGCCGGGGGCCACGACTTTCGAAATTGCCGTGCCAGCCGGATTTCCCTCCGTAGGACGTGAGGTGTTGGAATTTCCCTTCTCCTGGAGTTTCAGCACGGCTCCGCTGGCGCTGGTGCAAGGCTATCCTGTCAACGATGCGCAGCCCCTGCGCCCTTTCATTGCACTGGAATTCAACCAGGCGATTGACATTGCCCGGTTGAAACCGTTCCTTGCGGTGCAGGCCGGCGGCCAGGAACTGGAATTCGTCGTCATCAAGCGGGATGTCTTCGATCTGCCGGCGGATCTGCAGCGATTTCTGGCCGGCGTGCCGGCAGAGCGCACGGTGATCCTGCAGCCTCTGCAAAATGCAGCTCCGAACACCACGGTCACGGTGGAAGTGGCCGCCGGCGCACCTTCGGCCGAAGGACCCTTGCTGTCCCGGGTCCGGGACATGTTCACGTTCCGCACCTTCGGGGGCCTTGAGATTGTGGGGCAAAGCTGTGCCCCGACGGGCAGGGATGCCTACGACTGTCAGCCCGGCGAGTCTTTTTACATCGGGTTCAATCATGATCTGAACGTCGAATCGCTCCAGCCGGACCATGTGGACATAACGCCACCCCTGCAGGACGGCACCTTGATTGTGTATCCGTGGGGCGGGATCGAAATCACGGGCCAGAGTGTTCCCAACACCATCTATACCCTGCATTTGCGGCCAGGCCTGCGCGACGTGTTTGGACAGACTTTCCACGGTCCACAGGAACTCCGGTTCAGTGTGGGAGAGGCCCGGCCGTGGCTACGGGACCCGGGTGTGCTGACGGTGTTGTCTTCCGCCCACAACAGCCAGTACCCGATATATGCCCGCAACCTGTCCCGTCTGCGGGTACAGGTATACCCGGTGGTACCGACGGACTGGGACGAGTATCTGCAGGTCCGGGACAATCTCTTCCAGCGTCCCTGGAGCGTGCGTCGTCTGTTTGGATCCATGCCGGTATTGGACGAGTGGCAGGAGTTTGAGGCCTCGGCGACCGGCGTCACCCGGCATGACCTGGACCTGACTCCGTACCTGTCCGCAGGCCACGGGAACCTGGTGGTTTTCCTGACCCCTTCGCGCAAATTGTGGGACTGGAACACCTTCATCACAACCCGCGCGGTATGGGTGCAGGCCACGGACCTCAATCTGGAGGCCTATGCCGATGACGATCTCCTGGTGGTCAGAGCCAGCAACCTGAACACCGGCGCGCCCAGTCCTGGCGTGGACCTCACCTTGTACCCGCAAGGGGCACAACAGCAGACCGACCTCAGCGGTCATGCCTTTTTTGCCTTGGACACGGCACAGGCCGAATCCCGCGTGCCGCGCGCGAGCTTCATTGAGGCCCGCACGGATGCGGACGCTGCCATGTTGCCCCGGTCCTATTACGCCTCCCACAGAACATTCGGGGACAGCCGCTGGCGTCCCGATTCTTTGACCTGGCACCTGTTTACCGATCGGCATTTGTACCAGCCCACCGAAGAGGTCCATGTCAAAGGGTGGCTGCGTCACATTGACATGGAGCCCGCCGGCGAAGTCGACTTCGCCGGCAAAGCGCACAGCTCCTTGCACTACACTGTGCTGGATGCCCGCGGCATTGAGATTGGAGCCGGATCGACCACATTGAACAGCCGCGAGGCACTGGACTTCGCCTTTGAAATTCCCGTGGACGCCAACGCCGGCGCCGGCCATATCTGCCTGCAGGGTCCCCCGCATTGGGGTCTGGAGCAGGACGGATCCTACCTGGCCTGCACACCGATCGAAATTCAGGAGTTTCGGCGGCCTGAGTTTGCCGTGTCCCTGTCCCGAGACGGTGATCCGCAGTTTCTGGATACCACAGTGTCCCTGGAATTGCAGGCCCAATATTACGGCGGCGGTCCGTTGGCCGGGGCGGAAGTGTCATGGCAGGTATCCGGCAATCCCGCGCATTATGCCCCGCCAGGCTGGGACGCATTTGCTTTCGGCGGTGCGCCGGTCGTTCCTTGGGACCACTTTGGATGGCCCGACGATGGATTTGGGGAAAGCAGGGCGCGGGGTGCCACCCTGGAGGGGATCCTGTCGGTGCAGGGTCGTCATGGCATTGACATCAGTCCGGCGGTGACCGGGGACCCGGTTACTCACATGCTGCATGTCGATGCCACCGTGCAGGACATCTCGCAGCAAACGCAAACGGCCACAGACCAGTTCCTGCTGCATCCTTCCAATCGCTATGTGGGCGTCCGCACCGAGTCCTATCTCCTCACCCTGGGCGAAGCCGCATCCTTGTCCCTCGTGGTGGTGGACGTGGAGGGAGCAGCCGTGCCAGGTCAGGAAGTCACCGTGCTGGCGACCTTGCGGCAAGGTACGGACCTCCACACTGTGCCGTTGGACCGGGCGCGGCAGACCGAGGCCCAGTGCAAGGTTGCGTCCTCTCACCAGCCAGTGACATGCGAGATGGTGCTGACCGAATCCGGTCTGTGGGATTTCCGCATCTCCACCGTAGATTACCAAGGTCGCGAAAACGTCACGTTGGTGCAGCGCTATGTCGTGGGTCCGTCGCCGTTTCCCAGACCCGATCGCGGCAGTGCCGAAGTGGAATTGGTGCCCGACCGGGACGCCTACAGTCCAGGGGATACGGCCCGGATCCTGCTGCAATCCCCCTTCCTGCCCGCCTATGGCACCCTGCTGGTAAATCGGGGCGGCATCTTGACCCATGAAGCCATCGAGATTGTGGAAAGTCCGCACTGGCTGGAAATCCCGATGGCGGCGGACGGCCATTTCCCTAATGTGACCGTGTCGGTCTATCTGTCCGGCGTAGCCCCACCGGAGGACGAGACAGGGCAGCCCTGGCCCCGTGGAGCGCAGGGCTCAGTGGATTTGTCCATCCCGCCGATGTCCCGCGCCTTGGGGCTGGACATGGCACTGGCCTCAACGGAACTGGTTCCCGGCGGCACCGCGGAAATCGAAATTCGGGTCACGGATGCCCGCGGGGCGCCGGTGCCGGACGCCGAAATCGTGCTTCTGGCGGTAGACGAAGCCATTCTGTCTCTGGCAGGCTACCAGTACCGCAACCCCATCGAGACGTTTTACCCGCACAGGTACCGGCATCTTTCTTCCTATCAGCTGCTGGATCTGCTGTTGCCGCCCCAGAGTCCGAGCCCTGCAGTCATGGCCGGCGGCCACGGTATGGGGGGCGGTGAAGACGCAGACATGGTGACAGCAGAAATGGGGCTGGACACGGCTATGGTGGCGGGAGAAGAGGCTTTTTCCCGGTCCGCGGGGGCTATGGCTTTGCCCCCTGATGCCGAAGCCGTGACAGCCCGTCAGGACTTCAACCCTTTGGCCATCTTCCGACCGGCCGGGGTCACCGATGCCCAAGGCCGGTTCACGGTGGCCTGGCAATTGCCGGATCTGGTCGGGCAGTACCGGGTGGTGGCTATGGCCACATCCGGGCCCCGGCAATACGGGCTGGCGGAGACTGCCCTGGTTTCACGGCTACCGCTGCAGATCCGGGCGCAACTGCCCCGCTTCCTCAATTACGGAGATACGGTCCAACTGCCATTGATTCTGGAAAATCAGACCCTTTCGGATCAGGCCGTGACCCTGTTTCTGCAGAGTAACGGGCTGTCTCTGACGCATCAGCGGGAGGGTCTCGGCTATGATGCAGTGACCTTGACCGTGCCGGCGCAGAGTCGGCAGCTGGTGACCAGATCGGCCCATGCCACCCGGACCGGTCCCCAGCAGGTGTGGGCCAGTGTCTTCAATGAGCAGGTACAGGATCACCTGCAGGCGGAATTTCCGGTGTTTACGCCCGCGGCCAAGGAGGGTTTTGCCACGTACGGTACCGTGGAGGACGAGGTGGTCCTGCAGGCTTTCCAGTGGCCGACCGACGTCCATCCGGAATTCGGTGCTCTCAGCATAGGCATGTCCTCCACGTTGCTGCAGACGTTGGCGGATGGCTACCTGGATATTCAGGAACCCCGGTGGCTCAACACCGAGACCTTGGCCTCGCGCATTTTGGCCAACTCCGCCCTGCGAGAGGTGCTGCCGGCCTTCGCATTGCCGGACCTGCCTGCGGGACCGGAAGTGGACGCGGCGGTGCAGGCCGATATTCTGCAAATACAGGAATATCAGAATCCGGATGGCGGCTTCCCGCTCTGGCCGTCGGAGCGCCGCGGTGAGTCATGGCCTTTTGTCTCCGTCTATGCCCTGCATGCCTTGGTGGAGGCCCGCGCGGCCGGCTATGAGGTCAGCGATCAGACCTTGACAGAGGGCCTGTCCTATCTGGTGCACATCCAGCGCCAGTTTCCTGCCTATTATTCCCGGCGTACCCGCGACCTCATTGCAGCGTATGCCTTGTACCTCCGCGGGCTGCAGCAGGACGTGGATGCCCAGACGGCCTTGCGCATTTTGAACGGCACGGATTGGTCGGCCCAGGCGGCCGAGACCTTGGCCTGGTGCATCCAGGTCCTGGAGATGTCCCCCGGGAAAGAAGAAGACATCCAGGCAGTGTGGCATTTCCTGTTCGACCGCGTGCATGAGATGGCGGGCAAGGCCGTTTTTGCCACGGACTTCAGAGAAGAGGAAGGACATCTGGTCCTGAGTTCCACGCAGCGCTCCGGCGCGTTGCTGCTGCAGGCTTTGATCAGGACGCAGCCGGAGACGGATCTGATGCCCAAGCTGGTCAACGGCCTGCTGGCGGATCGGCGGCGCGGTCATTGGGGCAGCACGCAGAGCAATGTCTTCGTTATCCTGGCCATGCGCGACTACTATCGCCGGTTCGAGGATGTCGAACCCGACTTCCAGGGCCGGGCCTGGCTGGACGAAACGTTAGTCTACAACGAGGAATTCGTGGGGCGTAGCCTGACGACGCGGCAGACTGCCCTGCCCAACGCCTGGCTGGCCGCGGCACAGCCCGAGCAGATTGTGCTGCAGCGGGCTGGCCGCGGCCGCATGTACTATCGCCTGGGCCTGGAATATGTGCCCACCGACCTCCAGCTGGAGCCGCTGGAACGCGGGTTTACGGTGCTGCGGTCCTACCGGGGACTGGATGATCCCGCGGATGTGTGGCAGGACGAGGACGGGGTCTGGCACATCCGATTGGGCGCGCGTGTGGGCATCCATGTCATCATGGTGGCCATTGGACCCCGCTACCATGTATCCTTGGTCAGTCCCGTCCCGGCAGGCCTGGAACTGCTGAATCCGGCCTTGGAAGGTGTGGCGCCCGTGTCGGACCCCTTTGCGGATCCCTGGACCTGGTACTCCGGGCCATGGTACGACCACCAGCAACTGCTGAATGAACGCGCGCAAGCGGTGGCCACGTATTTGCCCGGCGGGGTGTACGAGTATGATATAGAGGCCCGGGCCACGGCTGTGGGGACTTTTCTGGCCCCTCCGGCCGCGGCCGTGGAGCTATATGCCCCCGAAACGTTCGGGCGCGGCGCCACCGATCTGATCGTTGTAGTCGACTCAGAATAGGAACAAGATGCAGTGAGCTGGAATTTTGAAACCGTAACGCAGCTGGATGGCATTACCGAAGGTCCCATCTGGGCCGACACGGTCCTGTACTTTTCGCACATTGCCAGTGACCGGGTGATGTGCTTCCATCCGGCTTCCGGTCAAATCTTTCCGCACATCGCCCATACGCAAGGCAGCAACGGGCTGATGCTGGACCAGGAGGGTTTTCTGTACGCCTGTGAAGGCGGCGGGCGGCGCATGGTACGCTATGGTTCCGCAGCGGGCCCCACGGATCTCTGTTCCCGCTTTGAAGGGAAGCGTTTCAACAGCCCCAATGATGTGGCGGTGGATCGGCAGCGCCGCGTCTGGTTCACCGACCCGCGCTACGGAGATGACCGCAGTGACATGGAACTGGATCACGAGTCCGTGTACCGCCTGACGCCCCGCCCCGAGGGAAACTGGGAATGCCAGCGCATGACATTCGATACGACAGCGCCCAACGGCATTCTGCTCGCGCGCGACGAGACCATGTTGTATGTCGCGGAAAGCAAATACGGGGAGAACCAGAAGCGGGAACTGCGGGCGTACCCTGTCCGCCCCGACGGGACCCTCGGCCAGTACGCAGTACTGCACAATTTTTATCCGCACCGGGGCATTGACGGCATGTGCCTGGATGCCGAAGGCAACATCATCGCCACTTCAGGCTGGGAATTGAGCGGGCCGGGCGGCATGATCAATGTGATTGCACCCAACGGGCGGATTCTGGAGACTCACCCTGTACCCTGCAACCGGCCGACCAACTGTACCTTCGGCGGTCCGCTGCTGCAGACCTTGTTTGTAACCTCCACGGACGGACACCTGTTGCAGGCCCATACGGGCCGGCGCGGCTACTTGCCCTACCTGCATTGAGGCGCGGGCCAGACCTGCCGTACCTGTCCCCTCTCCCGGCATTGATGGAGACCGTGCCATGTTGTTGCAACACCTGACCCGCTGCCAGCTGGAGGAGATAGCGTCCACGGGGACCGTGGTGCTGCCAACAGCATCCATGGAGCAGCATGGCCCCCATCTGCCTATTGCAGTGGACACCATGCTGTGTACGCATGTGGCGCAGCAGGCCGTAGCCGCGGCGGCACCCAATCTGACTACGGGGGCCATCTGTCTGGCCCCCACCCATATCTGGGGCAACTCGCACCATCACCGGCCTTTTCCCGGTGTGCTGTCGCTGTCCAGCGACCATTACATGGCCAGCGTCACAGATATTTTGGAAGGCTTGTGGCAGTCTGGATTTCGCCGTATCTTCATCCTGAACGGGCATGGCGGCAATACAGCTCCCAATGCCATCATAGCCCAGGATTTCGTGCATCGGCGGGGATTTCCCGCCCATGTGACCGCTGCGGACTACTGGAACATAGCCCGCCGGGCACTGGTCGATGCGGGCCTGATTTGCAACGGGCGCATTCCAGGCCACGCCGGTGAATTCGAGACCGCCCTGATGCGGGCCGTGCATCCGGAGGCCCTGTCGGAGGCTGGCCTACAGCAGGTCCGCAACCATCCTGAACTGGGCACTCCGCGCTATGGCCCCTTGCCGACCACAGTGCAATCCCGAGGGGCCTGGGCTGCCCAGGGAGGCTACTCCGACGAACCGGACAAAGGCACGGCGGCCCAAGGACAGGCGATGCTCCAGGTGATCGTGTCCGAAGTGGTCAAGGCGCTGCAGGCTTTCCATACCTTGCCCGCCGTGGATTAGCAGCCGTGGCGGACACCGGAGAACCGGAGCAACAAACGGTATCGGTCAGGCAGCGCAAAGATGGCCGTAAATCCCACCTCCTTTGGAATCGTCCGATACCCGAGTGGAATATGGCATTCTGCCTGCACAGGCGCTTTGGGTTGGTCGAAAATTGATCTTGCCGGCCGGAGCCGAAACCTCCCTGTCCCGATGCAAGATCCGATTTCCTGCCGACGCGCAATCCGCTCCTCACCTGCACCCGGAATCGGTGGCACGCAAAGCGGGCCTGTGATTGTTGCTTGCCGTGTTCGTCATGGTATGCGCGATGACAGGAGGTGTTTCTGCCACGGCTGACTGTCCTACGCTTCTTGAGTCCTTGAATGCAACCGCCACAGTCAACTCGACTGTGCTCTCTTTACCCTCTGTAGTCCTGTCGCACGCGGGACGTGAGGACAGAGTCCCGGCCATCTCCTGTGATGGCATGGCAGCTAATGTCAGCATGCAGCCATCGGTCTCGTAGTGGGGCTTGAGTCGTACCCGGGGGGTTGCTATGGCCGATTCCGCCACGTTGGTCCGGGCCCTTTGGGAAGGTAGAATCGGCGCCGGGTATCTGTCTCGGCCATAGGGCCTGCGCAACCGGTCCTTGGAGGATGGTCCGTGCGGTTCAGGGTATTGTATTGCGCTGATGCCATTACTGTTGCGCTCCAGATAAATTTGGGAACTGTATATGTATATATCTAACTAACAACGGTACACTGCAGATTGTACTTTGTTAGTTTTATTCGTTTATATAATGCAATTTATCTCTAATACAGGATCATATACTCTATAATAATAAAAAGCGATATGCTATCTTACCTGTATGCCGCTCCCCTTGTACCACCCCTTGAGACTGTGCATCGCACGGTAGGCCTACGCCTGTTGCCGACGACGCGCGCCAAGGCACCCGTATCTGCAAGGAAAGTACTGCCACACGCCCTGGGTGGTATGTGTATGTGGTCTACGCTGTCCCTGTCCAAGTCCAACCGGGCGCCGCGGATGGTGTTTAGGGCTGGATCGCAACGTGGGACAGTGCACCGATAATACGGGTCATGTGCATCGTATGACTGACACAGTCCGGCTGGACATCAAGCGCAGACAATGCCACCTGACGCTTGCACGCCAAGGATCTGTCCGTCGCAGACGTATGGCCGGTCAACTCGTCAAGCTGCATCGAAAGTGCCGGTGCATCCGGGCCAATGATACGCCGCACCACATCAGCCGGAAGTTGGCCGACACAGCCCACCATACGGTGGGGATCGAGAATTTGCAGACCCAGGGCATGACGCGCTCTGCCAAAGGAACTGTGGGATAATCCAGGGCGGAATGTACAGGCCAAAGCCGGTGTGAACCGCAGTATCCTCCTGGTCGGCAGACCCCAACCGTTGGTCAGGATACTGGCCTACAAGTGTGGTCCGGTGATCAAGGTCAATCCACACTACACCAGCCAGACATGCAACCGTTGCCGACATAGAGCCAAGGAGAGCAGAACTACCCAAGTCCCATTTTGTTGTGTTGCCTGTCAATTTCAGATCAACGCGGACCACAATGCCGCGTTGCACATTTTGGGGAGCGCTGATCTCCCTGCGGCCCGCGGGACAGGATATGCCTGGCTTTGTGCGTTAAGTATATAAGTTCCATAAATTTCACAGGATTCAATGAACCATGTTGAACGACACGCTGGAAAAGGCACTGAACAACCAATTGAACAGTGAACTGTATTCGGCTCACCTCTATTTGTCGATGGCCGCGTACTTTGAAACGGAAACTCTGCCCGGGTTTGCGCACTGGATGAAAGTGCAGCATCAGGAAGAGCTCGATCACGCGATGCGTATCTTCGAATACCTGAATGACCGGAACGGTCGTGTGGTCCTTCAGTCCATTGACCAGCCTCCCACTGCATTCGAGTCCGCACTGGATGTCATGGAAATGGCCCTGGAACACGAGAAGATTGTGACTCGCATGATCGAAAATCTGTACCGGGAAGCCCAGGCACGGGAAGACTATGCCACGCATGTGCTGCTGGAGTGGTTTATCGAGGAGCAGGTAGAGGAAGAGAAAGCCGCGCTGGACATTGTCGAACATCTCAAACGGATTGGCGACGACGGCACGGGACTTCTGATTTTGGACGCGCGCCTCGCGTCCCGTACGGAGGACGAAGAAGCGGCATGACCCTTCCGTGCCGTTGCCGCGCGGCACAGGGCTATCGGTTTAACCTCTCACAACCTCGGCTGATTCGAGGCCAGCCAGCTGCTCCCAAGCCGGGAATGTGGTTGTTGACACACAGCAGATTGCGTGTAGCAGAGTGAAAAGAGGCGCGGGCCCGGTCTCGGGCACAGCGCCCGATGATACTGTACAGCCAGTAGCCAGTGCAAGAATACCCCGAGGGAGCCAGTGAATATTGCGGCGTACCGGCCGATGACAAGTCACCGGAACCAACTGGCATATTGTCGTGCTGCAGATCCGCTCTGTTCCTGTATACAATCCGCATGGCCATGCGCGAAATCACATGGCATATATCGCATGACCGGAAAGCATTGCCCATCGGCATGGATGTGTGCGCGGACGTCCCAACGACAGGTTGCCTGTATGTAGAGACAAATCGCCCCTCGTGATCCGGCTGGATCTGTCGGGTGTGGACGCCGCCAATGCCGATACCTTGCGGTCAGAACTGCGCGGACCATGCTGATGTCCTGCATTCCCACATGTCGTCCAGCAGCCTGTTGCAGGCTTTCATTCAATACCGTGCGCGGCGGCAGGCAATCCCAACGGCAAGTCGTGGTCCTGATTGACAAATACGATGCCTCCCATGACGGCCAATTTGTATCGCACCAATGATTTGGACGACATATTGGATGTCATGCGCGCGTTCTTGGGCGTCTTGAAAAGGAATACGTCGGACATTGCCTTCACTTTTATGACGGGAATTACCGTTTGCCCGTACCGGTCTGTTTTCAGGTGTCAGTCATCTGCCTGCCATTGCGTTCAATGTGCAGTCCAGCCTGTTGTCGGGTTTAGCGAAGATATCCATCAGGTGTCTCCCGATACGCGAAGAGCCTGGGTATGGCATGGCCGACGCGGTGGGATGCCCTGCCGTCGATTGCCAGTCCCCGGATCAAGATGTGCCCTGTCATGGCGCAGTAACGGAAGGCGGAAAACTGGCTCTGCAACGACAGTAGGCATTGGCACTCTGGCACTCAAGGGTGAAAAGGATACGCCCACGTGTCCAGATAGCTGCCACTGCACCGCTAGGCCGAGAATATGGTGGCCATCTCTCTGTTCCGCAACATCGATGCCATGGTGGCGTCATCCGGTTTGGCGGCAAAACGGGAGGCGGCATCCAATATGGCCGGCAACAGTTCGGGGTCGCCGGCTGAATTCAGAAACAGGGAGGGTTGTCCCAATATCCAGTTCACAGCAGTGTCTATGTCTGCCTGCTCTTCCAAGGGCTGGTACCAGGTGGTGCGGTTCTGCGTGTGAGGCCCCCAAGGTCGCCGCACAAGACCCTTGATTGTTTGCATGGCCACCTCTCGCTCTTGACATATGGCCTGCAATTGCCGGAAGTCCTGGCTGTATTGCGCTTCCTGTGACAGGATATAGTTCCATGGCAGCAGGACGGAATCAAAGGGAAACACCTCCAGGCTGCGCAGATGCATGCGGGCGACCGTCAGGCCATGGCCCGTCACGCCGATGAAGCGGACCTTGCCTTCCTGTTGGGCTTCCAGCGCGGCCTGCAAGGCTCCGCCGTCACCCAAGGCAGTCTGCCACGCTTCAGGATCCACCAGATTGTGCAATTGGATGAGGTCGACCATGTCGACCTGCAGCCGGGCCAGAGATTCGTGGATCTCTCTTTTGGCTCCTTCGTAGGTCCGTCTGCCGG
The DNA here is from genome assembly GCA_965214715.1 of Caldilineaceae bacterium. GTDB lineage: Bacteria > Chloroflexota > Anaerolineae > Caldilineales > Caldilineaceae > Bin34. Next base: position 2,489,091 of record OZ243971.1, on the reverse strand, counting down.
TCTTGGTGGCCAGAAAGAAATCGTCTCTGTGCGCTGCCATCCAAGGCCCGATACGCAGTTCGGAATCGCCGTAGGCACGGGCCGTGTCAATGTGATTGATGCCGTGATCCAGTAGCTGGGACAACAGGAAGTCGGCCTTGGCCTGGTCGCAGGCGCCGATGGCGAAGGCCCCGAAGATCAGCGCCGAACTGTCATGGCCGGTGTGGCCGAAAGGTTGCGTACGCATCATGATGCTCCTTGCCAAAATGTTACCAGCGAAATTCCGAAGGGCCGAAATTGGCTTCGTAAAAAGGGGAAACCATGCGTCCGGGAGGCACCAGCGCGTCTACAGCCGCGCAATCGGCATCGGTGATCTCCACTGTGGCGGCGCCCAGATTGTCTTCCAGCTGGTCGTGGGTGCGCGGTCCAATAATCGCGCTGGTGATACCCGGTTGACGGATGTTCCAGGCCAGGGCGAACTGGGCCATGCTGCATTGGCGGGCGCGGACCAGCGGCTCCAGACCTTCGATCACGCGGTAGCAATCTTCCACCAGGCGATGATCACCGCGGGGGGACCGGGCGAAGCGGCTGCCCACGGGTGGAGCCTGATTCCGCTGATACTTTCCGGTCAGCAGGCCCCCGGCCAGCGGACTCCACGGCAGAATGCCAACGCCGTAGGACAACGCCATGGGTACCATTTCCCGCTCTATGCGGCGGTCCAGAATGTGATAGGGAGGCTGCTCCGTAACGAAGCGGTTCAAACCGTATTCCTTGGACACCCACAGCGATTCCAGGAGCTGCCAGGCCGCATAGGTACTGGTGCCGATGTAGCGCACTTTACCGTCCCGAATCAGATCGTCCAGAGCCCGCAGGGTCTCGTCAATGGGCAGGTCGGTACGGGGTCGATGCAACTGGTACAGGTCGATGTAATCCGTCTGCAGCCGCCGAAGACTGGCATGACACTGCTCAATAACATGCCGCCGGGACGTGCCCTGCATGTTGGGATCGTCGTCCGCCATGCGGCCATGTACTTTGGTGGCCAGAATCACGCGACTCCGCTTGCCGCTCCGTTTCAAGGCCGCACCGGTAATCTCTTCACTGCGGCCGCGGGAGTACACGTTGGCCGTGTCCACAAAATTGACGCCTGCCCCCAAGGCCGTATCCACCATGGCATACGCCGCGGCGGGCTCTGTCGCTTGCCCAAACATCCAGGTGCCCAGGCAGATCGCAGACACTTTTATGCCGGTTCTGCCCAAAAGTCTGTATTCCATAGCTTTGTATCCTCTGAGGTGGAAGGCCTCGATGCCAAATTGTCTGCTGTCGCCCCGGCAGGTTCACAGCCAGTATAACGGGGTCGCGTTGCCCGCAGCCCCGGCGGGACCTCCCGGTAGCAGGCCGCGTTACCGGGCCGCGAACTCCGCGGCGGCCCGCTCGGCCCCGGCGGGCAATTGCTGGGTCAGATTGCCGCGTTCTTCGATCCGGGCGCCACTCTGCAGGGCCTGGAGCCACCGATTGAAATTGTCGGATGCTTCTGCCTGGATCTCGGCCGCGGGACGGTCCGCCTCCCCATTCACGTCCAGAACTTGAATGATGTGGTAGCCAAAGTCTGTTTTGACGGGCGCGCTCAGTTCACCGACAGCCAGACCAAAGGCCACTTCCTCAAACTCCGGCACCAGTATGCCTTCTCGCATCCAGCCCAGGTCGCCTTCGTTGGCCGCGGCGGATGGATCGTCACTGTACAGGGCTGCCAGATAGGCAAAACTCTCGCCCTGCTCCATGCGGGCCAGCAACATCTCGGCCAGCTGCAAGGCATCTGTTTCGGTGCGTCCGAAGGTGGGGGTATCGGCCTCCGCGGCATCAAAGCCCAGGAGAATATGGCGCGGGTGGATCTGCCTTTCGGTGCGGACTACGTCCCGTTCCCCGATTTCCCGCGCCATGGCCTGGCGCAACAGGCCTGCTCGCACAATGTCCCGGTACTCCTCCAGCGTCAGGTCGAAGTCTGCCAGCATCTCGTTGCCAATGCCTTCCAGTCCCTGTTCCCGGTCGGTGGCAGTCAGTATATTGGGCGTGGGCAAGGACACGGGTTCCTCGTCGGCTTCCAACCGCGCGGTCTCCGCGGTGGCCGTGGCTTGGGCCGCCGTCACCTTGCCATAGCGGTTGGCTATCTCGCGTTCCAGCACCCTGTCCACATCCTGGTCCGAAATTGTCACACCTTCCGCCGGCGCAGCCCGAGCCAACAAAATGTCTTCGATCATTTGGGTCTTGACAAATACCCCCAGACTGAATGCGTCCCGCAAATAATTGGTCAGGCGGGTAACTTCCACTTGGGTTTGCGACTGGCTGCCGAACTGGCTTTCCACCATACGGTAAAACTGCCAGCGGTCTTCCATGCTGGCTCTTTCGTAGTTGTAACGCTTGCGGAATTCCGCTGTGGTCACCGGCTGGCCTTCAACGGCAAAGGCTGTGGTGTTCGGTTGGTAGACAAAGGTATACAGGAAGCCTGCCAGAATGAATGCACCCGCCAGGATCGCGGCCGCGATCCCAAAGAGTATGAATCGCCGATCGCGCTGTTGCTGACGACTGCGGTGGCGCAGTTCCTTGGGCGTGATGCGGCGCGCGGCCGGTTCCTTGGGCCGAGCCTTCTTGGCCATCGGTCAGTCCGGTTGCAGGACGGGGCTTGAGCTGGACTCAAGCCGATCGCTAGCGGCGGCGATGGCTTTGAATGTGCGCCGGCGTATAGGGCAACAGCGCCAGATGGCGGGCCTGCTTGATGGCGGTCTTGAGGCGCCGCTGGGTTTTGGCATCCACCCGCGACTTGCGACGGGACAGAATCCGCCCTTGCTGGTCAATGAAACGGGTCAGCACGGTCACATTCTTGTAATTGATGGACGCGATATCCACTTCTGCGACAGGCTGCCGGGGATTGAAACGGGAGCGGGAGGGGCCACTGCGCGGCTCGTAGACGGCAGGGCGCCGCATGCGGGGATCCGTACTCTCTTCGGTGTCCTCTCGGCGGCCCTGCGCGGCAAAACGGCGGCGCCCCCCGCCGTTTCGACGCGGTGGCATGGGAGTGGGTGCCGCCGCGGTCGGCGCAACCGGAGGCTTGGTCGGGGCCGCGGTCTCCACCGCTGGGACCGCCTCTTCGGGGACAGATTCCGATTCGGCCGCAGATGGTATCGCAGCCTCAGGCGCAGTCGGAGCCGCGGCGCGTTCGGCCTCGTCAGCTTCGACTGGGGCCGGCGCGGCGGGGGTCTCCCTATTTTCTTCAGGTGGGGTGTTCTCGGTCATTGCAGGATTGTCCATGGGTATCACCGGTTGTCAGAGACACAGGGGGCTGGGGGCGGCAGGCAGAGCCCAAGGCGCTGCATTGCAGTTGGTCCGTGGGCAAAGGAGAGGCGGATTACGCGGTTTCGGCTTCGGAATAGCGCGTGATCAGGTAACGCATCACATTCTCGTCCAGGTTGAGCAACCGCTCAATCCGAACGACATTCCGGGGATCGACATCCACATGCAGCTGGACATAGTAGCCCCAGGTTTTCTTGGCGATGGGATAGGCCAAGCGGCGCGTACCCCAATGATTTTCAAAAACGACGCGGCCATCGTTGCGGTCGATGGTCTGGTGCACTTTCTGGTTGGCGGCTTCGCGATCGTCGTCGCGCAGTTCCGGCACCAGAATATATACGAGTTCATAGGTGCGGGTGTCTGCGGTCATGCCTGGCACTCCTTCCACGGGTTTGCACGTGCGGGATCGCACGCACAGAAAGATCAGACGGTCGGCAGTGTAACATGCCCGTGGACGGGATTCCGAAATTGGAGGCTCACGAAATTCATGCGCGCAGCACCGGGCTGCCCAGCTCTGTCTGCCCCTGTCGCTGGAGCCCCTATTTGCGCGCCACAAAGACCATGACATCCGAATCGTCCGTCAACGGCTCTTTCCGGTAGGAGCCCCACACGGCCTGCACAGCAAAACCGGCCTTTTCCAGCATCAGTGCGGCTTCGTGTGGCCACAGGAAGCGGAGAGCAAAGCACGCCTCCACTTGCTCCAGGCGACTGTCGGCAAACAATGTTTCGTAGGTGATGTAGGTCCACTGCAGCTGGTGCACCCAGTCCACCTCCCGCCGTACCCATTTGGTCACGGCAGACCCCGCGACCGACCCTGTCCAGCGATCGGTTGCCTGGACTACGCCGCGCTGCCATACCAGTTCCTCGACCGGCGGATTGAACAGGTCCAGCACCAGAGTGCCCCCGGGGCGCAAATGCCGGTATACGCAGCACAAGGTCCGCTGCTGTTCGGCGCTGCAAGCCGCATGCATCAGCGTGTTGGAAGCCAGCAGAGCCAAGCCGTAATCTCGGCGCGGCAGCGTGAAAGCGGTCATGTCTCCCTCCATCAGATTCCACGGCACATCGCCGGGAATGACCTGGCAACGCTGCCGTGCCCGATCCAGCATGGCGGCTGACAGGTCCAGTCCGTCGCACGGCTGACCGGCGGCCAACAGCGCGGCCAGGACCCGTCCCGTCCCACAGCCCAGCTCCAGCACTGGGCCCGTGATGCATCGGGCCATGCTCCGGTAGAGCTGCAGATCGGCCGTCTCGGCTCTGTAGTCGGCCTCCAGAAAGGGGGCCACCTTCTCCAGCTGCACCAGCAAATTATGCCGCTGGAGACTTGAATCAGACATAAGCAGAAAGGCAATGGGCGGTGACAGCCGCCCCCAACCATCCTATGGGCTAAAATGGGACCTTGTCTATTGCTGTAATCCTAACGCGTGGATTGCAGCTGCTGCGTCGCCGGGCAACGGCGACGCTTATGTTGGAGTCCACACGAGTTGCTAGTGGCAAGTTATGAACGACAAGACAAGCATGCCTATCACTATGGAAGGCAAGCAGAAACTGGTAGCCGAACTGGAACGGTTGACCACGCAGGGAAGAGGGGAAATCGCCCGGAAACTGAAGGAAGCGATTGCCCATGGTGATCTGAGGGAAAATGCAGGGTACGAAGAAGCGAAGCATGCACAGGCCCTGCTGGAATACCGGATTCAGGAACTGACCCGTGAACTGGACAACTGTGTTGTGATTGAGGCCGACCAAACTCCTGTGGACGTGGTGTCACTGGGGAACCAGGTCGTGATTCGGGAAGAGGGTACCGTGCTGGAAGAAACCTATGTTGTGGTCGGCAAGTCGGAAGCGGACCCGGCGCACGGCCGCATCAGCAATCAAAGCCCGCTGGGTCAGGCCATGCTGGGCCAGAAAGTGGGTGCGGTCTTTGCCTTTGAAACCCCGACCGGTCGACTCGAGTTTCGCATTCTGCGCGTGAGTCCGGCGTGACCGGGGCAGCGCACAGTGTGCCACCGGGTGCCGATTCGCCCTTGGCCCCGGCACGGCTCACGGATCAGGAACAGGGTCGGCTGGCCAAACGCGCGGCGTTGCAGGCCGCCGGCATAGATCCGTACCCCCCCCGGGTGCCGCGCACCCACACCATTGCCGAAGCCCGCGCGCGGGCATCCCTGCCGACTGCGGCAGACGAGGTCCTGTGGGTGGCGGGGCGGCTCCTCCTGCGCCGTGATTTGGGGCGCATGTCCTTTGGCACCCTGGACGATGGTACAGGGACCATCCAGATTATGGTACGGAGCCATCAGGTGGATCCGGCATGGTTCCGACAGGTATGGAGCAAACTCATTGATCTGGGAGATGCCTTGGCTGTCCAGGGCTGCCTTGTCACTACCCGCACCGGCGAACTGACCGTGGATGTCTCCCAAGTGGTACTGGCCAGCAAATCCCTCAAGCCTCTCCCGGACAAATGGCACGGCATGCAGGATCCGGAGGCGCGCTATCGCCGGCGTTATGTGGACCTGGTGGCCAATCCGGCCGTGAGACGGATTTTTCGCACGCGGGCCCAAGTGGTCCAGAGTATCCGCAGCTACCTGGACGGCGCCGGGTTTCTGGAATTCGAGACTCCGGTCCTGCAACCCCTGTACGGCGGGGCCGCGGCGCGCCCTTTCGTGACTCACCACCATCAGCTGCATCAGGACCTGTATCTCCGCATCAGTTTCGAGCTGTATCTGAAACGCCTCATCGTCGGCGGGTTTGACAAGGTATACGAGATTGGCCGGGATTTCCGCAACGAAGGCGTGAGTTTCAAACACAATCCGGAATTCACCCAGATTGAGTTCTATGAGGCCTATACCGACTATCGGGGCGTAATGGCCCGCCTGGAATGCATGATTGTCCACATCTTGCAGACGGTGCTGGGCAGCACCCGGATCGTCTATCAGGGCCAGACCATCTCGTTTGCTCCGCCATGGCCGCGCAAGACTCTCGCGACTGCCATTGCCGAAAAAACCGGCCTTGATATCAACGCCTTGACGTCAGCGGAAGACCTGCGTCAAGCCATGCGCACGCAAGGCATGGAAGCCGCGGCCGATGCCCACTGGGGCAAACTGGTGGACCATCTGCTGTCCCGCTATGTGGAACCCGACGTGGTCGAGCCGGTATTCCTGCTTGATTATCCGCAGGCGATTTCCCCGTTTGCCAAGCAGAAGCCGGACAATCCGCAGTTGGTGGAACGCTTTGAACTGTTTGCAGCGGGCATGGAACTGGCCAACGCGTTCACCGAAATCAACGATCCGGAAGACCAGTACCAGCGGTTCCTGGACGAAAGCTACCGCGCGGCACAGGGCGACGACGAGGCCAGTCAGATGGATTTGGACTTCGTGGAAGCGTTGACCTGGGGCATGCCCCCTACCGGCGGATGTGGTCTGGGTGTGGATCGCCTGGTGATGTTGATAACCGATCAAACCACGATCCGGGAAGTCATACCCTTCCCGCACCTGCGCCAGATTTAGGCTATATGGCGCAGGTGGTCCCGGCGGGCGCGCCGGCACGGGCCATGCGCACTCTCCCGCCGGCAACCCGGTGGACCAGACTGTACAGAAGGAGAAAGTCGGGGCGAGAGGATTTGAACCTCCGACCTCAGCGTCCCGAACACTGCACGCTACCTGCCTGCGCTACGCCCCGCGACAAAAACCTGAGCCTATTCTACACCCATTTCCTGGGAAGGGGCATGAATTGGGTCCTCTGACCTGTCTCGTCCACCGCAAACCAAAACAGAACCGATGATCGTTGGCCCCGTCCGTACGCATCTTGCGCGCCCGTACGGGCGCGGCCGCTAGCTGTGACTCAGAAAACTGGGCAGTCCATTGGACTGGCGCGTGGAAGACGGCCGTATGGGCACACTCTCGACTTCGCGCCGGCCATCCTGCCGTCCGCGGGGCCGCGCGGCAGTGCCCAGCGCAGTGCCGATAGCCGATGTGACGCTGGTGCGCCGCTCCTGCGGAATGCCGGTGGCCAGCAAGGTTACATGAATCTCGTCGCCCAGATCCGGGTCCAGGGCCCAGCCCTGGAAAATCTGGGCATTGCTGTCCAGCCGGTCCTTGATGGCTTCGGCGATTTCGTTCATTTCCTGCATCTGCGGCGGAGTCTTGGCCTTGATGTTGTAGACCACGGCGGTGGCACCTTCAATGGAGGTGTTCAGCAGCAAACTGCTGATGACCTGCTCGGCTGCCTCGCTGGCCCGATTGTCGCCGACGCCTCTGCCGATAGCCATCATGGCCGCCCCCTTCTGCTCCAGGACCGTGCTGATATCGGCGAAGTCGAGGTTGACTTCGCCTTCGGTGGTGATCATGTCGCTGAGACCAATCACGCCTTGCTTCAGCACTTCGTCCGCGGTGCGAAAGGCCTCGACCACGGTGGCTTTCTTGTCCAGGATTTCCAGCAACTGATCATTCTCGACCACGATCAGGGCACTGACAAACTCTTCCAGGCGCTCCAGCGCTCTTTCCGCGACATTGCGCCGCATTTGGCCTTCCGTAGAGAACGGCATGGTGACCACCCCCACGACCAGCGCGCCGGCGCGCACGGCAGCCTCGGCGACCACGGCTGAGGCTCCGGAGCCCGTGCCCCCTCCCATGCCGGCCGTAATGAAAACCAAGTCGGCATCGGCCACAATGGCTTCCACTTCATTCAGATTCTCTTCGGCAGCCTGTTGGCCCACTTCCTCCTTGGCTCCCGCACCCAGGCCCTTGGTCAGCTTCTCGCCAATGCGGACCCGCTTGGGGGCGCTGGACTTGTGCAGGGCCTGCTGATCGGTATTGATCACAATGAACTCGACCCCCTGCGTCCCCTCTTCAATCATGCGTTCGACAGCGTTCTGGCCGCCTCCGCCGACTCCAATGACTTTGATCGTCGCGAAATTTTCGCTAAAGGGGGATTGGGTGTTCATGGCCATGATTCCTTGCAATGTATCGACGGGCACAAGACGAACGAGATGCGAAAATGTTACACCTAATGGGAACAAGAACCAGATCAGGTCTGCTCACAAGGGACGTCAAGGGGTTCAAGATGCCCCTCATTATACTCAGAGTTCTCCATTCCACCATAGTGCAGCTCCCAAACGGGATCAGGAGCCGAACCCCGCGCCGGGCAGACCGGATACACGGCGTATGGTCTTGGTGCGCAAGCCGGTCTGTCCCCAGGCGCGCCTGAATACTCCGCGGTGGACCCCGGAACCACAGGGGGCCACCGGGCCGGATCCGGGGCTGTACAGTCCCCACGCGCCCGGCCTTCAGTCGACATTCCCGGGGAGAAAAAGGGCAAACAGTCGGCGCAGCGGGTGGAGGGCCGTAATCGGATCGGCTCGCGGCACAGCCCGGGGCGGCCGCGCGGATTGCACGGCGGCCGCGCCCCGGTGCAACAGGCCCAGCAAAACCCCGTGTGGTGCCATGGATACGCTGTCCGGCAGACTTTCCATGGCCAGATTGCGGGGCGCTTCGGCGCGGCGCACCGGCAATTTGAAATGGGTCCGGCAACTGTCATGCAGGCGGGCCAAACGGCTGCCGCCACCTGTCAGGACCAATCCGGCCGTCAATGAATTCCGCAGACCGGCATAACGCAGGCGGGAATCCAGTTCATCCCACAATTTCTGGAGCCGGGCCGACAGAATTTCGGACAGAAAGCGGCGGGAGAAGGTGACTTCTCCCTGATCTCCGAAGGTCAGGGCCCGTATCGCAGTCTTGGGCTCCGCCACAGGCAGAGCGGACCCGTGGGCACACTTGATCCGCTCCGCTTCCTCCCATGGGCAATGCATGAGGGCCGCCAGTTCCTGCGTGAAGTTGGCGCCACCATAGTCCAAGGCCTGTACAAACTCGACCTGCCCGTTCTGCATGACCACCAGATCAGTGGTGCCGGCCCCCAGGTTTACCAGGGCTACGCCCATGTGTGCTTCTTCGGGAGTCAGTGCAATGCGGTGTTCTGCCAGTGATGATGCGACCAGCTCCTGGACTTCCACGTCGGCCGTTGCCACACAATGGCGTACATTGCCGAGGGTGGCGGAATGACCGCTGATGATCTGGGCCTCCAGGCCCAGACTGGTGGCCTGCATGCCAGTGGGGTCCTTGACTCGAATCCGGCCGTCCAGGACCCAGGTGCCGACCAGCGTGTCGACCACCTGACAGTGCTCTTTGAGTTGGATCTGGCGGGCCTGCTGCAGTGCCTTCTGCATATCGGCGGCCGTGATCGGGCGGGATCCGCCGAGGGGCAGCATGACAGAACTGACCACGGACTGCAGGTGGGACCCGGAAATGCCCACGTACGCCTGCCACATGCGTTCTCCAGCTGCGTCTTCCGCGCTCTTGACAACCGTGTGCAGACACTGCCGGACCGCGTCCACATCTACCACATGACCATGCACTATGCCCGCGCTGGGCGTCTCGGCCCACCCCAAAAGCGTCCCGGCGACCGGCCGGGAGGACTCCACGCGGGCAATGGCGGCCCGTATGGAAGCGGAGCCGATGTCAATGGCGGCTATCTGTTGCGAGGACAAGGGGAATTCCGGTTACCTGTAATACGGCTTGGTCAGGGGGCGCACATCAATGAGCTCTGCGTTCTCCCCGTGCACGGCCACAAAATCTTCTATGGCGCGTAAATTGGTCAGTTTCTGTGCCAGTTGCAAACCGTCTCCCCAGAAAACGCGGGTGGTGCTGTTGGGAATGACCAAGTGCAATCCGTGCGTTTGGGCATAGAAGAAATGTTGCAGCGGCACGGAAGCCGTCACGGAACGGTCCGCATATTCCTGCTGGAGCACCAGCACCGTGTTCACCAGTTCGGGATCCAGGTGGGTGGACGCAATGGCATGCGTCTCTCCCCGATTGAGGGACGCTTTGCCTTGCAAATCGTACAACGTCAGATAGTCCAGTCCGCGCCGCGCCGCCTCGGGCGGCACGGCAGAAAGTTCCCGCGCCGTACCGTCTGCCAGCACGGCGTATACCCGGTCGCGGGTGGCCCACACCAGCGTCGGGGCGGTCTCTTGCACGGTGACGGCCACGGTGTGCGGGAAGTAAGTCTGGACCCGCGCCTCCGAGACGAAGGGGTTGGCCAGCACTGCGGCCCGGATGTGCTTGGGCTGCTGCCACAGAATGTGGGTGCCGACTACATCCTGGAAATCCCACACCTCCTGCGGCAACAGGTACGGATCCTGGCCTGACAGCTCATAGGTGCTGAGGACCTGAATCTGCAAATGCGTGCGGTCCACGTAGAACTGCGGGTCAAGGGCCGCCCATCCGGCCATGCCCGCCAGCATCAGGACTACAGCCAGACTGACGAACTTGCTGGGGAACCAGCCACTGCCCCGCAGGAATTGCAACGTGAGCAGGCTCAGGGGAGCGACCAGCATGTCGCGCCCCATGTGCAGGACAGGCCCCAGGTGTCCGGTCCACAGTTGCCGGCTCCGGCGTGCCGACGCGGTCACACGGGGATGTCGGAGCACCCGCTGGATCAGTGAGGTCAGACGGGACATGTGCAGAGCCCCAAAGGCAGTACTGGCTAGGAAAAAAACGAGGTGCGCAGTTGCTGTTTGGCTGCGTGACGTTCCAGGGCAATGTCCAGCAACCGTTGCATGAGTTGTCCCCGGGAGAGGCCGGAAGCCTCCCACAGTTTGGGGTACATGCTGATGGAAGTGAAACCCGGAATGGTGTTGATTTCGTTGAGAAAGATCTCGTGGCTCTGGCCATCCATCAGGAAATCCACCCGGCCCATGCCGCAGCCTTCCAGTGTGCGGAAGGCCTGGATGGCCAAATCTTGCAGTTGCGATACGGTGTGCGGAGGCAGGGGAGCCGGGATGAGCAGTTCCGCCAAGTCGTTGGTGTATTTCGCATGGTAGTCGTAGAAGCCGGTTTGCAGCCGGATTTCCCCTGGAATGCTGGTCAACAGTTCCTGTCGGCCCAGTACACTGACTTCAAGTTCGCGGGCATGCGGTACGGCCGCCTCCACTATGACCTTTTCGTCGTAGCAAAAGGCTTGGCGGACAGCACCGGCCAATGCCTGCCGGTCGCTCACACGCCGCACCCCGACGCTGCTGCCCAAATTGGCCGGTTTGACAAAGGCGGGAAAGCCTACTGCGCGGTGCACCCGGTCTGCCTGTTCCACGCCAGGCTCGGACAGCGCGGGGCCCTGGAGCACAATGTACGGGGCAACGGGCAGGCCTGCTGCCTGCCACAGCCGCTTGGCCACGTCTTTGTCCATGGCCAACGCGCTGCCCAGAACCCCGCATCCCACATAGGGCACGTTGGCCAGTTCCAGCAAGCCTTGCAGGGATCCGTCTTCGCCGGTCGGTCCATGCACAATGGGAAAGACCACATCCACTTCGCCCAACGCCAACTTGTCGCCGGAGCTTGGCAGCGGCCAAAATCGTTCTTGGGACGCATCGGTGTGGTGGTCAGACAGGGCCTGGGCAGTGTCCGGTTCCAGGTGCCAATGGCCGGACGGAGCGATTTCGATGTCCACAATCTCGTGTCCCGCTTCTTGCAAGGCCGCTCTGACGTTCTCGGCGCTGCGCAGCGACACTTCATGCTCGCAGTTGCGGCCGCCGAAAATGAGGGCAATACGCATGATCCAGTACCTTGGGCCTCCGTTCCTGACAGTTTCAGGTCCATACCGTATGGGCCGGCCACTCGCCGGCCAGCCCGATTTCCGGTTGCAACAGAATTCCGGCATGATGCAGCACTCTGTGCCGCACTGCCTGAATCAGGGAGAGCACATCCTGCGCCTTGCCCTGTGCTGATCCGGGCTGCTTTATGATGAAGTTTGCATGTTGCTCGCTCACGGCCATGGTGCCGCAAGTCCAACCCTTGCAGCCTGCCGCCTCGATCAGTTGCCCGGCAAATTGGCCGGGCGGATTGCGAAACACGCTGCCGATGCTGGGTGCTGTAGGCTGCGTGTTGCGGCGGTGTTGCAGGAATTGCCGGGCTTTGGTCTGGATCGCGGCCGTATCGCCTTGGTCCAGATGCAAGCGCACTCCTACAATGGCGGGCTTCAGGGCGGCCCGGTGTGGGCCGCCGGACTTCAGGTTGCTGTGGCGATATGCCATGCGCAAGGCCGCGGCCGGGACCCAGTTGCACGGTCCTGAAGATTGACACATTGCGATTTCGGTCAGACATCCCGCCATGTCGCTGCCGTGCGCGCCGGCGTTGCCGACCACCGCGCCTCCCAGCGTGCCCGGAACGCTGATGGCCCATTCCAAACCGGTCCAGTGCCGGTGCAGGCTGAAGCGCGCGCATTGGGCCAGCAGCAATCCGCTGTCTGCCTCCAGAACGACCCTGGACCCCGCTTGCTCGTATTGCATGCACCGACAGCGGTTGTAGATGGTCACGCCGGCCATGCCCGCGTCCGCAAACAGGGTGTTGGTGCCTCCGCCCAGCAGATAGAAAGGGGTCCTGGTGACGTGTGCCCGGCGGATCAGCCGGCACAGGTCTGCCCGGCGGTCCACCGTAACGAAGTACTCTGCACAGCCCCCGACCTTGAGGGAAGAGTGCCGGGCCAACGGCACATTTCTCTCCAGTGAGAGGCCCAGTGTTTCGGAAACGTAATGGCTGAAGTCGTCGTTCACGCGCACTGGGGACTTGTCCTGCGGGGCGCCGAGGCGCCGGTCTGGAGCCGGGACCTTGGGGAGGCACTGTCGCGGCCTGCACCGGGTCCGGTGGCTGTCAGGTATGCCAGGAGGCGGGTGGTCAACGCGACACAGTCCCCGGCCCCCATCACGACGACGGAGTCGCCTGTGCGCACTTCATGCTGCAGGAGGGCAAGGGCCGCGTCCTGGCTTTCACAGTACGTGGCCGCCTTGTGGGTCAGGGCATGGTACAGGTGCCGCCCATCCTTTCCGGCAGCCGGCATTTCCCGGGCGGCGAATGTCGGCAGAATCACAACTCGATCGGCTGCGCCGAATGAGTCGGCGAACTCCTGCAACAAAGCGGCCGTGCGGCTGAATGTATGGGGCTGAAACACGGCCCACAATGTAGCATGGGGCCGCTGGCCCCGCGCCATGGCCAGCGTCTGCCGCACTGCGGTGGGGTGGTGGGCGTAGTCGTCAAAAAGATGGACTCCACCCGGGCTGCCCCTGTACTCGTATCGCCTCCTGATCGGCTGAAACTGCCCCAGCAGGCGGGCGGTTTCAGCGGGCTCGGCCCCCACCTGGCAGGCGGCCAGCCAGGCGGCCGTGGCATTGCACTGATTGAACACTCCGGCCGTTTGCAATCGCCCCGGAAACCGCGCCGTGCCATCTCGGGTCACCATGTCGAACGTGGAACCCTGGTGCGAGTCGGGGTTGTGGGGCCGCACCACCCAGTCTCGATCCGGCTCCAAGCCGAAGGACACGGGCGTGAGGGCAGCGGTCTGCCGGGTGCCCCACCATGTTTGCAGGAACGGACTGTCGCCGTTGTAGACCACGAATCCCCCCGGGCGAACCCGATCGAGAAATGCTCCGAAAGCCGCCTGCAAATCCTCCGGGGTAGGATAGCAGTCTGGATGATCCCAATCCACGGATGTTACAACGGCTCCCACGGGGGCAAGACCCAGAAACATGCCATCATACTCATCGGCTTCAATGACAAAGAGGCGGTCTTGGCCGGCCTGCCCTGACTCCATCTGATGGCTGATGGCCCCGACAATGTATCCCGGCGCGCGGCCGAGGGCCTGCAGCAGCTGCACCAGCATCGCAGTGGTGGTGCTTTTGCCATGCGTGCCCGCCACCGCCAGCACATCTCGATGGGCCAACAGCGCGGGCAGGAAGCTGGCCCGGGTCACGCGGGGCAAGGCCATGGTCGCGACTTGCTGCAACTCGGGATTGGACGCGGGCACAGCACTGGAGTGGAGCACCACATCCGGCCTCTGCGTGACGTCCAGCCGTTGCAGGTGTGCGGGGGTCTGGCCCAAAATGACCGGAATGCCCCGCGCCCGCAATGCGGCGGCAGTGGCTGAGGGCCGCAGTTCACTGCCGGAGACCTGAATGCCCATATCCTGCAGGACCATGGCCAAGGGGGCGAGGCCGGCCCCGCCAATGCCCATAATGTAGACGCGCAGCGCGGGATCGCGGGCGCGCAGCCTGCTGTCCCAAGGCGGGGTCTCGCAATAGTCAGACATGCATGGTCCTGGCGGTCGTGCCGCGTAGCTGTCCGGAGGGAAACCGGTGTCGTGGCCGCGGATCCCCGGTGCAATTGTTGTACTGTGCCATGCTATCCGCCAGATTCCGTATACGCTGCGCGACCTGTCATGAATCTAGCCGTTGGCTTGCCGGCGCCGGCTGACCAGGTAAACGAGCAGGGCAATGGCCAACACAGTGAGCACGGTCGCCCGGTTGGCCACGGCAGTGTTCAGGAGCTCGATGGCACGTCCGGCAATATCTGCCGATTGTCCCTGCGGCAAGTCAAAGGTGGGCCATAACAGATTGCGACTCAGCAGGGGCACGATCAAATTCAGGTAGAGGGCACCGTTGCCTATGGAGACCATCGCCCCTAGCCACCGCCGGGGTTGCGGGCCTTGTGGTACCCGGGTTTGCGAGAACCAATAGGCGGCACCGCAGGCCGACAGCCACACCAGCAAGGCCCAGGGGGATTCCTGCAGTTGGCGCCGCAGGGTCAGCCAATCCGCTTCTGGCATCAGGGCGGTCCAGACAGGCGGGGTTCGGTTGCCTGCTGCCAGGTGGCTCCACAGCGCCGCATGGACCTGGTTCTGCACCAGCACGACGATGACCAGCACCGCCGCCGCAATCCCCAGTACCAGCAGCTCGCGCTTCAGGCCGCGGGCATATCCGATGCCGGCACACAGCGCGAAGTAGAAGCCTATGGCGATGAGTGTCTGGTTCATGCGACTTGGGTGGAAGCTAAAACGTTGTTCAGAATGGCCTGGGCTCCCCGCAAGGCACCGTCCGGACGCGCCAGGCGGTGCAGCTGTTGCTGCATGGCCTGTCTTCTCTCGGGGTGCGTCAAAAGGCTTTCCAGAGTTGGCCACAGTTGATCCGGCAGATCCGCATTGTCCAACACCACGCAGGCCCCGTGCGCTGCCAGCACGCCGGCGTTGGCCTTTTGATGTCCCCCGGAGCCCGGCAGGGGCACCAGCACGGCCGGCGTGCCGGTGACGGACAACTCTCCCAGCACGCTCGCGCCCGACCGCATGACAGCCAAGTCGGCACAGGCCAGGGCGGCGGCGAATTCGGCGTGCAGATACGGTACCACCTTCAGGCGACTTTGCTGTTCCGGCCCCAGGACCAGTGTGCGTACTCTGGCGGCCACGGCCGGATATTCGCCTTCGCCGGCCACCAGCAGCAATGTGCAGTGGTCCAGCAGCATGCTCAGACAGTCCAGTATTGCATGGTTGAGACTCCGGGCCCCGAGGCTGCCGCCGCTTACCAGCAATAGCGGCCACGACGGGCCGTCGGACTTGGCCGCGGAGCGGACTTCCAGCCCCAGGGTGTTGCGCAGGGTCCGGCGGGCCCGCGCCCGGTCCTGGGCGGCCTCGATGAGCGATGCGCGCACGGGATAGCCGGTCACCATGCCTTTGCCGCGCGTGTGCGGCAGCGCTCCCTCGTGGGCGACAAAGACCGTGTGGGCCACGCGCACCAGCAGGCGATCGGTGATACCGGGCGATGCGTCCGGCATGAAATACAGCAGCGGAACCCGCAGCAAGTACGCCGCGAAAGCCCCGGGGGCGGCCGCGTGGCTGCCGGTGGCCAGACAAAAATGCGGCCGAAATCGGGCCACCAGCCACAGGGCCTGCAGGGTGCCGAAGCCGACCCGGATCAGACTCAGTACCTGTATGAGGGGGTTCACGGCCCGGATCTGCCCGCTGGCCACTTGGTGATGCCGGATGCCGGCGGCTTCCACCAATTGCCGGGACAGGCCCCGATTGCACCCCAGCCATTCCAGTTCCACGCCTATGCCGCGGTGTCGGCACAGGCCCCGCAGGTTGTCCAGGAGTGCCAGCACAGGGTAGACATGGCCTGCAGTGCCGCCGCCGGCACACAGCAGCTTCATGGTGTTCACAGCGTTCCCGGTGCGGCTTTCGCTTTGCGTCTGCAGTGGTCTATGTTGACCAAAATGCCCATGGCCATCAGCCACATGATCATGGAAGAGCCGCCATAGCTGATGAAGGGCAGCGTCATGCCCGTTACCGGAAAGAGGCTCAGTACCACGGACATATGCAGCAGGGCCTGGATCACCAACAGAAAGATGATCCCGATGGCCACCATTTGGCCAAAACCGGTCGGCGCGTTGTACGCAATGTACAGCCCCCGAAAGGCAACGAGCCCAAACAGGAACAGAATGAACAGGCTGCCTACCAGTCCCGTTTCTTCGCCGACTACCGCAAAGATGGCATCGGTCCACGGCAGGACCAGCCATAGAGTCTTCATCTCGCCCTGGCCGATTCCGGTCCCCCAGAGACCGCCCCGGACGGCGGCCCGCACCGTGTTGCGCTCCTGCCAGCCTGCACTGTTTACCGGGTCCTGAATGGTGCCTATGAAATCCAGAATGCGCTCGCCGAGGTAGGGATAGATCATCACGACCAGCGCCGTGAAGAGTGTCGCGATGCCCAGTACCAGCAGCAGCTGCTTGAGGTTGCCGCTGGCGATGTAAAAGAGGGCGAATGCCGTGGACCCGATCAGCAGTGTCATGGAGATATCCGGCTGCAGGAAGAGCAGAATGGACACCATGCCGATCATGATGCCGTAGGGAATGAGGCCGATATTGAAGTCCTGCAGGCGATCGCCCTTGCTGACCAGCCAGTGACTGCTGTACAGGATGACGGCCAGTTTGGTGAACTCGCTGGGCTGGAAACTGGCACCGAAGAGCAACCGCTGGGCGCCCAGCACCGGCGTGCCCACGACGAGCACCGCCACTAGCAGGAGCAGGAAGAACGCAAAGATCCCCCCGCTGGCGCGGGCCAGCCAGCGGTACGGGAAGTTGGCCAGGAACAGGAAGCAAACCAGACCTGCCGCGATCCAGAGTGCCTGCCGTTTGAAGTAATAGAGGCCGTCGGGCACATTGCCTTGCAGGCCGTCGTAGTAGCTGGCGCTGAACACCATGATCAGCCCCAGCGTCAGCAAAGTGCCCAACGCGCCAATCAGGACCCAGTCGAACTGATGCAGCCGGGCTTGAATCTCGTCGCGAGACCAGATGCCCGTCAGGGTGCCGGCCTGATTCATGGAGTCTCAATCCGGGCGCAGGGTCCGGACCAGCTCCCGAAAGTGCTGGCCGCGGGCTTCGAAATCCACATAGCCGTCAAAACTGGCGGCACCGGGAGACAGCAGGACCGTACTGCCCGGTGCGGCCTTCCGAGCCGCCATCGCGACAGCATCCTCCAAAGCCGGAACGACATACATCTCCAGCGGTACGTCTGCTCCGGTTCCGGGCTTGACCGCTACCGCCTGGGCAATGGCGGGCCCGGCCTGGCCAAAAAGAATGAGGTGCTGCACACAGCTGCGGGCCGTGGCGGCGAATTCCTGCCACGGCAGACCCTTGTCGTAACCGCCCGCCAGCAGGATCAGCGTCCCGTCCACCGGGCAGCAACTGCGCATACCGGCGATGGCCCGTTCCGGCGAAGTGGCAATGCTGTCGTTGATCCAGACTGTCCCGTCCAGACAGGCCACTTCTTCCAGACGATGAGGCACCCCGGAAAATGCCCGCAGAACCTGGCGCATGGTAGTCCGTGTCACGCCCAGACTGCCCGTCAGCGCGCAGGCGGCCAGCGCATTGGTCACGTTGTGTTGCCCCCGCACCCGCAGTTCGGCCACAGACACAATCGGAACACCATCCCAGTGCAGCAACCCGTTGTGGAGACAGGCCCCGCGGGCGAGAAATTGCATGGTGGAAACGGGAATCACGGCAATGTCCTGCGCGAGCAGATGCTGGTGGCCTTGCCGCAGGAGTCTCTCACAGGTCGCGGCTTCCGGCATTGGCAGCGGAGCCGGATCCCTCTGGCCCAGCAAGCGCTGGCAAGCCGGATCGTCTTGATTCAGCACCAGTCGGCCCTTTGCGCGCAAGGCATCCAACACGCGCAATTTGGCCGCGGCGTAGGCGGCCATGCCGGGATGGCGGTCCAGGTGGTTGGGAGTCAGATTGAGGAGTACGGCAGCGTCTATGCGGCTTTCCGCGCCAAAAGGGTGGGCCGCGGAGTCGAACAGCTCCAGTTGAAAACTGCTGCCTTCCCACACGAGCCAGTCTTGCCTGTGCATGGCGGCCGCCTGGTGCAGCAACGGCACGCCTATGTTGCCCCCGACCCAGACTTGCCGCTCCGGTTCTGGCGCGGCTTGCAGCATGGCGCAGACCAAAGTCGTGGTCGTGGTCTTGCCGTGGCTGCCGGTGATCACCACCTTTTGGGCCCGGGCGCGCGCGAATGTCAGCAGCGAATCATTGACCACCGGAATGCCCGCCGCCACAGCGGCCTGCACGAGAGGCAGTTCCTTGGGGATCCCTGCCGCCACGCTGAGCAGCTGCTGGCCCTGCAAAAGTTCTTCATGGTGCGCGCCCAGACAAAAACGCAGGCGCCTCCGGTCCGGAAAGCGCACCAGGGGCGCGGTCGAGACGGCAGCATGGTCGCAGGCCGTGACATAGGCGCCCTGATCGGCAAAAAAGCGCATCACTTCCCAGCCTTGGCGGGCCAGTCCCAGAATCAGCACGGCGCGCTCGGCAAAGGAGCCCCGCAATGTGGAGAGAGCCATGGCAAACACCGCACGCGCATCTAGAACAAAGCCAGGGCCACACCCAGCATGCCGCTTAGCACGCTCACGATCCAGAACCGCTCCTTGACCTGCATTTCACTCCATCCGATCAGCTCGAAGTGATGCTGCAGGGGTGTCATTTTGAAAGGCCGCCAATCGCGGTTCAGAAATCTCAGGCTCAGCTTGGAACTGATGACCTGGATGATGACGGACAGGGCCACCGCCACAAAGATCAGGCCAATCACGGGCAGGATCAACCACTGTTGGGTCATCAGGGCCACCAGGGCGAGCGTGGCACCCAGCGACAGACTGCCGGTATCCCCCATGAAGAGCTGGGCCGGATGGGCGTTGTACCACAGGAAGGCAAAGAGAGACCCCACCACAATGAAGCAGAAAATGGCAATGTACGTGGCCCCCTGCAGATTGGCAATGATGCCGTAGGAGACAAAGGAGACAGTTGCCATGCTGCCAGCCAGACTGTCCAGACCGTCCGCCAGATTCACGGCATTGCTGAACCCGACGATCAGAAAGATGGCAATGGGAATCGTGATCCAACCCACCTGTACAGGCCGGGCAATGCCCGGTACGCCCACGGCATCCAGCTGCGGCGGGCCGAAGTACAGGACCAGGGCGATGATGGTGGCCAACAACACTTGCACGCCGCTCTTTACCCGGGCGGTCATGCCGTGGTCCTCTTCCTCTTCCTCGCTGCCGTGCCTTTGCGCCACCACCTCCTTGTTGCGCACCAGACTCTTGAAGTCGTCATATGTGCCCAGCAGGGCAAAGGCGCCCAGACAGAAAAAGAGCAACAGGGTACTGGCGCCAATGACATTGAACCCAATGAAATTGAAGATGTTGAGAATGCCGGTGATCAGGAGGATCGGCAAGACGAACATCCAGCCCCCCATGGTGGGGGTCCCCATCTTGGCCAAGTGCCCTTTGGGGCCTGTCACCCGTACCCACTTTCCAATCCCGTAGTGCTTGAGCAGACTGATCAGGGGACGCCCCCAAATCACGGCGGTCAGAAAGCTGAGTGTGCCCAGCATCAACGGAATGGCCATCGCTAACCGGCAGGTGAACTCACGTCGGCCACGACGGTATCCATGCCGATGGCCCTGCTGCCCTTGAACAACACCAGATCGTGTGGCGCAATCTCCTCCTTCAACAATGACACGGCCTCTCTGGCATCTGCCAGGATGCACACGGAGGCCGGCGGCATGCCTACTGCCAGGGCGGATTCCCCGATCAGGCGCCCCAGGCCCCCAATCGTAATCAGCTTGTCTACGATCTGGGCGGCGCGGCGCCCTACCTTGACGTGACTGACTTCCGTGGCCGAACCCAGTTCCAGCATGTCGCCCAGCACGGCAAGGCGGCGCCCCGCGTGCTCCGGGCTCAGGTCGGACAGCAAATTCAAGGCCGCGATGCAGCTCTCTTCACTGGCATTGTAGGTGTCGTCCAGCAGCGTGCTCTGGTTGATGCCCCCGACCAGCAGGATTCGTACCTGGTTGCTGGTATCCCGCAGACCGGCCAGGATTTTCTGCAAGGGCAACCCTTCACTGAGCCCAAGGGCCGTAGCCAGCAAGGCATTGTGTACGCTGTGGCGACCCAGCAGGGGCATCCGCACATGCAGGGCCCGGCTGTGCGGCATGGGCAGATGCAGCCGGAAATGGATGCCTTTGAAGCCGGCGCTCTCGATCCGGTCCGCCCACACGTCGCATTCCGGGGAGAGCCCCACTTTGTATATCTGGGCCTGCGTCAGGTGCGCCATGGGGCGCACCCGGTCATCGTCCCAGTTGAGAATGGCCACACCGCCGGCCGAGGCCGGGGGCAGGGCTCGAATCAGTTCGGATTTGGCCTCGAAGATGTGCTCCATGGTACCCAGCCGTTCCAAATGGCTGGGTCCGATGTTGGTCACGATACCGATGTGGGGTTGCGCCAGGAGGCACATGTCCGTGATCTCCCCCAGCCGGTACATGCCCATCTCGGTGACCAGCCGTTCATGGCTGTACTTGAGGCCCATCAACACCAACGGCAACGCATGTTCGCCATTGAAATTGCCCGGATTCCGGTAGGTGTCGAAGTGCTGGCTCAGGACCGCGTATGCCAGCTCCTTGGTGCTGGTCTTGCCTACGCTCCCCGTGATGCCGACGACCCGAATGTTGGTACGGGTGCGATGCAGCCGCTGAAAGACACCGACGTGACGGATAGCCTCCATCGGATCGGGCACCACATAGCAGACACATTGATCGGCCGTGAGCGGATCCTGCCCTTCCGGCCAATGCAGCTGGGCGTTTTGGCATTGGGCCACAGGCAGTTGCGCGGTCGCAATCCCCTGCCAGCCTGCTGCGTCGCAGATGATGGCGCTGGCCCCCCTGTCCAGGGCCTGGGCCACGAAATGGTTGCCATGGGTGACCTCCCCGGGCAAGGCGGCAAACAGGGTGCCGGGCACCACCTCGCGACTGTCCGTGGTGGCGCCGCGGATGGCAATGGGCAGCAAGTGCAGGGGGGGCGGCTGTCCCGTCAGCGCATGCCACAACGTGTGGTGCGTAATGTGGATTTCAATCATGGGACGGGGTTGTGGGGCGGACCGCGCATTACGCCTGGGCTTCGTCCGGGACCGGCAGTTCATAGCCGTCGGGCTGGCGGGGACTGATCTGGGGCAGCGGAACCGGTGATGCGTAGCACTCCGGGTGGCAGGAGGGCGGAATGTTCATGTAGTCCAGCAGGCGCTCTGCAATGCGCCCGAAAGTGGGCGCTGCATTGAGCGAACCCCATACGGGATAGCCGTCCACCGACTGCGGCTCGTTGAACTTGATCAGGATGACGAACCGGGGATCGTCCGAAGGAGCAAAACCGGCAAAACTGGCGATGACCACGTCTTCAGAATACACCCCGATCCGATCCGGATCAGGCACCTGTGCCGTCCCCGATTTGCCCGCCACCTTGTACCCCGCCACCTGAGCGCCGACGGCCGCCTGATCCACCGTAAAGGTCATCATGTCGGCCACTGTGGCCGCTGTCTCGGCCTTGATGACCGCCTCTTTGAGCATGGTGGGGGTAAAGGTCAGCACTCCATCCTCCAGGACCCGATGCTGGACTACATAGGGCTTCATCAGGGTACCGCCGTTGGCGACCGTGTTGATGGCATTGACCATCTGGATGGGGGTCAGGTTCAAACCTTGGCCAAAGCTGTTCGTCCCCAGATCCGTGATGTTCCAGTTGTCGGTACCGGGATATTTGTCCTTGAGGCTGCCGTTGAATTCGTGGGCCAGGTCGATCCCGGTAACTTCTCCCAGCCCGAAGTTGAACAGGTAGTCGTAGAAATCGACAGGCCCGATCCGCTCCAGCGCGATTTCCGCGATGATGGTGTTGAGCGAATACGCCAGGGCTTCCGTTACCGACACGCGGCCCAGTATCCGGTCCTCGCTGTTCTTGATAATGGCCGCGGCACCGATGGTATATGCGCCGATGTCAAAAAACTGTTCCTGCGGTTGCACCACGTCAAGATCGATGGCAGTGGCAATGGTCAGCACCTTGAAAACGGATCCGGGCTCGTATACGCCGGTCACGGCCAGATTGGTGAAGGCGGTGGAATCGGCCGCGATCTCGTCCAGAGCGCCCGGATGGAAATCCGGCTGGTTGGCCATGGCCAACACGGCGCCGGTGGCCGGGTTCAGCACGATGATGGTGCCGCCTTGCTGCACGTTGTAGCGGTCAATGGCATATTGCAGTTCCTGTTCCACGATATGCTGTATGGTCTTGTCAATGGTCAGCACCAGATCTCCGCCCATATGGGACGGGATGTAGCGACGGGCTTCCGGAGTCAAAGCGCCCAGGGAGCCGGGCGTGTCCAGAATGCGCACTTCGCCGCGCAGGAACCGCTGGTAATAGCTTTCCAGCCCGTTTACCCCGTTACGTTCCACATTGACCAGACCCAGTACATGGCTGCCCAGCGACCCTTGGGTGTAATAGCGTGACGGCTGCGGTTCCAGTCGAAAGCTGCGAAAGAAGTCAAAGTCGGTCGTGCGCCCTTCCAGGTCGACCCGCAGCCCCAGATCGGACATGATCTGGTCCAGGGACGGGCCCGCGATTCCCGGGCCCAGTGCCTCGGCCTGCATGATGTCCTGCAGACTCTGGTACGCGTGGTCATCTCCGGTCCGGTACAGGTCCCACAGATTGGCGGCCTGCACCCCCCGCCTTTGCAATTCCTCCAGGTATTGGCCTTGCACCAGGTGCAGGTCTTCGTCCAGCACTACATAGGCGTAGACCGGGACAGGCTCGACTCCGAGTTCCCGGGCGCGGGCGTTTTCGGCGGCCAGGCGCGCGCGATAGGAGTCCAGAGCCCGGTCCATGAGCGAGTTCAGTTCGGATCGCGATGTTTCGCCCACGCCGGCCAGCAACAGGCTCAGTGAATCCCGATAGAGGGGACTCAGGTCTTCCAGACGGGGCACCACGAAGCGGTAGGTCCAGACATCTCCCACCAGCAGATCACCGCGCGCATCCGCAATCACGCCCCGGGTCTCGATTGCGGACAGATTGCGATCCACGAAGCGGGCCGTGTCCTGACTGTTATGCAGAAACACATGAAACTGTATCAGGCGGGCCGTGATCAGGGCGGCCAGGAGGAACGGAATGGCAAACAGTATGGCCAGACGGCGCAGACGCAGCGGAATCAGGCCGGCGGCGGGAAAGGAAGGAACGGGGGATTCCGGATACGAGTTCATAAGGCAGAATCAGGGGTCCGAGGCATTGACCGCCTCAAGGAGGGACTTCCACAGTGTGCCCAGAAAGCTTTCTTCAGCTTCCGCCTGGTTGTGGGCCCTGGGGGTCTCAGGGGGCAAAGGCGTGAAGCCGGATATCTGCTGCCACCACCGGGTAGCCTTGGCCTGCCATTCCTGTGTCAGGTTCTGCAGGATGTCCATGGCCCTTTGAAAACGTCTGGTCGGGGTCCACAGCGCATCCTGGGCAGCCTGCAGGTCGAGTGCCGGGTCCAACGGTGACGGTGCGGGTACCGGCGTCGCATTCAGATCCAGCCACCGTATCTCCTGCTGGTAGCGGAAGCCGTGATTCTGAGCCCAAATGGCAATGCGATTCAGATCCACCTCCTGCCCTATCCGGAACAGCAACTCCGAGTTGATCTCCTCCTGCAGGGCCAAATCCTGGTCAAGGCGCGCCAGCTGCAGGCGCGCCTCCGCAATACGCGCAGACATGTAGACATTCAGAAACGCACCGAAGGCCACCACGCCCAACAGCACGGCCCACCACAGCACCAGAGGCCGCTGTACCGGAAATGTCCATGACCGTTGCCAGCCCTGCCACTGATTTCGCACGCGCGTGGCAGGGCCCAGCCAGGGATGATCACGCAATTCGCGCACCGGCACCTGTTCGGCAGTCATGGGCAGAGCGGCCTCTTGCAGGCCGCCCGCAGCCGAGCCGATCGGCTGCGGGCATTGGCTTTCACTTCGGCGACACTGGGTTTGACGACCCGACGGTGCAGCAGCGTCAGCGGTGCATCTGCGACGCGGGCGACTTTCGCACACGCCGCGTATTTGTTCCGGGCCTGTCGATCGCTATGCCGATGCAGAAACGACTTGACCATGCGATCTTCCAGGCTATGGAAGGAAATCACGCAGAGGCGGCCGCCTGGCGACAACAGAGCCTGGACTTGGGGCAGGGCCTCTTGCAACTGTTCCAGTTCCGCGTTTACGGCAATCCGCAACGCCTGGAAGGTGCGCGTCGCCGGATGCAAGCGGGACGCATGTCGTTGCGGGCGCGCCCCCGTGATCGTCTGCGCCAGAGTTTGGGTATCGGCAAACGGGCGGTTTTGCACAATGACATGGGCTATGCGCCGGGCTTGCGGTTCTTCCCCGAACCGGAAGAGCAAGTCTGCCAATTCCGGCTGGGAACAGGTATTGACAATGTCGGCCGCCGTGGGGCCTTGGGCCCGGTTCATGCGCATGTCCAGGGGACCGGCCTGGCGAAAGGAAAAACCGCGTCCGGCAGTGTCTATCTGGCAGGCACTGAAACCCAGGTCCATGAGCACATTGTCCACCTGGCCAAATCCGTATCTGCCTGCCACCTCTTGCACAGCCGCAAAATCGCTGTGCACCAAGGTGACCTGATCGGCCAGTCCGGCTGTCTGCAGCCGCCTGTGCGCTCTGTCCAAGGCTTCCGGATCCCTGTCCAGCGCCAAAGCGCGGCTGCCGGGCCCCGCGGCCTGCAGGAAACGGATCGTGTGGCCGGCATCTCCCACCGTGCAATCAATCAGCGTCGCGTGCGGCTGTACTTTCAGGCTGGCCAAAGTCTCGCGGACCAGCACCGGTACATGGAAAGCCGGCGGGGAAGTTACGGCGGTCACGGTACCTGGATTCCCGCCACCAGGGTGTGAGGCCGGGTCCCACGCCGCCGAAGGAACAAATCCCCAGGATGGGGCAAAGGCCAGAGCCAAGCCCAAGAGAGACATGCCCTATCCCGGGCCGGTATGCCCGCACCTGTTCCCATGACTGACCGCCTTGCGTTGCAACGAATAATCAATGTCGGCGGCATCGGAAATGCCTCTGAGACAGCCCCGCACCCGGTACGCGCCCGCCCGCAGCCCACCTATTTTACATGGTGTTCCGGAGTGGCGGCCAGAAGCGGGCGGAGCCTTGTCCGCGCGTCCGATCAGACTCCCGGACTGGACGCGCCGGTCCTTGCCGAAACCAAACATGAACCCGAACTTGACGAATGCGGCGCTTTCGTATATAATGCTGCGTTCCCGGCAGGGTCATGGGACTGCTGCTGGGAGCTTTTGCCGCGTGTTGGATTATGGCACTGTCATCGGGAGACCTGAATGTACAAGAGCATCCTGTCAACTATGCCTCCGCACACGCCGCACCGGGACAGGAATGTGGTCCCGCCTCGCATGCCTTGCGTTGCAGGGCAGTACCCTGCTTTGGCGGTTGGCATAGGCGTCCTTTAGTGCGCCTGCATGGCTTTCCCTTCCTTAATTTTTCCGTCAATCTTGTTGCGCGCCTCGGTAATGCACCGCGGGTGCGTTGAAATCCGGTCTGCCCAGGACCGGGCGCGTCCCCTGTTTCCCCACGATCCGGAGGAGCTATGTCCCCTGCTACAGCATTGAACGGTAGAAGCCACGATGTCCGCAAGCATTACGCCCGTACCACGCAACCCATGCCGTTACCCAACCTGATCGAAGTGCAGCTGGAGAGTTTTCAGTGGTTTCTGGAGGACGCTCTCAAAGAATTGTTTGAGGAAATGCCGCCCATTCAGAGCTACGGCAAACACTACGAACTGGAACTGGGGGACTACCACTTTGGCGAACCGGAACACACGGTAGAGGAATGCAGGACGCGGGACAAGACCTACGCCGCCCCTCTCAAGGTAAAGGTGCAGCTGCTGAATGCGAACACCGGTGAAATCACGGAGCAGGAGGTCTACCTGGGCGATTTCCCCATGATGACCGAGGCCGGCACCTTCATCATGAATGGGGCCGAACGGGTGGTGGTAAGCCAATTGCTGCGTTCGCCCGGGGTCTACTTCAGTTTGGTGGCCGACCGCACCTCGGGCCGCGGGCTGGCTACGGCGAAGGTCATTCCCGGGCGTGGGGCCTGGCTGGAGTTCGAGACATCCAAGCGCAATGAAATCACTGTCAAGGTCGACCGCAAACGCAAGCAGTCCGTGACCATTTTGCTCCGGGCCTTGGGGTTTGGGGAGGATGACGAGATTCGGGAGCTCTTCAAGGATGTGGATACCCATCCGGAGCACAGGTTCATCGAAGCCACGTTGGACAAGGATCCCCTGACGCCTGTGACCAACAGCAAGGAAGGCATTCGCGAGGCCCAGTTGCGGTTCTTCAGTACGCAGCGGCCCAGCGATCCGGTCAAGGCGGATGCAGCCCGCCGCTTTATCGAGGAACTGTTCTTTGACCGGCGGCGGTACGACTTGAGTCGCGTGGGGCGCTACAAGCTCAACCAGCGGCTGGGACGGGGAGAGAGTGCCGATATGCGCACTCTGACCCGGGAGGATCTGGTGGCCATCGTCCGGGAAATCATTCGCATCAACAACGGCGAATCCAGGACGGACATCACGGACCACCTGGGCAACCGGCGGGTCAATACGGTGGGCGAGCTGTTGCAGAACCAGGTGCGCATCGGGCTGGCGCGGTTGGAGAAAGGGGTGCGGGATCGCATGTCCGTCAAGGATCCGGAACAGATGGTGCCTACCCAGCTCATGAACGCCAAACTGGTGCTGGGCGCGGTCAAGGAATTCATGGGCGGCAGCCAGCTGAGCCAGTTTATGGACCAGACCAACCCGCTCTCCGAACTGACTCACAAACGCCGCCTGAGCGCCTTGGGCCCCGGCGGTTTGAAGCGGGAACGGGCGGGTGTGGAAGTCCGGGACGTGCATTTCAGCCACTACGGACGCATTTGCCCCATTGAGACGCCGGAAGGGCCCAACATCGGGCTGATCGGCTACATGAGTTCCTATGCGAAGGTCAATCCCATGGGTTTCATCGAAACCCCCTATCGGCCGGTCCACAGTACCGTGTCGGCCCGCATCCGGGAACTGGTGGGACGCACTTTGAGCGAAGACGTGTTTACCGGCGGGGGCGCACTGCTGGGGGCGGCCGGCACGGTCGTGGAAGAGGATCTGGCCCGCAAGATTGCGGCATCCCGCCGCGGGCGCGAGGTCCGGGTCCGTCCCTTCGTGGGAGACGAGATCGTGTACATGTCTGCCGATCAGGATGAAAAAGTGACCATTGCGCAGGCCAGCACGCCCCTGAACGAACGCGGGGAGCTGCTCAACGAATATCCGTCCATTCGCAAGGCGGACCAGTTCCCGCACATTCCGGCGGACCAGGTGCAATACATTGATGTGTCCCCGCAGCAGATCGTGGGCGTCAGCGCTTCGCTCATTCCGTTTCTGGAGCACGACGACGCCAACCGGGCCTTGATGGGATCCAACATGCAGCGTCAGGCGGTGCCGCTGATCCGGGCCGAAGCGCCCATGGTGGGCACCGGGGTGGAATATCAGGCGGCCATCGACTCCGGACAAGTCGTGGTCAGCACCCATGCCGGCACGGTGACCCGGGCAGCCAGCGACGAAATCCGGGTACGCTCGGACCGGGGCCAGGAAACCTGCTATCCCCTGCGCAAATACAACCGCAGCAACCAGAGCACCTGCATCGACCAGTGGCCCATTGTCCACAAGGGGCAACGCGTGGCGCGGGGCGATGTCATCGCGGACAGTGCCAGCACCGAGAACGGGGAACTGGCCCTGGGCCAGAACGTGCTGGTGGCCTACATGAGCTGGGAAGGCGGTAACTATGAGGACGCCATCCTGGTGAGTGAAAAGCTGATCGAGCGGGACTTCTTCACTTCCATTCATATCGAACGGCATGAAGTCACCGCCCGGGAGACCAAGCTGGGAGTGGAAGAGATCACGGCCGACATTCCGAATGTCGGACCCGAAGCGCGCAAGCATCTGGATGAAGAGGGAGTGATTCGGATTGGGGCCGAGGTCACCGGCGGCGACATTCTGGTCGGCAAGATTTCGCCCAAGGGAGAAACCATTCTCAGTCCGGAAGAGAAGTTGCTGCGCGCCATTTTCGGCGAGAAAGTGCGGGATGTGAAAGACACGTCCAAGCGTCTCCCGAACGGTCAACGCGGCAAGGTGGTGGATGTGAAGGTCCTGGACCGCAAGGAGCACAACGATCTCCCGGCGGGCACCGAGAAGATTGTGCACATCAACGTGGCCCAGCGGCGCAAGCTGATGGAAGGCGACAAGATGTCCGGCCGCCATGGCAATAAGGGGGTGATTTCCAAGATCATTCCGGTAGAGGACATGCCGTTTCTGGCCAACGGCACCCCGGTTGACATAATTCTGAATCCGATTGGAGTGCAGGGTCGTCTGAACATTGGTCAGGTGTTGGAGAACCATCTGGGCTGGGCCGCCCAGCGCATTGGCTTCAAGGTGGCCACGCCCGTGTTTGACGGGGCCCACCAGGAACAGATCGAGGCGGAACTGGCCCGGGCCTGGTTGACCGACCGGGCCTGGGATCAGGTGGCCGCTCGAGCGTGGGACCTGTTCGCGGACAGCGACGAGATTGACGAGACCCTCTTGGAGGATCTGGATGAAGCCCGCATCGTCTATTTGTCCCATTGGCTGAGTGCCGAGCAGTACGATCTGGAACGCATCTACACGGACTTCGCGTATGCCCGCCGCGCGGCCGTGCGGGAATGGCTGAAAGAGGAGGGGTACCAGCCCGAAGCCATTTTGCCGCAGGACTACACCCACCATCGCACCGCGGAGGCTGATGACGAGCTGGCCGTGCAAGTGGCCTGTCAGGAATGGCTCAAGTGCTTCGACTTGCCGGAGACGGATTTGACCGGTCCCGCCCTGCAGGAATACATGATCCAGAAGGCCATGGAGATCGGACAGCCGCTGCCTACCACGGGCAAACAGGTGTTGTTCGACGGGAAATCCGGGGAGGCCTTTGAAGCACCGGTCACGGTGGGGGTTTCCTTCATGCTGAAGTTGTTGCATCTGGTTGAAGACAAGGTGCATGCCCGCAGCACGGGACCGTACAGTTTGGTGACCCAGCAGCCTCTGGGAGGCAAGGCCCAGAATGGCGGCCAGCGCTTCGGCGAGATGGAAGTGTGGGCCCTGGAAGCCTACGGCGCCGCCCACAGTCTGCAGGAAATGCTGACCATCAAGTCAGACGATACCAGCGGGCGGGTGAATGCCTACCAGTCCATTGTAAAGGGGGAAGAAATCCAAAGCCCCGGCATACCGGAGAGTTTCCGGGTGCTGGTAAAAGAACTGCAAAGCCTTGGCCTGGCCGTGGAGGTGACCAACGAAAAGGACGAGACGCTGCAGTTCGGCAAGGAAGTGGCTACGGACCGCCTGCCCAATCTGGGGGCGGGCCTGATGATTCCCAACAAACTGTTTAGTACCTAGCGCGCAGCAGTCCTCCCATTCCGCGTCCGCGCCCGAGACCGGCGCGGGCGCCTTGTCGTAAGGAGCGCTCCCTTGATTGAACTTGGCAATTTCAATGCAATCCGCATCTCCCTGGCTTCGCCCCAACAGATTTTGGGATGGAGCTATGGCGAGGTCTACAAACCTGAAACCATCAATTACCGTACGCTGAAACCGGAACGGGATGGCCTGTTCAGCGAACGTATTTTCGGTCCGGAAAAGGATTGGGAATGCAGCTGTGGCAAGTACAAGCGGGAACGGTACAAAGGCATCGTCTGCGACAAATGCGGGGTGGAAGTGGCCTCCAACCGGGTGCGCCGTGAACGCATGGGACACATCACCCTGGCTTCTCCCGTAAGCCACATCTGGTATGTCAAGGGTATGCCGTGCCGCTTGGGCCTCCTCTTGGACATCAGCCCTCGTGATCTGGAAAAAGTGCTCTACTATGCGGTCTATATCATCACGAAAGTGAATGAAGATGCGCGCAAACGCCTGATCGTCCGCAAGGAGAAGGAGCTGGCGTTGGACCTGACCAAGCGCCAGGCCATGACCGCCGCCGCCTTGGAAGCAGCCGATCAACAGGAAGCCGCAGAAAGCCAAGCCCTGCTGGACCAGCGCGACGCGCAGATTGCCGCTTTGGACGCGGAGATTGCCAAGCGATCGGGCGATGCCATTGGCCAGGCCCAGACCTTGATCCAGTGGATTCAGAACCGGGTAGGGGAGAAATCCGCAGAGACGCTGAAACTGTCTTGGGTCAAGACGGCCATTGTGGTCAAGGGCCGCACGATCGAGGCCGGGAAGGAAGAGGAAGTCAACGAGCATGTGCAGTCCTTTTTGGATGAACTCAAAACGGAATCCGACAGTCGCAAGGAGGCGATTGCGGGGGAAATCGAGATAAAACTGGATCGGATCCGGGAAACCGCGGCGAACCGCCGCGAAGAGATTGAAAGCCTGGACCGGGCAGAGCGGGACAAGCTGATCTCCAGTACTGAAACCTGGCTGGAGCAGCTCAAGGCCATTGCCCCGCGGGCCCTGAAAAACGATCAGGAATACCGCACCTTGTCCCGGCAGTACGGCACCACCTTCGAAATCGGCATGGGCGCCGAGGCCATCCTGGATCTGTTGAAGCAGGTGGACCTGGATGAACTGGCCCGGGAAATGCGCGAGATTATCAACACCACCAGAAGCGAACAGAAGCGGACCCGGGCGGCCAAGCGGCTCAAGGAAGTTGAGGACCTGCGCAAGAGCGGCAATCGGCCGGAATGGATGATCCTGACCCAGCTGCCGGTGATTCCGCCCGAACTGCGTCCGATGGTGCAGCTGGATGGCGGCCGTTTCGCCACCAGCGATCTCAATGATCTGTATCGGCGCGTCATCAACCGCAACAACCGGCTCAAGCGGCTGCAAAGCCTGGGGGCACCCGATGTGATCGTGCGCAACGAGAAACGCATGCTGCAAGAGGCAGTGGACAGCCTGATTGACAACCGCAAGCGGAACCGCACGACAGCCAATCGCAATCAGAAACATCCGCTCAAGAGCCTGACCGACATGCTAAAG
Source organism: Caldilineaceae bacterium (assembly GCA_965214715.1). Lineage (GTDB taxonomy): Bacteria > Chloroflexota > Anaerolineae > Caldilineales > Caldilineaceae > Bin34. The sequence continues at coordinate 2,457,542 of OZ243971.1, read as the reverse complement.
GGCAAGCAGGGACGGTTCCGCCGCAACTTGCTGGGCAAGCGGGTGGATTACTCGGGCCGTTCCGTGATCGTGATTGGTCCGACCCTGCAGCTGCATCAGACCGGCATTCCCAAGCGCATGGCGCTGGAGCTCTTCAAGCCGTTCGTGATCGAGCGGCTGGTCAACCATGGGGCGGCCACCAATGTGCGGCACGCGAAGCGCATGGTGGACGAGGCCGATGAAGGCGTGTGGGATGTGCTGGAGCGGATCTGCCAGGAACGGCCCGTACTTCTGAACCGGGCGCCCACCCTGCACCGGCTGGGGATCCAGGCCTTTGAGGTCAAGCTGATCGAGGGGAGCGCCATTCAGTTGCATCCCTTGGTCTGTACCGCCTTCAATGCCGACTTTGACGGAGACCAGATGGCGGTGCATGTGCCGTTGAGCAATCAGGCGGTCAAGGAAGCCCGCGAGCTGATGCTGTCGACCCGCAACTTGCTGAAACCCAGCAATGGCGAGCCGATTGTGTCGCCGACCAAGGATATGGTGATGGGGGTTTTCTACCTCACGGCCATGGAAACCGATCATCGGCCCGATGCGGAACTGCGGCGCTATCCGAACCCGGCCCAAGCCGAATATGCCTTGGATATGGGCCTGATTGCGTTGCGGGAGCCGATTCTGGTGCGGATTCGGCCCTTTGTGAGCGAGATGCCCATTGAAGAACTGGGCCTGAATTCCCGCTGCCTGCAAGCGTTGCAGGAACACGGGATCAAGACCGCCGAAGAACTGCAAGCCCGTCTGGAAGAAGATGCCGCGGGGTTCAAGGATTCCGTGAGGGGCTTCGGCGATGTTTTTCTGCAGGAAACGCAGGACATTCTGGCCCGCACCGATCTCGACAAGGGTTCCGATGAGCCGGTGCCCTTCACCCGCACCACCGCGGGCCGCATCATTTTCAACCGCGTGTTGCCGGAACCTTTGCAGTTCGTCAACGAACGCCTCGACAAGGGGGGCGTCAACGATCTGATCCAACTTTGCTATCAACGCATGGGACAGAATGTCACCGCGGAAGTGGCCGACCGGATCAAGAGCATCGGTTTCCACTACGCGACCCGTTCCGGCATCACCATTGCCGTCAGCGACCTGGAGGTCCCCGCGGAGAAGGATGACATCATCAAAGTGGCGCAGGAAGGCGAGGCGCAGACGGAAGCGCAGTACCGCCGCGGTCTGCTGACCAGCACAGAGTGGGAGGACAACCGGGTGCAGGCCTGGAGCCGGGCCACGGATGAAGTCTCGTCCCGCATCAAGGAAAGCCTGGATCCCCTGACCAGTGTCGGCGCCATGTCCATTTCCGGGGCGGCCAAGGGGGGACACAGCACGATCAATCAACTGGCCGGCATGCGGGGACTCATGTTTGATCCCAACGGACGCATCATTCCCATGCCAATCCGTTCCAGTTTTCGGGATGGCCTGAGCACGATGGAATTCTTCATCAGCACCCATGGTTCGCGCAAGGGGCTGGCGGATACCGCGCTGCGGACCGCCGATGCCGGGTATCTGACCCGTCGTTTGGTGGATGTGGCGCAGGACGTGATCATTACGCAGGAGGACTGCGGTACCCCCAACGGCATCCTGATCGACGTGCCCGCCAGTCAGCAAGACCGGTACTGGGAGCGCGTGACCAGCCGCTGTATAGCCCAGCGAGTCAACGATCCGGCAACCGGTGAGGTCATCCTGGAACGCAACCAGTTGGTCGGTGAGAGCGAGGCACAGGCGCTGGTGGACCGCGGGGTGCAGGCAATCGAGATTCGCAGTCCTCTGACCTGCGAATCCCGGTTTGGATTGTGCCTGTGTTGCTATGGTGCCAATCTGGCTTCAGGCGAGATGGTAAAAATGGGCGAGGCGGTCGGTATTATTGCGGCCCAGTCCATTGGGGAGCCTGGTACCCAACTGACGCTGCGGACCTTTCATACGGGGGGCGTGGCCTCGTCCGACGACATCACCCGGGGGTTGCCCCGCGTGGAGGAACTGTTTGAAGCGCGCATCCCCAAGGGACAGGCCGTGATCAGCGAGATCGACGGCAAGGTTTCCATCTATTGGGATGGCGAAATCCGCCGCCTGGCTGTCCAGCGCACCGATCTGCTGACCCGCACGCTGCGGGTCCCGGCCGAAGGCTGGACGCTGAAAATCGCCCATGGCGATGCCGTTCAGGGCGACACCGTGGTCGCCGAAAAGGTCGGCGCGGAAGCTGTGCCGGAAGACGTGGAGGAACGCAGCATAAGGGCGGGTATGGAGGGTTCCGTGCTGCTGCCGCTGGACGGGGCGTCCCCGGCCACAGAGGGCTACCTTACCCTGACCATTCAACGGGACGATGTCGTGGAGTGGGAATCCGAGATTCCGGCGCACATTGCCACGATGGTCAATGACGGCGACTATGTACATGCCGGCCAGCAATTGACCCCGGGTGCCTTGGAGCCGAAAGGCATCCTCCGCATTCAGGGACGTGAAGCCTGTCAGCTGTACATCCTGGACGAAGTGCAGAAAGTGTACATGGAACAGGGGGTGCAGATTCACGACAAGCACATTGAAGTCATCCTGCGCCAGCTGTTGCGGCGTGTACAGGTGCAGGCGACGGGGGACACCGATTTCCTGTTGGGCGAGTACGTGGATCGCTACCATTTTGAGGATGTGAACAATCTGGCTTTGGAAAACAACCGGAAGCCCGCGCAGGGCATGCCCGTGATTCTGGGCATGACCCGGGCGGCCTTGAATACCGAAAGCTTCCTGGCCGCGGCCAGTTTCCAGGAGACGACCCGCGTACTGACCGATGCCGCCATCCGGGGGCAGGAGGATCGGTTGCGCGGCCTCAAGGAGAACGTCATCTTGGGCAAGCTGATACCTGTTGGCACCGGCTTTCACAGTCGCTTGGAAGCCGAAGCCAAAGTGGGGGCCGGCAGTTCCGGCCTGGATCTGGGGGGCAATCAGGGCGAGATGGCATCCCTGAACCTGGACCTGTTGCAGGAACTGACCGAGAGCGAGGACCTTTTCAGCGGCGCTCTGGCTGTCGACGAGGTCAATTCGCTGCAGCAAGTCAGCAAGGGCGGGGACGACCTGCTGGACGGTGAGGAAGTCCACCCGCTGGATGACGGCGATGAGGAGTCCTCTTTTTCGGCATTGTCGCGGCGGTAATTTGACGCTGTGCTTGCGGTACGTGATACTTGCTGTTTGCGTTTCGTGTCCTGGCGGGGAACCGGCAGAGGCACAACGGTCGGAATCTGTGCAGTGGAGTGAAGTTTTGCCTACTATCAATCAGCTCGTGCGCAAGGGGCGCAAGCCCAAGCCCAAGAAGATGACTGCGCCCGCTTTGCGGGTGACGCAGAACACGTTGACCGGCCGTACCACGTCCAGCCGGACCGGCAATCCGCAGAAGCGGGGCGTGTGCACGCAGGTCAGGACCACCACGCCCCGCAAGCCCAACTCGGCGTTGCGCAAGGTGGCCCGGGTGCGTTTGACGAACGGCATGGAAGTGACGGCCTACATTCCCGGTGAAGGGCATACCCTGCAAGAGCACAGTGTCGTTTTGATTCGCGGGGGCGGGGTCCGGGATTTGCCGGGTGTGCGCTATCAGATTGTGCGCGGGGCCCTGGATGCCACGGGGGTGGAGAACCGGAAACGCGGTCGCAGCCGCTACGGAGTCAAGAAGTCGTAAACTACCCAGTCGGGATCAGGCAGGAAAAGTTACAGTATGCCGAGACGCAACAAACCGCCCGTTCGAGTCATTGCACCGGATTCCCGATACGATTCCGTGGATCTGGCGAAATTCATCAACAACCTGATGTTGCATGGCAAGAAGTCCACGGCCACGCGGATTGTCTATCGAGCCCTGGACATCATCGAGGAACGCGTGGGCCGTCCCGGCATTGCCGTGTTTGAGGAGGCCTTGCAGCGGGCCATCCCCCGGGTGGAAGTGCGGCCGCGGCGCGTCGGGGGCGCGACCTATCAGGTGCCCATTGAAGTCAGGGCGGCCCGCAAGCAGGCTTTGGGCATGCGCTGGCTGATCACCTTTGCGCGGCAGCGCGGCGGCCGGGACATGGCCAGCCGGCTGGCCGCCGAACTGATCGAGACAGCCAACGGGGACAGCGCCACCATCAAGCGGCGCAACGACACGCACCGTATGGCGGATGCCAACCGTGCGTTTGCGCACTTCAGGTAAGCCGCGGTTCCCAACCCCTTTTCACAATTTACCCTTTCCGCCTGCAGGCTATCTGGGCCGGTGGGCGGACGGCTGCGGCAATGCAGGCCTCGGGCGCGACTGCGTGGAGCGGAAAAAGAGCATGAGCATAGATCATCCGATTGAGAAAATCCGCAATATCGGCATCATCGCCCACATCGATGCCGGCAAGACCACCACCACGGAACGCATTCTCTTCTATTCCGGACTGACCCACCGCATGGGGGAAGTACATGAAGGGACGGCGGTCACGGACTGGATGGAGCAGGAACGGGAACGCGGCATTACCATCACCGCCGCCGCCATCACGACCCTGTGGCAGCATTCCGCTACCGGTGAGGAATGTCAGATCAACATCATCGACACGCCGGGCCATATTGACTTCACGGCCGAAGTGCAGCGCAGTCTGCGCGTGCTGGACGGCGGTGTTGTGGTGTTTGATGCTGTAGCCGGGGTGGAACCCCAAACGGAAACCGTGTGGCGGCAGGCCGACAGCTATGCCGTGCCGCGTATCTGCTTTGTCAACAAGATGGACCGCATGGGGGCGAATCTGGAGCGGACCGTGGCCATGATGGCAGAGCGGCTGAGGGCCAATCCCGTGGTTATCCAATGGCCTGTGGGGCGCGAAGAGGAATTCCGGGGGGTGGTGGACCTGATGTCCATGGAAGCCCTGATTTTTTCGGATGAACTGGGCGCCAAACCCGAGAAACACGCGATCCCGGCCACCATGGTGGCCGAGGCACGGGCAGCGCGCGAAGCCATGGTGGAAAAGATTGCCGAAGCCCATGACGAGGTTATGGGCCTGTTTCTGGACGACTCCGAGATTTCCACCGATCTCCTGCAACGCGCGTTGCGGGAAGCTATTCTGGCAAACCGGCTGGTGCCCGTGCTGTGCGGCACGGCGTTGCGCAACAAGGGCGTCCAGCCGCTCCTGGATGCCATCATCCAATATTTGCCCAGTCCGCTGGAAGTGCCGCCGGTATTGGGGAGCAATCCGCAGGATGCCACCGAAGTGGTGGTGTCACCCCGGTCCCAAGACCCCTTGGCGGCTTTGGTCTTCAAGGTGGTCACCGACCCCTATGTGGGCCGGCTGTCCTATATCCGGGTTTACAGCGGCACCCTCAAGATCGGAGAGACGGTGTACAACACCCGCCAGAGACAGCGAGAACGCATCGGCCGGCTGATGCAAATGTATGCCGACAAGCGGAAAGACATCAAGGAATGCGAGGCCGGCGACATCACCGCCATCGTGGGCCTGAAGAACAGCTTTACCGGCGATACGCTCTACGGTGGCAATCGGCCCGTGCTCCTGGAAACCATTGTGTTTCCGGACCCTGTGGTCCGGATTGCCGTGGAGCCCAAGACCAAGAGCGATCAGGACAAGATGGCCCTGGCCTTGCACAAGCTGGCCGAGGAGGACCCTACCTTCCAGGTCCAGTTCGACGACAATACGGGCCAGACCTTGATTAACGGCATGGGGGAACTGCATCTGGAAATCATCGTGGACCGCATGAAACGCGAGTTTCAGGTCCAGTGCAATGTGGGCGAGCCGCAGGTCGCGTATCGCGAGACCGTGACCCGGGCCGTCTCGGCCGAGGGCCGCTTCGTTCGTCAGACAGGGGGACGCGGCATGTTTGGTCACGTGAAGCTGGAAATCGAACCCAACGAGGAAGGCGACGGCTTCGCGTTTGAGTCCCGGATTGTGGGCGGGGCCGTGCCCCTGCAATTCGTGGCCCCCGTGGAACGCGGGATTGCCGAGGCCATGCAAAGTGGAGTCCTGGAAGGGTATCCGGTGGTGGATGTAAAGGTCGCGCTGGTGGATGGTTCCTTTCACCCTGTGGACTCCAACGAGCGCGCCTTTCACATTGCGGGGAGCATCGGCTTCAAGGAAGCCATGGCCAAAGCCCATCCCATCCTGTTGGAGCCTACCATGTATCTGGAAGTGGTCATGCCGGAGGTCTATACCGGTGATGTGATGGGCGATCTGGGGGCCCGCTTCGGCAGCATCACGGATGTGGTGACCCATTCCCCTGGTATGAACCAGATTCAGGCTACTGTGCCGCTCAAGAACATGTTCGGCTACGCGACCGCGCTGCGCTCCATCACAAGCGGCCGCGGCAATTTTTCCATGCAATTCGATCGTTATGCCCCGGTGCGGCGCAAGAAAGAGTAGGGTGGAGGCAGGCGAAAACGCGCCTGTACAGGAAAACCGCGCGAATATTTTTTCCGGGTCTGGACAGGGTGCAGTATACTGTCCTTCTGTGCCTTTGCGCCCATGTCCGTGGAGGGGGCTTTTGGGCCTGGACCCCACTGCGGTTCCGACCGATGCGGAACGCGGGCATGCAGGCATTGGTACTAAGGTGTCGAGTAAGGGACAAAACTGCCCAGAGAGCGTGTAGGGAGCTTACGAAGGAGTCATGAGCAAGCAAGTCTTTGAACGCACGAAGCCACATGTGAATGTCGGTACTATCGGCCATGTTGATCATGGCAAGACGACACTGACAGCGGCAATTACGAAGGTCCTGTCCCTGCAGGGGATGGCGGAATTCGAGGCGTTCGACCGGATCGACAATGCCCCGGAAGAGCGGGAGCGCGGGATTACCATTGCCATCTCCCACGTTGAATATGAGACCGAGAACCGACACTATGCCCATGTAGACTGTCCGGGTCATGCCGACTACATCAAGAACATGATTACGGGCGCCGCCCAGATGGACGGTGCCATCCTCGTGGTCTCCGCCCCGGATGGCGCCATGCCGCAGACGCGCGAGCACATTCTCTTGGCCCGCCAGGTGGAAGTGCCGGCCATGGTGGTCTTCCTGAACAAGGTAGACATGATGGATGACGAGGAACTGCTGGAACTGGTGGAACTGGAGCTACGTGAACAGTTGGACCAATACGAGTTCCCGGGTGATGATACGCCCATCGTGCGCGGTTCCGCCCTGCAGGCTCTGGAAAGCGACAGCACCGACCCACAGGCGCCGGAGTACGCCTGCATCTGGGAGCTGATGCAGGCGGTGGATGCCTACATTCCCCAGCCGCAGCGGGACGTGGATCAGCCCTTCCTGATGCCTATTGAGGACGTGTTCTCCATCAAGGGCCGCGGCACCGTCGTGACCGGCCGCGTGGAGCGCGGTGTAATTCACCCCATGGAGAATGTGGAAATCGTGGGGCTCAAGGAGACTGTGGGCACGACCGTGACCGGGGTGGAGATGTTCCGCAAGCTGCTGGACGAAGGCCGCGCCGGGGACAATGTGGGTTGCCTGCTCCGCGGCATCAACCGCACCGATGTGGAGCGGGGGCAAGTATTGTCCCTGCCCGGTTCAATCACGCCGCATACCAAGTACACGGCCACGGTCTATGTGCTGCGTACCGATGAAGGTGGCCGCCACAAGCCCTTCTTTTCGGGCTATCGGCCCCAGTTCTACATCCGCACTCTGGACGTGACCGGTGTCATTACATTGCCGACCGGCGTGGATATGGTGATGCCGGGGGACAATGTCGAGATGGAGGTGGAACTGATCTCGCCGGTAGCCCTGGAACAGGGGTCCCGCTTCGCCATCCGCGAAGGCAGTCGGACCGTCGGGGCCGGATCCATCACCGCGATTTTGGAATGATGCATGCCGCGAGGGGGTTCAACCCCCCCTCGTTGCATGGGAGTACCCTGCACATGCCTCCTGCCGCGACTATTCGCATAAAACTCAAGGCTTTTGATCATCGCCTGCTGGATGCCTCGGCGCAGGAAATCGTCAAGGCAGCCGAGCGCTCGGGTGCCCAGGTCATGGGGCCGGTGCCGCTCCCCACGCGCATCGAGAAATTCACGGTGATCCGATCTCCTTTCAAGGACAAGGACAGTCGGGAACAATTTGAGATCAGGACGCACAAGCGGCTGATTGATGTGATTGACCCGTTGCCCCGCACCAGCGAGAGTTTGACCAAACTCAATCTGCCGGCCGGCGTGGATGTTGAAATCAAACTGTAGGGCACGCTGGCAGCAAACCATATGAAACACATTGTGGGGCGCAAGGTGGGCATGACGCAGCTCTTTGATGACGAGAGCGGCCGGTCCACGACCGTAACCGTGATCAAGGCTGGGCCGTGCTGGGTGACCGGGATCAAAACCGTGGAAACCGATGGCTATGCCGCCGTGCAGCTGGGGTTTGAAGAAACCGCTGCGCGCAAGCTGACAGGTGGTCAGAAGGGTCATCTGCGCCGGAGCCATGGGCGTCTGCTGCGTCACTTGAAGGAGTTCCGCTTGTCGGCCCCCTCACCGCTGGCGCCCGGAGCCGAAGTGAAAGTGGACATGTATGCGACCGGCGACTATGTCGATGTGACCGGTGTCAGCCGGGGCAAAGGGTTTGCCGGCGCGGTCAAGCGGTACGGTTTCGCGGGCGGGCCCAAGACGCATGGCCAGAGTGATCGACATCGCGCTCCCGGATCCCGAGGCGCCGGTACCACTCCGGGCCGTACCTTCAAAGGGGCACGCGGACCGGGACACATGGGGCATCGCAAGACTACGGTGCTGAACCTTAAGGTGGCGTACGTGGATGCAGAACGTGATCTGCTGGCTGTGAAGGGAGCCGTGCCGGGCGCGCCGGGCAGCCTGGTAACGGTGCGCTCTGCCGTGAAGAAGGGATAGATGATCTGCCATGAAGGCTGATGTCATGAACATGAGCGGCGAAGTGGTGCGCGAGGCGGAACTCGCGCCCGCGCTGTTTGAAACTGTGGTGCGGGTCACCCTCTTGCAGCAGGCTCTGGTGCGCCAGCAGGCCAACGCCCGGCAAGGCACTCACAAAACCAAGACCCGCAGTGAGGTGCGGGGCGGCGGTCGCAAGCCGTGGCGTCAGAAAGGCACCGGGCGCGCCCGCCAGGGCTCAATTCGCGCTCCGCATTGGGTGGGCGGAGGTACCGTCTTCGGTCCTGTGCCCCGCTCCTACCGCCAGAAGATGCCCAGGCGCATGCGGCGGGCTGCCGTGCGCAGCGCGCTTTCGGCGCAGGCCCGGGAGGGCGGCATCAGGTTGCTGGACAGTCTGGAGTTGCCGGAGGGCAAGACCCGCCAGCTGCAGCAGGTGTTGACGGCTTGGGGGGTGCACGGCCAGCGTGTCCTGTTGGTCTATGCCGAAAAGCCGGAGGGCGTCATGCGGGCCGCCCGGAATCTGCCGCGCCTGACCACGCTGCATTATGCCTATCTGAATGTCAGGGATCTGCTGCAGAGCGACGTGGTGATCCTTACCTTGGATGCCCTGCAGGGCATTGAAGACTGGCTGGGAGACGATGCCGCATGATGGTGCACGAAGTTATATTGCACCCGGTGCTCTCCGAAAAGACCATGTTGGCTGAAGGAGAGCGACAGTACGTTTTCCGGGTTAATCCGAAAGCCAACAAGCACCAGGTACGGGAAGCGGTGCACACCATTTACGGGGTGACCGTGGACCGGGTGCGCATCATGATCATGCCCGCCAAGACCCGGCGGCGCGGCCATCGGGTCTTCATTCGGCAGGCGAAGTGGAAAAAGGCGATTGTGACCGTGGCGGAAGGCGATTCGATCAACCTGTATGAAAGCAACTGATTGAGGCGGACAGCCATGCCTTTGCGGACATATCAACCTACCTCGCCAGGCCGTCGCAACATGAGCGGCGCAACCTTTGAGGAGATTACCCGTACCAAGCCCGAAAAGTCTTTGGTGTCGCCGTTGCCCCGCCGGGGAGGGCGCAACAACCGCGGGGTGATCACGGTGCGCCACCGCGGCGGGGGACACAAAAGGCAGTATCGCCATATCGATTTCAAGCGGGACAAGGACGGGATACCGGCCCGGGTGCTCTCCCTGGAATATGATCCCAATCGCACGGCCCGCATTGCCTTGCTGCAGTACAGTGATGGCGAGAAGCGGTACATACTGGCTCCCGAAGAGCTGCAAGTCGGCCAGGAAGTGATGTCCGGTTCCAACGTGGACATTGCCCCGGGCAACGCCCTGCCCTTGCGCGATATTCCGCTGGGGACCCAACTGCACAACATTGAGTTGATTCCGGGCAAAGGTGGTCAGCTGGCCCGCAGTGCCGGCACGGCCGCCCGGCTAGTGGCGAAGGAGGGCCACATGGTGCAGGTCCGCATGCCCAGCGGTGAAGTGCGCTTTGTGCACATGGGCTGCATGGCTACGGTGGGTCAGGTGTCCAATTTTGAACACGCCAATATGTCTCAGGGGAAGGCGGGGCGCAATCGCTGGCGCGGCCGTCGTCCTGCCGTCCGCGGCGTGGCGCAGGACCCGGCTTCCCATCCCCATGGCGGCGGGGAGGGGCGTTCTCCGATTGGCATGCCCTCCCCCAAAACACCGTGGGGCAAGCCCGCCTTGGGCCACCGCACCCGGCGCAACCTGTCCACCGACAAACACATCGTGCGGCGGCGCTCGAAGCGCCGGTAGCGCGGGAAGGAGCCAGGAAACAGATCCGTGTCTCGTTCTTTGAAGAAAGGGCCCTACGTGGACCTCAAATTGCTCAAGCGCATAGAAATGATGAACCAGACCGGCGAACGCCGGGTGGTCCGTACGTACGCGCGGGCCAGCACCATCTTCCCGCAATTTGTGGGCCATACCATCGCGGTCCATGACGGGCGACGGCACGTACCGGTCCTGATTACGGAGAACATGGTAGGACACAAGCTGGGCGAGTTTGCGCCCACGCGGTATTTCCGCGGCCACCTGCGGTCGGAGCGGAGCACTTCCGTCCGGTAAAAGGGGCCATACAGGGTGCAGGGATTGAGCATGGAAGTTTCGGCCAAGAGTCGCTATACCGGCATCAGCGCGCGCAAAGTCCGCCTGGTCCTGAACGAGGTGCGGGGCATGCAGGCCCAGGAGGCCGTGCATATGTTGCGCCTGATGCCGCAGTCCGCAGCCGCGGTCCTGGCGACCACCATTGCCAGCGCGTTGGCCAATGCCGAAGAAAACTTCGACCTGGACCGCGACGACATGTACATCAAGACGGCTTTCGCCGACCGGGCTCCCCATCGCCGCTGGCGGCGTTTCGGGGGCCGGGGCCGGTTCAAGCCCTGGATACGGAGTTCTTCCAACATTACCGTGATCCTGGACGAAAGAGATTTGTCCCTGGACGAATAGGAAACAGTAGCGGAGCGGCATCTACATGGGGCGGAAAGTGCATCCCACCGGGTTCAGGTTGGGGCTGATCGAAGAGCATCGCAGTCGCTGGTTTGCCCGGGGCAGGGAATATGTGGCCATGCTTGATGAGGATCGCGCCATTCGCAACACGATTCTGTCGCGTCTCCCGGACGCCAACATCAGTCGGATTGACATCGAAAGACAATCCAATCAGGTGGAGGTGATCGTGGAGACGGCCCGGCCCGGGGTGATTATTGGTCGCAAAGGCGCCACCGTAAACGAGTTGCGCGAAACGTTGCTCAAGGTCACCAGCCGCAACATCCGGATTGATGTCAAGGAACTGAACCGGCCCGAACTCAGCGCCAAACTGGTCGCCCACAGTGTCAGCGAGCAGTTGGCCCGCCGGGTGAGCTGGCGACGGGCCATGCGCTCCGCCGGTCAGCGGGCCATGCGCCAGGGCGCCCAGGGCTTCATGATCACAGTATCCGGTCGCCTGGGTGGCAGCGACATGGGCCGCGTGGATAGCTTCCTCGAGGGCCAGGTGCCGCGCCACACCCTGCGGGCCAATATTGACTACGGCATGGATGAAAGCAATACCACCTACGGCGTGATTGGCGTCAAGGTGTGGATTTACCGGGGCGAAGTGTTGCCGGGCCAGGAATACCACACCCGCTATCAGGAAGGCGTCTAGGCGGGGCCAGTGCGGGAGAGATGGTCAATGTTGATGCCCAAGCGTTTCAAGCACCACAAGAGCCATAGAGGACGCATGCGCGGATTGGCCCGGCGGGGCAATTCGATTGATTTTGGCACCTATGCCTTGCAGGCCGTGGAGCCCCACTGGGTTACCAGCCGCCAGATTGAAGCCGCCCGCCGGGCCATCGTGCGTTACGTGCGCCGGGGCGGCAAGCTCTGGATCCGGATTTTTCCGGACAAACCTGTCACGCAACGGGGGGCGGAAACCCGCATGGGTTCGGGCAAAGGCAATGTCGAGTACTACGTGGCCGTGGTCAAACCGGGTCGTATCATTTTCGAGATGACAGGCGTGTCGGAAGAGCAGGCCCGGGAGGCGTTCCGGCTGGCTCAGCACAAGCTGCCGATGCGCACCCAGTTCGTCTTGCGTCAGGGGATGTAGCGGGGAGCGAAAACGGCGATGGCTGTATTGAAAGCCCACACCTTGCTGGACAAGACCGACGCGGAGCTGGACGAGATGGTGCGGGATTGTCATCAGGAACTGTTCAACTTGCGATACCAGCTGACGACCGGCAAACAACAGAACACGGCCCGGGCGCGCGAGGTCCGCAAGGAGATCGCCCGGATCAAGACGGTGCAGCAGTACCGTGCGCTGACAAGGCAGGAATAAGGGAATGAGTACAGCAAGTCGCAAAGTACTGACCGGCACCGTGGTGCAGGACGCGAACAACAAAACGGTGGCGGTGCGCGTGGAACGGTCCCGGCGGCATCCGCTCTACGGCAAAATCACGCGTTCCCACAAGAAGTACCAGGTGCATGACGAAACCAATCAGGCCCGCATCGGGGACCAGGTCCGCATCCGGCAGTGCAGCCCTATCTCCAAACGCAAGAATTTCTATCTTGAGGCCATTCTGGAACGCGCCCCTGATCTGGATCAGGTCGAGTAGCCGCCCCCGCATCTTCCGACATCGACCATTCCGAGGAACCTCCGAGCATGATTCAACAGGAAAGCCGACTGCGCGTGGCCGACAATTCGGGCGCGCGGGAACTCCTGACCATTCGGGTAACCGGCGGCAGTGTGCGCCGCCACGGCAAGGTGGGGGACGTCATTACCGCTTCGGTGAAATCCGCCATCCCGGCCGGGACTGTCAAGAAGGGCGATGTGGTCAGGGCGGTGATCGTGCGCACGAAGTCGCCCATCCGGCGCAGTGACGGCAGCTTCATTCGCTTCAATGACAATGCCGCCGTCATCGTGGACGATGACACCCGTTTTCCGCGGGGCACGCGCATCTTTGGCCCCGTGGCCCGTGAATTGCGGGAACGCGGCTTCATGCGGATTGTGTCCTTGGCTCCCGAAGTGCTTTAGCCGTCAGTGCCGAGAGGGGAACCGGAGACATGGGCAGCAAGATTTTGGTGGGGGATCAAGTGGAAGTGATCGCCGGCGCCGCGCGGGGCGAGCGCGGGAAAGTGCGGGACATTATCCAGCGCCGCAAGCGCAATGGTGACCTGGACCCCAATCGGGTCTATGTCATTGTGGAAGGCGTGAATTTCCGCATGAAACATCAGCGGCCTACGGGCAGAACGCAGACCCAGCGCGGCATTATCGAGATTGAAGCCCCGATTCACATCAGCAATGTCGCGGTCCTGGGTACGGATGACAAACCGACTCGCCTGGGTCTGCGCTTGGACAACGAAGACAAGATTCGGTTCGACCGCCGCACAGGTGAACCTGTGGCCCGGCCTGTCTCCTAAGATCCTCCGTACCTCCTATGGCCCAGAGTGACATGAGCAAGAAATCTTCCAATGGCAACGCACAGCCGCGCAGGGAGCCTGTGCCGCTGCCTCGCCTGCTGGTGCAATATCGTGAGGAAATTGTGCCGGCCATGATGCAGGAGTTCGGGTACAAAAATCGCATGCAAGTGCCCACCGTCACGAAAGTGGCCGTGAACATTGGCCTGGGCGAAGCCTTGACCAATGCCCGGGCGGTCGAGGCGGCCAGTCGGGACCTGGCCCTGATCACCGGCCAGAAACCGGTAGTGACGCGGGCCCGGAAGTCCATCGCGACGTTCAAGCTGCGGGAAGGCATGCCGGTAGGGTTGAAGATCACCCTGCGCGGTCGCCGACAGTGGGATTTCCTGGATCGGCTGATCCATTTGGCCCTGCCCCGGCAACGGGATTTCCGCGGCGTGTCCCCGGATTCGTTTGATGGCCGCGGCAATTACAGTCTGGGTCTGACCGAGCAGCTGATTTTTCCCGAGATCGATTATGAGACCATCGATACCATCCGCGGGCTGGAGGTCTCGATTGTGACCTCGGCCCGCACGGATGAAGAAGGGCGGCATTTGTTGCGGCTCTTGAACATGCCTTTTGTCCGCACGGCAGCCTAGACCCTGTGCCGGAGTGTAATTTGCAGAAATTCAAGGAGTAGAGTTGGCCAAAAAATCCATGATTGCGCGGGAAACCAAGCGCAACAGTCCCTACCGAGTCCGGAATCGCTGTCATATATGCGGCCGCCCGCGAGGCTATATGCGACGCTTTGGTTTGTGCCGCATCTGTTTTCGGAACGAGGCCCTGGCAGGTCGTATTCCGGGTGTGGTCAAGTCCAGCTGGTGAGCGGGCGCGCGAGGAGGCACAAGGCATGAATATCGATCCCATTGCGGACTTTCTGACGCGGATTCGCAACGGGCAGGCTATGCAGCACGAGTCTGTGAGCATGCCCACGTCCCGGATCAAGCTGGAATTGGCGCGGGTGTTGTTTGAAGAGGGGTTTGTCGCGGGCTACCGGGAGCATGCCGTTGGCAGTCACGTGGAACTGGCCATTGATCTGAAGTATGACCGTCACGGTCAACCGATCATCAGTCATCTGAAGCGCATCAGCAAGCGCGGGCGCCGGGAGTATGCCGGCTGGCGCGACATCGGTTGGGTGCGCAGTGGTCTGGGTATTCGTATCCTGACCACGCCAGGCGGCATCATGACCGGACAGCAGGCCCGGCGCGCCCGCCTGGGCGGCGAAGTGATCTGCGAAGTGTGGTAGTCAACAAAGCGAGTGGAACCGTCATGTCTCGTATCGGCAATCAGCCTATTCCCTTGCCGCCTGGTGTCACCGTTGATGTTGCGCCGGGCCAGTTCGTCACCGTGAGCGGGCCCAAAGGCGCGTTGGAGGAACGCATTTCACCGCGGCTTGCCGTGGAGCAGCATGACGGCGTGCTGAAAGTCAAGCGCCAGGGCAATGCCCAGGACCTGCGCGCCCTGCATGGCCTGTCGCGCGCCCTGATCCGCAATATGGTAGTGGGCGTAACGGAAGGCTACACGCGGATCCTGGAGGTGCACGGTGACTTTTATCGCGCATCCATGAAGGGCTCCACCCTGGTACTTCAGGTGGGCAAAAGCCACCCGGTGGAATATCAGTCGACCGCGGAAATTTCACTGGAGGTGGACCAGAGCGGGCGGGTCATCACCTTGCAAGGCATCTGCAAGCATGACATAGGCCAGTTGGCCGCCAAGATCAGGAGTGAACGCCCGCCGGAACCGTACGGCGGTTCCGGGATTCGCTATCGGGGCGAACGGGTGCCGTCCAAGGCGGGCAAGGCCGGCAAGGCGAGTGTCTAGAGCTAGAGGAAGGGCAATGGCACAGAATCGTTTCCACGCCCGCGTCAAGCGGCACCGGCGTCTCCGGAACAAGGTGGCGGGCACCGCGAGCCGCCCGCGGCTGAGCGTGTTCCGCAGTTCGGCCCATATTTATGCCCAGCTGATCGATGATCAGGCAGGCCACACCCTAGTGTCTGCGGCTACAAACGAAAAAGCACTGCGCGCCCAGGTGAGTGCGGAGACCCCCTTGGTCCAGGCTCGCATGATTGGCGAGGTGCTGGCGGAACGCGCGCAGCAAAAGGGGGTCACCCAGGCAGTGTTTGACCGGGGCGGCTTCCAGTTTCACGGACGTGTCAAGGCCCTGGCTGAAGGTAGCCGGGCACAGGGCCTGAAGTTCTAGAGGCTCCGGACCCGACTGTAAGGAGAAGTGCGGAGTGGCACGACAGAACAATCGAAACGACGACCAAGGCGATGGCCTGGAAGACAGGGTAGTGCAGATTACCCGGACAGCCAAAGTAGTGAAAGGCGGCCGTTCCTTCGCATTTCGGGCGGTGTTGGTGGTAGGCGACATGTCCGGCCGCGTAGGGGTGGGCATTGGCAAAGCGCGCGAAGTGCCCGAGGCGATCCGGAAAGCCCGGGAAAAGGCGACCCGCAACATGGTGGCGGTGCCGATTGTGGGCAAGACCATTCCGCACGCGATCGAGACCCGCTTCGGATCGGCCCGGGTGCTGCTGCGACCGGCCAGTCCGGGTACGGGCGTCATCGCCGGGGGCGGGGTCCGACCGGTCCTGGAGGTGGCGGGCATTTCGGATATCTTGACCAAATCCCTGGGTTCCAGCAATCGCCTGAATGTGACTCAGGCGACTTTTCTGGCGCTGCAGCAGTTGCAGGACTATCGGACGGAGGCCCAGACCCGGGGCATGGATGAGGCACAATTGATGCCTTTCTGGATGCGGGAGACGATGTAATATGGTGGAGATGGTCAGAATAACGCTGGTCAAAAGCGGGATTGGCTGTCCGCAGCGGCAGAAAGACACGCTAAAGGCCTTGGGCCTGCGCAAACTGCACCAGACCGTAGAGCGGGCAGACAATGCCGTTACGCGTGGCATGATGGCCAAGGTGTCCCATCTCATCCAAGTCGAGGAAGACATGCGCCCCGCGGCGCATGTCCCTGAAAGCGAGTAACGACATGAAACTGCATGAAATTCCCCACGGCCGGCACGGGCGCCGCGCCCGCAAACGGGTGGGGCGTGGCACGGGCTCCGGCAAGGGCAAGACGTGTGGACGGGGTACCAAAGGGTACAACGCGCGTTCCGGTGGCGGTGTGCATCCCACCTTTGAAGGCGGACAGTTGCCGCTGATCAAGCGACTGCCCAAACTGCGCGGTTTCAAACGGCGGCAAAAAATCCATTACACGGCGGTCTCGCTGGCCGCCCTGCAAGCCCGGTTTGAAGACGGGGCCACGGCCTCGCTGGAGGCCCTGGTTGAGTGTGGGTTGGTCCGCAACCGGCGGGAACCGATCGTCATCCTGGGACCGGGTACACTGACCAAGAAGCTGACCGTGCATACCCACCGCATCAGCCGGCCGGCCCAGCGGGCCGTTGAAGAATGCGGCGGGACTGTCGAAATTGAAGCGTTGCCTGTGGCCTGACCTATGTTGCAAGCTGTTCGCAGCGCGTTCCTCCTGCCGGATCTGCGCAATAAACTGCTGATCACGATTGGCATTCTGGTGATCTACCGGCTGTGCGCCCACATTCCCCTGCCGGGGGTGGATGCCAGCGCGTTGGGTCGCCTGTTCACCCAGGATCCCAACATCCTGCTGAACATGCTGAACTTTTTCAGTGGTGGTGCCCTGTCCCAGATGGGCGTGATGGCCTTGGGCGTGTATCCCTACATCACGGCGTCCATCATCATGCAGTTGCTGGTCCCCATGGTGCCGCAGCTGCAGGAGTTGAGCAAGGAGGGCGAACACGGCCGCGCCCAAATCAGCAAATATACCCATTACATGACGGTGCCCTTGGCGCTCATTTATGCTGTGGGGCAGGCTACCTTGCTGAATTCCTCGTTTGGGGGCGGGGCCTCGGTGTTTCCCCATTGGGGCTTCACGGGCTCCCGGCTGTTGCCGTCGCTGACCATCATCATCGGCATGGCCGCAGGCACCATGTTTGCGGTGTGGCTGGGCCAGCTGCTGACCCAGCAGGGCATTGGGAACGGGGTGTCCCTGATCATTTTTGCCGGGATTGTCGCCAGTTTGCCCCAGCAGGTGCGCCAGATCATTGTGACCGGCCGCTGGGATCTGCTGATCATCTTCTCCATCATCACGGTGTTGACGATCGCGCTGATTGTCTGGGTCAATGAAGGACAACGCCGGATCCCGGTACAGTACGGCAAGCGGGTGCGGGCCGTGCGGGGCAACCAGCAGGTCATGATGGGCGGCCGTGCCACGTACATTCCGATGAAGATCAACTCGACCGGCATGATTCCCCTGATCTTCGCCCAGAGTCTGCTCATTTTTCCCAGCACGCTGGCGACGTTCTTCACCTCCTCGTCCGGATGGATGGGGCAGGCCGCGACCGTGCTGGCGGCCATCATGTCGCCGGCCAACTGGGCCTATTGGTTGGCGTATTTCCTGCTGGTCGTGGCTTTCACCTATTTCTACGCGGATGTCATGTTTCGACAGCAGGACTTGCCGAACACCCTGCGCAACCAGGGCGGCTATATTATGGGGTTGCGGCCCGGGCCCCGCACGGCGGACTACCTGCAGGGGGTTCTGTCGCGCATTACCTTCTTTGGAGCCATCTTCCTGGGATTTATCGCGGTCTTGCCGTTCCTGGTGGGGCTCGTTTTCGGCGGCGGGGCCGTCAGCGGTGGCTACAGCACACTGTTGATCAGCAGCGCGGGCCTCCTGATCGTGGTGGGCGTGGTGCTGGATACCATGCGGCAGATCGAATCGCAGCTGATGATGCGCAACTACGAAGGGTTCATTCGATAGCCGGCCGGTCACGGACACACGGCCCTGATCT
This sequence comes from Caldilineaceae bacterium, assembly GCA_965214715.1. Taxonomy (GTDB): domain Bacteria; phylum Chloroflexota; class Anaerolineae; order Caldilineales; family Caldilineaceae; genus Bin34. Next base: position 2,438,929 of record OZ243971.1, on the reverse strand, counting down.
TGCGGCATGGACAAGTCCCGGCAGTTTGTCGTGTTTCTGGGTGTGCCCGGCGCCGGCAAAGGCACCCAGGTAAAACGGTTGGAAGCGGCCTGTCAGCTGCCCCAGGTCTCCACGGGCGATCTGTTTCGCCGCCATCTGCGGGAAAAGACCGAGTTGGGCCTCTGGGCCCAGTCCTTCATGAACCAAGGCGCACTGGTGCCGGATGATGTGACCATTCAGATGGCCCATGCAAGAATGGCAGAACCGGACTGTGTCCGTGGCGCCTTGCTGGATGGATACCCGCGCAACCTCGTCCAAGGGGATGCCCTGCAGGCTTTGGCCACCCGGGAGGCGGCCAGCATCAGTGCCGTTTTCCTGGACCTGGCGGACGAGATCTGTCGCGAGCGGATCACCGGGCGACGTCAGTGCAAGGAATGCGGCGAAGTATATCACCGGAGTCTGTATCCCCCGCAGCAAGCAGGCGTCTGCAATGTGTGTCAGGGGGGCCTGTACCAGCGGCCGGACGATACCGACACTGCCCTGGCCACGCGCATCCTGGCCTATTACAAAGAGACCGCCCCTTTGATTGGCTACTTCCACGCGTTGGATGCGTTGATTACCTTGCCGGCCGATGGCACACCGGACGAGACGGCAGCGCGGGTGCGGGAAGCCCTGGCACCGCGGCTGGGAGACCTGTAGCCGTGGGCCGCCGCCAGTTGATGCCGCTGCCTCGCAAGAGCAGGCGGGAAGTGGCCCTAATGCGCGAGGCGGGTCGCATTGTGGCCCAGGTGCATGCCGGCCTGCGCGCGGCCATCACTCCCGGCATCAGCACCTGGGAGCTGGACATGCTGGCGGCCGAGACGATCGCGCAGCTGGGCGCCGAGAGCTGCTTCCTGGGATACCTGGGATTTCCGGCGCACACTTGTGTCAGCGTGAATGAGCAGCTGGTGCATGGCATTCCCACCAAGAAGTGCCGACTCAAGGCCGGCGACATTGTCAGCATTGATGTGGGAGTCCGGCACAAAGGCTATATTGGCGACAGTGCCTGGACCTACGCGGTGGGCGAAATCAGTGAACAGGCCACACATTTGATGCAAGTGACCCGGGACAGTCTGTTTGCGGGCATTGAGGCCGCGTGTCCAGGCAATCGGTTGCGCGATGTATCCCGGGCGATACAACGGCATGTGGAAAGCCACAATCTGCATGTCGTGCGCAAGTACACGGGCCACGGGGTGGGCCGGGCAATGCATGAACCGCCCCAGGTGCTCAATTACGATGTAAACTGGCCGGAAGCGCAGCAGCGGATGCCGGAAGGGCTGGTTTTTGCCTTGGAGCCCATGGTGCAGGTGGGTACCTGGAAGACCCATACCTTGGCCGACAACTGGACTGTGGTCAGCCAGGATCGCAGCCTGACAGCACACTTTGAACACACAGTGGCGGTCCTGGCAGATGGTCCCCGCATATTGACAGCTCTGTAGCGGAAGTGTAGAATGGCAATCTTGCGCGGCCGCCTCTGCGGCGGTTTTTTTGAGGTGTGACATGAAGGTGCGACCTTCCGTCAAGAAGATGTGTGACAACTGCCGTATCGTGCGGCGGCGCGGGATCGTGTTTGTCATTTGCACGAATCCCAAACACAAGCAACGGCAGGGCTGATCCGTCCCGGACCACAGACCCGAGATTGGAGCACAGGAGTTTGTATGGCGCGTATTGCCGGTGTTGATGTTCCCCGAGACAAAGCTGTCTTGTTCTCGTTGACCTACATCTATGGCATTGGCCGCACGATCAGCGGCCAGATCTGTGCGGAAGCCCAGGTGGATCCTGCCGTGCGGGTGAAAGACTTGAGCGAAAGCGAAGTGGGACGTATCCGCGACCACATCGACAGCCACCTGAGGGTCGAGGGCGATCTGCGTCGCGAGGTGCAGATGAATTTGAAACGGCAGACGGAAATCGGTTCCTACCGGGGCCAGCGGCATCGTCGCAACCTGCCGTCACGCGGACAGCGCACGCGGACCAACGCCCGCACACGGCGTGGACGCCGTATGACGGTCGCCGGTCGCCGCCGCACTGCCGGTCACTAGGTACAAGGCGAAGGAGCAACGTTGATGGCTCGCAGACGCAGTAGAACCGCGCGGCGTGATCGGCGCCAGGTACCCTCAGGACAAGTCCATATCCGGGCTACCTTCAACAACACCATCGTGACCGTCACGGATGCGATGGGCGCTGTCTTGTGCTGGAGCAGCAGCGGTTGCTGCGGGTTCAGCGGCAGTCGCAAGAGTACGCCCTACGCGGCCGGGCAGGCCGGTCTCGCGGCCGGCACGCGGGCCTACAACGATTATGGCGTGCGCGAGGTGCAGGTCTTTGTCAAGGGCCCCGGACCGGGACGCGAAAATGCCCTCTCGGCTCTGGTGGCGGCCAAGTTGCAGCTGCGATCCATCACGGATGTGACACCCCTGCCCCATAACGGCTGTCGCCCGCCCAAAAAGCGGCGCGTCTAAGTCCGCCTATTCGCTTCTTGTCAAGCCGCTTTCGGGACGGCCCCATTTGAGGTAAGTACATGGCACGTTATACGGATGCAGTCTGCCGACTTTGTCGCCGGGAAGGCGAGAAGCTCTTTCTGAAGGGCTCCCGTTGCCTGGGACCCAAGTGCGCGTTCGAGACCAAAGGGTATCCTCCGGGCGAGCATGGCATTCGGCTGATGGGACGCCGGCGCCGCCAATCCGATTACAGCCTGCAATTGCGGGAAAAGCAGAAAGCCCGGCGCATCTATGGTGTGTATGAGAAACAGTTCCGCCGGTATTTCCAGGAGGCCATGCGCGCGCCCGGGCTGACCGGCGTAGAGTTGGTCCGGCTGCTTGAGACACGCCTGGACAATGTGGTCTTCCGCCTGGGTTTTGCCTCGAGCCGGGCCCAGGCCCGCCAGCTGGTCACCCATGGTCACTTTGCAGTGAACGGGCGGCGGGTCAACATTCCGTCCTACACTGTCAGCGCCGATGATGTGATCACGGTGCGTACCCGCAGCAAACGCAACGGGTTTTTCTCGACTGCCGAGTGGCAGCCGACCAGCATTACCCCGACCTGGCTGGCCCTGGATCCGGAGAATTTGCAAGGCCAGGTCTTGCGGATCCCTTCCACCGAGGAGATGGGGATCGATCTGAATGTCCAATTAATCGTGGAATACTACAGCGCACGCTGACCTCAGGCCGGTGGCCCCGGGCTCTTATTGGAGGAATCCCCTTGCAAAGTCAGATTCTGCCCAAGCTTCATACTATCCACGAGACTCAGAAATACGGCGAGTTTCAGCTGAAACCGCTGATGCGGGGCTACGGTACTACCTTGGGAGTTTCCCTGCGGCGGGTGCTGCTGTCCAGCCTGCGGGGCACGGCCGTGACCGCGATTCGGATTCAGGATATTTATCACGAGTTTGCGGCCATTCCCCATGTGCGGGAAGACACTACCCAGTTGATCCTGAATGTCCGCGAGATTGCGTTACGCTCGCACGCCCTGCATCCTGTCACTTTGACACTGCATGTGCAGGGGGCTGGTATCTATACCGCCGGTGACATCACCGAGAACAGCAACGTGGAAATCCTGAATCCGGAGTTGTACCTGTTAACCGCCGACCAGGACACAGATCTGGAAATCGACCTGGTGGTGGAGCGCGGCTATGGGTACTCGCCCCAGGAAGAGCGCCTGAATACGCTGGCGAGCAGTCTGCCGATCGACGCCGTTTTCAGTCCCATTGTGCGGGCTGCCTACCGGGTCGAGGATCACCGGGTAGGCCAGCAGACGGACCTGGACCAGGTTACGCTGGAAGTCTGGACCGACGGATCCGTGAGTCCGTTGAATGCCGTGCAGGAGGCAGCCCGCATCCTGGTGAATCATTTACGGGTCGTCATGCTGGACAGTGGCGAAGAGGAAGTGATTCCGACCGAAGTGGTGGAGGATGCGCCGGACGCCAAACTGCAGCAGTCCATTGAAGATTTGGACCTGAATGTCCGCACATACAACTGCCTGAAGCGCGTTGGCATTGCCACGCTGGGAGAACTGTTCGTATTGATGGAGAAAGGCCGGGATGAGATGCTGGCGATCCGCAACTTCGGCCAAAAATCCCTGGATGAATTGCTGGCGCAGCTGAAAAAGAAGGATCTGTTGCACATTCCAGGCACGGATCTCACGGAGTATCTGGAAAGCGACGCGGACACCGAAGGCGAGTCCCGTGCCGCCGAGGGACTGGAAGGTGAAGAACTGGACCCGGTTCAATCGGTGGCGCCGACTGCCATGTCTCATTAGGTTCAGGACCAAAGGCTGCCGGATACAAGACATATGAGCACGCGACACCGAGTCAAGCACACGCGTCTGGGACGCACGCCGGGACAAAGCAAGTCCATGCTGCGCAATCTGGTTTGCAGCCTTTTCGAACATGAACGCATCATTACCACGGAGGCGAAGGCCCGCGTGCTGCGGCCGGCAGCGGAACGCATGATTACGCAGGCCAAGCGCGGCATTGCACGGGAAGCCCGCGGGACGCAGGGAGCCCGCGTGCACGCTTACCGGCTGCTGATGGCGCGGCTGGCGCACAACCGGCCGGTCGTGGAGCGCCTGTTTGGGGAACTGGCTCCGCGCTACGAATCCCGGGATGGCGGCTATACCCGTATGATCAAACTGGGAGCCCGCAAGATCGACTCGGCCCGCATGGCCGTGGTCGAACTGGTGGACATTCCGACCGAGGGCCAGGGTGTCTGACGATGACGCGGGGAATGCATCCGTGCGCGTGGTCGGGGTGGTCGGCTATGACGGCACCGGTTATCAGGGGTTTCAGCGGCAGTCCGCGGTGCCGACCGTCCAAGGGGCCTTGGAACAGGCCTTGGCAGCCTGTACAGGACATGCGCCGACCGTGGTGGGTGCAGGCCGGACCGACCGTGGCGTGCACGCCACCGGGCAGGTGGTAGCTGCGGATGTGACATGGCGGCATGGCGTGGCAGCCCTGCGCCGGGCCTGGAATGCTCATCTGCCCTCCGACATTGCCTTGTCCCAGCTGCATGTCGCGCCTGCCGACTTTCATCCCCGTCGTGATGCTCTGTCCCGTACCTACTTCTATCAGGTGCTGCAACATGCCACGGGAAGACCGGGGGATCGCTGGCCGCTGGCCGCGGGCCGCAGCTGGTACATTCCCCAGTATTTGGACCTCGCGGCCATGAACGAGGCTGCCGCAATGCTGCTGGGCACCCGCGATTTCGGGGGATTGGGACCGGCTCCGGACGGGGGTCATACGATCCGCACGCTGTTGCAGGCCCGTTGGCGGACCGATGGCGCCGCGTCGGAGGCCTTGCGCGCCGCAGAGGTGAACAGAGTCGTGTTTACAGTCACGGCCAATGCTTTCCTGTATCGCATGGTACGGAGACTGGTAGCCACGCTGGTGCAGGTGGGCCAAGGGAAATGGAGTGTGTCCCGGGTACGGACGGTGCTGGCCGCCCGGGATGCCCGGGTCTGTCCGCCCCCGGCACCGGCGCAGGGTCTGATTCTGGGTAAAGTCACGTATGCAAGGCCGCTAGCGGAATTGAGGAGCAAGTAAGGCAGTGCCGACATTCAGTTTGAGCGCGGAAAGAGCGCATGCGCAACGAGAGTGGCTCCTGATTGATGCTCAGGGGCACACATTGGGACGGGTGGCCTCAAAGATTGCAGCACTGCTGCAGGGCAAGCACAAGGCCACCTATTCGCCCCACGTGGACAATGGCGACTTTGTCGTCATCATCAACTGCGAGAAAATCCACGTAACGGGCAACAAATTGCAGAGCAAGTACTATCACAGACATTCGGGCTATCCCAGCGGTCTGACCAGCGTGGTACTGCAGGAACAGCTGGCGAAATTCCCGGCACGGGTCCTGTCCCGTGCCGTCAAGGGCATGGTACCCAAGACGCGTCTGGGCCGCGCCCAATTGCGCAAGTTGAAGGTGTATGCGGGAAGCCAGCATCCGCACGCCGCCCAGAAGCCCCGTATGGTAGAGGTGTAGATAGAACACAATGGATGCATATGTAGAAGCCAATGGGCGCCGCAAGACAGCCTCGGCCCGGGTCAGACTGTATCCGGGGACCGGCGAAATCCTGGTCAACGAGAAGCCTTTTGAACAGTATTTCGGACGGGAAGCCAGCCGGGCCCGAGTTTTGGCGCCGCTGGAGTTGACAGGGCAGCGCGAGACAGCCAACATTAGCATTCGCGTAAAAGGCGGCGGGGAGTCGGGGCAGGCCGTAGCGGCCAGTCATGGCATTGCCCGCACTTTAGTGAAACGCGAAGAACCGGGTTCGGAAAGTCAGAGAACTCTGCAAAACCTGTTGAAAGAAGCCGGACTGCTCACCCGGGATCCCCGCAAGAAGGAGCGGAAGAAGCCCGGGCTCAAGCGAGCGCGCAAAGCTCCGCAATACACCAAGCGGTAGCGGGTTGTCGGCAGGCCGCGGGCTCCGCCTGCCAGAGTACGGGCCGGGCACAGCGCAGTGGCATTGTTCCCAGGCGGACCGCCGGAATCCGACATGCTATCTGTCCGAGTGACTCTGCTGCATTATCCGCAGTACGTTGAGACGTACAGTCGGCTGGTGCGGAGTCTGTTGTCGGCGCAGGGTTTGCCGCTCGTTTACCTGGAAGATGGCCCCTGCACGGGTCATCGTTACATAATCGAGGAACGACTGAGGCAAGCCTGTGATTTTGAGGAAACGGACTGGCTCCTGACGGTGGGCGGCACCTGGCCAGCTCCGGGTCCCAGTCCGGCCGAAATCCTGCCTCTGGCTACGGCCAGTGTGCTGGAACGATCCTTGCCCGGGATGATGGAAACGTTGCGGGCCCAGGCTGTGCCGTTGCAGCCGCAGGCCATGCTGGACTGCGGGGTGGCCGGTGTGCGCGGCGCCACGTGGCTGCTCAACCTGCCTGCGAATCCGGATCTGATTTCGATCTACCTGCAGACGCTCGGTCCTGTCGCCGCTGAGCTGTTGCAGCGGTTGCAGGGGACAGGGACGGATGAGGTTCCGAAGACAGCACAAAACCCTTCGATACTCCGAGAACGGGAATTCGCCGCCTTTCTGCAACAGCGGCGGTCGGTCTCCCCGGGCGGTCGCGGGACGGTCCCTAAGGACTGAGCGGAGGAGATACGCGGCGCTCGGCGATAATTTCCAGTACAGTCAGCAACTGTTCCAGTTCGTCTTCCGCACGCTGGGCATCTTCGTCTTCCATTTTCTGCTGGATGTCGAGTCCCAAACGGGCCAGTTCTGCAAAGAACGACTGCGCCTGGGCATAGCCTTGATAGAGAGATACCGTGGCCTCGGTGTCGGCGGCCAGTTCCGGCAATGCAGCGGCCGTCGGCAGACAGCAGATGGTATTCGGACCGATGAGGCTCCTGAAGTACGCGGTGGTGGTACAGACCTGGGTATCCTGCAGGTTTTCCCAGACCAGCTGCAGTGGATGGGCCTCCTGACGCTGCAACGCGTTCCACTGGGCGCCTCTGGACCGCTGGGCCACAATGGCGGCGGTCAGGCGGGCGGTGGCAATGGCGGCCCGGCCTTTTTTCTGTTCCAGTTCCAGTTGCTGCTCCAGGTTCAGTTCAAATTCGATGGCTGCATCCAGCAAGGCGTCCACCGCCTCATCGATCCCGGCAATATTGACTCCGGCCAGACAGTGAACGCCCGCCAGCGGCAAGCCGTTGGCGGCCCGGCGTTCCAGCCCCGTACGATAGGCGTCCAGCACCTGTGAGACCCGTTCGCGATCCCGCAGATTGGACACATAGATGCTGACATTGTCGGCGATCAGATCGGGGAGGGCCGTGAGTGCAGCCGGGCTGGCCGGAATCTTGACTGCGACATTGCGTCGATTCAGATGCCGGGCAATGTGCCGGGCCTCGGCCCGGATCTGCGCCGGATTGTCCAGTCCCTGGGACAGCATGGGCACTGCTACCAGACCGCGGGCATGGCCCGACACTGCATACAGATCGAACCACAGATCCGCCAGCAGGCTGCAATCCTGCAGCATCAACTTCTCGCAAATGCCGCTGGCATCAATGCCGCGGCGGTGTTCGACCAGCCGAAGCAAGGCTTCATCGTAGCGTTCGCCGGCCTGCAAGGCTGCCGGTGTGAGCAATCTGCAGCCTGCCACCCCGGAAAAGCCCAGGCGGATAGCCTGCTGCACCGATTCTGCGGTCAGGTCCGCCGCGGTGGTCGCTTCTTCCAGCCAGTAGTTCTGACCCAGTTGGACAAGGCGTTCAACCTGATACATGGCACCGAAAAGTACAGAGGCCAGGGTACGGGATGGGAAATGCCGGAGCCCGACCCGCGGCGCGGACCCGGCCCCGCGGATTATAACACTCGACTTGACGGGATGATATTGGGAGTCCTGCACAGAGACAGGGCGATTTCTGCATCTTGCGACCGGAGATCGTATTGTGGAGCCATTGCCGACGGCTCCAGCGCCTCACACAGGTGTGCAAGGGAATCCTGCGAACGCCGCGGCCGCGGATACTTCATGCACTGGCGTGTCTTTCACAGCGACTGGCGGTACCGCGAACAAGGCCGATTCCCACAACCAACAACCCGCGCGAGACTGGGGCCTCCGTGCACGGCCCGGCCCGATGCGTGACCATAAATCCTCCCGACGATGTGTACATGGCAGAGAACCAGTGTCAGGCATAAATCACCGGAGTTTGCCTGCCTGCTGGCGTGATATGCTCCTCGACGCGCGTGCGCTCGGAGATCTCGGGTTGTCCCGCCCGCTGATCAAACACTACCAGCCAGCCGCTGTCCAGTCCCAAACGTCCCAGATAGGCGTCCAGTTGCGCCAGTCCCTGGTGCACCGGACTGGCCCGGCCGTCACGCCAGACCTTCAGTTCCATGGCCATACGCGTGTTGCCGTGGTACAGACACAGATCAATGCGTCCCGAGCCTACCGCATAGTCCCTTTCGACCCGGCCGTGGTTGTTGACTACCCGGTGCAGAAAGGCCATCAGCACCAGGTGTGGGGCAATCTCATGGTACGGTGCGCCGCGCAGCAGGGGTTGTCCGTGCTGCCTCCAGAAAGCCAGAAAGGCATCCAGCAGCCGTGCGGGATTGAGAGTTCCGTCTGGTTCCAGCCACGAAGGATGGATAGAGGGCAGTGAAGCCTGCACACTGGTGGCCAACACTCTGGGTATCACCTCACCGTAGATGGGATTGGCAATCTCCAGCCTGCCGGTGGCCTCGCGCCGCACCAGTCCCAGGTCCAAGGCGTAGGCCAAGTCGTCAGGCGGGACACTGTCCAAAGTGCCACCGGCCAGAATGGGTTCCACCACATGGCGGATGCGCTTTTCCTGCAACTTGTCGGTCAACTGATCCAAATGTGTCTGGTGCCGCCGGATGAGAATTTCCCGGGCCATATCCACATGCGTGTCAGTGATGTTTGTCCGGCCATCCGGCACCAGTTCCTCCACACACACCTTGGCCAAGGCATTGGTCAGCCAGGGTTGGCCACGGGAGAGATGGAAGAGCCGACTTTGGGCCTGCGGGTGGAATTCCTGTCCCGTCTCGGCCGTGTGCTGACCCAGCAGCGACTCGACTTCCCGAGAGATGAAGTCGCGCAGGGTGAAGGAGCGGGCCGCTACATTGAAGGGGCTAGCCGTGCCCAGATGTGATGCTTTCTCCGACTTCACTTTGTAGTCCCGCACGTCGCGCAGGCCAACTAGGACAATCGTGCTGGGAAAGGCCTGCGGACGCTCGGGAAAGCCCTCCCGAAGTTGGCGCAGGACAGAGATGAGCACGTGGTCCTGCAAGGCGTCGATTTCATCAATCAGCACCACTACAGGGTGCGGTGCGGCCTGGGCCCATCCGGTCAGAAACGTGCCGATGCGCGTGCCCGCAGGGACCTGGGGCATGGAGAATGCGGGTTGCAAGGCCATAGGCAAGTGGAGGCGGATGCTTCTTTGCCATGAGCCCAGAATGGCATCCTCCGCGGCCCCCACATCATCGGGAAAGGCGCTGCCCACCTGCACCGAGACCATGACACCAATGTATTGCCCTGTCTGCGTTAACTGCTGTGCCAGGGTGGCCATGGCCGTGGACTTGCCCGTCTGGCGCGGAGCATGCAAGACAAAATACGCCTCCTGTGCCACCAAACGTTCCAGGGCCGACGCGTCAAGCCTGGCCAAGGGCGGCAACATGTAGTGTTTGGCCGGATTGCAGGGACCGGCAGTGTTGAAGAACCTCAAGGCGTTTCACTCGCTTGACGGAAGCAGACGGCAAGGCAGCATGCACCGTGCCGGACATTGCCGCTCCGCAGTGCATGAAAGCCCAAAGGCCACTGGGATTGCAGCTGCAGGGGCCCCATTCCTGTCATCTCTTGGCATTATCCATCGGCAAGAAGCTTCTTCAATGCATATCCAAATTGCTCTGTACGGGGCGCGTGAATCGATTTGACCCCGCGACTGCCCCAACCTGCCGGAATGGCAAGGACATCGCAGCCAAAAACATCGTCAACCCAAACTTGCGCCGCCTCCTGATCGGTTATCCATGATGTATCGGGGTGGGTTTTGGGCAAGAACACGGGAAGACGACTTTCCGAGTCGGGTCGGAGCTCCCAGAATGATTCGCAACTCTGGCACCCAGCGTGGAAACAGTTTTGGTCTCTACCACTGAATTGTTCTGTACGCCTGCCATATGCAGGGCAGGTGGCCAAGGAAATCAGGGTATCCTGTGCACAATTGTAATCTCTGCGCAGCGAAGTTGAGGGTCCGTGTGATCAACTCGGGTTGCGTCACAGACTGGAAGACATCAATTTGATTGCAGTCTGTATCTGCCGCGGTGTGGTGCACGGCATGGCAGGTTCAACACAAAATCAGTCATTGCCCACAATGGATTGAGGTGTTATAAGCTTTGTGGTCCGCCTGTTTCAGGAAAGCTGTAGATGTCTGTTTCACAACCGAAACTGGAGAGTCCTTCTCTGCAGATTTTTTGTGGCGACTGTTTGGATGTTCTCCCCCAACTGTCTGCCGAGAGCATAGACCTGATCGTGACCTCGCCACCCTATGCCGATGCCCGGCGCAAGGTGTACGGTGGTATTCATCCCAACGCGTATGTAGACTGGTTTGTACCCATTGCGGCAGAATTGCAGCGGGTCCTCAAGCCAGAGGGCACATTTGTTCTCAACATCAAGGAACGCGTAGTACAGGGCGAACGGCATACCTATGTCTTGGAACTGATTCTGGCTATGCGGCAACAAGGCTGGCTGTGGACCGAGGAATATATCTGGCACAAGAAAAACTGTTATCCCGGCAAATGGCCGAACCGTTTCCGAGACAGTTGGGAACGGCTTTTGCAATTCAATCGCCAGCGCCGTTTTGCCATGTATCAGGCAGCGGTGATGGTACCGATGGGGGATTGGAAAGACAAACGATTGTCCCGGCTCAGTGCTACGGACCAGACCCGGGATGAATCGAAGGTTGGATCGGGATTTGCCAAGAATATCAGCCATTGGCAGGAGCGTACCCACGCCTACCCTACCAATGTTCTCCATCTGGCTACCGAGTGCAGCAACCGCGGGCATGCAGCGGCGTTTCCCGAAACGTTGCCTGCCTGGTTCATCCGACTGTTTACACAGCCGGGGGATACAGTCCTGGATCCGTTTGTGGGCAGTGGTACAACCTTGGTCGCTGCACAACGCTTAGGGCGGAACGCCATCGGGATTGAAGCAGATGCGGAATACTGCCATCAAGCCCGCCAGCGCGTGGCGATATCCAATGCCAATTGACCATGCCGCCTTGGTTGGGTTCCTGCAAACTGCCCTGCGAAGGTACCGCAAGCAGCAGATCGGGAAATTGCACGAACTGCAAACGTGCGATGTACTCCGCCGCAAGAATCCGTATCTCTTTCGTTTCAGGCGTCACCATTGTTTCCCCATATCCAAAAACTCAGGTGCAGTTGCCTTGGAAATGCCATGGTCCTGAAAGACCTTGAGGCACCCGCAAGGTGTATAATGCCGTTTCGGTGTAACCGCGTGAGGATGAAAGAATGAGCAGTCCTGTAACGTTGAGTGATAGTGAATTCAAGACTCAGGTGTTGGATGCTTCCAATCCTGTGCTGGTGGACTTTTGGGCCACTTGGTGCGGTCCCTGTAAGATGATTGCCCCCGTGCTGGAAGAACTGGCCTCGGACCTGGATGGGCAGCTGACAGTCGGCAAGTTGGATGTGGACAGCAATCAGGTTACGGCACAGGAATATGGAGTGCTTAGCATTCCTACGCTGATCCTGTTCAAGGATGGCCATCCCGTGGACCGGATCGTGGGCTTCAAGCCCAAAGACGCGTTACTGAGTCAAATCTCTCCGCACTTGAACTGAATCCAACCGCGGAACGGGCTGAAGGTCTTTACTTTCGGCCCGGCTTGCGGGGGCGGGCGCGTCGGGCCTTGATCAGGTATATGTAGAACGCCAAAAGCCCCCACAGCACCGCATCCAGCATCGCTGCCAGCAACAGCAGGCTGTTGAGCGCCGTTAGTGGCAATACCAGTTGATTCTGCAGTGTCGGCCACCAGTCGTAGGTGACTTCGGCACTTGCCTGTTCCACAAGTACATAGAGCAGCACGCCAATGCCCAGGTAATAGAGCACCAGGGACAGCGACTGTCTGTCACTGGCACTGGGGAGCATGCCGTTGCTGATCGTAAACACGCAATACAGCCAGGGGATGCTGTCCGGGGCCGCCATACTGGCCTGAAACAGCGACCACGCCTCTCCCAGGCGCAGATCCAGGACCAGAACAATCAGCCCCTGCAAGCCAAAGACCCGGTCCACGATCAGGGTAATGGCGGCAGTGCCCACAAAGAGCGGCGCCAGTCCGACCAGTGTCTCGCGCCAAATGCTGGCCCGTTTCATGGACACGCTGCCCATGGCGATGTGCGTCCCCTTTTTGACCGGCCACAAGGTGAGTGAAGTGGGCTCCATGCGCAAGAGAAAAGCCGCTACCCAATGGGTGCTTTCGTGCAAGAGAATGCCAGGCAAAAACACGAAATACAATCCCAGCATGGCCACTTGGTCCGAGCCGGTACACAAGTACAGGAATTGGTACAGGGTCTGATTGACCCGGCGATTGAGCCAGATCAGCAGGAACAGAAAAAGGGCCAGCAGGCCAAAGAAAAAGAGAACCTGTTCCGTGGTCAGGGATGGCGTGCGGACACTGGGCATACGCTCATTGTAGGCCGCACCCGGATTTAGGCGACGAGCGACACCATGGTGCCGTAGTCCTGGCTGGAAAGCGACGCCCCGCCAATCAGGGCTCCGTCCACATCCGGCTGGGCCATGAAGCCCTGTATGTTGCCGGGGTTGGTGCTGCCACCGTACAGTATGGATACGGTTTCGGCCACTTCCGCATCATAGAGATCCGCCAGCAACAGGCGAATAATGTCTCCGCAGACTTCCCCGGCATATTGGTCGGTGGCGGCCTTGCCGGTACCAATCGCCCAGACGGGCTCGTAGGCGAGAATGACCCTTGCGGCCTCCTGCCGGGACACTTGATACAGGGCGGCGCTGACTTGGCGGGTGACCACGCTGTGGGTTTCTCCGGCGGCATTCTGCGCTTCGTTTTCCCCCACGCAAACGATGGGAATCAGGTCTTGACCCAGGGCCGCCCGGGTCTTCTGATTCACGTCCTGGTCGGTCTCGCCCAAGAGGGTGCGCCGTTCGCTGTGTCCCACGATGACATGCGATACCAGCTCCTGCAGAATGGCGCAGGAGACCTCGCCGGTATAGGCCCCCTGGTCTGCGGCATGGCAGTTCTGGGCCCCCACTTGAATGTCCGAGCCGGTCAGGACCTCCAGGACTGCCGGCAGGGCCGGGAACGTCGGGCACAGGATGCGCCCGACTCCATGCTTGTCGGCCACACGCTGTCGAATCTCGGTCGCCAGGACCTGGGCCGCCGCGGGACCCAGATTCATCTTCCAGTTGCCTATCATCAAAGGCCTGCGTGTCATCTTTCAATCTGCTCCTGGGGCACTTTCAACATCGGCTTGGGCCATTCTCGCCTGAAAGCGGGCCGTCTCCTCCGTGAAGGCCTCGGCGTCCAGCCACTTGCCGCCGGTCACTTCATATTCGATGACGCGGCGCCGACTGTCCAGCCAAATCTGCACTTCATTGGTATCGTAGCAACGTTGGGTTCCGGAGGTGGACAGGATCTTGCGCACGTAGAAGGCGGCATTCTTCCGGTCCGTTTCGTCCGGACTGAGATCGTTGTAGAGATCGATCTGGGCCGAAATGGGCTCATTGCAACGAAAGTTGAGCAGGTAAACGGTCAGGTATCGCTGGTTCGCGCCGGACCCCGGCTGCAAAAAGTTTTTAATGGTGTCCCAAATGCCCATGACAGTGCTCAGACCGCCTGCAGTGCCTGCAAACCCGGCAACTCCTTGCCACCGACAAACTCCAGTGTGGCACCGCCTCCCGTGGACACATGGTTGAAAGCGTCGGTCAGACCGGCCCGGTGCACGGCGGCGGCACTGTCTCCGCCGCCCACGATGGTGGTGGCATCGGTCAATTCGGCCAGATACTGGGCCAGACGGTTCGTTCCGTGGTTAAACGGCGGCACTTCAAAAAGCCCCATGGGCCCATTCCAGAATACCGTGGCCGCTCCGGCCAAACGGTTGGCGTAGTGGGCAATCGTGACTGTGCCAATGTCCAAAGCCTGCCAGCCGGCGGGGACTTCGTCCACGGGGACCGTCCGGCATGCCGTGCCGACTGCCGGGACGGCACCCACCTGCAAATCGACTGGCAGGCACACCTTCGCGCCGCCCGCGACCAGAATCTCCCGGGCCTGCGGCAAAACATCCTGTTCGACGAGACTGGCCGCCATGTCGTGTCCTTGGGCCTGGAGGAATGTATTGGCCATGCCGCCCCCCAGCAGAAAAACGTCTGCCAGCTCCAGCAAATGGGAAATGATTGCGATCTTGTCACTGATTTTGGCGCCGCCCATCAAGACCGCCAGAGGCCGTTCCGGCGCTGAGATCAGCGCGCTCAGAAACCGGATTTCCCGTGCCACCAGCAGGCCGGCGACCGCCGGCAGATACCGGGCCACGCCTGCGGTGCTGGCATGGGCCCGGTGCAGACTGCCGAAGGCATCGTTGACATACACATCGCCCCACCGGCTGAAACGCTGCGCCAGGTCCGGATCGTTGTGGATCTCACCCGCGTGGAACCGGGTGTTTTCCAGCATCAGCACGGCTTGCCCCGCGGAGCGGGTCATGTCCGCGGCCGAGTCCAGGTCCGTAATCAGCCGTACATTGCGCTGCAGCAGCCGGGCCAGCCGGGCGGCCACCGGCTGCAGGGTAAAACGCGCCTGATCCTCTGGCGTGGGACGGCCCAGATGGCTCATGAGCACCAGCGAGGCTCCCTCTGCCAGCAGATAGGCCAAGGTCGGCAGGACAGCCCGCAGACGGGTTTCGTCGGTAATATGGCCTGCTGTATCCTGCGGCACGTTGAAATCTACGCGCACCAAGGCCCGCTGCCCTGCCCACGCTACATCCCGGACCGATTTGTAGGGCATGATCCACCGCGCTCCC
Source organism: Caldilineaceae bacterium (assembly GCA_965214715.1). GTDB lineage: Bacteria > Chloroflexota > Anaerolineae > Caldilineales > Caldilineaceae > Bin34. The sequence continues at coordinate 2,423,407 of OZ243971.1, read as the reverse complement.
GGCTGCGGAGCGAGGACCCGCAAGTCTCAGATCAGGCTCTGGGGCGGATTACAGCCCTCTTTGACCGAGGTAGTGGGCCAAATCCGCGACCCGGGTGCTGTAGGCCCATTCGTTGTCGTACCAGGTGACCACTTTGACCAGATTGCCGTAAAAAGAGGTGAAGCCGGCATCCACAATACTGCTGTGCTTGTCTCCCTTGAAGTCGATGCTGACCAGCGGTTCATGGGTCACCGCCAGGATCCCTTGCATCGGGCCTTCCGCGGCGGCCGTGAAAGCCGCCAGCAGGTCCTCGGTGGTCCCGGGTTTCTCCACTTCGGCCACAAAATCCACCACGCTGACCGTGGAGGTCGGTACCCGCATGGCCATGCCGTCAAACTTACCCTGCAGGGCCGGAATGACCAGGGCCACCGCCTTGGCGGCGCCTGTGGAAGTCGGAATGATGCTCATGCCCGCGGCCCGTGCGCGCCGCAAATCCGCATGCACCAGATCCAGAATCCGCTGGTCGCTGGTGTAGGCATGGACCGTGGTCATCAGCCCCATCTTGATGCTGAAATGGTCGTTGACGACTTTGGCGGCCGGAGCCAGACAATTGGTGGTGCAGCTGGCGTTGCTCAGCACATGGTGCCGGGCGGGATCATACACATCCTCGTTCACGCCGAGACAGAGCGTAACATCTTCCCCTTTGGCGGGCGCACTGATGATCACCTTCTTGGCGCCAGCCTGCAAATGCAGGGCCGCTTGAGTGCCGTCCGTGAAAATGCCGGTGCTTTCCACCACCACGTCCACGTTCAGATCCCCCCAAGGCAGGGCGGCCGGATCCCTTTCCTTCAGGAGTTTGATCCGGTGCCCACTGATCACAAGATCCCCGTTGACGGCGGCTACTTCGCCCGCGTACTTGCCATAGTTCGTGTCGTACTTGAAGAGGTGGGCGAACGTGTCAGCATCATCAAGATCGTTTACCGCAACCAAATGCAGATCGTCCGGGTAGTAATCCAGAATGGCCTTGGCGACTTGGCGGCCTATGCGGCCAAATCCATTGATGGCAACGTTGACTGGCATGTTGTCCTCCGACAAGCCCGTAATCCCCCACGCCGCGCGCGGACCAAACCGGCGCGGGCGGCTCGCATTATAGATTACAGGTTCCAAGACTCGGAAAAATCACGGGATTACATCCTTCACAGGACGTGGCGTCAGGGGGCCAACGGTGCCCACTGTTCCCGCAGCTGCCAGATCAGGCGGGCCAGTTTGTGGGAATCGTGTCGCCACGGCACCGTATCGTCAATGAGGTCCGCCGTATGCAGGTGAAACGGAGCCTCCGGTGGCAGGCTGTCGGCCTGAATCCATTCCAGATGGCTCCATCCGCCCGCCGACAGGATCCGGTTGTTGACCACCACATGCCGGAAATCCTGCAACTGATGCTGCTGCAATTCCTGCAGATAGTCTTGCAATGTGAACCCACTGGTTTCCCCTGTTTGATTCAAGATATTGGCGATGAAGAACTTCGGCGCGTGGGCCGCGCCGATGGCCTGGCGGATGTCCCGGATCAACAGACTGGGCAGGGTGCTGGTATAGAAGCTGCCGGGACCGGCCACGATCAGGTCCGCCTGGAGAATGGCCTGGATCGCCCTTGGGAACGCTCTCGCGTTGGGTGGGTCCAGCATCACCCGCAGGATGCGTTCGGGCGCCACGCCGATGGTGCTCTCGCCCCGTAGCAAGGTGTAGAAAGGCACCTGCGCGGTGTCATGTCCCACCGCCTCCGCACAGAGGGTGACCGATTCCAGCGTGCTGGGCAGGACCTGACCCTTGACAGCCAGGATGCGACTGGTATTGGCAATGCCGGATTCGAAATTGCCGAAGATGGCGGCCATGGCGGTAATCAGCAAATTGCCCAATGCGTGGCCTTCCAGACCTTCCTTCTGTCCAAAGCGGTATTGCAGCAACAGCTGGAAGATCTCTTCCGACTCACTCAGGGCCGCGATGTTGTTGCGAAAGTCCCCGGGGGGCAGGATGCCGGTGGATTTCTGCAGCTGGCCCGAGCTGCCGCCATCGTCCGCCACTGTGACAATAGCCGTGATCCGGGAAGTGAGCCGTTTGAGGCCACGGATCAGAACAGGCAGGCCCGTACCGCCGCCAATCGCCACGACACGGACTTCCCTGTCAGGATGTGCAGGCATGGGCATTGACGCGCGTTCCGGGTGGGATTCCCTCCGGCCTCGATGGACATTCAAAAGGCGGTCCCTTCACTATAATGGATGGTCCGCAGTGTGCATGCGCGGAGCGATCATCCCTGCCTCATCGGGAAGAGTCACGGAGCGAGTATTATGCGTGACGTTTGCATCATAGGCAAAGGCCAGATCCCGGTCGGGGAACACTGGGAACGGTCCATTCGGCACCTGGCGTACGACGCGATCTCCGTCGCCATGGCCGATGCCCAAATCGAGAGTGCCGATGCCCTGTATCTGGGCAACATGTCCAGTGGTCCGTTGTCCCAGCAAGAGAATTTGGCCGCCACGGTGGCAGACTTCTGCGGCTTGCAAGGCATAGAGGCGGTCAAGACCGAAGCGGCGTGTGCCTCGGGCGCGGCTGCGCTGCGGATGGGTTTTATGGCGATCGCCAGCGGCCTGCATGAGGTGGTCCTGGTCGCCGGCGTCGAAAAGATGATGGATGCCATGGGGCCGGATGTGACGGCCGCCCTGAGCATGGCGGCCGATGCGGAATTCGAGGCCGTGCAGGGGGTCAGTTTCACGGCGCTCAACGCCTTGCTTATGCAACGCTACATGTACGAATACGACGTGCCGGATCAGGGCCTGGCCAGTTTCAGCATCAATGCCCATGCCCGCGGGGCCCACAACCCGTTTGCCATGTTTCAGCATGAAATCTCTCCGGCTGAATATGCCCAGGCCCGCATGATCTCGTCCCCGCTGACCGTGTTGGACAGCAGTCCGGTCTGTGACGGGGCGGCGGCGGTAGTCTTGACATCCGGGCAGCTGGCACCGAGCTTGCGCAACCGCCACGGCCCCGAACCGGTCCGCATTCTGGGCAGTGCCGTCAGTACCGATACCCTGGCGATACATGATCGCCGAGACCCCATGTATCTGGCCGCCGTGGCCATGAGCACCCGCCAGGCTCTGAAGCAGGCCGGCATGGAGCGGACCCGCCTGGACTTCTGCGAACTGCACGATGCCTTTTCGATTCTAAGTGCCTTGAGCCTAGAGGCCATGGGATATGCATCGCGGGGCACCGGCTGGCGGCTGGCCGAGGCGGGTCGCATCGGTCTCGACGGGGATGTGCCGATCTCCACCCAAGGGGGGTTGAAGAGTCGCGGGCACCCGACCGGTGCAACCGGCATCTACCAGGCGGTAGATGCCGTCAATCAATTGCAGGGCCTGGGAGGCTGCAACCAGGTACCCAATGCCAGCGTGGGCCTGATTCAAAACATTGGCGGCAGCGGCGCTTCCGTGATCTCCCATATTCTGGCCAGCTGAGCCTGAAGGCCGGAGTTTGTGTCGGTGCAGGTCTTGGTCGGGGCCCGCGAACGCCTCTCAAAACCTATCAGAATTGGTCTGCGGTAGCAATTGGCAGGATTCCCTCGCTAGAGTCCGCCCATGTGCCATACAGCGGCTCTCTGGGAATGATATCGATGCAATCTGCAAGGCACTGGAGAACACAGCGACAGCGGTATAGCCTGACGGGGGAAATTTGCCCGTCTTGTACTCAACCTATTTTTCCGCCGCGGGATGTCTGTCCGCATTGCCAGGCGAAGGCTGGCCCCCCTCATCGGATGTCCGGTACCGGCGCAGTGTACAGCCACACGACCCTGTACCATCCTCCGGCCGGCTTTGAAGACAGCGCGCCCTACACCATCGCCCTGGTCCAATTGGACGAAGGGCCTATGCTGACAGCGCAGTTGACTGATGTGGAGGCCGGGGATGTGACGATGGGAATGCGGGTCGAGATGGTGACCCGCAAACTGCGTACGGAAGGAGACGACGGACAGGTAGTCTACGGATACAAATTTCGCCCTGTATGGCCGTGAGTGGGCGGTCTGGCGTCGCGGGAGCCGACCGCTCCCCTTAGAATGGGAGTATGTCGGATGTCGCTTGCGCCTACTACCACCACGATTTTCATCGCGGCTGGGAAAACGAGAGCTGTCGCCTGCTTGAAACCAGTCCGCATCCCGGGCTGCCTTGGCAACGTTCCCTGTGCAACAGTTGCCCGGTGCCGGGACTGCTGGAGCATACCAACTGCCAGCATCTGGTGCTGGAAGGCACGGTGGGGCGACATTTCTTCAGAGCCCGGGTCCAAATCACCTTCGCTCTGTGCGCTGACAGCCTTGAGGAGCTGACCCGTCCCGACCGGTGTCCTGCGTGTGCGCGCAACAGGGATGACATGGCCCCGGAACCGGAAGATCCAGCCTGAACTCTGTCGTCACCGGCGCTGCCAAGCAGCGCCGGTGTGGTATGATGACTCGATTTTGACAGGGGAGCCTGCTGCCGCAGGCTGAGATAGTGGCAATGGATCCACTGACCCTTGACCTGATCTGGGTAATGCCAGCGTAGGGAATCCCAAAGCCTTCCAGCCTACCCAGCAGGTAGGTTTTTTTGATCTTGGGGAGAATGTCGATATGCACATGTACGAGATCCGGATTGCAAGCTTGTGCAGCAGTGTACTGCTGGCCCTCTTGCTGGTAGCCTGTGCCCCCGGGGGCGGCACCATGATCGTGCCGGATCCTGTGGAACCGGAAGTTCTGGTCCTGGCGAGCCATGACTCTTTCAACATTTCCGAGCAAGTCTTGGCGGAATTCGAGACCGCACACAACGCGGAGGTGCAATATCTGGCGCTGGGCGATGCCGGCGAGGCTTTGAACAAGATGCTGCTGAGCAAAGACGACCCCTTGGCCGATGTCATGTTTGGCGTGGACAACTCCTTTCTGAGCCGGGCCCTGGAAGGCAATCTTTTTCTGGAGTATGAGTCGCCGCAGCTGGCAGGCATAGCCGATGATCTGAAGTTGGATGCCAGCCATCGGCTGTTGCCGGTAGACTTCGGTTTCATCAATCTGAATGCGGATCGGGCCTGGTTCGCGGAGCGGGGCATTCCACAGCCGACAAGCCTGGAGGAACTCGTCCAACCGGCGTACAAAGGATTGCTGGTAGTGCAAAACCCCGCCACATCCTCACCGGGTCTGTCCTTCCTGCTGGCCACCATCAGCTATTTCGGAGATGACTGGCCGGCCTTCTGGGCAGACCTGCGCGCCAACGATGTACTGGTTACCAATGGCTGGAGTGATGCGTATTTCACGCATTTCACGGTAGGTTCCGGAGGGACAGGAGACCGGCCCCTGGTCGTCAGCTACTCCACGAGTCCCCCCGCCGATGTGCTGTTTGCGGAGGATGGCCGTGAAGTTCCGGCCAGTGTCAATGTAAATCCCCCGGGCGGGACCTTCCGTCAGATCGAATTTGTCGGCATCGTCCAGGGGACCGAGAAACTGGAACTGGCACAGGCCTTCGTGGACTTTATGCTGGACAGCACCTTCCAGGAGGATATCCCCCTCAACATGTTTGTCTATCCTGCCCTGACCTCTGCCGCGCTGCCGGACCTGTTTGTCCGCTTTGCCGAGATTCCGCAAGATCCGGCCCAGGTGACTGCAGCGGCCATCGAGCAAAACCGAGAGCGGTGGATCGAGCAGTGGACCGAGATCATGCTCCGCTGACATCTGCCGGTGTGCACGTTTCATGCTGGGCGGATCCTCGGTGCGAGCAGCGCTCCTGTGGGCCGCAGCGCCCGCGGCGTTTCTCGCGGTCTTCTATTTTCTGCCCCTCGGCCGCATTCTTTGGGTCAGCTTCGTACCGGGAGACACAGGCAGCGCGGGTCTGAATCCGGATTTCGGCTATTGGGGGCGCATCCTGGGTTTCACTGTGCGACAGGCCGCGCTGTCCACTGCCGTGACGGTGGCAGTCGGAGTGCCCTTGGCGTGGTGGGTCCATCAGGCCCGGGGTGCCAGCAAACGGTGGTTGCTCAGTTTGCTGACCGTGCCCTTTGTCATGCCCGCGGTCGTGGTGGGTGCGTCCTTTACGGCCTTGGTGGGGCCCAGCGGCTTTCTCAATCAGCTGTTGATGTCCGTACTGTCTTTGGAACAGCCGCCACTTAATCTGCTGCATTCCTTCGCCCTGGTCATCATGGCCCATCTTTTCTACAACGTCTCCGTGGTCGTGCGGATCGTGGCCGGCTTCTGGGGTCTGCTGGACCGCCGTTTGGGGGCCGCGGCCAGCATTTTGGGGGCAGGTCCCTGGGCCCGTCTCTGGACCCTGGACCTGCCGCTGTTGTTGCCGGGACTGCTGTCGGCCGCGCTGCTGGTGTTCCTGTTCTGTTTTTCCAGCTTCGGGATCGTCCTGATCCTGGGAGGATTGGAGTTCACGACTCTGGAAGTGGAAATCTACCGTCAGGCTGTCAGCTTCTTCAATCTGCGCGCGGCCACCACCCTGTCTCTGCTCCAGATGGCCATCACGTTTCTGGTTATGTATCTGCATACCCGTCTGCAGAGTGCCAGCAGCCGTCCCCGGGTGCTGGGAGTGGAACCGTCGGCTCACCCGGTCGGCTTGTCCAAGATGGCGACGGTGGGCCTGACCAGCATGGTGTGGGGCGTGGTACTGGTGCTGCTGCTGCCTTTGATCGCCCTGGTGCTGCGCAGCGTCACGCTGGGCGCATCGCGGATCACGGTGCAGCACTTTGTGGGTCTCTTCGACCCGGAGGTGGGCCATGCCTTTCTGGCCTCGCCCCTGGTGGCCATGGGCAATTCCTTCAAGTACGGTCTTGTGACGGCCGCAGTCAGCGTCACGCTGGGACTCTGCATGACCTATACCGTCAGTCGGGCGCCCCGGAGCCTGAGCCGCTGGTTGGACCCCTTTTTCCTGCTGCCTTTGGGGACTTCGACCGTTACCTTGGGCCTCGGATACATTCTGGCCATGGGACCGCTGCGCACCTCTCCCTGGCTGGTCCCTATGGCCCATTCCCTGATTGCCTTGCCCTTTGTCCTGCGCATTGTGCTGCCGACCTTGCGGGGCCTCTCGCCTGCTCTGGGGGAAGCCAGCGCCGTGTTGGGCGCCACCCCCCTGCGTACCTGGTGGCGCGTGGAGCTGCCCCTGCTGGTGCCTGCCTTGACAGTCGCCCTGGTGTTCGCCTTCCTGGCCAGTCTGGGCGAATTCGGCGCTACCCTGCTGGTGGCGCGGCCGCAGCATCCCACTGTGCCCTTGATGATTTTCAGGGCCTTGGGCCAGCCGGGACTGGCCAATCTGGGACAAGCCTTGGCCTTGAGCACTATCCTCATGACCATGTCCGCCGGGTCCATGCTCATCCTGGATCGGATACCCGGCGTTGCCCGCGATTTCTAGGTATGACCTTCCTGCGCCTGCAGGGCATTGTCAAGGCGTTTGTCGCGGACGCACCGGTCCTGCAAAACTTCAATCTGGAGGTGGCAGCCGGGGAAATCGTATGCCTCTTGGGCGCCAGTGGCTGCGGCAAGACCACCTTGCTGCGTTTGCTGGCAGGACTGGAGAGAGCGGACGCAGGACACATCAGGCTGGGCGGAAAGGATATTCAGGAGCTGGCTCCCCATGTCCGCCAGATTGGCTTCCTGTTTCAGGATCATGTGCTGTTTCCCCACCTGAATGTGGGAGACAACATCGCCTATGGTTTGCGGATGCAGGGCTGGCCGCGGGCCTCAATTCCGGATCGGGTGGCGGAACTGCTGGACTTGGTCCGCATGCCGGACTATGCGGCGCGGAACATTCAGGAACTGAGCGGCGGCGAGAGTCAGCGCGTGGCATTGGCGCGCAGCCTGGCCCCGAAGCCGCGCCTGCTGTTGCTGGATGAACCCTTGGCCTCTTTGGATCGCACGTTGCGCGAAGAGCTGGTGCAGGAAGTCAAGGAGCTGTTGCAAGGATTGTCCATGACGGCCCTGTACGTAACCCATGATCAGGAAGAGGCCTATGCCATTGCAGACCGCATTGCACTTCTGCACGCGGGCCGCATCATTCGCCATGGCACCCCGCAGGAGTTGTATCAGGAACCTGGCACCGCCTATGTAGCGCGATTTTTGCGCATGGCAAACCTTTTGCCCTGTGCGGGACCGGCCCGGGAAAACTTGCCGCGCTGGTTGCGGCCCGCGTGCAACTTCACGGGCACGGAAGCCTATGTGCTGATCCGGCCCGATGCTCTCTTGATACACCCTCAGGGACAGGATTCCCTTACAGTGCCAGTCCAGGTCCGGGATCTGACTTTTCGGGGCCGCTACTACGAACTGCGGGTGAATGCCTTGGATGTCGATGCCGCCCGCCATCGAACCTGGCCGCTTGTGCTTGAGCTGGCGACGATCGAGGCGTCTCCGCTCCTGCTGGCGCAATGGACAGCGGGCGCTGCGAATGCCGAGACGCTGTCCCTGCACCTGGCACCGGCGCGCGTGCAACTGTTGTCAGCATAGCCAAAAGGGCGGCCCGCGGGCCGCCCTTGCGCTGTCTTCCTTGCGGATCGGGTCTACTGGCGGGGTTCCAGGAAACGCTGACCGTTGCCGCCGTTCGCGGCCATCCAGCCTTCCTTGCCATCGGCGGTCGTGGCAAACCACCACACGATGGTGTCCCCGATACCTTCCTTCCAGACCGGGCCGCCCAACAACTGGACTGCGGTGCCTTGGGTCAACCAGTGAATGGAATGCTCATCTTCCGGATCCGGAATCTTCTGCACCGCCAACGCCGTGGCACTCACCACCGCCCTGTCCCGGAGACTGAACTCGTACGCCGTCTCACTGGGTTCCAGGTTGTTGGATTCAAAGGCAAAGGGATTTACATATGTATCCTCTGCCACCGCTGCATCCTCTGCCACCGCAGCCGGGGTTGTCAGGTCGGTTGCAGGCTCTTTTGCTTCAGCCGGCGCGGTGGTCGCCGGCGCGGTCGCGGCGGGAGTGGACAGCGGCAGGTGGTAGTCGCCCGCCATCGCGGCCAGATACGCCGGATCAGTCGTATGGAAATCTGTCGTGTTGCTTCCGGCCAAGGGACTCTCTTCCGCCACGGCCGGCAGGCCAGCGACGGATGGGTCCGGAGTGCCCGAACGGTCGCCCTGCAGGGCCAGCACACTGTAGATGATAGCCACGGCCAGCAGGAGGCCGACTATGGTCAGCGCGATGGTGTTGCGATTCAGCCAGGCCCGAGTATCCGTTTGATTCAGGACCAGCTGTTCGTTAACGTTCAGCTGCACTGTCAGGGTGTCCAGGTCCTGCTTGGTGCGCATGACGCGCAGAGGGATACGGCTCTCTGCGGTGGAATGACTCCAGTACTTGGTAATCAGGAGCCGATTTGCATTGTGCAGGGCCTCGTCCTGGCGACGTCCCTGCGTGTTGTCGTACAGATGCACTTCCGCCCGCACCGGCTGCTGGTGGCGGTCCAGCATCACCAGCAAACCGGCCACGGGCCAGCCATCAACTTCGGTCAGATTATAGTAGTCGGCGGCGATGGCGGGCATGTTGGCCCCAGCTGCATCGCGCGTTTCGGAAATGGAGGGTGAAGTTCCTGCGAGTTGGCTGGGATCAACGGGAGCATCAATGGCAGTGTCGATGGTAGTCATGATGATATCCTCGATCAGGAAAAAGGGGGTTGGGTGGTGCAGTTATGAAATGTGGACCAGCGTAACAGTACCTCCCAATTGAATGTAGGAATCTGTGTAGAAAACTACGCGCAGATTATATCGTACTCCGAGATCGGGACGCAACTGGCCCGACCAATCCAGACTGTCTCCCACTGAGAAATTGTCGTAGATCCCGGTATCCAGACCCGAGATGCGGGCCCCGCCGTCCTCGTGGCGTCCCATGTAAGAGAGAGAGGTACCGGCTATGCCATCGCCATCGGCCGTGCGAATCAAGACCGTATAGACCGTCCCGTCATGCACCTGCGCATGACCGGGCACGGGGGAGACGCCGTGAATTTTCAGGGAGTAGAATGCGCCGAGGGTAACTTCCGTTTCCGAAACGCGAATGACGCGCCCGTTGTAGCTGTACTCCGTTTCCGCGACCGTGCTCCAGAGCCCCTCGTACTGCACCGAGTCGCCGGGCTTCAAGGAGCGGGTACCGCTTTGGGCGAACGCGAATTCGGCCCCATGGGCGGCACTCAGACGTTGCAGCGAAATGTCCGTGCCGGGCAGGGAGTCGCCGGATTGCAGTTGTATCTGGTCTATGCCGCCAAAAGTGACCGAGCCCTGCCCGGGCGTAGGTTGCAGGAAAGGGATGGGGTTTTCCGGCAGGTTCAAAAACCCGGTGGCTGCGAGCTGGCCGTATCCAAACTGCAGTCCTCCCAGACCCACCAGCAGGATCAGAACGGAAAAACCCCAGCGCAACAGTCTGAACATGGATTGCGGATGTGCCGGCGTTGCTTACAGACCATAGCTGCTGAGCGTGCGCGAAAGGAACAAGAGGACTATGAGCACAATGGTGGGGGACAGGTCCACCATGCCCATCGGCGGGATATAGCGGCGCGCGAAATCCAGGACCGGGTCCGTAATCTGGAACAACAGTTGTACAGGGGCCAGGGAATGATCCAGATTCGGAATCCACGTCAAGAGTATGCGGATCAGGATCAAGAAGGAGTAAAGCGACAGGAGACTGGACAGGAGCGGGAACATGGTATCTCCTCGGGATGATATTGTTCAGGAACCGAGAGCACGGCTCCGTTCATAGGCGGCCGCCACCGCGTTGACGATGGATGCTCTCAGTCCTGCCTCTTCCAGCACTTGCAGTCCCGCTGTCGTTGTACCTGCCGGAGACGTGATATTGTTGCGTTGCACGGCAGGATGTACGGTCGGACGCTCCTTTTGCAACTTGGCGGTACCGTAGAAAGTCTCGATCGCCAATTGGGCGGCCACTTCGCGGGCAAAGCCTACATGCACGCCCGCGTCCATGAAGGCTTCCAATACGAGCAAGAGAAAGCCCGGTCCGGACCCGTTGATGGCCGTGGCCTTGTCCAAATCCTCTTCGTGGGCTGTATACAGCTGCGTCCCTACGGCTGCGAAGAGAGCCCCCACGGCCTGCCGTTCTGCCGCGCTCACGGCAGTGGTGGTGGTCCACATCGTCATGCCGGCCATGACTTGGGCGGGTGTATTGGGCATTGCGCGGACGACTCGGGTCAGACCGGTCGCCTGGCACAGCTGGGCGATCGGGGTGCCGGCCATGATGGATACCAGGAGAGTCTGCGGATGCAGGCACGCTCCCAGCTCCGCGCCGATGCGATCAAATACCTGCGGCTTCAGACAGAGGATGGCGATATCCTGATCCCCAGGGGCGTCTTGGCAATCTGCATAGCCGACCAGGCCGAATTCCGCCTCCAGTGCCTGCCGGCGTGCCACCACGGGCTCCACCACCACAATCCGGGTCGGTTGGACCGTACCGGTTTCTAGGAGGCCCCGCACCAGCGCGGACCCCATGGCCCCACCGCCGACGAAGAGAAATTTCGTTTGTTCCAGCATGACGCGGATCTTTACTCGACCGAACGCGGCCCGAAAATGGCTGTGCCCACTCGGGCGATTGTAGCACCTTCCTCCACGGCAATTTCGAAATCCTGCGACATGCCCATGGAGAGATGCTGCCAGGGAATCTGCGGCAGACGCAAGCGCAGGGTCTCCAGGGCGTTCCGCGTGTCCCCGAAGTACCGTCTCAGGTCGCTTTCCGGTGCCCCGTATGGGGTCATGGCCATCAGACCCTGCATTTCAACGCCCGGCAATGCAGATACGGCCAGGGCCATGGTCTCGACCTCGGCGAGGGGTAGGCCTTGTTTGCTGGTCTCCTGCGCCGGATTGACCTGCAACAGGATCGGAAACCTGCGATGCAGCCGCGTGCCCAGTTGGGACAACAAGGTGGCCGTTTTGAGCCGGTCGACACTCTGGATCATGCCAATGCAGGCGGGTACCTGCTTCACCTTGCGACTTTGCAGGGGACCTATCAAGTGCCACTCTATGTCCAGATTCTGCAGCAAAGGATGGGTCAGCCGGGCTGCCAGGGCTTCGGGGCGGTTTTCCCCAAGGCAGCGCAGTCCGCACTCCACTGCCTGCCGGACCCGTGTGTCGGGCACAGTCTTCGACACGGCAACCAGTTTTACCTCTGCAGCAGAGCGTCCTGCCTTGCGGCAGCTCTCGGCAATGCGCTGCCGTACCTGGGCGGCTCTTTCCGCCAGAGCGGGACTCACCTGTGCGCGGGTGGCCGATGTTCTCGCAGGGCCGATGTCCATGCTTGCGGTCCTCTACAGTGCCTGTAGCCAGCACAACAGTCCAAACAGTCCACAGCGGCCCTTCTCGGCCCTGTGGGAAAAGAACACATCGGTCATTTGCGCCGTGTCCATCCCGCTGACTTCTATCTGTGTCACCGGCACCCCGGCCATCACCAGTTGGTCCAGATTGGCTTGCCACAGGTCCAAATAGGCATGTTCTCGCTTCGCCGCGGGCCGCAGCAGCCTTTCGGCTGTCGGCAACTCGCTGCAGACGCGGGCGATCACATCGGGGCCGACCTCATAACTGTCGGGTCCAATGCTAGGGCCGATGCCACACAAACAGTCTGCGGGATCCGTGCCGTACGTCTGTGACAGACATTGTATGAGGTTGCGGGCAATCTGCAAGGTGGTGCCCTGCCAGCCCGCATGACAGACTCCCAATACATGCCGGGCCGTGTCGTAGGCCACGACCGGTACACAGTCGGCGTACAGAGTCATCAGCGGGAGCTCCGGGACAGCAGTCGTCAATCCGTCCACTCCGGGCACGCGTTGGCCTCGGTGCCGATCCGTCACGGCCTGGATGTGGTTTTCGCGTATCTGCCGGGCCAGCACGATATCATCTCGGTCAAATCCGCAAGCCTGGACAAAGCGGCACAGGTTGGTACCTACATTCCGCGGATCATCCCCTCGCATGACACTGAAGTTCAGAGAATCCCATGGTGCCGGGCTGACCCCGCCCTTGCGGGTGCTAACCACGGCCCGGACCGGATGGCCCTGGAAGACATCGAACTGGAAGGTCGGCAGGGCCGGCGCACCGGACAGAACATACATGACGGGTTGTGCAACGTGAGTTATGGACAAGCGGGCCGGCGCAGGTGAGCAAGGAGAGTATCTCGGTGCATCAGGTTATGCTGTCTGCATCTCCCCATGACCGTAACCTTCTGGCACATGCCAAACGGGGAGGAGGCCAGCGAGGCGAAATCCCGTCTGTGCCCAGACCAATACAGGCAGCTCTGTGATCCTGGCGGACTTTGTGATGGCGTTGGTACCGCTCCACAGCAAGGTCGGCACTGCTGTCCTCCAAGACTGCGGTACTGGAGGCGATGTTCGGTCAGGTCGGAAGGCCGACGGAGGCGGTGCCGGCACGTCGCAACAAAGCTTGCAGCCGGGCGATTTCGGCCTCGGCCTGATCGGCGCGGGCCGCTTCCCGGTCCCGCCCCTCCCGCAGTGGCCGATGCCACGTGTCGTGCCCGGAATCGAGCAGCCGCAACTCTCCCGAATCCAGCAATCCCCACCAGGTATGCAGGGCCCGGCTCGGCCACAGCCGTCCCCCCAGATCCGGCCGATAGATGCCGGCCGCGATGGGCACATATACCTCGCCCTGCAGGCGCCACCCCTGCAGCCGCGGCTGCAGAAACTCGCCGAATGGATCGTACTGCCAGTACTCCGACACCCCGATCGCGGCGTAGGTCTCCGGCTTGAAGTCCAAATCCCGGCGCACCGTGTGGGGCGAGGCCATCTCCATCACCAGATCCGGCGGCTGGCCCCGCTCCCAGATCTTGTAGGAGGTGGCCCCGTCCAAGGTCATCCCCAAGGCCACCAGTACGTCCGGCACCAGATACGGTGCCGGACGGAACTGCCGGCACTCGGTCACCGTGACCGGCCGGTAGTACAGGCCGGAATTGGTGGTCACCAGACAGTCTTGTCCCAAATGACGCGCCTGGTCGCGGATTGCGTCCGCGGCATAGGCGATGGCGGCGGCGTGCTGAGGGGTTTCCACTTCCGTGACGCCATCGCTGCCTGGATAGGGATCGTATTGGTCCGGATGTTGCGTGGAGTGGGTCTCGACCGCGGCGCCGGGCGGGGCCACGTCGACGAGCGGGCTACCGTGGGACATACAGTCACTCCTCGGGGTATCGCCTGAGTGCCGACGCCATTCTACCCCATAGGTCCGGACAGGGCGGGGACTGGGCCGGGCAAAACAGGGCAATCGCAAAGTCGCAAATTGAGGTAGAGCCACTTATATTTTCCTGTGTACAGTCTTGATTTGGACCTGATTTGCCTCCGTTTTACCGAAGCATCATTCATAAAAAAATGAATATTTGTATCGAAAACAGGGTTGTCTTGGAATCGAATCTGGACTTTGCGATTGCCCTGCCGGGCAAAATCGTCCACAACCCATGATTTCCTCCCTATATAACAGGAAAATATAGGCGGCTCTGTGACACTGGCTGACTCTGCGATTTTGTTCTGGTCTTGTCCATGGCTCACGTTTCAACAGCAAACGGAAGTATGATAAGTGGCAGTTTTGACAGGAAAAGAAGCATGGTCACACTTGAAAGCCTGACTTCCGGCACCCTTGTCCGGGGAGTGTCGTTGGACGGGCCTGCAGAGATCGTCAGCATCAAGTGGTTCGGCGACTCCGCGATTGAGCTTACCTACAAGATACCGTCTACAGGCCGCGTTGACACTTGCCTTCTCTACCGCGACGATGAACCCAGCCTTAGAAGTGCTTGAACGGGGATTGCCATGGTCATTTGATGGGGACGGTCATCTTTTCCGTCTTGTCTCTGAGGCCCAGCGTATCCGGTTGGCCCATCTTTTCGATCCCGTCCTCGCAGTGCATACGTCCGTCGTCGATCCGCTGCCTCATCAGATTACAGCAGTGTACGACTCGATGCTGCCCCGTCAACCTTTGCGATTCCTCTTGGCCGACGATCCAGGTGCTGGCAAGACGATCATGGCCGGATTGCTGATCAAGGAGCTTGTTGCTCGTGGTGACCTGGAGCGCTGTCTGGTAGTGTGTCCCGGCAGTCTGGCCGAGCAATGGCAAGACGAACTCTACCGCCGATTCCAGTTGCCGTTTGAAATTATGACCAACGACAAACTGGAGGCTGCGCGTACAGGCAACTGGTTCTCCGAAACGCCGCTGGCAATAGCGCGTCTTGACAAATTGGCCCGTGACGAGGATGTCCAGGCACTTCTTCGGGCCCGTGATGGCGGATGGGACTTGGTCATCTGCGACGAGACCCACAAGATGTCGGCCTCCTTCTTTGGCGGTGAGGTCAGATATACCAAACGCTTTCGACCTGTACTCGCCATTTTCTTCTGCTGACCGCGACGCCGCACAATGGCAAGGAAGAAGATTTCCAGCTCATGGTCCTGTTGGATGGTGACCGCTTCGAGGGTCGCTTCCGGGATGGCGTGCATACGGCCGATGTCTCGGACCTCATGCGCCGCATGGTAAAGGAGAGACTTTTCAAATTCGATGCCACGCCGCTGTTCCCGGAGCGGTGAGCCTACGCCGTGCCGTACAAGCTGTCCGAGGGTGAAGCGCGTCTGTACCACGAGGTAACCGAGTACGTACGCAAAGAGTTCAACATGGGAAGCGGTGCATCATCTGGTCCGCGTTCTCGATCAAGGCGAGCTTGTTGCAGCCGAAATGATGGTCAAGCTTGGCACCGATGCCGAGACCGCTCGGGAGCTGGCCTATCGTCTCTACCGCATTTGCGACCAGAAGAACCGTTCTCAAGAGGCCCAGAATTACAACGCGCTGGTGCAGAGCTGGCCTGAAATTGTCCGACTGTCAAGGGAGCGATCCCAAGCACAGCAGACTGTGTTTATCCGCGAGGATGAGACTACCTGATGACTTCTGAAACTATTATTTCTACCATGGTGGATCGTATTGTTAGGCAGTTCCAACCGTCTCGCGTGGTGCTCTTTGGTTCGCAGGCTCGGGGCACTGCCAACGAGTGGAGTGATGTGGACCTGTTGGTTGTGATGAACGATGTTCCAGACAAGCATCGGGTTGCAGTCGAGATACGACGGTCGCTGGGAGATCTTCCGGTCAGCAAGGACATAGTGGTAGTCACGCCTGACGAGATTGAGAGTCGCGGCCATATGGTAGGGACTGTGCTCCGTGCCGCGCTTCGTGAAGGAACGGTTGTCTATGAACGACCCTGATCCTGTTGTGAAAGAGGCTCTCCGCTGGCTGCAGTTTTCCGAAGAGGATCTCAATGTTGCTTCACACCTTGTGACGGGTGATTCATTGGTGTGGACCCAGAGCCGAGTGGTCGGCGCGGTCGTTCCGGCTTGCACTGCGGATCGAAATCATCGCCAAGACAGTACAGGGCGAGTAGACTCATGCGGAGTGTCTAAGGTTTTTGTTGCGATGCACCAGGATATCCTGGTGCGCGTCCGATGTGTTCCCCGGATCTCTGGCCTCATGCATGTTGCGCATGAATCGGGAGTGTGGTTTCCCGCGCGGCGATACGCACCGTTAAGATACACAGTATCGGTGCAATCGAGGCTGCAGCACCGGCAGCGGCAGTGGTCCTGCCTCTGGCTTGGGACTGTAGCGACAGGTCGGTACTGCCATCCATCTGCAAGTGGGTCCCTTGCCGAAATTTGACATAACCACTCTCGGCGAAATCATGGTGCGTCTCAGCGTACCGGCCGGGGATCGTCTGGAACTGGCCCGCACGCTGGATGTGCAGCCGGGCGGTGCGGAAGGCAACGTGGTCACCGCGTTGGCCCGTTTGGGCCGCGCCTGCGCGTGGGGCGGCGCGCTGCCCGACAATGCCCTGGGCCGGTTGATCGCCAATCGTCTCCAGCTGGCCCATGTAGACCTTGGCTGTGTACAGTGGGTACCGGAAGGCAGGGTGGGACTGTATTTTCTGGAGTTTGCCGGTCCCCCGCGCAATTCGGAAGTCATCTACGATCGGGCCGAGTCCTGTGCGGCCCGCCTGACCCCAGAGCAGATTGATTGGAGCCGTTTGCTGGATACCCGCCATTTCCATGTGAGTGGCATCACGCCCGCGCTGTCACGCCACGGTTTGGCTTGTACTCGGAGAGCGCTCGGGGAGGCCCGGGACAGGGGAGTCACGACCAGTTTGGATGTCAACTTCAGGGCTAAAATGTGGTCTCCGACCGCCGCCCGGGCTGCCTTGGAGCCCCTTGTGTCGCAGGTGGATGTCCTGTTTTGCGGCCAGGAGGATGCGGAGACGGTGTTCGGCTTCACGGGCAACGCCCGGGACATGCTGCACCGGCTCTCCGGCCTGGTGCCGCGTGGAGTTGCGGTCATGTCGGCGGGTGCTGCAGGCATCTGGGCCCGGCAGGCGGATACCGATCATTTTGAGGAGGCGTTGCCGGTGGAAGTGGTGGATCGCCTGGGAGCAGGGGACGCCATGGCCGCCGGCGTGTTGCATGGTTATCTGAATGACAACCTGCCACAAGGTCTGCGGTACGGGGCCTTGCTGGCGGCTATGATCCTGACCCAGCATGGCGATATGCTGGTAGCCACGGCCCGGGAGATTGACGCGCTGTTGCAATCGGGCGGCGGCGGGCTGGCCCGTTGACTTGCACAGATGACACGGAAAGTCCAAACCCAAGGAGGAGGAACCCATGAGCCGGAAAGCCTTGATGAACTGGGGAGGCTGGGAAGGTCACGAACCGGAACAGACCACCCGGATATTCGCCCCTTTGCTGGAAGCCGCCGGTTTCCAGGTGGACATTGTGCATGACCTGGATCGGTACTGCGACACGGCATACATGCAGTCCCTGGACCTGGTGGTCTCTACCTGGACCATGAGTCAACTCGATCCCGCGCAGGAACAGGGCCTGCTGCAGGCCATCCGCGGCGGGGTCAACTGCGGCGGCTGGCATGGTGGCATGTGCGATGCCTTCCGCCTCAACACGGAATACCAGTGGATGACCGGGGGGCAGTGGGTAGCCCACCCGGGCAATATCATCGACTACCGGGTCAATATCACGAATCATCTCGATCCGATCACCGCCGGTCTGGCGGACTTCGACATGCATTCGGAACAGTACTATCTGCATGTGGACCCGGGCAACCAGGTGCTGGCGACCACCATGTTCCAGACGGAAGTGGCGCCGTGGGTAAACGGCACCGTGATGCCGGTGGTGTGGAAACGACAATACGGGGCGGGACGGGTCTTTTATTGTTCGTTGGGCCATGTAGCCCAGGACTTCGATGTACCGGAAGCCCGGGAGCTGGTCCGCCGCGGGCTGCTCTGGGCCGGCGGCGCTCTGTAAGGCAGGAGAACCTATCATGTCCAATATTCGCTGGGGATTTCTGGGCGCGGGCAGCATTGCCATGCGCTTTGGCACCGGCTTGCAGGAAGTGGAAGACGGTGAGATTCTGGCGGTCGGGTCCCGTACCGCATCCCGCCGCCAGGCACTGGCCGCCCGGTTCCATATTCCCCGTCAGTACAGCACCTATGAAGCACTGGTGGCCGATCCGGACCTGGATGTCATCTATGTCGCCACGCCGCACAGTCTGCACCGTGAACACACCATGCTGGCACTGGAGGCGGGCAAGGCCGTGCTGTGCGAAAAGCCCTTCGCGATCAATCTCCGGGAGGCCGCGGAGATGGTGGCCCTGGCCCGCCAGCGGGAGCTGTTCCTGATGGAAGCCATGTGGACCCGCTACCTCCCCCTCATTCGGAAAGTGAAGCAGATGGTGCAAGCCGGCGAGATTGGCGATTTGACCATGTTGATCGCAGACTTTGGCGGCCGCAGCACGCAACCGATGCGCGGCCGCATTGTCGATCCGGCTTTGGGGGGTGGAGCCTTGCTGGACCTGGGCGTCTATCCGGTATCCCTGGCGTCGTACCTCTTTGAGAGGGCACCCACCCGCATAGAGACCTTGGCCCACCTGCAGGACGGTATTGATGTCCGCGGCGGGGTGCTTCTGGGGTATCCGGCTGGACAAATGGCTCTCTGCTACTCCTCCGTCGGGGACAATACCCCGCAGGAAGCCATCCTGACCGGGACCAAAGGACAAATTCGCATTCCCCGGCCCTTCTGGCTCAACCACCAATGCGAAGTGTCCATAGATGGTCAGGCACCGCGCACAGTCACGGCCGAACTGATCACCAACGGCTTTGCCCACGAAGCCATGGAGGTTCATCGCTGTCTGCGGGCCGGCTTCAAGGAGAGCCCGGACATGCCGTTGAACGAGACGCTGGACATTATGGGGACGCTGGACAGTATCCGGGCCCAATGGGGCCTGCGTTACCCTATGGAGTAGGGGCCACAGACACGGGAGATGCCATCATGCAGTATCGACAGTTTCCGGGCAGCAACAAGCGGGTCAGTCGTATTGTGCAAGGCACCATTATGCTGGATTCAGAGCGCCAGGATGAAAGCAATGCCTTGATGGACGCGCTGTATGCCGAAGGGTGTACCGCCTTTGACTCCGGCCACAACTATGGCGAGGGCCGGTCGGAACGCGCCCTGGGGGCCTGGATGGCTACCCGTAGCAATCGGGACAACATTTTTGTGTTGACCAAAGGGTGTCACTTCAACGCGGACCGGAATCGGGTGACCCCCTACGACCTTAGCAGCGACCTGCACGATTCCCTGGTGCGCTTGCAATCCGACTACATTGACTTGTATCTGCTGCATCGCGACGACCCCACAGTACCGGTGGGCCCCTTGGTGGATCGCCTGCATCAGCACAAGGAAGAAGGCAAGATTCGGGCCTACGGCGGTTCCAACTGGACGCCGCAACGCATTGAGGAAGCCAACGCTTACGCCCAGGCCCGCGGGAAGGCGCCTTTTGTGGCCAGCAGCCCCAACTTCTCGCTGGCCCCACAGGCCGCCAACCCCTACCGGGACAGTCTGACGATCAGCGGGCCGCAGGGCAAAGCGGCCCGGATGTACTACCAGTGCAACCAGATGCCCCTGTTTACCTGGTCCAGCCTGGCCCAGGGTTTCATGACCGGCCTGTTTCGGCGTGACAATCTGGACAGCATTACGGACGAATTTCATCGTATTACCGTCAGTGCCTACTGCAGTGAGGAGAATTTCCAGCGGCTGGACCGGGCCGAGGCCCTGGGCCACAAACTGGGATTGACCATACCGCAGGTCGCCACGGCCTACGTCCTGAATTATCCGCTCAACATCTTCGCCCTGATCGGTTGCCGCACGGTCGGGGAGTGGAAGAGCAATCAGGCGGCCGTGGAAGTGACATTGTCCCCGGCGACGCTGACCTGGTTGGAGACCGGACAGGGTGAGATGCCGCTCTAGCGCAACGACCCAGGAAGACAGGAGGCCCCATCATGAAGGTCTGGAAGGTAGGGATGGTGGGTTGCGGCACTATCAGCCGCACCTATATCAAGGGCATTGGCCAGTATGACCATCTGGCACTGTGCTGTGTGGCCGACATCAACGCCGAAGCGGCCCGGCGCGCCGCCGCCGAGGCGGGATGCCCCGCCGTAACGGTGCCGGAGCTCATGGCGCGGGATGATGTCGATATCGTGTTGAATTTGACCATTCCCAAAGCGCATGCCGCCGTGGACTTGGCGGCGATCGCCGCCGGCAAGCATGTCTTCAGCGAAAAGCCCATGGCCCTGAGCCGCCGCGAGGGACAGCAGATCGTCGCGACCGCCCGTGCCCAGGGGGTGCGGGTGGGCGTTGCGCCCGATACGTTCCTGGGGGGCGGCATCCAGACCTGTCGCCGGCTGATCGACGAGGGGCGGATTGGCGAACCGGTCGCAGCCACGGCCTTTATGCTGAGCCACGGTCACGAGTCCTGGCACCCTTCTCCCGCTTTTTACTACGAGAAAGGGGGAGGCCCCATGTTTGACATGGGACCCTACTATGTCACCGCGCTGGTCGCGCTGCTGGGCCCGGCCGCCAAGGTCAGCGGTTTTACGCGCACCACTTTTCCGGAGCGGACCGTTACCAGCGCACCGCTGGCCGGTACCGTCATCCGGCCGGAGGTGCCTACCCACTATGCCGGCACCATCCAGTTTGTGAACGGTGCCATCTGCAGCATGGTCCAGTCGTTCGATGTCTGGGGTGCCCAGCTGCCCCGCATTGAAATCTACGGGGCCCAGGGCTCTCTCAGCGTCCCGGATCCGAACACTTTTGGCGGACCGGTCCGGCTGCTGCCGGGGGGCCAACGCGCATGGCAGGACGTGCCCCTAACGCACAGCGATCAGGTACAGCGGAGCATTGGGCTGGCGGACATGGCCCACGCCCTGGGTCACGAACGGGCCGAGCACCGTGCCAATGGCGACCTGGCCTATCACGTTCTGGAGATCATGGACCTGTTTGAGGCCTCCAGTGATCAGGGCAGGCATCTGGACGTGGAATCCACGTGCGCAAGACCGCGGCCCTTGCCGACTGCCGGGGGTTTCTAGCGCGTATCCCCCAGCGGCGTGACGCGCTGCCGTCCGACCGTGTTCGCGGTGCGCTGGGCCACATGGTGCATCAGTACCGCGTGCGTGCCTTCGGGCGCCGGCTCCGCACTGCCGTTGGCACGCTTCCGGTGGGCCGAGCCCTGTCGCTGTACATAACGGCCGTCCGGTTGCATGTCCCAGGCGTTCCGCTGATCCTGCAGGCACGTATCCAGGATCAGCTGCAGCTGGGCCTTCATGGTGCGGGCTTCAACGGGCACCACGGCCTCTACGCGGTTGTCCAGATTGCGCTGCATCCAGTCGGCGCTGCCGATGAAATACTCGGGATTGCCCGCATTGGCGAAGTGGAAAATCCGGTGATGTTCCAGGAACCGCCCGATGACGCTGACCACTCTGATGTTTTCGCTCTTGTCCGGAATGCCGGGACGGATGCGACACACTCCCCGCACGATCAGGTCGATCTGCACGCCTGCCTGACTGGCCTGATAGAGCCGCAGCACAATTTCCGGGTCGTCCAGGCTGTTCATCTTGGCGATAATGCGTCCCGAGCCGTGGGTCTGGGCAAGCTCCATTTCCCTGTCGATCAGGTCAAGGAACCGGCGACGCATATTGACGGGGGCCACCAGCAGCTTCTTGTACATGATGCGCCGGTTGTAGCCGGTCAGGTAGTTGAAGAGGTTCATGACATCGGTCACGATGGCCTGGTCTGTCGTGAGGATGGCCACATCGGTATACAGGTTGGCTGTGGAGTGGTTGTAATTGCCGGTCCCAATGTGCACATAGACCTGCAGACCGCTTGATTCCTCTCTGACGACCAGCGAGATCTTGGTGTGGGTCTTGAGCCCTACCAGGCCGTACGCCACATGGCACCCGGCTTCTTCCAGCCGCTTGGAGTGATAGATGTTCTGTTTCTCGTCAAAGCGGGCCTTGACTTCGACCAGCACGGCGACCTGTTTGCCTTGCTGCGCGGCGGAGATCAAGGCGTCCACAATGGGCGAGTCGTCCGTCGTGCGGTACATCGTGTGCTTGATCGCCAGCACCTGGGGATCCCGGGCCGCGGCCAACAGCCACAGTTGGGTGGAATTGGCAAAGGACTGATAGGGATGATGCAGCAGGATGTCGCCCTGCTTCAGCACCTTGAACACGTCTGCTGGCCGGGAGTCGTTGTTCAGAAAACTGAACTGGGGGGGCGTACGGGGTTGCCAGGTGTGAAACTTCAGCTCCGGCAAGTCTATGAGTCGTATCAGCGACATCAGGTCGGACAATCCCAGGGGCCCTTCCTGCTGGTATACGTCCTGCTCCTTGAGCGCGAACTCGTGCAACAGAATGTTCAGCAAATGCGGCGGCAAGTCGGTGGCGACTTCCAGCCGGACCACCGGGGCAAAACGCCGTTCCTGCAACTCTTCGTTGATCATTTCCAGCAGGTCGTCGGCTTCTTCCTCGTTCTGTACCAGCGCGGCATTGCGCGTGATGCGGAAAGGGTGCACATGCAGAATTTCCATGCCGGCAAACAGCGATTCCAGGTTGTGGATTAATACTGTTTCCAGGGCCACAAAGCGGTGGCTCTGGCCCACGCGGATCCAGCGCGGTCGATTGGCCGGCACCTTCATGCGGGCCACATGCGACTCCCCCGTATTGTGGTCCAGGGTCTCGACCACCAAATTCAGGCTCAGGTTGCTGACAAAGGGAAACGGGTGCGAAGAATCAAAGGCCAGAGGTGTCAGCAGAGGAAAAACGTCGTTGAGGAAGGTGTGGCGCAACTGCGCGGCCTCGTCCAATGTGATGTCCTGGTAATCCGCCAGCTTGATGCCGTGTTCCGCCAGCTTGGGCAAGATGTCTTGCAACAGACATTGCGCCTGCACCTGCCCGAAGCGCGTGACCACGCGGCTGATCAGATCCAGTTGATATTCCGGCGACCAGCCCTGCAGCCGCAGGTTGTCGGCACCTGCCGCCTGCTGCCGTTGCAGCCCCCCGACCCGTTTGCGGAAGAATTCGTCCAGATTGGAAGCCGTGATACCCAGAAACCCCAGCCGCTCCAACAGGGGATTGCGCTGATCCAGTGCTTCCTGCAGCACGCGCCAGTTGAAATCCAGCCAGCTGAGTTCCCGATTGTAGACCTCGGGTTGGCGGCTGAGCTGTTCTGGGGAAAAACCGGAGACATCGGCATCCACCAATACCAGATCGGCAGGAGGAATGACCGTCGGCTGGCTCTGGGCTGTGGCCCGAGCCGTGGCAGGTTGGTCCAAATCAAGAGGGCGGACAGACATAGGCATGCAGCTGACATGAGGCAGCAGTGACCGGCCCAAGCGAGAACCTGCAATCTGTGCCGTTCGTGAGCCTGCGCCACACATCCCTCATTCCGGTTTCTTCGGAATATGAAGGCAAGGGAATTATATACCTAAGTACACCGCCGTGACATGTGTGGTGTCAAGACTGCCTGTGCTACCCTGGAAGCGCACGGACAGCGTGTGGGCCATCCGTACCGGCCCCCCGACCGTGCCGCACGGCGTGAGGCGTTGCCGTTGGGGCATCATCATGACCCGTGAACGGGATATAGCGGGGAAGGGGGGACTTGACAATAGATATCTACTATAGGTCCCAAGGCAGATGCCTGTTGTGCAAGCCGCCGGAGGACCGAATCCAAGTTTGACACGGTTCCGGTTCCCCTGTACCATGGACCGGTCAGATTCAGGTTCGCACTTGTTTGTTATAGAGACTGAAAACCGCATCGTGTCTGGACATCCTGCGGGCCTGTCCCGCCCCGTGTTGTTGCTTCCCTTGTTGTCTGGCGTAGTAGGCCAGACCACGGCTCGGCGCGTTGGTGGAGGATGACCTCGGACACAGGGGGTACTCACAGAGAACACCCAGATCCTTCCCGGCCGGGAAGGATCTTTTTGTTGTATGAACTTTTTTTGCAGGCAAACAGGGAACAATCATGAAGGCATACGAGGGCTCGCGGAATCAGCGCATACTGGACAGGAGTACGCCTCGGCAACTGACAGGGTCGGAAATGCTCTGGGATGCCTGTGTCCTGGAAGGTGTAAGTACGCTCTTCGGTCATCCGGGCGGAGCCATCCTGCCGGCCTACGACGCGTTGGCCTATTATGAGCAGCACCAGCTCCTGCACCATGTGCTGGTGCGGCACGAACAGTGTGCGGCGCACATGGCGGACGGATACGCGCGCGCGACGGGCCAGGTGGGAGTCTGTGTCGCTACCAGCGGACCGGGTGCCACCAATCTGGTGACGGGTCTGGCTACCGCCCAAATGGACAGTGTGCCGATCGTCGCCATCACGGGGCAGGTCCCGACGGACCTCTTGGGCACGGATGCTTTTCAGGAGTCCGATATTGTCGGTGTCACCCAGCCCGTGGTAAAGCACAATTACCTGATCACGGATGTGGCCGATCTCCCCTTGGCCCTGAAGGAAGCCTTCTATATCGCGCGGGAAGGCCGACCCGGTGTGGTATTGGTGGATATCTGCAAGGACGTGCAGATTGCCGAGGGAGAGTTCCGGTACGACATGGAGATTTCCTTGCCGGGATATGTACCGTATCCGCAACATGGCGAAACCGACCTCCACCGGGCCGCGGAGCTGATCAACGCGGCGGAGAGCCCGCTGATCATGGCCGGTCACGGCGTGCATTTGGCCGGGGTGGCCGATGTGCTCCGGAACATGGTGGAAAAAGCCGAGATACCGGTTGTGACCACCCTGCTGGGTACGGGCAATCTGCCGGAGACCCACCCGCTCAGTCTGGGCATGGGCGGCATGCATGGCGAGGCTTTTGCCAACGATGCGGTCCAGAGCTGCGATGTGCTGATTGCCCTGGGCATGCGTTTTGACGACCGCATTACGGGCCGTCTGGATCACTTCGCGAAGCAGGCGTCCATCATTCATTTTGAATTGGACATGGCGGAAGTCGGCAAAAACGTGCAGCCTGATGTCACTGTGCTGGGCGATCTGGCGGTGACGTTGCCGGCCTTGAACGAGCTGATTCGACCCAATACCCATCCCGAGTGGATCGGTACCATGGTCAGCCGCAAGGCAGACAGCGCCCGCGTTGACATCCTGACCTATGAAGTGGATGAACTGATTCCCCCCTTCGTCATGCGCCAGATCTGGGAAGACACATCCCGGAGCCGGGAACCCGAAGAGGTGATTGTGACTACAGATGTGGGCCAGCACCAGATGTGGGAATCCCAGTACTACTTGCATGAAAGGGCCGGCATGCTGCTGACCAGTGGCGGGCTGGGCACCATGGGATATGGCGTGCCGGCGGCCATTGGGGCGCAGATCGCCATGCCGCATCATCGGGTCTGGGCCATCGTCGGTGACGGGGGATTTCAGATGACATTGCAGGAACTGGCCACCATTCAGCAGGAGGGCCTGCCCATCAAAATCGCCATTATCAACAACGGGTTCCTGGGGATGGTACGGCAATGGCAGCAATTCTTCTATGACCAGCGCTATGTGGGAACCCCGATTCTGTCTCCCGACTATGTGAAACTGGCCGCGGCCTACGAGATCCCGGCCCTCCGCGTGGAGGAGCCCGGTCAGGTCCAGGCCGCGGTGCGTGAGGCCAATGACACGGACAGTCCGTTTCTGATCGAGTTCCGGGTCAAAGAGGAAGTCAACGTGTATCCCATGATTGCCCCGGGCGCCGCCGTGGACGACATGTTCCGGCGGCCGGCAGCCAAGGTCGTGCAGGGCAGCAGCGGCGTGGTCCCCGCCTTCTGAAGCCGCGGGCAGCTCGCGCACAATGCCCGGACGTGTTCGGTTCTCATCAGCCCAGGAAGGGATGTCATGAAATACATACTGTCCGCGTGGATGCGGGACAAGCCGGGAGTGCTGCATCGGGTCTGCGGCCTGTGGCGGCGGCGCAATTTCAACATTGACAGCCTGCAGGTCAGCCACAGCGAAGAGCCGGGCATAAGCCGCATGACATTCGTCGTCGACGGGGACGAGCGCGTGGCCGAGCAGGTGGAGAAGCAGATGGCCAAACTGGTCGATGTGACGCGCATCGAAAGCCTGTCGCACACCCCTTTGATTGCGCGGGAACTGGCCTTGCTGCGCGTCGCTGTAACCGGCTCGCAGCGCACCCAGGTACTGCAGCTGGCGGAGATTTTCCGCGCGCAGGTCGTGGATGTGTCCCCCACCAGCATGCTCTTGCAAATCGTCGGCAACCAGACCAAAATCAATGCCTTGATCGAACTGCTGCAGGAATTCGAACTGCTGGAAATGGTGCGCACAGGCCCTGTGGCGATCGCGCGCATGGGCACTGTCAATGTCCTGGAAGAGGACATGACCTGGAACGGCGGGACGCCGTAGTGCCGTCTCGGGACGTAAACCTTGTTCTGTCTTTCTGTCTACGTTGGTTGAATTTTCGCAAAGGGAGCTGAAGCGTATTATGGCCACCATTTACTACGAGAACCAGGCCGATCTCAGTCGGTTGGAAGGACGCCGGATTGCCGTCATTGGATACGGCAGTCAGGGGCATGCCCATGCCCTGAATTTGACCGATTCGGGACTGGATGTGATGGTAGGCCTGTACGCCGGCAGCGCCAGCAAAGCCAAGGCGGAAGCTGATGGGCTGCAGGTGGTCAGTACCGCGGAGGCGGCCCGGACCGCCGACGTGATCATGGTGCTGCTGCCGGATCAGGCACAGGGCAAGGTGTTCCGGGAGGATATTCTGCCGGGTCTGGTGCCGGGCAACACCCTGATGTTTGCCCATGGTTTCAGTATCCGGTTCGGGCAGATTGTGCCGCCCGCGGATGTGGACGTGTCGATGGTGGCGCCCAAGGCCCCGGGGCACCGGGTGCGCGAGGTGTTTGTGGAAGGGTCCGGTGTGCCGGGGCTGGTGGCGATCCATCAGGATGCATCCGGCCATGCATTGGCGGATGCCATGGCCTATGGCCGCGGCCTCGGCTGCACGCGTGCGGGTCTCCTTGAGACCACGTTCGCGGAGGAGACCGAAACGGATCTGTTCGGGGAACAGACGGTCCTCTGCGGCGGTGTCAGCGAATTGGTGAAGGCCGGATTTGAGATCCTGGTCGAAGCCGGATATCAGCCGGAAATCGCCTATTTCGAGTGTCTGCATGAATTGAAGCTGATTGTGGACCTTTTTTACGAGGGCGGTCTGGCCTACATGCGCTACAGCGTATCCGATACGGCCGAGTGGGGCGATTACGTGAGCGGTACCCGCATCGTCACCGAGGAAACCAAAGCCACCATGCGGCGCATCCTGGCCGAAATTCGGTCCGGTCAATTCGCTGAAGAATGGATGGACGAGTATCACGGGGGCCTGGGCAAGTTTCGCCAGCGCCGCCAGTCGGAACAGACTCACCAGATCGAGAATGTAGGTCTGGGTCTGCGCCGCATGATGACATTCCTGGACTCCAAAGAGATTGAGCGCGAAGCGTAGCTGCTGTCGCGGCTAGCTCTGCCCTTTGCCCAAGGAAGAACGAAAATGGCACACGAGACGTACGTAGAAACCGAAGTGCATGTATCCGATATCGATGTCACGGACTTCGCCATCCGTGATGTGGCCGTGTATGCCCGCGCGGTGGCGCACGGGCGCACTGTGCAGATTTTCGACACGACTCTGCGCGATGGCGAACAGAGTCCGGGAGCCACGCTCCATGAGCGGGAAAAGCTGGAGGTCGCCCGGCAGCTGGCCCGCCTGGGCGTGGACATCATGGAGGCCGGATTTCCCATCGCCAGCGAAGGCGACTTTCGGGCCGTGCAGAAAATCGCCCGGACCGTGGGGCAGCAGGTGCGCCTTGACCGGCATGGTCAACCCATGGCCCCCCCGATCATTGCCGGTCTGGCGCGCGCGCTGGAGCCGGATATCAGGAGGGCGGCCGCGGCCGTGGCCCCGGCAATTCGGCCGCGCATTCATACTTTCATTGCCACCAGCGACATTCATTTGGAACACAAGCTGTTCATGTCCCGCAACCAGGTGCTGGAAGCCGTGGGTTCGATGGTCGAACTGGCGCGCAGTCTGTGCGCGGATGTGGAATTCAGTCCGGAAGATGCAGGCCGGAGCGATGTGGAATACCTGAAACAGGTGCTGGCCGTGGCCATTCAGGCCGGAGCCACCACCCTCAACATTCCGGACACGGTGGGATACACCATGTCTTCCGAATATGGGGCCCTGATCGCAATGCTGCGTAACGACGTGCCCGGAGGCAAGGAGGTCATCTTCAGTACCCATACCCACAATGACCTGGGACTGGCCACGGCCAATTCGCTGGCGGGGGTCCGGGCCGGCGCCCGCCAGGTGGAAGTGGCCATCAATGGCATTGGGGAGCGCGCCGGCAATTCCAGCCTGGAGGAATTCACCATGGCACTGCATACCCGCGGTAGTTATTTCCACCTGAACACCAACATTGTGACAGAGGAGATCCACAAGACCAGCGAGATGGTAAGCCGTTACACGGGCATGGTGATTCAACCCAACAAGGCCATCGTCGGAGCGAATGCCTTTCAACACGAGGCGGGCATCCATCAGGACGGCGTACTGAAGAACCGGGAGAACTACGAGATCATGCGGGCGGCCACGGTAGGCCGGGACCTGGTGGACAAGGGCTTGCCGCTCGGCAAGCACAGTGGACGCCATGCGGTCGGCGACCGGTTGCACGAAATGGGGTACGACCTGGACAAGGCCATCCTGCAGGAGGTTTATGACCGCTTCATGCAGCTGGCGGACCGCAAAAAGGAAATCTCGAATGCCGACCTGGAAGCCATTGCCGGTGATGTGATGTATCAACCGGAAGAGACGTGGGCCCTGCAGGCCCTGCAGGTCAATTGCGGCTCCGCCGCCATTCCCACGGCTGTGGTCATACTCAGGAATCTGAAGACCGGCGAGGAATTCACGGATGCCGGTTTTGGCACCGGGCCGGTAGATGCCGTGTACAAGGGCATCAATCGCATTGTGCAGGTGGAAAACATCCTGACGGAGTATCTGGTGCAAGCTGTGACACAGGGCATGGATGCCAATGGTGATGTCACCATCCGCATTGAGGTGCCCAATGGTACAGATGCCCCCGAAACCGCCCAGGGCCGCCAGCGCCGGCGGCTCTTCAGTGGCCGCGGGGTGGACACGGACATTGTGACCGCCAGTGCCAAGGCCTATCTGCAGGCTCTCAACAAACAGATCGCAGATCATTGAAGCGACAGATCACTGCTGGGCGATTTGCAGAGAGAAACATTGTTAGGCAAGTTCTGATTGAATCATTGTTCGTGTTCTATCTCTATGTTTCACTCTTACTCCAGGGTGAGGAATGCGACAAGACCAATGAGGTAGGTGGTAATCAGAGGGCTACCACGGCTTTTTCGTCAGATCCCCTCGCGCGCCCCTTACGCCTTAGTCCCGCCTCTATTCTGGCTCGCTTGACCCCGCTGCTTGGGTTTGCAAACACGCCCTAGTAGTAAGTCCGGAATGAATGAGTCCCTCTTTAGGATCCGGATCCCAACCTCCCAGCCTGACTCCTGTGATCGGACAGGGATTCTTTTGTATCAGACTTAACCATTAGTAGATTGAAGTACTTAGAGGTCCTATCAAAAATGGTGGCGTGGCCAAGGCTAGACTGGCGGCAGGCCGCTGTGGCAGCCTCCCAGGAGAGATCGATGGCCCCGCCTCTTGTCAGCGACGCCCTGTGGGACCCGCTCCCGCCCCTGTGCCCGCCACCTGCCTGCCTTTTGTTAGGGCCTCTTAAACTATCGAATAGAGATGTTGCAGCCGGACCTCAAATGCCCGTTGAAGCGCACCGCCCGCGGCTGTACTGCAGCGTGGCTAGCCAGTCCTTCCTCCATGAAGTGCTTCTTGACCCGCTCGCTGCTGCACCCGGACCTTCCCAAGGCCTTGGCCGTGCGCACCACGGTCAAAGATAATGTTCTACGGGGTACCGGATATGCACCACTATACCCTTGCGAGCATCCGGTGCTGTCTGTGAGAAGATTGCCTCCTTCCTGACTAGTGGGGCAAGTCAGGCACAGAAAGTATCCTCATCCTCACCGATCCCTCTCTGAAGGTGTACGACAATTCAAAACGAAAGTTCCCTGTTACCATGAAACGTTTTGATTCTTCTATACCTCTTTACCTCAAAGCTAATTCCCTGATGCTGATGGTGCCCTTAGGCGTGGGAACAATAGGCGTGATCGGTGCAGTGATAGTTCCAGATCAGGTGTTGTGGTGGTATGGGGATCAGGTGATAGGCTTGATCGGCGCGTGGATGGCCACCCAACTATTAATGGGGGATCCCTGTCTTGTCTTTCTCATTGCAGGTAACAATGCTCTCTGGCGTATTGGTCTCGTCCGTTGGTTTACACTGTATATCCTCATGGCCTTGATATGGGGTATGGTGGGAGGTATAGCTGATATACGACTTGCATTTATACTTTTCGAAGACTTGACATGGAAGGAAATCAAGGATTTACACTATGACCAGATACTTTTGGTTACGATCGGTGTCTTGGTAACCTTGTCTTGGACCATGGCATTGGCTTATGGTCTGGCTGCCGCGACACGCAGTAAAGTCTTGGGCGGAGTGCTCATAACAGTATTGTGGGGATTGTTATGGTTGGTATTCATCTGGGCCTCTGAGGTGACAGTAGGGACTGGGGGGAACACTGTGTGGTGGAAAGACTGGATGATTCGATGGCATCCTTGGTCTGCCATAAAATTACCCGGACCGTTTTTCTGGGTCAACCGCTTGTTCATGCTAGGGATGACGGTGCTTTTTCTCATTGGGGGCAGTCTGTTGCTACGTAACGAAGAAGCTATCACAGCTCACAACAGCTGAAAACAACCATGACAATCCACTTGGACCGTATATCCAAAGTTTTTGGGTGGGGTGCCAGTTCTAAACAGGCACTTTCCCCGATAGACCTAGAATTTTGCACAGGAATTTATGGTTTGATTGGGCCAAATGGAGCTGGCAAGACCACACTCTTGCGTATTTTGACCACTTTGGCTGCACCCACAACAGGATGTGTACGAGTCAATGGTGTCGACTTGGCTAAGGATTCGGTGGCCCGTCAGCACTATAGGTCACGGATGGGGTATATGCCTCAGCGATTTGCACTGTATCCATCCTTGACAGGATGGCAATTTTTGCACTTTCTGGCCAGAGTACGAAAACTACCACCTGAATTCTACCAAGAGGCAGCTCTTGAAGAGATAGCCGTGCAAACCGGATTGACGGAATTTATGCACTACCCTATAAGAACATATTCAGGAGGCATGCGACGTCGTTTAGGATTAGCCCAAGTTTTGCTGGGGTCGCCACAAATGCTGTTTCTGGATGAACCAGCAGGTGATCTGGATCCTGAAGAACGATATCGTCTTCATAGTGTCCTGACCTCTTTAGGTCAAAAGGGGCTACTCATTCTGTCTACTCATTTAATGGAGGATGTATCTAAACTTTGTACTGATATCGTAATATTGAATGAAGGATCACTTGTCTTTTCAGGTCCTATCACTCAACTGAGTGGCTCAAGCCACTCATCAGAATCTTTAACTAAAGCATATATTTGTATGATAGCGCAGCACCAAGGGAGACAAAAGCTCTAAGAAGCCCCAACAAAAAATCAGGCAGGCGGCGGACACAGGCGAGGGCGTAGCTAGGCCAAGGTGTGTTCCACCTGACCCGGCCTAGACTGCTGCCGGGGGCGGCCGCGCCGTTCACCGACCCCACATCCCCTACGCAAATCCCTGGGGCCGCCGTGTGCACGGGATGGGGTGCCCCGCGGGCCCACGGTCGCAAACACAGTCTGCGGGACATCTTGATCCGTGCACTCTGCGCCTGCGGGGCCGAGGACGGGACGGGCGTAGCGCGTTATGCACACTACCGGCAGGCTGGGCTGCGCACGTTTCTGGACCTGCCCCGTGGCGTCCCGGCCCGGAGGGCTCCCCACGACCCCTGCCGCCGGGTCTTTTCCTTGCTGGATCCGGCGGTCGTGCAGGCGGCACTGCAACGCTGGGGAGCGGCGGTGCACCCGGCCTCGGACCCGGCCCTCATGGCCATGGATAGCCAGACGCTGCGCCGTGCCGTGCTCACGACCGCGCCCAAGGTCATCTGCCGGTGCACCGGGTGCAGGCGTGGGCCGTGTCCGACCGTCTCTGGCTGGGGCAAGTCGCGGGGCGGGACCATGAAAACGAGATCGCGGCCCTGTCCCCGTGGCTGGAATCCTTGGCGTTGCAGGGTGGCACCGTCACGATGGATCGAGCACCCTCCGGGTGGGGATGCCCGCGGCAGGGGGCCCAGACCATCGTGGCGCAGGGAGGCCACTCCGTGCGGGCCCTGAAGGACCATCAGCCTCGCCTGCACGACGATGTGACCTGGCTGCGGGACCATGCCGTTCCCGGGTACGCTCCCGCCGCGGAGCCGAAAACATGGCACTCCTGCGCCGTCTGACGCTCAACCTGCTGGCCCAGGACCGGGACGCTGAGGGCGGCGTCAAGGGCAAGCGCGAGCGGGCTGCCTAGGATCCCGCCTGCCGACCCCCAATTGAACTGTTGCATCGGAGTGATGCGTAAGCCCTGCCCTTATCCCCAGGGCAGTTGCAAGATTTCGCAGGAGGGGAAGTCCGCGACAGAATGGGAGACAGGCTCAGCCTTCCAGGAGAAAGGCCTGGACACGCAAGCCGCTGTTCCGCTGGTGCACCGTTTTGATGAGGTGGACGATCCGCGCAGTCGCCATGCGCGGCGGCACAGTCTGCCGACCATCCTGTGTCTGGCGGTGTGCGCGGGGATGGGCGGCGCCCACACCATAGCCCATAGCCGCGCTCGCGCGATTGGGGCGGGCCCACCAGGCCTGGTTCGACACCTGGCTGGACCTACCGCACGGCCTCCCCTCCCAATACACTTTCCGACGCGTGTTGGGGATGCGGTCCACGCAGCAGGGCAGCCTGCTGCGCACGCTGGGTGCCGGACATGCAGGGGCAACTGCCGGGTGCCGCCGTGGCCGTGGCCGGCAAGCAACTGCGCGGCTCGCATGACCGGAGCGCAGAGCTGCCGGCCCTGCACATGGTCAGTGCCTGGGCTACCGCCCAGGGCTTGACGCTGGGCCAGGTGGCGGTGGACGACAAGGCCAATGAAATCACGGCCCTCCCGGCGCCTTGCTGCAGATACGGCATGTGTAGGGGGTCACCATCGATGCCCTAGGCTGCCAGCAACATATCGCACAGACCATGCGCGACCAGGAGGCGGACTATATTCTGGCCGTCAAGCAGAATCAGCCGACCCTGCAGGCGGCCGTACAGGAGACCTTCGCGCTGGCGCGCGCGGAGGCCCCCGCGACCGTACCGTCTTCCTATGGCGAGCACAAAACCGTGCACAAGGGCCATGGCCGCATTGAAATCCGCCACTGCCGGGCGATCGGTGATCTGGACATCCTGGCGTACGTGGATCCGCAGGGCCAGTGGCCCGCGCGGCAGAGCCTGATCGAGGTGGAATCTGTGTGCCGCCAAGGCGCGCAGAGCACCATCCAGACCCGCCATTTCATCTCCCGCGGTCCGCCCCGAGGCGCAGGGGCGGCTGGCCACCCTCCGGGGCCACTGGGGCATTGAAAATTCCGTGCACTGGGTCCTGGACAGGGTCTTCCGCGAGGATGGAAGGCCAGCGGCAGACAGCCGACGGGAAATCTCGATTGCCTAGGGCAGGTCCTGGCCTTGTAGCAATCTTGTAACTGCCCTGCCCTTATCCCGAACTCAGATTATATTATTATTATTGTTAACGCGAGTGATGGATAAGAGAGGACATCTCGGGTACCCAAGGAGAGTATCCTTGAGCACTTGGCAAACCCCGAAGGTGCCTCTCATGAGTCTACTCGCCTTCTTCTGTGATGTCGATGATTTCTGTCAATAGTTTCGAGCCAGAGTGGCAGCAACGGTAACTAGACGCCGGGCATCGGGTGCGACAACGGACCACCGGTCTGGTCTCCAGCGAGATCATGACTCTTCTGATGTACTTCTGTCAGAGCCGCGATCGAGACTGTGAGATCTGATGCAGGTGGCATGTCTTGCTCCATTTGCGGGCAGGCCCTTTCCCGGTCTGTCCGTTATGCCTGCTGTGTGGCCCTGATGCCGCGGTATGTCTGTACTCTCTGACCCACGGCTATGGCTCCTGTACCGGTCGGTCTTGGCTACATCGACTCGACGTCCTTGGCGGTCTGTTACCATCGACGCATCGCGAGTCACCGGATCTTCCGCGACTTGGCCCAACGAGGTAAGAACTCCATGGGCTGGTTCTTTGTGATTCGCAAGTGGAGCGTACACGCCACCGGAGTCCGGCCAATTTTCTGGCGCACTGGTTGTCGGGCCTCATAGTCTACTGTCATCAGTCCCAGAAACCAACGCTCCAGCCGTGGCGTAGTCTCCCGGAGACTGCATACTGCATCTTATCCACAACTCATGTTCGTTAGGGTTTTTGGCATTAATATCCAGACTTATACTGCTCATCCTGTGTAATTCCACACCAGATATTTGATATATTCGCCCTTGATACGGGAATTTTTCATGTATATTTTTACTTTTCAATCACGTCTGCGTTACATTTTCCTTGTTCTTCTCATTGTATTGGTACTGATTCTGCCCTTTTTTCTTATCAATTCTAATTCTAGTACTCAAAATACACTGGATCGCATTCCCTTTATCGGGTATACCGAAGTAGACTTATTGTACGATGAAAACGGAAACTTGGTGCAACAAGATATTTTGCGGACGATTGGTAGTGAGAAAAATATTGCTGAACTGCTAGAATGTCTGGAACAGTTTCAACCAAGTGAAAGTGAAGCTTATAGTCAGCTTCAGTATGGTGAAAGCCTGCACTTTAAGAGTGTATGTAAGTGATCCTTGCACTTTCAAACACCATATAGGTCTCACAACATTAATTGTTAGGGGCCAACCACCTCTGAATGAGAAATCGTACTGCCATGAGCAATATGAACTTAAACGGTGGCATGGCTTTCACTACTTCAGGGATCTCGCCCTCGGGGACACGACCAGTACCCGGCACCATCGGCGACCCGCGCGCATCTTGTGACGGCTATCATCTGGGTCGCCACCGACCCGCCTACATGGCGCAGGAATATGTTCGTTGCGGCAGCCCGCCCGCCCACCCAAGGGCGGCCCCGGTCCACGGGCTCGTGCACGACTAACTATTAAGGCTCGTGCACGACTAACTATTAAGGATCTGCTGTCGCATAATACCCTCTGCATGCTAAGGGGTGCCACCAGCTTGGAGATACTCCATGATACTCCCCTCCGCTACACTATCCACCTGACGCCGGACGAACGCTGGACCTTGGAGCATCTGATCCGCACGGGTGCGGGGGTCTCGAGCCGTGGGAGTCACAACCCGCACGCGGGAGCGGCTCAAGCGGCGCGTTCTAGCCGAGGGCGTGGACGATAGTGTGCAGCGCAAACCGTCCCTGGCGAGCCCCCAAGTTCGACGGGGCTTCAAAGCGGTGGCGTTGGCCTGCGTGGGGCCCCCGGCAGGACGGGTCCTATACGATGCAATGGCCTTGGTCTCACAACAACGGGCAGGGCAATCGCAAAGTTAGGATTCGATTCCCCGACAAGACATTTTTCAATAGAGTGGAACAACGGAAAATTAGGCCGAAATCCAGACTATACATAGGAAAACACAAGCGACCCCGCCCCAATTCGCGGCTTTGTGATTGCCCTGTAATAACAGGTTCACCTGTGGATGTCCGCTGGGGCTGTGTTAGGATCAGAAGTCCGAGGGCATTACTGTCGCGGTCTCTGGCCTCCAGGGCCAGAGACCGCGCTTGCGGGCCGATCGGCCATAGGGACAGTGATGTTGGCGGGTTTTCCGCACCATTCCCACCAAGGAGTAAAGAAAATGGCAAAACCCTTGACGTACCGAGTTGACCGTCGGCAGTTCATGCGCTTGTCTGGACTGGCCACGGGGGGATTGGTAATGGCGGCCTGTGCCGTGCCGGCCGGAGAAACCGCGCCGGGTGCGGTCGCGGAAATGGCGGACGACTATGTAGACGTGTACGTGTGGCCATCGATTGCCCTGGTGCGTCCGGAAGGGAGCGATGAAGCCAAGTACGACGAAGTGCAGGCCTACATTGCCCAGGAAACCGGCATCCAGCCCCACGGTTTTGTCCCGCCGCCAGGTGCCGCCGGCCGCGAACGTCTCAACCTGCTGCTGAGCAGCCGCAGCGAGCGCCTGGATCTTTTCACGGGCAACTGGACCCAGTACAAGGATCTCATCATGCCCATTGGGGCTTTGCTGGAAGAGCACGGCCAGAACATTTTGACCGCTTTTCCGGAAGCCAATTGGTCCGGCATGAAGGATGCCACAGGCGAAATCTACGGCATTCCGCGCCTGGGTCTGATGGGGCACACCTGGAATTTCACCTGGTTCCGCGAGGACTGGATCAACGAACTGGGCTTGCCGTTTGACCCGCAGAGCATGACTGTTGACGACCTTGAGGCCATAATGGTCGCGTTTCAGGACCACAACCCGGATGCCGTCATGGTGACCAACAATCTGGGCAGTCTGGAAGGTTGTCTGTTGGGAGGCTGGACCCAGTACGGCCGATCCCGCTGGTATGACGAGGCGGCCGGCCAGATCATGCCGCATCAGTTGCAGCCAGGCTATCCGATTTGGCTGGGCAAGATGAACGAGTGGTGGAACAACGGCTGGTTCCACAAAGAAGTGTTCGCCAACATGGACTTTGAGGAAGTGCTGCGGTCGGGCAACATGGGCATCCATTGCGGCTGGTATTCCCGCATCACCATTCTGGCCCAGCGCATCATTCTGGAAGACGTGGTGCCGGGCATGGAATTCGTTTTCCCGCTGCAGATGCATGGCCCTCTGGGTCTGTGCGGCACCAACAACGCGAATATGACCCAGGCCTACATGATCCCCGGCAATTCGCCAGTCGCCGAGGAAGTGATCCGCTTCCTGAATTGGCAGTATGACCCGATCCGCGACAACGCGGTCACGGCCCATTACGGCATTCAGGGCGAAGACTGGGAATGGGTGGACTCCAGCAAGGAACAGGTGAACCGCCTGAACACCGAGATGGAAGGGGTACCCATTTACGCCGGCGAGTTCTATCAGGGCGCAGGTCTTGCCATCGAGACTTGGTCCGCTCCGGCGGACCCGGCTTGGGGACGGCACTACAACCATATCAAGGACTATGTCTTTGATTACAACAATGCCAAGATGCCGCAAGACTTTGATGTACCGTATGACGGGGCGGCCATCTCGGAAGCCGTGCCCACCATGGGCGACCTCGACCGGCTGCATGCCGAGGAAGCCATCAAATTTATCACCGGTGTCCGGGATCTCGCCGAGTGGGACGACCACGTGGACGATCTGTACCGGGCCGGTTTGCAGGACTGGATCGACGCCTATACCGACCAATACCGGTCGTTCAAGGGCATCTAGGCTTGGGACACATACAAGCAGACAGGCCCGTGGCCCCGCGCGGGGTCACGGGCCTGTAGCACCACGGCGCGGCGGGGCTTGCGCGGAGCTGTACCGGGAACGGCTCTGGTGTTCTCCCGTTTGGATTGTCGCCACAGTGTTTTGACATCTCGCGGACCGCGCCGGGTCTGCTGTTCTTCTGGTAGGGTGCCCCCACTGTGCCCGAGTTGATTTGCCCCTGTCCGTAACGCCCGTCATGCCGCTCTGGTCCCTTCTCAAAAAGAACAGCTTCTATTACCTGCTGTTTTTGCCGGTTGCCGTTTACCTCATCATATTCAAATACATCCCCATGATCGGGTTGGTCATATCCTTCAAGGATGTGAAGCCCTACATGTCCATGGGGGAAATCCTGGGGGCCCCGTTTGTGGGGTTCAAGCATTTCATCCTCTTTTTCCAGTCCTTTTTCTTCTGGGACGTCATGGAAAACACCGTGATGATCTCCCTGTACAAAACGCTGTGGGCGTTTCCGGCTCCCATTTTGTTGGCCCTGCTCATCAACGAGGTGCGCAACACGCTCTTCAAACGGGTAACCCAGACCATCTCGTACCTGCCCCATTTCTTTTCCATGGTGATCGTGGCCGGACTGGTCTATGTGGTGTTTGGTGTGGAGGGCGGACTGGTCAACCACCTGGTGGTGGCTCTTGACGGGGAGTCCCAACATTTCCTGGGCAATCCCAAGTGGTTCCGCAGCATTTTGGTAGGCACCACCGTCTGGCAAACCGTGGGCTGGGGCAGTATCCTGTACCTGGCCGCCATGGCAGGTCTGAACCCCGAGACCTACGAAGCTGCCATGATGGACGGCGCCAGCAAATTGCAGCAGGTCATGCACATCACATTGCCGGGCATCAGCCATGTCATTGTCATTCTGCTGATATTCCGGATCGGCGATCTGCTGGATGCCGGGTTTGAGCAGATTCTGTTGCTCTATTCGCCTTCCGTGTACCAGGTGGCCGACATCATCGACACGTATGTATATCGCATCGGTCTCCTGGATCTGCGGTACTCCTTCGCCACGGCTGTCGGTCTCTTCAAGTCGGTGCTGGCGCTCTTCTTGCTGCTGGGGGCCAACAAGCTGGCACACCGCATGGGGCACACGGGTATTTGGTAGGCACGAGCATGTTTGTCAAGGCGTCACGGGGGGAGCAGATTTTCTACGTCTGCAACTACCTTTTTCTGTTTCTCGTCGGATTGCTGTTCCTGGTGCCTTTCCTGAGCGTGCTGAGCACGTCGTTCATCAGCACGGCCGAGTGGGCCCGGCGCGGCAATTTCGTGCTGTTTCCGGAAATGCCTACCCTGGAGGCCTACAGGTTTCTGTTTGGCGGCAGCAAGGCCACCGTCTTCCGGGCCTATCAGGTCACGCTGT
This sequence comes from Caldilineaceae bacterium, assembly GCA_965214715.1. GTDB lineage: Bacteria > Chloroflexota > Anaerolineae > Caldilineales > Caldilineaceae > Bin34. Next base: position 2,384,169 of record OZ243971.1, on the reverse strand, counting down.
TCCGCACGATTGTCGGCACGGCCATGTGCCTGGCCGTCACCGGTCTGGGTGCCTATGTGCTGGCGCGGCGCAATCTGCCGGGGCGTACTTTTCTGACCCTCCTGGTGTTCATTCCCATGGTGTTCAGCGGTGGCCTGATCCCGTTTTACCTGGTGGTGGACTCGGTCGGGCTGACCAGTTCGATCTGGCTGCTGATTATCCCGTTCCTGGTCAATCCCTGGTGGCTCCTCATCATGCGGAACTTCCTGATGACGATCCCGGCAGAACTGGAGGAAGCCGCCCTGATTGACGGTGCCAATCCCCTGACGGTGCTGATCAAGGTGTATCTGCCGTTGTCCATGCCGGCCCTGACAACCATCGGGCTTTTCTATGCGGTTTGGCACTGGAATGGCTGGTTCTACGCCGCCGTCTTCAATTCGGACCGCAGCCTGTACCCTATTCAGGTGATCCTGCGTTCCATTCTCTACATCGGCGACGCGTCCTACCGCGGCGACATGAACATCATGTTCGAGGCGGAAACCATGCCGCCCAGCCAGACCCTGAAATCCGCCATGATCATCGTGACCACGGTGCCGATTCTGGTGGTATACCCTTTCATCCAGAAATACTTCGTCAAGGGATTGCTCATTGGGGGCGTGAAAGGATAGCCTGCTGGGGGTCGCTCCGCCATCCTGCACGCGCTGCCTGGGGTCGGCGAGCCTCCCGTTAAGGGTATAATGCCAGTCAACCCGGCTGGGGGTATAGCTCTGGACCGGCCTTTTTGGTCTGTTCCGCTCCAGGAGCAATCCCGTCTGGCAGCAAGTAGAGGTAATTTGCAGATGGATACCGCAGCAATGCCGCAGCGCCACAATACCCTCTACAAGAACGCGCCCGCGGCCGAGCGGGATGCTTGCGGCATCGGTTTTGTGGCCCATATGGAAGGCCAGAAGACCCATTCCGTCTTGCGCATGGCGCTGGACTCCCTGTGCAACCATGCCCACCGGGGCGCGATTGCGGATGATCTCAAATCCGGCGACGGAGCCGGCATCCTGGTGCAAATCCCCTATGAATTCTACAAACGGGAACTGACCCACAGGGGACTGCCGGTGCCCGCGGTGTCGGACCTGGGGGTCGGCCAACTCTTCTTGCACCGCCACGACCCCCAGGATCGCCAACGGGCCCGGGATGTGATCTCCGAAGAGCTGTCCAGGTTGGGCCTGGAGATCATCGGGTTCCGCAATGTACCGGTGATCGAGGCTGTCCTTGGGGAACGCGCCATTGCCACCCGGCCCTGGGTGGAGCAGGTGATTCTGCGCCGCACGGCACAGGCCAGCCAGCCGGGCAGCGCATTTGAACGGCTGCTGTACCGGGCGCGCCGGGTAGTATTGCGCCAGGCCCGGGCACGCGGCGTGCAACGTCTGTATTTCGCCAGCCTGAGCAGCCAGACCCTGGTGTACAAGGGGCTGGCTCTGGCGGACATGCTGGGCCGCCTGTATCCGGATCTGCACGATCCCCTCTTCAAGACCGGCCTGGCCCTGTTTCATCAGCGCTACAGTACCAATACCTTGCCTACCTGGGAACGGGCCCAGCCCTTCCACATGATTTGCCACAACGGCGAAATCAACACGATCCAGGGCAACGAGAACTGGATGCGGGCGCGCGAACCGCAATTGAGCGCCCCGGTCTGGCCCCAGGGAATAGACGATCTGCGGCCGATTCTTGATGCGGACACCAGTGACAGCGGCAAGTTTGATCAGCAGCTGGAGCTGCTGGTCCACGGGGGACGTGACATTCGCCACGCCCTGATGATGATGGTGCCGGAGGCGTGGGAGCGCATGCCCGAGGGGGATGTCACGCCGGAACGCCGCGCCTTCTACGAATATCACAGTGCCCTGCTGGAGCCGTGGGACGGGCCCGCCAGTATTACCTATACCGATGGACGCATCGTCGGCACCATCATGGACCGCAATGGCCTGCGCCCGGCGCGTTTTGCGGTGCTGGAGAACGGTCTGATTATCAGCGGCAGCGAAATGGGGGCGATCCCCTATGACGAGGCGTTGGTCGTGCGCAAGGGGCGCCTCGGACCGGGCGAGATCTTTTGCGTGGACACCAAGCTGGGGATCGTGATGGACGACAAGGAGATCACCCGGGTGATCTCCAATCGCCGTCCCTACGGCCAGTGGCTGACCGAAAACCTCATCTCTCTGGAAGCCATTGTGCTGAAGAGCCGCCGGTTGCGTCGTTCGCGGGCCTTGCGCTCCCGTTCCGCCGTGCGTTCCGAGAACGGTCAGGCCGGTCTCGTGGAGCGGTTTGTGCAGGACCAGACTCTGGTGCACCGGCAGATCGCCTTTGGCTTCACTTCGGAAGAGATGGTGGTGGTGCTGCGGCCTTTGCTGTCCAACGGCGCGGAGCCCGTCGGCGCCATGGGAGATGACACGCCGCTGGCCGCCGTCAGCAAACTGCCGCGTCCCCTGTTCCACTATTTCAAGCAGCGGTTTGCCGAGGTCACCAACCCGCCGATCGATTCGTTGCGGGAAACTACGGCCATGAGCCTCCGCATGCTGCTGGGCGAACGGGCGAACCTGCTTGCCGAAAGCGCGCGGGCGACGCGCCTGATTGAGCTGGCCTCGCCTATCTTGCAGCCCGAACATGCCTATTCGCTGGAAAGTCTGGGCCTGGGTTCCGCGGACTTCTGGCTGGCCTCGCTGCCCATCACCTGGCAGCCCCGGACGGAAGGCCAGGGATCCATGACCCTGGGCGACCAGTTGCGGCAGGAAGTGCGGGATTTGTGTCGGCAGGCCGAAGAACTGGTGCGGAACGGTACCCGCCTGCTCATGCTGACCGACGAAGGGGTGGCGGAAGACACCCTGCCCATTCCGTCCTTGCTGGCCACGGCGGCCGTGCATCATCATTTGATTCGGCAGGGCCTGCGGATGCAGGTGAGTCTGATAGTCCGGAGCGGCGAACCGCGCGAGGTGCATCACTTTGCCGCCCTGCTTGGGTATGGGGCCAATGCCATCTTCCCGTATCTCGTGTACGAAACCATTACGGATCTGGTGGCACGCGACCGGCATTTCGAACATGCCTCTGTGGAGGACACGGTGGGCAACTTCGTGTCGGGGGTCGAGAAGGGTTTGCTCAAAATCATGAGCAAAATGGGTATCAGCACTGTGGACAGCTACTGCGGTGCGCAGGTGTTCGAGGCCATTGGCATTGGCGCGACCCTGATTGACGAAGTCTTCATCGGTACTCCCAGTCTGGTGGGTGGCGTAGGCTATGACACGATTGCCGAGGATGTGCTGGCCTGGCATGAAAGTGCCTATCCCGATCCCTCTCTGAAACGCAAAGCCCGGTTGACCTCCTGGGGCCTGTACAAGTCCCGCCGCGGCGGTGAATTGCACGAATGGTCGCCCAAAGTGGTGCATCTGCTGCAGAAGGCGGTTACCCACCAGGACGACGCGCAGGCGTGGGCCTCCTTCAAGGAGTTGACGGCCTTGCAGGATGCGCAAATCCTGTCGCCCCGCCATCTGCTGGATTTCGTGCCGCGCCGGGCACCGGTGCCTTTGGACACCGTGGAACCGGCGTCCGCGATCGTCAAGCGTTTCAGCACGGCCGCCATGTCCCATGGCGCCCTGAGCGTCGAAGCCCACAGGACGCTGGCCATTGCCATGAACCGGCTGGGGGGCAAAAGCAACAGCGGCGAGGGCGGTGAAGATCCCGCCCGCTACGAAGACCTGTCCGTCAGCAAGATCAAGCAGATCGCCTCGGGGCGTTTCGGCGTGACTCCGGATTACCTGATCCATGCCGAGGAACTGCAGATCAAGATGGCGCAGGGATCCAAACCCGGGGAAGGTGGCCAGTTGCCGGGCCACAAGGTGACCGACAAGATTGCCGAGCTGCGCTATGCCACGCCCGGTGTGGCCCTGATCAGTCCGCCGCCCCATCACGACATCTACAGCATTGAGGATCTGGCCCAGCTGATCTTTGATCTGAAGACGGCCAATCCCGCCGCACAGGTCAGTGTCAAACTGGTCTCCGAGATTGGCGTCGGCACGATTGCGGCCGGGGTGGTCAAGGGCTTTGCCGACATCGTGCACATCGCCGGCGCGAGCGGGGGCACGGGCGCCAGTCCTCTCAGCAGCATGAAGAACGCCGGTTTGCCTTGGGAACTGGGACTGGCCGAGACCCATCGGGCGCTTCTGGACAATGGGTTGCGCGGTCAGACCATCCTGCGGACCGACGGGGGATTGTCCACGGGCAAGGATGTGGTGGTGGCCGCGTTGCTGGGGGCCGACGAGTACAGTTTTGGCACGAGCGCCATGATTGCCGAAGGTTGCATCATGGCCCGCGTGTGTCACAAGGACACATGTCCGGTGGGTGTGGCCACGCAGAACCCGGAGTTGCGGGCCAAGTTCACGGGGACCTCCGAGCACGTGATGCGCTTCATGCTGTTCATCGCCGAGGAGGTGCGCGAGCATCTGGCGGCCATGGGATACACGACGCTGAACGAAATCATCGGCCATCCGGAGCTGCTGGCCCAGACGATCACCGGACGGGAAGCCGGTTTCATGGACCTGGCCCCCCTGCTCCAGACCCTCGATGTCCAGGGCCCGCGTCATTATGTTGGCCCGCGGTCCTGGCAGGCCAGTACGCATATGGGCGATCTGCTGGTGGAGCAGGTTACAGCGCGCCTGATCGCGGATCCCCATGCCTTTGTGTCGCTGACCCATCAGATTCACAACACGGACCGCACGGTCGGGGCGCGCCTGGCGTGCCGCCTGTCCTCCGAATTCAGCATGCAGGGCCTGGAAGACGAGCAGGTCAACATTACGTTCGTGGGCAGTGCCGGCCAGAGTTTCGGTGCCTTTGGGATCAAGGGCTTGAACTTCACGCTGATTGGCGAAGCCAACGACTACCTGGGCAAGGGGCTGAACGGGGGCGAAATCGTCCTCCGCCCCCACAAACAGTCCAAATTTGTACCCCAGCAGAACGTCATTATGGGCAACACGGCCCTCTATGGCGCGACGGGGGGACGGGTCTTCGTCTCCGGCCTGGCCGGCGAGCGTTTCGGGGTCCGCAACAGCGGAGCCACCGCGGTCGTGGAGGGAGTGGGGGATCACGGTTGTGAGTACATGACGGGGGGCACAGTGGTCATCCTGGGCGAGACCGGGCGCAATTTCGGCGCCGGCATGACCGGCGGTGAAGCCTTCGTCTACGATGTGAGCGGGAATTTCGAACGCCGCTACAACCCCGAATTGATCCGCATCCGCCGCCTGCCCAATGGGGCTCCCGAAATGCGCCTGAAAGAGCTCATACGGACCCATGTGGACAAGACGGGCTCCCAGCGCGGGGCCCAGCTGCTGATGGACTGGCCCGTGCAGCGGCAGTCCATCTGGCATGTCACGCCGCAGGAAGGAGTCGAGGCCATCGAGGCCCGCAACGAAGGCATGCGGATGTTCGACAAGGAAGCGGAACTCCAGTCCGACATACCGGCGGAAAGTCGCGCGGATCGGGAATTCTCCCGTTTCTACACGCGGTAAGCCAGGCAGCCAACACGCACCATGGGAAAGCAGGATGGGCAAAACGCTGTTTGAGAAGATCTGGACCAACCATATCGTGGCGGAGGAGCCGGGGGCCCCCACGGTCCTCTATATCGATGCCCACCTGGTGCATGAAGTCACGTCCCCGCAGGCGTTTGCCGAACTGCGCAGCCGGCAATTGCGCGTGCGGCGCCCGGAGCGCACTTTTGCCACCATGGATCACGCCATTCCGACGCGGGACATTCCGCTGTGGCCGGAAGACGCCGCCACGCAAGTCAGCGCCTTGCGGCAAAATTGCCACGACCACAGCATCACCTTGTGGGACATCACAGGCAGCGTGCAGGGCATCGTGCATGTCGTCGCGCCGGAAATGGGGGTCACGCAGCCGGGCATGACCATCGTGTGCGGGGACAGCCATACCAGCACCCATGGCGCCTTCGGCGCATTGGCCTTTGGCATTGGGACCAGCGAAGTCGGCCATGTGCTGGCCTCCCAGTGCCTGATGCAGAGCAAGCCCAAGACCTTTGCCATCAATGTGGAAGGGACATTGGGCCCCGGCGTGACGGCCAAGGACATCATCCTGGCCATCATTGCCCGCAACGGCGCCAGCGGCGGGGCCGGGCATGTCTTTGAATACCGCGGCAGTGCTATCCGCGGCTTGAGCATGGCCAATCGCATGACCATTTGCAACATGAGCATTGAAGGCGGGGCCCGGGCCGGGCTGATTGCGCCCGACGAGACGACGTACGCGTACCTCAAGGGACGTCCCTACGCGCCGGCCGGGGCTGCGTGGGACACGGCCGTGTCCGGTTGGCAGACGCTGGCCAGCGATCCCGATGCGGAATTTGATCGTTCCCTGGATTTGGACGTTTCCGATCTGGAACCCATGGTCACGTACGGTACCAACCCCGGCATGGGCGGCCCGGTTACCGGTTGCGTTCCTGCGCCGGCCGACATGGAGAACCCGCAACAGCGGCGGGATCTGGTCAAGGCCCTGGAATATATGGGACTGACCGCGGGCCAACGGATGGAAGGCCAGCATGTCGATGTCGTCTTTATCGGTTCCTGCACCAACAGCCGGCTTGAGGATCTGCGCGCGGCCGCCGCGGTGGCCAAAGGTCGCCAAGTGGCGGATCACGTGGAAGCCCTGGTCGTTCCGGGATCCAAGGCGGTGAAGGCCGCCGCAGAGGCGGAAGGGCTGGATCGAGTGTTTACCGAAGCGGGTTTTGAATGGCGCGGCGCCGGCTGCTCCATGTGCCTGGCCATGAACGATGACAAGGCCGGGGCCGGCAAGTATGTTGCCAGTACCAGCAATCGCAATTTTCAGGGCCGTCAGGGCCCTGGCTCGCGCAGTTTGCTGATGAGTCCCCTGATGGCGGCGGCCGCCGCCGTAGCGGGACAGATCGTAGATGTGCGCACCATGCTGCGGTAGCTGCAGCCTAGGAGAAAGTGGTTATCTTATGGAAGCAATCACAGTGGTTTCGGCCACCGCGGCCCCGTTGCGGTCCGACAATGTGGACACTGACCAGATCATTCCGGCCCGCTACCTGACGGCTGTGACACAGGAGGGCATGGGCGCAGGATGCTTTGCCGCCTGGCGCTATTTGGCAGACGGCACCCTCAACCCCGACTTTGTACTGAATCAGGCCTGCTATCAGGGTGTGCGTATTCTGGTCGGCGGGACCAACTTCGGCAGCGGCTCGAGTCGGGAACACGCGGTGTGGGCCCTGATGCAGTACGGCTTCAAAGTGGTGATTGCCCATACTTTCGCGGACATCTTCTACAACAACGCGCTCAAGAACGGATTGCTGCCCATTCCGTTGGACCGGGCGGTCGTGGAGAGCCTTTGGAGCGTGATCGAGGAAGCCCCGGAGACTAGGCTGTTGGTGGATTTGGCGGTGCAGACGGTGACGTTGCCGGACGGGCAGCAGCATGCTTTTGACATCGAACCGTTCCGCAAACGCTGTCTGCTGCAGGGTCTGGACGATATGGGCTATCTGCTGGCGCAGGAAGAGGCCATTGCCAACTTCGAACAGGTGCATTCGTAGCCGGAGGTGGAACAGTATGGCGGTTGTCCCTACCCAGACCCATCAGGAAGAGTTCGCCCGACAGGGCTGGTGTTATGCCGCTGCCCTGTTTACCCCTTCCGAAGTCGCCTTTTACCGGGAGCACTACATGCATATGCATGTCCAGCGGGACGCGGACTGGGGATGGGAGCACTTTGATCCTGAAGCGGACGATCCGCTGGTCCGGTTTCCGCGGATTGGCATGATGCATCGGTGGGATCGGATCAGCGCCCAGTGGCTGGTCGAACCCCGGCTGGCCACCTGGCTGCACGCGCTGCTCGGTCGCGATCCCTATGCCGTGCAGACCATGATCTACTACAAGCCCCCCGGCGCGCGCGGGCAGGCCCTGCACCAGGATCAGTATTTTCTGCAGGTCGAACCCGGCACCTGCATCGCGGCCTGGCTGGCCCTGGACGATTGCGATGAAGAGAACGGCTGCCTGCAGATAGTGCCCGGCACCCACGACATTCCCGTGTTGTGTCCCATCGCCGCGGATACGGCCCAGAGTTTTACGGACGTGACGGTCCCGCTGCCGGCGGGGCTGGCCCCCCAGGGTATCGCCATGCGGGCAGGCGATGTGCTGTTTTTCAATGGCCAGCTGGTGCATGGCAGTTTTCCGAATCGGTCCCCCGATCGGTTTCGGCGCTCCTTGATCGCGCATTACATCGTGGGCGAGGCCGAACAGGTCTCACGCCATTACCACCCGGTTCTGAACATGCAAGGGGACATCGTGGATTTCGGGGTCAATCGCGCGGGAGAGCCCTGTGGCACCTGGGTGGCGGCGGAGCCCCCGACAGTCGAGCTTACGGACCACATCCCGCCTTACAAGGCCTGACCGATGCAGTGCAAGGTGACAATGTTGCCCGGGGACGGCATTGGCCCCGAGGTGACCGCGGAAGCCGTCAAAATTCTGAAGACCGTGGCCCGGTTGTTCGGGCATGAGTTCGCTTTCTCTGTCCACACGATGGGCGGTGCCGCCCTTGATGCTCTGGGCACCAGTCTGCCGGAAGACACTGTGGCAGCGTGCCTGGCCGCGGACGCTGTCTTCCTGGGCGCGGTGGGAGGCCCCCAGTGGGACGATCCTGCGGCCCCGGACCGGCCGGAGCGCGGTCTGCTGACTCTCCGCCAGCGCCTGGCACTCTTTGCCAACCTGAGACCGGTGAAGGTGTCACCCCACCTGGTGGCCGCCAGTCCACTGCGCGCGGAACTGGTGCAGGATGTGGACCTGTTGGTGATCCGGGAACTGACCGGCGGCATCTATTTCGGTGACAAGCAGGAACCGGGGGCCGAGGCCGCGTATGCCTCCGATGTGATGGCCTACTCCGCCCCTGAAATCGAAAGAGTGGTCCGGCTGGCCGCCCGGAAGGCCATGGGCCGCAGGAGGCAGCTGGTCAGTGTGGACAAAGCCAATGTACTGGCCTCGAGTCGTCTCTGGCGTCAGGTGGCCACCCGGACCCTGGCGGAGTTTGCTGATCTGCATGTGGAACATGTCCTGGTGGATGCCATGGCCATGCACCTGATCAACCGGCCCGCCGATTTCGATGTGATCGTGTGCTCGAACCTGTTTGGCGACATCCTGACCGACGAGGCTTCGGTGCTGGGAGGCTCCATGGGCATGCTGCCTTCGGCCAGTTTGGGCGCGCGCTGCAATGCTCTGGGCGAACCCCTTGGGCTCTATGAACCGATTCACGGCAGCGCCCCGGATATCATGGGACAGAGCAAGGCCAATCCACTGGCGGCCATTCTCAGCTGCGCTTTGATGTGCCGCCTGAGCCTGGGTCTGGATCGGGAGGCCACGGCCATCGAATCGGCGGTGGATACGGTCCTGGCGGACGGCATCCGAACCCCGGACATTGCGGATACAGGCTCCGAGGTAGTGACGACCCAGGTAATGGGGGATCTGGTAGCCAGCGCCCTGACCCCCGCCTGATTCCGTAGCGGACCCCAACGTCGCAGTCGGCCACATGGCATCTTCTCCTGTCTCGGTTCCCCTGGCCTCGGCCCGGAGACGCAAGCGCCGGGTCCCCCGGTGGCAGCAGGCGAAACTGCAGGTCCAGGATTGGGATCCGGCCGTCGGTGGTTCGCTGGAATTGAAGTCGGGCTGGGGCGCTGAAGCGTCCCCGCTCTCCCAGCGGGAATTTGACAAGTCCGGCCAAAAGTCCCTGCGGGCCAACATCCGCATGCTGGTGGGGATGCTGACCCGTACCCTGACGGAACAGGAAGGGCCAGAGCTGCTGGACCTCGTTGAGGAAATCCGGATGTTGTCCAAGGCCCGGCGCACCCAGGATTTGCGGGCCGGGACGCGCATTGGCGAAATCATCCACGAACGCATGCACGATGTACCGCGCATGATGGCCATTCTCAAGACCTTCGCGCTGTATTTCCAGCTGGTCAATATCGCCGAGCAGCAGCAACGGGTACGGGTATTGCGCCGCCGCGCGCGCCTGGCCCATGAACAGGACTTCCCTTCACAAGGCAACATTTCCTACGCTCTGCACTGGATGTATCACCAGGGCATAACGCAAGGGGAAATCGAGCGTCTGGTGGATACGCTGTCCATCACGCCGGTGTTTACGGCGCATCCGACCGAGGCCAACCGGCGGACCATTCTGTTCAAGCACAAAGTGATCGCGGACATCCTGTCGGAACTGGAAGTCATTGATCTGGGTCCGCGCGAAGCCGAGGACCGGCTCCGACTACTCAACGAAAACATTCATTCGCTCTGGCAATCCGATGAAAATCGTGAACTGAAGCCTACGGTGCAGGATGAGGTGACGCATGGCCTCTACTATCTTTCCACGACCGTATTCGAACTGGTCCCGGCGGTCTACAAGGAACTGGAAGAACAGATTCGCAAGTTCTATCCCGGCTTCCGGAAGCCCTTGCCGGTCTTCTTCCGGTATGGGTCCTGGATCGGCGGGGACCGGGATGGCAACCCGTTTGTCACCAGTGCCGTGACCGAGCGTGCCTTGGCAGCCCAGCAGCGCCGCGTGCTGGAACTGTACCTGGCCGAAACGGAGATCCTCTTTGCCCACTTGAGCATGTCAGTCAATCATGCCCGGTTCACCGACGCGTTTCTGCAACGCCTGCAGGTGTGCAAGCAACGGCTTCCCAGCGAGGAGCAGGAGCGCCTGCGCGTCATTCGGCGGGAGCCGTACCGGCAGATGCTGACCATCATTCGCCGGCACTTGCAGGCCACGCTGGAGCGGACGGCCACGGTGTGGGAAGACCGGGACCCGAATGGGCTGGGCTATGACAGTGCGGAGGAACTGATCGCCGACATTGAGGCCGTGGAACAGAGCTTGCGGGCCAGCCAGGGACAGGTGCTGGCAGACGGCCGGCTCTCGCGCCTCCTGATCACCTTGCGCGTGTGCGGTTTTCATTTTGCCACGCTGGACATACGGCAACATGCAGCGCGGCACACCGCCGCCCTGAACGAGATTTTCGGCCGGTACAGCGAATCCCAGGTCTGCTGGGAGGAGCTCGATGAGGAACAGAAAATCGCACAACTGGCCCCCGAGTTCGTTACGACCCGCCCCTTGACTTCGGAGCTGGATTTTTCCGGGGAGACCAACGAAACGGTCCGCATCTTCCGCACGATTCGGCAGGCCCACCGCCGGCTGGGCCCCCATGCCATCGATACCTACATTATCAGCATGACCGAGCAGCCCAGCCAAGTGCTGGAGGTGCTGCTGCTGGCCAAGGACGCTTCCCTGTGGGGCAAAATCGACATCACGCCGCTCTTTGAGTCCATTGACGATCTGGAACGGGCGCCCGGCATTCTGCGGCGCCTGTTTCAGGTGCCCTACTATCGGCAACACCTGCACGCGCGCGGGAATCACCAGGCCATCATGATTGGCTACAGCGACTCGAACAAGGATGGCGGCTACCTGAGTGCGGCTTGGGCCCTGTACAAGGCCCAGATTGCGATTCTGGACGCCTGCGATGCATTCGGGGTCACGGCCACGCTCTTCCACGGACGGGGCGGATCTGTAAGTCGGGGCGGTGGAGGCGTGGGCCGGACCATCATGGCGCAGCCGCCCGACAGCGTGCGCGGCCGGATCAAATTGACGGAACAGGGCGAAGTGATCAGCAGCCAGTACACGCAGTCCACGATTGCCCGCAACCACATGGAAAACCTGATCAGTTCCATCATGCTACAGAGTGTCCCCCGCGCGCGCCGGGGTCCCGAGGAGTGCTGGATTGCTGCCATGGCGGAACTGGGACGGATTTCCAACACGGCCTATCGTCGTCTGGTGGATGATCCGCGGCTCATGCGCTTCTTTATGGAGACCACGCCCCTAGAGACGATTGCCGGTTTGAATATCGGTTCCCGTCCGGCCAAACGGTCTGAAACCGCCCGGGTCGAGGATCTGCGGGCCATCCCGTGGGTCTTTGCCTGGTCCCAGTGCCGCGCGAATCTGACCAACTGGTATGGCGTGGGCACGGCCCTCATGCAATTTGCAGAGGATGGGGCCAATGCGGAGCGTGTGACCTTGCTGCGGAGCATGTTCCAAGGCTGGGACTTCTTCCGGGTCCTGATTGAAAACGTGCAGACAGCCATCTGGAAAACGGACCTCTTCACCGCCGGCCAGTACGCCGAACTGACCGATACGGCCACCCGCACGATCTTTCGGTGCATTGACACCGAATTCAAGAGGACCTGCAAGGGATTGCTGCTGGTGCTGAATCGGGATGACCTGGGGGACCCCGACAGCTGGCTGTATCGGTCCATTCAGTTGCGCAATCCCTATATTGATCCGCTGAATTTCATTCAGATTGCCTTGATGAGGCGCAGACGGACAGGGGACATTCAGGAAGCGGAACAAGAGATCATAGATAATGCCCTGAATCTGTCGGTCAAAGGGCTGGCAGCCGGTTTGCATGGCACCGGGTAGCAAACGAGACGAAGGAAGCACCAGATTGGATATCCAGCTGTACGACACCACACTCCGGGATGGCGCCCAGGGGGAAGGCGTCTCATTCAGTGCCGAGGACAAGATTGCGATCGCCCGCCGTCTGGATGCGATGGGCATCGACTTCATTGAAGGCGGTTGGCCCGGTTCCAACCCCAAGGACATGGAATTTTTTGCCCGGGTGCCGGAAGAGCTGGAATTGCAACATGCGCGCCTGACCGCGTTCGGCTCCACCTGCCGCGTCGAGGAGGACCCGGCGGCGGATCGCCAGATCCAGTTGTTGCTGCAGGCTCGTACCCCGGTTGTCACCCTTTTCGGCAAGACATCCCTCCTGCATGTGCGGGATGTCTTGCGGACCCATCCCCATGAAAACCTGCGCATGATCGCCCATTCGGTGCGGTACGTGGCCGCCGAAGGCCGGGAGGTGCTGTATGACGCCGAACACTTCTTTGACGGCTACAAGGAAGACCCTCACTATGCATTGGCCACGTTGGAGCAAGCCTATGAACAGGGCAGTCGCCTGATCGTACTCTGCGAAACGAACGGGGGCTGCATGCCCTGGGAAGTGGGTGACATCGTGTGTGCTGTTCGCCAGCACTTCGGTTTCGCGCCTGTGGCCCCGGGCCGGACCGGGACACCCGCCGCGCCCTTCACCCTGGGCATTCATGCCCACAACGACAGTGCCGTGGGGGTGGCCAATACCCTGGAAGCGGTGCGGCAGGGAGCGACCCATGTCCAGGGTACCATCAATGGTTATGGCGAACGCTGCGGCAACGCGAACCTGATCAGCGTGATTGCCAATCTGCAGCTGAAAATGGGCCGGCAGGTCCTGACCGGCGAGCAATTGGCGCACCTCACAGAGCTGTCCCATGTCGTCAGCGAGATGGCCAATTTGCCGCCGGCGGCGACCCAGCCGTATGTGGGCAGCAGTGCATTCGCCCACAAAGGCGGTACGCATGTCAATGCGTTCAAGAAGAATCCGGCGACCTACCAGCATATAGACCCGGCCCGGATCGGCAATCACTCCCGGGTGCTGGTCAGTGAGCTGAGTGGCAAGGACAACATTGCCATCAAGCTGGAAGAGTACGACATCAAGGATCTGAATCCGGACGAGAAACAGCAGGTTCTGTTCCAAATCAAGGAACTGGAGAACAGCGGCTTTGCCTTTGAAGCATCCGAAGCCAGCGTGGCGTTGCTGATGCGCCGGGTCAAGGTCGGGTATCGGGCCCCCTTCGAACTGATCGATTTCACGACCACAGTGGGACATTCCGCAGCACGCGGTGCGCTGGCCGAAGCCCGAGTCAAGATCAAGGTGGGCGAAAAAATCCAGCATGAAGTGGGAGAGGGGAATGGTCCGGTGAATGCCTTGGACCGGGCCCTGCGCAAGGCGCTGTTGCCTATCTTCCCCCAATTGGCCCGCATTAACCTGACTGACTACAAAGTGCGGATCCTGGATGGTCACGCGGCGACGGCCGCCCAGGTCAGGGTGCTGATCACCAGTACGGACGGCGATGTCAGCTGGAATACCGTGGGCGCCAGTCCCAACATCATTGAAGCCAGCTGGCTGGCCTTGACCGATTCCTTTGCCTACTACCTGCACCGCGAAGCAGGTTAGGCGGCAGGGACTCTTTGGCTGCGACCGGCGCGCACACGGGCCAGTCGTGCCCCCCAATCCAACGTCAGGAGATACCATGAACGCAGACAGCCACAACGGGAATTGCAGGCCCCTTAATCGCTATAGCCGCCAGTTGACGCAGGTGCGGTCGCAGGTAGGTTCCCAGGCCATGCTGTACGGCGTGGGCCTGACAGACGAAGACATGGCCCGTCCCCAGATCGGAATCACCAGTCTGGGGTGGGATGGCAACCCCTGCAACATGCACCTGAACGCGCTGGCGCAACGGGTGAAGCAGAGCGTGAACGCGGTCGACCTGGTCGGCCTGATCTTTCATACCATCGGGGTCAGCGACGGAATTTCCATGGGCACGGAAGGCATGAAATGCTCCCTGGTGTCCCGTGACATCATCGCGGACTCCATTGAAACCGTGATGCGGGCCCAGTACTACGATGCCAATATCTCGATTCCCGGTTGCGACAAGAACATGCCGGGTTGTCTCATGGCCATGGCCCGCCTCAACCGGCCGGCGCTCATGATCTACGGCGGCACGATCCGGCCCGGCAGGCTGGGCGACCGCAAGCTGGACATCGTATCGGCCTTTGAGGCCTATGGACAATGGATCGCGGAGGAAATCAGCGAAGACGAGCTGCGCGCGGTACTGCGCAATGCCTGTCCCGGGGCCGGGGCTTGCGGTGGCATGTACACGGCCAATACCATGGCGGCCGCGATCGAGACCTTGGGCATGACCTTGCCCGGCAGTTCCTCGTTCCCGGCGACACACGAGCGTAAGCAGACGGAAACCGCCGACGTGGGCCGAGTCATGCGCGGACTGCTGGAACAGGATTTGAAACCCCGGGACATCCTGACCCGGGCCGCCTTTGAGAACGCCATCACGGTAGTGGTGGCATTGGGCGGGTCCACCAACGCCGTATTGCATTTGCTGGCCATGGCCCGATCTGCGGAAGTGCCCTTGACCATAGACGACTTTCAGGCAGTGTCCGACCGGACGCCGCTCCTGGCGGATTTGAAGCCCAGTGGCCAGTATGTGATGGAAGATCTGTTTGCAGTGGGCGGTGTGCCGGCTGTCCAGAAATTGCTGCTACGCGAGGGCCTGTTGCAAGGAGATTGCCTTACGGTCACTGGCCGTACCCTGGCCGAGAATCTGGCAGAGGCGGACGATCTGGCCGTCGGGCAGACGATCATCCATCCCGTGGCCCACCCAATCAGTCCGCAGGGGCATTTGCAGATCCTGTACGGCAATCTGGCGGAAGAAGGCGCGGTCGCCAAGATCACGGGCAAGGAAGGCCGTATCTTTACGGGCCCAGCCCAGGTATACGATGCGGAAGAAGCGTGTCTGGCCGGTATCGAAGGAGGGGAAGTGCAGGCCGGTCAGGTGGTAGTCATCCGTTTCGAAGGCCCTCAGGGCGGACCGGGCATGCGGGAAATGCTGTCCATCACGGCCGCCATTATGGGCGCGGGTCTGGGCGACCAAGTGGCCTTGATCACGGACGGCCGTTTTTCCGGCGGCACCCATGGATTTGTGGTGGGCCACATTGCGCCCGAAGCCTACCTGGGAGGAAATCTGGCCCTGGTGGAAAACGGAGACGAAATCACGATCGACTCGGAACGGAATCTGCTGCAGGTGGCCGTGTCCGACGCGACCCTGGCGATCCGGCGGCGCCGGTGGCAGACACCGGATCTCAAATACCGGGCCGGTGTGCTCCTCAAATACATGCGATCCGTGTCATCGGCCTCGGAAGGTTGCATTACGGATGCCTGAGGGCCGGCCCAGAGACTCTGCGGGACTTTCCGGAAAAATCCGGGACATTGCTTGCATCTCGGCAGGTCGGTCGGACCGGGGCCCGGAAGGCGGCCTGGCCATGGACCCGAGAGTAAGGTGTCTGCAGGCAGCCCTGCCATCGGCGCAGGCCGTCCAGGTTACGGACTGGACTGACGGTCGCGACCGGTGACGTTACACAGGGCCTGTACCACTTGTTGGCCTGCGCTCTGGAGCAGCCCAATATCGGACTGGGCGCTGAGCAGGCGGAACCCCTCCTCCGCCCAGCGACAGGCAGAATCCGGGGTGTTCATCTGTATGCCGGGAATCTTGTCATGTTTGAGGCAGGTGTCCCGGGTCTGCCGAATGGCATCCACCACGGTGGGGTGATCCAATTGGCCAGGCTGGCCCAAGGAGATGGAGAGATCGTTGGGGCCAATGAAAAGCGAGTCCACGTACGGCAAAGCCGCAATCTCCTCGCGCAAATCGAAAGCCTCCCGGGTTTCGATTTGCACGACCATCATGCTTTGGCTGTTCGCTCGGGCCATGACCTCTGCCACCGGCCCGGCCCCATACCCTACGTAGGCGCGGCTCAACGCGTTGCCTCTCTGCCCCAGTGGAGGGAACTTCATCATGCGCGCGATGGCCTTGACCTGGGCCACGCTATAGATGCGCGGCAACAGCAGGCCCTGTCCGCCGGCATCCAGGGACTTGGCCACCCAGGTATAGGTATGGTCGGCAATGCGCACGATGGGCGTAATGCCCTGTGCCATGGCAACGCGACAAATCGTCTCGGTCGTCTCGCTGTCGAACATGCCGTGTTCGTTATCCAGGATAAAGAACTCGAAGCCGGCATTGGCCAGTAGCACCGGCATGGAGGACTGGGCCAAAGTGCCGACCATGGTCCCAAAGACATACCCGCCGGCACGCAAACGCGTCAGGAGGCGGTTTTCCGGAATCAGGTCCTGCGTCATGGTGTGTAGTCCTTGGCAACGAAGAGATGGGGTACTGTCAATGTCCTGCAGCAAATTGTAAACCAGGGGACTGTGCCAAGCCCCCAATTTTCTCGGACGGGATCCAGGGCCCAGAGGCACGGAAACCGCTGCAAAGGGGTGTGGATACAGCAGGCGTTACTCTGCACACAGTTCACGGTTTCTCCTGACTTGGCTGCTCTGGGTCATGTAAGGCCGGGTTCACAAAGTGGGATCGCCTCTGTCTGAAGCATTGCCGGTGACAATCAATCCAAATCCCCGTTGTGTATACTCAGAATGCACCGCCGAGGTTTTCCACAGGATGTTCTTACGTAGTGCGCCATAGGCATATGCGAAATAAACCCTGGACATAAAATTGCAGGCCCCCATGCTTCGTCCATTGACCGTTGAGGCACTGCAAACGGAGGCTGCCAGCTTTGCCCGTGTGGAATCCAACCATGATGAGTCTGCACTGTACGGCATAACAGATGGCAAAGCGGTGGGCACGTATCTGGAACACAAGTTCCAGGCACTGTTGAGCCCGAAGTACACTTACGACAAGGGCAGCTCAGCGAAAGGAATCGATTTTCCCGGTCTCAATGTAGACATGAAGGTCACGAGCGCAAAGCAGCCGCAGTCATCCTCCCCTTTTCAGTCTGCCCGACAGAAGGTCATGGGGCTGGGTTACTCACTGCTGATCTTCGTATATCACAAAACAGAAGATGCAGTGAAGCGTACCGGGAAACTCCATATTCTCCATACCATATTCGTCCATATGTCACGGACTGCAGACTACCAGACCACACGGGGCATCAGAGAGATCCTCGAGCGTGAAGGCAATGCGGATGATCTGATGGCTTTCATGAGCGATCGGAACCTTCCCATAGACGAGGTTGAAGCTCTGCAACTTGCAGAAGAGCTCCTGAAAAATCCACCGGAACTGGGGTATTTGACGATTTCCAATGCTCTGCAGTGGCGGTTGCAGTACAGGCGAGTCATCGAGAAAGCCGACATGGTCGAAGGTATCCTGCGAGTGGGTTGAAGATGCCGCGGAAAACAAAACAGAAAGTGGAATTCGGGGATTTCCAAACCCCCGATGCGCTCGCGCGCAGAGCCTGTACGATGCTCCAGGAGCTGGGCGTTTTGCCCGGATCCATCGTGGAGCCTACCTGTGGCAGAGGTTCGTTTCTCCAGGCTGCGACAGAAACCTTTGTCCAGTGTAACCAAATTCTGGGCTTCGAGATCAATCCGGATTACGTACAGGAAGCCCAGGGAATAGAGCGGGCAGCAGTGCATTGCGCAGACTTCTTTGAACAGGACTGGCCGCACACTCTGGACAGTCTGCGCGAACCCATCCTCGTTGTCGGCAATCCGCCTTGGGTCACCAATTCGACTTTGGGTACATTGGGCAGCGCCAACTTGCCGGCCAAGGCAAACTTTGCCCGCTTGCGCGGCTTGGACGCCATCACGGGCAAGAGCAACTTCGACGTTTCCGAATGGATGCTGCTGCACCTCCTGGATGGACTTTCCGGGCGTCAGGCGGTGCTCGCGATGCTCTGCAAGATGACGGTTGCCCGGAAAGTTCTCCGACAGGCCTGGCTCCGGCATTTGCAAGTGGCCGAATCAACCATGTATCTGTTGGATGCCGCGGCGCACTTTGGAGCCGCGGTCGATGCCTGCCTGCTGGTGTGTCGTCTCGAACCGGGTGCTGCCTCCGATGCTTGTGCAGTCTTTCCCCGTCTTGATACATCCGCACCCCGGCTGAATACCATCGCCATTCGCAACGGACACTGGGTGGCGGATCTGGATGCATTCAACGCCTGTCGCCATGTATTCGGCAAGTCGCCGCGCAAGTGGCGTTCCGGCGTGAAGCACGACTGCGTGAGTGTCATGGAGTTGCGACCCAAGGGAGATCGGAACTTTGAGAATGGCTTGGGTGAAACCGTGAATCTGGAGTTGGCCCATGTGTATCCCATGCTCAAGAGTTCCGATCTCATGAAGCCGCACCCGGTGCCGTCGCGGTGCATGCTGGTCACGCAGCGGTCGCTCGGCGAGGACACTGCGTCTATTGCGTACAAAGCCCCGAAAACATGGCATTATCTGCAGTCGCACGCCTGTCGCCTCAATCGGCGCGCCAGTTCGATCTACGCGCACCAGCCTCCCTACGCCGTCTTTGGAGTAGGACCGTACAGTTTTGCGCCCTGGAAGGTAGCCACTTCGGGCTTTGCCAAACGTCTTGTCTTTCACTGCCTCGGCCCGGTCGCCGACAAGCCGGTTGTGCTTGACGACACCTGCTACTTCCTGCCGTGCCATACCGAGCAAGATGCCAGGACCATTCTGGCGTTGCTCAATTCGCAAGCTGCCCAGGAGTTCTTCAAAGCGGTGGTGTTTGGAGATGCCAAACGTCCTCTGACGGCTCAGTTATTGGCCGCCCTTGATCTCGGGAGGTTGGCCCGTGAAACCGGCGTTTCTCTCCCCACCTGGACAGATGTGCCGCCCATGCATCTGCCTTTGTTCCGCGCTGTCCTCTGATGATGTTTTGCCCATCAATCGACGGGAAGGTCTTGACAAAATTCGGATATCGTACTGGCTGAGACCAGTGGATCGGCGGCGGCCTCCGCGGTCGCGCGGCACAAAATTGGAAGGCGACGGGACTCCGAGGCTCGCCATCGGTCCATGTCGGCGGACGCCGCTCCTGTGTCGGGGCGCTCGCCTGATCGTTGGAGCACAGGGTTTGTCCCGAGATGGATCATTTCCGAGCCGCAGGCCCGCGCGAGGTATCCCGAGAGGCTGTCTCTCCTGTCGCAATTCCGCGGTGTCTGGAGGCTGAGACCCATATGTGCGGGATGGCATCAGGGGCTGGGAACATCCGCAGCGGACGCCACGCCGCCTCTGTGCCGGTGTACTTCCCTTCTCTCCATGCCTCTTACCGTCTTTCCAAGTCTGAACGCGACATGAACGACAGCGGCAGGATTCCCAGCATGGAAGCTGCGATGCAGATTTGGAACACTACTGCCAAACCGAATTGGTCTGCCACAAAGCCCAGCGCCCATGTGACCACGCTACGGCTCAGTACCCCCATGCTCATGAAAGTACCGCTGGCCAGCGCCCGGTTGCGTGGAAAGCGAGTCTGCAAAATGGTCAGGATGACCGGTGTGGTGGACAGCGTAAAGAAACCGACCACAGGCAACATCCAGTACGCCCATTGCACGGGTACCCGCGTGAACAGCAACACCAGCAGGGGAGACACGACAAAGAGGCCCAGCAGGATGCCTTTGCGGGAAAAGTGATCACACAGGCTCCCGGCCACAATCGCCCCCAATACGCCCGCTCCTTCCAGCAGAGTCAGGGCAAAAGCCCCCTCCACGAATTCGGCGCCCAGGATATCGCGCATGTATAGCGGGAGATAGGTGGTAAGGGCAATCTGGAGAAACGTGCGGAAGAGCACCATGCTGCCCATCAGACTCAACAGCTGTCTGCCGTTCTGCCAAAAGCGGCGCAGGGTTTGCGGGGACTCCTGACCCTGGGGCCGCGCGGGCACTTCATGCAGTCGCCAGAAGAGCACGGCCGACGCCAGCCAACCCAGAAACATGACGCGCCAGATGCCTTCCAGCCCAAACAGGGTAACGCTGCCTGCCACCAGCAGAGGACCTAGAGTGCGTCCCAGTTCTCCGCTGGCCATGAACAGGCTCATGCCCAGTCCTACGCGTTTCCCCGATATTTGGCTGATCATGGCGGGCGCGGGCGCGTGAAACGCAGCCACGCTGAAGCCGGCCACCACCACTATGGCCATCAGAGGCCAGAAGCCGGACGTCAAGCCGACCAGGCTCATGGCCGTGGCCGTGACTGCCGGGGCGAATATGACGAAGTAGCGGACACTCAGGTGGTCTGCCAGATACCCCAGCAGCAAGGTGGATATGAAGGGAATCTGCATGCCGAAAGACAGCGACCCGATTTGGCTGTAGCTGAGCGCGAGTTTTTCCTGGAGCTTGGGCAGCAAGGGCGAGAAAAAGGCCGAGAACCCATCGTGTGCAGTATGGCCCCCCGTAATAATCAGGATCCGACCTGTCTGGAAGGAGTCCGCCTCCGGTGCAGCAGAAGCACGGGGAGAAGTGTGAAACACGTGATGCCCCCTTTGACAATCAGGGATACTCGGAATCAATGCGGGCAGGAACAGCCCGGAATTTGGCGCGGGACGCATGCATTGAGGTGGGGCGCTGTTCTTGGGGGCGTGGGAATCAGGTGGCCGAAAAATACGGGCCTGCCAGACTTGCACCCCATGGAGCGGAGCTTCCTTGGGTCTTGACAGGAAGACAAAAAGCGTATGTTCCTACCGTGATATCGCGCGGTGCCCCGGACCGATTATGTACAAGCTTATCCTGTTCCGGTTGATATGCCTTAATGCGTCCGTGGTCCCTGTGGACATGTTGCCGGTTTTCCCACGGGCTTTTGCCTTGGGTTGCATACTGGAGCAGGTTATAGTCAGGGTCTGGAGGAGATGCCCTGCTTCCGGAGACGTTTGAAACGCGGACGGCAATCCCGTGGAGTATGAATGGATTGCGGGCGCGCGGCCCTGGCGGCTGTTCTATCCTGACTGTGGGTCCGGTTGTTCCCTGCGGCTTTGCCTCGCTCCCCCATGTACCGGGAACAGGTGCATGGGGGAGGCGCACGGCAGAAGTTCTGGTGGTTATTACTGACCTGCTCCGGACAATCTGGGATAATGCAACGGCTATCAGAAGGAGCTTTTGCGTTCTTTGCCGGGAAATTCGGAGAGGCCGGGATCCCGGGAAAGGGATTTGAGGGGCACAACGCCGCGATCGTGGACCTTGAGTGACAGGGTTTGGGGTGCAAGCACAGGGCCTGAGAACCGAAACTCCATTGAGGACACCAACCACCGATAGGGGGAATGCGACCTGCACAAACACAGTCTGGAATCTCTCTACGGGCCGCGAGACGGGTTGGTGTTGAACACGGCCTCGCTCTCGGCAATACTCCCGCCTGTACAGGGATTCCCAGTGCTGATGTTGCTGTGAACCCGGCTGGCCCTCTGTGGCGGATCCCAGGCTCCGGTGCCGGGGCCAAAACGCCGGTCCGGCTTGTCGGGCACTGAGGAAACTGCCGGCACAGACGGGACTTTTGCCTGCTGTCCCCTGTTTTCACCTACAGAGACAACCGCACAATGGAGATTGAGTGGTCCATGAATTCGAATACTGCCTCTGTCGCCAAGCCGGGAGTCGCTACCCGGGGCTCTCGCACCGTCACCCTGCGGTGGCAGATGCTGCTGCTCTTGGCCTTGGTGTGGGGGTTTCTGAACCTGGCGGTGGGGTTCTATGGCGGTGCCATGCTTCCGCCGCAAGCATCTCTTCCCTCCCGACTTGCCGGTCTGGCGTACGCGGTCTTGGGTGCACCGGCCCAATCGGAATCTCCCATTGACTACTCCCTTTTGCGCGAGGCGACCACCATCCTGCAGCGGCAGTTTGTGCGGCCGCTGCCCCGTTCGGAAGAGTTGAACAATGCGGCCATCAAGGGGATTGTCGCATTGCTGGATGACCCCTATACCTACTGGCTTTCGCCGGATTCCGCCCGGTTGGCCACGGAATCACACGAAGGTCGGTTCGGTGGGATCGGAGCCCGCGTGGAGTGGGACGAGACGCGGGCCGCTGTCCGTATCCTTGAGGTGTTCTCCGGCAGTCCGGCACAGGCCGCTGCGTTGCAGATTGGGGATCTCATCACCCGGGTGGACGGAGAAGCGGTGTCGGAACTGGGCATGACCGCTACCATCGTCAAAGTGCGGGGCCCGGTCGATACCCCGGTCGAGCTCCAGGTGCGGCGGGACAGCGAGGTGTTTGATGTCGTCTTGACCCGGGCCATCATCGAAACCGAGGTCCTGGACTACAGGATGCTGGGACCCGGAAACTCGATCGGCTATCTCAGGTTCTACAGTTTCATCAACGGCAGCGGCGACCAGATGGTAGAAGCTCTGGAAGAAATGCAGGCGGCCGGCATGGCAGGCCTCATCCTGGATCTGCGGGGGAACTCCGGAGGCTTCCTGACCGAGGCGGTCCAGGTGGCGGGCATCTTCGGCGGGCCCCAGCTGGTGGTGACTCAACGCGCGCGGGATGGCACCGTGCAGGAGCACGTTGCGGAACAGGCCGCCCTGTTGCCCGCCGACATGCCGATTGCCGTAGTGGTCGATTCAGACAGTGCCAGTGCCAGCGAACTGGTGGCAGGAGCCATTCAGGATTGGGAGCTGGGTCCTCTGGTCGGGGAAGCGACATTCGGCAAGGGCAGTGCCCAGACGCGGCACCCGCTCTCGGACCGGAGCGAATTGCGAGTGACCACCTCGTTGTGGTACACACCTTTGAATCGCACCATTCAGGATGCGGGTTTGGAGCCTGACATTCCCGTAGCGGCAGTCACCACAGAGTTGGAGACGGGTGTGGATGCGCCTTTGGATGTGGCCCTGGAATACATATTGTCGGAGTTGGAGTAGCGTTTTGGTCATGACCCGCAAAGGCAAGAGGGACAAAAAGACACAGCAAGAATCCGGTGACGGCGCGCGAACGGTGGCCACCAACCGGCGCGCCCGCTTTCAGTATCATCTTCAGGATCACCACGATGCGGGCTTGCAGTTGCACGGCACCGAGATCAAGTCAATCCGGCTGGGCCGGGTGAGTCTGCGCGACGGATTCGTGGCGTTCCGCAATGGCGAAGCGTGGCTGCAGGACGTTCACATTGCCCCCTATGAATTCGGCAACCGGCAAAATCACGCGGAGCTCCGGCCCCGCAAATTGCTGCTGCACAAGCGCGAGATCCGGAATCTTGAGGCAGAAGTCGCTACCAAGGGACTGACTGTCATCCCGGTCCGGATGTACTTGAACGAGGACGGGAGAGCCAAGGTGGAAATCGCCTTGGCCAAAGGCAAGCGCCTGTACGACAAAAGAGCGGCCATTGCCGAGCGGGAATCCCGGCGGCAAATGGACCGGGCCCGGAAGGGTGCCGTGTAGGACTGCCTGCAGCCGCGATGACAGGTGCCACACCAGGAAATGTCAGGATGCAGTGCGGCCATTGCCGCCGGTGTTCTCTTGAGGTAAGGGCAAGGTATTGATACTGCAGCGCATCTTGCTGCATGATCGCGGGCGCCGATCGGTTTTTTCTTGACCCTGACGCCTATTTGAGCCACAACAGGATTGCAAAGGCAGGATTTCCACCGCGCACACACAGGAATCCGTGAATGTTCGTGGCAGTGTTAAAGATGTTTGGATGTTGTATGCAGGTCCGAGGGGCCGGGATTTGGCGTCCAGGTTGGGGTCGGGGCATCAGGATGCGGCTGCCGTGTCCCTGCCCTGCTCCGCTCTGACCGACTCGCCGGAACAAGGGAGAAATACAGGCCTGCGAAATTTGAAACCCGGTTATCGGAGCTGCCTGTACATGGCCCACAGGCAGTGCATACAATCACGCCGGACATTGTCCGACAGCGGGACACACGTTATGTGCTTGACGGGGCGGTTGTACGCGTGACAGCAGACGGGGCAAAGAAATCGGCGGCAAGAATCGTCGCCTGGTTGACCGGTGAAACTCGGGCACGCAGGGTTGCCAAGGAGCATGCAGTGACCTGCTCGGCAGATGGAGCCGACACACCACTGTTCTCAATCGGACCCGGTGCGTTCCTGCAACAATCTCTGCAGGCATGCAATCTTGGCTGCGGCGCTTTCCGCCTGTGCCCTTGCCTGTTGTGCTTCCGCCTCGGCACTTTCCGCTCGCGCCTCGGCACTTTCCGCTCGCGCCTCCGCCTGCTTGCGACGAGCTGCCTCTACGCCCTCCAAGGGATACCAAATGCCCTCTTCTGCGTTGTACACGCGCAGGCGTTGCTGATCATCCAGCCCCCAGGCCGCCGCCAGCACGTCACTGAAATGCAGCTCTGTGGGGAAGTTTTCCACGTACGCCGCAGCAGAGGCAATGTCCGTATAGGCACCATGCTGCAAACGATAGCCTTGCAAGAACCGAGGGATGTCCGCGCACAGTTCGTGCGGGTCAAACAACCAGTATTCCTGCACCCCCATGTCGGCGTACTCACCCTTCTTGAACCCCACATCGTTGGCCCAGTTGTCCGGGGACAACACCTCCACTACCAACTCGGGGATGCCGTCCACCCAAGTACGGTAAGGCTGGCCGGGTACATGGGGCGGCGGGTCCAGTGAAAGCATGACATCCGGGGCCAGGTATACCTGCCGCTGGCCCTCTCGATAGAAGAGATTGACGTTGCCCAGCAAACGGCAATTCTCCATGCCCGTTCTGGCCAAATGCTCCCGCAGATTGAGCTTCAGTACATCCAGACTCCAGCAATGCAAATCACTTTCAGGCATGGTCGGTGTATATATGGGATATAAAGCAGCATCGTCCCAGTCGGCGGCGGGCATGGTCGCATCGTGGCGGACCGGTTTCAACCCGGGACGATCGCGTATCAGGGACCGGCTGTCTGCCATTGCGTTCCTCGATATCTCGCAGATAGATTCGCCAACCTCATTGTAGAGCATCGCATACTGCAACGAGGTTTGCCGGTGATATTCCCCCAATGTTCTTTTCTTGAGAGCCTCCGCAGGCCCGTCTGCATCGAAACCGCTTCCGCTCCACTCTGACTCTCGCAGATATCTCGCATCTGCGCACTGATCGGGAGGTACAATCATGCCTGTAGGCTCCCCTGTTTCTACGCCGCGTGCAACAAAACGGGTGTGTCTTCTCCCTCTGGCAGGGTGCGGGCCGGAATGCCGTGCACACGGGTTCCGGGTCTTGGACAAAGAGGACATCTCCTTTTTGAAGATGCCCGCTGTCGCATTCGGATAAAGTGGCGGCAACAGCCATAAACTCCATGGCAGGCCGGATACGATGAAGACATCGGTGTAGTTGCAGAGTTGGACGGGTACTGCGCGATCCACAATCCTCTTGTCAATACCGCTGCATGCAACTGCAGCCATATCCCCACGAGGCGGCCAACTTGCCCACCATCGGGTACCTGCCCCTTGGCCTTGGTCGATTGGGACGCGTTGTCCGATGCTGCTGCCTCCACCATTCCGACAGTCGGACCTGGCTCTGGAACCGCTGCATCGGCCGGGTGGCATCTCCGACTGGACATCGCGCTCCTTGTCAGTCCGCAGAAGGTCATACAGCACCGCGCTCCGCCCGGCTTTCCCGCACTGCCTGTCGACCAACAGCCCCTCAATGCTGAGGTCCTCAGTGGATACCCTGTCCTCCACCGATAAGCCGCCCGTTGCATCTTTTTTCCGGGGTGACTTGGACAAGCCTTGGATACCAGATCAGCGGAACAGGGATGGTGCGCCCATCGGGAGAGTGCTGCCGTCCAGGTGTCTTCGGTGACTTCCACGGTCTCGGCCGCTGGTGTCTGTACAGCAATGGTCAAAACATGCATGCCATGCCTCCCTAAGAGCTGTCCGCTATTCCTCTATTGTCTTTCGGCTTCAGGGGCCCGGAATCTGTCTTGGGACATCCGTGAAATCACCGGGATTAGGCGGCGCGGGTCATAACACATGCCCGGAGTGGCAGGAACGCAGATACCCGTTGCCGGCGAGCTCAATCTCTTTGTTTCACACAGCCGCTTGAATGCCGGCGACGAATTCACGGTACGTCAAGCAGGAAATTGTACGTTGGCAGACCCAACCCGGTTCCCCATTGGGGATCGTCACACTGGAGATGCACGAGAGCAATTCACGATTGTGGTCTGTCCGGCGGTAAGGTTCTGCAAGAAGCTTTGAAACTCTGCGGTGCAGGATACAGGCAAAGTGACTTGCAAGAGAACGTCTACGCCGAATTCCTGCCTGGAGATCTGGCCTTCAAACCGGGGCAGGTTGTGTTCCAGGCGGGCGAGATGGGCATATCCCAGCGTAAAGCGCAGTTCGGTCCATTCAACTTTGCGGGTCAAGGGCAACTGCGCCAGGGCTGCTTTGATACTTCCGGCATAGGCCCGGACCAGGCCGCCTCTGCCCAGCCGGGTGCCACCGAAATACCGGGTTACCACTCCCGCCACCTCGCCTACCGCCGCGTATTGCAGCATTTGCAACATGGGACGACCTGCCGTTCCGCGCGGTTCGCCGTCGTCACTGCAGCCTACCTGATCCGTGGAGCCGGGCGGCCCCGCGACAAAGGCCCAGCAGTTGTGGCTGGCATCTGCAAATTCCGCGCGAATCTCTTGAATGAAGGAGTGCGCTGCTGCAGAATTGGGGGCGTGACCCAGGGAC
Source organism: Caldilineaceae bacterium (assembly GCA_965214715.1). Lineage (GTDB taxonomy): Bacteria > Chloroflexota > Anaerolineae > Caldilineales > Caldilineaceae > Bin34. The sequence goes on along the minus strand of OZ243971.1, from coordinate 2,357,052 downwards.
GCTATAAACTTGCTGCACAGAATTTCATGGTAAACTCGCACAGATTGTAGGGGAATTGAATAGGGAACGGTCATGGTCGTGAGATACTGGAGAGGTATTTGCTTGAGTGTCTGACAGGATTGCCCCAACCGGAAAATGCGGCATCCGATGCAACGGCACGGTGCCGGTTGCTCTTGCTGTCGGTTGACACATGTGGCAATTCGTTTGACCCGCCGTGCGCAAGCCAACAGATGGAGGGGAAATGGACATTTCCATTCATGGATTTGAAAAATACGAAACCAGTCACATTGATGGTCATGCTCGCCAGAAACTGGAAAAGCTGGAGGTCCTGTTGGCACCGACCGCAGGGACGCACTGCGAGGTGCAGGGACGCCATACAGCCAATCCGGAACGGGCCTGCCGCGTGCAGATTTCCATGCATGTCCGGGGCCGCACGTTGCGCACGGAAGTCAAAGGGGCCAATGTCTTACGCGCCATTGATGCCGCTGTGCACAAGATGGAAAGACAGATTGCCAAGTTCAAGGGCCGCAGCCGTCGGAACCGCCGTGGCAAAGCGGCAGACCCGGGACAGATGCCGGCACCGATCGGGAATGGCGACGAGGCCGATCTGGAAATGTGGGATGAAAGAGGCTTTATAGTACGGGAAAAGGAGTTTGAAGTTACTCCCTTGCCTGTGGCGGATGCGGTGGAGGCCATGGAAATGCTGGAGCATGATTTTCATGTCTTCCTGAATGCCGATACCGGCGATCTTAACGTGGTCTATCGACGGGAGAGCGGCAATTATGGGCTGCTCAAGCCGCAGGTGAAAGGCAACAGGGTTGCCTAGAGGGCCTTGTAAATCAGGATCGGCCTGTGGGCCTGCATGTGCCATGCAGGCCCACAGGCGCCTGAAGGGCACAAAGAGCCAGAAACTCATGTGGGAGGAGGTGCATGGCCTCAACAGAGATATCGGTACTGGGTGCCAGAGAGCATAATCTGAAAAACATTGATGTCACCATTCCGCGCAATCGGTTCGTGGTGGTCACGGGCTTGAGCGGCAGCGGCAAGAGCAGCCTGGCGTTCGACACACTGTACGCCGAAGGGCAGCGTCGGTATGTGGAATCCCTGTCTGCCTATGCCCGGCAGTTTCTGGGCCTGCTGGAGAAGCCGGATGTGGACCAGATTGAAGGTCTGAGTCCGGCCATTTCGATTGATCAGAAGAGCACCAACCGCAATCCGCGCTCGACGGTCGGCACGGTGACCGAAGTCTTTGACTACCTGCGTCTGCTCTACGCCCGCATTGGACAGCCCCACTGTCCGCAGTGCGGAGCTCCCATTTCCCAGCAAACCCCGCAGCAGATTGTGGATCTGCTGCAGGCCAAGCCGGATGGCAGCCGGCTCCTGCTGCTGGCGCCGCGGATCAAGAATCGGAAGGGCCAGCATCAGGCGGAGTTGCGTCGGCTCCTGCAGCAAGGCTACATGCGGGTGCGCGTGAATGGCACAGTGATGGATGTCGAAGAGGTTCCCGACCTCGAAAGATACAAGAATCACACAATTGAAGCGGTCATCGACCGGCTGATCATCCGCGCGCCCAGTACGCCGGAAGGCACGGATGGCACCGACTTGACCCGCCTCACGGATTCGGTTGAGATTGCCTTGAATTTGGGCGACGGGATCCTGACGGTCTGCGATGTGACCGATCCGGACCACCCGCAGGAACTGACGTACAGCCGCAACTTCGCGTGTGCGGAGTGCGGGCTGAGCCTGGACCCCATAGAACCGCGCACCTTCAGCTTCAACAGTCCGCACGGAGCCTGTCCCCAATGCCACGGCATCGGCATGCAGAATGAATTTGACGTGAAACTGGTGGTGGATGAGAGCCGAACGCTCAACGAGCACTGCATTCTGCCGTTTCGGCGCCGGAACGAGGAAACAGCGGAAACGTTCAGTTGGCGCTTTCAGGTCCTGCAGTCTTTCTGCCAGCAGGTAGCGATTCCCATGGATGTGCCCTTTGCCCGGCTGAGCCGGCGGCAGCAGGATCTGATTCTGCTGGGGCCCGACCGGCCCCAGCAGAAAGTCACCGTCCTGCTGGAAAACAAGGATGGCAATACCTACCCCTATGACGCGACCTACAAAGGGGTTTTGGCGCACTTGCGCCAACGATACAGGGACACGCAAAGCGAATATATCCGGGAACAGCTGGCAGCGTACATGAGTTTCCGGCCCTGTCCGGCCTGCAAGGGCCAGCGGCTGCGTCCCGAGGCCCTGGGAGTCACGATCGCGGACACGAACATCATGGAAGTCAGCCGTCTCTCGGTGGCCCAGGCGGTGGAATGGGTCCGGACGCTACGCCCCGGAAACCGCGCGGGTGTGGTGGAGGCGAACGGCCACTTGCCGCCGCAGGATCACGTGCTGTCCCGGCGGGAACTGGCCATCGGCCACCAGGTGCTGAAGGAAATCGAGGCCCGCCTGACCTTCATGGTCAACGTGGGTCTGGAATACCTTTCTCTCGACCGGGCTGCAGCCACTCTGTCCGGCGGCGAAGCGCAACGCATCCGTCTGGCCACGCAGATTGGCAGCCAGCTCATGGGCGTACTGTACATTCTGGATGAACCCAGTATCGGGTTGCACCAGCGGGACAATCAGCGGCTGCTGGACACTCTCCTGGGCATGCGGGACCTGGGCAACACCGTAGTGGTCGTGGAACACGACGAAGACACGATTCTGTCTGCGGACTGGATCGTGGATCTGGGGCCGGGCGCGGGCGAAAAAGGCGGCGAGGTGGTCTGCTCGGCCCCCCAGACCGACTTCCGGCAGCACAAGGAAAGCCTGACGGCGCAGTACATCCGCCGTGAAAAGTGGATCGCGATGCCCCGCAGGCGGCGTCCGGGCAACGGCCAGTATCTGTATGTCCGCGGGGCCACGGAAAACAACCTGCAGAATGTGGATGTGCGCTTCCCGCTGGGTACGTTTACGGTAGTCACCGGTGTGAGTGGCAGCGGCAAGAGCACTTTGGTCAACGAAGTGCTCTACAAATTCCTGGCCCAGGTCAAATACCAGGCCAAGGCGATGCCGGGGGAGTGTGTCGCCATCGAGGGGTATCAGCATCTGGACAAAGTCATCGACATCGATCAGAGCCCGATTGGGCGGACGCCGCGCAGCAATCCCGCCACCTATGTAGGGCTGTTCACGCCGTTGCGGGAGATTTTCGCGGCCACGCCGGAAGCCAAGGCCCGCGGCTACAAGGCCGGCCGTTTCAGCTTCAATGTTTCGGGCGGCCGGTGCGAAGCCTGCAAGGGGGCCGGCATCGAGGAAATCGAGATGCAGTTCCTGCCCAACGTCTATGTGCAGTGCGAGGAATGCAAAGGCAAGCGCTACAACCGCGACACCCTGGAAATCAAGTTCCACGGTGTGTCCATCGCAGAGGCCCTGGACCTGACCATTGAGGAAGCGTGCACGCTCTTTGCCAAAATTCCGCGCATCAAGGCCAAACTGGATACGTTGCTGGCGGTGGGACTGGGGTATATTCGCCTGGGCCAACCAGCCACTACCTTGTCCGGCGGCGAAGCCCAGCGGGTAAAATTGAGCAAGGAATTGAGCCGCCGGGACACGGGCAACACACTGTACATCCTGGATGAACCTACCACCGGTTTGCATTTTGACGATGTCAACAAGCTGCTCCAGGTGCTGCATTCGCTGGTGGACCGCGGCAACACGGTGATCGTGATCGAGCACAACCTTGACGTGATCAAAAACTGCGACTGGATTCTGGACATGGGACCGGAAGGCGGGGATCGCGGCGGTCATTTGATTGCCCAGGGCACGCCTGAACAGGTGGCCCAAGCGGTCCGCAGTTACACGGGACACTATCTCAAGCCTATAATGGCCGACAGGGTCAGCGAGCTGGCGGCCTAGCCTCCGTCCCGGCCGGCCCGGGTGCACCATTTGTATATCCTGGAGTTTCCATGATTGGTATCGCCGAGTTTCTCTCCATGCCCCGCAGCCTGCTCTGGGACATGGTCAAGCAATGTGGTGTGGACAAGGCTGTGGGTGCCCTTGATTTTCGGTACGAAGGGGCCACGCGCAAGGAAGAAATGCCTTGGGGGCTGCTGACGCTGGCGCGTGTGAAAGAGGCCTTTGCCGCGGAGCAGCTCTCGTTGGAAGTCATTGAGAGTCGTCCACCCATGGACAGGATCAAGCGCGGATTGGCGGGACGGGACGCCGAGATCGAAATCGTAATGGACCTCATCCGCAACATGGGAGAACTGGGTATACCGGTCTGGTGCTACGAGTGGATGCCCTACCTCAATTGGGTCCGCACCAGCGAAACCACGCCCGGCCGCGGCGGTGCCCAGGTCACCGGCTTTGACCTGGACCCCATACGCAATCTCACCACGGAGGCGGGAACGATTTCCGAAGAAGCGCTGTGGGCCAATCTGGCCTATTTCCTGGATTGCGTCCTGCCGGTGGCCGAAGAGGCGGGTGTGAAACTGGCCATGCACCCGGATGATCCGCCGCTTTCGCCGCTGGCCGGCATGGGACGCATCATGCGCAGCGTGGAGAACTTCCAAAAACTGGTGGATCTGCATCCCAGCCCCATGAACGGCATCTGTCTGTGCCAAGGCAACTTTGCCTTGATGACTGACGACATTCCGGGTGCCATTCGGCAATTCGCGTTGCAAAATCGGCTTTTCTTTGTCCACTTCCGGGACGTGCGGGGGACTCCCCAAAAGTTCGTGGAAACCTTTCACGACAATGGCCAAACCGACATGCTGGCGTGCATGAAGGCGTACCGCGAGGTGGGCTATGAAGGCGTGCTGCGCCCGGATCATGTACCCACGATGGCCGGCGACGACAATGACCGGCCGGGCTATTCCCGGATTGGACGCCTCTACGCGCTGGGCTACATTCAGGGTTTGCGCGAAGCCGCATACGCCTAGTCGGGGCCGTTTTTGTTTTCCTGACCGCGCCCTCCCATTACCCGAAGGATATAAGCATGCCTGCCATTGCGCTTATTGGATCCGGCAGTTTGGTCTTCACGCGGCGTCTGTGCAGCGATATCCTGTTGACCCCTGCCTTGGCCAACTGTGAAATACGGCTCATGGACATTGATCCCGTCCGCCTGCGGCAGTCGGAGCAGGTGGTTGCGTCGATCGTCGAGCGCATGGGGGTCCCGGCCCGGATCAAGGCCACGCTGGATCAACGCGCAGCCGTGACCGGAGCGGACTACGTGATCACCACGTTCCAGGCAGGGGGTCTGGAGGCCTTCAAACTGGACATTGAAATTCCCAGTCAGTACGGCATTGAGCAGTGTGTGGGCGACACGTTGGGCCCCGGAGGTGTGTTCAGGGCCTTGCGGACCATTCCCGTCCTGTTGCAGCTGTGCACGGATCTGGACGCGGTGGCTCCCGATGCCCTCATTCTCAACTACGTCAATCCCATGGCCATGAACTGCTGGGCCATCGACAGGGCCACGGGGCGGCCGCATGTGGGCCTGTGCCACAGCGTGCAGGGCACCAGCGAAATGCTGGCGACGTGGATTGATGTGCCGTATGCGGAAGTCAACTTCGTGTGTGCCGGCATCAATCACCAGGCGTTTTTTCTGAAGTTCCGGCGGGGCAGGACAGACCTGTACCCGCGGATCCGGGAAGTCGTGCAGGAAGCCCGCATTTACGGTGCGGAACCGGTCCGCATCGAAATGATGAATCACTTCGGGTACTTCGTCACTGAATCCAGCGGCCACGCCAGCGAATATCTGCCGTATTTCCGCAAGACCAAAACGATGGTGGAGAAGCAGCTGGCCCCCACGTTCACGGACGAGAGTCGGGGCTGGTACGACTTTGGGCGGACCGGTGGCTATCTGCGCCAATGCATTGACCGTCTGGCCCAGTACAATTCCGAATTCGATGAAGTGGTGACCAGCGAACTGCTGACGGAACGCAGCCACGAGTATGGGGTCGGCATTATCGAAGCGATCGAGACCAACGTGCCCTGCAAGGTGAACGGCAACGTGCCGAATCGCCGCCTGATGTCTGCGCTGCCCCCGGGTTGCTGTGTCGAAGTCCCTTGTCTGGTGGACAGCAGCGGTATTCAGCCTTGTGTGGTGGCAGACTATCCCGTCCAGCTGGCGGGGCTGAATCGCACCAACATCAATGTACAGGAACTGGTGGTCGAAGCCGCCCTGACCGGGAACCCGGATGCCGTGCATCATGCCGTGTTGCTGGATCCCCTGAGCGCCGCGGTCGGTACGTTGCCCCAGCTGCATTATCTGGTGGACGAAATGCTGGAAGCCCAAGCCCAGTGGCTGCCCCAATTCACATAGACAAGGAACAGCAATGGCCGTCAAAATCGCGTTCATCGGAGCCGGCAGTCTGGGATTTACCCGCAAGCTGATCCGGGATGTCCTGACTTTCGATACCTTGCAGGATGCCGACCTGTGGCTCATGGATGTGGACGCCGAGCGGCTGGACTTTGCCAACCGGGCCGTGCGCCGTATTGTGGCCCTGGGCCATTATCCGGCACGGGTGCACGCGACCCGGGACCGGGCAGAGGCGCTCCGGCATGCCGATTTCGTGGTTGTCACGATCCTGGTCGGGGGCCCTGAAGTCTTTCGCCATGATATCGAGATTCCCATGACGTATGGCGTGGACACCAACATTGGCGACACCCGCGGACCGTCCGGGATTTTTCGGGCCGCGCGTACCCTCCCCGTCATGCTGGAGATCGCCCGGGACATGGAAAGGCTGTGTCCCCAGGCGCTCATGCTGAACTACACGAACCCCATGGCCATGCTGTGCCGGGCCATGAGCCTGGAAACGTCCATTGCCCTGACCGGTCTGTGCCACAGCGTACAGGGCACGGCTGCCATGCTGGCGGGCTGGATCGACGCGGATCCGGCGGACATCCGTTATACGTGCGCGGGTATCAACCACATGGCCTGGTACAAGGAATTCACGTACCGGGGGGAGGATGCGTATCCCCTCATCCACAAGGCCATTACGGAAAACAAGGATATTTACAACCAGGAACAGGTGCGCAACGAGATGTACCTGGCACTGGGCTACTATGTTACGGAATCCAGTGGCCACAACAGCGAGTACAACTGGTGGTTCCGCAAGCGCGGTGATCTGATCGAGCGATACTGCACCCACGGCACCAACTGGAACCCGGGCGAATACGCCTATGTCCTGAACCGGTATCGGGAACGGGCGGATTCCTGGAAGGAGGACGCCAAGCGCTGGTTTGCCGCAGACACCCCGATAGAACTGGAACGGGGCCACGAATATGCCGCGTTCATCATGCATGCAGTGCAGGGCGGCGAGCCCTTCCAGTTCAACGGCAACGTGCCCAACGACGGCCTGGTGGACAATTTGCCGCCGCAGGCCTGTGTGGAGGTGCCGGTATGGGCCAGTACTGCCGGACTGGAAGCGGTCCGGGTAGGCTCCATTCCGGCCCCGTGCGCCATGCTGACGGGACTGAGCGCGCAAATCGAGGAAATGGCCGTGGAAGGCATCCTACGGGGGGACCCCACGCTGATTTACCAGGCCATAGCCCATGATCCCCTGTCTGCGGCCGTGCTTTCCCTGCGGGAAATTCGGAGCATGGTCAACGACATGTTTGCGGTCAATCGGGAATACATGCCGACCTTTCAGCATTACATTGTGTGAACCGTTGGTTTCTGTCCCGTGCCAGCGCGGCCGTCCCACAGCCTGCACAGGGCAGGCAGGGCCTGTTGTCAGCTGTCGGCATGGAAACTGTGGCAGCGCGGCTGGCTGTCTTGGGCCAGACCGGGGGCATGCCGGTCTGGCGGGGCCACTGCACATGTCTCCCCGCGGTCGTCCCCTGACCCCAAACCAGGGTGCCAATCAGTGGACGTCTTGGGCGAACCAGCAAGACGACAGCAGGCGCATCTCAACGGTGTCTCAACACCTGAGTCTTACGTAGACGGCAGCAGCCGTGTCGAGACACCCTGAAGCGCGTGTGCAGTCCCAGGGGATGCCTCATTGAGCTGGCTCCCGGGGACTTGGCTTCAACGACAATCGTGAGTGCAACAGACTGCACTTGTTTTGCTCACGGGCACCGGGCCGGACCGTCTTTATGGGAAGGAGCGTTCCGCTCCTATACAGAAGCGGATGAGGCGGGTTTCTGCAGAGGTGTCTCGCGCACATACGTCTGGCGTGCCTTTTCGGGCCATCGGCGCAACTCGGCCAGCGGGGTGTCAAAAGGCTCGTTCTCCCAGTGCCCTGCTGTGAGGTCGAACCGGCCCAGATCCCAGGCCCGGCAGGCTTGCAGTGTACACGCGGTCCGGTCGAATTGCAGCCCCCAGATTGTCACGGGCAGGGAGCGGGTGCCATAGACGGCAGGGTAGAAGTTCCCGAACGCCTGCCGCAGGGCGGCCTCGGGGATACGGTTTACCTTCAACTCCAGCAAGCAGATGCGTCCCGGCAATTCCAGCGCCAGATCTGCGCGGCCCCGTCCCGCCTGCAATTCCGCCGCCAAGGGAAGGTCCAGGAATTGGCACATAACATGCAGCAAGGCCTGATAGAACGGTTCATAGGGATGGGTCTGCGGGCTGCCAAACCGATGCAGAACAAGCGGCACAGCCTCCATGCAACTGCCCACTACGTGGCGCAAGGCGTCCGCGTCCTGTCGCAGGAGGGCATCCTGCAACTGTGCCGCCCTTTGGGCAAGGGGGAACGTCGGGTGCTCCAGCCATGTCGGCGCCGTGTCCGAGAGCCATTCCACCAGAGATTCGGCACAGGCCGCCTGCACTTCGCGGTTGGGGAAGGTCAGGGCCGGGGGCACCGCGGCGTCCAGCGTCAGATAGCCGGCCTGAAACAGGAGAGCCGCGAGATCGGGTCGGCTGGTGTCGAAAGGAACTTGAGTCAAGGGCCGTGCGTCCTGTCCCTCCAAGACGGGCAGGTCTTGCAGGCGGCGGGCGCGCAGACCCCGCAGCATCATCTTGGGCGTGCCCGTGTGGATCCAGCTGCTGGGCAAACGGTCCAGACTCCAGTGCATGGCCGCGTCGGGTTGGGCCAGTTCCTCCAGACACCCGGCCAGTGTGTAGGGATTGTAGACCGCTTCCTGTCCTGTCGCGAAGCGGTAGCCGTTGTACTGCCTTTCCAGCGACGCGTACAGATCTTCCGGGGTACAGTCCAGGTGATGGGCGCCCTGCACCACCAAGGCGGCCACGGGCGGCGAGTGAATTTCCGCCTGCGTGAATCCCAGCAGGCCATGCACACGGGACCTGTGCGAAAGGTCCACAAGCTGGTTGGCACCGGAGAACAGGCTGGCGCGGGCCAGCCGCGTGATGCCCGTGACCAGCGTGCACTCGATAAAGCGACTGCTGGACTTCAAGGCCCCGTAGAAGGCGCGCAGGACATCCAGTATGTCCTCCCGCACGTCGGGCCGGTCCAGATTCTCCGTGAGGGCTGTATCGTATTCGTCTACCAGCACCACGACTCGGCGTCCGGCGTCCTCCCACAGGCCGTACACGATCTCCTCCAGCCATGCAGCCGGGGGGGCGTCGGCGGTCACGGGCAGCTGCGGCAGGCGATGGCGCCGGACCTGTGCCCGTACGCGCCGCGTCAATTCTGTCCGCACGGCCGTCGGCGTATGCAGATCCCGCACATCGAGATTCAGGCGCAGCACTGGTCGCGTGCGCTCCTCCCAATCCCAATGCCCCTCCTGGCCGATCCACGTATTCGCAAACAGGTCCCGGCGGCCTTGAAACAAGGCTTCGACCGTGGACAGCAGCAGGGTCTTGCCGAAACGCCGCGGTCGCGCGAGAAACAGATGCGGACTGTGCCCTTGGGTTTGCATGAACAAATCCGCAATGCGGCGCGTCTTGTCCACATACAGGGCATTGGCATGTGTCTGGATGTGGACAAAGTCGTCATTGCCAAACGGCAACTGAGGGATCATGCGATCTATGTCTCTGTCTCGGGCCGCGCGGCCGATGGGCCAGCACTGGTCCTCATACTGTTTCACCCACCTCATCAAGCGGTCGCGTGCAGTGCCTGTTCCCCTGGAGTCTATGCCGTGCAAGCTGCACTGCCGAAGCGTCTGGTCGCCCAGTTCAAATCCGGATGCCGATGTCAAGGCACCGATATGTTGGATATGAGGAGTATAGCCGCATGTCTCCGCTGCGGCGGGACGGGATCCTTGCTCCGGATCCGCTTGGGCAGGTCGCCGTCGCCATGGGCCGGGATTCTCGGTTGACATCCTGCGGAAGATGACCGTGGCGGCGAACACCGGTCAGAATGAGCCGCAGAGGTCCACTGCAGGGTGATCCTCTCTGTGGCAAGGGGGTTGGATGGTGATGACAGCGACGGACCTGGGATGGCTCATGCTGTGGGATTGGCGTCCACCCGAATGTCCCGCACCATGAGCCCTTGGGTCTGGAGTGTTTCGCCATGTTCCCACGCTGCGCCAGTTCCGGACCATTATTACGTTATTACATGGTATGAATCGCTGATTTCTGTCCCGTGCCTGCAGGGCCTGTTGTCAGCACAGTCGCCATGCAACTGTCCACTACATGGTGCAAGGCGTCCGCGTCCTGTCGCAGTAGGTCATCTCTGCCACTGTATCGCCCTGGGGGCGAGTGGGGTCGGATGCTCCAGCCATCTCGGTGCCGTGTCCGGGTGCCATTCCCCCAGGGATTCGGCACAGGCTGCCTGCACTGCGCGGTGGGGAAGGTCAGGGCCGGGAACACCGCAGCATCCAGCGTCAGATAGCCGGCCTGAAACAGGAGAACCCCGAGATCGGGCTGGCGGGCATCGAAAAGGACTGGGGGCCAGGACCGTGCTGTCCCTCCAGGATCGGCAGATCTTGCAGGCGGCGAGCGAGCAGATCCCGCAAAAGCAGCTTGGGTGTGTCCGTGTGGATCCAGCTGCGCGGCAAACGTTCCAGACTTCAGGGCATGGCCGCGTCGGGTTGGGCCAGCTCCTCCAGACATCCGGTCAGCGTATAGGGGTTGTAGACCGCTTCCTGTCCTGTCGCGAAATGGTAGCCATTGTACTGCCTTGCCAGTGATGCGTATAGATCTTCTGGGGTACAGTCCAGGTGATGGGCGTCCTGCGCTACTAGGGCCGCCCCGGGCGACGAGTGGATTTCCGCCTGCGTGAATCCCAGCAGGCCATTCGCATAGGACCTGTGCGAATGGGCCACAAGCTGGTTGGCACCGGAGAACAGGCCGGCCGCGGGCCAGCCGCGTGATCGTGACCAGTGGGCACTCGATAAAGTGGCTGCTGGATTTCAAGGCTCCGCAGACCGCGCGCTGGGCAGTCTCGGACTCCACCGCCTCCGGTCCTGCAGGCTCGGGGACTGGGCTACAGCACTTGGGCGCGGCTCAGGCCCATGTGCTGGGGGGGGGGGGGGGGGGGGGGGGCACATCCATGTGGATGATCTTGACTTCCACGCGGTCGCCTTCCTGAAGGGTGCTCAGGGGAGATGGGGCTCCGTGGGTAGCGCAATTTCCGAGAGGTGGATCAGGCCTTCCACACCGGCCTCCAGGTACGAAAACGCGCCGAAGTCTTTTTTCGTAAACAAGGATATACCGGGGTCTGTGTACTTTTAGGCATAGTAAGTTCCCAAGACAGGGCAGGCGAGTCCACCCTACCACCCGCGGTCCTGCCCCCGCGCGGGAATGCACCGGAAGCCCTGAAGGGCAGGACCGCGCTCCGGGCCCCGTTTCGCAGGCTTGCGGCACAGCCCAAGGGGCGCTTGCGCGGCCGGGTCGCAGACCCGGGACGGAGCTGGCTCCGTCCGGTCAGGACCTTGGGGATTCCGCCGGTGTCGCAACGGTCTTCTCGGAATCCCCGGAGGCCGTGACTGCGGTCGGGGCCTCCTCTGCGGCGGCGTCCGGGGCCAGATCCCAGTCCAGGTCGGCCTGCTTGATGGAGAGGCCCATGCGCCGCCGCTGGATGTCCAGGCGGATGATCTTCACCTCGTACTCTTCGCCCACCGTCACCACCTGCTCCACCGCCTGCTTGGACTGCTCCACATGCTCGTGGCTCATTTCACTGATGTGGATGAGCCCCTCCACCGGCTCGCCCACCAGCTGGGCGAAGGCCCCGAAGTTCTTGATGCGCGTAATCACCGCCCGCACCAGATCGCCCTCGCGGTAGCGCTCCGCCAGGGTGTCCCACGGTCGCGGCTGCAGCTGGCGCAGGCTCAGGCCGATGCGCTTGCGCTCCTTCTCCACCGAGATCACCTTGACCTCGACCTTCTGGCCCACGTTCAGCACCTCCGAGGGATGGTTGACCATGGACCAGCTCAGTTCGCTGACGTGGATCAGGCCGTCGGCGCCGCCGATGTTCACGAAGGCCCCGAAGTCGGCCAGACTGGACACCACACCGGCGCGCACCTCACCCACTTCCAGCTCTTCCAGGATGGCATCCTTGCGCTTGCGCTGTTCCCGTTCCGCCTTCGTGTTGGAGAGGACCAGTTTGCGATTGGCCTGACTGGCTTCAATCACCTTGACCGGCAAGGGCCGCCCTGCCTCCACCAGGGTGCGCAACGCCTGTTCGCGCTGTGTGGCCTCCCGGGGCGTATTCCAGAGATGGGAGTTGGGCACGAAGCCTTCCAGGGTCTGCCCCAACCGCACGATCAGACCGCCCTTGTTGTAATTCACCGGCACCGCGGTCAGCGGCGCTCCGGACTGCAGGGCGTCCAGCGCCGTGGCCCAGTCCGCCTCCGACCACAGGCCGGAAATCGTCAGTTCATAGAACGGCGTCGCGGCGCCGTAGGATCCGGCCCCGGGCCGCGCGCGGGGCGGCGTGTGCTGCACATGGAAATCGTGCTGGAACCCGGGGGTCTGCAGCTCCCGGCGCAACGCGGGGTCGAGTTTGTGCTGTTCCCGCTCCAGGATCCGGCCTTCATGGGGGGCCCCGTCCACCCGGACCTGGATGTAGTCCGGGTGCACCGCCTCCACGGTGCCGCGCACCGTGGCATGCCGCGCAAGCGCGCGCTCTCCCCCGGAGGCCAGGTCTTCGGTCGCGTAGGCGCCATAGTCTGTCTCGGATGGAGAGCCGTATCGATCTTCTTCGTTAAAGGGGATGTCTTCTTCAGTGCCAAAGGGAGTATCTCCCCGCGCCAGGAGGGCCTGGTCTGGCTCTGGAATATCTCCCCGCTCCAAGAGGTCCGGGCGTACCCCGCTCCCCTTGATGACTTCCAGCAGTTCCTCGGTGATGTCAATGCAATAGCAGTCGTTCCAGCGGTCTTCAAACCACTGCCGGAGTTTGCCGGTGGTGTCGTGGTCCAGCACGTCAACGTTGAGTTCACCCTGCTGCGACAGGCCAGCGAAGGTCAGGTTGCTGCTGCCCAGATAACCCGTGATGGGGTTGTTGGGATCGTCCCGGAACAGCAGGTACAGCTTGGCGTGCAACTGGTGGCGCAGAAACAGCTTGACGATGACTCGCTTGGCCTTGAGCTGTTCGATTAGGCGATGAAGCGCCGCTTGGTTGAGCTGTTCGATTAGGCAATGAAGCCCCTCTTCGTCCGTGTTGGGAAGCCCCGAAGCCAACTGCTGGCGCAAAAATTGCTCGGCCCACTGTCGGTGCACGGTGGTATTGTCCATACTTGGCGGGCTGTCGTGTAGCCCCAAGGCATCCTTGGGTTCTTCATTGGAGTCCATCATCCCGATGAGAACGCGACACGGCCCCTCTTCCAGGTTCCAACGGTCTACATAGGGAGCGAGGTCGCCCCAGCCCCGCAGGTTGAAGTAGCCGACGCAGAAATCCGCCCGATTGGAGATGGCGAGAGTTTCTTGCAGCGCTGAGGCCAGATTGGCGCCTGGGCTGAGGTTGTCGAAAATTCTGGACAATATGGCCTCCTGTGAGGAATAGGCGTCGAATGATCGTTGGGCACCGCCGCGGCAGTGGGTAAAGTCGTCACCTGCTGGATGAGACGCCCTGGCCAGCACACCTTTGGGCTATGTAAGGTTGGCCTACATGCCCCTTTTTTATGGGACTCTAGACATGGGTGTCGTCTCACGCTGCGGGATTGGCGTCTACCCGAATGCCCCGCACCATGAGCCCTCGGGTCTGGGTCGTTTCGCCATGTTCCACGTTGCGCCGGTTCCGGACCGTTGTGCCGGTTGCAATGACATAATCATCAGGACGGCGGTAGCGATGGATAAAAGCCGGCCGCGCTACATCAGTGTAGTTGGGTTTGGAGCCATGGATTGTCTTGACATGGAAGAATATGGCGTCGCCGGCCTTCCCTTCAATGGGCAGAGCGGCTTCCCATGGCCACTCATGCTCGTCCAGACCCAAATGCGAGAATGTATCAATGTGGTCCAGCTGTCCCAGCCGGTGACTCCCCGGAACGACATGCAAGGCACCCCGGGCTACATTGGTGTCGACGCAATAGGTCAGCACGCCTACCGGTCCCAGATACCTGTGTTCGAAATAGGCCGAATCCTGATGTAAATGTTTGGGGTGACCGCCGACAGGCTCTTTGACCAACACTTGTCCTGCGTTGTACGTTTCGATGTTGGGACCCAGAATGGCTTCCACTATATCCAGCATGCGTTCATCCAGCGCGGAATGCAGGAAGGCCGCGCTGTTGTGATAGTTGACCGCCACGACCATGATTTGCTGCTCGCGGTCATATCCTGGAGGGGCGGGAATGAACAGGGATCCATTGGGCGTGTTCCAACCGACTTCGGAACGCGTGGCCTGATCCAGCGTGGCAATGGATTCGGCCACTGTCTGCATGATGTCACGCTTGACGGCGGGGATATGGCTTTCCAGAAGTCCCCGGACCACCAAGGTCCCCTGTTCCGCAAATACTGCAGCGGCACGGGACACGTCCAGGTTGCGGACATCAAAGGACAAATCCTCTACGGAAACACGGGGAGTTTCTGTGTATGCCATTTCCACCTGATTTCCTCCTGAGTGCTGCAGCCATTCTTCCGGCCTGTGGCCGACTTCGGGCGGACCAACAGGCGAGTGGCACCATGTCGGCAGCAGAGGCCTTGACAGACCCACCGCGCCTTGGCTGTATTGTACTGCGCGGTCGATTTGGGCCCTACCGGCTGGGCAAGTCTCATGTACCCAAGGCCAGGGCAGGACCATAGGGCATCAACGCCACAGTGCCGTAGGGATTGAAGATGTGATCTTCTTCCTGCGCCGCGAATGTCCACAGGGCATGTATCAGTTCCCGGCGGATGCTTTCATATACTGGATCATCTATGAGATTGGTCATTTCATGGGGATCCCGCTCCAGATCGTAGAATTCGTCAAAATCGAATCCGTTGAAGACATATTTATGGGTGTGATTGAAGACAGCACGCTGGGTGTAGTACAGCTCTACCCCATTCAGCTGGGTGCACAGGAAGGTCCGCCATCCAGCTGGCGTCCGGTCCTCCAGAAAAGGCACCAGACTGGACCCTGTTGGTCTTTGTGTTGCCGGGATGCCTGCCAATTCAAGAAAAGTGGGCGCAAAATCCGCAAGCGAGATCAGGCTGTCTTCGCGCCTGCCGGGATTGACCAGACCGTTGGGCCAGCGCACAATGCAGGGTACATGGTAGGCCTCGCGGAAAGCGGGCACACCCTTGAGATACAGCCCGTGAGCCCCGCAGTAGTCTCCATGGTCGGACAGGAAAATGACCAGAGTGTCATCGGCCTGGCCCGTGTCGTCCAGGGCGGCGAGTACTTCGCCCAGCATGGCATCCTGAATCGTGCAGTAGGCCCAGTAGTGGGCAATGGATTCCCGGACTTCCTCGGCTGTCAGCTGATCCCACAATTGCCGCCTCTGGCGTTGGTAGATGGCCGGCTTGTCCTGCAGGGTGTCACCGTAGCTGGGCGGCAGGGCAATCGAGCCGGTGTCATACAGATCTCGGTATCGGGCAGGCACATTGAAAGGATCATGGGGGCCGATGGTGCCTACCCACAACATCCACGGAGTATCTTCCTGCGCCGCTTCAGTCCGTAGCCACCGGATCGCTCTTTGAGTGACCTGAAAGTCGTTCAGGCCTTCGTACGCGCGTGCTCCCACATCGTCCAGCGTGCGGTACAGCTCGAAGTCGCCCCATCCGGGGCGCTGCACATGTCCGGGCGTGCGGGGAGCAGTCTTCTCTGCAAAGGCCTCCTGTGACCAGCGGTCAAGGTCCCGCGGCCAAAAAGAGCGGACGCTGTGCGGCGGATCCAGCACATCCCAGCCGCGGTCCGCGGCAGATTCATGCGCCGACACATGCCACTTGCCGGTAAAGGGCATGCGATATCCGGCTGCCTTGAGATGCTCGGCAAAGGTAGTCACGCCTTTATTCAGATCGAAATTGATCGCAGTTTGGGTATTGACATTGTTGTGAATCCCGTGTCGACTGGGGAAAAGTCCCGACATGAATGTGGCACGCGACGGGCAGCAATGCGCTGTGGGACAATAGGTTGACGTAAAGTGCAGCCCTTCCTTGGCCAACGCATCGGCATGGGGCGTCAGGCAAGGATGATCCGGTTGTATGACGTCGGCCTGCTGCTGGTCTGTCATGAAGACAAGAATGTTCGGTCGCAACGGATGCCTCCTGTGCTGTTGGGAAACTGTCTCGCTGGATTGCACTGCCGCATTTTGAGGGTCCCTGAATCCTATCTCCAAATGGCGGTACCGTGACTATTGCGGTCTGCCTTCAGAGTGTTGCGTTTATTGAGATGGGAAACAGCCCGGAACGTACAACGCCCAAGGCGAGGGCGGTACGGAACCCCAGGATCCCGAAGCCGTCAGGCTGGTGGAGCTCTGCCGGGATCTCCAGGCTGCCACCACGGAAGAGGATCAGGTGCGTCTGGGGCATCGAGATCTTTGAAAGTCACAAGGAAAATGTGTGGAACATTGGCACCGTGGCCAGTGTGCCCCAACCTTTCATCTACAACCAGGGATTGGGCAATATTGCTGTGGCCTAAGAACGGGAGTACTATCATATTTCCCTGATGGAATTGTCCGAACAGTTTCATTGGAAGTAAACATGGGACAGACTCCGGGCCTTGAGAGCACACACCCTCCCATGGTCCGGAGATTTCCCTGATACGTGGCTTGCCCGCGGGCAGAGACAAGTGCCGTGATCACGTACACGCTGCAGCGTTTCATGTACATGATTGTGCTGTTGCTGAGCGTTACCACATTCGTGATCATCCAGTTGCCACCGGGAAATTACCTGACCATGTACATCACCCGGCTGGAAGCCAGCGTAGATATGTGGGATCCCCCTTCAGGGCCCGTAACAAAATCTATACCAGCTGCTACCCCCAATTGAGATATCGTTCTACACAATCACAACGGTCATCGCTGCCATGTGCCTGAGACAGGAGGCGGGGGAAGGTACAACGTGAACACTACGGTTCTGTTCACAACAGATAGGCGGCCTCCACACCTTGGCAATATGCACACCACGGTTTTTCTGGAAGCCTTTGGCCGGCTGATGCCGGGTACCGCCGTCATCGATACCGAGGCCGAAGATCTGTACAGCGTGTTTCACGCGCGGGCGGAACTGATGGGCTGGTCATACTTGGCGCAACGCCCTTTGCTCTGGAACATGTACGAGGCGGAATTGACCGCCGGGGACGCCTCCGCGCGGATCGGCTGGGCGCAGGTCGGCATAGAGAATGGGGCTGTGAATCCCCTGGGTGCCCTGCCTGCCTTGGGACAGTGCCTGGACGATGCCCTTCGCCGTTTCGGGACCATGACGCTGACAGGGTTGCAGGTGTCGATAGACAACCTGCGGTTTCCTGGGCCCGGTCAAACGAAAGAGCTCTTCCCGGAAAACTGGTTCAACCTGTCCCGGCCGGTCTGGTCCCAGGCGCATCTCGCCTTCGACCAGACTTGGGCCCAGGGCCCTGTGACCGTGCTTCCTGTGCACTTCCCGTTCCCGCCCCCGGAGGATGGCGATCGTTCATTTGCATTCGGCCCCGTGGTCACCCTGCCCGCCCGGCACCGGATCCGGATCCCGGCCGAAGCCCCCATTCGCAATCTGGTGCCCGCGAGTCAAGGTCTGGCCGCCACGCTACCCGAGTGGAACGCGAGTGCGGCGGCTTGGGTGCTCACTCTGGCCCTCCGCACCGCACGGGACCTCTTGCCAGGTATCCACCGCGATTGGGCCGTGCGTGTGACGCGTGTACAGAGGGAACGCGGCTCTTGACCCCCTTGCTACACTTTCGGTTGGATGAAAAACTCCGCCGACACTAAGGTACACTGGCATCCTGGCTGTCTTACAACAGCCCTGGCCCTATGGTGGCCCGCCGCCCGGACAAACTGGCACTAGGCGATATCATGTCCCATCCTGCAATGGCAACGGCGCATCATCGGTACACACGTCCCAAGCTTCCTTTGGTCCCCATATCCGAATATCGGCAATTATGGTGTTAGTATGGATATTGGGACTTATATACGTACACAGAATTGGGTATATCCTGTTCATGGGTCATGGGAGTTTCCATTGAGAACGCTCTTCACCGTTGGGGAAAAGTCCCGACATGAATGTGGCACGCGACGGGCAGCAATACACTGTGGGGCAATAGGTTGACGTAAAGTGCAGCCCTTCCTTGGCCAAAGCATCGGCATGGGGTGTCAGGCAAGGATGATTCGGTCGTATGACGTCGGCCTGCTGCTGTCTGTCATGAAGACAAGAATGTTCGGTCGCCATGGATGCCACCTGTACTATTTCGGGACTTCCCCTGGCTTGTGCTCAAGGAATTGTCCGGTTTGCACTGCCGTATTGGGACTTCCTGAATCCTGCTCTCTGAATGAGGGAAATATCGGACAGCTTTGGATGCACAGCCACTCTCTTATTTCCTGGTGGCTCAGCCGGTATTGGCGTGGAGAAGAGAGTGCATAAATCACCTCCGCAATGATGGATTCGCATGTGAACAAACCTTGCTCTCCCATCTGGACTCTTTGCAGGAATTCATGGTAGGCCTCTGCTTTTTCCTCATTATCCCGAGTCAAATACCTTAGGATGGCATTGGTGTCCAGAAATTTCATGAGTTCGCTAATTCCCGTACAAGTTTGATCGGCCTTGTCTAACGCGGCACTCTGAAGTGCCTCCTCGATTTCACCTTATTGATGTGCGGCACGGATCCGTAGGCTGTTTCCAATGTGAAGGCAGCAGGGCTCAGTCGTACCTCCCCGTTTTCAATTCTGAATGTCACAGGCTCTCTGGCCTGAAGGCCGAGGATCCGTCGCACTGCCGCCGGTACAGTTACCTGGATTCGTTAGGTCATTCTTATGGTAATTTCCATTCCTGACTTACTTGTTCCTGCGGCAAGAGTTTTGTTCCAATGAATCAATCAGCGTACAAGTACCAAGTTCTGCATAGCTCAGAAACCGACCATCCAAACGGCACTACGCCCAAGAAATCGGCCAGTTTCAGAATCATGGCAATTCCAGCGGACGATCTCCATTTCATGGCACTCTCGCATCCTGCCCGTAGCGCAACCTCAGCTTGTCTGCGAAGGACATGTACTTGCTCTGCCTGTAGGACCGAATCTCCGTTGCAGTAAGACGGGTATCCAGTAACGACAGCATCAAGTCGGACACCGTAATGATGTTCTTTCGTTTGAACAGGGCTTTCCACAGATTCCTGCGCCCACACCCCTGTGCGTCAGAATCAAGAAAACAGCTCCACCTTCCAACGCCCGTTGTCCGGATCCGCTGCAGTCAGACTTGAGCGTGTAGCGCACCCCCAGTGCTTCCATTATCGGCTTGCGTTTCTGTCACGCGCCAGCATGGCAGCCATGCTCGTGATACCGCTGGAACAGCAGTGGCTCACCAAGTGGGCGCAATACAAGATTCAGTGCCAGGAAATCCCGAATGCCGTCATTGCCTGTGAAGCCGTATCCGCAATTTCATAGGATCCACATTGTGATGATGAAGCAGTGATATTGCCAGTCGAATCATCTGTGGTGCAGCATGGTTACACTCGACATACAAGTCCCTTCCATTGACTCTTATCTTCTTTGGTCTACGGAATGCTGTGCCAGAAAGATGGACGGGACTCTTGTTGAGGATGTATCTGCTGCTTCTCGTGTTTGGTAGGAAAGGGATCTCTTTCAGCAGATTCTCTTCCCCCAACCATGTGACAACCTCTGGCAGGAGATTGGCCCACTTTCTCATGGAAACTTCCTTGCCATCGGGAAACCGCAAGAGTTCTGGGGGGCTGTCGCCAGCCGACACACCGCTTTCTGCAAGCGGGACCCAGTACTTTTGGTCCTCTGTTTGCTCATGTGGAGGGCCATTGTCATTGGGTACAGGAGTCTTTTTACGCGTGTCCCCCAACAAGGGACTGTTGGCCTCGACTGATTCGTGAGAGACCAGATTGGAGTGCCAAAGCAGAAGCAATTTCAAAATGCATTGGTGTTCCGGATCTTCTGCTATCGAAATGTTCAAAACACATCGATCGGAGAGTGGAACCGGTCTAAAAACGTCATAGATCTGCCAGTGGTCACCATCGGTCAGGCCAGCGTAATGAACCCCAGCCACACTGGCGTAAGTCACCATCTGGTGGATTTCCTTGCTTTCCAGGGGAGAACCCAGTTTTTTGGCCTCTATTATGGCCAGGGGAATTTCGTCTTCCTGACGCTTCAGAGCATAGTCTGCGAACATGCCTGCAATCCTGTATTCGGGGATTACCAGTGCAGGATTGGATGTATCCCAACCCAACACTGTAAGCAGAGGATCGACAAGGGTTCTTACAGGTACAGGCCTCATTTTCCATGAGGATGGATGCGTGGATGCTTCTCCTTTCCTTGAGCCTCGACAGCACCGCAATCAGATCATCAAACATGATCTTGCTTGTCCCTCCCGCACCTTCTTCCTGCATTGTCTATTGGGGTATCGCGCAGTTGGGGTTGCGTGCAGAACGGGTTTTTCCAATGCCGATACACAGCATGGCGAGCTGGGTCGCCTAATCTGTGTGCAATGTACAATTATGCTAAGTGCAGCAAGACGCAGCAGTCTGCAAGAGCCTGGATGGACATAGTCTCCTGTCAGGCCTTGATACCGCTGAGAGTCACCCCGCGGATGAAGTAGCGCTGGGCCGAGAAGAAGATGATCAGCAGCGGCAATACTGAAACGATGGACACCGCCATCACCTGGTGGATATAGATAAAGCGCCCGCCCTGCATCATTCGCAGGCCGAGGGCCAGCGTGTACTGATTGATGTCGCTCAGATAGATGAGAGGCCCCTGGAAATCGTTCCAGTTGGCGACGAACGAGAAGATGGCCACGGCGGCCAAGGCCGGCTTGGACAGGGGCAGCAGAATGCGCAGGAAAATGCGGAAACTGTGGCAGCCGTCCATCCGGGCTGCATCGTCCAGTTCATAGGGGATGGTGGTGAAGAACTGCCGCATCAGAAATATGAAAAAGGGCCAGCCAAACCAGGTGGGCAGCATCAGGGGCAGGAACGTGTTCACCCAGCCCAGCCGTGAAAACAGAATATAAAGAGGCACCCGGGTCACTTCGTACGGCACCATCATGGTAGCCAGCACCAGTACAAAGAGATAATCCTTGCCCGGCGCGCGCAGGCGGGCAAAGCTGAACCCCACCAGCGCCGAAACCATGGTGTCCATCACCGCGTTGTGTCCCGTGATGAGGATTGTGTTCAAGGCAAAGCGGGTGAAGGGCAGTCTCTGCCATCCCTCAACATAATTCCGGGGTTGAAAGGGGTTGGGCAGCAGCTGCGGCGGCTGTGTAAAGACCAGCTCCGGGGCCTTGAACGATGTACTCAGCATCCACAGGAAGGGCGCAGTAAAAAGGATGGCCCCTATGATCAGCAAGAGGTAGATGAGCACGCGGCGCAGTATCCCACCCGGTGTCCCCCGGCCCGCGAAGCCGACCATCATACCCGGCCCCGGATATCCCCTTCATAGTAGACCCAGCGCCGGGCGCCCAGCAGTTGCAGCAGGGTCAGGATCAGAATGACCAGGAACAGCCCCCAGGCCATGGCCGAGGCAAATCCCATTTTCAGATATTCAAACGCGTTGTTGTAGAGGTAGAGACCGTACATGAGCGTAGACCATCCCGGTCCTCCTTTGGTCATGACGTAGACATTGGTGAAGGTCTGAAAGGAAGCGATGATGGATGTCACCATGACGAAGAAGATCGTAGGGGTCAACATGGGAATGGTCACATGCCAGAATTCCCGCAACTGGTTGGCACCATCTATCTTGGCTGCATCATACAGGTGCTGGGGCATGCCTTGGAGCCCGGCCAGGAAAATCACCATGCCCGTGCCGATGGTCCAGAGACTCATCAGC
Source organism: Caldilineaceae bacterium (assembly GCA_965214715.1). Lineage (GTDB taxonomy): Bacteria > Chloroflexota > Anaerolineae > Caldilineales > Caldilineaceae > Bin34. The sequence goes on along the minus strand of OZ243971.1, from coordinate 2,334,829 downwards.
ACCAAGGCGGGCTTGGCCCAATGTGGATCTTGCAGCCATGCCGGTCCTGGGATGCGCAGGAGTCCCAAGGCCAAGTTGACCAGACCGAATTCCGGATTGAGCAACCACAGCCACAGGAGAGCCATAGCGACACCGGAGGTAACGGTGGGCAGGTAAAACAGGGTGCGAAACCAGTTGGAACCGCGGACCCGCTGGTTGAGCAGGAGCGCTACAAAGAGACTGGTCACCAGGCCCAGAGGCACGCTCAGACTCGTATAAAAGAGCGTGTTGCCCAGGGATACGCGGGTTCCTTCATCCTGGAACATCCCGAGGTAATTCTGTAGACCAATCCATTCGGGGGGACTGAGGAGACGCCATTTCGTGAAGCTGATGACAAATGACGCCAGAATCGGGCCGCCGGTAAAGAACACCAGGCCAATGAGCCAAGGCGCGATCCCGATATAGAATTCGATGGTTTCTTTGCGTTCGCGCCGGGTCAATGTCGGTACCTGCGGGCAGGGTGTGACGCAGCCAGCAAGGCGGCACCGGCCATCAAGGGACAGGGAAGCAAAGCATACATCCCAGACTGCCTCTTGACCGGTCTGATGGGCGTTCGCTGTAAGGACGAGGGGGCCATCAAGGGCCCCCTCGCCACAGGACGGAGTGCCCTGGCCGCGCTCTCTAGCTGCTGTAGAGTTCCGCGTTCTGCGCCAGGATCGGATCCCCGTCCTGCTTCATGTCCGCCAAGGCTTCTGCCACGGGTTTGAGACCATTGTTGATCAGGTCCATTTCCCGATCGCGAATGGCCGTGAACTCTGCGCCATAAGGGCTGACCGGGCGGCCTATGTCCATGTAAGTGTCCATGGCCTCCAGGAAAGCCGCTGCGTTGGGGGCAATGCCCGGAGCCGAAAAATATACGTCAAACACCGATTTGCGGGGTGGAGTAGAGGCTCCCGTGGCGGCCCATACAAAGGACAGTCCCTCGCTGGAGGTCATCCAGCGGAGCCATTGCCAGGCCGCTTCCGGATGCTCGGTATTCTTGGTGATGCCGTATCCGCTGCCCAGTCCCGCCGTGGATTGGATCGCCGGTCCTGCCGGCCAGGCGGCAACATCCCACTCGAAGTTGGCCAGGGCATTCCAGGTGGGGGCTGTCCACGGGGCCACCGTGGTCATGGCCACTTTGCCGGAAACGAAATCGCCCCCGGCCGTGGCCAGCACTTCGGACTGGGCCGGGCTGGGAATTGCCTGGTCTTCAAAACGCAGGTCGACCCACCACTGCAATGCCTCGATCGCTTCCTCCGAATGAATCGTGACTTCCGTTTCGTCAGCGTTGAACAGGGTAGCGCCCCAGGGTTTCAGGTAGCTGGGTTCCAGGAGCCAGCTGCGCGGCATGCCACTGAAGCCCCACGTATCCTCCGCCTGCGCAAAGGCTACGGCGGCCGCCCTCAAGTCGTCAAACGTCCAGTCCGCGGTGGGCAGGCCGATGCCCCGTTCTTCAAACAGCGTCTGGTTGTATCCCAGGATAATGGGGCCGTGGTCGTACGGCAACGCATAGGTCTTGCCGTCCCATTGATAGTAGGGCATGACCCCGGCAAAAAAGTCGTCCATGTCGAACGAGTCGTCCATGGACACAAACTGATCGATTTCCAGAAAGACCCCTTCGATAATCCACAGCAGGGAGCGACTGGCCTGCACTTCAATGAAGTCCGGCAGTTCGTTGGCAGCGGCCAGTACCAGCATCTTGCTGTGATGTTCGGACCAGTCTACAAAGGCCAGATTCACGGTGATTCCGGCGTGCGTTTCTTCAAAGAGATCCCGCCATTTTTCGATAGTCTGGTATTGCAGACCGTAATCGGCCTGCGTGAAGGCGATATTGGCTTGCAGCTGGGCCGGTTCCGGTGCGGCTCCGCCTTCGCCGGTGGGCAAAGGTGCAACGGTACAGGCCGCCAGGGACAGGCCCGCGATGCCCATCCCGCTCCATTGCAGAAATCTGCGTCGAGAGAGTGCATGCATTTTGGTAGCTCCTTGGGAAAACTGATGCCGAGTCCATCTCCACTCCGGCTTCCACCGGCAAGTGTGATGGGCCCGTCCATTATAGTGAACACCGGAATCAGCACAATCCGGGTCATTTACAATGATCCGGAGTCCCAATGTTCGGGTGTGGTGTTTTGCCCTGTCTGGGGGTGGTACCGCCGGTCCATCCGGTATCAAACCTGTTATGAATCGCATCGAAGCCATCGAAACCGTCAATTTGCACTTTGCCTATGCGCCCGAACACCGCTTCCGGTACGGGGGTGGCATCTGCACGGGCCGCCTCACCACACTGGCATTCGTGCACCTGGAAAACGGTCGGACCGGGGTGGGCTCCGCCTACACGCATCCCGGCATGGCCTATCTTGTGATCCAGAACCAATTGGCACCCATGCTGCGCGGGCTGGAAGCCGATGCCGTGGAAGAGATCTGGGAACGCATGTATGGCCTGACGCGGTGGTATGGGCGTAAAGGCGCCGCCATGTCCGCCCTGGGGGCGGTGGATGTGGCTCTGTGGGACCTCCGGGGTCAGGCGCGCCGGGAACCGCTCTGGAGCCTGTTGGGGGGTGCAACGTCCCGGTGTCCCATCTATGCCAGCGCCCTGTTATGGAAAGCACCGGAGGCGCTGGCGCAGGAGGCGGCCGGCCTCATCGACCGCGGTTTTCGGCGTGTCAAAATGCGACTCGCCCGGGGGGAAGAATATGATCGGGCTGCCACGCAGGCCGTGCGCACCGCCATCGGCCCCGACCATGATCTGATCGTCGACGCTTCCATGCGCTATCACCTGGAACTGGCGGTGCGTCTGGGTGCCTTCTTCAAGGAGTTGGACGTGTTCTGGTACGAAGAGCCCTTTGCGCCTGAAAACCTGGACGACTTCGCCGCCTTGCGCCCGCGGGTGGACGTGCCGTTGGCCGCGGGCGAGAACGAATTCGGGTATCAGGGATTCCGGGAGCTGCTGCGGGCCAAGGCGGTGGACATCGTGCAGCCGGATGCAAGCCGCTGCGGCGGCATCACCGAAATCCTGCGCATTGCCCATCTGGCACAACAGCACAATACCAGAGTGGCCTCGCACAGTTGGAGCGATGCCATTGCCATCGTGGCCAATGCCCATGTCATCGGCGCCCTGTGTCATGGAATTACAGTGGAAATGGATTGCACCGGCAACCCGCTGGTAGACAAACTGCTCAAGACCCCGCTCCGGGTGCATGAAGGTCATTTCGACTTGGGAGATGCCCCGGGACTGGGCATTGAACTGGACCGGGAGGTGGTCGAACGCTACCGGATGCCTGATCCGCTGGCTTGTCTGGACGGCGTGTATTCGGACATGATGTTTGGAACCGGCAATTTCCCGGAGCAGTTGCCTTACCTGGAAAAGGCCTGAAGGGACACCTCGCCACCCCGATTCCCCTGCATGCCAATGGAGCAGCATGTCATGAACAGTTTTCTGGAACCCACCCGCCTTACCGACGTACAGATGCGCAGTTTCCTGACCGAGGGATACCTGATCCTGAAAACCGGAGTGCCTGCCGAAGTTCACGAACATATCCATGCACGGTGCGAAGAGATTTTCTCCACCATGGGGAATCCCGGCAACGCGATTCTGGAGTTGAATCCGGCCCTGCGCCTGATCCTGGCGGACCCGGCCGTCCGGGGTGGTCTCCAGGGTGTCTTGGGGCCCGCCTGTTTCCTGCACCCTCATCGTCACTGTCACCAGAATGTGTCCGGCACCCCGGCCCAGCACAACCACAAGGATTCCTATGAGGATGATGTAAACGTCAGACACCACCGCTCCCGCTGGGCGATGCTGATGTATTACCCGCAGCCGGTCACCGCCGACATGGGCCCTACAGGGGTAACACCGGGCAGCCAGTATTGCAGTGAATCCGCATCCTTGAATGCCGGGGATGAACTCGGGGTGACGGGCGATGCGGGCACGGTCATACTGATTCATTACGATCTGTGGCATCGCGCGCTGGCAAACACCTCGGGACGCAATCGTTACATGGTGAAATTCCTGTTCTGCCGGGCGACGGAGCCTGTCTGTCCCGCCTGGGACAATCGCACAGCGACCTGGACTGCACCTGCAGAGCGGGCCGGGGACCCGCTGGAACCCCTGTGGGATGCCATGTGGCGCTGGCATCGGGGAGAAACCTTGGGACAGAGAACAGGCTTTCGGGACCGCGGTGTTGTGCTGGAAGACCTGCTGCAAGGGAACGAGCGGAACCGCCTCCGCGCTGCCTATACGATTGCGCCCGGTGCACTGGCGCGGGGCAGCCACTTGTCAACTCTCTGGCGTGAAGAGGCCAAGGCCGCGGAAGAAAGGGCGCAGACCCGCGCGTACACCAGTCCCTGTGAGCATGTCATTGGCTACGCGCTGGGTGCCTTGGGTGCCGGAGGGTTGGATCACCTGCAATCCGGGCTCAGGTCCGAGGATTGGCGCATCCGGGGCTGCGCCGCCGACATCATCGGTGATATCGGACGGGAATCGAGACACTTGGCACCCCAGGTAGCAGAGCTTTTGCACGATTCCTCCGCCTGGGTGCGCCGCAATGCCACCGAGACTCTGGGCGTGCTGGGAAACGCCCAGACAGGCATTGCAGATGCCTTGGGGGCAGCTCTGGCCGATGAGGACTATTGGGTCGGCCACAACGCGGCGCTTGCGCTGCGCAAGCTGGGCCAGGCGTCCCCATCCACCATTCAGTTGCTGCTCAAGGCCGCTGTCCATGCAGAGCCCTATCGACGCCTGAATTCCCTCTTGGCCCTTGATGGCCTGCTTGCCTGATCCGGCAACGAATCTTGACCGGGGCCCGCGGCAGGCCTTGACCCAGGGGACCCTGTCTCGCGCGGGACCCACCTGAATCCATTGCGGTGGCGGTTGGTCCCGGCACTCGGACGGCTACCTGCACAGTTGCGGATAGGTCATCCTTTGCCACAGGGCAATCGCATCTAAATCGGTCAAACCCCCCAGAGGCCGTCGCAATGCACTCTCAGACGGTCCAATACATTGTCACCCCCTTTATTTATGGGGCCGCAGACGCACGCCTCGGATCATGGCCCAATAGCCTTTTGAGCCGTAAACCTGAGCCGGAATTCTGCATATCGTCACGAAAATTCTCTTCTTGAAACAACAACTTGACAGTAAATCAAGATGCGATTGCCCTGTCCTTTGTCAAGAGGTCCCATGGAGCAGTGGCTAGTGTGAGACCTGCCAGAGTGTCGGTGTATCGTTGACTGGTTCCTTAATCCAAGCGCCCATCAGTCCCTGTGAACATGTTATTGACTACACGCTGGGTGCCTTGAGTGATGGAGGATTGGATTACCTGCAATCCGGGACTCAGGTCCGAGGATTGGCGCATCCGGGGCTGCGCCGCCGACGTCATCGGTGATATCGGACGGGCATCGAGACACTTGGCACCCCAGGTAGCAGAGCTTTTGCACAATTCCTCCGTTTGGGTGCGCTGCAATGCCACCGACAGGAGCAGAAGCATAACAGGGTGTCAAGGGCCGAGTTCTCCCCGTACACGTGTCACACGCACGGCCCAATCGCGACGGACACCCGGCAAGAGGTCCCGTGCGGTGCGGAGGACCAGGGTGAGTGCCCACGCCGCCGCACTCGCGTTCCACTCCGGCAGCATGGCGACCAGGCCCAGACTCGTGGGCACCAGATTGTGAATGAAAGGGGTTTCGGCCGGTATCTGGATCCGGTGCAGGACGGGCCGGGTGACCACGGGGCCGAACGCAAATGGATCACTATAATCCGGGGGCGGGAAGTGCACAGGAAGCACGGTCACAGGTTCCATGTCCCAGGTCTGGTCCAAGGCGAGATACGCCTTGGACCAGACCGGCCGGGATAGGTTGAACCAGTTTTCCGGGAAGATGTGCCTTGCCGTTTGATCGTGCACAGGCAGCCTCAGGTTGTGTATCCCTGTCAGCGTCATGGTCCCGAAACGGCGGAGGGCATCGTCCAGGCACTGTCCCAAGGCGGGCAGGGCACCTAGGGGATCTGCCTCCCCCGCTATGCCCACCTGCACCCAGCCGATCCGCGCGGAGGCCTCCCCGGCGGTTACCTCGGCCTCGTTCATGTCCCAGAATAAAGAGCGTTGCGCAAGGTACGACCAGCCCATCAGTTCCGCCCGCGCGTGAAACACGCTGTACAGATCCTCGGCCTCGGCATCAATGACGGCAGTGCCCGGCGTCAGCCGGCCAAAGGCTTCCAGAAAAACTGTGGTGTTCATCATGTCCCACCACCGCCGCCACCTGCCTGGGACAGTGACGGCGGTGATTGTTTGTTGTTATGCAGACCAATTACCAACTGGGGTAGCAGTTGCTATAGATTTTCTTGCGGGTCCTGAAGGGTGGATCCCACATATCTACCACATCCACGTCTACCGTACTGCGCCATGCCACTTCGCGGTCGTTGGTTTCCGTGCAACCATACCGGACTGTCACCTGCCTACCGCGTCCTCCGCCTTTCCCGACACGGTCCCTGTCGTGGTCCAGTTCGATCCACCCACAGACGCCGGAATTGACTTCACACACATAGGCCTCCAGCCAAACTTCAACATCTGCAAACTCCGGGCATTGGTCTTGGCTTGTCTCTTTCCACGAGCCGTGGGCTGACATTTCCCCATTGGACAAATGGGGGTTGTCGGTAATCGTGTTGAATCGGCAAGTGAGAACATTTGGCCCAGGCAGTCCTTGTTCCAAGCCGCGGCCAGCCGCTTGTGGGCGGTGCCCACGGACGGGGACCGGTCTTGCGGGAGCAGGTTGTGAGCGATGCGTTTCAGGATGGCCCTGTGATGGGCGGCCTGCCCCGTGCGCACACGACTGTCATCCTCGTGAAAGGCGATCTCCATGACCCAGGGATGGGCGTGTTCGATACTCCCGTGCGGGCGTACCGCGTGCCGCAGGGGCCTAGCCTTCGGGGACCAGTGGGCAATATAGCATCGGTGGGCGGTTTCGCCCCCCACCCGACGGGTCAGGCCGCACCCATCCTGGCCTGGATCGCCATAGGCGAGATAGGCGGGATCCCCCGCTCGTCCCACAGCGGCGGCTTGCCACCCGGCCGTGGGCCTTGCCGACGGGAGCCGCCAAGTCGTGGGGGCCGTCGGCGCAGTGGGCGGCTCTTTCCTGGGCAGGTGTCTTCCAGGCGGTCATGGAGGCCGGGGTGGTTCGGCTTCACGCGCAGGACGTAATCCGCCGCCTGGGCCCGGATCCGGTACGCGATCGACTGCTGACACCCCATCGCATCCACGGTGACCATGCACCCTGGGAGACACCACATGCGCCACAGTGGGGGGCATGGCGGTGATTTCGTGGGGACCGGTCGGCCACCGCTGTCTGCGCCAGCACCCGCCGATGGGCTTGCGCCCAGGCACGCACCAGATGCCGGGGCCCCGTCCCCGGTCACGGTCATAGGACCCACGGACACACCGGCTGTCGATCGGCACGACCTGACCGGCCGTCAGCGTACAGGCGCTCTGCATCCCAGTCAGACAGCCTTCTTCCAATCGTCCTGGCCCATCGCCTGCCATGCGGCTCCCCGTGGCACCCGCGCCGTGCCGCGTGGTACCCCAAAACCGGTCTCTCCCTTGGTCGATGCCCTGACCCGGGTGCGGCGCACCCTCTGGATCGGTCTCCTGCTTTGTGCCCGGTGGCTGTCTCTGACCGACAACCCCCACACTCCCCGCCCGCCACCGCAGAGTCTGCGGGATGCTCTGGGCCATGCGGTCCGATTTTGTACAAAGTCGAGCTAAGAGCGGAAGGGGTCTACAATCTGTGTGTTGTCCAGGACAGTGCGCCCCACGCCAAAGAAGTAGAAAGGGGTGGCCAATCCAAGGGTCAGAATGGAAACAATGTACCAAACTATAATGTGGACAATCTGGTCGGCAATGTCCAGATCCACTTTCAAGATGCCCAGCGTTTTCCCTTCCCGATCATGCACTTCGCATCCGTTGAGCATTTTGGCCGCCCAAGCGTAGGGAGCGAAAAAGAAGGCAACCCCAAGGGTGACAATGCCCAGCAAGATCCACAATGCGAGGTAGACAAGTATGTCGCCCATGGACCAAGAGACACGAAACTTGTATTTGATGTCCACGTGGCCTCTCCTTGAATTCCAGTGTTGAGTCAAGCTTTCTGTGGATACAATGGAAGAACAATGGAAGACGAGACACAAAGAATATGCCTGGCAAGTTCTGGAGGGTCTTTCCTGCAACTGGGGGCCTTCAGCGACTTGCCTCCCCGTCCGGCGATGGGGCCCCGCAAAGGCGCTTTGGAACCAAGCCCTGCAATTGGGCAGCTTGGCACCTGGAATTGAAGTGGCGAGAAGTGAGATGTGTGAAACCAGAAGCGAGGGAGCGGTTCCATGACTGGGTTTGATTGCCTGGAGATTCCCCATCCGCATGGTGCATTCTCTGTGCTGCCCAGCAGGGGCCGCGTGTATGCATTGACCCACCATGGCGAAGAGGTGATCTGGAGACCGCAAACGATCACCGACTGGAACATAGGCGGAGATCGTCTTTGGATTGCGCCTGAGAGAGACTGGCATTGGACCGACATCTCGGCTTTTGACCTGGGCAAGTACAAGGTTGCGGAAGCCATCGACCCCGGTTCCTGGAGCCTGGAGAAGTGGCAAGGGAATTCTCTCAGAGTCACACAGTCCTTTGCGGTCCGGCACCGCCGCACGGAGAACCACGTACACGGCAGGATCAGGCGTCAATTTGCGTTCAACGAGGTGTTGGGCCGCACAATTCCAGGGCTTCAGGATCCAGTCGGCTGGATCACCGTGGATACACTGACACTGGAAGGGGGCACACCCGGTCAAGGGATTGGTCTGTGGCGCATTCTGCAAGTGCCGATAGGGGGGCGGATGTATGTGGCCTCCGCTGTCCCCGACCGCTACCGACTGCATTTTGGCGACGATTCGGGCTTGGTCCACGCAGGCCCGGGCGGACTGGAGGCGGAGATAACGGGAGATCAGATGTACAAGATAGGCATGGGACAGCAAGGTGTCACGGATCTTGTTGCCTATGCCCGACCTTTGTCGCCAGCCTCATGGCTGGTCACTGCCCGCTGGTTCCAGGTGCCTGCAGACGCGGTGTACCTGGATACACCGATGGATCAGCCGGGGACGCCGGGGGACGTAATCCAGATCTTCAATGACAGTGGGGTCTTTGGTGGGTTTGGCGAACTGGAAGTCCATGGACCCGGGCTCAAGGTGACTTCCGGAGAAGACATTAAGGCCATGTCTCAGGTCAGCGACACACTGGTTACCTTGACCGGCACCATGTCACCATCAGACTGGGAAGCCTGGACGGCAAGCATTAGCGGCAGCTAGGGGCCAAAGGAAGAACTGCGAGTTGGAAATCTTGATATCGTCGTCCGAACGCCGGGCAGAGCAATTGGGACATGCCAAGCTGGAGCTGGCCGTACGGGCAGTGCGGGAAGAGGGGTTTGTAATCCTGGGCAACGCGGTCAGTCATGACCATCTGGACATTCTGCGCCCTCGCATGACTGCCGACTCCCAGCGCCTGATCTCGGTCCGCAAGTGGGGAGGCGCGGGCAGGCTGGAAGGGCACCTGCAACAGGGCCCACCTCCTTTTGCTCCTTTTGTGTTCCGAGATGTTGTCGCCAATCCCTTCGCCATTCAGGTAACCCATAATCTCCTGGGAGATGGCATGTACAACCGTTTCTACAACGGAAACACGAATTGCCCGCAGAGCCAAATGCAGCCATTGCATGCGGATGCCGCCCATCTGTGGCCGTCCCTGCCGAAAGCGCATCCTCCCGCCTCCCTGATAGTCAATGTTGCCTTGACCGATGTCACCATCGACAACGGCAGTACGGAATTGTGGCCTGGCACTCATCTCATCACCTCTGGGCAAAGGCGAATCAGTGCGGAGACCGAGGCCCAAAGACGCCTTGTGGTGCCTCCTGTGCGAGCCAATACGGCCAAAGGCAGTCTCCTCATCCGAGATGCCCGTCTCTGGCACCGGGGCATGCCCAATCCCTCGGATGAAATCCGTCACATGATTGCCATGATCCACAACATACACTGGCTACAGCGTCCCGCAAGGCTCTTTTTCGATGCTCGTTGCCAAGATCAGTTCCCCGATGACACTCGATTGGATCACAATGTCCAATTCACAGATCGGCCGCTGTACTATCTTTTCAGCCGATTTCCGACTTTGGAACCCGAGTCCTCATAGTCCGCCCCGTGGTCTCGCCACTGACAGAATACAATGCAAGTGCTTCTGCGTATCCGTTTCAAGGGGTACTGGCTGGATCCACCCAAGACTAGGCTCTCTGCCCTATATTACGTTTGTTAGCTAGCCTTCGGCCAGCGCGTACAGCACGGCACTCCGCCCCCATGGCTCCAGCACCTTGATGGGGCTGGGCGCAGCTGTGGAAACCGCGTCTCCAAATCCGTTTTGAGGCGTCGCGCGGTCTGGTGCAAGGCTTCTATAATGCAGTTGGGAGCGCTCAGGATACCATTGACGGCTTTGCGTTTTCCACCGGTCGCCCAAGACCACTACATGCGCATACATACATACACATACTGACAAAATCGTCCCGCACTGTCCTCCTGACACCGTGCCTCTGAGCCTCTTTTTCCGATTTGCCTACCCTTGGAAGTGAGGGATGGCAGGTCAGCGCGGGTGGAAATTGCATGTGGCACCGCTGACAACGACGTCAGAGTGAGGATGTGCTGCCGGTGATGGAAGCAGGTCTGGGCCCTATGATCCACATTATTGGGAATGCACAGTCCACAATCGTGCGAGCAGCACCACGATGTTGAACCAGGTGATGCCTGTTCTGATGGACACTGTCGGTGTTCCCCGGGTAGAGGCCATTCGTGCGGCAAGCCTGGATACCAGCCCGCGTGATCGGCGTGGATGACTGCCTAAGGCAGCCTGGAATCGGGCAAGGACGCCGATGTAGCGATCGTTGAGGATGACTTTGGTGCTTGGCGTACTATGCTCCGCGGACAGTGGGCGTACGCAACCTCGGAATACAACTCTACCGGTTGACCACTTGAGTTGAAGCGAGAATCACAGGAGGCAAACACCGACATGCAGATGCCAGGGATCGATGCAGTCAGAATTCCCCGCGATGCCAGTCCACGCGTGCGGACCGCCGCCGCCGAGCTGGCACGCTGGATCGAAACGCTGGGTGGTACAAGGCCAACCATCGGGGCTCATTCCGTTCGAGGGAAAGTCATGGCTTGGTTGGACACCGCCGGGATCGACTTGAAGCCGGAGCACTTTCGTATCGAGGTGGACGACGGCACCATGTTGCGCATCACCGGCGGTGATGGTCGGGGCGTGTTGTATGGGGTGCAGGAATGCATCGACCGCGCCCGGCGTGACCAGGCCATCACACCGATGACCGATGGCCCGCATTTTACGGTGCGCGCGCTGCGGATGTGGGAAACGCCTTCGAACAAGGTTTGGTGTTTGCCTTGCAAAAGTATCCTGGACTATGACAAGATGCTGCGCCCGGAGGAGTTTCCCGAATACCTGGACCTCGCTCGGCGGCTGCTGGCCATGCGTGTCAATACCCTCGGTCTGTTCGCTCAATACGCGGCTAGGGGCTCACTGTTCGAACGCTGGCTTTCCCACGCCGAGCCGGTCGAGCAGTTTGCCCGGTTTATGGATCGCTTCGGCGTAACGGTGGGTCTGGCTCTCCGCTATGCCGAGCCCGACGAGAACGGGGGCTACGAGACCATCTGTCCCTTTTCGGATGCTGTCCGGGAGCAGTGGCATGATTTCGCGGCGCGTCTGGCCGTCGCCATGCCCACGGTGCGCAGTGCAATAGTGTGGGGCGCGGGCGAGAACGCGCCTGGTCCTCACGAGGACGACTGTGCCCGCTGCAGCGCGCTGCCGGTGCGCGACCGCATTCTGGCTGGCATACGTTTGGTCAGCAAAGCGCTGGCCACCATCGACGGAGACTTGCTGTGGCCTGCGGTCACGGACCAGGCGGCGTACGTCAAATCCGAAACAGACTTGTTCGGGGACTGGGGAGACGAGCTGCCCGAGAATGTACGAATCGCGCCGTGCCACCTTTACTGGGACTTTCGTCCACCCTATCCACCGCACCCAATCTGGCGCCATATAGGCAATCGACCCGGAGAGCGTTCCCCTTACGTGTTCGAACTCGGGCTGGTGGGCGATACGGCCGGCCTGAACTTTCTGCCGTGCTCCATGGCCCACCGCTGGCAGGAGGATTTTCGCAAGGCCGCAGACAAAGATTGTGAAGGGTTTGACGCCAATCTGGGGCTGCATCCCCAGTACGTGGACCATCCGCTCAACCTTTCCAACTGGCATGCCTACGGTCGGCTGTGCTGGAACCCCTGCCTCGATCCGGACGCCATCCTGTCCGAGTGGCTGACGATGGAGTATGGAGCAGAGGCGCGCGCGTTCCTGCCCGGTCTGCGTGAAACCTATCCCGCCACCATCGGCGCGCTGTTCAGCCGCTGCGGCTTGACCCAGTGTCACAGCTATGTGGCGCGCTACAGCTATCTGGACACACGCCTCAATGGACCGTGGCAAATCTGGACCGATTATCTGCATCCGGGGATGGCGCGCATTGGCGAGGACGTCCTGGGGCTGGAGTTGCCGCTCGACGCCTATCCCGAGCAAGAGCGCGAGGCACTACGCAACGATCCGCGCTACCAACTCATCTTCAACCGCGTGTCGTTGAGCGACGCCTATGCTGCCGAGCTGATGGCCGAGAAGCGGCAGTCCATTGCCCATATGGAAAACGTGCTGGCAGCGTGGCAGCAACTGGAAGGCAAGATTGACTCCGAATCCTTTGCCCACGTCGTCGGGTTGCTGGAAGCCAACGTGAACGATGTGCGCATCTTTGTGGAGTGTTTCGGGCTGTACCTGGACTACAAGCTGGGGCGGCTGAAGGCAGCACGGATTCAGGCACTGCGCGCGCGGTACGCCGCTGTTCCGAAAGGAGAGGCCACGGTGGGGTCGCCGTATGACGGCTGGTTCTGGGATCACTTTGGCTGGCAAGGCACCTACCTGGAGTTCCTGGACGATCTGGACAAGCTGTTGCGGGGCGAGACGCTGGGTCCGTTCCTTGCCGCCGGCGCGACGGAAAGCCAGATGGAATGATGCCCCAGCCTGCGAAAGGAGAACCAAGCCTGACCGCGATCGTCGACCGGCTGATTCGCTGGTGATTGCAGGCAACACATGCCAAGGGGTACGCGGTGTGGATGCCCGACGGTGAGGCCAACACCTTTTGCCATCGCTTTCGCTCCATCTAAAACCAGGCAGGGGTAGCGTTGACGCCGTTGGGTAGACCCGCACCTGTTACAACTGACCGAATGTGAAAAGACAGCAGGGAGGAAGAGGATAACCCAACCCACGATTCAAGAACTGATCGACCTTACAGGCAAAGTGGCGCTTGTTGCCGGTGGAGTCCGAAATCTGGGTTTTGATATGGCAACGGCACTGGCGGAAGTCGGGGTCGACGGTGCCATTGACCGCCGCGATCTGGATGGCGCGCGGGCATCGGTCGCACAGATCAGCGCACATGCAGGCCGCAAGGCTGTAGGCTATGATGGTGACGTCCGTTTTGAAAAGCGGAGGTGTCAGCCATGGTGGACGCGGTGCTGGCCCATTTCGGCCAGATCGATATCTTGGTCAACAATGCAGGCAATGCACCAAGCACGCCTGCAAACCAGCCACTGCACCGATGTCCCGTCGAGGAATGGCAGTACACCGTGACGTCAACATGAAGGGTGTTTTCCTGGCCTCCAAGCACGTTCTCGCCCAGGCAATGCTCTGGCGTGGCAGGGTGTGATCATCAATATTGGCTCCATTGCAGGCAAAGACCGCCGGGTCTATCGTGGCACCGACATGGGCGGCGTGACGAGCGACTATGCGGCCCAGCAAGGGGGAGCATCAGCATGACACGCGAGATGGCCTGCACCTTGGCTGAGCACAATATCCGCGTAAATAGCAATCAGTCCGGGTGGCTTCTGACGCGGGCATAGCGAGCGTTTCACCAAGCAGTGTAACTGGCTGATGCCAATGGAGCACATGGGACAAGATGGCAAAGACATGAAGGGTCCAGTCGTCTTTCTCGCCTCGGAAGCGTCGGCCTGTTGTCACAGGCATCAATCTGCCTGTAGACGATGGGATGATGGCATGGTGATGCGCACAGTGATCACGAGGCAGGAGGTTTCATGTCACACAACCGGCACATTCCACATTGGCAGGAGGCAGGCGTAGTGTCCACTGTTGCCAGTTCTTTTGCCCCTCTCAAACCTGTCCCGGTGCAGGCCGTTACGATGCGCGAGGGGTTCTGGAAAACGCGCATGAATGCCAACCGGACCAACGGTATCCCGTCGTTCCTGGCCTGGCTGGACATAGACGACCAGACTGCGCCGTTCAGGGCGTACGCGGCGGGCGACAAGTCGGGAATCCCGACCGGTCTGGCAACGCTCAAGACCAATCCCACAGGAATGAACCGCACGCGAAACGGGCATTCCTGGCGCGCGAATTTTCAAAAATGGCTGGAAGCCTGTGCATATGTCATACAGTCCGGAGACGATCCGGACACGCGTGCCTTGCTCGATGTGTTTGTGACCGGCGTTGCCAATGCACATCAAGACAATCAATTCTGGACTGTCTACTATGGTGACGATTTCGAACGATCATACGGACTGGGCACTCCAGGACATCTGATCCAGGCTGCCATTGCCCACCATCGTGCAACTGGGTCGACCGAGTTTCTGGAATGCGCGGAGCGTGTTGCTGACACAGTATGCGAGCAGTTTCGGGGCGAGAATTTTGCTGGGCACAGCGTCATCGAAATGGCATTGGTCGAACTCTACCGCACCACGGGCCAAGAACGCTATCTCGCCGGCGCCAGACATTTCCTCACCCCACTGCTGCGACAGCCTCCGATTGTCGGCTCCGATTTCCGCGGCTACGTGAGCAGGCACGTTGTACGTCAAACATACCTCCTGTGCGCCGGGGCCGACTATTGTGCGGAAACCGGCGACCCGGAATTCATGGACAAGCTCACAGCCATCTGGGATGACATGACAACCGGGAAGCTGCATCTCACTGGCCAATTGGCTGTGGACTCTGAGAACTGCGAACTCATCTGCAAAGACGCCTTCGATCTGCATACGGGGGTCTTTCGGGTGTTGCTGCGCACTGGTTTGGAAACGTGCGAAGCGATTGGAAACGCGGGTTGGAATTGGCGCATGCTGGCCCTGACGGGCGATGCCAGGTACGCCGATCTGATGGAAAGGACGCTGTACAACGGCTTCCTGGCGCACGTATCCCTTGACGGCGGCAAGTTCCACTATATGTGTCCTCTCTCATCCAACGGCAACCACTGGCAACGCACTCCCTGGTCATCAACCTCCACGAGTTGCTGCTCGCCCAACGCGCTGCGCATGATCGCATCATTGCCGGGATACGTGTTCAGCACTTCACAGGATGGGGTGTGGGTTCACCTGTATGATGGTTGTACGCTGGACTGGCACCTGGCCGATGGGGCGAAACTCCGCCTGGCTCAGGACGCGAGGTATCCATGGGACAGTACAGTAAACATCACGCTTGATCCTGAACGGCCTTCCACTTTTGACCTGAACGTGAGAATACCTGGATGGTGCCGCAATCCCGCTGTGCAGGTGAATGGACAACCTTTCGAAGGCGCCATCGCATCGGGAACCTACTGTCGCATCAACAGAGAATGGCGCAAAGGGGATATGGTCACACTGCAGCTGCCGATGCCCGTTGTTGCCGTGACTGCCGATCCGCGTGCCAGGTTCTATGAGGGCAAGGTTGCACTATGTCGCGGTCCGCTTGTGTATTGCGTCGAGAGTACGGACAATCCCGCTATGGATATGTGGGACGTGGGTGTTGCATTGCCGGCCAGGAATGAGGCGGGTGACGGCCGCGCGCTCATAGGGCACTATCGGCAGTCAGCGTTGTTGAACGAATTTGAGGCAGATTTCAGGCAGGATCTTCTCGGTGGGGTTATTGCTCTACAAGGATACGGCGGGGCATGCGACGAACCGGATGGTATGACGACGTTCATTCCGTACTATGCGTGGGCAAATCGTGACAGCAGGTCGTCGATGCGTACATGGATAGATGGCAAAACACAATGGGGAAACAAAGCATGTTGACGTTCAAGCAATCCATAGAATTGGCGGGGAGGAATATGCTCAATATCCTCTCACCGTCTCACGGCTAGCAGCCATACTGGAGCGCCATGATCGACCGAGAGAAGCGCGCCACATGCAGGTTGGGGAGCCAGCCAGGACTCCCGCATGGTCCGCGCTCTCGACCGGTATAGCCGCGATGATGGAACGTGGGACGGTCAGTTGAGGGCGTACCTCATGCACGCCCTTGGGTACGTTGGTCAATTTCCATTTCGAATACGGGGATGCGCGCTTGTGTATAGAGACAAGCCGGACCCAAGTTGGCCTTCTCGCCCTGCGACCGAAGATTGCGCAAAACCTGTTCGTTCGCATGCCTGGGTGGACGCCGGCAACGGGTATCAGCTCGCCCGGCCTGGGTAGGCCCATCTATCGTGGTGCCGGTGCAAGAACAAGACGTGCAAAATTCAGTGTGACCTGCCTGTCACTACGCTGGAGGAACCCACCGATGGTGTGGCATATCGCTTGATGTGGCGTGGCGACGAGGTCGTGGGGATCCGGTCCAACACGGACTTTCTGCCCTACGGGGCAGGCACAGCGGAGGCGACCGGTCGCTTGCGCAGAGAAATGGCATTTTGTCAGGCACAGTGAACTGGACATCGGGATACACAGGCACACAAAAGGGATTGGTCATGAAAATCAAAGTAGCGGTGGCCGGATTTAGACATTTTCACATCTTTGACCTTTACCGCCGGGTCATTGCCATGGAGGATACCGAGATCGTGGCCGCCTGTGAGGCGGACCCAACGGTACGGGAAAAGCTTGTGGCGCAAGGCTCGGCGGCAATCACGCACGACGATTTCGACGCTATGCTGGCCGAGGCAGACTGTGATGTTGTTGCGATCGGTGATTGCTATGCCAAACGGGGCGGCCTCATCATCAAGGCGCTGTCCCAAGGCAAGCATGTGATCAGTGACAAACCGCTCTGCACCAGCCTGGACGAATTGAATCGGCTTGAGCAATTGTCCACCCGGCAGGGACTAAAAATCGGCTGTATGTTGGATCATCGCGACGCCCCGCAATGCATTGGCTCAGGAAAATGGTGCGCGGGGGCGTGATTGGAGAGATTCACGCCATTGCCTTCGGCGGTCAGCACCCTTTGATGCTCGGTAGCCGCCCATCGTGGGTATTTCGAGCCGGGCCAACATGGGAGAACGATCAACGATATTGCTGTCCACGCCATAGATGCCATTCCCTGGATCACGGGACTCCGGTTCACAACGGTCAATGCCGCCCGCTGCTGGAATGCCTTTGCTTCGCATCTGCCCCACTTCAAGGATGCCGCTCAATTGATGCTGACAATGGACAACGGCTGTAGGGTACTTGTGGATGTGTCGTATTTCATGCCCGACAGCTTTGGTTATTCGCTGCCGCACTATTGGCGCATGACGCTTTGGGGCCGCCAAGGGGTGCTTGAGACCTCGCTTACGGCGGATGAAATTACTCTGGACCAAAACGGCGAAAAACAACTGAGGTCAGAGCCTTTGCCAGATGGCAATCCGGGAGGCTATGTAAAGTCATTTCTCCGCGATGTTCATGGGCAACCGGCCGCGGATGCGGTGTGTACCGAGAGCGTCCTGCAAGCCACGAGGACCACGTTGACCATGCAACAAGCGGCTGACACTGGCTCGTATGGATTGAGCTTGTAGGCACCGAACCAACCTTCAGTCGAATCATGACGCCGCTTGCTCAATACCGTTTTCGAATCGCCAATTCGAGGAGTTGAGAAACAACACCTTATGAATATCGCTATCATTGGCGCCGGGAACATTGGCCACATTCACGCTGAAGCCATTGCCCATATTCCCGAGGCGCGCGTGACAGTTGTCTGTAATCGCGGTGCAGAAGTGGGCCGACGCCTGGCGCAGACCCACGGTGCCGATTGGACGCCCAACTACGAAGAGGCGGTGGTCCGCCCCGACGTAGACGTCGTCTCTGTTTGCACCCCCAGCGGTAACCATGCCGAGATTGCCGTCGCTGCGGCGGCTGCCGGCAAGCACTTGCTGGTAGAGAAGCCACTCGACATCACGTTGCCGCGTGTGGACCAAATCATATCCGCGGCCCGCCAGGCCGGTGTGACGCTGGCGAGTGTCTTTCCGCTGCGCTTTATGGCAGGGGTGCGCAAAGCCAAGGCCGCACTTGAGGCCGGGCGGCTGGGACGGCTGACCATGGCCGATGTATACGTCAAATGGTATCGTCCACAAGAATATTACGGCGTGAACTGGCGCGGAACACGGGCATTGGACGGCGGGGGTGCGTTGATGAACCAGTCGATCCACAGCATTGATCTGTTGCAATGGTTGGCCGGTCCGGTGGAGAGCGTGTTCGCGCGCACGGCCACGTTGAGCCACGAGATGGAGACTGAGGACACGGCATCGGCAGTGCTGGTGTTCGACACCGGTGCGCTGGGGGTGATCCAAGGGGCGACCAGTTGTTGGCCGGGCGACCCGGCACGGATCGAATTGCACGGCGACGGAGGGACGATCGCGTTGGAGGAGGGGCAGATCGTCACCTGGCAACTAGCAGACGCAGTGCCGGATGAGGAAGCGAAGATGCTGAGTCTAGAGATAAGTCCAGGGAGTGGCTCGCAGGATCCAGCCGCCATCGGCTATGAGAATCACCGTCGCCAGATCGTGGATCTGATCGCAGCACTGCGCGAGGATCGACCACCCGCGGTCGAAGGGTCCGAGGGGCGCAAGGCAGTTGAGATCATCCGCGCCATCTACCGTTCGGCAGCGAGTGCGCAGTCCATCAAGTTGCCTTTGGTGGATGACGACACAGCAATCCAAGAGGAAAAACACCGTGCAAGCCAGACGCCTGGTCTGTAAGGCCATTCGCCAGATTGAATGGGAAACTTTCGAAATCGCAGAGGTATCCGCCCCACATGAGGTTGTCGTCAAGTCAGCCCGCTCGCTCATCAGCGCGGGCACAGAGATCGCGATGTACAGTGGTGCACACAGCGGTTTCTCACGGCCAAATCCGCCACCATTTCCCATCGATATGGGCTATGCCTTGGCAGGCACCGTACAGGCGGTTGGCCGCGAGGTGGCAGAATGGGCGACAGGCGACCGGGTGGTCGTCTACGCAGCGCATGGCGACTGGGCCGTGTGTGATGTACGCACAACCAGAATGTGGCGTTTGCCACCAGACGTTACGATGGAGCAGGGCGCATTGGCTGTGCTGGGTGGCATCAGCGTGGTGGGTGTGCGTCAGGGCAAAGTCGCGCTGGGCGAAACGGTGGTGGTCTTGGGTCTGGGGCTGATTGGCCAGTTTGCGGCGCAATTATCTCGCCTGTCCGGCGCGCGGCCCGTGATTGGGGTCGATCTTTTCCCCCATCGCGTGGGGATCGCAGAAGCCAGCGGTATCCGCGCTCTCAATCCGGACAAGTCGGACATCGCGCAGACAGTGTACGATATCACCGGGGGACACATGGCGGAGGTGGTGATCGAAGCGACCGGCAATCCCCGTGTACTACCGCAAGCCCTGGACCTGGCAGGCGACGGCGGGCGTGTGGTGCTGCTGGGCAGCCCGCGTGGCACAGTCGAAATCGATCCATACAGGGCTGTCCACCACAAAGGAATCTCGCTGATTGGCGCGCATGCTCGCGTATCCGGGCATCCGTACACACTTCGCGATCCGTGGACCCGTGAGCGCAACCTTGATCTGGTTTTGCGTTTGTTCGCGGACGGCTCGCTGCTGGGCGAGGGGCTGATCAGTCACCGAGTTCAGCCAGACGACGTTGGAGAGATGTATGCGATGCTCGTTGAGCACCCGAGAGATTTCCTCGGCGTGCTGATTGAGTGGGATACAAATCAAGGCTAAACGCACTACGCAGCGAATGCCATAAACATTTGACAGCCGCAAGAAAACCAGCGTTATGAAATTCGGGCTCGGTGTACCCACCAGCGGGCCGATGACCCGCCCGGAAACGTTAAGGACACGGGTGCGCTGCGGGGAGGAGCTTGGCTTCGGCATCGTCGATGTCCCCGACCACATCGTCATACCGAACGAGATCAGGGCACGCTACCCTTACAGCGAAAGCGGCCAATTTGCCAGGGGCGGCGGCGCGTATCTAGAGCCGCTCATGTTGCGGGCCTACCGCTCCGCCCAACGGATCTGAATTTCCATATTGGCGTCTCTTTGCTCCCTTTGACATGCGTTGATATGCGGGACGCGCATGAAACACTTGGTACCCCAATTCGATACAGAGCTGATCCGCCCATCGCTGCGTGTATAGTGCCGTACACACCGGGCAATCGCATTTCAATTTGGGTAAAGAACGGTCATAACGGTCTGTTAGGATAGTGCGTTCATCAACCTGAAAAGGGAGTGAGTTCATGAATGACCACATCATTGCAAACGTTTTGTGGTCTTGACATTGGGCCTCACCATACATCCCACAACAGCTTTGTCGCGCGTCTATGGCCCAAATTGGAACTCCATCCAGATTGTGCAACTCTCCTGCTTTCCCATTGCACTCATAATGAATATCTGATAGCGCTGCAACATGCATGGCCCATAGAGGTCAGGCTCACAGGAGCGGAAGCGTGGAAACCACTCTGATGGCATTCCCTGCACGAGGTCCGGCCCTCCGCACAGCCCTGCAGGAGCATGTCAAGAGTTATATGCTCACCACGCATCTCAAGGTGGCACCATGAGCGAAGATGTGACAATCGATGCTGCGCTGGTTCCGGAACTTTCCGATCCCCGCACACGCCTGCACGCCGGGCGTGTGTGGCTGGCGAAGGAAATCCGCAATAACGGGCAGCTCTATGTGATGATGCTGCCCGTGCTGGTCGGTTTTTTCCTTTTTCGGTTTTTTCCGATGTATGGCCTGCAGATCGCCTTCAAGGACTACAACATTGTGGCCGGGATCGGAGGCAGTGAGTGGGTGGGGTTGGAGAACTTTCGCAAGTTCGTTGAGGATCCCTTTTTCTTCCGCGTGGTAAAGAATACGGTCGTGCTGGGTTTCTGGACGCTGGTGATCTCGTATCCGCTGCCGATCGTGTTCGCGGTGCTGCTCAACGAGGTCAAACAGCAGCACGGCCTATTCAAGCGTGTGACCCAGTCGATCAGCTATCTGCCACACTTTATCGCCGTGGTGGTGATCGTCGGTCTGATATATGACTTTTTCAGCTTCGATGGCATCGTCAACCAGATCGCGGTGGCCCTGACCGGCGACACGGTGCGCATCCTGGGCACATCGACGTGGTTTCGCCCGCTCTACGTTGGCTCTGTCGTGTGGCAAGGCATCGGCTGGGGTTCGATCATCTACCTGGCGGCACTGACAGGCATTCCGCCGGCACAGTATGAAGCGGCGATCGTGGACGGTGCGTCGCGCTGGCAACGCATCCGGTACGTCACGCTGCCCGGACTGCTGCCGGTGATCAGTGTCACGCTGATCCTCTCGGTGTCCACGATCGTTTCGGTGGGATTCGAGAGAGCGTTTTTGCTGCAGCAACCGGCCACATACAATGTTTCGGATGTCATTGCGACCTATGTGTATCGGCGCGGACTGATAAAGTTCGACTTTAGCTATGGCGCGGCGATAGGGTTGTTTGACGCCATCGTGGCATTTGTTGTGGTGGTCGTGGCCAACTTTATCGTAAAAAGAACCAATGAGGACCGCGAAGGGTTGTGGTAGCGAGGTATAGACTGTGCATACCCTGAGAAAGATGCAGCTGTTCGATTACTTGAACTACCTGTTCTTGATAGGGTTCAGCTGTTTGATGATATACCCACTGCTGTACGTCTTTTCCCTCTCGGTGAGCGACGGCGAAGCGGTGTGGAAGCAATCCGTGACGTTATTTCCCATCGGCTTCAACCTGGAGCCATACGAGGCGATCGCGCGCTCGAATGCGATCGTGCGTGCGTACCGCAACTCTGTCATGTACACGGTCCTGGGCACCACGTTCACACTCATGGTCTGCCTGCTGGCGGCTTATCCGCTCTCCGAGCCACGCTTTCGCTGGCGTGGCCCGATCAGCCTGATCCTTGGGCTGACGCTCTTTTTTTCTGCCGGCCTGATTCCCACCTACCTGACCTACCAGAGTTATGGACTGCTGAATACTATTTGGGTCATTACCTTGCCGGTTGCCTTTAACTTCTGGTTTGTCATACTGGTGAGGGCCAATATCTCAACGATACCCCGGGAGCTAAAGGAAGCGGCCCGGGTGGACGGCGCCAGCGACTTTCGTATCCTGTTGCAGATCATCATGCCACTGTCCAAGCCGATCTTGGCGACCATCGCGCTGTTTGTTGCGGTGGCAATCTGGAACGACTTTTTCAACCCGCTGATCTATCTCAACAATTCTGAGAAGTTTCCCCTGACCATCATGTTGCGACGGATGCTGGTCAGGGGCGCTACCGGGGACGTGGTGCAGGGAAATTATGCCGATACATTGCAAGCGAAGGCCTTTTTCAGACAGGTAAAGATGGCAACCGTCATCGTGACGCTGGGGCCGATTCTGCTGGTATATCCTTTTGTCCAAAAGTACTTTGTGAAGGGCACTCTGGTCGGCGCAATCAAGGGGTAAACCGCGCTATAGTCCAATGGTATGCTTCCTTGTGTAGTCAGAACCCGGTCCGGCTATTGTTCCCCTGCAGCCGGATCTGCCCATGGCATGACTTTGCGTTTGTCCTGTATACACAATAGAGGAGAGAGCAATGAAGAAATTTAGCTTGTTGCTATCTGTGTGCTTGCTCATTGTTTTGAGCATTCTGTTAGCGAGCTGCGTTCCACAGGAACCTGGGGCCGCCGAAACCGTCGAGCTGGAGCTGATGATCGCGCCGGAAGGTGTTTTTGGAGACATCACGCCTGAGACGTACTCGATGCAGTTGTTGGCAGAACAGACCGGCTTTGACCTTGTATTCCGCCAGATCCCGCGCGAGTTCCTTGGCGAGAGGATCGCCACGACCCTGGCCTCGGGCGATCTGCCAGACATCATGCAGCTCGGCCTGCCGGCCGACGCGACCGGGACCCCGATGGATATCGCGCACGAGTTTGGTCCGCAAGGGCTGTTCGTGCCGCTCAACGAGTTCATCGAGGCAGGCAAGATGCCCAATCTCGTGGCTGAGATGGACAATCAGCCCGATATGGAAAAATTGATGACTTCCCCTGACGGCAATATTTACGGTGTGCCCCAGGTCAGGCGGTTACGCCAGCTCAGGCCGTGGCTGCAATTGCGGGCGGATTTGCTCGAGCAGTGTGGGATCATCGAGGACAGGTGGAACGGTAACTGGGATGCCATCCTGACCTTGGAAGATCTCCAGGGGGCGATGTCGTGCCTGCAGGCGCAACTGGGCGGCAACCCCGTCATCTCCAGTCGCAGCGGCTTCACAGGCCATGCGGGCAACTGGGCCAAGTGGTTTGGGACCGACCTGACCGTTTACTTTAACCCTTACACCAACCAATACGAGTATGGCCCGCTGATGGCCCGCTTCCGCACCATGGTCGAGTTCATGAATTGGATGTGGGAAAACGGTATCCTGCATCCGGAGTATGCGACCATGAGTGACCCAGACTGGGAGGCGCTGGCGCGCGGCACCTGTGAGGCGGGAGCCATACTCGAGAACACGGGCTGGCACTTTTATTCGTGCGTCCAGAATGCCGGCATTGACCAGGGCAAGTTCTATCCCGTCATGTCGCTGACGATCGACGACGAAAAGATACTCTGGCCCGCTCCTTCGAATGTATGGCTGGGCAACCCCTTGGTCATCTCCGCCTCGTCCTCTCCCGAAGAGATCGAAGCGGCCGTGTGGCTCATGGATTACCTGTTCAGCATGGAAGGCCGCTTCCTGATATACCAAGGCAAGGAAGGCGTGGATTGGGACTATCGCGAGGATGGGACCAAGTGTTATACGGACACCATTCTGCGCCATTCAAGCCTCAAGGAAAGGCACTATTGCAGCGGCGAGATCCCCGAGTCCCCGCCCGCCCTGACCAACGAAGCGGCATTTATTAATGACATCGGCTCCCTCGCCCGCGTATGGTGGCCAGAGGCTGAACCACACTGGGGCCTGATGGCAGACTGGCCCGCACCGGAGTTCCCGGACGGATGGAGATGGATTGACGATCATTTCATCAATCCCAGCGGCTCCTACGGAGATCCTCTGCCCTCAATCCTTTTGAATGAAGAGGAGGCGGAGATAGCGGCCAGTCTCGGTGCTCCGATCGACACCTATCTGCTTGAAACGTTCCAGCAGATGGTAGAGGATCAGATCGACATCAATGACGACACGTGGGGCGAACTCACGTCCACGATCGAAAGCATGGGTGCCCAGGACATAGTGGATGCTTACAATGCCGCTCTGGCGCGCGTGCAGTAGAGTGGCTGCAACGCGCCCAATCTGACCGGTGTACGGACCCAAACCGCACGCTGTCCAATGACCAAAACGCGGGGGACGGAGGGATGTGCCGTCCCCCGCGTTCCCTTCCCAAAGCGAGCTTCGGAGCATATCGTGGCTGACCAGCAGTCCGCATCAAGAGCGAGTCGATAACCAGGTCCAAGCTCACCCCACCATCACGCATCACAATCGACAGCGAGGATACCATGGGATGGCTGCGGCGGGCTCACATCCATCGCGAACCCAAGAGGTCTATAACGTGGTCACAGGCAAGACGACAACGGACCCGATCCAATGCGCAGTGATCACCGGTGGTCACGGCTATGACGTGCTGAACCTTCACCGGTTCTTTCGTGGCTTGCCAGGCGTTGATGCTTATATCCAGCACATGGATGACTTTGCCTCCTCACGCGCAAGTGCGCGGGACGGCTATGACGTGGTTCTCTTTTACACGATGTTGATGGATGGCCCCACTGACGACGGAGGGTCATGGTACGCGGGGAGACCCAAGACTGCATTGGAGCACTTGGGCGAGACGGAGCAAGGCATCGTCGTCCTGCACCACGCCATCCTCGCCTACCCGCAGTGGCCAGTGTGGAACGAAATGGTGGGTATCCGGGATCGCAGCTTCGGCCATCATCCCGAGCAGACCCTGCGCGTCGAGATCGCCAATTCTGAACATCCGATCACCACGGGCCTGAATACCTGGGAGATGGCGGACGAGACATACATGATGGACGAACCAGGTGCAGACAGCGACATCCTGTTGACAGCGGACCATCCCAAGAGCATGAGCGCCATCGCCTGGACGAGGTTGCACAAGCGTGCGCGCGTCTTTTGCTTCCAATCGGGGCACGACAACCTGACATGGTCAAACCCCAATTTTGGCGAGATCGTATCCCGGGGGATCCAGTGGGTAGCCCAAAGAATGTAGGCGTGACCTTAATCCCGGAGACGGCTGCATGCGTGCGTTGGTGACAAGACTTGGGCCCGACAAGACACGCGAGAAGGTCCTGGTGAGCGACTGGCCGGCGCCAGAAGGACCCACCGGCAAGCAGGTCAAGACCCGGACGATGTATTCGGGCATCACAAACGGGACCGAGCACAACGACCTGGTCGGCGGCAACCATGCGCACCCTGACGACGCGCTGCCGGCCGGGTGGGGCTATCAACACGTGGGGCGCGTGATCGAAACTGGCCCGGACGTTGCGGAGCTTGCCGTCGGCGACCTGTTGTACATCAACGCCGACCACAGGGAATATGTGGTGGCGCGTGAAGATGGGCTGCTCATCAAACTGCCAGAGGACGTGG
The DNA here is from genome assembly GCA_965214715.1 of Caldilineaceae bacterium. Taxonomy (GTDB): domain Bacteria; phylum Chloroflexota; class Anaerolineae; order Caldilineales; family Caldilineaceae; genus Bin34. Next base: position 2,308,968 of record OZ243971.1, on the reverse strand, counting down.
ACCCCAAGCACGCCGCGCTCTTTGGCATGTCCGGTGTGGCAATGCGGTCCTGTCGGCACGCTGATCTGCGCATGGGCGAACGCGTTCTCGTCGTCGGTCAGGGCTTTATCGGCCAGATGGCGGCTCAGATCGCCAACGTGATGGGTGCGCGCGTCGCGGTCTGCGAAATCGACCCGCGTCGGCTGGCATTGGCACGACTGATCGGCGCTGCTGAGGAGGTGTTCGACGTCACAGGGGACGGATGGGAGAAACACGTCGCCGATGGCACCTGCGATGCACTCATCGACGTGGCGGGCGTCAAGGGGATGGAGAACCAGTTGATTCGCGCGCTCAAGAGCCGGGGCAGGCTGCTGCTCATCGCCGGCCGCTTTGACGTCAAGTATACCTTCAATCTGGGTCAAGCGCACGAGATCACCATCAGACAGAACACGGGCTATGACCGCGATGATCTGGCGAATCTGTGTCGGCTCATTCGCCGGGGGTTGGTCGATATCACTCCGCTGCTGCAAGACGTGGTGCCGGTAACGGACGCCCAGCGCATCTATGACACACTGCGCGACGACCCTCATGAATTGTCTGGCACGGTGTTTGTTTGGGAGTAAGGCCCTACACGCGTGCTACGCGAGAGAGGAGGGCACAATGGCAAGGACAGTCGTCATGCTTGGCGCACTTGACACGAAGGGAGAGGAATACGCCTTTGTCAAGGAGCTGATTGAAAAACAGGGGCTCGAGACGCTGGTGGTCGATTTTGGTGTCATGGGAGAGCCCGCGATAGAGCCCGATGTCCCGCGGCAGGCCGTCGCAGCAGCGGGAGGCGGTGACCTGGCCTACCTGAGCTCGGGCGAGCACAAGGACGTGGCGATGAGCGTGATGGCCAAGGGGTTGGCCGTCGTCGCGCGCCGCCTGTACGACGAAGGCAAGCTGGACGGCGTCATCGCCATGGGGGGTACCGGTGGCACGTCTGTCGCTTCGACAGGAATGCGCACGCTGCCGGTGGGTGTGCCCAAGGTGATGGTCTCGACGGTAGGCGGTGGTGACGTCAGCGCCTACGCCGGGACGCGCGATATCACCTTTGTTCCCTCCATCGTGGATGTCGCCGGCATCAACCGCATCAGTCGCGGCATCTATGCCAACGCCGCAGGCGCGATCGCCGGCATGGTATCGGTTGAGAAACCCCCGGTCCGCGAGGAGAAACCGCTCATCACGGCCTCGATGTTCGGCAACACGACCCCCTGTGTGGACCGCGCACGCGGCATCTTGGAGCAGAACGGCTACGAGGTCCTGGTCTTTCACGCCACTGGCACCGGCGGCAGGACGATGGAGAGCCTGATCGCCGACGGCTATATCGCCGCCTCGCTGGACACCACGACGACCGAGTTGGCTGACGAGGTGTGCGGCGGCGTGTTCAGTGCAGGGCCGGAGCGCTGCCTGGCCGCCGCGCGGGCCGGCATCCCGGCAGTTCTTGTCCCCGGCTGCGTGGACATGGCCAACTTTGGGGGGATCGAGACGATCCCGGAAAAGTATCTGGACCGCAACCTCTATCAGTGGAACCCCAACGTCACATTGCTGCGCACGAACGTGGAGGAGAACACCCGCATGGGCGAGATAATCGCCGCGGCTGCGAACGCGGCGACGGCGTCGGTGGCGATACTGCTGCCGCTCAAGGGTGTCTCGATGCTCGACAGCGTGAGTCCCGATGGCGAGGCGGGCGCATTCTGGGACCCCGAGGCTGACCAGGCCTGCTACGACGCGATCAAGAGCAATCTAAAGCCAGGCATCCCCGTGATCGAGATAGACAACAACATCAACGACCCCGAGTTCGTGGACAAGGCAACGCAGCTCTTGCTGGATATGTTGCAGACAGGATAGGAGGGACTGAGCCATGTCTATTCCACGGGAAGGGATCTTGAGCAGACTTGGCGCCCAGATCGATACCGGCAGGCCCATCGTCGGATGCGGCGCGGGCACCGGTATCTCCGCCAAATTCGCCGAGGCCGGCGGAGCGGACATCATCATCATCTACAACTCCGGGCGTTATCGCATGGCGGGCCGGGGCTCGCTGGCAGGGCTGATGCCCTACGGCGACGCCAACGGGATCGTCGTCGAGATGGCCTCCGAGGTGCTGCCGGTGGTGAAGGACACGCCGGTGTTGGCGGGGGTGTGTGGCACCGACCCGTTTCGCCTGATGCCCGTGTTTCTCAAGCAACTACAAGAGATCGGCTTTTCAGGCGTGCAGAACTTTCCCACTGTGGGGCTGATCGATGGGAGCTTTCGCGCCAACCTGGAGGCCACGGGTATGGGATATGACAAAGAGGTGGAGGTGATCCGCATCGCGCACGAGCTGAATCTGTTCACCTCACCTTACGTCTTTGACGAGGAGCAGGCCAGGGAGATGGCACAGGCCGGCGCCGACCAGTTGGTCGCCCACGTGGGCTTGACCACCTCAGGCACCATCGGGGCGGCGGTGGCGATGACGTTGGATGAGGCCATCGGGAGGGTGCTCGACATTGCGGACGCCGCGCGCACAGTCCGCGACGACGTATTGGTGATCTGTCACGGCGGGCCGTTGGATGAGCCGCAGAACGTCGGCATAGCGCTACCCAAGATGCCCGGGGTGGTCGGCTTTTTTGGCGCTTCGTCGATCGAGCGGTTGCCCACCGAGCGCGCCATCCGAGGGCAAGTGGAAGCTTTCAAATCACTGGAGCTGGCATAAGCTGCCTGACCTCGTAAAACACTCCTCTAGAGGGACAACTCGTTGCAAGGAGGACGAGCAATGACGTGCAACCTGCTTTTCATGTCTCTCGAGGACATGCACGAACCGCGCGGCCGGCTGCTCACCGGCGGCTGCACCCTCTTCAAGGATCCTGACTCCCCCCAAGGACTGGAGGAGGATCTGAATGAATTCTCACAAGATCTGGCTTTCACCACCCTTCAGGAGTGCGATGGCGCCATCCACGTCTGGTATAGTCTGCGGCGCAGCCCCGAGAGATTCCTCGTCGAGGACGCGGACGCGGAACAGGCGAGCGCGCGCAGTCATTCTGAAAGCTCGAAAACGTTTAGCGTAACACGCAGCGGCTGGGATCCCACCAAGATGAAATGGCAGGTCTGCTATGCACGGACACGCGATGGGATTCACTTCGAGCGGCCGGATCTGGGCATCGTGCCCGACGCACAATCGCCCAATGTATTGATTGACAATGGCGGCATCTTTTCGGTCATGAGGAATGACGGGGCCGCCGATCCCGATCGGTGCTACGCGATGGTCCACACTGGCTGGGGGCCTGCGCTGGCTGGGGAGCTGTTGCCGGGTTTTCATCCGGTTCACAACGCTGGTGTTGCCTTTTCCCCAGATGGTCTGCACTGGCAAGAGTGGGAGCATAGCCCGGTGTTCCGGGATGGAAACGACGCATTTTCGGCGATCTATGACCCCCGCACCAAGCAATATCTCTGCTATCAGGCTGTACTGCGGCCATTTCGGTTTGAGTACCCCGACAGCATCAAGGCGAACGATCCCCGAGGGCAACGACGCGTGCTGGCGATCCGCAGCAGCGACGACGGTGCCCACTGGTCGCGGCTGGAGAACTTTATCGAACCCGACGCAGATGATCCGCCGGAGCTCGAGCTCTATATGTTTACCGTGTTTCCCTATCGGGACCGGTTCGTCGGTCTGATGCGCAACTATGCCCGCAGTCCACTCCTGATGGGCGAACATGGCCCTCATATTTCCTACGAATGGTGGGTCAGCCACGATGGACTCCGCTGGCAGCGCCCGGCGCGCGACATGCACGTGGGTGTCTTTACCACCTGTACTCCCTTTGTCGTCGATGACCGCTTGTGCTTTCTCGAGTACAACACCATGCGGCGCTACAGCACGCCGATCGACCGCATCATCTGGGTCGGGTCACAGGCGAACGCCGAGTTTTCCTCGCGTCTGTTTGCGGTGCCGGAGCGCCCCCTGACGGTCAACCTCGAGAGCGGCACCGGGACGCTGCTGCCCGATCAGGCCTACGTGATGGTGGAGGTGCGGCAACCGGATGGTCACGTGATCGAGGGCTATGAGCGCGAAAAATGTGTGTTCATTGATGTGGATGGCACGGCGTTGCCTCTGCGCTGGGGTGCGAAGGACACAACGGGCTTGGTGGGACGTGACGTGTGTCTGCGCTTCTACCTGCGCGACGCGCGGATCTATGCCGTCAACGAATCTTGACATCGAGAAAACCGGCCGGGAGCCGAGCCATGACACAGATGCAGATTGAGGCGATTGATACGATCCGACTTCCGCGCGACGCCGGCCGTCGCGTGCGGACCGCAGCCGACGAGCTGGCGCGTTGGATCGACAGATCGGGTGCGAGGAAGCCAACCATTGGGACAGAGGTAGGGGATGTCACAGCGGTGTTAAGCACAAGCGGGACCGACTTGGAGCAGGAGCACTTTCGCATCGACGTGGAGAACGCCACAACGCTGCACATCACGGGCGGCGATGGACGCGGCGTGTTGTATGGGGTGCAGGAGTGCATCGACCGTGCCCGTCTTGGCCGAGCCATCACGGCAATGACCGATGGCCCGCACTTTGCGCTGCGCGGCGCAGACATGTGGGAGACGCCATCGAACATGGTGTGGTGTCTGCCGTTCGACAGCATTCTGGACTATGACAAGATGCTGCGCCCCGAGGAGATCCCGAAGTACCTGGAGCTGGCGCGGCGGCTGCTGGCCATGCGCGTTAACAACCTCATCCTGTTCTCGCAATACGCGGCTAGGGGCTCACTGTTCGACCGCTGGCTCTCCCACGCCGAGCCGGTCGAGCAGTTCGCGCAGTTTATGGATCGCTTTGGCGTCTCGGTACGTCTGGCCCTCCACTATGCCTCTCCCGACGAAAATGGCCATTATGTGACATTGTGTCCGTACTCGGATCATATCCGTGAGCAGTGGCAAGACTTTGTGGCACGTATGGCCGTTGCCATGCCGACGGTGCGCGATTTTAGGCTGAGAGGCGCGGGCGAAGAGGCGCCTGGTCCCCATGAAGACGACTGCTACCGCTGTGCCGCGACGCCGCTGCGCGAGCGTGTTCTAGCGGGCATACGCGTGGTCAGCGACGCCGTAGCCACCCTCGGCGGCGATGTGCTGTGGCTCGCCGGCACGGACCAAGCCGCCCATGCGAAAGCGGAGGCAGCAATGTATGGCGACTGGGGAGATGATTTTCCCGGGAACGTGTGGATCGGACATTGCCACCGCTACTGGGACTACCGCCCACCTTATCCGCCGCACCCGATCTGGAACCATTCCGGCAATTGGCCCGGAGAACGTTCGCCATATGTGCTTCAGGTCGCACTGGTGGGCGATTCAGCTGGGATGAACTTCTTGCCGTGCTCGATGGCGCACCACTGGTACGAGGACTTTCGCACGGCGGCAGACAAAGGATACGAGGGATGTGACGCCAACATGGCCGTGCACCCCGAGTATGTAGACCATCCGCTCAATCTCTCCAACTGGTACACCTACGGCAAGCTGTGCTGGAACCCCTACCTCGACCCGGACGACATCTTGTCTGAATGGCTAACGATGGAGTACGGAGCGGATGCGGTCGCGTTTCTGCCGGCCCTCAGGGACACCTATCCCGCCACCAGCGGTGTGCTGTTCAGCCGCAGTGGCTTGACCCAGTGCCACAGTTACGTTGCGCGCTACAACTACCTTGATACGCGGCTCAATGGACCGTGGCGCGTGTGGACGGATCTCTTGCATCCAGGGATGGACCGGGTCGGCGAGAACGTCCTCGGTCTGGAGTTTCCATTGGATGCTTATCCTGAGGAGCAGCGCGCGGCGCTGCGAAACGACCCGCGCTACCAACTTATTTTCAACCGGATGCCATTGACCGACGCCTATGCCGCCGAGCTGATGGACGAGAAGCGAGAGGCCATCGGCCATATGGAAAGTGTGTTGGCAGCTTGGCGCGCGTTGGAGGGTAAGGTTGCACAGGATCATGCGCATGTCACCAGGCTGCTGGAAGCCAACGTGAACGACGTCAGGATACTTGTGGATTGCTTCGGGCTGTACCTGGACTACAAACTCGGACGGCTGGAGGCGACGCAGATCGAGGCAATGCGCGAGCGCTACGCCGACGTGCCGAAGGGAGAGGCGACTGTGGGATCGCCATACGACGGCTGGTTCTGGGATCACTTTGGCTGGCAGGGCACCTACCTGGAGTTCCTGGATGATCTGGCGAAGCTGTTGCGGGGCGAGACGCCCGGTCCGTTCTTTGCCGACGGAGCGACGGAGCGACAGTCGGAATGACGTTTCGCAGATGGAAGGCAAAGCAAGTGCGCGTGCTCTACTGTCTGCAGGATCTGGCGCCAGACTCCGCGCTGTGCCGCATAGTGCCGTGTTCTTGCCTGAGCTTCCACAACGATGCCAACCCTTGTCTTCGCTATCAGGAACATCCTGAGCAGGTCATGGTTGCCGGCCAAGTACGTACTGTGTGTGCCGCCGACACGCATGAGTGCGCCGGTAGCGGGCCCCATAAGGTGCAGATACTTGCGCACCGTGCGCGGCCGCATCGCCAGCCCCTGCTGGGACAAGGCTGCGGCTCGCGGGCGGGTGACCGGTCCATCAGGGGCGCAGGGACTTCAGACCCTAGGCCTCCCCTAGTGGATTGTTTGTAACCAAGGGGAATTACATACCTAAGTACACGCGGCATGTGTGGTACACCTCCGCTGTACCGGAGTGCAACATGGTACTCCACGGCCCATGGGACGGCGAAGGGCGTTGCCGTTGGGCACCCTGATGACCCGTGAACAGGATATATCCGAGTCTGTGTACTTAGGTATATAAGTCCCTAACCAAGGGTATCCTCTTTTGCGAGCCGCAATGGTCGTCTCGGGATCCCGATGCCACACGAACGGGCGCGCGGTCTGGATGTTATGGGCCGCCAGACACTGATGCATGGCATGCGCCAAGGTCTCCAGGGAGGCGACAGCAACCCCACGTCAGGCTGCGCGCAAAGGCTCTCCACGGCGTTCCTCCAGGAACGGGAGAAGACGTGAAATGAAAGTGCCAGCGCGGGTGCGCTGCCAGCCCTTCGGGGACACTCTGGGTCTTGTACGTGGAATAGTTGTCCAGGATCAGGTGCACCGGCTGCTGGGGGACCTGTAGGGCCAGGTGAGTCCGAAAGGCCCGAAACTCCTGCGCCATGCAGCGGGTAGTCCACTGGGACGCGCCGGCGGGGGGTGGTCCCAAGGTCCGGATCAGCATCATCTGCACCTGGCCCTCCGGCGTGGGAGGTTGTCCAGAGGCCGCGGGGCATCGCGCAGCCTGCCGTCCCCGCTCGCCTGCATGAACCGTTCCTGCCAGCACCACACCTCTGCTTGGCCTTGCCGGTGCGGCGCATGAGGGCCTGCGGGCCCACGCCCTCGGCCGTGGCCAGTACGATGGCGCAGTGCCAGACGTGCTACTGGGGAGCGCGCGGATAGGCCACTGTCGCCTGCCGGCTCGCAAGGGTAGGTTGCACGATGACGCCAGAGTGCAGGAGGCGATTCGCGCTGCCAGGGGAAATGAGGAGTCCCAGCAGCAGCTCACAGGCGCGGCTTGTCCTCCAAAATGTGGGACTTTGCAGTTTTTAACTATCCACTAGTGGATCCAACGGCGCACCGTGGCCAGACAGATATCCAGAGGCGCGGCCCGGCGGGTACGGTCCAGCCCTAGGCAAAGAACCGACAATTTCCACCCGGTCCCGTGCTCGGGGCTTCAGCCGGGGATCGCGGCGGCGCAATGTCCGGCGGTCATTAGTGCGTTACTCCTCAATCTTTAGGATTCCGAAGAGGTACGACTTGACTTCGGTCAGGCCACATTAGTCCTGCAAATTCTAGAGTGTCAAACAGACGAAAAGCGTAGCACTCTCAGGCAACTCTACCGTTCTGCGCTCTCTCCCCTCGCTCTTTCAAGATCACGCGAGCCTTATTGCCGTGGCAGAGAGTCACCATCCTGCTGCATATGCAGTGGTGCGAGGATCCGCACCTCCTGTGCGCAATCGCGACTTGGGATCGATGGTGATGGCGCACACTCGGCTCACCTGCCCACTCCAGTCTCCATCTTCATTCAAGATGTGTCCCTTGCCTTGCAGGTTGGACCTGACGTTTTCGGGGATGCGCGTCTCCACCGTAACTGCACCGTCCAGGCTGATATGGGGCCAAAATGAATTGGGGAAACTGTGCGAGATGACCCGCGGCGCCTCAATCGCGCTTTGAATATCCATGCCGAACTCCACGACGTTCAGAAAAACCTGGAGCATGCCCTGTACCTGTGCATCGCCCCCGGGACACCCAAACGGCATGTATGGCTGACCGTTCTGCATGACCAAGGCCGGATTGGGGGTCAGTCGAGGTCGTTTTCCGGGTTGAAGAGCAGAAGCATGGTCTGGATCCAGCCAGCTTTGGGTTCCCCTATGTGAAATAGGGAAGCCTAGACCGGGTACGACAGCCCCCCCTCCAATGCCGTCGGAAGGTGTGGCGGAGAAGGCATTGCCTTCCCCGTCAACCACGCAAAGATAACTGGTGTCGCTCTCCCATGGGGTTTTCCGCGCGTCAAGGGGAGAATCTGCGACACCCTGCGATACGCGGTCGTGAGGACCGGACTGATTGGACTCGAAAGGTCCAGGTTCCCCGCAGGCAGGCATGCGGGGCGCCGCTGCGTGCCGATCAATGCGACTCCGGCGCGTCTGTGCATAGTCTGGATGCAGCAGGCCCTGCATAGGCACCCTGACAAAACCGGGATCCCCAAAATAGGCCTCACGGTCTGCAAATACCAACTTGAGCGTCTCCAGCAGCACATGCAGATAATCGGCGGAATTGTGCCCCATTGTCCTGAGTTCCAGATGCTCCAATATGCGCAGCGCCATCAGGAGCGAAGGCCCCTGGCACCAGGGACCACAGCTGAGCACATCGAGATCTCGGTAGCGAATAATCTCCGGCGCTTCCACCAGCACTGTGAAATGGCACAGATCCTCATAGGTCAACAGGCTCCCTGCCTGCGCATGAAAGGCAGCGATTTCCCGTGCAATCTCGCCCCGGTAGATCAGGTCGCGGGCCCCTCGAATTCCTTGCCTACGGTTGCCCCAACTCCGGTGCTCGGCCTCGATCATGCGCTGGAACGTGTTGGCCAAGTCGGGCTGCATGAAGAGTTGGCCCGGTGGCAGGGGCACTCCGGCAGGCAGAAAGGTGGCAGCAGTGGTGGGATAGGCCCGAATGGACGGTGCCTGCAGGGCCCGGTGAAATCGGTCATCTACAGGCCGGCCGTCCTGCGCCAGTTTCAGGGCGGGCTGTACGACCTCCTCAAAGGTCATGGTGCCCCATCGGGCCAAGGCGCTCAGCCATGCATCGGGTGCTGCCGGCGTGACCGTCCGCGGAATGCCCTCGGGCATGTCCCCGCCGTGATGCTGCATGAAGTGCCGGATGCTGGCCGCCTTGGGCCAGCGACCCAGGCCGCTGATGGTTTCGACAGGCCCGCCGTCGCCAGATCCGTAAATGATGGGTGCCACACCGCCAAAGTGGGCAGATTCCGGCACTACTACATTGAGGCATAGACCGGCAGCCACGCCTGCGTCTGCGGCGTTGCCGCCCTGTTCCAGGATTTTGAATCCCGCCATCGTGGCCAGATAGTGATCGGTGGATATGAGGTAGCCCCGGCTGCAAACAGGGGGTCGTGTGGTCTGCATAGGTCTTCCTCCTGGCGCGACTTGGCACAAAGTCGCGCTTTGTTATCAATCATGTGATTTCATATCAGCCATACCTGATGCCGATATTAACGTATCTGTCCCTGTCAGGGAACAGCTTGCGCTCTGCACGGCTTCCAGGTGGGTGCCATGGCACCGGTCAGTCGCAGACCTACAGCCATGATTGTAGGTGCAGCAACCCTGTATCAATCCCCTGATGCCGTGGATTTGTCACAGGTCCTGGCCAAAACAACTCCGGTCCCGCCATTCTTCTGAAACAGAGGAACTGGGTTGTCCCCCTTTACAGGAATACCGCAAATTCCTGTTTTCGATGAGTGTATTTTTCTTCATGCAGCAGGTTTAAGGGACTGCAGAAATCTCACCAGCTCGTGGACTTCCGTGGAGGGGTTGGGATCACCTGTTGTGCTTGCGTCTTTTGCCACGTTGACGGCATTCCGCAGGGCCCTTTCCAGGCTGCTGTTGAGGGTCTTGAACAGTCCCTGCATCCCTTTGCAATAATCAGGAAGGCACTGGCGGCCTCAAAGCTTTCATGGTCGTCGCGATCAAAAACGCAATAGACTCTGTCGTATTGTTCTCCCCGGCGGGTTTCCTGCTTGCGCAATTGCCTGGCCTTTTGCACCAGCGCTTTGGGTGCAGGACCGCCGTGCACCACCTCCCAGGGCCCGCAGGCCAGGCCCAGCGCCAGGCCCCGTCCGGGATGGCGACCGCTGGCCGGCTTCCTTCCTCCTCGCTGCCTATGGGGCAGGGCGGAATTCGCCTTCCCAGACATGCTGGAAACCGTCGTCCTCCCGGCGTACATACTGGCCGGTGCGGAGGCTCCGGATCCGGTAGGCCGGGAGCGGGACCTCCGCCAGGCACCCCCCGGGGAACATCATGCCGTATTGCGGGAAGCGGAAGTCGCGGTTGTCAAAGCCATAGGCCCGGCGCGGGGCAGGGAGGTCCTGGGGGTGGACCGGGACCACATGCAGGAAGAATGGGGGGGGGGGTAGCCACATCTGCCGGTCCGCAGGGTTCCCTGACGTAGACCAGACGGTCGCCCAGGTGATACACGTCCCAGGCGGACTGGATGACGGGCCGGCGGTCCCGGAGCAGACGGGACCGCCAGGCGTCCGCCCCGGACCACACGATGCGGTCCTCAGGTGCACAGTCCACGCCCCACGCGCTCCCCGCGGCCGGGTCCGGAGGGCCTGTCAGGCATATATAGGTCACCAGGTTCTGGCGGGCAAAGCGATCGAGGACCCACTGTCGCTCCGGGGCATCGAACGGCATCCACAGGTCGGGCCCCACGGACAGGGCGTACTCCGCGCGGCGCAACGCGGCCGAGGCGCTGGCCGCCGCCGGGTATACCGTGATATTGACGCCCCGGGCCTCCAGGTACCCGGCCGGTGGGCTGCGGTCATGGGCCATCCTGCGCTGGTGGTTGGGGGTCGTGACCGGATGGCGCGCGATCGTCGCGTCGGTCAAGCCGAACCGATCAATGGCCGCCAGGTCCGGCAGGTAGTAGAAGCGAATGCCGAGGGCACCGCCGGCCATCAGGGCATCATCTGGCATCACGCCCCTCTCCATATGCACGTAGTATGGCTTCCATCTTCGGATCTGCTGGTTGGCCAACGCGCGGTGTAGCGTGAAAGGGGCGGCGACCTGATGCGCCGCCATCAGGCGGCGCAGATCGTTGGAAACCGCAGTCAGCATGGGCATGCCGGGGGCGACCCGTAACCACCGGGCATTTGCATGATCGAGCTCAATGTGCAGTCTCGGAATGTACTCATGGATCCGGCTCCCCTCATATAACAGGAGCCCCTGCAGGGCACTGGCATAGAACCAGACCGGCGCGAAGAGCATCAGCATCATGGCCCGGGTGCCTGTGTCCACACTCCCCCCCCAACGCCGGAAGGGCGCGCGGGGCCGCCCCGGGTCCCGGGTCACAATCCGCGCGGCCAGGCCCGCCAGACCCGTGGCGGCGGGGAAGGCCAGCAGGGGCCAGTAGAAGTCCAGCGGACGGTACTCGAAATGGTCGCCCCCCATGTGCATCACATACGCCATGTGCGTACCAAGCAGAAGCAGCACCAGCGCGAACGTGCCATCCCGGTGCTGGCGCCACTGCGCCCGCGCGGCCATGTAGGCCAGGGGCAGCCACAGGTACAGCCCCGTCTCCAGGGCCGCCGCCCACAGGTAGCGGAAGCCGGACTCGTACCACGCCCGGACGTGCTTGGCATGGTAGGTGTTGGGCAGCCACTCGCCATAGTACGCATACCGGAACAGGAAATGGGCCCCGACCAGGGCCACGCACGGTCCAACCAGACAGAGGAGGGCCCGCCAGCCCTCCCGGTGCAGCCCCTCCCGGCCGGCCACCGCCATCCGTTGGCCGAGGAACCAGCCAAAACAGCAGAGAGCCAGCAGCGGCCCCTCGGGCCGGGTCAGGGCCGCCCCCGCCAGACTGAGCGACGCGGCCAGCAGCCCCGCGGGGTGGTGCCGGTAGAGGCCCAGGCACACCACGGCCACCACCACAAACAGGCTGAACTGCCGCGTTTCCAGGCCGCCCCCCGAGGTCCACACGGCGAACGTCGCGCTGCTGCACACCAGTCCCAGCGCCATCCAGGTCACCAGCCTGCGGTGGGGCACCGCGGGCTGGCGCGCCATCCACCACAGCAGGGTGCCGAGGGTGCCCACGGTGCAGACGACCGACAGCCACCGGGACGCAACTTCGGGCCCCACACCCCCCACCCGCCAGATGGCGGCCAGTTCCAGGATCCACAGAAAGTTGGAGTACCCCTCGACGCGCTCGCCGGGGTTGAAGACGAGACCGTGGCCTTCCAGCAGGTTGCGCACGTACCGGAAGCTGATGAAGGCATCATCGGTCAGAAACCAGGTCAGGGCGGTCATCCAGCCCAGCAGGGCCAGCCAGGGTACGCAGGCCAGGCCCAGCACCAGGCCCCGTCCGGGGTGGCGACCGCTGGTCGGCGTCTGTACGCCTCGCTGGCTATGGGACATGGCGGAATTCGCCTTCCCAGACATGCTGGAAACTGTCCTCCCGGCGTACATACTGGCCGGTGCGGAGGCTCCGGATCCGGTAGGCCGGGAGCGGGACCTCCGCCAGGCACCATCCGCGGAACATCACGCCGTATTGCGGGAAGTGGAAGTCAAGGTTGTCAAAGCCATAGGACCGGCGCGGGACGGGGAGGTCCTGGGGATGGACCGGGACCACATGCAGGAAGAAGGGGGAGGCAGCCACATCTGCCGGTCCGCAGGGTTCCCTGACGTAGACCAGACGGTCGCCCAGGTGATACACGTCCCAGGCGGACTGGATGACGGGCCGGCGGTCCCGGAGCAGACGGGATCGCCAGGCGTCCGCCCCGGCCCACACGATCCGGTCCTCTGGCGCACAGTCCACACCCCACGCGCTCCCCGCGGCCGGGTCCGGAGGGCCTGTCAGGCATATATAGGTCACCAGGTTCTGGCGGGCAAAGCGATCGAGGACCCACTGTCGCTCCGGGGCATCGAACGGCATCCACAGGTCGGGTCCCACGGGCAGGGCGTACTCCGCGCGGCGCAACGCGGCCGAGGCGCTGGCCGCCGCCGGGTATACCGTGAAATTGACGCCCCGGGCCTCCAGGTACCCGGCCGGTGGGCTGCGGTCATGGGCCATGGCGCGCTGGTGGTTGGGGATCGTGACCGGATGGCGCGCGATCGTCGCGTCGGTCAAGCCGTGGAGATCAATGACCGCCAGGTCCGGCAGGTAGTAGAAGCGAATGCCGAGGGCACCGCCGGCCATCAGGGCATCATCCGGCATCACGCCCCTCTCCATATGCACGTAGTATGGCTTCCATCTTCGGATCTGCTGGTTGGCGAACGCGCGGTGTAGCGTGAAAGGGGAGGCGACCTTATGCACCGCCATCAAGCGGCGCAGATCGTTGGAAACCGCGGTCAGCATGGGCATGCCGGGGGCGACCCGTAACCACCGGGCATTTGCATGATCGAGCTCAATGTGCAGTCTCGGAATGTACTCATGGATCCGGCTCCCCTCATATAACAGGAGCCCCTGCAGGGCACTGGCATAGAACCAGACCGGCGCGAAGAGCATCAGCATCATGGCCCGGGCGCCTGTGTCCACACTCCCCCCCCAACGCCGGAAGGGCGCGCGGGGCCGCCCCGGGTCCCGGGTCACAATCCGCGCGGCCAGGCCCGCCAGACCCGTGGCGGCGGGGAAGGCCAGCAGGGGCCAGTAGAAGTCCAGCGGACGGTACTCGAAATGGTCGCCCCCCATGTGCATCACATAGGCCATGTGCGTACCCACCAGCCCCAGCCCCAGCGCGAACGTGCCATCCCGGTGCTGGCGCCACTGCGCCCGCGCGGCCATGTAGGCCAGGGGCAGCCACAGGTACAGCCCCGTCTCCAGGGCCGCCGCCCACAGGTAGCGGAAGCCGGACTCGTACCACGCCCGGACGTGCTTGGCATGGTAGGTGTTGGGCAGCCACTCGCCATAGTACGCATACCGGAACAGGAAATGGGCCCCGACCAGGGCCACGCACGGTCCGACCAGACAGAGGAGGGCCCGCCGGCCCTCCCGGTGCAGCCCCTCCCGGCCGGCCACCGCCATCCGTTGGCCGAGGAACCAGCCAAAACAGCAGAGAGCCAGCAGCGGCCCCTCGGGCCGGGTCAGGGCCGCCCCCGCCAGACTGAGCGACGCGGCCAGCAGCCCCGCGGGGTGGTGACGGTAGAGGCCCAGGCACACCACGGCCACCACCACAAACAGGCTGAACTGCCGCGTTTCCAGGCCGCCTCCCGAGGTCCACACGGCGAACGTCGCGCTGCTGCACACCAGTCCCAGCGCCATCCAGATCACCAGCCCGCGGTGTCCCACCGCAGGCTGGTGCGCCATCCACCACAGCAGGGTGCCGAGGGTGCCCACGGTGCAGACGACCGACAGCCACCGGGATGCAACTTCGGGCTCCACGCCCCCCACCCGCCAGATGGCGGCCAGTTCCAGGATCCACAGAAAGTTGGAGTACCCCTCGACGCGCTCGCCGGGGTTGAAGACGAGACCGTGGCCTTCCAGCAGGTTGCGCACGTACCGGAAACTGATGAAGGCATCATCCGTCAGAAACCAGGTCAGGGCGGTCATCCAGCCCAGCAGGGCCAGCCAGGGTACGCAGGCCAGGCCCAGCGCCATATCCCGTCCGGGGTGGCGACCGCTGGCCGGCGTCTGTACACCAGAATGCTGCCCACAAACAGGACGAACAGGGCATTGTGCAGCCGGGGAGAGCGCATATCCCCCCCCCCCTCATCAGAATATATGGACGCAAATAAACGCCAAAGACGATGCGGTGCACTCATGTCAGACTTTGCCTGCGGCCCTTTTCCACTGCCTCCCTGAGCGCCTGTTTGCGTAGGCATACCGCTTGGCAACTCGGCGTCCATGGTAAGGTCCGCTTTGGCTTCATGGCTGATCGTTGCGCCTGGCACTACGTATATGCAGGCTATACGACAGTGTACGTGTTCGTGACTGGATTTCTGAATTTCCCGGCCGCGCCGCCGACTTGGGAAGGAAGCCCTGCAGACATTCTGCGGGCGCAGAGTGGAGATCAAAGCTTCCCCCGCATGACGGGGACATTCGGGAGTAGTGCAGGGGAAGCGCTCAGTCCGGCCCCCCTAACTTGAGTCTGGACGCGAAGGTGCTGGCTTGTGTATGGCCTGGTGGGCAGAGAGGGACTTGAACCCCCGGCCCCTTCGGTGTAAACGAAGTGCTCTAACCAACTGAGCTATCCGCCCCGGATAGGTGCCAGGCCAACCCCGGACTACCGGAGTATCCCTATTTTACACTCTTATTATGCTGGCTGTGCTCAGACTGTAATGTGCCACGAGATCATTGAAATAGGTCACCTCGGTTTTCTTCCCTTCGCAGAGAATGAGGACGCGTGCGTATGCTTCGCGGACTGGTTGCCGCCTTCTGCTCTGGGGACGGGGTGGGCGTCTCGCCATAGTTCAATGGCTATGCAGGACGGTTGTCGGTCGCGTGTAAGGCAGAGCTCCGTATCGCCCTGCCAGACAGGAGCGCTCAAGATTTTCCAGATCCTTGCGAGGACGGAAATCCGTCAAGGGATACAGATGGGTTTCCTGTCATGTGTTGCGTTCACAAAACCAGATCTGATCTCTGCGGAATCTGTCCTGACTCAGGAGGGCAGCGTCGTGAGTGGAAAATATGAGCTGGGCTCCTTTTGTATTCACTGCCGGGTCGTGGAACCGCTCCACCAAAAACGCGACCAGCTGGGGATGCAGGCTGTTGTCCAATTCGTCGATTACAAGCACATTTCCATTGCTTAAGCCCTCAAGCCAAGGACCCGCCAGCGAAAAGATCTTTTGCGTGCCGGCCGACTCCGCTTTCATATCCAGTTCCGTGGAGTAGCCAAGGCCCGTGTCATGTCTTAGAAAAAGATCCTCCACGATCATCTTGCTCGCCAGTCCTCTTGTCAGTTCTTCCTTCATTTCCACGGATATGGTAGCAGGGAGCATGTCAGGCGAAAATTCTTTTTTTGTAATGCGCAGGTCTGCAATGCCCAGATCTGCAGAATGCAAGAAATCAATGACTGCCTGCTTGCGCTCGTCTTGACAATATTTAAGTGAGAATTTAAGTGAGAGCGCATCTGTCCAGCCGTGGGGTGTGGGATACTGCACTGTATGGTGAAACCAGTCATACAGTGGCCGCAACTGTTCGCTGTTCAGAGACACGGCCGTGGAAAAGGAACAAGGCATCCGGGCGGGTAGTGCGTTTCCAGAGCTCCTTGTCGCCGGTCAGCTTGTCTCCCAATTTCCAGTGGGGACCGTCGCGTTCAAACCAGGTTTGCACTCTTCCCCGCGGCCAGGCAAAGAGCCATTCGTCATGCACCCTGTCCTTGGTGACACTAAAACCATATTGATAAAACGGATTCCCTGGACAATACACTTGACTTCAAACACAGTGCTTTGGTTCTTGCTGTCAAAATCAAACTTGAAGGGGATTACGGGAAGTTCCGCAGGACCTTGGCTGGATGTGCGGACGATGTTCTTCATGACCCTCAAGGCATCCAGCAAATTTGACTTTCCCGCTGCATTGGCGCCGAAAATCACCGCCGTACGGACCAAGGGGGAAGGTTGACTTCTCGCCGTCAGTGTAGGCACCACCAGATGTATTTTCCTGTGCTCTCTTCCAGGTCCGGCCGTCATGTTCAAGCAGGCCTCTTCCTTGATGGACTTGAAGTTTGCTACGGAAAATTCGATCAGCATGCCACTTTCCCTGATATTGTTTCTGTTTATGTTATTTTATGCCAATTTTATCACTTAAAAACAGGAAGTCAGGGTATTTGACTGCGAGTAATCCCAAATCATCGCAAAGTCGTCAAAAAGGCAGGATTGCCTCCAGGCCAGCCGCAATATGACCGGCCTGGAGGCATTTGTTTTTCCTGCCCGATTTTGTGCGGGTATTTCGTCGCAAAGCTGCCAGGTTGCAAACCCGGCTTGGAGATCACGTCTGAACTCCGCGATGCTGACCAATGGCATTGACAGCCTATGCAGGCACAGACCGCGAGGCCGAGCATGTCGACCGCAAGCACCGCCAGGAGCCTCCCGGCGTTTTGGGATTCATATGGGCTTTTTGCTGTGTATGGCACCTGTTCCGGTATGTCCCTTGCGGCTTCAATTCGTGACCTGGCGATTGCCTGGGAAGGCAGGGCGTTTGAATCAGGGAGGTGTTAGAATGAAACTTCGTCTGTCACTGTGCACCTTTTCCTATTGCCCTGTATGCTTGGCTGCCCGCGCGGCCGGTCGCAGAGAGAGGGTTGTATTGACCGGATGCGTTTTGACTTTGACTTGAACAGAAATGAGGTTGGCTATGTTTTGCCGTGCTAGGTATATAACTCGACTGGGCTTGTGGGTGGCCTTGCTGCTGGTCCTGGCGGTGGCCAGTATCTCCTGCGCCCCGGCCCCGCCCAGCGGTGCCGCTCCGGCAGCCGATGCCGTGACCATGGAAGGGGGTCCCCAAAGAGGCGGCTCCCTGGTCGTGGGCACTACGGATGACATTATTAACTTTGACGCGTTTTCGCTCGGTTTTGTCAGCTATCCCATGCAGAACCAGTGCTATGACAGCTTGATTGTCTACGACAAGAGACTGAACATTCTGCCGCGCTTGGCCACGGCATGGGAGACGAACGACGACGGCACCGCGGTCACGCTGACCCTGCGTGACGATGTGGTCTGGCACAATGGGCGGTCTTTCGTGGCGGCCGATGTGGTGCAGAACATTGAACGGGCCCTGGTTCCGGATACAGGCTCCAATGTGCACGGCATGGTGCAGACGGTCACGGGCGCCGTGGCTCATGGGGACCATAGTGTCACGATCGAGTTTTCCGCGCCCACGCCCAACATGTTCGACATCCTGAACGTGATGCGCATCATGGCCCCCGAGTCGTTCGATTCCCTGGCCAATTCCTGTATTGGCACGGGACCGTTTGCGTTGCAGGAATGGATCCCGGGCGACATTCTGACCTTCGCCCGCAACGAAAACTATTGGGACGAGGGTCGGCCCTATCTGGACGAGGTGTCTTTCAAACCGTTCGATGATCTGGAAGCCTTGGTAACGGCGCTGGAAACCGGCATCATAGATGCTGCCATCGCCGTTCCGCCCAAGGACTATCAGCGCCTGCTGGACTCGGGCATTGAGGTCGAGTTCGGGCAAGGCGGTCTGCTGTATTCCATCACGGTGAATCCGCCCGATCCCGACCAGCCGGAGGGGGCTCTCAGCGACAAGCGGGTCCGCCAAGCCGTTTGTTGGGCCATTGACCGCGACGCTATAGTGGATCAGGCTTTGTTCGGGGTGGGCGGGGCCACGGTACTGGCATTTCCCGACTATTCCGTGGCCTATTTCGAAGATCTGGCCGATGCCTACAGTTTCGATCTGGAACAGTCTGCGGCCTTGCTGGACGAAGCGGGCTGGGTGGACAGCGACGGCGATGGTGTCAGGGACAAGGATGGAGTCAAGCTGGTCCTGAATACGATCACGATCCAGGCTTTTCCCGAGACCACGGACATCGGCACCATCTTGCAGGCCGATCTGGCCACGATAGGGGTGGAAGTCGATGTCGAACCGCTGGACAGCGCCACGTATGGCCCGCGGCACCTCGGTACACCGGAGACGGATGGCAGTGCCGTATTCGATCTGGATGTTACTTTTGTGGGAAGACAGCATCTGGACCCGATGGGGCTGTTTGACAATAGCCCGTATCGTCCTCGTTCCAGTCCCATTTTCCCCCGCGGCGACTTTCCGGAAGGCTACGTGGAAAACCTGCAGATTGCCGGTGCCACGTTTGACCGGGAAACCCGGCGCGAGGCCTTCCGAAAAGTCAACGAGATTATGCTGGATGCCTGCGTCGACATTCCGCTTTCCTGGAAGTACACGCTGTTTGCCCGCCAGTCCAATGTGCATGGCCTGGATTGGACCGTCAACGACGAGTTGATGGCAGGCAATGCGTGGATCGAATAACACTCCGCTGTTGCCCGCGGCCACGTCGCAGCCTCTGAGGGCCAGCGGCCAGCGGGTCCGGTGCGAGGCAACCACTGCCGGTTGACCAACCTGCCCCGGTTTCTTTCTTCCCGGGCCGTGAAGAAGAGACCGGGGCTGCACAACGCTGTCTTGGGTGCTGTGTTTTCCAAGACAAAGGCAGAGAGCCGCCATCTGTAACATAGCCTGTCGTTAGACCGTATGGCCACTTATGTATTGCGCCGCCTGGTCCAGACCCTGCCCGTCCTCTTCCTGAGTTCCATTCTGGTTTTCGGTCTGGTGCGTTTCATTCCCGGCGATCCGGCCATGTTGATCGCCGGACCCGATGCCCTGCCGGAACAGATCGTGGCGGCCCGTGCCCGTCTGGGTCTGGACCAACCCATTTACGTGCAGTACCTGATCTGGCTGGGTCAGGTGGTGCGTGGCGACCTGGGCGTGTCCATTCTCAACGGCTATCCGGTTTTTGACCTGATCCG
The DNA here is from genome assembly GCA_965214715.1 of Caldilineaceae bacterium. GTDB lineage: Bacteria > Chloroflexota > Anaerolineae > Caldilineales > Caldilineaceae > Bin34. The sequence goes on along the minus strand of OZ243971.1, from coordinate 2,289,242 downwards.
GCGGAAATTCCTGGCCACCCTGCAACTGACGGCCGGTGGATTGCTGGTGGCCCTGTGCCTGTCGCTGCCCTTGGGCATATTGTCGGCGGTCCGGAGAGGCGGCTGGTTTGAACGTCTGACATCGCTGGTAGTGGCCCTGGGGCAGGCCATTCCTACGTTCTGGCTGGGTATTCTGCTGGTGCTGGTGTTTTCTCTGCAACTCAAATGGCTGCCCCCCTCCGGCCGCGTTGAATTCAGCCAGAAGCCGGTATTGGCGTTGCGCCTGATGATCCTGCCCTCCATCACACTTGGTTTTTACTCCGCCACAGTACTGACACGGTTTCTCAAGAGCTCCATGCTGGAAGTGCTGGAGATGGACTATGTGCGCACGGCCCGCACCAAGGGCTTGTCGGAATCCGGCATTCTGGCGCGTCATGTCTTGAAGAATGCCCTGATTCCGGTGGTGACCATACTGGGTCTGCAACTGGGAGCGTTTTTGGGCGGCGCAGTGGTCACGGAGTCGATCTTTGACTGGCCCGGCCTGGGCAGACTGATGCTGCAGGCAATCGGGACCCGGGACTATCCTGTCCTGCAGGGTGCCGTGCTGTTTGTGGTCGTCACGTTCGTGTGTGTGACCCTGATCACGGATTTGGCCTACGGATTCCTGGATCCGCGGATTCGATATCAGTGAATACACCCGGGCAGCAGCCGGGCCACCGCCATCACTGCCAGTTCTCATGCCGGACAGTCGCATTGACCCTGACGCCGAATTCCCGCAGGCGGGCACATTCGATCCTCTGGCCACACCCGCCGAATCCCTGCATGTTCGTTTGTGGCGTCGTTTCCGGCAACATCGCGGCGGCATGATCGGTCTGTTGGTCGTCTTGGCCATGTTTTTTGTTTCGGTTGCGGCCCCCCTCCTCTCCCCCCACGATCCTTTGGTGATCAGCAAGGGCAACCAGTTCCTGCCTCCCAGCTCGACCCATTTCTTTGGCACCGACGAATTCGGGCGCGACATCTACACGCGCACCTTGCACGCCGGACGCATATCCTTGCTGGCGGGGGCTTTCGCCGCCTTCACGGCGGCTGCCCTGGGAGTCCCTCTGGGCCTGGTGAGCGGATATGCAGGCCGATGGCTTGATGCGATCATTATGCGCTGCATCGACACGCTGCTGGCCTTTCCGGCGCTTTTGCTGGCGCTGACCATCGTGGCCGTGCTGGGGCCGGGCTCGATTAATGCCATGATTGCGGTCGCCATTGTCGGTCTGCCCGGATTTGCCCGCCTGGCCCGGTCCAGCATACTGGTACAAAAGGAAATGGACTTTGTGCTGGCGGCCCGCGCGGGTGGTGCCACCGACCGCCGGATCATTTTCAGAACCATTCTGCCCAACTCGCTGGCGCCGCTGATCGTGCAATTCACGTTGGCCATTGCCTTTGCGATCCTGGTTGAGGCCGCGCTCAGTTTTCTGGGTTTGGGCACACAACCGCCCGACGCGTCCTGGGGTGCCATGTTGTTGAGTGGCCGCGGTCATCTGCGCCGGGCGTGGTGGTACGGTTTTTTCCCGGGGCTCTTCATCACGTCCCTCATCCTGGGTCTCAACAGTGTGGCGGATGCCTTGCGGGATGTACTGGATCCCACCCTGGCGGGCCCAGGCGTCAGTCCATAGTGTCATGGCCGAATGGGAGGAGACTACGGGAACCTGTGCCGCTGTGTGGACCCTGCCCCCTGCATGTGCCGGTCGCCCAGGCCCAGGAAGGCGCCGGGCCTGGGCCCAATAATCACCGCCAAGGAGAGATTGATGTTGACAGATGCCTTACAGGTTCTCTATTCTGAATTCAGGGTTGCCGATTTTGCCTTGGGCACCAAGACCCGCCTGCATCTGGTTTTGAATGTTTTGCCTTCGGGGGAACCGCTCTATTGTCCCGTCCTGCTCGCCCGCGGCGCGCGGCCCGGTCCCGTCTGCATGGTGACGGGCCTGGTACACGGCGACGAATATGAAGGGCCGGTGGCCATTCAGGATGTATTCTCCGCCTTGGACCCGGTGCACATGGAGGGCACATTCTTCGGTATTCCCATGGTGAACGGGCCTGCCTTTGCCCGGGGCACCCGGGAAGGCGGTTGGGATCACTTGAATCTGGCTCGCATATTCCCGGGCAGTGCCCACGGGTTTCCTACCGAGCGCATCGCGCATGTGTTTCAGGAACATCTGGTGGTCCAGGCTGACTTCCTGCTTGAGATGCATGCCGGCGGCAACCTGTATGCCTGCAAGGAGCTGGCGGGCTATCAGGTCCAAGGCGGTGCTGTGGGGGCTCGTTTGCACGCGGCCGCCATCGCGTTCGGCTTTGATCTGGTCTGGGGCACCGAGGCGCTGTCCGGCCGCACGCTGTCCGCGGCCCGGATCAAGGGCGTGCCTGCCATTTACGTCGAGAATCGGGGCGAAGGCCGATTGCGCCCCGCGCAGCGGACTGCTGCCGTACAGGGTATTCGCAACATTCTGACTTTCCTGGGTATCACGGACGGCTCCTATCCCACCGCCGAACCCGAGTTCAGCCTGCAGACATTGGGCGAAGAGGCCGGTCACCTGCAGGTGAATTATCCCAGTCCCTATTCGGGACTTTTCGTGCCTGCCGTAGAGCTCTGGGAGCCTGTCGCCACCGGGGATATGCTCGGTCAGGTACGCCATCCCGACGGTACGGTATTGGCCGAAGTGCGGGCGGAAGAAACCGGACGCGTGATGTTCCTGCGCACGTTTCCCCGGGTACTGATGGGGGAGTGCCTGGTCTATGTCCTTGTCCTGCCGACATAGCCTTGTGCACTGACCCGGCATGTGCATTTTCGTGATGGCCGCGTGCGCGGGATTTCCGTTGACCGCCACGAGAGCCAGACCGGACCGCCGCGACCGCGCGGCCCGATATTCGGGAGCGTGAGAGCCGCGGGGACATGCACACCGTGATGCAGAGCGCGAGCACTACTGGAATGCAACGGGCTGTTCAAGGAGAAGAACACATGATCCGCCACGAAACTGACACGGTCGTCCTGGGACTGGGTGCCATGGGCTGTGCAGCCCTGTATCATCTGGCCTTGCGCGGCATACCGGCCTTGGGTATCGAACAGTTTTCCCTGGGACATGACCGGGGCAGCACACATGGCGCCACCCGGGCGTTTCGCTCTTTCTATGCCAACCCGCTGTATGTTGAAATGGCCCGTGCCGCGCAGCGGCAATGGCAGGACCTGGAACAAAGGGCCCATACAACGTTGCTGAGACTGTGTGGACAACTGATCCTGGCCAATCCCGAGAATAGCCTGCTCCAGGAAGGCCTGACGACTCTGCGTCAGATGCAGGAAGCCCATGAAATGCTGACCCCTGCGCAGGTGTCCCGGCGCTTCCCTATGCTGCAGTTGCCCCCGGGGCATGTGGCCTGCTGGGTTCCCCGAGCCGGATTTCTGGAACCTGACCGGTCCCTGCCCATATTGATCGCCGAGGCCCGCAAGGCGGGCGCATCCGTGTGGGCGTCGCAAAAGGTGGTAGGGCTGCAGCCTCAAGGCCATCGTCTGGAGGTGGCCACCGAGGATCGCCGGATTCTGTGTCGGCGCCTGATTTGTACAGGCGGTGCCTGGACCGCCGCGCTGCTGCCAGCGCTGGCCTTGAATCTCAAAGTCACGCGCCAGCAGAAATTTCACTTCCGGAGTCCGGATGCCGCGGTTCTGCATCCGGAACGTGTGCCGGTGTATATCGATTACGACAAGGGCTACTATGGTTTTCCGGTGTGGCGCGGCAAATTGACCGTGGCCGACGACAACTGGGGCGACTTCGTGCAACCGGATGCAGTGGATCCGGAGCCCGATCCGACGGTGCAAGCCAACCTGACGCGTTGGGTCGAATCCCTGTTCCCCCACCATGCATGGGAACATGTCCATACCGAGACGTGTCTGTATACCAATACGCCCGATGAAGATTTCATTCTGGATCACCACCCCGATCTACCCAATGTGATCATTGGCGCCGGATTTTCGGGACACGGTTTCAAATTTACGCCCTTCATCGGCGAGCTGCTAGTGAAACTGGTCCTGGAAGAAACCCTGCCACTTGACATCCGGACCTTGGCCATGCGTCCCGAACGCAACTTGTACACGAAGGTCTGAGCGGAGGTCAGCCACTCCCGGTTGTGGAGTGGACACCGACCGTGATCCTGACCCCGCACACCTCCCGGCAGCCGTGCCACGGCCCGCCAAGGTGTGCCATCCCCACCTGATGCCGCGTCCCAAGGTCTGTGCGGGGATCGCCGCACGGGGCCATCCCTACCGGCGTGGTCTTTTTAGGTATGATCTCCCTATCTCCTGGCTCCGGAGGAAAGCAGATGCTCCAGTACGGAACGGAGAGACTATAGCTGCACAGGAAAACAAGGAAAGAACAATGACCCATGTCTTGTCCCAACCCATCCTGGTGCCCCTGGATGGAACCGACGTTGCGGAAGGCATCCTGCCTTATGTTTCGGAGATTGCCAGGAAGGCGAATGTCCCCTTGGTGTTGCTGGCTGTGGTCGATCCTGGCGCCATTGACTACCCCACTTCGCTCCCGCCCCTCTATCCCTCGGCGGTCAGGGAAGCCGGGATCCTATACAGGGACCAGGTTGAAGAGAGCTCAAAAGAGCATGCCCTGCACAGCCTGAATGCCATCGCACTCCGTTTGCAGGATCAGGGCTTAAAAGTGGAAACAAGAGCCTCCGTGGGAAACCCGGCCGAGGAGATTCTGCGTGTCGCGGGTGAGGAGTGTGGCCTGATCGCGATGTCAACCCACGGTCGAAATCTCATTGGCCGCAGCATCCTTGGCAGTGTGACCAACAAGGTGCTCCATTCCTCCAGTGTGCCGGTTCTGACCATCACGCCGGACAAGGCGAAGAAGTACCAGGAGGAAGAGGACGCGGCCCTGACCACGATAGTGGTGCCTCTGGATGGATCCAAACTCGCCGAACGTGTGCTGCCCTGCGTCGAGGAGCTGGCCCGTCTTCTATCGCTGGAGATCTTGCTCACCCGGGTGGTCAGGGTGGAGTATCCGTCCTACTACACTTATGCGGAGTTTGCCACCAGGATACCCCATTTCACCGCGGACATGGCCCGGGAAGCCCTAGGATATCTGGAAAGGGTCTCTGAGGGTCTTAAACGCAAGAATCTGTCTGTCCGGCATCAGGTACTGCGCGGAGATCCGGCGCCAGCCCTTTTGGACTTGGCCCACGAGACATCCCGGAACCTCATCGTGACAACCACTCACGGACGTTCCGGGTTGTCACGATGGATGATGGGCAGTGTCGCGGAGGCCTTGGTGAGGGGGGCCGGCGCTCCCGTGCTGGTAGTCCGGCCACAGTCTTGACCGCCGTCCTCCATGCCGGGCGGTTGCGCTCTGTCGCACCACCTGGTTTGTTCCGGCTCCAGATGTAGGGCCAGTGCCCTGCCCACTGCCGAAATCGCTGGAATGACCTCCTTGTGCGGCCTTGAATACGTTACGGGGCGGGGCGCATTCTCAGAACCACCGTAATGATCAGCACCGTCACTGCAGCTGCCGACATGTACCTTCCTTCCCAAGTGTATGGCTCCGTGAGGCAGCATCCATGCGATGAGGGCCGCGCCACCGATGCCCGCCACGACCCCGAACGCCCGAGCCGACAATCCGGTCGACCCACTTGAGAAAAGGCCGTCCCCAGAAGAAAAGGTCAACGGCAGTAAAACTTGGTGCCGAGGGAATTCCCAAGACCACAGTGGTGTCTGTGGCTATTAGGGCAGCGCGGTTTTCGGTAAAACCAACCAAGGTCGTACCGCAACGGGGCTACACGGCGCCCGCGAGGGTACTGTAACAGGAGCTGAAGGCTGCCACGAATAGAGAGCCCACAGAAGAAGGGAATCAGGATCCCCCAGCCCAATCGTCGATGATTGAGGGGAAAAGTCCGTGAAGGAAAGCTGGCTACCCGAATCGGGCGCGATGCCAAATGTGTAGATGTGTATATGTTATGGAGAAAACCGCCACACCGGCGATGAGGGAGCTGGCCGAGTTTGTCACGGCAACGGCGGCGGAGGCAGCCATAGTTCATGTTTCTGGGGATGTAGCTTCCATAGGTAGTAGGTAGTGAGGACGCCGGTGCCGACCCCGGTACAGTTCGCCGGAATCCACAGCAGGTCATTCACGGCAATCCGGCTGGGATCGGCAATGTGATTTATGGCAGCCAATACAGAGACTGTACAGTGGTAGCGGGCCGCGAGCAGACTCAGAAACTCGCCCCGTACCACAGTGTGCGTGATAAGAGGGACTGATATACCCAAGTCACCATCGGGACTGCCGCGGGCGGCACACCGCTGGGGCTATCCTGGCGGTGTGCGGATCGCATGGGGCCCTCTGTAGCCCCCCGGCCCATGCAGCTCGGCGCGCGGCGTTGCCAGGGGGCACCGCACGGACCCGTGAACAGGATATATCTGAGTTTGGGTATATCAGTCCCTGATAAAAGCCTGTTCCTGCGCCTCCGGCGGGGATCCGGCCGGGACCGGTGTGGCTGCCGGGGACACGGCAGGACCCTGTCTATCCGCTGCGGTCGACTCGCCATTCCAATATCTCCACCGACAATCTGCCCGGTCCTGTTCCGTGGGATAGCTGGCGTCGCAAAAATGTGCCAGGACCGGATCGGATACCAAGACAAAACAAATACAAAGTGCAATCCAGCGACTTCGCATGAGGTGTCCTCCCGTGGCAACTGAATAGCGCCTTGCCACAACAACCATCCGCCGTATACCAGTCTGAGGACGCGAGCGTCCCCTCAGGCCGAAACGGCACGGCGCTCTGCGGTCGTTGTGACCAGAGAGACACCACACACCTCACGATGTCAATGCGCCGGCCATCCCTGCATTATTAGCTAGATCTATAACCCCCCTATACTTTCCCTGACTCTGCTGGGCCGGAAATGTATGATTGACATAAGCAATGACAAGACTGTACAGTTGTCCATATCGACCATGCATGTGGCTGTGATCACTGGACAAGTCATGCATGGTCGAGACTGCAGCGACAACGTGTGGGGCAAGGGAGAAAGACCAGACATGACATTCGATACGCTGATCCGAAACGGGCTGTTGGTGGACGGCACCGGTGCCAAAGCCTACCCAGGCAATGTGGGCATCCGGAATGGCAAAATTGCGAGAGTGGGCCGGTTGGCCGACGCCACTGCCGCTGAGGTAATCCATGCCGACGGACAGGTAGTGGCACCCGGCTTCATTGACATTCACACTCATTCGGACCTCACCTTGTTGGCGGAACCGCTGGGCATGAGCAAGGTCATGCAGGGCGTGACCACGGAAGTGACAGGCAATTGCGGGTACAGCCCCTTTCCCGTTTCGCCGGCCCGCACGGAGGCCCTGCGCCAGACTCTGAGCAGCATTTTCGGGGATGCCGTGCCGTGGACCTGGCAGGATCTGGAGGGATATCGCGAGACGGTCGCGGAGATCGGGGTGAGTCTCAATATTGCGCCCCTGGTGGGACACAGCGCGGTCAGGGGCCTGGTGGTGGGTTTTGCGGATCGGGCGGCTTCCGCTGACGAGATCCGGGCCATGCAGTATCAGGTGGAACGGGCCATGGAACAGGGAGCGGTGGGCCTCTCGACCGGGCTGACTCTGCCGCCCAGCGCGTATGGCAATACGGCTGAGATCATCTCTCTGACTCGGGCGATGGCGCGTTGGCCCGGCAGGATATACACAAGCCACATACGCGGCTGGGCTGGCTACCATGTAAAGGGCGTGCAGGAAGCGATAGACATTGGGATGGCCACGGGGGCGCCCGTACAGGTAGCCCACATGGCCGTCAATGACCCACGCCATTGGGGAGAGGCAGACACAGTCATGGGTGTCTGTGAAGATGCCGTGGCGGCCGGACATGACATTACCTTCGATGTATATCCCTATGCTGCCAGCAGCAGCGGTTTCAGCCAATGCATACCCACTTGGGCCCAGTCCGGAGGGCCTGCGGCGTTGCGGGAGCGCCTGCGGGATCCCCAGGCACGGCGGACAATCCGTGATGACATGCTGCACGAAGGACTGTTCAGAGGGTGGCCGTGGTTGTGGGACAGGCTGTTGGTCAGCACCACGCATACCGAGGCGGCCAAGCCCTACGAAGGGATGACCATGGCGGAAGTCGCCCACGCCTTGGACATGGAACCGGTAGACGCAGCCTTGGCCTTGATGGACCTGGACGATGCCCGCCTGGGGGTGATTTTCTTCTACCGCACCGAGGAGGACATGAAGGCGTTTCTGCGGCATCCCTTGGGCATGATGGGATCGGACGGTTATGCATTGACGCCCGGCACGCGCCTCCATACCGGCAAACCCCATCCGCGATCGTATGGCGCGCATGCCAGGGTGCTCGGTCGCTATGTACGTCAGGAACCGGTACTTTCCCTGGAGGAAGCCGTTTTCAAGATGAGTGGTCAGGTGGCGGACCGATTAGGTCTGACCGACCGCGGGCGTTTGCAAGCAGGCGGCAAAGCCGATATTGCAGTGTTCGATCCGGATACTGTCCTGGATCGGGCGACCTTTGAAGAGCCCCATCAATTTGCTATGGGCATCTCGCATGTACTGGTGAATGGCATCCCGGTGGTACGCCAGGGACAACATACGGGACAGCGGCCCGGTAAAGTGCTGGCACCCACCTGACCCAGGCGGCACCCGCGAGTTCCGGTCCCGCCGCAAGGCGCGCAGAGAGACAAGAGGCCGCGGAAGTCTGTACGCGCCCTGTTCCGGCCCTGTATTCCTTCTCAGCACAGGGGCAAAGAGAGGTGCAGGCGATCCGGGCCCGGGTGGCTCTCCCTTGGGCCGCGGCGGATCCAGTCTGGGCCATGGGGATATCGGGCCCGCGCCAGGTGCAGGCGTCTCCACCGGACTGGTGCGGGGATTGGCCTTAAAGGCGGGCATATGGGTTACGCCACGATCACCATGGTATCCTGCAGATGCTGAGGATCCAGCGGCACCGTCACTCCCGCACCGCAAATTCCGCTTGCCAGAGAGCCCGTTGCTCGGCGGGGAGCCATTGGCCGACGCGCATGCGCACAATCTCGTACTTCGGCAGCGGGATGATCACAAGGCACTGCCCGTCGGCGTGCATCCCGCCCGCCTCCCGGAAACGAAAATCCCGATTGTCGAAGCCGTATGCCCGCCGCGCCTTGGGCAGGCTGTCCGGATCGGCCGGCACCAGATGCAGGACGAACGGCGCCTCGGTATCTGCCGGCGCACACGGCTCCTTGAAGTAGATCAACCGGTTGTCGCGGAGATAGACCGCAAATGCGGCGCGGACAACCGGCACCTGGGCCGCGAGCACCTGAGATGTCTTCTCGATGAAAGCCGCCGCAGTCTGGCGCACCGCAAATTCCGCTTGCCAGAGGGCCCGTTGCTCGGCGGGGAGCCGTTGGCCGACGCGCATGCGCACAATGTCGTACTTCGGCAGCGGGATGATGACAAAACACTTCCCGTCGGCGTGCACACCGCCCGCTCCCTGGAAGTAAAAATCCCGATTGTCGAAGCCGTATGCCCGCCGCGCCCGGGGCAGGCTGTCCAGATCAGCTGGCACCAGATGCAGGATGAACGGCGCCTCGGTATCTGCCGGCACACACGGCTCCTTGAAGTAGGTCAACCGGTTTTTGCGGAGATAGACCGCAAATGCGGCGCGGACGACTGGCTCCTGGGCCGCGAGCGCCTGATAGGTCCTCTCGATGAAAGCCGCCTCAGTCCGGATCCTGACATACTGAAACCCCATCAACCCGACACTGGCCACCACGACTCCTGCGCACACCGTCCGCCAGGCCAGACCCGCGGGCGCCGTGTTCCGCCCGCCCGGCCCCAGCCCCAGTTCCAGCGCATAGCCCAGGCAAAGAAAACCGAACAGATACTCCTGCACTTCCACCATCGCGTTAAGGTCGATGGCCCGGGAGTTGTACCGGTTCACATACGAGACCGCCAGCACCAGCACCACCGTGGTGGCGATGAGCATGAACCATCCGGGTTGTCGGGCAAACAGCGTGTAGCAGGCCAGCAGCAGCAACAGATGTTTCCCGCGCATGAAAAGGAAGTTCGGATCCAAAATAAATCCGCTTTGGGAAGTCGTATAGTAGGCCAGCATCACCAGAAAGCCCAGCAGCAGGGGCATGGAGGGCAAGGGGAGCCCGCAGAGGGTATCCTTGCGGCACAGGAAAGCGGCGCCGGTGGCCGTGCACAGCAGCAGGGTGGCGTACCAGACGGCTCTTCTATTCCAATCCTGCGCACCGATGACGATGTTGTGCACGTTGAATTCGTCCTGGTAGTTCACCGCCTGCAGGAAACCGGGCGTCGCGAAGCCGAAGAGCCGTTGCCCCCAACTGATTTCCTCGCCCGCACCGAACACCAGGGCGAGGCCCCCCAGCACATAGACGCCGCGCCGCCCCAGGCCCCGCTCCCTCCCGGCGGCGAACAACAGGACGAGACCGGCCAGACCCAGCCAGACCGCAGTGAGATTCTCCACCACCCTGTCTTCCTGCGTCAGCATCCTGTATTGCGGCGCGTCGGCCGCGAAGAGATAGCCCAGGCCAAGGACGTTCAGACACAGGCCCAGATAGCCCAGGAGGGCAACTTGCCCCCCCCCCCCCCCCATTATGCGCCACCATGTTCTGCCCATGGCCCGCCCGGGTGCTCCGCAGGGAGCGTACCGTGATTCATTCTGCATGGTCCCGCCTGTGGGGTGAGGCATCCCGCGGTTCTACCGGTCCAATACCGTGGAGGCATCCACTCCCGGCACCGCAGCGCGGACGCTGGGCCGCGGCCCTCCAGTATATGCCAGGACCTGCACAATGTCCTGGAAATCCCGACAGTCCCCTGACCCAACGCATTGCCGCCATGCTTTGTTGACCACTCAGTTGGCCACTCATCCTGCAGTCGGATTTTTACATCGATCTGTACAGGGGCAAAAAAGAGGTACAGGCGATCCGGGCCCGGATGGCTCTGCCCCTGGACCGCGGCGGATCCAGTCTGGGCCATGGAGATATCGGGATACAGGTACAATGCTGCAGTGCCGGGAGTGGATGCTTCCGCGGTATGATGGGCTCCGGTGCACTGGATGCCTCACCCCACAGGCGGGACCATGCAGAATGAATCACGGTACGCTCCCTGCGGAGCACCCGGGCGGGCCATGGGCAGAACATGGTGGCGCATAATGGGGGGGGGGGGGGGCAAGTTGCCCTCCTGGGCTATCTGGGCCTGTGTCTGAACGTCCTTGGCCTGGGCTATCTTCTCGCGGCCGACGCGCCGCAATACAGGGCGCTGGTGCAGGAAGACAATGTGGTGGAGAATCTCACTGCGGTCTGGCTGGGTCTGGCCGGTCTCGTCCTGTTGTTCGCCGCCGGGAGGGAGCGGGGCCTGGGACGGCGCGGCGTCTATGTGCTGGGGGGCCTCGCCCTGGTGTTCGGTGCGGGCGAGGAAATCAGTTGGGGGCAACGGCTCTTCGGCTTCGCGACGCCCGGTTTCCTGCAGGCGGTGAACTTCCAGGGCGAATTCAACGTGCACAACATTGGTTCCAGAGGTAATAATGTAGTGAGAAACACCGTCTGGTACGCCACCCTGCTGCTGGGCTTTCTGGTGATGCTGGCCTACTATCCGAGTACGGTGGCCTACTCTGCGAATCCCGACATCCCGTTTGTTGCCTTGGATCCGGACTTCCTTTTCAGGCGCGGGAAACATCTGTTGCTGCTGCTGGCCTGCTACACGCTGCTGGCCCGACAACCCGGGTGGTTCATGCTCATCGCCACCACGGGGCTGCTGGTGCTGGCGGTCTCCTATGTGAACGAGTACAATCCCCACCAGGGGAAGATCAATGAAGCGCAGGAGTATCTGTTCGGTTTTCTCTGCCTGGGCTATGCGCTGGAACTGGGGCTGGGGCTGGGCGGCCGGAACACGGCGCCCGCGGGGCCGGCCTGGCGGACGGTGTGCGCGGGAGTCGTGGTGGCCAGTGTCGGGTTGATGGGGTTTCAGTATGTCAGGATCCGGACCGAGGCGGCTTTCATCTCGGCGCTCGCGGCCCAGGAGCCGGTCGTCCGCGCCGCATTTGCGGTCTATCTCATTGACAACCGGTTGACCTACTTCAAGGAGCCGTGTGTGCCGGCAGATACCGAGGCGCCGTTCATCCTGCACCTGGTGCCGGCCGATCCGGACAGCCTGCCCCGGGCGCGGCGGGCATACGGCTTCGACAATTGGGACTTTCGTTTCCGGGAGGCGGGCGGTATGCACACCGACGGGCAGTGCCTTGTGATCATCCCGCTGCCGAAGTACGAGATTGTGCGCATGCGCGTCGGCCAACGGCGCTCCGGCGAGCCACCCCTCTGGCAAGCGGAATTTGCGGTGCGCCCGACTGCGGCGGCTTTCATCGAGAGGACCTCTCAGGCGCTCGCGGCCCAGGTGCCGGTTGTCCGCGCCGCATTTGCGGTCTATCACCGCGACAACCGGTTGATCTACTTCCGGGAGCCGTGTGCGCCGGCGGATACCGAGGCGCCGTTCGTCCTGCACCTGGTGCCGGCCGATCTGGACAGCCTGCCCCGGGCGCGGCGGGCATACGGCTTCGACAATCGGGATTTTCGTTTCCGGGAGGCGGGCGGGATGCACGCCGACGGGCAGTGCCTTGTGATCATTCCGCTGCCGGAGTACGAGATTGTGCGCATGCGCGTCGGTCAATGGCTCCCCGCCGAACGACGGACCCTCTGGCAAGCGGAATTTGCGGTGCGGGAGTGACGGTGCCGCTGCCATCCTGGCGCAAGCGGTAGGGCGCCGGGAGTGCAGCGGCCAAAGAGCGGAGCGCCCTGTGACGGCCATGGGCTGTGGAGCCAGCTCCTGGCAGGCCTTTCCACCGCCTGGACAGAAGAGACCCGGGAGTTTCTGCAGTCCGGCCAGCGTTGCTTGGGGTGACGCCCCACACCGAGCACAGCCGCGGGGCTGGGTCCGCCAGGGCAGGCCGCTCTGTCCCGGTAACGCACGCTCACTGCCCACCGGCAACACGCAGCGGAGCCAGTCGGCATTGACGCCCCGGTCTGGACACCACAGGAGGCTACGCGATGGACCCGACTTCCCGCTTCGACCTGGCCGACCTGGCACTCTGCTCCAAAGGACGTGCTGTGCTGGCCCCAGCAGAGCGTCCAGGCGGCGGTGCCGGGCAGATACCTCTCTTGCATGCCACGGGCAGTGTGCGCAGTCCCGTCCTGGTGGTGACCGCCGCGGTTCACGGCAATGAATGGGAAGGCGTCAGGGTCATCCTCCGAATCTTTCAGGGGTTGGATCCTCGGCATCTGCAGGGTACCGTGGTGATGGTACCCGTAACCCATATGCCCGCCTTCAAGGCCAACTCCCGCACCAGTCCGGTGGACGGTCTGAACCTGGCGCGTGAATGTCCTGGAAATCCCGACGGCACCCTGACCCAACGCATTGCCGACGTACTCTGTCGACAACTCATCCTGCAGTCGGATTTTTACATCGATCTGCACAGTGGCGGCCCGGACATGGACATGCCGACATTGGTGGGATATGTGCACGATGAGTCGCCGGGCGGGCGGAAAAGTCTGGCTGCCGCAAAGGCTTTTGGCGCGCCCGTAATTTGGGGCCATCCCCCTCCAGTACCGCCCGGCCGCACCATTTCCGTAGCACATGCAGCGGGAATTCCCAGTTTGTATACAGAGACTGCGGGAGGCGGGCGCGCAGGTCCTGCAGCCATTGAATGCTATGCCCAAGGGGTGACCAATGTAATGTCCTGGCTGGAAATGCGCTCTGGAGCAGAAGAATTCCCAGAGACCGCACTGCATCTATGGGGCGACGGTAACCTGGACTTTCTCATATCCGCTCCCTGTGCCGGCTTGTTCGAAAGCGAGGTGACCCTGCTGGAAGAGATCGGAAAAGGACAGCGTATCGGTGTCATCCGGGATGTATGGGGCCAGGAACTCTGCACTGTGCAGAGCAATCGGGACGGCATTCTGGTATTGCTCCGCAATACACCTGCCGTGCGGGCCGGTGCAGGAGTGGCTTTCGTGACGGGCCGCTATGCATAGTTTGGGCCTCCTCCAACCCCCGAGGCTCCCAAACGGCATGTCGGCCGGTGGCGCTGGTCACGATATCAAGGGACGGTCTCTGTCAGCCATCCCAAGGATGGAGACGCAACTGGCCCCTTGCAACAACCGGCTTGGCGTCGCGGATTGCGGCAGGAGGCAGGGCGTGCCTGCCAGATTCCAGGCCCCTGTGGACTCTACTCTGTGCGCCTCTGACCGAGGCGGCAGGGCATCGCCGGTCCGCCCTGCGGGGCGGGCAAGTCACGAAGATGTCGACCGGCCCGCGCGTGAGCCGATTTCCCGGTGCTGCAGGTCCTCGCGGGGTGCGCACTGCGACCGGTCCAGAAGGCCGGAAACGACGGGCCTGCGGATCCGCAACGCTGTAGTGATTGCTGCGTGGGTGCAGGGTGGATCAGGGAGGCGGCAGCTCAACGGCGATACGCTGCCCGGTGGCGCTGGAGGCATAGGCTGCATCCGTCACCCGTGCCACTTGCACAGCATCCTGGCCGACTGTGGGAGGACTGCCATGGCCCTGGGCAGCCTGGATGAACTCCCGCATGAACTGTTCGCCCCCAATCCCCCCATATGCGGGGGACTGCGCCACCTCAATGTCGAATGTCTGCCGGGGAGCTGCAGCCCAATCCGGATGCAGGCTTTCCACCTGCAATCTGGATGCAGGACTGTTGCCAAACCCGCGCAGGTGGAGTCGGCCCAATCGTCCGTTGAGACCCAGATACACGTCGTTGCCTGCGGGGTTGTGATATCCCTCGCCGCTTTGGGCCAGAATATATCCCAGATGCATGGAGGCGATGGCGCCGGATGCCAATGTCATGGAGAGACTGGCGGTATCTTCAACGTCAATGTCTTCCCCACTCCGGGTGGCCACTTGCGCGGCTACCGTGGTTATCTCTTCGCCTGTGATGAAACGAATGCGGTCAATGTCATGGCACCCCAACCAAGAGACAATGCCGCCTCCGGCTATCTCTTGGTTGAAAAGCCAGTGCTGCGGATCCCGTTTGCTGACCTGGGTATAGATGCCGCGGATTTCCATGGAAATGAGGGGGCCCAACAAGCCCTGTTGCACAATGTCCCGCATCTTCATGTAGACGGGATTTCTCCGTCCCTGGTAGCAAACGGACAACTGCCGTCGACACCGCTGGGCCGTGTCCATGACGGCCTGCGTTTCGCCGGCGTGGCGGCCCACCGGTTTCTCCGCCATCAGATGGATACCGGCTGCCAGCACCTTGCCGAATACTTCCGGTCCCTGGCGGTTGCGGACCGCAACAATGGCGAAAAACGGGTCGTGGTCGCGCAGCAAAGCGTCCAGATCGGAGTATCCGGCTGTCACTTTGAACCCCTGGCAGGCGGTGGCTTTCCGTATGGCGGCCTCGGTTTCTCCCCACAAGACTATGGAGTCCACTTCGGACAGCTGTTGCAAAGTAGCCAGATGCGCCAGGGCATGAGGGTGCTCCAAACCAATCAACGCTGCTTTCATAATTGCTTCCATCCTTCGGCAATCCGGAACAAAAGATCGTGTGCTGTCCGACACGCTCCAGCGCGGTCCATCAGGCTGCTACGGCCGGCGTCGGCCAGGCAACCGGGCCTTCGATTCTGCGGGCGTCCAGCTGTGCCAGACTGCGTCTCTTGTAGATCCGCAATTCTTCCAGTCCGTACTGGTGGGCCAAGGCCCGGACCGAAACCTCCGGTCGCTTGCTGCGCAGGACAAACCATTGCTCACGGTCCAGCCACTGCTCCATTTCGACTGTCTCGGGATGGGCCGCCAGCAACTGTGCCTTCTTGTCCAGATTGAAATTTTCGTGATAGATGCCGCGATCCAGGTCGAGCACAGTGCGGGTGATATTGATGTCCGCCGCCGTCTCGTACAGAATTTCTTCGCCGGTGATATCGTAGACAATGCAATCTCGATTGTATGTGGACGTCATGATGTAGTAGTGATGATTGATGGCATGCGCTTGCAGCGCCCGGCCTGCGGAATAGGCACTGGGCCAAATCACCAGTTCCGCGTCCTCGTCTGCCAACGCCTGCCACACCTCGGGAAAATTGACGTCGAAACAAATGGCCATGCCTACGCGGCCAAAGTCCGTGGCGACGACAGAGGGTGTCGAATGGATGACATCAACCGGGGGCGCGAGTTTGAATTCAGACCAATAGGGGTATGCCTTGTCATATACATGGGCAATCTGGCCGTCGCGATCCAGCAAGACCGCTGAATTCAGCCGAAAGCCGTCCTGAACCCGATCGATAGGACAGACAATGTACATCTGGAAGCGCCGGGCCAAGGTGGCCATGGTCGAAACCGCCATGCCGTCCAAGGTTTCGGGCGTGTTCTTGCTTTGCCCATTGAAGGTTTCGGGCAGCACAATGAGATCGGTGCCCTGTGCACCTTCTGCCTCCACCAAGCTGGCAATGCGCGCCAAAGGTTGGTCATGGAAGCTGAGACTGGTCACCCGTACTTGGCGCGGGCCAGGAAACTGAGGAGCCATCTCTCTGCAAAACCTCTCTTGGGATATGGACAAAATGGCGCAGATTCAGTGGTCTTGTATCCACACAGGACATACAGCAACGGGTTTGCAGCTCAGACCACACATGGCCGGTTGGTTGCCGCCGTGGCAATGCGGCGGCATTGCTTCAACTGCCCGCTGGTGCATTCTGCCATATTGTGCAGTGTCTATAGTATCGTATATGGGACGGACCGAAATCGCGGCGTGCCCTCTTGCATCTTCTGGCATCTTGCGTCGCAGGCGCGATCCGTCCCCCCGCCTGGATGACCTGGCGCTCGTGTCCCGCGCATTCATCCAGGCCTTGGGAAGCGGGACAGGTGGTGCAACCGGAATTGTCGAGTTCTGAACCCAGATCCCGCTGGGGATGCGGCAGACAACGCAGGGGGGCCAACGGATTTCCCGCCCTGTTGCGAGCCGTTCGCCAATGCGGCGGGCAGGATCCTGGCTGTTGGGCCACGTATCCGCCATCCGCGCGGACCAGCCGAAGGGCAACAAGGCCTCCCGGTCAGACTTGCACCGGTCGTTTCTCCCTGAGGCCGAGAATCCACCAGGCGAGCAGCGTCAGACAGGCAAAGGCCATGGCTGCGGCCAGATAGGCAGATCTGAGCCCGAATGCAAGCGCCAGAGCCGATCCCACCACAGGCGCAATGACACGCGCCACAGAACGGACACTGTTCTCCATTCCAAATATGGCGCCTGGGTGGCTGCCTGCGGATACATTGCTCAGGAGCGCAGCCATTGCCGGAAAGACTCCGCCGATTGTGATGCCGGCCACGGCTTGCAGCACCAGCAACTGCCAGACATGCCCTGCGAATGCCTGCGGCAGGAACACCAGGCAGGAAGCGCCAGCGCTCAGGATCAGAATTGCGCTGGCGCCAAAGCGGTCACACAGTTTACCGGCTTTGACAGAAGAAACGGCGCCGGCGGCGGCAAACAGACCGAACATGAGACCGGTTGCGGTCGCCGGCGGCAAGAACGGGCGTCCGGACACGGCGGACAATTCACTCATGTACAGTGCAGCCACCGGCAATGTGAACGACATGGGGATATGCACGAGAAAGGCAAAGAGATACAGGTACCGTACCCGGGCACGATGAAGCAGCGATCTGAAACTCTGCAGGAGCGCCGGGCGATCTGGCGTCAGGCGGGAATCCCATTGCTCCGGAAGCCGGCACAGAATCAAGAGGCCTGCTCCCAGCATGAAAGCACCATTGAACCAGAAACTGGTTCTTATGCCCACAAGGTCGCTGAGTGTGCCCCCGAGCAAGGGGCCGCCCGCGATGCCGATCCAGCGCGCAGTGGCGATCCAGCCCAGGGCTTCTCCCACATGTTGACGCGGGACATTGGCGGATACATAGGCGCTGGCAGCGGATGCTACGCCTGTGGTAAATCCCTGAATGAGCCTTAGCGCAAACAATTGTTCAGCGGTTTGCACGAAGGACATGGAAAACATGACGAGCCCGCCCAGCAGCGTGGCGCGTAGCAGCATCAGTTTGTGGCCGAAGCGGTCGGCTGCCAGTCCCCAGAGCGGCGACGCGACGGCCATCGTGAGGGGCTGGGCGGCCAACGTGAATCCGATCCACATGGTAGGACTGCCCGCGGTACCCACCGACAAGTTCTGCACAAACAACGGTAGGAATGGCAACACGACCGTAAATCCCACGTTGGTCAGGCACTGGGCCAGGCAGACGATGTAGACCTTGCGACGCCAGGCGGCCACGGTTAGACGCCTCTCCCTTCCCGTCTGGCCCTAACCCCCCGGCGCAACACCATGGTTTCACAATCGCAGCGGGCCTGGGATCGCTCTCCCCCAATGCCAACCACTCCCGGATACCGTGGGTGTTGCATGGGGATGACGGGATCGTGCGGCTTGCCGCGTATCCGACCTCCGTAGAGAATGTCCATACAGACCTCTCTTCGCAGATCGACCAGGCGGTCCTGTCCGATCCCCTGTCTGCAGCTGTGCCGTCCTGGCGGGTAAAGGGAGAATGCCGGGTTTGAGGCTTGTCCGGCCTGCAGGCCTCCTTGCCGCGCTGCATCGGGCAAGCCGTCAAGGGCCATGCTTGAGAGGCAGTCCCAGTCCCGACAGCCACGTGCGCACGCGGACCTGTTGGTCCGCGGCCAAGGCGGCATCCATGTACGTTGTCTCCAGGCGGAGAACAGGTCCTCCGGTCTCGATCGGTCGCAGTTGTGACTGCGGTATGGCGTCGGCCCTGTATTCGTGCTGCAAAACCGGGTCCAGATGGCCCGGATGCCGACTGGCCATCCGGGCCCTGTCTTGGAAGCGCATGTGCAATACTTCCGGCTGGGCCCACACGAAAATCTGCCCTGTCTGGAATTGCAATCTGGCCTCCAGGGTCTTCAGGTCCTGCAAGGCCCTGTCGGCTCTGAAGTTGTTTTCCAGCAGACAGGGCAGATCCTGAGATAACAGACTGGCCGCGTATTCATACAGCAGCGCCACGGCGGCCCGACCCAGCTTGCGGGACCAGGCTCGATCGGACCAGCCCATGGTTGCATACAGACTCTCTTTCAGCATGTCCTTGGACATGGCCGGCACACGGAAGGTCTGGACAATGTAGTCCCGCAGATGAGTCTTGCCCGCGCACGGTGGCCCGTTGAGCAGAATCAGCAAAGGCATGGGATTTTCGAATTGCGTCTCTCGCCTGTATGCCCGGTGGGGGTCGGCAGCAACGTTACTGGCCCAAGGCCTGCCTATCCGAACGGTATGTTGCCCTGCCAGGGGCGTCGGGCTATGGCCTCTTCGTTCAGTTCCACCCCCCAGCCCGGTGCCGCAGGCACTTGCAGATAGCCGTTGCGGATCTCCGGCAAGGCCGTGACATATTCGTCGCGCCAGGGACAGGAGTCCACATCGGTTTCCATGATCTTGAGATTGGGCAGCACGGCACAGAGATGGGCGTTCTGGAACGTGGACAGGTGACTGTAGTAATTGTGCGGAGCCACCTGGATTTCCCGCCAGGCCGCCTGCTGGGCAATCTGCAGGCTCTGTCCCAACCCGGTCCAGGGCAGGTCGAACATGGCGATGTCCATGGCCCGCAAGTCCAGGAAGCGCTGGTACTCTCGCACCGTATTGACGCTTTCCGCCGAGCAGACTGTCAGCGAAGTGGAATCCGTAATATGCCGGATGACCTCGGGATCGAATGAATCCACCTCCAGCCACAGCATCTTGAACTGCTCCAGCGCCTTGGCGATCCGCACCACCTCAAGGGTCTGAAAGTGAAAGTTCAGATCCAGCGCGATATCGAAATCCGGGCCTGTGCCCTCCTTGAAGGCCCCAATGACGGCCACCGCCTTGTCCACGATGTAGTCCGGGTCCTGCCCATCGGCCGCACTCAAGGTCCGGGCCGGTTCGCCGGGGACGACTACATTGGTCTTGAGTGCCGTGTACCCGCGCTCCTTGACCTCGCGGCCCAATGCCGCAATGTCGGCATAGGACCGCAACGGCTGGCCGTACAGCTCGGGAAACCGGGCTCTGTACGTGCCGCAGTGGGACCAGTACACCCGAATCTCGTCCCGCAACTTGCCACCCAACAGGGCATGCACCGGTTGTCCCAGTGCTTTGCCCTTGATGTCCCACAGCGCACATTCCACCCCGGCAATGGACCTCTGTATGACGCCGCCAGGCCCCTGGCAGGTCAGGCGGTACATGTCCTGACACCGCGCCTGAATATCCAGGGCATTCTGGCTCCTCAGAATCGTGGCCAGGTCCCGTACACCGCCGGCGACTGCCTGTGGCATGCGCCAATCCGTCACTTCGGCATAACCGGTCACACCTCCGTCTGTTTCCACCTTGACGAAAGTATAGGCCGCCCAGGCGGCGTCGGCGTGGATCGGTTCCACGGCCGTGATTTTCAATTCGGCGCCCATGCAATCCTGCCTTTCTGACGACGTGGAAGAACGAGTGGGCTCCGCGCTGGCTGTTTCTGTCAGCAACCCGACTGGCCCGTGCCCTGACATTCTGCAGCCCGGATTCACGCAAGACGTGCGTATGCGGAACGCCGCAAGCAGTACGCCTGGAGGGATTCGAACCCCCGACACCTGGTTCCGAAGACCAGTGCTCTAATCCGCTGAGCTACAGGCGCCTCTGGCCCCGAATCTTACCAGACGGAAACCGCCCCTGCCTTCCCATGCTGCAGGGCCCAGGGGTCAGGAGACAGCGTGGGACGGGGATTCGTGCGCATCCGGCAGTGGCTGGCCATGGTGCCGAATGAGCGAATTCTGCCGCCGCAGGGCGGTCTCGGCATTGATGCCGGCGGCGGTCGCCGCCTGTACCAGATGCCACAGGGCCCGGCCCAGCCTTTCCTCGGTCCAGGGGTGAGGCGGCGGGGGATCCGCGGCTGTGGTCCATGCGGGCAAGGCAATGCCGTGCTTGTGGGCCTTGGATTGCAGTTCCCGGGCCGTTTCCAGGGCCGGCAACCCGGCAGGAATGCCTTCCAAAGGATGCGATGGTCGCTCCTGGGCGGCCTTTTCGGCCTTCTTGATCTCGTCCCAGTGTGACAGCACGGTGTCGCTGTTGGGCAGACTGATCCCGCCGTATACATGAGGATGCCGCCGTACCATCTTTTGGCAGATCCCGGTTACGACATCCGCCAACTGAAATTTGTTCTCTGTCTGGGCAATATGAATCAGGAAAAGGGCATCCATGATGAGATCGCCCAGCTCCTCTTGCAGATTTTCATCATCCTGCAGATCGATGGCTTCCAGTACCTCATGGACCTCACTGAGAATCTGTATCCGCATCGAAGCCAGAGTCTGCTCCTGATCCCAGGGACAACCTCCCGGAGCGCGCAGCCGGGCCAGTATATTGGCCAGTGTGTAAATGCTGGCCTCTTCCGCCAGCGGCGGTACCAGCAGGCTGTCGCTGCCTGCCGGTATGCCAGCGGTGGTCAAAATCGACAACCCCAGCCTCTGGCCCGGCCGCCCGTCGTCAGACGCTATCCAATGCACTGCGTGGTCAGACGGATAGGCCTGTGCCAGACAGGAGACAAGCCCCTGCAGATGCGCTGCCGTGACGTTCCCGATGAAGAGCGGCAGGGCCACGTCGGTAGGTGGGTGCCAGCGATGCTGGAATACCTCGGCCTGTACCACTTGGTAGGCTGTCGCCGCCAGTCCCAGACACTGCAGCGCGGTTTCGGGTTGCAGGCAGTTTGGACCCGAGAGAGTCATGGCGCTCCGGAGTGGCAACGGGACTGGTCGGGAGAAACCGTACTGCGCATGGAAGGGGGGAAGTTGCCATCCGTGCCGCGATTGGTTGGCCGACAGCGGCTGGCACTGCTGTTACACGGGTCGCCGGTTGCGCAAGAAGGTTTCCACCAGAAGTGCCAGGAAGACCACGGTCAGCGCCATGGCGGCATCCAGCAGGTCGTAAATGGCCAGCAAAGCCAGCACGCAGGCCGCGACGCCGGCCAAGACGCCCTGACGCAGCCCCGTGTTTTCCCGCGTCCGTCCCATCAGGACCGGCCATCGGCTCTGCAGCTGGCGCGAGACCACGGTGAACCCGCCGCCGGCCAGCAGAAACAGCCCCAGAAACATCAGGGTGATGGCTTCGACATTGTCCTGTCCGTTTTCCAGGAAGGGGGACACTTGCTGCAACAGATACAGACAGATGCCCAAGCCGACCAGGAACATCACGATACCCAAGGTGTCAGTCAGGCGGTTCAAAAGCGGCACATCCTGGCAGGGTCGGAAGGCAATGGGTATCGTTCAGTCAGTCTAGCACAGGCTGGGCGGAACCGATTCAGGACGGCAGCCGGTCCAGGGCAATCGCAAAGTCGCGCATCGGAGTCCCAGGAGGGGACAAGGTCGGCAGGAGTTCCATACACACCCAAGAGCACACATAAGCCCAAAAGCGCAGGGCATTTCCTGGTCACCGCAATCGAGGACTTCCGCCACGCCCCAAGCGGCATCTGCTGTCGGACATGCCCAGCATTGCCGTCTGTGCCTGCATAGGCGGCGTCAGTTCCGTGATGCCGGCATCGCGGAATTCGGGCGTGACCCTCAGGCCTGGGTTGCCACGTGGCTGGCCTTGCCGCATGGCATTCCTGCCCACGACACCTTACGATCGGGTCTCGCAGATGCGGGATCCGCAACGGCCGGAGGTCCCCTTGGCCTGGTGGGTGGCGAGTCTGGACTCGCCCGCCGCTGGCGGGCTGCATCGTCATGCTGGATGCCATGGGCACCCGGAAAGAGAGTACGCAGACCCTGCGGGCGGAGGGAGCCGAATTCCCTGCGGGCTGCCCTCTGCGGTCACTGGGGCATGGAAAACCGGCGTCTCAAGGCCGGCCGCAATCTGGCCTGCAGGGAGCAAATCCGGGGCTTTTGATGACTTTGCGATTGCCTTGGCTGCACTGCACAGAGCCACTGTTTTCGTGCGGTCTGAATGGTATAGGGGTTAATGCACTCGTGGACCTGGAGTGGCACTGTAGGCATCTCAAAGAAGGTATGTTCCATTTTCCAGTCTACTGTAGCTGCGGGTCCAGTGAGAGTCTTGAGTGTAGCCGAATCCCTGTCGTTTTCAGGCGGTACGAGTCCCACGGACGGTTGCCGCTTCTTGTCTTGGTAGTCGTGGGCTTCAATGGGTTGTTTGGTTAGGCACGTTGTGGTTGTCCGATGCGGCCATTGTGTCGTTGTCCTCACGATGTCCCACCCACGCGTTTGCCCATAGCGGACCCAGCCTATAATGAAGTGCGAGCTTGCTTTGAATGCATAATGCGTCCACTTCCTGAAGATATGTCCCAATACCTGAAGCATCTAAAAGTCGTTGGTCTCCACGGGAAATTCGACTTGGACATAGCATTCTCTGAAGGAGTCAATATCGTTTACGGTGTCAACGGCTCTGGCAAAACGACCTTGCTCCATATTTTGACGAACGCGGCCAATCTGGACCTGGAACGATTTGCGGCATTGTCTTTCAAGACAATCCAGCTGCATGTTGCAGACGGACCATACATCGAATATGAGTCATGCAGACTGGATCGTGACCGCGATTCCGCGGTGAGACTCCGAATAGACGGTGATCAGATTGCTGCCTTGCCTCTCGAGTCCAATGGCATAGAGCCACGAAGGTACTTTTCAGTCGAGCTAATCGAGTCCTACAAAAAAAGTACAGTATAAAGGCGACCTATTTTCCAGCCTTTCGCTTCATGCAAGAGGCTTGGTCCCTTATCGATCCCACAGACCTCCTCCGCAGTGGGCGTCTCCGGAATTCCCGGATTTTCGCAGAGGCCCGGTCCCAAACTCGACTGGCCAAACCTTATGTTGCACGCCGCGCGGCTGCAGAATTGGATTCCCAAACCATAATTGCCCGTGAGGTTTTCGGCGAATTTGTACCTTCAATCGATTACCCGTCTCCTCGGGATATTCAACGCACTCTCGATCAAGATATACAGAAGGCAGTCAGCCGCCTGGCCCGTGACGACAGAACTCTTCTATCCGAAGCCTTCAACAGAGTTTTTGCAACAATTAGTCAGGATTCCATTCCGACCGGTCAAGATGCAAGAACTCCAGAGACCATCAGGATGCGCATTGAGGAAATGTTGGAACAACTCCAGCAAACGCAAGAGGAGTACGGATTGTTGGACCGTGATTCCACATTCGAGGATCTGAAATCCCAGCTTGGTTCGACGGAGCTGCTAAATCAGGAGGAGCAAGATACGACCACCAGAGTGCTGCGTGTATATGAAGAGATACTTGATCAACGTTACCAAAACCTCATACATGAGTTTGACGCAGTTCGTGCATACATTGATGCAGTCAACTGTTTTCTGGAAGGAAAGCAGTTAGGGACTGCTTTGCGGCAAGATACTGATTCAACACCCTCATTGCAGATCCGGCACAGTGACGGCGAGTTGAACTCACTGGAAACACTGTCGTCTGGGGAACGTCAGATTGCAGGACTCATCTACTCTGCCTCCCGCATTGACAAGAGCAGCACGATCCTTGTAGATGAGCCCGAACTGTCACTTCATATTGATTGGCAACGCAAAATTATCGATGCCATGAAGAAGCAGCTCCCGTCAAAACAATTGATTGTATGTACGCATTCACCCATAATCGGTGCCCAGTATCAAGAGCGGATGATTGAATTATCCCCGGAGTCGACTCCATCAGCGGTGAACGCAATTTCCGAATTGGTCAGCAACTAAAGAAGGCGAGTTGGATTCAGCTGTTTCCGCCTGTACTGCACAATGCCGGGCCTACAGTTAACCTATGATGAGTTCGCAACTGAAGTGCGGATTTCCCAGAAGTCCCATATCTTGTTGGAAGGGCGTCAGGACGAGAGATTCTTCATGCTCCTTTCTGAAGCCATGGGAGAAGCAAAGGGTCTTCCCGACGCTGCGCAGTCACAGGCAGTAATCAGGACTGCCGAATACATAAAGTCTGAAACTCCGGGAGAAGGGCAATAGAGAGAAGGTCGAAAAAGTCAGTGCATTGATCTCCGGCACGCCATTTCGGGATAGATTCGTTGGGTTCGTCGACCGCGAATTCAGGGAATTCAGAATCGACAATGCCATTGTCGATTCCTTGGGTGCACAGCGTCAGATGGATAGACTGGTATGGTCACGCGGGCACTCAATCGAAAATTACTTGCTTGATTTTGACGTTTTTCGGAAACCGTTAAGTGACTTTTCGCTGGATGGCAGCATTGCACAGACAGCACTGGAGTGTCTGCGGGAAAACTTCCCAATGATAATCAGCACCGCATGTGCGCTGGGGTTGGCTGCGTACCGGTTGGGTCAGCTGCCACTTGTGCGTCGCACCATCCATTGGGAACCGATAGAACTCTCAGCCTCTGTAATTCTGTGGAACACTGATTGTTGGAAAGCGGCCTTGGCTAGGCATAGCAACTTGAGTGCGGACACTATCGAGAACCTTGCAAGCCAATTTGCACATTGGCTTGATGTAGCACAAGCATCATCCCCCACTGAAGTTAGATGGGCCTGTGATGGTCACATTGGCTTGAGATTTGTCTGGTATACATATGCCAAAGCAGTCTATGCAATCAGTCAGGCCGAGAATAGCGACAGGCCTGGTCCTGCAAAACAGCGGGACAAAGTTGCCGGTGTCGGTGACTCGATCAAACTCAATCACTTGGCTCGACATTGGGCACAGAACCTAGGTGTTGATTTTGCTGATACTCCTGGTATATGTTTTGAGATGATAGGCATTTCACATTGACTAGGGAGGCAGACGCTTCTGTCGGCCTGGCAAAACAGTCGCATGGCTTTCCGTGACGGTCCCACACGGGATATCCCCTGTGGGACAGATGGCTTGGTGTCCGGGAGCGGCCTCATCCGGCTCTCCCGCGCCGCGGGGCGCTCAATCGGCGGCCACAGGCGAAAACGACCCGCGGGTGCATCCCGGGCCAACGCCAACGGGCCTCGACTGCAGGCTCCAGGGGTGAGGTGGTAGCCCATCTTGCGTTTGCCTTGGTCTGGGCCTGTATGCGGCAATCTGGCCCCATGATGGATAATGTTCAGGATGCCGCGCCGCGGGTGTGCAGTCTTGCTCAGTGTGGACAGAGATCATGGCCAAGAAAAACAGGCAAAGCCAGCAAGGTTTTTCCCGATCGACCAAATGGGTCGTGATCGGGTTCAGCTCCCTTATCATCCTGAGTATGGTACTGGGGGGGATCAGCGGTGTCTTTCAATAACAGGCGCCGCGCGTAGTCTCTTGCCATGGTGGCCCCAAGGCGCAAGGGATACCTTTTTGCGGGTCTGGCAGCCTTGCTGTTTGGTTCCAGTCCCGTCTTTACGCGGTGGGCCACCGAGACGCTGACTTCCTCCGAGATTGCGTTTGGCCGCCTCTTCATCGGAGGACTGGCCGTGCTGGCCGTGGCGGGATGGCGCCGCGCGCCGTTGCCCTGGCGCCAGAGTCCGGCCCTGTACGGGCTCCTGGGTCTGACTCTGAGCCTGCATTTTCTGGCCTATGTCGCCGCGATTCGCTTTACCACGCTGGCGCATGCCTTGACCCTGGTGTACTCTTCGGTCGTTTTCATTGCCTTGCTCTCCCGGTTCGCGCTGCGGGAAAATCTGAATCGCAGCCAGTGGACGGGCGTGGTTCTGTCCTTGACCGGTCTGGTGTGGCTGACAGGATTCGAACCGAACATGACCCGGTCCATGCTGTGGGGGGACCTGTTGGCTTTGGGCAGCGCCCTGACTTTCGCCATCTACAGCGTGGCCGGTCGGCACCAACGCGCACAGACGGACCTCTTTGCCTATGCGGGAACGGTCTATTTGCTGGGGGCGGTCTGCACGCTGCCCTTTGCGCTGCTTACCTTCTCGCCGCAGGGATATACCTGGAAGTCGATCGTGAGCGTGGTAGGGGCCGGCCTCATTCCCATGGGCCTGGGGCACACCTTGTACAATGCCGCGTTGCGTTACCTCAACGCCACCGTGGTCAATCTCCTGGCCATGCAGGAAGTGATGATCGCGTTGCTGGCCGGCGCGGCGCTCTTTGCCGAGCTGCCAAACGGCTATACTCTCCTGGGCGTGGGTCTGACCCTGACCGGCATCGTGCTGGTCGTGCGCTGAAGTCGGGAAGCCACAATATGCCGAATCCGGTCCGAATCGGGAAAGACGGGTTGTGCCGGTGTGCCTGGGCCTACGCCGGGGCGGCCATGGCAGCGTACCATGATCAGGAATGGGGGGTGCCCGTCGAATCGGATCCGGACCTTTGGGCCAAGCTGGTGCTGGACACGTTTCAAGCCGGACTTTCCTGGCGGATGATTCTGGAGAAACGGGATCGTTTCCTGGCCGCATTTGACGGCTTGAATCCCGTAGCCGTGGCCGCGTACGACGAACACAAGGTGCAAACCCTGATGTCCGATCCGGGCATCGTGCGGAACCAGTCCAAGATCCGGGCCACCATCAGCAACGCCCAAGCCTATCTGGCCCTGTGTCGGCGCGAAGGCAGTTTCCGACAGTGGCTGCTGCAGTATGTGGATTACCGGCCCATCATCCGGGGCACCGGCCCGACCACCTCGCCCGAGGCCCAAGCCATGGCCCTGGGCCTGAAACAGGCCGGTTTCCAGTTCACCGGCCCCGTGGTCTGTTACGCTTTTATGCAGGCTACCGGATTCGTGATGGACCATGCCCCGGCGTGCTTTCGGGCCGCGGCCTGTACGGATATGCTACAGGTATATCCCTGCACTAGGCGATCTCTGCCGGGGACCGTCCCTGCAGGAGTCGGGTGAGCAGGTTGTATTCTCGAATCAGAGCGTCTACCTTGTTCTTGTAGGTGAGCAGGGATCTGCGACCTTCCACTTCCAGAGGAGTACGGGACTTGAAAGCGGACAGCGCCTGACCCAGATCCTGGTCTTCCTCCAATTCGTGCGGGGGAGCTGTGCGCCACTGCTGAATGAACTTGACCGTCTCGACATCATATTGACTGATGTCGTTGTGCAGGTCCCGCAGGCGTTCGCAGGAAACCTCTGGAAAAGGAAGCTCGCTCAACACTTCCCAGGCCCGATTGAATCGGCGGCGTTGACGCTGTATTTCCTCGCCCATGCCGTGCATCATCCTTGGTCTTGACGCATATGAAGGCCCTTTGATTATAGATTTCGTAGGGGTTGCACGCGAAATCGCTGGCCTTCTCCCAGTGCTGCCACAATCGCCTTTTGCTCATGCGCCCGTCATGCACGTTTGATATTCTGGCCCGCCAGGGGCAGGCCCGCCACGCCGCATTGCAGACAGCGCATGGTCCATTGCATACCCCGGCCTTTGCCCCGGTAGGCACACAGGCTACCGTCAAGACACTGGAGCCGCGGGACTTGCAAGCGGCCGGCTGCAACCTGATTTTGGCCAATGCCTATCACCTGTACCTGCGACCGGGTCATCGTCTGATACAGACCTTAGGGGGGCTGCATGAATTCATGCAATGGCCCGGACCCATCCTGACCGACTCGGGCGGCTTTCAGATTTTCAGTCTGGCCCACCGGCGCCGCCTGGACGATGCCGGTATCACGTTTCAGTCACATCTGGATGGCAGTTGGCACCAGTACACGCCTGCCTTGGCCATGGAAATTCAGGAGAGTCTGGGCCCGGACATCGCCATGGTCCTGGATGAATGCGCGCCTCCGCACGACCGTGACTACCTGCAGGTGGCGCTGGCCCGTACCCACCGCTGGGCCACGGCATGCCGTGAAGTGCACACCCGGGCGGATCAGGCCCTGTTTGGCATCGTACAGGGGGGGGTTCATGAGGACTTGCGCGTCGCCAGTGCCACCTTCCTGGCCCAACTCGATTTTGCGGGCCTGGCCATTGGCGGGCTGTCAGTAGGCGAGACGAAACAGGAAATGTACCGCACGCTGGCCTTTACCTGCCCGGTCCTGCCCGAACACAGCCCCAGATACCTTATGGGGATAGGTGCTCCGGACGATATCGTGGAAGCCGTGCACCACGGGGTAGACCTCTTCGACTGTGTTATGCCCACCCGCATCGCCCGCAATGGGGCCGTGCTGCACCCGACCGGGCGCCTGAATCTGCGGAATGCGGTCCATGCCACAGCCGAAATCCCGGTGCAGCACGACTGCGGCTGCTACACCTGTCAGCACTTTTCGCGGGCCTATCTGCACCATCTCACCCGCTGCAAGGAGATTTCCGGCCTGCGTCTGTGTACGATTCACAATGTGACTTTCATGCAAACCCTGATGCAGGACATCCGACAGGCGATTCAGAGCCAGCACTGGACCGAGTTTCGGCAAGCATTCCACGCGCGGTACCGCATTCCGGACCAGACTGCCCGCCATGCCCAAAGAGTGCAGCCCCGAATGAAATCCCAACGCCAGAACACCGCACCGGACCGCTGAGACTCATCATGTTTGCGGATGTGCCTGAGCTGTACCAGGCCCTGGTATTGGGCATTCTGCAAGGTCTGACCGAATTCCTGCCCATTTCGTCCAGCGGTCATTTGGTAATCCTGCCCACGCTGCTGCAATGGTCCCCGCCTTCGCTGTTGACGGCCATGGTGGTACATCTGGGCACTCTGCTCTCTGTGGTCTGGGTGTTCCGGCGGAACCTGCAGGGGATGGCCCGCGACATGTGGCGAACGCTGGCCCACAGGCGCTGGGCCAGTTACCAGGCCCGTGAAGGATATTTCATCTGTCTGGCCGCAATCCCGGTCGTGGCCGCCGGTTATTACCTGCAGCCATTTTTGGCCACGGCCATGTCCAGTCCGGTCACGGCAGCCTACGGTCTTTGCATCACCGCCTTGCTTTTGGGAGGGAGCGAACTGATCGCCCACTGGCGCGCACAGTATCGTTACATGGAGGAAATGACCTGGCTGCATGCCGTATGGATGGGCTTGGGTCAGGCACTGGCGCTGGTCCCGGGCATAAGCCGCAGCGGTGCCACGATAGCGATGGGGCATGCGCAGTCTCTGGAGCGGCCGGGCGTGGCCCGCTTCAGCTTTCTCATGGGCCTGCCCATCATGCTGGGGGCCGGCCTGCTGGAATTCCGCCGTGTTTTGGCCGATCCGACATTGGGGCTGGCCACTCTGAGCTGGCCACTGGCCGTTTCCTTTCTGGCCAGTGCCTTGACCGGGGTCCTGACGATCCGGTTCCTGATGCATTTCGTGCGTCGGCACAGCTTGATGCCCTTCGCGGGCTACTGCCTGATGCTGGGACTGGGCCTGCTCTCCTATCTGCGCCTTGCCTCTTTCGGGGCCTGATCCAGGACCTCGGATCCTGCAGGCGCGCCGGGCCAGGCAGCCCGCATTCTGCACCTGTCTGGCAATTTCCATCTCCTCATACAAACGGAGACCTCCCGATGGGTTATAATCCTTGCGCTGGGAAGCATCCTGGCTTCGGCCGTGTGCAACCCCCTCCGGTGCAAACTAGAGGTATGCGGAGTTTGTAACGTAGAGTGGGGAATCCCACTTTTTGTGTATTTAAGGGGCCGTATTGCGGCATAGCCGCTGAGGCAAATGAGGCAATGAACAAGGAACTGGTAGTTGGCATCAAGGCTGTCGCGGCCGAGCGGGCCTTGGACACCAACGTCATTTTTGAGGCTATCGAGGCCGCTTTGGCCTCCACCTACCGCAATCGCAACGGTTTGTTGTCCAATGTGGTCGCCAAAGTGGACCGCGTGACCGGCGAGTCCAGCCTTTTCGTGGAAAAGGAGGTCACGGACGAGGTGCTGGATGACCGCACCATGATCAACTTTGAAGATGCCTACACCGTGGATCCGGCCGCAGAAGAAGGGGATCTGGTGCTGATTGAAATCCAGCCGGAGGATATCACGCGGATTGCCGTGCAAACGGCCAAGCAGGTCATCATCCAGCATATCCGGGAAGCCGAACGCAACATCATTTACCAAACATACAAAGATCGGGTCGGGGAAATCATCAGTGCCCAGGTGCGCAGTGTGGACTCCATGTCCAACACGGTAACCGTCACGGTCAATGATCGCTCCGAATTTGTCCTCAAGCGCGAGGAGCAGATTCCCAACGATCGTTTGCGGCGCGGCGATTACATCAAGCTCTATGTGGAGAAGGTCGAAAAGGACAACCGCGGTCCCTACGTCAAGCTGAGCCGCACCCACCGCAACCTGCTGCGCCGACTGCTGGAACAGGAGATTCCGGAATTGCGGGAAGGCATCGTGGAAATCAAGAACATTGTGCGCGAACCCGGGGCCCGCAGCAAGGTGGCGGTCATCGCCACGGTAGACAATGTGGATCCGGTGGGCAGCTGCGTCGGCCTGCGCGGGGTCCGGATCAAGAACATTGTCAGCGAGCTGGCGGGGGAACGGATAGATGTGGTGGAGTGGAGTGAAGAGCCCCACACCTATATCCTGAATGCCATCAGTCCGGCCAAGGCCACCGGAGTGATCCTGCATGAAGATGGCACCAACCGCACGGCGACCGTGGTCGCCGCCGATGACCAGCTGAGTCTGGCTATCGGTCGATCAGGGCAAAATGCCCGCCTGACCGCCCGTTTGACCGGCTGGCGGATCGACATCAAGAGCGAGTCCGAAGCCCGGAGCGAAGGCATTGATCTGTTTGAACTCCAACAGAACATGATCAAACACGACCAGCTGGCTGTGGCGAGTCGCCACCTGGCACGGAGCCAGGCCGCATCGGTCGATTCGCTGCAGCGGGCCGCCCGCATTCTGGCCGATCGCGACGAGGCATCGGCAGAGGGTGCCGACAAACCGGATGCACTCAGTGATGTGCTGCAGGATGCTCTGGGCAAGCCCCTTGTCTCCGAGGCCGAGGAGAAGTGGCAATCGGCCGCACAGGAAAGTGCCCAGCCTGCAGAAATCGGGCCTGCCGTATCCGTGGATGACGCGTTCAGGGAAGCTGCCCAGAAAGCCCTGGAACAAATGTCCTACGAGGAATATACCGAGAGTCTGCAGCAGCAGCACGAAGCTGAGACGGAGACGGCAGCCTTGGAAGATGCCCCTGCGGTCGTGCCCGAAGAAGAACTGCCGGCCATCATCACGGCAGACATGCTCAGAGCCCGCCGGGATGCGACTCGGACCGATGCCCAGAGCCTGGCAGACATGGAAATTCCGCCAGAGCTGTTGGCCGGTTATGAAATGGATGCAGGACGGGGCAACCGGTCCGCAGAAGAGGAGGCGGACGAGGACGAGAGCAAACGCCGTTCCGCGGGTCCCAGGACGAAGCGACGTGAAAGTTCTCCCAATGCGGCCCGCTTTGACGACCTGCTGGATGAGTGAGACAGCACATGGCGAAGTTCCAGACAGGGCGGCCCCGCCGCTCTCCGCAGCGCACCTGTGTCGCCTGTCGGCAGGTACAGGACAAGCGCTCCCTGATTCGGATCGTGAAAAGCCCGGGGGGTATCCTGGTGGATCCCACCTCCAAAATGTCCGGGCGCGGCGCTTATCTGCATGCCAACCGGGATTGCTGGGCCATTGGCTTGGGATTGTCCCCGGCCGGCAAGCCCGGGCGCCGTACCCCGCCCCTTGAGCAGGCACTCAAAGCCAGGTTGACAGCCGCCGAAAAAGGGTATCTGCAGAATTATCTTGAAGGTCTGGGAGAAGCCCCCAAACCCGGAAATTCATGATGGACACGATGGCCAGCCCGGAACCCGCATAGAACTTACCTGTCTTGCGACAGGGGGCCGGCCGGTATGGGGGCTCCGGATTGCTGTTGCCGAGGTGTGGTGCCACAGAGAGGGCCGAGGAGCGAAGGATTGATGGAAGAAGAGTTTGCAGAAGAAATGCCGGAACAGGACACCGTCTGTATAGAGGCGCCCATCACCGTGGGTGATCTGGCAGTGGTCGTGGGCAAGAGCCCGATCGATCTGCTGCGCATTCTGATGAGTTTTGGGTTGATGGTTCCCATTACCCAGGCCATCGACTTTGAAACGGCCGAAATTGTCTGTCATGAACTTGACATAACTATAAAATTAAAGACGGATCAGACAGAGGAAGCAGAAGCCGAGGATCCCGAGGAGGAGGTCCCCGCGACCGAGTCCACACCTTCCCTGATTCGGTCGCGCCGGGCCAAAGTGCAGGAAATCATAGAGGCGGAGAAAAAATCCCACCTGCAGTCCCGGCCGCTGGTAGTCACCGTCCTGGGCCATGTGGATCACGGCAAGACGACCCTGCTGGATGCGATCCGCAAGACCAGCGTCGTGGATACCGAGGCGGGTGGCATTACCCAGGCCATGGGAGCATACCAGGTGCACCACGAGATGGAAGGGCAACGCCAGACGATTACCTTTATTGACACCCCGGGACACGAGGCTTTCACCCAAATGCGGGCGCGCGGGGCCGAAATCACGGATCTCGTGATTCTGGTGGTAGCCGCGGACGACGGCATCATGCCGCAGACCCGGGAAGCCATCGATCACGCCCGGGCGGCGGATGTTCCCATCGTGGTGGCCCTGAACAAAATCGACCGGCCCAATGCCAACATCAACAACGTGATGACGCAGCTGGCCAATCAGGACCTCATGCCTGTGGAATGGGAAGGCGATACCCATGTTGTCCCCATCAGCGCTCTGACGGGAGAAAACATTGACGACCTGCTGGATATCATCATCCTGCTTGCGGATGATATGGCGCCCAAGGCGAACCCCGCCGGGCAGGCCGTGGGAACCGTGGTGGAAGCCCATGTGGATCGCAAGCAGGGCGTGACCGCCACGCTGCTGGTCCAGAATGGCACCTTGCGCCAGGGCGACTTCGTGGTCATCGGCAGTACGTGGGGGCGGGTGAAAGCCATGCGGAATTATGAAGGTATTCGCCTCACGGCCGCGGGGCCCAGCACCCCGATCCAGGTTTTGGGCATATCGGCGCCCCCTGCCGCCGGGGAATTCTTTCAGGTCCTGCCGTCCAAGAAGGCCGCCATGCAGCTGAGCAAGGAGCAGGGCCGCACAGAATCGACGGCCCAGGATCCGGGTGCCCTGGCCGAAACCGATGTTCACGACCTGTTCGCGATGATCCAGGGTGAAGAGGCCAAGGAATTGCGGGTGATCCTGCGCGTTGATGTGCAAGGCAGTATCGACCCGATTCTGACCTCGCTGGACGGAGTGGAGCAGGAAGAGGTGGCACTCAAGGTGCTGCGCAGCGCCGTCGGCGACATCTCGGAAACGGACGTGTTGCTGGCCGAAGCCAGTCAAGCCATCATCGTGGGCTTCAATGTGTCCGTTGCGGACACCGCGGTGCTGCGGGCTGCCAAGCAGGGCGTTGCCATTCGGTGTTATCAGGTCATTTACGAATTGGTGGAGGATATCGAAAGAGCCCTGAAAGGCATGCTGGATCCGGAATTCGTCGAGGTGGTAGTGGGCCAGGCCGAGGTCCGGCGGCTGTTTCCCGTCAAGAATGGGATGGCAGCGGGCTGTGTGGTGGTGGATGGCATGGTCAAGAACAATGCCAATGCCCGTCTGGTCAGGGCGGGCGCTCCAAGTCGTCCTTCCCGCATCATTGAAGTGCGGCGGTTCCGTGACAGGGTGGACCAGGTCCGCATGGGACAGGATTGCGGCATCAGTCTCAAGGACATTAACGACTTCAGGGAAGGCGATATGATTGAGATCCTGGAACTGCGGGAAGTCGAACGCTAAATGGTCTCCATCCAGCAGGAGCGCGTCTCCCGGCTGCTCCTGGAAGAGCTCAAGGCCATCATTGAGCAGGATTTGCAGGATCCGGTCCTGGATTCAGTGCAGATCTGGAAAGTCAAGGTGAGTGCCGACCGCCGTGATGCCAAGATTCTGGTGTACCACCGCGATCCGACCTATTCGCGCAGCCAGGTTTTGCGCGCTCTCAAGCGAGCCAAGAACTATTGCCGACAACAGCTGACCTATCGCAATGTGCTGGGACGGGTGCCGGACTGCCATTTCGCCTACAGCGATGCCGAGCGTTCCGCCGTGCAGGTCCAGGAGCTGCTGGATTCTCTGGAGCTGGAGTCCAATGGTCCCTGAGGCGATCCTGAGTGCCATTCAGGGAGCCCACCGCATCCTGGTCCTCAGCCATGTCGAGCCGGATGGCGATGCCTACGGCAGCATGTTGGGCTTGAAGTGGATTCTGGAAGACGCCGGCAAGCAAACCTGCACCGGCATAGACAGCAAGAGTGACAGCACCTATGCCTTTCTGCCGGGACACGGCACGGTGAAACGGCCCCGGGATGTGCAAGGGCCCTTTGATCTGGTGGTGATCACCGACTCCTCTTCCGTGGACCGCATGGGGGAGTTCCGCTACCTGCCGGTGGTGCAGCGGGCCCCGTGGGTGGTGGTGGATCATCACCCTACCAACACTCGATTTGGGGACCCGGATTTGAACTGGGTGGCCCCGGAGCACATATCGGCCTGCAACATGGTTGTGCATCTGTGCACGGCACTGGGTTACGAATGCGGCGCCAAGGCCAAGAAATGTCTGATGACCGGCATGGTGACGGATTCCCAGTGTTTCCGCGTCTATGCCACTGACGAGAAATTCATGCAGGACGTGCTGGAAGTCATGGGCCCGGACAGCTTCAGTCTCTACGACATCGTGTCGCAAACCGTGGGGGCCCAGTCCTTTTCGGAGCTGCAGGTGTGGGCCAAAGTATTGCCTTCCCTGAAACTGGAAGACAAGGTCGTCTGGTTGACCCTGCAGGAAGATAAATTGGTCCGGCCGGGGGAACGGGTCAAGACCGGGGGACTGATTCAGAAACTGACCGAGGTGCGCGAAGCCGAGATCTCGGCCATCTTCACGGAGCGCACCCAGAATGACGGACGCCACGGCGTGACATGCAGTTTCCGGTGCCGCCCGCATCTGGATGTCAGTGCCCTGGCGCACAGCTATGGCGGAGGGGGGCATCAACTTGCCTCGGGCTGTTTCATTGAAGCGCCGCTGCACGAAACCGTGTACCAGGTCGTAGCGGAACTGAAGCAGATTGTGGCCGAGAGCCGGACCGTACCTGTCGCGCCGGCGTAGGACACCGGCCACTCCGACAGTGCTCCACGGCTGACAGGGACGGAAACATGGGTCCGGTCCCGGAAGGCATACTGCTGCTGAACAAACCCGGGTGGCCGACGCACCGGCCCGGCCCACAGGAAATCGAATCCCGGTTGCCCACCAGCCACGATATGGTGCAGCTGGTGCGCAGGACATTGGGCCTGCGCCGTGTGGGCCATACCGGCACGCTCGATCCGTTCGCCAGCGGTTTGCTGGTCATTTGCGTAGGCCGGACGACGCGGTTGGCGGAGTATTACCAGGCCTTGCCCAAGACCTACATCGCCAGCCTGCGCTTCGGGGCAGAGACGGATACCGGGGACATCACAGGCCAGTGTCTGCCGCACGAGGGGGCGCCTCCCTGGGACGCTGATGATGTTGCAGCGGTCTTGCCCGACTTTGTAGGACGGCAATGGCAAGTGCCGCCTGCCTATTCCGCCAAAAGGATTGCCGGCCAAAGGGCGTATGCCTTGGCCAGAGCCGGCGCGCGCGTGGAATTGGCGGCGCAAGAGGTCCAGGTGTATGACATTGCGGTTCTGCCGTCGCAAGATCCCCGGGAAATGGTCCTGCGTATTACCTGCGGGGCAGGGACCTACGTGCGCAGTCTCGCCCAGGACATCGCACGCAAGGCGGGTACCCGGGCGTTTCTGTCCAGTCTGCAGCGTACGGCCTTGGGGGATCTTGCGGTGAAAGATGCCTGGACCCCGGACGAACTCGTGGCCGCGGCGGATTGGCAGCCGGAATCTGCCGCCTGTTTGCCGCCGGGCCAGGGGCTCCCTTGGCCACGGCTGGAGTGCGACCCGGAATTGGGTCGGAGACTGGGCCAAGGCCAAACCATCGTGTGGGCAGCCTCCGAGTTTCCCCTGACCCGGGATCAGAAGGCGTTGGCCGTGACTCTGGAGGGAGATTTGCTGGGAGTGTTGGTCTGCCTGGGCACCACCCCCGAACGGCAAGCCCGGATCAAGGCCGCCAAATGGCTGGCCCCGATCCGCTAGCGTGACTTTACAACGCCATGCGCGTCGTCACAGACCTCCGCCAGGTGTCCCGGCCCGATGCGTCGGTGGTGACCATCGGCAAGTTCGATGGCGTGCATACAGGTCATCTGGCCATTCTGCAGGCAGCCGTACAGATTCGAGAGGAATTGCGCCGCTCAGGGGGCCAGGGCACCCGGCTCGTGGCCCTGTCCTTCGATCCGCTCCCTTCCATGTTTTTCGCCCCGGACGCATCCTTGAAACTGATCAATACCCCGTCCGTCCGCAGCGCGCTCCTGTTGGCCGCCGGGGTGGATCTCTGTGTGATGCAGCCCTTCAATGCCGCCTTGGCCAATCTCTCGGCCGCCGCATTCGTGGACCTGATCACAACCCATCTGCACATGAAGGTGCTGGTAATCGGCAAAGACTTTGCCCTCGGCAAGAATCGCCAGGGCACCGGCCCCGTTCTCCAGCGTTGGGGACGCGCCCAGGGTTTTGAGGTCCGGTTCATTGACGATGTGCGCAAGGAAGGGTATGCGGTGCGCAGCAACACCATCCGACAGCTGCTGCAGCGCGGCGAAGTGGGCCGGGCGCGGGACCATCTGGGCCGGAACCACTTTGTAGTGGGCCGCGTGACGCAAGGCGTCAAGTTGGCGCGCAAGCTGGGTTTCCCAACCGCCAATCTTACCGCCGACGCAACCGTCTGTTATCCCCGCAACGGGGTTTATGCCACTTGGATCTGGCTGCAGGATCCCTTTGGTTTTCATGCCAGCGTGACCAATCTGGGCTTCAGACCCACCTTCAACGGCGTGGAATACCGTGTGGAGACCCATCTGCTGGATTATCCTCCGCACCTTCCGGAAGATCATTTGTATGGGCAGCAGGTGGCTGTCTCCTTTGAAGCCAGACTGCGTCCCGAAATCAAGTTTGAGTCTGTTGAGGCCCTGGCGACCCAGGTGCAGGCGGATATCGGGGCTGCCCGCAGTCTGCTGGCCGACAGGGAAGCCGACGGTCTTGTTCCCTGCGTCGTGGCCAAAATCTTGCAGGAAAGTACCGGTTTCGCCTAGACCTCGGTTACCACCACGCGACTGCCCTCGGTCCCGGCCTCCAGGCGTACCACGTGGTCCAGATGTTCCTCGAAAGTGTCGTCGTGGCTGATGACAAATATCTGTTCAAAGCCCCCCAGATTCCGCAGACTGGCCGCCAGCTGGCTGCGGCGTGCCACATCCAAATTGCTGGTGGGCTCGTCCAGAAACACGAAGCGCACATTGGACAACCGGCGGAGCAGGGCCATGATCACAGACAAGGCGGCCGCCATCTGTTCTCCCCCGGAGAGCTGCCGGAAACTTCGTTCTTCGCCCTTGGCGTTCAGCACGATACCGAATTCCGCGTTCCACTGCAGAGGTCGGGTATGGTCGCCCATCAGCGTACAAAAGAACCCGTTGGCCAGTTCACTGATGTTTTGAATCAGGGCCGCCGTGACCTGCGGCAGCGCCCGGCGCATCAGATCCTTGAGCCAGACCACCCGGGCCTCTCTTTCCTTCAGCAGCACCAGCCGCTGGCTTGCCTCGTCCCGCTGTTGGACCAGCGCCTGCAGGGCGGTCACGTCGCGCTGGACCTCCGCCAGATTCTGTTGCTGCACCTGCAGAGTGGCTTCTTTGCCGGCCAGTTGTGTTTGCAGGCAGGCCGCTGATTCCCGCAGGCCATAATGTGTCAGGGGCTCATATTGACTCTCCAGAGCGGCCTGCTGCCGCTCCAGATCGGACAGTTGCTGTCTGGCCTGTGCCATGTACCGGGCCAGTTCTGCCGCCTCCGTTTCCCGATCCGCCAAACTTTGGGCCACCGCGGCATGGGCCATATATGCACGGTGTCCCCTGCGGTCTTCTGCCTGTTGCAGACGCAACTGTTTGGCCTGATCCTCCAGCTCCGCCATCTGCACGGCGATTGCCGCGAGCCGGATCTTATCCGTTTCCTTTTGCCGCAGTGTCTGCCGCAGCGTGTCCCGCTCGGCATGCCACCGGGTTTGGGCCACCAGGTCGCGGTCGATTTTCTCCCACTCTGTCAAGGCGGGGCGCAGTGTATCCAGCTTGGTCTGCAACTGCTGCCGCGTGGCTTGTGCCGCTTCCAGTTTGGTCCGTTCCTGGCTTTGCGCGCCGATTTCCGCCTGCAGCCGGTCCAGGTGCGCGAGACAGATTTCCAGATCCCGGTGGTCTCGGCACACCATCAGGACATCGCTCAATGTGTCGCTTTCCGCCTGCAACCGGTCCTGTGCCTGCAGGATGTCCGCCGCTTGCTGCTGCAGCTTGTCCAGGGTGCGGGCGCTATCCTCTATCTCGGTCTCCAGACGGGCAGTCAGCATGAATAGCAAGTCTCGACTCAGCCCCTGTTCACAGACCGGGCAGCGGACTTGGGGGGAGTGGTCATGTTGCGTCCG
Source organism: Caldilineaceae bacterium (assembly GCA_965214715.1). GTDB lineage: Bacteria > Chloroflexota > Anaerolineae > Caldilineales > Caldilineaceae > Bin34. Next base: position 2,249,845 of record OZ243971.1, on the reverse strand, counting down.
CTGCAGCGACGCCAACTGCTCTTCCAGCGCTTTCCGTTGGGTCTGGACCCTGGTGTGTCGCAGTTCCAGGACCTGGTGGTCGCGGGCCTGCTGAGTCTGAAATGACTGGATTTCCGTTAGACGCGATGTGGCGTTGTCCCGCTCGGCCACTTCCCCCCGGATGGCATCTCGGTCTTTCTCGGTGTGCATCAGTTGACGGTGGAGCGCGTCCAGCGCGTCCGTCAGGGCCGCGATACGGTCGCTTTGCACAGGATATTGGTCCAGCTGCCGCCACAAATCCTCGGCCGTCTGCTTGGCAGGCTGCAACTCGTCAAACCGGGTCTGGAGTTGTGCCAAACGGGCGATCTGGTCCTGTTTGTCCTGGAGCTGGGCCTGCAGCAGACCCACTTCTCCTTGCAATTGACTCAGCTGTCTTTGCGATCCTTGCCAGGACTGCATTTGGGCCTCGATCGGTTCCAGCTGCCGCTCGGCCTCCCGATAGCGCCGGTGTGCCGGCTCATACCGGGTGGCCTGTTGCGCGGCCGTCCGGGCTTTGGCCAGCTCCCGGTTCAGGAAGTTGGATTGCTCCTCCAGTCGAGCATACTTCAGCGCCGCGTCCGCATGCTGCGTCCTGACTTCCTGCAGACTGTGCTCCAAGGCATTGAATTTCCGGATCTGGGCCAGACTGTCCGCGCGCGCTGCGCCGAGAGTCTGGATGTCTTTTGTCAGCGCCTGCACCGCAGTTTGCAGATTCTCTTGCCGAGCCACCAGGTCGTCCAAGGGCATCAGTTGACCTTTCAGCCGGTCCAACCGGGCCTGGCAATCGGCTACCTGCTGCTGCGCATAGGTTCGGGTTTCATTGAGATCCGCGTCTATGCGGCGGTACTTCTCGATACCCAGCAGAGGCCCAAAGTGATCCTTGCGCGGTGCCGGCCCCAGCAGGAAGGGCGCCTGAAACGCGCCCTGATCAATCCCTACCGCGTCGCGAAACAGGGTCTTCATGTCCGGGACACCCGGGGCGCCCAAGTGTTCCTGCACAAAGGCCAGCACGTTGCCGGTGCCCTCTTGCACCTTGAAGTCGTCATCGCAGTTGTAGACGTAATTCTGAGACCCGCCGCCGACCGTGCGGTGAATGTCGTAGGTCAAATTGTCTCGGGCGCTGCGCATCCGCACCCGGATGGAGCCCCGGGCCTGCCCTTCGCGCGTGAAGTCTTTGACGGCAGGCCCGAGACTGTTGAAGAGGGCATAGCCAATGGCTTGCAGAATCGTGGTCTTCCCGGCCCCGTTCCGGCCCAACAACCCATTGACGCCGGGCCCAAAGGCAATCGTCGCCTCCCGGTAGGCCTTGATGTTTTTCAGTTCAAGTTCCAGCAGACGCATCGGCATTCGATTCCCGGTCTGCAGGCCGGAGGGTGTCCATGGCATTGAGCGTTTCATATACCAGTGCGGGATCCGCCTTGGCCAAAACCAGGTCCGCGGTGTTCTGTACTACGGCCAACCATTGCTCCGGAGCAGTGCCGTAGAGCGGATGTTGCGCAATCATTGCGCGCAAAACACGGTGTTCGACCTCCTTCAGGGATTCAGCGGCGGCCTCCGGATCTCCGATCGCAAAATCCGGGCGCTCCACCAGCCTGATTTGGCACACCAGCGGCGCCACGACCCGCTCTGCCCGTTCCATTAGGTCCTGCAAATCCAAGCGGAAGGCCGGGAAACGCAATTGGCCGGTCAACAACACCCGCAGGACTGGCGGGGGCCCCCCCGCGGCCGCTGCATGGACGCTGTCCCAGCGACTTTGCAGATGGGCCTCGAACTGCTCTCCCAGTTCCTGCGGACCGTTGGCCTGCCCCACATCAAACCGTTCCTGGATACGGGGTCGGATCGGAGAGGCCAAATGGGTGGTCTGGTGCTTGGGCGTCCGATGGGTGTCCACGTGTACCAGTACCACCCCGCCGGGCCGGTCGGGGTGGTACTGATCCCACGCCGTCACTTCCAGGCTGCCCGGGTTGAATATCCAGTCGTTCAGGTAAAACGGTTTGTGAAAGTGACCCAAAGCCACATAGTCCACCACAGAGGTAAAGGGCTCCAGATCCCCCAGGTCGAGCGTATCCGGCACATGCTCCGGCAACTGTCCGTGCAGGCCCGCATGCAGAGCCAGCACGACATAGGCGCCGTGCCGACCGACCCGGTGCAGGGGGGCCACCAGGTCTTTCAGCGTTTCCCGCAAACCTGCTCCCTTGTACCCGACTCCAAACACGAAGACCTGCTCCATGATCTCGGCAAAATTGCCGGGGATGTCGCGGCCCGCCGCAACCAGATCGCCGGCCTCGGTCACCCCATAATTGAGCAGTGTCACCAGTTCGTGCTGTGCCAGATACTGACACCAGGTGATACCCGTATCCCGATAGAGGGGCCGGTCATGATTGCCTTCAATCATGACGCAGGGAATCGCGGCCTGCCGCAGTGACCCCAGGAAGTGCTCGGCCTGCCGCAACGTCGTCGGCTGCAGATTCGAGCGCTTGTGAAACAGATCGCCCGCGACGACGACAAAGTCCACGGCCTGGCGGATCGCTTCCTGGGCAGCCCACTCCGCCGCCCGGGCAAAATCGTTGAAACGTTCGGGGGAGTTGTACTGGTAATAGCCCAGATGCAGATCGGCCATATGCAGAAAGGAAAATTTCATCCTGGCTGCTCCTGATCATGGGCGACCTGTGGCACGCGGTAACAGCAGGGAAACCATGTCCCCCGGGTCTCGGCCTCCAGGTTCTGCCGGCGACATTGGTTCAGGAAAGGCAGCACCGCATGGTGTGCAGCACCGCGGTCTTGCGCAAGCCCCATGCGGCAAGACAATCAATGGCCTCCCCGTGATCGGCATCGATTTTGACTTGCACCAGCAACCCCCGCCGCGGTGCCAGGGCACTCAAAGTGGCGTGAATCAGATCCTGTTCATACATGCCATACAACTGGGGCCGTGTCCACAACGAGATGTCGTGCCGACCCTGCACGTAGTGGCTTTTCACAGTGGCCGCCGCCGCCAGTTGGCCCGCCTTGGTCTTGATGCCGAACCGCTGCACCTGTCCCAGGCGGAGCAACCGGGCAAGGTCTTCCATGACCTGTTGGGGCCAGTCGTGCACGAAGTCCCCTGGCTTGAGCGGGCGCCACCATTTCAAGTGATGCTCCATCTGGCCTTGGGCCAAGTCGTAGATCTGCCGCCATTCATGGCCCGGAATGGGCCGCGCGGCACTCCTGTCCGGTATGGCCTGAACCTGCAATGGCGTATGGCCCTTCAACTCGGCCATGCCGCCCATGCGCTTGAAGCCGTGCCGGTCATAAAGCGTTCTGGCGATCTGATTGTTCTCCCGCACCTGCAGCACCGCATATTGAGCGCCCAGCTTCCGCAAATGCTCCTTGGTCCTGCCCAGCAGCTGTTTGGCAATCCCTCTGCGCTGGTGCGACTGTGCCACTGCCATATTGGCGATCTGCCAGCAGTGACCGTGGGAATCCAGGCGTTGCAGCGAGACGTTGCCCACGACCCGCGCCTGTTCGGTCCAGACGAATCCGTCCAGCAAGTTGAAGGCGCTGCTGGGTCCGATGGCACCCAGTCCCAACAGTTCAAGGAATTTGCTCCATTTCCGCAGATCCTGCAGGGCCGATCGGCTTTCCGCGTCCAGTTCAGCGGCAAAGGCCTCGCTGACCAGCGCCGCTACCTGACTCAAATCCTTCTTGGCCTCAAACGGGCGAATGCCGGTCGCCAGATTCGGGTTGGCGGTGGCAAGGGGCAGTGTGGCCAGGATCGGTCTCCGGCAATTATGCAGCGATCCGGACCATGGCTGGCCGGATCACTTTCTCACCCCGCCGGTATCCTTTGCGCAGGGTCTCGACAATGTGGCCTTTGTCATGCTCCGCGCTGGGGATCGCCTGGACCGCTTCATGCTGGTTGGGATCAAAGGCGCCGCTGGTGTCTACGAGTGTCACGTCTTCGTCCTGGAACACCGTCAGGATCTTCTCGCGGATCTGGGTTACCCCCTTGAACCAGGTATCATGCGCGGAGTTCAGGTCGGCGGGCGCATTCGCTTCCGCCAGATCCAGGTCATCCAGGACCGCCAGCAGCTTGGTGACCATGCCTTCCTTGGCATGGGCCACCTGTTCCTGCGATAGGCGGTCCAGCCGCTTGCGGGCATTCTGGAAGTCCGCGGCCATCCGCTGGATTTCGGTCTGGGCGGCGGCGGCGCGGGCCTCGGCGTCCTCAACTGCCTTTTCCAGATCGTGGCGCTGTGCATCGGCCTGGGTCAAGGCCGCGCGCAATTCCGCAACCGACAGCGCGGCATACGGGTCCGTGCCTTCTGCCGCGGTCTGATCGGCTTCCTCCTCGGTCAAGAGGACAGCCTCCGCTGAACTGTGGGTCTCTTGTGTCTCCTGATCATCGCGGTCCTGTTGGCTTCCAGTCATTGCAAGGTTGTCCCTAATCAATACATTACTGCAAATTGGCCCTGAATTTCCGTTCCCAAAGTCAGAGCAGGTCCGTCATCCAGATACACGTCTCGCACGAAGGCGCTCATTAGGGTGGCCATGAAACGTACGGCCCCAATGTTGTATCCGTAGGCCATGCGAACGGGACCGACGATGCCGACCACGCCGGTGGCCTGTTCGGTGATGCCATATCGGGAAAGAATCATGCTGACATCGGCCAGATCGGACCATTCCTTCTTGCCGTCACCGGCGATGAAGACATGGACCTGGCCGGGCGCATCCGTGCCGAAGAGAATTTCGTGCAGCCGGGATTGCGAATCAAAGATATTGATGAACTGGCGGGCCCGGCGGCTTTCGGCGAATTCGGGCGCTTCCAGCATATGGCTCAGTCCTCTCTGGATCACGGCCGGCAGACCGGAATCGCTGCGCGTCTTGGGCATGGCATGCAGAATAACTTCGGCAAATTGGCGCGCGGACGGCTGCAGCGCCGGCAATCTGTCTTCCATCTCCACCAGCGTAAAGCCGCCCAGCGCTTCATTCAGCCTGTTGCTGATTTCCCGCAGGGTATCCTGGGTCAAGCCGGACGGCACTTCCAGCATGCGTTGCTGCACGTGTCCGGCCTCCATAACCATGACCATCAGCACCTGCATTTCCCGGACGGAGATCAGCTCGATATGCTTCAGGCGCTGGGTCACAAACTGCAACTCGGTGGCGACGGCCAGGCTGCGCGAAACCGAAGCCAGGGTCTGCGTGGCCTCCTGCAACCAGTTGCGGGAGTCCTGGCGCATGGCTTCAAACTGATCGCGGATGCGCTGGCGCTTGGCCAGCGACAGCTGCTGCTCCTGGATCAGGCGCGAGACATACAAACGGTATCCTAACAGCGTAGGCACGCGGCCGGAGCTGGTGTGTATCTTGGAGAGCAGGCCCAGACGCTCCAAATGGGCCAGATCGTTGCGAATGGTCGCCGGGCTCACTCCCAGATCCCAGTCCCGGGCAATCTTCTTGCTGCCGACGGGCTTGACGTGAGCTACGAATTCCTCCGTCACGATCTGCAGGACCTGCCTCTGGCGCGGGGCCAAGGACTGCAACAACGTGTCGGCGGTGAAATCCCGGGAGACGGGAGTTGCAGGCATCGACTTCAAACTCATGCTTCTCAATGTAAGACCTGCCACGCCACCGCTCCATGGTAGCAAAGGCCCGCGCCGGCCGTCAATGAATCCCGGCCTCCAGGGGATGTCTGCAAACAAGGATAGCGGATCGAGACGAAGCGGGATCGGGGAAGTGTCCTGGGGCCTATGGGGTCCAGAGCAGGGACAAAGGAGGCTGAGAGCTACCAGACCCTGTATGGAATGGGGACGATTTGTCGCTGGGTCCGAGTGTGCCGACCCGCCCTAGTACGCGCCGGGATCGGTCCGAAACAGCAGGTTCCAGGCTGTAATGGCCATGATTTTGAGATCCAGGGCAATGGACCAGTTTTCGATATACCAGAGGTCATACTTGATCCGCTCCTCAATCGAACAATCGCCCCGCAACCCGTTGATTTGGGCCCAGCCCGTGATGCCGCCTTTCTCTTTGTGCCGTTCCATGTAGTTGGGCACCACACGGCGAAATTCCTCTACGAAGACAGGACGTTCGGGCCGCGGTCCCACTATGCTCATGTCGTTCATCAGGACATTGATGAAGTTAGGCAGTTCATCCAGACTCGTGGAACGCAGAAACCGGCCCAGCCGGGTGCGCCGGGTATCGTTGGGGGTGGTCCAGCCCGGACCGTGGGCTTCCGCGTCGGTTTGCATGGACCGAAACTTCAGCATGTGGAAGGGAACGGCATCCAGCCCCATGCGGACCTGGACATAAAAAACGGGCCCGGGACTTTCCAGTTTGATGAGCAAGGCGTTCAGAAGAAACAGGGGACTGAGCAAGATGAGGGCCAGCAGACTGAAAACCACATCGATGGTGCGCTTGAGCCCGAGTTTCCAGCCCTGCAACGCCGAGTCCCGCACGGTCAACAGGGGCAGACCCGACAGGTCCCCAATGGAGACTTCCTGCGCCATGATTTGAAACAGGTCGGGCAGGAGACGGATGCCCACCTTGGCCCGCTCACAGTCGTTGATGATGCGTACCAGTGCCGCGGTGGAGGCCTCGGGTATGCCTACAATGACCTCGTCAATGTCGTATGTGCGGATCAAAGCGGGAAGCTGGGCAATCCGGCCCAACCAGGGCACGGGGTGCTGCGGATCCGCCTCCACCTGGTCGGATACAGTGCCGACCACCACATGGCCCAACTGCGGGGTGGCCAGGATTCTTTGCAGAATAATGCGGGCCGTGGCGCCGCTGCCGACAATCAGCACTTGGTCTACGCCCCAACCATGGCGCTGTGCCGCCCACTGAATCCGCGTATGCAGAATCCGGCCCAGCGTGACGAGGGCGGACGTGAAAACCCAGGCAAAGACAATCTGCCGGCGATACACATTGATGTCGGGAAACACCAGGGTCAAGATGGCCAGCAGTATCAGGACCAGCACCCCGTTCACCAGCAGAATTTTGATTGCCTCGTCCAAGTGACCGATCAGCCTGCGCCGCGGGTACATGCGCTGCGCCATGAAGGCGCCCAGCAGCAACAGCAGATGCAGAGTGGGCAGTATCAGCCACTCGGCAAAAGATCCCAGTATCACTTCGGGGCCCAGACGGGTTGCCCGATAGGCCAGATAATGGCCCAACCACAGGAATACGGCATCCGCGAGCCCCAGGGTTACCAGGAACAGGATCTGGATCTGGCTCAAAGATCCCGGCCGCGACTGTCCAGGGTGAGAGGGGGGACCCAGGAGGCGTTCCAAATCCGGTGTGCTGTCGTGAGACACGGGTACGGACCGAGGCACGGGGCCGGGCTCGGGTGGCCTGCGCCACAGCCCACGCGCATTGCAGATTATGCCTTGGTCTCATCAATATGAGAATGCTATATTCTACCCTTGTCGCCATCGGCCGTGTGTCAATTTCCTGCGCAATCCTCTCGTTATGCTCACTGCAGCCCAATCGACTGGCATCCCGATATCGGCTGCCGACGCGGCGCGGGATGCGCGGTGGGATTCGTTTGTCAGCCACCACGCCACACCCCATTTTCTCCAGACTGCGGGCTGGGCCAGACTCAAGAGTCAATTCGGTTGGACCCGCCACCGGATAGAGCTGGAGGGGCCGGACGGTGCCTTGATAGCCGGGGCGCAGTGTCTGTCGATCCGCGGGTTTGGGCTTGCCATGGGCTATGTCCCGCGCGGTCCTCTGGTCGACTGGCAGGATCAAAGTCAGGTGCTGGAAATCAGGGAGCGTCTGCTGCACCTGGCCCGGGTGCAGGGATGGCATTTCCTCATGGTCGAACCGGATCTGGAAGATCTGCCTGCCCACCGGACAGCCCTGCGGGCACTGGGCTTTCAACCCAGTCGCCTGTCCATCCAGCCGCGGAGCACGATTCGGGTGGACCTGGCTGTGTCTGACGACGAGCTGCTGGCTGGCATGAAAAGCAAGTGGCGCTACAACATCCGCAAGGCGTATCGGGCCGGTGTGCAGGTCCGGTCCGGTACCGGGGCGGATCTGGCAACGTTCCAGACCTTGCTGGAAGAGACTGGCCGGCGGCAGGGATTCAGCCCGCATAGTTTTGCCTACCACCAAAGCGCCTTTGAATTCCTGGGTCCCTCGTGCCTGCAGCTGTTCCTGGCTGATGTCGCCGGGGATACGGTGGCTGCGATTGCGGTGGCCCGGGTGGGCTTGGGTGCCTGGTATCCCTGGGGGGCCAGCAGCGTCCGGCACCGGCAGGCCATGCCCAATTTCGCCCTGCACCATGCGGCCATGCTGTGGGCCAGGGCCCAGGGGGCTGCGTTTTATGATCTGTGGGGCATCCCCGAACCCTTGGGCGCGCTGGCCCTGCAGGCCCGGCTGCAGGGCCATGCTCGGCAGTGGCCGACATCGTTGCCGGTAGCGCTGGACCGCCTGCCAGCTCGCGACCTTTGGACTGTCTACCGCATGAAGCAGGGGTTTGGCGGCCGGATCGTGCATCTGGTAGGAGCCTGGGACCTGCCCGTGCGGTCCGGGGCGTATCGGCTCTATCATCTGGGGGCCAGCGCACGGGAGCAGGTGAACCGGCTGCAGGTCGCTTTTTCCCCGCGGGTGTCCCCATCAGGTTCTGGCCACCGGCAGGCTGCGCGCCCATCGGCCTCTGGGGCATGGCAGACCGAAACGGAAGGCGCGCACTGGGACACGGCAGCAGGAGCCCGTGCCCATCCGCACTTCATGCAGTCCTGGGCCTGGGGCGAGTACATGACCAAATGGGGCTGGCGACCGCTGAGGAAACGGATGATGCTTGAGTCAGGGCAGTGTACAGGAACTGCCCAGGTTTTGATCCGAGACATTCGGCCCGGCCTGCCCTTGAAAATGGCCTATGTGCCGGGCGGTCCCGATGTGCACTGGGAACACGGCGATGCTGCCTTTGTATTCTTGGCGCAGCTGGAGGAGATCATGCGTCAGGAAAGAGTGGCCCTGATGCGGATAGTGCCGAATCTGCGCAGAGATCGGGCCACCGGCCTGGCCACTCTGTCCCGTCTGGAGGAAACCGGCTGGCACTGCAGCCGGTTCACCTGGATGCAACCGGAGCGAGGGGTTTCTGCTTGGCCGCAATCAGCTGCCTTGACTCGATGCGCGGCCAACGATGCGCGGCCGGATACCGGTCCGGCCCATGCGAGTCCAGGCGGCACCGTCCGCCACGGCACCGCCGCCGACATTGCGCATCTGTCTGCGCTGACCGGTTCGGCACCTGCCGGCAGCCTTGCCGCGGCGCAGTGGTGCTTCGGCCGGGAAATCTGGACCGATCCCTGTCAGGAGGCGGCTGCGGTGAGGACACGTCCCCGCAGTGCTTTCATTCTGGCCGAGGATGCGGGCACCGTGCTGGCGGGAGCCGCCTTGGTGGCCTGGAAGCATGCAGCCTGGTTTTTCCCGGTGCCCGGCCAGGCAGCCGGTCTCCCGCCTTGGGCCCTGCGCGGCTTGCAGCGGGCGGCAGTCCAGTGGGCACAGGCCCAAGGATGCACGCGGCTGGACTGGGGCTCGTCCCGCTCCGCACTGGCCGGCGGGTGGCTGTCGGCCAAGGGACGCGAGCTTGAGATTTTTGCGTCATGCCCTTTGATCGGGACCTGGAGTCGTCTCCTGTGGCCGTTGCCGGAATGCGTGGCCCCTGGTGTCTTGCAGTATCTGGAAAAGCTGCTGGTACCAGCTCCCACTATACGCGGAAATCTCCCCGTATGACCTGGCCATCCGCCAGCAACCGGGCTTCGGGATGCTCGTTGGTGATCGTGACATGCCCTTCCAGCCGAATGTCGCGGCCAAACACCACATCTCCCTCTATTGTCAAGGATTCGCAACGGACCATGGAAGGGGCTCCTTGGGGGAAACGCGCCTGCAGGCAATTGTAGGTTCCATAGTAACGCGGGTCCAGACTGACCTGAGGGGGACGGCGCGGCGGGGTCGCCGTCAGCCGTTTCGGATTCATGATGAAGCGCGACTGCGGATTGATCTGATAGACATCGGACTGCATGACCAACAGGTCCTCGCACCGTTTGACGGGCAAAAAGCGCGACCGCGGCACCCGAATCGCGGTCGCTCCGGGGAAAACGGCAATGGCTGCACCCAGTGCACTCTCCAACTGTATGATTTGCCGGTCCGCGGGCTTTTGCGGGTCGAGCGGCTTGCGATTGAAGATCGGGCTCAGGCGCATGAAGCCGTCCTGCGCTGCCAGGTAGTCCCGCAGGGCCGGCAGGTGCAGCCAAATGTTGTTGGTGTTGAAGTACGGGAAAGTGCGGATGTCCTGAAACCGGTCGATCTCGGCAGGGGGACACTGGGCAAATTCCCGAATTGCCAGCTGACCGTTCTGGCCCTTGGCCAGATGTCCGCCCTTGCGATCCAAAGGAGTGCGGTAGGTCGCCTCCATGAGCATGGGCACCCGGCACTCCACCATGTAACCCAGGATCCGGAGATCCAGCACGGCCCCCAGATTGTCCGCGTTGCTGACGAAGGCGTATTCGTGTCCCTGCGCAATCAGGGTGTCCAGCAGCCCGGTCGTCCGCAGGGCGGCATAGAGATCGCCGTGCCCGGGCGGGCACCATGCCTGCACCAGGGCCGGGCCGCCGGTCACGGGTTGCAGGGTTTCCGCATCAATCTTGGGCATGCGGTGCTGTTCAAATTCCAGCGGCAGCCCGTTGCACAATTGCGGATAGCGCTGCAAGGCTTTGCGCGTGGCGGCCCGCGTATGAAAACTGTTCATGAACAGCAACGGCAGATACCGGTTCAGCCGCTGTCGCAGATACAGTACCTGTTGGACCGCAATGTCCAGGAAAGTCATGCCGGCCTTGACCGGCACCAGGCACCGGGGCACGGTAAGGCCCATGGTGGTGCCCAGGCCCCCGTTGAGCTTGAGCACAACGATCTTTGCTGTCGCGTCGTGGCCGATCAGCTCAAAACCGTCCAGCTCCTCGTAGTCCGTCAGCATCTCGACCGCGTGCACTTGCGTGGCATCAAGCCAGCCTTTCTCTCCTTGCAACAGGCGCTCGTAGTAGTACGAAAAAGCCTGGATGGCCTCTGGCGGCTGGCCCTGCGCCTGCATGAGGGCCTGGCCTGCGATCAGCCCTGACGCCGGCGCGGCAGGTCCCGATGTGAAGGGGGATATGCGGGGAACAGTCATGGGCAGCGATGTGTGAATGGCGATGGCGACACCCTCCCTGCTAAATCAGAGGCATTGGGTTGCTGTCTGGATCTACCATCCCGCGGCACATCCATCCTTGCGGGCATCCGAACCGGCGGTCAGTACGCCCGTGGCCGGATTCCGGCAAATGATTTGCCCGCCGCCAAAGCCGCCGCGCGCATACCCCTGCTTGACGCGGACCTGGTGTCCGCGGCGGACCAGCAGATCCAGCGTCTCGGGCTGGAACCCTTCTTCCAGGGAAACCTGTCCGCCGCCGCGGCGGGCTCCCAGTGCGTTGGCCTCGCCCATCACGGGCCCGTGCAGCTGCCAGCGGGGCGCATCCAAAGCCCGTTGCGGCGACATGCCCCGATCGTACAGATTGACCATCATCTGGAAATGTCCCTGGGGCTGCATGAACCCCCCCATAACTCCCATGCTGGCCAGCAGTGCGTCGTCCTGTGTGACCAGCGCCGGAATGATCGTGTGGTAAGGCCGCTTATGGGGTGCCAACGCATTGGGATGATCTGCGGTGAGGGCGAAGAGGGCGGCCCGGTTCTGCAGGCTGATGCCCGTGCCCGGCACCACCAGCCCCGAGCCCACGCCCATGTAGAGGCTGTTGATGAAACTGCACGCGTTGCCCTCGCGATCTATGACGGAAAGGTACACCGTATCCGATGTGGCCAGCGGCACGCCATAGGGTACATCACGCGCCGCCGCAGTCATGGAGATGCGGCCGCGCCGGTGTTCCAGATATGAGTCGGAGAGCAGGAATGCAAGATCGGGACCGGGCTGCTGCGGATCGCAGACATATTGCTGCGCGTCTGCGAAAGCCAGACGCATGCATTCCACCATGATGTGGGTCCGGTCTCCTTCGGACATCCGGGCCAGATCAAAACCGGCGGCCAGCCCCACGGCCAGGAGGGCGGCCAGCCCTTGGCCATTGGGAGGACATTCATGAAGGATGCGACCCCGATAATTCTGCTGCAGACTGTCTTCCCACGTGCTTTGGTGCGCGGCCATATCCTGTGGCGTAATCCATCCGCCATAGGCTTGCACATGGGCCGCCAGCTGTTCGGCGAAGGCCCCTTGATAGATATAGGCCGGACCGTCCGCAGCGATGCCGCGCAGCGTGGTGCCCATTTCGGGCAGGGTCATGATCTCCCCCGCCTTGGGCGCACGGCCTTCGATCAGCAATTCGTGACCACTCGGCTGCGGGGGGCCGGCATCCCGATCGGGGGTGGCCCAGCCCGGATCCCGCCGCAGTTTGGGAACCTGGCTGTCCCAGCCGCGGGCGATCCACTCCGAAACGGGGAACCCTTCCTCGGCATAGTAAATGGCTGCCTGCAACACATCCGCCAGAGATGTGTTGCCATGTCGTGCCAGCAGGTCATGCCAGCCCGCCACCGCACCGGGGACACTGACCGCGTGTCCCGTACACTGCGGCATGCGGGTGTATCCCAGATCGCGCAATTCCTGCAGGGAGGCGCCGGCCGGGGCGCGGCCGGAGCCATTGAGGGCCGTGATGCCCGCTGTCCGGGCATCGAAATGCAAGGCAAAGCAGTCTCCTCCTATGCCCGTGGAGATCGGCTCAACTACCGCCAGGACCGCGGCCGTGGCGATGGCCGCCGCGGCCGCGTTGCCGCCTTGGCGCAGTATGTCCAAACCCGCCTGCACAGCCAGCGGTTGACTGGTAGCCACCATGCCCTGGCGAGCATGGACATCACTGCGACGGGAAGTAAAAGCGGGATTGAGGCGGAACATTGCAGTCAGGATGGGAAGATGGAGATTCTGCACAAGATCATAGGATCATATAGGAGAATCGTCGGCAGCCATGCACCGGACGTGGCCCGCAGGCTACAATGGACCCTGACGCGGGCTTCCCTCCGGGCCGTGGCCATGCACGGTGGCGCCCACGCCCCGATGGCGAGTCTACGGTCCACTTCACATCAGGGTAAGCAGCCGACAGGCTGCTGCGGGCGGCATGAATCTGATCATTGAGTACGTTTCCAGTCTGGCTCCCTGGATCTATGGCCTTTGTGGCCTGACGGCTCTCTACTACCTCTTCCGGGTCCGGGCCATTCGGCTGGAACGCCGCCAGGCCATCTTCAGTCTGGAACGGGAACAGGCCGCGCGCATGCTGACCAAGATCACCGCCCGCGTAGCCACCCTGGTCTGCGTCATGGCAGTCACCTATACGGTCAGCCATGTGTTGAGCCGGGCCATGGAGATCGAGCAGCAACTGGGCCAAGCCGGGAGTCTGCCGGAAACTGCCGCCGAACCTGCGGTGACCGAAAATCCGGCCCCCGCCCCGCCGCCCGTGACCGCGGCGGAAGCCGCAGGACAGCTGGACCTGCGATCGGTCCCCGAATGTGACAACGACAGCGCGGTTATCCTGTCCCCGGGCGTGGGGCAGGAAATCGCCGACATTGTGGCTGTGACCGGTACCGCGGCCGATGACGATTTTGCGCAATACAGCATCGAGATAGCCCCCGGCGTGGAACCGGCCGCGGAAGACTTCACGTTGCTGGGTGTCGGGCGCAACCAGGTGCGAAGCGCTGTATTGCAGCAATTCGACTCTTCCAATTACATCACCGGGTCGTATACGATCCGGTTGCGCGTCCTGGACAACAATGGCACGTACGTAGGGGCCTGTCAGGTCAATGTCCGGATTGTCGCCACCTGACGGGGCAACCCTTACTGGGCCTGACGGTAAAGGTGAGTCTCCGGGAAGAAGGCGGCCCAGGCGAACCAGAAGTGATCGAAGGCAACCAGCGGTTCCAGAGCCTGGCCCTCCAGCGCACCGGCCACGGCTTGGCCGCGAATATTCCATGTGCTGCCGGTCCGGGTATCCTCGTACACCCCGTTGGCGATGGCCTTGAAGTGCAGTGTTTGTCCGTCCACGGTGCTGGCAAACACTCCGACGCTGCCAATGTCCCGGGCCTGGCCGATGTCGGCTTCTGCCAGCGCTGAGGACATGCCAAACTGGTGAAAGACCACGATGTCTTCACCGGTTCCTTCCGCCGTGTAATGCGCTACGCCTTCGCCACTGACCACCGCGAACGGAATGGCGACACTTGAGGCATCGGCAAACAGGATCCCCACGACCCGCTCCAAGGGTTCCAGGCGTTCATCGTTCACGCCACTGAAGAGCGCCAGGTTACCGCCGCGGCTCAGACTGCTGCCGTACGTGTCATACAGCACATACGGATTGGACCCATACTGGCGGCTATACAGATCCAGGGGTCTTTGGAGCACCTCTCCGGCAGGAAACAGATCGCGGAATTCCTGGAACGACAGGACCTGGCTGGCCAGGAAATTCAATTGGGTGGAGGACAACTCCCCCACTATGGCCTGCCCCGTGAACTGTTGCCACCAGCTTTCCGTCAGGCGGTCGTACATGACCAGATCACTGTTCCGCAAATTGCCGGTCGTGCCAAAATCCAGAATCATGTCGCCGACGCGCCGGTCAAACACAATGCTGGCATTGCACAGGGGACAGAAAGTCACGGTGACGGGATGGCCGGCCAACTCGTCATTCACGATCTCGTGCCAGATCAGGATGGACAGCGGGTAGGCCCGCGCCTGGCCGGCCACTTCAAAAACGATCACGGGATCGGTGTCCGTCAGCCATTCTCCGGCGGCAGCCACAGTCTCGAAAGTGGGTTTGTCCAGTGACGGGATGCCGTCCTTGGGCGGGCCCCCGGAACGAATCTCGCTGTAATCTATGGTGCGCTTGGTAAAGTCGGTCTGCCAGCCGCGCTGGGAAAACGGCAGTCTGCCTTCGATCGGCATACTTTCCACTGTGCGGGGCGCGGCGATTTCCGCCGTCGGCAAGGACGGGGCCGGCTCCTCTTGACGCGTCTCCGCGGCGGGTGGGATCGGCTCGGGAATGGTACAGGCCACCAGGGCCAGACCGACCGCCATCAAACTCAATACGACCTTCGCAAAACGGTACATGGTTGACCTCAGTGATATGGATACGGCTTGGAATGTGCCTGACCTGCCGTCAAGCGTCAGATTGCGGTCTGAAACGTGTCCAAGATCGGGTCTGCTGCCTGCATAAGATGAAAGCAACGAGTCGGCCCGGAGTCTCCAGGACGCGTGACATACGCCATCGTGGCCGTTGCCGATAGAACCGGCAACTCTGAATTCTAGCAACTCGCAGCCATCCGTATTCCGATGCATGCCCCCAATTCCGAGAAAATCATGGCCAATCTGCGTCGTACGGTGGGGGATTTGTCTCCGGAGACCGAAACCATGACGGCATTCCACCGGTCCAATCTGGTGATTCGCCTGCATCTTGAGGACATGGCGACCCAGGTTACCTTTGATGGTCGCATGGAGGAAGTATTCTGGACCGTAACGCCCGGCCGCGCTGATCTCGAGTTGAATCTGACCTCGTTCCGGTTGCATGAAGTGATGATGGGACTGCGCTCGCTGCGGGAGGCCATTCTGGACGGCTCCATTCGGATCAAGGGCAACCTGTTCCGCGCTCTGGCCTTCGTGGAGCTGCTCCGTGCCGCCAAGCCCCTGTATCAGACTCAATGGGAGGCCTGCCAGGGCGGCTAGACGCGGCAGGCGGCGGGCATCGTCAATCTCATGAGCGACATTCAGGACGTGAAAGCTGCGGTCAGCATCGTGGATGTAGTCGGTCGATATGCGGATTTGCAGCAGACCGGCAGCAGTTTCAAGGCGAATTGTCCTTTTCATCAGGAGCGGACCCCTAGCTTCCATGTGTGGCCCGATCGTCAACTGTGGCGGTGTTTCGGGGCCTGCAGCGAAGGGGGGGACGTGATCTCCTTCCTGATGAAGGCCGAGAATCTGGACTTTCCGACCGCCTTGCGCAGTCTGGCGGCGGAAGGCGGAGTGCCGTTGGCAACCCGGGCCCGGCCGCAGCCTCAGGATGAACATGCGCAGCTGTACCGGCTCATGGGACAGGCCGCAGCCTATTTTCGCCAAAACCTGCTGCGGCCCGATGACAGAGATGCGCAAAAGGCCCGTGCATATTTGCAAACCCGGCAGATCTCACCGGCCATGGCGGAAGAGTTTGGCATTGGGTTGAGCCTCTGGAGCCGGACCGACCTGTTGCATTTCATGAAGACCCACGCCTACAAGGCGGAGGATTTGCTCACGGTCAATCTGGTCATCCAGCAGGAAAACGGGACGTTGCGGGATCGTTTCATGGGGCTTCTGATGCTGCCCATTCGCAACCTGCGCGGCCAGGTCGTGGGTTTCGGGGCCCGGCAACTGCCACCCGAGTCCGACCGGTTGGGCAAGTACATCAATACGGCCAGCACCCCCCTCTTCAACAAGAGCGAAGTACTGTACGGCCTGGACAAGGCTCGGGACGCCATCCGTCGTCAGGGGCAGGTCGTCATCGTGGAAGGATACTTTGATGTCATTGCGGCCCATCAGTACGGGTACACCAATACGGTGGCTTGCATGGGCACTGCCGTGACTCCGGGTCATATCCACCTGCTGCAGCGCCTGACCTCCAGGATCACGTTTGCCTTGGACGCCGATGCGGCCGGCCAGCGGGCCACCGTGCGGAATCTGGACCGATCCCGGCAGGCCTTGCAGGCCGTCAATCAAGACAGTCGCCGCCGTGCAGGCACCAAGGCAGAAGTCCAACTGACCATTGTCAAGGTGCCCCAGGGACAGGATCCGGATGACCTGATCAGAGCGGATGCGGAGGCTTGGCCCCGCCTGGTCCGGAATGACATGTCCCTGGTGGATTTCTATGCGGAGTATCTGCCCACGGAATACGACTTTGCCAAGCCGGAAGAAAAGCAGCAGGCCGTCTTTCGCATGGCCCGGATCCTGTCCGGATTTGCCCAGCCAATCACCCGTGCAGAGTACATTGCCCGCGCCGCGACCCGGCTGCAGATCTCCCAAAGCCTGTTGCAAGGCATCGTGAAAGACGTCATGCGCCCCCGTCGCGCCCCCGGACGCCGGCCCGCGGATCAGGCCGCGGTCACGGTCCGGATCCCAGCCCCGCGCAAGGAGGACTGGTTGCTTGGTACGCTCTGTTGGAATCCCGGGGTGGTGCTGCCCCAACTCAACCAAGTCCTGGCAGACATCCGCCTTGAACCCTTGCACCCGCACGATTTCAACAACTCCGAGAATGTTGCCGTGTATGAGGTGTTACTGGGCCTGGAGCTGACCCGCGACACCGCAGAAGATTGGCAACCCCAAGTGCTGCGCCAGCATCTGGACGCGGGTCTGCATGAGCACCTGGGTCTCCTGGAGGGCATTTCCTGCGAGTTTCGCGACAACGACAGCCAGGAAGTAAGCCGCGCGGCCGCGGAGCACCTGCTGGGAGTGCGCACGCGTGCGGTCAACCGCCAGATGGAACTCCTCAATATCAGCGAGGACACATCCAGCGTGGAAGGTACGCGGCGGACCCAGCGCAAACGCAAACAACTGTATGCCTTGCGCCGGTCCCTGGACGAGGCCAGAAACAGAATGCAGCACCGACTCGTTAGCCATTGAGGCTCTAACCGCAACGGGAACCCCGTACCATGTCAATGCACCCGCTTTCCCATGTTAATCACGGAGCCAGAGGCTTCGATACCTTGACCGCCGCAGGGGGGGAGGAACCGACTGCGAGCGAAGACTGGGGCACTGTGTCCACGGGCTCGGTCGAACCTTTGCAGATTTACATGCAAGAGGTGGGGCAACACCCGTTGCTGACCAAAGAGCAGGAGGTGGAACTGGCCATGGCCATGCGCGCCGGCGAAGAGGCTGTGGTCCGGCTGGAAGCTGCAGAGGACCTGGACGAGCGCGACGAACTGGAACAGTTGGTCCTGAACGGCAAACTGGCCCAGGAACAACTGGCCAACTGCAACTTGCGGCTGGTGGTTAGTCTGGCCAAGCGCTACCTGAACAGCGGTCTGGGTTTTCTGGATCTCATTCAGGAAGGGAATGTCGGCCTGATGCGGGCCGTGGAGAAGTTTGACCATACCCGCGGTTTCAAGTTCAGCACCTATGCGACCTGGTGGATCCGGCAGGCCATCAGTCGGGCCCTGGCCGATCAGTCCCGCACCATTCGCCTTCCCGTCCATGTCGTGGGCACCATCAAGAAACTGCATCGTCTCACCAAGCAGCTGGCCATTGAGAAAGGCAAGGAGCCCTCCCATCTGGAGCTGTCCCTGGCCATGGGCTTGCTGGAGGAGGAGTACGCCGAGCGGGTGCCGGACTATGTGATCGAGGAAGATGCCTACCAGCTCGTGGCAGACGAGGAAGTCAGCCGGGGGCTGGAGGAGGCCGTGGAGAAGATCAAGAAGCTGCGCAATCTGGATGTGAGTCCCATCAGTCTCTATTCTTCGATTCAGCACGAAGAAGACAGTTATTTTCTGGATCTGGTCGAGGACGTGGATTCCCCCGAGCCGGCGGAACTGGCCAGCCACAACATCATGAAAGAGGAAGTGGAAAACGTGGTGTGGAGCCTGGAAGAGCGGGAACGGGACGTGCTGTATTATCGCTACGGCCTGCAGGACACCGCGCCGCAGACCCTTGATTCACTGGGCAAGCATTTCAAGATCACGCGCGAACGCATCCGGCAAATCGAGATTGAAGCATTGCGCAAACTGGGCGAAGAAGACGAGGAGCGCCGATTGCGCGATTTCCTGGTCTGACCCGCGCGGGCCTGCGCCGGCGGGGTGGCGGTTTCGGGTCTCCGTGAAAGGCAGCGTCCCACCCGATACGGGCGGGACCTGGGTCTGTTCGACAGGTCCAAATCGGTTCAGTCGTCCGCGCCTTGCAGAATTTTGGCATCGTTGTTGCGCGGGTTGTTGACCCGGCGGCTGACCGCGCGCCTGCCAAAGGGACCCGCATGGGGCAAGCGCACCAGCTGCAGCAGGGTAGTCTGCGGGGTTGCCGGGTCCAGCCAGGCATCGAAATCCTGCGGACGTACAATGGCGGGTTGCCGGTGATGCACTTCTTGCAAGGCCGGACAAGCCTGGGTAGTGATGATCGTGAAGGTCTCCACCCGGTGTCCTTCCTTGTCCCAGGAATCCCACAGCCCGGCAAAGGAGAGCGGCGCTCCATCCACCGCGGTCAGAAAATAGGGCTGCTTGCGCCCTGCCTGGTGCTGCCATTCAAACCAGCCATCTGCCGGTATGAGGCAGCGGCGCGCTTTGAAGGATCGGCGGAAGGATGGTTTCTCGTGCACAGTTTCGGCCCGCGCATTGATGAGCCGGGCTCCCATGGCGCTGTCCTTGGCCCAGAAGGGAATCAAGCCCCAACGCAGCAGGCCCACTGCCCGGTCGGCTTGCGCGTCCAGGCGGCATATCGCGAAGTACTGGGTGGGCGCGCCGTTGTAGCGCGGTTGCAGCAAGGAGGGCACTTCCGTAGCAGGCACTGTGTATAGGGAATGGACTTGCTGCCAAGTCAACAACTGGGTGAATCGACCGCACATTGGCCTGCGCTCCATGGTTTCTGCCTGCCCTACCAAGGTGTTCAATGCTACACGAGAAGGATGCCTTGCTCCCGTGGTGACCGCTCCGCCAGGCGCAATCTTGTTCTGGCAATACCCGAAGGCCGCTATCTGTACTGCATCCTTTGGATTTCCGGGCATGGCGACAGGGTCGAAATAGGGCGAAAGATCAGGATGGCGCCAAGCCATGGGCGAAAGCCCCGCAGCAGGCCTGTCGGGAAAGGGGATGGTGCGGCCCTGCCATATCGGACCTTATGGGGAGCCAGGGCCCATGAAAATCCGCCTTCCCGGTGCTCCAGGGGGTGACTGCCGCCGAACGCGGTGCCGCATATGCAGAATAACCGGGCATTTAGACCGGGACCGTGCCGATTTGCCTTGCTGCGCTGGCTTCCGGCTGTGCCAGACATGGGACGGTATGTCCTCAATATGGGGGCCAGGATGGCTGGTGCCACGAGCGGAACCCGATGCCCGCTTTGGGATGGGCTTTGTCTGAAAGTGGCGGATTTTCCGCATAGCGATCGTTTATCGCCAGGGATGGCAGTACTACAAGATGGGCTACGCCTCCGCCTTGGCCTGGGTCCTGTTTTTCATCATTCTGCTCTTTACGCTGATCGTTTTCAAGTCGTCCGGGTGGGTGTACTACGAAAGTGAACAGGCGACCCAGTCGACCTGAACCGCTTCCGTGCAGACTCCACCGCCCTGCCTCTCCTGCGCTGACCGCCTGGAGACAGCCCAGCCCTGCACCCGAGAATTCCGCTTCGTTCCCGTCACATGACGTTACCTGCCCACTCCGTCCCCGCCTGGCAACAGCGGCGCAGCGTGCATTTGATCGTCACCCACTCCCTGTACTATCTGCTGCTGGGCGGTTTGGGGGCTCTTGCTAATGGTGCCCTTTCTGTGGATGGTGACGAGTTCCGTGAAAGCGGAACACGAGATTTTCAGCATTCCCACGACCTGGCTGCCGGAACGCATACAGTGGGAAAACTATCCGCATGCGCTGGAAAGTTTTCCCTTCTTCCGGTCTCTGCTCAACACGGTGATCATCACGTTTGCGGTCATTCTCGGCCGGCTGTTCAGCACCTCTTTGGCGGCATATGCCTTTGCCCGCATGCGCTTCCGCCTGCGTACCCCCCTGTTCATTCTGGTGCTGTCCACCCTGATGATTCCCTATCACGTCACCCTGATTCCGATGTATATCCTGTTCACCGAACTAAGGTGGGTCAACACCTTTCTCCCGCTCATTGTGCCCACCTGGCTTGGGGGTTTCGGCGCTTTCCACATTTTTCTGCTGCGCCAGTTTTTCATGACGATCCCGTTGGAAATGAACGACGCGGCCCGCATTGATGGTTGCAGCCATTTGGGCATTTTTGTCCGCGTGGTGCTGCCGATGTCGATCCCCGCGCTGGCCACGGTCACCATTTTCACGTTTCTGGAGCAGTGGAACGATTTCCTGGCGCCCATCATCTATCTCAACACCAATGACAAGCATACGCTGGCGATTGCCATGCAGTTTTATCGCCAGTCGGCTTCCGGGGCTGGTTGGGGACCGGTCCGGACCTGGGCCCACTTGATGGTGGTGTCGCTCTTGACCATGGCGCCCTGTCTGGCCCTCTTTTTCTTTGCCCAACGCTATTTCATCCAAGGGGTGGTCATCAGCGGAGTCAAAGGGTAGCGCCGGCGCCACGGGCATCCGCCTTGCCCTGTACAATCCAGGAAACTGCCTATGGACCTGCACATTCCCGCCCCCGCGCAACGAGAGCAGCTGCATCGCGCAGGGTACTGCGTTTTTCCCCACGTGCTGGAGGAGGCACTGCTGCAGCGCCTGCGGGCTGCCACCCGGAAGCTGGTGGCGCCGATGACGGCAGCAGACCGGGCCCGGCACCTGTCGACGGGCAGCATGTTCGGGTTCTCCCAGGTGGAAGATGAAATCTGGGGCGAACTGGTGCTCCATCCCGGGTTTTTCCATTGCATGCAGCAACTGGGGTACACCCAGGTCACCTTCACGGATGGCTACGTGATCAGCAAACCGCCGCACAGCCCCCAGCTGTTCTGGCACTACGACTGGTTTACCTGGGTGGAACCGGAAGACTTTGGGCCGGCTCCCCAGCAGGTGTTTGCCATGTACTATCTGACTGACACGTCCCGCTTTAACGGTTGCCTGCGGGTGATTCCCGGTTCCCACTACCGGCACAATCCTTTGCACGAGGTCCTGGGCCAGCCGCATTCGGAAGAACTGCACCGCATGGAGGATGCCACGCGGCCGGAATTCCAGCCGCGTCCCGATGAGCTTGACCTGCCCGTGCAAGCCGGCGATCTCGTCTTGGGGGATGCCCGGCTCCTGCATGCCGCCCACGCCAACCAGAGCGATCAAGAGCGCACCGTCATCACGTTGTGGTACCAACCGGATTTTCCGGCGTTGCCGGACCCGACCAAAAAGCAAATGGTGGAGAAGTCCCAGGAATTGCCGTCGACCTGGAATCCCGAGCTCCGGCATGCTGTCCAGCGCAGGATGGCCCATTACCAGGGACCGGCGCGCGCCCACCCGCGCATGTATCGGCCCCAGAACCCTGCCGAGGTGCAGCCGTCATGACCGCGCGGGGATGTGCCTGCCTGCTTTTGCTGACTGTCGCCTGGCTGATTTTGACAGGCTGTACCCTGACTGTGGACGCCGAGGGAGACGCGGCGGTGCCCCTGCCCACGCCGGAACCGGATTTTGGCATTGTGCTGGGGCCACCTGCCCGCGCTTTTGCCGACGTTACCCGGAGCGCCGGCATCCAGGCTGTGCATCGGGGCGAGTTTGCCATGGACGGGATACAAGGCTACCTGGGGGTGGGACAAGCCTGGGGCGATTATGACAACGATGGGTGGACCGATCTGTTCGTCACGGGCAATCTGGCGCCCAATTATCTGTATCACAACCAGCAGGACGGCAGTTTTGTCGTGTCGGAATGGTCGGCGCAGGTTGCGTTGCCGTCCCAGACCAGCGGGGGGGCGACATGGGCGGATTACGACAACGACGGGTGGCTGGATCTCTACATCCTGAACAAGCAGGCCAATACGCTCATGCACAATCGGGCCGGACAGGGGTTTGAGGATGTCACGGCAACCGCCGGCGTGGGGGATACGGGCAAGGGCCAGTCGGCCGCATGGGGAGATTTCGACCAGGACGGATGGCTGGATCTGTATGTGGTCAACTGGACTTGTCTGCCGGATTGCCGTCCGGTCGATTTCGCCACCCATCAGGACCGTCTCTACCGCAACAACGGGGATGGCACCTTTGCCGACATGTCTTCCTTCATGGACTCCGCCAAGTTGCTGGGAGCCGGTTTTGCAGGCAGCTTTCTGGATTACGACAACGACGGCGACCTCGACATCTATGTTGTCAACGATGAATATGCCAATCCCATCGGCAATGTGCTGTGGCGCAACGACGGGGCGGGCTGCGGCGGCTGGTGCTGGCAAGATGCTTCCACCCTCTCGAACGCCGGTATTGTCACCAGCGGCATGGGGCTGGCGGTCAACGACTTCGACAATGACGGCGACCTCGACATGTATTTCTCCAACATGGTCCGGCCCATGACACTGTTGACCAATGGCGGGGAGGGCTCCTTTGTGAATACCGAGGCCACGGCAGGCGTGGGTGTGCACGAGAACGGCGTGGTCGGTTGGGGAGCCCTGTTTTTCGATTACGACAACGATGGCTGGCGGGATCTTTTTCTGGCGGCCACGACCGTGAAGCCGCGGGCGCTTGAACCCGGGGCCTTGATGGACATGCTGTTTGCCCGCCAGAATTATCTCTACCGCAACTAGGGCGACAGCACGTTCCACGACGTGACTCCCTTGGCATGGCGGGAACAACCCCGGCCCACCATGGGAGCCGCCTACGCGGACTACGACAACGACGGCTGGATGGATTTCATCGTGACCGAATGGAACGAGGGTTTTACCCTGTTTCGCAATCAGGGCCTGGAAGGTCAGGAACATCACTGGCTGACAATCCGCCTGACCGGCGGTCAGGGCGTGAATCTCAATGCCATCGGGACGCGGGTCGCGGTGCAGACTGCGAACGGCTCGACCCAAATGCAAGAGGTGCAGAGCGGTTCCAGCTTGGGCGCGGGCAACGATCTGGTCCTGCACTTCGGCCTGGGTCTCGCCACGCAGGCCGAAGTCACCGTTTCCTGGCCGGATGGCAGCCAGGAAACCTATCCCGCCGTGGCCGCGAATCAGATCTGGCAGATTGCCCGACAGGATTCAGCCACTGCCCACCGCGAGTGATCAGAATCTGCCTGGTGCAACGGCCCGGGCCCCACATCGTGCCAAGACCCTGATCGTACGGACAGGGCTTGGATTGAACGACCGAATCTGACCCCTATTGGTCCTTCATTGGTCCCATTGGACCCTTGGGGGGCCAATACCGCTTTACCGGCCACGCAGGCGGTTTCCAGCGCGCCGCTGGACCGGGGCCCGCAGACGCTACCTGTCTACACACTCTCAACTCCGTCAAGGCCCTTCCCACCTGACGTATGCCGATGTGCCAGATCAACTTCTGTGTAAAACGGCCACACCTCGTTGGATGCTCTCCGGGGCCTCTGTCCCGGTTTCCTTCCTTGCCTGTGGAGTGTTGAGGGAGGAATCGTCCTATTGCCCCCCAAGGGTCCAATGCATATCTGTCGGTCACATGCACACAGTGCCACCGCACGGCTGCACTCGGCCTGCCAAGATCAGAAGAACGTCATTGATGAAGTAAGAAATATACAGTAAATTTCTGATAATAACGAGAGCAAAGTTCAATCAGGGGGCACGATCCAATGACCGGTATGGCCGACAAGATCATGCAGAGGGCATCTGCGTATCCCAGGGGATGCTGGGTGTGCACGCCAAAGGACTTCTTGGACCTCGGGAGCCGTGATGCTGTTGACCAGGCACTGTCGCGGCTCGTCAGGAAAGGGCACTTGCGCCGGATAGGCCGCGGCCTGTATGACATGCCTAGAATCAGCAACATACTGAAGCGGTCCGCGCCGGTCGATCTGGATGCTGTCATCGCCGTGCTGGCACGGCGGGATGGTGTCCGGATCATGCCGGATGGTCTGGTGGCCGCCAATCAGCTGGGTCTCACGAACGCGATACCCGCGCAGGCCAGCTACATGACAGATGGCCACTCGAGAACGCTCAGGATCGATGGACGAACAGTCCGGTTCCGCCACGCGGGGCCGAGTGTCATGCGGTGGGCGGGGAAACGGGCCGCTCCGGTGGTGCAGGCGTTGCGGTGGCTCGGCCCCGACGCGGCCGCAGCCGCGCAGGTCATTTTCACTTTGAGGCGCCGTCTTCCTGACGATGTGAAGCGCGACCTATGGCAAAACAGCCGCGATCTGCCCGGCTGGGCGGTGCCGCTCGCGTGCAGCATCACGAGTGACCAGGCCGTTGCTGTGTGAAGGGAGATGCCACATCCTTCTGAGCGCAGAGAATCAGCCCCACGGGCGGGTTCTCGCCTTCGTGGGCAATGTCCAGTACATAGGCTTGGAGGCCGATCTGCAGAAGCCGCCCATCACCGTCGTAGGCGGGAGCGAAATCGGCAATGGTCAAGTGTGAGATGTCATCCGCGGCGATTGTAACGCACTGGAATTGCTCGGATTGCCGGCCGATGAGGCCCGTCACCCAGACATTGGAGCCATTGGCGCGCACGGTTTCTGCTTGCATGGGCTCGTTGCACAGGGGTCCAGTCAGGACTTGTCCTGCGCGGATGGGTGCTGCAGCAGTCCATGGGGAGACTCCTTGATTCTTGACGCTTTCGGTTGCGCCTTACTTCTTGTCTCATTGCCCGATGCGCTGCTTTCGGCATTGTCTCCCCGGGTCTTTCTTCACTGCACTTGCTCTTGTCCATGGTGGAGAGATCGCATCCGCATCCCAGCCATTGTCCCACGCCGCGCGGCCGGAAAGCCTTCTTTATCGATCCAACAGGGAGGGAATCCTGTGCAACAGTGTCTGACGCGACAAGACCCCGACAGGCGATCCCGTCGGGGTCTTGTCGCGTCAACTGGCGATTTCGCCTAGGAAGGCGACCGCCAAAATGGCTCCTCGGATTGGACTCGAACCAATAACATCACGGTTAACAGCCGTACGCTCTGCCAATTGAGCTACCGAGGATTGCTCAGACACAATGGTACATCGCGTGGCTCTTTCCATCAAGAAAAATGTCCAGACCAATGCTCAATTCATCAAACGCTTCTTGCGTTCCAGACGGCGCAGCCGGTGTTGCAGCTCCTCCTGTATCTGCCGCGCCCGGCGCGGGTGGGACACCGAGCGGTGTACATGCAGGGCCCAGCGGGCATACACCTCGGCCTGCCGAATGTCTTTGGCCCGCCATTCGTGATATTTGGCCAACTCGACATAAGGATCCACGCTGTCTTGCTCCGTGGTACTCAGCCATCTTTCCCAGGTTGCCGTGGCTTCTCTCCACCTGCCCTGTCGCTTGTAGTGGAGGCCCAATGCCCTGAACGCGGCGGCATGGTGTTCGCTGCCGCCCAAGGCACGGGTGGCGAAAGAAAGGAGCTTTTCCGCGGCCGCCCAGCGGGATTCCCGCAGCATGGTGGTACCCAGGGACAAGGCTTCTTCGCCGCTGAGCCGCTCCACGGCCGCGGAGGCGACCGATGCGGCACACTCCATCAGGGCGCGTAAGAGAAAGGACATGGATACAATGTCCTGTTGGTTGTGATAGAAAACCCGGCTGATTTCCGCGGCCTGGCCACTGTGCACATACTGGCTGTAGATGCCCGGAATCTGGGCACCGGCGACATCGGCCTGCGTGCGTTTCACACCCAGAATCCGGGCTTCGCAGTTGCCGAGTGCACAGCTGCCTATGCGGTTGCGCCAGACTTTCCGGGCCAGAGGCAGCAAATCCAAAGACAACAGAGTCGATGCCTGGAAAGGGTCTTCCAGGGGCAATTCCGGAAAGTGGTACAGGCAGGTGGCAAAACGGGACCGGAGCAGGGGAATGTCGAAGCCATTGCCGTTGAAGGAAACACAGACCGGCTTGTCGACCAGCATTTCCTGCAGCAGCAGCAATACTGCACTCTCTTCGCGTGGGTGGTGGGCAAAAAGCTGGCGGACGACAAAGTGGGTCGGAGTCGCCGCGGCTTGCGGTTCTCTTGACGACGCGGGGGAAGCCGGAGGCCAAGCCGCCCGGGCGGCCGGAGCCGGTGCTGCTTCCCCCGGCCGCTCGAAAGTCCCCACACCAACCATAAAGGGCACCGCGTTGTACCCGAGTCCCGTTGTCTCGCTGTCCAGGAACACGCAGTCACCGGAGCGCAGCAGGTCAAAGTCGGGCAACGCGGGGAACGCCGGGGCCAGATCCGAGAGCCGCATGCCCGGATCGTGGACCTGTCTCGCGTCTGCCACCGGGCCCGTCAGGGGATAGGTCCGGGTACAGACGTACACGCTGCCGGCCGTGTTCCAAATCAGATCGCCGGGCATACACGCGCGCAGTGACGGGGGTACTTCATCCTGCACTGCGGTGGCAGGGATGTCCTGCTCGGCATCCAGTTCATCCCAAATGAAGTCTGACATGATGTTTCCGGTCTGCCGCACAAAAAACCGCTGTGGGACGGGTGGCAGGGCCGTCCTTGACCGGCACCATGCCCTGCCATTCTATTTTTCCAGCCCGGCTTGTCAAGATCCGGTCCGGGCTGGATCTGTCTGGCGTCCATCGTCGGGTAGCCGCAGCTCGATATCGCCAAACAGTTGCTTCTGGACAGCCACCACGGAGTGCTGGCGCACCAGCTCCAATACGGCCAGGAACGCCGCAATCACTTCCCCGCGGTGACTGCGGGCCGTGAACAGGGCAAAGAAGGACAAGGGAGTCTTCCTGACCCGAGACCGCCACAGTCTGAGCGCCGTACGCACCCGGCTGATCTGATCTTCAATGGGGAACAGCGGTGGGGGAATGAGGGTCACAGGCTGCACCCGGGGGAGTTGCCCGGCGATTCTCTGCAAGGCCTTGCGCAAGCGGGAGGGCTGTTCCATGTGGGTTGTGACCTTGCTCTGCGGCAAGGCCAGCGGGACCTGCCTTCTGTACGTGCGCAATCCGGACCGATCGCGCCGGATCAAGTCTTCCACGGGCGATTTGAATTGCCGCAACTGTTCCAACTGGACAACCAGGGACTGATCGTCCTCGTCTTCCGGATCCATCTCGGGGCCCTCTGCGGTGGCAGGACGCAGGAAACGGGCCTTCAAGGCCATCAACCGGGTTGCCACATCCACGAAATCGCACAGGGACTGTGGCTGGAAATGGCCCACCTGGTTCAGGGCCTGCCAATAGGAGGAGGTGATCGCTACCAGATTGACTTCGCTGATTTCCAGTTGCCGGTTCTCCAGGAGTGCGAGGAGCAAGTGCAGGGGGCCGGAAAAAATTGCCTGCTGGACCGGATAGGCGGCTCCCAGCCGGTCCGCCTCCCGTGTCTCGGCCCGGTCCGTCTGGACCGGGTTGTGGTCCTGATGGGTCAGGGCTCCATGGGGTGTCGCCATCAATCGATATGGAAGAAGAGGGAATCTTTCCAGGTGCGGCCTTGATCCCATTCCTCCCCGGGACACACGGCTTCCTGGGCGTCAATTTCCTTGTGCCCTTTTATGTCTGCCAGGTTGAGGAAATGCTCCCGCATGAGCCAGCTGATCAACGAACCGGTTTGCTGCAATTGATCCGGTGTGGGGTTGACCGTGCCCGTGAACTTGCCGGCCAGACCAATGGAAATGAAGGGCTCGTTGTCCACCGCGGTACCCTGACAGACTTCGTCCAAATCGGCCAATTGATCGATCTGGCCGTCGGGATGGACAAAGAAATGATAGGGCAGTCCATGGAGAGGAATGTCCCCGGTGCTCTGGTCCAGCACCAGGGACTGTGCCAGTTGCTCCGGGCTCACCATGCCTGGGGCGTCCGAGTGATGAATGCAGATGGCCCGGATGGACTCCAGCTGCCGTTTGGCAATTTGCATCCGCGGGTGGCTGGGCAGGGTCCCGATCTTGTTGACAATGCGCGGCGCTTTTGTAGGCGGCAGGGGGTGCCAGCGTCGGCTTTCCGACGCTGCCGGGTCAGGGAACGCCGCATCGGGCAACGCGGCAGCCGCAGGGGAGGGTGCATCCGGTGGGGACAGCGCGTTTTCGGCGATCCCGTCACCGTGCTCGGCTTGGGTCCGGTCCGCTTTTTCCTCCTCCATGCGCTCCCGCAACCGCGAGGCTTCCTGAAGGACTCTTTGCCGCCAGTCCTCCTTGTGCCACCACTGTTCCGTTCCAATGCGCACCGGCCGCGATCCGGGCGTATCGGGATCTATGGCCTGTTCGCCCGCGTATGCCAGATTGGCCAGGAGCAGACTGCATCCCCGGGTTTGGGTTTCAGCCGGGAACTGGTGTTTGAAGTCTCCGAGCAGGCCGATGTGCAGGGCGTCGCGGTCGGGGGGCCGCAGGAATTCATCCGGCTTCTGCCCCCGACGCGTTTCAAAGATCTGCCCGCTGGGCGAAATCACGAAGTGATACAGAATGTCTCCATACTGCAATGCATGGACGCGCCGGAGCTGCGCTACAGGCGCGGTGCCCGTATCCCCTGTGGCCCACAAGGCAAATGAAGTTTTCTCCCGGTAGGCATATTCCAGTCCTGCGGATTCGGCGGACTCCAAATCCAGGGGGACTTGTGTGAATGCCGACGCGAAGGGTGCCATGGGCAATGGCTCGTCTGCCAGTGCTGCGGAACCTTCCGGTACCGGGGCTGCGGCGCCGGCGGGTACGCCATGCCTCTCGGACGCCGGCGTGGTGGTCGTTGCATCCGGCTCTCGGGTGCTCTCTTCGGCCAGGGCTGCCTCGAAAGGCAAAGCAATAGCAGTCACTTCCAAGGGCGTATGTGCCATGCCGAGCCGCTGCCACTGTTCGTGCATGGCCTCCTGAACTGCCTCCAGGCCCTCCGGTGACAGCCCGCAAAAGGGAATCTCGCCGTCCACCGAATCCATGCCGATTTCCCATATATTGGGCAAGCCGAAAGGTCTCAGGTCGCGCAGGAGGGTGGCACTGCACTGGACAGCCCGGCGCAATCTCTCCTTGGCCTCCGCCGGGGTCCGGGCCCGGCCCTCCAATCCCAGCACGATGGCCGGGGCGAGATTGCGGGAGTACGAGAGCGGCATGGTGGTCAAGGGCAGGACCTGATAGACAGCCCCGGCATCCTCCAGCACATAATGCATCGGCATACCTTCCAGGCCCAACTTCAGAAAGTGGTCCAGCTGGGCATCCATGGGAGTAGTGGCCGGCAATCCGGTCTCTATGAAGACGATCCGGTGCAGGGAGGAAAGGAGACGTACCGCTTTGTCGTTCGTGCCCGCCGGGAAAAAGGCCGTGAGATCCACTATGGCAAAATCCACCGGCTGCTCCGGGACCGGCGTTTCTGTGGCCGGCCGGTCCTGTACGCCATTCTTTTCCGAGACAGTCCGGGAGGCGGCAGCGGGCGTGTCCGGTTCCATAGGCGGTACTGTCTCTGCGGATAATGTCAGGGAAGCCTCGGCGGCCAGGATGGGGATGGCGGGAGCCTGGTGTTCCGGATCCATGCAGGCGGAATCGTCCCGGGATTCCGACACGGCGGACACGGCTTCCGGCAGGGCAGGCTCCAGGATGGAAATGGAGCACACGAAGGCCCCTTCCAGTTCCGGGGTTGACCAGACAAACTGGGTCTTGGCAATGCCGATCAGCAGCCGATATTCGCCCGGCACCGGAGGGGTCGGCAATCCGACCTGGCACGTTAGGGCGGCGCCGACAGCTACATCCTCGGGCAACGGATAACGTAGATCCGGGATGACCATGTCTTGCGTTGCGGGGTCACTGTCCGCCTGGTAGGCCACGGCCAGCCGTACGGGATCGTCCCCGCTGCAACAAAGTCGTTGCGCGGTGGTATTGGAAAACGTCACGGCAATGTTTAGGGTCTGGCCGACGACTATTGGTTCGGGAATCTCGACCCGTTCCCAAACCACCTCGCACAAGGTGGCCTTGAGAGCCCGATCAGCCAGCATGTGCAGCGTGTCGCGGATGTCGGTCAGCAGGTAGCTCTTGCCGCGGATGGCCCACGGCGAATCGGTTTCCCACTGAAAGAGAGACAGGCACCGCACCGGAGAATGGGTGTGCGCCTGGTTGTAGTCCTGAATCAGGGTACAGGCCTGGAAGACCCAGCCGTCATTGGCATCCAGCCAAGGCCGCAATTGGGACGCCTCTGTAATAAAGAGGGGCAGCCTGCGGTGCTGTGGCGGTACGGCGGCAATGAAGTCTTCAAAACAGCGAAACCCGGCCTTGTAGCCCCCAAACGGGAATGACAGTGTCCGGTCGGACAGCAGGAGTTCCGGATCGGGTCCCAAGGTGGCTGTGTGCAGGGCAAAGCCTTCGCACTGGCCGCCCTGCAGGGCGGAAGCAATGGCCGTGAAGTATCGGATCCAGTCTCCGCTGGGATTGTCGGGATCCTTGGCATCGGTGTTCCACGGCGCGACGGCTCCTACCAGCACCAGGTCCTGTTCATGCCCCGGCAGGGTCTTGATGCTCTCGCGTACTTGAATGTAACAGTCGACATAGTGGGCGGGCGAAATGGGAAAATGTCCTTCCTGAATTTCCGCGCCCGGAGTGTTGAACAGCAACGGGTAGCGATCCGGTCGATAGCGCGGTTCCATGACCTGATGCGCAGGCGCCCGGGGTACTATGCTCTCGGCACGCTGGCCGGTCAGCGGCCACTGCGAGACCGCGTTCATTTCGTTGCCGATGATCCAGACGTGGCATCCGGTACTGGCCTCTACATAGTTCCGACAGCGTTGCCGGAACGGTTTGACCAATCCGGGGGCCGGCACAGTGCCCCCTTCGCCCTGGTCCCATTCCAGACAGCAGATGACGCCGATTTCGGCCTCGGTAAACTGCCGGAAATCGTCGCCACTGTAGACTTGTGCGGCGCGGGCCATGCTGCGATAGAAAACCACCCAGCCAGGCAGCATGCCCAGCTGGGACTGGAGGACTTCGACTCCGTCGGAGCCGGGATGGACCAAGCCCAGTATGTTGGGCCATGTACGAGGCATCGGTGAATCGATTCTAGGGCGGACGGGAGGCGGGGCCCCTAGGCATGGGTCGGCAGAAACCCCCGGGACGGCTTGATGCCGCGGGCATCGCAGAGGGTGCGAATGACCTCCACGATGTGCTGGTGTTGTGGCCCGTTGGAGGCCACGAAGCCATGGGTCAGGTGGACATCAGCCTGATTGAATTGCAGCGGAGCACCCCAACAGTCCGTCAGCCGGGCACCGGCCCCCAGCAGCACGGCCGCCGGCGCACACATGTCCCATTCCTTCATGCCCCGGGAAGCAAAGAAGTAGCAGTCGGCGCCTTGCTCTGCGATCAAGGCTGCCTTAAGGCCGGCACTGCCCAGGCGTACATGGTGGGCAAAGCCCAGACTGTCCACGATCTCCTCCATGAACGGAGTCAGATGACGGCGGGACAGGGCGACGGACATTTCCTGGAACCGCGCGCGCGCGCTGACCCGGAGTGCCGAGATCTGGCCGTGTTCGACGAGAAAGGAACCGTAGCCTGGCAGGCCCACGTACAGCCGTCCGGAACCGGGTTGCACCAGGACACCCAGTTTGGGCTCCCCGTCGATGCTCAGGCCGATCATGATGACAAATTGCAAAAGACCCTCGATGAACTCCTGGGTGCCATCCACCGGATCCACGATCCACACCCGGGTCTGGCTCAAACGTCGGGAGTCGTCTGTAGCCTCTTCGGACAGGATGCTGTCTTGGGGAAAGTGCTGTCGCAGCACTTGGGTGATGGCTGTCTGACCGGCCCGGTCGGCCTGCGTCACAGGTTCACGGCCGTTCTTGAATTCGATCGGGTTGCCCTTGCGGAAGTACTGCAGGACCTGGGGGGAGGCGGTCCGGGCCGCGTGTATGGCAACTTCCACCTCGCGGATCAGAGGACACGCGGCCGGCAATGGAATGGAGGACATGACAGGAAAGCGGCGATATCCCAGGCTGAGAGTGGTGCAGCGGCAGGTATGCCGCACTCCATTATAGATACTTCCTCCAGCCAGAGCCGGTCCCGACTGCACTGGTTCTCCGTGACGGTGGTGCGGTCCCAACCCGCGACAGTCTGTTGGCTATATAATGCAGCATACGCATGTTGCCTGTAGCGCGGTCTGGGGATCGCGCGCCTTTTCGCCACTGCCTACCCGGTCAAGATGCACCGCTGGACAAGGAATTGCCGCAGAACCATGCCCAGTCGCCGTGCCTTTCTGCAAACCCTGGTCTCAGGAGCCACACTCACCGTCGTGGCCGCCTGCGGCTCCGGGCGCAACCCCTTGGGCCGCCTCCGGGCCACGCCCACGCCGGAAATGCGGGATCTCCGCTTCCTCATTGCCTCTGAATACCAGTTTCTGTACGAATTGACCAATCTGGAACGGCCTTGGCAGGAAGCCCATCCGCATTGGCCCTTGAAATTCGTGGAGGGCGGCTTTGGCGATCTGGCCGAGATGGCCGCCACGGATGCGGCGGCGGGTCAAGGCTCCTTTGATGGCATCCTGGCGGTCTCCTTTCCGCTGGAATCGGGAGCGTGGCTGCAGGCGGAGCTCCTGCAGCCCTGGGATCAGTACCTGGCCGACAGTACCGTGGAAGGAGCCGCACAGGTTACCGAGGCGCTTCCGGCCTCGATTCGGGACGTCGTCAGCGCTCAGGGACAGGTCATGGGATTGCCTGTCACGGTGAGTTCCATCTCGCTGGCCTGGTTGAAAGAGCCCTTGGCCGCGGCGGGAGTGACGGAACCGCCGATGACGTGGGACGCTGCCTGGGTGGCGGCCCGGGCACTGCAGGATACGTCCACCCTGCTGCCTTTTGACCGCCTGTTCAGCCCCTTGGGGGACCTGCTGGCCCTGCTTTGGGGGGCAAAGGCCGATCCTTTGACCATCGAAGGCACGATCGATTGGGAAAGCGACGAGGCAGTCTTGGCCCTGCAGTGGCTTCAGGACATGGTCAGTGCGGAACTCATGCCGGCACAGGAACGCGGCTTTGAGGCCTGGATGGATGGGCGCACAGGAATGGTGCTCGGCATGGATCTGCACAGCTCCCTGACCAGGTTCAATTTGGGCCCCGATGCCGCCGCGGTGGGCAAAAACCTGCGCCTGGATGCCCGTCTGCCGCAAGCCGGCACTCCCTTCTGGGTGCAGGCCATGGCCCTGTCGCGGTACGCGCTGAATCCGCAGGGCGTGGCCGATTTTGGATTGTGGTGGCTGGGGCCCGGCAATGTCGCGTACCAGAAACGGATCGCGGACTATGCCCCCAAGCCGGCCTACACATACGTGTATGAAGATCCCCTGATGGCAGGGACCGCATATGATTGGCAACGGCAGGCCATGTCCGACATTGCCGATTCCGTACCCCTGCCCCATCATCCCCTCTTCGGTGCCGAGACCGACATCGTTGCCCGCTGGATGTCGCGTGCGCTGGACTGGAATGAAGGCATATCCGCACGGGAGGCGCTGCGGGCTGCCATGTCCGAGATCCGTGCGCTGTATGCAACGGAATCCTAGATCGATGTTGCCTGCAGCCGGAGTTTCCGCGTGGGCTGCGGTCCAGTGGCCGGACCCGCTGCCTGCAAGGATTTGATTCGCTTGGGAGAAAGCACATATGGCTACGGTGGCCCCCTACGGTTCCTGGCACTCTCCGTTCACCCCCGATGCGCTGGTGGAGCGGATGGTACGCCTCTCGGATGTGAAACTGGTCAATGAGGAGGTGTATTGGGTAGAGATGCGTCCCGCGGAAGCGGGCCGTTGCGTCGTCATGCGCCGGAACCAGAGGGGCAAGAATCAAAACCTGATTCCCACACCCTTCAGTGCGCGCACTCTCGTGCACGAAATGGGCGGGGCTCCCTTTGGGGTTGTCGACTGGGATGTACTGTTTGTCAATATGGCCGATCAGCAGCTGTATCTCGGGGCCCGGGGCAAGACAGCGCCCTGGCTGCCACAAAATCTGTGCCGCTATGCCGACTTCACGGTGCGGCCTGGTACCCGACAGGTGGTGGCGGTCCGGGAAGACCATTCGGTGCCCAACACAGAACCGGCCAACTGCCTGGTGCTGCTGGACCTGGCCTGGCGGGGGGCCGAGGTGGTGCTGGCTTCGGGCCACGATTTCTATTCGTCGCCCGCGCTCAGTCCGGATGGGACGCAAGTGGCCTGGCTGTGCTGGAATCATCCGCACATGCCCTGGGACGAAACCGAATTGTGGGTCGCCCACCTGGATGAGGAAGGTGTCCCCGTGGACCGTCGCTGCCTGCTGGCCCAGCCGGGAGTGTCGCTGTATCAGCCCCAGTGGTCCCCGGACGGTGTCTTGCATGTAGTGTCCGACGAAACCGGTTGGTGGAACCTTGTTGCCCTGTCCGATGCCGGTCCACGGGCCTTGTGCCCCCGGGAGGCCGAGTTCGGAGAACCCCAGTGGGTCCTGGGCCAGTCCAGTTACGCCTTCGTGGATGCCCAGCGGATCCTGTGCACATGGCATCAGGAGGGTGCCCAAAGCCTGGGTATCCTTAATTGTGCTGATGGTGCGCTGACCGCACTGGAAACGCCCTATTCCGAATTCAGTTACATCCGGGCGGAAGGGGGCCAGGCCGTGTTTCTGGGCGCCAGCGCCACCCGATTTCCCGAGCTGGTGCTCATGGATCTGGACCGTGGGGATTGCCAGGTGATTCGACGGTCTCGCCGGGACCGCCTTGACGAATCCTGCCTTTCGCGGCCGCGTTCCATCGAGTTTGAGACCGAAGGCCACGAACGTGCACACGCCTTTTATTACCCGCCCTGCAATCCCGATTTCAGGGCTCCGGACGGGACCTTGCCGCCGCTGCTGGTCAAAAGCCACGGGGGGCCATCCTCGGCCTCTTCCGCATCCCTGAACCTGGAAATCCAGTATTGGACCAGTCGGGGTTTTGCCGTGCTGGACGTGAATTATCGAGGCAGCACAGGGTATGGCACTGCCTATCGCCGTCGCCTGGCCGGCAACTGGGGCTTGGTGGATGTGCAGGACAGTGTGCATGCCGCCCGTTACCTGGTATCCCAGGGGTTGGCAGATCCGCAACGCAAAGCCGTCATGGGCGGAAGTGCCGGAGGGTTTACGACTTTGGCCTGCCTGGCCTTTACCGATCAGTTTCAGGCCGGCATGAGCCGATATGGGATCGGGGACCTGAGCGCGTTGGCCCGCGACACGCACAAATTCGAGTCGCGCTATCTGGATTCGCTGATCGGTCCATATCCTGAAGATGCCGAAGTCTACCGGCAGCGGTCTCCCCTGCATGCCGCCTCGCAGATTGCTTGTCCTGTCCTGTTCCTGCAGGGGCTGGAAGACAAGATTGTCCCGCCCAACCAGGCCGAACGCATGGTGGCGTCCCTGAAGCAGAACGGAGTGCCCGTGGCCTATGTGGCTTTTCCGGGGGAACAGCACGGCTTCCGGCAGGCGGAAAATATCAAGATCGCCATTGAAGCGGAAGAATATTTTCTGTCCCGGATCTTCGGTATCGAGCCGGCCGTCCCCCCGCGTGCCCTGGAAATCTGCAACTGGCAGGAGCCAGGAGCCGCGGTCCCGGACCGGGCGTCCTAGTCCGGGGGCTGGAGGCCGGCCGCGGTCCGGGCTGCTGTGAGAGCCCGGTTCAGGTCCTCCTCGTTGCGGAACTGCTGCACGGTTGCCACAAAAACTGCCAGATCGGCAGACAAAGCGCGCAGGGCTTCCATTTTGGGGCCTATGTCGCTGGAGCTGCCAGGCCGGGTAGCGTAGGTGCCGTGGAAAGCGAAGTAGGCCTGATTCAACTTGCGCAAAGCGTAACCCTCGGCATTGATCACCTGCCGCCGTTCTTCCATGTAGGCTTCTGCCTCCTCCACCTGCCCGGCTGCCAGCAGCGCGTCCACATGCAACCGCGTCCTGAACATCGCGGTCCGAAAGTTGAAGGCTGCAGCGGGATCCTCTTCTGCCGGGGCTGCCGCCTCCGCGCTTGCCTCGGAGGCGGCCTCGGGGCCCGCGTTGTCCTGTGCAGGCACAAATTGATCGCGGTAATGACGCAGCATGAGACGATAGGCAATCTCCTCGCCCACCAGCGTGGCGGCGGTCTCATTCAGTGTGCGGTGGGCCGTTGATTTCAGATACCGGATACCCAGAGGTCGGAAAGTCAGGTAGTTGTGAAACCACTCGTGGGTTACCACATCAAAGAGGGTTTGCAGCGGCGTGAAGCGGAGCGCCACGGTGGCGGGATAGGTGGCTACCCCACCCGTCGGTTCCACCAGCGCACTGAGGTTTTGCTGTTCCAGAGCCTGCGTCTCAAATTGTTCGATCCTGGACAAGGGAGTCGTTTCCCGCAGGAAATAGGAGGCGATGGGTTGAATCGTTTCCCGCGGACTGAAGGTGATCACCAGCGGGGGTTGCGCCAGGCGAAACCAGACAGGTGGCAGGAAAATACCTGGCCCGACAATGCCGGCCCGGACCAGTTCGTCGGACACTTCCATCTGGACCGCCCTTTCAAAGGCCCACTGGTTTTCCCGCTGCCATTGCCACGCCCGCAGGTAGGCCACGCGCGCTGCTGCCATCCCCAGATAGTCCTGCAAATCAAAAGCCAGCCGATACGCGGTGACAGCCGCCTGCAGGGCTTGCTGTTGCTGGCCATATTCCCGGATTACACGGCGGGCCCCGGCGCGCGTGGGGACCGGTCTCAGTTCCAGCAGATCGCGTCGAAGCACATGCTTGAGGGCATCCCACTGG
Source organism: Caldilineaceae bacterium (assembly GCA_965214715.1). Taxonomy (GTDB): domain Bacteria; phylum Chloroflexota; class Anaerolineae; order Caldilineales; family Caldilineaceae; genus Bin34. The sequence goes on along the minus strand of OZ243971.1, from coordinate 2,212,470 downwards.
AAATCCCGGAGACTGTAGTGAAAGGGTGCCAGGTCCGCAAGGTCGGGCACTATGCCAGCCCGCTCGCGCTCCAGTGCATCCAGAGCCGGCATCAACGTGGCAGCCAGCAGCCAGATCAGATAGGTGGCCCCGAAAAGGCGGAAGCCGGTCCGCAAGGCAGTAAGGAGCATGTGTGCGCCCCGCTCTCAGTACTCCAGTGGGCCGCCTGGGGACCCTGGATCCGATCAGACCACCGTGGAAAGCGCTGCCAGACAGTCCTGCAACTCTGTCGGCAACGGGGCCCGAAATTGCACGGCAACCTGGCGGACGGGATGCACAAATCCCAAGGTGCAGGCGTGCAGGAAATGCCGGTTGAGCCGCAAGCGGGGTTTGCGCGGCCCATAGAGTGCATCTCCCACCACGGGATGGGAAAGGTATGCCAGATGGACCCGTATCTGGTGCGTGCGGCCCGTATGCGGTTCCACATCCACCAAGGAGAAAGGATGTGCCGGCGCCGGGGTACGGCTCCGCAGGTATTGGCGTACCCGGTAGCGGGTTTCCGCCTCCCGCACGCCCCGCGGCCCGGAGGCGCTGCGGGAGGCATGCGGAAACGCAGCCTGCCGTTGGCGAAACCGGGGGTGCCGTCCCAGGGGCACTGCAATCGTGCCCCGCGCCGGTTCAAGAAAGCCATCCACCAAGGCTACATAGGTCTTGGCCACACAGCGGGCCTTGAACTGCCGTTGCAACCCCAGGTGGGCGGCGGCGGACTTCGCGATGGCCACCAGCCCCGAGGTGTCCTTGTCCAGACGATGCACGATGCCGGGGCGGTTCTCCGCGAACGTGGCAGGCAGATGCGGCCATCGATGCACGATCGCGTTGGCCAAAGTTTGCTGTGCATGGCCGGGAGCGGGATGTACGACCAGAGTGGCCGGCTTGTTGATGATCGCCAGGTCTGCATCTTCGTACACCACATCCATTTCCAGCGGCCACGGCACGAGCGCGGGCCGGGTCCGGGCAGGCCGGATCCGGGCGGAAACACTGATTTGCTGGCCGGGCCTGAGACGGTGGGCCGCACGCGATACGACTCCGTCTACCGTGACTTGGCCGTCGCGGATCATGCGCTGCCACTGGGCCCGGCTCAAATGCGAAAACCGTTGCACCAGCCACTGGTCCAGACGGGGCGCTGAATCCTCCTCCACAGTCTGTGTCCAGACGGGTGCGGCGGACATGGCAGCGTTTTCGGGGATCTATTCAGAGGCGGAAGAGGCCAGCCCGTCCTCGGGCAGGGGATCTTTCGGGTCAGCCGCGCCTTTCGGCCGCGAATCTTCGCGCCATGTCAGGATGGTCAGGAGGATTACGCTGACCGTGATACAGGCATCCGCGACATTGAAGTTGGGCCAATAGGCCCGGCCCGGAATGCCGAACTTCAGAAAGTCCGTGACGTAGCCCAGAGTCAGCCGATCGATCAGATTACCGATCGCGCCGCCCAGTGCCAGACCCAGCAGGACGAGCAGAAAACGCTGGTCCGTTCTGACAAAATGCATGCCGACCAGAATGGCTACCGTGACCAGTGAGGAAGTGACGGTGAAGAACAGACCGGCGTTGGGCAGGATGCCGAACGCGGCCCCGTAGTTGGGTACATGTTCCAGATAGAAGATCTCACCCAACCAGGACGAAGGCATAATGCCTTCGTAAAGCTCCAGCCGGTCGCGGATCGCCTGCTTGGACCACTGGTCCAGCAGTACAACGGCCAGGGCGCACGAAACGGAAAGCCAGGCTTTGGTCAGATATTGTTGCAACATGTTCTTACCGTTTTCTGGCGGGCAGAGTAGAATCGAGGCGCATGGGCCAGAACCTTGCTACCTTGCAGAATCGTCATCGGAGGATTGACTGTTGAGCCACTACCGCAGGATTATATCCTGCAGACCCGGGCGAGAGTCGGCTGACAGCCCTTTGGGGATGCCCGCCGGGCAATTTGCCGTGGCGATCGCAAGCGGGCTTCTCCCGGTTGCCCTGTCTGCGGGGGGCGGTCTCCCGGGGCTCCTGCTGGCTGGGATGTATCCCGGTTCCCAAGCACCCGTTGCACCATGAGTCCTGAAGCCCAGGAGCCGCGCGGCCCGGGGTCACAACCGGCGCGCGCAGGTACGATCGGATCCGCGCCGCAGGATGCACTCTTTGCCAGGCTGGTGGACCACTGCAACGGCATCGGGCAGATGGCACTGATCCAGGCGCAGTGGGAGCACGATGCCGATTCCCTGGATTACATGTGTGTGGATACCCGGCGTATGGTCATGGAGAAATCCCGGTATGTCAGCCGGGAGGCCGGTCTGTCCGGGGTGCGAGTCCGCTTCTGGCTCAAGGATCACGTGACTGTCGTCGATATGCATTTCACATCGCATCTGGAACCTGTAGGCTGGTTTTTGCCCGTTACCCTGGGTTTTGACGTAGCCAGTCCGCCGTTGCAGACCTCCATGGCATTTGTGGGGATGGCCGTCAGTACACGACGCCAAATTGTCGTCACCGGAGAACAGGCTCTGCAGGCCGCCCTGTCCCAAAACCGCGTTTCACAGCAACAGGAGCGAGATTGGCAAGCGCAATTGCGTCATCTGCGCTATGAGTTCATGGCACGGCGCTACCCGCCCGCCATAGTGCGCAATTTTGCCCTGGTAGCGTGAAGCCCGGCAAGGAGGCTGTATGTCCATTGCGATCATCGACTACGGCGTAGGCAATTTGCGCAGTATCAGCAATTCCTTTTCCCATGTCGCGCGTCACTTGGGATACGAGGTCGTCATTCTGGACAAGGCGGAAGACCTGATCCCCTGGAGTGCCTTCGTCCTGCCGGGTCAGGGCGCTTTTGGGAGCAGTATGCAGACGCTGCGACGCAAGGGCTGGGTTGCGCCCATCCGGGACGCCGTGGCGGCCCGCGTGCCGCTTTTCGGTATTTGCGTAGGCATGCAGATGCTGCTTGACGAAAGCGAGGAAATGGGACAGTTTGAGGGGTTGGGCCTGGTGGCCGGACATGTCGAGCGGTTTCCGGAAGGCATGGCGGACCCGCAGGATATGACGCGGCCCCTGCGCGTGCCCCAGATTGGCTGGAACCAGTTGGAAATACAACGTCAGGATCCCCTGCTGGCCCACATCCCCGACAAGGCGTACGCCTACTTCGCGCACTCCTATCGCTGCGTACCCCAGGATGACAGTGTCGTGCTGGCCTGCACCGATTACGGCGGCCCCTATGCCAGCATTTTGCGCTCGGATTGCATTTGGGGCATGCAATGCCACCCGGAAAAGAGCCAGCGGGTGGGCCTGCGCATTCTGCGCAATTTCATGCAGATGGTAGAGAATCAATGGTATGTCCGCGGCCGCCCACGCAATCCGGAAGAGAGTTGACACCATGATTATCTATCCCGCCATCGACTTGCGCCGCGGCAAGTGCGTGCGGTTGCGCCAGGGGGATCCGCAGGCCGAAACGGTCTTTGGTCACGATCCGGCAGAGATGGCCCGGCATTGGGAGGCGCACGGCGCACAGTGGCTGCATGTGGTCAATCTGGACGGTGCCCTGGGTGACGAAATGCAGGCCGAAGGGGGCCCCGTCAACGTACAGACCGTCAAGGCCATCCGGGCCGCCGTTGACGTGCCAATCCAGTTTGGGGGTGGCCTGCGCACACTGGCGGACATTGAATTCCTGTTGGCGGCCGGGGTCTCCCGCGTCATTCTGGGCACTGTGGCCGTACGGGATCCGGATCTCCTGCGCCAGGCCGTGGCGCAATTCGGGGCCTCCCGGATCGTGGTGGGACTGGACACGCGGGACGGCATGGTGGCCATCCACGGCTGGCAGGAACAGAGCCAGCTGACTGCCCTTGCCGTAGGCCGCCGCATGCGGGATATGGGCGTGGAACTGGCCATCCACACGGACATCGGCCAGGATGCCATGATGACGGGCGTCAGTCTGGCCGAGTCCGCGGACCTGGCCCGCCAAACCCGGTTGCAGGTCATTGCCAGCGGCGGCGTGTCGGGGCTGGCCGACATCAAACGGCTGCTGGCGTACCGGGATCAGGGCATTGGTGGCGTGATTACCGGGCAGGCCCTGTACACGGGGGCGTTGGACTTGCGCGCGGCCTTGGCCCTGGTGGCCCGCACCACCGCGGCGGAGGGATAGCGGCACATGCTGGCCAAACGGATTATCCCCTGCCTGGATGTCCATGAAGGACGCGTGGTCAAGGGAGTGAATTTCCTCAACCTGGTTGATGCCGGGGATCCGGTCGAGCAGGCTGTGGTGTACGATCGGGAAGGGGCCGACGAACTTGTTTTTCTTGACATAACTGCCACCCACGAGAGTCGGGACATCGTGACGCAGATGGTCCGGCGCGTGGCGGATGCCATTTTCATTCCCTTCACCGTGGGCGGCGGCCTGCGCACTTTGGAAGATCTGCGCGCCATTTTGCTGGCCGGCGCCGACAAGGTGTCCGTCAACAGTGCCGCGATCCGCCATCCGGAGCTGGTGCAGCAGGGCGCGGCGCGGTTCGGCAGTCAATGCATTGTGGTCGCGATTGATGCCAAGCGCCGCACCGGCGCGCCCGCATCGGCGGGCTGGGATGTCTATGTCCGGGGGGGCCGCCAGAACACGGGGCTGGATGCCGTGGCCTGGGCCCGGCAAGCGGAGGCATTGGGAGCCGGCGAGATCCTGCTGACTTCCATGGATGGAGATGGTACCCAGGAGGCCTACGATATTGACCTGACCCGCACGATCAGTGATGCGGTATCGATCCCGGTGATCGCCAGTGGCGGGGCCGGACACGTCACCCACTTTGCCGATGCTGTGACCCGCGGTGGAGCAGCGGCGGCCTTGGCGGCGTCGCTGTTTCATTTTCGTCAGCTGAGCATCCGGGAGGTCAAGGAATACATGGCCGCGCGGGGGATTCCCGTGCGTCTGGATGTATTCCAGGACTGGGACGCGCCTCATGCCTGAGATCGACGCGCTCAGCCCCGAAGACTTTGTGGATGCAGTGTCATTTGACGCGCAAGGCCTGTTGCCCGTGGTGGTGCAGGACGCGGTGACCCGGGACCTGCTCATGGTCGCGTGGATGAACCGGGAGGCCCTGCAGTTGACGTTGGCCAGGAGACAGGCGGTATTCTGGAGCCGGTCCCGATCCGAGCTGTGGCACAAGGGAGCCACCAGCGGCAATTATCTGGATGTGGATGCGCTCTGGCTGGACTGCGACGGCGATACCTTGTTGCTGTTGGCCCGGCCGCATGGGCCCGCCTGCCATACAGGAGCCCGGACCTGTTTTTTCCGCAGTTTGCAGCAGCCCTGATGTGTATCCCTGGCCGGCATGGCCGCGCAGTCCGATCGCAATGATCCCGGGCGGGGCGGCTGGCCGGACCAGGTTTGCCGGGATGCAGACCGAGGACCAGCGTAGACAAAACCGGTTTCCCAAGATCGCATTCCGCCGGGGAGTTGCCGCGGTGCTATCATGCGGCCGTTGCGGTACCTGGCCGGGCGTATCGGTGATGTGGCAGGGAATGGGCCCATGGAGCTTCCTGTACCTTCAGACTGTCTGATGTCTCTGGTGACATGGGATCCATTCTGTGCCCAGGAGGCGGTCCAGATCCTGCAAGCGGCCGAGCCTGCCTGTGGCCTGGACCGCATCGGTGACGACCTGCAGCTGCGCCTGCAAGAGCAGGCACTGCCCTGCACCCTGACCCATGACCTGCTGAGCCGGAACATTCCGCTCAAGGCAAGGGTGGCTCCGGATGTAGTGCTGTGGTCGGGACACCTGGATCCGGTGGGGAAGCAATGCAGTTGAACCAGGAAAGGTCGTGACAGTCACATGGTCAATGTAATCAGCCAGCTGGAAGCGATCATTCAGGCCAGGAAACGAGACAGGCCCGGGGATTCCTATACAGCCTCGTTGTTTGAGGCAGGCATGGCACGCATGGCCCAGAAAGTGGGCGAAGAAGGTGTGGAAGTGGCGATTGCCTCACTGGTCGAGGATGACCCGCATTTGATTGCGGAAACGGCGGACCTGGCTTACCACATCCTGGTGTTGCTGGCGGCCCGGGATCTTAGTTGGCAGCATGTGGAAGAGCAGCTGGCAGCGCGCTTCAAGTAGGCATCGGACATACGGTCGCGTGCAGCCGAGAGCGGGACCGGGCCCATTGCCGAGGCGGCAGGTGTCACCGTACCAGGCATGACGACCCGGTGGTGCAGCCTGTTTTGTCTCTGTGCCAATGGCACACTCTGCCCGTGGCTTGGCACATACCGTCCGCGGGACAGCCGGACGCGGAGATTCCGGCCTCTGCTGCGGGCCAACTTGTCGCCGGGAAGGTTTTCCGGATTTAGAGGGCCGATCCCCTGTGTGTTGCGGCAGGGCGCCCCTGCCGGATCCTGAAACTTCAGGGAGGAGGGGAGGACACCTCCGCTTCCTGTAGGGAAGCCATGCGTACATACGCTTGGCGTTCCGTAGCGGACATCCGGTGCAACTCGGCCAGAGGAGTGTCAAAGGGCTCGCGATCCCAGCGCGCCGTAGTCGGATCGAACCGGCCCAGGCGGTGCAGGCGACACGTGACCAGCATGCCGGTCCGGGAGGTGAATTGCAGACCCACCACTGTCACGGGCAGACCCCGTCCCTGAAACAGGGCGGGATAATTTCGCGCAAATGCCTGGCGCAATCCCACCTCGGTCCCGCCGCCCATTTTCAGTTCCATCAGGAACAAGCCGCGTCCTTCCCACGCCACCGCCAAGTCGACCCGACCGGTACCGGCCGGTACTTCACGGGTCACAGACAACCCCATAGTGCTGAACAACACGACCAGCAGGCCTTGGCAGTGCACTTCGTAGTTGGCGATTTGGCGTACGGCCGGGGGCCATCCCTGCAGGTCCCGGCTCGGGGTCGCCAAAATGGAACCCAACACATTCCTGACAGCCTCCGCGTCGCCCCGTTCCAGGGCATCCAGCAGGGCGTCACGGCGTTGCGCCGCGGCTTGGAACGCCGGACTGTCCAGCCAAACCTGGCGTTGTTCCTTCCACCACTGTGCCAGGGAACCCCGGAAGGCAGTTTCCACTTCGCGGTTGGGAAAGACCAGCTGCGGGTCGGGTTCTGGCCCGCGTGTCAGGTAGCCGGTCTGGTACATCAGGGCGGCCACGTTGGGCTGGCTGGGGTCGAAATTGACCTCCTCCAGTACCCGGAGATCCGGCATATCCGGCTCGTGCAGATCCGAGGGTGCATGGGCTTGCAGACCCCGCAGCAGCATGGCAGGTGTGCCCGTGCGGATCCAGTAGCTGGGCAATTGGTCCAGGTTCCAGCGGACAGCCTCGCCGGGAATAACCAGTTCCTGCAGACATCCGGCCAAAGTATAGGGATTGTAGACCGCTTCCCGTCCCGCCGCGAAGCGGTAGCCATTGTACTGCCGCTCCAGAGCCGCATACAGATCCTCCGGAGCACAGTCCAGGTGACTGGCACCCTGCGCCACCAGGGCGGCCAAACCCGGCTCCCGGAGTTCTGCGTGCGTGAATCCCAGCAGGCTGTTCACCTCGGATCTGTATGACAGGTCCGCGAGATGGTTGGCACCGGAGAACAGGCCGGTGTGCGCCAAGCGCAGAATTCCCGTGACCAGCGTATGTTCAATACAGTCGCTGCTGTCCTTTAAGGCCCCGTAGAAGGCGCGCATGGTGTCCAGAACATCCTTCAGTACATCGGGACAGTCCAGATTCTCCGTAATGGCCGTGTCGTATTCGTCCACCAACACCACAACCTTGCGGTCCCCCGCGGAGGCCATGTGCGCCAAAAGCAGGCGCAAAGCCCGTGCCGGCGACCCGGGGGCCAGGACAATGCCTTGCGGCCCGGCCTGGTCGTCCACCAGTCCGCGCAACTCCGCGCGCAATTCCTCCCGGTCGTGAATACCGCGCAGGCCACCCAGGTTCAGGCGCAACACGGGGCAGGTACGGCCCGCCCAATCCCAGCGTCCTTCCTGCCCGATCCACGTATCTGCAAACAGGTCCTGTCGGCCCTGAAACAGGGCTTCCACCGTGGACAGCAGCAGGGTCTTGCCAAATCGTCTCGGCCGCGCCAGAAACAGATGGCGGCTGCGCCCCGGTGCGAACAATCCCGAGATGTGGCGCGTCTTGTCTACATACATCCAGTCGGCATGCGACTGGATGTGGACGAAGTCGTCGTCGCCGAATGGCAGTTGGGGAATCACGCAGGCTTCCAGGCCAGAGGCGAGTCCAGCAGCACGCAGGAGGTGTATGTGTATACATTCATGCGCACAGTATACATTTGGGTTCCCTTGCCTGAACGGAACGGTACAAGCAGAGCCTTGTCCCTATCCTTACTCGATCCTTACTTGCTGGAAGACATCATGTCCGTCCCTGCCTGGCATCGCATCGTCTTGCAGTTCACCGCCGCGCAATACGTCGAGAGCAAGATGGATTTCGTCACAAGGTCCGACATTGGTGAAATTGAGGCTGGTAACAGGCACAGCACACCCCAAAGGGAATTCTTGCCAAGTTGAGATCAGGATATACATCTGCTTGCAGCCATTATTTAGGAAACAACTGGGGCTTATATACCTAAACAGGCATGCCCTGTGTGACGGGCTGGAGAGAGTGCAGACAGGCATCGATCTCTCCGATGATCAGAACACCGAATCACTCTGCCAGTCTCCTCCCCGCCGGCTTCGTATCCCGGGTCTGGCTCGCCGGAACCAGTCGTCCGGATTCTGTGCTTCAGGAGCACATACACGGCAAAGGCGCGGTGATCTTTCCAGGAAACCATGGGGAACCTTGAGATTACATCCTGGCATTCCTCAATCCATGGCAGGACCGTGGAACAGGAGCAGGAAGCCAAGGGATCCTAATCGGCCAGATGGCGGAACTGCTGCATGCGCACAAAAGCCGCCGCGAAGTCCTGCATGGCAGAGGGAAACAAGGCCACCCTACTACTCCGGATACATTGTTGGCGGGCATGGCCGTGATCCAGGGGCCCGATAGGCTGGTTGCCAGGCCGGTTGACTACGATGGGCTCTGGTCTTGCCTACGCGCAAATCGGCCCCGCAACCAGCCAGGGTATGAAACAGGGCATAATACGCAGTGCTTACTGCCCGGCTGCAGTTCGGCTTCGCGGGGCCGTCCCTGGCTTTTGCCCACTATGCCAATCGCCAGCTGTCGGGCAATCAGAAGCAGGTCATCGGGCCGCACGGTATTGACGCTTGTAGACGCGGCCATTCCGACTTCCTGACAAAGGACTGCAGGGGGAGACTGGGAAAGCCCAGTTCCCGGGCATACGGCCACAGATGCCGGGGCAGGGCCGCTGTCCAGGCCGGATCCAGCTTCTTCTGGTCCCCTTCAAACACAATGTAGGCATGCAGACAGGGATCCCCATCCAGATCCAGGGCTGTCTGCACCAAAATGGGATCAAATACGAATTCGTCCCGGAATTTCTCGTCCAGTTTCTCTCTGACGATGGCGGCAAAGGCGTCCTTGGCTTCCTCGTTTGCCATGCATTGCTCTCCCAATGTATCTCTGTGGTCTCTTACAATGCGGAATGATCCTATGACTTGTGGCAGACACGCCCACGTCTGGTTTTGGCCGTATTGGCTGACTGCGCATGATCTCAAGGGTCTTGGTAAGGAAGGGAAATCTGTAGCAATACTTGATGTCAGTTGCATATTAGCCTGTTATCGCCCGGAAAGTGGGTGAAGAAGGCGTTGAAGAGGCTGTTGCTACGCTGGATGGAGCATGGCCAGCATCTGGTACCGGAAATGGCAGGCCTGATGTACTGCATCCTGGGGTTGCTGGCGACCCGGGATCTTGGCTGGCAACATGTGGAAAAGCAGATGGCCTCTCGCTTCCGATGAGGGCGCACCGCTTGGTTGCCGGGACCTGGTGGTATTGGTGTTACACGTCAAACAGAGATGGAGGCCCAGAGCCGGTCAAAGCCGCTTCGTGCCGCAGGATGGCAGATTTGCGCGGTAGCCCCCACCGATATCCCGTCAGTGCTCCGTCTCGGCCCACCACCCTGTGGCAGGGCACTGCCAAGGCCCACCGGTTATGGGCGCAGGCCCCGGCCACGGCCCTGACCCCATGCGGCTGCTGCAGAGTCAGAGCCAGGTCTGTATAGGTAGTCGTATGGCCGGGTGCAATGGCCTGCAGGGCTGCATATACATCAAGTTGAAATTTGGTTCCTTGCAGATCCAGGGGAACATCCAGGGACTGCGTGGGATCCTCAACACAGGTCTGCAGTCTCTCCCACCAAATCGCCTGGTCACTGGACCCAGGCAAGAAGGCATGGGGGATCCGGGCTGTGGCCTGTGCCCGCAATACAGATACGGTGTCGTCCAGGTCAATGGCCAGAATGCCTCGAGCCGAAGCGAGCATGGAGACCGCACCGTAACGACAGGGAGCGGCGAAAAAGGACAGCGTGGACATCAGCGCGGTCCCGCAGGACTTCAGACACCCGCTCCTTGCAGTCGACCTATCAGATCAGTGCAGGCCCGGCGGCACAAGGCCATCATGGTCAGCGTGGGGTTGATGCCGGGACAACTGGGATAGACGCCGCCTCCAAACACAAACAGCCCCCGCGTGTCGTGGACTTCCAGGTGGGGATCCACCACCGAACCCTGCGGGTCCAGTCCCATGCGGATGCCACCCAGGTCATGGCAACTGCCCACGCCGGTAAAACGAGGACCCCGCCAGGGATTCTGACCACCCATCGCTTTCAGAATCCTTTCACACTCGTCTTCCATCCAAGCCGACAGACGTTGTTCGTTTTCCCGCATGTCGTAGGTAATGCGCACCACCGGCAGGCCCACACCACTGCGGTCCCGATGCTGTGGGTCCAGATCCACAAAGTTGCGGGCATAGGACAAGGTGTCCGATTGAATGCGCAACACGCCCCACTGCTGCCAGGTCTGAAGATGCTCCTTGTATTTTGCGCCCCAACGCGGCACATGGGGAGGCAGGGCCTCGCGGCTGATACTCAAGGGCAGGAGTTGGGGCTCGGCGCTGAGGGTGGCTCCGCCCAGAAAGCCGTGTTCGGCTGCGGGAAAGTCAGGATAGAGATAGTCTTCCACGATCATGGATTGGGACGCGTTGGCGCAGTGGCGGTTGAAGTACGTGCCGGGAAACTGGGCGAGCACCTGACCGAACATTTTGGTCATGATGTGGTGCCCCAGCTGTCCGTGACTGTTGCCCAACCCGCCTGGGTGCCGGGCAGTGCCGGAAAGGAACATCAGACGCAGACTTTCCCATACGTAGGCCCCCAGAATCACGCATCGGCCGTGCTGCACCTGCTGACGGCCGTTGGCGTCCAGATACCGGACCCCGCTGGCATGGCCCTGGGCGTCCGTCAGGATCTCGATGACCCGACATTGTGTCTTGAGATCCAGATTGCCTGTCACCAGGGCCTGGGGCACGCACTCGGCGGCCGGGTGCCACAGGCTGTCGTCGAAGGTGCCGAAACCGCAGGTCCAGCTGGAATTCTGTGACGCGGGACGCCCCCTGTAGGGTCGACTGTTGACTCCTACGGGCACCGGATAGGGGTGCAACCCCATGGCTGCGGTGGCACTGCGAAAGACTTCCCCGATGTGATACGGCGGCAAAGGCGGCAGCGGCAGTTCCCGGCTCCGCGCTACCGGTGGCTGATCACTGACTCCGGAGATGCCGATTTCCCATTCCAGCTCCGTGTAGAAGGGCTCCAGCTCCTCGTAGGTGACGGGCCAGTCCGCCAGTGTGCAGCCGTCCGGCAACAGGCGCTCCCAGCCCTGTTCCCGCACATGGGAGCGCGCCCGGAAGTGATGCGGATGAAAACGTCGCATCCAGCCGCCGTAGTGAAACACCGATCCGCCCACGCCGTTCATCATGCGGCCCAGTGAGAAACTGCACGGCCGCGTCGTCTCCCCTGCGTTGCGACGCCAGCGCGGGGTTTCCTGATTGAATTTGGGACCCAGGTGTGCGCGTCCATAGTAGGTTTGGCGCAGTTCGTCCGGTCGGTAGTCCTGACGGGAGCGGTAAGGTCCGGCTTCCAGAGCAACCACCCGCAATCCAGCCGCGGTCAACTGGGGGACAATCACGCTGTTTATCGCCCCCAGACCAATCAGAATGACATCGGCCTCACCCTCGGGCGGCTTGCGGCCGCTGTCCGGATCAAAACCGGGCGGGATGGCCGGGGCCCCATCGGGCCGGTCCCGGATGATCTCTTCCAGGTCGGCGATGGACTGGTAGCGGCCGCCTTTGTCCTCCGGGACGTTGGACATCATTTCGGCGCGGCTGTTCTCCAGCCAGACGCCCGGATGGCGCAGCAGCTTCCAGCCTTGCTTGTCCCGGTTGCCGCCATGCACGGGATCAGCGAACAGCCCTTCCTGCATATGGCCGACCAGCAGGTCCATGACTTCCCTTTGGCTTTGGGCATGGCCCACGTCCAGCGCGCCTTTTTCCAGGCGGCGGACCAGAGCCTGCCGTTCCTCGGGACTGCACTGTGCGTAAGGCTGCCCAAACATGCTCCGGGCCGCCGCGTCCACGGTGTCCAGACCCCGCTGGTACTGTCCTTGCAGATCTTGACCGAAGCCGCCCAACAGCCGCTCTACATAGTCAAGCACCCCGATTTCCGTTGCTCCAGGCTGCAAGGCATCGGAGGGAAACAGCGTGGCGAACAAGGCCCGGGCCGTGGACTGCTGCCGGGTAGTGAAGACCAGTGAAACAGACATCGCCATCCTTTGCCATTTGCCCCGGGCCAATGCCGGTTCACATCGACCCGCAATCCGATGGGTGATGCCTTGAGGACAAGGGTGTCTCGTGCTCGGCTATCGGGCCGGACATCGCAAAATCCATCATCCTGACCCACAGAGTCTTGCTGCCGCTGGACACCCCGCCCGCCGTATGGCCGCCCGGATCCGTTACGGCGTTACGGATAGCACCCGGTATGCTGCTACGCAGACGGCAACGGGGCAATACGCACCGCAGAGGCAATGCGGTTGTCCAAAGGTGCCGCCGTACGAATGGCCAACCCGCCGTTCTGGCCCAGGACCTGGGCGGCTCCCGGTTGTCCCAGGACCTCTACCTCGGTGCCGGGTTCCGGTGCCAGTCCGGGAATACAGAATTCCTGGGTCTGGCCTCCGCCCAGCAATATGGCAAACAGGTTGCTGCCGTCCTGGGTGTAGCGAATGTCCACGCCCGTATCGGTCCGGTCCGCGGCTCTGTGCCAGGGCCGGGTATCGAATATGGCTGTCCCATTGACGTCCAGCCAGCGGCCCAATGCCGTGAGCCGGGATCGCTGCATCTCCGGGATCACGCCTTGGGCCGTGGGACCGACATTGATCAGGAGATTGCCGTTCTTGCTCACGATGTCCACAAAACTGTGAATGAGCTCCTGGGCCGAGAGATATTGCTCCTCGCCCTCCTGCCGGTTGTAGCCGAAGGAGGCCCCTATACCGCGGCAGCTTTCCCATTTCCGGGTCTGAATCGTATCGTACTGCCGATATTCCGGGGTGGTGAAATCGCAATGCACCGGCGCCGTGGAGCGCGCACCCTGGGCATCGAAAAACTGATGAAACCGGTCGTTGACCAGACCGTCCGGTCTGTGGTTGTAATAGTCGGCAAACAGCCGGTTGGTGTCGGTCTGCTGGGGATATGCAATGTCGTTCCACAAAATGGCCGTTTCATACTTGTCCATCAGCTCGTACCAGTGGGCGTTGGCATAGGCTACATAGGCGGCGCTCTGCGGCGTGGCCCTGCGCAAATCCGGAATGCTGCGTACGACCTGCGGGTTGTAGGTCCAGTCCACACCGCCCGAATAGTAATAGGCCATGGTCAGGCCTGCGGCCCGTACGGCCTGACCGAGTTCGCCCAGCAAATCCCGGCGACAGCCATAGCCCTCATGAAACGGATTGGGATGCGCGCTGGGCCACAGCAGGAACCCGTCGTGGTGCTTGCTGGTCAATACTACGTACCGCGCTCCGACCCGCTGGAAAAAGCCGGCCCATTCCCCCGGATCCCAGGCTTCCACTGCCGCATTGAATTGGGGAGCGAAGTCCGTATAGGCAAAACCGTGCCCGTAGGTATCAAAATGATGCCGCTGGGTGGGACTGCCGGGTATGCGTACCGTGTTCGCATACCATTCGGCGTAGGGGTTTTGCGCAAACCAGTCAGTCCAGTTTCCGCTCTCCTGGGTTTCGCCCAGGTTGCCGGAATTGGGAGCCCAGGCCGGTACGGAATAAAGTCCCCAGTGAATGAAGATGCCCAGTTTGGCATTGTCAAACCAGGTCGGTATCTCGTGTGTGGAAACGGATTCAAGCGTGGGACAATAGGGCATGGGCGCTTCCTGCAGACTCTGCATCGGGACACACGATCCTAAAAGGTCGAATCCGGCGTGGTGGAATAGCACCATCGATTGTCCATCAGATGGTCGACAGCCACGTTGAGAGCCTCGGGTGTGCCGATCTGGCGCAGGGCCTCGATGCCAAAACCGCGTACATACCTGTTTTCGTCCTGCAAACAGGCCTGCAGGGCGGGCACGGCAGAAGCCGCCTGACTGCCATACCGGGCCAGGGCCAGGGCCGCATTGAATTTGACCTGATCATCGTCATCGGCCAGGGCCTGCTCCAGCGCCGGCACGGCAATGGCCGCATCTTCCAGCAGGCCCAGGGTCTCCGTGGCGGTACGCCGTACCCAGGCCGAGTCGTCTTGCAGCAGGCTGGCAATGGTCGCACTGTGTGCAGCCGCCTGGGGCCCCTGCTCACCCAGGGCGAAAACGGCCAAGCGACGCACAAGGTCCGATTCGTGACGACAGGCCTCGGCCAGCCGCGGCAGCACCTCCACGGGCCCGACGCTCAAGCCGTACGCGGCGCGCCGGGCAGCCTGAGGGTGCGCACTGTGCAGGATGTCATACAAATGGACCAGCCCCCGGCTGCCGGCATTGGTCAAGTCGTAGGCTGCGCCAATGCCGTCCGGTTCGTACTTGCCCTGTACCTTGGCAGTCAGCGCCGCGAGGGACTCAGGAGTTTCGTGCGCCCCTGTGCCCAGAGTCCGTGCGCGTCCGGACATCCAGTTCCATTGCTCGGCCCACAGCGCCTCATGCGTATGCGCCGGACCGTCTCCATTCAGCGTCTGCCATGCAGGGTTTTCGTTCTGCCAGGCCGGGGCGGTCGGTCTGGATACCCGCGTGAACTGGAATTTGAGCATGGCCCGGTTCTGCTGCGAACGGTTGGCTCCGCCGCGATGCCACAGGTCATAGTGGATCAGGGCAAAGGTCCCCGCGGGTCCCTCCATGAAAAGTGGCTTTTCGGTATCATCTCCCGGCCGCTTGTCGTAATACTGGGTCCCGGGCATGAGACCGGAAGGGCCCATGGCGGCGGTGACCGCTTGCGGATAATAGAAAATCATGGCCCACCACTGATGGTGATTGCGCACGCGCGCGTAGCCCCAATAGCTGTCCTTGTGCCAGCTCTGCACTTTGCGGCCTGGCTCCGTGTAGTGACAGTGCCGATGGGGTTGCATGATGTAGTCATCGCCCAATACGCTGCGCACCGCGCCCGTGACGACCGGATGCCTGAAAATCTCCTGGACCTCGGGCACGCGGGGCAGAATGTTGTTGCCCGGGTTGCCTTCCTCCTGCATCACGGCCGCGATGCGGGCATTCAAGGCGGCATGAAAGTCCTCGGTAAAATCCGTTTGCAGGAGCAGACAGCCGTGCGCGATGAAATGGCGCATCTGGGCGTCGGTCAGGCGTAGGGGAGATGCAGACATTGAAGTCCTCCGAAACGGCAAAGAACGAGGCGGCGCCACAGGCGCAGGCCAGGATGCAATCTGCAAGGAACAGTATGAATCAAATTATAGATTCCGGTCCAATCAGGGGTCAATTGCACCGTCTGCGCCTCTGCGGCCGCCAGTGCCCTGCTGTCTGGCATTGTACAGGCCTTTACCGATTGGTCTCGACCCAAATGTCGGGCGCCGTATCCACGTTGTGCTTGTCGAAGACGGCCTGGATGCGTTCCAGGGCTGCCGGGTCCAAGGTCCAATCCAGTCCGTCCAGATTGAGGCTGACTTCGCCGGGATGGCGGAACCCGACCAGTGCCACCCCGACCAGAGGGTTGGACAGGACCCAGCGCAAGGCCAACTGGGCCGAGGATTTCCCGAATTCCGCCGCGATTTCGGTCAGTTCTTCGACGACCGCGATGTTCCGGGGCAACACGTCCGGACTCCATAGCGGCAGGCTGAAGGCCTTGCCACTGTGCCGCCAGTCGTCCACGGGGAATTGGGTGTCGCGGGTGAAGGCCCCCGTGAGCAGCCCGTGTGCCAGGGAGCCGTAGGTCATGAGCCCGAAGTCGTAGGTCTGGACCGTGGGAAAGACAAACCGCTCCAGGCGCCGGTCAAACATGTGATAGCCGTACTGGACCACGTCAATGGCACCGCCCTGCCGGGCCTGCTCGATCTGTTCCGGAGAAAAATTGCTCACCCCTATGAAGCGGGTCTTGCCTTGTTGGCGCACGTCTTCCATGACGGCCATGGTCTCTTCGAAGGGGCGACTCGAGTCGGGCCAATGGACCAGATAGACATCCACATAGTCGGTCTCCAGCGCCTGCAGACTGGTTTCAATCGAAGCCATAATGCGGGAGCGACTGGAGTCCCGAAACCACTCTCCGTTATCACGGTAGATGCCCACCTTGGTCACGATCAGAGCCTGCTCCCGCTTACCGCGCAGGGCCTTGCCCAGCAGGGCCTCGGACCGGCCGAAGCCATAGCCTTCTGCCGTGTCGAACAGGGTAATGCCCTGATCCAGGGCCCGGTGTACCGCAGCCACAATCTGGGATTCGTCAAAGCTGCCGTAATCGCCACTGGATTCCCAACAGCCAAAACCCACCGCAGAGACTTCTATGCCGGTTTTGCCAAAACGTCGATATTCCATGGTTGCACTCCGCGCGGTACCCGCATCTGTCAACAGGGGTGAGGGGCAAATGCCGCATTCATTATGTCTCTTTCCCGGTCTGGTGCCAAGCAGACAGCCCGCGTGGGCCGGGGATGCCGGAAGCGACGTATGGGGCCCTTCTGATCTAAGATCTGCAAAAGGCCTGGGAGCTGAGTACACTATGCTCACCCCAGACCTGTGTCCGCAGGACAGCCCGATGTCCAGGGCATCACAGCCGCAAGGAGCCTTGTGTCATGCAAGATGCCGCCATTCAGCCTGATCGAAGCCAACGCCCCGGCGCGGCCACGGACTCCCGCCTTGACTGGTGGCGCGCGGCCAAGTTTGGTCTCTTTGTCCACTGGGGCCTGTACGCGATCCCGGCCGGCCGCTGGCAAGGACAGGATGTTGCCGGCATCGGCGAATGGATTATGCGCTTTGCCCGGATCCCGGTTGCCGACTACGCGCGCTTGGCCCCACAGTTCAATCCTGGGGAATTCGACGCCCGCCACTGGGTTTCCTTGGCCAAGGCCGCCGGCCAGCAGTACATCGTGATCACCAGCAAACATCATGACGGCTTTTGTCTCTTCGATTCCCGGCATACCGATTACAGTGTGTCCCGGAGCAGTCCCTGCGCGCGGGACATCATTCGGGAACTGGCGGATGAATGTCAACGACAGGACATGCGACTGGGTTTCTACTATTCGCAGACCCAGGACTGGCACCATCCGGACGGGGATGGCAACGACTGGGACTTCGATCCGGCCCAGAAGAACTTTGACCGCTACATCGAGACCTATGTCATCCCCCAGGTCACGGAGTTGCTGACCCAATACGGACCGGTGGCCCTGATCTGGTTTGATACGCCCAAGGGCATTACCCAGGGCATTTCCCGGGCCCAAAGCCAGCAGCTGTTGGATCTCTGCCACCGGCTGCAGCCTGACACGCTGGTCTGTGGGCGGCTGGGCAACGCGCTGGGGGACTATGCCACCACCAACGACAACACGATTCCCGCGGATACCCTGCTGGAAGGCGACTGGGAGACCCCTGCCACCATGAATGACACTTGGGGCTTCAAGTCCCGGGATCACAATTGGAAGAGCGCGACGGATCTGATTCGGAAGCTGGTGGACATCGTGAGCAAGGGCGGAAACTACCTGCTGAATGTGGGACCCACCGCGTCCGGTGCCATTCCGGCCGAAAGCGTCGTCCGCCTCAAAACCATGGGCGATTGGCTCAGGGTGTATGGCGAGGCGGTGTATGGGACCCGGCCCGGCCCCGTCCAGGGCCAGGCAGCCTACCGCACCACGGCCAAAAACCGCACAGTGTACATTTTGGTCCTGGACTGGCCGGCCTGCGGTGAATTGCAGGTGCCCGGTGTCAAGGCGGACCAGGCCCGGCTGCTGGGTCCTGCGGCCACCAGGATTCCGCTGGCGATCACGGGGGATGGGCTGTCTCTGCGCCTGCCGGACACCGCGCCCGATCCGCACTGTGCCATCATTGCCTTGACGTAGTCCCACGCACTGCTTAATCGTTCCGGAGTCTGGACCCGTGCCCCAAGAAACCGTCTTTACCCTTGACACGTCTGCCGTGAAGTTTGGCCTTGGCGCCATGTCCGAAGTCCGGGAAGACCTGGACATTCTGGGCACCCGCCGGATTATGGTGCTGTGCGATCCCAATCTGGTGGATACCGTACAGTTCGCCAGGCTGCAGGAGACACTCAACTCCGGTTCTCTGGAATGGCAGCTCTTCAGCGAGATTCGCACCGAGCCCTCCCTGGACTCGTTTGAAGCGGCGGCGGCCTTCGCCCGCCGCGGTGCCTTCGACGGGTTTCTGGCGTTTGGGGGCGGGTCCACCATCGACACGGCCAAGGTGGCCAATCTGCACTGTACCTACCCCGCCGATTTTTTTGACTATGTGAATGCCCCCATCGGCAAGGGCCGACCGGTGCCAGGTCCGCTCAAACCCCTGATTGGTATTCCGACCACGGCCGGGACTTCCAGCGAAATCACCGGGGTGGCCATCTTCGACCACAAGCAGATCAACGCCAAAACGGGCATTGCCCACCGTTTCCTGCGTCCCTCGCTGGGCGTGCAGGATCCGCTCAATACCGTGGATCTGCCGCCCATGATTACCGCCTGCACCGGGTTGGATGTACTGTGCCACGCCCTGGAATCCTTTACGACCATCCCGTTCGACGCGCGGGACAGGGCCGAGAGTTCCTTGCAAAGGCCCACCTATCAGGGATCCACACCGGTCAGCGACATCTGGGCGCGGGAGGCGATCAGACTGGTGGCGCAAAATCTGGTCACCGCCATGCGCGAACCGGAAAACCTGGAAGCCCGTCACAACATGATGCTGGCGGCCGTCTATGGAGGCATGGGCTTCGGCAACGCCGGTGTCCATCTCTGTCACGGCATGTCCTATCCGGTATCCAGTTTGGTGCGGGACTATCATGCGCCAGACTACCTTGTGGATCATGCCATCATCCCCCACGGTATGTCCGTGGTGCTGACGGCGCCGGCCGTGTTTCGTTTCACGGCCCGCGCGAATTTTGCCAAACACATGGTCGCCGCCGAACTGATGGGGGCCAATGTCACCGGCCTTCCCGTGACAGACGCCGGCGAGGTCCTGGCACAGCAAATTCTGGAGATCATGCAGGCCACGGGCATGCCGACAGGTCTTGAGGCAGTCGGCTACGAGCCCGCGGATGCCGAGACCTTGGCGGCAAGCACGTTGCCCCAACACCGCGTGACCAAACTGTCTCCCCGACCGGCTTCGGGGGCCGAACTGACCCGCCTGTTTCTCGAATCCATGCGCAACTGGTAGACCCTGTTGCCCGCGCAACCAAGGCCACCTGCATGATGTCCCGTACCGTTGTCATCGCCATCATATCCGCGGCGATCGCCGTGATGATCAGCACAGGCACCCGCCAGAGTTTCGGATTGTTTCTGGATCCCATCACGTTCGAACTGGGTACGGGACGCGAAGTATTTGGCTTTACGATGGCCCTCAGCAATCTGATATTCGGGTTGCCCTTCATCGGCTTTCTGGTGGATCGCTTTGGCACCCGCCTGGTATTGATGGGGGGCGGTTTGGTCTACGCGGGCGGCCTGCTCCTGAGTACGGTGTGGACCACACCCACCGGGCTGATTGTGGGACTGGGAGTTGTCGTCGGGCTGGGACTGGGGGCCACGACGTTCGTGGTCTTGTTGGGGGCCCTGGGCCGTCTGGTGGCCTCGGAACATCGCACCAAGGTCTTTGGCATCATGACGGCCATGAGTTCGGCGGGATTTCTGATCATGCCGATCGTCAACCAGTGGCTCATCGACACCTGGGACTGGAAGACGGCCTTCATGGTCGGCGCCGGCCTGGTGCTGTGCATCGTGGTGCTGGCCCTGGGCATTCCGGCGCGCAAGAATCAAGATGGCGGTACGCCGCTGGAAGAGGCAAGCGAGGCCGTGTGGCCCCGGGTGAGCCAAGGCCTGCGGAATCCCAGCTTCCTTTTGCTGGTGGCGGGCTTCTTTGTCTGCGGGTTTCATGTGGCATTCATTGGAGTGCACTTTCCGGTCTTTTGGTCCGATCATGGCATTGGCCACATTCGGGGTCTGGCCCTGGCGCTGATCGGAACCTTCAATCTGGTGGGTTCTCTCACCTTTGGCTGGCTGGGCGACCACCTGCCGCGCCGATACCTGCTCAGTATCATTTACGGGAGCCGGGGACTGCTGCTGCTGGCCTATTTCCTGCTGCCGGTCACTGTGATGTCCTCCCTCCTGTTCTGCTGTCTGATGGGCCTGGTCTGGCTGGCCACAGTGCCTCTCACCAGCGGTACCGTAGCGAAGTTCTTTGGTCCTCGATTCCTGTCCACCATGTACGGTTTTGTCTTCTTCAGCCATCAGGTCGGGTCCTTTCTGGGGGCTTGGCTGGCGGGCCGTGTCTATGATCGGTTCCAGACGTATGACCTGATCTTTTGGATGTGCATTGGCCTGGGCCTGTTCGGTTTGCTGGTACATTTGCCGATTCGGGAAAAAGCGATCCCGTTGCGGCTGACTCCGGCCCGCGCGGGCAGTGCCTAGCCGGAGTGTGCATTTCGCATGCGGACTGTCCAGGGAAACATCCATGCAATTTCTTAACGATCCGGCGGCCATCCGGCAATTGACCGGCTTGTGGCATGGCGCTCGTTTGGCCGACGGGCGCCCCGCAGTCCCGGCGGCCGTGCTGGAACGCATGGCCGGCATCACGACCGAGGAGGCCTGGGCCTTCCTGCGCCAGCACGCGTACCACAGCCAGTTTGAAGGAAACTGGTTCAATACCAATGTGGCACGGCCTTTTGCCGGTCGGGCCGTGACGGTCCGCATGCTGCCGGACCGACCGGATCTGCACGCCCTGGTGGCTATGGCCGGCGAGCAGGCCGGCCATGATGGCGGCCAGAATTCCTGGCCCATTGACAGCCTGCAGCCGGGCGATGTGCTGGTCGTGGACTTGTTCAGCAAGGTGATTGACGGGACCTTCATCGGCGACAATCTGGCCACTACCATGCAGACGCGCGGTGCGGTCGGTGCGGTCATTGATGGCGGTATTCGGGATTTGCATGGCATAGGCCAGATGCCCGATCTGACCATACTGTGCCGGGGCGTGGACCCATCCGCCATCCAAAACACGGTCCTCGGGGGCGTGAATGTCCCGATTCGCATCGGCAGAGCCACCGTATTGCCAGGCGATGTCGTGCTGGCCACAGCCACCGGCGCTATTTTTGTGCCCGCGCATTTGGCCGAGGGGACAGTGGACTATGCAGAGGACATACAGACCCGCGACCGGTTTGGCAAGCTGCGGATTGGGGAGGGCATTTACACCGCCGGTGACATCGACCGCACCTGGGAGGATCCCATTGAGGCGGATTACCAGGCATGGCTGCAAACGCAGTCGATCCCCAAACATTGAATGGGTCAGTCGAGGAGATCCAGCATGAAAATCGATGCAATGCATATCACGCCGATTGCCGTGGCAGATCCGCCATTGCTGAATGCAGCCGGTCTGCATGCCCCCTACGCGCTGCGCCTGATTGTGGAGGTCGTGACCGCGGACCATGTGTCTGGATGGGGCGAAGTGCCGGGTCACTACAAGACGGAGGCAGCCTTGCAACAGGCATGTCAGGTAGTGACAGGCCGGAATCCCTTTGCCCTCAACCAGATTCTGCGGGATGTGGAGCAAAGCCTGTCGGAGACCGAGGAAGGACGCGGTGAGCAGCCGTGGGACAGCCGCCAGTTCGTGCATGTGCGCAGCGCCTTGGAAGTGGCCCTGCTGGACCTGCAAGGCAAGTTGACGGGCCGGCCCGTCCATGAACTGCTTGGCGGCAAGGTACGGGATCGCGTGGAGTATTCGGCCTACCTCTTTTACAAGCTGGAAGGCGCAGGCGGGGCATGGGGCATGGGCAAGGATCCGCAGGCCACGGGCTGGGCTGCGGTCCGTCAGGAGGCAGCCCTGGATCCCGACGGGGTAGTGGTCCAAGCCCAGGCCATGTGCAAGGCCTTCGGCTTCCAGTCCATCAAGTTGAAGGGCGGCGCCTATCCTCCGGCGGAAGAAGCCGCGGCCATTCTGGCTCTGCGGCAGGCCTTTGGGCCCGATACCCCCCTTCGCCTGGATCCCAATGCCATCTGGACAGTCGAGACGGCCTTGGAAGTGGGCCAACAGCTGGAAGGCGTGCTGGAATACTTTGAAGATCCCGTGCGCGGCCAGGAAGACATGGCTGTAGTCGGCCGGCAATTGGCCATGCCCATGGCCACCAACATGTGCACCACCTCCTTTGCCGACCTTCCGGGCAGCGTGGCTACGCACTCGGAGGATGTCATCCTGAGCGATCACCACTTCTGGGGCGGATTGCGTCCCAGCCTGGAACTGGCAGCATTCTGCCGGGCCTTTGGGCGGGGATTGTCCATGCATTCCAACAGCCATGTGGGCATATCCCTGGCTGCCATGACCCACTTGGGCGCAGCCATGCCCAACCTCGCGTACGCCTGTGACACCCACTATCCGTGGCAAACGGAAGAGATACTGACCCAAGGCCGCTTTGTCTTTGAAGAAGGTGCTGTCGCGGTCTCCGATGAACCGGGATTGGGCATTGAGATTGATCGGCAGGCCTTGGCCGCCTTGCATCAGCAATACCAGGCGTGTGGTCTCAAGGAACGCAATGACGCCATTGAAATGCAGAAGATCTGTCCCGACTGGAAATTTGAGGCCACCCGATACTGAGCAGCCTTTGATGGCTCTCCTGGCATCTCTGCCCGATTGAGCTGAAGAGTTTGCAAGAGGCGGGCCATTCCGCCTTGCCACTTCCCGATCCGCCTGGTGCATTGGGGGATTGCTGGCGTGGCTTTCGTTATGCGTAGCGGCCTGGTCCGGCAGCACACATTGCAAAGACCAACACGCGCCTTGCCGCTGGTTGGGCATGTCGTGCAAATGAAAGATCCTCCGCGCCGTGAATGGCTGGATTTCCTGGTTCTGTCTGTGTTATCCATGAGCTGCAATGCTGACACTGTCGGGGCATGGAGGATTTTGGAGCTGACGCGGAATGGTTGTGCACATTCCTGAAAACTCCCGTTGGATCCCCCACGATATGTTGGAACGGATCCTGGCAGTTCGGGATGGACCTGGTGTGAAGCTTGTGGTCTGCAACGGGTAGGACAGCCCAAGGCCGGGAGGCCATGCAGGCAGCGCGTGTCTGGTCACTGGCGGCCTCCACCGGGCACGGATAGCAGATGGCAACGGCCCAACAGAAGTGGGACCCGGTAACGTAGTGTTTACGGAGTGTCAGGCAGACCCCAAGGCCCTACTGGCTGCGATCCGGTACAGTGAGTTCTATGCACGGGGTCCTGGATGCGGCTTTCCGGGAAGATAACAGGCGCATCTGCACCCGCTACGCCCCCAAAGCATGGTCGTCGTGCAACAGATGACTGCCAATGGCCTCGCACAGGAGAAACCCACCCAATAGGGGTTTGTCCCAAAGTGCCTTGGAGCCACCCCTGGCACAGGAATCATCAGGTAGAACAGATAAAACCCACCGGACCATCTGCAATGCAAGTACCCTGCCATAAAAATGCCTTTGCCGGAATGGGCCAACGATAGTACGCTTTCGTTGGACAGGTTCGTTCCCTTGGAACTCGCCATAAACGTAAGTGGCAGGAACGCCCAATCTGACAGGAGAAGGCAAATGGCAAAAATTGAAGTGGAAACCACACTGGTTTACAAAGACATGGCTCAGGCTTGTAACCAAGGCAGCATAATTCACCTGAACAATGGCGAGCTGCTGTTGGGCTTCAATCAGGAGCGGGGGCGCTTTCATGCTGATAGTGGTCAGTCCTGCATCATCCGTTCCCATGACCATGGGAGGTCTTGGAATGTAGACAGCATGAAAGTCGTATACCCCTTTTCAGCGCATGAAGGAAATTGGGATTGTGCGCTGGCACAACTGT
Organism: Caldilineaceae bacterium; assembly: GCA_965214715.1. Taxonomy (GTDB): domain Bacteria; phylum Chloroflexota; class Anaerolineae; order Caldilineales; family Caldilineaceae; genus Bin34. The sequence continues at coordinate 2,188,124 of OZ243971.1, read as the reverse complement.
CCGATGGCACAGTCATTATGCATACACGGATATGCAGCTTTATGGCCCCTACCGCCTTGCGGCGCCATGATGAACAGGCAATGTACGGGGTATCTTCGGGTGGACCGGAACGGCTCAAGAGACAGACAGGCTATGCAGTCTTCAAGTCCTTGGATCTGGGTGACAGTTGGTTGGGTCCCATTCCTGTCAATACTTTTCCCATCGCCGACGCTGGAGGCAGCGCCTACATGTGCGGAGGCTCGGGGGCAGGCCACATTATAGAATTGGCAGATGGTGGCCTGCTTATGCCCCTGATGGGATCCACGAACAGGGCCGGTTTCACGGGCAGGGCCCTATCCTTTGGAGAAAGCACACGTTGTTTCATGTTGCGCTCCGACGACGGCGGAGAAAACTGGGAATACTGGTCCACTATAGCCTACGACCCGGCCAACATTGTCAGTTTTCAGGAACCCTCTGTGGCATTGCTGGCAGACGGTTCTCTGGTCTGCCTGATGCGGGCCACGGTGTGCCCCACTCGGTTTGACAATATGTGGTTCACCTGTTCCGTAGATGGAGGCATCACATGGAAGCCCCCTCGCCGCACCAACATCTGGGGCTATCCGCCCGATGTCTTGCAGTTGCAGGATGGACGGGTGCTGGCTGTCTATGGATACCGCCGACAGCCCATGGGTGTGCGGGGTTGCCTCTCACCCGATGGCATGGCTTGGGATGTGGCTAATGAATTCGTAATCCGGGACTGTGTAGTTGGACCATCTTCGGATCCTGTTTATTGGCACATTGGCTACCCCAGTGTGGCCCAAACATCCGACGGCACCATCGTGGCGGCCTATCATGAATACAGTGAAGATGATGAACCCATCCAGTACATGCTGACCTCGCGCTTCCGTCTGGATTGAAAAACTCTTGACTGCCTGACTTCCAGCAGGGCAGACGGGAAAAGAGATTGGCAGAACAGCAGAGGGATTGCCCTGTATCCCCTGAAGGCCCGCTCCGGGGAACCCAATGGTCCCTCCTCAGGGGTTTGAGTGCCTTGAGCGAGTAAGAAATGCAACATGCTGACATCCCGGTCGGACTCGGGATGATCAATGTCATGGACTCCGGCAAGACAGACGGCAGGTTTCTGATCTGAAAGTCCTCTTGGGAAACTTGGAGCAAGTCGGCTTTGGCGGATGAAGGAAACCCGCAGCAGGGTGAGCTGCTGCCGGTTCCTGGCCTGTCCCCGATAATGGACCTTAGTCATAGCCGCGGTGCAGTTTGCAGTCCAAAACAGGTGCTTCACCTTGGCACGCCTGGCCCGTACCTCTTTGCTGTGCGGACCCACTGCGCGCCGGAAACCGCGCCTGCAGGATGTCTTTTTCTGGCTGTCATGTTCCATTGCAGCGGGGTGCTCGCCGCCGCCGAAATCGCGCTATATACCCAATAAGCACTACAGGGCTGTTAGGCTCTACTGCCCATTAGGGTCTGGGACTTGGGACCGGTGTTGTCTGCGAATTAAAAAAGAACAAAATATCTATTTTTATCTGTGATAGAATGCCGAGGCTTTAACAGCAAGGAGGTTGTAAATGGAAAATAGACTAAGCAGACGCCAGTTTCTGGCCCTGTCAACGACGATTGGCGGCGCAGCCCTGGTATCGGCTTGTGTGGCAGCGCCAGCGGCTGGTACCGAAGACATGGTGGAAGCTGAAACCTACATAGTCAATCACTGGAGCTGGTTAAGCGCTTCCGATGCGGAAGTCTGGGGCCAACACATTGAGAATTTCAATGACGCGCACGCAGGCCAAGGCATTCAAATTGAAAAGCTGGATGTATCGTCCAACGAATACAAGACAAAGGTGTTGGCATCAGCAGCCACCGGGCAGGCTCCCGACTTCGGATGGGCCGATGCCGGTGAGCGGGCAGACTTTGTAGAGGACGGTGTCATGGTGCCCCTCGGCGACCATCTGGCCGATGCCGGTCTGGATTGGGGCGATTTTACCGAACTGGCTGTAAATCGGAGCAGTTATCCCCAATTCGGCAGCGAACTCTATCACATGCCCCTGGATGCCATGACCTGGCAGATGGAAATCAATCTTGATCATGCCGAGGAAGCAGGATTGGACCCGTCCAGCCCACCGACCAACAATGATGAATTGATTGAATGGTCAAAGGCCATGACCGTGCTGGACGGGGATACAGTAGTGCGCTCAGGCTTTCTGATGACGGGTTCCGGATTGCATGTGGCTTTCATCTGGGGTCTGGTGGCCCATCAGATGGGCTTCCGCATCGTCAATGACGAATTGACGGCAGCCTGCATCAATGTGGACGCTGCCAAGGAAGCGGCCCAGTGGGTACTGGACTTGTTTGACACACACAAGATCGCCACGCGTGACGTTGCTGACCGTTACAAGGCGTTTGGCACGGGCGAAGGCTCCATGTTCATTACAGGGCCCTGGACGCTGAATGGATACATCGAGCAGGGCCTCAACTTCGCAGTTGAGTACACCCCCAACATTGGGGGCGAACTGGCTACACGGCTCAGTCTCGGATCGCAGGAAATGTACGTGCAGGAAGACGCCAACCGGTATGCACGGTCGGCACAGGCCCTGAAGTGGCTGTCTGACGAGTCATTTCTGTGGACTACACAGGGCCGTGGTGCGGCCTGCCGCAAGTCCATTCTGGACCGTGAGGACTACAAAGCCTACAGATGGGAGTACCGCAGGCCTTTTGTGGAGGGCATGGAATTCGCCACTTTTGTGCCCCCCAACATCAGGGCCGCCCCAGACTTCAAGTACTACACCAGTCCGAATCTGGTGCACCGCATCATAGATCCGGTTTGGCAGGGGGACAAGACCATCAACGAAGGGGTGGACGAGCTCTGCGTGGCCTGGAACGAAATGCTGGCTGAAGAGATGGCTTAGCTGTTTGCTGCACAAACTCATTGGCTACCTGCCGGTCCGGCAGGTGGTCAATGTCTTGCTCCTGTCATTCCTGGGTTTCTGCCCGCCCCGGGATTCGTGGCCACTCCGCAGCCATTGGACAGGGTGATACAGGTGGGAATCGACCCGGTCCCTTTGTGAATGGGGGCTCTGCCCCCCAAGGCAGAGTCGATCCTGCATACATGATTGGGCCCGCGAGAACCAGAAAAACATTGTCCCTATGACATCGGTCAGTCTAATAAGCGTTCCTGCCTTGCGCGCCCGCTTGCGCAGAATGACATGGCAAGGCGAGCGTATCGAGTGGTCGGCGTACTTATACGTTTTGCCCTTCTTTGTGCCCTTTCTCGTCTTTACGGTGGGCGCCATCATATTTGGGACCTATGTTTCCTTTACAGAGTGGCGCATTGTCGGCAACCCGGAATTCGTGGGCCTTGCCAACTACGAACGTGCGCTGAATGACTCCTTCGTGCCTAAAGTGTGGGTGAACACATTTCAATTGGCCTTGATCATCGTCCCCTGCACGACTTTCCTGGCACTGCTCTTCGCCCTGTTTGTAAATCAGCGCATGCGCGGATTTACTCTTTCCCGATTGTCGTTTTATGCCCCCCGCGTCGTCTCAGTGACCGTGGTGGGTCTTGTGTGGGTCTGGATGTTGGACACCAGATTTGGAGTTGTCAACCAGTATCTGGGGAGATTTGGAGTCACCTTTATCCCATGGTTGACGAATCCTGATTGGGTCTTGTGGGCGATAAGCATCACCACCATCTGGTGGGATCTGGGTTTCCATATGGTCATTCTCCTGGCGGCCTTGCAGGAAATTCCTTCCGAACTCAAGGATTCGGCGTCCATTGACGGGGCGACGGCCTTGCAGAGCTTCTGGTACATCATCATTCCGCTTATCAGGCCTGCCTTGAGCTTGGTCATCACTCTGGAAATCATCAGTACTTTCCGCATTTTCAGCCAGATTTTTGTCATGACCCAGGGAGGACCCGCTGGAGCTTCCTTTTCCATTATTTTCTATATCTATGAGCGGGGATTCATGAATACCGAGCTGGGGTATTCCTCGGCGCTTTCGGTACTGCTGTTCCTGACCATCCTGATTGTAACTCTGATTCAACTGCGCGTGATCCGCGAGCGGACCTAGACATGATTGCGCACTTGCGGAAAGTCATTGGCGGCACCCATCGCCTTACGCCGGGAAGAGTCGGGATTTGGCTGCTGGGTCTGGGTCTGGCGTATCTGTGGGTATTGCCCTTTGTGTGGATGGTTTCAACCTCCTTCAAGCTGCCTGGCGAGGTCATGACCCAGGAGATTCAATGGATCCCAAGGCATTGGACCCTGGATAATTACATTGTCGTGTTCCAAAAGCCGATCATGCGATGGCTCTGGAACAGCCTGTTGGTGACAACCACCATCACGCTCGCCAGCATTGCCCTCGGCGCTGCTGCCGGCTATGCCCTCGCGCGCATGAATTTTCCGGGCCGGAACCTCCTCTTCATGACTTTGCTCACGTCGCTCATGATTCCCACGGAAATGACGATTGTGCCCCGCTTCATTGCATTTCTGGAACTCCGGGCAACCGACACCTACAGTGCGCTGATCCTGCCCCCCTTGGCGGAAGTGTTCAGCGTCTATCTTTTCCGACAATTCTTCCTTTCCCTGCCGCGGGAACTGGAGGAAGCAGCCGCCATGGATGGAGCCACGCGGCTGCGCATATTTCTGGTGGTGGCCTTGCCCTTGGCCAAGTCCACCGTGGTGGCCGCCAGTGTGCTGCTTTTCACGACCAACTGGAACACCTTCCTGTGGCCGCTGCTCATCACCTTTTCGGAAGAAATGAAGACTCTGCCCATCGGCATGGCTGCCTTTGCCCCAGTCACGATGAGCCGTACGCAGATCGAGAGTTACGCTCCCGGGATGGCGGCCATGACCATTTTGGGCATTCCCAGCCTGATCGTTTTCCTCTTTTTGCAGCGCTACTTCATGGAAGGCGTAATTACCACCGGGATCAAGGGCTAGACGTTGTTTCCGCCGCCGGCTGTAATGCTCCAGGGCTTTCCACTCAAATGACAACCGAAACCCGGTCGAGGCAGGCCCGGCACAAGTCTCGCACCATCCTCGCTTGAACAGATCCTGGGCGGGAAACCTCCGATGGCAAGCCTTGGAGACCCTATCCAAAAGAAAACAGGTGAGGACTCAGCCTAGGGTCAGGAACGCCCCGGGGAAGGCAGCACGGCGTTTCCCGCGCACCCGCAGGCACCGCGGCAGGCCCAATCCCTGCTTGTTGCTATGGAAAAATCTTGCACCGGGTACCGGACGGGGCCTTCCGGGAATATGACAACCCCATCCACACCTGTCTTTTCCATGTCAAGGGCCATCTATTAGGTGGCGCTTAGTCCTGTTACAGGCCGCTAGTGCTATAGTTAGGTTTGGCTGCAGTGAGAACGTGAAACTTGCCTCCAAGGCCACAAATTCAGGCGAGAAATCCATGTCTAAAACAGAGACACTTGCACAGAAGGACCAGCACTTGCTGCACCCTATGCATCATCCCGATGCATATGCCGGGACGCTCTATTTTGAACACGGCGACGGCATATATCTACACACCACGGACGGCCGCAAAGTGATTGACGGCATGTCCGGTCTATGGAATGTGGCTGTAGGGCATGGTCGCCAGGAATTGGCAGCGGCCGCACATGCGCAGATGGCCAAAGGGGCTTTCGTCTCCAACTTTGCCGGTTCTGCCTCCGACACTACCGTGGAGCTGGCCGACCGGCTGGCAGGCTTTGCCTATCCCGACCTCAACTCCACCTTTTTTACCAGCGGCGGAGCCGAGGCCAACGAGGCCGCTTTCAAGACGGTCCGCTATTACTGGCAGGGAAGAGGCAAACCGGACAAGACCCGCATCGTAGGGCGTCTGCGCGGCTATCACGGACTGACCCTGGCTACCATGAGCGCCACGGGCATTCCCCTGTACTGGCAGCACTTTGAGCCCCGCGTGCCGGGTTTCCTGCATATCAACATGCCCGATCCGTATCGCTTCGCGGGTGAGGTGCGGCCGGGGGAGACTGTAGGCACGGCTGCGGCCCGGGAGCTGGAAGAACTCATACAGCAGGAAGGAGCCGATACTATTGGGGCCTTCATTGCCGAGCCGGTTGCCGGGGTGGGCGGAGTCGTGGTCCCGCCTGACGACTATTTCCCGCGCATTCGGGCCATCTGCGACGAGTACGACGTATTGATGATTTCCGATGAAGTCATCACGGGCTGGGGGCGGACCGGAAAATGGTTTGGGCTCCACCATTGGGGCGTGCAGCCCGACATCATCTCGTTTGCCAAGGCCATCACGAGTGGCTATGTGCCTCTGGGGGGGATTCAAGTCCATGACCGGGTGCGCGCAGTCATGGACAGCTTTGATCCTGCCGACCGCTGGGCCCATACCTACACGTATTCCGGGCATCCGGTGTGCTGTGCCGTGGCCTTGGCGAATCTGGATATTCTGGAATCGGAGCATTATGCTGACAGGGGCCGCAATGGCGGCAATCGCCTGATGGGAGCCCTGCGCCACCTTGAGGAGCACGACCATGTCGGCGAGGTACGGGGGCTGGGCATGATGATGGCCATGGAGCTGGTTGAAGACAAGTCCACCAGGGAACCCGCGCCGGCGGCGGCGGTCCGAGCCCAGGCAGCGTGTCTGGAACGGGGCCTTTTGACGCGCTGCCTGGGCAATTCCTTGTTCCTCGCCCCTCCCCTGTGTGCGACCAACGCGGAACTGGATCTGATTTCCGCGGTTGTGGGGGAGGCCGTGACCGAAGTGGGGCCGGGCTAGGGTCCAGCGGCCCCTGGCCTGGGGACAAGACGGATGGTGGCCGCGCCGGTTTCCGGAGCTTCGGCTCCATCCCGCCTCCACATCACCGATTTGCGGGTGACGAACCTGCAGGGCGTGCCCTTTCGGTCCTCGATCCTGCGCATTGACACCAATCAGGGCATTTCCGGGTATGGGGAGGTGCGAGATGGGGCCAGTGCCACCTACGCGCTGATGCTGAAGAGCCGTCTCCTGGGCCAGAATCCCTGCCAGATCGAAAAGATTTTTCAGGAACTGAAGCAGTTTGGGGGGCATGCCCGGTTGGGTGGCGGGGTCAGCGGCATCGAAATGGCTTTGTGTGATCTCGCAGGCAAGGCGTACGGTATTCCGGCCTACATGTTGGCGGGAGGTAAGCACCGCGATGCAGTGCTGGTCTATGCCGACACCCAAAGCAGCCCAGACCCGCAGCAGATGGTCAAGCACCTTTTGGCGCGGATGGACCTGGGTTACCGGTTTCTCAAAATGGACCTGGGCATCGATCTCCTGCGTAAGAACGGCGTTGCAGAGGGGCTTGCGCACCCTCCCGGTATGCGGGACACCACCCGCGTGATGCACCCCTTTACCGGAATCAGGCTCACGCCCAAGGGCATTGACCATTTGGCGGCATATGTGGACACCGTCAGATCGGGGATCGGCTATGAGACGCCGCTGGCTGCCGATCATTTCGGGCACCTCGGCATGGAATCCTGCATCGAACTGGGACAGGCCCTGGCGCCCTTTGTCCTGGCCTGGTTGGAAGATCTGGTCCCGTGGCAGTTTACAGACCAATGGGTCCAGATCACGCGGTCCCTGACCACGCCCACCTGTACCGGAGAAGATATCTACCTGTGCCGCAATTTTGCGCCTCTCATTTTGCAGAGGGCTGTCAGTGTCATCCACCCTGATCTGGCCACGGCAGGAGGCATCCTGGAGACCAAGAAGATTGGTGCTTTGGCCTATGAACACGGTATTCCCCTGGCCTTGCATACCGCAGGGTCCCCCATTGCGTTCCTGGCCAGCGTCCATTGCGCCGCGGCCTCGGAAGGGTTTCTGGCCTTGGAACATCACGCTGTAGACGTACCGGGTTGGGAGAATCTGTTGGAAGGCATCCCCAAACCTCTGGTGCAAGACGGGTATGCGCGCATACCCGAAGGACCCGGTTTGGGTTTTACAGGCCTCAACGAGGAGGCCATGGCAGGATTCCTGGACCAGGAGTACAAGCGGACATTTGACATGTCCACCAGGGAGTGGGACGCAGAGTTCGCTCACGACCGGCTTTGGAGTTGATGCTCGTCAGGAACGGGGGCGGCACTCCTGCTGTAACACAGGTGCATAGCGAACGGCCCAGCGGCCCTCAGGCGGAAGGCCAAATTGATTTCCGGGCAATTCCCTCAGCCGGGGATGCTGTGCATGGCAAAGCGGGGATTCCCTGAATGGAGCCGTCTTGTCAAAGGAAAAGACTATGTGCACCCTAGCTGATTTCCTGGTTGATTCCTTGTGGGACTTGGGAATCCGCAAGGTATTTGGTCTGCCGGGGGGCGAAAACGTACATCTGGTGGATGCCTTGGACCGGAAAGGTATGGTGTTTCATCTGGTCCGCAACGAATCCAGCGCCGCCTACGCGGCCGCCGCCTGTTACCGATTGTCCGGCCGGCCTCAGGCTTGCCTGACCACGCTGGGGCCGGGCATCACACACGCCGCGGCCGGCTTGGGACATCTGTGGCTGGACCGGGCTGCCGTGGTGTTGCTGACTGCGTGCACCGCCGAAACCGCAGGCCCGCTGCACACGCATCAGGTTCTGGATTTGGCCGCGCTGGCGGGGCCCATGGCCAAATCCTCTTTTACCGTGCAACCTGCAACAGCCCATCAGCTTCCTGACGTGCTGTCGCTGATGCTGGAAGGTCGGCCCGGCCCGGTGCATGTTCAGATATCCAACGAAGTCGCCGGCAGACCGTATGGCAGCATCCGTCCCGGGCGGGCCATCTCCTCGGAGTTGCGGGCCACAGCCGCGCCCGGCAAGGGCGACGGGGCACTGGTCCGGGCCCGGGCCGTCATTGGAACCATGCAGAGACCCGTCATCGTAGCGGGACTGGGAGTGAGAAATGTCGAGATGGCCCGCGGCATTTTGGCCCTGGCGGAAGTCCTCCATGCACCGGTCCTGACAACTCCCAAGGCAAAGGGAACAGTCTCGGATCGGCATGAGCTGGCCGCGGGTGTCATCGGCCTGACCCGGACCGATCCTGCCTATGCAGTCCTGGAGGCCGCTGACGGTGTTGTGGCGGTTGGGTTTGACGTTGTGGAATTGGTGAAGCCTTGGGACTGGCGGAACCCTCTGGTCTGGCTTTCGGAATGGCCCAACCGGGATCCCCAGATTCCCGCGACGGTCGAATTGACGGGAAACCTGACTGATTGGCTGTTGTCCTTGTCGGATCGGGACAGGAATCGCGCCCGGTGGTATGCCGGGCACCTGGGTCCGGACCCCACGCAACAGGCAAGCACAGGCCCACCGCCTGCTTTGGCAGGCTGCATGTCCCCGCAACAGGTTCTGACGGTCCTGCGACAGGCGGTATCCGCCGAGACACTGATGACTGTCGATGTCGGGTCCCACAAGATCTTTTTCAGTCTGGAATGGCCTACGTATGCCCCTAATGACTTTCTCCTGTCCAATGGGCTGTCCTGCATGGGGTATGGTCTGGCCAGCGCCATTGGGGCGGGTACCGAGGACCCCCGCCGGTTGGTACTGAGCATTGTGGGTGATGGCGGGCTGGCCATGTGTGCCGGTGAATTGGGCCTCCTGCGGGAAATCGGCAGCAACGTGAAAGTCATCGTCCTTCGGGACAGGGCTCTGGATCTGATTCGCGCGGCCCAGAGCCGTGCTGGCAAGAAGCCGATCGGGACTGAATACCGGATGACGACGGATCACGTCAGACTGGCCGAGGCCTATGGCATAGAGGGTGTGCACGTGTCTGCGCCCGAGGAATTCCGGACCGCGCTGGACGTTGCTCTGGCCGTTTGCAAACCGTTTCTGATTGAAGTGGAATTGGATCCATCGTCATATCCCACCACTCCCGCCTTGACTGACGGTCAGGCGGGGATGGGGTAACAGGTCGGAGCCCAGACTCTCCCGGAATGGGGTAAACAGGGGCGGCAGAGGCATCGCCGGAACAGGTGCCGGCCTCACAGGGCAGTACACAGGAACACAGAATGCTCTGTCGCTCTGCACTCCCGGAGCAGCGCAGACGAGGACCCGCGCGGTGTGATCTGTACCTGCCTTACCTCCAGGTGTTCAATGTCATGCTCTAGTGGAGGAATACGGCGGCCGGCAATTGTGGCTCTTGGGCACATGATCTACCCTCGGCCAGTCCCGCGGTGGATGGGCCGCCCCGCTGCAGCGGGTGGCCGCGAATGTCCCGAGACCCCGAGCGTATGCCGGTTGGCCGGGCAGGCCCCTGATGGCCGGAAAGGATGCACGCGGCGCCCATGGGGCGCGCGGTCCGCTCGGGTGCTGGACCGCGCAGATGCCGGACCGAAGCTCCGAAGTGGTACCCGCGATACCATGCGGGGGGAGCGGGTACTGGCGGCGGAAGGGCTCTCGTCGGGAATGCACGCGCTAGGACCAACGGAATGGGATCTGTCGGGGATTCGTCGGATTGGCCGTCCTCTTCGATCTCCTGCGTAGTGTGAACATGCCCTCACATCCGCCTTGATCAGGCTTAGGGAAAGACTCTGTCCAGCACCGGCAAATGGACCGACCAGTCGAAGTTTTCTGCAATGTAGGTCCTGCTTTCCCGGACCAACAGCGCAGAGTCGGGCTGTCCGTTCCACAGGCCGCGGATCGCCTGCACAAATCCTGCCGCATCGTCCGCCAGCAGGCAATGCCTGCCGTGTTGCAGGCCGATACCCGAGATCCCCAAACGGGTGGAAACCAGGGGAACCTCTTCCATGATGGCTTCAAACACCTTGAGCCGCGTGCCGCCTCCGTGAAACAGGGGCAGCACAGCAATCGTGCCAGGTGCATAGTACGGGCTCAGATCTTCCACAAAGCCGGTAACGGTGACCTCGGGCCGCGCGGCCAGGGCGCGCACCTCGGGCACAGGATCGCGACCCACTATGTTGAGATGGACCCGAGGCTGCCGTCCCTGCAACTGCGGGAGCACCTCGGCACAAAACCACCGCATGGCCAGTACATTGGGCCGGTAATCCATTTTGCCGATGAAGGACAGTTGGAAAGGCCTGGGAGCTTGCGCCGCGGATTTCCGCCCGGCCCGGGCCTCAATCCCGTTGGGCAGCAGCGTGACTCTGTCCCGTTCGACGAGGCGCAGTACCGCTTGTCGGTCTTCCGGGCTCACCGTCAGCACATGGGCCACCCGCCGCCATGCTCTTTCTTCCGCGCGCCGCAACTTGCGAGTCTGCACGGCATTGAAGAGCCGGTAGGGCAAACCGGGACGCAGGCCCTGGCGGCTTTCGCCCAGGGATTGCTGCAGCTGAAACTCGATGTTGTGTTCATCCAGCACCACGGGCACCGGACTTGCCAGATTCCGGCTTATGGCCAGCGCACAGCCGAACATTTCGAACCCCGCCACATGGATACAGTCGTACGAGCGCGTGCCCCGGAGCAGCGTGCGTCCTGCGGCAATCAAGTCCTGACTGCAATGTGCCTGCCAGAGATCGGGCCAACTGTCATACAGTCCGGCAATGCGTTGCCACGTGCTGCGCACAGGCCAGGGAAAGGCCTGCAAGCTGCGCCAGAGATTTTGCACGTCCTGGGGCCAAGCGGCTGGCAGGACCTGGGTAAATCCACACAGCACGTCTACATCGTGTCGGCGACCCAGGTAGCGCAGAATCTGAAAGTTGCGCAGACTCCGGCCCTGGGTCAAAGGCCAGGGCGGATGTCCTACCAGAAAGAGAATGTGCAAATTGCCTGGTCCTACTCTGCGGAGGCCGCCGTTATGCCAGCACCGCGTGATACGTGGCCAGAGTGGCCGCCGCACTGTCTTCCCAGCGGAATTGCGCGACTTGGGCCTTGCCCCTTTCAATCTGGGTCCGTCGCAGTTCCTCGTCCTGGAGTACGTCGCGAATCCGGGCCGTCATCTCTTCCGCGGCCGCGGGATTCGCATACAACGCGGCGTCTCCGGCAATCTCGGGCAAGCAGGCCGCGTTGCTCGCTACGACCGGAGTGCCACAGGCCATGCTCTCCAACAGCGTGAAACCAAATCCTTCGTACAGCGCCGGATGCACCAGACACAGTGCCTGTCTGTAGGTTTGGCGCAGCGCGGCATCTGAGAGATACCCGGGAAATATGCAGGCTCTTTCCAAATCCAGGTCCCGCACCAGCCTGTATATCCCTTCGTCATGCCAGCCTTGTGCGCCGGCCAGTACCAAATGCAGATTGGCATGCCGACGGTCCTGTTTGAGGATTTTCAGGGCCTTGAGCAGCGTGGGGATGTTCTTGCGCGGCTCCAGCGTCCCTACGTGCAGCAAATACGCGGGAGGCAGGTCTGTACTGGCCATGGGCCCGTCATGGTAAGGGGAACCGGGTTGCAGAAACAAGGGATCGATCCCACTGGGAATAACGTGTACCTTGCCCTTGGCGTGGGGCACCTGCGCCAGCAGGTCATCACAAGTGAACTGGCAAGGGGTAATGACCGCTGCCGCGTGTGCCACAGCACGCGGCAACTGGTCATAATAGGCTTTGGCGTCCGCGGTCACCAATTCCGGCCAATGGTGAAATGCCAGATCGTGGACCGTAATCACGGATTTCTGGGGGGACAGATAGGGACTGATGAAGTCTGGAAAATGGGCCACATCGACGCGAAACCGCAACATTTCAAATTGCAACATGCGCTGCTCCCAGGCATGATGTACCGGACTGACCAGAAGGCGGCTGCGCCAGTTGGGCGCGCCAAACCGCGCTTTGGCCTGCCGGCGGTGACGCCATTCGATGAAGGAATCCGCAGGGGCCAGTCCCTGCAGTGCCCGGACCAGGTTGCGCGTGTAGCGGGCTATGCCGGCCGGCCGGTGATATGCCAGCCGGTTGTCTATGGCAATGCGAGCCACAGGTCAGCCGCCCCCCGTTCTGATTGTGTCTTCCAGGCCAGACCGCCGGCCGGCATTTGCGGTCTTGCCGGACCTCTGGCCGCGGATCGCGGCGCACGGGTCCGCGTGCCGCGGCCAAATGGGCCGGTCCCCCAAGCCGGGAATGGCACAATAGGCAGGAGGCCAGCGCGGATTGTCCCGATGGAACAGTGCGCGCTGAAAGGCGGGACTCCTTTCGGCACATCGCATGGCCTGTCGCTGCACTCTGTCTCCTTCTGAAACGTTGAGGCTAACTGTATGGAACTGGCGCAACTGGAACAGATTGTCAACTGGCTGGACGAAGAGCATCGGCGCAATCGCAACGAGATTGTACGCCTGGGCCACCTGGTGGAGGCACAGAACGCGGACCGGGTGGACCAGAGCAAACTGATCCAGGAACTGGATGCTTCCCTGGCCCGGGCCGGCCTGCAGGACCAGCGCATGCAGCAGCTGGAGGAGGCTCTGGACAAGACGCGGCAGGAACTGGTGGCTCTGCTGGAACGGGAAGAAGAACAGCGGCAACGCATACAGCGGGACCAGGAACGGGCGCGCGTAGGCGAGCGGGAAAGTTGGCGCCGCGAGCTCAACAGTCTGCAACGGGAATTGGGCCGCATCTCCAAGGTGGAACAATCGCTGCTCCTGCGTGAAGAGGATTTGAAAAAGATACAAGACAGCCTGCAGGGGCTGTCGGCGCAGATCGAGAATGCCAAAACGGTCATTGAGGAACGCACGGAGCATGTGCCGTTTCTGCTGGAGAACAAGAACTCCGAACAGAAGCGGTTGCGCCAGTTGCAGGAGGATCAGGTCGAAGTGTTCCGCAAAGTGGAAGGCCTGGGTCAGGAACTGGCCCGTCTGGAGGCCGAAGATCGCAAGGTGCGGTCCGACTTCGGCATTCTGCACGCTTCCCACGACAAGGTGCAGCGCGATCTGGACACGTGGCGCGAAGAGGCCCGCAACGAGAATCTGCAGACGATTCAAAGGATCCGGGCGCTGGATGCGGCATTGCAGGAATTGCCCCCGCAGTTTGAACAGCTCAAGGTCCAAATCAATGCCCTGGTGCCCTTTCAAGACAGTGCCCAACGGGCCTTGACCGAGGTGCGGACCCTGCATGATCGCCTGGATCAGGGCCTGCAGCAACTCCGGGAAGAAAGCCGGATGTTTCAGGCCAAGCTGGAAAAGGCGCTGGCGGATTTTCAGACCGGCCTCGGGGAAAGGGATCGCAAGGATCGTATGCGCCTGGAGCATCTGGCGCAGGCTCATGCCCAACTGGAAACTCGCCTGGGCGAGACTGTGCAGCCCTTGCAACAGAGCTTGCGGTTGCACGATGATTTGATCAAGCATCTGTGGACCCTGCAGGAAACATATCCGCAGATGGCACTCAGGGCCGCCCAGGAGACTGTGGACAACATGCACCAGGCCATGCGGGAACGCGACCGGATCGTACGGGCCATGGAAGACGAGTGGGTCAAACTGCGGCGCCAGCAGGAACTCTACGCCGGCAACGGTCAGGCGCTGGCCGACAGTCCATAGCCCTGCTGCCGGATCCTCCATGTTTGTACTGGGTACAGCCGGCCATGTAGACCATGGCAAGTCGACACTGGTCCAGGCCCTGACCGGCATAGACCCGGACCGTCTGGCCGAAGAGAAACGCCGGGGATTGACCATTGACTTGGGCTTCGCCTTTTTGCGGCCGCCGGCGGACCTGAATCTGGGGCCCATCGGTCTGATTGATGTTCCCGGGCATCTGGATTTCATCCGCAACATGCTGGCCGGGGTGTCCGGCATCGATGCCGCCATGCTGGTGGTGGCGGCAGATGAAGGGGTTATGCCCCAGACGCGCGAGCACCTTGCCATCCTGGACTTGCTGGACATTGCCATCTGCATACCCGTCCTGACCAAAATCGATGCGGCCCCGGACCCGGAATGGTTGGCGCTGGTGGAACTGGACTTTGAAGAGCTGCTGGCAGGCACGAAGTTTGCCCAGACTCCCATCTGGCAGGTCAGCGCGGAACACGGCACAGGACTGGCACAACTCAAGACACATCTCTTTTCCTTGCCTGCCGGACGGCACCGGACCCTGCGGAACGCTCCAGCCCGATTGCCAATCGACCGCGTTTTCACTTTGAGCGGGTTTGGCACCGTGGTGACCGGCACGCTCCATGCCGGGCGGCTGACCGAAGGCGACCTGATCGAAATCCTGCCAGGCCGCACGGCAGGCCGGGTCCGCAGTCTGCAGGCCTACCACCAGGAAGTCAAGGCAGCCGAGGCCGGGACCCGACTGGCCGTCAACGTGAGCGGCATCTCCCACCACGAAATTCAGCGGGGACAGGTACTGGGCCTGACCGGGAGTCTGCGCGAGTCCAGGGTCGTGGATGCCCGTTTTCGGCTTCTGCCGGATGCCCCCCGACCGGTCGAGCATGACATGGAGGTTATGCTCTTTCAGGGTTCTACCGAGGTGGTGGCCCGCCTCAGGCTACTCCAGGATTCCCTGGTCCTGCCCGGCGAGACAGGATATTGCCAGCTGGTCACAGCGAGCCCCGTGGTCCTGGTCCGCGAGGACCGATTTATAATGCGCCTCCCCTCCCCCAGCCTTACTTTGGGGGGTGGGCAGGTGCTGGCGGCCCCCGCGCCGCGTTTTTGGAAAAGGTTCGCAAAGGCCACCGAATCCTATTTTGCGGATATGGCGTCCCGGGATCGGGTCAGGCAGGTCGTGCAAGTGGTGACCGGCCGCCCCTTCCTGTCTGCCGCGCAGTTGCGGGACGAATTTCCGACCGTGGCAGCTGCAGCAGTGTACGCCGCACTGCAGACCGGCATCGATGCGGGAATGTTGTTGACAGTGCCCCTGGCGGGGCGCGAAGGCTATGTGGCGGCCCAGGACGAACGCGGTTGGCTTGACCTGGTGGAAAACGAGCTGGCGGCGTATCATGGCCGATTTCCGCTACGACGCGGCCAGCCCCGTGAAGACCTTTTCTCGCGACTGGCCCGGCACTTGAGGCGCCAAAACGGATTTGGCCTGGACGGAACGCAATTCTCGGCCTTGCTGGCGCTGTGGCAGGAGCAACGCAACTTCAGAGTGGAAAGTGGTGCTGTGGCCCTGGCCGGACATGCAGTGCGCCTGTCCGACGCGCAGGAACGGGCCGCGGCCCGGTTGGCGCGCCACATGGAGCAGAATCCTTTCAGTCCGCCGGTCCGCTCCGTCATTTTGGAGCATTTGGGAGGCGACACGGCCCTGCTGGATGCATTGCTCGAGGCGGGAACCTATGTCGCCGTCAGCGGAGATGTCATCCTTGATAAGGCCGCCCTTGCTGCCATGCAGGACCGGGTTGTGCAGCATCTGGAGGCCCAGGGCAGCGCGACCATGGCCGACATACGAGACCTGCTGGGCACCAGTCGCAAGTATGTGCAGGCTCTGCTCGAGCATATGGATGCGGCCCTGATAACCCGCCGTGTCGGCGAAGTTCGGATGCTCACCGCCCGGATACAAAAGGAGATGCGACATGATGTATAGAAACCTGGGGGCCACGGGCCTCAAGGTGTCCGCGCTAGGCCTGGGCACTATGCAGTGGGGCTGGCGGCTGGACAGGGCGGCTTCGTTTGCCGTCATGGATGCCTTTCGGGAAGCAGGCGGCAATTTCCTGGATACCGCCGATATCTACAGTGCCTGGGTACCCGCCTTGGGCCCTGGCTCCAGCGAAACGATCATCGGGGAGTGGTTGCAGGCCCGGAAATGCCGTCATGAGGTGGTACTGGCCACGAAGGTCAGGGGCAAGATGGGTGAGTGGCCCAATGGCGAAGGCCTGTCTCGCAAACACATTCTGGAGGCTGTCGAGGCTTCCCTGCGCCGTTTGCGTACCGACTACATAGACCTCTATCAGACACACTGGTTTGATGCCGAAGTTCCCATTGAGGAAACCATGGCCGCCCTGGACTCCCTGATCAGTGCCGGCAAGGTCCGATATGCAGGGTGCAGCAATTACCCCGCCTGGCGGCTTGTGCAGGCCCTGTGGGCCAGCGACAAGGGCGGGTGGCATCGCTATGTCAGTCTGCAGCCGCATTACAACCTGTTGCACAGAATGGAGTTTGAACAGGAACTGGCCGCAGTCTGCAGCACCTACGGTGTGGGGGTTGTACCGTACAGCCCCATGGCCGGCGGTTTCCTGACGGGACGTTACAGCCGCGCGGAACAGCCTGACTCTCCCAGAGCACGGGGCAATCTGGCCCAATATGGCACCGAAAAAACCTGGACGATTTTAGATACGGTGCACGATATCGCCGCCGCCCGCGGCACGTGGCCCGGGGCTGTCGCGCTCTGCTGGCTGCTGTCGCGGCCGGCTGTCGTGGCGCCCATTGTAGGTGCCAACTCCATGGCACAATTGCAGTCCAATCTGGAATGCCTGGACCTGTCCCTGGACGAGGCCGAGTTGGTCCGTCTGACCCAAGTCAGTGACTGGCAATCTGCCTAGGCGAGAGGCGCCGCGGCCCAGTTGGCGCGCCCCATGGCTCCGATGCTTCAAGCCGATGCGGGAGTGTGCCCTGGGTGTGCCAGCAGGGGGAGTGTCGTGAAAGCCGTCCCGGAGGTCGTGCGGATCACGCCTGGCCCCCGGTGATAGTCCCGATCGGGGGCGGTTGCGGCAAAATGCAGGGTGCGACACGGCCCCGGGGCCGGCCCGCGCCGGAACCGGCTTTGTGTACTTCAGACATATGGAGCATCCCTTCAAAGGACATTACCCATGGACAATCCCTTCAGTCTGGCTGGAAAGGTGGCACTGGTGACCGGTGCCAATGGCGGCATTGGCCGCGCGATCGCGCTGTCGTTCAAGCGCGCCGGGGCCACTGTCGTGGCCACGGGCCGCAACCCGGAAAAGAATGCGGCCGTCTCGGCGGAGTTGGGTGATGGGCATCTCGTGATATCTCTGGACGTAAGAGACGAAGCGGCCGTGGACCATGCTGTGACCGACATAGTGGCGCGGCAGGGCCGCCTTGACATCCTGGTCAACAACGCGGGCATTGCGCGCCGGGGCACGGTCCTGGAGAGCCCGACGCGGAACTGGACGGATCTCATCGAGACGCATTTGACCGGGGCCTTTCATTGCGCCAGGGCCGTAGCGCGTCATCTGGCGCACACCGCCGAAGGCGGCAAGATTATAAACATCGGCTCCATGTATTCCCTGTTTGGGCCGCCCAATGCCGCAGGGTATGCCGCGGCCAAAACCGGTATGGTGGGCCTGACACGCGCCTTGGCGGTGGAGTGGGCGGCCTACAACATCCAGGTCAACGCCATCCTGCCGGGTTGGCATGTTACCGATCTCAATCGCAGTCTGCTGGAAACCCGGATCGGAGAGGACATTCGCCGCAAGACGCCGGCGCGGCGGCTGGGGCGGCCGGCCGACCTGGGGGCCACCGCGGTGTTCCTGGCGGCGCCCGCCGCCGACTTCATCACGGGCCAATGCCTCACGGTGGATGGCGGTTACAGCGTGGCGGATCGCCGCTGGGACGAAAGTCCCTGATCACCCTGGACTTTGACGCCACGTCGTCGTTTCCTTGGATGGGACTCGGGGCAAGGGGTAAAATGGACTGGATGGGCCAGTCCACAGGTAGCACGGTACAAGGAGAATCCCGCTTCCATGAATAAAGTCGAGCGTGTACGGGCCGCTCTCCGCGGCGATCCGGTGGATCGCACCCCGGCCAGTTTTTGGTTGCACTTTCCCAAGGCCGTGAATCAGGGCAAGGCGGCTGTGCAGGCGCACTTGCAGTACATGGCAGATACGGAAGTGGACTTCCTCAAAATCTTCAATGAGCATCCGTATCAAACCAACGTGACGATCAAGGAACCGCGGGACTGGCGAGACGTGCGTCCGGCGCCGCTGTCCTCGCCTTTCTTGCAGGAGATGCTGGACGAAGTCAAGGCCATCGTGGACGCAGTGGGGGGAGATTGCCTGACGGTGACTACCGTGTTTGGGCCCTTTGGTGAAGGAAATCACGCCACGGGCGGTTTGGTCACGGAGCACATGCAGGCCGATCCGGAAAGCGTTTCCCAAGGGTTGGCGGCCATATCGGACAGTTTGGCCGAACTGTGCCACGCGATGCTGGAGGCCGGCACGGATGGCATTTATTATTCGGCACAGGGAGGCGAACGGACTCGTTTTACGGCAGACTGTTTCCTGGAAAACATCAAGCCGCACGACTTGAACGTGTTGCAGGCCATTGAAGGACAGGCCGAATTCAATTTGCTGCATATCTGCAAGGATGACATCCGGCTGGAACACTACCTGGATTATCCGGCCACGGCCGTCAACTGGGCGGCGGCCAAGCACAATTGGAGCATGGCAGAAGGCGCCGCGCGGTTCGACCGCCCCGTGGTGGGGGGGTTGCATGACCGCGGTGTCATCGTGGACGGCACCCCCGCCGAAATTGCCGCGGCCGTTCATGCTTGCATTGCCGCAGTCAATTCACCCCGCTTTATCGTGGGGGCCGACTGCACCTTGCCTACCGACAACGATCGGTCCAGGATTCGGGCGGCGGTGGAAGCCACGGCATCGTATACCGCGAAAAGTTGAGAGACTGAACAGCCATATCCGCAACGGTTCTCTGTGACCCGTTGCGGGACACTTATCAGACATTGAAGTACAGGAAGAAACGCATGTCATCACAACCCCAGTACACCGTTATCGGGCGGCGTCCCATTCGGCATGACGGAGTGGACAAGGTCACGGGAGCAGCCAAGTACGGTGCCGACATCCAGCTGCCTGGCATGCTGTATGGGGCCATCAAGCGCAGCCCGCATGCCCACGCCCGCATTGTGCATATCAACACGCGCAAGGCGGAAGCCCTGCCGGGCGTGACGGCCGTCATGACGGCCGCCGATCTGCCGAGCGTCTCGCACGAAATCGTGGAAATGGGCGAGGATGCCGTGGCGCAGGACTATCTCAGCGCCAACATCATGGCCCGTGACAAAGTCCTCTTTCACGGTCATCCCGTGGCCGCCGTATCCGCTACGGAGGTCGGTATTGCGCAAGATGCCCTGGATCTCATTGAAGTCACGTATGAACTGCTGCCGGCCGTGCTGGATGTTGAGGACGCCATGGCGGCGGATGCCCCTATTCTGTGGGAGGACCTGCGTACCGACGAATTCGGCGAAACGGGTACGGAACCCTCCAATATCGCCATGCATGTGGTCCACGAACATGGCGATCTGGAAAAGGGTTTTGCCGCGGCGGACGTCATTGTGGAGCGCACCTTCAGGACCGCCATGGTGCATCAGGGCTACATTGAACCGCATGCTTCCACCTGCATCTGGCGCAAGGATGGCCGCATTGAAGTGTGGACTGCCACGCAGGGTGCCTTTCAGATCCGGGATCAGATGGCCAGTCTGTTGCAATTGGACGTATCCCAGGTCAAGGTGACACCCACCGAAATCGGGGGCGGCTTCGGCGGCAAATTTACAGCGTACACGGATCTGCCGGCGGCAGTCCTGTCCCGCAAGAGCGGCAACCGCCCTGTCAAGATCACCATGTCGCGCACCGAGGTGTTGCTGGCCACGGGGCCCACCTCCGGTTCAGTCATCACAGTCAAAATGGGGGCCACCCAGAGCGGCAAACTGACCGCCAGTCACGCCACTCTGATCTACGAGGCCGGTGCTGTGCCCGGTTCGCCGGTGGGCGCCGGCGCCGGAGTGATTCTGGCACCCTACAAACACGAGAATGTGCGGATTGATGCTTACGACGTGGTTGTGAATCGGCCCAAGACCGGGGCCTACAGAGCGCCGGGGGGCACCAACGCGGCGTTTGCCTCGGAAACGGTCATTGACGAGCTGGCCGAGAAACTGGACATGGATCCGCTGGAATTCCGGCTCAAAAACGCGGCTACCGAAGGGGACCGCAGACCGGATGGGCCCATCTACCTCAAGATCGGCTACAAGGAAACGGTGGAAACGGCCATTGACCATCCGCATATGGCGACCAGCCTGGAAGGCAAACACCGCGGCAGAGGGGTAGCCTCCGGTTTCTGGTTCAACGGCGGCGGACGCTCCAGCATGTCGGCCAATCTCAATGCAGACGGTACCGTGAACCTGGTGGAAGGGTCCACGGACATTGGCGGGAGCCGGGCCTCGATTGCCATGCAGCTGGCCGAGTCCCTGGGGATCACCGCCGAGATGGTGAACCCGCAAGTGGTGGACACCGACTCGGTCGGTTACAACGACGGCACCGGCGGCAGCCGCGTGACCTTCGCCACGGGCTATGCTGCTTACGAGCTGGGACAGCGTTTGCGCCAGATCATGTGCGAGAAGCTCGGCGATATCTGGGAAGTCGAGACCGGCAGTGTCAAACTGGAGAGCGGGGTCTTTTCCTACAACGGCAAGTCCGCCGACTTTGTCGAAGCGGCCGGTCTGCTGGACAAAGGCGCGGACCCGATTGTAGCCAGCGTGTCGGTGCAGCCCTCTCAGCCCGGACCGGCTTTCGCCACGCACATCGTAGATGTGGAAGTGGATGTAGAAACCGGGAAAGTCGAGATCCTGAACTATACGGCCATCCAGGACGTGGGCAAGGCCATTCACCCCAGCTATGCTGAAGGCCAAATCCAGGGCGGAGTGGTCCAGGGCATTGGCTGGGCCCTCAACGAGGAGTATGTGTACAGCGAGGACGGCCAGTTGGTGAATGCCAGTCTGCTGGACTATCGCATGCCCACTTCCCTGGACCTGCCCATGATCGATACGGTTATGCTTGAAGTGGCCAATCCGGGGCATCCGTATGGCGTCCGGGGCGTGGGCGAAGTGCCGATTGTGCCTCCGGCGGCTGCCATCGCCAATGCCATCCATGATGCCATCGGCATTCGCATGACGGAACTGCCCATGTCCCCCGACAGGCTTCTGGACCGGCTCTGGGCCCGGAACGGCACGTCATAGATTGAAAGTCTCATGTGACCAAGGCCGACTGGTACCAGTCGGCCTTTTGGTATGTTGGCTGCTCCGCTGCAGCTGTGAGGGGAATTGGTACCGGCTCGCAGGGAAAGACACTTTTCCGATCCTTGTGATCCGAGATCCGTCAATGCAATGGCAGTGCCCGGACCGGCTTACGCCGGGGGAAAATAGGATGCCGCCTGTCTGGGATTGATGGGCTTGATCGACGCTATGCGCTGGGTCTGGCGGACCTAAACTCCGTATTCCGGTCACACTCCACCTCTCCCCGGATTCCAGCCGTCCTGGTGTGCTGGAACCGGAAGCCGGTTCCAGCTTGGGTTGCCGGGGGCTTCAGGGGCCGACCTGATTGGCCAAGCATTCCCGGTGCGAATCTCCCATCCATTCCATGCGTCAACCTTGAAGCTCCTTCCCTACCGACTACCCAGGGAATTCCGCATCAAGGAGGAGAAAGTAAGAATTCGAAAACAGGGGACTACAGTCATACTTGAACCTATTCCTTCCGACTGGGAATAGCTGGATACCATTCAAGGAAGGTTTTCAGAAGACTGCTTGGCAGACGGGGGCCCACAGCCGGACCAGCAGGTCAGACCCACCCCGGATTCGGCATTTGAATGATCCGGTACCTGCTTGATACAAATGCCATGATCGCCTTGGCCAAGGGTACGTCGGCGCGACTTGATGTGCGGGTCCGCCATTGCCAACCTCAAGAAATAGGGAGTTCAGCCATGTCGATGGGGTGGTCTTCAAGGACGGGTGCTGAAGGACGGGCAACAGGTATCTGCTTGCACGGGCCTGCAGCGAGGTTCCGGGTAGTGGATGTGGAGTGGGTGGTGCAAGCCGCCTGATGGTTGCCCCTGTCCTTTTCCGGAGTGGGACCTGCTGCGACTGACCGGTTGTAAACATATGGTCCGTGAACGGGTATCGGGATCTATGCCCGCGGTGCCACGACCTGTCTGCAAACCGGCTGTATGTTGCCACCGGGCCAGAGATATTGCTGTGTGTCACGGATGTTGACCCTGCCTTGGTGGGGCCTGTTGAGAATTTATCTTCGGGCCGGAAAGGCACGTCCCGGTTTGTCATAGTGGATGACGATACGGCCGGAATCGACTGCAGACACCACTCTTTGGACTGTCTCGAAACGGAGTAGGCGGCCGGTCCGCGCCACTCAGGATTGCCAGATGTTGGCCATGTTGGCCAGCACCTGAATCTCGTTATGCTGTTGCAGAATCTGCGAGACCGTGCTGACGGCTTTGCAGGGCCTGCAAGGCATTGCGCATCAACATGGCATTGGTCAGGGGACCGATGCCACCGGGCACCGGCGTAAAGGCGGCGGCTTTGGCCGCCACACTCTCCGGCTCGCAGTCGCCCGCGATGCCGTCTTCCCGATATGTCGTGCCAAAGTCCAGCACGGTAGCGCCCGGCTTGACAAACTCGCCCGTCACCAGGTGAGGATGGCCGACCGCCACGCACAGCAGATCAGCCCTGGATGCCACCTCCGCCAGGCGGGTCGTGCGGCTGTGCGCTATGGAAACCGTGCAGTGCCGCTGCAACAGCAGCAACCCCAAGGGCTTCCCCACCGTGAGGCTGCGGCCGATAATCACGGCTTCCTTGCCTTGCAGTTCCAGGGCGGCCTGATCCAGCAAAGCCATGCCTGCAGCCGGCGTGGCCGGCACCAAGGCGGCCGGTGAATCGGACATGAGGCGGCCCAAATTCTCGGGATGGGTTCCGTCAATGTCCTTGTCGGGATCAATGTGCCAATGCAGATATGCCGTTTGCAGATGCGTCGGCACAGGCGTAAGCAGCAGAATGCCCGCTATCCGGTCCTCGGCATTCAATGCCTGGATCCGGGCGATGGCCGCGGTAGCGGATGACATGGCAGGCATATGTACCGGTTTGAACCCGAATCCGGCGCGCCGTGCAGCCTTCTGCAGGGCGCGGGCATACCCTTGTGCATCCTGGTCGTCACCAATGCGGACCACGGCAATACTGGAACACCCGCCTCTCGCCCCCTGGATCCGGGCTGTCTCCCGCTTGATTTCGTCGTAGAGGGAACCGGCCAGCTGGCGCCCTCGGAGTAGCACAGCGCTCATGCCGGCAGGTCCAAACGGGACTGGCACACGTCCAACGCGGCGGATACGGCCGTTTCTGTCTCCTGCAGCAGCGCGCGCACGGATACCAGGAGCGCCTCGCGCTGCGGAGTGTGGGCCACAAACTTCACATTGATCCGGATATTGGTTTCGCAACCGTAGACCGCGGCCTGCAGCAGCCGGGTGGCCACCATGACGTCGGTCAAGACGGTAGAGTTGCCCAATTCGCCCACCACGCATGCGTCTTGCAGAGCGGCCAGACAACTGTGCAGCAAGGCGTGTGGAATGTCTGCGGCGGCATACAGGGCCGTTTCCAATTGTTGCGCGCGGGCAGCTCTTTCTGCATCCGTCGTTTGGGGCAGGGCATAACAGGCCATGACCGCATCAAAGGCCGCAGCATCCTGGTCCGCCCGCTGCAGTGCTTCTTGCCACAGGTCTTCGCAACGGGCCAGAATTGGCCGCAAAGTGTCGTCATGGGCCCGATACCGCTTGCGCCCCACCGTAAAATTGAGCACCATGCACAGCAGGGCGATACCCTGACTAGCGGCCACGGCCGCCGCGGCCCCGCCCCCGGGTGTGGACTGTCGGGCTGCCAGTGCGGCCATGTACGCTTGGACTGCCTGATCGGCCACTCTGCCCATGGAGCGTCCCTCGACTGCTGTTGCCTCCGATTATAAAAGCGGAACCCGTGCCGCCCGGAAAACCCGTCTGGCTTATTTCGTTTGTCCTGTTCCCGGATTGAGTGTTTGAATCGTGTTTGAAGCCCCCATTCACGGCTTTGGGTCCTCTGTCCCTATGTTAGAATGGCAACATTAGAAAATGAGGAAATGTGTGGAAAAATAGAAGGAAACTTTTCTAAATGGATGAATTCGAAGAAAGAGAATCCGACGAACCACAAGTCCTCTACGAATCGGAAGAACTCAAGGCCATAGAGGAAAAGGAAGAGGTGGGTGAGGAACAGTACAGCCTCAATCTGCCGGTCATTTCGCTGCGGAACATCGTGGTGTATCCGGCCATGTGGGTTCCACTCACCATGGGCCAACCGCGCAGTCTGCGCATCATCAAGGATCACATGCCAACGCAACGGCATGTGGTGCTGGTGACGGGCAAGACCGATGAAGACGAGCCGGAACCGGATCAAATCTACGATGTGGGCACGGTGGCCTCCATTCACAAGGTCATGCGCGCCCCCGACGGTGTCCTGCGGGTGCTGGTCAAGGCTCTGGAACGGTGCCGCATCGTGCAGTACACGCAGACCGAGCCCCATCTGCAGGCCGACATCGAACGGGCGCCGGAGATTATGGACGAGGATCCGGAAAAGGAACAGGCCATGGTGCGTCTGATCCGCCTCAAATTCCGGGATTACGTGGAGTTTGATCGCCAAACACCCAACGAGATCGCCGACATTGCCCTCAACACCAAGTCCACACTGCAACTGTTGTATGTCATCGCGGGCACCATTCCCATGGACATTGAGCAGGGCCAGCAGTTGCTGGCCGAGGACAGTGTCCTCATGAAACTGCAGCACCTGCTGGGCCTGTTGGAGCGCGAAGTCGAGATCCTGGAACTGGGCCGCCAGATCAAGTCCCAGGCGCAAGGGGAAATGGAAAAGACCCAGAAAGAATTCTTTTTGCGGGAGCAAATCAAGGCCATCAATCGGGAATTGGGCCATGACGACGAACATCAGGTTGACATCAAGGAACTGGAAGAGAGCATTGTCAAGGCCCAAATGTCGGACATTGCCACCAAGGAAGCCAACCGGGAGCTGGACCGGCTGCGGCGCATCCCGATTCAAGCCGCCGAATATTCCGTGATCAAATCCTACATCGAGACCCTGGTCGGGTTGCCATGGGCCGTGGTCTCGACTGACAGTCTGGATCTGCGCCGCGCGCGGAAAGTGCTCAACGAGGACCATTACGGTCTGGTGGATATCAAGAAGCGGATTCTGGAATATCTGGCGGTGCGCAAACTGCGCCAGACCCGCAAGTTCGATCAGGATGACCGCGCAAATCTGTGGGACAAGGTCCGCAGGGAACGCGAAGGAGTGGTGCTGTGCTTTGTGGGACCGCCCGGGGTCGGGAAAACCAGTCTGGGGATCAGCATCGCCCGGGCCGTCAACCGCAAGTTCGTGCGGCTGGCTTTGGGCGGCATCCGGGACGAAGCGGAAATTCGGGGATTTCGCCGCACCTATGTGGGGGCCATGCCCGGCCGCATCATTCAAAGCCTGCGGCGCTGTGGTACCCGCAATCCGGTATTCATGCTGGACGAAGTGGACAAACTGGGCAGCGACTTTCGGGGCGATCCCAGCAGTGCGTTGCTGGAAGTGCTGGATCCGGAGCAGAACCGGGAGTTCAACGATCACTATCTGGACGTGCCGTTTGACCTGAGCAACGTCATGTTTATCACCACGGCCAACATGATTGAGGCGATTCCCGGTCCCATGCGAGACCGCATGGAAGTGATTCAACTGAGCAGCTACACCGAAGAGGAAAAGCTGAACATTGCCAAGAGCTACCTGCTGCCCCGCCAGATTCGAGAGAACGGACTGCTTCCCGACGAGGTGAGTTTGACGCCCGGGGCGATCCGGGCCATCATCCGCGACCATACCAGCGAGGCCGGTGTCCGGGAACTGGAACGCGTAATCGCCAAATTGTGCCGGCAGAGCGCAGCCCGGATCGCGTCCAATGCGGCCGCCAAGTCTGTATCCCGGATCCGGAAAAGCATGGTACCCAAGCTCCTGGGTCAGCCCAAGTACCATAGCGAGCAATTGTCACAGCGCACGGACATTCCGGGTGTGGCCACGGGCCTGGCCTGGACCATGAGCGGTGGGGACGTGCTCTTCATTGAATCCATTGCCATGCCCGGGGATGCCGGATTCACCATTACGGGCCAGCTGGGGGATGTAATGCGGGAAAGTGGCCAGGCCGCTTTCAGTTATATCCGCAGTCGCGCGCTGGAAATGGGCATTGAACGCAAGGTCTTTGCCGAAAATGCCATTCACGTGCACATTCCCGCCGGGGCCATCCCCAAAGACGGACCTAGTGCCGGCATTACGATCGCGGCGTCGCTGGCCAGTCTGCTGACCCGGCGTATGGTCAAAAAGCACGTGGGCATGACCGGTGAAATTACCCTGCGCGGCAAGGTGTTGCCGGTCGGGGGGGTCAAGGAGAAAGTGCTGGCGGCGGATCGGCTGGGTTTGACCACCATCATCATGCCGCGCAACAACAAGGCGGATCTGGATGATATTCCGGATGCGATCCGGCGTCGGATGACCTTCAAACTGGTGGACACCGTGGATGAGGTCTTTGATTGCGGGCTGGAGCGGGAACTGAAACTGGACCGGTGGTTGGAGCACAGGCAAGAGCCGGAAGAAGAGGCCGTTGTCCCCAAGGCACATGCCCTGGAAAGCGGTATCAGCGAGCCGGTCATGGAAGCCCCTGCTACGGCAGTGTCCTGACGCGCAGTTGGGATATTGCCCCTGACAAGCAGTGTTAGGGGATGAATTCAAGTGCTTGCCCAGTGCGCGGCAGCTGCCAATAGAATGGCAGGCCATATGGCGAACCAATCGCTTCGGCGGTAGGGTTGAGACCGCCCCTTGTGGCGGTCTCTGTCCTTGTAAAGGAGTAGCAATTGATTATCAACATCTATACAGATGGATTCAATCTCTACTACCGTGCCCTGCAGAACACCCCATTCCAGTGGCTGGACCGGCGAAAGTGGGCCGAGACCCTCTTCCCCAGGACACTATTCAACAAATCTGCGTTTCAGCTCTTCCTGATGCACGCTCTGGCGGCCCCAGTCAACCACAGTGACAGCAAGTGTACCTAAGAGCCTTGGCGACGTTGCCGGGTTTTGAGACCCCCTATAGCAAGTTCCGGTCCGAAACGTTGTCCGCTGGCTGAGCCAGTACCAGGGTTGTCAACCCATGTCTTGGTCCGGGACTCGGAGGAGAAGGGATCGGATGTGCACCTTGCCCCACGCCTCTTGATTAGATTAATGGTTTTACCGGACAGTACGAACAGGCGATCGTTGTATCTGGTATCTAACGACGCGGACTTTGCCGGAGTGATGCAGTATGTGCGGACGATCCGGGCCTTCGTATTGTCTTGGTCAATCCAGATGCCAGGAACGCGAGCCCTCAAGGATCTGTCCAACGCTGCGACCTGCGTGAAGCGCCTCTGGAAGAGCTACCTGAGACGGAGTCAGCTTCCGGACACGCTGACCGACAAGATCGGGATCATCAACAAACCGGCCAATGGGTGAGCAGGGTATCCCAGGGCTGGTCTTTAAATTAGTGCTGATTATCCTTCCACTTTGCGAAACTGGGGCGCTTCGCCGGGAACGGGCGAATTGGCAAAGGTCCCCCGTTCTATCACTGCCTGGCGCCCTCCATTTTCATGCACCCGTCTCGCCTGATCCTGGTGGGCCTGTGCATTGACCTCCATGGGGTCCAGAATATTGTGTAGTCGTTTTGTACATTCCTGGAGAACCTGCTGGTAGTCGGATTCGGTCGCGACATTGTGGCATTCCAGCCTGTCGTGCTCCATGTCAAACAATTGCGGCGGCCTTCCTACATAGTGAATGTATTTGTACCGGCGAGTCCGGATCATGTAATGGGCATCCTGCGAACCGACTGCATGATATTCACTGAAGACCGTGCGATCGGCGGGCGGGTCCTGCAAAATCTTAAAGAGGGACCTGCCCGGAAGATGGCGGTCGTCCTCGGTGGGCGCGATGCCCGCGCTTGCCAAAATCGTGGGATAGCAATCCAGCAGCGATATCGGAATCTCGGTCCGGTGACCTGCCGGTATATCCGGGCCGCTCATCACGAAAGGTACGGCACAGGCGTCGTCATACAGGGTGAACTTGCCGTACAGTCCCCGGGCCCCGTGGCTTTCGCCGTGGTCACTGGTGTAAATGATCCGTGTATTCTCGGCCAATCCCCAATGGTCCAATGCATGCAGGATCCGACCAATCTGACGATCCAGGAAGGTACAGGCTCCAAAATAGGCGGCCATCATGTTGCGCATGACGGGATCCCCCAAATCCTGCTCCAGACTGAAAAAGCGACGGAACTCTGCCAATACCGGGTGATCCGGCCAGGCTTCCACAGCAGACTGGGGAGGCTCTGTCAACAGCCCTTGCGGGTACATGTCATAATCGGTCAAGGGAGCAATGTAGGGCGGGTGCGGGCAGACATAGGACAGGAAGAGTACCCACGGCTGCTCGTCCTTGTGATGCTCTCTGAGCCACGTCAGGGCCTGCTCCGTATTGTCTCGGTCGTATTCCAGATACGTGGACTCACCATAGCCGGCATTCAGGATGCCGGGACGTGCGTCCCGCGCGGGGGCATCCTGGCGGATGCATCCGAGCAGGTCTCCTTTACCGTCCACAATATGCAGCGGGTTGATCTCTTCAGTGAAACCGTTGTCATCCTGCCGGCTGCGAAAATGCAGCTTGCCAATTGATGTGACATTGAGACCATTGTCACGCAGTCGCCGGTGCCAGCTGGCCGTTTCTCCATGAAAGGGAAAGGCGTTGTCCCAAGTGCCTAGCTGATGCACATACCGGCCCGTGGCCAGAGCCGCACGCGCGGGCACACAGATGGGACAGGGTGTGTAGGCCGCCGTGAAGGTTGTGCCCGCGGCGGCCAAGGCATCCAAATAGGGCGTATGCACTTGTGTATGCCCCATGAATCCGGCATCCCGGGCGCAATGCTGGTCGGAGAGAATGAAAAGCAAATTGGTGGGTCGCATGGCGGTCCGTGTTTGTTTGTGCAGGCCATCAAGAAAGGATGTGGAAACCGTTTGCGTAGTCATCCAGCAGTTTCAGGGTATCACCGCTCAACGACCTGCCTCTATACAGGTCTGGGCTGTAGGGCCACACCCCGCGCGTGATCCAACATCAGGTCTTGAATGTCAACACATCTTAAGGCAGGCAATATCTGTGAACCTCAATCTACTTCATGTACGACAGATCCAGTGTCCTGTGTGACAAGAGCGTGCACAAAGTCCCAAGACTTTGTGCAGGATCAAATCCGCACTGGTGGTCCACACGAACGGCTGCGGCTCCTGACGGAGATGGGCCAGACAGGCCCGGATGGCCCATCCAGCTCCTGACATGCTGCGGAAGACACCGCGGCGGAGCCAGCGCAGTGGCCGATTTCCCCAAAGCAGCGTTCCACCAGGTTAAGCCGCGAGGCTGCAATGCAGGGGACAGCTGGGACATGCGGCATACCCGCGTGGCACCGCGGCCGGCCAATTGGCCGGGGACCACGTCCAAGGCCGCGCACAGCGACGTGATGCCGTGGCGCACATCATCGTGGGTGTGGCACCCGGCTTGACCCGGGTGCATCGGGCGCACCGGCTGGATATGTGCCCGGGCCTGCACCATGATAGTAGAGCCCCACCACATCCTGCACCTTCTCCACAAAGAACGGATCCCGTGGCCAGCTTGAAAGTCTCGGTGTGGTGGGGCTTCAGGCCGAAGGCCCGCCCGATGCGCCACAGATGGCGTTTGGGGTCAGATCCACCGCCCGGGCCAGCGTACGGGTGATCCAGTGCGTCGCCGCTGCCGCCTGTCACACGACCGTCCATGGTGGCCATGGACGCATCGAGACCCGGCATGGCCGGGGGATCAGCAACCGGACGATCCTGGCGTACATAAACTCCCAGAATCCCTGGCACGATCTGCGCAGCCTGATCGAAGTGGAATCCATCCTCTGTATCGGAACGCAGCGGATCCCCAGACCCGGCACTTCATCTCCCGCGGCCACTGGTTAAGTTACCGCTGTAGTTACTAGACCGGCAGGACGTGCAGAGTCCACGGTATACGAACTTGGCTCCTTTGCATACACCCTCTCTCTACGGCAACATCACTTCGGAGACTTGGAAGAATTCCTGGAAAGCAGCGCGGAGCTGTGGCCGGTCTGGCATCAGGACCCACATTCCTTCGTCAGAATAACTCTCGATGCCTAGATGACTGTCCACGACCAGCGTGGCACCCATCTGGGGCACATCGATTACTTGCTGGGCCAGCTGCAGGAATTCCGGGATCGACAAATCCGATTGCACGCTGTAGCGCAGCGTGCGCAAAATGTTCGGCGCTGCCTGCAGGAGGCGCGCGGAATTCGCCGGGTTGGCCACCTGCTGGATGAAGGCCCGCACCACATCCTGTTGCCGTCCGATGCGATTGAAGTCACCATCCTGGGTGCGGGTGCGGGCATATTTCAGCGCGGTTGCTCCATCCAGCACGTGGTATCCGGCTTCCAGCTCGAACACCTCGAAACCGTAGTCCACTGTAGGGTACCGTTCGTCCAGCACATGCCAGGGCACGTAGATGGGCAGACCCCCGATCTGATCCACGACTTGCACAAAGCCATCGAAGTTCAGCCAGAGATAGTGGTGGATCGGCTGGTTGGTCAGTGCCTCGATCGTGTCGATGAGCAGCGGCACACCACCGCCCCACTCCGCATGTTCACCGATGGAGTACACCAGATTGAGCTTGGTGGGAGCCTGTCCGGGAACGGGCACCCACAAATCCCGGGGCAGGGACAGCAGATCGACGGTATTGGTCTCCCGTTCCCAGCTGAGCAGCATCAACGAGTCGGTGCGGGGAAAGTCCTGTTCATCCGGACGCCGGTCGGAACCCAGCAAGAGCACATTCAGCCGCTCCCCGGTCTGAAACTCAATGAATTGCGGTTCCGTCGCCAAGGGGGGGTAGTAGATGGGTACCGGGGTGGCGATCGGCTCTGCTGCATTTTCCTCCAAAGCCGCCGTGTCGGGCTCGGGCTCGACAATGTGCAAGGGGGCTACCGGCGGCACGGTCTGATACGACAGACCGAAGGCCCACTTGTAGAGATTCTGGGATGACAGCAGCAAAATCAGGGCGGCGACCACCCCGCTCCCTACGGCTACCATGAACCATTTGGGTTGCGGTTGTGCTTTTGTGTCGGCGGCTACCGAGAATTCTGCACTGTGCCTGTCGTCTATGAGGTCTGTCTGGTTCATGGAAAGCGGTATGGTATCAGTCTGTGCCAGTCTGTAGGCGTGGGTCATGCATGGGAGATGTTGCCAGTGTTGGTATGGTGCTCACGGCCCGGCCGGGTGACTCAGGGGGCAAAGCTGTGCTGGTACAGAGAATTCTGGGTCAAGATGTAAAGCCGATCCCGGTGCAGGTTGACATCCCGCAGCCGATCGAAATCGCTCCCAATCCCTTCCGGGGCTACCAGGCGATACAGAAAGTCTCCTGTCTGCTTGTCCAGCACCAGAATGCTCTCTTGACCCGGGTCCGGGAGCAGCAAGTGATGGCTTTGATTGGATCCGATTTCCAGGTCCACGAATTGGCTCTCCAGGGCTATGGCGGAATGCAAGGCAAAAGGCTTCTGGACGTTGGCCGGATTTAGGGGATCTTCATCGCTGCCGTATACAACTATAGAATTATTGTCGAGCAGGAGCCAGATCTGAGTGTCGACATGCATACGGATGGCGGGATTCAGGTTGGTGGGTTCCGCCAGCCATGCCTCCTGCTGCACATGGGGAGTGTTGAGGTTGTACCGCCAGATCTGCCCCGCGCCGGCATCCGCAACGTACATGCGGTTGGAATAAAAATCGATCAGCAGCGGTTGTTCCCAGGCAGATTTCTGGCCCAGATCCACCACTGATACATGATCCGTGTCATTGTATTGGAAAATGTTGCGCTGTTCGTCCAGCATGTAGAGACTGGGCTTGTCGCTATGCGCTGTCTTGTCGGGTTGGAAAGCCATGTCCACGATGTGCCCTACCCGCACTCCGTCCACCAGATCGCCTTCCCGCAGAATCACCTGCCGATGATTCTGCGCCCCGGTGTCAATCAGGTCCAGACGGTGTTTCACTACCTGGCTCCCCCGGTTTTCCATCAGCAGGAAGAGATTCTGGATGTTGACGATTACCTTTGCGGGTTCTTCATCCCGGTCGAAGGTCAGCAAGGGGACAGTGAGACCCACCAAGGGCACGATCTTGAAGGCATCCAGCCACAGGGCGTCCAGCTCGTGCTGCAGCACTTTCGACTGGGGGGTCAATCCGCCCAGGTCCCGATGGGACTGAATCAGATTGCGTGCCAGTTGCAATTCCTGCTGTGCCAGATCCAGTTGTTCGCGTAACAGAAAGGCCCGCGCCGCATCCAAATGCTGCTGGATCGTTGCGGCCACGCTGTGGATATTGCTGGCCGCTGGCACATCCCGCACCGCGTAGGCGATCCAGGTTGCCAAGGGCACCACAATCAGCAGCAACAGCAGAGTCATGCCGACCCAAGGCTGTCTGTTCGTACCGCTTTGTGGGTGCTGCCCCTTGAGATTGGCTTCGTATCGATTTTGCACCCTGCGCAACACCTGGTTGAGCGAATCAGCTTCCGATACCGCGGTTGCCGGGGACACAGGATCTGTGGCCACCGACCGGTCCGCCATGAGGTCTGCCGGAGGCTGAGGTTCTGCCGGGACAACCGACTGGGCCACGGCAGGCGCAGGCAGGATGTCCGCCTCGGCCTGCGGGTCGGGAAAGACTTCGCTGAACCAGCGAGTCAACCGATTGCCGGTTTTCCCGGCGACTTGACGCACCTTCTGCGGCATTCCGGTCTCCTGGGGCTCAAGAGTCTCGACCGCGCTGTGCAATTCCAGTTCCTGGGCGGCGGCCGGAATGTCAGCAGGTGTCGGTGGCTGCGCTACCTCCGTTGCGGACTCTGCAGTGGCGGCCGGATCTGCCGCAGCCGATGCAACCTCTACCTTTTGCGCGGGAGCCACGAACGTGGCTGTGCCTGCCCGGGCGGGCGTCTTGGCCTGTGGCAGGAATCCCATGAGCAATCCCGGCATCTGTTGGCGGGGATTGCATCTTTCAAAAGGCACCGTGTTGACGGTGCCTTCCTCATCCACTGCGCCGGCTACGGCGCGGGCCAGTTCCTGTTTCAGGACATTTTGCGCCTGGGCCGTTTCGCGGTAGCGGTACCAGTCGTCCGTACCCAGGAAAAACAGACCCTTGCGGGTCAGTTCTGCCTGATAGCTGCGCACCCGGAGGACCCCGGGACTGCCAATCAGAAAATCGGTGTCCCGCCTCTGGGCGGGAAATGTATCGGCCTCTCTATACTTGGCCACCACATGCAGAGTGTGGCCGCTGTACACCACATAAAGTAAGGAATCCTTGACTTCCGCCAGTGTCACGGCGCCCTGAATGGGATGGTCCTGCAAAGAACTGTCGTTCAGAAACTGTACGTACAGATGCAAACCCTCCATCACGGTTTGCAGTGCACTTATACCCCGGGCTGTGGACTGATAGTAGCTTTCCTTTACATAATTTGTAATGCTTTCCAGCAGCTCGATGGTACTCCGGGAGCCCTTGAAGTCGGCCAGCGCGGGAAACGAGAACACGGCGCATAGAGTGCCGCGCGTCGCCAGAGCCTCCGGGGCCGCATGCGACACCATGATGGCCACCCCGTCTGCGGAGGGGGTCAGCGGGTCCCGAGAAGCATACAGAATTCTAATCGTGGGGGTGGCGTCAGGTCCAAGCGTACTCAACATCGTAAGTGCCTGTCTCCGACCGCGGTCGCCATGAAAGCCCCCATTGCGTCTGAGGTGCCCCAGACGCTGCACGATGTGAAGATGGAATTGTCCGCGAGCGGCAGCCAGGGGTGTCAGGTGCCAGACTTCAAGGTCCGAGTGAGAATGTCCTCCTGCTCCTGATTGGTCCGGGTGCGGGCCTTTTTGCGCCTCTTCTTCCTGGTGCCCTCGCGGGACTGCTGGGCCTTCATGAAAGCCAGCTCCATGGCGCTCAACGGCGGTTCTTCGGCAGCCGCCGGCTCGTAGCCTTCCTCTTCCGGGGGCGGCTGGAGGCGTTTGAGGCTGACTTCCACTTGCCTGTGACGGGCATGGACGCGCAGTACCAGCACCTCCAGTTCCTGGCCCACTGCCAGCACCGTGGCCGCATCTTCAACGTAGTCGTACGCGATTTCACCCACGGGCAACAGTGCGTCTTCGCCAACCTGCACGTCAATCAGGGCCCCTTCCTTCTTGAAACCGGTGACCTTGCCTGCGATTTTGGAGCCGCGTTGCAAGTCGTCTATGGTCTTGATGTCCGGGGACAGCTTGCTGACATTGATTTGCCACTTTTTGCCCTTGGGCATGCGGACTTCCGAAATCCACACATCCAACTCGTCGCCTTCCTTGAGCTCGCGGTGAATGTCGGCAATGCGCGTCTGGGACAGGCGCGAAACCGGCAGCAAGGCGTCTTTATCGGACCCGATGTCCACAAAGGCGCCAAAATCCAGCACTGACTGCACGTAACCGTGGCGCTTCTCGCCCACTTGCAGCTTCTGGATCGGCTTGAAGTCGGGCCGGACCAGGGTCAGGACAATGTCGTTCCTCTCTCGATCCAGGCTATGGATCCAGAACCGCCTTTTGTCACCTTCCTTGAGGAAGCGGGAGGCCTGAAAGCCTTCCAGTTTAGCATCGTTGAAACGAAACTGTCGCCGGAACTGCCGTTTGGGCAGGAAGCCGTCGCGGCCGACCCCGATATCTATGAAGGCCCCCTTTTCTTCCAGGATCTTTTTGACCGTGCCCATCCGCATGTCTCCTTTGCGGAGCAAGACAACAGTTTTTTGGGGTTGTTTGAGCTTGGCAGTTTCGGAAGGCGCGGCGTTGCCTTGGGAATCCGCCTGGACCGTCTTCGTCACAACACTTTCCTTTGGGGTCTGGACTTCCTGTGCATCGGTCTCGGCCATGCTGCTGTGCTTGTGTGCGGCGGGGGCTGTGCAAGGCCTCTTGCATCACACATTATAAGGGTTGGGCTGGCACCGGGGCCAAACTGCAAGGAATCACGGACATATCCGGTCCCATCCGCCATCTCCTGCCTGTGCCATAATGATGGGCGTGGCCGGGGTCGGTTTCTGGCGAGTGTAATGCAAACACATTTCGGGACTCTGCATGGAACTGCGCGGAGCCTATGTCTTTGTCAGCGGTGGTGCACGGCGCCTCGGGCGTGCCATCTGTTTGTCTCTGGCCCGGGCCGGGGCCCATGTGGCTTTCAGCTTTCACCGCTCCCAAGCGGCTGCGGCAGACACGTTGCGCGAGTTGCAAGAGTTGGGCAGTGCGGCGCAGGCGGTGCGGTGCGACGTTTCCAGTCTGGCGGACGTGCAGGAAGTACAAGGGACCTTATCCCGGATGACGCCGCGGCTCGACTTGCTGGTGAATTCTGCCAGTCCCTTTGTGCGGGAAACCATCCCCTTTGGCGGCTACGAAACCTGGCAGCATGTCACCCGGACCACACTGGACGGATGCCTGTATCTGTGCCAGGAGTGTCTTGCATTGCTGCAGGCGGCCCCTGACCCCACGGTTCTCAATGTGCTGGATCTGGCCATCCGCAGGCCTTTGCCGGGCTTCACGGCCCATGCGGTAGCCAAGTCGGGACTGGAAGCACTGACCCGCCAACTGGCGCTGGAACTGGCCCCCATGGTGCGCGTCAACGGACTCGTGGCCGGTCCTGTGCTGCCTCCCGACACAATGTCACGCGCTGCCCGGCGCCGCATTGCCGACAGGACCTTGCTGGGCCGTTGGGGAACACCGGCAGACATTACCCGCGCTGTGGAGTTTGTGGCCACGTCGCCGTACATGACCGGGACCTTGTTGTATGTGGATGGCGGCGAAAGCATAGGCCCGCCGCCCCAGAGGACTTCGTGAACGACCGACAGGCCCTGGAACGGCGCGAGAAGCGGCTTCTGGCGCCGTACGCCATGTACAGCAGGGATTCACGGGGCCGCCAATGGGCAGAGGCCGAGGATCCCCTGCGCACTGCGTTTCAGCGGGATCGGGATCGCATCATCCACACCAACGCCTTTCGCCGCATGGCGGACAAGACGCAAGTGCGGACCCAACCGCGGGGCGATTTATACCGCAGCCGTCTGACGCATACCTTGGAGGTGGCCCAGATTGGCCGCTCCATGGCCCGGACCCTGGGCTGCAACGAAGACTTGGTGGAAGCCATCTGCCTCGTGCATGACTTGGGGCATCCCCCATTTGGACATCCTGGCGAGGATGCGTTGAATGCGCTGATGCGGGAGGTCGGGGGCTTTGACCATCAGGCTTATACGTACAGACTGGTGACACATCTGGAACAGCGGCGGCCGTGTCAACGGGGCCTGAATCTGACGTACGAAGTACGGGAAGGCATACGAAAACACAGCCCCCAATTTACACCGAGGCAGGCCTTGGACTACAACCCGCAGGAACGAGCCACCTTGGAAGGCCAGTTGGCCAACCTCGCCGACGGTATTGCGTATAACAGCAGTGATGTAGACGACTTTCTGCGCAGCCGTTTGGGCGAGGACCTGGGAACGCCGTTTCACGGCATGGCCCACCTGAAGGTTTTTGGGCAACTGATGGAACAACCGGAAATCGCGGCGATGCAGGACCTGGATCTGAGCCGCACGGCAAACCGCAAACAATTGATTTCGGCTATGGTGACATATCAGGTACTGGACTGCCTGGCAGTGACTGCACATAATCTGGCAGAGGCCCGCGTGGCATCGTTGGCCGAGGTGCGGAGCCGTGGGACCAATCTTGCCGACAATTCCGAAGCTGTGCACGCCATGAACAGGGAGTTGCGGGAATTCCTCTATGCACACTATTTCCAGCATGACACTGTACGCCGCTGGATTGAAGAAGGGGTGGAAACCCTTGTTGACGTCTTCAAGGCGTACCGGGACGGCCCCATGGACCGGATTGCCAGGCTGCCGACTTGGGCTGGGGCCGAGGCGGTCGAAACCGCGATTGGGGAGTATCTGGCGGGCATGACGGAACGGTTCCTGTTCCGGACTGCCGTCGCACTCGGGGTGCGGGACACTCTGCCAGTGTGGTATCGGGATCTCATGCCCTAGCCGTCACCGCGGCCGGCAGTGCCTTCCCGCCGCCGCATGCCGTCGGCACCGGGAGTCATGCCCGGGGATCTCGGGGTTCTTCGTCGGCGTCAAACTCTTCAACTTCCAGGTCCGAGTTGAAACGGACTGTCGCCGGCAGTGCCTCTTCCTTGGGATTGATGATTCGGTAGGATACCCACCCGAGGCCGCCCACCAGGATCAGGATGCTGATCCAGGTGAAGAGGTGGACAAACCGATTGCTTCCTGCCGACCCCGACAGCGGCAACACCGGCTCCCCTGTCGAAGGCAAACTGTCCGTATCGGTCAATTGGGGGGGTTCTGCCAGGATGGTCTGCAGAAACAGCAGGTTGCTGACCACCAGCTCCTGCTCGGCCGGTTCATAGGCCAGATTCAGATCTTCCCCTTCGCGCAAGGCGGTCAGGGCTTCATTGACGGCTTGGAGCGGGTCGGATCCCAAATACCCCAGGATCTTGTCTGCCCCCGGCGACAAGGTGGCCTGTCCAAAGAAGATCTGATCCTCTGCCACGCTGTTGGCAATCAGCACTTTGTATTCGGACCGCAAATCCACCGGCAGGGCCCCTTCCCACTCGACCGGCCAGACCAGCCAGCCCATGATCAAGCCCAGACCCAGTCCGGCCACGCCTGTGGCCAGATATCCTGCATAGCTTTTGACAAACCAGATAACGCGCGAAACCGTGCGGTCCATTTAGGTCACTCCACCGTGCCCGGTTGACTTCAGCTCGGAAATGACATCCTTCAACGATTGCATATGGTCGATGTGCCCTACCAGCAGGGCGTCCGGAGTGTCCACAATCACCAGATCCTTGACCCCCACCATGGCAATCAGACGTCCATTGGCGCAGACCATGTTTTGTGCGCTGTTCACGGCCACTACATGGTCCCCAATCACGGCATTCGCCTCGGCATCTTTGGCCAGGATGCGTCCCAACGCATCCCAGGTTCCCAAGTCTGTCCAAGCGGTGTGCAAGGGCAGCACAGCCAAATTCGGCAGTTTTTCGGCTATGGCATAGTCTATGCTGATTTCCTTCAGATTCAGCCAGGCCGTATGGGCGGGGTCTTCATCCGCGGCGGCCTGCAGCATCTCTGGGGCCAGTGTGGCGAAGGCCTGCCGCAGAAAGCCGGTACGCGCCACAAATATGCCGCAATTCCACAGAAAATCGCCGGTGGCGATCATCTCACGGGCGGTTTCCCGATTCGGCTTTTCCCGGAATTGGCGAATGCGAAAGGCGGGAGCTGCCCCGTGGAAGTCGAGGGGTGTCCCCCTGTGAATGTATCCGTACCCGGTATGGGGCTGATCCGGGGTGACTCCCAACAGCACCAGTCGATCCGCGTGGGCCACCTGCGCGGCCGCCGCCAAGGTGCGGCTGAGCACTTGGCTGTCTGCTACCCAATGGTCGGAAGGCAGGACGACCACCGTGCGATCGTCCTCCTGCGGGGGCAAGTGAGTCAGAAAATACGCCACGGCAGGGGCTGTGTTGCGTCCTGTGGGTTCCTGCAGAATCTGGGGCACCGGTACCTGCGGGAGCTGGGTCCGGACCAGATCGGCCCATTCTTCACCGGTCACCACCCAGATATCTTGCGGCGCGATCAGGGACGTGGCGCGCCGGAAAGTTGCCTGCAGCAGCGTTTCGCCGTGCCCCAGCAGATCATGGAATTGTTTGGGAGTGCGCTGCCGACACCGGGGCCAAAGCCGTTGGCCACTGCCGCCAGCCAAAAGTACGCCAATCATCAAAGCCGGAGATCCTTGCAGCGTAGGGTGGAAGCTTATGAAGTTGTCTAACGCCGGGCCAAAAGCTTCTGTCTCAATCCTTGCCTTCAACCAAGCCAGGCAGCAGCCGCACCACCAGCCGTCCCGCAGGGGGGTCCACGTGGCGAATCACCTCTGCGACCGCCGGCAACAAAAACGTCCCCTGCAAGCCCAGCGCAGACACCGGTGCCACTTCAAATACATCGTTGGCGCCGGTACCCAGAATCCGCGACACGTATCCCAGCTGTTGGCCAGCCTCCGTTTCAACGGACAGGCCGATTATATCATGATGCCAATAGGAGTACGGGGCCCGTTCGCCTGTCTGGCTCGCGGGGATCTCAAGCATCAGGCCGCGCAGCGATTCCGCCGTTGTCCGGTCTGTGACTTCCTCAAACCGCACCAGCAGCGCAGCACGGAAAGGCCGCGCCGTTGTGATCGTGAGCGTGAACGGGGCCTTTGTTACCCGGCACTGGTTGCCCGCGGCAAAGCGTCCTGCATAGTCGGACAGAGACCGGACTTTAACCTCTCCCCTGGCGCCATGCGCGCTCAGGATTTGACCCACGACGACATGGTCCGTCCTGAAGCCGGCCGCTATTCCGCGTCCGGCTCCCATGCGTCGCCGTCCTCGTTGATTTCCTGCCACGAGTCAATGTTGAGGATTACGTGCAGCCGCGGGTCCGTATGCGCCGCCTTGGCCAAGGCACGAATGGCATGCGCCACGCGCCCCTGGCGGCCTATGACGCGGCCCATATCCACCTGGTCCACGACCAGATTGACTTCCAGTTCTCTGTCGTCCAGGTAGGTCTCGACCCGTACCATACCGGGTTTGCGGGACAGCGTGGTCGCAATATGTTCCACCAGCTTGCCGACATTTTCTTCTACGTCCATGGGAGATTACGCGGTCGGTTCCGCGGCCTGGGCCTCACGGGTCTCTTCTGGCCCGGTGGCTGCGGTCTGCCGGAGGCCCCCGTGCTCGTCCAGGATTTTTTCACTTCTCAGAATGCGGGCCACGGCAGCGCTGGGCTGGGCGCCCTGCGAGAGCCAATGGACCGCCCGGTCGGCCTTGACCACGATGGATTCGGGGTCTGTGCGGGGATTGAAGTGCCCAATGTTGTCAATGAACCGGCCTTTGTTGGCGGATTTTGCATCCGCGACCATGATACGGTACGAGGGTTTGTGTTTGCGCCCCACACGCACCAGTCGGATTTTTACCATCTGCCTGAATCTCCTCAACGGATATAGTTACTGCCCAAGACTTTCAAAAACTTTGTGCAACTGTCTGTTGCTCATGCCGCGGCGGGCTTTGCCCGAGAGGCCCATCTGCTTCATCATTTTCTGGGACTGCCGGAACTCTTTGAGCAACCTGTTGACTTCTTCGACTGATGTGCCGCTGCCTTTGGCAATTCGCTTCTTGCGGCTGCCGTTTAACAGGCGCGGCATACGCCGCTCCTGCCGGGTCATGCTGTTGATGATGGCCTCGCTCTGGGCCAACTTGGCATTCAGCTCTTCCTCGTCGACTTCTTGCGCCAGCCGTTGTGCTCCCGGCACCAATTTGAAAATGTCCAGCAGTCCGCCCATTTTTTTCATCGAACGCATTTGCGTCAGAAAATCTTCGAAGTCGAGACTCTCTCCGGCCATTTTCCGCGAGAGGCGTTCCGCTTCCTGGACATCGACCATGCTTTCCGCCTTTTCAATCAAGGCCAGCATGTCGCCCATGCCCAGTATGCGCCGTGCGATGCCCTCGGGTTGAAATGTCTCCAACCCGTTCATGCCTTCGCTGGTCCCCAGAAACTTGATGGGTATGCCTGTACCATAGCGCAGGCTGAGGGCCGCGCCGCCGCGCGCATCGCCATCCGTCTTCGTCATGATTACCCCGGTCAGGGGGATGCTGCGATGAAATCCCTGGGCTACATTGACGGCTTCCTGGCCAGTCATGGCATCGACTACCA
Source organism: Caldilineaceae bacterium (assembly GCA_965214715.1). GTDB lineage: Bacteria > Chloroflexota > Anaerolineae > Caldilineales > Caldilineaceae > Bin34. The sequence continues at coordinate 2,146,679 of OZ243971.1, read as the reverse complement.
GCAGTGTCTCGGCCGGTTTGATCTGCGCCTGGATTTTGGCCAGTTGCCCCATCATTTCATCATCAATCTGCAACCGGCCGGCTGTGTCCAGTATAGCCACGGTATGGGCCTTCGCCCTGGCTTGGGCCAGGGCGGCCTTGACAATTCTGAGTACGGCCTTGCTATCGTATTCCCGATATACGGGCACGTCAATCTGGTTACCCAGGGTTACCAGTTGCGTTATGGCTGCCGGTCGTTGTACATCCGCGGCCACGAGCAGCGGCGCGTGACCCTTGCGGCGCAGATGCACGGCCAGTTTGGCGGCCATGGTGGTTTTGCCTGCACCTTGCAAGCCCACCAGGGCCAGGACATGCGGGGCCTGTCCGCCAAAATTCAACGGTGCCGCGGTCCCCAGCAAATGCACCAGCTCGTCATGGACGATCTGGACGATCTGTTGGCCCGGGGTCAGACTGCGCTGCACATCTGTGCTGATCGCCTTGTCCCGCACCGCGGCCATGAATGCCTTGACCGCCCTGTAATTGACATCGGCTTCCAGCAACGCCATGCGAATGGTGCGCAGGCCGTCGTCGATATCCTTGTCGGTCAGCCGGCCTTTGCGACCCAACTGGTCAAAGGCGCTTTGCAGCTTTAGGGAGAGCGAATCAAACAAGGCGCGACAAGAATTCCCGAACCATAGTCACAACCACAACCGCAGGTCGTACCTGCCAACCCACCATTATAAGACCAAAACCCGCAATGCAGGCAGCTCCCGCGCCACCGGGCAGGACTGTATTCAGGTCCTGGACGTGGCGAGGCACAGACCGGAGGGCCGGTGCTCCTGCTCAATCCGGGTGCTCCTGCTGCGTCTTTGCTCCCGCTCCCGGACCGTGGTCCAGGTAATCCTCCGGTGCGGAATCCCGCGCGGACTCCGGGTAGAGGGCGGCCAGAATCCGCTCCCAGGCCGTGCCCGTCATCGCGGGAGGAGGCTCGCTGCCTGCCATACGCAAGGCATTGGCACAAGCCAACGCGGACACTACCTCGGCCCTGTCTCCTGGGTCCAGAGAGGCCAGAAACCGGTCCAGAGCCTGTGCATCCTCCGACAGCCGGTCCGCTGTGTCAAACAGCTCGGCCAGCCGCAGTTCCTCCGGTGAAAAAAATTCCTCGCTGTGCCGCACTCGATCGCTCCTAATCCCCCAGGCAGGACATGCCGGGCATTCTACCCGATTTCCTTGACCATGGCCTCTCGAAGCACGCGGATGCCGCGAAATTGCAAGGCTCTCACCGACAGCTCGGTCTTGTTCAGCAAAGTGGCCACTTCGCGCACACTGTACTGTTCCAAAAACCGCAGACTGATCACTTCGGCCTGCGTATTGGGCAAACGCGCAATGGCGGCCCGCAGCGATTCCGCTTCCAGACACCCTTGCGCCGAGGTTAGGGGGTCGGGCTGTTCGGAAGGCAGATATTCATGCTGGTCAATGGACTTGAATGTGAACTTGCTGTCCCGGCGTTGGTAATCAATGATCTGATTGCTGGCGATCTTGTACAGCCACGAAGTAAACGTGTATTTCCAGGCCGCCCCCTTTTCGATGGCTTGATGTACCTTCAGGAACACTTCACCGGTCAGATCTTCCGCCAGCTGCTGATCGTGGACGCGCGCGAGGATATAGCGGTAAATGTGTGGCAGGCACAGCGCAAACAGCTCTTCACACGCCTCTGCATTGCCTTCCAGTGCTCTGTCCAGCAGAGCCTTCTCAATCTTTTCTTGCACTTTGGGTCCAAAAACAGGGCGACAATACCGCGGACTGCATGTTAGCAGTCTAGGTCAATTCAGGGTCCGAATCAAGGGATGGGGTCATCGGCAGGGGCATCCTGGTCGGCTACATGTGCCAGGCGCTGCCCGACCGTGATGAACAGGAGCGCCGTCATCGGGATCAGGATCCAGTCCACCACGCCGAGGACCATGGAGAGACCCAGCACCAGTATGCGCTCGCTGCGTTGCATCCAGCCGGTCTTGCAGGCAAGGCCCAGGCCTTCGGCGCGGGCTTTCACATAGGACACGGTCAGGGAGCCGGCCATGGTCGCGTAGACCAAAGGCAGGCTCCACGCCAGATCCAGATTCAACGCGCCGAACCGCTGCAGAAAAATCAGGAGCCCGAGCAGGACAAAGGCTTCCGACAGGCGGTCACAGGTGCTGTCCCAGCAGCTGCCGAATTGGGTCACGCGTCCCGTGTGGCGCGCCAGCAGGCCGTCAAGACTGTCCAACGCCGAGACCAGCAGAAACAGCAGGCCGCCCCATCGGAGATAACCGGCCGCGATCACCGCCCCTGTAGCCATGGCCAGCAGCAGGCCGCTCCCGGTGAGCAGGTTGGGGGTCAGGTGCAGGGCCACCAGGAAGCCGACTACCGGTTCCTCCACGCGGGCCAGCAACCGACGGCCAATTTTTTCAATCATGGGTCTTCCGGCGGAATCTTACCTTTTCGCCCCGTTTCCGGCGCGTTCAGACGAGAGAGACAGCGGCGCCGTTTTTGGCATTTTCAGGCGTAGATGGCATAACCTTGGGTAGCTTCAGCCAGTACTTTATCAACTTCCGTGGCTGTCACGGGAGCGAGTTGCGTTGGATCTTCCAGGGCCGATCAGTGTGGAAATGTATCGATGGCAAAACCGATCCAGGTGGCAGTGACCGGTGCGGCAGGAAATGTGGGGTACGCGCTAGTCTTCCGGCTGGCCGCCGGCGCCGTTTTTGGCCCGGAGCAGAAGATTGCCCTGAGCCTGGTGGAAATCCCGCCGGCGATGCCGGCGTTGGAAGGCGTGGCACTGGAGCTGGAGGACTGCGCCTTTCCCCTGCTCACCTCCGTCCGGCTGGCCGCCGACCCCAGGGAGGGGTTTGCAGACACCAGCTGGGCCGTGCTGGTGGGGTCCAAGCCCCGCACCCAGGGAGCCGAACGGAGCGATCTGATCAAGGACAACGCTCCGCTCTTTGTCACGCAGGGCCAGGCTTTGAACGAGTATGCGGCCCCTGATGTCAGGATCACGGTGGTGGGCAATCCGGCCAACCTGAACTGTGCGGTCGCCTGCCAGAACGCCCCCGACATTCCCGATTCCCGTTTCACGGCGCTGACCCGGCTGGATCACAATCGCACCGTAGCGCAGCTGGCGACCAAGGCCCGGGTCAGCCTTGATCGGGTCCGCAAGGTGGCCATCTGGGGCAACCACAGCACTACGCAATACCCGTGCATTGCCCATGCCGAAATTGACGGGCACCGCCGCTGGCCTGTGTTCCGGGACGAGGACTGGATCCGGAACGTGCTGGTGCCCACGGTCCAGAACCGGGGGGCGGCCATCATCGCAAAGCGCGGCCAAAGCAGTGCGGCCAGTGCCGCCCAGGCCGTGGTGGATCATATGCGGGACTGGTATTGGGGTACGCCCGCGGGTGAGTTCGTCAGCATGGGCATAAGGAGCCAGGGCCTGTACGGCATGCCGCCTGAGATCTTCTTCAGTTTTCCGGTGACCATTGCCCATACTGAAGTGACCGTAGTGCCGGGGCTCCCGCTGGACGGGTACGACCGCCACATGCTCCAGACCTCGGCGGATGAACTGATCGGGGAACTGGAGACGGCGAACGCGGCACTGCGGTAAGTCGGCCGGCCTTTTCCCGGTGTCAGGACCGGTTTGGTTTTGGACAATCTGCGCGGCAGGGTGTACAGTATTCTCCATGTGCAGGGGAATCGAACTCCGTCTTCAATCTGCAGCCCCGCGGGGCATGGCGCGGGCGGGCGGCTGCTCCACGGCCCATGGCGCCCGTGTGGAAGCAGACTACTACTATTATGGCTTTTTTACATACGCCAAGGAGTGCCTCACAGCTCTAGGATGAACCGGCGACCATAGGTCAAAGCAAGTCTGAGTGCAGTGAAGGCGGTCCAAGCGGAGCGCCTTTTTTTGTGCCGGCGAAGCCGGTTCGGGAGAACAGGAAGTTATGGGTACCGTCACTTGTCGAGGGGTTCGCGGAGCCACGACCGCCTGCTGTGACGACAGTCAGGCAATCCTGGCGGCCACGCGACAGCTGTTGGCGTTCATGATCCGCCTGAACGGCATAGCGGCCGAAGATGTCGCGTCGGCCATTTTCACCACCACGCCTGATCTCACGGCCATTTTCCCGGCTACGGCAGCCCGCCAACTGGGGTGGATGAAAGTGCCGCTCTTGTGCGGGCATGAAATACCGGTCCCGGATGCGTTGCCGTTCTGTATCCGCATCCTGTTGCATTGGAATACCCCGAAATCCCAAGACGAAATCCACCATGTCTACCTGGGCGATGCCGTGAGGCTGCGCCCCGATCAGTCGGAACTGCCGGATGTGGACCTGGCGCAGCTGGAACAGTGGGTGGAAGAACAGATGGGGCAGCAGGGAGAACGACCATGATTGTGGCGTTTCAGGGCGAGCAGGGGGCCTACTCGGAAGAGGCCTTGCGCCAGCACTTTGTCCATGTGGAGGATTTGGAGATATTGCCTTGCCGCACCCTGGCGGATCTGTTCCAACAGGTTGAGAAAAAGGCCGCCGACTGCGGCATGGTGCCGCTGGAGAACTCGCTGGGCGGCTCCGTAACCGGCGCGACCTCATTGCTACTGGACCATGACCTCAGAACCACTGGCGAAACACTGTACACCGTGCACCACAATCTGCTGGTGGTGCCGGGGGGCAAGGAGCGCGTAGAGATTGTGCGCAGCCATCCCCAGGCCTTGGAGCAATGCCGGGCCTATCTCGCGCACTGCCGTTACACGCCCGAAGACTGGTATGACACCGCGGGAGCTGCCAAGACGCTGGCCGAGAACCCGGATCCCCGGTACGGCGCCATCGCCAGCCTCTACGCGGCCGAACACTACAGTCTGGAGATTGCCGATCGCGACATCGAAGATCATCAGAGCAATCAGACCCGGTTTCTGGTTGTGGGCGGGGCCGAGGCGGGGCCGCGGCCGAACAGCAAGACCTCTCTGCTGTTCTCCGTGGCGGATACTCCCGGCGCGCTCCTGCAGGCCTTGCAGATTTTTTCTGACCTGGACATCAATCTGAGCTGTATCAGCAGTTTTCCCAGCCGGACCCGACGCTGGACCTATAACTTTTACATGGACTTTCAGGGGCACTGGCAGGAAGACACGGTGCATGAATGCCTGTCCCGGCTGGCTGCATGCACCACCTATATGAAGGTTTTGGGCAGTTATCCGGCCGCCACCGGATCTGCGGTTGACATGGTTCAGCCGTGATGCTGTTTTGTCCGTTGTTATTGTGGGTCAAGATTCAGAAAGTCAAGGAGATGCTGTCCGATGATCGTTGTGATGAAGCAGGGGGCCAGTGCGGAAGAAGTCTCGCAGGTCGCCCAACGGATTGAAGACGAGGGCTTCAATGTGCATATTAGTACGGGGGAGGCCCGCACGATCATTGGCATCATCGGTGCCGATGAACACAAACTGAACAATGATTCCTTCAAAGTGTTGGCCGGTGTGGAGAGAACGATTCGGATCATGAAACCCTTTAAGGCCGCCAGTCGGGATTTCACCGAATCGGACAGTATCATCTCGGTCAACGGCTATGACATCGGGGGCGAGCGCATCGCGGTCTTTGCCGGTCCGTGCAGTGTCGAAAGTCTGGATCAGATTCTGCAATGTGCGCGCATCGCCAAGGAGGCCGGGGCCCAGTTCCTGCGCGGCGGCGCGTACAAACCGCGTTCCTCCCCGTACAGCTTTCAGGGCATGGGGGTCACCGGCCTCAAGTATCTGGCGGCCGCCCGGGAAGAGACCGGCTTGGCCATCATCACCGAAGTCATGGACAGCGAAGACATCCCCTTGGTGGAGGAGTACACCGACATTTTCCAGGTGGGGGCCCGCAACACCCAGAACTATGCGCTGCTCAAAGCCCTGGGCAAGGCCCGCAAGCCGGTTTTCCTCAAGCGGGGCATGAGCAGTACGCTGGAAGAACTGCTGATGAGTGCCGAGTACATTCTCAGCGCGGGCAACATGAACGTCATGCTGTGTGAACGCGGCATTCGTACCTTTGAGACCTACACGCGCAACACCTTTGACGTCAATGCCATTCCGGCCTTGAAGCAACTGACCCATTTGCCCATCATTGCCGATCCATCGCATGGTACGGGCCGCTGGGATCTGGTGGCGCCGATTGCCAAGTCGGCCGTGGCGGCGGGGGCGGACGGTATCATGCTTGAGATCCATCCCGATCCCACCTCAGCCATGAGCGACGGAGCCCAGAGTCTCAAATTCAAGAAGTTCAAGCAGCTGATGACCGATATGCGGGCCGTGGCGCATGCGGTAGGCAGAGAACTGTAGCCATCGTCTGCACCGGTGTGGCGGCATTGCAGCCTCCCGGAACCCCCCAGCTGCCCTGTGAATGAAACAACCAGCCCCTTGGGCCGTTCCGGTGCCGGGGTGCCCGCCCGACTGGCCGACTGCCGCGTAGCGGTAGTCGGGCTCGGCCTGATCGGGGCCAGTCTCTGTATGGACCTGACCCGACTGGGCGCCTGTCGGGAAGTGCGCGGCATCAGCCGTTCTTCGCAAACGGTGGCCACAGGCATACAGAACGGCGTCATCGATCAAGGGACGACCCGCCTGTTGTCCGGGATTGCCGGGGCCGACATCGTGGTATTGGCAGCGCCTGTTCGCGTGGCGATGCGTCAGATCGGCGAGATCCGAGACAGTCTCAAGGCCGGGGCGATTGTGGCCGATGTGGGCAGTACCAGCAGCGCCGTCGCCCAGGCCCTGGCCGATTTGCCCGCGCCTGTGCAGCCCCTGTCCACTCATCCGTTGGCCGGGAAAGAAACCAGTGGCTTCGATGCTGCCGAAGCAGGCCTTTTTGCCAATGCCATTTGGGTACTGACCCCGTTGCCGCGGACCAGTCCGGCGGCTGTGGACCTTTTTTCCCAGCTGGTGAGGGCCGTGGGGGCGCATCCTCTGTCACTGGAGGCCGCCGAACATGACCGGATTGTATCGGCCATCAGTCATGTGCCCTTCCTGGTGTCCAGCGCCTTGGTCCGGACCGTCGCCCAGGTAGCCCGGCAGGAGCCAGGCGTCTGGGAATTGGCAGCCGGCGGATTTCGGGATACGTCCCGGGTCGCAGCCAGTGAGGCCAGCATGTTCCTCGACATTCTGATGACCAACCGGACCAATATCGGTCAGCATCTGGAGATGTTCATGCAGGAGATTGCCTACTTGCGCCAGTTGCTGGACGAGGCCAATGAAGAGGAATTGGAAAAGCAGCTGACTGCCAACCGGCAAACCCGCATGAACTGGTATGCGGCCTATGCCGCGCGCAACAGGCCTGCCATATGATGCATCTGCGCTTGGGCCCGACCCCATCCTTGCGCGGTACGACCCGCGTTCCCGGAGACAAATCCATCAGCCACCGGAGTGTGCTGCTGGGGGCCTTGGCCGAAGGCTCCTCGCATATTCGGGGGTTCCTGGACGGCAAGGATTGCCAGGCCACCATCAGGGTCATGACCGAGCTGGGAGTTTCGATTGAATTCGATGGGCCCCAGGCCATTCGGGTGCACGGCGTCGGCCTCCAAGGTTTGCAGGAGCCGCAGCAGGTGCTGGACTGCCAGAATTCGGGTACCACCATGCGCCTCCTGGCCGGCATCATGGCGGGGCAGCCCTTTCACAGCATTCTCGCAGGCACGCGACAGTTGTGTGGCCGCCCCATGGGCCGCGTTCTCACCCCGTTGCAGGCCATGGGGGCCCACATTCATGGACGCAGCCAGGACCAGTACGCCCCACTGGCCTTTGTCCCTGCCGCCGATGGCCTGCATGGTATTGCCTATGCGTTGCCCGTCGCCAGCGCCCAGGTCAAGAGCTGCATCTTGTTGGCGGGACTGTTTGCCCAAGGGGAAACCGCCGTCACGGAACCTGGCCCGACCCGGGATCACACGGAGCGCATGCTGCAGGCCATGGGGCTGGAAGTGCAGAGAGAAAACATGCCGTCGGTGGGGGACCGGGAGCGGCCACGCGGGTACTCCCGCATATGCCTGCAGGCACCGGCCCATTTGGAGCCTGTAGACATGCAGGTACCGGGCGATCCTTCGTCCGCGGCCTTTCTGCTGGTAGCCGGGACCCTGGTGCCGGATAGCTGTCTGCGGCTGTTGAACGTCGGGTGCAACAGGACGCGCACCGGACTGATGGATGCGTTGACTGCCATGGGAGCCTCCATAACGCCGCGGAATCCGCGTATGGAAGGGGGAGAGCGCGTAGCCGACCTGGAAGTGGCGCATGTTCCGCTCAAAGCCGCCGACTTTGGGGGCACCGACATTGTGCGCATGATCGACGAACTGCCCCTGCTGGCTCTGGCCTGCACGCAGGCCGAAGGGACCTCCACCATTCGGGATGCCCGGGAGCTGCGCTACAAGGAGTCGGACCGCATTGATGACACCGTGCGTCAGCTGCAGCGGCTCGGGGCCCACATCGAAGGCCGACCGGACGGGTTCCTGATCCACGGACCTACGCCCCTCCAGGCCGCGGCCGTGCACAGTCAGAGCGACCATCGGCTGGCCATGATGCTGGCGGTGGCCGGTCTTTTGACGGCCCAGGACACGATAGTCCATGAGAGCGAGGTGACGGCCGACAGTTTTCCCGGCTTTGCCGCTGTGTTGCAGGAACTGGGGGCCAGTATCCAGGAAGTGGCATCTCGTGACTGACCGGATTACGGCATCCACCCAAAAAGTGGGACTGCTGGGCTGGCCCGTGGAGCACAGTTTTTCCCCCCGCATGCACAACGCGGCCTTTCGGGAAGCCAATCTGGACTGGGTCTACCTGCCCCTGCCGGTGGAGCCCACGGCCGGCGCTATCGAAAAGGCCCTGCAAGGGCTGTCGGCCTTGGGGTTCCGGGGCGCCAACGTCACGATTCCCTACAAACAGAACGTATTGCCCTATTTGTCCGAAGCGTCGGGCACCGTCCGCTCGGTGGGGGCCGTCAATACGCTGCGGATAGGTTCCGACGCGGCCCTTGCCGGAGACAATACGGATGTGTACGGGTTTCTGGCTCCGCTGCAGGCATTGGCGGGCAGCCTGCAAGGCCGTCGTGCCCTGCTGTTAGGCGCAGGCGGTGCGGCCCGATCGGTGGCGTATGGATTGGCACAGGCAGGCTGCATACATCTGACGGTATACAATCGGACCGTGGCCAGGGCGAAGCAGCTGCAGACCGGTCTTGCGCCTTGCCTGCCCCCTATGGAATGGCGCATTTTGACCCGGCCCGAACAGGTGTCGGCGGCGGCAGCCGAGGTGTCGCTGGTGGTGAACTCGACATCTGTCGGGATGTTTCCGCATGTCGCATCCTCTCCGGTACCCGAGGATTTCCCGTGGCATTCCTCGCTGATTGCCTACGATCTGGTATACAACCCGCGGGAGACCCGGTTTCTGGCGCAGGCCCGGGCCCGCGGGGCCACTTGCATAAATGGCCTGGAAATGCTGCTCTTCCAAGGTGCCCGCTCGTTTGAAATCTGGACGGGACAAACCCCGCCCCTGGAAACCATGCGCAGCCAACTGTATCAACATTTTGCGGAGTAGTGCCCATGTCCACCGCTGTGACCGCGGCCTTCACCGAGTCCCAATACAACGACATTTATCCCGATGCCCAGGGCCGTTTCGGGCCCTATGGGGGCCAGTTCGTGCCGGAAACGCTGATGCCGGCGCTCAAGGAGCTGGAAGAACTGCATCGGACCGCGGCCCGGAATCCGGAGTTCCAGGCCAAATTCCGACGGCTGTTGCGTACCTACGTAGGACGACCGACCCCGGTTTCCCATGCCCGGCGTTTGAGTGCCCGACTGGGCGGAGCGCAGATCTATCTCAAACGCGAGGACCTGGCGCACACCGGCGCGCACAAAATCAACAACGCGCTGGGCCAGGCCCTGATGGTCAAGGAGATGCTGGGCAAACAGCGGATTGTGGCCGAAACCGGGGCCGGACAGCATGGCGTGGCCACCGCCACCGCCTGCGCCTTGCTCGACATGGAATGCATCGTGTACATGGGCGCGGTGGATATGGCCCGACAGGCCCCCAACGTGTTTCGTATGCGCCTGATGGGGGCCGAGGTCCGGGAAGTGTCCAGCGGTAGCCAGACCCTTAAAGATGCCATCAACGAGGCCATTCGGGACTGGGTCACGAATGTCCGCACCACCCACTACCTGCTGGGCAGTGCTCTGGGACCGCACCCGTATCCTGTCATGGTGCGCGATTTGCAGGCGGTCATCGGCCAGGAGGCCCGGGCGCAAATGCTGGATCCCGCGGTGGGCCCCGGCTGTTTGCCCGATGTGCTGATTGCCTGCGTGGGCGGTGGCAGCAATGCCATCGGTCTCTTCCATGCCTTCCTCATGGATCCCGGTGTCCGCATGATAGGCGTGGAGGCCGGCGGCCAGGGAATCGCCAGCGGCGAACATGCCGCCCGCTTTGCCGACCCGCGCAAGGGCCGTCTGGGGGTGCTGCACGGCACCAAGAGTCATGTACTGCAGGACGCAGACGGGCAGATCGCCTTGACTCACAGTATCTCGGCGGGGCTGGACTATGCCAGTATCGGGCCGGAGCATGCCCTGTTGCGGGATCGCCGGCGGGTGGAGTACCACTACTGCACCGACGACGAAGCGCTCGCGGGCTTCAAGGCGCTGTGCGAATGGGAAGGGATTGTGCCGGCCCTGGAGAGTGCGCATGCCGTGGGCTATGCCTTGCAGTTTGTGCCTTCCTTGCGCCAGGACGAAGTGGTCCTGCTGAATTTGAGCGGACGCGGAGACAAGGATCTGGATGTAGCGATGCGGGAGCTGGCGTGATATGGTCCCGCACAAGGAGTTCCCGACATTGACCGCGCACACCGGACTGGGCCGCATTGAAGAGGCCCTGCAGCGCCGCAAGGGCGAGGGTACAGCGGCCTTCATGCCGTACCATCCCATGGGATTTCCCACGCGGGCACAATCCTTGCAACTGGTGCAGGCGATGGCACAGGCAGGGGCCGACATCCTGGAAATCGGGTTTCCCTTCAGCGATCCGCTGGCGGACGGCCCTACCGTGCAACATGCGACACAGAAGGCCCTGGAAGGAGGCACGACGACTCGGGATTGTCTGCAAATGGGGGCCGAGCTGCGCGCCGCCGGCGTAACGCAGCCGTTCTGTGCCATGACCTACTTCAATCCCATATATAACTATGGCCTGGAAGCCTTTGTCCGGGACGCTGTGCAGAGCGGCTTTGACGGTGTGCTGGTGCCTGATTTGCCACCGGAAGAAGCGGGCGAGCTGGCCGGATTGTGCCGGGAGGCCCAGCTGGCCTTGCCGTGTTTCTTCGCGCCTACCAGTTCACCGGAACGGATGCAGCTGGCTGCCCGGCACAGCACGGGTTTCGTGTACCTGGTCAGCGTGTCGGGGATCACCGGCGCCCGGGCCACGGTCCCGGCCTACCTCAATGATTTGGTAACCCAATTCCGCGCCTACACCGATACTCCCGTCTGTATCGGGTTTGGTATCAGCACGGGCCCGCAGGCCGCGGCCGTCGCCCAGCTGGCCGAGGGCGTGATCGTGGGCTCCGCTTTGGTCCAGGCCGCGGGCCAGTCCGACTGTCTTGCAGCGATATCTGCCTTGGCCCAGGAACTGGCCCTGGGATCCCATGGGGCGTAACGGCCGGCGTATGCCGCGGTGGAGCCCGGCGTGTGTTGTCCCGCGTGACCTGGCGCCGCGGAGGACATGTCCGGCTCGCATCGTTCCGGATCCGCCAAGGCCGATGCCGCTCCGGATGGGTATGGAATTTCCTGCACTTTGGAGCCGCACTGCCTTGCTTCTCGGATATACTTCCCCTTGTCCATAATACGGAGATTGCCTTGTGACCACCCCAGCGGTCCACCTTGCCTGTGACCTCATCAATATTGCCTCCGTGTCCAAAGACAGCAATGCCGAAATCATTGCCTATTGTCGCCAGTGGGCCGAGCGTCAGGGCCTGGAAGTAGAGGTTCTGACCTACACGGACGTGCAGGGGATCGTAAAACACAACCTGGTGTCACGCGTCGGACAGGGGACCGGCGGGTTGGCCTTCCTGACCCACACTGATACCGTGCCCGGCCTGTCGGGCTGGAATCCTTTTGAGGCGGCCGTGCAGTCGGATCGGATCGTGGGCCGGGGCAGCTGCGACATGAAGGGGCCGATGGCTGCCGCCATGACCGCCGCGGCAGAGTTTGACTGGACTCGTCTGCGCAAGCCTTTGTACTTGGTATTTTCCGCGGACGAGGAAGTGGGGCACCAGGGGGCGGAGCACATCGCGGCGCAATCCCGCCTGCTGGCAGACGGCAAGCCGCAGTTCGGCATTGTGACCGAGCCGACGTTGATGGCACCGGTGTATGCCCACAAGGGAGGGGCTTTTCTGTCTGTCACCGCGTACGGCAAGGCGGCGCATTCCAGTACGGAGCAAGGAGACTCGGCCACATTCCGCCTGGCTCCGTTCATGGCCGAGATGACGGCGCTGAAACGGATCTTTCTGCAGGACACGCGCTTTCGCAACGAGGAGTTCGACCCGCCTACCAATGGGTTCAACATGACGGTCACCGATTTCGATACGGCGTCCAATGTCACAGCGCGCCGGGCGCGCTGTGCCTTGTCGGTACGGAACATGCCGGAATCCGGATTTGACGCGGCTGTGGCCTACATTGAGCGCCGGGCCGCCGCGCACGGGCTGGAGACTGCCCGCACGGACATCGGCTATTTCTATGGTGCGAAAGACGGCGCGCTCATGCAACGGCTCTGCCGGCTTTCCGGGACCGCGCAAGCCGTGTCCGTGCCCTATGGCACCGAAGCGTCCGTCTACGGCCCGATGATGGAAACGGCAGTCTGGGGCCCGGGCGACATAGCCCATGCCCACACGGTAGGCGAATACATCACGCTGGCCCAGCTGGACCGGGGCCAGCGGCTATATCGGGAGCTCATCAAGGAAATCTGCGGCTAGCGAGCGCCTTGCCGCCGGGCCGGGCCGCGCGGCAGGAGTCTCTGCAGTTGCGCGCGGTCAAGGCCGGGCGGGGGGTCTAGGGGCCTTCCGGATTCTGGGGGAACCAGCTGGACAGCAGATCGTTGATGAAAAGCCGCAGGTCCGCGCCCATGATGAGCAGTATCGACAAGGCCACAATCGTAATCAGAATGATGATCAGCATGAACTCCAGAAAGTTCTGGGTCTGACGGCGGGGTCTGAGATGGGACATGGCTTGCTGGCAGCGCCGGTGGCACGATTGAAATTGTACCGGAAGCATCTCCTCCGGTCATCCTGGCCGGGCCCGGCCGGGATGCCGGAGGGGGCAGGATCGGCATCGGGAAAATGCCGATGGAGCCGCACCGATGATATGCCTGTCGGCTCCGGATCAGCGGCGCGGGCCAGAGCAGCGGCACAGGTGGCATGCTCCCAAAGTGGATCTCCGTCCAGGTGCTATAATGCACACGAGCATTCAGACGAGGTTACGTGTGTCAAATAATATTGAAAAGTTGTATGAATTGCAACAGATTGACCTGCGCCGCCTAAGGATTGTCAAGGATATCCGCAAGTCTTTGGACGATCTTAAGGAACCTCGGGACCTGGCGGAGTTGCGTGCCAATGTAGTGGCCATGCAGGAGGAACAGGAGGGCCTGCGCAACAGTCAGAAGGCTGCCGAGGCTCAGGTTGCAAACATCAAGGCAAAGATAGAGGCCAACCGGAATCTGCTGGAAACGGTCGGTCTGACCGATCCCAAGGAAATTGCGGCCCTGCAAGCGATCATTACCGAGCTGGAGCGGGAAAAGGCTTCCATGGAAGAGCGGGCGCTGGCGGCACTTCTGGAGTACGAGGACAAACACAAGGTCTTCCGGCCGCGGCAGGAGGCTTTGGCCGAGCGGGATGCCCAATGGCAAATCGCCAAGGACGAATTTGATGAGCGCCAGTCCACCATGGCCGCGGAGTTGCGTCAACTCAATGCCGAAAGAAAAACGCAAGCGGGCAATGTGGATGCGGAGTCTCTGGAAGTCTATGAGGACCTGCTCAAGCGCAAGAACGGCATAGCCGTCACCACGATTTCCAATTCCTTCTGCGATGCCTGTTTCATGAGTTTGCCGACCAGCGTGTCAACGGCCCCTCTGGGCAACGGCAAGGGGTATCTGTTCTGTCCCAGCTGTGGCCGTATCCTGGTCCGCACCTGAGAGGGCTGGACCAGGCTGCCCTGCCAGTGCCGCCGCCGGTTATGAGACTGGACGACTGCAGGGTGGCCACACATGGGGCTACTCTTCGGGCCCAAGCTGGAGGGGCGTCGTGCAGGCGGTTTTTCCGGTATCCAGGGGATCGTATCCGTGAAGAGCCGCGGCCCGCGGGCCAATCGTGTTTTATTTGCGGCGGGTATGCCTCACCGCATGTGGATTCCCGGCCTGTGTGTGCCGGCCGTGCGGTAGTCTGCTGATACAAGCTGATACAGGACGCTGCCACCCCTGCCTTTGCCGGATCGGAAGACTTGCCTGCCATACGGAACGGGATGGGGGACTGCATCAGACTACAACCGGGTTGGGCATGCGCCAACTCCCTGTGGCGGGAGCCTTTGACGTCGGTGCTGTCCTGTACCGGGACGAGCCCGTTTCCGGGTCCGGGGCATCTGGAGCGGAACGTAAGCCCATCAATCCGACGGTGTTGCCGCTTTTTCGGCGAAAAAAGCCAGCACCTGCTGCAAAAAGCCGGCCCGCGAAGTATGGGAGTCCGTCTCCCTGATCTGCTCCAGTCCGAACGTGGTGAAGACGGTGCGTCCATGCCGGGGCGTATAGGCCGGATCCTGTCGCAAGTCACTGGCAATGCCGACTACGGCCGAGTCCGTATACCCGTCAGCCCGCAGATCCAGGAAAGGCACCTGCCCATCGGGTCCCGGGGCGGTGGTCAGGATGTAAGGGGCGCTCTTCTGTACACTGCCCAGCGCCAGACGAGGCGGTGCCACCACCTGTCCGGACAGAGTGACGGCCGCGGTACCTTCCAGCCGCAGGGCCAGGTGCAATTGCCCTTGGGACAGGGCCGTTTCCAGGGGCTGGGACAATTCCACCTGGCCCTGCCAGCGCCAAGTGCCGAACACCGGCAGGAGATGAGGACCCGGCAGGAGGTCCTGTACCCGGATCTGCTGCCCATCCTGTTGCCGGTAGAACCAGACATCAGAGACAACGGTGTCGGCAGGAGCTTCCAAGGTGAGGTCGTATTCCAGGAATCCGGCAAGAGCCGATTGGCTGAACGTGGCCTGCGCGTGCACCGGGCGGGCCCCGGTGGTGGTCGGCAATGCATCACTGGAAGACAGCAACGCTACGGTCTCTCGGATGGGAGAGACCGTGCTCAGGTCCAAATGCAATCCTTGCAACAGGTCGGGGGCTGCAGGACTGGACTGGGCCATCAGGCCTGAGGGGATGGCGGTCCCGGCAGAAGGCAGTTGCGGCTGGGCTGTGCCCATCAAGTAGGCCTGCAATGGAGCGGAAGCGACAAACTCGGCCGCGTTCCGTCCCATGACCAGAAGTGAACCTCCTGCGGCCACGTAGTCTGCCAGAATTTTCCGGTCATGCGGAGCAAAGGGCAAAGGGACCGGGATGGTATCCGCCGTGGCCCTGTGGCCCTCTCCGGTAAAAATCAGGATGGCTTGCGGAGCCGCCTGGCTTTGGACATACGCGGGAACCTTGAGCTCCTGTTGTGCCGCATCCCAATATTCGTAGGCAATCCCCAGTTCATCCAGCGCCGCAGTGTACTGCGGTCCGTAGTCCGGATATGCGGGACTCAAGTCCGCATCCAGCAGCAGAATCTCCGATGCCGCCGGGGGCAAGTCCAGCCAGGCGAACAGCGGCGCATGCAGTTCCTGAGTCCCGCCGCGCAGCACCAGATAACCCTGCACATACCCGGTCGGGGACACTGCATGTTCCGGCTGCAACGTCACCGTGACTTTGGTGCTGGCCCGCGGCAACAGCGAGATGGTCCGGGGTTGCACGTGAAAGGCCTCCAGGGCACTGCGGCCAGCGCTCCCCAGCTGTTCCACGGCGAGGTGCAAGGTCAGAGGGTCACTCCCGGCATTGATCACGTCCAGCACCTGACTTTGGATGCCCTCCAGGCCGCGGACCCGGCCAAAGGATATTTTGGCCGGTATCAGAAAAGCGTCAGGATCGAGGGCACGCTCCACATCCACCAGACCCGCTCCCATGTCGGTAGGCTGCGCGACCGAGCCGTCGCTGTTGGTGATCCCCTCGTACTGGGCCGTGGACATCAGCGCGGAGGTAATCATGTCGGAGGTCCAGTGTGGATGCCGCTCCTTGATCAAAGCCACCGCACCTGCCACGAACGGCGCCGCCATCGAGGTGCCGGTTTCCTGGCCGTATCCCATGTGCCGCTCGCTGTCCAGCCTGCCGGAGCCATATCCTTGAGACAGAATGTGCACGCCGGGTGCCACCACATCGGGCTTCAGTCCGCCAGCGGCCGTAGGCCCTCGCCCGCTGAAGTCCGGTATCACGAACGGTTGATTGCTCGCCTGTTCCGGTATGGTGGAAACGTGGACGAACAAGGGGTGCGGGGAACGCGCTGCCAGCGTTTCCAGCGCCTGGCCTGCACTGTGGCTGACGAACAGGGAGGGCAGGGGCGTTGCGAATTCCGCCGGCCCCTTTACCATTTCCAGCAGCTGGTCGCCGCCGGCGGCATGATTGAATACCATTACGGCTGCGGCACCGGCCTGGCTGGCGTGGGCCACTTTTTCGGCAAAGGTGCAAAAGCCCCGCGCCACCAGCAACATGCGGTCGTCCAGTGATCCCGGTTCCCAGCTCCGGCAGCCGTGTACATTGGCGGCGTTCAGAGCATGACCCGACACCAAAGGATACGAAGTGCGGGCGCCTTGGGGGAATTCCGGTCCGAACCGCGCCGGGGCAAACTGCAGCCGCAACAGCATGTGGTCGGGATCGGCCGCATCGGAAACATCCAGGTACCCGTCCAGCAGGAAGCCGGGCGTGGTCACTGCGCCCACGGACAGGTATTCATCTGACGGATTGGCCACTGAGAAGGGCAGCGGTCCATAGTTGCCGGCGGCCATGACCACATAGACACCGGTCCGGGCGGTGTTGACCAGCGCAGAGTCCAGAAAGTCATTCGGGGCACTGGCGGTACTGGGTCCAATGCCCCATGCCCCTACCACGATGTCGGCGCCGTCGACGACCGCGTCTTCCAGGGCCCGCACTCCTTCGGCCGTAAAGAAGATTTGACTGCCCTGTTTGCTGCGATACAGAACGCGGTAGTTGCCCAGCCAGGCTCCCGGGGCAATGCCGCTCAGGGGATCCAGAGCCAGTCCTTCCCACACTGCCCCGTGGACCAGGTTGCCGCCGGCGATGGCGGCCGTATGAATGCCGTGCGAGGTGCCGCTGCCCGGCCACGGCAGGTGATCGCTGGCCAAGGGTGGATCCCACTCCCTGAAATACGTGCGGGACACCACAATCTTGCCGTTGTTGGCCCGGACAATGCCCAGACCGTCTCTGGGCATCCACGCCGGATACTCGAAGCCGAGCCCGGAAAACATGGGCGCGTCCTTGTGCAATCCCCCGTCAATGGAGGCAATCAGAACCCCTTGCCCCGCCCGGGGTCTGCCACCGGGCGCGTTCTGCCATGGAGCACCGACCTGGATCAGGGCCGGTCCCGCGTACAGTTGCGGATATACCGGCAGATCCTGGTGCACATATTTGACTTGGGGCAGCGACTCCAGCGTCTGCAGCTGTACCGGAGTCAGTGTTTCCAGGGATTCCAGGATGACCGCGTTCTTGATGAGGTCAAAAGCCAGTGCATCCGCCGTGGCCTCTCCCTCCGGCACATAACGGGAAATCCGGACCGGCAGGTCTTCCGGTACATTCAGGCTGAAGGCCACATGTTCCTGGCGCAGAAACAACGTGTAGGACTGCAGGTCAGGCGCAACGGTCCCGAAATACGTGACCTCGGGTGTGAGGCTGGAGTGCAGAGCATAGGCTTCGGCCAGGGACGGGGAACTTAGCTCCACGATGAGACGGGTCGGGGCGGGACGCTGCCAGAACTGTTCCGGTGTCGCCGTTGCGGCCTCTGTGGACGTGGTCCCCGAGGCGGACTGCGCCTGCACCGGGAAGGGGACAGCGCCCGTGTCCGGCAACAGTCCTGCTATCGCGACCAGACACAGAAATACTCCGAGCCGATGCCAGAGGCGGTGGCCCTGCAGAAAACCGGGAAGGGTGCGTTTTTGCATGATGGGGATGGCCTGCTGGAAATCGTTGCGATGGCGAGAGTGATGATGGGCGGTCTCCCGACCCCATTATGCCAAGCTGCCCCTCGCACCCAGACCGCGGCGGACGTCAGGTACTGTGTCCGCCGCGTGCGGCCATGGCCCGGTATCCGCAATCACCCACGGATTTTCGGTACTGACATTAATTAAGTTAATGCAGATTAAGTTATGATATAATGGAAAGCAAGTTATGAATACACCAGTGTTGATCTCATGAGTAAAGCCAAAGCCTCACGGGTGCAGGAGGATTTCCTGAAGGCGGCGTACCTGCTGACCAGTGAAGGCAAAGCGGCCACGAATTCGGAAATTGCCGCGGCCATGGATGTCTCGCCGGCCGCGGCTTCGGCCATGGCCAAACGCCTGGGCGCGCACGATCTGCTCGTCTACCACCGGTATCAGGAGATTGAACTGACGGAGCGGGGCCGCATGATTGCCTTGGAGATGCTGCGTCATCATCGGCTGCTGGAACTGTTTCTGACCGAGACTCTGGCGATACCGTGGGAGTTGGTGCATCAGATCGCCGACAAATTTGAGCACGATCTGGATGAAGTGCTGGAGGATGCCATCGATGCGTTCTTGCACGGGCCCAGTACCGATCCGCACGGGGATCCCATTCCCTCCAAGGACGGGATCATGCCGGCGACTTCCACGCAACTGCTGGTGGCACTGCCGCAGCACACACCGCGCACCGTAACGCGGGTGCTGACGCAGGATCGGGAGATGCTGGCCTATCTGGGCAGTATCGACTTGCGGCCGCAAACCCGGGTGACCATTCTGGAACGCAAGCCCCTGAACGGTCCGCTGCGGCTGCAACTTAACGACAGGGAAGACCTCGTCAGTCACGAGGTGGCCTGTCTGATCGTGGTCTCCGAAGAAGATGAAGATATTGACTAACCCTCGGGAACAGCCTATGCACTCGCAACAGAAACCGGTCCACCGTTGGAGCGGATCCCGGTCGGCCGGCGCGCGGAGCCTGCGCGCAGCAGTGCTGCTGGGTCTGCTTCTCATGGCCTCCGGATGTGCAGCACAGCCTGCGGGGCCCGGAGACAACCCGGGCCAAGACCCTTGCAATGCCCGATTTGCCGCGGGCGAGCCAGTCCGTGTGGTGGCCACGACGGGCCAGATTGGCGATGTGGTGTCCATGATCGCGGGCCTGAAACCCCTGGATGCCACCCTCTGGACATTGGACACATTGACCCGCCGCTCTTTGTGGACACCGGGAGACTTTGACTCCGCGGCCGCCGATGCCGCGCAGAGCCGGCAGATTGCACCGGTCGAAGTTCCCATCACGGTCAGCACCTTGCTGGGACCGGGCACGGATCCCCATCTGTTCAATCCCTCCCTGGGGGATGCCGAAACCCTGAACCAGGCCGATATCATCTTCTACAACGGCTTGCACCTGGAAGCGCAAATGCTGAAGGCCATGGCGGAACTGGCCCAGACCCACTGTGTAATCCCGGTGGGCGATGTACTCATGGCCCAACCGGAATTCCAGGCCCTGTTCATTCACAGCGGCGAGGGCGTCGTCGATCCGCACATCTGGAACAGTCCCACGCTGTGGGCGGCGGCGACACACCTCATGGCCGAATCGCTGGATCGGGCAATCCAGGGCGATCAGCCGGCATTTCATCGCAATGCAGAAGTGATCCGGGACCGTATCATGTGGGCGGAGCACCTGATCCTCGAAATGTTCAAGCCGGAGAATCTGCCGGTGAAGTACCTGGTCACCGCCCACGATGCCTTCGGCTATTACGCGCAACTGACGGACCTGAAGAATGTGGGCCTGCAGGGTCTCAGCACCGAAACCGAAGTCAGTGCCTTTGATGTGCAGGCCATTGCCACCCTGATCGTGGAGGAGCGAATTCCGGCCATGTTTGTCGAATCCTCGGTGTCGGAAGATGCGGTGCGAGCTGTACAGGCGGCGGCCGCGGCCCAGGGCTGGGCCGTACAGCTGGGCGGGGAGCTGTACAGTGATGCCCTGGGACCGCAGGGCAGCGCAGGGGACACCTATCTGGGCATGCTCCAGCACAATACCCTCACCATCTTCAACGCCCTGACCCCAACGGCGGAACGATGAACGGAACAGCGATGCCCCGGGCGGCCCTGGAAGTCCACGATCTGACGGTCGCCTATGATGACCAGCCTGTGCTGTGGGACATTGATCTGAGTGTGCCCGCAGGAGTGCTCATGGCCATCGTGGGCCCCAACGGGGCCGGCAAGTCCACCCTGATCAAGGCAGTGCTGAGTCTGAAGCAACCCGTAGCCGGCACGGTGCGTATCTTTGGCCGCCCGGTACGGGAACAGCGCAAACGGATCGGCTATGTGCCCCAGCGCAGTTCCGTGGACTGGGATTTCCCGACCAGCGTGGGCGATGTGGTCCTGATGGGATCCTACGGCCAGATGGGGTGGATGCGCCGTCCCGGACCGCAGCACCGCCAGCAGACAATGGAGGCGCTGGCGCAAGTGGGCATGGCCGACCTGGCAGAACGGCAGATCAGCGAACTTTCCGGAGGACAGCAGCAACGGGTCTTTCTGGCGCGGGCCCTGATTCAAAATGCCGACATTTATTTTATGGACGAACCCTTCCAGGGCGTGGATGCCACCACGGAAAAGGCCATCGTGGCTGTCCTGCAGAATCTGCAGGTTGCGGGCAAGACGGTGGTCGTCGTCCATCATGACTTGCAGACGGTACAAGAGTACTTTGATTGGCTCACTTTGCTGAATCTGCGCAAGATTGCCAGCGGTCCTATGGACTTGACCCTGACGGAAAGCAATCTCAATCAGGCCTACGGTATCCCGGTCACCGGAAACGGGGTACAGGCCGTATGAGCGTGTCCCGGACCCCGCTGCAGATCCTGCTTGCACGAATGTTTTCATGGATTGGTCCTGGCTGACCTGGAGCGACTACACCATCCGGAATGTGGTACTGGGTACGGCCTGGATTGGAGCGGTCAGCGGCAGCCTGGGGTGTCTGGCCTTGCTGCGCCGGCAGAGCTTGCTGGGCGATGTAGTCAGCCATGCCACGCTGCCCGGTGTGGTACTGGCCTTCCTGTTGTGGCAGAGCCGCGCGATGGGTCTCCTGATGGTGGGGGCCGCGTGTGCCGGACTGGCGGCCACCCTGTTCATTTTCCTGCTTGACCGTCATACCCGCATTCACCGGGATGGTGCCATGGGGACCGCCTTGGCCCTGTTTTTTGGCACGGGGGTTTTTCTGCTGTCTGTCGCCCAGGACATGCCCACCACCCAGAAGGCCGGACTGTCCCGGTTCATCTTTGGTCAGGCGGCCGCGTTGGTGGCCGCCGACGTGCAGGTACTGGTCTGGACCGGGGTGCCCGTGCTGCTGATTCTGGCCGTGCTCTGGAAAGAATTCAAGGTAGTGGCATTCGACCCCGAATTCGCATTCCATGCCGGGCTTCCCGTGCGAGGGCTGGAATTGCTCCTCACCGCCCTGATGGTGGTGACCATCGTCATGGGGTTGCAGGCGGTGGGGGTCATCCTGATGAGCGCGCTGCTGATCGCGCCGGCTGCCGCCGCCCGCCAATGGACCAACAGGATGGGCTACATGGTCCTGATCGCAGCCGGTCTGGGCGCGCTCAGCAGCGCCGCGGGCGCAGTCGTATCGACCTTGGGGCCGCATATCCCCACCGGTCCCGTGATTGTGCTCTGTCTCTCCGGCGCCACGGTGGGCTCGTTGCTGTTCGGGCGTGCCCGAGGATTGATCTGGCGGTGGTTCAAGGCCCGCCGCCGCCCGTCGCGGGCACAGGAGGAATGAGGTGCTGGCGATGCTGCAGCAGCTGTGGATCCGGCAGGGACGGACGCGGCACGGCCACAGTCCGGAAGTCATGCGGCGGGCGGGGCCTGGGCGGGGCAATGTCCGCCCGGTGCCGGAACGCTTGCAGTCTGCCGGTTTGGTGCGCACCGATGAGGATGGTACCGGGTCGCTGACCGCGCGCGGTACTGTGACCGAATCGAAAACACCGGGTGCGGGAGCGTTATAGCATGTCCAGGCTGGAATTCGAGATCCTGCTGATTGCCATGGTCGTGGGGATGGCCTGTGCCTTGCCGGGCTGCTTCCTGGTATTGCGCCGCATGTCCATGCTGACCGATGCCATCAGCCACACTGTCCTGCTGGGGATCGTGATGGCCTTCCTGGTCGTCTCACAATACGACCATCCCCTCCTGGTGTTGGGAGCGGCCGGTGTCGGGGTGCTGACCGTGATACTGATTGAACTGCTCGGCCGCACCCGTCTCATCAAGGAAGACGCGGCCATTGGCATCACGTTCCCGGCCCTTTTCAGCCTGGGCGTACTCCTGATTTCCCTGTTGGCTCGGGATGCCCATCTGGACGAGCATACGGTCTTCCAGGGTGATCTGGTGTATGCCGTGTTCGAGCGTTTCCGCATCGGCGGCGTGGCTCTGGGCCCCCTGGCCCTCTGGAAGCTCACCGGCATTCTGGTCCTCAACGCCGCGCTCATCGTGGTGTTCTTCAAGGAACTCAAGATCTCCACCTTCGATCCCGACCTGGCCCTGGCCCTGGGTTTTGCGCCTGCATTGCTGCATTACGGCCTCGTGGCCCTGACCTCCATCACGGCGGTAGGCGCTTTTGATGCGGTGGGTTCCATCCTGGTCATCGGTTTCATGATCGTGCCCCCGGTCACGGCGTCCCTGCTCACGACGTCCCTGTCCCGTATGCTCTGGCTGGCCCTGGGGGTCAGTCTCCTCAGCGCGGTCTCCGGATTCGGGATCGCCACCCTGGTGGATGCTTCCATCGGAGGCGCCATGACCTTGGCCATGGCAGGCATTTTGGGGATTGTCCTGCTGGCGGCCCCGCAAAAGGGGTTGGTGGCGGCCACCTTGCGCCGGCGCCGCCAGAAATGGCAATTCGCGATTCGCATGCTGTCCATTCATCTGTTTCAGCATCTGGATGCGGGACCGGAAGGGGAGGAGAACCGTGTGGACCATCTGCAACGGCATCTGGCCTGGTCCGTGCCGTTCGCGACCCGCATATTGCGCATGGCCCAGGCCCAGGGCATTGTGGAGATCCGGGACGAACGCTGGATACACCTGACGGAACAGGGCAAGATGATGGCCCGCAGCGCGCTGACCGTCTAGAGTGCTGCCGACCGGATACCTGAGACCGGATGCCCGACCGGAAGATTGTTTTAGGCTCCGGTCATGGGGTGTGCAGCCCGCTCCGCGCTATAATGGCTGCTGGCTTTGCAAGGTGGAATCGGAGCGGCCCTCAGAGGCAGCGACGCGGCTGCCGATCGGGATTGTGGGATTGTGAGGTAAGAAAATGAACAGCGATGTTTTGCGCGCCACGGCGGCGGCCCTGGTTGCTCCCGGCAAGGGGATTCTGGCCGCGGACGAGAGTTCCGGCACTATCAAAAAGCGCTTTGACAGCATTGGGGTGGAATCCACCGAGGACAATCGCCGGACCTACCGTGAGCTGCTCTTTACCGCGCCGTACATTGAAGAGAGCATCAGCGGCGTCATCCTGTATGACGAAACCATACGCCAGCAGGCGACCGACGGCCGGCCTTTGAGTGAGGTACTGAGTGCCCAGGGCGTGATTCCGGGCATCAAGGTAGACAAGGGGGCCCATCCGCTGCCGGGCTGTCCCGGTGAAAGTGTCACGGAAGGACTGGATGGCCTGCGGGACAGGTTGGCGGAATACAGCCAACTGGGGGCCCGGTTTGCCAAATGGCGGGCCGTCATCGCCATAGACGACGTGCTGCCTTCGCGTCGCTGCATCGAGGCCAATGCCCACGCGCTGGCCCGCTATGCCGCCCTGTGCCAGGAAGCCGACATCGTGCCGATTGTAGAGCCGGAAGTGCTGATGGACGGCGCGCACACGATTGACCGGTGCGAGGAGGTGACTACCCAGGTCCTGCACTGTCATTATCACGCCCTGCACGAGCATGGGGTGGAACTGGAAGGCACGCTGCTCAAGCCCAACATGGTCATTCCCGGCAAGGCCAGTGGTACCGTCGCCACCCCCGAGGAAGTGGCTGTCGCCTCGATCCGCGCCTACAGTCGGTCCGTGCCGGCTGCCGTGCCGGGCATCGTGTTCCTGTCGGGGGGGCAGTCGCCGGACGAGGCCACGCTGAATCTGAATGCCATGAATGCCATGGGGGCTCATCCCTGGGAGCTGAGTTTCTCCTACGGACGGGCCCTGCAACAGCCCGTGTTGCAGGTCTGGATGGGCAGTGCGGCCAACCATGACAGCGCCCAGCAAGCGTTTCTGCACGTCTCGCGGGCCAACAGCCAGGCGCGGTACGGCACCTTCAAAATGGCGGCCTGACCTTATCTTGCCGTCTGTTGAAAGTCATCAAGGGGTGCTCCGCGGAGCACCCCTTTTTTGTATGTCGAGGCTGGGGGCTGCCCCCGGCAGTCGCGACCCGCAGGAGGCCGCACAGGGCGACCCGGAATTTGCGGGCACCGGTGGCCAGTCAAGTCAGGTATGCGACACTTTCTTCGGCGCTGTAGCTGGCGTTATGCGTCTGCCTGCAACGCGGCCGCCGCCTGGACGGTGATTTCGCCGGCGTGGGTTGATTCATGCCAGAGCAGAAATTCAATGATCGACCCGGCTGCAGTCGGTTTATTGCCAAAGAACATGTGCTCTTCCGTGAAGTCGGCCAGGTCTTGGGTGCTCAGGACGGCCTTCATCAATTTCTGGGATTCCTGCAGCGTCGTCAACATTTGCTCAAGCGTGGCCCCCTGGGCCGCCGCCTGTGCCGACTCCGCCGCAGTATGGCCGGTATCGTAAATGTCTTCCAGCTCCTTGGACCAATTGAGGCTTTCGTTCCCCAACACCTTCAACATGAATTTGCGGTAATTCAAAAGATGGCCCAGAGACCAGTTGACACAGTTGTGCTCAAAGGGCATGGGCATCAGGCTTTGGGCCTGAGTCAACTCCTTGCACCCGGCCGCTACCAGGCGCACGTTGTTCGCAAAACACATCACCGCGATTTTGTTGTGCTCTGTTGCAGTCACAGTATCTTCTCCTTGGAGTCGTGGTTGTCCAGCCGGGGACGGGAGCTTTCCCTGCCCGATGCAGGGCGGGACAGGCGATCCGGCTGCACTCCCCCAAGATTAGCACGCATCCCGTTTCAACCTGCACCTTGGACCATGCGATGGCGAGCGCGCAGAGCAAGGCCCCGGCCGCCTGCGGCCCGGTGAGAGGCACAGGAGAGATATACGGTGTCGGAGTGACAGCATACGATCGTCCTGGCTCTTCAGGATGTGCCCTGGTCGAATTACGGTATTGCAGAGATAATAGAGAGTAGTCTGGGTTTGGAGATGCCGCGCTCGCTTGTCAGGGTTCTGCATCCGGGCTCCGGCTTGCCAAGGACCCCGGAAGGAAATTTGCCATGCGCATCGATACCGTTGACACCTTTCTGGTAGACACTCCCCCACCTCATGCCGGTGGGCCGCGTTGGCTGTTTGTCAAGATCCGTACGGATCAGGGCATTTCCGGAGTCGGCGAGGCCACGTATCACACGCGCATGGATCATACAGTCTTGCCGCTGATCGACTCGATCGCGGAGCAGTACCTGCTGGGGCAGGATCCGACGCAGATTGAACGCATCTGGAGTGCCATTTACGAGCAACGTTTCGTGCGCCGCATGGGCCCTCTCACGGCGCCCGTCCTGAGTTGCCTGGAGATCGCCTTGTGGGATATCGTGGGCAAATGCTATGGGCAACCCGTCTACAACCTGCTGGGCGGCCGGTTTCACGAACGCCTGCGGGCCTATTCCTATTTGACCGGCTGGCGCGCCGGGGACCCGGCGGAAAAGGCGGCCGAAATGGCGCTGGCCTATGTGGACCGCGGGTTCACGGCCGTGAAGTTCGATCCCGTGGACCCGCGTACCTGCGACCGGCTGGAGGGCCTCCGGTACGCGGCCGATGTGGTCCGGAAAGTCCGGGAAGCCGTCGGCGACCGCTGCGACATTCTCATTGGCACCCATGGCCAGTTCACGCCGCACAGCGCGATTCGGTTTGCCCAACGCGTGGCCGAATTCGATCCCCTCTGGTTTGAGGAACCCGTGCCTCCCGAAAACATTGCCGCCATGGCTACGGTCGCCCGGGCCACCTCCATCCCGGTGGCGACCGGGGAAAGGCTGCTCTCGAAGTTCGAATTCGTGGATCTGCTGGCGCAGCAGGCGGCGGCCATTCTGCAAATGGATCTGACCATTTCGGGCGGCATTATGGAGGCCAAGAAAATCGCCGGCATGGCGGAGGCCCAGTACGTGCAGATTGCGCCGCATCTCTACGGCGGACCGGTAGGGGCGGCGGCCGCGTTTCAGCTGGATGTCTGTTCACCCAACTTTCTCATCCAGGAGGGCATCGGGACCTGGGACGGATTCCATGCTGAGGTCCTGCAGGAACCGCTGGTATGGGACGCGGGCTACCATGTGCCATCCTCCAGGCCCGGACTGGGCATTGAATTGAACGAGGAGGTTCTGGTCCGGCACGCCACCCGGGTCGAGACCCGCGCCCGCAGCCACACCGGGGCCGGCATAGACTATTACACCCGGTTCTGACGCGACAGGCAGGATCGAAACACAGGTGACGAGAGGCAAGTGAGACAGTGAAACTGCTGGTGACAGGGGCCCGGTCCCGTCTGGGACGGTACCTGGCCGCAAACTGGGGCAGACGCCATGACCTGGAATTGGTCCTGGCCGACTGGGATGAATCCACGGCGGGAGGGGACGCAGGAGACGCGACAATCCGCCCCGTGAATTTCCTGCTCCCCACCCAAGTGACCGCACTGGTGACCGGTGCGGACTGCGTCCTGCATCTGGACCCGCTGGCCTATCCGGTGGATCAGCCCATCGAGGCCAATGATCAGGTGTATCGCAGTCTGTGTGGCCTGTACAATCTCGCGCTGGCCGCGCAGGCCGCGGGGGTGGACCGCTTCATCCTGGGCAGCACCTTGGCCTTCTTTGACCGCCTGCCCGCAAACTGGCAGGTCAACGAGGTGTGGCGCCCCCGGCCCACGTCGGAACTCGCGGAACTGATCCCGTGGCTCAGTGAACTGTCCTTGCGGGAAACGATCCGGACGGGCGAAATGATGTCCGTATGTCTGCGTTTTGGCCAGTTGGCCGACTCCGCAGACATGGCACAGGCCGCCTTTGATCCCCGCTGGGTACACGTGGACGATGCCCTGCACGCGATAGACAGAGCCCTGCACTTTGACGCGTCCCGGATGCGAAATTCCACGCGTCCCGATTGGTGCCTGTTCCATATTGCGGCCCCGGGCCCCCATGCCAAGATCAAGATGCAGCATGAAACGGGCGGGGAGCAGAGGGCCATCAGTGCTGTCGAGCCCTTTGCCTACAAGCCCCGGCATGAAATTGGGCCCGCGCCGGCCTCCGGGGTATCGGCGGCGGTGCGCCCGGACCCTGCCCGGCCCCGGGCTATACCCCACCGCCGCATTCGGAAAGTGGTCATTTTTGGGGCCGGTGGCCCCATGGGAGCGGCCACGGTGCAGGCCATGCAGCAGGACTACCAGTTGCGTCTGTGCGATCTGCGCAGCATAGAAGACATCAGAGCCAGCGCCGACGGTCTGCAACGGGGCCGACCGGTCACCCCGCACCTGTCGGCCCCCCATGAGCATCGCATTGTGGACATGCGCAGTGCGGAGCAGGTCATCGCGGCCTGTGCCGACATGGATGCAATTGTCAATTGCTCAGTGTTGCGGCCACGCCTGCATGAAGCGTTTCACGTCAACACGGCGGGGGCCTTCGATGTGGCCCGGGGGGCCGTGCAACACGGGATTCGGCGCATCGTCCAGACCGGCCCATTCCAACAGATGGACCCGGGCTTTGGCAGCTATATCTGGGACTATGATGTACCGGTCGAAGCCCCGGCGCGGCCGTTAGCCTACCTGTATCACCATACCAAGTATCTGGGTCAGGAAGCCCTGCGGGTCTTCGCGGAACATCACGACCTGGAAGTGGCCGTCATGCTTTTCTGGCGGCTGGTGACACCCGGGCAGAGACAGCAAATACCACCCTTTGCCGTCTCCTGGGAAGATTCGGGACGGGCTCTGAAACGGGCCGTGGAAGTGCCGACGTTGCCCGGTCCCTACGAGGAATTCAACGTCAGCGCCGACATGCCGCACCGCCGGTTTCGGCACTCCAAGTTGCGGGAAGTTCTGGGTTTCGAGGTGCGGGATACGCTGGCGGAATTCTGGCAGGACTGACCTGCCGGGGGTTTGACCCGCCGGAGAGCTGCACGGGTTTCAGGCCCGGGCTTGCAACGCGGCCTCCACGTGCGGCAGCACGTGATTTTCGACATCCCGGTCGTTGGCGGGAGCCGGCACCCCGCTGAAAAGGTGCCATTCCTCGGTCTGGGTTACGGACGCGTCGGGTGCCACCGTGGTCAAAGGGCCCAGAGATTCGACTTCCAGCATGCGGTGGTCCGTATAAAGCTCGGTATTGCACCCGAAATCCGGATAGGCCGCGGCACGATCATGGCCGAAAGTCTTGACAAACAGCACGGAGTCCAGCACGTAGGCCGCCCAGCCCTGACTCGTACACAGCCCCAGTTTCTGGGGCTGTCCCGCCAACGGGTCCTGCTGCAGCAAGACATACCGGCTGCCGACTGTCCAGCGCGGATCGGTCAGGTCCGTGTAGGCCCAGAGCACAAGGGGGCTGACGGGAGCCAGGTTCCGGGCATGCGATCCGAAGGGGGGCAGGGGCACTATGGCTGTCCCATGCAGATTCATTACAGACAAGGCCCATGGTGCCAATACACGCGGGGCCGCACCCCGATTGAAGATGGTGTGGACTACCGTGGCGGCCGGCCGGTCTGGAGCCAGCGCAATGCGCATTTGTTTCTGCAGGCCGGTGGTGTCTTCCACAGGCGCCGTCACGACAAAGACCTGTGCAGTCAACTGCCGGAATTCCGCGGGCATGTTGTCGGGGTAGTAGGTATCCTTTTCGTTCTCGGGCGCCGCCCACAGCCTTTGTCCGCCATACAGGCGAAATTGCTCGCCGCCGGTGCGCCCGAGCTCCTGGTCCAAGTTGCGGAAGAGATTGTGGCCGCCGCGGAGGCCCAGATGCATGATGCGTGGTCCAATCTCCGATACCACCACCATTTCCAGATGGTCGTTGCCAATCCGGTGGGCCTGTTGCCAGCCCCCGTACGGTTGCTGCTCGCAAAAGGTCATGGGCTGCTCCTGGGAGAGTGATGGGTGGGCTTTCCGGTACTGTGTGGCGTCAAACGCCACTCCAAAAACTGTCTGTGCCGGTGATGTGCCCCCGTATACAAAGAGACCCCCACCAGGGTGAGGGTCCCTCTGCCGTGCGGACAACCGGCCTCTAGCGGACTAGAGGCGAGGTTACCATGCACGATTGACTACTGTCATAACTGTCCATTGGCATCACCTCCCCAGATGTATATCAATCCAATACCGTGGAGCCATCCGTGCTCCATGCCTATTATAGGGCAAGGGGGCTGCCCGGCAAAGTGCATGGACCGGTTTTGGTCCGCCGCCCACGGCTGGGCCAGTGTATGCAGACAAGGGCCGACCGCATCCTGTCCCGAGAGTCGGCCTTGCACTGGCGTGCATCCTGCCACGCCCAGATCCTGCCGATCGTGTCGTAGGCGGGAATCCCGCGCGGTAGCTCTGGAAATTGCTGCTACTCTTTTTGTGCGCGTGACCCAAATCCGCCATTGCGCCCCGGTTGTCAGCCCCGTCCATCGTGGCCCGCCCGCTCAGGACCGGAATGTCCCGCAATTGGTGTTGCCGGGCGCGTGCCATGCGAGGATTGTCCTCTTGCGCCAGGCCGGGGATCCAGAGGGGAAGCAGGCAGACATGATGTACATCTCCTCGGAGATCATGGCATGCGCCCGCAGTCTGTCCCGCAGGAACTGAGTTCAAATTAAAATGTAATCATCCTGACTGCAACCCTCTTGTGCAAGGAGTGACGAATGACCAAGCCCGTGACCATTGGCCTCATTGGAGCCGGATTCCTGGCAGAGACCCGAGTACGCTGCTATGCCCAACTGCCGGGGCGGGAAGTGACCATAGGCGCGGTGGCGGCCAGCACTGCCGCCAGTGCGCAGGCCTTCGCCGGCAAACACGGCATTCCCGGAGCCTATGGAGACTATCGGGATCTGCTGCAGAACCCGGCCATTGACATCGTGGACCTGTGTGTCCCCAACCATCTGCATCGGCCGGTGAGCGAAGCGGCGGCGGCGCACGGCAAGCACATTGTCTGCACCAAGCCGCTGACCGCGTATGTCGGTCAGGATCTGCCAGCTACGGCTACCGATGTGGAGATTGCGGAGCGGGACCCTGCCATCATGCGGGAGCAAGCCGTGGAAGACGCAGCAGCGATGGTGGAGGCCGCCGACCGCGGGGGCGTACAACTGATGTACGGCGAGAATTGGATCTTTGCCCCTTCACTGCAAAAGGCAAGAGACCTCGTTGGTCGTTCCAGGGGTGCCATATTGGAGATGCGCGGCGGCGAGTGTCACAACGGCTCCCACTCCCCCTATTCCAAGATCTGGCGGTATACGGGCGGCGGGGCGCTGTTGCGCCTGGGAGCGCATCCCATCGGGGCCATGGTCTATCTGAAGCAGCAGGAGAGCAGGGCCCGCGGCGGCCCCGTCATCCGGCCGGTTGCCGTTACCGCCGAAGTCGGCGATCTTTCCGGGATTGCCCGCCAGCAGGGCGCGGACTGCCGGGATATCGCCCAGGGCTGGCAGGATGTGGAGACGTGGGCCACCGCCATTGTGACATTTTCCGACGGCTCCCGGGGCGTGGCCTTCGCCTCGGACAATGTGCTGGGAGGCATGCAAAGCTGGCTGGAGGTGTTCCTGTCCAACAGCCGCCTGCAATGCAACATCAGTCCCCACAATCTGGTGCAGCTGTATGCACCGACGCAGGAGGTCTTTGCCGACACCTATCTGAACGAAAAGGCCAGCACCTCGGCCGGCTGGAACGCGGCCCTCCCGGACGAGGACTGGAGTGCCGGGCACGTGGCCATGTGCCACCACTTTGTGACGGCGGCCCTGCGCAACGAAGCCACTGACTGTGACGGTCGGCTGGGCCTGGAAGTGACGCGCATCATCTACGCCGCCTATCAGGCGGCCAAGGAAGGCCGGCGCATAGAGCTGTAGCAGGCGAGGTGTGGTTGCCGTGGCGGGTGCGCCCCTGCCACCAACTTGACAGAACGGCTACGACGGCAGTTCCGTGGCCAAGGCGTCAGCCAGCTTCTGCAGGTCGGCCGCGCTGTTGTATTCCTTGACCGAAACCCGCAGTGTGTCGTAGTCCGCGCCCGCGTTCAGAATCACGATGATTTTGTACTTCTCCCACAGGGTTTGACCCAGCCGGGCCGCGCTGCCGGCGGGCAGGCGGGTCGAGAACATCAGGGTCCACCAGTCCGCCTCTTCAGAGCACAGTGGTTCGGTATCGAACCGGTCGGCCAACTGCAGCCGAAAGGGAGCGGCCAAGGCGTGCAGTTCCTTCCGCACTGTGGGCCAGTCGATGCTGTGGAGGTAGTCAATGGCCTTGGGCAAGGTCAGGAATGCACAGGGGTCCAGGGTGCCTTGCCAGCTGAAATAGTCATGCAAGGGGGCCCGGCTGCGGGCTGCGGGATCCCAGCCGTGGCTGACAATGAGCGGCTCGACCAGGTCATGGTGCCGGGGATCGACATAGATGAAGCCGCACCCCCGGGGCGTGGACAACCACTTGTGGCAATTGCCGGTATAGAAATCCACCTGGCAGTCTTGCAGGTGCAGGTCCACATGCCCGGGCGCATGCGCGCCGTCGCAGACCGTGAGAATGCCTGCGGCGCGCGCCCGGGCACAGATTTTCGCGATCGGCAATGTCAGGGCTGTCGGTGCCGTAATGTGGCTGAAGAAAATGACCTTGGTCCGCGGCGTGACCCCTTGCCACAGGGCGTCCACCCACTCGTCCGGATCCCGGGCCGGCAGGGGCACCTCCTGCACCACATATTCTGCCCCTTTCTGGCGGCAGTAGTAGATCATGGCTTTCTGCGTAGCCCCATATTCCTGGTTGGTGGCCAGCACTTCGTCGCCTGAGGTCAAGGGGAGCGAGCGGGCGAAGGCGTTGATGCCCTGGGTGGCGTTGGACACGAACCCGAGCCGGTGCGGTTCCGCGCCTATGAACCGGGCCAGGGCGTGGAGGCTCTGGCCCAGGGCCTGGGGCGCGACCTGCCACATGAAGAAGACCGGATTCTCCTCCATTTGGTCGTGCCACCGCTGAAAGTCTGCTTGCACCACCTTGGGCACAGCCCCGAAACTGCCATGGTTCAGGTACGTGACATCGCGGGCGAGGGTGTAGTTGCTGCGCATGGAAAACAGAACATCTCCAGGAAGTGCAATAGTGCAATATGCGCCGGCCGCATGCAGGACCGGTAGAACGGTCCCGGCCCGAGACGCCTGCAACCGGCGGGCCGGGAACAGCCGGTTTGCAGAAATCGGGGACTCAGTCCGACAGGTTGTTGCAGCCGGGCCAGTCCTGCCACATGTTTTCCCGCGGAGGCTGCGCCTGCACTTCCTCCACGTCGCTGCGCCGGAAGTCGTACAGCACGGCCAACCGGATATGGGTGGATTGATTGTGTCCGGCCGCGTGCGCCACACGGTGGTGCCAGAAGACGATATCCCCGGCTTCGCCGGTGCATTCCACCGAGGGTTGCGTCTCGAAAAAAGCCCGGATTTCACCGTACGTTGCAGGACGTCCCCCTTCGTACCGGGTTTCATATTGGGGATAAAACCAGCGATGACTGGTAGGCCAGACGCGAAACCCGCCGCCCATAGGCCCTACGGGACCGAGATAGGCCACCACCCCCAGATTGAAAGGGTGTTCGTCCACATGCAGGTGATGCCCGCGCGGCGTCCTGTCCCGACTGGGCAAGGTGGTATAGATGCCTCTGACCCTTTTGGGCGGGTCGAGATCCGGCCCCAGCAATTGCGTGGCCATGCCCACAATGTTGGGGTCGTGGGGCACCAGACTAAACATATAGGGTTGGGTATCGATGGCCCGGAAATTCCAGCGGAATCCCTTGCGGAAGCTGTGTCCGTCATCGATCTCGTGTTCTGCGCGAAAGGGACCGTACCAGGTATCCGGATTGTCCCGCTGCATGGTCGGCGGGGCATTTTCCCAGAACACATCCACTGCCTTGGCTACCAGCTGCGCGTCCAAGACATTGCGTTTGATGAGAAAACCGTTGTCTCGAAAGAACCGCAATTCATGTTCCGTCAGTCGCATGTCCATAGAAAACTGTCTCTCTGTGTCGGGAACCTGTGCGAGCGGACACAGTCAGAGACTCGTGTCCGGCACAGGACAAAGGGCACAAGGGTATTGTAGAGCTCTCCAGTATTGTAGAGCTCTCTGGCCCTGGGACCATCCGGTGCAGGCGCGGGGGTTCTCTAGTCAAAGAACGGTTTGACCCACGCTTCCGCGATCTCCAGGCCGAAGCCGGGCGCATCGTGCAGGGTGAGCCATCCGTCCCGGGGACTTGCCTGACCCGGAATGCCGGCCGCCGCGGTCGGATCGACCCCCGGGGCCGTGCCCATGAAACACTCCAGTAACGGGACATTGCCGTGGGCAATGCTGAAATGCTGTCCAAAGGGCGTGTTGCCGCCGCCATGCAGAATCACCGCAATACCCGCGGCCTCCGCGAGGGCGGCTATTTTGAGGCAAGTGGTCAGACCGCCGCACCAGCAGATGTCAGGCTGCAGTATGTCCACAACCTGACGGCGGGCGGCCCACTGAAAGGGCACCGCCGTGTACCAGTGCTCGCCCGTGGCCAGCGTCTGCCAAGGCAGTCTCCGCCGCAATTCCCGGTGGGCACCCAGGTCCTCAGGCAGAAGACACTCTTCCATCCACTTAAGGCCGTAGGGCCGCAGTCTGTGCGCCAGACGACAGGTGTAGTCGACATCGAAGGCCATCCAGCAATCCAGCATCAATTCCCTGTCCGGACCAATCTGGTCTCGGGCAGCGGCCACCAGAGCCTCATTGCCCGCCAGGCCTTGCACTCCGTCCACCGGGCCGAAGGGACAGGCCAACTTGAACATGTCAAAGCCGCATTCCAGGTACCAGTCGACATCGTTGCCCGTCGCGTAACACTGCAGGGCGGCGCTCGGGTCACCGCCCAGCAGGCTATACACGGGCTGTTGCAGGGCCTTGCCCTTGGCATCCCAGAGCGCCAGGTCCACAGCACTGATGGCATATGAAGCAAGACCCATGGTGCCATAGGGCTTGGTGAGCCGAAACATCATGTCAGACAGCCGTTCGGTGGCAAATCCGTTCTGACCGATCAGATTGGGGGCCAAGTGATCGTCGATGATCGCGGCGGTGACCCGGCCGTGGCCGGTCAAGCCCAGGCCCCAGGTGCCGTCTTCCAAGGTGACCTTGCACCAGGTACTGCCCCAACGCGGGAGCCACAGGTTCCGGTGGGCCTTGACATGCGCAAACCGGGACATCGGATTGGCGACTTCCGCCGTATGGTACCAGCCTCTGCGGGTGCCCGCCGGCAGAGGCTGCACCTCCGGGATTTCCAGACGCACCGCCTGCAACTGCGTAATCTTCATGGTTTGTCTCCTGTGCGGGAGGAGTCCGCCATCCAGGGCGTACCCCTGAATTATGTGAGCATCATCCCAGTGGCACCCCCCTGTACGAAGGCCAGACAGGTGCCCTGCCGTGTGTCACAGCATGTGGCCATGCGCCGGTCGGCCTGCATCCGAGGCAGGTTTGATCATCGGTTGCAGACGGCGTGCCGTGGGGTCGCGAAGCCGCCGCGGCCTGCGGCCCTCCTTCGCATGAGGGCCGCATCCACCCGCCGGGTGAACGGGAGACGCTCCCATCGCGGTGGCCTGATCCCCTTTGCTTTCCCGTTGCGCAACCGGCAGTACACGATTTTTGGGGAAATGTCAGCTTTGCCCACTGCCCCATGCAAAACAACCTGCAACCCCGGAGACACATGATCAGGCCTGATCCTTATTTCATTACGGCCGCAGGAGGGGTTTCATGACCATCTTTCAGTGAATGATATGGGTGATATTGGGACGTATGCTGTGCATGGGCGGCCTTGGCACCGTGGCTTGGGCCGACAGCAGCGGTCATGGTCGAAGCGTTGAAGGTAGTGTGAACCAGCCCTAGGCTGCTGCGGGCACCAGCAACACCTTGGACACATCTCCCGGTGCCGCGACCAGCCGCTCAAACCACTGTCTTCCCTCAGCTAGCGGGGCTTCCACGATCCAGGGCTCCAGGGAAATTTCCTCGTTGTCCAGCAATTGCAGAGCCTGCCGGAAGTTAGCCGGAGAATACGAAAAGGCGCCGCGGAGCGTGATTTCCCGGCGAATGACGTCGGCGGCGGGCATCTCACTGACTTCTTCGTGGAGCCCGCTCAGAATGACTGTGCCTGTGGTCATGGCGGCGCCGACACACTGCGTCCGGGTGGTCCCGGTCCCTACGGCGTCCACACTTACTGTCACACCCAGCTGGTCCGTTTCAGCCAGTACATGCTCTGCCACGTCTTGCGCACGCGGATCGACGGCAACGCCGCCGTAGTGCTGCCCCATGGTCAGCCTGTGCTCGTCGAGATCCGCCACGAAGACCCGGCGGGCTCCATTCCGGCGCAGCATCTGCAACGACAGCAAGC
The DNA here is from genome assembly GCA_965214715.1 of Caldilineaceae bacterium. Lineage (GTDB taxonomy): Bacteria > Chloroflexota > Anaerolineae > Caldilineales > Caldilineaceae > Bin34. Next base: position 2,110,786 of record OZ243971.1, on the reverse strand, counting down.
CGATGGGCCCCATGCCGATGACCAGACAATCCTGACCTTCTACATTGCCTGCCAGTTCCCCGATGCGTACTCCGCAGCCTACGGGCTCGGTCAACGCCCCCGTCCGGAGCGACATGTCCTCGGGCAGTTCATGCACGGTCTCCGCCGGCACTTTCACGAATTCCGCGTAGGCTCCCGGCACATGGGCGCCGATCAGCCGCCGCGTCGGACACAGCTGATGCAGCCCCCGCGCTTGCAGTTCGGACTCGCCAGCACAATAGAGAGGGTTGACGGTGACCTGCGCACCTTCCTGTAGATCTGTCATCTCGCCCATGGCGACCACAGTCCCCGAAAACTCGTGGCCCATCACCAAGGGAGGAACGCGCAGGGCATTATGGCCCAGATAGCCACTCAGTTCCGACCCGCAGATGCCGGCGAATGCCACCCGGATCACGACTTCGCCAGGTTCTGGCTCGGGCAAGTCCTGGGATCTCATGTTCATGGTGCGGGGGGCTTCCCAGACCAGTGCCTGCATCTCTGTTTCTCCTGGGGCAATTCGATTTCCGCGCGGCAATGCGCAAGCGAGACAGTGGGACCGGACTGCGCAGAGCAGATGCAGTCTGGCCTTGGGTGCCGCCGCCTAATTCTACAGGCCCGGCCCCAGATACACGATTGCCTGTCGCTGGCAGATGGTCCAAAGCCATTGCCGCCAGCCAGGGAATATCCCGCTTGTCGGAGCAGGGGCAACACGGCAGTGCCCCAGGAAATCCAGGCGGGACGGAGGCAGACAGGACCGCGCGGGCATTGCGCTGGCCCCGGGCATGGCCTTCATGCGGAAATCACGAGGCGATGATCTGGGAACCACCGCAGGGCCCGCGCGGCCGCTTACTCTTGGCTGGCCCGTGCTGCCAACTGCGCTTGCAGCCGCGCGATTTCCTGCTGCAAGCGGTCTTCTCGCTGCCGGGCGCGTGCCCGTTCCTGTTGGAGACTCGCTTCCGTCTGGTCGGCCCGGTCTGTCTGCCCCGCACAGTCCAGCAGCAGAGTCTGGGTCTCGGGATCAAACAATTCCAGCTGTCCACTGTCTGTCCGAAACTCCAGGTCCAGCACGTCGCTGTAGCCCCGCCACTCTCGCGCCGCGTGGTACCGGACCGGAATCGCCGCATAGATTTCCGCCTCCAGCCGCTCGCCGATCAGCGGTGGCTGCAGAAGGCGGCTGTCAGGCGTGGGGTCGAACCGCCAGTATTCGGGCACTCCCAGTCGGGCATAGAGATCCCGTTTGCGGCCCGCGTCTTCCTGCCGCGTGCTGTCCGAAGCCACCTCCAGCACGAAATCCGGTGCCTTGCCTTCCTGCCAGATCAACCAGGACGACCGCGGCCGGTCCTCCACCCCGAAGACCACGAACACGTCCGGGGCTACGGACGCCTGGGGGTTGCCTTGTTCGTAGTAGACCAGCATGTTGCCGATCACGGTCACATCCGACCGGGTGCGATAGCGGCCCTGCAGCTTGTCGACCGTGCCGGTCAGCGCGCTGTACTGTGCAGTGCCTTCGGCCAAGGGTTCACCGTCGGTGTCGGGGTAGACGACTTCGGCTACCGGGGCCGAGACAACGACCGGGGATACAAGAGCCACCGCGCTGCCCTGTGGCAGACGGTCAAGAGTCATGGCGACCGCTTCGGCGCAGAGTCCGGTTGCGCAAGGGCCAGACTGCCTGGGACTCCCTGCAAGGGTGAGTGAGACAACATCCGCATACAGCTGCGGAACTCCGCCATTATGGCATACCTGGTCCACGACTACAGGGCAGGGCAAACGCATCACCAAAATGCAGGCATGGGGGCTGCGTCCAGGACACGGGAGCCTCTGCTGCCGACGCGGGAGGATCCGTCCCCTGTCCCCTGTGCCCGGTCTCCCCGCTTGGTCGCCCCAGGCAGCCGCCCTCATGTCCCCCGGACCGCCGGTGTGGCCCCGATCCCCGCCCCTGGGGCATGGAGCACGCGCGGCACGGGGTCCTGGATATGCCGTTGGGGGCAGACCACGCCCGGGTACGGGGCCGCGCACAGGGCGCTGCTGCGCCGTCTGACTCTCCACCTGCGGCCCCAGGACCGGGATCCCGCGGGTCGCTGGGGATCCCGCCTGTCTGCCCGCACGGTTGAAGCTGAGTAATGCGTAGGCCCTGAGCGCAAAGCCAGGATTCGGTTCCAGAACAAACCGTTTGTCCCTGCAACCGTGTGTTTGTTTGGATGGACCATATTGTCCAGGGCGTTGGACAGAGGCAAATCAGATCAAAATTCAGACTGTACACAGGAAAATACAAGCGGCTCTGCCCTCAATGCGCCACGTTACAAATGCCTTGGGGCAAGGCATTTTGTCCTGTAGGAAAGGGTGGATAATTGTAGAATGCCCTGCGGGCTTGGAAGCCGGTCCCGGTGGCGCCCGTTGGCGGGACCGGTATCGAACAGGGCAAGGAACAAACGGTTATGCACGACACATTGGCAGGCGATCCGCCGGTACGGCTCTTTATTCCGGGTCCCATGGACGTGCCGGCAGACGCGTTGGCCGCGCAGGCCGAACCCCTGATCGGGCATCGTTCCACAGAAATGGATGCCCTGTTTGCCGCTATGCAGGGCAAATTGCGCCACGTGTTTTGTACCGCCCGTCGCGTGTATGTCTTTGCCAGTTCCGGTACCGGCATGCACGAGGCCTGCATTCGGAACGGGGTGCGGACAGGGGGCAGGGTGCTGATCCTGGTGAACGGGGCCTTTGCCGAGCGCTGGCATGACGTGGCGGTGGGCTGTGGCCGCACGGTCATCAAAGCGGAAAGGCCCTGGTTCGTGGCCCTGGAACCCGACTGGGTGGGAGAGCAGGTGGCGGCCGCACAGCGAGCCGGCGATCTGGACGCGGTCTGCCTGGTGCATAACGAGACCAGCACCGGCGTGCTCAACCCCCTGGAGGAGATCGCGGCCCGGATTCGTCAGGTTGCGCCCGATACCCTGTTTTTTGTGGATGCCGTTTCTTCGCTCGCCGGCGCCGAGGTGCAGGTGGACAACTGGCAGCTGGATGTGTGTCTCACTTCGTCCCAAAAAGCCTTGGCGACGCCGCCCGGCCTGGCCTTGGCGGCGGTCAGCGATCGCACGTTGGAAAGGGCCCGCACCGTGCAAGATCGCGGATGGTATTTCGACTTCGTCAACATGGAGCAATATCTGGTGCGGGGCCTGATACCGGCCACGCCGGCCATCTCCCTGATGCGGGCATTGCAAGTCCAACTGGACCGCATCATCGCGGAGGGCCTGGCGCAACGCTGGCAGCGTCACACGGCGCTCCGGGACCATGCCCGGCGGCTGGCCCGCGCCCATGGATTCACACTCATGGTGGACGATACGTATGCGTCGCCTACGGTCACTACCCTGAAAGGCGCAGCCGGGTTTGACGTAAACGGCCTGATTGACTTCCTGAAGCAGGCCGACCTGATATTGAGCCATGGCTACGGCCCGCAGAAAGGCAAGTCCATGCGGATCGGACACATGGGCGAGATGCAGCCTGCAGACCTGGATCGGCTGTTCACCGCCATAGGGTCGTTTTCCGGCTGACAGGGTCCTCTCCCCCGTGAACGCTGCTCCGCACGGGACCCTTTTTTTGGTGCCGGGTCCCATCGGCAATCTGGGTGACATCACCTACAGAGGGGTAGAGGTCCTGGCCGCGGCCGACATCGTGGCCTGTGAAGACACACGGCGCAGTGCGCGTTTGCTGGCCCATTACCACATTCGCAAGCCGTTGGTGGCCTTTCACGAACACAATGAACGGCGAGTCCTGGAGCGGATCAGGGCCGAGCTGACGGCGGGCAAGACCGTGGCCTATCTGTCGGATGCCGGCACGCCGGGCATCGCCGATCCCGGCTTCCGGCTTGTGCGCATGGCCCACGGAGCCGGCTTGCCCGTGCACGTATTGCCGGGACCGGTGGCCTTGATTCCCGCGCTGGTGCAATCGGGTCTGCCGCTGCACAGTTTTACGTTCAAGGGGTTCGCGCCCCGCAAATCCGGCGGCCGGCAACGCGATCTGGCTGCCGAGCGCGCCAATCCCCACACGCTCGTCTACTACGAGAATCCGCATCGAGTTCCGCAGCTGCTGGCCGACATGCTGCTGATCATGGGCGATCGGCCCGCGGCCCTGGTGCGCGAGATCAGCAAGATCCACGAAGAAACTCTGCGCGGCACCGTGTCCTCGCTGTTGGCGCATGTCCAGGGCCGCACGCTGCGGGGCGAGTGTGTCGTGCTGGTCGGTGGCGCGTCCAAGTAAGGGGAAACTCCGTGATCAGTTTTGTACTCAGTGGCGGCGGAGCCCGCGGCGCGCTGCAGGCCGGCGCGTTGCAGGCCTTGCTGGAAGCTGACATTGTCCCGGATTTCTTTGTGGGAACATCCGTGGGCGCACTGAATGCCCTCTTTCTGGCTTCCCGCGGGGTGTCGGTCGAAACGACCCGGGCCCTGCACCAGACGTGGCTCACCGTGCGCCGTCGCAATGTCTTTCCCGGGGGGACCCTGTCCGCTGCCTGGCGGTATTTACGGGGTCAGGACAGCCTGTTCAGCGGTGGGGCCTTGCGCACCTTCATGGGCAAGCAGTTGCCTTCCCGGTCCCTGACCTTCGGGGATTTGCAGGTGCCCTGCTACTTGACTGCAGCGGACCTCAGAACCAAACGCCTCTATCTTTTTGGCGACTATGCCACGTCTCCCTGTCTGGATGCCGCGATTGCCAGTGCCTCCATACCGGTCATGCACCCGCCCGTTGTGTACCAGAATCTGCAACTGGTGGACGGCGGCATCATTGAAAATGTGCCGGCAGACATCGCCATGGAGAAAGGGGCCACGGTTATCTATGTCCTCAATGTGGGCTATGGGAGTCAGCAGCTGGCCCCGGCCAAGGGCATTGTGAACATTTTTACCCGGATGATTGGGGTCATGATGGCCCAGTCGCTGTTTCCGGACCTGGAGCGGGCCGAACAGGACCCGGCCATTGAATTGCACCACATCCACCTGCAGGCGTTGCCGGACGTATCCATACTGGACTTCAGCCGGTCGCGGCACATGCTGGAAGCCGGCCTGCAGGCGGCCCGTGCCTATCTGCGCAGCCCGGTCCCGCTGCGGGTCCAGAAAGTGCATTTGCCCGAGTTCGTGACCGCCCGGCGCGTTCCGGGCGGTCGCGAATGGCATTCCCCCTTCATTGCCGAAGCCGATTGATGTCAGCCTCTGCCCGTCGTGATCGCCCCCGAACCTCGGTGGTGCTGTCCGGCTGTATCGTGGGGCTTCTCATCATGGGCGATTCTTTCCTGTACAGCGCTTTGCCGGTTTCGGCTGCCTCCCTGCACCTGACCCTGTGGCAGGTGAGTTTGTTGCTGAGCGCCAATCGGTGGGTGCGGTTGATTTCCAACTCCCTGATGGCGACTCTGCAGACGCAATGGCGCATGAAGCCGCTGTTTGTGGCCGCTGCGGTACTGGCCTTGGCGTCCAGTTTGGTCTTTACGCAGGTCTGGCCCTTTCCGGTTCTGCTGCTGGCCCGCATGGTCTGGGGCATCGCCTGGTCCGTGTTTCGGCAGTCGGCGTACGTGGCCGTATGGGACCATGCGGCCACGCGGCATGGCAGACTGCTGGGTCTCTGGTGGGGCTTGGTGCGGATGGGCAGCGGGCTGGGCGTGCTGCTGGGGGGCTGGCTGCTGGACCGCACCCGGTTTGTCACGGCGATGAGGGGGATCTCGGCCTTGGCCGGGGTCGGCATTGCGCTCAGTCTGGCCCTTGCCTGGCCGCGTCCCGATGCTGTCCTGGTGGAGCGACCCGCCGCGGGGAGAGCGGGTCTTGTCCAGGCTGCCATGGGCATTGGACAGTCCGCGTCGCTGCAATGGCTGATAGGCCTGGGCGCGGGGTCCAGGCTGGTTCTGACTTTGCTGGTGGCCCTCACGTCCCTGTATGTACAGGTGCGGGGCGGCCCGGCCGTGGAGGCCATGGGTCTGGGTCTGGTCACAGGTCTGGTGCTGGCCCTGCATTGGTTGTCCCAGATCGTGATGGGCCCCGTGATGGGCGCCCTGTCGGATATGCTGGGCCGGACCCGCATGATCCTGGGTCTGTCCGTATTCCTGGCCGGGACCATCGGGATGGCCAGTACCGCGCACGGGGTGGCCGCGCTCCTGCTGGCCGGCACATACATGCTGCTCTTTTCGGGGCTGCGCGTTGCCATAGAGGCGGGGGCCAGTGACGGGGCCAGACTGACCGCGAGGCCGCGTGAAGTCATGGGCTTCTTCACGACCGCGGACGATCTGGCGGCGGCCTGCGGGCCTATCCTGGGTTTGGCCTGGTTTCAGGCAAGCAATCTGACCCTGCTGTTTGGAGGCAGTGCCGCGTTGCTGTTGTTGCTGGCGGGCGGCCTGGCATGGAGCCAGGGCAAGTTGCGCCGGCCCCCCGCAGTGGCCTGACAGGGAAATCGGGTCAGGCCCCCGCCGGAGGCGTTGGACGCTACAGATCTGCCAGGGCTGGCCGCCCTGACTCGCCGTACATATCCGGATTGGCTTGCGCGCGCCAACGGAATTTGGCGGCAAAGGGATGGAAAGCGTCTTCGATTCGGCTTGCGATCAACGCGCCCAACACCGGTGTGAACTTGAAGCCATGGCCGCTGCCGCCGCACGCGACCGTAAGATTGTCAATGTGGGGATGGCGGTCAATCAGGAAGTCGAAGTCCAAGGTGTCGTGGTACAGGCAAATGCGTGCGTATACAATCGGGCTGGCAGCCATTTCGGGTGCATACTGGTGCATTTGGCGGCGAAAGTGTGTCACTTCCTGCTCCTGCACAATGCGGTCCGTGTGCAGCGGATGGGCCTTGCGACCCTGTGTGTGCAATCCCACCTTGACCACTTTTTCTGTGGGATGCAAGGGCAGGGCGTACAGGCCGGATATCTCGGTCGCCGGGAACACTACGCTGAACTGCGGCGGCGAGTATCGCTCCCAGTCTGCCACGCGGAGGTGAAAGATCGGCTGTGCCGTCGCCGCGGCCAGGTGCGACAGCTGCGGTACCAGCAGGCCGGTCCACGCTCCGGCGGCCACCAGCACATGGTCAGCTTCCAGCCGGGTGCCGTCCGTCAGGACCACGCCTTGGCACCGGCTGTGGGCCATGATCAGGTGTGCCACGGACTTTCCGATGTGCCACTCGGCTTTGGCCTGGCGCACATCATCTCGCAGATGTTCCAGGACTTTCCGGGCTTCCACATAGCCTCCCCGCGGATTGAAGAATCCCCGGTCTGTCCGTTCCGTATTGAACATGGGCAGTCGTTGCCGGATCGCGGTGGCGTCCAGCATTTCCAGCGCGATGCCCGCGCGCGCGGCGGTTTCCATACTGTGGGTGTCAAAGCTCTCCTTGGCTGTGTCCGAGAACAGGCGCATGATGCCCGTGTTGTGATACACCGTACCCCATCGTTCGTTCAGCTGGAGCCATCGCTCCATGGATTGCTGGGCCATCCGGGTATACGTGAGATCTCCGCCATACTCCGAGCGGACGATTTTGCTGATGTCTTGGGACGCCGCCAACGAGTGCGGGGTGGGACCGGTGGGATCCACAATGACCGGGTGCCATCCCCGGTCTATCAGTTCCAGGGACGCGGCCAGACCAAACGCTCCGGCTCCGACTACAATGATGCGTTCCGGTAACATGCCACGCCCTGCCATTCGATCAAAAGGCCCGCTATTCCGTGAATGGTTCCTATACTACTACCGCAATGAACAAGCCTGTCGGAGGCATACAAGGGTCTAAATGAGTATTGTGGTATTTGCAGACGATCCCACTGAAGGGCGCATTATCAGTGTAGCCCTGCGGGAGTTCGGTCTGGCCGTGGAAGCGGAACACTCTCTCTCCCAAAGAATGACGAATTGGCAACGCGATCCGGCGGACATCGTGATTCTGGCCTGGAATCGCGGGGAAATCCCTTGGGAGGATGTGCGGACTGTACGCAGCCAGACCCAAGCTCCCATTCTGGTCATGAACGAACACCTGCCGGATACGCAGGAGTGCATGTTGCTGGAAGAAGGCGCGGATCTGGTCCTGGATCGCCCCGTGTCGCTGCGTCTCCTGGCCAACTACGTGAAGGTGTTGATGCGCATCTCGTCTTCCATTCCCAACACGGTCCTGAACAAGCTGGAAATGGCCGGCATTACCCTGGACACAACGGACCGGTCGGTAACCGTGTCCCAGGCCGAACCCGTGCGGCTCACGCAACTGGAATTTCGCCTGCTCTATCTCCTTATGACCAACCCCAACATCGTCGTGACGACCGATTCCATTGCTGACCGGGTGTGGGGCTACAGCGATGGCGGGGATCGGGACTTGGTCCGGGGACTTGTGTCCCGGCTGAGACGCAAGATCGAGCCGGAGGATAACTCTCCCCATTTTATTGAGAATATTCCCGGGATGGGCTACCGGTTCCACACGGAACCGTTTCTGACCGGTGCCGAGTCCGATTGAATCAACCTGCCACATCCCTGGCCTTGTTGCTACAGAACTGATACGCCGTTGATCTCCGTTTGGCATGGCCGGGATCCATACTTCCAGGGTTGGTTTGTATGGCAATGGGGGCGAGGGCGTGATGAACAGTCTGGAATTGCTGTTGTGGCAGCAATTGTATCTGGAGCATCTGCGGCAGGTGGAATGGGAATATCGTTTTCGGAAGCGTCCCGTGCCCCGTGCGCAGCCGCTGTATCGACTGCGCACTTTCCTGGGCAACCTGCTGATAGGCTCCGGCCGGAAGGTCAAGGGGATGGGGTCTGCAAGGTGGGCCGGTGCCTAGGCCTTGCCGGTGACAACCGGGTGGCAGTGCTCGGATGAATGCTATGGCCCTGGTTCTGCCAGGGCCGTTTTTTCAGGTTGCCGGGTCGGCCCCGGGGACCGCGGAAACCCGTCTCCACCCGGGGTTTTGCGCCATGCCGTGGAAAGGGTACCGTGCGGACTGCATGCCCTTCCCTCCGCAAGAGGGACAAACGGGTCGGGAGCATTGCCGGTGGCCCGAATCGGGTTGCGGGCAGACAGGCGCCCGGGGGTTGCAGGATCGATTCTGCCTCTGCCAGCTTCCCGGAGGCGCCCCGGCACGAAGACCCCGCCTGATGCCTCTGACCGGGACGCCTCCCGGACCGGCTGCTGGATTGCACCGATCTGATACAAAGGCACGGTATTTCATACAGGAGTGTGACGCTTTTTGCTTTCCAATGCCACGCGCAAGTCCGATACTCTGAACATCAAACTCCGAATCGGATCAGGAGGTGATGCAACATGACTTATTTGGAGATGATGTTGGGCCGTGAGATATACCATGAGCGTGTTCGCAAGGGCGAAAGCGCTTATCGGTTTCGGTCCGTCCGACTCGCCCCGTTGCTCACCCTGTCCGGTGTCAGGAACTTCCTGGGCAACCTGCTGATCGGATCGGGCCAGCGCCTCAAGGCGCCACGGCACATCACCTATGTAGGGACATAGGCGGTGCGTGAGATTTTCTGACCACTGAGCGCAAGTCAGCGCAATTCCCCACGGCGGCTCCGATGTTTTCGGAGCCGCTGTCTTGTTGCAGCGCATGCGGGGGACAGGCGAAGCCCCACCGCAAACCGGCTGGCCGCCACAGGCGAAAGCCGTACCCGGTGACGATATAATTATATCTTAAAAGAAGACCACCACCGACAGGACGAGTGCCGGGCCCGGTCCGCTCGCCGAATCTGTGGACCGTCTGGTATGGTGTATGCAGGAGGCAGCCCACCCGGGGTCGGGCCTGCCCCCCTCCGCATCGATATGCAAGCGAGACCGAAATGCAGATTGAAGCCGTGGTAGTGCCGGAAGTGGGCCAGGTGGTGGTGGAGACAGTGGAATTGGCGCCACCGGGTCCTTTTGAGGTGCTGATTCAGAATCATGCGGCCGGCGTCTGTCATTCGGACCTGCATACCATGCGTGGCGAATTGCGGACATTGCCGCCTTTGGTGCTGGGTCATGAAGGGGCGGGTGTCGTGTTGGAAGCCGGCGCTGAAGTCACCCGGGTCAAGGTCGGCGACCATGTAGTGTACAACTGGCTGCCTTCCTGCAACCAGTGCGCGACCTGTCTGGATGGCAAGGCCAATCTGTGCCAGCGGTTTCCCGAGACGATGCTCAAAGGCCTGCTCCCCAACGGGGAGTCCCGGCTCCGATCGCAGTCCGGGACCCGATACAAGCACTACTTGGGCGTGGCCACCATGTCCGACCACATGGTAACGCATGAAAAATGCGTGATTCCCTGCAATCCCGAAATTCCCAAGCCCGTGGCGGCCATCGTGGGGTGTGCGGTCATCACGGGAGCCGGCGCAGTATGGAATACCGCGCAGGCACAGCCAGGCCAGGCGTTGGCGGTTATCGGCTGCGGGGGCATCGGCCTCTGTGCCGTGATCGGGGCCGTGGCCGCGGGATGCAGTCCCGTGATTGGCGTGGACCGGGATCCCAAGAAGCTGGTCATGGCCCAGGCCCTGGGGGCCGATCTCACCTTGGACACCTCGGAACACGACCTGATTCCCGGTCTGCAGGAAATGACCGGAGGCGGTCCGGCCTATATCATCGATTCGGTGGGGTCCGGTGCTACCATCGGCGCCGCTCTGGCCGCTGTCCGGCCCGGGGGCACCGCCGTGATCGTGGGTATGCACAGCCTGCTGGTGGATGTCGGCATCTCCCCTGTGCAGCTGGTGGCCCAGGAGAAGCGGCTCCTGGGATCCTACGTCGGCAGCAGTCGCACCTATGTGGATATCCCGCGTGTTCTGGATGCCTACCAGCGGGGCCGGTTGAATCTGGAGGGCCTGATCACCAAAACATATCCCTTGCGGGACATTGACACGGCCTTCGCGGACATGGAAGCCGGCAATGTGGCCCGCGGTGTCCTGACCATGGCGTAAGGGCTTTTGTACCGGGAATCTGAACAGCTCTGTATCCATGTTCGACACTGTCATTCAGTCTGCCACCCTGGTAGACGGCACGGGAACTGCCCCGTATCAGGCGGATCTGGGCGTGGTCCATGATCGCATTGCAGCCATTGGGGATCTGACATCAGCCGCTGGCGATCGGATTGTGGAGGGGCGCGGCAAGTGGCTTACGCCGGGTTTCATCGATGTACATACCCATATGGATGGGTGGTTGCTCAAGAATCCGCTCATCGAGAGCAAACTGCGCCAGGGATTCACGACCGAAGTCATCATGTCGGATGGCATTTCGTATGCCCCTGTATCCAAGGCCAACGCTCATCAGTGGATTCTGTACTTGCGGGCCCTCAATGCGCTGGAACAAGGCGATTACCGGGGTTGGGAATCGATTGCCGATTACATGGCACTGTTGGACGGGCGCAACGCCCAGAATGTGCTGACCCAGATTCCCTACGCCAATGTCAGGGTCCAGACACAAGGCTGGACTGCCGCACCGCTGGACGACTATCAACAGCTGGAGCTGAATCTGCGGCTCGCGCAGGCCATGGCGGAGGGAGCCTGCGGCCTCTCCACGGGCCTGGATTACATCGTGCAGTGCTTTGCAACTTCGGAAGAGCTGCAGTCCGCCTGCGCGCCGATTGCCGCCGCGGGGGGCCTCTATGCCACCCATGTGCGGTACAAGAAAGGGACGCTGGCGGGCGTGCAGGAAGCGGTGGAAGTGGGACGCCAAACGGGGGTCAAAGTGCATGTCTCCCACTTGAAGGGGACATCCATCGCGGAACGGGATCAGATCCTGGAGTACATTTCAGGCGTGGCCATGCAGGACGTGGATTTCACGTTCGACGTGTATCCGTATCTGCCGGGTTCCACCATGCTGAACTACCTGATGCCCTACCGGGTGTATGAACATGGTCCTGTGCAGGCGTTGCACGCACTGCGTTCCCGCCGCGTTCGGGATACTGTGTCGTTTCTGGCCGAAGCCCACATGAACCTGGCCCAAACCCGTATCGCCTGGGTGCCGGGCAAGTCGAATTCCCGTTGGCAGGGGCGATCCTTGCAGGAGTACGTGGATGCGGTACCCTCGACGCCGGGCGATGCCCTGTGCGATTTCCTCATCGAGGAAAATCTGGCGGTCCTGCTGGTTTTTCATAACGGCGAAGATGGCTGGGTTGACGATTTCCTGCGGCATCCCGCCTTTGTCTTGGGCACGGACGGCATTTATCAGGAGGGCGGGCATGTCCATCCGCGCCAGTTTGGGAGTACGACCCGCATCCTGGATTCACTGGTTGCCCGGCAGGTGCTGACTTTGCCCGAAGCTGTGCACGCCATGTCGGGCCGGGCCGCGGCCCGCTTTGGCATAAAAGACCGGGGCACTCTGGAGACGGGTAAGTTTGCCGACATGGTCCTCATTGATCCTGAGCATTTCAAGGAGCGAAACAGCTTCCAGGCACCGGCGGTGCTGGCCGAGGGTGTAGAGCAGCTCTGGGTCAATGGCACGGCGGTGATAGCGGATGGCCAGCTGATGCCCACCCTGCCCGGCCCCGGTGGCTATCCGGGTCGTTCCCTCAAATTCAACGCCTAGATGCGGCAATGCGGATTTCCGGCATACGCCCTGTCGGCGTTTCCGTCAATCGACGCGGCGACTGGGTCTTTCTGCAAGTCGATACCGACGCAGGTCTGACGGGATTGGGAGAAGCCAGCCACAGTGGCAACGATGCCCGGCTGTTTAGTCTGGTGCCCGATCTGGAGACTTGGCTGGTAGGCCGGGATCCGACCAACATCAATGTACTGCAGTCCCTCATGCGGGAGCAACGACTCGGCCGAGTGGGCGCAACGGCCTGGAGTGCCGTGGAACAGGCGTGCCAGGACATAAGGGGCCAGTCTCTCGGCCAGCCTCTCTGCGCATTGCTGGGGGGTCCCGTACGCGATCAGGTGCGACTGTATGCCAACATCAATCGGCACGTTGAGGAGCGTACTCCGGCCGGTTTTGCCCGGGCAGGGGTTGCGGCGGTCTCGGATGGCTTTACGGCCGTCAAACTGGCTCCCTTTGACGAAGTCAGGACTTCGGTGCGCAGTCGCAGCGGTCAAGCTGCAGCTTGGCGGAAGGGGTTGGACAGGGTGCAGGCCTTGCGGTCCGCGGTGGGTCCAGACGTGGAGATCGCTGTGGATTGCCATTCTCGTTTTGATATGAAAGAGGCACTGGCCGTCGCCCGTGCCCTGGAAGAACTGGACCTGTTCTGGCTTGAGGAACCTGTCGCGGTAGACCGCCTGCGTGATCTGTCCCGACTGGCTGGTGGCATCCGCCAGCCGCTGGCCACCGCGGAGAGCCTTTTTGGATTGGAAGCCTTTGGCAGAGTGCTGCAGGCCAATGCCGCCGACATCATCATGCCGGATGTCAAACATGCCGGGGGCATTCAGGAGACATGGCACATAGGCAATCTGGCCGCAGCCTGCAACGTGGCCTTTGCGCCGCACAACCCTTCGGGTCCAGTGGCAACGGCAGCCAGCGTACATGTTTCCGCCTGTGCGCGGACCTTTACCGTCCTGGAATTCGCTTGGGGCGAGGCCGAGTGGCGTTCTGCCCTGCTGGATCCTCCGGAAGAGGTGGTGGATGGTCATATACGGGTCTCGTACAGGCCCGGGCTGGGACATGCCCTCAATCCAGGATTGCTGCAGCGGCATGGCATTGGTGCACCGAGCCGGTTGGATTCGTCAAAATCCCGAGTCTGACTGGGTATCCAGCAGGAACCGGGTGGCCAAGGTGACATCCCCAGCCGTGTGGCCCAGTACCGCCGCAGTGCTTCCACCCGCAGGCGCAGCGCACGGGCCCGGGGCGGGTGGCACGGGCTCGGGTCGAACAGTCGGGGAAAAAGGGGCAGGTAGTGGACGCGCACAAAACCCGGAAACTGCCGCGCCCGGAAAGGGCCGGCAAGCGATCCGCAGCAGAAGCGTGATCACTGCGCTGTCGCTGAAGCGAGGTTTGGCGCCCCGTTTGCCGTCGTCGCCACATCCTCAAAGGGTATACCGGCCATAGGGCGAATGGTGGTGCACTTGCTCCATTCCGGAATCCGGAAGATCTTCCCCCTTTGGGTCAATCCTTTAATTCCACAGCAGCCGTAAGGATTGTCTGTGTCACCTGATAGACCTCGGACAAGCACTCATTTAGATGCAATTGCCCTGGGAGGTAGGTCAGCAAACAGAGCAGGGCGGGATTCAAACCACACCCGGCAACACACAGGAACGCTCCTGTCGCAGCCCCGCACGTGAATCGGTGGGCGGAGGCAGCAGACCCGTGTTGTCGCAGTCGGCCCTCCGGTGCTGCGCAGGGTGCGGGCAGGCCTCGGTCGCACGACACCAGAGGCATCCTCTTCTGGAATCTCGCTTGTCCAGTGCAGGGCCTGGCCTTGTGGGCAATCCTGCCACTGCCCTGGACCAAGTTCAAGTCCAAGGATTCAGGTTGCAGCAGCGAAGCCATATTATATGTATACTGTGAGACACTGAACCTGTGATCCTGTGACAATGAAGAACATTACTGTATCCGTGGATGAGGAGACTTACCGGATCTCCCGCATAAGAGCGGCAGAGGCCGGAACATCAGTATCGGCGTTGGTGCGTGGCTACCTCCGTTCGCTGGTTCGGGAGAGGACTGGGGAGAGAGTGGCCGAGGGCCCGGATGCAGAGACAGAGTTCCAGCGTCGGCGCAGGCTGATATCCGAGGTGCTGGAGGCTATCCACGCACGAGGGGGCGGATTGCATATGGCCGACAATCTGCCCCGTAAAGCGCTGTATGACCGTAATGCGTTTCGTTGACACCAACGTGTTGCTCTACGCCGTCAGCGCCGAGCATGAGGATGCCAGGAAGCGCAACCGCGCCGTGGACTTGCTGATCGAGGGCAACCTCGCTCTCTCCGTACAGGTCCTTCAAGAGTTCTATACGCAGGCTACACGGCCCACTCGCCCCGCGGCACTCACCCACGACGAAGCCTTGCGCTTCATCGAGACCATTCGGAGTTTCCCGGTTCAGGCAATTACGCTTGAGGTGTTTCGCGCGGCCTTGGCCATCCGGCAACGATTCGGAGTGTCCTGCTGGGACAGCGCAATTCTTGCCTCGGCCTGCATCATGGGCTGCGATGCCGTGTACTCCGAAGACCTGAGCGCCGAGCAAGACTACGACGGCCTGTGGGTGATCAATCCATTCGCCGGCCCACAGTGCCGCACATGACCCACCGGCAATCGACCGGTTGGCCTATGTGCCATGAAGGTTTTCTGGGCAGATTTCCCTCAAACTCGTTTCCTCACCCTTGACATCAGGCCTCAGGATTGCGTCTGTAGGATAGAGTGGAGGGGGAACACCGGATACGTTGCGGAGGGGTTCTGAGTCGGATGATTGTTCGGCCAAAACAAGATCTCCCGAAACAGCGTCTCGCAACACCGCCTTCTCTGGAATGAGGTCGGGAGCCAGTCAGGTATCGGAGCTCAAGATGAGATCCGCTTGCAGACTGGGTCTGGGCGCTGTATGGACATGGCGCTGATCAGACGGGCCAACACGCCTGCAACTGCGCAGACATGCCCGGCCAACGCACTGCATATCACCTGCTGCCCATGGGCAGTGGAGAAAAATTGCCGCGTGCTGGCCGAGAACGTGAGTGGGAGACAGGCAAAAGTCTTGATACCGCCTGATCCTCGTCCTGTTGTAGAATGCTGCTGACGTTGGGTGCATGGTCCATCGGGGTCCTTGGCATTGCCGTAATCGGCATACCGGTGGCTTGTCGGGGAATTTTCAGGTTCTGGTGCAGAAACCAAAGATGCGAAGGGCTTTCAGCCTGCATCGGATTGTTTGCCATGGTGAAGCAAGGACCGGAGTCGCACTGCAGATTGATTCCCGGTCACGGTGCCAGCGGCCTGTTGATGCCGGACATTCTGCATGTCCTGTGTAAGGATTGCCTGGCGGAGAGCCAGGCAACTTTGGCGTCGGCAGCCATCATCGTGTTATGCGCCGGGCAAAGGGATAATGTGACCGGCTGCGCCGCAAGCAACATGCCCCTGCTGCGATCGTGTACGGACCCATCGGATCGCGCCCGGTGCTTTCCATGGTTGGCCAAATCGAAATATTGACACCATATAAAGTATGAGGAAGACCTGCAAGGGAGACACGCTGCAACGCGTTGGCATTGGCATTGACACGCCTTGCCGTGCATGCCGCCACGGCAGATTCGATCCGTTCCCCACCGTGTGAAATTGGTCAGGAGGCCCGCAACATGACGCATTCAGTTCCCGTGCAGGCAAGCAGTGTTGAGTCCCAGGTCCGGACACGCATCATTGACTGCGATGTACATCACAATGCCCCGTCGCACGAAGTTCTGTATCCCTACCTGCCACGGCAGTTTCGGGAACAGATGTCGGATTTCGGCGGGATGATGCCCGCGGTCGGCTATACCAATATGCCCGGCAAAGGCACACGCCATGATCTGTGGTATACCGCGGGAGAAGAGGAAAACCCCAATACCCGGCCGGAAGTGCTCGTTGCACATCATTTGGATGCATACGATCTGGACCTGGCGGTGCTGACCGGCGGACCCTATGCCTATGCCGTGCATCCATCCCTGGATTTCGGCGCTGCCGTCTGTCGGGCGTTCAACGACTGGACCTCGGCAGAATGGCTGGCACAGGACGATCGACTGCGCGGGTCGATTCACATCGCCCCCAATGATCCTGTGCAGGCCGCGGCTGAAATCCGGCGTCTGGGGTCAGATCCCCGCTTTGTCCAGGCCCTGATGCCTGCAGGAGCGCATTTTCCCTTTGGGCATCGCATGTACCATCCCATCTACGAGGCCTGTGCGGAAAACGGTCTGCCCATGTGCGTCCACTTTGGCGCGGAAGGAGCGGGCACTTCTGCAGCCCCTACGGCAGCTGGCTTTCCGACCTATTATCTGGAAATGCGCATGGCGCGGCCCCAGATCGCGATGGCGCACACGGCCAGCCTGATCTGCGAAGGGGTTTTCGAGAAGTTTCCTGACTTCAAGTTCCTGTTCATCGAACATGATGTATTCTGGGTGCCCGGTCTCATGTGGCACATGGACAGCGACTGGATGAGTCTGCGCGACTACACGCCCTGGGTGCGCAGGCTGCCCAGTGAATATCTCAAGTCCCATATTCGCTTCGGTTCACAGCCCATGCCAACGTTCCCCGATGCAGAGGACCTGGAGACATTCTTGCGCTGGCTGGATGCGGGCCAGGTACTGGTCTTTGCCAGCGACTACCCGCACTGGGATTGGGACGAACCATCCAGCTTTTTGCTGGGCGAAGAGTGGGAACTGCGGGATCGCATCATGTTTCGGAATGCTGCCGAGATGTACGGAATCCCCATGGATGACTGAAAGACGGCAGCGGCGAGTCGCCATTGGCGTCCCGGCCGATATTCCGGACGGAACGCGCAAAATCGTGCATGTGGCTGGCCGTACCATCGGGGTCTTCAATCAGGGCGGGGAATATTTCGCGTTGCACAATGTCTGCCCGCACCGCGGCGCGCCGGTCTGCACAGGGCGGTTGCGTCCCCGCATCGAAGACGGGGACGGTCCGGAGTTCAGGTACTCGCCGCAGGACGAAGTGTTGAAATGTCCCTGGCATCAATGGGAATTTGACCTCAGGACCGGCCACGCGCTCCACGGTGATTGGGCCATTGTGGCCTACGCGGTGGAAGTGGAAGAAAACCGGCTGATTCTCTGTTTCTGATCCACCAGCCTCCATAGGAACAAGGCGTTGGGTCTGGTAGCAGGAGAAAGTGGGGATCCGGCCCTGTCAGATGTCAGTGACGGACAGGTTTCCGGGGAAGCTGCGGTTGCGTCGCAAAACGCCCGGGAATCCCGGCTTTCCACCTGACAGGCGATGTGCAGCGAGTGCGATTAAGGAGTGCCGCCGCGCCAGCCGGTCGGACACGCGCAGGGCCAAACCGGCGTTGCCGCCCGGTCGGGAACCAGATAGCTACTGTAGGATCCTGGCACCGGATATCGGTAGGGCAGCAGACCGGCGTGCGCCGCAGCAGTGGCCTGTGCCCCGCGGGCCCGGCCAAACCGGATGGCCGGCCGCGGCGGCCGGCCTATGGGGTGACCTGGAAGGTATGTCCGCGGGGATCTTCCTGCTCCGGGGTGACATCGCTGGTTGTCAGCAATTTGTCCAGAATTGCCTGTTCCAGTTTGCGTTGCACCGCGGCGCAGTCCCCGCGGTGGATCAGATTGACGGTCTCCTGCGGGTCTGCCGTGAGATCGTACAGTTCGGATGTGTCGCCGATGCGATAGATCAGCTTGTGGGTCGCTGACCGCACCGTGACGGTCCGGCATACCGCCTCGGGCGCGATCTGCTGGAGTTCCAGCTTGGGCCAGTACGGATTCGCCACGCCCCATCCTTCGTTGCGCCCTTCAAAGCAATGGGGTTCGTGTGGATCGTAGCCACCCTCGGTGAACACCATCCGTTCCGGATCTCCGGCAGCTCCCGCCAGTTGGGGGGCCAGGTCCATGGCGAAATGGGTGTGTGCGGGTGCCACGTCGGCCAGCCCCAGCACAGTGGGCATAATGTCGAACAACTCGATCGGGGCCGTGACGGTGTGGCCCACTTTGCCTCCCGGGGTGCGCACTATCAGCGGTACCCGGGTGATGACATCCTCAGCGGCGCTGGGCCACTTTTCCACCAGCCCATAATCGCCGGCGTAGTCGCCGTGATCCGAGAGAAAGAGGACCGTGGTGTCGTCCCCAAAGGGCGATGCTGCCAATTCTTCCAGCAGCATGCCGAACAGCCAATCGCTAAAGGCAGTCATGCCCAAATAGACGGCGTTGACCTGGGCAAACAGTTCCGTCGCACAGCGGTCCAGGCGCCGCAAGGCGCGCATGCCGGCATGAAACGCCGGTTTGTCCGGCAGACCCGGCGGTCGCAGCATATCCATGACCTGATCGGCTGTGAAGCGACTGTGCCAGGGTTCAGGTGCCGAATAGGGACAGTGCGGATAAATCAGGGGCAGGTACAGGACAAAGGGACGATCCGACTGTGCGGGTCGTTGCTTCAGGAACTCGATGGCTGCCTGGACATTGGCATAATCCGAATGATCTTCAAGGGGGGCTGTCCACGGTTCGTGCAGGAAGCTATAGAATTCCGGATCGTTCTGCGACCAGGGGGATGGTCCAAATGGATACCCGCGGCCGCGGGAACCGGCTTCGTTCACGCTGGAAGCAAAGCTTTCGGGACTGAGGGCATCGTTTTTGCCGAACCAGTGCACATCGTATCCCGCCTGCTTCAGGTATCGAAACAGGTTGGGCTCGTCGGGACGCAACAAATGCCACAGGGTGCGATGCCCCCGCACATGGGGATACCAACCGGTAAGCATGCTGCATCTTGAGGGAGAGCACACAGTATGCTGCACATGACACTGGTCAAAGCGCGTGCCTTCCGCCGCGAACGCATCAATGTTGGGAGATACATCCAACGGATGACCATAGCAGTGCAGGCTCTCGGCCCGTAACTCGTCTGGCATGAATACGATGAAATTCACAGGCTCATGCTCCTCCGCGTTCTGGATACGTCAAAGCCGATATCCAACATCGCTGTACCCTAATTGGGAATCTGCCTAAGGTATGGATGACCTGCCCGATGCAGGGTGTCGCTGGCAAAACCGGTATCCGATCCTCCGCCCCGGACCGGACCCGTTGATGCCGTGCACTATCCTGTAATGAGGGACTGGCCGCCGTCAATCCACATCTCTGTCCCCGTGATGTGGGCCGACTCCCGTGAAACCAGGAAGTGAATCAGATCTCCGCACTGCTCGATCGTGCCGGGTACGTTCACGGTCAACGGAATGTTGCCTTCCTTCCATGCGGCGCGCCACATCAGGTCCTGATTGTGCAGGACAGTGTTGTCCCCGATTTCCGTTGTGATGGACCCGGGGCAAATGACGTTGATGCGAATGCCGTCCCGGGCCAGTTCCGGGGCCAGCATTTTGGTCATGATCAACTGTCCGCCTTTGGAACAGGCGTATACAACGGCCCCCGTATTGCTGAACATGCGCGTCCCGTTGACCGAAGATACCACCACGATCGCGCCCCCCTGTTGCTTGAGCCAGGGATGAGCGTACTTGATCGTCATGAAGGTGCCTTTGAGGTTGATGTTCATGGTGTGGTCCCAGTCTTCCGCGGTGATCTCCTGGATGGGAGCCCACAACCCGTTGACCCCGGCGTTGGCGATAACAATGTCAATGCGGCTGCAGGATTCTCCCAGGCGGGAGACGGCCGCCTCCAGTTGGGGCAGGTTGGATACATCCGCGATCAGGGGCATGGCCGTGCCGCCCGCGGCCTTGATTTGCTCCACGACTTCCATGAGCTGGGACTCGGTGCGTCCCAACGCACCGATACAGGCTCCCTCGGCTGCAAGCCTGAGAGCCGCCCCTTTGCCTATGCCTGATCCGGCACCCGTCACCAATGCCACCTGGCCCTGCAAAGACATATGTTTGTCGCCTCCGTGATTCTTGCTTCGGCCGTGGAACCGCTACCGTTGCTTCAGGTATCTGTCCGACTTTGCCGCCAGACCTCGTATTCTTGCCAGCCCTGTTCGGACAACGGATAATACACGTTCAGATCACCCCCTTCCCGCAATTTCAGTCGGCTGAATTCTTCCCACCCTTCATGGTGCAGCGTGTGCTGCAGCACATCCGGGATCATCTGTTGGGGCACCACTACCGCGCCGTCGTCATCCGCGATGATGGCATCCCCCGGGAGAATCGTCACTTGACTGCAGGCTACCGGTACATTGAACGCAAAGGGAAACAGGCGGGATTGCGATGCGTAGTTGGGTGTGAACCCGCGGGTCCAGATCGGCACGTCCAGTTTCCTGATTTGCGGCCAGTCTCGTATACACCCATCCACGATCAGGCCCGCGCCCCCGCGGCCGCCAAAGTACGTGGTCAGCATCTCTCCCACGCAACCGGTGTAGGGGTCGCCAAAGGCTTGAATGCACAGGACATCCCCGGGTTCAACCGATTGGAAGACAGCCCACAGCGCACTGCGTTTTTCGGTCTGTTCCTGGCCCAGCCCCGACGCGATGTCTTCCCGCTGGGGCATGAATGCCAGCGTGACGGCCGGTCCCACCACTTTGCTGCCCGGCTTGCGTCCCGGAATGCCTGCCATGTAGGCATTCCGCAATCCCATCTTGTGCAACGTGGCACTGGCGGTAGCGCTGCTGACGTGGTGCAATGCCGCCAGCAAGTCCGGGTCAGGGCGGTCAAAGGGGCCGCCGTCAATAGGCAACGTGAAGTTCTTGGGTGCCGTCAAGGCATAGGGACCAAAGTCCGGTGCAGGGTTGTTCATGATGTTTCCTGGTCTACGGGATGGGCACGCGTTCCACGGTCACGGCATAGTGCCCCTCAATATGAGGGTATCTGTCTTCCAGATCGGGAGCCAGATCCACTCCCAGACCGGGTTGGTCAGGAAAGTGCAGAAATCCCCGGCGCAGGGCTGGCGGATCCGCAAAAATGCCCCATTGCAGCGGGCCCTGAATCATGCAGACCTCCAGGATTTCGCAGACCGGCAATGCCGCCACGACATGGCCATTGGCCATACCCATGAGACCGTTGTGCCAGCTGTGCGGATACAGCTTGACTCCCCGCTCACGCGCCATGGCGCCAATCCGCAGCATCTCGGTGATGCCGCTGAGGCCCGCATCCGGTTGTACTATGGCATAGGCCTCCGCATCCAGATAAGGTTGCAGTTGGGCCAGGGTCGCGAACGATTCGCCTCCGGTGATGGGCAAGTCCACGGCCGCGTTCAGACGGGCGTAGGCGGCGGGATCTTGCCAAGGTATGGGCTCTTCAAACCAGGCGAAGCCCAATCGGTCCAGTTCCTGTGCTATCGCCAGGGATTGTTCCTCGTTCAGGCGACAGTTGCCGTCCAAAGCCAGGTCCATGTGCCCGTCCACGATGCGGTGCAGCTCCCGGACATGGTCCAGGAATCGATCCACCGTGATGCCATCCCAGGTCCATTCCGTGCCGATGCGGAACTTCATGACCGGAAATCCGCGCTCTACATAATCCTCGGCTTCCGCAAAAAGCTGTTCAGGGTTGCAACGCCAGTCGTAGCGGCAACCACTAGAAGCGTAGACCTTCACTCCTGCGGCCTGGTGCCCGCTGATCAGGGCACAGACGCTTTTTCCGGCGACGCGGGCTCGGATGTCCCAGAGGGCGCAGTCGATGCCCGCCGCCGCCGCGTCATACGCTCTGTTCAGTCCATGGGGACTGGGTGCTATGCCCGGGTCCGCAGGGTCCTGGCCCACGAGCGTAGAGGCCAGGAAATCCACCCATTGGCGGATTTGCAGGGGGCCGCCGTAGGATGTCGCCTCTCCTATCCCGGTCGTTCCGTTATCCGTATGCACCACTACAATCGTGCAGTCGGCCTTGACGGTGCGGTATTGGGCCGTTATCCACTGTTCCCGGCGTCCATGCATCCGGGACAGACACAGAGTTTCCAGTCGCGTAATTTTCAAGGCATACCTCCTGGCACCCTTTTTGCTTTGCAATTCTCCCGCATTGTGGAGAGTCCAGTGTATCCCGACGGACCCCGCCTTGACCTTGTGCCAAGTGGAGGTGGGGTGCAAACGGCAGGATCCATGATGGAGCCAGTGCTACCCAGGATCCGTCAGCCCAACCCCGTCTCTGTCATTGTAGCCCTGTTGCCCCCTTTGCCACCTCTGCGATCCGCGGAACTTGAATCCCGGCTGGAGGCCAGAAGGCCCGCGGGCCAGTGCTATGTATCCGCGGCCCGGATACATAGCACTCTCCAGACACTTGTGCGGTTCGTTTGGCGAAAGACACAGTCTCCCACCCCGGATCCGTGATTCCCAGTGAGAGGAATGCACATATGTGGACCCGCATTCATCGGCCGGATGCAAACCGGCTTGAGTATACGCCTGATCCGAAGGTCCTGTCGCAACAAATATGGAGCAGTTCCCTTTTCCTCTCATGCCTTGACGTGCCGCCGGTGCATGCATGGTTTTCCTGGTGCAGTGTCAAGGCCCTGAACATTGTTGAATGCAGTGTCAGCCTGAACAAGTATGCTATATTGGGAGAATATGAGATTGCAATCCGACATTGCATCATACTTGATATTGCAGATGCTGTCAGGCAACCAAGGCCTCTTGCGTTCCGATCTGCCGTGGAGCGGTCATCATGACCCCTAGCCGTCTGCCTCAGGGCAGCGCGGTGACCGGTGTGTTTCCCTCCTCGGTCGCGGCACCGGTCCCTGTGGCGGAAGTAGTCTATCCTGAAACCGATGGTAAACCCTTGGCTGAAGGCACCGAGCAGTATGTCGCGCTGACCGAAACGGTCAACAAGCTGCAGGGTCGCTATCACACCCGCCCGGACGCGGTCGTGATCGGCAACATGCTGCTCTATTACGAAGAGGGCAATCCCAGGGCCTCGGTGGCCCCGGACGTGTTTGTGGTCTTCGGCGTGGAGGACCGGCCGCGCCCTTCCTATCTGCTCTGGGTGGAAGGCAAGGCGCCGGATTTCGTGCTGGAGGTGGCTTCAGAGAGCACCTGGCGGGAAGATGCGGGGCGCAAGCGGGAGGTGTATGCCCGGATCGGAGTGACCGAATACTGGCGTTTCGACCCCACGCCCGACAGTCATATCATGAATCCACCGCTGATCGGCGAGCGGCTGGTGGCCGGAGCGTACGCACCGATCCAGGTCCAGGACTACGGGGCTCGGGAGTGGCGAGGTTACAGTGCCGAACTGGGTCTGGAATTTCGGGCCCGCGCGGGATACCTGGAGTTGTTTGACCCCGAGACCCAAGTCTTGTTGCTAGACTACGCGGAGCAGAGAGCACAAGCGCAGCTGGACCGGGAACGGAGACAAATAGCCCAGGAGCGAGCACAACGGGCTGAGGAGCGCGTGCAACGGGCCCAGGAGCGAGCACAACGGGCTGAGGAGCGCGTGCAATGGGCCGAGACACAGGCACAATTGGACCGGGAACGGAGACAGGAAGCCGAGATACATATCAAATCTCTGGAAGAAGAAATCAGACGGTTGCGAGGCACAACACCGGCGGACGCGGCCTGAACCTGATGTAGCCCTGTATCTCTACGCTTTAGTCTGTAGGTCCTGGGCGGGCAACGGGTGACACAGTCTCTGCATTCCCGCTCTTCTCATCTTGTGACGGGGGGGATACCGCTGGGATCCAAAGTTCGGGACAGTGTTCCCCCGGTCGCTTTTGTCCCTGTCTCCCCACGGTGATCCCACTGTCTGCCTTGAAACGGATTGTGATATCTGGCTCTCCCAACCCAGGAGGACATAAGTGCCCGCAGGGTAGCGGACGGCCATGATCAATGCCACACACAACATGACCCCTTGGGGCAGCCTGCGGCAAGTCCGATCCATGCTATGGATTTTATTTTGTTGATCCTCGCGGGAAACTGAGTGCCGCAACGGTCTCAAGGCCCTGATGCGGCCTTGGTGGAAGTTGAAGGGTGCAGGAAGTTCAGCTGGGGGTCCAGATGCCAGCGAATGGTGTCTTGCACCTGCGTGTTCCGGCCCCACTTTTCCAGCAGGCTGTTGATGCTGCTCAGTTCCTCCATTCTTCGGATAATCCGGTCGGGATCCCAATCGGCCAGGAGTTCTGCCTTGAGCGTGGCCTTGGTACGGGCAAAACGCGGATCTGACGCCAGATCTTCCAGCTCGTCCGGGTCCTGGGTCAGATTGAAGAGCTGGTCGGGCTGTCCGTGGAAGTAGATGTACTTCCATTCCTCTCGGCGCACCATACGCTGGAAACAGCCCTCGCCCGGAGCAAAGAGCTGCGAAACATATTCAGAGAAGGCCAGGTTTTCCCAATGCGACCGTCCGGGATTTCGCAGCTGTCCTGCAAAGGAACGGCCTGACATCTGCGGCAGGGGAGGCGCACCCAGCAATTCCAACAGGGTCGCCGTTACATCCACACCGTTAGCCACCAGAGAAGACCGGGTGTTTGCGGGCAGGTGTCCTGGCCAAGACATGATGAGAGGCACTTTCACGGACTCTTCGTAGAATACATGTTTCCACCAGAGCCCGTGCTCGCCCAACATGTCGCCGTGGTCGGAAGTGTAGACTACCAGGGTATTCTCCGCCTGTCCGGTGTCATGCAAAATCTGCAGCAGCTCGCCGATCCACTGGTCCAGGCGGTACACCAGTGCCCAGTAGGCGGCCCGGGCCCGGATTTGCTCCTCCGTGGGGACAGCTTCGATGCCGGTGTGGCTCCGCCACCACTGCAGGAAGGGATGTCTCTCCTGGTGGTTGGCTTTGGGCTTGGCCGGCAAAGTCATGCGGTCCCGAAAACGCGCAAAGTCCGGTGGCCGGGCGACATACGGCGGGTGCGGCAGCATGTAACCTACCGTCAGGTTGAAGGGCTCCCGGCAGGTCCCGTCCTGCCGTTGCTGGCATGCATTTTGCAGAAAGGCCACGGCTTCCCGCTGCACCTCTTCGTCATGAACCTGGTACGCGCTTTGCCCCGCCCCGGACCGCTGCAGGCTGATGCGATGGGGTCCGGCGGTGCCTTCCAGCGCGCCTCGGTCTATCGCCGGTCCGCCCAGCTGATTGGGGCAATGATCTCCGACCAGACGACGACTGTACCCGCGCAGCTGATCCGGTCCCATGGCATGCATGCGGCCGATCAGGACGGGGTGGTACCCTGCAGCCCCCAGCGCATGGGCCAGCGTGGGGATACGCGAATCCAGCTGCTGTTCATTGGTCCAGACTTCGTTCTCGAACGGTCGGCGGGCCGTGAGCATGGACATGCGGGACGGAACGCAGATGGGGGAATCACAGTAAATGTTGTCGAAAACGACACCCCGCTGCGCCAGGCGGCCCAGATGCGTGTTTTGCAGCAGGCAGTCGCCATAGCAGTCCAGCACCTTCTGGGCATGCTGGTCCGAGTGAATGTAGAGGAGATTGGGGATCTGTGAGTCCATCAGCACAAGTCCTTGCACAGGAGGAGGCGAACGCAGCGTGTCATCCGGTTCGTGGTACTTTGGGACTGGCTTGACCGGTGTCAGAAATTCACTGTCGGACTGGAAAAGCACTGCAGACCCAAACGAGCACAGGAACCTCCTCCATGAAAATCATTGGTATCGACACCCATGTCGTGAACATGGGCCACAGAAACATTCCCTTCGTGATCATACACACCGACGAAGGGATTGCCGGAGTTGGGGAAGCCTATTCCTGCGGCCCTGATCTTGCCACAATCAAGGTCATACAGGATTTTGCCGGTTGGCTGGCGGGACGCGACCCGCGCGACATAGAGGGCCTGTGGCATCTGATGTATGCCGGGACCCGCTTTCCGGGCGGCATGGTCGTCAATGCCGCGATCAGCGGCATTGAACACGCCCTGTGGGACATTGCCGGCAAGAGCGCAGGGTTGCCGGTTTACCGACTGCTGGGCGGGAAGGCGCGGGACCGCGTGCGCGTGTACCAGTCCGTGGCAGGCAACACCCCGGCCGCGCTGGCGGAGCAGGCCCAAAAGCTGGTGGCCGCCTATGGCTATACCGTGTTGAAAATGAACCCGCTGCCCGCGGATTGGCAGGCTATGGCCTGGAACCAGGTCCTGGATGCGGCCGCAAGCCGCGTGAGTGCCGTGCGGGACGCGGTCGGCACCGGGGTCGAGATTGGCCTGGATCCCCACGCGCGCATTTTTGAAGTCGGCCGGGCCGCCCAGCTCTGCGCCGTGGTGGAGCCCTTCCGCCCCATGTTCGTGGAAGAGCCGCTCAGGCCCGAAAATCTGGAGGCCTGGGCCGCTTTGAAACGGCAGTCAAGCGTGCCTTTGGCGACCGGTGAGATGCTCTACACGCGTCACCAGTTTCTGCCGTTGCTGTCCCGCCATGCCATCGACTTCATTCAGCCCGACATTTGCGTGACCGGCGGCATCTGGGAGATGAAAAAGATTGCCGCGCTGGCAGAAGCCCACTATGTGAGCGTGGCCCCGCACAACCCCTGCGGTCCGGTGGCCAATGCGGTCAATGCCCACTTTGCGCTCAGCACGCAAAATTTCGAGGTGCTGGAATACCATCCGGACCGCACAGGCATCAGACGCGAGATTCTGCAGGAACCGGTGCCCTTGGTGGACGGGTTCCTGGATGTGCCGGACACTCCGGGTCTGGGCATAGAACTGAATTTGGATTTCGTGGCTGGGCAGGACTACACTCCTTGGCGCCGCCAGCAACCCTGGCGTCCGGACGGATCGCTGGCCTACCAGTAGGCCGGGTTTCAGCCTCACTCTGTGCCCGGGGCTGGCCCAACGAGGCGATGAGGCCGCGGGATGGTCACGGGGCATACTGTCCAAGATGCTGTGCAGCATGGCATGGCAAACTGTCGCGGCACGGGTCAGGGGTATATTCTGTCGCGTGACAGCGGTCCCTGTGATCAGACCAGAGGCAAGTCCGTAGTCCGACAAGACCTTGTTTGCACAACCAGAATGTCCAGGCTGCCGTGGCCCACTTTAGCCCAAAGACAGTGTGAAATGCCTCCATGCCACAGTGCATTCTACATTCGTCGGGCCGACTGCAGACTCAAAGTCCAAAGCGATGATCATCCCAAGCCGCACACTTGGCTCACAAAACAACAGAGGACTAACGACGCAGCCTTTCGGCATTGGAATCGGTGTAGCGAGCAGGAGGAAGTCCCTCGGGTAGAGGCAACTTGAGAAGTAGGGACATCCCAGTACCTAATCAAAGCTCTGGCCCGCTGTTATGTTTGCACTTCTCGGATCCATGTATTAGGACTTGATATTGGGCGAGCAAGAATTGGTTTCAACAACATTTTGATGCAGTATTTGTTCTGTTTTACAGAGGGCCGTCAACACATTTGAGACTGGGAAGTAAAAGCAGGGTGTCGATGCAGAGTCATAACGGGATGAGACTCTATGAGCTAATAAAGCAGGGGCTTGGATCTATCGGCTATGTAGGAAACCTCATGCATGAGGATTATAAGTTCGCGGAATTGCTGGGTCCGGAATATATGTACGAATCGACAGGAAGGCTGGACTCTTCAGTCCCCGGCTTTGAGGAAACTCTGTGGTTGTCACCGTTGCAAGAAGTGTGGAAAGCCACGGGGCGACTACAACGGCTCGGTGAGCTGGCAGAGATTCAAAGGGGCATCGAATACAACTTGCCGTTCCGCTGGAATGAAGAGGTTTTGGTTGCCAAGCAAGAACGAGAGGGGTTTGTCCCCGGATTGCACCGGTGCAAAGAGACTTTGGAGCCTTTTCAGATTCTCAAAATAGTCTTCCTGAATTCTTCCGCAGAATTCAGGAGAGGGTCGGCCAGCACCTTCGATTGGCACAAGCCGAAGCTGATTGTCAATGCCAGCCAGATAGCGGGTGGCATTGGAGCATTGCGGCGGCACCGGACTACCGGGGATTGATGTGTTATCAGAATTTTCATGGGATTTGGCCCAACAACAACATATCCCTGGAGGTCCTGGCAGCCTTTCTCAATGGCCCGGTTGCCAATGCATTCGTCTCGACCCAAGAAGGCAAACGAGACATCAAGATTCCGACATTGCAAGGCATTCCGATTCCGACTGTCCAACCTGATGACAAGCAAGCCATTGCCTCCTTCGTGCGCCAATACAATGGAGTCCGGAAGCGGTGGTTATGTGACAGAATTCCGGGTATCCAAGCGCATGATGCGTGCAAAAAGTTGCTGCGGTCGATTGATGCCGAGGTCCTGAAGGCCTACGATTTGCCGCCACGTGTCGAACGGTCACTTCTGAATCACTTTTCAGGTCATGCTCGACCGGGACCGGTCGAATTTACGCGGTACCTCCCCGAGGCGTTCGAACCCTGCTTGCCTTGGCATCGATTCTTGTCAGGGGACATGGAGAAGGTGTCTGCAGCGGCTACCCTCAGCAGACAGGCCATAATCGACGATCCTCTCATCTCGGAAGCTATGGAAAATCTGAACAGCGATCTGCCGCGGTGACGGTCATTGAGGGCTATCTCTTGGATACCAACATCGCCAGTGCGTCTTGGGACAAGCGGGCACAACTGCACAAGGTTGTCAGACAGTGCCTTGAAGGACTGGGCAATGCCTTGATCTTCATTTCTGTTGTATCGCTGGCAGAAGTCGAGTATGGCCTTTTGGTTTCCCCGCCATTGAGCATTCTCGACCGGCCGCTGTCAGGCATTCAATGTCCAGCTACACGGTTCTTCAAATTGACCGGCACACCTCCCAGACCTATGCAGAAATTCGAGCCAATCTTTTCAAAAAATACTCGCCTGGAAATAGACGCGGCAGGCTAACCACACGATATGTGGAAGATCCAGTTGAACATCCTACTGGCAAACAACCGGGAATTCAGGAAAATGACTTTTGGACAGTAAGCACTGCTATCCAATACAATTTGACCTTTGTAACGAACGACCATATGTACAGTTTAACAGAAGAATCAGGGCACTCTGAACGGACTGAGCTCTGGAGCCAACAGGTATCCATTGACTCCCATCGGTGGATTGGTCCAACCAGGCATCTGTCTGTTGGGAATGGCTTAGTGGCGGCTCGCAAGCACATTTGATTGACAATGTGGAGCGTCTTGTGGGGGACAGATTAAAGAATGAATCTGAACGAATACAACTACTTTCTATACTTGGTTCAGAAGTGTCGGATTTGTTACATAGGTGGTGCTTTTGTAGGCAAGACAGCTCTGGCTATCAAATTGGCTCAGGACTTGCACAAGGAGGGTTACCGTCTTTGGGCGAACATTGATGTAAAGGGCACAGACGAGCTGGACAGGATTTTCACCCTTGATCCAGCCGAGCGTAGCTGTGTCATTCTTGAATGTGCCGGTCTGGTCCTGTCCGACGAGAGACATGCCCAGGCATTCCTGGAGCATGTACTTTCAAGGCATATCATCGTTCTTATGCCCTCATCGGTGCCTCCTCATGATCTTCTGCGTATCTTGGAGTGCTATGTTGGCCGGATACGGCCAAGATGGTACATGCGGTGCCTGCCGAAACAGTGGCAACCACAGGGCTTGGTGTGTCATTGGCGCATACCGGGAGCTACCTATCGGGGTTCCAGGGGAAAATTTCAGTGGCAAAGTCCGGAAGAGGTATATGGCCTGTATAACCCTCGTGATCCAGGCAGTCACATGTATATGGAAGGCTATAGTGCTTACGTGTGGCAAAAAACATTGGAGCAGGCTATGCACGAGACGGAAGGCTCCATCACAACAGATGATCTTGAGATTCTGAATCGGCCCGGTCAGATTTTCATGATGTGTCTATGGCTGCACAGCCAACTCGTATACCTGTTGGCCCTGAAACAGGCCTCCGATCAGGAAAGAGACAGATTCAGACACGATGCCGGTTATCAGGGCAGTATCCAAGACAAGCAGGTGAAATTGCAGAGGAAAAATCTGAGGCCCGTGGTCAAGAAATTCCTTCGGGCATTTGACAATGAACTGCAGTGTGATGATCTCCGCCGCTTGGTGAAATTCATGTTTATACGCAACAGTTTGGCGCATTGTTTCTTTTCCCTCTACCATCTGGATGACCAGAGCGGATTTGTGTCCTATGCCTCCAACCGCAAGAGAGACAGGGATCGTATCTGGACCTTGTTTATGGATGAGACGGCAATGAAGCTCCACATTCAGGAATTTCTGAAACTCGGCGAGTGCTTTCACCGACTGTGTCGCAACATGAATATCGAATACGACAGGATACTCTGACTCCGGTTGCCCACAGCTCTTGCTGATTCGGCTTCACCCATACTGTCTGCCAGTTCTGCAGACTTTCAAGGGATACCCTTCTCCGGTCTCAGGATCTCTTCGCAAAGGTCCGGCGAGGCAACGCTGAAGGTCCTGTTTTCGTCAACCGGGGTGGACCAATGCCGCGTCCACGAATCGGGCTTGATAGCCCATCAACTTGCTCCAGAGAGCATCCTCCGATGCACCGCCCGTGCACCTGTAGACCTCCTCATTGGGTTGCATTGCATGCGGTCGAGACTCTCATTTCGTGGAATCGATGTTGCGTAGGTGTAGAGAACCGGGAAGTAGCTCGGCAATCCTTACATCCGCGGCCGTTGCAGAGTCTTGTGGATCTTCAGATTGGCCTCGGGCTGTCATCACTTTGTCCTATATCATGCGATATAATAGGCAGCACAATGAAAAACCCTTCAAAATCAAGAAGGGGAGATCCCATGTCTCCTGGATTGACCGCAGCCCTGCCCGCCGACTACCCTCGCCGGATCAGAAATGTCCGGGAAATCCTTGGCCTGACCCAGACCAAGTTCGCCGCGCGCGTGGGCGTTTCCTTTGTCTCTGTCAATCGCTGGGAGAACGGTCAATCACGTCCTGCCAACCTTGCCTGGCGACGCATTCTGGAGCTCGAGGCCACATTGCACGACCACGAGAGTGCAGACAGACAGACTCGTGTGTCTTCCGGATCGGGCATGGAAACACCGCCCGGTTTGGACTTCTCCGCCGACCCCAAGGCAGTGGTCGCAGTCATGCAAGCCCACTGCCTTGCCTTCGGCCATCTCTTCAATCCCGCGTTCGCGTCGGAAACCTCTCTGATCCATCCGCTGCCCCATCAGTGGACGGCTGTCTACGATTGCATGTTGCCCCAGTCCCCTCTACGCTTCCTGTTGGCTGACGACGCCGGGGCCGGCAAGACCATCATGACAGGCCTGTACATCCGGGAAATGCTGTCGCGTCAACTTGTGCGGCGTGTGCTCATCGTTCCGCCTGCCGGCCTGGTAGGCAACTGGCACCGGGAACTGCACAACCTCTTTCGACTGCAGTTCAACATTGTGAGCGGATCCGACGCGCGCGCTGGCAATCCCTTCCAGGGTCCGGAGGGGGATCGGGTCATTGTCAGTGTTGACACCTTGGCCGGGGAGCGGATGTTCAGTCGGCTGCAGGACATGGCAGTTGCCCCCTACGATCTGGTGGTCTTCGACGAGGCGCACAAGCTGTCGGCTCAGCAGGGGCCTGATCTCAGGATGCGCACGACGGGACGCTACCGACTGGCCGAGGCCTTGGCCGGTGCTCCATCCTCCCGCAAGAGCCGGACGCTGGGCTGGTCGGCACCGAATCTACTCCTGTTGACGGCTACACCCCACATGGGAAAGGATTTTCCCTACTACGCCCTGTGGCGTCTGTTGCTCCCCGACTTTCTTCCGACCCACGACTCTTTTGCGCAATTCCCGGTCGAGAGGCGCAAGCGGTACTTCATCCGCCGGACCAAGGAAGATATGGTGGGATATGACGGTATATTGCTCTTCCCGCAAAGAAACTGCGCCACGTTGAGTTACGACCTGACGCAGGGCGACGAGAGCGAGCAGGCCCTTTACGACGAGACCACCCACTACATTCGGGAAAACTACAACCGGGCCTGCCTGTTGAATCGGACCGCCGCGCGCTTTGCCATGAGTGTTTTCCAGCGGCGGCTCGCCAGTTCCACCTATGCTCTGATGCGTTCGCTCGAGCGACGCCGGGACAAACTGGCAAGTCTGATTGACGACATTCATCACGGCCGTCTTGCCGAAGAGCAGCTGGCAGCGCAACAGCACGAATTGGAGGGGATTGTCGATCTGTTCGAGGCGCGGACTGCCGAGGAAGACGCCGTGCCGGACGGCATTGGCGAGCAACACGAGGGTTTTGAAGACGATGCACTGGCAGGCACCGTCGCGTCCACTCTCGAAGATCTCGAGCTGGAGTGCAGTCAGGTCGCCAGTCTGCGGAACAAGGCACGGAGACTGTGGCAAGAAGGAGAGGACTCCAAGTTCGAGAAGCTGCGCGCAGTGCTGGACAATCCCGACTATGCCAACGAGAAGCTGATTGTCTTTACCGAGCACAGGGATACGGCCCATTTCCTGGTGCGCAGGCTGGAAAGCCTTGGCTACGCCGGTCAGATTGCGTGGATTCACGGCAGCATGTCCTACCAGGAGCGTGAGGAACAGGTCGCGTTCTTTCGCCGTCCTCTGGCGGAAGACGGAGCCCTCTACCTGGTGGCTACCGACGCCGCAGGAGAAGGCATCAATCTGCAGTTTTGCTGGTTGATGGTGAACTATGACATTCCGTGGAATCCGGCACGCCTTGAACAACGCATGGGGCGCATTCACCGGTACGGTCAGACACACGATCCCGTGATCATAGTCAACCTGGTGGCAGGCAAGACGCGCGAGGGATGGGTGCTGAAGACATTGCTGGACAAGCTGGAGACCATTCGGGTTCAGCTCCGGTCCGACAAAGTCTTCAATGTTGTCGGACGCATCTTTGAGAACCTGTCCATCAAGGACTATCTGGACCAGGCCACCACAGACGAGAAAACCGAGGAGGTCGTGGCTCACCTGGAAGAGAGTCTGACTGTCCAGAAAGTGCGTGCTTTGGAAGAAAAGTCACAAGCAGTTTTTGGAACCACCGATGTCGGAAGGGAACCGGACCACCTTAACGACGAAGCCGAACAGGCAAGCCTGCGACGGTTGCTTCCAGGTTATGTGCGCCGGTTTCTGGAAACAGCCACGCCCTTGCTCAACCTCCGAATCGAAGGTGATCTGAATACCACCTTCGCCTTTGCCCCTACCCAACCTCGCGGGCTGGACTTTCTGTTGCCCGCGCTGGAGACGTATCCCGTGCCCACCCGTACACGAGCGACCCTGCACAGACCGCAACATGTCAAGGATGCCGTTTGGATTCGCCCCGGAGAACCGGTATTCGACCGCATCTCCGCCGAAATCCTGAACCGCTTTGGTCAAGATGCACGCCACGGAGCCGCATTCATCGATCCCCGCGCCGAGAGGTCATACCTGTACCATTTGGCTTTGGTATCCGTTGCACGCGAGGATCGCCAAGCCGCCAGGAATACAGCAGACGAAGTGGTTTCGAATGCCCGCGGCGACAAATCAGGCACTCCAGCATTGGAAACACGGCTTGTGGGTCTGCGCCAGGCGCAAAGCGAAGACATCGATGAGTGGCCCACAGAGAATCTTTTCCTGCTGCGGACAGTGCAGGACTTTGTGCCCAGCAAAGAACCTTTGGCGGTCCAAGCGCGCAGGATCGTGCCCGCGGCAGAACGGTTTGCCCATGACAGCATAGCTGTCCCTTTGGCGTGGGAATGGCGTCAAAGATTGCAGGACGACTTGCCTGCGCGCCTGGAATCTGCCCGCCGCGGATTTGATTTTCAAGCCGCTGACCTGGCGGCCACCCGTGCCCGACTGGGCCCGGCTGCCCGTGCAGGCGATCCTGAAGCCAGCCAGGAATTGGACGCGGTCAAAGTCCAACAGCGCAACCTGACAGCCGACCGCATACAGTATCTTGAAGAGTTGACAGCTGAACCGGACCGCATTCAAGCCGGGCCTGTCCGGTTTCTGGCCCATGCCCTCGTGACGTCGGCCCGGAACCCGGAAGAGAAAATCCGGTACGACGCGGATGTGGAAGCCATTGCCATGGGAATGGCCATGGCCTACGAAGAACAGCACGGGGCCGACGTAAAAGATGTGTCCAGGCCCGAACTCGCGCGAGGGGCGGGCTTGTCCCACTGGCCCGGCTTCGATCTGCTGTCGCACCGCGCCCACGGTGAATGGCGGGCCATTGAAGTCAAGGGACGGGCGGATACAGGCGGGATTGAATTGTCCGAGAACGAGTGGATTCGAGCCTGCAACCTGCGCGACAGGTTTTGGCTCTACGTGGTTTTCGACTGTATTGCCCCTCATCCCCGTTTGGTGCGAGTGCGTGACCCATTTGCTCTGCTTCTGGCCCGGAGCCGAGAACTCAAGGCCTTCACGATTTCCGCCAAGGCGGTCCTTGATGTAGCCGAATCCGACGAGGAAGCAGATGTCTGATCTCAGGTCAGAGACTGCAGCTTGGGGTCTGCCACTGTTCCAAATACCGATTCCGTGAATTCTGTATTCCGATGTCTGATTACCCCGTTGCAAGTTCCAGCCTTGGTGGTTTTTGTCTCAGGTGCACCAGCCCAGGAGGTGTCCCGTGTTGAAACGAATTCGTATCAAGGGCTACAAGTCGCTGCATGACGTTGAAGTACACCTGCCGCGCCTCGTCGTTCTGTTTGGTCCGAATATGGTCGGCAAGAGCAATTTTCTGGATGCACTGCACCTGGTCTCAAAACTGGGCACAAGCCGTACGCTCGGGGAAGCCTTCAATCCACCCTATCGTGGATTGCCGCTCGAGTCCTTTACCTTGGGGCCGGAGGGGGTTAAGGGCCTGCTTGATCGGGAACGGCTGTCATTTTCCATTGAGGTGGATTTGTGTCTGTCGGACCGGGTGGTCGCGTTGGTCCATCGCCAGATGGGGAGTGCGACGCATACCGGCAACGGGACCGGGACAAACAAGATAGAGGAAGACGCCCGGGCAGTCCGCGCGCGCGATCTGCGTTACCGCCTTGAGATTGAAATGATACCCAGGTCAGGCCTTCTGCAGATCGCCGACGAATACCTGACTGCCCTGAATCCAGACGGAGTACCCGATCCCCGGCAGGACCCTTTCATTGAACGCAAGGGGTCGAGATTTGTTCTGCGAACAGAGCCACCACAAGGGGAGCCCGTGTACTTTGATCGTCTGCCTGAGCGCAGCATCCTGTCCATGCCCCATCCCCCACAGCACTGTCCCCACACAGTGGCGGCACGGTGCGAACTGGAACGCTGGAGTCTCTTTCACCTCGAACCCTGGGAGTGCATGCGGTACGCCAACCCTGTCCGGGAAACCCATCACATTGGATTTGCGGGCGAGCAATTGGCCGCTTATCTCAATACACTGAAGACGCTCAAGCCCCGACAGTTTGCGGGTATCGAAAAGGCATTGCATGTATTCATGCCCGATATTAACGGCATTGAAGTCGCAGTGAACGATACTGGCCGGGTTGAACTCGGTCTGCGGGAGACGGGTGCCACCATTCCTGCGCGCGTGATCTCAGAGGGTGCATTGCGCATTCTTGGACTGCTGGCCCTGTCAGGGGGCGGGGATCCTCCTGCCTTGGTGGGAATTGAGGAACCCGAAGCGGGCATCCACCCACGCAGCCTTGAATTGATCGCGGAGTTTCTCAAGACAAGGGAATATCTGCAACAGACTCAGTACATTGTCACTACCCACTCGCCGGTCCTGCCCGGATTACTGGATGACGACTTCCTGTTTGCCGTGCGACGCTTGCGGGACCAAACCCGCATAGATCCGTTTACGGCCTGGGGACCGTTGAGCTATGCAGGAGAAAACCAGGAGGCGTTTGCCGATGAACGGGACCGGTTGTCCTTTACGGAACGCATCCTGAGAGGGGACTTCGATGCGTGAAGTCGTCCTGTTGGAAGACCGCGCGCACCAAACCATCGTGGGAGCACTCGTGCAGCGGCTTGCCGATGAACACCATGTTCCCGTGCGGTTGGACTGGCACAACGCAGTGGGAGGACACGGACAGGTCGTGAAGGGGCATCGACGCTACCTGCGCGATTTGAAGGGACAGGCAAGCCCTTGCGATCTGGTCATAGTGGCTACCGATGCAAATTGTCGTGGTCGTAGAGAACGCACACGGGAATTTAAAGTTCCAGACACTCCCGTCCCGACAGTGTGGCCATTCCGGACCCCCATATTGAACGCTGGCTGTTGCTTGACGGTGCTGCCTTCAGAGCGGTTTTGGGCAGGGGCTGCAGCGCACCTGACCAAAAGTGCAGCCGCGGTCGCTACAAGAAACTTCTTGTCGATGCTGTATTGGCTGCGGGATCTGACGCATACCTCAACGGAATTGACTATGCCGAAGACATTGTTACCCACATGAATTTCGCCTGTGCTGCCGAAGCAGATGCCTCGTTTCGTCAGTTCATTAATGATTTGCGTGCCGTGCTTCGGAGATGGCAACAATGACGATTTGGGCTGCCATCCGAGTGACTGCGTTCTCTTGCCTGAAGGTGCGTTGAGTGAATCCAGGCTCCACATGTAATGCACAACGAAGGTGCCAGAGGGTTGGTAAGTCTGAAAGTGCCAGCAGATATCGAAAAGCTTCTGGACTATACCGCTAGCGGTGTTAGGAGTAGTTGCTGGCCCGCTGTTGGCCCTGTGGAAGGCACACGGGCGACATGTATTACTGCCAACAATGACTCGGACATACGGATCATTCAGGCAAAGACGGAAGCCGACACATTGGGAATCATGGCTAACGCACAGGACAAGGCTCGACAAGCCTTTAGAACCATAGAGCCAGGCGATGGAGGGAAGGACAGTGACAGCCAGATCGAGATTCCCGTGGTACGGTTGACTTCGGCAGGGCAAGCACTGTTTGGGATCATTGACTGTCCGACAAGCATGGTGTACCTCAAGGCATTGGCTGGATTTCTCCAAGAGAAACGGCAGTGCAAACTGTATGTTGTTGAGAATACTGATGGTATTTATGCAGGCAAGCCCAGACTTTCTCGATCGTCCCTTATTGCACCACAGCACGGGTATACAGCGGAGTTGTCTGGATGAGCGGTGACGACAGACGGCTCATTGAGGTTGCCTTTCCCCTGAAGCAGGCCTCGCTTGATTCAGTACATGAGAAGTATGTGCGGCATGGACACATTTCCACGATGCACATCTGGCCCGCCCGGCGTCCCTTGGCGGCCGCGCGTGCGGCCCTGATTGCTACGCTGCTCCCAGATCCTGGTTTCCCAGACCCGCGAGATGCGGTGCTGAACCGCATGGCAGGACGTGTGGTGGAGAAGGTCAAGCCCAGGAAGGTGGAGGGTCGTACGGTAGAGGATATCCGGGAAGAGACGGAGGGTGGCATTCTGCATTGGAAGCGGTGGAGTTCCTCCGATATGGACTGGTTTCGCCAAGAGATGTACAGGATCTATGGCCGAGCTCCCAAAGTCCTGGATCCATTTGCCGGAGGTGGGGCAATTCCCTTGGAAGCCGTGCGCCTGGGATGTGAAGTGACTGCTTTGGACATCAATCCGGTGGCCTGGTTCATTCTCAAATGCACCCTTGCATATCCCCAGAAACTCGCGGACTGTTCTCATAGACTGCCGGTGTTCATATGGAAAGACCGCGATTTTATGGCGAGCTTTCTGAAATCACGGGGTCTCAAGGGATCCAGCTTGCGAACACAATTGAATCGTCTGGACTATGTTGACAGTAACGAAGTCCAACTTGACCTCGTTCCCCGCGATGATCCGATATGGAAAGCGGATCTTGCCTGGCATATCCGGGCCTGGGGTCACAGGATACTGGACCAGGCGCGCAAGACGTTAGCCACCTATTATCCCACTTATGCCGAATTTGTTCCTCTTGAACCCGGCAGAGATTGCAGGGTGCTGCCTGCCCGTCTCTTGGAAGTGGACGAAAGCGGCGTTCCGCGGCTCGATCCCCTGAATGTCGACTTTGACGACAGCTATCTTGCAGATCCCAGGAATCCCCGATGGATTGCCAAACCCACGGTCGCGTACCTGTGGGCCCGTACGGTCCAATGCAAACAGTGTCGAGCCACACTGCCCCTATTCAAGACGCGTTGGTTATGCAAAAAAGGTGCAAAGCGTGTACTGCTGACGATGGAGCCGAATTCCGAGCGCACGGGCTTCGTGTTTGACGTGAAGACTGCCGTACCCCAAGGCCGCGGCAATGCGACGCAACGGAAGCACCACGACCAGCGCATGGGAACAGGCACTATGTCCCGCACCGGTGTTACCTGTCCCGGTTGTGGTGCCATCATGCCTATGGCAGATATCCGGCGGGAAGGATGTGCGGATCGACTGGGTGCCGTCATGACCGCTGTGGTAGTTAATGGGCCAAAGGGCAAGGAATACCGAGTGCCCACGGATCATGAACTTGTGGTGGCTACCGTGTCCGCGGAGAAACTGCAAACGCTGTACAACCATATCCCCTTTGGCCTGCCATCAGAACCCATACCCACCCAGAGCCGGATATCGGGGGTATATAACTACGGTCTCGATACATGGCAAAAGCTGTTCACCCATCGGCAATTGCTTTGCCTCGGGACTTTCACAGTCCTTCTCCGCGGACTTGTACAGGAATCCAACACACTGCCGGAGTTTCTCCGTGAAGCGGTGATGACCCACCTTGCCCTCGTCCATGATCGATTGGCAGATTACGGCAGTGCTCTCTGTATTTGGCATAACCGCGGTGAGATGATCAGTCATACCTTTACCCGCTTTGCGCTCCCGATGGTTTGGGATTTTGCCGAAGTCAATCCCCTGTCGGACACCTCAGGGAACTATCTCGGTGCGCTGGAGTGGGTGGCACGTGTAGCAGAGCACACGCTGGAAGCCGCGCAGACAGCAAAAGTTCCCGCCGTGCAGCTGGGCAGTGCCATCGGAGTGACGGGCCAGTACGACGCCATCGTGACCGATCCTCCGTACTATGATGCCATTCCCTACTCCGATCTGATGGATTTCTTCCATATTTGGCTGCGCCGGGTCACGCATGGGCTGTCACCTGAAATCGACACCGCTTTCCGCGCACCGCTCGGCCCCAAGTGGGACCGCGACAGCAATGACGGAGAACTGATAGACGATGCCAGTCGTTTTGGCGGCGATAAGAAACGGTCCAAGAAGAATTACGAAGATGGCATGACCCGGGTGTTCCAGGCTTGCCAAGGGGCATTGCGACCCAACGGGCGACTGGTCGTCGTCTTCGCCAACAAACAGCCCGACGCTTGGGAGACACTGGTGGCCGCCCTGATCAAGGCCGGCTTTGTGGTGGTCGGCTCTTGGCCCATTCAAACCGAGATGGGCACCCGGATGCGTGCGCAGGCGTCTGCTGCCTTGGCATCGTCCGTCTGGCTGGTCTGCCGGAAACGGCCCGCGGGCCGTCCGGGCTGGGACAGCCATGTCCTGCAGGAAATGCAGGAGAACATAGTCCTGAAACTCCGGGAATTTTGGGACGCGGGCATCCGCGGGCCGGACTTTGTGTGGGCGGCTACCGGCCCGGCCTTGGAGACCTTCAGCCGGTATCCTGTGGTCAAAAAAGCCAATGCACCGAATCAGCTGATGTCGATTTCGGAGTTTCTGCGGGAAGTGCGACGGATGGTGGTCGATTTCGTCGTGGGCCGCGTGTTGACCCGGGAGGGTCAGGAGACCGCCAGTGGCTTGGACGACGTGACCACCTACTACCTGTTGCACCGGCACGACTATGGCATGGAGAAGGCACCGGTCGGCGGCTGTATTCTCTATGCCCTGTCCTGCAACCTGTCCGATGCAGCCTTGGCCCGTCAA
This sequence comes from Caldilineaceae bacterium, assembly GCA_965214715.1. Taxonomy (GTDB): domain Bacteria; phylum Chloroflexota; class Anaerolineae; order Caldilineales; family Caldilineaceae; genus Bin34. The sequence goes on along the minus strand of OZ243971.1, from coordinate 2,070,656 downwards.
TATGACCTTTGGGTCTACTCCTCCCGTGCGGCCACCGACGCGGAGGACAGCGAAGACAATCCAAATACGGAGACAGCGCAGAGCAGTGGCACACAAGTCAGACTCAAGGCCTGGAACCGCCGCCAGAGCCGCAACCTCGGTGTGGAAACTCCGGGAGGCCGTCCCGTGCCCCTCGTCGACCAGGTGCACAAGCTGATGCACCTGTGGAAAGCCGGGGACCAGACCCAGGTCAATGCGTATCTCGACACGCGCGGTCTCTCGCACAATCGGTTGTTCCACCAGCTGCTGCAGGCTCTCGTAGAATTGGCCGACTCTGGAGCCGAGGAACGGTCCATCCTGGAATCTTTGAGCAATCACATTGCCGTCCGGGGCGAAATTGGCCCGTCCCGGCAGCCACAACTGCTGTAGGAGGATGTGAACATGAGACGATCCTGGAAGCCGTGGCACAAGGTCGTGCAGCTGCGCGACGACGTCAAAACGGGGGAGCTTGCCCTCGCCGTGTTTGCGGCTGACCTGTATGACGTTGTGATGCAAAGAGGCCAGCGACCGGTCTACGAACAGCCTGACGAATTCTTTGCGCTCACCTATCCGACCTTCAAGTTGCGCGAGCTGGTCAAGGAGGTGGTTCTGCGTTTGGCGGGTCAAAGCGACAGGGCATATCGGAAGCTATCCGTTACCTATGGGGGCGGCAAGACCCACACGCTGATTGTGCTCCGACACTTGGTGCACGACCCGTTCGGACTGCCGGATTTGCCGTCTGTCCAGGAGTTTGAGGCCCACATTGGTTTCAAGGCGCCGCGTGCCCGCGTGGCCGCCCTGTGCTTTGACAAGATCGACTTGGAAAAGGGTATCGAGACATTGTCCCCCCATGGGGAAACCCGCATGCTTCTGCATCCGTGGAGTGTTGTGGCTTGGCAGTTGGCAGGAGCCGACGGTCTCCGATCCATTCATCCCGAAGACCAGGATCAGGAAAGAGACACACCGCCGGCGGAGCCTCTGATGGCAGCCCTACTGTCAAGGCCGCAGCAAGACGGGCTTTCCACTTTGGTGCTGCTTGACGAAGTGTTGATGTATGTCCGCAGCAAGGTCGAGGCCGATGAACGTTGGCGCGGTCGTTTGGTCAACTTCTTCCAGCATCTGGGACAGGCGGTGACCAAAGTGGATCGTTGTGCCATGGTGGCCTCGTTGCTGGCTTCCGAACCCGGGAAATTTGATCGCTTGGGCCAGGAACTTCTGCGCGATATATCCGAAGTTTTCGGTCGTCAGACAGAAGAGGACTCCAACCCCGTCGGCCAGGAGGATATTGCCGAAGTACTGCGGCGGCGTTTCTTTGATCCGGATTCCATCCGCGATGCTGGAGTCTTCCGGCATCATGTCACCGCGGCGGTGCGCAATATCGCCGTATTCGACGAACAAACCGCAAGGGCGCGCGGGGTGGCGGAAGAACGCTACTTGGCCAGCTATCCCTTCCATCCTGACGTGACGGAGACTTTCTATGCTCGTTGGACCCAGCTCGGCGGGTTTCAGAAGACGCGGGGTATCCTTCGCACCTTTGCCGTAGCCCTGCGGGATGCGGCCCAGTGGGACACCGGCCCGTTGGTGGGCCCGGGCGTGTTTCTCAACGAACCCGGCAAACATGACTTGGCCGAAGCCACCGGCGATCTGGTCTCCTTTGCCAATGTGGAACCGGGCGAGGGCCAACGTCAGGAGTGGCGGCCCATCCTGGAGGGTGAACTCGCCAAGGCGCGCAACATACAGGCTGAAGCTGTCGGTCTCCATGGCCGGGAGGTGGAACAGGCAGTGGTCGCCACTTTCCTGAACTCACAGCCCACTGGTCACAAGATATCCACCCGGGAACTCTTTGCTCTGCTGGGAACAACGAGACCGGACAGCATAGAACTGGAAAAGGCATTGCGACGTTGGATCGAACTGTCTTGGTTTTTGGATGAAGCCGAAATCGAAAGTAGAGAGACAACCCGGGACGGTGTCCGACAGCTGCCGGGAGCGTGGCGTTTGGGCAACCGCCCCAACTTGCGACAGATGCACCACGCAGCCTGTTACAATCGTGTTCCCGCGACCCTGATAGAAGAGCAGCTCTTGAAAACCATAGAGAGTTTGCGAACCCCTTTCTTCACATCCGGAGCATCGGCGGCCGGTGCCCGAGTCCACTTCTTGCCCCACAGACCGCGTGACATCGCTGATGATGGCGAATTTCGATATGCTGTCTTGGGTCCGGCCGCCGCTTCGGAGGCCAACCGGCCCAGTGCCGAGGCCAAGCGGTTCATTGCCGAAACCACCGGCCCGGATCGACCCCGTGTCCATCGCAACGCAGTGATCCTGGCTGTGCCTTCCCGAGACGGGCTGGACGCAGCCCGCGGCCGGGTCAAGGAGTATCTCGGCTGGCTGGAAGTCGGCGCGCAACTCAAGGATCAGGCTGTGGATGTGCTGCGAGCACAGATGCTGGCCCACATGACGGCCGAAACCAAGAAGCGGATCCCGAACGCCGTCAAACAGGCCTATGCCGTGGTGGTTACGGTTAACGCAAACAACGACATTCACGCCTTCAAGGTGAAGGAATCCGATGCCTCCTTGTTTGTGACCATCAAGGCCGACGCGCGAGCCCGCATACAGGAAACTGCCATCAGTGCGGAAGCCATGCTGCCGGGTGGTCCCTATGATCTGTGGCGTGAGGGCGAGACGTCCCGGCGGGTCAAGGATTTGGTCGATGCCTTTGCCCGGTTTCCCAAACTGCCCAAGATGTTGCGGCGGCAGGCGATTCGGGAGACTGTCGGGCAAGGTATCGAGGCCGGCATCTGGGTGGCCCGGATGGTGCGTCCGGATCGATCCATCCGCACCTTCTGGCGCACTGCGGTGGATGAGGCGGTGCTTAAGGATGCAGGACTGGAAGTGTGGCTGCCGGAAACCGCGATCCTCAACGACATTGCCCCGGAACTGCTGGCCTGTGAGGCACTGCCCGATCTCTGGCCGCAGGATTCCATCGTCATGCAGGATGTGTTTGACTATTTTGCCGGTGACCGGACCGTAGTCATTCCCAAGGAAAAGGAAGGCTACGAGGAGGAAATGGCAGTGCCCCAGTGCGATTCGGCCAACGTCAAGCACTCGGTCGCGCGGGCTGTGAAGCAAGGCAAAGTGTGGCTGTCCAGCGGCTCCGCTTCGCTTCTGGGCGAAGCCGTACCATTGGATCTTCTCAATTCCGCGGCGATCTTGCAGCCGCCGCCACAATCCATACCCCCAGATGAGCTGCTGGCCGAGTCGCTCCCCGATGCCTGGCAGGATGACAAGACCAATGCCTTGGCTATCTCCAAGGCCCTTTCGGCCAAGCAGGAGAGAAATCTGCCGTGGTCCACCGTACGGGCAGCCATTGACGAGGGCATCCGAGTGCGCTGGATTGAGGTTGGCGACGACGGAGCACAATGGCCCTGTGATGTTTCCCGGGCCTCGCACGTCATTCTGCGACTGCCCGACAGGTCTGAGAAAGTGTCGCTCCCTCCTCCTGTCGGGTTGCTGGCCACCGAAGCGGTGCTGGAATCCGGCGGCATTCAGGATTTGGCGGAACAGATTGCGGAAATTGTCCGCGTGGCAGCCGGCAGTGGCCTCAAAATCACGGTCCGCATGGAACTGGGGGGAGACTTGGCTCCGGTGCCGGCACCGCAGACGGTGGTAGAACTCAATGCGCTGCTTTCCAAGGTGTCTGCAGATTTACGGTTCGAATGAATATACTGGGCCTGATGGGACACCAGGATTGTGCAACCTCAACGAGCGAGGAGCACTGCGGTCTGTCGTCCTTCCGCCCGGCCACGGGGATGATCGCCGGCTCGGCCCGGGGCCTCCATCTGTGGACGCGGCTCCGGTCCCGTATGAAGCACAAACGCATCCCCCTGACCAATCCGTGGAGGCTCCACCCGCGGGTGCTTGTCGAGTCGGTCCACGAGCAATGCAACCACATCGCGCTCGGGGGTGCCTACGCGCCACAGCAGCCCGGTCAATTGCTGGGTGCATCGGCTGGCGGGCCTGAGGGTCTGCTGCCCACCCGCCGCAAACACTGTCTCTGACCCGGGCACGCAGCCTCCTGAGAGACCGCCTTTTATCCATAACTCACGTGAGTCAGTTCTATGGTCAGTTGCCCGATATGGCTTTCTGACCCTCTGTCTCTGGAATCTCCCGAGTCAATACCCCGACAAAGATACGACTGTGTCAAATTTCTTCTCCAGAGAGAATACCCCAGATCTCCCTGTATCCATCGCCGGACAACGCGGCGTTCACCGGCCGCGCACGGCCCCAGTCTTCCGCGCCCAGCTGTTTCAGGAATTTCCTGGCATGGCCAATTGAGTATTGGCTCTCATCTTCCCCCGTTAACTCCCGATACAGTTGTCCCAACCCTTCTGCAACACTGCGCGGGGCTGCGTTCATGCGCATCAACACAGCCTCTTCCGAGTTGACACCATGGTAAATCATGGCCGGAAGAGCATTGATCCGATGTCGCTCGATTTCCGGTAGTTCCGTCAGGTTCAACCCGAGCTGACTCAGAGCCGAAATGCCCCAAGTTCCACTGTTTACCACTGAACGGTAGATTGCTCTACAGGCAGCTGAAAGGGCTTTGGTGCTGCTTTCGTCTTCCTCACTGCTGAAATATTGCCTTGCAATATCCTGAATGCCTGTCCCATTTACCCAGTCCCGAGTGATATTCGCAATGCGCGTATGATCGTTGCCTTGTCCACCGATTTCTGCAAGTGGCTTTTTCAATTGTGGAATCGCCAACATGATTCCAAAGAGATCGGCCATTTTGCCTCCCTCGCCAAAGAGACTGTCTGGAGCCCAGTCCGACGGCGTCAGCTTTTCCTCAAGTCTTCTCAGTTTCCCCAGTGCCGCTGTTACACCTTCTGGTGAAAAGCCTGTAGAGTCTGCCAAGGTTGGAACGCCGGTCGGCATTTGAGCCAGTTGATGAGCGTAGGCTCGTGTGGCTTGCAGCAAGGCATCAGCCATCGGCTGTGTTTCGATTTTGTTGCGAAGCGTGTTATATCCGTAGGTTTGACGTAACAGTTGCTCAGCGTCTGCAAGCAGAGCATCCAGATTTTGCTTCTCAACCCAATAGTGCGCGATGTAGCAACGGAAGTCTTCCCACTGGTCTTTCCACAGGTACTGGTCAAGATTCGCAACATTCCCTTGTTGAGCGAGATCGTTCAGCAGAGTCACTAGTCTGGAAACGAGAGCTCCGGTGTTTCGACTGATGAACTGGACTTGAGCATCCCGATCTCTGCCACGAGCGAGACCAATAATCCCTACACTGTCATGTTCGATCCGCCCTGCACGTCCCGCCAAATTCCAGAAATCACGAGGAGAAATATCGACCGAATATCTCCCTTGAGAAACTGACCGAGACGCCAGGAACGCCGAAGAAACGGGAAAGTTTATGCCTTGTGAAATAGTGGAAGTGGCGCAGAGAACGCGTAGTTTTCCAGATTCTGCAAGCCACTCCATTAATGCCCTGACCTCATCAGACAGACCGGCATGGTGCACCCCAACTCCATGATCAAGCATTTCGATAAGTTCAAATTCAGGACTGAATTCAGAGCTCAGAAAGTCCTTTACCAAAAGAATGTCGTTATGAACTGTTTCCAAGATAGACAGGCTATCTCTTGTATGCCTAGCCATGCTCCAAACGTCATCTATCGTTCTTCCAACCACGATGCTGGTGCCCCGATCAGACATCACACGCCCTATGGCCGCCGTCTGTAGACTTAGCCCTTTCTGGTGGGTACTGCTTAGGACTTTACTCTTGGGAACATTGAGAGGTTTGACCCCTCCCACTTTGTGTGTCCCGCGCAAATGCATTGCCTTCTCGGTGACGGTCAGAGTTTCATACGAGAGATGCCAACCTGCACGTTTGCTGTCATCCGGCACCGCAAAGAAGAGACCTACAACCCTTTCATTCGGTTTCCAGGGAGTTGTACCCAGACTGATCGCGTGGCCAGCGTCAATATCGTGGGCAAGCCATCGGGCAATTGTCGTCGTGTCCTCCACAAAAGGCATGAGAAGCAGAAAGTTCGCGAGTGGACAGTCACGTTTAATAATCGCAAGCAGCAGCTCGAAGCGCAGCCCTCTGCCTTCGGTCTCCAAGTTATGAGCTTCATCCATGACCACCAATGCAAGAGGACGTTCCACTTTCTTGTTTCTAATCACCAGCGAAAGTTTCTCGGGTGTTGCAACCAGAACGTGGAAAGATTGCTCCTGATCCGACAATAACTTCTCTTCATAGGCATCCACATCCACCGCGGCCGTGAGCTGCACCACTTCAACTCCGATAGGACCAAAGTCCCTTTTGAGATTTCGCGTGATCTGTGCAGACAACGCTCGCGTTGGAGTTACGTAAGCTACCCATCCCTTGTCTGCTTCAAACTGATTGAGGGCTTGCAGGATGCGAAACTGTGCCAGCAGCGTCTTGCCGCCTGATGTCGGCATGTCAATCACAATAGCAGTCTTCGCCTGGTCAAGAAGGCCCTGCTCCAGTAGTGCTGTACGCTGTGGTGGCAGCAATTCAAACATGGCCCGGTGCGTGCGGCTGGTGAGCGAACGGACAAACTCGGTAGTGCGCGAATTGACCGCGCGGGCCGCCCGCCAAAGTGAATTCGTGACCATGATGCGTGTTGCAGCGTGCAACCAGCGCAAAATGAATTCGTGTTGGACATCGCCCAACGCGGTTGCTGCCTTGATGGCTGCCTCAAAATGCTTGTCAAACTGGCCGAACGGATCGGGTGGTTCCCCTTGTGTCATGTAGCGGGCCAGTATCTCGGTCCCCTTCGCCCAGTGATACAAGGCTACAAGCCGCAATGCCATGGCCTGATCTGCAGCCTCTGAATCGCTTTGCAGTGCCGCTTGTTCAAACTGCTTTTGGTCTTCACGCAATCCAGCCACAATCTCCAAAATGCGATTCAGATCATCCCAATTTTGTTTACGAAACAGTCTGACCCAACAGTCGAACAGCCTATAGAGCAGACGCTGATCCCATGAGACCCCGGCGACCCTAGGCACTGTCAAAGATTCGGGATTTTCCTTGTACCAGCGGCGCAGGTCCGACCAGCGGTCCCCACAATACGCCAAAGCGGAAAGATGAAGGACAAAGTACAGGCGCCCGCGTGTTTCGTCAGGCACAGAAAAGAGCCGACGGATGTTGAAGGCCTTGAAGGCAGCCGCAACAGAAAGAGCATGCTGCGTATCGTTCCCACCCGCAGCACGGCTCAGCTCATCCAGACCTTCAGTGGCAACTACTTCATAGGCCAAGGCAACCCGGTCCAATAGCGGCTCGTCCAAGTCGGAATGAAGAAAGTCAAAGGTGATCTGCTGTCCTACGGCATATTCGGCAAGACGTTCGTTGACCAATATATCAGCCCGCTCAAGGTCTTCGGGGTCGATCGTCTCGATCGCCCAATGCGATTTCAGGGCCTCAAAGTCATGGGTAGACAGACTCATGCATCACCCTTTGCCCGACTCTCAGTGACGACCTTGCCAAGACCTTGAATACTTTGTCTTGGAAGGTAAATGGCCAAGAGTTCTATCACGGTTTTTGCTGGACGATCGGTGGTGAGGGTCATTACGAGGGCTCTCAGATCGCTCTCTTGAGGATCAACGTCTCTGATCAGCAATCCGTAAATCTGGACATCGGCTTTGTTTTGAAGATACCGCCTGCCTGCCGTCTCAAACAGTGAGGACCAAGATGCGGACCCGGCGCGATAAGCGAGATATTTAAACAATTCATCTCGAACAGATTCCCAGTCACGCAGACGCTCTAGCTGTGCCTTGAAACCAGTCGGGCCATACATGATGGCAGGCGGATGATTTCGATCACCGGACGTCTTTACTTCACCAAATGCTAGGCAAGTGCCTTTTTCATCTTCACCAAAACCAACCAGGTCCGCACCGGGCAAGCTAGAACCTGCGATGCGCTCGTCCCGACTATCTGGCCATGGAAACGTACAAGCACGATACTCCAACAAATAGGACTCCGCGATGGCTTCGCCAACACGCCAGTCCTCAACTGGTGTGCGCGTGCTTAAAACATTCTGCACTCCTTCCTGTGCAAACTCAGTGTCTGCCATACCAGTCAAGAGTTCCTCAAGGGACAACCTGCCTTCATCATCAAACAAAACCGATTGAACGGAACTACGCATTGCTTGGTCCAGATCGGATCTGGTCCATGCCAATCCGACTCCTGAACAGGGCGCGGTTCCCAAGCTATACACAACCTCACCAATCGGAATACCCATACGATAGCTCTTTCATTGGCATTTCAAAGTGGATAACCATTTCTTTCAACAGGAACGAACTGTAAGAAAGCATCAAGGATCATCATTGTTGACAACAATTTCGTTTTTTTAAAAATTATACAGTGTATTGAGGTTCAGGCGTAAATATCAAAAACCGTACATAGCTGCTGTGGAACGTGAGTTATGGATAAGCAAGGACACCTCGGGCACCCCCGGCGGGTATCCTAGGGCCCTGTACAACCTCCCGGAGGTGTCCACCTGAGTCTACTTACTCTGCACTATCATGTCGATGTTTGCTGTCCACAGTGCAAGCCGGCAGTGGTCACGCGGTGCGCCGGCTGCGGATCTCCCCGCGCGCAGGCCGCTCCAGATGCACGGCCCCTAGCGGGGCCCTGCGGGCGCGAGCACTCCCTGCATGGGGTCCTGGACGGGGGCGTTCCGGGAGGACGCATGTCGCCTGCGCAAGGGCCCTGCCGCACGGCCCACACGCTCCTGCGACAGCATACCCGCACCAAGTGGGGCGACATCTCCAGGCCGGCCGCCATCGGGCCTACAGGGAGGAAATCTTGGGCTTGTGGCGACTTTGCGATTGCCCTGGTTCAGACGCAGTCGGCGGCCGCAGCTCGATTCTTGAACAGTCCCTCCGGCTGAAAGGCCAGAGACTGGGCTGCATCTTCGCCAGCCAGAGCCAACTCCCGTAGAGACAGGCCAAACGGCTCGCGTTCCCAACGGGCTGTCGCCATGCGGTACCGCCCCAGATCCTTGACCCAGCACGACTCCACGGTACGCGCCCGGGTGTCGATGTTGAGACCGATGACCGTGACCGCCTTGCGGGTCGCGGCGAACAAACCCGGATAGTCGCCCGTGCAGGCCTGACGTAATGCCACCTCGGCCGACCGATTCAGTTTGATCTCAAATACGTAGACCCGGTCGTCCCCGTCCACGGCGGCGTCAATGCGCCCGCGGGCGGTGGGGGTCTCGGTCCAGGGAGGCATGCCGGCCATGCGCAACGTGTTGCAAAGCAGGGCTTGATAATGGGTTTCATAGTCCCAACGCTGGGTCCAGCCGCGCGGGGTCTTGCCATCCCCTTCGCTGTTTTCCTCCGGCAGGGCGGCCGGCGGCTGCAGCGGATAGCCCAGACCGGCCAGACAGGCCGCGAAAGCGCCGGTCAACGCGTCCGGATCGGCTGTCAGCACGGCCTGCGCGACCGCGTCATGCAGCGTGCGGTCGAGCTGTGGCAGCCTGTTTTCCCGGCCCTGCACTACAATCTCCGTGAAGGTGGTCTGCACTTCCCGGTTGGGAAAATCCAGGCGCCAACCCCGTTCCCGACTGCCCTTGCGGGTCAAATAGCCCGTTTGATGCATCAATGCGGCGAAATCAGGCGGATCGATTTGGTAGGTGACTTGTTCGATCTGGGCAGTGTTGCGCGGCAACCGTGCCAGATCATAGGCCCCGGAGGTCAGGGCGCGCACCAGAAAGCCAGGGGACCCTGAAGAGGCCCAGTAGTTGGGCAGACTGCGCAGGCCCCTGTCGCGGATCTCTGCGGCTGTTTCCGGTTCGATCATGTCCTGCAGGCAGTGCAGGACCGAGAAGGGGTTGTAGACCGGATCGGGGGCAGGCCCAAACCGGTATCCGTTGTAATACGCCGCCAATGCGGCCCGCACATCCTCTTCAGGCAGGCTCAAAACCTGGGCGGCGCTTTTCACGTACGGGCCTATGGTGGCCCCTTCCAGTTCGTGGGTGGTGATGCCCGCAAGATCGTGGAACCCGGGGTGCAAGGACACGTCTCTCAGGTGGTTGGCCCCCGAGAAGAGACCCGTGCGGGCGAACCGTGTGATGCCCGTCATAAACAGGAAGCGCATGATGCCGGCACAGTCTTTCAAGGCTCCATAGAAAGTCCGCATCAGGTCCAGCACATCCTCGATGATCGGACGCCCCAGATTGGCGGTGATGGGCGCATCGTATTCATCCACCAACACCACAACTTCGCGGCCCGTCCGGGCATGGACATCCTCCACCAGCGCGCGCAACCCGTGGGCAGGATGCAGACGCGTGTCATCCGGCAGGACAGGCACACCATGTGCCTGACAGAGGCGCCGGATCCGGTGGTGCAGATCCTCTGCCAGCAACGCAACACTGTGCACGCCCGTGATGTTCAGGTTCAGCCGAATGACGGGACTGCGGTTGTCCTCGCTCCAGTCCCAGGCTCCCTGTCGATGAATCCAGGTGGCGTCGGCACCGGATGCCATGTCCGCAAAGAGGGGCTCGGACCCGCGAAACAGTTCTGCCAAGGTGGACACCAGCAGGCTTTTGCCGAACCGCCGCGGCCGTGCAAAGAAGATGCTCAGGCCGCCTGCCGGTTCCACCAGTCGGGCAATCGTTTCTGTCTTGTCCACGTACAGCATGCCCCGCCGCCGCAGGGCCGCAAAGTCGCCGGTAGTGTCGACCCACAACTGACGCGGCAAATCGCTTTCCATGATCACCATGTCGGTACGACATCAACGCGGCGGTGGGGCCGAAGGACGGTCACGGGGTGTTCGGTCCAAAACACCGGCCAGATCCACGCCAAAGGTCCAGGCCGCGGTGGAGGCCAGGACGTTCAGCTTGTGCTCGTCAATGTCAATGCCCAACCCGGGTCCTGGGGGACAAAGCAGATGCCCCGCTTCGTATGCCACACTTTCGGCGGTCACATCGTCTTCGTACAGGATCGGCCCGGTACTGTCGCCGGGGTAGTCCAGCACACGGGCCGCCGCGGCCAGCTGCGCCACGGCGGCGGTGCCCAGGTTCAGTTCCTGCGTGGTGCCGACCAGGACACTGGCCCGCGCGCTCTCGGCCACCGCGATGACCCGCTGGCACGCCCGCAGACCGCCCAACACATAGGGCGAGACATTGAGGATGTCCACTGATTTGTGGGTCAGCAACTGCCAGGCATGGGGCAGATTCACGACATGTTCCGAAACCGGCCGGTGCGATCGGGCCCGGAACTCGGCCAGACCCTCCAGATCGTATCGTGGGGCCGGGCTTTCGATCAGCAGACAGTCCCCCCACTTGCGCAACTCCTCCAATTGGAGGACAGCCCGCCGCCAGTCCAGAAGATTGGAATAGTCCCAGGACTTGATGGTGACTTTCCCGTCATACAGGTGGGTGAATTGCTTGAGGAAGGCCACGTCGGCTTCGTGATTGGCTCCCACATACAGCCGAATCAGGTCGAATCCCCGGCGCCGCATGGCTTCCACCCGCTGCAGATTGGGCTCGATTTCCTGGTGCGACCGCATTCTGAAAATGGGGTAGCAGACTTTCATGCGGTCGCGCAGCCGCCCCCCCAGCAAGTCACTGGCAGGCACTCCGTAGAAACGGCCGACCAAATCATGCAGGGCCAAGTCGATGCCCTGCCGCACCAGCCCTGCGCGGCTGTACATGTGTCCTTCATCGGGAAAAAACTTCATCAGGTCATCTTCGATGGCCGCGATGTTGCGGGCATCCCGGCCTCTGCAGAGCTCGTTCAGCATCCGCTCCAGTTCGGGCAAGTCCAACTGGTACATGGGGACGTGGGACAGATCGCTCATCTCGCCCCACCCGCAGTGGTCATCCTCGGTGACAATGTGGACGATGACATGCTGGTTGGCAATCCCGGTGTGTCGGGCGGTCGTAATGGGGTGAAGCGAAATACGGGCTATCTTCATGGAAATCCTGCGTTGCATGGTGTCGGGGCTCTGCCCGGTCCTTTATAAATCTGCAGAACCCGACAGGAAACATGTCAAAGGCGTCATACGAGCCTCCAGCGCAATGGTACGGCACTCTGGGGGTGCCTTGCGGGACAAAGCAAAGAAACGTGGAATCTTCAGGTCCGGGGCGCCAGACCGAAATCCGTCAGCATGCGGGTTATCCGGCATCTCTGTTCGGGGACTACGGGGGCCAAGGGCGGCCGGACCCGGCGACTGGCATACCCCATCTGGCACATCGCCTCTTTCACCACACTCACGTTCAGGGCACTCCGGTCTTGTGTCCGCATGCACTCGAACGGCCGGATCCTGTTCCATACCGCCATGGCTTCGGCTCTGTTGTTGGCCTGCAGCGCGTGAAACAGCTGCAGCGACAGGGCCGGTGTGACATTGACCAGGCCTGATGTGAATCCCTGTGCTCCGGCCGGCCAGAAAAAGGGAGCCCAGGTCTCGGCCACTCCGCAAATCAGGACCAGCTGGCTGCTCGCCAAGGCGTGGGCGGTCTCAGCGAAGGCAACGGCATCCGGCACCGCATACTTGACGCCCACGAAATTCGGGCATTCCTCGGCTACCTGCCACAGTTCCCGCGCCCCGATTCCCACATGGCGGAGGTAACACACAACCGCCGTGTCCGGTACTGCCTGTGCGATCTGCCGGTGGTAGGCGACCCATCCGGCCCGCACCATGAAGGGATGCACTGGTTCATGGATCATCACGGCCTGGGCGCCCGCCCGGGCCGCGTCTCGGGCCATCGCGGACGCGGTCTCCAGGTCGTACCCTATGCCCGGCATAACGAGGGCCCTGTCCGCTCCGATCTCCAATGCCTCACGACAGCTCCGGTCGGTTTCCGCACGACCAAGGGAGAAGAATTCACTGGTATTGCCGTTGGGCGTAAGGACTGTAATCCCGCCTTCCATCTGCCTTTCCAGGTTGGACCGAAATGCTTTCCAGTCGATCTCTGTCGGATCGGAAGCCTGGAAAGGTGTTACGGGAATGGAGATCACCGTATGCAACCGGCTACGAATTTCGGAAAAATGCATGCACGCCTCCCTGCAGATCCGCGGCCGCGTTGCACAGCAACAGGCAACCCAAGGCCAATTTTACATGGCCGTAGTCATCCAACTTGGGTTGAGTTTATGGGGCCATTGCCGCTTGTGAGGACAGTCCAAACCAGGACCAGGCTTGGAACAGGAGCGGCTGGATTGGACGACCCTCTCGCATGGGCCAGACGGAAGCACATGCCTTGGGGATCCGCGTCTCTGCACAGAGGCACTTTCAGCCCTGATTGGGGGCCGCCGGGGATCCGCGTACAGTCCTGTGCACTATGCCGATGACGACAGCCAACAGCAGGATTCAGTCCGGGCGGGCCTGCGCCTGCAGCAGGGCGCGCAGCCGGGCAATCTCGGCTTCCGCCTGGTCGGCGCGGGTTCTCTCCTGCTCGACGCGGGTTTCGGCTTGGTCAGCGCGGGTTCTCTCCTGCTCGGCGCGGGTTCTCTCCTGCTCGGCGTGGGTTTCGGCCTGGTCGGCGCGGGTTTCGGCCCGGTCAGCGCGGGCCTCCCCCGCGTCCAGGGTCTCGGGCGTCATCCGGTACCAGTCCGCCGTCACCGGATTCCGCAGCCGCAGTTCGGTGTCCTGCTCCAGCCCCCAGGCCGTGTCCAGGCGTGCGCTGGGGTACAGCACCACCGGTGTGTCCCCCACCCGGCCGGACTGGCCGGCGATCGGGACATAGACCTGCCCCGCCAGGTACCAGCCCTGCAGCGGCGGGCCGTCCGCATACCCTTCGGGATCGTACAGCCAGTATTCCCCAATCCCGGCCAGACGGTAGATCTCGGGCTTGATCGTCCAGTCCGCCTCCACCGTGCTCTCCGACACCACCTCCAGCACCAGGACCGGGCACTGCTCCGCCGTCAGCACCATCGACCTGTAGTTCACCCGCGGCCGCACCACCGCGCGGGGCCAGAGCGCGATGTCCGGGGACACCCCCTCCCGGAGCGGCACATTCCGGATCAGCAGATCACTGGTCAGGGCATACGGCAACGCCTGCCGGTGCAGATGCAGGCGCAGATCGCCGGCGATCTGCGTCAGCCGTTCGTAATGGAGCCGGGACTGCAAGGTCTGGACCCCCTCCTGCGCACAGAAGGGATCTTCGGTCATCAACGCCGCCAGACTGTCGCGCTGGGCCAGCCGTTCCATGTTTCCGTGCCTCCGCCATGGTGCCGGGTCTGCCGTAACACCCCGGCCGGGGGATCATGATACCATCGCGGGCCATCCCGCGTCACAGTCCGAGCCCCCAGGCCATTGCCCAGTCCATACCGTATTGCAGCGTCGCTTGAGTTTTCTGGGGTGTAGTCTGCACTTCGACCCGCTTGGCCGCTGTCCCGCGCGCCTGCAGGCCTCGGTGTCCCAACATAAACGCAGCATGACGTGCAACGGTGCGCGCTGATTTTGTATCCGGATTTTGTGATGCCCCTGTAGCCGCCACCTTTCGCGGTATACCCTTTTTGGTATAAGGTTAGCGTTACCGCTGCACCCGTGCAGAAACTCAGATTGAAAAGGCTGACTTTGAAGTAATGTCTACACTGGCCATTCACGGTGGGAGCCCCGCCGTATCCGAGGCCCCTGCGGCCATGCTGCCCGGCATCATGGCCTACGATGCAGAAGAGGAGACCGCCGTCCTTGAGGTGATACGCAGCCGGAATGTGTATCGGTTTATGGATGCTGCAGGTGGATCGCAATGCGAGCAACTGGAAGATCTGTTCCGGGAGAGCACGGGCCGCAAGCACGCCCTGGCCGTAACCTCGGGCACCGCCGCGTTGCTCTGTGCGTTGCAAGGCCTGGGAGTGGGGCCGGGAGATGAGGTGATCGTGCCGGCCTTTGGCTGGATCGCGTCGGTCTCGGCCATTCTGGGGGTAGGGGCCGTGCCGGTCATTACCGAGGTCGACGAGTCCCTGACCCTGGATCCGGAGGCGGTGCGGACCAACCTGTCTCCCTTTACCAAAGCCATCATGCCGGTCCATATGCGGGGCGTGCCGGCGAACCTGGACCCGCTGCTTGAGCTGGCCCGGACACACAGTCTGAAGCTGCTGGAGGATACGGCGCAGGCCAACGGCGGTTCCTACCACGGCCGCCAGCTGGGGTCTTGGGGGGATGCAGGGGCCTTCAGCCTGCAGGCCAGCAAGATCATCACTTCGGGCGAAGGCGGCATGGTGGTCTCCGATCAGGACGAGATCTATACCCGGGCCGCCATGTTCCATGATCCCTTCTCCAACCGCCTGGTCAATCTGCCCGAGAGCGATGCCATGTGGGGCCTCAATTTCCGGATGTCCGAGGTCACGGCCGCGCTGGCACGGGTCCAGTTCGCCAAACGCCAACGCATTATTGAGGCCATGCGCGCCCGCAAGGCATTGATCAAGAGCGGCATTGCGGATCTCGCTGCCACCAAGTCGGTTTCCTTCCGCCATGTGCACGATGAGGCAGGCGATACAGCAGTCGCCTTGATCCTGTTTATGCCGGATGAGGATGGTGCGAGCCGGGTGACGGAGGCCCTGCAGGCGGAGAATGTCAATTGCAATCAGCTGTATACCCGCGACAGCACGGATCAGCACGTCTACGCCTCGTGGCATTCCGTGCTCGACAAGAAACAATGGTCGGAACAGGGACCCTGGACATGGGCCTCCCGCGAGGTGCCGTACAGTCGGGACATGTGTCCGCGCACGCTGGATCTGTTGACCCGCTCCGTGCAGCTCCACATTTCGCCCTTTCTATCCAACGTGGAAGTCGAGGAAAACCTGGAAGGCATCACGAAAGTTTTCTCCGCGTTGCTGTAGTGTCCTGTCAGTCCCGTGTCGGAGGCATGCCCGTGAAAATCACAGCTCTGGAAACCTATCCTGTCTGGAACGGCAGCCGGAATTGGCTCTTCGTGGTGATTGATACCGACGAAGGCGTGTGGGGCGTCGGGGAATCGGGCATCAGCGGCCGGGAAACCGCCGTGGTCGCCGCGGTCAAGCAACTGGGCGCGCGCCTGGTCGGACAGGATCCTTTTCGCATAGAACATCATTGGCAGACCATGTTTCGCGGCGGGTTCTTTCCGGCCCAACGCATTGTGTCGGCGGCCATCTCGGCCATTGACATTGCCCTGTGGGACATCAAGGGCAAAGCGCTGGGAGTGCCGGTCTACGAACTTCTGGGTGGCAAGGTCCGAGACAAGGTCGTCTGTTATCCCCACAACAGCGGTCACGGTATGGATGTGGACACCTTGGTCCGGTCCTGCCAGAAGACCACGGCTGAAGGCTGGAAATTCGTGCGCTGGGGACTGCCCCAGGACGGCTCCATCCTGGAGCCCCGGCCGGCGATCAGAGCTGCCCTCGCACAGTTTGAGGCTGTCAGGGCGGCAGTGGGAGACGACATCGAAATCTGTTTCGATGTGCATACCCGCCTGGATCTGCCGGACACCCTATGGCTCTGTCAGGAAGCCGAGCCGTATCGGCCTTTCTTTATCGAAGACCCGCTGCGGTGCGAGAATCCGGATTCCTTCAAGACCCTGCGGCCCCGCACGACCGTGCCCTTGGCCGCCGGGGAGCAGTTCAGTTCCAAGTGGGAGTTCCGCCAGCTGGTGGAAGAGGAATGGATCGACTACGCCCGTATTGATCTCTGCATCGTGGGCGGCTTTACCGAGGCGCGCAAAATTGCCGGCTGGTGCGAAACCCATTACATCAAACTGGCGCTGCACAACCCGCTGGGGCCCGTTTCTTCGGCCGCGTGTCTGCAGCTGAATCTGGCCACTTCCAATTTCGGCGTGCAGGAACAGCCCACCAAACCGGATGCCATGCTGACCGAGGTCGTGTCCCATCCTCCCCGGTGGGAGGATGGCTATCTTCTGCCTCCGGAAGGACCGGGCCTGGGCATCGACTTCAATCGGGATGCGGCCCGCGCTCTGGCCGGGCATGTCTGGGACATGCCGAATCTGCGTCGTCTGGATGGCTCCTTTACCAACTGGTAAAAGGACTGGCAGATTGTGGCAACCATCCTGCCATCTTCCGCTGCACTGACCCGGGTGGAGACGGCATGGCGGCCGCCAGCGCCCAGAGAGTCTCCGGGGGATTTGCGCCGTGCACTGGCTCAGATGTGTTTGCCTCCGGGGTCTGTCAACATGTTCCCCTGCGGCGGCGCAATCCATACAAGAGAACAGCCGTTTTTCGACTTTGGCATTCTCCCGTCAGTCCAGACCTGGAATGACGACATGGACATGAGCCATGCCGCGCATGTCCGCCCCCAGCCGCACGTCTGCGCGATGCAGCTTACGGCGTTGTCCACGCTGTAGCTGAACATGGTGCGGTAGACGCGGATTGACCAGTAGTCGTCTTCCTCTTGTGATGCCAAAGAGCTGGCGGAATTCGTTGCCGAAACTCTGTATTGCGCCTTTTGCTGGGCATCGGTCCATGCGCGGCAAAATCTCCTGTGTGAATCCGCACCTCATTCCCGGACCACTGCATGACATTCTCGTTCGCGCACAATCCCTCCGGTGCACTGTTGCATCGATTTCCGATCGAAAACCTGAATTTCGGGTAGCAACGGGGGGGCAATCTGTTTGTCCAGGAGCGTTCTGACATGCGTCTCCGGCCGACACCATAACGCCCAGGCCCGGGATCGAATGCAGGCGTGAAATTCCGGGTCCTTTCGGCTGTGCTTCCCGATTCAGCGTGTCCAGCGCCCCTGCTGGCAGGGCCAGGAAGCGTGAGGCCTTGCCTGTGCAGGGGCAGCTCTGTTTCGCTGCCGCGACCCGCTCCCCATCCCATAAAATTTTCGGGTTGCCGGGTCGGTGACCAAGCTGCCGTCAGGCACGACAGCCATCCCGGGGCAGTTCGGGCTCTGACGGCGCGCGCAACGGAATCCCCAGCGTCGTGGGTCCGCGAGGACGCATGACAAGACTGTCTTGTCCTCCTGGCTTGCCCGCCCTGGCTTTTGACGATGCGTCTAGATTACTTCCAGGGCATTCAGGTCGGTCAGGTCCGGGAACGGCCTGTGGGGTTCGGCTTGATACCAGACGACCATACTGGCAATGTCGTCCTGCAGGGGCAGGTAGCGCGGTTTGTCTTCCTGGCGAGACCGCCACCCCAGGGCCTGCATCGTGACCCGCAGATCCGACTCGAAACGGATGGGATCCATGATGTGCCAGCGATACATGCCGAACCGGGTCTGACTCCGGTTGAAGCCGTCGGGTTTGAGCACCTGATGGAACCCCAGATACGGGGTGGAGAAGGTCCCGTATGTCTCTGCCTGCTGGCCTTTGAACCCCCAGGCGCCCCCAAAGTAGTCTTCGGTGCCCGTGCCGCAAATGGTGGGCCACTTGTTGTCACCGTCCAGATAGAACTTCAACTCGCCTTCGCCCCACCAGCCGCTGTTGTTGGACCCCCAGGCTACGTAGACGCCAGCATAGTGGCCTTGCCCTGCGACATCGTCGATCAAGGTAACGACATCCATGTACGGCAGGGGATTGACCCGGCGCCACTGGGCGTGGAAATAGCCCGCGTCGGCGGGCACATCGGTCAGGGTGTAGTCCACCTGATAAAAGAAGTGCGGCGCCGGGTCCGGGCTGAGATTGACAATTTCCACCTTGGCATGCCGCCGGAACGGCATGGGCCAGTAGCTGTTGAAGGCGCCGGACGGATTTACCGAGATCGGCAGGGAATTCACGTTTTCCGGCGCGCCCCAGCCGTTGCAGAAAAAATCCCCCAACGGCACTTCAACGGACGGATGCGCTTCGTTGTCCCAATGGATGCGCATGACCAGAGACCGATGGAACGCAGGGCGGCAGGTAATCCATATGTGCTGGATCTGCCCCGGACCGTCAATCTCCGCCAAGGCCGTCGTCGCGCCGGCAGCCAGATCGATGCAGGGGGACACCTTCCAGGTCTGCCCCAGTTCCCGGGCTGCCACCGCACCGGTGCCCTCCGTAGCCATGCCGCCCTGACCTTTGCCGCCCCGGAAATTTTCGGCGGAAATCGATCGGCTTTGGGCATGGGACAGTCTTGCGATGGTTCCCAGTCCCTGATTCAGGCCGTTGTACTCCTGCATCATCATTCTCCTCATTCTGGGCAGAGACCGACTCGGCAGACACTGAGTTCGACACAAGAAAATTCAGACTTGGCAGGCCGAGCAACAGCCGGTGTCACCGCGCGCGGCGCATGAGAGCGTGGTACTCCCGACTCTGTCCATTCTATCCGAACCGCGCAACTCCGGGGCAGGGATCAGGCCGGTTTGCCGCCTGTTTCCATGATCTCCAGGGCCAACTGGGAATTGGCCCTCACGTATTTCACGCGGGAGTCCAGCGCATTGGTGAGATCGTCGTGCGCTGCCTGGGCATGGCGCGCCATCTTGCACAGGGCCAAAGACGCATTCTGCGCCACGCGGGGCGCCGAGTCCTGCAGATGCTTCCCCAGCGCTGCGGCGCTGGCGCCTTCGTTGTCCAGGATGCCCAAAGAGAAAGCCGCGTTGCGACGTACCCATTCCGATGTGTCCTGCAGCGCGTCCACCAGCGCCGGAATGGAGCCTTGGGCCGGCACTCCCACATCTCCCAGCCGGTCCGCGGCACTGGCCCGGATCCACCAGTTCTCGTCGTGCAGCGCGGTTTCCAGCCGCGAGACCGACCGCTCGCCGGCAGCTGTAATACCGTGGGTGGACAACATTTCACAAGGATTGCGATACCGGCCGCTGAGGTTGCCTTCCAATTTGTTGACCGCTTCTTCAGGCCAGTGCTGGAACAGGGCCTCGCGGCCCTCCTCGCCCGCGGCGGCCAAATGGTAGGCTGCATTCATGGCCTGGTGTTCATCGTCATGGGAGAGGAGTGGCTTGAGGTCGGCGACGGAGGCAGTGTCTTGCCTGTTGCCGCCTGTCACGCCGCGGTGCCAATCCCAGATGGAATGCCAAATGGGTGCGGCGTTGTAGTTGAAAGCCCAGGACATGGGGGGCCACAGCCTTTCGCTTTCGTTATGCCAGGAGGGTGCAGTCGGTTCGCTGGACCGGCAGAACAGGAATTTGTTCATGTACCGATTCTGGGCGAGGGAATTGGTCAGTCCCCGGTGCCATACGTCGTAATGCACGATCACCACATCGCCCGCCATACCTACCATGGGAATCTCGTCGTGCTGCAGGGCGGCTTCCCGGGAAACATAATATTGGGTGCCGGGTCTCACCCCGGTCGGTCCGTAGGCCAGCGTAGTGTCCTGGGGATAGTAGAACGCCATGGCCCACCGGCAACGGTGCTGGCGCACAAAATGGTCGGCGGGAATGCTGTCCTTGTGATCGTGCTGGGCCGGTTGCTGCGGCGGAGTCAAATGGCAATGCCGGTGCGGGTACATAAAGTAGTCGTCACCCAGGATGCTGGTCAGCGCACCGCGTATCATGGGGTGGGCAAACACCTCGTGCAGGAGGGGCACCTTGTCATAAATGTCATCCCCCGGATTCTGGCCCGCGGCGAATACCTTTTCCGTGTCCGCGAAGACTTGGGCATGGAAATCCGCTCCCAGGGGCAAGTGCAGTTTCACGTAGCCTTGGCCTATAAAGGAGCGCATCTGTGCATCGTCCAGCAAGAATTCCTGTATGGAACTCATCGTGAATTCGTCCTTCCTGTTGCTTATGGGTACGACTGCCACAAATTGTAAAACGAAAATCGACGAGCGCCCTTTTTGTTCGGTCGCGGCATGCCACGCTGTGCCGGCGGTGACACCGCGGCAGAATGCGCGCCACCGGCCGCGGGGGCTGTTTCAGACCTAATCATTTACAATGGGCTTTGCCCGGAACCAGGCATGCAAAGTGTGCATGCACAACATGCAGGAAACTCCTCCATGGATGCGGGGCTGTGGCGGCTTCGCTTCCATGGCGGCGGCCTGATTACAAATTCCAATAGTTGTTAGGAGGAATTCCAAGTGAAACGTACATTGTTGCTTTTGTGGGCCTTGCTGCTGGTCCTGCCGGGAGCCGTGGCTTGTGGTGATGCGGCCTCCGATGATGCAGCCCCGGCGGCCGCAGCCGACGCGGCCGATGTCCCGGCGGCCGACATGGCCGACGCCGAGCCGGAAGACACGGGCCTCATGGCCGTTGATGGCGCGCCCTGGGAAGACTATCTGTTCAGCTCCCCCGCTGTCTACAATGCCATGACGGGCAAGACCGTCGACAGTTTCAGCGAGTCACCCATGTTGACGGCTATGGTCGACGCCGGTGCGCTGCCGCCCCTGGCCGAAAGGCTGCCGGAAAGCCCGTTTGTCGTCAAGCCTCCCTTCTATATCGGGGAATACGGCGGACAACTCAATTTGGTGGGCTTCCCGGAAGCCGGGTCCCTGTTTACAGGGTTTACCGAGTCGATGCAGCAGAACCTGTTTGTGGGCTTGCCCAAGGCCGGCCCGGATACCAACCAGTATTTTGCCAACGTCGTGCAGAGCTATACCCTGGCGGACGATGCCACCTCTCTGACTCTCGATTTGCGCCAGGGCATGAAGTGGTCGGATGGGGACGCCTTTGATGCCGCGGACTTTTCCTTCTGGTTCAACCACATCCTGCAGGACGATCGACTGTTCTTCGGCGACACCACCAACTACAAGATCAATGACGAGTTCATTGATCTGGAAGTGATTGACGATTACACCGTCCGCTACCACTTCGCGGCGCCGTACAAAAAGGTGGTGGTGGCCTGGGCGGGAGACCGTCCCTTTGCGCCGTCCCATTTCCTGGGCATGTACCATCCGGAATATGACGAAAACGCAGATGCCAACGGCCAGGCATTGGGCTTTGACGACTGGGTCGGCGCCTTCACGGACAAGAATATGCGCAAGAACTATTCGGCCCGTCCCGAACGACCGCAGATCAACCCCTGGATTTTCAAGGAGTGGGAAAGTGCCTTTGGCACGTGGGAACGCAATCCCTATTACTGGCGCGTGGATACCCAGGGCAACCAGCTGCCCTATATCGACTCCATTCTGGTCAGCGTAGTCCAGCAGGGTGGGGATCCGGAAGTGCTCAAGTTGAAGTTCATGAACCAGGAATTCGACTACGGGCCGTCCCAGATCAGCATTACGGATCTGCCCATTTTGCGGCGCAATGAAGAGAGCGGGGACTACCGGGTCATCATTACCGAAAACGCCACCACCTCCAGCGCCTTGGGCGTGGCCTTCAACTACTCCACCGCCGATCCCTTCAAGAGCCGGCTCTTCAACGATATCCGGTTCCGGCAGGCCCATTCGCTGGCCGTGGATCGTGACGATCTCTCCGAGACCATTTTCCTGGGCACGACCAAGCCTTTCACCGCTCCGGTCTCCTCGGTCTGGACGGGCTACGAAGACTGGATGGGCACCTATTACGCGGAACATGACGTAGAGCAGGCCAACGTCCTGCTGGATGAAATGGGACTGCCCTGGGATGCAAACAACGAGTGGCGGGTGAATCCCGACACCGGTGAAGTCATCACCATTCTGGGGGAATACGCCACGGAGTGGCTGGGCTATCACGATGAGATGATGGAGCTGCTGGTGGACGATTGGAAGCAGATCGGCATTCGCTGGCAACCCAAGTTCGTGCCGGAAGATACACTCATGTCCCGTTATGTGGCCAATGAGCACGATGTCGGCATCTGGAACACGGATGGCGGCGGCGAGCTGACTGCCTATACCAACTACCCCATGCGCCTCATTCCGCCGTGGCACTGGCAGTCCTGCTGTGCCATGAGTTCGTATGTCTGGCGGCAGTGGTACGACTCCAAGGGAGAACAGGGCATTGAGCCCCCCGACGAGATCAAGCACATGTTCAACCTGGCTTTCGAATGGCTGAAGACCGAGCCCGGCACAGCAGAATACGAAGCCACGATCAGCGAACTGATCCACATCAACGTCGAGAATCTGTACCTGTGGGGTACCGTCAGCGCGCCGCCGAGCGTGGGTGCGGTCAACAACAGGGTGCAGAATGTGGCCGGGGAAGAGACCTTCGGGGGCGCCGCGCCGGGGGCCTATCCCAACGATGTAACCTTCATCGTGCAGTAATTTTTTTGTTGTAGCGACAGTTTTGTGGATTCGGGAGGCGGTGTACCGGCCGCCTTCCGGATCCGGCTGTGCCCGGCACTGCCATGGCTTCGTATCTGCTGCGCCGCTTTCTCTACATGCTCCTGCTGATTGTGATCACCAGCATGGTTTCTTTCGTGATCATCCAGTTGCCCGCCGGAGACTACATTACGACCCTGGCTGTGCGGTACGCCGCCACGGGACAGGTCGTGGAACAGGCCACACTGGACGGCCTGCGGATCCGTTTTGGCCTCGATCAACCCGTCTGGGTGCAGTACTACAAGTGGTTCTCCAACGTGTTGCGAGGGGACCTGGGCTGGTCCTTCCAGCAGGTCAAACCGGTGTCCGAAATCATTGCGGAACGCATCGGCATCACCGCGCTGATTTCGTTCCTGTCCTTGCTGTTCGCCTATACGATGGGCATTCTGATCGGCGTCCTTTCCGCTGTCTTCCAGTACTCCTTCCTGGATTATTTCTTCACGACCGTCGGGTTCTTCGGACTGGCATCCCCCAACTTTTTACTGGCGCTGATTCTGATGGTGATCATCTTCAACATGGGGGGTTCGGTAGGGGGCCTCTTTTCCACGGAATATCTGGATCAGCCCTGGTCCTGGGGAAAATTTGTCGACCTCCTGAAACACATTCCACTGCCCATGATCATTGTGGGGACCGCGGGCACAGCCGGCGTGGCCCGCGTGATGCGGGCCACCTTGCTCGACGAACTGGAAAAGCAGTATGTGATTACGGCCCGCTCCAAGGGTGTTGCCGAAATGCGTCTCCTGTTGAAATATCCCATTCGACTGGCTCTCAATCCCATCATCAGCACCATTGGCTGGGAACTGCCGGCGATTGTGTCGGGCACCGTGATTACAGACCTGGTGCTGGGATTGCCCACGGTCGGTCCCATGCTCTTCAGCGCGCTGGTCGCGGAAGACATGTTCATCGCCAGCAGTCTGCTACTGTTTCTGACCTCCTTGACCGTGATCGGCACCTTCATTTCCGATGTGCTGCTGTATTCGCTGGACCCCCGCATTCGCCTGACCTAGGCACGCCATGGCTTCCGGTTCTGTCCCCGCGGCGACCATCGACCCGGCTGCGCTGGCGGCTCAGGAACAGTATTACCTAGCATCGCAGTGGACTCTGATACGACAGAGATTCCGGCGGCATCGTCTGGCCATGGTGGGCATGGCGATCCTGGCCTGTTTCTACTGCCTGGCCATTTTTGCGGAATTCATGGCCCCTTATGAAGTCAAGACCCGTTTTGAAGACATGGAATATCATCCGCCGACCCGCGTGCACTTCGTGGCGGACGGCTTGCAGCGGCCCTTTGTCTATGCCACCCAGCAGGAAAGGGATCCCTACACCCTGGAAAGAGTCTTTATGCCGGATGAATCGGTCCGGTATCCCCTCAAACTGTGGCACCGCGGCGACCCCTACAAATTCTGGGGGCTGTGGGAGACGAACTGGCATCTCGTCGGGGTCGATGCCCCGGCCCGGCTGTTCTTCATCGGCACGGACAATATTGGCCGGGACCTGCTGACGCAAGTGATCTACGGCTCACGGGTCTCGCTGACCATCGGCCTGGTAGGCGTATCGGTGTCCTTCATCATCGGCATGGTGTTGGGCGGCATTTCCGGATATTTCGGCGGCGTAATCGACACCATCATCCAGCGGGTGATCGAGTTTCTGATCTCGATCCCCACCATTCCGCTCTGGATCGCCCTGAGCGCGGCCTTGCCGCCCGACTGGGGTGTGATCAAGAGCTACTTTGCGATTGTGTGCATCCTGTCGCTGGTAGGCTGGGGCGGCCTCGCGCGCGTCGTGCGCGGCAAACTGCTGGAATTGCGGGAACTGGATTACGTGACCGCGGCCCGGGTCATGGGCGTGAGTGCGGCCAACAATATTCGGCAGCACATGCTGCCGAATTTTCTGAGTTATCTGATTGTGGCCCTCACACTGGCGGTGCCCGGCATGATTCTGGGAGAAACCGCCTTGAGTTTTCTGGGTTTGGGCATTCGTCCGCCGGCCGTGAGCTGGGGCGTACTGCTGCAGCGATCCGGCAATCTCAATGCGATCCAGCTGTATCCGTGGGTAGTCTCGCCTGTCCTGTTCGTGGTGCTCACAGTGTTGGCCTTCAACTTCCTGGGAGACGGGCTGCGGGATGCCGCGGACCCCTACAAGCATTAGGATGCCCCCCCCCCCCTCCCCCTCCAATCTGCTGGAAGTGCAGGATCTGCAGACGCACTTCTTCACCGCGGAAGGCATAGTCAAGGCCGTGGACGGCGTCACGTTCACCGTGGCGCCCCAGGAGACCCTCGGTCTGATTGGCGAGAGCGGGTGTGGCAAAAGCGTCACGGCACACTCCATCATGCGGATCGTCCCCAAACCGGGGCGCATTCTGGGCGGGGAAATCCGGTTGCGGCTGGATGCCGGGTTTGTCGATTTGGCCGATCGCGACCTGTCCGGTGCCGAACTGCGGGCCATTCGGGGCAAGGATGTCTCCATGGTATTTCAGGAACCCATGACCAGCCTGTCCCCCGTACATACGATTGGCAATCAGATCCGGGAAACCATCTATCTGCATCGCACCCGGGACAGACAGGAAGCCACCGCCATCGCCCTGGACATTCTGGCCCGGGTAGGCATCTCCAACCCCGAGCAGCGTATCGCGGAGTATCCCCATCAGCTATCGGGCGGCATGCGCCAGCGCGTGATGATCGCCATTGCCTTGGCCTGCCGGCCCCGTCTGCTTATTGCCGATGAACCGACCACAGCCCTGGACGTCACGGTCCAGGCGCAGATCCTGGAGCTTATCAAGGAATTGCAGGCCCAGTTTCACATGGCGGTGCTTTACATTACCCATGATCTGGGCGTGATCGCCGAGGTCTGCTCGCGGGTGGCGGTCA
This sequence comes from Caldilineaceae bacterium, assembly GCA_965214715.1. Taxonomy (GTDB): domain Bacteria; phylum Chloroflexota; class Anaerolineae; order Caldilineales; family Caldilineaceae; genus Bin34. The sequence goes on along the minus strand of OZ243971.1, from coordinate 2,044,701 downwards.
TGTACCTGGGGCGTATCGTGGAATACGGCACGGTGCAGGACATATTCCACAACCCGCTGCATCCCTATACGGTACGGTTGTTGCGCTCCATTCCCAAGCTGGGTCACACCCATAGCGGAGAACCCCTGGCGGCCATTCAGGGCTCTGTGCCCAGCCCGCTCAATCTGCCGGAGTACTGCGGCTTCTTTGACCGCTGCGAAGAGGCCATGGCCGGGCATTGCAACCGCCATGTACCTGCCTTGATCGAGGTCGCTGCCGGGCATTACGTGCGCTGTTTTCTGCACAGTGAAGCCGTGGAAACGGGAGCCCTGGAACTGTTGGATACTACAGCCTACGCCGACGCGTCAATACCGGGTTGACCATGATGGCCGACCTCTCGCCTCTGATTGAGGTGCGCAATCTCAAGAAGTACTATCCGATCGAGGCGGGCATGTTCCGCCGTGTGCGCGGATATCTGAAAGCCGTGGACGATGTCAGTTTCAACCTGTTTCCCGGGGAGACGCTCGGACTGGTCGGGGAATCCGGCAGCGGCAAGACCACGGTCGGACGCTGCATGCTGCGGGCTGTGGATCCCACGGCCGGGGAAGTCTGGTTCCATCATGAGGGCCAGAGCTGGGATCTGGCCCGACTGTCGCACCAGGAACTCAAGCCCCTGCGTCCCTATGCCCAGATGATCTTCCAGGATCCCTATTCCTCGCTGGATCCGCGCATGCCGGTATTCGACATCATTGCCGAGCCGCTGCGCACGCACAATTTGGCGCAGGGCAGTGCCCTGGAGGATCAGGTCAAGGAGCTGGCGGGCCACGTCGGCCTGAACATCGAACATCTGCGGCGGTATCCCCATGCCTTTTCCGGCGGGCAGCGACAGCGCATTGGCATTGCGCGCGCCCTCGCGACCCGTCCCCGGGTCATCGTGGCCGACGAGCCGGTGTCTGCGCTGGACGTGTCCATCCAGGCCCAGATTCTCAATCTCCTGCCGCGCCTGCAGGCGGAATTCGGTCTGACGTTCCTGTTCATCGCCCATGATCTGAGTGTGGTCGAGTATGTCTCCGACCGGGTGGCGGTCATGTATGTCGGACAGCTGGTCGAGATGGCGGCCACGGCGAAAATCTTCAGTGTGCCCCGTCATCCCTACACGGAGGCGTTGCTGTCGGCGGTGCCGAAGACCTCTCCGGACGAAGTCAAGGAACGGATTGTGCTGCACGGGGAAACCGCGAATCCGGCCGCGCTGCCTACGGGGTGCTACTTCCATCCCCGATGTCACTACGCCGAAGATCTCTGCAGGCACGAATCGCCTCCGTGGGTGGAGGTGGAGCCGGGCCACCACTCCGCCTGTCACTTTGCCGGTGAACTGATGCTCTCGGGAGCCTACACAAAGCACTGAACCGGCTCCTGTTCTCGGACCTGCAGATTTCCTGGAGATGGCCCAGGGGCCATCCGCCTTGCCCATATATGTGGTCGGCATTTATGATTCCACATCAGCCGTGTAATGCAACATTGCGCTGTTGCATTGCTTCAGTTGGCAATCTGATCCATTTGTCCTACTACCAGGAGGTAAAAAGATGACAGCCAAACTTACGCGAAGAGGGTTCCTGAACCTGGCGGCCGCGACGGCAGGCCTGACCGCTCTCGCCGCCTGCGCCACTGTGCCGACGGCACAGACAGCTCCCGAGGCAGAGGGTGTGACGGTCCAGTTCTGGATTTTCTGGGGACAACCCGGCCGCATTGCCGATCAGATCCTGGCTGATCCAGGGTTGGCCGAGTACATGGGCAACAACACCCTTGACTTCCGCACCGGGGTGGCCAATGAAGCGCGCCTTGCTGCCATTGCGGCCGGTACCCCTCCCGATATCGGCGCTCTCGGCTATTACCTGGATTTCATGGCCCGCGACGTGGTGGACGATCTGACTGATTTCATCGCTGCCAGTTCCGTGATCAATGAAGAAGACTTCATTGCAACCAATTGGGAAATGACCAAGTATGAGGGAATCAACTACGGCGTTCCCGCAATTGAAGGATTCGTGCGGCGCGGTTTCTTCTACAATGCACGCATGGTGGCCGAAGCGGGTTTGGACCCTGATGTGCCCCCGGTCACTTGGGACGAGACGTTGGTCTGGCACAAGGCTTTGACGCAATTCGACGAGAACAACAACCTGTTGCAGATCGGACTCGACCCGTATGACGCGGAAGGTGGAGTCGGTCCGGGCAACGATGGTTTCACTATCTCGGACTCATGGGGATTCCACTATTTCGACGAGGACACGAAGGAATTCAACCTGGACAATGAACTCTTTGCGGAAGGTCTGGAAGTGATGGGGGAATTCGTTCGGATCATCGGGCCCGACAATCTCGCGGGTATGCGTGCGGTAGAAGGACAAGGCACCTGGGGCGGATCCTTCAATGCCGAAGTGCAAGCCTGTATCATCGAAGGGTATTGGATGTCGGGCGAAACGTACAACGAGAAACCGGAAGTGGCTGAACACTTGCGGGTGTCCTGGATCCCGGTCCCGGAAGCGCGCCGCGGTGTCAAGTGCCAGACCGGCGGTGGACACATGGTGCAGATGTTCCGGGATGGCAAGTACAAGGACGAGGCGTGGCCTGTGGCCGAGTGGTTGCAGTCTGACGGCTGGTGCGATCTCATTCTGCACAACATTGGATGGCTGCCTTCCTACAAACCCTATTTCGACAACGCTCCCAGAGATCTGTTCCCGGGTTTGGAATTCACCTTCAATTCCGTTCAGGAAGCCAATTATTGGGGACCGCAGATCCGCTGCGAGATTGAAGATTTTGTGCGCGTAAAATACGGGGAATTTCGCGAAGCTGTGTACCGAGACCAAATCAGCGGCGCAGATGCGGTAGCCCAGATGCAGGAGATCTGCACCAAAGAGTACAAGGCAGCAGGTTTCGCCTAATCCCGGGCGTGCCATTTGAGACATATCGCTGAAGTTTCGCGGGATGGTCCCTGGCACACGCGGCTGGGGATCGCCTGATTGCACGCTTTGGGGTACGGACGCCTGTCTATGATGGCCCCCTGATGAACATCCCGGGAGTGGGAGTGGCGCCACTCCCACTCCCGGTGGGGTGCTGCTTTTGTCTCTCCCTGAATCGGCGGGTTCTTGGCATTTGCCATTTTCCGACCCGATCGCCGCTTGGCTGTCCCGTTGCCTGCTACGACCCGGTCCACGCTCCCGTGTGGATAGGTGTCCAGAATCATATTGCATTTGTAGACGAGGCCGATTGCAAGCCCGATGTCGGGAACACGTTATGGCGCTTCTCCCTTGGGGACAGTCTATTTTCGTTTCCTGATAGCGTCACTGCTGAACTCACGGATCATATTCCGGTACTGTGCAAGCCATGCGGGATGTCCGGGAATTGACCCGGGATCTGCCACACTCCAACCTGGATACCATCCACAAACTGGGGGCGCAAAGAAAAGGGCCAAGAAGCATTGGCTATGGGCTTGTATGCAGCCTGGATATTCCGCAACTTGTCTGTCACCCAATAATCCTGGATTGCCGACACCACAACCACACCACAACCCCGCAGGAAAAAGGCACTTGTGGTGTCTCTGGGTTGCAGGGGAGAGAGGAAGCGCCTCGGACCGGACCCGGGCATTTGTCTGTGCCCATCTCCCCGTTTGATGGCCCCCTGTCAGTCGCAAGCGGCCATTTCAGCATCGTCCCAGCCAGCGACGCAGTTCCGCCATGGCCGGGTGATCTGTCGAGGCGGCCGTTGGCATATTCTCGTAACGCGCAATCAGCTCCGCCTCCGAAAACTGCTGGGGCCAGTCCAGATTGAGCTTGAATGGAAGTTTGTCATCCGAGTTGTCCCAAATGATGGCCCCCAATTGCAGCAAGGCCAACATATCCCTGACCATCGCCCGGCCAGGGTACTTCAGCCCCTGGTAGAGGGACTGTATACGCTCCAGATGAATGGCGTTGTTGTCCAACAGCGTCTCCAGAATTTGCCGCTGCCGTGCTCCCAGGGCCCGACGGCGTGGACTGCGTAATTGTCCAAACATGGATCCGGCAAATTCGCGAAACAGAATGCGACGATGGTGATGCGCGATTTCTCCGCTCACGGCGTGGCAGCGCGCAATGATGGCCTTCAATGCAAACGCCAGAAAAGATGTGATGTTATGCCCATGCCGGTGTGATTGGTGCAGGGACCACAGATATTCATCCTTGTATTCGTAGTAGTAGTTGGAAAGACTGACCATGCTCAGCTCGTTGACCCCGGCACACCGCAGCATAAACGCCTCAAGCGCCCGTGCAGTGCGCCCGTTGCCGTCGCCGAAAGGGTGTATTGCACCGATATGATAGTGTGCGGCCACAGCCTGGATTATGGGGTCAGAGTGCCGAAATTCACTGGCAATCGCGGCGCAGAGCCCATCAAAGGCACTATGACATTCGCTGCCGCCTTCGGCACCCCGGCAGATTGGCCTTCCGAAAGTGACATTCCATCCGGCGGGACGCAACGCTCCGGGTTCGCCGTGATCGTCGTCACAGCCTGTCACGATCCGCCTGTGAATCTCCCTGATGAAGGCAGAAGTTACCGGACGATCCACCGGCTGCCTGTGCAGCCAGCGATAGGTTGCATCTGCGCAACGCAGTTGTCGCTGTGAGCGCGTCAGTCCTGTATGCGTGAGCGGATCTGCCGCCAACGCCTCTTCCCGTTCGTACGGGGTAAACTCCGCGCCTTCTATGCGCGATGTGCCTTCCGCCTCCAGATGCAGCTGCTCTTCGTGTGCCTGCGCAATCCATTGACGGAGATAAGGCATTTGTTGCAGCACAGTGGCTGCGGCTTTCGCCTCTACCAGAAGATTGAAGAGGGCGGTGGCATCGTAGCGGATCCAATGTGGTGGAATGTGGTAGCGACCACTTCTTTCCGATGCCATTTCGACTTCATTTCGGATTTTATGCCTTGGATTATACAGATTTTTCTGTTTCATTTCCGCTTCATTTCGTGTTCATTTCGGTTGTGGGTACGCAGGCAGCAGTATCCGGCCTGTGCTTCCCGCGTCATTTTCATCCCCCAACCCAGAGCCTGAGCCACGGACACTTGGGGCTTTGGGGCCGTCCCCGCAAGAAATTTCGGCCGCTGTCAATGCTGTCTGGCTGCTGCGTCCGCGCTGGTACCCAATGGGCATGTCCTGTTTGCATTTTGTGCCGTCAGGAACGGAGCGGGCCCATGCACGAGGCCGTATGTCTCATCAGCGTGTGGCAGGCTATGGGGACGGCACCGAGGAACCTCCAGGACAGCCCCACGGTGAAAACCGCGCAGGAGTCTTGCGTGTGATCCCAAGCCCGGGAGTCATCAGCAGCCTGTCATAGGGGACTTCCCGGAATGGCGGCGGGTGCTTGAGGTCCACCGGACCAGCGCGCAGCGGGTCTTGTTCCAACTCACAACTCAAAGGACCTTGCCCCGTCCTCGGGGCTACGAAAGGGCGAAACTGGGCCCTGGGGCCGACAGCCGGGGCCCGGGAAATTGCAGTGCGTCCCCGGCACACGCCGGCTTTCAGGTCCTGCCCCACCGCCGGATAGTGAGGCCGCCGGTGTCCAAGCAAGGACTGCGTATGTCTGCCGGCGCCCGCGGAAGCCCGGCGCCCACCTTGAGAAGTTGCAGCGGTGGCCATCTCCCCTCCCGCTGCAGGGTCTAGAGTCTACAGCGGAGACTCTGGCGCCGCTGGCCGCTGCTTCTGCAGCGTAGCGTTAGCTGTGGCTGGGGGAGCATCCCCCAGGGCGCCGTTGGACTTTGTCCCCTCTTCCGATGCAGAAACCGGAGAGGCTGTCCAAGTCAGGTTCTGTGCCCTATTGCAGAGGGAATCACCCAGCGTGTTGGTCTGCAATGCGGCGCTGCCGCGGCCCTTGCGTACCGAGACCGCTACAGCGAGATGCCGCTGGGACCGCGCGTGATCTGGAAATCCACATTGCCGGTTTGCATCGCTTTGACTTGCCGCTCGCGGGACAGCGTCGCCCCCACGGCGTCAAACAGCACTTGCAGGTTTGACCTGAATGCCGCGTTGGGGTCCAGCACCAAATCGACATCCAGGAATTCCGGGTCTTGCGGTCCTGCAGAAGTGGTGAACTGCAGGACAGGTATGAGGGGGTGGCCTTGCACGGGATGCCGGTCCACATGCACCAGTACCAGGTCCACGCCGGTGGCACCCAGGCCGGAGAGGGTTTCCACCCAGTGTTGCGTAGGACAGTCCATGAGATGCAGGCCCGGAGTGGCCGCCTTTTGGGCATACGCCAGCGTCGGTTCCGCAACGCTGTCGGAGGCAAAGAGATCGCCCGCCGCGGTCCCAGCCCCGGCCACGGCATATCCCCCGGCCCCGGCCACAGCCTGGCCGCAGGCTTGCAGCAAGTGCGCTCCTGCCCTGTTCAGTTGCCCCTGACTGGCCAATCCGAGCCGCAGGTCTCCCAAACCGATTTCCCGCATCTCGGGCGCGGGGCGCTCGTCCCGGGCGTTGGGGGTCTGTGCACTGAACCAGGCATCAATCTTGTCCAGGACCGAGGCGATACCCCCGTCCAGCTGTACGCTGGCCCAACCCAGCTGATCCGTGGGTACGGAGGAGGCCTGCAATGCGTGACGCATAAAATCATTGTGGGTTTTTTCACAGCCGTGCTCCAGGAGCAGGCAATGCTGCACATGCGGATGCTGGATGTAACCGGCCAGGGTCCGCGTATACAGTTCCTCGGAAGAGCCGCTGGACACGCCGCACCCTTCGGTATGCACCAGGGTCGCGAAATGGAGACCCCTCTCTTGGGAACGGGGATGGGAATTGCGCAGGCGGCGAACAGCCAAACTGGCAATCTGGCCGGAACACAGGCTGGTAGGCACGATAAGACAGGTGGGATTGGGCACCGCCTGGCCCTGATATACCAGTCCCTGGTAACTGAAGTCCGGCAGTTGCGCAGGGACGGCGACAGGCAGCGGTTTGCCCGGCAAAGGAGCGGCGGGATGCCGCAAATCGGTCTGCCCGGTGTCCAGATCCCAGTTGCGCCACAGTTGTATCTGTGAATGCCCCGCCTTTTCACCGAGAGTCCGTTCTCCGGCGGCCACCCGCAACGTGCGCGCGAAGAAATCCTGACCCAGGACCTCCATGTCGGTCCCGTCCAGATAGCGCCCCGCATTGACATCCATGTCATTGTGCAGCAGTTTGTACCTGTCGGTGGTGGTCACAATCTTCAACGTAGGCACGAACGGGAAATTGGTAATGGACCCGTTCCCGGTCACGAAGAAAATCAGATTGCAGCCCGTGGCGACCTGTCCGGCGATGCTTTCCAGATCGTTGCCCGGGCTGTCCATGAAATAGTAGCCCGGGCCGGGGAACGGTTCACCGTACTCCAGGACGCCATCCAGACGCACCTCGGGATTCCGTTTCATGGCGGCCCCGATGGATTTCAGGAAAATGTTGTACAGGCCCCTGAATTTGTTGCCGCCGGAGGGATTTCCTTCGGCCGAATGGCCGTGCTGCGCCGCGCGGGCCTTGAAGCGCGCGCTGACTTCCATGAAGCGCCGGGCCGTGGGCCAGTCCTTGACGCTTTGCAGCACGTACGACTCGGCACCGATCAATTCGTCGGTTTCGGCCAGATTGGCGGCCCCGCCGTGGCGAATGACCTCGCGCGCCACCCACGCAGCCAACGGATTGCCGGAAATGCCGGAGAAGGCATCGGAACCGCCGCACTGCAGCGCAATCTTCAGGTCGGCCAGGGGGCTCTCCTGGCGTTTGACCGCATTGACCTGCGGCAACCAGGACCGGACCGTGGCGGCGGCCTGTTGCAGCGCCGCGCCAAAGGCCGTCTGCATGGATTGAAAGGCATGCGGCACCGCCTCCATCGGATAGTGGTGGTCCTGGAGGAAGTGGCCGAGATCGGCGTTGGTAATGGCCTCGGTACCGTAGTCCACGGCCAATATGGCGCCCGTATTGGGATGCACCATATAACCGGCCAGCGTCCTGAGCACCGTTTCCCGATTGTTGGGATCCGGGACCGCTCCCTCGGTATGCGCTACGGCCACAATGCCGTCCACGTTCTGCAGCGCGGCAACGGCCGGCTGCAGCATCTCTGCCAGGGCTCGGACGAAGCCCCCGGTCAGGGACGACGTCCCGAGCAGCACAACGTAATTGCGGGTGCCGGTCCCGCGTCCCCCGGGACGCGGAAATCCTGGGAATGTGCCCGGCTCGGCATAGCGATCGGTAGGCGGTCCGGGGATGAACTCCGCCTCTGGCAGTTCAAAGGGGGGAATCTCACTTTCGAAATTGGGCTGATCCGGCAAGTCCATGACGATATCCCGACCCTGCAAGGCCTGCAGAATATCGCGGTTGCAAATGTATTGACCGGGCTGAATGTCGGTGATGGCCGTTCCAAAGGGCAAATTCCAGGACAGGACCGGTTCTCCTTTGGCCACCGGTGCCAACGCAAAGCGGTGGCCCTCCAGCAAGGTGGCATCGAGTTCGATCGGGCCCGTGGGGGTTGCTATGCAGGTGCCTTTTTCCAAACGGCGCGACACAATGGCGACGTTGTCGCCAGGCAAAGGCAGTCGCGCGACATCGGCGAATCTCAAGGCTGCCATGGGGTTTCGGTCCGCGACAGAACTCGGGTCAGACGTTCAGTGCTACCAGCATTTTGCCCTGGTTGGCACCGGTAAACAGCCTGATGAAGGCTTCCGGGGCGCGTTCAAGACCGGACACAATGCTCTCCTGCCACTTAATGCGACCTTCATCGTGCCATTGTTTGAAGTCCCGGTAAAAGTCCGCGGTGTCTTCGGCAAAGTCGGACACAATGAACCCCTGCAGTTTGAGGCGTTTGCCCACGATCAGCATCATGTTGGATGGCCCTCCCACGGGGCCCTGATTGTTGTACTGGGAGATCATCCCGCAACAGGGAATGCGGCCGAACATGTTCATGTTGGCGAGTGCCGCCTCAAGATGGGCGCCCCCTACATTCTCAAAATATACATCGACTCCTTTGGAGCATTTGGCGGCTACAGCTGCGGTCAAATCGGATTCCTGCTTGTAGAGGATGACGTCATCCACGCCGGCCACGTCCAGCAGCCACTGTGCCTTGGCCTCCGAACCGACGCTGCCGACTACGCGACAGCCCTTGATCTTGGCAATCTGGCAGACCATGCCCCCGACAGCACCGGATGCAGCCGAGACCAGGACGGTCTCGTGCGGCCTGGGCTCGCCAATGCGCAAGAGCCCGAAATAGGCCGTTTGGCCCGGCATGCCCGCGACCCCCAGAAAGGCTTGCATGGGCGCAATGGACGTGTCGACTTTGGTCAGGCCAATGCCACTGGACATGTGATACTCCCGCCAGCCGTTCATGCTCAACACGATGTCGCCCACGGCCCAGTTGGGATGATGGGACTCGACAATCTCGCCTACCGCGCCGCCGTTCATGACTTCGCCGGTGGCGAACGGCGCGGCATAGCTCTTGCCGGCGCGCATGCGCCCCCGCATATAGGGGTCCACCGACATGTAACGATTCTTGATGAGAATTTGATTGCCTTCCAGGTCCGGTAATGTGGTCTCCCGAATCTCGAAATTGTCCGCCGTGGGCATGCCTTCCGGCCGGGATTTCAGAATCACTTCACGACTGACGATGGAACTCATGGGTACCTCTTGCAATGGCCACGACCGGCTACAGGTTGGTGGCCCAAGTCTAACATCGGGAAGCCGTCTTGCAGCTATGGGTACTGTCGACAGCTGCGGCCGGCATCGTCCTTGCAGGACCCTGCCGCGGATAACGCATGGGGCTGTCAGCCGCGCGCTGTGCGATGTCCATCGGGGCCCATGTGTGCACATGCGCAACCTCGTATCCCACTGGGGGGTGTTTGCCCGCTGCGGCCAAAGCCCTCCTTCGCCCATGCTGGATCAGGTATGACGTCTGATAATCGTTTCCATCAAACCCAGCAAGGGGGCCAGTGTCATGACGGCCCATAAGTGATTTTCGTGTAGCGCACGAATGTCCCGTTTGGATTCGAACTTTTCTCCGGTATTCCGGGAGGTGACGGCTTTATGCAACGCTGCCTGGAAGATTTGTGTCAAAGCCATCAGCGCGATGCGGGTCTGGTCCGTCAGATTCCGGGACGCCAACTGCCCTTCCCATTCCTCCCACACGGGCAAGGTTTTGCGGAGCAACAGGGCCAATCCCGTGAATTCCATACTGAGAATGGATTCATGGACGTAAGCGTACTGCAGCGTGGGAATGATTGGCTCTACACGCGGCAAATCGCTGTTCTCCTGGGCCCATTGCTGCCAGCGGGCCTGATGTTTTGCCACCAGTTGGGGGTGAAATCCCTGCACGGGTATGGATTCTTCCTCCGAGTCGTGGTCTTCGGCCATGGCGGCATCCATTTTCTGCCGAAATTCTTCTGGCAAATTGTTGTAGTTCTGGGGTCCGATCCAGACAAAGGTCTGAGTGAAGCCCACCACCGTAATCTGCGCCTTGAGGAGGCCCAGCAAGACATCATGTCGTCTGGCGAGTCCGGTCGCCTTCGTAAGCTGTCGGGCACTCTCCCGGGCCGCGTCCAGGCAAGGCAGCACGTGCTGCAGCACTTCCTGGGTCCGCGGGTCACGGCCGATCTCGGCCATGTTCTGAAAGGTTTGGGTTACCAATTCATCCGCCAAGGCTGTCATTTGCCGGAACCCTTCAACGGTGTTGGACACCATGTCCCGTTCTTGTGCTCCGAGCCCGTTGCCTATGGGTCTGTCCGGTATCTTCATGGTGGCGTGGCTTTCAGTTCAAGTGATTGGCATTGTACCCGAGGCCCGCATACAACCTGACCGCCGGCGCGCCAACCCCCGAAAGCGGTTGGGCCATGGCTCAACCAGACCCGGAGGATCTGCGGAGGCGGGCGGGCATGGGATCAAAACATCTGGCTCCAAACTGCCTTGGCCTCAATCCTAACCGGTCTCTATGCTTGTGCCATATCTCCGCCATGGGTTGAGGGATTTTCCGGTTCCGGGGGCTGCCGTGTCCGTCGGTATCGGGTACGAGGTGGTCATGGCAGGGACAGTCTGCGGGATCTGGACCGGAAAGACAAGCCAGATACGGGTTGTGTGCCTGTTGTGTATGGGATGAGGATGAGGGTCGGGCAATCGCAAAGTCAGGATTCGGTTTCAGGACAGATTATTTTGTGTAGCAACCGTGCGTTTAGTGAAGTGAACGATGCTTCCAGGAGGGGGTCAGAGGCAAACTCGGCATCCACCCGCAGTACAACACGTTAGGTCTCCCCATCTGGGGTCATGGTATACGCTCCAAGCCCGCGGCAGCGTACGCTGATGGCAAGCCCGCTCCGTGACCTACAGAGAACGCAGACAGGCGTACACTCTGTGATCTCGCTTGGGTTGAGGATACAGTCAGGGTGGACGTACGCTGGTGCCCTGCCTTCCCTGCGGCCTCTGCCTCCTGCCCCCACAGGCACCAGTCCAAGAATGGCGGCTGATGCCCCGGGGGGCAACCTATACTGCAGAAAGGCTTTCAGATCCGCGCTCGTCCAGGTGCGGGGCAGGGTGGTCACATTACATAAGATTCAACCATTGGGGGACACAGGCGGGATGGTCAGCGGCCCGTGCGTGCTGGGCTTGCAGGCTCTGGGCGGTGTCGTCCTGCTCCCGCATGCGCCGGGCCAGTTCCGGCTTGGGGACGAACGGGGTGTCGGGGGCCAGCCCCACGGACTGCAGGCGGCCCGGATCGTCGGTCCAGGCCCGCGGCAGGTCCAGCTCCCGGTCCCGCAGGGTATGTCCCCGCGGCCAAGCAAACCCCCACCGGGCAGTTCTCCACCCGTCCCTCCGGGCCGCGGTACTGTCGGGCCACCCCGGCGGAGTGCGTGCCCTGCTTCCGAAACCCGGTCGCGTCGCCCTGGACTTCCGCCCACAGACGGCCTTGTACCATCTACAACTGTAGTATTAGGGCCGAAGCGGCATTGGGAGATCGTGGCCCGGTCCGACGGAAGCGGCAGCACCGAACAGCTCTGATATCGCCTTTAGGCCTTGCCGTTTGGACTGGCGAACAGGGAGGGGAAGTGACGATGCGGGTCCGCTGGAGCATGGAAGAGAATCTTTTGCCTTGTCGTCAATGTCACGTCGGTTGGCCTATCGACCCGGTGTGCCGTCCAAGCCATTTGCGATACACAGTATTTGTACAGCAAGGCGCGTCGTTCGTGCTGTCCTGTCCAGGCGGCTGTACCGTGCGTCAGGGATTCCGTGAAGAGCACGACAGAACCGGCCCCCGCTTCCGGCATAATCACCTGCGGTGACTTTTCGGGGGCTACGGCAATTTGCTGGGGCAACCGGTAACGGCTTTTGTGGCTGCCGGGAATGCAGCAGAATCCACCGTGCTCCGGTCCGGCCGGCGTCAGGTTCCAGGTCACCACCATGAAGCCATTGACCAGCTCGTTTTCCGGCGGGTTGTAGAGCTCGCCCGGTGTGGCCCCCGAATGCGGGGCTGAGGCACCGTAATCGGCATGCAAGGCGCCTCGGGGCATTCCCTCGCGCATGTACATGCCATATATCCGATCCAGACGGAAACAGTCTCCCAAACGAAATCGCAAGATTGGCATGATGCTGGGATGATCCAACAGATTGCAGAACGGGGAACCCCAATTGAGAAAGCCGGAACCGGTGGGAGCGCTGCCAAAACGGCTCAAGGCACCGGGCGCGGGCAAATTTTGATCGTCAATCAGACGATTGATGTGAGCGACTTCGGCAGGGGACAGCACGTTTTCCAGAACCAGGTACCCTTGCAGGTCAAAGAGATACTTTTGCATTTCCAAGTCGTACATATCCTGCTCCTGATGATGTCCTGTGGCTGCCTTGCCAGGACAAGATGGATAGTCAGCCCCTTCCTGGCTTGGACCCGCGTCGTCCCAAGGCGTCTTGGCAAGCACTGTGGGGCTTCCCGATTCTAACCTCTTCCCAGGAACTGGACAACGTAGGGGCTGCAGCGAAACCGACAGGGAAATGCAAAGGGGCCAGACACCGGGTCCCAGGCGGCCTTGAGGCGCTTGTGGGCGATACCCAACTTGGCCGTTTTTCCTGTGGTGGGACATGGAGGGCAATGCGCCGCCAGAGGCCTCTGTGGTGGGGCGCTGGATCTTGGGTGCCCCACCACTGTCATCTTCCCGGAATGCCATGTCCAGGACCTCGTGCAGGGAGTTTTTGATGCCCCAATGGTTCTGGACAGCGGCTCGCAACTTCCGGCTCAGTCTATCCCTAGGGAATTGACCTCCAATTACAATGCAATCGCCCGGAGAGGCCCCACAGGGCTTACGCATCACTCAGATGCAACAGTTGGGGCAGGCAGTCGGGATCCCAGGCGGCCCGCTCGCGCTTGCCCTTGACGCCGCTCTCGATGTCCCGGTCCTGGGCCAGCAGGTTGAGAGTCAGACGGCGCAGGAGAGCCATGTTCTCGGCCCCGCGGCAGGAAGGCACAGGGGCATGGGGCGGACCTCCAGCGTCGGTAGAAGAGGCCCCCAGTGTCCAGTACGCAGCCCCCATTCCTGCATTTTTGTGATGCGTTTGCCCTGAGAGGCCCCAGAGGACTCATACCGAGGAGTTCTACGAGCTGTATGATGGGAAGCTGGATGCCGCAGCACTCAACCAAGCCTTGCTCAGAGGGGAGCATCTCTATGACACGTTCCGGCTCCACTACTCGCTGGATGGACACTCCCCAGCCAAGCATCTTGAACAGTGCCACCCTGCATGGTCTCTTCTCCTCTGTCTCATATATATTGAACGAGTAAAGTCATTTGACAGACTACGAAGTTTTAGTTACGATGGTCGAAATTAACCGAATATCCGTCCTGGGTACCGCGAAGGTTTAATAGGGCAGGCGGTGAGAATCCGCCGCGGTAGCGCCACTGTGAACGGGAAGCCCCCGGCTTTGACCACTGTCCCCAAGGGGATGGGAAGGTGCCGGTAGAGCGACGATCCGTGAGTCAGGAGACCTGCCCAGATATACGGAGTTTTGCTCTGCGCATAACAGAGGCAGCTCCTGGATAGTCGCCGCTGTCCAACGATTACGGTGACTGTTTGAGCGTACCTGAAACCCCTGGCAGCGCAAGAGCCGGGGGTTTTCGTTGTCAGCCACAAACGACATCCCAACTTTCACCGCCACCGGGGTCCTCAGGGTGGGCTTGCCCACCATCGCGCGGACGTTCTGGCCTTCTGCGTGCACCTGCACCTGGCTAGCGACCCGGCACTGTCCCCCGCGTTCGTGGAGGGGGCTCGGTTGAATAGGCACCCTAGTACATTGAAAGGTTTAATTTTTCGGTCTGTGTGCTGCCCTTGGGATGAGGATTTTCCCAGCGCAGGAGGTGCCCCATGGCCATCCGTTATCGAGTAACCCTGACCCCGACCGAGCGGGCCCACCTGGAGACCCTGGCCCCAGCGCGGCGGCAGACCGGCAGTCTGCGGTTCCGCAATGCGCGGGTCCTGCTGTGCATGGACGAGACTTCCAAACAGCTGGTGGGGGAAGTGACGGCGCTGATGCGCGCACCCGGCTGCACCATCTCTATCCGATCGTTTAAACCTTTCAATGCACTAGATCAATGTACTAGACCCCAACCCTTGATCTTCACTTGGAGGTAACTGGACGTGGCAATCGTGTACAAGGCAATTGGACTGCAGAGGGCCCGCCGGATGCTTTTGGCCGGTGCCCTAGCCCTTATTCTGGTGTTGGGGGTGGCCTGCCAAGGGGGAGATCCCACCACTGCGCCGACGGAAGGTCCACAATCGGCATCCCAAATCAATCCGACGGCCACCCTTGAGGACGCGTCCGTACCAGAGCCTACCGCTATATCACCGACTCCATCCCCCGTGACGAGGATGGTTGCGGCCCCCACCGAGACGCCGACCGGCTTCCCGGTCGTAGTAACCGACAGCAACGGTAACGACGTCACCTTCGACGTCCCGCCGGAGCGCATCGTCGCCCTGACCTCGGTGGTGGTGGAAATCCTGTTCGCCCTGGGGGAGGGTCACCGCATAGTCGCCACCCACGACTTCGTCGCGTATCCCCCGGAAGCCGACAGCGTGCCGAGGGTGGGCAGCGCCTTCTCGGTCAACGTGGAACAGGTCATAGCAGCAGACCCAGACCTGATATCCGTCTTCTACGCCAGTAGCTACGAAGCGGTAGAGAATCTCGGCCCCCAGGTACTCTACCTGGAGAGTCCCTCCACCCTGGATGGAATCCCGGACCGGATGCGTTTGTGGGGGCGCATAACCGGAAAACGGGAGGCCGGCGAGAGTTTGGCCGTGGATTTCGAGACCAAGCTGGACGCCATCCTGGCCGATCTCGCGTCCTTGGAACAGGGGCCCCGGCTGTTCCATGACGACTCCCTGCTCTACACTCGTGGTCCCGGCACCATCCTGGGCCAGGTGTACGACTTGCTCAAGGTCCAGAACATTGCCCACGACATCGATGGCTACGGTCAGCTGACCCCGGAAATCCTGGTGGAGAGGGACCCGGAGGTCATCGTCACCACGTTCCCCACCCGCATACAGGAGTTCATGGAAGACCCGGCCTTCCAGGACGTGTCCGCCGTCAGGAATGGCCGGGTTTACGTGGTGGAACCCGACGGCCTGGTCAGCGTGTTCGGCACCAGGTTCATAGACGGCATCGAGGTCCTTGCCAAGCTGATTTACCCGGATCGGTTCGAGTAGCGGCGGAGATATGCGGACAAGCCTGCCGTTCCCCATCGGGTCCGCCAAGGGCGGGCGCCAGGGCGCCAGGGCGCATCCCAGGCTCTTCCATCTGGCCTATCTCTGGTGGCGCCTGGCCATCGGGCTAGCCGTCGTAGCGGTCATCGGCGTGGCGGCCCTGGGCATCGGGGCTGTGTCCGTGCCTCCCCTCACCACGACCAAGATACTGATTGGCCGCCTGCCCTTGGTGGAGATTGACCGCGACTGGCCCAACGGCTGGAACTCCATCATCTGGAACATCCGCTTCCCCAGGGTCGTCCTGGCCGGTCTGGTGGGAGCGTGTCTCGCCATCGCGGGGGCCGCCTACCAGGGGCTCTTCCGAAACCCGCTGGCTGAACCCGGGCTGATAGGCGTGTCGTCCGGGGCGGCCCTGGGCGCCACAGTGGTGCTGGTCACGAGCGTGCCCTTCTACGTCTTCGGCTACAGCCTGCTGCCCGTGGCATCTTTCGCGGGGGGCATCCTGACCGTAACCGTGGCCTACACCGTGTCCCGGCAGTCCGGCGGCGTACCTCTCCTTACGCTGATTCTTGCGGGGGTTGCTGTAGCCTCCCTGTCAACCGCCGTATCGAGCCTGCTGATGATACGCAGCGACCCGGATGTTAGGCCCCTGCTGTCCTGGCTCTTGGGGGGAGGTCTAATATCATCCCAGTGGAGCGACGTACACGTGCTGTTGCCCTACCTGGTGGTGGGTACCATGATTCTGATGGGATATAGCCGCATTCTCAACACTTTCCAGGTGGACGAGGAGGAGACCAAGCAGCTGGGAGTAAACGTGGAGAGGACCAAGGTCGTCCTGATAGTGGTGGCCACCCTCATAACGGCAGCCTCGGTGTCGGTGGCCGGGATAGTGGGTTTCGTGGGACTCATAGCTCCCCACGTGGTGAGACTGATATGGGGACAGGACAATCGCTTTCTGTTGCCGATGGCCATGCTTGTGGGCGCGGGGTTCATGATAGCGGCGGACTTGATAGGCCGCACCATAGCCAGCCCCAGCGAATTGCCCGTGGGAGTGGTGACCGCCTTCTGCGGAGCACCCTTCTTCCTCTATCTGCTGCGAAAGAGGAGGGTCGTGCCTTGAACTCTCACCCTCCCTTCAAGGCAACGGGGATAGGGTTCGCCTACGGCCCGCGGCCCATCCTGCACGACATCAACCTGGAGGCGGGGACGGGAGAGGCCATCGGCATCGTAGGCCCCAATGGGTCCGGCAAGACTACCCTGCTGAGGATAGCCAGCGGCGTCCTGACCCCGGGAAAGGGCGCTATCTACGTACAGGGAAGGCAGTTACCGTCTCTGCGGCCCAGGGACCGCGCCAGACTGGTGGCAATGGTGCAGCAGAGTCCGACGGTCCCGACTGGCCTCTCCGCACTGGAAGTGGTGCTGATGGGAAGGAACCCCTACCTGGGCCTGCTTCAGTGGGAGGGGCAAAGGGACGTGGACGTATGCCGGGAGATGATGGAGCTGACCGAAACGTGGGAATACGCCGACCGGCCGGTCTCCACCCTATCCGGCGGTGAGCTTCAACGGGTGTTCATCGCCCGTGCCCTGGCCCAGCAGACGCCCGTGCTCATCCTGGACGAACCCACTTCGCACCTGGACATCAGCTATCAGACCGGCGTCATGGATATGGTGGAGAGAATACGAAGGAAGACCGGGATAACCGTCCTGGCGGCCATGCACGACCTGAGCCTGGCCGCCCAGTATTGCAGCCGCATCGTTGCCCTCCACCAGGGGGCCATCGTTGCCTCCGGCGAGCCCTCGGAGGTTCTGACGGCGGACGTGGTGGCCCGGGTCTTTGGTGCATCGGTCTCCGTGATCCAGCATCCCATCCACAAGACCCCGGTAGTCCTCCCGCTGGGGCAAGTCGTCAACGGGAGAGAATCGGT
Source organism: Caldilineaceae bacterium (assembly GCA_965214715.1). Taxonomy (GTDB): domain Bacteria; phylum Chloroflexota; class Anaerolineae; order Caldilineales; family Caldilineaceae; genus Bin34. The sequence continues at coordinate 2,027,109 of OZ243971.1, read as the reverse complement.
CGGGTAGCGGAGTGCCTCTGGGGCGCGGACGCCAGTACCCGATTGGCAGTGCAGGGGGATCGATGCCGGAAGCAGAGGAGATCGATAAGCATCAATCCGCAAAGGGACCCGGCATCAAGAAGGGCCTGGCAATAGTGTCAATACAGGGGACGGCAAAGGAAAGACCACTGTCACCATGGGCGTGCTGTTCCGCGCCTGGGGCAGAGACAGGCGGGTCATCATGCTCCAGTGCATCAAGCACACCACCGCCAGGTTCGACGAGCAGCGGGCCGCAGGACGAGGAGTAGCCTTGCTAACCCTGGCGACCGCGGTCAGCTTTCTAACCATCCTCCCGGGGTCCTCAAGGGCCCCGTCTGGGGAGCAGATAAGCGCCTCCAGGGCATTCTATCCTGCCGTGGGCCTGCTGCTGGGGCTGCTGCTGGTGGGTATGGAGGAGACCTGCAGGCGGGTCTTTCCCCTGCATCTGACCGCCGGCGTGCTGGTGGTCACCCTAGTGGTGGCAACCCGCGGCCTGCACCTGGATGGCCTGATGGATGTGTGCGACGGCGTCTTCGGAGGCTACACCAGGGAGCGCCGGCTGGAGATAATGCAAGACAGTCACATCGGGTCGTTCGCCGTAGCGGGGTCATTGAGCATTCTGCTGCTGAAGTACGGTGCCATCCTGTCCATGCTCTCGTTGACCGAGTCCGGAAAGGTCTGGGCGCTGCTGTTGTTTCCTTGCTTGTCCCGATGGGCCATGGTGTTGCAACTCTCGGCTTTTGCCTATGCACGCAGGCAGGGATTGGGGGCGGCTTTCGCCTCCGGCACCCGCGTCTTGCCGACCGTGACAGCCGGCGCAACGGCCCTCGTCGCTTCCGGCGTCCTGGGGGCCGGGGGAGGTCTGATACTCCTGGCGACGGCGACGGGCGTTGCATGGGCCATGGGCCGTGTCCTCTCTTCGTTGCTGGGCGGGCTGACAGGGGACGTGTACGGTGCCACGAACGAGGTCGTCGAGGTTGTCAGCCTGGGGACTGCCGTCGCCCTGATTCCCCACGGCCTGATTATTCCCCTCCATGAAATGGCAAGAGGCTGGTAACCTTGTGGGAGTTGTCGCTGGCACAAGACCTCCTGCCCCACATGGCCATGTACGCATTGGCCACGCTGCTGGACCTTGCGCTGGGAGAGCGGGTCTTCCCAAGGGGGCTGCATCCCGTGGTATGGATGGGCAAGGTGATACGCGCTCTCGTGGCCCTTTTGCGCAAATGCCTTTCCACCCAGGATACGGGGCAAGGGGATGACTCCAGGAGACTCCTGTCCCCCCGTGTACTCGAGCTGTTGTGCGGCACGGCAATGGTGGTCCTCGTCTCCGGTGGCTTTGCAGCCGCAGCCTATTGCCTGCTTGAAGGACTGCAAGGGCTGAGTGGCGTCGTGTATGTACTTGTGGGCTCGCTTGTCTTGAAGTCCACCTTTGCCGTAAGTATGCTCGGCGAAGCGGCGCGTCGGGTGCATAGGGCCCTGGACGCCGGCCGTCTGGAGGATGCCAGGTGCGAGCTGAGAGCCTTGGTAAGCCGGGACACCTCCGGACTGACCCCGGAGCTGGCCGCCGCCGCGGCGGTGGAGTCGGTGGCCGAAAACGCCTCTGACAGTTTCCTGGCTCCCTGGCTGGCCTTCGCCCTGTTTGGGATTCCGGGGGCAGTTGCCTACAGGGCCCTCAACACCTTGGATAGTATGATTGGCTATCGCGGAGAGTATGAGTACCTGGGAAAGTCCTCTGCCCGACTGGACGATGTGGTGAACCTGGTACCCTCCAGGCTGTCCGCCGTGCTTATCGTATTGGGCGGCCTCGTGCAACGGTTCCATCCCCCGCAGCGCGGCATATCATCGAGTCGGTGGGACGAAGCCAGGGCTGCCTGGCGGGTAACCAGGCGTGACTACGGGCAGACGGAAAGCCCCAATGCGGGCTGGCCCATGAGCGCCATGGCCGGCAGCCTTGGCGTGCAACTCCAAAAAGTGGGCCATTACTCCCTGGGCGACCCCACCCGGAGCGTAGGCCCGGAGCATATAAAAATGGCTGTCGCCAGGATGTACTTCGTGGCATTCTCGGGCCTAATCCTGGTCCTGGCAATCCTCCTGGTGAGACATGGACTCGCGTAGCTCACGTGGGAAGGAACACGCCCTCCCGGGAAAGCCGGTCCATGGCGGGCTCAACCCTGGCGAACTGAGGGCGTTGGGCCTGACACCCGGTGACGTGGCAGACTTCAGTGCCAGCATCAATCCTCTGGGGCCGCCTCCGCGCGTATGGGAGGCGCTGTCCCAGGTAGACCTGTCGGCCTATCCGGACCCGGAGAGCTCGGCCTTACGGGAAGCTCTGTCGGCAAGGTTGGGCGTAGGACAGGAGTGCATCAGCGTGGGCAACGGCTCTGCCGAGCTCATCCACCTAGTCGCCCGGGCGTGCCTGGGACCTGGTGACAAGGCATTCGTCCTTACCCCCACTTTCGGGGAATATGAGACGGCTTGCCGCCTGGCCGGGGCCTCCGTAACGTCCTTGTCTGCCAACCGGGGCTTCGGCTTTCAGTGGGACTTGGACCGCGTTTGCGAAGCTATTCGGGACGATGGACCGGCCCTGGTATTCGTTTGCAACCCCAATAATCCCACCGGCGCCTATCTGGAAGAAGCTGACCTTGGGAAACTGGTGAACGCCGTTGACGATGGCGCCATCGTCGCGGTCGACGAAGCGTACGTCACCTTCGTCGACGGAGCATGGGATGCACTGGCAGCCCTGGACAGGCAGAAGTTGGTCCTCCTGCGTTCCATGACCAAAGACTACGCTCTTGCCGGCCTTCGCCTGGGGTACGGGGTGGCCTCTCGGGAGTTGACCGAGGCGATGGACCTCTACCAGCCGGCCTGGAGCGTCAATGCCCTGGCCCAGGCAGCCGGTCTGGCGGCCCTGTCAGACGACGCCCACCTCGAGGGGGCCAGGGAGTGCGTCAGGAACGGAAAGGCTTATCTCCGGCGCAAGTTGGGGGACATGGGGCTGAGGGTCTCGCAGTCCTCGGCCAATTTCTTGCTGATAGAAGTAGAGGACGCGGCCCGGGTCCGCACCCAGCTGTTGCACCGGGGCGTTTGCGTCAGGGACTGCACCTCCTTTGGGTTGCCGGGGTACATAAGGGTCGGCATCCGCAGCATGGCAGAATGCCGGCTGCTGGTGGACCGCCTGGCAGAGGTGTTGCAGCTTCTCGACGGCCCTCCCCCTTGGCGGGGCGCCAACCACCGGGCTGAGGGAGAGGGCCGGTGATTAGATTGCTGCTGGTGCGCCACGGCGAGACGCCCTGGAACCGTGCCGGAAGAATCCAGGGCCATGCAGACGTGCCCTTGTCCGCGAAGGGATGGGCCCAGGCTGCCTCCCTGGGGCGGCGGCTCTCCCCACTGGAGGTCCATGCTGCCTACGCCAGCGACCTGGCACGGACTATGCAGACCGCCAAGTCCGTGCTCTTGGATCGAAAGGTGGCGCCGTCGCCGGTGACCGACCTGCGGGAGTTCTCCTATGGCCGTTGGGAGGGCATGACCCACCGGGAGGTGGAGTGTTCGGATCCCGAGGATTTTGCCGACATGATGACCCGTCGGGTGGACTTCAGCTCTCCGGGGGGCGAGAGCCTGGACCACGTCAGGGCCAGGGTATGCCGCTTCGCCTCCGGTCTCCGCGCCGCCGCGTTCTCCAGGGATGGCCGCAGCTTCTACGGGCACTCCTTGGCTGGACCGGACGGGGACCGGACCTCCACCGCCCTCGTCGTAGGCCACGGCGGCTCGTTAAGGGTGCTGTTGGCCTGCCTCCTGGACCTGTCGCCGGAGTCCGTGTGGCGCTTGTGGCTGGACACGGCCAGCCTCACCATCGTCGACCTGTACGAGGACAATGCCGTCCTGAAGCTGTTCAACGATACGTCGCACCTGTCGGGAGGAGAAAGGCCATGACAGCCAGGGTACTCATGGTCCAGGGCACGGCGTCTCACGTGGGGAAGAGCGTGCTGGTTGCGGCCCTTTGCCGCATCTTTCGGCAGGACGGCTACAGGGTGGCGCCCTTCAAGGCGCAGAACATGTCCAACAACTCCTACGTTACAGCCGACGGCGGAGAGATAGGCCGCGCCCAGGCCGTTCAGGCCGAGGCCGCCGGAATCGAGCCCGCGGTGGTGATGAATCCCATCCTGCTCAAGCCCGAGGCCCACAGCCGTTCCCAGATGGTGGTGCTCGGCAGACCCCTCCGGGCTGCCCACTCGAGCTACTTCTCGACCATCAAGCCCTGGCTATGGGAAAAGGTGTCCCGGTCGTTGGACTCCCTGCGCCAGGAGTACGACGTGGTGGTCATGGAGGGAGCGGGCAGCCCCGCGGAGATTAACCTCAAAAAGACGGAGATCGTGAACATGCGGGTGGCCCTCTACGCCGGCGCGCCCGTGTTGCTGGCGGGGGACATAGACCGAGGCGGCGTATTTGCTTCCCTCGTGGGCACCCTGGAGCTGCTCGAGCCCGCAGAGCGGGCGCACATCAAGGGCTTCATCATCAACAAGTTCAGGGGAGACGTGACCCTCCTGGAGCCGGGACTGAGATTCCTGGAAGAGCGCACCGGGGTCCCGGTCGCCGGGGTGGTCCCATACTACACGGACATCCATGTACCGGAGGAGGATGCCGTATCCCTCGAAGAACGCCGACAGATGAAGGCCAAGAGCGGATTCCTGCTGGATATAGCCGTCATGGGGCTCCCGCACGTATCCAACTTCGACGACTTCGATCCTCTAAAGAGAGAGCCGGGCGTCCGGCTCCGATACGTGGAAGCAAACGACCGTCTGGACAACCCGGACATGGTCATCCTGCCGGGGACCAAGACCACCATGGCAGACCTCCAGTGGCTGCGGGACAGGGGTTTTGCCGACGAGATACGACGGCTGGCCAAGGACGGCGCCGCCATAGTGGGCGTCTGCGGGGGCTACCAGATGCTGGGCCGGCGGATTCTCGACCCGGCAGCAGTGGAATCCCCGCATGAAGAGGCCGAAGGATTGGGCCTCCTGCCGGTGACGACGGTCTTCGAAGCTACAAAGGCGACCAACCGGGTCAAGGGGAGAGTGGTGGATGCCTGTGGACTCCTGGAAGGCGCTGCCGGACTCCCCGTAGAGGGGTACGAAATCCACATGGGGAGGTCCTTCCGTTCCGACGGGGATCCCGCTTCCTCCAGAGGGGTGCAGGCATCCGGGAAGGGCGATGGCCCCTTCTCCATAACGGAGAGGTCGGGCAAGCCCTTGGAGGCCCGTGATGGTGGGATGAGCCCGGACGGACGCGTTCTCGGTACCTACATCCACGGCCTCTTTCACAACGCGGGCCTGCGGCGCCTGGTTCTGCGGCGGCTTGCCCAGTGGAAGGGAGTGACCCTGTCCGAGGAGAGTGAGCTCGGCTCCCGGGACGAGGAGTACGACAAGCTGGCCGGCCTAGTGCGGCGCAGCCTGGACATGGAGCTGCTGTATCGAATAACCGGACTGGAGGGCCCTGGTGAATGACCCCTTCAACGACGAGCCGGGAAAAACAGCTAATCCTGGTAACAGGAGGCGTTAGGGCCGGTAAGAGCGACTTCGCCCAGCAGCTGGCGCAGCGGCTGTCCTCGGGGCCGAAGTCCGTTGGTGAGATGGGAAGGCAGGTCATGTTCGTTGCAACCGCCGAGGCGCTGGACGCCGAGATGGAAGAGAGGATTCGACGACACCGGACCTCCCGGCCTGCCGACTGGTCTACTGTGGAGGAGCCGGTTCATCTGTCCGAGGCCATCGGCAAAGCGCCCCTGGACGCAGGGATCGTGTTGATCGATTGCCTCAACCTGTGGGTTGGCAATCTGTTGCTCTGGCATGAAGCCAACGGAGAAACCGGTATCGAAGAGCGGACGCTGGACTCCACAAGTATCCTGCTGGACCTCTATCAGCGCAGCCGCGCCACGTTCATCCTGGTTAGCAACGAGGTGGGAATGGGTCTTGTACCATCCCATCCCCTGGGAAGGCTGTTCCGAGACATCCTGGGCAAAGTCAATCAACGGGTGGCCGCCAGGGCCGACAAGGTCTATCTGCTGGTGGCCGGACTGCCCATTGAGCTCAAGGCCCTGGCCGACCCGCATTCCTCCAGACCGAAGGACGAAGAGTGCGCCGCAGTGGGGAGCGCTCAAACTCTCCGGCCTCCATCCGCGGCCGCCGGTTGGTCGGCAGCGCCGAGGTAAGGGTGCCAGGCACCTGCAGCGAGCGGGTTCAGGGAGCGCTGGATGATCATCGTTTCCTGATTGCCTGTCCTGTAAGTCTGTATTCGCGGGCCGGGCGCACGTGTATTCCAATTCCGTAGGGTAGAGGGCCCCTGAAGACCGCCCCAAGACGATGCAGGCGGCAAGGTTGACGTTGATTCCTCTTGGAAGAGGGGACCTGGGGGCGCGCATCGAGGTCTTGAGCTTCATTCCCACGGGAAAGGGAATGGCTAAGCACCTGGCACGGAAAAATTTTGACTATGGGGTATCCTGTCACTTCCGATCGGGATCCGCCATTTCTCCCGGCTCATGCCTTATATCCTGCCCTGCACGCTGCTTTCCGTCGGATTGGGCAGGATTTCATATCTTCATAAAATTTCATGCGAAGTGCTTAGCTCGACTTTGTACCAAATCAGGCTGTGCAGCACAAGGCAGCCCGCAGCCCGCGGCATTTCGAGAGCCAGGCCAGAGTGCGTTCCACCACCCACCGGCGGGCCGGATCGCATGGCGCGCCGATGTCGTCCCAGGGCTCTTCCCCCAATGCGCCGGATATGGGCCACAATGGCTGCTCCCTGCCCAAAACCAACGGTCTACACCATCCGCATGCCGTCGCGATAGGTGCGTTGCACGCGCGCCATGGCCAATATCTCCGCGCGCGGATCACCTTCCACAACTATCACATCGGCCCGCCGCCCCGCAGCCAGTGTCCCCAGTTCATTATCCAGACCGCTGAGGCGGGCCGCGGCGATGGTAGCGCTGCGCACGGCAGCGTAATTGTCGGCCACCACGCCCAACTGGACCATGAATTCCATCTCGGGGGAGATGACATCATGGCCCACGACAGGACTGCCCGCATCGGTGCCAAACACTATGGTGACACCCGCTTCAGCGGCGTCGACCAGACCCTGGTAGCGCGACTTGTCGCGTACCGCCCGCTGACGTTCCTCGATCTTCCATTCCGGAATGTCGTATTTTCGGGCAATCTCGGGCTGACTCTGCATCAGGATGGGCGCAAAGGTGGTCACGATGGGGATTTCCTTGGCCACCAGCAGATCGATGGTCTCCCGCGTCATGCTGCCCCCGTGTTCGACTACGTCGATCCCGAATTGGGCCACGCGGTGAATCGCGTCGTTGTAGGTGGCATGGGCCGTAATGGGCAGACCGTTGCGATGCGCTTCGTCGATTACGGCCTCCAGTTCCGCATCGGTGAATTCCAGGGTGTCGTGGCAGGCCATGATCTTGATGAGATCCGCGCCGGCTCGCACTTGATCCCGCACGGCCCGGCGCATTTCGTCGGGGCCGCTGGCTTCGCGGCAGCACCAGTAGGTGTGTCCGCCCGTCTGCACAATGGCCTCGCCGGTGATAAGCAGGCGCGGCCCCGGGAAGATTTGCTGTTCCACGGCCTGTTTGGCATGGATGTTGGCCTGGTTCATGCCCAGATCCCGGACCGTAGTGACTCCGGCCCGCAGGCTCACCAGCATGTTGCCGGCAGACTTGTAGGCGCTGATTTCCGGTGAATCGTCCAGGGACTGGCGCGCGAGATCGTGCACCCCGTCCCAGGCCAGGTGCGCGTGACTGTTAAACAGACCCGGCAGCAGCGTTCCGCCCGTATCTACGAGCATCGAGACGCGCGCACCGAGTTCGTCCACGGTGCCTACAGCGGCGATTTTGCCTTCCCTCATCTCCACGAAACCGTTGGGAATGGCTTCATCTCCCCGGCAGGTCAACACCAAACCGCCCAGAATGACATGTTCCTGGGGAATGTCCACCATCGGTTTGATCAGTTTCTGAAAGCGCCACGGGGCTTGTTCCGGCATACGGATTCTCCTTTCCCAATTGCATTGCGGGTGAAAACGAATTCAGACACAGCGGAAAGTTCAGGACGACACTTTCCCCACTCCTTTCAGGCTCTGCCCCGGTGATCTCTCGGTATCGGGATGGCCCCTGGAAGTCTTGAGCCAAGGTTGTGGCTCCGCAACGTCACGGCCAGCGGGGTCCAGACGGCCCAGTGCAGTGGCCCCTCCACCCTCCCTGTCCGTCTTGGCTGTCTGTTGCATGCACAGGGGACACAGTCAGCGACGTGACCTGCCCAGACAGGAAGGGACACTACTTCAAACCCAGTTCCTCCAGCGCCTGCCTGGCTCCATCCAGATTGGACAGGTTCATGCCTGCGTAATTGGGCGAGAAGATCACGCCGCGCCCCCCGGCCCGATAGGTGGCCTTGACGCACCGATATACGTGGTCGGGGGTGCAGACTGCCTGGTCCGCCTGGACCCGGGGCGCATCCACCCCAATGCCCATGTAGACCGGCACCCGTTCCTGGACAGCCTTGACGGTATCCCGGCACTGCCCAAATACGTAGGTGTCGGGATCGAGGCCGGTCTGGATCAACCGGTCCCAGGGCGCTTCCTGCAGATTGAGAAACTTGAACATGATGGGCGTCATCTCGTCCGGTGTCACGTCGCGGAAAATCGACTTGTGAAAGTCCGACATCTCCTTGTGATAGATCTGGCCCGACTGGTGGGCATATGTGATGGGTTTGACCCAGTCGGCATACAGTGTCTGCGCGTGCCATGGCCACTGGGCCTTGCGGAAAGGATTGAAGTGGTTGCGATTCCACACGTTGAGTCCAAACTCCAGCGCGGGATTGCACCATTTGACGATGCCGTAGAGTTCCTTGTCCAGCGCCTGGTTCCGTTCCAGCCAAAACCGTTCGTACAACAGAATTTCCGGATGTGCCAGGAGCACGCGCAGGAATTCGATAAACGCGCCGTCCACGAACTCCTCACCCGCGCGGGCCGCCTGAAAGTAGGCATAGACATCCTGGTACGCGCGCCGGATGGTCTCGACATCCATGCCTTGGCGCGTGGCCAGACGAATGCAGTGTACGCAGAAACAGGCCGGGGCTTCGCCCGTGATCATCTTGTCCAAGGGACTCTTGCGCTCGTTACACCACATGATCCCGTCAATGGGATAGTTGCGGGCATGATCCTCCATGATCGAATGCCACCAGGTGCGATAGTCAGGATGATTGAGGCAGGGCTCGGCGCCATATCGACCGATATGATCCACTTCCAGGCATTGGGCCATGCCCGGGACCGATACCTCGGCTGCCGACCCATGGCCCGAATACTTGAAGACCGGTTCCATCATTTCCGGCATGACTTTCATGCCGCGCGTCTGGGCTGCGGGCAGAACCATTTCGAGAATGTCGCCGGTACCGAATTCCGGTTCGTGGGCCCGGACATCCCGGATGAAGGTGTTCTGATAGTACTCGGGATGCGAATGCAGGTAGGATCCCCCGCGCAACGTCATGGGGGCCTGCACGCCGTGATCCGGAAACCCCTCGATTTCCCAGGAAATGCGCCGCCCCACCTTGAGCCCCAGCCAGGAAATGGTGCCAATCATCAAGATGTTGATGCCGACCCGGTCCTGCAGCGTGTCCAGTACGTCTTCCACGCCTTCGTCCACAAAACTGATCGGACTGATCTGGATGCCTACGAACTTCGAATCCATACTGCTCATGAACTTGCGCCTCCCTGGCCGCGAATGGCGGTTTTGCACTGGACTTTCATTGGCAGGATACAGGCTGGCCGTTGTGGGCCTTGCGCCGGTGGCTCCACCGCGGTCCCGCGATGCGCCGGCCCGGCCTCCGGCGCGTGCCCACCAGAGGTGCCGTCAACTGTCCCGTTGCCAGATCACGGAATCCAGATCGGCAATGTGGGCGATATACCCTCCGGGATTCATGGGAAGGCGGACTCTGCGTGACACCACAATGCCGTTGACAGGCGATTCACAGCGTTCCCGCACTTCGCTGGTGACCGGATCCACCACTTCTCCCAGAAACTGTCCCTGACTTACCGTGTCCCCCAGCCGGATACCGGTATCCGGGATGTAGTAGCCTCCTGTCAGCGAACGATACACGACATAATTGGACACCATGACCTGTTGCGGGGACAGTATCAGGTCACCCTCGATCATGTTCAGATGACGGGCAATATTCAGCAGGCAGGTGGCCCCTTCGTCCACGCAGAAGTCCAGCGCACAGGCCCCGCCCGCCTCCACTACCAGGGGGATGATGCCATGAATGGCACAGTGTCCCGACAACATGGAGGGATTGATCGGATTCTCTCGCCACCAGATGACCCGGGAGCCAAACGCCTTGGCCATGCCGGCGATCTGACCGTTGATTTCGTCCATGCGCGCGCGCGTCAGGCCGGTTTCCTCAAATGAAATCTCTGACCCGGTGCCATCAGCCACGCCGCCCGCCAGGGGCGGCTGACCGGCCGGTGGAAAGGCATGGGGAAAGGCCACGGGCAGCTCCTCGCAGGAGCCGGTACCGTCGTGCATGTCCACGATGTAGTCGCAGTGCCTGATCGCCTGATTCCAGATTACATGCGCGATCTGTTCGGTGAGCCAGGCGTTGCGTTCCTTGCCCGGCCATACTTTGTTGATGTCCAGCGCGTCGCCGGGGTTGACGCGCATGCCGGCGCTCTCGACCGTACCGCCGAATTCAACCGACATGGGTACGGCCAAAGGCAGGCACACGATAGTGCCGCGCAATTCCTGCGGGTTGATGTGCAGCATGGCCCGGCGAATGATCTCGGCCCCGACCGGTTCCCACCCATGCATCGTGGACTCGTAACAGAGCACCGGCCCGTCCATGGCACCGTGGATTACCTGAAAGGGTACGGTGACCGGTGTACCCGCGGCCAGGTAACCGACATGCAGTTTCCCAAATTTGCGTTCGCCGGGTTGAACTTCGACATCGCCTATGACATAACGCTCAGACATGGTGGTGCTCGCCTCGCAGCAGAAAAAAAATCATGAGAGGATGGTTGCCTGTCGGAACAGGTTAGCGCTTGGACCGTTTCTCTCCAAAATGTGCATTGCGCCACAAGGAACCTGACCCCGCGGTCTGGCGGTCTGTCACGCGTAGGCGCCTTGATACCAGGCCACATAGTCCGCTATGCCGGTACGCAATGCTCCCGGCTGAAAATGGGGTAAATCGGCGCGCAGTCGGGACAGGTCCAGAGGCGCGCGCGTATCGGGAGCCGTGAAACTGAAGTCTGCCGCCTCAGGGTCTTTGGCAGGTTGCCAATGGAATCCGGGTATACAGATCTGCAGGGCCTCCAGGACTGCCACCAGCGGATAACCCACATCGGACGACAGATTGTAGAGGTCCCAGCGCGGTTGGGGATGCAGGGTCAGATCGGCCAAGGCGGCACAGGCATCGGCCACGTGGATGTAATCGCGCACGACATCCAGACCATGGACTCGGAGTGGTCGCCCCGCGACTTCCGGGATCCGGGCTACCAGTTGCGCAATGGCGGACAGACGCGTGCGCGAGTGGCTGGCGCGTTCCCACGGGCCGTATGCCGTGCCCAGCCTGACACTGGTCGTGGAAAGACCGCAGAGCCTGCGGTACTGTTGGCACAGCCGTTCACAGGCGTCCTTGCACAGGCCATAAAGATTGATGGGCGGCCCCGCGTCCTCCTCCCGCGCGGCCCCGCGGGCCAGCGGGAATCCCCGATACAACACGGAAGAACTGATGAAGACGAATCGCCGGACCTGCCCCCGCCGCGCCGCTTCCAGGGCATTGAGGGTCCCGCCCAGATTGACGTCGACCACGCGGGCCGGATCCTGCTGTTCCATGTCCGGCGTGGGGGTGACTGCGGCAGCATGCACCACGCGCGTAACGCCGCGGGTTTGGACCAGCTCGATCAGCCTGTCCCGCTCCGTGACATCGCACAGGACCCATTCCACCTGTGTTGTCCCGGCAATCGCGCCCAGTGCATCCGGAGGACGGCGGCTCGCGGCGAGCACCGGGATGTCCCGCCGGGCCAATTGCGCGACCAGATTGAGGCCCACAAAACCGTTGGCCCCTGTGACGAGCACGGTTTCGGCTCCGTCCTCCTGGATTGGGACACGGGACACGGTCACGTTAGGCCAGACCTTGGTCGCGCAAGGTTTCGCGATGCGCGATATAACTTTCCACGGAGGGCGAGGCCCGTGAAGACGCGAAGTGGACACTGCGCACCAGCTCGATGTCGCGCGTGTCGTCCAGCAGGCGCGCCAAGGCCGAAATGGCGTCGGGATCATCGTCGATGCGCAGGTCCAGATAGGGCGCTTCTTCCCGATCCACGACATAAATGGCGGCCGATTGCTGTCCGCGTTTGTCGCCGCCTGCTGCGTGACCGGCCTGCAGGGCTCCGGTCAGCCGCTCTGGCAGTTCCAGTGCGGGGTGCGTCTCGAAGAAATCTGTCATGGCCTGGGCCGTCTCCGGTCCCACCAGCATGTTGCCGGCACTCACACAGTCTGTCCCTACGCAATGACCGCTCCAGGCGACCGTTTCGCGGCCGGTAAAGCCCACCACGTTGCCCCGCATGTCCACCAGTCCTACCTGCCGCCACTCCTTGCCCGGATCGCGGTCCAGCACGATCTGCAGCGCGGCTGGGCCTTCCATGTCCGGATGGTCTGTCAGCAGCTGCAGGACATCGTATCCGATGTAGGGCTGGGCATAGGCCTGTACGGCCAACGCCGCGACGCCGCCCCGCACGTACGGCACGCGGGCCCCCACGGCCCAATACTTGGTGGCAACGGCCACGCCCATCTTGCCACTGTGGTCCATCCCCGTAATCGAAAAAGTCATCTGGTCCCCTCTCCCGGTCTGCATGTTGTCATGGCCTTCACTCCCGCAGACGCGGATCCAGCACATCCCGCAACCAGTCGCCCCACAAAATGAAACCCAGCACTGTTACGGTGATGGCCAGTCCGGGAAACGTGGCCAACCACCAGGAGGTGGCCAGATGATCCCGGCCATCGGCCAGCATGATGCCCCAGGTGATGGTGGGCGGCTGCACGCCCAGTCCCAGGAAGCTCAGGGAGGCTTCGGCAATGATCACCGTGGAGATTTGCAGGGCACCCAGCACAATAATGGAGGCCATGACATTGGGCAGGATGTAACTCAGTATGATCCGCCAGGACCGCTGGCCAATGGCCCGCGCCGCCTCCACGTAGTCCCGTTCCTTGACCGCCAGGACCTCGCCCCGCACCACCCGCGTGAAGATGACCCAGTTGGCCAGGCCCAGCACGAGGATCAGCCGCAGCATGTTGTTGCCGCCCTTGACGCCCAAGACTCCAATCACCGCCAGGGCGAGAATGATGAAGGGGATCGCCAGAAAAGTGTCCAGCGCCCGCGATACCAGCATGTCCCACCAGCCCCCCAGAAAGCCACTGGTCAGGCCCAGGAACACCCCTGTCAGCATGGCCAGCGCCACCCCGCCGATGCCTACCAGCAAGGAGACGCGGGTGCCCAGGATGATGCGGCTCAGCACATCCCGTCCCAGCTGATCCGTGCCCAGCACATATTCGACACTGCCGCCTTCCGCCCAAATCGGCGGTACCAAACGCTGCGGGAGGTCAATCTCCTCCGGGTCGTGCGGGGAGAGCTCCGGCCCCAACACGACCACCGCCATGACCCACAGCACAATGACGGCACCCAGCAGGCCGGTCGGGCTCTTGCGCAGGCGCCAGAACCAGCGGCGGCCCTGTCTCCGCGGGGTGTCCGTCGCCTCCCACAGCGACCGGGTCGCCTCAAAGCGGGTGACAGTCATGAGCTGTAGCGGATGCGGGGATCCAGGGTGGTGTACAGGAAATCCACCAGGAGGTTGGTGGCCATCACCACCAGCGCGAAGACGCATACCCCGGCCATCACCACCGACAGGTCCCGCACCTTGACGGAATTCAACAGCAGACGCCCCATGCCCGGCCAGGCAAACACTTCTTCCACGATCACCGAACCGCCCAGCAGCCAGGCCATCTGCAGGCCGAAGACCGTAATGAAGGGGATCAGGGCATTGCGCAGACCGTGGCCCATGATCACGACCCAGCGGTGCAGGCCCTTGGCCTTGGCGGTGGTCATGTATTCCTGGCGGATGACTTCCAGCATGCTGGAACGCAGAATCCGGGCCAGGGAGGTGGCGACACTGGAGCCCAGGGTCAGGGCCGGCAACACGATGGAGGTGGTTTCCAGCCGGCCGGAGACCGGCAGCCATTCCAGATACACGGCAAACAGCAGGATCATCATGATCCCGATCCAGAAATTGGGCATGGCCCGTCCCAGAGTCGAGGTGGCCGTGACCGCGAGATCCAGCGGAGAGTTCTGGTAAATGGCCGAGAGGAGACCGGCCGGAATGGCGATCAGCAATGCCACCAGCATCGATACCAGGGCCAGTTCCATGGTGGCCGGCAACTTTTCCAGCACCAGGGGCAGCGCCGGTGAGCGGAAGCGGAAAGATTCCCCGAAATCGCCGCGCAACATCATGCGCAACTGCTTCAGATACTGTTCGGGCAGGGGCCGGTCAAACCCGTAGGCGGCCCGTATCTCGGCTATTTCCTCAGGGGAGGCTTCCGGGTGGGCCAGATGCATTACGGGATCCCCGCCCAGCCGCATCAACACAAACAGCACCACGGTCAAGAGAAACAGCGAAGGCACCATCTGGAGCAGACGGGAAGCCAGGTAGGTAGTCATGATGCAAGCAACACAGGCAGGGAAGGTCAGCCAATCCGGTACCGGGCCACTTGGTCCATGTCCAGTTCCACCCCCAGACCCGGTTTTTCCGGCACCCGCAGCAGCAATCCTTCCGGCGCAAAAGGTGCGGTCAGGATGGTGTCCTGCAAGTCCGTGAAGGGCGAGGGCCAGCGGACACAGGGCAGGGCGGCAGCCAAATGCGCGGCGGCCACCGCGATGATGTCATAGTAGATGGCCATGGACAGGTCGAGGCCCGCGGCTTCAAACACGGATGCGATCTTCCATACGTTCAGGATCCCGCCATGTTTCGTGATCTTCATCAAGGCTACACTGGCTGCCTTCCGGCGTACCACTTCCAATGCATCCGCCGGTGGGTAGATGGCTTCGTCTGCCATGAGGGGGGTAAACAGGCGACGGGCCAGGTGGGCCATATCGGCCTGCCGGGCCACCGGCTGCTCGATGATCCCCAAGGAGCCGCAGGCTTCCATCTGTGCCAGCGCCGGCAAGGCCTGATCCAGCGTGTAGCCGGCATTGCCGTCCACCTGGATGACGGTCCGGCCCGCCACGGCCTGCGCCACGGCGGCATACCGCTTCACGTCGTCTGCCGGGTCCAGACCGATTTTCATTTTCAATACGGGAAAGGGAGTCTCGGCCAAGGTGGTGCGGGCCTCTGCGGCCATGGCTTCCGGTGTGCCATGATGGACAAATCCCATCAGATCGACTCCCGCGCGCACCTTGCCGCCCAGCAGCTGGTATACCGGCACGCCCAAGGCTTTGCCCTTGAGATCCCACAGCGCGAACTCCACGCCGGCATGCGAAGACCAGTGATCGGGCAACGCCTGCTCCATCTTCTGTACCAGGCGGTTGATGTTCAGGGGGCATTCCCCCACCACGACCGGAGCCAGATGGGCCTGGATGTTGGCCTGGATGCCTTCCGCCGTCTCCCCGTAGGAGCGGGGGGCCACGGCCGTCTGCCCGATGCCAATCGCGCCGGTGTCGGTATGCAGCCGCACCACCACGGTCGTGGCCCCGGTCGCGGTGGCATAGGCCGTGGTTAGTGCATCGGTCCGGGGCAGGGAAACCACCATGGCTTCCAGATCGGTGATTTTCATCATCGGCTCCTGCTCTCTTGCGTTCGCTTCACGTGTCCCACCGGCCGGCCGCGCGCACCAGGCGCAGGCGTGGGTCCAGCAGGCTGCGCAGACCGTCGCCCAACAGATTGAAGGCCATGACGACGGACAGGATGGCCAGACTGGGAAAGGTGGATATCCACCAGGCCTTGCGGAAAAAGTCACGCCCCTTGGCGGCAATCAGGCCCCATTCCGGCGTGGGCGGCTGGGCCCCCATGCCCAGGAAACTGAGAGCTGAACCATAAATGATGGCCTGGCCAATCTGCAAGGTCGAGAGCACGATCAAAGGCGCCACCACATTGGGCAGAAAATGGCGAAACATGATGCGGGCCACACCACTGCCCACCACATGGGCCGCCTCCACGTAGGTCAGTTCCCGGATCGTCAGGCTGAGGCCCCGTACCAACCGCGCATACTGGGGCACGATGGCGATCCCCACGGCAATCATGACATTCTGAATGCTGGTCCCCAGAGCGGCAATGACTACCAGCGCCAGCAAAATGCCGGGAAAGGCCAGCAGGGCATCCATCACCCGCATGATGATGCCGTCTACCCAGCCTCCATAGAAGCCTGCCACCAGACCCAGCAAGGAACCGACCACGAGCCCGATCGAGACACTGATAAAGCCCAGCGCCAGGGATATCCGGGCCCCGGCCAGCACACGGCTAAAGACATCGCGGCCTACTTCGTCGGTACCAAACCAGTAGAGTCCCGATGGCGCCTGGCGGGCCGGCGATTCGTCGGCCCGGGCCGGCGGCAAAGCCTGTGTCAGGGGATCATAGGGGGCCAGCCATCCGGCGGCCAGCGCAATGCCCACCCACAGCAAAAGCAACAGGAGGCCAATCACGCCGTTGGGATGTGACGAGAAAACCTGCAGGTTGCGTTTGAGCATGACCCAATTCTGCATGCATGCCTCGTCTTGTGCCGGCGGCGCGCGCAATGTCCGGTCGGGCCCCGTCAGGGGCGGCCACCGGGCGCGGCGCGGCTTTCAGCGAAATCGAATTCTGGGATCCAACCAGGCATAGGAAACATCCACCAGCAGATTGGCCACGAGAAACAGGAGCGCCAGAAACAGAATGATGCCTTGTGCCAGCGGATAGTCCTTCCAGAGGATGGCCTGCACGACCAGGCGACCCAGGCCGGGCCGGGAGAAAACGGTTTCGGTCACTACGGCACCTGCCAGCATGCCGCCAAATTGGAGTCCCACGATGGTAACGACCGGAATCAGGGCATTTTTGAGGGCGTGCCGCTGCACAACCACCCGATGCCCCAGCCCCTTTGCCTGGGCTGTGCGAATGTAATCCTCCTGGAGGGTTTCCAGCAACGAGGAGCGGGTCAGACGGCTAATGGCACCGGCCGACACAAAGCCTAGGGTCAGGCTGGGCAGGATCAGGCGATCCAGGCCCTCTG
The DNA here is from genome assembly GCA_965214715.1 of Caldilineaceae bacterium. Taxonomy (GTDB): domain Bacteria; phylum Chloroflexota; class Anaerolineae; order Caldilineales; family Caldilineaceae; genus Bin34. The sequence goes on along the minus strand of OZ243971.1, from coordinate 2,009,798 downwards.
AACCGGAGGGCGGAAACCATTTCAGCTGGAAAGCAAACACGAAAATCAGGACCAGTCCCAGCCAGAAGAGCGGCATTGACATGCCAATATAGGCCAAGACACTGAACAGGAAATCAGACCAGCTGTGAGGGTGGAGTGCCGCCAGGATGCCCGTGGGCAGTCCCAACAGCAACGCCCAGAGCAGACCGCCCAGACTCAACTGGATGGTAAAGGCAAAACGCTCCAGAATGATGTCTGTCACGGGAGCCCGCAAACGGATGGACTGACCCAGGTCGCCTTGCAGGATACCCAGCAGGAAGCGGCCGTACTGCACGGGCAACGGATCGTTCAGGCCCATGGCTTCCTGCAGTTCTTTGATGCGTTCAGGCGTGATACTGCCGCCTTCGGCACCGGCCAGCATGAGCTGGGCCGGATCCCCGGGCAACGCATGCAGAATCAGAAACACGATGAGCGAAATCAAAATCAGGACGGGGACGAGCTGCATTACCCGTCCTCCCAGATAAGCAAGCATGCGTCATATACCGGCCCTGCGCTCCGGAATCTCCGGTCTGCCGCCCCCTCCTGTCCCCAACGGCCAGCAAAACAGCCCGCCCCTTGTGGAAAGCAGTCTGGTGGCTGCCTTCCACAAGATGACGGGTGTACAGGTCAAGAGAATCTAGTTGTTGCCCGTGTAGTCGATATTGCCCAGCCAGATGAAGCCGTCCAGGGGCGGATCCCAGGCAAAGGCGTCGCTGAGACCAATCGTGTCTCGCATCTGGTAGAGATAGATATACTGCATGTCGGCCGCGATGAGTTTCTGAATCTCAACGTACTGCTGCCGGCGCGCTTCCGGATCCATGTTGACGGCGGCGGCACGGATCAGCTCGTCCGCGGCATCGGCATTCGGGCCGTGCCAACCGGTGCGTTCCCGCCGGTCCGAGCGTTCGGACAGCACGGTGATCCAGGGATCAAAGAAAGAGTTGCCCAGCGCGGTCATGTAGATCTCTTCGTTGCGGGAGGGCCGATAGACTTGCTCATTGAAGGTGGTCACGTCCAGCACCTGCAGATCCACGTTCAGCCCCACGGCTTCCATCATGGCTTCCAGCGCTTCGGAGACTTCCTTCTGGGCCAGCCAGCGCGTGCTGGAATGGAACGTCAGCTCTTCTCCGTCATAACCGGCTTCCGCCAGCAATGCCGCCGCGCGCTCCGGATTGTATTCTCCCAGCTGGTTGATAAACTGCGCGTCCCAGCCCAGCGTGGGCGGGGTCACGCGGGACAGCACGGGAATTCCCATGCCATCAATCAGGCCCAGCAGACCTTCACGGTCAATGGACAGGCTAATGGCTTCCCGAATGCGCGGATCGGCGGTCGGGCCCGACCATTCCGGCATGGTGGAGGAAGGCCCGGCCCGCAGGGCCAGCAACATGACCCGGGTGGTCAGAAAGTCCACCACGCTCGTGCCCTCGTTGCCGTTGACCCGTTCCCAGTCCTGGGGAGGCACAGCCACGATCATGTCCACATCGCCGGTCAGCATGTTCGCCACCCGGGTGGAGACTTCGGGAATGTTGCGCCAGATGACGACATCCACATCGGGCTTGCCCTGCCAGTAGTTTTCGTTGGCGCGCAGCGTAATGCTGTCGTCCTTGACCCAGCTGTCGAACATCAGCGGTCCCGTGCCGACCGGCCGGTATTCCGCCCCGCTTTCCGCCTGGGCCCGTCCATGTTCGGGCGCCTGAATGCCACACCCGGTCCCGGCCATCTTGCTCAGAAAGGCGGGCTCGGGGGTAGCCGTCACAATCTCGATGTTGTAGTCATCCAGTACATTCATCTGATCAATGAACAGCCACTGGTTGTAGGTAATGAATTCGTCGCGGGACGCTTCGATGATGCGGCTGTAGGTCCAGACCACGGCATCCGCGGTGAAGGGCTCGCCGTTGTGGAAGGTCACGCCCTCACGCAACTTCAGGCGCCAGGTCGTGTCATTGATGTTTTCGTACGATTCGGCCAGCCAGGGCTCGAACTCCGCGGTCTCGCGGTTGCGCCAGATCAGGCAGTCGAACATGTTCGTATGGATCCAGGTCGCGGCGATGGCCCAATCCGTCGGGGGATCCAGTGACGTGACCAGTTCGTTCATGCCGATGGTCAGAGTCACTTCGCCCTCGTCCATCATCTCTTCGTCGGCCATGGGTTCCGCCATAGGCTCCTCGACGGCCGGTGCTACGGGCGCGCAGGCCGCCAATACCACCACCCACAGCAGAAGGCCGGCCACTATCAGAAACTTGTTCACTTTACTCATCCAGATTTCTCCTTAAAGGTTTAATCATCCAGCCATGTCCCCAAAAGACAGTACAGACTGCATCAAGGGCATGCGCTGTGCTCATTCGATATAGGTGTTGTGCAGGAAGAAGTACGGGGATTCCGAGGACAACTGGAAGTTCTGCACCGAGGCATCCAGGGCATAGAACTGCGGTTGGCTCAAGGTGGGCAGCATGAGCGCGTTTTCCAGAATGATGCGCTGGGCGGTGTGGGCCAAGGCACAGCGTTCCTCCGGATCGGCGACTTGCAATATCTGGACCACGGTCGCGTCCAGTTCGGCATCGACAAATCCGGTCCAGGCCCAGCCGCCTTCCACATCGTTCGCGGAATTCCACACCATTTCCAGGATCGCCGGATCCGGTGTGCGCTGGCGCTCGTACATCAGGTCGAAATCCCGGGCATTGCGTCGTTCGAGCTGAATGGGTCCGGCCACCTGTTCCAGCTGCAGATCGATCCCCAGTTCGCGCCACTGGCCTTGGACCACCTCCCCGATTTCCGTATGGTGCAGCACGGTCCAGCGCAAACTCAGCGGGGTGCCGTCCTCGACTCCGGGTACGCCATGGGCCTCGCGGACGCCGTCACCATCCTCGTCCCGGTAACCCACACCGTCCAGCAATTCCATGGCCTTGGCGGGATCATGGCCATAGATGTCGGCGGCTCCGGGCCAGTAACAGGGATGCACCACATTCAGGGGGCCATCGGACACCAGATACAGTCCGCTGTAGGCCAAATCGTTGATGGCATCCTGATCCGTGGCCCACTGCAGCGCCTGGCGCACTTCCAGGATGTTCAAAGGCGCATTGCGGATGTTGATCACCATCTGCAGGCCTGTCCCGGCCTGATATCCCGTGATCAATTCAAATCCTGCGCGGTCCTCATAGTCTTCCACATTGGCCGCCGGCAGTTCGCGGACAATGTGGACATCACCTGTTTCCAGCATGGCCGCGCGAACGGCATCTTCGCCAATGAAGCGGATCGTGATGCTGTCCAGATGGGCGGGCCCCTCATGGTCCTGAATGGCGTTCCAGCCTCCGTAATCCTCCCATTTGCGGAACACGATGCGGTCATTGGGCACCCACTCTTCAAGCACGAAGGGACCTGCCCCGACCAGGAAACGGTCAAATCCGGCCAGCCCATGCTCTTCGGCAGCGGTGGGAGACCAGATCGGCATCCGGCGCAAGGCATCCAGCAGGTTCACGGAAGGCGTCGCGAAATGGATGGTGACCGTGAGATCGTCCACCACTTCGATTTCCGCGATGTCCCCCAGATCGGCGGCCATCTGGGCCGAAGCCGTCTCGGGCGCCAGCACGCGTTCAATGTTGTATTTCACGGCTTCCGCGTTGAAAGGCGTGCCATCCTGGAACGAGATCCCCGACCGCAGCCTGAAGGTCCAGATCAGACCTCCTTCCAGGGATTCCCAACTTTCGGCCAGCGCGCCCTGGTAGGTGGCGTCGGGGGCCAGGATGACGAGGGGATCAGCGGTGAAAGAGTCGAACAGCCAAGCCGACTGATAGGGATCAATGTGCCCATCCAGAGAAGCCGGTTCGCTGCTGGCCGGAAAGGCGATTTCCAAATCTCCGCCTTTGGCGGCCATCGTATCGTCGTCGGCCGGCGCTGTGGGCGGTGCCGGTGCGGCACACCCTGCCAAAAGCACCAACACGGCGCATAGTGTTGCCAGAAACTGCCAGTGTCGCATAGTAGAGGTTTCCTTAACTAATCTATCTGTTTGTTCCAAATACCACATCCTGAATCATACCCAACAGTTGTACCAACCAACACCACGGAGCACAGACAGCTCCCCCTCGTGGGTTGGCGTCAATACCGCGTCCCAAGCCAGAACACGGCATGTATCCAACACCTCGGATGCCGCAAAGATCGAGCCGCAGAACAGGTTGTGTCCTGGTCCCGGACGCCTGCACCGGGGACAGCGCTCCAGATGAAACCAAGGCCCGTCCCTGGACTTCTCCCCCAGGCTTCGCGGTGATTGTCGTCCCCTCCGTTATGCCAGACCGCGAGATGCGCGCAAGCCGGAGCGCCTCAGGGCCAGGCCATGCGACGACCCGCACCGCTGCGACCTCAATTCCTCCGCGCATATTCTGTTGTGCAGAGTGTACCCTATGCTACAACATGTAAGGAGCCTGCATGCCTGTCCGGAGCTGTCAGGCATTGAGAGCGCGGGCTCTGCGCGTGTGTCTTCCGGGCGCGACCTGAAGCGGCAGGGCCAGCCTGCCACAGGAAACTCTCAGACACACTTTGCCGTGGAAGTACTGTCCTGAAACCACCCCAGCAGGAACCCGAATCGATGTTGCAGGAAAGAATCATCTCCCATCGTGCGCGTGTGCAAGGCAGCCTGCGTTCCCGCATGCTGGCCATGGCCGCCGACCTGGACAATGTCATCACGCTGGGCAGAGGCGATCCCGACTTTGATGCCCCGCGGCATGTCATCGCAGCCGCCCAAGCCGCGTTGGACGCCGGAGATACGCACTATACGCCACCGGCAGGACTGCCGCAGTTGCGGGAGGCGATCGCCCACAAGCTGCGCGTGGAAAACGGACTGGAATACACCGCGGACGAAATCGTGGTCACGAATGGCTGTCAGGAAGCGCTCTACCTGCTGATCCAGGCTCTGATAGGACCGGGCGACGCGCTGCTGCTGCAGGAGCCTCGCTACAACGCCTATGACCACATGGTGCAGCTGGCCGGGGGCCAGGTCGTCTCCGTACCCACCGTGCAGGAGGAAGACTTTGCGCTGACGGCTCACGCGGTGGCGGCCTGCATCACGCCGCAGACCAAAGCCATGGCCGTTGTCACGCCCAACAATCCGACCGGAGGGGTGATCCCGCCGGCCCAACTGGCCGCCCTGGCGGAATTGTCCGTGGAGCGTGATCTGATCGTTATTTCCGACGAGATCTACGAGAAACTCATGTATGACGGCCTGGAACATGTTTCGCTGGCCACTTTCCCCGGCATGCGCGACCGTACCATTACCGTCAACGGCTTCGCCAAGGCCTATGCCATGACGGGCATGCGCGTCGGCTATTTCGCAGCGCCCCGGGAGTTGGTGCAAGCTGTGGTGGAAATCAAGCACACCATGAGTATTTGTACGGCGACTCCCATGCAGCAGGCCGCGCTGGCCGCCCTGACCGGGCCCCAGTCCGCGGTGGAAGCGATGCGTCAGGAATATGATCGACGCCGGTGGGCCCTGATGCAGGCCCTGGACGATATGGATTTGACCTATGGTCATCCGGGTGGTGGCATGTACATTTACGTTAACATCTCCTCCACAGGTCTGAATTCCGAGGAGTTCTGTCTGCGGCTGCTGCAGGAAAAGGGGGTCATGATATTCCCGGGTACCCTGTTTGGCGATCCCCGCACCGACCATGTGCGCATTACGTTGCTGCAGCCTCTGGACGACATTGCCCGCGCGACGGCGCGCATGAAGCAGTTCATTGCCACCGGTTGATGCCTACCTGTCAGCGAGAACCTCCCATGAAAATCACCCAATTGCAGGCCAGACTCCTGAATATCCCGCGTACGGACACCCTGACCACCTCCTATGGCTCCTGGGATCAGGCTCCCACCATCCTGATCCGGTTGCATACCGATGCAGGGATCACGGGCCTCGGTCAGGCCTCGGTGGATGCCCCGTTCTATGGCGAGACTGCGGTGGGCATGCTGGCCAATATCCGGAGCCATCTGGCGCCTGTGGTCGAGGGTGCCGACCCGATGCAGATTACCGCGCTCAATCAGGCCATGCGTGCGGCCTTGCCCCATCACTACTTTTCCCATTCCGGCGTGGAGATGGCGCTCTGGGATCTCAAGGGCAAGGCCTTGGGCGTGCCGGTCTACCAGTTGCTGGGCGGCAAGGTGCGGGACGGCATTACGCTGATGGGTTTTGTGCACCATGGAGCTCCGGCGGACATGGCCGCGCATGCCCGCGCCCAGCTGGACGAACACGGCTACAAAGTACTCAAGATGAAGATCGGCCTTGACCCCAAGGAGGATGTGGAACGCTACGCGGCCGTGGCCGCGGCCGTGCAGGGCCGAGCTGTGATCCAGGTCGATGGCAACATAGGGTATACCCTCACACAGGCCATTCCTGCCTTGAAGGCCATGGAGGACCTGGGTGCTCTGGGCGCTGTCGAGCAACCAGTCGAACGCGTGGAGGACATGGCAGAGATCGCGCGCCGCCTGCACACTCCCGTCATGGCGGACGAGGCCATTTACAGTGTCGCAGACGCCATGGACGTGATCCGGCGCGACGCGGCGACCCTGGCCCTCATGAAAATCGGCAAGCATGGTGGATTGCAGCCGGTACAGCAGATTGGCCATCTGTTTGAAGCCGCCGGCTTTGGACTGTCCATCGCAATCTATTATGACCTGATCGCCGTCGCGGCGTGCCACCTGGCGTCCGCCTTGCCGTGTGCCACCTGGCCCTCGCCGGCCACAGCCCTGGCGGATACCTTCGTTGCCTCCCCGCGCGATCCCGTGCAGGGCGTGCTGCCCACTCCAGAGGAGCCGGGCCTGGGGGTGGAACTGGATTGGGACAAGGTGGAACGCTTTACCGCATCTGCCTGACGGGTGGTGTCATCCGTCCCCGCTTCCCGGCGATTGGCGCCGGGATAGATCCCCAGTGTCCTGACCGAAATTTGCGCTTTGCCAGGGAAGTCGCCTGACTCTCCGAAACGGCGGGTCCGTGTGTCCTGCCTTGTCTCCTGCCTCTCCATAGGGACTGCTAGGTCGGTCGTCATCCCTAGTCTGGCCTAGAGTGCCGATTCATTCACGGCCGATAGCCGGTTGGCGCAACGGACAGGACGATGGAAAGGAACACCACCGGAATCTCACGGATATCAGGAAGACTTCCTGAAAACCATCTATCTGATTCGGAGCGAAGACAAGCGCGCCACCAACTCGGAGATCGCCAGTGCGGTGGATATGTCGCCCGCCGCAGTGTCAGGCATGGCCCAGTGCCTGGGAGACGCCGGATTGCTGGTGTACCACAAATATCAGAATATTGAATTGACGCCTAAAGACATAGTGATTGCCCTGGAGATTCTGCACCACCATCGATTGCTGGAGCTGCTCTTCACCGAAACGCTCAATGTACCTTGGGAACTGGTGCACCCGCTCACGGACAGGATGGAGCATGACTTGGATGAAGTCCTGAAGGACGCGATCGACGCCCATCTCCGCAACCCGAGCGTCGATCCGCATGGGGATCCCATTCCAAGCAAGGATGGGATCATGCCGGACATGACCACGACGCGTTTGGTGGAGCAACCCTTGCAGAGGCCCAGCGAGGTGGCCTGCGTCTTGACCCAGGACCGGGACAAGCTTGTCTATCTCGGCAGCATTGGTCTGCGTCCGCGCGCCAAAGTCGCGGTGCAGGAAAAATGCCTTTCAATGGTCCTTTGCGCCTACCGATATGGCGGTAGCCGCGACCGTGCTGAAAGCCACCGGGGAAACGGTGCAGATCGCGCTCTTGGGTACGGTGTTGAGCATTCTGACCTCTTTCTTTTTGGGACTGCTGGCCGCCACCAATCTGAATTCGATCTGGATTCATCAACCGGTACACTGGCTGTTGAGTGTGCTGCATGCGATTCCCATGATCCTTTTGGCCTTGGTTTTCGGCAATACCGTAGGCTTGGGGCCTTTCCCGGGAGTGCTGGTGGTCGCCGTGCACTCGACAGGCATGTTGGGCAAGTTCTGCGCCGAGGCTTTTGAGAACGCTCGCCGCGGTCCGATGGAGGCGCTCGACAGTGCAGGAGCCACTTGGTGGCAACGCATACGCCTTGCGGTGTTGCCGCAGGTCATCCCTGATCTGGCTCGCGATACACTCTTCCGGTTCGAATTGAACTTCCGTGACTCGCTGGTCTTGGGGCTAGTGGGTGCAGGCGGTGCAGTGCAATACAACTTAGTGCGGGGACCTGGACGATTCCCGATACCGTAGGGGATTTCTGTCTGGATCGGACGATTCCTGATGGCAACCCTGATACCCTCGCCGGTTTTGGTCCGCGAGACCATCGGCTACCTGCCCTCGCTGCAGGCGGGGAACGACACCCGGACATCGCCAATCACATGTGCCGAAACTTGTCCGAGACAAATCGGTGCTGCTTGATGTCTGTCAAGTCCGGGGAAACCACCCTCCACTTTGCCGAATCCCCCTTTGATGATCTGTCGTTGCCCTGTCATCGCCGGCTTTCCGACAAGGGCCAGCTCGGCGTCACTGATGTGTACACCTAACATACATCCCGATCAGCCCGCCTCCACGCTCACCGCCCGGTGCTGATTGAGCTATTTCGACGAACATCAGGTGCGCAGCCTATCGCTCCGCGAGGGAATTCTCCTCCAGTCTTTCCACGCGGACTACCGCTTCTTCGACCCCAGTATGGACGCCCGAGGAGCTGTTTTCCGTGGGCCCTGACACCACGTACGATTCAGTCCTTCCATATCTAAGCCTCTGACTCCAAGAGCCAGAGGCAGGGCCTTGATTAGCGGGTCAGAGGTTTTTGGGTCGCATTGTCGACAACATGCCCTCATACACATCAGATCCCCTGATTTGGATAGAGTACGCTGGTGCTATCCGGGACTACGCCTGGGGCCGGATGCGGGGGAGCTGAACCCCCACGCCAGCGTGGTAGACTGGGCGGCATGACTGCTTCGGCTCCGATCCAGACCTGCGCCCGCATCCCTGTCTCACGTCTGCCGGCCGTCAACGTGGCGCAGGTGCCCCAACGCAGCCCCCTGCGCTATCCGGGGGGCAAGACTTGGTTGATCCCGCATGTCCGGGACTGGCTTGGGTCGGGCCGGGCCGAGGTCTTGGTGGAACCCTTTGCCGGGGGCGGCATCGTGTCCCTGACAGCCGTCATGGAAGGGCTGGTGGAGCGATGCGTCATGATCGAACTGGATCCCGATGTGACGGCCTTCTGGCAGGCCGTATTGCAGGAGGGCGAAGCTCTGGCCCGGTGCATTGAGACCTTCCAGCCCACCCGGGACCAGGTGGAAGCGATCGCCCAGACGGTACCTGCCAGTCTCCTGGCCCGCGGCTTCCGTACGCTGGTGCTGAATAGGACGCGTCGGTCCGGGATCCTGGCGCCCGGCGCGGCCCTGATCCGCCAAGGCGAAAAGGGCCAGGGCCTGCGCTCGCGGTGGTATCCGGAGACCCTGGCCCGGAGGATCCGGGACATTCAACCCTATGCCGATCGTATTGTCTTCTGGCAGGGAGATGCCTTGTCCCTGCTGCTACCCCTGTTGCACGACGAGAACCGGCGCGCGGCCCTGTTCGTGGATCCACCCTACACAGCTGGCGGCAAGCGGGCGGGCCAGCGGCTGTATGCGTGCCATGCGCTAGACCACGAACGACTGTTCTGCCTGCTGGCTCAGGCGCGGGTGCCCTTCCTCATGACCTATGACGCGGCTCCCGAAATTGAGGCGTGGATCCGCTGGTACGGATTCCATGCCGTGCGGGTGGCCATGAAGAACGCTCACCACACGCACCTGCCCGAGCTGGTGATCACCCCGGAACCGTGGTTTGCATGACCCCATCTCCCACTCCGCGCCCGCGGTATGGCATTGCGGAATGGTATGGCCATCCCTTGCGGGAACTGGTTCCCGCTCAACGGCAAGCGTTGGCCCGGATCGCTCTGGGGGATGCCACGCCCGTACCGCACTGTCCTTTTCAAGCTGCCCATCGGGTCTGCACCAAGAGGGGTGGCGTGTGCTCTTTGCAACGGGTCCAGCGGACGGCGGCGGATCGGATGGGCGCGCCGGCCGGACCCCGGGTCATAACCTGCCCGCATCGGTTTGAAGAAGGCCAACTGGTAGTGCGCTGGCTGGCGGATATCGTGGGCTTCGATCCGGCCACCACGCAGGTGGCGTGAGAGATCCCCTTCATGCAGTCGGTGGCGGATCCGGCCCAAGCGGCCGGGCGCATCGATCTCGTCATGGCCCAGGAGGTGGGACACACCCTGGGTTGGTATGGGCTGGAAATCCAGGCCGTGTATTTCTCGGGACCGCGGATGGGCTCGGAATTTGCGCGTCTGGTCCGGGATCAACATCCCAGCCGCCATTCCCGGATCAGGTACGGCGTCCGGACTGGCGTTCTTCCAGTGCCAAGCGTCTCATGCCCCAACTCCAGATCAAGGTGCCCACCCTACGCCGCTGGGGAACGAAACTGGCAGTGGCCGTGGATCGGCCCTTTTTCGATGCGATGGGCGGCCCCAGTCCCGATCCTGTGCGCGATCTGGACGAAGGGGAGGTGATTTGGCTGGTGCTGGCGGTGGCGGACGAGGGTCGGCTGACCCGCAGCCATTGGGAAATGTTGTCGCTGGAGGAATCCTGCCAAAAGCTGTTGGCGGCGCAGAGCATCCGCCGGATGGAGTTTGAGCAGGCACTGCGTACCCGTCTCCGGCCCTTGCGCACTCTCCAGGGTCTTGGCACTTGATCTATCGCCCAAACTTGGGGTTTGAGGGACAGGGAATTCGGGACAGTGTGTTATCCCCAAGATATAGGGCATCGTCTCATGCTGCTCTCGACTGTGCGCCCCTTGTGGCCTTAACCTGCCTCTGTGGTCATATTGGCTTACGCAAAATTGACTCGCTGCATCTTGGGAATTACTCTTCCGGTTTGTCCCATCGGTAGTCCAAGGTGATGCTCCGTGACAGTGCAGCCGTGTCCCATTTGGGATACCACTCCTTCTATGCAAGACATTGACGAGTTCGCAATCCCTTGCAATTCTCCACGTGCCGGCGGCTGCTTCTGGCTGATGCCAGATGCCGTTCCTCTCATCCATAAATTGAACGATCTGCAGAAAACCAATTTGAGTTACTGGATCTTCGATTACAATCGCCGCTACCGGCTCTGGGACGAACGACCCGATCCGATGGGACCGTTACACCTGGAGCGGCACTGGGTGGAGGTGCACCAGGACCGCTTTCCCTCCGCCGAGGATCGGCTGCTCTCGTTCCTGCGCGAACTGATCCGGCAGCATGATACGCAGCCAATCGATTGGGACAGGTTGCTGGCTGCCAGTGGTTGTCAAAGTAACAAGGAACTGGATGAATTCTGGACATATGTAGTAGACCAAGGATGGGTACGAGCAACCCCTGCCATGGGTGCCCGGGGCTGGCATCTTACATCCATGAATTTGTCAGCTCGCATGTATGTGGAGTCCCGAGCACGGACCGAGAGTCTGGACCGGCAAGGGTTTGTGGCCATGTGGTTTGACAAGAGCCTGGAGGCAGCGTTTGCCCAAGGCTTCAAACCTGCCATTGAGGAGGCGGGCTACGCACCCTACCGGGTCGACCAGGATCATTTCTTGGGCAAGGTGGATGACCGGATCATCGCCGCCATCCGCCAGTCGCGCTTCGTGGTGGCCGACTTCACCTGCGGCGCGGAAGGCGCTCGCGGCGGAGTCTACTACGAGGCGGGTTTTGCTCCGGGTCTGGGCCTGCCAGTCATTTTCACCTGCCGCCAGGATTGCTTTGAGAACGTGCATTTCGACACGGATCACATTAACCACCTGATCTGGACGGATCCCGGAGATCTGCGGTCCAAATTGCAGGCGCGCATTGAAGCCACCTTGGGCCGAGGTCCGGGAGAGCTGACGCAGGGTATTGGCCTTGGGGCCGCCGCATCTTATGGGGGCAGCCCATAGTTCTCTTCTTTTTTTAGCCTATAAAGTAGAAAAAAGGAATATAATTTTCTATTGTGAATATACACGAATCCAGCCTGTTACGATACTGGGAGAATCTTTGCATATTAGGATGATGGAATCCACTCCCAAGCAGGAGGTACAGTGCTCAAGAAAAGTCTGGATTCGTTCCATGGGCTGTGAAATCCCACTGAGGGAATTGGGCCAGGGAGTATGGCTTGACCTCCCTATGGGATGTCGCCTGTCCTGATTTCATTCAGCTGTTTTGGTAAAGCTGTCTGCACTTCTATGACCATCTCCCTTGATGCCCACCACATTGTTGACTGGGACAGCCGATATGAGGGGATTGGGTCACTACCGGAGCTCGTATAGCAGCTGATGGTGGACGATCCCGAACTCCCGTATCCATCCACCATCCACATGTCCAGCAGAAGTTCGATATGGCAGCCAAGATGGATTGGCCTGCTCGACATTGGGCAGGGGAACACTTGGGTACCGCAGGGTTCCTCAGTCTGGGAGTTTAGTTGCCGGAAGAGAACTGAATCCAAGGCAATTAAACTTTACGATCAGAGGTCAGCCACGCCAGATGGCGTGGATACGGAGTGAGACCACAAGGCTCTTTTGGTTTGCCGACGCGTTGGGTCAGCTCCAAGCGAGGGAAGGGTGTATGCCTTTTACTCCATTCCATATGGGTCCGGCCCTAGCAGTCAAAGCGGCCGCCCCGCGCTACTTCAGCCTGCCGGTGTTCTGGGTTACTCAAGTGGCCATTGACACAGAGGTACTGGTCGGCTATTACACTGGCGGCGACCTGTCCAATCATGCTGTACTGCACACGTTCGGCGGAGCCACGTTAGCTGCCTTGCTGATCGTGCTGCTGTTGCGTCCTGTATTGCAGCCATTGTTCCGACTCTGGAACTACATGGCCGGTGCCAAACCAAACACCATCTTGTACATGAAGACCCCCGTTTCCTGGTGGGTTGCCCTGGGGTCGGTGCTGGCCGGTGGCTGGAGTCATGCTCTGTTGGATGCCATGGTGCACTCCAGTATCACTCCGTTCGCGCCGTGGAACGACACCAATGGGTTTTTTGACGAGGTCTGGACGCTGACCATGGTGCCGTTATGTGTAATATCTGGAGCTATCGGTGGTGGTATTCTGGTCTGGCGATATTTCCGGCGGCAAGGTGATGGGGACCACAAGCCGCCCGAGGCTGCATCGGAGTGACCTCGCCTGTAGGCTGTGGTACTGGTGCAAGGTTCACCACGGGGGAATCCGCAATAATGTGGAAGATCAGAGGGGCCTGAATATAGCAGGAATCCTGCGCTGGAAGTCCGATCGGATCCCCCTTGTGACGGGAAACAAGCATCACGGCTCCGCGTCCGTTACGGATTTGTGGAGATCGCAGGGTGGCATCCTGAAGACACCACCTCACGCCTGTTGTCTTGACAGTCACGCGCACCTTGGTGCGATCGTGTGGTGGACTAGAAATTGGGCCACCGTCCCCAATTTCCGATTCGGCGCCCGAAATTGACTTCGCCCACTTCTCATATCCGGTAGCTGCAGGACAGGTGGGTGCGCGGACTTGCCATCAAGGGGACTCTGGGCCCAACCCTGTTTTCCGGGGCCATCATGACAGGGCGGGAGCAGAAGGATGCAAACCACCGCAATCTCATGCCCAAGGACCGCGGCATGGCCGGTGAGACGAGATGGACCCGAAATCCTGATGGGGCAGTAGCAGATCCGGTTTCCGGTTCGGCATGACGCAGCGGGGCCTTACGGGGTTGCCGCGTCCACATCCACTCCATAATCCCTGCGGGCCCCCTCGCGGGTAATGTAGCCTTTCTGAAAGTCGTCCATTATGGCCTGCCGCGGCCGTTGGGTCACGGACCCAAAACCACCGCCCCCGGGCATGCGCAACTCAATTTCGTCTCCCGTCTCCAGCGGAATGGGCGGAAAGCGCTCAATGGGCGTGCCATTGACCAGCACAGTGCCGACCCGTCCCGTTGCCCCGCCAGCCAGGCCGGGAGGGGCACAAAGCATTTTGTCCGGTCGCACGCGGGCGGTCAGAGTGCTGCGCGCGATGCTCTGGAAGGTCATGCGCTGTCCAATCCCACCCCGAAATTCGCCGGGCCCCGCGGTATCAGGCAAGTATTCCTTGTGTTTGATCAGGATCGGCGAGCGCACTTCCATGATCTCGACCGGGGTGACCGAGCTGTTGTGGGGAAAGGCAATCGGGATCATGCCGTCCATGGACCGCATGGCCCCTCGTCCGCCATGCGGCAGAATGTGTACGGAAAAGATCCCGAAGCCTTCTTCCTCGCCTCGCACCGAGAACGGCCAGATGGACCCACTGCCGGCCTGGGCATGTTCCCCCAGAATGGGCCATACCGCCCCAAACAGCACCTGGTTGATGTTGTTCGTCGTTTTGGCCCGGGCGCGCACCGGAAAGGGGTATTCGCAATTCAGAATGCATCCTTGCGGCGCAGTCACATGAAAGGGGCGAAACAGCCCTTCGTTGTTGGGGATCCGGCTTGCCAAGGCACACTTGAAGGGATACAGGGAACTGGAGTAGGTGACGTTGTAAACGCAGTTGATGGATCCGTTGCGGGTCTGCGCTGAGGTACCGGTGTAGTCCACATAAATATCGGATCCTCGGATCTCCACCGTGGCGTGCAGGTGGACCAGTTCGATGTAGCCATCAATGTCCAGTCCAAATTCGTGGATGCCGTCCGGCAGGGCTGCAATGCGCTGGCGCATCAGACGTTCCGAACTGTCATGAATGGTGTCCGACAGCAGCCGGATGTCTGTCAACGCGTAATCGTGCAGGAATTCCTGGAGACGCCGGGCTCCCAGACGATGGGTCCCGACGATCGCGCGCAGATCGCCCAGTACGAGATTCGGCACCCGGCAATTGCCGCCGATGATATCGAATACTAGGGAGTTCGGTGTGCCGCCCTCATACAGTTTGCACGGGGGCAGCCGCAGGCCTTCGCTGAATACGTCATAGCTGTCAATATCGCCGGGATGCCCCCCCGTATCCGCCAGGTGTGCGATAGTGCCCATGAAGGCCACGACCTGGCCCTGCCAGAAAATGGGGGTGATGACTACGTAGTCAGGCAGATGACCTGCCCCCAACCACGCGTCGTTGGTGACCAACACGTCGCCTTCCACCAGGGTGGACTGCGGAAATTTCTTGAGGATGTGACGTGTGGTACGGGGCAGGATAACGCAGAAGTCCGGTGGGCTAAAGCTGGACTGGCAGAGGGAATAGCCGTCTTGATTGACCAGAATGCACGCGAAATCTCGGCTTTCGCCGACGATCGTGGAAAACGAGGTGCGCACTGTGGCATCGTCTATTTCGTCCATGATGCTGATCAGGCGCTGCCACTGAATTTCCAGGGCAATGGGGTCAATGCGGGACATGGTCATGGGCGTATGCTCGCTGGCGGGCCTTCCGGCAGATGCCAAGGCACTGTCCGATACAGGAACTTTACCCCAAACGGGACGCGTGGCCATGCGATATGCGGCCCTGTTTGCCTTGGCAGACCCGGCAATTCAGGAGGATTGGCCTTGCGCGGGTTTTCGTATGCGGAAATTCGCTGTGTATCCTTGGGGGAGAGTGGCAACCTGCCCGCCGGGCAAAGGAAACCGCCAGACACGCAACATGCGTGTCTGGCAGCCTTGACAATCCAATCGTGGGCTTGGAGAGAAGATGGCAGCATGAGTGGCAACCGATCGCTTCGTTTTGGTTTTGATATCGGTGGCACGTTTACGGATTTCGTGCTGATCGATGCGGAATCGGGTGCCATTTCCACCCATAAAACCTTGACCACTCCCCATGATCCGGCCTTGGCTGTGTTGCAGGGATGGCAGGAACTGGTGCCTGCCGCACACGCGTCCCGCGTGGAGTCTGCCATTCACGGCACCACCCTTTTCACCAATGCCCTGATCGAACGCAAGGGTGCCCGCACCGCTTTTCTGACCACCCAGGGGTTTCGGGATGTGCTGGAGATGGGGAAGGAGATGCGCTACGACATCTATGATCTCCTGCTGGTGCTGCCGGAGCCGCTGGTCATGCGCAGTCTGCGCTTTGAAGTGGAGGAACGTCTGAATGGACGGGGTGAGGTCGTCACGCCCCTCAATACCGCCGCACTCGCCGCCATTGGTCATCAGCTGGAAGCGGAGAACGTGGAAGCCTTGGCGATCTGTTTCCTGCATGCTTTCACCAATCCCGTGCACGAACAGATGGCCAGGGAGCAACTGCGCCAGCGTCTGCCCCAATTGCAAATCTCCCTGTCGCACGAGGTGGCCCCGGAGATTCGGGAATACGAGCGCATGTCCACCACTGTGTGCAATGCCTATGTCCAACCGCTGGCAGAAACCTACCTCCGGCAACTCAAGGTCCGCCTGCAAGAAGTGGGATTCCGTCAGGAACTCTTTCTGATGCTTTCCTCGGGCGGCGTTTCCACGCTGGACACCGCGGTCAAGTTCCCCATCCGCCTGGTCGAGTCCGGGCCCGCCGCGGGCGCGCTGGCGGCCGTGTTCTATGGTGAACTCCTGCAACAGCCTGATCTCGTTTCCTTTGACATGGGCGGTACCACTGCCAAGATGTGCCTGGTCAAGGATGGCCAGCCGGCCATGTCGGACGACTTCGAAATCGCGCGGGTGCACCGCTTCAAACGCGGTTCCGGTCTGCCTATTCGGGTGCCCACCATCGAATTGATCGAGATTGGGGCCGGTGGCGGTTCCATCGCGCGCAGGGACGAACTGGGGCTGCTGAAAGTCGGTCCCGATTCCGCGGGTGCCGATCCGGGGCCGGCTTGCTATGGCCTGGGAGGCGACCAGCCCACCGTCACGGACGCGGATCTCCTGCTGGGCTACCTCAATCCCGATTTCTTCCTCGGTGGCCGCATGATGCTGGATCGGGCGGCCGCGGAGGCGGCGATCGCCCGCCTGGCGACCGAGATGAATCTCTCCGCGGTGGACACGGCCCACGGCATCTTCCAGGTGGTCAACGAGAACATGATCTCGGCCACGCGCGTCCATGTCGCCGAACGCGGTGCCGATACCCGGCGCCTGCAGCTGATGGCCATTGGTGGCGCTGGGCCGGTCCATGCCTACGAAATTGCCCGGGCGCTCAAGATGCAGGGTTTCATTTGTCCCGCCTCGGCCGGTGTCACCTCGGCCCTGGGATTTCTCACCGCACCTTCCGCCTTCGAGTTCGCCCGCACCTACATTGCCCGCCTTGAAGCCTCCAACCTGCGCGACCTCGACCGCATCTATGCCGAACTGGCCGCGGAGGGACGCCAGGTATTGCGGACCGCAGGGGTGGACGATGCCGACATGATCTTCACCCGCAAAGCCGATCTGCGACATGTGGGCCAAGGCCATGAAATTGTAGTTTCCCTGCCTTGGGACCGCTTGGCCCAGGTTTCTCTGGAAAAGGAGCTGCGGCCTCACTTTTTCGCCCGGTACGAAGAAATCTACGGGCATGCCCACACCCATCTGGATCTGGAAATCACCACCTGTCGCTTGAATGCCGCCGGCCCCAAGCCGCGCATCACGCTGCCCGAAGCCGCCCCGGGCCCTGATCCTGCGGTGGCCCTCAAGGGCCGCCGACCGGTCTACTTCACGGAATCCGGGACCTATGTCGATACCCCGGTCTATGATCGGTACACCTTGGGCCGGGACTGCACCATTCACGGTCCCGCCATCGTGGAGGAGCGGGAATCCACGGCGGTCATCGGACCCCGCGGGGTGGCCACTATCGACCGCTACGCCAATCTGGTGGTCACCCTCCCCCTGTGAGTGCGGCATCTCGGTGCGGAGACCAGCTGCCACACTGCGTAAGCAACCTGACAGAACCCCAAGAACATATGTCCCGTTTCCGACTTGGTTTTGATATCGGTGGCACGTTCACCGATTTTGTCCTGATTGAGGTCGACAGCGGCCTCATCTACAGTCACAAGCTGCCCACTACGGTGCATCACCCGGAAGAGGCAGTCCGAGAGGGCTGGCAGACTCTTCTGGCGCAAGCCGGCATTGCCGGCGCGGATGTGGCCAACGCCATCCACGGCACCACCTTGATTACCAACTGTCTGGTTGAACGCAAGGGAGCCGTGACACTCCTGATCGCCACGCAGGGCTTCAGCGATGTCCTGGATACACAACGGGAGATGCGCTACGACATCTATGATCTGCAGGCGCCCCAGGTCGAACATCTGGTGCCGCGACCCCTGCGCTTTGAGGCGCAGGAACGCCTCGATGCCTTTGGCGCCGTGGTGGAAGAACTGAACCTGGACAGTCTGGAAAACATGGTGCAACGCCTGACACGCGCCGGTGTCACCGACAGCGTGGAGGCGGCGGCCATCTGCTTTCTGCATGCCTTCACCAATCCGGCCCATGAACGGCAGGCCGGGGTATGGCTGGCCCAACGCCTGCCCCATCTCCGGATCTCGTTGTCCCACGAGGTGGCTCCGGAAATCCGGGAGTATGAGCGCATGTCCACTACGGTCTGCAACGCCTATGTTCAGCCTCTGGCCGCCACCGCGCTCCGCCAAATCCAGGCGGTGCTGCAAGAGGTGGGCTTCAAGCGGGAACTCTTCCTCATGCTGTCCTCGGGCGGGGTTTCCACGCTGGACACTGCGGTCAAGTTCCCCATCCGACTGGTCGAGTCCGGGCCCGCCGCCGGGGCCCTGGCGGCCGTGTTCTATGGCGAACTCCTGCAGCAGCCTGATCTGGTCTCCTTTGACATGGGAGGCACCACCGCCAAGATGTGTCTCATCAAGGACGGACAGCCGGCCATGTCCGACAACTTCGAAATTGCCCGCGTGCACCGCTTCAAGCGCGGTTCCGGCTTGCCTGTGCGTGTGCCCGCCATCGAATTGATCGAGATTGGGGCCGGGGGTGGTTCCATCGCGCGCGTGGACACCTTGGGTTTGCTCAAGGTCGGCCCCGAATCGGCCGGCGCGGATCCTGGTCCCGCGTGCTACGGTTTGGGGGGTGACCAGCCCACCGTGACCGATGCGGACCTCTTGCTGGGCTACCTCAACCCCGATTTCTTCCTCGGCGGGCGCATGACCCTCGATCCTGCCGCCGCGGAAGCGGCCATCGCGCGCTTGGCCGCCACTATGAACCTGTCACCGGTAGACACGGCGCACGGCATCTACCAGGTGGTCAACGAAAACATGATCTCGGCCACCCGGGTCCATGTGGCCGAACGGGGGGCGGATCCCCGGCGACTCCGGCTGATGGCCTTTGGCGGGGCCGGACCTGTCCATGCCTACGAGATCGCCCGGGCGCTCAAAATGCAGGGCTTTATCTGTCCGGCCGCGGCCGGTGTGACCTCGGCCCTGGGATTCCTGACCGCGCCCGCGGCTTTCGAATTCGCCCGTACCCATATCGCCCGCCTTGATTCCCGGCACCTGTCCGAACTTGACTGTATTTACGCCGAACTTGAGGAAGAAGGACGCCAGGTCTTGCGGACCGCCGGTGTTGCCACATCTGACATGGTTTTCACGCGCAAGGCCGATTTGCGCCATGTGGGGCAAGGTCATGAAATTGTGGTTTCCCTGCCTTGGGACCGCTTGGCCGCCATCTCCCTGGAAGAGGAGCTGCGGCCCCATTTCTTTGCCCAGTACGAGGCGATCTACGGCCATGCCCACACCCATCTGGAGCTGGAGATTACCACCTGCCGCCTAAGCGCCGCGGGGCCGAGCCCGCATGTCACACTGCCCGAGGCGGAACCGGGTCCGGATCCGACCACAGCGTGCAAGGGGCACCGCCCAGTCTATTTCACCGAGGCCCGATCCTATGTTGACACTCCCGTCTATGACCGGTATGCTCTCGGCCGCGATGACACCATTCAAGGGCCGGCCATCGTGGAGGAACGGGAATCCACGGCGGTCATTGGACCCGGTGGCGTAGCCACCATAGATCGCTACGCCAATCTGGTTGTTTCCCTCTCCCACACCGAGGCCCCGGCAGACCTGTGAGAAAGCAGTCCTGGAGCAGCAGCCGGCGCGCATTTCGGGCCCTGTACGGACCGGCAGCCAGCCGAGTACCGTGCATCCTTGGGCCTGCACCAATGCCAGTGCACAATCGCTCGCGTGCTGAGGCGCAATGGAGATGCCGTTGCCCTGCCGCGCATTGAGATTCCAGGGGGTAGCCAACTCCTGACCGATATACAGGTACCGGAGTGCATCCGATCCGGGACCGGTCTGTTCGGGGTGGCAGGACTGTTTTTGCGTCGTTTTGCCAGCCACTTGCAGTTTCGCAACTTGGGGCCCGGGCTGATGTCCTGTTACTGTTGAGCTGGAGGAGCTTGGCGCACAGGCTTCTTTGGGCCAGGCCACTGCCTTCCTGAAAAGCCAGATGCCGACGATGCCCCGGTCCCGCTGATTGCCCTGCCTCCCTGATCAATATTCAATATCCCGGTCCAGCCTCATGCACCTGACACACGATCGCTATCTCGTCCATGCGGAGTACACGGCCGCCTTGCAGGAACTGGTGGCCGCCTTTCCTTCCCTGGCCCATCTTGACGAGATCGGCCAGAGCTTTGAGGGACGGGAAATCTGGGCGGTCACCTTGACCAACCAGGACACCGGAGCCCATGACGGCAAACCCGGGTTCTACATTGACGGCAACAACCACGGCGAGGAGGTAATCACTTCCGCCACCACCCTCTACTCCATTGATTTCCTGCTCAGCAAGTACGGGCAGGATCCAGACGTCACGCGCCTGCTGGATACGCGGGCCGTATATGTGCTGCCGTGCGTGAATCCGGATGGAGTCGAACTCTGTCTGACCACCCCCTACCGTACCGTGGGCACGGGACGCTACCAGCCGGCGAACGAGTACGCCACCGGCCTGCACCTGGAAGACGTGGATGGCGATGGTGAAATCCGCCAGATGGCCATTCCCGACCCGCGCGGGGAATGGAAACGATCAACCCGCGAACCGCGCTTGCTTGTCCAGCGGCAACCGTGGGAAGCGGATGGAGAGTACTTTCGCATGCTGCCGGAAGGCCTGCTGCGGGACTGGGATGGAGTCACGCTGCCCATCATTCCGCCCCGTCACGGCAATCTGAATCGCCAGTTTCCCGTCAACTGGGAACCGGAAGGAGGGGAATACGGCTCCGGCGACTTCCCGCTCAACGAACCCGAGGCCATGACCATGGCACGTTTCGTGCTGTCTCATCCCAATATCACGGGCGCCCAAGCCTATCACAGCCATGGCGGCCTGATTCTGCGTCCTTCCGGGTTCAAGCGGGACGCGGAGTTGCCGGCCACCGATCTGGAAATATTCAAGGCGCTCGGGGCCATCGGCACGGAAATTACGGGGTATCCCCTGATCTCCACCTACGAAGACTTTACCCCCAATCTGCGCAGTCCGCGGCATGGCGTCTTTTCGGATTGGCTCTATGACCGCTTCGGCATTCCGGCACTGTCCAGCGAGGTCTGGGATATCGAGACGGAAGTGGGTCTGTCCAAGCCGCAATACTTTTCCACCCGTCCCCACACCGAGGCCGAGCAAATTCGCTTCCTGCAGTGGGCGGACACCCACAGTCCCCGTGCGCATCAGGACTGGCACGAATTTGCCCATCCCCAGCTGGGCACAGTGCTGCTCGGGGGCTGGGATCCGTTCTATATCCATCGGAATCCGCCTCCCCAGCTGATTGCGCACGTGGCCCGGCCCAATACGCTCTTTACCGTGCGGCATGCGCTCGCCTCGCCCCTGCTGCACCTGCGCGATTTCACGGCGCAGCGTATCGGCCCGGATCTGTACATCGTGCGGGTCCAGGTGGAAAATCAGGGGTATCTGGCTACGCATCTTACCCGGCAGGTGCAGATTCTCAACAAGCATGGCGATGTCACGATTGCGCTTGAACCCGATACCGGCTGTGAAATTCTCATGGGCCCACCGGTGGTCAAGATCGGCGATCTGGCCGGGCGGGAGGAACGACGCATGCCCTATGATCCCTGGCGCCGGCCTTGGGGCGAATCGGCAGCCCAGGCCGAATGGCTGGTGCGGGGGCCGGGTCATGCCGGTGTGGGCGTGCATGTCCGTTCCCAACGCGCCGGTTCCTGCACCGCGCACGCCTCGCTGGATGCATTGCACAATTGTTCAGGGTAGTGCCCATGTCCCTGCCAACCCCGACCTCCGCGCCCGCCGATATTGATCCTGTCAGTCTGGAGATCCAATGGCAACGGCTGATCTCGATCATGGACGAGATCGACTTCGCCACGGTCAAGACCTCCTTTTCCACCATCGTGGGCGAAAGCCGCGACTTTGCCTGCATCCTGGTGGACCAGAATGGGGATTCCCTGTGCCAGTCCCGTTTCTCTCCCCCCAACTTCTGTGTGGTGCTGCCCCGGACAGCCCGGCGGCTCCTGGCAGCCCATCCGCTGGAGACACTCCGCGAAGGAGATGTGCTGTGCACCAATGATCCGTGGATTGGCACGGGACATCTGCCTGACTATGTGCTGCTGACCCCCGTGTTCCATCGCGGCCGCCCCGTGGCCTTCATGGGGACCGTGGCCCATCTTTCCGATGTGGGCGGCCATCGGGGCGACATCGAAGCCTACGATGTCTTCACCGAAGGCATTCGCATTCCGCCCTCAAAGCTGTTTGCCGCCGGGGCACCGAACGAATTTCTCTTTGAGGTCATTGGCCACAACTGCCGCGTCCCCGATCTGGTCCTGGGTGACCTGCGCGCCATCGTCGGTACGCATCAAATTGGCATACGGCGTATGCGCGAATTCCTGGACGACTACGCAATGCCGGATCTGGTGCACCTCTCCACCGTCATTCACAACCGCTCCGAAGCCCTGATGCGCAGCCGCATTCAAGCCCTGCCGGACGGTGCCTACGAGTTCGGCCTGGACATTGACGGCTACATTGACATCGTGCATCTCCATGCCACTGTGCACATTCGGGGTGATGACATTTTTGTGGACTACGCCGGCACGTCCCCACAGACCCGGGCCGGTTCGATCAACTGTGTCTACAACACCACCTTCGCGTCCACCATGTATCCTTTCAAATGTTCCCTGGTGCCACAGATCCCCAACAATCAGGGACTGTTCCGGCCCATCCACGTGACAGCCCCCAAGGGCTGTATTCTGAACTGCGAAAACACCTTTCCCGTACAGGCGCGGGCCAAGGTCACCAACAATATCAACCAGGTCCTGTTTGGTGCGGTGTGGCCCATTCTGGGGGAGCACGCGCAAGCCGGCAGCGGTTCCATCTGGCCGTTCTCGGTCCATGGTGATCTGGAAGAATACGGTGCCTTTTCCGTGAGTTGTCTGCCGCATGGCGGTCGGGGCGCCATGCAGGGGTTGGATGGCATGCCCCCGATTGCTTTCCCGCACAACAGCTCGGTCACGCCCATTGAGATCATGGAAACCCAGGCTCCCATTCTCATTCTCCAGAAGGAATACCGGGTGGATTCGGCAGGGGCCGGTCGCCAGCGCGGGGGCATTGGCCAACGCCTGACTTTCAAGAACATTGCCGCCGTCTCCATACAGGGCCGGGTACGGCCTGACAAAATGTTCTGTGCGCCGCCCGGTCTGGATGGCGGCGCGCCCGGTGTGGTCGGTGAGGTCCGATGGAACGGCCAGCCGATCACGCGGTTTCCGCCTTTGGATCTGCACCCCGGTGACGAAATCGAACTGCTGATGCCCGGTGGCGGCGGTTTCGGCCTCGTGGCCGAACGCGCGCCGGAACAGATCCGGCAGGATCTGCAGGCCGGTTTCATCTCGGAGGAGAGTGCGCGCCGTGACTATGGCTGGGACGGTCTATAGCGGTTTCCGCAATCCATGCCCATGGTCAGGATCAGGCCAGCGCATTCCCGTGTGATCTTCCTCTTGTCGTCGAAACAGCGGCGTTTTGATGGGAACCACAAACGGGAATCCCCTGTCGTCCTCCGGGATCTGAAAGACACAGTAGCGGCCACAAAAAGTGCCTGGACCGGTTGAAGAGGGCCTTGGCATGGCCCTCAGAATGCCTGCCAGCCGCGTCCGGCCGTGGGGTGCAGGATAGGCACTACGCCGACAGTCCCAATTGGGCGCGCAAGCGTCGGATTTCCGCCTCGGCCCGATCGGCGCGGTCGGCTTCGGTCTGGGCGGCGCGGTCGGCTTCCTGTGCCGTGCGGTACCAGCGCTGACCCGCCGGATCCCACAGCCGCAACTCATCCGCACCCGCCCGAAACCCCCACACCGTGTCCAGCAAGGGGCTGTGGATCACCCGGGCCTGCCCCTCCGGCTCCCACCGCGTCGGCAAGGCCGCATACCGGCCCGCCTGCAGCTGCCAACCCTGCAGCCGCGACGCCAGCAACCCGCCGTGCGGATCGTACAGCCAGTATTCGGCGATCCCCAGTCGCTCGTACAGCGCATGCTTCGTCTCCCGATCCCGCCGGTGGGTCGACGGCGAGAGGATCTCCATCACCAGCTCCGGCGGCTTGCCGACCGCCCAGATCCTGTAGCTCTCGTCTGGAGGCAGGGTCACCCCCAGGGCCACCACCACGTCGGGCGCCACCACCTGCCGGGGATCGCCCTCCGCGTAGTAGACCAGATAGTCACCGGTCACCAGATGCGTTTCCCGGTCCGTCTGCAGATGGCGGCGCAGGGCGGATACCGCATAGGTCAGGGCGTTGTACTGGGCAATCGTCTCCGCCATGGGCTCGTCGTCTGCACAGGGGTAGACCACTGCGGGCACAGACCGCTGCAACACCGTGTCTGCCATCGTCTCGTTTCTCCTCGTGGCCTGTATTGTACCCTCCCCCTCAAGACCGGATGTGCTGTCAGCGGGCCCGGGCCGTCGCATATCGAGGCAGAGCCGCAGACATGGATCTGCATACAGTCCAAGCGGGTATACGAAAACGCACCCTTGCAAGGCCACTGTACGCTCCTGCAGGGGCACCGCGCGTCATGCGACCTGATCCCGGGGATGAGAAGCCCCGAATTCTGCCGTGATTGGAGCTGTGGTATATGCATCCCCGTGGCAGGGATCGCGTACTCATCCTTCTGCGCAACCTCTCCAGAGGCGGACGCTTCTCGGCACAAACGCGACCGAGTCTCTGAGGATGTCCCGAACCTGTGCTCCCGGCTCCGTGCCTTACCACTGCAGTGGCAAGTAGTGGGTGTACCGTGCAGGACACTGATCACCTCTGCTGCCTTGGGCATTGGAGCCGAGTGCGTACCGCCGTCGCGTGGCAGACCGGGAAAAATCGCCACTGCCAGAGCAGTCGCCCAGCCTTCCCGCGGGCCTGCGGCCTGACTGTGGACGGAACATGGGAGCAAGCCGCCGCCTGTGGTGTAAGGCGGGGCATTCCCCGAAGGGCACCCGAATTCGGGCCGGACCGCACTGGCCCTGTCAGCTCTTGATGCGTCTCTGCAGTACTCCGGACCCGGCTGTGAAACGAAAAATGGGGAGGCAAAAGGACTTTCCGGATATACCCGAAACTGCCGTGGCGGGCGGGGTGCCGGTGGGGTAGGCCATAGATTGCGTGAGCCGGCGTGTTCCCCTCCCGGACCTTGGCGTTGGGTTCAACGACCGCCGTAATACACGAGGCGGCCTGAAACGCGAAAGAGAATCAGGGTAAAGATCACAATAATGAGAAAGAGGATCCAGGCTTGGGCGGAAGCATAGCCCATCTTGAAGAACAGAAAGGCCGACTGAAAAAGATATATCGACATCATGAGGGTGGAGTCCGCGGGCCCTCCCTGTCCATCCGTCATCACGTGCACCTGGGTGAACAATTGGAAGGCGGCAATCAGACCGACTATGACATTGAAGAGAATGACCGGACTGATCATGGGCAAGGTGACATGCCGTATGCGCTGCCACGCTCGGGCCCCGTCCAGAGAGGCCGCCTCCAGCAACTCGCGGGGCACATCCTGCAACGCGGCCAGATAAATCACGACGGCATTGCCCACACTCCACACGCTCATGAGAATCAAGGCCGGCTTGGCCCATTGCGGATCGCCCATCCAGGCGGGCCCCTGAATGCCTACCAGCGACAGAAAGTAATTGATGATGCCGATGCGCGGGTTGAACATCCACAGCCACACGATGGCCGCGGCCACGATGGGCGTAATGCTGGGCAAGAAGAAAACGGTTCGAAATGTGGACAGCCCCTTGACGCGCATGTTGAGCAGCATGGCCAGGCAAATCCCGAAGAGAGTGCCCAACGGGACAGCCCCCAGGGCGTAATAGGAACTGTTCCAAAGCGAGGTCAGGAAGCGCGGATCGTCAAAAAGATTGACATAATTCTGAATGCCAATCCATCTCGGGTTTTGCAGGACCGGGTAAAAGGTAAAGCTGTAGTACAGCGAAGCCAGGAACGGATAGACCCGAAACATGATGAACCCCAGAATCCAGGGCGAAATGAAGAGCAGGCCGGTGATCAGGCGCCGCCGGTCGCGGGCACTGGAAATGCGGAAAGAGGGAGACAAAAGGGTCATCACGCGCTACCCCTTCAGTCCCGTCAGGGCAATGCCTTCAATGAACGTGCGTTGTGCAAAGAAGAAGAGCACGACGATGGGCAGGACACTCATGATGGTGGCTGCCATGATCCAGGCAAAGTTGGAAAACCCGTAAGATGATTCCATGTTGGCGATGCCCAGCGAGATGGTGTACTTCTCAATATCGCTCAGGTATATCAGGGGGCCGAAATAATCGTTCCAGCTGCCAATAAACTGGAACAGGGCCACGACAGCCAGGGCTGGCATGGCCAGGGGCAGAATGATTTTCAGGAAGATCCGAAATTCGGACGCGCCATCCACATGAGCGGCATCCGACAGCTCGACGGGCAAGCCCATAAAGAACTGGCGCAGGAGAAAGATGAAGAAGGGGCTCCCCAGAAAAATGGGCAGAATCAAGGGGGCATAGGTGTTGAGCCAGTTCAGGTCGCGGAAGATCAAATAGAGCGGAATGAAGGTGACAAAATCGGGCAAAATCAAGGTGGCCAGGACAATGGCGAAGACATAGTCGCGGCCCGGCCATTGAATGCGGGCAAATCCGTAGGCAATGAGCGAATTGGAAAGCACGGCCCCAATGACGGAAGGTACGGTAACGACCACGGTATTCCACAGGAAGCGTCCCAGCGAGCCCTCCTGAAAGGCCGTGAGGTAGTTGTCCCACCGAATCGGGTCCGGGATCCAGATGGGAGGATGCAAAGACAGTTCCTCGGCATTCTTGAGCGAGGTGGAAATCATCCACGCCCACGGTATCAGAAAAAACAGCGCAAACAGGCCCAGTACCACGTACTTGAGAATTTCCAGGCTCCAGTGCTCCACGCGCAGGGACTGCAGAGGCGGGACCCGGTACTCTGGGCGCTGTACGATGTCGTCCGAGGAGGTCAAATGTCAGGCACCTGAGATTGGATATGTCCCGCGCGGGACTCCGAAGGGACAGAATCGGATCTGGGAGCAGGCCGCCTGGATGTCGCAGATCCCTGTCCGGGCATCCTGCATAGGCGGGCCAGCAGGGCCGCTTGCGCCGTGTCCACACTGAAACACGGCGCAAGCTTATGACAGTGTCTCCCAGAGGGTATTACGCGGACTGTTCCAGCCAGAGATCCAGTTCCTTCTGTGCCTCTTCCTGGACAAAGTCAAGCGCTTCCTGCGCCGACTTTTCGCCCAGGTAGGCTTTTTGCCACTCGGCACCCAGCAATTGGGCATACGACGAACTGGTGGGCAGCTTGGCAGGATACAGGTAATAGTCGGAGTTGTACAGATCATCCATGAAAATCTCCACATATCCTGGACATTGACTAATGACCTCATCCTTGAACTTGGGATGATCCTTCATGCCCTCCGATACCGGGTTGTTGACGCACAGCCAGGTGACGAACAGGGAGGTGTAGGTATCACGATCGCCTGTGGCCCCGGTCATCACACTGATGATTTCCCAGGCGGCTTCCGGTTCGGGCGAGGTGATCGGCACGATCCAGCCATCACCATAGGTATACATGCCGCGTTCCGTGTAGCCTGCCGGACCGGGGAAAGGCCAGACGGTATAGCGAAAATCCTCGGAGGCGTAGTCCCGGAGAGAATTCCAACGCCAAGGTCCCGTGGTTTCCGTGGCCCGTACCCCGGCCAGGAAGGGAGCCAGTCCCCGGGAGCGACCCGAAGCACCCTGCAACGAGGCCTGGTAGGTCTGCATCTTGTCAATGCCGAACCGTTCCCAAACTGCCACGTTCCACTCCAGGGCCTTGACATTGTTGGGGTGATTGGCCGTAATGGTAGTGCCATCCGCGGTGAACTGGCCATGGTACCGGCCCATGATCATGGCATTCCAGTTGAAGTCTCCCCCCAGTATATCGATGTTGCCTTGGGCATCGTAGGTGGTCAACTGTTCCCAGACATCGATCTGTTCTTCCAGGGTCTGGGGTGGACTGTCCACATCCACACCCGCAGCTTCCGCCAGGTCCAGATTGACGAACGTGCCCATCGACTGATTCCACATGCTGGCATAGTAGAAGCTGCCTTCGTATTCGCCCAGATCCCATATGGCCGGATGCATCCACTCGCGCAAGATCTGCACCTGTTCCGGATTGCCCAATTCATCCAGAGCCAACAGCGCATTGTTGGCGGCCAGTTGGTACGCCTTGTCGGCTCCGAACACGACGGCCGTGGTGGGGCCTTCGTTGGCGGCAATGCCGGCCAACAGCTTCTGCATCATGGAGGCGCTGCCTCCCGGCACTACCACATGATGGGCGCGGACCATGGACTGGGATTCGTTGTAGCCGTCCAGGATCTGTTCAATCTTGTCGGCCGCTCCTTCTGTCCAGCCTGTCCATACGTCTATGTCCACCGGTGCGGCCATGGCAGCGGTCTCTTCCATGGCAGCGGGGGCAGTAGCCGGCGGAGCGGCACAAGCAGCCAGAATCAGTCCTGATGCACCCCAAGCGGCTCCTTTCAGAAAGGTGCGTCGCGCAATACCTGTTCTGTTCATCCTGTAAATCTCCTTGGAAATCAAAGGGACAGCGCTTTTCCCAATTGAGGCCTGGGCCCTCGGGGCAGTCCTTACCGGGTGTGCACCGTGTTGGCTACATACTACCACTCTGGTTCAGATCTCAGATCGGCCAATGGGCGGTAGCCGGAACGGAACAGCCTGGGGATCTCGCTCCGTCCGACATGCCTCAAGCCACTTGGCTCCTGTATCCCACCGATAGGGAACGCCTTGTCTGGCACCGTCCGAAGACCTAAACTCTCGCCCCAGGAACTTTCTGGTCAATGTGCGGCCTTGGCCTAATGAAGATGAATCCGGGAGTGGACCAAAACAGGTTGATCAAAGGGCACCACGCAAGTTGATCGAAGGGCACCACGCAAGCAAAACGGCAAAAGTTGTCTTGCCGTGTCCCTGGGTTAATGTTGCACCGGCAAGGGAGCGGCACGTGGGGCACCGGCACAATCCGATACAGCGGAAGACACAATCGGAAGCGATAGAATGTGGGAGCCCAACGGCACGGCGCAAAGTCATCAGCCAAATGGATTGGAAGGCCCCTTTCATGGTCACGCAGAACCCGGACATTACAATCGATTCCATTCATATTGGAACACCCAAGACCTACGGCGGTCCGGGTGGTGTCTGGCGCTCTTCCATTTACCGCGAGCGCATCTCGACACCGGTGCGCCTGGAATTGACAGGATTGGTCGGAGATGAAGTAGCGGACAAGGAACATCATGGGGGGCCGAACATGGCCGTCTGTTGCCACACGCTCACTGATTATGCTTTCTGGAACAAGCGCCTGGGACTGGGTTTGCAGCCGGGCGGAGTGGGCGAAAACTGGACGCTGGCGCATGCCCGCGAAGATGCCATATGTCTGATGGATATCTACGATGTCGGTACCGCGCGGGTCCAGGTTTCCAAACCCCGTACGCCCTGCCAAAAACAGGGGAAACGCGTTGGCCGGGCCGACTGGGTGCGTTTGACCCTCCAGGAACTGCGTACCGGTTTTTATTTGCAGGTGCTGGAAGCCGGCACCGTACAGTCCGGGGATACTTGGCGGCTCGTGGCCCGACCCTATCCCGGCGTGACTCTGAAGGCGCTCAATCGCTGTGTCTATCAGGCCTATGATCCTGCCTTGGCAGCGCAGTTGGACCGGATCGCCGAACTGGATGCCTTTTGGCAGGACAAACTGGCTCAGGCCCGAGACCGGGCCCTTCGTCCCTGAGCGGCGTTGTTATGCAGAACGAACAATCCCTTCCCGACCTCCGCCCCAAGAGGTGCCAGCAACCCTGGCACGGCAGGGACTTCCGGCTGGGGCCGGGGCGTGGAGACATTGGCCCCTGGCACCCGCATGCGTTCCCCGTCACCCCGGGACTGTCAACCGGAGCGCCCTGCAGCCGGTTTTGCTGCCAAATCCCTTTGGGTAGAATGCCAGGGTGCCCTTGAACCCGTGTAGGGAGACCCAAAGGCTGCTGTCTGCCTGTACCAGGGCAGAATCCACCATTTTTGAGGAGCAATTGCGATGACTTCCCGAACTTTCACTCGCCGCAGTTTTCTGCAGATCGCCGGCGTAGGCATGGCGGCAGGCACACTGGCCGCCTGTGCCCCCGTGGTGCCCGCCGCCGCCGGAGATGCCGCGGCCATGGAGCCCGTTACCGTGACTTTCATGGTGCCCGGCAGCACCAATGAAGATGCCGACTTTGCCCCGGTGTTTGAGGAATTCAATGCGCGGTATCCCGATATCGACGGGCAGTACACCCCGGCCGGCACCGGCTACGGTGCGGCCTACAACGACAAGCTCCTGACCATGCTCTCGGGGGGTACGGCACCTGATGTCTTCAAGACGCTCTTCGGCTATTTCGGTTCCTTGGCCGAGAAAAACGTCTATGTGCCTCTGGACAACTACGTAGCCGCCCATCCGGACGAGACCGCGTTCGACGACTTCTTCGATGCCCATGTCAATGCCTGCATCATCCAGGGACAGCTGTTGGCCCTGCCCAATGACGGTGCCCCGGAAGGGATCTGGTACAACGCGGATCTGTACGATGCGGCGGGACTGGAGTATCCCGATTGGGACACTACCTGGGCCGACATGTCCGCCGCGGCCCAGGCACTGGTCCGACAGGACGGTGCCATCACGACCCATTACGGGATTGGCCATCCCAACTGGCTGGGCACTATCTGGAGCAACGGCGGCGAAATCCTGAGCGAGGATGGCACCCAGTGTCTGCTGGACAGTGATGCCTCCATCGAAGCCCTGGACTGGATGCAGAGTCTGGTGGCCCGGGATGGCAGTGCCCCGGGACCGGAGGCCCTCAGTGAACTGGGCATGATGGATCGTTTCACCGCGGGCACAATGGGATCTTTCTGGTGCGTGCGCGGCTGTCTGGGACGTCTGCGCTCCATTGAAGACTTTCAGTTCGATGCGGCCCCGATCCCCCTTAGCCCCCAGGGTACGCGTCTGACCCGCCTGCTAATCGGCTGGACCTCGATTTGGTCCGGATCGCAAGTACCGGACGAGGCCTATCTCCTGGCCGCATGGATTTGCAGTCCCGAAGGCCAGCGGCTGCGCATCAGCCGGGGATACGCCCATCCCTCGCGCAAGTCGCTGGTAGAACAGGACTGGTACAAGAACTACGAATGCGACCGCTGCAACAGCCACGGCGTGAATAACGTATTCCCGGCCATGCTGCTTAACGGGGAAGGCCGGGCCTGGCCCGCCCATCCCCATGAAGCGGAGGTCGTCCAGGCCATCAGCACGGCCCTGGATGCCCTGTGGGACGGGTCCAAGAGCGCCGAACAGATGGCGACTGACGTGACGGCCGAGATCAACGGCATTATCGGCTGACCCCGCCCCGCGCCTGTCTTGGTCCCGGCCGGGCCCGGTGCCGCCTTTCCGGCAGCCGGGCCCGGCCGGGAGAATTGTAGGGACTCACGATGTCCTCCAGCCCCGCGCATCGGCGCGAAGAATGGGCCGGCTGGATCTTTGCCTCGCCCTGGATTGCCGGTTTCCTGCTTTTTACGGTGGGGCCCATGATCGCATCCGGTTACTTCGCGTTCACGGAATATGACGTGCTTACGGCCCCGCGCTGGGTAGGTTGGGCCAATTTCGACAAGGCGCTGACGGACGATCCCAAGGTGTGGCAATCCGTCAAGGTGACATCCATCTATGCCATCGTGAGCGTGCCCCTGCAGATTGGGTTCGGGCTCTTGCTGGCGCTCCTGCTCAATGCCCGGATCCGCGGCCTGCAATATTACCGTACGGTCTATTATCTGCCTTCCGTTTTGTCGGGCGTCGCCGTGGCGTTGTTGTGGCGCTGGATCTATGCTCCCAACTTCGGACTTATCAACTCCTTCCTGGCGTATTTCGACATTGTCGGGCCCGGTTGGCTCGGCGATCAGGATTGGGCCTTGACTTCCATGATTGGCATGTCGCTCTGGCATGTCGGCGGCAGTATCGTGATCTATCTGGCAGGCCTGCAAGGTGTGCCGACCGAGCTCTACGAAGCGGGGTACGTGGATGGCAGCGGGCGGTGGGCCTCCTTCTGGCACATCACCTTGCCCATGATCACGCCTGTCCTGTTCTACAACCTGGTGATTGGCATCATCACGGCCCTGCAAATCTTTACCCAAGCCCTGATCATGACCAATGGCGGGCCTCATAATGCCACCCTGTTCATGGTCCTGTACCTCTACCGGAATGCCTTTCAGTTCTTCAAGATGGGCTACGCGTCGGTATTGGCCTGGATCCTGTTTGCCTACATCCTGCTGTTGACTTTGCTGGTGTACCGCTCCTCCGGCTTCTGGGTTTTCTACGCGGGCGAGCTGAAGTCCCGTTAAAGCGGAGCATGAGGACCGGCCTGGCCCGGGTGCGGGTGGAAGCGATGCTGATGCACCTGCTGCTGCTGGCAGGCGCTTTTTTTCTCATGATCCCCCTGGTCTGGATGATCTCCACCTCGCTCAAGAGTCTGGGGGCGGTCACCACCATTCCGCCCGAGTGGATTCCGCGCCGTGTTCTCTGGAGCAACTACGCCGACATATTTCGCCTGGTACCTTTCGGCCGTTATGTGTGGAATACCGGTGTCATCACCTTCCTGGATGTCATCGGCAAAATACTCTCCTGTTCCCTGGTGGCCTTTTCGTTTGCCCGCCTGCGTTGGCGGGGACGCGAAACGGTCTTTCTCGTCATGCTGGCCACCATGATGCTCCCGCCCCAGGTGACCATGATTCCGCAGTTTGTCGTATTCAAGCATCTGGACCTGATCGACACGATTGTGCCGCTGGTGCTGCCCAACTGGCTGGGCGGGCCCTTTCTGACGTTCCTGCTGCGCCAGTTCTTCATGTCCATCCCGCTGGACCTGGACGATGCGGCGCGCATCGACGGCGCATCCATCTTTGGCATCTACTGGCGCATCGTGCTGCCCCTGTCCAAGCCCGCGTTGGCCGCAGTGGCCATTTTCATGTTCAACGGCTCCTGGAACGATTTCTTTGGGCCTCTGATCTATCTGCATTCCCGCGACAAGTACACCATTTCGCTGGGTCTGCGTTCGTTCCAGGATCAGAACTACACGGAGTGGCATCTGCTCATGGCCGCCTCCCTGGTGGCCATGCTGCCAGTGGTGCTCATTTTCTTCTTTGCCCAGAAGTATTTCATTCAGGGCATTGTGTTCACGGGAGTCAAGGGATGAACCAGAGTCGGGCCCGCCTGAAAATCGATCTGGAACGGCAATACGGCACCATTGATCCGCGCATCTATGGCCAATTCATGAGCCGCCGCCCCGGCTGTTCCGATGGCGGTCTGTATGATCCTGCCGCCCCGGACGCCGACGGGTTTGGCATACGCCAGGAGGTCGAGACCCTGATCCGGGATCTGGCCCCGCCCGTTATCCGCTGGCCGGGCGGCTGTACCGGCACGACCTACCATTGGCGAGACGGAGTGGGCCCCCAAGCCGCCCGGCCAGCCAAAATCGACCTGCATTTTGGCTGGCCATCCGACTATGGCTTTGGCACCGACGAGTTTGTGGCGTGGTGCCGCCGCATCGGGGCCGAACCGCATATCAATCTGGCCATGGGCACCGGCACGCTGTCTGAAGCCGCCGCCTGGTTGGAATACTGCAATGGTATCCATGCCACGCAGTATGCCGATCTGCGGCGCGCCCACGGCTATGTCGAGCCTCACCGCGTCCGCTTCTGGCAGTTGGGCAACGAAATGTACGGACCGTGGGAAATCGGCTATACGGAGGCCAAAGCCTACGGAGTCGAAGCCCGCGAGTGGGCCAAGGTGCTGAAACGCCTGGATCCCTCCATTGCGCTTCTCACGGTAGGGGGTCATGCCCCCACTGCCCCGGAATGGGCCTGGGAGGTGGTCCCGGAAGTCTTTCCCTACACCGATTACATGACGCTGCATGACTATTGGCACACCCGCGACGCGCCTGATGCCTGGTCTCAGGTCATGGCGGGTCCCCACCGCACGGAGCGGGCCATTCAGGATATGGCGACAGTGATCGATCTGCAGCGGCGGCGGACCGGATCCACGCGGGATGTCAAAATCGCGATTACGGAATGGAATTGTGCTCCGGCAGGGGGCATGATGCAACATCACCCCGAGTCCCTGCCCTTTGGATCCACGTATGCTTTGCGGGATGCCCTGGCTGTCGCCTCCTTCCTGCATGTCATGCAACGGCACTGTCAGGCTGTGACGCTGGCCAATGTCGCCCAGACTCTGAATGTGGTAGGACTGATCATGGTCACCCCCGAGGGCATTTGGACCGAACCCGTCTACTGGCCCTTGTGGCTGCTGCGGCACCAGAGCGGCTCGATTGCATTGGACACATGGACCGAGTGCGACACGTTCGACGCTCCCATGGAACACATGTCTGGCTTGCCCTTGCTGGATGCGTCGGTCACCCTGGACCCTGACGAAGGCTTGCTGTGTGTTTCACTGGTGAATCGTTCGCGGACCCAAGATGTGGATGTGCACCTGTTCCTGGAGGCAGGACAGATAGCCGCTCAGGGACAGCAAAGCCTGTTGCATCATGCGGATCCCATGGCCATGAATTCTGCTTCCCATCCTGAGAATGTCAGGCCCCAAACCCAAGAACTCACTCTGAATCCTGCCGACCTGCGCCTGGAATGTCCTGCCCACTCTCACCTGGTGGCGCGCTTGCGACTCGAGGCGTAGTATAGATGTCGATCGTTGCGAGTCTCTTGAGAGCACCCCGGTAATGGCCCAATCAGGGCTGGTCAAAATTGAAGTCGGCACCCTCCGGGTCAATGACGCAGGAAAATGGCGCAATCGCAGCGACTATTGGCGGCGGTGCGGATGCAGGGCTGCTTCTTGACGGCGGGTTGTCTCAATCCTTGGGCTGGCAGTCCATCTTCGGCACCACTGCCCTGGCTGTCATCGCCATTCCCTTTGCGCTGAGGACGCTGCCTAAGGGGAAAGGAACTTATATACCTAACTGACAAGCCAGGCGTATCCTGTTCACGGGTCGTTGAGGTACCCAGTGGTAACGCCTCTCGCCGTGCAGCAGCCCTCGTCCCATGGGCCGTAAAAGCATAACGGCTGTGTTGAATTCATGGAGACTCTCAATGTGCCTGGCAGATTGTTGATCCCTGTCCGCTGCGGCACGGGACGAGAGAAGCCGCCGTTGATTCTTGCCAGGTGTAGCGTGAGCGCCGTTTTCTATCCACACAGGCCGCTGGGCATCCTGTTTGCGAGGAACGGCCCCCGACTTCGGTCCATGCTGCCGCCTCTGGTTCCATGACAGATTTTCTTAAATCCCAAGGCTAGCGGTCTGCCAGTGCATCAATCTGGGCCGCCACTTCCGCCAGCTGGGCGGAGGTCAGTGTCCAATCAGTGGCGCGGATGTTCGCCTCCAGTTGAGCTACGCTGGTCACAGCATTGATGACTGAGGTCACTCCTGGCTGGGCCAGCAGCCAGGCCAGAGCCAGATCTGCCACCCGATACCCATGCTCCCGGGACCAGAGATCCAAAGCGGCTATGGCTTCCAGGCGTGCAGGGGCCATGTAGGAACGTAGGCGGGGACTGGTGTTGCCATAGGCCCGCGTGCCCTTGGGGGCGGGTTCGCCAGCCCGATACTTGCCCGTAAGCACGCCTTGAGCCAGCGGGGAATAGGGCATCACACTCAGTCGGTACTGCCGACAGGCAGGGAGCACCTCGCGTTCAATCCGGCGATCAAACAGGTTGTAGAGGGACTGGCTGGCCATCAGGGGCGTGTAGCTGCGCTGGGCGGAAATCTCGCTCATGGCGGCAATCTGCCACCCCGCGAAGTTGGAACAGGCCACATAGCGGACCTTGCCCATGCGCACCAGATCATCGAAAGCGCGCAGGGTCTCTTCCCACGGAGTATGAGGGTCTGGCTTGTGTGCGTAATACAGATCCACATAATCGGTGCCGAGCCGACGCAGCGTGCCGTCGATGCCATCCATGATGTGCCCCCGCGACAGGCCGGCTTCGTTGGGCCCCATTGGGTATCCTGCTGCGATCTTGTGGTTGGGTTCCCAACCCACCTTGCTGGCGATAATGAACTTGTGTCGCTGTCCTGCCAGAATCTGCCCTAGGAAGGATTCCGAATCGCCCCCTGTATAGCTGTCTGAGGTGTCGATGAAGTTGGCGCCCAGCTCCAAGGCCCTGAACACGATCTGGGCCGTTTCCGTCTGGTTGGTGAAGTGTGATGTGGCGCCTTGGCGCCCAAAGATGTTGCCGCCCAGTCCCAAGACGGGCACTCTGAAACCGCTGCTGCCCAGATGTCGGTACTCCATTCTGCATCCCCTTCTTCACTTGCCACAGATCATGTATCCGCAAGGTCCTAGCCACCGCGGGGCAGGTACTTGTCCTGGTCCAGTGTGCCATATCCAAGCCCCATCTGCATTGGTTGCCATGCAAGGCATGCACAGGATCGAAGGGAGGAGCAATTCCGCGGCAGGGTAAAGCACCCTCACCCACTCCAGGAGAAAAGCATCATTGCCGCTCTACCCTGTCTGCCAGTGCCACCTGGTGGCCTTCTTCCCCTTTCTGAAAGCCCACGAGAGCAGGCAGGTGCATCGAGGTATAATCTAACCATTGGCCCCATCAGCCATTTCCACACTGTTGGGTACAGGGTCCCCTGTTTGCTTGACAGCGTTGTGGTCATGCCGCAACTGTTTTGACTGCCGACGTCCTGATGAACTGGGACTTGCGGCCTATGCCATAGGCTGTGCAGAAATGGCACGGGCAGTGGGCAGTGCGTTGTGTTGCAAAGGGTCAGGTTGCTGCATCGACATGGGCACAGTTCCAGACAGACTGTTGGAGGACCCCGATGGCCGAGTGGTTTGACGCGCTGTCGGGTTTGCAGCAGACGCTGTTCGCCATTGCGCTGTTCTCCACCTTGGTGTTCGCGATCCAGGTGGTGTTCACCCTGTTCGGAATCGGTGAGGCGAACGAGACCGAATTGGGCAGTGGCGATCCGGATCAGGTCGGTGTCACGGAAGACGTCGGGGGTCGCCAGGGCGGCATACCGTTCGGCGATCTCTTCACCATCCGCAACGGTGTCTCGTTCCTCATGGGATTTTCCTGGGGCGGGCTGATGGCCTACGACTGGGGTCTGAGGCATACCTTCTTCGTTATGGTGGTGGGCCTGGCGCTGGGCTCCCTCTTCGTCGCCATCAATATGGGCCTCTTTGCCTTGATGTCCCTGCTCAAGCACGAGGGCAACGTGCGCATCAAGAACAGCATTGGCCGGCCGGGCACGGTCTCGTTGACGGTGCCATCCGGCAGAACCGGCGTCGGCAAGGTGAGCGTCTCGGTACAGGACCGGCTTCTGGAATTCCATGCTGTCACCGACGGCGATGCGATTCCGCGCCACGCGTCCATCACCGTGCTCGGCCTCGCCGGCAGTCAACTCATTGTCGGGCGTGCAGAAGGAGCCACGCTCCAGGCGCAATCCCGCAACCTCGAACAGTCATCCCCACAAGATCCATAAAGGAAGACGTCCAT
Organism: Caldilineaceae bacterium; assembly: GCA_965214715.1. Taxonomy (GTDB): domain Bacteria; phylum Chloroflexota; class Anaerolineae; order Caldilineales; family Caldilineaceae; genus Bin34. The sequence goes on along the minus strand of OZ243971.1, from coordinate 1,971,899 downwards.
GTCATTCAACCTCACGGTCATCATCGTCTCCCTGTTGGCGGTCCTTGTCATGGCTGCGGTCATTGCCGTGGTGAGACGCATTCGCACCTGTCCCTCAGACCGGATCCTTGTCAAGTACGGCCAAGTGGGAGGAGACCAATCAGCTAAGGCGATCCACGGCGGCACCACCTTTGTCTGGCCCATCATCCAGGGATACCGATATCTGGACCTCACCCCGATGACCGTGGACATCGACCTGCGCGGTGCGCTCTCCAAGCAGAACATCCGTGTCAACGTGCCGTCCCGTTTCACCTTCGGCATTGGCACCCTGCAGGAACTGATGAACAACGCCGCCGAGCGACTGCTTTCCCTTGACGCACGGCAGGTGGAAGAGACCGCGAAGGACATCATCTACGGTCAGCTGCGCGCCACCATCGCCATGATGGACATTGAGGAGATCAACGGCGATCGGGAGAAATTCGAGTCCCGGGTGCTGGAGAATATTGAATCCGAGTTGATGAAGATCGGCCTGCACCTCATCAATGTCAACATTTCCGACATCACCGACGAATCCCGCTATATCGAGGCCTTGGGCCAGCGGGCGGCAGCGGAGGCCTTGAACAAGGCAAAGGTGCAGGTCGCGCAGCAGGAGCGGGAAGGTGCGGTGGGTTCCGCCCAGGCCGAGCAGGAACAGCGCATCCGTGTCGCCGACGCCAACGCCCAGGCGGTCACCGGAGAGAACCAGGCCAAGGCCGTGGAGGTGGCCTCCCAAGCCGATCTGCGTGAAGCCCAGGCCGAGGCGCAACGGCGCGGGGATGCAGCCGAGGCGGTAAAGGCGGCGGCGGCGGAGCAGGAAGGCTATGTCGCCGAACAGCAGGCCGAGATCGCGCGCGCCGAGCGGGACCGTGCGCGGGAGTACGCCAACATCGTCGTGCCCGCCGAGATCGAACGGGACCGGGTGCGCACCGAGGCCGAGGGCGAGAAGCAGAAGCATGTGCTCGCGGGCGAGGCCGAAGGCGAGGCGCTGCGGGCCAAGCTGGCGGGCGAGGCGTTGGGCCGCATGGAGATCCTCACCAAGATGGCGGACGGTTTCCGCGCGATCGTCGCCGCGGCCGATGACGATCCCGACAAGGCCGCGCGGCTGATGATCGTGGACCAGCTGGAGACCATCGCCCAAATCCAGGCCCAGGCCATCAGCAATATCGACTTCGAGAAGGTGGTGGTCTACGACAACGGCAATGGCAACGCGGTAGGCAGCTTCCTCGGCGGTCTTGCCCAAGCCCTGCCCCCCTTCCACGAAGTGGCCAAGATGGCCGGCATCGAGTTGCCGGAGTTCCTGGGCGAGATGTCCAAGGACAGAGCGCAGGTTGGCAACCAAGCGTTGAAGGACAACGATCCAACCGCGCCGCCCAACGCACCCGATCCGGACGCAGAAGGTCCCGCTGCCTAGCCTTGCTGCAGTTCCCGGTGTATATTCGGGGACACTGCAGGGAGTACAGTTTGACGTGGACGTCCACCGTAGTGGAACACCAACGCCCGGGGATGTCCTGCTGCCCTAGGCTGGGGGCGATCCGCAGAAGGTTTCGGCACTGTCGTAAATGGCTTGGCAGGCCTCCAGGGCAGCCAAGCCAACCCGGCCGGAAACAGGGGAATGCAGGTCCCGCTGAATGGCGTCGACAAAGGCTGCGGCTTGACGCTGGAAATTGTAATGCTCCCCGTGTGCCGCTGCCACTTCCCTGACGTCCATCTGTTGCTCCAGCCGGGTGCTCGCGATTTCCGCTGATTGGCGGGCCTGAATGCGAATCACGCCTTCGGTGCCATAGATTTCACTCCGCCAGCCAGTCACGCCACACGGGTAGGTCGGACCGTTGACTGAAAAGACCGCCATGGCCTGATTGTCGAATTCCAGCAGGGTGGCGACCGCCTCCTCCACCTGCGAGGCAGCCGAAAACTGCCGGACCGCGGCATGCACCCGGTACAGAGGCGCATCCACCAGCCACAGCAGTCGGTCCAGTGCGTGAATGCCCGTGTAGAGCAACACACCGCCCCCGGCATGGTCGGGCGCGTTTACCCAGGCTCCCAGATGCGCCCCGCGGGGCGAGGCGATTGTCTCTGTACAGTTGACCGGCAGCCCAATATGTCCTGCCTCGATCCAGGCCCGCGCCTGGATCGCCTCCGTCCGAAAACGGTGGACATAGCCCATCATCAACATGACGCCTGCCTGCTCACAGGCCTCCACAATCCGACATCCCTCCTGCATCGTTGTGCCCATGGGCTTCTCCAGCAGGATATGCAGTCCATGGGCTGCAGCCAGACAGGCCGCTTCCGCATGCAGATGGTGGGGCAGGGCCACCACCACGGCATCCAGTGCCGGAGACCCCTCAATGACGTTCCGCCAATCTTGGCAAGGCGTTGCTCCACAGCGCGCTGCCTCCCGGCGCGCCCGTTCCGGGTCCGCATCGGCCACTGAGGCAATCCGAGCCTGCTCCAGGGCCTGAAATCCCGTGATGTGACGCGCGCCGGCTTGGCCGGCGCCCAAAATGCCCACTTGCAGAGTCACATCGTCTACCTCATATGACGCCAGCGGTGACTCCAGTCCCCGCTGAATGTCTGGGCCCCTGTGGGGGTGATGTGAATGTCCTCATTGATGCCCGTGCTCCAGGCAGGGCCATCCACCAGATTGCGCCGCGGGTGGTAGGAAAAGACCATGCCTGCCTCCAAGGGCCAGTTCTGGCTGGACCCCCAGCCGGCTGCGGCCGAAAACCAGGGATACTCAATCGTGTCCATGCCTTGGCCATGGAAGTCGAAATGCTGGGTCGGGGCACCCAGCTCCCATCCCTGTTCCTGCAAGGTGTGTTCGAAGATGCGGGCCAGGTCACTCAAGCGCACGCCCGGCCGGGCCGCGGCCCGGATGCGCTCAAACGCCAACAGCTCGCTGTCCATGAGTCTGAGCTCCTGGACCGTGGGCTCACGGAAGGCGCAGTTCACGGTCAGTTCACACCAGTGACCGCCGGGTCCCAGGATCTCCATGTGATAGCGCACAATGTCGTCACACCGCAGCGGAATGTCCTGCGGCGGGTCGTGTTCGCCGGGACGTTCGCCGATGAAGACCAGAATGTCGCGGGCTCCGCCGGCCCAGGCTACGCGACAGGCTTCGGCGGCCAGTGCGCGCTGGGTGGCACCGGGCCGGAGCACCTCGACGAAACGCTCCATGGCAGACTTGGCCAGGACCCACAGCTCGGCTTCCTGTTGCATCTCCAGATCGCTCTTGATGGCGCGCACGCGATTCAGCAGTTCGTCGGCCACGACAAATTCCGCGGCGGGCATCTCGGTGGTCAGGAGCTCCATGGTGCCGGCCCCCAGAATGAACTGATGCCCGGCCACCCCTATGCGAGCCTGGCCAAAGCCACGGGCACGGCACTCTGCCGCCATGCGGGGCGCGATGTAGACATCGCCGCGGACATCCGTGATCCAGCCGCGGGCAGCAATGCGCTCGGCCACGGCGGGAGAACTGAAGGTCAGAAAGGGGTCGCCTTGGCGCGGAATGAATATCAGTCCATCATGTCCCCAGATGTGAAAGTCGGTGAAGTACCGAAAATAGCCGCGGCCGGTCCACCAGTGTCCCTTGCCGGCCACCAGCAGACCGTCCAGGTCCGCCTGGGCCATGGCCGCCCGTACACGGGTCAGGCGTTGGTCCCTCTCCACGAGATCCGGTATTGTGGTCATGTTCACCTCACGGTTTCTGTCTGGTGCAATCAAGTCGTTCTGGAGGCCGACCACAGGTCTCCGGCATGGTGGGCTTCAAACAGATCGGCAATGTCCACCCATGTGCGCTCCGTTCCTGCCTGCACGCAGGCTTCCAGCAATGCCAAGGTGCACAGGTGATCCCGCGCGGAGGTCTGCAGGGGCAGGCCCTGCTGCAAGCACGCCACGAACTCGTCGAGCAACCCCTTGGTGTCGTCCACAAACGGTCGTTGGGACAACAGCGCGACGGGCCGCAGCGTTTCGGCTTCCTGCGGTTCCTTGAAGCGGGGGCCGGTCAGGCCCAGATCCGGTTCGAACTGGCATTCCACCACATCGGCAAATTGGTTTCGCTGCAAGATCATGCCACGCGGAAAATCGCTGCGCCAGGAAAATTCCATGCCATTCCAACCCGCTGTCCAGGTACCCAGATAATTGACGCGCGCTCCATGCGCCAACTCCAGCAGGAGGGATACACAACTGTCGTGGCGATATACGCTGCCTGGAGGATTCCACGTGTCTGCACAGAGACGTACAATCTCCTGGTCATAGCAGTAACGAATCAGATCCAGGTGGTGTACGGACTGCTCCCACAGCATGGGTTGTTCCATTGTCAGGGGATAGGAATTCAGGTCGTCCCGTCGCCCGTCCCGGTGACGGATATAGTGGAAGCGACCGAAGCCCAGAGGGCCGAACCGTGCTGCCTGCACCGCACGGCGCAGATATTGGCTGGCAGCCAGGTAGCGAAAATTCATGCCTACCATCAAGAGACGGCCTGCCTGTTCGGCCATGCGGGTCAGCGTGATGGCCTGCGCGAATTCTTCCACCAGCGGCTTTTCGCAGATGACATGCGTTTTGTGCTCCAGACACATTTGGACCTGTGCAAAGTGCATCTCGGGCGGGGTGGCCAGGACCACGACATCCCACTGTCCCGGTTCCAGGGCAAGTGAGGCATGACAGGACATGGGCCCACCCAGACGCATGGCCAGTTCCCGTGTGCGCTCCCTGTCCGGGTCTACCAAGGCCACCAGATCCACCGCCTTGTGTTCCGCAAGGGCCTGGGCCCATATCGAACCGCGGACGCCACATCCCACCAAGGCACAGGAGAGAGTCATGCCTGGCCTCCTGGGCGGGACAGACCAGAGCGCAACCAGCCGCCGCAGCCGGGAGGGCCCACCACGGCGCCCTCCCGGTACACCACCTGACCTCCCACCACAGTGGCATGGACGGAGCCCTGCACAGGCACCCCTTGGTACAAACGGCTGGCCTCAGCCCCTTTCGTCAGCCAGGCAGCCCCTTCCAGCGTGGTGGGCGTGCGTGGATCGTACACACAAATGTCGGCATCCGATCCCGGGCGCAACACCCCTTTGCGGGGATAGAGGCCAAAGCTGCGGGCGGCGTTGGCGGACATGAGTTCCACGGCCCGCTCAAGGGAGAAGGTGCCCTCCAGCCCCCATGTCAACAACAGGGGCACGAGTGCCTCCACCCCCGGGTGTCCCGGCGGTGCATCCAGAATGCGTCCCCAGGTCGCTTCCTTCTCTGCGGCGGTGAAAGGTGCATGATCCGTGGCCACAAAATCAAAAATCCCGGCGCGCAATCCCTGCCACAAGGCATCCTGATCCGCCTGCGTGCGCACTGGCGGGTTGATTTTGCCGTACGGACCGACCTGCTCCAGCGACGCGTCGGTAAACAGCAGGTAGTGTGGACAGGTTTCGGCCGTGACCGGAGTGCCCTGTCGCTTGGCTGCCTGCACCAGGGCCACACTGGCCCGGGCACTGACATGCACGATGTGAACGGGCGCTTGCAAGGCCTGGGCCAGCTGCAACACGCCCGCGATGGCCGTCGTTTCCACGACGGCGGGCCGGGACATCAAGTGGCGCCGCCAGTCGGCCACGGGGCAGGCCCGGGCCTGCCCGGCATACCAGTCGATGAGGCTTTGATCCTCGCAGTGAATGGCACAGCGCAGACCGGTTTCCCGCGTCAGGGCCAGCGCGGCCCCCACGGTCCCCAGATCGGAGGCTATGAGACCCTCGAATTCGTCCTCACGGCCGGGGGGTGCCTCGGTCATGAAGAGTTTGAAGGAGATTGCCCCGGCTTGCGCCATGCCCTGTACTTCCCGGACATCCAGCAGGCCCGGCGCACCATAGAGCGCGATGTTCACATAGGCATCCCGTTCCACCAGGGCCCCGCGTGCGAGCAGGGCAGGAGTAGTGGCCACTCCCGGCTTCGAGATGGGCATCTCGAAGATGGTGGTAACCCCTCCGGCCGCGGCCGCCCGGGATTCCGTGGCGAAATCGCCGCGTTGGGGGAACGCAGGCGCCCGGCAGTGAAAGTGGGGATCGATGGCCCCCGGGAGGACCAGCATGCCCGTGGCGTCCAGCACTTCCCGAGCCGGGGGCCGGTCCGTGGCATCCAGCAGGGCAGTGACCCGGCCGTCCTCCACAACCAGTGTACCGTTGCGCGCAGCATATTCGGATTCGTAGGAAGGATTGACGATCCGCCCACCCGTGATGACCAGATCCGCTTTCATGCGCCACCCCGGTGGGCATTGGCCTGCACCTGCGCGACGGTTTGGCGCAGTGCGGCATCGGCCAGTTCGTCCTCTGCCTCCTCGATCGGGACCCCATAGACAATCCGGGCCTGCGCCGCCGAGACCAGGCCCCAGGCCACATCCTGCATCACGGCTTCCCGTTGCCGTTCCGCGGGCGGCCCATACCCGCCGCCCCCCGGCACACGCAAAATCACCTCGTCTCCCTGCTTGAATTGATGTGGCACAAAACGATGCATGCGCTCGCCGTTCATGATGACATCCCCCGCACTGCCGCGTTGCCCGCCGCGCAGACCCTCGGCCGGATATTTCATCAGGTCGGGACGAATGGTGAGAGTGGTGCCCTGCTCCGACGTGGCCCGCAGTCCGATTTCCTGACCGGGCCCGCCCCGATACTGGCCCGGTCCGCCTGAATCCGGAATCAGACGCTTGTGGGTCATCAGCACAGGACACTGGATTTCGATGAGCTCCGTGGGGGTAACGGTACTGTTGTGCGGGTAGGCCGTGGGGAGCAGACCGTCGGCATTGTGCGTGCCACCCAACCCGCCGTGCGGCAACATGTGGACGGCATGCTGCCCAAAGCGCTCATCCTTGCCGACGACATGGAAAGGGAAGATGCCCCCGGCGGCGGCGATCACGGATTCGGGCATCAGCTCGGCCAGGGCCCCGAAGATCAAGGGGGGAATGTGCTTGATCACCTTGGCCCGGGCCGCCACCGGGGCCGGAAAGGTGCAATTCACGATGGAACCTTCCGGGGCCGTCATGCGAATAGGCCGGATGAGACCGTCGTTGTTGAAGATGTACGGGGCCAGCATGGCCTTGATGGGATAGACTGCCGTGGCGTAACTGATATTGAATGCGGCGTTGATGGCAGAGTGCCACTGCTGGGGGGAAGTGCCCGCGAAGTCCATGTGGATCTCGTCGTTGTTGATGGCGAGCTGCACTTGCAGGGTGAAGGGTTCCAGATAGCCGTCGGCAGTCACCGTGTAATCCGACTGGCCGTTGGGCAGTGCCCGGATCGAGGCGCGCAAGGCGCGCTCGCTGCGGGCGAGAATTTCGGCAGCCAACGCGTCCATGTCGGTCATCCGGTAGTCGTCCAGGAACTCGCGGATGCGCTGGGTACCGATGCGGTGCGTACCCACAATGGCGTGCAGGTCTCCCAACACCATATCCGGCACACGGCAGTTGGCCGCGATGAACTCCTCGATCATGGGCACAACCTGGCCTTCCGCGTAGAACTTGTTGGGCATGACCCGTGTGCCTTCCATGAACATGTCCTGGGCTTCAAGATCCCCCAGGTGTCCGCCCACGTCCGAGACGTGCGCCACCGTGCCCAGAAAGGCCACCAGCCGGCCATGATGAAATACGGGCGACACCAGGTTGTAATCCGGCAGATGGGTGCTGCCGATCCAGGGATCATTGGTGGCCAGGACATCCCCCTCCTTCAGCGTGGACGCCGGAAATCGCTGTAGCATGGCCTTGGTGGTGCGCGGCAGCATCGTGCAAAACTGGGGCGGACTCCATTGCGCCTGGGCCAGACCGGACCCCTCGGCATCCATGAGGGCGCAACCGAAATCGTGGCTCTCGCCCACGATAGTCGAAAACGAGGTGCGGATCACCGCGTTGTCGATCTCGTCCACGATGTTGACCAGTCTCTGCCACTGGATTTCCAGAGTGATGGGATCGAGAGCCATGGAAGGATACTGCTCCTTATCTTTATCCTTATGGGCTTGGGACTGAGACCCCATAGGGCCTTTTCCAGAATATTCAGTTGATACATACCCTGTGAATGTTACCTGAACCAGTGCAAGATGCAGGCCAAGCGGGACAACCCCGGATCAACAAGGATCCAGTTCCTCAAAACTCGGATGGAATGTTGGAATGTTAACGAGTCATTAGGGTTCTCTAGACCATGAAGCATGAGAGTGACAACAGGACGCGGTGCAGGACACTGGCTTGGTGGGAAATGATGTGGGTTTTCCTGATTGGCTGTTCTGGAAGCGCCAGCCATGCCAACATGGCCGCAGTTAAAGCATAGGCGCACATGCCCCTTGCAAAGTCAGGACTATGGCAACTTGTGTAGCAATGGTGGAGGTCTGGACCGACTGACTTGTGACTCGCCGGTCATATCGTGGGGCAGGTCCTGCCTTTTTACCAGATATCTCCTCTGCCTTGACAGAAGAGTGTAAAGGCACGCGAGGGCATGCCCAACAAATTCCATTCAGCAAAAGCAATGGAAATCGGTACTGAATTGTAATCTGATACACAAAAGGCCCAGTGACTTAACTATATTCCAAGTAGACGAGGGACAGTCCTCACTTCCAATCACAACCGCTTCTCGGAGGCAAAACCATGATGAAGATGTTTGCGGAGCGTGCACAGCCAAATTGCGATGATGCAGCCCGATTCAAATTGCTAGCAAAGGGATAAAAAAGAAGGCATATGTTTTCTTTTCTTCATTAATTTACCATGCTTGAACATGCCTGAACCGTGAGGTAAATCAAATGTTTGTATCCCGCAAAACTCAATTAGTACTAGTTGCTATATTAGGTGTTATTTTGGTGTTAAGCTTTCCCTTGACAAACGTCGTCTATGCAGAGGAAGCCATCTATACAGAAGAACCTGATCTAGATGAGAACATGGGTTACTTCGCACCATACAATAGAGATGAAACTTATAGATCGGAAGCAAATATAGATGACTTGGTACTAGCTGCCACCAACGGATTATGTAGGTTTACAATGGAAGGCGACTATCCCCACCTATCAAACCATCGCAGGGAAGTATCGACACATGGTTGGTGGGAAATAGAATCGGATAACCAGAATTGCCCGGAATATGCTTACGTTGAGGTTTGGTTACAGGCAAATTGGTGTGACTTTATTACAGGTTGCCGATGGATAACACTTGCTCATCAAGAAAAACGCATCAGAGAAGGAGGAGGTAGTGGTAGAAGAACAACGGCCCGATATGATTGCGCTTCAAATGAACTACTGGTTGGGTACCGTAACGTAGTAGATGTCGATTTGGTTGGCGTTCCTGATTTGCCTAACAAGCTAAAAATTACCAGAGAAGTCGAATGCTATCCTGACTATCCCTAACAAAACAGGGAAGTTTCTCTAATTACCGCTGTAGTATTAAGCACTTCGCATGGAACTTTGCAAAAGTATGAAGTCCTACCGGATCGGGTGGAAAACTGGCGTGGATGTCCCGCATCAATCAGGGGAGGGTGTCATGGCTGCGGAAAGGATATAGGCTGATAGCCTACCTCAACCTTACAGACAAAGTTCCATGACGTGTGCCTAGATACTGTGGCGGAAGTGCAACTATTGTGCCATCGACAATTTTTCTTGAGGCTTTCGGTCAACTAACTCCGAACACAGACCGGGCAACCATTGTTGCCGCCGAAGAGGATCTCTACAGCGTTTTCCGAGAACGGTCTAAATTAATGCATTGGTCCGCGTCAGCGACACAACCCTCTGTCGGAGAACGACTATGGGGAATTGAAGAGGCCGAGGCATTACCTGATGGAATCAATGCCGTCAGGATCGGATGGGTTCAGGTTGGATTGCCCAGTAAAGGCATTAACCGGAAGAAAACGTTGCCCATAAAAGTTTCAGGTTTTGCCCCATTGGGGGAAGACCGGCACAATATCGTTGATCCTGCCAGAGTATTACCGGCATTGACGCAGTGTTTCCATGACGCGCTCTGCCGTTTTGGAGTCGTCAAGTTGTCAGGATTACAGGCAAGAATAAGCGAACCGGAATTTCACACACAAGCCAGATCGAATCTCGTCTCTACACTTAATTGGTTCAACCTTACCCCACAGGATAGAACAGAGGCCATCATCGCCTTTAATCACGAGGTGCTCGCAAACCGTACCACTGCTGCACTGGTCACCAGCCTCCAAAAACTGAACATCGAACGACAGTTTGCATTTGGGCCGGAAATAATTGTACCTGAATCATACTGGATTAATACGGTGCCAGAAGAACGCTCGGCATCTCTGGTACCCGCAAAACCCGGCATAGCCGTCACACTGCCGGAGTGGACCGCCAGTGCCACAGGATGGGCCCTGGCCATTGTCCTTGATACAGTCCGTACACTTACACCGGCTATCCAACACTGCGCTGTGCGCGTAACACGGATCTAATGTAACGGCACAAGCAGTTCCGCGCTTGTATCACGTCTTCATGGACAAGACGAGTTAAGGTGCAATTCACGATGGAACCTTCCGGGGCCGTCATGCGAATAGGCCGGATGAGATCGTCGTTGTTGAAGATGTACGGGGCCAGCATGGCCTTGATGGGATAAACCGCCGTGGCGTAACTGATATTGAATGCGGCGTTGATGGCGAGCTGCACTTGCAGGGTGAAGGGTTCCAGATAGCCATCGGCGGTCACCGTGTAATCCGACTGGCCGTTGGGCAGTGCCCGGATCGAGGCGCGCAAGGCGCGCTCGCTGCGGACGAGAATTTCGGCAGCCAACGCGTCCATGTCTGCCATCCGGTAGTCGTCCAGAAACTCGTGGATGCGCTGGATGCCAATGCGATGGGTCCCCACAATGGCATGCAAGTCCCCCAGCACCATGTCGGGCACGCGGCAGTTGGCGGCGATGAACTCCTCAATCATGAGCACAACCTGACCTGCCGCGTAGAACTTGTTGGGCATGCCCCGTGTGCCTTCCATGAACATGTCCTGGGCCTCCCAGATCCCCCAAGTGTCCGCCCACATCCGACACATGGGCCACCGTGCCCAGAAAGGCCACTAGCCTGCCTTTATAAAATACCGGCGACACCAGATTGTAGTCCGGCAGATGCGTACTACCGATCCAGGGATCATTAGTAGCCAAGACATCTCCTTCCTGCAAAGTGGCCGCGGGAAACCGTTGCAACATGGCCTTAGGGGTACGTGGCAGCATCGTGCAAAACTGAGGTGGACTCCACTGGGCCTGGGCCAAACCGGAGCCCTCGACATCCATGAGTGCACAACCGAAATCGTGGCTCTCGCCCATGATGGTCGAGAACGAGGTACGGATTACCGCGTTGTCGATCTCGTCCACGATGTTGACCAGTCTCTGCCACTGGATTTCCAGAGTGATGGGATCAAAGGTCATGGATTGCACCTCTCCCGATTTGAATCCGGCGGCACTGGGGACTGGTGATTTTGATTTTATGCCCAGTGAATGTTCCCTATGTCAGGGCAAGAGAAGGTCAAGCGGGCAAATCCCTAACCACAAGGATCCAGTTCGTCAAAACGTGTGACATTGTGGCGGAACTGTCTTGCATGCGGGAAGGCATGTTCCATGATATTGCACAGTATGCGGGTTGGGATCATGCCTTGCTTCCTCCAAGCAGTGACAGAAGAAAATGGCGTCGTAGACGCGATCGGCCGCGACAGGCACAGCCTGACGCCCTTGGGTGAAGGTCAGGGTCAGGGTCACCGCGTGGGCCTTTTCCAGGGTCAGGTGTCCCAGAGCTCGGGCGGCCCATTCCACAGGCCTCTCATCCGAAGGCACCGCTGATGGTACTGTCTAACAAAAAAGCACCTAACACTGGCTGAGAAGCCAGTGTGGTTTACATTTGCTCCCAGATTCCCCTTGGCCGCACCAGTGGCAAAACCGCCGGTATATGATGTTGAAGCCAGTTGTATTTTTGATTCCGATTGAGGTACGGAACTGAGAAAGCAAAGTTCGTGGGCCATAACGTACCCATGTTATGGCCCACAAAAATCAGGGCATGGAGGAAGGTAAGAGTCATGTGGCGATACCGAGGGCGGCTTCTGATGACACGGCTTGCAACACCTTCCTGGAGGGAGCGCATTGGGCGAGCTGCTCTGTTTGCGTATGCCCTCCACGCATCAATTTTTCTTTCTTTCAGCGTGAGCTTCGTGGATGCAGGTGGGAGAGCTTTCGGGCTGGTCATGACGGCGGCCTTTATTTGGCCCGCTCTGGTAGTGCTCTGGGGGTTTTGGAGAGCACACTCTGTCATTGGATGGTCCGTGTGTGGGCTTTGGGGGGGCATGATGCTGTTTGCCTCGTTCCACGCGCTCGTCTATCCCGGCGCGACGACACACAATCCTTCTCCCCTCACGCCTTTCTTTCCGTTCTATGCACTGGGTCTGAGCTTGTGGTTGGCCCCCTCTACCCTCCTCCTCGGGATCATGTTCTGGGTTTGGGATCGTCAATTGCCCCTGCCTCTTTTGGAAAAGGAGCAACCGGAGCCTAAGCCAGCTTTGAGGAGCACACGTCTGCGGACCTTCCTGCTCGGGGCAAACGGATCCTTGATGTCCCTCGGGGTGGGAATGCTGTTGTTGATCCTGTACCTGGAACATGCTGCGGGTCAGGGGCTAGGGGGACATATGATCACCTTTTGGCCTCTTTTGGGCACCCTGACCGCAGCCCAGAATCCTCAGTCAGACTTGATGGCTTTCCATGTCTTGTCTCTGACCATGTTGGCTGTCATGTTGTGGATCAGTGTGTGGCGCTACCGAAGCGATGTGGCAGAAGCCGGGGGCTGGTTGTTGCTGCCCGGCCAAATCATCACCATGGCCTGGACAACGGGATACCCGTTCCTGAAAGCGGGTACGCTGACCTTGATGTTTCTGTTCTTTCTGGTGCATTGGTACCATGGGACACCCGCGACCCTGAGGCACAACCGGCGTGCAAAGTGGCACTGGACGACGGGGCACACGCCTGAAACCCGGCAAAAGGAGCAAGGCCCTGCTTTGCCCTGAACACACCATCCGGGAGTTGGTGCCGCTAAAGCTGGCGGCAACGAGACGATGACATTGTTTGTATCCCTTTTCTTCGTTGCACCGCCACTTCATTGGTACGCCAATACACTGTGGTACGTCAAGCGCGTGGTTTGCTGTCATTGATAGTGTCAGATCATGGCTGCCCATTAATGGCAGCGACACCAGAGAGACCAAGTCAGGATCTGTTTGATCTCTGTAGGGAGCGGAAATGCCAGACACCAACACAGACATCGGATCTCTGACAGACTGCTCCAGCGTGGGGCTTTTGATGGAGGTCTGCCATATCACGTGATGTGCCCAACTTCGTTTTAGGTATTCTCTATGTGCCAGTGGCTGTCCAACATGCAGAGGCGTAGCCTGAATTAATCAGAGCATCCTGAAATGTTCAGTTTCTGAAACCTCCGACTATCGACTGCGGATGCGACTGGCCTGTATCCTCAAGCGACATCGTACTTGCTCGTGCGATTTCCTTCCTGTCTTGCAACTAATGTCCCATCGGATCGCCTGGACTCTGCCCGGGAAACACTAACAGCACTGAATCCTGTACTGGAAAGAGGCCAATGGCAGCATGTTTTGCCAATCTGACGTTTCAGGACTTGTGGTGTGTCGGACGAGCCACGAAGATGGCATGGCATCGAGTCAGAGTTTCAGTGCTGACAGACAGCAATTTGGCGACAAACGGTTCGTGCCCGCTGCATCTTCGTGGAACGTGTGGCAAAGGTGCTGCCGTTGGATTCTTAGCTGAATCCCTCGGCTCCACATCTCACGTTGGGACGGGCCTGACTGTTGACCGGGAGGAACAGCGACGATGGTAAAGACATCCATGCCACTCAAGATGGGGCGCAAACTTCGCTTTCATCCTCAAGTTCCTCTGACGTGGTGGGAACTGGCTTCCAATGGGAAGGAATCAGATGTGACCTTACGTCTCATGAAGTGTTCCTGTGTCGTTATAGCAAGAAAACCTTCAGGCCTTCTTGCTGGTCAATACTGGTTTTGTACTGCACCAGTAACAAGGGTTGAGACAAAGTACAGGACAGGTCTTGTGTTTGAATGGCTACACTCCGGAACAGCCCAGGGGGTGCGGTGTGGCTGTTTTGCTGGCGGCAATCATCCTGTTTTGTCTACATGAGCACATACAATCAGACCGAATAAAATGAACAATTCACCCCAACGCCATCTGAAACTCAGAGTTACCAATTTTGGCCCTATTGCCGAGGCCAATATCGATCTGCGTCCACTGTCAGTATTTATCGGTCCAAGCAATACCGGAAAGTCCTATCTCGCAATACTGGTCTATGCGTTGCATCAGTTTTTCAGAGGATACCCGATTCGACTGGGCCCAGACAGTGACGAAGTACTCTATGGTCCACAGCGGTTTCCCCATGTACCCGGAACGATGCGTTGGTATCCGCCTCCTCGTGCCCACCGCAGTCCGGATGCCATATCGAAAGACATTGTGCAGGAACTGGTTGCCTGGTCAGACCAAGTTTCCGAAACCATGATGCAGTCCGGAAAGACCAAGAACTGGGACGAAGGCTCCCTTCCTTTGCCGGAGGCCTTGGCCTCACTCGTCCGGCCCGAACTCCGAAATGTCAGGGATTTCGGCCGATTTGTCAACGAAGAAATTTCTCGTTGTTTCGGTATCGGGGATACAAGCGAACTCAGGCGCGCTGGCAGCACAACAAGCGCATCGGTCACTATCCAACAGCCACTGCCTGACTATTCGGCATCCTTTGCATACGACTTCGCGTTGGAAGGGAAAGAAACTCGGCTTGGTGCTTCCATCCCCTCTCACATCCCGCTGCATACTGCAGGCACCTATACAAGGAGTTTCCTGCGTAGCCTCAACCATTTCTTGGACAGGCTGACAATGGACGACACGGAGTTCAAGCCGACCTTGACTCAACTTAAGACTTTCCTGCGCCAATCCGTAGAAGCCTACACCTTCAACCCCTTGCACCGCATTGCGCATTACCTTCCTGCCGACCGCGCTGGAGTGATGCATGCACATCGGGTCGTTACGGGTTCCCTCATAGCTCGTGCCTCGCGGGTGAGTCTTCAGCAGGGCATACCCTTGCCTGCACTCTCGGGGGTGTTGACTGACTTTCTTGAGCAACTCATCGAATTCAGTGACTTGCCGCCTGCAAAATCAAGGACTCGGAATCGTTGGCTTGCCGACCGGCTTGAGCAGGAGATTCTGCACGGGACCATTGAAGTGGAAAAGTCGGTCGTTGGCTACCCGTCGTTTTCGTACCGACCCAAGGGATGGAAAACCAACTTGCCGCTCCTGAACACTTCCTCCATGGTTACAGAGCTGGCACCGGTGGTGTTGTACTTGCGCTATCTTGTCCACCCTGGAGACGTTCTGATTATGGAAGAACCCGAGGCACACTTGCATCCAGCAGCCCAAGCCGAATTGACCAAGCTGCTGGCCCGTGCAGTGCGCTCGGGAATCCGGGTGATCATGACGACACACAGCGAGTGGATCCTGGAGCAAGTATCCAATCTGGTGGAACTTGCCCATCTTCCT
This sequence comes from Caldilineaceae bacterium, assembly GCA_965214715.1. Lineage (GTDB taxonomy): Bacteria > Chloroflexota > Anaerolineae > Caldilineales > Caldilineaceae > Bin34. The sequence goes on along the minus strand of OZ243971.1, from coordinate 1,956,346 downwards.
GAAGACCAGAGAGAGTCTTTGGTGGGGATTCATGACTTGTCCCTGCGCCCCGAGCAAGTGGGCGTCTGGCTGTTTGACTCCAAGTCCAGCGAGGAAGGCACTCGGGTGGAGAATATTCCCTTTGCGCGGGAAGGGGGCTTCGAGCAGACAGGCTTCGAGCAAGTTGCGGAATCGTTGTACCACGAGTGGACTGCGATTTCAGATCATGTTCCGCTTGACGGTTTGAAATGATCCGCTGGCAGGAGAACCTGGAACAGCAGGTCCCGGCAGAATGTCTGGCAGTCACTTGCAACAAAGATGGTTGCATACTGGACATGGAAGGGGTACCGGCCCCTTTCATGTTGATCGACTTGGACTGCATTCAGCTTCTCGACAAATTCCACGCGCTCGTGGATTCCGGGCGATGCGACTACCTCTTTGTGGGTTGTGACAAAGAGATTGATCTGCTCTGGGTTGTGCCCATTGAAATGAAGATGGGAAATCCCAAAGTAACCGAAATAAAGCAACAGCTGCAACACGGCGCGACTTTCGCCGAAAGCCTCCTGTCGCGCGAATTGGAAAATCTGCGCCTCTTGCCGCTGGCAGTGCATGCGCAAAGGTTGCACAAGGCCGAGCGCAACAGACGACGACGAAGGAGCTTCAAGGTGAAATATGGAAATCACAGACGAAGCATCCATTTCACGCCATGCGGTTCGTCTCTGGCCGATTCCTTGCAGGCCGCCATGCGCCAGGCAAAAGGCCGTTGATCCCCAGGATAGTTGCTGTGACCACAGTGTGTCTCCACGGGAACGAGCTGGGTCTGGCCTGTCGGCTTCGTCGGAATTTGCCGGCAACTTTCCTTGCGATGTGAAAATGAAAATGCCTTGCAAAGGCACCCCGAAATCAAGCCGTTCCGTAGCCTGCATTGGCGGACGGGTGGCAAGCCATCCTGTGATACCATATTCGGAACAATCGTGAGGCGGTCGGTTTTGAACATGTCGAGTCTGCAGGGAATTCCGATGCAACGGGCAGCCAGGGCTGGGTGCAGCTTGGGCTCCGGTACAGTGCATGGACCTTTGTGGGTGCGTGGGTGCTGCCCTTGCGAGTGTCCGTGTTGTACAGGCTGTACAGGCCGCTAGAGTAAGGCGCAGGGTCGGCTTCGTCACGGACACAATTGCCCCGTAGATGAATTGAATAGAAACGGCCCGGTGCCAGCAGCGGGCTTTTTGTATGGGCTTTTGGAGCGCGTTTTGAATGACACTGAACCTTGCAGGCAGGCCGTTGCAAAAATGCGTTTGAGGGGATCCAAAGTCCTACATGGCTGACGATTTGGCCCGCGTTGCCCTTCCGCAAGACAAGGAGATTGGTACAGTGCAAAAGACAAGCTGGAAAGACCGACTCGGGACCCAAATTCCTGCGACCTGGGCCAACGAGATCGACACTTTTGAAGGGCAGATGGTCCTGGCCCATCGAGGTGACCTGGACGAGAAAGTCTTTGCCGAGACCCGGTTGCGGCGGGGAATTTACGGTCAGCGCTACGACAATGGCAAGCGGCATGACGGCATTGTGGAAAGGGAATTGTCATACCCTTCCGGGGAAGCCACCAAAGGACCTGAAACGCTGTGGGATGCCCCGGGCATGCAACGCATCAAGGTCCCCTGGGGCGGTCTGAAACCGGATCAACTGGAGGCGGTGGCCCAGTTGGCTGATGAATATGCGGACGGTATTCTGCACATCACCACCCGGCAGGATTTCCAATTGCACTTTGTGCATGTGGGCGACACGCCGGATCTGATGCGCCGGCTGGCAGCCGTAGGCATCACCACCCGCGAAGCCTGCGGCAACTCCGTCAGAAATGTTACGGCCTGTCCGCTGGCCGGGGTCTGTCGTACCGAGGTGTTTGATGTGACCCCCTATGCGGATGCCCTGACATACTTCCTGCTGGGCCATGACGACGTGCAGGACTTCGGCCGCAAATTCAAGATTGCTTTTTCCGGTTGCGAGCATGAAGGCTGCGGCCTGGTAACTTTGCATGACTTGGGTTTTGTGGCCCGGGTCACGGAAGTGGACGGTCGTCCCGTGCGCAGCTTCGACATGTATGTGGGCGGAGGGCTGGGTGCCATTCCCCATCAAGCCAAATTATTGGCCGCGAATGTACCGGAAACCGAAATTCTGCCGCTTTCGCAGGCTGTCTGCCGCGTCTTCGCGCGCCTGGGCGAGAAGCGGAATCGCAACCGGGCCCGCATCAAGTTTCTGGTGGCAGAACTGGGCATTGAAGAGTTCACGCGGCTGGTCCATGCGGAACGCAAGGTCATGCCGCAGGACGAGCGCTGGGACGATTTCCTGGATACCATCGAATCCTTTGTGGAACGGCCCCTGCATCAGCCTATCACCATCGAGGAGTTCCATGACGACGAGGATTACCAGACGTGGCGGCATTCGAATGTGTATCCGCAACGCCAAGCCGGATTCTCGGTGGTCCATGTCAATCTGCCGTTGGGGGACCTGACGGCACAGCAGGCCTTTGGGCTGGCGGACGTGGCGCGCAAATACGTGGGCGAGCATATGCGCACCACCGTGGAGCAGAACATAGTGCTCCGGTGGGTCGCAGACCAGGATTTGAAAGACATCTACGACGAACTGGTCCATCTGGGTATGGCGGCCCCGGGGGCGGGTACGATCCATGACATTACGGCGTGCCCCGGCACGGATACGTGCAAACTGGGCATTGCCTCCTCCCGGGGCCTGGCCAGTGAATTGTCCACGCGGCTGGCATTGCAGCGTGAGACCCTGCCGGAGTCGAGCCGCAACCTCAAGATCAAGATCAGCGGCTGCTTCAACTCCTGTGGCCAGCATCACGTGGCGGATATTGGCTTCTTCGGCAACAGCCGCCACCGCAATCGGCGTACGGTGCCCCACTTCCAGGTTGTGTTGGGCGGACAGTGGCAGCACAACGCGGGCAGCTACGGTCTGCCCGTGGGTGCAGTGCCTTCCCGGTCTGTGCCCGAAGTGCTTGAGGTCCTGATCGGGAAGTTTGACGCCGAGCACGGCGAAGGTGAAAGTTTCCAGGACTGGGTACAGCGCTACGGCAAGAAGGAGATTCGAGGCCTGCTCAAACCGTTCAGCGTTATTCCCCTCTATGAAAACGATGCGTCCTATTACAGCGACTGGGGCGATCCTCGGGAATTCACGATTGGTGACATTGGCGTTGGGGAATGCGCCGGCGAGGTCGTTTCCCTCTTTACGATGGAAGTGGCCCGGGCCGAAGCGGAAGCCCTGGAAGCGCTGGTGGCCCTGGACGAAGGTCACATTGACGTGGCCTACGCAAGGGCTGTCCAGGCCATGGTGCTGGGCGCGCGGTCCCTGTTGCGCGGTCAGGCGGTGGATATCGGCTATGACGAGGCGGAGATCGTGAAGCAGTTCCGGGAACGGTTCTTTGACACCGCACTGTTCTTCGACAGATTCGCCAAGGGCAAATTCGGTCAGTATCTTTTCAAGCACCATCAACGGCGTTTGGAAAATCCCTCCCACGTCCAGGCCCACGAGACCATTGAAGAGGCCCATCTCTTCATTGAGGCCGCGTATGCCTGCGACGGGCGCATGGCGGCGGCACAGGCATCGCAAGGCATTCAGCTCTAGGCATGATCATGCAGGCACCGCAACGGCTCAAGATCCGGTTTGACACTTCCCACGCCAGCCCCCGGAATCTGGAGAACGTGATTCCGGTTTTCCACAGTTGGATTCAGACCGGGAAAACCCCGGCGGTCATGCTGGACGTCGCGGACTACAAGCATGTGCCGGCCGGGCCTGGTGTCATGCTGGTGGGGCACGCCGACGATCTGGGGCTGGACAATGGCCGCAAGGCCGGGGAAGAGAGCCAGGGTTTCTACTATGTGCGCAAGCATGGACGTTTGGCTGACACGCAACCCTTGGTCCAGCGGCTCCGGGAGATCTGGGACTTGGCCTTGACGACCGGGCAGCTGCTGGAAGCAGAGCCGGATCTGAATATTGCGATTGATCCCCGTCACATCGAGATTTTTTTGCTGGACCGCTTGCTGTACCCACCTGCCGCTCCCGCTTTGGACGCGGTGCAAGATGAAGTGCAGGCTTTCATGGCCCAGGTGCTGGGCGAGATCGACTTTGCCCTGGAGAGAGCGGATACGGACCCCCGGGAACCGGTATCGTGGCGGGTGCAGGTTTCCGCGGATGTACTGAGTCTGGGTGCTCTGGCCGCCCGCATTGCCGCCTAGGGCCCTCTCGGATCCGAATCCATGGTGTCTGCGCTCCCCATAACCGGCTTGGATGTGGAAAGCTCCCCGGTCCCCGCATGGGACCGGGACGGGTTCAGGCCCTACGTACAGGCCTTGGGGCGGGGCGAGACGCTGCGCCGCGATCTGACCCGCGCCGAGGCACAAGATGCCTTGGACCGCATCCTGGCCGGGACGGTATCCCCGGCCCAAGCCGGCGCTTTCTTCATAGCCCAGCGGGTCAAAGGCGAGGCCCGGGACGAAATTCGCGGCTTTGTGGATGCGGTCCGGGCTCGCTGGCTGACCCCGGTGGTGACAAGGCAGCCGGGAGTGCTGGATTTGGCCGTGCCGTACGACGGCAAAGAGCGCACGGCCCAGCTCGCCCCGGCCGTGGCCATAGTGCTGGCGGCCTGTGGACAGCCGGTACTGCTGCATGGCGCGGCGGCCGTGCCCACGAAAGAAGGGGTGACGCCCGCTGATGTGCTGTCCGCGCTGGGGGTGGCTACGTATCTGCCCCCGGCGGCCGCGGCCCAGGTACTGGATCAGACCGGCATAGCGTATTGCGATGCCCAAGCCTTCATGCCGGCCTGGGTGGCGCTGATGCCCCTGCGGCGGGAATTCGGCCTGCGAACAGTCCTCAACACGGTGGAAAAACTGGTCAATCCGGCGGATGCCGATTTCCAGGTATCCGGTTTCTACCACACCAAATACATTGACGAAATGCGCGACATGCAGACCGGCAGACAGGACAGCTGGATAGTGCAGGGCGAGGAAGGCTCGATTGAGATGCGGGCCGGGCGCAAGACCCGTCTCTTTGGCCGAAACCGGCCAGCTCCTTTGGTACTGGACCCGGAGGCCCTGGGTTTCCCGCAGCGTGCAGCTGTAGCGGCAGGGCGCGCGGTGATCCAGCATGCCGCCCTGAATCGGCAGGCCCTGGAAAACCGCGATACGGCCGCCCGGGCCCAGGTGGTGATGACATCCGGTGTTTTGTTGGCGCTTTTGGGCCGGGCCGAAACGCAGGCGGCGGGCATATCGGCAGCGGCGGCCTGCCTGGCCGCGGGCCGGGCCCATGCCCTATTGAACGATTTTCGTACAGCGACGCGGACTCATTGATTTCCGTGGGAGGCGCATTATGTCTTTTGCCAAAACTTCTTTCTTCGCTACCAATTCCGGCCGCCCGGATTTCATTACCACGCGTTACCTGGAGGTGCTCAACGCGGAGTTTGAGACCGCCTCCGTGGAACGCATGCTGCAATGGTGTCTGGACACGTTCCAGAGTGGGGTGTCGCTGGGCACGTCCTTCGGGCCCTCGGGTCTCATGATGATGGACATTGCCCTGAAGCTGGAACCGGACATTGACATTTATTTTCTGGACACGATGTTTCTCTTCCCGGAGACGCATGCCCAGATTGCCCGCGCGGAGCAACACTTTGGCCGGACCTTTCGGCAAGTCCAGCCGTTCCTCACCATTGAGGAACAGCAAGAGCAATACGGCCCCAACCTCTATTACAGGAATCCGACGGAATGCTGCAAGTTGCGCAAGGTGTACACCCAGATTCATGCCCTGAAGGACAGCAGTGCCTGGATCACCGCGATCCGGCGCGACCAGTCCCCGACACGGGCGGACACGCCTTTTGTATCCTGGAACGACCGGTTCAACGTGGTGAAGGTGTCGCCCATGGCCAACGTCACGGGAGACGAGGTGTGGGATTACATCCGGTGCCACAATTTGCCCTACAACGAATTGCATGACCAGGGCTATCCTTCCATTGGTTGCTGGCCCTGCACACAGCCTGTAGCGGATGGCCAGGACGAGCGGGCTGGCCGTTGGCAAGGGATGGACAAGACCGAATGCGGCCTGCAGGTCGATGCAACGGAAGACTCCACGGAAGACTCTACCGCTCTGGACACGAGGGAAGAGTGGAAGGTTTACTTGTCGTAGGCCATGGCAGTCTGCGTCCGCACAGTGCAGGCGGCATGCAGCGTGTAGCGGCTCGGCTTGGAGCGTACGCCCCCCACCTTGCCATCGAAACCGGTTTTCTCAACTACGGGACCCCCACGGTCTCCGACTGTGCCGCGGCGCTGGCGCAACGCGGGGTGCGGCAGGTGGCCGTGCAACCGTATTTCCTGACCACCGGACAATACGTGCAGCAGACTCTGCCCCAACAGATCCAGGAGCTGCGCGATACATATCCCGAAATGCAGTACCGGTTGCAACCGGTCTTGGGGGAACATGCAGCGCTGCCCGGACTGCTGTATGCCCGGCTTGAGTCTTGGTACCGGACCCTGGATGCCCGCGAGATGGCCGGTGTGGTACTGGTAGCACACGGCTCCCGCTTTGCGGCAGCCGTATGCCAGGTCCAGGCCATCGCCACCCGGCTGCAGGATGCATGCCACCCCATGCCGGTAATGGCCAGTTATCTTGACATAAACCAACCGGATTTGGCCACGGGGTGTCGATGCCTCTTGCAGCAAGGCATGGTGCACCTGGCAGTATTGCCCTGCTTTCTCCACGCAGGGCGGCATGTCAAGGAAGACTTGCCGCGCATCCTGACTGCGGTGTCGGATGCGTTTCCGGACCGGACCCTTTCCCTGATGGGACCGGTGGAGGATACGCGGGGCCTCTCGGAGATCATTCTGAGCCATCTGGCTCCTTGTGCCGGCTCGCAGGCAAGCCGGTAGCCTCTGCCGATTGCCGATGGCGGGCAAGGTCTTCCTGGTGGGGGCCGGACCGGGCAGTCCGGACCTCATCACCGTGCGCGGTCTGCGGCTGGTGCAGACCGCGGATGCCATAGTGCATGACCGCCTGGTGGACCGCCGCCTCGTGGCGCTGGCCCGGACCGATGCCGAAATCTTTGCCGTGGGCAAGGCCCGCGGCGGTGCCGGCTGGTCCCAGGCCGACATCAATGAACTGCTGATTGACCTGGCCGGGCAAGGCAAGACCGTGGTCCGTCTCAAGGGCGGGGATCCCTTCGTGTTTGGGCGTGGGGGGGAAGAGCAGGCGGCGCTCCGCGCCGCGCAATGTGCCGTAGCCGTGGTGCCGGGCGTCAGCTCGGCTACCGGTGTCCCTACGGCCTTGGGTGTGCCTTTGACGCACCGGGACCTGGCCGCGGACTTCGCGGTGCTTACGGGGCAGATGGCCCCGGAGCGCCTGCAGGATCGGACCAACTGGAAGGCTCTGGCCCAGCTGGATACATTGGTGATTCTGATGGGTTTCGGAGCTGTCGCCGACATCCGGCAGGGCCTGCTGGCCGCCGGCAAGTCCCCCGCCACTCCCGTACTGCTGGTCAGTGCGGGGACCTGGCCCGCACAGCATGTCAAGCGGACCACTCTGGAGACCCTGGTGCAGGCCGTGCAAGAGGCGGAATGGACCGGTCCCCGCCTGATGATCATGGGGCACGTGGTCCAGTACTGGTCCGACATGGCAGTCAGACCACCGGTCCAACATACCGCAAGCCCGCGCACCCGGCACAAGGATACCGGGATTTATCCTGTTGCCTTGACCCACATGCAGTCCCGGACTGTGCTGGTGGTGGGAGGAGGCTCCGTAGGTACGCGCAAGTGCCTGAAACTGCTGGATGCAGGGGCCAGGGTGGTGCTCTGCAGTCCCACCGTAACGGATGCCCTCAAAGCCCGGATCGAGGCCCACGAGATGATTTGGCGGGCCCGCGGATTTCGCGGTACTGATCTGGAGGGGATGTTTCTGGTCTTCGCAGCGACCGATGACGCGGGCCTCAACCGTGAAATCGGTCGGCTGGCCGCGCAACACCGCATTCTGTGCAATGTGGCTACAGATCCGGAGGAAGGCGACTTTTGGGTGCCCGCGCTGGCCCGGATCGGGGCCTGCACGGTGGCTGTCAGCTCACGGGACGGACAACCCCGGGCCGCCCAGCAGTTGCGCAACCAGATTGAAGCCTTGTGGCTGCTGGGCGATCAGGCAGAAGAGTAGCGATCCGCCCCGTTGGCGGCAGTGGGAGGCGTCCGCTCAAGAGCCGCGACAATGGCGTCCACGTCATAGACGCATCCTCCCCATGTACCGCCGCTGACTGCCTGCAGGGCTGCCCACAGGCGGGTATCGTCCGGCAGCTGTCCGTCGGCCGCCAAATCGGGATGCGGAGCCCGTTGACGGAGCAGCGCGCCGCCCGCTGCGATCGCCTGCTCTGCATCTGCGGCAGAGACGATCAGGTCGACAGTGCCGGTCAGGTGTACGGTATCCACCACGATACGGATCAGATCACCATCTCTGACCTTCGCCAGCGGTCCCCCTGCCAAGGCCTCCGGCCCGATGTGACCGATGCAGGCCCCCGTGCTGACTCCGCTGAAACGGGCATCGGTAATGAGCGCCACTTCCTTGCCCCATTCCAGGTAACGCAAGGCAGAAGTCAGCTGGTAGGTCTCTTCCATGCCGCTGCCCGCCGGCCCCCGGCCCATCAGTACAATCACGTCGCCGGGTCTGACGGCCGCCCCGTCCTGGCCCTTGATGGCCTGTATGGCGGCCGCTTCACTGTTGAAGACCCGGGCAGGACCGGTCAGAGTGTATACGCCGTCTGCATCCAGCACGGAGGGATCGATGGCCGTGCTCTTGATTACGGACCCTTCAGGCGCCAGGTTGCCGGTGGGAAAAGTGACGGTGCTGGTCAGCCCGCGGGCGGCGGCCGCCCTGGGAGCCATGATGACATCGGTGGCGCCGATCCCGTCGCGTTCGCGCAGGATCTCCTGCAACCGCCGGCGGCGTTCGCTGGTTTCCCACTGGGCCAGATTGTCCCCCAGGCGCAGCCCGGTAGCGGTCTGCACGTCCAGGTCGAGGAGATCCAGGCTGCGCAGGTGCAGCATCACCTCGGGCACCCCGCCGGCCAAAAAGGCTTGCACCGTGACATGCCCGACCGGTCCATTGGGCAGTACATCCACCAGCCGGGGCGTCTGGAAGTTGATCCGTTTCCAGTCCTCCACGGTGGGTCTGGGCAGCCCTGCCGCATGCGCCACCGCCGGGATATGCAAGAGCAGGTTCGTGCTGCCGCCGAAGGCAGCATGCACTACCATGGCATTTTCCAGGGACGCCGGCGTCAGAATCTGCCGGGCATGGATGTCCTGTCGTTGCAACGCTACCAGGCATTGGGCCGACTGTCGGGCCATTTCCTGCCAGATCGGTTGACCGGAAGGGGCCAGCGCCGCGTGTGTGATGGACAGACCCAAGGCTTCCGCCACGACCTGACTGGTGCCGGCGGTGCCCAGAAACTGGCAGCCGCCGCCCGGGGAGCCGCAAGCCCGACAGCCCAGTTCAGCGGCTTCTTCCACTGACAGTTGACCGTGGGTATAGCGGACCCCAATGGTTTGCACCTTGCCTGCGTCTTCGCCGCGCGCAGGCGGCAAGGTCACGCCCCCGGGCACTACTACCACAGGCAAGTCGGACTGCGCGGCCAAAGCGACCATCATGGCCGGCAATCCCTTGTCACATGTGGCAACACCCAGCACCCCCTGGCGCGTGGGCAGGGAGCGGATCAGCCGCCGGAGGACCATAGCCGCATCGTTGCGGTACGCCAGACTGTCGAACATGCCCGTGGTGCCCTGGGTCCGGCCGTCGCACGGATCGCTGACGAAGGCCGCGAAGGGCGTGCAGGCGAGTTCGGAGAGTGCCCGCGCGGCTTCCTCCATCAGCAATCCCACTTCCCAGTGCCCGGTGTGGTAGCCCAAAGCCACCGGCGTGCCGTCCGGGGCGCGGATGCCGCCTTGGGTGGAAAGGATCAGGAACTCGGGCTGCCTGAGGCGGGACGGTCGCCAGCCCATGCCGGCATTCTGAGTCCAGCCAAAGAGATTGCCACTGGGTGCATGCCGTAGCAGGTGATCGTCCAGGGGCAGGGCCCCGACGGGCCCGGTCCCCGATGTGGCAATGTCGTAGATGTCTGCGCTGCCGTTATCCACCGCGAAGGCGATGTCCGGTGTGATTGTGCGATTGGCGGGCGTAGCGATGGTGATCTCCTGTACTCGTTACTCGGCAAAGGGGCCAGTGTCGTGGACCACGGGCCGATCTACAGCTCCCGGTCGGCGACGCGCTTCATGGCATCCAGATAGTCCCATTCCGTCCAATCCGCCACCATGGGCTGATCGAAAATCAGCGAAAGCGGGCCTGCGAACCCGTTCTGCTTCAGGACCCGAATGCCGCCGGCCAGATCGTCGGGAATGATGGCACCATCTGCCTGGTATTGGGCCTTGGCATGGCCGGAAGTGGCCCACGGGGCAATTTTGGCAAACTCCGTGTACCGATCCGGACCCTTGAAATTGCCGAAATCGGCACAGATGGTGATCTGACCGTCGCAGAGTTCCAGAATGGCCACAAGGTGATCAGCCTTCAAGGACAAGGGACGGAAATTTTCGGTAAAGACCTTGACCCCCTGGTCCGCACCGTAGGCATGCAGGGCCTTCAGCTGCCGCGCGCTCATTTGAATACTGGGATGGTCCGCCAGATTCCGGGTGCGGGCCGACACGGTAGCTTCGCCAGCGACTACCCGCGCGGCCTTCGCACCCAAGGTGCCGGCCGTGTCAATCCAGCCCCGAATCCAATCCAGCTGCACCGCCCGCTCTTGCGGGTCCACCGCCGTGATGTCCCCGTCGTCAATCAGGACCGAGTAGATTTCCACACCGGCCCCGGCGGCTTCCCGGGACAATTCGGCCAGATAGCCTGGATCGCGGGAGGGAAAATGGAAATGACAGATTTCCAGCGTATGGATGCCGTGCTGCGCGGCCATGCCCGGCAGCTGCAGCAGCGAAAGGACAGCCGCGCCGTTGGGCGGGGTCAGCTTTTCGGCCGAAAAATCATCCAGCCATACGGAACCCAAGGCTCTGTGCAGACTCCAGGAAGATACGGAAACGCGTGCGGTCATGGGGATGTTGCTCCTTCAATCGGGAAAGTCAGGCAATATTTTGGGCGGACATCAGGCCGAGCACTGCGGCGCGGCCGGGCAGTCCATGGCGGGAGCCTACCGTTTGGCAGCACAAGGCGCCGGTGGCGCTGGCAAAGCGCAAAAGGGATGGCCAGTCCATGCCTTCGGCCAAGGCTCCCAGATAGGCTCCGTGAAAGGCGTCTCCCGCTCCGTTGGTATCGCGCACCTCTACATCATAGGCGGGCAAGGAGCCTGTCTGTCCGTTCCGGGCCCAGACCAGACCCCTCTCTCCCAATGTCACCACCACGGTCCCGGCCAGCCGGGCCACCCCGTGCAGTGCATCCTGCAACGTGGTGGCACCCGTGTAGCCATAGGCAAAGCGTTCTGCGGCGACCAAATGGTCCACCAGCGGAGCCAGGGCCCGGCTGTGGGCCGAATTGGCGTCTGCATCCAAGACCGTGGGGATGCCTCTTGCCCGGGCCTGTTTGAGCACGTTGAGGGAAACACTGCGCTGGTGTCCGTCCACGAGGACCGCCTGCGGTTGCAGGACATCCAGATCCAGGGCATCTGCCGAATACTGCGGCTGCACTCCTCTGTAGGCGGCCAGAGTGCGGTGGCCGTTCGGTTTGACCATGATACCCGAAACGCCGGTGGGGGCATCCGCTCGGAGCAGGCGATCCACGGTCACGCCCAATGCCCTGAGTTCGCGGACATGGGCATCGCCAAAGATGTCGTGGCCCAAATAGGCCGCGAGCACAGTGTCGTATCCCAAGGCTCCCGCGGCGGCCGCGGCATTGGCGGCCAGTCCCCCGCCGCAGCTCGTGAAGTCGCTGGCATTGGCTTTCTCGTCGGCATCCAGGTGATGTGCCACGGCAAAGGTCAAGTCATAGCAGGCATATCCAATCGCCAGCACCTTGGGCCTGGGTTGCGGCAATTCGTCAGACAAACCGTGCGCGCGCATCTCTGAATACCGCTTCCTGCCGGACTCCGGTGCGTGTCCTGTCACCCCGTACCGGCGGTTTGCCGAATACACGTGCAAGGGCGTTCCGCGCAAATCACCGTAGCCTTGAGGCTTTTGTCTCCCGTATGACAACTCACTGCAATTTGCCTTTTCCGCGGTGATCCGACTGCCGGCAAAGGGTACCTTCAGAACCTGAGGGGACCACCTGCCATGCGTTTTCGGGTCAGAGAAACCAAGAATGACATATTGTACTCGCTGGGGACGACATGTACTTGATGCAACCCGGCCGCATGAACTGGCAGGGCAATCGCGAAGTCGTCAAAAGCCCAGGATTTCTTCCCTGCAGGCCAGATTGCGGCCGGCCTTGAGGCGCTGGTTTTCCTGCCCCACTGTGTGCGGGTATTCCGGCGCAGGCGCGTGTGGGCCATGCGCCGTGGTGGAGCCGACATGCGTCCTCCCGGAACGCCACGTCCAGGACCCAGTGCAGAGAGTTCTCTCGCTCGGAGGGCCCGCAGGGTCTGGGCGTCCGGGGGGACCGCGGGAGATGAAATGCCGGGTCTGGGTGGTCCGCGGCGTCCCGATGCGGCGGAGGGATCCATTTCGATCCGACTGCGCAGATCGGGCCAGTGCCTCTGGGTGTTCACGTAGGCCAGAATCTCCCGGTCGCCGATCACACTCGGCAATGCCAGGTCTTGAGGCGGCCATGGCGGCCATTGACGGTGGTGTGACAGTCGGGCCGATCAACGGCCAGCGGCGTGGCCTCCGCGGCCCGGGCCCGCGCGCAAGTGTCCTGGACCGCGGCTTGTAGCGTGGACTGGTTACCCTTGACGGCCAGCATGCAGTCGGTGCCCTGCGCCCGCAGGGTCTGCGCAATCTCTTTCTGGGTGCCCCACCCATGCCGTGGGTCCCCGGTCCATCGTCACGATGCAGCCTGCCCGCGTCAGCCGCTGCAGCAGGGCCGGCAGGGCCGTGCTCTCGTTGCGCGCGGGGGTCACCGCCTCCTAGCCTAGGGTCATACCCCGCGCGGTGCTTCAGGCACGCACCATTTGCAGGGCCGACAGCTCGACCCCTGGCCGCGGGAGGTGCTCTTGGATGTGTACAGAACCATAGCTGACATTATCCCCCTTGGACTCCGATGTGCGACTTTGCGATTGCTCTTCATGAACTGCCCAAAGCGATTGCATTGTAATTTCCCTGTAGTAAAATCGCCATCCGCTTGACCCGATACCTCCAATCCCCAGCCGTCTTGAGGTAATTGCGGTGGCGCGTGGTTCAACAGTCCTCTGCTGCTACCAAGAAGTGGTACGGGGCAGTTGCTCTTCAAACGACTGTCCCATGCCCCTGATTTTGCATTCAAGGGGAAATTGGACACACGACGATGGGATCCAATATGGTATAGATTGCCGATGCACGGTTCTACATGGTACAGGTATCCCCAGTGTCCCCGTACACAGCCCCGTCTCCGGTCTGCACGACCGAGAGGATGCTCGTCCATATCCACTGTGCACGCCTGAGATCCGGGTCGGAATCGCTGCCTTCTGCAGCTGCACTGGAACTGACACAGGATGGGCGTCCGATCACTCTACCCGAGGAAAAGAGTTCATAATGTCCCGCCCTGTAGTGCTGCGCAGGCGAGATCACGGATGCAATCCCCGTCTGTTGCGCCTGATGTTGCGCAAGGTGCCACCCGACAAAGACGACATACATCGGTGGCCTTGGCTCCGTCCTGTTTGGGCCGGGCCAATGTGTTTTTAGGGAAGAAGTGCCATGAAGATTGTCTGATGCATGACGTGCATGATTACGGTGGGCACACGGTTGCCGGGTGTCCCGGGGTCTGTGGCCTATTCCGATACTTCTCCGAGCGAGGCGGAGAGTCCCTTGCCCCATGATGAACTGGAGGATTTGCGGGCAAACTGCCTGGATATCAATGTCAATGCCGACTGGACAGGACCCATACCCACAGCCTCCGCAGTGAGAGAGCTGCTGCAAACCCTCTAGGCTTTGGAACACTGCCGGAACCTGCGCCATCCGACCATGCAGACTTCACTGCGAGTGGGGAAGGGGATGTATCTGCTTCGGCTTCATCCACACAGCATCGTTTCTGTACAAGGAATATCCGGCAGTGGGTCTATGGGGGGAAGGTGCGCCATGCAGGAGAAATGAACATGGACGCGACCGGGACATATTTTGTCGGTCTGGAGGAGCATGAAGTCGGCATCACCGTGTGGGATCCGGATGTCCCATATTGGGATGTCATATCCCTCGATCTCCGGCATGACGATGATGACAATTTTGATCGTCCGCGTGGCCCGTCCAAGCATCGACTGGGTACCGTACTTTCTCTGTTTGTAGATGTTGGCCCCTATGAACTCACTGTTGCCGAGGACAAGGAATTTGTCTGTGACATCCGGCCGCGCTGATTGCCGGACATGGCTTGGAGCCCAAGGTGGACTGACGGAGGTCTTATATGGAGCCAGAGATCTTGGAGATCTTGGAGATCTTGTACACGGAGCTGAGAACGGAACTGATAGGAGGGCTCTGGATAGGATGTGTGGCGATTGCCATCCCCATTGTGGCTTACTGGAGAGGTCAGCGTTGGTGGATCTGGCAGTTGATCGTGCTGGGCAGCCTGGGTGTGGGCAGTCTGGTTGCTCCTGTTTTTCTCTCTTTTCTAGTGCTGCTGGCACTGCTGCTGGCACTGGCGCTGCCAGTGCTGCTGGTGCTGCTGGTGCTGAAACCCGATGCACTTCCCCGCCGCTGGAGACGCGAGCCTCTCCCCCTTCCGCGGCCGTTGGACGAGGAAGGGCAAAAGGACTAGTTTGAGGTGGGTTGCCCCCTCAGCGCAGCTTTGTGCAAAGTGGACTCCGGACCGCAAGGACAAGACAGCATGGGCCGGATCGATCTTAGATGCTACTGTGTCGATCCGGCCTCCCGTTCCCTTGGCATTCCCCCTGTTACAGTCCTTGGCTTCCGCTGTGATCCTCACCGCAACGCGAGCACAGACCATGTTGTGCCTCAGGCCCGGGGCGGCAGCGGACATCAGCAACCTGCAGCTGCTCTGCCGGAGCGGCCTCCCGTCCTTGGGAGTTCCCTTTCTGCCAGATGGCCTATTGTGGTATACGGCTTTTCGCTCCGCACTCCCAGCGGCCCCATCCGACTCGTCTTGCGGAAACAGGTGTTTCTGAAGCAGGGAGACGGCTTGGGGCGATTGCACTTTTGGGAATTTGACCGGTGCAATGGAGTTGTGAGGCAAGCAGCCGCCAGCATGCGCTGAGATGCCCGATTCTCGAAAGTTCATGGACGGCCGCCCGTCAAGCTTGGGCCATTGAGGACTGTTACCAAGGCCTTGTGAATCGAAAGTCGGACGCGGGACGGGGGATCACGGAAAAACGTGACAGAGGATCGGCAAGCCTGGGCTTTTGGTGTTGCCACGCGGTTTTGATGTTGTGTGGTCCAGAACCTTCAAATCCTTTGGCTCAGAACGTATTGCGGCCGTCATCGCGGGGGTCAACTTCCGAATCCACCCTTACACCCCGCAAAATGTAGCGCAAACGCTCCACCTCAGCCGCCAATTCTGCATGCGACACATACCAAATGCTTGTAGTTGGATTTTGGAGACGTAGATGGCCGTACTTGTCTAGTACCTAGTTCGGTTCATTGTGTCGTACAGGATACAGGCTGTGCAGCTGGATGCGGGTATCCGCCGTGGTGAATTGCCAGTGCACCGGGGTCGGGTCTTGGTTGCGGACGCGGGCCCAGGCGGCCAGCTCGGCGCGCAGGGTCTCCAGATCCGGGGTGCGCCGCTGCAGGGTCAGGGCGCTCAGCTCGATTTCGGCGACATTGAGCCAGCTGCCGTGCCGGGGCGTGTGGCGGAGCTCCAGGCGCGCCGCCAGCCGTCTGGCCTCCGCGGGGGGAACGCCTCGTACAGGGCACCGAGCGTGTGGTGGGTAGGCCCGGCCGATAGTCAGGTCATCTACGCTTTCCCCTGTGATACAGGTAACCTGATGGAAGGCGGCGGGTTCCCTTGGCAGGTGCCACCACTCTCTAGTGTAGCTGTGCAACCCTCGATCCTGCCTCGCTGGGCCACTATTGTCCCGTCGTTGACAAAAATCATTCAACAATACATGATTTGACAAACATATTGATACAGGATATATTTTCTGGCCATGAAGAACTTTCCGCAATGCAGTACACGTCCGCAGGAGGACCTGTGCTTTTGGATCAACAGTCTGGCCACGGTGTCCCTGAGATGTCTGACCAGGCGTCTCATCCCCTACGACATAACGCCACCGCAGTTCGGGATCCTGATGATGTGTTCGGAGGGCCACGCGGACACGGTCAGCGGGCTAGCCGGAATGATGCCTATAGACCCCGCTGCGGTGAGCCGGAACGTCCACCGCCTTGTCCAGCGGGACCTGCTGGAGAGGACGCCATCGCCGCGCGACAGGCGTTCGGCCACGCTGAGCGTTACCGCGACAGGGAAGGTGCTTTTGGAAGAGCTTGCGGGGCAGGTGGAAGCGAACAACCAAATGCTCCTCCAGGGAATCGACGCAGGGGAAAGGGATCGGTTCGTGACCACCATCAAGACGATGCTGGCCAACACGGCCGCCTACGAGACTACACGCTTGGGAGGACCCGCTGTAACCGGCTGATCCATAGTTGAGCAAATATAAAGCCCGGCCTTCGGGGGGCCGAGCTTTACGAGGCTAGCACACGAATCAAGCCCCCTTCGGTATGGGAAACCCGGTCTGCGCTCGCCAGTTTTATGGTAGTCCCCGGCAACTGTTTCTGTCAAGCACTGGAAGAGAGGTGCCAAATGCCTAATGAATACATGATCGAGGTCAGGGATCTGGTGAAAGTCTATCCGAACGGCCGTCACGCCGTGGCAGGCATTGACTTTGACATCCCCAGGGAGAGCTTCTTTGGTTTCCTCGGCCCCAACGGCGCGGGCAAGACCACCACGATGAAGATACTCGCCACGCTGCTCAGAAAGACCTCAGGCACCGTCACGGTGGCAGGGTACAACGTCGACACCGACGCGAAGGCTGTCCGCCGGAGCATTGGGTTCGCGATGCAGGAAGTGGGTATCGATGACCTGGCTACGGGCCGGGACTTCCTCCAGCTTCAGGGCGTGCTCTACGGACTCTCCCGACGCGAGGCGCGGCGGAGAGCTGATGAACTACTTGAACTGGTAGGTCTGATGCACGTGGCGGGACAACGGGTCGGCACCTACTCCGGTGGCATGCGCCGACGCCTGGATTTGATTGGCGCTCTCATGCACGATCCAGACATCCTCTTCCTTGACGAGCCGACGGTCGGCTTGGATCCCCAGAGCCGCATGGCAATGTGGGAGTACCTTGACGGCCTGAATGCGAAGGGCGTCACCATCCTGCTCACCACCCAGGTAATGGAGGAGGCCGACCGCCTCTGCCGCAACATCGCCATCATCGACCACGGACAGATCGTCGCCCGTGGCTCACCTGAGGCACTCAAGGCTGAGGTGGGCGGCGACGTCGTACAGATTGTCCTGAATGGCTCCGGCGACGGTCCCGATGATGGGCTGAACGAAAGGGCTGAGGGGCTCGTTGGTCAGCTGAGATACGTCGACGCCATCGGCTCTGTCGAAGGCGGCATCGCCGTCACCGTCCGGAACGGCAGCGCGGCTGTCCCAGACCTAGTCGGCCTGCTTCACGATAATCGGATCCCGGTCGCCAGTCTCTCAGTCGCCCGACCGACTCTCGACGACGTCTTCCTCAAGTACACCGGCCGCACGATTCGGGCGGAAGAAGCCACCAGGGATGAGGTCGGCGAGATGATGCACCCACTGATGGGCTTGAACAGGAGGAGGTAGTTCCCATGAACGTTGCCCGAGAGACCTATTTCATCTATCTGCGTAACCTCAAGGCCTTGCTGGGCCAGCCGGCCGTCGTCATTTCCACGCTCGTCCCGTCTGTGTTCATGTTCCTCTTCTTCGGGACGCCGCTCAGGGGCATGACCAATATTCCCGGCTTTCCCGCGGACGACTACGCGGCCTACCTTACCGGCATGATCATCATGATGGCCGTGGTCATGAACGGCGCTGATGTCGCCTTCTCCTTGCTCACAGACATGCTGTCCGGCTACTTCGACAAACTGCTGCTGGCACCCGTAAACCGCTTTGCGATGCTCATGGGCACGCTGCTCCGATCAGGCACGCGGGCCCTGATGCAGGTGCTCGTCATCGTCGCGTTGGCCTTGGCCCTCGGGGTCAACTTCCAGGGCGGTTGGGTGGGTCTAGTGGCTATCTTCACCATTACCACGGTCTTCGGGATCGCTACTGCCTGCATCGGCCTGATAATCGCTCTGAAGTCCAAGAGCGTCCAGATGACTCAGAACACCCAGCTGATGTTCATGCCGTTGGCCTTTCTCACGACGGGATTCATGCCGAAGGAGTTCCTCACCGGATGGTTCAGGTGGGCAGTGGCCTTGAACCCGGTCGACTATGTGCTGGTGGCCGTGCGGACAATCATCATCCAGGGATGGGAGTGGGAGTCTATACTCCCGGGCCTCTGGGTCCTGGCCGCGACCACGGCGATCCTGCTCACCGCCGCCACATGGACCTATAAGCGGGCCACCGCATGAAATTTGTCCCACCGGGGACGGACCGACAGCAGGATGTCCTGCGTGTGCTGTCGGGGCCGACAACCCACTGATCAAGGACCGGACTGGTAGCAGTGAACGCCGGCCCAGTTGGGATGCGCTGTTGTCAGCCAAATAGTGGCCTGCCTCGATTCCCGTTCTCCCAAAAGGAATCGTTTGGCGGACCGAATCCTCTGCCTGTTGTCTGGGACACAATCCCGTGGGACATAGCCTGTAAATCGTCTTGATCCATGTCCAGAAACCCTTGGGTTTCTGGACAGATCAGGGCCCTCCTAAGTGTGGGGCCCCTTGGCCGTCTGATCTGCGTGTCGAGCTCCCGGGCCACCTGTCCATTCAAGCACAGCCACCAGAGACAATCGTCCGCGTGGCTGCACACTGGGGAAATGAGGATGCGGAGAAGGGTCCGGCAGGGATCTGTAGCGTGCCAGGTATGCTTCCTTCCTTTCGGCCCCTCAACGACCACGAGGGAACCCATGCAATCTTTCGCTTGCATGGGCTTGAATCTGGCCGGCGTGCAGCGTGGGATGTTGGCAGCCCATGACCAAGCCTCCACCATGGACGTCCGCTTTGTGCGCCAGTCCGGCCCTGCACCTGGTCCTTCCCCCGATCCATACGTTGCGGGATACCACCAAAAGCCAGGGTTGAGGCCTCCAGCGCCAGTGGGCGCAAGTCTCGGGCGTGCCCGGGGGACAGAAGTACCCCCACTCAGGCGGTCGGGACCCCGCCGTCAGTGCCAGTCCCTGCGTAATCTGGGCCCGATTCCAGTTTGATCGCAAACGGGGATGTCGGGTCTCAGGCTCACGGGCACGGAGGTGGACATCGGGACATCCGAGTAGCTGGAGTTATGGGGAAGGCGCGGTGGCTGCCGCTGTTTCCTCCTCATAGAGGAAACAGGCGGCCTGGTGATCTTTCTCGCCCACCGGGAAAGGTGGTGGCGTCAACTCCAGGCACCGGTCAAAACGCCGGGAACAGCGCGGGTAGAAACGGCATCCGCTGTCCACGCTGATCCGCATTTCCTCGTCGTCAACGGTCGCGGTGTCGTCTGTACCCCATTTGATGTCGGGATCCGGCACGGGAATGGAGTCCAGCAGCAGCTGCACATAGGGATGCTTGGGATTCTCGATGACGCGGGTGGTTTCCCCGCTCTCGGCGATCGCGCCCTGGTACAGCAGATAAATGGCATCGCCGATCTGGTAGGCCGTGCTCAAATCGTGCGTAATGTACAGAAAGGAGATGCCTTCCTCGTCGCGCAGCCGCAGCATGATGTCCAGAATCATGGCGCGCAGGGACGCGTCCACCATGGAAACCGGTTCGTCGGCCACAATCAGCCGGGGGCGCAGCATGTAGGCCCGGGCCATCATGATGCGTTGCCGCTGACCGCCGCTCAGCTGGTGCGGGTACTTTTCCAGAATCTCCTCGCCGCGCAGTCCCACCACGTTCAGGGCAGCTTCAATCATCTCGCGGCCTTCGCGGGCATTGCGGGCCATCCTGAAGTTGCGAATGATCATGTCAAAGACATGCTTCACCCGGTAAAACGGGTTGTAGACCGCATAGGGGTCCTGAAATACGGCCTGCACTTCCCGCCGATACTGCATGCGCTCTTCGCGGGTCATTGCCCCGACATCCTTGCCGCGAAAAACGATGTTGCCGGAGGTGAGATCGGTGAAGCCCAGCACCAGATTGGCCAGGGTGGACTTGCCGCTGCCGGATTCCCCCGCGATGGTCGTGATCGTGGCCGGAGATTCCGCAATGGTCAGGTTGTAGTCTTGCAGGGCCACCGTGGCGGGCCCGCCGCTCAACAGGGAGCCACCGTAGATTTTGGTGGCGTTCCGTACTTCCAACAACGGAGGCATACAGGAAAATTCCTTTGACGATGTGAAACCGATGCCGGACTGCCCTACGGGTGGACGACCAACGTACCGTCATCTTCGTACAGATGACAGGCGGTCCGATGATCGTGTCTCAGCTCCCGCAGCGGGGGATCCGTTTCCCGACAGACATCCATGACATGGGGACAGCGCATCTGGAAGATGCAGCCTGCCGGCGGGGTCCGCAGGTCATGGGTCAATCCCTCCGTCAGCTTGAGGGGCTTGCGTTCCTTGATGGACGGAATCGATTCAATCAGCAGTTGCGAATAGGGATGCAGCGGCTCGGCATACATCGACTTGACGGGAGCGATCTCCACCATCCGGCCGGCATACATGACCGCCAGACGATCCACCAGCTGGGCCATAAGGCCCATGTCATGGCCAATCACAATCATGGAAACACCCAGGCGTTCCTTCACGTCCAGCAAGGTCTGCCCGACCACGCGCTGCACCACCACGTCCAGCGCGCTCGTGGGCTCGTCCGCGATGATCAGTTGGGGGTTCAGCGCAATCGCCATGGCAATGCAGGCCCGCTGCTTCATGCCACCGCTCAGTTCATGGGGATACATGCTGTATACACGGCTGGGCAATCCCACCAGGGCAAAGAGGGTTGCGATGCGGTCTCTCAGCTCGGCGGCACTGGTGCGCCCCTCGTGAGTGCGGATGGCGTCCTTGATCTGGGAGCTGATCAGCATGACCGGATTCAGGGAGTTCATGGCTCCCTGCGGAATCAGCGCCAGTTTGGTCCAGCGGACATCCCGCAGCTCCGCTCCTTCCAGTTGGGTCAAGTCAATGCCGTCCAGCTCCACCGAACCGGCCACGATGCGGCCCGGACTCTGTACCATACGCAGAATGGCCATGGCCGTCGTGGTCTTGCCACAACCCGATTCACCCACCAGGCCGACAATCTCCCCTTTGCGCACTTCGAAGGAGACGTTGTCTACGGCCCGTACATCCCCGGTGGGAGTGTGGTAGTAGACCTTCAGGCCGTGTACCGCCAGCGTGGCCCCTTCTCCGTGTCCGTAGAGGCCACCTGCCACAGTGTCTGTGTGCACCATTGCCATCGTCATGAGGAAGACATCACTCCTCGCAGACGCGGATTGGCGATTTCATCCAGGCCGACTGTCATCAGGAACAGGGAAGTGAAGACCACGACCAAGGCCACGATGGGAATGCCCCACCACCACCACATGCCCCGAAACAGGGCCGAAACCGCCATGGCGTGGTAGATGGTCATGCCCATGGTGGGGATGCGGGTGGGGCCCAGGCCCAGAGCCTCGAGCCCGGTGGCCGCCAAAATGGCCCCGGACACGTTGCCCGTAAAACTGGCTGCCAGATACGGCAACATGTTGGGCAACATCTCCTTGAAAAGAATGGTGAAAGTGCTGGCCCCGGACAGGCGTGCCATCTGTACATAGCCGCGTTCCCGCAGAGTCAGCACCTGGGCCCGCAACAGCCGGGTGGGCCCAGGCCAGGCGAAGGCGGCCAACAGCAAGGCCAGGACGGGCACGCTCAACTGCCGGACGAAGGCCGAAATCACAATCAGCACGGCCAGGGCCGGTATGGTGATGATGGAATCGGACAGGGTGCGGATCACGGCATCCACCCAGCCGCCCGCAAAACCGGCCGTGAAACCCAGCACAATCCCGATCAACATGCCGGCGCCGGCTGCGATCAGCCCAATATGCAGGGATCGGGGCGCCCCAACCAGCAGCACCGCCAACATGTCTCTGCCATCGCTGTCGGTCCCCAGGGGGTGCGCGGAGCTGGGCGTGCCAAAGACGGGGTTCTCACTGGTGACCCACATGGGAGGCAGATTCAGGGGGGAGGAGGCAACCCTGGCCTGTGTGGTGTCCCACAGGCCCAAGGGCCCGACAGCTGCCATCAGCAGCACCAGCAGAATGAGAGACAGACCGATGAGGAACTTGGCATTCAGCCAAGGGGAATCCCAGGTGTTCAGTCCCCGGCGTTCTGCAACGGGAGCAGCGGCTTCCTGAATGACCACGCTCATGAGGTGCCCTTCTGATAGGTAATGCGGGGATCGATCATGGGATAGAGAAGGTCCAGAATCAAGACGGCCGTGGCCGTGCCCACGATCAGCATGAACACGATGCCTTGAATGACCGTGTAGTCCGCGCTGATGATGGCTTGGTACAGAAAGTAGCCCAGCCCCGGATAGCCAAAGATATATTCCACCAGCAGGGAACCCCCTGCCAGGGCCCCGATGTTGAGAGCCAGGGCCGTGATCTGGGGCAGGAGCGAATTGCGAATGCCATAGAACCAGAACACGCGGCGGGAGCGCAGGCCCTTGGCATCGGCCAGGATCATGTAATCCTCGCCATCGGTGGTCACCATCATGCCGCGCATGCCCAAGGCCCAAAAGCCCATGGAGGTCACCACAATGGAGAAGACCGGCAATATGCCGTGATACACCACGCTGGAAATGAATTCCCAGTTGAAGCCCGGGTCCACATTGCGCCCGTAGTTGCCAAATGCCGGGAAGACCTTCCACCGAAAGGCCAGTATCGAAATCAGCAGCAACCCGAACATGAAGAAAGGGATGGCCGTGAATGTCAGCGACACCGGCAGGATGCTGCGAATCCAGCCTGGCACTCTGCGCCAGGCCATCAGTGCTCCCACCATGTTGCCGACCAGGAACGAAATGATGGTGGCGACAGCCAGCATGCCCACGGTCCAGGGCAGCGAACGGTTCACGATGTCCGTGACCCGAGCCGGGAAGTTGGCCAGGGAATAACCCAGGTCCAACCTGGCCATGCTGCTCAGGTACCGCAGGTACTGGACATGCATGGGGCCGTCCAGGCCGAACCGGGCCCGCCAGGCATTGATCATGTCGGCCGAGTTCTCGATGGTGCCCGCCTGCTGCAACAGCCGCTCCACCATGGCGGTGACGGGATCGCCGGGAGCCAGGCGGGGAATAATGAAGATCAGCGTGGATCCGATCCAGATGGTCAAGGCCCACATGCCTAGGCGGCGAAGAAAATAACCGAGGGTCAGTTCACCCATAAAGCGTCTCTGGGGCAGTGCAGCCTGCTTGAGGTAAAAAACAAAACCAGCCAGGGCTGCCCCGCGGGGCGGCCCTGGCTGGCGTCACTACACCGTCTTGCGGCGCGAGGCAGTCAGGCTAATTGCCAGTCGACTCGATCTCGTGAATGATGTAGTGCGTGTGCTGCCACCAGGTTGGCGGGTGCACGTACTGGTTGTCAAACGTGGGCCAGTTGGTCCAGTAAGTCTTCAGGAAGGGGATGATCTTCTTGGCTTCCGTGATCGGAATTACCGGCAGCTCCTCAAAGAGCAACGCCGTGGCCTGCAGGAACAGGGGCTCAATGGCCGGGTCTCCCAGCGGCAGCGAACCAATCTGATCCACCAGGGCGCCGTACTCTTCGGCCTTGTCGCCACTCCAGCGCCACGAGTTGCTGTTGGAGCGGGTGCCAATGGGTTCCAGCCAGCGGGTGTTGAAGGTATCCATGGTGGCCCAAGGCTCATTCACAGAGCCGCATGTCTGCCAGCCCATGCGGGATTCAAATTCCCCATTCCGGAAGTTGTCACCCCAGGTCTGACCCGCCTGGTTCACATGCACGGCGTTGATGCCGACACGCTGCAACTGCTCCGTCACCACCTGGGCAATGCGCTTCTTCTCAATGAACCCTTCGTGGGTGGCAATCTCCAGAGACAGTTCCTCGCCGTCCTTTTCCCAGTAGCCATCCCCGTCACGGGTGTACCCCTTGGATGTCAGGATTTCGGCAGTCTTCCCTGGGTCGTAAGTAAAGAGTTCATCCACGTCCCAGGCGCCTTCCGCGATGGCCAGATCCACCAGGGCGTCCAACGGCGGGTATGCCGGGAAGTAATGGCGGTTCTTCAAGGTGGTGCCTTCATAGGCAATCTGGACGATCTCGTCCCGATCGACAGCGTAGTTGATGGCCCAGCGCATGTCGGAGTCATTCCACGGTTCAATGGCGTTGTTGAACTCGAAGGTGCGGGAGCAGGGATCGGGGACCCAAGCCAGCGGCATCTCGTTGAACCAGGTGATGACGTCGGGATTCTGGGCCTGCAAAGCCTGCAACTGGCCCAGAGTGATGTCCATCAGGCTGTCAATGCCGCCCTGGGCCATCACGTTGACTGCGGTCTCGTCGGAAGCGCTGCGGACCCAAATCAGCTTCTTGGGTTCCGGCAGTTCCTTCCAACCGACCTTGGCTCCCCACCAGTCGTCGTTGCGGACGTAGCTGAATTCCGTGGGGCTGACGCTGTCCAGCAGATAAGGACCTGTGAAGACGGGCCAACCCTTTTCGGGATCATAGTTCTTGAATGTCAGGGGGTCCTGACCTGCCCAGATATGCTCCGGCAGAATGGTGGGGCCACCCCAAATGCGAACCGACCAGTTGTCCAGCTGGAACCGGGGATTCGGGCGGGTCAGATTGAAGGTCACCGTGAAGTCGTCAACCTTTTCCACGCTCTCCACCCAGTCCTGCATGCCGGCGGCGTAGCCCAGCTCGGTGTGTTCCAGCAGCAAGCCCATGGTGAAAACAACGTCGTCCGCGTTGAACGCTTCGCCGTCGCTCCATTCCACACCCTTGCGGAGGTTCAGGGTCCAGGTAGTGAAGGTTTCGTCCGCTTCCATGGATTCACCCAGCCAGGGTTCTATTTCCCCTGTCTGGTAGTTCAGGATGAACAGGGGTTCCTGCACGGCCTGATGCATGCCTTGGTTGCGCAGGCCGCCTGGAACGTAGGGATTCATCAGTTCCGGATCCGCGAATTGGCCGCCCCGGGCATCCACTTCGAAGATGACAGTTTCGGCGCGCGAGGCGTCGGAGTAGTCCTCCATCATCGCCATGTCGCCGGATTCGGCCATGTCCCCTTCCGCTGCAGGGGCAGCACTTTCGGGCGCAGCGCAGGCCACCACTGCCAGCATCACCAGCAGCACAGCCAACAATACAGATATTCCTCTCTTCACTTCAACATCACTCCTGGCTTAGGCGCAGGCCGAATCGAACAACTCAAAACACATCCTGAACAAAGTGCACCATCAGGATGAACTTTGTTAGTTGTGCTTGCACAACCTGCTGTCTTGGAAAAAGGCGCAAGCATTATAACAAGGCGACCTTGAAAAGAGACGAAATCTACTTTCGCTCGGAGCGATTGCATTTTAATTGTCCTGCAACAGGATCTGCCTTGGCTGGGCACGACACCTCGGAGCCCCGGCGGGCTGGAGGCGCTTGTGGGCCCTGCCCATGGAGGTAGTTGTTTCTGGTCTCGGGAGGCCAGGGACCATGCGGCACCAGAGGGCCCCCGTGATGCCGACACGACCCTGACTCGGCCTTGTAGATCCGCCCCCGCTGGTGTCGGGTCCACATACGGACTGTAGGCAGAGGCTCCCATCACCTCATACCGACGGGTTTCGCGGCGGCCAGAATCCTGGTCCACGGTCTCAGCGCAGTCGTGGGGACCACCCTCAAAGTCCTGGGATCCTGCATGGCCCAAGGAGGCTTCCCGGCGATCATGGAGGGGGTTCGGGCTTTCCTTGACGTTGCACACTTGGTCCGCGCCCGGGTCCCGGACGGGCCGCCCATGGTGTCCCACGGGACGTGACCATGCCAGCGTACGCTGAGGCCGTCCACGGCTACCTCTGGCCTCTTGGGTGCGCGTCCAAGGTAGATGGTATCCAGTCCTCCAAGCCGGCGTCACACTGGACCGCGGGCCGTCGTGTCCGCAAAGTGCGCCCCCATGCTGCGTTCGCGTGGCCCAAATCCTCCATCTCTTCCTGTGGTCGGCCCGGGACCAGGGTGGCAAGGGTACACTCCCTCAGGAATGGTCGCATGCCCGATGAGTTTCCCTAGGCACTGACCGCAAATTACAATGCAATCGTTCTTCTTTCGCCGGTGTTGGTTGCGCATGGGCGCAGGCGCAGGTTCTGTTACAGACGCCCCCAAGGCCATGGAAAGCGACGCTGGGGCTGTGGAACGGCAACGGCAGGACGGACCGCTATTCTCCTGCGGGCACGGCTCCGGTCGCGCTGGTCAGATCCGCTCCGGTAAAAATCGCTCCTTCCAGCAAGGCATTGGTGAAGTCCACCGAGGTCAGGACGGCATCAGTGAAGTCCGCGTTGCGCAGATCAGCGCCGGCCAATGTGGCGTTCCGAAGATCTGCCCCCGTGAAATTGGCGTCTTGCAAGGCGGCACCCGCCAGATCCGCCCGGCCTAGGAAAAGGCCTGCATAATCTCCCTCTTCGCCCCCCTGATTGTGAATGGTCCAAACCACGAGCCATCTCTTCGGCAGTACGGTCTGGGCATCAATAATGGCCCCTCGCAGGTTGCTGAGGCCCATCTCTGCACCATGCAGGTTGGTGCCGGCCAGCACAGTGCCAGTCAATACGGCACCGTCAAGGTCCGCTTCAGCCATGTCGGCCCCGGAAAAATCAGCTCCCCGCAAATCGGCATTGCGCAGATTGGCATATGTCAGGACAGAATCCCGGAATACCGCCCCTTGCAAATTGGCATTCTGCAGAAACACTCCGGAAAGCATGGAGCGGTTCACTTCCACATGGGCATAGTCGCGGGCCACACCGGGGTCATTGTGCATTTTCCAAACCAAGTGATCCCGAGGGGCAAAGCGGGTGTTTTCATCCGTAATGGATTGGCGCAAATCGGCCATTTCCAGGTCGGCCTCAGAGAGGTCGGCCCCACTGAGATCAGTATCGCGCAGACGGGCATGTCTAAGATTGGCCCGACCGAAGTCATATCCTTGCAGATTGGCTCGGGACAGGCTGGCACCTTCCAGATCAAGGTCTGGCTCCGAGTCGTTCCAGAGATGCCAAATGCGTTCCCAATGGCCGCTCAACACGGTCTTTTCATCAATGATGGATCCTCTCAACAGGGCTTGAGACAGGTCTGCCGAGCCCATGAGGGAACCTCTCAAATCGGCATGTCTCAGGTCCGCTCCGTACAGTCTGGCCCCGTCGAGTCGACTGCCCGCCAGATTCGCGTTCCGCAGGTCCACGTGCGTAAGCAGCGCTGCCGACAGATCAGCCCCGTTGAAATCGGCTCCGTTCAGGTCTGCGCGGGAAAGATTGGCGAAATACAGGTTGGCTCCACTGAAGTCCACTCCTCGGGCGATAATCCGGGGCATGTTGGCATGAGAAAGGTCAAAGTTCTTGAATGACTGATCAAGGAGGATTTGTCCTTCGTAGTCGGCGCCCTGGCAATTCCTGGGACAGACTTGAAAGAAAGGCCTCAGATACAAATTGAACACAAAGAAGAAACTGACCAGCAGCGTGGGAACCGCAATAATGGCCGCAATGATCAACGGCTTGCCAATTTTCGACGATGTTGAGGGTATGGAGAGCTGCATTGTCCGGGTGTTGCCTTGCCCTGTTCAGGATACCTGAGCCCAAAGGATAAACGAAAGATGCACGGATACAGGGTATCGGCAGACAATGCAAGGTCGTCTTTGGTCTGGGACATGCTGCACAGTTCCTCAACAGCCCCTGGGATACGTAGTCTGAAGCAAGTCTGAAGCACTGTCAGGCCGCGGTGGGACAGGGCGGGAACCGGGACACTGCGGCCGCATGGCTGGAGCATATCGGGCTTGACGAGAGGGCCAGCCGCGGGTGGGGCCAGACAACCGATCCATGGCCACCCATGGGGCCAGCTCGTCTGCCCTCCCCGTTCTGGCTGCGTCCACCGGTCCTGGGGCATGCACATCCCCCGGGGCACGGCCGGGGCTATGCGGGTACCGTACCCTGGGTGAGGCGCAAGGCGGGCTATGCGGCGCCATGGTGTGGGCGGTGTTGAGGGCCAGGGCCGACGCGGCTGCGTGCATGGTCCACTCCGGCCGCGTGACGGCCAGGCCCCAGGGGGCAGGCGGCGCGCACCAGTGGTGCGTTCCGGGCCACACTGCGAAGGGTGGAATGTCGGGTGCCCGCAACCGGCAGGACACCTGCCGGCCGGTCCACGTGAAGGCCACACAACGGCGGAGGGCGCCCTCCAGGCACTGGCCCCCAGCGCGGGCAGGGCCCCCCGCCGCCCCGGCGGGGTAGCGGCGCATGTGTCCTGGCGGGAAGCCCCCAACCGAGCCTGTGGGGGTTCCTCGCGGCGGTAATTCCGGCAGCGTGCATGTTCCAGCGCCAGGCGTAGGGTGGGGACGGGGATGGGGTGTGCGGCCCCACCCCATCCTTTCCGTCCGTGCATCGAAGACGGCATAGAGCCAGTCCTCGTCCGGCAGCGTACCCGCCACTGGGCCCAAGGCCTCCAGGACAACGGGCGTGGTCATGGCATTGGGCCCCGCCTCCACTGCTTGGGAGGGGGCGGGGCCGCAAGGTGGCGTTGGGCCCAGGGCGCGTTGTCAATCGGGTACATCCGGAATGCAGGACAGGGTGGCTTTCCTGCGATCTGAGGCTCAAGCCAAAGTCTGGGAACCCCTACTCTGCACCTGACAAGTCAACATGGTTATAGTGACAACCATCCACAGTCAAGAGGATAAATGAAGGTCCAAGGAACGGCTTCAGGTCAATCGCGCACTCTGGCAAACACTTTCGCAGTGTTCAGCCGGACCCTGCGCAGTCCTTGCCTCACGCATTCCGGTTTTATTCTGCTCTTGCTGCGGACGCTGCATCAGTGCCGAGCAAGATGGATTCCACCGTGCTGGCAGGCGTGTCGGATTGCCGGACAGTCTGTATCAAGGCCCTGACACTCGGCAGCTCCTCCCGGGTACGACTTTGCAGTGCCCTGCGGCACTGGTCCAGACGTTCGGCATCAAGGTAATCCTGAGCCACGTCTATCAACACCTCTCTGAGTCCCTGAGCATGGCCTTCCGTCAGTCCCTGGGCATGGCCCTCGAAAAAGCCCTTTCCACGCACCGAATACCAATCGTTGAGTTCAGTATCCCACCACTCCAACTTATAATCCTGACCGCGCCAGCGAGTACCCAAGACAGCGCTGCAGAAAACACCGGTGGAGTCGGCTTCAATGGGCAGATAGTCCCCCTCATCGTCAAGCCGCCAGCCTTCCAGTGCTCCCGTCTCTTTCTTGGGATCAAACAACCAGAATTCTTCTACGCCCATGCTGCGACAGACCCTCCATTTGGCCTCTCTGTCCGCCTGTTCTGTCGAATCCGAGAGCACTTCCAGGACCAGATGAGGCTCCTTCCACTCGTCCCATGGGATAGAACCCAGATTGTGGCCTGGCTTGAATGCCGGCACGGGTGGGGAGGGATACAGGCCGATGTCAAACGCCATGCTTCCCTGATGAAATCTGGTGTCTTCCAAGTGTTCCTCGGGAATGCCTGTCTCCAGGATCTCAGAGGTTACGCGATATCCCAGGCCCTTTTCCTCCACATACTCCCCCAGATGGAACCGGATGGTACGCAAGGCTTCATCGTGGTGGTCTCCGTGTACCAACCGTACACCCTCCTTCAAAAAATAAGGGTCATCCGTAAAGCAATCCACTTCCGAAAGACGCAGCTCTTCTTCAGTCAATGGCGGAAACAACGGCTCCGTAGCGATCGCGATCCTTGACGCTGGCATAAGCGCACCGTGCCTTGCTCTGTTTACTGCCTGTCCATCTTCTGGGGGATCGTGTCCCGCCCCCATTGTAGACGACTCCGCGCCGGTGGCGCTGGGGCGACAACCTTGGCTTCTGCTTCCCGGCGTTGCCTGCGTCAACAGGCGAGGCCACAGCCCAATGGGAAGTGTGTCCACCCGGTTATCTGCTTCCTGCAGGGGCGGTTACAATGGAGGATATCTTGTCATCCGCAAGGTCCGTGAAGCAGTCCGCTCGGAGAGGCACAGCCCTCCCCCAAGCCCTGCCGTGAAGACGGCTGTTTTTGACCTTGCCCAATGCACCCTTTACGCCTTCAACAGGACGCGTGGTCAATGAAAAGCCTGCTTTACACTGCCCCTTGGCACATGGAAGTCAGGGAGGCGCCCCTGCCTGAGCCTGTTGCCGACGAAGTTCTGGTCAGCGTCAAGGCAGTGGGCATCTGCGGATCTGACGTGCACGGGTACACCGGAAGCACCGGTCGGCGCACCCCTCCCATGATCATGGGCCATGAATTCAGTGGCACTGTGGCGGCTTTGGGCCGCAACGTCAAAGGGGTGGAGGAAGAGGACGAAGTGATCGTCTCGCCGCTGTTTCCCTATGACGGGATTGGACAGCGGCAAGTGTTGGGCGTCAACACGCAGGGAGCCTATGCCGATGTCGTGCGCGTGCACCAGTCCATGCTATATCCCAAGCCGGAAGGCATGACCTGGCATCAGGCGGCCATGTGCGAACCCCTCTCCATTGCCATGCATGCCCTGTCCCGCACTCCCCTAGAGCTGATGGACACGGTGGTGGTGGTTGGCGCAGGCACGATTGGCTTGCTGGCGATGCTGTGTGCCCGCTTGGGCGGGGCGGGCACCATTGTAGTGACGGACATGAGCGAACACAGACTGGAGGTGGCGCGCCGCGTAGGGGCGGATGTGACTGTCAACGTCAAGGAGGAGGATCCGGTAGCCAAGGTGATGGACATGACCCAGCAGATGGGAGCGGATGTAGCCATTGAGGCTGTGGGTCTTTCCCAGTCTGTGCAGCAGGCGCATTCCATGGTCAAGGTAGGGGGCCACGTGACATGGATAGGCAACAGCGACCTCATGATCGATGTCAATATGCAGGAAGTGGTGACGCGGGAGATCACCATCGCGGGCACCTACGGCTTCTCCGACGAGTTTGAGAGAGTCATTCAATCCATCGGCTCAGGTCTCATAGCCGTTGCTCCCCTGATCGAGCAGGTTTCCCCGCTGGCGGAAGGACCGGCCATCATTCAGGGGTTGGCCAACGGCGAACTGGACCTGATCAAGGTCATTCTGGAACCCTAGGCGCACCATGCGCATCGCCGCCTTTCCCAAGTGCTATCTGGATGACATCTGCGTCCATCGCACGATGGATGTCTTTGACTGGATTGGCATGTCAGAGGCTCTGGAAGTGGAGGGTCTGGAGCTGTACGAGGGCTTCTTCACTGCTTGGGACAAGTCTTATTTAGACTCCATTGGGGAGGCCCTATCGGCCCAGGGCCACGAGATGCCCATGCTCTGTGTCTCGGCGGACTTTACCCATCCCGCACGGGAAATGCGGCAGAAGGCGGTGGAACACCAGGTACGCATGATGGAGGTGGCCCGCCATTTGGGAGGAGAAGGGGTGGCCTGCCGCATCCTTACAGGACAGCGGTATCCGGATCTTTCTCTCGAAGAAGGTCTGGACCGGGTGGCAGAGGCCTTTCAGGCCGTCCTGCCCTTGGCGGCCGAGCTGGGTGTGGTGCTGGTCCTGGAAAACCACTACAAGGATGGATACTGGCTATACCCGGAGTTTGCCCAGAAGATGGAGGTGTTTCTCAGGGTCCTGGATCGGATTCCGGATTCGGAGTGGTTCGGAGTGCAGTACGATCCGTCCAATGCCTTTGTGGCAGGCGACGATCCGATCGCCTTGCTGGATGCCGTGTTGCCCCGGGTGGTCACCATGCACGCCAGTGACCGATATCTGGCCGCAGGCACGAATCTGGAGGCCCTGAGGGAACAGGATGGCAGCATAGGCTACCTGGACGCACTCCGGCACGGCGTCACAGGGCAGGGCTTGAACGACTATGACGCCATCTTCAGCCGTTTGGCCAGCCGCGGCTTCGCGGGCTGGGTGAGCATTGAGGATGGCATGGACGGCATGGAGGAAATGAAACGGAGCGTGGATTTCCTGAAGACCATGCGGGCAAAACACTTTGGCTGATCCGCAACCACAGGCACAAGGAACAGAATGGAAGCGCTAGTCAAATACGGAACCGGAGACAAGGAAGTCGAGATTCGGGCCATGGACGAACCGACGGGAGCCGCGGACAGAGTGGTCATCGGTGTCAAGGCGGCGGGTGTCTGCGGCAGTGACGTGCATCTGTGGCGCAATCAACAGAGCTGGGACGTTGTCCTGCCCCTGATACTGGGCCACGAATTCAGCGGGGAGATTGTGGATGTGGGCCAGGACGTGCAGGGCTTCCGCGTGGGGGATCGGGTGGCCTGCGAAACCGCGGCTGCCGTCTGCGGCCGTTGCACCTACTGTCTGGGTGGCAGCTACAACATGTGTCCTGACCGCCTGGGCTACGGCGCCCTGACGCACGGAGCCTTCACCTCCTATGTGGAGGCCCGACCCGAAATCCTGCATCGTGTTCCAGACCGGGTCACCTATGCCCAGGCGGCCCTGACGGAGCCGGGGTGCGTGGCCTACAATGCCTTGGTGGAAAAGACGACCGTGCGTCCCGGCGACCTGGTGGTCATCCAGGGTCCGGGCCCCATCGGCATCATGGCACTGCAGGTGGCCCGCATCCGCGGGGCTGGCACTCTGGTGGTCCTGGGCACCGGCGCGGATGCCCATCGCCTGGAAGTGGCGGCGGAACTGGGAGCGGACCATATCCTGAACATCGAGGAGGACGATGCCGGAGCCTTGATCGGCTCGCTGGGCGATGGGGCGGGCGCGGACCTGATCGTTGACTGCACCGGAGTCAGCCGGGCCTTGCAGCAAGGCATGGAACTGGTCCGCCCCAATGGCCAGATCACCAAGATTGGATGGGGGCCGCAGCCGCTGGACTTCAACCTGGACTCTTTGGTCCAGAAGGCCATTCGGCTGCAGGGCACCTTCAGCCACACCTATGGCACTTGGGAACGGGTGTTGCGCTTGCTGGATACGGGCCAAATCAACTTGGGGCCGGTGGTAGGCGGGGTATATCCCTTGAGTGAATGGCACGAGGCCTTTGACCGCATGGAGTCAGGACACAGCGTAAAATCTGTCCTGACTTGGAACTAGATGTTGTCTTACATAATTCGAAATGGAAGCCATGCCTGAACCTGTCCCTATAATTCAGGTGTCCTTGGACGTAACCACTATTCCCGAAGCTCTGGAGATGGCCCATGCTGCCCACGCGGCGGGCGTGGACTGGCTGGAAGCGGGCACACCGCTGATTCTGGCGGAGGGACTGCACGGAGTGCGGGCCCTGCGGAAGGCATTTCCGGCCGTGCCACTGGTCGCGGATTTGAAGACCATGGACGGGGCCGGTCTGGAAGGGGAGATGATGTTCCAGGCCGGGGCGGACATGGTGGTGGTGATGGGCCAGGCCCACGATGCCAGCATCATGGCGCAGGTCGCGATGGCCCGCCAATACGGCAAACAGGTGATGTGCGATGTCATGCTGTGTCCGGACAAGCCCGGCCGGGCCCGGCGGGCGGAAGAACTGGGCGTGGACTACATCATTGTACATACCGGCTTTGACGAGCGGAATCTGGAGCCGGCAAGAACCCCCCTGGAGGATTTGGAAGCCGTGATTGAAGCGGTATCCATTCCGGTGCAGGCCGTGGGCGGCCTGAGCGTGGAACAGGCCTTGGCCACGTTGGACATGGGGGCCGATATTGTCGTGTTTGGGGCTCCTTTGGTGATTGCCAGTGACGCCTTCAAGGCCAGTTCGGACCACTTTGGCGCTCTCTTGCAGGAAATCGTGGCCCGGGTCAAGGGGTAGGATTCCTGGGACGCGCGCTCGCCCAGACTTCAGGAGCAAAACCATGCAGCTGTTAGAACAAATTCAGGAACTGAACTTTCCGGCGCCTCTGCCCGCCACGATGTTGAAGGTGCGGCAGACCTTCAATACCCGCAAGGTGGACGATGTGCCGGGTCGTGTCCACGAGGCCTGGACGGAAAGCGGCGTTTACCACCGCATGTCCCCGGGCGCCGTAGTGGGAGTCGGCGTGGGCAGCCGCGGCATTGCCAACATTCCGGCTTTGACCAGGGCCAGCGTGGACTGGCTGCGGGAGCACGGCTTTCGTCCCTTTGTCTTTCCGGCCATGGGCAGCCATGGCGGCGCCACCGCCGATGGTCAGAAGCTGATGATGGCGGAGCTGGGGGTGACGGCCCAAAGTGTCGGATGCGAGATCCAGGCCACCATGGAGGTCAAGCCCATTGGCGAGATCGAGAACGGCCCCGTGCTGTTTCAGGGTGTGGACTCGATGGCCGCGGACCACTGTGTGTTGATCAGTCGCATCAAGCCGCATACAGACTTCAGGGGCACGTTGGAAAGCGGGCCGTCCAAGATGGCAGTCATCGGTCTGGGCAAGCAGCACGGGGCTTCGGTCATGCATGCCGGCGGCGGCGAGAATTTCCAGAAATACCTGGCGCCCGCGGCCCGCCTTTACGAAACGGAAACGAATCTGATCGGTGCCCTGTGTCCGATCGAGAATGCCTATGACCAAACGGCCCGGATCGAATTCCTGAGCGCTCAGGACATTGGTACGGCGCGCGAGGCGGAGTTGCTGGTCGACGCCAAGGAACGGATGGCCAGTCTGCCTTTTGAGGCCATCGACATCCTGGTGGTCAAGGAACTGGGCAAAAATGTCAGCGGCACCGGGATGGATACCAATGTCGTGAGCCGCTTGATGATTCCGCGGCAACCGGAAGCGTTTGGCACAGTGGATGTGGGTCTGATTGCGGTCCTGGACCTGACCCCCGAAACGCATGGCAATGTGGCAGGGCTGGGCCTGGCCAACGTGACGACGGCCCGGGTCGCCGCCAAAATCGACTGGGTGGCCACGTACACCAATGCCATCACCTCCGGTATCTTCGGCATGTTCCGCGTCCATCTGCCCATTACCATGCCGGCCGACGAACAGTCCTTGCAGGTCGCGATGCGGGGCTGTGCCAAGTCTCCCGAAGAGGCGCGCATGGTCTTTATCCAGAACACGTTGCTGGTAGACGAGTTCTATGCCAGTCCCAGCCTGCGGGAGGAAATCGAAGCGCATCCGCGGCTGTCCCTTGCCAGTGAGCATCCGCTTTCCTTCTCGAAAGTCGGGGTCATGGCCAGCCCGTGGCAGTTGAATTAGAGAGGCATGGCGCAGAGGCTGTCCCCCTGCAAGTGCCCTGACACCGTGATCCGGGCCGGCCCCGGAGAGTTTGGAGTGGGAACTGAACCGGTGCGACAGCAGGGACGCGGCAATGTGCCACCAGCCCCGCA
Source organism: Caldilineaceae bacterium (assembly GCA_965214715.1). Lineage (GTDB taxonomy): Bacteria > Chloroflexota > Anaerolineae > Caldilineales > Caldilineaceae > Bin34. Next base: position 1,920,753 of record OZ243971.1, on the reverse strand, counting down.
TCGTATCGGGTCCTGTTGCCCGACATGCAGGGATGTGGAAGAGAGGGATTCGGGGTTATGCAACTCAAAGACAGGGTGATACTGATTACCGGTTCAACGACAGGCATTGGTGAAGCCTCGGCCCGAGCCTGCGTGGCAGAAGGGGCTGCCGTCATGATCCACGGGCGTCGCGAGGATGCGGCTCGGGCACTGGCGCAGGAATTGGGAGACAAGGCCGGTTTCGTAGTGGGAGATGTGGCAGACCCTGCAGTCTGCACTCGCATCGTGGAGGCTACCGTTGCCACGTTCGGGCGGATCGACGCTGTAGCCAACAACGCCGCCCTCACGGCCCGAGCCACGCTGGACGAGACCGACGCCGCGACCTTCGACCGGCACTATCACACCAATCTGCGCGCGCCGTTGCTGATCATTCGGCAAGCGGTCCGGTACTTTCGCAAACAGGGTGAAGGCACCGTGTTGAACATCGGTTCCGTCAACGCGTGGTCCGGGCAGGCTGATCTCCTGCCTTACTCCGCGTCCAAGGGCGGTCTGCAAACCATGACCCGCAATCTGGCAAACGGTCTGGCCGAGGAACACATTCGGGTAAACCAGTTGAATGTGGGCTGGTGCACATCGCCCAACGAGATTGCCCTCAAGATTGGGGAGGGTCTGCCGGAGGATTGGTACGCCAACGTGCCCAGGGAATTTGCTCCTACCGGCCGGCTTCTGACTCCCGCAGAGGTGGCTGCACACGCGGTTTTCTGGTTGTCTCCCGCCTCCAAACCCGCCAACGGGTGCGTGTACGAACTGGAACAGTTCTGCATTCTCGGCCGCAGTGTTGAAAGAGAGTGGACTTGACCCGCCTCCCGCCCCGGCTTGGGTGATGCAACCTGCAGTATCAAAGCCGGGGCAGGAAATTCAGTCCTGTTCTTCTATACGTTGTTCCGTTCTGCTTGCCAGCAGTTGCGTAGTTGCTCCTGATCCGGAATTCCGGATTTTAGTCACTCCCGGACTCCTGTCTCCTCAATGCCGTCTTCACCTCAACCGCTGTTGCGGGGTACCCCGCATAGTCCTGAGCTCCTGCACACCAGGGAATTCAGGCTGATTGGATGTGCCGGGGTCGGCTGTGACCGCCGCGAGACGCTTGGCTGCAACCCCTGGACAATGCTCTGCAAGATGGCCAATGGTCAAGAGAGGTTTTCTCCTCGGATTTCGGCGTGAACACTGTCTGATACAAGCCAACCGACGGCCTGTTCAATCACAGTATCTTTGGGGATCCGCCTCTTCCCCTTGAGTGCACACTCCCATACTGTAAGGATGCGCCAGCCCTGTTTGACCAACAATTTCCGATTCCGTGCATCCCTGATTTGGGTCTGCCCAATTTTCGCACGCCACCAATCCTGCCTTGTGCCTGGCCATTTAAACAGGTGGCAGTCATGCCCGTGCCAGAAACAGCCATTGACAAGGATTACAGCCCGATATTTGGGCAACACGATATCCGGTTTGCCCGGCAGATCCGGGCGATGGAGGCGAAACCGGAAACCGCGAGCGTGGAGGCCTTTGCGCACGATCAGTTCCGGGCGGGTGTTTTTGCCCCTGATTTGCGCCATGATGTGGGAACGAGTCTGCCGGTCCACGATATCCATGATCACAATCCCTGGCTGCAGTGTGCAATTTCCCCAGCGCGATCACGACTGGACAGCAATTGAGTTACGGATAGGAAGAGACACTGCAGGCAAGCAAGGAGAACATTCGTATCTCACGGCCTGCCCCGCTGTCCGCAGTGCGCGGGCAGGGTGAAGGAGTGACCCGCAAACCCGCTGCTTTGCAACAAGTGCATGTGGATCTGTCTTTCAGGGTACACCCAAATTCACGGGCGCAGCGTCACCTTCACGGATTCGCTGCCGTTGGCCACCAGATCAAAACCCTTTTGGAAATCGGCCAAAGGCATTTCGTGGGTCACGATCCGGTCCATGGGCAGCAGCCCCTGTTCCAGCATCCGAATAGCCACAGGATAGGCGTGAGGGCTCAGGTGGGCGCCGTGAATGTTGAGGGACTTGCCATCCCCGATAACGGTCCAGTCCACCGTAACCGGATCGCGCATTACGCTGAATTCCACGAAGGTGCCCAATTTGCAGATCATGTCCAGTCCCTGGGGCACAGCCAAGGGCTGGCCGGTGGCCTCGATATAGACATCGCAGCCGTACCCTTCCGTGAGTGCCAGGACTTCGGTCACCACATCCACGGTACCCGCGTTGAAGGCCAGATCGGCCCCGCAGGCACGGGCCAGTGCCAGTCGCCGGTCGTTCAGGTCCAACGCGATCAGCTGCGCCGGGTTCTTCAGACGGGCCGCCGCCACCATGCCCAGGCCCAGCGGGCCGGCACCGGCGATGACCACGGTGTGGTCCAGTTCGATCTCCGCCCTCTGCACGGCATGAATGCCGCAGGCCAGGGGTTCTACAAATGCGGCCCAAGCCGCGGGCATGGTCTCGGGCACTTTGTAGTTCAAGGCATGACCCGGCAACCTGACATACTGCGCCATGGCGCCGGGGGTATTCTGGCGAAAGCCATAAATGTCATGCGGCTGGCACATCCAGTACTGCCCGCGTTGACAATAGCGGCATTGCCGACACGGGACGATTTGTTCCGATACCACGCGGTCCCCGAGCTGAAACGGTTGTGTTTTGGAGGCCGCGGCGCCCATGCGCACCACCGTACCGGCAAACTCGTGTCCGGGCACAATAGGAGCCTGACAGTAACCCGGCGTGTCCGCCGTGCCCCAGAACATGGGAGCCCCCAGATAACACTTCAGATCGCTGGCACAGATGCCGACCGCATCCACCTGCAGCAGGATTTCGTCTTCGCCGATGGCGGGCACCGGTAGCGTCTCCAGTCGATAGTCCAGAGGACCGTGGCACACCACGGCTTCCATGGTCGGGGACAGGTCGGAATGGGTCATAAGGCTGTCTGACCGGAAAAGCAGCTCAATCTGTCACTATGCGGGAACGGAATTCAGGCAGGCCCCTGGCAATGCCGGGTAGCAGAAACAGGGCTCCCGCCGTGGCTCCGTTGCACGCTTTGTCGTGTCCCCCTGCGGTAGTGACGTACATGTCTGTCAGGTCCGGACCCCCAAAGGTGACGGAAGACACCTTGAGCGTAGGGAAGGCAATGGCATCGATCACCGCACCGGTGGGGTCCACATGGACGATTCGAGAGCCGTCCCAGTGCGCAATCCACAAGTGTCCGCGGGCATCCACGGTCATTCCATCGGGTCGTCCGGTGCCCGGCTCTGGGGCTGCGGTATACCAGGTTTCGGGATGGGATCGGTCGAAATCTCCCTCTTGATCCGACCAGGGATACCGGGTCACTGTTCCTGTCCTAGTGTCGGTGTGAAAGAAAAAGCGGCGGTCCGGTGTAAACCCCATGCCGTTGGACGTGCCGATTCCACCCATCAGGGCTGTCAATGCGCCATCGGGATCCAGGCGATAGAGCACACCGTCGGCCTCTGGTTGCCCCGGGGTCGACATGGTGCCGCAAAACACCTGGCCCTGCGGCCCGGCCAGGACATCGTTGAACCGATTGGTTTCCTGGCCGGGTACTCCCTCGATCAGGACGGTGGTCGTGCCCTCGTGGAAAGCCATGACTCGGCACCCCTCCATGAAGAGGAGCAGCGCGCCATTCGTCTGAATGGTGAAGCCGCCCACCTGGCGGTCCGCCTGATACACCAAATGGGATTGGCCGGTCGCGGGCCGATACCGATACAGTTCGCCATCCGGAATATCCAGCCAGTACAGACATGCGTGTTCCGCATGCCACAGGGGACCTTCCCCCGTTTTGCAGGCAAAATCTGCCACTGTTTTCATGTCTATCTTGCGCACTGCTTGGGGCAATCCATGGCGGGTCCGGACTCGGTGTACGGTCCGGTGGCTTCAGGCCCTGGTGCCGATGGCCTTGCCCGTATCCGGTGCGCGTGCCTCTCCTGCTCTAGTAATCCAAAGCGATTTCCGTGCCGGCGGCCTGACTCTTGTAAATCCCGTTCAGGATGGCCAGCACCTGCAAGGAGTGTTCAGAGGGCACCGGGGATGGCGCACCGTCCATGATGGCTTGCGCAAACTCCACACATTCCTGGGCGTGGGGCTCCAGGGCATCGCGGGTGATCTTCAGGGTGCGGTTGTACAGCTGCTTGCTTTCGTAATTGGAAGAGAGGAATTGGGCAGAGGGATAATGACAGCCGCCCATGTCTCCATACAGCCAGATTTGCATGTCTTCGCCCTCGATATCATGGTGCAACAACCAGCTGGTCTCCAATATCAAGGTTCCCCCGTTGGCAAAGCGCACGAAGGCCACTGCATAGTCTTCCACATCCCAGATCTTGGGCAGGGGATGTTCGGGCCGCCAGGCCGGAAATTGTCCAGGGATGTGGGCCAGGGGCGCGCCGGCTACGCCCGAGACAGCAACGGGTTTGGGATTGCCCATGAGCCATAACGTGAGATCCAGCACATGCACCCCGATGTCAATGCAGGGCCCGCCGCCACTGTGCCGCTTTTCCACGAAAGTGGGGGAAGGCACAAACCCGTTGCGGCGCAGCATCCAGCTGCGCCCATGGTAGATGTTGCCCAAGGCCCCCGTCCCGATTTCTCGTTTCATGGCCTTGGCAATGCCCGAGAACCGGAAGTGCTGGGCGGTCATCAGGAGTTTGCCGGCCTCGTCCCGGGCCGCCATCATGGCCTGAATATCCTCGGCGGTGGGAGCCAAAGGTTTTTCGCAGATGACGTGTTTGCCGGCCTGGAGACCGCCAATGGCCAATTCCTTGTGGTACATGTTGGGGGTACAAACATCCACAATGTCAATGTCCGGGTCGTTGAAGAGATCCTGCACGTCGGTGTAAAGCCGATCCACGCCGTACCGGTTGCCCCAGGATCGCAGGACCGGTTCGACTACATCGGAACCGGCTATCACTTCAGCGTGTGCGGAGGCGGCCCAACCGGGCATATGGGTACGGGCGATGCCACCCACACCAACTACTCCGACTTTCAGGGTTTTACCCATGGCAATCCTTTTGGGGTTCAGGCAATGATTAGCAGGGTGGCAGATTCAGAAGACGGATCAGCTACAAGCGGGATTCTAGCCGAAATGCGCCCGTGGGCTGCAAGATCCCCGTGGGCTGCAAGATCGTGGATGGGAGAAGAAGCGGTCAGGTTGGAGCGGACCATGATTTGGACAGTTTGCCGAGGCCAAAGTCACTCTGCAGCGGTCCTGCAGGTGCTGATGGCCGGATCGAGATCGGAGCTGCAAGGGATCGGCCGCAGGGCTGTCTGCCAATATTTTACAGAATGCAGGACGCACCTCCCTGACTCCGCGCAACACAGCCCTTTTGAGTATCGACCCCTGATCCAGACGCTCCCGGTTGTCCGCCGCTGGCGCGCACGTACAAAATCGCCAGGGAACCGGGCATCACCATCATGCACCATGCCATATCCCGCCGGCTCTGCAGCTTCTTCGCGCCTTCCTGCTGTCAGCAAGGTTGAGGGACAGGTTGGGCCCGGTATCCAGTGACCACACTGTATATTCAGGAAATTCCCGGATTTGCACTCCGCAAGCGTCCCAGTTCTTCTTCCAGGGCCCTGGCACGGATCTCCGCGGCATGCCGCTTGACAGATTCCTCCTGGGCCCGTGTCTCAGCCCTCTGGTGCTCTTCTCTCAGTTGCGCGTAGTTCAACAACAGGGTCTGAGTTTCAGGGTCATACAACTCCAGATGTCCGCTGCCGGCTCGAAACTCCAGTCCCAGCAGGGCACTGTATCCCCGCCACTCCCGGTCCCCGTGCTCCTGGACCTGAATCAATTCATATGCCCCTGCCTGCAGCTGCTCACCAATCAGCGGTGGCATCATCAGGCTGCTGTCGGGGGTAGGGTCAAAACGCCAGTACTCGGCGACTCCGATCTGTGCATGGATATCCCGCTTGTGTCCCCCATCTTCGCGCCATGTGCTGTGTGAGGCCACTTCCAACACGAAATCGGGGCCCTTGCCTTCTGTCCAGATCAGATAGGCAGAACGGGGACGGTTCTCGACTCCGAAGACCACAAACACATCGGGTGCCACTGATGCCTGATTGTTGCCCTCTTCGTAATAGACCAGCATGTTGCCGATCACGGCTACATCCGGTCGTTCGCGGTATCGGTCAGCCAGCTTGGTGACCGTTTCCGTCAGTGCAATGTACTGTTGGGTGCCTTCAGCCAAGGGTTCACCGTCGGTTTCCGGGTAGATAATTTCAGCCGCTGGGATGAAGTCCATGACAGCGGTGGAGGCCGAGGGCGTGTCGGCCACAGGTCTATTCCGAGGCAGGCTACTGATGGTCATGGCGGCAGCTCTGGGATGGGCCGGTATTGCAAGGGAGCAATCTGCCAAGGCGCACCTGCAAACGCTGAAGTGATGCGTCGACTGAAGCCCAATCAAAGTATGATAGGAATACAGCATATCTGTACGTGCGGGTACAGTGCCTGAAGGATTTAGGCCGATTGCATCCACAACGCCAGGACCTTGGCAAAATGCTTCATGGACTTGGGCTTCGTGACACAGGCAGGTGAGTGTCCAACGGCACAGGCTCGCCCGCCTGGAGGGATCGGGTCCTGCGGCATGAGGCTGTCATGCCGCAGGAGGATGCATAAAACCTGGAGGATGGGATTTCCGTGTCTTGGATAGAGTGGGGCCTCGGAGAAACTGGGAGGACAGGCAGCGGGACAGGGCTGAAGTCAGCCAGGCAACGTGCCATGGCCGCTGTGACCCCATGTCCTCATCAGAGACATTGCGGCCGGCCTTGAGTTCCCCTTTTCCATCTGTTTCCAGCCTGCACGCGCCTGCCGTTCGCATTTTGATCCCGCTTTGGATGCCCTTGACCGGAGTGTCTGGGCAAACTCCAGTCACTGTGGCCCGGTAGCGAATCTGGCTTCGCAAGAATTCAGCCTCTGAGATGTTCCGGAAGCGGTCCCCCTAGTACAATAGACAAATCGCTTCCCGCATGCGGAAAGTTTGCAAGGATAGAATTGCCACTTGTCCATGCCTTGGCTTTCCGGTCGCACTCGTCCAGGACGGGGAAGGCCAAGGACCACCTCACTGCAGCATGAAGTATCTCGCCTTTGACCTGGGGGCCGACAGCGGCCGAGCCATGCTGGGGGATCTGTCCTCCACCGGACTGAAATTACAGGAAATCCATCGATTTCCCAACGTGCCGGTGTCCGTGCGCGGCACCCTGCATTGGGATGTCCTGCGCCTTTGGCATGAGATCCAGCAAGGTCTGCGCAAGGCGGTGCACGCAGAGCCGGAAATCCAGAGTCTGGGTCTGGATACCTGGGGATGCGACTTCGCCCTGCTGGATGCCCAGGACCGCATGATGCATACCCCGGTACATTACCGCGATGAACGCACGTTGGGTGTGATGGAAGCTGCCTTTGAGACCGTGTCTCAGGAGCGCATCTTCGCCTTGGCCGGCACCCAGTTCATCATGGTCAACACGTTGTTCCAGCTCCTGGCTGTACAAAGAGACAGCCCTGACGATCTGGCCCGGGCCAGATCGTTTCTGACCATGCCGGACCTCTTCAACTTCTGGCTGACCGGCCAGAAGCTGAACGAATTCACCAATGCCTCAACCACCCAGTGCCTGAATCCCCGCACAATGCACTGGTCGCTTGAGCTGCTGCAGGCTTTTGGCCTGCCCACCGACATTTTCCAGCAGGTGGTGCATCCCGGATTTGTGGTCGGCACCTCCCAAGTGCCCGATTGCCCCGCCCTTGAAGTGGTCATGCCTGCCTGCCACGACACGGGCTCTGCCGTGGCGGCCGTGCCCGCCGACAGTGCGGACTGCATCTGGATCAGTTCAGGGACCTGGTCCATCATGGGGGTCGTGGTACCTGAAGCCATCCTCAGTGCGCAGGCCCTGCAGTACAACTTTACCAACGAAGGCGGCATTGATCATACCTATCGCTTTTGCAAGAACATCATGGGGCTCTGGCTTTTGCAGGAATGCCGCCGGGCCTGGGACAGTGCAGGCACCCGGTATTCCTACGCGGAGCTGGGCGAACTGAGTCGACAGGAGGCCAGAGCGATCGCCATAGTGGATCCCGACCATGACAGTTTCCTGGCCCCGGGCGAAATGCCGCGGCGCATCCAGCAGTATTGCCGGGCTACCGGCCAGCCGGTACCGGCCAGCAAAGCTGAAATCCTGCGCTGCATCACAGACAGTCTGGCGTTGAAGTACCGCTGGGTCTTGACCCGCATGGAGGAAACCCTGGACCGCGTTCTGACGCCCATTCATATCGTGGGCGGCGGCTCGCAGCATCACGGCCTCAATCAGGCCACCGCGGATGCGACCGACCGGCTGGTCGTGGCGGGACCCGCCGAGGCCACCGCGACCGGGAACATCATGGTGCAGGCCGTGGCCCGGGGCGAGATCACATCCTTCCAGGAAATTGGCGCGGTCGTGCGCGCATCGGTGTCCACGCGGGAATTCGAACCGGTGTCCGATCCGGCGGCACGGGTGTACTGGGACGAGAGCTTTCGGCTCTTGCAAGCCCTGATGGCCAGTCCGCCCGCGTTGCCCTAGCGCCCCATGTCGCCGCTGTACCCTTGCCTGCCATTCGGACACAAAGGAATGAGCCATGAGCCAACATAGTCCCGCCTACCGGATTCTGGTTGACGATCTGCAGGCGCGCGGATTTGATGTGGACGCGCTCAAGGAGAGAATCAAGCGGCATCACATCGAAACTCCCAGTTGGGGCTATGCCAACAGCGGCTCCCGCTTCAAGGCCTTTCCCTGGCCCGGGGCGGCCACGACCACGCCGCAGAAGCTGGACGACGCGGCCATGGTGCACCGGATGACCGGCATTGCGTCCACGGTAGCCTTGCACATTCCGTGGGACAAGCCTGCCGACAACGACTACGAGGCAGTCAAACAGTATGCCCGTGCGCGCGGCATCGGGATCGGGGCCATCAATCCCAATGTCTTTCAGGAAGATCAGTACCGGCTGGGATCTCTGGGCAATCCGGACCCGGGCACACAGGAACTGGCCCTGGACCACCTCCTCGAGTGTTGCGAGATCATGCGGCAGACCGGCAGCGATCTGTTGAGTCTGTGGTTTGCCGACGGCACCAACTATGCGGGTCAGGATTCGCTCCTGGCGCGCAAGAGACGGTTTGAGCAGCATTTGCAGACCGTCTACCGGCATTTGCCTGCCGAGAGTCGCATGCTGATCGAGTACAAGTTTTTCGAGCCGGCCTTCTACAGTACCGATATACCGGATTGGGGCACGGCGTATGCCTGGTCCGCAAAACTCGGGGATCAGGCCCAGGTGCTGGTGGATCTGGGGCACCACGCCCAAGGGGTCAACATTGAACAGATCGTGACCTTTCTCCTGGACGAAGGCAAGCTGGGAGGATTCCACTTCAACAACCGGAAGTATGCCGACGACGATCTCATTGTGGGGTCGGTAAATCCTCTGGAGCTGTTTCTGGTATACAACGAACTGGTCGCAGCCGGGGACAGCCCGGATGCCCATATCCGTCACGGCGCCCGCAATGTCGCCTACATGATCGATCAGGCCCATAATGTGGAGGGCAAGCTGGCCCCCATGATCCTGTCGGTGCTGAACTGCCAGGAAGCCTTTGCCAAGGCCTTGCTGGTGCCCCGCGCGGAACTGCAGGAACTGCAGGCAGAAGGAGAGGTCCTGTTGGCCCACAAGCTGCTGGTGGATGCCAGCCGCATCGATGTCAGACCCCTGCTGGCCCAGGTCCGGCGGGAACTGGATGTCCCGGAGGATCCCATCGCCGCGTATCGGGCCAGCGGGTACGAGGAACAGATTCGGGCGGCACGCGGGCTGACGGCAACGGCGGGCGGCTACCAGTAGCTCCGGGCTGCCGGATTGGCCTTCAGGAAACCTCCTCTCATGAACATACTGCGCTACGACCACGGTGCCACGGAAACCCAGTTGCGGGAGGCCATCGTGGAAGCCGGCCGCATTGGATATGCCAAGGGGTTCCTGACCGCCAACAACGGCAACATATCCGTCCGTCTGGCCAATGGGAATGTCCTGATTACGCCGTCAGGCCTGTGCAAGGGGCGCATGACCACCGAGGATCTTTTTGTGCTCAAGCCCGATGGCAGCATGGTGTCGCCGGCCGCAGACCCGCACCTGCGGATTTCCTCGGAAACCCCCATGCATCTGGAGGCGTTGGCTGTCCGCTCCGACATCAGGGCCGTGTTTCATGCACATCCGCCCTGCAGCATCGCGCTGAGTGTGGCGGAGAAGCCGCTGCAACCCTTGATGGTGCCCGAAGTGGCGGTCGCCCTGGGCCATGTGCCAACCAGCGAGTTCGGATTGCCTTCCTCGGCCGATGATGCCCGCATTATTCGGGACCTGATTCGGGATCACGATGCCCTGATATTGCGCAATCACGGCAGCCTGACCGTGGGGCGGCATCTTGACGAGGCCCTGATCAATCTGGAACGCATGGAACATGCCGCGGAAGTGCAGGTCATAGCAGAGCTGCTGGGCAAGGTGTCCCTGTATCCCAGTTACATGTATGCCGGCTTGCAGGCCTTGCGGCACTGATTCGGCCGGGAGCTTGCGCGCCTGTTGCGTCGTCCATACATCCTGCTGGAGGATCTCATGCCTGTACGTTATTGGAATGATCAGGATGCCGCCGCCCTGCCGGCCCTGGACGGTCTGGTGTATCGCAGCAATCTGTTGGGACAGGACCGCAGCGTCTGCAATATCTTTGGCGGCAATACCAGTGTCAAATTGACGGAAACCGACCACATGGGCCGGGACGTGGAAATCCTGTGGGTCAAGGGCTCCGGCAGCGATGTGCTGACCATCCAGGAGGCAGGATTTGCCGGTCTGCGGCTGGACGAAATCCGGCCCTTGATGGCGCATGCGGCCATGAGTGATGAGGACATGGTGGAGTATCTGTCGCATACCACCTATGCCCTTAACCGGCCTCGCCAGTCTATCGAGACGCTCTTGCACGCTTTCACTCCGGCCAAACATGTGGATCACACGCATCCGGATGCCGTCATCAGTCTGGCCTGTCTGCCGGATGGCCAGGAGGTCTGTCGGCGCATTTGGGGCGACCGCATGGTCTGGGTCGATTATATTCGGCCTGGTTTTACCCTGAGCAAGTGGATTGGAGAGGGCCTGAGAGCCAATCCGCAAGCCGAATGCGTGGTGATGGGCAAGCACGGCCTGGTTACGTGGGGGAAAACCTCGGCTGCCTGTTATGAAAACACCATGCGGATCATCCAGGAGGCCGAGGACTTTGTCGGTGCGGCACAGCCCCGTCCCCAAAGCCGGCCGCCGGTGCCCGCGCCCGACTATTCCCTGGAGTTCCTGTCCCGCCTGATGGCCGCGGTGCGAGGCATGGTCAGCGAACGCCGACCGACAATTCTGAAACTGGACCAAAGCCGCGCCGTCCTGGATTTCCTGGCGCAGGACGACATTGCCGTATCCACGCAGATTGGGGCCGCCTGCCCCGATCACTTGGTCCATACCAAGCGGCAGCCGCTCTTTGTGGACTGGGAGCCACGGTCGGGCGCGGGGCTGGAAGACTTGGTGGATCGCCTGCGGGACTGCATGGTGAAGTATGTGGCGGCCTACGAAGCCTACTTCAAGACCCACAGCGTTACCGGGGACGAGATGACGGATCCGTTTCCCCGCATCATTCTGATTCCGGGTCTGGGGATGATCACGGCCGGCGCCGATGCCAATGCCGCGGACATCAGCAACCAGCTGTATCACCGGGCCATTCCTGTCATTGACGGCTCCCAGGCTGTAGATGCGTTCATCAGCCTCACGCCCGAAGAGGCCTACGGCATTGAGTACTGGCCGCTGGAACTGTACAAACTGTCCCTCAAGCCGGCGCCCAAGGAACTGGCCGGTCGGGTGGTATGCGTCACCGGCGGCGCCTCGGGCATTGGTTTGGCCACGTGCCGGCGCCTGGCCGCGGACGATGCCCATGTGGCTATCCTGGATCTCAATTATGAAGCTGCCCAGGACGCTGCGGCTGACCTTTGTGCCCAACATGGGACCGGCCGGGCTGTGGCCGTAGCCTGCGATGTGACGAATCCGGCCGCAGTGGAGACTGCCTTTCAGAAGGTCGCCGTTTGCTACGGAGGCGTGGATGTCGTGGTCAGCAATGCCGGCATTGCCATAGCCGCGGCCATTGCCGACACGTCGGATCAGGACTGGGACCGCACCATGGACATCCTGGTCAAGGGATATTTCCATGTCAGCCGGGCGGCTTTCCGGCTTTGGGAGCGGCAGCAGATGGGAGGCAGCCTGATTTACGTGGTCAGCAAGAACGCTTTGTATGCCGGCAAGAATGCGGCGGCGTACAGTGCCGCCAAGGCGGCTGAATTGCATATGGCGCGGTGTCTGGCCGAGGAAGGCGGGACCATGGGAGTGCGCGTCAACTGTGTATTACCTGATGCCGTCATGCAGGGCAGCAGCATCTGGGATATGGGCTGGCGCAAGGCACGGGCGGCCGGCTATGGCATCGCTCCCGAAGATCTGGACGAATTCTATCGCAATCGCACCACCTTGAAAGTCAATGTTGCGCCCACACATGTGGCCGAGGCCATTTCCTTCCTGGCCGGGCCGCGGGCTTCCCGCACCACCGGCGGAGCCATCACCGTGGATGGCGGGGTGGCCGCCGCCTTTGTCCGGTAGTGGCCATGGCATCCGCCCGCAAAGGGCGCAGAAAAACAACGCAAGGAGCTTGCAATGACCCGAGTCGGTTTTTTGCTGAAAGTGAAACAGGACAGGATTGAGGAATACAAGCAGCACCATGTAGAGGTCTGGCCCGAGATGAAGGCGGCGCTCCGCCGGACAGGGTGGCACAACTATTCCCTCTTCATGCGACCGGACGGACTGCTGTTTGGCTACTTCGAAACTCCGGACAGCTTCACGGCCGCTTTGGCCGGCATGAGTCAGGAGGCGATCAACGACAAATGGCAGGACTTCATGGCCCCCTACTTCGAGGGGACTGGCGGTCACGCCGACGAAATGATGGTGGAACTGGAAGAAGTATTTCATCTGGACTGAAGCCATCGACTGGCTGGCATTGCAGGAGCACGCATGACCGGAAACCCGCGCAAACCCGTGAAAGTCGGGATCTTTGGTATCGGCCTGGCAGCCTATTGGCCGCAGTTTGCCGGCTTGAAGGAACGTCTGGAAGGGTATCAGCACTGGATCGAGCAGCAGCTGGTCCGTCCCGGAGTTGAGATCTGCTCTGCCGGTCTGGTGGACACGGCGCCGCGGGCCCAGGCGGCCGGAGATTACTTCGCAGAACAGAATGTGGACCTGATTTTGTGCTACGTTGGCACTTACGCGACTTCATCGCAGGTGTTGCCTGCCGTCCAAAGACGGAAGTGTCCGGTGCTGGTCCTGAACCTGCAGCCCAAACCGTCTCTGGACTACCCGAACACCGATACCGGCGCATGGCTGGCGGGATGCAGCGCGTGCAGCGTACCGGAGATTTCCAATGCCTTTGTCCGCGCGGACATCCCGTTCCATGTCGTTACCGGTCTGCTGCAACCGGTCGGCTCCGCAGTCGATCGCGTGTACGAGGAGGCCTTTGCCGAGATTCAGGACTACATTCTGGCCGCAGGCATCCAACAGCAGCTGTCTTACGGACGCATCGGCTTCCTGGGCCACACCTATCCCGGCATGGTGGACATGTATTCCGACTTCGCCATGTTTCATGGGCAATTCGGTCTGCACATCGAAGTGCTGGAAATGGATGACCTGCACGAAAGGGTGGCCCAGACTGCCGAATCGCAGGTAGCTGCCAAGATCGAGGAAATCCGAGACACCTTCAACTTCATGGAATCAGGCACGGATCAGATTTCCATGGAGATTACGGAGGAGGGGTTGCAGTGGGCGGCCAAGGTGGCCTGCGGACTGGATGCGTTGGTCGCAGACTTCGATCTGCAGGGATTGACCTACTACTATCGGGGACTGGCCGGCAACGCCAACGAGGAGCTGGGCGCCAGCCTGATCGTGGGTAACTCGTTGCTGACCGGACGCGGGATCCCGGCATCCGGCGAAGGGGATCTCAAAACCTGTGTGGCGATGTTCATCATGGATCGGTTGCAGGCCGGCGGTTCCTACACCGAGTTCTACGCCATGGATTTCGTGGACGACATCCTGCTGATGGGGCATGATGGCCCCGGTCACATTGCCATCAGCGACGGCCAGCCTCTGCTGCGGGGTTTGGGGCTGTTCCACGGCAAGCGCGGATACGGTCTGTCGGTGGAGTTCCAGGTCCGCCAAGGGCCTGTCACCATTCTCTGTCTGACCCAGACCCGGGACGGCAACTTCAAGCTGCTGGCCGCCGAAGGGATTTCGGAAGCCGGACCCACGCTGGAAATTGGCAATACCAATTCGCGCATTCGCTTTCCGCAGGGCGTGACGCAGTTCATGAACGCGTGGCTGCAGGAGGGTCCAACCCATCATGTGGCGTTGGGCATGGGGCATCAGGTGGCCCGCCTGCAGAAGGTAGCCCGGCTTCTGGAAGTGGAATTGGCCGTGATCTGAGGCCAGAAAGCATCTCTGCATATGGCATGGAGCGAAAAAGTGGGAGTGTGGTGACACTCAGGCTCCTGCCATCTTCCGTTGGCACTACACAGTGGTGGGTGTTTGCACAATCCAATCTTGTTATTTAGATGTCGAGCCGGTTAGCGATCTGAATTGCCCTGTTCTGCAATGGCTTGGGAACCCAGCCAAGCCATTCGTGCAGGCCAGACCCTGATGGGCGACGTGCCGTAGGGTGGAAAGCGGCCGTGGGGGGTGGTGGTTTGCCTGGAGAAGAGCTCCGGCGGTATGTGGCCTTGATGCACAGGGTCTGGAGCCCACTACGCTGGCCCGATACCGATGCGCTTCCAGTACTCTGCCGCAACAGAGCCGATGTGCCTACAGTACAACGCCGCATTTCCCAGAGGCATGCCCCGCGCCGCTTCCTGTTCTGACACACCAGCCGTTGGGCCCAGACGCCAAGGGCGCAGTACGCGCCACGGTGGAATGTCCAATGGAGGCATGTCCCTCATTCCAGTTCTCTTCCCGTGAGAGCGGAGCCTTGGCATACACCCTTTCAGAGTTTCCCCTTGGGAAATCGGTTGTAAAAAAGGGCTGGCAAGACGTAAAGTATGGGGAACCTTAACTGTATTGCGCGGAGCAAGACTGATGGAACATGCAACCGATTTCCACGATTCCGAACCCGATATTCAGGATGCCGTGACACTGCGGCAGCGCATGGATGAAGACGGGTACCTGTTCTTCAGGGGACGCATTCCCAAAACAGATATTGCAGCGGTCTATGATGACATCTGGCAGCTTTGCATCGCGCAAAACTGGGTAGATGAGGCCGGCGGGATCCTGGTAGATCCGCCCATCGTCGAAGGGGAAGAGCGCTTTTGGGAGGTTTACGATCCTCTCCAGAAGCTGGAGTCGTTCCATGCTTTGGCGCATCACTTCCACATACTGGAGCCATTGGCTCTCGTGACGTCCGAACCCGTTTTTGTCCATCCCCGCAATATCGGGCGCATCAGTTTTCCCAAGGCTACCTACTTTGCCACCCCGCCGCACCAGGACTTTCCGCTGATTCAGGGAGCGGCCGACACCTATACCGGATGGTTTCCGCTGATGGATTGCCCCAGGGAACTCGGTGGTCTAACGGTCTTGAGGGGCTCTCACAAGCAGGGACTGTACCGGGTTCACGATGCCCAGGGGGCCGGTGGAATGGGCATCAGCACCGAAAAACTGGACTACACGTGGGTGACCAGCGACTATGAAATGGGGGATCTGCTCCTGTTTCATTCCCACACGGTGCACAAAGCCTTGCCCAACACCACCCAAAACCGGATCAGAATTTCCGTGGATTACCGCTATTCGGCTCTTTCCCAGCCCGTTGTAGCCGATGGTCTGGCCCCTCACTTCGGCCGTCTCGATTGGGATGAAATCTACGTGGGCTGGCAGAATCCGGACATTCAATATTATTGGCGGCGCATGCCGATCACGATCGCGGACCGCAATGAGGAGTTGCGGGCGGCATTGGCCGAGGACGCTGCCTAGAGGGCTCATTGCGGGAGCCGGGACTGCAGGTTGCCGCCCACCTACCGGCCCGCTTCGCGGTCCGTCATTGCGCACGGCAGGAACGCATCGCCCCCTAACCACAAGAATCAGGGAAGGAGATCGTGGTCAGGAATTTTTCTGCAAGGCAGTCCGCCCCGCCTCCGCGCTGAATGACAGCAAAACCCCGATCATTTCTGCACTGGGGGCCACAGTACATGCGGGATTCGGCTCTGGGATGGTCCCGCGTGCCCCGACGTTCTGCATGTCTTTCGGATGCGTTGTCGGCCCGGAGCAGCTGTCTTGTTGACCCTTTCGCCTTGGGTTTGTTGCGGATGGCGGGCGGCGTGTCGGTCGCCCGCATGGTGGGTGGTCTGTAGCAATGCCAATCGGTACGAACGCGCGGGACCGTTCATTCCCATCCCATGCTTTTATACAATTACGTAATTGTATAAAAGCATGGGATTATATCCTGCATATTGTCTGAATAATTCAATTTTACAATTGTACTTAGGCCAGTTTCGGGACACACGGCAGCGCGTCTTTGTACCGTGTGCTCGGCGCGACCAAAGCAGGGTGCTGCATGCGGCACCCATCGGGATCTGATGCAGCGCAAAACCGCACGGGCCGGGGCTCTGGCCGGCGGCAGCCGGAAGCCACGACCCGCGCCATGGTGCAAACTGCCTTTGGGGTGTCCACCCCCCCCCCCCCCCTCGTCAGCCGCTGGCGTCGCTGCCGGGCGGTTCGGTATGCGTCACCTGGACATCCGCGAGGACATGGCCCGAGCTTTGCGCGGGGCGGACATGCACGTAGCGGCTGGTGGTGGCCAGACTGGCATGCCCCAGCGTGGCCTGCACTACATGAGGCGGGGCGCCTCGATCCAGAGCGTGGGTGGCATGGGCATGCCGCAGCCAGTGCGGCGAGATGGGCTGCCGGAGACCGGCCCTGCGGGCCGCGGCCCGCAGGATGACATGCGCGGCCTGGGGGCGCAGGGGACGTCCCGTGACCGTCCCGAACACGTAGTCCTCCGGAGCAATGTACCGCCCGTCTTCCCGGCGCAGCGCAGCGAGTGCCTGGGCCGCCCGCCGTGGCAGGGCCACATGCCGCGTAATACCCCCTTTGCCCTGCAGAGCCAAGGCGGGCATTAGACCTTGCAAATCCCCCACATCGCGCCATTGCAGGGCACACAGTTCGGCAATGCGCGCCCCTGTGTAGTAGAGCGTCAGCAGCAGGGCCCGGTTGCGCGTGGCCTGGCGCTGACCGCCAGCGGCATGCAGCAGATTCAGCACGTCCCGTTCGGAGAGGATGCGTTCCGCCAGACGGTTGGGGACCGGCAGGGCCCTAAGCACCCCGCCGACGTTGAAGGGCAGATAGCCGGTGGTGTGGGCAAAGGACAGCAGAGACTTGACGGCCGCCAGCTTGCGGTTGACGGTGGTGGGGGCCCACCTCCCGCGCAGGGCGGCCTGCCAGGCCTGCAGGTCGGCCACGGTGATCGCCCGCAGCGGAGGGTAGTCTGCGGCTGCCAGGAACTGGTCCAGGTCCCGGCGATAGGCGCGCCGCGTGTGCGCGGAGCGCTGGGCCTGGAGCCACAGCGCCATCAGGTGTACATCGTCCCGGGCGCCGGAGCGGTCCGCGGTCCGACGGTCCAGGTCGGCCGCGGCCGGGACGGGGGATACGGGCTCGGATGCCATGACAGAAGGTCTTGCCGCTGCAGGAGGCGAAGTTATAGCGATAAGCATACTTATCACTATAACCAGAATAGCATGCCGCGCGCATCGACTCCAAGGCCCTCCACCCTTGGCCGCGCAAGGCCGCGGGGCACCGGGGGCCCAGAAGGACCGGCATCACCCGGGACGCCAGCCTCTGACATGTGGCGTGCCCCCTGGCCGGCTGAGACCTTGGGCCATGACATGATGTGGTGCGCGCGGGCCACTGGGCGCAGTAGCCCGCCAAGGAAATCTCCCCATAACACGGGGCCCTGTCCAGAGCCGCCTGTGGTCGCAAAACCGGCCGGTTGCAAGGTCAGCCTGGAAGCCCATGCAGCCTGTGCCTGCCCATCAGAAAAAAGGTCGGCCGTGTGTTGGGAGACATGCCCGCATCCGTTGCCTACGATCTACGGCATTACAGAAGGCAGCCCGTAACTGCCAGGGTCGGAAACTGCATCCTGAACCCTGCGGTGTCTTATGCAAGCTGAAATTACCCAATAGGGCTGTCAGACGAGTCCCAGGCGGTTGCCGCACGTGCAAGACGGCAATATGTGTCATGTGTGCAACCAGTTCTCGACCTTTACGTCAGGTACGCGGGAGAATTCCCGATCATTTCCTGTGACTACCACCAAGCCAGCGGCGCGGGCATGCGCTGCGATCAGAAGATCATGCGGACCGATGGGCATGCCCATCGCCTCAAGACAAAGACGTATCTCGCCGTAGTGGTCTGCGATGTTGTCGGGTAGACCCAGAATCTCCATTCGCTCTAGGATTGCCGTCATCTGGTCAGTCAAGCGCGATGATGCCCGTTTCATCAGACCGTACCGAACTTCACAAGCAACGACAATGTTGGTACACACGGATGCTTCCCCCACTGCCGCGATTGCTTCCGTCACCGGTCCCGCCGGGTTCCGCGCCAGCTCCGAAAGAATGTTGGTATCGAGCAGGTACCTGCAAGCCATCATTCCATCATCCGGAAAGAGGATCTGCATCTAGCGGCAACAGGGCCTCATCCACATCGGGGAACTCCTCATCGGGGCCTAACGGTGTCATGGTGGCCAGGGCTGCCAGCAATGACTTGGGGCGTGCCGGTTCCAGAATGAGCCGGGAACCCACCTTGCGGAGAATAGCTTCGTTGCCCGGCATCTCGAATTCCCGTGGAATGCGCACGGCTTGATTCCTGCCGTTGCGAAAAAGCCTGACTTGGCGAACGTTTTCCATATTGTTGCCCCCTTAACCGCAAACTGCACATGTATCTGCTTTGCCGCCTTCTGTCTATTGTGGCATATGTTACGGCATATGCCACGAAGGCCAAGGTGTTTTGAGGCAGTGATCCAATGCATGAGGGCAACAGATCCATGTCACCGGCCTTTCCGGTATCATCCGAGGCCAACGCAGATTGTGCACAGTCGTTGGGCTGTGTCTACAGATAGCGGCTGATGCCCTCCTGCAATCCACGGTAGCGGGATGGCTGGATCATCAAGGACCCTGGGACCCAATTTTCAGAGAGGCCGTAGTCCCACCACTATTCCAGCTTGCATTGCGCCATGGGATGCAACCGGACAATGCGCATTCATCCCGCCAAGGATGCGAAAAGCCTGGGCGTTTGGTACTGCGGCAGGATCGGGTCTTTGCACTCCGGCGGGGTGACGAGGAGCATATTGTGCTTGGGTGGCATGGCCTTTGTGCCATGCCACTGGATTCAGAAATTGATAGCACAGTAGAATAACAATAAACAGATCAATCCCCAGACAAGGAAAGCGATCCGAGATGCCATGCGTTATGCAGCAAAAATCCTGTGCCGTGCAATCATTCTAGGTCTCTGCCTCGCGGGTTTGTCCCCTGCCACCATCTCGCAGGCAGGCGGTTTCCATATGCCCTGTACTGATGCACAGGACTTCAAGTTCACGGTGGAAATCGTCAATGTATCGGACAGCAGTCTGACGCCGACGTCCTTCGCGCCCGGCGTCTGGGTCCTGCATGCCCAACCCGCCCCACTGTTCCAACCCGATGAACCCGACCGCAATTTTGGGTTGCAGGCGCTGGCCGAGGATGGCAATCCCGCCGTTCTGGCTGGTTCCTTGACGACCTTGGGCAGGCACCATGATGTATTTGATACGCCCAAGGGCAGTGACGAACCTGGTCCGCTGCTGCCCGGTGCCCGCTATTCCTTCACGGTGCGGGCTGTGCCGGGACATGAACCCAATCTTTCCTTTGCCTTGATGTTCGTGCAGTCGAACGATTGGTTCATTGGCACCGATGAAAACGGAATTGCGTTGATCAACGCGCTGAACGGGCCGCGGGCCTCTGGCGATGTCACCGCTCAACTGTATCTGTGGGACGCCGGCACAGAAGCGGACGAACCGCCGGGCGCAGGGCCCCACCAGGCACCGCGGCAGGCCGCGCCCAATACCGGACCGGCGGACCCCGACGACACAGTGCGCCCCGTGCGGCGCGTAGGCATTCCGGCGGTATCGGACCTGGTGCAGGTCACGATCACACGTGCCCTGCCGACCGTATTCGATGTGTCCGTGCGGAACATATCAGGCCAGTCAGACTATGCCACGCCCTTCTCTCCCGGCATCTTTGTGGCCCACACGGATCCGGACATGTTCTATCTTGAAGGCCATCCTGCGCTGTTCTTTGAAGGTCGGCCCAATTTGGGCAATGGTCTGGAAACCTTGGCAGAAGACGGCAATCCCGACGACATGTACATGTCAGTGATCACCTTCGGATATATGGCAGAACCGCAGAAGACATCCGCTTCCGGCGTATTCAACACTCCCATGGGCAGGGCTGAACCGGGTCCTATTCCGCCTGGTGGGACCTACTCTTTCACCGTGAGCACAGACCAGGACAAACCCCACTTGTCGTTGGCGTTGATGTTCGGCCAATCCAACGACTGGTTCGTGGCTACGCCTGACCAAGGCATCAGTCTGTTTCAGGCCGACGGCTCGCCGATTTCCGGCATCATTCCGATCCATTTGTTTGACGCGGGCACAGAGGAAGATGAACCCTTTGCCGCGGGCATGTATCAAGCGCCCCGCCAATCGGGTCCCAACACGGGACCAGCGGATGATGACACCACGGTGCGCCGCGTCGAACACATTGATGCGCAGGAACTGCTGGAAGTCACCGTGACACCCCGTATCGTCCAAACCTTCAGGATTGCCATCACCAACATATCGGAAAACGATCCCATCGCCCCCGGCCTGGCCGTGTCGCACCGCGCCTGTGAAGCGCTGTTCAGTGCCGGGATGTCGGACCGCGGCGCGGGCCTGGAAACCCTGGCCGAGGATGGCCATCCCAACCCCTTGGCGGCGTCTTTGACAGCACAAGGCCTGTCGCCTCAAATCGTCAATATGACCCCCGCAGGCGACGCGCCGGGTCCCCTGCTGCCCGGTACCACCTATGAATTCATGATGGAGGTTGACCCGGCAGCCCCCTACCTGTCTCTGGCCTTTATGTATGTCCGGTCCAACGACCTGTTCATAGGCACACCGGCAGGTGGCATGGTCCTGTGGAATACCCAAGGTCATCCGCTGGTCGGCGATGTGACGGCACATATGAGCCTGTGGGATGCAGGCACGGAGCGCAATCAGGTACCGGGGACCGGCTCGGATCAGCCGCTCATGCAGAGTGGCCCCAACACCGGCCCGGCCGATCCGAATCCGGCCGTGCGGCTGGTGTCGGACGGTTATGACTATCCTGCGATTGGCGATCTGGTCATCGTCACCGTGACGCCCGTGAACGCAGAAATCATGTCGCCGTAGTCGACTCTCCAGAGACCGAGCGCCTTGCACCGGTCCCAATGCAGGTGCGGTGCCTGCCATGACTTGACCATCTACTATCTCACGGGCGTACGGATCCTTTGCAGGAAGGCAACAGGCCAGGCTCTGTGTCGACAGGGCCCGGGTCCCGATACCTCTGCCAGCGGGTGTGGGCCTGGCCGCCGCGCGCGGACGCGCCACTGGAGTGATTATTGCCGCGCGCCGGCTCTGGGAGACAACACAGGAAGTAGAAGCGACTGACTGCCCATTGTGCAAGCGTACAATTGAGCGTCAGGATATCTCAATATCTCATGTCTGCTTTGCCTGTCTTCTCCCCCTTACGTGCACGCACGCTGACCGTGGCTGCGCAGAAAGGCGGCGTCCACAAGACGACGTTGGCTGTGCACATAGCCGTGCACTGGGCCCTGACCCGACGCACGCTGATAGTGGACACCGATCCGCAAGGGGGTGCCACCCTGTGGCTGACAGCTGGTCAGCCTCCCGCCTGCGGCCTGGCCGACGTGCTCATGGGCCGTTGCACGGCCACGCAGGCGCTGCATGCCTTGGGTCCGAATTTGCTGCTCCTGGCGGCCCACCGCGAACTGGAAACGCTGATGCCAGGACTGGACCAGTTGGATCAGCTGACCCAGGCGCTGGCCGATGTGCCGACCCAGGCGGCCGTGATTGACACACCACCGAGCATGAGCACGCTGCTACTGGCCGCGGTGAGCGCGGCCGCCCAGGTCCTGATCCCGGTACAGCCGACGGCTCTCTCGATGGCTGGAGCCCAGGAGATGCTGGAGACCGTGACACGGCTCTCGAGACACGATGGCTGCGCGGCACGTCAGGCATGGCTGGTACTCACGGGGCTGGACCGGCGCACCCGCATGGCCAGGGAAATGACAAAACACCTGGAGCGACGTTTCCCGGACCGACTGCTGCAATCCCGCATTCCGCGCCAGCAGCGAGTCGAGGAGGCGGTGGTGGCCGCACAAACCCTGTATGCCTTTGCGCCACGGGCTCGGGTGACCGCGGCCTTGGCCCATTTGGCCGCCGAACTGGCGGCAGGAGAGATGTAATGGATTTGCTGGACCAGCTGGAAGCCCGTTACAGGATAAAGAGTCGCCCGCCACAGGCCCCGGCCGCGGCACCACAGGCCATCCCCCGGCAACGGGCGGGCCGCCGCCGCGATCCCCGGCCTAAAAAGCAGGTGACGCTGGTGCTTGCGGAGGAGATCTACGATGTTCTGGAAGCCCTGCGCCGGGAGCGACAACGCGCCGAGCCCAATCGCAAGGTGTACCTACGTGATCTGATCGAGGAGGCGGTGCGCGGCCATTACGGTCTTGGGCCCACCCAAATCGGTTCATAGGGGCCAGTGATTGCTGAAGCTTTCTGCCACGGGGCGGGCCGGTCGGACGTGCGAGGTGCGGACGGCATCCTCTGCTGTCCTGATGGCACGACCCTTCTCCTGCGGGCATAACCGGATCGCGCACCGAACCAGGACTGGAAGGAATGCTCCAGTTCCCTGTTAGGTAGCTGGGCGCTCATCCCATTTTGCAGGAATCATTTGATGGCGAGCGGTGCTTGCAGCCTGTGCGCGGCTCCGTAGTGGGGCAGCGCGATTTTCGCCGTACCGTAGCCCCGCGGGGTCACTTCCACGTCATAGGCATACCCGGACCGGTTGATCACGAACAGCAGCGCCTGGGCATTGTGTTCCACGATGCGGGCTTCCACCAGCGGTCGATATTCCCGTGGAACCCCCGCGATTGCAACATCCGGTGCCAAGTCATCCGGCAACCATCCCCGCAGCAATTCCCGCACACTGTGGTGTAAGGACGAAGCGTAGGTGCGTCCCAAGGGGAATGTAGGCAGCAAAAGTCGTCCTGCAGGCCCCGTTTGGATCAACGCAGGCTCTCCGGTGTCCCTGTATCGGGCAAAGACTTCGCCCGGATATTGGCTCACCCGGATTCTTTCATGAAAGGCGAAGCCGCCGAACTGACCCTCCACATGATCCATGCTCCAACCTGCAATGAAGTAGATCGGTTGCATCCACTCCTCGACCTGCAGGCCCATCTTTTCTGCCGCGGCCTGCGCATGGGACGGGTCATGCAGAGGCAGCTCCGCGATGACGCGGCCTCCTTTGCGCATGTAGGCATCCAGATTCCCCCATTCATCCGGGCCCAAGGCCGAGATGTTGGGTACGCATACCACTTTCAGATCGCAATCGGAAGTCATGGGCGCTGTGAGAAAGGTAACTTCAAAGCCCAAGTCCAGAAACAGTCCATAGAGTCCGGTTGTGATTCCGTTCAGATCCGCGTCCTGCATTGAGGAAATCCACAGGCTTTCCCGGCTCATCAGGATGCCAATGCGGGATGTCACGTTATGACCGTTGCGAATGAATTCCCGGTATGGCTTCAGGGTGGCAATCACCTCTCGGGTGCGCAGTCTTTTTTCCGTGTCGTAGTTGTCCACATCCACCATGCCGTTGATCCATGGCTCCGCGCCGGCCATGAGCGGGTCCCACCGATAAATGAACAGCGCATCAATGGCGTGACTGAACACCTGGTTGATCTCGGCTTCCAGTTGAATGCCCCGCCAGAGCCAATCCTTGCGGAAAGGCCCTCCCTGGAATTCCGTGACCCAGGTCTCCTTGTCCTGGGCCAGGGCCTTCAGGAGAGACAGACTGGCTCCCGCCGAAGCGGCCGTGGTCTCCTCGGAACCGCGGTACAGGCTGGTCGAGGCGTACCCCAGTTGGGGTGTCACCCACCAGTCCTGGCCCGTACGGTTGGGGGTCCAGGGAAACGTGAAATTGAAACTGGCCCTGGCGGGGGAGGCCGTGATGTTGTCCTTGACAATCCGGACTCCTTCCAGCAGGAAATCCGTCAGCACGTGGGACATGAATTCACGCCAGAAGCGCCAGTACCCGGTGGGTTCCGGATCGGGCTCGCGGGGCGGCTCCACCGCTGCAAAGTCGTCCCGAGACTGTCCAAAACGCCGGTTGAAAGCCTCAATGGTGGGAAACTCCGCACGGCAATGTTGGCGGAATTTTTCGACTGTATACAGGTTGTAGCAAGGGAAGTCTCCCGGCCCCAGGTGGGGTTCATTGTGGACATCCCAATCCTTTACGGCGGGATGGGAGGCAAACCGGCGGGCGCAGGCGGCCAGCAGCGCGTTGCGGCGCTGGCGATACTCGGGATGGCTCAGACAGCAGCGTTGCCACCGGTAATCATGCACATGTAGCGGATAGGCTTTTCCGTTGCGGTCCACGGACTTGCAGTCCGGGAATGCGGCAATGAAGTCGTTGTGGACGTAAAAGGTGGCAAAGCCAAACAGCACGCTGATCCCGGCCTCCTGACATAAGTCAAGCAGGGTGGCCACATCGTCCAGATCGCTGTCCAGTCCGATGCGAATACGAATGCAGTCGAAGCCGGTCTCCCGGATCTTCGCCAGATCCCGGCGATAATCTTCCGGTCCTTGGGGCAGCCACTCCGACCGCTGCGCCATGCCGCCAAAAGGGTATTCGTAATGAATGCCGATGAACATTGAATCCGATGCCGCCATGCGTTTCTCCCTGACTGCAAGATATCCCGCTCTGGGCGAGTCACGGTACCTTTCTGTGCTACCGCTGCGGAACGGCGCCCCTATCGTGTTGTGCTTGATCGCAGTGTGGGTCTCTATCCTTTGATGCCGGTTAAGGCAATGCCTTGGATAAAGGTCCGTTGGGTAAAAAAGAAAAGAAAGACTACGGGTACTGTGAGTACCGTGGTCACGGCCATCATCCATCCCCAGTGCACCCCTGAGGTACTGGCAAAAACCTGAATGCCCAGTGACAAGGTGTATTTCTCCGGGTCATTCAGATAAATCAGGGGCCCCAGAAAGTCGTTCCAGCTGTTCAGGAACTGAAACAGGGCTACGGTGGCCAGGGCCGGCTTGGCCAGTGGCAGGATAATTCTCCACAGGATGCCTGCCGCCGTACAGCCGTCAATGGTGGCGGCATCGTCGAGCTCCCGCGGCAACCCCAGAAAAAACTGGCGAAGCAAAAAAATGAAGAAGGGCACGCCAAAGGCATGGAGAATGATGAGGGGCCACAGGGTATTCACCATGTTCAGCTTTCGGAAGATGATGAAGAGCGGCACCATGGTGACCTGGTATGGCAGCATCATGGTCGACAGCATCAGAAAGAAACAGATGTTCCGGCCCGGCCACTGGAGCCGCGAAAAGCTGTAGGCCACCAGCGTACTGGAAACCAGAGTCAGCCCCACCGCGGCGAGGGCCACCACCAGCGTGTTGCGCAGTTGATTCAGAAAAGGGAAATAGCCCAGAGCCTCCGGGTAATTCTGCCAACGCACCGGATTCGGGATCCAAATAGGAGGCAGCTGAAATATCTGGTTCAATTCCTTGAAGGAGGTGGAGACCAGCCAAAAGAACGGCAGACAGAAGAACAGGCCAGAACAAATCAGACCGGCATGACCGAGAAACTTGCCGAGGGCAATCTGGGCGGAATGGGAACTCGGCAACAGGGATGAAGAGGGTGCGGTCATACGGAACGGAGCGGGATGCTATCGCTGCTCCTCACCTTCGTAATAGACGAAACGGGCCGAAGACTTGAAGACCAGCAACGTGGCGGCCATTACGATCAGAAACAGAATCCAGGCCATGGCCGAGGCATAGGGCATCTTGAAGTGTTCAAAGGCATTTTCGTAGAGATACAAGGCATAGAACCGCGTGGCATCCAGGGGACCGCCCCGTGTCATGATGAAGGCTTGGGTAAAGACCTGAAACCCGCTGATCAAACCGATGATGAAATTGAAAAAAATCACCGGCGAAAGCATGGGCAAGGTTACATGCCGTACGCGATGGATGGGGCCTGCCCCGTCCATCATGGCCGCTTCATACAACTGCAGGGGAATGTCTTGCAAGCCGGCCAGGAAGATGACCAGAGTGCCGCCAATGGTCCAGACCCCCATGATGATGAGAGACGGCTTGGCCAATTCGGGCACGGCCAGCCAGCCCGGGCCATGAATGCCGAACAAGTCAAGCAGGGCATTGATCATCCCGTATTCAGGGTTGAAGACCCACAGCCACAACACCGATGTGGCGACTACGGGCACAATGGTCGGCAGATAGAAAACCGTGCGGTAGACGGAAACCCCTTTCAGGTTGAGATTGAGAATGAGGGCCAGTATCAACGCCAACAGGACATGGAAAGGAATGCCGATGGCCACCATGTAAATGGTGTTGTACAGGGATATCCAGAAGAGTGAATCTGCGAAGAGCAGCTCCTTGAAATTGGCCAGTCCCACCCAGGTCATAGGCTGCCCAAAGCGGGTATACACATGCAGGCTGTAGTAGAAAGACGCCAGGACAGGAAAGACCGTGAAGCCACAGAAGCCCAGGATCCAGGGCAGAGCGAACGTAACTCCAGTACGCAGCTGCCTGCGCTCTTGGCGGGTCAGTGTGGGAACCACGGGAACAGCGCCGCAACGCCGCCTGTCACGGGGGCTCGGTCAGTCAAGGGAAGTCAGCGTATCTCCAGGTGGCCGGAGGCCCTTGAACAGGCCCCCGGCCACCTGAGTACTTTGGCATCAGTCGCGCGTTCCGTCAACGACTGGATGAGTGCTAGGCGGTCTGTACCCTGAAATCGTTCAGCTCGTCCTGCACCTTGGCCGTCATTTCCGCCAAGGCCACGGCGGGTTCGATCTTGCCGTGCACCACCTGGTCTGTGATGCGGCCCATTTCCTGCTTGTAGATGGACAGGACGGGAATTCGGGGCCAAGCCCTGCCACTTTCTTCCGTCAGTTCCACAAACAATTCGTTGTAGGGCAGCGAGTTGAGGAAGTCCGGTTCTCGGGCCGCGGAATGCAGGGGCGGGATATCGCCCACCAGCTTGCCGAACTCGATCTGATTCTGGGCCGAAGCGAATTCCAGGGCGAGCTTCCAGCCGCCTTCCGGATTCTTCGCACCCGTCGGCACATTGAACATGGCACCGATCTCCACCAGGCTGGTGTGGCCGATGCCGGGCGCGGCCGGAGACTTGGCCACGGTGTAATTCAGTTCTGGCGCGTAGCGGGGGATCCAACTGCGCTTCCAGCTGCCGTCAATCTGGGCTGAGACCTTGCCCACGTACCAGGGATCGTCACTGGACATCGTGGCACGACCGAAGCCGGACCGGAAGCGGTCGATCTTTTCAATGTCATATTTGTTGGCATAGCTCTGGAACCACTCCAAGGCTTGCAACAGACCTTCATCCTGATCTGCCGTGATGGTGTCAGTGTCCTCGTCGTAGAAGGTCGCCCCATGCGCCCAACCCCAGTGCCAGAGATTGCTGTTCTGCCACGGCAGAAAGCCCAGACGGGTCAGATTGCCGTCATCGTCCCATGTCGTCATTTGTTCGCCCAGAGCATCCAGGCCTTCGATCTCCGTTGGAATATCGGTGATCCCGACTTCGTCGAGCTGATCCTGATTCAGATGCAGCCCCCACACGTTCAAGGTATGACCTGTACCCCACAGATGGCCTTCAGACCACAAGGCCTCCCAAGCCGGCGGTGACCACCCCTCACCGTCAAATCCGTCGGCTTCGGCGTAGGATTCCAAGGGCTGCAAGAGACCTCGAGGGCCCCAGCTGTACGCCTGCGACCACAGAGAAACCAAATCGGGCGGATTGCCGCCTTCAATGGCGACTTGGGCCTTCTGCGCTACATTGCCCCAGCCAATGGACATGAAAATCGCGTTTTCACCGGTCTGTTCATTGAACCGCTCTACCTGATTCTGGGCCTGGGCCGCTTCTTCCAGACCAAACATGGACCAATAAATAATGGGCAAATCCTCCAGGTTGGGCGTCGCAGCGGGTGTGGCCACGGGTAGTTCGCATGCCGACAGCAACGCGGTGCCCGCGCCCAGGACCGATACCTGCAGGAAGCGCCTGCGACTCAAGCGACCGGTCATTTGAGTAGTAGACATAATAAGTCTGCACCTTTTGCCTTGGTTGTCTTGCAAAATGCAATTTGCCTTATGCTAGCATAAATGGCAAGAGTCAAAACTTCCCTGTTTTATAGCGAAGAGGCAGCCAGGCGCCGATGGCGGGGTGGAATCCCCCATGCGGCGAAAACGGCTGGGAAGCCTGCCCGGGAAAGCAGGCGCAGCTGCCCTGGTCCTGCCAGACTGGAGACGCCGACAGGCCTTTCCGCGCCCTGCAGGCCCTATAATGCCTACGATGCCGGCGAGCATGGGGCTTGCCCGTGGATTGCTTGGGGAGGAATGCGTGCTTGACATTGCATGGATGCGGCAAAACCAGGATGTCTTGGCCGCGGGGCTGGCGCGATTGGGTGCTGTGGACGCGCCGTGGCGCGAGGCCCTGGACTGGGATGCCCAGCGCAGACAAAAACTGGCGGACGTGGAAGCGCTGCGCCGGCAGCGGAATGAGAAGTCCCGCGCGATCGGCGAGCTTTTCAAAAACGGCAAGCGGGCGGAAGGCAATGCCATGCGGGTCGCGGTATCGGCGGTAAATGACCAGATCACCGGCCTGGAAGAGACTTTGCGGACCATTGAAGAACAGCTGCGGTCTGCCATGCTGCAGATTCCCAATCTGCCTGCACCGGACGTTCCCGTATCCGAAAGCGTTGACGATTACGTTGTGCTCAAGGAGTCGGGCCCCCCGCCCACATTTTCCTTTCCGGCCAGGCCCCATTGGGAGATCGGGGAACAGCTCGGAATTCTGGACCTGGAACGCGGAGTGAAAATGTCCGGCAGCCGCCAGTATATTCTCAGGAACGCAGGGGCCCGGCTCCAGCGAGCTCTGGGCATGTGGTGCCTGGATGTATTGACCTCCGAGTTCGGGTTTGAAGAAGTCTACCCGCCCTTCATGGTGAATGAAGCCAGCATGATCGGTACCGGTAACCTGCCCAAGTTTGGCGAGGAACTGTACCAGGACCCGGAAGAAGGTTTTTGGTTGATTCCCACGGCGGAAGTGCCGGTGACCAACATGTATCGGGAAGAAATCCTGGCCCCCGATGCCCTCCCGCTCGCGCACGTGGCCTATACGCCCTGTTTTCGCAAGGAAAAAGTCCATGCGGGCCGTCATGCGCGCGGCATCCAGCGGGTGCACCAGTTTCAAAAAGTGGAAATGGTCAAGTTTGTGGAACCCGCGCAAGGTCCGGCGGAACTGGACAATCTGGTCACGGCGGCCACAACGATGCTGGAACGGTTGGGGCTGGCCTACCGGCAAATCCTGCTGCCTACTGGCGACCTGTCATTTGTGGCGGCCAAGAAGATCGATCTGGAAATCTGGGGAGCCGGCAGCGCAGAGTGGCTGGAAGTCAGTTCCTGTTCCTGGTTCCGGGATTTCCAGGCCCGGCGGGCCAACATACGCTATCGGCCCGCGGCGGGCGGAAAACCCCAATATGTGCACACTCTCAATGGTTCCGGTTTGGCATTGCCCCGCATCATCATTGGCATTCTCGAGTCCTTTCAGCAGGAGGACGGATCCGTCCGGGTGCCGGAAGTGATCAGGCCCTACATGGGGGGGCTGGACTGCATAGCGCCGCCGCGTTAGATGCGGTTCGAGTGCGTCCCGGTGCGTCCCGACCCGCTTACTTGAAAGGCAGGCAGTCTGAGGGTATACTCGGGGTTACAGGATAAGGCGGATCTGTTCTGTCATTTTCCGGCTTGTCTCAGGACACTGGGGAGGATGGCCGAGCGGACGAAGGCGGTTGTCTTGAAAACAACTGTGGTGAATGCCACCGGGGGTTCGAATCCCTCTCCTCCCGCCACTGTATCCTGTATTGTTATGTCTGGGGAGGTCGCATAGTCTGGCCTAGTGCGCCCGCCTGCTAAGTGGGTTGGGGTTCACCCCCCTCGAGGGTTCAAATCCCTCCCTCCCCGCCACAGCATCTGCCCGTAGACTTGGTATACGGATCAAGGCCCCGTAGCTCAGCGGATTAGAGCATCTGGTTGCGGTCTAGAAGGTCAAAGGTTCGAATCCTTTCGGGGTCGTTGCCAAGACAGAAAGCCGGTTCCCATGGGAACCGGCTTTCTGTCTGAGACGGGCGGCCACGGGTTGGCCTATTCCGCTCCGGTGGTCCGAGTCTCCAATTCCCGCAAAATGGCTTCCAGCTGCACCAGGGCCTGACCATAGGCCGCCCAATCGCCATCGCGCTGGGCCTGAATGGCCGCCGCATATGTGCTGTTGGCTTGTTGTATCAACGCTGCCATGTCGCTGCCGGCCACGTCTACCACCACCAAAGGGGCTGCGGGCGGGCTTTCCTCCGGGATGGCTGCCGGGGCTGCCGTAACCAGGGCGTCGGGTTCGTAATCGCCCAGCAGGGATGCCAGCAAGTCGTCTTCCAGAATGTCCTCGCCAAAGACTTCCATCAGGGCCAGCCCCAGATTGGGCGCCA
Organism: Caldilineaceae bacterium; assembly: GCA_965214715.1. Classification (GTDB taxonomy): domain Bacteria; phylum Chloroflexota; class Anaerolineae; order Caldilineales; family Caldilineaceae; genus Bin34. The sequence goes on along the minus strand of OZ243971.1, from coordinate 1,889,787 downwards.
TGACGACCCGGTCGTTGGCTGCCACAATGACGCGTTTGAGTTCCGGTATGCGTCCGGATGCCGCTTGCAAGTACAGGGGCTCGACATAAAGCAGGCTGTTGCCGAGCGGAATGACCAGCAGATTGCCGCGGATAACCTGGCTGCCCTGCTGGTTCCACAAACTCAGCTGGGAGCTGATGATCGGATCCTGATCGATGCGGGCCTCGATCTGTTTGGGGCCGTAGACCAGGGAATCCTTCCCAAACGTGAACAGCAGTTTCTCACCGTATTCCGTGGGATCGCTCTTGGCCGCCAGCCAGGCAATCATGTTTTCGCGGGTAGCCGGCGTAAAGGGCAGAATCTGGATGAAGTCCAGTTTTTCACTCCCCGGCAGCTGCATCAGGACATAATAGGGCTCCATCTCGCGCGGCTCGTCGTCAAAGAATTCCTGAGGCCATTGCCACACATCTTCCCGGTTGTAAAACTCGCTGGGGTTCGTCATATGGTAGATGGTCAGCACACGGGCCTGAATCGTGAACAGATCCTGGGGATACCGGATATGGGTCCGCAGGCCCTCCGGCATCTCGCTGATGTCATGGAACAAATCGGGAAAGATGGCGGCGTACGCGGCTGCAATGGGATCTTCCTCATCCACAATATAGAAATCGACACTGCCATCGTAGGCATTGACCACGACCTTGATGGCATTGCGGATGTAATTGACGCGCAGCCCGCTGGGGAGGGTGGCAATTTGGCTGTAGGGAAACAGGCGGCTGTAGGTATATGCATCGATAAACCAGTAGAGACCGCCATCGGCGCCGATCACGATGTAGGGATCTTCGTCATATTGCAGAAAGGGGGCCACCTCGGCGAGCCGTTCGTGGATGTTCCGTTTCCACAGCAACTTGCTTTCAGGGGTGATATCCCCGTTCAGGAGTAGATTGATGTCGCCGAGCCGCAACGTAAAGGCCAGCCGGGTCAGCAAATTGCCGATCCGGATACCGCTGTCACTTGCAAAACTGGTAAAGACGTTGCCTTCCTCGCTGGGATAGTCGAATTCCTTGGTGTTGGTGTTGACGACGACGTAGTGTCGGCTGACTTCGCTGAAGTAAATCTGGGGCTGCTCAATGGCAATCGAACCTTTGGGAGGCAGGTCCTGCAGCAGGAATGTGGGCAGACCGTCGAAGGTGATTTCCGCCACCGGCGAGGCCGCCACCCCGTATCCGTGGGTGTAGACCAGGCGTTGGTTGACCCAGGTCTGGGCCTCTCCGCTCAGCTGATCGGGGACCAGTTCGCGTGCGGACAGCAGCACCTGCTTCTGGTTGCCGTCCACCACGTATCGATCGATGTCGATGTCCTGGAACTGGTAATACTGGCGCAGCGCCTGGATTTGATTGTAGGTGGTGCGCATGGGCCGGTAATCCCACAGCCGAATGTTGGCGATGGTTTCGTTCTCGGCTATCAGATCGTCGGCCGTAAGGTTTCCTCGGGCGTTGTAGGCCACCGAGTCCAGATCGGCCAGATCAAAAGCCGCACGGGTGAAGTCGATGTTGTGCTGAATAAACGGTTCTTCCCGGGTGAACTCGTTGGGGGTGACCACGAACCGTTGAATAATGTTGGGCAGGAAATTTCCCAGCACCACCGCCACCAGGATCCAAAGACCGAGCAGATAGGCAATCGCTTTCAAGGCCATGCCGAGAAAAATGTTGATGATGACCAATACGGCGATGACCAATGTCACGGCGGCCATAACCCGGTATATGGGCAGTTGGGCATATACATCCGTATAGCCCCCACCCAGGACGGCCCCGCGCTCGCTGTACACCAATTCGTATCCCTGCAATTGATATTGCCAGGCGATCAACACCAGGATGCTCGCCAGCAGTAGGCTAAGGTGGGCTTTCACCTTGCGGTTTTCAAACCAGGACTTCCAATTCAGGCCCGAGACCAGCACGGCGCCAATCAGCGAAAAGACCAGCGCCGTCAAGAGGAAGCTGCGAATGGCCTTCAGGATGGGCAACGAAAAGACAAAAAAACTGATGTCCCGGTGGAAAATCGGATCTCGGATGCTGAATTCCACCTGGTTCAGGAACAGCAGCAACTCGTTCCATTGAAAACGCAAGGCCAATCCGGAGAAAATGGCCAGGACGACAGCACCGGCATGCAGGAGCGGCGTGGCCCGAAAGCCCAAGGTCGAGGTGGCCAGCACATCCAACGGCGAGGTGCCGTCGCGCTTGTTCAGGCGTGTGGCCAAGGCAATGTTGCCGGCCAGAATCAGCCAGAAGGCAATGGTGCCGGCCAGGAACGTAATACCGGAAGCCAGGATGCGGATGAAGTAGACTGAGGTGAAGTCCAGGCTGTCGAACCAGAGCCAGTCCGTGTAATAGGCCAGCAGGCGGGAGCCCAGCAGGACCACCAGGAATGCCAGTCCTATCCAGAAAAGACCTGCGCGGCCCGAGCGAGGCTGTGCTTCATTGATGACCGGACTGTCACCGTTGCCCTGGTTGCCGTTCCGCGCGCCGCTGGGCACGGGAGCCTCGCCTGCGCGTTCCTGCAACTGGTCGATGAATTCCCGGAACGGGTCTTGTCCATTTTTTGATTCAGCCATTTCCCACTGGTCCCTGTTGCATATGGTTGGCTCCATTCTATACCGCGTTCGGTCTTGCCGGTTCCCAGGATGGCACCCTAAACGCCCTATGTCCAAGATTGGCATGAGCCACAGCGGCTATGGGAGCCATGAAGGGGCCTGATTCCATGCGGATTGCATTTGCCTGTCCCTTCGGTATGGGGTTGAAGGCCACCGTGTGGGCCAGAATTCTGCCTTTGGCAGGGCACTTGGCCGGCCGTGGGCATACAGTTCGGGTTGTGGTGCCGCCCTGGGATACTCCGGCAGAAGCCGATAGCCTGCTGCTCTACCGGAATGTGGCTGTATACCGGGTCGCTGTGAGTGGGGGGCTTCTGCCCACCACCCTCCGCCTGCAGTGGCGGCTCCAGGAGTTTCGCCCAGACATTATGCATATCGTCAAGCCACGGGCCTATGCAGGCATCAGCCAAAGTCTGACATGCCTGCATAGGTCACTGATGCGCCTGCGCAGGCCTCTGGTAGTACTGGATCTTGATGACTGGGAGCAAGCCTGGACCCCCGGTCTTGACGCCCATCCCTTTTTGGCCCGGTTTCTGGCATGGCAGGAAGAGTGGGGTCTGCGCCACTGCGACGGCCTGTCTGTTGCCAGCCAATGGTTGTGGCACCGTACCCGCCATATTGTGCCGGCTGTGCCCCGGCTCTATCTTCCCAATGGGATCGAGGACACCCTACAGGTGCGACCGGTCGCGTTTGCCAGGTCCCCTTCGATTCTATGGGTCACACGGTTTGTGGAGGTGTCTCCGGTCTGGATCGGCCGGTTCTGGGCGCGTCTCAGCGCTCTCAAGCCGCAGTGCCGCCTGACTGTGGCCGGTTCTTCCATAGAACCGGGTCTCGATATGGCTTTTAGAGCCACCTTGTCTTCCTGTTCGCCTGAGGAAGACAAGGTGGAATTCCTGGGGCACGTTACACAGCCCGCGCTGCAGGAACTGTATGCGCGCAGCAGCTGTGTGATCGCGCCCGCCCGGGAAGAAGCGGCCAGTCTGGCGAAATGCAGCGTCAAGTTGCTGGACAGTGTGCGCCATGGCCTTCGATGCGTGGCCAGCACTGTAGGGGAACAAGCCCGCTTTCAGGCTCTGCCGGCCACGGTTTTTCTGGGGCCCGAAGCCTCACCTGAGGAGTTCGCGGAAACCGTGGCTTTGGCCCTGCAGACGCGCCCGCCCGGTTCGGAGGCGACGGGTTCCACGGTGTCCAGTGGGATACCCCACTGGACCTCGCTCTCCCGAAACCTGGAGCGGTTCTATGGAACGTTGTTGGCTCAGCGCCGCTAGTCTGTCCGTGTACGCTCCTCTGCGGTCGGGAGAGATGTCCTGCGGCGGATTTTCTGCCGGTAGCTGGCCTCCGCCGCCTGGCGGAACTTGTACTTGAGACGCTGCGGGGAAAGCCATCTTTGCGGGTCTTCGGCATCCCTGATCATTTTGGTCGAGACAATGAATCCCGTATGCGCGATCATGCGGTCTTCGGGTCTGAGGCGGTCCGGAACCGGCTTGTATGGTCGCAACAGCAGTTCCTCGACCTTGATGTCCACGCAGGCGGCTTCCTCCATGTGGGCCAGCAACTCGCTGACCTGATTGGTGGTGGGCAGAAAACACACCAATCTGCCCCCGGGCTTCAGCAATTCCCGGACCTTGGTCAAACAGCGCCACGGCTCCCGCATGTCCAGCATGGCGGCATCCACTTGTACGGCGAGATCACAATGCTCCAGATAGCCCGGGTGCAGCTCAACCTGGGTCAGCAGTCCAAAGCGTTCCAGATTCTGGGCTGCCAGGCGCTGCACCTCCACGTTCCCATCCACGGTGAGGACCTTGCCCGTGACGCCTACGGTCCAGGCCAGCGCCGTAGTCAGCGAACCGCTGCCGGTACCCGCTTCCAGCACAGTGCTGCCGTGTTTCAGTCCCAGGCGCTGCATGATCAGCGCCGCATCTTTCGCATAAATAATTTGCGTCGCCCGTTTGACTCTTTGCATCAGGTCCTGCAAATCGGGTTCCAGGAGCAAGAACGGCTTGCCGGTCCGGGAATGGCCCACCGTGCCAAAGGACTGCCCTATCAGACTGTCGTGTTCCACCACGCCAATGTGACAGTGCAACCGGTGACCGGCCTGGATCCGCAACAGATACCGCTTCTCGCCTTCGGTCAAAATCAGGACCAGCGCACCTGGGGTAGCCTGTTGGGAAGCATCGCGGGGCATGAGAACGGCTGGGTGGCAGCCAGGCGAAGCAGGGGCCAGACGGCAGTCCGCAGCTGCGAGACCCACCACTTCCCACCTGGAACGGGCTTTTTCAATGAGACATTATCAGGCGGTTTGGTATAGACTTAGCAAATCTGAATCACTACGGATAGAGTGAAAAATCCGGTGTGTCCGCGAACACCCCGAATCCGGAAGATTCGGCGGTTCCGGGCGGAATGGGAATCGCGTTAGGCCAGATTGTAAAGGCGAAGCAACCATCTTTCAACAGGAGTCAAGCATGAAGAATCGGTTTCGAGAGTTGGCGTTGATTTGCATATTGGGGCTGGTGGTAGCGGGCTGTGCCCCCCGTCCTGGCGGCGGCCAGACCGCTGCAATGGCCGGGGACGACGAGTTGGTGGTCGATCTGCCATCGCTTGTGCTGGATGTCGCAAACGATGGGTCGACCAGCATTGGCGGGTTCGGTCTTGAGGAATTGACCGGGGGACAGGGCGTGACCTTCCCGGCCGATTCGGTGCAGGCGTTGGCGGCGCTCAATGTGCAGCACATCGGCATAGACATGCATCCCGCGGGTCTGACACTGCGCGTAAACGGATTGCCTTTCCTGGGCTCCATGCAGTACGACAGCGAGAGTCTGGGCAACATCTCCAGCATTATGGAAGAGATGGCCCAGGGCGCGGCCTTGACAGCCCTGGGGGATCTGGCTCCCATCGTGAGCGCCTTGGCCCCCGTGCTGGACAATTTGGGGATTGGGGTCATTGTCAAGTTCCCGGTCGCGGCCGGTGCCGCACCCATTCCCCTAATCATAGAGCCCATGCATAGCAGCATGGAGGGCGTCGAAAACTTTCTGGCCAGCGTACAGCAGCAACCGCGCATATCGGTACCCATCTTCTTGGCCGAAGATGGCAGTTGGTCTGTAGGCGAACTGAATCAAGCCCTGGTCGAGGGACTGCTTGACGCACAGGGTACGCTGGGCCTGCCGCCGGAGACCGTGGCCATGATGACGTTGGGTGGGGTCAAGGAATTGCAGGTCAACACTGCGGAAAACGGCTTGGCCATTGCAATCAACGGGCACGGGCTCCCGATCTTCACATGGAACAACGGGGAAATCGAGAGTTTGATGGCCCTTCAGGAAGCCGCACCGACTTTGGCCGGCGTGGGTGAAGTTCTGGGTCTGGTCAGCAATGTGCTGCCGCTGCTGCAAATTTCGGACGTGACCATCACTTTGATTTTCCCGGATATGTAGAGAAAACCGGTGGGGCATGCCCCTTGGGTGTCTGCATCCTGGGCCCGGTGCGGCCGTGGAGAGAACAGCCTGGGTGTGGCCACAGAGAACCCGGTGCCGATACGCAACCGGAAAACGGCTCGGCTTCAGCTGAGCCGTTTTCTTCTTTCCGGCGGAGCAGGAAACGGGCCAGACTGTGTTTCCGGGGACCCCGGCCATGGGCCGGGCTGCAGGGCCAGATAGCGGCGGGAGGACGATACCGGCGCGCGCCCCATCAGTCGGTGGAAGTCTCCTTGGTCAGATAGCGGGGATGGGAAACGTCCAGCCCCTTGCCCAACCCCAGATGCAGGGCCAGCAACTGGCACGTGATCATGGCCGGAAAAGGCCACAGAAAATCAGGCAGGGCCGCCATAGGAGGCAGTGACAGCACATGGGTTGCTTCCGGCCATTGCTCGGGACGATGGGAGACCGCGTACAACGTGCTGCCGGTGTTCTGTACCTGCTTTCGAATCGCCACAAAGTGACTGTTGTCCTGCAATCCGGCATCAATGCAGAGCACGGCCGCCTGTTCGCTGAGCAAGGCAATGGGCCCATGCAGAAAGTCGGCGCTGGTGAACGGCATGGCCCGGACATAGGCGATTTCCTGTAGCTTCAAGGCCGTTTCGGACGCCACCACATGATTGAACCCCCGACCGATTACCAGCACATCCTGCAGCATGACCAACTCCCGGCCCAGTTGCCGGATTTCTGATTCGCGGTCCAGTACGGCCTGCACGACCGCCGGCAGCAACTGCAGTTCTTTCCGGGCTTGTCCGGTGCCATGCATCATGCACTCGCTCAGCAATGCCAGTGCCACCATCTGGTTTACAAAGGACTTGGTGGCGGCTGTGGCCAATTCAGGCCCGGCCTGAATGTTCAGGACATGGTCGGCAAACCGATTCATTTTGCCTGCCGCGGCGTTGGTGACCGCCAAGGTCAGACAGCCTGCCGCCTGGGCCTGCTCCATGACCTTGCACAGGTCTGCACTGGAACCGGACTGACTGATACCCAAGACGCCGGTATGGGCATGTAGCGGCAAGGCGTGCAGAAAGGACGGAAGACCCAGCTGCATGATGTGCACCGGCATGCGGTGCCGGCTTCCAAAGAGATACAGCCCGTACAGAGCTGCATTGCGACTGGTCCCCCGGGCGACCAGGGTCAGGTTTGTAATGCCGCGGCGTCCCGCGGCCCGGATGTAGGCTTCCAGCGGGGTCGTGCTTTGGTACAGACAGTCGCGGATGCGCTGGGGCTGTTCCCGAATTTCTTGGTACAAGGTGTTCATGGAGCACTGAAAGAGGGGGCCAACATGTCACGGGGCAGGACAGGACAACAGGGCCGGCAGGCCTGTGCACGCTGTCCCGTTGCCATGACCCGTGATCCTGGATTGTGCCAACTGTTGTACCCCGGTCGGAAAAACCTTACAATGATACGCTACCATTTCGGATCCGATTTCCGCTACCGCCGAGTTGCCCGGTAGCGGAACGCACGCATAGCCAGGAGCTGTGACCCCCATGCCTTTAGATGCCACCCAAATCAGAAACGTCGTGCTGCTGGGACACAGTGGTTCGGGCAAGTCCACCTTGACAGAAGCGCTGCTGTTCAACGGCGGGGCCATTGACCGCATGGGCAACGTCACGGAAGGCTCCACGGTTTCAGACTGGGATGAGGAAGAAGTCGCCCGCGGCATTTCCTTGCGATTGAGCGTGGCCCCGTACGTGCAGGACGACATCAAGGTCAATGTGGTGGATACGCCGGGCGATCCCAGTCTCCAGGGGGAAGTCATTTGCGGTCTCAGCGTGGTCGAGACCGCGGTCATTCTGGTGGATGCCGTGGCCGGTGCCGAGGTCGGAACTGAACTGGCCTGGAATCAGGTGCAGAAGGCGGGCAAGCCCTGTGTCATCGTGGTCAACAAGCTGGATCGGGAAAATGCCGAATGGGAACGCACCTGGGAGAGTATCCAGAATGTGTGTACCGGTACAACGTTGGTGCCCGTCACCATACCGGTGGGGGAAGGTCCGGCCCTCCAGGGCGTTGTGGATCTGGTAACCGAAAAGGCCTGCATGGGCGCGGACAACACCGAGGCGGACATACCTGACACCATGCAGGACATGGTGGAAACGTTTCGTCTCTTGCTGGTTGAGGCCGCCGCCGAGTGCAATGATGACCTGATGGAAAAGTACCTGGAAGACGAGGAACTGACGGCCGCGGAAATTCAGCAAGGCTTGGAGGAAGGGATTGCAGAAGGCCTGCTGACGCCTGTGTTCAGTACTTCGGCCCTGACCAATATCGGCATGCAGGTCCTCGGCACGGCCCTGCATTGGGTAGTGCCGTCTGCGGACAGCGCAGAGGTGCCCTGGGCCGATGACAGCGGCCCGGCAGAGGCAGGCACCAAGGCGCCGCTGGTGGCACGGGCTTTCAAGACCATCATTGATCGCTATGTGGGACGCATCAACTACCTGCGTCTGTACAGCGGCATTCTCAAAAAGGGAGACAGGGTACAGGTGGCCACAACCGGCACAGAAGAGCGGATCGTAAATCTCCACTCCATTGCGGGCAAGACGCTGGAGGGTGTGGATGACGCGGGAGCCGGGGACATTTGTGCAGTCACGCGATTGATGGATCTGACGACCGCGGATGTGCTGGCAGATCCGGAACAACCCTTGTCGCTGGCTCCGATCGCATTCCCCAAGCCGCTGTTCAGCATGGCGGTGGCGCCCGCCACCAAGGCGGACAGCGCCAAGCTGGGGCAGTCTTTGCATCAAGTGGCCGAAGAGGACCCCACCCTCACCGTGGCCCAGGTGGCGGAAACCAAACAGACGCTTTTGCAAGGTATCGGCGACATTCAGGTGGATGTTGCGATCAAAAGGCTGGAAACCAAGTTCGGTGTGAAGGTGGACACCTCGATTCCCAAAGTGCCTTATAAGGAAACCGTGCAACGGGTGGGCTCGGCCCACTACCGGCACAAGAAGCAATCGGGCGGAGCGGGCCAGTTTGCCGAAGTCCACATGCGGGTTGAGCCTATGGAACGGGGCACCGGTTTCGCCTTTGAGAGTGAAGTCTTTGGCGGTGCTATCAGCAGCACCTACCTCCCCTCCATTGAGAAGGGTGTACATCAGGTCATGGCCGAAGGCGTTGTGGCCGGTTTTCCCGCAGTAGACCTGCGGGTGGTAGTCTACGATGGCAAGGAACACCCGGTGGATTCAAAGGACATCGCCTTTCAGATTGCCGGTCGGGAGGTGTTCAAGATAGCGGCCGATCAGGCGGGCGCCACTTTGCTGGAGCCAATCTACGCCCTGACCGTGTCGGTCCCCGAAGCCAACATGGGGGATATCATGGGGGATCTGAACAATCGCCGGGGCCGGGTGCTGGGCATGGATCAGGCCGAAAGCCGTTCCATTGTGAAAGCCGAGGTGCCATTCGCCGAAATCATGCGTTACGGTACCGATTTGCGCTCCATGACCCAGGGGCGCGGTACCTACGAAATTGAGTTCTTGCGCTATGAAGAGGTACCCAATCACCTGATTTCCAGGATCGTCGCGGAACATCGGGTGCAGGAAGAAGGGGACTAGCGCAAACGGATGACTTCCGCATCCGGACAGGCCGGATGCGGGTAGAATGGACCGGCACGTTTCGGGGCACCGGGAAATGTGCTGCAGCCTGGCGGGAACTGAAGAGTATCATGCTTCCACTGGATCTACCGGCTGGACTGGGCTACTTGCTGACAGTCGTTTGGTCCCTGCTGGTGCTGGGTTTTGCCCTCTTTGGTTGCAACTCGTTTTGGATGGTGTGGCGGACTTTCCGCCGGAGTTCCCGCACCCGCCGGCCGCTCGCGGCCACCGAATGGCCTGAGCCGAAGCACTGGCCTCCGGTCACGGTACAGTTGCCGTTGTACAACGAAATTGCGGTGGCCGAACGGATCATTGATGTTTGTGCCGTTCTGGATTACCCCGCGGACAAGCTGGAAATCCAGGTACTGGATGATTCACAGGACGAAACCCAGTACCTGGCCCGCGCGCGCGTCCGGTTCTGGCAAAGTCAGGGGATCAATATCCAATATCTCCACCGGGAACTGCGCAGCGAATACAAGGCGGGGGCCTTGCAATGGGGCCTTGAGCAGGCGCAGGGCAAATTCTTCGCCATTTTTGATGCCGACTTCCAGCCTGAACCGGAATTTCTGCGGAAGACGATCGGGTACCTCTCCAGACCGGAGAACCATCACATTGGTTTCGTGCAGACCCGATGGCATGTGGTCAATACCCACGAATCGCTCATTGCCAAATCCATCAGCCTGGCCATCAATGGACATTTTGCGGTAGAGGTCGTGGCCCGCAGTCTGGCCGATCTGTGGTTTGGATTCAATGGCTCCGCCGGAGTCTGGCGGCGGGCCTGTATTGAAGATCCCAAAGTGGGGGGTTGGTCCGGAGCGACGTTGTGCGAGGACCTGCATCTCTCCTATCTGGCCCAACTGGCCGGGTGGCCGGGTGACTACCTGGGGTCGGTGAAAGTCAAGTCGGATGCGCCTGTACGACCGGCCGAACTGCGGCTCCAGCAGTTTCGTTGGGCCAAAGGCAGTATCCAGGTCTTGGCAAAGTTGTTTGTGCCTTTGTTGCAGTCCCGGAGAATTGGATGGGGACGACGCATACAGGCCCTGCTGCATATCGGTTCATATTTGCAGCAGTCTCTGTTGTTGGGTCTCATTGTGCTGGCTTTGCCGATGGCATTGCTGCAGATAGCACCGCCTGCCTGGTCCCTGTATGCGATGGCCGTGGGATTAGGTCCCATCGCTGTGGTCAGTGTCGGGCAGTGGCGTCTCTGTCCCCGGCGCTGGTGGCAAAGCATCCCGGTTTTGATGACTCTGTCCCTGGTGGGCGTGGGATTTTGTCTGGCTATCTCCATTGCCGTGTGGGAGGCATTGAGAGGCAAGCAGAGTCCCTTTCAACGTACCCCCAAGAGTGCTGGCAAGGCCCTGTACACGAGCGACACGCGTCCCCTGGAAAACCGTTTTTTGTTCTGGGAATGGATGCTCACGTTGCATTGTTTGCTGACGGTAATCATCACCTTGGGCCAACCTGCAACCAGTGTATGGCCGGTTGCACTCATCGGTTTGTGTAGCATAGGGTTACTGACCGTATGGTCTTTCTGGGATCGGCATGTGGGCAGAAGTGTGTTTCACTCTCCAGAATCCGGTCTGACTTCGACGGATACCAAGCACATTCAATCCTAACCGGACGGATACAATGGACAAGCGGTACGATGGCGTAACCTGGATGCACAACAAAGGTGAAGTGATCACCCTGATCAACCAGTCTTCCCGCAACTTTATCCTGGAAGTGGCGACAGGGCGCCTGCGCCTGGATGCGGGACGCAGCCTGAAAGCCAAAGCCAGCCTGGCTGCGGATCCCCGCATCAGCGCATTGATCAAGAAAGGCGATCTGGCGGTCCGCCGTGGGAAAGATCGCTCTGTACCATGAAAACCTGCATCCTGATCGACGGGCATTATGAGGCCTATCGCGCCTATTTCGCCATGCTCCAGGCCGGTCTGACGGCGCGCCAGACCGGGGAACCGACCGGGGCCATTTTTGGATTTCTGCGGCAACTGTTCTCCTTGGTGCGGGATTACCGGCCCGACTACCTGGTGGTGGCCTTTGATCCGGACCATACCTTCCGCCATGAGCGCTACCCGGACTACAAGGCGACGCGGGAGCGGATGCCGGAGGAGCTGCACAGCCAAATCGGACACATCCAGACCCTCCTCCGGGAGATGGGGGTTTGCCTGGTCACCCAGGACGGCTACGAAGCCGACGATGTGATCGGCACCCTGTCCCGGCGGGCCGCTGCCGCCGACATGAAGGTGTTTGTCCGCACTGGAGACCGTGACCTCTTTCAATTGGCCACCGATCAGATCACGATCGTCTATGGCGCCTCAGGCCGGTACGCCGCCGGAGACCGCGAATACGATGGGGCGGCAGTGCAGTCCCGCTTTGGTGTGACGACCGAACAGTTCATCCAGATGAAGGCGTTGCAGGGGGACAGCTCCGACAACATTCCGGGGGTCCCCAAAGTGGGGGAAAAGACAGCCGTCAAATTGCTGCAACAATTTGGCAGCATCGAAGGCATCTTTCAGCATCTGGATCAGGTGAAGGGCCCGAAACTGCGGGACAATCTGCAGGCAAGTCAAGCGCAATTGGAGCTCAATCTGGACCTGGTCCGTATCGTGTGCGATTTGGATTTCCCTTTTGAGTGGACACAGGCCCAGCCATTTGCGCCCGATCAGGCCGCGGTAGCCCGGCACCTGAGCAAGTTGGGGCTGAATTCCACTCTGGTTGCGTTCCATGAACTGTTGGAAGAACACGAAGAGGCCCTGTCAACCTCCATATTATCAGACGAGGCGCGTGCGGCCCGTCTGTCCCAGCGCACAGAGCGGTACCGGACCGTGCGGACGTCCGACGCCTTGCAGGCGCTCCGGCAGGAATTGGCAGCCTGTCCGTTGCTGGCCTTCGACTTCGAGTCCACTTCGGCCGATCCCGTGACAGCCCAGTTGGTCGGTATATCAGTCTCCTGGGGGTCCGGCACCGGAGCCTACATCCCGGTAGGGCATCAGTTTGGCAATCAGTTGCCGTGGGCGGAAGTGCAGGCTGCCCTGGCTCCCGTGATGGCGCATCCCGAGAGGGCCAAAGTGGCCCACAATGCCAAGTTCGATCTGCTGCTCGCCCGGCGCCATGGACTGACCGTCCAGGGTACACTGCACGACACCATGATCATGGCCTGGGTCCTGGACCCCAGTCGCCGGCATCTGGGATTGAAGGCTTTGGCTCTCTCGGAATTGGGAGTTTTCATGCAGCCCATCCAGGATCTGATCGGCACCGGCCGCAAACAGATCACCATGCGCCAGGTGGCCATTGACCAGGCGGCCCCCTATGCCAGTGACGATGCCGCCCAGACTTTTGAGCTGTTCACGAAATTCCGGTCCGAGCTGCAGGAGACCGGGCTTTGGGCCCTCTATGTCGATCTCGAACTGCCGCTCATTCCCATTTTGGCTGACATGGAAATCCAGGGCCTGACCGTGGACCGGAACTATCTCGGCGTGCTGAAGCAGGAATTCGAGGCCCGGTTGACCGACCTGGCCCATCACATGTATGACCTGGTGGGGCGCGAGTTCTCGCTGCGCAGCCCCTACCAATTGAGCGATGCGCTGTTCGGGGCAGACGGTCTGGCCCTGCCCACCCAAGGCCTCAAAAAACTGAAAAAGGGCGGTTACAGTACGGCCGCCGGCGTGCTGGAGAATCTGGCGGCCCGGGTCATGGAGCTGGACCCGCGGCAGGAAGAAGCCCTGATGACCATCCTGCAGTTTCGCCAACTGGACAAACTGCAGGGCACTTATGTGGAGAGTCTGTTGGAACTGTGCGATCCGGAGACCCACAAGGTGCACACCAGTTTTCATCAGACGGGCGCGGCCACAGGCCGCATGAGCAGCGCCAATCCCAACCTGCAGAACATTCCCATTCGTACCGAGGAGGGCCGGCGCATCCGCCGGGCTTTTGTCGCGGCCCCCGGCCACATCCTGGTGGCCGCCGACTACAACCAGATTGAACTCCGCGTATTGGCCCACCTGGCGGATGAACCCGGCCTGATCCGGGCCTTTGCCGACGGGCAGGATATTCACGCTATCACCGCGGCGGAACTTTTTGATATGCCGTTGTCGGAAGTGGACTCCAAGAGACGGAATCTGGCCAAGACCATCAATTTTGCCACGATCTACGGCGTGACCAAATTTGGCCTGAGCTCCCGCACGGAGATGAATTTGGAGGAAGCCGAGGACTTTCTGAACCGCTATTTTCGGACCTATCCCAGGGTAGAGCAGTTCATCAAGTCCCTGGTAGGCCAGGTCACGACGCACGGTTACGTGGAAACCATTACCGGCCGCAAGCGACTCTTCCCCGAGCTGCAGAACCGGAAACTGCCCGGGCCGCAAAGAGCCCAGTTGGAACGCGCCGCGATCAATGCCCCGGTCCAAGGCAGTGCGGCCGACATTCTCAAAATGGCCATGCGCGATCTGGATTTGGCGCTCAAGCACTCCCAGGTGACAGGCTGGATGACTGTGCAGGTGCATGATGAACTGATTCTGGAAACCCCGGAAGCCGAAATGTGGCCTTTGGCCCGGTTGACCCGGCAGGCCATGGAACGGGCCTTTCGTTTGAAGGTGCCCCTGAAAGTGGACGTAGAATACGGATCCAACTGGCAGGAGCTGACTCCGGTGCTCTTTGCTCCATCCCCCTGAAATTCCCCGTCTCCTCAAGCATGTCCACTTTGATTTCATTGGTACGGCATGAAGTGCTGTCCGCCGTGCAGGCCTGCGCGGCACAACAGAACTGGCAGGTCGCAACCGATACCGGTATAGAAATCATGCGTCCCAACCGGCCGGGCCTGGGCGACTTCAGTACCAATGCGGCTTTGGTCCTCTCGGCCCAGCTGCGCCGGCAAGGCACCAGACTGCCGCCCCGGACCGTGGCAACGCAGATCAGCGCTTGCTGGCCCGCCGCGAGCTTGCTGGTGGCCACAGACATTGCAGGTCCGGGGTTCATCAACATGACCGTGGACCCGGACTGGTTTCGGACCCAGACCGCCCGGATCCTGAGGGCTCCCGAAAGAGTCGGAATGTTGGCCATGGGACAGGGCAAGTCCTGCCAGGTGGAATTCATCAGTGCCAATCCAACCGGCCCCTTGCACTTCGGCGGGGCGCGCAATGCTGTACTGGGTGACACCATCGCGCGCATCCTGGAAGCGGCCGGCTACAGCGTGCAACGGGAATTCTACGTAAACGATGCCGGTGCCCGGTTTGATGTTTTTGTGGAAAGCCTGCATGCCGCTTATTTGCAGCATCACGGACGCGATGCCGCGGTGCCCGCGGATGGCTATGGGGGCGCATACATGCAGGCGTATGCCCAAGCACTGACCGACAGGATCGGAGGGCAGTTTGTCGAGACTACCTGGGCGGAAACCCTACCCCGGCTACGGCCCCTGGCGTTGGACATTGTATTGGCGGATGTGCGGGATGAAATCTCGCTCATCGGGATACATTTCGATCGATGGTTCAGTGAACAGGCGATGCACGACGCCGGGGAAGTGCAAGCCGGGATAGACCGCCTTGCGGCTGCCGGTGCTACCTATGAAAGAGACGGGGCGGTGTGGTTTGCGGCCAGCCGCTACGCGGGGATGGATCAGGACATTGTGCTGGTGCGCAGCAACGGAGCGCCCACCTACTTTGCCGCGGACGTGGCGTATCACCGTGACAAATTGGAAAAAAGAGGGTTTGACCGGGTCGTGGATGTATGGTCGGTAGACCATCAGGGCCACGTGCCCCGCATGCAGGCGGTCATGCAGGCCTTGGGGCTGGAGCCGGAACGGCTGCACATTGTGCTGTACGACCTGGTAAAACTGGCGCGCCAAGGCGTTGAAGTAACCATGAGCAAACGCAGCGGTCAATTTCTGACCCTGCGGGAAGTAGTCTCGGAAGTCAGTGCGGATGCCGTGCGTTTTATGCTGCTGACGCGGGCTCCGGAGAGTGTACTGGAATTCGATCTGGTGGAAGCCAAGGCTCAGCATCAGGACAATCCTGTGTACTTCGTGCAATACAGTCATGCCCGTCTCTGTTCCATTCTGAAGCGGGCCGCTGAAGCCGGGCTGGCTGTGGTCCCGGAAGAGGCTGATCTGGAAGCTGTGGTGCAGGCTCAGCTGCACCACGAGGCGGAAATGGACTTGATGAAGGTTCTGCTGAGCTGGGATGAAGAGCTCGAGCTGGCAGTGAAGCGCCTTTCACCGCATAACCTGACCTATTACGCCGTGCGGATCGCGTCCACCATCAATGCATTCTATCGGGACTGCCGTGTCTTGGATGCACAAAATCCCGACCTCACCCGGGGGCGCCTGCTCTTGTGTGCAGCGTCCCGCATTGTACTGGCCCGTGTGCTTTATCTCCTGGGGGTGGACGCGCCGGAAGCCATGTAGGGGGCTGGCGCAAATTTCACTATGTACAAGGTATTAGCTGCCGATCAATTGTCCGCTGCAGGGTTGCAACCGTTGCAGACCGACTCCGAATTTGAAGTGCATGACTGCCCGAGGATTTCACCCCGGAAACTGCTGCAAGTCATCCCTGCGTACGATGCCCTGATAGTACGCAGCCGAACGGAGGTGACGGCAGAGGTCATCCGGGCCGGCAAGCGACTGCAGGTTGTGGCCCGGGCCGGTACGGGCGTGGACAACATTGACCTGGAAGTCGCCACAGAATGTGGGGTACTGGTCGTCAATGCCCCGACCGGGAATTCCGTGGCGGCGGCGGAACATACCATTGCCATGTTGATGGCCATGGCGCGCCACGTGCCCCAGGCCGATGCCGACATTCGGCAAGGCAATTGGGAGAAAACCCGCTGGATTGGGCATGAAGTGCGTGAGAAGGTGTTTGGCACGATTGGTCTGGGACGGGTGGCCCTGGAGGTCGTCAAAGTCGTGCGGGAACTGGGTATGCAAGTCATCGCCACGGATCCTTTTGTCGCCACGGACTACGCCAGTCAGCACGGGGTGCAACTGGTGGATATGGACACCCTCCTGCGGGAATCCGATTTCATCTCGGTGCACGTGCCTCTGACCAAGACCAACATGCACTTGCTGGGAGCCGCCGAACTGGCCAAGGTCAAAACCACGGCCCGGGTTCTCAATGTGGCCCGCGGCGGACTGGTGGACGAGACTGCGTTGGTCCAGGCCATTGCAGATGGCAGACTGGCGGGAGCCGCCCTTGACGTCTTTGAAGAGGAACCCTTGTCGGCAGGAAACCCTTTGCGGGATCACCCCAATATTGTTCTGACACCCCATCTCGGCGCCAGTACGCACGAAGCCCAGAATCGAGTTGCCCGAGACGTATGTCTCCAGATCCAGAATGTGCTGCGAGGCGGTCAGGCGCAATACGCGGTCAATGCGCCCATCGTGCCCCCTCGGGACCTGGAAGTCCTGGTACCCTACATCGATCTGGCGACGCGCCTGGGACGTTTTCTCACGCAAGTGGAAACGCAGGGGGCCAAACAAATCGAGGTCACCACCCACGGGCCCATTGCCGAAATGGACATGTCCTACATTCTGGCCGGGGCTGTACAAGGGGCTCTGGCCGGCGTGCTGGAAGAAAGGGTCAATGTTATCAACGCCCAGCGTCTGGCCGCCCAGCGCGGCATGAATCTGGTGGAGCGCAAACAGGCGCAGCACAGGCATCGTTATACGAATATGCTCACCATGACAGCCATCACGGAAGAGAAGCGATGGACAGTACGGGGGGCCCTGCTGCACGGAGAACCCAATATCGTGGCCATAGATAATCTTTGGGTCGAGTTTGTCGCCCAGGGCCATATTCTGCTCACTTCTCATATCGATCGCCCGGGCATGATTGGTCAGGTGGGCACTCTGCTGGGCGAGGCCGATGTCAATATCAGCTTTATGCATGTGGGCCGTAAGGCACCCCGGCAGCAGGCTATAATGGTCATCGGTACCGATGAAAAACTGTCGGTTGCCGTGTACGAATCCCTCTGCGACCTCGCGGAGTTTACTTGGGTCAGAACCATCGAACTGTGAGTCAGGTTTCTCGACATCTGTCAGATGTCTCTTGTGCCTTGTCCTGGTCGGTTGCATTACGGGGGGGGCGGTGGCTGGGTCTCTTGGCCGTGGCCTTGTCCATTCCCATTCTGGCCTGCGGCACTTTTACCGCCCGCGGATCGACCGAATCGGTTGACGCCGAGGCGGCAGCGCCCAGAGTCATTCCTACCAGCACCCCCATTACGATTCCCACTCCTGTACCGGAAAGGGTGGATGCGCAGACCGAGCGGGGATTGGGCGGCACATCCGCCGCTCAGAACAACCTGGGCCTGGCCGTGGCGATTTCGAATATCCCCCTGGTCATCGGAGAGCGGGCCCAGGTGATTGCCAATGCCGGCATCAATGTCCGCGAGTTTTCTTCTACCGTGGCCAACGAAGTCGGGAAACTTTCGCCCGGGGATATCGTTGAAGTACTGGAAGGACCGTTTACCAGCGAGGATCTCTTCTGGTGGCGCATCAGGACACTGGATGAACTCTATGAAGGCATGGTTGCAGAGGGACGGGAGGGGACGGAATATCTGGCCCCGGTCGCCAATATGCGAGTTCCTGCGAACCGCAACCCGAGACGGGGCGATATCGTGCGCGTAACTGCAGCTCTCAACATAAGGCGCGATCCGGGCGTGTCCAGTCCGCAGCTGGCAACGCTGGAAGCCGATACAGAACTCCTGGTCATTGACGGGCCTGTTCATCAGGGTGGATATGACTGGTACCAGTTGCAGAACGAGGCCGGTACCCTGGTGGGCTGGAGTGTCGCCGTCATCGGAGAGCGGCGTACTCTCCTGCCGCTCGAGTGATATACTCGCCCGCATCTTGCTCCGCTGCGTTGGCTGCCTATGAAGAGAATCGTCGTGACCGGTCTGGGTGCCATCACCCCGATCGGCAATACCGTGGAGGAATACTGGGCCAGCTTGCTGGCCGGGACCAATGGCGCGCACCGGGTCGAAGCTTTCGATCCGGAGGACATGCCGTACCAGTTTGTCTGTGAAGTGAAGGGTTTTGAACCGGCGCGGTTCATGGCCCGCAAGGTGATCCGGCGAACAGCCCGGTCCACACAGATCGCCATCGCGACCAGCCAGATTGCCTTGCAAGACAGTGGGCTCGTCATTTCGCCTGCAAACAGCGAGCGCGTGGGCGTCGTCATCGGTACCGGTGCCGGCGGCATTGTGGAAGTGATTCAGGCGGGCATGAATCTGAAGGAAGGAGGCTGGAAAAAGATCCAACCCATGCTGGTGCCTTCCAGCATGAGCAATGCGGTCAGCTGTCTGGTTTCCATTGAGACGGGAGCCCAGGGACCAGCCATTACCAGCACCGCGGCCTGTGCTTCAGGCAGTTACGGGCTGCTGGAGGCCTTCCATGTGTTACAACGCGGGGAGGCGGACGCCATCATTTCCGGTGGCTGTGAAGCCGCGCTGGAGAAGTCCATCGTCACTTCTTTTGGCCGTATCGGGACCTTGACCGAGGACCGGGAACCGCAGCAGGCCAGCAAGCCTTTTTCCGTGGATCGGGATGGCTTTGCCCCGAGTGAAGGATGCGGCGTCCTGATTCTGGAAACTGTCGAGCATGCCGAAGCCCGGGGGGCCCGTGTCTACGCCGAGCTTTTGGGCGGATACCTGACCAGCGATGCCTACCACATTACAGCCCCGGATCCGCTGGGCACAGGGGCAGCGCGCGCCATGACCCGGACTTTGCAGTATACAGGTCTGGGTCCCGGTGAAGTCGATGTCATTTTTGCCCACGGCACGGGGACGATCCTGAACGACAAGACGGAGTGCCAGGCCATTCACCGCACTTTCGGGGAACACGGGCGAGAGATACCGGTTACCAGTGTCAAAAGCATGATCGGACACTCTTTGGGTGCTGCGGGCGCTCACAGTGCCGTGGCAGCTGTCAAGGCCCTGGAGACGGGCATGATCCCGCCCACGATCGGCTATACTCCCGATCCGGAAATCGAACTGAACGTGGTGGGCAACTGTGCCCGGGCGGCCCCGCTGGACACAGCCTTGGTCAATGCTTTTGGGTTCGGCGGCCAGAACGCAGTGCTGGCCTTTCGGCGGGCGTAGTGTGCGCCCTGTCCCTCCGCCAGTCGCCGGTCAAGGGTTGAGGATCTGCCACACCCCGACAATCGTGAAGATCCCCGACAGCAGGTAATAGGCAAAACCGTCGCGGATCCTGTTTTGCTCTCCGTCAGCGGTTTTCATCTTCCGATTCCCGTAGCGGTACATGATCCAGACTGCGGTCATGAGAATGGGATGCCGAAAGGCCACCAGCGGCGAGGGGCTTTGCCACTGTTGAGCCGCCGCCCAGTTCAGGATTCCCAACATCCACTGCATGTCCAGTGACACCAGGAACACGCGGTTCAATAACGGAAAGTACGAAGCCAGGGGACGCTTGCCGATCATGGAATAGGCCAGGACGCCCATCGTAGCCGCTGCGAGCAGCCCGAAAGGAACGGTCCAGATGCGATGGGCCGTGGCCAGACCGGAGAACCATAGTTCGTTCATGTTCCCATCCATCCCTTGATGCGGATCAGTCCCAAGCCCAGAATGATCAGGGATGTGAGCATCCAGATCAAGGCGTTGCGCAGCTTCTTCCGCTCGTCCTGGGTGTTGCCTACCTGTCTGTAGCCGACATGGAACACCACGATGGCCACAATCATCTGAAAAGGATGCTCATAGCTGCGCAGGATATCGGCGCCCTGCCAGCGCTGTTGCACCCCGTACAGTACCAATCCCACCAGCAGCTGCAGGTCCATCAGGATCAGCAGGAACCGCCCGCCCAGCTTCTGCAATGGGCCGTATGCACCTTTCTGTACCAGTCCCATGATCAGGGCTATGGCATAGAGAAGGGCCACCACCAGCAAGACGGGCCAAATGTAGTCGGTATGCAGAGCTCTCAGTGCAACCATCCATCCTTCCCAGGTCGGCGAGTGCCCGATGGCCTCACCGGATTCCGAAGAATGTAAAGAGCGGGACTCACGTCCCTGATTGTTACAATACCTAACAATACCAAAGATCTCGTTCTCTCGGTCCTATTCTGTCGGCCTGGCGGCTCGTAGCCCATGCCTCGTCCCAACGTCATTCTCATTGTGGCGGATGATCACGCTCCTGCCGCCATAGGCGCCTACGGGGCACGATACAACCGGACTCCCCATGTAGACTTGCTGGCGGCACAAGGGCTCCGTTTGGAGAATTGCTTTTGTACCAATGCCCTCTGTACGCCGGCCCGGGCTTCCATCATGACGGGCAAGTACAGCCACACTACCGGCATCAAGACCCTCAATGACGTCATTGACCATGACCGGGAGACCCCTTTGGGCATGGTGTTCCAGGCTGCAGGATATCAGACCGCCATGGTTGGCAAATGGCATTTGGGACATGGGAACAACTCGGACCCAGGAGGATTTGACTACTGGAACGTATTGCCGGGACAAGGGACCTACCTTGATCCCGAAACGCTGGAAATGGGGCGTGTCAAAGCCAACGCCGGGTATGTCACCGATATCCTGACCGACTCTGCCCTGGAGTGGTTGGAGGAGCGGGAGGCCGCGCAGCCGTTCTTTCTCTGCCTGGCGCATAAGGCCCCGCACGATTCGTTTGAGCCGCATCCTCGCCATTTGTCCAGCTACACGACTGCCGTGCCCGAGCCGTTGACTCTGCGGGACAATTACCAGGAAAGAGCGCAGGCGGCGGCCATGTCCCGCGCGCAGATCGCGACCATGCATTTGCAGCACCATTTGCCCCGGGTCTCGGGCACGTGTGCTGCCGATGTGGAAAGAGTAGCCTGGAATTATCAGGAGTTCATCCGCAACTACTACCGGTGTGTGCAGGCCATTGACGAAAACGTGGGACGCCTGCTCCACTACCTTGAGGCAGAAGGTCTGGTCGAGAATACCATCGTTGTCTATACCGCCGATCACGGTTTCTTCCTGGGCGAACACGGCTGGTACGACAAACGGTTCATGTACGAGGAATCCATTCGCATTCCGTACCTTATGCGCTATCCTGCAGCCATAGCTCCGGGCACCGTGCGGGAAGAGATGGTCCTGAATGTGGATTTCGCCCCGACACTGTTGGAACTGGCGGGAATTCCCGTTCCGGCCGAGATGCAGGGCCGGTCTTTCGCCTCCTTGGCCCGGGGACAGGCGATCCCGGACTGGCGGCAGGCCATGTATTACCGGTACTGGATGCATTTGGCCCATTTCCACATCCCGGCCCACTACGGAGTCCGGACGGACCGGTACAAATTGATCTATTACTACGGACGCGCCCTGGGGTGCACCGGAGCTGTCGATCAGGACACCCGCCCCGAATGGGAGCTCTTTGACCTGCACACCGATCCGCAGGAATTGCATAACCGGTTCGATTTGGCCCCCTACGCGAATGTCCAGGCCGATCTGTTGCACACACTCAACGAGTTGCAGTCCGCCTTGGGGGATCAGCCACAACACTGATTGCACGTTGACGCCCACCGCTTGCCCCATTGTCCGGACCCTCAGGTTATGCCGAAACCGCCACAGCCCAACGTGATCCTGGTCATTACAGATGACCAGGGGTACGGCGATCTGGGATGCCATGGCAACCCTATCGTGCGGACTCCGCATCTGGATGGGTTTTATGGTGAGAGCGTGCGCCTGACCAACTATCATGTGGGGCCCACGTGCGCGCCGACCCGGGCAGGTCTGTTGACGGGACGTTATGCGAACAGTACCGGCGTCTGGCACACCATTGGGGGCCGTTCGTTGCTGCGCGCGGACGAATATTCCCTGGCCGACGCGTTTCGGGCTCACGGCTACGTCACGGGACTGTTTGGCAAGTGGCATCTGGGAGACAACTATCCCTATCGTCCGCAGGATCGCGGGTTTGATGAAGTGGTAGTCCATGGCGGCGGCGGCGTGGGTAACACCCCCGACTACTGGGGCAACTGCTATTTCGACGATTCGTACTGGACCGGCACGGCCCATCGGCATTTCAGGGGCTACTGCACCGATGTCTGGTTTCAGCAGGGTTGCGCCTTTGTACAGCGCCACCGGCACGCACCTTTTTTCTGCATGATTTCGACCAACGCGCCGCACAGTCCGCATCTGGTGGATCCCCGCTACAGTGCACCCTATCTGGCGCCGACGGCGGACCCGGAACGGGCCAGGTTCTATGGCATGGTCACCAATATCGACGAAAACTTTGGCGCTTTGCGCACGCTGCTGGCGGAGTGGGAGCTCGCGGACAACACGATTCTCATTTTCACGACGGACAATGGCTCGGCCGGAGGCCTGAGGACGGATCAGGACCACTTCGTAACCAGTGGCTACAATGCGGGCATGAGAGGGCAGAAAGGATCGCCTTATGAGGGCGGCCACCGTGTCCCGTTCTTCCTGCACTGGCCCGCGGCAGGCATGTCCACGGGCCGGGATGTGCCGGAACTGGCCGCCAATGTGGATCTGATGCCCACGCTGCTGGACCTGTGCGAACTGGAATTGCCCCAGCCACCGGACTGGGATGGCTGCAGTCTCGGTCCGCTCCTGCAGAACGAGCGGGGCTCCTGGCCCGCGCGCACGCTGATTACCGATTCGCAGCGGCTCGTCTATCCCGTAAAGTGGCGACAGAGCGCGGTCATGACGCAGCAGTGGCGCCTGGTGAACGGTCTGGAACTGTATGACATGGAGGCTGACCCGGGCCAAACCCAGGACGTGGCGGCGGCTTTCCCGGACATTGTGTCCCGGCTCCAGCAAGACTATGAAGGCTGGTGGGCACGGGTATCCGCCCAGGCCCTGCACGAAATCCCGATCGTTGTCGGCGATCCCCGCGTGCCGACCCAGGTCGTGAACAGCCATGATTGGCGCAACCCGGACTGTGCCTGTGTCTGGAATCAGAATCAAGTGCGGGCCGGCCTGCGTTTCAACGGCTACTGGGAATTGCAAGTTGCCACGTCCGGTCGGTATAGTTTTGAGTTGCGGCGATGGCCCCGCGAAGCAGATCGAGCTCTCTGCGGCGGCATACCGGGAACCCCGCTGACCCTGTCGGAGATGACCTTTGCTTCAGGCTATGGCGGGGGGACCGCCATTGATGTCCGGCGGGCCCGCATTCGGGTGGGCTCTCAACACGCTGCCGCCCCGGTGGGCAGGCGAGAGAAAGGGGTTGTCTTTGAATTCGAACTGGAGAAAGGGCCGGTACACCTGCAAACCTTTCTGGTGCCCCGCGTGGGTGCCGCATTCGGGGCTTACTACGTTTATATCAACAGGGTGGAATCATAGTTGTGCCAGGGAGCAAACGCATGTTGCGGTGGGGAGTCATCGGATGCGGGCAGATAGCCTTCGACAAGGCCATGCCCGGCATTGACAAGGCATCCAATGCCACGCTGGTGGCCGTGTCGGATATCCGGCCGGAACGCCTGGATATGGTACAGGAACGATGGGGTTCCGGGGTCGCGCTGCATGCCGATTACAAGGAGTTGTTGCTGTCGGACGAACTGGATGTGGTGTATTTGGGCCTGCCCAATGAAGTCCATCTTCCCGTCTGCCTGGAGGCCGCGGCCCGGGGCAAGCATGTATTGAGCGAGAAGCCGCTCTGCATTGATGCGCATGAAGCCCGCCAAATGATTGCGTGCTGCGAGGCGCACGGAGTGCGTCTGATGTGCGCCTACATGTCCCGGTTCGGGGATTCCTTTCGGGAGACCAAAAGGCTCATCCGGAACGGGACTCTGGGACAGATCGCCATGGTAAATGCCAGTTTCTCCTTCGCGGCATGGCAAGGCTATACCCTGGACAAGATTGGTGCATGGCGCTGGACCGGCCGCCGCGGGGGCCCCCTTCTGGATGCGGGCATCTATCTGGCCTTCGCCATTCGGGAATTGCTGGGTTCCCGCGTTGCCCGGGTGTCGGCCCACATGTCCACCGTAGTGGCCAAAGACTTCCCGGCGCCGGATACCGTGATGGGCTGGTTTCAGTTGGAAAATGGCATACCGGGCGTGATCAGTACCTGCTACTCCCACAACGACAGCACGTTGGCCGTGATGGGCACGGCAGGCAAAGCCGTGGTGTACGACTGCTTCGCGCAGAACCCGGGCGGGCATCTGCTGTGCCATGCCGGCGGATATGAACTGGACTTCAAGTCCAACCTGCAGCGTCTGGATCACTTTCACAATTACTGGAAGGAAATCGAACACTATTCGGACGCGATTCTGAACGGCACTCCGCATGCGCCCACCGCGCAAGAAGCCTTGGAGGACATGATCTTCCTGGATGCCATCGAAGAGGCGGCCACCTCGGGCTCGGTAGTGGAGCTGGGGTACTAGATCCTGCGACTTACAAGAGGAACCGGAACATGAAAATGGCGTTGAACGGGCAGATGCTGGCCCGCGAGCATTCCCTGGCGGAGGCGTTGGCATTTGTAAAATCCTATGATCTGGACGCCATGGAAATATGGCCCCAGAATCTGGCAGGCGGCGATACGCCTGAGGAAAAGGAGCGCTACGAATCCAAGGATCTCGACGGGGCCAAGGCTGCCTATGCGGCAGCCGACATGCATTGTGCGTGTGTCACGCTGGGGTTCAATGCCATGCGGACCTGCACGGCCTCAGGCGGAGTGGCGAATGCCACCGCCGCGCTGGCCGGCGCGGTCGATACCGCGGCGGCGCTGGGAGCACCGGTCGTGAACTGCTATCTGGCCCATATGCCCCCCGCAGTCTTTATTGAGGCCATGAAGCCGGCGGTGGCCTACGCCGGCACCCAAAACGTGGTGATCGTGCTGGAGAACGAGGCGCACGATGAATCCGGCCTGGTACAGGATGTACGGCATATTCTGGAAGCGGTGGATTCGCCCCACTTCAAGACCCAGTATGATCCGTGCAACTACTACCACGCATATGAAGAACCCTATCCTTATGCCTATGAGATGTTGCAGGACTTCATCGGCTATGTGCACCTCAAAGGCGGGATCCACTGGAATGCAGAGTGGAACTGCTTCAAGGGCGGACTGATGCGAGGCCGCCGAGATGCCTGGATTGGCTATGTGGCCTTGCCCGACGCGGCTTTCAATGTAGAGCGTATTCTGGAACGCATCCAGGCCGACGGGTATGACGGGTACGTCACTTTGGAACCCCATGTACCGTCGTCGGCCTTGCGGGACATTTTTGACATCGAGGTACCCTACCTGAAGTCCCACCTGGCATAGACGGCTGCGCGACAGCATTTTTCCCTTGTTACCTCTCAGGAGCATCCGGCATGAGTTTGACCCTTGGCATCCTTTCCGATTCGTACAGGCGGCAACTGCGCAGGCCCCAGGACCACCCCATCATTGACATTGTCCTGGACAAAGTCAGTCACGTGGCCCAGACACTGTCGATCGAGCCCATGGGCATTGATTTTGGCGTAGGGGCCCTGGCATCCACGGAAATCGGTTACCTCAGGGAATTGAAGCTGCGCCTGGCAGACCTTAACCTGGTGCCCACGGTTATCATCGGCACATTGGGATTGCATGCGGACGCGGACCTGGCCGCCGGCCCTATCGCCAACAGCATCCGCAATCTGGAAGTGGCCCACTATCTCGGCTCGCCGTTGGGGCTTTTTTATTTCAGCTACGGGGGCCGGGTCAAGCGAGACGGGCGTATTCGGATCGCCATTGACCAAATCGGGGAACTGGCTGAAGCCGCCCGGGAGTACGGCATGATTGTCACAACGGAGAATTACGATTTCTTCAGCAGTGATGATTTCCTGGAGATTTTCCAGACCTTGGGGACTGACAACGTGGGTTTGCATAACGATACCGGTAACTGGCTTATTCTGGATGAGGATCCGCTCGTGGCCACCCGGAAACTGGCGGCCTATACCTACCATGCCCATGTGCGGGACTACCGCGTTGTGGAGGGAGTCTGCAGTTCCGTACCGATCGGCATGGGCGATGTAGACTTTCCACCGGTGCTGGCCGAACTCAAGCGCATTGCCGCGGGGCGGGAGCGGTTCATCATGGCGATGGAAATGGATCTGGATGTGGGAGATGCCACCGCGGAAGACGAGGCGGTCATGGAATGTGCCCGCTACATGAAAAAATGGTTTGACCAAAACGGTTGACCTGTCCCGGAGCGGGCGAGATGGAGCGAGAGCGGATGACGCGCCTTGTCCCTGCGATGGATCCGGAAACACGGCCATGGTGTGCCTGTCCGCCGGATATGACGACCGCGCTGCGCCCCGGCCATATTATATTTGTGGGGGAAAAGGCTGGACCCCGGTCGGCTGCCAGCCCTTCACTGTGACAACGCGATCATCAAGGAAGCGAGATGTCTGATACGTACATTGCCGTCCCGGCCCACGGCCACAGGATTACATTCGACGGCACGGACCTGCAGGTGCCTGACCACCCCATAGTGGCTTTCATTGAAGGCGACGGCACGGGACCCGATATTTGGCGTGCCAGCAAGTTGGCCCTGGATGCGGCTGTGGCCAAGGCCTATGGCGGTGCCAGGGCGATTGCCTGGATGGAAATCTATGCCGGCGAGAAGGCTGTGGCAGCCTACGGAGACGGAGTGTGGCTGCCGGACGAGACTTTGGCGGCCATAGACAAATACCTGGTGGCCATCAAAGGCCCGCTGTCCACGCCGGTGGGCGGCGGCATCCGCAGTATCAATGTGGCCTTGCGCCAGCAGCTGGATCTGTATGCCTGTGTCCGGCCGGTGCGATTCTTTGCTGGGGTCCCCAGTCCCGTGCGGCATCCCGAACTGGTGGATATGGTGGTCTTCCGGGAAAATACCGAAGACATCTATGCGGGCATTGAATGGGAAGCCACCACACCGGCAGCCCGGCGTATCGTGCATTTCCTGCGCACCGAAATGGGGTCGGAGAAAATCCGGTTTCCCGAGACATCCAGCATTGGCATCAAACCGATCAGCATGGAAGGCACCCGGCGGCTCGTCAAGGCAGCGATCGACTACGCCCTGGCCAACGAGCGCAAGAGTGTGACTTTGGTCCACAAGGGCAACATCATGAAGTTCACGGAAGGGGGCTTCCGCACCTGGGGCTACGAGGTAGCCCGGAACGAGTTTGGAGGCGTCGAGCTGGATGGGGGGCCCTGGCTGCAGCTGCCCGGCGGCCTGATTGTCAAGGACGCGATCGCCGATGCTTTTCTGCAGCAGATCCTGACCCGTCCCGCGGAGTACGATGTCATTGCCACCATGAACCTGAACGGAGACTACATCAGCGATGCCCTGGCCGCGCAGATCGGCGGCATCGGCATTGCCCCCGGTGCCAATATCAATTACGAAACCGGCCGGGCCATTTTTGAGGCTACCCATGGCACCGCACCCAAATATGCAGGACTGGATCAGGTGAATCCGTCCTCCATGCTGCTGAGTGGTGAAATGATGCTGCGACATCTGGGCTGGACCGAAGCGGCCGCGGCCCTGGTGGCCGCCATGGGCCGCACTTTCGCCCAGCGGACGGTGACCTACGATTTGCACCGCCTGATGGATGACGCCGTCAAAGTGTCCTGCAGCCAGTTTGCCCAGGCCATCGTGGCCAACATGTAGACACGGGGTCCACAGGGGGCCTGCGGCATCCTCGCCCAGGCAGGAGACCAACTCTTCCAGTGTTGTTTCGTTCATCCATCGGCAAGAAAATCATCATGGCCATCACCGGGCTGATCTGGATCGGTTACCTGGTGTTGCACATGTACGGCAATCTGAAAGTCTTTGGCGGGCCGGAGGCATTCAACCACTATGCCGAAGGTTTGCGGACCTTGGGCACCCCCCTGCTGGGACAAGGCCACGCCCTGCTGGTCGCCCGCGTGATCTTCACGGTTTCCATTGCCTTGCATATCTGGGCCGCCATTGCCCTGAAGATGATGGCGGCCCGGGCCCGGCCACAGAATTACGACACCTATCGCATTGCGGAAGCCAATTACGCGGTGGTGACCATGCGCTGGGGCGGAGCTGTCATTGCCGCTTTTCTGCTGTACCATGTGGCACATTTCACCTGGGGGAACACCCTCTTGCAGCCTGACTTCATCCGTGGGGCACCGTACCGGAATTTGGTGGCCGGGTTCAGCAATCCGATTCACCTGACTCTGTATCTGTTGGCGCTGGCGGTAGTCGGGCTCCACCTGTACCACGGCACCTGGAGTTTCTTCCAAACCATGGGCTGGCGCAGCGAGTCCCTGAACAGAAGCCTGCGGGTCCTGGCCTCGGTCCTGGCCGTGGGCATTCCCGTGGGGTTTGCCGTGGTGCCCCTGGCTGTGGTGACAGGTTTCGTGGGGTAGACCGATGACTGTGCACTCCCGTACCAGCCTGGCCCCGGCGTGGGACATGGGCGCAGATCTGGATGGCCGGGTTCCCGCCGGCCCCATGGCCGAGAAGTGGGATCGGCATCGCTTTGACATGCAGCTCGTGGCCCCGGCCAATCGGCGGCATTACCATGTGATTGTCGTGGGCTCCGGTTTGGCAGGCGCATCCGCCGCCACGGCTTTGGCGGAACAAGGCTATCGGGTCTCCTGTTTCTGTTTCCAGGACAGCCCGCGCCGGGCCCACAGCGTGGCGGCCCAAGGCGGCATCAACGCCGCCAAGAACTATCGCAACGATGGGGACAGTATTCGGAGACTCTTTTACGACACGGTCAAGGGAGGAGATTTCCGGGCCCGCGAGGCGAATGTCTACCGGCTGGCGCAAATCAGCACCGACATCATTGATCAATGCGTGGCCCAAGGCGTGCCCTTTGCCCGCGAGTACGGGGGGTATCTGGACAATCGCTCCTTTGGCGGAGTGCAGGTCGCGCGCACATTCTATGCCCGTGGCCAGACAGGTCAACAGCTGTTGCTGGGTGCCTATCAGTCGCTGGCCCGCCAGATCGCGACGGGCCAGGTTGCCATGCATACCCGGACGGAAATGCTGGATCTCATCATGGTGGACGAGGTGGCCCGGGGCATCGTGGTACGAAACCTGCTGACCGGCGAGCTGAAACCTTATCTGGGCGATGCCGTGCTCCTGGCCACCGGGGGCTACAGCAATGTCTTCTATCTCTCGACCAATGCCAAGGGCACCAACGTGACCGCCGTATGGCGGGCCTACCGGCGCGGAGCCTACCTGGCCAACCCTTGCTATACGCAGATCCACCCCACCTGCATCCCCCCGGCGGGCGAACACCAGTCCAAACTGACTTTGATGAGCGAATCGCTGCGGAACGACGGCCGGATCTGGGTTCCGCGGGCCCAGCCCGAAACCCGGGCACCGCAGGACATTCCGGAAGCGGAACGGTACTACTATCTGGAAGAGCGGTATCCCAGCTTTGGCAACCTGGTGCCCCGCGACGTGGCCTCGCGCAATGCCAAGACGGTCGTGGACGAAGGCTATGGCGTCGGCCCTCTCAGGAACGGGGTCTATCTGGATTTTGCGGAAGCCTTCGAACGGCTCGGGCGCGACGTCATGGAAGCGCGGTACGGCAACCTCTTCGACATGTACGAGAGCATAACGGGGGAAGATCCCTATACCCGTCCCATGCGAATTTACCCCGCCGTGCACTACACTATGGGGGGGCTGTGGGTAGATTACAATTTGCAGAGCAATCTGCCCGGTCTCTTCGTATTGGGAGAAGCGAATTTCTCGGATCACGGAGCCAATCGCCTGGGGGCCAGCGCGCTCATGCAGGGTCTGGCTGACGGATACTTCATAGCGCCGTATACTGTGGGTCACTATCTGGCCAGCACCGATGTAGCGGACCTGTCCACCGACCATCCCGCTGTCCAGCAGTGTGTCGCAGACGTGGAACACCGTCTGCAGGGACTGCTGTCCATACAGGGCCGCCGGACCGCCACCGATTTTCACCGGGAACTGGGGCGCATCATGTGGGCCCAGTGTGGCATGGCCCGCGACCGGGAAGGTCTGAGCGACGCCTTGGCCCGATTGCAGGAGCTCAAGACCGCCTTCTGGCAGGATCTGTATGTGCCTGGCGAGGCGAACACCTTGAATCAGAATCTGGAACTGGCCGGACGGGTGGCCGATTTAATCGAGCTGGGGGCGCTGATCGCGCTTGATGCCTTGCACCGGGAAGAATCCTGCGGAGGACACTTCCGGCTCGAGAGTCAGACCCCCGAAGGCGAGGCGCAACGGGACGACGCCCAATTTGCCTATGCGGCAGGTTGGGCCTACACCGGGGAGGATCAGAGGCCGCGCCTGCACAAGGAACTCCTGGCGTTTGCGGAAGTTCCCCTCAGTCAGCGCAGCTACAAGTAAGCACATCGACGCCGACGGGAAAGTGGCATGAAGTTCAGGTTACGTATCTGGCGGCAAGCCGCCGCCGACCGCCAGGGAGACTTCAAGGAATACGAGGTCAGGGACGTCAGTCCGGATTCCTCTTTTCTGGAAATGCTGGATTTGCTGAACGAGCGTCTGATGGCCCAACGCGCAGAGCCGCCCATCGCCTTTGACCATGATTGCCGAGAAGGGATCTGTGGCATGTGCGGCATGCTGATCAACGGCATGGCCCATGGCCCTGTGCCGGGTCATACCGTGTGCCAGTTGCACATGCGCCATTTTGAAGATGGCGCGCGCATCGTGATCGAGCCTTGGCGGGCTAGGGCGTTTCCGGTGATCCAGGATTTGGTGGTCGATCGCGGTGCCTTTGACCGTATTATTGAATCAGGCGGTTACGTCTCCTTCTCTACCGGAACGGCACCGGAGGCCAACTCCATTCCCATTGCCAGGGAGGAGGCCGATACGGCCATGGACGCTGCCACCTGTATCGGATGCGGGGCCTGCGTTGCCGCCTGTCCCAATGGCTCGGCCATGCTGTTTACCGCGGCCAAGATCGGGCATCTGGCCCACTTGCCGCAGGGGCAGCCTGAACGGCCGCAGCGGGTGGTCAACATGGTGACTCAAATGGATGCCGAAGGCTTTGGCGGCTGCACCAACATGGGCTCCTGCACTGTGGTCTGCCCCAAGGAAATCAGCCAGGATTTCATCTCGCAGATGAACCGGGACTACCGCAATGCCGTGATGCGGCGCGTCACTCCCACGCCTTCCCAATAGACTCCGCTTCGTCCCCGGGATCAGCATGCCCGCTGCAACCCCTTACGCAAAGGGGAAACTGCCGCGGTAGCCCAGGGTGTCCAACGTGAACTGGGGATCGCTAACGAACATGATTCCAGGGAACATCGGGGTCTGCTGAAAGTGGAAGACCAGATTGGCCCGAATGTCCTCATCAGGCGCAGATGCGCGGATTTTGGCCCCCTGATGGGGAATGTGGCTGTAAAAGACCACCGCGTCGCCTGCCCTGGGATGCAAGTCCACATGCTCCTGGTTGTCGCACCACACCTGAAAGACATTCTGACGGTCATCCGTGTAACCGATGTGCGGCAACAGCGCGTCGGGGATGGGCTGTTGCAGGTACCCCTTGAGAAAGGTCAGACGGGCCACCTCCGGATCATTGTCCGTCAGATAAAAAGTCTGGTTCATGCACAGGCCCTTGGCAGGCTGCAGGGCATGCGACTTGCCTTCCTGGTAGTAGTAGTCGGAAAAGTCCATGTGCCATTCCTGGGTGTAGGAAGCCGGATTCAGATGGGCACGCACACTGCGCAGCTGGCACTGCTTGCCCATGACGGCCTTAAGATACGCCGTGGTATCCGGCAGGGTCAGCAGGGGCATGACCATGTCCGTGACTTGCCCGAGCAGTTTGTCAAAATAGACATTGCCTACGGAATTTGCACCGCAGTATTCTTGCCGTGCGTACTTCGCGTACAGGACTTCCTTCCATTGGGCCACGGTGTCGGGGGCCAGCGCATTCTTGATGTGCAGGTAGCCGTTCTCCTGCAAGCTGTCCAGATTCTCCTGAAACTGCGATGTCTGACTCACGGTGGCGCCTCCCTTGTATCTCTACCGACCCCAGCTGGACCTGCCAGCTGGCAGGTCCCATTCTAGAACAGCAGGCAAAACCTCCCAAGGTTCTCTCCATCCTGCCAACCCGAGAGTGATCGCACCAATCCGGGTTTCTTCTTGCCATGCGGCCTCATGCTCATGCAGTACGGTTACGGAAGGCCGGTGCAGAATCCCAGGTCGGCCGTGTATACAGGGACCGGTCGGCATGGCCCTTGCGGCACCGACAGGTATATTCTCGGAAGGCCATGTCCAAGACTCATGCACGAGGGATCTGCAGGGCACCGATGGCCCGGCAAGTACCTGGGTTTCAACGCGGCCATGTCCCCTCCCTCCCATTGATGGTGTGTGATTCGGCGGTGTCTTGAGGGCTATCTCAGCGAGACCACTGGGATAAACTGCAAGAAAAACGCCTTCCGGCAACATTGCCGGAAGGCGTTTTTGACTTGAGTTCAGCGCCTCAACCAATCCGGCCGAGTATTGAACGAGCCTCTTGGCTAGCCTTCAAAATTGTAGGCGGCCATACCGTGCTCCGGCCGATCCAAACCTGACTCCTGCTCTGCGTCCGAAGCCCGCAGACCGATACCTGCCTTGATCAGGGCGAACATGATGCCCCCCCCGATCAGGGCCCACAGCATGATGACAATGCCGCCCAGGGCCTGGATGCCAATTTGCGTGAAGTTGCCCGCAATCAGCCCCGATATACCGTAGGAGCCGTCCGCAAAGATACCCACGGCCAGCACGCCAAAGAGCCCCACGGTGCCGTGCACGGACACCGCGCCCACCGGATCGTCAATCTTCAGGGTTCTTTCAATGAAACTTTCGCTCCACAGCAGCACAATGCCGCCCAAACCGCCAATGATCATGGCAGCCCACGGTGCCACAACGGCACAGGGGGCCGTGATGGCCACCAGACCGGCCAGGGAACCATTGACCGAGCGCGTCAGGCTTACCTTGCCGGTGCGGACCAGACTTTGATAGGCCAGGACGGTCGACCCCGTGATCGCGGCCAGCATGGTGTTGACGGCAATGACGCTCATGCGCAGATCAGTCCCGGACAAGGTGCTGCCGGCATTGAAGCCGAACCAGCCGACAAACAGGATCAGCCCGCCCAGCACAATGTACGTGGCATTGTGGGGAGGCATCTCGTTGGGGGTCCCGTCACGATTGTACTTGCCGTTCCGGGGACCGACCATTCTGGCTCCGATCAGGCCGACAAAGCCGCCCACCATATGCACGACACCGGACCCGGCGAAATCATGGAAGCCCAAGGCCGACAGCCAGCCGCCCCCCCAGACCCAGTGGCCGCTCAGGGGATACACAATGCCGCTCAACAGAAAGCTGTATGCCATGTAGGCCGTGATGCGGGTCCGTTCGGACATGGCTCCGGACACAATCGTGGCGGCGGTGGCCGCAAAGACCATCTGGAAGAACCAGTCGCGGGCATGGTTCACGTCGTAGTAGTCGCCCAGGAGCAAGAACCCGTCGCTGCCTATGAAGCCGGCGATATCGGTGCCGTACATGATGCCGTAACCGAAGAAGAAATACGCCAGCCCACCAATGCAGAAGTCCAGATAGTTCTTGGACCAGATGTTGACCGTGTTCTTGGATCGGGCAAAACCGGCTTCCACGAGACCGAAACCGGCCTGCATAAAGAACACCAGAACGCCGCAGACTATCATCCAGACAAAGGTCAAGGCTATCCCGTTCGGATCGTCGGAGCCCGCCATCAGGTCGGCTCCTGTGGGATCGGCAGCCCAGACAGAGCCCGTAGCCAACAGCCCCATAACGAGAACCAGTAGTAGCACCGCGGGTCCTCTGCGTACAATCCATGCTGCATTCATTTGCTTTCGAGCCCCCTTTGTGGCTATGTGAATGAACATGGAGAACATTGTAAAGGGTGCCCAGGCATCGATAATTGTTCATTATATCCAAATGTAATGGTGTCATATCGTCACAATGCACAGTATTGAGGCAGATTCTCGTAGAGATATGAAAGATATGGAGTATATATTTGTGCAAAAAGCGCAATAGAAATCGGAAAATCCCAAGACAAGCAGCAGGAGGACGGGACCGGCCGGCTGCCGCCCTCTCAGTGAGACATCCTGGCGGGCTTGGCAGAATCTGGTTCTGCATATCCTATAATCGGAATGACTTGATTTGCGATCCGTCACTTGCTCCAGACACTGTCCGCCGAGAGTCGTATGTCAAATCGGAAGTTTTTCATACCGAGGGACGCATCCTTCATTTGGGTACTGTCGTTTGTGGTACTCACTTTCTTTCAAAAGCTTTTCTACCGGATTCAGGTGGAAGGAATTCAGAACATTCCTGTCACCGGTCCTGTGGTACTGGCCTCTAACCACACTTCGGGGCACGACATTATCATTTTGGGCTGTACCAGTACACGCCAAATTCACTTCATGGCCAAACAGGAATTGTTTGAGAAGAACGCGCTGTTGGCGGCCTATTTCCGCAGGGCCGGCGTTTTTCCGGTACGGCGTGGCAGGAACGACCGGAAAGCCATCACCGTGGCACTGCAATATCTCAGGCAAGGCAAGGTCCTGGGCATGTTTCCCGAAGGCAAGCGGTTTGCCGCCTTGGAACGAGGCAAGACCGGAGTGGCGCGTCTGGCGTTGAAGACCAAGGCCCATATAGTCCCGGTGGCCATTATCGGGGCCCGCGACATCAGCCTCCGTGGCCGGTTCACACGGTGGCACCGGCCGCGCGTCACCATCAAATATGGTCCACCGCTGTCCACTGCAGAGGCAGCCGCCACCGCGACAGAAACCTACTACGATCCGGCCAAGAAGCTGACCGACGATATCATGATGGCCATAGCCCGCATGCTGCCCGCCGAGATGAAAGGGGCCTACGGAGAGTTGGCCTGAAGGGAAGGAGGCCGAGGCGATCCGCCGGGATCCCCGCTTGGAGCCGACAGCACAGCAGTGCCAGTGTCAGGCTTCAAACATGTAGGTCTGGTTGATCTGGTCCAGCACGGCCGGTGTCGGACGCAATTTGCGGGGCGGCAAATGCGCCAGTGACTCGTCAGTGAGTTCCAGCAGCTCAATCAGGTTTTCCCGTTCCTCGTCAATGTAAAGCAAACCCGTCAGGAGCTTGCCGCGGGTAGCAGCATCTTCCAGGAGGTGGGCTGTGGCGATTTTGCTGGTAGGGTCGTGGTCCGCCCCGACTTTCTTCAAAACAATCCAGCTGCCGTCGTGCATCTGCACCTCGACCTCGTCGGCATAGTCCGAGATCTCGATTTCCTCGTGTTCCGGAATGAAATCAATGGTATTGAGGACGACTTCGTTTTCTCTGCCCCACGCGTAGCTCTTGGTGGACTGATCGTCATTGTTGAAAGTGACACAGGGGCTGATGATGTCCAGAACCGCAATGCCTCTGTGCCGCAGGGCGGCTCCCAGCAGACTTTCCACTTGCTTGGGATCGCCGGCAAAACTGCGGGCGATGAATGTGGCGTTGGCCGCCAGGGCTTCCACACAGATGTCCAGCGGCGGCAGCTTGTTGATGCCTTGATATTTGAGCACCTGATCGGTATCCGCAGTGGCGCTGAACTGGCCTTTGGTCAGTCCGTATACACCGTTGTTTTCCACGATGTACGTCATGGGGATATTGCGGCGGGCCGCGTGCTTGAAATGCCCGATGCCAATCGAGGCCGTATCCCCGTCTCCACTGATGCCGATCACTGTCAAAGCCTTATTGGCAATCATCACGCCCGTGCTCAGGGCGGCCATGCGACCGTGCAGCCCGTTGAAGCCATGACTGCCTTGCAAGAAATAGGCCGGAGTCTTGCTGCTGCAGCCGATTCCGCTCATCTTGACCACATTGTGCTGTGCGAGGCCCTGTTCCCACACTACGTTGATAATCCGCTGACTGATGCTGTCGTGACCGCAGCCCTTGCACAACGTGGAAGGGCGGCCCCGGTAATCCGTCTTCGGCAGTCCGAGCCGATTGAGAATCGGCCCTCTGCCGCGGCGCCTTGCCTTGTCGGATGCTGACCTTGATACTGCCATGGCAAAATCCTGTCTGTGCGCTATGGAGAGACGATACGGGCCACTTCAGAGGCAATCCAATGGGCCGTCAAAGGCAAGCCGTTGCAGCGGCTGGCAGAGACCAGCCCGGAAGGGCAACTTTCAGCTTCCAGACGCAGAATACTGTGCAACTGACCGTCCGCATTGTTTTCGATCACAATGTTGACGGCGTGCTGCGCGATGAATTCCGTGACCTGTCCGTTGACGGGCAGGGCCCGAATTCTGAGGTAATCCGTGACAAAGCCCTCAGCCTGCAGCCTGTCGCGGGCTTCTTCTACCGCGGGGTCGTTGCTGCCCATGGAAATCAGGCCAACGCGGGCGCCTGGCACCGTGTCGATCACAGGACCCGGGACTGCCTCTCGGGTGGCATCGAACTTGCGCCTGACGCGGTCCAGATTTTTCTCCCAGATTTCAGGATCCTCCGAATAGCGGGAAGTCTCATCATGACCGGTGCCGCGGGTGAAATACCCTGCCCATTTGGAAGGGGTGCCGGGTAGCGTGCGATACCCGACCCCGTCGCCATCCACATCCCGGTAGCGGCCCCACTCGGCGGCCAGGGCATCGACTTCCTTACGGCTCAAGGTCTTGCCGCGATCGAGTGCCTGCGCCGGATATTCAAAGGGATCGCTGATCCAGAGATTCATGCCCAGGTCAAGATCGCTGAGGACAAAGACCGGGATCTGGAACTTCTCGGCAATGTCAAACGCCACATGCCCAAGTTCAAAGCATTCCTTGGGGGAACCGGGAAACAGCACGACATGATGGGTGTCGCCATGGCCCAGAGTATACGCGTTGAGCACATCCCCCTGGCTGGTCCTGGTGGGCAGTCCGGTGCTGGGCCCCATCCGCTGTATGTCCCATATCACTACCGGGATTTCGGCAAAATAGGCCAGTCCAATGAATTCTGACATGAGGCTGATACCCGGTCCGCTGGTGGCCGTCATGCCGCGGGCCCCAGCCCAACCGGCACCGATGGCCATGCCAGCGGCGGCAATTTCATCCTCGGCCTGCACAACGGCAAAGGTAGGCCTGTCGGTATCCGGATCCAGGCGGTATTTGGGCAGTTCGGCAGCCAAGGATTCTGCCAGGCTGGAAGAAGGGGTAATGGGATACCAGGAAACCAGGTTGACACCCCCAAAGATGCTGCCCAAAGCCGCTGCCATGTTGCCGTCAACCAGGATGCGTCCTTCATTGTGCCCCGTCATGGCTTCGACCCGATACGGACAGGTATGTTCGTAATGGGTCTGGCAATACTCGTAGGCGGCTCTAATGACTCCCAGATTCAGCCGAATTGCCTTGTCTTTGCCTTTGAGCTGGCTGGACAAGGACTTCTCAATCGCTCCCAACGGCAGTTCGATGAGCCAGGCTATGGCGCCGACATAGGCCATGTTCCCTACGTAAGACCGCAAGGCGGTCGGCACATTGAAAGGCTTGACCAGTTCCCGGACCGGCAGAGAGTGGTAGGCAATCCCGGCCTTAATGGCGGCTGGGGTGATGACGGAGTCATGCACGATGATGCCTCCCGGCTCCATCGCGGCCATGTCGTCGGCGGCCGTGGCCGGATTCATGCAAATCAGGATTTCGTTGGTTTCCTGCCGGGCAATGTATCCGTCCTTGGAGAGGCGGATGGTATACCAGGTAGGCATGCCTTGAATATTGCTGGGAAAGAGGTTCTTGCCTGTAACCGGGATCCCCATATTGAAGAGCGTTCGCAGCAGGACCAGATTGCTGGTTTGGCTGCCCGTGCCATTGGCCGTGGCCACCGTAAGGGCGAAATCATTGACAATCGGTGGGGCAGCAACACCTGCATGCCGAGTCTCGGTCCTCAGTTGCGCCATGGGTTTGCACCTGTCCAGTCAAATTTCAGGAGGGTTTATGCAGCAGGAGGGGCCACGGCAGGAGCCGCGTTCTGGAGTGACACGGTTACATGATTGCGTCGTACCTCGAGCAAGTGCATGTGCCTGATGTGTTGCTCCAGACTCTGGGTGACATCCCCGGCTTGCAAAGCATCTACGATGGTCTGGTGATGGGCCCAGATCTCGCGCAGGTGAGTCAGGTCTTCGTAATACTTGTGGGCGATGGTCTGGTATACGTCCCAGTAGGCCGTCAAAAGCGCCAGGACAAAGGGATTGCCCAGATTCCGAAACACGGTCAGATGGAACTCCCGGTGTTCTCCACGGGGGATTTTCGTCGGCATGCCGTTCAGTTTGGCCTGGGCTTTCTGGCACAGCGTGTCCAGCCGTTGCAGATTTTCCGCCGTCATGGAAGCCACGGCATCAATCCAGAAAGAAGACTCCAGCCGCATGCGCAAGTCGGCGAATTGCAGAAAACAGCTCTCGTCCAACGCCATGCCAGCTTCCAGGCTGGCCCGTACAGCAGGCAGGAAATCGTAGCTCAAGGTTTCAATGCCGCGCCGCGGGGCGGCATCGATCAGGCCCAACACTTTGGCGACGGCCATTTGCTCCCGCAACTTGCCCACCCCCAAATGGGTTTCCTCACTGATTTGGGACAAAGGCGGCAGACGTTTGTTGCCGTGACGCTCGTGGGTAACGAGGTAGTCTATAAATTCCGAGCAACTCACAACGCAGGATTTCCCTAAATAATCCGATCATTCAGGTTATTTACCGTTATTGTACCTTGGAGGCGGTGCCGTCAGCAAAGATTTTTGCCGCGCGATTCGGGGATGCGGCAACGCGCGGCTGTCGTGTCCGCCGGGACCCGGATCCGTCTCCGTGCCCCGGAGACACGCGGGATCCCTCCGCAAGCCGGTCGTGTGCCATACTGGCGCGGCAGTCATCCCCGCCGACCGGTGACCGTGACTGCGGGAATCGAAACCCGCGGGATTACAATTAGGCGTTGGCTCTTTCAGGCACAATTCTGGGATATGGCATGTTCCGTACACCGACTCGGGCTGTGACGGCTCGGAAAGCGGCTCCGCTTCTGCCCGTAGCGACAGTCCAGAAGCGGGTTTTGGATGCCGCGATACCGATGCCGCCCGAAACAATTGCCCTGGCAGACGCGGTGGGACGGGTCACTTCCCAGGACATTCGGGCCCGGGAGCCTTTTCCGCCTTTTCCGGCTTCGACCATGGACGGCTATGCGGTCAGGGCCCAAGACGGGGAAGGGGTTTTTCCCATACAGGGGCATATACTGGCGGGACATCCCGTGGCCTATACCCAGTCTCCCGGGCATGTCAGCTATATTACGACAGGCGCCCCTTTGCCTGCCGGAGCCAACGCCGTGGTACGGGTAGAAGACACGGAGCCCGTGGGTGATCGGGTGCGCATTCGGGTCGGGGTGGAGGCGAACACAAACGTAAGGCAGAGCGGGTCCGACCTGGCGATGGGCCAGTTGCTGATAGCGGCCGGCACCCGGATCGGACCCGTGGCCCTGGGCCTGTTGTCCACCGCGGGCATTTCACGGTTGGAAGTCCATGGCAGACCTCGGGTTGCCGTGCTGTCCACCGGTGACGAAGTGTGTCATCCAGACCAGGTGCCTGCGTTTGGGCAGATCAGGGACAGCAATAACCCGACGTTGACCCAGCTGCTGACCCGGATGGGGGTGGAGGTACACGGGGGCACCCATGTTGCGCAAGACACCCGGGAACGTCTCCATCACGCCTTTGCCGCCGCGTTGCGCAGCAGCGATCTGGTGCTCTCGACGGGTGGTGTATCCATGGGTGAACTGGACTTGCTGCCTGCGTTGCTCCAGGACATGGGTGCCGAGCTACATTCCGAAAGGATCAATATGAAGCCCGGCAAACCCTTTGTGTTTGCCACTCTCCATCAGGCTGCCCGGCCCAAACTGATTTTTGCGTTGCCGGGAAATCCGGTGAGTGCCGTGGTCACTTTTTACGTATTTGTCGCCTTGGCGGTGCGCCGTCTGCAAGGCATGGCAGAATGCCGCTGGCCACACATTGGGGTAATGATGGCGGAGCCCTTGCAGCGCGACAGCGTGCGGCCCGAATTCCACCGGGTTTCCATCGCTTGGGATTCAGGATTGCATGCAGGCGCAGGCGGTTACCGCGGCATTTCCACGGGCTCCCAGGCCAGCAGCAGGTTGCTCAGCCTGTTGGATGCGGATGCGTTGGTCGAGGTTGCCCCGGGGCCCAGGGACGTTGCACCCGGCACTGTCTTGCCCGCCCTCGATCTGCGCCAGCGGTAGTGCCGCGGGGAAATTGGCCGTGTCATTGACTCACCTCGACTCCGCAGGGCAGGCCACCATGGTGGACGTGACCGGCAAAAACATCACCCTGCGCGAGGCGGTGGCCCAGGCCCGGGTAGCGGTGAGCCGGACCGTGATGCATGCCATCCTGGAGCAGAACCTGCCCAAGGGAGATCTTTTTGCCACTGCCCGCATCGCCGGTATTCAAGGCGCGAAGAAGACAGCGGAGCTGGTGCCGCTCTGCCATCCGCTGGCGCTCAGCACCATCCGGCTGGACTTTGTCCCCGACCCGAGGCGTTCGGAGATCAGGATTTCCTGCACGGTACGATGTCACGGGCGTACCGGTGTCGAAATGGAGGCCTTGACCGGCGTGACGGTGGCGGCTCTGACCATCTACGACATGGTCAAGGGACTGGACAAGGGCACTGTCATTCGGGACGTTCAGCTCCTGGCCAAGCGCGGAGGCAAGTCCGGAGATTGGACGGTCCCCACAGGGGATTCTGATCCGTGAACATCTCGATCGAGCTGTTTGCCTCTCTCAAACAGAAGGCGGGCTGGGCCCGGCGCTCCATGCAAATCCCTGCCGAGACAACAGTCGAAGAGCTGCTGGACCGGCTGGACCGGGAATTTCCCGAGTTGAGCATACGCCAAGTGCCTTTGTATGTGGCCGTGAACGAGGTGTTTGCCCAGGCCGACTACAAATTGCAGGAAGAAGACCAAGTGGCCTTCTTGCCACCGGTATCTGGAGGTGCAACATAGCTGCTGAAAATCTGGCTGACCGATTTCGGTTTCGACTTACGGAAGAGCCTCTGTCCACCGACCGCCTGGTCAGGGAAGTGACGGTTCCCTCCGCGGGGGCCATAGCAGCCTTCGCCGGGGTGGTACGGGGTACGACGGTCGTGGATGACAGCCAGGTCCCGACCGATTACCTGGTATACGAGGCCTATGCCGCTATGGCCCACAAACAGTGTCTTGAGATTGCACAGGCCGTTTTTGACCGATGGCCAGACGTAATCTGCATGGCCATGGAGCATCGTACGGGCCGCTGTACAGTGGGAGAACCCACCGTGGTGGTGGCGGTTTCCAGTCCGCACCGGGGGGACGGCTGTTTCGAGGCGTGCCGGTTTGCCATGGAGCGCCTGAAGGCCACTGTGCCCATTTGGAAACAGGAAAACGCAGGGGAATGTCAGCGCTGGCTGGAAGGCCCTCCCGATGCAGAGTGGAATGTGAACCCGGACTGAAACGTCCGGCCTGTCCGGGACACTTCGACCCGGCGCTCCATATTGACTCCACCATGGCCAAGCGGCTAGAATGG
This sequence comes from Caldilineaceae bacterium, assembly GCA_965214715.1. Taxonomy (GTDB): domain Bacteria; phylum Chloroflexota; class Anaerolineae; order Caldilineales; family Caldilineaceae; genus Bin34. Next base: position 1,847,715 of record OZ243971.1, on the reverse strand, counting down.
CCCTCTTGAGTCCGGTGTCTGTCAGTGACCGATGCGGGACCGCATGTTAACAATGCAACAGATAGATGGCTGCCGCTGCTGATTTCATGTCAGTAGAGGAACTTCCCGACTCCCGCCGAAAGCAATTTCGGAAGGTTGCCTCACGAAACCGCAAGTGAGGGCGACCCGACACGGTACGCCATGTCGGTGTTGACTACAACCGCAGCAGAGAGTAGATCCGCACACAGGTTGCCTGTGTGTAAGGGGTGAAAGGGTGGGGTAAGAGCCCACCAGCGTACCCAGAGATGGGTGCGGCTGGGCGAGCGTGCAACTGGGTGCAAGGTGAGTGGGTTCTGCCTCGGCAGAATCTCACCGCAGCTGACTATTCAGGTTGTGGCCTGAATTCCGGTCGGCCAGGCGGGCGTGTCCTGCCTGAGATAGATGGCAGCCCTGGTCCTTCTTGGGGCCGGGACAGAATCGGGGGTATATTCTATCTGTAACTTCATTGCGGTCCACCGCAATGGCTGTTCAAGCAGGCGCCGACGTGGCGGAATTGGCAGACGCGGTAGACTTAGGATCTATTGCCTTGATCGGGTGTGGAGGTTCGAGTCCTCTCGTCGGCACTGGAAGGTCGTGCCCCGGCACCGATGGGGGCCCGTGGCCTAGGCTGGTAAGGCGCCTCCTTTGCAAGGAGAAGATCGTCGGTTCAAATCCGACCGGGTCCATCTGCAGCCATTGTTATGCGGGTGTAGTTCAGTGGTAGAACGTTTCCTTGCCAAGGAAAAGGTCGTGAGTTCGAATCTCATCACCCGCTTTGTTTGCCGAGATAGCTCAACCGGTAGAGTATTGCACTGAAAATGCAGTGGTTCCCAGTTCAAGTCTGGGTCTCGGCACCTGTGTAGGGGGATCGTCTAAGGGCAGGACAACGGTCTTTGGAACCGTCAATCGGGGTTCGAATCCCTGTCCCCCTGTGGTGAAGTTTATTGCACGGCGACCATAGCTCAATTGGCAGAGCGCCTGATTGTGGTTCAGGTGGTTGTGGGTTCAAGTCCCATTGGTCGCCCTCGGCCGGTCCCCGTGGACAAGGCACTCTGTGATCCAGAGTGCCTTTTGTGATTCAGGGACCGTTGCCGGCTTTTCAGGGAATGGTCGTGCGTGGCACAAAGGGGAAGTAGTAGGACGTAGTCAGGCCTGCATCCAGGGGATCCGGGTCGCTTCCGGCCTGGTCCTGTCTTTCTGGGGTGGGCAGGGCACCTGGAGCCGGGTTCCAGTCCGGTGACGATGCCAGCGCATCCCGTATCCAGGACGCCAGAGAATGCAGGTTGGCATATACCCCGGGCAGGTCCGGCACGGCACAGCCTATGCCCCAGCTGATCACCCCGATCTGGACCCATGTGCCTAGATCGGGATGCCAGTAAAGCAACGGTCCGCCGCTGTCACCGGTGCAGGCATCCGCCGCCATGGTCGGGGAGTTGGCACAAAGCATGCGATCGGTGATGACATAGGCTTGCCCCGTATGCAGACGAAGGCTTTCCTGGCATTGACTGGCGTCGGTCAGTTGCAGTTTCGCCTTTCTCAAGATGTAGGGGTACGCTGCCAGATCTGCAGAGGCGGCCATGGAGCCCCAGCCCACTACGGTGACCTCGGCGCTGGCCTCAACCAGCGGATGCGGATCCAGGAAAGGAATGGAGACCTGCGCGTATTCCAGCCCTCTGGACAAGCGAATCAGGGCAACATCATGATCTCCTGTCTGAGCATCGAATTCGGGATGGGGCAGTATTTCCGTGACGCTCACGGTCTGCCCCGAGTTGCCTGACAGGTCCGCCTGACCGGCCAGCACCCACAACTCCTCTGGAGACGCCACGGCATTCTCATTGAAGACGCAATGGGCGGATGTCAGAACCCGGTCGCTGGCGGCCAAGGTGCCGCCGCACCGATGCCCTGCGTAGGCATCTGGCACTTGGCTGGACACTATGGACACAACCCAGGGAAATGACTGGATGTCGGTTTCCAGGCCTCCCACAATGCTGGGTTGCACCGCTTGTCTTTCTTCGGATTCCGCATTGCCAGGCAGCCCTGCCGTTTCCACCAGACCCAAGGACGCATCCGCCAGGGTCTTGGGTCGATACAATGCCGCCAGCAGGGCGACGCCGAGAAGAAGGAACAGCCTTGTCAGTCCAGTCATGTGGCAACCCTCCATTGCCACGGAAGCGGAGTGCCATAAGTCTTAAGGATACTCTGATGAATGGGGTTCGGCCCTCGCAGGCCCATGTTTCTCGGCCCGACCCAGGGAAGGGGGCATGTGCGATGCAGGGAAAGGGCGAGTGCCAGGCTCCAGATACACTCCAGCTTGCCTCAAACTGCGCTGCCGGCCTCAAACTGGCCTCTGTCAGAGTATCCTTAAGGAAAGCTGAAGTAGGATACGCAAAACGTCCTTGGAAGGATCACCCCTTTGGGCTGCCAGAGGGTGCAGCACGGTAGACATGACAGACAAGCAAAAGACCGTACCCAAGGGGCTACTGAGGAACTTCTACATTGTGACGAGAGGGTTACAGGCCGGATGTGGAGGTGCCCCCAAGGGGATTCGAACCCCTGTAGCAAGCTTGAAAGGCTTGAGTCCTGGTCCTCTAGACGATGGGGGCAGACCTGTCCATGCCAGTGCTCCAGTATAGCAACAGTAGGGGTGGCTACAAAAGAATGGGACTTATATACCTAACCAGCAAGCCAGGCATATCCTGTTCGCGGGTCGTTGGGGTCTCCCTTGAGAACGCCCCTCGCCGCGCAGCTGCCCCCGTCCCCTGGGCCACAGGGAGATCGGCTCTCCCCAAGATGTTGATCGCCGCATTGTGGTCGGCGTTGAGTTGACAGTCACAATCCATGCAACGGAACCAAGCCTGCGTGGTTCGGTTCGCCTTGTCCACACAGCCGCAGCGACTGCATGTCTGGCTGGTGTAGGCGGCAGGCACCTTGATCAGCCGGCCACACTTGTAGATCAGCTTGCGTTCCAACTGCCCCCAGCCGCTGGCGAGGATGCTGCGGTTGAGCCCGGCCTTGGCCTGCACGTTGTGCCCTGGACTCTCCACCGTGCCCTGTGCAGAGCGGGTCATGCCTTGCGTGGACAGATCCTCGACCACCACCGTATGGGCTGTGTCGGCCACCTTGCGGCTGATGTGGTGGGTGTCGTGGTCTCGCACCCGCCGACACTTGCGATGCAGCCTGGTCAATTGTCCGGCGATACGCCTTCTGCGTCCAGACCCTTTCTGCTTGCGTGACAGGCAACGTTGGTACCGTTTCAGCCTGGCATCCAGTCGGGGCCGTGTCGGTCATGCGGTGCACGGTGCCTGTGCTGTCCGTGGCTTGCCCCACGTTGCGGTCCAGGCCCACCACGCTGTCCTGCGCACCTGGCTTGACTTGATCGGCAGGCACAGCGTAGACCACGTAGGCATACCACTTGGGCTGCGGGCTGTGCCCTCCTTTCTGATCCGGGCCTGCACAGGCTTGTGATCCACATAGGGGTTGGCCCCCTTCACCCGCAGCCAGCCGATGCGTGGTACCCGCAGATGGCCCTAGGATAGGAGGGACACAGCATCGGCCATGGTGAAGCCGTCCACAGTCCGATGTCGGGCCTTGAATTGCGGATGTCCGCCCTGCCGGTGGAAGAACCGCTGGTAGGCATCGGCCAAATGCTTGAGCGCATGGCGCACTGCGGCGTAACTGTATTCCTGCAGCCAACTGTATTCAGAACTCCGGCGCAGGGTTGTGAACTCCTTGCCAGGCGGAAGAACGACACCTGGGGTGGGGAGCCAATCTTGTAGTCCTGCCAGCACTGCCAACGACATTGCTGACGGGTCAGGAAGTGATTCCACACCCAGCGGCAGGCCCCGGCAGTGCCTGCCAGCTGGCGGGCCTTGGTCACGGTCTCCGGCAGCAGGCGCAGCCGGACTGTACGGTTCACAGTTTCGGGCATACTGGGATCTGCAGGCATGGAAGGTGATGTTCCTTGTCTGTGGAAGGCAGCATGTAGGTGAGATGGCGTGCTGCTTTCTTGTATGATGGCACAGGTCATCGTGAGTCAGGTATACAATCCCTTTGTATACGGGGAACCCATTCCGGCTATTGTCTCACTGCACCCCCTTTCATCTCATCGTGCGACTTTGCGATTGCCCTGCTCCACAGTTCCTTTGCAGTATTGGACCCGCCACCAAATTACATAAAACAAGGAACCTTTACGCTTATGTTCGAAGTGGTGTTGTGTGCTGTGAACATGGCTGGAACTCAGGAATCACTCCCACCCAGCGATAAGCGTGCTGATGCGTGATCGCATCTCGTGGAAGACCATCAGCGCTGCGTTCATGGCGAAACAATGTCGTCCAGCTCGCAAGACCACTCAGCTTTTCCAGATTCGCTGCTATGGCTGTGTCCAGCGTTGCGGCTTCGGTCTGCTGCTCACATCACTGCGCAGTGAGATGCTGCACTGTGCACTTCCGGTGGCGGTTGGGAGGGTACGCACGGCCTCACCAACTCTCCGGTCGGCTGCGACGAGATCGAATTGCGTTTGGAGGTTCAGCCAAAATTGGGGATCAACGCCAAACCAGTGACCAAAACGCAGCGCGGTATCGCCGGTCACGGAACGCTTGCCGGCAATGATCTGGCTGACCCGGTTTGGCGGCACATCGATCTGGCGCGCGAATGTCGTTGGAGCCACGCCCATCTCATCCAGTTCATCTCTCAAAACCTCTCCAGGATGCACGACACGCTTCAACATGCTTCGCTTTCTCTTCGCTTCTAATGGTAATCAACTATCTCAACGTCGATTGGTCCCGGACCGTCGGGCCAAGTAAAGCAAATCCGCCACTGTCGATTAATCCGAATGGAGTATTGTCCCGCTCTCTCACCTCGGAGAGCTTCCAGACGATTGCTCGGCAACGCTCTCAAGGTGTCCAGCGATGGTGCCGCATTCAGGATTGACAGCCGTTTCGCTGCCTGCTTTTCAAATCCCTGGAATGCCGCGACAAACGCTCCGTTGGCGAACAACTCGGTTCGCTTGTCCCGGTATCCGAGAATCATATCGGCACTAGGGTATCAGATATTGACGATGGACGTCAAGCGTCATACAACCTTGAATGGCTATCAACCTGAGTTCAGGAAGGCTACAGGGGCTGAGGCAGAAGCCGAAGTTGTGAGTCCGAGAGCCGGCTCTCAGGCTGTGGGGGTTGCAAGCCATAGGCCATCAAGCCCCAGAACCAAGTTGTGACCAGACAGTGGGACCCACTCCGATGCCGGACAGGTTCCATTGGGCAATGTGCTTCCGTGGATCGTCTCGATCATTGTGCGTTGTTTTCGCAGTCACCTTTGGTCCTCCCGAGGCAGGGGCTGCGGCTTCTGCTCCGTATGTCACGTTTCGGGGGATACCACCATGATCCGTTCCAGTTCTTCGCGAACTTGCCGAACACATCGTCCGGGACAACTTTCTTCCTGAGTATGCCTCAGCCTCCATGAACCCATGCTTCCGACAGGACTGCTGCTTGCTCAAGGACAGTATGCGTCGCCTTCTCTATCCGGCGGGTACCTGTGATTACGCAAAATACGTCTGGTCAGCCGGCGGATATTCGCCTTCGCGTTCTCGCGCAGTGTCCAGTCGATGGTGATGTTGTTGCGGATGGTCTGGGCCAACTTCTGGGCAATGGCGCGGAGGGTCTCGTCACCCAGTACCTTATTCTCTTTATTCTCTTTGCCTTGGAGTTCGGTTACGATGTCGCTGAAACTCCCAACCTTCCACCCCTCCGGTACCTCCCCTAGTTCCGTACCCACCAACCGCTCCGGGAAGAGGGACCAAAGCTCCGGAGGCAGGTAGGGTTCCTGTCCCTCCACCTTGGTACGGACCGGGCCGAAGTTCACGAACCAGTCTTGGAAAACGGTCCGGGCCATCTCCTCCAGCGTTTGACTCATCTTGCCGGTTCAGCTCAATCTTGTTGTCCAGAGTCCCTAGCACATGGGCAATGGCCTGTTGCTCCGAGAGGGATGGGAGGGACAATACCAACTATTCCAGATCACTGGGTCTGATGGAGGGATACGCGGAGGTGTTGTTCTCGGCGATGCTATGCAGGTACTCAACGATGTAGTCCTGGGAGATGTTGTGCCAATCGAGCACGTCCACGCGCATGGGCAGGTCCGATTCCTGGAAAGCTTCCTGCAGGCGGCCGAGGATGCTCTGGTCCAACGGCTCTCCGGCGACGACCACCAAGTCGAGGTCGGAGTAGTCCTTGGCCATCCAGGTCACACGGGAACCGAAGGCCCACACTTCGCATCTCGGCACATGTTCCGCCAGAATATCCTTGACGGTTGCAAGGTAGTTCGGGTTGAGGTCAATCATTCCGAGATTCCAACTCTCTCAGCAGCAGCCGCGCGTCGTGCATGAAATCCAGCGTAGCCCTGTAGACCAGAACGGCCGTTTTCTCGTCGTAGATATGGGAAGTCGCATTCCTGGCATTGTGATGAGCCATCCACAGATCAACATCGGGGATAAGGCGGTTTTCGGCGGCAAGGCGAAACAACTCACGCCGCGTCACGCCGTCCGCCACATCAGGGCCGACATGAGTTTTCAACCAGCGCTGCATCAACTTCCAAGAGAGCTCGTAGGTGACCTTGAAGTTCTGGATGACACCGGAGCGAATGCCATTCCGCTCGATCTCGCGCAACTGCCCCATGCGCTCGTCATTTTCACTGACTGCCAGCAGGTCGGCGAGCGCCTGGACAGAGCGTTGCAGATTACCCAACTCGAGTGGCATGGTCCTCCTTGTCAGGCGACGATGCGCTTGCCCCAAACCCCAGGCTCTGCAGATTGGCCTTGATGATGGCATCCAGCCGCGCGGCCTTGCCCTGCTGATCCTGCCACTGTGCCGTGAGACGCTGCATCTTTTCCGCGAAGGGCTCGCCCCGGCTGCGGTTCCGCGCCGACGTAGCGACCGGGGGTGAGCACATGGCTGTGCCTGCGGACTTCTTCCAGCGTCACGCTCCTGCAGAAGCCGGGTACGTCAGCGTAGGTGGCATCGGCCTCTTCGCCGGCCATGTCAGCAGACCGACGCCAGGCGTGGTACGTGTCAGCGATGCGAGCAATGTCGTTGTCAGTCAGTTCCCGGTGGGTGCGATCCACCATGTGCCCAAGCTTGCGGGCGTCAATAAACAGTACCTTCCCACATCGGTCATGTCCTCTTCCGCTCCCGTAATTGCTACGACCCCTGTCCAGGAACCAGAGGCAGGCAGGAATTTGGGTAGAGTAGAAGAGCTGGCCAGGCAGCGCAACCATGCAGTCCACCAGGTCCGCCTCGATCAAGCTCTTGCGTATCTCTCCCTCGCCCGACTGGCTAGACGACATGGAGCCGTTGGCCAACACAAAACCCGCTGTGCCGGTGGGTGAGATGTGGTATGCCATGTGCTGCACCCACGCGAAGTTGGCATTGCGCTTGGGCGGGACGCCGTATTGCCAGCGTTTGTCTTCCTGCAACCGCTCGCCGCTCCAGTCGGAAACGTTGAAAGGCGGATTGGCCAAGATGTAGTCGGCTTTCAGATCGGGAAACCGATCACTATGGAAGCTGTCTCCGTACGCGATCTGGCCGTCAATGCCTCGGATGGCCAGATTCATTTTTGCCAGTCGCCATGTTGTGTAGTTGGACTCTTGGCCGTAGATGGAGATATCCGGCCTGGCCTTGCCACCGTTGCCGTTACCAGAAGCGTGGGCCTGGATGAACTCCATGGATTGCACAAACATGCCGGAGGAACCGCAGCAGGGATCGTATACGCGGCCTTTGAAGGGTTGCAGCATTTCCACAAGAAGCTTCACGATACAGCGGGGAGTGTAGAACTCTCCACCCCTCTTTCCCTCGGCACTGGCGAACTGGGAGAGGAAATACTCGTACACTCGGCCCAGCACATCATGGGAGCGGGCCTCAGCATCGCCAATCCGGATGTTGCTGATGAGGTCGATGAGCTGGCCCAAGCGGGTCTTGTTCAAGGCGGGGCGAGCATAGTCCTTGGGCAGCACGTCCTTGAGTACCGGGTTGTCCCGTTCGATGGCGGTCATGGCATTGTCCACCTTATGGCCAATGGTGGACTGACGAGCCTGCGATTGCAGCTGAGGCCACCGGGCCTCGGATGGCACCCAGAAGATGCTCTGGGCGCGGTACTCGTCTGGGTCCTCCGGATCAGCCCCCTCGCTCACCTCAGCTTCCAACTGAGCGTAAGCCTCTTTGAAGGCGTCGGAGATGTACTTGAGAAAGATGAGGCCCAAGACGACATGCTTATACTCGGCAGCATCCATGCTGCCCCGTAGCGCATCGGCCATCTTCCACAGACCAGCCTCATAGCCCACAACAGCACCACCATTGTCAGTTTGGATTTTCGACTGCCGATTTCGCGTCGTGGTCATTGTGCTTCCCTCCTGTGCTTGGTCTTGGCCCACCGCCTGTCCATCTCACATCTAACATTCTCGCCGCTCGGTCCGTAGCTATGGTGGACTAAGAGGCCCTAACAGAAATCAGACAGGTGAGTACAGATGAGGACGCAGCCCAACTCACATCGGTAGGGAATCTGCGGTTGGTCTAACTCTGGACCGCTATCCTGTCAATCATTTTTGATAGGGCCTCTAAGCTCGACTTTGTACAAAACAGGCCGAGGCAGTCCAAGGAAAGACAGGATAGCACCATGGACTCCAGTGGGCAGCCAGATGCTGTCTACGCTTTTCCTCTTCCGCACAGGTCCAAGAGCCATTTGCACCGTGCTTTTCGGTCCGGACTTGGATCCCCAGGTGCAGTGGCTGCGGATAGGCACCCTCATACCCGTACACAGTGGGGCATGGAAAACAGTGCCTCAAGGCTGGCCACCATCGGGCTTGCAGGGAGGAAATCTTGGACTTTTGACGACTTTGCGATTGCCCTGGATGCGACGCAACCGACGTCTGGCGTATAATCCCATTTTCGTTGACCATCCGTACAAAGGCGTAATCCATGTAGAAATTCGCAGTCCAATCCCATATGACGGCCATACACCAAAAACGCCTCGTGCTGTCTTTGGGCATGGTAATGGCCCTCTGGTTGATATGGCCGACTCTCGTTGTGGGTACCCAAGACCCTGTACAAAAGGAATTGCAGGACCACGTGGCAGACATGGCCAGGCTGGAAGATTTTATAAGCTATGCTGTCGTGGATGGCACAAGACTGCAAAGCCTGGACAGCGACGGAGCCTTGGCGGCGGGCCATTCCACCGCAGCCATCACCATGGCCCAAGAAATTGTGGCCTTCCAGAATGCCTTGGTTACGGCCTTGACCGATGCGAAGAACAACCCGGATTCCTTTGACCCGTCAACCTTGGACCTGAAGCCAGACCCGGACCGTTATCCCCACTTCGCCTCCATTTGGTCCAAAGCTACCCAGTATCACAACAGGCCCCCTCAGTCCGCCCCGTTGCCCGGAAACCAGAGCTCTGTTTGGGCTATCGGACCTGACGAACATCCGTGTGGAACAATGGAAAATCCCATACCTTCTGATTCCCTGCCTGTGGAGTTGGAGGCTTTCAGTGAATTTCATCCCACGACCCCCAGGAACCATTTACGGGAGGACGGCTATCAACTCACCGCGTTCTATGCGACCGTGCCCGTTCTCAATCCCAGTGCAAACCAATGGCCCTAGAATACCGACTTCACCGAGTATACGAAAGAGGTGGACCATTACGGGCCTGACAGCGAGTCCTCGGATGATGATTGCCTTGGGGCCAGGTTTCGGTACGAAGCGGTCATTCTCTGGCACCAGGACAAGATTTACTACCAGAGGGGCGAAGGGGAACCCAATCCCCAAGTCCTGGAATATGGCTGGCCCTATTGGTCATGGGGCGGATACGTATTGTGGTGGCACCTGAATTACTGATTCTGTCCACCCTGTTCCGGATCTGATGCGCGGCGGTGGCTGCACCGGCGGGGAAGAGGAATCGTGGCCATGACGGTCCCTCCGCGGGGATATGCCCGGTTCGGTTTTCGCCATGCACCGCCGGGTATTTCCCGGCGGGTCGGCAACGCCATGTGCCGGGCACTAGGGTGCCTGTGCCTCAGACGCCGCCTCCGAGGCGTACGGTCCACTCTGATGCTGTTGTGGATCACGTCCTGGCTGCTGGTGGCCTGTGGCCTGTCCCTGGGGGAAGCCGCCGGCCAAGGGGATCTGGAGGCGGTCCAGGACAGGGTGGCACGGGGCGGGGACATGCAGGCCCGCGTGGACCGACAGACGGGGCACACGCCGCTGCATCGGGCCGCCCACGAGGGGCATGGGGAGGTCGTGTTGTATCTGTTGGAAACGGGCGCGGACATCCATCGGACGGACCACCGGGGTGACACGCCGTTGCACTTGGCCTCCGCCCAGGGCCATCTGGCAGTGGTGCGCCATCTCATGGCCCATGGTGCCCAGCCGGACCTGCCGGACCAGAGAGGCATGACGCCGTTGCACCTGGCCGCCACCAGCAGCCTGCCGGTCCTGGCCTATCTGGTGGAGCAAGGGCTCTCCCTGGAGGTGATGGATATGGACGGCAGGACTCCCTTGCACTGGGCGGCCGCGCGGGGGCATGTGGAGCATATGCAATATCTGTTGGCCCAAGGTGCACCGGTGGATGCCAATGTGGCCACTCAGCCCACTGTCCCGGCGTCCCACCTTTCAACCCATGAAGGCGGGACGCCCCTGCATCACGCGGTGCAACAGGGCCAACTCCAGGCTGTGCAGTATCTGCTGGCCCACGGCGCCGATGTGCATGCCCGTGACCTGATGGGGCAGACCCCGCTGCACCGGGCGGTGCTCACGCCGGAAGCGCAGGTGCCGGCCCTCATGGCTGCACTGCTGGCCCACGGCGCGCAGCTCGACAGTCGCGACCGGAATGGTCACACCCCCTTGCATCGGGTCGCCATGAATCGTCTTTCGCGCACCGAGGCGCGTATGGTGGCCTTGACCCATCTGGTCCAGGCCGGGGCCCGTCTCAATGCCCGGGGTCACCAGGGCAACACGCCATTGCATCTGGCCGCCTGGGGTCTCTACGGACCCAATCAGGAAGCCGTGGCATATCTGGTGGCGCAAGGGGCAGACCCTACCCTGCGCAACGGGAAGGGGCAGACGCCCCTAGCCTATGCGCGCCAGGGATGCAGTTGTCGCCGGCAGCGCCAGCAACAGACCATAGCTTTCCTGCAATCCCTAGAGGCTGGCGGATACGCCCGGGGCAGTGTGGACCCTGCCCGGCGGCCCTGAGAGTGTGCCCCTGTCTCCCACGTGTCCAAACCGGCCCTGTTGTGAAGCTCTGGCCACCCGGGGACCGGGACACCATCACCCTGGTCCCGCCGACAGTGTCCTGCACCCAGCCCATGCCGGGCCGCGGCAGCCCGGCGTCGGCCCAGAGGCACTGCAGGCGCGGACAGCGGTCACCGCCCCATGGTATTCACCCGGATAGGCCGTTGGTGTCCGTGCCCTTTTTGGGCGGTATCGGAGCCGCGGGCCCCTTTTGCGATCGTGGGGACCGACGGGCGGTCCCCGAGGGTGGTGCCGGGGTGTCCGCTCCCGCGCGCCGTCCCACCGTCACCGCCGGAAGTAGGACCCGACCGTACCCCAAGACAGTACATCGTGGAACAGGGCCCACTCGGTAGGGCTGGCGGGTCCAAGGGACCCACAGCTGCCACGGGGCGTCCGTGCAAACGCGGGGATAAGGGATGCGGGCCATGTTGCACTCCCGATCAGCAAGGGCGCACGCGACCCATTGTATAGGAACTCACCCCCTTCTCACACGGGCTCTGAGACGTGTACTTGTCATGCGGAACAGGCTCTGTGCCCAAAGCACTTGCAGGATTGGAGCCAGCTTCCCCTTTTGCTATTGCTATCCGTTTCAGCTTGGGATTGGTACAGATGAGCCACAGTGTCCGAACCCAATTCCCTGTGTTGTCCCGTCACTTCACCCGCGGCCCATGCCCACGGACGACGTGACCCGCGAAGGAACCTCAGTGGTTCTTGATTTCCTCTAGTCCGCCCCACCTTGCTTAATGGGAATATCAGAGCTGCTTTGCTGCACGACGCGGCCGCGTTCCACCACTGCCACCGAAAGCGTGGACGTGCTGACCAACTGTTTGCGGTCGTTTTCTATGTCGATGCGCCAGACTTGGGTCTTTCGGCCCACATGGACCGGGCGCGCGGTACCTATCACCCGGCCGGCTGTGACCGGGCGCAGGTGATTGGCATTGATTTGCATGCCCACGGCCACGTACCGCGTCAGGTCAACGCAAAAATTGGCGGCCAGACTGCCCAGGGTTTCGGCCAGGGTCACCGCGGCCCCTCCGTGCAAAATGCCCATGCTCTGGCGGGTTCTGTGGTCCACTGGCATGCTGCCGGTGAGGTAGTCGTCACCCACCTCGTCAATGGTGATCCCAAGGGTGTCAATCATGTTCGGGCGAATGTCAAAGCCCAAGGCTTCGCGCGATGGGGTTACAGTCCAAATCTTCACTGTCGGTGTTGCTCCCAAGGCTGCTGAAAGATGTGTTCCATGATCCGGGCGCTCACTTCTCCTGGTTGATCCACATGGGCGCGGTGACCCGCACCGGGAATCAGTTCCATTCGGCTGTGGGGCAAGCGGTCCTGCATGGCGCGCGCCACTTGTCCATATTTCACGTCATGGCTGCCGACAATCAGCTGAACAGGCCGATGCAGTGCAGGCAGAGACTGCCAGAACGAGGGCTGTGTCCCGGTTCCCAGGATGGACAGCGACCGTGCCAGATTGCCTGCACGGTCGTTATGGCCGGACAGGCCACAGGGACAGCAGGCAGGCACAGGTGAATCGGGGGCAAAAAGCGGCAGCTTGTCCCAGTAGTCTTGGAAAACCGCGGCCGGGACCGCTGTCATGAACGCAGCCAGATCCTGATCGCGGGCTCGTCGTCGCTGCCGCAATGCGGGACTGGCTATGCCCGGAGATGCCCCTATCAACGTCAACGATCGCACCCCTTCCGGGAATTGCAAGGTCAGGGCCAAAGCCAGCCGTCCCCCCATTGAATATCCAACGCCATGCACAGGCCCCATGGCGCGGTCTTTCAGGAACTGGGCCAGATCGGCCACGACCTGCATGAAGCCGCTTGGCACGGTGGCTGGCATGACCGTATGCCCGTGGCCTGGCAAGTCTAGGCTGATCACGGTGCAGGCTCGGGCCAATTGCGCAAGGAAGGCAGGATAGGCTGTCTTGTGGCCTGTAAAGCCATGCAAAAACAGGAGGGCTGGGCCCGTGCCGGTTTCAGTCCCATGGTAGGCGATGCCGCTCGCGGCTCGAAAGACAAAATCGACTCTCTGTTTCATGCCGGAAGGTCTTCCGCCAGCTCTCGAGCCTGTCTGCGCAGCACCTTGCCGGTGGGGGAACGCGGAATGGCCTCCACAAACCGAAACATCTGAGGGGCATGCACCGCGGAGAGCGACTGGCGGCAATGCACCATCAGGTCATCCCGCGTGAATTGGGCTCCGGGCTCTGGCACTACCAAGGCTACCAGCCGCCAACCCCATTCTCTGTCCGATATGGCCAGAACCCAGCAATCCTGGACGCCCGGAAATTGTGCGACACAAGCCTGTGCCTGTGCAGAAGAAACTTTTTCGCCGCCAATGTTGTATACGTCCTGACTGCGTTCCCGTACATGCAGGTGGCCTTGCCGATCCAGGTATCCCCAGTCTCCAGTCTGCAACCAGCCATCCGGGTCTGTGCGGGCCTGCGAGACTTGCGGGCCTTTGATCCACACTTCACCGTTTTGCCAGGCCGGCAATTCCACAAGATCGGCCCCGCGCACGGAGGCTTGGGCGAAAAGCAGCGGAGGGCCTTCGCCCGCGTCCTGCCCCGGCCTTCCCGGGACCACTGCCGTGATGTGGGAACAGGTCTCGGTCATGCCAAAGCTGGGGATGATGGTGATGCCATGCTGTTGGCTTCTCGCTCGCAAGGCAGTGGAGACCTTGGCCCCTCCGATCAGCGCAAAGCGAAAGGCAGAGGTTTCGCGCTGAATGCGCAGATTGGCATCCAGCAAGCGCACCAGCATGGTGGGCACCAAAGACACCATGGTGACCTTCCCGCTCAGGATGAGCCTTTTGACCTCCGCGGTGTTGAATCCGGTGGTCATATGCAACCCGAAGCCAAACAGCAGAGCTCGGAACAGCAAGGACAGGCCGCCGACATGACTCAAAGGCATGCAATGCAGCCAGCAGTCGTTCTGGGTGTAACCAAGGCGGTAGGCCGAGGCAGTGGCACTCCAGAAGAGGTTGGCGAAAGTCAGCGGTATGGCCTTGGGCCGGCCTGTGGTCCCCGAGGAAAAGACGTACCCCTGCAACGTATTCAGGTCCCCTCGCATCGAAAGGTCCGCACTTTCCTTGGCACGCCTAGGCAGGAGGGATGGTTCCGGAGCGGAGACGACCGTTTTCCGGCAGGCGGGCCCCAGATTCCGGACAATCTGCGCCGGCTCCTGATCGCTGACCAGCACCAGTTCAAGGTTCAGCAGGGCACATTGCGCCTGAAGTTGCGGGTCGGCCAACCTCTCGTTCAAGACCACTACAGGCCAATGGTGACGGATTGCCGCCAATACCAGCAGACACGTCAGCCACGGGTCTGACACCAGAATGCCCACCGGAGCGGCCGCTGCCGCGGTTCTGCAGGGTTCAAGCTGTTGGCAGAGGTGGCTGGTCAGCTGGTCTGCAAGGCGAAACGTGCAGGACTGCGCCTTGTAGCAAAGGAAAAACGTGTCCGGATGGCTGCGGGCCCGCAATGCCAACCAGTCAGGTGCACTGGACAAAAGTACGGATCCTAGGGCCGCCAAGGATATTGACGGAAGTTCGGTGGGCGTTTTTCCAGAAACGCATTCTTGCCTTCGGTGCCTTCCTCCGTCATGTAGTAGAGCATGGTGGCATCACCCGCCAGAGCTTGCAGCCCGACCTGACCGTCGCAGTCCGCATTGAAACCGGCCTTGAGAAATCGGATTGCCAATGGGCTCTTGGCCAGGATTTCCCGGGCCCATCTGACCCCTTCCGGTTCCAGTCGGCTGACTGGCACCACTGTATTGACCAAGCCCATATCCACGGCTGCGGCCGCGTCGTACTGGCGGCACAGGTACCAGATTTCCCGGGCCTTTTTCTGGCCCACGATACGCGCCAGATAGCTGGCTCCAAATCCTCCGTCAAAGCTGCCGACTACCGGACCGGTCTGGCCGAAAACGGCATTGTCGGCGGCAATGGTCAGATCGCAGATGACATGCAGGACATGACCGCCACCAATGGCGTAGCCCGCTACCAGGGCAATGACGGGCTTGGGCATGGTCCGGATGATGCGCTGCAACTCCAGGACATTGAGGCGGGCTCTGCCGCCGGTATCCCGATATCCGGCATATCCTCTCACTTTCTGATCCCCGCCGGCGCAGAAGGAATACACGCCATCCTTGGGGGAGGGCCCATTCCCGGTCAGCAATACCACACCGATGTGTGGGTCGTCCCAAACGTCACGAAAGGCTTCGATCATCTGGTCTATGGTCTCGGGCCGAAAGGCATTGCGCACCTCCGGTCGATTGAAGGCAATCCGGGCCATGCCGTCCGCCTTCTGGTACGTAATGTCAGAATAGCTGGCAACATCCTGCCAAGGCACATCTTGTTCCGTCACGGCTTATTCTCCCAGGTGATCAGCAACTCGTTGGACCAGATCTTGGGCATGTTGCAAATCATGTCTCCAATCCGTCTGCACCTCCAGCATACCGGAATGCGGTGCTGTCAACAGAATTTGCAGCGCATGGCGAAAGTCCGGCACGTTCCTGGCCTGCTGGTAGGTCAGATCAAAGGTCTGGGCCACGCCCGCGAAGTTCATGCCGTGAGGATTGACAAAGAGCTTTGCAAAGGGCTCCTCCAGCCGGGCCACGGGCAAGCGCCCAAAGATACCACCTCCGTTGTTGTTCAACACGACGATGACCACGTTATCCAATCCCAGGTGCCGGATGGTCATGAGCCCGCCGACATCGTGTAGCAAAGAGATATCCCCGATCAACAGCACAACCTTGGCAGGATGGCCATGGGCCATGCCCAGGGCCGTGGAGACCAATCCATCGATACCGCTGGCACCCCGGTTGGCGCATATTTCCAGATGTTCCGTGCGCACGGCCCCGACGAGGTCGATGAGACGGATGGGCAAGCTGTTGCCGGCAAACAGCACACAGTCGGTGGGCAGTGCCTGGAGCATTGCCCCTACATAATTGCCATCCCAATGCTGCTCTTGGGCCAACTTCGCCACTATGCCGGCCGTGGCGTTGAGCGAGTTGCGTTGCCAGCCAGCCAGCCAGGGATTGGGCGCCCGCCCAGTATGTCCTCCGGAGAGGAGCCGCCGGCAGAAGTCGGTGGGATGAGCATAAACATATTCGGTAACCTCGGCCCCCTCATCCTGGATGCTGCCCGTAGGATTGACATAAATGTGAACGCCATCTGACGCCAAGGCCCTTTTGAGGAAATCAGTCAATCTCGGGGAAACCGGCAGATTGCCAAAGCGCACAATCAGATCCAGTGGCCGATCCGAGGTGTACCCTGTTTGCAGCATGGCTTCGTAAGAAGCGACAACCCCCTCGAATCCATCACCATGGCATCCTCTGCAACCGGAAAGCGGGTCGGCCAGCAGCGGCATATTGAATGACCGGGCCAGATCTCTGACGGCCGATGTAAATTCCGGACCCAGCCGATTGGGTCCAACTACGACTGCCGGGGTTTGGGCAGCCGCCAAAACCTTTCGCAGGTCTTTCCTCTTCCGATCCGAACCGATACACTTCACCGCTGCCGGCAGACAGGGCGCAGCAGAGTCGGACCGTGGGGTGACTTGTACTGCGTGCGGTTCGAAAGGCTTTTCCTGCTGCACATTGATATGCAAGGGGCCAGCCTCGACATCTTGCAGAGCCGCCAATGCGACAGCTATCTGCTGTCGCAGTCTTGGCGCGACCCGGGGCAGACTGGCGATGTCCACCACCGGAATTTCGAGACTCTGTTTTACATAAGAGCCAAAAATGTGCGTCTGGTCGATGGTTTGATTGGCCCCGGTCCCCCGCAGGTACCGGGGCCGGTCGGCACTCAGCAACACCAGGGGGACCTGGCTCAGGGAAGCCTCAACGGCGGCGGGCAGTAGCTCGGCCACTGCGGTACCGGACGTCGTAATGATGGCTGTGGGTCGCCTGGACTGTAGAGCTTTGCCCAAGGCAAAGAACCCGCCACTGCGTTCGTCATGGTGCACCGATACAGCAACGGATTCCAATTGCCACGCGCACAGGGCCAAGGCGGTGGAGCGGGATCCCGGACAGATGCAGAAATGCGCGACGCCGCCGCGGGCCAGCTCGGTGATCAGCAGCCAGGCGGTTTCGTAACTGGCAGGGTGGTCATCCATACCGTCACCTACCCGGCGTGCACAGAGGTCAGAGCCTCTTGCATCGGCTGGAATTTCCAGACAGTTTCCCGCCATTCGGCGTGCGGCTGGCTGCCCTCCACGATCCCGGCCCCGGCAAAAAGCCAGGCGCGCGGGCCCGAAACGGCCGCAGAGCGAATCGCGACCGTGAAAGTTCCATTGGACCGGCTGTCTACCACACCGAACGGCGCACCATACCAGCCGCGCGGCTGGCATTCCAGGGTATCGATCCAATGCAGCGCTTGATGTCGGGGTTCACCACCCAGAGCAGGGGTGGGATGCAGGATGGCCGCCCAGGCCATAGCGCTTTTGGCGGTCCGTTCCAGGCAAGACAGGGGGGTATGCAGATGATGCACATTGCTCAAAGTCAGGATTTGCGGAGCCGCGGGCACGGCGATGGAGAGGCCTTCGGCTTGCGCCGCCAAATCCACGATGGAGCGGACGACAAACTGATGCTCCCTACGATTCTTGGCAGAGGCCCACAAGGCTTGTTTGGCCTGCTGGTCCTGGTCGGCTTCGGGCAGACGCGGCGCTGTGCCAGCCAAGGCCGCCAATTCCAGATGGCCCTTTTCCACTTTGCAAAGCAGCTCCGGCGAGGCTCCGAGAAAGGCGGTCTCCCTGCCCGGTCGGAACAGGAACGTGAAGCAATCGGCATAGCGGGCCAGCAAAGTCTGCAAGGCTGCCGTCAGGCTGAAGCCCTGTAGACACCTGATTTCCCGAATGCGGGAGAGGACCACCTTGTGGACCTTCCGTGCCTGGATCAAGGCCAAGGCCTTTTCAACGGACTCGACCCAATCGGCTTGGGTTACGGGCTCCGAGATTTCAATGTCACGGTGCATCGTGACAGAGGTCTCGGTGCTCTCACCACCGCCCCCGTGCTCCAGGGAATAGGATGCGGTGAAAAGGTCCAACGCCTGTATACAGGCGTTCTGGATCGGGATGGCGTCCTCACCGGATTCCGCCCAGACATTGATCCGCAGAAAGCAGGCATCCCCTTCCTTCTCCAGCTGGAAATGGGGCAATATAAAACAGGCGGGCAGGAAGTCCTGCCAGATATGATCGGACAGATATTGCGGGGTAAAGGCAAACCCGCCCACGAGCTGCGGCCCCCGCCCCGGGCCCTCGATCAGGGCATCGGCAAACAAATGCAGGCAACCTTTTTCGATATCCGCGAAGCGCGCGGAGGATCGGCTTTCCAGCAGGTAGGCAATGCCCAAGCCCAGGATTTGTCTTGTGCCACCCGGTTCACGGAAGAAAACCTGTTCTGCGAAACTGGAGAATGCACTCAATTGGCTGGGGCACCAGGGGGGACAGGACCGCCCAACCGAGATCAGGCGCTTCGTTCTGCCGGTCACTGCCTGGGTCGCCGCATTGTGGCGTGCGGACATGTAAGGAACACGGGCTCCCTTTAGGCAGATGGATTCCCGTCCGGCGGATATTGGACGCTGTGCAACAGCATGGGGACCAGACTGGCCTCAATCCGCTCCCGATCGGGCTCTCCGGCCCGAATCCAGGTCATGATCAGGTGATGTATGGCACCGATCCAGGCGGTGGCAATAACCTCGGTGTCGACTGCAGGAATTTGTCCCAAGGCAATGGCTTCATCCAAAAACCGCTGAATGTGCCGGGCAAAGCGGGTGCGGATTTCGTTCTGTTTGTCTTGGTACGGTGCCCCTAGGGCCACAGCGGGAGAAAGCAATACCTTGGTTTGGCGCCAGTGTCGGGCAAAGGCTTCAAGGCAGGCGGTCAAGGCGGCTTCAACCCGCAACATGCCTTGGTTCTGCTCCTCTATCACGGCCAGAATCTTGCGTTCCACCGAGTCCGCGAACCTGTCCATCAGCGCCAGAAAAATCCTCTCCCGACTGGGGAAATGAAACAGCAAAACGCCGCGCGGTGTACCCGCGGCCTGTGCAATTTCCTCAATGCCCACCTCCTCGTAGCCCTTGCCGACAAAGGCCTTCAGGGCCGCGTCCAGAATGCGTTTTCTGCCGGAAACAATCCCTGGCATGTCTGCCACGCGGTGCACTCCCCTTACAATTGCTGGACCAACCAGAGCCTGGGCAGTATAGCAAACGGCCTCTGTGCCCAATTCGCGTTTCCCCTTGGGGCGGGAAACGGGGGTTACGGGCAAGAGGGGCCGCAGCGGGCCCAAAGCGCGTTTTTCCGGTCTTGCCAGTGCAGTGCAGGTGTTCCACGGCCATGTCGATTTTGCAGAAATTTTCGCTGGAGGGCAAAGTGGCCTTGGTAACAGGTGGTGCCAGCGGCATAGGGGAAAGTTTTGCCTTCGCGCTGGCCGAAGCGGGAGCCCATGTGGCAGTGGCGGATTTGAACCGGGCCCGGGCCCGACATGTGGCTGCGCAAGTCCGGAATCTGGGGGTGGAAACCATGGCCCTGGGAGTGGATGTCACGCAGACCGGGCAAATTGCAGCGATGGTGGCCGAGGTGTTGCAGCGGTGGGGCCGTTTGAACGTGGCCGTCAACAACGCCGGTGTGGCATTGCGGGCCCGGGCCGAGGCAATGTCCGAGGAAAACTGGGACCGGACCCTGGATGTCGATCTCAAGGGCGTCTTCTTCTGTTGCCAGGCAGCAGCCCGGCATATGCTGGGGCAGGGCTCGGGCAGCATCATCAACACGGCTTCCATGTCCGGTCAGATCGTGAATCGGCCACAGCGTCATGTTCCCTACAACGCGGCCAAGGCCGGTGTGGTGCAGCTCACGCGCACTTGCGCGGCGGAATGGGCAGACCGCGGTGTCCGAGTCAACTCGATCAGTCCGGGACACACGCTGAGTCCGATGACCGCCCGCAATCTCTCGGAGGCCACAGTCCGGATGTGGATGTCTAATACCCCGATGCAACGGTTGGGTCTGCCGGCCGATTTGCAGGGCGGTTTGATCTTTCTGGCCTCGGACGCGTCAAGTTATGTCACAGGACACGATCTGGTAATTGATGGTGGCTACACCATCTGGTAAGAACCGATCGGCCCTGTCTTCAACCAAGTCGGCAGTCCTGGCCCCTGCCTGGTTTCCTCGGTCCCTGCCTTGACCCGTCACCGGCTTGCCCTCACCGCCATCGCTTTCATGATCTTCATCGAAACGGTGGATTCGAGCATCGTTTCCATTGCGCTGCCCTCGATTGCGCACGACTTCCATACGGATTATGGCCTGACTCAATGGGTAGTGCTGGTCTCCATCCTGACGCAAGCCTCCTTCAGTCTGGTTGTGGGCTGGCTGGGCAGCGTCTACGGGAACAAGCGCATTCTGACCCTGGGGCTGGGACTGGTGGCGACAAGCAATATCTTGTGTGCTTTGGCGCCTTCCATAGGATGGCTGATTGGATTTCGGTTTGTACAGGGCATCGGCCTGACTATGATTGGAGCCCTGATTCTGGCCATCACCACCGAGACTTTCGCATCCGGCAACCGGGCCCAGGGCTTTGGGTTTGTCGGCGCCATGGTCTCCGTGGGCATCGTGATGGGGCCGCTGGCAGGCGGCGTAATCCTGGAGCATTGGCACTGGCGCATGATCTTTGTCTTTGATCTGCTGTTTGTCGGTGTCACATTCCCCCTGACCTTGCGCTACATGCAACATCAAACCGGTACCGGTCGGGGCCAATTCGACTTCGGGGGAACCGCCTTTTTCTTCACGAGCCTGCTCGCTTTCCTGCTGGCGGCAACCTACGACTTTGGCGCTGTGAGGGCATGGGCAGTGCCGGCCCTGTATGGAGTCTCTGGCCTGTCTCTGCTGGGCTTCCTCTGGCTGGAAGCCCGGGTCCCTCATCCCATATTGGATTTGAGCCTGTTCCAGAATTCCGGTTTGTCGGTGTATTTGACCATTCGCTATGTGTCCTTTCTGGTCTTTGGAGGCATTCTCCTGATCCTGCCTTTCTACCTGGAAGACCTACAGGGTCTCAAGCCAAGCACCATCGGTGTATTGTTTGCCATTCAATCCCTGTGCTTTGGAACCGCGTCCTGGTGTTCAGGCAAATTGACCCCATGGGGTGGTCCGCGCTCGTTGGTGCTCTGTGCCTTGGTGCTTCTGGTATCAGGGTATTACTGGATGAGCTTCTTGTCCGCGGAACTGGTTCTGTGGCAGTTTGTCTGTCCACTGATCATGCTGGGCATAGGCACCGGTCTGCTCAATGCCCCATCCAATCAGCTGATCTTCGGCAACGCGCAATCCCACAACTTGAGCATGATTTCCAGTTTGACGGCCTTGGCGCGCATTCACGCGCGCAGCACCGGCATCGCCATCCTGGGGGGTCTGTGGGTGACTCTCACTCGGATCCGGACCCCTGGCCCCCTGGCGGATCCAACGGTAATGCATGGGGCCCAAATCAGCAGCTTGGGGACCGTTTGCCTGGTTGGCGCTTTGATCCTGCTGGTAATGCTGGTGCTGTGTCTCGGCGAAACCTGGTGGTATCTGCGCCGCAGCCCATCTGACACTCCCCTGCCGGAATTGGGCTAGCCGGCGCGCGGGGCCCGGTCGGTTATGGCAACAGCCCCGCGTTCATCATGTAGATGACCGCAGCCAAAACCACAACGGCGACTATGGATCCAACCAGGAACCACACCATGTAGGTAACACCCTGTTTGCGCATGCCCTGCAGGTCTTCTTGCAGCTGTACGTTGCGTACGGTCAGGTCGTTCAGGTCCTGTGACAGATTGTCTATTTGCGTCTGCATGGTGGCTTGGGTCTGCATTGCCTCGGCAATCATGCCCAGTCGCTGGTTGATCTCGGGCAGAGTGGCGAGCTGGGCCTGGGTGGCGGCCACCGCGTCCACCAGCGTCAGCATGGAAGTGGTAACTTCATGTATGGCCGGTACCGTGTCGATTTCCGGCGGGGCCACGCTGTCGGCAGCCACGGCCGAACCGGGTTCGTTGAAATCCATCATGGACAGGACAGCCCGGACCTGGTCAAAGTTCTTGCCCGAGCTCATCTCCGCACGGGCACTCTTCAACATGGCTATATCACGCTCGTCAAAAGATCGTGCAGTGCCGCGCTCGGGGCTGGCGGCCGCCGACAAATACAGGGAAAATTCGTTGGCATAGCGCCTAATGGTGTCGGGACTGCAGTTAAGCGCATCTGCCACCTGTTTGACTGTTTTGCGCACGTCGGTGGCTACACCAATGGCACTGTCCATGAAATCCACTCCTTTGCCGTCAGCCCCATGTCCGATTTCTCGTTGCCCCATTGTATAGAGTGCAGGGGTTCTTGCTCAAACCAGTCAAGTGCTGGATCGAGCCTCGCACCGGAATGGTTTTGCCCCTGCTATGCCGGCAGGCAAGGGTCGCACAGGGGTCGCACAGGGTCAGCTTCAGTCTACCTTCTGGGATAAGATCAACCTGATGCTACACCCCTTGCTCAACCCTTGACAGCGGAACCTATGCCACGAATCATCAGGATTGGTACCCGATCCTCCCGCATGGCACGTCGGCAGGCCACTCAGATTCAGGCAGAGCTGGCCCGGCTGCACCCCGAGTTCTGCTTCCGGCAAGTGGCCATATCCACACGGGGCGATCGCGACCGGCAGAGAGCGCTGGTGGAATTCCAACGGCCTGGTATCTTCACTTCGGGCCTGGAACGGGCCCTGACAGAGGCCAAAGTGGATATGGCGGTGCACTCTTTCAAGGATCTGCCTACCGAATTGCATCCAGACCTGGTTCTGGGTGCGGTGACGGCCCGTGAGGATCCGGCCGATGTAGTGGTGACCAGGGCCGGGCTGGATTTTGCGCAACTGCCGGCGGGGGCCCGCATCGGCACCGGCAGCCCGCGCCGCCAGCGGCTGCTGGCATCCCTGGGCCGACAATTCCGGTGCATTCCGGTCAGAGGCAATATTGACACCCGCATGCGCCACATGGATGAAAACGCTACCTGTGAAGCCCTGATGGTGGCGGTATGCGGATTGCAACGCTTGGGGATGGCCGAGCGCGCTTCCTACCGCTTTGAAGTTTCCCGATACTTTACCGCGCCGGCGCAAGGAGCCCTGGCCCTGCAGTGCCGGGCAGCCGATCCGGGGCTGCGGAAGTTGCTGGCGCCGCTGAACCATGTACCTACCCAACGTTGTGCGCACGCGGAAAGAAGCCTGCTGGTGCACTTGGGCGGCGGATGTGCGTTGGCCGTCGCGGCATGGGGCCAACTGATTCGGGGGAAGACAGTATTGCAGGCGGCCATTCTGTCCCCAGACGGGCAAAGGCGCATTTACAGCCGAGCGGCGGACACTGATCCCGTCCAGGCTGCCGCCCAGGTGGCAGCCGACATGATGGAACAGGGGTGCCTGGCATGGCTGTGACAGGGGTGCACCCTCTGGCGGGCAAAAGGGTGGTGGTCACCCGGGCGCACAGTCTAGGCCAATCCTTTCAGCACCGTTTGCGCCACATCGGTGCCATCCCTGTGTCCATTCCAGCACTCGAAATCGCGCCTGCCTGGAGTCTGCCACCAGGGGGCCTGTTGTCGGATCTGGCCTGGTGCAATTGGCTGATACTGCCCAGTCCCAGCGTGATTGCCCTGTGGGCCAACACCCCGCAACTCCGTGCGGCCATCGGGACAGAAACGCAGATCGCGACCCTGGGACAGTCCTCTGCCCAGGCTTATGAAGCAAGAACAGGGCTGCGGCCCAGCTTTGTCTATGACTGGTCCCAGTCTGGGTCCTTGGCCGTGCAGCTGGGTCTGGGTCCGACCGACAGATTGCTGGTCATGGGTTCCAGTCAGGGGCCGGGCCCTACCCTGACGGAACTGCTGGCCCGTCATGCCAACAGCAGATTCCGACCTGTCATCCGGATATCGTGCAGTCGGACGCTGGCGCGTGACTTGCAGCGCCTCGCGCACGGCTTTGATGCCATCACCTTCACCAGTGCCTCGGGAGTACACTGCTTCATGCAGGCCTCGCAGTGCCAGCAGGGCCGGGACCATGGTGCCGACGGCGTCTGTTGGGCCTGTATCGGTCGTTCCACTGCCGCTGCGCTCGCGGAATACGGTACCGTGGCACAGGTCATTTGCCAGAATCCCTCGGAAATGGACATGATTGCGGACATGAACGACTGGTTTGCGCAACAGTGCATTTTCCCTGTAGGAGGTGGCAATGCATAGATTTTCCTCTGCCGCTCGACCCCGCCGGCTGCGGCGGACTCCCATGATCCGGGCTTTGGTCCGGGAGCACCAGCTGCATCCGGGTCTACTGACGTATCCTGTTTTCGTGGAACCGGGCCGGAACACCCGAACGCCCATCCAGGCCATGCCGGGACAGCACCGGTTCACGGTAGACCTGGTGGCCCGTGAAGCCCGCCAACTGCTTGCACTGGGCATCGGCAGTGTGCTGCTCTTTGGCGTACCGGAATTCAAGGATGCTCGCGGCTCGGCCAGCTACGCCCGAGAGGGAACAATCCAGCAGGCTGTGCAGGCCATCAAGGATGCCGTGCCAGAGATGCTGGTCATTACCGATGTGTGTCTTTGCAGTTACACCGTCAGCGGTCACTGTGGCATCACGGACGCCCAAGGCCATGTCCTGAATGATCCCACGTTGGAAATTCTGCAGCAAATTGCGCTCAGCCATGCGGCTGCCGGAGCCGATGTAGTGGCCCCGAGCGGCATGATGGACAACATGGTGCAAGCCATCAGAACCGCTTTGGATGCGGGAGGTCGCGAGGGGGTGTCAATCCTCTCTTATGCCGTGAAATACGCTTCGGCGTTCTACGGCCCCTTTCGGGAAGCGGCGGATGGAGCCCCCCGGTTTGGAGACCGCAGGACATACCAAATGGATCCGGCCAATCGCCGCGAAGCCTTGCGTGAGGTACAGCTGGATCTGGCGCAAGGGGCCGACATGGTGATGGTGAAGCCGGCACTGTCTTCCCTGGATGTTACCCGGGAGATACGGGCACGGATCCCGGAAGCCCCTCTTTTTAACTACAATGTCAGCGGGGAATATTCCATGTTGAAGGCAGCGGCCGCGCAAGGCTGGCTGCAGGAAGAAAATGCGGTCAGGGAAGTGCTGACTGTCATGTTGCGGGCGGGAGCCGACCGGATTGTCACCTACCATGCCAAGGATATCGCCGAGCGACTGTAAGTCTTTTCCGCTTTGCCGAACGGAACTGATGCGCACCTGGACAGTTGGTGGGAGCGCGTCCGAGCGGTGGTGAAGCCGAGTATAATTTCCTGTGCGCGCTGCATTGCACTGTTGACACTGCAAGGACATTGAAACGGAGCTGCTTCATGATCTCAAGGAGATTCGGCTCTTGGATCCGAGACCTCAGATTCGAGGTCAAGCCGCTTGACGAACGCGCGCGCCTTTTGCCCGGGGGCGGGGAGGCACAGCAGTTTTACCTGGTCAAGGACATTTTCACGGTCTGTGACCGCGAGTGGTCAGGGAGCGACCGGTTCGGGGGCACGGAAGACTGGGCCCGCGAAGACTATCTGCAGGAATGGCGGCGGACCTTTGAACATGATGAGACGGGGGCCTATCCCCATATTTACACCCGGGTGGAAACTGCACAAGGACTGTCAATTCGCAACAAATCGGTTATCGCCTGGAGTGACTATCACGACCGGATTTTTGACGATGACTTTGAAGCCTACATCGACCTGGCCATGGAATCGGCCGGGGGCTGGGGCCGTCTGGAATTGAACAATACGGCCCTCTATGATCCCCGACTGGAACAAGGACGGTGGTGTGTCAAACCCCGGGGCTTTGCCGAAAGTGTGGTGGGACTGGGTTTGCCCCTGACAACCGGCATTTCCTGCTTCATAATTTGGGTGGAATTGCCGATCTCGGAGTTCAGCGTGAATGGCGGGTCGCGGCGCGATGCTGACACCCTGACCGCGGAACTGGGTACGGAATTCAACCGGAAGTTAGGCAAACTGGCCCGGGTGAACCAGTTGATTTTCTTCAATCCGGAAGCCACCATTCAGCACAAAATCATTCAGGATGGCTTTGTACCCAACAGCGGAGAATTCGAAATGGAATTCAATCAGGCTCGCTTTGTAGGGCAACAGGCGCAACATCTGGTGACCGGGGAAAGCCGGGTCTATTTTGTGAAGCGCAACCAGTGGCACAACGTGCAGTGGATCCCTGCTGAGTCCACTTGACTTTGGTGGCGGCGCTGCCTGCCCTGAACCTGTCCGGGATCCCCGCGCCGCGTTTTCCCCGGTTCCCTTCGTTGCCCGACAATGGGATCTTGGTTGAAGGTATGCCGGGCCTGTGTCGGTCCAAACTCATGGTGCGAAGTCGGAGCAAGGAGATTGTTTCATGCCCAAAGAACTTGTAGCTACAGCCGCAGGAGTGGCCGAGTTCCGAGAATATGTGCTGCCGCCGCTGGCCGCTGACGAAATTCGGGTAGAGACCACCTTCGCCGCGGCCAAACACGGGACCGAGATGTCCTTCTTCAAGGGATACGGTCTTGCCCGCGGTCAGTATGATGGTGAATATAAACTGTTCCGGCGGGGCAACGACTTCAAATTCCCTTGTCCTCTCGGCAATACCGCGGTCGGCACCGTGGTAGAAGCCGGTGCAGATGTAACCCGTTTTGCGATCGGCGATACGGTATTTGCCTACGGTCCCTTCAGGGAAGTGCATACTTGGCCGGAAAGCCGGACCCGATCTTTGCCCGACGCTGTTCCATGGCAGGCAGCTTGCTGCCTGGATCCCGCAGACTTCGCGGTAGGGGCCATTCGAGATGGCAACGTACGCCTGGGAGACAGGGTCATTGTCTTCGGCATGGGGGCCATCGGTCTCTGTGCTTTGCAAGCGGCGCGCGCCGCCGGCACCCACTTTACGATGGCGGTCGAGCCGGTAGCCAGTCGTCGCGATTTGGCCTTGGAACTGGGTGCCGATGTCGTGCTGAATCCCAATGCCGTGGATGTGGGCATGGAGGTGCGCCATCTCACCGACAAACAAGGGGCCGATGTATGCATCGAGTACAGCGGACACTACAGTGCTCTCAATCAGGCCCTTCGGGCTGTGGCTTACGGTGGCACCGTAGTGGCTGGAGCCTTTCCGGGCGTATATCCCGCCGGACTGGACTTTGGGGCGGAAGCACACCACAACCGGATCAAGATGGTATTCAGTCGCTCCTGCAGTGAGCCCAATCCGGATTTTCCCAACTGGGATGAGTCGCGACTGATGGACGTAGCGTGGCGGCTGCTGACACAGGGCCAGATCAATGCCGAAGCGATCGTGCAACCGGTCGTTGAATTCGAGGACCTGGCTCAGGAATACCCCCAAATAGCAATCGACATGGACAACTATCTCAAACTAGGGGCGAGATTTGGCTGAAGCCCTGGAAAACACGAAAGCCGCCATGGCGGCTTTCGTGTTTCGCTGGGTCAGGGGCTGCGATGCAATATGACCAAGGTCTAGCCCAGCACTGGCAATTGTAGCAGAGTGTACACATACTTGCAATGGCACTGCACGCTGCAGGACCCAAGCTTGTGCACAGAGCTCAGCCGTTTGGGCCTGTATTTTCCAGGAACACTGGCTCTCAGTTGAGATTTGCAGCGCAATGATGCAGTTGAGGACAGATCCGGATTCGTTTGCTGATCGGCGGGAAATTTGCTTGGTGCTTCCGATGGGGTTGCAATGTTGTGGAAGTAAGTGGGCAAGGGCGGGGCAGCCTGTCCACCATACCATGGTGCTGCGCTTGGCCAAGGTCAAGGCAACCGGCAGTAGGGCATATGTTGTCATACCGGCCTCCCCGCCTTGGCGCAAGTCACAGGGGCATGGATCTTGGACCTGATCCCATATACTCTGTCCGGAGTGTAAGGAAGGTCGCAGATAGGCTGTCGGAACGTCTTGTATATCGCTGGTTATGCGAAACGGAATGCTGAACAGAACCTGCCATGGCTGCGAGGGTGCGAGGGCCCCGTAGCCGGCGGATCGCAAGACCCGAAGTTGCGTTGGACAGAAGGTTCACAGTTGTCAGAGCCCCTGTATTGTGCAGTGGGCCAATGCGTGGTACGGGCACACAGAAAAACACGTCTTTGTCATACTGGCAAAATGCTCCTGCAGCCCAAGACAAGGCGGCGCCTGGCACAGCAAACCGATTTCGTTTGGGATAGTCTTGGTCAGCTTTGACACTGGAGAAATAAAACAAATGAACAGCATTCATTGGCAGCGAGTTCTGGAAGCCTTGGAAGGCACTGCCCCGGACGCAATGCCGGTCAGCCTATGGAAACATTACCACTTGCGGGATCGTGCTCCCCGGCAACTGGCTCGGATTACAGTGGATTTCGCCCGCAAGTTCGACCTGGATCTCATCAAATTGACCCCGAGCGGCCTCTATGGAGTGCAGGATTGGGGTGTTGGCATGCAGTTTGGCCACAACGATGTGCAAGCACCTACCGTAATCAGTTCGCCCATCCAGTCTGCGGCGGACTGGTCCGATCTGGCGCCCCTGTCCCCGTCCTCGGGCGCTCTGTGCCGGGAACTGGAAATGTGCGATCACGTAGGCCGGCTGCTCCAGAACGAAGTCCCGTATCTGATGACTCTTTTCAGTCCCTTGACTCTGGCCCACAAGCTGGCCGGAAACCAGGTCTATGATCATCTGCGATTGGAACCCGCGATTTTGCATGGTGCCTTGCGCGTAATCCGCGACACGGTGGTGGCCTATGCAGAGGCCTGTCTCAAGGTGGGAGTGCCGGGATTCTTTCTGGCTACACAGCAGGCCAGCCATCGCCTTCTCTCGGTAGCCGAATATGAAGAGTTCGGACTGGCCTACGATCACGATGTGGCGGCCGCCATCAAGACGGCTCCCCTCCGCATGTTGCATATCTGCGGCGACGACATCATGTTTGCCGAGGCCAGCCAACTGGATGTCAATTGCCTTAGTTGGGCAGCCGGGGGATCCAACCCCGATCTGGCACAGGCCCGCCAGTTGACAAACAAGGCCCTGGCAGCCGGACTTGCCCTCGACACCTTGGCCGAGGGCAGTCGGGAAGCGTGCCACACCATGGTGGGGGAAGCCCGCACCGTGACACGGGGAAGCGGCCTGATTCTGGCCCCCGACTGTGTCGTAAAACTGGAATCCCCCGATGACAACCTGGAGGCAGTGGTAGAAGCGGCCCGTGCCTAGCGGAGCCCATGTACGATTTATGTGGGACCGTAGGGAACCGGTTGATACCAAGGGGCCGGCTTGCAGCCCGGTTGCATTCCGGCACTCCGCGATGTCCCGCGGGCCCGGTCTACAGGCTGAATTCCACGTGATCAATTTGTTGCTTGCGGATCCAATCCCAATTCAGGGTCACTCCCAGACCATGTCCCTGCGGTACCGGTACACAACCCGCTGCATCAATGGAAGTCAAGGTGTCAGTGTAGCCGTCGGCGTAGACCGGAGAGGCACCGGAGCTGGGAGCTTTGGGATGCACCAGCCCCATTTCGTAGTAATTCGTATTGCGAATGGCAGCCATGCAATGACGCGCCGCGGGCCCGGGACCATGGAATTCAATGTCAAGACCCAAGGCCTCGCAGGCGTGGGCCAGTTTCATGACTCCGGTAATGCCATCGTACCCGATGTCGCCGCGAATGTAGTCCGTGGCCTCCGCCAATGCGAAATCTATGTGGGGTTGCAAGGTGCGTACATGTTCGGTCATGAGCAAGGGGGTGGTGATCAGCTGGCGCAGTTTGCGGTGCATGAACTGTGAAATGCCACCGTCGCGCCCCGGGTCTTCATACCAGAAGTAATTGTTGCGATCGCAGGCTCTGCCGACCTTGAGCACATCGGCAAAAGTGTGGAATTCGCAGGCCGGATCCAGCATCAGGTCCATACTGTCGCCCACGGCCTCGGCCACTTTCTCCACATTGGCCACTTCCCGGGCAATGGGAGCCTGTCCCCAGCCATGGATTTTGAAGGCCGGATACCCCATCTCCCGGCACTGCAGGGCGAAGTCGGCATAGGCTTCAGGCGAATTCAGACCTTCTTTCTGTTCGTCCCCGTGATAGGTGCTGGCATAGCAAGGCACCCTTGTTTTGTACCCTCCCAACAGGCGGTACAACGGAACTTCATGGAATTTGCCGGCAAGGTCCCAAAGCGCACAGTCCAAAGGGGCGAGGCCAATACGGGCGACCTGACGCAGGGCCCGGGTTATGTCCGAATAAAACCGCTCCCGCTCCAGGGCGTGGCGCCCCAGCAAATAGGTGGCAAGTCGGGGCAGCTGCGAGTAGTCCGCATCTTGACCTCCGACGAATTCTCCTCTGAGGCCGCCTTGGGTCTGAATCGTCAGGACATAGCCACTGGTTTCCAGGGTGGCCCCCGGTTCGTAGACCAGATTGAAGCCGTTGTAATCTGTCCCCAGATTCCGCTTGATGACTTGGTACTGGGAAAGCGCTATCGACGAGATTGTCAGATCAGACATGGAGCCTCCTCTGCAAGGCAAAACGCGGGCAGTCTAGCACACCCGACAAGACCTGGAAAAGGGCACTCGCCGGCGCGTAC
Source organism: Caldilineaceae bacterium (assembly GCA_965214715.1). GTDB lineage: Bacteria > Chloroflexota > Anaerolineae > Caldilineales > Caldilineaceae > Bin34. Next base: position 1,816,870 of record OZ243971.1, on the reverse strand, counting down.
CCTCTGGAGTAGCAGGGACTCTGGTGTAGCATGACTGTTGTCTTTCCCTCTTGCATCCAGCCTGTCCCGAGCAATTCCCATGACTTCATCCGTTACCAAGCCTGAACTTCCGACAGAGCCTTTGACGCCTTCACAATCCAAAGCCCAAAAGCTGATTGAGGAACTCACCGGACAGGTAGTGGAAGAGCAAGTGACAGAGGCAGGCAGCATGGCCAAGGAATTCCTGCAGGGGATTTGGCATGGCAATGCCGTCCCGAGTACTCCGCGCCAGAAAAAGAGACCGGAAAGCAAGGAGGCCAGTGCCGACAAAGAGGCACCGGATGATGCCCCATAGCCTTTGCCAGACATCCGGCACAAACAGCGAGACCGCAAGCATGCATAACAGAATGTCGAAAATCATCCCGATAGTGCCCACCAATGACATTGACGCATCGGGAAACTTTTATAAACGTCTGGGCTTTGAAGCCATCCGTGAACACGGGGACTACACCATCCTGCAGCGGGACGGCATTGGTCTGCATCTCACCTGGAGCGAAGGCTGGTATATCGATCCCCAGACCAACAATACGCAGTTTCGAATCAATGTCAGTGACATTGATTCTTTCTATGCCCATTGTCGGAAACTGGGTGTTGTGCATCCCCAGGGGGCGATGGAAACCAAGCCTTGGGGATCAAGGGAATTTACCGTCTTGGATCCGGACAATGCATGCATTACCTTCTACGAGGAAGTTCAAGGGTCGTAGCGGCTTGCGCAATTCCGCGGGTCTGACCCGCACCCTGATTCCCGGCGGGTCACAGGTCTTTTGCATCCAGCGGCTGTCTCCCGTTCTGGCGCTGGATGTCCTGGACACGGGCGCGGGCATGTTGCCGATGCAATGTGCCCTGAAGGTCTGCCTTGCAGAACACCCGGTGCTTGGGCAGCAGCGGGCACGTGAACTGTCCCTATCCAGGGTCAAACCAGTGGCATCTTCTATTGCCGGATGTTTTGGCTACCATGCCGATGTGCCGCAGTGCAGGCAATGTAACCGGGATGCGCTCTAGAAGAATTCTTCCAGAAAGCCAGGCTCCGACCACCACCAACCACCGGGTTCCGCAGTCAAGAGGATGCGTCCAGCAAGCAGGATCAGCGAACCCCAGACCAGCACGTTCAGGAAATGCCTGCCGACCCAGACTCCCACCTCCGTCTGCGCCAGTCCTTGTATCAGGCTTCGTCGGAGCCATACGCTGCCCAGCAACAAACCCACCACAATGGCTTCGCCGAGCAACCGGAAAGGGATGGTTTCATGCCATAGGGGATCCAGAAACAGATGGAAGAACTCAATCCAGACGACGTGCATGCAGTAGACAAAGAGACTGTCTTGCCCGAGCGGGATGGCCAGCCAGCCCAATATCCGAAAGAAGAAGTCCCAGAAATGACTGATCATGAGCCAAAGCACTCGCAAGTACAGGAATACCAGTCCCAGATTCTGGGGCGGCATCAGCATTTCGCGAATCGCGAAATTGCCGAATAGCTCCTCCCACCACTCCTGTTCACCAAACAAGAGGAAAGCGACCAGCAGCAGTCCCCCGGCCAAAATCACCACAGCGTCGACCGTCCTGTGCCACGGCTGCCGTTTCCACCAGGCAGATCCTTCCTCATGTCTGAAACCCAGGATTACGGGAATGAAAAAAACGGGAGCGTTGGCCGCCAGATTTCGAAACGCGGCAAATTCCAGGTGCGCAGCCCAAGGGGCTACCAGGGCCGTTGCATAGAGGCCGATAATGGCAGCCACCAATGTTTTGGTCCGTCCTGCATGCAGGGCCCAGAGAGCCAGTGGAGCCATACCGACATACAGGACATAGGCCACCAATATGTCCATGTCCCAGACAGCTTCCTTCAGGTACATGATGCTCACCAGGAAATCGAAGGCCTCTCCCTGACTGAACCATGCCCAGTCCGGTTGCCAAAGCACAAGACTGAGCAGGAAAGAGAAAAGAAGCAGATATTTGTAGATGAGCCAGGTGCGACCGAGGCGAGTCAGCACCTGCTGTCCCAGGGGCCGACCTGCTGCCACAAAACCTATGGTGTAGCCCGAGACAAAGAAAAAAACCTCGGCCGCGTTGAAGAGAAAGCGGGAGCCACCTGTAATTGCCATGAGAGGAGACGCCAGACCCAGGTGGGTCAGCGTCATAACAAAGAGCGCGTAGCCTCTCAGGAAGTCCAGACGCAGATCCCGTTTGCCGTCCATGAAGCTCATGTGAGCTTCGCCTTTCGTTGATGCAGGGCCTGGTACAGCAAGGACAATACTCCTGCCCCTTGGCAGACCAGCGCGCGCTGTTCAGTCCGCGTTCCTGATGGCGAGGCGGGACGGCTGGATCTTGGGAACGGAGTGGATGATGCCACGGGCTTCCAGGTCTTGTTTGACTACTACTGCATACCGGTTACCGGAACCATCAAACCTGCTGCCTAATCTTTGTGCAATGACCGCGGCCATTTTCATGCATGACATGGATTCCCCTGCCAACACCGCGAAAATTTCCGTGTGCATGGGGTACAGCGTATTTCTCCCGAGAAATCCTCACGCCGCGCTTGCCGGCAGGAGGGAGCGTCAGGATCCTTTTTGCCGTCATGTGGGCCAACCTGGACTCTTGCCTCCTTTTTCCATCGTGACGACCGGCTGTCGAAGCAACAAGGGCCGCGGCACGATCCAGGGTCTTGCCGATGCTCACATAGCCGTAAGAGAAATCTCTCCGGGCTCAAAGTGGGAATCGAGCAGCTCGGCCAAGTGTATGGCTTTCCTGCCGACAAAGTGACTGATTTGTTCCCGGCAACTGAATCCGCTGGCGACCAGGTCACTCCCTTCCGGAATTTCTCTGATAGCGGGAAAAAGGCGGTCTTCACCGATGGCTTGGCTGACCTCGTAGTGCTTGGCCACATAACCGAATTCCCCGGCCATGCCGCAGCATCCGCTCGGTATCTCGCGGGTCGAGAAGCCGAACTTGCCCAGAACTGAAATGGTAGTCGCATTGCCTATCAAAGACTTCTGGTGGCAGTGGCCATGCAGCCACACCGGGAACTCTCCGGCAGCGAGACGATCGGCAATGTGCCATTCAAACTGATCGAGAAACTCTTCCAGCGTGAGCGTATGGGCGGCGATGGCGCGTGCCAGCGCTTTGTCTGCCATAAGATCCGGAAATTCGTCCCGCAGGGTCAAGGCGCAGCTGGGTTCAAGACCGACTATGACATGGCCGGCGGCGATGTGTGCTTTCAGGGCTTGGCCCAGCCGATGGGCCTGGGCCTGGGCTTTTCTCACCTGGCCGCCCGAGATGTAGGGCCGCCCGCAGCAAGGCAAGTCGGTGGCAATCTGCACCGCGAAACCCAACTTGGAAAGGAGGCGGGAGGCGGCCGTGGCGACCTCCGGGGCGTAGAACTGGGCCCACGTATCCACAAACAGCAGCACTGGACGGCCGGTGGCATTCCTCTGGGTGTCCACAGGAGCCGCCCCGGGCCGGTACAAGGAAATCCGAGGCAATGTCCGGGCTTCATGCATACCGAGGCTGCGTATAAACCTTCTGGCCAGACCCGTAGACATAAACCAGTTGGTCACGGGCAGGGCCCAAGGTGCCGCCCTGGCCCCGAGACGCAACAGACCCGGCATGTCGCCCATAAGCCGCTGGAAGAGCGGCAAGCCCTGGCGGTCATGGAACCCTTGCAGATACTCGGCCTTGATGCGCGCCATATCGACCGAAGACGGACATTCGCTTTTACACGCCTTGCATCCTAAACACAGGTCCAGGACTTCATACATGTCCTCCGACCAGAGCTCCGCTTCCGGGATCCGGCCGGCCAAGGCATTGCGCAGCGCGTTGGCGCGCCCGCGCGTGGAGTCCTTTTCCTCCCGGGTGGCCATATAGCTGGGACACATGGTGCCGGTATCGATTTTGCGACAGACCCCGGCCCCGTTGCACATTTCGATGGCCCCGGCCCATCCATGGTCCGCGCTCCAGTCGAAGACCGTGTTGATCTCCGCCGTACTGTAGTCCGCGCCAAATCTCAGGTTGAGGTTCGGTTCCTGGGCATCCACAATCTTGCCGGGATTCAGACGCATGTCCGGATCGAAAATTTCCTTTGTTGCGCGCAAGGCGTTATACAACTCAGGTGTAAACAGGGTTTCGTTGTAATAGCTGCGGGCCAGTCCATCCCCGTGTTCGCCGCTCATGACCCCGTTGTACTTGCGCGCCAGCTCCAGACTATACGTACCCGCCCTCTTCAGATTGTCGACTCCCTGTGCCGTATGCAGGTTCAAGAGAGGGCGTACATGCAGACACCCGGCCGAAGCGTGTGCGTATACAGCGGTGGCCGGCACGTCTTCCAGGGAGCTGCAGAACCCCAGGATTTCCGCCAGATACTCCGCCAGATACTCCGTAGGGACGCTGACATCCTCAATGCCCGGAAACGGTTTGTGCTGCCCCCGCTGCCCCATGAGCAGATTGAGGCTGGCCTTGCGCAATTCCCAAACCTGCTCCTGTTGCACAGGATCCAGGATCTCGGTTATGGGGCAGTTCCATTTGCGCCGCTTCAGATGATCGGCCAGATGGGCCAACTTGAGCTGTACTTCATGTTCGGTCTCTCCGTAGAATTCGGTCAGCAGCACGGCCGCCGGATCTCCCTGGACAAAAAACAGACGCTGGTCCCAGCCCGGCTGGACCCGCGCCAGATCCATGAGCTGCTTGTCCAGCAGTTCGGAGGCGCTGGGGGCAACCGCCAATACCTCAACGACGGCGGCACAGGCATCAATCACGCTGTCGAAGTGCAGGATGGCCAGTCCCGTGTGTCGCGGGCGGGCCACCAATCCCATTTTGATGTGAGTCACTACGCCCAGCGTGCCTTCGCTTCCGACCATCAGATTGCTCAGGTTCAGATGGTCGGCCTGGCGATTGCGCACCACCTCGGGCACCAGGGGAGAGTCCAAATAGAGTTGACGCGGCCTGACTTCCGGATGCAGGGGGGGAACCAGCCTGTCCAGGGCATAGCCACTGGTACGGCGCCAGTGCCGCGGCCAGTCATTCAGAATCCCGGCCCGGTGGGTCTGCACCAGCTCGGTGAGGTGCCGATAAATGCGGGCCTCCAGAGAACCGGAACCTGTCAACGCGGCGATGTGCTCCGGCCTGACATCCCGAAAACAGGCCTTGGAGCCGTCCGCCAGGAAGACCTCCGTAGCCAGCACGTTGTCCATCATCATGCCGTACAGGATGCTGTGGCTGCCGGCCGAATTGTTGCCCACACACCCCCCGAGGGTGGCGCGATTCGCACTGGCGGGATCAGGACCGATCATCAGACCGTGGCGTTTGAGGGCCTGGTTGGCACTGAACAGATTTTTGCCCGGCTGGACATCCATCGTGCCCGCTTCCACATCGAGGTCCAGGATCTCGTTCATGTAGCGGCTGAAGTCCATGACCAGAGCCGCGCCTACGGCCTGGCCTGCCAGCGAACTGCCGCCTCCGCGGGGCAGGACCGGTACATGGAATTCGGCCGCGTGTTCCAGGACACACTGCACGTCATCCTCACTGCGGGGCAATACCACCCCCAGGGGCATGATCTGGAAGACGCTGGCATCCGTGCTGTACAGCATCTTCGTGTACTGATCGAATCGCACGTCGCCGTCCACGCGGCGCTGCAGGGCTGCAGCCAGTTGTTCCAGTTTCTCGACCTCGGAGTAATCGGCACTTTGCGGTCGGGATGTCTTTGGCAGAAACGCAGTCATGGGTTTACTCTTGGCAAACAGCCTGGTCCAGGTTGTACGTAGTCAAAGGAAAGTTGCTCATGTCCACCCCCATCAAGGTTTACAGCACTGCCTGGTGCCCCGACTGCCTGGCCGCCAAGGCCGTGCTCCAGGCCATGCAGATGGACTTTGAGGATATCGATATCGAAGCTGTTCCCGATGCGGCGGACATTGTCCTTGCTCTCAACAATGGCAATCGCACAGTTCCCACCATCCTGTTTCCGGACGGCAGCTTTCTGAGTGAACCCAGGATCACTGAACTCAGACAGAAGTTGTCGTCGCTGTCCTGACTACAGCCCGGCCAGGGCCTGCCGGAAATCCTGCAGGAGATCGGGTGTGTCTTCAATGCCGCAGGCAATCCGGATCAAACCTTCCCGGACGCCCAGGGCCTCTCTTTCCTCACGATTCTGATCGTAGTGGCTGAGCAGCCACGGCTGATGTACCATGGTTTCGGGAGCACCCAGACTGCCTCCAATGAGGGCGACCTCCAATCCGTCATTCAAACGGGCAGCCTGCTTGTGATCGGCCAGCTCGAAGCTGACCACGCCCCCGAAACCGCACATCTGACTCTTGGCCACCCCGTGATCGGGATGGCTGTCCAGCCCCGCATACCAGACTCTTTGCACCCCCTCCTGGTCTGACAGCATCTGGGCCAACGCGAGGGCATTGGCATTGTGCTGTGCCATCCGCAACCCGAAGGTTTTGAGCCCGCGCATCAGCCAGGCACAACTGTACGGATCCGAGATAGCCCCCAATTGGGTCTGAATGGAGCGTAGTCCGGCAATGTTCCATTCCTCACCGATGATGACTCCGGCCATCACATCGTTGTGGCCCGACAAATACTTTGTCACGCTATGGACGACATAGTCAATGCCGTAGGTCAGCGGCCGGGCGTTGAACGGCGTGGCAAATGTACTGTCCACGATAGTGACAATGTTCCGGGCCTTGCCCAAGGCCGCCAGCGCCTGGTAGGAAATGCAGAAGTTGAAGGGATTGGAAGGGCTTTCCACCAAAATGGCCTTGGTGTTGTCCTGCAGCGCCGCGGCAATGGCTTCTATGGTGCGGGGATGCACACAGGTCACCTCTACTCCATACCGGGCCAGCACATTCTGCGCAAACACCTTGGTAACGCGATAGATACTCTCACCGAGAATTACGTGATCCCCGGCTGACAGCAAGTACAGCAGCAATCCGGTCAAGGCCGCCATGCCGCTGGATGTCAGGATTGCATCCAAACCGTGCTCACCCTCCGGGCCCCCGGCTTCCATGGCCGCCAGCTTGGTTTCGGCGGCTTTGCGCGTCGGATTGCCATGCCGTCCATAGTCAAAACGGCTGGCCGTGCCCGAAAATTTTCGCTCCTCAACAAAGTCGACCATTTCCCGCGTGTTGTTGAAGGGGTATGTCACCGCGGTCACAATGGGCTCGTTGACACTGCGCGAAGGGCGATGCTTGGGTTCCCCTCCATGTACGCTGGCGGTGTTGGGGCCGCGAGGGCTGTTGTTGTCCAAACTCATTGACCTAGGTTCATGTGTAAGCAGGCATCAGACTAATTCTACAGGTACAGGGCCAAGGCACAGAGCTCCATCCAGGCCGTCGCAGGAATCCGGGAGGGCCGCATCAGGGCTGTCGGACCGGATTGATGCAGCGCGGTGTCTTGCAGCGTGCGGTGACTTTGCTAGAATTGCAGGCTGTTGCACCGCAATGTTTCAATCCGAGGCGAGTTCCAGGAGCAAGGGCCGCATGACTCATCCTGCAGTCGGTACGATCGACGATGGCAGCCCTGCAAGCTACCGGAACGATCTCTACGAATTCAGCGGCTTGGCGGAGACCGTACCCACGTTGGCGGATGTCGGCCCACCGGAACTGGATTTTTTTGCCCGCCAAGGATATCTGGCGGTCAGGCAGGCGTTTTCCGAGGCGGAAGTGGAGGCGGCCTTGCAGGGCCTCATGTCGTTGCTGGCTGGCGACAATCCGGACTTCCACGGCGTCATGTACGAAAAGGCGGTGCCCCAGGCTGACATCCACAGTCTGTCGGTTGCAGCCAAGCAGGACTACGTACGCAAGTTCATGCACTTTGTGGAATACCAGCCGGACCTCAAAAGGCTGTCGCAACATTCTGAACTGCTACGGGTTGTGGCCCAAATCGTCGGTGGCGCCCCGGTATTGTCGCAGGATATGGCACTGCTCAAACCGCCCCGGATTGGCCGCGAGAAGCCGTGGCACCAGGACCATGCCTACTTCAACTACGAACTGCAAACGAAGATTGTCGGGGTCTGGATTGCCTTGGACGAGGCAACCACCGAAAACGGCTGCATGGTCATCCTGCCCGGCTCCCATCTACGGGGCCCGGTAGTCCATTTCCGCCGCCGGGATTGGCAAATCTGCGACAAGGATGCCAATCAGGGTGCAGCGGTGGCCGTGCCTCTCAAGCCTGGAGGAGCGCTCTTCTTTTCCAGTTTGATACAGCACGGTACCCCGACCAACCTGTCATCACTGCGGCGCCGTGCCCTGCAGTTTCATTACTGTCCTGCCGGCACCGCGCAGGTTGCTGCGGAGGAGCGCATGGCGGTCTTTGGCGCGGCCGGCAAAGACGTCACCTGTTAAGCCTGGGGGCCTGACTGCAGGCGCTCGTTGCCCGGTTTCCACAAGGTCTCCGGGGTATTGTGGAGGCAATTGGCCAACCGGGCCCACATAAAGAGCGCATCCGAAAGCCTGTTGACATAAACCAAGAGAATGTCGCGTCCGCCCGCCATGCGCTGGAGCCGCACCAGATGGCGTTCGGTACGGCGACAGACGGTACGGGCCAGATGCAACCCGGCAGCGGCTGTGTGGCCGCCGGGCAATATGAAGTTTTCCAGGGTGCCCACCTGTGCTGCAATCGTTTCTATGGTGTGTTCCAGGGCCTGCACGTGTTTTGCGTCCAATACCTGGAGCTGCGGAGCTTCCTTTTTGACATCTTCAAAACACAGTTCCGCGCCCAGATCGAACAGTTCGTTTTGGATTCGGGTCAAGGAATGGGCGATTTCCGCTGGCAGGTCCTGGCTGCAAATGACGCCTAGCCAAGCATTAAGTTCATCCAGATCTCCCATCACGGCGATACGCGCATCCGCCTTGGAGACTGTCTGGCCACCTCCCAACCGGGTCTGGCCACCATCGCCTTGTCGAGTGAAAATCCGGGTCAGTCTGGGCATGGCAATGGAAACTCCGCGACAGTAGGGTGGAATCGGCTAAAATCTTTATGCTCAGAGGACGCGTGGGGAGAATATCATGGGCCATGGCAACGCCCGTTACGATCCCCAAGCACTATAATTTTGGCGCTCTTTGCATTTGCCGTCTGTAATTTGTCAAGTTGGATCATAGCCTCCATGAGTTCACGTAGAAGCAAAATCCTGGTATACGGCCTGATTCTGCTGGCTGCGGCCGCCTTTCTCATAAATCTTTCCGTCCGCTTCCGGGACGCACAGGAAGAACTCCCCTTGAGCGCTTTGGCGGACAGAATCGCCAACGGATCCGTCACGCAGGTTCTGATCCGAGGCAATCAGGTGCGCGTATCCCTCGGCTCGCAAGGGGCCATCCAAATGTCCCGCAAGGAACCCGGGATTTCCCTTTCCGAATCCCTGAATCTGCTGGGCGTATCGCCCATGGCCTTGCAACGCGTGGAGTTCATTCCGGACTCGCCCGGTTCAACCGGTACCTGGCTGGGCGTGCTTTTCAACATTCTCCCCATTCTCTTCATCGGGGGTTTGTTCCTGTTTATCTTCCGCCAAAGCCAAGGCACCGCCAACCAGGCGCTCATGTTCGGCAAGAGCAAGGCCCGCATGTACACAGGCGAGAAGGTGGACATCAATTTCCAGTCTGTAGCAGGCAATGACGAGGCCAAACAGGAATTGCAGGAGGTAGTGGAGTTTCTGAAAGAGCCCCAGAAGTTCCTGGAGTTGGGGGCGCGCATTCCCAAAGGTGTGCTCATGGTCGGCCCGCCGGGTACCGGCAAGACCCTGATGGCCAAGGCAGCAGCTGGCGAAGCCAACGTGCCTTTTTTCATCATCTCCGGTTCAGAGTTTGTGGAAATGTTTGTCGGTGTAGGGGCCAGCCGGGTTCGGGATCTCTTTGAGCAGGCCAAAAAGCAAAGCCCGTGCATTATTTTTGTTGACGAGATAGATGCCGTTGGGCGATATCGGGGCACCGGCCTTGGGGGGTCCCATGATGAAAGAGAACAGACCCTGAACCAGATACTGGTCGAAATGGACGGTTTCGATACCGACACCAATGTCATTGTGTTTGCGGCCACCAACCGTCCTGACATTCTGGACCCGGCACTTCTGCGTCCAGGCCGCTTTGACCGCCGCATTGTCATGGATGCGCCGGATATCAAGGGCCGCAAGGCCATTCTGGATGTGCACATTCGGGGCAAACCGGTCAGCCCCGACATCGATCTGGCGGCCATCGCCCGCCAGACTCCAGGACTGGTCGGCGCAGATTTGGAAAATCTGGTGAACGAAGCCGCGATTCTGGCCGCCCGGGCGGATCGGAATTCCATTACGATGGAGGATTTGCAAGAAGCCATGGAGCGGGTGGCCCTGGGCGGTCCGCAACGCCGCAGTCGGCGGATTACCGATGAAGAGCGCAGAATTCTGGCGTACCACGAAGCAGGCCACGCCATTGTGGCGCGCCTGTGCGAACATGCGGATCCGGTGCATCTGGTCACGATCGTGGCCCGCGGCATGGCAGGCGGTTATACGCTGGTCGTGCCGGAAAACGATCGCTTTCTGGTGCCCAAAACCTGGTTTGTAGACAGACTGGACATGCTGCTGGGCGGCAGGGTGGCCGAAGAGATTGAATTCGGCACGATTACCAACGGGGCCTCAGGTGACATCAAACAGCTGACTGAAATGGTGCGCGCCATGGTCACCAAGTACGCCATGGCGGACGACATGGGACAAATGCAATTCGGACAGCAACAGGAACTGGTGTTCCTGGGAAAAGACATGTCCGAGCAGCAGAATTACAGCGCGGCTACCGGGGAAACCATAGATTCCCGCATCCGCCAACTGGTCAACGATTCGCACGCCCGCGTCACAGAGCGGCTGCTGGCCCACAAAGACATATTGGATGCCGTGGCCAAGGCCCTCCTGCACCATGAGACTTTGAATCAGGATGAATTCGAGGTCATCTTTCAAGGAGGCACATTGGAGGCGGAAGCCGCGACGTAGCCTGCTGTCGGATTATCGGATTGTTCCAGGGTCGCACTTGACCGTTGCCGCCTCAGGGCCCGGTCTTTCCATGACGTCGGAAGTGTTTTGCACCCCGCTCCACAAATCCCACCTGGCACTGGGAGCGCGCATGGTCCCGTTTGCCGGCTGGGCACTGCCTGTGCAATACCCGACGGGTCCAATTCGGGAACACCACGCTGTCCGGAAATCGGTGGGGCTGTTTGACATCAGCCACATGGGGCGCCTCCGTCTTGAGGGGACGGCGACCCGCCACTTCCTGCAGCGGGTCATGACCCGCAATCTGGACCCGGTCCGGCCCGGCTCGGCTTCCTATGGATTGATTGCATATGCGGACGGTACCGTGGCGGATGATGTCATTGCCGTGCATCTGGAATCTCACTGGCTGCTCGTGACCAATGGAGTGAACAGGGCCAAAATTCTGGCTTGGCTGCAGGCCCATTCCTCCGCGCACGATGTAACGATCTCGGACGAGACGCGGCAAACGGCCATGTTGGCTGTACAGGGACCGCAGGCCTGTGCCCTGCTGTCCCGGTTGTTGCAGGCCAATCTGCAGATTGTGGGTCGTTTCCGCGTATGGCAGGGGGCATACCAAGACCATCCTGTACTGTTGACCCGGACAGGATATACCGGTGAAGATGGGTTTGAGATCATCTGCCCGGCGGAGACTGGCTCCCGGCTCTTTCACGGCTTGCTGGAAGCGGGAGCGGCATGCGGTGTGCATCCGTGCGGATTGGCAGCCCGCGACAGCCTGCGCCTCGAACAGGGGTATCCACTGTACGGGCACGAGATCAGCAGCACGATTTCTCCACTGGAAGCGGGGCTGGGCTGGGCCGTTTCATTCCGCAAACCGGATTTCATTGGCCGTGACGCGTTGTTGAAACAGAAACTCGAGGGTCTGTCGCGCAGACTGGTCGGGTTTCAAATGGTGGAAAGCGGTGTGCCGAGAGCCCGGTACGATGTATTTCGCGAGAATGTCTGGCTGGGACAAGTTACTTCGGGCAACAAGAGCCCCACTCTGAACCGGTTCATTGGCCTGGCTCTCTGTACCACCACACACGATCCCTTGGAAGAGATCACGATCGATATCCGGGGACAGCACAGGCGGGCGGAAGTCGTGCCTGTGCCTTTTGTATCTCGCCTGCACTGAATCGGGGGACTGTTTCCATGACTGCAGCATACAACCCGGCAGAACTTCGGTATACGGCGACCCATGAATGGCTGCATATGGAAGGAAATCTGGCGACGATTGGATTGACGGATTTTGCCCAGGAACAGTTGAGCGACGTGGTCTGGGTGGAGTTGCCTGACACCAACGATACATTTGAAGCGGGACAGGTCCTGGCCACGGTGGAATCCGTAAAGGCGGCAGGGGACATCTACGCACCGGTGTCGGGTACTGTGGTCGAGGTCAATGCAGGGCTGACGGAGAGTCCTGAACTGGTTAACAGCGCGCCGTACGCCAGCTGGTTTTGCCGGATGAGGGTTTCTGACTCTGCGGCCCAGCCGAATTTTCTCTCGCTGGCAGAGTACCTCCAGTCCACCCAGGACCGATAACACAATGCAAAGGGACGACCGGTCCGTCCCTGGCTTGAATCGCTACAGCCCCGGTTGCCAGTGTCTGCCGCGCCTTCCCATTACGACTTGCTGGAAGTCCGGCGGGATGCCACGCCTACCGATATCCGGATTGCTTTTGCCCGGGAGAACGCCAGGCTGCAGTCTCTGCCAACCGATTCTCCTGCCTGGCGAAAACGGCAGCAAGAAGTGGAGGAGGCGTTTCGCGTGCTTTCCGACACTGCTGCCCGGAACGTCTACGACCGCCAGCGCTTCCATGCCGGTGTCGGTGCTGCGGCAGCACCGGACGACGCCGAGGCGGCTACACGGAACGTTACTTATATTGGGGCACCTTCCACAGGCAGTTCCATCGATCAGGCGACCCGCTACAAGCTGGTATTGCGCAAGGCACGCCGTACCCCGGAAGGCATAGAAATCGAATTGGCCCCTTCGGTATGGAGCCGCACGGCCGTGGCCGAGGAGTTGCGACGGCATGTTCCTTCTGCCTTCCTCCGGTTCAATGCCAATCGCAATTCATGGACTGTGGCAGGGACCTATGAAGCAGCCCTGCGGGAACTGTTTCTCAATCTGGACAGTGCCTTGAACGAGGATACTGCCTCGGAGCTGCAGGCTTTTTCCGTCCCCAGATTCGACGCGCTCCAGCCGTCGCTGTATCCCGGCTCGGGCCCCACGGAGGCGAAACCTCCGAACAGGCCTGAACCCCGGCATTCTCGTTGGACCGCAACCGTTAACGGCACCACTCTGGGGATTGTCGGAGTGGTCCTGCTGATTGGCTGGAATCTCTATGTGGCCGGATCGCAACGAGAGCAGGAGCCGGTCAGTCCAGTCGTAGTCGTGCGTCCCACCCGCACGCCGATCCCGACTCAAACTCCCGTGCCGACCCCCGTGCCGACTCCGGTGTCCTTTCTGACCACAACGAAGTTCGACCGGGTACATCTGCGCGCAGGGCCGGCCCAAAGCACAACTTCCCTGGGCTTTCTCCTGGAAGACGAAGAGTTTACCGCCGTGGGGCGCACTGCCAATGGCGAATGGATTCGCATCGTGAAGGGAGACCTGACCGGTTGGTCTGCGGCGTGGACCCTCAATGCGGAAGAAAGGCTTGACGAACTTCCCGTCTTCGTGCCTTGACCTCGGCTACAGGTAGCTGACGATGATGGCAAGGCAGAGCAACTCTAGGCCAATACCGCTCCACCAGAGCATGCGCACCAGATGGTTGGGTCGGCCTGTGACACGGGTATGGAGCAGGACTCCGGTCAGGAAGTTGCAACCCCAAACCAGCAATCCCAATAGCGGCAAGAGCCAGAGGCTGTGGGTGGCTCCCTGATCGGCGGCCACGGATACCGTGATCAACGCGGAACCCTGGATACCCTGTACCAGGAGGACGCCCAGTATCAGGACCGGCACACCCAGAAAACCGGTAGCAAGCAGTTTTCGCGGCGATTTGGAAGAGGTGGCAAGCTGCGAGAGATATGTTGTTAGGGACATGTCCGTGCCAGTGGATTTTCCGCACCGCAACAGTGCCGGATCACTGTGATCCCGGACTCGCGCCCTGATGCACTACATAGACATGCACAATGGGCGTTCGGGTTTCGTTGCCGGCACCGTCAAACACGCGAATCTGAATGTTGTTCCGCTCCAGATACTGCCCTTCCGATGTCAGGATCGCCGCGAACCCGTTCGTGAATTCCCGGATCTGTCCCCGGGACAGCGCGACCTTCTCCGAATCAAAGGGAGGGTACCAGTCATGGGTCACTTCGCGGAGCTCCGCGAATTCTCCCAGAACTTCTCCGGTCCGATCATCAACCACCGGCACGGTCTCCGTGATCGGTCCGGCCGCAAACCGGCTGGGCGGCAGGTCCTGCATTTCAATGCGCCATCTTTCATTGAAGGGCGGAACGCGGCTGGTGCTGATTAATGCATCATTGAGCCAGAATTCCGCGCGGGACACGGTACCGGTATCCGCGGCTTCCACATGCATGTTGATTTGTTCATCGTCTTCCATAACGAAGACCTGATCGGGTTCCGGGAATACCAGTTCGGCGACCGGCGGCGAATTGTCCACAAAAATGTTGCTGCTCAAGGTCTCCAGACGACCATCGTGGTGCTGCACAATCAGGCGCATGACATAGCGACCGTCGGCCAATGTCGTAGTGGACACAGTGGCCAGTTTCTCCGTATGCGTCGGCCCTGTCCCCGCTGCCAGTTCCATGGGCACCGCACCGGGCTCTCCCAATTGCAGCTCCAGCCGCCAGCTCCGGACACTGGAGTCGCGGATGTACCCATGCACATCCACATTGAACCGCAGATGCTCGCCCGTGGTGGGAGAAAGCAGGCCGATAGTGCGCTGTGCGTTTTCGGTCCCGACTTGCACGGATCCGGTGGGAGGCTGGGGAAAGCCGGTGTCCGCGATCCAGTCTTGCGCCTCAATCGGCAGAATCTGGAAGTATTGGGTCTCTCGATTTTCCGCGGTGGTGGTGGCAGTGGCCAATTGCCCCGTGGTACGGTCGAGTACAAAGGGCTGCCAAACATTGTCTTCCAGCTCCGGCTGAGTGCCTGCGACAAACCATTCGTCCACCGCCGCCTGACAACTGCTGGACAGCCGCAGGCCGCTGGGTGAGCATACCCGGGCCCGTACGACAGTGTCCGGACGGTCGTACCACACGACGGGTTTGTCTTGATGGTACTCCTCCATGACCGTATTCCAGAGGGGCGCTGCACCAGTCAGGCCCGACAGGGAATTCATGGGGGTGTTTTCCGTGTTGCCGACCCAGACACCGACCGCCAGCTGGGGGGTGTAACCCAGTGTCCAGACATCCTTGATATTGTTCGTTGTGCCCGTTTTGGCCGCTACGGGCCGATTCTCCAGAGTCAGGGCCGTGTCAAAACCGAACGCTGCAGCGCGGGCCCGATCATCGGAGAGGATATCCGTGATGATGTAATGCACACTTTCCGACAGTACCCGGTCGGTCCGCGGGTCCTGTTCCGCCGCCAGCAGCACTTGGCCCTGGTTGTCCGTGACTTCCAGAATGGCAACCGGATCCAGTTTGCGGAAGCCGACCTGCTGGAATCGGGGAGGCACCGGCTGTCCCGCCATCACTCCCTGGTTGCCCAGTACGCTGTAAGCGTAGGTATGGTCCAAAAGCGAGATCTCGCCGCCCCCCAGTACCAGGCTTAGACCATAAAACTGCGTGCCGCGATCCAGCCCGCGGATGCCCAGGCGCTGGGCCATACGAATGGCATCTCCGACGCCTACCGCCTCCATGACTTTGATACTGGGTATGTTGTAGGAACGGGCCAATGCAGTGCGGAACGACACTGGGCCGTGATACGCGCGGTCGTAGTTCTCGGGAACATATATGGTGCCGTTCTCCAGGGCAAACGGTGTGCGGACATCCAGCAGCATGTCCGCCGCCGTCATGTCTTGCTCGAGACCGGCAATGTAAACATAGGGTTTGAAGCTGGAGCCTGGCTGACGTTCAGCCAACGCGACATTGACCTGACCATCGATGGTCCGGTCCTCAAAGTCCAGGGAGCCCACCATAACCAGAATCTCGCCCGTGGCAGGTTCGATGGCCACTACCGAGGCATTGGTCGCATCCCGGTTGCGGGCCTGCAGCTGGCGCACATGCGTCCGGGCTGCACTTTCGGCCTTCTGATGCAGGTCCAGGTCCAAGGTGGTGCGGACCGAAAGGCCGTGTTTCCAAATGAAGTAGGGATCGTCCGTCGTGTTGAACTGCTGCTGCAGCTGGTTCAGAACGTAGAGTCCAAAGTGAGGGGCCAGCCGAATGTCAAAGCGCCCCGACACATCGGAAGCAAACGCCAACGGAGTAGCAAAGGCGGTATCCGCCTCCTCCGGGGTGATGAAACCCGCTTCGGCCATGGCATCCAACGCGATACGCTGTCTGGCCTTGGCCCTTTCCGGCAGGTAGAAAGGGTTCATGGCCTGATACTGCGGAATGGGGGCAAGCATGGCCGCCTCTGCCAAGGACAACGCGGCACTGCTCTTGCCGAAATAAATGCGGCTGGCGGCTTCAATGCCGTAGGCAAGATTGCCGTAGAAATTGAAGTTCAGATACCACTCCAGGATCTGCCCCTTTTCATACCGGCGTGTCAGTTCCAAGGCCATGATCATTTCCTTGATCTTGCGCGCGTAGCTGCGCTGCGCGCGCTCTTCAAAGGGTATGGCAATGTTTTTTATGAGCTGTTGCGTAATGGAGGAGCCACCCTGCACCGCGTCTCCGCTCAAATTGGAGAGAAAGGCGCGACTGATGCCGCGAATGCTGAAGCCGGGGTTGTCCCAAAAACTCCGGTCCTCCAACGCAATCGCCGATTTCCATACCCAAGGCGACATTTCGTCCAGCGCAACATACGTGCGATCACCGGTAAAGGGCCGCGGGTCCAGGCTGAGCAACAGCAGGTGCTCGCCAGTACGGTCATAGATGCTGACGGTCTGGAATTCCTCTTCCCAGACTTTCAACGATTCAATGTCGGGCAATTGGCGCGCGTATCCGGAGTACATTTGCCACCCTGCGCCAGTACCCAGGAGTCCCCCTGCCAGCAAGAGCCCCCCTGTCATGCAAGTGAGCACCAACAGAATCTGAAAGGCCAGACTGAGATAACGGGGATTGGCTTGCCGACGCCGCTGGCGCTGGCGCCGCTTCTTCAAGACTGTGGCAGTCCGAGACAGCATAGGCAAAGAGAGGGCAAATCGCAGGATCGGGCGTGCCTGAAGACACCGGTCAAGGCAAGGCTATCGGTGGTCCAGGGGTTGCAGCATCAGAAAGTGACTAATGCCGAGCATGCGCAGCGGCGTATCTTCGCATACGGCCCGCGCTGTCTGCACGGCACGGCCTGCACGGGGCATCCGGTGCACCATAGCATCAAATCCCGGCCATATCTGTGTCCAAAACACTATTTTGAGAGGCAGTGTACGGCACAGAGACCAGATCGCTGGGGCATCGTAGGTCCGTACGTGGGGAGCCAGACGGTCCCGCCACCGGCGCGGCAGATAATTCACCAGGGGAATATTGCCCCAGCAATACTGATCGTCCAGGAAAAAGCCGTGGGTTTCAAAGGGAAACCAGCGATTGGGTACAAAAAGCACGATATGACCGCAGGGCTTGACCACGCGGGCCATTTCGGCCATGGCACGGCGGTCGTCCGCCACATGTTCCAGCACCTCATGGGAGAAGACCATGTCCATGCTTTGGTCAGGCAAGGGGAGATCTTCACATGTGCCCCGCACCACCGCCTGCGCGGGAACTTGGCGGCGAACCAATTCCAGGTAGCGGGGTTCGATGTCAAGACCCAGCACGTCATCGTAAAAGGGAGCCAGTTTTTGCAAGTACTGGCCTGTACCGCACCCGTTTATCAATGCCTGACCACGGGCATGTTGGGCCGAAAGCCCCAACTGCTTGACCACCATGTCCAATCTGCGTTGCTGACCCGGTCCCCATTCCAGGCTGGGGACCCCTCTTTGGGCGGCAAGACTCTGGACCATCTGTCAGTATGTTGCGTTCTGCAGTTTGGTGCCGACATGAATGGAAACCGTGTCCAGGCTGTGGGCAGTGAAAGTGGCGTCCGCGAGGCCCTGATCCTGCATGATCTGCAGCAAGGCAAAGGGCGAAGGATAGTCCAAGGTACTGCGTGGCAGGTAGCTGTAGGCGAATTCCGCACCGGTCAGCAGGCGTCCCAGCACCGGCACAATGCGGAACAGGAAGAACCCGTAGAGTTTCGGCAGGCGTGCATATCGGGGAGACACCACATCCAGGAAAACCACCTTGCCGCCTGGCTTCACGATGCGGATCTGCTCCTGTAAAGCCTGTGTCTGGCTGGGCAGATTGCGCATAACAAACCCGCTGACAACGGCATCAAAGCAGTTGTCGGGAAACGGCAGAGTCAGTGCATTGGTTTGCGCAAACCGGACATGCCGGCTGGCCGGCTTGCGGCGGCCCTGGTTTATCATGGGCAATGAGAGATCGGTGCCCACCACCTGTGCGACTTCCGGGCAGGTACCCAGCCGGATGGCCAGTTCCGCTGTGCCCGTACCCAGATCCAGAACCCGGCTGCCCGTTTGCAGCTCGCAGCATCGTACCACGGCCCGACGCCACACACTGTCCAGGCCACCCGTCATCAACCGGTTCATGCGGTCGTAGCCTGGCGCAATATCCGAAAACATCGCTCCGATAGCGGTCGGACGCCGCTGTCTCAGAAATTCTGGCTTCACACCGGTCATGGCAGATGAATCACGCGTCGGGGGGGAGTAGCATCAGGGACACTCCCCGTGGGAACTGGCATCGTGGGCAGGGTCCATTATGCACTGCTGGCCAACACTTGATTCAAGACTCGGGCCACGCCCCCGGACCAATTGTCCAGGGTGATGAAATCAGCCACCTCCTTGACCGCATCCACGGCATTCGCCATGGCAATGCCCATGCCGGTGCCGGTCAACATGCCGACATCGTTGGTGTCGTCGCCAATAGCCAGGGCCTGTTGCAGGGACAGCCCCCTTGTCTCCAGCCACCAGCGCAGGGCAACTGCCTTGTCAGTTCCGCGTGCCCCGATTTGCACCACGTCATACAGATCAGAGCGCAACCAGGTAGTGCCCACCGGCCTCATGCGCTCAATGGTTTGCAATTGCCGTTCGTCCATCAGACTCGGCTTGAGAATGATCTTGTCGGCGGGTCGAGCCAGCCTCCGCAGATCACAGATAATGGCCGGTCGATGCGGGACCGGGCCGGACGCGTAGTAGACATCACCGGATTCATACCCGATCCACAGATCTGGAAACGCAGACAATATCCGCTGCAGGAATGCCTGGCCTGTACTGGCAGAGATCGGATTGCGGTAGATCACCCTCTGCTGATATTCGATCCAGGCCCCGTTATAACAGATCCGGGGGTGGCAATGCAGGAATTCCGGCATCTCGCGTGCATAGCGCGGCGGGCGGCCCGTTGCGATCACGATCTCCCGGCCGGAATCAAGCCAGGCTTCCATTGCCCTCTGGGTTTCGGATGTAACCTCTTTCTCCTGGGTCAGGAGCGTGTCGTCAAGATCCAGAGCAGCCACCCGCAACGCCGATACTCGGGACTTCCAGGCCCCGGAAAAAATCGTCGGCAACGCTTTCTCTCTGGCTTGAACGGCATCCATGCAGCGGATCCTCTCAACTTGGGGTAAAAGAAGCAAGTAAAAGCCCAAGAAACCGCACTATAGTCCAGGCAAAGGACACAGAGTGTCAATATATGCAACCCGCCGCTCTGCCCGCCAAGCTTACATCGGACCAGGAAAAGCCCCGGGAATTCTCATTCTACCGGGTACACGGCACAATGGGTCAGCGATGAAGATAAGATACGGTGGATTTCCGTGTTGGGGCCGAAGCCGGGAAGTCTACCCGGATCCAGGGACAAGGCTGGGCAGTCAATCTCCCATGGCAGAATCGGAACTGTCTCATATCCACATTCCTGGAACCTGGGATCCTCCATATCGGCCCTGTAGGCCACAGGCCCAATGCCCCTTTGCTGTCAGACTCGCATGCGCCTTCGATTCCCGCACCAGGATATTGCATCATGCCATTGAGCTTGGGACTGATCGGCCTGCCCAATGCAGGGAAGAGCACGACTTTCAATGTGTTGGCACAGCAGTCGCTGGCCGCAACGGCCAATTATCCCTTCAGTACTGTCGAGCCCAATCGGCTGCTGGTCGATGTGCCGGATCAGCGCCTTGAAATATTGGGAGAGCTTGCCGAGCAGAGCAGAAGAGTAAAGGTCAAGCTGGAACTGGTGGATATTGCCGGTTTGGTTGCCGGTGCGTCCCGGGGAGAAGGACTGGGCAACCAGTTCCTGGACCAGACCCGACACTGTGATGCGCTCGTACATGTGGTGGGGTGTTTCGGTCCGCACGCGGTCATGGCCCCCCACGCCATAGCCCGGCTTCAAGCCAATCTCAATATTGTCGATCAAGAACTGATGCTCTCGGACCTGGCCCGGCTGGAAGGCAAGGTAGCCCGGCTGGAACAGCAGGTCAAGCACGATTCGAGCTTGAAGCCGCAGCTCCATGTTGCGCGGTCCCTGAAAGGGGATCTGGAATCCGGCCGGCCCGTCAAGCACAGTGCGGCGGCCCAAGGGGAGGCATTCCGGGCCCTGGATCGGGAACTTCGTTTCATCTCCTTTAAACCGGAGCTGGTTTTGGTCAATCTGGACGAGGACTATTTGACAGCTCCGGACGCGCAGCAGGAAATCCTGGAGACCTTGCGAGCCGCCAGGCAACAGGTTGTCGCTATGTGTGCCCTTCTGGAAGAGGAAATGCAGGATCTCGCGGCGGCAGAGCAGGAAGAATACCGCAGGGCCTACCATTTGCAGGGTACAGGGTTGCAACGGATCGTGGCCCAATGCTTTGCCCTGTTGGGACTGGTCCGTTTCTATACCTTGGGCGACACGGAAGTCAGAGCCTGGGCCGTACCGGCGAACTGCCATGCCGTGGACGGTGCAGGTCGCATTCACACCGATTTTGCCCGCGGGTTCATTGCCGCAGAGGTAATCTCGTTTGCGCGTCTCGTCAAAGTGGGTTCTGAAAAAAATGCGCGGACTGCTGGCCAACTCAGAGTCGAAGGCCGGCACTACCCTATTCAGGATGGTGACGTGATTCGCTTCCGCTTCAATGTGTAGGACAATACCTCTGGCTATCCGCGCTTTCCCCAGTATTTTTCCGATGCCTGACATACCGGCTCCCCCCAACATCGTTGTCCTGATGGCGGATGACCACCGGTTTGGCGCCATAGGGGCCAACCGGGAGGCGCAGGTGTGGACGCCCACGTTGGATCGTCTGATGCGTGAAGGCACCAGTTTTGAAAGAGCCTATACCATGGGCGGCCTGACCGCCGCGGTCTGCGTGCCCAGCCGGGCCTGCCTGATGACCGGATGCAATACTTTCCAGAGTGTGGTTGGCACACAGGTAGACGATAGTCTCGGCCTGCAAACCCTGCACCCGGGCCGGAAGTTGTTGCCGGAAGTGTTCCGCGATGCCGGCTACCGTACTTTTGGGATTGGCAAGTGGCACAACGACCCGGCCAGCTTCTCAAGAGCCTTCAGTGGCGGGGACGCGATTTTCCTTGGCGGCATGGGAGATCATTTCAACCTGCCTGTCCATGCCTTTGATCCCGGCGGCCAATACACGGCTCCTGGCAGCTCCACCGGCGGTCGCCATGCCACCGATGTGTTCGTTGACGCTGCCCTCGACTTTCTGCACGGCCAGGACAAGGCCACGCCCTTTTTCCTCTACCTGGCGTTTACCGCTCCCCATGACCCGCGCACGGCCCCGGCACCATACGCGGATTGGTACAGTCCCGACAAAATTGACATCAACGGATTTCCCAACCTGTATCCGGAACACCCCTTTGACAACGGGGATCTGGCCGTACGCGACGAATTGCTGGCGCCGCTGCCGCGCCAACCGGCCGAGACCCAAAGGCATTTGGCCGACTACTACGCCATGATTTCGCATATGGACGCCGGCATGGGAACCATTTTGGAGGGTCTGACCGAGACGGGTCATGCGG
This sequence comes from Caldilineaceae bacterium, assembly GCA_965214715.1. Lineage (GTDB taxonomy): Bacteria > Chloroflexota > Anaerolineae > Caldilineales > Caldilineaceae > Bin34. Next base: position 1,794,752 of record OZ243971.1, on the reverse strand, counting down.
ACAATACCATACTGCTCTACCTTTCGGACCATGGCCTCAGTCTGGGCCAGCACGGGCTGATGGGAAAACAGAACCTGTATGAACACAGTCTGCGCATTCCCTGCCTGTGGCGCGGGCCGGGCATTCCGGCCGGCCGGAAATCCAGCCGTCTGGTCCAGCATAGCGACATTTTGCCCACGCTCTGCAGTTTGGCCGGGATTCAGAGCCCGGCCGGAGTGGATGGTCAGCCACTGTTCGCAGCGGCCGCGGAAGATGCCGCAGAAGACCGGACCGCCATATTGGCGGTATACAAAAATCTGCAACGCTGTGTTATAGAACGTGATCGGAAACTGATCCAGTACTTTGAGCACCGGAATGGCAAGGCTGCACTGTCCTATGAACAATTGTTTGACCTGCAGGCCGACCCGTTTGAAACCGTCAACCTGGCCTTTGCCCCGGCCTATGGGGACGAGTTGATGCGGCTCCGAAGGGTCCTGCGCGCATTGCAGGCAGAATGCAGCGACCCGTTAAGGCAGTAAAGGCGCAGGTGCAGCCCACAACCCTTGCAGAAGGCACATCCCGTCATGATTCTGACCATCGGTTCCCTGAATATTGATCATGTGTACCAGGTGCACGAGATTGCCCGTCCTGGCGAGACCATCCATAGTCGGAGTTACCGCCAGTTCTGCGGCGGGAAAGGCCTGAACCAATCTCTCGCCGCGGCCCGGGGCGGAGCGTCGGTGTCACACGTGGGCTGCGTTGGGACAGAGGGGCAGTGGTTGGTGGAATTCCTGGTGGCGGAAGGGGTGGATGTCTCTTTGATCGAGACCCGGGAGGTGGCTACGGGACATGCCATCATTCAGGTCAGCCGCCAGGGAGAAAACTCGATAGTCATCTTCGGGGGCGCCAATCAGAGGCTGACGGCAGAAAATCTGGCACGCTGCTTCCATCGTGCCCCGCAGCCGGCCTATCTGCTGTTGCAGAACGAAACCAACGTGGTCGGCGAAGCCATGCATATGGCTCACGCCCGCGGAATTCCGATTGCCTACAATCCGGCGCCCATGGAGGACGACCTTTGGTCCAAGTTCCCGTTGGAGCACATTGCCATCCTGTTTGTCAACGAGATTGAAGGGGCAACGCTGGCGGGTTCGCAGAATCCCGCCGACATTCTGCAGAGCATAGGCACGAAACTGCCCCATACCGCTTTGGTCCTGACGCAAGGAGCGCAGGGCGTGGCGTGCCGTCAGGGCGATGATACCTTCTCCGTGCCGGGGCACTCGGTCAATGTCGTGGATACCACGGCCGCCGGTGACACTTTCGTCGGGTATTGCCTGGCCGAACTGGATCGGGGACGGGATCTGCGCAGTGCCGTATCGACCGCAAACCGCGCGGCCGCGCTTTGCGTGACCCGTGAAGGAGCCGCTCCCTCTATCCCGCGGCGGCAGGAACTGCAGGACCACTCACGGCTGATCTGATTCTGCAGACAGATAGCTCTCGATCGGGGGGCACACACAGGCAAAGTTGCGGTCCCCCCAGACATTGTCAATGCGACTGACCGGCGGCCAGAACTTGGCCTCTCGGAGCCAAGGAGCCGGCAAGGCGGCCTCCGCGCGGGTAAAAGGGTAAGGCCAGTCTGCTTCCAGCACCTGCTCGTACGTAAAGGGGGCCTGCCGCAAGAGACTGTTTTCCACCGCCACGGTGCCGCTGACGGACAGCTGGATTTCCTGCCATATTCCAATCATGGCCTCGCAGAAGCGGTCCAGTTCCCGTTTGCTTTCGCTCTCCGTGGGCTCGATCATCATGGTGAAAGGCACAGGCCAGGACACTGTGGGCGCGTGAAAACCGTAGTCCATCAGGCGCTTGGCGACATCCTCCACCGTCAGGCCGATGGGCTTGAGCCAAGACAGATCGATGATGCATTCATGGGCCACGTAGCCGTGGTTGCCGCGATACAGCACCGGGTAGTACGCTGCCAGTTTCCTGGCTACATAGTTGGCGCTCAGAATGGCCACCTGAGTGGCTTCCTTCAGACCTGCAGCTCCCATCATGGCAATGTAGCTGTGCGAAACCGGCAGAATGGCGCCACTGCCGTAGGGGGTTGAGGCCACGGCAAAACGGGATGCGGTTGCGCCCAGGTCATGGGGGTCTGCCGGCAGAAAAGGTGTCAGCTCCGCGGTCACGCAGATGGGTCCCATCCCAGGACCACCGCCGCCATGCGGGATACAAAAAGTTTTGTGCAAATTCAGGTGGCATACATCTCCGCCAATCTGGGCCGGGGAGGAAAGTCCCACCATGGCATTCATGTTGGCACCGTCCACGTAAACCCGGCCGCCGGCCTGATGCACCAGGTTATTCATCTCCAGGATTTGATCTTCAAACACGCCATGGGTGGAAGGGTATGTGATCATGAACGCGGCCAGGCGATGTCCATAAAGGGCGATTTTGGCCTGCAGATCCGTTGGGTCCACATTCCCTTGGCTGTCACATTGCACCACGACCACTTGCAGGCCCGCCATATGGGCGCTGGCCGGGTTGGTCCCGTGCGCGGAACTGGGAATCAGACAGATGTCCCGTTCTGCCTCGCCCTGTGCCGCGAAAAAGGAGCGAATGGTCAGCAGCCCCGCGTATTCTCCCTGGGATCCTGCATTGGGTTGCAGAGAGACTCCCGGCAGGCCGGTGATGGCGGCCAACCATTGGGAGAGTTCGGAGGTCAGGCACAGATAGCCCTGAAGATTGCGCACCGGTTCATAAGGATGCATGTTGGCAAAACCGCTCCACGTAATCGGTTCAAGTTCTGCCGTCGCATTCAGTTTCATGGTGCAGGAACCCAACGGAATCATGGCATCGGCCAGAGACAGGTCCTTTTTTTGCAATGCCATGATGTAGCGCAACATTTCCGTTTCGGAATGGTATGTGGAAAAAACAGGATGGGTCAGCGGCAGTGTATGCCGCAAGGACGCCGTTGGCCCCGCAGGCTGCGGGGCTGCCGTTCCGGGACTTGGGGTCGGGTGGGCCAGCAAGTCCTGGAGGCTGTTCAGATCCTCCTGGCTGGTGGTCTCGTTGAGACTAATGCCCAGACTCCCGTCTGCGTAGTGCCGCAAGGAGAGTCCCTGGGCCTGCGCTTTCTGCCAAAGGACACCCAAGTCGCCGCGCGGCGAAGCCAGAACCTTGACGGTATCGAACACCGGGCCACCCAACACTGCGCAGCCATGCCGGGCCAATTCTGCCTGCAATTGCCGGGTCTGGGTTGCGATCCGATGCGCGATGCGGTGCAAACCGGCAGGTCCGTGGTACACGGCATACATGGAAGCCACGATAGCCGGCAGCACCTGCGCCGTGCAGATATTGCTGGTCGCCCTTTCCCGGCGGATGTGTTGTTCCCGGGTTTGCAAAGCCAGCCTCAACGCGGAGCGCCCGGCACGGTCCTTGGACACGCCTACAATGCGGCCGGGCAGGAGCCGCTTCAAGCCATCGCGGGCGGCTATGAAGGCGGCGTGGGGCCCCCCCAGGCCCAGACCCATGCCGAGGCGCTGCGTGGTCCCGACCGCAATATCTGCCTGGCACGCTCCCGGCGGAGCATACACGATACAGGCCAAGGGATCGGTCGCCACCACCACATTGGCGCCGCTTTCCTGCAAGCTGGCGCATAGGGAGGCGACATCAAAAACGTGGCCATCCGTGTCCGGACACTGTATCAGAGCCCCAAAGACAGTATCATCGGCCCGAAACTCGGATACGGGGCATACCACAGCCTCCATGCCCAGGAATCTGGCCCGGGTCATAACGACAGCCAGGGTTTGCGGGTGGCATCGGTGGGAAATCAGGAATCGGTTGGCGTGCGATGTACGGGGCCGGGCGCGAAAGCAGAGCTGCATCGCCTCGGCCGCCGCCGAGGCTTCATCGAGGAGCGAGGCAGTAGCCACCGGCAACCCGGTCAACTCCGAGACCATCGTCTGGAAATTCAGCAGCGCCTCCAACCGTCCCTGGGAGATTTCGGCCTGATAAGGTGTATATTGCGTGTACCAGCAGGGATTTTCGAGAATATTGCGCCGGATTACCGGCGGGGTCAGACACGCGTGAAAACCTTGCCCGATGAAGCAACGAGTTTGCCGATTGGCCGCCGCCAGGCTTTGCATCCTTGCCAGCATCTGGCTTTCACTGCGCGGTGCGGGCAAATCCAGAGGGCCGTGCATTTGAATGGCCGGGGGAACCGCGGCCTGGACCAGACTGTCCAGAGATGCCTGGTCCAGATCCTGCAGCATTTCTGCCTGCTCTTCCGCAGAAGGACCAATGTGTCTGGATTTGAAGAGTATTTCGGGCCGCGCATTCATGGGTGCTGTTGAACCTTGATCACGATGAAGTTGCCGTGCTGGGGGCGCATGGACCGGAATCGTATACAGGCCTTGGATGGTTCATCCGGAACGTTACCCGCCATGCATTCCTTGCCTGCAGGTACCTGGGCGCTCTGGTTGGCCCTTCCCTTGGCTTTGACACTCTGGGGATGCGGCAACACAGCACAAACGCCTCAGACCCGGCCTGCAGTCTCGTACGTCGACTTTCTCGCGAATGAATCAGACGGCGGGTTTGAAAGGGTCACAGGGCCCGTGGACTTCCATTTTCCGGCAGACCACGGGGCACATCGTGCGTATCGTTCTGAATGGTGGTACTTCACTGGCCTTGTGCAAAGCGTGGATGGTGCGCAATATGGCTACCAGTTGACTTTTTTTCGGTTCTCCCTGACCCCTGATGCAGGCGACAGGAACTTGCCCCATTCTACGGCATACAGGCGGTCAAGCCTGTTGCTGGGGCACTTCGCGTTGACCGATATAACAGCCAATTCCTACATCGCGTTCGAACGATTCAGCCGGGACGGTGCCGGCCTGGGCGGGGTGGATGCGGATCAGGAGATCCGGATCTGGCTGGAGGACTGGACCGCCCGGGTCGGTGCCGACGGGATATGGAAATTGGCTGCCAAAGCCGGGGAGGGGCCGGAAGCCATTGCCATTGACTTCCAGGTACAGACCGCCACCCCTCCTGTGTTGCATGGAGATCGAGGCTACAGTCGCAAAGGTGCTGCCGAGGGCCAAGCCAATTATTACTACAGCCTCGTCCATTTGGACACCAGCGGCACGTTGTCCATCGGCGGGCGTTCGGTGGCAGTGGCGGGTCCAGGCTGGATGGATCATGAATGGGGTACATCCGCCTTGCCGGCCCGCAGCTCGGGATGGGACTGGTTTGGGCTTCAGTTGGCCGATGGCACCGTGTTGATGGCAGCCCAGGTCAGAATGGCAGGCGGAAAGCCAGAACCGTCATTCGTCAACTCCCTGCTCACGCGCGAAGGCCAACTGTACAAGCTGGACCAGTCGCAGGTCTACATTGAAGTTCAAGAGTACTGGCAGAGCCCACGCACCGGGATTGTCTATCCTGCCGCATGGGAATTGATGATTCCCGACGTTGTGTTGACGTGCCACGTCAGCCCTCTCGTCGCCGACCAGGAATTTGTCGGGGTGGCAGTCTACTGGGAAGGGGCCGTCTCGGCCGACTGCAGCTCGGAAGGCAGACCTGTAACAGGGCAGGGCTATACGGAGTTGACCGGGTATGGCCCTGCAGTCCCGCCTTAGTCATCATTATGAGCCTCGGCAGCGGCTTCCACCCCACTACGCTCATGTTCGGCGACATCGGGCCTGGCTTCATCAAGCTCGCTTTCATACAGAAGATGCACCCAACGTTCCCATGCCGCTTCTTCCCAAACCAGTCCCAAACTTTCCATGTTGACGCGGCTGGCCTCCATATGGGCCGCACTGAAAGTGCGAATGCGTACTTTGCGCGCGTTCCGGGCCAACTGGGTACAGAAAGAAGTCAAAATCAGCTTTTCAAAGTCTGTTCCCCAGAGTTCCGGCCCCAAAGCATAAATGAAGCGGGCCTGGTCCTGGTGGGTGACCACCTGGACAAAGCCCACCGGCTCTTCGGCCATCCGGATTTCGTACATCTTCGCTCTGGAGGGAATGGAGCTGTGGACGGCCGCCACGATTTCCGCTACATTGGGATCGGCATATTCACCCTCTATCCACTTGACCTTGGTTTCCTTGTATATGCGGTCGATCTGGAGGGCCAGGGACAATTTCCGGGGCCCCCTCTCCAAGGGATTTGCGAGGGGCAGGTCTGTGACCAGTTGCTGGGTTTGGTAGTCAAGCAGGAAGAAATCCTGTTGTGACACAATGGTGCGGACGGGTCCGGCGCCTTTCTCCATGCCCAGCACCAGATATTCTGTCTCTTCGCTGTCATAGGCACTGTCCAGAATACCGTCTATCAAGACGTGAAAAGCCTCTTCGGCTGCCCCGTTCCAATGCAAGGCAAGGCCCCAATCGAAAACGCTGGCGGTGTCGGCCTCGTGCTGCAGGCCGACATATCCGCACAGCCCCTGATCCGTTTCGATGACATAGGTGTCCATATCCTGAACAAAGATGCGGCGGCCCGCTACGTGCTTGAAAAGCCACCTTTTCCACCAGGTGTCCGCAATCGATGCAATGGCCACCCGGTCGCTTGAGATGCCGGCCATCCACATTTCAATGACTTTGGGATAGTCGGCTGTCCCGGCAGGACGAAAACGATACGTATCTGACATGTAACTCTCCTCGGGCAAGATCTTCAGATCCACCTGCGGCGCCGGAAGTACAAGAGCATGACCAGCGCGACCAACAGGCAAAAGATCATGACAGTTGGATAGGCCCAAAGCCAATGCAGCTCGGGCATATTGCGAAAATTCATGCCGTAGACGCTGGTGACAAAGGTCAAGGGAATGAAGATGGTGGCGATTATGGTAAGCATCTTCATTACTTCATTGAGGCGGTGGTTGGCCAGTGTCAGGTGAGTCGTCATGGTACTGGTGGCGAGATCCCGCAAGGAGTCAGCCTTGGCCACCAGATAATGCACCTGATCCTGAACATCCTGAAAGAAAATTCGGGAGCTGGCTGGAATAACGACATAGTTGGAGTGTCCCAACTCGGCCAGCACCTGTACCTGCGGCACCAATGTGCGGTGCAGGCGCAAGGCGGTGGCCTTGGCCGTAAGGATTTCGTCCATCAACTGGTGCTGGCTGGTGGGGGAAAGGGTGCGGCTGAAAATGACATCGCCCAAACCTTCCAGGCGCGCCTCAAACTCCTCCATGTGCACACGACTGGCTGCAGCCTTGCAGTCCACGAGCCGGTAAAGGAGACCGGCGGGTCCCAGATCTTCCTCGGCCCCCATATTATGTTGTGTCCGGCTCAGCACTTCCATCTCTTGTCCGCCAGTGGCTTCGGGAACATACCGGACTGTAATCAGGTACTGGCGCCCCATGATGGCTACGTACTCCACCGTTTCCGGCTCCAAGGTATTGCCAGAGACTTCCAGTGCATGGAACACAACCACAATATAGTCACCGAAATTGTCAATCTTGGCTGTGCCTTCTTCCTGACGCACATCATCCATGGCCAAACGGTGAATAGGAAAGTCCCCTTCAAACACGGACTGCAGTTCCGGTTCAGACGGGCATGTCAAATTGATCCAGGCATAGCTGCAACCATCGACGAGATAGCGGGACAGTTTCTCAAGTGCCAGATCCCGGATCACATCGCCGTTCGACTTGCATAGGATGACTTGCAACATTGAACCTTTCCCCAACGGCCAATCCATTTCGCATCGTGTATCCCCAATTTTAGGGCATGCAGCCTGCCCCTGCCGCTTGCCGCAGGAGGCAAGGACAGCGTGCCCTGTAGCGTCCGGATTCCCCATATCCGGTCGTAAAGAGTCTTGGCAGTGGTCGATTTCGGATAGACAGTTGGGCTGTCATTGACATGGATGAAAGGCGTGTCTATAATTTTTTGACGGTTGTAACTGTTTCGGTTGAGCCTTCCACTACAGCTTTACATGGCAACATTGCAAATTCCCTTCCTTACGCGCAGTACCCCGGTTTGCCCGCCGCGTTGCGTGATCGTTGATTCTGAAGCGTCGTTGCAGCGGCTTGAGCGTGTGTTGCAGGCTCACTCGCAGATTGCGCTGGATACGGAAAGCAACAACTGCCATTGTTATGCACCGCGCCTCTGTTTGATCCAGTTGGCCGTGCAGAACGGGCCCCCTACGCCCGACAGTGGCGCACTGGTTTTCCTGCTGGATCCGCAGAAAGTGGATCTGGGCCGCCTGCGACACTTTTTCACCGATCGCAACAAGCTGTTTCTGCTGCATTCTGCCGCCAATGACTTGGGGCAGCTCTGGCGGGAATACCGTATTTCCATTGCCAACCTCTTCGACACCCAGGTTGCGGCGCGCCTCATCGGCTTGCAGCGCACAGCCTTGGCCACGCTCCTGGAGCAGGAGTTTGGGGTGGCACAGAGCAAGAACCTGCAGACTTCCGATTGGGGCAAGAGACCGTTGAGCCGCGCGCAAGTCATGTATGCCAGCCAGGACGTAGCCTATTTGATCCCTTTGTATCGTTCCCTGCTGAATGCATTGCGCACCGCAGGGAGATTGCATGAAGGCTTGGCCGTGATGGAGGAAATCGCGCGGAGAGACTACGCGCGGTTCGGCAATGCCACCAAGACTTTCTGGGATTATCATGCGACCAAGCGCGTGCCCCTGCATCTCATGAATGTATATCAAGGGCTGTGGGACTGGCGGGAGCACAAGGCCCAGGCGGCAGATCTGCCGCGCTACAAGGTGATCGGAGACAAGTCATTGCTCTTGTTGACGCGGGAACAGCCCCGATCACTGATGCAACTGCGGAAGTGTGGCCGACTGTCCCATTCCCAGATCAAGAAGTACGGGGCGGAACTGCTGGCGGCGATTGCAAAGGGGCAACGCCAACGGCACCCGGCCCTGCATCCATCGGCATCTCCATTGAACTCCGAACACCGTCAGCGTGAGCAGCAAAGAAACCTGATGCAGCAGCTGCGCAAGTGGCGCCACGAGATCTCCCTGAGCCGCGGTGTGGATTCCGACTTTGTGCTCAGCAAACATATATTGCAGGTCATCGTGGAAAAGGCCCCCGTTTCGCTGGACGATCTGGCCCGCAGCAACTTGCTGGTGGATTGGAAGTTCCAGCATTACGGACAAGACGTGGTACAGATTGTCAAAAACGCGGTATTGTCGCAACGCTGACAGTACGCCTTGCGCTGGCTGCAAGGGGGCAGACGCCTGCGGGGTGGTTGCATCCCCACAAATTTCTTGATCAGCCGGTGTTGTTGGCTATACTTTGCGCCTGCTGGACGGGACAGCATTGTTTTAGGGACGAGACGGCCCGGATGCTGACAATTAGACACTTCAAACCCACTGATGCCGAATACGCAGCCTGGATCAGGGTGATACAGCAATGCTGGCCCGATGAACCTGCCGGTACTGTCGAGGAAATGAAATTCGGCGACGCGGAATGGCGCAAGGACAAACTGTTCCAGCGGTTTGTGCTCGAATCCGAAGGCCAGATCGTGGGCGTTGGCACTTACCTGGAGCCCTACTGGCTGAGTGTCACCGACAAGTACCAGTTCCAGTTTGACGTGCTGCCAGAACATGAAGATGGCAACCTGCAGGGCGAGCATGTATTCACCGGTGTGGAGAATTACGTTTTCCGGGAATTGGCCGGGCGGAAGATCCGCGGATTGAAGACCAGTGTGCGGGAGGACAAGGATCGACGCATCGGTTGGTTGAAAAAACGCGGTTTCACATATCTGATGCGGTATCCCATTTCGAAATTGCAGGTGGCGGACTTCGACTTTGAGGCCCATGCCGGCCATATTGCCCGAGTCGAGAATGCCGGCTACCAAATCCTGAGCCTTGACTTTTTGCAGATCCACGATCCGGAATGGCACCCGAAATTGTATGAAGCCTGGGTCGAAATCGACCTTGACGTACCCAGTCCCGATCCGCCCAGCCCGATCCCCATTGAGGAATTCGACAAGATGCTCCGGCATCCTGCCTTTTCGCCCGAGGGTTGGGCGATTGCCGTGGTGGCAGATGACCATAGATCCACCGGCCTGGGGATCTATGCGGGGGTTTCCGCTAACAACGCCCCCAAATCGGATCCCCGGATATGGTCGATATGGCTGACGGGAGTACGGCGGGCTCATCGTCGCAAGGGATTGGCTACGGCCATGAAGCTGCGGTCCATCGAGTGGGCCCGGGAACGAGGCATCCGGGAGTTCGAGACCGGAAACGAAGAAAACAACCCCATGTATCAGATCAACATGACGTTGGGTTTCACGCCCGAACCGGCCTGGCAGGATTGGGAAAAATTTCTTAAGGAGACCTAGTCATTCTCGGGAGGGCATCGGCATGACCACCGTCACATTCAAACCCGACACGTACTACAATACGCTCGGGGAACATCCGCCGGCTCTGGCCATTCGGTCCGGAACCCGGGTAGAGACCACTACGGTAGATGCCAGAGGCGTGGACTGCGCAGAGCAGGCGCGGGCCCAGGGCCCCAACCCCATGACGGGCCCTTTTTTCGTGGAAGGAGCCCGGCCCGGGGACACTTTGCAGGTCAGGATTGTCCAGATCGCCCCGAACCGACCCCGCGGTTGGTCCCGCTGTGTCATCGCGTCCAATGTCCTGGAGCCCGAGTACCTGCGGAAAGTGTTTGCCCGGGATGCCGACAGTGAACTCGTTGATTGGCAGGTGGACATGGAATCCGGTACGGCCAGAGTCACGGAAATGGACGGCCACGCTGACTTCCCTGTGATGCAGTTACGTCCCATGATCGGCTGTTTGGGGGTGGCGCCGGCCACGGGCGCAGCGATTTCTACCGCTACTTCAGGCCCGCACGGGGGCAACATGGACTATGTCGGGATATGCGAAGGGTCAACCCTGTATTTCCCCGTCGCAGTTCCCGGTGCCCTGTTCTTTCTGGGCGATGTCCATGCCTTGCAGGGAGACGGGGAAATTACCGGCACCGGTATTGAAATCTCCAGCGATGTGACCTTTGAAGTTGAAGTGATCAGAGGATGGCATCAGACGTGGCCGCGAGGCATGGATGCCAAACACCTTTTTGCCTTCGGCAACGCCCGTCCCCTGGATCAGGCCGTACAACATGCCACCACCGAAATGTCCCGATGGCTTTGCGAAGATATAGGGGCCGACTTGCGGCACGTTCACACCATGATGGGACAGTGTGTCCAATATGACATGGGCAATATTTACAATCCCGCGTACACGATGGTCTGCAAAGTGGCCCGTGCGGATCTGACAGCCTGGGGCATCGCAACCTGATTCCGGCCCGTGGCAGCCGCCGGTACCGTCCCGCCGCTCAGCTCGCTGGTGGCCGGGACAAACGGCAGTTTGCCTGGTCCAGAACTTCCGGATTGACCAGATTTTCAGGCCGGCGCCCCAGGAGCACCTGCGCCACGTTGTCAGCCCCTTTGTAGGCCAGCTCCTGCAGTGCCTCTGCCGAAAGAAAAGCCGAATGGGGGGTCATCATCACGTTGGGATGGTCCTGCCATGGCAGCGGTCTGCTCGGCGGTTCGTTGACCAAGACATCCAGACCAGCCCCTGCAATAGTCTGGTGCTCCAGTGCCTGGGCCAGCGCTTTTTCGTCTACCAGATCGCCCCGGGCAGTGTTGATCAGGACCGCACTGTTCTTCATGCATCGCAAAGCAGTCGCATCGATGAGCTGGAATGTTTCCCGGGTCAGGGGCGCGTGCAAGGACACGTAATCTGCCTGTTCCAGCAGTTCCGGCAGCGAAGACGCGCGCGCCACGCCGGGCAACAGATCCTGCTGTCGCAATCTGGGAGTATAGGCCAGAATACGCAGTCCAAAGGCAGCGGCTTTCGGTACCAGAGCCCGGGCCGTGCTGCCAAATCCCACCAAACCCAAAGTCTGTCCCCTGAGCCTGTGCATGGGAGGATCGGTGTTCCGGTCCCACACGCCGGCCCTGACTCGTGCGTTGAGCACCGGGATTTGGCGGGCATGGGCCAGAATGAAGGCCATTACCTGATCCGAGAGTTCATCCTGGCAGAACTGGGGCACGTTGGTCACCAGTATGCCCAGCTGCGTGGCCAGCTCCACCGGTATGTTGTCCAGGCCGATGCCGTATCGGCCCACCACTCTGCACCGGGTAGCGGTGTGGAGAGCCGCTTCGGGCACCTGATGCCAGCAGGTCAGAATGGCATCGGCCGAGGCTACCGATTCCAGGAGATCTGCGGTCGTGTATTCAGGCCGCCATTCCAGATAGGCCCCAATCGGCTTGAGGACCGCCAGTTCCACTTCCAGCGAGGGCCAGACGAAGTCCGTTACAAAGACTTTGAAGGGAGCAGGCATAGAGCGCACGCATCGTGGTTTTCAGCAAACCGGGCATTGGCCAAGGTGAGCAGAATGCGGGTCCAGAAGCAGGATATCGGCAACGTGACAGTGACAAGCCAGACAATACACTGCGGCCGGCCATACCGGCACTGCCCGCATTACCGATGGGGCAACGTCGGCTTATGCCCAAACGCCACCTGTCATCAAATCTTTCCCGCCTGCTGCATCTCCTCCGCCAAACGTTTTTGGTAGGCAGCATGGGCCACTTTATCCACTTTGGCCCGCTGCGAATAGTAAATGAAACCCAACGCCCGACGGGTGCGGACTGCACTCCGATTCTCGTCGGCGCGGTGAATGGTCATCGCGTGATGTGCCAACAGATCACCAGGCTGCGCTGCCAGTGCCACCTCATTGGCGTTGTCGGCATCGGTACCATAATCGGTAACTCCCTGTGAAAAACCCAGCGTTTGCGTTCTTCCGTGAGGGCGCATCCCCAAGTGGTGGGAGCCGTGGACATAGCGTACACAGCCATTTTCCTCATCCACCTCATCCAAGGCCAGCCACATGGTCGTCGCCTCGCAGGGGTCGAGCATGAAGTAATAGCCATCCTGATGTGGCGGGGTGGGCTTACCGATCAGCGGGGGCTTGTTGAAGTATTGCATGTTCTGGCCTACCACGGGCCCGTCCAGCAACACTTCCGCCACTTGCTCGAACCGGCTCGCAAAAAACAGGCTCTCGAAAAAAGCGTCATGCCGAAACATCTGTTGAATCTGTTTGAGCGAATCCGGCCGCCCTAGATCTTCATAGAAAACCTGTGCACGGGGCAGTTGGGGCACAACATCGGCGATAAAACGCGTTACGTTTTCACGCGTTTCCGCCACTTCCTGCGCGCCGAGAAAACCGCGCAGCACGATGTAGCCATCGGACATAAAGGCGGCACGGGCCGCGGCGGGGTTGTTGCGCCAATCGATACTGGGGGTGTCAGACATGGGATGGTCCTCGCAATGCAATGTATTCTCTCACACCCTCCCACCGCCACCCGGCCCGTTATCGCCCCGCAACGTGCCCACGATGACCTGCCACGGTTTCTCGGAAGGGTTGATCGATCCCCCTGGGTTGCATGGCACAGGGCGGTTGCGCTCTTCATGCACGGTGGGCCTTCCGCGTATTGCTTCCGGGACGGTTGAAAATGCAGGGGGCTTGACTGCCCTCCTGCTTGCCGTTTGGGCAGAATATTGACTCTGGAATCGTATAATTTTGGCAGGACAGGCTGCAGACTGTCCACGGGAAGCCTGTACAGTAGTACAGAGGCCTCCTGCGCGCTGCAGGGATTGACAGGAAAACCGGAAAAGCACATGATAGTGGTCAAGGTGGGCGGCGGGAAGAACCTCAATGTGTCTGCCATCGCGGATGACTTGACAGAACTGAACGCCCAACAGGAAAAGGTTCTGCTGGTCCATGGAGGGGCTGAATACACCAATGAAGTGGCTACCGCCCTGGGACATCCGCCACAATTTGTCACCAGCGAAAGCGGTATTACCAGCCGTCGTACGGACCGGCGGACTTTGGAGGTGTTCTGCATGGTGTACTGTGGCCAGCTCAACAAAATGTGGGTCGAAATGCTGCAGGCTCGGGGCGTCAACGCCGTGGGCCTCAGCGGCATGGATGGACGGATTCTGCAGGGCCGCCGCAAAGACAAGATCCGGGTTCGACAAAATGGCCGCCGCAGGGTGATCCGGGACGACTGGACCGGCGCAGTGGACACGGTGCATCCATTGCTTTTGGACCTGCTTTGGGACAACGGTTTCTTTCCCGTATTGACTCCCCCTGCCTTGTCCCACCACGGCGAAGCCATCAATGTAGATGGAGATGCCGCGGCCGCTCTGTTGGCCACCCACTACCAGGCCAACACGCTGCTCTATCTCAGCAACGTGCCCGGGCTGCTTTCCAACTTTCCCGACGAAAACTCGCTGATTGCCCATATACCGGCCGCCGAAGTCAACCACTATGTGGAGGTAGCAGAAGGCCGCATGAAAAGAAAAGTGATGGGGGCGGGCCAGGCCCTGCAGAACGGTGTCCGGACCGTCATATTCGCCGACGGTCGATGTGCCTCTCCGGTGTGGCGCGCTCTGAACGGCGGAGTCGGTACATATCTGGGTGAAGCAGGGGCTCGTGCCTGATGGAAACTGCCTATGCCCAACTGGCAACTCTTGAAGACCGGATGCTGGGCGGCGTGGTGGCCAAACGCAGCCCAATCATCTTTCAGCGGGGAGAAGGCCTGTTCCTCTTTGATACCGAAGGCAACAGGTACCTTGATTTCACATCTGCCCAAGGAATAGCCTTCCTGGGCCATGCGCATCCTGTGATGCAGCAGGCCCTGGCCCGGCAAGCCACCCAGCTGATCTCTCTTCCATCTTTTCTCTATGGGGAGACTCGAGGTCGGTTCCTGCAGAAACTCGCCGAGATTCTGCCGCCGCACCTGCCGCATGTCTATTTGTGCAACAGTGGGGCCGAAGCGGTCGAAGTTGCCCTGAAATTCGCCCGTCTGGCCACGGGCCGCCCTTCCCTGGTGGCTGCCAGCAAGGGTTTTCACGGTCGCACCACCGGTGCCTTGTCTCTTACCTGGTCACCCAAAACCAAAGAGCAGTTTGCCCCTCTTTTGCCCGCGGTGACCCACACGCCGTACAACCGGGCGGACAGACTGGCAGATGCCGTGACAGCAGAGACGGCGGGTCTCTTTCTGGAGGTCGTACAAGGGGAAGGCGGGGTTAATGTAGGACAGACCGAATTTCTGCAATGTGCTCAGCAGGTGTGCCGGTCGCAGGCGGCCTTGCTCATAGTCGATGAGATCCAGACCGGTCTGGGGCGCACGGGAGACTGGTTCGGATTTCAGCACCATGATCTGCAGCCGGACATTGTCTGCATGGCCAAGGGACTGGGAGCCGGTTTTCCGATGGGGGCCGTGGCATTTACGGCCGCAGTGCAGGCCAGGCTGTTTACCGGAGCGCACGGCAGCACCTTCGGAGGCAACCCTCTGGCTTGTGCCGCCGGACTGGCGGCTCTGAAGACCTATCAGGAACTGGATACCGTAGGCAATGCCCGGCGCATGGGAGAGTACCTGTTGCATGGCTTGCGACAGAAAGTGGGATCCCTCAAGGTTGTGCGGGACATCCGGGGCAGAGGGTTGCTCCTGGGTATTGAGCTGCGCACCTATGCGGGACCCTTTTTGCAGACTCTCTTGCGGGAACATGGCGTGCTGATGCTGAATGCAGGACCACGGGTCCTGCGTCTGCTGCCGCCCCTGATCCTGGAACAATGCCATGCCGATATGGCAATTGACGCTGTCTCTTCGGTCCTGTCCTCAGCCTCATGATCGATCTCGCACGTTTGGACTTCAGGGACTTCCGGCAGATCCGGCAAGCACGCCAAGAGCGCGGCCGCCCCTATGTGATAGCGCATCGCGGGGCGTCGGCCGCAGCCCCGGAAAACACCCTGGCAGCCTTCACATTGGCGCTCCGGCAAGAAGCGCACATCATCGAGACCGACCTGTGGTTCACCCAAGACAACGAAATCGTGTTGCATCACGATCGCACCTTGCAAAGGACGATGGGACGACCGGAGGCCGTCGGCCAGCTGGCGCAGCGCGAACTCTTGCAGTGCACCGCCCTGGAGCCCTATCCGCAGGAGGAAGGTTCCGTCTGCATTCCCGCTCTGGAAGAGCTGCTGGAGTTGGCCCGGACGGCGGGGGCGGGATTGCTTCTGGAACTCAAGGATCCGCTCTTCTCGCAACCCGGATACGGGGACATTTTGCTGGGCAAGTTGCGGGAATACGATTTCCTGCACTCCTGCTTCCTGGTATCCTTCTCACCGGTCTGTCTGGAAGCAATGCGCGCGCTGGATCCCGACATGCCGTTGGGCCTGATATCTCTGGGGTTCGGATTGCCGCAAGGAACCTGGTCGCTGCTGGGCCCCATGTATCTCAACCTGCTGGTTAACCCTTTCTATGCCTGGATGGCCCACCGCCAGCAGATTCTGGTCGCCCCCCTGGATCCGCAACCCCACTTGCGGACCCACCTGTACCGGCAGATCGGGGTAGACGCCATTTTGACCGACAACGTGGTCCAGATTGTATCGCTGCTGACCGTCTGAGTTTTCCGCCAGATCAGATGGGATGAAGCCCTGGGAAAGACAGTCCCGTAGTCTCATCCCATCCCAGCATAATGTTTGCGGCCTGCAGAGCCGTGCCGGCGGCCCCCTTCATCAAGTTGTCCAGCGCGCACAGCGCCACCACTCTGCCGGTATCCTTGTCCCAGGCAAAACCGACATCGGCAAAGTTGCTGCCCGTCAGGATCTTGGGTTCCGGCAGTCTGTACAGGCCCCGGGTTCCTTTGACCAGCCGCACGAACGGCTCCGTGCCGTAAACCTGGCGATAGGCCTGCCAGATGTCTTTCTCTTGCAACGCGGGGTCAAGAAACACATGGGCGGTAGCCAGGGCTCCGCGCACGTTGTCAATGGCAGTGGCACTCATGTGGAGGGTCAGGGTCGGGGCCCAAGGCTCCAGCACCTGCAACACCTCTGCCGTATGGCGATGCCCCACCGGGGCAAAGCTGCGCATGGCCCGGGCTCTCACGGGGTGATGGGAACCTGCATTGGACTTGTTGCCGGCTTCGCTGCTGCCGACTTTGACTTCGCAGACAACATCGGGCCTGGTGCAGGGCAGGCCTGCCTTGAAGAGCGGTAACAGGGCAAGCGTGACGGCCGTGGCATTGCACCCCACTCCCGTCAGCTGTCTGGCTCCCTTGATTTTCTCGCGGTTGACTTCGGGCAGGCCATACACAAACTGCTCCAGAAGTTCAGGGGCAGCGTGTGCGTGCCCGTACCATTGCCGGTAGGTTGCGGCATGGTCCAGTCTGAAGTCCGCACTGCAATCGACAAGATATTCAGTCAAGGACTGAAAGGATCCGACCTGCTGCATGGCTGCTCCATGCGGCAAGCACAGGAAAAGGATTTCCGCCGGTTCCAAGTCTTTAACACTGCGAAATTTCAAACGGGCAAGACCCCGCAAGTTGGGATGGGTGAGGTGAACGGAAGAGCCTCTTTGTCTTTCACTGGTGACCTGCTGCAAATCAAAACCCGGGTGCTGCAGCAGGAGCCGCATCAGCTCTCCCCCGACATAGCCCGAGGCCCCCACAATGGCGGCTGTCATCCTGTTGGACATGTTGTACTGCCTTGCCTTTGGACCGTGGTCGGAAGTGCCACCCATGGCAACCCCAGGGACCCTGGTCCCCGCAAGGGCCGTCGTTCTCGCCAACCTTTCAATCTCCCCGGGCGCAACGCAGGGTGTAGGCGGCGATGCAGCCGGGAATATCCACTCCGGTCGGATGGATACTGTTGCGGAATTCCATGGTGTGGTTGACCTCGTTGACCAGCAGTCCCCGCGCTTGATCTTCAAGAATGTCGATGGCGACTATGCCCCCTCCAACGGCTTGAGCCGCTCTGATGCAGATGTCGTTGAGTTCGGGGGTTACGGGGCAGTTGCTGGATACGCCTCCGCGGGCCGTATTGGTAACCCAGTGCGCGGAATCCCGATAGATGGCACAAATAGTCTCGTCCCCGACTACAAAGGCCCGAATGTCCCGCTGCGGTTTGTCAACATACTCCTGAATGTAATGGATCTGGTGCTGATAGGAACCCAGCACTTCCTTGTGTTCCAACACGGCTTCGGCCGCCTCGCGATCGTTAACTTTGCTGAGCAAACGTCCCCACGACCCCACTGCGGGTTTCAGGACCACGGGATAGCCTATGTCCTCGATGGCCTGCAGGGCGGTTGCAGCGGTAAAGGCCACCGCAGTACGGGGGGAAGGCACACCCTGCCGCGACAGTGCCAGAGTCGTCAATATTTTGTCCCCGCAGGTCTCGACCACAGGCCGGGTATTGATGGTCCTGACCCCGGCGGCTTCCAGCACATACAAACTGTTGAGGGTGCGACTCTGGGAGACACTGCGCATCAAGACGACATCGTAGGCAATGAGGTCCTGCGGCTGCGAAGACACCTCAGGAGCCACTTGAAATTGCAGTCTGCGGTCATCAATGAACTCGAAAGAGGCTTGCAGGGCCTCAAAAGACGCCCTCAGCAGCTTTTCCTCGGCGCGAATGCGACTGACCAATATCCCCACTTTCATGGGCGGCACCCCTCTCCGAGGCTCCGGGCGGGCGGGCTATTCGCCGTAGTCCTCTTCATCATCGTCCATCTGCTCCAGCTCCAACGGGTCCATGCCGATAACTTCAAATTCGGCAGCACAGTCATCGCATTCGACCACCTCATTGATCATGACTTCCTGCAATTCAATCGCGCTGCCGCAGTGCAGACAATCGACCGTGCCACTGGCCAGGGACATGTTGACATCCATGGATTTCCACTCCTCCGATGCTTGACATTGTTACTGCCGATGCAGTTTCTGCTTGACAAAAGGCACCAGGCCTCCGGCCTCCAGAATGCGAATTACATCCGGACTGAAGGGTTTGAATGTGATGGGTTCCGT
Organism: Caldilineaceae bacterium; assembly: GCA_965214715.1. Taxonomy (GTDB): domain Bacteria; phylum Chloroflexota; class Anaerolineae; order Caldilineales; family Caldilineaceae; genus Bin34. Next base: position 1,775,963 of record OZ243971.1, on the reverse strand, counting down.
CCAACCTTCCAAGACAATGCAGGAATCCTGCAGTGAAATGGTGGCCCGCAAGGCCGGTCGGGCCCGATCCACGAATTCAGGACATTCGATGGCCAGCAGGCCGTTGTTCAAGGCATTGCGATAGTAGATGCGGCTGAAGCTGCGGGCCACGATGGCGCTCACTCCCGCATGGACCAGACAGGTAACAGCCTGCTCGCGGCTGGAGCCACACCCCCAGTTGGATCCCGCCACGATGATGTCGCGGGGCTGTACCCGCGCAGCGAAATCCGGCTGCAAATCCTCAAGGGCATGCGCAGCCAATTCTGCAGGCTCCTTCAGGGTATAGGTGTACTTCCCGGGGAAGATGACATCCGTATTGACATTGTCGCCGAATGTCCAAATCCGGCCTCTTATCGGATCCACTGCAGGTCAAAGCTCCTTGGGATCGGTGATGTAGCCCGTTACGGCACTGGCCGCCACCACCGCGGGACTGCCCAGATAAATGGCGGCTTCCGGAGTACCCATGCGACCCCGGAAGTTCCGGTTGGCACTGGAAATCGTCGTTTCGCCCGGGGCAGGGATGCCCAAGTGATTCCCCATGCAAGGTCCGCAACCCGGTACTCCCAGCATGGCGCCCGCCTGGACCAGGGTATCGACATAGCCGAGCCGGACACTTTCCTGGAGGACTTGGCTCGAAGCGGGAATAACCAGCAACCGGGTATGCCGGGAGAGGGTTTTGCCTGCCAGAATCTCTGCGGCAGCGGCAATGTCTTCCAGGCGTCCATTGGTACAGGTACCGATAAAGGCCTGATCTACCCGCACTGCGGCAAGTTCCGACACGGGCACCACATTATCGACATGATGCGGGCAGGCCACATACGGCTCCAGATCTTCGGCCCGGTAGAAGTGTTCCGCTTCCAGATCACAGCCCGCGTCAGGATACAGGCAGCCCGCCACCAGTACGTCCCTTACCTGTTGGCTCTGGTCGGGCGTGGCATCGGACCCATACAGGCGTCGGGTCAGGCGGGTCGTGCAGTAGTCCAAAGTGATCTCGTCGGGACAGATATAGGAGTTCTTGGCACCAAACTCCGCCATCATATTGGGCAGTACACACCGCGAATCGAGGCTCATGGCATGGATCGTGTCGCCGGCAAATTCCACGGAGCGGTAGATGCCGCCATCGGATCCCAGATCGCCAATTATCTTCAAAGCGAAATCCTTGGCCGTCACGCCGAGAGGCATGGTGCCTTGCAGGTGGATGCGAACGGTATGGGGCACCTTCAGCCACAGATTGCCCTGCGCCCACAGGGCAGCCACCTCGCTGCGTCCAATACCGGCGCCAAAAGCCCCCAGCCATCCGAAGTGCGGGGTATGGGAATCGGCGCCCAGAATCACCTGACCGGGTCTGACGATCACTTCCTCTGAAAGTACCTGATGGCAAATCCCCCGTCCCGCATCGAAGAACTGACGTATCCCCTGTTCCTGGACAAAGGCCCGGATCTCCTGATGATTCTGGGCGTGTACGGGAGTCGGGGCCGGTACCGCATGATCCAGGGTAACGACCAGCTTGTCCGGATTGAGAACCTTGGCCTGACCGAACTCGGCCCAGACTCGACGAATCGCCGCGGTATTGTCGTGGCTCAGGATGACATCGGGAGTGACATCCAGGATTTCACCGATCTGGGCGGTCTTCCGCCCGGCGGCCCGCGCCAGAGCCTTCTGGACAAAGGTCTGTCCTTGCGGAGCACCATTTGACATAAATTCGTCTCCTCAGGCCGCTGCGCTTGTCCGGTGCAGGCTGGCCGCGTCCTTCAGCAGCTGATCCACATCCTCCAGACTGACTTTCATCTGGTAGCTCAGATCCTTGATGCGGTTCGTCACCCCTTTGATTTCCTCCTCCGAGAGCTGCAAGTTGAGCTGACTGGCTCTTTGCTTGATCCCGTTCCAGCCTGCCAGCCGGTTGGTGATATCAATATACCGTTGCAGTCCGAAGTCCTTGGGGTCAAGAATTTCATAGGTCTTCGGGCTGTTAATCATGGCCTTGGCATGAATGCCGGCCTTGTGCGTAAACGCGGTGGCTCCCGTAATGTAGTTGCTGAAGGGTACACTGACTTCTACAATGTCCGCCACATAACTGTCTATTTCCACCAGCAGCGGCAAATCGTACTTGGCATTCACCAAGACGGGATCTTCAGTATATAGGCGGGCGATCAATCCCCCCAAAGGCGTGATTCCATTGCGTTCGCCAATGCCCAGCACGGAGGTATCCACATGTGTGGCCCCGGCCTCCAGGGCACAGTACGAGTTGGCGATAGCACAGCCTGTATCGTTATGGCCATGAAATTCAATGTCACAATTGACCATGGACCGCAGCACACTGACCAGTTCGTAGACTTCCCGGGGACGGGCCACCCCCACCGTATCGGCAATGCCCACTCGGTCCACGCCCAGCGCATCCACGGCCCGGTACACGGTAAGCAGATCCACCAGTTCGCTGCGAAAACTGTCTTCACTGCTGAAGCGCACTTCCAATCCAAAGGACTGGATATAACGGATCACGTCCTGGGCACTTTCGACAATGGCCTGGATATCCTTGCCATGCGAGAACTCCCGCAGAATACTGCTGGTCCCAAAGAGGATGTCAATGCCGTCCACACCGGTCTCAATGGCCATGCGGGCATCGTCCATGTGACATCGCGTGTGGGTGAGAATCTTGGCGTTGAGTTCCAGCCCGCAAATGAATTCAATGTCTCTGCGGCTCTGGGGATAGGCTGCCGGCGAGGTCAGCTCCAGGTACTCGACCCCAAAGGCGTCAAGGCGCCGGGCAATCTCTCCCTTCTGGTGCTGGGTGAAAAAGGCGTTCGCGAACTGTTCGCCTTCTCGCAGGGTCGATTCGATAATGGAAAACTGTTGGACACTCACCGCAGGTTTCCTTGCTCTATGCCAGCAGAAAAGTCCCAGAAAAAACAAAACCGGCTGGGTCAGCCGGTACCAAGGCCTGCGCAGACACAGGCTTCCCTGACCCAAGGCATGCTATATGGGATGCTTGTGCTTGCTGATGAAGGGAGACCGCATCGGTCTGCTTATAGCCATGAAAGCATGGTAACACAATTGGGTTTGTCGCATACACCTACCTTCCGGTCCAGGGCAGTTCCCGCCAGACCGCTGCAGACAGAAAGAGGTCGGCAATGCAAGATCCTCCTGGCAGCGGCGGGGGAATCCCAGGAGTATCCTCGCGGTTCGGTATGGCCACAGGCCTGCCACAACCAACAAGCAGGCAGACGCGGGCCATGGCCCGCGTCTGCCTGGCAAGCTTCTGTCTGCTGGCAGAAAGCCGTACCTTTTTGTTAGGGTTGGAAAATCAGTTCAGGGGGCCATTCTCCGTCCAGTGTACTGTTCGTCATCTGGAAAATGCCCAGGGCTTCGCCGGTCGCGCAGTCGCCGGTAGGACCGCAAGACAGATTGCCGGTGATGCCATCAAACCCATCCACGGCACTCAGATAATCGCGTATGCCCTGCAGACCAATCAGCAGATTGCCGCTGTCGTCCACCTGGGCGACGGCTGATATGGCATCCAGCAACATTATGGTGGCATCATAGGCATGGGCATGAAAGGCCGAAGGCGGATTGCCGCCATGCATATCGGCCCACTTCTGCAGGAGTTCAGTATAGGCTTCGTTCTCCACCACCGGCGCGGTGAGATACATGCCTACTGCGGCGGTACCGGTATTGCCGGGAAAATCCTGGGAGAACAGGCCATCGGCTCCCATCAGAATCACATCTTCCAGGCCCGCGATTTCCTCGGACTGCACCACCACGAAATTGCCTTCAGGCTGGAAAATGGGGAAGAACACCAGGTCCGGTGAGCCGGAAGCAATTTCTGTCAAGAGGGGACGCATATCGGTGTCGCCCACATTGACGGCTCCCTGGTGCGTGACCGTACCGCCCAGATTCTCAAACTCGATCCCCATGACTTCCTGCAGCTTGTCTGCATAGGGACTGCCATCATGGATAGTAGCCACCGTGCGGGCCCCCAATTCGTTATAGGCGTATTCTGCAGCCAGTTTGCCCTGGAACAGGTCATTGTGCGCAGTCCGGTAATATCCCGGCTGCCACACTCCGCCCGTGTCATGATCAGCATCGGTCAATACGGGAGACGTATTGGAGGCCGAGATCATGCTCAAACCGGCTTCGGAAATGATGGGCAGTGCCGCGACCGCGGCACTGGAGCATGCCGTGCCCAAAACACCCACGATATTCGGGTCAGAGGCCACTTTCTGCGCCGCAGTCTGGCCCCCTTCCGCACTGCACAGGGAGTCTTCCTGCCGGAGTGAGATTTCATGCCCATGGATGGGACCATAGTCCGCGACAGCAATTTCAATGGCACCGATCTGATCATCGCCCAAGAAAGCCACCTGTCCGGAATTTACGATCATGGACGCAATGTGGATGAGTTCACCTTCTTCCACTTCCACACAGCGAATGTCGTCCGTACAAGCCATCGTATCCGTGATCGAGGGAGCCGAGGTCACGGCACAGGCTGCAGTCAGAAAGACTGCCAACGACAACGCGATCAGTCGCAAAACGGAAACTTTCATAATTACAGCTCCTGGAGTCTTGGCATGCCAATGGCAACTGACAAATATCCCCGCTATTGTACATTGGCTGAGGTTGTCTTGTCCCTTTTGTTGTTTGTTGTCAACCCTTTAACCAACCATTGGTGCTGGTTGCCACTCAGAGGCTGCACGGTGCGATACCCACCGGCCCGTTTGCGTTTGCCCTGGATGCTCCCGCGGTCGTTTGCTCCTGTAGCCAGGTGGAGAGCCCCGCGGCGCAGGATGGCCCGATGGTGCCGCCCCCGGATACCACGCGCGTCCGGCTGCCCTCTATCCCGCAGGGGACACGGTGTTCTCCCTCCCCCATGAAGGCGGATCGCCCGGGTCCAGGCGCGTGCACCCGGCGACAAGCGGTTGAGTCCGAGATCCGCTGTCTGTTTTGGGAGCTGGTGCTCCAGGTTCCGGTCGCGGCCGTCCAGCTTCTGGCTTGGTCGTGCTGGCGCCGCCGTCAGCATGCAGGGGAGGCCATGCTCTGCCACTGGGCGTCGTCAGCAAGCCGCCCTCCTTGAATTATCACTGTAGTATTAGGCTGAAGCACCGGAATAGTGTCGATGCCCCACAGCCAGAATAACCGGGCACCTATGCAAAAGCCCACTGGGATCAACAGGGACCATTGCACTGTGGACAGTGGGATATGACCTGCCAGAGTAGCGGCAGGCACAGTCACGGCCCAGGCGACTGGAATCACGAAGGTCAGCAAGACCCGGATGAATTCGGGATAGACGGTCACGGGCCACTTGGCAGTCTGAAAAAGGAAATCAAAGACTTGCTCGACCGGCGGATCCTCAATGGAGATGTCGGATACATTGAAGTGGGTCAGAACGCGATCCGTTACTTCTAGGGTGTGGTCTTTCTCCACTTCTACCTTGTAATGGAATCCGTTCTGACTTACCTGGTTACTGATAGGGCCAAGGTCAGCTTCCGTAGTATCCAATTCATTCAAACGTCAGAATCTTGGTCGGGACAAATCGCTGGATCAGATCATTCAGCAGGCCATCGAACAGGATGGCGCGCCCTCATGTACCACGATCACTCGGCGACACAGTGCCTCGATGTCGGCCATGTAGTGGCTGGTGAGCAGAATGGTGGAGCCATGACGCCGATTGTAGTCTCCGATGAACATCCGAATACGATGTTGCATCGTCACGTCCAGGCCGAGTGTGGGTTCGTCCAGAAACATGATGGCAGGCCGGTGCAGCAAGGAACCTGCCAACTCGCATTTCATTCTTCTCCCAGAGAAAGATTGCGAATGGGTTTGCTGAGCAGGTCCTCCAGGTCCAGTAACGCCACCAATTCGTCCAAAGTCTGCCGAAATTCCTGCTCCGGAACCTCATATATGGTGCGCAGCAACAGATAGGAATCCCATGTAGGGACATCCCAAGTCAACTGGTGTCGATTGCCCATGACCATGTTGATTCTGCGGAGATAGGCTTTCTCCCGCAGCCAAGGTATGAAAGCCCATGACCTGCACCGTTCCGGCGGTGGGATACAGCAGGCCTGTAAGTATTTTGAGCTTGGTGGTCTTTCCGGCGCCATTGGGACCTAGGAAGCCCACGACTTCCCTTTCGGCGATCTCGAAAGACACGCTGCTTACATCTTTCACTACCTTGAATTCGCGCTGCACCAGGCTGCGCAGGCCCGCGCGCAGACCTGGTTCCCGCACAGGAACCTTGAATTCCTTGGTCAATTCGGAAACCGGGACGATGGAAACCGGGACGATCATGGAGGTCCGCGGACAAGAGGCCATCCCCCCGCACGCGGGCCGATCCCGGTTCTTAGACCAGCAAATCTGCCAGAGCTGACTCGACATGGGAGAACCTGTGCTCGAATCCGGCTTTCTGGAGTTTCAAAGACGATGCATTCTGTCCATAGAGCAAGAGATCGGCCATCTCGCCAAACATCATGCGCACGGCAAAAGCCGGGATGCCAGCGAAGAGGGGACGACGCAGGACGGTGGCCAGAGCCCGGCTGAATTCCGCGTTGGTGTCTGCAGCCGGGGCAGTGATGTTGAATGCCCCGGCTACTGCCTCATTCTCCAGCGCGAAGAGCACTGCCCGAGCGGCATCCTGCAGATGTATCCAGGGAAACGGCTGTTTGCCGTCTCCCAGTGGTCCGCCCAGACCCAGCCGGAAGGGGGGCAACATGCGCGGCAAGGCACCTCCTTTCCGGGCCAATACAATCCCAAAGCGGGCGGTCACATGACGCACCCCATGGTGGGCCAGATCCTGTGTCGAAGCTTCCCAGTCAACACAGACCGAAGCCAGAAAGTCGTTGCCGGGCGGCAGCTCTTCCGAAAGGACTTCGGGACCATACAGGCCACCGTAATAGCCTACGGCCGAGGCCTGCACGAATACCCCGGGCGGATTCTGGGCCTCCTGTACCGCCGCGGCCAGAGTATGACCGGTCTGTACCCGGCTGGATCGTATGAGCTGCTTGCGGGATGCGTTCCATTTTTGCGCGCCAAGGTTGGCTCCCGCCAGATTGACGACGGCATCTGCCCCGGCAAGGCAAGGGACGATTTCCTCAGGATCGGCACCAGACCATTTGACATAATCAATGTGCTGATCCGACTGCGGGGTCCGGGACAGGACAGTTGCATCGTGCCCCGCTTCCGCGAGCAGACCGCTCAAGCAGGACCCTATAAGCCCGGATCCCCCGGCTACCACAACCCGCATGGGGCCAAACCCTCTTTACTGCAAATGGGCTTTCTCGGCCCACGTCACCAATCCTGCATGACTCGGCGAGATCAAGTCCGCGTGGGCAGGTCTGATTCTAACACCGAGACCCAGGTTCCCATTTTGTGCGGGACGCAGCTCGCCCCCAAACAGCTCCTTCTCGTCCACGCTGCCACAGTGGGCCAAGACCTGCCGCGACAGGAGGTCCACTGCATTGTCTACACCGTGCCGATATACGACCACCTCCACTTGCACCTCGGCGGGCGGAATGGAGCCCAGCTGCAGGGCTGCTTCCACGTGTACCGGATTTCCTACGATCAGTTCCGCACAGGAAACACGGACACCGTCAAAGGCAACGCCCGGCCAATGCACTTGCATGAATTTCGTCCAGGCCGCCAGCTGGACCGCCCTTTCGAAATTCCCGCGGTGCCTGTTTTGTCCTGTCTCTATGGCCGGAAAATACAGATGACGACAATAGTCTTGCAGCATCCGGCGAAAACTGAAGCGAGGGGCACAACTTCGGATGGCTTCTTTCATGATCCGCAGCCAGCCATAGGGAATGCCATCTTCTCCTCGCTGGAAGAAAAGCGGCAGAATGTCCATTTCCAGGGTCTCGTAGAACGAGATGCCGTCCGACTCGTCCTGGGTGTTCTCGTCCTTGAAGTCCATGCCCGATCCAATGGTCCAGCCATTCCGGCCGTTGAATCCTTCTGCCCACCACCCGTCCAACACGCTGAAGTGCGGCACACCGCACATGGCGGCCTTCTCTCCGCTTGTGCCGCTGGCTTCATGGGGACGGCGCGGTGTATTCAGCCACAGATCCACGCCCGCGACCAGGTGGCGTGCCATGCAAATGTCATAGTTTTCCAGGAAGACAAATTTGCCCTGGAAGCCGGAATCAGGGTCCCGCGCGAGCCGGAAAAGCTCCTGTATCAGATGCTTGCCGGCCTCGTCGGCAGGATGCGCTTTCCCGGCAAACACAAACTGCACGGGACGGGCAGGATCGTTGACCAAATGGCGGAGGCGATCGATATCCCGCAGGATCAACGTGGCTCGTTTGTAGGTGGCAAAACGGCGCGCAAACCCAATCACCAGGGCGTCGGGCTCCAGGACCGACTTGCCGCGCACCAGATCGGTGGGATATTCCCCGAAGCGTTCCCTTTGGCGGATCAGGTTCTGCAAGGCAAATTCGTTCAAAGCCTGTTTGCAGGTCCGATGGACTTCCCACAACTCGTGGTCCGGCACTTGCTCGAGACATTGCCACGTCTCCGGCTTATGAATTTCCGCCATGTAGCCTGGCCCAAGATATTTCCGGTAGAGCTGTTGCAGACCCTCCGGAATCCAGGTTGCTGCATGCACACCATTGGTAATCCCCTTGATGGGTATCTCTTCGCGGGGGGTGTGGGGCCACACAAACTGCCACATTTCCCGGCTCACGTTTCCGTGCAGCCGACTGACGCCATTGGCATAGCCGCTCAGCCGCAGTGCCAAGACGGTCATGCTGAACCGCGTTTGCCAATCCAGGTCCTGACGGGCAAATTCCAGAAATTCTTCCCGTTCAATGCCCAGTTGTCCCCAAAAACGGGAAAAATACTTGCCAATCAAACTGTATGCAAAAGTGTCATTGCCGGCGGGCACGGGGGTGTGTGTGGTAAAAACCGTGTTGGACCGCACCACCTCGACAGCCTCCATGAAGGTGAGACCGTGATGATGGACCAATTCCCGGACCCGTTCCAACCCCATGAAGGCGCTGTGTCCTTCGTTCATATGCCAAACGGCCGGTTCCAGGTTCAGGGCCCGCAGGACCCGCACGCCACCCAGCCCGAAAACGGTTTCCCAAGCCACCCGGGTTTCCTCGTCGCCGTGATACAGGCGGTGACTGAGCTGGCGATCGGCAGGGGAATTCTGCTCCACGTCGGTGTCCATGCAGTAGACCGTGCAGCGGCCGACCCGGATTTGCCAGACCCGGATTTGCACCAGCCGTGCAGGCAGTTCCACGGCTACCGTGACCTGCTGCCCATCGGCCCCCAACGCGGGAGTCACCGGCAACACCTCAAAGGGGAGATGGTCGTAATGGGCCTGCTGCCAGCCTGAGGCATCCAGCAGTTGATGGAAATAGCCTTGCGGATACAGAAACCCGATGCCCACCAGGGGAAGCCCCAAGTCGCTGGCTTCCTTCAAGTGGTCGCCGGACAGGATGCCCAGGCCACCGCTGTAGATGGGCAGCGACTCGTGCAGTCCGTACTCGGCACTGAAGTAGGCAATGACTTGCGTGCTTTTGTCAGGATGCCGGTCGTGGATCCAGGTCCGGGCAGCGGGGGACATGTATGCATCAAATCGGCGCATGACATCGGCATACCGCTCCAGGTATGTCTTGCACCGGGCCACTGCATTGAGACGTTCCTGGTCCACTTCAGACAACAGCCTGACAGGATTGTGGTTGGTGGCAGACCAAATCCCGGTATCGATGGCCGCAAAGAGGTCCGTGGCACCGGGCAGCCAGCTCCAGACCAGGTTGTAGGCCAGTTCGTCAAGGCGACCGATAGCTTCCGGCAAAGACGGTTTGACCGATATGTGCTGAATGATGTTCATGACAGAAACAATGCCTATGGTATAAGCCTTTGCCAAGAAAGCGGGTCCCGGATCCTACGATGCAGAAAAGCCATTTTTACAGCCAGAACACATGCTACGGGACAGTATGCCTGCGAGACCCCGGCACGGCTGTTGCCCAACCACGCCAAGGTGCAATGGAAGACTGGGCGGAACAGCCCGGGAAAACGAGTTCCGAGTGCCTTGCGGTGCGGTACTCCGATGAAAACACCGGATTCACAATTCACAATCCCGGACGCGCGGGCGGTACGCCAAAGAGAGATCGCGTATGTGGCCAAAGTAGCCACACAATGCCCAGAAAGGGCTGGACCAACGGGAAGAAGGCAAAATCCACTCCATACAGGCGCCACACCGATCTTCCCACCAAGTCTGGCGCCACGATGCTCAGAGTGCCTACCAGCACGGTCCCAAACGACTCAATGACCAATACTGTCAGGGAAAGGATCCAGGTCCAGGGACGGCGAAATGCAAAACCGAACGCCGCCAGGAGATAACACAGGCCGGCGAACGCAGACAGGAGCGGACCTGTCTCAAACGCGATGCCGGCTTTGAAAAAGAGCTGATAAACAGACCGTCCCGCGGCCGAGAAAGCCAGCAGAGGATAGGACACGGCCAATACGTAGCCTATGACATCCAGCGCTGCCGCAGACCGGATTTCCTCTGTTGTCTGACGACTGCTCAATTCCGCTCTCTACAGTTTGTGGCAGAGATGTACCCCGTCGGACATGGGCAGCAGACATGTGTCCACGCGGGGGTCCTCGAATACCCGTCGATTGACAGCCCTGATGCCTTGAGTGTCTTTGTCCTGTACTGCAACGTCGGCCACGCTACCTCCCCAGAGGGTATTGTCGATCAGGATGACTCCGCCCCGGCGAATCAACTGCAGACACAGCTCATAGTAATTAACATAATTGTCCTTGTCGGCATCGATAAAGGCCATGTCAAAGGATCCGGCCGCCCCGGCATCGATCATGGCTTGCAACGTGTCCAGGGCGGGACCCAGCCTCAACTCGATTCTGTCCGCCACACCGGCTTTCTGCCAGTACTGGCGAGCCGTGCCGGTCCACTCTGCACTGACGTCGCAGGTGATGAGCTTGCCGTCCGCAGGTAGTGCCCTGGCCACGGCCAAAGCGCTGTACCCCGTGAAACAGCCAACCTCGATACAGCGTTTGACCCCCAGAAGGCACACCAGGAACTGCATGAAGCGGCCTTGGTAGGAAGGAATCTGCATGCCCCCGGCAGGCATCGTGGATGTGACTTCCCGGAGCTCCTGCATCACAGGGTCGTCAGAAGGTGAAACTGACAGCAGATACTCCCACAGGGCATCGCTCATCTGAATTGATTTCATTTCCACTCCCCAAGCAGGTCTGAAATTTCCGTATCCGGACAGAAAGTTGCGATCGTCAGTCCGCACCGAACAGGTCGGCGCCAATCAAGGTCTGCAGTTCCAGATACTGCGTGCAACATCGCAGGTCGGCAGCCTCCTTGGCAATACGGGCGGGAGCATTGAACAAGGCACCAGAATGGGCTGCCCTGATCATGGTCAGGTCATTGTACGAATCACCGGCGGCAAACGTTTTGAATCCCAATCCGCGAAAAGCCTCAATCGCCTTGCGCTTGCCATCGGTCTGGCGCAGGTGAAAGCCTGTGATCATGCCGGACTGCGCGTCGACAGCCAGGGTATTGCCCAGGATAGTGGGAAAGCCCAATTGGTCCTGAACGGGTGCTACCAGCTCCATGCAGATGTCCGAGAGAATGACGACGGGGGTCCGTCTGTGCAGCCATTCCAGAAAATCCCGGGCCCCCGGCAGAGGTCTTGTCGTTTCGGCAATGATGCTCTGCAGACAATGCAGGGTAATGCCATGCCGGTCCAGTACGCTGATGCGCATTTCCATCAACTTCGCATAGTCACTGAAGTCCCGGGTGGTCAATTCCAGCTCTTGCAAACCGGTGCGGTCTGCAATCGCGAGCCAGACCTCCTCCAACAGGACGCCTTCCAAATCCAGTGCTACCAGTGTCGGTTTTGCCACCCGTCAATTCCTGTGCAGTTCAAACAAGGGGATTTCGTGCATCCGGCTGGGACCTGGACGAATCGGCGCACCTGAAAAAATTGGGCGAAAAGGATTGCTGGCCGATCCTTTTCCCCAAACCCTGGACCAAGCGCAAGCGGCCGTGCGGGGCAATCGATTATAGACAGCACTGGTGCCAGCCGTGAAAAAGCGGATGCGGGAATTTTCATGCTACGGCACCGGGGCGGGCGGCAAGGGCCGTGATATCGAGAAGTTTTCAATGCGGCCGCCAAGCGGATTTCCCTCGTTCCAAGGCTTGATGAATTGGCCCATCGGGTCACCTGGGACACCGTAAAGTGTCACCGCACCGTCTTGACACCGATCTGCGAGACGGGATGCACGGCACAAGATCGATATCCCGCTCCAGGAAGGTACAGGACGGGAGGGGGCAAGGACGCCAATGTTCAGTGGGACGTTTATACCCATCCCCAGCATTGCCTGGACCGTTCTGGACTTGGATGCTGCCTTGTGGTGCAAGGCAACGACTTTTGCGAAACTCGTTGGGAAAAACGTTGTAATCGTTATATATTGAGAGTCGCTGCCAACGTCCATGCCCGGCCGGTCTGCCGGGAGGCTTGGCATTGCTCACTGTCCACCATAGGAGACAATTATGTTACGGAATGGTCTGAGTCGGCGGAGATTTTTGCAGATCAGCGGAGCGGTGGGCACGTTGAGTCTCTTGAGCGCCTGTGTTGCCGGTGTACCGGCCGCGGGGCCAAGCACCGAGGCGGGAATGGAAGTGGCGGAAATCGACATCTGGTCTTATCCCCGCACGGAGAATGACTTGGAGATCGTGTTCAAGCCGCTGATGGAGCGGTTCCATGCCACGCATGACACCATCAAGGCCAACATCGAAGTGCAACCCTGGGGAGGGCGTCGGGAGAGTCTTTATGCTGCGGCTGCGGCAGGAGAGGCCCCCGACATTTGGGACGCCACCACCGACACGATCCCCGCCTACATTGAAAAGGGCGTCATCCTGGGAGTTTCGGATCACTTGACCGAAGCCGATCTGGCAGATTACCAAGCCTCTGAACTGGCTGCAGCCAGTTTTGACGGTGTGTTGTATATGCCCCTGTTCGAGTCCGAGGTCAACGGGCCGGCGTACAGCGGCGGTTTGCTCCGCGAACTGGGGATGGACCCTGCCACGACGGTACTGGACACATGGGACAAGCTTTTTGCCGTCGCGGAATCGGCAGCGACCCAAGGCTACTATCTGGAATCCTTGAGCACTTTCAGCTGGGGCGAATTCATTACCCAAGTGCATGAAGCCGGCGGCACGGTGTACTCGGAAGACCGCACCAAGTCCTACTTCACGGAAGATGCCTGCCGCCAGACTCTGGAGCGGTGGGTGACGGAATACCAGAATGGCTGGGTACCCATCGAATTTGCCATTGGCAGCGTGGACGAACAAGGCGGCTTGCCCAATTACTGGCTGTCTTTGGAACAGGTCACAGCCCGCACGGAGGATGCGGCCTGCATCACACATGTCGAGGCACAGCCGGATTTGGAATACTTCATCGGTCACCCGCGGACTCGCACGGGAGCCGAGTTCCCCATATCCGGTACGGTGTCCGGCCAAGGCTGGGCCATAACCTCGCAGAGTGCCGAGGTGGATGCTGCCGTGGCCTGGGTCCGTTTCATGATTCAGCCGGCCCAAGTGGGCGCATATTGCGAACTGGCCGGTTCCACTCCTGTGGGCAACCGGTCCAAGACGGAATTCTGGAATCCTGAGCCCTGCGTGCTGGAGCATGTCGGCCGCCACAGTGCCCACCTCTTTTCCGATCAGGATTCCAATACTCTGTGGCAGGAGAGCAAGGTTGTATGTGGCCCGCAGTTTCAAGCGGCCGTATTGGGTCACAGTTCTGTGGACGAAGCCTTGGAAACCATGCAAACCGAGATTGACGCGCTGCTGGCGGAGAAAGCGTAGTCTCGCGGCAACTCTCGGTCGAGTTGAAGATCCCAACAGACAGGGTCTGACCCTGTCTGTTGGGATTCCCCCCCCCAATTGACCACAAGCGACATGGTACCCAGCCACGTCAAAGCCGTGCCCGCAGCGGGACTGGGGCGCAGAATTCGGGATTCCTTGCCTTGGTATCCCTTCATTCTCATCAACCTGGTGGTCTTTTTGACGTTCAACCTCATTCCCTGGCTCAGCATGTTCCGGAATGCGCTGTACAAGACGGATCTGCTGAGCTACTCGGAATTTGTGGGACTGGGACACTTCGGCGACATGGTGTCGGATGAACGCCTGCATCAAGCCCTCAAGAACACTGTGCTCTTTGCTCTCCTCTACGTGCCTCCCATCGTGTTTGTGTCTCTGGTGGTCGCAATTCTGGTCAATCAGCGACTGCGCGGCATGCGTTTTTTCCGGTCCGTCTATTTTCTGCCCAACGTAACCAACATCGCAGTCCTGGCACTGGTTTTTCGGCGCTTCCTGTCGCCCCGTGAAGACGCTCCCATCAACTACCTGTTGGGTTTGGTGGGCATACCGGCCCAGAAGTTTCTCCTGGACATTCACCAGGCCCTGGCCTCCATAGCCGCCGTGGGGGTCTGGCAGTCTTTCGGTTTCTTCATGGTCATTTGGGTGGCCGCCCTGCAAGCCATCCCGCAACCGCTCTACGATGCCGGCATGGTGGATGGCGCCTATGGTTGGCGTCTGCACAGGCATGTGACCATACCGCTCCTGCGGCCGACGGCCGCATTCATTGTGGTAATCACCACGATCGGCGCCTTGCAGGAGTTTGGCGCCATTTACATTCTGACAGGCGGGGGCCCGGTCTATGCCACGACCACTGCCGTGTATCACATTTATTCGCAGGCTTTCAATTTCACGCGGTTCGGGTACGCCAATGCCCTCTCCATTCTGCTCTTCGCCATCATTCTGGTGATCGCCTGGATCCAGAGCCGCTATTTGAAATTCGACGAAGAAGTGTATTGATGTCCCGATGAGTGCAATCCGCAGGGACATGGGACCAGGCCCTTTGGCCAAGACCAGGGCATGGATAGGCTACCAACCCGGTCAGGAAGTCAAAACAGTCCTGACCTATCTGGCGATGATGGTGGTAGGGGTCTCCACCGTAGGTCCCTTCGTCATCATGTTGTCGGTTTCCCTGACGCAGGACATCCGGTTCCTGCTCTTTCCGGTCGATCTCATTCCCCGTCCCTTTACGCTGGAAAATTTCGGTCTTCTCTTCTCCCGCACGCTGGCGGCGCGGTGGCTGTACAACAGTTTTGTAGTGGCCTTGATTTCGACCCTGGGAGGGGTCATTACCTCGGCCATGGCCGGCTACGCCTTTGCCCGGGGCGACTTTATCGGCAAGGAGTTTCTTTTCTACATCTTCATTGGCATACTGATCATGCCGGACACAGCCCTGATCATTCCGCAGTACATCCTGCTGTCCGACCTGGGTCTGGTCAATTCGTACACCGCCTTGATTGGGCCCTGGTTTGCATCGATATTCGGCACTTTCCTGATGCGACAGCAGTTTCTCAGCATCCCCAGAGACTATGACGATGCCGCTCACATTGACGGTGCCAATCTGTTCCAGATCTTCTGGCAGGTGCTGTTACCGCAACTGGTGCCCGCTTTGGCTACGCTGGCGATACTGCGGTTCATGGGCAATTGGAATTCCTTCCTTTACCCCCTGATTGTCACCACCAAGGCGGATATGAGGACACTGCCCGTCGGGTTGGGCACGGTAGCCCGATCCGGCGGTGATGCCGGACTGGACATGGCCGGCGCCGTCCTGGGATTTCTCCCTACATTCCTGGTCTTTCTCTTGGGTCAACGCTACATAATCCAAGGAGTGTCGTTGAGTGGCCTGAAAGGGTAAGAAACAAACCGAGGATACTCTGATTAATGCAGGATGGGAAGCCCGTCATTGGGCGGACAGCGCGGTGTGAGGCAAGCTGGAGCATGCCTTGCAGTCCTGTCTCCGAATGGTGTTATGGCTACCCCCTTGTCCTGCTGTCTGCCGACCATGCCCTCTGGACCGGCTGTGGCCCTGGTGTCTCCGCACCAGTACACGGCGGGGCCCCGGCGCGGTCGTTCGCGGGTGGACCTGGAGCGGCATGAATTGGGCACCCGCATCTTCGCGCGGATGCCGGTCCACCGAGAAGAGCAGGGATTCCGTCAAGGGCCGGCAGTGGTACTTTGGCCTGAAACTGCCCAGCGGTATCGACCGGGAGACCGGGCTTGTCCACTCTCTGGTCACCACGCCCGTCCATGGGCATGACCTCAGATGGCGCCGCGTCGCTTGGGAGGCCACTGCCTCCGCACCTATCACCGTGCCCGGGAAACACCCCTGCCACGTGATCAAGTGCCTCTTCGGCTTCCGCAAGGTGGGGCGCGCCTGAGCCGCCGCTCCGATCGCGTATCCAAAGTTCCATGACATGTGCTTAGGCCGAAGCACCGGAATAGTGTCGGATGCCCCACAGCCAGAATAACCGGGCACCTATGCAAAAGCCCACCGGGATCAGCAGGGACCACTGCACTGTGGACATCGGGATATGACCTGCCAGAGTAGCGGCAGGCACAGTCACGGCCCAGGCAACTGGAATCACGAAGGTCAGCAAGACCCGGATGAATTCGGGATAGACAGTCACGGGCCACTTGGCAGTCTGAAAGAGGGAATCAAAGACCACGAAAATATTGTCGACGCGGACAAACCAGAAGCTGGTGATGGCCAGAATCAGCCAAAAAGCCATCACGATGATGAAACCCGAAAAAAGGGTGACCGCAAACAACAGCAGTGCAGCGGGCGGGACATTGAGTTCTTGGACCAAACCTGTCCATAATAGCAACGACAGACCCAGTCCCATATCGATCATGCTCCAAATGCGAAATCGCTGCACACACATAAATGCTTGGGCATCCATGGGTTTAAGCAAGATGAAGTCAAAATTGCCGGTCCGGACTCCGTCCAGAAACCCCTGTAGACTGGGCCGCAAAAAGATCTCAATGAATCCGCGAACCAGTTTGTGCACGCCCAGCAGCATTATAAGGTCTGACTGGGTCCAGACACCGATGCTGGAGGTGTGCTGAAAGACCAGCAGAACTCCGGTGATGGAAAGGGCCAAACTAACCAGAGAGACCACCAGCTGGTTAAAGAAATTCACGCGATACTGCAAGTCGTTCAGGACTCCCAGCTTGGCGTAGGCGTACAGAACTCTCAGAAAATGCATTTCAGAGGCCGACAGCTCCGAACCGCTTTACGCCGGCGCGCCAAACCAGCATCATGCAAGTTCCGATGGGGATGCCCCAGAGGACCAATACCGCGTATCCTGCCAGGATTTCTTGGAGTGCCAAACCTCCCATCATGATTTCCACCGGGAAGGCCACTAACCACCGGAACGGCAGCCACTGGCCGAAGAATTTGAACCATCGATGGGGGCAAAGCGACCGGAAAAGAGCAACAGGAGCGTGGAGAATCCGATATTGAACGCCCTGGTGTCCACAATCCAGAAGGCGACTTGCGCCACCGTCCATTCCAGGACAAAGCGTACGGCGGCCGCCATGACCAAGGCCAGCACAAAGGCGGGCAGGTGCCAGAGCACGAAATGGAATTCCGGCTGAAACACTTTCAGCATGATGACAAAGGCAGGAATCAGGAAAACGAGGCCAAGGAGTTTGTAGGAAAAATTATCGCTGACATCCTTGTGGATGGGATGTATGGGGTGCAGCAGACGGGCCGCCAAGTGACCTTCCCTGATTTCAAAGGATATGGAGTACATGATCCAGGTGAATGTGATATGGTTCACCACCATCACCCACATGAAATAGGCAGCAAACGTCCCCATGGTGTAGTTGCCCGCGACACCGTCTTGGGCCTTAGCCACGGCCTGCCAGACCATCAAGAAAATCAATGGCTCTATAACGAGACTCAGCATCCAAATAGCCATTGACGTGCGATATTGCACGTGTATGAGAATGTCTTGGCGCAAAGCGGCCAAGTAATAGCGAAACAGGCGCGTCACGGCATCAGGACTCAGAGTTTGTGAAAACTCGGTCTATGACCTGCTCGACCGGAGGGTCCTCAATGGAAATATCGGACACATTGAATTGGGTCAGCACCTGGTCCGTCACATCCAACGTCTGGTCTTTCGCCACTTCCACCTGGTAGTGGAATCCGTCCTGACTCACCTGGCTGCTCAAGTGGCCAAGGTCGGCCTCTATGGTATCCAGTTCGAATGTCAGAATCTTGGTAGGGGCAAATCGTTGGATCAGATTGTTCAGCAGGCCATCAAACAGGATGGCACCCTCATGGATCACGATCACCCGACGGCACAATGCCTCGATGTCGGCCATGTAGTGGCTGGTGAGCAGAATGGTGGAGCCATGGCGCTGGTTGTAGTCTCCGATGAACTTGCGGATGCGGTGCTGCATGGTCACATCCAGCCCCAGGGTGGGTTCGTCCAAGAACATGACCTTGGGCCTGTGCAGGAGGGACCCTGCCAGCTCGCATTTCATTCTCTCCCCCAGAGAAAGATTGCGGATGGGCTTGCTTAGCAGTTCTTCCAGATCCAGCAACGCCACCAATTCATCCAAGGTCTGCTGAAACTCCTGATCGGGCACTTCATAAATGGTGCGCAGCAACAGATAGGAATCCAGTGTGGGCACATCCCAGGTCAACTGGTGGCGATTGCCCATTACCATATTGATCTTGCGGAGGTAGGCCCTCTCCCTCCGCCAAGGCGTGAATCCCATGACTTGCACGTCTCCGGCCGTAGGGTGCAGCAGGCCTGTCAGCATCTTGAGTGTGGTTGTCTTTCCTGCGCCATTGGGACCCAGGAAACCCACCACCTCTCCTTCGGCGATGTCAAAGGACACGCTTCTTACCGCTGTCACAGCCTTGAATTCTCGCTGGACCAAGCTGCGCAGGCCCGCCCGCAAGCCTGGCTTCCGTACGGGAACCCGGAATTCCTTGGTCAATTCCGACACCTGGACGATCATGGTCTCACCCTTGGGGATAGCAGAAGAGGGTCAGAGAACAGGTCTTGTCAAAGCAATCAGACTCTTCTCGCCCGCAATCGTCAAGGAATTCTCACGGGATTCCAACCCTCTAAGCACTTGGCCTGGAATTATCTAAAGGTGCGAAATCCTGCTGGATCCGGCGTGGATATCCTGTCTCAGATGGTGGAGACGGGGGTATATCCCAATCGGACACAAGAGGACAGTCTACCTCAACCTTAGAAATTTCCATGCCATGTGCTTAGGACAGCAAGTCTGCCAGAGCCCGCCTCACTTGCGGAAACTGGTGCTCGAATCCTGCCGCCTGCAGCTTTTGCGATGAGGCATTCTGTCCATAAAGCAGCAGATCCGCCATCTCCCCAAACATGGTGCGCACTACAAAAGCCGGCAGCGGTGCGGCCTCCACCCAGGCTGGCGCCAGATGCGGTACTCTTGTGCTTGCCCGTGCGCCGCATGATGGCCCCTGTGCCCAGCCCCTCGGCCGTGGCCCGCACCATGTCGGCGCGCCAGACGTGTTTCGGGGGCGTGTTGGGGTTCTCCACGATCGCCGTCAGACGTGGGTGCTCGGCGGGGGAGACGGGGCAGGATACGCCGGTACGCATGGGCACTCCCCGATGACAGGACTCTGATGACAGGACTCTTCTGTATTTATACTTGCCACTAGTACTGCAACGAGGGTCTGCGCCCAGGGATCGTCGCGGGCGCGGCGCCGGGCGGCCAGCTCAGCCGCCAGCATCGCCGGAGCCGGGACGCGCCAGTACCGCTGGCGAGGGGGCTGCAGCACATTTTTTTGAGCAGGTGCCGCACGCTGGTGGGCGAGATGGCGTCCGTCAGACCCAGGACCACGGCCTGGTCCGTCAGCAGACGGAGCGTCCAGCGCGCCCGCCTCGCCCAAGGAATGCCACTCTTGAGCACAAAGAGAATGCTGGTCAGGGCCTGCGCGGTCCTTGAGGCGCGAGTGTCCAGGATCGCGCGCCTGCGGGGCCACTTGGAAAGGTATGCCACAGAGCATTGCTTGCCCGGGGCGGAGCCATCGGGTTCTCCTTCGGACCGACCTCTGACAAGTGTGCTCCCACTGATCGTGGACCGCCTCGGTCAAACTAACCCGGCAGCAAGGAGTGCCGGCGAGGGAAATCCTGTCATTACGCTACGTATAATAGTTATTATACGTAGCGTAATGACAGCCACAAAACGGAAATCTACTTGATCATACTTGTCATAATCAAGGATGGAAAGCGGCAAAAGAAGCGTATATCCGACCCGACACTGATGATAAGATATGTGAGCGATTCTTTCCGGCCATATGCAAAGGACACAGTGGCGTGCTGCCTCCAGGGTCGTCTTGAATCATCTGGGACAGAAACGGCAATCCCTTTTCCAGACGAATCCAGGCATTGCGAGGCTGCAGTGCGGTGCCAAGAGCAAGCGCCCCATAGATCCGCGGTTTATACTTTTGTTTTTTGTTTCAAGGAGGAAAGTAGGAGATGAACATCCACCTCAGACAGTTGTGGCCGCTAATCCTGTTAGTGGCATTGGCCGCCAGTGCCTGCGTGGCCGCGCCGCCTGCGACTCCCGCTGCGATGCCCGACGACGCAGACGCAGCGGACATGTCCGGCTTCGTGGTTGGCGTCAGCAATACCCTGGTCGGCAATGGTTGGCGGGAGCAGATGATCTGCGCCATCAAGGCCGAGGCTACGGCCAGTGGCACAGTGGACAAGGTAGTAGTGGTCAATCGCAATGGCGGTCCCACTGAGCAGATTGCCGATCTGGAAGGACTGATTTCGCAGGGCGTAGATGCCATTATTCTCAATCCCACTGACCGCGACGGGCTCAACGCGGTAATCGAGTCGGCGATTGCCCAAGGCATTGTGGTAGTGGCTGTAGATCAGGCGGTAACGGCAGAAGGTGCCTATGTAGTTACCAATGACCAGACTGCCTACGCGCAACTGGGAGCTGAGTGGCTCTTCGAAACCTTGGGCGGCTCCGGCAAGGTAGTGGAAATGCGCGGCATTGACGGCGTTCCGGCTGACAGTGATCGTCACGCCGGGTTCGAAGCCGCATTGGCCCAGTATCCGGATATCGAAGTTATAGCCGCTCCCTTTACGGGTTGGGATCCTTCCACAGGAGCCCAGCAGGCCTTGGATCTGATTACCACGCAGGAAATAGACGGAATTTGGACTTCAGGTATCGACTATTCGGTCGTGGAACAGTTCCAGGTTGCCAATGTGGATTATGTGCCAATTGTGGGGGCCGACAACAACGGTTTTATAGAGCAGTTACTCAACCTGGCCGATGACGGTTTGGTTGGTGCCGCGGTGACCAACCCACCCGCCATCGGCGCCGTGGGCATGGCCATCGCCATTGATGCGTTGACCGGGCAGAATCCGGATCTCGTGACCACGCTGACACCTAACGTGTATACCACGAGTGACACCGCAGAACTGGAAGCCATGTATGCGCCTGATGAACAGGTCGGCTGGAGCACCTATGTGAACATCGAGCCGTACACCAGCTACAACGGCAGCACGGATGTTTCGGCCTGCAAGGCACCGGGCGAATAGGCGCTGCCTGGACCCGGGCTTGCAGTGCAGAATTCAACCCCCGTCCTCACCACTGCAAACGTATCAAAAGCCTACGGACCCGTAGCAGCTCTGAGGGGTGTGGATTTCACTGTATACCGCGGTGAAATCCACGCCCTGCTCGGGGCTAACGGGGCCGGCAAGAGCACCTTGGTGAAGGCTCTGGCCGGAGTTCACAAAGTGGACTCCGGCTCTATTTATGTAAACGGCAGTCCGTTACGATGCAAGGAACCGTCCGATGCTTTGCAAGCCGGCATTGCCACCGTTTTTCAGGATCCGGCTCTGCTGCCCGACCTGACGGTGGGCCAGAATCTGCGCCTCAGTCGTACCGATCCCGGCCGATTCCGCCAATGGCTTTCCTGGTTTGATATGGCCCATCTTCCGCTTTCGGACCTGGTCCGGGAGCTGCCGTTGGAGACTCTGCGGATTATTGACCTGGCCCGCGCAATCGCCGGGCATCCCTATGTGCTGCTTCTGGATGAAATCACGGCGGCCCTGACTGCGGAACAGGCGGAAAGAGTTTTCACCTTTCTCACTCACTGGAAGGAGCAGGAGAGGTCTGCGGTCCTGATCACCCACCGTCTGGCCGAAGTCCTGCGTCTCTGCGACCGTGCCACTATTTTGCGCGACGGACAGAACGTTTCACTCCTGGATACAAGTCGCATCCAAACTCCTGAGAGCGATGCGGAAGATTTGAATGAACACACCCTGGTCGCTGCAATGCTGGGGACAGCCCAGCAGGTGTACGACAGTTCCCCCACAGAAGCCGCGGTCCAGAAGCAGCAATGGGACACTGTCTGCTTTGAAGCCAGAGACTTGGGATTCGAGAAGAGTGTACAGGATATTTCCTTTGCCCTTCATGCAGGCGAAGTGCTGGGGCTGGTGGCACTGGAAGGGCAGGGGCAGGAATTGCTGTTTGACTTGCTTGCCGGAGAACGTCGGCCCACGGAGGGCGATATCATTGTCGAAGGTCAAGTCTGCCGGTTCCGCTCTCCCGCCGATGCCGTGGCACAGGGAGTTACGCTGATACCGGGGGATCGCCAGCAAGCCCTGTTACCCAGTCTTCCGGTGCATCAGAATCTGGCAATTTCGCTCTTTAACCGTCCCGCGCAGTGGTTGACCCTGCCCCGGCATGAAGAGGCTGCGGTGGGCCGAGCAGTTGACCGCCTGGCCATAGACACCCGGGCCGCCGCCCAGGTGCGCCGGTTGTCAGGTGGCAATCAGCAGAAGGTGGCCATAGGCCGGTGGCTGGTCGCCGGGTTCAAGACGCTGCTTTGTTTCGACCCTACGCGAGGCATCGATATTCAGACCAAAGGCGAGATTTACATTCTGTTGCGCGAACTGGCTGCAGACGGGGCTGCTGTGCTGCTCTACACCAGTGAGCTGACCGAAATTCCCCTGGTTTGCGACAGAGTGCTTGTCATGCACGGCGGCCGCATTGTGGATGAGCAGGATGCGGCCACCGCGACTGAATCCACTCTTCTGACGGCCGCCCACGGGTTGGAAGCATTGACATGACGGCTGTAACATATCGGCGGGATCGCAGCGCTTGGCTACGGGAACTGGGCCGGAATGGCTGGGTATTGGGTGTCTGGGGCCTTCTGGTCGTGCTCATTGTGTGGTATGGCTCCCTGATCCCGTCATTCGGGACCTTTCAGATCACTTCCATCAGCAAGAACAGCCTGCCTCTGGTCTACCTGGCCATAGGTCAGGCCATCATCGTGATCGCCGGCGGGATCGATCTCTCGCTCGGATCCCTGTTGATTTTGACCAATGCGCTGGCGGCCAAGTACATGGACGAACAAGGCCTGGGCCTGGTGCTGGGCATAGGCTTGGCATTGATTTTGGGCCTCGGTTTTCTCAATGCCTTGGTCGGTTGGGTCATTCATGTTTCCGGTGTTCCCGACATTGTGGTGACTTTGGCCACCAGCTATATCTGGTCCGGTCTGGCACTCTGGATCCTGCCTTCCCCCGGGGGCGGCACGGCCCCTGAATTCCGGTGGCTCTTCACAGGCTCTCCTTCTGGCATCGGCGGCACTTATGTGATGCCTCTGTCCATGATGCTGATCCCGGCAGCCACGGTCTTTTTCATATCCCGACACAGCCACCTGGGGCTGTCCATGTATGCCATCGGCAGCAATCGAGCGGCGTCTCGCCTCGCAGGTCTGGATGTGCGCCAGGCCAAAATCGCTTCCTACGCCATCGGCGGCGGCATGGCGGCCTTGGCCGGTCTGGCCACGATTGCGATCACGGGGACCGGAGATCCCCGCTTCAGCGTCGGTGCCATTGCCACCCTGAACAGCATTGCGGCCGTGGTGTTGGGCGGCGTGGCACTGGTAGGCGGTTCAGGATCCGTGTTCGGAGTTGTGCCTGCGGGTGTAATCCTGATCATGCTCAATCCCATCCTGAGCGCGATGGGCATCAATCCCAACAACGTCCAGATTATCCAGGGCGTGATGATTACCGGGGTCATGATGATCGGAGCCTACGGCACCGAAGCCGGCCGCAACATCATGCAGCGTCTCCGTTTCAAAATGGTGCGACGTCATGGATGAGGCGCTACGGAATACCGGCCGCGCTGCCCGAGGCTGGCTGCGTACCCGGGTGACAGAACAGCCGGTTTTGATCCTGGGTGGTGTTTTGCTGCTCCTGATCCTGGCCACCGGGATCATCGAACCCAATTACCTTTCTCTCAACGGCGCGCGGAGTTCCCTGCTCCAGGCAGCGCCATTGGGCATCCTGGCCGGAGCGCAAACCATCCTCATGCTGTCCGGGGGCATCGATCTGTCAGTTACCATGATCGCGACGGGGTCTGCCTACGTGGCAGCCAACCAATCTCCGCAAGGAGCCGCCATCGCGATTGCGCTGGGTCTGCTGGTGGGATTGATTGTAGGGACCGTCAACGGTACCGGTGTAGCTGTCTTCCGGGTCAATCCATTGATTATGACCTTGGCCATGTCCGGTATTCTGCTGGGTCTTTTCACGGCGTGGGCCCAGACGATTCTGCAGGGATCGACCCAAGTGCACCCCTTTATCAAGACCCTGGGGGCGGGCTCGTTCCTCAATCACCAGGTGCCCTTCAGTGTTGTGGTATGGACACTGGTGGCCGTTGGGATTTCCTGGCTCCTGAAACGAACGGGTTGGGGCCGGTTGCTGTTTGGCGTAGGAGACAACGAGACTGCGGTCCGATTTGCCGGCGTCAAGGTGTGGCAGGTGCGGATTGCAGCCTATATGGTGGCAGGCGTACTGGGTTCCCTCGCCGGCATCCTGTTGGCGGGGCGTACCGGTGCAGTGGACCTGCAGCTGGCGAATGCATTTCTCTTGCCCTCGGTAGCGGCAGCAGTCATCGGCGGTACCTCCATCTTTGGGGGCGTGGGTGGCTACACCGGCACCATTCTGGGTACCCTGATTCTGAGCGTATTGAATTCCTTGCTTACCTTCCTCAATGTGGGGCAAGACATCCAGCAAGTTGTATACGGCTCCATTATCCTGATACTGGCGTGGAGCTATGCCGGTATCACAGGCAAACGCGCCGGGTAGTGGGGCCAGACCCACCTTGATCTTCGCCCCTGGCCTGCCGGATCACCGTGCCCAGGCCTCTGCACGCACGATAACCGGGATGCATTCTGTGCGATCCGGCTTCCACCACTATGACTGATTACAAGAAAGTGGCTTTGCCCCACACGGATCTGACAGTTTCCTACCTGGCCCAGGGGGATCCCGGTACGCAACCGATTCTCCTGTTCCTGCATGGCAACATGGGGACCAAGCGTTGGTGGCAACCCCTTTTCGACATTCTGCCCGATGAAATGTACCTTTTGGCCCCAGACCTGCGCGGTTGCGGCACCACGCAAACCGCCAGCGCAGATTTCAGTCTGCGGGCGTTGCTGGGAGACCTGAACTGTTTCGTGCAGGAGTTGGGGCTGTCTGCCATCGCGTTGGTCGCGCACTCGACCAGCTGCCCGCTGGCCATAGAATTTGGCCTCCAATGCGGCCACCTGCTGCATTGCCTGGTCCTGGTAGGCTGTCCGCCCCTGACAGGCATCGCAACGCCCCCCGAAGCCTATAGACACCTTCAGCAGGCAGCCCGGAATTGCCGCCTTACGCAGGAGCTGATGGCGGCTCTCTTGCCCCACTTGGATTCCCGGCAAAAGGCCCACAGGGTCTTCATGGAGCAACTGGCAGAGGAATTTCAGAACATGTCACCCAAGGCACTGGACAGCTTTACGCGCAACCTTGAGGGCTGGGAATGTGTGGATCGGATCAATGCACTGCAGGTTCCCCTGCTCTTGGTGAGGGGAGAAGACGATGCCATCGCCCCGCATGCCATGATGCTGCAGACCTTGCTTTCCATACGGGGTGCCAACAACCTGGAAGTGATACGGGGCGCCGGTCATGCGCCCATGGTGGAAAATCCCAGTGCTTTTGCCACCCGGCTGATCGATTTCGTCTATCAGGATTTCGAGCCTCTGACTGCAGTGGCCCCATAACCGCCTGGGATTTGGAGGGCCACGCCAAGCCCCAATGCAATCGGGACGCCTCGTCCCGGTATGTTCCGGCCTCTTGCAATCCGAAGCAAGCAGTCCTTGGTTTATGTCAAATTGATTGCGGCACGTACAGGCTACCGGCGGCGGGCCTGTCCCGTCAGTCAAACTGCCTCCGGGACCAGTTTGGCAAGGCCTTCCCACTCCCGCCAAATATCTGTGTAGGCTGCCTTGCCCACTTCTTCAGTCTTCCTGTGTCGCACGCGGCTGATCAAGGCATGGCGGACATGGGGCGAGAGATTGTGGCCGGCAGTGTGGTGCAGCTGGTGATGTGCCAAGATGACATCCCCCGCAGATCCGGTCACCATGACCCGCGAGCGGGTCAGGTCGATCTGGGGTATGCCCTCCGCCATGACTTCATGCCCCACACGACGAAAGTGTTCCTCGAATTCAATGTGGGAATGGGGCCAGACGGTAAAGTTGCCGCTTTCGGGTTGGGACACGTCCACCAGATACACCACCACGAAAATGGTGAAATTACGGACATATACCCCCTTGGCCATGCCATTGGTGCCAACGCCTATGCCATCCAGGTGGCCGCCGTACGGCTCCGGTTCCTGGTCCGGCGGCAGCGGAAAACGCGGGGCAATCTGCACTCGGGTCACGGACTGCATGTTACCTGCCCCGATCAAGTCTTCCACCAGGGTCGGGATGTCCGTCTTGTTGATGATGTCGGTCATGAGCGGATCCCCGGTCAGCTCGTGGCAAAAGGAATCCTCCCGAAAGCGGACCGGATCACCGCCGGTCCTGCCTACGTTGCCGATCGAATGATTGATGGCCCGCAAGGCAGCATCCACCATCTGGCGGGGCACCACCCCGGGCACATGCAGGTAGCCATCTGCAATAAACTGTCTTTTCTGTTCCAGGGTCAACATGCGCCATATGTCCCGTCAAATTGAAATCGGTGGGGTTTAAATGTCCGTACTGAGGGCAGCAGGGATGTAGCCAGCAAAAGCAGCTTCGATGTGCCAGTGCCGGATGAACCAATCCAAGGCCTGACACGGTTGGATTCTTTGGGATCCTACAGCATCCGACAGGACCTGAGACGCTTCGGAGTCATCTCTGACCCCGGCCTGGGGACAACAACGCGCTCGTTGTATTGTGTATTGTTATGCTTCCCGCAGCAACCAATGGATGATGGCGGCCGCCAGCCACAAGGCCATCAGTAGCAGCAGAAAAACGACCGCTACGCGGTATCGGGCGGGTACGTATGCATCCAGAAGGCTTTTCACGCCATATTCTCCTCGGCTGAACTGGACAGCAGCCATCCGCTACGGTGCCCGGGAATTCTGGCTCATCTGCATGGTGCCAAACCGGGCTCCAGGTGCGTGTTCAATAACGCAGAAAGTAAATGCGCCGGAGGCGACTCTGCAGGTTTTGCCATTGTCGGGCCGCCGGTGCATAGACTTCATCCGGAGCCGCTTCCGGAGCGTACCTGATCCGCACCGTAGCTGCTGTAATAAGACGGATCTGCCGCCGCATGGCTCTGGCATCGGGCTCCTTGATTCGATCCTTGGCGGCCAGAAAGCGCAAAAACCGGCCTGCAAACTCCGACTCGGTTTCCCAGCTCCACTTCGCCTGGCCCAGGCGGCGTCCCCAGTGCAGCAGCGAAGTCCAGGGATCCCGCGCCGCAGGTCGCCAGCGCGGCCAGAGCATCAAGGCCAGGAGTGCCAGCAGGAATGCGCTCCAGCCCAGAACGGGCTTCCACGGAAATGCCGTTTCGGTGACGATACCCAAAAGAAAAGGATTGCTTTCGGGATTGATGGCCACATCCGGTACTTCCAGAGCCACCGGCACATAGCTGCGATCCAATGCCTGGCGGCCGGCGGTCGGTTCAAACGGCACCCAGCCCAGTCCGGGAAACCAGGCCTCGGGCCAGGAATGGGCCTGGGCATCGGTAATCACCCATTCTTCCGTATATTCGGTGAAATAGCCCGGCGCATAACCGGCGGCAAAGCGCACAGGCACACCGCGGCTGCGCATCAGTACCACAAAGGCAGTCGTGTAGTAGTCGCAGTATCCGCGGCCCAGATCGAACAGAAAGTAATCGGCCACATCCGGCACCCCGGTGCCTGGCAAGGCAACCTGCAGATCGTAGGGAAATTGCCTGAGATACGTCTCTACGGCCAGCCCCAAATCATAGGGCGTCTCCGCAGTCTGGCCCAGTTCCCGCGCCAGTTGCAGAGTGCGTTCCGTCACGGTTGCCGGCAGAGTCAGGTAGGGCGCAAGGCTTTCCGGCGGAATCTCGTCGTAGGAGTCCCAGGAGACTTCACGCAGAATTACGTCACTCCATAGGGGCATGGCCGAAAGCACGGAGTAGGAATCCCGGTCCAGGTTCCGGAAGAACAACGGCGCACCCCATTGATTGGTTTCCGGCCGGACGTTCACAGAAAACTGAATGGGGTCGGCGATCGCATAGGCCAGAGATGAAACCGTATGCAGCTGCACCGCCTGCCAGACTTCGCGCCGATAGGGATAGGAAGGCAGGACCAGCCGTGTATTGGCATCCAGTACATCTCCGAAGGCGGGATCCGGGTTGGACCATCCCCGACCGTCATATTGCTCGTAGACCGTACCGCGCATGTAGAACCCGCGCTCTTCCGCAAAGGGATAACCCGCGGTGACATGCATGACCACCTGCGTCGAAAGATCCGGCGAGTCTCCCAGCAGAAAGCTGTTGGGCAGGCCCCCGGCAGACCGCCGGTTCTGCCCGCCTACCTGACTCTGCAGATCCGGGAACATGCGCTCCCCAAAATCGCTGGTGACCTCATCCACAGGTTGCAGCGTGTCCTGTACCCATTCGGTCAACTTGGCGACATCAAGGCTGGGGACAAAGCCCGCTGTCAGCCCCATGACCAGCAAGGCACTGCCTACTCCCACGGCTCTGTCCAGGGCAATCCCTTCCGGGTAGTCCACACGCTGCTGCTGCCAGGTCTTGACCAGTTCCTGCTGATGGCTCCAGGCAAACAGGGTAAAGAGGAGTGCCAGATAACCCAGCAAATGAAATCTGGATCCTTGACTGAAGTAAAGTACGTAGGCCAGCACCGCCAGCGACGGCATCAAACAGAGGAACACCGATTTTCCCTGCAGAAACATGAAGGTGGACTGCAGGGCCAAGAGCAAGAGGAGCATGCTGCCCATGGCGATCAGAATCAAGTCGTCCTGTTGTGCGCCCGTGCCCTGCACGCCTGCCACCCAGAAGGACAGCCGCGCCGCAAAACCGGCCACGGCACTGGCCCCTTCCTGCACCACGTATTGCCCGAGTTCCCGGATCAGCTGATCCGGCCCTGCATATTCCGCAGGACGCCATTGCAGCCAACGACCCGCTATGTTGGTTACTTGCTGGAGCCACAACCCGACACCCAGGAGGAGGGCTCCCGCCACGGCCAGGACTCTCCGGGTACGCGCGCCTATCCCGCTGCCATACGGTAGGGGACGCAGGAACAGCCACAGCCACAGCAGGCCGGTTACAGGTGCCACTTCCAAAGGCAGATAGGCGGCCTTGAAATTCACCCACTCGGTCTGCCGCACGACCCCGGCCAGAGCTATCTGCAGGGCCACCATGAGCAGCAGGGCAGTCCATCCCTTTTGAGGCCGCAGCTTATGGATCAGAGTCCCTAGCCAAATCTGCATGAAAGCCCGCCCTGGGATCTTCGAGGCATCCGCTGCACCGCAATCTTCACCCTACGACTTCCTCTACACTGACTTCCACCACGCCCCCAAACGGGGTTGTCAGGAATTCCTTCCTTTGTCTTCGATACGTAATCAAGGGGGTGTAGACATCGTCTGTTTCCAGGACAGTCAGGGGAAAAGCCGCAAGCAGGGCCTGCACATGCGACGGTATGTGAGCCCCCCGCTGGCTGGGATGGCGCACCAGCAAAATCCCGCAGTCCAGTCCTCTCTGTTGCTGCGCATGCAATTCGGCCAGCCACAGCATGGTGCGTTGTTGGCGGTGCTCCTGTGCCCTCTGCCCCGAAGCCACCGGCAGGGCAGTGGCCGGATGGGGCGTTACGACCAGCAAGGAATCCTCCTGCCGGGCCCGGGTCAAAAGGTGACTGCGGGCCAAAAGCTGGTGCAGGGGGAATTCACCGGCATTCACCCCGGCCAACAGCCGCAGCCCGGCCCACATGTGGCCGGCTCCCTGGCCAGGTGCCTGGGAAGACACGGTGGTCTCTGTCTCGGCACACAGGAGTCCGCACTGTTGCCGGTCACTGGAATGCACTGTTTGGGCTACCAGACTGCCGGCAACGGATATTGCGAATTCCAATGTGCCCGTAGCGCCTTCGCCCACATGATCCGGCCCGTGGAGATTCAGGACCACCGTCAGGCGGGTACCGGGTTCACTCTCCAGCTCGGCCACCATGAGCTCGCCCTGGCGGGCCGTGGAAGGCCAGTGGATCAGACGATGGCTGTCCGAGTAGGCATACTGCCGGATGGTGGGCGCCTTGGCTTCGGCGCGCAAGCGCCTTCTGTGCTGCACGTTTCCCCGAAGGCTTCTCTGCGGGCAAGCTATCTCGGGCAAGACAATAACACGGGGATGGACCAGGATCTGTATGGATTCGCCGAATGCCCGCGCGGCCTGGAAGAGCCCCACAGGATCCCCCAGCACCAGTTCTGTCGGTCCCAACTGCAACCGCCCCCGTCGGTGACACACATGTGTCTCGGACCAGTCGGTGTAAGTCTGACTGGCACAGGCGACTACGCGTTCCGATGACACCCGTTGATGCTCAGGCAGCTTTTCGACGACACGGCACCACAGGACCGGTATGACACTGGAATTCGAAAAAAGGCTTTCCACCTCCAGTTCATCGCCTACCAGCAGCACCTGGCTCAGGGCTCTGCGCTGCAGGGAAAGCCGCGGAACCTGGAGCCGCAGCCAGCCATAGGAGAAGGCGTAGATGCTGACCCACGCGCAGATCAGCCCGATCCAAATCGGGCTGGGTGCCGTCAGCTGGACAATCAGCAACAGCGGCAACAATACCAAAGGCCAGACCACATTGGGTCCAATGCGGGTCGTGGCATCCAGGCCCCAATTGGTGATTCGAGCCGGAAGACCGGTCAGCGTCTGGCGCACTGTCCAGAACTTCCGGACCCTGCGGGCAGTGATGCAGCAGCCCCTTTCGTACGCGAACGGAAAAGGCCCCAGGGGGGTCCTGTGGGCCCGGCAGCTCAAGCCTCCGGCTCGTCGGTCCCTGTGTTCAGATCCTGCAGCAAGGCTTGCAGTTTCGCCTGGTCCACGTTCGCCTCGGGATATTGGGAGATTTCCCACAGTGACATGTGCAGGGCTTGATGCAACTGCGGGTGGGATGTCGAACCCGGCAGATGCTTTTCCAGAATGTCCCGGGCGCGCGGGTCATCGAGCAACTGGTACAGTGCTGTCTGGACGGTATATCGCATGGTGCCACCTTCTCTCTCTTGGTACTTGCGGTCAAACTCGGGTCTAAAAAGTGTAAAGCTCTAGGCCCAAATCAGGGCATCGGAATTCAGCTTTTGCCACTGCAATTGCAATGGGGTGGATTCGTGGGGTTTGAAGCGGGTCCGTACCTCTTCAGCCCGGGTCCCCACCACCTCAATCTCGTCCAACGCGGCACATCCCAAGTCATAAGTGCGGGCGTAGTGCAGGATACCCATGGCGTCGGGGTCGAAGCCCATGACGTAGGTCATGAGCGCGTCCACGGCGAAGACATCGGCCCCGGCGGCCACGACATCAAGATCGATCGCATCCGAACCGCCGGGGCCGTTGCCCTGGAGGCCGGTGATGCCATCCACCACCGCAATATCGGGCGCCAGATGGCGAGCTACCCGGATCAGATTGATGTTCAGCAGCTTGGCTTCCACCGGCTGGCGCCGGTCTGCATGGGATCCAAATCCATGCATGAGCACACGGTCTTCCTGGTGCAGGGTGCCCATGATCATGTTCTTGAGCGCCAGCGTCACGACACAGACATCGTGCGTCTTGGCCCGCGCCAGACTGATCGTACAAGGAGCCTCCGTTACGGTACGCGGCATGCGCACTGTGGCCGGCTGTTCTCCCGCGGTAAAGATGGCGGTCTCTGTCCATCGTGTCTCGGCATGCAAATCCATGAACTCCATTTCGACGGCATATTCCGCCGGCAGGTCCAGATATCCAAACATGTCAAAGGCCTGCTGCGTGGAGCCGGCACTGCCTTCTGCCACCACGACACGGCGGGGCGGGTGGGCCGCAGACATCAGAAAGTCCATGACGCCGCGCACGGAATCGGCATGAGTCGACGCCAACTGAATGGAATCGGAGAGGAAGTTGGGCTTGATCAGGACCTCGTCTGCGAGCCTGGGTTCGACGTCACTGCGAACGGCGTCCAGAGCCTGATACGTGGCCCAACGCCGATTCTGGCTGCGTATGAGGGCCACACGTGCATTACAGGACATGAAGCGCTTTCTCCTTGGATGTACTTGAAGGACGTGACAATCGAGATGCAGCAAAGCCTGGCACGGAACCGTAGGATCCGGATTTCCGGATCGGGGCAATACAGTGCCGGACCGCCCGAGCCGCGTGGACGGGCACATGGGGACGGGCAGGTTTCCTGCAAAGCGGGGAGAGATCCACGTTGCAAATCATGTTCCCGTAAAGGCCGACCGAATGTCAAACCGCAATGCCGCAATGGCGCGGTTTGGCGGCAGGGCCAGCGTATCGCACAATGGACCATGGGCTTTGCCCATGCCACCCTTTTCAGGTTCTTACAGAGGTTGGGTCATGCTGAATGCCACCATATTGGAAAAACTTGCCACCTTCGACACGCCTACCATCTGCAACATCATTGAACTCTTCAATGTGCGCCCACGCAATGTGGGCTTTATGGACGACCGCATCAAAGCGGCTTTCCCGGAGATGGGACCCATTGTGGGCTTCGCCGCCACCGCCACGTTCCGATCCGACGCCGCGCCCAGTGGAGAAGACGGGTACAGCAGCAACGAAGATCAGGTGGAACTTTTTGCCACTCTGTCCGGTCCACCCATCGTGGTCTTTCAGGATTTGGACGATCCGGTGGTGGCGGCCACCTTCGGTGAAGTCATGTGCACAACCTACCAGACATTCGGTGCTGTGGGCCTCATTACCAGCGGAGCCGGGCGCGATCTGGACCAGGTCCGAGCCATCCATTTTCCGGTTTTCACCAGTGGCACCATCTGTGCCCATGGCTACTGCCACTTCCCGCAAATCAACGTCCCGGTGCGGGTGGGGGGTATCACCGTGATGCCCGATGACCTGTTGCATTGCGACGTGAACGGTGTTTCGACGGTGCCAGTATCCATTGCCAGCGAAATTGCCGACATTGGCGACGAATTTGTCGCTGCGGAAGGCATCATCCTGGACGCGCTCAGAGGGCCGGAACCTTCTTTGGCCCAATACAAAGCGGCCCGCCGCGAAATGGGAGCTGTGGTGGACAAACTGCGGCGGCAAGTGGCCCGGCAATAGCCGTGCCGCATGCCACCAGCACCACCGGCTGGCTTCGCCACGCCGCGCCTCAGGCACCCCCATATCACCCGGCACTGGCCGCTTACCGCTGCTGCCTCTCGGCCCTGACGGGGTTCACGGGGCACCGCTGTATGGGACCCAAAGGCGACGCAGCGAGGGCAGCCGCCTCTCAGGAGAGCGGAGAGGGAGGGATTTGAACCCTCGAGGGTTTTGCCCTACGAGCTTTCCAGGCCCGCGCACTAAGCCAGACTATGCGACCTCTCCCGATATACCTGCATTCTAACGATTGGCCCGCTCGGGATCAAGATTGTCAGTGGCAGCGGCGCCAACCATCTCCAGGGCGATGGGGCTAGAATTTCGGCTGCGTGGTACTGCGGACGGGGGTGCTGCCCAGCAGAAAGTCGAAGTCACACCCTGCCTGCGCCTGGGTCACGGTATCCAGAAACAGTCTCCCGTATCCCCGGTCGTAGGCAGGGGGCGGGGGGCTCCACGCCGCCCGCCGCCGGACCAGTTCCGCGTCCGAGACCTGCAGGGTCAGGCTGCGCGCAGCCACATTCAGCTCAATCAGATCGCCCGACTGGACCAGGCCCAGAGTGCCTCCCACTGCACTTTCGGGACAGGTATGCAACACAATGGTGCCAAACGCCGTGCCGCTCATGCGGCCATCGGAAATCCGGACCATGTCCCTGACCCCCTGCGCCAGGAGTTTCCGGGGAATGGGCAGATTGCCGACTTCCGGCATCCCAGGGCCGCCTACAGGACCTACACCTTTCAGTATCAGTATGTCTTCAGGGGCCACCTCGAGATCCGCACTGTGAATGCGGGCTTCCAGATCGGCGAAGTTTTCAAACACGCAGGCCCGGCCCGTATGATGCAGCAATGCAGGAGAGGCAGCGGCGTGTTTGATGACCGCACCGTCCGGCGCCAGGTTGCCGGTCAAGACGGCCAAGCCGCCTTCCGATGCAAATGGGTGTGCCAAGGAAGCGATGACCTCAGGATTCTCCACTTCGGCACCGGCAACATTCTGCGCGAGGGTTTGTCCCGTCACCGTCACTTCCTCTCCCTGCAGCAACGGCAGCAGTTCCTTCAGGACAGCCGGTATGCCTCCCGCCTCAAACAGGTTCTCCATCTGGTAGGTGCCGGCGGGCCGCATGTTGGCCAGCATGGGCGTGGACCGGCTGATTTCGTCAAAACGGGACAAAGGCAGGTCGATGCCCAGGCGACCGGCCACGGCACACAGGTGGACCACGGCATTGGTACTGCCTGCCAGGGAGCAGAGCAACCTGACAGCGTTTTCCATGGCATTCCGGGTGATGATGCGGGACGGGCGCAAATCGTTCCGCACGTTTTGTACAATCTGGCGGCCCGTGGCAACGGCCAACCGCAGGCGGCGACTGTCCGGCGCCGGTATGGTCCCGTTCCCGGGCAGCGAAATGCCCAAGGCTTCGCACAGGCAGTTCATGGTGGAGGCGGTGCCCATCACCATGCAATGTCCGTCACTGCGTACGATCCCGTCCTCGACCGCCTCGTAGTCGGCCTGACTCAGGGTTCCGGCCTGGAATTCGGTGGAGAGACGGCGGCAATCCGAACAGGCGCCCAGGATCTGGCCTTTGAAATGACCGTTGAGCATAGGCCCCCCGGACAGCAGAATGGCCGGCAGATCGGCACTCACGGCTCCCATCAAGGCCGCAGGAATGGTTTTATCGCAGTTGACCAGCAGGACCACGCCATCCAGAGGCTGTGCCCGGATCATCTCCTCCGTATCCATGGCAGCCAGGTTGCGCAACAGCATGGATGTAGGATTCAGGAAAATTTCCCCCAGTGAGATCGTGGGGAATTCCATTGGCAACCCGCCAGCCTGGAGTACCCCGCGTTTGACAGCCTCCACCAGTCTCGGAAAGTTGCCGTGGCAGTTGTTCAGTTCACTGTATGTATTGCATATGCCAATGACCGGTCGGGCCACGTCATGGGCATCAAAACCCATGGCTTTGGCGAAGGCCCGATGCATGAATCCGGCTACACCTGCTTCCTGAAAAAACACATCACTGCGCATACGGGCCTGCCTTGGATATGATAAATGCCAGACTGCGTCGCTCTGGCCGCGGGAGAGCCACACGGACCTCCCGTTTCATTGTAGTGGCGACAGAGACCGCAATATGATGCAAGCAGAACGATTTGACACCAACCCGTTGATCTCGGCCGCGGCGCATCCGATGCTGGACGGCAATGTCAACGGACCATCGGTAATCCCGGTACCGGACTGGCTGCCCCATCCTCTGGGCCGGTACTATATGTATTTCGCGCATCATCAGGGACAGTCGATCCGACTGGCATACGCCGATCATGTGACCGGGCCATGGACGCTCTATGCACCCGGTACGCTCCAACTGGCCGAGACACCTTGCTACGGGCACATCGCCTCGCCTGATGTTCATGTACTGGAACAGGAGCGTCTCCTCAAAATGTACTACCACGGACCGGTATTGGGCCCCGATGCGTACCGGCGTGATGCGCTGACGCAGGATTTTCCCTATCTGGGGGGCCAGCGGACCCTGGTGGCTTATTCACCGGACGGTATTGCCTTTACCTCCGAACACAATGTACTGGGGCCCAGTTACTTCCGATACTTCGAGTGGCAGGGGCAGGGCTATGCCCTGGCCATGCCGGGGCTCGTCTATTGTCAGACAGGCACAAGACCCGATGTGTTTGCGCGGGGCCCGCAGTTGTTTGGAGAGGAGTGTCGCCACTTCGCCGTGCGCGTAACGGAAGCAGGGACGCTGGAATGTTTCTTTACCCGGGTCGGCGACCGGCCAGAACGAATCCTGTGTGCCCCGGTAGCCTTGCAGCTGCCTGTGTCGCAATGGACCGCGGGTACCGTGACCGAGGTGTTGCGGCCTGCACGGGACTACGAGGGGGTAACAGCACCCTTGGCGCAGTCCCGGAGAGGGGCCATCCACGTACCTGCCCGGCAATTGCGTGATCCCTGCATACTCCAGCATAGAGGCAATACCTATCTCTTCTATGCCCTGGCCGGGGAGCAAGGTATCGGGGGCGCCACGATTACAATGGAGTAGACATAGGCAGGCCTAGCCCTGGTGCAGGCCGAGAACATTATCGAGAACATAAGGACGACGTTTGCATGGCCATCCCCTCTCTCCTGGATGTGGACTTGTCACAGACACTGGACAAGGCGCACTACACAAAGCAACTCGCGCAACTGCAGGCCCGGCTTCTGTCTCTACGATTGCAGCTGGGCGGCCAGCTGGGCGGCCAGCTGGGACCGCCCCTGCTGATTCTGTTTGAAGGCTGGGACGCGTCCGGCAAGGGCGGGTGCATACGGCGTCTGGTGGAACCCCTCGATCCCCGCCATTACACAGTGCACCAGTACCAGGCTCCTTCCTCCCGGGACAAGAGACACCATTTTCTGTGGCGCTTCTGGCCCGCGATACCGGGACAGGGCGGCATGTGCGTCTTCGATCGCACCTGGTACGGCCGGGTCTTGGTGGAAAGGGTGGAAAATTTCTGTCAGCCGGCCGAATGGCGGCGGGCCTTTGAAGAGATCCGGCTTTTCGAGACCTTGCTGGTCATGGAGGGCGTTCTGCTGATCAAGTTTTTTCTGCATATTTCCCTGGAAGAGCAGCAGAGACGGTTTGACCGCCGGGCCAACGACCCCATGCGCGCCTGGAAGTTGACCGAAGAAGA
This sequence comes from Caldilineaceae bacterium, assembly GCA_965214715.1. Taxonomy (GTDB): domain Bacteria; phylum Chloroflexota; class Anaerolineae; order Caldilineales; family Caldilineaceae; genus Bin34. The sequence continues at coordinate 1,738,766 of OZ243971.1, read as the reverse complement.
CTGGCGCAACCGCAGCAAACGCAAGGAATACGAGGTGGCGACCGAAGACATGTTGCGCTTTACGCATTCCCACGAAGCTCCCTGGACCGTCCTCGCGGCCGAAACCAAACGGTTCGCCCGTATTCAAACCCTGCAGGAGGTCGTTAACCGGATCGAAGAGGTCATCTCCTAGAATGTGGTGGGCGTTGGGCACACAGAACTGCAGCCGTCGCATACGCCGCCGCGGCCTTCCCGGAATGTTGCCCCGGGAGAGACCGGATTCCGGCACTGCCTGGGGTCAAATGCGCCGTTTCGATTTGGACTGAAGAATGGGATCTCCCAGGCGTCCACCCGCTTGTGTGCCGACAGGCAGGAACAGCCAGAGCACAAGATACAGGATGGGTCCCAGGCCCATCGTAGGCAATACGATTACCACAAAGGTGATCAGACGTACAACATTGGGCCTCGCATCCAGATAGTCGGCGATGCCGCCGCATACTCCGGCAAACACCTTGTCATGCGGATTCCGCATGAGCTTCTTTTGGGGTTGGTCCTGGTTCAGGTTGGTCTCCACTTTCCTCGTTCCTGTGCTGACGTTTTCGGCTACAAGAGAATTCCGATGGGGCAGGGCACATCTGTTTGGGCGACGGTTGTAATAGACTCCGTCAGGCTGCTGGGGCTAAATCCCGGGCCTCTGCTTTCGGACCACGATTTCCACTCAGAAGCCTTGACCCGTGCAGACAATCGGCAACAGATCAGTGCATCCCATGCATCTTACACGGTCCGCAGAAATCTCAAAGTACTTTGCCCCGCGCTGGCGCTAGACATTCAACATGGCCCTTTTCCAGTCCGTTCTGCTCGCCTGCCTGGTGCTCCTGCTCGTCGCCGGCGGATTTCTGATCTACGTATATCGCTGGCTCTTGACCCGATCGGTACCGGACATTCAGGGCAAGGTAGAACTTCCCTGCCTGGATGGCACCGTGGTGGTCAAGCGCGACCGGCACGGCATTCCCCACATCCACGCCGAGAGTGAAGCCGACCTCTTCCGCGCGCAGGGATACGTGCACGCGCAGGATCGCATGTGGCAGATGGAACAGACCCGCCGCATTGTGCGGGGCACCCTGTCGGAGCTGGTTGGAGAAGCGGCGCTGCCGACGGACCAATACATCCGCACTCTGGGGATCTGGCGCAGTGCAGAACGGGAAACGGCCGCGCTCTGGGACGAGGAAATCCAGACGCTGGACTGGTATTGCCAAGGTGTCAATGCGTACATGCGGCAGCGCCAAGGCAAACTGGCTGCCGAATTCCGCCTGCTGCGGTTTGAGCCCGAGGCATGGACCCCCGCAGACTGCATTGGCCTGGCCAAGTTTGTCGGGTGGTCCATGAGTCTGAACTGGGAAAAGGAACTGCTGCGCTTCCTGTTGATCAAGAAACTGGGTCCGGCCAAGGTGGCGGAGCTGGAAGACTACACCGAACTGCAAGCCCAAGCCATCATCGACCCGCTGCCGCCGGAAATGGATCCCCAGGGCCTGGTGACCGCCGAGCGGCTCCTGGAGGAGTTGGAAAAGGTACGGGAATTCATCCCCCAGGGAGCTGGCGGACAGGGTAGCAACTGCTGGGTGGTATCCAAGGAACATACCAAGTTTGGGCACACCCTGCTGTGCAACGATTCCCATCTGCAGGTGTCCGTGCCCTGTTCACTGTATGAACAGCATCTGACCTGCCCGGGCCTGAATGCCGTCGGCGCGATGTTCCCCGGCGCCCCGGGCGTGATTTTCGGTCACAATGAGCATCTGGCGTGGGGCATCACCAACGCCCGCACCGATGTCCAGGATCTGTATTTTGAAAAAACCCATCCCGATCGGCCCGGCCAATACGCGACGGAGGAGGGCTGGCAACCGTTTCAGGTCCGCCAAGAGGAATTCAGGGTCAAGGGCCAGGCAGAGCCCACAGTCCTGACAGTCCGCGAGACGCGGCATGGCCCCGTTATCAGTGACCTGATCCCGGACCTGGAAGGAGTCCAGATTGCACTGCGATGGACTGGCCAGGAACCCGGACACACGATTCACTGCATCCGCGCCCTGCTCCGCGCCCGTTCCTGCTGTGAAGGCAAAGCCGCTTTCCAGGAATGGAACACCCCATCGCTGAACCTGTCTTTTGCGGATACGGCCCATAACATCAGCTACGCGCTGGTCGGACGTCATCCCATCCGCAGCAGCGGTCTCGGTCTGGTGCCCAATGCAGGCTGGACCGGAGCCGGCGAGTGGGTCTCCTTTGTGCCCTATGAAGAACTGCCTTCCTGCCACAATCCTGATGACGGGTATCTGGTGCATGCCAACAATCGGCCCATGTCCAACCTGGCAGACCACTGGTACGGCAGCGATTTTGATCCTGGCTTCAGGGCCAGCCGCATAGGGGAGCAACTGCAGGAGTTTCGCTCTCCCTCCTCCGTGGAAATGTGCAGGCTGCAACAAGACACGTTCAGTGGATTTGCCAAAGCGCTGGTGCCCGAACTGATTCGGTACGAATTCAGCGATCCGTGGGCGAAACATGCCCAACAGGTCTTGGCCAACTGGGACTTCCGTCTGGATGTGAGCAGTGAAGAGGGCCTGATCTTCCATTACATCGGCAATGCCCTGGTACAAGAGGCTTTCAGTTCTCAGCTGGGCGACTTGAAGGACAGGTATCTGGGGCGGACCTACAGTCCCTTGACCATGGATGCGGGTGTCGGGGCTCTGTTGTGCATCTTGAAATTGCTCCGGACATGCGATGCATCAGACTGGTACGGCACGGATGCAGAAGGCCGCGCCCGCAACCGGGAAGCCTTTGTGCGTGCGGCCCTGGGCAAGGCTATGGACCAAATTCGCGCGGAGATGGGCGAAGCCCCGCGCAAATGGGCTTGGGGTCGTATCCACCAAATCCGCTTTGTCCACATTATTATGGGCAGGGCCTGGATTCTGAAGTTTCTGGTGAACCGGGGCCCCTTTCCCATTGGCGGCGACAGCACCACGCCCCTGCTGACAGCCTCCCCCCTGGGATCGGCGCAGGGCCTGGTCTTCGTTGCCCCCGCCTACCGTGCTGTCATGGAAGTCGGTAACTGGGACAGCATGGAGTCCGTGATCATGACAGGACAGTCAGGACATCCGGTGAGCCGCATGTATGACGATCAAATGGGCATGTGGCGCGAAGGCGCGTATCACGCCATGCCCTTCAGCCCGGAAGCCGTGGATGAACTGACCCGCTTCGTGCTTTACCTGGAACCAGAAGAGAGGATCGCCTAAATGATGGTCAATGCATTTGAACTCATGGGAGAACAATCGGCCCCCGAACTGGCCTGCCATGCAAAGTATTACATGCACTGTCAATCCGGGGCCAAAGTAATCTCGGTGGAGGCGGCAGACCGGAACAAGGTCTTTGGGATCGTGCTGCGCACGCCCGTAGCCGATTCGAAGGGTCTGCCGCACATACTGGAACACTCGGTGCTGTGCGGCTCCCGGAAATATCCTGTCAAAAAGCCGTTTCTGGAGTTGCTGCGCGGCTCGCTGTATACCTTTCTGAATGCATTCACGGAACTGGACCGCACGACCTATCTGGTTGCCAGTCTCAACCTCAAGAGTTTCTACAATCTGGCCGATGTGTATTGGGACGCGGTCTTCCATCCACTGTTGACGCGGGAAACATTCGACCAGGAAGGGTGGCGCTACGAACTGACGGCAGACGATGAACTGACCTATGCCGGCGTGGTGTTCAACGAAATGAAAGGCGCCCAGTCCTCGCCTCTGGCGCAGTTGATGCGCCAGTCCCGGGCCAGCCTCTTTGAGGCTCATCCCTATACCCATGATTCCGGCGGATTGCCGCAGGAGATTCCAGACCTCACATTCGACGCGCTGAAACAGTATCACGCCATTCATTACCATCCTTCCAATGCCGTGATCTTTTTCTATGGCGACGATGACCCGGACCGCCGCCTGGAATTCGTGGCCCAGCGACTGGCCGACGTGCAATACCAGGCTCCCAGTTTCACCCGCCTGAATCCGCTGCCGTTGCGCAAGCGCCACCGGCATCTCGAGATTCCCTTTGCACCTCTGGAAGGTACCGACGACAAAGGGCACATTACCTGCAATTGGCTGCTTCCCGTCATAGAGCAGAGGGAAGAGCGGTTGCGGCTGAGCCTGCTGTCCCATTGCTTGGTGGGGAGTTCTTCGGCTCCCCTCTACAAGGCCCTCATTGACTCCAATCTGGGCAGTGACGTGATCAGTGCCGGGGGCTTCAGTACAGCCTTGTGCCAGTACATTTTCACGGTGGGCCTGGAAAGTGTGGATCCGGCCCATTTCGCGGACGTGCAGACTCTGATTGAAGACACTTTGGCCGACATTCGGGTCCATGGCTTCGATCAGGACCTGGTGGATGCCGTACTCAACACGACCGAATTCTCGTTCCGCGAATACAGCAACAAATCCCTCCCGAGGGGCCTCTTCCTACTGTTAAGGACCACGCCGGGCCTGCTGTACAGCAAGAGACTGGGAGGCAGCCGCGAAGGCGCGCTGGAGACATTCATGCAGGCCAAGCAGCGTACTTTGGCCAGTTCCCGGTATCTGACAGACCTCATGTACACCTACCTGCCCGTGACGGGACATCGGACCACGGTCACCATGGTGCCGGACATGCAGGCAGAGGCAAGGGCCAGACAACAGGAAGCCGCACGGCTGCACGCCCATTTGCGCACTTTGGATGCCCAAGCCCGGGCCAAGATGACAGCCCGCAACCGGTGGCTGCAGGAATATCAGCAGCAACCCGATACCCCCGAGGCTCTGGCCACCATGCCTGTGTTGGCCCGATCGGACCTGCAGGTTGACTCCCCGGAATACCCGTGCGACCTGCAGGAATTCCGGAACTTGCCCTGTTACACCCATGATATCCCGACGAACGGCATAGTTTATGTAAAATTGCTGTTTGATCTGCATGTTTTGCCGGCCGCATATCTGCCTTACCTGGAACTCTTTGTGGAGGCTTTGCAGCAAACGGGCACAGACCAGGAGGATTTCGCCACCTTCGGGCGACGCGTCAGTCGTTTGACAGGCGGCATAACAGTGTCCGAAATGGTGTTGCACCGGTATGACGATCCGGCTGCCTGCGCCCACTTGAGTGTAGAGGGCAAGTGTCTGGTAACGCAGATTCCCGATATGGTTTCCCTGTTGGGCGAGATCCTGACCCGGGCCCGTCTGGACCACAAGACGCGCATAGAGCAGTTGGTCCGGCAAAGTCATGCCTCCATGGAAGCGGCCCTCATTCCTGCCGGCCACAGTCTGGTAAGCTCGCGGCTGGATGCACAGGCATCAGAGGCCGACTGGTTTGAGGAGATGACCAACGGTGTGACCCACTTGCTGTTCTTGCGGGACCTGGCACAAAACTTTGCACAGCGATGGCCCGGCCTGCTGAACATCATGCAAGACATGCGCAAGCGCCTGCTAACGACCGGCAACATGCTGATCGACATCACCGGTTCCCGCACGGAGCAGGCTGCGTTCCAGCGGTACCTGCCGTCTCTCCTGGCCGAAATACCGGATGGGAATCCCGAAATGCTGCATTGGCCCGTGCATTCTGTACCGGCCAGCGAGGCTTTTGTCATCCCGGCGCCGGTAAACTATGTGGGACGCAGCTATGACCTGGGCCCCACGGGATTCCAATTCCATGGTTCCATCAATGTGGCGACCCGGCTCATCAATACAACGTGGCTCTGGGGTTCAGTCAGGGAACAGGGTGGGGCATACGGATGTTCCAGTCACTTCAATCGTTTCAGCAGTCGGTTTTCCTTCGTTTCCTACCGAGACCCGGAAGTAGGCAATACGCTGGATATTTATGACAGGACCGCCGACTTCCTGCGCGACAGCAACCTGGACCAGCGCGAGCTGGACAAACTGGTGATCGGAACTTTCGGAGACCTGGACCAGGACCTGCAACCCAAGGCGCAGGGGACCGCGGCCCTGTTGCGGGTCCTGACCGGATCAACCCGGGCCTTGCGCCTGGAATTGCGGCAGGAGATTCTGGATACGGCCAGCCGTGACATGACGCGGCTGGCCGATTTTCTGGCGGCGGGCCAGGAATCGGCACGCACGGTAGTACTGGGCTCGGAGACCGGGATCCGCGCGGCAGCCGAGACCCACGGTGTCCATTTTGAGGCGCGCCAGCGTTTGTAAAGGCCCGTTTCGATGCGCTGTCGCCTAGTCCCGGATTTGTACTCCCCGTTGTCCGTGCCCCATCGGCCGGGTACGGCCGGCAGGGATTCCACGGACCAGGAATTGTCGGCCTGGCACAGCTGTTTGCAGGCTTACATCGCAGAACAGGAGCCCAGGCTCAGCATTCTGGCAACGCCGCGGTTGGATTTCCATATCCGGCGCGCCCCGCATCCCCGGCTGCCTCTGCAGTCTTGGATAATCGGGGTCAAGGACATTATTCACGTTGACGGCTTTGACACGCGGGCCGGCAGTCTGCTGCCCAGCCACTTGTGGCAAGGTCCCGAAGCCAGTCTGGTGTCCCGATTGCGGCAATTGGGTGGATTGCCCATAGCCAAGACCGCCACCACGGAATTCGCGTATTTCGAACCGGGTCCCACGCGCAATCCGTGGCATGAAGCCTACACGCCCGGGGGCTCCAGCAGTGGCTCCGCGGCGGGTGTGGCGGCCGGATATTTTGATATAGGCATTGGTACCCAAACGGTCGGATCGGTCATCAGGCCGGCCGCCTTTTGCGGTGTCTGCGGATTCAAGCCTTCCTTTGGGCAGGTGCCGCGGGATGGTGTGATCCTCTTCTCCCCGACGGTGGACCAGATCGGCTTCTTTGCCAGGACCTGGCGTACTTTGTACGCCTTTGCCGCCCCCCTGCTGGCACTCTCGGATATCGCGGACACGGCACTGGAGCATCTGCGATTCGGCCTGGTGGTCGGAGATTATGTCGATCAGGCCGAAGCGACCACCCGGGCCCGGATCCGGAATTTTGCCGCCCAGCTGGAGGAACACGGCTGGAAGGTCGCGGAAGTCGAATTGCCGCTGGACAGCATTCAGGCTCTCAATGCCCGCCATCAGGATTTGATCGCCCACGAGTTTTTCCGGGGCCACGAGGCCTGGATGGCGAATTTTGGCTATCTCTACCGGCCGCGCACCGTGGCCCTGCATGCAAAGGGCCAGGGAATTTCTCCGGCTCGATACGCGGCGTGCCGGCAGAGCTGTACGGCATGGCGCACGGCCGTGACTGACTGGATGGCAACCCGCGGCCTTGACATCCTGATCAGTCCGGCGGCGGTGGGCACGGCGCCCCGGGGCCTGACCACCACCGGCGATCCTGTCATGAACCTGCCGTGGACCCACGGCGGTCTGCCGGTTACGTCAGTGCCGCTGGGTCTGGTCCAGAACGAATACGGAGACTGGCTGCCGATGGGGGTCCAGCTGACTGCAGCATTTCACAACGATGCCATGCTGTTGCGCGCATCCCAGCTCGTCGCGCAACGACTGCCTCTTGATCCCGGACAGAAACTGACAGCGTAGGGGAATCTGCAGCATGTTCCGACAGCGCCCGGAAACTTCCGTGCCAGACGTGGAGGCAGGCATGTGGCAAGTCGATTTGCATTGCCATACCCACTTCAGTCCAGACTCCATGGCCAAAATCCATCTTTTGCTGGACAGGGCCCGGGCCTTGGGGCTGAAGCGGATTGCCATTACCGATCACAACTGCATACTGGGCGCCCAGATCGCGCATGATGCCGATCCGGACCTGGTCATTGTCGGCGAAGAGGTCAAAACAGAAGTCGGCGAGGTCATCGCCTACTTTGTCCAGGAAGAGGTACCATCCGGATTGCCGCTGTGGCAGACTCTGGATCTGCTGGAGGCGCAGGGGGCCGTCATCAGCATTCCCCATCCGGTCGATCGGGTGCGCAACTCGGCCCTGGGGCCGCACCGCGCCCGGGAAATTGCGCCCCGGGTCGATGCAATCGAAGTCCTGAATTCCCGCTGCCTCTGGGCCGCCGACAACCAGAGAGCGGCAACCTTGGCCCGGGAATTCGACAAGCCTGGCACTGCGGGCAGCGATGCTCACATAGTACGGGAATTGGGGCAATGCGGGCTGTGGATCCCCCCCTTCGATGCCACCCCGGCCAGCTTCAAGGCGGCCTTGCGCCATGCCCGACCTTTCGGCAAAATCGGCCCCTACTGGACCCACTTCGCTTCCAAGTATGCAAAAGGCCGCAAGCGGCTACTGCCTTACGATGCCAATCCCCCGGCCTTGACGCGACGCCCGATTTAGACGTTGCTGGTCTTGAGCCGGTGCAGCAGCAAAATGGCCAGGAGCTCCGCCACCAGGAGAGACACCCCAAAGGTCAGCAACGCGGCTTGCCATTCAGCCTCCAACGCAAAGAGAGAAACCTGATTCTGCAGTCCCTCCAGCAGAGCCGGTCGGCGGCCGCTGTGAATGGATGCCAGCACAAGCACCACTTTGGTGCCCAGACCGGGAATCCAGCCGCCGTACTGGGAGGCCAGCACCAGCGGATGGCTCCAGACCCAGACCAAGAGGCCATACAGCAGGGCATACAGCAGGGCAGTCGGCAACAGCAATGCCCCCAGCAATCCCCAGTGCCCTGAGGTGCCGGGAAATTCCCGGCTCATCTGCCGGGGCAAGGCCTCAAGACTCGCGGTCAATCGGTGCCGCAGGTGGGCCGAGGGCATCAACAGCCGTTCGCGGCAGATCAGCCCGTTCACAGTCTGCCAGTCTCCTGGCACCGTGATCGGGGGAGACTCCCCCGGCAGGCTGGATTCCAATTCGGGGATGCGTTTCACAGGGTTTCAGAGTGGGGGCAGGAACGACAGGTCCGTTCAGGGCAATGGGTTATCCAGCAAGGTCCGATATGGCCTTCAGATCCCCAAACAGGGTGGCATCCCAGGGGATCTTTTCGGCCGGCACGGAATGCAGCCGGCTGTAGGACTCCGCCAACTGTCGTCGTCCCCGACCAAGACGGGACTTCACGTTGGATTCCGAAGTCTGCGTAATGTCCGCAATTTCCCTGACGCTCAATTCATTCCAGTAATACAGAATTATGGTCTCCCGATATTTGTCGGCCAGGAAGGACACAAGCCGCAAAATCTCGTCCTGGCAGTCCCGGTGGAGTGCGACCTGCGCCGGGTCCACCACAGCGCGATCGGGTCGGACATCAATGTCAAAATCCGCGAAATCACTGGCCGGACCGCACTTCTTGCGCTGACGCAATTTGTCGAGGCAACAATTGCGCACAATGGCAAAGATCCAGGTACTGTATTGTCCTTTTTCGGGATCAAACCGATGCAAGCGGGTCCAGGACTTCAAAAAGGCATCGTGGACCGCATCCTCGGCATCTTCCTGTACCCCCAGCATGGGCCAGGCAAAGCGCACCAAAGCCACGTAGTAGTTCATGAAGAGCTGGCCGTAGGCTTCACTGTTGCCTGCGCTGGACAGCTGCAGCAAGACCTGATTGTCCATAGTCGTTTCATTCATGACAGGTGCATGCACGCTGCAGTCCCGTAAACAAAGGCATCCTCATTCATCAAGATACGGGTCAAAGGGCACAAAGGTTGCAAAGAGTATGGTTTGCGGATACTTGGGGGCCGCTGGATCAGTCGATTATACTGCAAGCTTGGGCGGCAGCGAGTACGCCTGTGAACTCTTGGGACCAGTATGAATACGACATACCCTCTAACTGCCATTGTGGGCCAGGAACGCATGAAGCGGGCCCTCATTCTCAATGCCATCAATCCGCAGATAGGCGGGGTTCTGATCAGAGGTGAAAGGGGCACGGCCAAGTCCACGGCAGCCCGTGCTCTGGCCTCCCTGCTGCCGGCCATCGAAGTGGTTGCAGACTGCACGTTCAATTGCGACCCGCGGGCCCCGGCCCAGCTTTGTGAACAGTGCCACCAATATGTGGGAGCCGGTACGCTTCCCACCATTGCCAAGTCCACCCCTTTTGTAGATTTGCCAGTCAGTGCCACAGAAGACCGTGTCGTGGGCACCCTGGACATAGAAAAGGCCATCCAGGAAGGGCGCAAGCACTTTGAGCCCGGCGTTCTGGCTGCGGCCAACCGGGGCGTCTTGTACGTGGACGAAGTCAATCTCCTGGACGACCATGTAGTGGACCTGCTGCTCGACTCGGCCGCCATGGGGTTCAACACGGTAGAGAGGGAAGGCATCAGTGTCCAGCATCCTGCCCGATTCGTCCTGGTGGGCTCCATGAACCCGGAAGAAGGAGATCTGCGCCCGCAGCTGCTGGACCGGTTTGCCCATGCCGTGGACGTAACCGGCATTACGCATGCGGGAGACCGCGTCAAGATTCTGCGGCGACGGTTGGACTATGACGGGCATCCGGAGCGTTTTGTGCAGAAATGGATTGACCAGGAAAAAGATCTGGGCGGCCGGGTAGCCAAGGCCCGGCTCCATTATGCGGAAGTGACATTCACGGAACGGGATCTGTACACTATCGCGGCCTTGACCACCAACTTCGGCGTGGATGGGCACCGGGCCGACATTGTCATTCTCAAGACCGCCCGGGCACAAGCGGGTCTGGACGGCCGGGCCCGCATCAATTCCGACGATATCCTGATGGCAGCGGAACTGGCCTTGCCGCACCGCCTGAAAAAGCAGCCCTTCCAGGAGGCTTTCCTCAATCCGGATCAACTGGAACGGACCATGCAACAGGCTGAGGAGGAAGCCCAGCAGATGGTCGATGACGAAGAGGCAGTAACAGAAGAGGCAGAAGGCACTTCGGCATCAGACGAAAAAAAAGTGATGAGGGCGATGACTCGGAGCTGACCGACCCGCAGGATGCGGATGAAGGCGACTTCATCCAACCCGACGCGCAGCAGCCCGACAGTACATCGCCCGGTGATCCCAGCGGAGCCCAGAAAAGAACCGACATAGGAGAACAGTTCGAAACACGCCCGGTCGACTCGCCATTGGACCGCATGACCCGGGAACGGGCCGGCAAACGTTCCTACACCCGCACCGAGCGCAAGCGCGGCCGCTATGTCAAGGCGCAGCCCGCAGGCCCCAAACCCCATGATCTGGCCTTTGACGCCACGTTGCGCGCCGCGGCCCCGTTTCAACCGCGGCGCAAGGAGGAACCCGCGGACAACCCGCTGGCCCTGCGCCTGCGCAAGGAGGATCTGCATAAAAAGATCCGGGTGCGCCGCACCGGCAATCTGATTCTGTTCGTGGTGGATGCCAGCTGGTCCATGGCGGCCAGTGAGCGGATGGAGGCTACCAAAGGCGCCATCTTCAGCCTGCTGGTGGACGCCTATCAGCGACGGGACCAGGTAGGGCTGGTGGTTTTTCAGCGGGACAAAGCCCGGGTGGTGCTGACTCCTACCAACAGCGTGGAACTGGCCCAGAAGGCATTGGTCGACCTGCCGGTGGGCGGCAAGACTCCGCTCAGCAACGGTTTATCCGTGGCCTGGCAGGTCATTGAACAGGTCAAACGGCGCGAACCCGAAGTGCAACCCATGATGATTCTGCTCACGGACGGAGCCGGCAACGTCAGCATGAGTGGGCGTCCCGCCCAGGAAGAGGCCTTGCACATCGCCGCGCATTACGCCGTGTCCGATGTCCGCTCCGTGGTGGTGAACATGGAACACGCGGCCTTTGACCGGGGTCTGGCCCAAAAGCTGGCGGATGCCATGCAGGCCCAGTGCTTCAACTTGCCGGACCTCAAGGCGGAAACCCTGGTGCAGACTGTAAAAGACATCATTGATTGAATCACCCCGGGGCGGCTGGCCTCGGCCTCGCACATGACTTCCCCCGGACCGCTGGACCATACGGGCCACTCCCGTCTCCTGCCGGCAACCGACAAGCTGCGTCAATGGCCTTGGTGGTTGTTGCTGACGCTGCTGGGGGTCTGTTTCTGCGTCTATCTGCTTTTGACCGAACCCCAGGTCCGGCAAACCTTCTGGTTCATTTCAGGCCAGAAGCCCGCATTATTGCTGACAGGCCAGATACTGTTCAAGGGCATCACGGTGACCCTGGTCATTACGGTGACAGCCTACACCCTGGCTTTGGGTATCGGGGTCACCCTGGGTCTGATGCGCTGTTCCACCAATCCGATCCTGCACAACGTAGCCTCTTTTTACGTGGAAGTGGTCAGAGGCATCCCCATGCTGGTCCTGCTGCTTTACATTGCCTTCGCGCTGACTCCTCTGCTGGTGCACGGCTTGGCCGTTTTGGGCTGGAACGTGAAAATCCCCAACGAAGTGCGGGCTGTCCTGGCCTTGGGGCTGGGTTACGGAGCGTTCTCGGCCGAGATTTTCCGGTCCGGCATCCAGTCCATTGGTCTCGGCCAATCCGAAGCCGCCCATTCCCTGGGTCTGACTTACTGGCAGCGCATGCGTTTCATCATTCTGCCGCAGGCGGTGCGCAACGTGTTGCCGGCCTTGGGCAACGACTTCATTGCCATGGTCAAGGATTCATCGCTGGTGGCGGTCCTGGGCGTACAAGACATGACGCAACTGACACGGCTCTATTTTTCCAGCAATTTTCTCTACATGCAGTCGTTGACCACACTGGCCACCATGTATCTTTTAATCGTGCTGCTGTTGACCCGGGGAGTTCGCTACATGGAACGCCGATTGCGTCAGGGACCACAGGGATAGTACGCGCTCCCCGTGCCGTGCACTTTGTATATCGATTAAAGTCTGACAACCGCAGTGGCCTGGTATTGGCCCGCAGGCACAACACTTTCTGTTGTGCCTGCGGGTGCACACCGTAGTTCCCGGATGCGCCGCCCACCGGGAAAATGTCGGTGCCACGATACACGAGAGATATTCCATGACAAGTCAAAGACGCCTAGAGTGCAGGAGTGCCGTGGTTTTCGGCTTGGCTCTCGTGTGGGTCGGCACTCTCGCATCGGCATGTGTCAGCCACCGCAACACCGGGGGAGTGTCCGAAGCGGCACTCAGGACCTCGATCCTGGCTACATGCCCTCTTGCCCCCTGCATCATAGACGGCGACGTACATATGGTCTCCGACCCGGCGCGCGCGGTGGAGGCAGAACCCGTGGCCCGGTGTTGGAGTACGGCACCGGAATCCCCCCATGGCCGGAACTGGAATTACAATTTCCGACTTGAGCATGTATGGCAGGTGGAGAGACAGGACCACCCCCCCTTTGCCATTGTGGACAAGCCGACCAGTGCCACCCTATACACAGTGCACAAGGTACCGATACCTATATCCGATCACCCTTCAGGTTTCCACGGTATCCACGGTGCTGGCTATCGCAAAAAGGTGAGCTTCAGTGCCACGGCACTGTCTGTCTCCCGAGAGGGCTCTCAGCTCGTGGGATGGGACCAGGCGGGGGCAGGCATGTGGCAACCCCGGTACAAGTCCATCTTGGAATGGGATGGCGATGTACATCCCATGGTCGGACATGTTCAGTGGTTTGTCAACGAAGTCACAGAGTGTCATTTCCACTAAAGCCCAGCCACCGCAGTGGCCCGGTCTACCCGGTCCCGTGCGTGGCGGCCTGGGCACAGCGCACCCGCCCGGACGGGGCCCACTGGCTCCGGGACCGGTATCTGGACGCGGAACGGGTGACGCGGGTGCTGGACCATCTGCACACCCACCACCCGGCCTCGCTCTACGCCACCTTCCCCCCGGCGGACGCGGAGGCTCTGGCCCGGCGCCTGCCCGACCGGGACACCCTGCAGACGGAACTGGCCGCGTGGACCGCCGCCCGCCGCACCCCGGTCCGGGGGCCGTGCACGCCCGCCGACGCGCGCACCCGACTGCACCACCTGTATCCGACAAACATGAATGTTTTCCTGTACTAGCACGACAGTAGGCGGCATAGGGCGGAAATCGCAATTGGGGCGCGGCAGTGCCGGGCGTAGCGCAGGGCGGACCGGGACGTACTGCAGCGGGAGGGGCCACATGGCAGGAGGGTCGCAATCGAGACAGGGTGCGGGGAATGGACGCTTCACCACCGAGGATGCCCGCAGCAGGCTGAAGTCGCTCTACCCATCAATCCAAAAATGTTGAACCATCAGGTTACAAGATGGAATTGAGACACCAAAGGCTACAGTGGATTTGTCAGCGCGGACCACAGTGTAGGCGTGACATTGGGCCAACAGGGCAACCCTGTCCTGACTTGCCTCTGCGGTCCATCGCTGTAGAAGGTCCAGCTTACAGTTCGTCCCGAAAGCCCAGAGCCGGTCCTTGGCGAAACCGGTTGATGATTTCGGCCATAATACAGACTGCGATCTCGGCCGGCGTCTGCGCCCCAATATTCAGGCCGATGGGGGCATGCACATGCTGGAACCGTGATCGGGGAATTCCCTTTTGCGTTTGCAACAGTTCAAACACGGCCCTGATCCGGCGCTTGCTGCCAATCATGCCCACGTAGGCCAGGTCGTCTTCCAAGACTTCCGTGAGACAATCCACGTCATATTGGTGGCCCCGGGTTACCAAGGCAATGTATGTCTGACTGTCCAGCCTGTTCTGTTGACGCAGTTCCCGCAAGGCGGGAATGAAATCGCCGGCAATCACGGCATCGGCTTCCGGAAAACGCTGCGGATTGGCGAACTGGGGCCTGTCGTCCAGCACCGTAACGGAAAAATCGCAGAGCGTCCCCAACCGGGCCAAGGGCACGGCAATGTGTCCGGCCCCCACGATCAGCAGATGACAGGGAAGCGCATGGACCTCCACAAACAGAGAGCTCCGCGCCTCTCCTGCCTCCAGGGTCAGAATTTGCGACTGCCGGGCCCTGATCACCGCCTGCACTTGCCTGACTGTCTCCGGTTGCAAATGCAGATCGCCTGCCCACTCCCTGTCTGCTGCAATCCAGACCAGGCTCTGCTGTCCCACTGTCCAGCGCGACTCCGCGGCCGCGGTGGTGCAGGTCACCAATGCCACCGCCGCGCCGGACTCGACGCTGGCAACCAGCGAGGCCAGAAGACAGGATTTCATGGCGTTGTGGCTCTCGGGCAGCCTGGTACGCGGCAGTGGGCCGATGCCCCGCGGAGCAGACTCCGGGTTGGGCCGTGCCCCGGGATCAGTCTGCCTGCCCCTGCTGCAGCCGTTCCACGAACACATCCATGATGCCCCCGCAGACTCCCAGGCTTTCCATGGAAATTTCTTCGGTAAGGTCTACCCTCACGGTCCGCGGTTGTCCGTCGTGTATGACTTCCAGCCCTGCCCGGATCACATCGGCCTCGCCGCATCCGCCCCCGACTGTACCTTCGTGCAACCCCATGGGATGAATCAGCATCTTGGCTCCTACTTCGCGGGGCACGGACCCCTTGACCGCCACAATGGTGGCGATGGCAATGGGGGTGTTGGCTGCCTGCAAGGCCTGGGCTTTTTGATACAAAGAGAGAGACATCGGCGAAATCCTACAGACTTGAAACGAGTAATGCGCATGCGCACAGGACGAAGACACCGGCTATTCCCCGTCGGTCCCGTCTTCCAGGCGAAATCCAAAGCCACGGATCGTGGTGATGAATTGATGCTCCCCGGCGGCCTCTGCGAGGCGCACCCGTACCCTGCTGACCAACCGATCAATGTTGTTGTCCGGTACCGGTTCAGCATCGTCGGGCCAGACAGCAGCGGCAATTTCATCCTTGCTGAGTGCCTGTCCGCGGCGCAGGTACAGGCACTGCAACAGTTCAAACTGCCTTACACTCAACGGGGGCTGCAACAGAACGCCATTGACCCTGACCTGACGCGTGGCCTCATGCACTACCAGTCGCGGGCCCGCCAAGGCAGGTGCCACCTCCAGGTTCGTCATGGTTGCTGCCGGGTCTTCGAATTTGAAGCGCGTCTGCGCGAAAGTCACCACCACGCCATCCGCTAGAATCCCTTTGGTGCCTTCCCCCAGCCGCTTGTTATTGAGCATGACACCGTTCTTGCTGCCTGCATCCTCCACTATAAAGGCGTCTTCCCGGCGGGTAATGGAGGCGTGGACCCGGGAGGCGAAGCGATCATCAAGCACTATGTCACAGTCTGGTGCCCGGCCGACCACTGTCTTTTTCTGGTGCAGGGCGATGGAACGGCCCCGTTGCGGGCCATCCAGGCAGACGAGTTTACCCACCAGGGACATGGCTTTTCCGCATCATCGCACACCCACTCCGATCGACAATGTGAATCAGGCACCTATGTTACATCCTTGTCACCCCGGGAGCCCGGTGGCCTGCAGTCCATTGTGTATGGAATATGGGCGATAGTCAACCTCCAGGCCACAAATTGCCCAGGGACAGCACGCCGGGGGCGGCTCCAGTCCGCAGTTTACTCTCGGTCGGTGCCGGCCGGAGAGCCGGCGCCGATACGCTGTCCGGACAGCGTATCGGACGGTTTCACATCTACCGCCCCATTGGCAGTGGCGGCGCATCCACTGTCTACCAGGCTTTCGACACGGTAGAAGACCGGGCCATTGCCCTGAAGGTGATGCACGCGCATGCGGATGAAGTGGCACGGCAGCGGTTTCAGATCGAGACCCAAATCGCCAGCCGGCTGCAGCATTCCCACATTGTGCAGACTTACCAGGTCGGCACATTTACGGAACATGACGTGGGCTACATCGCCATGGAACTGGTCTTTGGAGATACGCTCGCGGACCTGCTGCGGGATGTAAACCAACTCAACTTCGCCGAGACCTGTGCCTTCCTGGCTCCTATTGCCGAAGCGCTGGCCTATGCCCACAGTGAAAAGCTGGTGCACCGGGATGTCAAGCCCAGCAACATCCTGATCAGACCCTCCACAGTGCTGGACCAGAACCACATCCTGATGGCCTCTCTGGACTATCCCGTAGTCCCCCTGCTGACCGACTTCGGCATTGCCTGGGCCCTGGACATGCCGGAGATTACAGTGCCCGGGCGCACGGTGGGTTCTCCCGTCTATATGGCACCCGAGCAATGCTCCGGCGCCTTTCCCGTAGACAGCCGTGCGGACATTTACGCCCTCGGCCTCATTCTCTACCGCTGCATCGTCGGCCGGGACCTCTTTACCGGTACGACATCCGAGATCCTCTACAAACACGTGCATGTGGAGTTCGACGTCCGGAGTCGCGATCTGCAACTGGTGACGCTGCCCCGGTCCCTGCTCGATTTGCTCCAGGCCTGTCTGGCCAAATCCCCGGAAGCGAGACTGCAGAGTGCCCACGAGCTGGCACAGCATCTGGCCGATATAGGCCGCAGCGCCGAAATTGGGCCTGCGGACTGGACCGCGCAAGGAGTGCCGGAGGCGGTCACGCACACCATGCCGGTCCTGGACACCTCACCCTGGTTGCCCCAGACACTGGGTTCCAGGACATTGGCTCTCTTCCGCATGACCCGGTGGAGACGATCCGGACACGCCTCCGGGGGTATCCTGACGGGGCTACTGCTGTTTCTGGTCCTGGTCGCTTCCAGCCTGGTGTTGGTCCGCTCGCAGGCGACAAGCCGATTGGGTGTTGAAAGCGCAACCCATGGCTTGCTATACTCTGCCGACCGGACCGGCGATCTTCTGCCTGTTGCCTCCGGGAATGTGGGGGATGGAATATCCGCATCGACACCCGAATTGCCCCGCATAGCGGCTGTACCGCTTCTGCCCCAGGAAACCCCTACCCTGGTGCCGTATGCCGTGGTCAACACGGCCGAAGGCGTCAATGTCCGGGCAGGACCGGGCGTGGGCTTTCCCGTGTTGGCGCTGATGCCCAATCTGGAGCTGTTGCCCATAACGGGCGTGGATACCTCTCGAAACTGGTGGGAAGTCGATCTCTCGGAGCATCTTAAACAGACCGGGTTGCGCGGCTGGGTGAGCGATGACTTCGTGCTGGCGCGCAATGCGGGCCATGTACTGCCTCTTGATCCGGTTCTGGCCCCGGCCCTTCCTGCATCTACCGCGGTACCGGACAGCTCTTTGACCCTGTGTCGGGATTTCGGTCTGCATGTCGGTTTCGAGGAAGTGTTTCAGGAGTTCAATGCCTTGGCGGACTTCGGCTGTCAGGCTTCCGTCCCCTCGTGGAGCACCATGATGATGCAGTCTTTTCAGTGGGGCGACATTTTCTTTATGTTGCAGCTCCGGCGGGTCTATGTAACCTTCCTGCTGGATGACGGCACCGAACGTCGGCCCCGGCCGCCAGGAGCCGAAACGGCCTTCTTTCGCTATCCCGAGTGGGATTTTTTTTACGTCAGTCCTGAAGAATTCAATGCGTCGGCCCGCGATCCCGGCACCGCTTCGGACCAGGAAATGCCTGAAGCCGACCTGGATTTCTTTGCACCGATCCTGGATTCGATAGACACCCGGCCGGCCCGTATCAGCGTCAGTTTGCGCAGTCGGCTGGGTACACCGCTGGGACCTCCGGCACAAGTGGCCGCTGTCGTCCAGACCTTTGAAAAAGGCTTCATGATATTGGTAAGCCCCCGGGAGGAAGAGCCTTTCATTGTGCAGTTGGGCAAATTGCAGCGGATCGACATCCAGTGAAGGCGGCGGTGTTGCCCTCTACGGTCCTGCCGGCTGCTGGCTGTACGGGAGTCCAGCAGTGAAAGCGGTGGTGCAACGCGTCAGCGCGGCTGCCGTCAAGGTTGACACGCGAGTCGTCGGGAAAATCGGCACAGGGCTTTTGGTGTTGCTCGGTGTAGCGCAAGGGGATACCCTCCATGAGGTGGATTGGCTGTGTGCCAAGATATGGCATTTGCGGATCTTCCCGGACAGCGCAGGACGCATGAATCGCAGTTTGCTGGATGTGCAGGGAGAAGTGCTGCTGGTAAGTCAGTTTACCTTGTTGGGCAATGCACGCAAGGGCCGACGGCCGAATTTCAGTGCAGCGGCGGCGCCCGAACTGGCCCGCGCGCTTTATACTGAGGTCACCCAGCGGCTCCGCAGACATGTGAAAGTCGAAACGGGCGTCTTTGGCGCCGTCATGGAGCTGTCCTTGACCAACGATGGCCCCGTGACGATCATTCTGGAAACACCTGATGCTTGAAAGAGGTCTGATCATGCTGGAGACCCGGTGGTCTGCCTGGGGCCATTGGCATCCCCGACTGGGCACCACCCTGTTTCTGCTAGTGGCCCTCCTGAGCGTGGGCCTGGGGATCGCCTTGGGCATCGAGTATGTTCTGGGCATAACAGACAGTGCCGTGGTCACCGCGTTCGGTCTGGGCGCTTCGCCTTTGCTCCTGGGCATGATTGTGCTGGGCATCAGAGAAGCCCGCCAGAACCTGTTCCTGCGGATCCTGCTGCTTTTTTCCGGTTACACCGCGCTGGCTCTGCTCATTCTGTTTTTTGCCTCCGTCGCGGTCCTCACGGAAGGCGGGACAGCATCCGATCTGGACACTTCGGGAATTGGGGCAGGAGGTCTGGCGATACTGGCCCTGTCCGGCTTGCTCTTCGTGCCACAGGTCAGATCCCGCCTGGCCCGTTTCCTGCCTATTGACGCCGGCGACTTTGCCCATGCCTTTGCCGTGGCCATGGGTTTCGCCACCGTGTTTTTGTCTGTGCTCAGTCTTGTGCCCTTTGGAGAACCCGTGTTTTATCGGCTTCCCGTGGAAGAGGAAGTGAGTCAGAGCGCGTTGGCCCGCAATGTGTCCCTTCTGGCCACTGCGTTGCTGAGCGTGCCGGCCATGCTGCTGGCGGTAGGGTTCAGTCGCTCCCTGGATCTGCGGCAATCCCTGGCCCGGCTGGGTTTCACAAAATTGACCGGGGAGAGGCTGCTGGCGCCGTTGCTGTTTTCGGGCCTGTTGGTGGGAGTCGGCATTGGCCTGGGCGCACTGATTGAACAGATCTGGCGGTCACTGGGCATTCCCGTGACCGATGCGGAACGGTTTGCCGAGATCGCCGGGTTGCCTTGGCATCCTTTGGGGATGTTGTTGCTGGGCGTGAGCGCCGGTGTCAGTGAGGAAATGTTCGTGCGGGGGGTTATGCAACCGCGCCTGGGACTGGTCTTCTCCAACGTTCTGTTTACCGCGGCCCATGCCTTTCAGTATGCTACAGACGGTCTGCTGGTGGTTCTCATTTTGGGTTTTGCTTTTGGCGTCATTCGGGAGCGTTATGGGCTCTTACCTGCCATTGCCACGCATGCGCTGTACAACTTCCTCTTGCTCTTGTTGAGCACGTTCACAGAGATCGGGTGACAGCCACCAACCGCCTTCTGCATCTTGCAGTCGATCCGGCCCGAGACAACCTCCGATGTCTTTGCCACAACGGCCGACAGCTGGGTCTGGCCACCTTGCGCCGTTTGGCAGGCTCCTGGGCCACCGGCTTCAAGGATGAAATCAGCACTGCAGAGCAGGACTGGATCCCGGCTGGAGTCGGGAGGACTGAAAATCGTGGGCAGAAATTTCCGTTACGCGCGGGACTGCAGCCCAACCGGTCCGGTGCCCCGGCAAAGCGGCAGATCGCAAGGTCAGAGGCGCTCCGGGAGTTATGCGGACGCGGTGGTGCCCTGACATCGACCATCCCCGACACGGGCCTCGACGGGAGTCTGGCATCTCGCTGCAACAGTGTGCCGCGGAGATGACGACCCGGGCAGGGCACATAGGCAGTTTCGCCAACGGCAAGCCGGGCATACAAGTCCGGTTGCCGATATCCCCAGGGCCTGGGCCACAGCATCAAGTCCTTTGGGACCTGACGCCCTGCGGCTTCGCGGTCAAAGTGGCATGGTGGGTGCAATGCACAATGCGGCAGGCCCCGGATAATGTGTTCTTTTGCCCACCCAGTCGGTGCCGGCAAACTACAATAGCGTGCGGCTGTCGGCACACGATATGAAATTGATTTGGACGGAGTTATCAGGAAAGAACAGAAGCCGGTTCGGAGGACAGTCCCATGTTTGAGATCCCGCAACGCATCAGAGCCGTCCTGGCCACCGAAGCCAGTGTACTGGAAGACTATCTCATGAGCCAACTGGTGTACCGACAGGTGCGCGTGGAGGATGCAGGCCGGTTTCTGCAGCATCTGATGTCTTTGGGCGACTTTCTGGAACACCGCGCAGTCTGGGAAGCCCTGATTGCCCAGCGACCTGAAAGCTATTCGCCGGCGGATGCGGAACTCGCCAGGGTCGGTGAATCCCAGCTCCGTACATTCGCGCACCGTACAGAGAAACTGGCCCACAGAGAAATCAAGGCACGACTGGACAGCTTGCGCTGGAATCTGGAGAGCTGGACGAAGGAAGGCCATCCAGGCCCCACCCTGTTTGCCACCGAAATGGCTCAACGGTCCCGCATTCAACGTCTGGGCGATCGGTTCGGCTGGACGGCGGCGAACGGGGCCCTGCAAGAGGTGGATGCCCGGATCAGAACCAGGACCGAAAAGGGAGATTTCATTTGGAACATTGCATATGCGGGTGCATTTCCGCCGGCATCATACTGGTTTCTCTATCGCAGAGTCACCTGATGCTGAGCCAGCCTGCACGGGAGGGGATGGGGGGACAATGGAGGCTGTTGCGCACACCATGGCCAGACACGACACCGGTGTCCTCTGACGGCAGACAGCCTCTGTTGCCAAAAAGAAATTTTCGGCCTGCTTCATTCTGCGGGATCGGTAGCTGTTGACTTGCCCGCAGGCTGCAGGTCTGCACAGGCCCACGGGCCGGACAGTCGGCAACCGGCATAAACATCCCGTACAGCATCAGCCAGCGGGAACAAAAAAGGCGGCAGTGAGCCAGCTCGCTGCCGCCTTGCAGGACTTCCGCCCATGTGGGGCAGAGTCATTCTGTCACGATGCTAGAACCACTTGTCAAAGAGCTCCTGGAGTGTGCCGTCCTCTTCCATGGCCGCCAGTGCATGGTTGATGCTTGAGGTCAGATGGCTGTCCTTGGCCAGAATGAAACCCAACTCCTCATTCTGGACGGCAGCGCCGGTCACCTTCAACTGGTCGGCATTGGCCCCCATGTAACCCATGCCCGCGACGCTGTCGATCATTACGGCATCCACATCGCCACTCAGCAAAGCCTGGACCGCGGTCCCGAACTGGTCATAGGCCACAATCCGATCTTCGCCCACCAGATCCACCGAAGCATAGTAGTTGGTGGTGCCCAGCTGGGTGCCAATGATCAGTTCGGCGATCGCCGCAAATTCATCGGGCTGGGCAAAGCGATCCTCATCCAACCGCACCAGCAGGACCTGTTCTGTGGATATGAACGGAATCGAGAAATCCACATGCTGGCCCCGTTCGGCCGTAATGGTGATGCCATCCGCGCCCACATCAAAAGTCGAGAACTCGCCCTCGCCTGACATTACGGCGACCATGGCATCCCAACTGGTCTCAATGTAGGTCGGCACACAATTGAGCCGATGACAAATCTCGGCAAAGGCGTCATAGTCATATCCTATGCCCTCGCCGGTCTCGATATCAATGAAATTGAAGGGTTGATAGGCGTTCTCGACTGCAACGCGCAATTCACAACCGCCCAAGTCCGGCATGGCACCGGAAGTGTCCGGAGCCATTTCGCTACAGGGAATGAGTGCGGGGCCCTCGGAGGTACACCCCGCCAGGACAAGGGCCAGGGCACATACACCCAACAAAACCCCCAACAGTTGCTTGGCTTTGATCAACATTGCCGTCTCCTTAAAGATTAAAGAAATGAACAAGAGTCATCAGGCTTCCAACGTGCTTGTATCCCCCAGGGGTTCGCCCAGCGCCTGTGCCTTCAGCAGCCGGCGCATGATTTTTCCGCTGCGTGTCTTGGGCAAGGATGCAGTGAATACAATGTCCTGCGGTACCGCTATGGGACCGATTTCATGGCGGACATGCAACTTCAGGGCATCCACCAAATCCGCCGAATCGGAGACACCCTCGTTGAGAATGCAATGCGCGCTGATGCGGTTCCCGCGCAGCGCGTCGGGCAGGCCAATCACCGCGGCTTCGGCCACATGGGGATGACTGACCAGGGCACTCTCGATCTCGGCCGTACCCAGCCGATACCCGCTCACTTTGATGACATCATCCATCCGGCCAATGATCCAGATATATCCGTCTTCATCCCTGCGCGCACTGTCGCCCGGGAAGTACCAACCCTGGTCCTGGAAGGCAGACCAGTATTGCTCCACATAGCGATCGGGATCTCCCCAGACCGTACGCAACATGCCCGGCCAGGGATGCTTGATGACCAGGGAACCTTCTTCGTTGGCCCTGCAGGAATGGCCGGTGTCGTCCACTACATCGGCGAGCACCCCCGCAAAGGGGAGCGTGGCGCTGCCGGGCTTGAGCGGTACCACCGGCGTCGGCGTGATCATGAAGCCGCCGGTCTCGGTTTGCCACCAGGTATCAATCACGGGACATCGATCCCGGCCCACCAGGCGGTGATACCAGCGCCAGGCTTCAGGATTGATGGGTTCGCCCACCGTACCCAGCAGACGCAGCGAATCCAGACGGTGGCGCAAGGGCCATTCCTCGCCGAAGCGCATCAGACCGCGGATGGCCGTAGGGGCCGTATAGAGTATGGTCACGCCGTACCGATCCACAATCTCCCACCAGCGATCCGGCTGCGGATAGCCCGGCGCCCCTTCGTACATGACACTGGTGGCGCCCAGAATCAAGGGCCCATACACGATGTAGCTGTGCCCCGTGATCCAGCCCGGATCGGCAGCGCACCACCATACATCCTCGTCCTTCATGTCAAAGGCATACTGGAGCGTAGTGGCGATCTGTACCTGGTATCCTCCATGGGTGTGCAGGACCCCCTTCGGCTTGCCGGTGGTACCCGAGGTATAGAGGATAAAGAGCGGGTCCTCGGCCGACATGACGGCGGTTTCACACAGGGGGCCGATGTCCGGATCAGCCAACAGCTCATGGAGCCAGTGGTCCCGACCGGGCACCATCGTCACCTCCTGTGCTGTGCGCCGGATCACGATCATGCTTTCGACAATGGGGCACCGGGCCACTGCGGCATCCGCAATGTCCTTAAGGTCCACGGTCTTGCCGCGCAACCAGGCTCCGTCACAGGTGATTAGCACCTTGCTTTGGCAATCCTCAATCCGGCTCGCCAGGGCCTGTTCGCTGAACCCGCCGTAGACCACGCTGTGCACAGCCCCAATCTTGGTCGTGGCCAGCATGGCAATGACCAATTCCATCACGCGGCCCATGTAAATGGTTACCGTGTCGCCGCGCTGGACGCCCTGGGCTTTAAGGACATTGGCAAAGCGGTTCACTTCCTGCCCCAGCTGCAGATAACTGTAAGTCCGCGTCTTCCCCTGTTCAGACTCCCACACAAAAGCCACCTTGTTCTTGCGCCAGGTGGTCATGTGCCGATCCAGAGCGTTCAAAGCGATATTGGTCTTTCCGTCTTCAAACCATTTGAAGAAGGGTGCCTGGGAATCGTTCAGGACCCGGGTAAAGGGCTGAAACCAATCCAGCAATTCCTGGGCCTGGGTCTCCCAAAAGGCTGTCGGATCCTGTGCTGCAGTTTCTCTGACCTGCAGGTAATCGGGGCACTCCGCATTGGCTACCACAACTTCCGACGGAGCATAGACCGTGCTTTGACTGGCAGAAATGTCCCTTTCCCCGTTCATGACAATGAACCTCCGCCCCAGCGGGACTCAAGAGTGGCTAAAGTGCTTGTCACTGTATTCTGCAATACTGCAAGTCCGGCCGTTTGCTGGAAGGTGGACACAACGCCGCAGTCGCTGCCTTGACCGTGTTGGGAGTGGCAGCGCAGAATTCCAGTATACACGGCTTTGGGAGCGCCCCCCATAAGGCCGTACCCCTCCATGCCTGGTCCCGCATCGCCTGCAATGCCACGGTCCTGGTGTGCGGGAACCCGATGATCGATTTTGCAGCTGGCCCGGCGGGCGGGGCTTATACGGGTATGAGATCGGCAATTTGCTCGGGGTGCTCGGCCACTGTCAACCCGCAGGCCTGCAAAGTCTCAATCTTGGCCGCAGCGGATGTGTCCGCGCCACCTGACACAATGGCACCGGCATGTCCCATACGGCGGCCGGGCGGCGCCGAAATGCCGGCCACGAAGCCGATTACAGGCTTCCGGACGTGCTCCTGCACATACCGGGCCGCCTTCTGTTCGTCCATACCGCCAATCTCCCCAATCATGACGATGTGCCGGGTCCCGGGATCGGCGTCAAAGAGCTGCAGCGTATCGACAAAGTCCAGCCCCTTGACAGGATCACCCCCAATACCGATGACTGTACTCTGCCCAAGGCCTTTGCGGGACAACGCAAAGGCCACCTCGTAGGTCAGGGTGCCCGAGCGACTCACTATGCCGGTCGTACCCTTCCGGAACACGTGGTTGGGCATAATGCCAATCTGCGACTGGCCGGGCGAGATCAGTCCCGGGCAGTTGGGTCCCAGCAACTGGCAGCCCTGCAGGCGTACGTATTCCCTTACCTTGATCATGTCGTGCACCGGCACATGTTCCGTGATACAGACGATCAGGGGCACTGCGGCCGCGGCGGCCTCAATCATGGCGTCGGCGGCAAAGGGGGCCGGCACGAAAATGATGGTGGCATCAATCTTCTCGGCGGTCCGCGCCTCGGCCACGGTATCATAGATCGCCACGCCCAAGGACCGCGTTCCGCCTTTCCCCGGCGTCACCCCGGCCACGATTTGGGTCCCGTAGGCCTGCATGCGTTGGGCCTGAAAATTGCCTTGGCGGCCCGTGAGGCCTTGCACCAGCACACGGGTGCTCTTGTCAATCAGAATGCTCATCTAGCTGCGTCCCCTGGCCAAGTTTACGGCCCCTTGCGCCGCTTCGGTGAAAGTGTGGGCGAAAGTGACCTGGTAGGGAGCCAGAATTTCCCGGGCCTGCTCTTCATTGGTGCCTACCAGCCGCGTGACAAACGGAATGTCCACGTGATTCTGCTGCATGGCGGCGGCGATGCCGGTGGCCACTTCGTCACAACGGGTAATGCCCCCGGAGACATTGATCAGAAGCGCTTTCACAGCCGGATCGCTGGTCATGATCTCCAGGGCTTGCGTCACCTGTTCGATGGTGGCGCCCCCACCTATGTCCAGGAAATTGGCGGGACTGCCCCCGAAGTACTGGATGGCATCCATGGTCGCCATGGCCAGACCGGCCCCGTTGCCCATACACGCAACATCGCCCCCCAGGTGCACAAAGTTGAGACCGGCAGCCTTGGCCCGCTGTTCCAGGACATTGTCGGTCGCTTCCGTCTCCGGCGTGACCAGGTGCGCCTGACGGGGCAGCGCGTTGTCGTCAATGCTCATTTTCCCGTCCAACGCCACCAGCTCATTCCGCGGGTTGACAATCAACGGATTGATCTCCGCCAAATCGGCATCATTGGCCGTCATGGCCTCAAACAGACCGCGACTGACCTGGGCAAAGGTCGACCAGAGCGGCCCCGGCAGCTCCAGTTCCTTGGCCAACTGCAGACCCTGATAGGCACGCAAGCCCAGCAAGGGGTGCAGGGAAACGCGCCGGATTTTCTCGGGTGTGGCCGCGGCTACCTCTTCAATGTCAATGCCGCCGGCAGCACTGGCCATCAGCGTCACGCTTTGGGTATCTCGGTCCACCATGGCAGCGAGATAAATCTCCTGGACGATGTCCGATCCGGCCTCGACCAGGACCTGGCGGACCGTGTGTCCCTTGATATCCATGCCCAGAATGGCCTGAGCTGCCTGTTCCGCCTCTGGCGGGGAAGACACGATGCGAATGCCGCCGGCCTTCATGCGCCCCCCTGTCAGGACCTGCGCCTTGACCGCAACCGTAGGGCCGTACCGGGCCGCCAAGGTCTTGGCCTGCATCGGTGTGGCCGCCACTTCTCCGTCGGGGACCGCCAGGCCCGCCTGACGGAAAAGTTGCTTTGTCTGGTATTCAAACAAGTCCATGGATGGGAATCTCCTGCCTTTCGACCTTGCTGCCGGGGGACCGTGACATCAGGCCAGCCCCAATATGCCGCGTGCATCGTCTACATCTGCCACCTGCAGATTCAACAGTGCCAGAATCTGCACGGCCCTGTCTACCAGCTGGGCGTTGTTACGGGCCAGCTGCCCCCGGGCATAGTACAGATTGTCTTCAAACCCCACCCGGATATGGCCGCCCAGCAAAGGGGCCACCGTAGTCAGCGGGAGTTGGGCGGCCCCCACGCCCAAGACGGACCACTCCGCCCCGGTCGGAAGGTGACGGTGCATGAAGACCAGATTTTCAATGGTGGCCGGCAATCCCCATTTGATACCCAGGCAGCACTGAAACCACGGTGGCGGATCCACCAGCCCCATGTCCACAAGATGCCGGGCCTGGTACACCTGGCCCATATCAAAGACTTCCAGTTCCGGCTTGACCCCGAGCTCCTGGGTACGACGGGCGGCAGCCATCCCCCAATCCGGTGGATTCAGGAAAGGGCGATCCGCGAAATTGAGCGAACCTACATCCAGAGAGCAGAGATCCGGATGCAAGGCCAAGGGGGCCAGTCTGGCGTCCACACTCTGATCTTCCAGATCGAAGCCACTCGTGGTGAGGTTTATGAGTACGGGACAGCGGTCACGGATACGTTCCACCGTCTCACGTACCAGGCGGATATCTGAGCTGGGCCGGCCGGTCTCGGGATCGCGCACATGGATATGCACTATGGCGGCCCCGGCCTGGAATGCCTCCCAGGCGCTCTGCGCAATCTCGGCGGGCGCATAGGGCACGGCCGGATTCATCGCCTTGGTCGGCCGCGAGCCGACCAAGGCAGCTGAAATCACGATTTTCTGCACTGTTGGCCCCGTGCCCATGACTTAGCGGTACCAGAGCACGGGGCATCGCGCGGCCGGCGGGAGTGCGACCGGCACCACTTCAGCCGGCCCGGCGGGCAATCTTTTTCCAGGAATCACGGAGTGCCACTGTGCGTATCAAGGAAATCCGATCCGGTGCGGCCTTGCTGTCCTGGCGGAAATATCCCTGGCGTTCCAGCTGGATGGTGTCGGCCCGGGCCGCCTGGACCACGGCGGGTTCCACCTTGACCCCCGTGATGATCTGACGGGAATCCGGATTGAAAACCTCAATGGCTTCCTGAGCCTTCATATAGGTCACATGGGGGGCCAGGAAAAGATGATCGATCAGCTGCACTTCGGCATCCAGCGCCGTGCCGCAATCCACCCAGTGGATAGTGCCGCGCACCTTGCTGCCATCGGGGGTGGAGCCGCCGCGCGTGGCCGGATCGTAGGTGCAATGCACTTCCACCACTTCCCCCGCCGCGTTGTGCCGGACCCCGGTGCAGGTTACGATGTAGGCATAGCGCAGACGCACGCGTTTGCCAATGGCCAGGCGATGGAACCGGCGGTGAGGGTTGTCCTGGTAATCGTTCCTTTCAATGTACAACTCACGACTGAAAGTGACGAGCCGTGTCCCGGCCCTTTCGTCTTCCGGATTGTTGACGGCCGCGAACTCCTCGCGCTGCCCCTCGGGATAGTTGGTCACCACCAGTTTCACGGGGTCCAGGACTCCCATGCAGCGCAGAGCCGTGGCGTTGAGTTCCTGACGCACACAATGGTCAAAGAGCTGTGTCTCGACGATGCTGTTCGTCCGGGCCACGCCCACTTGTCGGCAGAGCTCCCGAATAGCCGCCGCGGGCACGCCGCGCCGGCGCAAGCCGGCCAGCGTACTCATGCGGGGATCATCCCAGCCCTCCAGCAGACCTTGCTGGATGAACGTATTGATCACGCGCTTGCTGACCACCGTATGCGTCAGCTCCAGCCGGGCAAATTCAATCTGCACCGGAGCATAGAGGTCCAGCGTTTGCAGGAACCATTGATACAGCAGGTTGTGATCCGCGAATTCCAGTGTGCAGATGGAATGCGTAATGCCTTCAATCGAGTCGCTTTGACCGTGGGCCCAGTCGTAGGTGGGATATATGCACCATGTGTCCTGGGTCTGGTGGTGCGTTGCCCGCAGAATGCGGTAGAGGACCGGGTCCCGCATATTCAGATTCGGCGAGGCCATATCGATTTTAGCCCGCAAGACCCTGGCCCCATCGGGAAAGTCTCCCGCGCGCATGCCGGCAAAAAGGTCCAGATTTTCCTGGACCGATCGGTCGCGATAGGGGCTGTTCCGGCCCGGCTCGGTCAAAGTACCGCGGTATGCCCGGATCTGGTCTGCCGCGAGATCGTCTACATAGGCTTTGCCTTTGACAATCAAATCGATGGCCCAGCGGTACAGCTGTTCAAAATACTCCGAAGCAAACTTGGGGGCGCCATCCCATTGAACCCCCAGCCAGGTCAGGTCATGCTGGGCGGCTTGCACAAACTCGGGCGCCTCATTCTGGGGGTTTGTGTCATCAAAGCGCAGGTTGAACTGACCGCCGAATTCACGCGCCAGCCCCATGTTGAGCAGCACCGCTTTCGCGTGTCCGATGTGGAGAAAACCGTTGGGCTCGGGGGGAAACCGGGTAACCACCCGGCCGTCGAATGTTCCGGCCGCCTGATCGGCCCGAATCCGGGCCCGGATGAAATCCGGACCGGGCGCGGTGCCGGTGGGCGCAGGGTCCTGGGTCACGGGCAAGGGTAAATCGGACATGGCCAGCAAGTGGGGAAAAACCACGCCGGAATCTTATCAAAATGCCTTCGGATTGGCCTTCAACGCACAGTCGGGGAGTCAGTGATGTACGGCGTAATGCCGCGCCAGCAGGTCGCGGCCAAAGTCGTTGGCCGGATCCCGCCAAACCGCATGCACATGGTTGGCATCGTTTTGATAGTTGTCGAATTCAATCAGGAAGTTGGGGGCCTGAATGCGGTAATAGCAGGCTTCGCCCAAAATCCGGCTGCCGGCCCAGGCGAAATGGAGTGGCCGATCCAGCGGGTTCCCCAATCTCCGGCTTTCCGCGGCGGCCAGACTGTCGGGCAGACATTCCAAATACTTTCGAATCAACCGGATCAGCTGGGTGGCTTGGACCGCCGAAAGATCGCGGGCATCGATGCCGGCGGCCTTCTGCTCCAGGGACAGCGCCTGCAAATCGTGGTCCGATGCCCCTGTCTCCCGTTGCCAGGGATGTACCGCGAACAACGGCGGTTTTCCATATTCCACCTGGGACCGATTGCCCATCATGATGTCGCGGGGAGCATGCGGTGTCAGCAGGGCCCGGCCTTGCTGTTCCGTGTCCAGCCCATGCAGGAGTTCACGGGCCCCATCCTCAAATTCCCGCAGCGGCCGCAAGGGCAGGCCTCCCGCCAACTCGCACTCGCGCGGATTGGCACCGAAAAACAGGGGAAAGGGGGATACGACCAGGCCCTGCGAAATGGTGTAGTGCAAGGATACGTGGTGGCCTTCAAAACGCCATCCCCACGGTTCCCGGTCGTCAGGCACGCCAAAAACGGTCAGCACGTAGTTGGAGACATCCCGCCCTGGCAGGGGACGGGCAAAATTCTCGCGGGCATCCAGAATGGTCTCCAGCGCCATGATGATCGAGACGGTATTCAGACCGCGGTGACTCAACGCGGTTTTCAGCAGCCGGGTGACAATCTGCTGTTGTGGCCGGTCCATGTCACGCAAGGACAGGCCGCGCCGTGCGCGCGGGGTGTAATCCCAGAAGGTACGTTCCGCTTCCGCGGCAAAGTCCAGAAGCAGGGACTGGCGTTGGCGGGCATCCAGGGTGGACAGGAGATCAGAAATGTGCTCTCCCATACACGCCGCCAAGGTCCGGATTTCAGACACTTCCGTTCACTGTACGGCTTACAAAGGCAAACAACGGGACGATCATCGCGGTCGGAACGCCGCGATGCAAAGCGGGGGACTGGGGGACAGGGATTTGAACCCCGACTACATGATCCAGAGTCATGTGTTCTGCCGATTAAACTATCCCCCAAAGGTCTCCGTCTACAGAGACTCTCACAGTATATGCGATCTCCGAACGATGTTGCCAACCTGCGCTGCCCGGCGCGCACTGGACAGGCAAAAACACGGAGATCGGCCGCCCGCCGTCACGGAACGGGCACGCACTGCGCCGCGAGTGCTGCATGAGCCCGGCGGATCCTCTCCTGGCACTCCTGCGGGCCTAGGGTCGCCATCATTTCAAACAAGGGGGGAGACACTTTGGACCCGGAGATGGCTCCCCGTACGGGCCCCAGGAAACTGCCCAGTTTCATGGCCGATGCCTGTGCCGCCACCTGCAACAGGTCTCGCAAGACATCGGGTTCAAACGGGACCGCCTCATCCAGCAGCTCATCGCAGGTTTCCAGCACCTCCGCACTCTGCCACGCATCCAACTTGCGCCCGATTAACACGTCAGGGGGGTTGTACTCCATGGCGGCAGCAGACTGAAAGGCCCAGGTCAACCAGCCGGAGACCTCTCCCAGCGTCTTGACCCGGGTCTGGATTTCGGGCAAGACATAGTCCAGCCTTGCCATGTTCTCCACTGTGGCCTCCGGTATGCCAAACGCGCGGGCCAGAAATGGGGTGGATACGGTTCTGAACTCTTGCGGGGACAGTCTGCGCAGATATTCCCCATTCATCCAGTCCAGTTTGTCGTAGGGCATTTGGGCCGCCGAAGGGGAGAGCATGTGCAGTTCAAACCTGTCAATCAGCTCCTGGCGGGTGAAGATCTCTGCCGATGCATCCGGAGTCCAGCCCAGCAGGGACAGGAAATTGAACATGGCATCGGGCAGGATGCCGGCAGTCACGAAATCCTCCAGGTGGACCGGCCTTTGCTGTGCGCCCTGGTGTCGCTTGCTCATCTTGCCCTTGCCGTCTGGATTCAGGATGACCGGCAGATGAACCCAGACCGGCATATCCCAACCAAACGCTTCATACAGCAACACATGGTACGGTGCAGTGGATATCCATTCCTCGCCGCGCAGCACATGGGATATCTGCATGCAGTGGTCGTCGACTACAGCTGCCAGGTGGTAGACCGCCATGCCATCGCTCTTGATCAGAATGGGATCCGACAGCGTGGATGGCGAGACCACAATATCGCCGCGAATGACATCAGGGACCGTGATCTTTTCACGTGCGGGCAGGCGCAACCTGACCGTGAACGGTTCGCCCGCGGCCGCCCGGGCGGCCGCGTCAGTATCGGGCAAATCCCGACAGGCACCGTCATATTTGGGTTGCTGCCGGGCTGCCCTCTGGGCAGCCTGCAGTTTCCGCAGACGTTCCGGGGGACAAAAGCAGCGATAGGCCTTGCCGGCAGCCATCAGTTGCTGGGCATGGTGCCGATAGAGCGATCCCCTTTGGCTTTGCGTGTAGGGACCAAACCGTCCCCCTATATCCGGGCCCTCGTCCCAATCCAGCCCCAACCAGCGCAGGCCATCCATGATGCTGGCGATACTGCCGGGGACAAATCGCTTGGTATCCGTGTCTTCGATCCGCAGCACGAAATCTCCACCGGAATGCCGGGCCCAGAGCCAAGCGAAAAGGGCCGTCCGCAGGGACCCCAGGTGCACAGAGCCCGTGGGACTGGGCGCAAAACGGGTCCTGACGCGTTGGGCCGTCACAGTTGCAACCTCACGCGCGCTAAAGTGACTATGCCACCTGTTCTCGGTCATGTTGGGTACTGATGCTGTTTATGACTTCAGCAAATTGTGACGCCGTGTAATCGATGTAGCGCATTCCGTTGGGTAGTATGCTGTTCCGGTCCAGGTATCCTCCCCGCCCGGTGTGTTTCATGGCCCCCATATCCACCTGGGTCACCCCGCCTTGCCGGAAATACTGAGACCAGGCATTGTTGTGGCTGAGCCGCAGCCAGCGGCTCGGCGTCACGGCCTGAAAGAAGCGATACACCTTGTCCAGCGTGCCAACAAACTCCCAGATGTGATTGGCGTTCACCACACCCGGGCCCTCGGTGAAAAAGCAGGCCAGCATCATGGCGTATACAGGCAGGCCGTAGTTTTCCCGCAGCGGCTGGATGGCGCCGGCCGCAATCTGACCCGCTCCGCTGTAGGAAACCAGAAACAGCGGTTTGGGATTGTCCAGATCGTATCCGTATTGCTGCAGGTGATGTGACAGCACATCGGAAAAGCCCTTGTTGTAGACCTGGGAGTACCGCCTGTCGCCCGAGGTGGCGACCTGCACGATATTGCGGAGGTTGATTATGTATCCCAGCAGAGAATTCAGTTTGCGCCTCTTGAGTTTCTGCCGCATGGCCCAACGCCACAAGGCGCTCAGGGACCGCTCTTCAGTCAGCGGCAGATTGTTGATGGAGTAGGCAAAGACATCATCCAGCACGACGGCCTGCGGGCACAGGTCGGCAATGCGGTTCAAAATGCCTTTTTCCCGCTGGCTGTAGGTATGCGAAGACACCCGACCGATGCCGGAAAGAAACAGGACATAGGCTTCATTCGGACTGCGCTGCCGCCGGACATTGCCTTCGGGAGGGACCAACCGGGAGTGGATGGTCAACTTCCCGCCGTTGCGCACGAAACCGCGCAACATGATGATGGGATATACAGCCAACCAAAGCAGAGCCAAATGCAACACTGCCCATAGCCAAAAGGCCGCATCGAACTGAATATCGCTCACGATACTGTTCCCCTCATTCACCCAAACGCATCATACCAAAGCCGCAGTATTCCCCGTTGCCACGCGTGGCAAACCGGCCCTGTAGTTGAACACTCCCTGGACCACCAGGTAACAGCCCAACCCGGTTCCCCACAGGATCCACACTTGCCCGGATTCTATATTCACTCCCTGGCGCAGCGCCAGAAACAGCAATACCAGCGACCATATGTCAAGTAAACGCTGCAAGGTCCGGCCGATATAGGGAATGAGGCCATAGACCACGTACACCCGCGGCAGCACCGCCAGACCTACGGCCCCGGCAAATGCCAGCATATCGACGCGTTGTCCAAACCCCGTGGTCAATACCAGGTACATGGTCAGGCAGCACAGCGCGTAGGTCAGCCCCAAACCGAAGAAGGTCCTCAGTTGGAACCAGAAGAGGGCGCGGCCCTTGACATTGGCAATGAACTGTTCGCCGCTCTTGACCAGGGTTTCCACCAAGACCGAGCCGCCGATGAACCAGACGGCATAATGGGCATAAAGTCCCAATTGACTCGGGTCGTACACGTCCGCACGCCAAAGATGAAAAGGACTGAATAATTCAAGCATGTACTACCATAGCCCAACTTTCGCATCACAACCGTTCAAATTGTCAGACTGTCTCTTGCATGGCAATCTACCGTCCGACCTCTGATTGGACATTTTACTTTCTGTGTGGGCTCTTTGCCCTGCTCACCAGTCTGATGCCGATCATGGGCGGTCGGTACTGGATGATGCTCGGCATGCAAGGGATGGGATTGTGGGCCTTCACGGCCATGGCGTCCCGGTTCGGACCTGCGGGACGCCATGTCACGGTGTTTCTGTTGTGGATCGGCACCCAGATCGGCTTTCTGATGCTGTTGGGCATCTGGAACATGGGCCTGCTGGAAAGGCTGCTGCCGCAGGGATTTGAATTGCGGCGCATGTGGCTCGCGCTGTACCATGCCGAGACTGCGGCCCGTCCACTGGCGGTCTCGGGTTGGACTCTGCTGGCAGGCGGTGCCCTCTTGGCCACGGCCGGCTCGCTGGTCACCGGCGGCCTCACCGGTTCCTGGCTTGTGGCACACAGTGCCAACTATGTCGCGTACTTTTTGGCCGGGCTGGGCACTGATATCGGGTGGGCTGAGGCGAGCGGCTGGATGCACTTTGCCCAGGTCGCCATCCCGGTGGGGCAGGTCGTGCTCCTGGCGGGCTTGTGGACAATCCATCTGGGCCTGAGTCCATGGCTCTGGCAACACCGTCTTTGTCCGGCGATGGCATGGCCACTGCAAAAACCTGTGCTGGGACTCGGTTTGGCAACCACCGCAGCCGGTGTCCTGGTGGCGCTACTCTGAACCCGCACAGCGCATTTGGCGTATCATGAAACTTCGCTCCATCCACCTCAAGGGGTTCAAGACATTCGGGACCACTACCCGCCTGGAACTGAGTCCCGGTCTGACAGCCATTGTGGGCCCCAACGGGAGCGGCAAAAGCAATCTGGCGGATGCAGTGGCCTGGGTACTGGGGGAACAGGCCCTGTCGGCCTTGCGGATCAAGAGGTTCACGGACCTGATCCACCAACCGGTCAACGGCCTGACCGCGCCCAACCTGGTGGAAGTGCAGATTTCCCTGGAAGACAGTGAAGATATCCTGCCCCTGGAAGGACACGATTTTGACATCAATCGGGTGGGGTACCGAGATGGCGCGAGCGAATACCGGCTGAATGGTCATCGCACCCGCCTGACCCGGATTCGCGAGGTGTTTGCCCCCTTCGGCATGGCCAAGCGGTCCTTCAGTCTGATTCGGCAGGGCCACTGTGAGCAGTTTCTCACCGTGAGTCCTGCGCAGCGACGCCGCATTGTCGAAGAGGCAGCCGGTGCACTGGGCCTTATCCACAAAAAGCAAGCCGCCGAGCGCCGGCTGGCGCGCATCTCTGATCATCTGGCGCCCGTCCGTCAGGAACTGCGGGAGCTGAAAGTATCGCTCGCGTATCTGGAACGGCAGGCGCGCCAATTTGAGCGACGCAAGCAGCTCCTGGCAGAGCTGCGTATTGCCATGGCCGGGTTCTACGGGCCTGCGTTTCAGGCCGTGACCGCGGAACTGGCCCACGTCTCCCAGGTGCTTGCGGAAGTGCGGTGCCAGCAAGAAGCGGCAGAAGCGTCCTTTCAGACACAACGGCAGGCTGCATCCCAACTGCAAGATCAAGCGCAGATCCTGGACAAACAGTGGGAAACAGCGCAGAAAGGCCTGTCCCAGGCCGAAGAGCAATATCGGGACCTGTTGAGCCAGACGCAGGTGCTGATAGAGCGGGAACGCAATCTCAGGCGTCTGCGCCACCAGAATCACAACCGGCAGCAGGCCGAGCAGGATGCCCTGACCACTGCCGAAGCCGATCTGCAGCAGCACCGGCGCGTACGCGCCGCCCTGGAGGATCAGACCTGGCAGCTGGAACAGGATCAGGACCGGCTGGAACAGGAAGCTGCGAGACAGCAAGAGACCCGAGACCAGCAGCAGCAGACCCGGGTGCGGCTCGAAGCGGAACTCAAGGCCGACGCGGCGACCCAAAGCGATCTGCAGAACGAACAGGCCATGCTGCTCTGGCAGCAACAGCAGGAAGAAGCCACGGTCCAGAGACAGGCGGCAGAACTGCGGCAGGCCCAGGCAGAGCAGTTGCAGATCGAGAATTCCCTGGCGCGTGAACAGGCCGAGCTGGAACGCTGTATCCGACAAAAAGCCAGACTGGACCGTCAGCTGACGGCTTTGCTGGCGGCGGTGGCTGAAACCGGCAAGGCTTTACAGGGCCAGCAAGAGGCCATGTCGGAGCTGGGCACGCAACAGTCCCGTTGCCAGGCCCGACGGGACTATTTGACCGAGATGTCCCAACAGAGCACAGTGCCTTTTGCCCATGTGCCCGGCATGGAAAGGACCCTCGGACAGCTGGCGGCCTTGCTGCATGTGGAACCTGTGCATCAGGCCAGTGTCGCGGCCTGTCTGGGGGACTGGCAATTCAGCTATGTCTTCCGTACCTGGGCGGAGGCCCTGCAGGTCTGGCAGGGGGCCCAGGAAGCGGGCATCACCACTGACTTGCGCCTGGCC
The DNA here is from genome assembly GCA_965214715.1 of Caldilineaceae bacterium. GTDB lineage: Bacteria > Chloroflexota > Anaerolineae > Caldilineales > Caldilineaceae > Bin34. The sequence goes on along the minus strand of OZ243971.1, from coordinate 1,702,315 downwards.
GTACTGGAGGCTGTGCCTCACTCGGCTCTTTCCGAATCCCCAGAGGCAGAGCTCATGCCTGCCGCCCACGCCGTCACAGGCCCTGGCGAGGTGCACGCGCTGGTGGGCCAGCTGCTGGCTCAGTCTGCCATTGCCCAGGATGTCCAGGATGCGATGGCCCGTTTTTCGTCTGATCCCGGAGAAGAGCTTTCCTGCATCGCCACGCTGCAAGGGGACCTTATAGCGGTCCCCGGGCTGGTGAAAATCCGGGGTACCGGCAGCAGTCGCAACAGCTTGCTGAACGTGGCCCACGAAATGCGGGAACTTGATGCCGAGTTGCAGGATCTGTCGGGGCGGCAGGAGAAGGGCCAGGTTCAGGTGCAAGAAGTCGCCGTGCAACTGGCCAGTCTGGAAGGCGATGCCGGAAACGTGCGGGCAGCATTGCAGGAAGTCGTGCTGGAAGTGCAGAGAAAGGGGCATCAGCTCAAACTGGCCCAAGCGCGCCATGAATCCCTGGGCCAGGCCATTGCCGATGGGGAGGCAGCCCAAGGGGCCCGGAGCGAAACTGTCCGAAAACACACCGTCAGGCTGGTTGAGATCCAGGAGGCACTGGCCCAGATGGGCCCCAGGACCGTTGCACGGCAACAAGCTCTGGCGGAATGCCTCAAGGCTCTCCAGCGCGGGGGGCAGGCAGAGCGGACGACGACCCTGGCAAAATTGCAGGAGCGGCACAGTGCGCGGCTCCGCGCACTGGAGGCGGCCAAGATCCAGGAGGCGCAGGCGGTCCAGCGATGTAACGACCTGGAGGCCTCCATGCAGCAACTGCAGGCCGAGGCGACGGCCTTGGCCCAGGATTGGACCCAGCTGCAGGAAACACAGAAAGTCACCGCCCGCAGCTTGACGGCCGCGGAATTGCAGGTCCACACCGGGCGGGCCAAGCTGTCTCCCCTGGCCTTGGCCAAGCAACAGTGGGATGCCAAGAGAACGGCGCAGACGGAAGCCTGGGTCCAGGACCGGGAAAATCACCGTACATTGGAAACCCGGAGTCATCAACTTGCCCTGCGGCAGGCAGAAATGACAGAACGCCACAACTGGCTCCACCGCACCTTGCTGCAGGATGCGGAACTGTTGGCCGACGGTCCCGTGACGGACGCGGAGGCCGAGGCCCTTCTGCAGTCGCTGAAGCCCTCGGCCACGGATCCGCCGTGTCCCGCCGACGAACCGGAACTGGCCAGATTGCGCCGGAGGATTCACCGTTGCGGTCAGGTGAATCCGGATCTCTACCGGCAGTTTCAAACGGCGCAGGACCGGTACCGGTTGCTGGAGGCGCAGATATCCGATCTGGATGCCGCGGAAGCGGACCTGCGGAAAGTTATCCTCCAGTTGGAACAGGAATTGGATACCATCACGCAACAGGCCTTCGCGGAAATCAACCGCAGTTTCGGGGAATACTTCGGTCGCTTCTTTCCCGGCGGGAAAGGATGGCTTGAATTGCAGCAGGCAGGGGACGAACCGGAACCGGGCATGGAGCTGCACGTACACCTGCAAGGCCAGCGGCCGCAATCCATTGCCGCCCTGTCCGGGGGGGAAAGAGCCATGACGGCCATTGCCTTTCTCTATGCTCTGCTAAAGTTCAACCAGCCCCCGTTCTGCGTGCTGGACGAAATCGACGCCGCCCTGGACGAGGCCAATGTGGGACGCATCGGCTCTTCGCTGCGGGCCCTGACCCGGCACACCCAGTTCATCCTGATTACCCACAACCAGCGCATGCTGGAGTATGCAGACTCCATTTTTGGCGTCACCAAAAATGCCGAAGGCATCAGCCAGTTGCTGAGCATGGAGCTCCACAACGCCCGGTTCCGCGTAGCGTGACCGCGGACGTCCGCCCCAGGGCGCACATGGGGATGCGCCTAGACCAGGGGCGGGTTCTTCAGTCCTGTACCGCTCAGGATGACGACAATGTCCTCGCCTGCCTCAAAAACATCCATATGCCGGGTCAGGGCCGCGCACACCGCGGCACTGGTGGGTTCGACAAAGAAGCCCATGCCGGCCATCTCCCGCTGTGCCAACAGAATGTCATCGTCGTTGACACTGGTGGCGAAACCCCGTGACTGGTAGATCGCCGTCAGCAGGCTCTGGCCCCGCGCCGGGTCCACAATGGATATGCCGTCTGCCACCGACGGGACCGGGGGACTGGGGATCGGCTGGACCGTCTGATAGTCGCCTTCAAAGGCCTTGGGCAGGGGATCGAAGCCCTGGGCCTGGACTACCAGCAACCTGGGCAGTTGGGCAATCAGGCCCGAACGGGCTAACAGCTCGAATCCGCGCCAGGCTCCCAGCATCAAGCCACCGTTGCCCGACGGGCCTGCCAGCCAGGCGGGTGCCCTGCCGTCCAACTGTTCCCAGATTTCCCAAGCCACCGACATCTGACCCAACAGAAATGCCGGATGCAACGCGTGAGAGGCGTAGCCCACTTCGTGGCTCAAGGCAGCCGCGGCGGCGGCGGCGACCAACGAGCGGGGCCCTTCCACCTCGACCAGCTCAGCCCCATAAATGGAGATCTGGCTCTTCTTCGGTTCCGGGGCCGCGGCGGGCACAAATATCCGTGCATGCAGTTCCGCTCTGGCGGCATAGCAGGCCAGACTGGCCCCGGCATTGCCACTGGAATCGTCCATCACGGTCTGAAAGCCGTAATGGCGAAACCAGTTGACCATGACACTGACGCCCCGGTCCTTGTAGCTGCCGGTGGGCATGTTGGAATCCAGTTTCCACAGCACCTCCCGTGAGCCCCAATGACCTTGCAGGAGCGGTGTCCAGCCCTCCCCCAGCGTGATGAACATATCGGTCTGCTCGCAGGGCTGCAGCCACGGCCGGTAACGCCACTGGCCGGGCAGCGACGAATCAATGAGCGCAGGCTCAAAATCGCGCAACTCCGTGAATTCCAGCGGTGCCCCGGTGAGTGGACAAGTCAGCGGAAAGGGTTCCGCGGATGTCCGAAACTTGCTGGTAGGGCAGTGGACTATCACGGGAGAACCGAACCTCACGCTTTTGGAATGGGGATGGGGAACCGGGCTCCGACCCGGCTGCAACCGGCCCACAATGCTGCCGACAGGCTGTGCGGATGCGTTGCAACCAGGTCAATGCCGATCAACGCATTATACGCCACAGTGGAGCACGCGCCTTGCGCCGAATTCAACCTGGAAAGGAATGGCCGCGTGCTACAATCCCGCGGTCCGGCAGCCCGACCTGGTGCCGTCTCCCGTTGTTTGCCCCATTGACATGTCCTTGCGCTCCCAACTGCGAAAGCCGCGCCAGAACTGGTGGGGAAGGGTGCGGAGTGTGTTTCAGACCAGCGTGATCACGGATGCCACCTGGGAAGAATTGGAGGACCAGCTGCTCATGGGCGATGTCGGTCTCGGCACCACGGAGGCTCTCATCGCGGACACCAAAGCCGGCTTGCAGAGCTTCGGCACGGTCACGCCGGACCTGGCGTATCAGGTACTGCGGGAGCAAGTGGCGTTGCGGCTCGAATCCAGCCCTGACTGTCCCATGGACGCACCGCGGTTGCTCACGGTGGTGTTGGTGGTCGGCGTAAACGGGGCCGGCAAGACCACCACCATCGGCAAACTGGCGCAGTACTATCGCAAACAGGGCCGCACGGTGGTATTGGCCGCTGCCGACACCTTTCGGGCCGCCGCGGTGGAGCAACTGCAGATCTGGGGCGAGAGAGCGGGCGTGGACGTGATCTCCCATGGTCAGGGGGCGGACCCCGGCGCGGTGGTGTACGATGCCATTCGGGCCAGTCAGGAAAGCCGCGGGGCCGATCTGTTGCTGGTGGATACCGCGGGCCGCCTGCACACGAAATTCAATTTGATGCGGGAACTGCAAAAACTCCGTACCGTCGCCGGCAAGCTGGTATATCAGGCCCCCCACGAGGTGCTGCTGGTGCTGGATGCGGCTCTGGGGCAAAATGCCTTGATCCAGGCCGAAAAATTCACGGAGACGGCCGGGGTAACCGGGATTGTGGTGACCAAGCTGGACGGTTCCAGCAAAGGCGGCGCCGTCATCAGCATCCGGGATACTCTGGGGCTGCCCATCCGGTTTGTCGGCACGGGCGAAGGGATTGACGACATGGTCCGTTTCGAAGCCGACACGTTTGCGGCGGCTCTGTTTGACCAATAGTGCAAGGAGCGACAGCACATGCCCCCGATACAGGAAGCCGCACGCCAACTGCTGGATCGGATTGAAGTCACACGGGGGCGGCTTTGACCTGCCGGCCCAGCAGGACCGCATTGACGAACTGGAAAAGGCGGTAGCGGCGCCGGGCTTCTGGGGGGACCCGGAACGCGCCCGCGCCACGGCCAAAGAGCTGGATCTTCTGCAAAAGACGCGGGCCAAATGGGACGACCTGCAACATCAGGTACAGGAGATCCTGGAACTGAGCGAGTTGCTCGCTGAGGAACCGGACTCGCTGGAGCAGCTGGAGCAGGATTTGGCCGATGTCGGCACCACCCTGGACCAGGAGGAATTCCATCTGACACTGGGCAAGCGGTATGACCGCGGTGCCGGCATCATTTCCATTCATGCCGGCGCCGGCGGTACCGAGGCCCAGGATTGGGCCGAGATGATCTTGCGCATGTACCTGCGCTGGAGCGAGCGGCGGGGATTCAAGACGGAGATTCTGGATCGTACCGAGGGCGAGGCGGCCGGCCTCAAGAGCGTTACAGTCGAGATCAGCGGGGATTACGTCTATGGCCATTTGCGCTCCGAGGCCGGTACCCACCGCCTGGTGCGAATCAGTCCTTTCGACTCCGGCAATCGCCGCCACACCAGTTTCGCGAAAGTGGAGGTGGTGCCCTCGCTGGACACGGACATCGACATTGACATCAAGAGTGCCGACCTGCAGATCGACACGTTCCGCAGCAGCGGGGCGGGCGGCCAGCACATGCAGAAAAATGATACCGCCTGCCGCATCACCCACAAACCTTCGGGGATCGTGGTGTCCTGCCAGAATGAACGCAGCCTGACACAAAACAAGGAACAAGCCCTGAAAGTGCTGCGGGGCAAATTGCACGCCATCGAAGAGGAGAAGATCGAGGCCGAAAAGGCCCGCCTGCGGGGAGACAATGTGCAGGCGGACTTTGGCTCCCAGATCCGCAGTTACGTGCTGCACCCCTATCAGCTGGTCAAGGATCTGCGGACCGGGATGGAAACGGGGCGCACCGGGGATGTCCTGGATGGCGATCTGGATCCGTTCATGGAAGAGTGGCTGAAACAGCAGATTGGTCTACAATGAAGAGCCAAGGAGGCTGCAGCCTCCGCCATCAGGAGAGGTCGCATAGTCTGGTTGAGTGCGCACGTCTCGAAAACGTGTAGGGTTCATAGCTCTCGAGGGTTCAAATCCCTCCCTCTCCGTTTTACTGGTCCGGACCTGGTTCACAGCATCTCTGCTCCGCTCTCCGGGCCGGGTACCGTTCCGGACCTGCCCCGGGGCCTCTGGCAGCGAAGGCAGTCGCCCCGCGGGACTTTCTAGGCACACCATGCCGGATTCCATAGACAAACGGGCGGAGATCTTCCGATTTCTCCGTTTTGCCACTGTGGGCGGTCTGGGCACCCTCACCGATTTTGGGGTGCTGAACCTCATGCTGTTCGCCCTGGGACAACCCATACTGCTGTCCAACACCGTCAGTATCAGTGCCGCGATACTGCAGAATTACTGGTTGCATCGCACCTGGACATTTGCCAATCAGGAACAACACGAGGTCACATCGCAGCTTGCCAAGTTCACGATTACCAGTCTGATCGGATTGCTATTGAGTAATTTGATGCTGCATGCACTCATATCGCTGTGGGCCCAAGTCATCGTGGCCGTCCTGGGTCCGATTGATCTGGTGGAGGTACTCAGTACCAACATCGGCAAATTGACCAGCATCGGCATCGTGCTCATCTGGAATTACACCGCGAGCCGCCTCTGGACCTTCCGTTCCAAGCTGTGACATGCGTATTCTGGTGGACTATACGTCGGCCATCCGGCAGTCTGCCGGCATTGGCCGCATTACCCAGGAGCTGGTGCGGCACTTTCCCTGGCACGCGGCCGGCCTTGAGCCAAGCCTGTTTGTCAGTGGCCGCAGAGGAGAGGCGGTTGCCACCGTCCAGGGCATGAAACTGCACTACACACCGCTGTGGGAGCGGGACATGACCCGGCTGTGGCACAGGGTCGGCAGCCCATTTCCCCGGGTGGAATGGTTTACCGGCAGCAAACCCCAGATTTTTCATGCCACAGACTTTGTGTTGCCGCCTTCGGATGCTCCGTGCCAGATCCTGACGGTACACGATCTGGCGTTTCGCAAGTTCCGCGCCACCGCGGAGGCTTCCTTGACCCATTACCTGGAAACGGTCGTGCCGCGCAGCGTTGCGCGCGCGGACTTCATCATTGCCGACAGCCATAACACGGCGCGGGACTTGCAGGACCTGTGGCAGGTGTCGGGCGAACGCATTGCCGTCGTGCCCGGAGGCGTTGACCGGGACATCTTCCACCGGGTCCAGGACCCGGATCTCCTGGGTCAGGTACGCTGCCGGTACGGCATCGGCGACGCGCCCTATATTCTGGGGCTCTCCACCCTGCAACCCCGCAAGAATTTTGTCCGTTTGGTGGAATCCTTTCACGACATATCCCGTGACTATCCGGACTTGATGCTGGTGATCGGAGGCAAGCGGGGCTGGAAGTACCAGGCGTTGTTCGCCAAGGTCCTGGAACTGGGATTGGAGGATCGTGTCGTCTTTCCGGGCTATGTCCGGGACCAGGACTTGCCGGCCTTGTACAGCGGAGCCGCGCTGTTTGCCTATCCCTCGCTATATGAAGGTTTTGGCATGCCCATCCTGGAAGCGATGGCCTGTGGCACCCCGGTGTTGACCGGGAACAACTCCAGTCTGGCCGAGGCGGGAGGACCGGGAGCTCTGTATGTAGACGCCCAGAGCGTAGAGGACATGGCCGTCGGCCTGGACCGCATCCTGTCCAACACCAGGTTGCGAAAAGAAATGACCATCGCAGGCCTCCAGCATGCCGCCCGCATGGGGTGGGACCGCAGTGCCCGGCTGCTATGGCGGGCCTACCGCCAGGCGTGGCGGCACTCCCAAGCCACTGCCACCTAATTGATGGCTTATGTGGAATTAAAAGATTGACCTAAAAGGGAAAACTCTTCCAGAATGAAGAATGTGCAATCCTCATTCGATGGCTTCCAACTTCATCGCGTGTCAGAATTTCTTCTGTCTCGGCTGGCATCCATGGCTTTCCTGTTTCTCCTGAGCGTGCACCATGGGAGCCATGGATGCCAGCCGAATCAGTGAGTCCACCACCAGCACAACGATACGTTTCATGATAATCTCCTTGCGAGGGGCGGTTGTGATTGAAAGTGAGCACCGTCCCTCGTTTGTCTGGAATACAGATGAATTGCCGGGTCGTGTGTGCCATATTTACAATTGGGGTTTATGCCATGGAAAGTGCCTTGCGGTACGGATTGGATAGACACGGGCACACAGCCGCGCGGACGATGACAGTCCCGGTTTGTACCCTCTGCCCATGCGCAACGGGCAGGCCTCCAAACATGCAGGAAGGCCCGGAGACAGCGAAACCTGGATGAGCAGTCTGGCTTGCGTAGAGCGTACCTGCGCCGACTTCATGCAGCCGTGTACCGCTTGAAGCCATGGCAACAATCCTTGACGGTCCAAGCAGGAAGGGCAAATGCCTGCACGGGTACAGTGCAGTTCCAGTTCACCGGTGGCCTGATATGCGGTGTCTTCTTTTGGGGAAACGGGCATTCCAAAACATGTGAGCAAATCCGCGCAGTTTGGGTATGTATGCAGGGTGGATCCCGGGCAGCCGTGATTCCCGCCCCGCAAAACTGCCAGCACTCCCTCCTCCCCACTTGGGGCCTCCTAGGTTTCTGACGGTCCATTGGATTCCGAGAGCCGCCGCATGGCCGATCAAGACAGGCCCGGAGTACCGGGATATATTCTGCTGGCCTGGCTGGCGAGTGTCTTGAGCTGGAGCTGGGGCATGCACACCCTCTGGATTCAGCACGACGTGGCCGGGTTGGCCGTGCTGGGACTGGACTACTTGACATTCATCAAGATTTTGCCCGCGGAAGACTTCACGGGGTGGCACCGGGCGGCCTGGGTCTGGAGTCTGCCCCTGACAGCGGCGAGTGGGCTTGCGAGCCAGCTGGCATGGGCCGAAGGCTGGCTTCCCCGCGGGCCCACGGGGCTCAAGTGGGTTTCCCGCGTGCTCTTGGCACTGGTGGCCGGTTACACGGCAATGCAGATTTTGCCGCTGGACTGGTCCCCCGGCAACTTGCTGACTCCCACCAATCTCGTCCAGACCCTGAACTTCCTGATGTGCACGGGTTTGATTGCCATGGCTCCGCTGACCGGTCCTTGGCTGATCCAGCGAGGACACTGGTGGCTGCCGGTGGCCGCGGTCGGCTGTGTCCCCGCAGTCGCGCTGGGGTATTTTGTGTACTTGCCCTATTTTGCCCATCTGTATCGTCAGGAACTGGTGCCCGGGCCAGGCCCCGTCTATGTTATGGTGGCTTCCCTATTGGTATTGACGGCTGCAGCGTACCTGCACCTGCGCATACGTTTGGATAGGAGTCAATGACGATGCTGTTTGGTGCCATGAACAACCCTACCCGGGCTGTGCTGGATGAGGTGGAGCAAATCTCTGCCCTGGGCTTCGATTATGTGGATCTGACCGTGGAAGAGCCCGAGGCCGGCCCCCATCGTACAGACTGGAACCAGGTATTGCAGCGTATACAGGATCTGGGACTGGGTATCGTAGGACACACGGGACCCTATCTGCCTATCGAGAATCCCTCGGCCCGGGTGCGGGATGCTGCCTACGCCGAATTGCGCAGCAGCGTGGACGTGGCCGCTTTCCTGGGGGCCTCGGTCTGCACCATGCACTTCCGCATGTGGCCGCCATACCTGTCCTTTGCCGAGGGCGTGGCGATGTATGTGGCGGAACTGGGCCAGTTGGTGTCGTACGGCAAGTCCAAAGGTGTGCGGGTGGCCATGGAAAACAGTCCCCACAACCTGCATCAGTTGCGACCGTTCCGCGAGATTCTGCACCAGGTGCCGGCTCTGAAGCTGCTGTACGACATTGGACACGGCAATATCGGCACTCCGAAATCGCTGACCCGCGACTATCTTTTCGATCTGCGGGACAGGCTGGTGCACATCCATCTCAGCGACAACGACGGCACCGGGGATGACCATCTGCCCCTGGCCGCGCCCAAGCGGGGGGGCCTGCAGATTGCCCAGGAGTTTCAGCAGCTGCGCAATTTCAACTACGACGAGACCGTCACGTTGGAGATCTTTGGCCACGCCATGTGGCTGCAGGCGAGCCTGGCATTTGCCCGGCAATTGGTGGCGGGACAGGCAAGCTCCGCGCTCTGAGGCCGAGACGGGGCCTGTCTTGGTCTTGCCCGTCTATTGGCAGCGGGGCGCGACCAGCGACTGGTCTTCAATTTCCGAGGCGGAAGTGCCGACCTGACCTTTTTCCGGGTCGGGTACATCGGCCAGCAGCAACTGGACATCGCTGCGAATTCGCTCCCAATCCGGCAACCACACCTGCATGCCGTGGGCCCAGCCGTCTTCAAAGTGCTCACGCGGGCGCAGCGTGAGCACACTGATCCCGTCGAAGTCCATGGTGTACGCCAGACGGGCCAGAGCCACGGCGTCCAAAAGGCCGATGTCTGTGTCCACGGCATTACGGACGGTGGTGTACATGCTGGGTATCTGGGGCACCATGTTGCGCACCGTAAACTTCTGCTTCAAGGCAATCAGGACCTGCTGCTGCCGTCCCACCCGCGAGAGGTCTCCGCCCTGTTCCCGACTGCGCACGTAGGCCAGAGCCTGATCGCCATTCAAAGTGTGATGTCCAGGTTGCAGGTTGAGATACAGATTCTCTTCCGGCAGGATGTCATAGAGTGGGCATGGCACATACAGGTCGATCCCCCCCATGGCGTCCACGATCTGGGCAAAGCCGGAAAACTGGAGCCGCACAAAGTGGTCAATCGGAATGCCAAAATAGCTCAGTACAATCTGCTTCATCAGTTCAGGCCCGCCGCCGGGTTTTTCCTGTTCGCCCCAATAGTCAAAGGTGTTGATTTTGCTGGGTTCGTGGCGGGGAGGATTGTCGATGTAGAGATCGCGAGGTACCGAAATCATGTCTACCCGGTTGCGCCTTTGATCCAGCACCGCAATAACGATCACGTCGGTGCGCCAGGTGGCCTCATGGTCCCGCTTGTCGCTGCCCATGAGCAGAAATGTCCGTACACCGCGCATCGGCGTGAAAATCTGGTCGGTCTGCGATGGCCCGGCAGGCAGCAGCGGCGGAGCCGCAGGTGCTTCGGGCGTCGGCGCAATCCGTTCCTCATCAGGTATGGAAATGGTAGGCAGTTCGGACAGGGCCTGCTCTCGGCCGGATCGAATGTCAGAGCCTTGCAGTCCCTCCCGGAAACCGGCGGAAGCCCCCTGTTCTGCGGGGGGCGGGTGTGGTACTGCCCCGGGTTGCAGGAAAGGTATGGAGACCGAACCCGGGGCCATGTCTCCATTTTCAGCATGTACGGGTCCGACTGGACGCACGGTGTGACCCGGGTCGGGCCCCTCAACCCCGCCATCTCCACTCCGGTGTCCCGAAGGGGGCGCGATGACATTCACCTGGGCCACGGAACGTTGCTGGCGCACGGCCGAAAACGCATCGAAGCGCATCTGGCCCGCCCTTGACTTCAACTCATAGGCGGAAGGGAGCGCAAGGAATTCCGGGGCGGCACTCCGGGTAAGCCAGAGTGCGCCACTTAGCGCCACCGCGACCGACACCAAACGAATCAGAAGCATCTGCATGGCAAGCAATGATGTGGGGATGCGTCGAGAACCATGTCGTCAGGCTCTGGGTTGTCAGCAAGAATAGCAAGCGACCGCGTATCTCCTGAATCCGTGCCAAACAGTCCGGGATCCTGTACCGTGCCGGCTACCAAGTATGGTCATGCGTATCACCGCAAGGCCCCCATGTCTTGCCATCAATCCAGTCCCAGGAGGTCGCGCCGGATCAGATCAAAGCAGCGGTTGCCGATCCACACGGCCGTGAATTCATCCGGACCGCCAAATCCCAACCGCAAGCGCTGTTCCCCGGCGGATGTCTTGTACAGAATGGCAGTGAGGCCTTTCTGGGACTGGTACACCCCGTGATCCGGTTGCGTGGTGCTCAGCACCACCAGGCACAACACGCTCGGGGCTATGTCGGTCAGGGCTTGGGAAAACTGATCCAGCGCGGTTTCCAGCTTCTCTTCCGTAACCATGTCGGGCAGCAAGGCAGGCAGTTCGGCAGACAGTCCGGGGCGCAATGCATCCACCTCCAGCAAGGGCGCTGGCCCAACGCCGGCCCTGAGACGGTCTGCAATAGGGCCATTCGTCTGCTGCTCAATCAAAACCAGGCGCATCTCGCGGGCCACGAGCAATTCCGCCACATGCACGGCAATGTCCTTGTCCTTTTCGTTGCTGTAGACATGCCGGTCTACCAAGGACCGGACCTGGCCTTCCATATCGTCCAGGAGGCTTTCGACTTCTGTTTCGCTGCGGCCCCGGGCCGTAATTCTGATGTCGGCCTGACCGGTGTGGGCTGCCAGACCCACAGTCGGATTGGGGGAATGCAGCAGCGCGCCCAGTTCGTGGTCCAACGTGCTTTCCCCGATGCCGATGGTACGCAAGGTGCGGGTGCGAATAAGACCCAGGCCCCCGGTGCGGGCCTGGAGGAACGGCAGTACCTCCGCGGTCATCATGTGTTTCATTTCCCGCGGCACCCCGGGCAACGCGAACAGCACACAGCTTGCGGTCTCCACTCTGATACCAGGTGCCGTACCTACGGGGTTGGGCACAATGTCGGCCCCCGCGGGCACCAGGGCCTGCCGCTGGTTGTTGGCCGTCATTCTGGTGCCCCAGTTGGAAAACCGCTGGCGCAACCCTTCCAGAGTGGGCTCATGGATCAACAAGGGTACGCCCAAGGCGCGGGCCAGAGCCTGACGGGTAATGTCATCGGCCGTAGGGCCCAGTCCGCCAGTCACGATCACCACGTTGCTGCGCTCCAGACAGGTCTGCAACAGGGCACAGAGGCGGTTTTCGTTGTCCCCTACAGTGCTCTTGTAGTAGAGATGAATCCCGATCTCGTTGAGACGCTGGGCCATCCAGGCCGCATTGGTATCCACAATCTGGCCCAGCAGAAGCTCGGAACCGGTAGTCACGATTTCACCACTCAGCCAATTGTGTGCTGTCACTGCAAACCCTGCCTCAAAGAAAAAGAACCGCCATCAAATCCACACGGCACCGCGCGGTGCCTGCCTGGCATGCCAGACTTATCGCATCAGTGCCATTTGGCCTCGCAGAGAACGAATCTTCCGGGCTTGCCCGATCATTTCATTTTCCTGCAGACCGGCCGCCAGCTCACTCATTTTATCCAAAAGCTCCTTGGTAATGAGCGCTTGCTGCTCTTCCATCAGGGCCCGTGCGGCACTAACGGACTTTGCCGTGATCAACTGAAAGAGAAAGCAGTCTTCCGGACTCATGGTCTCGGCTTGCACTTGCAAGGCCACGTCCCGCAGATGCAGGAGCCTCTGCACTACTTCCGGAGCCTTGTTTTTCTCCGCGGTGCCGACCATGTTCATCAATACCGGCATGAAGGGGCCCCTCAGCAGCCGCATCTGACCGCGCAGCAACGCGGCCGGATCTTCCGCTTCCAAGGCCCCCGATATGAGAGCCACACTGGCCTGGTAGATGTTCTGCTGCACTTGCGCGCGCTGTTGGGCCATGGCCTTCATGGTGGCGTCAATCCGGGCCCGCATCTCTTCCAGCGCCTTGCGCCGGCCGTCGTCCGGCTCCGTCTCAATCAGCAGGGACAGTTCCAGCAGGAATTCATAGTCGAATTTCGGCGGCGCCATGTGGACCAGGGTCAACACCACTTCAGGGCCCCGGGTCTGACACCACTGGTCACTCAGCAATTGCACCAGTTCCGGTCCGGCCAGACCTTCCTGCATCTTGCGGGCAATATCCGCCACGGTCTGTTGCTGTGCCTGCACCTGCTGGCCCGCTGTGGTCCTGGCCAGGACAAACTGCAGCAATTCCTGCAAGGCCTGGGCACCTTCGGCTTCCGCCGGCGTCTGCTGGACCATTTGACTGATCTGCAGCACGAAACCGGAGTCTATCAAGGCGGCATCGGCCTCCACCAGATGTTGCAGCACGTCCTCCTGGCCTTGGGCGGCCATCAGCTTCTGCAACAGGATCATTTGGGCCTGCCGGCGTTGGCGCATTTCCTTGGTGACACCCTGGAATTCCCACAACGTGTCATGCAGCCGCGCCATGCTCAGGTATTGTTTGGGGGTGAGCATGTATCCCTTGCGTTCCGGCGGCGGCACCTTGGCCATGAAGTTGGCGGACAGCTGGCCGATCAAGGTCTGCGGGGTCGTCTTGGCATTGCCGGATTCGGGCACCACCACGCCCAGAAACTCCTTCTGCGGCCAATGCACCATCACAGGCAAGTTGAGATACAGCACATGGCTGCAGCCCGCACACTGCAGACTGTCCAGCTGTCCGGAGAGAAACATGGGGAGCAAGGAGGGATCGGCCCCGTAGTCCTGAATCGGAAAAACCAGCGAACTGACTTGCGTCTTGCACTGCGGACAGGCCACCTGAATCGCGCGCGGCGGGTACTTCAGGCTCTCCACAAATTTCCGGATGTTTTGGGCCTGCTCTGCTGTCAGGTCGGATTGCGGGGCCGGCTGCGCCGGATCGGCTGCGGGCGCGGGTGTCGGGGCCTCCGGTGTAGCGGGCGGGACCGGGGCAGCCGGTCTGCCTCCCGGCAGAATCAGGTCCTGGACATCCTCTTGCTCTGTCTGACCCGGAACCCACAGTTTGTCACTCATGGCGGTTAGTCCTCTCGTTCAACAGCCGGATCAGGACCGGCAGGTGCCGTACATGGTCAATACAGGCCGCCGCGCCTTCTTGCAGAAAAAATGCGAACTCCGATTCCGGCACCACCGCAACGGCGCCCAACCAGACGGCCGGGGCAGGAGACCGGGAATCCCGCTCGGCATAATTCAGGACCAGTTGCAAATCGTCCCGGGTGTCCCCGCAATAGAGCGCGTGGACAGGGCCTGCCCGGGATCCGGCCGGTGCATATCCCAGCCGTTCCAGACACCAGGCCACCACCGCGGGGTCCGGTTTGGTCAGGATGTCGGCGGTACACATGGCCGAGATGGGGATATGGTCTGTCAGACGGCTGTGTTGCAAGACGGTCTGCAGTTCCTGTGCGGAGCGGCCCGTTGCGATGCCCATGTCGGTGATGCCGGCCGCGGTCAAGGCGGCAAACACGCACTCCGAAATCAAAGGCACTTCCTGATGCCATGTCCCCGGCTGGGGCGGCAAGGGGGGCGGCGTTCCCAGCAACCGCGCATAGGCCTCATGGCCCCAATACACCAGGTCGAAGTTTCTTTGAATTATGTCAAATTCAAGGCGGGCGACAGAACCCCGCAAGGCATAGGCCCAGTCCACGCCCTGCCCGGCCGTATCCCGGGCAGCCTGCTCCAGTTCCCGATACCCGTGCAACAACGCGACGAACAGCACATACGTCAGATCCCAGTCGTTGTTCAGCCGTCCTGCACGCCGCATGCGGCGCAAGTCGGCTTCCCCGACCTGCCCCTGCAGGTCATGCCGACCGGCCAAGGCTACCATGTAGTCCAGGGTTTTGAGGATCGCGGCATCATAGCTCAGCCGGGTATCCCACAACACCCCGTCCACATCAAAGAGAATGACTGTAATGGGCTGTGCAGGAGCGGCGGAAGGAGAGAGCGTGATGGCCATCGTGAGCCTGCCGAATGCTTTATGGGGCGCACAGGGCCCCTGTCCCTGGGGGCTTGCCAACGGCACCCGCGATCCAAAGCCGCTGGCCAGTCGGTCCGGCGGCCTTTCGGGCTGGCTATATTATACTGCCCGATGCTTGATTGACCTTTGAATCCACAGGACTCCACCCAGCCGAATTTTCGGGCCGTGCCATGGGCGCAGGCAGTCCCGCTCCACGAGGGGGCCATAACGAGATGCTAGATCTGACCGGCCGTGTGGTGCTGATCACCGGTGCCAGCAGCGGATTTGGAGAGGCCACAGCAGAGAAGTTTGCTGCCATGGGCGCTGCTCTGGCGCTGGTGGCCCGTACACGCAGCAAACTGCAGGACCTGTCCGCCCGCGTGGCCGCGCAGTCCGCTCAGGTACGGGTGTTGCCTGTGGACCTGGGCGATTCGGACCAAATCGCGCGGGCCCATGCGCAAATCGAACGGGAATTGGGAGCAGTCGAAATCCTGGTCAACAACGCCGGCATGAACGTACCCGCCCGCAGTGTGGCCGAAACCACGCTGCAGGAATGGGACAGTATCATGGCCGTCAACCTGAAGGCCGCGTTCCAGCTGGCCAAGCTGGTGTTTCCCGGCATGAAGCAGGCCGGGCGGGGCTCCATCATCAATGTGGCTTCCCGGGCTGCCAATCACCCCAGTCTGCTTTCGGGAGTGGCCTACAGCAGCAGCAAGATCGGCATGCATGCCATGAACCAAATCCTGAACGAGGAGGGCAATCCCCACGGAGTCCGGTCCATTCTCATACATCCCGGGGTGGGAGCCACCCCCCTGCTGGATCGCCGGCCGGCCCCACCGCCGGCAGCAGCCCGGACCCGCATGCTGCAGTCCGGGGACATTGCCGACACGATCGTGTTTGCGGCCCGGCTGCCGTATCGTGTCTGTCTGGAACAGATAAATGTTTATCCCACCGATCCTCACGTGGGATAATGTATTGCGGTCTCGGCAGCTTCTGGCCGGGACCCGAGTCCAGACCGCGGCGGACCCCGCATCACCGGCCATGTCTCCCCGCAGTCGCTCAGGATCGGCATAATGGCTGAAGACAGACAATTTCACATTTGGACCATCGGGTGCCAGATGAACACGGCGGACAGTCAACACGTGGCTGACGCCCTTGAACAACTGGGGTATGCTCCGGCCCCAAAGCTGGAGGAAGCCGATGTCGCCGTGGTCAATACCTGTGTGGTACGGCAAAGCGCCGAGGACAAGGCGGTGGGCAAACTGGGGGCCCTCAAACAGTGGAAAAGCCAAAAACCGCAACGGACGTTGGCCCTCATGGGCTGCATGGTCGGGGTCAATCCCAGCCCGGCCCTGCGCCGGAAATTCCCGCATGTGGATGTTTTCATGCCACCCAGCGAGTCGACGCCGTTGGTCAACCACTTGCAGAGTGCCCGGATCAATGCGCAGACGCGCATGCTGCAGCAGGAACTGGCACAGGAAATTCATGTACAGCAGGATTGGGCCACAACCCGACCCGCGGCCTCACCCGCGGGCACAGATGCAGTCACGGCATTCGTGCCGGTAGTCTACGGGTGCAGCCACGCCTGCACCTTCTGCATCATCCCGTTCCGGCGGGGAGTGGAAAGAAGCCGCCCCGTGGCCGAGATCGTGGACGAAGTCAACCTGAAAGTGCAGCGGGGTGCCCGGGAAGTCACGTTGCTGGGCCAGATCGTGGACCGTTACGGATACGATATGTTGGGGGTCCTGGGACACAGTGACAATGTCCCGGTGCAACATGGACTCGCGGCTTCGGGCGCGCCCGACCTGGCCGACCTGCTCCATGCATTGCACGAGATCCCCGGATTGTGGCGGATCCGGTTCCTTACCAGCCATCCTTCCTATTTCTCCGACCGCATTCTGCAGGCCGTGCGGGATCTGCCCAAGGTATGCAAACACCTGGAGGTGCCTGTGCAAGCCGGCAATGATGAAGTACTCGCCCGGATGCATCGCGGCTACACCAACGCCGAATACCGCGCGCTGGTGGATCGCATCCGTACGGCCATTCCTGACTGCGGCATCAACACGGACATCATAGTGGGCTTCTGTGGCGAGACGGATCGCCAGTTTGAGGACACTTTCGCGCTGTTGCAGGATCTGGAACTGGACAAGGCCCATCTGGCCCGGTACAGCCCGCGCCCGGGTACCGTCAGTGCCCGCCGCATGCAGGATGATGTACCCGATGCCGTCAAGAAGGCGCGGCATCAACGGCTGGAAACTCTCATGGCAGACATCAGCCAAGGCAAGAATCAGCAGTTGCGGGGCACCACCCAAGAGTTGCTTGTAGAGAAGCGGCACCGCGGCAAATGGCTGGGACGCACTCCGCAGAACAAACTGGTCTTCGTTGAATCGGATCAAGACCTCAAGGGCCAAATGATCACGGCCGACATTACCTGGGCCGGACCCTGGAGCATGCAGGGCCGCTTGGGCACCATTCTGGAAATGCCCGCCGGCTAGGCGAACCGGGCACGGATCTCCAGTATCCAGACAATCTCCACGCAAATGTCCATTGCCTTCATGGAAGGCCTGCCCTTTCTCGGCGCGCAAGTGCTGGTTGGGCTGGTGGTTCTCATCCTGTCCGGAAACTGGATGGTCCGCAGTGCCAGCAAACTGGCGGCCGCGCTGGGCATGTCCCCGGTCGTCATCGGCCTCACGATTGTGGCCTTTGGTACCAGTTTGCCGGAGTTGATGGTCAGTCTCTTTGCCAACCTGGGACCGGACAGCTCCGGGGATCTCTCGATTGGTAATGTGGTGGGCAGCAACATCACCAACATCAGTCTGATCATGGGCACGGGAGCGATCATCGCAGTGCTCCCGATCGAGAGACAGATGTTGAAGCGGGAATATCCCTATATGCTGCTGGTGTCCTTGCTGCTGGTCCTCTTCTCGCTGGGCACAGATCGGCACATCAGCCGCGTGGAGGGTTTGATTCTGGTCATTGGACTGGTCTTTTTCATGGGCTACAGCTATGTGGCGGGACGCAACACCCACGTTGAAGAAGTGGCAGAGACAGAAATCCGGTCGAAGAAGCGCATTGTGGCCGTCAACCTTGTCATTTTGCCGATTTCCATTGCAGGGCTGGCATTGGGCGCCGATTGGCTGGTAGATGGCGCCAGCGGGCTGGCACGCATGATGGGCATCAGCGAACTCTTCATTGGGTTGTCGATCATCGCGCTGGGCACCAGCCTGCCGGAGCTGGTCACAACCCTGGTTGCCGTCCGGCACGGAGAGGAAGGGATCGCGGTGGGAAACCTGGTCGGCAGCAACATCTTCAATGTGCTGGCCATTATTGGCATTACGGCCTTGATCAAGCCGCTCTCGGCCGCGGCGGAGACCCTGTTGACCCTGGATTATCCGGTCATGCTTTTCACCAGTGCCTTGCCTTTTGCCGTGGTCTGGTTTACCGGTTTCAAAAGCAACAAGGCATTGGGCATTGTCCTGTTGCTGTGCTATCTGGGCTATTACACCAAGATTTTCCTGGATGCCAGCCAGAGTTTGCTCTGAATCGGCATCCCCGAACCCCGGTCTGATGCGGTCGCTGCCGTGGGCTTGTTGGACCACCCGCGGCTACCCGTTTGATCTTCCGGGGAGAGAGCAGGTCCAGGATCGTATCATCCATAGATCCGCAGTCTGCCGGTGGACTGGGCCCGAGTCTGTGCCTTCTGTCCCATCAAGGCCGTCGGACAGCCTGCAGATGATGGCATCATGTACCGGGACCGCGGCCCGGACTATCATGATTGCAGTTCCCGTTGGCGGGCTTGTAGCGCCCCAATCACACCGAATCAGTGGAGCCAGACTGGACAGTTGCCTTCAACACATCTGCAGGATCCGCACAACAGCATGAAGTCTTTGAGATCTGGTTCACCCGAAGGTTCACCTCCTACCTCAAAGGGAATGCGGTGGTCTATCTGCAGATAGCGGGGAGCATAGACCATACTGTAGATACCGCACCGGGATTCATAGCGGTCTGCCAAGGCGTCCTTGAATTTCCTCGGCCATGTCTGGCGGCCCCCTTGTCGCCCTCGCCTCATGGCCGAGGGATCACCAAACCGGTAGGCTCCTATTCTGCGCCCATCAGACCCCGTCACTTTGAATGTCTCCAGTGGGATTCCTTCTTCCCGTACATCACGGGCCGCACGCGGTGGATGATTGTATCCGTAGCCTTCTTTTAGATCTTCGGTCGTAATGTACCCATGCACCAGAATATGGTCAATCACAGTTCTAGGGCGTGTTGATTAATGGTCGCAGCCTGATCCAGGTGGCCGCCACCTGCACCAAGGCCAGAAAGGTGCGCGGCAACTGGGCGTAGCGCGTGGCCATGCCCCGAAACTGCTTGAGACGGTTGCAGAACCGTTCGATCTGTTCCCGCCACTCGTACTGCGTCAGGTCATGGGGGATGGGTTCCTTGCGGTTTTTCGTGGCGGGAATCACGGCCTCCACCGCCTGTGCCGCCCGCGTGTCCCGGATGGCATCGCTGGCATAGGCCCGATCCATGACCGCTGCGGTCGGCGGACACCGGGTGCCGGCCTGCGGCCACAGGACTGCGCACCCCTCCCCGTCCGGCCGCGCGCCGCCGGTCAAGGCGAACCCGATGCCGGTCGGGTCCTCCAGGCCGATGGCGTGCCGCCTGGTGGCGAAGCCCCCCGGGAGCGCCCCAGGGCCTGGGCTTCCTGACCGCCCCCTTTGGGGCGGCCCCGGCCGCATGCGGATGCGCGCGCATGCGGATGCGCGCGCATGCGGGTGGCATCCACCTACCGGGCCGCCCAGAGCTTTTCCGCGCCGGATCCGGGCTGGACCCGGCGCCACAATTCGGCCCCGATGCCCTTGGGCTCCCACGGGCGAAACCGCTGGGATACCGTGTCCCATTGCCCGCAATCCGCGGGCCGGTCGCGCCAGGGCCTGCCGACGCGCACGGGGTACAGCACGGCTTCCCCGAACAGCCGGTCGCCTCAAATCGAGGGGCGTCCCCTGTGAGGGCGGATTTCGGCCCGCACAGCCTCCATCCGGGCCCACAGGGCATCGGTCCGGATCAGACGTGGCGCCATGGGGGGCTCCGTTGCGGGGACTTGGATCGCATGGCCTGCCCTGTTTCCACAAATTAAGCAACACGCCCTAGCACGTCTGGCCGTGACCGAGGCGAGACGATCGAGGAATTCTGGAGGGAGTTCACTGCTCATGGACTAGACTCGGTGGCAACCGAGACAACAGCGCGGGTGAAAGATACAGAGATTCGTAGGTAACGTCGGCTCGTCCCAGCAGCGTCGCCTGTGTGGATCTGCCAGCATACACTTCCAAGTGCTTGAGATTGAGCGCAGTCGGCAAAGGATCACCGAAGATCTTGGCTCCTGTCCGGCCGTCATACGAAACAAAGAGCATCTGTCTCTCCGGCAAACGGGAACAGGGTAGTCTCTACCACAACACTGTCATTATAGATGTCGCTCATGATTGCTGCATTCTGACACACTTTCTTCTCCTGCCGCAATCTCGCAAGGCGGCGAAAGACGCAGAGACTACAACACTGGCTTGCGAGTTTCTGATCGGGATGTCTCCACCGGTTCACTGATCTGGGGCCGGTACAGTTCCACTGTCCCGAATTGAAGGCTGGGTCCCTCGTGGCTTTTGCCTGGCATAAAATTCAATCCCAGCCCCACAACCCGACGGGTACCGTCATGGTATCTTCGTCCATAGGCATGTTGCTGGATCTGGCGTATCGCCGCCCTGACGGACTCGTGATACTTCAGTTCAATCACACAGACATAAGCCGAAAATTGCACCACCATATCGGACCGCCCACCCCACTCATGGACTTCCGACTGGAAATCCACTTGCATCAACTGGCACAGGGCGTGCAAAACCAAATGGCAATCTGTTTCCTTTCGCAGTTTTTCACCGGGCACGCCCGCCATGAAGGTGGTGAGCCGATGACAGAATGTGTCGTATCTTTCTTCACGCAAGGCAGTATGCAAACCACGCAGCACAGGATAGTCCGGCACCTCGGTATACAGCTTCAACAGGCTTTGGGCGTATGTGAGGCTTACTTCCTTGTTGGGATAGGCCAGGTACAGGGATCGGCCACTCCGACGCACTGTGTAGTACCCGGTTTGCCACATGAGGATACGGTAATCCAGATTTTCCAGAGTGTAGGCAACCTGTAACAAGCCATCCAGCGAAGGCAGTTGCCGAGACAGGGTAAACTGGCCCTCTTGCACCAGACGAACCAGAAATTCAGGGGTGCCGGATTCCGCCCAGAAGTTGGGCCAGCCCAGTTCCTGCCATTGTCGGGCAATCGCCTGATGTTGCACACCGTTGAGACAGGCGGCCAAGGAAAACGGATTGTAGACATTTTCTTCCCGTCCCGTCAGCCCAAAACGATAGCCGTTGTAATAGTCACGCAATTTGGACAGCAGATCGTCAGATGAGCAGCCGAGATGTTGCGCTCCCACTTCCAAGTAGGGTTGCAGGCAGTTCTGCACCTCTGATTCCGTAAACCCGCACAGATCAGCGTACAGCGGATTCAGGGTAATGTCCTGCAGGTTGTTGAGGGCGGAAAACAGATTGACATGGGCAAAGCGGCTGATACCGGCAATAAACACCAAGCGCAGAGCATTTTCGCTGGATTTAAGCACTCCGTAGAAATTCCGCAGGACCCGCAGGAAAGGCGCCGCGGGCATATCCGTACCGAGCAGGTGGGTAACCGGAGCATCATATTCATCGATCAGGACCACGGGCGATCTGCGGTAATGCTGTTCCAGGCAATCAATCAGATCCGTGAGTCGCAAAGCCGGGTCCGTGGCATCCTCAAACCGGATCCGATTCAAGGCGGGATCACAGGGCTCCAATCCGACATTGACCCCGCGCCGATACCACTGGGTGTACACCCTTTCCAGGTGTAGCTGCAGCTTGCGCACCAGTTCCTGCGCCGTGTCGGCCGCAGCATACGCCATGTTCAAGCGAATGACAGGATGGATGGGCTGCAGGGGGGCAATGTCCTGCACCGCCGTACCGGCAAACAGCTGCGTCGGGGCCACCGGAGCGGGTCGGGCTGGCCTGTCCTGATCGTCCACGGGTCTGACTTGGGTCAGATCGCCCTGAAAATAGGCTTCCAGGGTGGCAATCAGCAGGGTTTTCCCAAAACGCCGCGGACGAGCCAGAAACACGTACTTGTTGTCCTCCGCCAACAGAGACGCGAAGTGGTGGGTCTTGTCCACATACAGGCCCTGCTTGCGGCGGATGGAAATGTACTCGGACTCGGATGTATGCAGGGAAGGCAGACGAGCCGACATCAAGACTCCTGATCAACCGCGGTGAAACCTGACCCCCATATCATAGAACGGTCCCGAGCACCGTCAGACCTGCGCCAGCACTTGGCCGAATACATAGATTCTGTCTATACCATGATCCTCAACAGTTGACAATGGAAACCGTTATTCCAGAGGTGGGGGCAATCCTGACAGTACAGGCATCACCAAGGTGCAGACTATTGGGAGGTATTGGCACTATTCCGGCATGGAAGGATCCCAAGGCCCTCGCGTCGGTGTCCAGTCCTTCAACCATTCGTATGAAGTCTTTACTCCTCTGGATCCAGACTTGACAATGCGGTTGTCCAGCATCAGTATCGTGGGCCAGTATTGACCTACCCCTAACCAATTCATGATCAGTTGGTCCGCTTCATCGGTGATGTCCCGACATGCGCCGATATCATAGCCACCAATGAACTTCTTGTTGCGGTCGACCATGGGAGATTCCATTTGTGCCTGAATCAGCTGTTCAGCCAGATCGGCCAGCCGGTGGGCTACTGGTTCCAGACTGTCCAGATCACAGGGAAACCATTTGAGCATGCTGTCAGTGATATGAAAGGCATCACCAATGGTTGTCCACAACCAATGCCCAAAACGTCCTGCAAATATCAGAAAGGCCACGTTCTGATGCAGTGCAGTGTCAAAATGCATCCACTTTACTTCGGTTTGTGAAATCCTTCTGCCTGGACTGGTCTCAGTCTTGAGCCAGCAGGGCGGTTCCACCAGAAAGACGGTCAGGAATCTCCGATTCCTGACCGTCTTTCTGCCAACTTTGTATTTCCCGTGTTTTCTGACATAGTGTCCAACTGTTCGGTTGGTGTCCCTCAGTTTCTGCAACATTCCACTGGCATCCCCATCACCGATCAGGGGCCAAACAGATTTCATTTCCTTGGTTGGTGTACTGCGAGAAAAACGCGTGGTAGAGAACAAAAACGGCCGATATGCTGGACGCCAACGCCGAAGATTGCTTGTGTATCCCGTTCCATTGTTGTTGGGCCCAGCCTTGCCCATTGTTATCGCTGGGCATACCTTGGCCTTAAAGAGATGCCCAGGAATCAAATCGAAAACAGTTACCCAACGCATTGGCAGTTGCTTTGACAAGGCTTGACGCAGACTGTCGAACTTCAAACCAGATACCAATGAGATTGGAGCAATCATGGCAAATCGACCTTGCTGGGACAGCAGGCTTGCCGCTCTCTCCATACAGGGTGCATAAATATCTGGTGCATTGTCCGTTTCAAAACCTTGAAACTGATACAAATGGGGAACCACTTTCCTCTTTGCTATGAACGGCGGATTGCCAATCACCGCATGGAAGCCTCCTCCCAAGATCGCTTCGGGAAACTCGGCCATCCAGTGAAACGGCTTGTGCGACCTGCGCCAATGATCCAGCTCCCAGCCGGTCTCCTGACTGTCTGCCTGGGAGAAGAGGCAATCCAATTCGTGACGCAAGGCATCGGTGTCGCGTTGCAGACTGCCTTTGCAGTCTGCCACCGTGTCATCCAGTTGCGAATCCTGGGATCTTTGAAATCGCCGATAACTCTCCCGCAGGGCTACTGCCTTGTCCCCTATACCAAGCAGTTTCTGGGCCACAATCATGTCACCCGCATGCATTTGCTTTAGGTCCTCGGTGGACACACAACCCACCAGGATGTTTCCGCAGCGAATGTTCATATCCAGGTCTGGCAGGGGTTCCAGTCTGCCTCCTTCCTCCACGGTCGCTGCCAACGCCAGGAACAGCCGCAAGCGCGCGATCTCCACTGCTTCCTGCATGATGTCCACACCGTAGAGGTTGTGGAGAGCGATGGTCTTTCGCAGGTAATAGTCGGATGAAGGGTGTTTTGCCGCCTCGGCCGCAATGGTCCTCAACACGGCATCGGGGACATCCACAACATTGGTATGGTGGTCAATGGCAGCAAACACGGCCGCGTACAAGTCCTGCAGTACCTTCATGGCCGCCAGCAGAAAAGCGCCGGAGCCACAGGTAGGATCCAGGACCCGAAAGTGGGTCAGGACATTCCAGGCCTTGATCAGATCCTGGGGCGCTTCCTGTTCACTCAGCCAGTCCACCGCCAACTGCACAATGTTCAGGTTGTGGGTGATCGCCCCATTGACGCTGTCGATTTCACCGGCCCGGATGCGAGCGTGGACACGCCGATATGTCCGAATCCGATCGGCCGCTTCGCGCCGTTTCTCTGTGGGCAGTCCCACCTCGACAGCAGCCAGTTCCTCCCAATCCGGAGAAACCCAGTCGGCCGGAGCCAGTTCTGTGGGGAATTCACCGGTCTCGGCCCCGTGTTGCATCGCGTCATGCACATAGCGGTCCGGATTGTCACGCAACAAGGCCCATAGGGAGGGATCGTCCATCTGGTCAAGAAAATAGCCGGCAATGGAAGAACCTGCCATGTAGCCGGTGATGTCGTCTGCCGTGTAGTACGCCCCCTGCTCCTTCTGGTTGATGTACTGCTCAAGGATGTAGCCCAACACCTCCGGGTTGATCTCGTTCTTGTCTCCCATCGGCCGCTCGTCCAAATGCCATCGATAACCCATCAAACACTTCAAAGACTCGCTTGAAGGCGGCATCCGGCACCGAGATGTTGCCTTGTCTTTCAAGGGGAATTTCCGAAAACAAACCTCCGTTGACGTACGGCACGTTCCCTATGAGTTCCCGAATGCCCTGATCGGCATATTCCGGTTGGGAGGAGCCCAGTGCCTGGTGAAACAGCGGTACCAGAAAATCCCGGTAGAATTCGTAGAACCTGTCGGGTCCCTGCAGATCTCTTACCCGTTGCAGGCGATGGGACAAATATTCGCGATCATCGTCAAGGAAGCCTTTCTGCTGAATGAAATACAGGAATATCAGACGATCCAGCAGAATGGAGGCGTACAGCTCCCGATCCTCGCCTTCCAGGCCGGATATAGCCCGTGAGAGAGCCTCTCGCTGACGTGAGATATCGTTATAAAACTTTTTGGCAATGGCCTCGGCATTGAAGGCAGTGCGTACCTTTTCCCGTACTTTCAGGGTCGTGAGGTCTTTTTCTTCGGCCAGCCGAAATTCGATCCGTTTCAGCCGTTGTTCAAGAGCCGGATTGAATTGGCCTATGCGGTACATGTGAGGCACAAGGCGAGTTCCGCCCGAGGGCCTCGTTTCGGGCCATAGCCAAAGCTGCTCCTCTGCGCTGGTGAATAGCAGCAGACGCTCCGCGGAGCGTTTGGCTACCTCCCGGTCCAGCTTCTGACGGGTACGCGCGGGAGGGATTTCGTTGCAGTGCCAGACGACAACACCGCGCTTCTCCGCAACGGGTCATTCTTACCCGTTGCGGAGAAGCGCGGTGTCTGAAATCTCCATGGCCGCGGCATTCCGCACCTCATCCCATCCCAGTACATCCCGGAACAACTCTGCAAAAGCCGCGGAATTCAAGCATTGCTGTATCTGTGACACGATCTTCACCTGCAGTTAGCTATGCAAAACCCATGGAGCAGACCAGCTGCACTTCGTCATCTTCCTGAAACCTTTCCACCACCAGTTTGCCGTCGCGATGCAATTCGGTGACCATGTTCATGATGTCTTGATCGCGCTGTACACCGCCGCGCAGGGCTCTGCTTAACAGCTGCGTGGATTCTTCAGTCAACGGGTGTTCATGTACCGCAATGACGGCAGCACGATTTTCGTCAGAGGGCGGAAACAGTGTCTGTTCTTCCTGATCCAGCAGTGAGCGCAGCCGATCGTAGACTCGCTTGCGCACTCCGGCCAGACTGCCGGCGGTACGGGTCGTGGCTTGTTGTTCCGCAGCCTTCAGAATGCCCGCCACCATGTCGTGATGGTCGGCCTGGCGCGTTAGACCCGGTGTATCCGGAGCACAGGCCGTGCGGGACAACGCCTCCAGGGGCGACATGCCCTGCAGCGCGCCGTCGGCCGGCTGGAAAAACACGCGATCCACGCCATGCCGGGACAGGGTATAGGCCAACACGCCCTGGGATTCCATGCCCCTCCGGCGTGTGGCATGGACCTGGTTGGGCAATGCTTCGGCCCGTCTGGCCGCGTCCGGATGATGCAGTTTGGCCATACGCCATATCTCGTATGCCTTGGAGGTAGAGTCCACATCCTCCTCCTCCAAAGTGGACAGCGCCGCATTCTCGTTGAAGAAACTGCGCACCTGGGTTTCTTCTTCCTGATCTCCAAAAAACCGTTCGTCCGAACCGAACAGGGCTGCCGATTCCGCGAGCCGTCGCCGAATGCGCCCGCGCAAATCGATCACGGATTCCACGCCGTCGGTGGGACAGACGCTGTAAATGACGACCTCTGCCGCTTCCTGTCCAATGCGGTCCACGCGTCCGGCACGCTGAATCAGCTTGATGATGGCCCATGGCAAATCGAAGTTGACGACGATGGAACAGTCCTGCAGATTGAGTCCTTCGGAAAGCACATCGGTGGCCACCACGACGCGCAATTCCTGCTCCACCGGCGCTGTGGTGCCCGGTACCCCCGCCGTGTGGGGACTGAAAGAACGGGCTATGGTCACGGCATCCTGTCCATGGCCTCGTTCGGCATCTGTTCTGGACCCGGTGATCAGTCCCAGTCCCCCGCTTATGCGCAAGTTGATCAGCTCCCGGTACAGGTATTGCGCGGTATCGGCAAACTCCGTGAAAACCAGCACCTTGTCTTCCCGGTGTACCTCGTCCAGCAACCGGAACAGTGATTGCAGTTTGCTGTCCCGAGCCGCATGCCAAACGGGAACCCGGGCCAAAATGTTTTGCAGAATGCGGTTGTCTTCCCGCAGCCGGGTTTGCAGCTCCGCTCCAAAGAGACGGGCGGACAGCAAGGTGACACTGGAGGGCGTTTGCGTCTTGAGCCGGGCCAGTGTGGTCTCGGCCAGTGCAGTCCAGTCCGGGGCGGGGCCAGACGGATTCAGGGCAGAGGAGGTGGTCCAGCTCTCCGCGTCGCTCTCGTCCTCAAAGTCTGCGCTGTTGTAGGTACCTACCGGAATCACGTCTCCCGATATCAGACCCTGCAACATCACCCAATTGTGCAGAAGATGCCGACGCAGAGACAATACGAAGGAATGGCCACCGGAGGACAGACGCTTGTACAGCATCGCCCGCGTAATGCCCTGCAGGTTGCCCCGACTGCCCGTGGCAAATCGGTCCAGCACTGCTCCTTCCGCTGCCGTCGGTTCGGCCGCGGCACGCAAGAAATTCTGCAATTGATATCGGGGCAATGACAGGGCTCCGATTTCGTCGAGTACTGCATCACCTTCCAGTTCCGCCGCCGGGTCGTCCAGGGCAGCCTTCCATTCCAGTTTCCGGGGTCTGCGCCGGGGCAGATAGAAGTGTCCCTGGTCTCTCCCCAAGGCCAGGAAAGTGCGACCTTCGGAATCCGTTTCCGCATAGTTCTCTTCAATGAAGCTGCGGGTACGCCGAATCAAAAAGTGCGACAGCAGACGTTGCCAGTCCTCCACCTCCTCGCTGCGGCACATGGCGGTCAGAGAGTTGAGATTGTCCAGCCCATATCGTGTCTTGAAGTTGTACTCGCCTTGACGGCGCAGGGCCGCCTCGGGCCGTACCGGCAACGGCACATCGTCCGCGAGGAACAGGCCCAGCTGATTCGCCACATCTTCCATTGAACGATTGAAGGGGGTAGCCGTCAACAGCAGCACTTTGGGTTCGTTCTGTGTAATGTAGTCCCGAATGGAGCGATAATCCCGCCGACTGCGGGTGCGCAGATGATGGGATTCATCAATGATCACCAAGCGAAAACGGCGCAGTGCAGACAGCTCGTTGTGGACCTGGGTACGGCTGAGTACACGCCCCAGCAGCCGATACTCGTCCAGGTACTCCTGCCACATGGCCACCAGGTTCCTGGGGGCAATGATCAAGGTCTCGTAGCCATGCCGTTCCTGCAGAGTCAGAGCCACCCCCGTAGCCATCATGGTCTTGCCCAGACCGACCACATCGGCAATCATGGCGCCGCCCTGCACCATGATCCGGCGGGCCGTGATGCGCACCGCGGCAGTCTGGAATTCCAGGAGCCGGGAACGAATGGCGGCGGGCACGTCGAACTCGATCAGCCCCTGTCGGGCATCACGCGAGAGGTGGTAGGCCAGTTTGAGATGAATCAGGTAGGGCGGCAACGGGTGCTGCGCCACCCAGCTTTCATCCAGCAGCTGCATCAGCACGTCGTTGGCATCAACACTGAGCCGATCGTTCCAGCGGTCGTCAAACCAGGCCTGCAACTTGCGCGTGGCATCGCCGTCCAGGACATCGATGTTGAGTTCTCCCTGCCGCTGCAGCCCGGCGTAGGTCAGGTTCGAGGACCCCAGGAATCCCTTCCGATCCGTGGCGGTTCGATCCTGCAAGTGGCAGAGATACAGCTTGGCATGCAGCGCGAAGGCCAAATGCATCCTGGCATGCACCCGCCCTTCCTGCAGATGCGCGCGCAAGCTGCGGAGTGTGGTCTCGTCCCTGGTGGAGGGTACCCGGAATGCCAGCTGCTCCCGTAACGCGGTTTCGGTGTCTTGTTGCAAACGCGCTGCCCGCGCATTGGTATTGCGCGGGAATTTCCCCTGACGCAAAGCGTGGCGCAGATCGGAATGTTCTCCGGTCCCCATGCCGATCAGCAGACGCACAGGGGGTGCCGCGCCCACCTTGAAGGGCAATTGGGCAATGGCATCGGCAATCTCCTTCCAGCCCCGCAAGTTGAAGTACCCTACGCAGGCATCCAGCCTTGTGGACCCGGCCAGGGTCCGGCGCAATGCCGCGCCCAGATGCGCATCAAGATTGTCGTATATGGCAGGCATGGAAAAGCGACAAGTCCTGGCCGGTCAACACACCGCACGGCATAGTGGCAAAGAGAGCCCGCAAAGAAGGCACCCGGTACTGCAACATACCAGTCTAAGGGTCCGTGCTGCCTCTGCCCAAATGCCGGCGACAGGACAATTGCAAAGGCAGGATTCAAGTTCGGAAAGGGGCATTTCACGTGCAATGAGTCGTTGCATTCGGCAGAATTTGTCTCTGGGGACACAGCACAGCGGTGAACTCCGTGTTGCCCAACAGCCAATCAGCCCAACCGAGTCGGCGGTCGCAAGCGACAGGACCCTGCGCTACAATCAGGATCCTCGCTCTCCAGCAAAGGAGCAGAGATTTGGCAACAGGCCACAGAGACCTTGATCCAGGCCAGAAAAGCGCTGTGCCTGATGCCACCGTTGCTACGCTGTCCGCGTCCTTGCCGACCTCTGGTTCTTCAGACTTTTCGGTCATTCGTGCACGCGGCCAAGTCTACGTGGACAAGACCGCCTATATAGAGCGCATGCTGGCCGAGCCTTTGGACTATGCATTCCTGGCGCGCCCGCGTCGGTTCGGCAAGTCGCTGCTGGTATCCACCCTGCAGCACATGTATGCCCGCGCGAATGACGATCTGTTTCAAGGATTGGCCATTCAACAATCCGGGTTTTTGGCCCGCGTAGCGTCATGTCCTGTATTGGCATTGGACATGTCCAGCGTGGCTGCGAACAACGTGGAGAACCTGAACGCCGACTTGCGTGCTGTCCTTCGGAACCAGTGTTTGGTGTTGGGCATTGCTCCTCCTCCACCAGAAGACACACCGTGGAATGGGCTGAATCATGTGATTCAAACCCTGTCTCTGCAAAGCCAGCGGAAAGTGGTGGTACTGGTGGACGAATACGACGCGCCCATCACGGACATGCTCGAGGCCGGTCTCGTCGCCTCCCATGCAGACCAAACCCAAATCATGTTCATTCTGCGGCATTTTTACCGCGTCTTGAAGAGCCAGACGAGTTGCATTGAGTTTGTCTTCGTGACCGGCGTCAGCCGGGTGGAAGGCGCAGGCCTGTTCTCGTCCTTCAACAACTTGGTGGACATATCCCTGGACCCACATTACGGGGCACTGTGTGGATTTACGGAAGCGGAAACCCAGGCATATTTCGGAGCGCATATTGCCTGTGCTGCTGAAACGTGCGCATCAGGTTCGGAAGATCTGTGTGCGGACCTGCGCGACTACTACAACGGCTATCAATTCGCCGAGCGCAGCGCCGCCGTGTACAACCCCGTTGCCTATCTGGGCGTGTTGAAACAATTGATGCACCCCACAATGGCGCACAGAATTCGTGCCAGGGGCTTCCCGCGCTCATGGGTAAACACAGGCATGCCCCACTTTCTGTTCCAATACATGAAGGCACATCGCTACGACCAGCGTGACATAGAGAAGGACCCACAGCGCATTGAGGACAAGTTTGGCTTGTCGAACCCGGACTTGACATCCCTCATGTTTCAGGCGGGGTTCCTTACCTATGCGACAGACAGCATGGGCGAAACGATGCTGGAATTTCCCAATCGGGAGGTCAAGGAAGCCTTTGACGAAGGCTTGCTCTTGACCTACCTGAACCAAACGGCTCGCTCAACCAAAATGAATCGCCTGTGGAGCGAGATGGAAAATGCCTTGGGCGCCAGAGACTTCAAGCAGGTATGCGCCTGTTTCAACCGCCTGCTGGATGGCGTGACCTTCGACATGTTGCGCCATGAAGGGGATTATCAAAAGTTCCTCTTCCTGGTCTTCTCCCTTATGCCGTCGGTTGTGCGTGTGGAAGCCGAAGTGCATACGCGGCACGGGAAAACGGATGTCGTCGTGGAGACCTCGGAGACTTTCGTGGTGATCGAGTTAAAGCGCAACCGGTCCGCCCAGGCAGCCCTCAAGCAGATTGCCGTCAGGGACTATGGCGCGAAATACGCGGGACACGGCAAGGCGGTATACGGGATCGGGTTGAATTGCAACGAGCCCAAGGGGCGTCAGGGCCACGATGCATGGGACAGGACTGCCCAGAATTGGGAGATGGCACAGATCGAGATCTGCGATCCCGCTGCATGATGCCTCGCAACCAGGCCAGACAGGGGGAGGGGTCTCGCAGTCCCCAAACCCGTTCGTCCGAACCCAACATGGCAGTCAACTGAGAAAGCCAAGGCCGGATGCCCGCGCGCAAGTCGCTCACGGCCTCCACTCCCGCAGTGGATACACACGGTAGCCTCGTTCTTGGTGGAGGACATCCGGAAATCCAGCTGCCCATGCAACGCGTGCTCCGTGTCTTGCCACACGCGAGCTGCCTGTCCCGTGGCATTGCGCCACCATGTGCCTTCGGGAAAGTGCAACAGAGGTGAATCAGTCCGAATTCCGGCTGTGCCACGGGACCATGTACGCTGTGCCGGGACATTCTCCCTCCAGGTCTGCGTTCGCTCCGGTTCTTCCTCCTTGGCAATCAGCGCAGGGCAAGTCCCCCTATGCTAATATCCCGCTGTTGACAGCCGGTTCTTGCGCTTGAAGCGCCTGCATGGATGCGCTTGTCCGACTCCTGCATTGTTGAGGTCACATGGTTACGATTTCCCGCTCCGAAGCATTGGACTACCACGAGGACAAGCGGCCGGGCAAACTCATGATTTCGGCCACCAAGCCCATGTCCACACAGCAGGATCTGGCCTTGGCCTATTCTCCCGGAGTGGCGGTTCCCGTAGAGGAGATTGCCAAGGATCCGGCCAACGCCTACCGGTACACGGCCAAGGGCAACCTGGTGGGTGTCATCACCAATGGCTCGGCGATTCTGGGACTGGGCAACCGGGGGGCTGTGGCTGCCAAGCCGGTGATGGAAGGCAAGGCCGTGCTGTTCAAGCGCTTTGCGGATGTCGATGTCTTCGACCTGGAACTGGATGCTCCCAACGCCGACGATTTCATCAATTTCTGCATCAGCGTGGCTCCCACCTTCGGTGGCCTCAATCTCGAAGACATCCGGGCTCCGGAATGCTTTTACATAGAGGAGGTTCTGCGCAAGGAGCTGGACATCCCCGTCTTTCACGACGACCAGCATGGCACCGCCATCATTTCCGGGGCCGGTCTGATCAATGCGCTGGAAGTGGTGGGCAAGAATCTGGCGGACGCCCGGATTGTCATCAATGGCGCCGGGGCGGCCGGGCTGGCCTGTGCCGAATTCTACCTGGCGCTGGGCGCGCGCCGGGACAACGTCATATTGTGCGATACCCGCGGCGTGATCTATGAAGGCCGCGGGGAAGGCATGAACATCTACAAGCAGCGGTACGCCGTGCACACCGCCCACCGCACCCTGGCCGAGGCCATGGTGGATGCGGATGTGTTCATCGGCCTTTCAGCCAAAGGGGCCCTGAGCCAGGACATGGTCCGCACCATGGCGGGCAATCCGATTATTTTCGCGATGGCCAACCCGGATCCGGAGATCGACTACGACGAGGCCAAGGCCGCGCGGACGGACACGGTCATCATGGGCACGGGACGCAGCGACTACCCCAATATGGTGAACAATGTATTGGGCTTTCCGTACATCTTCCGCGGCGCGCTGGATGTCCGGGCGCGGGCCATCAACATGGAAATGAAAGTGGCTGCCGCGCGGGCATTGGCCGCCCTGACCAAGGAAGACGTACCCGATTCCGTGTTGGCTGCCTATGGGTTGAGCCAACTGAGTCTGGGGGAAGACTATGTCATTCCCAAACCCCTGGACCTGCGGGCGCTGATGTGGGTAGCCCCTGCCGTGGCCAAGGCAGCCATGGACACGGGCGTGGCCCGGCAAAACCTGGATCTGCATGAATACATGGATGCACTGGCTGAGCGCATGGGCAAAACGGAGCAGGTCATGCGCTTCATGCAGATCAAGGCCAGCCGCGACCCGAAGCGGATCGCGCTGGCAGAAGGCCAGCATCCCTCCATTGTGCGCGCCGCCCATGCCATCGAGCAGCAAGACATCGCCAAAGTGGTCTTGCTGGGCAACCCCGAACAGGTGCACGCCCAGTGCCGCGCGCTCAGTCTGGACTTTGTCCCCGAAGTCCTGAACCCGCCGGACAGCAGCGAGCTCCAGGAATACATCCGCATTTTTCACGAGCGGCGACAGCGCAAGGGCGTCACCCTGACCATGGCCCGCGAGCTGATGGTCCAGGAAAACTACTATGGCTCCATGATGGTGGAGACCGGACACGTGGATGCTTTCATTTCCGGTCTGACCTACAACTATCCGGACGTGGTGCGGCCGGCCCTGCAGGTCGTGGGTACCCTGGAGGACCGGGCGGTCGTCAGCGGTGTCTACGTCATGATCGTGAACGAGAAACTCTATTTCTTCTCTGACGCCACGGTCAACATCAATCCGGACGCCGAACAGCTGGCCTCCATTGCGATCAACGCGGCGGATGTGGCCGCCCGTTTTGATGTGGATCCCCGGATCGCCATGATCAGCTACTCCAACTTTGGCAGTACGCGGGGAGCGGAACCCGGCAAAATGCAGCGCGCCGCCGAAATCGTCAAGGAGCTGCGCCCCGAGATTGCCGTGGATGGCGAGATGCAGGCAGACGTGGCCGTGGAACCGGACCTGATGTCACAGGTCTATCCCTTCAGCAATGTCTCGGATGCCAACGTCTTGATCTTCCCGTCCCTGGGGGCCGCGAACGCCTCGTACAAGCTGGTCAACCGTCTGGGCGGGGCGGACAAGATTGGGCCCATCCTGGTGGGGCTGGCCAAGCCCATTCACGCGCTGGAAACCGGGGCGGAAGTGCGCGACATCATCAACGTGGCCGTCATGGCAGTGGTCGAAGTCCAGGCCAAGGAATCCGGAAACAACCTGACGTCCAATCTATTCAACAATTGGCCGATGTTCTAGGGCGTGTTGAGTAATGGTCGCAGCCTGATCCAGGTGGCCGCCACCTGCACCAAGGCCAGAAAGGTGCGCGGCAACTGGGCGTAGCGCGTGGCCATGCCCCGAAACTGCTTGAGACGGTTGCAGAACCGTTCGATCTGTTCCCGCCACTCGTACTGCGTCAGGTCAGGGGGGATGGGCTCCTGGCGGTTTTTCGTGGCGGGAATCACGGCCTCCACCGCCTGTGCCGCCCGCGTGTCCCGGATGGCATCGCGGGCCTAGGCCCGATCCATGACCGCTGCGGTCGGCGGACACCGGGTGCCGGCCTGCGGCCACAGGACTGCGCACCCCGCCCCGTCCGGCCGCGCGCCGCCGGTCAAGGCGAACCCGATGCCGGTCGGGTCCTCCAGGCCGATGGCGTGCCGCCTGGTGGCGAAGCCCCCCCGGGAGCGCCCCAGGGCCTGGGCTTCCGGACCGCCCAGAGCTTTTCCGCGCCGGATCCGGGCTGGACCCGGCGCCCCAATTCGGCCCCGATGCCCTTGGGCTCCCACGTGCGCAACCGCTGGGATACCGTGTCCCATGTCCCGCAATCCGCGGGCCGGTCGCGCCAGGGCCTGCCGACGCGCACGGGGTACAGCACGGCTTCCCCGAACAGCCGGTCGCCTCCAATCGAGGGGCGTCCCCTGTGAGGGCGGATTTCGGCCCGCACAGCCTCCATCCGGGCCCACAGGGCATCGGTCCGGATCAGACGTGGCGCCATGGGGGGCTCCGTTGCGGGGACTTGGATCGCATGGCCTGCCCTGTTTCCACAAATTAAGCAACACGCCCTAGAGGACACCAATGGAGACACGAGCCATCCCTCTTCACCTGATAAAGATATCAGGTACCAACATACGCAAGGACATGGATGCTGGCAACGAGGACACAAGCCTTGAAGATTTGGCCCAAAGCATTCTCCAACATGACTTGCTCAATCCCGTCACAGTGCGCACCTTGCCCAGTGGACAATACGAACTTGTCGCGGGGCAAAGACGATTTCTTGCTTGTCGCCAGTTGGGCTTGCCGACGATTGCCGCTATCGTACGGGATGATCTGGACGATAGCACGGCCACTGTCGTGTCCCTCATCGAAAATGTGCAGCGGGCCGACGCGTCGCCACTTGACAAGGCGCGTGCCTACCAAGCACTGTACACACAATATGGCGATTACGCCCGGGTAGCCCGTGCAACCAGCGTGTCAGTATCTACAATACGCCGCTACCTGTCACTCCTTAAATTGGACCCTGCCATCCGCCCAAAGCTCACGACCTCCGATGGACCCGCAGGCATAGGTACCCTGTCAAAGCTGGCGGAGACGACACCGCAGGCACAGCAGGCCCAAGTGCTCCAAGCAATAGATGGTTTCAAGCAGGGCATTCAGCAGAAAATCCTTGCTCAAGGCCGAGGGGATTTGCACAAAATCGTCGCACTGCGAGATCAAGCCTTGGAGGGTGCCTTTGATATGCGGACCTGCTCAGAGGGACTATGTTTTGAACTTCCCGACAAGTTGAAAAGCCAAATACGGATTCGAATTGCACGGGATGAACGTATCACATTGGCCGATGTCCCCTGAGGGCCGATGCCAGCCAGAGATCCCTTGGTACATGAGCTGTTGCACAGCACATCCCCTTCCCCGGTCTTGTCCCCTACCACAGACAGCCACAGGATACGCGGTTGGCTTTTGCGAGTGCCGCACAGGTTGAGAATCTTGCAACGGGAACGAACGCAGTACGGCTCGCTCCGTACCGAAAACTGAGGACTCATAGCCACTGGAGTCTCTGATGTGCAGCTTTGAAAAGAGAGCCCATGCCGTGGCTATACTGCCATGGTGGCCACCACACACTCTTTTTGCATGACCCCAGCTGCCCACACCATCCGCAGACTGCTGCTGGCCTGTCTGACGCGGCCCGTGCCCACGGGTACCGTTGCAGCCTGTGATGCCTTGAGCGAAGCAGAGTGGCAGACACTGCGGGACAATGCCCGTATCCAGCGCATCTCGGCCCTGTTGCACAACCGGATGCACAAATTCGAGGGCGGGCCTCCGCACATGCCACCGGCCTTGCGGGCAGAACTGGCCACCGGGTTTCAGGAACGCACCATGCGCAACCTGTTTCTCTTCGCCGAATTTCGCAAGCTCGCGGAGGCTTTGCAGGCCCGCAATGTCCCTGTGATCGTGCTCAAGGGGATGCACTTGGCCGCGGCCGTGTATGGCGAAATCGGCATGCGGGAGATGGATGACATAGACATTCTGGTGCCCCGCGACCAATTGCAGGCTGCGGCAGATGTGCTGGCGGAGATCGGATATGTGAGCAAGGAGCCTCTGGACGTGGAATTCTGGGCGCAGAAGCAGCATCATCTGCCCAGGTTGCGCAACGCATCGAATACCGTGGTTGAGGTTCACTGGAACGTGACTTGGCCTGGCGATTCCCATGCCCTGGCAGACCCGGCGGGCTTGTGGGAACGGGCGCAGCCCCTGACCATAGCCAGCTGTGAAGTGCTGGGTCTTTCTCCCGAGGATCTCCTCCTGCATTTGTGCATTCATGCCTCCTTCCAGCATATGTTTTACACAGGTCTGCGTCCGGCTTGTGACCTGGATGCGACCATTCGCTGCTATCAGGCCGAAATGGACTGGAGTCTGGTCTGCCAGTCGGCCCGGCAGTGGAAATGGCAGACCGGGGTACGGCTGATGCTGCATCTGACGCAGCGCTGTCTGCAAACCCCCATCCCGAACCTGGTGTGGCAGGAACTGCAACCGGCCCAGGACGCAGCCGCCCTGACCGCGGCCTACAGGATGTTGTGGGCCATCGACTCGGACATCAGCGCGCTGCCCCGCAATCTTGCCACGCTGTGGAATCGCCCCAACCTGCTGCTGAGGATGTGGGATCTCCTGAGGGCCCTGATGCCCAATCGCTTCAAGATAGCCAAGGAGTACGGGCTGGCGGCGCACTCGCCCCTGATCGGGCTGTACGTTCCCCGCTACACGCTGGACCTGTTGCGCAAGCATTTCAAGGCCTTCCGGCAGTTGCAGCAGAGCGATCCGGAAACCCGGGAAATGGCCTTGAACAAGAGCACGCTCATGGCTTGGCTCTATCAGGATTGAGCCGGTGGCGCGACTGGCCAAGACCATGGGACAGCCCCTGATTTCCCGGTTCAGCCACCAGCCGCGCGGCACGAAGCCGCATCACATCATGGCGGCCCTGCGTCTTACAGTGCGCCAGCGCAGGTCAGTCCATGCCCGATGGGAGCTGGATGCCTTGCGCGGTGTGGCCATTTCCATGATGGTGGTCTATCACTTCATGTATGACCTGTACTTTTTCTACAACAACCGCTTGGTCTTCACCCCTTTCTGGTCCCACTTTCAGCACGCCACCGCCTCTCTGTTCATTCTGGTGGCCGGCGTCTCTACCTGCCTGGCCGCCCAATCTCCCAGACTGGCAGGTCTGCCATGGCCGCAGCAGTGGCGGACTTTTGTGCAACGCGGCGGCACAATTTTGGCCTGGGGCATGGTCCTGACCGCGGTGACCTGGGCAGTCTTGGGGCGGGAGGCCTCCATCCAGTTCGGCATTCTGCATCTGCTCGGCGTTTCCATTGCCCTGTCCTTTCCCTTTCTGAGACGGCCTTGGGTGGCCTTGGGACTGGGATGCGGCCTGTATCTAGTGGGGGCTTGGCTGGAGTCTCAGGTTTTCACAGGCTATTGGACCTACTTTGCCTGGTTGGGATTCGCCCCGGCAGACCTCCAGTCGGTGGACTATTTCCCGTTCATCCGTTGGTTCGGCCTGTTTCTGATTGGCACCTTTCTGGGCCGCCAGGGCTTTGTGGAGGGCAGAACAGAAACCAGTGCCTTGCGTGGCCGAGACTTCCCGATTTTCCGTGGGCTGCAATTCATGGGCCTGCGGTCCTTGCCCATTTATCTGCTGCACCAACCCCTGCTGTGGCTGTGCATCTTCATCTACAGCCTGCTTGCTGCACTGGCATAACCCAACCTGGGGTATGGACAAGACGCGATCTCCGGGAAACCGCGTCCCAATGCAAGAGACAGTTTTTTTGGCTGGTGACAGCAGACCATCAGCCCCGACAGTCCAACAACAGTCGGTTGGCCCAGAAATTCACCGGGCTACGGTGACGCGTATGCTCCCCTGACGAGATGTGCTTGAGCAGGCATGGACCGACTCCACGATCACCCATAGCCCGAGATGTCCTTTGGCAGTGAGGGAGATGAGTCTGTGCTTCCTGTGGGCTTGGAGCCGGGTCAGTCAGTGAAGACCCTGTCCATTCTACACCTGCTCCCGCCTGCCCTGTGCCGCTGCAAGGCGACTTTTTGACTCCTAAACGAGGCCTTATACCAAGCTCGCATACATTACGGCCAAATTGTACCGGCCGGTATCTGAAAACTGCCCCAACCGTTAGCAACAGCTTGGTCGATTTCACACCAAATACTCGTAACTATTCAGGTAGCGGGCGGGGGCCAGGGAACGCGCCGCAGGGGGCCCCGTCAGGCGGGAGCGTCACGGGCCTGCATGCCGGAGGTCAGATCCGCCCGGAATTGCGCGGCTGACCGGGTCCAGGCCGGTCGCAGGTCCCAGCCCTGCTTGCGGGCCGTAGTCACGACGCTGCGCCACAGGGCGTCGTCCTCGGCTCCCTGCCGGGTGCGGAAGCCGCCGGAGACCTTCTGGCGCACTGTCAGGACGCGCAGATCCTGTTCTGCCCTGTTGTTGGTGAACGGCACTGCCGGGTCTGTGAGACAGCGCCGCATGGTGGGCCAGGGCCGCGTCCAGCCGGGCACGGCAGCGCTGCCGGATCCGCGCCCCCGCCCCGGCGGCACGGGTCTGCGCCGTGGCGCCGCCCACGGTTCCGGGTCATGCGGGTCATGGTCCACCACGGCCTGCAGAGCCCACAGGAGAGGGGCGTTGCACAGGGCATGGCACACTCCCTCCAGCCGGCCCCCTCCGAGGGGCGGGCCACGTGCATCCACGGCAGGCCCCCCTCCACGCGCCGGCCGGTTTCGTCCCGGTGCTTCACCGCCGCCTGTCCCCCCCACTGCCGCCGGCGCTCCCCCACGGGTTGCCACGGGACGGCCGCCCGGCGGCAGATAGACCACCAGAGCCTGGAGCCGCGGCCGCGGTCAACGCCTGACCACAGCCCGCACACGCGCCCGGCCCGTGATCGACCACCCGACCCGGCGTGGCCGGGGGCGGTGGCGACGGTGTCCGCCTCCCGGTCGTTCCCGCGCCGCCACACGGGCCTGCGTCTCGCTGGGAACCATGATGGCCGAGACCTGGCACAGCACGGACTCGCATCCCAACGACCGTAATTTTTCTACCTGAATAGTTACTAGCGTCAATGGCAATGCACATTGCAGAAAGCAAGAGAATCGTTCTTCCCGCTCTTTGGTCGCAAGGAAGAGGAGGAGCTCTTCATCCAAAGTAGCGAGAGTCAAATCCCTTTCTCGACAAGAGTGGATGATGCCCCTTTTCTGCCAATCTTTGAGGCGGCCGCCCACGTACAACATAAGTATGTTGCTCGCAGTCAAATGTAACTCACGCAGGCGACTGAAAATGGCATGTGCACCTAGACGTTCCCAAAAACAGAGCACACTATATTTTCCTGCAGATTGGGAACCAAACTGAGGGATCGGCCTGACAGGTAGGCTGGCAAACACACCAGTCGTGTTTAACAGCAGCCAATTCTGACCCCTGCTTACAACTTGCAGTGCATCGTCCGGGTCGCACTTGAAATCGAAACCAAGGTACTTCAGCAGGACAACAAAGGGCTGAAGATCCTCCAGTTTTTGTGGTGGTTGCCGTCTCAGCCGAAGCCACGCCCGGTTGGCTTCATCGTATTCTTTGCCTTGCTCGTCTTCAATGGTCAGAAAATCCCTACCGCCCGGGGACCATCCTCGGATGTCTCTGGCAATTCCCTGAAGGCTATGTGACTGCGCATACCATTTGTCAATGCGGAGTGCACAACGAATGAATTCTCTGAATATGTCACTCTTTGGTTGGGTAAACCATGTCTCTTCCAGTTCCCGGCCTTCATCCATTATCTTGGCCAGACGGGCCAAACGTTCTTCCACAATTCGTGTATCTTTTTTCTCAATTCATTTGGACCTGCCCTACGGCCCGCCCTCCCACCACCCCTGCCGGCGGGTCTTCGGGCTGCTGGAGCCGGCCCTGGTGGAAGCCGCCTTGCGCCAAGGGGTGGCCGGACTGCGTCCGGATCCGTGGTGGCCATCGATGGCCCGAGTGTGCAGGGCTCCCGCGACCGCACCCATGACCGGCCGCCCCTGCATCGGGTGGGGGTCTGGTCCACGGCCGACCGTCTGTGCCTGGCCCCGCAGGCCGTGCCGGACCAGGCCCACGAAATCTCGGTGCGGCCCGCCCTACTGTCCCGTCTGCCGCGGGCGGGGGGCACGGTGACGCTCGATGGGGCACCCTCTGGGTCGGGCTGCCCGCGCTCCGTGGCGGAGACCGTGGTGGACCAGGTCGGCGCCTACGTGCGGGCCCTCCAGAAAAACCAATCCGGCCTGTGGGAGAACGTGGTGTGGCGCTTCCCGCAGGACGCGCCACTATTTTCTCTGCAGTCGCCCTGCCCGCGCCGCTGACCTGCTGGCCGCGGTACGGTCCCACGGGAGCAGCGCGAACGCGCTGCTCTGAGTGCGGGACGTACTGTGCGGGGAAGACGCGGCCCGCACGCGGGATCGCCGGGGTGCCGAGAACCTGGCCTTGCTGCGCCGCCTGGCCCGCAACCTGCTGGAGCAGGATGACACGGTCCAGAGCCTGAAAGCCAAGCGGGAACAGGCCGCCGATGATCCCGCCTGTGTCCCCCGATTGCTGAATCTTATGTAATGAGACAGCCCTGATCCACCGCGGGGTGCGGCTCCCCCGCACGGGCTGGAAACCCTGACCAGCAAGCAAGCGACAGGGCAGAACCGCGGGAGGAGACGCAGGGATGCCTCCCTGGGTATGGGATCTCCCCGAAAGCATACCTCTGCTTTCGGGGGAAGACATCCCCTATCCCGAACTCAGGTTACGTAGTTACTCCTTGTTGTCATGTAATCTCCAGTATGAAATCCAAGACACCATCGGTATCACGGGGTTCGGCAGAATGTCCGACGGCAAGAGGAATTTGGAGGTCCGATTCATGACGTGAGAGGATGCGGGCAGGATGTCTATGTTCGGGGCATCCTCAATCGTTGCGCGCAGGAAAAGGACCATGACGGACGAGAATGATCAGTCTTTTGCACCACCCCCATCTGGCCCTACTCCAATATCGGTCAATCTCGCCCCGGAGGCCTGGTTGCATACACAGGCAGCACAGCTGGAAGAGGCGTTGGATGCCAATGTTGTATCTGCCGTGGGCCGTATTGACACCTACCTGGAATTCCTGATCCGGGACGCTCTGGAGTGGCGAAACCAGCAAAGAGAGATACGCTCAAAACTGGTTGTTATGCTGGAGACCGCCGGTGGATATGTGGAGCAGGCGGACCGCATTGTGACTACGCTGCGTTCATTTTATCGAGAGGTAGACTTCATCATTCCCAACTATGCGTTTTCCGCCGGTACCGTACTGGTCATGTCGGGCAACGAAATCTACATGGACTATTTTTCCGTTCTCGGTCCAATTGATCCGCAGATCCAAGTTCCCGGCCACATACCCGGTCAGACGGAATGGGTATCGGCCAGCGGTTTTTTGGTCTGGTACGATCGTCTTGTGGAGAAAGCGCGCAAGGGAACTATTACCACCGCCGAACTGCAGCTTCTGCTGGAAAAATTTCATCCGGCCGAGATGTACTCCTATGAACAGGCACGGAACCTGTCACACAGTCTGGTGCACGACTGGCTCACCAAGTACAAGTTTGCCAGTGAAGCGGATGGTAATGGCAAAGCGAAGGACATTGCGGGCAAATTAAGCGATACTGACAGGTGGCTTTCGCACGGTCGGGGCATTCCGCTCCAGACTCTCAACGCGGAACTGGGATTGGGTATCCAGGACCTGCGCCAAGGCACGGAATTTCGTGATCTCTTGTCCTATTGGCAATATTTTATCAACTATGCTTTCCAACGAAACCACTACGCAACAGGGGCAGTTCATGTCAACGGAAGATACGCACCCCACTGATTCGGAAGGACAGACCACGCCCACGGCTTCTCCTGAAGCGGAGAGTACAACCTTCTCTCCACAAGAGGCACTGTCCCTGGCACAGGAATATCCCCATGTTGATTGGGATCTACTCCGCCAAAGCCAAGAGATCAGTCGGCAACTGAAACGCCAGCCGGAACCGGTATACCGCATATTGGACTCGTGGGGAAGCTTCAGCTGTCCACATCAGACCCACTCCTCGTCTGTTGTCAGATGAGGCTGTCCGTCTGGCGGTATAGTGGGAACTACACACTTGAGTACACAAACTCAGACATACCCTGTTCATGGGGTCTTGGAGATGTCCGCTGGCCACGTCCCTCGTTGTGCCGTTGCTCCACTACCACGGGCCACAACGCTCATGGCGCGTCCGTATGCGGCTTGGCCGGAAATTCTATTAACCTGAGTTCGGGATAGGGAATACCTCCCTCCGAAAGCAGAGGTATGCTTTTGGGTAGATCCCATACCCAGGGAGGCATCCCCATGAGTTTACTTGAGTTGTTCTGCCATGTCGATGATTTCTGGCAAGGGTTTCAGGCTCGTGAGGGGAGAGCGAAGCGGCTTACCTGCAGCAGGGCCACGGTCAGGGCCGAGGCATCGCCTTCGTGGATGCCACCACCCTCAAGGTGTGCTACAACAAACGGATTCCGCGCTACAAGGTCTTTGTGGGGGTCGTCGCTCGGGGCAAAACCTCCATGGGCGGGTTTTAGGGCTTCCAGCTCCACTTGATCGTCAATGACCGGGGCGAAATTCTGGCGTGCTGGCTCACGCCGGGCCACGTAGGGCACAAACTCTTCGGTGACAAGGGCTACCTCTCCCAAGCGCTGCGAGACCAATTGCAGGCGCACGGCTTGGAGTTGATCACACCCCGACGCAAAAACATGCAGCCGCGGCTGCTATCCCGAGAGGACCAATTGCTGTTGCGGAAACGGTCGATTATCGAGACCATCAACTGAAGAACATTTCCCAAATTGAACATACCCAGCATCGGAGCGTGACCAATTTCCTGGTCAACCTAGTCTGTGGCTTGATTGCCTACTGCCATCACAACCCAAAAAGCCGGCGATCCGGCTCTCGGACGCGCAATTTCGGTTCCTGTCTCAGCCCTTATAGCCTTCCCGAACTCAGGTTATTAACCAAACATGCTGCCATTGCGGGGCGCACAGGGTGGCCCTGCGGCTGTCAGAACGCACCTACCGGTGCTTGACCTGTCCGACCTGCGGCTTGGGGTCATGGATTGGGACCTGAATGCCGCCCGCAATCAATACAATAGAGGCATTCCCGGCGGAGAGTTCACCTACCGTCACAAGCACGAGGAGATACCCACCCGCACCTACCCCACCGATCGCCGGCTGATCCAGGACCTGCACGCCGGCTTCCGCCGGATCCGGCAGGATCTCATATCTGCACGGCTTATGTGGAATTCAAAGATTGACGTAAAAGGGGAAGATCTCCCAGAATGAAGAACATACAACCCTCATTCATTCGGAGATCTTCCCATGACCAGTATATCCTTTGCCGACGTGGCGACGGTGGTGTATGTCCTAGGGCGTGTTGATTAATTTGTGGAAACAGGGCAGGCCATGCGATCCAAGTCCCCGCAACGGAGCCCCCCATGGCGCCACGTCTGATCCGGACCGATGCCCTGTGGGCCCGGATGGAGGCTGTGCGGGCCGAAATCCGCCCTCACAGGGGACGCCCCTCGATTGGAGGCGACCGGCTGTTCGGGGAAGCCGTGCTGTACCCCGTGCGCGTCGGCAGGCCCTGGCGCGACCGGCCCGCGGATTGCGGGACATGGGACACGGTATCCCAGCGGTTGCGCCCGTGGGAGCCCACGGGCATCGGGGCCGAATTGGGGCGCCGGGTCCAGCCCGGATCCGGCGCGGAAAAGCTCTGGGCGGTCCGGAAGCCCAGGCCCTGGGGCGCTCCCGGGGGGGCTTCGCCACCAGGCGGCACGCCATCGGCCTGG
Organism: Caldilineaceae bacterium; assembly: GCA_965214715.1. Lineage (GTDB taxonomy): Bacteria > Chloroflexota > Anaerolineae > Caldilineales > Caldilineaceae > Bin34. The sequence goes on along the minus strand of OZ243971.1, from coordinate 1,658,296 downwards.
AGGACCCGACCGGCATCGGGTTCGCCTTGACCGGCGGCGCGCGGCCGGACGGGGCGGGGGTCGCAGTCCTGTGGCCGCAGGCCGGCACCCGGTGTCCGCCGACCGCAGCGGTCATGGATCGGGCCTAGGCCCGCGATGCCATCCGGGACCCGCGGGCGGCACCGGCGGTGGAGGCCGTGATTCCCGCCACGAAAAACCGCCAGGAGCCCATCCCCCCTGACCTGCCGCAGGACGAGTGGCGGGAACAGATCGAACGGTTCTGCAACCCTCTCAAGCAGTTTCGGGGCATGGCCACGCGCTACGCCCAGTTGCCGCGCACCTCTCTGGCCTTGGTGCAGGTGGCGGCCACCTGGATCAGGCTGCGACCATTACTCAACACGCCCTAGCACGTCCTGCAGCGCCGTCAGGAAGCAGGCATTGTCCGCTGGCAAGCCGACGGAAACGCGCAGCCAGCCGGGCATATGGAAGGCACTCAGCTCCCGCACGAAAACGTTGCGCGCCTCCAATTCCTGGGCAATCCAGGCACTGGAACCAGCGGGACGAAAGGTCACGAAACTGGCCTCGCTGCGCAGGACCTGCCTGACGCCGGGCAAGGCGGCGAGTTTTTCGTACAGATAGGTGCGCTGCGACCGGATCAGCTCTACGGCTTGCATCACATGCGCGGTGTCCCGCAAGGCGGCCGCACCGGCGGCCGTCAGCAAGCGATTGTGTCGCATGGGGGTCTCGGCGTAAAGAAGGCCGGAGGCAATCTCGGCGTGGGTGATGCCATAGCCCAGGCGCAGGCCGGCCAAGCCAAAGGCCTTGGAGAAGCTGTGCAGAATCAGAAGGTTTTTCCGCTCCAGATGATGGTAGGCCCGGGCCCGATCCGGCTGTGCCCCGAAATGCCAATAGACTTCGTCAAAGACCAGAAAGACGTGCTCCGGCAGCTGGGCCACCAGGGAGTCGAGTTGATGCTGCCGCAACACGGTGCCGCTGGGATTGTTGGGACTGGTGATGAACATCAAACGCGTCCGCGGGGTAACCTGTCCCAGCAGGGCATCCACATCCAGGGTAAAGTCATTGTTGCATTCGGTCAGAACCGGTATGCCGCCTCTTTTGCCGACCTCCACGGCGTACAATGGGAAGTTGGGGATGGGAATCACGGCTTCGTCCCCGGGCCGGATATAAAACGCTGCCACCCGCTTGAGGATATCCGAGCCCCCATGGCCCAATGTAATGTTGTCTTCCGTCAGACCATGCCCCAGATGAGCGGCGATTTGGGCCTCCAGGCCACGGCCATCGGTGGGATAGCGATTCAGGCGGGTGGCTTCCGCAGCCACTGCCGCCTTTACCATGGGTGACAGGGACAGAGGGTTTTCGTTCAGGCTCAACAAGAGGGGCTGGGCAGGACATTCAAAGGGCATCGGGCATGTTCCTGTTCTCAGGCAAAGACAGATCGGAGCGGTGGCATCAGTCCAGCGTCAGGACTCGCACACGCCCATCGGCAGCGGCGACGACAGCGGACCGTCCGTCCGGGGCAAAAGCGCCGCATGGCAGGATTTTCGAGTCCACGGCACATGCGTCAACATAGGTCCAGTCGGCCAGACTGAAGATGCGGATGAGGCCGGGGGTCAGCACCAGGGCGTGCGCACCCGTAGCATCAAGCTGAAAGCTCGTAATGCGCTCGTCACAAAGCAGTTGACTGCGTACCAGCGCCCAGTTGTGCATGTCCCACAGTTTCAGAATGCCGTCATAGCCCAGGGTCAGGATTTGGCCTGCATCAGGCAGATACTGGCCAAAAGTGACCGCTACGCCATGGGCCTCCATAGAGCCGGTCTGGACGGCGTCCGGCAGACTCCAGGAGGTCCATGCTCCTCCCAGACCCCCTGTCAGCAAAGCGGAATCGTCCGGGGCAAAAGCCACCACCGCCAGATGCCGGGCCTGGGCCTTGAATCCGCATAGCGGTTGCCCGGCAAAGTCCCACACGGCCACACGGCCGCCATAGGAGCCGATCGCAAAGCATGTACCTGCATGCGAGGCGGCCATGGCAGAGACAACCTGCTTGCGATCCCGCAGCCGGTGCAACCGGGCAAAATCCGGCAAGGACCAGATGCACACATCACAGTCACTGCTGCCCGTCGCCAGCCGGTCCCCGGTCCGATCCAGGGCCATCACGTTGACGCTCTTCGTATGCCCGGACACGGCTTTGAGCACCGTCCAGTGCCGGGTGTCCCACAGCTTGAGAACGCCGCCCATGGCCCCCGAAATCAGGCGCGTACCTCCGGCTGCGAAACGCAACGCAACAACATAGTTTGAATCGCCGGGCAGAGTGTGAATGACGCGCAGGGAATTTGCCTGGTCCAGCAGCGTCCGCCCCACCGCGGCCGGGTGAGACAACCGCTTTTTCTGTTACGATTGAATATTGTAGTAGCCTTGAGCCTCAAGGCAAATTGCACAGCCTGCGCCTCCTCCTCCCCTACCGGTCACAGTTCTCATGCTTGTAGCCAGCCTGGTTTTCCTCTGTGGGGGCGGGTTGTTGCTCTGGCGCATCCAACCGGAACGGCAGGCCTTCGCCGGCTGGCTCTCCCTGCTGATGCCGCTCTCGGTCTTGCTGTACCTGTGGACCCGGATGCCGGCAGGCACCGAACTGCCGTATCGGGAAGTCTGGCCCTGGATTGAAAGCATCGGGCTCAGCCTGTCCTTCCAGCTGGATGGTCTGGCTCTGCTCTTCACATGGATCATCCTGCTGATCGGGGCTGTAGTGGCTCTGTATACCCACTACTACCTGCATGAAGATCCCCGGCAGGGCACATTCTACCTTTATCTGTTTCTGTTCATGGTCAGCATGCTGGGCATTGTATGGGCCGACAACGTACTGTTGCTTTTCGTGTTTTGGGAAGGTACCACCTTTACCAGCTATTTCCTGATAGGGCACCGGTTTCAACACGAGGGCAGCCAGAGGGCGGCCCGGCAGGCCCTGTACGTCACGGGAGCAGGGGGTCTCTGTCTGCTCTGGGGCCTCTTGCTGCTTGCCTCCACGCAGCACACGTTTGCCCTTTCGCAGATGATCCAGACCCCCATTGACCTGACCCACCCTCACATCACGCTGGCTCTGGGCCTGATTCTGGTCGGGGCCTTTACGAAGTCAGGACAGTTTCCTTTTCACTTCTGGCTGCCCGGAGCCATGGCCGCGCCCACGCCGGCCAGTGCCTATCTGCACTCGGCCACGATGGTCAAGGCCGGAATTTATCTGGTCGCCCGTTTGCATCCCCTGTTGGCGGAACACCCGTACTGGCTGCCGGTCCTCCTGGCCTTTGGGGCCGCGACCGCCCTTGTGTCCGCCCTTTTCGCCCTGACCAAAACGGACCTGAAGGCCATGCTGGCCTATGCCACGCTGACCCAGCTGGGACTCCTCTTTATTGCCCTGGGCCTCAACAACGCGTATGCCACACTCGCTGCCGTGCTGGGCATTCTGGCCCACGCCTTTTACAAGGGGCCGCTGTTCCTGGTCGTAGGCATGGTGGAACACGCCACCAGTACCCGGGACTACAGGAGCATTGCCGGCTTGGCCCGCTCGCTGAAAGTCCTGTTTGTCATCTCCTTGCTGGCCTCGGTGTCCTTGATGGGGGTGCCCGTATGGCCGGGATTTGTGGCCAAAGAGTATCTGTTGTCAGCCGTGTTGGCGACGCTGCCCGATCCCGGTTTCAGCTGGGGTTGGCTGGTGGTCGCCGCCGTGGTGGTTGCCGGCGTCTCCTTTGCGGCCATCGCCATGGTGCTGACCTACAGCCTGTTCCTGCGGCGCAGACCCGACGATGCCACCGACTCCTCGGCCGTCCATCATCCGCCCTTCAGCATGGCGGCAGGCCCGCTGTTGCTGACAGTCCTGGGATTCGCGTCGCCCCTGTTCCTGACAGGTTCCCTGGACGGATGGGTCCAGGCCGCTGCCCGTTCCATCCAGGATCATGGCGGACACATGGACATACACCTGTGGAGCGGTGTGGGCCTGCCGCTGCTCCTTTCCGGCCTGGCCCTCATCCTGGGCAGCGGCATATATGCTCTCCTGCCGCGCATCTTGCGGTGGGAAGACGCGGTCGTCAGCCATGTGCCCAACGGCGCCGATCTGCTGGACAGAATGCAGATCCTCATGCTGCGCGGCGCGGAAAGAGTCACCGGGCTGTTTCAGAGCCGATCGCTGTCGACCCATATCGCTGTGGTCATGTCCACGGCCATTCTGATAGTCCTGGCCGCGTGGCAGCGTTCCGGCCTGGACGCAAGCATGCTGCGCATCGTTTCGGAAAGCCGGGTTCTTCCGCAGTTGGAGATGATCCTGGTCGGCATTGGCGCGGCGGCCGCGATTACGGCCGTCCTGGCCCAAGTCAGATTGACTGCCATCATGTCCGTCAGTGTGGTGGGACTGATCGTGACGCTCTGGTTCGTCCTGTTTGCCGCCCCTGACCTGGCTTTGACCCAGCTGCTGGTGGAAGTGCTGCTGTTCGTCCTGATCCTGATCATTCTCTTCAAGCTGCCGGAGGCGCAGTTCCCCGCGCTGCCCTTGACGTCGCACGTCCGCAATCTGTTGCTGGCCTTCGGCATGGGCGCGTTTGGCTTTGTGCTGGTGTTGTTCACGGCAGGCGAACCGGTCTTTAGGCCAATTGGGGAACAGCTGCTGAAAGCCGCCCCCGCCGGCGCGCACGGCGGGGCCAACGTGGTCAACGTCATTCTCGTGGACTTCAGGGGCTTTGACACCTTTGGCGAAATGACCGTGATCGCGATTGCCGGCATCGGCGTCTACAGTCTGATACGGGCCCACCGTCTGCGGGTCCGTGCCCAGCCCTTGGATACCGGCCAATAGTGCCGGGAACCGGCCCGCATCAGGATCCGCCCATGACCGAGCTGTACAGCAAATACGTGTTGGCGGCCCTCACGGCCGCTTTGGTCCTGCTGGCGGTGTTTTTCCTCCTGCGCGGTCACGACCTGCCGGGCGGCGGCTTCGTGGGGGGCCTGATGGCGGCGGCCGCCATTGAACTGACCGTAATCAGTCTGGGGGCCCGGCACATGCAGGCCCGCATCGGGCGTCTCCTCATACCCACGGCAGGAGCTGGCCTGCTCCTGGCCGCAGGTTCCATCCTGATCGGCTTCGTCGCCGCCGGGACCGTGTTTGAAGGGGTCTGGCTGCATGTCGCCGTGCTGGAACTGGATATTGGTACGCCCCTGACCTTCGATTTCGGGGTCTTTCTGGTGGTTATGTCCGTGACAGCCCTGTTTCTTCTGGATCTGACACTGTCCCTTTCTCCCGAAGATGTCCGGGCCCTGGATCTGGAGGAAACTGGCCTGGCAGAATCCGGGAGCGACCCGCAGCAGCAGGAACCGGCAGCATGAGCGTTTTTCTCACGGCCGGCCTGGTGTTCATTTGCATCTTTTGCGGCACTCTCCTGATCCTGCGCCAACAGGCCATCAAACTGGTGCTGGGGCTGGGCCTGCTCAGTCATGCCTTCAACCTGATCATATTCGGCACCACGCGTCTCACAGACGGTGCAGAGCCGATCATTGACAAAAGTCGGGTGGCCGACCCGACATATTGGCGCACACACGCTTTCGTCGATCCGCTGCCGCACGCGCTGATATTGACAGCCATCGTGATCAGTTTTGGGCTCACGGCCTACCTGATTGCCCTGCTGCAGCGTTTGCATGAAGTCGCACCCGTCCCCCCCGAGGATACCGGCACCCTGGACCGCTATCATCCCTACCTGGATGTGGAGCACTTCGACCCCGCAGCCCAAGCCACGCCCGAGGATTATCTGCAACTGGACGAGACGGGATCTGTGCAATCGGTTCCCAAGCCCTGAGGCACGCGTATGTCCGTGCATACCGTTCCCAATCTGCTGTCCCTGTTTGCCCTGCTCCCCTTGCTGGGGGCCGGCTTCAGTCTGGTCATTGGCTTCCGACCGTTGGGGCACCGCCTGCATGCGCAGAGCCTGGTGGCGCTGGTAGTGGGGATCCTCAACGCCTGCGTGGCGGGCTTCGTGCTGTACTACTGCACTCAGGTCCAGGTGCTGGTGCTGCATCTGGGGGCCAGGACCGGGCCCTTCGGCATCACGATCGTGGCCGACACATTTGCCGCCCTGATGCTCACCGTGACCGCTGTCATTTATGTGGCTTCCATTCCCTATGCCATTGACCTCCTGGACGACCGCGACCGCATGGGCTATTTTCCCCTCTCGCTCTTTCTGTTGATGGGAGTGAACGGCACTTTCCTGGCTGCCGATGTCTTCAACCTGTTTGTCTTCTTCGAAATCATTGTGATCTCCAGCTTTGTGCTGCTCACCCTGGGAGGACAGGGCGACCAGATCAAGGGCGGGATGCGCTTTGTGGTCCTCAACCTGCTGGCCAGCTTCGTGTTCCTTGGGGGCATTGCCGTGGTCTACGGGGTATTTGGCACCCTCAATTTCGCCCACCTGGCTTCCCTGGTGGCAGCCGAGGCCGTGCCGCCGTGGGTGCTGCCTGTCATGGGGGGATTGCTCTTCGTTTCCTTTGGCAACAAGGCCGCTTTGTTCCCGCTGCACTTTTGGCTGCCGAGCAGTTACCACACGACGCATCCGGCGGTCAATGCCCTTTTTGGGGGCTTGCTGACCAAGGTGGGCATCTATGCCCTCATGCGGGTGTTTTCCCTGATCCTGCCGGAATTGATATACCAGTATCACGCCTTTTTCCTGGCCATTGCCGGAATCACCATCGTGGTGGGAACGTTGGGGGCCTTCTCGCATCGCACCGTGCGGCGCATGTTGAATTTCAAGATCATTGGCCATGTCGGATTTGTGTTCCTGGGACTGGGCATGGCCGGATCGGGCACGATTCCGATGGCAGTCTGCCTGGCCGCCGCCATTGTGTACCTGTTGCATCACATGCTGGTCAAGACCGCCTTGTTGATGGCCGCCGGCATAGTGGAACAGGAAAGCCAGTCCGGACGGGTCTATGTGGACTCAAGCCGGCATGGCGGTCTGCTGGCGCACCGGCCCTGGCTGGGCATGTGGTTTTTTCTGGCCGCCATTTCCCTCCTGGGTATTCCCCCATTCAGCGGCTTTGTAGGCAAAATCGGCATAGTGCAGCTGCTGATTCTGGATCAGCAGTGGCTGCTGCTGACCATCGTGACGGGCAGCGGCATTCTGACCCTGATGCTGATCATTCGCATCTGGCAGAGTTTCTTTTGGGGCAGGTCCTCACAACGTACCCCGGAGGCCACCGACACGCTCGCATCCGCCACCGGTCTGCTGTCGCATTCGCCCTTGGCCGGGTTGGTGCTGTGCAGCCTCTTGCTGGGGATCTTCGGACAGCACTTTTGGTCTCTGTCGGCCCAGGCGGCCCAGGAATTGCACGATCGCACGGCGTACATAGAAACCGTGGGACTGGCGTCAGAGCCTGCCCTGAGTGATCATTGATATCATGGCAAGCCACACGGGGGATCACAGTCCAGGGACATTGTCCAGACGCACCAGTTTCATTCTGCGCGACCGCCTGTCCCTGTTCGCCGGCAATGTGCTGCTGGCGCTGCTGTGGCCGGCTTTCAGTGGTGCCTTCACAGCCCGGTCGGCCCTGGGCGGGTTTCTCTTTGCGGCCATCATTCTGACGGCCTTCAACCGCCGCTACTTTCTCTGGTTGTGGGACATCGTCATATTCCTTCTGTATCTGGCGGCCAGCATTGTGCAGTCCTGCCTGCAGGTAGCCGGACAGATCCTGTTCCGGCGCACCTTCAAGCAGTCCATAGTGGAGTACGAGCTGCTGGCGGACTCCGATCTGGAAACGCTCATCCTGGCCACGGCCATTACCCTGACGCCCGGCACCATTTCCGTCGACACGCGGTACCGGCAGGATGGCACGAGACTGCTTTATGTCCATCTGCTGGACGGTCGCAATCCCGAAAGATTCAGGGCGGCCATACGATACGGTTTCGAACGCCGCATATACGAATTGGCCCGGGAATGAGGTCTGTACCGTGTCTATAGACAACACCATGCACTGGGCCCTGCTGGTTTTCATGCTGATGCTGGGAGGGGCCATGTGCCTCACTCTCTTGCGCCTGATGTTGGGGCCCACGACACCCGATCGCGCGGTGTCCTTTGACCAACTGTCTTTGCAGGCCGTCGGTATCATATTGCTGGTGGCCATGCTTCTGGACAGTTCGGATCTGGTGGACATCGCCATCGTGATTGCCGTGCTGGGCTTCCTGGGCACTTTCCTGCTGGCCCAATATATGGAGCGAAACGAACCGTAGCCGTGGTCAACAACGGGGTAGTCTTGTGGGAGCTGGCGCTGCTGGTATCGGCAGGGCTGGGTTCTCTCTTCCTGCTACTGGCCGCCTGGGGGAATCTCCGGGTGCCCAATGTCATTGCCCGGATGCACGCGGCCGGCATGGGTTCCACCCTGGGGGTCTTCCTGCTGCTGGCCGCCACCGGTATCTACTTCTTTGCAGTGGATACCGAGCTGGATACCCTTGTCCTCCTGGGCGTGCTAGGCTTTTTCTTGCTGTTGACGGCCCCCGTGGCAACATCGGCCATGGCGCGGGCGTCCCTCCGCATTGCCGACTCCCGAGAAAGTGAGCATCTGATCTTGGACGAATTCAGCACCCGCGTACACCACACCGTGACGGAAGTCCAAAGTCAACCGGCTTTGGAATATGTAAAACGCCTGCACTCCGATTCCTCAAAGTGGCGCGTCTACGATCCGAGTGTCATCCCTTTGTGGGTGGCTGACATGGACTTCAAGGCGCCCAGGCCCATTCTGGAGAGCCTGTCCGCCCGCCTGGAACACGGCGTATTCGGCTACGGCGGCCGGGAAGAGGAGCTGGCTGAAGTGTTTTGCCAGCACCTGCTCCGCGTATACCAATGGCAGGTGACACCGCAAGACCTGCTTTTCCTGCCCGGCCTGGTGAGCGGCCTGAATGTGGTGTCGGCGGCGATCGGCGAACGCGGCTCCAGCGCCATGATGCTGGAGCCGGTGTATCCGCCCTTCTTCAGCGCGCCCGCCAATCAGGGCAAGCAACTGCAAGCCGTGGCCCTGAATCCCGTGGTACAAGGGAACCGTCTGCATTACGAAATCGACATGGATCGTTGCGTGCAGACGGCAGACCCCTCCACGCGCCTCTTTCTGCTGTGCAATCCCCACAACCCGGTAGGACGCAGCTATTCGGAGGAAGAACTGCGCAGGATAGGGGAATTCTGCCTGGAACGGGACATCGTGCTTTGTGCTGATGAAATTCACTGCGAACTCTTGCTGGACGATACCCGCCATATACCGGTGGCATCCCTGGATCCGGACATCGCCCAGAACACGATTACATTGATGGCCCCCAGCAAGACCTTCAACATCCCCGGTCTGGGTTGCAGTGTCGCGGTCATCCAAAATCCCCGGCTCCGCGCCGCGGTCCAGAGGCAGAGCAACGGCATCGTGCCGCATGTGAATATTTTGGGGTACGCCGCGGCGGTGTCCGCCTATGGCGATCCCGAGTGTCGGGAGTGGGCTTTGTCCCTGTGCCGTTTTCTGACCGGCAACCGCGATTTCCTGCAACAGAAATTGCAGGACTATTTCCCGGAGGCCCGATCCACGCATCCCGAATCAACGTATCTGGCCTGGATCGACTTTGCCCCCTACCTGGAAGGATCGGCTTATCAGTTCTTTCTGGACAAGGCCGCCGTGGCATTGAGCGCGGGCAGCAGTTACTGCACCCGCGGCGGAGATTCCTTTGTCCGGCTGAATCTGGGCACCAGTCGCGAGAATCTGGCTCTGGCTCTGGACCGCATGCAGAATGCCACAGTCCGGTGAGTTCCGGTGAGTGGCCGTGCGGGTCGGTCACTCACCGGACTGGCACTGCCCAGCCGCTCAGCGGTCAGCCCGGGACGGGGCCCCCGTCATGGCCAGAAATTCCGTTTCCGAGAGAATCCGGGTGCCCAGGGCCTGCGCCCGGGCCAGTTTGCTGCCGGCATCCGCCCCGGCCACCACGAAGTCCGTCTTGCCCGATACCGAGCTCACGGCTTTGCCGCCCAAGGCCACGATGAGTTGCTGGGCCTCGTTGCGCGTCATCTGTTCCAGCTTGCCTGTGACCACAAAGACTTTGTCGGCGAAGGCCGCGGCAGGCTCCGCTGATGTCTGCGGCTCATCTTCGGCTCTGAGCGCAAGCCCGGCCAGATTCAAGGCCTGCAGCTGCTGCCGGTGCTGCGGGTCCTGGAAGTGCGCCACCACCGATTCCGCGATGGTGTCTCCCACGCCGACAATCTCGGCCAGATCCTGCACCGCAACGTGAGGCAATTCCAGCAGACAGGGAACCCGTTCGGCAATGAGACCGGCGACCTGTCCCCCTACCAGGGGAATGCCCAAGGCAATCAGCAAACGGCTTGGTGACTGGTCCTTGGCCGCCGCGAGGCCCTCCTGCAGCTTCCGGATCCGCCGCGCGCCATAGCCTTTGAGTTGCTCTATGTGATCCCACGGCAGAAAGAAAACCTCCGCCAGATCTTCAATCAGACCCAGTTCCGCCACAAACAGCCGGGCTTGCCGGTGCCCGAACGAGCGGATGTCCAGGGCCCCGCGCGACACAAAGTGTTCCACAGCGCGCACCAGTTGGCCGGTGCAGCTGCGGTTGGGACACCGGACGGCTACCGCCTCTTGCGTCTGCACCAGGGGCGTGTGGCAATGCGGACAGGCTTCCGGCGGGACCCAGGGCTGCTCCGGACCCAATCGCAGTTCCGGCAACGCCCTGACGACCTTGGGGATCACGTCGCCCGCCCGGGTTACCACCACGGAGTCGCCTTCCCGCAAATCCAGTTCCTGCACATTGTTAAAATTATGTAAAGTTGCATGTTCCACCATGACACCGCTGATGGGCACCGGTTCCAGAATGGCTCTGGGCGTTACGGCCCCCGTGCGTCCCACAAAGACCTCGATTTCCCGCAGCCGGGTGACGACCTCTTCGCCCCCCTGTTTGAAGGCCGTGGCCCAACGCGGTTCCTTGCCCGTGGCCCCCAGCAAGTCCTGCAATGCGAGACTGTCCACCTTGATGGCCACCCCGTCCATGTCGAAATCCCGCTCCTCTTTCGATGCCAGCAGCCGCGCCACATATGCCTGGAGGTCACCGAACTCCGCATCCGTGAACTGGCGGCTCAGGGCAGCTACGGCAAAGCCCAGATCCCGGAGATACTGCAGGGCACTGAAATGGCTGTCGCCGGGCCCCGGGGCAGCATCGTTCCGGATTAGCTGAAACGCGAAGAACCGCAAGGGACGTTCGGCTGTGATGGCCGGATTCAACTGGCGCAGGCTGCCCGCCGCGAAATTGCGCGGATTGGCATACGTTGGACCCGCGGCCGCGGCTTGTGCCGCATTGAATTTCTCAAATTCCGAACGGCGCACATACAGCTCGCCTCGCACGTACAGACTGCCCATCGGCACATCGATATCGGTCCCGGAAACCGGAATGCGCAAGGGAATCTGGGGCACCGTGCGCAGATTGCCGGTCACATCCTCGCCGACTTCACCGTTGCCCCGGGTCGCACCTTGGACCAGGACTCCATCTTCGTAGCGGAGCAACACGGAGAGCCCGTCTATCTTGGGCTCTACCACGTAGACGAGCGGCTGTGGGGCTACCTCCTCCAGCCGGTGCAGGACACGCTGCCGCCACTCCTCCAGTTCCTCCGGTCCGAACGCGTTCGAAAGACTCAGCAGGGGCCTGTCGTGTCGTACTTTCGCAAATTGGCTGGCGGGTTGTCCGCCGACGCGTTGCGTGGGGCTGTCCGCGGCAACCAGCTCGGGATGCCGGGCTTCCAGTCTCTCCAGCTCCTGTACCAAGGCGTCAAAGGCCGTGTCGCTGATCTCTGGCTGATCCAGCACATAGTAGCGGTGTTGGTGGAACCGAATCACGGCCTGCAATCGGGCCATGCGCTGGGCCACCGCAACGGTACTCATGGGCGCTCGGTCCCCTCTGTCTCTTCCAGTTCGGAGGTTCTGGCCCAACCCACCAGGCCATCATCGGCTTGGACCCGCACCCAGAACACACCGTTGCGTTCCACGGGATAAGCACCAATGGTGCGTTCCGGTTCCACTACTTCAAATACCGTGGCAACATCATACCGGTGGACAGCCAAGTGCCCCGTGGACGTACCAGGATAGGCCCAGAGGGTCACGTAGGGCTCCTGAACCCTGCCCGTCATGTGCACGCCCGGACCCAATAGGGCCATCCGGGCCGGATCCGGGGCCGGATCCGGATCTGCGGCAGGGGTCGCGACTGCACCGGTATCAGGCTCGGCCGGCAGATCAGTACCGGCCTCGACTGTCTGCGCGGACAGATCATCCGCCACGCCCGCCGCGGCGACCGTGACGGCGGGGGTAGAGATGGGGGTGGAAACCGGTACAGGCGTGGCGGTGGGTGTGGCCGGGGCGATGGGCGTGGACCCCATCCATGCTGCCGGAGGCCAGAGCGCATCGGCGAATTGGATCGCCTCGTCCAGAATGTCGGGATAATACAGACGCGCGGCCGCAATCCCCGTTCCCAGCACGAGCACCACGATCCACCGCAGATACCGCCGCTGGGGCGGATTTTCGGTATCGGGAGATTTGGCAGGCACCGGCGGCGGTACCGGCAGGGCAGAGGCCCGCTGGGGCCGCCGCTTGGACCGGAAAGACGGGAAAGGCATCGGAACAGGTTCAGGTCGATTGCAAAAAGTCCAACACCGCGGTCAGAGGCCGCGCGTTCAGCACGTTTTCGGGCACGAGGCCAGCCCGGCGGGCCACCCCAAGGCCGTATCGCAGCACCCCCAAATCCGCCACACTGTGGGCATCGCAATTCAGTACCAACAGGCAACCCATGTCCGCGGCCTGGCGCGCATACACATCCCTGAGATCCAGTCGGGCCGGATTGCAATTTATCTCCACCGCGGTCCCGGTATCTGCGCACGCTTGCAAAATGCGCGGTATGTCCAGCGCGGAGGGGTCCCTGCTGCCTACAAGACGCCCTGAAGGATGGCCCAGGATATCTACGTGGACATTGTGGATAGCCTTCAGACAGCGCTCCGTAATCGTCCTGGTATCCTGGCGCAAGGCACTGTGCATGCTGGCTACCACCACATCCAGCCGGGCCAGCACATCATCGTCCAAACCCAAGGAACCATCCGCCAAAATCTCGGCTTCCACACCTTTCAGAAGCCGGAAATCCATGCCCTGGGCCTCAAATGCCTGGTTGAGGGCGTCAATCTCGGCAGCCTGGTCTTGCAAAGCCGTCGCATCCAGACTGTTGCCAAAACCATGCCCCGCGCCATGGTCCGTCGCACCCCAATATTGGTACCCCCGCTCCCGGGCGGCCTGTGCCATCTCGGCCAAGGTGTTGCGTCCGTCGCTGAAGTGGGAATGGGCATGCAACTCACCCGTGAGATGGGCAGCCGTTATCAGCCCCGCAGCGTCCCGGGGGTGCTGCAGATCCGGAGTGGCCCAGCCAGTCCGTTGCTCAGGGACAATATAGGACAGGCCCACCTGGGCGAACACTTCCGTCTCGGTGGCGGGAGTGGCCAGGGGCAAGTCAGAACCCGGGGCCGTGCCGCTCCAGCCGTGGGGTCCCATCACAAAGCCCGCCTGTCGGCCGTGCCTTTCCAGAGCCTGCTGAAATTCGGTATCTCCGGTCGTCTGCCCCAGTTGCCAAGCCCAGTCTGCAGGGTGACACACCACGATATCCACCTGCAGTCCCACATGCAGGTTGGCCCGGATGCGCGGCTCGTCTTCCACCCAGGCGGCCGCGGCCACCGTGGGGAGTCCTTGCAGGAATGGCAACAAGCCGGTGTCATACGAGGAAGCGACGAGGATCTCAGCCCGGTCAATGGTCTCCTGCCACCGTCGCAATGCCCCGGTCGGCCCCGCGTGGGCCACCAGCTCGGTGCCCGCCGCGCGCAGCGTTTCGATCAAGCCCTCTGCCGCGGGCAGGATCACACCGATCGGTTCGCCTGGGGACGACTTTTGCCGTTCGTGCTGGATGCGCGCGAGGATCTCGGCTTCGGATTTGCGGGTGAAGCCCTTTACCGCCTGGACTCTGTGGGCTTGGGCGGCCTGTTCCAGGTCAGAGAGCGAAGCTACGCCCAATTCGTGCCACAGTGCCAGGACCTTCTTCGGCCCGATGTGCGGCAGCCGCAGAATTTCCAGGAGCCCCGGGGGGAAGTCCTGACGCAACGCGGTGAAGGCCGCCATTTCGCCCAGAGCGAACAGGGAAGTGATCTCCGCGGCAATGCCTTTGCCAATGCCTGCTATGGATTCCAGTTGCCCCGCGGCCGCCACATCGCCCAGACCGATTTCCAGCTCCTGGATATTGGCGGCGGCTTTGTCCAGGGCCGCGATCCGAAACCGGTTTTCCCCTTTCAGCCGCATCATGTCCGCTACGTCGCGCAAGGCCCGGGCGACATCCCGATTGGAAAAGGAAAAGGCAGTCATGACCCGCGCTCCGCTATGCCACCGCCGGCCCAGGCAATCCTCGCTGGAGGGAAACTGTGCACTGTGCCGCAGGGTCTAGGCAATGTACCGGGCGTAACAGCCCGAGGGATCCATGGCCGCGATCGTTTTTGCGCGGCCGGTCTCCCGCTTGTAGGCCTGCAAGGCCGTCCGCAAATCTGCATGCGGGTCGCAACCGTGGTGGCGGGCCCATTCCATAAAGGGCAGAATCTCCTGGTGGGCCGAAACGATTTCCCAATAGAACAACTCCAGTATGGGGCCTCCCGCGTCAAGATGGCCTCTTTCAAAAAAAGCCCGCAGCGTTTTCTCCCGATCATACGCTACATGCCGCAGCGTTACTTGCCAGCCCGCGCCTTCCGGTGCATCGGCGACGGATTCCAGCAAGGCGTAGTGCGCGGCGGGGCAGCCGTTCAGGGGAATGCCGATACTGCCGGGATTGATCACATGCCAATGCGCGGCCCGCAATTCATCCGACTTGAAAGGCGGATTGGGAGAACGCGGCGACGGTACCTCCTCGCCGCGCGGAATCCGATATTCCCCCTGCAGATGCGTGTGGGCCGTGATCAAGGTGTGTTGCGCAACCTGCCGCAGCAATCTCATGATGTAGGCATCCAGCTGGTACGGATACACGCCCGCGCGCGGATCCCCGGGCAGTCCATGCAGCACCCGGACCGGCTCGCACTGCGGATACATCAAGGTGAGATCATCGGGCAGGGAGGCCAGATATCGGCCTACATGGTCCGGTATGGTGGCCTGCAGCGCATGGAGCGCCTGCCAGCGGTCCGGGCACTGCATGGCGCCATGTATCCGCTGCGAGCCGAAATCCAGGAAGTAGAATTCGTGGTTGCCCCGGATGACCAGCCAGTCCTGAGTCATGGCATATTCAGCCACTTCCACACTGAAAGGTGCAGCGTTGATCAGATCGCCGGCCAGCACCACATAATCCGGGGCCCAAGGCTGAAAGTCGGCGACTGCCGCTTCCAAAGCGGGCAGATTGCCATGGATATCCGCTAGGACTGCGAGGCGCATGTCGCTTCGTCGCCTGCCGCGGCGATGGAGTCTGCCATGGCCATGGCCCGTTCAGCGGTGTCGCCCACGTACGTCCCGGGATCCGCCATCAGCCGACGCACCTGGGCGGCATCCAGATGATTCAGAATCCGTTCGTCATGTACCAAACGGTCTGGCAGGCAGTTCTCCTGGCCCGCCTGCACCTCATCCCAGACGGCCATGCAGTGATGCCGCAGGATCTCATGCATGGCCTGCCGGTCTCCGCCGGCCCTGGTGGCGGCCAGCATGACGCGCTCGACCACCGCGAAGGGCCCGAAGCGGGCCAGTGTTTTCTCTCCGGCTCCCGGTACCAAAGCCAGATTGTCCAGCAAAGACGTGGCCCGCCCCACGATCTCGTCGGCCAGCAGGAAGACTTCCGGCAAGAACAGGCGGCGATTGGCACTGTCGTCCAGGGAACGCTCCAGAATGGCGTGGGCATGGTTCTGCCAGGCCACGCCGTGCTGACTGGAAATCTGGCGGGCCAAGCTGCAGATGTTCTCGGCAGCCACCGGGTTGCGCTTGAATGGCATGGTGCTGGAACCCACCTGGCAGGCACTGAATTCCTCCATCCATTCTCCCACCATGTGACTTTGCAGGAAACGGCTGTCCAACGCGAACTTGTGCAGGCTGCTGGCCAGGCTGCCGAGCCCTGCCACGATGTCAAGTTCCTGTTTGCGCGTCATGGTTTGGGTGGCGACCGGAAAGGCCTGCAACCCCAGCTGCGCCATTACCTTCGCCTCCAATGTGGCCGGAGTCTCGTCGGTACCGGCCAGCAGGTCCCGAAAACTGGCGGCCGAACCCACAGCGCCTTTCACGCCCTTGCCACGCACGGACCAGCGCAGGTGTTGCAGCGTCCGAAAGTCCCGCAGAAAATCCTGAGCATAGCAGGCTACGCGATAGCCCACCGTGGTGGGTTCGGCCGGTTGGATATGGGTAAAGGCCATGGTGGGTACGTGGGCCCATTCCACAATTCTGCCCCGGGCTGCCTCCAGCAGCCGTCGCAGGCCGGCCAGCAGGAGATCCAGCGACTCGATCATGCGCAGGGCATCCACGTTGTCCAGGGCGTCGTTGGATGTGGCGCCCAGATGAATGACCGCTCCGCCTACCGGGCATTGCTCGGCGTACGCCATGATCTCTGCCATCAGATCATGTTTGACGGTTTTCTCGATTTCCGCGGCCCGGCGCAGATCAACCCGATCCTGATTCACCTTCAGATCATCCAGTTGGGCCTGCGACACCAGTCCGCAGGCCTGCTGTCCGCTCGCCAGGGCGACCCAAAACCGGCGGAGCAAGCGCCGCTTGTGGATTTCGGACCACACAGCCCGCATGGCCGGACTGCCATAGCGCCATGTCAACGGAGAGACGAAGGTCGCGTGACTGAAAGACACAGGCTCGGATGACATGGTACGGCGGTTGGCTCGGACTGTCTAGGCGCGCGCGACCAACTGATCCCGGGCAGGACCCACCCCTATGTACGTTATGTCCACTTGGGTCTGTTGCTCGACAAAACGGACAAATTCCTGCGCCGCCGTGGGCAAATCGCTCCAGGTTCGGCAGGGCCGGGTACTTTCCCGCCAACCCGGCAGTTCGATATATTCAGGCACAATCCGGGCCGCGAGGGGTGTGTCCGGCATGCTGTCCCGTTCAATGCGGCCGTCCGGATAGCGGTATCCTACACACACCTGGATGACCTCGAATTCATCCAGGACGTCCAGCTTGGTCATGGCCAATGCGGTCACGCCGTTGAGGAAGGCAGCGTACCGCAATGTCACCAAATCCAGCCAGCCACACCGCCGCGGACGCCCCGTGGTGGCGCCGTATTCACCGCCCACCTCCCGCAGTGTCTCGCCCGTCTCATCGTGCAATTCGGTCGGGAAGGGGCCGGTGCCCACACTGGTCGCATAGGCCTTGGTAACGCCAATGACATGGGTAATGGCCTGCAAGGGAATGCCGGCGCCGACGGCCGCATAGGGCGCCGACGGATGGCTGCTGGTGACAAACGGATACACCCCATAGTCCAGGTCACGCATGATCCCAAGTTGTCCTTCCAGAACCAAGGTCTGATTTTCGGCCAGCGCAGTGCGCATCAACGGCACGGTGTCCACGATGCGATCGGCCAAGTGTTCCCGGGCTTCCTGACAGACCGCAAACAGAGCCTGTACATCCAGTGCTGCGCCCCCCAGACCGGCCAATCTCTGACTGATGCGGGGTGCGAGGTTTTCCAGGCGTTCTTCCAGCCAGACGCTGTTCAGCAGATCTCCCATGCGCAGTCCGCTGCGGGACATCTTGTCTTCATAGGCAGGCCCAATCCCTCTTTGGGTCGTGCCAATTTTCTGGCCTGTGTCCCGCTGGGCTTCCTCCCGCCGATCCAGTTCCAGATGGTACGGCATAAGCATCTGCGCCCGATGGCTGATGTAGAGATTGCCGGTAGCAATGCCGCTGGCCTCCAGCATTTCGATTTCCGCCTGCAGGGCCACGGGATTTACGACGCAACCGGTGCCAATCACGTTCACGGTGTGCGGATTGAAGATGCCGCTGGGAATCATGTGCAGGGCAAATTTGCCGCATTCGTTGACCACCGTGTGACCGGCGTTGTCACCACCTTGAAAGCGCACCACCATATCGGCATCCGTGGCCAGGAAATCGACAATCCGACCCTTGCCTTCATCCCCGTACTGGGCCCCTACCACCGCCTTGACTGTCATGTCCCATCACCTCGCAGTCGGCCCCATGATCCGGGGCCAGGAATTTACACGTTGGATTCGCCGCCATCCACGGCCAGCACGGCCCCCGTCACGAAGCGCGCTTCCCGGGAGCACAGATACAGCGACGCGAACGCCACGTCGTCCGGATTCCCCAGGCGACCCATGGGAATGAGCGGAATCTGGGATTCAAAGAATTCGGGGGGATGATGGGCAAAAGCGTCCGTGTCGATCAAGCCGGGCCGAATGACATTGGAGCGCACGCCATCCGCCGCCACTTCTACCGCCAACTGGCGGCTCATGCCCTCCAGACCGGCTTTGCTCGCCGCGTAGGCCACATCGTCATACTCGCCCGCCACCACGCTGGCACTGCTGATATGCAGAATGCACCCCTGGGTGGCCTGCAGACTGGGCAGACACAGACGGGTCAGGCGAAATGCCGCCGCCAAATTGGTGTTTTGGACGCTGTGCCAGTCTTCCATGTCCATTTCACTGACGGGTTTGCCCGCGGAAATCGCGGCATTGTTGACCAGGATATCCAGCGATTTCATCTCGGCCAGTGCCTGGCTGACAATGGCATCCGCATCCGTGACAATGTCCCCGGGAATGATGTGCAACCGGGACTGGGTGCGCCGCACCGACTTGCGCAGCTCTTCCAGACGATGCTGACGTCGCCCGCATACGGTCACCTGGGCCCCCATGGCCAGAAAGAGCCGGGCGATGGCCGCGCCGATACCGGACCCGCCTCCCGTGACCAGGGCCGACATACCCTTAAGACTGAAGGGGGCGCGCCTGGGCACGTTGTGCTTGACTTGCGGCGGGTAGGGGGATGGACCAGTCTAGACTGCATCGAAACGGCATGGCGCCGTTCTCACTGCTGTCCAGTCCGCCGGTTGGAGGGCCCATTCGGTCGCCCTTGAAGCAGGTCCATCGCCGGGCCATTGTAACATGCTGCAGGGGCCATTTTCCGTAACACCGCGCCGTGCGTGATGCGGTGTCATCCCCGCAGGAAGCCGCTCGCGCACATTCCAGCCTCTGCAATGCGCGCGGGGCCGGGCCGCGGTGCGGCCTGCGACCGGTTGACTCGGCGGACCATGCAGGCGATTCCCGACAGGCAGTGCAGGCGACCGCCGGACCTAACGTATAATTAGGGAGGCTCCAGCCGGATTTCGACTTCCCGGAAACCGGTCGGACTGCCTTGGAACATGACCGCGCCTACCCCCGCCTTATCTGCCCGCAACGGTATTCGGTCGTACACAAGGCCTCTCGGATATCTCAGCGCCCAGAAACGTCACGTAGCCTTGGCCTACGTGGGGATGCTGGGCCAGACGGCCATTGCTCTGCTCATTCCCCAGTTTGTACGGTGGATCATCGACTCCGGCATAGGGGATCAGCCACTGTATGCGGAACTGCCGCGCTTTCTCGATTTCGTGGAAGCATCCGGTCTGGACGACCGGAAAATGGCCGTGGTC
Organism: Caldilineaceae bacterium; assembly: GCA_965214715.1. GTDB lineage: Bacteria > Chloroflexota > Anaerolineae > Caldilineales > Caldilineaceae > Bin34. The sequence continues at coordinate 1,638,627 of OZ243971.1, read as the reverse complement.
GTCTGGTCCGTGCTGCTGCTGCTCCTGTTGAGTTTGTTGCGGGGGTACTTCACCTACCTGTCCGGGGTCAGTTCCGAGCGTGTTTCCCAGGCGGTCGCCTTCCGCTTTCGCAACCAGCTGTGCTGGCGGCTGAGCCAGTTGTCGTTTCACTTTCACGATTCGTCCAAGGCCGGGGATCTCCTGGCCCGGGCTACCCAGGATGTGGAACGACTGCGCTTCCTGTGCGGCCGGGCCTCCCTGGGACTGGTCAATGCCTTGGTGCTCATGGTGGCCACGGCGTTCGCCCTGTATGTGATGAATCCGCGGCTGGCCCTGTTTGCCATGGCCATTCTGCCGCTGCTGCTGTACCAGGCCTGGTCCTTCGCCAGGGAATACAGGCCCCTGAGCCAGCACATCCAGGAAAAACTGGGAGAACTGACCACACTCCTGGAGCAGAGCCTGCGCGGCATCAAGGTAGTGCAGGCCTTTGCCCAGGAACGGCTGCAGGTCGAGTCCTTCAACCGGGCCAACCAGGAGTGGTTCGATTTGTCGGCACAGGCCGCCCGCCTGCGGTCCATCAAAATTCCCCTCCTGGATCTGACCTCCGCGGCCGGCACAGTAGTCGTCATTTATGTTGGCGGTCTGGATGTAATCAATCACACGATTACCTTGGGTGAGCTGCTGGCCTTTACGACCTATTTGGCGCAATTGATCATGCCGATCCGGCGCATGGGCATGATCATTCCCTTTGTCGCCATGGCGGGCGCCTCAAGCGACCGGGTATTTGAAATCCTGGACAAGAAGTCGGCCGTACAGGAGACCCCGCGGGCCAGGGACATCACGCAGGTCCGGGGCTGGTTGGCCTTTGAGCACGTGTCGTTCCACTACGCCAACACCAACCGCGTCATCACAGACGTGTCTTTCGAACTGGAGCCGGGCCAGGTGCTGGCCCTGCTGGGACCCACCGGGTCCGGCAAGTCCACGCTGATCAATCTGATTCCCCGTTTTTACGACCCGACCGCGGGCCGCGTGCGGCTTGACGGCACGGATATCAAGGAGTTCTCGCTCAAGTCCTTGCGACACCAGATCGCCAGCGTCCCGCAGGACCCGCTCCTGTTTGCCACCACCATCCGCGAAAACATCGCGTTTGGCCTGGCGCAGGCCACAGACGAAGAAGTCATTCAGGCGGCCCAGGCCGCCCAGGCCCATGATTTCATCATGGAGATGCCGGAGCAGTACCAGACTGCGGTAGGCGAGCAAGGTGTGACCCTGTCCGGCGGCCAGCGACAACGGATTTCAATTGCCCGGGCCCTGATTACCAATCCCGGCATTCTCATCCTGGACGATGCCACCTCCAGTGTCGATACGGAAACCGAGCTGCTGATTCAGGCGGCTTTGGACAAGCTGATGGAGCACCGGACTTCCATCGTGATCGCCCAGCGCTTCAGTACTGTGCGCCGGGCCGACCGCATTCTGCTCTTGGACGGTGGCCATGTCGCGGCCTTCGGCACACACGCCGAGCTGTGGCACGACTCCGCGCTATACCGGCAGATCTACGAAGGACAGTTACAACCGGCGTAGGGCCAGGGCCCTACCCTCGACCCCCACCATGACTCTGGGCAGCAGCTACAGTTCCATCGTGAGAGCCGTGCGCCACAACACGCCGGCGCTCAGCGACGAAGAGGCAAACACCAGGTTTTCCCGTTATGTATTGTTCCGCCTCCTGGCTTATCTGCGGCCGCACAGGCGCAAGATGGTGGCTTCGTTCGGATTTATGCTGGGGGTGACAGGGCTCAATCTCCTGTACCCCATCCTGATCAAGCAGGCCATCGACGTACATATCCACAATGGCGATGCGCAGGCCCTGCTCACGACATCGCTCCTGCTGACGGGCACTTTTGTCGGCATTTTTGTCTTTCAGGCGGCACAGCGGTATTTCATCGCCTGGGTCGGTCAGAGAGTACTGGCCAGTTTGCGGACCGAGCTGGTAACCAAGCTGCAGATTCTGCCCCTGTCCTACCACACCAATCGCATTGCCGGTGTCATCGTCTCCCGCGTGATCGGCGATGTGGCCGTGATCAACGAATTGCTTTCCCAGGGCCTCATCCAGATCGTGGGCGACGCGCTGCTCCTGATCGGCATCATAACGGTCATGTTGATCCTGAATGTGCCGCTGGCATTGCTGACCCTGACCGTAATCCCGGTCATGATCGGGGCTTCCTTCATTTTTTCGAAACAGGCCCGGATCATGTTCCGGAGGACGCGCACCCAGGTGGCGATCATGGTCGGCAATCTGGCGGAAACGCTGACGGGCATGCGCGTGGTCCAGACTTTCAGTCAAGAAGAAAAGATGCTGGATCGCTTCTCGCAGGAGAATGACCGGGCCCGCCAGGCCAGCGTGGAATCCATGAAACTGGCCTTCACGTTCCTGCCGGTGGTGGAAATTCTGGCGGTCGTGGCCACGGCTCTGGTGCTCTGGTACTCCGCGCGCGCCGTGATCCTGGCCGGCAGTGCCGTGATTACCGTCGGGGTCATCTTTGCCTTCATGTCGTATGTCACACGCTTCTTTCAACCCATTCAGGAACTGAGCCAGCTCTTTACCACCCTGCAGGCCGCCATGGCCGGCGGCGAACGGATCGTGGAAATCCTGGATGAACCGGAAGGCATTGAAGACCCCGCCGATGGCCGGGAAATGCCACCTGTGAAGGGCAAAATCGAATTTCAGGATGTGCATTTCTTCTACAACGAGAATATGGCAGTCCTGCATACCATCAATCTGACCATCAAACCGGGGGAAACAGTGGCGCTGGTAGGCCCCACCGGGGCTGGCAAGACCTCCATTGCCAATTTGATTCCGCGTTTCTACGACGTGACCCGGGGCCGGGTGCTCATTGACGGCATTGATGTGCGGGAAGTCACCAAGCATTCCCTGCGGGTACAGATGGGCATGGTGACCCAGGATCCGCACCTGTTCACGGGCAATGTAGCGGACAACATCCGATTTGGCCGCCCGGACGCCACTATGGAAGACGTCATACAGATCAGCAAGGAAGCCAACGCGCACGCTTTCATCTCGGTCCTGGCCGATGGATACGAGACCACAGTGGAAGAAGGCGGTCGCAACCTGTCCACGGGACAACGGCAACTGATCTGCATTGCCCGGGCCATGCTGGCTGACCCCCGGATTCTCATCATGGACGAGGCCACCTCCAGTGTCGATACAATGACGGAGGCGCTCATTCAGGATGCGCTGGACCGACTGCTGGCCCAGCGCACCTCGATTGTCATCGCCCATCGCCTAAGCACGATTCGGAACGCCGATCGGATTTATGTATTGGAAGCGGGTGCCATCACTGAACAGGGCACTCACCAGGAGCTGTTTGCACAAGACGGTCTGTACAAGTCGCTATACGAGAAACAGTATCTGGGCCTGGAACCCGAACTCGTTGGTGGATGATGCGGGAGCATACCTCTCATCCCGGGCACGCCAGGGGTATGCGCGATGGAACAGTCTAACTGGCCCCATGCAGTACGGCATGAAGGCCAGGAAGCTTGAGTCTGCTGTGAAAACCACTATCCAGTAGCTGTCAGCCGGAATAGTGTTGTTGATCCGGACATCTTGTGTCATGCCCTCTCCGGAAACGAATACACACCCCTCTGCTCGTTCTGCTGCCATATAGACGTGGAAGACCGAATGGCGGAACGTGATCCCACGTGATCCCCTGCTTGCGGCCGTAGCCACGGGCCAGGTTGCACAGGTACAAGCCGCGCTGGCGGGCGGCGGAGATGCGCCGTCACGGGACTTTGGACACTATGGTGCAACCGTTACTGGAAGCAGCAGGTGCTGTGACCTCCGGATTACTCGCCCCAAGATCCGCGCTCACCCTGGTCATGCATATCGGGGAAGATGCCGGTTTGTCTTTGGCATGCCAATGGCTGGCCGCGGGCATGTCGACACAAAGGGTCGGACTGCCCTGCATCGGGCCGCAGCGAAGGGACGGGGCGATTTTGTACGTCTGTTGCTGGATGTTAAGGAGCACAGGCAGATGTCCGGGACAACCGTGGCTTTACCCCAGTGATGTGTAATAGTGCTATCCCCGAAATCGGGAACCTATGCTGGGCGACCGGAGATGACGGGAGAGGCCTAGGACTTGACTGTTTCGGGATGCGTGTCCCAACCGCCCACCGCCGCGGCCTGCCGCTCCGCGCCTCAGCCCTTGATCCCGCTCATGGTAAAGCCCTCGGTGAAGTAGCGCTGCCCGTAGTAAGAAAGAGCCATCATCGGCAGCGACATCAGCACGGACATGGCCATCATCTGGCCCCAGGCCGTGTCTCCGCGGATCCCAATGAAGCCCTGCATCGCCAGGGTCAGCGTCTGCATGCTCTTGTGCTTGAGATAAAGGAGCGAAAAGAGCAGGTCGTTCCAGGCCCAGGAGGTGATCAGCACGACCTGCAGAGCCAGGATAGGCATGGAAAGCGGCAGAATGATGCGCCAGAAGATACCCAGTTCGTGGCAGCCGTCAATGCGGGATGCATCGGACAGTTCATTGGGGATGGCGCGGAAGAACTGGCGCAGCACGAAAATCATACCCGCGTTGATGGCCAGCATTGACGGGATGATCGCCGGTAGCCAGGTCCCGACCCAGCCCAGCCGGGCCATCATCACAAACCGGGGCACGAGCGTCACCTGGTCCGGGATCAACATCAGACTGATATTGAGCAGCATCAGCGCTTCGCTGCCCGGAAACTTCATGCGCGCAAAGGCGTAGGCGGCCAGGGTGCACGAAGCCATGGTGGGGACCCCGACAAACAAGGCCAGCAGCAGCGTGTTGCGCAGGTAGAGTGGCCATTCGCGCGCCTCCCAACCCTCGAAAAAATTGTCGAGGGTCACCGGGTTCGGAAGCCACTGGATGGGGACAGTGATCCGCATCTGTTCCACCGTCTTGAAGGCGGCGCTGAACATCCATGCCAGAGGCATCAGCGCGATGATCAGCATGGCGGCGATGAGTACATAGGCCACGATCTGTTGCATGCTCCGCCGGGCCCGCATACCGAGATAGAAGCCGCCGTCCTGCAAACTGCCGCCTCGCCTCGTACGAAGACTTGCCTGCGCCATGATTCTCAGTTGCCTCCCTCATAGTAGACCCAGCTCGCAGACGAGCGGAAGACCGTGATCACGATCACGACGCAGATGACGAACAGGATCCACGACAGCGCGGCCGCATGGCCCATCTTGAAATAGAGAAAGGCGTTCTCATAGATCAGCTGTGCGTAGAAGGTGGAGCCCCCGGCAGGGCCCCCGCCGGTCATCAGCATGGGTGCAGTAAAGTATTGAAACGCGCCGATCAGACTGGTCAGCAGGTTGAAGAGGGTATAGGGGGTCAGCATCGGCAGCGTGACACTGAACAGAGTCTGCAGGCTGCGTGCACCGTCAATCCTGGAGGCATCGTAAAGTTCCTGGGGCACATTCTGCAACCCGGCCAGGAAGATGAGCATGCCGATACCGCCCTGGATTGTCATGAAAATGAAGACCCACTTGACCATCACCGGATCAGTGATCCAACTCTGGCGCCACGGCAGGCCCAGCCCTTCCAGGATACTGTTGATCAGTCCCAGCGAGGGGCTCCAGATGAAGACTGACACGGCCGCGGCACCGGCCGCGGGTACGGTACCGGGGACGATCGACAGCGTACGAAAGAGCTGCAGGCCGCGCACCTTGACGTTGAGCAGCAGCGCCTGTAAAAGGCCGACCATCAGTCCCCCGGGTACGGAGATGACCACGTACAGCAGTGTGTTCTTCAGAGCCATGCGCGTGTAGGGATTCGCGATCAGATTTCGGTAGTTGCGCAGGCCGATCCACTTGGCAGACTGGAATACGTCGTAGATGGTAAAGCTGTGGTAGAACGAATCCAGGATCGGGTAGGCCTGAAAGAGAATCACGCCCAGGATCCACGGCAGGATAAAGAGGAACGGCAACAGACGCCGCCGGAAGCGCCAGCGTTTGGCCTGTCGGCGGAGAGGCCCCCTCCTCGCGGGTTCCATCCCGGGTTGCGCTGCACCTAGACCGGTGGACGTCATACCAATCCCAACGGTTTGCACCTGGGTAAAGGTACCCTTGCGCGAAAAGGGACACAAAGAAAACGGGTCACGCCCTCCCGGAACGGCACAGGCGTGACCCAATGCCATTACTGTGACAGAGATCCTAGCTTTGCGTCTCCCAATATTCGTCCAGAGACTGCTGCAGCTCGATATTGATGTCGCCCAGAGCGTCAGCGGCCGACTTGGCACCCACGACGGTTTCTTCAAAGGCCCGTTGCCACAGGTTTTCGACCTGGGACTGGACCGGGGTGAGGAACTCGTTGGGGCTCCACAGTCTGTCCGCTTCCAGCGGAGCATTGAAGAACCACTGCAGACCAGGCACCGAGTCGAGATCGATCGCGTCCAGCAGCGGTTTGCTCCACATGGCCGCGGCGCGGATCTCAAATTCAAGCAGACCGACCTCCACACTGGTCATATGCACCATGAACTTGAAGGCCTCGTCGGCCACTTGAGTCCCTCTGGGCATAAAGAGCGTATGTCCCGTACCAAAGTCGACGGCCTTCAAACCTTCGTTCAGATTGGGGTGGAAGCCGTAACCAATCGAATCCAGTTCGACTCCGGTGACCTCAACCGCGCGCCGCAGACTGCCCGGCATCCAGTTGCCGTTTGTGATCATGGCCCGCTTGGCGTTGCCAAAGCCGCTGGACGGATAGCCGGTCCAGTACCCCCATTCCTGGGCAAAGGCTTGCATCTTGTCAACGCCGGCATCGATCCAGAACTGGGTGATGAGCTCAAGACCTTCCGTCCATTTCGCCGAATCGAAGGTAAAGGTCTGCTTGTCCGCGGTGATGTAGTTCTCGTCAAAGACGACCGGCCAGGCGATTACCGTGAACCCATACGCATCCTGGGGATCATAACCGGCCTGAATCAGGTTGCCGGCATCGTCATACTTGTTGAACCGCCTGGACCATTCCAGCATCTCTGTCCAGGACGTTGGACCGACCTCCGGATCACCACCGATCTCGTCAATGAGGGGCTTGTGCCAGCAGATGGCCGGCATGGCACCGCCCTCGAGCACGGGGATGCCGTAGGTGACGCCGTCCCATTTCCCGTTGTCCCACTGTGTGCCCAGATAGATATCCGGGTCGAAATCGGTGGCACCGGCGATCAGATCGTCAAGCGGGAACATCACGCCGCGTGCCATCAACTCGGAGAAGCCCCCAATGTAGCGATGGTACACATCCGGCGCAGTGCCGCCGGCCACCGCGGTCATCGTGTCTTCCGGGTTTACAGCGATGCGAATCATATCAATGGTGATATGAGGATACTTTTCGTTGAACATCTCGATCGATGGTGTCCAGATGTCACAATCCCCACCGGTACACCATCCGGACTGGACGCTGACCGTCACCGACTCGGCGGCAGCGTCCTCTCCACCACTGTCGGGCACCGAGGGCACAACCTGACAGGCGGCGAGCAGAGCCACACCGCCCGTCGCGCCTGCCAATGACAGGAATTCGCGGCGATTGAAACCTTGTTTCTGCATGATCTGTCCTCCCGGGCGATCATTGATTGGATATGCGCAAACCGGCACGTAGTGGAGGAATGGATTTTGTCACCCGTGCCACTGGCAAGCGTAGCACAAGGTGACAGCAAGCCGATAGGGGCCGAAAAGCCAGCGGCACCCGCGAAGAACATGCACCATATCCGCCCAATCCTGGCCCTGGTCCTCGGCCCCTGCAGCGCAACGCGTTGTCGCCGGCTCGGGGGCCATCTCCCGCTGGCTTGCCGAGCGGATCTCGCCTATGGCGATTTCGAGAAGGAGTGTCAGGCAGTACTGTCGCAGGAAAGCCATTGCAGGTGGCCAGGAAAGCAGACAGCTATTAGGGACCGTTGGTATTGTACATTGCGACAAAGACACGCGGGCCATGTCCTTATCGCAGGGAATTGATTGCCGAGCTTGGGTGGCAGTGCGGGATAGCGTTAACGCCTGATGCCCCCGGCGACCGGCAGAGGACCATTCCGGCGGATGGAGCGGACCTGTTCCTGACGGTGATCCAGGGAGGCCCTGAACTGCAATGTGGGGGAGCCACCATCCGGTGGCCATGCATGTCACAGCAGTGAGATGCTGCAAAATTGCCCCAATCCAGCGACAGCACTAGGGCCGGACCGCAGTCCCGTCCGGCCATCTGGCCTGAGTCCAGCTGACCGGTGCGGTGGTACAGGGCCATTTTGCGGCTGCGGCTGCGTCAATGTCGATGCCCAGTCCCGGCTCCCCGTTGGAATACATGTATCCCTGGCGCACTTCTGGCAGGCCAGGAAAGACTTCGGCCACCGGATCGGGAAAGCGGCACCATTCCTGAATGCCGAAATTGGGAGCCCAGAGATCCAAATGCAAATTGGCGGCATGGCCCACCGGCGAGGTGTCTCCCGGCCCGTGCCAGGCCGTCTTGACGTCATAGGCCAAAGCCTGTGATGTGACATGGCGGGCCGGCGTGATGCCCCCCATCTGGCTGATATGCATGCGCAGATAGTCGATGAGGCGGTTTTCAATCAGCGGCGTCCATTCCAACGGGTGATTGAACAGTTCACCCATGGCCAAAGGGGTCGCACACTGCCCGCGCAGATGCCCAAACCACGCAAGGTCTTCCGGGGCCAACGCATCTTCCAGGAAAAAGAGCTGCAGGTGCTCAACCTCCTTGGCAAAGGCAATGGCGTGAATCGGCTGCAGGCGTTCGTGAATGTCATGCAGCAATTCCACGCGGGAACCCACCTGAGAGCGCACATAGGCCAGCATGTCCATGGTTTCACGGACATAACACCGCGGATCGTAGTAGGCACCGTCAGGCGCTCCTTCCGGATGGACCATGTTATGCCCTTCGCCGCCATACCGGCCCAGCTGCACGCGCACACACCGGTATCCCAGACTCTCCAGCTCAAGCACCGATGCCAGCACTTCCGCCGGAGTACGACCGCTGGCGTGTCCGTACACCAACGCGCCCGTGCGGCTCCGGCCCCCCAGCAATTCATAGACGGGCATGCCGGCCAGCTTGCCTTTGATGTCCCACAGAGCCTGATCAATGCCGGAGATGGCGTTGTTCTGGACGGGCCCATTCCGCCAATAGCCGTTGTTCATGCACAGGTGCCAGGTGTCTTCGATGCAATGCACAGGGCGGTTCTGCACCAGTGGGGCCAGATGCTTTTCTGCCAGAGTGGCCACCGCTTCCCAACGTTGGGTAAAAGTGGCACAGCCCACCCCGTACAATCCCGGTTCCGTCGTCAGCACCTTCAGCACTACCAGCGGCTGGCCTGCCGGCTGCGTCGCAATGACGCGGACTGCGCGTATCCGTATGTCTTGTCTCATGCCGGGATGGTCCTGTTGGAACGGGTGAAAAATTGGCCGAGCGCGATTCCAGGGTGGGGCCGGCGCGGCGGCAGGGCAGCCCTTACCTTGCCCCCGCGCGTTGCACGACGGGTCACTCCGAGAGTTCAGGGTCCGGGCCTGCCATCCCGCGGCATTCCTGCCTCTCCGTCTTCATGCTATTATGGCCCCGCCTACCTGCAAGCCAAGTATAGTGCCGCACGGGGCAGCGCACGACCGGCCCAGCGGACCTCCAAGGAGTTGAACATGGCCTTCCAGTTGTCACGAAGATCGTTTTTGCGTTTGTCAGCCGCGGCCGCGGGCCTGGGAGCATTGGCTGCCTGCGCGACTCCGGCCGTCTCCCCAGCCGCCGAAGGCGGGGATGGAGCCTCCATGGAAGTCGTGGAGATTTCCTGGTACGAATGGGGGGATGTCCTGGACAAGGACATCGCGGATCGCTCGATTGCCGATTTCCAGGCCGAGAATCCCAACATTACAGTCCGCCTGGAACAGGCCCCGGGTCAATACTACGACAAACTGCAGGCTGCCCTGGCCGGAGGCACCGCCGCCGACATCATCAACAACCAGACGTGGCTATGGCAGAGTTTCTCGGCCAAGGGGGTATACCATCCGTTGGATGAACTCCAGGCCCGGGACGAATATGACACGCCGTTCCCTGCCGCATGGGACAGTGTATACGAAACGCAAACCCGGTTCCGAGGCGAGTTGTACGGCATTCCCTGGAACATGAATTCCATGGTCATCTTCTATTCCAAGCGCCCCTTTGACAACATGGGACTGGACTACCCCACCGATGACTGGACCTACGAGGATTTCGTCCAACTGACGATCGATCTGACGGGCGAAGTCGATGGCCAGCAACAGTACGGTTACCAGACCAATACCAGCTACGAACGGCTGGCTTGCTGGATGCGCCTCAATGGGGACAAGGAATGGGACCGCGAGATTGAACCGCAGGAAGCCCGCTGGGACACGCCGGACATCATGGAATTCATCAACTTTCAGCTGTATGCCTGCATCAATGAGTTTGGAGTCAGCCCCACACCGGCCATGATGGAAGGCGGCAACAACCAGATCGACTCGGGCAATGTCGCCATGAAAATGGAAGGGCCCTGGTTCTTCCCCAAAATGGCCTGCCGCGCCTGGTCCTGTACCGAGGAAGCCATGGCCAGCAACTATGTGCCCTTCGGTGTGGCCCAGTTGCCCAAGGCCGCCAACGGGACCCGGGCCCATATGGTGTTCGGGCATGTCCTGTTGATGAACTCGCGGACCGAACATCCGGATGCAACCTGGGAATTTCTGAAGTTTGCCGGGAGCGAAGGCGCACAGCAGTATGTGGCCCAATCGGGGCGCCAGCCGGTTACGCCGGAATTCAATGAACGGTTGTGGAAACCGGCTACCGTCGAGAAGTGGGGCCTGGAAAATCCCCAGCCTCTGATCGATGCCTTTGAATCCGGTATCCTGCATCTGGCCGGTGAGGTGGATGACCGTTTCATCACGGCCGAAGCCTACGGCCCCGCGCGGGACCGGATGGTGGTCGGCGATGCGGACGCCAGTACCGTAGTCCCGGAATTGAACGCGAAGATCCAGGGCCTGCTGGATGAGTATTGGGCCAGCCAGAGCTGACAGCCTGCCCACACCGGTCACCCTGGCGGCCCAGCAGACACAGGACCGGCTGGGTCGCCAGGGCCATTGATGAGGAATAAGGTAGAGGTTTATGGAGTCGATGAAAATTGATCCGGCAGACATCGCGTTCTTTAAGGCCAACGGGTATGTGGTGCTGGATGCCATTGCCTCGGCGGAAGAACTGGCAGCGCTGCGCCGGATCTACGACGATCTGTTTCGGCAGCGGGCCGGACGGGCCGAGGGCATGCAGTTTGATCTGGCCGGAGCCGACGAAGAGGGAGTTGAGGCTACCTTGCCCCAAATCCTGGCCCCGAGCCGGTACGCCCCGGAACTGGACACCATGCAATTCAAGGCCCGGGCCCAGGCCTATGCCCGACAACTGTTGGGCGGGGAATGTGAAGGGGGCGAACATGCCATTCTCAAGCCGCCCTTCACCGGTTCCGATACCCCCTGGCATCAGGACGAGGCGTACTGGAGTCCGGACCTGCATTATTCTTCCCTGAGCATCTGGATGCCGTTGCAGGATGTCACGGTGGAATCCGGCTGTATGCAGTTCGTCCCGCGGAGCCATCTGCAAGGGGTCCTGCCGCACCACCCCATTCGCAACGACCCGCGCGTGCATGGTCTGGAAGTGGATGCCTTCAATGAGGACCAGACTGTGGCGTGTCCCATTCCGGCGGGTGCGGTGACGGTACATCATTGCCGCACGTTGCACTATGCAGGTCCCAATCGGACCGCGGAGCCGCGCCGCGCCTACATTCAGGTCTATGGACTGCCCACCCGTACGCGGAGCAAGCCGCGGGATTTCTATTGGCAGCGCATCCAGCAGACCGCCCGGCAGGCCCGGGCCGCGGAATTCGCGCAGCAAGGCAACCAGGCTTGACCGGTGGCGCGCCGTACGTGCCTGGAACCCGGGTGCGTTGCTGAACTCCCGGCGCCACGGGCCGCGATCCGTACATGCAAAGCCGGTCCGCCATGTACCAGAGACAGGCGTGGGAAGGACGCCTGTTTGCGCTGCCCTTCATGCTGGGCTTTCTGGCCTTCTGGCTGTATCCGCTGGCCTATTCCGTCTATCTGGTATTTCAGGAATGGGACTTGCTGACTCCACCCCGGTTCGTGGGCCTGGACAATATCGCCGCGCTGTTGACCGACGAATCCATTGGCATTTCTCTCTCCAATACCACGTATTACACCTTCATCGGAGTCCCCCTGCAGCTCCTGCTGGCCCTGGCCCTGGCATTGCTGCTGAATGTCAAGACCCGAGGGTTGGCCATCTACCGTACCCTCTTTTATCTCCCGGCCATGACGCCCATTGTGGCCAGTGCCATCGTATGGCTGCAGATTTTGCATCCCGAGTTCGGCATCCTGAACAGTTTTCTGAAAACATTGGGTATCGAACCCGTCAATTGGCTTTTCGATCCCCGGGCTGCCAAGCCCGCCTTCATCTTGATGACCCTGTGGGGGGTCGGCCCGCAGATGGTCATTTTCCTGGCGGGTCTCCAGGGAGTCCCCCAAAGTCTCTATGAGGCCGCGGAAATTGACGGGGCCGGGCGTGTCCAGCGTTTCTTCGCCATTACCATGCCGCTGATTTCCTCCATCACCTTTTTCAATCTGGTCGTGGGCATCATTGCCAGTTTTCAGGTGTTTACCACGGCTTTCATCATGACCCGGGGCGGCCCGCAGAACGCCACCCTGTTTCTGGTGCTGTACCTGTACCGCAACGGCTTTCAGTATTTCAAGATGGGCTATGCCTCTGCCATTGCCTGGATGCTGTTTGTGATCATTGTGATCTTCACGGTCCTGCAGTTCCGGCTGGCCAGCCGCTGGGTCTACGAGGAAGGAGCGCCGGCCCGATAGGAACCCGGGCCATGCCGTCCCGGGTCCCAGAGAGCCTGATTGGATCCATGCGATCTTCCCATCCGCCCCTGCGCGCGTTGGTCTTTCGCCAGTTTTTGGGCAAGTCCCTCCTCCATCTAAGCCTGGTGGCCTTGGGCTTCATTTTCTCGATCCCCCTGTTGTGGGTGGTCACCACCTCCTTCAAGGGGCAAGGAGGCATATTCACCTATCCTATCGAGTGGATCCCCCGTCCTGTCGTGTGGTCCAATTATCCGCAGTTGCTGGAGGTGCTCACGTTTTCCGGCTGGCCGGGTATCATGTTCTTCTTCCGCAATACCTTCGTCATCTCGATTTTGGCCACTGCCGGCACGCTCGTGTCCAGCACCCTGGTGGCCTACAGTTTTGCCCGACTGCAGTGGCCGGAGCGCAACCTGCTGTTTTCGCTGAGTCTCGCGACCATGATGCTGCCGACCGTGGTGATCCTGATTCCCACTTTCCTGCTGTTTCGGGATCTGAAGTGGCTGGACACTTTCCTGCCGATGATCGTGCCCTTCTGGTTTGCCGTGCAGGGCTTCTACATCTTTCTGCTGCGTCAGTTCTTCCTGGGTTTGCCCATGGAACTGGAAGAAGCGGCCCGCATTGACGGAGCCAATTCGCTGCGTATTCTGTGGCAGATTGTGGTGCCCCTGTCGCGGCCCGCGATCATCACCGTCTCCATCTTTTCCTTTCTGCAGCACTACAACGAATTTTTGAGTCCGCTGTTGTACCTCAATACAGTGGAACACTTTCCCATGGCCCTGGGCATGCGCATGTTCCAGGGTACCTACACCAATAACTGGCCCCTGATGATGGCAGCCTCGGCCGTCTTTATCCTGCCCACCATCATACTCTTCCTGATTGCCCAGCGTCACTTTATTCAGGGCATTCAATTGACGGGCCTGGCAGGCCGGTAGACCGCGTTGCATTCTCTGCCATAACTACGGGCTTGGCCGCCTCTCGTGGCCGGCAATCCGGTCGCTTCACGCGGCGGGCACGATCAGACGATCCAGGGCCAGCGCCAACATGACCAGCGCCAGATAGGACATGGAGTACTTGTAGACTGCCAGGGCGTCCTGGCGATCGATGTTTTGCGCCGGGTCGATGTCCCGGCCTTTGCGGTACAGCCGAAACACCTGCCATACCAACGCGGTATTGAGTACCACGGCCACGACGAGATAAGGCAGCGCGGCTTGCCCCATGGCATAGGGCAGCAAGGTAGCCAGAACGGTCAGTCCGGCATACATGAGCATTTGCTGCAACGTGCTGCGGGTGCCCAAAACCGCAGGGGCCATGGGAATGCCGACCGCGGCATATTGCTCTTTCACGACAAACGCCAAGGCCCAAAAATGCACCGGGGTCCAAAGCGTAATCTGGGCGAACAGCACCCAGGCCATCGGTTCCAGGCGACCGGTCACAGCTGTCCAGCCGAGCAGAGGCAGAATGGCTCCGGCGACTCCCCCGATCACGATGTTTTGCCATGTGGTTCTCTTGAGCCACATGGTGTAGATCACCACATAGAAAAAAAGACCGAACAGGGCCAGGAGCGCCGTCTGCACATTGGCCGTCAGGGTCAAGACCACGAATGAACCTGCACTGAGCACCAGCGCAAAGATCAGGGCATTGCGTACGGAAATCACGCCAGTCACCAAGGGGCGGTGCGCGGTACGCTTCATTTGGGCATCAATGTCCCGATCCAGAATCATGTTGAAGACGCCGGCCCCGCCGGTGGACATGTACCCGCCGAGGAGAACCCCGACCAAAGCTATCCAGTCCGGTACGGTTCTGGCGGCAATGAACATGGATCCCACAGCCGTGAACAGGAGCAGGGCAACCACCTTCGGCTTGGTCAAAACCAGATAGTCTTTCCAGGTTGCCTTCCGGGGCACTACCGATACGTCATGCATATGGGCCCGATCTCCCCTAGGCTGGATGGGGGACAGGAGCAACCGATGGCCTTGGGGCAACCGTCAAGGTCAACCAGGTCACTACGATCCACAAGGCAAAGGCCAGCATGGCCAGCGCCAAATGCAGCAGCTGCAGGACTACGGGGCCCAGAAGGGCGAGATTGGCAGTGCCGACTGCCAGCTGCACACCGTAGGTCACGAACAACCATCGCCGGTAGACTTTACATCGGGGTTCGGGTTTGTGCCATCCTGAAGCAACGAAAATGAACCACAGATAACCGCCCACCCCGATGGCCAGAATGGGGTGCAGGAGGCGCAATCGCACCAGCGGATGCGCCGCTGGACTGAAATCCTCTGCGATGCCCGCCTGCAGAGTTTCAGGCGGGAACATGGTATTCCCCATGGCCGCGATGCCACCGGAAAACATCAGGACCAGCATGCCGACTGCGCCCAGGAGCATAGCCAGACTCAGCCCGGTATGCCCTTTTCCGGAGGGCGGCCAGGACTGTCCCGGGTAGGCACAAAGGGTCGTCAGCGCGAGAGCGCCAATCAGCAGGAGGGAATTCACCAGATGGAAAGCCACCAGAAGCCCGCGCCCGACACTCACATTCTCCCCCGTCAAACCCGCGAGCACCGTACCCGCACCGATCAGGGCCTCTATCAACAGAAAAACCAGGGATACCACAGCAAAGCGCAACATGGCAGGCAAGGCCGTGCGCTTGCGGAACGCGGCACTCAGCAACCAGCAGCCCATCAGGAGCGCGATCCCCGACAAGGCTCGGTGGGAATACTCCAGCCATGTTGCCGCACCATGATCCAGGGGGAGCAATTCCCCTTGACAGCGGGGCCAGTCCCGCCCGCATCCTGCCCCCGAGCCCGTGATGCGCACCACAGCCCCTTGCAGGATTACAGTAGCGTTGACGGCCAATGTCAGCCAAGCCACGTTATGAGTTCTGATACGCCACTCCGTTCCCTGAAAATCGACAGTGCCGGGTGCAGGACGATGCCGGAAAGACTGACTTGCCACTGTGTCAGCCACGGTCTGTAGAGCATAGCGTAACCCTCCTGGCGCGAAGTCGCAAAGTGATCAGTGCACGAAACATGCGACTGGCTCCTGAAGATCCATCCGGGAAAATGCACGCCCTGAATGCGGAGGGCGCCCCCGTGAAGTCTCAATGCGGGGACCCTGCTCGCAATGGGCCGGAAGCCGAATTTGATTCTGTCCTGAATTCCCATGTAAGGCCATTGGACCTTTCCCGGTCAGCATGTTCGGCGTGAACACCCGCTACCCGGAGGGGGCAAAAGCCCTGCCTGCGCGTATTCCTGTCTTCCTGTCACTCTGGGTAGTTTGCCGCGCGCCCTGTCCGCGCGCATGCCCAAGGGGGACGTCAGCCCTGATCCGGAATGGCCCATGTGGCATGGAGAGCGGCCTACAGTGGCTGATTATACGAAGGACGAAAGCGATACCGGTCCAGATGCAGAGTCAGGTGCAGGGAGCGGCCTGGAGGCAATGAAATGTCCAGGGTCTTGCCTTCGATCTCGCGGGTGGCCCGATGCCCGGCATCCAGCACATCCACCCGCGCCAGCCGGTGTTCCCCAAATGCCCCGCCTTGCACCCGCAGCTGCCGGTGTCGCAACAGAGAGGTATTGCAAAGACACAGCGTAACCTGATGGGCGTCCATAGTCTCGACCAAAGCGCCTACGTCGGGAGGCAATCCCGGCCGGCCCGCGTCCGGATCAAAGTATCGGAGCTTGGTGTGCAGCAAGCCCCCATGATATATGACCTGGGGACCGCCACAGGTTGTCTGCAGCAATGCTTCGGTACGCACGGGATTGACATTTTGCCAGTGATGCACGTCCCAGTCTTCCGGATCGCCGGTATCGGCCCGGATCGCGTCCATGCGGCACAGTGCTTCAAGCCACTGGTTTTCCAGGATGCGGTCCGGATACTGCGGATTGTCCCCCTGCAGATACCGCAGCCAAGGCCCGGAATGCAGATCGTCGCCTTTGCCACTGCCCGGCTGCAATGTCTTCCAATGTACCTGGTATTCCGGCAGTCTCTCTATGCGTTCCAGATCCTGACGGGCATGGGACAGGCACCATAGCTGCAAGAGATGTTTGGGATCGAAGGGGCGATAGGAAACCCACCCTTCGTCGGTATGCCGGTGCGGCACCAGCCACACGCCTGCTTCCTCGCGCCCCAGGGCCCAGGTGGCATCAATCTGCCGGCGGGGAATATCCAAATACGTCAGGTCTCCGGTCAGCAGCACGGCATTCATGGCGGCAATCGTGAGCGGTTCGACAATGGTGGCGAAGCCATGGGGCCAGGACCAACCATAGTAGCCGCCCCACCACTTGCCGCCCATGCACTCTCCCACCCGACCGCTGGGGCCAATGTTATCTGGACAGATGCCCCCGTGCTGCATCAGGAGTTCGGCCCATTTTTCGAGATAGTCAATGGTCCAGGATTTGTACTTTTCGTCGCCTGTCAACGCGTAGGCGTGCGTGATCAGACTCGTTACCGTCAGGTTCAAGGGCACATCCCCCTGCATCATGCGCGCATTCATGGCGGCCAAAATGCGACCGAAAACCTGATCGTCGTTCCAATCCGCCTTGGATACGACCTCACCGTTGATCCAGGGTTCACGCCGGAGCGGCACCTCCAGATCCAGGTAGGGTACAGGATACTGATGCAGCACCCAGCGGTGGGTCTGCCAGTCTGCGGCAGAGGTCTCGCACCGCGGCCCTCTGCTGCCGTTGATTGGGGATCGCATCTGCTGCAAATCCGCATCCCAGTTGCGGGCTCTGTCGTCCTCGCCCATATACATACGGGCAAAGCGCAACGCCCGGGCCCGGTCAGGTTCCCGAGTCGGGTCTGCCAGGCCAAAGTAGTAGAGGAACAGCGAAGACTCGCCATGGTGCATCCAGTCGTAGTACCCATCAAACTCCCTGTGAATTTGACCGTAGGCCGTGAACTGTCGAGTCACCGCGTCCCAGAGGAATCTGCTTTGTTCATGGATCACTGCAGATCCCCCCAATACATAGAAGAGGGGCCAATTCCCATAGCTCTCGTAGCCATCATCCGAACCGTCCATGCCCGGCCATGCATCTCTCCAGATGAAACTGCCATCGGGTCGCGTGTACCGCTCCCGATACACCTGAGCTGCTTCGTTCATGGCAGAAAACAGTTGCCGTTGCCGCAAGGCCCAGGCGGGTACCGGTTGTGTGGTCTTGGCGTCTATGTGCATGCGGTTCTGCAGACCTCCAGGAACAGGGTGACAGCAGGCAAACCTTGCGTCAACGCTGCGACAGGAGCCTGCAGCGGACATAAGGCGGGGCCAAGGACAGGGGACTACGGAACGGCGCGGGGTGAAGGAAGCCAAAGATCCAGATATTTGGCATCCTGCCAGTCCTTGACCCGCATTGCGGCCCGATCCGCCGCAGACAATGCCGCTTGGGGAATCAGACCCACAATTTCTGTTTCCTGCACGGCGGAACCGGCTGCGCGACACAGCCGTCGGATTCTGTCAAACACGCTCCGCGGACGGGTTGTCCTGTAGTCCAGGATATTGCAGCTGACATGGGCATGACCGTCTATGAGAAAGCCGCGCGCCTGCAAATCCGTCGACCGCAGTGTCCGCGCAATCGAACGGGCCAGAGCCATGTCGGCATCGCAGAGCACGAAATTGATCGCAATCAGGATCGGTCGCACGCCCAGGACCACCGGACCGCAGTTCCGCGCCTTGGCCGGTCCGAAGTCGGGGGCGCGGGCCGGCTCATGCCCAATCTCCCGCAACCAGCCCTCGAATTGGCCGCGGCGAATTTGGGCCAGCTGGCGTCGCGCGGGATGTAGTGCGGCCTGACCATACAGATAGACGCACAGATCCAGTTCCTGCGCCACCGTCTGGGCCAAAGTTCTCACATCTGCGATACATTGCGCGGCGGAGGCACCGGGCATGGGTACGAAGGGAACGACATCGGCCGCGCCCAGACGCGGGTGGGCGCCTCTGTGGGCCGACATGTCAATGCCTTGCACGGCGATATCGATCAAATGGAGACAGGCATGGCTTGTCTGTACCGGAGAACCTAGGAAGGTCAGCACTGTCCGGTTGTACCCGCGGTCGGAATGTACATCCAACACCTGTACACCTGCCGCTTCGGCTGCCTGCCGCAACCGGAGAAAGACCCTGTCTTCCTGTACACAGCTGAAGTTCGGCACACATTCATAGAGAGGCAAGGCTTCGGACCGCAACAGTGACATGGGCCAGAGACGCACTTACACTTCTCGCAGCCTTTCGGCCGCATGTTCCAAAGTAATGTCCCGCTGGGGTTGGGCCAGCATTTCACACTCTACCAGGAATTTGCGGACCGTAGCCGACCGGAGCAGGGGGATAGGAGTGGGCATGCCGCTGCCAGTGTTGGACTTCCCGTGCCGAGCCAGGTACCGCCCTGCCAGGTCAACCCATGGCATAGGGCATCCGGGTATCGAAGAGCCGATCGTACCGCGTCAGCAGACACGGTCAACCGGCAGCAGCGGCCCGTTGGGCCAAGGCGAAGGCTCCCAGCACTCCCGCGCGGTCCCCCAAGGTCGGCGGCACGATGTAATGTTCCAAATCGTGCAGGAGACGGGGTATCTGCAGGTATCCGTTCATTTGCCGCCGCACTTCAGAGCGCACCATGTCATACAAAAACTCGTTGTGCATAACTCCGCCGCTCAGGATCACCAGCTGCGGCGAGATCGTGTACAACACATTGATGATGCCGGCCGCAATATACTTGGCTTCCAGCGGCCAGGCCACATGGTCTGCCGGCAGAGTTTCCCCTTTGACTTTCCACCGTCCCTCCAAGGCAGGTCCGGCAGCCAGACCCTCCCAGCAATCGCCGTGGTACATGCACCATCCGGCATACGGATCTTCCTCCCAATCGTGCGGCACGAAAACATGCCCCATTTCCGGATGCAACAAGCCGTGCAGAGGGGCGCCATTGACCATGCCGCCACCACCGATGCCGGTGCCGATGGTGAAATACACGAAAGTGTCCAGGCCTTGCGCAGCCCCCCATACATTTTCCCCCAGTGCAGCGCCATTCACGTCCGTATCCAGACCGACCGGCAGCTTCAATCCATTCTTGAATGTGCCCAGGAAATCCACGTTTTGCCACTCTGTCTTGGGCGTATTGGTAATGTAGCCAAAGGTGGCGGATGCCGGGTCCAGATCGACCGGCCCGAACGTGGCGATGCCCACGGCTTCCAGGGAAGATCCGTAGGATTGCAACATGGCAAGGCACTTGCCCAGCGTCACTGCCGGATCTTCGGTTGCAAATCGCTCCAGGGCCACGATGTCGTTTGGACCTGTGCCGACGGCACAGATCGTTTTGGTCCCGCCTGCTTCAATACCACCGACCATAGGCTTCCTGGCTTCCTTAATGCTTGACTCACGGCTTCCCCCGGCTGCGGTCGGGGTTGCATTCCGCGGTGGGATCAGGCTAGTGTATCACTGGCCTCCGGCTGACACTTTTTTCCATTTGCCATAAACCCGCACATGACCGCTTCGGACCCAACCCCCCTGGGGCAGCCTGGCCTGAAATTCTGCCCGCAATGTGCGACAGCCTTGGCGCACGATGGCGATGGGCACGTTTCCTTCCTGCACTGTCACCATTGCGGCTTCCGATACTACAGAGAACCCAAAGTCAGTGTTGTGGCCCGCATTGAACACGCAGGACGCCTGCTCTTTATCCAGCGGGGCGTAGAACCCGGGTTGGGCAAGTGGTGCTTCCCCGGCGGCTTTCTGAATTTCGGAGAGACACCGGAACAGGCCTTGCAGCGGGAGACCCGGGAAGAGACGGCCCTGGACATTCAGGTCAAGGAGATTCTGGCAGTGTTTCCCATGGAAGGCAGGGGACCGCGGGTGCCCGGTGTGGTACTTGCATACGCGGCCCGCTGCCTGGACGATCCCGGCAGGATTCAGGCTGCAGACGATGCCACGGACATTCGGTGGTGCCGACCAGCAGAATTCCCGCGGCCCCTGGCCTTTCGGTCCACACACGCGTTGATTTCCGAGTGGATGAAGTGCCAACGTTGAATCAATGCGACGCGTCCTGTATGGATCAGCCGGGCCGGCAGGGGGCAGACACCGGTCGGGGCCATGGCGCAGTGGCGGCGCAAGGCCTGGCATGCCAGAGACGTATCGAGACTCGGGCCGGTGATCCAGGCCTGGCATCCGATGCCGTCCCAGGACGGCATTTTTGGTTGGCTCCTGCTCTCCAAGGTAGAATTTCCGTTCGCGCGGGCAGAATCGATTAGGGAACATCATGGCCAAGACCAAAATACTCCTGAAGGAAGCCGTTGACGAACTGGGAGTGGCCGGCGACGTGTGCACAGTGGCCCGGGGCTACGCCCGCAATTTTCTGATACCCAACGGATTGGCCGTGTGGGCGACCCAAAGCGCTCTCAAGCAGGCTGACGAACTGCGCCGAATCGGTCTCTTGAAGTTGGCCAAGCAGAAAGAAAAGGCGGAAGCACAGGCCGAAGTCATCCGCGGGCGCAGATTGCTGTTCATGGCCAACGCAGGTGAAACCAACCGGCTTTACGGGTCCATTACATCGGCGGACATTGTCGACCGGATCGAGCAGGAGACCGAAATCTCCCTGGATCGCCGTACGCTGTTGCTGGACAGCCCCATTCGCAGTCTGGGCGTTTTCCCCGTTCGGATTCGTTTGATGCAAGGGGTGGAGTCCTTTGTTGAGGCAGGCGTCGTGCGCGAGGAAGAGACGTGGGACAACGCAGAGGAATACCGTCTTCTGGCGGTACACGCGGCCGAAACGGAAGCGGAGGCAACCGCTGCCGACCCGGTATTGCAGACTGACGACGAAGAAATTCAGGATGTCTTGGACGCGGTGGCCTGAAACCTGCGGGTTCCGCGCGGCTTGGCGGCATTGAGATCTGTCCGGTCCTGGACAGGGGCAGGCCTCCGTGGGCCCCGAGCCCCGGAATCGGTTGCGGAATGTCCCGGCGCAGGGCCGTGGACCCGGGATGCACGCGGGCCGCAGTGGAGTCGACTTTGCGTTTTCTGGGGTAAAATGGAACGGATATGGTACCCGTTGGAGATAGCGAAGCCCCCCGATCCCTGTTGCAATGATGCTGAAGCCTGATGGCTGACGAGACTACGCCGCCGTTGGATGCCGCGGGTGCGGTCCAGACCCCTCTCAGTCCGCCGAACGGAAGTTACCTCGGGCAAGTCAGTCCCAAGGCCATAACCCAGGAAATCGAAGACAGCTACATCGATTACGCCATGAGCGTGATCGTGGCGCGGGCCTTGCCGGATGTGCGGGACGGCCTGAAACCGGTACAGCGGCGCATTCTGTATGCCATGTATGCGGATCTGGCCCTGCGCCCCAATTCTGCATACAAGAAGTCTGCGCGCATCGTGGGCGAAGTGCTGGGCAAGTACCACCCCCACGGCGATGAAGCCGTCTACAACGCGATGGCCCGCATGGTGCAGACCTTCAGTCTGCGCTACCCCCTGGTGAATGGTCAGGGCAACTTCGGCTCGATCGACGGCGACAATCCTGCCGCCATGCGATACACGGAAGCCAAGTTGGCGCAGATTACGGCCGTGATGTTGCAGGACATCGACAAGGACACGGTCGACTGGAAACCCAACTTTGACGACTCGCTGGAAGAGCCGGCCGTACTGCCATCCCTCGTGCCCAATCTGCTGATCAACGGCACCAGTGGCATTGCCGTGGGCATGGCCACCAATATTGCTCCGCTCAATCTGGGAGAGGTCATCGACGGCCTGCATCGGGTCCTGGCCCACTGGGAGCGCAAGGATCAGATCCGATTGCCCGAGCTGATGGCGTTGGTACAGGGTCCGGACTTCCCCTCCGGGGGACAGATCCTGGGTACCGAGGGCATTCGCAACGCATTCGCTTCGGGCCACGGGCGCATCATCGTCCGCTCCAAGGCACAGATCTCCGAGATACCCAATACCCTGCGCCACCGGCTGGTGTTCGATTCGGTGCCCTATATGGTCAACAAATCGGATCTGGTGTCCAGAATTGCCCGGCTGGCCCGCGAGGGCGACAAGCTCACGGGCATCGCCGACATGCGGGACGAGAGTGACCGGAACGGCACCCGGGTGGTGATTGAGCTGCGGAGCGGGGAAATCCCCCAACGTGTGCTGAATCAGCTGTACAAGCACAGTGACCTGCAAATTTCGTTCAGCGTCAATTGTCGGGCCTTGGTGGAAGGGGTGCCAGAACGACTGGGGCTGCTCCGTACCCTGGTCTTGCATCTGGAGCACTGCATCGAGACAGTGACCCGGCGCACCCGGTACCTGCTGCAGCAAATCCTGCACCGGTCCCACATTCTGGAGGGCCTGCTGACCGCCATCGACAATATCGAGAGGGTGATACAGGTCATTCGCAGCAGCCCCAGCGCGCAGCGCGCGGGCACCGTGCTCCGGGAGGAACTGGGACTCTCCAACCGTCAGGTGCAGGCCATTCTCGATATGGCCCTGCGACGTCTGGCCGCTCTGGAACGGCAGCGGTTGCAGGACGAATACCGCGAGACGCAGGCCCAGGCCGAGCACTATCAGGGATTGCTCGCGGACCCCGCCGCGATCCGCGGCGTGATTGCCGCGGAACTCACCGCACTGCGGACCAAATTCGCGGATCCACGGCGCACCGAAATCCTGGACGGGGTGCATCCCGAATTGTCTGATGAGGATTTGGTCACGCGCCAGGACGACCTGATCGCCATTTGGGCCAATGACAACATGCGCCGGACGCCGATCAGTGACTTCACCGTACAGGGGCGCGGCGGCATGGGTGTCAAGGGCCACTCCGATCGCGAGGACGCCCGCATGGCACGGACCCTGTTTGCCAATTCCCTGGACAGTTTTCTGTGCCTCAGCAGTGCAGGACGCGCCTACATCGGCAAGATGTACAACTTGCCCGCCGGGTCCCGCACGGTCCGCGGCGGTCCCATACGCGGTCAGGTGAACATGGAGCGCGCCAGCGAAACCATGGCTGTCCTGTTGCGAGTTCCTCGAGATGCCACCCCGCACAGTCTCATTCTGGTGACCCGCCGGGGCCGCATCAAAAGAATGCGATGGAGTATCTTTCGCAATACTCAGAAGAACGGAAAGAAGGCCATAGCCCTGTGGGACGGGGATGAAATAGCCCATGCGGTGCTGACCGATGGAGCAAGCAATGTACTGCTGGTGACGCGCCAAGGCAAAGCCTTGCGGCTGGACGAGACCCGGATCCGGTTCCAGGGCACCTCCGCTACCGGAGTACGGGGCATAAGGCTGCTAGGCGATGATGAAATACTGGGGTGCGTGGCTGTCCGCGAAGACGTATCTCTGGTGCTCCTGCATGCGAAGGGCAAGGGCAAGCGCGTAGACATGCACAAGATTCGGGTCAAAGGCCGAGGAGGCCAGGGCATTGGGATAGTCCCCCGGAGCAAACTGGCGGCCATGGGGCCGCTGGCGGCCATCACCACAGCATCCGCAACGGACGATATCGCGATACTGTCGGCACGGGGCATGGTGGTGCGCATTGCCGCGGCCAGTCTGTCCGTGCTCTCCCCTTCGGCAGCCGGCGTAAAGGTTATGGGACTGGAAGACGATGACAAGGTGGCTGGAGCGACCGCCCTGCCGGCCGCCGAAGATCGGCCAGGCGGGCCGGACAGGGATTCTGCAGCGGCTGTGGCCCAAACAGCCGTTTAGTCCCCGACGCCTCTACCCTTGGGGACTCATGGAAGAACTGGGGGTGGGCATTGGCCTGATATACAGCGAGCTGATGCGATACGGCCATCCGCCTCCAGAATTCAGTGCCCCGGAATACCGCTTTACCGTAAAAATGTGCAACGTGCGGGTGGATTCTGCCGTTCCAGCGGCATGGCGCGCCAACACGAACGACAGATAGCGGGCGGCCGTACGATTTCTGCAGCAGTATGGCAGCAGTTCCTATCTAGACTTCCGGGCGCTGTGCCCTACCGTATCCTCCGAGACCTTGCGGTTGGGCTTGACAACCCTGGTGGACCAAGGCCTGTTGCTGCACATTGGCGAGAAGGGATGTACCCAGTACATCCTGAAGGCCGCGGGTCCCCCGCCTGCATAGGGCGCTGTCAGACGGATGGGGCAGCAAAACCCAATGTTATAATCGCCGGAGCATCAAATCCGTGCGCTTCATATCATCGTTCTCACCGCTCCAGGTTGCAACTTGGCTCCTGAAGAGACCCCCGACCTTCTTGAAATCGATCTGGGCAGTCGACCGGCAAAACTGATGCCCGGTCCCCGGGCTGGCGCGCCGCCTCCGGGCCGACAGTCCCCGGCGCGGGCGGAAACCGCCCCGGGACCGTCCATGGTCAGTTCGACCTCGGCCGGACCGGCGATTCCGGTGGCGCCGCCCCTGGAGATGCCGACAGCATCGCCCCGGGGCATGACGCGCCGCATTGTGCGGGATGTGCTGGAAACCGCTGTCTTCACGATTGCCATTTTTCTGCTGGTCCGCTCCACCATCCAGCCCTATCGCATCGCCGGTGCGTCCATGGAACCCAATTTTTCCGAAAGCCAGTTCCTGCTGGTCAACAAGCTGGCGTACCTGCTGGACGAGCCTGCCCGGGGCGACGTCATCATCTTTCACCATCCAGACGGTTCCGGCCTGGATATCATCAAACGCGTCATTGGGGTCCCGGGCGATACCATCGAGGTACGGCAAGGGCAGTTGTTCATAAACAATCTGCCCACCCGCGAGCCGTATCCTGTGCTGCCGGCCGCCTATGACGCATCGCCGGTCCTGGTGGGCACCGGCATGCTCTATGTGCTGGGGGACAATCGGGCAGATTCCGCTGACAGCCATACCTGGGGAGTGCTGTCCCAAACGAATCTGATCGGCAAGGCCTGGCTTTCCCTGTTGCCTCTCAACACCGCCGGCCTGGTGGCCCATCAACCCATCGTGGTGTCTGTACCCGGTGCCTCATGAGGCGGGCACGCGCTGCGCAGTCGGGACTCACAATGGACCCTGCCAGTAGAATTTCCGACTACCAAATCCTGGTAGGGCATCTTTGGCAATGCCCGGAATGCCGAGAGGCATTTCTAAGGGACCCGCAGTCCATGATGGTGGGATTGAAGCTGACCCGGGAACAGGCGGCCACCTTGCAGGAATTCGCCCAGTCCCCGTACAAGCTCGTGGATCGCCTGGATGAGGGGACCGGCTTGACAGCCGCCGACTTTCAGACCGCTGTGGCACACCCGCGGGCGCGTCTGCGGCACCTGGGGATACGCAAGGCAAATTCCAAAGGCTGAACAGAACTCCCATGGTGGAACTGGTGCCGGGCCTGTGGCACTTTGATGAACTGCGCCCTGCCGTCAACGCGTATCTCTGGCGCGGAGCCACCGGATCTACCCTCATTGACACAGGCTGCCCGGGGGACGGCACCCGGTTGCTGAGAGCCATGGAAACCACGGGACTGCATCCCGGCGACATTCGGCGCATAGTCCTTACCCATGGTGATTACGACCATGTGGGGGGGCTGGGAGAGCTGTATCACGTTCTGCGTGTCCCTGTGTACTGCCATGTAGAGGAAAGAGAACTGCTCCGCAGACCGGCCAACCGGGTCTTTCAACACAATTGGATGCGACATGTTGTGGACCCGCTGCTGCATGGACTGATTCAAGCCGGCAACACGCCACTGATAGGGGTGGAACCGACTCACCTGGTAACAGACGGGGACACGGTCGGCGGGGAACTGGAGGTCATTCACACCCCTGGGCATACTCCGGGCCACATCGCCCTGTGGCACCGCGAATGCAGTGTGCTGTTTTCAGGCGATGCCTGTCTGGTACGCTTGGGGCGGCTTTGGGAACCCGCTGGCATCTTCACGCCAGACCTGCCGGGGGCCCGGTTGAGTATTCTCAAGCTGGCCGCGCGGGTTGGTGCGGAGCTGGCGACACTGGCCAGTGGGCACAGCGTTCCGGTACGTTCTGGAGCCGGGATTTTCCTGCGCACTTATGCGCAGGAACTGTACATCTAATACGGAACCGAAACCTGTCGTCCGATGGGCGACACCCGTTGCCTGGACACTTTCCATGTCGCCTCTTCCTTTTCAGCCCTTGCTGCCCTTTCCCGATTTTGCCGTGGGCCACTACACGGATCTGGAGCATGGGACCGGATGTACCGTGGTGCTGAGCCCGCAGGGAGCCGTAGGAGGCGTGGATGTACGCGGCGGAGCACCCGGCACTCGGGAGACCGCGCTGCTGGACCCGTCTTGTAAAGTCAGTGTAGTACACGGGGTGGTGCTGGCGGGCGGCAGTGCTTTCGGTCTGGCGGCGGCCGATGGCGCCATGCAATGGCTGGCCGATCAGGGCTACGGTTATGTGGCAGGACCGGCCCGCGTACCCATTGTGCCCGGCGCCATCATATTTGATCTGGGCATAGGGCCGCGGGTCGGCAACGACAAACCGACGCCCACGGCCGCCCATGCCTATCAGGCCTGCACCATCGCCAGCCTGACCCACGTACCCGAGGGTTGTGTCGGTGCCGGGACAGGCAGCACCGTAGGCAAATTCCTGGGCATGGCACAATGTTCCAAAGGCGGTCTCGGGGCGACCGCCCTGGAACTGCCGAGCGGCCTGCGCGTAGGCGCCTTGATGGTGGTGAATGCGTTGGGCAACGTGAAGTCGCACTCGGAGATACGGGCCGGGGCCCGGGATCCCCGCACAAATCGGTTTGTGGACTACCCCGCATTTCTGGCAGCAGAGATCCCCGCCGAGCCTCCCCCGCTGGCCAACACCACGATTGGTGTCGTCCTGACCAATGCCGCGCTCTCGAAGCCGGAGGCCCACAAGGTGGCCCAAATGGCTCACAGTGGCATCGCGCGGGCCATCGAACCCTGCCATACGCAGCATGACGGGGACACCATCTTTGCCTTGGGCCAAGGCGAGCTGGCAGGCGATGTGGGACAAGTCGGCACGTTGGCCGCGTGCTGCGTGGCCCAGGCCATCGTCCAGGCCGTTGAAAAGGCGACCCCACTTTTTGACATTCCGGCGGCCTCTGGGTTACAACCCTCTTCCTTGTTGTCGTAGAGCATTGTTCAGTTCAGGACCAAAGGAGGGGAAGAAAATGATTTGCCGCACACATTCACACCCTTCTGACGTATGGTCAGGACCATGGTCCGCGATGACTTAACCTTCTGTTCGCAAACAGAGCTCTCAGCCGTGGAAGTCTTGACCCTCCACGGCTTTTTTTTGCTCTGATTTGACAACGGGATGTCTGAAACCTTGAAAGCATCACTGTCCAACTTCCAATCCTACCTTTTTGAATATCTGTCTCCCTACAAGGGGCAGGTCCTGCTCATGGGTACAGGACTGATGTTCCATACCGCCTTGAGCCTGTATGGTCCCCGGCTGCTGCGCGACTTCATTGACGGTGTCGCCGGGAATGCCGCGACCCAGTCCCTGGTGAACCTGGCCCTCCTCTACCTGATCGTGCGTCTGGGCCGATTGGTCGGGGAGGGGCTCACAGCCTATCTCGGCGAAAATGTGGCTTGGGCCGCCACCAACAATATCCGAGTGGACCTGCTGCGCCACGCGATCACCCTGGACATGGAGTTTTTCAACTCCCATCCCCCTGGCACCATGCTGGAACGCACGGACGGGGATGCCAATCAGTTGGCCAAATTTTTCTCCCAATTCTCGTTGCGGTTCATCCGCAGCATACTGCTGGTCATCGGCATCGTGGTCGTGGTAGCCCTGGAAGACTGGCGGATCTGCCTGGTCATCCTGGGATTCGTCGGGGCCATGGCAGCCTTGATGGTCAGGCTCCGTACCTTCGGTGTGCCCTTCAATGAAAGATTGCGGGATGCGGCCGGCAAACTCTATGGACTGGTCGAAGAACGTCTGACCAACATGGAAGACATCAAGGCCCTCGGCGGCGTCACGTATTCGCTGCGCCAAATGGAGGAGTATATCCAGCAACAGATTCGGCACGGGAGACTGGCGTACAGCCTGGGCGGCCTGGTCTGGCCCTGCACCCTGTTTACCACCGGCCTGGGATCGGGGTTCATGCTGGCCTGGGGCGGCTATCTGTTTCTGACCGGGCAGATGACCCTCGGCACGGTCTACCTGATCTATGCCTACATGAACCTGATGTTGTGGCCCATTGAGGACCTGTCTCACCAGTTGGAGGAACTGCAGAAGGCCGGAGGCAGTCTGGTCCGCATTGAAGAACTGCGGCAAGAGAAGACGAGTCTCCACTACGGCACCAAGACCGACATGGGACCCTCTCCGGTCAGCGTCCGTTTTCAGCAGGTGTACTTCCACTATGCGGACGACACCAAAGCGGTCCTCAAGAATGTCGACTTTGCACTGGCTCCGGGCCATACGCTGGGGATCGCCGGCCGGACCGGCAGCGGCAAGACCACCATCGGACGGCTTCTGGCCCGCACCCACGATCCCGACCAGGGTCAGATTCTGTTGAACGGCCAGAACCTGCAGGAATTCGACCAGGAAACCTTGCGGCGCAAGGTCGGCGTAGTGACGCAGAATGTGCAATTTTTCAGCGGTACGTTGCGCGACAACCTGTGCCTGTTCGACGCGTCCTACACCGACCCGCAGCTGGAGGACGCCTTACGAGAACTCAATCTGCTGCCTTGGCTCCAGGCCCAGTCCCAGAGACTGGATACGCCGATGTCAAGTTATGCGCTGGATCTGTCTGCCGGCGAAGCGCAGCGTTTGGCGCTGGCACGGATTTTCCTGCGCGATCCCGATGTGGTGATCCTGGATGAAGCGGTGGCCAGTCTTGATCCGGCCACCGAGGAGGAAGTGGAAGAGGCGCTGCAGAAACTGCTGCGGAACAGAACCGGCATCGTGATCGCCCACAAGATGAAATCGCTGGAGAAGGTGGACGAAGTCCTGATTCTGGACCAAGGCGAAATGCTGGAATACGGCACCCGGCGCGAGCTGCTGGCCCTGCCGCAGTCCCGGCTCAACCATCTCATTGCGCAGGGCGGAGAGTAAGGAAGGCACACATGACACATGCCGCACATGCCGCCGGCCGGCGGCCGGTTCTGCGATTTTTGGGGGTTCTGCTCCGGTACAAGCCGCTGCTGTACCTGGTCAATGCCATTGGCTGGTCCACAGTCCATGCCATACCCCTGTTGCCGGGATACCTGATCAAACTGTATTACGACGGCCTGGATGGCAGCAGCGAGCGCGTGATTACGCCCACTTCCATACTGCTACTCCTGGGTTCCATTGGGCTGACCCGGGCCCTCGTGCAGGTGGGATCGGCGTGGGCCTACGGTGACTACTGGCATCGCCTTACCGGGCTGGTACGTCTGAACATGATGCGCCTGGTGGCCCACAAGCCGGGCGCGCAAGCCAACCTGGGGAATCCCAGCGAGACCATCAGTCGCATGCGGGATGATGTGGAGGAAGCCTGCATGCCCATCGAGGAACTGGTAGACGGCTGGGGTGTCGTGGTGTTCGGCATCGGGGCCATTCTGATCATGGGCGCCATTGATTGGATCGCCACGGTCCTCGTTGTGGTACCGGTGATCCTTTCCTCACTGACCATAGAGCTGGTGGACAAGCGGGTCCGGGAACTGCGCCGGGAATCCCGGAAACGCGGGGCGGCCGTCACCGAGTTCATCGGCGAAGTGTATAACTCCTTGCTTCTCTTCAAACTGACCCCGCGGCAAGACGGGGTGGGACAGCACTTGAAAGACCTGAATGCCACCCGTCGCAAGGCCGCGGTGCGGGAAAAGCTGCTTACCGTGATGCTGGACGGTCTGTCCGGCACGACGACAGCAGCCTGTACCGTCGGCCTGCTGCTCTACATTTCATACACCCGCAACACCAGCGAAATTGGCCTGGGGGACTTTATCCTGATGGTGACCTACCTCGATCGGGTGGCGGACTATGCCGGCTGGATCATCTGGATGCTGGGCAGTTTCAAACGGGGCCGCGTGTCGCTCAGGCGACTCCAGGAAGCCTTGCCCGAGGGTGCCACCTATCGCGACATGGGACAGGCAAGTCCCGTGGCAGCCGGGGAACGGACCTTCCGGGTCCCCGCGGCGGAATCCACGGCTCTGCAGCAATTGCGGCTGGAACAGGTAACGCATCTTTTTGACGACGAGGGACAGGGGATCCAGGATGTGAACCTGGTGTTGGATCGGGGCTCTTTCACGGTCATTACCGGCCGTATCGGTTCGGGCAAGTCCACTTTGCTCAAGACGATTCTGGGACTGTTGCCGCTGCAGCAAGGCAGCATCCAGTGGAATGACACTGTGGTGCACCAGCCAGACCTGTATATGACGCCGCCGCGCGTCTCGTACACTCCGCAGATCCCCAAGCTTTTCAGCGACACGCTACACAATAACATCACGCTGGGCAAGGAATATCCGGCCGGCGCGGTCGAGGAGGCGTTGGACACGGCCGTATTCACACAAGACTTGCAAACCATGCCCGAGGGCCTTGAGACCATGGTGGGGCCCCGGGGCCTGCGCCTTTCCGGGGGCCAGATTCAGCGGGTGGCCGCCGCGCGCATGCTGATCGCCGGAGAAGACCTGTTGGTAATCGACGACCTGTCCAGTGCCCTGGATCTGGATACGGAAAGACTGCTTTGGGAACGAGTCCTCAAACGCGTCAGCCCGAATTCCGCTCCGAACGGCAAAGTCGCCTCCACGCCAACCTGTCTGGTGGTGTCCCATCGCCATCGGGTCCTGCGCCATGCAGATCAGGTGGTGGTACTGAAAAAAGGGCGCGTAGTCGCCATAGGCCCCCTGGAGCAACTGCTGGAGACCTCGGACGAGATGAAAGCCATCTGGACGATCAGTCCGCTGGAAGCGGCGGCCACCCCGTGAGACACCCTGCCGGCTATTCGGCGGCCGGGGGCAAGTCCAGGGTGATGGCCGCATCGCGGCAATCGCCGAGCCAGGAACAGTCATCGGCATCAAAGCCGGTCCCGGTCGTCTGGTCGCGCACCGCCGAACCGAGGTGCAGCGAAAACAGCGTGCTCATGTTGTCCGCGGCATCAAAGGCCACAATACGCAAATCCCGCACCGGGACATCGGGCACCAGGGGCAGCGGCAGCGGGTGACGGGCCCAGTCGGCAAAGGGCAGGGTGACCACCGCCACATGGTCCAACACAAAGGGATAATGGCCGTACCACGTCACACGGAACTCCAGGTCCTCAACATTGTCGAAAAGGTGGAAGTCCACCGGGAAATTGAGCAGCCTTGCCTCAGAGGCAAAGTCAGTGAGATAGAGATCCTGCAGTCCCAGGATTTTCACCCCGCGTTCCACAGCTACATCAAGGCGGGCCACGGGCAGAGCCGCATCCACGGCCCCGGCTTCCCCATGGATGTTGGTACCGATCCCGGCCCTGAAGATAGCCCGATAGGATTGTCCGCCGGGCAACACTGAGGTATAGGGCCCATACCAGGAGCCCATTTGATGGCGTTCGGGGTCACCCAGCCAGAGCATACCGTCACTGGCATTGGGATCCTGCACCAATTCCCCGGAATTCTTGGAGTAATACAGCGCGCTCTGTTCCCACCGCCAGTCCCGGCCCACGCTGACCCTGTCCCCGGGGGCTGCCGCGGCCGACAGTTGCGGGATATCCGGTACATTGGATTCGAGGAGTGCAAAATCCAGGCGTTGTGGTCCCACATGGTCCACCTGCACCCGAACGGTGTGCAGGGAATGCGCCCCGCTTTGCAGTGCGATTTCCAGGACGGTGCCGGAATCCACGTCACTGGGGAAATACCACAGCAGTTCCCTGTCGGGTATGGCCATCGTGATCGGCCAGGCAGGAACCGGCGGATCGGTCGTCGGTGCCACAGGTAGCGCGTTCCCTTCGGCTGGCAGCCCCTCTTCCGGTGCGGGGACTGCAGCGGGCTCAGTGGTGTCCGATTCGGGATTCAAGGCGGTAGTTTCGGCGGTTTGTGCCTGAACCGGAGGAAACGCCACTGCTGCCTCTCCGGATGCCGGCGGGGCGGCGGCTTCAGGTTGCAGCGCGGTCCAGCGGAGTCCGGAATCATCCGCGACTCTGGTGATGGATACGGTCAGGTCGTCCTGCCCCGTGGGGGCAATGGCCCTGATGTAGAGCCCTCGGCCCGTGGCAAACCCGGACTGATCGTTTATGGCCAGACAGCCGATCGGAGTACTGGTCGCGGTCAGGTTGTTCAAATGCACCTGTTGATAGTAATGTCCCAGGATTTGGCAAAAATCCAGGCCCTGTTTGGCCAGTCTCTGCGCTCCCAGTTGGCTCAGTCCCCATCCATGCCCGCGCCGCTCCTGCCCCAGAGCATTCACATCCGGTACACTGTCCAGATACTCCAGATAACCGTGTTTGCGCGTAGGATGGCCGTTTTCGGCGGAATACATCGCGTTGATGGGCAGGCGTTCCGCATTGCCTTGGGGGCTCAGGATCATGCCTGCCGTCTCCGCAGCGGCCTGGTCTGTACGTGCATGGCGGTAATCGCACATCATCTGCGTGTTGGCCCAGTCGCTTACATCGTAGGGGTACCTGTCATTCTGATTGTGATAAATATGATTGATGGCATACGTCCGCGCCGCAATCGCCTGGGCCTTCAAGGTCTCCATGTGCCAGGAAGGCGGTACTTCCGCCGGCAGCACCCGAGCCACATATTCCTCGATCGGAATGACGTCTATGTGATCTACAGGCGTGCCGGGACGGCAGTGATTGTGATCCCGATGCCGCACCCGGATGGTGGTCGGATTGAAAGGAGCCGCGGCAGGGTCGGGAGCCACCGTCACGGGCGACTCGCTGGCGGCGGCTATGTTCTCGTCCACCACCGCGAAGACACCGGTTTCCAGGTCATACGACATGGTCTGACCCTGGGCCGAGCGAAAAGCCAGCTGTCCTGCAGCGGTCCAGGATGGCCCGTAGCCGGCAAACGAGGCCACTTGGCGGCCGGTTTGCTGGTCGTATATCTGCACCTGTCCCAAGGCAGCCGTCTCGGTGCCAGTGGGAATAAGGTCAAAGGCCAGCAAGTCGGTATCGGCCTGCACCTGCACGCGGCCCAAATGCGTCAATTCCGCGTCTACCACAACGCGTCCTGCCACCTCAAGAAAGGCATGCGAATTCCCATCCACCGGGGAGCGCGCCTCATGGATGACCTCCGTGGGCGCGGACACGTGTTCCTGGGGCAAAGCAACCGCCGCGGCCGACAGGGGATTGCCAAACTCGGAAATGAAGAAAAACCAAAAACCGCACAGGACCGAAGGCCACAACAGGCCCAGGCTGGCCGGAGCAATAACGGAACGCCAGAATGGCTGGCTGCGACGAGGGGGTACCATGGCGCCACCTGGTGGAGAATGAAGGTTGTTGGCGAAAGTCTAACTCATACCCCCCGGCCTTTCAAACCCGATTGGCACAACTGCCTACACCAGCCATCCCAGGGAAAAAGCCGCACTGTGCAGTAAAAGCAGCCCGGCCGTAAGGCCCAGAGTACGATTCAAGGCTGGGCCCTCTTGCTGCCAGACCTGGCGCAACAGGGGGATACCCAGAATCAGAAGAGCAGAGGCAGCCAGAGCCGGACGCGCCGTCTCGCCCCGCTGCCACAGAAGCCAGGGAATCAGGGCCGCTCCCACCAGGCAGAGCAGGTACTCCCATCGTCCGAAGTGGATGCCAAAACGCACAACCCACGTTCTGCGCCCCGCGCGTGCGTCCTGTTCGATATCCCGGATGTTGTTGACGGTCAGAATGGCGGTGGACAGCAAGCCGGGAGCAAGACCGGCCAGCAGCGCCGACCGCGACAGCGCTCCCGTCTGAATATAGACGGTACCGGCCACCGCCAGCACTCCGAAGAAGGCGATGACCATGAAGTCGCTCAGGCCGTACAGAGACAGGACCGAGGTGCCAATGGTATAGAGGATACCCATGGTGATGCCCAAGACAC
Source organism: Caldilineaceae bacterium (assembly GCA_965214715.1). Lineage (GTDB taxonomy): Bacteria > Chloroflexota > Anaerolineae > Caldilineales > Caldilineaceae > Bin34. The sequence continues at coordinate 1,603,889 of OZ243971.1, read as the reverse complement.
CGATTATCAGAATGAAGGTGCCGCTCCGTTGGACCAAGAGCAGACCAGTGGCCACACAGATGCCAAAGACCAGTGCAATGCCGATTTGCATCTGCCGTATCGTCAGCAGTCCCGACTGCATCGCCCGGGGCGGTCCAACCCGCATGGCCGTGTCGGACCCGTTCAGATAATCCACCAGGTCGTTCACAAAATTCGTGCCGATCTGCAGGGCCAGGGCACTCAGGAGGGTCAGCCCGGCCAGCGGCCAATCAATCGGAACACTACTGCTCGCTATGGCGAGGCCCAGCAGAATGGGGGCCATACTGGCCAAGAGGGTCTTGGGACGCGCGGCCTGCATCCAGATCAGAAAGGAGTTGGGTTGCACCAGGAGATCTACCGACATGGCTTTCTGGGGAGTTATGCAGTGGCAGGAGATGCAGGAGTATGGAGAGTGATGTCAATTGCCTCACGGAGTTACACCATGCAGGTAGAACAGAGCGTGCAACATCGCCCCCACAACCCGAAACCTGTGAGAGGAATCCGCGCCGTTACCACTCCCATAGCATACATTGGTGCTAGTGGCAGATCAGAGGCTGCACTGTGCGATGGAGAGCCAGACCAGCGATGCATTCTCCTTGGTGGTTTGAAGGCTGTGGCACAGATCAAGGATAAAGCAGGGGCCCACCTCCATGTGTGGTGGGTCTCTGCCACGATATCGCCTGCATCCCAGGAAAACGTCTGCGGTGGGTCAGGACAGACATCCTGCCGGGCCCTGGACCGTCGGTTGCGGACTGCTGCCAACGGTATGTTACAATGCCAGCCTGCTGCGCAATTTGTGGCAAAGTCTGGGGACCAGACTGATAGGGCAATCACCCGATTGCGGTCACATATCGGAGAGGAGTGTGGGGTCTTTAGTTTTGGCCGGTTTGTTCTACAGTTGCTAACCTCCCAAAGCGCCAGAAAGAGGGGTGGTTAGCAGCGGTTATGGACTGGGGCGGAGCGATATTTGACACAGAAGTATGGAAGATCCCTGTCCAGAGGATATGCGAGGTTCAAAACAGGAACAAGCAAGGAGGAATTTGTACGAAAAAGGGCCTTTTGACCTGTAAATTAGGGAAAATAGGACTTTTAATTGATGCCCTGATGAAGAAGGGATTGAAACATTGCCGCGGCCGCGGTGACTCGGCTCACGACATAGAATTTTCCCTTTTAATTGATGCCCTGATGAAGAAGGGATTGAAACCCATTTCTGTCCTCTTCCCGCGACACCTGGACGCGGCAGGCGTCCCTTTTAATTGATGCCCTGATGAAGAAGGGATTGAAACGATTTCGGGCACCTCATGGAGCTCGAGGACAGCGACGCTGTCCTGCTTTTAATTGATGCCCTGATGAAGAAGGGATTGAAACGCGCGGGACATGCCGCCCAGCCGTCCGCAGGTGCTGCAGGGGCTTTTAATTGATGCCCTGATGAAGAAGGGATTGAAACCTTCCCCGAACCTGGACGTGTACCATTTGGCCACAATCCATTCTTTTAATTGATGCCCTGATGAAGAAGGGATTGAAACCGTCGTCATGGGCGTCGTCCGCCGGCGAAAAGGGACACTCCACGCTTTTAATTGATGCCCTGATGAAGAAGGGATTGAAACCTTGCCGCCGTCTTCGCCTCGGGGAAGACCCATTCCCTTTTAATTGATGCCCTGATGAAGAAGGGATTGAAACCCAAGAGCGTCACCCGGCGCCAGTGGCGGCCCCGCCATCTCTTTTAATTGATGCCCTGATGAAGAAGGGATTGAAACGAAGAGACTCAGTCTCTCGGCCGTGTTCCTCATTCATACTTTTAATTGATGCCCTGATGAAGAAGGGATTGAAACCGCCAGAATTCCCGGTCCTGGACAAAGCGCACCGTACCGGGCCTTTTAATTGATGCCCTGATGAAGAAGGGATTGAAACTTTGTCCATGTCTCCAAATGCAGACAAAAGGCCCCGTGCTTTCCTTTTAATTGATGCCCTGATGAAGAAGGGATTGAAACAGAAGAGGGAATGCGCAGAGGAACGCACCTGGACATCCTTTTAATTGATGCCCTGATGAAGAAGGGATTGAAACGGCAGAAGCCCCCAAAGACGGACGTTCCCGCGCGGTCCACCCTTTTAATTGATGCCCTGATGAAGAAGGGATTGAAACGTTCCAGGGCCTCCGTGCACTTGCCAATAATCAGTTGCGGGTCGGGCTTTTAATTGATGCCCTGATGAAGAAGGGATTGAAACTCCAGTCGGTCACCAGCCGCACTGGTTCAGGAATACATAGAGCGTGCCGCCCACGATTCTATTCTTGTACTGGCCACCCAGAGTTTGGCATGGACCCAGAAGTCACCCGGAACCCGGGCCATCCCCGCACTCCACAGCCGCGTGGCTGCACCACCCGCGCCTCAAAGGCACCCGGCTGGCCACTCCCGTGTCAGGTCACCAGCTCGCTCTTGCGGGCATGCGGTTGATCTGAGTCGCATTGTCCATTACCAGTACTCCATACCGTGCAGCGGCACCAAGCCCTACGCTGCCTGCCACAGCAGCGCGGATGGGACTTTTCTGCAGCTCCGCGTGCGTTCTTTTCAGGGGTGAGTCCAGAATAGCCATTGCCCTGCACATTGGCCCGTTGCAGTCAAATCATATAGAATGACGCTGTGTGTCCTGAGTTGGCACTTCGTTTGCCGTGTGGCGGTGAGAAACAGGAAACAGTCCCGATGGCGAAACAGAACAAGGGTGCGCGTGTGCTGGTCACCATGAAGAGCACCGAGAGTACGCACCGGTATCTGACCGAGAAGAACAGGCGCAACAACACGTCCCGACTGGAACTGAAGAAATTCGATCCCATTCTGCGCCGCCATGTGGTGTATCGAGAGTCGCGTTAGCGGCACTCTCGGCAGAATCGTCTGACATTCTGCCCCATTCCCCCAGGCGAATAGACTCAAGTCATGGCTCCTTTGAAGCCAGAAACCAAAGCGCGCCGCTGGACAGCCTGTGTGCGGGTGGCGGCCAAAGGGGCCTGCATGGGAGCTGCGGACCTGGTTCCAGGCGTATCGGGCGGCACCATGGCCCTGATTCTCGGCATTTACGGCGAGTTGGTGGGCAGTATCCGGGCGTTGACGCAAAGATCCTTCTGGCAGGACCTGCTGCGGCTGCGGCTGCAGGCCGCGTTCAAGACTGTACACGCCGAATTTCTCGTGGTGTTGGGCGTGGGTATCCTGTCCAGCATCGTATTGCTGGCCGGCCCCATTGCCTTCGCGCTGCAGGAGTATCCCGTTTACATCTGGAGCTTCTTTTTCGGTTTGGTACTGGCCTCGACAGTCTTGGTGGGGCAACGGGTTGCGGCCTGGAACTGGCGGCTGGCGCTTGTCGGCCTGGGTGCTGCAGGAGCTGCCTTCTGGCTGGTGGGCCTGGCTCCGGTCCAGACACCGAATACATGGTGGTTCGTACTGATAGCCGGGGCATTGGCCCTGTGCGCCATGATCTTGCCCGGGATTTCGGGCTCCTATATCCTGATTCTGCTGGGCAAGTACCAATACATACTGGAGGCCCTGAATCAGCGGGACTTCGTCACCTTGCTGCTCTTCATAGGCGGTGGGATCCTGGGTCTGCTCACCTTTGCCCGCGGTCTGACGTGGTTGCTGCGCCGCCATGCTGACACTGCCATGGCGGTCCTCGCAGGACTGCTGCTGGGCAGCCTGCGCAAGATTTGGCCTTGGCAGGACGATCCCGCGTCAGAGGGGACCGCCACAACCGCATACTATCTTCCCCCAGTGAGTTTGGACCAGTTTCCACAGGAACTGGTGCTGGCTCTGGCCATCTTTGTCCTGGGTCTGAGTTTCGTGCTTGTCTTGCACCGTCTGGCCGCGAGAATGCCGGTCAACACTCTCGATGCCTTTGGCACCGCCGACTCTTGATGTGGACTATCGGCTGTTCTGTCCCGTGCGAGTCTGGTTTGGACCGGGGTACGCATTCCGCCTGTATGCCCGCCTCCGCCGGTTTCGGATTGGGCGGACAGGGAAACTGCTTGGGGCCATCAAAGGGGCCGTGCGTCCTCCTGGACATCACCGTGATGGCCCAAGGTCAACCGGGTTCCCCTGACACCATATAGCCCGACAGGTCATATACGAAAATTTTGGCCTGACTCTGGTCGACCACCAGCAGTTCCTGGGCTGTCGGATCCACCGCAAGGCCCAGGGGCAGAGGACCTGCTCCATCTTGCGCATCCAGATCGGGCAGGGCCAGAATCCCGGTTGCGGCTCCCGTCGGGTCAAAAAAGACCAGCCGGCCCTGTGCCGGGTCTGTGGTGACCACCCCCTTGTCGGGGATTGCGGCCACGTACGGTTTGTGCATCGCCGCGCGGGATTGCCACATGGACCGGAGTACAGGGTATTCGGCGAGCGCTTCAAAGTTCCGGGACACCTCTTGCACTTTGCCGTTCCATGAATCCGTCACATACAAGTGCCCGCTCTGTCGATCCCGGGTCACGCTCACGGGTTCGCTGATATGCCGCAGCGCGGTATCTGCACCGTCCCAGGTGGCCAACCATTCTCCTTGCAGAGAATAGGACACCAGCCGGTGATTGCCCGTGTCCGCGACCACGAGATTGCCCCAAGCGTCTATATCCAGTCCACGCGGCCCCCACAGCTGAAAGGCGCCGCCCCGACCTGGGGAGAGCTCCTGACCGAAACTGCCCCATTTGGCCTTGAAGCGGCCCTCGGAATCGAAAACCTGGATCCGATGATTCCATGTGTCGGCCACGAAGATGTCACCGTTGAAGGCCTCTGCCGCGCCCCAGGGCTCGTTCAGCTGCCCGTCCCCCAAGGCCAAGGGGCCCTCGCCATCCGGGTCTGTACACGCACTGTTGTCCGCGGCATACAGGGCGCAGAAACTGCCCAGAATCTGCACCAATCGGTTCTCTTGATCCAGGACCAGGATGCGGTGGTGCCCCGCATCCGTGATGATCCGGTGGCCCCGATCGGAGACTGTAATCGACTTGGGATTCAGAAGGGGAAGGTTGCCGTAGGGCCCCCCGAGGACATCCTTCAGAGGCAACGTCAGTTCTGCATCGGGCTCGGGTGGGGCACTTTGCTTTGCCAGCAGCAGGAGGGAATCCGCATCATCCCAGATCAGGGGTGCCAGATCGTTGCGTACATACACATCAAATTCCTTTCGGAAGGGCCAGGAGCGCACGTCGAGCCTGCTGTGTTCCCGGTTGAAGAACAACTGGCTGTAACGACGCCGTTCCTGCGGGTCCCGGAACGCCTGCAGCTGCGCCCATGACCAATGCTTGTAGCCCTCTTCCGGCCACCAAATAAGGCGATATGTATGGCTGACATATTGATGTGCCACGTACGGCCGGATGGCGTCCCGCTTGTCGGTGGAAGCCACAATGACAGCATATTCCGGGGCAGCCAGTTCCGGACCCGGCAGGTTGTAAATGTGGATGTTGGTGTAGTCATGGAAATACCAGGACAAAGGCCAGGAATTGTCGTGGTCATAGACCAGTTTCATGTCCTTGCCGGTCCCCGTGGCCTGCTGGAGCTCCTCCATTTCCGCCAGAAACAGTTTCACGTCCGGTGCAGCATGGGCATACACCAGATACTCCGTCACAGAGTCGAAGTTGATGTAATTCAACTGATAGGAGGCACGGGCGGTCAGGATGCCCAGCGGCAAGGCCAAAGACAGTACCGCCGACTGCATGAAGTAGGTCCCGGCACGACGCAGGGCCCCAAATCCCAGGAACAGGGCCAGGGAACCGCCTGCCAACAGTGTCAGCCAGCGCAGTGTCTCCCGTACGGCTTGCAGACTCCGCCCCGTGAAGGGTACGAACCCCAAGAGGGCCAAGCCACAAGTCAGACCGGTCCCCAGCAGCACTACGGGCACCCACCATCGGGGAGTGACATGACGGGATTGCGCGATCAACCGTGAGAGGCCGAACGCCCCCAGGAGGCACATGGGGGCTGTAATGTGGCAGAGCAGCCACGGCATGCGCTCCCCTGCGAAACTGTAGGCTAGCCAGCTGGCCATGGACCACCAGAGCAACAAAAGAGGGACCTGCACCAGAATGGGCAACGGGGCACATTTCTGCTGTACGGACCGCGAGACGATGCGCCCCCAGCGACCGATGGCCTGCAAGGACACGAAGCCGCCCCACAGACTGAGCAGGAGAGGCAGATATTCATAGAAGCCGGTCAGCATGACGTAGTAGTACCAGGGTTGGCTGCCGCGCTGGACTTCCTGTTGCGCCAACCAATAGCCCAGACTGCCGATTACCCCGGACGTCATGCCCCCTATGTTGGTCAGAAAGGTGGAGAACAGCAGCAAGGCCACGATCCAGAAGACCGCCCACACAAAGCAAAACTGCCGGTAGCCGAAGGGACCGCGCCACTGTTGGGGTCTAAGGTGTTCAAACCAGAGATAAGCGCCCAGCAGGGCAGCCAGCGCGATGCCCAAGGCCACGCCACCGGCGAACCACTGCTCGTCCGGCGTACTCGGGACACCGGGCGCACCCAGGGCCATCAGGACGACCGGAGCCAGAAAAGGCAGCACCAGGCACAGCATGACCACGGCCAAATCCCAGTACCGGCCCGCCACACGGCTGTCTGTACCCCGGTACCGGTATGCAAGCCAGGATCCCATGAGGACAGCAAAGGATCCCAGCGTAAATCCGGTTATAAAGTGATTTTCCTTGCTGGTGATACCCAACACCATGGCGATGCCCAGGCCCAGCATCCAGCGACTTTTCCCGCTCTCTATGTAGCGGAGGAAGGTGTAAATCCAGCAGATGGTGAAGAAAAGGACATAGATATCATTGCGAATGTAACGGCTGTAGAACAGCAGGGCAGGACTGATCAGCAGCAGGACAGCCGCGGCCAGGGCACCGATCCGGCCCAGGTACCGGCGGTACCACCACATGCTGCCTACCAACAGCGTACCGATCAGGGCCGGTACCACTCTGGCGGTATAGTCGGAGACCTGGGCCGTGATCCGGTAGATGAATGCATTAAGGTGGAACAGCAAGGGGCCGTGCATCATGGGGTCATGTACATACTCCCCCCGGGCCGCAAGATAAAACGAGTACAGGGCATGCAGACTTTCGTCGTGGCTCATGCCTCTCGCCTCAAGCTGCACCAGCCGGGTAATCAGGGCAGCCAACACGAGGCAAGTCCAGACAAGGCGTTCGCGGTCTGCGCGCAGAACCGGGGGCCACCGCAAGGAGCGCAGGGGGAACATGGCGACCTGCATCAAAGGGGTCAGCGCCGACTCGGAATCCGGTTACGGGCGCCAGACAGCATGATCTAGCCGATGACCTTGAAAATCTGGACGCGGCCGGACTCGAATACGGGCACCAGCACGTGGACCAGGACACTTTGGCGTTCGGCCCCGAAGCCGTATTTGCCCCTCTCATGAGGACCTACAAACACATACCGCACATTCCAGGCCGCCAGCGCGGCCCTCACCTGATCGGGGCTCCCCGTCCTGTAGATCGTGTTGGCCGCCTCGATGCGTCCGGCAGCCATTTCGGCATAGGAGGCCCCGCGCCAATCCCTTTCGTGCCGGTCCCATCCATGCAGTGTGGGATAGCCGGACAGACTGCTGACACGGTTGTGACTCGCGTAGTAGCTCTGGCCCGGAGCTTCGAGAATGATTTCCCCTCTGCGCACGTGGGTTTCTATCCAGTCCAGGGTCTGGGCCAGGTCCGGGTCCACGCGTTGCAGATGGGTCCGCGAGTCAATGGTCAGCGGATGCCGGTTGTAGTGAATCTGCCCTCCCACAGCGGCCAGTGGGTAGTAGAAGCAGCCTGCCATCAGCAGCACAAGGCCGACCATGGGCAGCATGAAGCCGGGCCGATGCCATTTTTGCGTCAGGATCAGCACCGTGGTGGTGCCCAATACAATCCCCAACAGCGGCCACGCCTGATAGTAGAACTTGAATACGGTATTCATGCGCATCAGGGGGCCAAAACCGTCATTGACAAACAGGAATTCCACGACATAGGTCAGTCCCAGGGCCAGGCCGGCACAGAACACCAACAGGGCATGGGGCGACAGGCGGGGCCTGTCGTGCACGCTGTGGCCCCACCAGCGCCAGAGAAACGTCAGCAGCAGACTGAACAGCAAGGCCAGGCCCAATTCAAGCAGCAGACTCTGCCCCCACCGCTGCAGCACAGTGGCCTCCCAGCCCGCCGGCAGGGAAGTCAGGGCCAGGTTGTCGATCCTGAGGCCCAGTCCCAACACCAGACCGGACAGACCCAACACACACAACGAGGTCCAGAGAAAACAGGACCAGGAAAACAGTTCCTTGGACACCGCCAAACCGGCCAGCAGCGGGCAGACCAACAGCAACGGCCCCCAGAACAGCAGCAGCTGTTGCCACTGGGTCGGATTCAGCACATTGACCCGGATACCGACAATGGGCGTTTGCAGCAGCAGGTTGTGGGGAATCAGGACCAGGGCACTCAGGACCAGCAGTATCACGCTGATACCGGCTGTGGAGAGCACCAGAATCTTCACGGGGCGGGAAGGCCGGACCAGCGAAAATGCCAGACCGCTGGCCACCAGAATGGTGAGTGATACCGCATCCCAGGTATTGGTCAGAATGCTGGCGGCCACGAGCAGGAACCCCGTCAGCCCTCTGCCGAAGTGAATCAGGAAGGAACGGGACCGCACCCTTTGCACCAGCACCCGGACCCCGTTCCCAGCTGCATGGAGAGCGATCCCGGGCGGATCCTGGACCATGAATTGCTGCAGCAGCAGCACTCCGAGGAGCAGGATCGGGGCGGCCATGACATGCGGATGGTTGTCCCCCAGCAGGTAACTGAACACGGGGAATTCGGTAATGACTTCAAGAGACGTGCCGTCAAACGACCTGTCATGAATCACGCGGGTGCTGCGCCACCACCACCATGATTCACCGGTAATGAAAAAATCCCCGGTCCGGACAGCGCGGTCCGGGAAACCGACAATGTCGAACCGTGCGGCCATGTCGTCCGACATGAACCCAAAAGCATACAGAAACTCAAGTACGCCGGACAGGGTGCCCATCACCGCGGTGCAAAGGGCGGCCAGCAGGCCGGCGGCCCATGCATACCATGGGCGATATACCTTGAAATCGCCCGCCCGGGCCAGCAATGTGACAACATTGAAGGCCACGCCGTACACGCCCAGCCACAGAAAACCGTACCAGCTGGCTGTGGCCAGGTTGTAGGCCACTGATGGTACCACGGAGGAGCCTTTGGCCACTGTGGCCATCATCCAGTGACCAAAATAGTAATGGCTGATAGCGAAACCGGAGAGCCAGGGATCCTGCGGCGGATACTGTAGGGTCTGCCACAGGGATGCCAGGAACATGTAGTCCATGGGCTGTTCGGTGTGATCGATGCCAGGGTCATGGGCGATCACCCAGAGCCAGCCTGCAAATACACCAAGAAAAACCATTTCCACCCACAGGCAGTCGATCGCCCGCGGCCGCGGGGCCAGTGCGGCCCCGCGCAGGAAACGGGCCCTGCGGTCCCGCTCATACACGGCAAAGCCACCGGTCAGGGCCAGGAGCCAGACCAGCCACGGCACCCAGGGCACAAACGGGACGGCCAGCCAGGTGAAACTCATCCAGGTCACCAGGCCGATGGCCAGGACCCCCAGAAACTTCGCCGCGGCATAGCCCCGATCCGGCAGGGCCTGGAAAAGCACCGCCCCCAGCAACAGGAATGGCACGCTCCACAGCTGGATGGTCAGATACCAGCGCAGCGCGGCTCCCCACTCAATGCCAAGCAACGTGCCGTGTTCCTTCCACTAGCCGGTCAGGAACGTATGCGCGGTGCCGGGCAACGCCAGGATCAGGGATTTCTCGTTTTCAAAGAGGATTTCCAACTGACCGGCCCCGGCCATTGCGCGAAACAGCGCGGCCCCGGCTGCATGCTCGATCTGTTCCAGCTGGCCTACATAGATCAGGCCGATGTCATGGTCCTGCAACGCCCGCAGCAGATCATCCTTGTCCGGCGTGTTCCAGAGTTGGCGCATCAATGCGGCGCGCTCCGCTACAACTGTCCCGGGACGCTGTTCCTGTTCATGCATGCCGAGCAGCCCGGGCAGGCCGGTGAAGGAAGCAATGCGAGTCCCCCCCGACCTGTAATAGTCCACCCGGGCCGCTTCCAGAATGGTCACGTTCGCGGCCACGTGGGCATTGATCCAATCGATGGCTTCCCGATCGTGGCTGAGATCGATGGTGTGGCCCGCAGGTTCCACAAAACTGCCTGTATCCATAAAGGCCAGACCGTCAAGCGTACCCCACGCCGGTATGTTTTCCGGAAAACGAATCGCCAACCGGGCAGGTATCCCCACGAGGGGAAATCCCAGAGACAACACCAGCAAGGCCGTGAACGCCGCGGCGGCCACGTTGAAAGTGCTCGGGCTGTGCCGGGTACGCAGTTCTTTCCGGATCGCGGGCAACAGGATGGCACAGACCAGGGACGCCAGAATCCAGCCTTGAAAGAAAAACTTGAAGACCGTATTCATGCGATAGTAGTCCCCGCCAAAAAGAAAATCCTTGACCACCACCACCTGACTGCCGGCCCAGATGCCTAACAAAAGGATGCACCAGAGGATTATGTCCAGATCCCGGCCCAACCGCCATTGCCTGTGCAATGCTATACCGGCCAGTCCCAAGGGGATGGCGATGAGACCCAAAGTGGCATGTTGATAGGCCGCCGCGACTCCGAGCCACAGAGACCCGATCAGGATCAACGTGAAGCGGCTGGGACCGGGTCCGCCATCGCACTTTGGAGTTGTGCCGGAAGCCTTTCCGGTTTCCACCAGCAGCCAGCAAACAACCAGAAAATAGAAGAACGCCCAGATCCGCAACCAGACCCCGGGCGCGTCACCGTGCGATACCCAGCCCAGCCCGCCACCTGCCACCAGTGCAAAATTTTGCCAGAAGGGCAGCGACACCGCCGCGGCAATGCCGGCACAGCCCGCCACCGCGGCCAGACTCACAGGCACAAAGAGACCCTTGGCGGGATACCGCCGCACACTGACCACCAGAATGGCTATGACTGTCAGAGAACAAGCCAGCGGCAGATCCCAGATATTGGTAATGGGGACGAGGCCACACACAAGGCCGGACAGCACCAGACACACCAGCAGTTTCCATCCGGACCTGAGGTAGCTCCCCGCTACCACTGTCAGACAGAAGAGCAGGAGAGTCAAAGGCACCACCAGGAGATGGGCATGCAAGTCTCCAAACACCAGGGTCCAGGCCGGAAACTCGTTGATGGTATGGGGAACAACCCGGCTGACTTCCCACCAGTAATGCCTGCCCGCCAGGTCCGTGTACCAAGTCTGCAGCGAACCCGGAACATCACTGAAATCCCAATCGAGAAAGCCCGGGCGTGGACGGGTTGCCTCCCCGCGGCCGAACGCCGCCCGCAATGTTTCGACTGCCAGAAGACCGCTTTGGGGATTGCCGGCTATCAACAGGAAAAAAGGCGCCCACAGCGCCTTCGTCACGCCGGGCACCCAATCCCCGCGGAGTGTGTCGCCCGCGGGCTGTCCCGGGCCGGGGCTGTGGCGCGGCCGGAGATGATAGTACAGTACGCCCGCCCAGGAAAGCAGGAATATCAAGCCCCACAGGGTCGGGACGGCCAGATTGAAGGCCACTTCGGTCCAGATGCCGGTGAACTTTGTCAACATGGCCAGCAGGAAGTGCCCGAAATAGTAGTAATTGAGCGACTCGCCGGCAAAGTGTGCATCCAGGGGGGGCAGTTCCGGACTGCGCAGAATCCCGTTCCAAATGGCCATTTCCATGAATTTCTCACCGCCAAACCATGGTTGCCACAGGTCGGGATTGGCGAGTCGCAGCAGAACGCCACTGCCAAAGGCAAGAGTAAACCCCATTTCCAGGCAAAGCAGTCTTTTGAACCCCTGACGGACGAAGCGGCTGATTTCATGCCACTGCCAGACAGTCGCCCCCATGCCGGCCACCCACAAGACCGCGAACGCCCACCATACGCCGGCCACCGTGAATACGGGCCGCCCGGAATGAGCCAGCCACCAAAGGGGCACGGCCAGGACCAGCCAGCCGAGCAGGCGGGACAGGGCGTAACCCCGATCGGGCAACTCCGAAAACAGGCGGAAACCCAAGGGCCAGGCTGCCAGACCGATCAGAAACAACGCAGTCCACCACGTCAGGGCTGCGAGCACAGCACTGTGGCTGGCGGTTTCGTTAAACCTGAAATTATCCAACAGGGAAAGGCTGCCGGCGACAAGGGGATACAGATTGATGCAGGCGATGCCGTTGCCTTTGGGCCATACCGCCATCCGATGCGGATTTCCCGCTGCGGTCCAGTCTTCCAGCCGATCCCGGAGCTGCCGGACACCAGCACCCAAACCGTCAATGATGGGATTGAGAAAGGATCCGGGTGTTATGTAGCCGACCTGGGCTTCTGCAAGTCCGGGAGCCAGCAAGGCTTCCATTTCGGCCGCAGGCACCTCCCGGTGCTTGCGCAGAACAAGCACCGGGGGATGGTCATACAGAGTCCAGCTCTCGTCAGCCCCGGTTTCGTCCAAACGGAACCCCGGGAGCCGCAGCTGACCGGATACCTGATAGGCCACTTCGAATCCCAGGCTGCCATCAAGCATGGCATCGTAATAGGCAATGGTCATGGGATACCTCTCGGGTAACCGCCGCACTGCCGCATAGACGCGATTGGAGCTGTAGATCACATAGTCGGCCTGGGTCAGTTTGTCCTTCAACCCGTCCAGTTTGAGTCTGGTGTCCTCTTCGAACGGACCCCACGCAATCCGGTGGAATACCTTGTCGCTGCCCGGAAAGGGAACCGCCGAAATCCGTCCCGCACTGACAGGCAACGGATCGTCCCATACCTCCCACAGAATGGTCGAATCATCAGGGACATGCTCGTATATCCACTTGCTGGCCGTGAGCCAGGTGTGCTCCCTTTCCCATACACCGTGGATGTAACTGGAAAGCCACAGGGATGATCCTCCGACTACCCCAATCATCAAGACCGCACCGAGCCGGTCCCGATCAAACCGGGCGCGTCGCACCCGCGATGCGGCCCTGAATGTGGACCTGCCCCACCAGCCACAGGCCCATCCCAACCAGGCCGCACCGAAAATCACCGCCATGGGCAACACCGGCAGCATGTATCGGTTGAATTTGGCCAGGAAAGCGCCGGTGATACCAAAATAGAGGGCTATCCACGCCAACAGCAGCACTTCTCCGGGCCGGACCGCGGGCAAGAGGTCCTGTTTCCGGAACCCGACGCGGCCGGACAGCCGCCGGACAGTCCAGAGTATCCCGCCTACCGCGCTGAGGCCTAACGGATACCAGAGTCCCCATTGCACCTGCTGGCGCACAAAATAGACATAGGGCCAGGTCCCGCGGTACTGCCGCGTAAAGACCCAATCGTATACGCCTCTCACCATGTTGCCCTGGGGTATGACCGCTTCGTTCCAGAACCATGCAGCATCAAGCAAGGCAAAGGGACTGGCTACCGCGAAGGAGGCGAGTCCGATGCCATAGATGACCAGCCCGTGGCCGGTCAAGGATGCGAAAGCAGGCACCGGGGAGGGGTGGTCCGTGACCGCCGACGCAACTTTTCTGAATCGCAGGAAGAGCGCCAACGCAGGCAGGACCACAACCGGCAACGCACTGAATTTGGAAGCCACCGCCAGTCCCATCCCCACTCCAGCCAGCACTTTGGCAGACCAGGGCTGCTCTCTGTGCAGCAGCAGGAGGCTGCCGAGCACAGTCAGCGTGACAAAGGTCGCCGCGGCCGGGTCAAAGGTGAAGAAGTGACTGTCCTTGACCGGCAGCATCGCCACGGCATACAGGAACGCGGCCAGCAGGCCGGTGCGCCAACCGTAGATCTTGCCGGCAATCACATAGACCAGCGCAATGGTCACGGTATCCATCAAAGCTATCACCAGACGCGCCATCAGCAAGCCACGCCCCGGGTGCGTCCGGCCTTGGGCCAGATGGGTTGCCCAGGTCTCCGAAAGGCCCAGAGCCTCCAGCACCGGCCCGACCTTGCTGCCGAAGGAGGCCAGCACAACACCGGCATAAAGGGGAAAGTGTCCGTAGGTAAATCGTTTCCTGGAGTTGTCCTGAACGTTCCAGAAGGGGTTGAGGGAGCTTTCCGCCGCGGCCAGCGTACCTGTGATTGGATCGGGCCACGCGATGTCGACGGCGTAGAAGCCGTTGGATCGTTCGTCGGGATGACTGTTCATGCCCTGGTCGTAGTCCAGATGCCAGACCCGCACCAGCAGACCCAACAGCACTACACCGACAGCCATGTGGTGGGGGCTGACGAAGCGCTTGCGGAGGCTAGCCGGATTGGATCGAGACATGGCCGGAAGGAAACGCTAAAGCAGGGGTGAACAACTTGCGCTGGCTACCAAGGTGTACACGCCAACCCGAGGATCGGCTGCCCCTGCAGCATTGCACTGCAGCCATATCCCCTGGGCCCGTTCCATGTCGAAGACAGGGCCGCAAATCGGAAACCACCAGATGGAATTCTGATCTGGCCCAAAATGAGACCTTGGCTCACAGGAATTTGGGTGATCATGCAGACACTGTACTGCGCATCAGTGCTCTGGCTGCATTCCCCATGCCTCTGGACAAGTTCATTGCAGATTGCGTTCAAGGTGCCTTGTTCCGCTGGCCCCGTGATTGGCCTGAATCTCCGGAGATTCTGCATTGCAGCGAAACCGGCTACGCCATTCTTGGGAATTCAGGTCTTTATTATGTCTGTTTTTCCGGTTATGGGGCATTGGCGCGGTTGGTGCCACGCACCGGCATTGCTCAATTGAACTCGTAGGCTGATGGTCAATCCGCAAAAAATCCCGCCAGTCACTCCATCTCTCAATGAAATGTTGCTGCACTGCCTTGAAGCCTGCAACCGTTACCGGTTCTCAAGAAACTCGACCCCGCGATGCCTTGACCAACAGCACGCCCAATACGGCCCATTGAGGATACGGAAGGGAGCAGGAAGGCTGTGGCCATCAGCTGGTCATTTCAGATTTCAGGGCATTCCACGGGCGGGCCGGTCACAGTTGATCATATATTCTGTATCGCTTGCCGGTGGTCCCGTCCCGGGGTATGACGGGCACAAGTGACAAGATGAGGGCCTGCCTTAGCGTTGCGTGGGAGCGGGCGGTAGTATCCACATGATTTCGCTGGTGTCAGCAGGGGGAGGCCAAAGCCAATACACATCCACCACGCCATGCCAGGAGACATATTCTTCATCCTCGTACCCGAGGTCAATATGCATACCCCTGAGACCTCCTCCCGTATCCAGCACCGTGCCGTAGCCGTAGCCGGGTATATACAATTGTGTACGCAAAGGCATGATGTCCAGGTCGGCGGCCACGACACTGTGGCCCATGGGTTCGCCTGAGAAAGTGTACCCATACCACGGTGCATCCTGTGACGTTCCCGCATTCGCAGCGCTGTAGCTGGTGGCCAGCATGCGGGTCTTGCGCCAATAGGCAAGCGTGTGGCCCTCAAAAGGCTGGAAGGTGGACTTGGTGATTTTCTGCCCAAACACGAATACGGTATCCAACGCCTCCTGTCGCGTCCAGCTTTCGACCAGGTCCCGTTCCGGCGGCTGACCTGCTCGGCGCGTAATGCGCGTGCGCGTGGCGACCAGACCGGGTTTGCCCACTGTGCGGGTCTGAATCTGGTCCAATAGCAAATTCGGGTCTCCCTGCCATACAACGCCGGCAGCCAGGGGCGTCTCCTCGATCTCAAAGTTGCGGTCGACATGAGCTATGGTAACGACCAGACCGTCTTCTATCGGGATTGCGAGATCCGGAGACACTGCATCCAGGGGACCGACCAGGATACCTTGCTCACCCAGAAATTCTCCCACCGTCAGGGCACGGGTCTCAAATGACCCTACCGTCATCCCTGCCTGTACCTTGACCCGTTTTGCGGATATGGGCTGGGCGGTTGCCTCGGCCCCTGCGACGGCCATTTCACGGGCAGGCCCGACGAAAGCCGCCGAGTCGGAAGGATGTCTGTGCGTATCTGCTGCCAGATCGTCTTGCCCCATGCAAAGCAATTGCACGACCAAGGCGGATATCACCAGAAATCGCAGCTTGTGATATAGGAACATAGGCATGCCGGTAGGTTAGGATCACTCTGTGGCTCAAGCCCTGCGGCCAGCGTGGCCGCTGGCTGGGGCTAACTGTACAACAGCCGTCTCATGCTTACCTTATTGTCCTTGGACCCGCAAGGTTGTGTCCACTGGCCGACATTCGGATGTATATTGTGTCGGCAGAGGAAGCCCATATGATACAGATTGAGCTCACGGAACCCTATCGCCTCCGCCTGCGGGAAGTGCCTGATCCCGGGCCCAGCGTCGACCACGCTCTGGTGCGGGTCCGCCGCGTCGGCATCTGCGGTACCGATCTCCATGCCATCCGCGGACGGCAACCGTTCTTCACCTATCCCCGCGTGCTCGGTCACGAACTGGCTGTGGAAGTCTTGGAAATAGGCTCCAACGACCAGGGATTGGGGGTGGGCGACTGCTGTGTGGTTTTCCCCTATTTCGAATGCGGCACCTGCGGGGCCTGCCGGCGGGGCAAAACCAACTGCTGTGTCCACATGCAAGTGCTCGGGGTGCATCTTGACGGGGGTTTGGGGGAGTATCTCAGTCTGCCCGTGGATCGGCTGATGCCCGCGGAGGGTCTCACGCTGGAACGCATGGCCCTGGTCGAGAACCAATGCATTGGCGCCCATGCCGTGCGCCGGTCCGGGCTGACCGCCGCGGATACCGTACTGGTAATGGGGGCCGGGCCCATTGGCATGGGCGTCATGCAGTTCGCCCGCCAGACCGGTGCCACGGTCCTGGTGGCGGATATTGCCCCTGATCGTCTGAAATTCTGTCAACGGCATCTGGGCATGGAACAGGTGTTGCGGGCGGATCAGGATTTTGAGGCCAGATTGGCAGAAGCCACGGGGGGCGACCTGCCCACGGTGGTCTTTGATGCCACCGGACACGCCGCCTCCATGGAGCGGGGATTTGGCACCGTCGCCCATGGGGGCATATACGTACTGGTCAGTTTGGTGCAGTCGGAAATCAGGTTCTGGGATCCCGATTTCCATCGCAAGGAGCACTCGCTGCTGGCCAGTCGCAACGCAACCCGAGATGATTTCCAGCAGGTGATCGCGGCCATGCAGGACAATGCCATTGTCGTGGACCCGATGGTGACCCACAGTACCCCGTTCATGGAAGTTCCGGATCAATACGAGGGGTGGCTGGACCCCGCTTCCAGAGTCGTCAAAGCCATGGCCTGTTTGTAGGCGCAAGGAGTATCAGCATGCAGGAATTCGCCCTTACCATCAACCTGGTGGACGATCCGGGGAAAATAGAGCAATACAAGGCCTACCATCGGGCGGTATGGCCGGAAGTCATCGAGAATCTGGCCGCGGTAGGCATCCTGGACATGAAAATCTGGCTGTTGGGGCGGCGCATGTTTATGTTGATGCAGGCAGAGGACAGCTTTCAGCCGGACCGGGATTTTGCCCGCCTGGAAGCATCGAGTCCCCGGTACAACGAATGGCAACGCACCATGGATGAGTTTCAGGAGCGTGTCCCGGAAGCACAGCCGGCCGAACACTGGGCCGCCATGGACAAGGTTTTCGACATGTCCGATTATCGACCGTGAATTGACAAGGCACAGTCTCCTACCCCAGGCATTGACATTGTCCCACCGGTACACTGCGTTGCCTGCGCGCGACCGGTAACCGGCATTCCCAGGAAAAAATCATGTTGGCTGAGGCAAAGCAACTGAGGGCCAAGATAGTGGCCTATCGGCGGCACATACACGAGAATCCCGAATTGGGGTTTCAGGAATTCAAGACGGCCCGGTTGGTCCAGGACGCTCTGCAGGAATTGGGCTTGCAGGATATAAAGACGCAGGTGGGACGTACCGGCGTCACTGTGGACATTGGCCCCGCAGAGGGGCCCTGCATCGGTATTCGCGCAGACATGGATGCCCTGCCCATTCTCGAGGAGGTGGATCACCCCTTCAAATCCACCAATGCGGGAGTGATGCATGCCTGCGGTCACGATGCGCATACCGCGATGCTGTTGGGGACCGCGGAGCTGTTGCATAACCGGTACCGGGCCCATGGGGCCGCATGGGCCGGCAGGGTCAGGCTGCTGTTCCAACCCTCCGAAGAGTCGTTTGACGCGCAAGGTGTCAGCGGAGCCACAGCCATGATCCAGGATCAGGCCATGCAGAATGTGGACAGCGTTATTGCGTTGCATGTGAACTCCACGCAACCCGCAGGCAAGGTGGAAATCTGCAGCGGCTATGCCTTGGCCGCCGTGGACAGTTTCGAGGCCTGGATCGAAGGCGACGGGGGGCACGGTGCCATGCCGCACCAGGGCGTGGATCCCCTGTTCCTGTTGAGTTCCATTTTGCCGCAACTGTATGGCATCCCTGCGCGGCGCATCAATCCGGTAGAGAAATGCGTGATCAGCCTCGGCCAGATCAGCGGCGGTTCGGCTCCGAATGTCATCCCGTCCGAAGTGTATGTGCAGGGCACGGTCCGGAGCCTGGACGAAACCGTCAGGGCCCAGCTCTGGCAGGAGATCGAGCAAGGCTTTGCGTTGGCCGAGGCGCTGGGCGGTGGATACCGGTTCAAGCTGTCCCAAGGATATCCGGCCATGCTGAATCATGCGCACGTCAATGACTGGTTGAAGGACGCCACGGTCGATCTCGCGGGTTCCACCGCGTTGGTCGAAAAAGAAGCCCCCCTCAGCATGGGAGCCGAAGATTTCGCCTACATGACGCAGGCTGCCCCGGGTGCCATGTTCATGCTGGGGGCCGCGGTGCCCGGTGGCGGCGCCCATCACACTCCCACGTTTGACATTGACGAGGACGTCTTGCCGCTGGGCACGGCCATATTGGCCGAAACGGCGCACCGTTTTGTGACGGGCAGGCTCATTCAACCCTGAGCGGACCGGCGGATTCAAGGATTCATCCAGATTCACCCATGCCGACCATAGACTCCAGCTATGTCAGAGATCAGTTGTTTCGCCTGATCTCCATTGATTCCCGCAACCCCACATTGACTCCGGGTGCACCCGGGGAAACGGAGATTGGCGATTATGTTTTCGCCGAGCTGCAACGGCTGGGAGTGGACGTGCAGTACCAGGAAACCGCGGCGCCCCACCGGCGCAATGTTGTCGCCCATCTGGTTGGGAAGCAGCCGGGTACCCTGCCGTCCCTGATGTTGAACGGCCACATGGACACAGTCAATGTGGAAGGCATGGAAGCGCCCTTCACGCCCTGGGAACAGCATGGGCTGGTATACGGACGCGGCAGCCAGGACATGAAAGGCAGTCTGGCAGTCATGCTGGGCCTCGCCGCCTGCATAGTCCAGGCCAACAAGAGGCCCCTGCGCGACGTCACCTTGGCCTTTGTAGTGGATGAAGAGGGGGACAGCCTTGGCACCGAAGCTCTGGTCAAGGAATTTCTGCCGGCAGAGGCGGTGGTGCTGGAGCCCACCGATTTGCAGGCTGCGGTAGCCCATCGGGGATTTGTCTGGTATCGGATTGTCTCTGAAGGCCGGGCCGCGCATGGCAGCCGGTTTGAAGAGGGCGTGGATGCCATTGCCAATCTGGGTTCTTTCCTGCAGGCGCTGCAACATCTGGCCCAGGAGTTGATAGAGAGACCGGCCCGGTCGCTGGCGGGGCCCCCATCTTTGCATGCCTCCACCATCACGGGCGGCACGGAACTCAGTGTCTATCCCGCCCAGTGCGAGTTGACCGTGGAACGGCGCACGGCCCCTGAAGAGAGTGTCGCCGCAGTCACCGCCGAAATACAGGCATTAATCGATCGGGCCAACCGTGAGCTGGGGACCGATTCGATTTCATTGCGTACCTTGCAGATTCGCAATGCGTTTCAGGCCCGGCAGGACAGTCCTCTCGCAGCCCGGATCGCGGCGGCACGGGCCACCCGGAATCTGGCGGGTGCAGCAATCAGTGTGCCTTTCTGGACGGATGCGGCAATTCTGGCGGAGGCGGGCAGCGACTGCGTGGTGCTGGGACCACAGGGCTTCGGTCTGCACAGCGCCGAGGAATGGGTCTCTTTGGAGTCTCTGGATACCCTGGGCCGGCTGCTGCTGGACATTATCTGGAGCCCTGGTTAGGACCCGGCGTTTTTGAAGCCAGAGGGCCGGCAATACGCAGTCTGTCCCTGTGTTCCTTGGTCCCAGGCTTTGCAGGACAGTACAGAGCCCGCGGCGTTGCCCTCCCCATGCCCCTGCCGCGCAGGGCAGGCATGGCCCGCGGTCGGACACTGCCTGGACAGCCCCGGCCAGGACCGGTATCTGTGCCCACACCGGCCCCTACGCGCGGCTCGTGAGAGGGTCTTTTCTGATCATGAGCAGAGAAAAGACCAGACCAATCAAGGCCGCGGCGATAAAGGCCAGGAAAGTGCTCTGATAGGCCTGCAGGACCGGGAAGCCCCAGGTACTGAATTGCTGGTAGAGCACGCCGGCCGTAGTGGTGCCAATGGCCACTCCGACAAACCGGGTCAGACTGTACATGCCGGCCGCGATGTTGGCCTGACTTTCCTGTACATCCAGCAGAGCGGTGCGGTGCAGGGCAGCCAGCATGGTGCCGACCCCCAGACCGTGAATCGCCAGGATTCCGCCCAGCACCCAGAGCGGCACCGTAGCCGACAGGCGGGACAATACCAGCAACACCAGAATCTGGGAGGAAAATCCCAGCAGGAGTGGTTGGCGGATGCCCCAACGGTCTGCCAGGAGACCGCCAAACCGGACCATCACCGACATGGCGGCAGGATTGATCATCAGCATCACGCCGAGCATGGCCCCCTGCACATCGTGCAGATCGGCCAGATACAATGGCATCAGCAAGCCGGTGCAACCCATGGTGATCATGCGGAACGCCGCGCCGAAGGAGGCCAGCCGAAAGGAGGTGATGCGGTAGAGGTCCAGCTCGATAAAGGGGGACGAGGCCGTTCGCTCCCGCCAGAACAGCAGGGACAGGCACAAAATCACCAGCAAGGCCAGCCGCCAGTCCTGGAGCGGCGGTATACCCGTGATGGGGCGACTGGACAGAAAGGCAAAAAAGGCGATCACCGCACAGGCCAGCAGCAGTACGCCCACCCAGTCGAAACGGCGCCACATTTCCGGTTTGATGTTGCTGTATCCCGCCGGAATCGTGAAGATAACCACGGCCAGGGCCAGAATGCCCACAAGCAGGGACAGCAGAAAAGTGAAGCGCCAGCTCCAGAACGACAGAATCAAACCGGCCAGGAACGGCCCCAGGAATGCCACGGTCGGCCCCACCGAACTCCAGGTGCCCAAGGCCTTGCCCCTTTCATGCCTGGGAAAGATGGCGGAAATATACGCCATGCCCAAGGGAGTCATGCCCGCCACCCCGAAGCCCTGAATGCCCTGTCCGAGCAACAGCACGGAAAAGCGGGATGAAAACATCGACGTCAGCACACCCACCAGGAACAGGGCGCAGCCTGCCATGATCAGACGACGGCGGCCTACGATCTCGCTCAACCGGCAGTACACCGGCGTCAGGACCATGAACGGGATGGAAAACGACATGGAGAGCCAGGCGACCGATTCGGAGGTGAGTCCGAACGCTTCCCGGAACAGCGGCGAAGAAACGCGCAGCACGGAGGAGGCCATGGGCATCAGAGATGCCGGGAACATCAAGGCAATGACAATCAGCCACGCCTTGCCTTCGGGGAGACCGTGAAAATATCCATCCCGGCGCCACCGCGCCAGGAACGGAGGAAAGTTAAAGTGAATCAAGAAGACCTACCCGTTGGATCGGGTGTGGAAGATCGACTCGGGCGGAAGCGCGCGGACCGGTTTTTCCAAGCACAGCGCCCTAACGGCGGCCGCGGCGGGCGGACAACTGCGTATACCGGGGAATCAGTTCATGGAGGGCGGGCTGCAGGCTGCGCGGCGGCATGCCCAGGGCCAGCGCTTCCAAATCGTCCAGCACCATGGCTCCAATGTCCCACAGTCCTTCGGGCACACTGCCGGCCCGATGGGCCGAAAGGATGGCCCCTTCCGCGTGCCGAATGGGATGATCCAAGGCCAGGGGTTCTTCGGGAAACACGTCAATGGCCGCCCGGAAACGTCCGGCCAGCACCAGGTCCGTCAAGGCATCAAAGTCCACGACATGGGCGCGGCTGATGAGCAGAAAGACGGCATCGGATCGGACCTGTTCCAGCAATTCACGGGTGATCATGCCCGCGTTTTCGGTGCTGGGAATCGCCAACACGAAGATAAAGCGGTTTTCGGCCAACAGTTGCGGGAGGGACACAGGCTGGCAGCCAGACCCGGTTATCACGCGGTCGCTGACCCAGGGATCATAGACCTGCAGGCGAGGCCGGAAAGGAGCCAGCAACGGTCGCAGACTGTGGGCCAGGCCGCCGAATCCCACCAACCCCACCGGCTGGTCAAACAGCAGGAAGGAGTTCTGATTGCTGCGATGCAGGTACTGTTCAGTACCCGCCCGGAAATCTCGATCGGCCTTTACAATCCCGCGGGCCGACGCAATGGCCATGCCCAGGGCCATCTCGGCCACCTGGGGCCCAAAGGCCGGAGCCGCAGACAAGACATGAATGTGCTGCTGGTGGCAATATTCATAATCCAAGTTCTGCGGAAACCCGCCCGAGACGGTCATGATCGCCTTCAACCTGGAGGCCTGGTACAGGAGATCGCCATATCTCCAGTCGGAGCACACCACCGCGTCGGTGTCCGGAATTATCTGCGCAGCCTCTGTCTCCGAAATCGGTTCGTCCTTAAGCCAATGCGAGTCAAAGTCGGTCACCAGGGATGCGCGGTCCTGGTCAGAAAAGATTTCACCCATGCGCCGAAAGGCAGGATCAACCAGGACCTTGAGAGAGGGACTCATGGATTCAGCCTTTGCATGATGAGGGGCTGCACTGGCAGCTTCACCCACAATGTGCCTTGGCCGCGGCTGCAGTCCCAACGGGCAGTACGCGATAGGGGATCCATGTGTGCAGCGAGCCAGACGGAGGGTTCAGGGGGTGGTGAGTGCCAAGGTCACGAAGAGACACAGACATCCCTTGCACGGTCCCCCGGCGGTATACACCGGCGCGGTCCAGGCTGTCCATTCTTACTGCAAGTCTATCAGAGACCTTGCCCTTGCGCGAGCGCGGATATCTACGCTCATCCTCTTTGTACCGGCACTGCAACGAGGCGAAACAGGAATAACCTACATCAGAAACTCTGCAAGCCATCAGGAAACAAGGCACAATGAATTGCTCATCCGGGGACTCTCTGGAAGTCGCAGCCAAGGCAGAACATTCTGTGTCATGGGCAGAATGGCTCCGCGCCGGTTGCGCCAACCTCCCTTCTTTTAGCTATTTGGGGAGGTTAGCGATTGCATTGCGCCTTTTTAGTTGATTGTCTGTGTTTAGGGATTGGACCCGAAAAGGAGGATTTTTCGAGGGTTGAAAACGACAAACAACTCTTACTGGACGCCCTGATGAAGAAGGGATTGAAATCGTGCCCAAGCCGGACTGTGAGAGTGGACGTTGTCGGCCTTGGGGGCCGCGTCATGGATGAGTGCCTCCGTAGCCACAGGGTTACTACTTGTCCCAGGCCCAGGAACATATCCCGCACCGAGAGCGACGCCGGCCGATCTCAGGCGCCGTTGCGCCAGCCATCCTCCTTGCGGTACACGTAGTCGGGATCATCAGGTCCCAGCACCCGCAGACGCTCCTCCACAGCGAAATCGGCCATGACCACGCGTACAGCCTTGCGCGCCATGGCGATCAGGAAGTCGATCAGCACCGACAGGTCGCCCGCGTCCGCTTTCTGCATACCGTGCAGGTAGGCACCGCGATCCTGCCGGTGCACCAGAATGGGTAGCCAGCCGTTGCGGATCAGGTGCCAATTCAGGAGCACGCGGCCCGTGCGCCCGTTGCCATCCGCGAAGGGGTGGATCTGCATGAAGCGGTGGTGTAGCCAGGCCCCCGTCAACAACGGATGCCGGATCGGTTCGTAGGCCCCATATTGCTCCAGCAGCAGATCCAGCTGGCTGTCTACCTGCTCCGGCGGCGCGTACAGGTGGACGGTGCCGTCGGGCTGCGTGGGGTTGTTCGGAAAGTCCTTCCACACCCCGCGGCGCAGCGGGCGCTGTACCCGCCGACCCAGCATGTCGATCGCCGTGTGCGTCTCCTGATGGGCAGTGATCCGGGCGTGCAGTTCGCGCATGGCATGCCTGGTGATGGGGCGGTCCTCGCGGAGAAAGCCGTATACCATGTCGGCGGCGGCCATGTGGTCCTGAAGTACGGTCACCAGATGTTCCGGTTCCACATCCACGCCTTGCCGACGTACATGCTTCGCACGAAAACCCTCCCGCAGCAGGGTCTGCGTGACGCCGTGGGATGGATTGTACAAGCCTTCGATGACGCCGGTCTCGATGGCCATGCTGCGTTCCAGGCGTAACAGGCCCGGCATGATCCGGGCCTGAGCTGCGGGATCCGCACGCAGGGTCCGGAAGCGTTGGACCCAGTCATCTGCGTAAGAGAACTCGCGCTCCAGATCAACGGCGGCCAGGGGCTGAATGCCGCGCCAGTCCGCGTAGCAGGATTCCCCTTCTTTGTCGCGGCGGGGGGTGGGAGGCTGGAGCTCCATCTCATTCCTCCTTACTGGGGGTCCTGAAAATCCTGCTCGGGCGGCCACAGGAGCGACTGTACCATGTCCTGCCTTCTACGGCACCGCGTCCCCATACAATACAAGCGCGCTCTCGGATCTTCCCGTCGTCTCGGCATTCACGACCGCAGCATCCGTATCCCGCACCACCTGCCGACTCAGATGTGTCCTCCGGTGCCACGCAGGGTAATGGCGCCTCTGGCTATGGTGCCCATCGGCCACGGTCGCCCTGCGTATCGCTGGGGGCACTCGGCTCCCACGGACACAGACCCCACAATCTGCCTAGCGGGCACAGCCTGTAAAAATACAGAACAAAAATACGACACGGAGCGCGGGGATAAGGGATCCAATCAGTTGTATGTGAGTTGAGTAGGTGGAGCATGACAGTGCACCTCCGCCCGCGCGCCCTTGTGGCTTCCATGGCCTCTTGCCCCAAGGCGGCAAAAATACGGCATGCAGATTCTTGTCCTTCACTATAGACAAGAAACCCTTCACATTCTCCCATGCAAACAGTGCGGGAAGATGTTCCATGCTTGCTTCCTGTATCCTTCTGAACTCCCGAACTGCACCAATATGGCGATTATTGGGATGTCTGGCAGAGCGCCGGACCCTCAATCCGAGGGCTCAGGGATCCCATAAATCTCAACTGGTGCCTGAGGCTGTTGGAGGCTCCCAGACTTTGTTCCATGAGGTCGTTCAGGGGGAGGTTACTGAAGTAGCCCTGTGATGAGCACGGCACGCAGGCTCGGCAACTCTTCACCCAATCCTGTGCCTTGCCCTCATTTCATTATGGGTCAGAGCAGCCGTCAGACTCCTGATCTGTTCCTGCATCATTCTGTTTGGGTTCTTGCAATTTTGGTTGTTGCCCTAAGTATTGTGGGCCGACAACTTGTCCGAGGGTGTGTCCGAACCTGTTATCAGGGGCAAGCCTTTCCAATGCCTCCAGAAACTTCCGGGGAGCTACGCTGCAACGTTGCTTTGAACTCAATGAATCGGCTGTCATGACATGCCGTACACTTCATGCGGGATATTTCCATTGACCTCGGATGGAGTAAGGCAGCAGCATCGCACGATCAGGCGGTCCCTGCCACGATGCCGAAAAGCGGTTTGTCCCACATGGATGCCGATCTGCAGGTCGATATGTTGCGTCATTCATTCGGGAGGCAAAGATGCAAGGCCAAGTGAGTCGCGCAGGCAACCGGCTTGTGCACAAGCATGCGCAAGAGACATTGGTCATTGAACCTTGGGGGCGGGATGGCCTTCGGGTGCGGGCGACCGTGCGCGACCAGGTGGATGACCAGGCCTGGGCCTTGACCGCAGGCACAGGCGCCAATGGGCACCAACCCGCAGCGGCTGTTCGGATTGACATTGGAGACAGCGTGGGGACTATCGCCAATGGCCGGATTTCGGCACGGGTGACCGACAACACATTGGGCCTGCAGCATCCAGGTGTGCTGCAGGCCGGCTTCCTGCAGTTCTTCAAGGGTGAGGAGCTGTTGCTTAGTGAATACGACTACGTTGTGGGGGCCCACAATCCCGGTACACGCGTCTACAAGCCCGTGCAACTGCCGGGCCTTGCCGCCCATGGCCTGTCTCACACCGAGGTGCACTTTGCGCCGCGCCCAGGCGAACGCTTCTACGGCATGGGGCTGAACGCCACAGGCGGCGTCAACCTGAAAGGCACCGTTATTGATCTGTATCAACGTCATGTGAAGCATACAGTCCCATTTCTGGTCTCCAGCGCCGGTTACGGGTTGCTGTGGAACAACCCTTCCCTGGGACGTGTCGAGCTGGGACAAAACCGGACTCGCTGGGTCTCCGAAGGGTGCAAGCAGATCGACTACTACATCACTGTCGGCGATTCATATGCAGAGATCATGGAACACTATGCCGATGTTACCGGGCACGCACCGGAAATGCCCTACTGGGCCTCTGGATTCTGGCAATGCAAGCTGCGTTACAAATCCCAGGCAGAATTGCTGGCGGTCGCCCGGGAATACCATCGGCGCGACCTGCCTTTGTCGGTCATCGTGATCGATTTCCGTCACTGGAAGAAAATCGGCGACTGGAAACTGGATCCTGAATTCTGGCCCGATCCTGACGCGATGGTGCGCGAACTGGACGCAATGGGTGTGCGCATCATGATTTCCCCCTGGATACTGGTCGAGGAGGAAAGCGAGAACTTTGCCGAAATGCAGGCGCGGGGCTTCTTCACGGATTCCATCGATGCCCGCGAGGACTGGCTGCCCTGGACAACGGACGGGAAGCCTGTTCGGGCCCGACAGTACGACCCCACCAATCCACAGGCAGCAGCCTTTCTGTGGCAGAAATGGAAGGCCCATTACTTCGACCTGGGAATTCGGACTTTCTGGCTCGATCCCTGCGACGATCTGCACCCGATTACGGACTACGATCGGGTGCTCTACCATGTGGGCCCCGCGCTGGAAACCCACTGCCACTATCCCGTGGCGCACCAGAAAAACATCCATGATGCCCTGCACGCCGCTGGCGAGCATGAAGTGGTGACGATTTGTCGGAGCTCCTGGGCCGGCTCCCAGTGCTACGGCGCTTCACCGGCCGCTCACGATATCAAGTCCTCTTTTGAACATCTCGATGCATACATGAAGGCCGGCCTCAATTTGGCTATGAGCGGCATCCCCTGGGGAGCCGCCGAAATCGGCGGTTTTGTCACTGTCGACCGTCACAGCAACTATTTTCATGAATTGATGGTGCGCTGGTATCAGTACGGCGTCTTCACGCCGGTCTTTCGCACCCATGGCAACCGCCCCAACAATGAAGCCTGGACCATAGGGGGAGACAGCTATGCCCACATTCGGGCCGCCATGTTACTACGCGAACGACTCCGCCCTTACATCATGCAGCAGATGCACTTGGCTGCAGCGCGGGGTGTGCCACCGATGCGTCCTCTTTTCTTTGACTTTGACCACGATGCACAGACGCATGGCATTGAGAATCAGTTTCTATTCGGGCCGGATCTCATGGTCGCCCCGGTCACTGCATACCGTACGCGCTCCCGGCAGGTATACTTGCCACGCGGCAGACAGTGGCTTGATGCATGGACGGGACAGGTCCATATCGGTGGGGAATCCATGGAAGCACCTGCCCCCCTGGAACACATTCCGGTTTATGTCCGCGGGCCCATTTCGAATGTGGACTTGGCCATTTTTCAGAATCTGTATCCATCACCAATATAAAAAAGCGGGAATTATACCAAAGTAATACTACAGCGGATTTATTTTGGAACCAGTAATTTCATGCTCCTCAATGGCTTGTCAAGCTTTCCAACAAGGTGAAAACAAAGCAGTTCACATCATTGATAGACTTGACTGTTACGCTCATATCTCATTAGGAGGAGTGCTATGACAGGAAAGAAACAACATTATATCCCCCGATTTCTGCAGCGGGGTTTTGAGCGCAGATGGGGTCAACAAGAACGCCACACTTGGGTGTTCCGTAAAGGACATGCAAAACCAACTAGACCAATGAGCACTAAAAGTATAGGCGTGAACGAGTATTTTTACAGCACTCCACAGGATTCAACAATAGACACACTCCTGACATGTATGGAATATCATTTCACTGGTTTAGTTAGTGAAATGAGACAAAGGAAGGTGCCTGCTCAACCTAATCCGTTGCTTCTTGTGATGATCATGCACTTTGCATTTCGTACCCGGTGGTTCAGAGAAAACACTTCTCTGAAAATATACAAAGACAAGTTTCTGGCCAAGGTACGGACTCCGAAGGACCTAGCTGAATTGGTTAAATCGAGGTTTCCTAATGTCCAGTGTCCCACTTTCACTGAACAAACTGTATGCCGAACCAAAGAATTTATAAAGTTGCGGTTATGCCAGTTGCAGGAGAACAATACCAAACCCTTCCAACTGTTGCCTCTCATCCTCTTGGGGCAATTGATGGGGTTGGTTCCACAAGATTGGTGCGGTTCCAATGCCCAACTTCAGAAGGAGTTTCAAGGGGTAATAGGGCGAATGTCCAAAACGTTGGAATGCCTGCATTATGAAATCGTTTCTCCACCCGATGAATCTTTCATACTGGGTGACTCCATTCTGGTTTTCCATATAGGCGGAGAGAAACCTTACAAAGGGTTTTGGGATGACGAAGAAGAAATATTGAATGCTGTCATTTTGCCCATTGACTCCAACAAGTGTCTGGTAGGAACTCGTTGTGGGTTTACTCTGGATCCTATAGAATTGCGGGAAGCCATAGCCCAATGTTCCTTGGAATTCTTCATAGCAACTGAAAATTCGGAAGCCAATCAGAATTTGCATGCGATCATTGGTCAAGATGCCCAAATTTTCACGGAAGAAAGGAAAGAGGCACTGTGGAACGATGTAATAAATGGACTGTGGGGTTGCTATCACTATCACAGTACCATTGATGGATAGACAGTTCAATGTTATAGCGTAATGATTTCAGGTGCCAGCCCGCCCAAAGCCACGACCTGGAGCGTACGCTTGATGAGTACCGCCGATGGTGTCTCCCAGATCACCGTACAGCACTGGTTCTTGCTTTTTGGAGCAAGCCACATTGAGTGAAGACATTCCAACTGTCCCAAGACCCTTTCTTCATTGAGTAAGGTACAGAAGATGGTGGGCCTGTACCAGAACCCAACAGGAGTCTCGCAGGACGGTCGCCCATTGCTGTCACGACATATCAGACCGGGTCTGGACGTGTTTGCAACCCCATTTGCTTGGGGGCCAAGGCAAGGTGGGCTGACCCGCCTTCAACCACTGGGCGTTGAAACTGCTTGAGACGATGGAAAAAACGTTCGATTGGGTTGCGTCCCTGGTTGGATGCTCGTGAAGTGTCGGGACGTAAGGTGTCTGTTGAGTCGGGCAGGATGCTATAACAGGATCGTCCTGACTGGTTTCGTCTCTTTGGTTATATGTTTACGTTGTCCGATCTGTCAATAACATCGTTTCGGTCCTCACCGGCGGTGTCGGGAGGAGTTGACCCAACTGACTCATCAAGCGTAGGTAGCCATAGAACAGTGCCCAGACGCTGACAACGAGCAATGGACAGCCCTCATAGAGCAGCCGCCGTGGAACGCTTCAGTTTGGGACAGTAGGACCGTACTGGGGATCCAGACGGTCCTACTATTCCTGATCTAGACTCGCGTCTTGCGCTGATGGTATGCGCAGGCCGACACACAAGCTTTTGTTTTCCATCTCAGCGGCCCCCAAATCAGGGGTCTGGCCCTGTGCCTGTCCGAAGCCGACAGCAGCTGCCTGTCTCGCGTAGCGGAGATGCTGAACGTCGTCCTGCTCCACGACAAGCACGAAACCGGGCGCGCGTACCTGTAAAGAGTGGCTGTGCAATCCGAGCATTCACCGGCCAGGTCCGGCAGCCGTGGACCCCGCGACCTGCTTTCCGTGTCGGTTGCTCCAGGTCCTGGACCGGGGAGGCACGCGACGCCTGGTCCCGGCCGTGGATCCCACCGCGCTCCAGGATCGCTTGGGGGGCCGGAAAGCATCAAGTATCAACGGAGGGAAGGTGGCAGACAGCATCAGCTACTCCGCAACCCGCCGTATCCTGGATGTGGGAGTGGCAAAGAACGCTGGGACAGCTCGCGCGCTACGGCCTGAGCTGTTCAGGACTGTAAGGGCCGCGACCACCCTGCCCCCGATGTCAAAGGCCAGGATGCCACAGCGGAAAATGCGGGAATCTCAAACAATAGGGGTCCCTGAATTTCCAAGGCGGGCCGAATTCTGTTTAGAATGAACGAGTATGGAAAGTGCAAGGAAGCAACCTGTGCTCCTCTCTTTGGCTTGCGATCTTCCGAGTTCCCTACAGACTTGACCCGCACTGAGTCGTACACTGTAAGCTCTCCGAATACATACGGGCCGCAGACCGGGACAGGGGCGGTCCAACAGGAGCAAAGCCCATGCCCTTGTCTTGCATGGGCCGATATGCTGGCCTTTCGTTATCCCCGCGCCTGGACCACAGCTCACAGCGTCGGCGTCTCATGCCAACCCTGGGCGGCTGCCCTGAAACAGTCTGGATTGGAGCCTGGACAGCAACATGATTGAAATCCGCAACCTCAGCAAGTCGTACGACAACATCACGGCCCTGCATGAAGTCAGCTTCGGCATCCAGAAAGGCGAAATTGTGGGCCTGTTAGGACCCAATGGCGCCGGCAAGACGACGCTCATCAAGATCATGACCGGATATTTGCATCCGGACAGCGGTTCGGCCCGGATCAATGGGCACGACGTCATGGAAGAAACCCTGGAAATCCAGAAGGGCATCGGATACCTGCCGGAGAACGCCCCCCTGTACCCTGAATTGACCGTTCAGGCGTATCTGGCCCTGATGGCGGAACTGCACAGGATTGAACCCGCTGGTCAAGCCACAGCGATTCTGGAAGCCGTCAGGGCCACCGGTCTGACCGATCGTCTGACGCAACGCATCAGTACGTTGAGCAAGGGATATCGGCAACGAGTCGGCATCGCGCAGGCCATCATGCACAGGCCCGCCTTGCTTATTTTTGACGAGCCGACTGTCGGTCTCGACCCGACTCAAATCGTGGAGATCCGCTCCCTCATCCGCACCTTGTCCCAGAATTCCACTATCATCTTTTCCACGCATATCCTGGCCGAGGTGGAGGCCCTCTGTGACCGAGTCCTCATTCTCTTGAACGGCGCACTGCGGGCTGACTCTGTCATCGGCGAATTGCGCGGAACCAGCGGCGTGATTCTGGTCCTCAAGGCGGACGTGCCGCAATTGCAGTCCGTCCTGGCCCGGATCCCGGCAATCCGGACGGTCACTCGACAGGCCGCCCAGGGAGACGGGCACCGCTATCGCATTGAAGGGGACAGGCCGGAGGAATTGAGTTCAGTGGTGTACCAGACGGCCCGGAAACAGGGCTGGCCGGTCCGGGAACTGTACAACGAGGTAACCACTTTGGAATCCCGGTTCAATGCCCTGGCCATGGCAGCGTAGGGCTGGCCTGGAGTCCCCCTTGGGATTTGATTAGCGCTAGGACTTTTTCGGAGCATCTCGCCAATGAGACATTTTCGTTCCCTGGTCGGCAAGGAGCTGGAAGGATACTTCGGTTCTCCCATGGCCCTCATTTTCCTGGGCATTTTCCTGGTTGTCACCCTGTACGCCTTTTTTTGGATAGAGGCCTTCTTCGCCAGCCGCCTGGCCGAAATCCGAGGCCTTTTCCACTGGATGCCCATTCTGCTCATCTTCCTCATATCCGCCCTGACCATGCGTCAATGGAGCGAGGAGCAGCGCTCCGGCACGTTGGAAACGCTGCTGACCCTGCCCGTGGGCATACCCACCCTGGTCGCGGCCAAGTTCGGGGCTGTGTTCTTGATGGTGGCCCTGGCGATTGCCCTGACCTTGCCCCTGCCCATCACGGTGTCCACACTGGGCAATCTGGACTGGGGCCCTGTGCTGGCCGGCTATCTGGCTACGCTGCTGCTCAGTGCCACCTATATCTCCATCGGGCTCTTTGCCTCGTCGCGCACGGACAACCAGATTGTGGCGCTGATGTTGACCGTAATCCTGGGCGGCCTGCTATATTTTGCCGGGACCGGCGTGGCCACGGAATTCGTTTCCGCGGACCTGGCGGTCCTGCTCAAGGCCATTGGCACGGACAGCCGCTTTCAGAGCATTCAGCGCGGTGTCCTCGATCTGCGGGACCTGATCTACTACCTTTCGCTGACCGGCATCTTTCTCACGCTGAATGTCCTGTCGATCCAGGCCCTGCGCTGGAGCCGCGGTCATGACCGCGTACGGCAAAGGGAATATGTGTTTGCCGCGTTGATTGTGTTGAACCTGGTGGCAGGCAATGTCTGGCTGTATCCGCTGCGTACCTTGCGGATCGATGTCACCCAGCAGCAGGAATATTCTCTCTCGCCCACGACCAAGGCACTGCTGGCCAACCTGACGGAACCGGTCACCATCCAGGGCTATTTCAGCGAGAACACCCATCCCCTGCTGGCGCCGGTCGTGCCCGGCATCGCCGACATGCTGGCGGAATACGACATCGCCGGCGGCCCGTTGGTGCAGACCCGCATCCTGGATCCCACCACGGACCCCGAGATCGAACTCGATGCCACCCAAACGTATGGCATTCAGCCGATTCCGTTCCAGGTCGCGGAACGGTACGAGACCGCAGTGCGGTCCTCGTATTTTCACCTGTTGGTCCGGCATGCCGATCAGCATGTGATTCTGAGCGTGGACGAGCTCGTGGATGTGGTCAGTGCGCGGGACGGGTCTACCCAAGTGCAGCTGGATACCCTGGAATACGACTTGACCCGGGCCATCAAGCAGGTTGTCTTCGGGTTTCAGAGCGTGGAAGCTGTCCTGGAGGCGCTTGACGAGCCGGTCAAACTCCATTTTTTGGTCACGGAAGCAACGTTGCCGGAACAGGCCGTGACGGATATGCAGGTCGTTGTGGACACGGGCACCGAACTGGTAGACAGCTCCGACGGACAGTTTCTGTTTGAAGTGATCAACCCGGATGTCGGGGACAGTCCCTTCACACGCGAGATCCTGATCAACTCATACGGCCTGCAACCCTATCCACCCTCCATCAACAATGCGGCGGACTACTACTTCCACTTGATTCTGGAATTTGCGGATGAGCTGCATCTGATTTTCCCGCAAGGGGAAATTTCGCGTACCTCGGTACGGGAAGCCATCGACTCCACGATCCAGCGCAGTACCCCGGGCTTTTTGCGTACCATCGGGGTCTGGATTCCGCAGATTGAGCCCACACAGAACTTCCTGGGGCAAGTCCAGGAACCCCTGACTTCCTGGAACCGGGCGCTGGATACCCTGACCGCCGAATTCCAGGTGGAATTTGTGGATCTGGAAGCCGGACAAATCCCCGACCATATCGATGCCCTGGTCGTGATCGCGCCGCAGATGCTGTCCGACTTCAGCCTGTTCGCCGTGGACCAGTTTCTGATGCGCGGCGGGTCCGTCATTGTGGCGGCCACGCATTTCATGATTGCCCCGGACATGATGACCGGCGCGCTCTCGCTGCGTCCCACCCAGGCCACGATGAACCCCATGCTGGAACACTACGGCATCACCCTGGAGCCCACCCTGGTCATGGACCTGCAGAATACGCCGTTTCCGGTGAGTGTGCCGCGCCAAGTGGGCAACCTGACCGTGGATGAATACCAGGCCGTGGACTATCCCTTTTTCGTGCATATTCTGGAAGATGCCATGGCCAAGGGCAATCCGGTCCTGACCAACCTGGCAGCCGTGACGCTCAACTATACTTCGCCGGTCTTGCTGGATGAAGAGAAGAACGCAGCGCGGCAGACCGAGGTGTTGCTCACAACCAGTCCCGACGCGTGGGCCCTGCCCGAACTTGATATCCAGGAAGATTTCGAGACCTATCCCGACTTCGGATTCGCCGTGCCCCCGGTGGCAGACAGGGAAGTATTGCCGCTGGCCGTCTCCGTGCAGGGCCGGTTCGGCAGTTTCTTCACGGGACGGCCGAGCCCCTTCCTGAACGAAGAGGAAACACCGCCGACCGCGGAAGCGTTGGACCAACCTGACCTCAACGTGATTGAAAACTCGCCGGACGACACGCGTCTGGTGGTGCTGGGCAGTGCGGAATTTCTGGATGACTTCATTCTGAACCTGATGGGGGTGCTGGCTCCGGACCAGGTCCAGGCCAATACCCTGTTACTGCAGAATCTGGTCGACTGGACGCTGGAAGATGCAGAGTTGTTGGCCATCCGCGCCCGCGGCGACACGGTCCGCATACTGAAGCCGCTGGACCAGCAGGAGCAGATTGCCATCGAAGTCTTGAATTATGTACTTGCCCTGTTGGCCTTGGCGGTGGTGGCCGGAATCTGGCGTTGGCGCTCGACCCACCAGAAACCCCTTACCGCAATGACCACCGATTGACCGTTTGAGTGCCTCCGCCTCTGACCTTGTCGTTCCTCTGGGGATAGCACGCATGTCGACTACCACTGCCCTTTTTCCCACTCGGCTCCAGAAGCGCAATCTGGGTCTCCTGGGAGGTCTGTTGCTGTTGCAGATTGCCTTGGCCATCCTGTTTTTGGTCCCCTGGGGCCAAGGCCCGGTCGAACCCGAACGGCTGCTGCCCATGATGCAGGATGTGGACGTGGCGGAACTCTACATTGAGGACACGGCAGGCAACTACGTACGCCTCCAGCGGCTGGGCGCAGAACACTGGGTCCTGCCGGAAACCGACGACTATCCCGTGACGGCTGTCGTGGCCGATCAACTGGTGGAGGACATGGTCGAACTGGACAATTTGCGGCCCGTGACCCAAACTGCAGCCAGCCACGCCCGTTTGCGCGTGGCCGACGACGACTTTGAGCGCAAAGTAACGGCCACCATGGTGGACGGTAGCGAAGCGGTCATCTACGTAGGGACCGCGCCCTTGCCGCGCTCCACCCACATCCGCGTGGCAGGGGACGACCGTGTTTTCGTGTCGGACGATCTGCGTCACCGTGAGGTTTCGCTGCAGCCTACCTATTGGGTCAACACCGTCTACTTCTCCGCGGACTACAGTGACATGCGGAAATTCACGCTCATCAATCCCCAGGGCCGCTTTGAATTCTTCCAGGATGACAATGAGGAATGGCAGATGCAGGGTCTGGGGCCGGACGAGACGTTCAATCCCAACAATCTGATTTCCTTGCTGACCACGGTTTCCACTATCAGCCTGACGGCTCCCCTGGGCAACGCCGAGAAATCTGAATACGGCTTGCTGGATCCCCAGGCCACCATTTTGCTGGAACTCCAGGACGAGGACACAACCGAGAACATTACCATCACGATCGGTGCCGACACCCCGAAGCCCAACCGGGTGGTAGTCAAAACCTCGGATTCGCCCTGGTTCATTGAGGCCAATCGGTTTACCGTGGACCGCCTGATCAATCGCACCCGGGAAGAATTCATCTTGCAGCCCCCACCGGTTTTGCCGGAAGTGCCCGCCGAGGAAACGGCTGCCACCGAGGCGGGAGAAACGGCTGCCCGCTGAGGTGTGAGACCCGGGGTACCCGGAAAGGCCTGGATCCGTGGCTGTCGGGCACGCGAGGCGGGAGACAGTAACCTGAATGTAGAAGACCGTAACCAGTTGCTGCCGTATCTGGAGCAGCGGGGGGAGTTGTCCCCGGGCGAATCCGCCCAGTGCATCAATCTGGCGGGGGGAGTCTCCAACCGCACGGTCAAGGTCGTACGGGATGGCGGTCCTAACCTGATTGTCAAACAGGCCCTGTCCAAGCTGCGGGTAGAGGCGGACTGGTACAGCTCCCCGGAACGCATTCACCGCGAATTCATGGCTCTGCGCATCTTCGGTGCCCTGTTGCCGGGGCAAGTGCCGCCGGTCCATATGGAAGATTCCGCGCATCACATCATTGTGATGGAGGAAGTCCCGACGCCCCACATCAATTGGAAGGACCAGATGCTGGCCGGATCAGTGGAGCCCGATCATTGGACCGCATTTGGCACCATGTTAATCCGCATCCACACCGCCACGCACCGGGAACGGGCTGCACTCCCGGCCCGGTTGCGGGATCGGTCCTTCTTTGAGACTTTGCGCCTCGAGCCCTACTATAGATACAGCAGTCGCCAGATGCCGGACGCGGCCGGATTCCTGCATCGTTTGATAACCACTACCCTGGACCGGACAGATGCCTTGGTGCATGGCGACTACAGCCCCAAGAACGTTCTCATCCAGAACCATACCCTGCATCTGCTGGACTACGAGGTCTGTCATATCGGAGACCCGGCTTTTGATGTGGGCTTTGGACTGACCCATGCCCTGAGCAAGGCCCACAAGCTGCCGCGCCGGCAACGGGAGTGTCTGACGGGTGCATCTCGTTTCTGGAGGGCATACTTCACCGGCGAGGCGCAGGAAATCTGGGGGGCAGCGCTGGAACAGCGGGCCGTGCATCATACCTTGGCCTGCCTGCTGGCACGGGCGGTAGGGAAATCCCCTTTGGAGTACCTGAGCCAGCAGCAAAAGCAATGGCAGGCCCAGGTTGCTGCCGATCTGATGCAGAGGGGCTATGACAGAATCCCGGACCTGATTGAGGGCTTCCGGCTGCGGTTGCGGGAAACAGCGGATTTGGATCGACAGGAATGTGGCAATGCCCCGGATTGAGCGGCTCTGGCCCTTGGAAATTCTGGATAGCCGGGGCAATCCCACCGTGCAATGCACGTGTTGGCTGGCAGGAGGTGCCTGGGGCACCTGTGCAGTCCCGGCAGGCGCATCTACCGGGCGACACGAAGCCAAAGAACTGCGGGACGGGGACGCGTCCCGTTATCGCGGATTGGGGTGTCGCCAAGCCGTGGCGCACATTGCGGGCGACATTCAGGACAGTCTGCAAGGGGTGGATTTTCGGGATCAGGGCGAGCTGGACCGGCACTTGGTTGCCTTGGATGGCACGCCGGATTTGGGCCGGTTGGGAGCGAATGCCGTACTGGCCGTGTCCCTGGCCTTTGCCCGTGCCGCTGCGGTAGCCCAAAGAGTACCGTTGCACACCTATTTCGCTGGCATGGGCCCAGCCTCCCTGGACCCGCCCCCGGCCTTCCCTGTACCGACCATCAACCTGTTCAGCGGCGGCCTGCATGCCGGCCGGCAAGTCGCTATTCAAGACGTGCTGCTGGTGCCCAGACCATCCCAGGAATTTCCGGCCCAACTGGAGGCCATGCACGAGGTGTACCGCCAAGCCGTAGACTTCACGGCCTCCGAGTTCGGCATGCGCAACCTGACCGCGGACGAAGGCGGACTGGCGCCGCCCTTTTCCTCCTCCCGGGCCATGCTGGATGGCGCGATGACATGTGCCCGCCGGGCAGGACTGGAACCGGGAGTGGATTTCGCGCTGGCCGTGGATGCCGCCGCCAGTCACTTCTACGCGGAGGGACGCTATGTCATCGACGGGTCCAGTCTGGATGCCCATCAGCTCGCAAGAGTGTACGAGGAGTGGGCGGATGCCTATCCACTCTACAGTCTGGAGGACGGTTTGGCCGAAGACGACTGGGCGGGGTGGCAGCAAATGTGTGCCCGATTGGCGGGCAAAACCCTGATCCTGGGCGACGATCTGCTCTGTACGAATCGGCACCGTATCGAGCAAGCCATCGCACTGCGC
Organism: Caldilineaceae bacterium; assembly: GCA_965214715.1. Lineage (GTDB taxonomy): Bacteria > Chloroflexota > Anaerolineae > Caldilineales > Caldilineaceae > Bin34. The sequence continues at coordinate 1,566,036 of OZ243971.1, read as the reverse complement.
GCGGCCGATGCCCTGCTGCTGAAAGTCAACCAAATCGGTACGCTTACGCACGCGTTGGAGGCCTTGCAGGTGGCGCGCGCGGCCGGCTGGCACATCGTGATTTCGGCCCGCAGCGGCGAGACCGAAGATGACTGGCTGGCCGACCTGGCCGTCGGCTGGGCCGCGCAGAACATCAAAGTGGGATCGATTGCGCAGTCCGAACGACTGGCCAAATACAATCGGTTGCTGGAAATCCATGCCACGAGGGCCAGGTCTGCACCAGCGCAGACCTGATGGGACCAATAGTCGGAAGGCAACCCCTGCCGCGTCATGGGATTCGGCTTGGATGGCATTGGGACGGCCCATATAATGGAGGGGCCGGTTCCCAGTGCGCGGCTTCCCTTGCCCACCCTGCAAAGAGAGTGATTTTCCCATGCCTGTCCTGGCTCCCCAACCCCTTTCCGACTTCGGCACTGCCATCCTGGAGCAAGCCGGTCTGCCCCGCGATCAGGCCCGAATCACGGCCGAACATCTGGTCGAATCCAATCTCATGGGACATGATTCGCACGGTGTCATCCGCATCCCGGGTTACACGCAGTCGCTGCAGGATGGCCATTACCGGCCTGTCGGCGCCCACAAGATAGAACGGGAGTCATCCACCACGGCCGTCATTGACGCCCAGCAGAGCATGGGCATTGTGCTGGCCTACGAGGCCATGCAATGGGCTGTCGACAAGGCGTGTCAGCATGATGTGGGAGCCGTGGCCGTCCATTCGGCCACGCACATCGGTCGCTTGGGGGCATTTCCGCCCTTGGCCGCGGCGCGGGACTGCATAGGCATAATTATGTTAAATGGAGGGGGCCGTTTTGCCGCTCCCTTTGGCAGTACGGAACGCCGTCTGCCGCCCAATCCCATCGCCTTCTGTGTGCCGGTCGGGCCGGGCAAAACCATGATGCTTGACATCACCACCAGCATGGTCGCGGGGGGCAAGGTGGAAGTGCAGGCGGCCCGCGACCAGGCGGTACCGGAAGGTTGGCTCATCGATCGGGAAGGTAACCCGGTCCTGGATCCCAACGCGTTTCATGCACCGGACATCGCCATGCTGCCCTTGGGCGGCCCGCTGGGGCACAAGGGCTATGGCCTGTCCATGATGATCGACGTCATGGCTGGGGCACTGTCCCGCGCCGGCTGCAGCCGTAATCGGCCAACCCGCGGGGGCAGCGGCTTCCTGTGTCTGGCCCTCCGCATCGAGGCCTTTGTCGACCTGACCGAATACCATACGGAAGTGCAGTACCTGATTGACTGGGTGAAATCTGCGCGCACGGCCCCGGGGATCAAGGCCATCCTGCTGCCGGGCGAGCTGGAGGAACAGCGAAAGCAGGCACGCACCGCCCACGGCATTCCGATCGAAGACAAGACGTGGACCCGCCTCACGGCCACGGGGGACGAGCTGGGCGTTGCCGCTCCCGCGCTGTAGGTCCTGAGAATCTGTGTGCGAAAGGTGTGTCAGCGACACCGCATGAGGTGCATCAGGCCCCGACGGAGCTCGGACGCCAAGGCTGCCGGCACCGCTGCACAGTCTGGATGTCGGTGACCACCGCAACGCAACACGCAAACAGGCAGCAGGGTTGTGAGGTAGGCAGCGCGCCCATCGGCCCGCCGCGGAGGCAACCCCAAACACCAAGAGCGGAAAACCGTGCCCGACCGCTGCGGAACCGAGGCATGCACAGACACACAGCGGTCCTGGTGGCACTCGCCTTGAGAACTCTGCAGCGAGGAGGCCCACTAGGCCGGGGTCCTGCTGCATCGGGCTGGGGTGCTGCTTGTCAAATCCCGGGATTGATGCAGCCTCAAGACAGTCCATACGTCGCTATATCCCATCTTGGCGGGATGCCGTTCCAGCCCCGTGTCCGGCCCGAACACGCGCGGTGGAGATTGGGGCCAGTGTACCGGAAGGTTGCACGCGCAGGGCGGAGATGCGTCCAGCTTGCCGGCAAAGCTCCGGAAAGGGACCGGGCCGGCTGCACATGCCGGCGTGAGTCCTTGACATCTATATCTGTCCCCATAGCGCCCAAGTTTGTCTCCATACCGTCCCGCCTGCCCACCGCGCTGCTGCAACTTTGGCGCGGTGTCGCCCAGGTCATTTGTACGGAGTTCCATGCAGATTCCCGTGCAAGCGGGGACCAAAGGGTATAATGCACCGAGCCAAGGAGCCACCCCAGGATGTACTTGTGATTGTCGCTGATCCCCCCGTTGCCCTTGATCCGGAAAGTCTGGTGGCCCGTATCATGGGCGAACTGAATGCCAACAAGGCGGCCCGCGTCTTGCTGCTGCGGACTCTGCTGACCGAAGAATTCCTGCTGTTGCCGGACAAGGTGGAGAAGCTCCAACAGGACATGACCCAAGTCAAGCAGGACGTGTCCGAACTCCAACAGGACATGACCCAAGTCAAGCAGGACGTGTCCGAACTCAAGCAGGACGTGTCCGAACTCAAGCAGGACGTGTCCGAACTCAAGCAGGACGTGTCCGAACTCAAGCAGGACATGACCCAGGTCAAAGGCAGTGTGGATCGACTGGAAGGCAGCGTGGGCCGACTGGAACGTGAATTGATCCCGCTCAAGGGCAGCCATGCCGTCAATGGTACCCAAAAGGGGATCCGCCGACTGGCCCGCACCGTGAACTGTTGGCTAACGCAACAGCTCAACGACGACGACCTTGACAGGCTGCTGCGGGCCCACGATACCGCTGACATCTCCCGCGGAGACCGGGAAAGTTTTGAGAATGCCGATTTCGTTCTGCAAGCCGAGCATCGCGATACTGGGGCGACCCATTACATTGCCGTGGAGGCGTCCTATACCGGCCAAGCACACGACGTGCAGCGGGCCGTGCGCAATGCCGCCTATTTGACGCGTTTTACGGGTCAACCGGCGCATGCCGTAGTGTCGGCGGTGCAGATCGCTTCGGAAGTGGAAGCCGCGGTAGCACGGGGTACCGTCGTCTGGTACCAAATCCTCTCGAAGGATCTGCAGCCCCGATAGCTGCCGTACCGCAGAGGGTGCACAAAAAGGGCCAGACAATCCCGATCAAGACAGCATACAGGTCTTCCCATCCTCAGCGGCTGTGAGGGAAAGTCATGCCCGGTGGCGCAGCATGAGGTGAATCGGAGCCCGTCGGATCCAGGTTTCCGAGATGGCCTCCCGTGTGACACAGGTCTGGCTCAGCCGACGGCAGTGCTCCCGTTCGCCGCAGTCCCATCGTATCCCTTTGGTACTCCTTGACCTTTGAGAGCCTGTGTGACAAGGGGTGAGTGCGTATACCAGGGGTTCTGTCTGCCCTTGCCGACCTGGAGTCCTACCCCAACGATCTCACGGAGGCCCAGTGGCAGCTGTGGGCCCCGTGATTCCGCCCGCCAAACCCGGTGGATCCGCGGGAGATCGTCAACGGCATTCTCGACGTGCGGTGCAACGGCTGCACCGGGCGGGCCCTGCTCCACGATTTGCCGCCCTGGAGTACAGTCTGGCCCTGCTTCCGGCGGTGGCGCCGGGACGGCACTCTGGAACGCATCCACGACACGCTGCGGGTGCGGGGCAGCGGCGACTCCCAGCGTCGCCATCGGGGACAGCCAGACGGTCCAAACGACCGGAAAAGGGGTCCACGGCTACGATGCCGCCACGCAGTGAACGGGCGCAAACGCCCGGTCGATACCATAAAAATCGTGGCGCAGGACACATCCGGCACCGCCCGGCGAAAATGCCGCTGCCGGTTCTCCGCGGCTCACCACCACGCGCGGAGGAACATGATCCGCTCCAGACGGAAAAAGGGCCACGACATACGCACTTACCCCTTCCCATCCAGCGCTTTAAAAGGTCCTGGCTCCCCTTGTGGATGCGAGCTGCCTAGATTTCCGTCAGCTTGCAGTCCCGCAGAAAGCGCTGCAGGGTTTTCCGGTCCGGCAAGTGCCGGGCTCCGCGCCCGCCCACTTTGTAGCCTGCCACCGCGTGGGCCCAACGTATTTGTTCCGGCAACGCATCCCCTTGCAAACCGCTGAATATGAAGCCGGCCGCGAAGGCATCGCCGGCTCCCAGTGTATCCACCACAGGCACCTGCAGTTGCGGCACGGTGAAACACGGCGCGCCGTGGGCGGAGACGTGGGCGGCCCCAATGCCGCTCTCCCGCATGACGGCAATGCACTGACCGGCGTCTGCCAGTCTTGCAGTGGCCTGACGCGCATCGCGTTCTTCCGGCACAAGATGAAACAATTCCTCTTCCACGGAGCCCAGAACATGGGTCGAGAGACCAATCGCCTGCCACAGAGACTGGCGAAACTGTGCCGGCAACCTGCCATCGCGCAGACCGAAACGCAAGCTCAGATCAAACGAGGCTCTGCTGCCTTTTTGCCGGGCGATCTGCAAGGCCGCGAGGGTCACTTCAGCCCCTTGGTGCTCCGTGATGCAGATGCCGGAAGTGTGCAGCCAGTCGGCCGGCCCCGAGGTCAGGTATCGCAACTGAGACCTGTGGAGCGCGGCATAGGCCGGTTCCTTCAAGGGCCACACAAAGGCTGTGCGCTGTCCCGTGCCGTCTGTCAACGAAATGACCTGCAGGGTGGGTCTGTCCCGGGACACCAACATGCCCGCGGTATCGATGCCTTGCCGTTCCAGTTCCGCTCGGACCCGCCGACCGGCAAAATCGTCGCCCACTGTGCCCAGAAAATGGGTCTCCAGTCCCAGTTTGGCCAATGCACAGGCCGTGTTGGCCACCGTGCCGCCGCCGTTGCTGATCGGTTCCTGCTGGCCGGCGGCATTACCCATGACTTCCGGGATCTGCAGAGACAAATCAATGCAGATATCCCCCAACAGATAGGCTCTGCCCTGGGGTGCTTCAGCCATAACTGCCGGTCTCGGCACTGGACACAAACGCGGCCACCCGGGCGGGATCCTTGCGCCGGGAACCGGCGAGATTGGTATGCGTGAAACTGTCAACGCCCCAAGGGCGGACCTTGCGGATTGCATCCGCCACATTTTCCGGACGCAGGCCGCCGGCCAGAATGGCCGGTACATGCACCTTGCGGACCAATTCGGCACTGATGCTCCAGTCGTGGGCCTGGCCGGTGGCTCCCACTATCTGGTCCCGACCCGGCGAATCCAGAAGCAGAAAATCCACTGCCTTGGCGAACTTCCGGGCCAGAGAGATGGCAGCCGATCCCGCCACAGGGATGGCCAGCATGATGCGTACAGGCTCCAAACCCGCCCGGAAGGCGGCCACTTCCGCCGGTGCCAGTGCCCCGATGTCTCCGGACAGATGTACGACATCCGGTTCCACCGCGCGCACGGTGGTCGCAATGGCAGACAGGTCGGTGGCCACCGTCAAAGCCACCCGCAGGCACCCGCTGTCCGGTGGCACCGCCGCAAAGATTTCCCGGCAGCGCGGGTAACTTACCTCCCCGGGGCTGAGGTCCTGCTCTCCCGGTTTGGCGCCTATAAAGTCCACTCCACATTGCACACTGGCCACAGCATCTGCCGGATGCACATGTTCGTAGATTTGCACTTTCATGGACGACTCCGGCCACTGCCCCGTAGGGGGTCTCGGGAGAACACCGACTGCTCTCTGTCGGTGGACCGTGCACACTGTGTGCAGGCAGCCCGCTCTTCAGGCAGCATCTGTGGGTTGGGACAGAACGACAGTACAGGCTCCGGGACTGTTGCCCCATCGTACCCGATTTTGCCTGGATGGAAGAGTAGCGCCTGTTGTTGCATCGCAGCACATGAACCGCGGTGGTCTCGGGCGTGTATTGGAGCTGCCGGTCTCACGTGAGACCCGGCAGGCATATCGCGGCTTTGTGCCTTTCATGGCGGAAGCCAGTCGCGGTTGTTCTTGTCCGTTGCACCGGGCACTGCATCGTTGTCCAGGTTGCAGGCTTGTCAAGGAAAGTCCACCAGCGCTGTCTTGTAGGGCACGTACAGAGGGTGTCTGGGAGACCCGTTCCCGGTAAATCCCAATGCCTTGCAATTCTGCAGCCAAGACATCACGGCCTCGTCTCTGTGCAGATAATTGCCTCGGGTACCCCACGCTGCCACGGTCAAGACACTGGCCCCTGCCAAACGCCGCAAGGTGGCGTCGTTGTCTGCGCCAACCGGATCGTGTGCATCATACAGGGCTTGAGGACAAGGGGAGCACAAGGCAAACAGATTGCCTACACACAGGCCGCCAAATCCCCATCTCCGCGCGAACCCCATGCAGCGGCGGATCGTCGGGTCCTCTCGATTGTGGTCCGCGGTAGAGGGATTGAGCATGATGAAGAGTACCTTGGGAGCCCCTGCCTGCCATTCTCGACTCAGTGCATAACGATATTGCCCACAGAGCGACCATTCCGCGGCACGTCGCACATGGGGGGCCGGAATCGACAGGCATGCTGGACTCACGGCAAATTCTGCTCTCCCAGAGTCTGGCCTGGCAGGCCAGACGGAGTCCGACTGCGCCCCAAGTACACAGCGCAACCTGCTTCCGGCTTTGATCTGAGCCCTGTCCCCGCAGTGCGGTTGGGGAAACATTGTCGATCGTGGCCCAAACGGGAACGGCCTTTGCTTGCATGGCAGTTGCGGTGATGGCAGCAGTCAGGGATTTTATCCACTCCACATTGTCCCGCAACTGTGGGCAGTATGAGGCAACAAGGTCAAGTTCTGCTGGCTTTGTCCTATGCCGTTGTCTTCAGACAGTCGGCCAGCCGGGTACCGGAAAACGATGCGCGGAACTTCATCAGACGCTGACATCTCTTCAGTCTTTTGACCTTTCCCTTACGCACTTTCTTGGGCTTTTCCCGTCTGCAAGCTTGTCCCGCCACCTCGGAGGGGCAGGTTTGACCAATATGGCGGACCAGTCTTCTGCCTGCTTCTTCAGGTTCGATCATGCCAAACTGCGGGCCATCATCCTGCACAGTCTGGGTTGCTCCTGTACTTGCCGGGTATTGACCACCCCGGGGTCCATCAGTGCATGAGCCACAGGGGTCAGTTTTCGTTCGTGCAGAAAATGCCCGAGCAGCGCATCTGCCGTGTAACTCTGCCATGTGGCTTTGGCTATGCCGTATCGAGGATTGAACAGCCCGTCATAGTCCAGGTTGGCATCGAATGCCGCTTCCCCAATATGCACTGCCCGGGCATGATCACCCTTGATCAGCAGGTCATTCAGTTGCAATGAAAGGAGATACCGCGAAATGTATCCCACGGCGAATGTGGTCTCGATTCCATCCTCCGTCAAGGACAGTGGTTGGGTCGCGGCACTGGCATTGAGTACAAGCAGATCCAAACTGTCGTGGCTATCCCGGTAGCGTTGCAGAAATTCATGGTTGGCTTTCAGAGTGGCCAGGTCCAACCGAAAGAGCTCGGGCTTCCGCTTCGGATTGATTTCCTGCAACCCGTGTCAAGGTTTCTCTGCCCCGGCGCGGGTTTCTGCCCAGAATGTGAACGGTATATCCGCGCCTTGCCAACTCCAAGGCGGTTGCCCGACCAATGCCGTCTGTCGCACCGGTCACCAACGCTGTCCTGTCCATCGAAACAGGGACCCAAGATGCATGGCTGTGTCAAAAGGTTGAAAGACAGGCCAAAGGGTGCGGCAACCGCCAAGATGCGAGGCTGCCGCAGGCTATCAGCTGCATCCACACCAAGCTTCACTGCCCCCCCATGGGCATGCAAGCAACACCCGTTTGTCCCGCTCGGGCCGAAATCAGGGTTTGCCGCAGTTGGCACAGTATAGGGTTGCGGCAGACTCCAGGGAGCCTTTTTCGGCCCAGCAGGATCTGCATCATGGAAAGGGAAAGCGAGCGGAATGACAGGATATCCACTCTTCCCCAGCTTCAATCTGTCTGAATACTGCAGATTCACAGGCTTTCATTCAACTGCCTGCCAGGAAAGAATCACCGGGCCCGGGGTGGAGAACATGCAGGTGGGTTGTCCAGGAGATGTGCATCAGCTTTACGCTGATAGACTCGACCCACAGGATGGGCAATGAGTGCGGAATTTGTGAAGTCCAGGCACAGTTTCCTGTCCTGTGAATAGAGCAACCGGGCCCGGGAAACCTGGGCCAGTGCGATGACGTGTTGATCATCTGACTTACAGGCCTCAGCGTCTATGAGTATCTTGGTTCTTTCCCGGATAGCCTTGTTGTCGTATTTGTATACGCGCCCTGTCTTTTCCAATTCATTGACCAATTCTTGCATAACCCTCAGTTGCAGTACTTCCTTTGCGAGCTTGCCTCCCAATGCCAGTTTGAGCCCAGAATAGCCGATCAACCTGTTGAGCACTTGCCTGGCCGCGGCATCAGGGGGTCTTTGGTGGCGCGGATTGCCCAATTTGTGTGCCATATTGGCATCAATGATGATGCACATGGCTAGACTCCAAACTTGTTTCTCAATTCGGACATGAAGAATGCTCTGTAGGATGCAGGCGGGTCCACGATGTCGCCAAAACTGTCAAGGGCAATCTCGTGAATCTGCACCTCGGATCCGGTGTGGTCAAAGTACAGCAGACTCACGTCTTCAGATGTAAGGCGTGATGTCTTGTCTCCAATTGCCATCCGTACCCGATCCACAAGAAAGTCACTGTGTGTCTCCACCACGACACAATTGGGAGGCCGCGATGCTGTCTCGCCCAGGAAACTGCCGAGTTGGGCTTGCGCGCGGGGGTGCAAGTGCACTTCCGGTTGCTGCAGCAAATACAGTCTCGATTCATTTCCCCCTTCCAACAGATCGACAATGATCGGCAGTACCTGACTTACACCATACCCAACATCGATCAGATTGGCGTAGGTGTCACCCACCCGCGCATGAATCTGGAAAGGGTCTGCCTGAGAGGCACCCAGTGTCTTGACTTCCAATGTTTGGAAAAGTCCTGCACCTTTTCCAAATTCGTTGATTTGGCGTTGCAGGGAACTCGCTTCCGAACTCCCGACAGATTGCATTTGGGCCAACCGCGTTGGCACATGGGCACCTTCCTCTTGGGCCATGCCGGTTCCGGGATCATAGGTCCTGAGAGGTTTGGTACGAACAGGAGCAAAAGGATAGACGGACGTACCAAGTTGACTCAGTGCCTCCTTGGCTATCCAAGAAAACCGGCTTGCCTCTACGGCAAACTGATCCGCATTTGCTTCCAAAACGATGCCGCCATATGCCTGTTCCACAGCAAAAGGCATCATCCACCATGGGAAGAATCCTTCCAGTATTCTGCTTTTGGCTGTCGAGGCTATGGGACGCGTGCCTTGCCAAGCAGGAAAGTCAATTCTGATCTCGTCCTCGCTCTCGGAGCTCGCCTTCAATTCGATGGCCAAGTGAAACTCACAGACATCAAAACGGAACTGCTGGAGTGCCGGCTGGCCCTCTTTGGCCACAAAGCGGGCCTCAAAAACGGCATCGGTCGTCTTCGTCTCCACGAGTGCCATCTCTGTGGGCAGTGACACCTCTGCCGTAAGCGACAAATGGAATGACTCCGCCGGATTTTGGCCCATGACACAATGCGCAATTTGGTCGTAGGCACCCAACTTAAATGGTTCGGCATTGAAATCAGGGACAAATTTCCCATGAAAGACTTGATGTGCAGTGTGCAGCAGGGCCATGAAAGAGGACTTGCCCGTACTGTTTTCCCCCACGAGCATGGTAAGAGGAGCTATGCGTACACGACTCGGTTGCCCAAAACAACGGGCGTTTTCTATCTTGAATTTCATGCACCATCCTCGTCTGCCTTCAAATCAATGGGTAGATTGTCTTGACCATGCGATATGGATGAAGGGACTTATATACCTAACTAACGCAGCCAAGCATATCCTGTTCGCGGGTCGTTAAGGTCTCCATTGAGAAGGCCCCTCGCCGCGCAGCGGCCCCGTCCCCTGGGCCACAGGGAGATCGGCTCTCCCCAATGCGTTCTCGCGCCAGGGGTATCGCAGCACCGCGACATCAGGCCTGCAAGCCCAGGAACAGTTGCCGGGCGCGTCGGCGCACTTGGCGGGCCAACTCCTCCGAATACCGGGGCAAACCTGCCACTTCCAGTACGGCACACGCGGCAGCAGTCGCGTTGCAGGCAGCCTCCATCAAGGAAAACCCTTCCAGCAGGGAAGCCGCCAATCCCCCGGAGAATGCATTGCCCGCCCCCGTAGGGTCCACGACCGTGACGGGCAAAGGAGGTACCTGGATTGTCTGCGGTGTGGCATGACCGGCCACGAAAGAGCCCTGACTCCCGGCCCGAATCACGACGTACCGGGGCCCCATGTCATGCAATGCTCTGGCGGCAGTCAAGGGATTCCCTGTTTGACACAGGAGCAGCGCGGCTTCAAGGTCCGGGCAAACAACATCCACTTGGGGTATCAGGGATTTCATCGCCTCCACATTCGAACGGGTATTGACATCGACCAGGGGCTCCAGTGACAGCAGCGCGCCCGTTTTCGCTTTCAGGCTCAATGCCTGGTGGACCATGGTCTCCTGCGAAAATTCGGAAACAAGATGAACCCCCTTGGCCTTCTCGTACGCGACAGGCCACGTCAGATCCTGGGCCAGCAGGTCATTCCAGGCCTTGTCCTGCCGTACGACGGAGATACGCTGGGTGCCGTGCTCCAGCATGATCTGATCCTGGTCATACTGGAATGCAAGACGCGGGGTCTGCAAATGCGGGAACTGATGCCAGCCTTGCACGTCTGCACCGAGACCCTGCAGCGTATCGAGATGACCGGGTTCCAAATCGGTGCCGGAACGGGTCAGGAATCCCACGGAGGTTGTGAAAAGCCGGGCCCCCAGCACGCTTTGCGGGCCGCCGCCGCCCAAGAGATTGTCGACGCGTGCGCCGGATATCAAACGGATGGAGTCAATGACCAGCTTGCCGTATACCAGCAGCACAGCCCCTTACCCGTGTCTGACTATTGCCATGTAGGACCGCACGCGCTCAACATCGATGCGGGTCCCCCATCCATCTGGCTGGAAACAGGTGCCCACAAACGCGCCATCGGCTGCCGACAGCAAGGTCCCGGCATTGGCATGGTTGGTATGTCCGCCCAACAGGACAGGCAGGCCAGGCACCGCTTGCCGGATTTCAGCTACCATGGCCCGGCACCGGGCCGGATTGGGTTCTGCAATTTCCACCGCCTGCGCACCGGCTCTGTACGCCGTTTCCGCCAGACGTTCCAGCGGCATGTCTTCCAGCGCCCTGAAATGCATGCTGTGAATTTCCGCAATCAACGCTATGTCTTCCGCACCGAGCTGCCTGGCATAGGTCAACAGACCTGCCGGGTCTGCCTGTACCGGACCGTACAGACTGCGGGAAGATCCGACAAAGGCAGTGCAGCGCACAAAGGAGGCCCCACAGGCAAAGGCCACGCCCAGGGAGGCCCGGGAGGCATTCCACAGAATCTGCACTCCGATTTCGAACGCACTGGGCAATTCGCGGCGGACCGTGCTGACGATGGCCGCGAAGGCCGCCAGGCGGGCCGGATCCACATCCTCTCCCACAGGATACACCCGGTCAATAGTCTGCAGAAGGCCACCGTCGGCACCGCCTTCATGAAGAGCATGGGCATCTTGCACAGCTTTTTCCATGGCCCGTTGCACATTGCCGGGCTTGTAGTGCGGAGTACCCGGCATGGGCGGCAAGTGGATGAGCCCCAGAATGGACTTGTGTATAGCGCCAGCCTTCAGATTTTGCATGGGAAACGCCCTTTTGATGATAACTTGGGGACTTAATATACCCAAGTAACCTGAGTTCGGGAAGGCTACCAGAGCTGCGGCAGCGGCTGCAGTTGTGGCTTTGAGAGGCGGAGCACAGGTTGGGGAACTGCGATCGCCCTGTGGCCCGCGGGACAGGAGCATCTGCACGGCGAGAGGCGTTGCCATGGGGCACCTCACCGATCCGTGAACAGGATATGCCGGATTCTGTGTACTTAGGTCTATATAAGTCCCAAACTTGGGCCTGCATTCTGTCCCAGGAGAGGATTCCGTGACAAGCCGCATGTCACCGGCGGTATGGGTCCGGATTCTCCGGCAGCGTTTCCGGCACTGACTGCAAGGAGCCATCAACACATGACTTCACGGACCGAACTCATAGCGGCTGCGCGGGGGGACAGACCCCTGGATCTGGCCATTCTCAATGCGCATCTCGTGAACGTCTTCACGTGCGAGATCTACCCGGCTGATGTCGGCATCTACCAGGACCGCATTGCCATAGTGGGTCCGGCCGGGGTGTACCGGCTCCAGGCCACCCGCACCATGGACGCGACCGACAAGTGGATCATCCCGGGGTTTGTGGATACCCACCTCCATATCGAAAGCACCATGGTCACACCGCCAGCCTATGCCGCGGGCGTGTTACCGCGCGGCACGACCACCGCAATCATCGACCCTCACGAAATCGGCAACGTACTGGGACAGGCAGGAGTCCGGTACATGATCGACAGTTCGGAAGGTCTGCCACTCCATGTGCTGGTGTGCGTCCCTTCCTGCGTCCCGGCTGTGGAAGGGGTGGAAACCGCAGGCGCCACTTTCCGGGCGCCCGATGTGGCCGAGATGCTGACATGGCCACGGGTCATTGGCGTCGCCGAAGTGATGGATTACCCGGGGGTGGTCCAAGGCAACGCAAGAATGCTCGACATTGTGCAGGCGGGTCTGGACGCCCATGCCCATATCCAGGGCCATTCTCCCCTGTTGCGGGGCCGTGCCTGTAATGCCTATCTGGCGGCGGGCATTCAGGATGACCACGAACTGCGGGCCGGGGACGAAGGCCTTGAGAAATTGCGTCTGGGCATGCTGCCGCTACTCAAGGTGAGCAGCCATGGCAATCATGTACCCAACATACTGCCGGCGTTGCTGGAGGTCCCGCATCTGGACATTGCCCTCTGCACGGACGACGTAGAGCCCGCGGATCTGTTGGAGAACGGCCACATGGACAGGGTGGTGCGCGAAATGCTGCGCCATGGCGTGGCACCGGCCCGCGCCATTCGGTGGGCCACCTTGATCGGGGCCCGGCACTACGGTTTGCGCGACCGCGGAGCCGTGGCTCCCGGATACATGGCCGATCTGCTGTTACTGGACTCTCTGGAAGAAGTCAGCGTCCGGGACGTTTTTACCGCAGGCCAGCAGGTGGTGGCAGAGGGCACCCTACAGGTGCACATCCCCCTGAATGTCGTGCAGCCGCCTTTTGACAACACGGTGCATCTCAACCCTTTTGCCGCCGCGGATCTGATCCCAACCCCACCGGTAGCCCAGGGCCATGTCACCCTGAATACCACACATCTGCTGCCCTCCCGCCTGACAGAACTCCGGCAAATCGAAGCGGCTGTGCAGAACGGGACACTCCAGCTGGATTCCATAGGGCCGGATGCCTGTTTCGTTGCCGTCCTGCCCCGCCACGGGCAAAGTCATGCCCCGGGCCTGTCCCTCCTGACCGGACTGGGCCTCCGTGCCGGCGCGATAGCCACGACCGTAGCCCACGACTCGCACAATCTCATGGTGGTGGGCCGCAACGCCGCAGACATGGCACTGGCTGTGCAGCATCTGGCAACTCTCAAGGGCGGCATTTGCCTTGTGGTCAACGGCAGCGTCAAGGCCAGCGTACCGTTGCCTATTGCCGGTCTGATGTCCGACCGGACAGTGGCCGAAGTCGCTACGGCAATGGACTGCCTGCACGACTGGGCACAGCAGTTGGGTATCACGCATACCGCGCGCGGACTGGCCACGACCGGGTTGGCCCTGACCGTCATCCCTGACACAGCGGCCAGTGACCTGGTGGGTATGCTGGATGTGCACACCCAGCAGGCCATTCCGCTGTTTGCATAGAGCATCTTTTCCGGTAGGGCTGCGCGGGGATCGGCCACCAGGACCATCAGGAAGCCGACTGGCCCCGGGGCCACGGCGCACACCAGGCATCACCGGGACACCGGTGGGCGCACAACGATCCTCGGATGGCGCGGAGGATGCCCCATGTCATTGCCCAGAAGGCCCTTGAGGGCCGGGAATATCTGCCAGCACATCGCCCTCTGCACAAAAATTCATGCCCGGCACCGGCAGCCTGGATGGCCACAGCCCGTCTGCGCTACCGGGACAGTGTCACCGGGGCAAGTGGTGGCACGATGACCGCGGTGCAAACCGGGCTCCCTCGGGCAGGCCGGCGTACGATCGACAGACCCAGGAGCTGCACCAGTTGCTGATCACGGCAACCGATCTGTTCCCTGCTGCAACCCCGGACCCCGCCAATTCACAACGTGGTCCCAGCCGGATCCGGCTGGCCCACGCCAGCCTGCCGGGTCTTCGCCGTGCGATCACCGGAGAGAGACCGGTCACTCAGGACTGCCCCCATCCCGATGGGCCTCAGGTGAACGGTTTGCGTGTCTTTTTTCAGCACCCTCGCAGTGTCCAGACCCGCGTGTCACAGCACGTTCCGGACAGGGATGGTGTGGCAGAACACCGGCCACCAAACCCCGGCATAAGGCCGGTGCCTGTTGTGCCCGCCCCCGGCAAGCAGGACTGCATGCGCCTCTCCAGCCGTTTCCACGGGGGCCGACGGGTCGCAAGGGAAGACCTCCCAACACGGTATACGGGAAATTTCATATCGGCAGAAGCGGGCCGCACAATTGCATGCAGATTCTCCCGTTGCTGCGGATTGCGGGCAAACCAATGTGAGACCGCGCCGCAGGCTTCGTGCAAGGTGGCCCCTTGATCTACGGCCGTTCCGGATCCCTGCATTTGCCTTTCAGATCAATTCAGAGACTTGCGCAATGTGGCTGGTATAGATGTTGTTGCCGCCGTGAACAGAGGGATCGTAGAGCCCCGTAAAGCCGCCAAAGTGGGCTTCACCCGCCACCTCGGCCAGATAGGCTGACAGCAGCTCGCCCGGAATCGCGTTGATCATGGGGGCAAACATCGGATGGACCCCTTGAGCCACAGGCAGATGATGACGGCAGAGGGCGGCCAAGGCACTGTCCTGGGGCGCAATCAGGACGATTTCTCTGCCGATGTGCCGCATGGGATCCAGAATCTCGCGCACGCGGCCGGAGCCCGGACCGGCTGCATCCAGGACAAAAGTGGGGGATTGGGGATTGAACCGGCTGAAATACTGGAGGTGGGCCCACTCTTCGGTATCCTGGCCCCAGGCGTCGCGGCCGAGGGCCTCCAGGATTTTGGCTGCCGAAAACAGGGCCGAAGCGTAGCTGGGCCCGTCTCCGACAAAGGTGAAATGGGGGCAATGGGCCAGGATCGACGCCAGGTCCTGCGCGGGTTGGCGGCACAGGTCAATCGTCCTGGCCGCGGCGTCCGCCAAAGACCGCAACTGGTTTTTGTAATCCAGGGCCGCCTGCGCATTCAGGTGACCCCGCATCGTGCCCATATGGATGGCCACTTGCCACAGGGCCAGCAGCGATATGCGATACGACCTGACTCCGGGTGCGGCCACGAATTCCGGGATACGGCAGTCCAGAATGTGTTCTGCCCGCTGTCCCAGGGGGGAACCCGGATTGCCGGTCAGGGCCACGGTCAGGGCCCCGGCCTCCCGGCCTATGGCCACGGCCTCCTGGGTGCGACTGACCGCCCCCGACACCGATACGGCCATGACCAGGGTGCGGGCAGAGGACAGCGTGCCTGCAATCGGCAGACCATAGCGGGCGGCCCGCATCGCCATGGCAGCTTCCGTCGGCACTCCGCCCAGTCTTTCCATGGCCCACTGCGTCGCGACAGCGGCCATAAAGGAGTCGCCACACCCTGTGCTGACAATCCTCCCGATTGTGTTCCATTCCGCCTGACTGAGGACGGCCCGGACATGCTCATCCAAGGGATCAAACTGATCCGTCAACAGGTCGGGCAGGCTTTCAACCTGAGCCACCATGGGATTCGGAGTCATAGGCAATTCCTGTGTTGCTAGGTATGGGATGGCAAAACGACAAAGACAGCCCGGAACAGAGATGGGACGCCCAGGCGGGGCCGGGGCCGGGGCCTGAGGCAAGACGTGCGCGTACCAGGCGGGGTTATCCACTTATCTCCGCTGAAAGTCCCGGACCTCCTGCAGGGTGGGCAGCAGGCCCCTGGGACCCACGGCAGTAACAGACAGGGCACCGGCAGTGTTGGCAAAAGGCAAGGAGTGTTGCAAGTCCTGCCCACGCAAGCAAGCGGCCAGAAAGGCACCGTGAAAGGTGTCCCCGGCACCCGTTGAATCTGCAACTTGCACCGGGATACCGGGACACGCCAGTGTGTAGCGGGAATCGGCTCCGATGGCACCGTCGGCCCCTAAAGTAAAGAGGATCGTTTCCGGGCCATGATCCAGCAGGCTCTGTGCCAGGGCCCGGGAAGGCTCCTGTCCCGTCCAGGAACGGACCCCGAACTGATTGAAACTGGCAATGTCCACTTGCTGCAGCAAGGCCGGCAAGTCGGCCACGTCGCTGTCACCGCGTTCTTCAATATCGGTCATGACCTTGGCACCCTGGCGGTGTGCCAGCGTCGCCAGGGCTGTAAATTGCGGCGTGTGCGGCAGCATGAAGACGACCCTGGTGCGCGCCATGGCCGCTGCAAGCCGGTCCCATTCATAGGCAATGGGCGTGACGGAAGAGTAGATGATGACCTTCTCTCCCGTGGGGTCAAGCAGGACCACCGTGAACGGCGTGACGACACCGGGCAGCATGCGGCAGAGTTCGGTGTTGACACCGAACGCCCGGTAGTCTGCCAGAAATTGTGCGCCCCCGTCGTCCCCGACCTGACAGACTGCATGCACATTGAGGCCCAACCGGCTGGCTGCGCACGCCATGTTGGCAACCGGACCACCGGAAAACCAGCCGACAAATTCCCCGCGGACTTTTTCGTCGTGGTCCGGCACGAACGGCACTTTGAGCACCAGATCCCGGTCAATGCCGCCAATGCCCAGCACGTCAATGTCACGGCAGGTCATGCATGCCCCGGCACCTGACCGCCTTTGATGACCGCATCCAGAAAAATGGCCCGGAGCGCGTCTGCGTCCACAGCCGTGGCAGCGTGCACGCGATCGGGCCAGGGCTCCTGCCATTCCGACTCCCGCGCGATCCAGCTGGGAGGTCGCTGATCCAAGACCGTCATGCCGCGGGTATAGGTGCCCTGCAGCTCCACCTTGACGGGCCACAGGGCGGTGGTCAGGGAGGCCGGCGCCACCACGCTGGCTACGGCGCCGGCATCGCCAATCAGGGCATGCTCTCGTCCCAGGGTGTCCAGGGCATACTGCAAAATGTGGCCGGCCAGGCATGGGGCCGGATCGGCATGCGCCACTAGCTGCCGTATCTGATCCGGACTGCAGGCAACCTGCGTAAACACATCCCAGGTGTACATCACGATATCCAGGCCGCTGCCCAGCACGATGGCCGCCGCTTCGGGATCCTGCCGTATGTTGAATTCACTGACGGCCGAGGCATTGCCCGGACCGACGGCCCCGCCCATGAGCACGATCCGGGCAATACGGGGCGTCAGATCCGCGTGGACCTGCAGGAAACGCGCAATATTGGTCAGAGGGCCGAGCGGCACCAGAGTGACCGGCGGCGGCGCGGCGGCCAGTGCAGATGCCAGAAACGGCACGGCTTCCATCGCGGCCACGGATGTGGACGGCACCGGCAGACTCGCACTCAGATTGGCCAGACCGTCCCGGCCATGGACATGCGAGGCCCCCACCGGCTTTTCCTGGAGGGGGGCGGCACTGCCGCGGGCCACGGGGACATCCGGCCGGCCGGCAGCCTCCAGCACCTGCAACGTGTTCCGACACACGGACTCCAGATTCACGTTGCCGTGTACACAGGTAACCCCCAGTAGCTGCAAGGCCGGTGCCCGCGCGGCCAGGAGCAAGGCCAACGCATCGTCCACTCCGGTATCGACATCCAAAACGACAGGAATAGCCATGGGATCCCTTTGTCAGTAGGCTTGCAGGGCACCGACCAGCATGTCCAGAAACGCCTCTTCCCGGATGGACATGCCCACCTCGACATTGGCTGGCTGGCCGCGCAAAGGACCCTTTTCCACATCCGCCGTGCCAAAACCCCGCAAATGGCGATAGTCGCAGACCGTCATGCCGTAGGTGGCCGTGCCGACGGTTTCCACCGCAACGTGCATGGGTTCAAAATCGATCAGGGTGTCATCGATCAAGGCCGCTATGGCACACGGATCGTGCAACGCCGCTTTGCGAATCCCGCCGGACCGGGTGACGGTACCCAAATAGAAGGCAAGCAGTTCCGCTACCGCACGGCCGGTAGGGTTGCCCAGACCGGCAATGCGCGCGATGAGATCGTCCGTGGCATTGGCCTGATGTGTCAGGTTCAGACCGCACATCTTGAGGGGCACGCCGCTCTCAAAGACAATGCGGGCCGCTTCCGCATCAAACCAGATATTGAACTCGGCCATCGGTGTGGCGTTGCCATGGGTCAGGCTGCCCCCCATGATGCTGAGGCCGGCCAGGCGCCCGACAATGTCCGGCGCCTGGCGGAACGCCATGGCCACGTTGGTCAGAGGCCCCAGAGGTGCGATCCAGACATCGTCCACAGCCCGGGCCGTCTCAATCAGGAAGTCGACAGCATGCATTTTCTCGACTTCCTGCCTGGGCACCGGCAATGTCGGTCCGTCCATGCCGGTCTCGCCGTGAATATGACCCGCGTGGTAGGGAGGCCGCAGCAAAGGCGTGTGCATGCCCTTGTACACCGGAATCCCCGTCCGGCCCATCAAGGCCAACACCTTCAGGGCATTGACCGTGACCTTCTCCAGGGTCTGGTTGCCCGCTACGGTGGTAATGCCGAGCACGTCCAGGTGCTGGCCGGCCAGGAAAATGGCCAGGGCATCGTCGTGACCCGGATCGCAATCAATTATGACTTTGCGCATCAAGATTCCTCATTGCTACTTGTACCAGCCCGTCCGCGATGGCTTCCACGTCGTGTTCGGCCAGGTTGGCCGCACGGAACAGACCAAACTGGTCGGCAGGCACCGCCTGAAACCCGCGGAGGGCTCCGGCCAGGGAGCCCCCGATGGCCGCTATGGTGTCGGTATCGTTCCCCAGATTGGCTCCCCCGACAATGGTCTCCCACGGATCCCCCTGGGCAAACACAAACAGGCCCACGGCCGCCGGGACCGACTCACAGGCCATGACCGAGTTGCCGATCAACCCCTCTGTCCTGTGCAGCATCGCCTCCAGATTTTCCGCTTCCAGCGCCAGCTGCACCGCCAGGGATATGCGTTGGGCAATGGAAGGCCCCGGCACCATGCGCCCGTGTGCATGGGCGGCGGCCAACTCCTCACCCCTGCGGGCCCCGGCCACTGTAGCCTGCACCACCGAATAGAGATCAGCCGAGGCCGTCAGGGCCTCGGCACAGCCGCTGGCAATGGCACAGGCCGCCGCAAGACCGACATTGGTACTGTGGGTGGGAAAGCAGGTGCTGGCAGCGGCCTGGCAGGCGCTTTCGATGTCTCCCGGATGAATGAGGCCCGCCGGGGCCACACGCATGGCAGCCCCGTTGGTGGCGCCCATGCTGGCCAGATGTCGCCTGGAGGTGCCCACCAACCCCACCTGATAGGGGTCCGTTCCGGCCTGCAACGCTTCTACCACAGGGCGCGTAGACGGCCCCATATTGGCGATGTGCGGTGACTCGGAGGCCCAACGCAAGAGGCAGTGACGCCATACCTCCTCGTCCAGACGGCCGTCTGCGGCAATGATGTCCTCCGCCATGTAAAACATCTGGCTGGCGTCGTCCGTGATTTGGCCCCGGGCATTGCCGGCAGCCCCGGCAAAAGTGTCAGGCGGCGGTTCCAGGATGTCCCGCAGCGGACCGCCATGCGCGGCATAAATATCCGCCGTGGTCCACTGCTCGGTTGCCGCACCCAAGGCGTCACCCAGCCCGGCCGTCGCCAGGGAACCCAGGATTCCATCCCGCAAACGTGCTTCGGTCATGTTGTATGTTGGTCCTTTGGGGACCCATGGCCCCGCTCTGTCCGGTTTTCCGCCAAAACAGTCTAGTAGGTGGCCAATCTTTCCTGGTACATGGCCAGCAAGCGGGGCGAGTCCACTTCCAGACAGACATTGACCTTGCTGCTGCCGGACCAGGTCACACTCCAATCCGGAATCGTTTGCCCGTCCACCTTGCCTTCCTCCACACACACGTACACGGGCATGGTCTTCACCTTGAAGAGGGACGAGTCGATAGCATAGGCAATAGCCGAAGAGTCGTGCACATAAATTCCGTTTTCGCCGCGACTGCGATGGAAATCCAAATAAAACGGCACGATCCTGGCAATGAAGTCCGTGGCCCTGTTGCCCATTTTGGACAGGGCCCGCAGGTATTCCGGCGACATGATCGAAGCGCAGGTGACATCCAGGCCCACCATGCTCAACGGCCACTCGGCATCAAACACGATGCGCGCGGCGGCCGAGTCGTTGTGAATGTTGGCCTCGGCCACGGCGGTCACATTGCCCGGGCGCGCCGCGGAACCTCCCATGATCACCACCTGGCGGACCGCCTGGGCAATCCGCGGTTCCAGGGATACGGCCAATGCCAGATTGGTCAACGGCCCCACCGCCACCAGGGAAATCCTGCCCGGATCGGCCATGACCCGGTCCACAATGAACTGGGCGGCATGACCCGGTTGCGGTTTCCCGGTCGGGGCCGGCAGATGGGTTTCGCCAAAGCCGTCCGCGCCGTGTACGCGCGCGCCCCGGCCCGTATAGGGATGCAGCAGGGGGCGGGCGGCCCCGGCCACGACCGGAATGTCCGACCGATCGACCAGTTCCACCAGCCGCAAGGCATTCTGGGTCGTGGTCCTGATCCCGCCGTTGCCGAAGACCGTGGTGACACCGACCAGTTCCAGTTCCGGCGATGCCAGGGCGAAGAGAAAGGCCATGGCGTCATCCACGCCCGGATCCGTATCGAAGATGAATTTGCGCGGGTGGGGCATGAAAATTTCCTGTGGATGACAGTTATCCCTTCAGGCCGGTCATGGCGACACCCTGCACGTAATAACGCTGCAGAATCAGGAACATGACAATCACCGGCAGAGATGCGGTCACGGAAGCCGCGAAAGTACGGCCCCAGAAAGTCTGGGTCTGGGTGGTCTGGGTGGCAATGGCCACCTGAATCATCTGCAGCTGCGGCGAGCTGATCACGATCAAGGGCCAATAGAAGAGATTCCAGATGAACTGAAATTCCAGCAGGGCCATCGTAATGAGTCCCGGTATCGTCAGCGGCACTATGATGCGCCACATGATCTGCAACAGATTGGCCCCGTCCATGACCGCCGCCTCATCCAGGTCGATGGGAATGTCCTGCATGAACTGCATCAGGGCAAAGATCACAAAGGGGCTGGCATACCACGGCAGGATCAGTCCCGAGAAGGCGTTGGCCAGGCCCAGCGCATCCACCACGATGTAGAGCGGCACGATCGTGGCCTGAAACGGCACCAGCATGGTGGCCACGACAAACACCAGCAACCCTGTCTTGAAGGGGAACTTGAGCCGGGCAAAGAAATACGCGGCCAGCGTATTGATGACCAGCGAACTGCATACCACAGCAAAGGACACAAAGAAGCTGTTCGCCAGGAACCGCTGGAACTGCAGTCCGTACTTTTGGCCATCGGCCGAAATGCCAAAGATGTCGGCATAGCTCTTGAGTGTCCACTCAATGGGCAGCAGGGTCTTCCAGGTGAAGGGATAGAGGTGGGCGAATATCTCCGCTTCTTCCCGCACACTGCCAAAAAACATCCAGAGGAAAGGCACCGTGAAAACCAGAAACAGAATGCCATAGGAAAGTCCCAGGCCGGCTTCCAGCAAGAGATGGCTCCAGGTCCGGCGGTGGGCCGGCGGGGTGGTGTGCACGACCGGCTCGCGGTGCAGGTTGCTGCTGAGATCCTCTAACAGGGCCATGGTTCCGGTTCCGCAGTCTTTCAGGTAGCCACTTCAGACCGGAACACCCGCATCTGGACGAGGCTGATGGTCAGCAGGATGAAGAGGGTCACCATGGACATGGCACTGGCTGTGCCCATGTCCTGGAACAGAAAACCGTACTGGTAAATGTAGTAGACCACCGCTTTGGTGGCTTCCAGGGGCCCGCCCCGGGTCATGGCATAGACCGGGACAAAAACCTGAAATGAAAAGATGGTCTGCGTGACCACCACAAACATCATGACGCGGCGCAACAGCGGCAACGTGATGTACCAGAGCACTTCCCAGGGCCGTGCGCCGTCCACCACAGCCGCCTCGCTGTATACATGGGGAATGCCTTTGAGACCGGCCATCAGAATGATCATGGAAAAGCCTACGTCCTTCCAGATCATCATGGCGGTCAGGGCCGGCAGGGCCCGCCGGGGGTTGGACAGAAACGCCTGCGGCGGAATGTCCACGATCGACAGCAGACTGTTAATCAGCCCCAGTTGGGAGTGGTACATCATGGACCACAGCACCGACACCACGATCACCGATGTCACCACCGGCGTGAAGATGGCACTCCGCACCAGCGCCGTGGCCACAGTCTGCCGCGTCAGATACAGGGCCAGCAACAGGGAAAACAGCACCTGCAGGGGGACCTTGTAGAGTGTGAACTTCAAGGTCACCCAGAGCGAATTCCGAAAATAGGAATCCGCGAAGATCGCCTGATATTGGTCCAGCCCCACGAAGTCGCCGAACCCGCCCAGCAGGGAGTACTGATACAGACTGGCCCGCAGGGCGGCCAGAATCGGCAAGTAGCGAAAGATCGCAAAGTTGACCAGGGCGGGCAGCACGAACAGAAACGCTATCACGTAATAGCGGTTCTGCCGGTTCCAAAGTCTGTGCCAGCCCCGCAAGGCTTGCGGCGAAGACGACGCAACCATCATTCAGAAAAAACCGGTAGTCCGGGCATGACGGTCATGCCCGGACTACCGCGAAGGGTTAACGCGCTACAGCCGACTATTCGTTCCAGCCCGCATACTTGGCCACCAGTCCCTCGATGCGACGGGCGGCAGCGCTGAGCTGCTCCTGCGGATCGGCCCCAAAGGTAATGTTGCCGGCAGCCTCGGCAAAGAGCTGCTGGTACTCCGTATAGCCCGGGGTCTGAATGCGGGGAATCCCGAAGGTGTTCATGGCATCCAGCCAGATGCGCTGGTTGCCGTCTTCGCTGTATTCGTCCAGCTCGTTGAAGAGACCTATGTTGGCCGGCAACTGGCGTACATGCTTGTACCAAATGCGGGCCCCAGCGTCACTGGACGCATACCGAACAAAGGCCAGAGCCTCTTCAAAATGTTCGGTGTTGGGGGAGATGCCATAGTGCCAGCTTCCGGTATGGCACACGGGAGTCTGGAAATACGGGATGTTGGTCACCCCCCAATTGAAGCCGCCCTCGCCGTGAATTCGATTCAAGGCGCCGATGCGGTTGTCCGGGGTGATCATGAAGGCGGATTGGCCGCTTTCGAAGATCTCCGGGATAGGTTCCACGGGAGTGACCTTGTTCTTCAGATGCATGTCCTGGTAGAACTGCATCGCCGCCACGGCTTCCGGCGTATCCAGATACCCGCGGAAAGTGATCCCGTCCTCGCCCATGCCCGCATGGGTCGGGCTGCCGACCGTGCCGTTGGAACGCCGGAAAATGCCGTGTTCGTAGTCACCGGTCCAAGTGCCCTGGCCCCAGCGCACGCCCCAGACTTCCGGCACGCCATCACCGTTTTCATCGACCGTGGTGTCTTCCCAGGCGGCCATGGCTTCCTCCATGGTCCAGCCCTCATCCACTGTGCCGGGCGGCGCAATGCCCGCGGCGTCCGTCATGTCCCGGTTGTACATCATCAGGGAGCAGGACTGCATGATGGGCGGCCCCAGGAACTCGTCGCGGAAGCTGCCTTCCTCAATGGACTGCGGGAACCACTGGCTCATTTCCTCGTCGCTGAAATAGTCGGTCAGCGGCGTGATGACCCGATTGAAGCCGTAATGCTTCATGTCAGGGCCGTCGGCCTGGAACAGATCCCAGGGCAAACCCACTGCCACCGAGGACTCGATTTTGGGGAACAGCTCCCGAAACGGCACAGTCTCAAACTCAATTTCCACATAGGAATACTTGCCATCGTCCAGCTTCTGGAATTCCTCCAGAATCTCGCGCCAGGCATTCAGCTGGTCATCATCGGTAATCGCCAAGAAACGCAATGTGACGGGGCCGGCAGGACCCGGTTCCTCCATCATATCGGGCGCAGCCGGCTCGGCCGGGGCCACGACACAGGCCGCCAGGGCCATTGCGCTGATTACAGCGATCAGCCACGTCATTGTCAAAACACGCATTGCCACTCTCCTAGATATGAAGACCAAAGTCCGACGATTAGGCGAGCCTCCCTGTCCGGATCGCCCACACGATCCGCCAAAGTCGCCAGGACAACGACCGTGTGCCTGGGAATCCCGCCGTTAGGGAAGCACTGTCGCCATTATGCCATTATACTGAACGAGCCCAAACAGCCGCCAGATTGCCGGTTCACGCCACTACCCGGGTGTGCTGTCGCACCCAGGCCAGACGCTCCGCCGCCACGGCCGCGACATTTCCGGGATCCGGATGCGGACCGAATTGCGTCACCGCAAAACTGGCGCTGACCACACCCATCTGGACCGCGGTCAGAAACTCCGCCCCCTGCAATCTGCTGGCCAGCAGGCCTCCACTGAGCGCATTGCCGCCGCCGGTATCGTCCGCCGCCGCCACCGGGAAGGCCGTGATCTGCCAGGATTCTCCGGCACGGGTGCGGGCCAATGCTCCATCAGGGCCCTGACCAATGACCAGGTCCTGCCCTCCCCACGCCTGGATCCGGTCCGCCATGTCCACAGGCTCCCGGCATCCGGTCCACCGCTGGCCTTCCAGTCGATTCAGAAAGACGACATCCGCCAGTGCCAGCACCGGCTTCCAGTGGGCCGGGGGCTCCTCCAGACAGGTTTCCTGCGGTTCATAGAGGACCAACGCGGCTACGCGGCCCGTTTTCAGCCTCTGCAGCGCAGGCCGCACCCGGGCCAGATTGGCGCCCACCTGAATATGGCAAGCCTGGGCATTCCACCAGTGGGCCGGTACCCGCGCAAAATCGCTGGAGTGTGCGCAGAACTCGGCCAGGGAGGTCCGAAACACCTCGGAACGGCGACCGTCCTCCTCAAAGATTTGCCACGCCCGCGGTGTCGCTGCACGGGGCCGGGTGATCAAACCCTGGTCCGCAAGGCCCAAAGCGTCCAAAGCCGGCCGCAAGTCCGCCGGAAAGTCCGCGCCCAGATAGGCCGAGAATCCGATGGGCTCGCGGTACCACACCCGCATGCCGGCCACTGCATGGGTCCCCGAGCCTCCCAGCACACCCATATGCGTCTGCCCGTTCCAGCGCACAATGTCGTCAATGATGACATTGGAAATGGTGATCAGGGCCGGGGGAACAGGAGACATGGAATGTAAGGTTGCGTGGATTGTGCCGCCAACGCGATTATGCGGAAAACCGGGCGCGCCATTCCCGATTCTGGGCTGCCATCCACGACACGGCCAACACCTTGGCCAAGTGCATGATGTCTAGCACACTGGCGCGGGGCGTCTCCTGAAAGTGGGTAAACGCGCCCGGACAACTCAGAAAGACCACATTGGGAGTGGCCATAACCAAAGCAACATCGTCGCTGCGGTTGACGTAGCGGCCGGTCTCCCGCACATTCACATGCAAGCCCTGTATCGCCTGGACCAAATCCCGCATCGCCGCCTGCAGCCGCGGCGGCGTGACCGCCCCCCGGGTGCGACTGGCATACCCTTCCATGCTGGCTCCATGTCCAAAGTATCCGGGGTCCCGGGGATCCACGCCCTCGGTAAACAGCAGATCCTGAATATCGCTGACAAAAACCAGATTGGGCAACAATGTCGGCGGCGTGCGATGCACCAGGCGCAGCGCGGCGCGGGCAAAAGTGGGGGGCCCGGCATCGACCACGCCCTCTTCTTCATCCGTCCACAGTACCATGACATCCGGCCGGTAGGGAGCCGTCACCAGGACCGCCAGCAATTGTGCGGTACAACAGGCCGCGTTGTCGATACAACCGTACACCATATTGGTTTTCCGGTCCCATTCGGCTGCCGTGGCATAGCAGATCCGGGTCGCCAAAGGCAGATCCGGGACATCCGTTTTGAAGAAATGGACCGGTTCCCCACCCTCTGGCCCGGCGCTGCCGGTAACGATTTCCCCTGCTGCCTGCACGGCGGCCTGACCCTGGGCGGTGTCAAAACGCAGCGCCAGTCCGGGACGACTGCCTTGATTTTGGCGTGATTGGCAGAAGGGCACGAGTGGGTACCCGTCTGCCTGACGCGGCTCGGTCAGGTAGCTGATATGGTCCAGGTGGGACACCGACCAGGTCCGCAGCGCGTCGCGCGCCCCCAGGAACGCCGCGGCGACACCGGTGTGCAGATGATTGCACTCAAAGTCTACCCGCTCCGCCAGCAGCCCTTCGGCCTGTGCCGCCTGCAACAGACCGGCCAGGACCGGCGCTCGGGTGTGTCCCGCGGTCAAGGAGGGTGCATAGGTGTCGGCAATCTGGCGGAACACGTCAAACGTGCGTTCCGGCGTGACGATGGATTGCAGGCGTTGCGCGAAACCGGGAGCACGGCTCTCAAGCCGCGCAAGGAAACGGGATGCCGGAGTCTGGACCATGGCGCATTGCCATCCCTTGATTACAGAAGCAGCCCCATGAAAGATCTTGCCCTGCGGAGGGCCGCGCGGCATGTCATCAAGGCCATAATACTGTACTGGACAGAGACAGGCAGAGCTGTCAGGATCAGCACGGCAGCAGGGGCCCCGACATGCATATATTATGATAGGGCTTCCTGTTGCACACCGAATTTGCAGGCATGTCAGCTGTCATTCAAACACACGCCCTGTCCAAGTCCTTCGGCAACTTTGCCGCTGTACGGGATGTCTCACTGGCCGTAGAACCCAATGAGGTCTACGGCTTCCTGGGACCCAATGGGGCAGGCAAGACGACCACGATCAAGATCCTGCTGGGTTTGCAGACCGCTACCCGGGGTCAAGCCTGGATTTTTGGCCAGCCGGCGGCAAAGCGGGACTTTGCGACTCGGCAAAGGATCGGTGTGGTCGGCGAACAGCAGGTATTCTACGATGACATGTCCGCCCGTGAATACCTGCGGTTCTTTGGCACCCTGTACCGGGTCCAGGATCTCGAAAAGCGCATTGCCACGCTCCTGGAACGCTTCAGCCTGGCGGCCGCAGCCGATGCCCGCGCCCGGAGTTTCTCGCGGGGGATGCAGCAGAAACTCGGGTTCATTCGGGCATTGTTGCACGGCCCCGAATTGCTGGTACTGGACGAACCCGTCAGCGCCCTGGATCCCAAGGCCGTAGTCGAGATCCGCGAGGTGTTGCAGGAAGAGGTTGCCCGCGGCAGCACCGTGCTGATTTCCTCCCACTTGCTGACGGAAGTGGAACAGCTGGCCGACAGAGTTGGCATCATGCACAAAGGCAGGCTGGTGGCGGAAGATTCCGTGTCCAACATCAAGGCCCGATGGCAGCCCCAGGCCCGGCTGTTCGTGGAACTGGCCGGTGCCGCCCGGGACATCGCGGGCCACGTGCAGGACGTTGCCGGCGTGCACGCGGTAACCTGTACGGAAAAGCAGCTGACAGTTTCCCTGCAGTCCGATGATATGGTGGCCACGCGGGCCCGGGTGTCCAAGGCCATCACGCGGCAGGACGGAGTCATAGTGCAGATGCAGATGGAGGAGGTGACATTGGAGCAGGCGTTTGTATCCCTGACCGATCAGAAGCTGCAGGACTGGACCAGCGCCGACGCGCCATGAAGAGCCGCGGGGAGCCCAGGGGCCGCGCCTGCGCCCCGACCAATCGGTACTGGGCCCTGAAAACCATCTGGCTCCGGGACACCAAGACCTTGCTCTTGAATCCCGGTACGCTGGTAGTGTTCTGGCTGGGCGCTCTGGCGTCCTATCTCTTTTTCATCAATTACATCGACACAGTGGCGGAGAGTGGCCTCAACGTCCTGTCCCACTCGTTCAATTTGCCGGTGTACAGCTTCGTACTGGTCATCTCCTTCTTTCTGACCTTGGCGGTCATCACGACGATGGCCCGGGAGATGGAGCGCGGGACCCTGGAAATCCTCTTTTATGGTCCTATCGACAGCACAGCATATGTTGGAGGGAGAATGCTGGCCAGTGCCACCGCCTATGGGGCAGCCGTGGCGCTGGGCACCTGTGGGTACGGCGTTCTGGCCCTGATCAGCCGGTTCTTGCTGCCTGCCTCCACATGGGCGATCATCGGCATTTCGATTCCGGTGACACTGTATCTTATGGCCTTCGGCATTTGCCTGGCGGCCGCTACCGGCAAATTGCGTGCCGCCTTGGGGTGGTTCATGGCCATTACCCTGCTGCTGTTGGCCGCCCAGTTCGGCCCCCTGCTCCTGACCCTGGCCCCGTCGGCCAGCCAATACTACGATCCGGTCCGCGTGCTGAGGGAAGTACTGGATGCGGTCAACCGGATCCTGGGTTGGATTTCGCCCTTTGGTCTGCTGGCCAAAGGCACGGAAGCCATTCGCCGGGGCCATACCGCGAGTGTCTGGGTCACGGTAGGAGTCGCGACCGTGTATGCCGCCGTGCTGACGGCGGGCAGTGTCCGGTTCCTGCTGCCGCGCGGAATTCGCCTGTGAACGGAAGGCGATTGGGCCGGGTCTGCTGGACCGGCCTGGGGTTGTGGCTGTGGCTGCCCGGCCTGGTCACTGGTGTCCTGGCCCAGGATCCCGTCCGGACCGAAGAGCGGGTATACCTCGTCAATGCGCACTTGGGCGACGCCTATGAGAGTTCCTACTATACGGAGGATCAAAACACCCTTTATCTGGTGGCCGACGTGCCGTCAGTCGTCTCGTTGCGGCGCACCCTGGTGTACTTCTGGCCCATTACCAACCAGCAAAAAGCCGATCTGGATGCCCTGAACGAACAGATTGAAGGGACTCTGGTGATTCGCCGGGCCGGCCGCGAAGTCGCCCGCGCGGAGCTGACGGAATATGTGATTCAATATGCGGAAGGCAAAGGCGCCAGCCCAGGCCAGCTGTTTGTGGGCGACCAGGCCCGGGTCCAGTGGGAACGGTTCGATACCGCCCGCTCCGCATACCGGCAGGCGGTATTGCAGTACTTTCAGGATACGTTGCAATACCGCCAGGACCTGGATGCCGCGATCGCGGCGGGCGAGCTGGAAGGGGCCCCCCCTGCACCGCCCCGAGAACCGGAACCTTTCTACTATTCCAGTACCGAGGTAAATCGCGGCCACGCCCTCGACTTGCCGGCCGGGACATACCAAATAATTCTGCAGAATCCCCAGGGGGAGCCCGTACCGGGCAGCCGGAAGAGATTGGTGGTCTTTGACGCCGCTGGAGAAGGCATCGCGTTTTCGGTCATTCCCCATGACCGCTACACGTTCCCGGAAACTTCCCGGGATGCGGGGGAAGGCATTTATCTGCGCGGCGATGCCAAAGCCTATCTGCAGCCCTTTTTCCAAGTCGAATATCGGGAACTCTATCTCTCCCGCCTGTTGGACCCACAGTCCTGGGGTGGGCGGCCGGATCGCTTTGCCTGGTTCCAGTTGGCCGAAATCGAGGATGCGCAGCTGGTGGTATACCAGCGGGGGCGGGAAATTGTGCGCATCGAACGCAGACCCTATGCCGTCCGCCAAATTACCGGCGCGGCTCTGGGTTATGAGATTCACGACCAGACCACAACTGACCTGAAGAGATTGAGAGAGCGTCGCCCAGATTTTTACGGGTATGAATTGGACGCTGCAGCCTTGCCTCTGGGGACCAGGATCCAATTGGAAGACGCTGCCGGCAACCCATTTCCGGGCAGTCAGCGGACGGTGCGGGTCTTGGGTTCGGGACAGCTGGGCTGGTCCATTGCCTTGCCTGTGTTGCCTTTTCTCGCCGCTGTGATTATTGCTGGTGTTCGTCGCCGGCGGTTCACTCGTCTGCCCAGGGAGATGGAATGACTCAAGCACCTGCCGCTGGAGATCGGCGCTGGGAAAGTCTGCCTCAACGCAAGTGGGACCTGACCACCATCGGCGGTTTGGCAATGGATCTGATTCTGCCCATATCCTCGCTTCCTCTGGAAGCGGGCAAACACCAGCATTCGGCATGGACCCAGTGGGAGGCGGGCGGCACCGGCAACACGCTGATCATGGGAGTGCGACTGGGGTTGAAGACCTCTGCCATTGGCGCCTTGGGAGATGATGTGGCCGGCCAGCTCGTGGCGGACATCCTGGAAACCGAGGGCATCGACCTGCAGGGCACTCTGTTTGCTCCGAATCAAACCACGCCTCTGTCCGTCAATGTGGTGGCCCAGAATGGAGAACACGTTTTCGCCGGCGGCTGGACACTGTCCCATCCGATTTCCTTCCAATCCTCCTGGCTCACTGCCATGGAAGAGGCCACCGTCTTGTTCACTACAGGGTATGCACTTACGCCAGATGCCCTGGAAGGCGCTGCAAACACCTTGACCTGCATGCGACACGCCCAAGCGCATGGAGGGCTGGTCTGCCTGGATCTGGGACCGGAGGCGTATTGGTCGGACCTGGTTGCACCGGCCATCACAACCACGGATGTGTTGCTGGCCACGGAAGAGGAGATTTGTGCCTGGTCGCAACAAGCAGACTCCATGGCGGCGGCCCAGGCTCTATTGGAGGCAGGCCCTTCCTTGGTGGTCATCAAGACCGGACCCCGAGGGTGTCAGATAGTGTCGGCCCTGGAGAGGTGGGAGTGCCCAGGCTTCAACGTGGAAGTGGTAGACACGATTGGGGCGGGGGACTCGTTTGCGGCAGGGTTCATCGCCGCCCTGCTACAGGGCCAATCCCTCCATGATGCGGGCATGATGGCCAATGCCGTGGGGGCGGCTGCAGTCACCCATATGGGAACTGGCAGCCTCTTGCCCTACAAGGACGAGGTGGAAGCACTGTTACATAGAGGGCCTTCTGGAATTCGATCTGGCTGAATCTGGTCCCAATGAGGTTGAATTGGATCCTGGTCCCCGGGAATCCGGCGAACCTGTGCCTCATCCCTTCATGATCCAGCCACCATCTACATTGAGGACCTGGCCGGTGATGTTCCGGGCTGCATCCGAGCACAGAAAGAGAGCCGCCTGCGCGATGTCTTCCGGAGGCTGTGGACGATTCAAGGGAACCATCTTGGCCAGTTTTGCCTGGAGCCAAGCCTCGTAGTCAGGCCGTTCGCTCTCAGGCAGCCGTGCGACATTGGCGGCATAGACCCTCTTCTGCATGGGCGTGTCCACGATCCCCGGGGCAATCAGGTTGGCTCTGACCGAGAATGCCGCAAGATCCATGGCCATGACCTGGCCAAAGCTGATGAGGGCAGCCTTGGCCGCGCTGTAGGGAGGATCGTTTTGGGCCCCAAACTGTCCCGATACGGATGAAAGCAAGACAAAGCTGCCTTTCCGGCGTGACACCATGGGCTCTACCACGGCATGGACCACGTTGACCGCTCCTTGCACGTTCACGTTGTACACAGCGGGCCAGTCCGCCGGCTTCAGTCTCCAGAAAGGGTAACCGGACTTGCCTGAACCCATGCCGACAACATAGAGCACATGGGTGACCGGCTTCCGCTCTTCGGCGTCTGCGGCAGCCGCACGGACTGCAGTCCAATCCGTCACGTCCACGGTCTCAGCCTGCCCTCCCACTGCAGTGGCCACCTCATGCACCTGGGGATTCCGGTCCCACAGGGTCAACACTGCCCCCTGCTGGGCGAACATGACAGCCATGACTTGCCCCATGCCTTCCGCGGCGCCGGCTATGACCACATGCTCGTCGACAATGCCTTTCATGAAGTCTGCCCCCGAAAACATACAACGGGGCCGCTCTGTTGTGCCCGACGATGGATTTCCTTGAGTTCCGGGCTGCTTGCCGTCTCCCACATGATCATGTTCACGCCCCGTTCGCACACCGGTTGATTGCCCTGCTTGAAATAGGACCAGACCGACGACAGGTTATGCGAATTGTCGGCAAAATAGACTTCCATGCCGTTGGATCTGCTGAATTGCAGAACACGGGGAGGCACTGCGGGCTCGGAGCCCTGCATGGCATATCGACTGACGGCTTCCATGTCCAGGGTGATGCCCAGGCCAGGCTGTGCACTGACCTCGACATAGCCTTGGCAGATGGACATCGGGGACGCTATGAGATCATTTTCGTATATCTCGTGGCACGTGATTGCAGGCCATTGGGCATGAGACAGCACGGCTCCCAAATGAGTCGCCAGGGCTGTGGTCAAGCCCGTGCCTACCATCTGCAGGAAGAACGGCATGTTCAGCGAGGCGGCAGTAAGACCCCCGCGCATGACTTGGGACACGCCGCCCGCCATGACAAAACCGTCACAGACTTTCCCATCCAGAATGCGCCGGGCCAAGGCGTCCGCATAGTGGTGGGCCACGGGAATCGAAATGGCCTCCATCAGACTGCGGTTGCCGTCGCTGTCTTCCACGGGCAGGGGCCCTTCCACCAGGGACAGCTGGGGAAAATCGCGGGTCAGTTCCTGCATGACGGCAACCGCATTGGGGCCTGACAGCAGGAAATCATTCCAGTCGGCATCGATCTGAAACCCGTCCGGAGTGCAGGCGCTGATTTGCCGGAGAGTCTCGCGCACATCGAACCAGGGCCGGGTCTTGATTTTCATGCTGGTATAGCCCCGTGCCACAGCCCACTGTGCTTCCTGTGCATAGAGCTCCGGCGGCATGTCGTGGCCCCAGTGGGAAATGGGACAGTGCATGCGTACCGGAACCCCCAAGAGACGGTGCACCGGAACCCCCAGCTCTTTGCCCACGGCATCCAGAAGCGCCATTTGCAAGCCTGCGCCGCACCGGTCGTCCCACATCAGTTCCGCGGGATTCCGCCCGATGGCTTTCTCCGGTTGCCGCGGTCGTCCCCAAGTGTAGTTGACGATGGTTTCGCCCACCCCCTCCACGCCTGATTCCAGAGTCACACGAATGACCTCCACTTCAGACCACAGGTGAATATGGGCCCGCTCCATCTCCCGCCGGATTGCCTCCCGGGTAGGCACCCACAGGCGGTAAATTTCCAGGTCCTTGATCTTGGATGCAGTTGTCATCATCACCTGTCCCACTCCAATCCGGTCACTGATTCAAACCCGGGAATCCGTTACCTTGAACGCTATATACTCAGGTCTCAATGTACGTCTGCTGTGGAATTATATGGCCGCAACGGTCGTGAAAGATGGGACATTCAAGCCCCAGAAGCGGCGCAAGACCCGTTGGAGCGTGTGACGGCTCATCTTGGCCATGACATGGATGACCAGCCCCACGACCGTTTTGCGCCACAGGTGTTCCAGGTGGCGTCCGGTGTGCTGCACGGCGTGAAAGGTGCCTTCAATGCGCTCGCGCACACGATGGAGCCAGTGGTTTCGCGCGGGCGGGGTGTGCCGTGATGGATCCGGGTGAGAGTCCCGATCCGGTGGCTTTGGCGTTCGGCGTGGCCCCGTAGCCCGGTGGTCCCCAAGAATCCCTGGTCGCCGATCACATCGCAGCCCCACAGCCACGGCAGCTTGGATCCGGTAGGTCATGACACACCTCATGCTGCAGAGCCTGCATGACCTTTTGGGATGGACAACCCCTTATCAGAAAGGATATTGTGCATGACCATTTCCATTGCCCGGCATCGCGAAATCGTGTTGCCCCTGTTGGCGGCCATCTTGTTGGTGCCTGTTCTGATTGCAACGGTTTGGTTTGCGGCTCAGGAAGATTCTCCTTCCATGGTGATGTTTATCGATATGCCCGTCTACGAGTCCATTGAGGACCTGTCGGCGGCATCTGATCTTGTAGTCCGCGGTACCATAGGACGTGTTGTGGGTCGGGAGATTGACTACGGCACTTCGGATCCTGCAGAAAAGCAAGGCGGGGGCATACCCATTGTATTTCATGAAGTCACGGTCACAGAGACTCTGCGCGGTGCGAGTCCAAGTGTCATAGTTGTCGGCGTACCCGACAAGAGCAGGATAACAGTGGCAGGACATTTCCCTGGTCTTGAAAGAAACCAGCAGGTGCTTCTGTTTCTTAATGCCGAAACACCCCACAAGGCACCTGGCATCTCCATCCTAGACCATTGGTACTACCCGATCAGCCTGGACAATGGTATTTTTGACTTGGTCGGGAACCGCACATGGAAACCGCGCCAATCCTCTCTGTTCGCGCAGAACAGTTACAGTTTTGATGAAGCCAGGGAGAAAGCTACTCGCTGACAGGCTGGGGCTCCAAGCCTTCCGCACACACCAATTCTGGCCCACATACCGGGACCGGGCAGGCGGCAGCGGGACAGATCACGACCCTGCATTACAACAGTTATGGATAAGCAAGAGCACCTCGGGCGTGCAAGGAGCGTATCCTTGTGCATGCTGCATACTGTCCGCCAAGGTGCCTCCATGAGTCTCCTCCTGCTCTGCTAGCGACGATTTCTGGCCGCGGTGCGCGCCAGAGGGGCAACGGCAGCCACTTCCCTCTGGTCCTCCAGTCCGGCGACGGGTCTCCCATCTCACCACCCGCGTAATCAGGACGCTCCTGATGCACTTTCACCCGAGCGGCTATCAGGACTGCCAGTGCTATGACACGCGCCAGACCCATCTGCGGGGCCGAGTTTCCCGGTCTGCCCAGTTATGTGCGCTTTGTGGCCCTGATGCCCCCAGTACGGGTGCCGCGGTACGCGTACCTGACACGCGGCTATGGAGCCTGCATGGGCCTCAGTGTCATTGATTCTACGCCATGGGCCGTCTGCCACCACCGACGCATCGCTCGGCACCAGGTCTTTGCGGGGATCGCCCAGCGAGGCAAGACCTCCATGAGCTGGTTTTTTGGCTTCAAGCTGCACTGGGTGGTCAACGAGAAAGGGGCGTGGCGGGCCTTTGCGCTCACGTCCGGCCACGAAGACGCCCCTAATACTACAGTTGTAGATCAAGGAACTTGGCCTGCCGGCATTTCCCGTGACAGCGCAGGGCCACCCATGGATGCTGGCGGCGCCAGAGTGACCAGGCCAGGACCTGGGCCGCGGCGGCGGGTACCTGGAGCACCAGGCGCCACCACCGCCGGCAGATCTCCTCCAGGCTCACGCCACCGCCCGGGTGCGGGCCCGCTGGCACGCGGTCAGGCGGCGCGGGCCCTTTTTGGGGGGCGGCGGCAGCGCGGCGGCGTGGGCCCGCACCCGGCTCAGGAGCGCCAGGCCCCACAGGGCCAGCGTGACATGCCGCGCCCAGCCGTGGGCCGTGCGCACCTCGTATGTGTCCAGTCCCACCTGGCCCTTGGCCACCTGGAAGGCCTGCTCGATGCGCCCGCGGCGGCTCGCCACCTGCACCAGGGTGGCGGTAGGACAGGTCTGGGGCGCATACACCCCATAGGCCTGCCAGGCCTCGGGGTCCTGCAGGGGCCGCCGGAACCGCAGATAGTGCCCCCAGTCCGTGTCGGCCGGCTCGGCCAGCGCCCGGCACTGCCCGTCATACCCGCGCTCCCCCTGGGTGCCGGCCCCGGCGCTGAGGCGTTGCCACGCCTCCTCGTCCAGGGCGGCATGGACCTCCTCGACGACATGGACGGCCAGGCGGTCTGGATCGTCGGTCCAGGCCCGCGGCAGGTACCGCTCCCGGTCCAGCAGGGTGTGTCCCCGCGGCCCGGCGGGGCGGGTGGAGCACTGCCCGGTGGGGGTGTTCCTGGCCTACGCCGGGCCGCGGTCCTGCCGGGCCACCCAGGCCGAGTGCGTACCCTGCTTCCGAAACCCGGTCTCGTCGATCCGCAGGATGCCCTGCGGATCGCCCAGGGGGTCGGACACGTAGCGCTGCAGGGCGGCGCAGGCCGCGTCGGCAGACCCGCAGGCCCGATGCCGCAGATGCGGCATGCCGTAGGGGGTGGCGTCGCCCTGGACTGCCGCCAGTTGCCCGCCGTGCTTGCGCTCCGCGGCACTGGGCAGACCCTCGATGTAGGCCAAGGCGCGGCTCCGCACTTCCGACCGCCGCAACAGGGGGGCCAGGCGGTCGGCCCTCTCGTCGCGCTGCGCTTGCCCGGCGGTCACGGTGGCCCGGTCCACGGGCACAGGGGGCGGGAGGGCAGGGACCCACATCGGAACTCCCGCAGGACCGGGACAGACGGCCATGGTGCCATCTACAACTGTAGTACTAAGCCCGTGCCCCCCGACTGCTCCAGGCTCTGTGTAGCCAGCTCGGGGGCGACAAAGGATACATCTCCCAGGCCCTGTGCACCGCGTTGTACGAGCGGGGCCTGCCACCGATCACCCGCCTGCGGTCCCACATGCATCACCGGCTTGTCGCGGGTAGACAAGGTGCTGCTCCGCCGGCGTGTCCTCATCGAGTCCAGCAACGGCCCGCGCAAGAACATCTTGCAGGTGGAGTATACTAGAGTACACCCGTCACCGCAGTCCAGCCAACTTCCTGGTGCCTCTGAGGTCGGGATTGATGGCCTGCTGCCATCAGCCCCAGAAGCCTGCGTTGCGATGGGGACGGGCTCTCTCGGAGACCGCTTATCCCTAACTCACGTTAACGTACACCAAGACCGGTGGTCCCTTCATGCCACTCCATCAGGGAATTCTTCGCGCCTTGGGCACAGGGCTGATCGTGGCGTTGGTCATGGGTGTCGTCCTGTGTGCTCTCTTCCGATGCGTTGTCTGCCATGGCCCCGGGTTTCAGAGGACAACGGAAATGGTACAGCCCCGATGGCAGATTGCTCTAATATTCTCGCGGGGAGGCTCCCCTGAGGTAGCCATGCAGTGTGAAAGGGGGCCGAAGGTCTATTTTGGCCCTCCGATCCCGCCGTTGCTCCACTACGTGGTAAAATTCGACCGGTCATGGCTGACCAGCTTAGCATTGACACTCGGGGGCAAGAAGCCCAATGCGCGCGATGCCTATGGAAATACCCCGTTGCACTCCGCCGTGTTTTACAACAGTCTCAGATCTGCAGAGGTCCTGCTGCGCTCCGGTGCCGATCCCGATGCCCCAAATGTGCTGGATGGTCACTTGACTCCATTGCATTTGGCCGCTATATATTCCAACTTGGGCATCGATGTGGTGGAGGTATTGCTGACGCATGGTGCCAACCCTGAAGTACGCGATGAAAGAGGCGGTACACCTCTGCACATGGCCGCTAGCTCCAACGATGTGGCTGTGGCCAAGGCACTGCTGCAGTACGGTGCCAACCCCTATGCCTTGGATAGCAGTGACCGTACCCCCCTGGAAAATGCAAGGGCACGGGGCAATATGGAGGTGGCGCAGTTGCTGCAGGAACATGTTTCGTGGTCCTATAGGTGCAAGCACCAACCCTGCTAAGCTCGATACTGACCAAGCTCAAAAAAGCCGACGCCGGCACCCTCCGGCTTTTTTACCTGGACTAATCCGGCTTCGCCCCTACCTTGGCCCCTAGGGTCATTTCACTATAGGCAACATGTGCAGGCGGAGTCCGCTCCGCCTGCACATGTTGCGGCCACGGGTATTGTTAGCACGTGTTGATGTGATCAAGGTGAGCGACCTGAAGCGGCCCCATGCCGGGAGGAGAGTGCCATGTCCGCCCGAGTGTACCGAGATGACTTGTCTGGCCCCCACTGCGGCTCCCACGGACTGCCCCAGTACGGCACCGCGCGCGGCAGACAGTCGGATCTGTGCAGAGGGTGCCACTCCCAGTTCACGCCCGGCGGCCACCGCAGCCACTATGCCGAATCCACCCAGTGCCAGGCGTTCAGGATGTACTGCGCAGGCCGGCATCGGAGTGCGATCGCGCGCGTGCGGGAGGTCAAGAAACTCACCGTCTGGGGCTGGATCAAAACAAAGCGCAGCAGGCGGCTCGCGTGTTGTCCGTCCTTCAGCGAGAGCGCGCAGTCGAGCGCACGCCCCCGCCCGCGCAGGTCATCGCCTTGGCTCTGTGCAAGTCCGGCGTGGAGACAAACGCCACGCGGTGTGGATCTGGACGGCAGTGGGGGAAGAGGAGGACGGTCGCCAGGGGATGGCCTGTGAGGTGGGCCGTCGGGATGCGCAGACCTTCGGGCGGCTGTACGCGCGGCTGCCGGACGCACGCAAGTACCGGCGCGACGGCTACAGTGTGTACCGGGGACTGCCGTCAGACCGGCACCCGGTGGGCAAGGCAGCGAGGTGCACCGCCATGAGGGGGCATGCGGTGTGGCGGGGCCAGTTGCACCGGTGGGTGCGGAGCACGCAGGGGTACTCCCAGAGCGCCGCCATGCGGTCTATGTCCCTCGCGCTGCTGTGGGGCACAGAGGGCGGGATACCGCACATCAACACGTATTAACAACACCGGTATCGACACAAAACCCCAAACTCACGGTCGCTGTGAGTTTACCTGCCGGTTATTCAGCGGATTAGGTTCTTGGCAGAGTCTGTGGCACTCACCATCCCACTGTCATCCGCCCCAAAAAACCTGCGTGGCGGTGGGGACGCGATCGCAGGGAGGCCGCGTCTGTCCATAATCCACGTTACACCAGTACAAGATCACATGCCTCTTCCGGCATCCAGTGGGCGTCCTGCCCAATCCACTTCACATTGCAGCCAATGGGGTTCGTCAGGGGCTGCGACACTTCCTGACCGGAGGTGTGCTCGGCGAGGCACCGCTCCAAATCATTCACAATGGCCTTGGTTCCTTCACGGGGATTGTCGATCCCTCGTCCTGTGTAGATCAGCCGTCGATCCTTGTCGAAAACATAGAAGTGGGGAGTGCGCAAGGCTCCGTAGGCTCGGGCCACGTCTTGAGATTCATCCCGCAGATAAACCCAGGGGAAGTTGTGCTCCGACATGCGTTGAACCATGCCGTCAAAGTCATCGTCCGCCGCGACATGCACGCTGTTGGAATTGATGCCGACAAAACGGACTCCCTTGTCCCGAAACGCCTCGGCCGTGGCCCGGGTATTCTCGTCGGAACCTATAACAAAGGGACAGTGGTTGCAGGTGAAAAAAACCACCAAGGTATCAGCATCATTGAATCTGTCCAAAGTGTAATTCTGACCGTCTGTGGCTGGCAGATCAAAGGCCAGGGCCTCATCACCAATCTGTAACGTAAACGCCATGTCTTGGACCTCTGGAAATATGGTGGGCAAGCGTCCGATTATACCCGTGGCTCATCCCGGGAGTTGTGTCGGGCCTGCCCCCATGCAGGGCAATCGCATCTAAAAATTCGGATATAAGGTCCACGCCCAGGTCCCGCTATGGGGCCAGCACAGGGTCGAGATAGGCCAGATTGCGTCCGGCCTGGCACCGTTTGGCGGCCATGCCGAGCCGGACCGACGTGTCCCGGCGCAGCTGATGGAGGGCCCGGCGCCGCAGGAGGACCAGATTCTGGGCAGCGTGCCCTTGCCGCACCCGGCTTTCGTCTTCGCGAAAGGCGATGTCCAGCACCCAGTGCATCACGTGCTCGATGCCCCAGCTGCGCGCCGCATGCAGCAGGGTGGAGGCCTGCGGAGACAGGCTGGACAGGCTGGAGCGGGTCTCCATCGTGGTGCGGGATGCGCGTCCTGGGGTCAGGAGCCAGCGCTCGCTCTCGATCATGATCCCGCTGCGCCGGCCGGGCCAGCGATGCGGGGCCTGCAGGCAGGCCCGATACCGCGGGTCTCCATGCGGCCGTGGCCCTGCCCCACGGTCCGGGCTGTGCGGTACGCGTAGTCCCGGAAGTCGGTGCCTCGGACGTGAGCCAACAGGGCGACCACATCTTCGCGCAGATGGGGCAGATTGTCCTTGAGGGCCAGCACGTAATCTCCGCCTTGG
The DNA here is from genome assembly GCA_965214715.1 of Caldilineaceae bacterium. Lineage (GTDB taxonomy): Bacteria > Chloroflexota > Anaerolineae > Caldilineales > Caldilineaceae > Bin34. The sequence continues at coordinate 1,526,326 of OZ243971.1, read as the reverse complement.
GCCTGGATCTGGGCCGCCACGGCCCGCGGACAGCCCGACCCGCCGGGTGCCCATCGACCGTGACGATGCCGTCGTGGAGGTCCAGCATCTGCCACAGGCGGGGCAGGACCGCGATCTCGTGGGCGGGGTCGCCCACCGCCTGTGGGGCCAGCACCAGGCGATGGGCCGGGGCCAAGGCGCTCCACCCAGTGCAGGGGAGACTGGCCCCGGTCATGGGCCCGGCGCACTGTCTGGCTGTCCACCGCGACGACTTGCCCTGCGGTCAAGGCATGCACGGCCTGCATCCAGGCCACAACGCCCATCTGGAACGCCTCGGGGTCCAGCCGGGCCACGACCCGCACGCACGGGTCGTGGGAAGGAATGCCGTGCGGCAGAGCCATCCGCCGGGCCAGCCATGCCTGGTGGTCCCGACCGAACTCCTCCACTTCCACCCAGCTGTCGACACCCCCCAGCACGGCACCGAAGGCCATGAAAAGGACCGCCTCCAGGATGGACACAGGGCCGGGTGCACCCGCCAGCATAGCGGCAATGCCCGAAATTCCGCTCCATGTAGATGCGATTGCCCTGTTCCCCCGTGGCCCTCTGGGAGCAGGTTGTGACAAGATCCCTATTCATATCGCAGAGCCTCGGCGGGATACACTCTCGAGGCCTGCCAGGCGGGCAGCAGAGAGGACAGCAGGGCCACCCCGTAAGTGGAGAGCAGAATGGTGAGAACCGAGAGCCATGGAATCGGCACGGTCTGGTCCAATCCGGCTTCGAAGAAGCGGGTGATGATCTCCTGACCGAGAAAGAGCCCCGTGGCCCCTCCCACGAGGATGCCGCTCAAGGAAATAAAGCTGGATTCCAAGAGGAAGATGGCGGCCACATTCCAGGACTTGTAGCCGATTGCTCTCAGCATGCCTATCTGTTGCCTGCGCTCCAATACGGCTCTGATGCTGATGACGGCCAAACCCGTCATGCCCACTACCAATCCCAGGGTAAAAAAGGCCCGGAAGAGGTGCAACATGCTCTTGGATATGGTCTGGAGCACTACCAACTCCTCAGAGAACAGAGTCACATCCTGTGCACTGCTGAGCAGGGATTTTTCCAGAGCCACGGCCACCGTTTTGGGATCCGCACCCGGTGCGGCCTTGACATAGTGGCGGCTGGGAATGACGGGTGCGCCATTGAGTTCATCCAGAAGGCGACGGGGAACCTGGAGGGAACCGCCCGCCAGTGTCGAGGAGCTTTCCAGAATGCCTATGACCTGCACCGTTTTCTGCACGGTCTGGCCATCCCCATCCACCGTCAGAGCAACAGAGACATGCGGCAACGAGTTGTCGGGTCCCCGACCCGATTCGCCCGATGCCCGGGATCTGCGACCGGGATCGTCATCGGGCCACTCATGAGTGGCCAGGGGAAACTGCGTGGCTATGGCAACGTCCTGTCCACTTGCCAGAGCGTTCCATACATCTGCATCCGAGGCATACCCTGGCCCTTTGCGCGAGAACCCATATATCTCGGAGGCCAGTTTCACGTAGCCCGCGTCCACGCCCCGGACATGGAAGAAGGAAGAAGTTGCATCCAGTGATGGCTCCAGCTGCAGCACTTTCACCTCCAGTTCGGCAACAGAGGCCATCACATCCACTCCCGCGCTGGGAAAGTCATCCCGGCTGACAGCCTCTGCTTCCAGATCCACCAGGGGGTCGAAGACGCTCAGCAGGCCCGGCATAATGACCATGTCAAAGCCGGCCGTGTCCTCGTCCTGGGGAATGGCAAGCACCTCGATGGACTGTATGAACTGAGTCATGATCACAACCGTGGCAATGACCATGGAAAAAAGCAATATGGCCACGCCAGTCCGAAACTTGTGATCCAGGGGATAGGCCACGGCCAACTGCACAGCCGGAGCGATGGCACCCAGACCCGCACCCACCCTGACGAAGGCCTTGGCCAGCCAATGGGCCAGACCCATTACCGTCAATATCGCACCCACCAGGAGAATGGGAGCGGCCACGATGAACGACAGCATGAGCAGCTCCGGATCGTCCGGAAAGGCCATCTCCGTCTGCGTGCCGACCCAAGGCCAGATCCAGATGGCCAAGAGGCCCAGTCCGGTGCCGCCCGGGACCACATGACTCCGCCGATCATCCAAGGGCCAGAAATAGCCCCACAGCATATGTACCAGGCCCGCCGCCCCGGCCAGCAGCAGGCTCTCGAAAAGTTGCACGGGGACAAGGTTCCGGCCCGAAAATTCCGCCCCAAACCGCAGACTGCCGCCAGCCAACAGAAGCAAGATCAGGAAAACCTGGCCCAAACGCCACCACAGAGATTCGTGGCGCGATCTCACGGCTTCGGGCAGGTTGCGAATCGCGGACACGATGTTCATGCGGCTGACCCGCCATGAGGCGAAGACGACCACCGCCCCTGCCACCAACACTCCCAGGCAATACGCGATGACCAGAGAGGCGGGAGCCACGGACCACTGCAGATTGAAGAAATTGTCGAAAGTGTCGAGCTGCGACCTGAAGCCCGCAAAGAGCCCGCTCATGACCCCGATCATGCCGTATGCCACCAGCAGGCCCAGACCCAGACCCAGCAAGGCTGCGGCCAGGTCGTACAGCACTCCTTCGGTGACGAATGTCTGCACCACATGCCCCCGTTGCATGCCCACTGCCCGCACAACGCCCAATTCACGCCTGCGTTCCGCCGCCAGCAAGACGAAGATCAGAAAAATCAGGATGACTCCCGCCAATATGGAGAGAGAGCCCGGGAACCAGAACAGGGTCCCAAAAGCCACTCCGGCGATTTCCACCCCTTCCACTGCAAACCGTTTGCTGAGTTGCGGCAACACTTGAAATTGATCCAGATTCTGGAAGCTGGCCTGCAATGCCTGTTGGTCCTGCAAACTGAAAGGCAGCCCCAACAGCCAGCGGCGCACCTCGGGATTGCCCAGGGCCAGCTGGAACTGCTGGGTCTGCGGCTCCGTGGCCTGGACAGCTCCAACGTAGTCCGCCACACTTTGCAACTGGGCCGCGTTGTCCAGTCCTCCCAGCAGTTGGATGAAAAACAGTTCCACGGGTGACTGATTCTGGAATTCCCCTGTATCCCCTTCGATCGCGGCGGTGGATTGACGGACCAGGATTTCCGCGTTGGACGGCGACGTCAGGATCGCCTCAATGCGGGACAGAGCCCCCTGATCGTAAGCCAGCAGTTGCAGGTCTGAGTTGACTGCATCCGTATGCTGGATGCCGGTCAGTTCGTCGCCTGCATTGGAAATCAGGATGGCGTTGATTCGCTCCGACATGAACAGCAGTCTTTGCGCTTCGGCCACCTCGAAGATGACTACGGGGGCCAAGGGGGCAAACGGTCCCGCCTCCTTGACGATGGCCTTGACTTGGTACCGCACGGGTATGGGTCCAATGAATATTTCCAGCAGGTCCCCGACTTGGGCTTCGAGCTGCAGAGCCCCCAGTTCGCTCAAATACACCTGTCCCTGCCGCATTTGCAAACCGAAGGGCTGCAACCGGGCATCCAGGTCTTGCGCCATCGTGTTCAGATTGAGCTCCGCAAAGAGATTCTGGGAAGGCAGAAAGTCAGCTCCCAAGGCATTCAAGGAAGGCACTGCGAAAGAGGTACTCGGATCAATGCCCAGTTCCTGCAGGGCTTCCGGGGCCACTCCCAAACCGTCCAGACTGAGGCTGTCCACTCCGGCTTCTTCCAGGAAAGTCGTGTCAATCCCCAGACTGCGCAGGACTGCCAAATCCAGGTTGATGTCTTCCAGACTGAAGGATGTGCTTTCCGGTTGCAACAGCAGGGACAGCAAGGCGGCCAGTCCCAAGGTGGTCTCCAGACCCGAACCGGATTCCCAGCCCGCGGCATCGGCGACAGCACCGATGTTTTGCTGGAGTGTGCTTACGGTCTCCGAGAACGAAACAAAGACATTGCCGACTCCCGGCCGCAATTGCGACGGCAGAACGGAATTGCCGTCCAGGTCGTGCAGTCCAAATTCCGCAGTGTACGTGTCATTCACGGCAAAGATCATGCCCAGCGGAGATCCCTGTCCGGTGCTCATGTCCCGGATTACAGTGGGAAAGAAGATCACCCCTTCCGCCCCGTCAATCAGCGGATTGGCAGAGACGGCATCTTCCACATGGCGAAAGCGGTCCTGTGATATGCCCGGCAACCCTTCGTCAAACAGCTGGATGAGGGTGTGCAAATCGCCCTCGGCAAGACCCACCAGAAAATCTTCCAGTTCCGTATCCGTGCCTTCCGTGCCCATGGGTGCGCTGTTATTGTCCAGGAAGTTCATCAGGGTCTGCAGCTGAGGGGGCGATGCCACCTGGTCGATTTGGCCGTACGCCTCCACAATGTGTCTCCGCAATGAGTGGTTGAGAGTGTCCCCCAAGCTCATGGACGCGATGAAAATGACGGTGCTCATGGTCAAGCCCACCATGATGAACAGTGACTGGAGAGGGCGCCGCGGAATGTTGCGAGCCCCAATGCGGGTCAGAATGGGTCTTCGGAGCGCAAGGATCGAGACCCCGGCCAAGAGCAGCAGCAGCCCCAACCCCAGTCCCAGGGCCACCGTGTTTTGCGGACTCATGGCTTTAGTCCAAGGCTACGGCTTCATCGACCTGTGGCCCAGCCCGAGGTCTTGAATCCGGGTCGGTGTCGGCCTCGGCTTCCTGTTTGATCTGGCCATGCTGCATCCGAATCACGCGATCGCATCGAGCACTGACCAGAGTGTCGTGGGTCACCACCACAAAGGTCTGATCCCATTGCCGGTTCAACTGGCGCATAAGTTCCAGAATTTCCACCGAAGTCTCTTCATCCAGATTCCCGGTAGGTTCATCCGCCCACACAATGGCAGGGCGATTGACCAGGGCGCGGGCAATGGCGACCCGTTGGCGTTGTCCGCCCGACAGCTGGGCGGGACGGTGGGCGGTCCGTCCCTCCAAGCCCACTTGGACCAGAACTTCCCGGGCCTGGGTCCGGGCCTGGCCGGCCGAAACCCCATTGATCAGGAGGGGCAACTCGACATTTTCCTGGGCCGAGATGACGGGAAGAAGGTTAAAGGTCTGAAAAATGAAGCCCATGTGGCTGGCCCGGTATGCAGTGCGTTTCCGGTCGTTGAGTCGTGTGAGCGCTTGTCCTTCGATGCAGACACTCCCACTGTCAAAATGGTCCAGTCCCGAAAGACAGTTAAGCAGTGTGGTCTTGCCACAACCGGAAGGGCCCATGACGGCCACCATCTCCCCGGGATTGATACGGAGGGAAACCCCATGCAAGGCATGGACTTCCACTTCCCCCAGGTAATAGCTCTTGTGTACGTCTTGGGCTTCAATGATGGGGGCCAACCAGGTTTCCTTTTGTCTGCCACGGACTGCGGTGGGGGACGGTCCCCGGCCAGGACAAGCCCGGCGGGACACGCAAACCGGAGAGAATGATACTACTCATGCGTAGATACGCCGGGCGGGTTGGGCAAGTTGCAGGCAAGCGAGTAAGATTCCGCTGTCCCTTCCCCTCTTGTGGAGAACTCTTATGCCAAGCGCCATGCGAAACGAGGTCATCACCCTGGAGTTCCAGGCATTGGCCGATTATGTCAATCCAACCAAAGATGTGGAATTCGAGGCCACATTCTCGGATGCCCAAGACCAGACCATTACCGTGCCGGGCTACTGGAACGGGGAAGACAGGTGGCAGGTCCGCTTCTCCTCCAGCGCATCCGGGAAATTTGTCTATGCAACAGCCTGCAGCGAAGTCGCCGACACGGGACTGCATGGGCAGCAGGGCGAGGTCACGGTGGAAGGGACAGATTCCTCCAATGCCCTTTCCCTGGAAGGACCGGTCTGCATCGCGGAAGATCAGAGGCACTTTGCCCATGCCTCCGGCAAGCCCTTTCCCTGGCTGGGAGACACCTGGTGGATGGGATTGACCCAGCGCCTGCCGGTGGAAGGTCTGCGGCACCTGGTGACAGACAGGATCAAGAAGGGCTTCACCGTCATTCAGATCATTGCTGGCCTGTATCCGGACATGCCGTGGCATGATCCGCGCGGCGAAGGCGATGCGGGATACCCGTGGACCCAAGACTTCGACAGGCTCAATCCAGCCTATTTCCAGCAGATGGACAGGCGACTCGAGGTACTGGTCCGGGCCGGCCTGTCACCCTGCATTGTCGGCTTCTGGGGCTACTTTATGGATATCGCGAGCCCCGATGTCTTGAAGTTGCACTGGCGCAACCTGATTGCCCGTTACGGTGCCCTGCCAGTCACCTGGTGCATCGCCGGCGAAGGTCTGATGCCCTACTACCTGGATGGCGACAAGATCCAGGACATGGCAGCCTGGACCCGCGAGAGAAGCGCGGCCTGGTCGGACATGGCCCGCTGGATCAGGCGCCTGGACGGCTTTGGCCGACCAATTACCATACATCCCACGCAATACGGCCGGCGGCAGGTAGACGATCCCGGGACCCTGGATTTTGAGATGCTGCAGACCGGACACGGGGGCTTTCCGGCCTTGACCAGTACCATTGACATGCTGGAGGCCTCCCTGCCGGCGGCACCGACGATGCCCGTGATCATCAGCGAGGTCAACTACGAGGGGATCCTGGAATCCAGCGGGCCGGAAATCCAACGTTTCCTGTATTGGTCCAGCATCTTGTCTGGAGCAGGCGGTTTTACCTACGGTGCCAATGGCCTGTGGCAGGTGAACGGCGAAGAGGTGCCTTATGGTCCGTCGCCGCACGGCATGGCCTGGGGCGGTCCGTCCTGGCGGGAGGCCAGTCAGTTGGCCGGTTCCCGGCAGATTGGGTTGGCCAAACAACTCCTGGAACAGTATCCCTGGTGGACACTCCGGCCCGCTCTGCAGCAGCTCACCCGGCATGCGACTCCGGAAGACCGCATTGGTCCCTATGCCGGCGTGATGGAGGATGGAACACTGGTTGTCTTTATCCCGGCTGTCAGCATTCTCGCAGTGCGCCGGAACGGGCTGCAGCTGCAAGCACTGACCCCGGGTGAGGTGCGTCAAACCCATTATTTCAATCCCAAGACCGGGGAAAGCCTGCCGGCTGATCACCGGACCGCAGACCGTGCAGGCCGTCTGCCGGTACCGATCCCACCCTTGATTCAAGACTGGGTTTTCATTGCGACGCCCAGTTCCGCCCCGTGATGGCACGGCACAATGTCAGCTGAACTGATAGTTCTCAACGCGCAGGTCTATACCGGTCCTGGACCCACTCCGGCCGCCCGTGAACTCGCGGTCGGGCAAGGCAGATTCCTGCGGGTCGGGCCTGCCGGATGCACCCGGGACCTGATGGGCACCGAGACCCGGATCCTGGACCTGGACGGCGCGCCGGTGCTGCCGGGCCTCTGCGATTCCCACATGCATTTTGTCAACTATGCCCTGTCCTTGCAGGAGCTACAGCTGCAGGCAATCCAGTCGCTGCAGGAATTGAAAGCCGCGGTGTCCGTGGCGGCCCAGAACATGGAGGCAGGAACCTGGATCCGCGGCAGAGGCTGGGACCAAAACCTGTGGCCCGAGCCGCGATTTCCGACCGCGGCGGATCTGGACGCGGCCGTGGGCCCTGACACTCCGGTCCTGCTGTATGCCAAGAGTGGCCATGCCGCCGTGGCCAGTTCTGCCGCCCTCAGGGCCGCAGCCATTCCGACAGGCGACTGGTCACCGGCCGGCGGGGAAATTGTCAGGAGCGCAGATGGCCACCCCACTGGCCTGCTTCTGGAAAGCCCAGCCATTCAGCTGGTGGCGGATCGATTCCCCGAGGCCACGGCAGCAGAAGTCCTGCAAGCGGCGCTCAGGGCACAGGCGCAACTCCACGCATGGGGCATCACCGCCGTCCACGATTTTGACGGGCGCATGGGGCTGGAGACATTCCAGAACATGTTGTGGTGCGATCAGCTGCGCTTGCGTGCCGTAAACCATATCGCCCTGGATCAATTGGACAATGCCCTTGCCTTTGGCATTCGGGGGCCCTTGGGCGGCCCGTGGTTCCGCATCGGCGGCCTCAAAATGTTCGCCGACGGGGCCCTGGGGCCCCGTACAGCCTTGATGGCAGAGCCCTATGAAGGGGAACCGGACAACTATGGCATGGCCGTGACGGACAAGGAAGAGATGCTGGAACACGCGCTCAGAGCCACACGCCACGGCATCGCCTCCTGCATCCATGCCATCGGCGATCGGGCCGTGCATGATGTCCTGGACGTACTGTCCGAAGTCCGCCGCGCCGAACGTACCATGGGGGTGACCCCGCCGGAGCGGCGACACCGCATCGAACACGTACAGGTCGTGCTGCCCGAGGACATCCCCCGCCTGACCGCGCTGCAGGTGCATGGCGCAGTGCAACCCATTCACGCCACCCAGGATCAGGATCTGGTGGATGTCTACTGGGGACACCGTGGACAGACGGCCTATGCGTTTCAAACCCTGTTGCGGCAGGGAGTGCGGCTGGCCTATGGCTCAGATGCCCCAGTGGAATCCCCAAACCCCTTTTGGGGCATGTTCGCCGGGGCCACGCGCCGGCGGCAGAGCGATGCACCAAAGGCGCCCGGGTGGTATCCGGACCAGAAGTTGACCCGGTCGCAGCTGATTCAGGGCTATACCGCCGATGCCGCCTATCTGGAAGGTTGGGAAAGGGAGATCGGTGTCATCCGCACCGGATGGAGAGCCGACTTCTTTGTGCCAAACTGCAACCTGCTCACTTGCAGCGAATCCGACTTGGCCCGCGCGTCATCGCGGCTTACGGCCGTGGCAGGAGAGGTGGTCCACGCCACTTGACATGGCCAAGCCGCCTCCTCTTCCGCCAAAGTTGGAATTGTACCCGCGCAGGCAGGCCGCTTCGTCTTCTGTCCGCCTGCTGCAGTCACCCGTGGCACCGCAGTCCCGGCCAGGCTGGAAAACAGCTGGGGCTGACCGCACAACAGCCGACTTCCCTTCCTGCGAATCAGGCGTGTCACTTCCGGGCGCACCGGGCGGCGTTGCAAGCACGCCACAATACTCTCCGGCAGCTCCTCCCAAGTGGCCTCCGTACAGGCGTAGGGCGGGCATGGGCATTGCACTACATGGCCTCAAGTCCCACTGGCCCCGGTTCAATCGTACTGCACAGACCCCGACCAATGAAACCAGACTGCGAAAAACCATGCCTTGCGATCAGACCGCGCCCGGTTCCATCCCCCGCAGTCGTCTGTTTTCTTCTTCCAGGGCTCTGGCACGCATTTCGACCGATTGCAACCGTTCCTTGACCGACTGCGTCTCTGCTTCGGCCGATTGCGCCCGGGTTTCCTGTTCCAGATAGTCCAGCAGCCGAGTCCGGGTCTCGGGATCAAACAGCTCCAGCCGCCCACCGCCCACCTGGAATTCCAGGCCCAGCACGTTACTGTAGCCCCACCACTCCTGAGCCCTGTGGTCCTGGATTCGGATCGGCACATATGCTCCGGCCACCAGCCGCTCACCAATCAGCGGCGGATTCATGATATGACTGTCGGGCGTGGGGTCGAAACGCCAGTATTCGGCCACTCCGATCCGCGCATAGAGATCCCGCTTGCGTCCCGCATCTTCCCGCCAGGTGTTGTCTGAAGCCACCTCCAGCACGAAGTCCGGGACCTTGCCTTCCACCCAGAGCAGATAGGACGGGCGTGGCCGGTCCTCCACGCCAAAGACCACAAACACGTCCGGCGCTACCGAGGCCCGGGGGTTGCCCTCTTCGTAATAGACCAGCATGTTGCCGATCACGGCCACGTCCGGCCGGGCACGATAGCGGCTCGTCAGCTTATTGACCGTCTCGGTCAACGCGACGTACTGTTCGGTGCCTTCAGCCAAGGGTTTGCCATCAGTTTCAGGATAGACGACTTCCGTCGCGAGGATCGGCGCAGCGACCGCGGCAGAAGGGGAGAACACTGTGCTGCCCTGGGTCGGATGACTAAAGGTCATGGCGGCCACTCCGCGGGCAAAGCCAGTGGTAGGGAGATCAGGCTATCGGAAAGCGTCTTCCAAATCAGATTCAACACAACATCCAAAATCCCACTGCAGATCCCTTTTAATATAGCATATCTGTCCAATCCGGTTTGGTATCCCAACATGCTGGCCATAGCAAATGCAAAGTCGAATGCCAATGCAGGAAGAGCCTGTGGTGTGCAGACAGGTCATGGCCGATGTGGTCTACCCACGATGGGAGAGGAGACACATTTCCGTACGGCCCCGTTCGGCGGGTTTCCGCGTGGCACCATGCCGCAGAACTTGCATCTGAGCATGTTGGGCGGAGTGAGAGAAATGTACAGCAGAGCCTGGAAAGAGGCTGGTACACGGCTCTTCCGAATCAGCATCATTAATCCCCGCTGGACCCTTCGTTGCGAAGACAGCAAGAGACTTGCCAAACTGCAACACTGTCCAACCCAACTTGCAACCTCCAGCGGAAAGAATTCCCAGGGGATTCGCTGCACTCCCGCTTCCCGTCCCATTCCGGTTCGGCATGAACTCTGGATCACCTTCACAGAGGACTGCCGCCGGATCTTGGATGTCTGCGTGTGCCGCAAGACAGGGTGCGCTTTCCCAGTGTTCGGAGGTTCCCCAATGCCATGCACAAGAGGGAACAGGGGGACAAAGTTCAAAGCGGGCCGTAGACACCAAGCAAATCATGAGGAATTCGCCCTTGAACAGTACAATCCGGGAGACAGGGTCGGCCCCTTGGCTCGTCGTGGCAAGACAGGGGGATGTCCTTGTCCTGTTTCTCTAGGGGCGCTTGGAAGAGCTGGAGACCGGGCCCATCATTGCATCAACGATCGGCTGCGAACTGGTAGGCGGCGAGACCAGCGAAATGCCCGACGTGTATCGTCCCGACACATTCGAGCGGGTGGGCACCCTGATCGGGTTCGTGCCGCCGGAACGGTCCTTGCCCCGGCACGCCGACCTGCAGGTCGGCCATTGTCTGGTTGGCCTGTCCAGCAGCGGACCCCATACCAACGGCTATACGCTCATCCGGGCCCTCATGGCCGAACGGGATTATGCGCAAGCAGTGACACCGGACGGGGAAAGCTGGGGCATGGGTCTGGTTCTGATCCTGTCGCCGACGCAGGCCCAGACGGCTTTGGCAATGCTGGCCGAGTCCTGTCTGATCGGGCATCTCGAGGCCGGAGCCGGTGTACGCCTGGCGTGAGGGTTGCCCCATGCGCAAGAGATCGACGGTACTTGTCTCCGGCCACGGTTCCAATCTGCAGGCTCTCATTGATGCCTGCACCACGGGGGCCCTGGATGCCGAAATCGGGCTCTTGGTATCCAACGCCGCGGAAGCCTACGGTCTGGAACGCGCACGTCGGCACGGGATTCCGCGCGAAGCCCTGCCGTGGTCTGCCTACCGCGCCGCGGGGCGGACACGGCAGGGCTATGATCGAGATCTGGCCCGCCTAGTAGCGACTTCGCATCCCGACCTGATTGTGTGGGCCGGATGGATGCGCATCCTGACCCACAACTTTCTGCACCATTTTCCGGGCAAGGTCATCAATCTGCATCCTGCTTTGCCCGGAACCTTTCCCGTCCGGTACGCCATTCCCCGGGCCTACCGGGCGTGGCAGCAGGGCACCATTCAGGAAACCGGCGTCATGGTGCATGCCGTGCCGGACGAGAACGTGGACACAGGGCCGGTGATCTGCACTGCCGCCGTGCCGGATAGGCCCGGCGATTCCCTGTCCGATCTGAAACGGCGCGTGCAGGCCCCGGAACATGCCCGGTTGGTGGCCGCGGTCCGAAAGATGCTGGCAGAGCCGACCCCGGAGCATCCCGTTGCGCAAGACGAAGGAGCACCGGACATTTGACGCGCGCGGTCTGGCGGGCCGCAACGATATTCAATGCAGAGCAGGTGACAGACCATGAAAGCAAAGAACCTCTGGATACGGATAGGCTGGACCGTCGTGGGCCTGGCCTTGGCCGCGGGCTGTACGGACATGTCTGCGGGTCCGACCACGGATACATCGACATTGCAGTGCATGGATGCAATCCGCTGCGTGGAAGTTCGCGCCGGCGAACCCATCGAAATCGCGGCCATGGTGGTGCTTTCGGGTTCCACCGCCTTTTTGGGTCAGGATCAGGTCGGAGCCATCGAAATCGCCCTGCACGATTTCGGCGACATTCTGGGGCACGACATTGTCTTGCAGAAAGAGGATGCCCTCTGCAGCGCGGAGGGCGGTCAGACTGCAGCCCAGCGGATCGCCGCCAATCCGGCCGTGGTGGGCATCTTGGGCACGGCCTGCTCCAGTGCCGCCACGGCCGCATTGCCGATTGTCTCGGAAGCCGGACTGAGCATGATCGCGGCCTCCACGACCTCGCCCACCCTGACCGAGCCCGAACGGACGGCAGGCGGCGTTTGGCAACCGGGCTATTACCGCACTGCCCACAACGATCTGTTTCTGGGACGGATGACTGCCGAATTTGCCTACAGGGAGCTCGGCGCGCGGTCCCTGGCCACCATCCACGACGGCAGTCCCTATGCCAACAAGATGCAGGAAGTGGTGGTCACAGTATTTCAGGAACTGGGCGGAATCGTCACCCATCAAGGGGCCGTCAATGTCGGTGACACGGACATGCGGTCCTTGCTGACCGAAATCGCTTCGACCGCGCCCGACATATTGTTTTTCCCCATTTTCCAGCCTGAAGGCAATCTGGTGGCCGTGCAGGCCCGGGAAGTCCCGGGCCTGGAAAACACGACTCTGATGGGAGCGGCCGCCCTGTTTTCCAAGGATTTTCCCGTCAACACAGGCCAGGCAGCCATCGGGATGTACCTGCCCGGCCCATTGGTGCAGAACGCGGCGTACGATGCCTTGCTGGCACAGTGGGAGGATCTGCACGGCGGTTCGCCACCGGCCGGGTATCATGCCCACATGTACGATGCCGCCACCTTGTTGCTGCATGCCGTTGCCAGTGTCGCCCAGACGGACGCGCAGGACAATCTTCTGATCGGGTTGCAGGCCATCCGTACCCACCTGAATGGTGTCGCCGACTTTGACGGGATCACGGGGCGGCTGACTTGCAGTCCCACAGGTGACTGCGCTACAGGCGAGGCTCTGGCCATGTACCGGATAGACGCGGAACACGTGGACGGAATCTGGCCTCCTGTTGCGGTCTACCGTCCCTGAAAGTGTCCGCTTGGACCCCAACGCGGGAAACGGAGAAACTGGCTCGGCCGGATGCGTCGCTTCCGGTCTGGGAGGCTCGCCTGGTTTTCAAGGCATCGCCCTGTTTCCCACATTGGCACAGAACAGGTCGTTCTGCCGTAGATGGAGAGCGAGTTGCGCGCGGTGTCGCAGGCCCACCGGCCAACCCAAGCCCAGACAATCTCAGTGCTGTCTGACCTGCGGGAAAGGCGGCATCTGGCAGGCTACAGAGGGACAGGGCGTACATCGACACCCGCCGCGGCCGTACCCTGTGGCCAGTTACGGTGCGTGTATCCTCCTTGTAATAGAAAAATAGAGACAGCCCCGTGGTTATCTAGGGCCTGTTGACAAAAAGACCCCAGACACTCTGGCCCCTTGTGGTTCGATACTGCGCCGCGTCAAGGGTCGTCGGCTGACTTGGGCCTGCGCCGTGGCGCGTGGCAGGGCGCAACGCCGCGCCGGGTCCGGCGTGTCCCGATGACCCAGGCAGTGGGCGTTGGGGGACATGGGGGCTATCATGCCGTCCGAGGCCCACCGGGCGCGTATGGCCTCGCGGTCGCAGGCTTGGTCGCCCCGCCGTGCGGTGGTTTCCTCCAGGGGCACGCGGTCAAGCCGAGATCCCCGCTCCGGGCCCGCGGCCGCGTGCTTGGGTTGCAGGCGCCATGGCGTCCCTCTCCCGTTGCGGTCCGTGAGGGCCACGATTTGGGTGGTGAGTCAACCGCGCCTGCGCCCGAGGGTCGGGGCGATGCGGGATGAGTCGGGTGGGCGGCAGGGGCCTCGAGACGCGGCCCCTGCGTCGCGGATCGCATAGTGCGTGTCAAGGCGGTCTCCGTCGTCTCGCCAGATGGAGACCGCCTTGACAATGGGCGCACTGCAGCCCGTCAATGCATTTTGTCAACACGCTCTAAAGTGCTATGATTGGAAATCTTCTGGCGACAGTTAGCAGGGCAGGACAATCGCAAAGTCGTGCATCGGAGCCCTAAGCGCTTGGCACAGAATTTTATGAAGATACCAGTTCCTGTCGGCTCCGCCGCCAAGCGGTATGCAGGGGGCCTGGATCAGCCAGTCATCCGTGTCGTAGATACGGGTTGGCATCTCCTAGTGTTTGACCCGACTGAAAACGTGCTTGATGTTGTTCAGTTCCGGGCTGTAGGGAGCAGAAACCTGAGTTCAATGCCGACCTCCTGCCGCGCCGGCAGCACTTGGGCACAATGGATAAAGGCAGGTCCAACACCACCACGCGGCGGGTCCCGTGCCCTTGGGGCAGCAGGCACCGAAGAAAGGCTTGCCGGTCCGCGCAGGTCCCGGTGCGGAGTGCCGCCATCCAGGTCAGGGGTGCCTGCGGGATACTACCAGTACTACAGTTGTATTTGTCCTGGAACAAGCAATTTCACGTTCTGCAATGGCTTGGTCAAGTTTCCTGACAAAGGAGAAACAGAGCAATTCACATCACTAAAGGTGCTCTCCAGCACCTTAATAATAGACTTTATTGTTCACAATATGGAAATACAACTGTAGTACTACGCGCCTCCGCAGCCCGGTCCATTGCCGGGTGAACCTGCTGGCCTGTTGCCACCTGCCGCAAAAACCGTCTCTGACACGGAAACACAGTCTCCCGGAGGACCGTTGACCGTCTCTTATCCATAACTCACCTTACAAAGGGGAAAGGGTGGAACTTCTCATGATAATGCAGCTCTCTTTGTCGGTCAGAGTGGCCGAAAGTTTCACCAACAAGCGCGTTTCCACGGTGCCCTTTGCCCGATTGGCGCAGGCGGCCAAAGCCGCCGGCTACGATGCCCTGTGCATGAGAGCCTCGGTACTGTCCGTAGACAGCACCGAGGCACAGAGACGGGACACCCTGCAGGCGCTGGCGGTACAGCAGCTGGCGGTTTCGATGGTGACAGGGGATTTTGCCGTACCCGAAAACAGTGCGGAGGGCCCCCATTGCCTGCGCAACATCGGGCCCTATCTGGATCTGTGTGCAGACCTCGGCTGTGACCTTGTCAGGGTCTGCCTCAAGACCGAAGAGGATATTCGGGCTGCCCAACGCGCGGCCGATGAAGCCGGTGAACGTCAGATCCGGCTGGCCCATCAGTGCCATACACAAAGCCTCTTTGAAACCGTGTCCGGCTCCTTGGCAGTGCTGCAGCGTATTGATCGACCCAACTTCGGCCTCATCTATGAACCCGCCAACCTGGCATTGTGCGGACAGAAATATGGCTGGGACACACTGCAGCGGCTGCAACCGTTTCTCTTCAACGTGTATCTGCAAAATCATGTGCCCGTTGACGGCGGCTCGCTGATCATGCACACCTGGACGCGCGGCGAAGTGCCTTCGGAGTTGCTGAAATTTACGGATCCCACCGGGATTGATATGGGGGAAATCATGGGCTGGTTGCAGGCTCTGGACTACACCGGCTTCGTGACCTTGCACCATACCCAGCTGGATGTGGTCAGCCCTCTGGACGCGGCCGCGGAGAGTGCTGCGTACCTCAGAAAGTCCCTGCATTGAGTACCCCGGATGTACAGCACGTCCTGACCATAGCCTGCTGGGAGCAGGAGGCCCAAAAGCATGGCCCGCCGCGTTCTGCTGGTGTGCAGAGAAAGTTGTAATGGCGGAGTCATGCGGTGTCGCCTCCACCGCGCGGAAACAAGGTACTGGCAGGCAGTCGTTGCCGGTATTTTTGGCCAGAGCAGGGGCAGGGACCCAGAATTGTGGAAGCCCCTATGATTCCGCATCCATAGCCAACCGCCATACCGTGAAACTCCGGGAAGCGGGCTTGGGTGGTATAGGTTGGTGCGTAAAGTGGATTCGTCTATCTCGGAAGCCAATCAGGACTGGACTATCCTCACACAGTCCTGCAGGATTAGCGGCAAACATACAGCTGTGCCGCAGGGCAAAAACCGGCAAGAAGGGATATCATAAACCAGAACCGTTATGTTATGCAGAACGGCTTTCCCATACCATTGTCCTGGGGGCAGGAACGCATGATGGGAACGTTACCGGAACTGGATGGAGGTTGTGCATGAAGCAACACGGGCAATCTCCGATGTGTGCTATGCACCAAGAGTGCCGATTTCGTATTGGAGACCCACCAAGACAGTCGTCCGGGACGACGACTTTGTGGGCGCGCCGTCACAAGGTCCCGGAGTGGAGACCCGTCTGGCCTGTATCTGCGCGCTGTCATTTGCATTCACGGAGTTGGCCCGCGCCATCGCCACCGCTCCAAGTGCCGCACCGATGACCCAAGCTGCCTGTGTCCTTTGTGGCGTCTTGGTTCCGGAAGACGCATCCAGATGCCCTGCCTGTGGCGGAGACTTGCATGTCGCAGAGCGGACTTTGCCCCCAGGCACCACCTTGCACGATGGCAAGTTCAATATCGGTCGCGTACTGGGTGAGGGGGGATTCGGCATCACCTACAAGGGGGTGCACACGGATCTGCGCCGTGTGGTGGCTATCAAGGAATTCTTTCCCACGGCACTGGGGACGGGGCGCACAGGCAACAGGGTAACTGTGTCAGCCAGTCGAAAGGCGGCTTTCGACCGCGAACAGGAAGGCGTCCTGGAGGAAGCCCGAACCATCGCCGGGTTGCATTGCGCCAGCATCGTGGAGGTCTACGATGTCTTTCGGGAAAACGGCACCGTCTATATCGTCCTGGAGTATCTGGAAGGCCAGACCCTGGCCGAGAGGATTCAGCAGGCAGGACGGTTGGCGGAAGCCGACGTCGCGTCCATCGGCCACGCTCTGTGCGACGCGTTGGAGGTGATTCATGCCCACCGGCTCCTGCATCGCGACGTGAAGCCGGCCAACGTGCTCCTGACCCGGGAGGGTCGTACCGTACTGATCGACTTTGGCTCCGCCCGCGCCTACCGCCCGGACCACACCGTGCAGCACACCCGCGTCCTGACCGAGGAGTATGCGGCCCCGGAGAACAGTACAGCGACCGCGCCCGTTTCGGGCCCTACACTGACATTTTCTGTCTGGGCGCGACTCTGTATCATGCGCTGGTCGGCACCCCGCCGCCTGGCGCCTTGACTCGCCTGCAAAACATCAACCCGGAAGTCACCTTTCCGCACGGCCGGCACGGGGCCCTGTACCCGGCGGTGCAACGGGCCCTGGCCCTGCGGGCAGAGGACAGACCCGCGACCGTGGCGGACTTTCGCCGCTGGCTCACCGCCGATGCCCGCGACGCGCAAAGGGATGGTGTGTCCACAGCGCCCGATACACAGCCTCCGTCTTCCAGGCCCGCGGCCACGCTGATCCCTGCCGATCCGTTGGCCTACCGGTACTGTTCCAAAGGCCAGAGCTTCTGGATCATTGGCTTGGCCATCTTTTATTATCTTTATCTGTTTGGGATACTACTTTCGTCGTTTTTGGATTATGGGGGGGGCTTGGGAGGCTTGGATCATCGATCAGTTTTTTTGGAGGTATTTATTACGTTATAGGGTGGTTGGGCTAGGCTGGTTGTGGGTCTTGCTGGCGTTGCTATCGGGTTCCGCGGTTTGGTTCCTGGTGTGGGAGCTCTTCAGCACACTACGTTACCTGATATGGGATACATGGATTGATACCGACTTTTTGTTTTGGCTGTGTGCGGCAGGATTGTTCTGGATTATGCCGACCGTCATCGCGCACAGGAAGGGTCGTCGAGGATGGCTGTGGTTTGTCTATGGCATTGTTCTGGGCCTCGCAGCCTTATTCCTTTCCATCCTCATTCCCCCGTCTGGAAGCTCCTCCGGTGCCGTACGCAGCAAGTCTGCATAGCTCCGGGAGTTCGTCCCAGCGCTGAATCACGAACCCATCAATGCGGCGGAGCAGGCCGTCTTCACGGAATATGCAATTACCGCGCTGCCCATCCTTGATGATCGTGCAGTACTGGAAATTGTGCCACTTATCTACATGCATGTGAGATCCTTTGCCACGCACCGCCCCACCGGTCCGTTACGCTTCCCATACCGCGCCAAGCAGGCCAAGGCTGACAGCACCCGCGGCTTTCACTGACATACCACGACATCCTTGCGCCGGGCGGATGGCGAGATTTCAAAGGTCAGATCGCCGTCCGCAACGACACCTTCAATCACGGTGCCCAACGGAGCGTGCAGCTTGAATTCCACGTCCCATCCCGCGGGCCAGGCCGGCAACAGATAGATTCTGTCGCCTTCCGCCTGCAATAACATGGCCTGCAGCGCGGTGTTCAGCACACCGCCGTGACACTGATCGGGAAACCAGTCGAAGTTGGGCCCCCAGAATCCGGGGAAGCGCGCGCGGTTCTGCATGGCCCTGGCCGGATCCTGGGCTCCTTGGCAATCGTGATTGCGGGTACCGGCCCGTTGCACCACCGCGCGCCGGGCACTTTCCGCCAGTCCCAAATAGGCGCAAAACAGGTCGTTCTGCCGCCAACCGTAATGGCCGCGGAACTTCCGCGCCCGGAAGGCTTCCAGCGCCAGGTCCTTGTCCGGACTTTCGAACGCCAGCAGGCGAAAGGGAAACACGGCGTACAGCTCCGCGTTCTCC
The DNA here is from genome assembly GCA_965214715.1 of Caldilineaceae bacterium. GTDB lineage: Bacteria > Chloroflexota > Anaerolineae > Caldilineales > Caldilineaceae > Bin34. The sequence goes on along the minus strand of OZ243971.1, from coordinate 1,507,678 downwards.
ACGTTGCGCCGCAGGGCATAGGCATCGGCCGGAGCCAGCATCCGTGTGCCATGCTCCTCCCGCGTGGGCAATGGCGGGACCTTTCCCAGCAGCATCTGCCACGCATCCCGCAGGTCGGGCGACGTCAATTCTGCCGGCAGATCCAGCAATCGTTGCAGCACGGCCCGCAAGCCGGCAATCTCGGGCATGGGATTGGTGCATTCCCACCAGGTCTCCAGCGACTGGGACGGATGCATGACCCACTGACCGGACTCGTTGACGTCGTAGTAGCCATCAAAGAAGATCAGAACCTGATGGATAAACGGCAGGGCCGTTTCCGTCAGGAAGGCATGGTCCTGCAGATGCGCATGGCAATCGAGCATTAGCCAGGCCAGTTCCAGCCCTCCCACCCATTCCCACTTGTGGTAACGGCTCTCTTGCAGGGGGTCTTCCCGCTCCGCGAACGGGGTCCAGCCATATGTCTCGGTGAAGACATCCCCCCAGAAATACACACACTCCGAGAAGAAAATGCCGTCGTGCCCAAAATAGCGCCGGGTACGGTAACGCCACAGCTCCCGAAAGTCCTGGGCGTACATGCGAAAGAGCGGCTGCAGCATTTCGTAGTCGCCTGCTGCACACATGTTGAAGTAGGGCAGCCGCGTGTTCTGCCACCAGTACCCTGGCCCCCAGCGCCGGTAGTCCGCATCGCCGGGCTGGCCCGGATAGGGCACCGTGAACAGCGAGCCATTGAACTTGATCGGATAGCGGCCGCGGCCGGCACAGGCCTGCACGTACCGCTGCAGGGCGTAGGCCTGACTGACCCGTCGCGCTTCGGCCGCGATGGCCGGCTCCCGCCCCGAAACCGCGATGTGGCTCCGCGCCCAGAATGCTTGCCACCAGGCACAGTGCGCTTGCCGCCGTACAACCGGATCTTCCTGTCCGTAGGCCGCGCAGGTGTGGCCAATCTGCTGCCGGAACTGCGCGGGCGCGGCGGGGTGTATCGTCAGGACACAGATCCGGAACCCGATCTCCTGTCCCTGTGCGGTCTGCAGATGCTGATCGTCCCTGGCTTCACCGGCCGGCCTGGCCTGGATGGCGGCCCCGAAGGTGCGACCCTGCAGTGGGTCCGGCCGGGAAAACCCTTCCAGACCTTGCAGATGTGCCGTGAGAGCCGGCCCGTTCGACCGGACATTGTGGTGATACCAGCCGATCAGCTTCCGGTCGGACGCAAAAAGGCAGTCGGGTTCCACGAAGGTGGGCCCGTGTTTGTGATCCACCCGGTCCCGGTCCAGCATGATGTCACTGACCTCGAGACTGTCCAGTTCCGCGCGTTCCGTGCGCCACATCTCGATGCGGGCGATCGCGCTCAGGGAGTGCGAGGCGGCAATGTCCACGTTGACGAACGGGCGGTGCGCATCCACCCACAGTTTCACTTCCACATGCCAGTCCTGACCGCTCTCCCGCCAGGATCCGTATTGCACCCGCCACGTGCCCGTGGTCAGGTCCAGGGTCTGGCGCAGGTGGGCGGGGTCGGGTACCGGATCCAGGGTGACGCGCACCCGCCCGATTTTCAGCAGGCGGCCGTTGTCGTCCCAGGCATCGGTGCGCGCCAGATAGAAAACCAGATCGCCCTGGGGTTCCACCCAGGCATTGATCCCGATCTCGCCATTGCCCAGCGGCACGGAGTCGCTGGCATCGTAGCCCGGACCGTACCAAATCACATTGTGCTCTGCCGGATAGGACATGGGGTCTTGTCTTCCTTGGCATGACGGGAGAATACGCACGGCCCCCGGCCCGCGTCACGATGTCGACAGGAAGGCACTCCTGTATCCAGCTGCCACCGACTTGCGCGTCAGGCCAGGAGGGTTGCCACCGCGAACCTGGGGCCGTTGTTCGCGACAAATTATGGTCCGACATACGGCCCATGTCAATCCACTGCGTGTGTCCGTTCAGGTTGAGGTTCCAACGGAACCCTTTTGGAAACCGGTGCTTGCCCGACGTGAATGATGGACAAGACGCGGTCTCCGGAAGCCTCTGTCGCAGGTTGCGAGTGGGCTTGGGGGACGGATGACCCCACATCATGAGGCCCGACCGCAAGGTTCGCCCGAAAATGTGCGGGCCTCCGATGGCGTGTGGGCTCCACAGACGAGATGTTGGGCAACAGGCCATGGACTGATTCGACTCGAGCCGACTGCCGAAGCCGCTGCGGGCCGGGCCGGAAAAGGCCGATCGCAGACAGGCCGGGACATGCCCGGCATCGCAGTTCTGGCAGTCCCGACAGCGGCTCTGGGGAAAGTAAATCCGCAGGAACGACCGCGCGGGAGGCCAAACCGGTGGCCCGTGGTCACGGCGGCCACTCCGGCGCGCACTGCCGACAGAAATCGTCGCCATCACAGCAGAGCGCGCGGAGCACCTCCGTGCTTGATGTACAAGAGTGCTCACCTTGTGCACCCGAGACATCCCTCTCTGTCCATAGACTCACACGCCTTCCAAGAAAAAAAGGACAAATTTTTGGTATAAAATCTCGGAACGTGCCAACTAATGTACAACTCCCTGAATGCAACCCCGATGAATGCCAAGCAACACCAGTACCCGCGCAGACCCCGGTACACATCCTATGGCCCTGGTTGGGCAGAGCTAAGCCGACGCGTGCGCAGCCGGGACAATTGGACATGCCAACGGTGTGGATGGCAAGCCCACGGTCCAGAGCGATACTATCTGCACGCGCACCATATCCACGCCCGTGCCCGCGGAGGCACGGACACCCTCTCCAATCTCACGAGTCTGTGCCTGTATTGTCATGCCCAGATGCCGGGACATGAAGGTCTGCGGGCCCAGTCGGACTATCAAGATTTTCTGGCCATTTCACCGCGGGAGACCCCCACGTATGTCACGGGTTCGTTCGTTTCACCGCACGCGCCCAACAGCAGACACACCACACCGCCACACTCCGGCGAGGAATCAGCTCCCCATGGCCGGGGTGGTTGCCTGTTCATGGCAGGAATGTGGGCAACCCTGCTTGCCATGGGGGTGTGGTTCCTGCATTGATACCCGATGGGCCGCTGCCGGGTCTGCCCTGTCATCCCGCCTTCCAAGTACACGCTGTCGGCACATCCACAGGGGCAGGCCAGCCGCAGGGCCATCGCAAAGCTAAAGTGCACCATCAACACGAATCGCTTCACGCTACGATTGTGCGCCTGTGGGAAACGACGAGGCCGACGGGAGCGTGGGAAAGAGGCAAATCAGGTCAAAGGCCCGACTCACAGGAAAATGCCATCTGCTGCGGTCTTGGCTGCAGGATACAGGCTGGAATTGGCTCGTAGGGAAGGACTTGTGCGTGCCAGACCGGCCACTGTGACACTGGCTGCCTGGGCAATGGCTCTGAAGGTGTCCTTCCTTGTCCACAACTCACGTTGCCGGTCGTGGACACACCCCCGGCGGCACAGAACCGCGGCCGGCCTTTGCGGCTTCGCCTGTCCGTACTGCACCGGCAGGCGGACAGGGACACGGCTCCCTCAATGGGGCAGATTCAGGTCTCCCCGTTGCCACTGGGTACCGATGCGCTCCAGCTCGGCCAGTATGTATTCCCGCGATTCCACATCCGAAATGCTGGGGGTGCGCTCCATGTAGGTTTGCAACCGGCCCAATTTGCGGACCGCCCGCCGCACCTGTCTTTGCTGCCACTGCGCGCAATGTCCGGAATCCGCAGGCGGGGCCTCCAGCCACTGGGCCGGAATCTGTTCGGTATCCAGAATGCTCTCGGCCGCTTCGTGCAGATTCTTGATCCGCGTGCCCATGACCTGTCCCGCCACGCGCGTGCCATGTACGGCCGCCAACGTGAAGAGCACCACGAAAGCCAGGAAACTGACGACAATTACAATGGCCACGGTCATTCTGTCCTGTGCAGGCCGCCTCCCGCGGCCTCGGGGCATGTGGCCGACCCGGTGCGCAGGCACCTCCCGGGTCCGTACTTCAGCAGTGTGCGGACGGCTATGCGCCTCCGCCGGTCGGCTCCTGCCCTACGCCTCGACACCGGCCAGGTCCAGTTCCCCGGCGAAGTGGCATCGTGCAAAGTGTCCCGGCCGCGCTTCGATCCAGGGCGGTGTTTCCTCCCGGCACCGATCCTCCGCGTACCGGCACCGCGGATGGAAATAGCAGCCGGACGGCAGATCGGCCGGATTGGCCGCCTCGCCCGGCAGGATCATATGCTCCGTGCCCTGGTCCGGATCCGGGATCGAAACCGCCGACAGCAACGCCTCGGTGTAGGGGTGCAACGGATGCAGGTACAGCTCTTCGGTCTCGGCCGTCTCCACGATCTTGCCCACGTACATCACCGCCACCCGGTCCGACACGTGCTCCACCACGCTCAGGTCGTGGGCGATGAAGAGCATGGAAAGGTGGAACTCTTCCTGCAGATCCTGCAGCAGATTCAGGATCTGGGCCTGCACGGACACGTCCAAGGCCGAAACCGGTTCGTCGGCCACGATGATGCGGGGGTGTGGCGCCAAGGCCCGGGCAATGCCGATGCGCTGCCGCTGGCCCCCGGAAAAGGCATGCGGATACCGGATCAGCGATTCGACGCTCAGTCCCACCAGTTCCACCAAGGTCCGCACCCGCTCCTCGATCTCCGCCGCCGATCCCATGCGGTGCGCACGCAACGGCTGGGCCACGATGTCCAGAATGGTTTTGCGCGGATCCAGGGAGGAATAGGGATCCTGGAAAATCATCTGCAGGTGGCGCCGTTGTGTACGTAACGTCGTCTTGTCCAGCGCCATCAGATCCGTCAGCTCGGTGTCGTCCCCCAGGCGCAGCCAGATCCGGCCCGCCGTGGGTTCGATGGCCCGCATGATGCAGCGGCCCAGGGTGGTCTTGCCACATCCGGATTCGCCCACCAGGCCCAAGGTTTCTCCCGCCCGCACCTCCAGCGTCACGTCGTCCACGGCCTTCACCTGGCCCACCACACGGCGGAACAGTCCCTTTTCGATCGGGAAATACTTCTTGACGCCCTCGACCTGCAGCATGATGTCGGCGGCGGCGCGTTCAGGCATGGGGGGTTCCGTCCGGTTCGTACAGGAAGCAGCGCACCAGGTGTCCCGGATGCGGTTCGTACAACTCGGGCACGGCCGCGTCGCAGACGCCGTCGATGGCTTCGGGACAGCGCTCCACGAAGGGACACTGAGCCGGCAGATTCAAGGGAATGGGCACGGTACCCTCAATGGCGTCCAGCCGCTGGCGGGCCTTGCGTCCGATCCGGGGTATCGACTTCAGCAATTGCCGCGTGTAGGGATGCAAAGGATCCCGGAAAGTGGCCCGCACGTCCGCCTGTTCCACCACCATACCCAGATACATGACCACCACTTCGTCCGCGATGTCCGAAATCACGGCCAGATCGTGGGTGATGTAGAGCATGGACATGCCCAGTTCGCGCTGCATCTGCTGCATCAGATCCAGGATCTGGGCCTGCACCGTCACGTCCAGGGCCGTAGTGGGCTCGTCGGCGATCAGGAGCGCCGGATTGCAGGAGAGAGCCATGGCGATCATGGCCCGCTGCCGCATGCCGCCCGACAGCTGGTGGGGATACTCGTCAAAGCGATGTGCGGCGTTGGAGATGCCGACTTTGCGCAGCATGTCTACCGTAATGTCGCGCGCGGCCTGTTGGGTCTCGCGCCGATGCAGGCGGATCATCTCGCTGATCTGATTGCCTACGGTATGCACCGGCGACAGGCTGGCCATGGGCTCCTGGAAGATCATGGCAATCTGGCGTCCCCGAATGGCCCGAATCCGGGGTCCGTCCGGCTCCAGCTCCAGCAGGTTGACGACATCTCCGGTCGCGGTGTGGAACGTGATCTCGCCCCCTACCGTGCGTCCGGGATTGGGCACGATGCGCAGGATCGACTGCGTGGTCACGCTCTTGCCACAGCCGCTTTCCCCGATCACGCCCACTGTGCGGTGGCGGGGCACGGCAAAACTGACGCCGTTCAGCGCCTTGAGCACGCCCTCGCGCAGGAAGAAGTGGGTTTCCACAGCTCGCAGTTCCAGCAGCGCACTGCCGCTCACGGCTTCGTCCATCATTACTTGTAGGGATCGGCGGCGTCGCGCAGACCGTCGCCCAGGAAATTGAAGGCCATCAGGGTAATGGCCAGCACGAGACCGGGATACAGGAGCCAGGGATACAGGGTGACGACCTGCACCTGCTGGGCCTCGTTCAGGAGCGTGCCCCAGCTGACCAGCGGCGGCCGGATGCCCAGTCCCAGGAAACTGAGCGCAGTTTCCGCCAGTACCATGCCGGGAATGGCCAGTGTGACGTTGACGATCAGGTAACTCATGAAGCCGGGCAGCATGTGCGACCAGATGATTTTCAGGTCGGTCTCGCCCGCGATGCGGGCCGCCAGCACGTAGTCCTCCTCGCGCAGGCTGATGATCTTGCCGCGCACCACACGGGCCAGCCCGCTCCAGGCCACAAAGGCAATGATGACCGTAATATAGAAGTACACCTGCAGCTGGGGCATCTCGCGCGGGATGGCCGCAGCCAGGGCCATCCACAGGGGGATCGTGGGGATTACCAGCAGGAACTCCACCACACGCTGGATGATCGTGTCCGCCACGCCGCCGAAATAGCCGGACACGCCGCCCAACAGGCATCCCAGCACAAAACTGATGGCCACGCCTACCAGGCCGATGGTGAGCGAGATGCGAGCTCCGTAGAGAATGCGCGAGAAGATATCCCGGCCCAGCTTGTCGGTGCCCAGCAGAAAGACATAGCCGGGTTCCGCCACGCCGAACAGGTGGCGGTCGGTCTTCACCAGCCCCCACAGGGTCACCGCGTCGCCGCGGTGCAGCAGGCGGAGGGGGAACATCAGGGTCTCGTCGACGGCAAACTCAAGCTGGAACGTGTCGGGGTTGCGCGTCTGCGTGTACCCGAACACGAACGGCCGCAGCCCGAAGCCCCGTTCGGGATGCCGGAAGCGCAGGCGCTGGGGCGGCGCGTACAAATAGTCGGACTGCCGCCGGTGCACGTGGTACGGCGCGACAAACTCGCAGAAGAAGGCCAGCAGGTACATGACCAGCAGGACGCAGCCGCCCACGATAGCCATACGGTGCCGCACGAACTTGCGCCACATCAACTGCCCCTGCGAAGCCACGAAGAAGCGGTCCTGCGCACGGTTGACCGCGCCACCGGCGGCGGAGGTCTGGGCTACGGCAGTCACGGTCGGATTTGTCTCGGGGCGAAGGCCGTCAGCGGTCCAGGCGGATCCGTGGATCCACCACCATCAACAGCAGGTCCGACACGAAGGTGCCGACGATGGTCAGGATACCCAGGAAAAGGACAAGCGTGCCGGCCAGATACATGTCCTCGCTCAGCAGGGCCCGGTAGAGCAGCGGCCCGACCGTGGGCAGACTCAGCACGATGGCCACGATGGCCCCGCCGGACACCAGACTGGGCAGCACCCAGCCCACGGTGCTGACCACCGGGTTGATGGCCACGCGCACGGGATACTTGAACAGCACCTTGCGCCGGGTCAGTCCCTTGGTACGTGCCGTGATCACGTACTGCTTGCCCAGTTCGTCCAGCAACACGCCGCGCATGACCCGGATCAGGCCGGCGGTCTGGCCCAGGGCGATGACCACGATGGGCACCGGCAGGTGCTTCAGCATGTCCACGAACTTGGCCATGCTCCAGGGGGCGTGCGCGAAATCCTTGGAGAACAGCCCGCCCACGCTCAGGCCGAACTGGGAGTGAAAAAACACCATGACCAGCAGGGCCAACAGGAACGGCGGCGTGGCCAGGCCCACGAATCCCACCAGCGTCACGCTGTAGTCGCCCACGGAGTACTGGTGCGTGGCGGAGTACACCCCGATGCCGATGGACACGAAGTAGACGAACAGCAATGCCACCAGATTGATGATCAGGGTCAGCACCAGACGATCGCCAATGATTTCGGTGACCGGCCGGTTCCACTGCAGGGAACGGCCGAAGTGGCCCCGGAACATGCCCATGAACCAGCGGGCGAACTGTACGTAGGTAGGCTGGTCGAGGCCGTACTGGCGTTTGAGCGAATCGATCTCCGACTGATCGACCTTCTCGCCGCTGGCCTCCAGTCGCGTGATGTACATGGTCAGGTAGTCGCCGGGCGGCAACTGGATAATGACGAAAGTGGTCACGCTGAGCAGCAACAGCAGCACGATCATGTAGAGGAAGCGCTGCAACGTGTAGGTCAACATGCGGCGGTCCTGTCATGCGCCCGCGCCGGTGCCGGTTGACACGGGAACCTCATGCCCGGCAGGGATGTGCCGGGATGAGAAGGCCGGGCCGAGATCCTGACGGCCCGGCCTCAACGCTTATTTCTTCCAGTAAAACTGTTCGGACAGTTCCATCAGGGAGATGTGGTAGTACTCGCGTTCCTCGGCCACAGCAATGTTGCCGAGGTTCTTGTTGTACACGAACGGCTGCGGCGCGCTGGCCACAGTGCCGATGTTCCACACGTTTTCCTTGTGGCTCTCGAAAATCTCGATGCCCAGGCGCGTCTGTTCCGCGGCCGAGGTGGCCGTCTGGAGTTGCCAGAACAGTTCAACCAACTTCACAGCTTCCGGATCCTGGGGCTCCAGGCCCTCTTCCTTCTGCGTGGTGTACCAGGACCACCAAGAGGGCGTCATGAGGAAACTGCTGACGAACACGGCATCCGCGGGCGACAGGCCATTGGCCCACCAGATGGTACCCACGGTCTCGTTGGCGCCGCGCTTCTGCCAGTAGAACTGGCCGTTGACCTGTTCCACCTTGGTGTCCACGCCGATCTCCACCCAGAATTCGCGCACGAGTTCGCCGCCGGGTGTCGCGGGCGGGGTCACGTCGTAGTAGTCGATGGGCAACACGAGACGCTCGCCGTCCGGACGCAGCCGGAACTCCTGATTGTCGTCCCAGACCAGACCCATTTCATCCAGCAGGGCGTTGGCCCGTTCCAGGTCGAATTCGGCATAGGCGTCGCGGAATTCGTCCTTGTACCAGGGACTGCCGACCACCGGCGCAAAGGCGCTGGGCACGCCAAAGTCCAGGAAGATGGACTTCTTGACCTCTTCCCGGTCCACGGCCAGGGAAAGGGCCTGCCGGAAGCGCTTGTCGCGGATGATTTCGCCCAGCACGGGATCGGCGGGATCAAAATTGAAGGGGAAGATCAACAGCTGGTCCTGCCAGGCCGGCAGTGCCATCAGGTTGTAGTTGCCGGCCTCCTGGTTCTGGGCGAACATGGGGTAGTCGGACAGCCGGATGAACTGGCCCTGGAGGTCCGTCTCGCCCGAAATGATCTTCAGGTTCTCCACCTCAAGGTCAGTCACCAGACTGCGCGAGAGGGTATCGATATAGGGCAGCTGGTTGCCGTCGGGATCCACCTTGTAGAAGTAGGGATTGCGGGTCATGATGAACTCGCCCTGCTGGGGTTCGCTGTCCCAGGCATAGGGTTGCAGGACCGGCATGGCGCGGTAGTCGGCCGTGCGGCGGCTGTAGGAGCCGCCGGTGGCATTGGTCTGGATGCCGGAGAACCATCGGCCCCAGTCCTCCGCGGCCGTGAACTCCATCTTCTCCATCAGGGGCATCAGGTCCGCCACGTCGGTGTATCCCGTGTGGTACGGCTTGAAGTAGTGGGCCGGGCGCAGGTGCTGGGTCCAGGCCCAGTTCACCATCTGGGGCAGGAAAAACCCGTTGGGTTCCGCAAAGACAAAGCGTACGGAGCGCTCGTCCAGCACTTCAAAGCCCGTAGGCGAGCCCCGGTACTTCAGCCACGCAGGCACATTGGGCGTGACCTCCTCGTTGCGCAGTACGTCCTCAATGTAGAAACGGATGTCCTCGGTGGTCACGGCGGCGCCGTCGGACCATTTCAGACCGTCGCGCAGGGTGAACTCGAAGATCGTGCTGTCATCGCTATGGCTCCAGGCCTCGTAGACGCCGGGCATGATCTCGCCCCCCATCCACTTGTAGCGGGCGGTACCCTTGGCCGGGCGCAATTCCAGCAGATTGGTTTCGTTCAGGTGGCGTATATAGTGGTCGTAGTCGATGGTGTACTCGACCCAGTGCAGGTTGCCCCCGTACTGGCCGATGTCCTCCAGGGGAATCTGCACGACCGGGTTGTGAGGCAGGCGTTCCTCTACCGGGGGCAACGCACCCGCGGCGACCATCTCCGCCAACATGGGAGCTTCGTGGAATTCCGTCAGGCTGACGCCATACTCCGCCTCGTAGTCCGCCAGATTGAAATCGCGGCCCGAATGCGGGTCGTCAACGAAGCGGCCGGCCATCATGGTCATGCCTTCCTCCGCGGCAACCGGGGCCTCTTGGACCTCTTCCTCCGCGGTCTCCGGAACCCCGCCGCCACAGGCGGCCAGTACCAGGGCCAAGGACAGCAACACGGCCCCCATAAGCAGGGCGAAACGCCTTGTCTGTGCGAACATAGCCATCACCTCCATGATAATGAGCTGGATAATGAGATTTTCAAAGCAAATGAGAAGCAAGGTAATTATGCCCTGTTGCCTTGGAACGGCCAAACGCGCTGGGCTGTGGTTGCTGCAGCCTGGCAGTCCAGTGCATGGCAGCCATGACATAGACAGCCGGGAGAGGTGGAGCATCTGGACCTACCCGCCGCATGGTGTCGCACCAGGATGCACCGCAACATCCTGGGCTGGTCTGATGCGCCGCACGGCATCGCCCGCAACACGCGGATGGACCACTACAATGGAGACAGTCCGATCGCAGGCCAAGTCGCAGGCCAAGATTGTGAAAAGTCATCCCTCGTCCCCACTCCTCCGGCTTGATACCACCGGTGACTTCGCCGCTCTGCACCGCAGAGGCATGTTGTACGTGGACAAAACGGAGGCGATTATCCGGCTGACGGACGCTGCCTGAGGCCCGAACGTCTTCTTCGCCCGCACGTGCAGCACGCGGCCCGGGTCTTGGGTTTGCCCGGAGCGGAGGTGCGCCAAGCCCTCGCGGCCTATTACAACGGCTACCGGTTCAACCCCGCTACCGATCCCGTGTACAATCCTTTTTCCCTGCTGCGCTGCCTGCGCGAGCGGTCCCAGGAGGACCCGTTGTGGTGGCGACAGCGGTCCATCCCTGAGACCATCAATAACCCACTGCAGCACCATTTTCCACAGGGCAAAAGCCTTCCATCCACTTCTCGGACCGGCAGATTCAGCTTTGGTAGCCTTGTGGTTTTCCTGAGCTCAGGTTATTGGGAGCGCAGGAAGTGCCCTTTGGACGCCACTTGCCCGTTACACAATTACAACGCGTTGGTCCTGCCCCTGCAGATGCCATGACCCCCCCCAAGTCCATCCGATCGGCCTTGTGGCCGATCGGGACCCGGGGGAGATAGGGACGTACTCACAGGGCCTGCACTGCTCCAGACGTATCAACCGGCCTCCAGGGCTTGCAGGAAGTCTATGGTCTGTTGCTTTCGCTGGCGGCGGCAACTGCACCCCTGGCGCGCATAGGCCAGGGGCGTCTGTCCCTGCCCGTTGCGCAGGGTAGGGTCTGCCCCTTGCGCCACCAGGTAGGCCACGGCTTCCTGGTTGGGGCCGTAGAGACCCCAGGCGGCCAGATGCAACGGCGTGTTGCCTTGGTGACCCCGGGCATTGAGACGGGCTCCGGCCTGGACCAGATGGGTCAAGGCCACCATACGCGCCTCGGTGCGCGAAAGACGATTCATGGCGACCCGATGCAAGGGGGTGTGACCATTCCGGTCGCGACTGTCGAGCTGCGCGCCGTGGGCCAGCAGTGCGGCCATGAGGGCCGGCACCTGCGCTTCCGGCGTGAGCACTGCCCGGTGCAGCGGGGTCTGCCCCAGCAGGTCACGGGCATGCACATCGGCGCCGTGGGCCAGCAGATACTGCACAGCCTGGAGTTGGCCCTGTTGCACCGCGTGATGCAGGGGTGTCCCACCTTCATGGGTTGAAAGGCGGGAGGCCGGGACAGCGGGCTGAGTAGCCACATTGGCATCCACCGGTGCACCCTGGGCCAACAGATATTGCATATGCTCCACACGCCCCCGCGCGGCCGCCCAGTGCAAGGGAGTCTTGCCGTCCATATCCATCACCTCCAGGGAGAGCCCTTGCTCCACCAGATAGGCCAGGACCGGCAGGCTGCCGGTGGCGGCCAGATGCAACGGCGTTATGCCCCTCGGGTCCGGCAGGTCTGGCTGGGCGCCATGGGCCATGAGATGTCGCACTGCCGCCAAATGGCCCTGGGCGGCGGCCAGGTGCAGCGGCGTGTGCCCCCGACGGTCCGTCCGATGGGTGTCCGCGCCCGTTTCCAACAGATACAGCACGACCTCTGCATGTCCCTCCTGGGCGGCCCGATGCAGCGGCGTGTGCCCCGTCTGCCGGTCCACGCGGGCATGGATGTCCCCACCCCGTGTCACCCTGTCCTGTACCGCCTCCAGATCCCCCTGACCGACAGCTTCCCCCAGGGACAGGCCACAGGCCACCAGCAGCCAGGACGTGATCCACAACAGCACCGGCGTGGAGCGTGCGCCTCGGAGGCGGCGTACGCGGCACAGGCCCCCGGGTGTCCGGCCCCTGGCGTTGACGCCCCGCCGGACAATACCCGGCGAGGAATGGTGCACGCCGGATCGGGCATATCCCCGCGGCGGAACCATCATGGCCACGATTCCTCTGCCCCGCCGGTGCGGCCACCGCCGCGCATCAGACCCGGAACAGGGTGGGCAGCATCAGTAATTCAGGTGCCACCACAACACGTATTCGCCCCATGTCCAATAGGGGGCCAGCCATATTCCAGGATTTGGGGGTTGGGTTCCCCTTCGCCACCTGAAGCAACACAGTCATTATTGTAAATTTTCTTGTCGTGACTTGCAGTAACCAACGTGCGTTATGGATAAAGAAGGACACCTCGGGTCCCCACGGAGGGTATCCCGGAGCATTGCAACACAATCCCAGAGGTGTTCCACTCTCCCTGAGTCTACTCACGTTGTTTTGTGCTGTCGATGATTTCTGACCGCAGTGGCTCGCCGCCGCATCAAGACTCTGTCCGGCGACATGCAGCACCGGGTGGCCGTGGCGCAGACCCTGTCGGGGAGATGGCAGGGTTGAGCGCGGACGAACCCATGGCAGGGCGGAACCCGCAGGAGCGGTTGCGGTTCAGGATTTTCATAGGCCAACTGGGCGAACAGTGTCGCGTCCTGATTTCCTTCCATATCGTGGAATACCTGGCCCACATATGCGATACCGTGGGCATTTTGCATCAGAGCAAATTGTGCTTCACCGGTCCGCTGGCGGAACTGGCAGCTGTGGCCGAGGGTCCCGTTTGGGAATTGGATGGAGAACCTCTTTTCCGATCCGCCTGCGTGATCGTCTCCCAAGGACGGCACGGCAACCGTCTGATGCATGGGGTCTTTCCCCATGCCAATACGGTTTCCGTAACGGCTGCCATGGAAGATGGCTATATAGTGGTTTATGGGTCCAGGCTTTGACTCCAAGGGCGTCTACCCAAGCCTGATGCGGCTGCTTCATGCATACCGTGCAGTCTCCATACTGCATGAACGGCACATCCTTCCCACGCACGTAGCGTTCCTTTTACCTTCCCCGGGGGAGTGACACCGGGTTGCCCAAGGCAGGCTATCCTTTGATGCCCGTCAGCGTCCGGCCGCGCACGAAGTACTGCGGGAACGAGAGAAACAGATTGACCGAGGGGATGGTGGCCGCGTTTGTCATGTTGCGATAATTTGTCAACACACCCTGGCAGGCTGGTAGTGTTAAAGCATTACGCAGTTTGGTAAGACGGAGGTGCAGCATCGACTGGAGTCGCCCGGGATGCGGAATTGCCTGAGCGTCTTGAACCTCAGACTGTACATACATGATAGGCGCGCCCTGTGGCTTGCGTTTGCTGCCTAACCGTTAAAGCTGGTTTGGTGGGTAAACAGTTTGCATTTGTGTTGCCCCGTTGCTGTCAACATGGCTGTAGTCATTGCTCTTTCACTGAGTGAGTAAGGTGCATGATTCGATTGCCACCTGACAATGCAGGAGGGACCAGGGATTGTTCCGCCACTCAATCGGTATGGCACCGTGTCATGCAGAGTGCATCCAATGCGGAGCGTCGCTGATCCACCTCCACAGATCATAAGGAGAAGCAAGACATGTCACAGCAGGCAAACGAGCAGCAACTGGCAATCCATGGGGGCCCGAAAGCCGTCCAGTACATTGCAGGCAAGTCCCAGCCCAAGATCGGAGTGGACGAATTCATGTCCATCGCTGAGCGGTTTGGCTTTTCGGAAGTTGTCCAGGAAGAAATCCGATCCGTCATTTCCAGGGAGGATCTGGGGCCCGGACCCAATCTGGCCAAATATGCCACCGCCTTCCCGGCAGCGACCAAGGGGGAAGCGTTTGAAGAGCTGGCGCGCACCACGTTCGGCGTGAAATATGCGCTGGGGGTTAGCTCCGGCACGGCGGCCTTGCACAGCGCGTTCGTGGCGGCGGGCGTGGGTCCCGGTACAGAAGTCATTTGTCCGGCCATCGGATTCTATGCCACAGCTGCTGCCGTGGTCCATTCGAAAGGCGTTCCCGTTTTCTGCGACGTCGACACATCGCTGGCCATTGACCCGTCCAGGATCGAAGCCTTGATCACGCCGCGTACGGTGGCCCTGGCACCGACGCATGTGATGGGGAGCGTCTGCGACATGGCGGCGATCATGGCCATTGCCCGCAAGCACAACCTGTTGGTGGTGGAGGACTGTGCCCAGTCGCCCGGCGGCAAATACAAGGGCCAATACGTAGGCACATTCGGCGACCTGGGTTGTTACAGCATTTCCTGCTACAAGATCATCGGTGGCGGAGAGGGCGGATTGGTCGTCACCGACGACCTGCGGCTTTGGGAACGGGCCAACCAGCTCGCCGAGTGCGGCGGTCTGTGGCGTCCCGACCGCTTCGCGCCGCCGCGGTATGAAGGCGAACTGTTCTCGGGCACCAACTACCGCATGTCGGAACTTGAGGCTGCGGTGGATGTGGTGCAGCTGGGCAAGCTTGACCGCATCGTCCAGCGTTTTCACACTGTCAAGATGAGCATCCTGGCACAGCTGAAAACCTACAGGGAAATCGTGCCGCAAAAGCTCAACGATCCCGCGGGCGAAATTGGCTACTTGCTGCGCTTCTTTCCCGCCACCATCGCGCTGGGGCAGGAAATTGTGGCAGCCCTCAATGCCGAAGGCATTGCCTGCGACATACGGGGCAAACACGCCCGACCCGATTGGCACATTTACACGGACATGTTTCCCATCATGCTGCAGACTGGCACCATGGCCACCGACCGCCCGTTTGACAGCGTAACGTATCGGGAACGGAGTGGCAGCATTGCATACGCCAAGGGCACCTGCCCGGTGGCCGAGGACCTGTTCAATCGCGGGGTATCGATCAGACTCGACCAGTGGTTTGCCCCGGCGGACTGTCACAACATCGCTCAGGGCATCAACAAGGTCTTGTCGGCCCTGTGCACGGAAGATTCCCAGGCGGCACCCTGGCTTTGAGTGTGCGTAGGCGCATGGCACCTAAAATCCAGTGAAGCAGAGGTGATGTTGGATGCGATAATCTACACGGGAATTCCAAGTCCATGTCCCGCCAGGCCATGCCCCCTTGCCTGCCCGTCAATATCGACAAATTCCCGGCTCTGCGCGCGCACCCTGACAAGCTGCTGTACATCGGACACAACAGAGCAGATCGCGGCATGGCTTGCCCGCATACACCCGTGGCCCTGCGTTATGGGGTACAAGGATGAAGCATGAGGGAGTACCCCATATTGTCTTGATATGACTCGTTTGGACTTCTACCAGACGGTCTCGATTTGCCGCGAGGCGATGAGAGTCTCATCCCGTGTCAGCACGGGTGCACCCAGTGTCTTTGATTCCGCGGCAATCAGGCGGTCATGGATATCGGAAATTTCCGGGAACTGATCGAGCCTTTCCAGCTGTGCTCTTCCCAGCTTGGAAAGCATTATCCCGTCTGTAGAGGCCAGTGCTTCCAGAAGCCGGGAAACCGCAAAGGGCTGTCCCCGCTTTACGGACAGAAAGTAGAATTCCGCCACCACAATAGCCGGGACCACGAGTACAGCATGGCCGATTTCGGCCAGTCTGAAAACGGCAGTAGCAGCAGCAGTGAGACGTGCGGGCGACTTCAAGTACCACCACAGTGCGTGGGTATCCACCACGAACCGCTCCCGACTATCCATCTGCCTCCTCTGCCTTCCTGTCAGCGATGGTCCATAGGGTCTTTATAGCAAGAAAGTCCTCGTAGGTGGCATCAGGAAGTTCGGGGAAGGCTCCCCGCAGCGTACTGAGCGCAGGCTTTTCCTTGACAGCAGGCGATATCGGGATCAGCTTCGCACAGGGTTTCCCATGGCGCGTAATAGTCACTTCATCACCTTCATCCAATCCGCGTACGATTCGGGTGACCCTGGCCTTGAACTCTCTGATGCCGTATGTAGTCATTATTCGTACCTCAATTATAGTCACTCTATTTCAATAGAGTGACTACAGAATATCACAAATTTTCATTGGGGCCTCGGTGCGCGCCAGACCCAGGGGCACACCCATCGGTGGCAGGCCAGACTGATGGTCCACAGACAATGCTGTCTTCCCAAGGGAGTGTAGCCGTACCATCCCTGCTGTGCTCGCCGCGTCCGGTCCGTGACACACGATATGGCCCGGATGGATGAAGTGGTTTTGGGTCAGGCCTACCGGGATCCGTATCGTGCCTCCATCGCTATGCCGCTGCCTCTGAACACTGGGGAGACAAAAAGCAACCAGACAGGGCGCACAGACTCTGCCGATTCAGGTCTACGACACAGTTTCTTCGCTTACTTCCACGGCTTCTTTCGGTACGGGATGGAGGGAGAAGCGTTGCCAGTGATATTGATACCGGTCAGATTTCCACCCCTGGTAGACCTCCTCCCACGAGAGACGCCCCTGGTGCGGTGTCAGCACCTTGTCCATGATGGGATCTGACGCTCTTTGATAACGATAATCCACGGAAAGCCGGATGCGATCCCCGGATCGATTGGGCAGGCCGCGGTGCACAGTGTGACTGTGGAAAAAGAGCACGTCCCCCACATTGAAGGGACTGGAAACCCACTCTCCGTCAATCCGCTCGAAGTGCGCGCGCAGACCTCCGGCCCCCAGCGACTTGGAAACCGGCAGCACGCCGGCCTTGTGCGATCCGGTCAGTACGCTCAACCCGCCCAGGTTTTCCGGGCAGTCCCCCAACGGCAGCCATGCAGTCCAGACATCCGGGGTGCCTTGAATATGCACGAAGTCCTGATGCGCCGGTGTGGTGTGTTCGAGCCCGCTCGGGAAAATCACGCGGGCGATGTTGCTGGGCTGCAACATCGCGTCCGGTCCCAGGATATGCTCCATGAGACTCCAAATGGCCGGGTCGTGAGCCAGGGAATGAAATGATTCCAGACACTGGATGGTGTCATACACCGGAGTAAAATCCGGGGTGCCAGCCAGGACCGCGGGATGACTCGTCAGGGCCTCGAACGGATCCGTGCCGTCGTCGATCCAGCCCACTCCGGCCAGGACCGCTGCAATGTCCCGTCGGGCTGCCAGGATGGGCTCCGGGGCCACGCAGTCCCGCAGAAAGAGATAGCCGTCACGATCGGCCCGACTGCGCAAGGCGTCGCCATCGTCGCCAATATCATTGGACTCCAGGAACGGCTTCATCGGCTTGTCTCCTTCGCGGCCGGCAACGGCGCGCTATGCAACCATCCGGTCAATTATACGTGCGTGTACGGGTCGGCAGCGTCGCGCAGGCCGTCGCCCACGAAATTGAAGGCCAGAATGCTGACCACCACAAAGACCGTCGGCAGCAAGAGCCACGGCGAAAGAGCCAGCACCCGAATTGCCTGCGCATCCTTGAGCAGCACCCCCCAGCTGATGGCCGGGGCCTGCAACCCCAGACCAATGAAGCTCAGAGCCGTCTCCCCCAGGATCATCTGCGGTATCGCCAGGGTCAGACGGGCAATGATGTAGCTCATGAACGACGGCAGCAGATAATGAAAAATGATGCGCAGGTTGCTGGCCCCGTCCAGTTCGGCAGCACCAATGAAATCTTCCTCGCGCAAGGCAAAAAACCGGCCCCGCACCACGCGGGCAATGCCGGTCCAGCCCACAATGGACAGGATGATGACAATGGCAAAGTACGTCCTTACGACCGGCCAGTCATGGGGCAAGGCCACACTCAAGGCCATCCACAGCGGCAAGGTGGGCAACGCGCGCAACGATTCGATAATGCGCTGGATCACCATGTCCACGACGCCGCCGAGGTAACCGGACAATCCACCAATGAGAATCCCCAGAAAGAAACTCATGGCGACCCCCACCAGACCGATCGTGAGCGAGATGCGCGCCCCAAAGACGATCCGCGTAAACAGATCACGCCCCACGGTATCCTGTCCCAGCAGCGAAAAGTGGGCGTCCGGGTCCCCCAGTCCAAACAAATGGATGTCGTTCTCGAACAAGCCCCACAGCTTGTAGGGATCGCCTTTCACAAACAGGCGCAAAGGGTGCCGAATCGTCTCGTCGGGCAGATAGACCGGCGCGTATGTGACCGGATCCAGCTTCTTTTGCAGCGGATACACGAAGGGCTGCAGATGGAAGTTGCCTTCGGCATCAAAAAAGCGGATGCGTTGGGGGGGGGCCAAGGTCAGTTCGGCCTTGAAATCGTAGGGATCGTAGGGCGCGACGAACTCGGCAAACACGGCGATGAAATAGAAGAGACCGATGATGACCAGGGAGACCACTGCCAGCTTGTGCTGCCCAAAGCGCCAGCGGATCAACTGCCACTGGGAAGCCACCTGCAACTGCTGATCCGCATCCGTCGCCGGCAACAGATCCAACGGTTGTCTGGCTGTCGCCGAGGTGTCAATCATGGCCGGCCTCCGTGGGCCATGGAGGGACTGTCCGCAATGCCCACCAATTCCAGTTCGGCGGCAAAGTGGCAGGCAGACTGGTGAGACGACCCAGAGGCCGCGGCGAGGTCGGTCAGACCTGGGATCTCCTGCCGACACCGCTCCTGCACGTACTGACAGCGCGGGTGAAAGGCACAGCCTCCGGGCAGATTGCCGGGGTCGGCCACTTCGCCGGTCAGCACAATGCGGGGGCGGTGCTTGGTATCCGGATCGGGATTGGGCGCCGCCGAGATCAGGGCCTCCGTGTAGGGATGTTTGGGGTTCGTGTACAACTCCTCGGTTTCCCCGATTTCCACAATCTTGCCGGCATACATTACGGCGACGCGATCCGCCTCGTACTTCACCACCGCCAGATTGTGCGCCACGAAAAGGTAAGTCAGACCCAGCTGATTCTGGAGTTCCTTCATCAGATTCAGGATCTGGGCCTGTACGGAGACATCCAGTGCCGACACGGCCTCGTCCGCAATCACGACTTTGGGGGAAAGTGCCAAGGCCCGGGCAATGGCAATGCGCTGTCGCTGACCGCCACTGAATGCGTGGGGATACCGATTCATGGCGCTGGGATCCAGACGCACCATTCTCAGCAACTCGGCGACCCGCTCCTGCAACTCGCTCGGACTCCGGATTATGCCGTTGATCACCAAAGGCTCGCTGATGATCTGCAACAGGTTCATGCGGGGATTCAGCGAAGAATACGGATCCTGATAGATCATGCGGATATCGCGGCGGACCGCCTTCAGATCCTTCTTCTCCATCCTGGTCAGGTCCACGGGCGGCCGGGTCCGGTCCATCCGGAACAACACCGCGCCGGATGTGGGCTTCTGGGCTTGTATGACGCAGTGGCTGGTGGTCGTCTTGCCACAGCCACTCTCCCCCACCAAAGCCAGCGTTTCGCCTTCCTGCAAATCGAAACTGACCCCGTCCACGGCCTTGACCTGTCCCATTTCACGGCGCAGGAAGCCGGACTCGACCGGAAAATGCTTGACCAGATTGCGCACCGAGATGATGGCCTGATCATCCATCGTCCCCATGGGAGCCGCGGACATCATGCCGGCGCCTCGCTACCACCATACAGGTAGCAGCTCACCTCGTGCCCGCGGGCGACTTCGGTCAGGGGGGGATCCTGTACCTCGCACACGCCATCCATGTAGTCGGCACAGCGCGGGTGGAACTTGCACCCCGTGGGCATGGCATACGGACTGGGCACCGACCCTGCGATGGGTTCAATCTCAATGCGACCCGGTTCCATCTTGGGGATGGAAGCCAACAGACCGCGGGTGTAGGGGTGTCGGGGACGGTGAAAGATGTCCTCCACGGTACCGTGCTCCACTTCCTTGCCCAGATACATGATCAGGACCCGGTCAGTCAATTCGGCGATGACGCCCAGATCGTGGGTAATCATGATGATGGCCATATCCAGATCGGCCTGGATTTCGCGCAGCAGTTCCAGCATCTGCGCCTGTATGGTGACATCCACGGCGGTGGTCGGCTCGTCCGCGATCAGCAGTTTGGGTTGGCACGACAGGGACAGGGCCACCATGGCGCGTTGGCGCATGCCACCGCTCAGATTGAAGGTGTACTGATCGATGTTGCGCACCGGATTGGGCATGCCGACCCGCCGCAGCATTTCAATGGCCTGGGTACGGGCCTCTTCCCGGCTCACGTCCTGGTGAATGCGAATGGTTTCCACGATTTGGTTGCCGATGGTGTGGACCGGGCTGAAAGCGGTCATCGGCTCCTGAAAGACCATGGCAATTTCCTTGCCGCGAATGTCCCGGATCAGCTTGCCGTCCGGATCCGCGGTCGCCAGATCGATGGTTTGACCGCCATAGTGGAAGAGAATTTCCCCGCTCACGATCTTGCCGTTCCGGGGCAGAATGCGCAGAATGGACTGGCTGGTCACGCTTTTGCCGCAACCGCTTTCGCCGGCAATGCCCAGGATTTCGCCGGGCTTCACATCAAAACTTACGCCGTCCACGGCTTTCACGGTCCCTTCGCGGGAAAAGAAATGGGTCCGCAGGTTGCGCACCGACAGCAGCGATTCGGCCGGCAGGGACGCCGGGCCGGCAGCGGGGACGTTCATACCGCGCCTCGGATACGCGGGTCCAGGACAGCCAGCAGAATGTCGGACAGCAGGGTCCCGATCAGCGTCAGCACGCCCAGGATCATGATGATGCTTGAGGCCAGAAACATGTCCTGATTGAGCAGGGACTTCAACAGTACCGGGGCCAGCGTGGGCAGTCCCAGGACCAGTGAGACCAACACCTCGCCTTCCACCAACACGGGCAGCAACCAGCCGACAGTGCTAATGACCGGATTGAGGGCGATGCGCAACGGGTATTTGTAGAGGAGTTTGTGCGGACCGACGCCGCGGGCACGGGCCACCGTCACGTACGATTTGGGCAACTCGTCCAGCAGATTGGCACGCATGGTCCTGATCAGTTCCGCGGTGCCCGCGGTCCCCACGATCAGCGCCGGCAACCAGATGTGGTTGAGCAGGTCCAGAAATTTCGCCAGACTGAACGGGGCATTTTGCAGCTCGGGCGAGTAGAGGCCGATCGCGGCATTGCCAGTCCACAGGAACAGCAGCCACAGCCCGACCAAGGCCAGCAGAAAATTGGGGGTGGCCACCCCCAGGAACCCGACCAGGGTAAAGAAATAGTCGGTCGCGGAATACTGTTTGGTGGCCGACAAGACCCCGATCGGAATGCCAATGACAAACACCAGAATCAGGGACAGCAGGGAGATGGTGAAGGTGGAAGGCAACCGTTGCAGGATGATTTGCGATACCGGCTCGCGATACACCATCGAATAGCCGAGATCGCCCTGCACCAGACTGGTCACCCACCGCCAATACTGCACATAGAACGGGAGGCCCAGGCCGTACCGCGTGCGCAGCGCATCGATCAGTTCCGGCTCGATGATGTCGCCCTGCGCTTCCAGCCCGGCGACGTAGGAGCTGACAAAGTCGCCCGGGGGTGCCTGAATGATGATGAAGCCGACGAAACTGATGGTGATCACCGTCGGCACCATGATCAGGAGTCTCCGGGCAATGAAGCGCAGCATCAGGCGCCTTCCCAACCAAGGGAGGCCATGGCGTAACCATGGCCTCCCGGTTTCTCACTTGAGAACAAAGAAACGAAAGCTGCTAGCCTGCCCGATAGGCCCAGGTCTCGGGAGCGGCGTAGTACCACTCGGGCGCCACGGGATTGGGGATGTTGTACATGCGATTTGAGAAGACAGCGTACCACACCGCTTCCAGGTCGCCGGGCTGCTTGATGGAACCAATGACCCACAGATTGTCCTGATGGATCCTGTACATCTCCGCCTCGAGATCAAAGCGTTTCTGGGCATCCGGCTCCGCCAGGAAGGACTCGAAGATCTCGTACAGACGCTTGACATCGTCCGGTGGCTCTTCACCTTCGGCACCGCCGGACAGGACCCACTGGCCCCACGGCGGATTGATCAGCCAATTGGGTGAAATGGGCATGGGTTCGCCGCGCATGGCACCGATGATAGGCGCCTGTCCCGCCCAGTTTACCGGCCGCACCTGCAGTTCATAGTCGCCCGCCAGGCGGCGTTCCGAATGCAGCGTGCCATCCAGGGGCACGATCGTGGTCTTGAGACCCAGATCTTCCCAGCCCTGCGCGATGAGTTCCGCGATCGGGACCTGCTGCACCCAGCCGGTATGAACTTGGGCCGACAGTTCAAACGGGCGACCATCCGGCAGGAGGCGCTGCGTCTGATCGTCGTTCCAGGTCAATCCCAGGCGATCCAGGATTTCGTTGGCGCGCTCCGGATCGTGCTCGATGTGCTGTTTGAAGGCCGGATCGGCGCCATTGTAGACGGACGCGTCGGGAGGCGCCACCTGCGAAGGCTTGTACAGGCCGTTGAAGACCACTTCGTTGATTTCGTTGCGGTCATAGCCAATCGACAGGGCGATGCGGAAGTCCTTGTTCCGGAAGAGCTCACGCCATACATCGTCTTCAATGGACATATTGAAGGTAATGACCCCCAGCACGTCGGACCAGCCGAATTGCGGCAGCACCCGGTAGCCCCCGGTCGCCTCATTCTGCTTCAGTACGGGATAGTTGGTGAGGTAACCCAGGGTATACGGATTCATGTAGTCGTTCTCGCCGGCAATGACGTCCAGGAGAATGGCTTCGCGGTCGCCCAGATTGGGGCGGTTGATCCGATCCACGTAGGGCAGCTGGTTGCCGGCAATGTCGATCTTCCAGTAATACGGATTCCGCTCCAGCTCCTGCACGGGCACACTGGCCCCGCGGGTGACAGCCTTCCAGGCAAAGATGGTCGGCTCGTCCGGATTGCCGTACCAGTCATGTTCGCTTTCGAAGAGTTCGACCCAAGTCGTAAACCCTTTCTCCTCCGCGATCGCGTTCACCGTGTCAGCATCCGTGTAGGCGGGATGAAACTGACTCAGATAATGGGCCGGCGCATAGGGCATGGGGCGCCAGCGGTTGAGGCGCTCGTGCAACACGCCATACGGAGCGGAAAACTCCATGACGATGGTATTGTCGTCAACTTTGCTGACGGTCCCCATCTCGCCGCCCACCTTCATGTTGTTGACACCGTTGGGGTTCAGTTCGGTGTTGGCCGCGATGGCTTCGTACCAGAACACCAAATCGTCAGCTCCGAAGGGCTCGCCATCGGACCATTTCACACCCGGGCGGATGGTGAACGTCGTGGACAGGCCGTCGGCGCTGGTTTCCGCGTGCATGAACACGTTGGGCAGAACGCCCTGCATATTCGAGCCGTATACGTGCGGGAATTCGCGCAACAGGTCTTCCAGAAAGTCGAAGTTGCCTTCGTGGACATTGCGCATGGTGCCGCCGTATTCGCCGATCTGGTCTGCCGGCTGCATCACCAGGGGTTCGTCAGGCAAGCGTTGTTCGACCGGCGGCAGAGTCCCATCGGCCACCATGGCATCCAGCATGGGAGACTGCTGGAACGAGGCGATCTGGTTGCCCGTGGCACTCTCGTAGTCGGCAATGGTGTTGTATTGCACAACCTGCGAGGTGAATTCGACCATGGGTGCTTCGGCCATCTCTGCGCTTTCAGCGGCAGGAGCCTCGGCGGGCATTTCGCTTTCGGTGCTCTCAGCGGCGGGGGCTTCGGCGGGCATCTCGCTTTCGGCGCTCTCAGCCGGGGCGGCATCCCTGCCGCAGGCGGCCAGCATCAAGCCCAAGACCACGAATATGACGCCAAACAGTCTGAATCGTTTCATTTCTCCTCCTGGAAAATAGTGAACCAAGGTGTGATCAGGCATCCTTACCTGCAAGGGCAACCATCCCTAATTTCATCAAGGAACGGGTACTTGCGTCACGCACTCCGTTTCCGTCCCCGAATTTGCATCCGTCTTTCTTCCGCAGAGGACACGGTTACGGGTGTTTGCAGCAAACACTAAGGGAGAGGCGTTTCAAGCAATCGTCTGAATGAAGTAAGGGATCCACCTACTACAGATTTCTGTCTGATCCTTACCCTAGTACTGTACTAGGGCAGTAGGTACCACACCCCTAGGATCCGGATTATATCATTACGGCAAAAAAACAGCTGCGCCAACAGCGCATTCCGGTCCGGACCCGGAATGCGAGTCTCGGGATTTGCAGGGCGTGCTGCCCAACGTATTCATGCACGCGGAAACCAGCGCCGCCGGCCTGTCCACCACGGCGTCCCAGTGCAATACCCACCCGGATCGGGCCGCGGCGCGCGTTGGTGTCGACACGTCGGAAAGTCCCCGGCTGCAGCCGCAATCCGCCTGGTCAGCCGATGTCAGTCAAAAGCCTAGGCATCGTGTCCCATGCAGACACCCCGGAGACCCTCCCAGGTGGGAACCCAGCCATAAAGGAGAGCATACTGCACCCCGGCGGGTGCTTTGCTGCGGACTTTCCTGGGGCTGACATTGCCTTCCGGTACTGGCCCCACTGCAGTCCTGCCTTTCCCTACAGGCGGTGCAGAATGTATCCTTAAGGATAGGCGGTGTCTTCCGGTGCGAGATGAACCTGTACCGCTTGAAGTCATGACCTGTTTACACCTGCACGAAAGGAAAACTGCCGAGATGAGAATCACTGCCGCACAGATTGAACAATACCGAACCCGGGGATACTTCATTCTGGAGAATGTGATTCCGGCCAGCCAACTGGAGGGTCTCCGGGAAGAGTGCGAACGACTCGTGCAGGAAGTGGACCGGGAAATGGAAACCGCCGGCGAAACTTCCCATGGCATTACCCATTACAAAAAGCGGTATTTCATAGGCAACCGCGGGCAGGAGAGTACCAAGATTTCGCGTTTCATCTTTGGCGACCTGATGGCGGAAGTGGCCCGGGCCACGTTAGGAGATACGGTCTATCTCTTTAACGAACAGTACGTGGTCAAGGCGCCTGAAAAGGGCACGCAGTTCGCGTGGCACCAGGACTCGGGGTATATCGGCCATTACCACACACCGTATTTGTCCTGCTGGTGCTCTTTGGACGATATGACGATTGAGAACGGCACCATTTACGTGCTGCCCTACGATCGGGCCGGTATGACGCCGGATGACCTTTTCGACCATGAGGTGGAAGCGGGTACCAACGACAAAGTTGGCTACCAGGGCGATGATCCGGGCATTCCGGCCCTGGTGCCTGCGGGCAGCGTAGTGGTGTTCTCAAGCCGTACTTTCCACCGCAGCGGGGCCAACACTTCGGCCCGGGTACGACGCAGCTATCTGGCCCAGTACTCCAGGGAAGTGATCCGCACCAAAGACGGCCAGCGCAATTGGGGCCAGGCCGTGCCCTTCTGGCAGAACGGGCAAAGAGTCAGATTTGATTGACACCGGTATCTGTGGTCCTGCGCCTGTGTCCGAAGACCACGAGGACTGTCCCGCCGCAGGGTGGATAGCCCCGCGTTCGGGTATGGGCCCGCCCATGCCGCGCCGATTTGCCAAGTCCCAACCCGATTTTTCGTTATGAGCCAAGCAAGCCGCAACGTGACCCTCCCGCCTGCAGGGCTGGATGATCTGATTTCCCGCACCTTTATAGATTTCACGCAGACCCGGGAATTTCTCAAGCAGCCGCTGGTCATTGCCCGGGCCGACCGCGTTTCCTACTGGGACACCCACGGCCGCGAGTTTCTGGACGGCTTGAGTGGCGTCTATGCGGTTTCGCTGGGACATAACCATCCCCGGTTGCGTCAGGCGGTCCTGCATCAGCTGGACAAGGTGGCGCTGGCGCCGCCGATGCATGGCGTGGCCGAGACCGCGCTGCAACTGGTGGCCCAACTGAGTGAGATCGCGCCTCCGGGCCTCGATTTTGTCAAGTCGTTCAGCGGGGGCTCAGAGGCCAATGAAGCGGCACTCAAGTTTGCGCGCCAGTACCATCGCCTCACCGGCCATCCGGGAAAATACAAGACTCTTTCCTTCTATGGGAGCTATCACGGGGCCACGGCCGGCGCGATGGCAGCCAGTGGCACCGGCAACCGCAAGACCCTGTTTGAACCGCAGATGGCGGGGTTCCTGAAAGTCCAGCCCCCTATCTTCTTTCAGAGAGGCACCGGCTGTTCCGGGCCCGAGAGCAGCGCACTGGCCCTGCAGGCCATTCGGGGCACAATTGAGGGAGAGGACCCCGACACCGTGGGGGCCCTGCTGGTGGAACCCGTCATTCACCTGCAGGGCATAGCGGTCCCGCCCCCCGGTTTTCTGCAGGGCCTGCGCCAGTTGTGCGATGACTTCGACATTCTCCTGATTTTTGACGAGATCATCACGGGGATGGGGCGCACGGGCCAGATGTTTGCCGCCCAGACCTTCACTGTAACGCCAGATATTCTCTGCTGTGGCAAGGGACTGTCGGCCGGCATCGTGCCCCTGAGCGCCATGGTGACCAGGTCCGCATTGGCCGCGGCATTCTGGGGGGACGAAGCGGACCATCGCCACTTCAACCACGGACACACGTTTGCGTCCCATGCTTTGGCCGCCGCCGTAGGGATCGAGGTCATCAACACGTTTGCCGAGGACGATGTACTGGGCAATGTGCAACGGCAAGGGTCTTATTTGCAAGCCCGTTTGCGGGAACTGCAACAGGATTTGCCCATTGCCGATATCCGCGGCGAGGGACTGCTGTGGGGGTTCGACTTTGTGCAGGAACCCGGTTCGGCGGCAGTCAACCCGGCGTTAGGGTCTTTGGTCAAGGCGGCCGCGATCGAACAGGGTCTGATCATGCGCGTCATGCCCACCTGGGGTGCCCTGGCGCCGGCCCTGATTAGCACGGAACAGGAGATTGACCGGATACTGGAACGCTTCCAGGCGGCCGTCGGCGCGGCCTGGGATCGTCTGCCGGGCTGAATCCCGATGGAGCGGGAGGCCCGAAGTCGCTGCCCGGGCAATCCTGTTCCCGACTTTGGCGCCAAGGCGCTGGCGGACTGGAGCCTACGCCCATACAGAAAGGTGCTGGAACCGAGACGGTAACTGTTTCAGGTTCCCATACAATACAGGCCAGCCCGGAAAGCACCATGATTCCCCAACTGCCGTCCGACACGGCGGACTTCGCCACTCTCGTGCAGGGCCCCCAGTACATCTACGTGGACAAGACGCGCTGGTTGGCGGAGCTTTTCAGCCCCTGCGCCCTGAACTCCCACCTGTTTCTCGCGCGCCCGCGGCGTTTTGGCAAAACCCTGCTGCTCTCCACGGCGGAGGCCCTCTTCCAAGGCCGACGCGACCTGTTCCGGAACACGTGGGTCGGGCAGGAGCACCGTTGGGACTGGAAGGGCCGTACCCGCCCGGTGCTGCGCCTGAACCTGGATGTCCGCAACCGACACACCCCGCAGGATGTGCAAGCAGAATTGACACGGCGGGTACGCGCTCAGGCCCGGCGCCACCATTTGCCACCGCTGCCCGTGACCCATGACGCCCCTCCGGACGCATGGCTGGAGGAGACGGTATACAGCCTGTGGGAGATGGCCGGGCGCAAGGTGGTGGTGCTGGTGGACGAGTATGACACCGCCCTTACGGAAAACCTGGATCGCCCCGACGTGCTGGGCGATATTCTGGATGTCCTGCGCGCCTTCTACGGAGCCTTGAAATCCAGCAGCGATGCCGGTCTGAATGTACATTGGTCACGGGCATCACGCGGCTGGCCCGCGCCGGCCTGTTCTCCGGCGCCAACCATCTGGCGGATCTGTCGTACCGGTCCACCGTGCACAGCCTGCTGGGCTTCACGTCCGCCGAACTGCAGACGCCGGCCGTGTCCGCTCTGGTAGCGCAGGGTGCCCGGCATCTGGACTGCACCTCGGAAGAGCTGTATGCCGCCCTGGAACGGGAATACAACGGCTATCGCTTCGCCCAGGGGGCCGAGACCGTGTTCAACCCCTACACATTGGCCGGCTGTCTGGCGGAATTGGCCCAACCCGATGCAGCTGTCCACTGGAGCCTGCAGCGGTTGCCCCAATCCTGGGCCGAAACCGGCACGCCCACGATGCTGCTGCGCGGGCTGCAGGGCCGCCGGGTGCAAGCCCTGCCCGCCCTGGAAGGACAGGCCGCGCGCCCCTGGATGCAAGTCTCCTTCGATGCCGCCTCTCCCCCGGTCGTCGCCCTCCTGTGGCAGGCCGGCTACCTGACGCTGGACGCCGCCGTGCCCCCGGCCCTGACCTTCCCCAACCGAGAAGTACAGACGGCCTTTGCCGAATCCCTGGGGACATGGCTTGCCGAGACGGCGCCGACCTGGCTGGTGGAATCGGGGTTGCCGCTCTCCCACATCGCGACACAACTGCAGAGTGCCCTGCAGCAGCAGGACGCCGATGCCGTGCGCAACGTGGTGGCCGCCGGTATGGAGACCGTGCCCAAGGCCTTGCATCGGTTCGGCAGTGCGCAGACCCGTCCCTACGAACCGTTCTACCAGACTTTGCTGCATGTCCTGTGCCTGTCCCTGGGTTTACCCCTGACCGCAGAAAGGGAAACCGGGCTGGGCCGCGTGGACCTGGCGCTGGAGTTGCCGGATCGCATCTGCCTGCTGGAACTGAAAGTGGACCAGCCTCCCGTGGTGGGTCTGCGCCAGGCCTTTGTCAAAGACTATCCGGCCGCCTACAGTCTGCAGGCCCTGCCTGTGACTGTATGGGGACTGCAGTTCGACTCGACGGCCCTCACGGTGCGGGCCTGTCAGGCCTGGGACCTGGGCCGGTTCGATCCCGTAACCGCACGCTGGGACCGTGAACCGTATCCGCTCTCATTGGCCGAACTGCGCCGGGACTTCTCCGATGCGGAACGCACGGCCTACGTGCAACAGACATCCTTCTGTCACCAACCGGCCGGCGCGCGGACCGGCCCCTCCCGATCCACGGGCCCGTGCGGGGCCGCTATGGCATCAGGGCCGGAGGCCAAAAGTGCCCTGTCGGGGATGCGGTGCTGATGCCGGTCGGTCCTGCAACCGGCATCGGGGGGCTCGACCGCTCCCGCGTCGGTCCCCTCTGCCGGTGAGGGTGCCACGCCTGTGGGCGAGCCCGCAGCGGGAAACTGTGGCCCGTCGGTGGGCCGCATGCCAGAAACCGGCCGGTCCGCGCACGCAGCAGACCAAGCCCCTGTCCGGCACGCTGTAGGTATCCGCATAGATGCGCCTTGCGGCGGATCACCGGCCCGACCGGCATACCGACAAGACGCGCGCATCACCGGGTCCGGCTCTCAGGTGGGAGCCAACGGTCGTAGGCGGAAACCGCCGTGTCGAAGTGGGAGTCGATACGCGGAGGACTCCGGGGGGCGTCAGTGTAGACGTACGAGTAGGAGCTGGGACAGGAGGCACAGTTATCGCCGGGCGCGGGCCATGGGTCGGGGAGTGTGAGACGGAGTGGGGCTTCGGGCCGCCGCGACGCAAGATGCGGCATAGGCCCCATTCCACTTGCTGCGATGGCGGAAACCGCCCTGCACAGAACTACTCCGAAGACAAGTGCTCCAAGTACAAGGCCTGGTCATAGTCGGCCTTCGCCTTCCGCTGTCGGCCCAGTTTCGCATTGGCCTCTCCCCGGCTGCGATATGCCCTGGCATCCTGCGGCTCCAAACGCAACGCCCGGTTATAGTCGGCAATGGCCTTCCGGTACTGGCCCAAGCGGGCTTTGGCCTCTCCCCGGTTGCGATATACCAAGGCATCATTCTTCGGGTCCAGGCGCAAGGCCTGGTCATAGTCAGCAATGGCCGCTGCATAGTGCCCCAAGTAGGCTTTGGCCATCCCCCGGTAGTGGTACACCAAGGCCTCACCCGGCTGGGCCCGGCAGAAGAACTTCAGGTACAGAGCCTGATCATAGGCGGTAATGGCCTCTGCATATTGCCCCAAGTGGGCTTTGGCCATCCCCCGGTGGCGGTACGCCGCGGCATCCTTCGGGTCCAGGCGCAACACCTGATCACAGTCGGCGAGGGCGTCTGCATATTGCCCCAAGTGGGCTTTGGCCACTCCCCGGTGGCGGTACGCTGCGGCATTATCCGGCTCCAGGCGCAACATCTGATCACAGTCGGCGAGGGCGTCTGCATATTGCCCCAAACGGAACTTGGCCCATCCCCGGTCGTGGTATGCCAAGGCATTATCCGGCTCCAGGCGCAAGGTCCGGTCATAGTCAGCAATGGCCGCTGCATCGTGCCCCAAACGGAACTTGGCCCATCCTTGGTGGCGGTACTTGGCCCATCCTTGGTGGCGGTACGCTGCGGCATTATCCGGGTCCAGGCGCAAGGCCCGGTCATAGTCAGCAATGGCCGCTGCATCGTGCCCCAAACGGAACTTGGCCTCTCCCCGGCTGTGATATGCCAAGGCATCCTGCGGCTCCAAACGCAAGGCCCGGTCATAGTCAGCAATGGCCGCTGCATATTGCCCCAAACGGAACTTGGCCTCTCCCCGGCTGCGATATGCCCTGGCATCCTGCGGCTCCAAACGCAACGCCCGGTCATAGTCAGCAATGGCCGCTGCATATTGCCCCCAGTAGGCTTTGGCCTCTCCCCGGCTGTGATATGCCAAGGCATCCTGCGGCTCCAGTTCAAAGGCCCGGCTGTAGTCGGCAATGGCCTCTGCATCTCCCAAGACGAACTTAACCAGTGCCCGGTTGCAGTATGCCAAGACATCCTGCGGATCCAGGCGCAAGGCCCGGTCGTAGTCGGCAATGGCCTCTGCATATTGCCCCAAGTGGGCTTTGGCCTCTCCCCGTCTACGATATACCCCATAATCCGGGTCCAGGTCCCGTTGCAAGGCCCGGTCATAGTCAGCAATGGCGTCTGTATATTGCCCCAAGGCGTCCTTGGCTATCCCCCGGCTGTGGTACGCCAAGGCATAATCCGGGTCCCGTTGCAAGGCCCGGTCATAGTCGGCAATGGCCTCTGCATATTGCCCCAAGGCGTCCTTGGCTACCCCCCGGCTGTGGTACGCCAAGGCATCCTGCGGATCCAGGCGCAACGCCTGGTCATAGTCGGCGATGGCATCCCGATACTGGGCCTGGGCCATCTTGGCGGTTCCCCGCGCGACCAGGTCCGCGGCCCGGGCGCGATCCACGCCCGCACGCGGTCCGGCCCTCGCCGGACCGGCCGCAGGCGCGCCGGGCGGAGCTGACCGGGTATCCAGCAGCACGGCCCGGAACTCCGCAACGCTTTGGGGGCGCTCTACCACACGCAGCGCCAGGGCCTGCCGGAGCGCCGTGCACAACGGCGGGGGCAGCCCCGCGGGCAAGGGCACGGGCGGGCGCGTATCGTCTTGCAGTCGTTCCAGAGCTCCCGCGGGCGGCGCCCCGGTCAGCGCGTGGTAGAGCGTGGCCCCCAGGCTGAAAATATCAGTGCAGGGCCCGAACCGCGCCTGCAGGCTGTACTGTTCCGGCGCGGCGTAGTCCACCGTCAAAATCTGCGTCTGCTGCACGGTCCGGCCGGGCCGGAAGGCCCGCGCCGCTCCAAAATCGATCAGCACGGTCCGCCCGTCCCGGGTCAGCAGGATGTTGGCCGGCTTGAGGTCGCGGTGCAACAATTGATGGCCGTGCACCTCCGCCAGCGCCTCGCACATGTCCCGCGCGATGGCCTGCACGCGGTCGGCGGGCAGCGGACCCTGGCGATCAATCGCCTCCTGCAGTGTCTGGCCTTCCAGGTACTCCATCACAATGTAGGCCGTGTCGTTCTCCAGAAACGTGTCGTGGATGTCCACGATATGCCGGGATCGGCACCCGGCCACGACCTGTGCTTCCCGCAGGGCGCTGTCCCGCGCCTGGTGGAAGTCCGCCTGCTGCGGGACCGGCACCGTCACGCGCGTGCCGCGGCGCACGGCGCCAAGGGGACGCGGGGAACAGCTCCTTGATGGCCACGGGCCGGCG
The DNA here is from genome assembly GCA_965214715.1 of Caldilineaceae bacterium. Classification (GTDB taxonomy): domain Bacteria; phylum Chloroflexota; class Anaerolineae; order Caldilineales; family Caldilineaceae; genus Bin34. Next base: position 1,475,436 of record OZ243971.1, on the reverse strand, counting down.
CAGGGCCTGGTGCGCCCCCTGGTAGGTGATACCGAAGCCCCCCTCACCCAGCACCCGTCCCACCGCAAACTTGCCGGCGTGCAACGGTGTGCCCACCGGGAGGGCCGGGTCGGGCGCCGCCGCCCCCCCACAGGCCGGGCAGGCCGCCTCGCGGGCGGGATATGCCGTGCCGCAATAGGGACAGGTCACCGGGGTCACGGTGCACCGGACCGCCCGGGAACCGCAGGCTGTCCGCCCCGCGCGGCCCCTTGTGTGGGATTGCTGTCCTTGGCTCGCGCGGATGCGCTCTGGCTCTGCCCCATGGCACAAACGCTCATTGAAAAACAGGGGGGTTAACCCAAGCCCCGCATGGATTTCACAGAAGTATAGAAGAAGGGCAGGATGGGTCGCAAATCCCCTACGGCCCAACCCCTCTGTATCTAGGCCAGCGGCCTAGGCGCACCGTGATCCGCCCGGGTCACAGACCCGCCGGGCCGGGCACAGCGGTCGGCGCGCCGACACTCCCAGGCTGCGCTGCGGGGAGTCCCGGGCAAGGATGGCAGAGCGTGGCCTCTGGGGCCACGCTGTCCGGGACCGCCCCGCGCTGGCGGCCTAGATTGTGCCGGCGCGGCATAGGGTGCCGGGCGACAGATGTTCTAGGGACCGCCAGATTTCCTCCCAGTCCCCGGCCAAGTCTGGCCGGTCCTGCATGGCGGCGACACCCATCGCGCCGTCCACCACGCTGAAGTCCTGCCGCCTGGGCCCGCCACCAAGCAGCAGGCATCCGGGTGCCGGAGATCTAGCACGGATTAAAGGCGAGCAGGGATTCTGCCGCGCGGAGACTCGTTGTGCAGGGCGCAACAAGATAGTCCCGCAGTTCCCGGGCCGGCACAGAAACTCCGTATGGAAAATCGGCATGTTGTTGGCTTTTTGTGTTATATGCAACGTATAACACAGCACAGTATCCTGTAGGGAATCATTTCCCCCCAGGGGACTGAGGACAGGGCGGCGCGGATCCGGCAGGACTCGGAAGAGGGGACCCAGCGCAATGGTGCACTGCGCGCCCTCCCAAGGCGACACAGTGCGACCGCGTTGCGGTCCTGCACCCTGATGTGTCAGCCTCGCCAGCCAGCGCCGCGGACTGACTCGCCGCCGGCCGCGACCTAGGCCACCCTCTACATCGGCCGCAACAGGATTGCACAGGGGTTCCGCGGTCGCAAAACGGTGAGCGGGCAATGGCCCAAAACCCATGGCCCTGCCCGCCCCTCTGCCCGGGGACCCGCACCATGGCCTGGACCGCGCCTCCCCATCCGCCCGGCAGGGTCCCGGAGAGGACAGCTGCAGGATAACGGAGATCCCTGCTCTGAGTCAGGGAGATCTATGAGGTCGTCCATACCCGGGGCAGGGCATGGGCGCGCAACCCCTTTGCACACAGGCCCGGAGAGGGCCATGGCACAACAGAGGCCGGGCGAGAACGGAAGCTCTGCCGTCACCGTGATTCGGGATGTGACCAAAGCGCCGGATGCATCCTCCGGTCCATCCGGGACGGGGCAAGCGCGCATCTGCGGCTCAGGGGAGGAACGAACCCCATCGACCTAACGCAATGCGCTGGGCGAGCATGGACCGGCATGGGAAAACTCGGGAACATAAATCTCTGATTTAGTAGTTGACAATTTGAGTGCGCCAGGCTCGGGATCGTCACGGAGACCCGAGCCTGGCCGACACCTAGGGAAAAATGTGCATTTTTGAATATTGGGCTTTGTAACGCATACTTGGGGACGGTCCCGCCTGTTACGTGGGAGAAGGTTGCAATGAGCCGCGCAGAATATGTATTGATTGGGTTGGCTCCGGCCCGCGGGGCTCCGCACACTCCGGTCCAGGTCCAAAAGCTCTTTTTCCTCATCCAGACCGACGCGCAGGAATCATGTTCTTTGGGGCAAACCCACTTTGACTTCAAACCCCATCACTTTGGTCCTTTCGACAAGGAAGTCTATGCAGAGTTAGAAAATCTGCAACGCCAAGGATGGGTCGAGATTTCATTCGATGGTTCAGGGCTGCGCAATTATAGATTGACTGTGGAAGGTCAGGCCCGTGCCGATGCACTTCTCAAGGGCATTGACGCGCGTTCCCGCAATTTTGTGGAAGCCCTTTCACAATGGATCCGTACACAGTCTTTCTTCGCGCTGGTCAACACCATTTACGAACTGTATCCCGAGACCGCCGTAAACAGCGTCTTCCGTCGATAAGCGCAGAGCTGTTACATCCCCTAATGCGCATTCCGCGCGTACCGCCACAGGAAGGCATTTGGACCGGAACCACAGAGAAGGATACTTCCCTGTATCCACCGCCTGAGGTTCTGGATAAGGCAGGGTCCACAGCCAAGGCACAGAGCACACCGGCAGACCGGAACGCGCCGGTTGTACCGCGGAGCCTCTGCAGGCTTTGCCATCGGCATGCTCTGTCGGCCATATACCCGTCCCGGCGCATTGCCCTACAGCGGCAAATCAGGATGCGATGGGGCTGCCATAAGTGTGGAGCCGGGTGTGCACTGTGACGGCAGTCCTGGGTGTGCTCTGCCGTGACGGCGTTGTCCTTGGGTCTGATGGCGCCAGTTCAACAGTCCGCAGGAACGGCGCTATTCAATACGAACGTGCCAAGCGGAAGGTTTGGGTTGTCGCACACAACGCGCTGGGAGCATCCGCGGGCAATGCCGCTGTGGAACAGCGCATCAGGATAGCCACCAAACGGTTCTTTGACACGACTGCAGACAATCTGAACTCCTCCCAAAGCGACCTGTCGGACAGCTATGAGATCGCCGATCAGCTACGTCAAAGGGTACTGTGCGAATTGGACAAAGTCGATATGAAACCGGTTGCTTCGGACAGCGTCCTCATCGCCTTTCCGGTCGGGGACGACTATGCGATGGTGAAGTTTTCCGGTCCCAAGTTACGGCCCAAATTGGTAGAGGAAGACTTGTACTACGAGACGGTCGGAAGTGGTTCCTCGGTCGTCAATCCATTTTTTGAATTCCTGACAGAAATATTTTGGAGTGACAGTCTTCCTACCCTAGATGAAGCTACGATAGGAGTCGTGTGGGCCCTGGAGCACGCCATCGCCACCAGCAGCGCCGGCGTGAATACACCCATTACAGTGGGTGTGATGAAGCAAAATGAGGCTCCTGCTTTACTGCAACCTGCCATTACTCAGGAAGCCCAGGAATTCATAGTCAGTCTGAAAACTGTCCTCAAGGACAGCATGCAAACCCGGTTCCAGGATGCCAAGCCCCGGTTCTGATGGTCAGTTGGGCTCAAAAGAAAAGAGATCTTGCGCTTTGTCTTGACGCCATATGCGGTGCATCCCGGTTCGGATATGGACAAGTCCTCCCCAATAATTACAGATTATGTGCGCCATTATTTTCTGCATAGTGTGTCCCCAGGATTGATGATCGTCTGACCGTAGGAAATCCCCCTGCGCCCTTGGAACAAGGTGGGGGTGCCGACAGGATTCCGGCTTGCCTGGTGGAGGATCGGGGAACACGCGTGATCCCGCAGGTACACAGCACCAGCGGGCAACGCGGGCAGTTGCGCTGTCCAGGGGTCGGTGGCAAGGGGCTGCCGCAGACCGGGCTGCAGGCGCCGACCTCGCTTGGATGACCCATCGCGGGCCTGCCTTGTGCTGGCGGTGGCCCCACGCACGAGTCCGCCGTTAGCTGGCAGTCAGTGTACAGATTGGATCCCTGGACCCGCAGCCAGCCGATGCGAGGCATCCGCAGATGGGTGTCAGACACGGCGACATGGCCGGGAATGGTAAAGCCCGTCGGTGGTGCGCTGCCGGGCCTTGCAGCGGGGCTGCTGACTCTGGCCGGTCCAGAACTTCCGATACGCATCGGCCAGATATTTGAGCGTGTACTTGACCTCCTTGTGGCCGTACTCCCGCAGCCAACGGTGCTCTGCACCTTGGCGCAGGACCGTGAACTCCCGGCTCAGGCCGAAGAATGACACGGCGGGCTTGGGGATGGTTCCAGGGAACGGAAGCGCCATGGTCCACAGCTGTCCTGCGCATGAGGTCCATCCCGGTGTGGCGGAGCGCGGTACGCACCCGGGGAGCCGCGCCGGTGCGTACCGGACCTCTATCCTCCCCCAGGGTCTCGTCCCACACGTAGGGAAGCGATGCTCAATGGGCCCGTGCGGCCGGGACAGTGCAACAGGGGTCGGCTTGGGAGACGGTCAGGCGGGTCCCGGCGGTCAGCACCTTTCCATATGGTTATGCCAAGCCTGTTGTCGCCCCAAGGCCCTCATCTGCAAATATCCTTGTTGGCGTCCATGAATCTCCGTTGCGCAGAACCCAAAGTTCTGTCCTCCCGCCACGGAAACACCTTGCTTCTAGAGATCAGGTTCTTGAAATCCGCTTGGAGAGCCTGATCCCGACTGAAGAGCAGCCGGGCACCGCTGACCTGCGCCAAAGCCACAATGTGGTGGTCATTCGACCGGCACCGGCCTCGCAGGTCGGTTGCCACAGTTTCCACCTTGGCGGAATCCACCCGATACAGCAAGGCGTTCAATCCTGCTTCTCGCAGCCAGACTCGAAACTTGGTTTTTCGCAATTCATTCAGCAACGGCCCTCCCACTGCCACTCGCACCTGATTCCGCGACAGCCACTTGACAACGGCCCTGCTGTCGGCAACATGCAAATCGCTGACAAAGTTCGCGTCCACTATGGCACACACAGGTCAGATTCCCAAGGACCTTTCGACCTCTTCCATGAAGAACCGGCGGTAGCCCTGCGGGGCATCCAATATGTTGCCTTCCGGGTCAATGCCCAAGGAATGTATCCGGACCTCCGCTCCGTTCCGCTCAAAGTACAGGATGGAGACATCCTCCGGGTTCAAGGGGGTGTTGCCATCCCGCACTTCCATTCTGACCCGGTCCATCAAGTGATCGCTGTGTGTCTCTACCAAGAACTGCTGATTCGCGCCCGCCAGCCGACAGAACAGACTGCCCAGGGCCGCCTGGGCCCTGGGATGAAGATGGATCTCCGGCTGCTGCAACAGAAGTAGCGATTTCGATCCGGTCCGCAGCAATTCAGTCAACACGGGCAGTACCTGGCTGACGCCATACCCTACATCGGCCAAGTTCCGCAAGGCGGCATGGGACTTGCCATGCCGCCATCCGACCTGCAGCTGGAAGGGTTCTCCTTCGCCTTCGTGCAACCTGCGGATTGTGATGTCGTCGAAGAGTCCCGCCTCTCGTCCATATCCTTCCAGAGCCGACTGCAGGCTGCTCCAGCCCTCCTCATTTTGGGTCTGCAGCTCGGCCAGGTACATGGGCACATAGTTCCCTTCCGGATCCCATACGGGCCGTGCGGGCTCGTACGTACGACGCGGACTGGAACGTACAGGGGCACCGGCATACATCCCAGGAGCCGCGCGCCGTCTGAATCCAGAGTTGAAATAGCGTGCCAAACTCCACAATGCCTGCCGGTCTTCCTCCGCAATGTCCGGGGAACCCGACGACGGCTTGTAACGGTTTTCCTGAACTTCCTCGCGAAAGAGCCCGGATAGAGACAAGAAAGAGAAAGTCTCTATCCTCTGATCGTCCATTTCGTCCAGAGGATACTCTCTGACAGGCTGCCAGTGCCAGACGCCTCTCCGAGTTTCTACCCGGCGCGAGGATGGGTGCAAGAAAGTTCCTGCTTGGAAACAATCCCGGATCAGGATGTCGCCTTGCTGGAGTTGCAGGTATGCAGGTACGGGCGCAGCCCCCTGCTTCCCGAAACCCACCTTGAATCGAAGATTCTCTGTTGTCCTTTTGCCCTGTCGATGCTCAGATCTGGTCCTTTTGAACTCGCACTCCCCTTCGAACATACTGGGTGGGTTGCCTTCTGCTTCCGACGTATGGATGATGTCCTTGAAACTGCCCAAATCGTAAGGCGCTGCTCTGAAGTCCGGAACCCGACGGTCCATCGCGATGTCCCAGATAGACCGAATCAGGGCCATCAAGGAAGTCTTGCCGGTGCTGTTCTCACCAACGAGCAACGTCAGAGGGGCAAGTCTGGCAGTCTGCACTTCCTTGAAGCATCGAAATCCGCTTACCGTAATTTTCTGCATTGCAGTCACTCCCATCGCCATACTTGCAGGTTTGCCCCAACCCACAGCCACCGACAGTATCTATCACTCGCTTAACAGCCTAACCTCACTGGGGCTGCTGTTGCGCCGGCTCTCGGCACCGGCTTCGATTCTACTTGCAGGATGTGGCAGAACCGGGATACTGGCCAGAATCACCAAAGTATGTGCTCGGTTTTCGTTAAATACACTGGAGCGGTGCTGTGTGACCCGCGGCTGTGCCAATCCTCATCCCCAATTCTGCAAGAGGACTGCCATGCCGGAGGAGGGCTGCCATAACTCTGGAGGGCAAGCTGTTCCGCTTCCACTTCCATTCTACAACTCTGAGAGTGCAGACCCAACGGCAGGGATCGGATGGGGCCATCGCCCGCACCCCTCTGGCCCTGCTGGATCGCTGCATCTGGGTGACACTGGCCACTCACCGGCTGCCACGAGACCAGCCTAGCCCGCGGGCCCGCGGCGTGTGGTCTGGCATCCCAAGCCGACTCCCACTTGCGCCGATGCCCTGGTCCGGGTGCGGCATACTCTCTGGATTGGACTTCCGCTTTGTGCCCGGTGGCCGTCCCGAAACCGACAGCCCAAAAATTCCCCGCAGACGCCAGAGCATCTGCGGAGGCCCCTGCGCTATGTCGCCTGATTTTGTACAAAGTCGAGCCAAGAAAACGCCTTGCCAAGCTACTCTTGCAATCTCTCGGGGAGGCGTTACAGGAAAACGAAAAAAGGACAACAGACAAGGTTAAGCCCAGCACACAAGGGCAATCCCTTCTGGCTAGCTTGTGTGCCTGGTCTCTTCCACTATTTCCACTGCCTCCTTGGGCACAGGCTGAAGGGCAAATCGTTGCCAGTGGTACTGATATCTGTCAGACTTCCACCCCTTGTAGACCTCTTCCCAGGAAAGCCGGCCCTGGTGCGGTGTCAGCACACTCAGCCCGCCCAGGCTTTCGGGGCAGTCACCCAATGGCAGCCAAGCAGTCCAGACATCCGGAGTGCCCTGAATATGCACGAAATCCTGATGCGCGGGCGTGGTGTGCTCGAGCCCGCTGGGAAATATCACCCGCGCGATGTTGCTGGGCTGCAACAGCACATCCGGCCCCAGGATTTCCGCCAAGAGATCCAGGATGGCGGCATCATGGGCCAGGGAATGGAATGATTCAAGACACTGGATGGTGTCGTACACCGGAGTGAAATCGGGGGTTCCCGCCAGGACCGCTGGATGGCTTGTGATCGCTTCGCTCGGATCTGTGCCTGCATCAATCCAGCCCACCCCTGCCAGGATGGCAGCCATGTCACGCCGGGCCTCGAGAATGGCTGCCTTGTCTGCGAAATCCCGCAGAAACAGATAGCCGTCACAATCGGCGCGGCGGCGCAATGCGTTGCCGTCGTCTCTGATGTCGTTGGACTCTACAAATGGTGCCATCGGTTCGGCTCCTTTCACGGCTGGGGGCCCTTCGTTTTCCGTCGCAAGGCCACAGGGTTACACATGGGTGTAGGGATCGGCAGCGTCACGCAGGCCATCTCCCACAAAATTGAAGGCCAGAATGCTGACCACGACGAAGATCGTCGGCAGCAAGAGCCACGGGGACAGGGCCAGCACCCGAATCGCCTGCGCATCCTTGAGCAGCACACCCCAGCTGATAGCTGGAGCCTGCAACCCCAGCCCAATGAAGCTGAGAGCCGTCTCCCCCAGGATCATCTGCGGTATCGCCAAGGTCAACCGCGCGATGATATAGCTCATGAACGAAGGCAGCAGGTACCGGAAAATGATGCGGAGGTTGCTCGCGCCGTCCAATTCGGCCGCCCCGATAAAGTCCTCCTCACGCAATGCGAAGAAACGGCCCCGCACCACGCGGGCGATGCCGGTCCAGCCCACAATGGACAGGATGATGACGATCGCAAAGTAGTCAGTCATGGGCAGCGCCACGCTCAGGGCCATGGTGGGCAACGCGCGCAGCGACTCGATGATGCGCTGGATCACCATGTCCACGATGCCGCCGAGGTACCCGGACAGCCCGCCGATGAGGATGCCCAGGAAAAAGCTCATGGCCACGCCCACCTCTTCTGCCCCGCGTCAACCACTTGCAATGCCCGCGAACTCCAGTTCGGCGGCAAAGTGACAGGCGGAATGGTGGGTCGGCATTCCCGCCGGAGCGAGGTTGATCAGCTCGGGGGTCTCCTGTCAGCACCGGTCCTAGGCATATTGACAGCGCGGATGGAAGGAGCAGCCACTGGGCAGGTTGCCAGGGTCGGCGACTTCGCCGGACAAGACAATGCGCGGCCGGTATTTTGGTATCCGGATCCGGATTGGGTGCGGCCGATATCAGCGCTTCGGTGTAGGGATGTTGGGGTTGGGTGTACAACTCCTCGGTCTTCCCCATCTCCACGATCTTCCCGGCATACATCACGGCCACGCGATCCGCTTCGTATTTCACCACGGCCAGATTGTGCGCCACGAAGAGATAGGTCAGCCCCAGCTGATTCTGGAGTTCCTTCATCAGGTTCAGGATCTGGGCTTGCACCGAGACATCGAGTGCCGATACGGCCTCGTCGGCGATCATGATCCTGGGCGAAAGCGCCAAGGCCCGGGCGATGGCGATCCGCTGGCGCTGACCACCGCTGAAAGCATGCGGATACCGGTTCATGGCACTGGGATCCAGACGCACCATGCGCAACAGCTCCGCCACCCGCTCTTGCAGCTCGGTCCGCCTCTGCACCATGCCGTTGATCAGCAGTGGTTCGCCGATGATCTGCAGCAGGTTCATGCGCGGATTCAGCGAAGGTAGGGATCCTGGTAGATCATGTGGATATGGCGGCGCGCCGCTTTCAGTTCCGCCTTGATGGAACTTGCATCCCGTAGGCAACGCGTACGGACTGGACACCGATCCCTCTATGGGTTCGATCTCGACGCGGCCGGGCTCCATTTTGGGAATGGAGGCCAACAGGCCGCGGGTATAGGGGTGCTTGGGGCAATGAAAGATGTCTTCCACCTTGCCCTGTTCCACTTCCTTGCCCAAGTACATGATCATCACCCGATCGGTCAACTCGGCAATGACGCCCAGATCGTGGGTGATCATGATGATGGTCATGCCCAGATCGGCTGGGATCTCACGCAGCAGTTCCAGCATCTGCGCCTGGATGGTGACATCCACGGCGGTGGTGGGTTCGTCGGCGATGAGCAGTTTGGGCTGGCACGACGATGTTGCGGGCTGGATTGGGCAGGCCAACCCGCCACAGCATTTCAATGGCTTGGCTGCGGGCCTCTTCCCGGCTCACCTGCTGGTGAATGCGAATGGTCTCGACAATCTGGTTGCCGATAGTGTGCACCGGGCTGAACGCGGTCATCGGCTCCTGGAAGATCATGGCGATTTCCTTGCCGCGAATGTCCCGGAGCAGCTTGCTGTCCGGCTCGGCCGCCGCCAGGTCCAATATCTGGTGGTTGTAGCGAAACAGGATCTGCCCACTCACAATCCGGCCGTTCTTGGGCAGGATGCGCAAAATCGACTGGCTGGTGACGCTCTTGCCGCAGCCGCTCTCGCCGGCAATGCCAGGATTTCGCCGGGCTTGACCTCGAAGCGCACCCCGTTCACTCGGCCGCGCGGTCGGCCGAGGCAACGCCGGGATCGCTCATACGGCCCCCTGGATGCGGGGGTCCACGACGGCCAGCAGAATGTCGGAGAGCAGGGTCCCGATCAGGGTCAGCACGCCGAGGATCATGATGATGCTGGAGGCCAGAAACATGTCCTGATTGAGGAGCGATTTCAGCAGCACGGGCACCAAGGTAGGCAATCCCAGCACCAGGGACACCAGCACCTCGCCTTCCACCAGCACGGGCAGCAGCCAGCCGACGGTGCTGATGACGGTGCTGATGACGGGATTGAGGGCAATGCGCAACGGATACTTGTAGAGCAGCTTGGTCGGGCCAACGCCGCGGGCCCGCGCCACGGTCACGTATTGCTTCGGCAATTCGTCCAGCAGATTGGCGCGCATGGTCCGGATCAGTTCCGCCGTGCCGGCGGTCCCCACGATCAAGGCGGGCAGCCAGATGTGGTTGAGCAGGTCGAGAAACTTCGCCAGACTGAAGGGTGCATTCTGCAATTCGGGCGAGTACAGGCCGATTGCGGCATTGCCTATCACCAAAAACAGCAGCCACAACCCCACCAAGGCGAGCAGGAAGTTGGGGGTGCCCCCCCCCCCAGAAACCCGATCACCGTGAAGGTATAGTCGGTCACCGAATACTGCTTGGTGGCCGACAACGTGCCGATGGGAATGCCGATCATGAAGACCAGGATCAGCGACAGCAGCGAAATGGTGAAGGTGGAGGGCAATCTCTGCAGGATGATGTCCAGCACCGGTTCGCGGTACACCATCGAATAGCCGAGAGCTCCCTGCACCAGACTGGTCACCCAGCGCCAATACTACACGTAGAAGGGCAGGCCCAGTCCGTACCGTGCACGCAGGGCGTCGATCAACTCCGGTTCGATAATGTCGCCTTGGGCTTCCAACCCGCGACGTAGGAACTGACAAAGTCTCCGGCGGCGCCTGAATGATGATGAAGCCCACGAAGCTGATCACCGTCGGCACCATGATGAGAAATCTGCGGGCGATGAAGATCAGCATCAAGCGTCACCCAAAGACAGGGAGGCCATGCAGTCCATGGCCTCCCCGCTATCGAATCAACAACGGACGAAGGCTACTCGGCCCGGTAGGCCCAAGTCTCGGGAGCGGCGTAGTACCACTCGGGAGCCACCGGATTGGGGATGTTGTACATGCGACCGGAGAAGACAGCGTACCACACCGCTTCCAGGTCACCCGGCTGCTTGATGGAGCCGATGACCCACAGGTTGTCCTGGTGGATCTTGTACATTTCCGCTTCCAGGTCGAAGCGCTTCTGGGCGTCGGGCTCGGCCAGGAAGGATTCAAAAATCTCGTAGAGACGCTTGACGTCGTCCGGGGGCTCTTCGCCTTCGGCGCCGCCCGACAGCACCCACTGCGCCCATGGCGGATTCACCAGCCAGTTGGGCGAGATGGGCATCGGTTCACCGCGCATGGCGCCGATGATGGGGGCCTGACCCGCCCAGTTCACCGGTTGCACCTGGAGTTCGTAGTCACCCGCCAGGCGCCGCTCGGAATGCAGTGTGCCGTCCAGAGGCACTACCGTTGTCTTGAGACCCAGATCTTCCCAGCCCTGGGCAATGAGTTCGGCAATCGGGACTTGCTGCACCCAGCCGGTATGGACCTGGGCCGCCAATTCGAAGGGACGGCCATCCGGCAGCAGACGCTGCGTCTGATCGTCATGCCAGGTCAATCCCAGGCTGTCCAGAATCTCGTTGGCACGATCGGGGTCGTGCTCGATGTGCTGCTTGAATGCCGGGTCGGCGCCGTTGTAGACGGAGGCGTCCGGGGGGCCACCTGCGACGCTTGTACAGTCCATTGAAGACCACTTCGTTGATTTCGTTGCGGTCGTAGCCAATGGACAGCGCCACGCGGAAATCCTTGTTCCGGAAAAGATCGCGCAGGACCTCGTCGTCAATGGACATGTTGAAGGTCACAACCCCCAGCACATCGGACCAGCCAAACTGCGGAAGCACCCGGTATCCGCCGGTGGCTTCGTTCTGCTTCAGCACGGGGTAATTGGTGAGGTAACCCAGGGTATAGGGGTTCATGTAGTCGTTCGCGCCCGCGATGACATCCAGGAGAATGGCCTCCCGGTCGCCCAGATTGGGGCGGTTGATCCGATCGATGTAGGGCAACCGGTTGCCGGCGATGTCGATCTTCCAGTAGTAGGGATTCCGCTCCAGCTCCTGCACGGGAACGCTGGCCCCGCGGGTGAGAGCCTTCCAGGCAAAGATGGTCGGGGTGTCCGGGTTGCCATACCAGTCGTTCTCGCTCTCGAACAGCTCGACCCAAAAGGATTGACCAAGATTACCTTGACTCCAACCTTGATGGTGATGTGCGGCCGGGACTGCGTATGGTACACAAGCTACTGGCCCATCGGCTTGCGCTGCAGCCCGAGCATCTGCCACAGGCACTCGGGCATCACGACACAGGACTCTCGCACCCCAATCCGTTGCGGTCCTTCGGTTTTGGCCCACCGCAGTATCTCGGACAACCGAGTCTTGGCCTCGGCGACAGTCCAAACGTTATCGGATGTGGCATTGTGCATAGCGAATGCTCTTGTAATGCATTTGTACTGTGGTCTAGGGCGTGTTTGCAAACTCCAACCAGAGCAACATCGCCCCGATGTGCCGCAGGGCCAGGCAGGTCTCTGCCTTCTTTTCATACCGGGTGGCGATCCAGCGGCATGGCTGCAGACGGTGGATGGCCCGCTCCACTCGGTGGCGAGTCCGGTACCCGGCGCGGTCGCAGAGGCTCTGGTGCTGTGCATGCTGTTGCCGGGGAATGGTGCAGCGGATGCCCCGACGTCGCAGACCCGCCCGGCTCTGCCGACTGCGGTACCCTTGGTCGCCACAGACCCGTTGGGGTCTGTGGCGGGAACGGCCCACTCCCGGCCGTTGCACCGCCCCGCGGATCATCAACTCGGTGAACATGGAGGCCTCATGCGGTGGTCCCGGCGTCAGCCTGCAGGCCCTCGGCTGGTCAATGCCCTCAGCCCGTACGTGGACCTTCGTGCCCAAACCGCCGCGGGAGCGGCCCAAGACCGGGTCTCCGCTCCCCTGTGGGTGCCGGCCGCAGGCGGATGCGCCTGTACGACGGTGCCCTCCCCATCATGGATGGCCCATGTCATCGGCCGAACCGGTGGGCCACCGTCCGCCCGGGGCCGTAGCGCGCCGGTGCGCCAACCCACAGGATGCCGTTGAGGATAGTGCGATGGTCTTGGCTGGCCCGTCCGGGCCGCGGCTTCTGCGCCGGCAGCCACTGCGGGTCCGTCAGGTCTCCTCGTCCCCTACGCTTCCCTCCTGCTTCCGCGCGGGCTCTCGGGCCTCAGTGTAATCTCTGTAATCTCTCTGCTGGGGTTTGCAAACGCGCCCTAGCACCAATGGTTGGTATGAGTTCGGAGGCGATGGGAATGTCGTTCACATAACTCGTGAGTAACCAAAACACTGCAAGTTGCGGCGGGGAGAACACACCCCACAGGCATCAGAGTCCGCGTATGCGCTTGCGGGTGCCGTCAGGAAAACATATGTGGCCCTGTTCTAATTTGCACTTTTGCGATGGCCTTGCAGTCCGTGTTTGACCGGAATCCATGCTTGGCCTACAATGTGCCTACGGGGCGTATTTATCTATCCGATCTTCTTCGCAGGGCCGGATCCCCGGCCCTCCACCTAGGTGGAGGGCTTTTTTTATGTCCATGTAGTGGGTCGGGCCAGTTTTCTGTCTCGGGCCATGATGACCGGGTCCGGTAACTGGCTGTCCCTGAGATGTTGATCCTGCAACTGCAACCGATGGTGAACCCGGATGCGACGCAACCCGGCGGCCCCTTGATGGGACTGAAGAAAAGGATTGACCAGGATTACCTTGACTCCAAACTCCTGGACCACCTCCAGCGGGTAAGCCAGATCCGAATCATTGGTGACTACAAGGGCCGTCTGGCACTTGCGGGTACCCAAGGCATCCTTCAGCATATCTGTGGCCAGATTTACGTCTGAGCCCTTTTCTTCCGTTTGTCGTACCTTCGCCAGTACGAAAGGACGGGCAGGGGATTGACGCGCCTTGGCACGCTGAAGAATTTGGCCCACAGTCCGGGCCTCGGCCTTCTTCAGGCGCGGCCGGAACAGATGGGGGGAATCCAGACCTTGGCTCTCGTCAAGGCGTTGCCGACGAGGCCAGTCCGCGTAGACACCTTCCTTGATGGTGATGTGCGGCCGGGACTGCAGGGCCTCCAGATAGATCTGTTGCCGGCCGGGACCGGGATCGCCGGGAAACGTAGCCTTGATGCGGGCCGTATAGTACCGGGTGTGAGCCACGGTGAGATGCGGAACCAGATGGGCCATCAGCAAGGGAATGTCCAGCCACTTGTAGTGGGGGTTGTTCTTCGCGGCCCCATAATACAGGTTCATGCCATCGACATAGGCGTAGGCAACTTCGGCAGCCATCGGGATAAACCACTCCTGACCGCGGACCGCATCCCTGCTGCGCAGTTCGGCCCCTGCGCTTAACACTGCAAGTGCTCAAAAAGTCCCCGGTATCCCCCGGATCGCAATCGGTGAATCCAGTTTGTAGCCAAGGGGCAGATTGTCCGGCAATATCGTCGAGCCAAGAAACCCCAGGACAATTGCAAAGCCCTTAAAACACCAGGATTTCCGTCCTATATACCAGATTCCAGCCCGCCTCGAGGCACTTGGTTTCAATCCCTAACTTTGTGCGGGTATTACGGCACAGGAACAGGTGCGCCGCCGAACCGCCCTGTGGCAGGCGGCATTCGCCCTCCCGGAAAGCCACGTCCCAGACCCAGTGCAGGGAGTTTTCGATGCGCCCATGACCGCGGACAGCAGCCAGCAACGCCGGGGCATCCGGCGGGCCATGGGAGATGAATATGGTGGATCCGGGGGGCGCGGCGTCCCGATGCGGCGGACGGATTCCCCTTCGATCAGAATCCGCAGATCGGGCTAGTGCCCCCTGAGAATTCACACGCTTCAGGATCTCCGGGCTCCGATCACGCGGCAGGGCCAGGTCTCGATGCAGACATGGTCTCCGTGGACGATTGTGTGACAGTTGAGCGGATCAAGGTCAGCCGTCGGGGTATGCCGCCGCGCCCAGTCTAAGGAGTCCTGCCGCGGGGCTGGATGGCCTAGGACGGCCTACATGGAGTCGACACCCTGCGCCCGCAGGGTCTGCGTCATCGCTTTTGGAGTGTCCCGCCCATTGCATGGAGCCCCGGCCTCGCGGGACCATGACTCCCACGTCCGCCAGCGCAGCAGGACTGGCAGAGCCGTGCGTGTGTAGCACTCGAGCCCCACAGTCTCTGGGTCCCGCGGCAGCCCCTGGGCGGTGGCCTAGGGCATTCACCCGGGGCAGGACGACAGGGCGACGCTCCGATCGTGCGCATGCATGGCGCAGGATCTGGCTGTCCCCGGCGATAAGCACATCTCCCAGGTCCAGCACACGGCCGGAATAGCGCGCTCGTGCCCGGAATTGGGCGGCCCACTCCGCTCCTGTTCTGTCCAGAGGCAGAATACGGTTCCTGTACTCTGCCACAAATTCCCACAGGGTTGCCTGTAACCGGTCGCGCCGCGATCCCGGTGGCATCAGCCGCAATCCGAATTCCAGCTCGTGCCATGCGATCACGGGCAGCCACACTTCGCGTGGTCCTGTCAGAAATGCGACAACTTGCGGATGCGGACGGTTTTTATCACCTCCAAGATTACATTGGAGTCCATCCGAAATCCCTTCATTCTGCATCCTCGTGCATGGACGGGATCTCCCGCCGGGACTCTCTGTCTCCGGGAATCTCCAGATGCACACCGCACGGCATATGGTCCACAAGCTACTGGCCTATCGGCTTGCGCTGCAGCCCGAGCATCTGCCACAGGCACTCGGGCATCACGACAAAGGACTCTCGCACCCCAACCCGTTGTGGTCCTTCGGTTTTGGCCCACTGCAGTATCTCGGACAACCGCGCCTTGGCCTCGGCGACAGTCCAAACGCTGTCAGATGTGGCATTGTGCATAGCGAACACTTCAATTGCAGACCATTTATATCAATCTGGTATATAATCTTATTGTTGATAAAACCCGATCTCAGAGAGTGTACGAAAAGGGTCAGACAGATCTGAGCAAGGCAGAATACAGGTCTTCTCATCCTCAAAGCCACTTCCCATGGCAACGCCTCGCGCCGTGCAGCGGCCCCATGCGGGCGGCAGTCTAGATTGTTACTGAGGTATATCAGCCCCATTCTTTTAGCCGGAGCAGGAAATGAAACGCGTACGTAAACACTTTGTGTTGATTTTAGCTGTCTTGGGATTGATGTTGGCGGTACCACCAGTTGTGCGGGCCCAAGGGGCACTTACGTTGGAAGGTTTGGCGGCACAGGTAAAAGGATTGGTTGCTCGGATAGAACAAATAGAAGAGGTGTTGGAAGGTTCCGGGGCACGCTTCTTGGACGATCGGGATTTGTGCATTATCGGTACCGGACACGATCACTGGGGAACTTGGGTTGGGGATGCTCTCAATATAAATATCCAAGATGAAACCACATTAAAGTACAGGCACACATTTGGAGAATGGCCTGATTCTTCGGAGATTCACATTGTAGGGGTGGATTATAACTTTGGGACAGAAGAGATCGCCATCACCTATGGCGACATATCGGA
The DNA here is from genome assembly GCA_965214715.1 of Caldilineaceae bacterium. Classification (GTDB taxonomy): domain Bacteria; phylum Chloroflexota; class Anaerolineae; order Caldilineales; family Caldilineaceae; genus Bin34. Next base: position 1,459,069 of record OZ243971.1, on the reverse strand, counting down.
CATGCATGACAATCGCACCATCCGCTATGTGATCGAAATTTGGCATGGTTGCGAATTCGTCGGCAGTACGGAATGGCTGGAGGATACAGTTGGCTAGGGGACAGGCGGGGATGCGCAAGGGGCGGATCGGGTAAAAGGAGGTGTCCCTTGATCTATCGTGTCTCGGGTCCGCATGGCCCAACTGTCATCGGCCATCCGGGAACAACCAAACTCAGTTACCTTTATATAAGTTATGTTCGGGACAGTCTGCATGTTATACAGGGCCTTGCCTATTGCTTCAGAAAGCATTTGGGAAAGGCTCTTGTCACTGCACAAAAACTGCTGATATCCATACCGTCTCAAGAGATCAAGATGCGGCTCTGAGATACCCGTCTGCGCCAAGTCCTCAAGAGAATGAGGACTGCCTAGGCTTTTTCCTATTGATTAGATAAACGATGACGAAGGACTTTTCATCTATGTTCCCTTTTTCCTTCCCCATAGGCGGTGAACATACGGACCAGTGCCTGCCATCAGGCAAGCAATGCTCAGACAGGCGATACCCAGGGCCCAATTGACGTGGTAAATGTGGGGCGTGAAAAAGCCCCACGCGTGAATCAGCCACAGCGAAAGAAACTGGCCCATGAACACAAAGGTGTTGAATATACCCAGGACACGGCTCCGCAAGAAATCAGGAGTCATGCCACTCAACCAGGCGGCTCCGTTGGGAATTGGAAGGCCCATGCCGATACCCATAATCAGATTGCCTGTCAGTACATGCCAGATTTCCTTGGCTACGGCCACGATCAGAAAGCCCACCCCAAACAGGAAAAAGGTAAGGGCAAAAATAGCGTAGGGTCTCAGGCATCGGGCGATTTGACGCAGGTTCCAGCCAGCAAGGGCCGATGATGCCGTAGCTATCATGATGGTCAGGGACACAAGTCTTGCATCCTCAAATCCCAGTTCTTGCATCCGATAGGGATGCACCGTGAACAGGGTATAGATAAACATCATGACCATGCATCCCAACACCCAGACCAGGAACAGAGATGGCAGAGCAGGGCCGCGTAGCCACGCGGCAAACTCTCCTGCGGAAGCCTTCTCCCTGGAAGCCTGCACCAAGGGCTGGGTCCGCAGGCTGAGAACCATGAACGGCAACAGCACAACAGGCCACAGGTAAAGCAGGAAGGGTAGCCGCCAATGTATGGTGACCATCTGTCCCCCCAGAAACAGATACGTCAGTCCGGCCATATTGGTGAAGGCGGATTGTTTGCCCAGCAGACTCTGGCGTCTGGTCTCTTCCGGTAGGGATCCCAAGAGCGAAGTGGAACTGGTAGTAGTCCCAGCAATGCTGCAACCCAAGATGAATCTTTCGACCAGTAAAAGAGAATACTGGTTTGTCCAGTAACTGCTGACACCGCTGAGTATCAAAAGCAGCACTGATCCGATCAGGGTCTGCCACCGCCCAAAGCGATCTGCCAGCCAGCCGGCTACAGGTGCAGCAACCACAATGCCCACGGATGGTATGACCAGAAACAGGTTAGCCGCAGTCGCACCCTGTTCGGCTCCACCCAGGTAATCCGTGAGTGCCAGCAGGGCAGGCGCCACAATTGCCCCTGGCGTGACAGTCAGCATGCCGGCGGCCAGCAAAGAGCCGGTGACTACCAGATCGCGTTTCATGGTGTGCGAAACTGCTGGATAAGGGGCACTATGCCATCAGTAAGGGCTCGATACACCCACCCACCCAGCTGGCTGTTCCAATGCTGGCCTGACTCAGGGCTGTCATCATACTGCGTTATCACATCAGTATAGAGTTGGCACAGATTTTGGATAACCGCTGATGCCTGAAAGCACAGGGCAAAAGTCTTCACTTCACTCTTCACAGCGGCCTGGTGGCTGGTTGGCAGAGTAAAGAATCGAGACAGACAAGTGGTCAACGCCGTCCAGTCCCCTGGCGGGTAGAATGTTATCCCTTCCGCAAATTCCGCCACAAATTCACGGGCGACGGGCACATCGGAAGATATGACCGGCACCCCGCGGGCCTGGGCTTCCAAAAGCACGATGCACTGGGTATCCGTGTCGGGTGCGTTGACGATCACGTCTATCTGGTCCAGTGCCGCCCGTACCTTATGCGATCGGATGAATCCCGTACATACAACGCGGTCCGACAGGCCCTGCAGGACGGCCTCCTGGCGAAGCACAGCCAGCTGATCGCCATCGCCAATCACAAGCAGGTCGGCACCTGCGTCCTGTCGCAGGTAGGTCATGACCGCCCTCGCCAAAGCGGCCGCACTCTTTTCAGCGCTTACGCGCCCCACGAGGCCGATGGTTCGGCGTTTCCCGTGACGGGGCAGGCAGGCAGGTTCGGCAAACCAGTCAGCGTCCAGACCCGTTGGTACTACCTGCAGTGGTCTGTTGACCCCCAATTGCCGCAGGTTGCAGGCTTCTACACTTGAGGGAGTCAACACCGAGTCGCACTGGTTGGCAAAACCCACGTAGAAGTTTTGCACGGCCGCGGCATGCAGGCCAGCACAATCACAGTAATGGATGTATTCCTCCAGTTTGGTGTGATGGGTGTAGATCAGGGGCAGTTTCCGGTCATCTGCCAGCCGTATTGCCACAGGTCCCAAATGAAATGGGCCATGGACATGGATCAGATCCGGTGCAAAGTCTGTAATGTACCCGTGTAGCCCGGTGCCGGGACTGATGCGGAAATCGTTGTCGATAATCGTGTCCCAGGCCGCGAGGGGCAGACGCTGCACTTCCTGATCACTGCCATCCTCCACACTGAATTGGGATGTCAGGACGAGCACGCCCTGGCCCGCCTCTTTCAAGGCACGGACCAGGCTATGCACAGCTGTGGCCATGCCTCCCGAATTTGGTATGTACGAATTCGTGACGTGCAACACGTTCATAGGCACCTCGCCATTCTTCTCCGGTCAGAGCCCGAAGTCCAGGTAGCGCATATCATCATCTGTATTTACCGGGAATATAGGGTCTGCAATGCGCTCAGTCTCATTTCTTGAAATCAATCCGGGATTGGGCAGTTGGCCGTATTGTGTAGAGGAATCGTACAGTTGGGCACACCCAACCTGGCGTCCGACCGGGCACAGCCAGCCTTTATGCTCCCCGCCACGCCATTTTCTGGGTGACCCAGTACAGCGAAACCGCAGATACAACGGTCAGGAGAGCCAGATCCCACCACAGTTGGGCTGTTATGGGACCTAAAAGTACCTGTCTGAGCGCGGAAGCTCCATAGGTGGCGGGGTTGAACCACCCTGCAAGACGCAAGACATTGGGCAGGTGTTCGCGCGGCATCATGACCGGACCTAACACCATGAACACAAACAGGACGGCCTGACTGTAGGACTGCGCTTCCTCCAAGTTGCGGGCTGCCACACCGATATAGGCGCCAAGCCCGGCCAAAGACAGGGCCGTCAGGGGCAGTACCACCCCGAGCAAAGGGTGCAGGTGCAGTTCTATATCAAGAAAGACGGTACCGTACAGCAGGGTGACCGCGAGAGCCGGCAAAGAAAGTACAAAGAAGGCAACCAGGACCGAGACCACGACGAGCCCGCGGTGGACGGGCAGGACGGCATAGTAGTCAAGAGTCCCCATCGCGCGCATCCAGGCGAACCGGCTGGTCATGCGCCGCATGTTGGTGAACATGAGACCCATGATGATGTTGCCAGTGAGAATGTGCACAAGTCGTTGCGCGTCGGCATCGGGGCCGGCCACATTGCCCAACAAGGTAATGAAGATCACAGGCGCGACCATGCCTGTCAGGATCAGGGGACGCCAACTCCAGCGCCAATTCAGGAGCTCCCGGTGGCTGAGCTCGATGAGTTGTGCCCAGGCCGAAGGCGGGGCCTGTACGGCAAAGGGGGCATCAGAGGATTGCCGAGCAATCTCCTCCGGGGCCATTGGGGGGCTCCGGCTTCCCGCTAGGGAGGTTCGTCAACGGCATAGTGCAAATACAGGTCTTCCAGCGTCGGTGACAGCAGACGAAAATCGTCAATGGGATACCGATGCAAAAGTGTCAGCGCGGAGTCCAGGGCATGACGTGGCAGGCGGACGGACCAGTGACCGGGTGCAAGTTGCCGCAGGGGCAGCTGGGGCAGGTGCAAAGACATGTCCGGGGCGCCAAACAGTTCCAAACGCAGTTGGGACCCAATTTGGGCTTTGAGCTCATGGGGCTGGCCGAGGGCCACCAACCGGCCAGTCCGGAGGATCCCCACTCGCTGCACGATCTTCTCGGCTTCCACAGCGTCATGGGTTACCAGAAGGATGGTGGTTTGTTGCTCCTGATGCAATCTCCGCAACAGGTCCCATACCTGCTGTCGACGCTGCGGTGACAATTCGTTGGTCGGCTCATCCAGGATCAATACGGGCAGGGAACCCGCCATGGCCATGGCCAACTGCAGCAGACGGCGTTCCCCTCCCGACAGGCGACCGCTGGTTTGGTGGCGCAGGTGCTCGATTTGCAGCAGTTCCAGCAACCGTTCCTGTTCGGCAAAGGCCATGGGCCGCCGGCACCCGCGCAAGAACGCCGTATGGTAGAGAATTTCGCCCACCGTCAAGTGACTTAGCACTGGCCCGCTTTGGGGCATGTAACTGACCTGCCGGGGAATGCGCAAGGGATCGTCCTGCATTGGGTGTCCCCGGAAGAGGATCCGGCCGGAGTCAGGTTGGATCAGGTTGACCATCTGGCGTACCAGCGTGGTCTTGCCGGCGCCGTTGTCGCCCAGCAGACCAAATATTTCGCCCGGAGCGATTTGCAACGCAATCTCCCGGTTAACGGGAGGGGAGTCAGATCCATAGGATTTGGTGACAGACTGGAGGTCGTAGACAAACATGGGTTGCAGACGGGACCCTGTCCACCAGCAGTGGACCGCTTCCGTGCCGGTATCCGGCCTACGGAGCGACTGCCGGACAGTTGATGCAGTCTTTAGGAGGCAGCAGGCCGGGCTCGTCTGCGGGCTTCCGTGTCGGCCCACGATGCCATGCTGCCTGTTGCACCAGTACCCCACCAGGATGGGACTTGAGTGGCATTGCGCTCGCTTCCCGTCAAATGGTCCCCGCCCGGGCAACTCCGCAGGTGGTCAAGGAGAGCCGTCAGACGGCAAGCGGCAATATGTTCCCCGCCGTCGAGATCCCTCCGATCCGCTGGTGCCCCGCATAGGCCACTGCCCCAAATCGCACATCCAGGATTTCTCCCGGCTGCAATATACGCGTGGCCTTGTGTGCCCGGGCCTCCTGGAAATGGTGATACGGTGCCGTCCACGGTTCCAAGGCGATGTTGTAGGTGCGTCCATACCAGGGATGTGTCATGCTGCCCCGGTACACCTGCCAGAACCACAGGGACGTGAAGATTTCCCTGGGCCAATATATGCCGAACCCCACCTCGCGGGCCTGATTGGTCAGGCCATACCAGCCTGCTTCCAAATCAAACAGAAAGGCCAGATCATGGGACCTGGTGTCGGGTCCCGGGATCCGGCTGAGGTCAATGTCCTCGCCGTTCCGGCCCTTGACCATGGGCCAGGTATAGTCTTCGCCGGATTCCAGGCGCGTGGTGGGCTCGGCCTCCACCACGCGCACCCGGGCTCCCGCAAGATCAATAACGCAGGAATCGTCCAGAAAAGGCGCGCCAAAGGCCGGGTGGTGCCCCCACAGGATCTCGAAAGGCACTTCGCCCTCGTTGGTGATTACTTCGTGAAAATGCAGCGCAGGCTGATAGCGGTGCAAGGTGACAGTCTTCTCGATGTGCAAGGGAGACCGGTAGGTCCGGACCGTGAATTTCACGGAGATGCACTCCGGGGTGTCCAGCAGGATTTCCTGGTCCCAGGGCATCAGCGGGGTTTCGCCGTGCAGACCGAATTCGCCGGCGGCGTACTGGGTCGGATAGCCGCCGACGGGAAAGCACTCCTGCCAGCCGCCGAAATAGTGATCCAGGAAAGGGCCGTCCGCCCGCGCACTGGACGGCACAAAATGGGCCTGCTCCCGCACACCCAGAGGGGAACGCCACATGAAGTCCGTGTCGGTGGGCTTGTGCAGGAACTCAAAGATGTCCGTGCCTTTGTCCACCAGGAACGTGACCCGCAACAGTTCGTTTTCCATGGTCAGCGCGCGCAGGCCCCGATACCGGAAATCGGTCAGACGGCATCCGAAGTTTCGCTCGTGCAAGTATGTGGGATACAGCATGGAAAGCCCCTTGTTCGTGCCAACTTCATGTCCAAGGCTATTGAAAGCCCATGTCGCGCAAGTAGTTCCGGCTGCGCTGCGCACTCTCCAAAGGCGTGCCCAGTCCCGGAATGATGTCCTGCTCCACGGTCAGGTATCCTGCGTACTGGTGTGCTACCAGCCAATCGCGCACCGCCGGGAAGTCGACTTCCCCCTGCCCCAGTTCACAGAAGATGCCTTCCCCCACTGCCTCAAAATAGTCCAGCCCGGATGCCTCTACCGTTTGGGCGACAGCCGCGGACCAATCCTTGAAGTGCACATAGGAAATCCGGGCCGCGAAGGCGTTCATGGCCTCCGGAATGGTGTCGGCCCGCCCTGCCCCCAACGCATAGTGGCCGGTGTCAAACACCAGGCCGACCGCGTCCGAGGTCATGTCCATGATGCGCGCCACTTCGGCCGGGGTCTCGACAAAGCCGGCCGCATGATGGTGAAACACGACCGGCAAGCCGGTGTCCTCGCGGACCGTGCGGGCAATGCGGTCGCAGGCCAGGGCCAGTTGCCGCCAGCCGGCCGGCTCCAGTTCCATGTCCGGCGTGATGCGGCCCGCGTGCCGCACCCGCACCGGGTCCGTGCCGTTGTCCGCTGCCAACACCAGATGCGGAGCCGTGGCCTGGCCTATCTGCGCGGCCGCCGCCGCCAACAGTCGGGCCGTGCGCAGATTGACTTCCAGGTTGGCGTCCAGCCGGTCCGGTTGCTCCAGGGGAGTCCCTACGTAGGCCCCGGTCAATTCCAGATTCCGGCGGGCAAAGTGGTCTGCCAGTTCTGCCGGATCCGTGGGCATAAACCCCCAGTCCCCCAGTTCCGATCCCGTATAGCCGGCCGCCGCCAACTGGTCCAACATGTCACCAAAAGTCTGCCTTTCGCCCGACAGCGCGCCGAACTCCAGCGTGCCCCAGGAACAGGGTGCGTTGCCAATCCGGATGCGCTCCAGACCGGCGGTCTTTCGGGATGGCAACGAGGCGGGTATACGGGTCATGCTGCATTGACCTCCACTGGGGCCCAGGTGCCGGAATCCCAGGCACGACGGATGGCATCCTGCACTTCGGCCACGCGGAGGGCCTCCGCGACGCCCGGTGTGTGACTCCGCTCTTGGGCGATGCTCTGCAGAAACTGGAAGGCTTCCAGGGTCTTCAGGTCGTCATATCCCAATCCGATGCCCGCCCCAGGCTGAAACCAGTGAAAATGGGGATGTTCGGGGCCGGCCATGATCCGGGTGAAACCGTCATGCAGGTCGGGGGCGGTCCCGATGGCCTGCTTGTCCCGGGGACGATACACTTCCAGCTCGTTCATGCGCTGGAAATCCCAGCGTACGGCCCCTTCGCGGCCGTGCCAGTCGAATGTCATTTCACATTTGGGACCGTACATCACGCGACACCCCTCCAGCACGCCGCGGGCCCCGGATGCGAACTCCACCAGCGCCGCCACGTAGTCCTCGTTGGTTACGGGACCATGCGGATCGTCCCGGCGGCCCAGACTGAAATGGGTGCCTTGCCCCGGAGTCGGCAAGGGCCTTGCCGGAATAAAGGTGTGCTGCATGCCGGCCACCTGCACGACAGGGCCTGCCATGAAGAGCGCCATGTCAATGACATGGGACAGCAGGTCACCCAGGGTGCCGAAGCCGGCCTGTGCCTGGTTGAACCGCCAACTCAGTTGGCTCAGGGGATTGTGCCCGTACATGGAGAAGAAGCGGCTGCGAAAATGGGTCAGAGGGCCCAAGGTGCCGGCAGCCACCAGCTCCTGGGCGTACTGCACCAGCGGGACCCAGCGGTAATTGAACCCCACAGCGGAATTTACGCCTGCCTGTGCCACCGCACGGGCGATCCGGAGCGTCTCCTGCAGGTTGCGGCCCACGGGCTTTTCACAAAACACATGCTTGCCGGCGGCAGCCGCGGCCGTCACCAGTTCAAGGTGCATGAAGTTGGGCGCGGCAATGGTGACAATGTCCACGTCCGCGTTTTCCATGACCGCGTGCCACTCCCGGGCACAGGACTCAAAGCCAAAACGCCTTTGGGCCTGCGCGGCGCGCTGCAGGTCGGTATCCGCACAGGCCACCAGCCGCACCTTCAAACCGGCTTGCCAAAAGCGGTCGGCGACCTGCGCAAAGGCCCGGCTGTGGGTTTCCCCCATCCAGCCCATGCCAATCACCCCCACCCCGTATTCCTGCATCGCGTTTCCGTAGTGTTATGTCAATGTGTTGGATATTGGGGGTGATGCCGTCCGCACCCTAGTCGAATCCCACCGCCACCTTGACGGCCTCTCCCCGCCGGCAGGCTTCCAATCCCCGCGGCAGCTCCTGGACTGGCAGGAAATCGTGATTGAGCGCAGCGGGTTGCAACGCGCCCCTCTCCAGCAGCGCTATGGCCTGCGGAAAGGTGTTGATACCCACAAAGGTACCAAAAATCGTCAGTTCCCGTTCGGTAATGCGGGCCTGATGCACGACAGGCCGCTGCGCGTTGATGCCAAAACAGCAGATCTGGCCCATCATGGCCGCACTGTCCACGGCGGTATCCAGTTGCCCTCCGACCGCATCCACGACAATGTCCGCGCCGCGGCCCTGGGACAGGTCCATGACAACTTCCTGGAAGGATTCCTGACGGATATTGACCGGCCGGTCCACCCCGGCCTCCTGGGCCTTGGTCAACCGGAACGCACTCAAATCCGAGATTACGACTTCAAGCCCTGCCGATTTCAGCATCAAGCCGTGCAGAATGCCAATCGGACCGGCACCAATCACCGTACCCAATTGTCCCGGCTGGATATCCAGTCGATTAAAACAGCCCAGCACACAGGACAGCGGCTCAATCCATATGGCATTCCGGATATCCAGATCCGGGGCTACGGCCAGCAACGCCTTCTCCGGTGCCAGCACGTATGGCGCGAAGGCTCCGTCCCGGTGCAGGCCGATGGTGGTCCAGTGGTCACAGTGGTTGGTACGTCCCCGCTGGCAGAGCAGACACAAGGGCAGATTGAGCTCCCGACATGTCAGGTTGGGCGCTACCGTCACGCGGTCGCCCACCTGGAAATGCTCAACCGCGGCCCCGGTTTCGGCAATGCGGCCGACCAGTTCGTGCCCCAGCACCGTATCGGGTGTCGCAGGGTGTCCGGGCGGCACTTTCAGGACCTGCAAGTCCGTGCCACAGACGCCACAGGCTTCTACCTTGATCTTGACCCAGTCCGGATCCGCGCCCTGCAACTGCGGTTCCGGTCTTTCGCCCACCCGCAATACGCCATTTCCCTGGTAGATACCGGCATTCATGTGCCTGCTCTGCCGTAATGGTGGTACCGACGATCATGCATCATGACCAGCGTTCCACCACCACCTTGGTCTGGGTGTAAAACTCCACGCCGTGCCGGGACTGCGCATGCAAATCGCCAAAGAAACTTTCGTTCCAGCCACTGAAAGGAAAGAAGGCCATGGGCGCGGCCACGCCGACGTTGATGCCGATATTGCCGGCATCAACCTGATTGCGGAACTGGCGGGCCGCCGCGCCGCTGCCTGTGAACAGGCACGCCATATTGCCAAAGGCGCGGCCATTGACCAGGGCAATGGCCGCGTCCACCGTATCGGCGTGCATCAGACTCAACACCGGGCCAAAGACCTCCTCCCGGGCGAGCACATCGTCAGGCCTTACCTCATCAACTACCGTAGGAAACACCCAGTTGCCGCTTTCCAGCCCCCCTACCCGCCTGGCCCTGCCATCCACCAGGACCCGGCCGGCACCCTGCGCCGATGCGGCAATCAGGCCTTCGATGCGGCGCTGGCTGTCGCCCGTAATTACGGGGCCCATCTCCACCTCGGGGTCCAGGCCGTTCCCCACAATCCGCGTCCGGGCGGCTTCCACCAGCGCCTCTGTCATCGGGGCGCGCGCAGCATCCACCGTGATAGCCGTAGACAATGCCAGACACCTTTGGCCGGCACAGCCGAAGGCGCTCTCGGCCAGGGCGGCGGCAGTTCCCTCCATGTCGGCGTCCGGCAGGATGACCACCGGATTTTTGGCCCCTCCCTGACACTGGGCCCGCTTCCCCTGCGCCGCGGCCCGCCCGTACACGTACTTGGCGATCGGAGTCGAGCCCACGAAAGAAATCGCGCGAATATCCGGATGGTCCAGCAAGGCATTCACGGCATCGGCGCTGCCATTGACCAATTGCACCACTCCGGCCGGAAAGCCGGACTCGGCCAGACAGGCAAACAGCTTCTGACTGGTGAGCGGCACCTTTTCGCTGGGTTTGAGAATAAAACAGTTGCCTGTGGCCAGGGCATAGGGCAGAAACCACAACGGGATCATGCCGGGAAAGTTGAAGGGGGTAATGGCTGCCACCACCCCCAGGGGTTGGCGCAGCATGTGTTCATCAATGCCGGCCGCGATGTTCTCATTGTTCCAGCCTTGCATCAGGGACGGCATGCCGCAGGCCACTTCCACGTTTTCGATGCCGCGGCGCAACTCCCCCCGGGCTTCCGCCAGAGTCTTCCCGCACTCCAGCGTAATCGTGCGGCTGATATCCTCGAAGTTCTCTTCCAGCAGACTCTTGAGCCGAAACAGGGGTTGGACCCGGTCCACCACGGGCATGTCCCGCCATCCCGGAAACGCCGCGCGCCCCCTTGCGGCCGCCTGCTGCACATCCTCGCCCGCGGACAGGGGGGTTGCGGCCAGCACATCTTGCGTAGCCGGGTTGATTACCGGGATGGTCTCCCCGCTCCGACTGGCGACGAAGGTCCCATCAATGAAATTTCGTACTTGCATCAGGAGACTGTCCTCGTTTGTGTCTTTGGGGCGGCGTGTTGCAACACCAGGCATGAGACCGCCGCGCAATCCGCCGCGCCGCTAGAGAAAGTATCGCTCCCGGTCCCGCAGCTGGGCCCATTCCTCGCGGGCCGCGTTCACCGTGTCCGATTCGCTGACCTCGGCGACCGGCACATCCCACCAGGATGCATAATTGTCCACTCCCAGATAGCGGTCGTTGCGTACATGGATGACGACGGTCCGGTCCAGATCGCGGGCATCGGCCAGAGCCTGGATCACCTCCGGCACGCTGTGGCATTCCATGACATGGGCGCCCATGCTGCGGGCATTCGCGGCCAGATCCACCGGCAGGACTATGGCTGTGCCCTGATCCTCATCGGTGGGCAGTCCGTTCTCCTGCGGAAAGACATACCGGGTGCCAAAGCCTTGCTGGCCCAGGGACCGGCTCAGCGAGCCGATGCTCTTGAAGCCGCTGTTGTCCATGAGCACGATTGTCAGTTTGTATCCTTCCTGAATGGCAGTCACGATTTCCGAGGACATCATCAGGTAGGAACCGTCCCCCACCAGCACGTATACCTCCCGTTCGGGCGCGGCCATCTTGACGCCCAATGCCCCGGCAATCTCATAGCCCATGCACGAATAGCCATATTCCATGTGGAACTGGCGGGGATGCCGGGCGCGCCACAATTTGTGGGTGTCACCCGGCAGGCTGCCGGCCGCGCCCACCATGACGGCCGCGGGGTCGCCGTGTTCGTTGACCGCGCCGATCAACGCGCCTTGCGTGGGCAGCCCGACCGGGGAAGCGAGCAGGCCGTAGATGCGATCGACTTCCGCTTCCCAGTCGTCATGCAATCGATGGGCGGTGGCCTGCGCCGCGGCATCCACGCAGCCCGCCGGCAGCATGGGCTGTAACTCCTCCAGCGTGGCGCGGGCATCTCCGGTCAGGGCCAGACCGTTATGCTTGCCCGCATCGAATTCCGCCACGTTGATATTGACGAAGCGCACGTTGGCATGCTGAAAGGCAGTCTTGCTGGCGGTGGTGAAGTCACTGTAGCGCGTGCCGATCCCGATGACCACATCCGCCTCTTGGGCCCACAGATTGGCCGCGGATGTCCCGGTGGCGCCCATGGCGCCCAAATTAAGAGGATGCGCGAAGTGCAGGCTGCCTTTGCCCGCCATGGTTTCCGCCACCGGGATCCCGGTGTGCTGTACCAGATCCTGCAAGGCCTGGCTGGCATCGCTGTAGATAACGCCGCCCCCGGCCACAATCAGCGGCTTTTGCGCCCTGCCGATCACCTGTGCCGCCTGCTCCAGCAAGGCCCGGTCAGGGCGGGGACGGGGAATATGCCAATGCCGCTCCGCGAACAGTTCGACCGGATAGTCAAAGGCTTCGGTCTGTACGTCCTGGGGCAGACAGAGCGTCACAGTCCCGGTATCGGCCGGACTGGTCAGCACTCGCATGGCCTCCGGGAGGGCTGTAATCAGTTGGTCCGGACGGTTGATGCGGTCCCAATACCGGCTGACCGGCCGAAACGTGTCATTGACCGAGATGTCCTGGCTGTGTTCCGACTCGAGTTGCTGCAGGACCGGCGCCACGTTGCGCCGCGCGAAGATATCGCCCGGCAGCAGCAGCACCGGCAGCCGGTTGATGGTGGCCACGGCCGCGCCGGACACCATGTTGGTGGCCCCAGGGCCAATGGAGGACGTGCAGGCCAGGGTACACAGGCGGCGACTGTATTTGGCGTAGGCCGCCGCGGTGTGCACCATGGCCTGCTCATTGCGTGTCTGAAAATACCGCAGCTCCGGGTACTGCTGCAGGGCCTGGCCCATGCCCGCCACATTGCCATGTCCGAAGATGCCAAAACAACCGGCAAAGAAGGGCCGCGTCTGACCGTCCCGGGCCGAATGCTGCACTTTGAGGAAACGCACCAGGGCTTGTGCCATGGTCAGTCGCACTGTTTTGTCGCGGGCCATTGTTTCTGCCTCCTCTCGCCTGTCACCGATTACCAGCCGCCATGACGGTCCACGAACGTCATGACCTCTTCCAGGGTCGGCATGAAATTGGCGCATCCATGCGCCGTCACCACGATCGCGCCACAGGCATTGCCCAGCCGCGCCGATTGGGCCAGAGTCCAGCCTTGGACCATGCCATAGATGAAACCGGCGCCAAAGGCATCGCCGGCGCCCAGGATGTTGAAGACCTCCACCGGGAAACCCGGGATGTCGGCCGGCGGAGCCCCGCGGGTGTGCACGCGGGCCCCCAAGGCCCCCACCTTTTCGATCACGTGGCGGGGTCCCAACTCCTGCATATGGGCGATGGCGGCCAGTACATCCCCTTTCACCTGCGTGTCCGAGACCTGCGAGTCCACTACCGTCATTTGGCCGGGATCCGTCAGGACCGCGGCGTTGATTTCGTCGTGCGTGCCGATCACTATGTCCACGTGGCGCAAGGCAGACCGCGCGACAATGCCGAAGGCTCTGGGGTCATGCCACTGATCGGGTCGGAAATCCAGGTCAAACACGACCTGCCGCTGGGCCCGGCGGGCCAGTTCAGCGGCATACTGGGTCGCGGAGCGACTGGGCTCCCGCGACAGGTTCGTACCCGCGAACTGGAAAATCCGGCTCTCCGCGATGGGCGCCGCCAGCGCATCGTCAATGGACAGATTGATGTCGGCACAGTTCTCCCGGTAAAAGACCAGCGGGAACTTGCCGGGGGGTTCCACGCCGAGCAGCACGGCACTGGACCGCAAGCCCGGTTTGCGGACCACAAAGTCGGTGCAGACTCCTTCCTGCTGCAGGAACTGCAGAATGAAATCCCCTACCGGGTCATCCCCCAGGCCGGTCAAGAGGGCCGTGTTCAGACCCAGCCGCCGACCCCCCACGCTGATGTTGGTGGGCGAACCGCCGACATAGGCCGCGAAGGATTCAATCTCGGGAAACGGACTGCCCACATTGTTGCTGTACAGATCTATGGAAGACCTGCCCATATGCAAGGAATCATAGGTGGGGGCCATGGGCATGTCTGGAGCCTTCGGTGCAGTGAGGACAAGAAATACCGGCTTGGGGTGCTTGCCTGGGTCTAGCCGTACAGTGGAACGTCCGGATTGGCATGCCGATACGTGTCCATGACCCAGGCATACCGGGGATCATCCCGATTGGCCAGGCTTTGGGCACTGCCCGCCAGGACGTTCAGGTAATACGTAATGTACCCCGGCGGACTGACAACGGGATGATAGCCCTCGGGCACGATCACGACGCAGTCGTTTTCGGGGCGGACCAAGGCGTCGATGGGATTGCCCTGCTGGTGCAGGGGAGAATTTTCGTCAGTATAGACCCGTTGATAGGCATATCCCTCCGGTGCATAGGCGCCCTGGGGACGGCTTTGGGTGGAGGTGATCTTGTAATAGTAGATCTCTTCCAGATCCGCTTCCATGATGCCCCCCTGCGCATCTTCCCGATGCACATCGTGCTTGTGACCGGGATAACTGCTCCAGCCCCCGCTGGGCGTATACACCTCGACCAGGACCAGCCTGGCGACGGGAGAGCCTGGGGGCAGGGGATCATTGATCTGACGCGTGGCATTCTCCCCGCCCCGCAGATTCATGGCCACCTGCGAAGGCAAGACCAGGAATGGATCGAATTCCTGGTGGGTGGGCACCCAGGCCACAGCGAATTCGCCGGTCTCGCGACAAGTGACCTGGAATGCCGTTTCCACCGGCAGATACAGGGTATGGCAGGGTCCGGCGAACACATTCGGACGGTCGCCAATAGCCTCCCAGCGACCCCGATTGGAGGCAATATCGTAGATGCCACTCAAGTTGACGAAGGCCAGTTCATGGTCCCCGGTGGCAAAATGCCAAGTCTCGCCAGCCTGCAGACGGCGGGCCTCAAAGGAAATGTAGTCCCAGTCTGCCAGCTCGGGCGTGACCCGGACAATCAGACCGGGATCCTGGTCATCGGCCGGGGGCCGGGGCCGGACCAAAATGTTCTCGCTTGTATATTTCATTCCGATTCCGACATTTGTCAAGGTGTGCACCGTGCTCGGGTCCCAAAGACTGCCCCAACCCTGGCAACCCAGTGCCGTGCACCGACCAGAAACGGCAGACCGGCAGCCAGGAAACCACGCAGAAAAGCGGCAACGGCCTTGCGCAAGTATAGAGACCAGTTAGTATTGGGTCAAAGACAGTTTGGGCCGGCGCGGCTTGATCCCCCCCAACCAGACGCTGCATCCCTTCCTGACCGGGTGATTCCATGCGGCCACCGGTGGCCGGGAACGCCTCATCGCAGAGCGGGATTCACAGGCCACGGGAGAACCAGGCAAGTCACATGAACCATATGTAAAGAGACTCTCCCATGAAGATACCAGGAAGGTCTGTTGGCCACGGGCTCGGGTCGCAGAAACAGGACATGCAGAATACCGCCAACGGGTTCCGACTGATGACAGCCCTGGCCGATGAGCTGGTGGCCCAAACCTTTCAGGACATGGCAGACATTGGCCGTGACCCGCGGACCCAGGAAGTGCTACAGCATGTAGTCCCATGCCTGGACACGGCTCGGGAGAGTGCCTGCCAGCTGACAAAATCGACGAGACTCGCACGACGTCATGATGTCTTGCTGGGACTCCTCAAGTCGCAGATCACAGTGGTGGGCTTCACGCATACATTCGTCTTGATAGGACCCCAGAACTACCACAATTTGCCGGAGGATTTCCGACGGAAAATGGAAGCTGCCAGGGCAGAGAACGATGATTCGGACGAAGAATCCATGCCTGTGAAAGGATTTCATCCCAAACTGGTGGCCCGGCATCAGGCCCGCTGGCAGAAATGGGCCAGAGAGGATGCGGACTTGCCTTGTGTGGAGCCGGTGATTCCGACGCTGCAGTACGCGTACGCACACGATTCCATTCTGAGCGTGGAATTCGCGGGCCTGGCCATGTTGCTCCACAAGTCCCTACCTGTCCTGGAGGAACTGGACAGACAATTGGAACCAGGGAAACTGACGGACCCGACCTACATCTCCCTGATTGCCATGACTCACATTTTCCAGGCAGCGTTGGACAATGCAGTGTCTTCCAGGAAAGGCGGTGCCAAGTTCGAGTCCATACAGGAAGTCCGCACCATGCACGCAGCGCATGTGGAGGCAGCCATGACAATGGCTCCGCTGCTCGGTCTGCTTGACATGATTGTCCATGATCCGGACTGACCCGGAACGGATAGGGGCATGGCACCAGAATTTCTCTGGAGTTTGTCCCGACTGTGACAGCCTGCAGGGCACTGCGGCACCGACAGAGCCATGTCATCCGTGGATGGGCTGGCGTACGCCTTGCGTCCCCAAATCCCGGAAGGAAACTTGACGCCTCGCGGCAGGCATGCGGTTATCGCAGGCACCCTGAATCAGGGTGCTCCAACGTTCCAACCCGTCCAGCAAGAATTTCCCGCTTCGGGAGCCAGCGTCCCATCATGCAGGGGTCTTCTCGGGGCAGGTTGGCTTTTCAGGCATGCAGTGGACTCCAGCCTGGAGCACGGATCTCCGCCCTGTTGTGGAGACCAGGGAACCGGTTTCCTGGAGGCAGACCGCAGCCAACAAGCCGCCGTTACGGATCACCTTGGAGCCGTGCGGACCACTGTGGGTCTTTGCCGCGGAGATATTCGGTGTCCCCGGGCATCTCGGGCTCGTCCCATCTGCTGTCCAACCCCACAGTTCCTGATTGGGTCTGGTACGCCTGAAGTTTGCCGGCGCATGTTCGCCGCCGAAAATGAAGACATGGAACAAGGAATTCCTGCGCCATTGGGCCTGATGACGGGAACTCCCTGTCGGACTATTCGCGGTCAGCGGTATGGCTCACGACCGAGGCAGGCGCTGATTCCCGTAATCCCCCAAGGGTCCCGCAACTGCACCGTTGAGCACTTTCCCGTTCCAGTAGAATGAAGCACAGACTGGGTTCCCGGATCACCCCTGTCAGGGCCTCCCCAAGTCTTGTGCATCCCCACAATGACATTGCTTGCACAGCGGAGCGTAAACCATGCCTTTCAAACTTGGCTTTGCCACTTTGCGTTGGCAGCATCCTGATCTTGAACCCGCCTTGGCCCTGTTGAAGCAAGCGGGCTGGGACGGCTGGGAAGCCCGGTTCCCTCTGGATTGGCTGGGAACGCCCCAACGCATGCGTGCCCTGTGCGAGCGTACCGGCATGCCCTTGGCCATATTGACAGCCATCGGCACACCCGACGCCAGAGACCCTGTGGTCTTCGAAATCAACAAGAGACGGATGGAGTTCGCGGCGGAAATGGGCTGCGACTGCTTCATGTACATGTGTTCCCTGGCTCCCCAGGACCGACCCGCCACCAGGGATGAAGTGCGCCGGGCCGCTGAGGCCGCAGACGAATGGGCTGAGTTCGCGGCGGACCTGGAGCTGGAACTCAGCTTTCACATTCATACCAACCAGATGGTCAATTCCGCCGCGGACATGGAAACCTACATGCAGGCGGTGAGCAAGGCGCGCCTCTGCATAGACGTGTCACACGCCCATCTATGGGGCTGGGACCCATGCGAGGCCCTGCGCCATTACAAGGACCAGCTCAATTATGTGCACCTCCAGGAATACAGCGGGGTAAACATCCGGGACGGACGCTGGTACTACCCGGACTGGGTCGATGTCCATGTAAAGGGACACATGGACTTCCCTGCCATCCGTGCCACTTTGGAAGAAACGGGCTTTGACCGCTGGGTGACAGCCTGCCCCGGCGCCTCCATTCCCGGTGCAGACTCGCCCTTGGATGAGGCCAGGCGCAGCGCGCAGACCTACGCTTATCTGAAGGAAACCGGTTTTTGACCGCAACACCCTGAGGGCAGGCTTTCGTCAGTCGAGGTCCCTACGGTTGGCGGTGTGTCAACGGTACCCTGCAGAGGTGGACCCTGTCACAAACCACATGGTACTGGCACAGCAGAAGCCCACGACCTTCGCAGAAAACCGCCATGCCCAAACTTCCCACCGACACGGATGTCTTTGAGATCGTGCAGTCAGATCCCGACCTGGCCTATGTGGACAAGACAATCCAGATTGCCCAAATGCTGAGCACGAACCGCCATATGCTGTTTACGCGCCCGCGACGGTTCGGCAAGACCTTGATGTTATCCACTGTCGAGGCCTTGTTCCAAGGCAAACGCGAGTTGTTTGCCGACACCTGGATCGGACAAGGCCATCATTGGGATTGGAGCCAAACCTATGCCGTGGTGCGTCTGGACATGAGTGAAAGCACGGCCATGGACCTGTCCGAATTGAAAGTGCAGTTGCAGGACATGGTGCAAAGAGCGGCCCATGAACATGAGTTGGAATTGGATGATTCCCTGCCCCCCAGCACCATGCTTATCCATTTGCTGACCGCCCTGCAGCGCCACCAAAACCGTCATGTGGTGGTCTTGATAGATGAATATGATGCCCCGGTCAACCAAACCATTGCCAAGGGCGGCCATGATGATCGAATGACACTTTTACGCGAGTTTTTTCGGACGCTGAAAAGTCGTAATCGCCTTCTGCGCGCCACCTTGGTCACCGGCATCACACGCTTTGCGCGCGCGGGCCTGTGGTCGGGCATGAACCACCTGCGGGATGTGTCCCTGCGGCCGGACCTGGCGACCCTGTGCGGGTTTACCCAGACGGAACTGCATGAACATCCAATTATATGTTCTATCATGCAGGGTGGAGCCAAGATGCTGGGCTGCTCGCCGGATGAGATGTACATTGCGCTGGAGGATCATTACAACGGGTATCGTTTTACGCACGGCCCGGAAACCGTCTACAACCCCTACTCCCTGGCCTGCTGTCTGGAGGACATGACCACCAACAACCTGCCTGACTGGCCAGAATTGCCAAACTATTGGGTTGAGTCGGGCACATCTGGCCTGCTGCTGGATTTTCTCCAGCAACCCCGCTATGCCTTGCGCGATCCATTCACGCGCAAACCTGCCGAAGTGGAAAGAGCCGTGTTTGACATGGCGCATCCCCATCCTGACGTCCTCATGTATCAATCCGGCTATCTGACGCGTGTGGCAGGGTCGGATGGCGATCGCCTGGACTTCCCCAACCGTGAAGTGGAAAACGCCTTCCGCCAGGAATTGACAGAATGGCAACAGGACCGGATTGCGGTTTTGAGTCAAGGACACTCGGAGTTGGCAGAAGCTCTCCGGAATGCATTGTTGCAAAATGACCCGCAGGGTGTACAGGGCGCTTTCAACAACTATCTGCGCGCCATAACCCCCGACCTGCACCTGCACTACTGGAAACCCCGGCGCAAATCAAAAGACAAGGAAATAACCGACTATGATTATCACGCATTGTTGCTTGGCTTATGCCTAAGCCTGCCCCAAGCCATGCGCGTAACCGCGGAAGAGGCCAGCGGCACGGGACGCCTGGACATGGCCTTTGACATGGGGGGGCATGTGGTTGTGCTGGAACTGAAAATCAACCGGGAGGGGCACACGGCCCTCACACAAGCCCTGACACGGGACTATGGATTCGGCTATGCACGGCTTGGTTGTCCGGTCACGGTGTTGGGTCTGAACATTGACTCTCACAGCTATCGCATCACGGACTGCAAGGCATGGCACCTGGGACTGTATGACTTTCGCCAGCAACGGTGGGAACATGAACCCTACCGCGAACCTCTGGTGGAGATCAGTCACCTTGACGACAAGCAACGGCAAGCCTACTCCGATCGCAGCCCCGGCGAACTCACCTCATAGCGCTGCGATGCAGCAAGCGGGAACAGGAAGACAATTCGACGCTGTCACGCTGCATCTTGAACAGGGAACGTACAGGGGAATTGCGAATGACCTTGGCCCAGAAGTGTGCGGCACCGTTCTTGCTGCAAGGGAAAACGTCTTTTTGCGACACGCCGCCATCCGCGACTCTGCTTTCTGCAGCGGTACATACATCCCACAGCATTTCATCCACGCGTCCTGAGGGAAAAATCGCCAAGGCCCGCGTCGCCAAACAGGCCGGCGGGATGCCTCCGGCATCTGCCGTCGAGGTCAGTACCCCAGCTGTTTGTCAACCACATTCTGCAGAGGCTGGCCCGCCACAAACCGGCGCACGTTGGCGCAGAAAAAATCCACGACATTCTGATGTCGGTCCTGAGAGAATCCCGCCCGGTGCGGAGTGATAACCAGACGCGGAGTTTCCCATAGCGGACTGGTCGGAGACAGCGGTTCCTTCTCCACTACATCCAGCCCGGCGCCCGCGATGCCACCGGCATGCAGGGCCTCGCTCAAGGCGTCTTCATCCACAATACCGCCGCGGGACACATTGATCAAGTAGGCAGACGGCTTCATCAAGTCCAGTTCCGCGGCACCGATCAGATGGTAGGTCTCGGGCGTCAGGGGGCAGGCACAAATCACGGCATCCACCTGCGGCAGCCACTGGTGCAGGTTTTCCTGGCTGGGCGGGCGAATTTCTGCCACTCCGGAGTGACTTTTCCGGACCGGATCCAAAGCCAGGATGTGCAAACCGTAGCCCTGGGCGCGTTGCACGAACTCCTGCCCAAATCCTCCCATGCCCAGCACCAATACCGTGCTCTCGCTCACAATGTGCACGGACGAAGGTTGCCACCTGCGGTCGGCAAAGCCACTCATGGCGACCTGCAACCCCCTGGCCAGGGCCAGCCACAGGGCCCATGCCTGTTCCGCGCCGGCCCGGGCATAGAGGCCAGCCATGTTCGTGACCTGCACATCCGATTGGACCAGTGCCGGATACAGCACCTGATCCATGCCTGCCGAAGCGGACTGAAACCATTTCAAGGAAGTGCAGGCCGCAAAAACCCGCTCGGGCAGAAAACCCAGGACAGCCTCGCTACCGGGAGCCTGCACGACAGCTTCGTCAGGGTTTGCGACCGCCTCCACATGGTAGCTGCCTGCGGCGCGGCGCAAACTCTCCAAATCCTCGACGGACATGGCGGGGTAATAGCAAAGAATCTGCACGATGCCTCCTTAAGGCTTCCCAATGGAGAGAAAAGGGTCCGAACACCACTGTGCCCTGCAGTCATAAAGCTGGCTTTGTCACTTCCCTTGGCACCCAGTCAAGGTCTGGGTTGCCCGGCAGACATCCGGGGCCACCACCCACAACTTCACCACCAGGCCCCAGCGGACCACACTCCATTGCGCATGGGAGTCGGGAACTCCAAAATCCAGCGGTCATGTTGTCTTCAGGAAACCCATCGTGTTCGTGCACAGTGGATCACCAGAAGTCAACCTGTCCGTGCCTGGGACCGGCATCCCCAACGGGAATCCAGGCCAGAGAGATGACGTTGCCTCTATTTTCGCCCTGATCCTTGACAGCTGGAAATGAAAGTGCAAGCAATTTGGAATCTGCAGACATTGTGGAACTTGCAGAATTGCACAGCGAGCAAGACTGGCCTGAGCCGTCTCTGCCCATTGCTTTGCGCCTGCTCTGCAAAACCTCACCGGAATCATCCGGTGAGGGCACAGATCCTGGATTGGACCACAATGGGAATGCCGCGTTGAGAACAGGGAGGTCTGATCCCGCCACCAGGAAAGCCCATGGCCCATCCGACGTGGGACACCGTTCCCTTTGTCTGTATGCCGGGCACATCCTATGATCAGGGTGCCTTGCCCCTCACATCTCCTCCTGGACCATGGCTCCTTCACCGAACATTCTGCTCATCACGTCCGATCAACAGCATTGGAGTACGCTGGGGGCCCGCAACTCTCGGATTAGCACGCCGGCGCTGGACCGCCTGTGCGCCGAAGGGACGCAGTTCAACCGGGCATATTGTCCCAATCCCACCTGCTCCCCTACCCGTGCCTCTCTCATCACCGGCCAATACCCCTCCCGGCATGGATGCTGGGCCATTGGCGTCAAGCTGCCCGAAGATGTCCCTACGGTGGGTGAGGCCTTCACGCGGATGGGCTACGCCACTTCCCTGATCGGCAAGGCCCATTTCCAGCCTCTGGCCTCCACGCCCGAAGCCTTCTCCATCGAATGCCAGCCCCTGCTCCGCGATCTGGATTTCTGGCGCGCGTTCAAGGGGAACTGGTACGGATTTCAGCACGTGGAAACCGCGCGCATGCACGGCCATGAATCCCACGCCGGACAACACTACGCGCTCTGGATGGAGGAGCATGGACTGTCCCATTGGCAGGAGTACTTTCAGCGCTGGCCTCCCGATCCCCATGACAAATATCCGAGCCACTATCTGCGCAGCGGGGATGTCTGGGACCTGCCCGAGGAATTTCATCATTCCCATTGGGTGGGCGAGCGCACCTGCGCTCACATCCGGCAGAACGCCGCAACCGGCCGTCCTTTTTTTCTTTGGTCCAGTTTCTTTGATCCTCATCCTCCCTATGTAGTACCGGAACCCTGGGCTTCCCTGTATGACCCGCAGGACATGGAAATCGGCCGTCTGCTGCCGGGGGAACTCGAAAACATGCCCCGGCACCACCATCTGGCCCAACAACCCACACCGGATTTCTCCGCCTGGGACGAACCGGGCGGACGCAATGTGCATGGATTCCATTCACATCTGCACGACGAAGAGGCGTTAAGGCACAGCATGGCCCTGTACTACGGCATGGTCAGCCTGATGGACGCCAACATTGGCCGCATACTGGACACCTTGGATGACTGTGGCCTGGCCGAAGACACCCTGGTGGTGTTCACCTCCGATCACGGCCACTTTGTGGGCCACCATGGACTGATTGCCAAGGGACCCTTCCATTACGAAGACCTGATCCGCGTACCCATGATCGTGCGCCAGCCAGGGACTGTGCCGGCAGGCCAGACCACCGAAGCCCTGCAAAGTCTGGTGGACTATGCACAGACCTTTCTGGCCGCTGCAGGCGGCGAAATGCCCTCAATCATGCAGGGAGTCAATCAGTGGCCGACATGGCAGGGCGAAGAGGCGAGTGCCCGCGACTGGGCCCTGGTGGAGAATCGTCACAATCCCACCACGGTACATCTCCGCACCCTGGTAACCGAGCGGTACAAACTGACTCTGTACCGGGACACGACCGAAGGGGAAATGTTTGATTTGGAGGAGGATCCAGGCGAGACTCGCAACCTGTTCCACAACCCGGCACATGCCCGCCTGCGGGCCGACTTGATGCATCGGTTTCTGCAAGCGGAAATGGAGCGTGAAACATCCTCCATGCCGCGTGTGGCCGGTGCCTGACCACCACTGACAGGCCCCTTGAGAGCCTGCCAGAGACGAAGAACAGGAAGCTCCATTGTCCTTGATGCAGTGATGGCACACTGCGACACGCTTCCCCGGTTGTAGTGTCCAAGCTGGACATGGGAACCCAGTGCCTGCCTTGCCTTGGCACGGTCCGGAAATTCTCTCCATGCACTGGCAGGCACTGCCGCACTGGAGGACCTTGATAGTGGATACATCCGTTGGGCTGGGATACACCGAAACCGAACAGAGCCAGGCCAGAATTCTCGTCATATGCTTGGGAATTCAGGACCAAGACAGACCCCATGTCCCGCTTCTCCATAACCGGACCGGGAAACAAAGTGCGGCCATATGACACCGTTCCGTAAATGAACAAAGGTGCCTCCCGGGCCAAGGGTGCACTGATGCCGACATTCCCATCCATCCATGCATGTTGTGCTGCCTTGCAATGATTTCGGGTCCTGGTGCACAGGGCCCGCGTCGGCCCAAAGCCATTGCCCGCACCCCATCGGTTCTGCTGGGTCACGCGAGCCGCTCACTGGCTGCGCCGCGGCCCAGAAGGCCACGGCGCGCCTCTTCTCCCAAGCCCGACCGGCACTCTCGTCCTGATGCGGCGTATCCTCTGGGCCGGTCTGCCACCTTTCTTCCAGGTGCCGTCCCGGGTCCACCATCCCTGGAATCCCGCGTTCGTCACCGGAGAACCTGCAGGCAGCCTTGTGCCGCACTGCCTGATTCTGTACAAGGCCGAGACCCGCATCACTGCAACATTAGGCTGTCAGCACCTTCTGTACAACTCTGTCCCTGAACCCTTCCATGCACTGTCTGAAGATCGGTTGCAACCGGGATGTTGGCAAAAGGGTCATCTGGTGGTTGCCATGCCATTATGTCGTTGTGCCGGACAGCCCTAATTTGTGTCCCGCAGCCCGTCCCACTCGCCGCGAGCGGCGTTGAACTGTCCCAGATCCTTTCTGTAGATGTCCGTTACCGCGCGCCGGCTGCGGTGGAAACGCAGGCCGTACAGGACCACGGGCAGACCACGATCCTGTACCACAGCCGGATAGTTCCGATTGAGGGCCTGCTGCACGGCCTCGCGGGCCAAGCCTTCTGTCTTGAGCTCAAACAGGACAATCTGATCCGCCAAATCCGCCACAATATCCAGGCGTCCCAGGGCCGAGGCCCTTTCTGCGGACACCTCCAGGTGCATGCTTTTAAAAAGACAGTAGAGACAGGTTTGATAGTAGAACTCGTAATCGTGTACCGCGCGGACGGGAGGCGCGAGCGTGTGCAGGTAAAACGGAATCTCCTGCAACAGGGCCGTAAGACAGTGCTGGATGCCTACGGTGTCGGAGTCATGCAAAGCCGTGTGCAGAGCCGCCACGAGAGCGGACTGGTGTGTCATCGTGGCGGTGACCAGATCCTCCTGCCATTCCAGCAGTGATTCCCGGAAAGCGGTGCGCACCTCATGGTTGGGGAATGCCAGGCGCAAGAGATCCGATGCCGCTTCATACGGCTTGAGCGTGAGATAGCCCGCCTGACAGAGCCGGACATTCATGTCCGGCTTGACCATGTCGAAGTTGATTTTCTGCAGCACCCACAGGGGATCAGGAGGATCTCCTTCCAGATCCGACGTCAATCTGTTGCGTTTCACCTCCAGCAAGCGGAACAGGAGCGACGGTGTGCCGGAGGCAGCCCACGTGTGCGGCAACCTGTCCAGGGCCAGGGGAATGTCGGCCGGACCGGGTTCTCGTCGCAACTCCCCCAGGCAATGGGCCAGCGAGAACGGATTGTAGACTGTCTCCCGGCGACGACTGAACTGGTAGCCGTCATAGTGGTCTTTCAGAGCCGCATACAAATCGTCGGTCGTACATTCCAGGTACGTGGCGCTCTGCGCAATATCCGCGGCGAGATCGGGATTGGTGCGCAGCTCGTCCTCCGTGAAGCCCAGCAGGGAGTTGCAGTCGGCACGGAACGAAATGTCCTCGAACTGATTGGCCCCGGAAAACAGGCCAACGCGCGCAAGGCGTGTAATGCCCGTGACGAACGCGAAACAGATATGGCGGGCATTGGTCTTCAACGCGCCATAGAACGCACGCATGACATCCAACATGTCGGGCAGCACTTCAGGTCGATCCAGATTCTCGGTCAGGATCGTGTCGTACTCGTCCACCAGCACCACCACCGGCTGTCCGTAGTGCACGGCCATGTCCTGGATGAGACAGGACAGCATCGAGCCCGGTGACAGCGGCTCAACCCCGAGGTTGTGTCCGCGCGCCAAGCGGGTCACGCGGGTCTCCAGTTCGGCGTGCAACGTTGTCAGATCGTGGACCGCGCGGATATCCATGTCCAATCTCAACACGGGGCTGCGGCGGCATTCCCAATTCCAACGGCCCTCCTGCCCGATCCAAGTGTCCGCGAACACATCCTGCCTCCCTTGAAACAGGGCTTTCAGCGTGGATATCAGCAGGGTTTTGCCGAACCGCCGCGGGCGCGCCAGAAACAGGAAAGGCGCATTGCCCATCTCCCGCAACAGGCCCGCGATGTATTCTGTCTTGTCAACGTACAGATTTTCCGGCGCGGCGCGCAGGTTGGTGAATTCGTCGACACCGATGGGCAAATGGCGGGGCACAGGATACTGTGGAAAGCAGTTTCTGTGGGCAATCCTACTGCAAGCGTACCAACGAGGTCCATGTCCCGGTAAATGGTTCAGGGCCTGGACATCACCAAAGCTCATAAAATAGAGTGGATCCGGATGGACTGTCTCGTTGCAGGGCTATTCCCAAAGCCAGTCGAGATCCGAGAACGCGAGCCTGCGCTGAAAGTTGTCAATGTTGTCACTGACATCTGGAATGAGACAACGGTCATTGCCGCCATTCTTGACTCCGCGCAGCCCGCGGCCGATCATCCGGAAGTAAAGATTGGGGCTGTACACTGGTCGCGCGACGACTATGGCACGGGTTTTCGGAGCATCAAAACCTTCCCGGAATATGCCGTAGTTCACCAATGCCTGGATTTCGCCAGCTCGAAACTCCTCCACAATACGACGGTGGACGAACGTTTCGGTCTTGGCACTCACGGCACGCGCCTTGATTCCCATTGACGTGAGCAGGGCCGCGAGGGTCTGCGAATGCTCCACTGACGTGGCAAAAACCAGGGTGGGCCAGTTAATTGCCATATAACTATTGGTGCTAATGGCAAATTGGTCAGAGTACGAATTGTGCGAGGGCCAGCCGGACCCGGCGCTAGACCGTGCCATGGCACCAGGATATGGAAGGCTGCCATGGTGTAGGTAAGAGGCCCTAGCAAAAGTCAGACAGGGGGCGGGTAGGGGAGTGGTGTGGCCGCGGACAGTGGGTCTCTGCGCGTGATAGTCTTGAGCCTTGTCGGTATTCCATTGCAGGGCTCCCTTCCCCGGAACTGGGCCAACTCTCCCACCTGGAGCGGCTGTCTCTGGCCCACAACCGGCTGACGGGGAGCATCCCCTCGTCCTTCTGACCATGATCTCGACCAGCTCGGTCTTTCCGTATGCAGCTGACCCAGTCCGCAGGCCCGTGGCCCGGCATGGGCATCGAGTCTCCTGGAATCTGCCAGGCATACTGCCAGTCCGAACTCACCTGCGGTCGGCACTGTGGCGCATCAGGTACGCGTCCAGTTCCCGCGTCAGCCAGACCAGCAGGTCATAAGCTTGGGGTGTCACACATGATCCGGATGTGCGCCGGCCGGTCCCAGTAGTGGGGCACAAAGGTGGGCGTGGCCTTCCCGCCCCTGGTGACCGGGCCAGGGCCAGTTCCAGGCGCAGTGCCACCCTCTCCGTGTGCGTCTCATGGCAACTGCGAAAGGCCGCTACATCCACGCCCGTATCCCTGCCGATCCTGGGCTGCACAAGAGTCAAGAGATGCCGACTTGCACAACAGGGCTGCGCAGTACAGCAGGGCATCTTCCCAAGATGGGCCCACCACCAAGGCCAGGAGGCAACTCAGGCGCTCTTCCCCCCAGTTTTCAAATGCCAGCCTCTGCCTCCTGCGATTTGGCCGGATCGGCAGAATTTGCAGGCCCTGAACTCATGTCGACAAAGATCACCTGACCTTGGACCTCGACCGGAAAGGTTTCGGCTACATAGGGGCCTTCCACCATCTCGCAGGATGCGACCGTCACGTCGTAGTGGCGGACCCGAATCCGATCCGGGGCATGCCAGGATTGGCCGGTACGGATGTCAAACTCCCAGCCATGCCATGGGCAACGCAGGATCTCGCCGCGCCGCGTGTAGGTCAGCTCACCGGGCCGGTCGCCAAACAGGAAGCCTGTGACACGGCCCTTGCACAGGGGACCGCCCTGGTGGGGGCAGGTGTTGCGCAGGGCGAAATATTCCCCCTTGACGTTGAAGACCCCAATGGTGCGGCCCGCAACCTCGATGATTTTGCGCTGACCGACCGGAATCTCGGCCACGGTGGCCACGGCATACTTGGGCATGGGCGGCTAGCCAGGGAGCCGGTACAGCCGGCGTGCATTCTCCGCCATGATCATCTTGCGCATTTCGGCCGGGACCGAAGTCGGCAAGGCCCGGTCCGGCGCATCGAAGTCCCAGTGGGGATAATCGGTGGCAAACATCAAATGGTCCGCCATGTCCAGCTGGTCCATCAGTTCCATGAACTGGTGATTTTCCAACGGTTCTTCCATCGGCTGCGTGGAGATCCAGAAATGCTTGCGGATGTAGTGGGACGGCAGCTCCTTCACGCGGGTGAGTTCCCTATGCAGCTTCTGGTAGGTGGCATCCAGGCGCCACATCAAGGGAACCATCCAGGCGAAACCGCCCTCAATCAGCACGAACTTCAGGTCCGGGAAGAGCTCGAACACGCCTTGACTGACCAGACTGGTTACCTGTGCCTGGAAACTTTGCGCCATGCCCGCATGGTCCTCGATATAGAAGCTGGGCCAGCCGGCACCGGTCAGGGGTGACCCGCCTGTGCCCCCGAAATGGACGGCGATGGGCAGATCGTGTTCCACTGCCGCTTCGTACATGGGCCAGTATTTGCGCTGGCCCAGGGGGTCCCGCGTGCGGGTAATCAGCAGCACCTGCACGAAGTCGGGATGGCTGCCCAACCGGTGAATCTCGGACGCCGTCAATTCCCCGCTTTCATAAGGGACTATGAGGGAACCCTTGATGCGGCTGTCCCGGGAGGTCCAGTCTTCCAGTTGCCAGTCATTGATGGCCTGGGAAGCCGCCAACCCGAAATCCAGATTCAGGATTTCGCCCGCCCCGGTCAGCGGGGTCAGGATGGCGTAGTCCAGATCGTAGGCATCGATCAGCTGCTCCTGGGTAAAAGCCAGATTGGAACCCGGCAGGGAGCCATCAGGGGGCCAGGCATCATGACGCGCCGCCTGCGGATTGGCCCGGGGGTAGTGGCTGCCGTCATAGCTGCGTCGCCCGTGGTCCGCGTAGAACCGGCGCCAAAAGGGCGACAGGAAGCGCTCCAGGGCGCCTTCCCCGAGATAGGCATGGACATCGCAATCGATAATCGCGGTCCTGGTCGCGGCGGTGGTGTCCAAGGCACTCACCGGTGCCGTGGTGGGTACAGCCATCGGTCTGTCTCCCTCTGTTTTATGCAGTGGTCCCGAGCCCATTCTACTCGACTTCCAGATTATAAAAGGTCTGCGGATTGGTCCGGCCCAGTTTCTGTCTGACGTCCTGCGTCATGAAAGCCGGCCAGATTTCCTGCGTGGATGCAAAGTGCCAGTGCGGAAAATCCGTGGCAAAGAGGAGCAGATCCGCACCGCCTATCTGATCCAGAATCTGGAGATTTTGGGCAGGTTCCGGGCTGCTGTCCAAAGGCAGCATCGACCATCGAAAATGGCGCCGAATGTACCGGGAGGGCAATTCCTTGACCCAGGGCACGTTGTGCCGCAGTCCTTTCCATTCCTTGTTCATGCGCCACATCAAGGAAGGCAACCACGTGAATCCCCCCTCCAGCAGGACCACAGAGATGCCCGGGAAGCGATCAAAGACTCCCTCGTACACCATACTCATGACCTGGGACTGAAAGATCTGGGCCATGCCGGCATAAATTTCGAAATAGGTGTTGGGCCATCCCACCCCCGAAGGCGGATTGCCCGGGGCGCCGCCGAAACTGATGGCCACCCTCCGTCCCGTCTCTTCCAGGGCGGAGAACATCGGATCGAAATTGCGATTGCCGTAGGGCATGCGGGAACGCACCGGCAGCACCGCCTGCACAAACCCCGCATGACCCTGCCACCGCTTGACTTCCGCGGCCGCCGCGACCGGATTCTGGCTGGGCAGGACCAGCGAGGCCCTGAAACGCGGGTCCTGGGCCAACCACTCCTCCGCTTGCCAGGTGTTGATCGCGGTAGCCATGGACACGGCCAGGTCCAATGAATGAATGGACTCGACCCGGTAGGAGGGATTGAGGATCCCGACCCTGATATCCCACTTGTCCAGCACATGCTTTTGCACCAATTCCACGCGGTCCTGAGTGGTGGGCGCCGCGTCGTTGACGAACAGCGGCCGGTACGCGGGGTGGTACGAAGTGGCGATGGGTTCCGGATAGTCGTCGGCATCCGGGCCGACAAACGCGGATTCCTCACAGTAATCCACCCAGTGGGCCGGCAAATAGGGGTACAGCGCCGACAGCGTCGGGACCTCGTTGTGAATGTCGCAGTCAATCATGGGCCTGGCTCCAAGGTCGAACGGGCAGACGGGCCTTCCGGGGACAGTGCATCCGGCATTATCCGTGCACTGCCGCGGACAGATGAAACGGGATGTCGTCCATGGCCGGGTCTGTCTGCCATCTAAATGCCGAATCCGGCGCCGCCATCCACTTTCAGGTGCGCTCCCGTAATCATACTGGCCGCATCCGAGGCCAGGAACAGAAACGCCTGTGCCACATCCAGAGGCTGCACCAGCCGACCCAGTGGGGTTGCGGCCCGGCGCATTGCGTAATTGGCGGGATTGTCGAGGCTCGTGGAGGCGTCATTGGGACTGTGGGGTCTGTTTTCCCGCAGGAAGGGCGTGTCCACATGGCCGGGAGACACGATGTTGCACCGAATGTGGTCCGCGGCATAGGCCTGGGCCGTGCTGAGAGTCAGTCCATGCATGCCGGTCTTGCTGGCGACGTAGGCCGGATTCGAGCCGGCTCTGTGCGTTGCCAGGGAACCCATGTTGGTGATGGCACCGGCGCCTCCGCGCCGCATGGAGGGCACCACGGCCTTGATGCCCAGAAAGGCTCCGGTCAAGGCCGTCTGCACGATGAAGTGCCACTGCTTCTCGGTTTGTTCGTCAAAGTGATGGCGGATGTTGGCGCCGGCGATGTTGCTCAGAATGCCGATGGGCCCAAATTCCCGTTCGGCCAACGCCACGGCTCGGACCCAATCGGCCTGTTGCGTTACATCCACGTGGCAGAACAGGGAACGCCCGCCCTGGGCCTGTACCTCGGCAGCCGTTTCCGGGCCGCGTTCCGCGTCAATGTCCACCAGACAGACGGCAGCCCCGGCCTGCGCGAACAGCAAAGCCTGGGCCCGCCCCATGCCGCTGGCGGCACCGGAAATAACGGCCACTTTCCCACCAAGGCTGTACATGGGGCGATCGCTGCAGGGGCCAGACAAGGATGCGGGAGAACACCGCGCGCCTAGGCCGGCAGAAAATCCGGTACGCCGGTGACCCGCTCCAACACCCGCGGGTCCAAGGCGATGCCCAGTCCGGGCTCCGCCGGGATTTCCAATGCGCCGGCGGCATTTAGCTGCCATCCCCCCATCTTCAGTTCATCCACGTAGACGGACCCCGCAATGTACTCCACCAGATGCGTGTCCGGCAGGGCCGAGGCCAATTGCAGGTCGGCCGCCAGCCCAATCGCCGTGTTCCAGCCATGCGGAATCAGCCGTATGCCATGCGCGTTGGCCATCCAGCCGATCCTGCGCATTTCCGAGATTCCCCCTACCTTGGTGACATCGGGCTGGACAATGTCAAACGCATGCCCCGCCAACCAGGGCTGAAAGGCCTGGCGGCGGGTCAGCACTTCACCCCCCGCAATCGGTACCGGTGAGGCTCGCCGCAACTCCTGATAGTCGTGCAGGGCATCAGGCGGCAAAGGCTCCTCGAACCAGGTCACATCATGGCGCGCCAGCATCTGCGCGGTGCGCAGCGCCCATTTCAGATTCTGGCCCCAGAAGGCATCGCTGGCGCCGGCATCGACCATGAGCAGGCAGTCAGGCCCTATCGTGGATCGCGCCGCGGCCACAATTTCCTCATCCAGACTGTCGGACACCCGGCCAAAGGGTCCCCAGCCCATCTTGAAAGCCTGAAATCCCTTTGCCCGGAGTGCGTCCAGGGCGCTGCTCAACCGGGCAGGCTCGTCCATAAGCAAGGACGCGTACGGCATGACGGCTTCCCGATAGCGGCCGCCCAGGAGCCGCCCCACGGGCTGTCCGGTCACTTTGCCCCAAATGTCCCACAAGGCCAGATCAATGCCGCTGATGGCATGGGTGACGGATCCGCCGCGGCCCATCCAGAATGTGTTCTGGTGCAGCTTCTCGGTCACCCGCTCCGGTTCCAGGGCATTTTCGCCCTGCAGGAGGGGCCACAGGATTGCCATGGCGCCCTGCACCAGCGCATCGTGCGTAAAGACGCTGCCCAGTCCCCAGATTTTCGTGTCAGTCTGCAGCAGCAGGAGCGTATGCAGACAGTCTTCGTGCCGGATTTCCGTGTCCCAGCCTCCCGCGGGCGTAGCGCCCCGCAGTCCCGCGAGCTTGAAGTCGACAATTTTCATTGGTAGGCTCCCTCCAGCTTGTGGCATGACCGGCCTTGCGAGCGAGGCACGGGATGGCGGAGACTGACGGAGAGGCTGGCCCTGCGGCGCGCGGGGAGCAGAGACGCGCCCCGTGTCGCCGACACTTGATTTATATTCAATGCGGGCACCCCAGACCCATCCCTCTGCACAAAGGAGCAGCCATGAAGATGCAATGGACCACCGATCAGGAATTGTTTGCCGCGGTACGCCACCATCTGTTTCCTGCCGTTGTGGGTGACATTATGGACACCCTGGGGCTGCGGCACCAGTTTCTGCCTCCCCAGATCAGACCGTTGGACACGTCCATGGTCCTGTGCGGTCGGGCCATGCCGGTGCTGTCCCACGATGTGTATCGCGTCCCTGCAGCCCAGCCCGATACCGGACCGGCTCCCTTCGGCCTGATGATGCGGGCCCTCGACAGCCTGCAGCCCGACGAAGTGTACGTGTGTACCGGCGGGTCTCCCGCCTACGCGTTGTGGGGCGAACTGATGAGTCAAAGAGCCAGGTATCTGGGAGCCGCCGGGGCAGTCCTCAATGGGTATCATCGGGATACGCAGGGCATTCTGGAGGCCGGTTTTCCCACTTTTTCCACAGGCGCCTATGCCCAGGATCAAGGGTTGCGCGGCCGCGTCGTGGACTTTCGTGTATCCATATCGTTGGGACACACCGTCATTCAGCCCGGCGACATCCTCTTTGGCGACCGGGACGGGGTCTGCGTCATTCCCCAGGATGCGGAAGAGGAAATCCTGCAAGAGGCCTGGGTCAAGGCCCAAGGCGAGAATGTGGTCAGAGACGCCATCATGCAAGGCATGGGCGCCGAGGAGGCCTTTCGCAAGTACGGGATTCTGTAAGCAGGCCCTGCCCCGTATCGGGGCGGGGTCTACCCTCCCTGTCTCTGCGACTGCCCGAAACTCTTTTGCATCTCGGCTTGGCATACGGAACCGATCGGTTCTGCGCACGGCGCATCCAGTCCTTGGGCGTCGACCGAGTCGTCTGTCAGCTCCAGATAGCAACGGCAGACATAGGCTTTTTGGCCCACCCCGGGGACGGGCACCTTGACCCAGTGGCCGTCCTTGGTCAAGGTGAGACCATGCGTTTCGGCCCCGGCCCTGATGGACATGAACTTGTCCAGGCTGGGCCAGGTGCGTACATACAGATCGGCCTCCGGGACCTCCGCTTTCAGACGCACGGGTACCGGCGGATTGAGCTGAACCTCAAAATCCTTGGGTTCTTCCAGGGGCACGGCACTTTCGCTGCCGCCCGCGCCGCCTCCGCAGGCCGTGACCCAGAGGAGGATCGCCAAGCTACCCAGCAGGAGACCGGACCAACGTCTGATCAGCATGTACACACCCCCCAACCCAAAGCATCCTGAAGCACTGCAGGGTACCCCATGGTCACCGGTTGCGCTGCCGCTATGGACCACAGCAAAGCGGCCGTTCCGGGACAGAACCGCCGCTCCGCTGCAGTCCAAGACAGCATCTGCACAAATTATGGCGTGCCGCTATTCCGCCGCCGTGAGATTGAACATGACAAACTTGAACTCCGGCCACCATGTGAAGGGTACGGCATACACATTGTCCGAAGTGGGCCATCCCTCCCAGTACGTGGCATTGAAAGGCATGACGTACGTGGTCTGCACTACGGCCAGACCGGGCAGCTGCTCGAAATAGATGCGGACAGCATCCCGGTACAACTCCTCAATCGCCGGATCGGTCGGGCTCATCGACTCGATCTGGTTCATGATTTCGGTCAGCTCCGGCACATTCAGGCGGATCCAGTTGCCTGCTGTCGCCCGTTCTCCAATGGGTTTGGCATTCGTGTGCTTCCAGTCCGCAAACGTCATGGGGCCTTCCGCCCAGTTGCCGCAGAACCAGTGGGACGTGATGTCAAAGGTGCCCATGGCGCGCGCCTCGTTGAAGGGGCCGCTTTCCAGACGCTGCACCACCGTTTCAATACCCACCTTTTCCAGCTCTTCGGTCAGATCCAGGGCAATGTCATGCTCCACCACCGCGAAACTGGGTGTGATAATTGTGTACGACATGCGATTGCCTTCGCCATCGATGCGAATCCCGTCGCTGCCGCGCGCAAAACCCAGATCGTCCAGGATTTGCTCGGCCCGGGCCGGATCGAAATCCAGCGTGAATTCAGCGCGAATGTCCTCGAACGAATAGCTGTCGTGCACGCCCCAGTCCGCCCAGGGGAAACGGGCCGGCACTGTGGGGATGCCAAACAGCAGGTCCGCCACTTTTTGCCGGTTCAGCGCCGCGTTGAAGGCGTGCCGGACTTCCGGCAGCGACAGCGGATACTTGGCTGTGTTAAACCAGATGGCGCGCGGGCACGGGTCGCGCCAGCCGGCCAGAATGACGTTTTCGTTGGCCTCCACCGCGGCCTGCTGCAGAGCCCCGTCGCTCAGCGCATGGGCATGATCAATCTTGTTGACTTTCAGATCCGCGATCTCGGCCTCGGGTACCCGTTCATTCCGGATCACGTAGTACTTGGGTCCCACGTCATAGCCCAGGTCCCGGGCCCAGTAGTTTTCGTCCTTTTCCCAGATGATCATGAACTGATCGGGAAATTCTTCCATCAATTTGTAGGGGCCGGTCAGGACCGGGGGAAAGTTCTTGAACTCCAAAGGATTTTCGTTTTCCCAGACATGTTTGGCCTGCACGGCAAATCCCCACGCGTTGGCAAACTGCATGTGGAAACGCGGATTGGGCTTGGTCAAATTGATGACCACGGTCTGCGCGTCCGGCGTCTCTACCGATTCCACCCATTCCTGCATGGTGGCTCCCCACCGCAGCGCCGCGTCCGACTGCACCATTTCGATGGTGAAGGCCACATCCGCGGACGTGAACGGTTCTCCGTCATTCCAGTGGGCTTCGGGCCGTGTGACGATCGTCATTTGTGTGAAATCGTCGTTGTAGGCATAGCTTTCCCCCAGCCAATTGACGAATTCGCCGGTGGCCCAGTTGATGTTGAACAGGTGCTCCTGCCCCGCCTGCCACATGCCGCGCGTATCGCCGCTGGGGATGAACGGATTGTAGCTGCCGAACACACTGAAGGTGCCCGTCTCATTAATAATCACGGCTTCTTCGCGCGGGACCGGTACGTATTCACCGGCCACGCCTGAATCAACCGGCTCCTCGACTTCAGCCCCGGTCACGTCGGCCGGTGGCGCAGTGGTACAAGCCCCCAGTACCAGCAGCAAGAGCACCAGCCACAGGCTTGTATAACGCAATTTCATATAACCCTCCCACGAAATCAGGATCATGACGGAAACGAAGACCATTGCACAGGCAGAACAGCGGCCCAAACGACCACCAGAGCCCACGACCTCTCATTATCCGAGAGTCTTCCCAGGCACGCCCAAGGGCTCCAGCCGGTCGGCCCCGCGGGAGCGGTATCAGGTTCCATTCTGCTGCATCAAACAGTTCCTATGATACACACCGGCTGAAGACAGGGCAAAGCAAGGGCCTGGCGGTCACCGGCCAGACCCCACGGAAGAGCCTGCTGTCACTATGGAAGTGGGGTGAACCCGACCGCCGCATCGCACGGTGGCCCTGCCTTCAGGCCGTTTGGCCCCTGTCGCTCAACTCGGGGGCAGCGGCATACGGACGGGCACCTCTCTGCCACCCTGCCGGGCCGAATCGAGCAGCCCCTGAATGATGACATTCGTCATGAGAGCTTCCCAAGGATCCAGCGGCGACGGCAAACCGCTTTCAATCGCCTGGTAAAAGGCGGCAATTTCCCGGAAGAACTGAACCTGCTGGGGGCTCTCTTCCACCTGGAGTCTGACATCGGAAAGCACGCCGCAGGTGTCCTTGTACAAGGTCAAGTGGGGTGTGAGCTGCAATCCGCCTTCCGTACCCAGCACAAAAGTCTCGCCCACCGA
The DNA here is from genome assembly GCA_965214715.1 of Caldilineaceae bacterium. Lineage (GTDB taxonomy): Bacteria > Chloroflexota > Anaerolineae > Caldilineales > Caldilineaceae > Bin34. Next base: position 1,423,242 of record OZ243971.1, on the reverse strand, counting down.
CTCCATGTGCATGGCCCACACCGATTTCAAGACCAGGACTGCGCCGTTGTCGAACCGGATCCAGCCGGCTCCGAACTCTTCCACATCCAGCTGGCCGGGATCCCAGTTCCAGTGGACGCCGCGTTTGGGGGGACCCGCAAAGCCGATTTCCGTCAGAGTCATCCCGGACACGGAGACGGGCGCGGGATGGCCCATCAACCACAGGGCCGTATCCAGCGCGTAGACCCCGATATCGGCTGTAGCCCCAAAGCCGGCGGTGGATTCCGAAATGAAGGTGCGGCCGGGTATGCCCCGTCGCCGTTGCGCCACCGTCTCGGCGTAGTAGATGCGGCCCAAGGTCCCACTTTCGAATATGTCGCGCGCCGTCATGATGTCATCCGAAAAACGGGATTTCACGGCACACATGAGCAGGCGCCCGTTTCGTCTGGAAGCCTCCACCATAGCCGTCGCGTCCTCCAGACGAGCCGCCATCGGCTTTTCCACGATCACATGCAGGCCGGCGTCCAGCGCGGTCACGGTGGGCGCGCGGTGCGCCTGATTGAAGGTGCAGACATGCACCGAGTCCAGCCCGGGCAAGGCGACAAGATCTGCCACGTCTTCGAAGGCATGCGGGATGCCGTGGGTGGCGGCGTACGCCTGTGCCTTGCCCGGCACCACATCGGCAACGCCGATGACTTCCACCTGGTCCAGGGCGCGCAGAGCGCGCAAATGGGCGCGGGAAATGCCTCCCGCGCCGACGATGGCCGTCTTGAATTGGGCGTCTGCCATGATTTGGCCTCCCTCGGGGCGGTACTGGAAGACGGCATCCGCCTTCCAGTGCAGGGTTAAATCAACTTGGTGATATGCAGCCTACAGTTGCAGTTTGGGGTACTCCCGTGTTGTGTGCTGCCGGTAGAGCAAGCAAAACCTGGCATCTGGTTTCGATACCCCCGGACTAAGGACGAGTCTGGATACCGGAGTGAGCAGGGCCCAAGGCGGTCGAGGTGGCACCCACCGTGCACCGTACCTCATCACGAGCGCTGCGGTTACAAGAGGGGCGTACCAGCCCAGCGGTCGCAAGTCCCCCATCGAGGATCGGGGCGTAGACCCATGTACTGGCGTACACCGCGAGCGCAGTAATCCACCCCATCCGGATCAGGGCCCACTCTCCCTCCGCTTCACCCCACTGCACGGGTACCAGTTGCACAAGACTGACGGCACTCCAACAGACCAGAAGCAACATGCTCGTCAAAGGGCCAGCGTGCAAGGCAATACTTTCCCAAGAAAGCAAAAGGACCAGCGCAAAGCCTGTCACCGACAGGCGACAAAAGCGGAGACACGTCCTCCAATGCCGACCCTTCCTGAGTATGGAATTCTGCCACATTCCTGTAATTACCAACCAGGCAGGTTGTGGCCCACACGATATGCCAGACATGAAGAAAAATGAGGGGGCTGAAATCGCCACATGAACGTGCAGCAGGGCCGTGCGCGCGAGTCCCATGTCCAGGCCACGCAGGAGCCTACACCGTACCTAGTCGCCAGGAGCAGGCTTCCAGGCCACCACCGCAATGCCACCCCACAGTGCCGCATACAGGCACCACAATAGTACGGTGACGGTCGAGATCCGCAGGGTTCAAGGTGGCAAAGGAAAGCACCGTCGCGGCCAGGCACACGCCGAAGACGACGGGTCTGCAGTGTGCGCTATCTCCATCCCGTGACCATGGTTTCCGCTCCAGAGTGGCTCCAGCCAGGGTACGGGGAAGTGCATCGGTATATCATCCTCAAGCGACTCCGTGGTATACAATCGAGCATCGCCTGATTCTTTTGCTGCGGTCCGGTTCTCCTGTTGCACCGCACCCTTTGCACGGTGCGCATCCGATGCCTCCTCTGCTCCAGTATGTGCTGTCGCGTTTTGCGATCTTCCTGCTGAATCTCTGGGGTGCCTTCACCTTGGCATTCATCTTTTTCAGTCTGATCCCGGGGGATCCGATTTCGGCGTATCTGTCTACCCTGGAACAGAACTATTCCATGTCCTTTTCGGCAGAGGACGCGGAAGCCATGGTCGCCGCCTACAAGGAGATGCTGGGCTATGACGGCACCATGGCACAGCAATACTGGAGATACATCTCCAATGTCTTGCTGCGCTTTGACTTCGGTCCTTCCGTGATCAACTTCCCCACTCCAGCCAAGGATCACATCCTGCGGCATTTGCCCTGGACCCTGTGGCTGTTGGGCATTTCCACACTCCTGTCATGGGGCCTCGGCTTCTTCGTGGGAGGAGTGCTGGGCACCTTTCGGGAGAGCCCCATTGCCAAGACCCTGACCAATTTTTCCCTGATGATTTCGCCGATTCCGCCGTATTTCACAGCCCTGTTTGCCCTCTTTCTGTTTGGCTACTGGATTGTGGTGCTGCCCACCAGCGGAGCCTATTCACCCCGTGTGGAACGCGCATTTTCACTGGAGTTTCTCTTGTCCGTCGTCGAATATGCCATCCTGCCGGCCATGGCCGTGGTGCTGGTAGGTGTGGCGGGCACGCTGATTTCCACCCGCTCGCTGGTGATCACGATCCTCGGCGACGACTACCTCCATTTCGCCGAGGCCAAAGGCCTGCGGCGGGCGCGGATCCTGTATCGGTATGTGCTGCGGAATGCCATGTTGCCACAGGTTACGGGACTGGCCCTGTCCCTGGGCTTCGCCATCAGTGGCTTCTACCTGGTGGAAATCATTTTCAAGTATCCGGGTATGGGCACCCTGTTCCTGAGTGCGGTCGCGCGTCTGGATTTCAATACCATCCGAGGCATTGTGCTGATGAACATTACCGTGGTGCTCGCCGCCACGTTTCTGATTGATCTGTGCCTGCCCCTCATTGATCCGCGGGTGCAACTCACAGGCAACTAGCCATGTTGTGGAAGTCCTTGCGAGAGTGGTGGTCCAGCAGTTTCTTCCTGGCGGAAGCCTGGAGCCGCAGCCGATACTTTCAGATCGGGGCGGTCATGCTGCTGATTCTGATCCTGATTGCGGTCTTTCAGCCCTTCCTCAGCAGTCTGTGGCTGGGGGCCGGTGTCAAACCTACCTCGTTCGGCACCTTTGAGACCTACCTGACCCCTTCCTGGGCCCATCCCTTCGGCACGGACAAGCTGGGGCGGGACTGGCTGTCGCTCCTGTTCGTGGGCATCCGCACCTCCATGCTGATCGCGGCAATCTCCGGCATCACTTCGGCCACGATCGGGATTGCGCTGGGCTTCATTGCCGGATACAAGGGCGGCTGGGTCGACACGGTGTTGCGCACGGGCACCGACATGGTGCTGGTCATCCCCAGCCTGCCCCTGCTGATCACCCTGACCCTGTACATGCCCACCATCAACATACCGATCATGTCGTTGCTGTTGGCTGCCTTCTCGTGGCCTTTCACCTCCCGGATCCTGCGTTCGCAAGTGCTGTCTCTGAAAGAACGGCCCTTTGTGGATATGGCACGCACCAGCCACATGGGAGACATGTCCATCATCTTTCTGGAAATCCTGCCCAATTTGCTGCCGTACCTGGGCGTATCCATCGCCGTGGGCATGAGTTCCGCGATGCTGGCCGAAATCGGTCTGCAACTGATTGGCCTGGGCCCCGGCAATATCAACACCTTGGGTCTAATGATTCAGCGGTCGGTCAACTGGGGGGCCATGGCGCTGGGCAAATGGTGGATTGTGTTTGCCCCGGTGGGGACGTTGAGCGCATTTTTCGTCGCGCTGAACCTGGTCAACATTGGCCTTGAGGATGCCTTCAATCCACGCCTGCGGGCCGTAACCGGTGACTGACATGGCCGAGGACCGGCTGCTGGACATCACGGACATGCGCATTCACTATGAAAGTGTGCGCGGCACCTACAAGGTAGTGGATGGCGTGGACGTTTCCGTCAAACGCCAGGAGATTTTCGGACTGGCCGGAGAGTCCGGGTGCGGCAAGTCCACCCTGGTCGAGGGCATTCTGCGCCTGATTGTGCCACCCGGCCACATTCGTTCCGGCGAGGCCAAATTCTATCCCTACCCGGAACAGCCGGATGAGGGTCTGGACCTGACCCAATTGAGTTACGCCGAAATGCAGGCCATTCGGTGGAAGCAACTCTCCTACATTCCCCAGGGTTCCATGAATTCCCTGAATCCGGTCATGCGGATTCAGGACCAGATGGCCGATGCGGCTCTGACACACGAACCCATGTCCCGCGCGCAGGTGGCAACGCAGGTGCACGAGCTGCTGGGCTTCGTGGGGCTGCCGGCCTCCGTCGGCAGAGCCTACCCGCACGAACTCTCGGGCGGCATGAAACAGCGCGTGTGCATTGCCATGTCCATGCTGCTGCAGCCGGCCCTGGTGGTAGCCGACGAACCGACTACCGCCCTGGACGTGAATGTGCAGCGGGCTGTGCTGGAAATGATCAGCCATTTGCGCGATTCCTTTGGCGCCACCATTATTTTCGTGTCGCACGATTTGGCGGTCCATGCCGAACTGGTGGATCGCCTGGCCATCATGTACGCTGGCGAGGTAATGGAAGTAGGCACGGTTTACCAGATCTTCGACAGTCCCCAGCATCCCTATACCCAGCGTTTGATCCACTCGATTCCGGCCCTGGGCGGAGAAAGGGTACGTCTGGAAACCATTCCGGGACAGGCTCCCTCGCCCCTGGCCTGGCCTGCCGGATGCCGGTTTCACCCGCGGTGTCCCGAAGCTGTCCCGGTCTGCAGCCGAGTGGCCCCGCGGACCGTGCAACTGGACAACGGGCGCACCGTCGCCTGCCACCTGCTGGACAGCGAAATCGCGTTGGAGTAAGGATCCGCCATGGCCGCGCCGCTGCTGGACATACGCAATCTGAAAGTGATCTACCGCGACGGGGGTCTGTTTCAGGGGGGCAGATACACGGTGGCCGTAGACGACGTGTCGCTTGAAGTGCCGGTTGAACCCTCTTTGCTCACGTTGGTGGGCGAGAGCGGCTCCGGCAAGTCCACGCTGGCGCGTGCCATCCTGGGACTCAAGTCCTACGATACGGGCCATATTCACTTCCAGGGTCAGGACATGACCCAATTCAGCCCGCAGCAGTGGTTTGACTTTCGCAGGCAGGTCCAGCCCATCTTTCAGGATCCCTACGCCAGCTACAATCCGTTTTATCGCATTGACCGGGTCTTCAAGACCCTGGTCCGCAAATTCAAATTGGCCTCCAACCGTCTGGATACGGAGAAACTGATCGAGGATTCGTTGCGGGCCGTCGATTTGCGGCCCCCCGATGTGCTGGGCCGATATCCCCATCAGCTGTCTGGTGGTGAACGCCAGCGGGTCATGCTGGCCCGCGTCTACATGATGCGCCCCCGCCTGATTATTGCCGATGAACCCATTTCCATGATCGATGCGGCGTTGCGGGCCCTGTTCCTCAATATCCTGCTGGACTTCCGGGAGCAAGGCATTTCCTGCCTCTTCATCACCCACAATTTGGCCACGGCCTATTATCTGGGCGGCGATATCATGGTGATGTGCAGAGGTCGGGTCATTGAGCAGGGCCACATGGACGATGTGATCACAAGCCCCTCCCATCCCTATACCCAACTCCTGATCGATTCCGTGCCCTCGCACGATCCGCACCAGCGCTGGGACACTGCACATGGCACCACAGCCCTCGACTCCTCCGAATTCGAGTTTTCGGAACATGCCTGTGTTTTCCAGGCACGTTGTCCCCATGTCATGGCCCAGTGCCGTACCGAACGTCCGGCGTTCTTTACCGCCCACGAAAAATCCGGGCAAGACAGCGCCTGTTTTCTGTATGCGGAGACACCGGCAGATCGGCAGACCGGGTCCGACCATTCTCCGTAGCGGCGGCCCCGAGCCGGCGACGCGCCCCGAATTCCCACCGGACCCGGCAACGCTTTCCCCCAAAACGCCTTTTTGCAGCAGGCCGGTAAGGGTGGGTTATTATCCTAGGGAGCCTTGACGGGGCACTGTCGAGGCCGGTTTGATCTCAGGAGGTATTCCAGTGGCATATTCACATACCAACGGCAAGGGAGTCACGTACTACTTGCATGCCAATGAGCGTGTATCCAAGTCCGGCAACAAGAGCTATACCTACTTTTTTGCACGCGACGTGCGCGACAATGCCTTGGACAGTGTGCCCGAAGGCTACATGGTCGCCGAGACCGAGACCGGAATGCTGGTCTTGAAGAAGAAACAATAACGAAATCTTTTCTGGACTTGGAGAGGGACAGGCAATTTCCGGCAACACCATTTGTGTGTTTCCCAGAGCAAGCGAGGCACCCCTTGGGGTGCCTCGCTTGCTTCACAGACGGCATTCCCCCTCAGTCGTAGCTGCCCTTGCGGTGATCGCCAAGCAGTCGCCGCTGCCGGGGCGTGGCCTGGGCCAGCAGCTCCTGATTGAAAGCAAAGCGATTCAGATACGGGGGAAACTTCTGGGTGATCATCCGCTGGGCATAGTGGACCTGCAACAGGTACCGCGTCTCATTGCTGGTATTCGGGGTGCCCCGATGCCACACTTCACTGCGAAAGATGACCGCATCGCCGGCCTGCACAATGCAGTCTTCCACCTGCGCGCCTTCCCATTCCATCTGTCCCGGCGCGGGACGGGTCCCGGAGCGATGGCTGCCGGGAATGAACTGCGTGGGCCCCAATGCCGGATACAGGTCGTTGAGATAAAAGTGGGCGGTCGTGATGAAGACTGGCAGCCTGACCTGGGGATCCGCCATCACATGCGCCGGCAACTCGACTGCCAGATAGTCCACATGCAGGTTCTGCGGCGGCCGGCCCGGGCCTGTAACCCAGGCCGTCATGCCGATGACATGACAGTCGTCTCCGTGGAGGGCCTCCGCCACGTCAATGATGCCCGGCTTGTCCAGAAAGGAAAAAAAGCGCGCGTTGTGGTTGAAGGCGTTGTTGATCACTTTCTCGTGAAAGCCTTGGGACACCATCGTCTGGCTGGGGTCCCGGTCAAAATGCTCCGGGACCGTGGGCGTGGCGTCCATGGCGGCTTTCAGATGGGCCACTTCTTCGGGGTCCAGAAATTGCGGGAAATAGGCGAAGCCATCCCGTTCCACACTCTCTACCTGCTCCGCGATGGTGCTGTAGGCTTGCAGGGTCATGGCTTTGGTCATGGTGTTGCCTCGTGACAAGTTGTTGCGACAGTAATCCTAAAGCGGCGAGGCGGAAAGGCGCTGTTTCCCCGCGGGGCAGGGAAAAGACTCTCAGGCCACCCGCCGCGCCACTTCCTGCTCCCAGGTTCCGGCCACCACCTGCCCGTATTCTACCCTGCCCCCGGTCGCTTCCGGTCCGGTGATGGCCACCAGGAAAGTTTCCTGACCGCCGCGCAGCGCGTAATGCGTGTTGAAAAAGTGAAAGGCCACACCGGCCCGTTCCTTTTGCGATCGGTTCTGCTTGGTGGCGTGGGCCGTCCCGTAGTTGAAGAACACCGCACTGCCGGCATTCACCTCAAGCGGCACCTCTTCGCCATCCACCTTATCGATGTGAATGTGATGGTCTGAACCAGGATCCCGGGAATGGCCAAATTCCTGGAGATGGCTGTTGGGGATGACATGCAAGGTACCGTTCTCCAGGTTGGCATCGTGCAGGGCCACCCACATCGCAGTGCCCTTGGTGGGATCCTCCAGACCAAAATAGGCGTTGTCCTGATGCCAGTCCGTGCCCACTCCCAGGCCCGGTGGCTTGAGAAAGATCTGGTCCAAATGCCGGACGAAAGGATCGCCTATGAGTGCGGAGACACATGCCACTACCTTGGAGGCAAACGGCATGGCCCGAAACAGGGTGCTCTTGTTGTTCAGGGGAATGATCTGGTAGTTGACCTTGGCCTCTGGATCGGTGGACACGTTGCGCCCCAGGCCTTCCACCTGGAATCTCCGCAACTCTGCCAACATGGCCTTGACCTCAAGGGGCGTAAACAGGTCCCGAACCACCGTGTATCCAGTGTCCCGAAAATGTTGGATTTCAGCGGGGCTAATCATGACTGGACGAAACTCCTGTTAGAAAGGGGGCTTGAGGCTATCCTGAATCCCAAGCGTGGACCGACATTTGTAACACAGGGCCGAGGCAAGCCCAACACTGCAAAAATAACAGAAGTCAGTCTGGCAGGAAAGTGGGTTGCTCCACCCAGAGGACGGAGTGGAATCGTTTGTCGACCCAAAGGCCCTCCAGTGAACGGACATTGCAAGCCATGAAAAGTCCTCCGGCCCAGAGGAATGCGACTCCCCCCGTCGAGAGGCACCGTTGAGCCCGTATGTTTTCACGAACGATGAGCCGGGTGCTGCCAACCCTGTGGCTAGCGCATCTGGCACCTACCCCTGACAGGAGTGGGTAAAGTCCCGCAGGAGTCTAAAATCCGGTCAACGAAGTGGAAAAAGCCGGGTCGGCTGACACACTGGAACCAGACAGGATACCCGCGACGCGGGTGCCCCAAGCCCGTTGCTCACCCTGGACAATGTATAGCCCGGTGCGTTGGAACACCTTAACAATTTAGTCCATGGGGTAGAGACTGCAACCCCCGTCCACCAAGAGCACGGAACCTGTCATGTAGGACGACAGCTCGGAGCACAGGAAGAGAAAGGCATGCGCTACCGATTCGGCGGTTTGCAATTGGCCCAAGGGAATCGCCTTGCTGGCCCGGGCGCGATAGGCGGGATCCGTGTCCCACTGCCGCTTGGCCATGCCCACGCCCACGATGCCGGGCGCGACAGCATTGGCTCGAATGCCGGAGGCAGCCAATTCACGGGCAAATCCCCGCATCATGGTGCGCAGGGCGGATTTGCTCGCGGCATAGGCAGTGATTTCAGGCCACGGCACGTCCTGGACCCACGAAGACGTGAATATCAGGTTGCCCGGCACCTGCGCGCGCTGCCAGCGTTGCACGGCTGTCTGCGCCACCAAAAAGTGGGAGCGCAAATTCAGGTCCACGGTATCGTCGAAATCCTGCGCGGCAAAACGGGCTATCGGCGCGGCATGGACCAGGCCTGCATGGCAACACACCACATCGGGCAGGCCGGCCAGGTCCTGGCAGCGATCGAACAACCGCTTGACTTCAGTCTGGTCCCGGGTATCCGCCGGCACATAGAAGACTCGGTCCGCGGGGAACGCAGCCTGTGCCATGACCGTACGCGCCTGGCTGTCCGGTAATATGTCGTTGGCCAACACGATGGCCCCGTGTGCTGCCAGCACCTGCACTACCGTCTGGCCGATCGCGCCCAAAGCGCCGGTGATCAGGATTTTTCGGTGGGCCAGCGACAGCAAATCCATCCGATGTTCCAATACTCGGGGGACTACGCCCAGGGCTGCAGAATCACTTTGCCACAAAGCCCGGTACACTGCGTCTCCCAGGCTGCCTTGACAGCCCGGAGCGCAAATCGATGGGTAATCATGATGTCCAGTTGGGGCCCGACTTCCCCGATCTGGCGCAGCAACTTCTGGGTGACACTGCGGTTGTAGTGCCAGGAACCCTGAATGGTCAGACCCTTGAAAAGCACTTCCCGGCCCAGCCCGACCGCAGCATTGTCGTACGAGGAACCGACACAGGCAATGTGCCCCTTGATACCGGCCGCCTGGATGCAGAGGGATTGGGCCGCCACTGCGCCGGAACATTCGATGGCGCCCTGCACACCGCGCCCCTGAGTCAGGTCCAGGATGGCTTGCGGCGCGTCATTCGCTTCCGGGTCCAGCACCCAGGCCGCCCCCAGTTCCAAAGCCAGGTCCCGGCGGAAAACCTGCGGGTCCACGCCGATGACCTGGGCTCCGCGATACACACAGTTGATTACGGCGCCCAGTCCCACGGGCCCCAACCCGGATACCAGAATGGTCTGGCCGTGGTGCACGCCGATCCGTTCGGCGGCCCCAAAAGACGGTCCCAATCCGCAGCAGGCCATGGCAGCATGGTCCAGGTCATAGTCGTCCGGGATCCTGACCAGCAGGGCATCCGGCTTCAGCATGAACGGCGCGAAGGTGGCATCGGCCGCGTTGTCTCCCAGCAGGGCCTTGGAGTTCCGGGCGGTGCGGCAGTGGATGTACTCACCGCTCAGACAGATCTCGCAAGTGCCACAGGACAACTGCGGCATGACCACCACTTTGTCTCCCCGCTTGAATCGCCCCGAGGATGCACTGTCTTCCACAATGCCGGCCGCTTCATGGCCGATGTTGGACATGGGTTCCTTCCTGGCGTAGGTCTGGTACTCATTGCACATGGGTACGCTCAGCAGTTTGACCAGGACCCAATCATCTTGGGCAACCGGTTTGGGCCTTTCCGGAAAAGTGACCTGCTGGTCTGCATCCAGGACAACATCGAACATGGTGATAACCTGCATCCTTGCCAGACAACGAGGGACAGGAAAAGGTCGGGTCAGGATGCAGGAATTTCCGCTGCGGCCCGCGCTACCAGCGCCTTCATGTACCCGATGGAAAACGCGGTCCCGACGCGCGGGTCGCCGGCCATGTTGGGAATATGGTCCGGAATTAGAACACCCCGGAAGCCCACTTCCTGCAAAACCCGCAATGCCCGGTACATATTGAAGTAGCCGTCATCCACGAAGGTCTCCACGAAATGCGGAAGCGGAGCGTCCACATTGCGAAAATGCACCTTGAAGATCTTGCCCTGTGCACCGAACTCGCGCAGGGATTCCTCGACTCCCTTGCCCATCAGCACACCGCCTTCCAGCCAGCACCCTATGCAGAAACAGATACCCAGGTTGGGGCTGTCGGCCATCGCCATGGCCCGGGCATATCCGGCATGACTGCTAAAAATGCAACGGGGGACACCTGCCAGGGCCACGCCGGGCGGGTCATCGGGATGAATGCCGATCAGCACTCCCTCGTTCTCCGCTACCGGAACCACCTGTGAGACGAAATACTGGTAGTTGTCCCACAATTCCTCCTCGCTGTAGGTGCGGCCATGGGAAAGGGGCATCAGGTATTCGCGTCCCTGCCAATGGCCGGCATCGGCTTCCGCCAAATTGAAACCCCGGGCATCGGCACCGCCTCGTGTAGTCTCACGCGCGGTACTCCAGATCCCGTTGGCCATGTGCGCGTAGGTGGTATACGGTATGCCCGCCTGTCCCAGAGCCCGCAAGTGTCGCTTGTATTCCTCGATCTTGGCATCACGATGCTCCAGATTCAGTACAATGGCATCCTGATTGTGCACATCCCAGTTGCCAAAACCGTAAATCCTGAGGCCGTGATTTTCGAAGAGTTGCCGCCGGCTGGCGTAGTACTCCGGTCCCGCCTTGTCCCCGCCGGTCCACAACACTACGTATTCCACCCCCATCTGACGAATGAAGGCCAGCTGTTCCGCAGAGGGTTCGGCGCTGACCTGGGCCGCGATTTTGATGCCCGGCCCAATTTCCAACATGGTAGCCATACACAATCCTCAGCAGGGGTTCCGGGTAGTACAGCCCAGTATGCAACACCCTGTTCCCGCGCGCAATCCGGGTTTGGCCCGGGCGTGGGCCACTGCCCGCGCACGCGGCAGAAGGCATCCGGTGGATCGCCTCTTTTGGGTCGGCACAACGTAGAATAGGGGCAGCGTACTGGATTCCGCCAGTCTTGCGCCTCGACAGCAGACAGGAGACATAGCAGCAATGAAACTGGTGACTTTTTCCATGTCCGGCCAGAGCCGCCTCGGTGTGCTGCGCGCCGATGGCACCATTGCGGACGTGAGTCGGGCCGACAGCGGCATTCCGGCAGACATTCTGGACTTCTTGGCCGGCGGCGCCGCGCTGCGCCAGCGGGCCGCCAGCGTGGTGGCCGGCATCGGGGCGGAGTATGTGCTGGATCCCCAGATCGCCCATATAGGTCCTCCTATCCCGCATCCCGACAAGATTCTGTGCATTGGCATCAATTACAAGGACCATATTGAAGAAACCAATTCCGAGACCCCGGAGCATCCCGTGGTCTTTTCCAAATACAGCAACACCATCATTGGCCCCGGCGATGCCATTCATTTGCCGGCCATATCCCGCATGGTGGACTACGAGGCGGAATTCGCCGTGGTCATGGGACGCACGGCCCGCAACGTGGCCAAGGCAGATGCACTGGATTACGTAGGGGGCTACACCATTCTGAACGATGTCAGTGCCCGGGATTTCCAGAAGCGCACCAGTCAGTGGACCATTGGCAAGTCCTTTGACACGTTTGCGCCCATCGGGCCCGTGCTGGTCACGACAGATGAAATTCCCGACCCCCATGTTTTGGATATCAAGTTGCGCCTCAACGGCGCGGAGATGCAGTCGTCCAACACCCGGCAGCTGCTGTTCAACGTCAATGATCTGATCGCAGACATCACGGCGGCGATCACTCTGCAACCCGGTGACATCATTTCCACCGGGACGCCGGGGGGTGTCGGCATGGCCCGGGAGCCGCAGGTCCTGCTCAAGCCCGGCGATGCAATTGAGGTGGAAGTCGAGGGCATCGGCATCTTGCGCAATCCTGTCATTCAAGGCGTGTAGCCGTTGCTGTTCTGCGCGCCTCTTCACCGGTCCCAGCCAAGGAGACCCAGCCATGGAATATGCATTTGAAGCCACGGAGGAAGTGACGCGGGAGCACGTGGATTTTTTTGAAACCCATGGGTTTCTGGTGCTCAAGCATGCTCTGCCCTCCGCCAAAATTGTGGAACTGAACGCCGCCATTGAGCGCCTCAAGGAGGAATTTCGGCACTCGGAACGCCGCCGGGGCGATTTCGGATTGAATGTGCGGCCTGTAGTGGATCGGGACGATTCCTTTCTGGGACTCCTGGAATGGCCATCCACCTTCCCCAAGGCCGTCCGTTTTCTGGAGCACTTCAACCTCCAGTTGAGTACGTCCCACTTGATCATTGTGCCGCCGGACCCGGACAAACGGAGCATAGGCTGGCACCCGGACGGAGGCCAGCCCGGCATCGGCATGTATGGGCGCCGGGCGCTGGGCAGTCTCAAGATCGGCTACTTTCTGTCCGATCTGCCCCGGCAAAACATGGGCGCGTTGATGGTGGTACCGGGATCCAACCGGTCCGATGGCGGACCGTCCTTCCTGACCGGACATGCGAATCCCATGGGGGCTCTGGAACTCACGGTGGCAGCCGGGGATGCTGTCATCTTTGGGCAAGCCACATGGCATGCGAGTGCCCCGAACTATTCGGATCAGGACCGGATCGTGCTGTATTTCGGCTACGGCTATCGGGTCCTGCGGCCCATGGATTACGATCACATGCCCGACAGTCTGTTGGCCAAGTGCTCCCCCATCGGCAAGCAATTGCTGGGATACCGTGCCAGTCACATGGGCTACTACTTGCCGACCGAGGAAGACGTACCGCTCAAGGCGTGGTATCGAGAGCGGTTCGGGGAGACCTGGCAGAACCTGTAGCCCGACCGGATCCGGCCTGCCTTGCACTCGGCGCGCGCGATCTCACGGGCTGGAGCGAAAGAAGCAAGGCGGGTCCCCGGTGCTCCGCGCCCGAGGAAAACCATGTCGCCACAGGCTGCTGCGCTGCAACGGATCAAGGCCCTGGCCTTTGATGTATTTGGTACGTTGGTGGACTGGTACGGCTCGCTGGTCCGGGAAGGTGAAGCCCTGGGTAACCGCACGGGGCTGGAAGTGGACTGGCACCGCTTGGCGCTGGAATGGCGCGCGGGCTACGGACCGGCCCTGCGGAGAGTCAATGAGGGCCGTGTGCCCTGGGGTTCCCTTGACCTGCTGCACAGCCAGATTCTGGAAGACTTGCTGCCCCGGTTTGGTCTGACCCATTTGTCGCCCGGAGACGTGCACGAATTCAATCGGGCCTGGCACCGCCTTGACGCGTGGCCCGATGTGCAGGCCGGACTCGCCCGTCTGCGGACCAGGTACATACTGGCCCCGTTGTCCAATGGCAACATATCGTTGCTGGTGGACCTGGGCCGTTTCAACCGCTGGCACTGGGATTGCGTATTGTCCAGTGAACTGGCGGGCCGATACAAACCGGACCCGGCTGTGTATCGGACAGCAACCCGCCTGCTGGGATTGGCCCCGGAGGAGGTCCTGATGGTAGCGGCCCACGCCAGCGATCTGGAAGGGGCGCGGGGCGCGGGCCTGCGGACCGGATACCTCCATCGGCCACGGGAATTTGGCCTGCCCGAAGCCGTCAGTCAAAGGCAGCAGACGGAGGCCCGACGGCAGGATTTCGATCTCTACGCCTCGGATTTGCATGACCTGGCGGTCCAACTGGAAGTCTAGGTGCACTGCCTGGATTTGCCTGTCCCGGCCACAGACATTCCGGCTCCCGATGACCTTGCCTCCTCCCATGGCGTTACCGGTGCGGCACTCCAGGCGATCCCCATGACCGTGTCCGCCCGCATCCGACAGGTCGTGGTCGTGGCCGCGGAAGAGAACATGGAGGCCGCATGGCAACTGATCCGGTACCGGCACCCTCAGGCTGTAGCCCTGATTGGTCCCTATGCCTCGGGTCCACGGGCCGCGGAATTCCAGCAAAGTCTCTTTGGAGTGCCCATCTGGCGCAGATGGGAGACCGGGCACCGGCACATTGCGTCTATCTATCGCAGGCTGAAACGCCACAAACTGGAGGTGCCCGGCCCTGAAGTGGAGGTTTGTCTGAACAGCGGCCCCTTCGCGGTCCGGCTGGCCGCCATGCAATGGGCACAGGAGGTGGGGGCCCGCATTTCCCTTTTGTCCTTGCCGCAAAGGGCCATTCTGGATGTCAACCAGACCTATCCGCCCGAGCCGATGGATGGCAGACTGGAAGCATTTCTGGACAGCCGGGGCTCCCGGCTCGGTCCTGCCGGAACAGACCTTATTGCGGAACACCATGTGGCCGCTGCCGAATTCCTGGCCGGACATCTCCAGGACTGGCATGCCATAATCACCTGGCTGCGTTTGCTGCGGGATCCCGGCACGGTGCGGCCAGGATCGGTGCCGTTGGCCGCCATGGGCCCGCTGTCCCTCGATCAGGCCCAGCTGCACATCCTGCACCAGCTGCAGGAACTGCACATCGTGGACAGGCTGCATATCGACTCCGACCGGCTGGAGGTGCATTTCGTGTCGGAAGCAGCACGGAAGTTCGTCAACGGGATCTGGCTGGAAGTGTTTCTGTATGGCCGGTTACTGCCTCTCTTTGATGACTGCCGCTGGGGCCAGACCCTGCGCTGGGCCGGGCACCTGCGGGAAGTGGATTTCATTGGCCTGGCGCAGGGCCGACTGGCCATCGCCTCTTGCAAAACCAGTCTCAACCCCTTTGATGTCCGGTACCTGGAAGAGTTGCAGGCCTGGAGCACCCAACTGGAAAGACTGGAGTGTTCCCGTTTTTTTGTCACGGACAGTTCGGGACATTCCCGCACAGAATCCGGGCGGGAATTCGAAGCCTTCGCCGAACGCAAAGGCATCATCGTAGTCCAGGGTAACAATCTGCAGCAGGTCCAGGACGTGGTCGGTCAGGCCATGAGGCTATAGCGCCCACTCCGGACGGCAGTCCGCGCCTCCCTGCACGCAGTGTGATGCCATGAAATACATTGCGGATTTCAACCGTTCACGCCCTCTCTTTGAATGCGTGGACCAGCCGATTTTCACGGCCGCCCTGCCTGATTGGGAGGCGTCTTCAACAAAATTCGGCAGACAATACAAGAAGTGGTGCCGCCAGGTGGAGCTTTGGCAAGGCAAATTGCAGTCCGAAGCCAGTCTCCGGCATCATCCGCTCTGTGGCCGCCAGGCTACGGACGTGGTCGCCGCGGTCACGGAGCTGACCCGCCTGCTGGGCTTCCTGCATCTGAACGGGCCGAACCCGGAGGTACAGGTCCACATAGCCTGGAATCTGCATGGCATGGGCCGATCGCAAGCGGCCCTGTCCATGCTGCGGGCCCTGGCCGAGGAAGTCGCAGTGACATACGGCGAGGATTCCACCGATTTCGCGGACTTCCTGTGGATGACCGCCGAGATGCAGATGGCCACAGAGGACTGGGCCGCCGCGTATGAAAACGCCGAGAACGCCAAATACACCTACATCAGCAATCTGGGGGAGGGCAGCGAAGAAGATCAGAAATGTCACTGGCTGATGGCCCACGCCAAACTGCTGTCGGCACAGTATGCACAGGCGGAGAGGCTGGCCCGGGGCTTTGTGGATGGCACGGTGCCGGGTCATCCCCGCAACTCCTCCATTTATCCTGCCCGGGCCCTGCAGTTGCGGGCTGTGACCGAGGCCATCCAGAGAAACTTTGCCGGGGCTGCAGATCTGCTCCGCAGAGCCCAGGAAGCTGCCTGTGACATGGCATGCCCGCCAGCCGACTTCCAGCCCCGGCTAAATGTCTTCCGCGGGATTCTGTGTCGCAAGCTGGGAATCTGGCACGAGGCGGAACAATTGCTGCTCAGCGGCCGCGCGCAACTGGCAACCTTGCTCTCGGCGAAGCATCTGGATGTGGGCAGAGCCAGTCTGGAAGCCGCCCGCTTCTATGTCCTGCGGGAAGATCATGAAGTGGCCGACAGACTGTTCCAGGAGGCCCTGGACATTTTTCAGCCCTTGAAGCACGCCAGGCAGGAGCAGGCGATCGCGGCCTTCTTCCGCGCCCGCCTGTTTCGCATTCAAGGCAAAAAGGGCAAGGCCCGGAACGCGGCTAGAGTAGGCCGCCAAGCCTGTGCGGCGTTGGGGGCCCCGCTTTCCGAGTGGGCCCTGCGCCTACGGTTGGAAGTGATTCACCTGCAGCTGGCCGCGGAGGCCTTTGAGGATGCCCGGGACGAGATCCAGGCTCTCCTGACCGAGGGCCGATCCGCGTTGCGCACCCCGCAGTTGGGTGAACTCAAGCTGCTGCAGGGCAGGACATGGCTGGCCTTGGGCCAAATATCCGCCGCGCGGACGGTGCTGCAGGAGGTAGCGGATTTCCAGGAGGAGCCGGAGGATCTGTCATTGGTGGCGCATGCCCGTCAGGATCTGGCCGCGATGGGGATCGCCGAAAAGGATTTTGCCAGGGCCTGTGCCTGTCTGGATGCCAGCGTTGCCACCCTACAGGATGCATCGGACCGGTCGTTGCTAAGGGGCCGGTATGCGTTTCTGCACGGCCGGATGACCCTGCTGCAGGGCAATTACCGGATGGCCGTCACCCATTTTGAGCAGGGCGCGGTCGAGCTCAAAAGGGGCGATCAGCGGCACGAATACCTGCAGGCAGAATGCTGGCTCGGAAAGGCCGAGGCCTTGATCGCGCAGAATGATTGGGGCGCGGCCATCAAACACCTGAAACGGTACACCGACAGCAAGGCCTGGAAAAAGCTGCAGACTGAAGCGCATCGTGCGCGTGTCCAATATCTTTTGGGCATGGCCCTGTTCCTGGCGGGCAACACCCGAAAGTCTCACGGCTATATCAAGAAGGCTGTCAACCGGCTGGAAGCGGATGCGGGAGCACGGCACAACGCGGAACTGTATCTGAATGCCTGCATTCAACTGGCCATCGGTTGCAGGAGCCGCCAGAGTTACAGTGAAGCGATAGATGCGTTGACCACCATGCTGCGCCATCTGGAGGGATACCTGCATCGTTACCCCAAGGAGCTGTCGACGATTCACCTGTTGCTGGGCGAAGCGTTTGCGGGTGCTGCGCAAGTGGAGCCTGCAGCGCACCACTACCGTCAATGCCTTGTGCTGCGCGCCCGGCACGTAGGTGCCTCCCAAACGGCGACCCTGCAGGTCCATTCCCTGCTGGCAGAGCTGTATCAGGCCCATGCCATGCATGACGAGGCCCTGTCCGAGCTGCGACAGAAGTGTGCCAAGTCGGATTTCGTCCAGGGCAGCAGGGCAGACCAAGCCATGCAGCTCGAGATTGCCCGGCAGCAATATCACCTGGGCCGGTTTCCGGAGGCATTGGCCACTCTGCAGCTCCTGCCCCCGATCGATTCCGGAGCGCACATCGATCCCTTGACGGCAGCGTGGCTGATGGGACAGTGTCACCTGGGAGCGGGGACGCCGGAACAGGCAATTCGGGTGTGGAACCGTGTCAAGGAACTGAAGGCGTCATCCGCCAGCGAGCCATGGCGGCCCCAGATTCGACAGGGTCTGGCAAAGCTGTACCTGGCACAGGGGGATCCGGCTGCGGCCCATCTGCACTACGCGGCGGCCTTTGCCTTGCTGGATCAAGCCGGCGATCGAAAAGGCGCATTCCGCAATTTGCTCAAAGCCACCCAGCTGCTGCAGGACCTGGGCCGGTCGCAGGAGTATGTGCGGAATCTGGTCCAGGCCCAGGAATATGCCTGCGCACACCGGGACAGCGTATCCCAGGCCAAAGCCATGCAAGTCTGCAGCGCCCTGGCCGAGATCCGCCAGGAGCAGGAGCGCCATGACGAAGCCTTGTCGCTATACAGGACCACCATCGCCTGGGGCCGCCACCCCACATTCCACCAGAAACACCTGCCCCTTGTGGCGCACTGTCAACTGCAGGCAGCGCTGCTGGAGCAGCCGACAGAGGCTGTAGTCCGGCTGGCCTGGATTGGCAAGGAGTACAGGAAACACAAGGCGGGCCCGGATCTCACTTTGGCCCGCAGTTACATGGCCCTGGCCAATTTGTTCTGGGACAGTGGCCGGACCACAACGGCCCTGAAGCAAGCGGTCCAGGCTGTCAGGACCTACGGCGCCCTGGAGATGTCAGGGTCCGTGGAATTTGCAGAGGCCTGCCACAGCCTGGCCCTGCTCCAGTCGGATGCAGCCCAGACAGCCGATGCCGCCGAGACTCTGGCGGCTCTCCAGCACCAGGAGGCAGCCGGGTTGTCGCGCAACTTCACACTCCAGAATCTGGAAGATCACTTGCGCCTCCTGCACACGCAAAAGCAGGCCCAATCGGCACACAGGCAGCTCCGGGCGGTAGGGGGAACTTCCAATGGCTGCAACCCGGCCTGATCAGGCCAGGTCCTGCAAATCGATTTCGGTGCCCACCAGGTGCGCATTGCCGGGAGGATCCCCATAGTTCGTATAGTCCACCAGAAAAATACGTCCGTCACGCCGCTGTATCCAGGAAGAGTAACCATGGTCGGGAGCCGGTGCCTGTTCCGGGTGGTTGCCGTGAATCTGGATCATGCGGTCCTGCTGATACTGGTCAGGCCAGTGGCCTGAGGCGGCCTGCCAGGACCACTCATGGCGCGGCAGGGTGCGATTCTCCACCGTGTAGGACACAGACTGCCAATGGCTGCGCCCTCCGGGGCCAGGTTGGCCCCAGGCCGAATAGCCGCTCAGGGGACCGGCGCCCCGGGAATCGCCCACGGGAGCCGACTCGCGGAAAATGCATTGATTGATGACCGTCACCCCGTCCACCTTAACCTGCAGCCAACCGCGGCGATGATACAGGGTGATGCGTCGAAATTGGGTCATGTCAGCGGCATGCAGAAAGTCCACGCCGCGCCGGGTCCAGATCCCATTGGCGGCAATATGCAGCACCACCCCCAACTGGGCGATGGCAAGAAAGGCGCTCTCACGGTGGGCCGCCCCGTCCACGCGGACCACTGCTTCCAGAGTGACTTCACTGAAAGCGTTTTCCGGCGGCAGCAGGCGGTAGCGGCACTCGTGTCCCGGCAGGTTGTCAATGACCAGGGCCTGAGCGGTCAAAGCGGCCTTGTACTTGCGCCGCGGCCCGCCGATCTGATATCCCAGCTCCGCCTTCAGATCCCCGCACCAGCCATACGTCCCCAAGGGACCATTGACGTGGCGCCCGGTGACCAAAACGCGCCCGTCGGCGAGCTGCTTGCCATAGGGCCGGTCCAGAGCAAAGGGGCACATTTGCGGGACAGACCAGGTCCGCCCCTGATCCTGTGAGAACGTCACGAAACTGGGCGTGCCACCGTGATGGTTTTCCCGCAGGATGCACGCCAGCTCCCGGCCGCCATCCAGCAGCACCATGGCCCCTTCGCAGTAGCGGTAGTGACCGTCGTGGGCTACCGTGCTCCGTCGCTGCCAGGTTTGACCCCCATCCTCCGACACCGTCAGGATCTCGCCCAGTTCCTGCGTTGCACCAAACATGATGTGCGATCCCACGGCAATGGTGCTGTCGTTCAGTTCGACCATCCGGTCCGGTTCGAAGCCCATGATGCCACCGCGCTGTTCCGGGCTCCAGGAATGGCCTTCATCGTCGCTCCACCAGACGCCATTGCCGGACGGCTGATCTTCGTGAAAGAAACTGTGGTCATTCCGGTCGCAGATGACAGACAGGCGTCCGTCCTGCAGCAGACTCAAACGCGGCGTGACCAACCGGTGGTCCCCATGGTCCATGACCGTCTCGGCAACCTCGGCGCGCTTGTGCCACGTCTTTCCTTCGTCCTGGCTGGCCAGGACAGTCAGCACCTGATTGACCTGAGACCAGTGGGAATCCGTGTCGGCATAGACCAGCAGGAACGTGCCGGAAGGCAATTCCACGATATCCGGATTCTTCGTGAACCGGCCGGGGCTGCGCCACACTGCAAAAGTCTTGTGGGCTACTGAGCGGGGATGTTGGTGCATGGGAAGGTCGCTTTTGTCTTCAAGGGAAACAGTATGCCGGGAGGCAGCTCCAGGGGCGCCATAACCGCAAAAACCGCGGGGCAGGCTGTACCGTGCAGGGGCCAGGATACCCGTTCTGCCCGCGGTCAGGACGCCAGGGCCGTGCGCCATTCTTGATACGAGCAGCGCTTTGAGGCGCCTTCCAGGGCTATGGGCACCCGCCGGAACTTGTCCAGTTTCTGCCGCATGAAAGTTTCACTGGCCAGGACTTCGGGCGCCAAATCGTGCTTTTCAATGATGCGGGCATAGCGGATATCCACACTCCAGCGTACCGCATCGGTCAGATTCAGGGTACTTTGGTGGAAAGTCAGATTGGAAAACAGCAAAATATCTCCCTTGCGCATCGGCAACGGCACCGGGGTGCCGCGTTGCTCCACATTTTCCGCAGTCCGCATGTTCTGATCCGCACCGCGCGCGCCATGCAACAAACCCCATTCCCAGCTGCCCGGCAATACCTGCAGACAACCATTCTGCTGGTCCACGTCCACCAGCGGAATCCACACGGTAATGATCCGGGCGTATTGGCTTTCCCGACCGTAATACTGGCTGTCCTGATGCCACGGAAAGGCCGTGTAGCGGCTGTTGGGCAGTTTGGGCCGCAAGTGGTAATCCCCGTTAAAGCCGAAGTCACGGCCCAAAATGGGCTTGAGAAGCTCCGTGATGGTCGGATGACAGATCACATCGTAGAGACCTTGGCACAGCGCGATGTTGTTCCAGCTGCGGAGGCGGCTTTCCGACTCGCGCCCCAGCGCCACCAATCTCCGCTCAAACGGCAAGGCGGCAAAGGTATCCTCAATCTCCCCTTTCCGTTTCAAGTCGTCTGCGAACCGGCCGATCTCCTGATCAATGTGCTGAATCAGGGGATCCAGCTCGCGCGGGCCCAGAGCATTCCGCACCAGCAGGCAGCCATCACGGTCGAAATCGAACCGGGTGTCAAACGTCATAGGTCCAGTTCCTTTGCGGTGGGCAAATGGCCGAGGTCGTCCTCTCTGATCTGCAGGTGCAACACGCGGTCCCAGCACTGCGACATGAACATATGCAGTACGGGCGCGTCGGCAAAGCCGTCCAGATAGGAACACTGATAGTTGCGAAAGGGAATGTCGTATTCGGGCGCACGGGCCATGGAGCACAGAAAGCCCGGCTCGCTCCAGGTACGACCAAAATCCTGGGACAGCGAGGCCCAGATCTGACCTCTGTCCTTCATGCCTGCCATGCTCCCGGCAAGGCCTTGATAGACCGCCTCCGTATGCACATTGTGATGCAGGTTGACCCAGGTCTGGCCATCGGAGAGCGGAAAGAGCATCGGCGGCGCATCCGGATTGATCATGCGGGTGGGGCGGAAGTCCCGCCAGGTGCGGCCGTCGTCCAGGCTGCGGGAATCCCACAGCTGGCCGGATGGAGTCCGCGCCAGCAAATAGACTTCGCCGGCACCGGCCGCCAAGGGTCGGCCTTCGTCCATGCGGCCATAGGGCGGGGCATGCCAGCCGCCATGCCGCCGGTCCGGGATCAGTTCCCAGGACTGGCCTTGATCCTCGGAACGCAGCAGGTACTGGCGCGTAATGAGCGGCTTGTAGCTCCAGTCCCCTTCGTGACTGCCCAGCAGCCAGGTGCCCTGGTCTGTCTCGCACATCCGCATCACCGACATGCCGCGGAATTCGCGGTCGTTTTGGGGCCGGATCAGCCGGACTTCCGACCAGGAACGGCCTTCGTCCAAGGAATAGCGATACCCAATGGGCGCGTTTTCGTGCAGCCCGTCTGCGCGGGAATACAGGTCCCACAGCGGTTGCGTGCCGAAGGCATACAAGCGCTCCGAGCCCCTAGGCTGCAAGGGAATAAAGCCGTGCTGGTTGTAATCAATGTCAAAGGCAATGTCCGGACCCTGCCACGTCTGTCCCTGGTCCCGAGACCGATACGCCAACATGTCGTTGCATTTGACTGCTCCATGCCCATAGTGCAGTCCGTCCGGAAACATGAGCAGATAGCTCCCGGACGCCGTTTTGGTGGCACGGGGTTCATAGACCCGTTTGCCTTTGTTGTGGGCGACATGCACCACCTGCCCTGCCAGACCGGGGAACTTGGCCAAGCCCAAATCCTCGTCAATCTCCAGCGGGCGGGGCAGCAGGCTGCCGGGAATTTCCCGCGTGCGCAGACGGATGGCCGGTGCGATGTTCATCTCGGGTATCCCGACGGTCTCCGATGTCTGCCGGGCATCGGTCACGGAGACCGACCGCGCTGCTGTTCCATGTAGCGCGCAATGACATCAATGATCAGTTTGACATCGTGGCGCACATCCTGCAGGGGGGAACGGCAAGCCGCCCCGGCCGTGATGCTCTGGTGGAAGGCCTGCATTTCCCGGATGAAAGCGCTGTCCCAGTCAATGGCCGGCGCACGCGCCACCGTGACGCCTTGGTCATCGATCTCCTGGATCCGGATTTCGGATAGCTGGCCACGGGAAAAACCGGTAGGATACTTGAGGGTAACCCGCTTGGCGTCGCCGCAGATTTCCAGGGTTTCCTTGAAGTCCCACAAGTCGGGCAGGTCAATCCAGGTACCGTTGCAGCGCGCTCCATTGGGATATTCCAACTGCAGGGTCAGAGCCCGGCCGTCTTGCCAGATGTCTACGGAATTGACCCGGGTGGGCACTCCCATGATGTGCCGCAATCCGTACAGGTCGTGGATCATGCTGCCCGCCATAAGAAAAAACGCCCGCGCGGCATGAGGCGGCACGTCGCCAACGGCGGCTTGCAGGGCCCGGGCGCGCGCCGCCGCCGTGGCTGCGAAAACCGTTGCCGGTACGTCGTCAAAGCGCTGCACATCGAATTGGGCCAGATGCAGCGCGTTGTTGGGATGCAGATGATGAATCTGCACGAATCGCACTTCCATGTCCCGGGCGGCGGCCGCGGCCACTTCAAAGGCCGGGTCATAGAGCTTCATGTATCCCGCCTGACCGACCGTGCCGGCGGCGGCTTGGGCAGCAATCAGCGAGTCGATTTCCTGCAGGGAGAAACACACCGGCTTTTCAATAAACAGATGCTTGCCGGCGGCGAGGGCCTGTTGGCCGAATGCGGTTTTGGGGTCGGTCTGGCACAGGACCACCGCATCCAGCCCGGAATCCAGAAACTGCCCGTAGTCCGTAAAGGCCTGGGGCACATCAAAGCGCTCCGCTGCATGCCGGGCCGCCTGCGCCGACACATCGCAGACCGCAACAACATCGTACAGGGACCAGAGTTCCTTCAGGTTAGGCAGATGATGCACCTGCCCGATGGCTCCGCAACCAACCACCCCGATCCGGACTTTCTGCATGGTTTTCTCCTCTTGGGGCCAGGGAACGCGCAATCCGATCAGTCTTCCGGGTTGGCCCGCGGCGCCAACTCGTTCCAGTTGTCATCCATGTCCGCCAACTTGAGATGGAGATCCCGCAACACCTCCCACATGCGTTCCCGGCTTTCCGGGTCGAAGCGACCGGCTGCGTTCACGGCCGCATGGACCTCGGCCACTTTGGCCGCGGCCTGGGCCATGCGGGCCGATTTCTGCGCCTGCCGCGCGAGCAAGTCCCCCAGGGAAAGATCGGTGTTGGCTGCAACATCATAATTGGAGTTGGGGCTGAACCGCGGGGGCAACTTGTTGCCCTGAGCATCCCAGAAGGTGTGCGTCGGCTGTACATGTGGGGTAACGGACAGGTACATGATCATGGGTTCGTCCCCAATGACCCGGACCTGATGCATCTGATCAATCAGGGCCACGCACATCTGACCCGGTCCCAGCTCTGCCGATTCGCCGTCAATGGTGAATTCGCACCGTCCGGACAGAATCAGGAAGATTTCCTGTCCCAGGTCATGGGTATGGCCCTGGGCCGTGGAACCCGGTTCCATCCGCAGGAAACGCGAGCGAATCTGGGGAGTCACCAGCATATTGGTAATGTGATCCGGATTGCGAAAATCGTACACAGGGAAACCCATGGATGCCTCCTGAAGGAGCGGGGGAGCCTTCTGCAATCTGACAGGTGAGTCGCACTGGAATCATACAACCAGTCCATCCGCCGCGCTAATGACCCTGATCGCCAGGGCAATCACAAAGTCGGCAAAAACCCAGGATTTCCTCCCTGCAGGCCCGATTCCGGCCCGCCTTGAGACGCTTGTTTTCCATTTTCCATGCCCAATTTTTGCCGCTGCAGGCGCGTGTGGGCCGTGCGCCGCAGGATGGCCCTGTGGCGGGCGGCAGGCGTCCTCCCGGAACGCCACCCACGTCCAACACCCAGTGCAGGGCGTTCTCGCGCCCGGAGGGTCTGCGCCATCTCTTTCTGGGTGCCCCACCCACGGCGTGGGTCCCCGGTCCCGCGGGACGAGGCAGCCTGCCCCGCGTCCGCCGCCGCAAGGCCGGCAGATCGATGCGCCGGTCGTGAGAGCGGCGCCAGGTCTGGCCGTCCACGGCCACCCCGACGGCCGGGCCGCGTGCGCGCAGGCCTTCTGCCTCGCACGGGCCAACGTGTTCCCGCGGCCGGGGATGCAGCCGCGGCAACCCCCGGGCGCACGTGTCGGAGGCGGAGATGCCGTACGGCCACGCCAGCCAGGTCGCACACCAGACCTGAGGGTCGCGGCCGAGACGGTGCGCCGGTCCGAAGCCCACAGGGTACCTGTCCACAACCGTTGGGCCTTGGACCAGGTTCGGACCTGAAGGAGAGAGGCACATGGTGGCAACTGCACTAGCTGGCCTTCCAGCAGATTTGCATGTCGCTGTTAGGGAAAGAGGATACGAGGACGGGGTTTCCGAAGATCCGTGGTCTTATTACAGTTACCAATATCCGGATCCTGCTGCACAGTATGACATACGTTTCAGGGTGGGTGACTACACAAGATGGTGGCACGACGCCAGTCCGCGCGCTGCTTGCAGTGTAGGCTGTATCCGGTAGCTTATTCCATGTGATCCATGTCGCTTGGACGACGCATCACACACACTGCGCTCAGTATCGGCGTCGTAGTAGTGCTGTGGCTATTGCTTGTCCGGCCTGTTCCGGCTGTGCCAGCTTCCAAGGGCTTTTTTTTATGTATCTTTGGGCACACTCTTGACCGATAAGGTACTGGTGTGGATGAACCTGGATGAGAGCACGAAAAGAAAATGGAAATGGATCAGCATGGCCGTATCCGGTGCAGTAGGGATACTGTATGCGTCCGCGGACGCACCTTGTCTTACGGCCGCACAGGACATTGAGGGATCGGAACCTTTGGAACGAGGGGCCTGAGCCAGAGCATGCCCATCCCCCTGCTGCTGAAAGGGATATCCGCCTGAATCACAGGACACACATACCCCTATCCATTTTTAGGGGGCGCAGGACATGACCGGACCGTCCCGGATGCCATCAACCGGGATCCCGGCAGTGTGCGTAGGGGAGCGTACATTGCGGAGGTACAGTCTGGCAGCGCCGCGGATCAGGGCGGAATCCAGCCGGGTGACATTCTGCAGGCCCTAAACGGGGTCCCCCTTCCCAATTTTTCGGAACTTGCGGCCCTGTAGGTACTGCAACATCAGCCAGGTGACACCGTGGAGTTTTCCCTGCTGCGGAACGCCACGGAAATCCCGTTGCAGGCAACACGGGAAGAGCGAGGACCTCCGCAGCTGGCTTCCGTTGGTGCGCACCTTTGAATCGTCCTGCCTGCCTGCAAAAACACTGCTTTAGGCCTGCTATGGCATGGAATTCTGATCACCATAGGGCAACGCCCAGAATGAGAGCCTGACAACCCCACATTCAGAGGTTTTCCTCTGTCCACCTGTCCGGACGACGAGACCCGGAAGGTGACCGCGGAGATGGACTTCCGACCCATCGCGCCCCGACTCCGCATCGGGTCCAACCCTGGACGCATGATCGAAAACCCTCTACCCCCAACGGAATGCAGGAGATGTCTGTGCTGGCGGCAGTCCGCGTTTCCTGGCCTGCCCCGTTATGCCCGCTTCGTGGCCCTGATGCCTCGGGTACTCGTGTCCCGTACGGCTATCTGACCCGTTGTTATGGCCAGTGCACCGGCCTCCACTGCATCGACTCGACGCCCTTGGTCGTCTGCTATCACCAATGCCGCGCCCGCCACCGGGTCTTTGCGGGGATCGCCCTGCGCGGCCAGATCTCCGCGGCTTCCCGCTTGGGGATCAACGAGAAAGAGGGATAGCGGGCCGCGGCCTCACTCCCGGCCACGGGGACGACCGCACGCTCCTGTCCCGTCGGCCCCGGCTTTGGGCGGCAGGCTTGTGGGCGACAAGGGGCTGCTGCGCCGGCGCGCCCTCCGCGCGTCCATCCATGACCCGCACCCCAACATCTCGCCGGGAGAGCATGCCCGGCACCGGTGGGAACGGTTTCAGCTCTGCCGCGGCAGGTCAGTGGAAACCCGGAGTCTTCACTTCCTCGTTCATCCAGCTGCCCCGACTGTACTTCGCCTGCACATAAAAGTGGGTTTTGGGCGGCGCGATGTTGCCCTGTGACGGGAAGCAGGCGATGGCCTCCGGAACTATGTCGATCCCCAGGCCGGGGGCATCCGTCAGCAGCAGATGACCGTTCTCGATAGTGGGTTGGGGATGCATTACTTCGTACCTTTGCGGCACATCGTCCTCCAAATGCTCCAGGATCAGGAAATTGGGCAGAGTGGCACAGAGGTGCGCCGCCGCGATTTCCGCGACGGGGCCGAGCGAGCCGTCGTGTGGGGCGAAGGTCACGTAGTGGACTTCGGCCAATTGGGCAATCTTGCGCATGGCCAGCAGTCCCCCTGCGCGACCGGTATCCGGCTGCACCACATCAATGTACCGATTCTCGATCAGGGCCCTGACGCCCCAATGAAAGGCATGCCGCTCCCCTGCCGCAATGGGCAGATTGACATGCCGCGCGACTTCGGCAATCGCATCGATATTCTCCGGAGCCACCGGATCTTCATAGAAGAGCAGGTCAAATTCTTCCAGCGCCCGACCCAGCTGAATGGCATCCGGGACCGTCAGCCAAGGCGGGCCATGCACGTCGGCCATGAGGTCTACGCTGCTGTCCAGTGCCGCGCGCAACCGCCGCAACTTGGCCAGGGTGCCGGTAACCCCGCCAGTCTTGAAGGCGGTAAACCCGCGTTCCATGTACTGCTGACACTGCTCCGGGGTATGTGCGTGGGTGTACAGCCGGACGCGGTCCCGCAACCGTCCACCCAGAAGATTCCAGACCGGTACGCCCAGCGCCTTCCCCTTCAGGTCCCACAAGGCCATTTCGATGCCGGATATGGCGCCGCTGCCCACCACCCCGGTCATGCCATGTCCCATCATGGATACGTGCAGGCGTTGCACAACGGCTTCAATCTGCATGGGGTCGATACCAATCAAGATGGGAGTCAGGTCCTGAATCGCCGTCTGGACCACCCGCGGCCATCCGCTGGACTCGCCAATGCCATACAGTCCCTCGTCGGTGTGCACTTTCACAAAAAGCCAGTTGCGCGCTTGCCAGCCACCCCCGGCGCGCGCGGCATTCATCAGGAAGGTTTCAATGCCTGTGATCTGCATGGCGGCAGTCCTTAGGGCATGCCGATCGGGGTACCGGATTTATCAAGGGGCGGCGGGGGCCAATGAATCCCGCGCTGGCCCGACAGATTCCGGTTTTCCGCATAGACAAATGCCGGTTCGGCACAGCCCACAAGCGTGCCATCCTCGATCCAGTCCCGATCCTGTCCGTACATTTCGCCCACAAGCAGCTCCTGCAAGTCCCGCAGCCGTGTCTCATGGGCCGGACTGTCTGCCAGGTCATGAAGCTCGGCCGGGTCGGTGGCCAAGTCAAACAGCTGGGTGCGATGGCCACAGGGGTAATAGATGAGCTTCCAGTTCTTCTGGCGAATCATGCGGCTGGACTTCGGCCCTTCCCCGCACTCGCCGTAGAGATAAGGCCGGAGGGCGGAACCGACCATGGAAAGCCCCTCCACCGTGTCGGGAATATCCAGACCGGCCAGATCCAGCAAGGTAGGCATCACATCCTGCCAGCCGACAATGCGGGAGGATGTGGAATGGGCCGCGATCCGTGCATCGCCCCGCACCCCCAGCAGAATCATGGGGATGTTGGCCGACGATTCGTAGTAGAGGCGTTTGGCCCACAGTCCATGCTGGCCGAGCATGTCCCCGTGGTCCGAAGTAAACAGAATGATGGTGTTGTCGAGCAGTCCTTCCTCCCGCAGAGTGCCCAGCACCAGGCGCAACTGATGATCTATATGAGTACAGGAAGCGTAGAACGCCCTGCGGATGCGCAGGATCTCGGCATCCGACATATGTTGCCACTTGGATCGGATGACTTTCAGATAATAGGGCAGGTGCGCGGTCTCTTGGCTCCAGTCCCCGTGCAGGGGTGCATCTATGGGCACATCGCGGTACAGGTCGAGGTAGGCCTGCAGCGGCACCAGCGGGGGATGCGGGTGGACATAGGACAGGTACCAGAAGCCCGGACGCGTGGGATCGCGCCGCCGGAGCTGCCGGCACAGGGTCTGCGTGGTCCAATTGCTGACGTGGAACCGTTCCTCCAGATGAAAGGGGCGCCACGCGTACTCGTTGTTGCTCATGCCGTGCGCAAAGGCCTGACCGGCCAGACCCTGGTCCCCCAGCCACAGGTCGTAGTCGTCAACCGCCCCTAACAGCGGACGGCCCTCTTCGGCCAGCAGGACATCGTCAAAGCCTATGCGGTCTCTCTGCGGAAAGACATGCAGCTTGCCCACCGCCACGGCCTGATAGCCGTTGTCACGGAACGTCTGGGCCACCGTCGGCAGATTCGGCATGGGCGCGCGCACCTGGAATTCCCGGTCACCATGGGTGCGGCAGGTCGTGCCGGTCATCAATGTGCGGCGGGCCGGAATGCAGACCGGACATTCGCTGTACGCGTTGGTGAAGCGCACACCGTTGCGACACAGCTCGTCCAGAGTGGGGGTCTGCACCGCAGGATGGCCGGCTGCGCCCAGCAGATGGGCCGGCCAATGGTCCGTGCAGATCAGCAGGACATGAGGCTGTTCGGGCATGGTGACTCCCAGAAACTCAAGAGGCCGCGTGCGCCCAGCCGCAGGCACAACAGCAGGATGTACAAAACTGTGACAAGCCTTCATGACTATAATACATTTCGCACCCGGGTTGTGCGCACAGTCCAAACCGCAGCTTGACCGGGAGCATATCCCCCACCCCCTTGACCAGAACCTGCCTGAGGAGAGGATCCGTGATGACCACAGAACTGCAAGTGCGCGTGCCGGTAAACGCCCTGGTGGGCGAGGGCCCCATCTGGGATGACCGGAAGTCGGTGCTCTGGTGGATCGATATCCTGTCCGGCAAGCTGTACGCCTTCGATCCCCAAACCAACACCAATCGGGAATGGGATGTGGGACAGCATGTCGGTACTGTGGTGCCCTGGCAGGATCAGGCAGTGGTGCTGGCCTTGGCCCATGGTTTCGGGTCCTTTCATCTGGCAACAGGCCAAATCACCATATTCAACGATCCCGAATGCAATCAGCCAGGCAACCGTTTCAACGACGGCAAATGCGATCCGGCCGGCCGGCTGTGGGCCGGCACCATGGCGTACGAGGATCCCCGGGATCAGGGCAGTCTGTATTGCCTCGACACCGATTACCAGGTCACCAAGGTCTTGGGAGGCATTGGCATTTCCAACGGCATCGTCTGGAGTCACGACCACAAAACCATGTACTACATTGATTCCATGTCCTTTGCGATCAGGGCGTGGAATTTCCGGATAGACCGGGCTGCCATCACCAACGCGCGCACCATCTTGCAAGTCGACCCGGCCTTCGGTCTGCCGGATGGCATGACCATTGATGAGGAAGGCATGCTGTGGGTGGCCTTTTACGGAGGCAGCAAAGTCTGCCGGATACACTCCGAAACCGGTGAGATTCTGCAGACCCTGGACATGCCTGTGCCCGCCATTACGGCGTGTGCCTTTGGTGATGCGGAGCTGGACACGCTGTACATTACCTGTGCGGCTCAAGGCATGTCGGCGGCAGAACTCGCCGAAGCGCCGCAGAACGGCAACCTCTTTTCGATCCGGACCGGATTCAAAGGCGTGCCGGCCACCCGCTTCGGGGGCTAGCCCCGGTGCAGGCCAGGCTCTGGCCGCCGGGGCGGCAGGATCAGGGCGGCTGGCCGGTCTCCCGTCAAGGGGACTACCACACCGGCGGACCTTGCACGGGCGTAGCGAACTCTGTGCCGGAGGCACAGAACTGCGGATCCAGTGCATAGACGCGGACGCGATCCTGGACATACACTGGCCAGAGAGCCGGATTCTGGTGCAACTGCGTCTCGGAATACAGCTGCCTTACTTCAAAACCCACGGCTCCTTGCTTCTGGCCCAGAAAGACGTGCGTATATCCCTGTTCACACAGCAAGGCTGCAGCCGGCAAGGTCGACAGGGGTACCCCCTCCAGGGATGCCATCAAATCAATCAGCCGGGAGACCTGCTCCGGATCCCCAGGCTGCTCCAGCAGGGCATATTGGGGCGGCATGGAAACAGGGCGGCCCCCCAACAGGGGAATCCACCAGCCGGCATCGGCACCTACGGCAGTCCGGCCACCGTAGATCCTGAAGCCCGGTACCAATATCCTGGCCTCGGATCCCAGGTGTTCGTCTATCCATGCCATGGCCAGCATATCCGGTGCCGTGACCATGTTGTATTGCTCGTCGGCAATGTAGCGCGTGCGGGGCAGAGCCAGAACGGCCACCAGGAGACAGACAGCGGTGGCCAGCCAGGGGAGGGCGCGCGTCCAGCCCCCCTCCCTGTTGCGCGGAATCCAGTCCATCAGCCACCCTGCGGTCCAACCTGACATGACACTGAAAGGCACATACAGGGCGATGATCACCGCGAAGTTCTGCAGCTCGCTCATCAAGGGAATCTGAAAGAGACTGAGGGCCACCAGGCCCCCCAGCGAAAGTCCCCACAGGCCCAGCAGAAAACTGCGGCGGTGTGCCACGATGAAGGACCACAGCAGGGCGCCGCCGGCCCACTGCTGCATCCACCGCGGGTAGTAATCCGGCAGAGACCGCCAGATCTGGTAGTCGTTCCACACCCAGTGCTCGGGGGCGCCCTGCAGACTGGCGACCGCCCGGCCTGCCAGGAAACTGCCGGCAACGCGTGACATGTGGGGCACCAGCAAGACCAAACTCAGGGCCAGGACGCTGCCCAGGTTGGCCAGACCCATCCGCCATCTGCGCGCGTCCCAGCCCCAGACCGGTACCAGCCAAAAGAGCAGACACAGCAGGGCGAAAGCCCCGTAGAAAAGGGGCATGCGGTAATAGCAGAGGGCCATGCCGGCCAGCGCGAGGCTGTTGATGACCACAGCCCGGGGTTGCCCCCCCCGCGTATCGATCAGGCGCCACAGGAGCAGCATGGCTACCGGCAGTACGACCAGACCGCTGAGCTGGGCGTACCGTCCCCAATTGAAGTACATGGCCGGCATGTAGGAAAGCAACCCGCCCACGATCATGGCCCCCACACCGGCCCATCGATTGCCTCCCGCCACATATACTGTCAAGGGATACAGGACCAGAATGCCCAGGACATTCAAAATCTGGCCGGCTTCAAGCGTGGCTTCAACCCCGGTCAACCCGCGCACAGCACCGTAGACTGCCGTGTTGGCGTGAAAACCAAACTGGTGGGTAAAGGTCAGAAATTCGGCGTACGGGCTCCAGTCCTGGAAGAGACCGCCGTGCTCCAGCATGAGCTGCACGATGTAGGCGTGCTGTACGGAGTCGCCCCAGAACGGCGCTTCCACGCCTCTCAAGGGCCAGAAACGGGTCAGGAGCAATCCAGCCAGCACAATCAGGAACCCCACATCGGCCTTGTGGGAGAGCTGGAAGGCACCCCAGGGGGGCAGACCGGCGGGACCCGGGTCCCGCCACAGCAGCAGGGTGCGGTAGAGCAAGGACACCAGACCAATGCCCATGGCCACAGCGTAGGTGCCTGCTCCCAGATGCAGGCCCAGCAGGTCCAGCCAGGAAAACAGCACCGGATACAGGGCCACGCCGAGTCCCGCCGCCAGACAAAACCGGGCCGGCCATCCGTGCAGCAGGTCCTCTTCCGCGGGCTGGCGCAGCCAGGCCACCAGCCCCCAACCCGGCAGCAGAAACACCAGGAAGGCCATCACGAGAATCTGCAGCTGCGCCCCCAACCAGCGCAGGAGTTCGCCTGCCAGGGCCCAGCGGCTGTATCGCCAGCGAAAGGTCAGCTGGGCGGCTACCGGTGTGCCATCGAAATAGAAACTGCCATCCACATAGGTGTCGGGAAAACCCTGTCCAATATGAATGGTGGAGCCTGGATCGGGCCGTACCTCCAACCGATAGGCGCGTGGAGCCGGCAGAGAGCCTCCAGGCCAATCGAGGGAAACCCATCGCCGGCCGATAAACGGTTCTAGGGAGAGCCTGCCCTCCGCCCACAGGTCTCCCTCCGGGTGGAGAAACAGGAACGTGCGGGCCGACTGTGGCTCAGATGTCCCCTCCACCACGATATCAAGGCCCTGCAGACCTGCGTATTCCACTGCCAGCGTCTGACCCACCGGCCCGGAAGCGACATATATGGAATCCGTAGCAGGCTGACCTTCGATGATGACCGTACCTGCGGTGCAACCTGTCCCCAGACAGAGTGCCCAAAGACAGCCCCAAAGCAGACTGAGGCGGCGCGGAAGAGAGACGATGGCAGAGGGGCGCATGGCAATGGCAACTGCAGTGCTGGAGTAAGATCGCACGTGGGACAAATGAGGCGTAACCCACCAAGGAAGCAAATCAGCAAGCGGACGACACCGCCCAGGACCGGCGAAGGCGTTCCAATTGAGTGGAGGGTAAGGTTGCCAGGGTGGATTTAGCAACTTTCCGGGCGTGTGCCAATATCGCGTTCATCAAGTATTGGGGAGTCAAGGACAGATCCCTGAATTTACCCTATACCAATTCACTGAGCATGACTCTCAGCCGTGCCCATTCCACCACCTCTGTGGCGTGGCTTTCCACCTCCTCGCGGCCCGATGAAATTCTCCTGAACGGCCGCGCGGCGACCGGGGCAGTCCGGGCCCGCGTGGTGACTCATCTGGATCGTTTGCGGGCCTATCTGGGCCATTCGTATACCGCCAAAGTGGCCAGCGTCAACAATTTTCCGGCCAGTGCCGGCATGGCCTCTTCGGCCAGCGGGTTTTGTGCCTTGACATTGGCTGGAGCCACGGCCGGCGGCACAAACGCCGGGGTTCGGGATCTGGACGCGCTGGCCCGCCTGGCTCGGAAGGCCAGCGGGTCCGCCTGTCGCAGCTTCTTCGGGGGCTTTGTGGAATGGGAGGCCGGCACGGACGACATGTCCAGCCGGCCCCGACAGTTGCATACACCCGGACATTGGGCGCTCTCGGATGTGGTGGCGATCGTCAGCGCGGCGGACAAGACGATCAGCAGCCAGCAAGGGCATACCCTGGCAGCCCACAGCTTTCTTTTGCAGGACCGTCTGCGTTTCGTCAGACAGGCATTGCCGGCTGTCAAGGAGGCAGTCCGGGATCGCAACCTGCAGATTTTGGGGCCTCTGCTGGAAAAAGACACCCTCTTCATGCATGCGGTCATGCTGACCTCCCGGCCATCGCTGCTGTATCTGCACCCGGCCACGGTCAATCTGATGGCGGCCGTCCAATCCTGGCGGGAGGAAGAAGGCCTGGAGGCCTACTTCACCATTGATGCCGGGCCCAATCTGCATGTGATTTGCGAAGCGGAAAGCGAAAGCCGCCTGGTCCAAAGACTGGCGGCCAGCGCAAACGTGTCCCAGGTCATTGTCAATCATCCCGGGCCCGGTCCGGTACAGCGGTCTGAGCATCTCCTGTGAAAATCCGGCAGCACTAACCGGCACAGGGCCAATGCAGCGCGGGTACCGGGGCCCAATTGCGGTCTTGCCGGGTGACGGGTCGCGTTCTTTCGTCCCGCAGTACCGGATCGGTCTGGATTGACGGGACCAGCGTGCCGGCACCACCGGCGAACTCACCTCGGACAGGATTCCGTACTATGATTGGGTTTCAGAGGTTCGGAAGTGCCCGGAATATTGCCTTCTGGCCCAACATGGTGCGGAATTCAAACTCATGCCGTCGTCTACATCTACATCGCGTAACACTCCCCGCCTGGCCATTCACGGCGGAGAGCCGGCTGTCAAGCAAGAACTGAACCTGTACAAGGGGGCCGGCTTGATAGGGGAGGAAGAGAAACAGGCCGTAATGGAAGTCCTGGATGCCCAGTCGCTGTTTCGGTACTATGGGCCAAATCACCTGTCCAAGGTCGACACGTTCGAAACCGGTCTGGCGCAGTATCTCGGCGTGGAGTATGCCGTAGGCACAGCCAATGGCACTGCGGCCTTGCGTATGGGCCTGATGGCCTTGGGCATTGGGCCCGGGGACGAGGTCATTGTGCCCGCTGCAACCTTCATCGCCTCCGTGGGGGCGATTATCACATCCCGGGCGCGCCCTGTCTTCGCGGAGGTGGACGAGAACATGTTGCTGGATCCCTCGGATCTGGCCCGTTGTCTTACCCCCCTCACCAAGGCCATCATGCCCGTGCATCTGGGCGGCAAATGTGCCGATATGGAGGCCATCCACCAGTTTGCCCAGGAAAAGGGCCTGTATGTCATAGAGGATGCCGCCCAGGCTTGCGGCAGCCTGCATCAAGGGCAGCCGGTAGGCACGCTGGGGGATGTCGGGTGCTTTTCGTTTCAGCTGGAGAAGAACATCACGAGCGGCGAAGGGGGCGCGGTGGTGACACGCGACGCGGAATGGTACCGCCGGGCTACCATCTATTCCGATCAAGGCGGACAATTCTGGACCTCGCATGCCGGTGTGCGCGATCACTTCGGCCAGGAGCCCATCGTGGGCGAAAACCTGCGCATGAATGAAATCGCCGGCGCCATCCTGGGAATTCAACTGCAGAAATTACCGGCCCTGCGGGAACGGATTGAAGCGAATGTCAGCATCCTCCGCGCCGGCCTGGAAGAACTTCCTGCCGCGACGCTGGAACGGCGCATACCCGATCGAGACAGTCAATCCCTCTGGATCATTGCCTATGAAAAGGACCGCGCTGCCGCGGCACGGCGGATTGCGGAGTTGTGCGCCGAAGGGGTACCGGCAGGCAAGATCTACGGGGGCCAGCCCGTGTACGCCGCCCCCCAGGTGTTGCACCAGACGACAGCAACCCGCGGTTGCCCTTTTGACTGTCCCACGTATTTTCCGGAGCCGATCCAGTATCACATGGGCATGTGCCCGCGTTCGGAAGCCTTGATGGAGCGGTCCGTGGTCATCGAGTCAGGGCCGCTCCTGTCCGAAGAGGACCTGGAGGATCTGCTTTGGGGCATGCAGAAAGTCTTCCGGGCATAAGACAGATCTGTCATTGTCATGCGCGCCGCCACCGCCGGGGTCCTGAATTTCAACAGGTGGCCCGCGTTGCGGCAGACCTGCCGCAGGCTTCCGTACCCCACGGGGTACTGTCACCTGCCACTCGTTCGCCAGGTTGACGGCAAGGGTCTACAAGGCCCTGTTGGCTGGGCGACCGTGCCGCCTTGCATTATGCAAGGCCGTTTTTTCATGTATCCTTCCGGTACTGGGCACCAGACCGCAGTATAGCCACTGGCCTGACAGTCCAAGGAGCCTGCGAGTGCAGCGGGTCAAATACAGGTTTCGCACTACTTGGAGCATGGGCAACATATTTCCTGTATGCCCTGCTGGGGGTGTTGCTCACCATCGTCACCTTGGGCCTTGCCTTGTTCTTTTTGCCTTACGCGTGGGCCGCCAAATTCCTGAATGGTACAGAGGTATACGGGGCAGACGGGGCCCTGCTGGGGGTACTGGAGGTGGAAATCTCGGTCATGGATCAGCTGGTGCACATTCTGGGCTGGATACTGTTGTCTGTCGTCACTCTGGATATCGCCCTTCCTTTCTACCGGATCGGAGTATGCCGCACCATTCTGAACCACACCCGGATCGTGGACGCGTTGCAGTAAAACAGATCTACTGAGTCCACCCGGCCCGGGGTTTTGAGGACGGGTGATGTGCCATCGTCTCCGTCTGTCGCCCGTATTGCAGCCCTGTCGGCCTGGGTGCTGAACCCGCTCTGGCGCGCCAGCATCGCCACCAACTCGCCGGCTGCCACCACTCTGGAAAGACCCCACCTGTCTCGGGGCACGGGGGACGCCTCCGCAATCCTTTCCCTTCTGGACCGCTTCCAGCCCCTTGGCTGCGCTTGTGCTCAGGGTTTCACGGGTAAACGGCAGACCACACCTTGCAGTAACAGGCCGCCTGACCCCAAAACGGAGCTGCACCATCAAATCAGCGTCCACAGCTCGGGTCATGACCCTGCACCTGGGCCCGGACCCTGTTACGCCACACGGCCCCATTGCCCTGGAGAGCCGCACGACAGCTATCAGGTCCAACTGCAAGTGACATATACTTGACTTCCCATGGATGTTCTCTATATTCATCCGGCCAAGCAGGAAGTGGAAGCCGAATTCGGCAAGTTCAGGGCCAGCCCCTTTTATCCTCTCATGCCCGTCGGGATGGTGGGCATGGTCAATCTCCTGCGCGCCGCAGGGTGGCAGGTCCAGGGCCTTAACCTGCCCCTGGAGATCATGCTGAAGACCAGTTTCAAGCTGGATGCGTGGCTGGCCGAGATTGAGCCGCCCCAGCTGGTCATGATCGACCTGCATTGGTATGAGCACTGTTTCGGCGCCATCGATGTGGCCCGCCATGTGCGGCGCATGCTGCCGGCCGCCCGGATCGTCATAGGAGGCCTCACCGCCACTCTCTTCGGGGACGAGATCCTCCGGACGCATCCCGAAATCGATTACGTGATTCGAGGCGACGGGGAAGTTCCGCTCCTGCAACTGGTGGAGTGCATTTGCGGGGAGGGCACCCGGGACCTGGAGCAAATCCCCAATCTCTCCTGGCGGGCCCAGCAAGGTGTACGCCACAGTCTCGACTTCTACACTGCGGACGCGACCCAACTGGACAGCCTGGATTTCGTTACGATGGACTGGCTTTTGCATGCATCCAGTTACGGAGCCCTGCAGTATATTGGCGGCGGCATCATCGATCCGGTCAAGACCGTCAACCGCGGGCATTGGCTCACGGTGGGCCGGGGATGTGTGTTCAACTGCATCTACTGCGGCGGCGGCAAGAAATCGCATGTCGACCTCGCCGCGCGCCATGGCTATGTCATGCGCGATCCGCAGGCGGTGGTCCACGATATCGCCCAGCTGCGCCAACAGGGATACAAGCAGGTTTCGTTGTCGCTGGACATTGCCACCTTTCCCGCCAAGTGGTGGAGAGCCTTCTTCGCGGAGCTGCAGGCCCGGCAGATTCGCATCGGGATCTACAACGAGTTTTTCCAACTGCCCTCCCGGGAATTCATACGCCAGTTCGGCGAGACCGTGGATCTGGATCACACGGAGGTCGCCATTTCCCCCCTGTCCGGCAACGAAGCGGTCCGCGCACTGAACGGCAAGCACTACAACAACGCCCGCTTCCTGCAAATGCTGGCTGCCCTGCAGGTATATCGGGTACCCATCTTTGTGTACTTCAGCCTCAATTTGCCGGGGGAAACCTTGCAGACATTTCGGGAGACCCTCAAACTGGCGCAACAGGTGGGCAACGCATATCCCCCGGATCTGCTGCGGATGCTCAATCCCTGCCACACCCTGGATCCCATGTCGCCGATGAGCCGTCACCCGGCTCCTTTCAAGATTCACGTCGAATACACTACGTTCCGCGATTATTACGACTACTGTCGAGTCACGGCCTGGGAGCCCAAGTACGTACAGCGGGGCCAGATGCGGGGCTTTGCCATGGAAGGCCGCCCCACGGCCACGGTCGAGCAAATGGCGCGGATTTGGGACATGTTTGCCCGGGCCCAAAAGTTCAAATGCTTCCCGGTGGCGCGTGTCTGGTAGACCGGTCAGCATGCCCCCCCTCTGCCTGTGTCCCGCAAATCTCCATCCGACCCGGGACCGCCGCGGCAGGTCCGAAAACCGCGGTGGGAACCGGCTTGGATATAATGGAGCCTGAAATTCAAGACAGGACAGCCCGCCACCCCGCCGCGTACAAGGTGCCTGGAGCGCTGTCAAGTAGAGCCGCCGCCGTGGCCCCGCAATCAACGCAAACCAACATTACCCGTATTGACGATTTCAGCCGGATGGGAACCGAGACCGCACGGTTGCGGGACCCTCAGGGCCTGATTCGCAATGTGCCGCAGCGAGAGCAGGCCGTAATCGTGGGTGCGGAATTGAAGTCGGAGCCCGGCCTTCTGCCCTTGGAGGAATCACTGGCGGAATTGACGTTGCTGGCAGACACCGCGGGCATTGATGTGCTGGGCCGTCTGACGCAAAATCTGGACGCTCCCAATCCGGCCTCTTTCATCGGTTCCGGCAAGGTACAGGAACTGGTACAGCAGGTCACGGAGCGGCAGGCGCAGGTTGTCATTTTTGACATCGAGCTTTCGCCCCGGCAGCAACGGGTCCTGGAACAGGAGCTCGGCCTGGCCGTAAAGGTCATTGACCGGACCGCCCTGGTCCTTGATATCTTCGCCAAACACGCCCGTACCCGCGAAGGCATCGTTCAGGTGGAACTGGCCCAGTATGCCTATCGCCTGCCCCGGCTCACCCGGGCCTGGACTCATCTGGCCCGCCAGGGGGGAGGCGGAGCCGGGGGCAATGGAGGCGGCGTGGGACTGCGGGGCCCCGGCGAAACCCAGCTGGAAATGGACCGGCGCCAGATCACGCGGCGCATGGACCGGTTGCATGCCGAGTTGCAGTCCATCCGCAGCCATCGACAGCGCAACAAGGCCCGTCGCAATCAGGATATGACCCCCCGACTGGGCCTGGTCGGCTACACCAATGCAGGCAAAACCACGCTCCTCAACCGTTTGACGGCAGCCGGGACCTGGGCGGACAATCAGCTGTTCGCGACGCTGGATCCCATCACGCGCAGTCTGGAACTGGACGGCGGCCTGCGCGCCTACCTTACGGATACGGTGGGATTCATTCAGAAATTGCCCCCGGCGGTAGTGGCAGCGTTTCGCGCCACCCTGGAGACCGTCAACGACTCCCACCTGCTCTTGCATGTCGTTGATGTTTCCCACCGGAGTGTGGAAGAACACCTGACGGTGGTCGAAGAGGTGCTTGACACCCTGGGCGCCGGGGATATTCCTGCCGTGCTGGTGCTTAACAAGACCGACCTGATGCCGCCGGGCCATGATCTGACAGCGCGGGTCCGGGATACCAGCCGGGAACATTACGTGGCTGTCGTGCCCCTCAGCGCCCGGAGCGGAGAAGGCGTGCCGGACCTGCGGCGCGTTCTGTCCCAGGTTCTGTACGCCCACATGGACAGCGTGGCCGTCGTGATTCCCTATGCCCGCGGTGATCTCGTGTCCAAGGTACACCAGTACGGGCAGATCGATACCGAGATCTATCAGGAGGACGGGACGCGCATTGAGGGCAAGGTACCGCGCCATTTGTCCCCGCTCCTGTACGACTTTGCCGTCCCTTGATTCGTGATCTTTCCACGCCTGCCACAACGTACAATCTTCCTGGTTGGGAGTTGGTAATGCCATGCCTCAGTCCTTGACTTTCACCGATAACCGCAACGGCAAGCAGTATGAATTGCCCATCATGGATGGAGCCATTGCCGCCAAGTCATTGCAGCGGGTGAAGGTAGACCAGGTGGATCCGGGGGTTGTGTCCTACGATCCCGGCTATCAGAACACGGCCACCACGATCAGCCACATCACATACGTGGATGGGCAGCAGGGCGTTCTGCAGTACCGGGGCTATCCCATCGAGGACCTGGTACTCCAGTCCAATTACCTGGAAGTGGCCTATCTGCTGATCCTAGGCGAACTGCCCAGCCCGGCGGAGAACGAAACCTGGCGCGACCTGATTCTGGCCCAGGTCGAGATTGGGCCCGCGATACGGAAACTGATCGCAGCCTTTCCCGCGTCGGCGCACCCCATGGGGATGCTGATCAGCGCGCTGGGCGCGCTGGGCGCCCTGTATCCCGAATCCAAGCAAGTATTGGATTCCAAGGTGCGGCAGGAGCAGATGTATCGGATTCTGGGCCATCTGCCCACGGTTGCCGCCCACTGCTACGGGCATACCCATGGCCATGCAGTACCCGCGGCTGATACGGGCCAGGGCTATATCGGCAATTTCCTGCGCATGATGCGCAACTTCGGTCTGGATGAGGAAGAACCGAATCCGGCCGTGCAGGCGGCGATGAACGCCCTCTTCATTCTGCATGCCGATCACGAACAAAACTGCTCAACAGCCGCCATGCGGGCCATAGGCTCTTCCCATGCCGATCCCTACAGCTCCATGGCCGGAGCCACGGCGGCCCTGTATGGTCCTCTGCATGGCGGGGCCAACGAGGCTGTGCTCGCCATGCTGTCCGCGATCCGGAACACATCCGAAATTCCCCGTTTCCTGGACCGGGTCATCAAAAAGGAAGTGCGTCTCATGGGCTTCGGGCACCGGGTGTACCGCAATACAGACCCCCGGGCCACCCTGATCAAGGAGCTGGCCTACAAGGTCTTCGAGGTCACGGGCAACAACCCCCTGATCGACATTGCCATTGCGCTGGAAAATGCCGCACTGAGCATGGATTACTTCCAGGAACGCAGGCTCTATCCCAACGTCGACTACTACAGCGGCATCATTTACCAGGCCCTGGGCATTCCCGCCGAATACTACACCTTGCTGTTCGCGCTGGCCCGGTCGGCAGGTTGGCTGGCGCACTGGTCAGAGCAGCTGGATGATCCGGCCCAGAAGATTGCCCGTCCCAAACAGATCTACCGGGGCGCGGACAGGCGGGACTTTGTGCCCCTGGCACAGCGATAGCCCCGAGGGGCCGACCAGAAACCGTCCTGCAGCATCGTCGCGAATCCGGCGCAAAGGAGCATCCTGATGGCCAAGTTTTCCGTCTGCGTAACCCGGCAAATCCCGGCACCGGGCCAGCACATGGTCGAGACATACTGCGACGCGGCAGTCTGGCGCGGCGACCTGCCGCCACCGCGGGATTGGGTACTCCGGGAAGCGCGCCACCGAGACGGCATTCTGTCCCTCCTGACCACACCCATTGACAAGGAAGTGATGGACCAGGCCGGGCCGGGCTTGAAAGTCATCAGCAATTACGCCGTAGGGTTCGACAACATCGATGTGGCCGAGGCCACCCGGAGGGGAATTCCGGTAGGACACACGCCGGATGTACTGACAGACACCACCGCCGACTTTGCGTTTGCCTTGCTCATGACCGCGGCCCGCCGGGTGGTTGAGGGCGATCGCTACGTCCGCGCCGGCCAATGGCAGACCTGGGGGCCGACTCTGCTCCTCGGCCAGGACATTGCCGGCGCCACGCTGGGGATTTTGGGTTTTGGGCGCATCGGCCGGGGCATGGCCCGCCGGGGCGGCGGATTTGGCATGCGCATCCTCTTTTACGACGACTACATTGCCGATGACGATCCCGCCATTGCCGAGCTGGGGGCAGAGAAGGTCGGCCTGGAGCAATTGCTGCACGAATCGGACTTCGTCTCGATTCACACGCCGCTGACTCCCGAAACGCATCACCTGATCAATGCCGAAGCCTTCGCCCAAATGAAAGCCACGGCCATTGTGATCAATACGGCCCGCGGTCCTCTGATCGACCCGGAAGCCCTGTATACGGCACTGGCCACGGGCCAGATCCTCTATGCCGGCCTGGACGTGACCGAGCCGGAGCCCATTCCCCGCGACAGTCCGCTGTTGACGCTGGACAATATCGTCATGGCTCCCCACATAGCCAGTGCCAGTGTCGTTACACGCAGCAAAATGGCGGAAATGGCAGCCCAGAATCTGATAGCCGGCCTGGAAGGACGCAGAATTCCCCACTGCGCCAATCCGGACGTATATGACTGACCTGGGCGCTGTTGCCAGTACCGGCCACAGCGCCGGCCCCCCCTGCGGTCGGGATCCGGTTCAGGACATGCCTGGTACAGGAGAGTGGGTATTTTCGGCCCCGAAACATACCTGTACCATGTCCAGGACCTGCGCATCGATGAAAGCGGCATAGGGGATTTCCGGCGTTCCGCTCTGGCGTTTGCCCAGCAGATCTCCGGGTCCGCGCATTTCCAAATCGCGCTCGGCGATTTCAAACCCGGAATCGCTTTTGAGCAGGATATCCAACCGGCGGGCAGTCTGGGCCGACGGGGTCTCGCTGATCAGCACGCAGGTGCCGGGCACAGTGCCGCGTCCCACGCGATTACGCAACTGGTGCAGCTGCGTCAGTCCGAACCGCTCGGCGTTTTCGATCACGATCACGGTGGCATTGGGCACGTCTATCCCCACCTCGATCACGGTCGTGGAGACCAGAATGTCCAGCGCACGATCCCGAAAGCCTTCCATGACCTGATGGATTTCGGCTTTGGGCATGCCGCCATGTACCTTGGCCAGACGCAGATCCGGAAATACATCCCGGGACAGCCACTCGTACTCGGCGTCCAGCGCGCCGATGTCGGAAAACACATCGAGCGCCTCGATCTGGGGGTAGACCACAAAGCCTTGATGGCCCCGGGCGATCTGGCGACGCAGCAGCGCGTAGACCTGCGTGCGATCTTCCGACCGGCGCAACACGGTCCGTACAGGCTGACGGTGTCCGGGCCGGACGCGAATCTCGGACACATCCATGTAACCGGTCAGCACCTGATTCAGGGAACGCGGGATCGGGGTGGCCGAAAGCGACAGGACATGCGGAGTGATCGGGTCCTCGTCTGTCGCGGCGCGGCGGGATTGCACCAGCATCCGGCGCTGGTCCACGCTGAACCGATGTTCCTCGTCAACGACGACCAAACCCAGCCGCCGAAAACGGACGCCGGGTTGCAGCAGGGCCGTGGTGCCCACCGCGATCTGAATGTCGCCGGTGGCCAGGTCCTGCAGGATGGGTGTCCGTTCCGCGGACGAGAGGATACCGCTCAGCAGGGCCACGCGTATGGGGGACCAGCCCAGAGCCTGGCTGACCCGCTGCGCGATAGCTTGCATCGCTTCCAGATGCTGGGTGGCCAGCAACTGCGTCGGGGCCAGCAAAGCCGATTGCACGCCATGCCGGGCGGCCGCCAGCATCGCGGCCGCCAGTACCACGGTCTTGCCGCTGCCGGCTTCGCCGCGGACCAGCCGAAATGCAGGCCGTACCTGGGCAATGTCCTGCAGGATGTCCTGCAGGGTTGCCCGCTGTTCTGCCGTCAAGGCAAAAGGCAGCGCCTCATCATAGGCCCGGCTGAAATCCGCCGGCATGGTCAGGGCCAGAGCCTGGTCCTGATTGCGACCCGTTTTCACGACAGCCAGGTCTGTCTGGAATTTGTAGAGACTTTGGAACGCAAGGTAGCGGCGGGCCTCCTGCCACTCTTCCGCGGTCTCCGGCCGATGCAGCAGGGCAATTGCTTCCCGGACCGTCGGGAGGTCAAACTGATTCCGGACCGTCAAAGGCAGTTCATCCGCCAGCTGGCGGTGTACATGGGCTTCCAGCAAAGCCCCGGTGATTTTGCGCAGGAAAGCCTGCGTGATGCCCTGCGTCAGCGGATACAGGGCCATGATGCTGTGTTTGGGCATGCGCTCCTCATCCAGCAACCGCAAATTGCGCCGGACCGTATTGGGGGAAATCGGCACGAATTGCGGGTTGTTGAGCAACCATCGTCCCGCGGTGCGCTCCACTTTGCCGTACATGTGGTACAGATCCCCGGCCACCACGGAGGACATCACCCACGCGTTCCACCAGATGACGTCAATCTCCCCCGTACCATCCCGCAGCCGCGCCTTGACCGCACGCTTCCGCACCTGCTTGCCAAACTGGAAGGAAGAGAGGCTGCCCTCGCAAATACGTCCCATCACGGAAACCGGCTGACCGACCTCCAGCTGACTCAGGGTCCGGTTTTCGTACATTTCGTACTTGCGCGGCAGATGGAAGAGGACATCAATCAGGGTGGCGATACCCAGCCGGGACAGGCGGTGGGCCATGGTCTCGCCAATCCCGCGCAACACCGTCACGGGATCAAGGAGCGAGGCCTTGGCGGGCACAATGGGTTTTTCGTCGACTCGGCGCATAAGGTGATTCAGTTCGTCATCGTCCTGCAGGCGGTCCAGGTCCGGGGCTTGCATTGCGCCGCCCTGGCACCAATGCTGCAGAGACTCGCCGATCAAGCGCCGCAGCGGCGCTTCGCAATAGGCGTAGAGTCCCAGCAACTCGGTTACGGTTTCGACTTCGACAGCTTCCGCGCCCGCCGTGTACGCCAGATGTCCAAAGCCGAAGCCATGAGAACGCAAATCCTGGGCCCAATGCC
The DNA here is from genome assembly GCA_965214715.1 of Caldilineaceae bacterium. Taxonomy (GTDB): domain Bacteria; phylum Chloroflexota; class Anaerolineae; order Caldilineales; family Caldilineaceae; genus Bin34. The sequence goes on along the minus strand of OZ243971.1, from coordinate 1,378,433 downwards.
CCAGATGATAGCCTGTGGCTTCTTCCAGATGCAGCAAGTCCTGCAGGCGGGCGCGCCACGTCCGGAATTCAAGCGATTCCTGTACCCCTGTGCTCATGATGCACCTTCCTGAATAACGACACCGATGATGTTGGGGCCCAAGTGCACCGCCAGCGAAGGAGGATAGGGCAGTTCCACCACCGCAAGCCCGGGATTGTAGTTCCAGAGTCTGTCCTTCAGCATCTGCACAATGGGCCCATAGGCGTGGTGCATGATGCCGACTCGCTGGATGTAAGTGAATTCGGCAATGAAATCGAAGAGTTTCTCCACCAACTCAGATCGGGTCCGCACTTTTTCCAACGGCAGCAGTTGCCCGTCCTCAAGCAGAAACATGGCTTTCAGATCCAGCATGGCGCTCAACAGGCTTTGCGAGGCCCCCATTTGGGCCCCGGCCTCTAGATAGTGCATGCTTTCGGCAAAGAACGAAACGAAGTATTTGGGAATTTCCCCGGCAATCCGGTGACTGATCTGTGCCATGGTTTGCCCCGCGGCCGAAGCCGAAGCGGCCTGCGCGACCAGACAGCCCAGGCCCAGGGACACCGTGTGTGAATCCACGACTCGCACCGAGATGCCATTCACGGCCCGGGAGGCGGCCTCCATGGCACGATACATGGGGCTGAAGTGCCGGCTCATATGAATGGCCAGGATCTCCTCGCTCACCTGCGCGGCGGCTCCGATAGCGGCGCGCACCGTGCCCGGACAGGGCGGCAACAGTTGCGGCCGTTTCTCGGTGAAACAGCCCTTGGCCTGGGACACGCGTTCCAGCAATTCGTTGGCCGTAATCCGATCCTCTTCCAGGACTTCGTCCAGAAACCGGATCCGGTTGGGCACTACTATCACCGCCTCGGAATTCTGCGTCCGCGAGTCCAGAAACGCGTTGCTGTCGGTAATGATGCTGGTCGGCAACATGGACCATCAACTGTACGGGGCCTGTGGCAAGTTCACTCGGCAGCGATCAGGAGCCAGTAATGTTTCTGGCGGGATTCAACCCACTCGATTTCGAAATCCGGCAGCTGTGCACACAATACTGCGGCCACAGCATCCTGATCGGCAGGTGCAAGATCCACCCCTTTGTACAGGGTCAGGAAGGAAAAGTCGGCTGCCTCTGCCTGCGCCAGGGCCGGCAGGAGAAAACCTGCCAGCAACTGCCGGACGGCGTCGACCAGCTGCGAACCGCCCCCGATCACGGTCTGGGCTTGGCCCATCGCCACGAAGTCACCGGCGACCACCCGGCTCAGGGAGCCCTCGACTGCGCGGGTGGCCCGGGCCACGGACCCAAAGAGGAGGGCCTGGGCCTGGGCGGTCATTGCGACCACGAGGTCCGTCCAGGACAGGGCCTGCTCAAAGGCATACATGGCGGTCACCCCATTCAGGATAAAAGGGGTGTGGATTACAGCAACCCGATCGGGCGGAAAGGTCTCCCGGGCGGCGCAGGCCGCCGCCACCGCATTGACACTGTTGGGCAGCACCACGACATGGTCCCCGCCGACCTGTGCCACGGCTTCCACGAACTGCTGCACGCTGGGGTTAATGGTGTCAGGGCATTCGATTACGCAGTTGACCCCGAGCGAGGCAAACAATTTGCTGAACCCGGAACCGGAGGACACAGCCACCACTGCATGTTCCGCCGCCGCCGCCGCTTGCAGTACCCGCACCCGGCCTTCTTCGGGAATGTCCTCGTGGTCGTCCGGGCGGCCTTCCTGCTTGACCGCAGCCATGGCATCCAGGTTCTCGACAATCACGTCGGTCAAAAATCCGACGGAACAGCCCCAACTCAGGACGGGGCCCGGATCTTGCACATGGACATGGACCTTCACCAGTTCCGGAGTGCCTTCGACCAATCCATACTCGCCCATGCTGTTGACGGCAGTACGCATTTCCGCCAACGGCAGTCGGGGCTGGTGTGCCAGGAATTGCACATCAAACCCGTGGACCAACTCGGGGATTGCGACAAACCGCGGCTCGGCGGCCCCGGAGTTGACTGCGGTGTCCGCCCATGCCCCGATCTCGACCTCTTCGCCCTGCAATCCCTTGAGCAGCCCTGACAGAAAATATGTCAGGCCGAGGCCGCCCGCGTCCACTACACCTGCCTGCTTCAGCACGGACAGCAGTTCGGGCGTTCTTGCCACCGAAGCCTGCGCGGCAGGCAGTACATGCTGCAAGACCACGCCCACGGCGGCATCGTCAGCGAGGGCCTGGGCGGATATGGCCACATCGCGGGCGACAGTCAGGATGGTGCCTTCCTGCGGGTCGTGTACGGCAGCATAGGCCCAATCGCTGCCCATCTGCAGAGCCTGCCGCAAAGTTGCGCCATCCAGTGCGGGACAGCACCCCATGCTCTCGGACATGCCACGCAGAAACTGGCTCAATATGACACCGGAGTTGCCCCGTGAACCCGCCAGCGCCCCCTGGGCCGCCGCGTGCCATAGCTCTCCGGCCCCGGCCTCCGACGATGCGGCGGAGGCGGCCTGCCAGGCCGCGCTCAGCGTCAGCCACATATTGGTGCCCGTATCCCCATCGGGAACCGGATATACATTCTGGTCATTCAGAAAATCCCGATGCTTGCCGAGCCACAGACGTCCGGTCTGCAACATCCGCAAGAGTACCGTGCCGGATACCTGGCCTGAAGTCATGCGGGATCCATGTCCTGTGAGGATACCTGGCGGCCGGGACCCCGGGGAGGGAACCGAAACGCCAGCGATAGGATTGGCCATTTTACTATGTTTCGGATCCGCAGTTTTTCTTTTGCCGGTCTGATGGGGGCAGTCGGCGGTCCCACAGAACCACGATCAGGACCGCGTGGCGCGGTTCCCCGGGCGTCCGGCGGCCCTGGCGCGGCACAGCCACGGCATCCCACGGTGGAGCGGTGCATGACCGGACCGGAGATTTGCCGCCTCTATCAGCCTGGCACTAGAATGAGCGGTTGCGGGGTAGCTTATATTCAGGCTCGGTTCCGGTCAATCAGTGGCGATGCGCGGCGAGGTTCAAGATGGCAAAGTGTGATTATTGTCCCAAAACGCCAATGTACGGGAACAACCGCCCCTGGTCGAAGAAGGCGACCCGCCGCCGCTGGAACCCCAACATCCAGAAGGTCCGGGTCATGGAGGGCGGGCAGCTGGTCAGACGACGCCTCTGCACTTCCTGCCTGAAATCCATCGGCCGGTAACGGGCACACCCCAACCTTGCAACAGGCCCTTCCCGGAAGAACGGGGGGCTTTTCCGGTCCGCCCCCAAAGCGCGGGACGCGGGTCAGGAACCCAAGGCGCCACGTTTCTGGGGCGCAGAACCGGCAGCGGGCGGTTGCCGGAGCATCCTTCTGCGCAGCTGGCCACATCCGGCCTCCATTTCGATACCGCGGCGGACACGGATGGTCGTCGCAATGCCCGATCGCTTTACGGCCGCGGCAAAAGCCTGCATGCGAGCCAGGGAACTGGATTGAAACGTGTCCCCTGGAATGGGATTGAAGGGTATCAGGTTGACATGGCAGTGCAGGCCCTGTAGCCGGCGGCCCAGCTCCATGCCCAGGCGCGGGTCATCGTTCACCTTCTGCAACATCACGTATTCAAACGTAACGCGTCGTTGGGTCCGTCTCGTGTACTCCTGTGCTGCCCCCAAAATTTCCGCAATGGGCCAGCGCCGGGCGGGCGGCACGAGCCGGGCCCTGAGTGCATCGTTGGGGGCATGCAGGCTGATGGCCAAACGTACCGGCAACGGTTCCTGCGCCATGGTCCGGATCTGCGGGACCAGCCCCACCGTACTGATCGTGATATTGCGCGGACTGAGGCCGAACAAATCGGGGGCCACCATGGTCCGCACGGATTCCCAGACCGCGGCATAGTTGTGCAAGGGTTCGCCCATCCCCATGAAGACAATGTTGCTGACATGGGACTGGCGTGCATCCAGAGGCAACCCCAATTCCGCCCGGCGGCCCAGCATGCGGGCCAACCCCAATACCTGGCCCACGATTTCACCGGCCGTCAGGTTGCGGGTCAAGCCATCCAGCCCGGTGGCACAGAAGGTGCACCCCATGGCACATCCCACCTGGCTGCTGATGCACAAGGTCTGACGGCGGTCATACAACATCAGAACCGCTTCCACCGATTCGCCGTCTTGCAGCTGGAAGAGAGCCTTTAGCGTGTCCCGGTGCCTGGAGACTGTGTAGGGGCCCAGACGGAGCGGCCAGACTGCATAGGTGTCTGCCAACGACTGTCTGAGGCCTCCGGACAGATTGGTCATCTCGGCGAAATCGGCGGCGAAACGCCGGTAGATCCAGTGCTGCACCTGCTTCGCCCGGTATGCCGGCTCTCCGCGCTCGACCAGTGCCGCTGTCAGTGCCGAAGGTGTCACATCCAGCAGACTGGGTTTGCCGTTGGCCACGGCAGCATTCATAGGGACGCGCCTTCCTGGGCTCGGGTGTCGCTTCCGGGCCACAATGGCTTCCGGGACCGATATGCCGGCATGCCCGTGGGCAGACGCAACCCGACTGTCACAGCACCGCCCTGATCCACCAGCCCGGACCGCCACCACCGCGGTGCCGACCTCAAGATATGGGTATTCAAGAGTCCGCAACTCCCCCGTCGGGATGAAAGGCTCCGTACGTGCCGCGGGCGAAAGCGGCAGCCTCGCCGGATGAGAAATCGGGGGCATGACGCCGACAGGCGGCTTCATTCACTTCTACGCCCAGCCCCGGCCGCGACGGCGGGAATATATGCCCCTCCACCACCGGCAGCGGCTCATGCACGAATTCCTGGGCCAAGGGGTCCGCCAGGGGATCCACCATTTCCTGTATCAGAAAGTTGGGCACAGCAAAGTCTACATGAATGCAGGCCGCCGTCGAAACCGGCCCATAGGGGTTGTGCGGGGCCAGGCCGGCATAGTACACCTCGGCCATGGAGGCTATCTTCAGCAGTTCCGTGATGCCGCCGGCATGGCAACAGTCCGGTTGCAATACACTGGCGGCATTGTTTTCCAGGATCTCACGGAAGCCCCAGCGGGTGAAAAGCCGTTCCCCGGTTGCAATGGGGGTCACCAGCTTTTCCCGCACCACGGCCATGGCCCTGGGATTTTCGGCCTGACATGGCTCCTCAAGAAAGTAAGGCGCAAATTCGGCAAAAGCCGTACCGTATACCACGGCCATCTGGGGCGTCAGGCGGCCGTGCAGATCCAGGAGGATTTCGATTTCGTCCCCCACCGCCTCCCGTACGGCCTGCAGCACGGCCGCCGCCTGTTTTACCTTGGCGGGACCCGTCACGATCTCGGTCACAGGCACGGGGACCGTCTTGATGGCGGTCCAGCCTTGACCCACTTGAGCCAGCGCGCTCTGGACGACGGCCTCCGGTTCCGCTCCCCCAAAATGGGTGTACAGACGGATTTTGTCCCGCACGGGCCCGTTCAACAGTTCAAAAACGGGCCGCCCATAGACTTTGCCCTTGATATCCCACAGGGCCTGATCAATGCCGGACAGCGCCGTCAGACCGATGACCCCCTGCCGCCAGAAGCCGCTGCGATACATGATCTGCCACAGATACTCAATACGCCGCGGATCCTCTCCCAGAATCATGTCTGCAAAGTCCTGGAGGCACCCCGCCACGGCCCGCGGCTTGCCTTCCAGCGAGGCTTCGCCCCAGCCGATCAACCCGGCCTGGTCCGTCTCTATCCTGACGAAGGTGTAAATGCGGTTTAGCCCCTTGGCCATGATGGGGGTGATACGTGTAATCTGCATGCGGCCGCTTCCTGGTACTGGATAATTATGTCAAATTTAGTCCGGTCAGTACTGGTAGTCGTCGCGTACCGGACTGAAAATGTCCACCACCCGGGCCGTGTCCGGGCTGGTCACAACGACGGCGTGTTCCACATTGCCCGGAATGAAAAAGATGCCGCCGGGACCGACCCTGGTCTTTTCCCCGGCAATGGCAAATTCAAGTTCGCCTTCCAGCACATACCCGGCCTGCTCTTGCGGATGGCTGTGCGCCGGTACGACCGAACCCGGCACCATTTCCACCAGAGAGACCATGATCTGGTCTCCCCAGAAGGTTTTGAGAGAAGGGCCGTCAGCCCCAAAAGGTTGGATGGGGAGGCGGTCTGATGGATGGTAAAAAGGCATTGCGGACTCCTGGGGTGGGGGACAGGGGGCTGCAGCTGACCGGGAGAAGGCAACCCCACCTGCTCCTGCATATCGATACGATTCTAAACTCCAAACTCAATTCCGCGGTGGATCGCGTCCTCTGCCGGTCCTGGGCCCAGTTCTACGCTGCCTCCGCGGCCCTGCAGGTCCCGCCGGCGATGGCCGGCCGCGCATGCTGCGGGAACGTGTACGCGGGCAGGCCTTTGGCCGCCGAGGTCGCGGTCAGCGGTGTTCCATCACACGTCGCATCGTGCCCGGACATTCCGCGCGCTGGGCCGCGGCGTGCGGTGCAACGCATGGAGACCGGTGTCCCGGTGGTACACTCCGGACTTGCCGCACACTGGCCATGGCCAGTCGTACTGCGGATCGCGCTTGTCTCGCATTGGGGCAGGCCATCGTGGCGGGCAGAAAACCTGATCGTGTCCGGCAGCAGCCTGCCGCGCCGCCTGCTCTCCTTGTGACTCCAACGTCATCCGGATTGGGCCTGCGCCGCGGCTTGATACTGTTTTGGGCACGCGGGCCATCCGGGGGGACAATCCACACTCGGGCAGCGAGACGCTCATGAAATCGGATCTTTACCTGCAAAACGGTACGGTGGTCACGGAAGACCGTGTCTTCCGTGGCGGGGTGACCATAGTGGACGGGCGTATTGCCCAGATCGTGGAGGGCACCCCGCCCCTCGCAGCCTGGACCACCGTCGATCTCCAGGCAAAGTTGCTGTTGCCGGGCCTGGTGGATGGACATGTCCACTTCAATGAACCGGGGCGCGAGGAGTGGGAACGTTATCGAACGGGCACCAAAGCGGCGGCCGCGGGAGGCGTGACCACCATTCTGGATATGCCGCTCAATTCCACGCCGCCCACGATCAATGTGACCGAGCTGGAACGCAAACGCGCGGCCGTACAGCGTGAAGCCGTGGTGGACTACGCGCATTGGGGTGGATTGGTCAACAACAACCTGGCCGATTTGCGGTCACTGCACGAGGCCGGCATCATCGGCCTGAAGGCCTTCATGATATCCGCGCCGGATTTTCCCCGTGTGGATGACGACTTGATTTATGCCGGCATGCAGCAGGCCCGCGCACTGGGCAGTTTGGTGGCCATCCATGCGGAAAACGAGTCCCTGACCGCCTTTCTGGCCCGGCAACTGCAGGCGGCAGGACGCCGGGATCTCGCGGCCTGGCCGGAATCGCGGCCTCCTTTCCAGGAATTGGAGGCAATCCGCCGCGCCATATTCTGGGCCGAGGTGACGGGCGCCCGGCTCCACATCGTTCACGTGTCCATTGCCGAGGGGATCAGGGTGGCCACGCAGGCCAGGCAGGCAGGCGTCAAGGTAACCGTTGAGACTTGCCCGCAGTACCTTATGCTCGACCTGGATGACTATGAGCGCGTTGGGCCCAGGGCCAAGTGCGCACCGCCCATCCGCAGCCGCGCCCAGGTGGAAGCACTGTGGGAATGTGTCCTGGCCGGCCAGGTAGACACGATCGGGTCGGATCACTCGCCCTGCACAGTGCAAGACAAGGACATCGGCTATACGGATATCTGGCAAGCGTGGGGCGGAATTTCAGGGGTTCAGACAATGTTGCCGGGTCTCCTGACCGAAGGGGTCCACAAGCGAGGGCTGCCGCTGCCTTTGTTGACCCGCATGGTATCGGCCAATCCAGCGCGCCTCTTTGGGCTTTATCCCCGGAAAGGCACAATCCAACCCGGAAGCGATGCCGACCTCGTCATTGTGGACCCTGATCGGCACTGGAGACTGGCGGCAGCCGATCTGCACTATCTCAACCCGCACAGCGCGTTTACCGGCTTCCAGTTCCAGGGATCGGTAGAACAGACCTTTGTGCGGGGCGTCAGGGTCTGCCATCAAGGTATGATCATGGTGGAACCGGGGTTCGGCCAACTGCTGCAACGGGAAGTTCCGGAAAGCGTGTGAGCGTGAGCACGCGGGTCGGCGGACGAGGCCTGTGCCGTCCTGCAGTCCTATGTGTGCGACATCCGGGCGACCCGCAGGGCATCCTGATCGTGTACAACACCCGGACTATGGCCTGCGGGCCCGGTTGACGCGGGTGATGGACGCGTCCTGATGCACCATGGCGCCGACCGCCGGTGAGTCCGGACAGACAATATGGCCGACAGGTTCCAGGGAACTCAATACCCATGTCGGGTCTGCGGGCTGGGTCAGCTACATACGGAAAGACCGAGCTGGTCGAGATCACTGTCAGGCACATTCTGTAAGGACGCGGGGATACTCCCCGTCAGTGGATTGCCGGACAGGGCCAGCCACTCCAAATGGGTAAGTCGGCCCAGCGCGGGAGGGATGCATCCCGTCAGTTGGTTGTCAGCTAGGTTCAGCCACCGCAGCTGGGCCAGTTGGCCCAGTTCCGGGGGGATGCGCCCCGTCAGCTGGTTGCCGGACAGGTTCAGTCCCCTCAGCTGGCCCAGCTGGCCCAGTGCGGGAGGGATGCGCCCCGTCAGCTGGTTGCCGGACAGGGCCAGCCGCTGCAGGTTGGAAAGCTGGCCCAGTGCGGGAGGGACAGGGCCGGTCAGCCGGTTGCCGAACAGGACCAGCCGTTGCAGGTTGGAGAGTCGGCCCAGTTCCGGGGGAAGGGAGCCCGTCAGCCGGTTGCCGAACAGATACAGCGCCTTCAGGTTGGAGAGCTGGCCCAGTGCGGGAGGGACAGGGCCGGTCAGCCGGTTGCCGGACAGAACCAGCAGTTGCAGGCTGGAGAGCTGGCCCAGTGCGGGAGGGACAGGGCCGGTCAGCCGGTTGCCGGACAGAACCAGCAGTTGCAGGCTGGAGAGCTGGCCCAGTTCCGGGGGGAGGGAACCCGTCAGCCGGTTGGCGGACAGATACAGCCGCTGCAGGCTGGAGAGCTGGCCCAGTTCCGGGGGAAGGGTGCCCTGCAATGAAATACCGACAAGACTCAGAACTACCACACGCAGAGACACACTGTCCGCGGCCACACCGATCCCCTTCCACTCCGCGAGGGGCCGGGCAGCATCCCAATTGAGGCTGTCACCCGCCACCCGCCGCCGAAGGGAACGCAGTTGCTCTCCAAAAGGCGCGCCCCACCCCCCCACCTGCCTGGTCAGGGTGTCCCGGAGGGACAGCAGCACTTCACAGTCCCGCACCAGCTCCGGATGAGCCTCAGGCTGGGGCACCACAATGCCGTTGGCGCAGGGACCGGAGACCGGCTCCACATCCACAGCAGGTTCTCCCCCACGCGTCAACCGGCGTCTCCCACGCGCACTGGATACAGTCTTGTCCATCCTGCCTGTTCTCCTTAAGCCTTTCTCTGGGCTGTAGAGGGCGGTCATGTGCCCCCGTCCGAAGCGCGCAACGCAGACAGCAGGCCTGGTATACCATGATGAGCAGGGGGAGCCTGTCTGCCTACTCCCCAGTGTCTCTGTCCGATCGCAGGTGCCGTCACCGCACCCGGGTCACGCGCACGGCGCAGTTGCGGACCTCGGGCGTGAGGGCGCGCGCGGTGTCGATGATGATGGCGAGGACCCATGCCGCAGCACTCGCTGTCCACTCCGGCAGCGTGACCGCCACGCCAAGATCCGGGGAGGTGGAGTACCACCACCATACCTCGACCGGCACCTTGATCGAGTGCGGCTCAGGCACGGCGGCCACCGGCCCGAACGTGAATGCTTCGGTGTTCTTCTGCTGCAGGCGGGCAACCAGTTCTGCCTCGGTATGGCCAGCAACTCGTAGTCAAAGGCGACGAGCGCCTTGACGGGTGCCTTCCGGGCAGTATTGAACCAATTGAGTCCACAGAAGGGATCATCGCTGGGATAGCCGGCACCGGATCGTGTGCTGGGCTCCAGGCCACTTGCCGTCACCTGAAACCCGGACAACTCAACGACCCCAAAGCGGCCGAGCGCATCATCAAAGCACTGGGTCAACGCCGGCAACGCCTTGGCGGGCTCGACGGCACTGCGCCGGCGTTCCGGGCGGGCCTTGAACTGGATACGCCTGATCCAGTCGATGCCCCCGGGCTTGACGACACCGCTTGCGCCGAGTTCCAGTCCGACCTGCACCCATCCGATCCGGGAGGCGTCAAGCCCGGCGGTCAGCTTTGCCTCCTCCATCCCCCAGAGCAACGAGCGGCGAGATCGGGGAAGGCCTAGGGTAGACCAGCCCATCAATTCAGCCCGCGCATTGAAAACGCTGTAGAGATCTTCCTCCTCAGTATCAATGATCGCCAGGTTCGGCACAAGCTGTCCGAAAGCCTCAAGGAAAAGCGTCGGTGACATGACACTGCTCTTCGCCCACGCGCGGGAGTACGGTCGCGGCGGCACCTCCAGGACGCAGTGCGCGCTGTCCCGTCACGCCCACACCCGTTCGCTCCCTAGTCCCACCAGAGCTGGCAATCGACCTCCGCTTCAGTGCGTTTCTTGACGGGTGCCTCTATGATGCCGGGAAGATCGACATCAACAACGCTCTGAAATCTGGTTGTTGCACTTGAGACGCAGTTGTGCCGGGCAGTCGCCCTCCTGCCGCTGGTGCCTCCAGACGGGACGGTCCTCGTTTGAGACGAGAGCCAGGACCACCAGCAAAATATCCCTACACAATTCTGCGCATAAAGCTCAGTCGTGACAGTGGCGAGCTGTGGGCATGTCGCAGGGGAATCAATTCTCCACCCACCGTGTGCCGATACCGCATTGCCGGATGATGACAGGTGGGGATAGTCACCCAGTATGGAGTAGAAGCATATTTCGATGGCAGCTTGCATAGGGTTGGACATATCCGCTTCAGGGTCGTCGGTTCTGGCTGCGGCGTATGACGCGGAGGAATCCAGGCTTTCATCTGCCTCAGGTTCTTGCGCCCAGGCGACGTTGGATAAGGAAAGGCCCAATACCAATGCAACGCCCAGCATAGCTGCCAGTATCACTGTGCCTGCGCGGATATGCTTTCCGGAGATTGCCAACATCCGGTTTGCCTCCTCGCTCAAGCCAGACTCGTTTGGTGGATTTTATATGCATTCATATCAAAAAATCTGTGTGCTCGTTGGTGTTCTCAACACGTGCTGGCATTCAGATTAAGCTCGACTTGGTACAAAACAGACAGGGAAGGCCCCAGGCAAGACAGAAGAGCACCATGGACCCAGCAGATACCGCCCAAGTATCCCCGAGGTCCATACATGCCCTTCCTGTTGCCTGTCATTGGTACCTTGCGGCAACCGGATACACCGCTCTTTCCGGCCGGACCTGGACCCAGCGGTTGCAGGTGGGGGACCCTTGCCGGCCATGGGGCAGCGCATCGTGTCCACCGCGCTGTATGGCCCCAGGCCTGCAGGAAGCGCGCCATTGTGTTGTGTACCACCAGGTGTTCCACCAGACCTGTTGGTCTGCGCAGACAGTGAGGTGACGCGCCCTCTCCCGCCGTTCATGGCGCACCCGCAGCCGCCAACACGGGCGCAGCCAGGCCTGACTTCCCCTGGACGCTCCGGATTCGATTTGGGTGCAGACGCGATACAATGTACGCCAGCCCCTCTGCCAAGAGAAACCTCATGCCCGGTTCCCACTTGACTGTCGCTGTCGCCGTCAATCCCAGCCTCTTCGAGAACCTGTTTTCCCCGGAAAGTCAGGAGCGGCTGGCTTCGCTGGCGGTTCTGAAGTTTCAGGAGCAGGAAACCCGCCTGGCGGAAGAGGAACTGACGGAACTGATTCAGGACTGCGAAGTGGCTATCTCCGGTTGGGGCACCCCTCCCTTTTCCCAGGCCGTGATGGATGGCGCTCCGCAGCTGAAAATGATCGCTCATTCGGCCGGCTCCATCAAGCGCCTGCTCCCGGCTCCCGTCTGGGCGCGCGACATCCTGGTAATCCATGCCGCGGCGGCCATTGCCCCGGCCGTGGCCGAGATGACGCTCCTGCTGATGCTTATGTGCCGCCGCAATGTACATCGCATCAGTCAACGCATGAAAGAAGGGGAACCATGGCCGCAGACCGAAAATCTGGGCTACGAGCTGGCCGGATCCCGGGTCGGCATCATTGGAGCCGGTCATACAGGCCGCAATGTCATTCGCGTGTTGCAGGCCCTGGACACGGAGCTGTGGGTCTATGATCCGTATTTGAGTCCGGAACGGGCCCAGGCCCTGGGTGTGCGCCAAGTCACTCTGGCAGCACTCATGAGCCAGTGTCCTATCATTACGGTACAGGCACCTCCCACCCAGGAGACCTATCACATGATTGGACGCGCGCTGCTGGACACGATTCAGGACGGAGCACTGTTCATTAACACAGCGCGTTCCCACGTTGTGGATGCGGATGCCCTGTACGAGTCCCTGCAGGAAAATCGGTACCAGGCCGCCCTGGATGTCTTTGACACGGAACCCCTGCCGACCGACAGCCGGTTGCGCAGGCTGCCCAATGTCACCCTTACGCCCCATATGGCCGGCAAATCGGAGAATGCCCGGCGGCGTCAGGGGGCCCTGATCGTCAATGAACTGGAACGGTACGTCCGCGGGGAACCCGTGACGGAGCGGGTCACGCGGGACATGTTGGCCACTATGGCGTAGCGGAGGCGCGGCATGCAGGTTTCCTTGCGCAGCTCCGAGCTGGGCCAAGATCAGGCCGGCAGGACGGTCTGGAAGACGCGCGTGGAAAAAGTCGTGCTGGACCCGGCACATTGTGCGGTGCTCGTCTGTGATGTCTGGGACGCGCATTGGTGCCGTGGTGCCCGCGAGAGACTGGCCGCGCTGGTACCGCGCATGGACATCACCTTGCGGGCGGCCCGCCAACGGGGCATGTCCATCATCCATGCTCCCTCTGATACCCTTGACTTCTATGCCGCTGCGCCCGCTCGCCAACGCATCCTGGCCATACCGCAAGTCAAGCCCCCGCCGGACCTGCCGTTGCCTGATCCGCCGCTGCCCATAGACGCTTCCGACCACGGTGCCGACACCGGTGAAACAGAGCCGTACAAGGCGTGGCATCGCCAGCAGGCCGGGCTGTACATTGATGAGGCTCTGGACGTAATTTCGGATAACGGCAAAGAGATTTACAGCTGGTTGCAGCATCGGGACATCACCTGGCTCTTCATCTTGGGCGTGCACACAAACATGTGTGTCCTGCACCGGTCCTTTGGGATCAAGCAGATGGTGCGCTGGGGCGTGCAAACCGGCTTGATCCGGGATCTCACGGACTGCATGTACAACCCCGCCCGACCTCCCTATGTATCGCATGCCGCAGGCACGGAGCTGGTGGTGGGATATATTGAGAAACACTGGTGCCCCACCTTGCACAGTCAAGGCATCACGGGGTCATGACCCACAGCCGCCGTTGACGCAACGGTTCATCCACAAGGAGGACTTGGATGCCTGCCGGAACCTCAAATGACGTGATCAAGGGCTGTGGCTGTCACCACATTGCCCTGCAGACCCGGGATTGGGACGCTGCGCTCAAGCTGTACCGCGATGTATTGGGCATGAAAGTGGCGGCCCGGTTCGGCTCGCCGGACCGCAAGGTATGGCTCCTGGATATGGGCGACGGCAGTTTTATGGAACTTTTCGAGCCTACGGAAGGTACACCGGCCCCCGATGCCGAGTCTCCCAATGATCCGATTTTCCACTTCGCCCTGGCGACCTCGGATACCAAGGCCAGTACCGAGAGAGTACGGGAGGCCGGGTATGCAATCACGGTCGAGCCCAAGACCGTGACTCTGGGGGACATGACGGTGACCCTCTCCTTCTTCCAGGGTCCTTGTGGTGAAGTAGTCGAGTTCTTTCAGGTGCACTGAGAAACCGTTGCGCGCACGACGCCCGGGTAAGGACAGGGCGGACCAGGCACGTGTCTGGTCTCCGTCCCGGGGCCCAGGTGAACGGCCAGGGACGCTCTGGCATGAATCGGCTCCCCAGCGGCGATCCCGTCATCCGGCCTCGGGCACGGGAAACCGGTTTTCCGGCGGAGGCCCTGCCCCCCGTTGCCTCCCCCCGCCATCTGTACATAGAGGGTGCCTTCGGCACCGGCAAAACCGATCTGGGCCTGATGCGCCTCAGATGGGCCATACAGCATGTGCAGGGACATGGTCAGAGGGTCACACTGCTGGTGCCCTCCCGTTATGCTGTGCGTCGCCTGCGCCGGCGTCTGGACGGGACGATACCCTGGGCGCACAGTCCCTGTCGTCTCGCTACCTTCGCCGGGTTGATGATGGAGGCGGTGGCCTTGGCATGGCCCGTCCTGGCCGAGCAGGCCGGATACCCGAATCCGGTGCCCACGCCACGATTTCTGAATCTGGAGTCGGCCCAGCATCTGTTGGCACCCGAAATCCAGGAAAGGGCCATCCAGGGTCAATTTGAGGCCGCAACGCGGGATCACAGTCCAGGCAACAACCGGTTGCTCAGCCAGTTGGTTGACAATCTGTCCAAGGCCGCCATGTACGGCTATTCCCTGGATGAAGCCTACGTCCGCCTTGCGCGGGCCGTGCCGCCGGGCCGCTTCCGGGAAGGTCGCCTGGAAGCCTTGCGGACCGCCCTGAAGGTAAGCCGCAAGTTTCGCCGCAACTGCCTGCAACAGAATCTGGTGAGTATCGACCTGCTCTATGAGCTTTTTCTTTTGTTGTTGCGGGACGCGCAACTGACCGAGGCGCTGGTGCTGGAGCGGTGTCGACACCTGATTGCCTTCGAGTGCGAGGAATTGGACTATGCCTGCCACGGCTTTCTGGCCCAAATCCTCCCGCTGACGGACTCCAGTCTCTGCCTGGCAGACCCGCATGGTGGGTTCCGGTATTTCCTGGGGGCCTATCCCAACGGCTTGCCGCGCCTGGCCGCGGTATCGGAACGGGCTTTCACATTGACGGATCCACCCGATTCGGGCCGGGCGATCATGGCCCAACGGATCGAGCGCGGCATATCGGGCCCAGACTCCCCGCGGCCGGCTCCAGTGCAGACCGAAGCCCGGGTTGAGGTTGTGCGGTGCTCGCCGCTGGATGAGTGTCATGGCACCATGCAGGAATACTTTGACATCAGCCATCACGACCATTTCGCGGACACCCTGACGTGGACTGCCGAAACCGTAGCCACCCTGGTCCACGACGAGGGTCTGCCACCACGGCAGGTCGTGATACTGGCCCCTATCGTGGGCAATGCCTTGCGATTCACCCTGGAACAGGAGCTGCGCAAACGGAGCCTGGAGATGTTCACCCACCGGCCGAGCCGCATGCTCAAGGACGAGCCCGCGGTCCAGGCCTTGTTGGCTCTAACGTGTCTGGCCCATCCGCACTGGCGTCTGCCGGTGGCACCGGTTGCCAAACGGATCGTCCTGCAGATGTGCATGCAGGATTTGGAAGGGTGGCGCGCACACAGCCTGGCCCAAGTCTGGACTGACCGGTATCAGCCTTTCGTGTCCTATCCGGCTGCCCTGCAGGACCGCATTGGCACCCGGTTTGGAGTGCGCTTCGATGTCCTGCGCAGTTGGCTGCTGGACTACCACAACGAAGAACGTTACGAGGCACTGGACGTTTTTCTGGCCCGTTTGTATGACGAACTGCTGGCCAGTCCTGGCTTCAGTTTTGGCCACGATGCCGACTCCACCCGGATTGCCCATCAGCTCATGCGCTCGGCGCACCGTTTCCGTTTGCTGCTGGAGGAGATCGGACATCAGGCCGACGCGCGGGAAAATCCCTTCCGGCTGCAGGGCGAGACCGGCAAAATCTATGTGGAACTGATCCAGGCCGGCCTGATCGGCAGCCTGCATCTGCCTGACACCACGCCGCCCCCGCAGGCCATCGTGCTGGCCTCGGCCTACAATTTCATCTTGCAGGGGTACCGGGTGGAGCATCAGTTCTGGCTGGACGTAAACCATCAGAGTTGGGGCCACCGCATGCACCAGCCCTTGACGCACCCGCACGTACTTGAGCCCTCCTGGAATATGCATCGGACCTGGGGCGATGCCGATGAAGATCGGGTCAGCCAGATGAAAATCCGGAGGTTTCTGGTGGGGTTGCTCCGCCGCGCGGGACGGAAAGTGCATGTGGCGGTGAGCACTTTCGGAGAAACCGGGCATGACCAAAGAGGGCCTTTGGTGCGCACCCTCAATGCCATGCTGGTACAGGAGGCCTATACCGCGGCCGAGTCCCCGGACCACGCGCTGCAGCCGTCTTTCCCGTTCATGCGAAACTGAGCGGTACGCATCGTGGGCCATGCACAGACAGGAAGCACAGTCCATGTCCGATATCCCAGTCTCCACACGTATTGTCCCAGACGCCCGCATAGGGCCCGCGGAGGTCCAGACCACCGAGACGGATTCCGGGTCATGCCGGACGCCCTGCCTCCGGGCATTGCAGTCCATGCTGTTTGTCAAAGCCAGCGGGAAACCGGGCGGCCCCGCCGGGATGGGGTACCACCGGGTCCTGGTCACCCATTACATGAGTGCGGAGTCACTGTTGCCCTGGTTCCCGTCGCGGGACGGTGGACTTTGGAGGCTCAACGATTTCCGGGACATCGTCATGCGCGCGGGCCAGGATCCCTATACCTGGCAGGACCTTGAGGACAGGATGCATTCCACAGTGTGGCCCAGCGGCGAAGGAGGCGATATCAAACAGGAGCAGCAGCGAAAATCTCAAAGGACAATGTGATATGGCCAGCGATGCGGCGTATTGGAACGAAAGATACACCTCGGGCTCCACTCCCTGGAATACCGGGGTGACACCGCCCGAGGTGACGGAGTTCTGGGCTCGGTACGGGCGCGCCTTCGGGTCCAGGGACTGGGTTCTGGATCTGGGCTGTGGTACTTTGACCAATCTGCGCTTCCTGGCGCAGCAAGGGGTTACCGCCATTGGTCTGGACCTGTCTCTCAAGGCCTTGCAGCAAGGATCGGCCAAAATGGTGACCTGTCGGGCCCATGGGCAGCGCGCGGCCGCGCTGGTAGGCAGCGTCACGCAGTTGCCCCTGGCCGCAGGCGTGTTTTCCTATGCTCTCGATCTGGGATGTCTGCATACCCTGGAATCCGGGGCCCGGCCGGCTTATGTGGAAAACCTTTGCCAAGTGTTGGTCCCGGCCGGCTTCTATCACGTGTTCGGCTTCCAGCGCGTGGAGGCCGGACCACCGCCGGATGGACAGCGCCGGTATTTCCTGCCGGGAGACCTCGCAGAGCTCTTTGATGCCCGCTTCGAGACCCTCCATGAAGACGTGGATCAGGAAGTCAATGAAGGCCGCAGGGGGGTATGGCGTTTGATGCGCCTCCTGTAGTCACGCCGGTGCCGCGCCCGCAGTTTCTGTACACCCAAAAGACCGGGAGAGATTTGTTATGCCACAGACACGTGAACCCTTTGGACTGGATGCGCATCTGGTGGAACTGTATCGGCAGAATGCCAGGCGGCAGTCAGCCCCCGCAGGCAATTCCACCGTTTTCCCGGCATGGCAAAGAGCCGGCCGCAGACACGTGGCGGAATTGCTGGGCATCGTGGACCTGCCCAGACCGACAGTCACCCGGCAGGAACTGCTGCATCGCCGGGACCGGCACAGTTTTGTGGAGGAGAAATGGCGGGTGGTCTCCGACGAAGGAATCCCGATACCCCTTTACTTTCTTGTGCCCCAGGGACGGGACCCGCGGGGGCCCGTGCTGGCGTTCCACGGCCACAATCCCTCCGTCCAGTACATCCTGGGCAACTACCCGGATGCCGCCACAGCCGAAGCGGAAAAGGCGCGGGACGGCAACTACGCCGCACAATTGGCTGCGGCCGGGTACCTGGTCTGTGCCGTGGAACAGCGGGGTTTTGGCGAACGCCTGACCCGGGCGGCCGGCCACAGCCAGGTTCCCAATTCCTGTCGCCATCTCGCGTTTCACTACCAGATGCTGGGCCGCACCCTGGTCGGCGAACGATGTCGGGACGGCATGCTGGCCTTGGATCTGCTGCGGGCCCGACCCGAGACACGCGGGGCCAAAGTGGCCGTGACCGGCAATTCCGGCGGCGGTACCACCACGTTCTGGCTGAGCGCCCTTGAGGAAAGCCTGGACATTGTCATGACCGGATGCTACTTCTGCTCTTTTGCCGATTCCCTGATGGCCATCCGCCATTGCGAATGCAATTATGTGCCCGGGGCAACGCGGTACTTTGAAATGGGCGACATAGCCTGTCTGATAGCCCCGCGGCCCCAGTTGTTCATCCAGGGCGAATTCGATGACATCTTCCCCATTGCCGCAGCTCGCCAGGAATACGACACCGTACAGGCGGTGTATGCGGCGCTGGGCATCACCGACCGGATAGCAATGGCCGTCCATCCGACCGGCCATGCCTACAATGTCGCCTCCGCCCTGACCTTCCTGCAGTCCTGGATGTAAGCCGCCATCAGGGTGCCGCCGACTCCCCCGGCGGGCCCGGCCCGAACGCGCCCCTGGACGGCAAATCGCCCGGATCGGGGAAGAGGTTATTCCCGTTCGGCCGAGTCCAACCTATAATGGGTCCTGTCTGATACCAGTCCCATGAAGCCACGAGCCGCCTCCGGAGGAGACTCGATGTCCGCGTCTGCCAGGAAATTCAACGTCATCCTGCTGGGAATCGATTCCCTCCGGGCCGATCACATGAGCTGCTACGGGTATCCCAAGCTGACCACCCCCCATCTGGACCGGTTCGCCCGGGAAGGCGCGCTCTTCGAAAACACCATCAGCGCACACATTCCCACGACCAGCGCCTATGCCTCCATGCTGACCGGCCTGGACACGTTCGGCACGCAAGTCGTGGCGTTGCGGCACCGGGGCGGTCTGCGGCCCGAAATCCGGACCTTGGCGGAAATATTGCGGACGAACGGGTATGACACCACCTGTGTAGGCTTCAGCGGCAACCCCAGTTCCCGCGGATTTGACACCTATCTTGACTACAGTGCATGGGGCAGCTGGCAAGAAGGGCGCAGCCCGAAAGCCCAGAATCTGAACGCGGTGGCCATTCCCGAACTGGAGCGGCTGGCACAGCAGTCCCAGCCGTTCTTTCTCTTCCTGCGGCACATGGATCCTCACGCCCCGTACCTGCCGCCGGCCCCCTATGAAAGGGCCTTCTATCACGGCAACGAAACGGATCCGGCCAATCGCTCCATGGACCCGGTGATGGCCTTCAAGCCGTTCCGGGATTTCTTTGCCCAGTGGATGCCCCCCGGCATCTCCGATAAGGATTATGTCATTGCGCAATATGATGGCGCGATCGCCTACATGGATGCCTGTATCGCCACGCTCCTCAACGCCATTGCGGCCCTGGGCCTGGAGGAAAACACCATGGTGATTGTCAACGGCGATCACGGCGAGACGCTGTACGACCACGAATGCTGGTTTGATCACCACGGCCTGTACGACAACGTGCTGCACGTCCCCCTGATCATCCGGCTGCCGGGCCGCATCGCCGCAGGACAGCGGCTGGCCGGATTCAATCAGCACAAGGACCTGGTACCCACCATCCTGGACTATATTGAGGGCGACAGTCCGGGAATTGACTTTGATGGGCGCAGCCTGCGCGCCCTGCTGGAAGGCACGGCGGAGTCCTTCGAGACAGGCATCTACATTACGGAATGCACCTGGATGCGCAAGCACGGGTGGCGCACCGCCTCCCACAAATACATTCACGCCTTGGAACCGGATTTCCATTTCAAGCCGGAAATCGAGTTGTATGACCTGGTGGCGGATCCGGAGGAGAACCACAACATCGCGCCGGCGCAGCCGGACCTGTGCGCCTGGATGGAGGCCCAGCTGCAGGCCTGGATTCGCAAACGGCAAGCCGAGACCGGTCTGCCCAATCCCATTCAGAATCAGGAAGGCTGGCACGGCCAGGAAGGCATCGGGTATTTCGCATCCTCGCAGCAGGCCTATGACACCCTGTATATCGGCAGTGCCACGGCGGGGGCGCGGCTGCAAGCCCGCACGTTGAGCCGGGACAGCCAGAACTGATCCCAGGATCGCACAATTTCACCGCAGGAACGGACGCAGTATGCTCAGCCCACAACAGATTGACGAATTCCACGCCCACGGTTTTCTGAACGCCGGGTCCGTGCTGGATATGGCCGCAGTGCAGGTCCTGCGGGACGAAGTCATGCGGACCATCGCGCAGCGGGATGATGCCCGCGTCAGGCAGCCCGTGAGTTGCCGCAATCTGTCCAGCGTGGAGACAGAACCCATCTGGCAGATTGTGGACATCTGGATCAGCAGCGAGCCGTTTCGGCAACTGCTGTCGCATCCGCGCATTACCCGGGGGCTGGCCCAACTGACCGACGCCCGGGAATTGCGGATCTGGCATGACCAGATTCAGTACAAGCCGCCCCAGAAAGGCGGCGTCAACATGTGGCACCAGGATGCGCCGCTGTGGCCGATCATCGCCCCCATGACCGAAGTCACCGCCTGGGTGGCACTGGACGATGCCGACGAGGACAACGGCTGCATGAGCATGGTCCCCGGATCCCACCTGTGGGGGGACAACATCGATTTTCTGCAGCAGCTGGAGTCGTATGAAGCCATGCCGGACCGGTTCGAGGACCATCCGGTTGCGGTAGTCCGGTGTCCGGTCCGGGCCGGCGAAGTGCATTATCACCATGCCTTGACGTGGCACGGCAGTCACGCCAATACCAGCGGGCGTCCCCGGCGGGCCATCGCCATGCATTACATGACGCAGGACACCCGCTTCGTGGCCTCGGGCGAACACATCATGAAGCCCTACGTGACGGTCGCGGACAACGAGATCCTGACCGGCGCCTACTTCCCCAAAGTGTATCCGGCTCCCTGAAGTGCCGGTGCATCCCTATCCCGACCCAAAAGGACCGACTGCAATGTTGAAAGTGGCGATTGTGGGCATGGGCAACATTGGCAGGACCCATGCGAAGGTGTACCAGGAACATGCGGATACGGAAATCGTGGCCGTCTGCGATATGGTCGAAGCCGTCGCCCAAGCCGGCGGCGACCTGCTGGGGGTGCCGCACTTCACGTCCGTGTCCGACTTGCTGGCCAGCGGCCTCCGGGTGGACATGGCCAGTGTCTGCACCGCCGGCAAGGAGAACGGCGGGGATCACTACGCACCGACCATGGCCCTCTTGGGCGGTGGCATCCCGGTACTGGGGGAAAAACCCATTTCCAACGAACTGCCCAAGGCCCGGGAGATGGTCGCGCTGGCCAAGGCGCAGAACCTGCGGTATGGCATCAATCTCAATCACCGCTTTACCCCCGCGGCGCTCCGGGCCAGGGAATGGGTGGACGCCGGACGTTTGGGGGAGATCAACATCATCAACATGACCCTGTGGATCAACAACCCCAACGAGTCGTCCGAGCATTTTCACATGCGGGCACTGCATCCCCACTCCCTGGATGTCATGCGCTATTTTGCCGGAGACGTAGCCCAAGTGCAGGCCTTCTTCAAAAAAGGCAAGGGCCGCCGGATCTGGTCCAATGTCCAGGTCAACCTGCTCTTTGCCAACGGCGTGATAGGCCATTTGACCGGTAGCTACGACGCGGGGGGCAGTTATGGACTCGAAACCCTGGAGGTCGTGGGTTCGGAGGCCCGCTTCGTGCTCCGGGAAGCCTGTCAGCATCTGGAATTCTATCCCCGGGCCAGCATGGAGAAGGAAACCTATTCCTTCCTGGGCGGCATGATGGCATTCCCCGAGACGTTCAAGGCCCGCATCACGCGCTGGATCGAGCAAAACAGGGCGGAGGTCGCCCCGGAGGACATTGATGCTTCCGGCGAAGATGGCCTGCACGTGCAAACCATCATTGAAGCCGCCATTGAATCATGGAACACGGGACAGGTGGTCTCGGTCTGATCCCGTCCCACTGTCGTCATGCAACAGGGAGCCATTATGAAACTGGGACTGAACACCGTTCTGTTCGGCGGGTACGATGTGGAGACCGCCTTCAAATACACTGCCATGGCCGGATATGACGGCATCGAGCTGGGCGCCATCCCCATGATGGCCAACCACTTCCCGCTGGACGCATGGCAGGAACCGGCCGCCCAAGTCAAGCAGCTGGCCCGGGACTACGCCCTGGAGTTGCTGGCGATGGAACAGCCGCAGCAGGATGAAACGGTCATGGAATGCGCATTGCAGGCTGCCGCGGAAATCGGGGTGCCCATTATCAACTGCGGACCGGGCGGCATCGCGGACGACGAGGCTTCATTTCAGCACTCCGTGGACAATCTGGGCAAACTGGCGGACAGGGCGGAACACTATGGTGTTACCCTATGTGTGAAAGCACATGTAGGCAATGCCATTTACAACACGCCGACCACTCTGAGACTGATGAATGCCATTTCCTCACCGGCTTTCGGTATCGACATGGATCCCAGCCATATCCACCGCGCCCACGAGAACCCGGTCGAAGCCTTGGCAGCCGTGGTCTCCCGCGTCAAACATGTGCATATCCGGGATTGCCAGGGCCGCGCCACCGGACCAGGCAAGCCGGAAACCCAGGCCAACGGACGGGGTGACATCGATCTGGTAGGGTACATTCGCGTCCTGCATGAACACGGCTATCAAGGGCCCCTGAACCTGGAGGTAATTGGAGCCAAGGCCTATGATCTGCCTCGAGCCTGTATCATTGCCGCCGAATCGAGAGGTCATATGCAGGCCTGCCTGCAGGCCTGCGGTGCGCGGTAGCCTTTTCCCGGGATTCTGGACAGCGGTGCAGCAACCCCCGGTTTGCGCGGAGGAAACAACTCACGACTAAGCGTTCCGTCCCCGCTGCCTCGCATACCCCCCACCCGCGCGGGATGCCCCCATGCGTCCCGGCGTGGTGACCAACACGAAAGTGAGACGGCGTGGCCGCAGGCACAGGATCCAGCGCAATCTTCGTCACTCCGCTGCAAGCGTCCCTGCGGACCTTGCTGCAACCCTTTTTCCTGCTGGCCCACTATGATGTGCACAGTCTGCGCGGCGACCTGGTGGCAGGCCTCACGACCGCCGTCATGCTGGTGCCCCAGTCCATTGCCTATGCCCTGATTGCCGGCCTGCCGCCGCAGGTCGGTCTGTACACGGCGATCGTGGCCTCTATCACGGCGGCATTGTGGGGTTCCTCGCACCACCTCCACACGGGGCCGACCAATGCGGGTTCCCTGCTGCTCCTGACTGCCGTTAGCCCCATTGTCGCGGCCTCGAATGTCCAGGAATACCTGGTCGTGACCAGCCTGCTGACGGTAATGACAGGTGCCATGCGCCTGCTGCTGGGCATACTGCGTCTGGGTTTCATAGTCAATTTCGTCTCCGATGCCGTAGTGGTCGGGTTTGCGGCCGGGGCCGGCATGCTCATCGTCGTGAATCAAGTCGGGAGCCTGCTGGGGCTCGACGTGGAGTCCAGCTTCAGTCTGAGTGTCACCTTGACGCACCTGATCCACAGCCGACAGCCGGTGCACTACTTGAGCCTGGGCCTGGGAGTTGTCACCCTGGCCCTGATATTTCTGTTGCCCCGTCTGCACCAGAAACTGCCCAGCCAGTTTCTGGCGGTCCTGGCGGTCTCGCTCCTGGTGATGGGGTTGCGGCTGGATCAGCAGGGCGTTGCCACCATTGGCCCTCTCCCCCACACCATGCCACCTCTCAGTCCGTTGCCCTTCACGGACTGGAATCTCGTGCAAGCCCTGTGGCCCGGCGCGATGGCCATCGCGCTGATCGGCCTGATCGAGGCCCTGACCATTTCCCGCTCTCTGGCCACCGAATCGGGACAGTACCTGGACAACAACCAGGAAATGGTCGGCCAGGGCCTGGCCAACATCATTTGCGGGTTCCTGGGCGGCTACTGCGCTTCGGGCTCGTTCACGCGCAGTGCCTTGATTTATCGCGCGGGAGGGGTCACGCGTATGGCCAGCGTCTTCTCCGGGATCTTCGTCCTGATTGCCGTATTGGGTCTGGGGTCCCTGACCCAGTTCCTGACGCGGCCTGTCCTGGCCGGATTTGTGATCGCCACGGCTCTGGCCATGATCAATTACAAACGGGGCCGCCAGATCATGGGCACCAGCAAATCGGAAACCTTCATCATGCTGGTGACCTTCGGTTCCGCCTTCGTATTTCCACTGGTCTATGTGGTGGCGATCGGCATTGCCGCCTCCCTACTGGTGTACGTGTACAAGACCAGCCGGCCGCGGGTACTGCCCCTGGTGCCCACCCGGAATTTTCGACACATGCGCCCGTTGCGGGACTCCCACGAGGATCAGTGCCCGCAACTGCACATTCTCAGCATTGAAGGCGACCTGTATTTCGGGGCCGCCAATCATGTCGAGGATTTGCTACGTTCCTCCTTGCCCCGGGCGGGCGACAGACGGTTTGTGCTGCTGCAGCTGCAGAACATGGTGCGGGTGGACATCAGCGGTGTCCGGGTACTGGAGAATTATGTCCGTTTTGTGCGGGAGCAAAGAGGCGACGTGTATTTCTGCAAAGTGACCGAACTGGCAGAGCGTCTGTTCCGCTCCTCCGGGTTACATGAATTCGTAGGCCCGGATCACTTCCTGGACGACGACACCGCGATTGAATACCTGTTCCAGCGCGTACTCAATCCCAAGGAATGCATTTACGACTGCCCCCTGCGAATTTTCCGGGAGTGTCAGAATTTGCCCAAGATTGCGATACCCTTCCAGGACCTGCTGCGGGCCCATCCCGACAACACAGACGCCCGTTTGATCCCGGTGGATGAGGTCTTTGCCCGCCTGGATACCCCGGATTCGGACAGCCTGGTGATAGATGTACGCGAACAGCTGGAGTGGGACCGGGGACATATTCCTGCAGCCCGGCACATGCCCTATTCCACGTTCGACCCGCACAGTCCCCTGCTGGCACCAGGACAGGAAATCATCCTGGTCTCCAACACGACCCGCCGGGCCCGCAACATCAGCGTGGTACTCCGGGAACACGGGTTCACACAGGTACGGGTCCTGGATGGCGGTATGCGGGCCTGGATGGATGCCTCGCACCTGACGGCGCTGAGCGAGTACTCCTCGACATGAGCGACGATTCTTTCCTGGGCGAAACCCATGTCAATCTCGGCTTTGACCTGGTCAGAGCCACCGAGATGGCCTCTTTGGCCGCGGGCCGTTACGTGGGCTTGGGCTTGCGCACCCAAGCGGACGACATCGCCACGAAAACCCTGTTGGAGGAATTGGACAGGGTACCCTTTGCCGGGCATGTTCTGACCCGGGCCCACAAGGGGCTTGAGCCCCCCAGTACGCAGAACACACCGGTCGGCAGCAGCCACGAGCCGGCCATGGATGTAGTCTACGACGCAGTGGACGGTCTCAATCTCCTGTCCCAGGGACGCCCCGGGGCCATTTCCGTCATCTGCGCCGCCCCGCAGCATACCCTTTGGAGTCCCGATCCGGCTCTGTACATGCAAAAGATCGTGGTGGACCGGCGCGTCGGCCCGGCCCTCGTGCCGGAATGCCTGGATGCCCCTCCCGGCTGGGTGCTGGCGCTGGTGGCCCGCGAACTGGACAAGGACATTCGCGATCTGGTGGTTTTTGTATTGGACCGGCCGCGCCACATGAATCTGCTCGGGGAGATTCGGAGGGCCGGGGCCCGCGCCCAGATCCGCTTTGACGGTGACGTGGCCGGGGCCCTGCTGGCCGGGACGCCAGGCAGTCCCATTGACATCCTAATGGGCATTGGCGGGGCGATTGAAGGGTTGATAGCCGCCGTGGGCATCAAAGCCCTGGGGGGCGCCATGGTATCCCGGATGGCGCCACAAAGCACCGAGGAAATGGCCGAAATCCGGGCAGCGGGTCATGAGCTCGCCCAAATCCACACGACCGAAACGCTGGTCCAGTCGGACCAGATCTTCTTTGCCGCCACCGGCATCACGAACGGCGAGGTCCTGCGGGGCGTGCGGTACGCCGGCGATCGGGCCCATTCCCACTCCCTGATCATTCGCGGCGAATCCGGAATTACCCGATACGTGCACACGGAACACCCCATCCGCCACGGATCCCCGGCTATTCGTATCTGAAAACCTGAGCCGTCCGGTCGGCAATCCGATCCCAGTCATAGAGGACGCCCAGACCCGGGCCATCCGGCACCGGTACGCAGCCGTCCGCGTCCAGGTCCTCGGGCTGGTCCGAATAGGCGTCCGCGTAGACGGGAGGTACGCAATTGGCCATGCCCGGCCCCATCAGTGCCATTTCATAGAAGTGCGTATTGGGCAGGGCCGACATCAGGGCGCGATGGCCCGGACCGCACGCGTGCAGCTGCACGTCAAACCCCAAGGCCTGACAAAAGTGGGCCGCTTTCAAGGCCCCGGTCAGGCCCATATCGTATTCCGGATCCAGATGCATGAGGTCGCAGCCCCCTTGCAGCAGGAAATTGGCCTTCTGCTCTATGCCCCGCACATGCTCGCTGACCAACAACGGCGTTTGCAACTGCGCGCGCAGTCGCTGGTGCGCCGCCGCCGATACGCCGCTGTCCCGGTAGGGATCTTCGTACCAGAAATACCCGGCTTCATCGCAGGCCCGGCCCACAAAGAGTGCATCAAGGTAGGTGCGCAACTGGCAGGCAGGATCCAGCATCAAATTCCAGTCGGGACCTACGGCATCCCGCACGGCCAGCGCGTTCGCCGCCTCGCGGCGGGCATCCCCCGTGTGCCAGCCATGGATTTTGAAGCCGTGGAATCCCCGCTGTTGGCATTCCTGGGCATAGTCGCAGAAGGCTTGGATGGAATCCAGACCGCCGGGTTCTTCCTGGCCGTGATACGTGCTGGCATAGGCTGGCAGGCGCGTCCGAAAACCGCCCAGCAGACTGGACACCGACGCCCCGAGCCGTTTGCCGTGCAAGTCCCAGAGGGCCAGGTCCAGCGGGCCCATGCCCATGTGGTCATAGGCCCGGGACTCCCGTTTCAGTTCCTCCCAGAGAGCTTCGCGCTGCACAGGATTCCGACCCACCAGCAAGGGAGCCAGCATTTGCATTTGCCCCCAGGTGGAAGGTGTCCCCACCCAATGTGTCACGTACTCCCCCCGGGTCCCGTCGGCGCAGGAGATACGCACCGCATAGCGGGTAGCGGTCAGGCAAGAGCCCCGGGCATACACCATGTTGCCCACCCCCGAGGCGGAATGCACCCCCAGGGACATGTCGGGCACATCAAAGTGGAAGGAGCGGATTTCCACGCAGGCGATTGTGGTCATGGCGCAGCCTGTTGTGTGTATTAAGAGACGTTCCTCATCTTAACGCAATCGGGCAAGGCCTCTTTCCACAGGGCCATCGCATTACAAGTGGAGCGTGATGTCAGCGGGACAGAATCAGGATGCCATCAACTATCCTGCAGGCCTACCAGGGAGTCACGGTCATGGGTGTCACCACGGTCTTGCCTGGGGTCGAGCTTGTGGCGGAGGTAGGGGATCACTTTGTCAACAGCCTCTGGGATACGGGGTCTGAAACACTGTCAGGCCGCGGTGTGACAAGATGGGCACCGGGAACCTGAGACAGTATGGCGGGAACGTAGCGGGCTTTACGAGAGGGCCAATGGGAGTGGGACCGGACAACAGTTCCATTTCCGCCCATTGGGCCAGGTCTTCTTCCATCCATGTCCCTGTTGAGTCCGCCTGCCACGGATTATGCCTATCCATCCGGGCCATGAAAACAGTTGGGGCCCCCAATGGATTTCTACTTGGAACTGCATAGGCTATACGGGTACCGTATCCCGGGTGAGGCGCAAGGCGCAGTGTGGGATATCCGGCACCATGGTGTGGGCGGTGTTGAGGACCAGGGCCAGGGCCGAAGCGGCCGCGTTCATGGTCCACTCCGGTACCGTGACAGCCAGACCCAATGTGGCCGGTTGCAAGGGGTCTGGCGACTTGAAATGTACTGCGATCCGGTGGGGTTCCGGTACCGTGACCACAGGCCCGAACGTGAAGGGGAAGGTCAACACCTGGTGGAGGCGGGCGGCCAGCGTGGCTACGCTATGGGGCCCCAGCCAAGCCTGATCAAAGGCAATGTACGCTGGGGTGCAGGTCTTGGGGGCGGTTTGCTCGAACCACTGGTGCGCCCCCGGTAACACCCGGAAGGGTTGCATGCAGGGTTCCAGAAAACTGCAGGACACCTGCAAGCCGGTCCACGTGAATTTCACACAGCGGCGGAGTGCGTCCTCAAAACACTGGCCCAACGCAGGTGAGGTGGGATATCGGCGCCTGTGTCCCAGAGGGAAGAAAAAAGGGGTGCGACGGTCGGCGGGGATGGCCGCAGGCCAGTGCTCGCTGCCCGGCATCTCGCTCTCCCCGTGCAGGCCGACCTGCACCCAACCGAGCCTGTGGGGGTCCCGCGCGGCGGTAATCCCGGCATCGTGCATGTCCCAGAACCAGGCATAGGGTGGGGACGGGGATTGGGTGTGTGTCCACCCCATCATTTCCGCCCGTGCATCGAAGACGGGATAGAGCCAGTCCTCTTCCGGCAGCGTACCCACCAATTGGCCAAAGGCTTCCAGGAAAACGTTCGTGGTCATGGCATTAACTCCGCCACCTGCAGCAGAGAAGTGGGCGGCAGGGCCTCCAAGGTGGCGTCCGGCACAGGTCGTGTTGTCAAGCGGGTAAATAAGGGGTGCCAAGACACGATGGCTGTCCGGGTGACCCTGAAGGGGTGGTCAAACTGGTCGGGAATATCCATGTCCACCGCATTGTGCCATCGGGCGTCGGCGCGGGCTGTAACCCGCCGACCCGACCTGAGTCCTGCCCTAACACGACCCTCCCTATGGCCCTTCGTGATCCAGCCACAGGGCCCCATGCAGGAGCTACAGGCATAAACCTGCAACCAGACCCCAACACCAGAACTGCAGCTGAAGGGGTCGGCTTCAGTGCCGAACGCAGGTGGTTGGGGGCCAGACATTCCATTGTACCGGCCAGTTCCCGCCTGCAAAGCAAGTGGACACGAGTGACGCGAATATTGGAATGAGTGATGCAGGGTCGGTTGCGGGGTCATGGGATCTCCCTGTATCCCGGTCTTCCAGTACCTAATGAAACCATGGCACAGAGTTGTAGGCTGACTCCTGCACATGGTCAGTACCTGGGCCGCGCAGAACCGCCTGGTCCTGACTCCGCGCACGGTGGACACCCAGTCGCCGGTGTCCTGGACATTGCCCGGGAGGACGAAAGCCGTATTCGCACCGGACAGGCGGCCCAAGGGGCATTGCGGCCAAGCGCAAACAAGCGGGCCGGGATGAGGCCTGTCTCATCCCAGTGTTGTCGCCATAACAGGCGCGGCCCTGGAGCCGGGCCCATGCCGAGGGCAGCTCTGGGCGGGCAGGCCAAGCCAGGCTCTTTGTCCCTTTCGTTGCACCGACATACGCAATGTGAAGTTGTAGCCTCCGTCCCTGGGCCCTCCCGCTTCACGGCAACGGGGCCCGGGACGCCCTGCGGTGGTCCGCTCCAGAGCCCCATAAACGCAGGGCAATTGCATCCCAATTTCGAATGTGTGGAAACAATCGGGGTCCATGCAGGGCCCACAGGACCCTTTGCATCCCCCCAAATGCGGAGGCTGGCCTGCGCGACCCGCTCGGCCCTGGCATCACCACGTCTTCCCCCGCCGTCTCTGCCATGCTTAAACGCCCCAAGGGCCATCGCAGAGGGGCTTGCGGCCTTTCGTGGTCATAAATGATGTGTCTGTGTTCCTAAAAAATGTGGAATTGGGCGTAATTTAGATGTGATTGCCCTGTTCCGTGCTGTCGCCTATTGCAGATTGGCACACGACTTGGTTATACTGCCGACAGCGAAAACAAATCGCGAACTGGAGCGCACCGGAGCAGTACACGGCGCATTCCCGCAGAGAGCAGGCGGCAGGGGCTGGAACCGCCTGCACACGGAGAGTGCGGTGGAAGTCGCCGGGAAGCCAGGATGGGTCAGGGCAGTGCCCAGCCCATCTCGGGTCAGCCCGTTATCGCTGTCGAGTGCCTGTCCCCGGGACAGGTGAAACAAGGTGGTACCACGGAGCCGTTTCGTCCTTGAGCGAAACGGCTTTTTTATTGGGAGCAACCGGAATGTCGCCTGAATTGAGCCGTACATACGACCCCAAAGCCCACGAAGAGAGGCTCGGCGCCTGGTGGGAGGAACAGGGCTTCTTCAAGCCCGAAACCCAGGCGGCACTGGGCCAACCGGATCCGGACAAACCGCCTTTCGTCATCCCCATGCCGCCCCCCAACGTAACCGGCGCGCTGCACCTGGGCCATGCCATCATGGATGCTGTCGAGGATTTTCTCGTGCGGGCCAAGCGCCAGCAGGGCTATCCCGCGCTCTGGATTCCGGGTACCGATCATGCCGGCATTGCCACCCAGAGCATCGTGGAGCGGTTTCTGGAGGAAGCCGGCAGCAGCCGTCAGGCCCTGGGCCGCAAGGCGTTTGAGCAGGAGGTCTGGTCCTGGAAAGAGGAATACCACGGCCGTATTTCCAGCCAGCAGCGCCGGCTGGGCATTTCCTGTGATTGGACGCGGGAACGGTTCACCCTGGACCCCAATCTGTCGCGGGCGGTACGCACCTCCTTCGTGCGGCTGTACGAGGAAGGTTTGATCTATCGCGGCGACTACCTGGTGAACTGGTCGCCCAAGCTGCAGACAGCCGTGTCGGACCTGGAAGTGGAATACGAGGAAATGGAAGGCACCCTGTACACCTTCAAGTACAGATTGCAGGGTTCCGACGACTACATTCCGGTGGCCACCACACGCCCCGAGACGATCTTGGGTGACACGGGGCTCGCCGTGCATCCCGATGACACGCGCTACGGCCCCCTGGCCGGGCAACACGTTTTGGTGCCCCTTCAGAATCGGCCCATTCCGGTGGTCGCGGACGAATCGGTGGATCTGACCTTCGGCACCGGGGCATTCAAAATCACCCCCGGGCATGACCACACCGACTACGCAGTGGGGCAACGCCATGGATTGCCGTGCCTTTCCCTGTTCGATCGGGATGCCCGATTGAACGAGACCGCCGGGGAATTCGCGGGCTTGTCCCGGGAAGAAGGCCGGGCCCGGATCTGGGCGGCCATGGAGGCCCAGGGGTTGACCCTCAAGCAGGAGCCGCACACGGTGCGGGTACCGCGCTCGCAACGCAGCGGCGAAATCATCGAACCGATGATTAGCACCCAGTGGTTCGTGAAGATGGAAGAGATGGCCCGGTTGGCCAAAGAGGCTGTGGCCACCGGCCAGATCGAAATCGTGCCGGGCTCTTTTGCGAAAGTCTATTTCCACTGGCTGGACAACATTCAAGACTGGTGTATCTCGCGCCAACTGTGGTGGGGACACCGCATTCCGGTCTGGTATGGCCCGGACGGCCACATGTTTTGTGCCATGGATGAGGCGGAAGCGCAGACGCAGGCGCAACACCACTATGGCATCCCGACGCGGCTGGAACAGGATGCGGATGTGCTGGATACCTGGTACAGCAGCGGTCTCTGGCCCTTCAGCATTCTGGGCTGGCCCGAACAGACTGAAGATTACGCGCAGTATTATCCCGCGTCTGTGCTGGAGACCGGTTACGACATCATCTTCTTCTGGGTGGCCCGCATGATCATGCTGGGCCTGAAGCTGACAGGGCAGGTGCCGTTCCGCACGGTGTATTTACACGGCCTGGTGCGGGCGGAAGACGGCAAGAAAATGTCCAAATCTGCAGGCAATGCGGTGGACCCCCTGGATGTGGTGTCGGAATATGGCGCCGATGCCCTGCGGTTTGCCCTGCTGACGGGCATATCCCCGGGCAACGACCTCACGATCCAAGCCCGCCGTTTTGAGAACAACCGCAATTTTGCCAACAAGATTTGGAACGCCTTTCGGTTCCTGAGGTTCCATGCCGCAGGACGGACGTTGCCCCTGACCCGGCCCGAGAACGCCTTTCTGACCACCTATGCCCTGCCGGCCACAGCCCGGCGCACGTTGGCGGACCGCTGGATATTGGCGCGGCTGACCGCAGTGATCCGGGATGCCGAGAGGTTTCTGGCCGCTTGGCAGATCGGGGAAATGGGCAAGGCGTTGTACGACTTCATATGGCACGAACTCTGCGACTGGTACGTGGAGGCGGCCAAAGTCAGCCTGCGTGGGGCAGACCCGGCGCAGGCCCAGGCCACGGTCCAGGTCCTGGCGCATGTGCTGGGGCAGAGCGTGCGCTATCTGCATCCGTACTTGCCTTTCCTGACCGAAGCCATCTGGCAGGAACTGCCGGGCCTGAAGACCGCCATCCCCACCGTCATGTTGGCCCGGTGGGACACTCCCGGTGCAGTGGACCGTCAAGCCTTGACCGATTTCGCCCTGCTGCAAAAGGTTGTGCGGGCGATCCGCAATCTCAGGGCCGAGTACAAGCTCGATCCCGGTCTGCGCCTGAAGGTGTACATGACCTGCCGGCACCGGCCGGAACGCCTGGCGGCAAACCAGGACCTGCTGGCGGCCCTGGCGCGTCTGGATACCGCGGAGTCGCGGTTTGGCACGGAGTTGGCCAAGCCGGACCAGTGCATCACGCTGACGGTGGAGACGGTAACCGTGTATTTCCCATGGGCCGGCGTTTTGGATCTGGAAGCCGAAAAACAACGCATGCAAGCCCGCCTCGACGCCCTGCAGGGGCAGTTGCAACGTGTGCGGGGTCTACTGGCCAATGCCGCTTTTGTGTCGAAGGCCCCGGCGGCAGTGGTGGCCCGGGAAACCGAGAAAGCCGCGAAACTGGAATGGGAGGCCCGGCAAATCGCGGAGCGGCTGCAGGAAATGCAAGGATAGCCAAAGGGGACTGGAAAAGGACCCAACGGGGCCATGCGGGGACTGCAAATTTGGAAGTGAAAGGCCTTGGCTGTGCTATACTCCCCCTCGTTCGCAAAGGTTGGTTTCGGCAGCTGCGGCCAGACATGAATCCCCCTGTTGGTGCCACTTCTTTGATGTTTCTTGAGGGCATGTTCAGACCAGCTTCCCTGTTGCCCCGCCGCCCTGATGACCGTCAGAGTTTCATAGTCCCCGTCCGGGTTTGTCCGCCTGGCCTCGCCGCGGCGAACGGTTTTCTGTCCCGAGAAACAGTGCAATGGCAGAATTGACCCCGGCAGAGCGCAGAGAGCGACGGATCGCGGAAGCGAAACGGCGGGCCGCGGAGAAGCGGGGCGAGACGTACGTTCCTGACGCGGAAAAGGCTCCTGCAGCTGCCCCGCCTGACTCGGGCCGCATCCCGGAAGCGGTGGCGCCACCTGCTGATGCTACCCGGACTGCACCGGAAGCGGTACAGGAAGCGGCAGCCCGTCCAGCGGACCCCGGACCCGTAGCCGCAGCAGCCCCGACACCTCCCGCGGCAGCAGCCCCGGCCGAGGCCCCGATAGCCCAGAGTCCGGCGCGGGCCGCGGCTTCCCCACCGGTGAAGACAGCCCCGGAAGCCGCCGCCGGAGAGGAAGCCAGGTTTCCGCGCACCGACATTCGTACACTCAATCGGCGGGAGTTTCTGACTTACTCCTGGGGCGCCGCCGTCGGCATCGTGTCGGCCCAGAGTCTGGTGGCCACGGGCCTGCTCATGTATCCCCGGTTTCGCGCCGGTGAATTCGGGGGGGACTTTCTGTTGGGATCCGTGGCCGGTTTGCCCAGTACGGATGCAGCCCCGCAAGGCGATCCGATTGGCAAGTTCTGGCTGGTCAACACCGAGGCCGGGCCGCGGGCCCTGTATATGGTCTGCACGCATCTGGGATGTCTGTACAAATGGGTTGAGGCCAATCGGCGCTTCGAGTGCCCGTGCCACGGCTCAAAGTTCACCCGGGAGGGCGAATACATTGAAGGGCCGGCCCCGCGCGGACTGGATCAGTTTGTGATCGAGCTGCAGGACAACGGAGTCACCGTGGAGGCCACGACAGATGCAGACGGTCAGGTCCAGCCCCCGGTCCCGCTTTCGGACGGACTGGAGATCGTGATCAAGACCGGCCGCAAGATTCAAGGAAAGTCTGCCTCCTAGGACCCAGGACCGGCCGCATGCAACCCGTCCACCGCGCAGGTTGGGGGTGGGAAAATCGGCTCAGATACTGCACTCATGGCTGTACAACAACCGGCCGCCGACAAAAGGTGGTATCGTGATCTCCTGAAGGGCCTCGACGGCATATTTGTCTATCTGACAGCCGGCATCAGCTCCACGGAATTTCGCAGCATGCTGCGGGGCAATCCTCCAGGACGGCCCAATACCCGGCTGAAGCCCCATGCCGACGCCTTTCTGCTGCACATCAAACCGTCTTACTACCACGAAAGCGTCACGCGCTTCACCCACACCTACCGGCTGGGGCTGCTCTCCACCTACCTGTTCCTGTTCGAGACCATTACCGGCATCATTCTCATGATCTGGTATGCCCCGTCCCCGGAACGGGCCTATGTAGACATGATCCGTCTGCTCAGCAATGTGCCGTTCGGCCAGCTCATGCGCGATCTGCACCGCATCGGTGCCGAACTGATGGTGGCCATCGTCACCCTGCACATGGTGCGCACCTATCTGACCGGCAGTTACAAGCCACCGCGCGAATTCACGTGGCTGACCGGCGTGCTCCTGCTGGTCATGACCCTGTTTCTGAGTTTCTCCGGCTATTTGCTGCCCTGGGATCAGCTGGCCTTTTGGGCCGTGACGATCGGTACGTCCATGGCGGAAGCTGTACCTCCCGCCTTTGTGGGGGAAATCATCAACCTGCTGGCCCGCGGGGCACCGGACATCGGCGCCAATGGCCTGCTCCGTTTCTATCTGTTGCATGTGCTGTTCCTGCCCCTGCTGTTGATTCTGTTTTTCTTCGTGCACTATTACAAGGTGGTTCTGTACGGCATCAGTCTCCCGGCCCAGGAAGAGGAAATCGGCGAGGACACGGCCAACCGGGTGCCGGCCAATCGCCGGGTCTACTACCTGCCGGAAGTGCTGGTGGACGAAGGCAGTTTTTTGCTGGTGGTCACGGCCATCATCACGGCGGTGGTCGTATTCCTCTTCCAGGCCCCTCTGGAACACATCGCCAATCCCCAGCAGACTCCATTCCATACCGTGGCGCCGTGGTACTTCTACTGGCTGCAGGGCTTGCTGAAGATCGCGGACAAGATGTGGGCAGGCGTGATCATTCCCGGTGTCCTGCTGGTGCTCCTCATGGCCATTCCCTATCTGGATCGGAATCCCAGCCGCCGCGGGGCCGACCGTCGGGTGGCCACCATCTCCGGCATCGTGGCCGGTATCTTCATGATCATCCTGAGCTGGATGGGGACTCCCAGCTACGCGGTCCAAGGCGCCCCGCCCCTGGAGATTGTGCAGGAACTGATGCCGGAGGAAGGGTCCGGCCTGGCGCGCGAGATTGGATACATCCATTTGCCCAATGGCGTCTACGATTCCCGGGAGGAATACGAGGTCAACGAAGAGTTTGCAGAGCTGCTGCACGAATTCCGACACACTCTTGAAGTCTGGGACGAAAAGGTGGACGACTTCAATGCTCCCTGGGGTCAGATCATCATTTCCCAGGATCAGGACAGCCTCAAGCGGGTCAGTTGGGAAATCAACTGGATCAGCGCTGCGGGCAACGAGGAGTTCTTCCAGCAGGACTTCTGGTTGCATGAAAACTCCTATTACTGGGAACAGTACGGCCTCAAGAAATTCGGCATTCCGCAGTTCCTGCAGCAACAGAACGGGGAAGCGCGCTAAGCGCTCTCGCCCTTGGTATTGCACGCAACCATGCGCTCTCTGTACGTTCGCAACATCGGCAACAAGCTGATCTGGGGGCTGCTGGCCTCCCTGGTCATCGTGGTATGCGTGGGTCTCACCGCCCAGACCGAAGATACACGGATGGACCTGCAGACCAAAAACTGGGAAGGCCGCAGCATCGAAAACGGGGCGAAGATCTTCGCCGACAATTGCGATACCTGTCACGGCCAGAGCGGACAGGGCCTGCCGGGCATCGCACCGGCCCTCAACAGCCATTACTTTTTCACACGACGCCTGGAAGATGTCGAACAGGCCGGTACATTGTCGCTGGCCACGTACGTGCACCTGACGGTGGCCGCCGGCCGTCCCAGCAAGGCAAACTCGCAGTGGGTCAACCGCATGGTGCCCTGGAGCAGCCAGTTTGGGGGGCCGCTCCGGGAAGACCAGGTGGAGGATGTCGTGGCGTATGTCATGAACTGGCGCACGACAGCCCTTCAGCAGACAGTGGAAGAAGACCCGTTCCAGCCCTTCCTGGATGTGTCCAAGCCGCCGGAACTGCAAAACATTGGCGTGGACCCGGAACTGGAATTCGAGCCCGTGCAATTGACGGTCTCCTCGATTCTGCCCAAAGGCAATCGCGCCCCGGATTACCTCTTCAGCGCTATGGGCTGTGAAGGCTGCCACAATCTGGAACTGGAGGAAGATCCCCGAAATCTGGGCGAGGCAGGCCCCAACATGGGCAGCGTCCATGCGATTGACAGCTACCGGGACAACGTGACGGACCCGGCGGCGTACCTCAAGGCCAGCATTCTGACACCGGACAACACCCGGGTCGCAGGGTATGATGATTCCATGCCGGACGACTTTGCAGACCGCATGACGGAAGAAGAGATTGACCGTTTGGTCCTGTGGCTGCTGGACGCCAATCGAGAGTACACGCCGAACGAGTAACCGCGTCGTCTCCGAGCTCGGTCAGGGCCTGCAAGCACGGTTTGCAGGAAAGGGGACGGCTGGGCTAGGATCGCGAGACGGGCATACGCCGTTCCCGCGGGTGTAGTTCAGTGGTAGAACGTCAGCTTCCCAAGCTGAATGTCGACGGTTCGAACCCGTTCACCCGCTCTTAGTACGCATTCTCCTTACCCGGTAGTGGCCCCAAGGCCGGGCATGAGGAGCCTTGGCCCTCCTGGCCGGCCAGGATGCCCGGTCTGGCGTCATGGGGACTCCAGGATTGAATTGCAATGCCATTGGAAATGCTCTACCTGATCATTCTGGTAGGGGCTTCTCTTCTTTTCATTACAGAGTGGCTGTCCATGGAGGTCACGGCTTTGCTGATTATGGTCAGCCTGGCCCTGGCGGGCATCCTGTCACCGGCTGAATCACTGGCGGGTTTCTCCAATCCGGCTACCGTGACTGTGGGTGCCATGTTCGTGCTGAGTGCGGGTCTGGTGCGCACCGGTGCCTTGGAAAACCTGACCCTCAATCTGGCCGAGTTTTCGCAGGGCAAGTCCCGACGGCTGCTGATCCTGTTGGGCATCGCCGTGCCCCTGGCCAGCGCCTTCATCAACAACACCCCCGTAGTCGCCATGATGGTACCGGTCATCATTTCACTGGCCCTGCGCTATGAAATGGCCCTCTCCAAGCTCCTGATCCCGGTCAGCTACTTCGCGATCCTGGGCGGCACCCTGACCTTGATCGGGACCAGCACCAACATCCTGGTCAACGAATTGAAGGTGGAGGCGGGACAGCCTGCCTTCGGACTTTTCGACTTCGCGCCGCTGGGTATCATCTTCCTGGGGATCGGGGGAACCCTGATTATCTTCCTGAGCGACCGCCTGTTACCCGACACGCCTGGGGCATCCAAGGGAACCACCATACACCAGGTATATCTGGCCCGTTTCCGAGTGCCCACTGCTTCCACGCTGGTCGGCCGCAGGGCCAGCGATGTCTTTGACCGCGTGCAGCCCACTTCGGACATGCACCTGCAGCTTTCCAGTGTGCGCCGCCTGCAGCCAACCGGAAACGTCCAGGCGCCCGCCGTCCTCCAGCTTTTGGCCCACCGCCGGACCGACGGTTCCTTGCCTACCCATCTGGCCGAGGACGAGGAGGTCGAGGCTCAGGATCAATTGCTGGTGTCCGGAGAAGCGGATGCCGTAATACGGTTTCAAAGCCAGCACAGCCTGGCCCCTGACTTCGGACGCCGCGATCGACGGGCCGCCTTCACGCAGGCCGCCGGGGACCGTTTGATCATTCAAGCCGTGGTGCTGTCCGACTCCACCCTGATCGGCCATTCACTGGCCACACTGGATGCGCTGGACCCT
The DNA here is from genome assembly GCA_965214715.1 of Caldilineaceae bacterium. Taxonomy (GTDB): domain Bacteria; phylum Chloroflexota; class Anaerolineae; order Caldilineales; family Caldilineaceae; genus Bin34. The sequence continues at coordinate 1,340,429 of OZ243971.1, read as the reverse complement.
TACGCGGTGCGGCTCTTGGGCTACATGCTCCCCGACACGCATACCGGCCACGCAGACCCCGAGCGGGAGCTCCGGAGCGGGGATGCATTGCTGCTGGAAGGCACCCGGGACAGCCTTAATTCCCTGCGGGACCGCTACCGTCTGATCCTGATTGAAGAGCGGGTGCGGATGGCGGCGCAGTTTCGCAATAACAATACGGCCCTGGTCATCCTGGCCGGCGTCATCCTGGCCGGCGCCTTCTCGGGACAGCCTTTTGTACTGGTGGCCCTGGCCGGTGCCTTGGCCATGATCGGCACCGGCTGTTTGACGCTGCAGGAGGCGTTTCGATCCTTGAACAGCCGCACCCTGATGCTGTTGGTCGGCACGATTCCATTGGGCCTGGGCATGCAGGCGGCCGGCATCATTGATCCCATCGTCGAGTTTTTGTTACAGAGCTCCTGGCTCACCAGTCTGACCGTCACCGTCGGCATCCTGTATCTGCTGGCGTCCGTCCTGACCCAGTTGATTTCCAATGCCGCGGTGGCAGTCCTGTTTGTGCCGATTGCCCTGGGCCTGGCGCAATCCCTGCAAATCGACCCGCTGCCCCTGATCATGGCCATCGCATTCGGGGCCAGCGCCAGTTTCATGTCGCCGACGGGATATCAAACCAACGCCATTGTGATGGAACCCGGTGGATATTCCTATGCAGATTACTTGCGGCTGGGCGTACCTTTGCAAATCGCCATGTGGGTGGTGGCCACTTTATGTATTCCCTGGATATATGCATGAAGATCCGGGCCTGTCACGGAGGGGGATCCAGCCGGACCAGCAGTACCGGAGCTGCGAGTGTGGGAATGTGGCAAGAGTCCCCCCTTGTCAACAGATGGAAGCGCCCTGCTCCTGCACGCGGCGGTATTGGCACTGGATAACGCGCCGGTCCAGCAAGTGCATGGGCACCGCTGGCCGATTGGCCCAAGCGCAAGGGAGACAGACCAGGACAAGCCCGCTGACCGTTACCATTGTCTTGGTCCTGTCCTGCTGGCTCTCCGCCAGAATGGGGGGATTGAATGTGTGCGCAATCCCGCGAAACAAGGCAGGTACCGGCATGAAACTCACAGGCGCGGCACAGGTCAAGTCGGAAGTCTTGACAATATATCCGGAAGTCTCTATCAGCGGTTTGGCATGCAGCAATGCATCAGGTGTCACATACATCCATACCGAACTTGCGGATTATCAGGATTATCCTCCGTCCCCCAGACTGGTACACTGGGCAATCCGTACCGCCCTGGCCGTGACCCCGGTCTGATTCACCGAGGATGCTTTGTTTCAGCCCGCCAACCTCAACTTGCCCACAGGGCTGGCGCGCCTGGAAAACCTGCGGGCCGCTGGCCAAGTCTACGTGGACAAGACTCACCACCTTGCCGAACTGCTTGCCACCGGGGAACGGTATCTCTTGCTTTCCCGGCCGCGTCGTTTCGGCAAAACCTTGCTGCTTTCCACACTGGAGCACATTTTCGGAAAACGGAATGATCTGCTGACCGGCACCGCCATTCACACCCATGCAGTCTGGGACCGCATTCCGCGGTGTCCCGTGATCAAGCTGGATCTGCTGCGAGTCAGGGGCGGGCACGCGGAGGTCCTGCGGCAATCGTTGCGGGACGTGGTGGACGAACAATACCTGGTTCACGGTCTTGCCCCCCCGCCGGCCGCCACAACCCCTGAGACGGCACTAAGCCGGTGCATCCTGCAGTTACGACAGCGGCATGCACAAAACGTGGCGGTATTGATTGACGAATACGATGCTCCGATCACGAACCGCTTCGGTCTGGATCACGTGCCCCCGGTCGAAGAGCTGGCAACGACTATGCACCAGATGCGGGAATTCTTCAGTGTTCTGAAGAGCAGTGAAGAGCACCTGGGATTCGTGTTTCTGACCGGCATTACACGGTTGCAGAACGCGGGCCTGTTCTCGGCACTGAACAATCTGTGGGATATTTCCAGCGATGCCGATTTTGCCACCATTTGCGGTTTCACGGAGGAGGAAGTCGGACGTTACCTGACACGCCACGTGGAATTGGGGGCCCGGCATTACGGATGCACACCCGACAGGCTGCGGAAACTGCTACGAGACCACTACAACGGATACCGTTTCACCGTGTCCAGCGCGCCGGTATACAATCCTTTGTCTTGCCTGCACGCACTGAAACTGTTGAGCACTCCGCGGCGCGCCGCGGAGGTGCGGCAAAGGGGATTCCCGCGGCCGTGGCTCAAAGTGGGCATCCCCCTGTTCCTCTTCCGCCATATGCAGGACCATCGGTATGATGTCGCCGACTTGGTGGGCCCGCCGGGGGATTTGGACAGCACCTTCAACCTGGGTCATCCCAACGTGCGTTCTCTGTTGTTCCAAACGGGCTTTTTGACTCTGCGGACCGACGCGGGGCACCGCCCGCAACTTGATTACCCCAACCGCGAGGTGGAGACGGGTTTCAAGGCCCAGGTGCTGCAACTGTTCAGCGGCCGCGACGATTCACAGACCGAAATCTTTCTGGACAATCAGGAGCGCATGCGTACAGCCTTGGTAGAAGGCCGTTACCCAGATGCCGCAGGGTATTTTCCATGGCTCCTGGAGGCATTCACATATGAGCAACTCAGGGACGAATCCCACTACAAGCTGTTGCTGCACACGGCCTGCCTGTTTCTGCCCGGCCTGCAACCGCATTCGGAAGTACGCACTCTGCGCGGCATCGCCGACACGGTCCTGGAGACGGCTGACGCGCTGCTGGTGTTTGAATTCAAACTGAACCGCACACTGGCGGCAGCGCGCAAACAGTTGACGGCGCGGGCCTATGGTGACCGATTTCAGGCCTTGGGCAAACGCGTGATCGGCATTGCCGTGAATCTCCGGACGCCGCGCGACATCGGAGGGCAACGGGACAAGGCCCTGGAGAGCTGGGAGGTGGAGTCGTGGCTCTTGCACTCGGCTGGCACATCCGCTTCCCGCGCCGGTATCAACGGTAATGCCGAGCCTTGACACTTGCTGCGAGGGGCGACAGACAGAAGAATGGAGACGCATCAAACTGCCATGTCCCAGGATTTCGGGCCAGCAGTCCGGGCTACGGGGATGCTGTCCTGACCACTCTGGTGAGACCCGTTCCGTTGGGGACAAAAGGGTGGCGGCAATGAAAGTGATTCTGGCACAGACTGCGCAAAAGGCTGTCTGACTCAAGCCGCGCGTTGTAAGATACGGCTTATGCACGAGTCCGTGGCTGGCGCATTGCCCGCGCCGTGCCAGAGCTCCTGTGGTCCATTCCTGACCCAAGCTTGCTGATGCCCGTTTACGAATACCAGTGTCTTCGTTGCCAGACCATGTTTTCCCACTGGTGGAAATCCATGGCAGATGCCACGACGGGCCAGATACCGGCCTGTCCCGAGTGCGGCCAGACGGACGCCAGGCGTGTGGTGTCGGCCCCTGCCGTGCTGGGGCAGCTCGGGGGCCTCACGCCACAGGAACAGTCCGCAGTGAAACAGGTGGAGGAGAAGATGGCGGCCATCACGCCCAGGTCCCAGATCGATCAGCTGCAGGCTCACCGCACCAAATCCAAACCCGCATAGCCAGGTCGGGGTTCTTCGTGTTTACTGCATATCAAGGCGATCGGTCGTCCGCCCTGAATATCCGGCCTCAAACCTCCACACGTTTGTCAAGTCTGCCCTTGGGGGTACGCGACCATCTTGGGCAAGAAGCCCTCGCGCGGCGTCAGCTGGAGACCATCGTGGGGGCAACCTTTCGGGCCTGGGGCTATAACGATGTGATTCTGCCCATGTTCGAGTACGCGGACACGCTGGAACTCCCTATCGAGGCTGCATCCAGTGCCCGCCTCTATCGGTTCTTTGACCTGGAAGGCCGGACACTCGTGCTGCGGCCGGACATGACGGTCTCCGTGGCCCGTGTGGTGGGCACCCGCATGACCGGTGTGGATGGACCGCACCGCCTCTGCTATGCCGGCAGCGTCTTCCGCCATGAGGAATCTTCGGGCATAGGCTACCAGCAGGAGTTCCGGCAACTGGGCATAGAACTGATCGGGGCGGGTACTCCCGAGGCAGATGCCGAAGTCCTCGCCTGCCTCTCCGCCGCTCTGGATGCCTGTCGGCTGCATGAATTTTCCCTTGTGGTGGGTCACACCGGCTACTATCAGGGACTGCAAGATTCCCTGCACCTGCCCCCCGCGTTGGAACGGAAACTGCGAGAGGCCCTGCGGCGCAAAAGCGAGCCCGCGGTGCGCGCCTTGATCGACCGGAGTCACCTCACGGGCGCCCGGGGACATGCCCTGGAAATGCTCCTGCATTTAAGCGGTCCAGACACGGCCGCAGTGCTGGAACGGGCTGCAGGGTGTTGTCTGAATGCCCGCATGGAACGGTCTTTGGCCAATCTGCGCGATATTTTCGCCGCCATGGCAGTCCATGGCGAAGGGGATCATGTGATCCTGGATCTCGCTGACATTCGAGACCTGACGTATTACACGGGCATGACTTTCGCCGTTCTGCTCCCGGATGCCACCATGGTGGCCGGTGGTGGTGGTCGCTACGACAATCTGGTCGGCAATTTCGGGTCCCCGCAGGCCGCGGTCGGGGGTGCGTTGCAGCTGGACCGGCTCATTCGCGCCTCGGGGGCTGTAACGTCGTCCAATCCTTTGCAGAGGGTGGCCCCTGACTTGCTGCTGGGCAACACGCACGACCCGCAATGTCTGGCCTTCGTCAAGGAGTTGCGCCAAGGGGGTCTGACCGTGATCGTCGATCCGCTACCGCGCACCGCAACGCAGCTGCAGGGCCTCGGTGCCGGTCAGGATGCCCGCGTCACGGCCCGGTGGCTGGAAGACTGCCCCCACCTGCAGATACTGGATGCCCCCCAATCAGGATGGACGAGGCAACGGCTGGCCCCGCAAACGGTGGCCGCCTACCTGCTGCCCAAGACCTAGAGCCGAAGCGCGGAGACAGTTTTCATGGCGAGGCATGGCACCGGTCCCGATGCTCCGGCCGGAGCTCAGCCGCTCCGTCTGGCAGTACCCAAAGGGCGCATGGTGAAAGGGCTTTTTGACTATATGCAAGCACGCCGGGTGAGGGTACCGCCCTCGCGTAACGACCGGCGTCTGACCATCACCAACGACGACGGCAGCATCGAATACATCCTGGCCAAACCCGTGGACGTGCCGACCTTTGTCGCCCATGGTGTGGCGGATGTGGGCGTGGCGGGTCTGGACAATCTGCGGGAAGAAAATCTGGATGTACTGGAGCCCTTTATGTTGCCTTTGAGCACGTGGCGCATGAGCCTGGCGGGTTTCCCGGAGTGGCGAGGCCGATCGCTGCAAGAGGCGAATCATCTGCGCGTGGCGACCAAATACATCCGTATTGCCTCGGCGTTCTTCGTGTCCAAAGGCATCAGTGCGGAAATTATCAAGTTGAACGGGTCCGTGGAACTGGCCCCTTTGACGGGTCTGGCAGACCTGATTTTGGATGTGGTGGAAACCGGCAACACGTTGAAGGCCAATGGTCTGGAAGAACTGTACCAGGTTATGCAGTGCCACCCGGTGGTCATCGTGAATCGATCGGCGTATCATCTTCGGGCCGAGATGGTAGGACGTTTTCTGCAGGCGATTCACCCCACGGTGCATCCGCAACACAGTGCCGGAGTGCCAACGTAAGAGCGGATTTGCCGCCTTTCACATACTCCTACAGTGCAGCGACGTAGCAAGCCATGACAGAGATACAATCTTGTGCCGAAATCGCGGATGTGCAACTGGTGTATCCGCGCTGGTGGACCGACAGTCGCGGCCGATTCTGTGAGACGTTCCGTAAGGAATGGTTTCCGCAGCGTAGCTGGCAGGCCATGCAGTGCAGCCGCAGCGAAAGCCGGGCCGGGGTACTCCGGGGTCTGCACTATCATTTTCACCAAGCGGATTACTGGCAGCTGCTGGCCGGCACGATTGAGGTCGGGCTGGCGGATCTGCGACGATCCTCGCCGACCTTTGGCCAGACCACATTGATCACGGTCGACAGCGCTTCCGGTCTGGGCATCTACATTCCGCCGGGTGTGGCCCACGGGTTGCATAGCCTCTCCCCTGCGACCCTGCTGTATGTCGTCGACCAATACTATGATGGTCAGGATGAGCACGGCGTGATCTGGAACGACTCGGCACTGGCCATACGCTGGTCGACGCACCATCCGATCCTGTCGGACCGAGACACAGCAAATCCGGAATGGCAGACCGTGCCGGAGCACCTAAGACCGCAGTAGAAGATATGGAGACAGACATGAGCAACAAGGCCCGCATCGGTGTGATTGGCGGTAGCGGGGTCTATCAGATAGAGGCCCTGACGAATCTGCGGGAGGTTGCGCTGACAACTCCTTTTGGCACCGCTTCAGACGCCTATCTGCTGGGCACGATTCAGGGCCAGGACGTGGCATTTCTGGCCCGACACGGGCGTGGACACACAATCTCTCCCACCCATCTGAACCACCGGGCCAACATCTACGGCTTCAAGCAGTTGGGTGTGGAGTACCTGATCAGTGCCAATGCCTGCGGCAGCGTACGACCGCATCTGGAGGTAGGCACGATTGTGGTGCCGGATCAGCTGTACGACCACACGCGTCTGCGCTCCCTTTCCTTCTTTGATGATGCCGAGGCCGGTACGCAGGGCGTGGTGGTCCACATTCCCTTTGCACAACCCTTCTGCCCTTTCCTCAACGGGATATGCATCAGGGCTCTTCGGGAAACCGGGGCCCAGGTGGTCGCGGGAGGCAATTTTCTGACCATTGAAGGCCCCCGTTTCAGCTCCCGTTTCGAGACCGACACCTTTATCCAGTGGGGTGCGGACATCCTGGGCATGACCACATCGCCTGAGGCGCAGCTGGCCCGCGAAGCAGAAATGAGCTTTGCCGTGATGGCCCATATCACCGACCAGGATACCGTGGACGAGCAGGAGACTGTGTCTGTGGAAGTGGTACTGGCCAACGTGGCCCGGAATGCTGCCACGATCAATGCTGCCATAGAAAGGGCCGTGATGCTTTTGGCCGAAGCCCCCCCTTCACCGCAGGCGGACACATTGGCGCATTCCATTCAGACGGATCCCGGCCGCATCACGCGGGCGCAGGTAGAGGCCGTCCCCGAACTGCTGGGCAAGTATTTTCCGATCTGAGCTTTTGCATCCCGCCATGATTCCGGAAAGTCGGGCAGAGGCCCTGCTGGAGGGTCTGGTTGCCATTCCTTCCCCCAGCGGCCAGGAAAGACCGGCCAGTGCCTGGCTGGTCGCGGAAATGAAGACGCTGCGGTACGACCGGGCCTATGTGGACGAGGTCGGCAATGCCGTGGGAGAATTCGGCCCTGCAGATGCCGCGCAATGCATAGTCTTGCTGGGGCACATCGACACTGTGCCCGGATGCATTCCGGTAGAACGCAAGGAAACCGCTGCCGGGCCCTGCCTGTACGGACGGGGCACAGTGGATGCGAAGGGTCCCCTGGCCAATTTCGTGCTCAGCGCTGCCAATGCCCGGCCCGCACTGCCATCCAGCCTGCGTCTGGTGGTGGTGGGAGCGGTCGAAGAGGAAGCCGCCACATCCAAAGGGGCCCGCGTCATTCGGGATCGATTTGACGGTGTCGCGGCAGCCCATCCCCTGTATTGCATCATAGGAGAACCCAGCGGGGCCTTTTCCATCAACCGCGGATACAAGGGGCGGGTACTCATCCGCCTGATCGGACAGCAGCCCACAGCCCATACAGCGGGTCCGGACCGTGAGATCGCCGAACTGGCAGCGTCCTACTGGCAGTGGCTGCACAGCACGTTGGCCCTCGTGAACAGAGGTAAAGAACGGCTGTACGACCAGGCCTCACCCAGCCTGCGGGAATTCAACACGACCTTGTGGCACCACAGCGAAAATCGGGTCGAATGTCTGATCGGCATTCGGCTGCCCTTGCATTTCCACCTGGACAATCTGGTACAGGCCAGCCTTGAATGGCTGGCCTGGCAAACAGGTACCCCCCTGCCTGCAACCATAGCGGCCACCAGTCCGGACAGACCGTTGGATTTCCCGTTTGAGGGGGGGGCGATCAAGGGTCGAATCACTTTCGGAGGGGTGGAACCGGCCTGGCTCACGCCGCGGCGCAATCACCTGTGCCGTAGTCTGCAGGGTGCCATCCGGCAGGAAGCCGGCCGTAAAGCCCGATTCTCGGTCAAGACCGGCACCTGCGACATGAACGTGGTAGGACCGGTCTGGCAATGTCCCGTGGTGGCCTATGGTCCCGGCGACTCGCGACTGGACCACACCCCGCACGAACACATTGCGTTGCCGGAATTTCACGCCAGCACGCGTATCCTCACACGGGCCCTGCAGACCCTGTACGCTACCGTGTGACTGATGCTGCCGGGCCTTTGGACGCGGGTGCGGCGACCATCGGCCGGGAGTCGTGCGGCTGCGGTGGCCGCGCGGCGCCTGTCGCTACGGCATCCCCGCCAGGAGCCCGCCATCCACGGGCAAGCCGATCCCCGTGATGAAGGCCGCCTGCCTGCTGCAAAGGAACGTGACCGCGGCGCCGAATTCCATCGGATCGCCCAGCCGCCCCATCGGTATGGTGGCCGCGCGTCGGGCATGCGCCTCCTCAACGGTGATGCCGGTCTGTGCGGCTTCCTGGCGGGCCAATTCATCGACCCGATCCGTCTGGATGACTCCGGGACAGACGGCATTCACGGTTACGCCCGTATCCGCGATCTCCCGGCTCAGGGTCTTGATGGCGCCGTGCACTCCCGCGCGCATCACATTGCTCAGGAGCAGATTTTCCACCGGTTGCCGGGCACTGATGCTGGTAATCGCCAACAGCCGTCCCTGGTCGCTACAGAAGAGATGGGGCAGGGCGGCCCGGAACAACCGTACTGTAGCCTGCAAGTTCACTTGGAAAGCCTGTTCCCAATCCTCATTGCCGAGCGCGTCAAAGCGCCCGCTGGGTGGCCCCCCGGCATTGGCGACCGCTATGTCCAAGGCACCAAAGTGGTCAGTGGCGGCGCGAATGAAATCGGCTGGGCCCGTCAGGGTCCCCATGTCCATGGCAACGGCCAGCACGGCGCTCCCGGTTTCGGTGCGAATCCGTTCCGCGGCCTGTTCCAGTCTGTCTGGGTGACGCGCACAGATGGCTACGCGGCACCCTTCAACAGCCAAAGTGTAGGCAGACGCGAATCCCAGTCCGGCACTCGCCGCGGCCACTGCCGCCACCCTGCCTTCAAGATGCAAATTCATGGGATCTCCTTTGGGTTTCCGGTATGGGTCTGACAAATCGGCAACTTCCCCTGTGCAACGCGGATGTCTTCCTATACAACCGGTTTGCGGGCGCGGATAGCCATCAGCGGCGGGATCTGAGGCATGGCATCGAACTGGAGCGGCTCCGGTGTTCCCGGTTTGGGCGCAAACGCTCTCTCCTCCAGCCCATCCACCGTAAACCCGCACGCAAACAGGGCGTTGAAAATGACATGCAGGGGCCGGTGAAAGTAGATATGGGGCTCGGGTTGCATCGCGATGCCGTACCCTTTGTACGGCTCCACCTGCATGTAGCCATTGACCTGCAGCACATTGCGGCGCACGGTCTCCCTTTGTTCCGCCACCAACGTGATGTCCGCTGAATTGAAACAGGGATGCATCAAGGTCATGACCCAAATGCCGCCCGGGCGCAGCACATCGGATACATTGCGAAACAACAGGACCATACAGGAGACATCCATCAAAACCATATTGGCGACCACGGCATCGAAGGGCTGATGCCTTTGTTTGAGGGCAGACCAGTGCGTCGCCGACGCCACGTTCAACTCCGCAAACACCACTCCGTTCCCCCGATTGCGCTGCCGCGCGATATCCAGAAACGCCGTGCTGCCATCGGTCGCCACCACCGACACGCCTGCCTGGGCCAATTGCCGCGCGTACAGGCCCGCTCCGCACCCCAGTTCCAGTATGTGTTGACCCGGGCCCGGCTGCAGGAGATGATGCGCCGCGGGCGCGACCAGCTGGCGGTGGAATTCGTTGCCCTCGTCTCCCATGTACGCATCCCAAAAGGCCGCGATATTGTTCCAGATGCACAAGGCCTCTTCCGTCTGTTCCGGCCAGTCCATCATGGACGGTTCCCTATCGTGCTCCATTTCCCGGTTGTCACCTCCAAACGGCAGAGACACCGATGCCTAGGCTTCCCGCGGGCGGTTGCCTTCCACCAATGTCTTGAAATTATGTAAAGAAATGCGAAAAGCCCGGGCCTGGCGGCCCTGCAGCAAGGACATCAGGCTGGCGCCGGGACCATGATACGTTTCCTTCTCCTGCACCAGGCACCCTCCCAGCGAGTCCTTGAACTCGAAGACATGCACTGCGGTCAGACCCGCGACATGACCTTCCCACACGACCAGGTTCTGCGGTGAAACCGACTTGATCTGGGCGGTTACGGCTACCGGCACAAAAAAGGGAGACACCGTAAGCCGCAACACCGATCCGTCGGACCAGGCCGGTCCCACCAGCCACTCGGCGCCTGCAATCTGGAGATGCCAGCGGGGCCAGGTGGAAACGTCCAGAAATTTCTGCCAGACGGCCTGTCGGGCGGCCTGAATCTGAATCTCCGCTCTCACTTCCATGTGTCGCCTCGCGTGGCGCGATAGTCCCCTTTGCCCATCATATAGAATAGAATCCCTACCATGCTATCCGATACGCCGGCAGCCGCACCTGTGAGACGATGCCCAAGGCACAGTTGGGGACACGGGCCTGATTTTGGCAAAACCGGATCACGTACTGCGATTGTCAATTCGATGCGTATTTATGTACCATAATACATACGGGGCGCGTCGTTTGCTTTCGTCTCGTTTCCAAGGGAAACGGAGCAGGTGCATGACTATGGATACAGGGCGTTTTGTAGTGTTGCCTTGCCGTGGACTGGAGACAGGCACTGTCTCTTTGGGAAACAGGATAATCCACACGGGACGGTTCCGGTGGGAAGTCGCCTCGGGGCGGCCCAGGACACGCTGATTGCCCCATGTCCAAGCCGCGGAAGATCTGGCCTCTCTCGGCACCGCAGATTGCCTTGGTCCGCGCCCTGGTGCCGCAATGTGCCGGTGACCTCTATATTGTGGGCGGATATGTCCGGGATGTCCTGATGGGGGTGCCGCACCGCACCGACCTGGATCTGGTGTATGACCGAGGCGGCCCCCGACCCTGCCAGGATATTGCCCGCGCCCTGGACTGGCACACTTTTGTGTTGGACGCAGACCGCGGCCACTGGCGTTTTCTGTGGAAGCGGGACGCACGGGAGACCCAAACCGTGGACATTGCCCCGATGCAGGGGGACAGCATCGCCCAGGATTTGTCCTTGCGGGACTGTACGATCAATGCCATGGCCGTGAAAATCGCCGCAACCTGCGAGACCGGAGCAACCGGAACACTCTGGGACCCCACCGGAGGACAAACCGATCTGGCGCAAGCCACCGTGCGTCCCGTTTCCAGGGCCAACCTGCGAGCCGATCCGCTGCGCATGCTGCGATTGGTCCGGTTGGCGCATACGCACCGGCTCCGGCTGCATGCGGATGCGCGGGCCTTTCTGCGCACCCCCCATGTCACCCTGAACGCGGTGAGCGGAGAACGGATCAGGGAGGAAGGCTGGCGGATCCTGCTGCAGGGCCGATCCCCTCTGTCCCAGGGGATCCGGCTGTTGCATGAGACCCGGCTGTACGAAGCCGCTTTTGGCCATCCGGTCCCGACGGACCACCCTCTGCAGGGCGCAGCTCAGGGCTTTGTGGACCGCATGGGAGAGTTGGCCACGGGTGCCACCCGCAGGGTGCCCCTGGCGGCCTTGGCGTCTGACACGCAATGCTATCTGGGACAGCAGACGCGCCAGCCCCTGGCGGCGCACTACACACGACGTCACTGGTGGGCCCGACTGGCCATACTGGCCCTGCCCCTGCTGCGCCGAGGCGGCATCTGGTCTGTCTGCAGCCAGTGCGACACCGGTACTTTCCAGGATGCTCTGTCCCCCTACTGGTTGGCACTGGAAGCGCATCTCCAACGCCAGGCGTTTGCCCGTGTGGAAGTCCGGCACAGTCTGGCCGTGCTCCGCTGCCTGAGCCGGTTGCTGTGGGATTTGCAGACCGGGCAACTCCGTCTCATGGAACCACGGGCGTTGCATCGCTTTATCGTCCACAGCGGCTATACCCGCGCAGTGTCTGTCCTGATGGACACCCTGTTGATTCTGCACCATGCCCTGAGCGTGCCGGGGGCATCCGCCAGCGCCTGGACAGCCGATTATCCGGCCTGGCAGCAAAAAGCGCTGGTCATGTTGGAGAGAACCCGTTTCCACAGACCCCGGCCGCTGGTGTCAGGTACAGAGGTGCAGCACTGGTTCGGGTTGCCGCCCGGTCCCCGCGTAGGGCGCATCCTCGATCAAGTCGTAGAGGCAGAGGCCTGTCGTGAGATTTCCACCCCCAGAGAAGCCAAACGCTACATTGCACAGCTGCTGTAAGATTGTCCCTACCCTGAATACATACGCAGTGCAGTGCCTTGGACCCGCCGGTCCGGGCAGAACAGTGATCGAAGACATATGAGTTTGACCGGGGTCATCCTCATAGTGACAGGCATCGTGCTGCTGACCGCCTTTTATGTAGCAGCCGAGATTTCCATCGCCGGTTCGCGGCGCTCCCGCATGCAACAGCTGCAAGAGGAGGGTAACGCCCTGGCCGGCTCGGTGCTGCACATTATCGAGAGTCCCAGCCGCCTCAACTCCTATATCGCCACCTGCCAGATCAGTATCACTATCTGCAGTATTGTGCTGGGATTCGTGGGACAGGGTTGGCTGGCTGGCCGTCTGGAACCCTGGGCCATTCGCTGGGGAGCCAGTCCCGCGGCCGCCACATCCGTCTCGGTCGCGGCTGTCCTGTCGGTCCTCACCTTGGCGCAAGTATTCTTCGGCGAGTTGATTCCCAAGAACATGGGCATTCGGATCCCGGAAACCCTGGCGATGGGCACAGTACGTCCTCTCAGAGCCTATTACACGCTTTTCACCCCGTTGCTGTTTGTCTTCAATGTGGCCAACCGGGCCTTGCTGCGGCTGCTGCGGATGGAGGTCAGCCATGAGCATGGCCTGGTCCTCACGCCGGATGAAATTCGCAGTCTGGCCCGCCAGAACCTCAAGGAAGGTGACATGCACCAGGAGGAACAGGAGTGGTTGGACAGCACCCTCCGCATTGACGATATTCTCATCAAGCACATCATGACCCCGCGACAGCGCACTTTCGCCGCGCCTGCCAGTTTCCCTATGGAGCAGTGGACCAAGCTGCTGATCGAATCCCCGTATTCCCGCATGCCGATTTTCAACCGGGATCTGGACGACCTGCGCGGCACGGTGCATCTGTTGGATCTGCTCTGTGAATCGAATGGGGAAGCGGCGAAATTCGATCTGGTGCATCCCATCGAGACCCTGGACGAGAACACGCCGGTCCAGGACGCCTTGCGCAGTATGCAGGCGCAGAAGGTCCATATGGTCCGGGTCGCGGGCCAAGACGGCCGGACGGTGGGAATTGCCACACTGGAGGAAGTGGTGGAAGCCGTGGTGGGCAGCATCGAGGATGAATTTGATGTTGAGCCGCCGCGCTTTTGGATTCAGTCGGAAGATCGGATCGTCCTGGATGCCTCGCTGCCCGCGCGCCAACTGGCGCGCTTTCTGGACTGGCCGGTGGCGCGCGTAAGAAAGGGTTTGCAGGCCGCGGCGGAGGCCGACGGCCGCCCGCCGGGCCGCAGGCCGGCAGAAGGGCCCACAGGCAAGGCAGGCGCCACGTACAGCGTCCCGTTGGAAGCCGGCATGTTGGAGAGGTTGCAGTGGCTGCAGCGGAAATCCTAGGGGCCATTTTGCCCTTTGGCCTGATCACGTTGTTTGTACTTGCCAACGCCCTTTTCGTCGCGGCGGAATTCTCCATCATTCTGGCTCCGCTGCCCCGTATGGAAAGCCGACACCGGGAAGGGCATCGGCAGGCCGCCTATGTCCTCAACATTCTGCGGGACACGGAACGGCGCAACGATTACATTGCCACCGCCCAAATCGGCATCACGGTGGCCAGTCTGGGCCTGGGCATGTACGCCGAGGAGAAGGTGGCCCACTGGTTGCTGCATGTGTGGGAGGGGAGACTGCCCTTGTCGCACGGCACTATAGAAAGCCTGGCCTTTGTGACGGCCGTGACCGGTCTGACGTTCATCCATGTGGTAGTGGGCGAACTGGTCCCCCAGTCCATGGCCGTACAGGTGCCGGTAGGCGTAAGCCTGGCCGTGGCGGGCACCATGCGGGTCTGTGAGACCTTGCTCAAACCCGTGGCCCATCTGCTCAATACCGCCGGCATCCCCTTTATGCGCATGCTGGGAGTGTCTGTCAAAAGCCATACAGGCCCACCTACATACTCCAAAGAAGAAATTCTGATCCTGATCGAAGAGAGCCATGAGCGCGGACAGATTCCCAAAGAGGAGTTTGTCTATTTGGAAAATATTGGAGACTTCGGCGAACGTACGGTAGGACAGGTCATGACTCCGCGCACCCAGATCGTGGGCATGCCCTTGACCTCCACGCTGCCGGAAGTCTGGGAGATCCTGCGCCAACACCGCAAATCCCGGCTTGTGGTCTACGCAGAGGATCTGGACCGCGTGCAGGGCATTCTCTTTTACAAAACCCTGGCGCGCCTCTCACAAGTGCCGGCGCAGCCGGTGGATTGGACAGCGCATCTGCGGCCCCCTTTGCTGGTGCCTGCCACCTTGCCTCTCAACAACATGCTGCGGCAGTTTCGGTCAGGTCGGACTTCCATTGCCATCGTGCAGGACGAATTTCAAAGCACGGACGGGCTGATCACCATGGAGGATTTGCTGGAGGAAATCTTCGGCGAGATTCAGGACGAGACCGATCGCGAGCCTCCCCCCTGGGAAGTGTGCGGCCCCGGCCATCTGAAAGTGCAGGGCAGTCTTCTCCTGGATGAACTGGAACAACATTTTGACCTGCGGTTCGACACGGATGAGGTGGAAACGGTCGGGGGTTTGGTCATGGCCCACCTGGATCGCATCCCCGCGGTGGGCGATGTGGTGGTCTGCAATCAGGTCGAGATCGCGGTCGCCGGCGTGGAGAATCGCGCAGTGACGACCGCCTACCTGAAATGGAGCGAAGGCTCCCGGATTTCTTAGCCCGAATCCGGTGCTTCACCTTATAATGCGGCGAAGGCCTCGCAAGGCACTTTACTCCGCACTGCTCCACTCCCCTACAGCCCATGTCCCCTGAGGAACGCGTACCGCTCCTGTTCAAGGCCATCTACGGATCCGGGGAATGGTGTGGTGCCGTTGCCGCCACGACCCGTTCCCTGTTTCTCAACTATTTCCTCGTTACCGTGGTGGGCCTCAACATCAACAGCGCCGGTCAAATTCTCTTTGTCGGCCGCGCCTGGGATGCCATCAACGATCCTATGGTCGGCATGCTCTCTGACCGTTTCCACTCCGCCTGGGGGCGCCGCCGTCCCCTGATGCTGGCCGCCGCGCTGCCGCTGGGGATCAGTTTTGCCATGCTGTGGTGGCGCCCCGGCATGCTGGAAGGTACAGGGCTCATCCTGTACTTTCTCGTCGTCAGCATTGCCCTGGACACAATGCTGACTCTCTTTAGTGTCCCGCACACTGCATTGCTGGCCGAGCTGACCGACGACTACAACACCCGCATCAACTACACCGTCTGGCGCAATGCTTTCTTCATTCTGGGAGCGCTGGTGATCGGCGTCACCTTCAAGCTGCTGGCCGAGGACTTCCTGGGGCAAATGGGGGAGCAGCCCAGCGTACTGCGCGGTTACATGCTGGTCGGCTGGATTTTTGGAATCTCCCTGATGGTGCTGCCGATCCTGATTGTGGCCGTGGTGCGCGAGAACCCCGATTTGCGGAAACCGACTGAGCGCAACCCGTTGCGGCTCTTCAAGCAGGCATTCAGCAACGAGCCCTTCCGCACCTTGGCGGCGGCGTATTTTCTGGCCTTTGCCGGACTGGAAATTCTGGTAGTCACCTTCGTCTGGTATCTGAACATTGTCCTGAAGGTGACCTCGCCCTGGGACAATGCCATGATCGGGGTGCTGCTGAGTACGGCCTTGATTTCGCTGCCGCTGGTCAATATGCTGGTACGTCGCTGGGGCAAGAAACAATCCTATATCATCGTCAGTGTGACCTGGTGCATTTCCATGCCGGTGCTGGCGCTCTTTCCCGAGACCCGCCTGCCATTGCTGGCAGTGTTCTTTGCCTGGATGGGATTTCTGTACAGTGCCGGCCTCACGGTGCCCTGGACCATGCTGCCGGATGTTCTGGAATACGACGAATTGAAGACGGGGACGCGCAACGAAGGGCTTTTTGCCGCCTATTTGACGTTCTTCCGCAAACTGGGCTCGGCCACAGTGACGTTGCTGGTCAACTTCATATTGGGCCAAGCCGGTTTTGAAGAAGGTACGTTTGGGACGCAAATTGTACAACCGGAATCCGTGCACCTGGCCATGCGGCTCCTTATCGGGATCATACCGCCTATCATGGTCCTGGGTTCCCTCCTGTTCATTCGCCAATATCCCATTACGCGCACGTACCATGAAGCACTGAAACGGCAACTGCGCATGGAACGCGCCAGCAGCCCCGTCCCCCCGCGGACCTGACTCTGGCCCGCCTCCGCCGTGCCATGAGCACTGACCCGACATTCCTGTACGGCCTGCATGATGCCGGCGGAGAGCACTTGTTGCTGGACGCGCAAGTGTCAGGCTGGGTGGTCTTTAACGAATTCATCGGCCAGGACCCGGTTGACGCGTCAGGTGTGGATTACAGCGCGTGGGCGGACCAGGGCTTTGGGGTCATTGTCAAGCTCCAACACGGGTTCAATCCTGCAGGCACTATCCCGGAACCGGCCCAGTATTCACGTTTTGCCGAACGATGTGCGCGTTTTGCCGCCGTGTCCGTGGGATGCCACAACTGGGTCATCGGCAATGAAATGAATTACTGGGCCGCGCGCCCCAAAGCCCACACCCGCAACTACGTGCCCATCCTGCGGGACATCCAGAACCCGGCGGAGGTACAGGCTGTCCTGCGGGCTTTGCCGGAACGGTTCGATGCCCTTTACGCCGGGCACCAGACGGCCGTGGGGCCGACGCGGGGCATTCCCATTACCCCTGACCTGTATGCGGCCTGCTATCGGCAGTGCCGCAACGCCATTCTGGCTGTCCAGCCCGCCGCGACCGTCCTGGCCGGAGCCGTCACCCCCTGGAACACCCAGACCCGCTACGCGGGCAACGAAAAAGGAGACTGGGCCACATATCTCAACGACATCCTGATCCGACTGGGGCCACACGGCTGCGATGGCATTGCGCTGCAAGCCCATACGGTTGATGCGAATCCGGAATCCCTGACCCAAGATGCCTGGCTGGAGGGGGACTATGCAAGCCGGAGAGTCGGGTTTCGGGCCTACCAGGACTTCATGCAAAGCATTCCGCTCAACATGCGGCATCTGCCGGTATTCATCGTGGAGACGGATCAGTACCAGTCCTGGACGGACCGGGACTCCGGTTGGGTGCAAAATGCCTATGCGGAGATTGCACGGTGGAATCAACAGTCGGGGGCACAGCAAATCCGTTGCCTGTCTCTCTTCCGCTGGGCGCAGAGTCCCGGAGACCGCTGGAGTCTGGCCGACAGTCCTGCGGTGCAGCAAGATCTGCGCCAGGCACTGGCCCAGCAATATCAGTGGGATCCCGCCCGCATGCCACTGCCGGACCCGGGGAATCCGCAGGATCACACCAGCCTGACCGCCGGCGTGGTGGTCGAAACGGTTTCCGCGCTCAACCTGCGGATGATTCCGGGTTTCATTGGCGTAACCGAAGAATCCACCGTGACCCTGCTGCCCGCCCGTCATCAGTGCTACATCGCCGACGGTCCCATGCAGATCGACAGCCTCGTCTGGTGGCGGGTGCATACCACGGATCAGATGCAGCAGCAGGTGTCGGGCTGGGTGCCTCAGGCCGGCATAGACGGGGAGCCCTATCTGAAACGCATTTCCGGAGCACCGGACTTCACCGAGTCTTTTGAGCCGGCCCCGATCCATTATGACGAGTTCCTGGCCCCGGGCACATACTTTTTGCTGCTGCAGGATGCGGAGCTGCGCCATTCCCCGGGCACTGTGGGCAAGGATGCCAGCGATGTCATTCGTCTCATCCCCGGCAATACACCGGGGTTGATTTTGGAAGGGCCGCAATACGTGGCAGAAAGCATCTGGTGGCGTGCCCGGCTGGCTCTGCCCGAAGGCGGCAGCACACCCGGCTGGTTGCAGGAGACCACCGGGGAAACGGACAAGAACATTCAGGTAATCGCGGTGCCGGGCACGCCGCCTTCGCCCCGCCCCAAATTCAGCCTGGGCGCGACCGTCTACGTGCAGCGTGCCGTACTGCTGCGCCGGGTGCCCGGACTGACCCTGCGCGCTGCAGACGGGGTGGTGGTGCAATTGGCGCCGGGGCAGGAACTGACCACCGAAAAAGGCCCGCGGCGGGTAGACGACCTGCAATGGTGGGCAGTGGCCACCAGTTCCCGGCTGATTCCCATACAACGGGGCTGGGTACCTGAAGTGTCCCGCGGCGGCTACGACTTGCTGGCTGACACCCGGCCGACGTTGCCGACAGCACCGGAACCGCCCTTCCACCCAGGGGACAGTCTCTATGTCATTGAGCCGTGCGAATTGCAGCGCAGTCCGGGCCGCGCGGGCAAGACCGCCTATGATTTGCTGGACACCGTGCCGCGCAACACGTTGTGCGAGGTTCTGGCCGGCCCCCAAGTGCTGGAGGATGTGCTCTGGTGGCAAATCGCGGTCACCGCGTCCTCCCGCGAGAATCAGTGGGGCTGGATTGCCCAGACGGACACTGCCGGGCGCACCCAGATCTCGGGGGAACCGCTGCCCGTAGAGGTGGCCCCGGTGCCGCGCCGGGTTCCGACCACGCGGGAACGGGCTCATTTTGCCATCGGGGATCGGGTCATGAACGTGTCTCCGCAGGCAGTCCGGATTCGGGCCACTCCGGGCAACGTGAACAAGGACGACGAAGACATCCTGATCCGCGTGCCGCGCCGCGGCCTGATGTCCATACAGGATGGTCCGCGTGCAGTGGACGGGCTCCATTGGTGGCTGGTCCAACTGGAGTATCCCGAAACCACCCACCCGCCCGGCTGGGTGACCGAGGAATCCCGCGGCGGCATGCGCATTCTGGCCTATGACTTCCTGGCCGATCACATCAAGGTCGCCAATCCCTTTGCCGGACAGTATGCCCTGTCCCAGGCCTGGGGGAGCAACCCGGATTTCTATGGCCGGTTCAGTTACGAGGGCGTACCGCTGCGCGGGCACAACGGTTTTGACTTTGCCCTGCCCGTCGGCACACCGCTGCTGACGTGCGACAAGGGCAAAGTACTCCGGATCAGCTTTGGCACCAAGGGCTTGGGCAAGTTCGTGCTCATGGCACACGACTGGGGTGAATCCCTGTACGGCCACATGGACGAGATTGACGTGGTGGTGGGGCAGATGCTGCCCGCGCGCGCCCGCCTTGGCGTGTCAGGCAATACGGGGAACAGTACCGGGCCTCACTTGCATTTGGGCATCAAGGTCATTCCCTACCGGCGCACCAATGGATGGGGCGGCTACTGCAATCCGGCCCCCTTCATGGACGTAAACGAGATTTTCCGGCAGCGACCGGTTCCCATGCCGCCTTCGGGCATCGGGGAAGACGCCCCGGCGGACCCGCTGCCCTAGCTGCCGACCCCGCTGTGAACAGCCAGCCCTTTGTCCAGATCGCGGTCTCCAAACTGCGCAAGTACGCGACCCGCGAAAGTGGCGACACCGTGGAAGTGGTGGAACGCCCCCACGGCGGCCTCAGCGCGGTGCTGGCGGATGGCCAACGCAGCGGCCGGAGTGCCAAGCTGATCAGCAATCTGGTGGTACGCAAGGCCATCAGTCTGCTGGCCGAAGGGGTGCGGGACGGTGCGGTGGCCCGGGCGGCACATGACTACCTGCGGACCTATCGCCGGGGGCAGGTCAGCGCCGAATTGCAGATCGTAAGTCTGGATCTGGATTCATATACATTGCTGGTAACCCGCAACTGCCATTGTCCGGTGCTGGTCAAAACACCACAGGGAGCGCGGCTTCTGGATGCCGAAAGCCATCCCATCGGCATTCACCGCAAAACCCGCCCCGACATTTCCGAACTGCTGATAGACACAGGCACCACCATTGTCCTGGCCTCGGACGGGGTATGGGAAGCCGGCCGGTATACGGACCAGCCTATGGACTTGCCGGCGCGGGTCGATGGTCTGGAACAGTGTCGGGCCGGATCGGCCGCGGAGTTGGCCCGCGGCCTGTTGGAGGCAGCCTTGGAGATGGACCAGGGCCGGGCGCGCGACGATCTGACGGTGTTGGTACTCAAGATCGTGCTCCGCCCCGTGGAATCGGAGACACGGCACATGACCGTGGATTTTCCACTCACGCCAATCTAGGAGCCCCATCCGGCCGTCGGCCCCGGTGTTCCCCATGCGCAGAGACTTGCCTCAGGTCAAGGTCACGGGCACCAGTGCCGCCGGCAAAAGCACACTGGTGCGGGGCCTGCGCGCGCAGGGCATAAACGCCCGGGCGGCCGGGCAGGAACACAGTCAGGTCCCGGACATGTGGCAGCGCCTCCATCCCCCCCGGATTCTCATTTATCTGGAGGCCACGCTGGAAGCACAACGGGCCCGTCGTCCCGATGTCACATGGACCGCGGCCTGGCTCCGGATGGAGAAGCGACGCCTGGCGCACGCCAGGGCACACGCCGACTTGCAGATCGACACCAGCTGCTGCACCATATCCGCAGTACAGCAGCTGGTGCTGCAATACCTGCGGACCCAGGGCGTGCATGTCGGACCGCCTCTGCCACCGCGGCCCCGCACCGGTGGAGTGCAGTCAGACCGGGATTGAAAGGGCCCGGTTGCATCATCAAGGCGGACGCTCACGCGCCCCGGGGCCGGTCTGTGCCGGAACTGTCGGGAGCAGGCTCCCGGACCCCAAGGGGTTGTCTGGCAGGGCCATCAATCCAAGGCGGCCGTTCGGGCTTGTGCTATGATCGAATTTGACGCGAGGAACGGGTTCGCCTGTCGTGCTGTACGGCAGGCTGGATGTCCTTGGAACAAGGCAGATCGGACGGAGCGCGCGAGGTAGAGGTGATGGCATGGTAAGTAGACCTTTAAGCAACGGGAAATTGAGTCCCAACGGACGGGTGGCTCTGAATGGGACGAGGGCCGGGTTTCCCTATCCCGGCATCCCGACGACCGCCGATGGGTCCGGTACCGTGACCTGGGTGGAGACCCATATCACCCAGGGCGCCTGTGCCTTTCCGATTACCCCCACCACCGTCATGGGCGGCGGGTATGGGGCCGCTTCCGCGAACGGGGCCACCAATCTCTGGGGGGATCCGTTGATGTTTCTGGAACCGGAATCCGAGCACAGTGCCGCTACGTCATGCGAAGGTTTTGCCCTGGCCGGCGGCCGGATCAGCAACTTCACTTCGGGGCAAGGCCTGGTCCTGATGAAGGAAGTGCTCTATACCATCAGCGGCAAGCGGCTGCCCATTGTGTTCCACATTGGCTCCCGCGCGATCACACGGCAGGGACTGAATGTCCATGCCGGGCACGACGACGTCATGTGCGTGGCAGACTGCGGCTGGGGCATTCTGTTTGCCAAGAACGCGCAGAATGCCGGCGATCTGGCTCTCATGAGTCGGCGCATCGCCGAAGAGACCCAGACCCCCTTCCTGAACGTGCAGGACGGCTTCCTGACCACGCACACGGTAGAGGATGTGCTGTTGCTGGAACCGGAACTGATGAAGGAGTTTGTGGGACCGCCAGCCGGCAAGATTCCCAATCTCTTCGATCCCTTCAACCCGATCATGACCGGCGTGGTGCAGAACCAGGACAGCTACATGAAAGGGATTGTCGCCCAACGACACTACTACGACCGGATCCCGGCGGCGGTAGAGCAGGCATTTGCGGAGTTCTACGCTGCCACGGGCCGCAAGTACGAGGTCATCGAGCAATATCGGATGGAGGACGCCGATTATGCCATTGTGGGAATCGGCTGTTACATCGAGACAGCACGCGCCACCATTGACTATCTGCGGGAAACCTATGGCATCAAGCTGGGCGTGGTGCATGTTACCTGTTACCGCCCTTTTCCGGGTCCGCAGCTCGTAAAGGCACTGGAGGGCCTCAAAGCCTTTACGATCATCGAACGCATGGACGATGCCTTGGCCCCCAACAACCCCCTGACCAACGACATCAAGGCCGCGTTCAGCGATGCCCTGATGGGCCATCCGGCCTTTCCCCCGCTCACGCGGATGCCCCAGATTTTCAGCGGCGTGGCCGGGCTGGGCAGTCGGGATGTGCGGCCCTCCGATTTCGCGGCCGTGGTGCGGAACATGCTGGAAGGTGACCGGTATTTCTTTGCGTTGGGCATCGAGCATGCGTTGACCCTGCCCCCGGAACCCGATCCGGATCTGCGCCCCGCCGGAGCCTTTTCCATGCGTGGCCATTCGGTCGGCGGGTTCGGGTCCGTGACCACCAACAAGGTCATTGCCACCATTGCCGGGGATGTGTTCGGCAAGAAGGTGCAGGCCTATCCCAAGTACGGCTCCGAGAAGAAAGGTCTGCCCACGACCTACTATCTGACCGTGGCCGACGATGTCATCCTCACACATTGTGAACTGGAACATGTGGATTTTGTCCCCATGAACGATATCAACGCGTTTGTCACCAGCAATCCGTTGAGTGGCATTCTGGAGGGCGGCAGCATCTTTGTGCAGACCTCCAAGACGGACCCGGTGGAAATCTGGGCCGACATTCCACCCGATTCGCAGAAAGTCATTCGGGAGAAAGGCCTGCGCGTGTTCGCCGCCGACGGCGCCCTGATCGCCCGTGAGGAAGCGCCCATACCCGATTTGTCCGTGCGGATGCAAGGCATTGTGCTGTTGGGTATATTCCTGCAGATCACACCGTTTGCGGAAGAAGCGGGCATGACCTACACGGAGGTTATGGAACGGGCTGAAAATGCCTTGCGAAAGTATTTTGGCAAGCGCGGGGAGGCGGTGGTGCAGGCCAACCTGCGGGCCGTGCAGCGCGGATACGATTCCGTGATCGAGCTGTCCCGCGAGGTCATGGCCCTGGAGATTTCCGCGCCGAAATTCAACACGGCGATCGAAATTGAGCTCTTTGCATAGGCCGAAGAGTTATCTTTTTGTCCCTATGCACCACCAAAGGACACGACATGGGTGTAACCACTGATCTGATTGATGTCACCAAAATAAGCCGCACCAAGAACGGCACCGGAGAGGGTTTCGACTCGCTGGTCGTTGATGTAAACGATTTCTTCGATCGCATCGTGGCCGGCTACAACGACGGCACGGGCGAGAAGCACTTGCCGGCCGATGTGGGAACGGCCCGGTCCGCCATTCCCAGTGGCACCGGTGTGGCTCGAGACTTCAGCTACATCGCGCCCGAGATTCCGGAGTACATCGAAGCCAACTGCACCGGTTGCATGAGCTGTGTCAACCAGTGTCCCGACACGGCCATCCTGGGCAAGGTGGTCAAGGTGGATGTCCTGGAAAACGCGCTGGCCGATATTGCATCCGAGTCGGAACGGGACTTCATGGCGCTGCAGTTTGCGGAGACCAACAAGTTCTTCAAGGTGCCGGCCAAACGCAAGAAAGAGCCCGGCAAGTTCGGCATCTTTATTGACCCCACCAAATGCAAAGGCTGCGCGGAGTGTGTGGAGGCCTGCGCCGACCTGGGCTACAACGCACTGAAGATGATCCAGAAAGAGGACAAGACGGTCCCGATTTACCAGAAGAGTATCAACTTCTTCCGCAACCTGCCGCCCACGCCGGACGAGTTCATCAACGAACGCGTGGCCGTGGACATGATGCTGGCGGAGCAGAGCATGCTGTATGTCGGCGGGGCCGGTTCCTGTGCCGGCTGCGGCGAAGCCACGGTGATTCGCATGTGGCTGGCCGCGCTGGGCTATGTCTATGGGGCCGAGAACATCGGCATTGCCGCCAGCACAGGGTGCAACACGGTATACGGCAGCACATATCCGTACAACCCGTACATTGTGCCGTGGAGCAATTCGCTGTTCGAGAATGGCCCGGCTTTTGCCATGGGCATCCGCATGCGCTGGGACCAGCAGGGCTGGGAAGACAAGCAGCTGTGGGTCATGGGCGGCGATGGCGCCATGCTGGACATCGGCTTCCAGTCCCTGAGCCGGATGCTGGCCAGCGGCATGAATATCAAGGTCCTGGTGCTGGACACACAGGTCTACTCCAACACAGGCGGTCAGACCAGTACCGGTTCCTACACCGGTCAGGATTCGAAGATGTATGCCTTTGGCAAGACCAAGCCCGGCAAGACCGAATTGCGCAAGGAGCTGGGCCGCATTGCCATGATGCATCCCAACACCTATGTAGCGCAGACCGTGGCGTCCATTCCGAACCATTTCTACAAATCCATTTTGGAGGCGGCGTCGTTTGAAGGTCCAGCGGTGGTGAACACTTTCACCACATGTCAGCCGGAACATGGCGTGGCCGACGACATGGCCCGCCACCAGGCGAAGCTGGCCGTGGACAGTCGGGCCTTTCCGGTCTTTGTATACGATCCCCGCAAGGGCGACACCATCAAGGCACGGTTGAGCCTGCAAGGCAATCCGGCGGCCAAGGAAGACTGGTACGTAGTGCCGAAAACGGGCGAGAAAATCGACTTCGTCTCGTTTGCCCGCACAGAAGGGCGCTTCGCCAAACAGTTTGACCGAGAAGGGAATCCCTCGGAAACCCTCTTGCGCTCGCAAGAGGATCGGCTGTCCAACTGGCGTACATTGCAGGAGATGGCCGGGATCCGGTAAATTGGAAATCTCCCCGCACCCCTGAATTCGAAGGAGCCCGTCACAGACGGGCTCCTGGATTCGGCAGGTCCGCCCGAGACGGACCTGCCTCAGGACGCAGACGGCATGGTCAAGAGCAAGTCCAGGTAGGTTGCCAATGTCGACAGGTCTGCGTTGACATTGGCGCGGGTCTCCCGACGCAATGCATGGAGCAGATCCCACACCAGCTCCCTGCGCTGCCCCAGGACCACCAGACACTGCTCCCGAATGCCCTGCCGGTGCAGCAGCTCCAGCACGGGCTGGGCAATGTCCTGGCCGCTATCCAGGGCATACAGCCGACGCATACAATCGCCACACGCCGCATCGTTCATGGCCAGCACGATAGGCAGACTCTTCTTGCGTTGCGCAATGTCCTTGCAGGATGTCTTGCCGGTTTCGTCCGTCTCGCCCCAGATGTTGGCCACGTCGTCCAGCATCTGATAGGCAACTCCAAAGTGTTCCCCCAGTTGGCCAAAGAGCAGACGGGTACGTTCCGCGCAGCAACTCAGCAAAGCGCCCACTTCCAGACAGGTGGCGAAGAGGGCCGCCGTCTTTTTCTTGACCATAAAGATGTACTCCCCCAAGGTCAGGCGGCCGCGATCTTCATAATCCAGATCCAGGAACTGGCCTTCCGTGAGCTGTACACATGCGCGCGACAACAGTGACAGAGACTGCAAAGTCAGGTCCGGGGCCACGCCCGCGTCCTGCAGCCCCAACATCGCGCGGAAGGCGCAGGCATACATGCCGTCCCCCGCATTGATGGCCTTGCCATTGCCCCACACTTTCCAGACCGTAGAGAAGTGGCGACGCACTTCATCCAGATCTTCTATATCGTCGTGCAACAAGGAATAGTTGTGCAGGATCTCCATACTCCCGGCCGCAGCCAGCATCGGCTGCGGATCATGACCCATCGCCGTACACACCAGCAGCAGCAAGGTAGGACGCAACCGCTTGCCTGCAGCCCGGATCCGGGGTTCCATGTCGGCATCCACCCAACCCATGTGATATTTCATCATGCCGTAATGACCCCGCAGAGCCGGATCGGGACTCTCCAGGTACTGTTTGAGCGTGGCCTCAATGGGACCACGCCAAGTGCGCAGGAACGATTGTAAATCGGTGTCTGACATGGTTACGACAGCAAGCCTCTCTCATGGGATGGCGGAGTCGGGACAGGCCGCACGGTGACGGCACGCGGACCGGCGGCCTGTGCCGTATGGACGGATCGATCCGTGTCCAGTGTGCCAGAGCGACACGCCGCTGTCCATGCCTGGGCCTGTCTCGGCAGGGCACAGCCGCGGTTGCGTTCCATCGCGGATGACCCGCATCATACACGGGGAGACGGCAGGCGCAGTTTGGTGCGAGAAGACATCCCCCTGTCACGGCGAGGCCCATTGCAGGATTGTGCGTCTCCGGGGTCGCACAGGGTGCCACACAGCGGGGAGCCCCAGGCTGCAGACCGCAAAAGGTCACCGTAGCCAAGCGACAGCGACATGGAAAGAACAAACACACACGCCGCGCGAGGCCTGCGTCCCGCTCTCCGGGTGTGCAAACCGCGCCTGTTCAGACATTCCTTGAGGCGGATACCAGCAGTTCGGCATTGCCGTGCAGCGTTGCCACTGATCCGGTGCCCAGGCAGAACATGGCAACTTGCAGAACCGCTTGCAGCGTGTCTATCTCCTCGATTACAGCATCCACAGACCTGACCGCCTGTTTCAAAAAAGGGCCCGCCACCCCCGCCAAGTCCGCTCCGAGGATCAGGGCCTTGACAATGTCTATGCCGGTACGGATGCCGCCACTGGCGATGAGCAGGCATTCTTCATCTCTCTGCGCGGCCAATTCCGTCCTGACACTCTGCAGGCAGTAGGCTGTCGACATACCCCACGCACGGAAAGCCAAGGCCACTTGCCGGGCCCTGTGATCCGCGGCCTTGTACCTCTCCACTTCGCTCCAGGACGTGCCACCCGTCCCCGCAACATCAATACCGGCTACACCGGCTGCGCGCAGCCGCCGTGCCATAATGCCATCGATACCCCACCCCACCTCCTTGACGATCACCGGCACGGGAAGCGCTCTGCAGACTTTTTCCAGTTTGGACAGGAGGCCACTCCAGTCAGTATTGCCATCGGCCTGGATGCACTCCTGCAGGGTATTGCAATGCAGAAACAATGCATCGGCTTCGATCGCCTCGATCGCCTGCAGACACTCCGCAACGCCATATCCATAGTTCAGTTGCACAATCCCCAGATTGGCCAAGAGCGGAATGTCCGGCGCCAAGTCTCGCAGCACTTTCCAGTCCCGGATCGGTTGCCGCCCCTCCAACATGATGCGTTGACTGCCTACGCCCATGGCAATTTGGCGGGACTGGGCCGCTTCCGCCAAGCGACAGTTCACTTGCTGGGCCTGGACTGTACCACCGGTCATGGAGCTGATGAGCAAAGGCAAACGCAGCTGGCGGCCCAAAAACAGGGTGGCAGTGTTCACGGCGTGCAGGTCCAGTTCCGGCAAAGCCTGATGTCGCAGCTGGATCTGTTCAAAGCCCGTGGAGACGCCGGCGACCTCCACCGCCTCTTCCAGATTGATGCGGATATGATCGTTTTTGCGCAGGCCGTGCCGCTCAGCCTCCTGCTGACTGTGACAGTCCGAGTTCATGCCAAAACCCCAGCCGGAAATGGGAGCGGAAAACAGTCAGAAAACGGCATGCCACACTCCGCATCTGCAGGGCATGCAAGACCAGACTGAGTTGACACTGACTCTATCACCCTTTAAGATTCCTGTTGCAAATGCTGCGGCCGGGTTCCATGCAAGCCCTGTGGCCGCAGTTGTGGATCAATGCATCCAAGACGGGGCCCATTGGCTCCGGGCCTGCTTGAGGAGACATCATCAATGAGTGAAACTTTCGACAGAGTCAAGACAATAATCATCGACCATCTTGACGTGGAAGACGAAGCCGTTGTTAAGGAAGCCAACTTTAGGGATGATCTCAATGCGGACAGCCTGGACCTCGTGGAATTGATTATGGCGTTTGAAGAAGAATTCGGCAGCGACATCAGTGACGAGGAGGCTCAAGGTTTGCAGTCCGTAGGAGATGTTGTTACATACCTGGAGAGCCAGAAGTAGCCTCCATTCGGGCGGGCTGCCTCGAAAACCGACACGCAGAAGGTGGGTTGCGCGACCCACCTTCTTTTATATGTATACCGGGACTCGCAGGCCATATGCGGGCTCCGCGGACCAGGCGGGCAGTTGCGGACCCGGCCCCGCGGAGACCGGAACATCCTTGACTGACGGTCTGCCACACCCGCCGGGCCCCAAGCCCGCATCCCTGCGGAAACCATCCCCGACCGCGGGGCCGGACGGGCCGTGCAGTCGTCTGCCTGTTCAGCGCAGGCCAGCCTCGGTCCAGACTTTCTGGAGGCTGGCGGCAGTCTCAGCCACGGCCTCTTCTGCCCGCACTGCCCGCAAGCGGGGCAGGAATGGTTCCACAGAACAGGGGCCGTCATAGCCCATGTTGTCCAAAGCCTGCAGCAGGCTGCGGATATCCGTGACGTTGTTGGCGCCGGGCAGGTCGCGCTCAAGATCCATTTGCTCGTCGGGGCCCAAACCGGCTCTGCCATCGTTCAGGTGCACCAGGACTATGTCCTCGTTGCGCAGCCGTCCCATCTCGTCCATACTGGCGTGGCTGGTATAGAGATGAAAGATGTCCACCAACAGGCCGAGATTCGGTGTGCCCACAGCCGCACACAGCCCCAGCACGCCATCCCAGGTGTGCAAAAAGGGGTGGTGCAGGGTATCCCGGAGCGTCTTGGGGCCAATGAACTCCAGACCGAGGCGAATGCCATAGTAATCCAGCCGCAACGCAATAGGGGACAACCGCTTCACCAGGAAGGCAAAGTGCTCGCGGAACGGCATCGTGGCATGGCCCGGCATAATGACCGTGGTGGTGCGGTTGTAGCCCAGCCGGACAGCCTTGGGGGCCAGTGCGTCCAAAGCCTCCAGATTCGCATCCAGCTCCGCCATGGTACCGCCATACCCCACGGGCAGGCCGACAATGCCGGGGACCAAACCATGAGTCGACAGACTTTCCTGAATCGATTCCGCATCCAGGTCCTGCAGAGCATTCCCGTCCAGGTCCACACCGTCAAAGCCGTGGATGGCCGCCAGTCTGCATTGTTCGGGAAACGATACCTTGTGTCCCAGCATCTGGGTATTCAATGACTTATACATGTTGTCTCCTGGACAGTAACAATCCGACAGGGCCGGTGCGGCTGCACAGGGCACAGGGCCAGCGGACGGCTGCCCGCCGGTGATCGGCCTGCGCCGTAGCGCGGAACGGGTCTTACCTGACTCCCAACAGCAGATCGATTACCAGCTGGTCCAGACGCTCATAGGGCTGGCTGCGTTGGCCCAAGGCCTCCCGGTCGAACACATGGTTCTTCAAAGCCGCCGCCTTGTCTGGGTTGTAGGCCCCTTGAAAGGGCGCCATGGAACCGTCATCGGCCGCGATCTCGTCCAACAGTCCGCGGATTGCCGGATCCGCTTCAAACCGGGCTGCCTTCTCCTTCAGGATCAGGTAGGTGCGCATACAGCCTCTGGCGAATTCCCTGACATCGGCGTAGTCGCTGGTGCGATAGGCATGCGCATCGAAGTGCCGGGGCTGATCATAAGCCACACCTTCCAGAAACCTCACCAGAAAAAAGGCCTGCTTGAGGTTATGGGAGCCAAAGCGGAAGTCCTGATCATACCGTCCCAGGTTCTGGTCATTCAAGTCAATGTGAAACAGCTTGCCGGCACTCCAGGCCTGGGCCACGGCATGCAGGAAGTTCAGACCGGCCATATGTTCATGGGCTACTTCCGGGTTTACGCCCACCATGTCAGGATGCGCCAGAGTCGCAATGAAGCCCAGCATGGAGCCCACGGTCGGCAGATAAATGTCGCCGCGCGGCTCATTGGGCTTGGGCTCAAGCGCGAAACGCATATTGTACCCCTGGTCCAGCACATATGCACAGAGGAAGTCGATCGCCTCCCGGAACCACTTGCCCGCGCTGACGGGACATTTGCCGGCATCGGTCTCGGTACCCTCCCGGCCTCCCCAGAAGACATAGGTGTCGGCTCCCAGATGCGCGCCCAGATCTATGGCCTGCATGGTCTTCTGCAAGGCATAGGCCCTGACTTCCGGATCATTGCTGGTGAAAGCCCCGTCCCGAAAAGCCGGATGCGTGAAAAGATTGGTCGTGGCCATGGGCACCACCAGACCTGTATCCTGCAGAGCCTTTTCAAAGTCGCGCACAATCCGATCGCGTTCGGTCGGCGTGGCATCGATGGGCACCAGATCGTTGTCATGGAAATTAACGCCCCAAGCCCCGACCTCCGCCATGAGATGCACCAGTTCTACCGGGGACAGGACCGAGCGCACGGGATCTCCGAACGGGTCCCGGCCGATATTGCCCACTGTCCAGAGACCGAATGTGAATTTGTCCTCAGGCTGAGGAGTATAGGCATCACTCATCCAAGGGTCCTCCTGCAAAAATTAGGGAGCCGGTTGTGCTGCCGGCTCCCGTAGTTCCGTCTTGCAACCGTCTTTTAGTACTGGCAATCTACCTGGCGACCGGTTTCTGCCGATTTCAGAATTGCATCGCAGATGACTGCATTGCGATAACCGTCTTCAAAATCCGCGCCCACCGGCGCTATGGCCTGATCATTGACGATACAGTCCAGCAGATGCGTAATCTCGTGCACAAAGGTGTGCTCCCAGCCGATGATGTGCCCCTGAGGCCACCAGTTCTCCCACCAGGGATGGCTGGGTTCCGAGACCAGCACGTTGGCAAAACCGCTCACGTTGGGATCTTCAGGTTCGTTCCAGAAGACCTCCAGTTCATTGAGACGTTCCAGATTGAAGACCACACTGCCTTTCTCGGCATTGATTTCGATGCGCTGGCCGTTCTTGCGTCCCCCGGCAAAACGGGTGGCCTCCACCGTACCCAAGGCCCCGTTTTCGAATTCCAGGAGGGCGGCGAAGGCGTCATCCACATCCACTTTGCCCGGCGATCCGTCTTCAAAGGGCCTGTCCTCGATAAACGTGCGGGTCATGCCCGCAACGCTCTTCACGTCGCCTACCAGGTAGCGGCCCAGGTCAATGATGTGGGCTCCCAGGTCACCCAGGGCCCCAGAACCTGCCTGATCCTTCTGCAGCCGCCAGATCATGGGCAAGTTGTAATGGGGCATGATCCATTCCTGCAGATACACCGCCCGGAAGTGGTAGATTTGGCCCAGCCGTCCCTGATCGATCAACAGCCGGATCTGGCGAATGGCCGGAATAAACCGGTAATTGAAGGCCACCATGGCCTTCACGTTGGCCTGGTTGACCGCGTCCAGCATGGTTTTGGCTTCCGCGGCGGTACGGGCCAGCGGTTTTTCACACAGAATGTGTTTGCCCGCCGCGGCGGCCGCAAGGGAAGGAGCGGCATGGATATTATTGGGCCCGCCATTGTCCAGCACCTGGACGTTGTCGTTCTCCAGCATGGCTTCCCACGAGGAGTACGTATTGCGGTACCCGAAGCGCCGGGCCGCTTCTGCCGTAGCCTCGGTATCCCGGCCACAAATGGCCTCCAGCACCGGGATCGCCGGTGGCGGATACATCATATGCGGAATTTTGAGCATGGCGTTGGAATGCGCCTTGCCCATAAACGCGTACCCCAACATGCCAAAGCCGATTTCGGGGGCTGCCCCGGTGGCTTTGGCGCCTGCCATGGCTGTGAAACCGCTGCCGTCACTCATAAATCTACCGCCTCCCTGAAGAAAATTGGTGTTAAGGGTTCACTCTGCAAATGCTTCGTCAAAGACAAGGTCGGAAGCCGGGAAATCAAAGTCGCGCACGGCCCGCATGGATTCCTGGGCCCCGAACTCCCGGTCCATGCCACTGTCCTCCCACTCGATCGAAAGGGGGCCGGCATAGCCGATGCGATTCAGAGCCCGAATAATGGGATCCCATTTCACGTCTCCGTGCCCCGGGGACACAAAGTCCCAGCCCCGATTGGGATCCCCGAAGTCCAGGTGGCTGGACAGAATGCTGTTGCGACCGGTCAGCTGCACTTTGCTGTCCTTGACATGGGCATGGAAGATGCGATCGGGATAGGCGTTAATCAGTTCCACCGGATCCAGAAACTGGTGAACGAGATGGCTGGGATCGAAGTTGATGCCAAAGGCCGGATGCGAATTCACAGCCTCCAAGGCGCGGCCGAAAGTAATGATGTCATAGGCAATTTCGGTAGGATGCACTTCCAGACCAAAGCGGATGCCTTCGGCATGAAAGTGATCCAGGACAGGAGTCCAGCGCTGCGCGAAATCCGTATAGCCTGCGTCAATGTCGGCCTGTGACGTAGGCGGGAAGAAATACAGCTTGCTCCACACGGCACTGCCGGTGAAGCCGTTTACCACATCCACACCAAAGAGTTTGGCGGCAGAGGCTGTGTTTTTCATTTCCTGGGCGGCCCGCTGCCGTACTCCCTCAGGATCGCCGTCGCCCCAGATTTCGGGAGACAGGATGGCCTGATGACGGGCATCGATGGGATCACAGACCGCCTGCCCGACCAAATGATTGGAAATGGACCAACAACCCAGGTGGTACTTTTCCAGCAGATCCCGCTTGGCCTGCACATACGAGTCGTCAGACAAAGCCTTGTCCACTTCGAAGTGATCTCCCCAGCAGGCCAATTCCAGCCCGTCAAAACCCCATTCACTGGTTTTTTGGGCCAGCGTCTCCAACGGTAAATCGGCCCACTGGCCTGTAAAAAGCGTCACTTTCCTAGGCATCGGCTTCCCTTCCTTATCCCTGCAGTTGTTCAATTGAAGCTGGGTGGCCGCATTTGGACCTGCGGTCTCGACAATTAACAATTATACTGCCTAACAACCAGGGGCAATACATCCAACCGGCCGTTGTCCGGTCGTTGGGGCCTAACGCAAGGGACCGGTTACAATGATCCCAAACTCCGAAGCCTCTGTTGCGCACCCCGGGTGGATAACTCCGACAGCGCCGCTGCTCTGCACCGTCCCCGTACCAAAGGGAAACACTGGAGGGTCGGCACCCCTCTCAGGATCCGGGCCAGAAAGAATCCTGGAGTTCCCCCTAATGCGCGCAGAGCACAAAGCATGGCGAGAACAGGGAGGTCCTGTCGCCTGCGCACCACCGCCGCGCCCCCGTCTCCGACGAAATCAAGACCCACACTGCAGAGCAAGACTCCGGCGCGGGTGCCACAGGAAGTGGAGAAGCGGTGTTGTGCTCTCCCGAGACGTTGCGCCGCTGCAGGCACACCTCTGCCTGCTCTCGCTGGACCCGGTATACACCGTCTTTGGTACTGGCAATGACCAACTCGGATCGAGCGCAATAGTTGGTCAGTCCTTTTTACATTCCCCTCTCTATATCATACGGAGGTTTTGGGTTGGCCCCTGCCCGGTTCTTGCAGTGTCAACCTCCAATGTCTCGGCCCTCGGCACGCCACCTTGCAGAACATGATCTTTCGTGGTGCAATCCTCGGTCATGCAGCCGGTCGGCCACAGAACCAGGACATCCAATCCCGCTGCGGGTCCCCGTTCCGTCAATCAAACAACCGGTAGCGACTGAGGCACAGCCTCAGTGGGGACACTGTAGCCCGCGCGACTGCACTATAACATGGGGCACCGTTTGCAGTGGCCTCGGGTAACCAGGCCACACATTAAGCATTGTTTTCGATTCGGACTGTGCAGGCCGCCACCAGAGCTACTGATCCACGCAGGCGTCGTGCCACCGGGAACGCAGGAAGTGGGCTGCCATTTTGGGCCTTCGGTCCCGTGTAAAGACGCCCTTGTGATTCATGGCGGCAGGGCGCATGATCCCTTGGCCGGTCTTGAAATCGGCAAAATTCCAGACGTGCAGCCCCGCGACGTAGGGAAGTTGGGCGGCGGTGTCCAGATAGTCCTCCAGGATTTCGGCCTGGTATTCCTCCGAGAACATTTCCGCGGGCTGGCTGTGATGACCGGCAATGGCATCCGCCCCAAATTCAGAAATGATGATGGGTTTCTGCAACCGGGCGTGCAGCGCCTCCAGTTCCTGTTGCAAAGCACGGCGGGCCAAGCCTCTTTGGCCGCCCAGGACATACCAACCCCAATACCGGTTTACCATGACCGCGTCACAGAGTTCCAGCCATGCGACAGGGCCGCCCATGACTCCGGCCAGCGTGAAAGGGCGGCTGTCATCCAGCTGTCGGCCATGATCGATCAGTTCTGCAAAGAAACGCGTTCCCGATGCGTCTGCCTCCGGATCTGCTTCCTGGCCCTGGAACCGTTGCGGGAAGTTGGCCGGCATCGGCTCGTTGGCAACACTCCACATGATCACGCTGGGGTGGTTGCAGTCCCGCGCTATAAGTTCGGACAATTGCTGCTTGCAAATCTGCAGATGGGTCTCCTGGCGTTCGGCCTTGGCATCAAACATGAGCCCCACCGCGGGAATTTCGTCCACGATCAGCAGACCTGTCCGGTCTGCGTAATCCAGGGCCTCTTCCGCATAGGGATAATGCGAGGTCCGATACGAGTTTGCCCCGATCCACTCCAACAGGGCCCCGTCCTTGACAATGAGGGGCAGACTGGAGCTGCGGCCCAGCACGGGGAAGTCTTCATGTTTGCCAAAACCCTTGAGAAAGATCGGCTCGCCATTCAGCAGAATCCGGGAGTCCTGCACTTGCACGGTGCGAATGCCCGTGTTCAGGGTGTATTGATCGATTTCCGCACCGTCCGCATCGCGCAAGGAAAACACGCACTGATACAGGAAGGGAGAGGACATGTTCCAAAGCCGGGCATTGGATACCTCCACACGTCCAGCCACCAGGTTCCGCTCTACGGAAAATTCCTGCCGTGCCACTTCGTGGCCATTGTCCAGGATTGTGCATACCAAGCGTCTGCCCTGGGCACCGGTCGTCGTGGCAGTCATGTAGAACCAGCCGTCAACCGGTCCATCCGGGGACCGGGATTCAAATCCCGTCTGCAGGCGCACCCCCTGGATACAGGTGCGGGGGATGACCAGGAGCCTGACGGGTCTCTGCAGTCCCGCATAAGGAAAGAAATCGAAATTGGCTTTGGGATAGCTGCGCATAAAGCCTCCCAGGACCGTGTCAGCGTCCCCACCCGTAGGTACCCGATCCGGACGCAGGGTGTTGTTGACTTTGACAGTCAACCGATTGGCATCCGACCGCACTCTGTCGGTTATGTCGAACTCAAAAGGCAGATGACCGCCTTCGTGGCCGCCTAGCAAAACGCCGTTCAGCCAGACCGTGGCAGCATAATTGGCCGATTCAAAACGCAGGACCATGCGCTGGTCCTGCCATGTGGCCGGCACTTGAAAGGTGCGGGTATACCAGGCATCGTCAAGATAGTCCCGGTACTCGCTGCGCAACTCGTTCCAGCTGCCCGGGACCGCCATCGGCACGGCTCGGGGCAGACCGTGAATCCAGCCTGCCGCTTCGCCTTCAGATTGGGGGTCCACCTGGAAATCCCACAAGCCATCCAGATCGATGACGGCGCGAAATGCATTGGTTTGGGGTGCTAGCATGATGGTCGTTTGTTCCTGCAACAGGGCCAGCGCGGAGGCCGGCAACCACCCGGCACCGGCTTCCCGGAATTTACTCGGCCGCGATCAGGCTTTTGTCCTGATGCTTTTGGCCTTCCTCAATCAGCATCACCGGTACCCCCCCGCGAATGGGATACTTGTAGCCGTTGCGCGGGTTGAGGAGAAACTTGCCTTCATCCACCAGCTCCAGGGAACCCTTGTCCTCGGGACACACCAGAATTTCCAGCAGGTCGGGACTGACCTCGCCACCCAGCGGAGCCTCGTCATAGGGTTCCGTGTCCGGCTCGTTCAGGGAATTTGGCACGTCACCGTCGGAGGCCAGAAATTCCCTGACATACTTGATGATCAAGGCGGCCACAATCAGGAAAATCAGGAGTTTAATGACTCTACGCATCTGCTTACCTCTACAGTCCCCTTGATACGGGAAATCACCTTCACAGTATCTGCAGGCCAGCTGTGACCCGCGGATTCCGGCTTACTGCTTGAACCAAGAATATATCAGAATCAGTTCCCCAGAGATGTATGCCAGACATGCATCCGACCGGGTCCCAAAGTACCGGGATGCGCGGCCAGGGTCGATTTTACGCGGCCGCCTGCCGTGGCCGGCGGTCAAACTGCCTGAACGCGTCCGCAAGCGCCGACATGTCCGCGAAGATGAAGTCGGGCGGGGGCTCTTGCACCAGGAATTCGGCGCGGGAGGTCACGCCTGTGCAGACACCGGCGGTCAACATCGAAAGCGCCTGGGCCCCCCTGATGTCGGTTTCATACCGATCCCCAACCATCAGACAGGACCCGGCGTCCAGCTGCAGGCGCGCCAGTGCCTCTTCAAACAGGCCCGGATAGGGCTTGCCAATGACCTCGGGGGCGACACCGGTGGCCTGCTTGAGCAAGGCCACAATGGAGCCGGCACCGGGAATTTCGCCCTCTTCCGACGGGAAGGTGGCATCCTCGTTCGTGGCGATGAAACGCGCCCCCGCGTTGATGGCCAGGGTAGCCTCGGCACATTTGCGATAGTCCAGATGAAAATCCATGCCCACCACGACGAAATCGGCATCCTGCGGTTTGTTCGCCGGCTTGAAACCGTGCGCCAACATCGCGGTCCAGACTCCGGCCTGTCCAATCAGCTGCACTTTGCTGCCTGCCGGCGCGTTGCGCGCCATCCAGCCCCCCGTGGCCTCGGCACTGGTAAGCACTTGCTCTTCCCGTGCCGTAATGCCCATGGCCGCCAACTTGTCCACAAACATGGCAGGCGTGCGGGTGGCATTGTTGGTTACGTACAACATGGCGCGCCCGGACTGTTCAAAATAGGCCAAACTGTCCCGTACACCCGGCAGAATCTCGTCTCCCTTGTACAGTACGCCATCCATATCGAACAGCAAGGCCTGTATCTTCCGCATTTGACGAGACCCACCGGATCCCGGCGTGGGCACCCGCCGCGGGCCGGTTTCCGCCGCCAGCTTGCCCACCGGACTGATCCGGCTGGATACCTGATTGACGTTACTCATTGCCTTGTACCTGTGAGAGAGCAGGAAAGCTCGGGCGCGCACCGCATCGCCCCCCTCCGGGATTATGGATAAACGCGACAAACCCGGCGGGCAATCCCCGGGCGCAATTCCCAGTTAGTGCGCATTTTCGAGACTGGAGAGGGTTATAATTGGGCGGTTGCCAGTCCAAGTCGAATCCTCCGCTGCCATGACACACCAGTTTAGGCCCGTTACCGAACAAGTCGAAATATTGATGCGTGGTGTGGACTGCGGCGATGCGCAGCTCCAGCAGACCATGGCCGAGGAATTGACGGAGCGGCTCGCGGCAAGCCGGCAGTCGGGGCAACCGCTCCGTGTCTATTGCGGGTTCGATCCGTCGCGTGCCGATCTGCATCTGGGCCACACCGTGCCGCTCCGCAAGCTGCGGCAATTCCAGGACCTGGGCCACGAGGTGGTCTTCCTGATTGGGACCTTTACGGGCATCATTGGCGATCCCAGCGACAAGGAGGCGGCCCGCGAGCAGCAGTCGCTGGCCGATTCCATGCAGAAGGCAGAGAGCTTTGCCACGCAAGCGTTTCGGGTGTTGGACAGGCAAACGACCCTCGTGGATTACAACCATCGTTGGCTCAAAGACCTGACCTTCGCCGATGTGATCGATGTCGCCAGCCTGTTTACCGTACAGCAGTTTCTGGCCCGCCAGAATTTTCGTCTGCGCCTTGACAAGGGAGATCCCATCTGGTTGCACGAGTTCTTTTATGCCCTGATGCAGGCCTTTGACGCGTACGCCCTCAAGACGGACGTGCAGATTGGCGGCACGGACCAGCTGTTCAATCTGATGGCCGGACGCAAGCTGATGCAAGCCAAAGGCCTGCGGCCCCAGACTGTGCTCACGTATCCGATACTGCCCGGCTTGGACGGGACCAAGAGAATGAGCAAGTCCACGGGAAACACCATCGATTTGGAAGACAGTCCGGGCCAGATGTTCACCAAAGTCCTGAATCTGCCGGACACAGTCATTCCCCTCTACTGTGACCTGTTGACCCGCTGGGATTCCCGCCACCTGGCCGAAGTGCAGGCCCGCTTCGCAGACGACATGCCCACGGTAAAACGCGAACTGGCCCAGGAGATCGTGAGTGCCTACCATGGCGCGGACCGGGTTGCCTTGGCCGAACAGGATGCCGCCGGCATGTTCGCCGGTACCATGCCCAGCGATACGCCGGAATTCCGGCTCGCAACGCCTACAGGTCTGCTGGACGTGTTGCTCGCGGCCGGTTTGATTGACAGCAAAGGCAAAGGGCGCAGGCTGGTGCAGCAAGGCGGAGTCAAATTGAACGGCGAGACTGTTACCGATCCCTTTGTTTCCCTCGCGCCCGAAGCTGCCACGGACAGATTTTTGCAGGTAGGCAAGACCCGGTTTCTCAAACTTACGAGTCAGGCCTGAAATGCAACGCGGAATCCGCACTTCCGGGATCGACGCCGGACAGCCATCCCGGCGTGTACCCCAAATCCAACCCTCTCAGGCAAAGGCACACGCAACATGAATCTGAATGGCAAGCAAGGACTGATCTTTGGCGTCGCCAACAAGAACTCCATTGCCTGGGGTATTTCTCAGGCTCTGCATGCCGAAGGGGCGCAACTCGGTTTTGCCTATGCCGGCGAAATGCTTGAAAAGAGAGTGCGCCCCTTGGCCGAAAGTGTGCACAGTCCCCTGATCATGCCTTGTGACGTTACCCGGGACGCAGATATCACTGCAGCTTTTGCACAGGCCCGGGATGTCTTTGGCAGCATTGACTTTCTGGTCCATTCCATCGCGTTTGCCCCCAAGGAAGACTTGATGGGCAGTTTCCGGGACACCTCCCGCGCGGGTTTTCAGTTGGCGATGGACATCAGTTGTTTCAGCCTGATTGCCCTGGCCCGGCAGGCGAGCGCGCTCATGCCCGACGGCGGCAGCATCCTTACCATGACCTATTTTGGGGCAGAGAAGGTCACCCCCAACTACAATGTGATGGGCGTAGCCAAGGCCGCCCTGGAAGCCTCCGTGCGATATCTGGCCTGGGACCTGGGACAAGACCGCATTCGGGTCAATGCCATCTCGGCCGGCCCCATTCGGACCTTGGCTGCAGCGGGCATCAGCGGCTTTCGCAAGAGCCAGGAATACATTGGGCGCGTTGCGCCCCGGGGCAACGTGACGCAGCAGGACATTGGAGACATGGCCCAGTTCCTGCTCAGCAGCAAGTCCAGTGGCATTACGGGCGAGGTCATTCATGTGGACGGGGGATACAACATCATGGGGGCACCGGACAACGACATCCTTGCGTAGTATCCAGAAACTCCCCCGGAGGTACGGTTGTCCCGGACCGCCGCAATGCCCCCCTTGACGCATGACCCTGAATGCAACACCGGACTACAGATTCCATGTGGCGATCCGCGGCGAAGACTGTCTAAAGTCGTTCGGCTGGAATTCGGACACCGGGAAGCTGCATTGCCATCAGACTGTCCCTGCCGCAACGCAGCCCGGGCCCCTGGTGCTCTCGGCCGACGAGCAGTTTCTGTATGCCGGTCTGCGGGGTACTCGGCGGATCGCCGTCTACCGTTGCGACGACCACGGTACCATACCGGCACTGTGCCCCCACCAAACGACAGAACTCGATGCCGACCCCTGTTTCCTGAAAATCGATGCCTCGGGCCAATGGCTGCTGGCCGCCTACTATGGAGCCGGGCAGGTGACCGTGCACGGCATCGCGCATGACGGCGGTCTTACCCGACAACCGGTACAACAGATCGCCACGGGGCCGAAAGCCCATTGCATCGGCATCAGTCCTCTGAATTCCTTGATCTGGGTACCCCATGTGGGACAGGAAAACGCCGTGCACGAGTTTCAACTGGACACGGCTACCGGCCGGCTCGTCCGCATCGGTATCCGCAAAGCGGCAGAGGACCCCTGGATTGGGCCGGTAGGCCCGCGTCATTGTGCGCTCCACGCGGCCACGCGCAGCATCTACTTTTGCAATGAACACGGGTCTTCTGTCACCCACTATGGATTCGACGACACAGGATTGGGGCAGGAAGTGAACACGCTGTCCACTGTGCCCGGTCCCTATGGCACCGTCAACACGTGTGCGCAGATCCATGGCGATCCGGCCGGGCGATTTCTGTACGTCTCCAACCGGGGTCACAACAGCTTGGCCATCTTCCGCATTGCCGCGGAGTCGGGAGCCCTGACGGCCGTCGGGTGGCAGGAAACCGAGCCCATACCCAGAGCGTTTGCGATCACGCCGGACAGCCGTTATGTACTATGCAGCGGTCTGGCTTCGGGTTGTCTGTCCATTTACGGCATTTGCGGTGAAACAGGACACCTGGATCTGAAATGCCGCAGTTACATCGGTGCCGAGCCCATGTGGATTCTGCCTTTGAGGCGATGAGAACCGGTCTTGGGCCTTCTCCCATGGGAGCCCCGAATTCCCGTCTGGCACAACGCGGCATTATGCAAAGTCGAGTGGCGAGAATTGGCGAATTTTCCCTTTCGTGTTAGGATACATGTTCTAGATCCAGGCCAGTGACCGTGACGGTGGCCAGCCAACGTGTATAAGGAGGGATCATGCCAAGATCGGGAAAGAGGGGCAAGTACAAACTCCGGCCTTTGTCGGACAAGCAAGTGACGATGTTCAAGTTCATTCTGGAGTACATTGACAAGCACGAATTCCCGCCGTCGATCCGGGAAATCGGTGACGCTGCAGGCATTCCCAGTACGTCGGTAGTCAATTACAACCTGAACAAGCTGGTAGAACACCGGCTCATTTCGCGCTGGAAAGAAGTCAGCCGGGCTATCAAGATCA
The DNA here is from genome assembly GCA_965214715.1 of Caldilineaceae bacterium. GTDB lineage: Bacteria > Chloroflexota > Anaerolineae > Caldilineales > Caldilineaceae > Bin34. Next base: position 1,299,535 of record OZ243971.1, on the reverse strand, counting down.
ATCGGCAACGGGCCTCCGACATGGGGTTCGCGGTCGATCCCCCGCGGATACCGCCCCTCAAGAAAGTGCCTATCCTGGGCAATGTGGTGGCCAGCAATCCCGTCAATGTAGGCGAACTCAATACCTGGAACGATGCCCGGGAATGGATAGACGTTTCGTCAACCCTGCTGGGAGACGTTGAGCACCCCTATGCCTTGCGCATACAGGGGGATTCCATGATCAACGCCAACATCCTGGACAACGACATAGTGCTGATGGGGCCGGCCCGCGAAGTCCGCAATGGCGACCTGGTCGGTGCCTGGCTGCAGGACGATGACGAAATGACCCTCAAGCGCTATTTCCGGGAAGGGGACATGGTCCGGTTGCAGCCCAGCAGTCCGAACCCGGAATACCAGTCCATCGTCAGACCGGCCTCGCAGGTCAGCATTCAAGGCAAGGTGCTGGCCGTGGTACGCACAATGACGTAATGTGTTTGCCGGAGGGCTTGTCGGCCCTTCGGCCGGCCACAATCCAAGACGGGATACTGTCCCGGCCAGGAACAGGTATCTCGATTCCGGTGCGGTCCGCGGGCAGGGCACCATGGTCTCTGCGGTACCTCTGACGTTTTGACCGGGAGAGACAACCATTCCCTCAAGTTCCCGGGGATCCACTTCCACTGTTCTGTCCCGCAACGGGAGGGCAGCCCTCTTTCCTGCGCCAGGACTCTCCTTTCTCCTGGCCCTGGGGCTGATCATAGCCGGTGGGATCTGGGTGTGGCATCTCGCCCGCCATGACACTGTACCTGCCGCGACCGATCGGCCCTCCGGCTTCTCGACTGGCGAAGTTGCCATTCTCGACAACCAAGGGCACCTGATCGATCTTGCCTGCGGAAACCGGGCGCTCGATACGGTGGACTGGTCGCTCTGCGAGCCCGGCCAACCCCTGCATATGCGGTTCACGTACAGCGGACGACAACTCTGGCTGCAATTGCAGCGCGGGAACGACTTCGGTCTGCTGTGGGCAACGGTAGACGGCCAACCCGCCAACTTGATACCGGTCCATGCTGCAGTCCCGCATGGGAATGGCACAAGAGCCGGCCGCCTGCCTTTGTATTCCCCCTATGAGCAGGCTGCATGGCGGCCTGCATCCGAGTGGGTTCCGGTTCATCGGGCCCGCCTTGCACAATCCCATGCCGTTGAACTGCAGATACATCCGGGACCCGCGTCGGAACGCAGGCCGCATCCGGACCTGACTGTCCTGGCCGTAGGCGTCGATCTGCCACATGCCAGCAGACTCCCCGTCTGGCCGGGATTGCTGTGCCTGATCGTAGGGGGGACAGGCCTGTTGCTCGCCCTCCTGGCCGTAGACAACTGGCCCCAGACATGCAGACTGCCTGTGCATCTTGCCCGCCGCCTATTACAGTACTGGCATGTCGTTCTGCCGACCCAACCGTCAGCCCTGGGACTGCTGGCAGGACTGGGGGTGCTGGCTGTGGGCCTAGGCCAATACCTGGATGTCTGGTGGCTCAGTCTTCCCGGGCTTGCAGTCCTGGGCGGGGCCGGCTTGCAGCGTCCCGCCCTCTGGCTGGGAGCCATCCTGCTGGGTTTGCCCTTCTATCTTTTTCCCGTGCCCCTGCTCCCGGGAATGGCCCTCAATCTTGTGGAAATCGGTGTGTGGGGCGGTTTGATCCTGGCGAGTTTGCAGTACCTGCGTCAAGGACCCGATCGGCTGCCCGAGCTGCGGCGGAGTTCTGCGCAAGCCACTGTCATGCTGGCCCTGCTGAGCTTTGTCGGCATTGCCCTTTTCTCGGCCATGGAAGCCCAATACCGAGCCCAGGCGTTGCGGGAATGGCGGACCGTGTTTCTGGCTGCCCTGGTCTTTCTGGGAGCCATGGCCGCCACCGTGCGCATGTCCAAGCAGCCGGAAGCCGATGCAGCCCTCATGCTGTCAATGTGGATAGGCGGGGCAGTGGCCATTTCACTGTTCGGCTACTATGCCTTTGTACAGGGCATTTTCGTCACCGATGTGGACGGCGTGCGCAGAATTCGCGGGCTCTTTGGTTCGCCCAATAATCTGGCCCTGTACCTGGAACGGACCCTGCTGGTCAGCCTCACCCTGTTTCTTTTCGCGCGGGCCTGGCCCCGACGGCTGCTGTGGGCAGGCCTGGTCGCGGTCCAGGCCGGAGCCTTGGTCTTGACGTTCTCCAAAGGGGGCCTCCTGTTGGGAATGCCGGCAGGGCTGCTGTTTCTCTTTGGCACGGTCTGCTGCCTGCGCCATCGTCTGCCCGCAGCCCGACGCGTCATGTGGCTCCTGGGGGGCGTGGCTCTGCTCGGGTTGCTCTTGCTCGCCCCTTTCCTGAACACGCCCCGGTTTGCAGGCCTCCTGGATTGGCAACAGCATTTCCCCAGTTTCGTGCGGACTCATTTGTGGCGCAGTGGCCTGCAGATGTTCCTGGACCACTGGATATGGGGCGTCGGCCCGGACAACTTCCTGTACTGGTACCGGGGCACCTATCTGGACCCTGCGGTTTGGCATGAACCCAGCCTGAACCATCCCCACAATTTCCTGATCGATTTGTTGTCTCGGCTGGGACTGGTCGGCCTGTTGGGCGGCTTGGCTTTCTTTGGTGCCGGATTCCGGGCACTGCTGAGACAGCTCCGCCGGCCAGCATCCAGTCCGGTGGCCCTGGGGTTGGCCGCGGCCGGTGTGGCCGGACTGACGCATGGACTGGTGGATGCCAGTTATGCCTTGCCGGATCTGATGCTGATCTGGACCCTGCTCTTTGGTCTGGCCGGCCTGCAGGCCCTTCCCCCAACGGCGCGGCGGCTTACTTGAGAATCCGGGACATGCCTTCGGCCAGAATGGCCCGATTCAGTTCCCCGATGTGCCGCAGCTGGATGATCCCGTTCCGGTCTACAAAGAACGTGGTGGGAAAACTGAGGATCTCGTAGTCCGCAAACACCTGATCTCCTGCATGGGATCCGACCACCGGATAGGTGATCGCCAGTTCCTGGGCCATGACGGTGGCCGGACCACTGTCGCTGGCCCGTACAATTCCCAGAATCTCGATATCGTCTCCGTAACGGGCCGAGGCGTCCATCAGGGCCGGAATCTCGCGCCGACAGGGAGGACACCAGGAGGCCCAGAAATTGATTACGGTGGGAGCACCTTCCCGGCCGTGCCAATGCAGTTCTTCAGCCGAGAAAAGATACACAGCCCGAAAGGGGGGGGCCGCATGGCCCACCAGGGGACCTTGCAAATCCTGCAGGGACGAAGCGCCTTCCAGGGGCCTACTCAGCCCAATCCAGACTCCGCCCAGCAGCAGGACCAGCAAGGCGGTCAGATTCCACAGGTGGGCCGCAGCAGGACGTATCACCATGTCCGGACCGTGTGGGCGGTGTGCAAGGCGCCGTTAACTCCAGGTCGAATGGAAGTCTCCAGGCCGATCGACACGTTCATAGGTATGGGCCCCAAAGAGATCGCGCTGTCCCTGTATCAAATTGGCCGGCAGGCGCGCTGTCCGATACGAGTCGTAATAGGCCAGACTGGCACTTAAGCCAGGCACCGGAATGCCCGCCAGGACTGCGTTGGACACCACCCTGCGCCAAGCCGGCAAACGTTGCTCCACCGCAGTCCGAATCACAGGGTCCAGGAACAGGTTGGGCAGGCTGCTGTCCTGCTGGTAGGCCCGCATGACATCCTCCAGGAAGCGGGCCCGGATAATGCAGCCGCCGCGCCAGATTGCGGCAATTTTATCCAAGTGCAATTCATAGCCATATTCCGCGCTGGCCGTGCCCAACAAAGCCATGCCTTGGGCGTAGGCGCTGATCTTGCCGGCATAGAGGGCATCCCGCACCGCGGCTTTGCCCGCGGCGCGGTCGCCAGGCCATGGCCTCACTGCCGCTTCCGGCAGTCTGTCGGCCGCCTGGACCCGTTCGCTTTTCAGACCGGAAAGAATGCGGCCTACCACAGCCGCATTGATCGTGGGTACCGGAGCTCCCAAATCCAGGGCGTCCTGACTGGCCCACTTCCCCGTGCCTTTCTGGGCCGCCCTGTCCAGCACCATATCGATGAGGGCCCTGTCCGTCAAGGGATCCGGCGCTCTGAATATTTGGGTCGTGATTTCGATCAGGAAACTGTCCAATTCGCCTTCGTTCCATTCCGCAAACGTGTCTGCCAGTTCCGGGTTGGTGAGGCCCAGGCCGCGATGCAGCAGGTCATAGGCCTCGGCAATCAACTGCATGTCGCCATATTCAATCGCGTTATGCACCATCTTGACGTAGTGCCCGGCACCCCGCGGCCCCATATAGGCCAGACACGGCATCCGGGGACGAGACACCTTGGCCGAGATGGAGGTCAGGAGGCCTTCGACTTGGGCATAGGCCTCCCGCGCCCCGCCCGGCATGATGGAAGGCCCCCGGAGAGCCCCTTCTTCCCCGCCGCTGATGCCCACCCCCAGAAAGTCCAGGCCCTGTGCCTGCAGGCGGACCGCGCGTCGGTCCGAGTCCTTGAAGTGACTGTTGCCGCCATCGATGATAAGGTCTCCGGTCTCAAGCCAGGGGAGCAGGTCGTCGATGACCGCGTCCACGGCGGGCCCGGCCTGCACCATGATCATGACAATGCGAGGCCGTACCAGACTGCGGACCAGGCCTGCCAGCGTTTCCGTGCGCATCAGATTCAGACCGGGATGACGCGCCAGAAACTCGTCTGTGCGGGCGGTGGTGCGGTTGTAGACTGCCACGGCATACCCATGACGTTCCATATTGAGCACCAGGTTTTGGCCCATAACGGCCAGACCGATAAAACCAAGGTCAGCGCGGGACATGCGTGTTTCTCTCCCTGAGGTGTTGGACTAAGGTGCAACCGCATTGTGCACAAGCGGGAACGGCGCGGGCGCACTCGGACACTGTGTCTTCACACCAGCCGCGGGTTGGTCCCGACCACACCGCCCGGGGGCACTTCGGGCCCCTCAAAGTCCGCGGGGCCGGTATAGGCATGGATCTGCACGTTGCGCCCGATTTTGACATTGGCCGGAATCGTCACATTGCGCCCAATCAAGGTCAGTCCCGTGTTCAATACCTCGGGCAGCTCCTGATTGGGCACGTTGCTGGACCCGAACCCCAAACAGACATTCTCCTCGATCACGGAATGCACGTCGATGATGCACCGGTCAATCACAGCCCCGGGCGCCACCGTAGCATTCCGCATGATGACACTGTTGGTCACGGTGGCGCCGGCGGCAATGTGCACCCCCGGGGAAAGCACGCTCTGCGAGACCGTGCCTTCAATGACGCACCCGTTCGACACCAGGTTGTGACTCACTTTGGCCTCGGCCCCGATCTTCACCGGTGCCCGTTCCTGGCTACGGGTCCGGACCACCCACTGGCGACTCTGCAGGTTCAGGGCCGGTTCTTCCGCAATCAGGGCCATGTTGGCTTCCCAAAAGGCCTGGACCGTACCGACATCCGCCCAATAGCCAGGATAATGATGAGTCTGAATGTCTTCTTTCCGGCCGAGCATATAGGGCAGCACGTCGCGCCCGAAGTCATTGAGTTCCAGCTGTTCCTCCAGCACGCGTGCCAGGACATCCGCCTTGAAAACGTAAATGCCCATGCTGGCCAACGAGCGCGGACTGCGCCGGGGCTTTTCCTCAAAGGCCAGGAGTTTCTGGTCCTCGTCCACGACGGCCATGCCGTAGCGAAACGCCTCATAGGAAGGCACCGAGCGGATTGCCATGGTGACGGCACTGCCCCGGTCCCGATGTTGCAGCACCATAGGCCGATAGTCCATCAGATACACGTGATCGCCGGCCAGAATCAGGATGTCGCGGGCCTGTTGTCTTTGAATGAAGTCCAGATTGCGGCGCACGGCATCGGCGTTCCCTTTCTGCCAGCCCCCGTAGAATCCGCCTGTGTAGGGTTGCAGCAGGCGAATGCCGCTGCTGGCCCGGTCCAGGTCCCACGGCTTGCCCACCCCGATGTGCTCGTTGAGGCTGCGGGGCATGTATTGCGTCAGTACCCCGATGTTGTAAATATGGCTGTTCGTGAGGTTGCTGAGCGAAAAGTCAATAAGCCGGAACTTGCCGGCAAAGTGCAGTCCGGCATCGGCGCGGTATTCGGTCAAAGCTCCCAGCTTTTCACTGGCACCGCCAGCCAGAATCAGCGCCAGCACTTTGTCCATCGTGTTTGCTCCTGGCCTAAGCGGTCCCTGCCAGGACAGTCGTACTGACCAGCGGTTCCACGCGGCCGGCGAAATCCTCGGCATCCACGTTGCTGCCCACCAGCACGTTGCCACCAATCCGCATACCGGACGGGACAAAGGCGGCTTTGCCCACCACCGAAATGCCGGTGTGCAGTCTGTCGGGCGTTTCCTGGTTGGGTTCGCAGTGTTCCGCAGTCCCCACGTGGGCCCCGGCCCCGATGACCACCGACTTGTCAACAATGGCATTCTCGACATGCGCGCCGGGCCCAATCCACGTGTAATTCATGATCACGCTGTTCTCGACCATCGCCCCGGCGCTGACAAAGACCCCGGGACTGAGCACACTGTTGGCAACCCGCCCTTTCACCACGGATCCATTGCACAACATGGAATTGCTGACTTCGGCCTGGGCGGCCAGCTTGGCGGGCGGCTGTTCCATGGAACGGGTCAGAATGGGCCATGCCCCGCTGTAGAGATCCAGTGGCGGTTCCTTCTGGAGCAATTCCAGACTCGTGTTCCAATACGAGTCAATGGTGCCGACATCCACCCAGTAGCCTGCGAATTCAAAAGCGTACACCTTGTCCTGAGCCTCGATCATGGCGGGAATCACGTGCTGTCCAAAGTCGGAACGCGGCGTTTCCGGAGAACCTTCCGCGAGGCGTTCCATAAGCCGGGTGCGGTTGAATACGTAGATTCCCATGGAAGCCAGATTGCCTTTGTCCAGGCCCTGGGGTTTTTCGTGAAAGGCCGCGACCCGGCTATCGCTGTCGATCTGCATGATGCCGAAACGGGGCGTCTCAGCCAAAGGCACGGGCATGACCGCCACGGTCAAATCCGCCCCTGTTTCCTGGTGTTGACGCAGCATGGGCGCGTAATTCATCTTGTAGATGTGATCCCCGGACAGAATGAGCACCAGATCCGGGTCGTAGTTGTCAATGTAGAAGCGGTTGCGCAGAATGGCATCCGCGGTACCGGCATACCATGCTTGTGCGCCCGGTGCCGTGTACGGCTGCAAAATATGCACCCCGCCCTGGACCCGATCCAGGTCCCAGGGTTTGCCAATGCCAATGTGCTGCTGCAGACTGTGGGGCTGATACTGCGTAAGTACCCCTACCGCGGTAATGCTGCTGTGAATGCAATTGCTGAGCGTAAAATCGATAATGCGGAATTTGCCCGCGAACGGCACGGCCGGCTTGGCCCGTTTATCCGAAAGCGTCATGAGCCGGGTGCCAGCCCCGCCGGCCAGGATCATGGCCAACGTTCGCATGGTGCCTCCTGCCAAAAACCGTACGTTGCATCCTACATACTTGTGTGCAGTGTAAAGGCTGGCCCACTTCCGCCCAAAACACAAGGGCATGCAACACACCCGGGCCAGTCTGTCTGCGGCCTCACACCGGTATCTCGGTGCCCAAGACACCGTAAACGGACGGGCTCTGCCGTCACTGAGTCAGCATGATCCAGCCCTGCCGTCCCCGATTGCCGCGGGCCGCACCAGGCAGACGATGGCGCGGCGGTGCAGTACCGGTATCCTGTCCTCTATCCCTGGCATGCAATGTCATGGCTCAGGTCTCCTGCATCATTGACGTGACATTGTTCCTCCCACCGGTTCGGATGGCGCAGTTATGCCATAATATGGCATTAATGTCGCGGCACACGCCCGATATGCTGTTTGGCGGGCCGCTGTCTTCACAGGGACACCAGTTCAGGCGCTGGGCCGTCGATCCGGCCGGGATGGCGGCAGACCCCGATGGCATCCGCCGATCGGTTCTGGAAGAGCATGGTACCGCACTTCACTGACCAGGCCGAGGGGATCGCGTGGGTAGTGGACAGGTGGTTGGCCCAGGCGTTTGTCCAGGACTGTGCGCCAGATGACTGGATCGTGTGGTCCGGGGCGCCTACCGGGGGCAGGACCAGGACAGCACCGTCCCGGAATCCAGACGGATTGTTACGCCGGGAGGACGGTTTCCAGCATGTCTGGGAAGGCGAATTCCGCCATGCCCCATAGCCAGCGAGGCGTACAGAAGCCGACCGGCGGTCGCCACCCCGGACGGGGCCTGGTGCTGGGTCTGGCCTGCGTACCCTGGCTGGCCCTGCTGGGCTGGATGACCGCCCGGGCCTGGTTTCTGACGGATGATGCCTTCATCAGTTTCCGTTATGTGCGCAACCTGCTGGAAGGCCACGGTCTCGTCTTCAATCCCGGCGAGCGCGTCGAGGGGTACTCCAACTTTCTGTGGATCCTGGAACTGGCCGCCATCTGGCGGGTGGGGGGCGTGGGGCCCGAAGTTGCGTCCCGGTGGCTGTCGGTCGTCTGCACCGTGGGCACCCTCGGCACCCTGCTGTGGTGGATGGCGCGCCAGCCCGCGGTGTCCCACCGCAGGCTGGTGATCTGGATGGCGCTGGGGCTGGTGTGCAGCAGCGCGACGTTCGCCGTGTGGACCTCGGGAGGCGGCCTGGAAACGCGGCAGTTCAGCCTGTTTGTGGTGGTGGCCGTGGTGTGCCTGGGCCTCTACCGTCACCACCCCGCGGGGCTGCTGGCCGCGTCGCTCAGTCTGGCGGGGGCGGCCCTGACCCGGCCCGAGGGGCCGCTGCTGGCTCTCTGCTGTTTTGGCTGGTTCCTCGGCCAACGGATGGCGGTGGCCGGCCGGGAGGGGCTGCACCGGGAGGGCCGGCGGGCCCTCCTGTGTCTGGTCGGACCATGCGTGGCCCTGGTCGGGGCCCATTTCCTGTTCCGGTATGCGTACTATGGCGAGTGGCTGCCCAACACCTACCATGCCAAGCACATCCGGGCATGGTACGAGTCCGGCTTCCGCTACCTGTGGGCGGCAGCCCTGGAGACGGGGCTGTACCTGTGGCTGCCCCTGGCCTACATGGCCGCGCGGGCGCAGTGGCGCCAGCACCGGGATGGCACGTTCGCGCTGGGGCTGCTTCTGCTTGGTACGCACATGGCCTATGTGATGCACATTGGGGGCGACTATTTCGAGTACCGTCCGCTGGACTTCTACTGGCCCCTGCTGGCCTTCCCCGCTGCTACGGGCCTGGCGGACCTGGCTGCGCGGCTTGTGACCCGGGACCCCGGGCGGCCCCGCGCGCCCTTCCGGCGTTGGGGAGTGGACACAGGCACCCGGGCCATGATGCTGATGCTCTTCGCGCCGGTCTGGTTCTACGCCAGTGCCCTGCAGGGGCTCCTGTTATATGAGGGGAGCCGGATCCATGAATATGACATTCGGCAACGGGAATACGAATATATTCGACAACGGTACATTGAGCTCGATCATGCAAATGCCCGGTGGTTACGGGTCGCCCCCGGCATGCCCATGCTGACCGCGGTTTCCAACGATCTGCGCCGCTTGATGGCGGTGCATAAGGTCGCCTCCCCTTTCACGACACACCGCGTGTACGCCAACGACCAGATCCGAAAATGGAAGCCATACGTACATATGGAGAGGGGCGTGATTCCGGATGATGCCCTGATGGTCAGCGGTGCCCTCGGCATTCGCTTCTACTACCTGCCGGACCTGGCGGCCATTAGTCGCCTCGGCTTGACCGACGCGACGGTAGCACGCCATCCGGTCACGACCCCCAACCACCAGCGCGTCATGGCCCATGACCGCAGCCCACCGGCCGGGTACCTGGAGGCCCGGGGCGTCAATTTCACGGTATACCCGGCGGCGGCCAGCGCCTCGGCCGCGTTGCGCCGCGCGGAGTACGCCCTGCAAGTGGGGCCCGACCTGTGGATGCCGTTCGATGCCCCGGAGCGACAGTGGGTCCTCGATCGCTTTGCCCGCCAGAACCTGGTGACCTCCATATGCCTGGCAGGCCCTCCGGACCCGGCCGGGGGGAGCGCGTGGGGCGTGGACGGGCGGTGGGCCCGGGCGGGGGTCCAGGACTGTGCGCCTGAGGACCGCATCGTGTGGTCCGGGGCGGACGCCTGGCGGTCCCGTCTGCTCCGGGACCGCCGGCCCGTCATCCAGTCCGCCTGGGACGTGTATCACCTGGGCGACCGTCTGGTCTACGTCAGGGAGCCCTGCGGACCGGCAGATGTGGCTGCCTCCCCCTTCTTCCTGCATGTGGTCCCGGTCCATCCCCAGGACCTCCCCGTCCCGCGCCGGTCCTATGGCTTTGACAACCGCGACTTCCGGTTCCCGCCATACGGCGTGATGTTCCCCGGGGGGTGCCTGGCGGAGGTCCCGCTCCCGGCCTACCGGATCCGGAGCCTCCGCACCGGCCAGTATGTACGCCGGGAGGACAGTTTCCAGCATGTCTGGGAAGGCGAATTCCAGCTTGTGGAATAATCAGCGGCAGACAACGGCACAGGATCGGCCCTACGCGCCTGGAGGGCCGCCCTGTTCTGGATTCTAACCGAGATGTGTCCCGGGGGATGGGCGGCAGTCTGCCGCGTCGGGACCATAAAGCGGGAAAACCGTCTCTTGGGTGCTAGACTCTGGTGTTGGTCTTAGGCCATCCGAGCGGGAGTGTCATGGCATGTTACGAAAGACCCTTTATCCCCAGTACTGGACCCACGAGTTCACGCTGTCGGAACAGAATCTGGAGTATGTCTACGGACTGTTGGCCCAAGGCTCTCTGGGAACTCCGGCCCCGTTTGACAGGCTGGCCATCTGCCTGATCGAGGAAATCCAGCAGCAGGAAGACAGCCGTGTCCAGAAACTGCTGTCCTTGGGCACCATGTATCAGCCCAAGCAAAAGTATGCTGTCGACCAGATTCTGGTCTTCACGGCTCTGGACTATCGTACTGGCACTGTCAAGCACATCCGCACCGGACAGAACCCCGAACATGGACGATTCGAGGTGATGCAGGTGGAAATGCAGGACCCTGTGGAAACCGTGGAGTTTGCAGCGCAGCTGCGCAGTCCCCATCCCCTGAACACCTTGGAAGTGGAAGACCTCAATTCCGCGGAGTTGATGACAGCCGAGGAAATCTTTGAGCAATACGGTGACGAAATCGGGGTCCAGATCCGGCAGGCCTTTGCCCGCACCAAGGATTCCCTGGGCATCATGGAATGGCGCGGGGGCTGGATCATTGAGGATCTGCTGGTGGAAATAGGTCAACACAGCCGCGATATCGCCGAGGCCTTGATGTTTGAACAAGACCGCCCTGTATCCGGCCACGCCATTTTGAACGAACTGCAACTGGATGTGGAGGGGGTCAGTCCCGATCTGGTGGATTTGAGTCTGGATATTGCCTTGGCCAAAGACGAACGTTTCGAACAGGTGCTGTATGAAGGCACAGTGCAGTGGCACACCCGCAACAAAATGCCACGTTGGGCTTGGGAGACTCCGGCCCTGTTGCAACCCATACAGTTGAACTACCAGTTTTCCGCCCTGGAGGGCCCGTTGTTGGCCCTTGCCATCCAGTTGCGGGACGAATGGAGTGAATTGGAGGCGGATGAGACTGCGGATTTTGCCTCTTTCTACCTGCTCTATCCCCACTTCCATTACGGTACGATGCCCGTTACCGCCCAGATCGCTCATCTGTTGGGGGGTTCTGATCAGTACAAGACATATCTGGAGATCACGGATCCCCTGAGCGGCGACAGGATCCCGGTCTGGTATGTGCCAGACGGGCGTTATATCTGCGGTCTGGAAGATTTCTACGCGACGCGTCAGCTCCTGGTAGGAGCCCGCCTGACTCTGGAAAAGCGTGGGGACGGCTCGCTAGCCCTGTCCTACAACAAACGGCGGGGCAACCGGGAATGGTTGAACATCCTCAATGTGGAAGATGGTGCCATTCGGTTCAAGCTGGAGAAGAGCAAGATGGAAATCGCGCACGAGTTCATGCTGGAACTGCTGGTCAGCACCCAGAGTGATGACGAGACCTGGGTCCAGATCCGGGTCGGCCATCAGGACACCAAGGTGTTTCTGCTGGTTGAGGAACTGGTACGGGAACTGGTCAAGGGCAGCGGCTCGGTCAACGCAGCCACGGTGTATGGCGCCATAAACCTGGTGCAACGCCATGCCCCCGAGCCTGTGTTCCACGCGCTGATGTCGAATTCCCGGCTCATCCCAATGGGGGACCAGGTAACCTGGAGACTGGCCTGACCCTGGCACGGCGCCGCAATGGCAACACTGTGATTCGATAATATCCTGGAATTCGTAAAGACGAGGCAGAAGAACAACCCGCAATGTCCGCCCGCATGCAGATGAGCAGTCTTACCCGGTACTTTGGTACTACCGTGGATACCAAGTTCCACATCGATTACGATTGGTGGGAGCGCAGCGAACTCAACCAGCGTCTGTACCTTTATGCGCAGCTGTGCGAGGACTGTCGCAAACGGTTCAAGTCGTACGAAAATACGGAAGAAGTGGACTGGGTCGATCCGGAGACTGGAGAAGTCCGCAAGGCCGATGCGCTGATCGAATGCCTGCGCACCACCTGTGCCCATCAGCCCGACTTTATTGATGACAGTTTGCCGTTGACCACAGCCTGTTTCCGGGTCTTTCTGACCAACCAGAATGTACCCTTGACTCCGCGGGAACTCAGCGAGATTTTGGGCCAGACCACCGCTGTGAGCAGCACCAAATGGGCCGCGCAGAAGATTCGGCGCGTGCTGAGCGGGCCGCGCGTGTATCTGGGACTGCGTCCGCTGGCCTGACACGGGCCGCAGTCCCACAGGGGCCGCTGGCAGGACCACCTACGGGGAGGAACGTACCTTGACGAACGGTGCGGCGGGCACCGGGCATGGGAAGATGATTGCAGATCCAGAATACAGCCATCTGCAGGCGGGCAGCGGTCTGGCCGCTGCCTGACGAGCGCGGCCGCCCTCACTTGTTGGCGTTCCTCCCCGCATGTTCGTTCCACAAACACAACCTTTGCACAGCTACTTTCGCTGTTTCGGGAACTGCGCCCCGGGCGAACGGTTCTCCGTGTTCGACGTAATATATCGCTGTCCCCGGTGCGGCGGACTGCTGGAGGTGCACCATGCCTTGCAGCCGCTGCGTGCCCGCCATTCCGGTTGGGGATGGCAGCAGACCTTCAATGACCGCAGCGGCACGCACACCTTTCCCTATGGCAGCGGGGTCTGGCGGTATCAGGAATGGGTCATGCCCCACCTGAAGTCGGAAAACATCGTCAGCATGTACGAAGGCAATTCCAATGTGTTCCGGGCGGAACGTCTGGGGGAACAGCTGGGAGTACCGGACCTTTGGATCAAGCTGTGCGGCAACAGCCACACCGGCAGCTTCAAGGATCTGGGCATGACGGTGCTGATCAGCGTCGTCAAGCAAGTCATGGCGCAGGGCCAGTCGGACATTCAGGCTGTCGCCTGCGCCAGCACGGGCGATACCAGTGCGGCCCTGGCGGCCTATGCCGCCGCCGCCGACATTCCGGCCATCATCTTCTTGCCCAAGGGCAAAATCAGCCCTGCCCAGCTGATTCAGCCGATCGCCAACGGCGCCCATGTATTGGCGCTGGATACCGACTTTGACGGCTGCATGGAAATTGTGCAGGCCGTCACGCAAGACGAAACCATTTACCTGGCCAACTCCATGAACAGCCTGCGGGTGGAAGGGCAGAAGACCGTTGCGCTGGAAATCCTGCAACAGTTTGACTGGGAGCCCCCGGACTGGATCATTGTGCCTGCCGGTAACCTGGGCAATGTCAGCGCCGTGTACAAAGGATTGCGGCTGGCGCAGGATTTGGGCCTTGTGGACCGCATGCCGCGGCTGGTGGCCGCCCAGGCGGAAAAGGCCAATCCCCTGTTCCGCAGTTTTATACGGGACTTTGCCGACCTCGTGCCGGTCGCGGCCGAACAGACGCTGGCGTCCGCGATCCAGATCGGGAATCCGGTCAGTTATGCCAAGGCGGTACAGGCTCTGGTGGCAAGCCGGGGCATCGTGGCCTCGGTTTCCGAAGACCAGCTGGCCCATGCGGCGGCCTTGGGTGATCGGACGGGACTCTACGGTTGCCCCCATACCGGGGTGGCTCTGGGGGCACTCATGCAGCTGGCGGAACAGGGCGAGATTGGTGCGGCCGAACGGGTTGTGGTGGTCAGTACAGCGCACGGTCTGAAATTCACGCAATTCAAAGTCGGATACCATGCGGGAGAGCTGAAAAGCGTGGAGAGCCGCTTGACCAACACTCCGTGGGAGCTACCCCCATCATTGGATAATGTGCGCGGCACCGTGCAGGCGATTCTGGATACTCATGCCCAACAATCCCGCTGACACACCTGAACGGCAGGAACTCACTGCCCATGCTCCTTTCTCGCAAGGTCGCATGGATTTCGCCTGGTCCCGGAATCAGTGGAACACACCCCAGCGCGCGGGACAGGGATTGCTGGGAGGCAATCCGCACAAGAGGCCTGATCGGCAACAGGTGCCGGATTGGGGCCGCAATCGCCCCTTCATTCGATCCCTCATGCAAGATGGTCCATCCGCGGCCAATCAGGCCTCTTTTCGGGCCTTCCTGACTCGCATGCCCGATATCGAAATCGAGATCGGAGTAGGCCGTGGCGACTTTCTGCTGGCCCGGGCCCGACAACTGCCGGCATACGGCTTTGTGGGCTTTGAGGTCAAGACCGGCACTGCCATAAAACTGGTGCGGAGGGTAGTCCAGGCCACACTGACCAATCTGTGGATCAGCGACGATGATGCCCGCTTCGGCCTTCCGCATCTGTTGGCCCAGCGGCAGGCTGCGGCCGTGCATGTCCTTTTCCCTGATCCCTGGTGGAAACCCAGTCATGTGCATCGCCGCCTCTTTACACCCGACTTCGTGGCATCGCTGGGACAGTGCATACGCCCTGGCGGCTGGCTGCACGTGCGCAGTGACGTGGCGGAACTGGTGGACAGCGCCCGCTTTCTGCTGGCGGAAACTTCGCTGTTCCTGCCGCCGGATGACAGACTGCAGGACCATTTGGGACCCTATCAGCCCACTCATCGAGAGCAGTGGTGCCGCAACCAGGGATTTCCAGTGCACACCTTGATGTGTGTCCGCAAGTCGACGGCCGGGCAGTAGCCTCCCATAAGGAACGCATTCATGGTCCAGATCCCGAGATGGTATTACCCTGGCAGAGTGCTGCCAGCCCTGCCGGTTCTGCCCAACGGGGCCGGACCCCTGAAATTTACGGCCATTGTGCCAGCCCGGAATGAGGCCGCCAATCTGATACCGATCCTGCACTATCTGAAAAAATATGCCGACGAGATTCTGCTGGTGGACGGCCACAGCACAGACGGGACTCCCGAATTGGGCCACGCTCTCGGGATCGAAGTGATTCAGGACAAAGGCCTGGGCAAGGGAGCCGCGCTGCGGGAAGGCATTGTACGGGCCCGCAACGACTATATTGTGTGCATGGATGCGGACGGGTCCCACGATCCGGGCGACATTCCCCGTCTGCTGCAGCCGCTGGCAGACGGGGTGGCCGACCATGTATCCGGTTCGCGCATGATTGGCGGCAGCGAGGAACTGCATGCCACCATCGGCCAATCCATCCGGCTGTTTGGCAGTCAGGTGGTCACCTTGCTCATCAACTACACCCAGAATGTGCGCCTGACCGACTGTCAGAACGGATTTCGCGCCTTGCGCCGGCACGTGGCCATGGATCTGATGCTGACCGAGAACATCCATACGATCGAACAGGAAATGATCATCAAGTCCCTGCGTTGCGGATACCGGGTCCGGGAGGTGCCCACGCATGAATACGCGCGGGCCAATGGCGAGTCGTCCTTCAAGATCCGGAACGTATGGCTGCGCTTCGGAATCACCCTGCTCTTTTTTCTGTTCCTCTGGAATCCCGCGGGCCGCGGCCTCACCGCCGGCTGAACGTCCCTGGACCTGGGGCCGGTTGTATGGAGCCGTGGCGTACCTTCAAGGCCGGACGCGCCCGGCCTGCATCGTCCGCCCCGGACTGGGGACTGCGGGGATTGCTGGCGGTTTTTGCCACGGTAGCCGTCTACTTCAGCATCAAAGTGCCGGCCTTCGAAACACCGGATGAGTTTCAGCACTATGCCTTTGTACAGCATGTGGTCACCTGGTATGACCTGCCCAAGTCGGAGGCCAATACGCCCGGCCTGTGGCGACAGCAAGGCGTACAGGCCCCCCTCTACTACATCGCCGGTGCGCTGTTGACCTCATGGGTGGATCAATCCGCTTTGCCGATCACGGCCCACCGCGTCAATCGTTTTGCCCGGTTGGGGCAGGCCGACGCGCAGGACAACCGCAATTACTTCCTGCCCCACGCAGACGATGCCTGGCCCTGGAGCCATGAGTTCCTGGCACTCCACATCCTGCGGTTTTTTTCCATAGGGCTGGGTTGCCTTTCGCTTTGGGCTACATTTCGCTTTCTGCAGCTCTGCCTGGAGCGGGATGTCGCTTTGCTCAGCACTGCCCTCTGTGCCTTTATTCCACAGTTCGTCTTCATCTCCAGCGCGGCGTCCAACGACAATCTGGTTGTGGCTATGGCCTGTCTCGTCATCTGGCAACTGGCGGAAATGCTGCGCAGCAGCCAGACAGACTCGGACGGGGCTGTTCTCCATGGCGCGGCCTGGCGCGTGGGCCTGCTCCTGGCCGGGGCGCTGCTGGCCAAATTGAGTGGCATAGGGCTGTTGGGGGTGGCAGCCTGCACGGGAATCTGGATCGCCTGGCGGCGCCAGGCAGGGCAGCTGCTCTGGCAACTGGGCTGGCGCATGGCGCTACCGGTCGGGCTGGGAGCAGGCTGGTGGTTCGGGCGCAATCTCTGGCTCTATGGGGATCCGCTGGCCTGGAACATCTGGAAAGCCAATATCACTTTGCGCTCAGAGGCCTTGAGTCCGGGCCAGTTAGTAGCCGAGCTGCCCGGCCTTTTTCGCAGCTTCTGGGGACTTTTTGGTTGGTTGACCGTTCCCTATCCCGATTATGTCTACCAGGGGCTGGCTTGGCTTTCGGTGCTGCTGCTCCTGCTGTTTTGCTACTGGATCGTGCGCACCTCCCGCGCGTTGCATGGCGAAACGTACCTGTTGGAGCATGGGGCCTTCATGCAGGGCTTGCTGGCTTTCCTGTGGTTCGGGGTGTTGACAGTGTCCTGGTTGCGTTTCATGTGGATCGCCCCCGCAGCCCAAGGCCGCTATTTCTTTCCCGCGTTGACAATGGCCGGTCTGGCCTTGGGCCTGGGTATCACCTTGCTGTCGCCGCAAGGCCGGAAGATAGCCTGGGTATTGCCGGTCGGCTTGACCATACTGTGTCTCGTGACACCGATCTGGATCCTGGATCCTGCCTATGCCCCACCTCCTGCTGCCCAGTACGCCGCCCAGGCACTGGTCCCGCGGCAGGCCGAAGTGGGCCAGCACATCGCGCAGCCGGAATTCCGTCTGATTGGAAGCAGCCTGCCGGCCGAAATCGCGCCCGGGCAGAGCTATCCCGTGTATCTGCGTCTGGAGGCGGTCGGACCAGTCCCGCAGGACTATGCCCTTTTCGTGCACTATCGGAATACGGAAGGGATTGTGCTGGCGCAATACGACGGCATACCCGGGGGGGGACTCTGGTCCACCACTCAATGGCCGGCAGGGGAAATCCGGACCGAGCATTTTATCATGACCATGCCAACGAGCCTGGACCGCGGGGCTCAGGGGCAGATTGTCTTCGGTTTCTACAATCCCTGGACCTGGATACGACCGATCTGGAACATCCCTGATGCCGAGCAGGCCGGCAGCGGTGCAATGCCCAACGAGATCGTCCTGGGGACGTTCACGGTCACTGGCGCGCCGTGAGTCCCAACATGTCCGCCACCGGGCAACCGACAATCCCGCGACGCAGTGCTCTTCCCGGGGCAGTAGGCACGCATGGGAAGCGAACGCGGCCCCGGGCAACCCGCCCCAAGGGCAATGCCGGAGCCGCGGCGCGCTCCATCGCGCCGGCCTCTACCGGGTTATGAGAGAAATGTCTCCTACATAGCTGTCATAATCGTGTCCACTGGCGTGAATGCGCACGTAGTCGATACTTTCCGGGCGGGTCAATGACAACAGACTCATCAGGTTGGGCGACTCGTAAGCGTACCATGTTCCGGCCGGAATCTGCTCGCCGTTTTCAATCCAGTAATGCGGCAACGGGTCCAAGTAGAAAAAACCATGGCCCCAAGAGCGTTCCTGCCCGTAGATGTCGGTATACCCGATTTCAACCCGCAAGGGAAACTCTGAGCTCAAGTCTCCGGCCCCCGGCAGACTCTGATAGTCAATGCGCAAATTGACGAGCAGGAACAGGCTTTCATTGAGACCCACTTTGCGATCTACCTGCTGTCTCACTTCATACTGGTTGTGCGCATTGTCACCCACCCGGCGCCAAAAGTGCACGGTCCAGCGTCCATCCCTGATCTCCCGCCGCATCAAAGGCGGCGGGACATCGTTCGCCACAATGGTATGCCGCCACACATCGCCCAGCGGCTCCTGGAAAGACCCATTGGTCAGGATGTCGGTGGCCAGATCATCCGTGTGCACTTCCAGATCGCTTTGCGAAAAGACGATCCGGTGCCCTTCCTCCAGCTGCAGCGACTGGCCCGCATCGGTTTCGACCAGGATGGCGCCGTCCAGGGCATCCACTGCGGTCGTCTCATCGTCGACCAGAATGCGGGTCACACCATCGGCCAGGAAAATGCGGCCTTGCGGCGTGGCAATTTGCATGGAGATGGACAAGCCGGCGGGCATAAGCGTTACGACGCGCACCTGTCCGGAATGCAATTTCAGGTGCACGACATGCGGTCGGCCGTTGCCTCTGAAAAATGGGCGGCGCACGCGGTCGACTTCCAGATGCGTGTTGGAGGACATCTGCAGGGAATTGAGCATGCCCCCGGAAGGGGACGCGAAAAGGCCCAGTACTCCCTGCGTGGCTTCCCGCGGGGTAACGAAGCGACTGCCCTCCTCCAGATCTCGCAAGACCTGCGTAACGGCAATGGTGTCGGCACTGCCGTGATTGTTGACATAGACCGTGCCCAAGGCGGGCTGCAGCAACAGCTTGCCTCTCACTTGATAATTGCGATAGACAAACACAGACCCGGCAATGGCCGCCGCCAGCAGGACACAAAACGCGGCGAAAGAAGCCAGAGTGACAATCCAAGCCAGCCGCAGCGGATCTCCGTGCAGCCTGCCGGGCAGCGTGGGAAACGATTCAGACTGCAGGGATTCTGTTTCTTCTTCCGGCAGCGGGATCTGATCCATGACTAAGCATCCGCCCCGGGATGACTATTACTGAGGATTTTGAGCCCTGTCCCTGTGGTCAGCCCGGATGAATGCAGCGGACACCGCGACATACAGTCATGGCATACGGTCGGCGCGGTCCGGACACCTAGCCACCATGCGTCGCGCCTCCAATCGGTCCGGCACGAGCGGCATCGCGCCCGGTGGGACAGCGCGCGAGACCGATGACGGGCAGCCTTCTACACAAGATCGGACTCGTCATCGATCGGTTGCTCCTCCAAGGCCCGCAGCACGGCCGCCTGCTGTTCCTGATCATCCGACTCGGCGGCCAGCAGCAGGCCTTCATATGCGGTGGGGCCGCCCAGCCGCCCCAAGGCCGCGATCGCGGCCAGTCGCAGCTGGCTGTCAGTCTCCAGTTCAATAATACTCAGACTGATATCCCGAAAGCTCTCCAATCCCAACATGCCGCCTGCCTGGACCGCCGCCGTGCGCACCGCCCCGGACTGATCACCCAGTGCCTCCAGCAGGCGATCTTCCCAATGCACCTCGCGGCTACGGCCCATCGCCACCAAGGCACTGACCCGCAGTTCCTGCAGATCGGATCGATAGGCTTCGGACAGCAACAGGGTATAAATGGGGCCAGGGCTGTAGCCCAGACTTTCCAGGGCCCCGCATTGCAAGGCAAGCGACTGGTCGGTATCGGCAATCAGCCGGGCCAGGCTTTCCCGGATTCGCATCACCCAGCCTTCAGCCCAGAAATGCGTTTCCCCCACTTGCAGAAACTGACCCAAAGCCTGGACAGCGGCCAAGCGCACCGCGGCGGATACATCTTGCGATGCCATCAGTTCCAAATGGGGCAGGGCATCGGGGTATACATCCAGCCCCAGACCTTCGACCGCCAACGCGCGGACCGCCGCGACAGGGTCGGTCAACAGATGCAGGAAAAAAGCCTTGAACTGCAGGGTGCGGCTGCGGCGCAGCAGGTGCAGGCAGCTGGTGGCTACCTGTGTGCGCCGGCGTCGGGAAATCAGCAGCCAGAAATCCTGCAGTTCCACCAACTCGGTTTCCCGCAGATCCGCCAGGCAATGAAGATTGCCGGGCCGGATGGGGCCTGCACCCGACACGAGTTCGTACATCAGCTCGCCCACGGTATAAATGGTGGTGTCCGCGTCACGCCGGGTCACGTTGATCTCCTAGCCGTGCCACAAAATGGCAAGTACCGCAACAGTGGTCAAGGTCGGGATGAGCCAGGGCAGTCGTCGGGGGGAAGGTCGCAGATCGTGTCCGCAGTACCGACACACCAGCAGCTCGGATGTTTGAAAGGTCCGACAGTCGGGACAACGCGTACGGGACGAGGCATAACGCAAGGTGTGACCACAGACCCAGCACTTTCGGCTTGCCGCGTAATTCAGACTGCCACACCAGGAACAGGGATAGCGCCTGCCCACCCCTTCCGCACCGGGATCAGGGCGAAGATGTCCCGTGTTCACCTCTGGGGGAGAGGGGGCAGAATCCGGAGGCCTGTGCATGCCTATTGGCCCAGTATCTCGTACCAGTCAATGCCCTCTTGCGGCGAGATCACGTCCTGAATGGTAATGAACACCATCATCAGCAACAGCAAAGCCATGCCCACCACATGCACCAGCCTTTCCCGGGACGGTTCCATGCGTTTGCGGCGTACCAGTTCGATCAGGACAAAGAGCAGGCGGCCCCCGTCCAAGGCCGGGATGGGCAGCAGATTGATCACGGCCAGAGCCGAACTGAGGGCACCGGACAGGCGCAGGATGGGCAACCACAGACCAGTGCTGGTAGTGACTTCCACTGCATCTCCGACCAGGCCCGCAATACCCACGGGGCCGATCAAGGTTGCATCGCTGGCGGCCGTCCGGCCGCGGACAATTTGGGCCGGCAAAGTCGCCAAAGCCCGCATATAGCCCAGCGTGTCTGCCACACCCAAGGCAAGGAAGTGGGGAGCGCGCACGTATCCGATGGTACTGACAGATCGAATGGTGACTCCCAAGGGGCCTTCCCCGGCCGGTGGGTCCACCCGCGGGGTCACGCGGGTCGTCATGAGACTTGTGCCGTCCCGCAGCACCACCAGGGGTACTTCCTGGCCCAGATTGTGCTGCGTCAGGTCCACCAGGTCTTCCAGCTGCAAGTAGACAGGCACACCCGCCAGGGAATAGACACGGTCACCGGAGCGCAGCCCTGCCGTTTCGGCCGGACTGTCCGGTACCACGCGCCCTATTTGGGTACCGAGTACCGCCTGATACTCGGTATCGGCCAAGATGGTGGCAGAGGTCTCCGTGGCCGTTACCGGCCGGTATACAAGCTCCCCGTCCCGCAACAGGGTCATCTGTCCCGTGGCCGGCTCCTGCACGGCCGGCTCCTGCAACCTGATCTGAGAGGCAAAGGGGGTGATGCGGGCCTCCAGCCCGTTTACGGCCAAGAGAATGTCACCGGGCCTCAACGCGTAGCGGGCGGCTACAGACTGCGCGGACACCTGACTCAACTCCGGCAGCCCCGTGGCCACAGGCACCCCGACGCGATAGGTCAAAGCAAAGCAGCAGAAAGCCAGCAGCAGATTCATCACCGAACCGGCCACCAGAATGGCCACTTTGCGTCCCCCGGATGTTGCCATGAAGGAACCAGGTCCTCCCTCTTCCTCGTCCATGCCCTTAAGGCGGGCAAATCCCCCAAACGGAATCCAGTTGAGCGTGAAATCTGTACCCTGAAATCTGAACAGCTTGACGAACCGGGGCGGATACCCCATCCCGAATTCGTCCACTTGCACCTTGCACAGGCGGGCCACCAGATAATGCCCCAACTCATGGACAAAGATGATGACGCCCAGGACCAAAAAGAATCCCACCAGACGCAAAATCATGGCGCGCTCGCCTCATCGTGCTTGCAGGTCCGTTCCACGTCCCGCATCCGGATCCCGGAAGTATTCATGCCTGCATTATAAATTCCTGCCCCCAGCCAAGGGGGACTTGGGACCTGAGTCATCCGGGATTGTGGAGATCGGGCCGTTTCAGGGGGACTTGACTATGCGCGTGCCAAGGGTAGCGGCGGGACTGAGCACGGCATGTTGCAGCGCACACGAAGGCCTGCCATCAAATATGAGGACTTCGGTCTCGGGACTGGCTTCCACAATCCTCAGGGCCTGCATAACCTTGGCTGCCATGCCCCCTGTAATATCGATGCCGCGGCTGCCACCAAGGCTGTCTGCATGTCGGTGCAGGGACCGGCGGTCCATTTGCCGCACGATGTTGGTCCTGACATCTCCCAGTGCAGGTTTGCGCCAGACGCCTTTGACCTCCCCGGCCAGCAGTACCTGCCGGGGACCCAGATGATGGGCCAGATGACAAAAGACTTCCTCCGTACTGGCGATCGACGCCCCCTGGCTTGCATCCAGCAGGACATCGCCGTGCACGACCGGGAGGATATCCCGTCCCAGCAAAGACTGGATGACGGACACATCCGGGCCCGGCTGGATCTGTTGGCGGGTGGAGTGCCAGCAGGCACTGGGAGAGATCGTCCAGGCCGGTACTTGCCGCTCCAGGAGCCAAGCAACGACCTGTCGCGCCAAGCGGGCCACAGCATCCGCGGTGATGGCGGCACCATAATAGCTGCCGCCCGGGGGGACCCCGCGGGCCACGCCGTGTTCAAGGGCGGGAAAATGGCCGAAACTCCCTGCACCAATGCCAAGCAGCAGCTGAATTTCCGCATGGTGAAAATACAGCCGGGAAATCTGCCGCGCGAGTTGCCGACCCAATGGCACCCGCAGTGTTTCGGATCGGGTCTTGTCCGTAAGCAGGGAACCTCCCAGTTTCAGAAATACCAGCCGACGGGCTTGACAGGTGGCAGTCATGACAGCAGACAGCCTGCTACCGCGGATTGCAGGGCTTCATCCTGATCCGGCAACACGGTCCGCAGGTCCAGACACACATGACCCTGGAACACACGACCGACGACAGGGGGAGTGCCGGAGCGCAACCGGGCGGCAACCGCCTGTGGATTATCCACCTGCAGGGCAATTCCGATGGAAGGCACGTCCAGGTCCGGAAGACTGCCCCCACCCACGGCCCCCGTCAATGCCACAGGCGATGCCGGCAGACCGTGCGAGAGCCAACTGGCACACAGAGCCCCGGCGCGGGCCTGCAACTGTTCCAGGGACTGCATTCCCATAGCCAGCAGCGGAATTTCCGCGAGAGCCCGTTCGGTCAGATACAGGTCCAGCGTCGCGGTCAGGGCAGCCAGACCCATCTTGTCCATGCGCAGGGCCCGCATCAGGGGATGGCGCCGCAGGCGAACAATCAAGTCCTTGCGGCCCACCAGAATGCCGGCCTGCGGACCGCCCAGCATTTTGTCTCCGCTAAAGGCCGTCAGGTGGGCCCCCTGGGCCACGCTGTCCGCCACGATTTGTTCCCTGTCCAAAGCGGGCACTCCCAGATCTCGGAGATGACCGCTGCCCAGATCATGCAGCAGCCACAATGCCTGGCCCTGGGACCGACCGATTTCACGGGTCAAGGCCGCCAAATCAGCCAATGCGGGTTGATGGACAAAGCCGCTCTGGCGGAAATTGCTGGCATGGACACACAGAATGGCGGCGGTACGCTCCGTGACGGCAGCCCGGTAATCCTGGGTGTAGGTGCGATTGGTGGTGCCTACTTCCACCAAATGGACCCCGGACTCGCGCAGTATGTCTGGAATGCGAAAGCCGCCCCCAATCTCCACCAGTTGACCGCGGCTAATGATGACTTCCCGATCCCGGCACAGGGCTGCCAGGATCAACAGCAACGCGGCCGCGTTGTTATTGACGACTACGGCATCCTCGGCTCCCGTGAGTGCCTGCAACTGGCGTCGGCAGTGACGGTGCCGGTCCGACCGCTGGCCAGCCGCAAGATCATATTCCAGCGTGCTGTAACCGGCTGCCGTGTCGTGCACGGCCTGCAGGGCAGCAGTACCGAGTGGAGCCCGGCCCAGATTGGTATGGATCAAGACACCGGTGGCATTGATGACAGAGCGCAGCGTAGGGGCTTTCTGTGCCTGTATCCAGGCCGCAGCCGCGACCAGCAACTCCTGCTCCACCACTGCGGTGCATTCACCTTGCAGGATTTGTTCCCGCATGGCCTGCAAGGCATGGCGCAAACCGGCAATGGTCCGTGCATGTCCTTCCTGCAAGGCGAGCTGCTGTACAGACGGTCGTTGCAACAGAGTCTGTACCGCCGGCAAATCCCGCAAAAGGGCTTGTGTTTTTACCGGGATGGACATGGATGCAGGCGGCGTCTGTGTACGGGCTGAAATATATTCTACGGTGGCCAAGACCATAAGCCTGTTGTCTTTCAGGGCCTGGGCCCGCTGCGGCGATCCTTCCGACGCGCGACAATGCAGAGCGTGCAAAAGCCGGAAAACCCGGTCCAGGGTACCCCAAAGGTAGCCTACAGGAGATTCTCTGCGGTTCCAAGCAGACCGGACTTCATGACATCGGATACCAAGTGGCCCAGTCCGGTGTTCGTTGATGGGGGTGCATAATGTAGCCTACCCCTCTGCCGGCCGTCATGTATCAAACCGGGTATCTGACCATTCAGGCGGCGGCAACCGGCGAACACGAAACTGCCATGCCCCACCGTGAGGGGGAGCGGACATTGCTCCTGCACACGGGACCTGCCGGCAATGCCGAAACTGCTGTCCGATCCGGTCTCGACCTTGCAGCTGCCTGACTCTGACGCTGTCTTCGCCACCTTCAATGCGCTGTTGGTGCAAATCCCCTATGAAATTCAAAGCGGTCAAGGTGGGTCGGCAGGATCACGCCCCGCCGGGGGACGGGGGGAACGCAGAGCGGTCTTGCCCGACGCTTGAACCGGAGCCGGGGCTGAGGCGACTGCCTGGCGCAAGCGGCCAGGATCGTCAGTTTTCGTGCCTGTCACTCCGTGCCGATGCTGCTACCGAACCAGTGTGATGGGGGCGGGCTGGTACGGTGCGTGAGATGAAGGGAACTCGGGGCCCACCGATTCTCCATGTATCCTGCCAGAGGGACAAGCGTGCAATACGCCCCGCGAGTCACGTATGACTCTCCATCCCACAAGACTGTCGCCCGATGACACGACATCCGCGGTGTCGTTATGGGGCAGTATGGGTAGGCTGGACACGACATCTGCCCATGCGCGGGCTATCATTATGGAACGATGTCGCTTTCGCGCTGTGTTCAGTCCATGTTCTCGTCCTGTCCCAGCCAGTCTTGGGCTCGATCTTGACTGCCTGGCGCCCAATCACGCTCACCGGATGGGGGAAGGCACTCAGAGCCAAAACCCGGGCGGCCCGGCCTGAACGTACCCGACAGCTCGTCAGGGCCGTGGACAGTGCCGGTCCCAGTGTCTGCCTGTACGGGGCCGGTCGTTCCTATGGCGACGATGCCCTGAACTCACGCGGAGCGACAGTGATCACGACACGCCTTGATCGGGTGCTCGACTTCAACAAGGAGACCGGCGAGATTGAGGTGGAACCCGGCGTTTCCATTGGCAGCCTGCTGCGAGACTTCGGACCCAGGGGCTGGGTCCCGCCCGTCGCCCCCGGCACCGGCTTCGTCACGGTTGCAGGAGCCATTGCCAATGACATCCACGGAAAGAACCATCAGGCGGTCGGCTCGTTCGGCGAGCACGTAACGCAGATCACGCTGCGCACCGGAGCTGGCGAGACGGTATCGCTCATCCCTGGTCAGGAAGTTTTTCACGCGACCGTGGGGGGTGTCGGACTCACCGGTGCCATTCTCGCGGCCCGGGTCCAGCTCCGCCGGGTTCCGGGCAACCGCGCCGCGGTGCGTGAGCGGCGCATGCCCGATATCGCGGCGTTCATCGAGGCTTTTGGCGCATCCGACGCGCACTACAGCGTAGGCTGGATCGACGCGACCGCAAAAGGCAAGGCACTGGGCCGGGGTATTCTGGAGGAAGCCGAAGCCACAGCCGCAGCCAGTGCTGAACACACCGGCCGCACCCGCGCCGTCCCGTGCAACGCGCCCCCTTTCCTCATGTCTGGTCCTGTGGTGCGGACATTCAACGCGGCATACTATTTGCGCATCCCGAAAGCAGGCCGCACCCGGGTGCGGCCGCTTGCGGCCTTCCTCTTCCCCCTGGACGCCGTGCACGCCTGGAACCGTCTCTACGGGAAAGGCGGATTCCACCAGTTCCAGTGTGTCCTCCCGGAGGACAGTGAGCATGCACTGCGCGTCCTGCTGGCGAAAATCGCAGAGAGTCGCCTTGCCTCGCCACTGGCGGTGCTGAAACGCTTGGGCTCGGGGCGAGCCGGTATGCTCTCCTTCCCGATGGCGGGCTGGACGCTGGCCGTGGACTTCCGCGCGTGCCAGGCCGCTGCAGAGTTGATCGCGGGGCTTGAAGCGATGACGCTTGCTGCAGGCGGCCGGATCTATCTCGCCAAGGATGCGCTGCTTTCACCCGGCGCAGTGCACCGTATGTACCCGGAGCTGGACACTTTTCGCGCGGTATGCGACCGAATCGACCCCGCGCGGCGTTTCTCCTCCGATTTGGCCCGGCGGCTGCAGCTGCGTGCACCATCCCATGTCTGAGCAGGAGACCTGGCTCATTCTGGGTGCGACCTCCTCGATAGCGCGCGCTTTTGCCCTGCAGGTGGCCGCGGAGGGATCGGCCGTGCTACTGGCCGGACGGGATACAGAGGACATGGCCTGCACAGCTGCAAACCTCAGGATACGCTATGCCGTGACTGCCGAGACAGTGAAGTTCGATGCCCGGATTACGGCCACGCATCAGGTACTGGTAGAGACTGCAAGGAAGCGAGAAGGCACAATCAACGTGGCGGTCTTCCTGGGTTCCATGCCGAGTCAGACGGAGATTGATGCGGAGCCCGACCTGGTGGAAGGCATCATCACAGACAACTTCGGCGGGATCATCTCGGTGCTGCACCGACTCGCACCACAACTCGAAGCGCGCGGGACCGGGACCGTTGTCGGCGTGGGGTCGGTAGCCGGGGACCGGGGACGGCTGAAGAACTACGTGTACGGAGCCGCAAAGGCCGGCTTTCACACGTACTGCTCGGGCCTTCGGAATCGGCTGGGACGGAAGGGGATACACGTAGTCACGGCAAAGCCCGGCTTCGTGGACACCGCCATGACCTGGGGAGAGGAACGCCTGCCGCTCGTCACAACACCCGAGAAGGCAGCCGCGAGCCTGTTGCGGGCGGCGCGGCAGCACCGGGACGTTGTTTATATTCCCTGGTTCTGGCGGTGGATCATGCTAGTGGTACGCGCGATACCGGAACGGATATTCAAGAAGCTCTCGTTCTGACGGCGGCGGGCAACCCACTGTCCCGTCAGACAGCCGCGGCCACAATGACGACGATCACAGCGACCGCCACGTAGCTTGCACGCGCCTTGAACGCATAGATCACGGGATCGTCGTGCACCCGACCCTGTCCGCCTGCGTGCAATGTGTGCCCCAGCCAAATCCCCACCGGTACGGCCACCCCCGAAAAGAGTATCGGCTGCGCATAGAGGGCGGCGGCACTCGGAGAAAAGCCATACGCGATCAGAGTTGCCGTGGCGGCCCCGCCCGCCAGCCAACCTGTCACCGTCAGCCCCCCTGTGTGCGTCTGCCGATAGCCACGACCCTTTAGCTTTGCCGTCGGGTCGGCAGTACGGGTCAATTCCGTCTGTCGCTTCACCGTGGCCACGGCGAGGAAGAAAGCAAAGCAGAAGACCACGAGCCATGCCGACAACGGGACTGCACTCGCTACCGCTCCACCCAGAACGCGCAGTACATAGAAACCACTCAGCAGCACCATATCCAGGAAAACGACTCGCTTGAGATAACCTGAGTAGACCAAGGTGGCCACGAGATAGCCGAGCAGGACAAGAGCAAAAAGCGGCCCCATGACCAGAGCCAACAGGCACGCGCCGGTCAACAGTCCGGCCGACAGGGCCATGGCATGCCGGATGGGAAACCGGCCAGCCGCGATCGGACGGTGCCTTTTGGAGGCATGAAGCCGGTCGGCATCGAGATCGAGCAGGTCATTGATGATATAGAGGCCCGAGGCACCGAGGCAGAACGCCGCGCATCCGAGCGCGGCCATGCCCCAGGCAAGCTCCGAGGCACTGTGCGCTGCAAGCGCGGGGAGGAAGAGCAACAGGTTCTTGACCCACTGATGGGGTCGCATCACGTGAAACCAGGTATGCGTCGCAGGATTTTCGTCTCTGACAACTTCCACTGTGCCATAACGGGCCTGCACTTTCGCCAGTAGCGCAGACGACGGGTCCACAACCAGAATCCGCGCGGCATGATCCCAGACCGCGAAATCGGCCTCGGAGTCGCCTACGTAATCGAACCCGCCGGAACCGTAGACGGCACACAGGGCCTCGGCCGTGGCGGGCCCCTTGAGATTTGTCTCGCCATCCGAGGCAAACGTCTGTGTCACGCCGTAGCAATCGGCAATCGCCTTGACCCAATGGCTGTCCGAAGCCGAGGCCAAAGCGACCGCGCGGCCCTTCGCCTGGGCTGCACGCAGACGAGCCAGCACCCCCGTATGGACCGGCAGGAGCGTGCAGTCGATCTCCGTGCCCGCCTCTACGCGCTGTTTGCCCCCCGCCTGGCTGTCCCGCCTGGCAAGGGCCACAAGCGCCTGAGCCAAGTTGGCGGTCATGCGCCGCCAGAAGGCCTCATACCGCAGATCCGTCCGCAGGAAGCTGTGGTTCAGGTTTATGACGAGAGGATGTGCGGTGTCCCGCATTGACCGGGACAGAGCTTGGGTATCTTCGTTCATAATCCTCCCGATCCCAATGCGCTTGTACTCGACACGCTGCAAGTCAAAATCGTGACGGTTTGCTGCATCCACCACAGCAGGGTGCCGATGGTCCCGACGGTCATCCAGCCCAGCAGGGCCAGCCAGGGTACGCAGGCCAGGCCCAGCGCCAGGCCCCGTCCGGGGTGGCGACCGCTGGCCGGCGTCTGTACGCCTCGCTGCCTATGGGGCATGGCGGAATTCGCCTTCCCAGACATGCTGGAAACCGTCCTCCCGGCGTACATACTGGCCGGTGCGGAGGCTCCGGATCCGGTAGGCCGGGAGTGGGACCTCCGCCAGGCACCCCCCGGGGAACATCATGCCGTATTGCGGGAAGCGGAAGTCAAGGTTGTCAAAGCCATAGGCCCGGCGCTGGGCAGGGAGGTCCTGGGGGTGGACCGGGACCACATGCAGGAAGAATGGGGGGGTAGCCACATCTGCCGGTCCGCAGGGTTCCCTGACGTAGACCAGACGGTCGCCCAGGTGATACACGTCCCAGGTGGACTGGATGACGGGCCGGCGGTCCCGGAGCAGACGGGACCGCCAGGCATCCGCCGGCACTGCCGCGGCAGGCGGAGCCGTGCGGGGCAGCAGGAGCGCGTCGCGTCGCCCGCACAATCCGTCCGGATGCCGGTACAGGGCCGTCCCGGTCCAGGTCCCGGTAAGCGCCCCGGGATCCGCCCAGGACCACACGATCCGGTCCTCTGGCACATAGTCCCGGACCAATGCGTGGGCCCACTGCCCGTCCACTACCCGCGCGATCCCCGCGGCCAGGTCCGGAGGGCCTGTCAGGCATATATAGGTCGCCAGGTTCTGGCGGGCAAAGCGATCGAGGACCCACTGTCGCTCCGGGGCATCGAACGGCATCCACAGGTCGGGTCCCACGGACAGGGCGTACTCCGCGCGGCGCAACGCGGCCGAGGCGCTGGCCGCCGCCGGGTATACCGTGAAATTGACGCCCCGGGCCTCCAGGTACCCGGCCGGTGGGCTGCGGTCATGGGCCATGGCGCGCTGGTGGTTGGGGGTCGTGACCGGATGGCGCGCTACCGTCGCGTCGGTCAAGCCGAACCGATCAATGGCCGCCAGGTCCGGCAGGTAGTAGAAGCGAATGCCGAGGGCACCGCCGGCCATCAGGGCATCATCCGGCATCACGCCCCTCTCCATATGCACGTAGTATGGCTTCCATCTTCGGATCTGCTGGTTGGCGAACGCGCGGTGTTCCGTGAAAGGGGCGGCGACCGACTGTGCCGCCATCAAGCGGCGCAGATCGTTGGAAACCGCGGTCAGCATGGGCATGCCGGGGGCGACCCGTAACCACCGGGCATTTGCATCATCGAGCTCAATGTGCAGTTTCAGAATGTACTCATGGATCCGGCTCCCCTCATATAACAGGAGCCCCTGCAGGGCACTGGCGTAGAACCAGACCGGCGCGAAGAGCATCAGCATCATGACCCGGGTGCCTGTGTCCCCCCCCCCAACGCCGGAAGGGCGCGCGGGGCCGCCATTGATCCACTAGGGTCACAATCCGCGCGGCCAGGCCGGCCAGGCCCGTGGCGGCGGGGAAGGCCAGCAGGGGCCAGTAGAAGTCCAGCGGACGGTACTCGAAATGGTCGCCCCCCAT
This sequence comes from Caldilineaceae bacterium, assembly GCA_965214715.1. Lineage (GTDB taxonomy): Bacteria > Chloroflexota > Anaerolineae > Caldilineales > Caldilineaceae > Bin34. The sequence goes on along the minus strand of OZ243971.1, from coordinate 1,268,808 downwards.
GTGCATCACATAGGCCATGTGCATACCCACCAGCCCCAGCCCCAGCGCGAACGTGCCATCCCGGTGCTGGCGCCACTGCGCCCGCGCGGCCATGTAGGCCAGGGGCAGCCACAGGTACAGCCCCGTCTCCAGGGCCGCCGCCCACAGGTAGCGGAAGCCGGATTCGTACCACGCCCGGACGTGCTTGGCATGGTAGGTGTTGGGCAGCCACTCGCCATAGTACGCATACCGGAACAGGAAATGGGCCCCGACCAGGGCCACGCACGGTCCGACCAGACACAGGAGGGCCCGCCGGCCCTCCCGGTGCAGCCCCTCCCGGCCGGCCACCGCCATCCGTTGGCCGAGGAACCAGCCAAAACAGCAGAGAGCCAGCAGCGGCCCCTCGGGCCGGGTCAGGGCCGCCCCCGCCAGACTGAGCGACGCGGCCAGCAGCCCCGCGGGGTGGTGACGGTAGAGGCCCAGGCACACCACGGCCACCACCACAAACAGGCTGAACTGCCGCGTTTCCAGGCCGCCTCCCGAGGTCCACACGGCGAACGTCGCGCTGCTGCACACCAGCCCCAGCGCCATCCAGATCACCAGCCTGCGGTGGGACACCGCGGGCTGGCGCGCCATCCACCACAGCAGGGTGCCGAGGGTGCCCACGGTGCAGACGACCGACAGCCACCGGGACGCAACTTCGGGCCCCACGCCCCCCACCCGCCAGATGGCGGCCAGTTCCAGGATCCACAGAAAGTTGGAGTACCCCTCGACGCGCTCGCCGGGATTGAAGACGAGACCGTGGCCTTCCAGCAGGTTGCGCACATAACGGAAACTGATGAAGGCATCATCCGTCAGAAACCAGGCCCGGGCGGTCATCCAGCCCAGCAGGGCCAGCCAGGGTACGCAGGCCAGACCCAGCACCAGGCCCCGTCCGGTGTTTTGACCGCTGGCCGGCGTCTGTACGCCTCGCTGCCTATGGGGCATGGCGGAATTCGCCTTCCCAGACATGCTGGAAACCGTCCTCCCGGCGTACATACTGGCCGGTGCGGAGGCTCCGGATCCGGTAGGCCGGGAGCGGGACCTCCGCCAGGCACCACCCGGGGAACATCACGCCGTATCGAGGGAACCGGAAGTCGCGGTTGTCAAAGCCATAGGACCGGCGCGGGACAGGGAGGTCCTGAGGGTTAACCGGGACCACATGCAGGAAGAAGGGGGCCACCACATCTTCCGGTCCGCAGGGCTCCCTGACGTAGACCAGACGGTCGCCTGGGTGATACACGTCCCAGGCGGACTGGATGACGGGCCGGCGGTCCCGGAGCAGACGGGACCGCCAGGCGTCCGCCGTCATCGCCCGGACCGGGGCAGGCGAGGGACCCGTGCGGGGCAGCACGAGCGCGGTCACGCACAATCCGTCCGGATTCCGGTACAGTGCTGTCCTGGTCCAGGTCCTGCCCCCGGTGGGCACCCCGGACCACACGATCCAGTCATCCGGTGCACAGTCCTGGACAAACGCCTGGGCCAGCCGCCCGTCCACTACCCACGCGCTCCCCTCGGCCTGGTCCGTGAAGTGCGGCGCCATGCTCTTCCAGAACCGGTCAGCGGATGCCATGGGGTCCGCCGCTGTCCCGGCTGGATCGACAGCCCAGAGCCTGAACTGCTGCTCCCGTGAAGACAGCGGCCCGCCGAACAGCATATTTGGGGGGGGGCGCCGTATGGCGTTAACATTGGCAAAGTGGGTCAGCCCGAAACTCGGATACAATGTGGCCTCCGTGTCTTCCTTCCAAGCGTGCAGGTAAGCATAGGAATTCACCAGGCCGTCCAGGTTCACCACAAGAAAACGCGCGAAGTACCCGATGACACCGGCATCCCGCGCCCCCACCACACTGCCATCGGGCAGCAGGCGGTTCATAATCCAGGTGCCCATGTACGACGTAACCTCCCATTCCCGGTGAGTGGCCGCGCTCTGGTGCTCCACCCTACGGAATGGTTCCTGAAAATCCGTCTGGGGCCACAGGAAAAGGACGCCGCCCAGAATCACGCCCCCACTCAGCACGGCAGTGGTCTGGGAAGCCCGCGGTCCGATGACCCGGCGGAGGAAGTGCAGGACGACATAGCAGCGTACGGGCACCATCAGGCCCCGCAGCAGGTACGCCGGCACAAAATACCACGAGTAACTGCCCAACGAGGGATGCACCGTGAGCACGGTCTGGACGAACTTGGCGAGATGGCCCATCGCCAGGGCCCAGACACCCACCAGGAAGGCCAGCAGCAGCCGGTCCCGGTGCCGGTCGGCGCGACGGGCCGACCACCCGACCAGCAGGACATAGATACAGAGCTCCGGGGCCATCCACAGTTCGGTGTCGAAGACACGGTACTGCAATATGTCACGGACATTCTGCAGCAGGCGGTAGCCGCCTTGCGCCTCCCACAGCGCCTGCGACCAGGCCTGCTTGGTCGCGCCGCTCACCGGGGTCGTGCCCCCAAAGACGAGCCCGTTGTAAGTCAAATAGACGGCGATGCCGGCCACTGCGCCGGCCAGTGGCACCACCGCATGAAGAGTCTGCAAGGCCCGGATCGAATCTCGCCCTGATGAACCCGATATGCTTTCCTGCCACGACCCCTCGATGAGACACAGGATCCCCGCGGCCGCCAGGGAAATCGCCATGTATTCCAGACGGACCCAAGGCAACGCAAAGCAGACCGCGGCCAGTCCCCATTTGCCCCGTGCCGGGTGCCGGGCAAAGCACAACAGGGCCAGCAGGAACAGCCCCAGCAGACACAGCGCGGCCGCCGCTTCCATGCCCCCCCACAAGGCAGGAATCCGGTACAACAGCGGCAACGCCGCGTACAGCAGGATCCAGGGCAGCCGCGCCAGGCGGGCGGCCCCCGCCACCAGGGCCACCCCGCCAGCGACGAGCAGGATCTCAAAGGTCTTGATAGCGAACAGCGCAGCTTCCTTGTCGAACACCCAGTAGAAGGGCGTAATCAGCAACAGCCACAGGGGATGGTAGCCGTTGGTGCGGGTAATGCCACCGTCAAAGGTAGAGAACCGGCCCTCGGCCAGATGGTAGGCGATCTGGAAGTAGTAGAAAGAGTCATCGCCGTTGACGTCGCGGATGAGGTTGACGAGGTCGAAGCGGGCGAGCAGGTACCCGGCCAGACCCGCGCCATACGCCAGAATGCCGCCCACAAACAGGACGAACAGGGCATTGTGCAGCCGGGGAGAGCAAAATACCCTTCTTATATCAGAACTTATAGACGTAAATATATGCCAAAGACGATACGGTGCACTCGTGTCAGACTTTGCCTGCTGCCCTTTCCCCACTGCCTCCCTAAGCGACTGCTCGAGCGGGCGTACCGCTTGGCTATTGGCCAGCTTTTGCTTCATGGCTGCTCGTTGTGCCTGGCCCTACGTACGTATATGCAGGCTATACGACAGTGTACGTGTTCGTGACTGGATTTCTGGATTTCCAGGCCGCCGAATTGAGAAGGAAGCTCTAAAGGCATTCTGCGGGAGCAGGTGGAGATCAAAGATTTCCCCGCATGACGGGGGCACTGGCATTCGGGAGTAGTGCAGGGGAAGCGCTCAGTCCGGCACCACAAATTTGAGTCTGAGCGTGAAGGTTCTTGCTTTTGTATGGCTTGGTGGGCAGAGAGGGACTTGAACCCCCGGCCCCTTCGGTGTAAACGAAGTGCTCTAACCAACTGAGCTATCCGCCCCGGATAGGTATCAGGCCAACCCCGGACTACCGGAGTATCCCTATTTTACACCCTGGAGGGACACCTATGAACTAACTGCTATGCAACTTGGTCCAGCAAGCCGCGCCAAGTCTCAATCCGGTCAGTCTCTGGTACAGTGCGCTGCACGGCTTTCCAGTAGGCCACGATGGCCCTGACGTCTTTGTCATCGATCCAGCTGCCCTGAAGCCGGATCTGCTGTCCTCGGCCCTGGGGCTTGTACAGCATGTCGCCGCGGCCCAGCAGAGTCTCGGCCCCGCTTTCGTCCAGTATGACGCGGCTGTCGGTCTGGCTGGAGACGGCAAAGGCGACCCGCGCCGGAAAGTTGGCCTTGATAGTGCCGGTCAGCACGTTGACACTGGGACGTTGGGTGGCCAGCACAATGTGAATCCCGGTGGCGCGACATTTCTGCGCCAGGCGACCCAGCCGCCGCTCAATCTCCGCCTCGCCGATGAGCAGCTCGGCCAATTCGTCAATGACCAGCACAATGTAAGGCAGGATGTCCTGGTCCTGGCGCATCCGCGCCAACTGGTTGTATCCCAGAATATTACGCACCTTGGCCTTGCCGAAGGCTTCATAGCGGGCTTCCATTTGCAACATGAGCCACAGTAGCAGCTGAGACACGACGGCCGGATCCGTCACCACACGGCCCACCAGGTGGGGCAAGCCGGCAAACAGACTCATTTCAACCCGTTTGGGATCTACCAGGATCAGATTGAGGGTGTCCGGTCCGTGTTGCATCAGCAGCGAGGTCAGGAGCGCGTTGATAAAAGTGGACTTGCCGGTGCCGGTAGCCCCGCCTACCAGCATATGCGGGGCTGTCAGCAGGTCCGACACCACGGTCTTGCCCGTGGTGTCGCGGCCCATGGCGATCTTGAGGGAACCGCGCTGGGAGGTGAACTCCCAGCTGTGCAACACCTCGCGCAGGGCCACCACCTGGCGATAGGAATTGGGCACTTCAATCCCGATGTAGGGACGTCCCGGCACCGGAACCCGGTAATGGAGGGATTCAGCCTGCAAGGCAAGGGCTACATCATCCTGCCGCGCCAACACTTCCATTACGCGCACGGGACGCGTTTGGCTGCCCTTGGCAATGCTCTTGGGCTTGACCCCAAAGCGGGTCACGGCAGGACCCACTTCGATGCTGATCACCTCTACCGGCAGATTGAATTCCGCATACACCTGCTCCAGGTCCCGGGCTTTCTCCTGGACATCCTCTTCCAGGTCCAGACTGACGCGGCTGGACAGCAGTTCCAGACTGGGCAGTTCATCGTACCGGCGACCTGACCCGCGCGCGTCGGCAGGCCGCGCGCGGGAAGCCGGCACCGGTTTTGGGGTCTCGATCGTGGTCCGGGGCGGCGACTCAGGCGGGCGGTTCTTTCCGGAAGGATGCCGCGGGGGAGACTTGGAGGCAGTCCGCGGTTGCGGAGTTTCCACAGCCGGGATTACCGCTGCAGCCTGGGGCGCCGGTCCTGGAGGTGGCGTGGACTGGGGCGCCTCTGCACTGGCCTGTGCAGGGCTTGTCTTGCGCTGGGGTGCCGGTTCTTTGGGAACGGCGATCCGACCCCAAAGCCACAGCAGCAGTCCATTGATCGCAATGGGCACCATCATCAGGGGCGAATATCGTATCAGGAGCCAGATGCCGCCAATGGCCACGAGGTGGACCAGAATCCCGGCCGCGGTGCGGCCCAGGGCGCCCAGCAGCATGTTGCCGAGCGCTTGACCGAACAGGCCACCCAGACTGCCGTCCAGAATAGGCAGCCAGGTAATGTTCGGCTGTTTCCAGATGAAGGATCCCACCATCAGGGCCACCAGCAAGATCACGGTCCCGAGGGCAGCCTCCAGATGCCAACGCTGGTTGTGATGGCCCAGCAGCGAGATCGCACCGGCCGCCAGGCAAGCCAGGCCGAAATACGGTGCGGTCCAGCCCATGAGCACCGTTGCCAGGGCCAGTTCTTCGGCCACCAACAGATTCAGAATGCAAAGGATGCCCAATGTCGTGACAGCTAAGCCACAGAACTCCTCGGCAGTGATTCGAGTAGCAGCAGAAGCTGCGGACTTGGTCCGGGTAGCCAAAGCGCAGGCCCACAGGCAGAATGCAAAATGCGCCGGGGGCAACAACCCGCCGCGCATCGCGGGAGACTCTGCGGTCGGCAACCGAGCCGCATCCTGTCACCCTGTCATATGGGACGATTCAGCGGGTTCTTCGTTGCGCTCTGCGACCGTTTCCCCTGGACGTGCCGCGACGCCATTCCGCGCGGCTTCTTCCATTTCCTGGATAATGGTGACCACCTGTTCGATGGCTATCCGCTGTTTGCGATAGAGATCGCTTTCGCTCATGGCCAGCTTGCCCGCGATTTCTCGCACCTTGCGGCCTTGAATGAAACGCATTTCCAGGATCTGGTACAGCAAGGAATCCAGCGGCCCCAGTTTCATGTCAGCCGAGGGGCGCAGACCTTCAATGGCGTCGCCCAACAGCAAGCGCAAGGCAAGGTTGGAGTTGCCGTTGGTCTTCTCGAGATACTGGCCTACGACCTTGAGGCGGATCAAGGGACTGTGCGTCAGGCGCGGACCGCCCCACAGATCCCGCAGGGCATCCCGTACCCAGGCCGTGAATTCCGGATCGGGCAGACTGGCTTCCCGGGCTTCCGTGGCCTGTTCATGCAAATCTCCGGGGTAGGGCACCTGGCCGCGCATGTCCTGGATCTTTTGGATATCCGGAATAATGTGGCGCAGTCCCTTGAGCACATCTATCTGCATGCGGCGATCCATGAGCGCTTCGGTCATTTTGGATTGCATGGACTGCAGGATGTACGTCTCCTGCACGCTGAAGGACTCAGGGGAGAGTTTCGTCTCCACCCCCATGATGCCCAGCAGGACCCGCTCGGCGCCGCGCTCCCCTTGCCCATACAGAGGCCACACGCTTAGACCGGTGCGGTCTGTCGCCAAGGGCAGGGAAGACGGCCGCTCCTTGTGCTGCAGGGATTCGTTCAGGAGCTGGCGCCACCATTCGGCAGGCATGATTTCATCGGGCTGATCGGACATGCCGGTAACGGCTTCGACCACCAGGTGGTCCCCGGAAATGGCAGCGACAAAACCCCGCGGAGCTTGCATGAATTCACAGAGTGAGATCAGGTGGTTTTCCATGAAACGCCGGATGTCACTGGGTGTCAGCAGGCGCCGTTCCAGCTCCCGGAGCCATGTCACCTCTTGCGCATCTCCGCGGTAAATCAGAGCGTCAATAAGGGGGCGGGAGAGGCTCAGCAACAGTTGACTCGCCACGATGACGCCCGTCACTACGGAAAAGACCACCAGATCCCGGGGCAGGCCCAGCACCACTTCCACCGTGGGAATCGTTTGAAGCAGCACGATCACCACGATGGCCATGCCCGGGCCGCGGGTGACGAAGCGCACCAGCCGGTACCGGACCACGCGGTCCGGGAGCCGCACGCCGTGATAGGCCACCGCCAGCATCATCAGGGACAGCAGCACTGCAGTCGCCAGATTGACAAGTATGGAGATCTGCAGCACGGTGACTTCCGCTTTGCCGATGCCACCGTTGATGGCCACCAAATAAGGAAACGATCCCATCGCCGGTGCGATAAAGCCCAGCAGGAGCAGGGTGTTGCGGGTCCGACTGGCCTGGGTCAGGCTGCGCGCCCGGGCCAGGAGCAAGTCGCGGATCGCGTGCGCCAGCACCAGCAGAAAAACCAATGCAAAGACCCAGAAGAGGGGGCCGGGTTGCAGGTGCGGAAAGAGGGCCCCGCTGGCAGGACGGCGCACTACGGCCTCCGTGAACAGAGCCCCGAAGGCCAGACCGACACTGCCGATCAACACGACCATACCGGCCGCGGCGCGGTACCGAATCTGCAGATGCGTGGCCTGCAGGACCGCGGTGGCAAAACCGAAGTACGCGGCCGGCAGCAATGCCAGCCCCACCCATTGCGCCCGCAGCCACGGTTCTGCCAGTGCTTCCGCATCCAGCCGTACGACCGCGACATCAATGGCGAAGACCAGCAGGACACAGGCGGTGAGAAAGGAAAATTGCCGCGCCACGGCCGACCGAAAATTGAAGGTCAGGGCATAGGCGCACAGCGAATAGGCCGTGATAGCCACGATGGAGGCCGTCACCATATAGGTGAAATGCAGGTAATCGGCCAGTCCCAGTTCAAAGAAAGTGCGCATGATCCGCTAGCGCGCCCATTCCAGATTTTCCTGGGTCACGATCCAGTCCGGCCCCACCCGCGTGAAAGAAAGCCGAAAACCGGCCCCCGTCAGCAGGGAGCGGTAGATCCGGATCTGGATCGAGGCCTTGTCCAGACCGTAAAAATTGATGGGGTCCAGTTCCACCATGGGCCCATCCTGCAGTTGGGGCCGATGCTCCGGACGCAGCCAATGAATGCGTCCCGGGAAGCCCAGTTCACCGGCCGGCTCTTCCCCATCCGTGAAGACCAGCAACTGGGCGGGAGTCTGATCCTCGCCCGGCGGCAGAAAACGACGTCGCCCCAGTTTGTAGATCAGGGCCGTGCGGCGGATGCGAATGCTGGCGGGCTCCGACGTATCCGTGCAATGGAAATACGAGACCAGGGCCTTGACCGGGGCAAAAGCCTGCTGGGCACTCATCTGCCGCAACAGTTCTTCGCGGACCGGTGTCCACCGGTGCACCCAGGTCCAGTCCGCAATGCTGTCCCCGTATGTCAGCAGTTCCAGCACCCGTTCGGCGCCAATCTGCGGCAGAATGGCGGTAGGGGGCAGATATGTCGGATTCTGTTGGAGCCGTTCCAGCAAGGTGGCAGGCATGCTTTCCGCGTCTCCCCCGTAACCGCCGCCACTGCGCCGCACGATTTGCATGAAGATGCCCAGGAGCAGCACCATGGCCGTCACGGACAGCATGATCCAGGCTACCGGGTCCATGGCCGTTACCCAGGCTGTCCCGGACGGGAGGTCGGCCCACGTTTCCCGGTCGAGCAGTTGTTGCAGCCAGGCTTCCCGGTCGAGCAGCTGTTGCAGTTGGTCCGGCAGCTCTGTCATCGTCCGCTCGGTCTGGACCCCACTCACATGATCCTGAGCCAGCGGTGTTGCACCAGGCGGGCCAGGGTCAGCACCACCAAGGCCACCAACAGCAAGATGCCGGCCAGAGAAAGGGAAATCGCCATATCGATGTCAAATCCCAGATAGATCACCATGGGCATGGTCTGCGTGCGTCCGGGAAAGTTGCCGGCAAATATCAGGGTGGCTCCGAATTCTCCCAGGGCTCTGGCCCAGGTCATGATACCGCCCGTGACCAGCGCATTGCGCGCCAGCGGCAACGTGACATGACGCAGCATCTGGCCAAAGGAGGCTCCATCCAAGGCGCTCGCGTTCTCGATCTCCGAGTCTATATTCTCCAGCCCCACTACGGCGGAACGAATGAAAAAGGGACTGGCCACGAAGAGCTGGGCCAAAATGACCGCTGCCGGGGTGAAGGCGATGGGCACACCCGCAGCGTAAAGCCACTGGCCCAACCATCCCAACCGCCCAAACACCAGCAACAGCGCCACGCCGGCTACGACAGGCGGCAGAATCAGCGGCAGTTCCACCAAAATTGTCATGCCCCGCGCAATCCAGGCCGGCAGCCGCCCCTTGGCCAGCAGAAAGGCCAGCGGGGTACCCAGTCCCATGGCCAAGAGGGTGGCGACCGCGGAGGTCTGCAGCGAAAGGAGGAGGGCCCGCCGCACCTGTACGGCGGCCAGACCGGCCCAGCGGAAGTCCAGGACCAGACTGTGGCCCAGGAGCGTTGCCACCGGCAGTCCCAGCAAAAGCACAATAGGGATACTCCACAGCCCCAGGAACGTCCCGTGTCGGCCATGCCCGTACATCCCGGTCCCTGCCCGCACCCGAAGCGCATCCTGGTTGTGGCTACTCAGTGCCATAGGTCACAAATCCATGCGATTGGAGTACGGCGCGTCCCACCGGCCCCGTCAGCAACTCAATGAAGGCCTGGGTCGTCTGGGGCTGCCGTGTCTGCTGCAGCGGCATGACATACAAGGCGGTCGGCAGGTTCAAAGCCGGGTCAATCGGCACTGTTTGCATTACCGCGGGCAGCATCAGGGCATCGGACGTATAGAGTATGGCGGCATCTGCCTCTCCTTGCAGCAGCCGATTGCGCACACTGCGGGCATTGGCATCATAGGTCAGGATATTGGCCTGCATCCGGGCCAGCAAGGTGTCGTCTCCCTGCTGCGCGGCCCAGCGCGCCAGCAGTTGTCCAGTATAAACAGCAAGCGGCACTCCTTCCCGGGCCCACGCCAGGCGCAGGCCGGGTTGTGTCAGATCCGACAGCTCCTTGACCCTGTGCCCCGCAGTCGGATGGACGGCCAGAGTCAGGGTGTTGCCGGCAAACGGTACAACCGCACGGGCATCGGTCAGACCGGCCGCAATCCCTCTTTCCACTTGCAGGTAATCGGCAGTGGCCAGCACATCGCCCGGTGCCCCTTGCGACAGCTGCAGCACGAGATACCGGGAACTGCCAAAGATGAGTTCAATGTCTGTGTCATGGCCTGCCTCCGCCCAAATCCGGCTCAGTTCCGTGAACGGCGCGGTCAGGGATGAGGCCGCCCATACCCTGAGCGGTGCCTGCGCGGATGCACCGGGTGCCATACAGGCGATACAGGCCATGGTCCACAGGCAGGCACCGATCCGGCAGCAGTACTGGACCACGGCAGCTACTGTGGAGTGGGACACAAGAGGTCTGTCCCCGCCGTTGGCACCGCCACGCGTAGGGAGCACCATGGTCCATTGTGCCGACCCACTACGGGAACGCGGCAGGACAGATGTCATTCATGTTGCAGTCGTGACACCGGGGACGGCGAGCAATGCAGACAGTGCGTCCATGGGCAATGACCCGATGGGGAAACACAATCCATTCTTCCCGTGGCAGGCGGGAAACCAGGTCTATTTCCACCTTGTCGGGCGCCTTCTGTCGGGTGAGGCCCAGGAGGCCGGCAATCCGCTTGACATGGGTGTCCACTACCACACCTTCCGCCTTGCCAAACGCCACACCCAGCACCACGTTGGCTGTTTTGCGGGCCACGCCCGGCAAGGTGACGAGTTCCGGGAGGGTCTGGGGCACTTCACCGCCGAACTCGTGGACAATGCGGGCGCAGGCGCCGCGAATATTCCGGGCCTTGTTGCGGAAAAAGCCGGTGGAATGAATGAGCGCTTCGACTTCCGCCTGTTCCGCCCCGGCGAAATCCGCGGCCGTGGGAAATCGCCGAAAGAGGGCCGGGGTTACCATGTTGACCCGCTTGTCCGTACACTGTGCGGACAGGATTGTGGCAATCAGCAGCTGTAGCGGATTGGCAAAATGCAGGGCGCAGTCGGCATCGGGATAGGCCAAGGCCAGACGGCGGACCACCTGCGCGGCGAACTCCCGCTGTCGGGGCGAAGTGCGTTTTTTCGTGATGGACAACGGCGATGATTGAGCCACGATCGGGACCTTCAGAGGCGGACATCCACTCCCACCCGGGCTCTGCCGGGCCTGTAGCAGGAAAAAGCGGACATGGGATGATCCTGGACGTATGCCTCTTAGACCGCGTCGGTCTCCGGTTCCATGCTGATGCCGGCCGTCTGCAGCTGCGCTTCCAGATCTTGCGTAAACCGGCGCATCAGGGAATTCTTGACACGCGCCGCCCGCGCCTGTTCATGCACATATCCCAGGATGGTTTTGGGCCGCAACACCGTGACGGGGGAATCCTGCACTGTCAAATCCAGGTCCTCATGGATCAAGGCGGCAGCCCCGTTGATGGGGATCTGGCGGTAATCGGCGATGGCATCGGCTCCGGTGGCCATCTCGTCGCGCACGGCGGTCATCGCTTTGAGATTTTCCGCAATTTCCTGGGGCGGGTTACCCACTCCTTCACGGGCAAACAGGGTAAAAAGCCGTCCCATCGTGAAGGGTTCGCGCCACTTCGTGCCGCTGACCTGCAACCGGCCCTTGTCGCTGCGCAGGACGAAGGTCAGGATGCCACAGGGCCCCACCAGCAGATGCGAAACCCCCGGAATCACCCAGTTGTAGAGCGTGTACTGATCATTGAGGCCCTTCAGCCGGCGCGCCAACGCTTCGTCGGGCCGGGCCATCACCTTGGAGTTGGGCCACCGGCGCGGGGCAAAGCGGTTGATAAAGAAACTGCCGATGCTGGCCGACAGAAAGCCGATGATCAGCGAGGCAAAGCTGAAAATGGCATAGTTGTCCAACACGACTTGTGCCAGGCTGTTGGTTTCGGCCGCGGTCCGAAAGCCCTCGATGTTGGGCGTGAAACTGACCATCAGCCCACTGCCCAGGGACAATACCGCCAGCAGAAACAGGCGCCGCCCCAGCGTCTCCCGCTTCTTGATGTAGGCCAGATTGTTTACCACCCTCATTGGTTTTTCCTCGTGTGCTGCGGACGGGGCATGATCGTCCCGGAAGATCAGGTACCCGGATCCAGGGCCCGGGCCACCCGGCCCAGGACATCCTGCTGCACGGCATCCCGCGCCTGGCGTACGGCACTGCAAAACGCTTCGGCATCATCGCTGCCGTGCGCCACAATCACAATGCCGTTGATCCCCAGCAGAATCGCCCCGCCATACTGCCGGGGATCGGCCTTGACGCTTACGGCCTGCAGCGCGGAGCGGGCCAGACCGTATCCCAGTTTGCTCCGCCAATTGGTGGCGAACGCGGCCTGCAGCGCGTCGGTGTACATGCGGCTGGCGGTTTCCATGGCCTTGATCAGGACATTGCCACAGAAGCCGTCGGTGATCAAGACATCGATGTCATCGTCCGCGGCCAACTGGTAGGGCTCCGCGTAGCCCCGGTAATCGAGGCTGTCCAGGGCACTGAGCAAGACATGGGCGGCCCGAGTCAGGACCGTGCCCTTGTCGTTTTCGGTGCCGTTGCTGAGCAGGTAGATCCGAGGTCTGGACCGTCCCAGGCAAACTGCGGCATATTGGGCGCCCATCAAAGCAAAATCGGCCAGGTATTCCGGCTGACAGTCCGGGTTTGCACCTGCATCCAGCAGCACCACGGAGCGCTTGGCGGTCGGCAGGGGCACGGCGATGCAGGGACGCTGCACACCCGCGGCGCGGCCCACGTGCCGGACCGCGGACAGGAAGACCTCCCCCGTATCCCCGGCGGAGACGAACGCGTCCACCTCTCCCTGCTTGAGCAGGCGATGCCCATGGGCCAGGATGCGCTTGCTCCACACAGCATCGGCATCGGCTGCCGCCGCGTGGGCCGGTGCCACCACGGCAACGGCTGCACGGGCGTGGGCATGGCGGGTCAGGTAGGGCCGTACCCTGACCGGATCTCCGATCAGGGTGATCTGGACCCCGTGCTGCGTCGCGGCCTGCACGGCCCCGGCTACGGCGGTGGCGGATCCGAAGTCTCCGCCCTGGGCGTCTACCGCAATGTGCACCGGCAGTTCAGGGGACCGCACGTTGACCTGCCACTCCCAAGGTGCCCGGGCCCCCCAAGGCCGTGAGCGCGGGGTCCAGCCGAATGACGTAGCTCTCCCGGACCTCCAGACGCTCCCGGGCCGCGGCCAGCAGTTCATGGGCTTCGGCTTCGGCTTCGGCATGTGTCACCGCGATGACGCAGGGTCCGGCGTCCAGCCGGCTCGTCAGCCGGTTCAGCAGCTCCTTCTTGGCTTTGGCGCGGCCGCGCACTCGGGCCACCGGCTGCACCAGACCGTCACTGACCGACAGGATGGGCACCAGACTCAGCATGCTGCCGATGTTCTTTTGCATATTGGATACGCGGCCGCTGCGCGCCAGATATTCCAGATCTTTCGTGGTAAAGAAAGCCGCGGTGCCGTCCCGCACCTCTTCCAGCCGGCCTACAATCTGATCCCGGCTCATGTGCTGGCGCAGCAGCTGGCCGGCCACGATCGCCTGCAGGCCGCTGGAGATGCTGGCGCCCTTGGTATCCCAGACGGTCACGGCCCCTTCGGAAAACTCGCGGGCCGCCAACACGGCTGAGTTGTAGGTGCCGGACAGCTGGGCGCTGACGACCAGACACAGCACCTGCTTGGCCCCCTCGTCAAAGGCCTGGGCATAGGCCTCCTGAAACTGCCGGGGCGAAGGCTGGCTGGTCGTGGGATGTTCCGGCCGCGTCTCCAACAAGGCCAGAAACTGGTCAATGTCGATGTCCTTGTTAAGTTCATACTGGTCACTGCCGAAGAGCACCAGGGCATTGACCTCGATCATGTTGTGGGCCGCCTGTAGCGCGCGGGGCACATTGCTGCTGGTGTCCACCACCAGACGAATTGCATGGGCATCACCGACATTCACGCGGTTTTCCTCCTTGCTGCAGTGGCATGACTAATTATGATGCCTCACCACCCGGTGGCGCGCCGCGGAGGGCGCACTGTGCCGCAGGACAGGCGGTATGCGCGCCAGCACGTCCGAAGCGGTAGTGCCGGCAGGTCCTACTTCCCGGGCACAGGCCTCGCCGGCCACCGCATGCAGCAAGGCGGCGGCCTGGGCGGCGCGGCCCGGATTCTGGCCTTGGGCCAAGAGGCCCACTGTGAGTCCTGCCAGCACATCTCCCGTTCCGGCGGTGGCCAGAGCCGAATTGGCATTCAGAATGGCAAAGAGCTTTCCTTGGGGAGTGCCAATCCACGTCTGGGGCCCTTTCAAAAGCACGGTACAGTTCCAGACCTGTGCCATCGCACGGGCCAGTTCGGGAGCCTGGACCTGCACCTCGGAGGTCTGGAGACCGCAGAGGCGGCCCATCTCCGCCAGATGCGGGGTCAATATGGCATCCGGGGGCAGGAGACGCGGCCATTGGGCCAGGGTGGCCAGGCAATTCAGGGCATCGGCGTCCAGCACCACAGGCCGCGGCCCGGCCTGCAAGTACTGCCGCCGTTCCAGGAAGCCGCGTACAAAATCAATGGTATGGGGCGTATGAGACAGACCGCACCCCACCAAAATGGCCGAATGGCGGGAGGCCTCCCGCTCTATGTCCACCAGGGCCTGGGGCGAAGCGGTGCCCGCCGTGTCCCGGTAGGGCAAGAAGGTAATGTCCGGCATGCCGGATACCAGGCCCTGCTGCACCGAAGCCGGCACGGCTGCACAGACCACTCCGGCCCCGGATCGGGCCGCGGCCCACGCACTGAGATGCGCCGCCCCGGGATACCGGCGACTGCCCACGATGCAGAGTGCCTTGCCGAAGGTGCCTTTGTGGCTTTGATCGCTCCTGTGCGGCAACAGCTGCGGCAAATCCGGGGTTTCCAACCCCCAACCCGTCACTTGATCGGCGGACACCGGAGAGAGGCCGATGTCGGCCACGACAATCCGGCCGGCAAACTCCCGCGCCGGACTCTGGTACAGACCCCGTTTGGCCGTGCCGAACATGACCGTCAAATCGGCGGGCACCGTATAGGGATCCACGGCTCCGGTATCACAGTCGACACCACTCGGACAATCCGCCGCCACCACGAACCGGTGTGCCGTCAGACCTTCCCTGACGACCGTCATCAGGGCCGCCAGCCTGCCCGCGATGGGCCGATTGGAGCCGGTGCCCAATACACAGTCGACCACCCACACGGATTTGGCCAACCATTGCCGCAACCGGTGAAAGGCCGGATCCTCCCGGGCCGTTCCATATTCCACCTGCCCCGGGCCATCGCCCAGCAACGCGGCGGGAGCTTGCTGCGGCCGGTTCCAAGCGTAGATGCGGACTTTGCGGCCCTGTGCCTGCAACGCGGCAGCACACACCATACCATCGCCCCCGTTGTTGCCGGGTCCGGCCAGGATCAGAACCGGGTCACGGCTGCGCCCGGTCTGGGCGGCAAAATCCAGCAGCGCGCGACACAGGGCCACACCGGCCTTGTGCATCAACGTGGCCTGGGACAACCCGGCCTGCATGGCCGCCCGTTCCAAAGCCACGGTCTGGGACACAGAACAGAAGGGAATCATGAAATCTGCTACGGCGGGGACGGTTTCCAGCTCGGTGCCATGCGCCACACATCGGGGACGCGCCATACGCCCGGTTTAGGGTACCGGCTCCGCGTCCAGGGTGCCTGCCACTGCTGATTCCGGGATCGGACCTTCCGCATAGACGGCGCGCCAGGGCCGATACACGCTGACAAAGCTCTCGGAACGGGTAATACCGCTTTCTGTAATGTTGCGGTCTACCACTACCGTCAGACCCAGCTTTTCTGACTCCAGCAGCTGAGTCTCGCCGGGCGCCAACAACCGGTCTTCCACAAAGACGGGCGGCTCCGGCTCTATCACCCGGGAAATGACGGGCTCCGTGATCTCCACGATGCGGCCCGTGGGCGTGCCGAACAGATTGACGGCCAGCGTCCCTTGCTCCACATCCAGGTCCGGTTGCAGCAACAGGTAGGCCGCGGTGTCATTGCGGAATTTCAAGTCTACCAGTGGCGTATAAATGGTGGCATCCAGGCCAGGCTGCCCATACCAGCTCACGACATACCCGTGATTGTGACGCTCTTCTATGGGCAATCCGGCGTTGAGCGCCGAGCGAAAAATCGCCGTGCTGACCTGGCAAACTCCGCCACCCACACCGACCGCGGTGCGATCACCCCAGATAATGGCTGCATCCGCATACCCGGCCGCTACGGTGATGGGGCCAATGGTCTCGTTGAAACTGAAGACTTCGCCCGGGGCGATGAGGACACTGGCAAACTGCCGGGCCGTCAGCGCAATGTTGTGCACCCGGGCCGCGCTGCTGCCTTTGAAGTAGGTCTCGCTGCGGCCCACCAGGGCATGGATGCCCAAACGGGGCAAATCCGTCTGCGTGAATTCCGGGGACAGCCATTCCAGGTGCAGCGCCGCCGCCGCGTCTCCTGCCTGCAGGGCCGCCACTATCCCAGCCACCGTGCCCTCCACATCCAACCGCACACCGCGCGTGCTGGGCTGCACCACCTCCAGCGCCCGGCTGGCGGCATTGAAATACACCCGCGCGTTCACGGGGTCCTGGTTGACGAGGCCGGCCCAGCTCTGGACCTGGCTGCGAATGGCCGCGGGATCGTAGCGATTGGCAGACGGGTCCACCGTGGCCGCCGCCAGACTGCGGACATCCAGGGCAAATTGCAAGTCCAGCTCCGCATGGGTTATCACCAAGGGCTCGCGAAAGGGCAGATCCGGCGCGAAGATCTCGGTCTCCGGCACGGACTGCAATATCGCGGCCGGGGCCATCGGCAATGAGGTTTCCTGGATCAGGATCTGGCCAACTTGCCGCCGCCGCGTTTCCACATGCGGGGCCAAGGCGATCGGGGCCCAGCTCTGCGTATCGCCTGCAGCCAAGGCAGCCCGCGGCGCCTTGGCCACCTCACGAGTCAGTGCGCGGACAAAGCGGTCCAGGTCCGCGGCCTCCACACCAGGGTCGGGGACTATGTTATAGCCTTGTCGCAGCAGTCGCCAGCGCATGGCCAGGTCCTCGACCGGGTAGCCGCTGCGGCCCAGGGCGTACGCCTCGTTGACCAATTGCCCGAGGGCGGCTTCCGACAGCGCAGGACGGTGCGGCAAGATCCAGATCGATTCCCGGTGGGTCACCAGGACTGGCTCCTGGACTGCATGAATGCCTCGCTCCTGCAGCAGGGCCAAAGCTGTGCCCGGGGTATGCCCTGACAGCGGCACATCGGCCACTGCCACCCCCGGGAAGATCCGGCCGGTGTACCAGAGCTGCCAAGTAGCCCCCGCCGCCGCAAGGACAGTCGTCAGCAACAGCAACAGCAACCCCAGCCCACGGAGCATGGCCCATCCTTGACGCTCCATGAAAGTGGCATCCATAGGGAGTTTCGCGGCAATGGTCACAGTGGGCTCTTTTCGGGCTTGGGCCGCCGCCCGCACCCCGGGACAATCTACACGAGGTCGGATGCGGGCTGCTCGCGCCGGATTACGGCTGCGGCATCCAGCTTCTCAAACAGAATGCGAGGCTGCCGCAACTGCTGTCCGGCGGGCAGCGTACCCGCTTCCCAGCTGCCAACGGCTCCATGGTGGTCATACCGCAGGACCAGATGCGTGCCGCGCGCATCGGTCACTTCCTCAGTAAACTGCCGACCAAAGAGCTGTCCCTTATATCCCAGATCTTCATGCAGCGTCTGGGAGGAGAAAGGCAGAATGGGAGCCCACATCAGCTTGAGCCAGTCCACCGCCTGGAGAGCCACATACAAAATGGTGTGTGCGCGTTGCGGATCGGCCCGGACAACTTGCCATGGTGCCTGGGCATTCAGGTATTGGTTGACGCGCTGGCTGAGGCGCCGGCAGGCCTCCAGAGCCGCCCGCAGTTTCACGGCGTCATACAGCACGCCGATTTCCACAAAGCCGCGCTCCACCTTGGCGAGCAGCGCCCGGTCATCTCCGTGCAGGGATTCCGGGACCGGGACCGTGCCGTGGCACGACCGGTAGGTGAAGCCCAGGACCCGGTTCACCAGATTGCCCCAGTTGGCCACCAGTTCGTTGTTGATACGCTCCACGAAATCATCCCAGGAGAAGTCCACGTCCGATGTCTCCGGCGCCGACGCGGTCAACGCATACCGCCAGGCATCCGGCTGGTACCGCTGGAGCACATCGTTAATGGCGATGATCACACCGCGGCTCTTGCTGAACTTGCGTCCTTTCATGTTCAGGTATTCGTTGGCCGGCACGTCATAGGGCAGACAAAAGTCACGCCGTCCCATGAGCATGGCAGGCCAGATAATGGTGTGGAAGGGAATGTTGTCCTTGCCGATAAAATTGTAGATGCGGCTGCCCTGCTGGCTGCCGGTCTTCCACCAGTCTTCCCAGGCATCCGGCTGGCCGATCAGCAAGGCATGCTCTTGCACGGCGCTGAGATAGCCAATCACCGCGTCGTACCAGACGTAGATGCGTTTGTCCTCGTACCCCGCTACCGGTATGGCCACGCCCCAGTCGATATCCCGGGTGATGGGTCGGCCACGCAGGGTGTGGCGTTCCAGTTCCGCCAGCGTGAAGCGGTACACCTGGGGTCTCCAGAAACCCTTGTCAACCTGGATCCAGGCCAGCAAATCCTCGTTCATCTTGCCCAGGTCCAGGAAGAAGTGTTCGGTTTCCCGCACTTCCAGGTCCGTGCAGCCCGAGATCGTGGACTGGGGATTCTTCAGTTCCAGTGCATCGTAGAGGCGGCCGCATGCATCGCATTGATCGCCGCGGGCCCCGGCCGCCCCGCACTCGGGACAATTCCCCACCACATACCGATCCGGCAGAAAACGGTCTGCTTCCGGGTCGTACAGCTGCCGCAGCGTGTCCTTGTACACCAGCCCGTTTTCCATATGCCTCAGGAACATTTCCTGAGTGGCCTTCCAGTGGACTTCGGTATCCGTATGGGTATACAGATCGAACGTGAGACCCAGCTTCAGGTACGCCTCAATGAAGAGCGGGTGATACTTGGCGACCACCTCGCCCGGCGTAATGTTCTGTTCCTGCGCCTCCAGGGTGACAGGCGTGCCGTGGGTATCGGAACCGCTCACCATCAACACTTCATGTCCCCGCATCCGATAGAAACGCGCGAAGATATCGGGGGGCAGATACGCGCCGGCAATGTGCCCGATGTGTTGGAGACCATTGGCGTACGGCCACGCTACGCCCACCAGTACTTTGTTCTTGTCCATGTTCCGACTCGGGAAAGCCCTGCTTCAGGATGCACCGAATGGCTATGGAGAGCGGCAAGACCGCCCGGCATGCACAGAAACGGAATTCCCTCCCCACCGGGCGTCATGCCGCAACGTACAGCCGCGGACGCCAGAGGATCCGCCTCCGGTTGCATTCTAGCCTAACCTGTCTGCCAACGGGGTATAATGTAGGCCCTTGCCTTCTGTGCCGATCCTCTCTGTGGAGCGACCGGAGCAGGCCTTCGCAACCAGGTAGTCGCCACACTCCGGCAATCGACACCCCCATGTCCGTGCTCAGCGGAATCAACGATTCCATCTCCCGGTCCTTCATCGTGCTCTGGAAGACCATCAAGTCCGTATATGAAGAGCTGTTCAGTTTTGTCTGGCTCAGTATCCTGTGGTGGATCGGGACCGTCACCGTCGTGCTGGCCCCTGCCGTGCACATGGGTCTGAACCACGTGGCCTACCGCGTGTCCACCTACAAGCGGATCGACAACGATTTCTTTTTCTTCGGTGCCCGGCAGCACAAGAAAGAATCCTACCTGGTGTACCTGCTGAACTTCACGGCCGGCATAGTGCTGTTGGTCTCCATCTGGTTTTATCTCAATGTCACCCTGCTCTGGGTCAATCTGGTGGCCATCCCCTTGCTGTGGATCGCGGTGTTCTTCCTGCTGCTGACCCAGTTCCTCTTTCCCCTGCTCTGGGAACAGGAGGAAATGTCGTTGCAGCTGGCCTACAAAAATGCCATGATTCTGGTACTGCGCTATCCACTCTTCTGTATCCTGGTATTCGTATTGAAGGTCACGGTGCTGGTGCTGTTCAGTATTCCGGCCTTCATCCCGCTGTTTCTGTTCGGGCCGGCTTTCTCCACTGTCCTGTCCAACTATGCATTGAACTATCTGTTGCAGGACATGGGGCTGGCGCCGCCGCCGCCCGAATACGCCACCTGAGACTGCACCGGCGGCGCGCCGGCTGAAAACAAACCGACCGCATAATGACGGGGGCTGCGACGCATCGGGCTGTACGGCGATCGACAAACACCCGGATTTCCTTTCGTTTGGATGCGGCCCGGGCCGTGCCCGGCATCAACGGCAGTGCGGGATATCCCCCAGCCGCTCCGTGACAGTCCAGGGCAGAGGTGTGGCTGTCCTGCATGGCCTGCCGCGCCCTCTACTTGCGCCTTCGCCTGCGCGCACGTTTCTTGGGAGGGTTCCGGCGACGGTGCTCGATCATGACCACAGCCTCCTCTACACTGATGGCGGCCGGGTCCGTCTGCTTGGGGATGGCTACGTTGAGATCCCCGTATTTGATGTACGGCCCGTAAAAACCGTCCAGGACGCGGATGGCTTCCTGTTCCTGGGGATGGGGACCGAGTTCCCGGAGCACCTTCGGCGCGGCCCGGCGAGACCGCCGGGGCTGCGCCAGCAGTTCAAGGGCGCGGGGCAGCGTGATCGTGAAGAGGGAATCGGTGTTGCTCAGGTTGGCGTTGGTCCCCTCATGGCTGACATAGGGCCCGTAGCGCCCCATCTGCACCTGCACCTCTTTCTGATCCCGGGGATGGACACCCAGTACGCGGGGCAAAGACAGCAGATACCGGGCCTGCTCCAGGGTCATGTCATCGGCTTGCAGGTCTTTGGGCAATGACACGCGCTTGGGCTTGCCGCCCGTGCCGGCGGCGTGGGGATCCGTCAATTGCACATAGTGCCCATAAGGCCCCTTGCACAGCTGGATCACCTTGCGCCCCGTTTCGTCTTTGCCCAGTTCCCGGGGAGTCTCCGTTTTGTCGCGGAACAATTCCTCGGCCTTCTCCATCTTCAAATCGGCGGGCGGCAGTTCTTGCGGTATGGAAACCCGCTGGGCTCTATGCTCATCACCGGCAGCTTCCTTCTCTATGAAGGGGCCAAAGCGTCCAATGCGCACCTTGTAGTCGAAATTGGACAGTTCCAACGACCGGAACAGCGCGGGATCAATGCGCGCATCCTGCTCGCTGACCTGGATCTCCAGACCGTCTTCGCCCAGGTAGAAATTCTCCACGTAGCTGAGCCATTCCTCCTCGCCCAAGGCAATCTGGTCCAGGTCGTCCTCCATGCGGGCCGTAAAGGCATAGTCCACCAGGTCGGAGAAAGTCTGCTCCAGCAGATTGACCACGGCAAAGGCCGTAAAGGTCGGGATCAACTCCTGCTTGCGCTTGAAGGCATAGTCCCGGGCCTGAATGGTCTCGATAATCGACGCGTACGTGCTGGGGCGCCCAATGCCGTGCTCCACGAGGGTTTTGACCAGGCTGGCTTCCGTGAAACGCGCTGGCGGTCGGGTTTCATGTTCTTCCCGATCGAGGCGATCCAGGACCAGCGGAGCGCCATCCGCCATCTCGGGCAACGGGGCCTCCAGGGTCTCCGGAGGGCGTTCAGGGCCGGCGGGCACAGAACGGGCCGACGCAGCCGGGCCATACAGAGCCAGATATCCCAGTTGCAGGATCGTGGTGCCGCGCGCCCTGAATTCCGCCTGGTCGACATCGGAGGGGACAGACCCGTTGGGGGCCGGCCCGCGCGTCACCGCAATCTTGACTGTGACGTTGTTCAAGTGGGCATCCTGCATCTGCGTGGCCATGGTGCGTTTCCAGATGAGGTCGTACAACGTCGCCTGACTGCCCGACAGCGCCGCCTCGCGGGCCGACTGCATCCGGTCGCCTGCAGGCCGGATAGCCTCATGGGCCTCCTGCGCATTGCGGGTCGCAGTCTTGTAGAACCGCGGCCGGGGGGTGATGGCGTCTTTCCCGTACAGGCTTCGGACTTTGGTCCGCAAGGCCGCTACAGCTTGCGCACTCAAGTGGACCGAGTCGGTTCGCATGTAGGTGATATGCCCGTTCTCGTAGAGACTTTGGGCAATCCGCATGGTCTGTTCGGCACTGTACCCAAAGCGCCGATTGGCCTCAATCTGCAAGGCGCTGGTTGTGAAAGGGGGGGGTGGCCGCCGGGTCGTGGCCCGTTCGGTCCGGGACTGCACATGCCAGTCCATGGCAGACAGCTGGGCTGCTATGGTTTCGACCTGGTCCTGGTCCAGAACGAGTGCCTTGACCCCGGCCGCCACAGCACCGGTGTCCTTGTCAAAGTCCTTGCCGGTGGCAATCCGCAGGCCATTGACAGAGTGAATGCGCGCCTGCACCGGCATCTGCGTGTCTGTCTGCAGATGCGCCACGATGTCCCAGTAGTGGCCCGTCACAAAGGTGCGCCGGGCTTTTTCGCGCTCGACCAGCATGCGCATCGCCACGCTCTGCACCCGGCCGGCAGACAGTTTGGGGGCCACCTTCTTCCACAGGAGCGGGGAAAGGGTATAGCCAACCAGACGGTCCAGGATGCGCCGGGCTTTCTGCGCATTGATCAGATCATCGTCCAACGTTCCGGGATGTTCCAGTGCCTTCTGAATCGCCGCTTGCGTAATCTCGTGAAACACGATCCGCTTGACCGGCACCTTGGGTTGCAACACCTCACAAATATGCCAGCCGATACTCTCGCCTTCCCGGTCTTCATCCGTGGCGATGATGAGCTCATCCGCGCTTTGCAAGGCCTTCTGCAGGATTTTGACCGTGTCCCTCTTGTCCTGCGGAATGACATACAGCGGCTCAAACCGCTTTTCTACATTGATTCCCAGCGAGGACCACTTCTGCTTCTTGAATCGGGCCGGAATCTCCTGGGCCGAATTCGGCAGATCGCGAATGTGGCCCCGGCTGTCCAGCACCTCGTACCCGGCCGGCAGAAAGCCTTTGATGGTCCGGGCTTTGGTAGGGGATTCAACTATGACTAGCTTTGTCATCGGTTCCTCATGCCAGACATGGCCCGGCGACCCGGTCCATGAACAGTACCATGCTCCAGTGGGGTACCATTGCCTCTGCGTAACCATCCCACGGATTGTTTTGCCATGGCACTACAGTGTACTCCCATGACCCCTTCCCGTACATTTCCGGTCCGACAGAGCCATGGTGCCGTCGGGCTCTCGCTGATCATCTTAGCGGTTTTTCTCGGAGGTTGCATCTCTCCCCCGACCTCGGGAGTGTACGCCGACGTGGTGGTACATTCCGATGTCGCCCTCGTGCTGTCGGGAGTCCCCCTGACGGAATCAGCATGCAGCGGAACCTTCGTGCCCGTGGACCTGCCGCATACGACATCAGCGGCCCAATTCGCGGTCCGCGGCTTTGAAAGCAACGGAGCGGGCGTGGCGGCCGGCGACCTGGACCGGGATGGCGATCTGGACCTGGTGCTGGGCGGATTTGCCCAGCCCTCCACGATCCTGTGGAACGAAGGGGATCTGGCATTCCAGGCAGAACCATTGGGGAACGGTCTGGTGCGGGAAGTGCAGGTGGTGGACCTGGATGCGGATGGCTGGCTGGATATTGTCACCTCGCGGCGCGGGACCGGTCTGGCGGTCTGGCGCAACAACGGACAGATCCCGCACTCGGGCAGATTTGCCCCCATGATCCTGGAGGGGGTGGATCAGCCCTTGTATGCCCTGGATTGGGCCGACGCAGACGGGGATGGCGACCTGGATCTGGGCGGGGCCACCTACGATGCTGAACTGCTGGAAGTGTCGGGCAGCAGTTCCATGATGAGCAACACCGGGGGTGCGTATCTCTACTTGCGGCAGCCCCGGTCCTACCAGTCTGTGCAACTGGCCCCCGCGGCCCAGGGCCTGGCGGCCCTGTTTCTGGACGTCACCGGCGGGAGTCTCCCGGAGCTGCTGATCGGCAACGACTTCGCCGTACCGGACATGGCCTTCGTCCGGACCGCCTCGGGCTGGGTGTCTGCAGACGTGTTTGTGCACACCACCCACTCCACCATGAGTTTGGCGGCAGGGGACATCAATAACGATGGGCGCCCGGACCTGATGGCAACGGACATGAAGCCGCCCTCCCAGGATCCCGAAGTCCTTGCAGCCTGGGCACCGGCCATGGCAGGCATGATGGCGGCCATCATGGAGGAGCATGACGATACCCAGCTCATGGAAAACACGTTGCAATTGGCAGCGGCGGGGGGACAGTGGCACAACCAGGGATCGGCACTCGCGGTGAATGCCACCGGCTGGAGTTGGTCGGGCAAATTCGGGGACCTGGACAACGATGGCTGGCTGGACCTGTACATCGTCAACGGCATGATGGAAGAGCGGCTTTTCGCGCACCTGCCGCAGCAGGAACTGGTGGAAGCCAATGTGGCATTGCGCAATATGGGTGGGGCCCAGGCGACGGCGTCGGCTTTCCAGGCCGCTCCCGAGTGGGGGCTGTCCAGCCCGCGCAGCGGCCGCGGCCTGGTCATGGCCGATCTGGATCTGGACGGAGACCTGGACGTTGTGGTCAACAACATGCGGAGTCCCGCGCAGCTGTTTGCCAATGAGCTGTGCAGCGCCGACCACCACTTTCTGGAAGTGGATCTGAGGTGGCCTGATTCCCCCAACACCCACGCCGTAGGGGCAGCGGTGGCAGCTTTGGCGGCCGGGGGGACCGTATACCGTCAGGTGCATGTAGCGGCAGGCTATTTGTCGGGTGATGCGCCCCGTCTCCACTTGGGGCTGGGCCCGACTGCGGGTTCCGTAGACCTTGTGGTCACATGGCCCGACGGGTTGATCTCCCATCTCTACGGGGTGCCGGTCAATGGTCTGCTGCAGGTCTCACGCCGGGAATGAAGTAACGTATCCGGTGGACACACTGCCAGCCCTTTCCGGAGCAGGGTCCGAGTGGTCTCCCGTACAAGCAGGACCGCAGGCAGCCCACCGATGAGTGCTATAGCCGCCACCTCCGGGATGGCCTGATCCGGTTTCCGGTTTCTGCCAGCCAACAGGTGCGGCGCGGGATGACACGGTCCCATGTACTCTTTGCCGTTTCGTCTCCCATGCTTACAGTCTGGACCTATCTGTCATTTGCCTGGTCAACGAAAGCAAAACTGCTCTCCCACACACGGCCCTCGCCGGAGACCCATTGGCCGGTCCTGATGCTCGCGATGTCGTAGTGCGGCAATGTCTGTCTTGACACGCAGGTGCTCTCGCCAATGTAGCCGAAGTCTGTGAAGTGAAAGTCGCGGTTGTCGAAACCGTATAGCTTGCGGGAGACTGCACGTGGTGCCGATGGCCTGGTGCCACGTGCAGGAAGAACCCGGCCTGCATATCCTCCTGTCGACAGGCTGCCTTTACGCAAACGAGGCTGTTCCCGGTGAAATACATACTTTTCCAAAACCAAACGGCAGTTTCCGCCTCTCTCCCCATGACAGCGATCTGTGGGGCAGGAATGGTTTTCCAGGGGAGCCAGGGGTGCACGGCATCTGCCTTCCAGCGATACTGGTATGTCGTGTCGATCAGACCCTCTGCGGCCCTCCAGAGCAAACCGATCCCGGAGTTGCCCGCCACGGCAACCAAGCCTGCATTCTCCCCCTTCCCCACCTTCATTTTCTGCAAGGCCTTCCGAATTGAAGCGGTTGCATCGGGGAGGGCTACGGCCTGAAGCGGTTCGCCCTGGTCAGCGGCATGGAGTATCCGCAGTTGGAGCGTGTACGCCATGCCATTCTGCAGTTCGGACACCACGACACTGACCAGAGATGGCGATGCCACCAGCGGCTCGGCTACCCAAAGCCTGTATGCCGACATGTCTGTGCCGCTCCCGTCAGGTGCTCCTTCGTATAACGGACGGCGAAAGTTATGGCGGATGGGCCAATTATGGGCGGAGTGCCTTATGCCGAACTCCTGCCTAAAATGGTCCATGTAGTCTGCAAGCCAATAGAACCCTTCCCCACGGCAGACCATTTTCGGCATACTTGTGCAGATAGTCACAGGAATTCTCAACACCGTCCAGATTCACTACCGGAAAGTCCGAGAAGTACCCAACAATGCCGGCGTCCCATGACCCGACTATGCTGTCCTCCGGCAGTACGCGGTGCATAATCAGGGATCCCATATGACTCGAATGCAAGCAATATCGGCCGCGGGACGCCGCGTCCTGTTGGTCAACACGCCTGAATGGCGCGTTGAAATTCGTCATTGCCAGCAGGAAAACCACAGCGACAAGGACCGTGCCTGAACGCAAAATGTAGGCTGCCGCGGGATGCTACGGTTGCACTAGGCGACAACTGAGATACACGGCAACATAACAGCCGGTTGGACCAACCGGCACCGTCATCAAGTCGCCGGTACGAAGTACCAGGCATGACCCGCTCAGTTAGGATGCACCGTAAGAACGATCTGTGCGAATTTCGCCAGATGGTCAGCCGCCAGACCGAAAACACTCACCATAAAACCGGCAGCATCCAATCCGCACAGCTGCGGGAGTGGCTGTAGCTGCCGCTTCCTCCCACGCAATATGGGACCAGGCCCGCCTGGTCGCGCCGTTCACCGGCACACCGCCGCCAAAAACCGGTTTGTTGCAGGCGCAGTACGCCAACATGCCAGCGCAGGCGGCGAGAAAGGGAATGACCGCCCTGAGTGCGAGAACGCAACGCACCTGCACTCCGAGTGGCAAGCCGGACCAGCGATTTTGCCATGACTACTCGGCAATACACAGTGTCGCCGTCGTTGCCAATGCAATGGCGACGTACTCCAAGCGCACCCAAGGAAGGGCAAAAACAACGATGGCCAGCAGTCATCGCCACCGGGCCGGGTCCCGCGCGAAGAGACTCATGGCCAGGAAAAACCATCCCGGCATGAACAGGGCAAACGCTCCCCGTCCGCATTGGTCATGCGCCAGAACCGGACTGCCAGAGCGGTGCTCCGGCCATTAGGTGGAGCAGGGCCGTTGGCCTCGGACATCGCGTCGGGTCCCTTCAAAGTACAAGACCGCGTGAGAGTCAGGTCGAGGGAGTCTTGGATGCCGATTCCAAATCGTTCAAGACCTGAATCCCGGACCATCAGGCAGAGGATCTGCTTCCAAGGAGATATCCCTGCCCGTAGCCGGACACCGCGTTTCGGGTGTCCGGCCATGCGGTGGCCGGCATGGTTCGGCAATGTCGGCAGGGGCCATCCCCCGCGTTAGCCATCCAGGTCGAAAGCGGCTTCCCATATGGGGTCTTGCCCGGATATGTACTGACCGGTCCTGATCTGACTGATGGCGTACGCCGGCGGCTCGATCACCACCAGGCATCTGTCATCCACTCGGACGCCATGAGTCTTGAATGCAAAATCGTGATTGTCGAAACCGTATTGCTTGCGCCAGTAGGGCAAGTCGTTGTGGTACACCGGCTGCAGATGCAAGAGAAAGAACGGTGCAATGTCATCAGGACTGCACGGGTGCTTCACGTATATCAGCCTGTTGTCATTGTAATGGTAATAGACATCGTAGACCGCGCGGATTACCGGTGCGCCTGCTTCTGCGATGAGTTTGTCCACATCAAGCACGTTGATCAAGGAGGAGTTCAGCTCCCTGTTGTCATAAATATGCCAGGAGATGTCGTTGAGACCCGAGTCCAGTCGCTGGTATGGCTTGCCCGTTTGGAAGATGTCAGCCACCTTGTACGCATAGGCCAAGAGGCTGTAACTCGTACGGAGGTTGGGTTGCCACGATCGTAAGATATCGGCCGTGTAATATGAGGCTTCCGCTGGTGGCGCCGTGTATATCTTACACACCCTGTCATAGTATTGCGGCAGAAACCTGCGGCAGTAAAGATCGATGAGACTGAAGGGCTCCTGGCCGGGATCGTCTCTTCCCACGAGGATATAGTGGCCTTGGTCGTGCAGATGGGCAATCGTGGCCAGGATCGTGGCATCAGTATGGCGGGCCCTGTGTTCGACGAGAATCTGAGACAGAAAGTTGTAATAGTTACAAATAACGAAGAACTCCATAAAAATGGTCAGGGCACAGGCCACCAACATGCTGGGAGAGGCAAGGCGCATCCGGTCAGGTTGCTTTGCCGACCAGTCATGGGTGAACTCCAGCATGGACTTGGCGGAGAAAGCCAGCAGCATGCTGAAAACGGGTATGAGGATATACCAGTAGCGGAGAATTTGCGCCCAGGAAGTGCAAAGTATGCAGAACAGGCTCACAAACTGGCCCAGCAAAAACAGTACAAAGCCAAATTCAGGACTGAATTGGCGCCTGACCGCCTTGCGCATTGTGAAAAGCAGCACCAGAGCCCAGAGCAGGGTCAGACCGGCCGTGATCAGGAGGGAGGTGTCAACCTGGAACAGTTGCTCTACCAGCCAAGTGCCATTCACAACCAGCAGTTCCGGTGTCAGGTCTGCAGAGCCGTAGGCGGTGGCTTGCCGGACGACATAGACGCGTCTGAGCGTATGGGCAAAAATCAAGACCAGGGGCAAGCCGCCCAGCAGTTGCCATCGACTTGCCCGTTGCAAGATAAGCACACAGTAGAAGACCAATATCCAGAGCAGGGCTGCGAGGTTGACTTCCTTGGACCACGCCAGGCCACCGTAAGCCAGGCAAAACACGCCGTATATCAGCAGCGGTTGCCCCCGGCGTGTCGGCCTGTCATCCTGCAAAAGCACAAGGGCCATCATCCAGTTGCACAGCCCGAGGAAAAACACGGTATAGACTTCCTGGGGACCCAGGCGGGCAGCCGGTTGATTGGGAAAAAAGAGCCACAGATTCACCAGCAAGGCCAAGGGCAGGAGCCGCAAGAACCGGGACAGCATGGCGTGTCCGGTCTGCCGGTAGCGAGCAAAGCAGAGAAAGGCCGACGCGAAAGTGCAGACTGCGCCAAAATGCATCACCCATCGAGCCAGATGATGCAGCCAAGGCGTAGGTCCGAACACTTTCCAGGTGACCATGTTGTAGAACTCCCAAAAAGGACGGTACCGGTGGTGGACGGTCGGGACCTCTCCCAGGTACGGAGCCAGAAAACGCGTTTCAATCCAGTGGCGGAACTGTGCTAGGCTGTCAAAGTGGTAAAAAGGCGTCCTAAACATGCCATAGTCGTCCGCCAGGCTGAAGGGCGTGTGCAAGGAGTAATAGAAAACCGGCAGAAACAGCAAGACCGGCACAGTGAAAACCGCGACGACCAAGGCCAGACTGCGCCAAGACTTTGTCGAATGACTTTTCATACACCTTGTTGACAAATCCACTTCGCCGTTGTCACTGTCCAATGATCCAATAAGACTGACCGTGGTACGCGGCACCGGACAAAAGGGCAATCAGTGCAGGCAGGATCCACCTTGCCCCATAAACTCCCAGAGTGGGACCATTGGCAGAGGCTATCCGGTCCGGCCTGTACCTGAGCAATATTGCCGCTTCGGCCGATCAGCCGGGCCACCTGCCCCTTGGGACATCCCCGACGCCACCCCGCGTACCTTCAGTAACGTACAGATTATCAGCATCGTTGGTATGGTCATGCCAAGTCATGCGCGCAATTGAACACGAGTCAGGAGCAGATAGGGCAAACAGACCACGGTAACTGGAGTCCACATCACGGCGTGGACGGTCAGCGCAAAAGCGGCCGCGGTTTCATGAGGCGCGCCATAGGCGGCAAAGCCTTGGGCGATGGCATAGTCGTAGGTTCCAAAGTTGCCTGGCGCGCTTGGAATGAGTGCTGCCAACGTGCCGGCGGCAAGACAAAACCATACACTCCACGGCGCGATGCCGTCGTGGATCACCAGAGCCACTATCCAGAACACTGCTCCGTCACAAACCCAAGCGGCGGCGGATAGCACCAGCAATGCCAGGGCCCGGGGCAGAGAGCGCAGCACGTTCAAAGCTTCAATCAATTTGTCGCTGTGTCGGGAAACAGTTTTCGACCACCCCCAGAGATGGCGCCGCGCCACGCCATGCTGAATACGCCCGTACAGGAACGGGAGCAAAATCAGACCGAGCATTGCGCCCGTGCCCAATCCCATCAGCCACATCACTGCAACCACGAAGCCATGCGGAAAAGTGGCTTCCGGCACCCTTCGCAGTCCCAGAAAAAACATTGCAAACAGCACCGCTACATCCAGCACTCGCTCGACGACGAGCGTCCCCAGTGTCCCCGCGATCGGCATTCCCTGTTTCCTCGGAAAGTCAAGGACGCGCAGGGCATCCCCTGCACGAAACGGCAATACGTTGTTGACCGCGATGCTGGTGAGCAGTGGCCAGACACAGGATTTGACAGAGACGTTCGGTTCAAGAACGCGCAACATATACCACCATCGGACGATGCGCACTGCGTAGCCCGCCACCAGGAAAACCAGAGCCAACAGGATGGTCGGGACCTCCAAAGCAACGAAGGCCTGGCCCAAATCGTGCAGATCCAGGCCATGTGCAAGAAGCCAGAAACATGCCACCGTTACGGTGAACCCAAGAACCAGCTTCGGCCAATGTCCCCACCGGTTGATGGACAACTCTGCAGAACCGTTCAATCTGAATGCTTCCGCTCGGTATGCCCCGGCGAGTCGAAGCCCAGCCGTTCCTTGACCAAGTAGAGTGGCCTCTGTTTGATCTCTTTGTAGATGCGTTCCAGATATTCGCCGAGAACCCCAATGATGATGAGTTGCAGGCCGCCCAGAAACAGAATGGAGATGGACTGCATTGCCCAACCGGCTACCCAGTCGTGGGTGAAGAGGCGAACCGCCAAGACATAGACAATGCTTACCAAGGCGAAGCCGGCGACGAGAAAACCGACTCGGGTCATCAGACGCAATGGTATGGAGGAGAACGACAAAATGCCATTGAAGGCGAGCTGCAGCATCTTTTGGAGGGAGTATTTCGTCTCGCCCCGCGCTCGTCCGGCCTGATGGTAGGGGACAGCTTCCTGCCGGAAGCCTGTCCAAGCCACCATGCCTCGTACAAAGCGGTCACGTTCAGGCATGGACAGGAAAGCATCCACGACAAGGCGGTCCATCAGCCTAAAGTCGGCACTGTCAGATGGAATGGAGACTGTAGAAAGACGGTTGAACAATTGATAGAAGATCTTGGATGTCCAATGCTTAAAATTGCTGTTGTCTTCACTTTCAGTACGGACACCGTAGGCAACATCGGCACCCTGCCGCCAGCGGTCGAGCATCTCAGGGATGACTTCGGGTGGATGCTGCAAGTCGGCATCCATGACGACCACAGCATTCCCGGCGGCATTCTGCATACCGGCAGTGAGGGCCATCTGGTGACCGAAATTCCGTGACAGCGCGAGCAGGCGCACCCGTGCATCGGCGCGCTGAATTTCGCGCAGAATACTCAGTGTGGCATCACTACTGCCATCATCGACAAAGATGATCTCCCAGCCAAGTGCAGGTACTTGTTCAAGGATAGTGACCAGACCACAATACATCTTCCGGACCATCCGCTCCTCATTGAAGCAGGGCACGACAACAGATAGAAAGAGTGAGCGAAGGCTAGACAAGGGTATTGCGTTATTCTTGTCAAAAAGAAGATTGCAAAGCCAAGCAATGGGACAGGCAAAACGGTTGCATGATTATAGTAGGGCGGATTCTGTGTATACAACGTGCAGGGCGATTGCGTTGCAATTCGAGATCAGTTCCCGCGGGCCAGACCCGGGACGCCGGCCCACGGTCTCCACGGCAATGATGTACATTACGCACAAGGCCGCGGCGTAAGACGATTTTGCGCGTGTGGTGGGTCCTCTGGGCGATGACATGGGTAGCCAGGCCCAGGATGGTGTTGCGCTGCAGGGGTTCCCGGGGACGCCCGGTGTGCTGCCCTGCGTGCCGGGTACCCGGCGTCCACCAGAGTGGCCAGATCCATAAAGGATATACGGGGGCATGGGGAAGATCTCCGCAGGTGGAGGTGCCACTCTGCCTGCCGGGAGATCTTCCCGTGACCATCCACCCTATAATTCCGCAGCAGTCGTACATCCTGACAGCTTGTTCCACCTCTCCTCGGATCCCTGCTGGGCCGCCGGGGGACGATCCGTGCAGGGCATGCGCTCTACGACCTCCTTTGGGGGACATTCCGGTCTGGAGTGTGCGGAGTCACCCCCAGGGTCACGAGGGAGGGTTGGGCTTCTGTGCATGCACAAGGGCAGCGGCAATTTCCTGAGCTGCCCCGCGGGATGCCCTCCCCCGACCCACTCGGCCGGGACCGGGTGCGGCGTACGCCCATTGCCGGGTCCGGGCACCGCAGGCCCACCGATCTCCCATCCCACGCGAGTGCCGTCCCGTCCCCGCGATGGTGTAGACAGGATGCGGCCCGGAGACATCGGGACACAGAAGGTCCTGGGATACCCGAAGGTGCGGGTGCCACCGATGCAGGATCCGGCAGCGGACCGTGTGCGTTGTCCAGCAGAACCGGAAACATCTCCATGCTTGCAGCGAGGGCACTTGTGCCGGTTCACAGGCCCAATGGGACGGTGCCGGCCCAACCCTGCACCGAAGATGTGCCCTGCACTCTGCCCACCCGGTCTGTCAAATGCAAGCCGCACTGGGGGATCCAGCCCGCCCGGAGTTCCTGTGTGCCGGTGACGACAAGCGCCGCCCCGGTGCCATGCAGGTCGATGTTGCGGCCTGTTGCCGGCCGGGAGCCTGGACTGGTGACTGGTGGTAGGGAGACGACCGCCGTCGGGTGCGAGCCGTGGGCAAAGTCCCGGCCTTGGCCCGCCTTGCCAAAGAACCTCTGCATGGCGGTGTACATTCCCCTGACGGCGACATGACGGCACATAGGGACAGCTCAACGCTGTCCCACGACCTGTAAGATGAACGCTCCCGGACCGCGGGCCGACTCTGCAAGCACACAGGCCCCGGATCGGCACCCTGGTCATGATCGGACACAATGCCCGTCAGCCCAATGTCAAATCGGCTTGATGCGCAAACCCGGCAAGAAGAGGGTGCACACTCAACACTGGTTGCAAGGATTGCTATAATCAGGTACTCGCAGATCGCGGATCCGCGCAGATCTCCGATGTTGGTATATTGGTGTTCACACCGTTTTTGGAGCAAGGAGCATGCATAACATGAAAGCGCACTATTTGGTCTTGTCGTTGTTGTTGATGCTCGTCCTGGGGTTGGCCGGCTGTGCTGCCCCCACCGGCGGGCAGGAGACCATGGCCCCCACTACCGTGACCTGGGCCTTGTGGGGCAGTCCTGCTGAAGTCGCGACGCACCAGATGGTGGCCGATCAGTACATGGCTGAAAACCCCGATGTCAATATTGAGATTTTGGCTGAACCCTGGGGCGACTATTTCACCAAGATGCAGGCTCTGTGGGCCGGCGGTGACGAGGCCATCATTCCCGATGTCCTGTTCCTGTGGCCCACACCGCAATATGCCGCGGAGGGGGTCCTGGAAAATCTGCAGCCGTATATTGAACGAGACGGCTACGATCTCGGCGATTACTGGCCCAGCCTTCTCGAATCCGCCAAGTACAACGGGGATGTATATGGACTGCCGCGGGACATTGGTCTGGAAGTCCTGTATTACAACAAGGACATCTTTGACGAAGTGGGCGTGGCCTACCCGGACGACACCTGGACTTGGGATGACTTGCGCGCGGCAGCCGACCAGCTCAAGATCGTGGACGACAGCGGTCGCGTGGCGCGATACGGGTTAGGCATGGAAGGCGGCAAATACATGTTGTGGGTGCTGCAAAACAACGCAGCCCTGCTGGATGACTTTCGCAATCCTTCCCAATGCACCATGAATGATCCCAGAGCCGTCGAAGCGCTGCAGTTCTTCGCCGACATGATGGCCAGCAACGAAGCCATGTCCAGCTCCAATCTCAGCCAGGCCGGCGGCGATGCCGCGGTGTTCCAGGCCGGGCAGGTGGCCATGATCATTCAGAATGCCAGCCGGGTCAGCGCCTTCAATGCGGCCGAGATGAATTACGATGTGGCCGTCGTGCCGATTCCGGAAGGCGGGCGCCGCGCGGCCAGTGCCGGGGGTGCAGCCTGGACCATGAGTGCCGGGGGCGACAACAAGGAAGCGGCCTGGCACTTCCTGCGGTGGCTGCAAAGCACCAACGGGGGACAGCACATCTATACGCGTTCCGGCGAGATATTCCCCGCCCTCCAGTCCACGGCCATGTCCGACGCCTTTTTGCAGGCGGATGTCCCGCCCCAGAATCGACAGGCATTCCTGACGGAGGGTCTGAATGGCGCCGTAGGGCGTTTTGGCTATTTCCCCGAGTACGGTAGCCTGAACGGCAACCATGTAGGGCCATTCATTGACCAGATTTGGACCGGTGATCTGACTCCTCAGGAAGCTGTGGAGGCCATTTGCGCCGGCGTAGATCAGTTTCTGGCAGATGAGGGTTTCCCCCGCTAGGTTCCTGACTTGCGTTCGATCCAGGCGGATGGAATACAATCCATCCGCCTTTTTTTGTATCCGCCTATGCTGCCTCCTGTCCCGTCCCCCCGCTGGTGGAATCGCTTTGATCCCGATCAGAGGTGGGAAGCCTACCTCTTTCTGCTGCCCAGCCTGCTGGGATTTCTGGTCTTTGTCCTGATCCCCGTCTTTGTGGCGCTGGGTCTCAGTTTCTTCGACTGGTCCCTGCTGTCTCCGGCCCAGTTCGTGGGCCTTGACAACTATGTCTACCTGCTGACCCGGGATCCCATCTTCGCGAAGGTGCTGGGCAACACCCTTTTCTTCACGGTCACCATCGTGCCCTTGCAGCTCCTGCTGGGGCTGATCATCGCCACAGCGCTCAACCAGGCCATCGGGGGCATTGCCTTCTATCGGCTGATCTATTTCATGCCGGTCGTGACCACGATTGTGGCGGGGGCCCTGGTGTTCCAGTGGTTGCTCAACAAGGATTTTGGCCTGATCAGTGCCGGCATCTGGCGTTTCAACGAAATGACCCGTATCCCGGTACAGCCTCCGGACTGGCTCAACGATCCCAGCTGGGCCAAACCGGCGGTGGTCATCCTGACCCTGTGGAAGAACGTGGGATTTACAATGGTCATCTATCTGGCCGGCCTGCAGGCCATTCCGCAGGAGCTGTATGACGCCGCGGAAGTGGATGGGGCATCCTCTGGGCGCCGGTTCTGGCACATCACCATCCCGCTGGTCAGTCCCACCACCTTCTTCCTGCTGGTCATCCAGATGATCGGCGCGTTCCAGCTCTTTGACGAGGCCTTCGTCATGACGCGGGGGGGGCCCGCCCTGGCCACGACCACCCTGGTGTACTACGTCTATGTCAATGCCTTCGAATATTCCCGGTTCGGCATGGCCAGCACCGTGGCCTGGGTATTATTCGGATTCATTTTTGTGATCACTTTTTTCCAGACGCGCTTGCAGACCCGTTGGGTGCACTATGAAAGCGGGGATTGAGCCCGCAGGCGGCCGCGGCTTGTCCCCGTGGGGCCGCCTGAGAGC
The DNA here is from genome assembly GCA_965214715.1 of Caldilineaceae bacterium. Lineage (GTDB taxonomy): Bacteria > Chloroflexota > Anaerolineae > Caldilineales > Caldilineaceae > Bin34. The sequence goes on along the minus strand of OZ243971.1, from coordinate 1,233,260 downwards.
CGCACAGGTCCGCTGGCTTTTGCACGCCGGATTGCTGTTGGGCAGTCTGATCATGCTGACACCGTTCTTGTGGATGCTGTCCACGTCCCTGAAACGGCCGCCCGAGATTTTCACCTATCCCCCGATCTGGATCCCGAGCGACATTGCCTGGTCCAATTACCGGGATACCCTGCGGGCGTTGCCCTTTCACTGGTATTACTTCAACAGCACTGTGGTCAGCATCAGTTCCACCCTGATTCAGATCAGCGCCTCTTCCCTGGCCGCCTTTGCCTTTGCGCGGCTGCGCTTCAAGGGCCGCGACAGCCTCTTTCTCATGTATCTGGCCACGCTCATGATTCCCTTTCAGGTCACCATGATCCCCAACTTCATCATCGTGACCAAGATCCTGAACTGGTACAACACCTACAATGCCCTGATCCTGCCTACGGCCTTTTCCGCGTTCAGCGTGTTTCTGCTGCGGCAGTTTTTCCGCAGCCTGCCCATGGAAATGGATGAGGCCGCCCGCATGGACGGCGCGTCCAGTTTTCGCATCTGGTGGCAAATCGTCATCCCGCTGAGCGGACCGGCTCTGGCCGCTCTGGCCATTTTCGTCTTCCTGGGTTCCTGGAATTCCTTCCTGTGGCCTCTGATTGTCACCACTTCCGACCGCATGCGTACCATCCCGGTGGGCTTGAGTGCCTTTCAGGGACAATACAATACCCAGTGGAATCTGCTGATGGCCGGATCGGTCATTGCCCTGTTGCCGGTCCTGGTGGTGTACATGCTGGGTCAAAACTGGTTCCAGCGCGGCATCACCCTGTCCGGTCTGGGCGGTCGCTGAGCGGATCGGCCCGGGGCGGGCAGGCTTGCAGACAGGAGGTCCGCGGTGAGCGGCACCAGCGCAATGGGACCCGTGATCGGCAAGGTGGCCAAGACCAACTCGCATGTGGCCTACCTGTGTCGCATCAACGAAGATGGCGAACGCGAGCAGATGCCCGCGGCGTCCGATTTCGCATTTGGCCGGTTTGTCTCGGTGGACATGGCGGAACCGGACGGCACCGACCTGGGCCAGGTGGTCGGCGTCATCGTGGACACCTTGATCATCGATCCCGACTTCGGCACGCCCGTCGGCACCCAGCTGGACGCCGTGGAACGGGATATCACCCTGCCGGGATTTCTGCAGGCAGCCTTCACGCTGATCGAGGTGGTGGCCATTGGCTGGCGGGGCCAGAGCGAACACTTTCAGCAAGCCGTGCCGCCGCACGCGCCGCGCATCGGGGCTCCGGTCCGGGCCATGGATGAAGGCGAAGCCAAAAGTTTTCACCGGCCGACTCCCGGCACGTTCCAGATTGACTATCTGACGTTCCTGATCGGCCAGAGTCAACCGCTGGTCAGCCATGTGGTCCTGCAGAAACTGGAATGGTTGCAACAGGCTTTTCCGGAGGAACAGAAAACGCTGGAAGTCGTGTACAACATTGTGGCCTGGCGATCGATTGTAGGGGCCCTCCGCTGATGGTGCACGGCAGACCCATCGGCACCGCCAGGGGGCCGGGTGACAACACGTCGGAATTCACGGCCATCGCCCCCGACCCGCGGCAACAGGCCAAATTCGGTGAGTTCGTGTATTTCCGGGAACCCGGATCCGATGCGACCGGTGAGCGGGTGATTTTCGGGCGCATCAAGGACCGCCAGGCCGTGCGGCTCTGGCCCAATGAATTCATGGCCCAGCCCGAGGTGGATCCGGGCCATATTGCCCGCCTGCTGGGATTTCGGGGCCTGGGCACGGCAGGGCCCCAAGTGCAGGGCACTGATCTGTACCAGTTGACCATTCAGATTCTGGGCCGGTTTGACAAAACCCTGCGGGACTTCATCAATCCCCGCATTGCCCCGTCCAGCGGCACGCCCATCTATCTGGCGACCGCGGCCCAGCTGCGCGCCGTCCTCAGCCGTGTGGACCACACGGATGACGGCAGCGCCTATGTGGGCGATCTGATCAGCCGGGAACGGGGCGCCGTACCGATCGCACTGGACGTATCCCAGTTCACGAGCACGCATTTGGCCATCATCGCCAGTACGGGCAGCGGCAAGAGTTATCTGGCCGGCGTGCTGCTGGAAGAGATGATGATGTCCAAGAACAAGGGGGCCATTCTGGTGATTGACCCCCATGGTGAATATGACACCTTGCAGGAAATGATGAATCTGCCCGCTTTCCAGGACGGCGCCTACCGGCCGGAAGTCAGGATTCTCAAGTCCGAAGCCGTGCATGTACGGATCGACAGCCTGAGTGAAGGGGACCTGGCCTACTTCCTGCCCAGCCTCTCGGAAAAAATGCGCTTTGTCCTGAATCGGGCGTATCGTCATGCCCTCCGGCGGGCTCGCCAGACAAACGATGGCCGGTACGGACTGGCAGACCTGGTGGCAGCCCTTGCACAGTCTGCGGGATCGACCGACGATGATGAGGAACAGCGCAAGGACCAGAGCACCGTCAACGGGCTGACATGGCGGCTGGAATCCACGCTGGGCAACAGCCCGGTGTTTGATGACCATCAGGAATTGCAACTGGCCACCCTGTTTCAGCCGGGACGCTGTACGGTTTTGCAGCTCAACGACATTGACGAGCGCGAGCAGCAAATGATTGTGGCAACCCTGCTGCGACGGGCGTACGATGCGCGCAAGGCCACGATCAAGGGCATGGCCAGTCCGGGCGAGCGGAACCACCTCGGCTATCCCGTTTTCTGTCTGCTGGAGGAAGCGCACCACTTCAGCCCGGCCAACGTGAGCCAGCCGGTAGTCAGCACCACGATTTTGAAGACGATCCTGAGCGAAGGGCGCAAGTTCGGGATCAGTGTCGGCCTGATCAGTCAGCGCCCGGGCCGCCTGGACAGCGACGTGCTCAGCCAGTGCATGACCCAATGCACCATGCGGATCATCAATCCGGTGGATCAAAACAAGATCGCGGAGTCCGTGGAAAGCATGGGCCGGGACCTCATTGGAGAGTTGCCGGCCCTGTCCAAAGGACAGGCCATTCTGGCCGGAGCCGGCGTGAATACCCCCGTTCTGATCAACGTACGGACGCGCAAGACCCGCCATGGCGGGCAGGATCTGGATGCCCCCGCCGAGTGGCGGCAGTACTTCGCCAGCGGACAGGCCGAACACCGCCGCCGCGATCGGGCACCGGTACGGGAAAACTCTGCGAGCCCCAAGCCAGTGGGCGGCATGCCCATGCTCTAGCCACACAGCGCGCAATCCGCCGGCTTTCTTCCCGGCGCTCAAGGGCCTGGAGCAGGCTGTCCCGGTGCTGAAGCAGCCGCGACCGGTTTTGAGCCATGCAGGTCCGTCGGGCAGGCGCCCCTTACAGTACAATAAAACCGATCCACGCACGGCCCAACGCGTAGCAGCCCGAGGTGAGACAGTGTCCACTGCGCCATTTGAAGAAACTCGCGAAACTCTGCACACCAGCCAGGGCGAGTTCACAATGTACCAAATCCATGCCCTGGACCGCCTGGGGATTGCCCATGTGGACTCCCTGCCCTGGTCCCTCAAGATCCTGCTCGAGTCCGCCTTGCGCCAATGCGACGGCTTCACCATTACCGAAGAACACGTCCACCTGATTGCCAACTGGAATCCGGCCACGGCGGGCAAAGTGGAAGTGGCCTTCATGCCGGGCCGGGTCATCCTGCAGGATTTCACCGGCGTGGCCAGTGCCGTGGACCTGGCGGCGTTGCGCAGTGCCATGCAACGCATGGGGGGCAATCCGGCCAAAGTGAATCCGCGCGTACCGGTGGATCTGGTCATTGATCACAGTGTGCAAGTGGATCGGTTCGGCAGCCGTTTCGCGTTGCATTTCAATGCTGAAAAGGAGTTCGAGCGCAACCAGGAACGCTACGAGTTCCTGAAATGGAGCCAGAACGCCTTCGATCATTTTCGGGTGGTGCCACCGGCCACCGGCATTGTGCATCAGGTCAATCTAGAATACCTGGCCAGCGGGGTGCTGACCGCGCAGAACGGACAGGGCGCTGTCGCCTATCCCGACTCCGTCGTGGGGACCGACAGTCATACCACCATGATCAATGGTCTGGGGGTGCTGGGTTGGGGCGTGGGCGGCATTGAAGCCGAGGCGGTCATGCTGGGGCAACCCATTTTCATGAATTTGCCCGAAGTGGTGGGAGTGCGTTTGACGGGCCAGCTCCCGGACGGCACGACGGCGACCGATCTGGTCCTGACCGTTACGGAAACCCTGCGGGCCGCGGGTGTGGTCGACAAATTCGTGGAATTCTTTGGGCCGGGTCTTGCGTTGCTGGCCTTGCCGGATCGGGCCACGCTGGGCAACATGGCCCCGGAATATGGCGCCACAATGGGATTCTTTCCCACGGATGCCGAAACGCTGCGTTACCTGCACTTGACAGGACGGTCGGCGGCCCAGGTGGAACTGGTAGAGGCCTATACCAAGGCCCTGGGCATTTTCCATACGCCGGAGACTCCGGAACCCACCTTTACCCAGGTGGTGGAAGTGGACATGAGTACAATCCGGCCCAGCGTGGCCGGGCCCAAGCGGCCTCAGGACCGGATTGAACTGGATCAGCTGAAGCCGGCCTGGTCGACCATGCTGACCCGAGACATGGGGCCTCACGGTCTGGCCGTGGACCCGGGCCACGCGGATATCACAGTGCCGGTGCGGCCGGAAAGCAACGGGCAACCGGCCTATGCATTGCGGCATGGCGACATCGTGCTCGCCGCCATTACCTCCTGTACCAACACCAGCAATCCCTCGGTCATGATCGGGGCCGGACTGCTGGCCAAGAAAGCGGTCGAAAAGGGTCTCAGGACCAAACCCTGGGTCAAGACCAGCCTGGCACCCGGCAGCAAGGTAGTGACCCGTTATCTGGAAACCAGTGGCCTGTTGCCTTATCTGGAGCAGTTGAATTTCTTCACGGTGGGCTATGGCTGCACTACCTGTATCGGCAACAGTGGACCGTTGTCATCCCACATCGCGGGTGCCATTCAGGAAGGCAACCTGGTGGTCTCCAGTGTGCTCAGCGGCAACCGGAACTTCGAGGGCCGGATCAATCCGGATGTCAAGGCCAATTTCCTGGCCAGTCCCCCGCTGGTCGTGGCGTTTGCGCTGGCCGGCACCGTGAACTTCGACATGGCCCGAGACCCTCTGGGAGTGGATGCGGCAGGCAACGGGATTTTTCTGAAAGATCTTTGGCCTTCGCAACAGGAGATACGGGACGCCATAGCCCAGAGCCTCAATGCCGAAATGTTTGGCCGTGAATACAGCAATGTTTTCACGGGCAACGAGGCCTGGAACCAAATTGAAAGCACAGACAGCGAAATCTACCCGTGGGATGTCAACAGCACTTACGTGCACGAGCCCCCGTTCTTCCGGAACATGGATCCGGAACCTGCGTCGCTGCAGCCCATTCGGGGCGCGCATGTGCTGGCCATAATGCCGGATTCCACGACTACGGACCACATCTCGCCGGCAGGCTCCATCGCCCCTGCCAGTCCGGCGGCAGCATACTTGAGGGCCCAGGGCATTGCGCGTTCCGAGTGGAATACGTACGGCACCCGACGGGGCAATCACGAAGTGATGCTGCGCGGCACCTTTGCCAACGTCAGGGTCAAGAACCAGATGCTGGACGGCAAGGAAGGCGGTTATACCGTCTATGTACCGGCCATGGAAGAGCTAAGCATGTATGAGGCCGCGATGCGGTATCAGGAGCATGGCATCCCCCTGATCGTGCTGGCCGGCAAGGAATATGGCACGGGCTCCAGCCGGGACTGGGCAGCCAAGGGCACCCAGTTGTTGGGCGTGAAAGCCGTGATTGCCGAGAGCTACGAGCGGATTCACCGCAGCAACCTGGTAGGCATGGGGGTCCTGCCGCTGCAGTTCAAGGCAGGCGAGAACTGCACATATCTGGGCCTGACCGGATTCGAGACTTTCGATATTCTGGGCCTCAACGACGACATGACCCCAGGGCAGTCTTTCCCGGTGCGCGCCACAGCGCAAAACGGCGCCGTTACGGAATTCCGGGTCGACAGTCGCGTGGACACGCCTGTGGAGGTGGAGTACTACCGCCACGGCGGTATTTTGCATTCTGTACTGCGCACTTTCCTGGCGGAAGAGACTCAGACCGCATCCTGAGACAGCCGCAATACAGTCACAACAAGGGTCTGCAGGACAAACAGCTGTAACCTTGGTCCGGGGGGAGGCTGGTCGGCGATCAGCGGCAGAAATCATCGGGTCCGTAGCAGATGGGCACACACCCCGGTGCAGTGCAGCATACGGTCATGTCAAGCACTCGTGCACTCTGGAAATTGCCATAGCAGCAAGCGTACACGTGCCTTTGTGGATATGGATTCAGGAATTGCAGTTGTGGAAGCCGTGATGGAACGCCAGTTCCTGAAACTGCCCATGCGACAGCGTCAAGGTTTCTCAGGCGGCAGTCATTGCAGTGGGTCGTGACCACAGCGTGGAACACAGACCTTGAAGAGGACTGCTGCTGTTTGGCGATGAACCGGCTCCCACTTCAGTGACGGCTGAATATGCATTGAACCGCACTGCATAAACTCCCTCCAAGACTCCGGCCGGGACCGCGGCTGCACGGGGCCAGTATCCCCTGCCACCGGCCTGCGCAGGATCCCGGATCCGGGATCGGCTGCTTGGCTCACCGAGATGGGCCAAGATCTCCTGCCCTGCCCCAGACGCTCCTATGGCCCATGGAATTGGGGCTTTGCGCTGTTGTGAACTGACGGGCACGTCCAGCCATGAACTGGATGGCAGTCTGCAAGGATTGCTGCGGAGACTGTCTGTAACCTCGGCAGTTCCCGACCCACAACGCCATAGTGAAACGACACGTCCCGGAGGGGTCCAGTCCCACGGCCCATGATCAGGTTCGACACAATGCATAGAACTACCTTTCGGTACAGCCAATGCGGCAGGCACCAGCAGATCGCTGCACACAAGCCGTGCCCGCTGTAGGCATGGAATGCCCTTTCCGTGGGATCAGGGGCAAAGCAGAGCCTCGCCGCATGTCCTCGCCTTTAGCCTAAATGCCGATCCTGCCTTGAAGGGCTCGCTCTCCTCTTTCAAGCTCCGGATGCTGGCTTTATGCAGCTGCACTGTACAGCGAACCCAACTTCCAGCCTTACGACTGTTGCCAAATGGCAGCTCCAATTCCCCCTATACAGATCTGTCTTTATCTTGCCTCACTTGCTATGCATTGTTATAACGTTTATCAAGGTATATTTGCAGTATTTCTACCAATAACCATCTGGACAGGCATATAACAGCGATTTAGAGCAATATTCCTGGTGTCCAACCAATCCAAATCATAGAACTGGAAGGCAGTCATGCTCCTGCGTTTCTCGGTGGAAAATTACGCCTCTTTCAATGAAAGACAGGAACTGTCGTTGGTGACTTCATCACTCAAAGATAACGAGGAAGGGCTGATTTCATGGCCCAATGCGTCTGAATCATCCAACTTTCCACAGCTGCTGGCAGCAGCTGTCATATTCGGCCCAAATGCAGGAGGAAAGTCGAATTTCATTGATGCCATCATGTTTTTACAATTCCAGGTTCTCTATTCACAAAGCCGAGGAGATGTTGAGACCCCGATTTCAAGGAATCCCTTCCGTCTTGCTCCAGGCAACCAACGAGAATCCACCGTGTTTGTCATCGAGTTTCTGGTAAAGGGGGTTCTGCATGAGTACGGTTGTGAGCTCTCTGACTCGAATGTAATGGCCGAGTGGCTCTATCGTTACCCCTTGCGCAGGAGACAAATTCTTTTTGAACGCGAAGAGATGGTATTCAAGTTTGGCCGATCCCTTAAGGGATACAACCAACGTATTGCTGCGTTTACTCGTCCGAACAGTCTCTTCTTGTCTGCTGCAGGCCAGAACAATCACCCTCAACTCAGTACAGTGGTGAGATTTTTCACCAACATTAAAGGTACCAATTCTTTGTCTCCTGGCACAGCCAATATCTCATCATCTCTCACCGTGCCGGAAAATATTGATAACCGGGTTTTGCAGTTTCTCAGACAAATTGACACAGGAATCGAGGATATTCAAAGCCAGGTACGGCAGATACCAGAAGACGAGCTGGAATTAAAGCGAAAATTTGTGTCATTGATAATGCCAAATGCAGACGAAAAACTCACCGATTTTATGACAAGTGGAGAAGAAGAGTTCATGGTGCTTGAACATTCAGGAGAAGATGGCTACCGTGCAGCATTTGACTTTCAAGAGGAGAGTGCGGGTACCCAAAGACTCCTGCTCATGCTCCCCCGGATATTTCGTGCGCTGGACGAGGGATCTCTATTTATTTTGGATGAACTGGAAGTCAGTGTGCATACTTTGGTTTGCGAACTTATCCTTGACTTGTTTCGATCGGCTGAAACGAACCCGCGCGGAGCACAGATCATCGCCACAACACACAACATCGAACTGCTCAAGAGTGAAATTTTGCGACGGGACCAGATATGGTTTGCGGAAAAGAATGCAAAAGGTGCTACCCAGCTCGTCTCCTTGGCCGAATTCAATACCAGAAAAGAGGACAACCGACAAAAAGACTATTTGAAAGGCCGATTCGGTGCCATTCCCTTCGCGAGAAGAGCTGCAGATCTCGGGCTCTTTCTGATAGACGAAGAAAACTAAGAGTACCGACAGGTCGCCTCGGACGCTTGTGTCTAGGGCATCGGACCTGGGCCTTTCGGGCGCCCGATCTGGACTGCCTCCGATGGACGCCGACCATGCCCCCATGTTGCTGGCATGCCTGCACATCATTCCCGACCCGCGGGTGGCCCGTCGTCGTCTCTCCCCTGCCCCTTCTCCTAGTCACGGCCCTATGGGCGGTCATGCCTGGCGCCGACGATTGTCAGTCCATCGCCCGGCGCTGCGCAAATCGCCTGTTGCAACTGCGCTAGTTTCGGGACCTGCCTTGCGGCTACCCTTCCACAAAGGATATGCGGACCATGGGGAAGACCTCCGAAGGGTAGTGTACTTTCTCCATTCTGAGAGATCTTCCCCTTTGAGGTCAACCGCTTAATTCCACAGCAGCCCTCACAAATCCGTCCTGATACCGCGCACTGTCAACTGCGCAACCCCCAAAAGCAATGAGGCAATGAGAAGGTCTAGAAGAACAAATTCCACACCGCTTAGGCGAAGACGCGGGCCTGCAAGGGTTCTTGAACGCATCGTTATTTTTTGTGAGGGCAAAGTGACTGAGCCCTGTTATTTTGAAGGTTTGAGGGTGTTGTATCGCATTCAGCAACTGCACCTTGAAACCATTGGAATGGGAAGCGGACCTGGAAAAGTCGTGGAAAGAGCAGTCAGTCGTTATAGAGACAATCGTAAAGACTTGAAGAGGGGCAAGGCTGATTTTTACGAGCAGGTTTGGGCAGTGTTTGACCGGGATGAACACCAAGAGTACGAATCGTCCATAAAGAGATGTGAGGATGTTGGAGTAGGCGCTGCTTACTCCAATCCGTGTTTTGAGCTGTGGCTGATTCTTCATGACTGTGACATGGACCAACCATTGACACGCCAAGAAGCCCAAAGCATCTGTCGAGAACGAAACCTTGTCGCTCAAGATGCCAGGAAAAGACTAAACTGCCGCTTGCTTGTGGACAAAGGAAGGGTGCTCCAAGCCGAGAACAGAGCTGCCAGGCAGCGTCACAGACGAATCGAGGAGGCCTTGCGCTACGGACCACCGGCTACCAATGTGGGAAGTCTGACCCAAATGATCCGGAGCAGCGGCAAGGCAGAATCCTGATGCGCCCAGCCAGCTGTCTAACGCGCAGATTGACTGGGGATAGACAATGGGATGGCCTGCGGCGGCCTTGCCCACTTCATGGTCCGGCAGAAACCTCAGTCGGCCTCGATCGGGGGCCCTGACAGCAGGCACCTAACTGAGATCCGTCACCTCAAGGGGCAGGGGCACAATCAGGGCAGGTTCATTGTCCTTCTGGTCCAGGCCTGCTGTTTCGGATATAGGCAGTTTGGCTCCGGTCCGGATGTCGTAAATCATCACGTGCAGCAGATACCGGCTGCTGGCCCGCCAGGCGGCCGGGGCTTCCACGTTGGTAAAGTCCAAATGAAATTGCCCGGGCGGTGTTGGCTGGGCCGGAAACATCCCGAATTGCTCCGTGTGGGGCAGTTTGACCTGGGTGCCGTCCGGCAGCACTTCATGCAGCCAGGCAATATATCGGTACTGGTTGCGCGTTGCGGCTTCCACTTGCCAGTACAGATTCAAAGGCAGCTGACCGGTATCCCACAGCCTTTGCCCGATCTCCACCGCTTCCAGCCGGTACATCGCATCAAAAACAGCCCCCACCGGCACACGGGCCGTGAGAGGAATTTGCGGCACGGGGTTGGGGTCCTCGGGCAGAAACAGGAACAGGGCCAGGCTGGAATTGGGGTGGAAAAATCCCCATTCCCTGTGCTGGTGCATGTTGTCTCGCAGCCACAACAGCACCTCGTGTTGGGGGTCCTCGTACGGCAGGGTCCTGTCTTCAAGCATCCAGATCCGATCGTAGGCGGGCACCGTGTCTGCCAGATGCTCCTGGGTATTGAGCAGCCATCGCCCTACCCGCAGAGGGGGCATGGCTTCCCAATTCACGTGAAAACCGGCCGCCTGGGCGGCCTCGATTTCTTCCATGGGAAAGTAGTAGCGAAAGAGACGCCAGCTGTTGGGTCCTTTGAACACCACCAGATCCCCTTCCCGGATCTGATCCTCCAGAATCTGTCCCACCAATTCGTAGTCGGGAGCCTTCCCGTAGGCAGGAGACTCGTAATAACGCCAGGAACTGTAGGTGGTGCCCCCCAGCAGGAGCAGGCCGCAGACCCACGTGGCGCGGGTGTGATAAGAGGCCAGGGAGGCCAGGCCAGAGGCCACCAGAAGCAGGAAGAGGCCGATCAGCTGTGCATGATGACGGGCCGCCATGTAGTTGGGCTGCACGAAGGACAAGACAAAAAGGGCCGTGACGGGGAACAGCACATACAGTCCCAGGAACCAGCCCTGGGACCGGCGCGCCGTTTTTGAACGCACTGCGTAGTAGATGCCATAGGCACCCAGCGCGATAAAGACGGTATTCAGCCAACCCACCTGGTCCAGGCGTGTGCTGAGGCCGGTGCCGAAGGCGTGCACCAGTTCCTGGCCGACAGTCCCGATGCCTACCGGGGCGAAATTGGAACCCGCCCCCGGCTGGGACATGATGAACCGATACACCACGAAAACCAGGGTGCCGGTCAGGACCAGTACAAAAGTCATCACTTCGATGGCGAACTTGCGATCCACGCGCAAGAGATACACGGCGATCAGGAGACCGTGCAGGGGCAGCAGCAGCAACGAGTAGTAATGGGTGCCGAGGGACAGCAACAGACCGGCAAAATAGAGGAGCGCCCACTTGCCGTTATGGCGAAAGCGTGCCTGAGAGTAGGACCAGGTATCCGCCCACTCCCAAAGGGCCCAGACTGCCAGCAGCGAGACCAGCATCCACAACGCATAGGGCCGGGCTTCCTGCCCGTACCAGAGCACAAAGGGATTCAGGGCCGCCAGGGCGGTGGCCCAGAACTCCGTGCCGGGCGGCACCAGCCGCTTGCGCGCCAGGAAGCGGGCAAATCCCCAGACCACGGGCACGAACAGCGTGGCGGCGCACAGGGAAATGAACCGCAATACAAAAGGGCTGTCCGTACCGGCCCGCAGCAGCAGCCCCAGGGCCACGTAAAAGGCGGCCGGGTGCTGATCCCATGTAATGCGCTCTCTTTCACTGTCCCAGAGGGCCAGCTTGCCCGCCAGGAGATCGCGCCAGCCCTGCTCCGATCGCTGCAAACTCAAACTCTCGTCCCACCAGACGGTCTTGGCATCCAGATCGAAAGACAGGCGGGCAAAGGCCAGCAGGATGCAGACCACGGGGAACCAGTGCTCCCAAGCGGGAACCGCATTATGGAATCGGGTCATCACAGCAGACATGAGGTTGCCCGTTCCCTAAAGGCCCGGCGCAGGGAAATCCGGAGCCCGGAACGGACCGCATTGACCCGGGCATCGGGTCCGGCAAGGCACCGGAAACGCTTCAATGCGTGATGCGGCGCACCTGCCGCACGTTGGGCAGACGGTCCAGCTGCGACATGACCCGGGAGAATTGACGGGCATCCTTCAATTCCAAAGCGACATGCACTGTCGCCACGTTGTCCTTTTCATTGACCTGTGCATCCGCACTGCGCAGATTCAGCTTTTCGTCCGCTACCACGGCCGTGATGTCGCGCAGCAGGCCCGCCCGGTCATACGCCTGCACTTCGATCGTAACATCGAAACAATCCTGTGTGCGGGCATCCTGTCCCCATTGCACTTCCACGATGCGCGCCGCCTCTTTCGGGTCGCGCTGGCGCGCCTTCAGATTGGGGCAGTTCTGCTTGTGGACCGTGACCCCTTTGCCGCGGGTGATGTAGCCCAGGGTCGCGTCCCCGGGCAGCGGCTTGCAACAGCCGGCCAATTGGGTAAACAACCCGGACTGGCCCTGGATCTCCACCGAGGACACTGTCTGGGACACCGATGAAGATGGCTCGGGCGCGCTGGTCTGCTGCTCTCCCAGCCGTTCCCGCCGCTCTCGCTCCAGAATCTTCTGGGCCAGACTGTGGACGCTGAGGTCGGAATACCCCACGGCCACCAGGAAGTCGTCCAGATCCTTGGAACCGCACATGGCCGCCAGCTCCTCAAAGCCATACTTCACCGAATGCCGCTTCAATTCCCTGTCCACGATCAGACGGCCATCGGCCATGGCGGATTCCCGGCCTTGGCGGCGGAAATAGGAGAGGATTTTGCTGCGCGCGCGCTGGGTGCGAATGTAGCCCGCATCCTGATTCAGCCAGTCGCGGCTGGGCCCCCCCTGTTTGGCCGCAATCACGGTGACCTGATCGCCGTTTTCCAACTTGCGATTCAGCGGCACCATGGTGCCGTTGACCTTGGCTCCCCGACAGCGCTCACCCAGCTCCGAGTGGATCTGGTAGGCAAAGTCAATCGGCGTGGCTCCTCCGGGCAAATCGATGACATCACCCTGGGGCGTAAAAACATAGACCCGATCCTGAAAGACATCGGACTGCAGGCTCTGCATGAACTCTTCGGCATCCACATCGTCCTGATGCCAGTCCATCAGCGACCGCAGCAGGGCGACCTTGTCCGAGGGATTTTGCACCACGGAACTGCCCTGCTCCTTGTAGTGCCAGTGTGCAGCTACACCGAGTTCCGCGACCTCGTCCATCTCCTGCGTGCGGATCTGCACTTCCATGGAGGTACCGTCCGGTCCGATGACAGCGGTGTGCAACGACTGGTACATGTTTTCCTTGGGGTTGGCGATGTAATCGTCGAATTCCCCGGGAATCGGACGCCACAGGCCATGGATTATGCCCAGACTGGCGTAACAGTCCGAGACGGAGCCCGTGACGATGCGAAAGCCCTGGATATCATAGACCTCGTTGAACGGAATGCCTTTCCGCTCCATTTTGCGATACACACTGTAGATATGCTTGGGCCGCCCCGTGACTTCGGCCTGAATGGGCACTTCGGCCAGTTTCGCCTTGATCAGGTCCCGGGTGCGGATCGCCCATTGTTCCCGCACACGCCGCTTTTGGGCCATGGCACCCGAAATCTCGTCATAGACTGCCCGGTCCAGGTGGCGCAGGCTCAAATCTTCCAATTCCCACTTGAACTGGCCCATACCCAGCCGGTTGGCCAGCGGGGCAAAGATCTGCAGCGTTTCGTGGGCCACGGCCTTGCGTTTCAAGGGCGGCAACCCATCCAGAGTCCGCATGTTATGCACCCGGTCTGCCAGCTTGACGATGACCACCCGCGTGTCGTCAACCATGGCCACGAACATCTTGCGCAGCGACTCGGCCTTGCGTTTGGAGGACTGAGCTCCCTCCATCTTGCCCAGATGGTCGATGCGCTGCAGCTTGGTGACCCCATCGACCAGGCGCATGATTTCGGAGCCCATGCTGTCTTCCACAAGTTGCAGGGAACATTCCGAATCCTCCACCACGTCATGCAGCAAGGCCGCACAGAGCGCCGCTGTGTCCATGCCCAGATCCAGGAGAATGGAAGCCACGGCCAGCGGGTGCAGAATGTAAGGTTCACCGGATTTGCGGGTTACCCCTTCATGGAAGAGGTGAGCCATCACAAAAGCCCGGATGACCAGACTCTTTTCGGGTGGGGACAGGGGATCGTCCAGGGCCTGCAAAAAGGTCAGCAGGGGATCCAGCACAATCCCGTTCAGTTCCACGGCAAAGGGATCGGCCGGAGGGGCTGTGCCGGGCACCGGGAACGGCCACGCAGCCCGTAGACAGTCCTGCAAGTCGGTGGGCAGCGGAGTTTCGCTCAGAAAGAGGAAACCGGGGGCGCGACTCCCGGATTTGCGGTCCGCCTCAACCAGAAAAGTGTGAAACCCGGCGTCTTCCGCCTGTGCGGCCGGGGCCGACGCCGTTGCCGGTTTGGACCAGAGTGGGACAGGGAGCACATCCGGGGCTACACTGTCCTGGAGTCTTGTCGCGACCTGTTTGACAGCCAATTCCCACCCCCCTTTTACGCTCTGTGCAACAGCAGTCCACCGCATCCTGTGCGGCTCCCTGATGAGTATAATCCATGCATTTTATGCGTCTCCCATCATGTCCTTGCGGGGGCCTCCACCGGGTTCTCCGACCGGGTTTCCCAGGAATCCAGAGACTGGCCTGTGGGCCGGGAGACCGCCATGTGCAACGCCAGTGCGCGGGCGGAAATGCGGGAGACATCGAACCAGGCAGCCTTCTTCAGCCGCCGAAACCAGGTATATTGGTGCCGAATGTAGCGGTGCGTGTCGTACTTGGCCTGCTGGATCGCCTGACACAAATCGCGTTTGCCCTGCAGATACTGAATCAGGGAGCGATAGCCCAGGGCTTGCAAGGCCGGCAAGGCCGGATCATAGGGCTTTGCCAGCAGCTGACGCACTTCCGTGCACAGACCTGCGGCCATCATGGTATCCAATCGCGCATCCACCCGCTGATGCAGCTGCGGGCGGGGACATGTCAGCCCCACAATGTGCAGTGGCCAGGCAGGAGGGCGTTCTCCTTCCAGGCGGCGTTTGGATTTCCCGGTCTTGAGAAAGATTTCAAGGGCCCGCACGATGCGGCGACCATTGCGGGGATCGGTGACGGCCGCGGTCTCGGGATCCAGTGCAGCCAACCTCTGAAAAAGACTGGCGGCACCCCGCTGGGCCAAGTCTCTTTCCAGCTGAAAACGGAGTTGCGGATCCGGGGCAACCTGAGGAAAACGCAAGTTAGAGACAATGGACCGCACATACAACGGTGTTCCACCCGTCAGGACAGGGACATGCCCTTGCGCCAGCACGGTCTCGATGGCCCGTGAAGCCAGTGCCTGATATTCCGCTACGGTCAGGGTACTGTCCGGATCTCTGATGTCAAACAGATGGTGAGGCACAGTGGCCCGCTGGGCCGTCGTAGGCTTCGCCGTGCCAATGTCCATATAGCGGTATATCTGACGACTGTCCGCGTTGACAATCTCGACCGGCAGATGCTGCGCCAGCGCCAGCGCCAAATGGGTCTTGCCCACACCGGTAGGACCTACCAGTACCAGCACGGAGCCCACCAGGTATGGCGGCCGCGTTTCAGTCTGCGGCATGATCGGTGCGATCAAATACCCCGGCCAACGGACAAAAAGTGTACCGGTGTTCCGGACAGGGTCCCAGGGCGTCCAGAGCCTGCGCATGATGCCGGGTCAAGTATCCCTTGTGTTGCCCAAACCCGTATTGCGGGAACCGGTCGGCAGCAGCAATCATATAGGCATCGCGATGCACCTTGGCCAAGATGGAGGCCGCCGCGATGGAAAGACTCTGTCGGTCTCCCTTGACAATCCGTTCCTGCCCCATGTCAGGCAACTGCAGTGGCCAGGCCGATATCCAGTCAGCCAGAATGTAGTCGATTGGCACCGGCAGCTGCAGAACCGCCTTTTCCATCACCAGCCGATTGGCCTGATCTATGCCCAGTGCATCCACCATCCTGGCAGATACCCAGCCCACAGCATAACCCAGGGCCCCCGTCGCAACCGCGGCCCCCAGCTGCCGACGCTTATGCGGCCCCAGCTGTTTGCTGTCGTTGACCTGTTGCCAAAATCCGGCCCGGCAGGAACCCGGCGCGGCCACAACGGCAGCAGCCACAATAGGACCGGCCACGCAACCGCGGCCCGCTTCGTCCACGCCTGCGACCAGGCGCTGTTGCGCCCAGTGCTTTTGCTCACGGCAGAAATCCGGAAGGGACTGGCCGCAAGGTGGCACCACTGGGAAACCCCTGCCACAAGGCAGAGAATCTGCCGCCCGCGGCTACTTTTGGATCACAACCTTTTCTTTAAGGCGGGAGGATTTGCCTTGTCTTTGCCGCAGGTAGTACAACTGGGCCCGACGGACCTTGGATTTGCGCACCACTTCCACCTTGGACACGTTGGTGCTATGTAGCGGATAGGTACGTTCCACGGCAATGCCGTGCGCTGCCACGCGGCGTACCGTGTACGTGGCACCAGCCGACGTGCCGCCGCGACGGGCTATCACGACCCCTTCAAAGATTTGGATGCGCTCGGAGCGCCCCTCTGTGATCCGCTGATGGACACGCACCATGTCTCCGGTTTCGACCTGCGGAGTCTGGGCGGTAACGGGCGGTTTGAGCGAATCCAACAGGGCTGTATACATGACCACGTTTCCGGAGCAGGAGGCGTTTTCCAACGGACTGCAATACTAACATGGGCTGGACTGTTTAGGTAAAGAATGCGGGGCAGGCAGGCTTTGCCTATCTCCCAGGCATGCAATCCGAAACTTGGGTCCCGCTTGGGCCCGCTTGTACTTGTACCAACCGTTATGGCCGGATACGTAACAGAAGGGTCAGACAAGCGCCGACTCGACAAAACCCGGGAAGAGGAAGGGCATTCCTACTAATTTCCATAACACGGTTGCTGTGTAATTCCACAGGACGCACGGTATCCGGACGGATACCGCTGCCAAAGCAGCGGCGCAAGCAGATTTTGAACGTATGGCGGATCCTCACTGCCCCGACAGCCCCCACATTTACAACACCATTGCCTTGGCTCAAGGTCCCCGTGTGCAATCGACTTGTTCGAGTTCACACCACCCAAGTCGGTACTGTACTGCGGGAAAGGGGTCCACAAATACAGGGCCGTTATCTGCTGCAAGGTGTACCGCAGCTGCCTGAAAGGGTTATTCTGGCACCTCGCAGAATTCGCGCTGCGGAGACTGCGGCAAACCTTCAGAGCCTTGAAACACTGGTTTGGGGACAGTAAAGGTACCTAGACAGGCAGCTCGAACCCCGCCGAATGCAGAAATTTCCGGTCTGCATCGCTGAGGTTCGCTTTGCGCAGCAGATCCGGGCGGCGGCAGGCGGTGCGCAGCAAAGACTGCTCGCGGCGCCACTGCTGTACCTTGGCATGGTGGCCACTGACCAGTACCTCAGGGATACTGATGCCTCGGTATTCCGCCGGGCGAGTATAGTGGGGACCCTCCAGCAGTCCATCCATGTGCGGGGCGTGGCTGTCCTGCAGGCGGCTCAAGGGAAATCCCAATACTCCTGGTACCTGGCGGGACACCGCCTCGATCACGGCCATGGCCGCCACTTCGCCTCCGCCCAGCACATAATCTCCAATGCTGATCTCGTCGGTTACCAATGCCTGGCGGATCCGCTCGTCCACCCCTTCATACCGCCCGCAGATCAAAACCAGTCGCGGCATTGCACTCAACTCGACCGCAATGGTCTGCGTGAGCAGACGCCCCTGAGGGGTCAACAGAATAACCGGTACCTCCTGACTCGGGTCCGGACCGATGTCTGGGGTCAACAATTCCTCCACGGCCGCGAAGATGGGTTCGGGTTTGAGGACCATGCCCCCGCCCCCGCCGTAGGGCGCGGCGTCACAGACATGATGGGGCGGGGCGGCATGCTTGCGAAAATTATGCAATTCAATCTGAATCAGGCCCTGAGCCTGGGCTCGATGGAGAATGCTCTCGGTCAAAAACCCCGAGAAAATACCCGGAAACAGCGTCAGGACATCGAATCGAAGGGGCGGTTTGGAGGCGGCGTTGTCCGGATGCATATTGGCCTTGGGCATTGCATGTTCATGACCGTGGGGCAGGGCCCACTATACAGGTTCCATCCTCCTGAGGCATTGCACAACAGGAGGAAATGGGGGCCAGCAGTATCAACAGTCTCACGCAGTTTCGGTGTGCGAGCAGAACGAAAGGACTGCAGAGGCATCCCCCAGGAACCTGCCTGCCCGTCTGCAACATACACCGCAAACACGATTGTACAGCCCTGCATCTGCACATGTACGGAAGCCGTTTCAGCGGCCCCCTATGCACCTCAGAGCCGCAGCGTGTCGCGGCACCCCGCGCGGGGTCAAAGTCAAATGTGAACGGTAGCGGGGACAGCAAAGGCCCACGCTGGGTCCGTACCGCCTTGGGGAACACCTGTCCGAGTAAGCGGAGGCAGATGGCCTCTACGGGCCGGAGTACGATAGCCGCGCCGGGGACGCAAAACGAATGCGTCCCCGGCATCTCGCAGCGCGTCAGGCTCCTAACAGCAGGCGCGCTGAATGTAGGGGGCGCGCTGCCCATAAGCCTCAAGGCAACCAGGGCAGGCCGGGATGCTCCGCTTGCCGAACATATGGCAGCGCGGATTCTCAATGCAGGAAATGACGATAGCCCGTAAACATCATGCAGAGACCCAGTCGGTCGGCAGCTTCGATTACGGCCCTGTCGCGCAGGGAGCCTCCGGGCTGCACCACTGCCTTGATGCCGGCGGCCGCGGCCATTTCGAGACCATCCGGGAAGGGGAAGAAGGCATCGGATGCCATAATGGCATTCCGGGCCCGGTCTCCGGCTTTGACGGTGGCCATGCGGACCGAGTCCAGGCGGCTCATCTGACCCGCTCCCACGCCTACGGTGGCCTCTCCCTGGACAAAAACAATCGCGTTGCTCTTGACATGTCGGGCCACCCGCCAGGCAAAGGCCAGGCTCTGCGTCTGATCCGGTGAGGGCTGTACGGCGGTAACGCAGGTCCAGGTGGCAGGGTCCAGATCCGGACTGCGGTCATCTCGTTCCTGTACCAGGTAGCCACCCCAGATGCTGCGCACCCGCCAGGGGCTGGCGGCAATCGGTCTGGGCTGCAGCAGACGGATATTTTTCTTCCTGGTGAGCCGCGCAAACGCCTTGGGCGCATAGCCGGGGGCTACCACGACCTCGACAAAGAGACGGGACATCAGCACAGCCGTCTCTTCATCCACAGGCTGATTGCAGGAGATCACGCTGCCGAACGCACTGACCGGATCGGAAGCCAGAGCCGCCTCGTAGGCAGCTGCCAGAGTAGTGCCGGAGGCCATGCCACAAGGATTCCCGTGCTTGACGATGGCCACCGTGGGTTGGGCAAAACCCTGCTGGACCTGCCACGCGCCGTCCAGGTCCAGCCAGTTGTTGAAACTCATGGCTTTGCCATGCAGTTGCTCAAAAGGCAAATCCGCGCCGGCCGGGCCATAGAGTCCCCCCTGCTGATGGGGATTTTCCCCATACCGGCCAGCTTCCTTGAGCTCCAGCGCCAGGTTCATGGTTTCCGGGAGAGAAGCAGGATCTTGGTCCAGATGCTGCAGATAGCCCAGGACAGCCTGGTCGTAGGAGGCAGTCAGGGCAAACGCCTTGCAGGCCAACTGTCTGCGCAAGGCCATATCCACTTCATGTGCGGCACTGGCGCGCGCAAAGGCCTCGTAGTCGGCCGGGTCGACCAGGACCGCGACATGGGCATGGTTTTTGGCAGCCG
The DNA here is from genome assembly GCA_965214715.1 of Caldilineaceae bacterium. Lineage (GTDB taxonomy): Bacteria > Chloroflexota > Anaerolineae > Caldilineales > Caldilineaceae > Bin34. The sequence goes on along the minus strand of OZ243971.1, from coordinate 1,213,427 downwards.
CCCGTATCAGGGCCACCCCACCGATGTCGATGTTCTCGATGGCTTCCTCAAACGTCACTCCCGGCTGGGCCACAGTCTCGGCAAAAGGATAGAGATTCACGATCACCAGATCAATCGGACGCAGCCCATGCTCGTCCAGCTGCGCCAGATGATCAGCAGAGCGCTGGGCGAGAATGCCACCATGAATCTGGGGCTGCAGCGTCTTGACCCGTCCCCCCAGCATTTCGGGCAGAGAGCCCAGGGTGCCTGCCTCCAGCACCGGCAGACCCGCCTGGGCCAAGAGGACTGCTGTGCCACTGCTGGCCACAAACTCGTCCACCTGCGGGGCAAGTCGGCGACAGAGTTCCACGACTCCGGTCTTGTTGGCCACCGACACCAGGACGCGTTGGTATTTCATGGTCTGTTGGTTCCCTTCCCAATCCGCATGCAAGGTTTGCCCGACAGGCTGTCCGTCCATAAGGATATGCCGAACCCGGGCCATTGAGAAAGAACGGGCACACCCCAAAACAGGGTCGGGTATGTGCGCGGGTGGAGGCAACAGGGTGCGTCGCGGTCCATGGACGGCGCACCGCCGGCGCCGGACCGGCAGGAGCCATGTGGCAAGTGCCGGCGTGGATGCCGGTCCCGGAGCTGACGGTCAGCCCTCTCGTTAGGGTGGCCGCATTGTGGACTGGGCCCGCTGCGGTACTACAGGAGCAGCCCCCGCGTCTCAGTGTGGACTAGAGGCGGAAATCATGTCCAATTCGTGTGACAGGGCGTCAAGTTCCTCGGCCCCGGACATCATGTGCACCACTTCCTCGCGCGTAATATCGGTCTTGCCAAAGTAGCCCAAGGAACGACCGCGTTTGAGAATGGTAAATCGATCGCCCACGGCCCAGGCATGGTGCGGGTTGTGCGTAATGAAAATGACGGCTATGCCCGCCTCACGCGCTTGATGGATATAGCGCAACACCGTGCCAGCCTGTTTTACACCCAGCGCCGCGGTAGGTTCGTCCAGGATCAAGACCTTGGCCCCAAAATACACGGCCCGGGCAATGGCCACCGATTGTCGCTCACCGCCGGAAAGGGTACCCACGGGTTGTGCAGGGTCCCGGATGTCAATGCCCATCTTGGCCATTTCCGACCGGGCCAGATCGCTGGCCCGCTTGATGTCAAAGCGGCGCAAAGGTCCCCAACCGCGTGTGGGCTCCGAACCCAGAAAAAAGTTGCGCGCAATGCTCATGAGCGGAATCATGGCCAGGTCCTGGTACACGGTGGCGATGCCCCGTTCCAGCGCATCGCGCGGCGATTCGAAATTGACCGGTTCCCCTTCCACCTGATATTTTCCTTCGGACGGTTTGTGCACCCCGGACAAAGTTTTGATCAGGGTGCTCTTGCCGGCCCCGTTGTCTCCCAACAGGCACAGGACCTGTCCTGCATAGACGCGCAGCGAGACATCGCGGAGGGCAATCACGCTTCCGAAGTACTTGGTCAGATGTTCCACTTCCAGCAAGGGCGTATCGCCGTTGTCCATCGTGTTATCAGTTCCTTGATCGTTCCGCCGCAGTCCGTATGGCATTGTTCACCAACACGGCCACAATCAGCATGGCACCGAGAAAAACGTTGAACCAGTCGGCATCCACGCCTGCGAACACGATGCCCTGGCGCACGATGCCAAAAATCAGGGCCCCCAGTACGGCCCCGATCGCGGACCCGTAGCCCCCGGTCAACAGGTTGCCGCCAATGACCGCCGCGATAATGGCGACGAATTCCTGCTGTTCGCCCCGCAACGTGTCCGCCGACTTGACCACCGCAATTTGAATCGTGGCCACCAGCCAGGCGGCGAAGGCCGTGGTCATGAAGAGGCTGATCTTCAGACGTTCGACCGGCACACCTACGTTCCGGGCGGCTTCTTCGGCCCCGCCCAAGCCAAAAATCCAGTTGCCGATCCGGGTGCGCAACAGCACCCAGGTGGCCAGGGCCGCAAAGAGAAACCACCACAAAATGGAGATGGGGAAACCCACGCCGGCAATCGGGATATCGCGTCCAAACAGGCTAAACAGGAGGTCATAACCGGGCACATCGTCCAGACCGCCAATCTGGGTGCGGCCGGTGATGGTGCGCGTAATGCCAATCGTCAAGCCGCGGACGATGAAAAGACTGCCCAGCGTAATAATGAAGGAAGGCAGACCGGTCCGCACCACCAGCCAGCCGTTGACAAAGCCCACCAGCAGGACCGCGGCCAGCGCCACCAAGGCACTGATGTACAGCGGCAGTCCAAACTGGGTGGCCAGGATGGCGGCAATGGCGCCACTGAGCCCCAGCAGCGAGCCGATGGACAGATCGAACTCGCCGCCGATCATCAGCATGGCCACGGCCACGGCCATCAGGCCCAGATGGGACGAAACTTCCAGGTAGCTGGCAGTACCGCGCAGGCTCAGAAAGCCGCTGGGAGCCAGCACGGCAAAAAACATCCAGACCAGGATGGCTCCGCTGAGAGCACCCAGTTCGGGACGGGTCAACAGTTTCTTCAGGAAGCCGGACGACACCATGCGTTCATCGTCGGCCACCGGCATTGTTTGTTCAGTCACAGGAAGGCTACACCGGATTCCTTACGTGTACAGTCTCGGGGGCGCAAAACCGGTGTCAGGACCCTGCGGTGTGCGCCCAAGGTTCGGAGAGAGAAAATCCTGAGATTTTCTCTCTCCCTGTTGTCTGCGTGGTGTCAATGGAAGAGACGCCGTTTAACGGCTCCCTGCCGCGCTGAGTGCAATCACCTGTGCCGCGGTATCCTGCGTCACAAAGCCGGGACCGGTCATGATGACGCTGTTGGCTACGGTATTCAGATTTTCGCGGTTCAGGGTCAGCAACACAATGGGCAGATAACCCTGCAGATACTGTTGCTGGTCGATGGCGAACAGCATATCGCCGTCACGCACCGCCTCAAGTACTTCGGGGCCCAGATCGAAGGTCGCCAGCAAAATATCTCCCCGCATTCCCATCTCGTCCAAGGCTTCCATGGCAGGTCCCGCGCCGGTGGGTCCCAGAGTCAGGATGCTGTCAATATCGGAATTGGCGATCAGGCCGGCCGCGATCCGCTGTTGCGCATCCACGGGATCTGCCAGGTCCACAGCGAGGACTTCCACGGACGCGCCGGCTTCGGCCATGGCATCCGTAAAGCCCTGGCAACGCAGATCCAACGCCACATTGCCCACTTCCTGATTCACGCAGAGAGCGTTCGTGGCCCCGGCGGCGGCCATGCGTTTGCCCCCTCCATAACCGGCCTCGTACTCGGTTTGGCCCACGTGGTTCAGGATGCCCAATTCCGCCGCTACGTCACTGCCGGAGTTCATGGAAATGACGGGAATGCCGGCTGTCACGGCCGCGCGAATGGAGTCGCCCAGTGCATCGGCATCCGGGATAGATACCACCAGACCGTCAGGACTGGACGCCACGGCCGCATCAATCAGTTGCGACATGGCGACCATGTCAAAGGTCTGCGGTGCCTGGTATTCCACCGTCACCCGCATATCCTTGGCGGCCTGGTCCACGCCATTCTTGACCACGGACCAGAAAGGATCCGAAGCCTGTCCGTGGCTGACGACTACAATGCGGATATCCCGCATGTCCTGCATGGCACCAGCCGCGTCTTCACTGGCCACAGTGCCGGTGGGCGCTGCCGCACAGGCCGCAAAGATCATGCTGCCTATGAGCAGGACCATGACCCCCAGACTGTGATACCACTGCTTGGGTTCTTTGGATCGTGTATGCATGAGATGCCAGCTCCCCAGTTTGTATTGAGTTGTGCGAAATTTAAGGATACACAACTATTATATATATAACTGTCCGGATTGTGCACAGCCCCACCGCCTGCCAGGCTGGACAGATTGCCCTGCCCGCGCGGTGGTGGGCGCGCGGGCCACTGCGGTGTGTCCCTGACGCCATCCGCAGCCTGTGGGTTGCCGTACCACACAGCAGGTCGGCCAGACTGGAGAAACGGGATATCGGCATCGAACGGCCCTGTCACTGCCCATCGGGCGGACAGCCTATCCAGGCCAAGACCCGGATCCGGAAATTCGCACCCTCACTCCACGGCCGCATAGGCACCGGAGGGCAACCGGGACCAGGCACGGGACATCCCGCTGGGTACTGTGCAGGATTCCCGCTTGGGCCGGTACCGGCGGACAGGCCTGAGAGGCTTTTTGATCCCTTGGCAGGAATTGCGTACACTGTCGCTACAGGCTGTGACGAAGAAGAGTAGGGTCAGGCCGGGTGACAGAGAGTCTGGGGCAGGTGAAAACCGGATCCTGGTTGCCTGATACCGAAAATCACTTCGGAGCTGTGCGGCAGAAATGGATACCCGGAGTAAGCCGCACCGGGTTGGTGCCTCGTTAGCGGCACCCCTCCTCCCGGACCTGGTGCCGGCGAGGAGCCTGAGGTGTCCAGCATGGCTGGAAACTGGGGTGGTAACGCGGTCTGACCGTCCCCTGCAACGGGACGGTTTTTTGATTCTGGGGGGCGAGCAGCAATTGGGAGTGGACATGGCGACCGACAGCAAGACACAGATCTTTGCACCCGTGGCAGCCAAAGCGGATTTTCCGGCTCAGGAAGCACAGATCCTGCAGCACTGGCGCACCATCTCGCTCCTGGAGCGCACCCAGAGCGAACGGCAGGGCAAAGAGGATTTCACGTTCTTTGAGGGTCCGCCGACGGCGAATGGCCCGCCCGGGATCCATCACGTCCTGGCCCGGGCCTTCAAGGACATGTTTCCGCGCTATCGCACGATGCGGGGCTACAAGGTATTGCGCAAGGGGGGCTGGGATACCCACGGCCTGCCGGTGGAAATCGAGGTCGAGAAGCAGCTGGGACTGGGAGGCAAGAAGGAAGTGGAGGCGTACGGGATCAAGGCCTTCAACCGGCTGTGCCGGGATTCGGTCTCCGAGTACATCAGCGAATGGGAAGCCATGACGGAACGGATGGGGTACCTGGTGGATATGGACGATCCCTACGTCACGTACCACAACGGATATGTGGAATCGCTGTGGTGGATCCTCAAACAGCTCTGGGACAAGGGGCTGCTGTCCCAGGGATTCAAGTCCGTGCCCTTTTGCCCCCGCTGCGGCACGCCGCTGTCCAGCCACGAGCTGTCCCTGGGTTACCAGGACAATACCCGGGATCCAAGTATTTATGTAAAATTTGAGATGCTCGACGAGGCGGACACCTACTTCCTGGCCTGGACCACGACACCCTGGACGCTGCCCGGGAATGCCGCCTTGGCCATAGGGCCCCAGATTGACTATGTAGCGGTGCGGGACGTGTCCGGGGATACGCTGTATCTGGCCGCGGATCGGGCCGAGACCGTCCTGCAACCCGGGTTTCAGGTGTTGTCCCGCTGCAAGGGCGCGGATCTGGTGGGACGGCGCTACCGGCCGTTGTATGAATTTCTGCCGGTGACGGAGCCCTACGCCCTGGTGCTGGCCGCGGACTTCGTTTCGACAGAGGACGGCACGGGTATCGTGCATGTGGCACCGGCTTTTGGCGCCGACGATCTGGAATTGGGGCAGCGCGCGGGGTTGCCTGTTATCCAGACCGTTTTGCCCGACGGCACTTTCAGGGCCGAAGTCCGGCCGTGGGCCGGCATGTTCGTCAAGGAGGCGGATCCGAAGATCCAGACCGACCTGATGGACCGGGGCCTGATGTACAAGGCGGAAACCTGTTTGCACACGTATCCTTTCTGTTGGCGTTGCGGTTCGCCGCTCCTCTATTACGCCAAGGAAACCTGGTACATCCGCACCAGCCAATGCAAGGCGCAGCTGGTGGCCCTGAACCAGTCCATCAATTGGGTGCCGGAGCACATCAAGGATGGACGCTTCGGCCAGTGGCTCAACCACAATGTGGACTGGGCCCTGGGTCGGGATCGCTTTTGGGGCACACCCTTGCCCATCTGGGAAAGCGACACTCCGGGCAGCACCTATCGGGTCTGCATCGGCAGTGTCGCCGAACTGGAAGCGGCCTGCGGACGGGATCTGAGGCATCTGGACCTGCACCGGCCTTTTGTGGATGAGATCACCTGGCCAGCCCCGGACGGCGGCACGATGCGCCGGGTCCCGGAAGTGGCGGACTGCTGGTTTGACAGCGGAGCCATGCCGATAGCCCAGTGGCACTATCCTTTTGAAGGGCAGACACAGTACCCCACCCACCAGCAGGCCGACTTTATCTGTGAAGCTATCGACCAGACGCGGGGGTGGTTCTATACCCTGCATGCCTTGAGCACACTGCTGTTTGACCAACCGGCTTTCCGGAACGTGGTCTGCCTGGGACACATTCTCGCCGAAGATGGCCGGAAAATGAGCAAGTCGTTGGGCAATGTAGTCAATCCCTGGCAAGTGATGCAGAAGTACGGGGCCGATGCCACTCGCTGGACCATGTATGTAGCGGCACAGCCTGGGGACAGCCGCCGCTTCAGCTACAGCCTGGTTGAGGAATCGGTGCGCAAGTTTCTGAACCGTCTGTGGAGTGCCTACAGTTTCCATGTGACATATGCCAACGTGGCCGCCTGGCGTCCCCACGGCAGGGGCCATACACCCGGCCACTTGTTGGACCGCTGGGTGCTGTCGGAACTGCAGGTGCTGGTGCACCGCGTGACCGCAGCCTACGAAAACTACGACGCGACGGAATGTACCCGTCCCGTGGTGCGGTTCGTGGAACGGCTTTCCAACTGGTATGTGAGGCTGAATCGCCGCCGCTTTTGGAATGGTGAGACAGACGCCCTGCAGACCTTGCACGAGGTGCTGGTTACCGTGGCACAGTTGGTGGCGCCGGCCGCTCCGTTTGTCTCCGAGGTCATCTATCAGAATCTGGTGGCCCGGCCCGCCGGTGATGATCGCGCCTCGGTCCATCTCAGCACCTGGCCGCAAGTCGACGAGAGGCGGCTGGATCCGGAGCTCAATACCCACATGGAACTGGTGCAGCGAGTCACAAGTCTGGGGCATGCAGCCCGGCAGACGGCCGCGTTGAAAGTGCGACAACCCCTGAGCCAAGTCATCGTGCAATTGTCCGACACTGCCGAGCGCGCGGTGTTGCCGCTGTACCAGGACCTGATCTGCCAGGAGCTGAATGTGCGTCAGCTGACCCTTGCGACGGGCCAGACTCTGGTAGAACTGGAAGTCTTTCCGTTGCCCAAACAGCTGGGTCAGAAATTCGGGGCGGGCTATCCCAGGATTCGGGCCGAGTTGGCCCGGCGGGAACAAAACCGGCTGGCCGCAACCCTCCAATCCCAGGGAGCGGTCACGGTCACCAGTGGTGGGGAAGAATTTGTCGTCACCCTGGACGATGTCGAAATCCGCAGGACTCCGCGGGCAGGTTATAGTGTTATGGAAGGTCAAGGCACTTCGGTCGCCATTGCCACGAAGATATCCGCAGAACTGCGCCTTGAGGGCCAGATGCGCGAAATGGTCCGGCAGGTCCAGCAGGCGCGCAAGGACCAAGGTCTGGATATTTCGGATCGGATCGTCCTGACGTTTCTGACGGAGTCGGAGCCGACGCGGCAAGTGCTGGTCGCGCATGGAGCATACTTGCAGGCGGAAACGCTGGCGGTACGGGTCGTCTGGGACACAGACGGGACGGCACAGGCACGCTCGGGGGCTGATCCGGTGGAACTGCGGGTCGGGGGGGAATGTGTATGTGTACGCATCGAGAAAGCTGACAGCCATTGAGGAGAACAACCATGGCTACGGAAACCATCACGTTGGGCGGAGGCTGTTTTTGGTGCCTTGAAGCCGTATACCTGTGTATGGAGGGCGTAACGCGCGTGCAGTCCGGATATGCCGGTGGTCAGACATCCCATCCTTCCTACGAGGAGGTCTGCCGCGGCAATACGGGGCACGCCGAAGTGGTCCAGCTCGATTTCGATCCCGCAGTGACGCCGTTGCGGGAAATCCTGTCGGTTTTTTTCACCATTCATGACCCCACGACGTTGAATCGACAGGGCGCGGACGTGGGTACCCAGTACAGATCCGTGATCTTCTATCATGACGCATCGCAGAAGGCGGAAGCAGAGCATCTCATGCAGGAATTGACTGCGCTCCGGATCTGGCCGAATCCCCTGGTGACGCAGCTGGCACCCCTGCCGGAGTTTTTCGTGGCCGAGGATTATCACCAGCGATACTTCTTTGCCCATCCCCACCAGGGATATTGCATGGCGGTGGTGGCCCCCAAAGTCAGCAAGTTCCGGAGCAAGTTTGCCCACAAGCTCAAGCATGACATGATCGCGCAAATCTAGGGCAGCGGCATCCTGTCCCCACAATATCCGGCAGCGCACCAACAAAACAGAGAGGAATGTCAGCCCAATCTGAAGCACAGAGCCATAGGGTCCTGTTCCTGTCCAATGTACAGACCTACCGCGCCGCCGCTTTCTGGGAGGCAGGCCAGGCTCTGGGCATCGAGTGTCAGAGGGCTGTGGACATGGAGGCCGGCCTTGCGGCCTCCGGCCACCACGGCTGGGGCTTTCCCTTCGCCCAGACCGAAAGGGCCGTGGAGCAGATTGCGCGGGCTCATGCCCGGAAGCCTTGGACCGCCATTCTGGCCCTGGACGATAGCGGCAGTGACCTGGCTGCCCGCGCCTGCCAGTTTCTGGGGCTGCCGCACAACTCGCCGGCGGCCACGCGGGCGGCCAGGGACAAGTACGAGATGCGGCGGCAGCTGGCCGCGGGCGGCCTGGCCTGTCCTGCATTTACCCGAGTCGAACCGGAAGACGATCTGCAGGCCGTGGCCCAGATCATGGGCTTTCCGTTGGTCCTCAAGCCCCTGAACCGCAATGGCTCCCAAGGGGTAATTCGGGTCAACGGGCCGGCGGAACTGGAATGCGCGGCCGCCAGACTGCTGTCCGTCATCCAGGGACACGCGACCCGCACACGGCCCCCGTTTCTGATGGAAAGCTACATCCCCGGAGCCGAATTTGCCGTGGAAGCCCTCGTCGCGGACCAGACACTGCAGGTGCTCGCCATATTTGACAAGCCCGATCCCCTGGAAGGCCCCTTTTTTGAAGAGTCCATCTATGTGACTCCCTCCCGGGAGTCGGAGGCGCGTCAAAACCTGATCCGGGATACCACGCAGCACGCGGCGCAGGCCCTGGGCCTGGGGTTCGGCCCTGTCCACGCCGAGCTGCGTCTCAACGACCGGGGTGCCTGGATCATTGAGGTGGCCGGACGGTCCATTGGCGGCCTCTGTTCCCGGACCTTGCAATTCGGCATGGCCGAGTCCCTGGAGACCCTGATCCTCCGTCAAGCCTGTGGACTGCCCATGCCGGACCTGACGCCCACGGGAGCCGGCAGCGGCGTGATGATGATTCCCATTCCACAGGCCGGCATTTTCCGGGGGGTGGAGGGTCTGGAGGCTGCAGGCACCGTGGACGGTATCACGAGCGTAGAGATCACGGCCCAGACAGGGTACACGCTCAAGCCCTTGCCCGAGGGCAACAGCTACCTGGGTTTCATCTTTGCCGAAGCCGCCAATCCGCAACGGGCCGAGCAGGCCCTGCGCGAGGCGCACGCTTGTCTTGCCATCCGTATGCAGCCGGAAATCGATTTGAGGGCAGGCTGAACCCCGCACCTCGCCGCGGGCACGGCGCCCTACTTGGTGCGCTGGCCCTTGGTCTGCTGCAAACCCGGGCCGGGGACTCCTTCCGGTGTCCAGCCTTCCGGCATTGCGGCGTCTGGGCCGAAGAAAAAATCTTCCATTTGCTGTATCAGGAATTCGTGGGCCTTCAGGTCGCCCAGGCTCAGGCCATAGTGATTGATCAGAATCACCGACTGGCGCATCCACAGCTGCCACGCATCCTGCGAAATCTCGTCGAAAATGCGCTGACCCAGTGCGTTCTTGTAGGGAGGTTTGGCCAAACCGGGCAGTTCGCGCCGCAATTTGGCACAGTAGACAGTGCGGGACATAACCTGCGATTCCATGCAATGCCAAGTGGCTGACCGATGCGCCACAATTCCTGGATCCTAGCAGATCCCGGATGCGGTGCCGAGAAAGCCGCTGATCGGGTTCGAACCGATGACCTACGCTTTACGAGAGCGTCGCTCTACCAGCTGAGCTACAGCGGCATGTCCTGCTGCCGGGCTTACACCCGCGTCACATATCTGCCGTCACGGGTATCGATCCGAATGACATCGCCTTCCTTGATGAACATGGGTACCTGCAGCTTGAACCCTGTAGACAATTCCACGGTCTTGGTGGGATTGGTCGCCGTGTCGCCGGCAATCGCGCCTTCTGCCCATTTTACTTCCAGGTCCACGGTAGTGGGCAGGGTAACACCCAAAGCCTCGGACTCATAGAACTCCACGTCTATGACCTGATTGTCACTCAGAAACTGGACCGCATCCCCGAGGGTCTCGGCCGTCAGGGTCACCTGGTCGTAGGTACGGACGTCCATGAAAACATAGTCGGGGCCGTCAGGATAGAGATATTCCATTTCCCGGCCTTCCAACCGCACGTCCTCTACGCGGGCACCGTTGTTGTAGGTTTTTTCCACCAAAGAGCCGGTGCGGATGTTGCGCACCTTCAGCCGAATGGTGGCTCCGCCGCGGGCCAGCTTGCTGTGGTGGAAATCCACCACGCGCCACAGCTGGCTTTCTTCGGTGTAGATATTGCCTTTCCGCAGCGCGGTAACATCAACCATGATGCGCTTCCAGCCTCTTGGCGGACTTCAGACCCGTATCGTAAAGAGTAGGGACGGCAAGTGTCAAGATTCACATCGAGTCTCAACCCAGATTCTGCAGGGCCAGACGCAGGCGTTTCCCTTCGTCCTGCACCTCTGCCGGGACCTGTCCCAACGCTTGACGGGCTTCCGCGACACTGAACCCCATCTGTGTAAGTGCCGCCAGCACATCGGCATCGGTGTCAACGGGCGGTGCCATCCCGGGGCCCAGCGCGGCAAAGTCTGCCATGCGATCCGCCAGCTCCAGGATGATCTTCCGGGCCGTGCGGGGCCCTACGCCCGGGGCCCGGGCAATGGCTTTGGGATCGTTGTGCACGATGGCCTGCACCAGTGCCGCTGGGCTCATGACGCCCAGCATGCCGACCGCGGCGCGGGGACCTACACCATTGACGCGAATCAGCTGCATGAAAATCTGATAATCCTCCTCCGCCAGGAAGCCGAAGAGGCTGAGTTCCTCGGCCCGGACATGGAGATAGGTGATCAAGGTCACTTCTGTCCCGACTGCCAGTGCGGTCTGCCGGGGATCCGGCACCCGCACCTCCAGACACAGCCCGTGCGCGCCACCGAGGCCCACCACCACGGTCTGATCGTCCACCGCCACCACATGGCCGGTGAGTCGTCTAATCATGACGATCGCACGCCATTTTCCCGGATTCCAGATCGTGCATCAAGGCCGCGTACCGAAACTGATGCAGATGACAGAGCGCGATCGCCAACGCATCGGCAGCATCATCCGGTTGCGGGGTGGCCGAGAGCTGCAGCTGCAGGGTCACCATGGCCTGCACTTGAGTCTTGTCGGCCTTGCCCGATCCGGTCAGGGCCCGTTTGATTTCGGCAGGCCGGTAGGTATGGACCCGCACCTGGCGCTGGGCGGCTGCCAGCTGGATCACGCCGCTGGCGTGGCCCACCGCGAAGGCCGTGGAGACGTTACGGCCGAAGAAAATCTGCTCTATGGCCAAGGCCTGGGGCCTGAACTCGGTCAGCAAATCGCACAAATCCGTGTAGATGGTATGCAGCCGGTGGGCCAGCGAATCGCCCGGGGGTGTTGTCAGCACACCACAGTCCAGAAACGCCACCCGGTCGTCATCATGCCGTTGGACAAGCCCGTATCCGACTCGGGCCACCCCAGGATCAATGCCCAGAATGATGCTCACGGGACCCGCCGGGGATCATGCGGCCAAGGCGGCCAGAACCTCGTCCTGCAGGCTCAGATTGTGGAAGACCTGCTGCACGTCATCCAGATTTTCCAGCGTCTCCACCATGCGCAGCACCGCGAGAGCCTCCTGAGACGATAGCACGACGAGATTCTCGGGATGCATGATCAACGCCATGGAGGAGTAGGTCAGACCCGCCGCCTTCAAGGCCACCGACACCGGGTACAGATCCGTATCCAGAGTATAGATTTCCATCGCAGTGTCGTCCTCCTGGATGTCCTCGGCCCCAGCCTCCAACGCCAGCAGGAACAGATCTTCGGGGGATGCGGCAATGTCCGGATCCTGGGCGGTCGCATCCATCAGAATGAGACCCTTGCGGGTGAACTGCCAGGTCACGGCGTTGGGTTCGGCCAGACGGCCATTGGTCCGATTGAAGACTCGGCGGATTTCCGCGATGGTGCGATTCCGATTATCAGTCAGGCATTCGATGATCAGGGCGACTCCGTGCGGTGCATAGCCTTCATACGTGACCGCTTCAAACGCCGCGGCGTCCTTGTCTTGCCCGGAACCGCGCTTGATAGCGCGCTCGATGGTGTCGCGGGGCATGTTCTCTGCCCGCGCCCGCTCCACTGCCAGACGCAGGGTGAAATTGGCGTCCGGATCCGGATTGTGGCGGGCCGCCACCTGAATTTCCCGGGTCAGACGCGTGAAAATCTTGCCGCGGGCCGCATCCACCGCACCTTTGCGGCGCTTGATATTGGCCCACTTTGAATGTCCTGCCATGGTGTTGCTCGCTGCTTAGCGTATAGAGGGCTGGTCAGCGGTCCAGCGCCTGACTGGACATCTGCACGAACTGGGTCGTGGCCTCGGTCTGCTGCGCCTCGTGTCGGGCCACGGCCACGGTCATGAATTTGAAGAACAGCGGATGCGGCTCCGTGGGCCGACTTTGGAATTCAGGGTGGAACTGGCTGCCCACCATAAAAGGATGTCCTTCCAATTCCACAATCTCCACCAGTTGGCGGTCCGGCGAGAGCCCGGAATAGCGCAGACCCTGCTTGTGCAGCAGGTCCCGGTAATCATTGTTGAACTCATACCGGTGCCGGTGCCGTTCCATGATCCGGCTGCCCTGTTGCATGCGGGCGTACGCGGCATGCGCCTGGGATCCGGGGTCCAGTTCACAGGGATACGCGCCGCGGCGCATTGTGCCGCCCATGTTTTTGATCTCGGCCTGGCCCGGCAACAGCGCAATTACGGGGTGCGGACAGTTCTCGTCGAATTCCGTGCTGTTGACATTCCGATCCCCCAGGGCCTTGCGCCCCAGCTCAATGCACATGACCTGCATGCCAAGACAAAGGCCCAAATACGGCACTTCATGCGTACGGGCATAGCGCGCAGCCGCAATCTTGCCTTCCACGCCGCGCGGCCCAAATCCACCGGGCACCACGATCCCATCCAGTCCGGCCAGGTGACGTTCGACGTTTTCCTGTTCCTGCTCCAGACATTCGGAGTCGATCCAGCGCAAATCCACTTTGCGTTTGAGACCCACGGCAGAATGCCACAGGGCTTCCTTGACGCTCATGTAGGCATCTTCCAGCGACACATACTTCCCGACCACGCCGATCACCACTGTTTCCTCCGCTCCGCGGTAATTCCGGACATATTCCCGTAGGCTGCTGAGGGCATCTTCGCAGGGGGCATGCACCTTGAGCCGGAAATAGTCTTCGATCCATTTGCTGAGCCCCGATTCTTCCAGCGCCAGCGGCACGTCGTAATGGGTGTCCGACGTCACCAACGGCGTGACCGCGCCGCGCGCCACATCGCAGTGCAGGGCGACTTTGTCCCGGACCTGCGCGTCGATGGCATGGTCGCTGCGCAACACGATGATGTCGGGCGGCTGCCCGTTGCTGCGCAACACCCGGACACTATGCTGGGTGGGCTTGGTCTTGAGGTCCTTGGACGATTTCAGGTACGGCAGCAACGTCACATGCAGGAAGAGCGAATTGGACGGGCCAATGTCATTCCGCATCTGACGAATGGCTTCCAGAAAAGGCAATCCTTCAATGTCGCCGACCGTGCCGCCGATTTCGACCAGCATCACATCGGGATGGGTCAGCTCGACGGCCGCCAAAATTCGGCTGCGAATGGCGTCCGTCACATGGGGCACAACCTGGATGGTGCCTCCCAGATACTTGGTCCCCAACCGTTCTTCATCAATCAGGCTGGCATAGATGGTCCCGCTGGTGACATTGGAAGTCCCGTTCAATTCTTCGCCAATGAACCGCTCGTAGTGTCCCAGATCCAGATCGGTCTCGGCCCCGTCGGCCGTGACAAAAACCTCTCCATGCTGATACGGGGACATGGTGCCGGGATCCACATTGAGATACGGATCCAGCTTGACGGCGGCCACCTTCAGGCCGCGTACCTTGAGCAGCAACCCGAGAGAGGCGGCCACCACGCCCTTGCCAATCCCGGAACACACCCCCCCGGTTACGAAAATGAATTTCGTCATCCCTTCTGTCCCACCTTGGCGAGGTTGTCTCCACGTACTCTGCCGACTATTCTAAACCGCCACCGCAAATGCCAGCACGTACTCCCCGTCATGGGAGAGGCTGACACACCACTCCGCCAGGTTCTGACGGACCGCACAGGTCGCCGCGCCGGCCCGGAGATGCAACATAGGTTGGCCCGTGACCGGGTGGCGCAATATTTCAATGTCCCGCCAGGCCACGCCTTCCCGCCACAGTCCCGTACCCAACGCCTTGGCCGCGGCTTCCTTCAGCGCGAAGCATCCGGCCAGAGATTGCACCCGCCCCATGCATTCCGCCTGTTCGCGCTCGGTAAACACCTTCCCCAAGAACCGCGGTCCAAAGCGGTCCAGCACCTGCTGAAAGCGTGGCAGGTGCAACAAATCTACTCCGGTTCGCATTTCACCGACCTGGAATCTCTTATGGGTGACGAGGCACGATTTGCGCCCGGAGTGCCGCGGGCGCGGCCGGCCGCGGGACCGATCGGGGGCAACCGCCGAACCGGGCCGTTCCGGTATCCTGGGGGCCCGGTACCCGCACAACGACCCTGGTCCCCCTCCCGGTCCGGCCGGGCAAGATCGTGGGCTGCATTGGCATCTGTCGGCCCCTGGTTCCCGCCGGCGCGCGGCTCCCGTCTGTTCACGCCAGCGAGTCCCACGGCAGGCTTTGGCTCCGGGTGCGGCCACGGCCCACGCCACGATAGGTGAAACCCAGATCCTGCAGGACTGCAGGATTACAGATGTTGCGGCCATCCACCAGAATGCGCTGGCGCATGGACGCGGCCACCCGGCCCATGTCTATGCCCCGAAATTCGTCCCACTCGGTGCAAACGACCAGCACGTCCGCGCCGGCGGCCGCAGCATACGGGTCCACCGCTGCCTGCAACGCAGGATACCGGTTCCGGACAGCCTCCAACGCGACCGGATCATACGCCCTGACCTCCGCACCGAGAGCCTGCAGGGCCGTCACGATGGTCAAGGCCGGGGCTTCGCGCAAGTCGTCCGTGTCCGGCTTGAAGGTCAGGCCCCACACGGCCACGCGGACCGTGTGCAGATCGGGCCCCAGGCAGTCCTGAATTTCCTCCACCACCCATTGACGCGCCTGGCAATTCAGGTGCAGAGTGGCCCGCAGGAGAGAGGCGTCGGCGCGCAGCTGCTCCGCCAGGTACTTGAGTGCTTTGAGATCCTTGGGAAAGCAACTGCCACCAAAACCGATGCCGGCCTTGAGAAAATCCGGGCCAATACGATGATCCAGCGACATGCCGCGCGTGACATCGTCAATGTCCACACCAATGTGCTCGCAGATGCGCGCGACATGATTGACAAAGGAAATGCGGGTGGCCAGGTACGCATTGCTGGCGTACTTGATCATTTCGGCCGTCTCCAGGTCCGTAGTCAGGATTTCGGCGTTCAGAGCACGAAACAACTGTGCCACTTTCTGTGCGGCTGCCTCCTGCAGACAACCCAGCACAATGCGGTCCGGGCGCATAAAGTTCTGAATGGCGGAGCCCTCGCTCAGAAACTCGGGGCAGCTGACAATGTCAATGGGGGAGCCCGTCGCGCTGCCTTGCGCCACCTGCCTCTTGACCCAGATGCCCGTGCCCACGGGCACCGTGCTCTTGATGATGATGGTGACGGACTGTTGTACATGCCGGATGACCGCGGAGACGGCCGCTTCCACGCGATCCATCTGGGGCTTGCCCCGCGGACCGATAGGGGTGTCGACACAGACAAAGACGAATTCGCTGGTCTCCAGGCCTTCCGCATAATCGGAGTGAAAGGAAAGGCGGCGGGCTTCCAGATTGTGGCCTACCAGTTCCTGCAATCCCGGCTCGTAGAAAGGCACTTCACCCTGCCGGAGGCAGTCTACCTTGCCCACATCAATGTCGATGCAACGGACAAGGTGTCCCAACTTGGCCATGCAGGCACCGGTAACCAAGCCAACGTAGCCGGTCCCGACGATGGAAATACGCGCCATGATGTAATGCCCCAGTGTCAAGCGCAACCCGATCTGCGCGCCACACCGGCAGGATCGGTCCAAGCCTGCTCCGCCACCCGTCCGCCCTGCAACGCCAGGGCCGACGCCAAGGATCTCCAGGCATGGAGGCAGCCTGTCCGGGCTGCCTCAACGGAGAAGGCTACATGGGATGCGCAGGTGCCTTGGGCAGCATGGCCGGAATGACACCGGCACCCAGTATCTTTTCAATGGCCATCACATGGGCGCAGACGCGGGTCAGGGCAAATTCCTCGCAGTCACAGTTCCAGGCCTGGGCCACATACTCAATCAGGTGATTGGAATGCTCGCCGACAAAGCGACAGGCGAAAGACTCAATCTGGATGCGCTCGTCACGTTCGTCAAAATACTGCTTGGCTTTGATAATTCGACTTTCAGCAGAGTACATTTTGCTCCTTTCTTCCGGCGAAGGGGACTGCGAATCGCACACCGGTCACGATGCAACTTCAAGTCTCTTGTACAAAGAGGCCGCGCGCAAGGCCCGGTGGGCACTGCCGCGCAGGCCATGAGAGCCACATGCCATGTTCATGCCGTTAGCCCCAAGTCGGATGCACACTGGCTACCCTGATCTGGCTACCCTGATCTCCATCTTCGCAGTCTATACTTCAGGTTGATACGTGTCAAATCCGCTAGAATCGGGTGCCGCGCGGTGTGGGCACAAGCCTGGGCCACGTTGGATTTCGGGAGAGATCAGGCAGCAGAGGACCATCATACGGGAGCGGATTGGGTACAGACTGTGCGAGGGGACCGGAATCCCGGGTGAGAAGTTGCATGGAAAGTGGGCAGGGGCCGATGGCCGGGACCGGCAGAAGCGGGCGTGGCATTGCCGGTCTACTCACCATCACGCAGGTTCAACATTGATATATCCTTGAGGCTAGAGCCATTCGGTGATACCGTGCCTTGCAGTCCGAATCCCGTTCAGTTGCAAGCCACGGCTGCACTCCCGCGCGGACATCATGTTCCCACCAGCCAAAGAAACTGCCTGTGCTTAGCAACTTCCTAGACGGTTCTCTGCGCCATCTGGCGACTGCAGTCATCATTGTCCTGGGCCTGCTGATAGTGCTGGCACCGCCCATTAGTCTCCTGGACCGTCTGGAGTGGTCCGCATTGGGTGTGGGGGGCTCCAGTCAGATCGAAGCCGAGAGCGGGGGCATGGTGCAGGACGAGAGCGGGGCCGCCGTCATATTCTTGCCCGAGGATCTGACCACGGATCTCCGTTTCCAATTCCGTTCCATCGCGCCCGCATCGTTCGGAACCTTGAGAGGCAACGACGGCCAATACCAGGAGGGTCTGGACAGCCTGGGGGCCTCCGGATTGGATCCGCTCGGGTCCTTCCATGTGCTGGACGGCACCGAATTCAAAGCGGACCAGCCAGTGACCATACGCGCTCCCCTGCCCACCGACTTCAGCGAGCTGGCCCGCATGAAGATCGTGACCTGGCAGGAAGGCCGTTGGCTCACTCTGCCCAGCACACCCAACATGGCCGATCTGGTACTGGAGGCGCGCCTGCCTTCCGTGCCCACCAACTTTCTGCTGGTTCGGGATATCGCACCCGGCTTCGCCACGGTCACCCTGCTGTTGGCAGGCCATCAGCTGCCTGTGCCCGCCGCATCGCAGGACGCCGCCGACTACGCAAGCGTGGCCTACAGCCGTCTGCGGGGCGACGGGGCCCTGGAAGGAGAGATTGGCGCGTTGGACCCGTCTGGACTGCCGCTGTTCCTGGGTGTATCCAACACGGATCGGGACGGTATCTTGCGTTCCGACCTGCTGATCAACATGCTTTCCAGCGATGGCCAGCAGGACAACCAACTGACCACTATCACGGAAACCGTGAATGCCCATCAATTTGCGGGTGCATATCTGCAATACTTCGGTCTCGGCAGGCAACCGAACGCCGGGCCTCTGTTCACCGAATTTGCCCAATCGCTGGGAGACACTCTGCGGGCGCAGGGCAAGCAGCTGGTCATAGAGCTTGAGATGCCCGTGCAGGTTTCCGATTATGCATGGGACACGCTGGGCTATGATTGGGCCGGATTGGCCGAGGCGGCCGACATACTGGTCGTGCCGGCTCCCATCGACCCGTTCACGTATCGGCCGGGCCACTATCCGTTCGAGTCCCTGCTGCAATTCGCGACCCATCGCATCGCCCGTCAGAAACTGGCCATACAGCTGCTGATCCATCCGGTCGCGGTCGCCGATCATGAATACCGCACGATGGCTTACTCGGATGCCGCGGCCCTCATGTTGGGCGAGGTCGAAGTGCAATCGTCCGAAAGCTCGATTTTGATGCGCATGAATCGAGACCATCTCGATCCCCTCCCCGTCTATGACCCGGACCTCTTCCAGTATCGCTTTGGCTATGAAGATCGGATGCTGGGACCCCAGCAGATCCATATGGCCGATGCCACCAGTCTGCGCAGCCGCCTGCACACGCTGCAGCAATACAACATTCGCCAGGTAGTGGTGGACCTGACTGCCACCACGGATGTGGATCCGCAGATTTGGACCGTGCTGACCGACTTCCACGTTCCCAGTGACGGTCTGCCGCCGCCGGCCTCAGACTACAAAGTGGAATATGATATCTTCCATGGCTCTGAATTGCGGGGTGATTTCTCGGCGGGTTTCGTGGAAACCGACAGGCGTTTCCCGCTGACCGAAATCGGCCAATTCACAGTGTCTGCCGATTTGAGCGTCAACGGCATTCTGCCCGGCATCCGGTCCGAGCGCAGCATCACCGTGCAGTCGTTGACCGCCGACAGCCAGCCTGCACCCGCACCCGACACAGAGACGACGGACCCCTCAACCCCGGCCGTGTCCTTGCCTGCCGGTCCGTACCTCATCCCGCGGGCGGCCCTGGACGCCAAATCGCAACCCAGCAACAATGCCGGCACATCCCAAACGCTCACGATTGGCGAAACGTATCTGATCGTGGGACGAGACAGTGGCTCGACTTGGCTGCACCTGGAAAACCGCGACCAGGACCAGCTCGTGGGGTGGATCAGCGCCATCGATGCAGCGCCCTATTTGCATAACAGCGCCGGCATTCCCGGCCTGGAAGTAACGGAGCCACAGAGCCCGGCTGTGGCCAGTCCGGGCTCTGCCGGTCATCTGTGGGGGTACGGCATTCAGGCGCATCTTCTGGGCACCGATTTCAATCGCGCGATGCACATGACCCGGACCATGGGGTTTGGGTGGATGAAGCAGCAAATTCGCTGGCAGGAAGTGCAAGCAAGCCGGGACCTGTCTTCCATCCATTGGGCCGAAATGGACCAGATCATCGCCGGGGCCGAAGAGTTTGGCCTTAATATGCTCTTTAGCGTTTTGGCCGCTCCGGATTGGGCCCGAGAACCGGGCTTTGAGGCAACCGTCGTAGGACCGCCGGCCAACAATGCCGACTATGCCAATTTCGTGGGGGCACTGGCGCAGAGATATTGCCATCGCTCCTTGAAAGCCATCGAAATCTGGAACGAACAAAACCTGCACTACGAATGGGGCAATCTGCCCTTGGAGGCCACAGCCTACATTGCCCTGTTGCGCGAGGCCAGTGCAGCCATCAAGAAGGAATGTCCCGGCATGCTGGTGGTGAGCGGGGCATTGACTCCTGCCGGCACCGTCCCTGCCCCGACATCCCGAGGGGGGACTGTCGCCGTGGATGATCTGGAATATCTGCGCCTCATGCTGCAGGCTGGCCTGCTCAGCTATGTGGATGCCGTGGGTGCCCATCCCAGCGGCTTCAACGTGCCCCCCCAAAACACCAAGGCCAACTATTGTGCCACGATTGCCGTCACCGGCGACTCGTTCAAAGCGGGTTGCCCCACCGGACACCGATCCTTCAGTTTCCGCAGCACGATGGAAGAATACCGCGCCGAAATCGTGAAGTACGATAGCAGCAAGCCCATTTGGCCCACGGAATTCGGCTGGGCTGTGTCCTCTCCCCCGGGGTATGACGATTACGGATACGCCCTAGACAACGACTACACCGAACAGGCAGAGTGGACCCGGGCAGCCTACGTGATGATGAAAGAATGGGGGTGGGTGGCAGCGCCCATCCTGTGGAATCTGAATTTCCGGGTCGTAGCGGCAGGGACCGAGCGTGAACAGTTCGGTATAGTGGATGCGAACTGGAATCCGCTGCCTGCTTATGAGGCCTTGAAGGATTTGACCGCTGCGGAAGGTCGATAGCCGGTTGCTTGCTGTGTGTCATTCCGATCCCGCTGCCGCCATTGGATCCCGCTGCCGCCATTGAAACAACGAGGAGCGAACCTTGCGTAATTTGCTTGTTTGCCTGTGTTTGGGACTGGTATTGCTGGTGGGCTGTGTCCGCGGTCAGCCGCAAGAGGAAACGCCTGCCGCCCATGCAGAGCCTGTGCCTACCGCAACTCCCGAATCCCCTACCCCCATGGCCACCACCAGGATGGCGATACAGACCGTAGCGGGTCCCGAGTACAGATACCCTCTGGTCTCCCGCCTGGAGGCCGGCCTGCCAGTACCTGTAGTCGGGCGCAACCGCAATGGAGCCTGGCTGCTGGTGGATGTCAACGGCCAGCGGTCCTGGGTGGCCCACTGGGCCTTGGAGTACGGCTCGGAAGCTCAGCAGGTGCCCCAAGTGGATCCCGGGGAACCGGTACCGCGCGAGATGCGGCAGGAACCCATGCCCGGTTCCCCGCCGCCTCTCGCTTTTGGCTACGGGCTCCAGGCGCACATGATCGGCACCAACATCGAGGAAGTGATGGTCGCCACCCGGAATTTGGGTTTCAACTGGCTCAAACAGCAGGTTCGGTGGAGTATCACCGAACCGGAAGACGGCGTCCACCGGTGGAATGAACTGGATCTTATCGTGGACAGGGCGACCTACAGCGACATTCATCTGCTCTTCAGCGTGGTCACGAGCCCCGAATGGGCGCGCGAAGTCGGCTTTGACGCCACGGTAGACGGACCGCCAGCCGATGCCGCGTTCCTGGCCGATTTTCTACAGGAATTGGCACACCGCTATTGCGGCACTTCCCTGCGCGCCATTGAAGTGTGGAACGAGCAGAATCTGTACTACGAATGGGGCAATCTGCCCCTCTCTGCCGCAGACTATGTCAGCCTGCTGGCGCAGGCCTCGGCTGCGATTCGCAGTGTCTGTCCTTCCATGTACATTGTGAGCGGGGCCCCGACTCCCTCGGGCAACGTCCCGGGCACCGCCGTGGACGACTTCGTGTACCTGGAACGCATGATGATTGCGGGGATGGCACAACATGTGGATGCCATCGGCGCGCATCCCAGCGGATACAACGTGCCGGCCAACACGGTCTGGGAAGATGCCTGCGCGGCCATTATCCAATCGGGCAATTCATTCAACGGGGCTTGCGACAACCCGCACCATTCCTGGAGCTTCCGCTCCACCATGGAAGGCTACCGCTCCATTTTGCAGACCTTCGGTGTCAATCTGCCCATATGGCCGACGGAATTCGGCTGGGCCGCCGGGGGTGCCTATCATCCCGCCTATGGGTATGCCAACGACAACAGCTACGAAGAACAGGCGGCCTGGACCGTGGAGGCGTACCAGATGATGAAGGCATGGGGTTGGGTCGCCCCGCCCATCCTCTGGAATCTCAACTTCCGGGTAATCGCGGACCAGACCGAACGGGCCCAGTGGGGCATCGTGAACAATGACTGGTCCCCGCTGCCGGTCTACGATGCCCTGCGGAAGCTCAGCAAGTAGCCGCGGCAGGCATGGCCAGTCCGCCCCCGACTACGGGGCCGCGGCAGCCAAATTGAAGAGTTCCCAGATCAGATCTTCCAGCTGTTCCGTGAACCAGGTGGCCATTTCCTCACCTTCGGCAGTCAGTTCCCATGACACTTCCGGGGCCAGGGGATAGGAGACAAGTGCTCCCAGACCGGCGGTGGCGATCAGGATGGCCAGCGTGATCCGGAATTCCGGCCCTGCAACAGAAGCGGGACGACGCGGCAAAAGGGGGCGGTGGGGCATCACAACAGCGGGAGAGGGTCCAGCGATGTTATAGTATCATGGCTGGATCCACGAGGGCGGGTAGCTCAGCTGGTTAGAGCGCACGGTTCACATCCGTGAGGTCGGGGGTTCAAGTCCCTCTCCGCCCACCAGACTGTACGAAATCAAACACCGGCATCATGCGGTGGCTGCATTCAAGTCGTTGTGGACATGGTTTCGCGACGTTGTGCGGAATGTCCATATCCGGATGCAGAGTCGGGATCAGAGTTGACGTGGACTGGACAACGCAGTCGCTCCGCACTGGGACTCTGCTTCCATTTTGGCTACTGCGCAGCCAAGCACAGACCCGTTGCCCCCGTATCCAGTCCTTGCTCATCGGGCGCAAGCAGCTGAAACTGCAATATTCGATTGGCCAATGCCTGCATTGATACCGTTCTCAGTGCAAGTACATGCCTCTGGCGCGCCTACTCCCGTGCCGAGCAGGCCATCCCGATCGAGCGGATGCATGACTACTGTACCCGCCTTGTTACCGCTGTGGTTATCATCCGCAAAATGGACATGCGCAAGGCGGCGAGTGGGTCTGCCTTCTCCGACAACCCACTCGCCGGCAATACAACATCGGCGCATTCCCGGGCCCGGTGTTCTTCACCGCAATTCGGGTAGCCCCGTATCCTCGGACGCAGACTCGTTGCGCCCCGATTCGGCTCTCGCAGACCGCGTTCCTGCTATCCTAGGCAAGGAAACCCGGCAGGCATCTGCCAAATCGGGCAGGTGAAGATTCGTGCTTGCGCAATCGGGCAGAAGCAAGGACACTGAAACGGATTCCGGGTCCGATGAGTATCTACTTAAGCGTAGCGAGAGGGCACAGAACACGGCCCCGATTGGTTTGACTCCCCCCGCTCTTCACCACACGGTTTACATGGCAGCCACTCCCAAACACTTTGCGCCTCTGCAGGAAGCGCTGGACCAGTATCCCCAAACTGTTCTCAGTCTGAGGCAGTTGGAGGAGCTGTGCGCCCGCGTCGGTCTGGACCTGTACTTTGAGGACCAGCTTTTTGTCTGGCTTATGAATGAATTGCATACCCGGGACATTCGGCTGGCCGATCCCGAAGTGACCGAGAGGCCCCCGGCTTCGCCCGGCACGGCAATTCAAGCGGGCATCCGGGAGGATATCGAGGAAATTGTCTCCCTCCAGGAATCACAGGAAAACCGCCTGCTCAACGACACAGAAACGATGCAACTCCTGCAAGCGGTCAAAGAGGGCATGGCTGCCCAGGAGCGGCTGGCGGCGGACCCGCATACGGCCCGTGCCGCGGAGCTGGCACTGCTGGTACAGAAAAAATCGGAAGCGGAAACCACGTTGCTGACCCGCAACCGGGGTCTGGTGCGGCGGGTGTGTCAGCAATTTCAACCGCTGCTGAATTCCATGACCATGCTCGATCTGGAGCAGGAAGGCAATCTGGGCTTTCTGAAGGCCATCCACAAATTTGATCTGGAGCGGACCACCAAGCTCTCCACATATGCCGTATATTGGATACGGCAAACGGTACAGCAGGCCATTGCCAACCAGGACCGCACAATTCGGCTGCCCGTGCACAAGCGCAACGAAATCCGGCAGTATCGCGTACTGGTCGAAAGCCTGTCCGAGCGCCTGGGCCGAGACCCCAATATCCGGGAAATCGCGCTGCGACTGCTGGCGGAGAACGAAGACACGCGGGACTACAAGGCGCTCTTCGCGGGAGACATGCAGGCCGCCGGTCCTATTGAAAGAGAAGTGCTGCATCGCATGGAAGAGCATGTAAAGCAGATTCGCTCCTACATTCAGCAATATCCCACCAGCCTGGATCAATTCATGGAAGGCGAAGATGTGGATCGGCACGAACTGCTGACCGATGAAAACGTGCTGTCGCCCGAAAGACAAATCCTGAAAGAAGATCTGATCGAAGATGTGGACGACTGGGTCAGTCAACTGAACGAACCGGAACAGTCCGTGATGAAACTCCGGTTTGGCTTTGGCAATCGCCGCCCCTTGAAGTATGGTGAAATTGCCTTGGAGCTCAATCGGAATCAAGAGATGGTGGCCCTGAACGGCAATCAGAAATTCACCAGCTACAAGGTGCGCAATCTGGAGTCCCAGGCCCGGCGGACCTTGATCCGGTGGAAAAATGCCGAACATTTCGAGGCGGATGAGTAGATGGCGTCGTCCCGGCTCTCATGAGCGCGGGCCGGGCAGCCCGGCGGCAGCCCAAACCTGCATAGGTCCTAAGCGGAGCATGGCATGCGATACACGCGGCTCGGCCACACCGATCTGACCGTATCCGTACTGGCACTGGGGTGCTGGCCCTTCGCGGGCGGGTCGGTCTGGGGCCCCCAGAATCGGGCAGACGCCTTTGCCACGGTCCAGGCCGCCCTGGATGCGGGTATCAATCTCTTTGATACCGCCCACGCCTACGAAGCCGGAGAATCGGAGCGGGTGCTGGGAGCGGCTTTGGGCCATCGCCGCGACGAGGCCATCATCGCGACCAAACTGGCCGGGACCCAGACGCGGCCGGACCGCATTCGGGACGCGTGCCGACGCAGTCTGGACAGTCTCAACGTGGACTGCATCGATCTGTACCAGATTCACTGGCCCGCATGGTCGGTACCGTTCCAGGAATCGGTGGACGCCTTGCAGGAATTGCGCAATCTGGGCTGGATCCGGTTTTTCTCGGTGTGCAATTATGGTGTCCAGGACCTGACGGACATGGTCACAAGGGCCACCATTCCCGCGAACCAGTTACCGTACAGCCTGCTGTGGCGTGTCATAGAACGGGACATATTGCCGCAATGCCGACAGCAGCGGACCGGGATCATCTGTTACAGCCCCTTGATGCAGGGCATCCTGACGGGCCGCTACAAATCGGCGGACGAGGTGCCGGCGGGTCTGGCCCGCACCCGCCTCTTCGCCGGGCACAGACCGCAGGCCCACCACGGAGAACCCGGCTGTGAAACCGCGGTGTTTGCCGCCATGTCCGCCATCCGGAAAATGGCCGACCGGCTGTCCTGCAGCATGGCAGAACTGGCTCTCGCCTGGGTGATGCATCAGCCTGGTGTGGCCAGCGTGCTGATCGGGGCCCGTTCCCCCAAGGAACTGGCATGGAATCTTCCGGCCCTCGACCTCACGCTTTCGGCGACAGTGCAGCAGGCGCTGCGGGATACCACCGCGGCGGTCCGGGACTATCTGGGCACCAACCCGGACATGTGGCAGGCCCAGAACCGCATCCGTTAAAACCACCGCAGGGCCGGCCGATTGTCGGCCGGCCCTGTTCCGCACCTGGACGGGCGCAGAAAGTCAAGCATAGCGGCCGCGCAACCGGCCGGCGCGTTTCCCCTTAGACAGTGCGGCGGGGTGGCTTATTTCGCCACCCGCTTGAGCGCCGTATACACCGGCAGAGGGGACCAATCCGGATTGACAATGCCCCACTGGGCTCTCTCCGTCCCATTGGCAATGACACGGAAGTTCAGGTTCCACAGGAATGCCGGTCCTGTCCAACCCCAGCTTTGCATCATGGAATATGCCTCGACGGTCCAGTCGGCCTGTTCCTGGAAGCTGTTGTCATCCGCATAGCCGTAGCTGTCATCGTATTTGCCGCCGGCAGCCCAGCCGAATTCCGTGGGCACGATGGGCAACGCCGCCGCGCCATGCTTGACCGCCAGATTGCGGTATCCCTCCATCGTGGAGCGGAAACTCCACGAGTGATGGGGGGTGTCGCAGGCGCCGTTGAAGGAATTGCCGGACTGTTGTATGGCCCCGCAGGCTTGTGGCCACGCCACGCTGGGTGGCACATTAAAGCCGCTCGGGTGGGCGCCAATGCCATCCACATAGCGAGCCATGCCGACCTGCAGCATGCGTTCCATGTAGGTGAAGTCGTCTATTGCCACCGTGCCATTGTTCCCGGTCGGGGTAAGAGCGCCGGAAATGACAAACATGGACGGACAGCTGTTGCGAATAGCGCCGGAAGCCACCTGCAGCATGTTCACGTACGCCTGGGCATCAAGCGGGAGATTGCCCCATTCGTAGTGCAGATTTTGCTCATTCCAGACCTCAATGGCCTTGAGCGCGCCGCCGCAATACCGACCGGCCAGAGCCCCGAGGTAATTGGCAAAGTCGGCATGGTTGGCGGGCGGTCCCGCCACCGCCAGAGCGGCATTGGGTTCCCGCGCCCACGCCGGGGCCGCCACCACGCTGAACAACACGTGCACGTTGTGGCGTTCCGCGACGGTCAGCAGTTCATCCAGTTCGCCCCACTGGCGATTGCCGCGCGAAGGCTCCATGTCTTCCCACCGCACTTGCTGCTTGAGCCAGGCAAAGCCCAGGTCGTCGACATGGTTCATGACCGGCCCGGCGTTGCCGCGGCCCAGGGCGTGGGCCTGGATGCCGTAGGCAAAGTCCAGGGTGGCCGCAGAGGTAGCCGGTACCGGGGTAGGCTGGGCTGTCGGAGTCGGGGACGGGTCGGTGGTACCGGGATCCGGGGTCAGCAGTTTCAGCCAGCGCAACGCCACGGAGGCGTCCAGCAGGTTGTCGTAATACTCCAGCCGCACTGCATGGTTGCCCGCGGTCATGGCAATGTCCACGACATACGATGAGGCGGGCTGATCCTGCCAGACCTCCTTGACCAGGACCCCATCGATATACAGTCGCATCCCGTCATCCACCACCGTAATGAAGCGATAGGTGGCGGCTTCAAAGTCGAAGCGTCCCTCGAAACTGGCACTAAACTGATCCGGGGTGACCCCCGCGCCCGGCGCGCCCTGGCCCCAATCCCGGTTCAGAGGAGCTGCTTCCACCTGGGTCAGAACCGGAGTCCCGGACAGGTCAGTGTTGTTGAAGAACTTGGCTGTATAGGCATTCACGGAAACATCCGGGACGGCCTCGGCGGCCGCCCCCGGAGGCGGGGCCACAGAAGGCAGTGTGCCGCCCGGGATGGTCAGAATCTGGCCCGGTCGGATCAAGCTGTCGGCGGTCAGACCATTGGCCTGTAGCAGCGCAGTCAGGCTGACACCGTGGTTCAAGGCAATGCGGAACAGGTTGTCCCCGCCCTTGACTACATAGGTCCCGGACGGCGCGGAGGACGGGATGGGCTGCGGAGCGGGAGCCGTAGGCGGCACGTCTTCGGCCATGGCGTCGCCCTCGGTCATGCTGCTGTCGTCTTCGTCAACAGGCGGCTCTGCAGGGGTCCCCGGAATGCACAGTACCTGTCCGATAGAGAGAAGATTCACGTCGGCCAGATCGTTCGCCCGCGCAATTTCGCCAGCATCTACATCGTACTGCACCGAAATGGCCAGTAACGCGTCTCCGGGTCTGACCACATGTTCCGCGGCACATCCCGCACCGGTAGCCGGTGCGGCTGCCGGTGCACTGCTGTCTGGACCGGGAATGCGCAAAATCTGCCCCACATGGATGTAGTCATCTTCATCGAGATTGTTGAGGGCCCGAAGGGCAGCGACGGTAGTGCCATACTGCAGGGCAATGGCATACAGGGTGCCCCCGGCCTGCACCACATGCTGGGTCTGCCCTTGGGCATGGGTAGTGGATGGCACCAGCAGCAGGGCGAGACAGAGGAAAGACAGAAGGAAGGTTGCCAGCCCCCTCGTGTAGTTGGTTCTCGAGACCATACTGTGCCAACTCCTGCGATGTCCGGTCTGGAAGAGAATGGGCATGCCTGTGCTTCCCGACTTGGAGGTATCTGCTAAAAGGCACCATCCGCCTGAACCGCAAGACAAGCAAAGGCAGCCGCGAGCACGCCCTTCATGGAGGACGTATGACAGCCTGTTCTGTTGCGCGTTCCGTGCCCCAATGGTGCCCTGCCGTGACTGCCGCCGAGACCGGACACCGCGGGTCCCAATTGCAGGGCCGGAATGCAGATGGCATGACACGTCCCGTGCGGCAGGCATAGGGCACACAGTGACCCTGTACCGTCCAGAATCCGAGGGGACACCCGGCGCACGGGCGCGTCTGGGGTGTGCACAAGGCCGGGCAACGTGGACCGGGTTGTTGCAGTGCCGGCGGCGATCTCGGCGCGGGCAGTTCCCCCTGCCGTGTCAGGCGGTGTGCAGTCCCGCTCGTGTCCCTGTGGCAGCCATAGTACACTGTCGGTGTCCTGAAGGTGCATGCAGGACCGGGCACATGGTAGCGCAAGGCCAGGGTGATCCCCGCAGTGCGCGCTCCCGGTGGACCGGTTGCCAGCCAGCACCGTACTTGGCGGTGGAACGCAAAGGGTCCATGATTCAGGCACTGTTTCAGTCTCAATGCCCCGGAAACCCGACGTGAACCGCATGTCTTCCGCGCCACAGGGCCCTACCATGGACGTGATTCGTATCACGGGACCCCTGAGCAGTCAGATCTGTCCGGAGCCAGTGCCCGTGGCTGCACCGGATTGGGTGGTGATCAAAGTGGAAACAACCCCGATCTGCACGGAATACAAGAGCTTTGAGACAGGCGGCACGGCTTTTGATCTGGGTCATGAGGCGGCGGGCGAGATTGTGGAGGTGGGTCGGCGGGGACGGTGGAAAGTCGGAGATCGGGTACTGGCCTTGCCCCTGATGGCCTGCGGTGCCTGCGCCCTGTGCCAGGCCGGAGAATACATCCATTGTCTTGATCGACTGCCGTACGCAGGATTTCAGGGCACCTACGCGCAGTATCATGCCAAGCCGGAATGGGGATGTTTTCCGATCCCGGAGGATATCACCACGGAAAATGCATCCTTGGCCGTATGCGGGCTGGGCCCCTCTTTCGGCGCCCTGCAGCGTCTGGAGGTCACCTGCTTCGATACGGTGCTGATCACGGGACTGGGTCCTGTCGGACTGGGCGGCATCATCAATGCCAAGCACCGCGGCGCGCGTGTGCTGGCCGTGGATTTGCATCCCTACCGCCAGAACCTGGCCGCCAAACTGGGAGCGGATTTCGTGTTGGATCCCACCGCGGACGACATACGGGACCAGATCCGGGAACTGACCGCAGGCCAGGGTGTCCCCAAAATAGTAGACTGCTCGGGCAACCCCGCCGCGCACAGGCTGTGCCTTGATGCCGCGGCTCCCTTGGGCAAGATTGCGTTCGTCGGCGAATGTTCCCAGCCGACGACCATTCGCATATCCCCCGACCTGATTCGCCGCGGCATCACCCTGATCGGTTCCTGGAATTACAATCTGGGGGATACCCCCTTGCTCATGCAGGTCATCCGCCAGGAGCGTGCGCGCATCCGGGACTTTGTGACCCACAGATTTCCTTTGCGGCAAGCACAGCGCGCCTGGGAACTGCAGCAGACCGGCAATTGCGGCAAGATCCTGTTGCAGCCCTGGGAGGCTGAGGCATGACGTACCGATGTGCCATCGTAGGGGTCAGCGGCGGCCGGGCCAACGGGCACGCCGAGGCCTTTCCGCATATGCCGCGCGGCCAACTGGTCGCGGTGTCCACGCGGACCGCGGAGAATCTGCAGACGTTTGGCGACAGGTGGCAGGTAGCGGCGCGTTATACCGACTTCGACCGCATGTTCCGCACGGAGCAACCGGATCTGGTGCTGGTCAATACGCCGCCCAACGTGCGCCTTGAAGTCCTGGAGAGCGCCGATCAACACGGCGTGCCCGGTCTCATTGTGGAGAAACCTCTGGCCCTGCAAAGCGAGGACTATCTGGCGCTGTGCGCGTTTGCCGACAAGGCCACCCCCAAAGTGGCGATCAACCATCAGCTGCATTTTCATCCCCGGCGGCAGTTGCTGCAGGAACTGGTGTCGGCGGGGGCCATCGGCCCGATTCAGCACCTGCGCGCGAGTGCCCGCATGAACATGGCCTACCAGGGCACCCATGTGCTGCAGGCCATCCAGGCCTTCCAGCCTTCCCTGCCGGTACAGGTCTCCACATCGCTCATGGCAGGCCCTGCGGGCCTGCAGGCGACCCCCAGAATGCACTGTGCACCGGACCAGCTGGCGGCCGAGATTGCCTTCGCCGACGGCACGGTCGCCGAGCTGCAGTGTGGCACCAATGCACCTTTCAACGACCCGGCCGACACCCGCATCAATACGCACAAGCAAATCACGGTGGAGGGCGCGGCTGGAGCAATCCACTGGAGCATGACCGGCTGGCGGACCCAGGTGGAGGGACAGGAGACAGCGGGCCGACACGTCTACGCCGCCGAAGACATTCTGGGCCAGGCAGGCATGTGCGAAGCCATGTTCGACTGGCTGGAGGATGAGACCCGGGTACATCCGTTGCACCTGAAGGCGGCCTTGCAGGATTTCCGGGTGTTGCTGGCAATCTACAGCAGCGGGCTGAGCGGCATCCCGGAGTCACTGGACGGGGTGTTGGCCCCGCATCTCCTGGACTCCATGCGGGCTCACTTATCCTGATGCCCCCAACCATATCGCATCCCCATCAGCGTAGGCAGGAGTGAATCATGCTTGATACCTATCGTCAAGATCACGGCGGCAGCCTGACGGACGCACAGATCCGTTTTTATGACGAAGAGGGTTACCTGGTACTGCGGCAGTATCTGCAAGAGGAGGACCTGCGCCCGGCCCGGGAAGCCATGGAACGCAAGGTGGATGTCATTGCGGACGATTTGCTGGCCCACGGCAAGATCACCGACCGGCTGGCCGGCAGACCCTTTGACCGCAGACTGGCCGAGCTCTTTGCCGACCTGACCGACCAGGACTTCCTGAAATTTGGCCGGGGCTGGCGGGACCGGGATCCTGGCTACTACGAAATCATGGCCAACCCGAAGATCCTGGATGCGGTGGAGTCCCTGATTGGACCCGAGATTTTTTCCAATCCGGTCTACAACACGCGCCCGAAAGTACCGCGCGTCGCGGCCGGAGCCGTGCCCTGGCATCAGGACAAATCGTACTGGCCCGATTCGAACGCCAATCCGGTCATCAGCGTCTGGATTCCGTTTGTGGCGGCCAACCTGGAAAACGGCTGCCTTTTCATCATGCCGCGCACGCATCGGCAGCGGCTCAAATCCTGGCATGCCGAATCGTATTCAGGGACCGGTTTTCTGGAAATCGATACACAGCACCTGCCGCCGGGACGAGAGCCGATTCCGCTGATTGTGGAAGCCCGTGACATCATCCTCTTCAACGACCGCTGCATTCACATGTCAAAAGTGAACCGTTCCACGTCGGTACGGTGGAGTCTGGATCTGCGTTATCAGCCAACCGATCAGGACGAAATGCCGGACCACGGTACAGGTTTCCTGGCGCGCAGCCAACAGTATCCGGAACAGGTAGCCGGCCGGTCCGACTGGATGGCTCTGCGCACGCGCCATACGGGCTGATTCCGCCTACCACCGATCTAGCCCAGATACCGGTCCAGTTCCTTCTGCCAGCGCTCCAACGGCGGAGACCCGACAAGAGTGTCGAGTCTGCGTCCCTGGACGTCTTCAAGGCGGAAAAAGGGGGTGGACCAGCGGGCCGGCAGCAGGTGCGCTTCGGCATAGGCCTGCAGGGCAAAGACCCGGTCCCGGGCCTGGGTTTGCAGGCAGTCCTCCAGGGTTGCCAGATTTGCCCCCGCGTCACGCGCGAGTTCGGTGGTGAAGGCCGGACCCTGCCGATACCACCTTTCCAGGTGCCCATAAAAGTCCTGCCAGAAGGTCCATTGCACCGCGGCCCCCTGCTGTTGTCCCAGACAATAGGCTGTGAAATGGGCCTCCTCTCCCCAATCCCGACTCAAGGGTAAATCCACCAATACAAACCTTACCTGGCCTGTATCACCATACTGTGCTATCAGACGGGACAGGGTCTGCGTGTGATGCCGGGCACAGCCCGGGCAGTTGGCATTGAACACCTCATACACCGTCACGGGCGCATCCGCCGCGCCGGCAAAGAGAAAACCCTCCGGTGTGTAGCCAAAGGACCGGGCAGCGATCACCGGCAGGACAGTGGGGGCCGCAACTTCAGGAGCCGTTGCGGCCGGAGGAGCAGCTCCACAGGCGGCCGCGGTTAACACCGCAAGCAGGCCCAACCACAGAGGCAGCCACACCTTGGCAGTCTGCTGGTGCAACACCGATTCTCCCTTGCGCATATTCCTCCCATTCTACTCTGGACCGCCTGCGGCCCGGGACAGAAATCTTCACTTTGCCCCATACTCCGACCTTCCCCTCCCGAAAGACCACTGTGGCCCAGAGTCAAGGCGTCCGGCAGGTGTGGGAACTCCGAGATCGGAACCGGGCATGTCATCTGCCGGCGGACAGATTTCGGGTCCATACCCGGGAGCCCATTCCGTCTTTCTGGCGAGTGGCACAGCAGCCCAAATGCGCATCAACGTTGGCACTTCTGGGTACCCGGGGTTCGCCAGTGGAGTTGACCGCTTTGGACGTAGCTGGCACGGGAGTGTATCAAGCCTGCGCACTGTCAGCCGACTCGCGCGTATGGCCTTGTACAGGGGACGACTCCGATACTCACGAAACTGACCGTCGAGAACTTCAAGTCGCTGCTGGTGTCCATTCGGGAGGGTCCTGTTGCAGGGCCTTCAGGATTTGTGCGCCGGTACATGGATTGGGCAGGAAAGCCACTGGGACTGGGTGCGCAACCGGCATCCCGTGCTGCGGTTTTGGATCTTTCGTTGCGCAACATTCCCGATGTCCGACATCGGAATACACTTTGGGCGTCCGGGTAGGCGTGCAAGCCAAAGCCCACAGTCTCCCCCATCTCGCCGATGTCCTGCCCGATCTGCAGCTGGAAGATCTGCTCCGGTCGCTGTCGGAGTAGTCCGGCAGCCAAATCGTGGATGCTGGTGGACAGGTACGACATGGCCATCACGGAGAAGCTGGGCCGTTTCGAGGTACCGGACGCGGACGACATTCTGGATGTCATGCGCGCCCTCTACGGCGCCCTGAAGGCACAGCGCGACTGCATACGCTACACTTTCATGACAGGCATCACGCGCTTCGCCCGCACGGTCCTGTTCTCCGGAGCCAACCATTTTGACGGATCTGTCCTTCAACCCGGTGGCCAACACCCTATTGTGTTTCACGCAAGCCGAGTTGCGCGGCAACCCTGACTTGGCCGCACTCGGGTGCCCACTGTGCGACCAATCTCGGGTGTATTGTCAAGGAACTGTACGTGGCCTTGGCCCATCACTACAACGGATACCGGTTTACGCCGGGATGCGAACCTGTTTGTCACCCCTATGTGGTGGCCCGTGGCAGACCGGAAAGCATACGTCGTGGCCACAGCCCTGCAAGCGGACAATGCGGCCTGAATTTTCCTTTCCGCAGCGCACGCACAGGGAGCGCATTTTGTTCTGCACGGCCATGATTCGGTTTTGGGCACGGCAGGCACCATGACGGCCATCCGGCGTCATTGCGAACCCCAACAATGTGCATCCTGATTCCCTGACCTTGCGTTGCCTTGTGCCTCAGCCATGCCCTGTAGGTTAGGTTCCGGAATCCCAGAGAGCCAGTACAGGGAGATTCCCCTCTTGGCGTTGCGCGCAAAATGTCTTCCTGTTTTGGAAAGAGTGGGATGCCCATTGCGATGCCATGGATCTGTGTCAAATCCGTTTGCGGCAACGGGACACAAGGTCTGGTGTTAGAATGGATGTTTTTTGACCGTTCCCCATGCAGCAGGTTGGTGCCATGGCCGACAAAGCCTTGAATCGTTCCCAGGACTCCTTGGATCAGACCCTGAAGGGGCACCTGTGGGGCTATAACGACACGGAATTCCGGCTGAACGAGCGGGGTCATGTGGAGCTGACCGGGACACGGTATCAGCTGTCCGGCTACGAGATGCCGCTCTTCAAACCCTTCGTGGAAGAGATTCTGGGGCAAACCATGGACTGGACCGACCGCAAGCCCATGAATGCCGCTCCGCACATACCGGTCCCCGTGACCAATCCGGGATTCGAGCAGGGATTGGCCAACCTGCTCAAGGAGCACCAGTACTCGGCGGAACCCCGCGTCCGTCTGGTACATAGCCATGGTCAGACCTCCTCTTACGAATTGTACCTGGTGTTGTACGAAGACCTGGACCGCATTGCAGACCTGGTAGTCTGGCCCGAATCCACCGAGGATGTCCAGGGCCTCATTGAGTTGGCGACCCGGTGGGATGTCTGCCTGGTACCGTATGGCGGGGGTACCAATGTCAGCAACGCCCTGATGTTGCCGGCCGGCGAAGACCGCAAGATCGTGTCGGTGGACATGCGTCGCATGAACCAGGTGCTTTCCATTGACCGCAAGAACCTGACGGCCCGCGTCCAGGCCGGCATTACCGGCGCGGATCTGGAAGCGGCCTTGCAGGCCCAAGGGTATGTGGCCGGTCATGAGCCGGACAGCGTGGAGCTGTCCACGTTGGGAGGCTGGATTTCCACCAACGCCAGTGGGATGAAGAAAAACCGGTACGGCAACATTGAGGAAATCGTGGAAAAGATCACGCTGATTACCCCCAAGGGCGAAGTATCCCATCTGGATACAGGCCCGCGGCGCTCCGCCGGCATTCAACCGCGTCACTTGACGTTCGGCAGCGAAGGCAACCTGGGGATCATCACGGAAGCCACTCTCAACATTCATCCCGCACCGGAGGAGACACGGTACGGTTCCTATGTCTTCCCCGACTTTGCACACGGCGTGGATTTTCTCTTTGCGCTCCGGCGCTCCGGCCTGGTGCCCGCCAGTGTGCGCCTGGTGGACAATCTGCAGTTTCGATTCAGCCAGGCCTTGAAACCGTTGCCCACGGGCCTGAAGGCGGTGGAGCAGCATGTGCAGCGCTTTTTTCTGGAATCGGTGATCAAGTACGACTTGCGGCAAGTATCCGCGGCCACGATCGTGATGGAAGGCACGCGCCGGGAAATCAGTGCCCAGCACAAGCACCTCAACCGTCTGGCCCGCAAGTTCCGGGGCATTGCGGGGGGGGCCAGCAACGGGCACCGCGGGTACATGCTGACCTACGCAATTGCCTATATCCGGGATTTTTTGGCGCCCTACTACATCTCGGGCGAGACGTACGAGACATCCTGTACCTGGGACAAACTGCACGACGTGATCAATGCCGTTTCGGCACGGGCCTGGGAACTGCAGAAGGAGTTCAACCTGTTCGGTTCTCCCTTCATCTCGGCGCGCATTACCCAGCTGTATCACTCCGGCGTCTGCATTTACTTCACGCACGGCTACAGCAATCGCGGTCTGGAAAAACCTCTGCCGGTCTTCGTGACCATTGAGGATGAGATCCGCAAGGCCATTCTGGCCGCCGGCGGCTCCATTTCCCACCACCACGGAGTGGGCAAACTGCGTCAGCAGTTCATGGGCAAGGTCATCACGGAACCCAGTCGGAACATGCTGTGGTCCCTGAAAGACAGCGTGGACCCGGACAATATCTTCGGCATTCGCAACGGCGTCCATGCGGAGCCGCTCACGGACCCGGACTGACTAGAGTGGCTCTTTGCGCGGCAGCCCCCGCGGCCGCGGGTAGCGCCGGGGAGTCCGAGCCGTTTTGCGCACGGCGGCCACAAGCCGCACGACATCCCGGCCGGGAATGTGCACGGGAATGACCCGCTCCACTGTCGCCTGCAGGAGGCGTAACGCCCGGCGGGCCTCGTGCAGTTCTGCGGGGAAACCGGGTCCTTTGTAGGCCAACAGCAGGCCTCCCGTCCGTAGCCACGGCACTGCATATTCCAGGAGCGTGGGGAAACGGGCCAGACCTCTGACGACTACCAGATCGTATTGCTCCCGGTACTCGGCCCGATGGGCCAGGTCTTCGGCCCGACCCTGTACGGCCTGGGCCTGGGGCAGGCCCAGGGTTTCCAGGATCTCAGTCAGAAAGCGCACCTTTTTCCGGGAGCCATCCACCAGTGTCAGGGAGACTGCAGGCCACATCACCTTGATGGGAATGCCCGGCAAGCCCCCACCGGTACCCAGGTCCGCCAGGGACAGTGGTCGACTCCCCGACTGCAACTCTTCCACTTCGGCGGTCAAGGCATCGAGCACCAGCACAGAGTCCAGAATATGCAGCGCGGCGATGTCGGCCGGCTGATCGAGCGCCGTGAGGTTGAACTTGCGATTGGTCTCGGCCAAGGCCCGGGCGTAGACCGCCAGCTGTTGTGTCTGCTGCACCGCCAGCGGCAAGTCCGCCTCGGCGGCCAAGGCCTGCAGATACGACGGGAAACCGCGGAAATCGACAGGCGGGACACTTTTGGCTACTGGCATGAGAGAGGGTATAATAGCCCGTTGACAAGAGACATGAGTCGGAATACAGCAGTCAAGGAGTACCGCCTATCAGTGTTGACCTAAGGCCTGGCGAATCGCAGGAATCGTTGTTGCGCCGTTTTCGCAAATCCGTGTCGGAAGCCCGGGTGTTGCCCCTGGTTCGTCAGAAGCGCTGGTTCACTTCCAAGAGCGAAGTGAATCGCATCAAAAAGCAAAAGGCCATTCGCAAGGCACATCGATTTGTGAGACGCGGCAGTGACGCTCGAGGCAGAGGCTAGAGGGAGAGTCGGTCCTGACGGGCTGGCGTGCCCGCCTCCCCAAGGACATTGTCACAAACATGAGCACTGAAAAAATCACGATGGATGGCAAGGTCACCGAGACCTATCCCAATGCCACCTTCCGCGTAGAACTGGAAAACGGTCACAAGGTGCTGGCGTACCTGTCGGGACACATGCGACGCAACTACATCAAGGTCCTGCTGGGCGACAAGGTGAGCGTGGAAATGAGTGCCTACGACCTGACCAAAGGACGCGTTACGTACCGCCACCGCACGTAGCGGGACAGCGGGACGCAAGCCCTGTCCCGCCCTCTGACACACTGCCAGGATGCAGTCTGGGCGGGGTTGATGCGGGCAGCCTACGGAGCCAGTTTGCGTCTTGTGGCCAGCGCCTGGGCCAGAACGGTTCTTTCTTCAACGAAGGTCAGCCGTTGCAACCCCTCGCTCACAGGGCACCAGAAGGGCTTGAACTGCGCGCGATCCTGCAGGGGCCGCGCGATTTGCCGCTCGGACTTCAACTCCATGAGATAGTAGAATTCGGTCCGGCGGTATGACCGGCCGGCAGTCTTGAACTCCACCAGAGTCGGATCCAGGTCCGCCACAATCTCCAGATCGGCGTAGCCGGTCTCTTCGGCGGTTTCGCGCAAGGCGGTCTCGGCGGGCTCTTCGCCCGGGTCGACATGTCCCTTGGGCAACCGAATCTCATCCTTCCTGGGCCGGGCCAGAAGCAACACCCGATTGCCCCGGAAAACCACGCCGCCGCCGGTAGTATACGTGACGGTCTTGCTGGCCATGTCGGCTACCGGAGCGGTCCGCGTCCCATGGCCCACCGCAGACCGCGCGCGGCGGTCCCCGATCCTGCAGGACCGGGGTGGGGGCTACAGCACCCGGGCGCGGCTCAGGCCGATGCGCTGGTGGGGCACGTCCAGGCGGATGATCTGGACCTCCACACGGTCACCTTCCTGAATGGTGCTCAGGGGATGGGGCTCCGTGGGCGGCGCAATTTCCGAGATGTGGATCAGGCCTTCCACGCCGGCCTCCAGCCGGGCAAAGGCCCCGAACTCCTTCTTGCGCGTGATGTCCACCCAGACGATGTCGCCCTCCCGGTAGCGCTCCGCGACCGAGTTCCAGGGCGTCTCCAGCAGGGCCTTGCGACTCAGCTTGACGTGGCCCTTGGCGTGATCGATCTGCAGCACCTTGACCTCGATCTCCTGCCCCTCGGCCAGGAAATCGCGCGGATGCTGCACCAAATCCCAGTGGATCTCGCTGATGTGCAGCAGGCCCTCCACGCCGCCGATGTCCACGAAGGCACCAAAGTCGCGGATATTGCGCACCACTCCCGGCAGCACGGCGCCCACCTGCAGGGTCTGCAGGACATTTCGCCGCTGGGCCTGGCTCTGTTCCCGTTCCGCCTCCCGGTTGGAGAGGACCAGTTTGCGATTGGCCTGACTGGCTTCAATCACCTTGACCGGCAAGGGCCGCCCCGCCTCCACCAGGGTGCGCAACGCCTGTTCGCGCTGTGTGGCCTCCCGGGGCGCATTCCAGAGATGGGAGTTGGGCACAAAGCCTTCCAGGGTCTGCCCAAACCGCACGATCAGACCGCCCTTGTTGTAGTTCACCGGCACCGCGGTCAGCGGCGCCCCGGACTGCAGGGCGTCCAGCGCCGTGGCCCAGTCCGCCGCCGACCACAGGCCGGAAATCGTCAGTTCATAGAACGGCGTCGTCTCGGCGCCGTAGGATCCGGCCCCGGGCCGCGCGCGGGGCGGCGTGCGCTGCACATAGAAATCGTGCTGGAACCCGGGGGTCTGCAGCTCCCGGCGCAACGCGGGGTCGAGTTTGTGCTGTTCCCGCTCCAGGATCCGGCCTTCATGGGGGGCCCCGTCCACCCGGACCTGGATGTAGTCCGGATGCACCGCCTCCACGGTGCCGCGCACCGTGGCATGCCGCGCAAGCGCGCGCCCTCCCCCGGAGGCCAGGTCTTCGGCCGCGTAGGCGCCATAGTCTGTCTCGGACGGAGAGCCGTATCGATCTTCTTCAGTACCAAAATGCTGCTCGCTTGAGCTCATGTGCGCGATATCCCTACTGGTGAGAGCCCTGGAGGCTCCTCGAATTCAACAACCTTAACAGTGCGACTTGGGGGTGAAAGGAAAAGGGCCGTTCCGCACGGGGAGCCTGATGCCCGGATCCGAAGAGGATACCAGACCGCAAAAACTGCAGGCACTTGTCGAAAAAGAACAGCGCAAAACGCTTCCGCATTCCCGGAACTGCAATTCGAATGACGAAAACCTTGCTTCAACCAACTGCCTGGGTTCCCTGGGTTACGGGGCCTGATGCGCCAGCCCGCGTCCATCTCAACCACCGGAAACTCTCTCAGGACCAATTATAACACTCTCGGCAACCCGGATCCCACAAGCCCTGCGGCGATCCATCCCCACCCTGCATTGCAGCCATCCTGGAATGTGCGCGGAGCAGGCACTGGCTCCGCGTTGTGGACAGCCTCCGCGGAGTGGCCTTGGAACAGGGTCAGAGCCCGTGCGCGCAGCGCGCCGGATACCCCGGTTTGGGTCGGCTGATTCCCGGCGCAGCCCGGTACGGGCAAACTTTGACGGTCGGCAACGCGAAATGTAGGATCGCGCTGTGCCCCCTTAGCTCAGAGGATAGAGCATGGGTTTCCTAAACCTTGTGTCCCAGGTTCGACTCCTGGAGGGGGCGTTTGATCCGGGCTGTCTAGGTTGCCACCGACTGCAGGGGCGACGACCGGGCATAGGCCGGCAGGTAGTCTGCGTGCGCGGCCAGCAGTTCATCCACCAGGCTCCAGATCTGATTCAGATCCAGTTCGGCCGCTGTGTGCGGGTCCAGCATGGCCGCATGGTAGATGTGGTCCCGGTTCAGAGTCAGAGCGGCCTCGACAGTTAAGGACTGTACGTTGATATTGGTCTGCATCAGGGCTGCCAGATGCGGCGGCAGGGCCCCGATGTGCATCGGCTGCACACCGTTCGCGTCGACCAGACACGGCACTTCCACGCAGCAGCCGGCGGGCAGATTGGTGATCAGGCCTTTGTTCTCCACGTTGCCATAGATGACACAGGGTTGGTCCGTCTCCATGCTGTGGATGATCCGGGATCCGTATTCGTGGCTGCGTTCCACCGCGTAGACGTTTTCCAAATGTGCCCGAACGCGCGGCAAATGTGCCTCGGGCACGCCCGCTGTACGCATGGCATCCACGTATGCGTCACCCAGATCGGCGTCCGGATTTTCGATTTTCTGCTGCAGGAACCGCCAACCGGTAATCTGGACTTCGCAGCGCCGGAGATATTCGTCAATGGGAATATTGAGGTCGGCCAGCAAGTCGCTCCGGCCCTGCTTGATGAACCACGGCACGTATTCCGCGAAGTGTTCGCTGGATTCCGTCACAAAATAGCCCGTGCGCGCCAGCATTTCGTAGCGCACGCGGTCGTGTGCCGGGACACGTCCTGCCGCGGCCACTTGCCGGATCCGTGGATACAGATCCGTTTTCCGGCCCCCGGTGCGGCGGTCAAAGGCAAGATAGAAGGCCATGTGGTTGATGCCGGCACAGACGTAGCTGATCTCGTCCATGGGCACGTCGATGTCGTGCGCCAGCCGCTGGGCCGTGCCCTGCACACTGTGGCACAGACCCACGGTATGGATGCCGGAGGCCCGGGCTACCGCCCAGCAGTTCATGGCCATGGGATTGGAATAATTGAGAAACGTGACGTCAGGACACAGATCCTCCATGTTCCGGCACAGTTCCAGCAGGAACGGAATGGTGCGCAGGCCGCGCATGATACCGCCAATACCGAGCGTATCCCCAATGGTCTGCTCCAAGCCGTACGCGCGCGGGATCTCGAAGTCGATGACCGTGCCAGGGCGGTATCCGCCAATCTGCACCATGTTGATGGCGTAATCCGTACCGCGCAAGGCCTCCGTGCGCTCCAGCGTGGCTTCAATGACGGGATTGACCCCCAACACCTCGGCCAGCCTGCAGGCCATTTTCTCGGTAGTGCGCAGACGGGCCGGATCAATATCAAACAGACTGATGACCGATTCGCCTAACTCCGGACAGGAGAGAATGTCGCCCAACAGAGTCTTGGCGAAGACCGTGCTGCCGGCGCCAATGAAAGCGATTTTGGACATGAAGCCATGCTCCCGAGGGACAAATGGAAATCGAGACAAGCGGAGCTGCGGGGCCCGGTCCGGCGGCACAGGCCAACGATGCATGCACCCCGGAACCCGATACTCGCGGTCCGACAGGGGCTAGCCCTGCCCGTCTGCCATCAGGTTCCCGCGCCCCCGAAGAATTCAAACGTATTCTCGCTGAATACTTGGAAAAGACCGTACAAGAGGTAGCCCCCCACCAGGATCAGGAGTACCGTCACGATCCATTCACGCCGGGCCCAGGACCGTTTCATTTCCGACCAGGCCGAACCGGGACTCGCCACAAACAGCAAGATGGCCACCAGCAACAGCAGCCACAGCCATCGGACTTTCATGGAACGGGACAGCCGGATGCGTGGGGCTGACGTTGCCTACAGGAAGGGCGCGATGAGGATCATGACCCCAAACAAGACAGCGGACACAGCCAGCATCCAGATCATGTCCCGCTTCACGTAGGCATAATCGGGGCCTTGGGATACGGTGTCCGGTGGCGTGGGGGAGGGGGACAGTCTACCTGGATTCTCTGCGGGGATTTCCACAGGACCTTGGCGGACCCGCGGCAACGGCGCGGCGGCCACCGTGGTTCCGGTCCGTTGCTTGCCCTTGTTTCTCCGTCTACGACGTATGGACATTGATGTGTATCCGGTTTGCTGGGGAGGTCGGCGCCAATCGCCCCGTCACGATCTCCATTGTACTTGAATCCGGACGTGCCCGGCGACATTCGCATCCGCTGCATACCGGGTTCAGATCCGGTCCGGACGCCGCGGTACCACATGACCGGGCGTTTCGGATACCTTTTTCGCAAACAGGCCGGGCAGAATCCGCAGGGCTTCGCGGAACTCGGAATGGCCTCCGGCATACAGAAGCGTGCCGTACAGGCCAAAGCCCACAAGACTGCATACCATCACCATGCCGACATCGGTCCAGAACGAAGGCGGGAACCGCGCGGCCAGCCACAGATGCAAGCCCAAGGTGGCGCCGGCCGCCACTACCGCGGCACTGGCCGTGCGGACCAGCGTGGGGCCCAGCATGTGCAGCAGCCTGTGCCAGCTGCCAAAAACGTATTGACTGACCAGAATCACCATGGTCAGCATGTGACCTGTATGTTTAATGGTATCGGCCCAGACCAGTCCCAGGTAGTTGAAGGGCGTTACCAACATCAAGGCGGCGACGAAATACAGGACTACGCTCCCAATACCCACCAAGGAGGGCAACACAGTATTCTTGCGGGCGTAAAAGGCATTGTTGAGCAGATAGTCCATAGCGGCAAAGAAGGCGCCCACCAGATAGATCCGGGTGGCGGGCAAAACCGCGGCAACATCTGCCGGTGTAAACTGGCCCCGCAGAAACAGAAGGCGGATGAGAGGCTCCGCCAGCACTCCCATGATGAGCAGCACCGGGGTCATGATCAGCACCATGTAGGAGAGGCCCTTTACCAGATAGTGCCGGTATGTGTCTCCCTGCCCGCGGCTGAAGGACCGACTCAGGACCGGTAGCGTGGCCAACCCCACAGACACGGCAATCAGGCCCAGGGGCAACTGTTGCAGGGTCGTGCCGGTGCGCATCCAGGCTATGCTGGAAACCCCCGTCCCGCTGGCCAGCCGCCGATCCATAACCGTTTGGCCATAGGCAAAGCACTGGCCCAGCACAATGGGCGCATAACGCACCAGAATCTCCCGCAGCCCCGGGTGCCAGATGTGGAGGACCCCGCGCAAGCCACCGCGCCCCAAGTCGTACGCCAGCAGCAAGGTTTGCAGCCCTACCCCCAACCACAGTCCCAGCACCAGGGACAGGATCCCGTACTGCTGCACCAGCAAGGGCGAACCCGCCACGATGCCCACGTTGAAGAGCGCGTTGGCCACGGCAGGCCAGGCAAAGCGCCGCAAGGAATAGAGAACTGCGTTCAACAGTCCGGACATGCCGGTCAGCCACAGCACCGGTGTCATGTACCGCACCATCTGCACGGTGGCTGTTAACAGGTCCGGATCGAATTGGGCCAGACCGCGCGCCATGAACCGGGTCAGGGCCGGGGCTACCAGCAGCAGCAGGCTGGAGACCAGCAGCAAGATCAGACCAAAGACCAGCAGCAGAGAATTGACCAGGGCATAGAAGTCCCGGCTTTCGTCCCGGCGCTGCCACGACGAAAGCACCGGGATAATGGCGGAGCTAAGGTAGCCGCCCACGATCAGGTCGTAGACCATGACCGGGATCTGGCTCGCCACCGTGAAGGCGCTGACCAGTCCGGTCTGGCCAAACAGACGCGTGATGGTCAGCTCCCGGGCCAGCCCCAGTAGGCGACTGCCCAGGGAACCCAGGGCCAGCAATACAGAACTGCGCGCCTGTTCCGTGTGCCGAGAAAAAGTGTCCTCTGACTTATCGGATGGCAGCAGGCGCATTGGGGCTATGGCCTGCTGCCTGGAAGACCGTCACAGGGGCACGGGCCCTCCCCGCGGGCCGGTCCATGTCTCAGGCCGCGGCGAAAGTCTGGACCTCGGCCGCAAATTCCCGTGGCTCCACGTCCCGGCCCGGCCAGCCATGGGTGTCCAGCTCGGCCAGGAATTTCTCGGCCTGCATGGCCGCGGCACATCCCTGACCCACGCTTGTGGCCACCTGCTTGAACACCTTGTCCTGGATTTCGCCGGCTGCAAACACGCCCGGAACGTTGGTCCGCATATGCTTGTCCGTCACCAGGTATCCTTCGCTGTCCAGATGGAAATCCTGGCGATACAGATGGTTGTTGGGAATGTGCCCGATGAAAATGAAAACCCCGTCTGTCTGCACATTCGCCGCGTCGCCGGTCCGCGTGTCCTGCAGGTCCACATCGGACACGGCCTGGTCGCTGTCCGCGTTGATGCGGGTGACCACCTTGTTCAGCAGAAATTCGATTTTGGCGTGCTGGCGTGCCCGACCCTGGAGGATCTGGCTGGCCCGGAACTCGTCGCGCCGGTGCACGACCCGCACCCGGGTGGCAAACTTGGTCAGAAAGAGTCCTTCTTCCAAGGCGCTGTCGCCGCCGCCCACTACCAGTACATCTTTATCCCGAAAAAAGAAACCGTCACACGTGGCGCAGTAACTGACCCCCTTGCCGGTCAATTCCTTTTCGCCCGGCACTTCCAGGTAGCGGGGGCTGGCGCCCGTGGAAGCGATAATGGACCGGGTCCTGTACTCATGGCCCAGTTCGGTCCGCACCGTGTACGGGTGTGTCTGCACGTCGATTTCCGTGACAAAATCGTACTCCACCTGCAGCCCGAATCGCTCGG
Organism: Caldilineaceae bacterium; assembly: GCA_965214715.1. GTDB lineage: Bacteria > Chloroflexota > Anaerolineae > Caldilineales > Caldilineaceae > Bin34. Next base: position 1,169,203 of record OZ243971.1, on the reverse strand, counting down.
CCTGTGTCTTCATCCGCTCCACCAGCTCCGGTCCGCCCAAGCCTTCCGGGAAGCCGGGATAGTTCTCGATTTCGAAGGTCAGGGCCACCTGACCGCCATATTCCTGTCCCGTAAACAGGATCGGGGCCAGATTGGCCCGGGCCGCGTAGAGACCCGCCGTAAATCCGGCCGGTCCACTGCCCAAAATGAGTACTTCGTGAACTTTGGACGCGGGTCCCGGGCCGTTGGCTGTAGACGACATGCGGGCGCCTCCTGCTTCCTCAAACTGTGTACATTCCGGCTGGATCTGAACTTCGGCAACATCCAGAGGCGGCAGACTGCCGCGAGCGCGCATTATAACACCGGCGGGCCGCGGCCCACTTCGCGGCGGCAACAGGGGATACGCAGGTCATCAGCACATCTTGCGGGGCCAGTACAGGCCGATCCCGAGCCAGGTGAGATTGCCCTGAGCGGGGGTGCACACAAGCCGTGGTCCGGATCTGCTGCGCCTCTCTGGATTTACGCGGGTGTGCTGCCGTGTTTTTGCCTTGTGCGCTCTGCCGAAGTTATGGAGCAGATGCGGTCTCCGGAAGACCATGTGGTTTTTTCGGCTGAAGGCAGCAGGCTCTCAGCCCGACAGCAGGTTCACCAGGAAATTCACCGGGGTGCGGTGACGGGTGTGTTCCACCTGCGAGTCAGCCCGGGACGGAGCCGGCGGCCATGTCACCCTGGAGCGGGGACGCGGAGGACATCCCGCGCATCGGGCTGTCGCCCTGCGCTACAGAGCAGGGAAGGGCAGCAGGAGGCCCGAAGTCACGTGAAGGACTTTGTGGGGGACAGTGGCGCGCACCGGGTCCGGATCTTGCCGCTGCCCCTGTAGCCCGCTTTCGAGCCACCGGCGGACCAAAAGGCCATGCCACACGACAAAGAGCAGTGCCCGGGTCTGGCCTTTATACCTTGAAATATACATGGGGGCACCGCGTGGGTTATGCTCAAATAATGCAGAGACCTGCCAGAGGGAAGGCAATATTCAATGTCTGACACGAAGTTTTTGTCTTATCTTGCGCTGACATTGACAATAACGGGCATTTTGTTCCTCGGTGTTTCCTCAGCGATAACCGCTGAAATGGATTGTGAAGGCAATGTCTTTTACGTTATGGACGGCGACCATCTCTTGCATGAGAGGCCCTCTCTCTTTGCCCCTGACGAAGATTTGGAATCCGGTACGCAAATATGTGTAGTAGCTGTAAGAAAACGCATTTTGACGACATGGCTGCAAGTTCGTACCGAAGATGGGCGAGAAGGTTGGGTGGATGATCGAAACGCAGGAACTCAACAGGAATACCGCGATTCCTTGACTACTGAGGCACCGGCAAAGGAAACTCCTACCCTGACTCCGGTTATGCCGGTTCCCATGCCGACGACAGGGGTGGCAGGGGCGGCAGGGGTGCACAGCAACAGATTGGAGAGATTGGTCGTGTCCCCCCATCTGCAAGATTTTGTATATGACCGGAGTGAATGGAGACACTGGACCGATGCCGACGGGGACTGTCAGAACACGAGAGCGGAAGTGCTCATTGCAGAGTCGTTGGCACCTGTGACTTTCAGAGCGAACAACCCCTGCGTTGTGCACTCCGGTCTTTGGGCAGGACCTTGGGGAGGCGCCCGGCATACATTGGCTTCCGAGCTGGATATCGACCATCATGTCCCCCTGTTCAATGCCCACTTGTCCGGAGGAGCAAGATGGTCGGCCGCCGAGAAGCGGTTCTATGCCAATGACTTGTCTCTGGCGGCCGCGTTGCAGGCCACCCGGAATTCGCTGAATCGGCAGAAAGGGGGCCGGGGGCCGGAAGAGTGGCGACCGCCCTTGCAAGATGCCTGGTGCGTCTATGCACAGGACTGGATAGATGTCAAACACAAGTACAGTCTGACCGTTACCGTACTGGAAAAAGCGGCCTTGCAAGACATGTTGGCCACTTGCGAAGGTCATGCTGCACCCGCGGCGGTTCAGCCTGTAACGCCGACATCACCCTCCCGGTTGCCCGAGCCTGGCGAAGGGGAAGGTGCCTGGTACACCGTAGTCAGTGGGGATTCCCTGGGCCGGATCGCTGCCCGTCACGGATGCCAGCTCCATGTGCTGGTAGCAGTGAATCAAATCAGCAATCCGAGTGTCATTCATGTGGGTGCTCGTCTCTGGATCCCCACCCATTGTGCCGCTCTTGCCTCTCTCACCCCCGCTTTTGTGCCGCCGCCCACCCCGCCGGTTGCACTGCCCTTGCCCACCGCAACACTGGCAAGGACATCAACTCCCATACCACCAGTGCCTACGCCCACTCCAGTGCCGCCTCCGGCCTTGCCGCAAGTGCACCGGTATGGCTACCAATGCACGGAGGAGCCGTACAATCCGCCTCCTGCACCAACCAAACCATACAAAACGTGCAGCTCTTTCAGTACCAGAGACGAGTTTGACCAATACTATGGCGGCAGTTTCCATCGCCGTCATGATCGGGACAAGGACTGTATCCCGTGTGAAAACCTCAACTGAGCGCAAAGCCCCGAGTGCCTTTGGCGCCGCCGTCAGCAGGCCCTTGCCAGGGTCTCCTGACGGTTGTACGGGACAGGCACCGTGGGCCCGCTTTCCTGCCGGGGCCACGCCTCACACAAGTGATCCAGGGGATTTCGGGATCCCGTGATGTCAGCCCCACGCCCCGAACCGGATCCTCCACTGCGTCGTGCTCTGCACAGCAGACCCCACCCGATCGCGGCATGGCCTATTGCACATGCGGAGCGCCGCCCCGCTTCGTGAAGCACAGGACGTTTGTGGTTGGGGCCTGCTGCCTGGGACCTGCCTCTTCTGTGGCGAAAAAGGCTGGTCAGAATCAGCCATTTCCAGGCAAAGCCTTGGACATCCGCAGGGAGCGTACCCGCGGCATCAGCCGCTGCGCGGCAATTTGGACGTCGTGCCGACCACAGCGATCCAATCCCCTTGCGCGCGGGTCTCCATCCTGTCACAACCATGTGCCGCCAGCACATGGCAAACCTCAGGTTCCCTGTCCTTGATGATGCCCGACAAGATGAGAACCGCCCCCGGTTTGGCCCGCGCTGTCAGGGCCTGCTCCTGCAACAGGTGGCAGATTACATCGGGCAGGATATTGACCACGATCACATCGAACTGGCCGGCCGGGGGAGCCGGTGTACGGTGCAGTTGCAGCTGTTTTCCCAACTGCGCCTGCAAGTCGTTGTACGCCGCGTTCTCCGCGGCCACTTGCAGCGCCAGCGCATCCGTGTCCGTGGCGACCACTTCCGCCGCCCCCAACTTGAGGCCGGCGATAGCCAGAATGCCGCTGCCGGTGCCCACGTCCAGCAACCGATCGTCCGCCTGCAGATAGTCCTCCAGGAGGGTCAGACAGAGCTGCGTCGACGGGTGCAGGCCAGTGCCAAACGCCATGCCCGGATTCAACCGCACCACCACATCTCCGGCGTGCCCCTTGCCTGGTTCCTCCCAGGCGGGCCGGATCACGATCCGGCGGCCGACACGAAAAGGCGCATAGTGTTCCTTCCAGGCCTCCTGCCAGTCTTTGTCCTCCAACGGGGTAATGACCGGTTCCCCCACGGGATGCAAGCGGGAAAGCCACCACAGGCCTTGCACAATACGGTGCTGCACCTCCTCGGCCTCCGCCGCCGGCACCACGGTACTGACGAAAATGGTGCCGGCATGCGCCAAATCCACCAGTGCAGGACGCACATCGGATTCTGCCGGAAAATGGGCCGCCTCAATGACCGCCCGCCCTGCGCCGTCGCTGCCCTGGCGGTCCATGTCTGCGTGGATGGCATTAAAGAACTCGCAGACCGCCTCTGCCCCTTCGGCATCCACCGCCACCTTGAATTGGACCAGCCGGGCCATGCGTCACTCCAGAGGCCCCGGCCGGGCCCTTGCCCCGTATCCTCCGCGGCAGGGGGCCGCGGCTGTCTTCAGGGTGCGGCAGGGCATATCAGCTGCAGGCTGCGCCGATGGCGCCCTCCCGGTGCCGGTGCCGGGACCGCCGGAAGGCCTATTCGCCAAATATGCGGGCAAAGAACCCTTTGCCTTTGGGTTCATGGTTTTCGACGCCCAGCGAATCGTTCAAACGCCGAAACAGCTCTTTCTGCCCGGGGTTGAGACGCCGGGGAATAGCCACGTTCACCGTGATGATCATGTCTCCGCGCCCCACGGATTGCAGCCGGGGAATGCCTTTGTTGCGTTTGCGGAATTCCGTGTGCGGCTGCGTGCCGGGGGGAATCTCCAATTCCTCCTCATCGCCTTCCAGCATGGGGATTTCCATATGCGTGCCCAAGGCGGCCTGCGACACGGTCAGCATCACCTCCAGATGCAAGTCAAACCCGTCCCGGGTGAAAAGGGGATGATCCTCGATCTGAAATTCAATATAGAGGTCGCCCGGTGGTCCTCCGTTGAAGCCCGGTTCGCCGCGTCCAGACAGCCGCAGGCGACTGCCGCGGTCCACACCGGCCGGAACTTCAAAGGATACGGTCTTGACAGTCTCCGTGCGCTTCTCGCCATAGCACTTGGTGCAGCGCACCCGGATTTCCTGCCCAATGCCCCCACAGGCGGGACAGGTACGTTCGGTGGCTACCGTGCCGAACAGGGGCACCTCCTGTCTCTGCTGCACCGTGCCCCGGCCGTGGCAATAGGAACAGACCTCCGGTGGATGTCCGGGCTCGGCCCCGGTCGCGTCGCAGCGGGTGCACAGCTCATAGGTCGGCACATCCAGGTCCTGAGAGGTGCCAAAGGCGGCTTCGCCAAAAGTGAGCGTGACCTCGGCCTTGAGATCGTTGCCTTTGCGCGGACGGCGGGTGCGCCCGCCCGTGGTGCTCCCCATGCCCATGCCGAAGAACTGCTCAAACAGACCGCCAATGTCTCCCATGTCGACAAAGGGCGATCCCCCGCTCATGCGCTCGGCGTCATGGCCATACCGGTCGTACAGCTGCCGTTTCCGGTCATCATTCAGAATCTGGTAGGCCTCTGCCACTTCCTTGAAGCGTTCCTCGGCATTGTGGCCCTTGTTGCGATCCGGATGGTATTGCTGGGCCAACTTGCGGAAGGCGCGCTTGATCTCGGCCGCCGAGGCATTGCGCGGCACTCCCAGCACTTCGTAGTAATCTCTCTTGGCCATGCGTGTCGATTGGTGTGGGGACGGTCCTACTCTTTGGCTCCGGGGCCGAACAGCAGCCAGGTGCAAAGAGCCGAAAGCAACAGCACGAGACCACTGAAAAGCAGCCACATATGCAGCGTGGGCAAGGCGTCATGCGAGGTGACCGCCATGATTGCCAGCATGGTCCCGCCGAGCAGGGCCCAGGTTTTGACGGCGGGTCGGCCTACAAGACGACGAATGATTGCGTTTCCAGTGTATGATGTCTCGTCCACATCCAAACCCCAAGTGTACACCAGCCCCGCTCCAGACGGACGGACCGTCCCGTCCGAATGCCGACAGCCGCCGACGGCCAGGCCTAGGCAGCCGCGCCCATGACCTCCGCCCAGATTCGATCGATCCGGGCGGCCAGTTCCTGCTCTGTGCCGGAGTTGGTGATCACCCGGTCCGCCTGCGCGACTTTCCAGGCCTCGCTGGTTTGTTGGGCCATGCGCTGCCGGATGTCCGCCACGGTCATGCCGCGTTGCGTGCGTAGTCTCTGCATTTGGGCTGCGGCAGGGGCCGTGACCACCCATACCTGATCACACAGGTGACGGGTCGTGCCCGCCTCCAGCAGCTTGATGGCCTCAATGGCCACGAGCGGTGCCCGCACCTGCACCAGCTCCGCCTTGACCATCTCCAATACTATAGGATGCAGGATCCTTTCCAGGGCGGTGAGCCGGGCGGGATCGGCAAAGACCTGGCGGCCCAGCCGGGATCGATCTATTTCGCCGGATTCCGCCAGAATATCCCGTCCAAATTCCGCCACCACAGGTGAGTAACCCGGCCCGGCAGAATGCAAGGCCCGGCGCGTGACCTGGTCCATATCGATGACAAAGGCCCCTTTGGCGGCCAGCTGCTGCATGACAGTGGACTTGCCCACGCCGATGTTGCCCGTGATGCCCACCACCAGGGGTTTGAGGTCCACGGCTACTGATCCTGCAAACTGGCCAGTTCGGCCCAGCGTTGATCCGCCTGGGCCTGCAGATACTTGTGAGCCTTGTTCAGTTTGCGGATGGCTTCTGCATCGCCGCGGGTGCTGGCTGCCGTCAGCTTCGCGACAATCCGGGACATCCGGCCTTCGATGTCGTCGATTTCCGCAACTAATCCGTCTTCCCGTGCTTGGATGCGCTCCCGTCCCGGGGACGGGCGGCTTTTCCGCAGTCGGGCACTCACGCGGCGCCCGGAACGCGCCTTGAAGGGAGCCGGCACGAAACCGGTCCCGGGTGCATCCGGACTGATTTCATCCCGGCAGCTCGGATCGCGCCGGATATCCACCACAGCCGGCTGTCCTTCCCCGTGAGGCGCAATCTCCCATACTGCGGTCGCCAGAAAATCGACAAACGCCGGATCATGGGACACGAAGAGGATGGTCCCCTCATACTGTCGCAAGGCCTCCTGCAATGCAGAGGCGCTGTCAAAGTGACTTAAAGGTTCGTCCAGGACCAGGAAATTGGTTTCCTCCAAGGCCAGCATGGCAAAAGCCAGACGACTCTTCTGACCGCCCGACAACGTGCCCAGGGGCCGAAACACGTCCTCTCCCGACAATTGAAACAGGCCCAAGTGGCTGCGCACCTCCTGGTCCTGCATGGCTTTGGCATCCAACACGAAGTCGAAAGGGGCTTTGGCCGGATCCATGGCCGCGAAGTCGTCATCGACCTGATGCTGGGCGAAGTAGCCCATCCGGACGTTGGCCCCAATGTGCAACAGGCCGGCCAAGGGCGGCAGCTGGCCCACCAGAGTGCGCAGCAAGGTGGATTTGCCCGTGCCATTGGGCCCTGTCAGGGCAATGCGCTCAAGACGCCGAATCTCCAATTCCCGCACTTTGACTATGGGCGCCTGCCGGTCGTAGCCAGCTGCCAACCCCTTGAAACGGGCCACGATTTCGCCGCTGCGGGTCGCCGCGGGAAAGCGCAGGGACAGCGTCTTCGCCTTTAGAGGTTTCTCTATGGCTTGCGTGTCCAGGTAGCGTTTCAGGCGGGTCTCGCGGCCACGAGCCTGCTTGCTGAGCGAGCCGGCCTTGAAGCGGCGAATGAAGTCTTCGGTCTTGGCAATGTATTCTGCCTGGGCTTTGAACTCCTTGGCCTGGCGTTCGTCCCGGGCCGCTTTCTGGGCTCTGTAGCTGCTGTGATTGCCGGTGTACCGTTCCAGGCGCTGGTGTTGCAGCTCCCAGATGCGGTTTACCACCTGGTCCATGAAGTCCGGATCATGGGACACCAGGATGAGGCTGCCCGGCCATTTGGCCAGCACACCGGTAAGCCAGGGCAGTGACGGGGCATCCAGATAGTTGGTCGGTTCGTCCAGCAGCAACAACTGCGGGCGCGCCAGGACGAGTTTCCCCAAATGCAACCGGGTTCTTTGCCCGCCGCTGAGGCTGGAAACCGGTTCATCCCAGACTTGAGGGGGCATGCGCAATCCCTGCAATACTTCCAGAGTGCGACGCTCCGTGTCGTAGCCCCCGCGCCGTTCCATTTCCGCCTGCAGGTTGCCGTATTCTTCCAGCAAGGCCGCGTGTCGGGCCGCCGGCGGTGCCTCGGCCAGTTGCCCGGCCACCTCCTCCAGGCGGGTTTCCAGGCGATATACGGCCGCGTGGGCAGAGTTCAGAAAATCCCGGACCGACCGTCGCTCGGTGCCGGGCAGTTCCTGCAGCAGGTAGCCCGATCCCAGTCCCTGGCTGCGGACCACGGTCCCGTCAAACAGATCGTCCTGCCCCGCCACGATCCGCAACAGCGTGGATTTGCCACTGCCATTGGGTCCGATCAGACCGATCCGGTCACCCCATTCCACCCGGAAGCTGACTTTGTGGAAGACAAGGTCATGACCATACCTTTTTTCGAGCTGATCGGCGACTACAATGGTCATGGATTTACGCCAGGTGCACCACAGGAGTCACAGCCAACATGCCGGTCAATCCAATTCGTAACACAAAACTTTTTCATCCGTCTTCCATGATAAGGGGAATGTTGCCCGGTTTTGCAATTTCTCGAATCAGGACCCGGCTCTTGCCTCTCTGCCGAGCCATTGTCCCAGACAAGTTCCGTGTCCGCGTCATCCAGAGAGGCTTGATGCTGTTGCCCTCCAGGTCCGCAAGGACGAACATTGACAGGAGTGATTCAATGAACGGGATACGAATGAAGTTGGGCAAGAGTTTCCTGCTCAGGCTGGTGGTGATCACAGGCCTCCTGCTGGGGCTCGTGAGCTCGTTCGTCTGGGCCGCCGAGACAGACACCTATTACCTCCGGGCCGGCGATACATTGCGTGCGGTAGCCGAAGCCCACGACTTGACGCTCGATGCGCTGCTGGCGCTGAATCCGCAAATTACTGATCCCAACAAGGTGTATGTCGGGACCGCCATCCAGGTGCCGGCCGAAGAAATGGAAGCGGGCACCGCGGTGGCACAGTGCCCGACACCGTACAGCGTCCAAGCCGGCGATACCTGGGACACAATTGCCACCACCCATGGAGTCAATGCCAGCATTTTGGCGCAGGTCAACAACTTGACCATCCACGACGCACTGACTCCAGAAGACTCGCTGTGCATTCCGGTGGTCCCGGCAGAGGCGCCTGCTGACGAAGACGACAGCAGCATGACCGAGGGCGACGCCATGGCCGAAGACGTGCTGCCTACGGCTCTGCCCCAACCCGGAGAAGGGGAAGGCAGGTATCACTTTGTGGCTCGAGGCGAGTATCTGAGCCAGATTGCCCGGCAGTATGACTGCACGGCCCGGACGTTGGTGGCCGTCAATGACATCGCGAACCCCAGCCTGGTATACGTGAATACCCGGCTGTGGATTCCGGCGGATTGCGCCAGCCTGCAACACCTGCTGCCGGCCATCTCCGCGCCGCGACCTGCGCCCGCGCCGAGGCCCGCACCCGTACCTGCGCCGCCCGCACCCGCACCCGTGCCTGCACCGCAACCGAGCACTCCCAGTCTGGCTCCCACCCCGCAACCCGCGCCCCCGGCTCCGGTGGCCACTGCATTCACCTACAGTTCCCATGGACCCTGGACAGGCCGCTACTACAACAACCCCGATGTCCAAGGTAACCCGGCCGTCACGCGTCAGGATGCCCAGATCGTCTTTGACTGGGGCACCCAAAGTCCGGCCGGCGGCGTACCGGCTGACAGGTTCAGCGTGCAATGGACCGGCCGGTTTTTCTTCACGGGCGGTGAATACCGCTTCGTGGCCTTGGCCGACGACGGGGTGCGCGTATGGGTGGATGACGCCCTGATTATCAACGGCTGGAAGGATCAGTCCCGGACCATGTATTACAAGGACTACGCGCCGCGGTACGGCAACCACACGGTGCGAGTGGAGTACTACGATGCCCGCCTGGATGCGATGGCAGTCGTGAACTGGGCACAGAAATAAAATTCAATCCTCCAGACAGGCAATCGAACTGACATGATTTCCCGCTCCACTCCTGAAATTGCCGGACCCGGGAACGGCAGCGGCTCCCTGGACGGCCCGGGACCAGCAAGTCTCACACGCACAGACCCGCCGCACCTTCCCAGGTTACATCCCGCCACCCACAACCAGACCGCAGAAAGGTTCCTGGAGGACTCATCTATGCATACACGAATCAATGTACCTGCGAAGGTCTTGCTCACAGCAACCTTGGCTGTCCTGTCTCTGTTGCTGTTGTCTGGCCTTGTCTGGGCTGACACCTCTACGGATCCGGGCGGCGACCGGTTCGAAATCATTGAAGCCTACGCCTCCCGCGCGTATTTTTCGATATTGGAGGAAGGCGATTGCCGCGATCCTGAGGAAAACTGTACGGTCAAGGTGACAAAAAGGTCCAACAGCAATAATCCGCCCCAAGACAGCACTGAAGCAGCGTGGGCAACCACGTTTGACGCTGTCTGTGGAAGTGACATCGGCGCAAACGACGGCGATGGCGACCAGAACAGGGACTTTGAAGAGTGTTGGGATACTGCAGGCTATGGTGTGGAATGGCCGATCATCGAACCCGACTTCAAGTTCGATATCACGCCCTACTGCGAGGGCAACGACGACGAGTGCGCCATTGAACTGGCTGTTTGCTACAACCCCGAGGATTGCCTCGAATCGGACGATTCAGCCGGGGACAACGACCGGGCAAGCGATACGGTGGGAGACCTTTGGGATGACGCGGGCAGCTGTCTTTACGATGACGATGAGGACGATGTCTGGGAATGCATAGATGATGAGTTTCAGGACTGGCTGGATGATGAACTCCGCAGTAACGACGATTACGATGATCTGATCGACGAAATGACAAGGAGCACATGGGACGACCTTGGAATCGCAACGGATGAAAATAGCGATTACGATGACGATCTGAACGAGGTGGGCCCGGACAGCGATTCCGACCGCGATGATGATGAGGAAACGTCTGTCGAAACCTATCAGCGACGCTGGCGCAACGCGAGCGTCACCGACATCTTTGACGACGAGGACGAAGTGGATGAGGGCGGGTACAGTTTCCGCCCCAGCCGGGACGAGTACCTAACCATTGACTTCACCTCGTATCTGGACCTGACGGGAACCGTGCCGGTCTGCAACACCAGCATCGGCTGTTTCAACCTGGTGGGCAGTTCCGCCTTCTTCCAGCAGTATTTGACCAACTTCTATATCCAGATTACGGATCGGAAAATTGTCGATTGTATGGACGACCTGGGGTACGACGTGGACGATGAACACAACGTGGCCCTCAACAACCCGGACCTGATCAGCTGTGACGAACGGGTGGCCGAAGCCGTGAACCTCTGTCCCTCCGAGAACCTCGGCGCCCAGTACATTCTGTATGAGATGTACAGCTTCGGGCTTCTGGGAGGGGTGCTGTCGGACTCCGCCGCCCATACCATGCGGACCAATTTGGAAGCCGCCCGCGTGCGGACGCCGGAATGCCTCTGTGCTGCCGGATTTGAAGAAAAAGACATGGTCATCTCCCAGCGATCCTCCCCGGATCCCTGGTTCAGCACCACCGCCCGCCGTCCCCAGGATGTGTGCGAGTAACGGGGTCATGCCGATGGACTGAATCCGAGCCGTCAAACGCAAGATTCGAAGGGGTCGCACAAAGTGCGGCCCCTTTTTTGTTTCCTGGAGACCACGATAACCCCGGAAAGGGAGACTTTTGTGTATACCCCCGCTATTTTCCCATGAGGTAGTCATGTCCGTCTACCCATGCCCTTGGACCGAGTGAACGCCCGAACTGGAAACACCCTGCTCTGGCCTCTCCTCGCAAACCGTAGACACCGCCCCATACTTATCCCTCCCTTCGCCATCGCCCCGGACATCAGATTCGGGGCGACGCTCGGGCCGGGCCGCCCTTGGCTCGCCTGGATTGCCGGCGCCCTAGCCCTGCTGCTCGCGCTGGCTGCCCTCGGTTCCGGTACGGCGACCGCTCAATCTCCGGCCATTGAGGTGTCCATTGCCAATGCGGAGCCGGTGACGGAAGGCAGCACGGCAGAGTTTCCGGTAACGCTGAGCCACACCAGCGACCAGGAGATCAGAATAGGTTACGTCGCGGCCGAACAAGCAGTATCAACGTCGCCGACATCCCACCGTCCATGCGGATTGGGGGAGCCTCGTTGAAGTGAATGGCTCGTCCGCTGGGGATAACACGGAATTCGTCAGCATCAAATCCGACAGTAGATGATGTCATCCGCTTGAGGACTTGCTCGAATGCGCCATCCCAGAGGTCCATGCCTACCCTTTGGCGGCCAGGATACGGTGCATCTCCAGTAGCCGCACACCCAGCCAACAAAGGAATGCGGCCATATCGTCACCCCAAACCATCTTGGGTGGTTATAATGGCCCATGGCGATGAGCCAGTCTTCATGTACGTCTTCGTCCCAGCGCCAACGGTCTTGAAACTGCGCCCCCTTCGTCAGGCTGTCGGGAGTGGCGTGGAAGTCCCGGTTCGTATTGCAAGGCGGATCAGTGGCGATGAGGTTGACAGTGCCGGAGTTCATCCCTCGCAGGACAGGCCGGTTGTCGCCGTGAAACAGCGTCCGGTTGGCGAAGTTGCGTTCTGGCATGGGGCGCGCTCCCTATGGTAGGATTGCGCCGAAGCGCTATTGGCATCGTGCCAATATGTCAAGTTTTCTTGGTAATTCCCAAATCACTCGTCTGATTGGGGTCACCCCCAGGGCGATTGTGCAGGAATTCAGGCAGCCGCTCTGTAGTCGGGAGGTACTGTATGAATTTGCTGTCACGCCGCATCCGCCTGCCATTGCTGTGGGCAGGCTTGGTGCTGCTGGGTCTGGTTTGGGGCAGTGCGGTCCAGGCCCAGACCTTGCGCTCAACCTATCAGGCGCAGCCAGGCGACACGCACCAGTCCATCGCCAACCGGCACGGCATCTCCGTGGCGCTGCTGCATTCCCTGAATCCGCATGTGGCCATCTACCAGCGACCGGTCTGGGGCACGATATACCTGGTGCCCACGGCAGCGGTGCTGGGCCCTCCGCCGGGGTATTGTCCCCAGCTTCATACCGTCAACCCCAATGAATCGCTGGCATGGATCGCCGGCGCGTATCACGTATCGGTCGACGAACTGGCGCGCATGAATCACCTCAGTTCCGATTCTCCGATATACGATGGCGATGTGCTCTGCCTGCCGGCCCATGCCAGTCTGTCCGGGGTCGCGGGACCAGCGCCTCCCACCTATGGCGTGGCTCCGGCGATCATGCCTTATCTGTCTCCGGCGCCTGTGACAACGCAGGCAGGACCCTGGATCGGGTACTACTACAACTATTTGCGATCTTCGGCCCCGGTCCTGACCCGCACGGATGCCAGCATCAACTTCCATTGGGGCACTGCGAGTCCTGGTCCAGGCGTTGGTACCGACAACTTCAGCATTATCTGGCAAGGCCACCATTATTTCTCGGGGCAGAACTATCGGTTCACGGCCCTGGCCGATGACGGGGTGCGCGTATGGGTAGGCGGTGTCCTGGTGATTGACGGCTGGCAAGAACAGGCCACCACGCTGTATTTCAAGGATTACGCGCCACCCCGGGGCGCACATCTGGTCCAGGTCGAATACTATGAATCCGGCATAGACGCGAATGTATCCGTCAACTGGGCACAGAATTAGCTGTCAGGCCCCAATTGCACAGGGGGAACAAATCATGCACAGACATATCCAATCCGCAGGCCGCTATCTGAGTAGTATCCTGGCAGTCTGCATTCTTGCCCTGCTCGGATCTGCAGCCGCTGTCCGGGCAGACACAGACACGGATATCAGCCAGTTTGACATCGTCAGCGCCTCTTCCAGTCAGTCCAAGTGGACAACCCGGGGATGCACGGACGATGATGACATTGACGATGGCTGTTATGTGGAGGTCAGAGCCGATTCCAGCCTCAGGGATGACATAGAAGCGATGAATGAGGCCACTGCCGAGGAGAATTGGGCAGCCTATTTCAATGCGGAACATGACTTGCGCAACCGTGACAGCTACTCCGAAAAGAACGAGGACTTCAATGACTTCTGGGAGGGCGAAGGCGCAACCGTAACTTGGCCGCAGGTTGATCCCCGCGAAGACTTTGAGGCGACAGGCTTCTGTAAAAGCGGAGACTGGACCTGTTCCATCAACATCAACATTTGTTACAACGCCGACGAGTGCGATGACCGCCGGTCGAACGACGATGAATTCGAAGAGGACAACGGACGCATGGCCGACTTCTTCGACAACACGCGCCGATGTCTGTTCGATGTCAGCGACAGCCGGTTCACCGAATGCATCAATGATGCACTGCGTGATATCTATGATGCCCTCGAACGTCAGGGACGCGTCAGTTACAGTGCACTGGAGGACCGGCTTGAGGACCAGGGCGTGGAAATTGAAAGGTACTCCACCTCTTTGCGCAACGTGGAGGACACCGCGTACTTCGGCAGGGAGTATCTGGAACCCCGCCCGTCCCCACCTGTCCGGCCGCTCCCCCAGCCCTCCACGCCACCGGTTTCCTATCTGTTCAGTCCGACCACGACGACCTCAAAGCCTTGGGTCGATCAGGCGGTTTGGCCCACGATAGGAGGCTATGCACCGGTGCGTAGCGGCGACTTCATCCTCGTGCACTTCACCCGGCACCTGGAGGCGCAGCCCTACACCCGAATTTGCGGCACCAGCGCAGGCTGCATCAACATGGTGGGCAGTTCCCGTCATTTCGCCTACATGGGCAATATTTCCATCGTCAACAGCAACTGGAACACCATTTCCTGCCTGCGCAGCCGGGGATACCATATCGGTCGCGGCACCGTGCTGGCTTTCGATGATCCGAACCTGCAAGCCTGTGACCACCGCATGGCAACAGCCAATTCCTATTGCCCGGCGGGCGGCGAGGGTGCCAAAGCCGAGTTACTGCAGATGTACAATCTGGGTCTGGTTCCCAACTTGCTGACTCCCTCCATGGCACAGGGTCTGCAGAACGATCTGGCCACGGCCTCCACCGTGGCACCCCGCTGCCTCTGCAATGCAGGCTTCCATTCGAGCGATCTGGTAGTTTCCACTTCTGCCACGAACAATCCATGGGCCGCGGGCGCTTCGGTCAGCTATTCCAGCATTTGCGGCTAGGTTTTGTCGACCTAGCCTAGCCGTAGAGACCCTGGACCGTACGGTCCAGGGTCTCTCTCGTGTCGAAAGTGCCTGCAGCAGGCGAGAGGTCCTGCCTGTCCCACCGGTTGGTCCCCACGGTCCGGGCCCTGCAACGGGCTGTCGTCTTTTGCCCTGCTGGGCTTGCGCGCCCATGGCAACGGTTCTTTCCTTGCTGTTGTGGTCCAGATCCCTTGAACCGGAGCCAGTTCTTTCTGCGCCGCCGCTGGTGTAGCGCAAATCCAGTACGGCGACAAAAAGTGCATCCAACTCCCCGGTCTGGGCTCGGTCAATCTAGCCGCCACCCTGCCCCAAGGCATCATCCAATCATCCACGAGGCCCATATCAAGCGACAGCACGGCCGCTAGCACCTGTCCCTCAAGTACGGGAAACCGTCTTTGCCGAAACCGGACCGGCGAATTGAGCAAGGAGCCCTTGACTCCGGTATCCAGTTCCCTGGGCGCCGACAGCGAAGGCCAGGTCTGGGAAAACCCCAAAGCCTACTACGACAGCGGGCATCAGATGACCGCCGCGGTATAGCAAACCCCACTGCGTCCAATCAACATTGCACCCTGCCTGCTCACCGGGTCGGACAGCCCCGGCTCAACTGCCACGACGATGGTAGACTCAGAGCCCGACTACACGGAGACTGCCGATGACTAGGCCGATTCACACTTTCCAGGACATCCTTGACGCCATGGCGCAAGACCCGCAACTGGAGCAGGCGATGCGTCGGCACGTGCTCGGCCCAGAGTTCCTGCAACTGCCGGCCATCGTGAGGGAACTGCAGCAGGCCGTAGCCGAACTCACCCAAACGGTGCAGGACTACATCGCCGCCACTGACGCCCGGTTGGAAAGCATTGAAAACCGCCTCACGCGCATCGAGGGTGACATCGTCGAGATGAAGGGCGACATCGTCGAGATGAAGGGCGACATCGTCGAGATGAAGGGCGATATCGTCAGGATCGAGGGCGACATCGTCGGGCTCAAAGCCGGCCAAGCCCGCATGGAAGGAACCCTGAACCGGCTCAGCGGAACCGACTACGAGCGCAAGGTCGCACGCCGCTCGGGACGGCTGGCACGCCGGCGCCTGGCCATGACCAGCCCGCAGACCGTCTACGCCGTCACCCTGCCTGACCAGGCTCACATCCCCGACCTACTGGACCAGGCGGTTGGCGAGCGCCGCATCTCCGAAGCCCAAGCCGACGACCTGGAAGAAACCGACCTGATCCTGGTCGACCGATCCAATTCCACATACGCTCTGGCCGAGGTGTCCCTGACGCTGGATGCAGAGGACGCCCGCCGGGCCCGCCGCCGGGCGGACACTTTGGCCACGGCCAGTGGACAGCCAGTCCAAGCCACCGTTATCGGCGTCTATGCTCTGGACGAATGCCGACAGGCGGCTAGCGAACATGGCGTAACCGTCATTACCCTGCCCGAATAAGGGAAAAGACGCTGAACTCGTCCGCGCTGCAGACACCGACACGCGGACAATCCCAAACTCCTCCATTCCCGCGAAAGCGGGAATGGAGCGCAGTAACCCATCACTATGGCAGCAAGGTCAGTAGCACAGCGCTCTACACCTCACTCCGGACGCTCAGGGACGCCTACATCGTCATCGCACGATTCACCCTCTGACACTCACTAGCGCCAATGGTTAATATCCAGCGCCAAACTCAGCCTATATGGCTGGAGATGCCGGTTCAGATACATGTCCATCCTCGCTCCAGCTACGGTTCCAACAACGCCGCCGATAACATTGCCAACGACAGGCACAATACCCCTGATGACTCCACCGCCCATCCCGCCGACGGAGGCCAGAACGGTAGAAATACCCATGCGGGACATCAGCGTCAACGCTAGCACAACCTGGATCTTGTTACGAGCAGTACGGTCAGCAACCTTAAATTCCCGCTCAACCCTCCTGGCGCCATAAATCAGGTGCGCCGCAGCAACAACCGCACCAGCATAGAAAATAATCTCGCCAACCCCGTCTGGCACGTCTATGCCCAAGTGTTGTCCACAAGCAAGTCCAACCCTTCACCGATACTGCCCGCCAGCTCCACAGACGAACCGATGTCAACCATCCGGTCAACCAACTCCGGGCTGTCCGCCGCAATACGCCCGAAAACCTCGCTGCTGACGGCGAAAGAAACCTCAAGATTGTCCAACATCACACCAGCATCCAAAATGACTCTGCTCTGTTGCGAACGCGGGCTGACGCTAATGCCGGACTACGCGGAACTGCAACAGGCCCGCGCCGCCGAAAATCGTTCCTCGGTTCCAGCCTGGCAACAGCAAAGGCAGCCAGCCCCTGGAACAGTTCCTGAAAAGACAGCCACAGAAACTTGCCGTAATTGCGGCAAGAACTGTAAGCCACCGGCTAGCCTGTAGCAGCAGAGCACGCCGCCGTGATCGTTGAAATCGTCTGCGGCATTGTGCCACCCCCCACGGCAATGTCGCCGGCTGCCCGACCAGAACGGAACGCCCCGCGGCAAAGCCTACAGTATTCGAACGCAACCACGGCTGCCACGTCTCCTACCCGCGAATCCGGTTAGTCAACATACCCTTACCAAGAAAGACCAATGCCTGCCACTGGCCCGCCAAGGCAAACTGACTATCCTGAGAGGACGAAACCGGATCATTCCCAGTACCTGGGCGAGACGACTGCACGCAACGCGCTACGCACTGGAATTCGCCGAGCCGCGAAATTTCCTGGCCCAAGACACACCAACGCATCGGCAACATCGCGCCACTAGCGACTGCGCAGCCGGCTACCACCAGCCGGGCAGAATGCGGGTACACGGGCCCCGCCGCCAGCGGCAAAGCCCTGATGACACAATGCACGTACACAGCCACAGCTCCCGCCCGCCAATCCAATTGGTCAACACGCTACAAAAACGGGGACTTCCCGCGAAGCCCCCGAATCAGTCCCCTCCACCGACCAAAGAGTCCGATCTTCCTGTGATATATCACAGGGAAAAATACTATATGCACCCACTGGAAGATAGTGTATTCGTTTGCACTTTTCTGTCGGTCGCACACGACATTGGCGAAACGGACAGGCGGGTATAAACCGCTCCCTGCGATGGCGGCGGGATTGACCGGCCGGGATCATGACATACACTGGCCTTCCAAACTGGGTGACCAGGCACATGCCCAAGCTGGGCAATCACGGGCCGTAACAAGAGGCGCAATTCCACCGCGTGAATTTCAAGGGGATACACTACTGGTACCGGACGACGCTGGCGGTCCTGCAGCAGATCAGGGAGCGCGCCGAACAGGCTGAAGCCGAGAATGCCCGGTTGCGGGTCTTGCTGCAAGCCCAGGCGGACCGAGACGGCACGCCAAGAGCCGGGGGCCCCGGTCTCTTTCGCTCACAACACTGCTGGCAACCCAATCCGGGTCCGCGCCGTTCATGCGGAAAACCGTGCAGGTTGCCTGTTGACTCCACCTGCGCCATGGTCTATCCTGAGCGGACATTGTTAAATACTGACCTTGATTTGGACTAGTAATCACTGGGTCGGCATTCAGAGAACCCCGGAAGGTGCGAAGGGGCATGCCGGAAAGTGGTGAATGGACCAATGAGTCGTGAGCTGAACGGGCTTCCCCAGTAGGCGAGCCGGCAACGCAACCGTTATCTGTGCGCTGAGACTGAGCCCCACGGGGTTCGTTCTTGCAGAGAGAACTTTGGCCCTCGGGTCAGGTTAAGCGGGGTGGTACCGCGGTGGCCAACGGCTATCGTCCCCAAGTGTTGAACGAGCACTTGGGGATTTTTCTTGGGAGATAGCATGAACCACTTTTTGCCTTCCCTGCCGGACGTGAAAACGGCTAGGGCCAAGGGCACGCAAATTCCCGTCTATACTACGATCCCGGCGGACATGGTCACCCCGGTATCCATTTTCTTCCGTCTGTGCCGGGATGAGGAAACGCGGTCCATGGATGGCACACAGCTGGCGGCTCCCAGCTTTCTCCTGGAGTCCGCCGAGGCCGGCACCCGGTTCGGCCGGTACACGTTCCTGGGTCTGAACCCGGAACGTACGCTGGTGGCCTATGGCAATGCCATCACGGAGTCCACGGCTGCGGGCACCACATGCCAGTTCAAGGCGGATCCGTTTGTCTATTTACGCAGTCTCCTGGATCAGATTGCTCCGGTCGTGGTACCCGAGCTGCCCAAGTTCTGCGGCGGGGCCGTGGGCATGTTCGGGTACGACATGGTGCGTTTCATCGAGAAGCTGCCGGCCACGGCCGGGAACGAAATCGGCACTCCGGACCTGGTCTTGCTTTTCAGCCGCGAGATGGTGGTCTTCGATCATGTCAAGCACTCCTTGCTGGTTATCGTCAATCTGGATCTGACGGCCCCGCATCTGGAAGCGGAGTACGCCCGGGTCTGCGCCCGCATCGTGGAAATCAGTGCCCGGATTCATGCTCCGTGCGAAGAACCGATGTTGCCTCAGTGTGCCAACGCGGCGCCGTGGACCTGTTCGCACACGCGGGAGGAATACCGGGCGATGGTGCTGGCGACCAAGCAGTACATTGTGGCCGGCGACATCTTTCAAGGAGTCCTGAGCATGCGGCAGCAGCGGGACACAGACGCCGATCCGTTCACCATCTACCGCTCGCTGCGTATGATCAACCCTTCCTCCTACATGTTCTATTTCGATTTTTCCCAAGTGCCCGGCATCCAGGGGCCACCCCTGCGCATGGTTGGTTCCAGTCCCGAGATGCACGTGCGCCTGGAAGAGCGCGAAGCATCTCTGCATCCCATTGCCGGCTCTCGCTGGCGCGGTGCCACTCCCGAGGAAGACGACCGGCTGGCCAAGGAGCTGCTGCAGGATCCCAAGGAGCGCGCCGAGCACGTTATGCTGGTCGATCTGGGACGCAACGATCTGGGGCGGGTCTGCGAATATGGGTCGGTCCGGGTGCAGAATGTCATGGAAATCGAGAGATACAGCCACATCATGCACATCGTAAGCGATGTGCGGGGACACCTGCAGACCGCTCATGATGCCATTGACTTGCTGCGGGCCACGATGCCGGCCGGCACGGTCAGTGGCGCTCCCAAGATCCGGGCCATGGAAATTATTGAGGAACTGGAAGGCGAACGGCGCGGGCCGTACGCCGGCGTGATCGGATATCTGGACTACGGCGGTGCCATGGATACCTGCATCGCCATTCGGACCATCACCATGCAAGGCAAGACCTGTATTCTGCAGGCGGGCGGCGGACTGGTGGCGGACAGCGAACCGGACTACGAATACCAGGAAGCCATGAACAAGATGCGGGCCTTGACGGTCGCCGTGAAGATGGCCGAAGATGGCCTGCAAGCATAAAGGAGGACATGCCTCATGTCACGCAAGAAGCGCATCCTGACCGGTGACCGGCCTACCGGCACGTTGCACCTGGGCCACTATGTAGGCAGCTTGCGCCACCGTCTACAACTGCAACAGGAGTACGAATGCTATTTCCTGGTGGCCGACTTGCATATGCTGACCACCCGACCGGATCCCCAAAGTATTTCGGAGATCGCCACCAATGCCCGCAGCATCGTGTTGGACAGCCTCGCGATCGGCATTGACCCGGCAACAGCTACCTACTACCTGCAGTCGGCCATTGCCGAAGTCAGCGAGATCGCCCTGTTGCTCAGCAGTATGGTCACGGTGGAACGGCTGCAGCAGCTGCCCACGATCAAAACCATGGCCCGGGATGCGAATCTGGATCAGGTGCCGTACAACCTGCTCGGGTATCCGGTGCTGCAGGCCGCCGATATCCTGATGCCCCGCGGCGACCTGGTGCCTGTGGGACAGGACAACGAAAGTCATGTGGAGATCACCCGCCAGATCGCACGCCGCTTCAATGCAGCCTACGGGGAAGTCTTTCCCATTCCGGAAGCCTATGTAGTGGGCGGCACCCTGGTCGGCACGGACGGCAATGCCAAGATGAGCAAGAGTCTGGGCAATGCCATCGCCTTGAACGACTCGCCGCGGCAGGTGGAGAAACAGGTGATGGGCATGTACACGGATCCCAACCGCGTCTCGGCTGACATTCCGGGCACCGTGGAAGGCAATCCGGTCTTCCGCTACCATGACTATTTCAATGCCGACCAAGCAGAAGTGGCCGACTTGAAAGCCCGTTATCGGGCGGGCAAGGTGGGCGATGTGGAGGTCAAGCAGAAACTGGCCCGCGCCCTGAACAATTTTCTGGATCCCATCCGGGAACGGCGCGCACACTATGAGATGCAGTCAGGCTATGTGGACCATCTGCTGGAACAGGGCACCGTCAAAGCCCGGGCCGAGGCGCGGAAGACCCTCTTCGCCATGAAGAAGGCCATGGGACTGACAGGGAACTGGAACCGCATCCGGCGCAGAGCGGAAAAATATGTCAAACGACAGCCACAGGAGTCGTGAACGGCATGGTCATCGTGATCGACAATTACGACAGTTTCACCTACAACCTGGTGCAGTTTCTGGGCGAACTGGGAGCCGACATCCAGGTGTACCGCAATGACCAGGTCTCTCTGGCCCGGCTCCAGGCCCAGAAACCCGACCACATAGTGCTCTCGCCGGGTCCCGGCACCCCGCAGCAAGACAGCGGAATCAGTAATGCGGTCATCCACGCCATGGGCCCGGAGGTGCCCATTCTCGGGGTCTGCCTGGGCAATCAGTGCATCGGGCACGTCTTTGGCGGCGAGGTCAGGGGCGCACCGCGGATCATGCATGGCAAGACCAGTCCGGTCCACCATGATGGTCAGGGGCTCTTTGCCGGTCTCCGGAATCCTTTCGTGGCCACCCGCTATCACAGCCTGATCGTGTACGAGCCGGTACCGGCGGTGCTGGAGGTCACGGCCCGCACGGAGGAAGGCGAGATCATGGGTCTGCGGCACAGGCAGTATCCTGTCTACGGAGTGCAATTCCATCCCGAGAGTTTCCTGACAGAGCAGGGCCATGATCTGCTGCGCAACTTCCTGGCCATGACTGCCGCGCCATGACCTCAAACGATCCGGAGCGCACCTCGGCCGTGCTGGCCTATCTGGCTCGATCACCGGATCTGGCCGTGGCCGAGGCCGACATTGCCGCGATGGAGGAGCTGCCCGGAGACCACAATGCCCTGTGGTGGATACGGACAACCCAACGGGACATTGTGCTCAAGATGTTCCTGGATGCGGGGCAGGCCCGCGGTCGCCGGCAATTCACCAATCAGGCGTCCGCCGCCCAGTGCGGGATTGCGCCGCGGGCCCTCACCTTTGATCGGTACCCCGACGGGCTGTCGCACCAGATCATGCTCTATGAATGGTGCCCCGGCACTCCCCTGGACCCGGCACGGGCAGAAGACAGAGCGGCATTGGCCGTAGCGTTGGCCACGGCCCATGCCCGGCGTCCGGAAGAGCAGACGCGGCTGAGCCCCCATCCGGTCAACCCACATTACCAGTGGAGCCTGATTCAAGGCAGCCGGCGGCTGGTGGAGGAAGGAGTGGCCCGCGGCGGGGCCAGTCCCTTGTCGGACATGGTGCTGGAAGCCCTGGCCCGGGCGCAGGCCCGGGTGCAGCCGGAATTGGACAGGCACGAATTGACGCCCCCGGTGCTGGTCCATGGTGATCTGCAGTTGGACCACTGCCTCAAGGTGGATGGCAGAGTGCAGCTGCTGGATTGGGAAATGGGCGGCCTGGGAGATCCCGCGCGGGAGATTTGCCACATCTTCTTGCATCTGTTGCCGAATCTGACCCCCGGGGAGAGATCCGATTGGCTGGGGCTGTATGCAGACCATGCCGCGGTGCTGGACTTGGGGCCGCGGGTGGATACATATGCGGTACTGCTGCCAGTAGCCAGTCTGCTGGAACTCGTGCTGATGCCATCCGCCGCCCAGGACGCGCAGGCGGCGGCCGAAGAGTGTCAATTGCTGCAGTTGGCCTTTGGCCTGTGTCTGGATCATGTAACGGCGGCCTTGGACATGCATCTGGACCTGTCAGAAAAACAGGCATTGCAAGCAGCCTATCGGATTTTGCGCCAGGACCTGTACACACAACATGAAACCAAGGAATTTGCCTCATGAATATCACGGACGCCATCAAGCATGTGATGGCCAGACAGGACCTGGAGCGCGCAGAGGCCCAGGCCGTCTTGACTCAGATGGTCTCCGGGGGTGCGACCGATGCCCAGATCGGCGCGATTCTGGTCGCGCTGAACATGAAAGGCCTCACCGTGGCCGAGATTACCGGGTTCTACAATTCACTGACCGCCCACGCGACCCCCTTTGACTGGAATCTGAATGGCGATGTGCTGTTCGATGTGGTGGGCACTGGAGGCGACGGCTCCCACAGCATCAACATCAGCACTACGGCAGCCCTCGTGGTAGCCGGTACAGGCCGGAAAGTGGCCAAACACGGCAACCGATCGGCCAGCAGCCAGAGTGGCAGCGCAGACCTCCTGTTGGCACTCGGGGCCCGGCTGGACTACGAC
This sequence comes from Caldilineaceae bacterium, assembly GCA_965214715.1. Classification (GTDB taxonomy): domain Bacteria; phylum Chloroflexota; class Anaerolineae; order Caldilineales; family Caldilineaceae; genus Bin34. The sequence goes on along the minus strand of OZ243971.1, from coordinate 1,146,011 downwards.
ATGACCGGGGCGGCCGACTGCCTGCGCGAGGTAGGCTTCGTGTTCCTTTTTGCGCCCCACTGTCATCCGGCCATGCGCTATGTGGGCAAGGCGCGCCAGGAATTGGGCATTCGCTCTTTCTTCAATGTCATCGGCCCTCTGTCCAACCCGGCGCCCACCACGCACATTCTGATGGGAGTCTATGAAGCCGCTTTGCTCCAGCCGCTGGCGGAAATGCTGGCACAGGTCGGCAAACGGGGAGCCTTTATCGTGCACGGAGCGGAGGGCATGGACGAGTTTTCCCTCGCCGGCCCCAACCGGGTAGCCCATCTGGCCATGGGCCAGGTACAGACACTGGACATCGATGCAGCAGACCTGGGGTTCGCCCGGGCCGGGCTCGCCGCCATTCGCGGCGGCGGGCCGGAAGAAAATGCAGACCTTGCCCGAGGCATTCTGGCAGGTGCCGTCACAGGCCCCATGCGGGATGTAGTGGTGCTTAATGCGGCCGCCGCGCTGGCGGTGGAGGACGGCAACATTGCCGCTCAGATCCCGGTGGTGGAGCAGAGCATCGATGATGGCCGCGCGCTGGAGATCCTGGACCACTTCGTGGCCAAGTCACAGGAGTTGGCCCGATGACTTCCTCTCCCCGCAACGTGGCCCAGTTCCAGGGCAAGGTGCTGGAAGCCATCATGGCAACCAAACGCCAGGAGGTGCAACAGGCCCGCTTGGAACGGCCTCTGGCGGAATTGCAGGCGCTGGCCAAGATCGCACGGGTCCCCCAGGACTTCGGGGCGGCCCTGACGCAGGATCCCGGGACCAGCGTAATTGCTGAGGTGAAGAAAGCCAGCCCGTCGCGGGGCCAGATTGCGCGCGACGGGGATCCGGCGGAAATGGCCTTCGCCTATGTCCGGGGCGGGGCTGCCGCCCTTTCCTGTTTGACAGACAAACCCTATTTCCAGGGCCACCTGTCCTATCTTGATCTGATCGGACAACGGCTGGAAGAGGCAGGATGCCCGGTGCCGATACTGCGCAAAGACTTCATTTTTGATCCGTATCAGGTGTGGGAAAGCCGCGTCGCCGGAGCCGATGCCTTTCTGTTGATCATGTCTGTCCTGCGTGACGCGGACTACCGCAACTTGGCGACTCTCGCCCGGGAGCTGGGCATGCAGGTCCTGGTCGAGGTGCACGATGAGGCCGAGCTGGACCGGGCCCTGGCATTGGATCACGTGGTGATCGGGGTCAACAATCGCAACCTGCGCACATTTCACACCGACATCGCCACCACGCGTCGCCTACGGAAATTCGTGCCTGCGGATCGGGTACTGGTAGGGGAAAGCGGTATCAAGACGGCCAAAGATGTCCAGGCCATGGCAGAGATCGGTTGCGACGCCATTCTGGTGGGCGAGTCCTTCAGCCAGTTGCCGCAATCCCGCCGGGAACGGAAGGTGCGGGAATTCGTGACTGCCGGTGCATCGGTCACAACCGGATATGCACCGGCATGAGAACGTATTGCGTACCGCCTCGGGTTTCCTACAGCCGGTGGATCACGCTTTGCTGACTGCGGGAGAAAGCCCGGTTGTCCCGGAGTCCGATTGCTCCTGTGCTCCCCAGCAAACGCCACATGAGGCTATGCTGCTGCATCATTGGCCGCGCTCTATAGGACATGCGGCGGCTTCTGTGTGCCGGGCCTCATGTCAGGACCTGTCTGGGTCTCCAATCGAACGCCCGGTTGCTTCACGACTCCCTTGGAAACCAATGCCCAAGAAGAGCCTTGAGTTCCAGGAACGACGGATCTGTACACCTGTGCAGGGAAACCTTTCCGGTGCTCTCTTGGGACAGGGATGAACTGCGGGGCGTGTGCGCCGTGCAAGGCAGTGTGCAATGTTTCCTCGGGTCGATGATCAGGCTTGGCCTTGCCTTTTCTTGCCACAGGCCTTGATCAAACAGCCATTGACGCAGAGCTGAGTAGGCTCACGGCTCTGCCAGCCCAAGACTGCATATTCACATGGAGAATCGGACCAGACCCAGGTCTCCCGTTCCGGCCACAGGACAATTGCACAATTGCCCGCGCGCGGTCTCCCTAACCCGTACGACAGAATTCTGCCGCGAGTGGCTTCCGGCAATGCCCGGGCTCCATCGGTGCTTGACTGCTGCCTTCATGATCGAACATGAGCAGACCGTCCCCGCAGCGCATGTTCCATGTCTTTGTCTTTCCCGATCATCCCGGAACTCCTGCCGCGAGCAGAAGGCCGAGATCAACTTCCGCGTGCCATCAGGCCAAAGCAGGTGTTCGGAACCCCAGTGCCATGTCCACAGACTTCGTCCTGTTCAGTGTCACAACAGACAATGAATCCCCGCTGCAACATGGACAGGAAGTGCGGCTTTTCCTGACGAGACACACGAACGAACAAGGAGAAGGTCGGCATCACCCTGTACGCTGTGTCCTACGTGCCTGTCAGGTCAGATGGCAGGGGGCTCCACGGCATCCTCCGTCTTCTTCCCAAACGACGCATATACTCTGAGCAAGGTGAGAACGCAAGTTGAGGACCAGGGCACATTGACAAACTACATCCAGAGCAAAATCGACCCGCTTGACAGCCGGGCCAAGCAGTACTCCACCTGCTTGGCATACCGGGCAGCGATCCGGCGGCATGGCTTTGACCGTTTCACGGAGCGCTCCCGGGTTACGCGACCAGTACCCAGCGCGGTCGCAGGAACCAGTACGTTGTTTCTTCTGTTGCCTAGGGGACAGCGGAGGCCGCGCGGGCCTTGGACGGCGCGCAGCTCGTGCCTGCCATATTGTTGACGGCATACGGGCTGCTTGGGAAAACAGCAATGTTCCGAAGGCAGTTGGAACTGCCTTCGGGGTCCTTTCCGTTACGCTTCTGTTCAATAGAGATTTCGATATGCATTGAAGCGGTTTCCGGCTCACCAGACTGTTTATGCTGACTGTAGCGCTGGTCCTTTGGCAGCAATCCCGTCCAGAGCGATCCTGACCGCCATCCCGTCCTGTCGCTGTTTCCCCATCCCTTCCAGGAACAGGAATGCCAGACCTCGTAATCAATTTCAACGAAGACGGCGGGATCAGTGTGTATTTCATACCGATTTCGTGGATTCCCGGTTTGGATGCAGTTTCCCTGGAACCGGAGACCGTAGCACGTTTCACGGAAAGCAACGTGCAACACATTCACCTTGATTACCACTCTGCCGGCATGGTTTTGTTGGCCAACGGGCAACCTATCCTGGACTTTCGTTACACAGACCACGATCAACTGTGGAGCATATTGAAGGGACTGTCCCTCTTCATGGGCGAACAGGGAGACACCATGTTGTCCGCCGCGCAGAAGATACTGCCCGTGATGAAAAAAGCAGGGGTAGAAATCGTTGCCAAATTTCCGGTACTGGAAGGCAGGTCATCCATTCCTGTCGCATCTGATGAATCGTATACGCTTCTGAGTGGATCCACCATAGGCCAGTTTGAAGACGGAGCCAGAGCGGCTGGAATCGAACGTTTCACCCTCGTTGTGGCATCAGACGGCCGTCTGACTTCGGACAACTTTGTCATCAATCTGTTTCAAGCCCTGATCCCGCCTGACATGGAATTGAAACTGTCCCTGGAAACCGTCCAGAACGTCAGCGCTGCCGAGATCAGCAAAATCAGATTGAAGAATCGCCGCTATGGTTTGGTACTTGAACTGAATGGCCAGGACAACCCATCTCTGATTTGTTACCTGGACAATCTCCTGGCCTTTGCTGTTGCAGAGAAGCGCTGGCGCAATCTGGCTCCCAACGTGAGCGACGAAAAAGTGGACTTGGTCAGGAGAGTGGTGCAAGACGTGTTGCTTGTCACCAATATCGATATCACCTTCTCCCTTTGAGTGTCAATGTCAAGTGAAATAGTGAGGCTCAGGCCCACGACCATCTTGCAGAAACCGGTCATCCACGCTTCGGAGAAGTGAAACCCGGGCCTTGACAAAAAGCGCAGGTCCGGGTTAACTGCGCGGGAATCCCCCCAAGAACCGCAGTCAGCCCAATGCCTGCTTTGCCGGGGGCTTCGATCACACATAAACAGCAAGCAAGAGACAATTGTCCGGCTTGCTTTATGTCAATAAACTGTGCCTGATTGTCGGCCTGCTCTTGCTGTCGGCCAATAGCCCGGTGTAGGCAGAGTCAGACACGCCCGAGGAGACGCCAAATCCGACCGCTCCGCACTGGCTGGTCCATATCAAAAGTACGGTAGATGCCTTCGCCGTACAGACCGAAGAAACCGTAACGGCCTCGGTCAATGAAGTCAATGCAATGGTGAAAGCTGCCGGAACACCATTGAGCCTCTCACAGTTGCAACGGCAGGCATCCTCAAACAGCGACCCATGTCCCCGACATAAGGAGTAACCCCCTTAAAACCGTCTGGCCACCTGACCATTGTGCGTTAGCGCGGCTACTCTGTCCGCTGTTGTGCAAGCCGGGCACCGTAGACATTGGATCTGAATGCCTCTTCAATTTGCGACCAAAGACAGTTATCATGCAGTATGGCGTGCCCCTGTTTGCGACATTGTCAAGACAACACTGCGCCCCACAATCTTTCAAGGTTATTCTCGGACTTGCCCCGTACGGCCACATGAGTGCATTGCTGAAGACGGCCCGATTTCTCAGACCGTACAAACTGCTCATAGTCGGCAATCTCCTGACGGTGGTCCTGCCCGTGGCCATGGAGCTGGTGGTACCGCGCCTGATGCAGAGAGTCATCGATCAGGGCATCATGCAAACGGACATGAGGATCATCTGGCAGGGCTCAGCGGTCATGTTCGTGGCTGCTGCCATCGGGGCCGTGGCCACCTTCGGCCAGGGAGTCTTCCGCGCGCGTCTCTCCCAAGCACTGGCCTACGACATTCGCAATGCCCTGTTTCGCAAGGTGATGACCCTGTCGCATCCTGATGTGGACCAGCTACAGACAGGCCAGCTCATCACCCGCCTGACCGCCGACGTGGATGTGGTGCGCATGTTTTCCAGCGTAGGACTCTCGCTGCTCCTGCGCGCGGTCCTGATGGTAGCCGGCAGCATGGTCCTGATTTCCCTGTCCGATGTGCGTCTGTCCCTGATCGCCTGGATCATGCTGCTGTTGACCGGCCTGGTCCTGCGGCTGGTGTTCGTAAGAGCCACCCCGCTGTTCATGATCGTGCAGCAAAAACTGGCGGCCCTGAATGTCGTGGTACAAGAGAATCTCGCCGGTATGTCGGAAGTCCGCGCCTTTGTCCAGGAACAGGCCCAGATCCAGCGCTTCAGTACCGCCAACGAGACACTGGTGGACCAAAACATCAAGGTGGGGCGTCTGATCGCGGTGTCCCTGCCGCTGATCGCCCTGTTCACCCATCTTGGCCTGGTGGCCATGTCCTGGTTCGGAGGCAGTGCAGTCATTGCGGACCGTATTACGCTGGGGCAGCTGGTGGCCTTCAACAGCTATCTGATGATCGGTCTTACTCCCCTGCTGTTGCTGAGCGGCATGTTGGCGATGTTTTCGCGTGCCACCGCATCCGCCCACCGCATATGGGAGATTCTGGAGGCGGAGCCGACGGTCCAACCCCCCGCGGGAGCATCGGCGCGCACGATGCAAGGGCACATTGAGTTCCGTCATGTAAATTTTGCCTACGCCCGGCGGACCAACGTGCCGTACTTGATGAACGGCAGAACCGAACCGGCAGAAGCCGGTCCGCTGAATGACACGCTGGCCCCCGGTATCAGGAAACAGGGGGAACGCGTACTGACAGATCTCAATTTCACCATTGAACCCGGCCAGACAGTCGGTCTGATTGGCGCCACCGGTTCGGGGAAATCCTCTCTCCTGTACCTGATTCCGCGCTTCTATGATGTTACGGCAGGTTCGATCCTGATCGATGGGATCGATGTCCGCGCGTGGAATTTGAGTGCGCTGCGCCGTTCTGTCGGTCTGGTGGCCCAGCATCCCGCGCTTTTCCACCGCACCATCTTCGACAACATCGCCTTCGGTCAACCCGCGCTTTCGACCGAAAAGGCGCAGCAGCTGGCATGCATGGTCCAGGCCCACGAGTTCATTCAGGCCGAAACGGACGGGTACGACTACATGGTGGAGGAAGGGGGCACCAATCTGTCGGGCGGGCAGAAACAGCGGATCTCCATCGCCCGGGCGCTGGCCGTAGAGCCGCGGATTCTGCTGCTGGACGATGCCACGTCATCCGTGGACTTGGAAACCGAAGCTGAGATCCAGAGGGCATTTCAGGAAGTCGCGCGCGGTCGCACCACCATCATTGTGGCCCATCGCGTATCCAGCATTGTGCACGCCGATTGTATTCTCGTTCTGGAGGCCGGCCGGATCGCAGCCGCCGGCCCCCATGCCGAGTTGCTGGAAACCAGTCCCATTTACCGCGAACTCTATGAAACCCAACTGGGCTAATCCCGCCGGATCCCGGTACACAGCCATCCCACAAACGGAAATCGGCCCATGACCGTCTCCGGTGCACGCCCGGCACGTTCCGCACACGGCCCGGGCGGCGTGCGCGTGGGCGGCATGGGGGGCGGCAGACCCACGGGGGAAATCGCGCGCAATCCGCGTCAGACGATGCGGCGCCTGATTCAACAACTGCATCCCTTCCGGACTCGCATCTGGATGGTGGCGGGCCTGGTGCTGTTGAGTACGGCCCTGGGGCTGATCGGACCCATCTTGCTGGGACAGGCCATCGATCTGTTCATTGCGCGGGACAACCCGGCCGGCTTGGCCCGGACCGCCCTGATCTTGCTGGGCATATACGGGGCCGCCTTCGTCACAGCCATGGGCCAGAGTTTGCTGATGGTGGAGATCGCGCAGCGCTTTGTCAGCCGTCTGCGCTCCTTGATTTTCGGGCACATCCAGCGTCTGTCGCTGGCCGACCACAATCAGCGCCGCATCGGGGATTTGATGAGTCGGGTGGGCAACGACACGGAAACCATCAACCAGACCCTGTCCAACGGCCTCATTGAATTCGTGTCCAACGGCCTCCTGCTCGTGGGCAGCCTCGTGTTCATGCTGTTCCTGAATTGGCGTCTCGGGCTGGGGGCGCTGATTCTGTTGCCTTCCATGCTGTTCCTGACCGGCCAGATCACCGTGCGCAGTCGCAAGGCCTTCCGGCAGGTGCAGCGACAACTGGGGCTCATGAATGCCACCATTGAGGAAAGTATCACGAATTTCCGCGAGATCAAGGCGTTTGACAAGGAAGCGGATACGCGGGCCGAGTTTGCCGCCGCCAGTCTGAAATACCGGCAAGTGGCCATCCAAGCCGAGGTCATCATGGCCATCCTGGGCCCCATGTTTTCCACCATGAGCGTGATCAGTCTGGGAGCACTGGCGCTGTACGGCGGATGGCTGGCCCTCAATGGGCACGTCCAGGTAGGCATCATCGCCACTTTCATTGTCTATATCCGGAATTTCTTCCGGCCCCTGCGGGCCTTGGCCATGCTGTACAACCAGTTGCAATCCTCCATCGCGGGAGCCGAACGCATCTTTGAAGTGCTGGACACCACTCCTTCGGTCACAGACCGGGAAGGCGCGGTGGCGTTGGAGCACGTACAGGGACGGGTCGAATTCGATCAGGTGGACTTTGCGTATGAACCGGGCACGCCGGTATTGCGCAAAGTGCATTTGCGGGTGAAACCCGGTCAAACCGTGGCGCTCGTCGGTCCTACCGGGGCCGGCAAGACCACGCTCGTCAGCCTCCTGAGTCGCTTTCTGGATGTCACGGCGGGGGCCATTCGCATTGACGATCGGGACCTGCGCGATATCCAGCAGGACAGCTGGCGCCGCCAGCTGGGTATCGTGTTGCAGGACAATTACCTGTTCACGGGAACCGTGATGGAGAATATCCGCTTTGGCAAGCCCGACGCCACCGACGCCGAGGTCCTGGAAGCGGCGCGCATTGCCAATGCCGACTGGTTCATCCGCAGGCTGCCCGCGGGCTATGGCTCACGCGTGTCCGAGCGGGGCCACAACTTCTCGGAGGGACAGCGTCAGCTGATCGCCATCGCCCGGGCCGTGCTGGCCGGCCCCAAGGTCCTGATTCTGGACGAAGCCACCAGCAGCGTCGACACCCGTACCGAGATTCACCTGCAAACGGCCTTGCTGGAACTGATGAAAGACCGTACCGCGTTTGTGATCGCGCACAGACTCAACACCATCCGCCATGCCGACATCATTCTGACCATCCTGGATGGACAGGTGGTGGAACGGGGCACCCACGAGGAATTGATGGCCCTGGGAGGACATTATTACAATCTCTATACGCGCCAGAAGCACCGCCTGCTCCAGGCAAGTGCCTGAACCGGCGCGGATTGGCAGGCGGCCCGATCCCCGGACCCGATTGCGGGCGTCGCGCTGCTACCAGTATACTGGGCCTGTGATCGAGTCCAGACTTGACCCGATGTGGCCATGGACCAGGAGCCCGGACGGATGAAAGTCAAAATCTGCGGCATCACCAATCTGCCGGACGCGGTCTGTGCCTGCGAGGCCGGAGCCGACTACCTGGGTCTGGTCTTCTATCCCCAGTCACCCCGGTTTATTTCATATCGGCAGGCGGCCCGACTCGTACAGCAGCTCCAGCAGGAAGGCTGGAATCAGGATGCAGGCCCGGCTCTGGTGGGCCTGTTCGTCGAAGAATCCATTGCGACCCTCAACCAGGCCGTCGCGGCAACCGGAGTGAACATCTTGCAGCTCCACGGGCAATACCGTGCCCGGGACCTGGCAGCCCTTGACACTCCCTACTTCGTCTCCATCAGGCCTGACAATGCAGCACGGGCCCAGGTGGAAGCGGAGCGATATTTCAACCAGTCGGCAGAGCCGGGCCCCGCGTTGTTGGTGGATACCCATGTGCCCGGTGTCTGGGGGGGTACAGGCCAGACCGGAGACTGGACCTTGACCGCCCAAGTCTGTGCTGAATATCCCGGCACTCTTCTGGCAGGCGGACTGACACCGCACAATGTGGCCACAGCCGTGCGGCAAGTGCAACCGTGGGGAGTGGATGTCTCGGGAGGTGTGGAAACCCGCAAAGGGATCAAGCACCATCAGGCGGTCCGCGCCTTTGTGTCGCATGCCAAACAAGCCCAGTCGGGGAATCGCTAGCGGTCTGTTGCCCAGGCAACGGTCAGGCAGTGTGCCATGGAAATTCTGGGAGGCCCTCTTTTTGCCGTAGCCGGAGCCGGCGAGTCGCATGGCCCTGCCGTGACCTCGCTGGTATTTGGCTGTCCGCCCGGACTGCTCATAGAGCGCGCACAGATCCAGGCCTTCCTGGACCGGCGGCGACCGGGCAGCAGCAAACATGGCACGCCGCGCCGCGAAGAGGATCAGATCTACCTGCTCAGCGGCCTTTTTCGGGATACGGAGCTGTACGGAGGGCCCTCGCTGTTCCTGGCGCCGACCGAGGGCGAAATAGAAACCTACGGTGCCGGCTATGCGACCGGCGAACCGATCACCGCGGTCGTCTTCTCGCGCAATCGCCGCTCGGAACATTACACCCAGTTCCAGGGATTGCAGGGCGCCGTGCGGCCCGGACACACGGACCTGGTCAAACACTACAAATCGCAGGGATACACGGACTACCGCGGGGGCGGTCGCTCCAGCTATCGCTCGACCATTTCCGATGTCGTCGGCGGCAGCATCGCCCGCTTGTACCTGGCAAAGCACTTCGGCACGCATATCCTTTCTTCCATCAGCCAGATTGGGGAGTTGAAAGCGCAGACCACACTGCTGGAACATGTCCGCGCCCACCCCGAAGCCGGTACGACAGAGGGTCTGCAGGCCCTGGAACGACAGTTGACGGCGGGAGCACTGCATACCCACGACACGCAATTCGCCCGGCAAGCCGGGACGCTCATCAAGCGCACCCGTATTGCCGGCGATTCGCTGGGAGCCGCCATCCAGGTAGTGGCCTTCCAGCCGCCGCCACTGGCGGGCGAACCGCTCTACCAGAGCCTCAAACTGAAACTGATGGGGACCCTCGGCGGTCTGCACGCAGTCCAGTCGTGCGAAATGGGCGCGGGCAAGGCTGTGGTGCAACGCAAAGGCAGCGAAAACAACGATCCCATTCGCAAGGATGGGTATCGGTCCAACAACCACGGCGGCCTCTTGGGCGGCATCACGACCGGCAATCCGTTGGCCTTTACCGTGGGCTTCAAGCCCACCTCCTCCATTGTCTTGCCGCAGCAATCCATCACCAAGAGCTTTGAGGAAATTCAGTTCAGGCTGCAGCGGGGCCGCCACGATCCCTGTGTCGGCGTAAGAGCCGGGGTCACGCTGGAATCCCGTATGGCCATCGAATTGCTCAACGCAGTGCTGATGCACCAGGCGGGCCGGCTGGACAAGGACAACTTTGCCCTGTTTCCCGAGTAGAGACCGATGACCGCGGCCGCCCATCCCAACATTGTGTTGACCGGCTTCATGGGCACGGGCAAAACCACCGTGGGCCGGTGCCTGGCCCAGGCCCTGCACCGGGAATTCGTGGACATGGATGACCTGATCGAGGAACAGGCGAGTATGTCCATCGTGGAGTTCTTCGCCCGTCAGGGCGAAGACGCGTTCCGGCAGCTGGAGCATGCAGTGTGCCTTGAAGTGGTACAGCGGACCGGTCTGGTCGTCGCTACGGGGGGCGGCACCGTGGTCAATCCGGTCAGTCGTCAAGTCTTGCAGGCAAGCGGTTTGCTCATCTGTCTCACCGCGGCACCGGAAGAAATCCTGAAGCGCATTGGCACCGACAGCACCCGGCCCATACTGAAAACAGACACCGGTTCACGGCAAGAGAAGATCAGGATTTTACTGGAAGCGCGTGCCCCCCATTACAATGCCATTCCACATCAGGTGGATACCACCGGGCTGACACACGAGGCAGTGGTTTCGCATATCAAGCGGCTGGCAGGCGCATAGTTCAGAGTTCATGTACGACGAGTGGCCACTGTCGGGGGCAGAAGTCCATAGACTGGAAGTCCGGAGTCCGGAAAACACCTATCCCATTTGGGTGGGCGAAGGATTGCTGGCGCAGGTCGGCCACGCCCTCGCAGCGGCGGACCTGGTCAAGACCGATGCAGGCATCATTACGCATCCCCGGCTGGCCGTGCTCTATGGCAATACCCTGGCGGCCGCGCTGGAGCACGCGGGCTATACACCCCATTTCCTTCCGTTTCCGCCGGGCGAAACCTCCAAAGTCCTTGGCACCGTGGAGATGCTGTACGGGGAGTGCATCGCGGCGCAGCTGGACCGGCGCAGCACAATTGTGGCTCTCGGCGGCGGCGTGGTCACCGATGTAGCCGGATTTGTGGCCGCCACATATCTCAGAGGGGTACCGTATTTTCCGGTGCCTTCCACACTGCTGGCCATGGTGGATTCCTCCGTGGGCGCCAAGTCCGGTGTGGACCTGCCCCAGGGCAAGAATCTGGTAGGGGCATTCAAGCAGCCGCAGGGCGTCGTCATCGATCCCGCACTGCTGGACAGCCTGCCCCAGGCGGAAGTCGTCGCCGGCATGGCCGAGGTCATCAAACATGCCATAGTGGCGGATGCCGAACTCTTTGCGCTCCTGGAAGAGCAGGGCCTGCGGCAGCGCAGCCTGATCCTGACCCGGGCCATCCAGGTCAAGATCGACATTGTGGAAGAAGATCCCTACGAGCGGGGCCGACGCTCCGTACTCAATTTCGGACATACTTTTGCCCATGCCATTGAGCAGGTCAGCCAGTTCCGCATCCGCCATGGCGAAGCGGTGGGAATCGGCATGGCCGCCGCCGCCCGGATGTCCGTAACCTTGGGCCGCTGCCATCCGGCGACAGCCACCCGGATCGAGAATCTGATCCGCCAGACGGGTCTGCCCACCCGAATTGCCCATGTACCGAGCACCGCGGACATTCCGTTCGATCCGGAAGATCTGTATGCGGCCATGGCCACAGACAAGAAACGGAGTGGCACCAATTTGCGTTTTGTCGTCGTGGACGACCTGGAAGCCGTGCAGATCATAGATCATCCCGGTGACTCCCCTGTCATGGATGCCTGGTACTACAGCCTGCAGTAATCTTCCGATGTCCAGTTTTCTCATCATCAATGGACCCAATCTCAATTTGCTGGGCCAACGGGAAACCGATTTTTACGGTTCCCGCACCTGGCCCGAAATCGAGGCCGCGATCTGCCGGGAATTCCCGGCTCTGGATCTGCGTTTCTTTCAATCCAATGTTGAAGGGTTCCTGGTGGATCAGCTGCAGGAAGCCCGTCATTGGGCGCAGGGCGTAGTGATCAATCCCGGGGCCTACACGCATTACTCCTATGCCTTGCACGATGCCATCAAAGCCATTGCGATCCCGACGGTGGAGGTCCATCTCAGCAACATTCATGCGCGGGACACCTTTCGCCACACCTCGGTCATTGTGCCTGCCTGCACAGGTCAGATCAGCGGTTGCGGCTGGTACGGATATATTCTGGGAATACGTGCCCTGCTGCACCTGAATGCCGCGGCATGAAACCTGCTTTCCCCCTTCTGGCTGACCCTCCGCCGACTTGGCGGCATACGGGACGGGTCCTCTTGCTCTGGGGCGTGATGCTGCTGCTGGCCGCTTGCGTACTCCAGCCCGAGACGGCAGAACCGAATCCCTTGCCGGCGGAGCCAACGGCCGCCGCGACATTGCGCCCCGCCGCCTTGCCCGCGGCTACGGCAATCCCAATCCCTACACTCCCGGCCATGGCCGGGGAAGTGGAAATCTGGCATTCCTGGTCCAACGCGGACCTGGCATTCCTGGAAGAGGCCATGGGCCAGTTGGGAAACGCTTATCCGCACTTGAGACTGTCTCACACCTACGTGGCTCCGCACAGGGTCACATCCGACCTCCTCAAGGCCATTCTGTCCGGTCAGGGTCCGGAACTGTTGCTGGCGCCCGCCAGTCGCCTGCCCACACTCCAGCAAGAAGGCCTGGTAATCCCGCTTGACCCGTTGATCCGGGAGGAATGGCTGGAAGACCTGGTATCTCCGGCGCTTTTTGGTCTTGTGCATGAACAGAGCTTGCTGGGCTTGCCCCTGTGGGCCGAAACCGTCATGTTGTACGCCAATACCGATCTCATCGCACCGGCGGATGTGCCGGAAAACAGCGACGAATGGCTGGCCCTGGCCCAAGGCGCGACCGAGCCGGTGACGGGAATGTATCTCAGCCTGTTTCACCTCTCCTGGGGCTTTCCGGCTTTCGGCGGCGTGCTGTTTGATGTCGATTACCAAGTCGTGCTGGATCAGTCCACCGGGGGCGCCGACTTTCTGGCTTGGCTGCAACAGGCACACGCAACGCCGGGCTTTGCCGTCAGTACGGACTACCTGGCGCTGCGGGAATCCTTTATAGCGGGGGAAATGCCCCTGTTTCTGGATGGTCCCTGGACCTTGGCCGCCGCCGAAGAGGCCTTGGGCCATGCCCTGGCCATCCACCCGATCCCGGCCGGTCCCGTCGGCCCGGCCCGCTCGTGGCTGACCACCGAAGCCATTCTGTTGGTACCCGGTCAATCCGAAGCGCAGCAGCGGGTCAGTGTCAGCATCGCCCTTGCACTGGTGAATATGGACGAGGAAATGATCGACATTGCGCACCGTCTGCCCGTGGTGCAGCATCGCCGGTATTCAGGTTCCAGCGCTTTTCGGAGTTTCCGCGCGTTACTGTCTTCCACCCAGCACATGCCGCACGTGCCGGAAATGGCCAGTGTCTGGCGACTGGGCAACGCACTGTTGGCGCAGGCCCTGCAGGATGATGTCGCACCGGCCGACTTTGCGGTCCGCGTAGCCGATTTCACGTTGCTGGCCAACGAGGAAAACGGCAAATAGGGTGGTACCGCAGCCCGGCCCATGACACAAACCGCCACGCAAGTCCTGCTGGAAAGCAGTCCGGCACACATATTCGCGGCCTGCTACGAGAGGCTGCCTTTCCCCCATTTGGGAGGGCCGCGGCAGGAATTGGTGTTCCATCTGGGCATCACCGTACTCCGCGGCCAAGCCATGGTCCAGGGTCTGGTTTTCACTTTGCTCCACGACCACCAGGTGTTGGCGGAACAGCGGTGGACCGCAGCGATGATCCGGCACCATACCGGCCAGTCCGATCTGAGCATCACGGAAGGCACCGGTCTGGCCATGCCGCATATCGCCTTCAATGAGACAGCCTGGGTGCGGGCAGACCGGATCCAGGCTGTCGCCGTGCTCCGCGACCGGAACGGTACAGTCTGGAACGAGACTTTGGTCACGCCTGTGACGTTCCCGGAACAGTCCACCGACTTGCACTTTCCGTTGGCAGGCACCTGGTGGGCCATCCAGGGGTCCGACTGGACGGATCAGCACAAGCAGGAACCTGTCAGCCAGGCCTATGCCCTGGACTTCGTCCGGATTGACCACGACGGCTCCTTCTACCGGGACGACGGCTCCCAGCTGGACATGCACTTCAGCTGGGGTGCGCCGGTCTACGCGCCGGCCACCGCCCGGGTCGCGCACGTCATCCATGACATGCCGGACATGTTGCCCGGCCAAGTCCCGGACCCCGCCATGATGCACGGCGATGCCCGCCGCGTGCTGGGCAACGCCGTGGCACTGACACACCGCAAGGGGGAATTCAGCTACCTGGCACATCTGCAGCAGGGCAGTGTGCAAGTAAAGGTGGGGGACCACATTCGACGGGGCACGCTGCTGGGGTACGCCGGCAACAGCGGTCATTCCCCCGGCCCGCATGTACACTACCACTTGATGAATGGCCCCAACCTCTATCTGGACCAGGCCCTGCCGGTCAAGTTTTCCCGGTTCTGGGCCGGGGGGGTTTTTCACAGCGAGCCGACTGTCATCACCACCCGCCTTATCGTGACGGGCCCAACCCGCACTCCAGAGAGAGCATAGGGCCTTCTCCACTCCACGTTCCACTCTTAGCCAGGCAGCCTGCAAAGCCGCGGATCGGAAATTCGCCTCTGCCCCACTCTCCCGGGTGCATCATCCACCCAAATAAACGAACAAACGAAACACGAAACGATCACTCTGATTTTGAGTCCCGACTTTGTGATTGCCCCAGACCGCGGCCGGTACGAGCCTGCACGCGGTTCGTTACCGCACTCGGGTCACGCGCACGGCACCATGGCGAACATCAGCAAGGAGCCAACATTATGTGGATGTCGATGAAAAATACCGGTCTATTTACCGGTTGTATGGGCGGCAATAGCCTCTTTGCTGGTAGTTGCCGTGTAGTTCGCTATATCAGACAGGATTCCTGTCCAAATATTCCTCGGCCAGCTTTTTAAACAGCTACGAATCCATAGAGGCGTTGGCCGCGGCTTCCGACTTGGTAGTACCTGGTACTGTAAACGGTATTGTGGCCCGCGAAATTGATCGTGGGACCAGAGACCCAGTGGAAATCGCAGAGGGCGGTGGCGTACCAGCCGTGTTCTATGAAGTGGCACTGGCACGGGGAACTGAATTTCTGCTCTGTGTCGTTCCGTTAAACGCAGTGGTTCCATTCCAGAAGTGAATGAAGTCCGGTCGGCCATGCGATTTGTTGAAAATATAGGTTCTCGTGTTGCCAAAGCGTGGTGAGGACTCGGACGATTTTGAAGCGTATCGTGAGGACATCACCATGCCCGAATCCTCGGGTATTCGGCTGAAGGTCAAATCTGGCTCAGCAAGGGTTCGTGTTGACGATTCTGTATGGCAAGCAGGTTATCAGCTCGAAGACCTACTACACTACCTTCGGCCAGTGTAAGGTTATCTCTTACGGCTGATATGGACTTACACAGGACGAACAGCATGCGGTCTGGACATCAATGCCCAAGCCATAGCGCAAGAGATATTTGAGCGTATGGTTGGCTATCTTGGCAATGACATGACATGGGCTGCTTGGTACCCCGGCCAGCCCCCACCTGAGCCGATGTCCTGACCTGGGTGCAACAGACCCTCTGGACGGGCCTTCCGCTTTGTGTCTGGTGGCCGTCCCCGACCGACAGTCCGCAAATCCTGTGCCCGCCGCCAGAGCATCTGCGGGAGGCCCTGTGCTACATGGCCTGATTTGGTACAAAGTCAAGCCTAGACACCAAAGCCCCACATTCCTATCCGCTCGCATTCCTCCAACCTGAACAAACTGTTGGCCAGAGATACCAAAGACAAGCCATCAGAGTCTCCAGCCAGTCCATGATCGGTCCTTCTGACTTCATCCATGTCCTCCAAGGCTTCCGCGATATCAACCCACAGATCAATGGAACTTTCGGGACCAGAATACTGATCCCAATAACCGCGCCTGATCCCGATGTCATTCAGCCAGAACATCAAGGAATCCCATGTCGCTCCTACATGGGACAAATGAAGACCGCATGAGCCTGAAGCGATTCTCAACAAGAGTCCCGCTCTGGATAACATCTCGAGCGGGAACCATGCGACGGAACTATCTGAATCATTGCTGGCGTGTTCAAGTGCTGTCGGCACCGCAGCGTCGCCGTTCCCCACGAGGAATCGGTGCCAGTTTATGCGGTCTACCTGGACCAAAGGATAGTTATTGTGATGATCCAGAAAATTATCAACGAATTGACAAAAACTGCGGTGCCATTTCTTGATTCTCGGATCTCGTCCTGTCTGTCCTCGAAAAGCCGCTGCAAGGACTTGTTTCAATATCAGGCGATCGACAACATCGAATCGGGAGTTTTCATGTGGTTCGAATACTTGCCAGAGTTGGACCACGGTTTCAACTGCTTCGGACTTACCTATCACCTTCCAGTTGTGTATTGCAGAAGGTCCATAACTGGACGCGTTGCGCGCTTCGCGGTCTTTTTGCATCCGGTTCAGATCCAGACCCCAAGCATTAAGCAACGTCGCCGCGGTTGGGTCCAAATAAATTTTCTGTTGTTCAGGTAAATCAAACCAATCCTGAATCACCCTGCCACCAGGCTTAATGATTCTGGCAAAGACCTCAAATGCTGTCGTCTGTTGAATCCACCAGTTATATACAGGCCAGATTGTTTGGTGGGTTCCCAATTTGATGGGCTTATCCTCTTGGGAACACAATTGAATTGCTGCCCCGTCTTTGTTGATAACGAAGTGTTGATTGTGAAGTATGCCTATTCCTTCGGAGGCCATAATGGCCAACACTGCTCTCAACTCCGCATAGTATCCAAGATGAACCGCGGTTCTGGTGTCGCCTCGGATCAGGCAGTGGATGGCCCGTCCAAAGTAACCCCATCCGTCTATCACATGGCTGGGGATGCTTGCACCGATCCGTTGCGCCAGCGCAGAATCATCAATGGTCCCTTCCCGAATATCCGTATGCAACTCCTTTGCAATATTGGCATCGCTGTACTTCTGTCTCTTTGACAACCATCGCGGTGCAGCCCTGTTTTGGAATGGGAGCTGTCCCATGGCTTCTGCAATGGCGGACCTGGACGCCTGACACAATTGTTGTTGCGCGCAAGATGTCAGCCGTCTCATGCCAAGTCAATTACTTCCAAGACCGAGTCTGTCGATTGCAGCATTCGCGTATCCAGATGCGTAAGACGTCCCTTCTGCAACATGCAAGAGAAGATGACGCTTAACCTCTCTATAACCGCCACTACCACGCAACGACATCTTCATGGTGCGTTCGTATTCTTTGAGGCCGGGAGCAGAAGATGTACGCCAATCAAAAGCTGCCAATTCTGCCATCAATTGATCCAGCAGAACGACTTTGCTATGGGAAGACAGCGATTCTACAGCCGCAGCAATTGCCTCCTCATCATCTGGACTGCCAAACACATCGGGAACCCATTCCTGAAGTTGCAACTCCTGTAGACCGAGAACAGCAAGGTCATTGGTAACTGACAAGAATCCACGGATCCCCTGGTCGGTATTAAGGAGGGAATACCTGCCATAGAAAGCAGGATCTCGGTTGTGTGCCAGCAATCCTCCCTCGGCTTTTCGAATCTCTGCTGCCCAATCCAGAGTGGTTTTTGCACTAATGCAGTCCCGTAGGGTCTTTCCCAGATAAATGATGAATGCCACTTGTTGCGCACCATGCCATTCAAGAGTTTGGCCGGAACCGATAGCACCAAAGAGACCGCCGATCGTAATTCCTTGTCCCGATATTGGCTTTATGTAGGAGGCTTGCAGTGCCCTGATCCAAGCCGCCTGCCTCACCATTCTCTGGCCACGCTCTCCCAACATATTGATATGGTGATGCCAAGGACTCAAGGGGTGAGAATACAGCGACTGCACGATCTCCTGTGCACGTGTCTCTCTGTAGATTCGTGGTCCTTCCACATGTGTCAGCCAGTTTTCGGTCCTTAGGAGTGGGTAGAGGTCGAATGCAAGGCTGGTGTTGATTTTAACGGGCCGAATATTGATGGTATAGAACAAATATGCTTGCCAACTGAGGTCGAGACCGTGAAATGCCACCACGGGCAGTTCAAAAGTGTCCAGTTCATCCGAGTCTTCCACTGCCCACAGCCGATGCTGCCCATCTATCACCTCTATGGGGTGCAATTGCTCGGGCTGCCAGCCGGTACATTCGAATCCGTCAGGCAAAAGCAGTGAAGCATATGGACCATTTCCGTCCTGTATCTGTATGTGGTCTTCCTCAGCCACTTGCTGGCCTTTCCGCCTGTCAGGAAACGCGGAATTGAAGATGTTAACTACGATGGCAGTGGGCAACCAGCCTGGCATCTTGGAGTCGGCGTTTCCAAACCTGTTTCGGTCCCGTGGGCCAAACGAAGCGTATGGAAATCCAAATTGCATATAGTCTCGGATTTCGGATGACCTCTTTCTATCGAGACGCCGCTGGATCCCGGTCTCCAGTGAACCCAGCTGTCTATCTTCAACAGACCTTCTCTGAACGCCCGACAGAGCCTTCAGATCCCGTGCCGCGATCGAAAACACGTAGAAGTGATGAGGAGGTGGACGACGCATGCCGGATGCGCCCATTTTCACCGCATCCCATTCAGGCAGCCATTGGTGTATTTTCAGCGCTGGAATCTTGCGCATTCCCAAAATCCTCCACCTTCACGTGGCATCGCCAGCCTACTGTCGAATCCAAGTCCAATGTTGTCGCTGCGGATGACAGCGGTCAAGTCTGTCCTCAAGATCAAACCGCTTGCCATCAATGAATTGCCACGCTCTTTTGGGGCAGAACCTGGTTCGCTGCATACGCAGCCTTTGCATGGATATTACTGCACCGGACCGAAGCACTGGCAGACAGGGTTCTGCCATACAAATAGGAACCTGCCTGAAGGGGGACGCACCAGAGAGACTACGCGTACTGCCAACAATGGCAACCATACCTAATAACCTGAGTTCGGGACAAGGGAGCCTCCCGCGGAAAGAACGGGTATGCTTTCCGGTAGACGAATACCAAAGAAGGCATCCCTCTGGGGCTACTCAAGCTGTTCTGTGATGTCGATGATTTCGGGCAAGCTTTCCCGCCTCATGAGCACCGGGCCATACTGGCTCAAACACCGCGGCGGGTGCGCACGCCACGACTGTCTCCCAGCGCGAGCATGACGATTCTGATGCACCTCTACCCGTCCTGCTACTACACCTGCAAAGCCTACTACACTGCATACTGACCCACCGCCGACCGGAATGCCCCGGGCTGGTCAGCTCTCAGCTCCACCAATTGGTGGAGCTGACGCTCCCGTGATCACCCCCTGTGGGCCTACCTGCCACAACAGAAAATTGTAGGGCAGAGCGCGCCGGGCCTCTCGTGGTGCGGCCCGGAGAGAAGGGCATCGATATTGCCTGCGGAGCTGCCGTGCGTGGCGATTGAAAACATCTCATGATGCCTTGTACCTTTGAATCATGCCTGTGCGCTGCTGCGGTTGTCGCACTGACCGCCAGCCGAGATCCTGGTGCAGCGGGCTTCTGATACAATTTCAGCAGGTTGAACAGGTCTTTCGTCAAGACCTATCTGGTTCCCACAGGAGGGTTTTTGTGATTTCCATGCTAACTGTGGCCGGAGGCGCTGCCGCTGTCCCGTCAGAGAACCAGGCAGATGCCAACAAGGTCTTGCTTTACGCGATCGCGTGCGGTGTGGTGGCGATCATTGTCGGTCTGCTGTTGGTCCGGACATCCAACATCTTTCTGGCCTTGATCAGCTTGCCGGTCGTGGGTCTGGGGCCAATCCTGGGATACGCTTTGGCCACCGGCAAAACCGGCGAGAGTGCACTGCCTATGGGGTTGGGAGCCGTTGGCGCCTTGTTGGGGGTGGGGGTACTTTCCTCCGTCCTGTGGCCCATTTTGGTAGGGGCTACTTCCAAAGCCCATTCCCTGGGCACTTTGCTGCTGTGGAGCGTGGTGGGCCAGATCGTCGGCGTCTTCGTGGTGCTCTTCATTCTGGCTCCGACAGGCATGGGACAGAACCCGGGCTGGTTGCAGACCGCTGTCCTGGTGGAAGGCATCATTTGGGTGCTGGGGGCTTCTTTCGGCCTCTCTCGACTCAAGTAGTGCCCGGGGCCGCTCCGCCCTGGATTTCTCGGCAACATGAGCCTCCGAGATTGCATCGGGGGCTTTTTTTCTTGGCCTGCAGTATCCGCAAGAGCAATATGGGCCGAACTCCGGCAGCTCCGTGCCATCGTCCGGTACCGCTGTACAGCCTTGGTGGATTTGCACGTAAGAATTCTCTCCATTCTGTCTTGCAGTCCACACTTTGGCGAAATCGTGCTATTGCTACAGCTGAAATAATCCATTTTCTTGTGCATACTGTATAATATTGAATTCAAGTTGGGAACTGTCATGGCAGATCCTGACAGACTGTGGCCGGGCCCTGCAGAGTGGGCGTGTGATCGGCTGACGCAACACTGAAGACCTCCATGAATTGGACTTCCGCCTCGCTCAACGATGTGTTCCGCTTGGCCATGCCGATGGGCACCGAGCTGGTCACCCGGAATGCCGACCTGGATCAAAAAGTCAGTTGGGCCTGCTGCAGCCGACCCAGTCCTCCGGTCTTCCCTTCCCTGGAAGGGGGCGAACTGGCCCTGATCAGCATGCGCGATCTGCAGGTACTGGATCCGGCCGGGACGCTGGGGCAAGTGCTGCACCGCCTGGTGGAAGCCCAGATTGCCGGCGTGGGAGTCCAGGGCGAATTTGAAATCGATGCCATCGAGATCGCCCACGTCGACGGCCTGCCCCTCTTCGTGCTCCCGGATCAAGTCAGCCTGCACCAAGTCGAACGGGACATCATCCGGCTGATTGTTGACCGGTCCGCCTACATCCTGCAACGCGCCACCAACCTGCAACGGGAACTGAACCAGATCACGTTGGACGGCGGGGGCCTGGAGGCTATCGCCAGACAGATCCAGCATGTCACGGAACAACCCTTCATCGTCCTGAACGCCAACGGCCATATTGTGACTGCAGGGGGCGTCGCGGTGGGCCAAGGCAGTCTGGGCCAGTTGCAGCGTTCCCTGCCCAACGTCATGCAGCTGCGGAGTTGGGCGGTAGGCCGCAATTTCAATGCGGCCGGCCGTTCCAACGGTATCCTGAGCCTGGCAGCCGGCTCCCGTTCGCTGCTGCGGGAATACCATGAATGCGCCGTGGAACCCGTCATCGTATCTGAAGAGATTCAGGGCTATTGCCTGCTCCTGCGACACGGCACGGAGCAAGCGCCGCTGTCTCCCATTGAAGAAATTGCCATAACCCAAGGCGCGGCCGCCGCGGCCATGGACTGGGTTACACGCAATGCGGTGGGCGCGGCCGAAAACCGCATGCGGGCCTCGTTCCTGGATGAACTGCTGGCCTCCAGTATCGCCGACGAACAGGCCTGGATCCGCAGGGGCCAGTCGGTCGGCTACGACCTTGAAAAACCGCACGCCGCCTGGATGCTGGAAGGAGAGGGCATTGCGGACTGGCCGGCGGCAGTGCTCACGCCCCTGAACGAGCGGTGGCCCAATCTGTTGTCCAGTCTGCGAGAGCACAGGCTGCTGGTGTACTGCCCGCTCACCGGGGAGCAAGAAGACCAGAGTCTGGAATCCAAACGCCAGGCCCTGGATATCGTGGAGGCGGTGCTGACCGCAAATCCGCAGGGTCGGCTGCACATCGGGGTGGGCGGGGTCACCACCGCGCCCAGCGGCTGGTTGCGGAGCCAGCAACAGGCTTGGGAAGGCCTGCGGGTCAACAAGATATGGGGCACATCCGCGGTCACACTCTTTGAAGACCTGGGGCTATACCAGTTCCTGACGGCGCTCCGCTCCTTTCCGGAAACGGAAACCTACTGTCAGTCCACGCTAGGGGCGTTGCGGGAATACGACGAAAAGCGCAAGGCCGAACTACTGGACACCTTGAATGCCTTCTTCATGTGCCACGGCAACATCAGCCTGGCGGCCGCCGGGCTGCAAATCCACCGCAACACGCTCACCTATCGCCTGAACCGCATTGCCGAGATCACACATCTGGACCTGGACGACGCGGATGTCCGCTTCGGTCTGCAGCTGGCCATCAAACTGCATCAGCTCAGGCACTGACAGACCGGGCGCGTCAACCCTGGCCGCGCATTTTGGGCATGGGGATGACCAGATCATAGGGGTACTGTGACAGGTATTGCAGTTGTCCTGCGGCATCCAGGGCCACGGCATCCTCGATCCGCACGCCATAGCCTGGATCGGGGTAGTACAGGCCGGGTTCCACGGTGATCACGTGGCCGGGTTGCAACACGGTATCGTTGCCCGTCTGCAGACTCAGGTTCGGTCCTTCATGTATGTCCAAGCCAATGCCGTGTCCCAGGCTGTGTACATAGCCCTCGTGCGTGCCCGGGTGGGAACGCAATGTCCGATGCTGCAGGCTTTCGTAGTGGTCGCAGGCCATTTCCTGCAGGGTGCGGCAGGGTGTGCCGGGCTGGAAATGTGCCATTACCTTGTCGAAGAGCACTTTGGTGTGGTCCCAGGCTTCCGCGACCGCGTCCGGCGCGTAGGCCAGGCACCAGGTCCGGGTCATGTCGTGGAAGTAGCCGCTCTCGCCCTTGGGAAAGATGTCGAAAATGATCGGCTGGCCCAATTTCAGGATCCTGTCGTTGGACCCGGTATTATGCGGTACCGCAGCTTCGGCCCCTTGCGCGAAAATGGTGGCGTGATCTTCTACCAGCCCTTGGCTCTGTAGGCGGGCCTGCAGAAATCGCCGGACATCTCCAATGGTCAAGGGCGAGCCATCCGCCTGGACCAAGGTTTCGGCATGTACGGCATGGATTTGCAGGAAGCCTTTCACGTCATCCACCACCAGGCACGTGCGGCGTCCCAAATCGGCCAAATCGGCCAGTTCGGCGGCGTCCTTGGTGGCGCGCGCCACAGTGAAGAGGGATTCGCCGAATTCCCCGGCCACTTCCACGTGCTCCAGGCGGTCCGCCAAGGTGTTCAGCAATATGTGCGTGGCCCCCATGTCAGCCTGACCGTAGAACCCGATGCGGCCCTGCAGGTTGAAGTCCGCGATGACCTGCATCAGATAGTCGCACTGGGCTGCCAGTGGGTTGCCTTCATGCTTCTGCACCAAACTGTACGGGTTGTATCGCTGGTCCCGGTCCACAAGATGGTAGCCGGTACGGGCCGCATTGTCCCGCTCCATGGAGCCATGGATGAGCGTCATGTCTCGCCCCCGGGTTTTCAGGAAAAGAGCGCGTTCCAGGTGCACCGGGCCCGCCAAATACTGCATGATCGGGTTACCGGAACTGTTGCCCATGACGATGATGGCATCCAGGTTCCGAGTTTTCATCAAGTGATCAATGTCGGTCTTCACGGCGTTCTCCACCTTCGTTCATGTATCCTGCACGTGTCTTTGCGCCCCTGTCCCATCGTAACACCTGACCCTGTCGCGTGACCCCGGCGGGTGACAGAACCCCAACCGGGTCACAGGCCCCATGACCCCCAACTTCGGCATCCGGCTCCAAGGCATTGTCAAGTCGTTCCCGTCGGGCGAGAGCCGCGCTGCAGTCCTGACCGAACTGGACTGGGTCATAGAACCTGGGGAAATAGCGGTACTCATGGGAGCCTCGGGCAGTGGCAAGAGCAC
This sequence comes from Caldilineaceae bacterium, assembly GCA_965214715.1. Taxonomy (GTDB): domain Bacteria; phylum Chloroflexota; class Anaerolineae; order Caldilineales; family Caldilineaceae; genus Bin34. The sequence continues at coordinate 1,122,054 of OZ243971.1, read as the reverse complement.
CTTGATCAACCTGGTTGCAGGGCTGGAGCAGCCCGACGCGGGCCAGATTCTGTTTCAGTGGACCAACGGGAAATCCCTGGCCTGGCAAACCCTGAGCGATGTCGCCCAGACCCGCTTCCGCTTGCGGCATATCGGGGTGGTCTACCAGTTCTTCAACCTGATTCCCACTTTGACAGTCTGGGAGAATGTGCTGCTGCCGCTGCATTTGGCCGGCAGCACAGCGGCCGATCGGAAGCGCATGCAGACCTTGCTGGATACGGTGGGACTGCGGTCCAAAGCGGATACCCTGCCGCAGAATTTGAGCGGCGGGGAACAACAGAGGGCCGCGATTGTCCGAGCCCTGGCCAATGTGCCTAGCCTGATTCTGGCCGACGAACCGACGGGCAATCTGGATGCCCAGACCAGCCAGCGGGTCATGGAGCTGATGGTCCAGCTGAGCCAGGCACAAGGAGCCACCCTGCTGGTGGCCACGCATGCCATGGAATGGATTTCTGTGGCCCAGACAGTAACGCGCCTGGAAAACGGCAGACTGGTGCCGATCCCATGAGCAGGCGGATTCCGGCCCGGGCCTTTGTCTCCCTGTTGGGCCATCAATTGTGGCGCCACCCTTTCATGACCCTCTTGACGGCCGCCGGGGTGACTCTGGGCGTGGCGATGGTGGCCGCCATCGATGTGGCCAGCGTCTCGGCTCTGGACTCGTTTATCTTCAGCACCCAATCCATGCGCGGAGCCGCTACCCATGCCATAACAGCCCACCCGAACCGCATCCCGTGGCAGGTGTATGCGGATTTGCGTACCCGACTGGGGGTCCGGGCCAGTGCACCCATCATCACGGAGGTGGTGACGGTTCCGGCTCTGGATGGAGCGACCATGACGTTACTGGGCATAGACCCGGTCGCGGAAGCGCCCTATCGTGCCTTTCTCGGCACGGCAGAAGGAAGCGCCTTCGGAGCTGTCGAGGCCTTGGAACTTATGAGTGTCCCTTTTACCCTCTTCGTGGGCGCACAAACGGCCCAACGCTACGGGTTGGCCGCGGGAGACAGCCTGGAACTGGTCTTTGCAGATCGCGTGCAGGAATTCAAAATTCTGACCGTGGTGACCGGAGGAGACTCCGAAGTCGGCCACATGCCATCCAACCTGCTGATTACCGATATCCGGGATGCCCAGGATTTTCTGCACCGCTACGCGTGGCTGGATCGCATCGACCTGTTTCTGCACGAGGCACAGACCGCTGCCACGGTGCAAAGGCTGGAGGAAGAACTGCCTTTTTCCGTGCACATCGAACCGGCCAGTGCCACCTATGATGCCCTGCGGCAGTTGACAGGTGCCTTTCGCCTGAATTTGGGTGCCTTGAGTCTGTTGGCCGTGGTCGTAGGCACTTTCCTCATTTACAACACACTCAGTTTCAATGTCATGAAAGCGCGGCGCACCCTGGGGATATTGCGCGCATTGGGCATGACCCGATCCCAGATCTTCACTTTGATCATGTGCGAAGCGTTGCTGTTGGGCATTGTGGGTTCCGGTGCCGGCATTCTGCTGGGACGCCTGTTGGCGTCTGGACTGGTGGAACTGGTGAATCGGGCCTATACCGAAATCTATGCCGTGCAGACCTTGCCGGACATCGCCTTGCCGGGTATTGTGGTCTGGAAGGCCAGTCTGATTGGTGTGGCTTGTGCTCTGTGCGGCGCGGGCATGCCGGCCTACGCGGCCACCCAAGTGGAGGTCGCGCGCGAGCTGCAGAACCGCGGAGCAGCCTCGGAAACCGCTTTGCCCGCAACCCGGAACCTTTGGGTCGGGCTGCTGGCCTTGACATGTGGCGCGGTGCTGATGCTCCCCGTATTTCCGTTGCCGCTGACCTTTGCCGGTATCTTTTGCGGGTTGGTGGGCGCCTCCTTCTTTGTTCCGATCCTGCTGCGGATTTTCATCCGAACGGCCCTGTGGCTGGTCAAAACCAACGACCTGCCTTTTGTCAGGATGTCTCTGCGCCAGCCCTTGCGACGGCTGGGCCAGACCGCGGTGGCGGTGGCGGCCCTGATGATGTCCCTCAGCGTTGTCATTGGGATTGGCTCCATGGTCGGCAGTTTCCGCACATCGGTGGAAAACTGGTTGGAACAGGTAATTCTGGCCGACATCTACCTGACGCCTGCGGCCCGCGCAAGCCAGCAGTTGCTTACTCCTGCTCAGCTGCAGACACTGCGTTCCTGGCCGGAAGTCGCCCGCGTCTCCACCCTCTTCGAAACCCAGGTCCGATCTCTTGAACTGGGGATTCTGGACCTGGTAGTGCTGAGCGATGACGATGCAAAGGCCTCCCGGGTCTACACGCAGCAGATGTCTGCCGGTTCCAATCCGTGGGATGAGGCAGTGCGGCGCGGGGGACTCGTGATCAATGAACCCATGTCCCTGCAACACGGCATTCGGGCGGGTGACAGTCTGACCCTGATCACCCACACGGCCGAGACCCGGTTTTCCGTGGTAGGTGTCTTCAAATCCTATGATGCCGTCGCCACCGTCCTAATGGATGAGGAAGTGTACTTGCGTCACTGGGACGCTGCAGGCAACACGGGGGCGGCCCTGTCCTTGCAGGAGAATGTTGCCTACAACCAGGTGATGACGAAACTGGAACGCTACTTCATGAGGGAAGGGGTGTCGATATCCCTGATTTCCAACCGGGAACTGCGCGGCAATGCTCTCAGCCTGTTTGATCGCACCTTTGCCGTCACGGGCACGCTGCAGATCCTGGCCATGGGGGTGTCCTTCATGAGTGTGCTGGCTTCGCTTATGGGCATGATGCTGGATCAGGCCGCTGAATTCAATACCATGCGGGCCATAGGCGTAACGCGGTGGCAGATGGGCAAACTCCTGCTGATGGAATCCGGGCTGCTGGGACTGAGTGCCACGCTGCTGGCCATACCGGCGGGGCTGGTACTTTCCCTCATTCTCGTTTATGTCATCAACCTGAGATCCTTTGGCTGGGCTCTGGACTGGCACCTGCAACCCCTGGAGATTGCCAAGGCTGCTGCGGTGGCCGCTGGGGCGTCTGTTCTGGCCAGCGTGTACCCGATTTGGCGCATCAATGCCAGTGCGCAGCATGCGCTGGGACCATCCCCCCGTTGAGGGCGCTCTGATCGAGTGGATTGGGCGATCCGTGCTCTCGGTGGAATCGGGGCCACCCAGCAACCCGGTCAGCCTCGGGTAGACGGGGTGTGGCAAGTCCAAGTCTGCTGTTTTGACAGTCAAGGACCATCCTGGTTGTGCCGGGTTTGCTGTCAAGGCAAGCGGGTGACAGGAGATTTCAATGACGGATTCCCCTGGCACAGGAAAGCGAAAACAGGAAACGGTGCGCGCGGATTCCCAAGCGCGGCCATACCCTCGCACTTCATGCAAAGTCGGTTTCTCGGCATCGTAACATCGACAGGACTTCTCGCCATAACGACAAGTCTGGACCAAACCGCGCATGGAGCCTCATCCGCGCTGTCAATGTCCGATCGGCAGTGTATTGATGAGCGCAAGGATTGCCGTTGCCCAAATCATCAGCACGGGTATTGCCTGGTCTGCCACGGAGTATTGGTGCGGTTTCCCCCCACAGGCCGCCGATACCTTGCCATGTCGCGGCAACGGATTTCGGGGGCGATGTGCCTTCGTACCGTTGGGGAATGATACATCTCTACAACAAATCCTTGACAGGAGCCCACTGATCCGGGCAAATCAGCCTATCCTTCAAATTCACCCCGGGCCACGAGGAACAACAGGACCCTGCTCACTGTGGGTGACTGGTCCCCCACCTCATGCACCAAGATACCATTGCACAATCCCCATGCCGGAGGCGGGAGTAAACAATCCCCAACACCCTTCTGGTCCAACATCCAACCGGACCGATCGCCTCCTGATCCCGGTTCTGCCAAGCAACAGGCAGCCAGGCGACTCTCGTGCAAATTTCCGTCAGTCGAACACCCCCAGACTGACGTACTTGCTGCCGTCATCTGGCAGCAATGTCACAACCGTACCGGTCTCCTGTGCTCGGGCCACCTGCAGAGCTGCTGCCACCGCCGCGCCGGCACTCAGACCGATGAAGAGACCTTGTTCACGGCTCAGGCGCCGCGTAATGTCCCAGCCGGTTTCCGGATCCACGGTTATCTCGGCATTGGCCAGCGACGCATCGTAAATGGCGGGTACGAGGGCAGAAGGCAAATGTTTCAATCCTTCTATGACAGACAGTTCATCGGTGGGCTGCACGGAAACCAATTGCACGGCAGCGCCTTGGCGGCGCAGGAACCGGCCCACCCCGACAAAAGTGCCAGTCGTCCCCAGCCCGCAGACAAAGTGGGTAATCCGACCCTGAGTCTGCGCCCAGATTTCCGGTCCGGTATGCAGGAAGTGGGCGCGCCAGTTGGAGGGGTTGCTGTATTGGTCAGCGTAATAGTACAGCTCGGGGCGGGCCTCAAACAGTTCCCGGACCTTTTGGATCGCCCCGTCAGAGCCCTCCAGGGGATCCGATTCGATCAGTTCGGCCCCGAAGGCGGAGACCAGCGCTTTGCGCTCCGGACTCACATTGGCCGGCATCACGACCTGAACCCGGAATCCCATGAGCGCACCCATCTGGGCGTACGAGATGGCCGTGTTGCCGGAACTGCTGTCAATGAGCACTTTGTCCCGGTGCAGTTCTCCCGAGGCCCTGGCATCCAGCACGATCTGCTTGGCGGCACGGGCCTTGACCGATTGCCCCGGATTGAACCACTCGGCTTTCGCCAACAGCTGCACGTGCGGAGAAACCCCCGACCGGTGCGCCCAGGAGCTAAGATCCAGCAGGGGGGTATTGCCGATCAGCTCCAGCAGAGAGACGGGTTTCGACTGCAACGGTTATACCGCACAAAGGTGAGGCGGGGTTCTAGGCCGGCACGGGAACGGCCATCGGATCCTCGGCCAGGCTCGGCAAACCGCAAAACTGTTCGTAGTCGATGAGCTCCGTCACGGTGGGGTGGTCGCCACACAAGGGGCAGGCGGGATTCTTGCCCACCTTGAGAATGCGCACAGTCATATCCGCGGTATCCACCATCAGCATGCGTCCGATCAACGACTCGCCGAAGCCCACGATCAGCTTGATGGCTTCCACAGCCTGGATGGAGCCGATGATGCCCGGCAATACCCCCATGACGCCGGCTTCCGCACAGCTGGGCACCTCGCCCGGCGGCGGCGGGTCCGGATACAGGCAGCGATAGCACGGGCCCGTCCCCTCAAAGACCGTGACCTGCCCTTCAAACATGAAGATGCTCCCGTCCACCAGGGGTTTGCCCAGCAGATGACAGGCATCGTTGACCAGGTAACGGGTAGGGAAATTGTCCGACCCGTTCAGGACCAGGTCGTACCCGGAGATGATGTCCATGGCGTTGAAGCTACGCAGAGGCACGTTGTAGCCCTCAACCTCCACATCCGGATTAATGTCCTGCAACCGGTCTGCGGCGGAATCGATCTTGGGGCGGCCGACATCCTTTTCGCCGTGCAACAGCTGGCGTTGCAGATTGGACACGTCGACCGTGTCGTAATCCACGATCCCCAGGCGGCCGACACCCGCGGCGGCCAGATACATGGCCGCGGGGCTGCCCAGCCCGCCGGCACCGATCAGGAGCACACTGCTGTCGATCAACTGCAGCTGGCCCTCCTCGCCGACATCCGGCAGCATGGTGTGACGGCTGTAGCGAATCTGCTGCGCGTCCGAGAGGACGGTCGGCACCGTGAAGGGCAGGCCGGCGTTCTTCCAGCCGTTGAACCCGCCGATCAGGGAAATCGGGTTCCGGTAGCCCATGTCCTTCAGATTGCGGGCGGCTAGGGCCGAACGCACCCCGCCCGCACAATAGAGCACCACCGGCTCCTCGCGATCCGGCTGCTGTGCTTCCACCTGCAGTTCCAGGAAACCGCGGGGAATGAAAGTGGCCCCCGGTACATGTCCCTGGACAAATTCGTCTCTTTCCCGAATATCAATGACCGTCACATCATCGCCCTGGTCCATCCGGCCCTGCAGCTGCTGGGCGGTCATTTCTTCAATTTCGCGCTTGGCTTTTGCCACCAACTGATCCCGATTCAAGTAGGCCATATACCACCTGTTCTTCCCATGGATTCCGTTTTGATTCGCCTGCTACTCTGGCCGCCCGCCATGGCCGGCACGATGGAAATGCGATCACTGTCCTGCACCGGCGTATCCAGACCGTCCAGCGATCGGATTTCGTCATCGTTCATGAACACATTGATGAAGCGCTTGACTTGACCATCCTGGTCCAGGACCTTTGCGGCAATGCCCGGATAATCGGCTTCAAGCGCCTGCAGCACCTCTCCCACGGAGTTGCCGGCCACTTCCAGTTTGGACGCGCCGGCGGTCAAGTGCCGCAGGGGCGTGGGGATATACACGGTAGACATATCTGTGCTCCTGTTATCTGGGGCCAAAGGGGATCTGGGTTGTGCACCGGAAAAACCGCAAGCCGGGCTCCATTCCGGGCGACATGCCCTCGCAACGCCTGACTGCCATGGGGGAAACCTCAATCATGCACGATCCGGGATTCGGAAACCCGGACATATCGGACTTCGATCTCCTGCCGGGGGTCGTCTGCTTGCCGAAACACCACGTAAAAGGGCTCTGTGCCATCGGCCCGGGCCGCGGCCAAGGCCGGGGGCAGGGCCCGTCCGGGTTCCTGATAATAGGCGAAAAGACCGGGACGGGTTTCATGGAAATCCACTTCGCGGCGCAGGCGCGACAAATTGCAGTCCAGATACATGTCCTGCAGGAGAAAGCCCCGGATTTCGGGGGGTTGCGCCGCCAAAGAGCAAATCAGATAAACGGCATCCGGATATTGAGCCGTCCATGCATCGGTCGCCGAGGGGTAGGCTGCCGATGCAGGATGAGAGTGGTAGATGGCAAGCATCTCGTCACCCTGCTCCTCAAACTGAAACTGTTTCATCAGGACCTGCGGATCCACCAGATAGTTGATGCTGCGATTCTCGGCTTCGTTCCGGGCGGCATACAGTTCCAACGCCTTGCCATCCCGCCCGCGGACAATTCCGCAGATCTCCTCGGGCGCGCCGGCCCGAGACTCCCGGATGATGGTCTCCTGGAAAGAGGTGGACAGGATTAACTGTTTCAACATGCAGATGCGCACATACAACGGACAGAACAAAACATATTATACCGTCCAGCCCTTCTTGTTTCCGGTCCGGAGATACACGTGCTAGCGGACGGCTTGCCGGAGGAAACCGGTTTCCTGCAGCCGGGCCCGCGCGCCGGGCATACCGCAGGACGGAGTTCCGGCACGGGCTCCGCGCCGGCGACCTTCCGGGACAGCGGCCGTCGGCGGAGATCGGGGAGGCTGGTGCACTCTTGATCTTCGCGCGGGACGGCTACAATGGGAGAACAGACAAACCGGCGAGGAATCGAGACCGTCATTCCCGGCCCATGCCTGCCCGGTTTCAGGAGCCATCCCTTCCGGCCTATGCCATGCCCTGGTCCATGAACCCCGGTGCCACAGTCTTTCTGGTGACCTGTGTGAGCCTGTACATTGCCGGTTACCGGCGGCAGCGCGCTGCGGGTCAACCGCCGGGCCGGGGCCCGGCCGGCACTTTTGCGTTGGGAACTGCCTTGCTGGCTGTGGCCACCATCTCCCCTTTGGCCTCCCTGCAGGAGGATTTCCTGTGGGCCAGAGCCATGCAGCAGGTACTGGTTGCCATCTTGGCACCCCCGCTTCTCTGGCACGGTCAGGCCGTCTCTTGCATCGTGGCCGCGTGCGCGGCATTCCGATCCCGGCCACCCGCAATGTCCGCGACATGGATGGTCAAGGCCGGAGTCGGGTTCAAGGCCCTGACAGGGCCCGGTGTGGTCTGGGCCTGTACCCTGTGCATATTCGCCCTTTGGCATGATCCGTTTGTGGTGCACTGGCTCCACATGGCCCCCTGGCGGGCCCATGCCGGGCTCTGGATCTATTTCGGGACGTATTTCCTTTTCTGGTGGCACGCCATGGCAGCGGCACCCCGCTGGCACGCGCCCCTGCCCGTGTGGCTGCGCTTTCTGTATCTCATCGTGGGGGGCGAAGTCGCCAACATGCTCATCGGAGTCAGTCTGGCTTTTCGCGCCTCGGTCCTGTACGACGTCTATGCAGCCCAGGCGGCCCGGGACTTTCTGACGCCTTTGCAGGATCAGATGATCAGCGGTGCCATCATTTGGGTGTCCGGCAGCTTTGTCTACGTATGCATCGCGGTGGCCTTGCTCGGTCAGGCGCTGTTTCGCCACCCCCTGCCCCACAAGGTGCCACCCCGGGAATGGCAGAAAGCGACGCGCCGTACCATCGCTCCCGGCCTGGAAGACCGCGTAGGGCGATAAGGCCAGAGGCGGCCAACACTGCCTCGACACCAATTGTTTTTGTATATCTGTTTGATGGACGCGATGACGGCAAACATGAGCGCGCAGAGCGTGCCGTGCGATCGAGTGTCAAACCGCGATAGACCAGGATGAACAGAAATCGGGACAGCCTGCAGACGCCACCGCACAGCATTCACGCGGCCGGGCGGCAGCGAAAGTGGCCGCTGCGACCGCCTGCCGCGCGAACCGGCGGGGACGGAGCATTGCCTGCACAACGTGAGCCGGTCGCACCGGGTGATGCCGGACGACACCGGTGATAACATTGCGCCCGCACGCGGCAGACAGGCAGAATGGCACCATGAGAGCCTGCGCAAGGCCCGCGCCATTTGCATTGGCGATGGCTATCCTTGAGAGGCGCGGCGGACTGTGTTACGATTCTGCCCGTTCGCTGCTCAATCCATACCAAAGTCTTTTCGGATCTGCTGGTGGACTGTCCCAGTTGCGGTCAACACAACCCTGACGACAAAACGCTCTGCTGGCGGTGCCAGACTGTACTCCCGTTGCCCCCTCCTCCCAAGAAGCCCCCGCGTACCTATTGGGGCCTGCCGGTATGGGGCTGGGGAGTGTTTGTGCTGCTTCTGGCCACCTCCTTCCTCTTTACGACCTGCCAGCTGCCCATGCCTGCCGGCTAGAGTAACGGTACCTGTGACTGTGTGCCGGGATCGTGCCTCTTGACACCCGATCTTCCCGCCGACTCCGCGCGGGCAGCACTCCAGCACCGCCTCCCGCAGCTCAGAGCCTGGCACGAGAAGGCATATGTTTGGTATCCGTGGCGGGTCGGCAGGCCCGGGCACCGGGATCCCTATCCGGTGTGGATTGCCGAGGTCATGGCGCAGCAAACCCGACTGGCCACCATCGTCCCCTACTTCGAGACCTGGATGCAGACCTTCCCGCGGTTGCAGGATGTAGCCGCAGCCACGGAACGGCAGATTCTGCAGGTCTGGGAGGGCCTCGGCTATTACCGCAGGGCCCTGCACCTCCATAAAGCGGCACGCCTGATCATGGCCCGGTACCACGGGCAGATCCCGGCTACCAGGGACGAGCTGCTGGCCCTCCCCGGGATCGGCCGCTATACGGCAGGGGCCATCCTCAGCCTTTGCTTCAATCAGCCCGAACCGGCCATTGATGCCAATGTGGTCCGGCTCTTCAGCCGCCTCCTGCACAAGTCCTTCACCCAAAGTCGCAAGCAGGATGTAGATGCCATTGAGCACCGGATCAGAGAGCTGCTGCATTCCCGACCTGTCATGCCCCCTGGCATGTTGGCCGAAGCACTGATGGTCCTGGGATCCCAGGTGTGTTTGCCGCGCACGCCGCGGTGCTCCGAATGCCCTTTGGCGCCGGCCTGCCGGACCTTTGCCGTGGGCACCCTGCCGGCAACGCCCCAGCAGACCCGCAAGACAGCACTGCCCGAACGACATTTTGCGGGTTTCTTCCTGGAAGCGCACGTTGACAACACGCAATGTGTGTTATTGGTACGCAACCGTGAGTCAGACATGTTGAGCGGCCTGTGGGGTTTTCCGGCCCTTCCCTTGCCTACCCCAACGACCGCGCGCCCCGCCGCAATCCCCCAACTGGTCCAGCAGGGCTTGCAACTTATCGTCTGGGGACTACAGGAAGGACCGTCCCTTACACAGGGGTACAGTCACTTCAGGCGCCGGCAAAGAACCTATCGGGCCCAGACCCGACCCGAACTGCCGACCGAGGACCTCTGGGCTGCATCCCGTTGGGTACCCGTGGCCCAGATTCATACCTATCCCATGTCCGTTATGGACCAGAAAATGGCCCAGGCCTTCCTGTCCAAGGCCGCATGACCGGTACCCTGTGGAAACTGCCGTTCCGCAGACAGCGCCCGGATCCCCAGGAAGCTGGCCAGCGTCCGGGAGCATGGCCACCGCACAAACCGGGACAGGCAGTGCAGTTGCCTCATCGATCCGGCATCCGGTATATCCGACACCGGTCTGTCTGCCTGGTGCAGGGGCGGAGCACCGCGACAGAGGCCTGTATGGCAGTGTCGAACGCAGGCAGACTCGGCGCCTGGACTCACCAAGGCCGAATCCGTGGCCTCCGCTCCTTCCGAAGTCAAGTCGGCAGGCCGGGACCTGGAGTCGCACCGCGCCGGGTCGGGACCGGACGTTAGGCGGCCTGACGGGCGAGCGGTATGGCCCTCTCTGCGCGCGCCGTCATGACTCGGGGTTTCCAGCCCTTGGTAACGACATTGCGGCTGACCACCACCTTGGTGGCGTTCTCCCGGCTGGGAACTTCAAACATCACGTCCAGCAGGATTTTTTCCACAATGCTCTGCAGGCCCCGGGCCCCGGTACCGCGGCTGAAGGCTTCTTCCGCGATGGCCGTGATGGCGTCTCGCTTGAATTCCAGCGCAACCCCCTCCATCTGAAACAGCTGCCTGAACTGGCGAATGACACTGTTGCGGGGCTCCGTCAGGATGGTGGTCAGAGCAGTCCGGTCCAGTCCATTCAGACTGGTGATGACCGGCAGCCGCCCGATGAATTCGGGGATAAAACCGTACTTCCGGAGATCTTCGGGCAGGACTTGCGCCAGACTCTCGTTCTGCAGCCGCTGTGTTGTCTCAGCGGCCTGCAGCTGCACCTCCAGCTTGCGTTCGTCCGGATCGTCAGACCCGGCCAAGTGCCGGGCGGCTGGCGGGGCTTTCGGCCCGGGCTCCCGGGCCATGGGCTGGAAACCCATCCGGTTCCGGCCGCCCACCCGTTTGTCCACGATGTCCGCCAATCCCTCAAAAGTGCCGCTGAAGATAAACAGTACGTGGCTGGTATCCAGCTGAATGAACTCCTGCTGCGGATGCTTGCGGCCGGTCTGGGGTGGTACATTGGTGATGGCCCCCTCAATGATCTTGAGCAACGCCTGCTGGACCCCTTCTCCGCTCACGTCCCGCGTGATGCTGGCCGATTCCTGGGCCTTGCGGGCAATCTTGTCTATTTCGTCGACATAGACGATGCCGTACGCCGCCTTCTCGGGCTGCCAATCCGCGGCCTGGAGCAATCCCACCAGCAGGCTCTCCACGTCCTCACCCACATAGCCGGCTTCGGTCAGGCAGGTGGCGTCGGCAATCGTGAAGGGCACATCCAGCAGTTGGGCCAGCGTGCGAGCCAGCAGGGTCTTGCCACAGCCGCTCGGTCCGATCAACAGCACATTGTTCTTGGCCAGTTCGACGGCATCGTCCTCATCAGGGCGTGGCACGGCATCGGGGCCCGTACCCAAGGCATGCGTAACCCGCTTGTAGTGGTTGTATACCGCGACCGCCAGGACCTTCTTGGCCTGTTCCTGCCCAATCACATATTGGCCCAGGTACTCCGCGATTTCCACCGGTTTGGGTATCGGCCCAAGCCGGAAACCGCTGTCGGCCGGGCCCGCGTCGCCTGCCTGTGCCTGCGGCGCGGCCTGGCCACTTCCCTCTTTGGGGTCTGCTGCCTCCTGGAGACCGATGGAAGCTGCCATCTCCAGAATGCACTGATCGCAAATCTGGGCGCCATGTTTCAACCCGGGAAACATGGACGAGACCGCATTGCGCGAGGCACCGCAGAAATTGCAGATGCCTTCCATCTGGGAGTCAAACACTAGGCACCGACTTTGTCCTCGTGCTGGGGGACATTGCCGTTCAGAGACGGTACATGGACGACCCCGTCGCGGACCGAAACCACATGCTCCGTATTGCCCAGCACATCGTCAACCAACCCGTATTCCCGGGCTTCCAAGGCATCCATGTAGCGATCCCGTTCGAAGTCCTGCTCGACCTGGCGCCAGTCCAGACCCGTGTGCTGACCGACCAGATAGAAGAGCTGCGTCTGCAGACGTTCCTGCTCGCGAAACGCCCGCCGCACATCTTCGGTGTAGCCCTGCATGCCGCTGCTGGCCGGGTGCAAGTGGACACAGGCGTGGGGCAAGGCAAAGCGTTTGCCCTTTTCGCCCGCGGCCAACAACACGGTACCCATGCTGGCGGTCACGCCGACGGCAAACGTGCTGACATCGGCCGTAATCATCTGCATCGTGTCGTAAATGGCCAGGCCCGCGTAGACACTGCCTCCCGGACTGTTGATGAACATCCGGATTTCCTGGCTGGAGTCTTCCCGGTCCAGGAACAGCAGTTGGGCCACGATCAGATTGGCCACCTGATCCGTGATCGGATGGCCCAGGAAAATGATCCGCTCTTTCAGCAACAGACTGTAGATGTCGTAGGCGCGCTCCCCGCGCCCTGATGACTCGATCACCATGGGCACAATGCTCTGGGGGATGTAGGTGCCGGTCCTGTTTTCCATAATCAAAGCTCCTTGGCATGGGGCGAGGCGGGTCCTGGCTGCCGCGGTCCCGCGCAACCCCATTGTATGCCCGCCAGAGCAAACAGAATGTTTGAAGTGTGTAAGTAAAACGGGATGGTCCGCCGCGGAGCGCAGCCGATCACGCTGCATTCTGTGCAGCGCCGAATTCCGCTGCGGGCACCGGGACCTCCGCGGCCGCCGTTTCTGCGGCCGGAGCCCGGTCCGGCAGTGTCAGGGCCGGCAGATGCTCGGCATATTGCACCAGGGAATGCGCGCCGCCCGTGCACATTTCCAGCAAGGCATTGCGCCCCAGGTGGCGCAGGGTTTCCGACATGCTGTGCTGGAGCAGGGAGCTGGTGATGCCCTCCAGGGTCACCCCTTCACGCTGGCCCATGTCCGTCTCCATCATCCGGGCCGCCTGCTCCGCGGACTGTTGTTCCAGCCGCTCTTGCTGCTCCGCCGGAATTTCGATTTGGTGTTTCTGGATGAAATCCCAGGTCAGCAGGTTCTGTTTGAGGGTTGCCGTTGCTTCCGGCTCCAGGGATTTCCGAAATTCTTCGAGAGTCTGCTGGGTATAGCGCAGATAGGTTTCCAGATTGCGGACACCCAGCCGCTCCAGTCCCCGCATTTGCTGGTTGATCAGGAAGTCGATCTGGGCATCTACCGAAAATTGGGGATATTCCAGAATGGACAGGGTTTCCAACGCGGCAAAGGCTTCATTCAATTCTTCCTGAAAGATCCGCTGCGCCTTGTCGTGGCCGAGGCGATTCCAGAAGACCTCTTCGTACTCCGCCAGCGGCCGGTCCGGACTTTCGTCGTCCATGACCTTGGCCAGCAGCTCCGCGTTCCATTCCGGGTTCACATAGCGTCCCACCGCCACGACCTTGAGATCGAAGCGCACGCTCTTGCCGGCATAGACGCTGGGACTGTCCTCGGGATAGGCCAGGTCAAATGTCTTTGCCTGCCCCGCGGCCAGCCCAATGATGGCCTGTTCCAGGCCCGGCGGCTGCAGCGTCCCCTCCCGGTCCAACGTCACCTGCCAGTTTTCTTCTTCCAGGATCACTTCGTCCGTGGGATTTCGTGCTTCGTCCAGGACTACACTTTTTACATCCAGCGTGACCCAATCCTGCCAATCCGCGGCTGCGGCCACCTCGGCCGATTCGGCAAACTGCTCCTGCACCCGGGTCTTTTCCTGTGTGCGTTCCGCCTCCGTCAATGCCAAATCCCGCGGCTCGATGCGCAGCTCCGCGTAATTCCCCAGTTCCGTATAGGGCTCCAGGGCCAACCGGAAGGTATAGGTGACGGGATCATCCTGGATGTTCTCTACCGTTACGTTTTCCACTTCACCCAGGCGGCTCTCCTGCAAGTATGTCTGCACGGTCTCATTGGCCAGCCGCTCGTGGATCTGCGACAGCAAGGCGGGCCGCCCCACATACCGTTCAATCACGCGATAAGGTACCTTGGCCTTGCGAAAGCCCGGGATCTTGATGGTCTGCGCCGCAATTGATGCCGCTTGCTGCAAGGCAGCCACCACCACCGCTTCCTCCACCTCGATTGTGACTCTCAGCTCGCGGTTGGCGACAGGCGCGGTTTGTACCTTCACAGGTGATCTCCTGAAACCGGGGGGCGGGCCTTCCACCCCGATCATGGTCCTGGTAATCTCGGGACAGCACAGCCGGGTTCCCCGCAATGCAGCTGCAGATTCTAGCATAAGGACTGAATTCTTCACTCTGTACCCTGCGACAGATCCCGGAATGTTTCCCGCCATCCCCGGAGTCAGTCCCGATATCCGCAGGATCCGGATACAACCGGCCTCGGACCTTGCGCTGGCGGTGCAGCGGGCACCACAGGCCAGTTCCCGCCACAAGGGGGCGGCGCCCTGCCGGCTGTACCGTGCCAAGGGGCAGGCGGTGGGGAGCACCAGCCCGGAGTATAGTCAGACACAGTGTCAGGCCGCGGCCATTGCCACGATTCCGGCTAAGTACGGCCAAAAGCCTTTTCCAGGGAGCCGGTGGTGAACTGGATCAGGGTGGGTCGGCCATGGGGACAGGTAAGAGGAGCGTCACATGCTCCCAACCCCACCAGCAGCGCCTCCATTTCGCCGAAACCCAATACCTGGCCTGCCTTGATGGCGGCCCGTTTGCAAATGACCTTGACCAGCTGGCTTTCCAGCTCCTCGACTCCCAGATTGCGGTGTTTCCCCAACGCGTGCAGCAGATCCTGGAGCAGTGCTTCGGGCTGATGATGGGCCAGAAAGGCCGGGATCGCCCTCACGATAAAGGATTCACGGCCGAATTCCTCAATCTCGAAGCCCAGCTGACACAGCAGGGTCAAGTGCTGGGCCACCAGGCCCGCGAGTTCCTGGCCCGCGTGCAGGGGCAAAGCCGTCAGCAGCTGCTGGGCCGCCATATGCTCCGATCCGGTCCGGGCCCTGTGCAACCATTTTTCGTACAGGACCCTTTCGTGCGCCGCATGTTGATCCACCAGCACCATGCCCGTCGGGCTTTCCGCCACAATGTACATGGAGCCCACCTGGCCGATGATGTGCAGGATCGGCAATGCACCGTGACCCGCAACGGGTTGGCCCGTCGCGCCTGCCGGCAGGCGGTCATGGGAACGCAGGTTGAAAGTAATGGGGGATGGCGTCTCAAGCGGCAATGCGGCCTGCCGCTCCTCCGGTGGGGCGGGGGGCCTCACCGGAGACTGTTCCGTGTAGGCCTTGCCTTGCACGCCGGCATCGGGAATCCCTTGCTCGGCCAGTAAGGCTCTTTCCACCGCCCGCCGTACCATGCCGAAGATGCGCCGCTCCGCCACAAAACGCACCTCGGTTTTCTGCGGATGGACATTGACATCCACCTGCGCCGGGTCCAGAGCAAGAAAGACCAGCGCAAAAGGAAAGCGCCCGATCGGCAGGCGCCCGTGATAGCCCTGCACCACGGCTTGCACGAGAGTACGATCCTGGATCCACCGTCCGTTGACGAAGATCTCGATCTGGGTACGATGGGCAAAGTGTTGGGTCGGCGCGCCCACATAGCCAGACAGACGGCAGTCTTCAAACTGGGCCTTCACCGGTATCAGGCCTTTCACCAACTCCGGGCCGTGCAGGTCATAGAGAAATTCCCGCACATCTCCCTGGCCGTTCGTCTGCAGCAGGGATTTCCGGTTGTGCCGATAACCAAAACGCACGTCTGAGCGCGCCAAGGCCAGTCTCTGCAGCAACCTGGCCACCCGACCGGCTTCCGCAGCGGGCGATTTGAGGAACCGCTTGCGTACGGGAGTGTTGACAAAGAGATGTGCCACCGTGACCGTGGTACCGGGCGCGCGCCCCAGGGTAGTCCGGTCGACTTCGGTCCCGCACTCGATGTGCAGCCGGTGGGCCAACGCGGACTGTACAGTGCGAGAGGTGATGGTGACCTGGCTGATTGCCGCAATGCTGTAGAGAGCTTCGCCCCGAAAGCCCAGCGTGGAGATCCGGGACAACTGTCCCACATCCTGGATTTTGCTGGTGGCATGCCGCTGACAGGCCAGTGCCAAATTCTCGGCCGGTATGCCGGAGCCGTCGTCCTCCACCTGGATCTGGACCAGACCCCCCTCCTGCAGACTGACCTGGATGCTGCAGGCTCCGGCATCCAGACTGTTTTCCACCAGCTCTTTTACCACGTTGACCGGGCGTTCGATGACCTCCCCGGCGGCGATCTGCGCCACTACCTCGGCGGAAAGCAGTTGGATGGTCATGCCATAGAGTCCAGGTACCGGAATTGCATCTGCACGGGACCCGAGCGCAACGGTGTCCGGTCTGCGGGATTGCCGCGCAGCCGCATCTGTACACTTCAACCTCGCGCCCGATCGTAGAGGCAAGTATAATGCCCTCTGTTGTTTGGCTGTTTAAGCCGTGTTGCCAAATCCGGAACGGTTTCGTTTCTTTTGCCTGTGTCGAGGCCGCTGATGATACAGCCCCCCACCCATATCAACGAAGTTCGCCGCCGCTACATCGAGTTCTTCGAACGGCAGGGACATCGCTTTGTGCCCAGCGCCAATCTGGTCCCGGACAACGACGATACATTGCTCTTTACGAACGCCGGCATGGTGCAGTTCAAGGATGCGCTGCTGGGGCTGGAGCAACGCCCCTACACCCGCGCCGTCACCTCCCAGAAATGTCTGCGGGTCAGCGGCAAGCACAACGATCTCGACGAAGTCGGTGTGAGCCCCCGGCACCATACCTTCTTCGAAATGCTGGGCAATTTCTCTTTTGGGGATTACTTCAAGGAGCAGGCCATACAGTTCGCGTGGCAGCTGCTGGTGGAGGAATGGGCCCTGCCTTTGAACCGCTTGTGGTTCAGTATCTACGAAGACGATGACGAAGCAGCGCAGCTCTGGCGCGCCGCAGGCGCCGATCCGGCGCGCATTTTGAAGTTCGGCCGCAAAGACAACTGGTGGTCCATGGGGGAAACCGGACCCTGCGGGCCCTGCTCAGAGATCCATTACTTTTGGGGCGAGCTGCAGGACCAGCACGCGGACGGCGTTAACCGGGATGACGAGTATCTGGAATTCTGGAATCTGGTCTTCATGCAATACGACCAGATCACGCCCCAAACCCTGGCCCCCCTCTCGGCGCCGGGGGTCGATACCGGGGCCGGCCTGGAACGCGTGGCCAGCATCCTGCAAGGCTGCAACAACAACTACGACACGGACGGCTTCCTGTATTTGATGGACCTGGTACAGCAACTGGCGGACCACACGGATGCCCAGCGCCAGGCCCATCTGGTGGCATACCGGGTTATTGCCGATCATGCGCGCGCCACGACCTTTCTGATCGCGGATGGGGTCCTGCCCGGCAACGAAGGACGCAATTACATTACGCGCCTCATCCTGCGACGGGCGGCGCGTTTCGGCCGCACGTTGGGGTTTCTGGAACCCTTCATGGCCCAGGTGGTGGAAGGCGTAGTCCAGGAAATGGGCAGTCACTTCCAGGAACTCAGGCACCGGCAGCCCATGATCAGCGCGACCGTCACAGCGGAGGAGACACGATTTCTGCAGACCCTGAATCTGGGGATGGGTCATCTGGAAAACATGGTGCAGGAAAATCGGCAGCAAGGATCCACCACGGTTACGGGTGCCCAGTCCTTCCTGCTCTGGGACACCTTCGGCTTTCCCCTGGACCTGACGCGGGATCTGGCCCGGGAAGAAGGCATGACCGTGGACGTGGACGAATTTCAGGCCCTGGCTGCCCAAGCCAAAGAACGGAGCAGACAGGCCATGGAGACCCCTGCGGCCCCCCGCGCGCCCCTGTATGGGGAGTTGCTGCGCCGCCTGCAGGCAGCCGGCGCCCTGGATGCGCGCGGCGCGGCCCAAACCATTTTTGACGGTGTTTTCCGCACCCGGACTTCCGTCCTGGCGCTGGTCCAGGACGGTGTGGCGGTAGACAGCGCGGGCCCCGGTGCAACGGTCGATGTGATGGTGGCCACCACTCCCTTCTATGTAGAAGCCGGGGGCCAGGTGGGCGATACCGGTCAGATTGCGGCGGTGGAAGGCAGCGGGTCCGGCCGCCTGACGGTCACCCATGTATTTTGTCCCGTACCGGGACTCGTGGTGCATACCGGCACGATGACAGAGGGGCACCTGACCGTTGGCAGCACGGTGGAGTGCGCCATCGACGCGGAGCGCCGGCAAGCCATCCAACGCAACCACACGGCTACCCATCTGCTCCATGCCTGCCTGCGCCGCCAGCTGGGGCCCACCGTGCATCAGGCGGGATCCCTGGTGGCTCCCGACCGTCTGCGTTTCGACTTCACGTTCGAACGGGGCATGACCCCTACGGAGATCGGCCAAGTCCAGGCTGACCTGCAAGCGGCCATTTTGGCCGACAGTCCGGTCACGACCGTCTGGCAACCCTATGCAGAGGCGGTGGCGGGCGGAGCCATGGCACTCTTTGGCGAGAAATACGAAGAGGTGGTACGCGTGGTGCGCATTGGCCGCGAACACGCCGTAAGTCTGGAGCTCTGCGGCGGCATGCATGTGCATGCCACCTCCGAACTGGGCACCATCTTCATTGTCAGTGAAGGCAGCAGTGCCGCGGGACAACGCCGTATTGAAGCGGTTACGGGAGCCGCGGCCAATCGATACGTGGCCGCGGCCTTTGACCGCCTGGGCCGTGTCGCCTCCAGGCTCAAGACGCAGCCGGACATGGTAGAACAGTCCGTCCAGTCCCTGCTGGAACAAAACACCCGGCTGCGCCAGGAAGTCCAGCGCGGCCGGCGCGCCCAGATCCAGGACCGGATTGACAGTCTGGTCGGCGAGGCCCGGCAATTCGACGGGGTGCCATGCGTACTGCAGACCGTGCAGGCCCAAGGCCTGGAGATGATGCGGGAAATGAGCGATCTGATCCAGGATCGCCTCGGGGAGAGCGTAGTGGCGCTGGCGGCGAATATCGCAGGGAAACCCATGTTGGTGATCACCGTCGCCAAGGGCCTCGCCGACCGCGGGCTGCATGCCGGCCAGCTGGTCCAGCAAGCCGCGCCCTGCATCAGCGGGGGAGGTGGCGGCCGGCAGCACATTGCCCAAGCCGGCGGCAAGAACGCGGCGGGTCTGTCGGCAGCCTTGCAGGAAGTGGCCAGCACCATCTCGGCGCAACTGGCCCCGTCCCCCTGACCCGAACAGACCGACACCCCCAAGCGGCAACGTGCTCCCTTCTGCACAGCCCTCCGTGTGCTCGACGCTTAACGTGCAAAGCCAGAGCCGTCTGACGGATTTGCTGGGAAACCGCATCTTCGCAACCGGTCAACCGGTCATCCTGACCGTCGCGGCCTGGCCGTCCGGAGTGTCCATGGGCAGCGGTCTGCAGGCCATTCTTCGCCGCTGCAAACTCGCCGGGGTGCCTCTGGCCATCGTCAGCCCCCACAGCAGGCTGAGGCGCCGGGCGCGGGCGTTGCACATTCCCGTTTTCGATTCGGTGGACCAGGCCGCCCAGTACCTGACCCGGCTGCCGCCTGTTCCGTCCCGCTCCGCAGGCCGGAAGCGACGGGGCCATCCGGCGGGACCGATGCCTGCGCCGGTGGTGTCATCCCGCCGGCCACGGCACGGGTCATGGCTCTCCTGGATCGCCTCGGTGATCCTGCTCTTGGCGGGAGGGGCAGGCTTTTTCGGCTTCGTCAGGCTGGTCGTGCCCGCCGCGACCGTGACGGTGCATCCCGCAGTCCGTCACCTGGATGTCCTGGTGCCCATGACGGCCAGCCTGGCCCTGGAGGGACCGGATAACGACATCGGCCGGATCCCGGCCCGTTTTGTCTCTGCGGCCCAGGAACTCAGCCGCACAGGCCCCGTCTCGGCCCGCAAATTGTTGCCCACCGCCAAAGCCACCGGGGTTCTGCTCGCCGTCAACCAGACTCAGGAGCCGGTCACGGTGCCGTCAGGCACCGTGGTACAGACCGGCACGGGCCAGGCCATTCGTTTTGTCACCACCGCGGAAGTCACGGTCCCGGCCAGTTCCCAATATCAGCAACCGGTCGCCATTGAAGCGGTGGAACCTGGGGAGAGCGGCAATGTGCCGCCCAACAGTATCACCCACATCGCGGGCCCTTTCGTATTCCAACTGTGGATTACCAACCCGCAGCCCACCACAGGGGGCACCTCGGAGCTGCGGCCGGTCGTCGCGCTGGCGGACAGCGACCGTCTGCAGGTCGAGCTGCTGGCCGAGGCTGAAGCCACGGCCTGGCAGATCCTGACCACCGCACTGGCAGACGGCGAATGGCTGCCTCCCGCCAGTCTTGACGTCGCACTGCAATGGACTGCGACCGACTTCTTTCCCGGCGAGGAGACCGAGGCACTCACCATGACCATGATGGTCAACATCAGTGGCATCGCGGTGCATACCGACGACATGGTGGCATACGTCATGCGCCAGGTAGCACAGCACACGCCCGCGGGCGGTCTGCTGCAACCGGCCAGTCTGGATTTGTCTTTGCAGCCGGATCCCGTATGGACCGGGGCCGAACTGAATTTTGCCGTTGCCGCTGCCGTGGATTACGTCCCTGAAATTCAAGCGCAGCAGGTGCGACAGGCGGTGGCGGGACTTTCCCCGGAGGAAGCCGTAGTGCGGCTGGCGGTCTGGTCTCCCGCGGGAACCCCACAGGTGGAACTGTTTCCCCCTACCCAAGCGACCTTGCCCCGTCTGTCCCACCGTATCCGGGTGCATGCGCATGTTCCCACCTGAACCGGGGGACAGCGCGCAATGGTGCTGAAACCCAAACTCATGGGGCTGGACGTAAGCCGGCGCCGCATCGGCATCGCCTTCAATGACCCATGGTGGACTGCCGCCACGCCACGTACAGTCCTGATGCGGACCAGTCGTCGCCGGGATTTCACCCGCCTGGGCGCATTCCTGCAAGCGGAAGCGGTGGACACTGTCGTCTGTGGCCTGCCGGTCTGGCAGAATCGGGTGGATCACCCGCCGGCCGTGTATATCCAGGAATGGGCCCGCCGCTTTGTGCAATTCCAGCAACAGCATGCGCCGGGACAAGCCCGCCGCGTGATCTTCTGGGACGAACAGTTCACCTCCGCAGCCGCGCGTGCACAGCTGGCCGCGCACGGCGCACCGCGCGTGCAGGAAGATGCCTGGGCTGCCGCCCTGCTGCTTGAGGACTACATGAGAGCGCAATCCATCTCTGCAGGGTCCCTGCCTTGGGGCTCGATCAATCCCTGACCCGGCTGCCTGTCGGCAGCCGGGCCTTTCCGTGCAGTCTGAAACGTTCACCACTGTCCCGTGTCTGCATTTTCTCCCCTGTCGCCCCCGACACGCCGCCAACGCCTGACCGGTTATCGGCAGCGACTGCGCAGCGCCCTGGCCCCCCGTACCGAGAACAGCCTCCATCCAGCCCGGATCCTGCGGGGCGGGCTACGACTGGTCGGGATTGCCGTAACGGCCGCGGTGGTGATGTGGAGTCTGAATTTCGCCTGGGCATACAGCCGTGCCGACCGGGCGGAAGACCCGACCACGGCCAGTGGACTGTGGGACATTCATCAGGCCACCGCTGTCCTGACCCCTGACAACATCGAGCACTGGATTCTGGCCTTCGCACTGGAAATGCAGCAGGCAGAACTCTGGGCGCGTCCTCCGGGAAACCCGGAAATCCGCCCGTTTACCATTTACCCCGGAGAACCGGCCCGCTACATTGCCTACCGTCTGGAATCCGCAGGCTATGTCAGTGATGCAGAGCTGTTCAACCTCTATCTGCGGGTCGAAGGACTGGAGCATCATCTTGCCGCGGGCAATTTTCTGCTGTCCGGCAACATGACGATGCCGGAACTGGCCATGGCCCTGCAAACGGCCAGTTACGACGAGGTGGCTGTAACCATACCGGAGGGCCTGCGCATGGAGCAGATCGCGGCCCGGCTGGAGGACCACCATGTCATTGACGCAGAGCGCTTCCTGGAGGCAGTTACGCATCCGCGGGCCCTGGCCATCTTCGATGACTACCCTTTTCTGTATGACCTGCCGCCGGCCACATCCCTGGAAGGATTTCTCTTTCCGGACACCTACCGGTTTCCCATCAACACAGAGCGGGTGGAGCCCATCGTGGCCAAGTTCCTGGACAACTTCGACAGGAAATTCGGCGGACAGGACCTGATTCAGCGCGGTGCCGCGTTGCCCATGCGGGATCTGGTCACCCTGGCCAGCATCGTCGAACGGGAGGTTGTGCTGGCCGAGGAAAGAGTCTTGGTGTCCAGTGTGTACTACAATCGGTTGGAAGGGCGATGCAACAACGAAGTACGGGGTCCCTACCTGGAATCCGATCCCACGGTGCAGTACCCGCTGGGCAGCGCGGCAACCGGTTGGTGGCCTCCCATCCAAATAGAGGACTATACTTTGGTGGAGTCCCCTTACAATACGTTTCTCAATCCCGGGTTGCCACCGGGGCCCATATCCAATCCCGGTCTTGACTCTCTCAATGCCGCCTTGCAGCCTGCGGGCACTGTCTATTGTTTCTTCCATACCGCAGGGCCGGGCGGCGGCCATGCCTTCGCGCGCACTTTCGTCGAACATCAAGCCAACATAGAGCGCTACGGCCGCTGACCATGAAGATTCTGTTTGCCACGCCGCACCTCTTTCCCGATGTAGTCGGGGGTTCGGGTCTGCATTCCTGCCACCTGATTCGGCATCTGGCTGCGGCAGGCCACGAGATCGATGTGCTGCATCCCTACGCGACGGTGCACTTCGCCCGGTTGCCCCGCATCCGGGAATACACGGTGCCCTTTGGCCGTACGGTCATGGACTTCGCGGGCTTCGTGAATCGGTGGATCGGCTCCCGCCAATACGATCTGGGCTACAGCGACGGCTTGGCGCTTGCTCGTTATGTCAAACGAAAGTCTTTCCCCGTGGTGGTCAACGACCACGGTCTGTTGCAGTTTCAGCCGCAATATTTTGGCGACTATCTGCGGACCACACCGCGGCCGGCCCTGAAAGACCTGCTGTTCTACTGGCCGCGTATCCGGGCCCGCACGCGCCTGGCCCAAAACGCGGACTATGTGGTGTCCATGGGGGGCAGGATGAACGCACTGGTGACAGATCACCTCGGCATTCCGGCGCCGCAGATCCTGCATCTGCCCAATGCCGTTGACGATACGGCGGTGGTGCCCGCGCAGGGCGACCTGGGCGACCCGCGGCTCTTTCTGTTTGTAGGCACAATCGAGTTTCGCAAGGGAATAGCCCAGTTGCTGCAGGCGTTCCGCAGGCTGCAGGCTGCGGAGGTCAGGCTGCGGCTGGTCGGAGACGGCCCCATGGTGTCCGCGGTGCGCCGCAGTGGATTGTCCAATGTGGTATGGGCGGGCCCGAAGTTCGGCGCCGCGCTGCACCAGGAATACCGGGCAGCCGGCACTTGCATTTTTCCTTCCTTGCAGGAAGGCATGCCCACGGTGGTCATGGAAGCCATGAGCCATGGCCGACCGGTGATCGCCACCGATGTAGGAGCCAGTCGCCGGCTTGTAACACCGGAAACCGGCCTGCTTCTGGCCCCCCATGATGACCAGGCCATTGTGGACGCGGTGCAGAAAATGGCAACGTTGGATGCGGAAGCCCGGCGGGCCATGGGCCAGGCCGGCCGGCAGCTGATCCAAACCCGTTACACGTGGGATCGGGTGGCCCCCCAGTATATTCACAGCCTGGTATATGCGGCCGGCCACGCGGTGTCGCCGGGCGGCACCGCGCGGCCGGCCCGGAACGGGGTTGGCACCTGAGCGACCTGCAACCGCACCCGGCATTTCCGATGTACAGTCCAGTCTCGTCCGCCCCACCGCGGCGCGTCCTTTTGAGTTCATGGGAATACGAACCCAATATCGTGGGCGGCATGGGGCGGCATGTCACGGCCCTGGTCCAGGCCCTGCGGAATTCCCGGTACGAAATCCATCTGTTGACCCCTGCGGTTCCCGCAGCGCCCGATTTCGAACAGGTGGGGCCCCGGGCGTTTGTGCATCGCTTCCCCTGGCCGGGCCAGGCCCGGGGCAACGTGTACGATGGCGCTCAGGATCTGGTCGGCTACACGCTGGGGCTCAATCAACAGCTGTTGGATCAGGCCCAGATCCTGGCCCAGACATACCCTGTCGCCCTGATCCACGCCCATGACTGGCTGACCGCCTCCAGTGCCCTGGAGTTGCATCAAGTCTGGCAGGTGCCGCTGGTGACGACCTTCCACGCCACGGAAATGGGGCGCCATTACGGGCATCTCGTCACCGAGCTGAGCCACCGGATCCATGACTGGGAAGCGGCCCTGTGCCGGGCTTCGGACAAGGTCATTGTGTGCAGCCATTACATGCGGGACAACCTCATGGAGGCCTTTCAGCATCCCCGGCACCAGTTCGACATCATTCCCAACGGAGTATGCGGCCCCAGCATTTTCACAACCGACGCGGCGGAAGTCGGGCGGCTTACGCAGCGCTTCAAAGCCCAGGGCGAGTTTCTGCTGCTGTTCATCGGACGCCCCTCCCACTGCAAGGGCCTGCACGTGCTGCTGGATGCCATGCCGGTGATCCTGGCCCGTCACCCCCATGTGCACCTGGTGGTAGCCGGACAAAGCAGCTTGAATCTGCAAACGGATATTGCCGCCCGGGGCCTGGCCGCCCACGTGTCGCTGCTGGGTTACATTGCCGATCGGGAGCGCAATGGTTTGCTGCAAACCGCGGACGCGGCGGTAATGCCGAGTCTGTACGAACCCTTTGGTATTGTGGCGCTGGAAGCCATGGCGGCAGGCTGTCCCGTGGTGGCCTCGCACACCGGTGGGCTGGCCGAAGTTGTCGATCACGAGGAAACCGGCCTGACGGTGACTCCCGACGATCCGCACAGCATCGCGTGGGCGGTAGACCATCTGATCGCGTACCCGGAACAGTCCCGCCGGCGCGTGGCGGCGGCCCAGGCGAAAGTGGCCCGGTATTTTCGCTGGGATCGGATTGCCGCCCTGACGCAACAGGTGTATGACACCGCTCTGACCTTGCATTGCCACCAGGAGACCTGACCATGCTGCGTGCTGTCATCTTCGACTTCGACGGTCTGTTGTTGGACACGGAGTCGGCCGAATACGAGGAATGGAAGCGGATTTTCCACTCTTTGGGCGCCCGGCTCACCCTGCAGGACTGGATCCAATATGTCGGCACCTGGGTGGATGCCAGTCTGCTGGATTTGCTGACGGCACGCACCGCGCAGACGTTTGACCGGGAGGAATTGCGCCAACAGCACTCCAGGGCCGTGCGGGCCAATGTGGCCCAAAAGGACTTCTGCGAAGGCGTCACCTCACTGGTACCGGCCTTGCGGGCAGCCGGTTTGAAAATCGCGATCGCCTCCAATTCGGATTTGCCCTGGGTGGAAGGGCATCTGAATCAGCGCAACTACAAGGACAATTTCGATGTCATCTGCACGCGGGAAAACGTGACCCGCCTGAAACCCGCCCCGGATCTCTACCTGCTGGTCCTGAAACGACTGGGGCTCACGGCTGCCGAAACCGTGGTCTTCGAGGACTCGCTGCCCGGCACGGTCGCCGCGCTGCGGGCTGGCCTGCAGGTGTATGCGGTACCGAATCCCATCACGGCCCAAAGTGTTTTTCCGGCCCCAGCCATCCGACTGCGATCCTTGGCCGAAGTTTCGCCCACCACGTTGTATGCCAACGCGGCCGCGTTGGCTTCCTAGGCTTCCGTCCATGGGATCGGCAGGATCTTGCTCTGCATCCGGCAGAGGCGGAGATCCCGGGTGCCATGGTCCACGCGGTCCCCAGACCGGGACCCGGATCCCCATCCCTGATCCTCCGTGTCAGGCAGGTCCGGGGCCGCGTGGACCACACGGACACCCGGAGCGCGCCGATCCGGCGTTTCCCTCGTCCGGCTGTCCCTGACTGTTGCGCGCCATGCCTCTGCTCCACGAGCATAAAGCCGATCTGGCAGCCTGTGCGCTGCTGGTGCTGCTGCCGTCACTGTGGCTGTTGCCGGTGCTGCTGTCGCCCTGGACCGGGCTGTCCATCTTGCCATTCGACACGTTGTATCTGTCGGAACCCTGGAGCAGCACGGCTCCGGATCGGGCACCCTACAATGCCTCTTTGGGCGATGTGGTGCTGCAGAATCACGCGTGGCGGCACCTGCTGCGAACCTATCTGAGTGACGGCCAGATACCCTTTTGGAATCCGCATCTGCTGACCGGCACGCCTTTTCTGGCGGGAGGACAGGCCGGACTGCTCTATCCTCCGGCCCTGCTCCTGCTCTGGGGCAATCCCGACGTCATGGCCGCGCTGTACGTGACGCTGCATCTCGCCTTGGCCGGTGTGACCATGTTCGGTTTTGGCCGGGCCCTGCGGCTGCCCCCCTGGCCCGCGTGCCTGGCCGGACTGGTTTACGCCTTGGGGGGCTTCAACTACACGCATGCCATTTTCCCCACCATTGTCGCCACCAGTGCCTGGCTGCCGTTGCTGCTGGCCATGATCGAAATCATCCTGCGGAAACAACAGGCGAAAGGGGCCGTCAGCTTCAGGCCCATTCCCTATCTGCTGATGGGCGTGCTGGCCATTACCATGAGCGCCTTGGCCAGCAACCCGGAATTTCTGGCCTACGGCTTCCTCTTTGTCGCCACCTTCACCATCATCCGGCTCGCCATCCTGTATCGGGGACTGCGCCGGGACAATCCGGGGCCCGGCGCAGCCGATGACGGGGCCTGGCCGCGGATCCTGGATGCAACAGCCTTGCAGCGCACCGCGAAACAGGCCGTGTGGCTGGCTCTGATGCCGCTGCTGGGCCTCTCCATCGCCGCCGTGCAGATCGTTCCCTTGGTGGAAAACTATCTGCTGAGCTACCAGGGGGCCAGCCTCTCGTTTCAGGAAGTCTCGGATCTGGCCTGGCCCAAGCGCCAGCTCCTGACGTTCTGGATGCCCAACGCCTTCGGCAATCCCAGCCACCATCGCTGGTTCGACATCTGGAACGGCCAATGGGAGTGGGCGCCGTCCCATGTCTTTGGTCTCAACCGTCAGGCCATCGACTGGGGCATCCGGCCGTACCACGTAGGAGCCAGTTATGCCGGCATCGCTTCCTGGGGTCTGTTGCTGATCGCGGTGTGGACGAGTCTGGTGCCCGGTCGGCTGTCCCCGCGCCAGCGCCAAATGGTGTGGATCATGCTGAGCCTGGGGGGTGTGGCGCTGCTGTTTGCCCTCGGGTTGCCCCTGTATCGACTGTTGTATGCCATTCCGGGCTGGTCCGTAATCCGGACCGCCTACAACTGGAGTTACATCTTTGCCTTCTGTGTCGCAATACTGGCGGGATTGGGGCTGCAGGCCCTGAGTGCCCCCCGGCAACGGGTCGAGACAGACCGGCAGTCCGGGCGCCCGCTCTTTTCCGATGCCACCTGGCATCGGGGCATATACGTCCTGGGGGGGGCTGCCGGTGCCTTGGGTCTGGGCATGTTCGGGGTGGCTCTGGTGATCTGGCTGGGCGCCGAATGGCTGGATGCCCCGGTGCGCCGGCTGTTGGGGCTCAGTCCCTACGCTTCGTCCCTGTTCCGCACTTCACGCATGTTTCTGGGGTATGAAACAGGACCGGTGTTGCAGCTGGGCGGTGCTGCGTTGGCGACGGGCATCGGGCTTTGGGGCTTTGCACGCCGGCAATCCCGCCCCATCTCCGCCCGTGTCGCGCTGCAGTGGTGCGGCCCCGTGTTGCTGGTGGTCACACTGGATCTCTTTGTGTCCCACGGCCGATACCTGCCGGCCGCGGACGCGTCCCTGGCTCCTCATCTGAATATGCCCCCGTCCATTCAATTCTTGCAGGCGGACCCGAATCCCCCCCATACATGGCGGCTCACTACCCTGACGCGCCAGGGACAACGGTTCCTGGAGGCCAATCTGGGCTTCTACTACGGCTGGCATGACCTGCGCGGCAAGACCTTTCTCATCCCGGCCACTTTTCAGGAGTCGTTTCAGGCTCTGGGACAGACTTTCGCCCGGGGCCGGGACAACGACCCGTATTTCAACCGCTCCGGCCACCTGCATGCCCCGTATGGCTCTCCCCGGTACCTGCAGTCCGCCTTGTTGGACCTGTGGAACGTCAAATACCTGGTGACCGGCTACGGCTACAGGGTGCAGGCCGCGGGATGGGTCGAGGTCTATGCCGACGAATCGGTGCGCATTTATGAAAACCGGGAAGTGCTGCCGCGGGCCTTCGTGGTGTCCCACGCGCTCATGGGCCCGGCGGCGGAGATCGATCTGACCACCTTGGACTTCGCCACTTCCGTCTGGCTGGAGAGTGCCCAACGGCAGGAAGCAGGCCAGGCGGGCAGATCGGTCAGGCGGGACGACACGCGTATTGCGCACTACGGCGCTAACGAGGTACGGATCCAGACCCGGACAGCCGAGCCGGCCTGGCTGGTGCTCACAGACACCTTTTTCCCCGGCTGGCAGGCCACCCTGCACGGACCGGATCACCCTGTCGAGGGGACCGCAGTCCCGGTGCTCAAGGCCAACGGCACTTTCCGAGCGGTCGAGCTGCCGGCGCACTTCGCCGGCGAAGTGCGGTTCGCGTACCGCCCACTGAGCTTTCGGGTGGGGCTTTTTTTCAGCTTTCTGGCGACCATCTGCGGCCTGATGCTGTTGCTGTGGTGGGGCTGGGGCAAGTACCGGCGCACCGATCACACGCTGGCCGATTCCATGGTCGTGGCCAAGAATTTCGTGGTGCCGCTGAACCTGACCCTGATCACCCGGTTCATCGATTTCGCGTTCGCCATGTTCTATGTCCGCTTGCTGGGTCCGGTGGGCACGGGCCAGTTTGCCTTTGTCGTGGCTCTGTACGGCATCTTTGAACTCGTTTCCCGCTTTGGCCTGGATACGCTGCTAACCCGCGAAGTGGCCCGGGACCGGACACTGTCCCACCGCTACCTCACCAATGTCTGTGTCCTGCGCACGGCCATCTGGGGCGCCACCACGCTGCTCATGTTCGGCGTGACCCTGACCTTCTGGTGGCAGGACCGCATCACTGTGACCGAGGTGCAGACCATTGGCATCTTTGCCATTGCCATGCTGTTTGCCGGATATTCCGATGCCTTCAGCGCCGTCTTTCATGCCTATGAGAAGATGGAATATCCGGCCAGTCTGACTACTGTTTCCGCGCTGTTGCGCGCCGGACTGGGAGCCATGGTGCTGCTGCTGGGCTGGGGCCTGCCGGCCTTGGCCTGGGTGGCGGTGGTCACTGTCATTGTCCAGGTGATCTGGTTCTGGCTGGCCTTGCACAAGGCCCTCTTCCACTGGCAGTGGGAATGGGATACACCGTTGCAGCGGTGGATGCTCGCCCACAGCTTCCCCTTCATGATCAACTCGCTGTTGTCCAGCATTCTGCTGAACATTGACATCTGGCTGCTGCGCCTGCTCTCGGGTGAAGTGGCCAGCGGTCTCTACAGCGTGGCGCTCAAGTACCGGTTCGGCATCACGATCATTCCCAGCGTATTCAACTTCGCGATCTTCCCGCTGTTCAGCCGCTATGCCCGGCAGACCGGAGACGGGCTGATGGGAGCCTACCGCCTCAGCATCCGGCTGCTCACGTTGCTGAGTGTGCCCATCGCGTTTGCCGCGACCTTGTGGGCCAAACCGCTGGTATTGCTGGTGGGCGGCACCGAATTCATTGGCATTCAGGAGCAGCTGACCCTGTTCCACTGGACCTGGACCTATACCGGGGGATCGGACCTGGCCCTGCGGGTCGTGATCTGGACCATTGTGTTCAACTTCGTCAACGCGGTCACCCAATACGTGCTTATAGCACTGGACCAGCAACGATACCTGACCCGTGCCTTTGCCGCGGTGGTGGTGTTCAACGTGCTGGGCAATGCGGTGCTGATTCCGATTGCGGGCTACGTAGGAGCGGCATTGGTTACCATTGCCAGCGAACTGTTCCTGTTCGTGCCGTTCCATCTGGGGATTCGCCGTCACCTGGGACAGGTAGGCTGGATGTCCCTGGTATGGAAACCGGCCGCGGGGTTGGCCGTCATGTCCATGGTAGCTATGGGCCTGGCGGCCTTGGGCATCAGTGTCTGGTGGGCCGGGCTGGCGGCGACTCTGGGCTATGTGGGTACGCTCCACCTCACCGGAGAATTCTCGCAGCTGCTGGCTCAGTTGCCCCTCGCCGACTTGAAGTCCTTTGTCCGGATCAGGGGCGCCCCGCGCCCGGTCGCGTCGGATGGGGAAGCCGGCTGAATCTGCAGGCGGTCGGCAAGGCCACTTTGAAAAGAGGGCGGGTTCCATTGCTATACTGCCACTGTGGCCATTCCGTCCGCTTTGCCCATGACCCCGACTTCCTCCCACCTCCATAAACACCTGCTGGCCTGTCTGACGCGGCCGGTACCGGCCGGCACCGTGGCCGCCTGCGATGCTCTGAGCGTAACAGAGTGGCAGGAACTGCAGGCCATGGCCCGTATCCAGCGCATCTCGGCCCTGTTGCACAGTCGGTTGCACCGCTTCGCGGGCGGCCATCCTCACATGCCGCCCGCCGTGCGGGAAGAACTGACTGCCGGGTTTCAGGCCTGCACCATGCGCAACCTGTTTCTCTTCGCGGAATTTCGCACGGTCGCGGAGGCGTTGCAGGCCTGCAACATTCCGGTCATCGTGCTCAAGGGGATGCATCTGGCAGCCGCCGTATACGGCGCAATCGGCATGCGGGAAATGGATGACATGGACATTCTGGTGCCCCGTGATCGCCTGCAGGCCGCCGCGGACGCCCTGGCGGACATCGGGTACGGGAGCCAGGAGCCGCTGGACGTGGAATTCTGGGCGCGGAAACAGCACCATCTGCCCCGCTTGCGCAACGCATCGCATACGGTGGTCGAGGTGCACTGGAACGTGACCTGGCCCGGCGATTCCCAGGCTCTGTCGGATCCGCAGGGCTTGTGGGCCCGGGCCCAGCCCCTGACCATAGCCGGCTGCGAAGTCCTGGGGCTGGCGCCGGAGGATCTCCTCCTGCATCTGTGCATTCATGCCTCCTTCCAGCACATGTTCTATACCGGTCTGCGCCCGGTCTGTGACCTGGATGCCACGATTCGCTGCTATCAGGCCGAAATGGACTGGGGGCTGGTCTGCCAGCTGGCCCGGCAACGGAAGTGGCAGACCGGCGTGCGGCTGATGCTGCATCTGACGCAGCGCTGTCTGCACACCCCCATTCCGGACCTGGTGTGGCAGGAACTGCAGCCCGCCCGGGACGAAGCGGCACTGGCGGCAGCCTACCGGATGTTGTGGACCATTGACTCCGACATCAGTGCGCTGCCCCGCAATCTGGCCACGCTCTGGAATCGGCCCAACCTGCTGCTCCGGATGTGGGATCTGGCCCGGGCCCTCCTGCCCAATCGCTTCAAGATCGCCAAGGAGTACGGGCTGTCGGCGCACTCGCCCTTGATCTGGCTGTACGTGCCGCGCTACAAGATCGCCCTGTTGCGCAAGCATTTCCAAGCCTTCCGGCAGTTGCAGCAGAGCGATCCCGAAACCCGGGAAATGGCCCTGAACAAGAGTACGCTCATGGACTGGCTCTACCAGGATTGAGCCGGTAGCACGGCGGGCCCCGACCTGGGGCCCGTCGGCTCGGACCCGGTCCCGTCATCGGTGGCAAGGCATGAATCCGCATCACATAGTGGCAGCCCTGCGCCTGACAGTACGCCAGCGCCGATCCGCCCAGGCCCGGTGGGAACTGGATGCCTTGCGGGGGGTAGCCATCGTAATGATGGTGATCTATCACTTCATGTACGACCTGTATTTTTTCTACAACAACCGTTTGGTGTTCACCCCCTTTTGGTCCCACTTCCAGCACGCCACCGCATCCCTGTTCATTCTGGTAGCCGGTGTCTCCACTTGCCTGGCCGCCCAATCGCCCCGCCTGACGGGTTTGGCCTGGCCGCAGGCATGGTGGACTTTCGTGCGCCGCGGCGGCACGATTCTGGCCTGGGGCATGCTCCTGACGGCGGTTACGTGGGCGGCCCTGGGGCGCGCCGCCTCCATCCAGTTCGGCATCCTGCATCTGCTCGGCGTTTCCATTGCGCTGGCGTTTCCCTTGCTGCAACTGCCGTGGGTGGCCCTGGGACTGGGATGCGGCCTTTATCTGGCAGGGTCGTGGCTGGAGACACAGACCTTTACCGGCTTCCTGACCTATTTTGCCTGGTTGGGTTTTGCGCCGGCAGACCTCCAGTCCGTGGACTATTTCCCCCTCATTCGCTGGTTTGGCCTGTTTCTGATGGGCACCTTCCTGGGCCAACAGGGCTTTGTCGCAGGTCGCACGGAAACTGTCGCCTTGCGGGGCCGCCACTTCCCACTGTTTCGCGGGCTGCAATTCCTGGGCCTGCGGTCCTTGCCCATCTATCTGCTGCACCAACCCCTGCTGTGGCTGGGTATTTTCGTCTACAGCCTGATGGCGGCACCGCGATAATCTCCCCCTGGGCCCAGGGAAACTTCAGGCACCGGGCGGGGGGCCCAGCGTGCGCTGCACCCACGCCAGCTCCTGCGCCCGGGTATGCAATTCGCCGTCCAAGGTCTTGCAGCGGAGCTGTTCCAGCAGGGGACCGAACCGGGGTCCCGGTCGATAGCCCAGTTGCACCAGGTCTTGGCCGCTCACGTGCGGAGTGACATGTTGCCATTGGTGCTCATAGAGATCCAGCGTGACCGCGTGTGCCGGCAGACAGGCCCGCAATGCCCGCCGGACCGCCGGGGAGGTGGACTTGAGTCTTTGCCAGACCTGGCTGGGCCGCAAGTCGTGCCAGGACCGGTACACCAGCTGCCGGAATGCCGCCACAGCCTTCGCCGTGGCACCGGACAGCTTCAGCCCCTCATGCGCCTGCACCGTGTTTTGATTCAGTCCCAGCAACAGCAGCCAGATTGCCTCCGGACAGGCCCGGGGATGGCGCGCGGCGCTGTCCAGGGCAGACCAAAGCCGCTCCGGATCCGGATGCAACCCGAGTGCCCGCAAGACGCCCCATGCATGCAGCCGCCGTACCACCTTGACTACCCTGTCCTCGCCCAGGACCTGCTCCAGTTCCAGGCGAATACGCTCAGGGGTGACGGTGCCCAGCACCTCTTGCTGCATGGCGTGTACCAGCCAGTCCGCCGTTTCCGGCGCCAGTTGAAACCCCAACCGCTGCTCGTACCGGGCCATCCGGAAGATCCGGGTGGGATCATCCTGCAAGCTGGCCGCATGCAGCAGCCGGACGCAGCCGTTCCGCAAATCTGTCAAGGCCTCCGGATGGCAGTGCACCTTCAAATAGGCCGGAGCCGTCTGGAACCCGGGCCAGTCTTCCAGCGCCAGGGCGAAGGTGTTTATGCTGATGTCGCGCCGGACCGTATCCTGGGCGAAAGTGCCGGCGGTCACACGGGGCAACTGACCCGGGCGGGGATAGGTTTCGGACCGGGCCGTAATGAGGTCGATGGCAATATCCGGACCGACCGCCACCGCGGTCCCATGATGCCGGGCGAACCAGCGCATGTCGGGATGCCACGTTGCGGTCAGAAAAGGGTCGTGCACCCGCAAGGCACCCCCCCATTCCGCTTGCAGCCGTCTCCCCAGAGCCCGGGCATCCCCTTCCACCACCAGGTCCACATCGGCCTGGCGCCGGGGAGATGCAGCGGCCCGGTTGTGGGCAATCAGGAGCAGATCGCGGACCCAGCCCCCCACCAGTCGCACCGGGCAGTCCAGGCTGTGGGCTGCCCGGGCGATCGGCGCGCGTAGCAGGGCCAAAGTGCGGCGGGCATCCTGCACGCACGCCCAATGCCAGTCAAACGGGATTTCCGCGGTCCGGGATGCGCCCTGTGGCATGTTGCCTTGCTCCAAAGCGGATTTTGAGCCTGGAAAAACCCAGAATCCCTAAATGTGCTAAAATTGTAATGGTCTTTTGCCCCACACAGGGCACTGTACGCCAGCTCGGGTCCGTTGTCTTCCAAAGACGCGGCGCACCCATCCGGTGGGTGTCGGCAGTGCCGGTAAGGCACTACTGCCACAGTGAGACACAGACTGCATTGCAATCCGCGAATCTGGTATGGAACCCTATCGCGCGAGTGTTGATTGTCGGCAGCGGCGGCCTGTTGGGACGCGCTCTCCAGCACGCCTTTGCCGACTCCGAGTTGTTGGCCTGGACCCGCCGGGACTGCGATATTACACAACCGGAAACCCCGGACCGGATTGCCCGCGCCGCGCCGGACGTGGTCATCAATGCGGCAGCCTGGACTGATGTAGACGGCGCCGAGAATCCCCGGCATTGGCCCCAGGTACAGAGAGTCAATTGCGAGGGCGTAGCCCATGTACTGCAGGGCTGCGAAGGCGCAGGGGCCCGTCTGGTCCACATCAGCACCAACGAAGTCTTTCCGGGAGAGCCAGGCGCGTACTACGCAGAATACGATCCGACAGGGCCGGTCAATGCCTACGGGCGCAGCAAGGCTGCGGGGGAGGCTCTGTTGGCATCCTCGCGGCACCGTCACCTGCTCGTGCGCGTGAGCTGGCTGTTCGGGCCGGACGGCGATCATTTTCCGGCCCGGATCACCAGAGCCGCGGACCGGTTACCGACCCTGAAAGTGGTGGACGACGAATTCGGCTGTCCTACCTATACGGTCGATGCGGCGCGGCGGATCCATCAGCTGGTACACCAGGAGGCAGCCGGCATTTTTCATGTTGTCAATGCCGGCATCGTGTCACGGTACGCATGGGCTTGCCAGGTCCTGCAGGCCACCGGCAGAACAGCAACGGCAGTGCACCCCATTCCCGGCCATGCCTGGGAACGGGCGGCACCTGTACCGCGCCATGCGGTATTGGTGGACCGCAGAATGAAAGCCATGCAACTGGCTCCCTTGCCGCCTTGGCAAGAGGCTCTGGAGCGGCTTGTGGCACGGGCCGAGCCTTGGGTAACGCGACGCGGGATGTAGTGGCTGCAGGATTCCGGGTTCCCATGCTGTCCAGAGCACTCGTGCACTCCGTGAAGGTGGGGGCTTTGGTGGGGACCATGGCAATGTTGGCCTTCTGCACGGCGGCTGACAGGACTGTGCCGCTGTGGACCCCACGCGAGTTCATTGTATCCGAGCCCGGTCTCCCGGAACAGGAAGTCCGGATCCTGCCCCTGATGGGTCCGCTTCTCCAGCCCGAGGCCGAGATTTCCGGTCTGGCCTGGCATGGGGATATCCTGGTCCTGCTGCCTCAGTATCCGCACAAATGGGATCACAGCCTGTTCGGGCTGCACAAGGCGGACCTGGCCCGCGCCATAGTTGGCGAAAGTGACTTGCCGCTGGAACCTTTTCCCATTCCCTTGCATGGTTCCCACGCCATGCAGCATTTGGAAGGGTACGAGGGCTTGGAGGCCATTGTCTTTGTGGACCACACGGTCTACCTGCTTTCCGAGGCCAACATGAAAAACTACATGCAGGGCTATCTCCTGACCGGTACCGTCCTGCCGGATCGCGCGGGGATTGCGATGAACATGACGCAAGTGGCGGTCCTGGCCACCCAGACCGGGATCATGAATCAATCCTACGAAGCCCTGATCGGGATACCGCAGGGCATTGCCTCTGTATTCGAGGCGAACGGCACCCATCTCAATCAGGCGCCCAATGTCCTGTTGCACGGTCCGGATCTGGTGCCGCAGCCTGCGATCACCATGCCGCATGTGGAATACCGTCTGACGGATGCCACCGCTGTGAACGCGGCCGGGGAATTCTGGATGTTCAATTTCCACTGGCCGGGTTCCAAACGTCTCATGCCGCAGCGCGATCCCATCGCCGAACAGTGGGGCGAGGGGCCCAGCCAGATCCAATCCGACATTGTGGAGCGGATTCTGAAGTTCCGACTGACCGCCACCGGCGTGGAACTGGTGGACGCACCGCCCTTGGAGTTGCAACTGCTGAACAACATCGTGGCCCGCAACTGGGAAGGCATCGCGCGCTGGGAAGACGCCGGCTTCCTGATCGCGACGGACCGCTTTCCCACCACAGTGTTGGCCTATGTGTCCGAGTAGATGGCGGCATCATGCCATCGGGCCAGGTCCCGGATGGGCGGCCCCCGGTACCGGGATTCAGGGAGCCTCGATGCCCGCCGCCTTCCGTTTGTCCGCCGCCCGTATGCGCATCTTCATGCGCCAATGAATATCCGGCTCGGTCCAGTGCTGCACCCGCCATTTCCAACCACTGAGATAGCCCAGCATCTTGGCGGCATCGCCCACCACCCGGATTACCGGAATCTGCAACAGGGCAGCCAACAATTCCCAGGGCGTCAGGCGATACCGTCCCAGCTTCCACACGCGCACAATCGGGCGGCGGCAATACGCGAACAGACCCAGCAGAGCCAGGCAGCGGCTCCAGCCGCGGGCCCGCCGGCCCGCGCCGGAGATCATGCCGACCAGCAAGGGCACCAGGGCCATGTACACACTGTACCGGACCAGATGCCGTTTGCTCCACAGATCCGCTTTGCCGTCTCCGCGGGCATACAGAAAATATTGCCGGTAGAAACTGCGGTAGCTGGCTCTGGGCCTGACCCGTACGACGGAAAACTCCGCCAGCGGCAGGGCTTTGCGGCGGCCCTGTGCCAAATGCTCGATCTGCGCGTCAAAGACCAGGTCTTCGCAGTAATCCAGCCATTCGGGAAAACCGTCCACCTCTTCCCAGGCCGCGCGCCGAAACAGCATGGACCGGCCGGCCGGCAGAAATTTTGCGGCGTCCACATCATGGCGGAACGGCATGGTAGTGCCGGCCAGCGCGGTCTCGAAAGCACCGACGGCCTCAGGCAGAAAGAATCCGGCCACCCCTTTCACGTCGGGATCCGCCAAATCCGCTTCCATGACCTGCACCAGCTGCTCCAGCCAATCCTTTTCCAGGCGGATCCCGGCATCCGTTACGGCGACAAATGCGTGGCGGGTCTCGCGAATGGCCGCGTTGCGACCTTCGCTGATATTGGCCCCGGGCCGGGCAATCACGCGCACGGGAATCCCGTGGTCCTGGCTGTCGGCCTGCAGCTGTTCCAGGAGAGCCCGCGTATTGTCGGAGCTGCCACCGTCACAAATCACGACTTCCGCCGGAGGATATGTTTGCGCCAGCAACGTGGGAATGAAAGTCGGCAGTGTAGCCCCTTCGTTCAGGACGGTCATGGCCACCGAAACGGGCAGCGTGGGGCGGTCTGGGCCAAGGGCGCGGGACATGGTCAATCAATGCCGGGACCCGGTGGCAGGACCGGGAAGGGGTGCGGCACCGCGAGTCTCATTTGGGCGGACGTGCCGTGGTATCCAGTGCAAGCAGCGGAGCGGGCGCCTCCCACTCGTACAATCCCCACAGATTCTGGCCCAAGTGCCTGACTTCATGGTCGGGATGCACCTGGAAGTACTGGCCTACGCCCCGCTTCTGCACCAGACGGTCGTAAATGGCATCGGCCGTCATGGGCCTGTTGGTTTTCCTCAGTATATCCACTACGGCCTGTTGAATGTTGATCCGCGCCGGTCGCGTGGCATCCGCAGAATCCAGTTGCCACACCAGCCGGCCCAGCCTTTTCAGCCGCCGGGATTCCCGGAGCAGAATGTCCAGCACGTATTGGTCCAGGCCGGGCACAACCCCCAGATCGATCTGCAATCCAGCGATCAGTTCGCTGGCATGCCATTGGCGATGGGGAGCGTGGCACACCATGCGGGCCTCCACGGCCTCCACCACCCGGGCCCGATCCGCCGCGCTGACCTGAATGTGTCTGGCCTCGCCGTAGATGCCCCGTCCCAGCAGCAACCCGGCACGGGCGACGGCATTCTGAATGGATTTGGGACTGATCTTCCTGACCAGCAACGTGTTGGCGCGTGCACAAAACTCGCTGACATGCAAGGGTTCGGGGATTTCGGCCAGAATCTGACGCACGGCCTGCTCTGCGGTGGTGGGCACCAAAGACAGGGAGGCCGACACGCCATCAAAACTGAACTGATCCCGCAGGATTTGCCAGAGCAGATCTCGGGTGGCCGGCCCTGTGTCCGGCTTTGCCTGCATGA
The DNA here is from genome assembly GCA_965214715.1 of Caldilineaceae bacterium. Taxonomy (GTDB): domain Bacteria; phylum Chloroflexota; class Anaerolineae; order Caldilineales; family Caldilineaceae; genus Bin34. Next base: position 1,083,896 of record OZ243971.1, on the reverse strand, counting down.
CCGCTGCGTGGCAACGGGTCTCCGACCAGCCTGCCCAGGCCACACTGCGCAGCTGCCTGCGGCTTTGGTGCAGCCAGCGGTGCCAGGCAACAGGTGGCATATCGATCAGGTAGAACACATGGGACACGGAGACGAGGAAGAGCCGCTGCGGACCCAGTTTCTGCAGGAGGTACGCCATGATATGGGGATGGCGGCCTGCCCCTCGCAGCCGGGCCTCCAGCTCCTCGGCCCCCAGCCAGGACAGGGCGCGCGAACGGACCGCCAACCGTTGCAAGAGATCCTGCTCCAGGGTCCGAAACCAGGCCGCGTCCGCCTCCAGATTGCGGATCCCCTGACCTTCCAGTTGTCTAATCCGCTCGCGCGTCAGGCCCATCTGTGTCCCGATCCGGGCCAGTGTCATGGGCGGGCCGCACAGGCCCATCCGCTGCCCTATTACTTGCCGGGGCTTTTCTGCCAGGGACGTGAGGGCCTGTTGTACCCAGAGCCGCAGATTCATGGGGGAGGGGGATACCGGCGCGCCGGCGGCCACCGGTGCAGATGCAAGGATCCGGCGCAAGGTCCGCACAGGAGTTTTGCCCGGATTGCAGGACCTGCGCCCCTTGCGGAACACGATCCCACCTTCATCGGGCCCTGGAAAATGCTACAGTAAATGGCTCGCCCTCCTGGGAAGTACATGCACGGCCTTGGCTGCCTTTCCCCTTGGCCTTCGGAGCGACGTTTATGGCCTACGTTGTATTGGACCTGGAAACCGCGGGTTGGAATCCCCCAGAAGGATACCATGATCAAGGTAGGCACCGTGCGGTGTGCAGACCCGAGACCCCTGCCGCACACCGGCATCGGCGCCAAGCTGCAGCGGTTGGCCAACCCGGGCCGCCCTCTCGACCCGGTCATCACGCATCTGACCGGCATCCAGGATGCGGATCGGGCGGGACAAGCCCGCTGGGAGGCAGTGCAGCCCCAGGTACAAGCCTTTCTGTCTGCCCCGACCACGGCATTTCGTGGCCCACAACCTGGAATTCCTGGAACAACACGGAGGGGACCTGAGCCCGTTGACGCTGCTGGACACCGATAATCCGGGCTTTCATGGTGCTGCCACACTTATGGCAGTTGAGCCTGATAGCCCTTTGCACCCGCTTCAGCATGGATCCGGGACGCAGCCATCGGGCCCATGACGATGGCCTGGCCACCGCCACAGTGTTTACCGGACCTGCCCGGTTCACTGCCATGACCCAGTTCCTACAGCATGCCTGCTATTTCCTGAGCCGGTTGCAGTACATGACCGATCCGGCCCAGGACCATGACGCGGCCCAGTGGCTGCGCACCATTACTGGCATGGCAGGACAGCTTGCGGATCCGGGCGCGTCACGGGAGACGACCGGCAAGGCACTGCAGGACTTTGCGGTGCAAGTGAAGCGGTGCAGCCAGTCCGAAATGGAGAAACCGGGTACCAAGTTTGCCTATGCCGTGTCCAAGCCTGTGCATGAGCTGCGCGGAACGTCCCTGTTTGAGTCTCTGGTGGCCCAATGGAGGCGACTGGCACGCAATCTCCATGATCGGTTGGCTGTCGGCCATGCCATCTTTGAGACCGAAGACAAGCCTGTACAGGGTCAGTACGTGCGTCAGCGGCAGAGCTGGCTGGAAGGCACAGAGGCAGTCCGGTACGGCGTGGACCACGTGTTGCCGCAGTCCGGCACGCCCCCCGCGGCGGAACGGCACGCGATCATCCGTTGGGTGGAACTGCGCAAACAGGCTGATGCCTGCAAATTCCATCTCACCCGCTACTGTGGCACAGCCGTCTGGCGGGCGCGGATCCTAAGCCAGGGCGCCCCGGTGCTGTTCCTGCAGGTAAGCCGGGCAACTCCTGGAAAGGGCGGCTATTTGACACAACGCCGGGGCATTACCCAGCTGCCCCAGGCACGACTCGACGCTGTCTGGCCCCGGGACGGGAATTTGCTGCTCCTTAACCTGTGGGACTTGCCCGATCCCACGGGCCACAATTTCAGGAGCACGGTGGAAGTCCGGCAGCCTGCCTTGACCGCGCAGATCACCAGCAATGCCGTTTTGCAGGGTAACAAGGACCAGCGCAAGACCGTCGCGGCCCTGTTGCGCCACAACGCACAGGGGCAACCTGTGCATGTCCTGGAGGCCTGGGCCGGTCGCCAACCGACTATTTTCTGCTGCACTTCCAGGGCCTTGCAGGGGGTGCCTTGGGAAAGCATGGACGTGCAGTGCGTGCTCATGGCAAGACTCCCTTTTACCCCGTTCCAGGATCCCTGGCTGGACCATCAGAGTCGCTATGCACCCCGAGCACTGGACCGGTTTCACGATCAGACACTGCCAATCTGTACATACAACCTGATGCGCGTTTCCGACCTGCTGGATGTCCGGTTGGTGACGAAGCGATATGGGGCAAGGCTTTGCGCAGTCTTGCTGTTCGGCCTCTGGCAACACTCCGTCGTGGAACCCGTGCCGGCCGTATTGTGGGCCTGGCTTGCAGACCCAAGCCCATGACCGGCGCCAGGAAAGTCTCAGTGCTGCTGGATGCCGGGCCCGTCGTGCATCAGCAGGCCGGTCTGAACCGGTACGCCACGCAGCTGGCCATACATTTGTGGCAGACCCAGCGAGACCGTCTGGATCTGCAGCTCTTTCACAATGCCCACAGCGGGCACACATTGCCCGACGCGCTGCAGGCGGTGCCGGGCCATGCCCTGCCCATGGGCCAGTATCGGTGGCGGCTGTCGGTGCTGGCCGGGCAATTGTTGAATGTCCCGCGCTACGAACGGGCATTGCCGCCCACGGACGTGTACCACGCCACGGAGCACCTCCTGCCGCGGCTGCACCGCCGCACTGTCCTCACGGTCCACGACCTCATCTTCAAACGGTTGCCGCAGACTCATACCTGGAAGAACCGGACCTTCCTGTCCACCGGCATGCCCCTGTTCCTGCAGCAGGCAGACGCCATCATCGCCGTCAGTGCCCAGACCAAACGGGATCTGGAGGACATTTATCACGTTGCATCCAGCCGCGTGACCGTGATTCCGGAAGGCATAGAAGCACACTTTCGGCCCGTGGCGCGGGATGCCCCGGACAGCCGCGCCATTCAAAACCGGCACGGGCCCTATTGCCTGATGGTAGGCACCCTGGAACCGCGCAAGAATCATGCGGCGGTGCTGCAGGCCTTGGCCTGGCTGCGCGCTCGGGGGCACATCCTGAAGCTGGTTATCGTCGGGGGGCAGGGTTGGAAATTCTCGCCGGTGCAGGATTTGGTGACCGAGTTGGACCTGCAGGCGCAGGTCGAATTTGTCGGCTTTGTGCCCGAGGCGCTGCTGCCCGCCTATTACAGCAATGCCATCGCCCTGCTGCAGCCCAGCCTGTACGAAGGCTTTGGCTTCCCGATCCTGGAGGCCATGGCCTGCGGGACCCCGGTGGTGACCAGCAATCGGAGTTGTCTGCCGGAATTGGTCGGCTCCAACGCCCTGGTGGTAAACCCGGACGACATACCGGCACTGGGGGACACGATGCAGCGGCTCTGGCAACAGCCAGAGCTGCGGGATGCCCTGCGCGCCAAGGGGTTGCGGCATGCCCGGCAGTTCACATGGACCGAAACCAGCCGCCAGACCGCAGACCTGTATCTGTCGCTGGGGTAACAGGCCCGAATTCGCTACAGGTAGACTACGGGGACACCATCGCCAGTTTGACTGGCGTATATCCGGGGCTGGAGCGCGGTGCGCCGCGGGAATTGTGCCCGCATCAAATCCATGAGGCGGGTTTCGGCCCCCGCCCGCACCAAGGCTACGGCACAGCCTCCAAAACCCGTGCCTGTCAGCCGGGCACCCAGACAATGGACATTGACCATAATGGCCACCCTGGAGTCCAGGGCAGGACTGCTCACCTCGTAGTCGTCCTGCAGGCTCACATGACTCTCATGCAGGAGCTGCCCTACGTCTTCCACATGCCCGCCTTGCAGGAGTTCCGCGGTCGTCCCGGATGCGTGCGATCTCACCGACTACATGACGGGCCTGCATTTGCGATTTTCCCGTCAAGGGCGCGTGAGGACCGGCTACCTGATCCCGGTGCACGTCCCGCGCCAGGAAGCCAGTTCCGGCCATGGCCGGCGCAATCCGGCCAGACCTGCGGTGCATTCCGCCACGCGTTCGTTACAGGCGCTGCCGGCCAGAGCACGACGGGCCATGGTATCCGCAATGACCAGGGACACCACATCGGGTATCCGCACCGGCTCGTACGCCAGGCTCCGGCAGTCAATCAGCTGCCGGGTGCGCCCCGGAACACTGCTGAACTGGTCCATAATCCCGCAGCTCACGCCCCCGTACTCGTTTTCAGCCTGCCGGGCGGCCAGGGCGGTTTCCACTCCGGTCATGTCCAGATTGGCCCAAGTTTGAAACGCACACCGGGCCGCCACTTCCACTGCCACCAAGCGGCTGGGACCGCTGACTATAGGCACATTGCTGGCCCGCACTGCATCAAAGCCTTGCCGCGCATGACCGGGGATCTGCCGTGCCCAGGCGGGACCGGCAACATAGTCAATTCAGCCGTCATTGCAGTCTACATGCTCCCCGATGAGATTGACTCGCCCCGGCACCCGGGTCAGCGCAGCGGGAACCCGGCCGAATGCGGCACGGAAAGCGGCTGTTGCCTGTGCAGCCGGAGAGGAGGTCATGGCCGCGATTCCCGCGCCGAGGGGCGCTGCAGAATGGAATACAGGTTGAGATTGCGCTCGTTGCCATCTTCCAGAAATTGATGCTCGGTGGTCAAATTGGCGGCCGCCGCCAACTGGCACACTTCCTGGACAGAGAGCACATGTACATAGCGGACCGCCGCCACTTCCCGTTTCCAGCTGATCAAAAAGTCTCCTTCCTCCAGCACGCCGGCGGCCAGCTGGAAGGCGGATGTATCGAGGACCTTTCCCCGTTCGCGCTGGCTGTTGAAGGGCTGCCAATTGCTCAGAACCAGGTATCCTCCAGGCCGCAGCAGCCGGGCCATGGCCTGCACAACCGCTTGGCGCAGCGTCAATCCCGGCAGGTGGTGCAGCGTGGCCAGACACGCAACCACATCAAAACCGGCGGTCCCGGCCAGGCAAACAGGCCAATCGGCCGTTGCGATGTCCGCCTGCAGAAACCGGCAGGCCACCGCGGATATCGCCGGCGCGTGCGCCTTCGGCCGGGCTTTGGCCAACAGCGTGGCATTCGCGTCCACGCCCACATATTGCTGCACCAGCCGTTGCTCCCCGAGATACTGCAGCAAACGCCCATTGCCGCAACCCACATCCAATACAGACCAGGGCACCGGGCAGCGGGGCCGGACATAGGCGAACGCCACCGCAAAGCCCGGCCAAGGCCGGGAGCGGGTTTCGGCAAAGGCCGGGGCGACCTGCTCGTAGAAACGCCGATTCAGGGTCAACAGATAGTCTTGAACCGCGGGATGCATGCCATTACAACCCGGTCATTCCGTTGCTATAATGAGCCGGCCCTGAGAGGGCCAGGAAAATCCTGTCTGTGCCAGCGTCGTCGGTCCATGAAACGCCTACTTGCACCTGAAGAAATTCCAGAGCAGGTATTGGCGCGTACCGCGATCTGGAGCCAGAAAAGGCAGAATTTCGATCCGCACCGGCATGCCGCGACCCTGCAGAAGATATTCTTGGAGATTCTAGCCTTTTCCGACAGCGACTGGGACCCGCGCCAGACGTTGCGCTCCATATTGGGCAAGTATCCCAAGAACGGCACCGGCTTTTACTCCAAATCCAATCTGGTGGCCGGGTATCGCCATCTGGTGGACAGTGGCCGGCTGGAACCCCATCCCGGGTTGCTGAGCCGCATCCGCATGAAGCCGATGCGCACCGCCAGCGGCGTGGCGCCGGTCACGGTCCTGACGGCTCCGGCCGGATGTCCGGCCGCCTGTATTTTCTGTCCCGATGACTACCGCATGCCCAAAAGCTATATCCATGACGAGCCTGGCTGCCAGAGGGCGGAACGGGACGGATTTGATCCCTTCCTGCAGACTCGGGGCCGCATTGCCGCCTTCGAGCAGATCGGCCACGCGGCCGACAAGGTGGAACTGCTCATATTGGGCGGGACCTGGAGCGCCTACAGCCGCCAGTACCGAGAATGGTACATCCAGCGGTGCTTCGACGCCATGAATGCCCCCTCGTACGCGACCGCCCCGCCCAGCGCTTCCCTGCAGGAAGCCATGAGCCGCAATCAGACGGCCCGGCACCGCAACGTGGGGCTGGTGGTGGAAACACGGCCAGACTGGATAACCCCGGAGGAAGTGGTCCATCTGCGCCAATTGGGGGTTACCAAGGTCCAGATTGGGGTCCAGTGCCTGGACGACCGGATCCTGGCCCTGAACAACCGCGGCCATGACGTGCCGGCCGTGCGCGCGGCCCTGGATCTGCTGCGCACCGCCGGCTTCAAGCTGCACCTGCACTGGATGCCCAATCTCTATGGCACCACGCTCGACACGGATCGGGAGTACTTTGACCGGTTCTTCTCGGATCCGGCCATCCGCCCCGACGAACTGAAGATCTACCCCTGTTCCGTGATCGGCGGCACGGAGCTGTTTGCCCTGTATCAACAAGGCAAATACCAACCCTACACCGAGGCCGAACTGGTCCGGCTGTTGGCGGACATCAAACCCGGTCTGCCGCCCTATGTGCGGGTCAACCGCCTCTTTCGCGACATACCAGCCCACCATATCGCCGCCGGCGTTACCACCAGCAATCTGCGCGAAGTCGTGCACGCGGAGTTGCGGCGGCGCGGGACGCACTGCGGCTGCATTCGCTGCCGGGAAATCAGCCGGGAGCCCATCACAGCGGGCGAACTGGAGCCCCGGGAATACCGCTACGAGACTTCCTTGACCGAAGAGATCTTTCTTTCCTTTGAACGGCCGGCGCCGGACCCCGGTGCCCCGCGGCAGATCGCGGGCTTTCTGCGGCTCAGCCACGTAAAGACCCCGGCCGCCGGCAGTCATGGCTTCCTGCCCGAAATCGCGGGCCATGCCATGATCCGCGAAGTGCATGTGTACGGCCCGGTCCAGGGGCTGCAAGCCCCGGAGGGGGACAAAGGGGCGGCCCAGCACATTGGACTGGGAACCCGACTTCTGCACGAAGCGGCGCGGATCAGCCGTGCAGCCGGATTTACGCGCCAAAGCGTCATTGCAGCCGTCGGCACGCGTCCGTACTACGCCGCACGGGGCTTCGCCCAGGGCGAACTGTACATGCATCGGACGCTGTAGGCAGTGGTGCACTGCATCCGGTGACTGTGAGAGGCGCTCGCATGTCGAATTCCCTGCCCCGCCGGGAACGGGACCCGGATACGGTGCCGGTCGTTGGGGTCATCCTGACCCGCAACGAGGCCCAGCACATCGCCGCCTGTATCGGCTCGCTGCGCCGGTTCCTGCCGCGCATTCTGGTCCTGGACTCCGGCAGCACGGACCGTACCCGGGAAATTGCCCAAGCCTGTGGCGCCTGGGTCGTAATGCGACCCTTCTCGGATTTCGCCAGGCAGAGACAGGCTGCACTGGATCTGGTGCACGCGGAATGGGTGTTGTTCGTGGATGCCGACGAAAGGGTGCCCGCCGCCCTGGCGGCGGAGATCGTGGCGTTGTGCCAAGCCGATGCAGGGCCGCGGGCATGGGCGGGGGCTACCATGCCGCGGCGCAATCACATCGTGGACGGGGTGCCACAGTGGGGCGGGTTCAGTCCAGACCGGCAGCTGCGGTTGCTGCGACCGGACCGCGTTTCCTACGTCGACTCGCCCCCGGTGCATGAATATCCCACGCTGCAGGGGCGGACCTGCGAGTTGCAGACGCCCCTGATCCATTTCAACTACCGGACCTGGAACCAGTTTCATATCAAACAGCGGCACTACGCGGCCCTGGAGTCCCGCCAGGCAGACTGGCACGTGCCGCGGCCCCTCCTGTCCCTGGCCAGCCGGTTTCTGCGGCTCTTCCACTATCGGTATATTGCCCTGGCCGGGTGGAGGGACGGGCGGCTCGGGTTCAAACTGGCCCTGTTCCTGGCCTGGTATTACGGTCCCTTGCCTGTGCTCATGGCGCTCTTTGCCGCGCCTGCGGACCCCCGAACCTGAAAACCCGACATGGCCCATATCCTCATCATTGAAGACGAACGCGATCTGATAGACACCTGGTCCTATTACCTGGAGCAGGCCGGGCATACCATCACGGCCACCACCGAAGGGGCCGTCGGTCTGGAGATGGCCCAGACCCTGGCCCCCGATCTGATTCTGCTGGACTTGCGCCTGAACCGCAGTGCCGGCCATCGGGCCCTCAACGGCATGGACATCCTGCGCCGGGTCCGCCAAACCTCCCAGGTGCCCGTCATCGTGACCACAGGCAATTTCACGGAGCCGGTGGATCGAGTCATGGGTTTCCAGCAGGGAGCCGACGACTATCTGATCAAAGGCAACTTCGGAGTGCAGGAACTGCTGGAGCGCATAAAGCATCAGTTGGCGCACCATGCCGACGCTGCCAGACACGACAATCAAGGGGCCGACTACCGCCCGGTGCTGAGCAGTGGCACGCTGGTGGCGGACCGGGATCGTCACTCTGCCAGCCTGGACGGGACCAGGCTGGACCTGACCCCTCTGGAATTCCGGCTGCTGGTCCTGTTCCTGCGGCATCCCGGGCAGACCCTTAGCTACGAGGATATCTGGCGGCATTGCTGGGACGACGTGGAGGCAGAGCCCATTTCGCGGCGGAACAACGTGCGCATTCAGGTCTCCGGCCTGCGTCGCAAGATCGGCAATCCGGGGCTACGCGAGCCGCGGATCATCAGCATTCGCGGCGTGGGCTACAGCTTCCGGGGGTAATCCTTTTGACCAGCCCCCTCAGTCGACACATTCTGTGGCGGGCCGGCCTGCTGGCCGCAGCGGGCTGGCTGCTCTGGGCGGGGGCCATGCGTCTGGATTGGCTGTCGGCGCCGTGGCATGTCTTCGGGGCGCTGGGCGTTATCGCTTTGCCGGCGGTGGGGATATGGCACCTGGTGTACCACCATGAACGCCGCCTGCTACGCACCCTGCAAGATGCCCTGCATGCGGATCCGGCCGCGGCCGATGCGTCCCTCAGCGAAATTGATCTGCGGGACCCGCTCTCCCGTCTGGGCCGCACCCTTGCGCACCTGGCCCAGACGCGGACGGAAGCATCCCGGCAACGCACGGCCGAACGCGAGGCCTTTGCCGCGGCCCTGGAAGGAATTGGCCACGGGTGGCTGTTGGCCAGTACCACGGGCGAGATCCGTTTCCTGAGCCCACAGGCTTGCCGGTTCTGGGACGTGGCCGATGACTGGCCCACCCAGGGCCTGCGGATCGAGTCGCTGTTTCGCACCCGGGAAGCGATATACGACTCGTGGCGCACGGCAGTGGAAGGGGGAGTCTACGCCCAGGAACAGCACGAGGCGGGAGATGGCCAGGATGCGCTGCGGGTCGTCCATGTGCCCATCCCGACTGCCGTCCCCCCTCACGTGTGGATTACGGCCTGGCTGGATGTCAGCGAGGTGGCGGTCATGCACCATGTCAGGAGAGAGTTCATCGGCAATCTGTCGCACGAGCTCCGCAATGCATTGGCCAAGCTCAAGGCCAATGCCGAGATCGCCCATGTGGCCAAGACAGCGCGGGACCGCCGCAAATACATGGACCGCATGTTTCTGGCCTTCGCCGAACTGAACGCGCTGCAACAGGGCCTCATGGATCTGTATCTGCTGGAAACCGGCCTGGAGCCGTTCCAGAAGGTGGACACGGCACTACCCGCCTTCCTGCAATCCGTATACGAAGGTCTCAGCGCGGAAGTACAGATCAAGGGCCTGACCTTCCGTTTGGCCGAAGTGGCTCCGATCCGGGTACTGCTGGACGGCCCCAAGATCACGCAGGTGCTGACCAACCTGGTGCAGAACGCCATCAAACACACTCCGGCCCAAGGCGAGATTGCCCTGTCCGCGGGGGTACAGCCTTTGCCTTTGGCGGATCCGGGATTTACGGACGGTCTCCCGCGCGTCCTGTCTCCGGCCGAGCGCCAGCTGCTGCGTCCCGGCCGCGTGGTGATCATCCGGGTACGCGACACCGGTGTGGGCATTCCCCGGCCGCTCATTCCGGCGGCCTTTGAACGGCTGCGCTCGTTGGATCAGGACAGGGCCCAGAAGGGCATGGGGCTGGGTCTCTCCCTGGCCCGCTTCATCATGCGGGCCCATGGTGGCCTGATCTGGGCCGTCAACAACCAGCCCGGACCCGGCATCACCTTCTGCATTTCCCTGCCGCTGACCGCCACCGACAGCAGACGAACCTGAGTCGGCCGCACGGCCGTACCGGAGTCAGGCCAAGAGTTGCAGCGGATCCGCCGTGAGCAGCCACTGCAGGAACAGAATCGCCGCAACGCCCAGCAGGGCCCCCACCAAAGACTGGCTCAGGTTGTGATGCTTGAGATGCATACGGGCCCATATGACAACCGGCCCCAGCAACAGCAACGGCCAGTACACCCAGGCCAGACCCAGAATCTGGAAGAGGGCCGCCAAGGTAAAAGAGGTGGAAAAGGAATGCAGGCTCACCTTCCAGTAGCTGGTGATAAGCCAGAACGCCAGAATCATGGCCGCGCTGGCGATATTCGTATACACGTGCATCCCTGACTCGGTAATGCGCCAGAAGGCCGTCCCCAGCACGATGAGCGCCGTGAACGTGATGCCCAGCGGCCAGATGCGATCGGACCGCTTGCGCAGTTCAAAGTCCAGAGGCTTGTTGACCAGCCGCAGGACCAGAAAATAGCCCGCGAACAGCACGAACAGGGACCCCAGGTGCAACAGGCCATAGAGCAGACTGAGGGGGGAACGATCGACAGCGTAATAGAGGAAAAAACAGCCGGAAAACAGCAGCAACGGATTGAACCCGTAGGAAATGATCAGGGCCAGCCTGTCCAGCCTGGTGTCCATTGTGCCGATTCTTGCAGACATGGCATCTTCGCTGACCACATCCAGCGTTCCTTGTGTATCCATGGGGGAAGGTCCGGTAGGGCTGATCTAGCCGTGGAGACTGCCGGACAGGTCCCGCGCCGGGGACACCATCCGATCCTGGGCCTGCCGCAGGGCGTACAGGTCTGTAGTCGGGTTCAGGTCTACCATATCCCATGAAATGGCCGTGCCGGCCGGCACGGCCCGCGTCAGCCTTCCCCCCTGACAGAGACCCAGCGGTACCAGTCTGTCTGCCTGGGCCCGTTCTGCCGTGTCGCTGAGACCCACCACCGTGTACCCGCCGCCGCCATCCAGTACAGTGCCCGGACCAAGATCCCTCTTGGCGACTGTGACCACCTCCGCGCACGGGATGCGCCGCGGCTGCCCCGTCGGTTCATGCAGCAGCACGGCTCGCAACAGGGTCAGGGGAGCCGTCACCGCCACCAAATGATAGGGCCGGTAGAGCAGGAAATTGCGGCCATGGCCGCCGCTGCAGCCCATGTAGTCCCGCAGGTCTTCCTGCGTGTATGGATGATCGGTCTGGATAACAGCGAAGACTCCCATCCGCAATGTATCGGGCGCGAGGGACTGGCCGTCCGCCGCTACGCTGTTGGCCAGTTCGATGACCCCCTCCCGCTGCAGGATACCCCCTTCCGCGATCAGGGAGAAACGGGCCGGCATGTCTGGCAGGGTCACCGTGGGCTCATGCATGCCGCGGATATCCGGCACCAGCCCGGTCATGTTCGCGACCGCTGTCATCTCGATCTGGGCCTTGGTACCGTCCCGGAAAGAATTGTACATGCGGGGATTGATGGTGCGGCGCGTCATCTGTTCATCGGTAAAGCCATAGCGCTGTTGCACGGTGTCCGGTGTGCCGGCCCGGTCATCCGCGCGCATGATGGTGCCACGTCCAGCCGCGACGATGCGGAAGCCCAAAAGCCGGGCCCAGTTCACCAGATTCATGATGGCTCCGGGCTGATCCCCGTCTACCAGGGTATAGACGACCCCGGCCTGGTCTGCCCGTTGACGCAGGATGGCCCCCACGGTTACATCGGCCTCCACGTTGACCATCACCACATGCTTGCCGTGCGCAATGGCCGCCGCCGCATGGGCGGCGCCGGCTGCAGGAGACCCGGTGGCCTCCACGACAATCTCGATTTCCTCACAGCCCATCATAGCCTGCGTATCCTGGGTTACACAGGGCTGCCCGCGCGTTACGGCCTCCGCCATCTGGTCCGCGGCCGCGGCCACGGCCACGGAATCGGGGGGCAGACCCCCCGCGGTATAGGCATGCCGGGCTCTCTGCAGGTCCAGATCGGCCGCGGCGGCCAGCGTGATGCCCTCCATGCCAGCCAACTGCACCGCCAGCCCAACGCCGAACTTGCCCGCGCCGACGAGTCCGACGCGGATGGGATTGTCGGCGCGGGCTCTTGCCTGCAGCCCGCGCTGCAAGGTGCCATACATGCGGTACCTCTATGTCAGCAGGGCAGCGACGCGCTCCACTACCCTTTCGGCCAAAGCAAATTTGGTCATGCGCGGCCATTCCTCGACCTGACCATCCCGATGCAGCAGCCAGGCGGCATTGAATTCGGAACCGAAGCCGATATCCGCACGACTCACGTCGTTGACCACAATGAAATCCAGGTTCTTGCTCTGCAGTTTGGCCTGTCCGTTAGCTTGCCAGTCCTGTGTCTCGGCCGCAAAGCCGACCACTACCCGGGGGCCTTGGCCCTGCCGGCGCCGCCGTCCTACCGCCTGCAGGATGTCCGGGTTGGGCACCAGCCGGATCTGCGGCACTCCCGTGGCCTTCTTGATCTTGTGCCCTGCCACTGTGTCCGGCCGGAAGTCGGCCACTGCCGCGGCCATGATCAGGGCATCGGCCTGCTGACAGGCCACCGCGACCGCGGTGTGCATTTCCTGGGCCGTGGCCACGCGTCGCACCGCGGTCGCGGTGGCGGGTGCCGGTGAGGCAGTGGTGATGAGCGTAACATGGGCGCCCTGATCGCGGGCGGCCTGGGCCAAGGCTGTCCCCTGTCGGCCGCTGGAACGGTTGGCGATGTGACGGACAGCGTCCATGGGTTCCCGCGTGCCGCCCGCGGTCACGACGACCCGTTTCCCGGCCAGGAGGCCATCCTGCCCCAGCAAGGCGCGGATGACCCCTGCCACATGGGCCGGCTCGGCCAGACGGCCCATGCCTTGCTGACCGGAGGCCAGGTAGCCCCGGACAGGTCCCACGAAAGTCACGCCGCGTTCGCGCAACACCGCTACATTGGCCCGGGTGGCCGCGTGGTCCCACATGCCACCATCCATGGCGGGCGCGACCAGACGCGCTCCCTGGTGGGCAAGAGACGTGATGAGCAACAGGTTGGCCGCCTGTCCCTCGGCCAGCTGAGCCAAGGTATGGGCGGTGGCAGGCACTACCGCCAACAGATCCGTTTCCCGTCCCAACTGCGTATGCAGAATGTGTGCCTCCTGACTCCACAGCTCCTCCGGTCCGTAAGCCGGTTGGCCGGTGACGGCCTGAAACGCCAAGGGCTGGACAAACCGCGTGGCACTCTCGGTCAGTACAGTGCGGACCGCTACACCGGCCTGCGCCAGCTGACTGGCCACTTCAATGGCTTTGTAGCAGGCAATGCTGCCTGTCACGCCCAGTGTAAGCCGTTTGCCGCTCAGGGCCGCCGAGGGCACAATCACGCCCCCGCTCCCGGGTCGGCGCAAGCCCAGTAGGCCAGACGCAGGCCCTGCAATGTCAACCACGGGGCGTAGTGATCAAAGAGTTGCGTGTGCTCCCGAAAGACGCGGGCCAGGCCGCCGGTGCCGATCACCTGCATGTCGGCCCCCAGTTCGGCCCGGAACCGGGACACCATCCCTTCCACCAGACTGGCATATCCCCAAAACAGACCGGACTGCAAGGCATGGCGGGTGTTGCGTCCAATGGCATGGGGAGCCGGCGCCAGATCCACTTTGGGCAGCAAAGAGGTTTGTTGAAACAGCGCATCAGCGGCAATGCGCAGTCCCGGCGCGATGGCACCGCCCCGATAGATGCCGTGGCGATCCACCGCATCAAAAGTGGTGGCTGTCCCGAAATCCACGATGCAGACTGGCAGCGCATATTCAGCCCGGACGGCCCATACGTCGGCCAGGCGGTCGGCTCCCACTTCGTACGGAGGATCGTAGGCGATGGGAATGTCCTGGCATGTGGCTGCAGTAAACAGCCGGGGTCGGTAGCCCAAAATCTCAGTCCCGATGGACAACCAGGTGTCCGTCAGATCCGGCACCACCGAGGCCAGTATGGCCCCCTGGACCGCGTGCGCGGCACAACCCGCCTGCTGCATCAGGCCACGCAGGGCAAAACCGTAATCATCCGGGGTACGACGCAGATCCGTAGCCAAGCGCCAATGATGCCGCAAATCCGTCCCGGCATAGAGACCCAGCGTAATATGGGTGTTGCCGATGTCAATGCAAAGCAGCAGCACAGAAGGCCGTTCGGGGATCCGCAACAAGAGGACGATGGCTGATTGTAAAGGGAATCTGGCCTGGTCCGACAACTAAACTGGCCAGACTGCAGCCGTTCCGCTCAGGTTCCGGCCAGCAGATCGTCCAATCGCTCTATCAGATCGCGCCGCATCAGGTCTCGGGCAGTGCGGAAGGCAGCGCGCTGGTCGGCTGCGCTCGCTTGGGAGGGATCCGCAAAAGGCACGTGCACCACCTTGCCGGACCGCCCCCACAGCGGACACTGTTCCGCGGCATTGTCACAGACCGTCACAATCAGGTCCAACTCCGCATGCCGAAACAGATCAAGGGACTTGGGTGCCAGATCCGTAACCGGAATGTTCAGATCCTGCAAGGCCGCCAGCGCCATAGGATGCACCTGTCGTCCAGGGGCCACGCCCGCCGAGAAGGCTTGCCAGCGGTCCGCCCGGAACGTGTTAGTCAATGCTTCTGCCATCTGGCTGCGGGCCGAGTTGGCCGTGCACAGAAACAGCACGCGCTTCACCCGCTGTCCCTCCCATTGATCACCGGCGTGGCCGATGTGTCTCGCAAATAGCTCTCCACATCCCGGGCTATGTCGCAGGCCAGATCCGCGAACCGCTCCACTTCCCGGCTGGACCGCAGCAGACCATAGAGAATTTCAATCTCCGAGGCTTCCTGGGCGTCGGCCATGCGGGCAAAGAGTTCCGCCTGCACCGCGACATCCAGGGCATCCACTTCATCGTCCCGTTCCTGCACAGTTTGCAGCTTGGCCATATCCCGCTGTTCCCAGGCCTTGAATGTGTCGTCGTGCATCGCCTGGGCCACCTGCCGCATGGTGTCCAGACTGTGTGGCAGGTGCACGGCCTGGAGGCTGTCGTGCATCCGTTCCGCAGCCCGGGTCATGCCTTTGGCCTGGTTGCCCATGTGCTGCAGCGCCACACTGACATTGAACGCGGTGATGATCAGCTTCAGATCCTGGGCCACCGGTTGCTGGCGGGAAATCAGTGAGAAGCAGCTCTCGCCTATATCGCGATGCCGCTGATTCACCTCCCTGTCCAGGGCATAGACAGCCTCGATGTATTCCTGTTGACCGGTGACCAAGGCATCGTAGGCCAAGGAGAATTCGTTCCGCACCCGGCCCGACATCAAAAACACCCGGCTGCGCAAATCGGTCAGCAAGCCTTCAAAGTAACTTCTGTGTGACATACGCTGGGGACTCTTATCCGAACCGGCCCGTGATGTAGTCGTGGGTGCGGGTGTCCTGGGGGCGGTTGAAAATGTCATCGGTAGTCCCGAATTCCACCAGTTCGCCCGTGCGGGTCCCAGGACGCACCGAGAAGAACGCCGT
The DNA here is from genome assembly GCA_965214715.1 of Caldilineaceae bacterium. Taxonomy (GTDB): domain Bacteria; phylum Chloroflexota; class Anaerolineae; order Caldilineales; family Caldilineaceae; genus Bin34. Next base: position 1,068,105 of record OZ243971.1, on the reverse strand, counting down.
CAGATCCGACACACGGCCCGCTTGCTGCATATTATGGGTCACTACCACAATGGTGTAGAACTCGGCCAGTTCCCGCATCAATTCCTCGATATGGAGGGTGGCAATCGGATCCAGGGCCGAGGCCGGTTCGTCCATCAGGATGACATCCGGCTGTACCGCGATCGCCCGGGCAATGCACAGCCGCTGCTGCTGGCCGCCGGACAGGGACAAGCCGCTCTGCGAGAGTTTGTCCTTGACCTCGTCCCACAGGGCCGCCCGCCGGAGTGCGCCCTCCACCAGTTCATCCATGGAACCCCGGTACTTGTGAATGCGGGCGCCCCATGCCACATTGTCATAGACGCTCTTGGGGAACGGGTTGGGCTTCTGGAACACCATGCCAATGGAACGGCGCACTTCGACCGGATCGACATCGCCGTCATAGATATTCTTGCCCCGGAACTTGACCGAGCCGGTGCTGTGCGCTGTGTCCACCAGGTCGTTCATGCGGTTGAAGGCCCGCAAGATGGTGCTCTTGCCGCATCCGGAGGGACCGATCATGGCCGTGACCTTGTGGACCGGCACGTCTATGTTCACATCCGCCACGGCATGAAAACTGCCGTAGTAGACATTGAGATCCCGGACCGTCAGGGCAAATTCGGACACTGGTGTCTGTGGCAACATGGATTTCCGCCTGTCAGATGCGCTGCCGGCTGTATCGCTGCCGCAACAGCACGGCAGTGGCATTGATGATCAAAAGCAGGGTCAGGAGCACCAGAATGGCGGCCGCAGCGATATGCCGAAACTCCGGCTGCGGCCGCGCCGTCCATTGATAAATCTGAATGGGCAGCACCGTGAACTTGGCAAAGATGCTGTCCGGATCGGTGGAGATGAAGGTCGCGGCGCCAATGACCACCAGCGGCGCGGTTTCCCCGATCGCGCGGGAAACCGCCAGAATGGTGCCGGTCAAGATGCCCGGGGCGGCAGAGGGGAGCACATGGTGCCGCACGGTCATCCATTTGGTGGCCCCGACACCATAAGACGCTTCCCGCAGGGAATTGGGGACCGCCCGGATGGCTTCCTGTCCGTTGATTATGATCACAGGCAGAATCAGCAGCCCCAAGGTCAGACCGGCCGAGATGATGGTGCGCCCGTTGGCCTCCTGTGCCGAAACCAGCCCGAACAGGGCTCCGCTGGTCAGGAGATTAAGCGCCCGCACAAAAATGACCAGACCCAGCATGCCGTAGATGATGGACGGCACGCCGGCCAGATTGTTGATGTTGGTTTCGACGACGCGGCCAAACCAGCCGTGGGGGGCATATTCCTCCAGGTAGATGGCGGCGCCAATGCCCAGCGGTACCGAGAACAGGATGGTGATGGCAATGACCCACAGCGATCCCAGCAGGGCCGTGCGAATGCCGGTAAAAAGCGGGCGGGAGGATTGCGCGTCCGTGATGAAGTCCCGCGCCAGCCAGCTCTTGAATGCCACAGAAGCCAGCTCCTCGGTCGCAAACGCCTCAATGCGGGCCTGCTGCAGCACTGAATCGCGCAGGGAAAAAGATGTGATGATCTCCGGACTGACAACCCGCAACTGGATCAAGGCCCCAATGTCTGCCGCGGTACGCGACGCAAAGGGTTCATCCCGTTCCAACCGCCGCATCAGGCCTGCCGATACATTGCCTTTCAGCACCGCGATCAGCTGCTCTTTGCCGAGGGTGGACAACTCCGGTATCTCCAGATGGCCCAGCCACGTGCCCATGATCCCGCGCTCGTCGGAAACCAGCAGGAACCGTGCCGGCCGGGAAGGCAGATCGCGGCGGACCTGGATCCACCGCCCCCCGGCGAGCAGGCCGGCTTCCAGGTCCGCCGGGGCCAGCTGGGCCAGCACGGGATTTTCCGCGGCAGCCATGGCCTGAAGACGATAGGTGTCTTCAAAGCCGACCAAAGGCAGCGTCACAGTCTGCACGTCCGCGGGGACGGGTGCTTCCGGCACAAAGGGCACTATGGCCAACAGGTCGGCGTCGGTCTGCACAGCCGTTATGGCCTCCTGGCGCGACGTGCCGACCTGTACATGAGGCAACGTGGTCAGGAACAACAATTCCGGGCTGACCGTGTCCCGCACCACGATGAAGCCGAACGAGCTGTTGATCACGTTGTAGAGCAATGTGCCCAGTACCACCAGCCCCGAAACCGTCGAGACGGTGAGCACAATCTCCCAGATCCGTCCCAGGCGGTGGCGCCGGCTGTCCAGCTGTTTCTGCCGGTGGCCGCTGGGAAAACCGCCTGCCACCATCCAGGAGATACGGGCGGAACCGTTTTCAGCCATCAGTCATACTGCTCGCGGAAGCGCCTGACAATGACGCGGCTGACAATGTTCAGCCCCAGCGTGATCAGAAACAGCAACAGGCCGATGGCGAACAGGCTGTCATAATCCAGCGAATCGTAGCTCAGGTCGCCGCCGCTGATGCGCACGATGTGGCCGGTCATGGTTTCGGCAGCCTGGAACGGGTTCAACGCCTGCAACCCGTCCAGTGCTTCGTCCCAGTTTGTGAAATTGCGCGGACCGGCACCGGCGGCAATGGCGACGATCATGGTTTCGCCCACCGCCCGGGACATGGCCACAATGCAGGCAGCGGAAATGCCGGACAGCGCCGCCGGCGCCACCACGCGCACTGAAGTCTCCAGTCGGGTAGCGCCCAAGCCCAGTGCAGCCTCCCGCAGGGCAATGGGCACGGCCCGCAGCGCGTCCTCGCTCATGGAAGTGACCATGGGCAGGACCAGGATGCCGATTACCAGTCCGGCCGACGCCAGGTTGAAAACCTCCACGAGATCAAAGCCCAGAGTGCGCCGCAGCACAGGTGTGACAAACGTCAACGCGAAATAGCCATACACCACGGTAGGGATGCCGGCCAGAATCTCCAGTATCGGCTTGAGAACATTGCGGCCCCGCGGGGAGGCGTATTCACTCAGGTAGATGGCGATCAGCAAGCCCAGGGGCAAGGCCAGGGCCATGGCGATCAGACTGGCTCCCAGGGTAGCGTTGACCAAGGGCCAGATGCCGAACTGCAGGGTCTGTGGCTGCCAGGTCCAGCCACTCAGAAACTCGGCCAGAACCACTTCCTGACGCCGGAAAAAGAGCAGGGCCTCCTGGCCCAGCATAAAAATGATGCCCACGGTTGTGAGAATCGAAACAGTGCCGCAGATCCACAGCACGCCCTGGATAATCTCCTCACCCCAGCGGCGCCGCTTGGTCAACGGGGCCGCTGCAGCCGGATAGGCTGCGCCTTCCATTTGCATCGGGTCGGCAATCTGCCTCTGCGCCATGGACATGGAATGAGGGGGGCCTTGCTTGTCTGGTATCCAGGGTTAGGTTATCAGACAGGCGCCGAAAGTGGCCTGACGGCGCCTGTCTGGCTCAAGGCACGGCGGCCGCTCAATCAAGCGGCCGGGCCGCGCTGCCTAGCGCCCCATGGCCGCTTGCCAGCTTGCCAGCGCGTCCTGGTAGTCGATTGCGGACGCCGGGAAATAGCCTACATCCACAATTTCCTCATTGACATAGGTCAGGACAAAGTTGAGGAAATCTGCCACCTGCGGTTTTGTGGCCAGAATGGTGGGGGTGGTGTACATGAAGAGCGGACGCGCCAAGGGATAGGTGGCGGCGTCCACATTTTCCGCCGAAGCGGCCACACCCTCAACGGACAGCACATTCAGGGAATCTGCATTTTCCTGATAGTAGGCATAACCGAAATAGCCAATGGCATAAGGGCTGCCCAGCACGCCCTGCACCAATACATTGTCATCTTCGCTCAGCTGCAGGTTGTCCGCTGCCAGAATGGGATCGACCTCCTTATCGAACACTTCCTCCACGAAGTAGTCGAAGGTCCCGCTGTCCGTGCCCGGGCTGAACCGTTGAATGTCTTCGGCGGGCCAGTCCGGGTTGATGTCGGCCCAGGTTGTAGCCGTGGAGAACACAGCCGCCAGGTCGGCCAGGGACAGATCGGTGACAAAGTCATTGTCCTTGCTGACGACCACGGCGAGGGCATCGGTGCCCACGCGCAGTTCCACCGGTTGGCGATCAATGGCCTGACAGTTCTCGACTTCCTTGTCCGTGATGGGACGGGACGCATTGGAGACATCAATCTCGCCCGCTACACAGAAGCGCTCGAAACCCGCACCGCTGCCGATGCTGGAGATGGAAATGCTGCCTGCATATCCCTCGTCCTTGAAACGCTCAGCCATCCGTTCGGCCAAGGGATACACGGTCGAACTGCCTGCAATCACGATGTCTCCGGACACGGCCATGGGATCCACCATGGGCAAACCGGCCGGGCCCAGCGTGTCTTTCACCGCGGCCACTTCTTCCGTCTCTTCCACCACAGAGCGCGCCCCGGGAACCGCGCACGCGGCCAGCAGCAGCATGGTCAACAGGCCCAGCGCCCCAAACAGTCTTTGCATCGCCTACAACTCCCAGTGTGAAATGGCAACTGCGCAACTGCGCAACGCCAGGTAGCATAGGGGGTCGCTGACAGCCTGTCTCCCAAAATGTCAACAGGAAGCTAAGGAAATCCTTGTACTTGGGACTGGGATCCCGGGGCCGGCCGGATGTGGGCCTGGTACAGCAGGCCACCGCCTACCGGGGAGCCACCTCGGCATCGTCCAGGGACAATGCGCCGGGACCGAAGAGCAACGCATATTCCTTGTTTTCCTGGGACACCGTGGCGGCATCCATGTAACAGGCACTGAAGGCTCTGCGGGCGATGTCGGTGCGGTTGATCCCGGAACTGTGGGGCAGGTGATTGTGCAGCAGGACCGACTCGCCGACCCCCACTTCCAACGGCACCGGGTCGGTTTCGGCCACCAGCTTGTTCGCCTGTGCGGCGGTCAAAGAGCCGGACGGGTGCTCCGGGTTGATCAGGGCGTGATGGCCGCCCGGCACAATCCAGACGCACCCGTTGGCCTCCGTGGCCGGATCCAGGGCGGTCCAAATCGTGATCAGCGGATCGCGGTCCAGACTGGTCCAGCGGTCCTGGTGCCACGTCAGGACCGTGCCTTCATGGGCGGGCTTGTTCATGAACATGGCCCGGTAGGACGCGATCCGTGTGCCGATCCCGTAGGTCCGCTCGCAGATGTGGCGAAAGAGGGGTCTCTGCATGAAGGCCAGGAAATACGGATCGTATTCCAGATCCTGGATTTTCCGATAGGACAGCGTCGGCAGCTTGTGCCCCTTGGTCTGGGGGCCCGGCTGATCCGATACGCCGGGAATGAAATCCAACTGCATGAGCATGCGGTCGTAATCGACCGGAGCGGTACCCATCATGATCGCGTCGATCCGGGACTGCAGCTGCCCCAGCTCGGTTTCGTCCAGGGTACGCCCCAACTGCAGATAGCCCTCCTCCTTGAAGCGGGACCAGGCGGCATCGGTCAATCCGTGTCTCATGGGGGAGTCTCCCTGGAAGAATGCAGGTGCAAGCCTATTGTACGCTTTCGCCGGCCGTGCGGAAATCCGGTTTTGTTCCCACCCGGAGGTACCGGGCCGGCATTACCCTTTGACGCCCGTAATCACGATGCCCTGAATGAAATGGCGCTGGGCGATGAAGAAGATGACAATGACCGGCAACACCGCCATGAGCGCCGCGGCCATCATGTCCTGCATGTTGGAGCGCATATAGCCTTCAAACAGCCGTAGACCCAAGGCTACCGTGTACTTGTTCACCTGCTGCAAGTAGACCAGCGGATGCAGAAAGTCGTTCCAGTTGAACGTGAACTGGTAGATGGCAGACACGCCCATCACGGGCAGACTGAGGGGGACATGGATGCGCCAGTAGATGCCCAGGTAACCGCACCCGTCGATCTTGGCCGCATCGTCCATCTCGCGCGGGATGGTCATGAAGAATTGCCGCATCAGGAAGACATGGAAAGGCGGGGCAAACCAGTTGGGGATGATCAGGGGCAACACCGTGTTGACCCAGTTCAGGCGTACAAACAGCAGATAGGTGGGGATGAGACGAATGTGCTCCGGCAGCATCATGGTGGAAAGCACCACAATGAAGAGGACATTCCGCAGCGGAAAATTGAGCCGGGCAAAGCCGAAGCCCACTAGGGAACAGGACAGCACCACTCCCAGGCTGCCCAGCACGGCCACCAGCGCGCTGTTGCCGAACCAGCGCGTGAAGGGAAAGGGACCGTCAAAGGGGGCCCGGAAATTGACAAAGCTGATTGAATCCGGAATCCACTCGGGCGGATACAGATTGACCTGGTAGGATGGCATGACGGCCGTGCGGATCATCCACACGAAAGGAATGGCAAAGACCACGGCGCCGCCCAACACCACCAGGTAGAGCAGAATGCGGCCGGGATGCCATAACTTCTGGGCCTCGATCGCAAAGGCCGGGGTCTGGGTCGCTTTGGCTTGCATGAGGGGACAGGCTACCGGTCGTATTGCACCCAGGCGCTGGCGCTGCGGATGGCGAACAGGACGAAGATCAGGATGGCCAGAAACAGGGCCCAGGCCTGGGCCGAGGCATAGCCAAAGCGAAACTGGCTGAACCCCGTGTTGTACAGGTGCAGGACCGCGGTCAAGGTGGCATTGTTGGGACCGCCCTGCGTCATGATCAGGACTTGTGTAAAGACCTGCCAGGAAGCAATGATGTTGAGCACCACATTGAAGAGAATGGTGGGAGTGAGCAACGGCAAGGTAATGGCAAAGAACGTGCGCAACGGGCCGGCCCCGTCGATCTTGACCGCCTCATACAGGGCGGTGGGAATGCCCCGCAACCCGGCCAGAAAGATGAGCATGGCGCCGCCCGCTCCCCACAGGGCCATGAGGATCACGGATGGCATGGCCCAATTTTCGCTGAAAATCCAGCGCGGAGGCACAAAATTCTCGGCGCCGAAAAAACCGGCAATGTTCAGCAGGATGGAATTCAGCAGCCCGATGTCCGGCTGATACAGCCATTTGAAGAGAATGGCAACCGCGGCTCCGGCCACAACGGAAGGCAGATAGTAGATCGTGCGCCAAACTCCCTGGCCCTGGATGTTCTGGTTGAGCAGGACAGCAATCAGCAAGGCCAGCGTGGTGCTCAGGGGCACCATGACAAAGGCGTAGTAGGCCGTGTTGAGCAGCGCCTTGTGGACCAGGGTATCGTTCAGCAAGGCCGACCACCACTTCAGGCCGACCGGCTCCCAGATCTGCAGAAAATCGGTCCGGAAAAACGAGAAGTACAGGGAGGCCAGCATCGGCCCGGCGGTAAAGACCACAAAGCCGATGATCCAAGGGGAGATGAACGCGTACCCGGCCAGCGCCTCGCGCCGTCCGGGCGGCATGACCCGCCGTCCATTGCGCTCCAGAAGGTCAGCCGTAGAGGCAGCCATGTCGGGTTCCAAAGGACTCTGGCTCTGCAGGGCCAGAGTCGGAGCAGATTATGCAGTCAAACGCTGCGGACCGGTTGGAATCTACCGGTCCGCAGCGGGTTGGGGGCACAGCCAGTTTAACTGAGGGCATCCATGGCGGCACCCAGGTCTTCCAGGGCAATCTCGCCCCGGTTGAACTGGGTCGCAATTTCGGCATGCTGACAGATCAGGCTGACCTCCGCCTGCCCCAGTAGCATCACCTGATCAAAGGCCGGTTGCAGAATCTGGCTCTTGCAGACGAAGTCTTCGGCAAACATCTCCTCCGGCCCACCCAGGGACTCCTCAATGGTGATGGTGAAGACATCAATGTCAATCTCTTCGAAACGAGCGTCCCGTTCGATCAATGCCGCATGGAACTCCGGCAACACACTCTTGCGAGAAGGTTGCTTGGTGGCCCATTTGGCCGAGAGCTTGCCGTGGAAGGGACTGGTGAGCCATTTCAGCAATTCCCAGGATTCGTCAGGCGACTCGGTCTTGTTCCAGATCATGGTGCCGTCCACCGACTGGTGGGTGGTGATGGCCGCCGGACCGGCCGGCAACGGGGCCACGTCCCAGCGGAAGGTGGCGTTCGCCATCGTCTGGCCCAGACTCCAGGGGCCCATTTCCATCATGGCAATGCGCTGGCTTTCAAAGAGCTGATTCACGCCCATGCCGATATCGGACCCATACGCAAATACCTGGTCGTCCCAGATGATACTGCGCATCCATTCCAGCGCTTCCAGGGCCGGGGCATCGCACAGGCCACAGCGGGTGTCGTCTTCCGGATCCACCATATTGGCGCCCCAACCCCGAATCCAGTACTGGCTCAACCAGTTGGAGTTCAGGCCATAGTTGGAGGTAGCCCAGGTAATGGGTTGTTCGCGGGAGACGAAGTTGCTGCCCATGGCCACGTAGTCGTTCACGTCCCAGCCGCCCCACTCGTGAGTCGGTGTGTCCACGCCCGCCGCTTCAAACATGTCAATGTTGTAGTAGAGGGCCATGGTGCCTGTGAACCGGGGCATCAGGTGAATGTCGCCCTGCTTGTCCACCCACGGATCAAACTGGTGTTCGTAGTAGTCATCCAGGTTGACTTCGTCCGCATCGCGGTCGATGTACGCCTGCAGATTCAGGGTTTCGCCTTTCTGCAGGAAGAATGTGGAGCTCCAGCAGCAAAACTCGATCAGATCCGGGGCATCTCCGGCCACCATCTGGGCCAACACGCCTTCGCGCAGGTTGACACCGCCGGGCTGCGGCAGGAATTCCACCTCGATGTTGGGATTGTCTTCCCGAAATGCCGGATAGAACTCGGACCACAGTTCCTGCACCCCTTCGGCTTCCTGCAACTCACGCGACTGGTACCGCAGCTGCGTCACCTCTTCCATGGCACCGGTAACAGCCTCATCACCGCCCGCGGGCGCCGCGACGGTACAGGCGGCCAAAGCGACACCGGAAGCTCCCAGCATGGACACGCGGAGGAAGTCCCTTCTACTCAGATTCATGGTTGCAACTCCTTGTCAGGTTCAGGAAAGACCACAAAGCCTCCCAGAGGCGGATGGCCCACAATACCTTGCAAAGCAAATGGCTGGGTGCCATTGTACATATTCGCCGGGTCCAACTTCAAATGCTGCAGGGGTTCTTGCACGCAATCCCGAATACGCAGCAGGGCGGCACTCATGCGGCTTGCACCGCTGTTACAGGGGGCCTGCCCGGTGGAGAATGCAACCCTGACGTGTTCTTCCCTGCCTTGGCTGACACGACTCTTGACGGGGACCGAGACTGCGGAACCTGCAGCGTACACCGCCAACCGGTCATCGGTGGAGTGTGTCTGGCCGCGACAGCCCTAACGGCGCAGACGATTCCCTTTACGACGTATGCGGGCCGACGTGCCTCGCCACAGCAAGGCTGCTACAGGCGCAATGGCCTAGGCGGGATTCGCTCGCAGGCGAGTATTGCAACGTCACGCTGTTCCGGATGGTGACCGGTCAGGGTACGGGAACAGGCACCGGCTGGACTACCAGAGGCGTGCCGAGAACGACGCGCAAGGGAGCCGGGCACGCGAGGATCCTCGGATAGTACGCCGCGTCGACTCTGTGCCCGATCCCATCAGCATTGAACATGGGGCGATCGCCATGCAGTATCAGCGCCACCCACCACAAGAGGCGCCGTGGGCAGAATAATGAGTGGAGCATTGAGTCTCCCTATCGATACGCCACAGAACGATGGACTGGGTATGGATGGGGCCCAGGCGTGCGGGATGAGGGTGAGCGTGGCGGTGCTGTTCTGATCCGTGGACCGTTCGGGTGGGACGCCTCTCGCCTGTACCGATGTAGGGGCCTGCGGCCGACGCCGACCACCAGTATGGCATCGATGACCCAGCCATGCCACAGCCGTTGCGTCATCCGTACGTCCCATAGCCGACCCCGCGCGGGCCTGGTTCTCCGTACACGGTATGGCTGTACCCACAGTGCCACAGTGCACGGTCACAGAGTGGTCGGACAGCACGGTGCACTATGTGAACGAGTTGGCCTGGACGGGGTGGGACATGTGGCATATGTCACCACCGTGATCTGGGCGACACTGGAGGCTGCACTGCTGGTGGGAGACGAATTCGCGGTGGGGGCCATGCTGTTGTTCAGGGTGCCAGCGAGTTTCCGTCCCACGCAGCCCGTGCGGGAGCTGGCCTTTCCGCCCCGCGGGGCTCTGCAGCTGCAGCCGTACATTGTCAGGCACTACCCGTTAGCCCCCGGGATGTCGGTGTACACGCCAGGGCTGCAGGACCTGTGGGTATTCACCCTGCATGGAGCGTTGCCGACAGACTTGCTGGCCCATACCCCCAGCCGAGGACTCTGAGCTGGCACGCCCTGAGGCTGCCCATGCTATCCCCGACTTTCCGGACCGCTTCCCCGCGCTGCAACAGGTTGTCTATCGTCAGCATAACCATACCTGGCTGAGCTGGGAGGAGTTCGATGACCGGGTGGAGGCGGACCTGTTCTGCCACTTCCTGGATGCCTGCAACCTGGCGTTGATGCCCCGGCCGCGGCCGAGCTCTGGCTCAGGCCATCCGGGACCTCCCTACAAGGCCCACAGTCCTGGTCGGGACTGTAGGCATTCTCCATCTGCTGCAGGCGGCCCACGGCCCTGGCCGTGCACAGGCCCCATTTCCGCACGTCTTCCGTACGTCCTGCTGCTGCACCCGTACTTCCCACTGGAGCGGAATGGTGTGGATGCGCACGGCTTTCTCACTGTGGCCAACCAGACTGACGACGGGGATTTCGCGCAACTGGGGCAGACCTGGGCACCCCGGTCCGGCCCTACCGAGACAATGACAATACCGTCACGCACGGCCCCGTCTACCGCTACTGGCTGCAGACGCTGTCCAACCACGGCTCCATCTACGCCCTGATGCACGTCTTAGACAATCCGGATTGCCGCCTTCAACTAAGAGAGGACGTCCCCGGGGGCTGGGCCCTCCGGGGCGCCACCCTCACCGGCCGAGAAGTGGCCGTGACGGGTCGGGCCCCGCTCAACGGTCAGGGCCACCCGCAGACAGTGAACACGGAGACTTCGGGGATGTGCAGGACACTCTCCGGTCAGGCGGAGGGAAAGTCCCGCGCAGCACGGCGGCCACGGCCACTGCCGGCCCACTTGCCATACAGGGGCCACCGGACAGCCCGCGTATGCAACGCTCACGCGCCGGGTATGGTGCCGCCCCGCGGGCGGCCCTACACTCCCCGCACTGTTTCCGGCATGCCGCCCCGGCGGCAAAGGAGGATTTGGTGAACACGCTCTACGGCCCCCATATGATGCAGGTCCCGACCGCGTTCGTCCCCCAGTTGCGGCTGTGGCAGCCACCCGTCTGCCTGTTGCTGCTGGATGTGCTCCATAACCTGGAGCTGAGTGACAGCGACACACGTCTGGCGGCGCTGGCCCACATGACCGTGACCGAACTGGCAGGACACATCCAGACCACGATCCGGTCCCATGTCCAGCCCTTCCGGACTCACACCGAACTGCATGCCACCCGGGTGATCGGACGCCTCTTCATGCCCGATACCCTGGTGGCCGCGCATATCGAGCGCAACCCGGCGCAGGCGGCGCAGTTGCATCACCGGCTGGTGATGGCCGCCCGCAACATCCTGGGCCCCACCCTGCAGGACCGGGTCCATTACTGGATTGTGGCCAACGAGATCCTGGCGCATCCGCACGAGAAACTGCAGAAACTGGACGCCTACGAAACGAAGCGGATGGAACTGGCGGGAACGACCTATGGCTGTGGCCTGTATGGTTTTCCCACTTGGCATCCCTCCCTGGTCGCTCCGGCGGAGAGCGCGGCCGCAGCCCGGCGCGAGGTAGGGGCGAAGAAAGAGTATGACACCACCGTGGGCTGTCAGCATGGCAACAAACTGGGGTGGTGGCACCAACTGGCCATATCCCTCCAGCATGCCAATACCCACAACAGGCTCCAGGCAACGGCGCCGCCCCATGCGCTGCTGCTGCATCAGTACTTCAAGCCGGATCAGGATCGCGATCAGACCTGGGTCAGGGCCGACGGTACCATCTCGGCCTTCAACCAGAGAAAAAATGTGCGTCGCTTTGAACATCATGTCTACACCTGGTTCAAGCAGACATATCCCCATCTCAAGGTGATCGTCTCCGAATATGGCGCCGACGGCCGCATCGCCGCCCAGGCCCCGCTGGGGGACTGGGGCTGGCAACATTATGGACACTGGCGCGGCGACAACGCGGCCGGCGAAAACCGCTACCTGGCCGCGCTCAAGGATCTGGAGCACCGGAACCGGGCCCATGCCGACGTGATCCTAGGCTATTGCCTCTTTGGCTTGGGGGACAACGGCAGCGGCGAGTTTGCCACCTACCGCATTGACGGGACCGACGGCATCCTGCACGATCTGGTGGCCCATGCCCAGGCATTGCAAACCCGGCCCACAGAGAACCGCGGGACCTCCCTGAATCAGGCGGAGCACCGCAGCGGAGCCTATACCCTGACACGGGATGGCGACACGGTCCATGCCACCTTCACCTCCGCCTCCTCACCCGTGCAGTACTTCGCCCGGGCCGACCAAGGCCGCGCTCCCGTCTTCCAGATCGCGGCCCTCCGGCCGACAGAGCAGGTTACCCTGTCCACCGGCACCGCCCAGGCAGTGAATCGAGACGGCAGCCCCAAGCCGGGCAACATTCCGTGTACACTCAAGCTGGAGGTGCACACCGACGGCAACGTCTACTACATGGACGAAGGGGTGCGCGCCATCGGCTACCTCCAGTACAGCGTCTCCGGCAGCTGGTCCCTTTGACTCGCCCCACGCGGCGGGAGGGACAGGAGTGCTCCTGTCCCCCACCTGGACCTCTGCCATGTCATCCCGTTGGCGCCGCTGGACCGTGAGCGGTGGGCTTGCCCTGGGACTGTCCCGGCTCGGAACCCCTCTGGGGTTGCTGGTCATCCTCATGGCCCTCGATATCCTGGCCGGCCTGTTGACTGCCCTGCTCTACGGCCACCCCCGCCTGCGCATCCTCTGGCGCGGCCTCCTGCGCAAGTCCGTCAGTCTCCTTGTCATCCTCGCCGGAGCCCTGCTGGAACAGAGCCTCGCCGTCCATGGCCTGACTCCAGTGCACATCACTCCCGCTGTCACCCTTTTCTATGTCGTCCACGAGGTCCTCAGCATTCTGGAGCACACCCAGCTGCTGGGCGCACCCATTCCCCCACCTCTGCAGCATTTCCTGCAGCAGCTGCGCACCCCTCGCGATCACGGCTGAACCGACCCCGGCCCTCTTCATGGACGCCAGCAGGCCCGGGGGACCTCCAGTTCGGGTATGGCTGGACCCGATTGAAGCCAAGCACGCAGCCTCACCGATGCACCAGCATCCCTGCCGGGTGCCAGAGTGTCAGTGCCCAGGATCCCGTGCAGTGCCGATGCCGGTTTGTCTCCCTTCTTGTCAACGCCCGGGCATGGCGTGAGTTGACAATGACCACGGACATCACAGCCACACCCCACGGCAACAACCGAGCTGCTGGGTCTTCTTGCCTTCGGCGACCAGGTACTGCTCCAGAGCCGCCACCATCACTTCCTGTTTGGTCCGGCCTTCCACCTACTTGAGGCAGTCCGGTTCCCGATGCAGGGACAGGGGACGCAGAATACTTTGCGCTCAACGTCCGTGGTCCCGTGATGGGTGCAGGCCGGGATCCGGCCGACGGTTCTGGTTGGCCCTCCGGGTCCGACGTCAGAGGAGACAAGCCGACACAAATGCAAGGCCTGTGGGAACTGCACGATCCGATCACCGACTTTGCCCTGTACCGGCCGGTCGCGCATGACACCGAATGACACTATCCCGTGATGGCCTCACCGGTCTTCACCGATGCACAGAGACATTCCCGGATCATAATCATATAAGGTATGTGCCACGCGGACTGCCGGGACAAGGAAGCAGAGGTGCAGGCCTTGAGACGACAGGGAGGCGCAGGGTACCCTGTCCGCTCCGGAATGAGAGATACTCCGACGGGAAGCGGATATGTTGCGGAACGTTCCTGGCCATCCCGCAGAGATCATGGACCTGGAAATGGAGGCAGCACACCTGTACGAGGAATTGCAACACTTGGAGTGAAAAGAGGCGGTGCCGTGCCTTACTGTGCCTGCAGACCCAATGGCACGCATACGTCGACCGAATGCTGTACGGATCCTAATCCCGACCCGCCAAGGGGCAGAAGGCACAGCACACTGCGAGCCTGCGCGTGTCCCAGGAGGTATCCCCGCAGAAGTCCACCCGGATTGGCCATAGGCCCGCCAGCGACCTGCGTATCCAGAAACCAAGGTGATCCCATGTCCGCTCCGCTCTGCCTTCCCTCAGGTTCTCAAGCCGGTGGACACACTGTGTCCCATGCGCCTGACCTACGCACCCTCTCTGACTGTCCTTCTCGCTGACAGGAGTCACGACGGGGATCCTCGACTGCCATAGCCTTGAACGTCAATCCTCGGATCCTCTCCTTGGGGAGGGATGGATAAGACCACCAAATGGTGCTCAGGGCGGCAGATCACGACCAAGGAGGCTACCACGACGGGACAGCACGTTCGACGGTTGGCGCGGGCCCCTCCCGTCAGCCTGGCGGCTGGTCGCCGCGGCCTTCCACGCGCGGGGACCAACCCAAGAAATAGCCCTGCCCCAGATTGCCCACCACCCGCGCCCGGGACGGGTCCGCCTCCAACTGCCGGCGCAGCCGATACACTGCCATGCGCACCTGCGCTTCGCTGGCACCATCCCCGGCACCGATACAGCGCCCGGACCAGCGCCGCCGTGAGCGGCCGCGGATGTGTCTGGGCCAGCATGACCAGAATCTCCAGACCCTGCGGAGACAGTGAATGTGCTATACCCTGCACCCGTACCTGATGGCGCGTGAGGTCCAGCACCAACTCCGGCGTTCCCGGACACAACAGATTCTCGACCAGTTGCAGGCAACGGACGGCATCCAGCGGTTTGGGCAAAAAGTGGGCTGCACGCACCAGGTGGGGATTGACGTAGCCCGGAACCCGCGCTGGCACCCCACCGCTCACCAGCAACAAGGGCATTTCCGTCCGGTCCCAAGGATTGACAGCCAAAGGCCCACCCACCCGGTAGGGATCGCAGGTCGGCAACACCGCATGCACAAACGTCTCGTAGGCCATGCTCCCCGCCGGCATCGCATACTCCAGCAACAGCACCTGTGGCACCCTGGTCGCCAGCAACGGGCCGACCTCCTCGCACCGCGCCACCTGCCGCACCGTCAGATGCCGGGACGCCAGCAAGTTGCAACCCTCCTGAATGTCGGCCGGGACCGGATCCACCCACAATTTAGGGAACGCTGAACTGTGTCTGCCCCTCTACCGGGCAAGACACACTGCTCATACTATGATGCCTCCGTAGGGACGTTGCCGTGGGGCACGCCTTTGCCTTGTGCACACGATCGGCCTGTGTGCAGGGTATGTCAGTCTCGGCCTGCGGGTAGGCACTGCCCCAAGGTCATTCGTCACAGAACGGGAGCTCATATGTTTCTCCGGTCGAGGCCAGAGACTGCTCGGTGACAGCATCAATACCGCCCCGCCCAAGACCGATCCCAAGACTGTACCGCCAAGTGACGGGCCAACAACCAGTCAAATGGTTCCTACCGAGGTTCACGATCCCGAGGTCTACAAGTCTCTGCAATTCCGCTGGGATTGGCCCCGACAACGCATTGTACTCTAGGGAGAGAACTTTCAACATCGTCAGTTGGCCCAGCTCGGACGGAATGCGGCCCACCAGCCCGTTATGGGACAGGTTCAGGTGTTCCAGGGCGGCCAGTTGCCCCAGCAGTGCCGGCGGGATCGGCCCGGTCAGCCCAGTCCCGGCCAGACGCAGGGATGTCAGGGCGACCAGTTGCCCCAGCTCCGGCGGGATCGGCCCATCCAGTCTGCTCCCGGACAGGTTCAGGTGCTCCAGGGCGGCCAGTTGCCCCAGCTCCGGTGGGATCGGCCCATCCAGTCCGCTCTCAGACAGGTTCAGGTACTTCAGGGCGGCCAGTTGCCCCAGCTCGGACGGAATGCGGCCCATCAGCCCGTTATGGGACAGGTTCAGGTGTTCCAGGGCGGCCAGTTGCCCCAGCTCCGGCGGGATCGGCCCGGTCAGCCGATGGTTCCAGGACAGGATCAGGTACTTCAGGGCGGCCAGTTGCCCCAGCTCCGGCGGGATCGGCCCGGTCAGCTCGGCTTGGGTCAGGATCAGGTATTCCAGGGCGGCCAGTTGCCCCAGCTCCGGCGGGATCGGCCCATCCAGTCCGCTCCCGGACAGGTTCAGGTGCTCCAGGGCAGCCAGTTGCCCCAGCTCCGGCGGGATCGGCCCGGTCAGCCGACGGTTCCAGGACAGGTCCAAGTGTTTCAGGGCGGTCAGTTGCCCCAGCAGTTCCGCCGGAATCGGCCCCTCCAGCGCGGTATAGGCCAGATCCAGGTGTTCCAGGGCAGCCAGTTGCCCCAGCTCCGACGGAATCCTCCTCAGCCCGGTATGGGCCAGGTTCAGGTGTTTCAGGGCGGTCAGTTGCCCCAGCAGTTCCGCCGGAATCCTCCCCAGCCCGGTATGGGCCAGGTTCAGGTGTTCCAAGGCGGCCAGTTGCCCCAGCTCCGGCGGAATCGGCCCGGTCAGCCCGTTCCCAGACAGGTTCATCAGCACGCTCCCAGACAGGTTCAGGTGCTCCAGGGCGGCCAGTTGCCCCAGCTCCGGCGGGATCGGCCCGGTCAGCGCGGTATGGGCCAGATCCAGGTGCTCCAAGGCGGCCAGTTGCCCCAGCTCCGGCGGGATCGGCCCGGTCAGCGCGGTATTATGGGACAGGTTCAGGTGCTCCAGGGCGGCCAGTTGCCCCAGCTCCGGCGGGATCGGCCCGGTCAGCGCGGTATTATGGGACAGGTTCAGGTGCTCCAGGGCGGCCAGTTGCCCCAGCTCCGGCGGGATCGGCCCGGTCAGATAGTTCCAGGACAGGCTCAGGTGTTCCAGGGCAGCCAGTTGCCCAATCTCGGGGAGCAGTATGCCGGCCCTGTCCTCTGCAAAAAGGTGGTCGGTCATATCCAGGGAGCTCACTCTGCCGTCCGGCCTGAACCCCACATTGCTGACCAGAACCTCGCTCAAGACGGTGAGATCCGGATCCCCAAGCCAGGCTTCATCCAGAAGTTCTAGGATGGCGCGATCGCCTGCCGCCCGGGTGGTGCCCCACACGGTGTGCAGGGTATAGGCCAGGAATCCCCTGCCCTCCAAGGGGTCCTCCAGCATGTGAGACACAACCCCGTTGGGGTCCACCCGCAGTCGGAAGCGGCGGCGCAGGGGCGGGTCGGAAACGGGCGAGCCATCGAGTGCCACCAGTTGACCTTCGGCCACCCGGACGATGGTGTCGGGCGGGCGAAATTCCGGGGGTACCCTGAACAGCACACGCGACCGGTACGGCGCCTCGTTGGCCACCGGCAAGCGGCGGGCCGTGAACACGGCCTCCACCTGCTCCCCCGTGCGCTGGAGTCGATAGTGCAGCGTACCGTGCGGCACCCCGGTGTGATAGCAGCGTATATGCGGGAAATCCAACGAGGCAGCGTGGCCCGGAACGCCCAGCAACAGCAAGAGCCCCCCGACCAGTCCCAGCCGCCTGACGATACGGAGCCATGGCGGCATCACCAGGACAGCGGACAGAACCATGGACATACCGGGAGGTCACCGCCTACCGTCAACAATACCTACCGTCAACAATACGCAAGGATCCCATTCTAGTCCAGCAGTCCGGGCATGTCAAGGATACGCCAAGGGTACGCGGCGGGTATGGTCAGGGCGCCTCGGTCCGACTAGATTTGAAAGCAACTCCCGCTCACCGGGAGCGACTACACCCAGCAGGCCCACAATGGGTCCAAAAAGGAGAATTTGCATCATGAGTGCCCACGACACTTTCCAGAGTACCCGCCACGGTCTCAGTGTGCTCACCGAGGCCGACCCCAACCCGCGGCTGCATCGGCCCGTGCCTGAAGTCGTGCCTGAACTTGAAAAAAAGATACACATCAGCAACTGCTTCAACGATGCCACATCCGGGGATTTATACGCTCACTCGTCGGGACATGAGGGAATCGATTTCGCCTCTTCGATAGGCACTCCGGTGAGTGCCATGTACGACGGCGAAGTGGTTGGTCTCTACGCTACCTATCACCCGCAGGGAAATTATCCAGACACCTATGGCCTCTGGGTGGAGATCAAGTCCGATCTGGGCAACGACAAGGGGTTTCGACACCGCTATGCCCATCTGGCCCATCCCAATGACTTCTTGCAGGATCCCAATGTCGCCCCCGGTACCGACAATTTCAATTTCAAGGAGGGTTTTACACAAACACATTATGACCGGGCACTCAAGAAAGCGGACTGGGATCCCGACACTTGTGCACCCCGCTCAGATGGGTTTGTGGAGATCAGTATGGGGGATCGAATTTGTCAGGGACAGCAGATTGGCCTTAGCGGTGCGACCGGCACTATGGACCCTCACCTCCATGTACACCTGAAGCCCTACGGCACTTCCTCAGAGGTTACCTCCGACAACAATCCAGCCAGTTGCCATGATGCTGATCATCCGGATCTCACGAAGGAAGCCGTGGTGGCCCACCGCATCTCTGGCTGCATGAACTACGCCTGCTTCCTGCCGTCTGACACGCAGGAGGCGATAAACGGCCATACGCATGTTCCGGCGTCCATAACAGCAACGGGCCGGCTGTTGAGTCCGCGGGACGCCTATGCCCGGATTCCCGTGTATCACGACGGCACGCCCGAGAACGGTCAGCCCCGTCCGGGGACTATGGATGACGCAAAAAAGATTGACGGCAAGTATATAGCCTGCTATGCCGTCCTCGACACGTACCAGGACGCGCAAGGAAACAACTGGTACCGCATCCAATACGAGAGCAGCACGGTCACCGATCCCGGCATCCGCTGGGTGCCAGAGCGGGGCCTGGTGAACAAGAGCAGTGACGTGGTCTGGGTGCATGTCGAGGACTACAGTCTGGAGACGTTGCCGGCCCTGTCCTTGGCAGGCTCGATCCTGACGGGCGAAACAGCAAGCACAACACCCAGTGTCTACAGCATACCCAGCGAGGTTGAGAGCCAACAGTTGGGTAGCTTGAGCCAGCAAACACGCTATCGCATAGTGGGTGAGCAGACCGACTGGTGGCAGATCGATCTGAAATCCGGCTGGGCTCCCAGGCAGGGTGTGACCGACGTCACCACGGGCTGGGTGCAGGCCAGCTCCGTCCGGACCTGCGGAGATCTGAGCCAGGTTCCGGACCTTACTTCCCCGGCTACGTCTGTCACACGTCCCCCCGCCCCCTATCTGCAAACTAGGGTAGAGCACCTGCGCTTGCGCGCAGGGCCTTCCACTGATGACACCATTCTGGTGGCCAGTTTGCCGGTCAATGAATACTATGCCATTCTGGCCCAGGCGCAGGACGGCACCGATCAGTGGTGGCAGATCCGCTTCAATGACACCACCGAGGGTTGGGTGGCGGGCCATGAACCGGGAAATTCCGGTAGTGCCTATGTCCAGGTGTGGCCAGGTGTTCCCACCGGTCTGGAGGCGACCGTTTCGGGGTTGAGCGTAATCCTGCGCTGGATGGCGCCCACCGTGCCGGAGGCGAACGGGGTGGCCCGGACGATGCCGGGCCTCACAGGATACCGAATCTGGCGGGGGACGAGTCCGCAAAGTCTGGTCCGGGTACACGGGGTGGAATCGGCGACGCTGTCCTTTCAGGATTCGACACTAGAGCCGCCGGGTACGCTGCCGGGGCCGCTGGGCACACTGTACTACTATGCGGTGTCCACGCTGTGGGACCAGGTCGAGGGCGCGCGCAGTGAACCCGTGAATATCGTCACGGGATTGGGGACGCTAATCGGGGGCACAGAGCTGTACGCCGTGGCACGGCCAGGCGTCAGTGTGTCGCTCCAGGACAATCCTGGGACCTCAGGGACAGGGACGGCCGTGTCTATGGGGGTGCTGTATCCAGTACAAGCCACGCTCAAGACGCAGCTGCCCAGCGTAGGGGTGCGCATCCAGCATCTGTTGCTGTCCCTCGGGCCGGCCCGGGGCTGGGTGCCGCGCAGTGCGATGGAACTGCGCGGTGCAGATGCCGACCGGCAGCTGGAGGCCTTGACCAGTCCGCAATACCTGCGAGTGGCGTCCGGGGTAACGGGACTGTATCTGCGCACGGGGCCATCGACGGCCTTTGCCGCCTACCTCTTGCTGACGGACGCAGACGTGTGGTATGAAGTGGTGGGACAGACCGAGACCGCGCCCGTGTGGTACCAGATCCAGTACAGCACCACCTTCCGGGGCTGGGTGCACAGTGCCTACGTGACCTTGTCGGTAGCGGCGGCGGCCGTGCCGGACGTGACACCGCCGATGGCGGAGGAGGAAGGCCCCGCGGGGGAGGCAGCCACAGGAACGGGGAGCACCGCGGGGTCGGCCGCGGGAGACTTCCGTAACCTGGTGACCAACCCGGACGGGCGCTGGGCGGTGTGGAAGAGCGGCACGACCGTGACCGCCAACTTCAGCAGTCCGCGCTCGCCGGTGCAGTACTACGCGCGGCAGCACCCGCAGCCCCAGTTCGGACTGCCGGTGGCTTCCGGCCCACGCGTCCAGTGACCCACACGGTGACCGGCACCCGGGTCAACGCGGACCGCACGCCGGTGGCGCACGCACAGCCCGCCCCCTTCGACCTGACCGTGGGCACGAACGGCGAGATGCGCTACGTGGACAACGCCAAGGTGGACGACCTGGGCTACGTGAGCTACAGCGTAACCCACCTGCGGTGGCAGACGGACGAGGCCCTGGTGGCGCCGTCCGCCCCGGCCGGGCGGCTGTCGGCCACGGGCCCCTATCTCAACCAGCAGGTGAACTGGGGCAGCCGCTGGACGCTGGCGCGCAGCCGCAGCGGGACGCGGGTGACGGGGCGCTTCGGCAGCACGCGCGCGCCCGTGGACTACTACGCCAATGGCGCCAGCCGGGCCGCCCAGCTGCAGCTGCCGGCGGCCTACCGGCCGACAGCCGACACGCGCGTCCGGGTCCGGGGGGCCGTCCGCGTCAACGCGGACGGCGCGGACAGCACGGACACGCGGCGGGTGGACTTCGGGCTGACGGTGCAGGCCAACGGCGAGATGTGGTATGACGCGGATGCCCGCCTGCAGACGCTGGGCGTGGGCTACCTGCGCTACACGGTGGACGTGGCCTGGACGGCCGCCCCCCTGATGCCCACGGCACCCCGGGAGCTGGAGACGGACGACGTGGCGGCCACGACCCTGGAACTGGACTGGCGGGCGCCGGCGGAAGACGGCGGGGCCGCCATCGAGGGCTACCGCATCCAGGTCTGGAATGAAGACGACGCGGAGTGGGACAACGCGGAGGCGGACACGGAGGAGGACGACACCGCCTATGACGTGGAGGATCTGGATCCCTACACCACCTACACCTTCCGGGTGGCGGCGCGCAACAGCGCCGGCTGGGGGGCCTTCAGTCCGGGAGTCACGGTGGCGACGCCGCGGGCGGCGCCGGGCGCGCCCGCATCCCTGTCCGCCGCCGCCACGCACGACACGGTGACCCTGACCTGGGGAGCGACCTCGGGGACGGTGACCGGCCACATCCTGGAGCGGAAGGCCGGGAACAGCGGATGGCGCACGCTCGTGGCGGATACGGGGGAGACGACCCGGGCCTGGGAGGACCACACGGTGGCGGCGGCCACGGCCTACCGCTACCGGGTGGCCGCCCACAACCACAACGTGACCGGCCGCTGGTCGGACACGTGCCGCGTGACCACGGCGGCCACCCCCACCATGCCGGGGATGCCCACAGGCCTGAGTGTGGCCCCGGGTTCGGACCGCCGCCTGCAGCTGACCTGGGCGGCCCCCACCGACACCGGCGGCGGCGTGACCGGCTACCGGGTGGAGCGGTCGCCGGACGAGACCCCCCGCGGGTGGGTCACCGTCGTGGCCGACACCGGCAGCGCCGCCCTCACCTGGGGGGATGACGACCCGGCCCCGGATACCGTGTACCACTACCGGGTGCGTGCACAGAACAGCGCGGGCATGGGGAGGGCCTCGGCGGAGGCCATGGGCCGCGCGCGGCCCCAGCTGCCGCTCGCCGCCGCGGCCGTCTATCCCCTGACGGCCCACACCGAGCCGCGGCCGGACGCCGCGGTGACGGCCACCTTCGCGGCCTACCTGCCGGGACGCTCCTACGACCTGGTGGCCCAGGTGCCCGGAACGGAGGGCTGGTGGCAGATCCTGCTCTTCGGGCCGGGCACCCCGGGTCCCTTCTGGCTGCCCGCCGCCGCGGGGCTGGCCGTGGGGAACACCGCGGCCCTGCCCCGGGTGCCGGGTGTGCCCCAAAACCTGACCGCCGTGCCCGGCACCGGTGCCGTGAACCTGGCCTGGCGGGCCCCCGCCCCAGGCGGTACGGTGACCGGCTACCGCCTCTGGCGCCAGACCGGCAGCGCCGCCTTCGCCCCCCTGGGGACGGATCTGGGCGCCACCGTACTGGCCCACACCGACACCACGGCGATGACGGGGACCGACTACGCATACCGGGTGCAGGCGCTCTCCGCCGTGAGCCCCGGCCCCTGGACGGCGGCCATCTCCACCGCGGAACCCAATGCCCCCACGGCCCTGGCGGCCACGCCGGCCCTGGACAGCCAGATGACGCTGACCTGGACCGCACCCACCACGGGCAGTCCGGTCACCGGCTACCGCATTGAACGGGCCCCGGATACGACCCCCCGCGTCTGGACGGACGCCGCGGCCCACACCGGCAACACTGATGTGACCTGGAGTGACCGCGGTCTGACGCCAGCCACTGTCCATCACTACCGGGTCACCGCGCACAGTGCCGCAGGTCCGGGCACGGCCTCGACCGTTGTGGCCACACGGACCCGGCCGCAAATGGCCCTGCTGAGCACCGCTCCCTATCCGCTGCAGGCCCGCGCCTGGCCGGCTACCGAGGCCCCCGTGACCCATACCTGGGACCGGCATGATGCCACCGTGCACCTGGACGTGGCGGGTCAGGTGGCGGGCACCGGCGGCTGGTGGCGCGGGCTGCGCTTCAGCCAGGCCGCCCGCGGCCCCTACTGGCTGCCCGCCGCGGCGGTCACCGTCACCGGCGCCACCCCGCACGTGCCGGCCGCCCCGGGCCGGCCCACAGCCCTGGCGGCCACCCCGACCCATGACAGCGTGACCCTGACCTGGACGGCACCCACCACAGGCGGCACGGTCACCGGCTACCGCCTCTGGCGCCAGACCGGCACGGCAGCCTGGACCGTGCTCTTTGACGGTCTGTTGGCCACCGCAGTGTCCTACACGGACGCCGATCTGACGCCCGCAACCCCCTACCGGTACCGGCTGCAGGCCCGGTCGGCGGCCGGCGCCGGTACACGCACTACGGCGGCCAGTGTCACTACGGCCGCCGTCCGGGTGCCGGACGCGCCCACGGCCCTGACGGCGATCCCGGGCGCCGACAGCCAGATGGCCCTGACCTGGACAGGGCCCGTGGAAACCGGCACCCATGCCCTCGCCGGCTACCGCATCGAACGCGCCGTGGAGGCCACCCCGCGGGTATGGACGGACGCCGTGACCCACACCGGGACCATCGACCGGGCCTGGAGCGACCGCGGCCTGGCTGCCGACACGCGCTACCACTACCGGGTGCGGGCAGTCAGCGCCGCCGGCGAAGGAGCCCCCTCGGCCGCCGCCGCGGGCCGCACCCGGCCGCAAATGGCCCTGCGGGCCACCGCCCCCTATCCGCTGCAGGCACATGCCTGGCCGGCCCCGGAGGCATCCGTCACCCACACCTGGGCCGCCCACGACGCCACCGCCAGGCTGGACATCGTCGGCCAGTTGCGTGGCCCGGACCCCTGGTGGCGCGCGCTGCGCTTCGGCAGGAGCGCCAGCGGCCCCTACTGGCTGCCCGCCGCCGCCGTGACGGTCACGGGCGCCACCGCGAACGTGCCGGCCGCCCCGGGCCGGCCCACGGCCCTGGCGGCCACCGCCACCCGGGACAGCGTGACCCTGACCTGGAGTGCGCCCGGCACGGGCGGCACGGTCACCGGCTACCGCCTCTGGCGCCAGACCGGGGCAGAAGCCTTCGCGGTCCTGGGGGCTGACCTGGCCGCCGCCCCCCTTACCCATACCGACACGGCCATCACGGGCGGCACTGCCTACCAATACCGGCTGCAGGCGCTCTCCGCGGCGGGGGCGGGCCCCCGCACCCCCGCCGTGCGCATCACCCCCGCGGCCGTGACGCCCCGGGTCCGCAATTACGGCCCGGGATCCCACACGATCGACATCCCCGCCGGGCACCGGACGCTGTATGTCCAGCTCTGCGGCGGCGCCGGCGGCGGCGGCGGCGCCCACGTGGAGGACCAGTATTCCGGCGAACACGGGGGCCACGGGGGCTGCACCTTCGCCGCCTTCCCCCTCACGTCCGGCGACACCTGGACGCTCGCCCTGGGCCGCGGCGGGGCCGGCGGCGCCACGGATGAGGACGACCCGGACGATGGCCGCAACGGCACCGTCTCCCTCCTGCGCCGCAACGGCACGCTGGTGGCGACCGGCGATTATGGCCGCGGCGGCGCGGCCGCCGTGGGGTGGAACCAGCGCGCCACCGCCGGGGCGACCACGGGCGACTCCGCGGCCTGGCCGGCCGCCTGGCCCGGCGACGCCCCGGCCCCCGCCGGGGGCGACCGCGGCCCGTGGTTTCTGGACCGCCCCGGCAGTCCCGGCGAACACGGCCGGGCCCGCATCCTGCTGGTCTGAGGGAACCCGGCAACGCCTCCCGGCGTACGCCGCGGGAGCCATCCCGCGGCGTGCGCACGCCCCCGGAACCGGGATCCCCGGCCACCCCGGCCCGTTAGGGCCGGGAGCTGCCCCCCCCTGCGCCGGGTGCCGGCCGCCTGGCCCCGCCACGGCAGGACCCGGCTCTGCGTCCGATTCCATTAGAATGGAACCCAGAGTGATCGCCCGGCCGTGGAGCCGAGCCCCGTACCATCCCGGATCCCCATGCTACACAGTATCAGCGCCACCAATCTCCTGTCCTTCGGACCGGAAGGCATGCAACTGGATCTGCCGGCGTTGACCGTGCTGATCGGCCCCAACGGCTCCGGCAAGTCCAACCTGCTGGAGGTCATCGGCCTTTTGCAGGCCGCGCCTGTACAGTTGGCCACGCCTGTCAGAAGTGGCGGCGGTGTTCGCCACTGGATCTGGCAAGGGCGTCCCCATGCGCCCGCCAGTGTGGAGGCGGTGGTCCAAATGCCTCATGACCCACAATCGCTTGGGCACAGGATTGAGTTCGCCGAATCGGATCAAAGGTTTACGCTGGTGGACGAGACCATTGCATCCGATCAAGACTGGGCGGAAGCACATCTCTTCTATCAATATTATGGGATGGGAGGAAGGCCCGTCATCAGCAGATTGCTGCAACACGGCGAAAGAGAAGAATGGGTCCTGGACGCTGTGATCTCTGACGAATCCATACTGTCGCAACGCAAAGACCCGGACCAGTTTCCGGAATTGACTGCACTGAGTCGCTTCTATGCAGGCATAAACCTGTACCGCGAATGGGAATTGGGCCGGAACGCTTCCATTCGTCAACCGCAAAGGACCGATGTCCGGCCCGCTCCGCTACAGGAAGACTTTTCAAATCTGGGCATGTTTCTAAGTCGCATCAGACAATATCCCAAAACCAAGGCCAATCTCCTTGCAAAACTCGGGGACATCTACGAAGGTGTCACCGATTTTGAACTCAACCTTGAAGGGGGAACAGTCCAGGTGTTCTTCACGGAGGGCGAACTGGCCATTCCGGCCATCCGTCTTTCCGACGGGAGCCTGCGCTACCTCTGTTTGCTGGCTATCCTGCTGGATCCTGATCCCCCTCGATTAGTGGGCATAGAGGAACCGGAGATCGGCATGCATCCGGACCTGATACCGAAACTGGCTGACCTGCTGGTAGATGCGTCCACGCGCTGTCAGCTGATTGTAACGACCCACTCCGACATTCTGGTGGATGCCCTGTCCGAACGCCCCGAAGCGGTCGTGGTCTGCGAAAAACACGAAGGCCGGACTTCCATGCAACGACTGGACAGGACCGATCTGGAACGCTGGCTGCAAGAGTATCGACTGGGGCAACTTTGGACCACGGGGCATCTGGGCGGAGGCCGATGGTAACAAAGCGAATCTACGTGGAGGGGGGAGGCTCCAAAGAGGGCCGGATTCGATGCCGTGAAGGATTCCGAAAACTGTTGACAAGGGCCGGGTTCTCCCGGAGGATACCCCGATTGGTGGCCTGCGGAGGCAGGGAATCGGCCTTCAAAAAGTTCAAGATTGACCATGCAGGTGCATCCGGGGAGGATTTCGTCGCGTTGCTGATAGACAGTGAAGAGCCTGTCTCTGACGTTGAAGCAACCTGGCAACACGCAAGCAAGCGAGATGGCTGGGACAGGCCACCGGGAGCTGAAGACAGCCAAGTGTTGTTCATGACCACTTGCATGGAAACATGGATCATGGCAGATCCCAGGACTCTGGAGAAGCATTTCGGACAGCACCTTCAGAAATCTGCTCTTCTTCCAGGGCCGGGTCTGGAGCAAAGGAATCGCAGGGAAATCCTGAAGGCCTTGGAGCGTGCTACTCGCAACTGTCCGGCCCCCTACAAGAAAGGACCAAAATCATTTGAAGTGTTGGGGAAGCTCGCGCCGGACATGTTGCAAGAGTACCTTCCCAGCTTCCGCAGAGCAATTCGGATACTTGAAAGTCAAGACTGATTTGGATGTGACAGGTGGACAGTCTGTGCTTTGTCCGCCCTCACAGATGCTTGCGTATCCGACTGATCACGGGATGGACACATCAATGGCAACATCTATCCATCCCGTCCTCCTGTCACGGGCTGCCCGCTGCACAACGCGTATATTCAGCCCGATCCCGCAAGCAGTGCCGCTGCAGGTTCCGGCCTGCACCCATCCTGTGGCGTCTTCCCCAACACTCCTTGACCGGACCCAGTGAAACCGCGATGTGCCCGCGTCCCATTTCCCCATCGTCTAGCGTTGCCAAGGCAGCCGGAGTGGCGTTCGCAGTCGTGTACCCAGAAACTCTTCCAGACTGCTGCGTACCAATACAGTGCGGCCCCCGCCGGATGCGTCCGAGTGGATCAGCGTGGAAGGCACATCGTCCCAGTTGAACGCAGTGCGTCCGAAAACGAGCGGTTCCCACACTATGACGCGTCCTGCTCCAAGGTCCAACCCCTCTCAGGGGTGCCCTCACGCCGGGTATATAGGCTGCCGGTCGCAACACATTCTGCAAGCGGGAGCGGACCCGGTCATAGCGTCTGGCAGCATAATCGGTCCAGACTACCGGGTCGCATCATCCGGGGAGTTCCTGACCCGACACCGCAAACAGGGTGCAGAGCACTTGCGAGGACAAAGCCAGCCAATCCGGGGACAGGTCCGGTCCCGCCAATCGGATCTGCATTCCGGATACCGGCAGTACAGGGCCGTGGTCGGGCGGTTGCGCATCCGGCGGACTTCGCCTTGCAGCATCATGCACCGTACCTCATCGTGGGGTGGCAGAGCCGTGGTCGTGTAAATCATGAGCGCTTTTCATGATCTCGTCCGGCAAGGTGGTGTGATCCGCGTTCATGGACAGAATAAACCCGGAGTCTCTGCCTCCGGGGATACCGTCTCGCCCCTGATCATGTCTTGGCCGTGGATATTGAAGGGAGTGCATCCCACATCGTCAAAAACCACCGGAAAGCGCTGGGAACTGCCTGCAGGGCACGCAGCCGGGCCTTGGTGAACTCGCTCTTGTCCACGGTGAAGGAGCTGCCGAACATGGAAACCATCAGAGTTTCAATCAGGCTGGACTTGCCGTGCATGATGGCAAAAGAGGAGGTAGCGCACCACACCCTCGTCCAGCCCCGCAGGTCACACATGAAGGGTGAGAAGTACAGCCAGACAATCAGAATGAAGTAGTCATCCTGCAAACGGGCCGTATCCCCTTCAAAAGCCAACTTAATAACAAGAAGGAGAAGTCACTCAGCATACGCACAATGGCAGGGATGCTCGCGGAACAGGTCATGACACGCAGGGAATCGTATCCGGCAAACAGCTCCCAGGAGAAAGGCTCGCTGCGCTTGAAGCGAGCATGCACCAGTTGCAATCCGCCAATGTCATCCATAGGCAAGGTTGTCTGGGGAGGAGCTGCGAAGAGGCTTGGCTGGGGATAGGACATGGATGACTTTCCATGATCAACAGGCGTAGGCCATCCTCCGAGCGTCACTCCATCAGGGTAGGCACATAGGTCAGGTAATAGCCCTGGCCGTCATTGCCTACCAGAGGTCCCCGGTCCGGATCGAATACCAGGGTCTTGCGCAGGGTCGAGACCATCGTGCGCACAGAGGTCTCGCTGGTATGCACTCCCCGGTCTTGGGCCATATGACGTACCAGTTCAGCGGCGGTGAGGGGCTGGGGATGACACGAAGCCAGGGTGGCCAGCAGATCCATGCGCCGTGGGGTAACCAGTCGGGAGATACCATGGATCTGAATCTGTCCCCGATTCGGATCGATGATCACACTACGATCGGGGTCCGGCAACAGTTTAAGCACCAGCTGGACCAAGTAGCAGGGATCACAAGGTTTAGGCAGGAAGTGATGCACCCGAGTCAGATGCGGCACCACGAGACCGGGTACGGAGATCAGGGGCTCGCCCGCCACTAACAGAATGGGGATCGTCGCGTATTGCCAAGGATTGTCGGCCAGCGGCCCCCGCGGACGGTAGGGGTCCACCAACGGTAGTTGGGCATGAACGAAGTTTTCATAGGGCATGGTACTCGTCGGCACAGTGTAATCCAGCAAAAGCAAGTGGGGCCTCCAGATGGGTATGGTTTCCAGTGCTGCCTCAAAGCTGTCCACCAGGCGCAGTGCCATTTGATGTTGCACCTGCAGAAAGCGCTGTGCATGGACCAGGGTTGCCGGTTGGGCATCCACCCACAAGAGACGCCGTGGGCAGAACAAGGAGTGGCTCATTGGATATCCCTTCGATAAGTCACAGGACGATGAACTGAGTACGGATAGAGTTCGGTCATGCAGGATGACGGTGAGTGTGGCGGCTCCGTTTTGATCCGCGGACCGTGCGGCGGGACGTCTATCGTCTTCGCGGATGACCACAGACCTCTGCTCCGATGCAGGAGCCTGCGGCCGGAGTCGACTGCCAGTATGGTACCGATGACCCAGCCATGCCATAGCCACTGCGTCATCCGTACGTCACCTCTGCGTCTCATGGCCAGCCACGCGGTATGGCGGCTCCCACAGTTGGGAGTACTGGATGTAGCCAGCGGGGGATCCCACGCCCGCGGTTCCGGAAATCCCTCCGAGACAGTGCGTCTTTACCCCGGACCCGTGCGAGGTGATAGAACAGGGAATTTGGCGGTGGGTTGCGGAATCGGGAAGGGAGAAGGTCACCTTGCTATCGGCGTTGGACGGGAGTGCTCTGCGTGCCGCTAGGGGGTCTGGGCTTGGGCGGGCACTCGGTGGCCGAGCCGCCTCTGGCGATGCAGGGTTCCTAAGGTGTTGCAGGTGTTGTTGCAGCTGCCGGAGGGTTACCGGCCGCGCCAGCGGATCCTCTGGACCCTGGTGGCCCCGCGCGTAACCGTCGGGGACAGCCCGCGGTTCCAGTGATGCTAAGCACATGTCATGGAACTTTATAAGGTTGAGGTAGATTGTCCTCCTGTGTCCAATTGAGATATATTCCCGTCTCCACCATCTGAGCCAGGCTATTCATGCCGAATCCGGCAGGATTTCGTACCTTTATGGAATTCACGCTAAGTGCTTAGCAGCACTGCCGGATGGCATGGTGCACTACGTGGACGACGGTTCGGCCCCAGACTAGGGGAGCATGTGGCATATACCACAACCGTGACCTGGGAGACGACGGAGGCCGCGCTGCTCTTGGTGAGCAGAGGCTACGAGGGACCGCCGATGCAGGTGGGGACATGTCCGTTTCTGCTCTACGATTTGGCAGGCCTCACGACTTGCAGAAGCTGAAGCTGTACATTGACGAGCACTACCCGTTGGCCCCCGGGATGTTGGTATATACGCCAGGGACTGCAGGACGTGCAGGTATCCACCCGGCACGGGGCGTTGCCGGCCGCCGCGCATACAGTCGCCGGAAGGTCTGCGCATCCCGACAGCCCACCTCACAGTCCCTCCCCTGGCGGCCGTTCTCCTCTTCCCCCACTGCTGTCCAGATCCACACCGAGTGGTGTTTGGCCCCCTCCAGACTTTCACATAGGTCCACATCTCATCCAAGGAGATGACCTGCGCGGGCTGGGGCATGCATTCGACTACGCGCTCGCGCTGAAGGACAGATGATACGCGCGCCACCTGCTGCGCTTTTTTGATCCAGCCATGGAACAGTGAGCTTCTTGACATCCAGCACGCGCGCGATCGCACTTAGATTCAGGCCCTCGCCGTACATCCTGACCGCTTGGCGCTGGGTCGATTCGGCATGGTCACTGCAGTGGCCGCCGAGCGTGAACCTGGAGTGGTGCCTCTGGCAAAGATACGATTGCCTGCCGCGCGAGGTCACGTCGGTCCACGCCGTCTGGATCCAGAGGGCGCGTCCCACCCTCCAGCCCCAGCTCGATGACCAGGACCACCCGCAGACAGTGAACACGGAGGCTTCAGGAATGTGCACGACACTCTTCGGTCAGGCGGAGGGAAAGTCCCGCGCGGCACGGCCACGGCCGGCCCACTGTGCCATACAGGGGGCCGCCGCACAGCCCGCGTATGCAACGCTCACGCGCCGGGTATGGTGCCGCCCCGCGGGCGGCCCTACACTCCCCGCATGTTGTCCGGCATGCCGCCCCGGCGGCAAAGGAGGATTTGGTGAACACGCTCTACGGCCCCCATATGATGCAGGTCCCGACCGCGTTCGTCCCCCAGTTGCGGCTGTGGCAGCCACCCGTCTGCCTGTTGCTGCTGGATGTGCTCCATAACCTGGAGCTGAGTGACAGCGACACACGTCTGGCGGCGCTGGCCCACATGACCGTGACCGAACTGGCAGGACACATCCAGACCACGATCCGGTCCCATGTCCAGCCCTTCCGGACTCACACCGAACTGCATGCCACCCGGGTGATCGACAGCAGTCCCCAGCCGGGCGGCAGGCCCCGCACGCTCAAGCTGGAGGTGCACCCCGACGGCACCATCTACTACGTGGACGAGGGCGTGCGTTCGGTGGGCTACCTCCAGTACAACGTCGTCGGCAGCTGGCCCCTGACGAAGGACAATTAACGTACCCTCCACGCAGCGGGAGAAACCGGAGTGCCCCTGCCCCGAACCTCGGCCATGTCACCCCGCTGGCGCCGCTGGACCGTGAGCGGCGGGCTCGCCCTGGGGCTGTCCCCACTCGGCACCCCCTTGGGGGTGCTGGTCACCCTCATGGCCCTCGATATCCTGGCCGGTCTGCTGACCGCCCTCCGCTACGGCCACCCCCGCCTGCGGATCCTCTGGCGTGGACTCCTGCGCAAATCGGTCAGTCTCCTCGTCATCCTCGCCGGCGCCCTGCTGGAACAGAGCCTCGCCACCCAGGGCCTGACCCCGGTGCATATCACGCCCGCTGTCACCCTCTTCTATGTGGTCCACGAGATCCTCAGCATTCTGGAGCATGCCCAGTTGCTGGGCGCACCCATCCCCCCACCCCTGCAGCGTTTCCTGCAGCAGCTGCGCACCCCGCGCAACCCCCACCCCGACTGAGCCGACCGGTCGCGTGGGATGTCGGCGCTTCGGCGCTGGCTGGCTGCGGATTGGCTGGCGAGGCCTTGGTCTCCCAAGGGCGTGGCCGGAGACACTGGGAGAGTGGGCGACACGGCAGGTGGAGGTGTGAAGGGGAGTGCTGGGATTGGGGGGACCAGTGCCGGCCGATGCATCCGGACAGGCACAGTATCAGCAGCCATCCTCCGATCAGGCTGCGATCCAGACCTGGTTCAATCGGTGACCATCAGCGGGCAGCAGGGCACGCGGACAACATGATTTTTCTCCCGGTGCGATGAGAGCCACACCCGAGACACCCTTTCCAGCGCACGGGACACAAATCGGGACACAAATCCGGGACCTCCCCATGCCAGGTCCAGACTGGCACGCCCCAGACAAAGGTATGGGACAGGCCACAAGTTGCGGCCCCTGCCCAGCCTGCCGGGCGGGGCCGCAGCCACGAGGTACCCCCCTCATGGCGACTCAGTAGGCTGGCAGAAAGGAAGTGGGTCTGCACCCCGTTCATTGCCGTGGGAAGCGATGTTCTCTACTGTCTGGAAAGCCGAGGACAAACATCCTATCAGCTGGTTGTGGGACAGATCCAGATACTCCAGGTCCCTGAGGTCGCCGGGTAGTGCAGACGGGAAGTCTTCGGACAGCTGGTTGTGGGACAGATCCAGATACTCCAGGTCCCTGAGTTGGAGAAATTGCGGCGGGAAGGGGCCGGACAGCTGGTTGTGGGACAGATCCAGATCATTCAGGTCCCTGAGTTGGAGAAATTGCGGCGGGAAGGGGCCGGACAGCTGATTGTGGGACAGATCCAGATCATCCAGGTCCCTGAGTTGGCCGAGTAAAAGCGGGAGGGGGCCGGACAGCCGGTTGTGGGACAGATCCAGATCGTCCAAGTCCCTGAGTTGGCCGAGGGCAGGCGGGATCCCGCCCGTCAGCTGGTTGTGGGACAGATCCAGATTGTCCAGGTCCCTGAGTTGGCCGAGGGCAGGCGGGATCCCGCCCGTCAACAAATTGGCGGACAGGTCCAGGGTCTCCAGCGACGCTAGGTGCGCCAGGGCAGGGGGCACGGGCCCCGTCAGCCAGTTGAGCCCCAGGTTCAGGTCTTCCAGCCGGTGGAGTTCGCCCAATTCCGCCGACAAGTAACCATGAATCCTATACCCCGGTGCCCCCAGTGCCGTCACGCGCCCGGCGGCATTGAGCGTCACATAGGCCCCCCCGTGTAGGCCGGAACCGGCCTGAGTTTGCCCACGGTGGCGAGCCAGCACGGTGTGCCCTGGCCACCACGCCTGATCCAGGAGCTCAAGCACCGCGCGATCATTGGCCGCGGGCGTGGTGCCCCAGACCGTGTGCAGGGTGTAGGCCAGATGGCCCACGTCCGTGCCCTGGACATCGTCCACATAGTGCACCACCCCGTCGGGGTTCACCCGCAGCAGAAAGCGGCGGAAGGCCGTCTGCTCCGGATCCGGGGTGCCGTCGGCGCGCATCGGCCGGCCTTCCCCGGTGCGCAGGATGGGAAAGGGAGGACGGAACGCCGCCGGGACGGTGAACAGGGGGAAGGTTACCTCCCGGGCCCCGTGCTGCACGGGGGAATGGGTGGTGCTCAGGGTGGCGGCCACGCGGTCCCCGACCCGATGCAGGTGGTAGCGACTGTCGGCATGTTCCGCCCGGTTGAGATACGCGCCCGTGATTTCCAGACCAGGGCAGGGGGACGGGGCAACCGCCTGCAGCGGGCCCGTGGGGGCCAGCAGCAGCAACAGGCACGGGAGCAGGATACGCAAGGGGAACATGGCGCGGGGACACAAAATCCGGATCGATCCGGATCCGGTGCCTCAGGCCCCATTGTATCCCAGGAGACACGTCCCGCTTACGCGCCGGGTATGGCGCGGGTATGGTCACACATCCGGACTGGGGACAGACTGGGGACGCGGTTCCCATCAGAGAACCGGATTCACGCCAGGCAGTCCTGCTTGGACACAGCAAGGAGCACCTCATTATGCCTGACCCTATCAAATCGGACCGACACGGTCTGAGCGTCCACACCACGGCCGATGCGGCCCCGGACGCCGATACCACCGCCAACCGGCGGCTACGCCGGCCCGTGGGCAAGGAATTTCGCATCACCAATACCTTCAACGACGCCACCTCGGGTCATCTCTACGACCAACGCGCCGGACACGAAGGGATTGATTTTGGTTGCGGGACAGACACCCCCGTAAACGCCATGTATAGCGGCGTGGTAGTCGCAGTGGTGAACAACTGGCAATCAGACAATACTAGTAAACTCGGTAACCGCGTCACCATCCGCTCTTACACAGACCCTACCGCTGGCACCGGCTTTGAGCATACATATGCGCACTTGCAATCTGTGGCTCATTCCATAGAAATAGGAACATATGTACAGAAAGGTGAAGAGATCGGCCGGTCCGGCGATTCCGGCACATACATGCAACCTGCCACCTCCGGCAGCTCGCATCTGCACGTGCACCTCAAGGCCTTTGGGGCGGAGGATGTCGTGACCGG
Source organism: Caldilineaceae bacterium (assembly GCA_965214715.1). Classification (GTDB taxonomy): domain Bacteria; phylum Chloroflexota; class Anaerolineae; order Caldilineales; family Caldilineaceae; genus Bin34. Next base: position 1,033,903 of record OZ243971.1, on the reverse strand, counting down.
TGTTTACGATCCGCCCAAGAAGGACAATTCCAGACTCCGCGAGACGGTCACTGTGGTGGCCCAACGTATTGGTGGCTGCATGAACTATGCCTGTTTCCTGCCGCCCGACAGTACGGCGTTGCCGGCCATTGACATGGAGGCCCTGCGCCATACGGGCAAGCTGCTGAGTCCGAGGGATGCCTATGCCAACATTCCGGTGTACTCCGAACGCTCGGCGTCGTCCGAGCACCTGGGAACCATAAAGGGCAAACAGTTGGGATGCTATGCAATATTGGCAGAATACCCGTCCAGTGACAATCCTGCCTGGTACCAGATCCAGTACCGCGACAGCAAAACCGGCTGGGTATCCCGCACCGGACCGGTGGGGGCGCACAATGTGGTATGGGTGCAGGTGGAGGCAGCCCCGGCCCCGGGGCCGATCGGCAATCTGTCGGCCCGGGTGTCGGAGGTCGGGATGTTGGAACCACCGGGCACCGTCCAGCTGCACTGGGAGGCCCCAACGGAGGGAGGGCCGGTTACGGGATACCAGATCCGGCGGGGAGTGTTGGCCTGGTACCTGCCAGAGTTGGTGGCAGACACCGGGTCCACTGCCACGAGCTGGACCGATACCAACGCCCCTCCAAGCCGTACGTACTATGCCGTGGCCGCGCTGTCCGGAAAGGTGCAGGGACCGGTTTCCGATATCGCGTATGTCAATGTTGCAGGTCAGGCCATTGCCACCCTGGATGCGCAAACGGCGGGGCAGAGCGCGGAGGCGCGGGAGGGTCCGTATGACGCATCCGCCACCAACGGCAACCGGATACTGGCCGACGCCTCCTTTCCCCTGGCCGGCCGGTTGCAGCCGGACTGGCTGCTGCTGGGCCCCCAGAGTCAGGCCGCGACAGGCCGGAACCCCCAGACCGCCGCCCCCACCGGATGGGTACCGAGTGCGATCATGCGGGTGAGCGGTGATCTGGCCACAGTGCCGGAACCGCCCTATCTGCGGCTGGCGTCGTGGGTGATGCTGGGGGCGAACGTGCGTTCGGGTCCGGACAAGGCGTACGACCCGCCCCTGCAGACCCTGACCGATCACGGTATCTGGTGCGAGATCACAGGCAAGAATGCGGCCGCCCCCACCTGGTGGCGGATCCGGGTGGAGGCCCGCACCCACGGCTGGATCTACGCCGACCTGGTGGATACGCGCGGTGACCTGAGTGGTGTGCCGGTACAGGCGGCTGACAGTCCGGTGCCGGGGGCGGCAGGCCCCGCGGGGGAGGCAGCCACAGGAACGGGGAGCACCGCGGGGTCGGCCGCGGGAGACTTCCGTAACCTGGTGACCAACCCGGACGGGCGCTGGGCGGTGTGGAAGAGCGGCACGACCGTGACCGCCAACTTCAGCAGTCCGCGCTCGCCGGTGCAGTACTACGCGCGGCAGCACCCGCAGCCCCAGTTCGGACTGCCGGTGGGCTTCCGGCCCACGCGTCCAGTGACCCACACGGTGACCGGCACCCGGGTCAACGCGGACCGCACGCCGGTGGCGCACGCACAGCCCGCCCCCTTCGACCTGACCGTGGGCACGAACGGCGAGATGCGCTACGTGGACAACGCCAAGGTGGACGACCTGGGCTACGTGAGCTACAGCGTAACCCACCTGCGGTGGCAGACGGACGAGGCCCTGGTGGCGCCGTCCGCCCCGGCCGGGCGGCTGTCGGCCACGGGCCCCTATCTCAACCAGCAGGTGAACTGGGGCAGCCGCTGGACGCTGGCGCGCAGCCGCAGCGGGACGCGGGTGACGGGGCGCTTCGGCAGCACGCGCGCGCCCGTGGACTACTACGCCAATGGCGCCAGCCGGGCCGCCCAGCTGCAGCTGCCGGCGGCCTACCGGCCGACAGCCGACACGCGCGTCCGGGTCCGGGGGGCCGTCCGCGTCAACGCGGACGGCGCGGACAGCACGGACACGCGGCGGGTGGACTTCGGGCTGACGGTGCAGGCCAACGGCGAGATGTGGTATGACGCGGATGCCCGCCTGCAGACGCTGGGCGTGGGCTACCTGCGCTACACGGTGGACGTGGCCTGGACGGCCGCCCCCCTGGTGCCCACGGCACCCCGGGAGCTGGAGACGGACGACGTGGCGGCCACGACCCTGGAACTGGACTGGCGGGCGCCGGCGGAAGACGGCGGCGCGTCCATCACCGGGTACCGCGTGGAAGTGTACCGTAACGGGTCGTGGCGCACGGCGGAGGACGACATCAGCGGCTCGCGCCATACGCTGGAGAACCTGGATCCCTACACCACCTACACGTGGCGGGTGCGGGCGCGCAACAGCGCCGGCTGGTCGGAGTCCAGTCCGGGGGTCACGGTGGCGACGCAGCGGGCGGTGCCGGGGGCGCCCGCATCCCTGTCCGCCACCGCCACGCACGACACGGTGACCCTGACCTGGGGAGCGACCTCGGGGACGGTGACCGGCCACATCCTGGAGCGGAAGGCCGGGAACAGCGGGTGGCGCACACTGGTGGATGACACGGGGGAGACGACCCGGGCCTGGGAGGATCGCACGGTGGCGGCGGCCACGGCCTACCGCTACCGGGTGGCCGCCCACAACCACAACGTGACCGGCCGCTGGTCGGACACGTGCCGCGTGACCACGGCGGCCACCCCCACCATGCCGGGGATGCCCACAGGCCTGAGTGTGGCCCCGGGTTCGGACCGCCGCCTGCAGCTGACCTGGGCGGCCCCCACCGACACCGGCGGCGGCGTGACCGGCTACCGGGTGGAACGGTCGCCGGACGAGACCCCCCGTATGTGGCGCGAGTTGGTGGCTGACACCGGCAGCGCCGCCCTCACCTGGGGGGATGACGACCCGGCCCCGGATACCGTGTACCACTACCGGGTGCGTGCGCAGAACAGCGCGGGCGTGGGGAGGGCCTCGGCGGAGGCCATGGGCCGCGCGCGGCCCCAGCTGCCGCTCGCCGCCGCGGCCGTCTATCCCCTGACAGCGCACACCGAGCCGCGGCCGGACGCCGCGGTGACGGCCACCTTCGCGGCCTACCTGCCGGGGCGTTCCTACGACCTGGTGGCCCAGGTGCCCGGAACGGAGGGCTGGTGGCGGGTCCTGCTTTTTGAGCAGAGCACCCCGGGCCCCTTCTGGCTGCCGGCCGCCGCGGGTGTGGCCGTGGGGGACACCGCGGCCCTGCCCCGGGTGCCGGGTAGGCCCCGCAGCCTGACGGCCGTGCCCGGCGGCGGTACCGTGGTCCTGGCCTGGCGGGCCCCCGCCCCAGGCGGTACGGTGACCGGCTACCGCCTCTGGCGGCGCACCGGCAGCGCCGCCTTCGCCCCCCTGGGGACGGATCTGGGCGCCACCGTGCTGACCCACACCGACACCACGGCGCGGGCGGACACGGACTACGCATACCGGGTGCAGGCGCTCTCCGCCGTGAGCCCCGGCCCCTGGACGGATGCCATCTCCACCGCGGAACCCAACGCCCCCACGGCCCTGGCGGCCACGCCGACCCTGGACAGCCAGATGACGCTGACCTGGACCGCACCCACCACGGGCAGTCCGGTCACTGGCTACCGCATTGAACGGGCCCCGGATACGACCCCCCGCGTCTGGACGGACGCCGCGGCCCACACCGGCAACACCAGCGTCACCTGGAGTGACCGCGGTCTGACCGCGGCCACCGTCCATCACTACCGGGTCACCGCGCACAGTGCCGCCGGGCTGGGCACGGCCTCGACCGTTGTGGCCACACGGACCCGGCCGCAAATGGCCCTGCTGAGCACCGCTCCCTATCCGCTGCAGGCCCGCGCCTGGCCGGCTACCGAGGCCCCCGTGACCCATACCTGGGACCGGCATGATGCCACCGTGCACCTGGACGTGGCGGGTCAGGTGGCGGGCACCGGCGGCTGGTGGCGCGGGCTGCGCTTCAGCCAGGCCGCCCGCGGCCCCTACTGGCTGCCCGCCGCGGCGGTCACCGTCACCGGCGCCACCCCGCACGTGCCGGCCGCCCCGGGCCGGCCCACAGCCCTGGCGGCCACGGCCACCCATGACAGCGTGACCCTGACCTGGACGGCACCCACCACAGGCGGCACGGTCACCGGCTACCGCCTCTGGCGCCAGACCGGCACGGCAGCCTGGACCGTGCTCCGGGACGGCCTGCCGGCCACTCCCCGGGCCTACACGGACACCGGTCTGGCGTCCGTCACCCCCTACCGGTACCGGCTGCAGGCCCGGTCGGCGGCCGGCGCGGGCCCCCGCACCGCGGCGGTCCGCGCCACCACGGCCGCGGTCCGGGTGCCGGACGCGCCCACGGCCCTGGCCGCCGTCCCGGGCGCCGACAGCCAGATGGTCCTGACCTGGACCGCCCCCGGGGAAACCGGCACCCATGCCCTCGCCGGCTATCGCATCGAACGCGCCGTGGAGGCCGTCCCGCGGGTGTGGACGGACGCCGTGGCCCACACCGGGAACACGGACCTGGCCTGGAGTGACCGCGGCCTGGCTGCCGACACGCTCTACCACTACCGGGTGCGGGCGGTCAGCGCCGCCGGGGAAGGGCCCCCCTCCACCGTCGCCGCGGGCCGCACCCGGCCGCAAATGGCCCTGCAGAGCACCGCCCCCTATCCGCTGCAGGCCCGCGCCTGGCCGGCCCCGGAGGCATCCATCACCCACACCTGGGCCGCCCACGACGCCACCGCAAAGCTGGACGTAGTGGGCCGCGTGAGTGGTACCGACGGCTGGTGGCGCGGGCTGCGCTTCGGCAGGAGCGCCAGCGGACCCTACTGGGTCTCCGCAGCCGCCGTGACCGTCACGGGCGGCACGGTCACCGGCTATCGCCTCTGGCGCCAGACCGGAGCAGAAGCCTTCGCGGTCCTGGGGTCTGACCTGGCCGCCGCTCCCCTTACCCATACCGACACGGCCATCACGGGCGGCACCGCCTACCAATACCGGCTGCAGGCGCTCTCCGCGGCGGGGGCGGGCCCCCGCACCCCCGCCGTGCGCATCACCCCCGCGGCCGTGACGCCCCGGGTCCGCAATTACGGCCCGGGATCCCACACGATCGACATCCCCGCCGGGCACCGGACGCTGTATGTCCAGCTCTGCGGCGGCGCCGGCGGCGGCGCCACGGATGAGGACGACCCGGACGATGGCCGCAACGGCACCGCCTCCCTCCTGCGCCGCAACGGCACGCTGGTGGCGACCGGCGATTATGGCCGCGGCGGCGCGGCCGCCGTGGGGTGGAACCAGCGCGCCGCCGCCGGGGCGACCACGGGCGACTCCGCGGCCTGGCCGGCCGCCTGGCCCGGCGACGCCCCGGCCCCCGTCGGGGGCGACCGCGGCCCGTGGTTTCTGGACCGCCCCGGCAGTCCCGGCGAACACGGCCGGGCCCGCATCCTGCTGGTCTGAGGGAACCCGGCAACGCCTCCCGGCGTACGCCGCGGGAGCCATCCCGCGGCGTGCGCACGCCCCCGGAACCGGGATCCCCGGCCACCCCGGCCCGTTAGGGCCGGGAGCTGCCCCCCCCTGCGCCGGGTGCCGGCCGCCTGGCCCCGCCACGGCAGGACCCGGCTCTGCGTCCGATTCCATTAGAATGGAACCCAGAGTGATCGCCCGGCCGTGGAGCCGAGCCCCGTACCATCCCGGATCCCCATGCTACACAGTATCAGCGCCACCCATCTCCTGTCCTTCGGACCGGAAGGCATGCAACTGGATCTGCCGGCGTTGACCGTGCTGATCGGCCCCAACGGCTCCGGCAAGTCCAACCTGCTGGAGGTCACAGGCCTTTTGCAGGCCGCGCCTGTACAGTTGGCCACGCCTGTCAGAAGTGGCGGCGGTGTTCGCCACTGGATCTGGCAAGGGCGTCCCCATGCGCCCGCCAGTGTGGAGGCGGTGGTCCAAATACCGCTTGACTGGCCAGCACTCAGGCACAGGATTGAGTTCGCCGAATCGGATCAAAGGTTTACGCTGGTGGACGAGACCATTGCATCCGATCAAGACTGGGCGGAAGCATATCTCTTCGGTGCAGCACCTCGATATTCCGAGGCAGTCTGCTTCCAGATAGGGTCGAACTGGCGGCTGTAGAAGTCCCACGCCTTGTCATCGTCCATGGCAACGAGGGTCTCGGGCTGCTTGCCGCCCAGAGCGGTCTCGGACAGGTTGGCCGATCCCACGACCACGCGGTGGCAGTCGGATGTTTCCAAAAGATAAATCTTGGAGTGGACAATCTCTTGCTGAGCCACACGGAGCCGCAATCACCCCGCCTGCATCCCGGCCAGCAGCCGTACCTTGCGTTCGTCTTCCAGGCCGCGGATGGCTGCCCAAGTCTGTTTCGTGGCCAGCGTCTGAAACGCTATGACCGTTTGCATGGAGCCCAGCAGAAGCTCGCTGCCAAAGACACAATCCAACCGGGTAAAGGAGAATTCACTCAGCATGCGCACAATGGCAGGAATGCTCACGGAATAGGTCACGATCCTCAAGGAATCGTATCCGGTAAACATCTCCCAAGAGAAAGGTTCGCTCCGCTCAAACGGGCATGCACCAGTTCCAACTTGCCAATGTCATCCATGGGCAAAGTGGTCTGGGAAGCATCCGCAAAGAGGCCTTGCTTTGCAGTGGACATACGTAAGGGGGACTTCTCTGCGGTCAGGATTCGTCAGATCGCGACTGGGTCAAGATCCTGTCGGACAGCATGTTCGGCGGGCAAACGACAATGCTGACCACCAATCCGCACTTTTGATCTTCAAGCAGACGCACGTGCTTGTCGAATCTCCATACATCAAGACACAAGGACGAGGGAAGATCGGCTTGGAGCTTGGTATCCGTCTGGACTTCAATGGGACGTGCACGGACAGCAATCAACACCCCACAGGGACTTGCAAGATTACTGCTGTAGTCAACCTCTGTGCCGATCCCTTCAAAACGGATCCGTTTTCCTGCACTCCGTGGCAGGCATCACGAGAGGACAAACCATCCTAATTCTGGGAGCTCATGTCTGGATCAGTCGCAGACAAACTTCGGTCAATACAAATCGATGTAGGCCAGATCAAGTGAAGCAGCCACCCGCTTGACAACCTCTTGTTGTGTTTTCAAGTAGCCAGAGTACTCCTCCAAGTCTTGTGCACCTAGCGAGATCGTCACCCCTGACGGGGATTCCTCACCATGATAGGCAGGACAGTTCCGACAGTCCTTGGAAACCTGCTTGCGAGGCACATACACAAGGAAAGGAACATCCTCGCCGCCACTCTTTCGCTGCCGCTGATACGACGAGAGCGAGCTGTGGGCCAGCATGTTTCGCATGCATACCAGGCAGTGCAGATTAATCTTGTTCCCGTCTTCCCAGGCATCTGGAAAAATCTGTACGAAAGCCCGAGCAATCTCGGAAAAATTCTGACCATGTCTATCCATGCAGGACTGCCACCGCCCCCAGTGTTCTTCGCAGTACCACAAGTTCGCGACAGGGACATTGTCTCGTTCAGACACTTCTTTCAAAGTCAGAAGCCATGCCATCCGGGACTGCAGCCATTGAATGGACATGAACAGACTGCCGGCTTTGACAAAGATGTTGGCCAAATAGGGATCGTCGGTGAAATCAGGAGCGATCATCTAGGTTGCACCATACAGGCAGATACCGAAGCGATTTGTCTTCTGGACTACAAGGCCGGTGGCAGCCCTTCCACTATCCGTTGAGTCTCCACACTGAGATAGACTAGCCGCTGCAGGTGGGAGACCAGACTGGCTGGGTCTTCAGCAAACCAAGCATTGGGATCGTTGACGATGCCGCTCTCCCTGTCCTGCCGGATGCGCAGACGATCCATGGCCCACTCCAAAGGGGTGCGTCCGTTGACCACATACTTGTGTGCCTCGTCCGGGATTCCCCGCAGCGTGACGTGGGATGTGACATGCAGAATCGACCTGTCCGGCTCTTGGCGGGTGCCACCCCACCGTATGGGACGCCTGCCCAATTGATACGTGTCTGGTCTGATGACTTTCACCTTTACATCCAGCGGGAAGAGAGGTCCAGTCTCATACCCCAGATGCAGAGCAGCCAGAGTAACTCCTGCATCCTGAAATGCGGTGAAGTCCAGGGCAAAGGGAATGCGCGGCAGGTCCTTGGCCAGATCGGCCTTGTACTGTGCCCGGTAGTCGGGGGCATGCAGCAGACCATAGAGGTAGTGCCAGATGTCGTCTTTGGAGATCCCGGGATCGCCGTAGTGCGCGCGAAACTGCTGCAGGCACCAGTCCGTGAGGTTGTCCACGCGGCGGTAGCCGGGCACGACCTCCACCTCCGCTGACTCTGCCTGTGCCCAGGCATCCGGGCTGTCCGGGTCGTGGGCTTCGTAACGCCAGCGGGAAAACCATTGGGCTTTTGAGACTAATTCAAGGTCGGGCGTCATATCTGTTATGAGCGTGGAAAAAGGAGCGGTTGCCCCCTTGCCCGTGACACCGATCACTTGGTTCGGCGTCTCCGGTGTGGGGAACATGGCGGGGATGCGGAAGACCCTTTCAATGTACCTTGGCTCAAAATATACATATTGTTTGATGAAAGGCCGGTACATACTGGAGCGGCTATTGTCCAGATCATGAAAGATCTCCAGAGTACGTCTTATTGTGTCTCGTAATCCTGCAGTCCATTTGATTTGTATAGGGGAATCGTTACGACCAGCCTGCTCCGCGGTCATTTCTCCGCCCAATACTTTCTGCCTCCGCTGTTCATAAAAAAAACTGTCATGTCCCATATACGCTGGTTCAGCTGTTCCCGGTCGAAGCTATAGACCCACGGATCGCGGGCGGTGACAATACCAAGCGACAGCAACGAAAACATGGCGGATACACTAGTCTGGAATTTCTGGCTCTTGATTCCCAGCGGCAAGAACTTCTGGTATTCAGGATCGCGCTGGTCCAGCCAGTCGTCGTGATCATCTGGAGCAATCCGCAGCCAGTCAGGTACATCGGCAATGGAGCCACTTTTCCGGACAATCCGCAACTTCTCCTCCCTTGACAGGTAATCACCTATGTCCTTGTAATGGATCCGGCAGGTCCCGGCGTGGGCCGGGTCTCGCACCAGCACCAGGAGGGCCACGGAGGTGCGGGAGCCTTGTCCAAATATATTGTCCTTCTCCTTCCGACGACGCGCGCCCGATGTCCGGGCATTCCCTCGCAGGTTGAACATATAGAGATGGGAGAACTCGTCGGCCAGACAGGCCCGCAGACCGGCATCGGCATTGCCATCAATGAAAGAACCGTTGGTGACAAGGGCTATGACACCCTGCTCCCCGATCCGTCACTAGACCAGCGAATGGCCAGTTTATAGCTGTCATACAAGGACTTCTTGAGGCCCGCCTGGCTACGGGCGGCATAGGTTTGCGCAATCCGTCCGGCCAAGTGAGGATAGGATACATTGGGATTCTCATCTGTGGCACTGGTCTGGCCAATCGAATAGGGTGGATTACCCACAATCACTGTAATGTCCTGATCCTGCTGCCGCTGTACCCGCTGACTGTTGACGGGCAGGGATTCAGGGAACCGTCCCTCCCCTTCTTCCAAGTTGAAGGTGTCCGTGAATACAATGCCTTCAAAAGGTTCATAGTCACTGTCCATGCCGCGCCGTCCGTGATAGGTCTCCTCGATGTTGATGGCGGCAATGTAGTAGGCCAGCAGCACGATCTCGTTCGCGTGCAGCTCCCTGGTGAACTTGCGCTTCAGGTCTGAGTCCCGGATCAGCGCCGGATTCTGCAGCAGGCGCACGATGAAGGTACCGGTACCGGTGAACGGATCCAGAATATGCACGTTCTCGCCCGTCAGCCGCCGCCTAAAGTGTCGTTGCAGGGCCTGATCCGCAGAGTGCAGAATGAAGTCCACTACCTCCACGGGAGTGTAGACAATGCCCAGCCGTTCTGCATCCTTTTTGAGGGCCACCCGGAAGAAGCGTTCGTAGAGTTCCAGCAATACTTTCTGGCGTGCCTCCGCATTGTCCAAGGCGCGGGCACGCTGGCGCACGCTCTCATGGAATGGTTCCAGATCCCGGGTTTCATTGACCAGACCTTCGGCCTCCAGCAACTCCACCAGACGGGACAGGGCTTGGGAGACAGGGTTGCTGCCTACGAAATCATAGTCAGCAAACAGTGCCTGGAACACCGGACCCGTGACTAGGTGCTGGGCCACCATATCCACTATGTCCGCTTCCTGCAGTTCTCTGTGCAGGGTACGCCGCAGATCGGCCAGGAAACCATGGACATCACGGCTCAGGGTAATCCGTTCCGGATCCTGGAGCAGGCCGGTGACACGGACGCGGATTCGATCCGCGATCTGGGCTACGTCCGCGGCCCATTGCGGCCAGTACTTGCGGTCGCCGCACTTCTCCACGATGCGGGCATAGATGGCCCCCTGCGGAATTTTATACACCAGGTCCAGGGCCAGCTGGGACATGGGATCGTCCTCATCGCCGTTGCCCATGCCATTTCCCCCATGGAGGATCCTGATGCGCCCGGAGGGCGTCCGGTTCAGATCCAGGGCATTGATCTCCAGGTCAAAGCGGTCATCATGGCTGCGCAGGGCACGAAGCACACTCCACACCACCTGAAACGTCTTGTGGTCGTCCAGGGCTTGGGTCGGATCCGCGTCGGGATGAACCACCACCGGCAGGATGATGTAGCCCATCTGCTTGCCCTTGGCGCGCCGCATGACGCGGCCCACGGCCTGCACCACATCCACCTGGGACTTGCGCGGAGCCAGGAACAGCACGGCATCCAGGGCCGGCACGTCCACGCCCTCGGTCAGACAGCGCGCATTCGTAAGCACCCGGCATACAGTCCTGTCGTCCGCGGTCTGCAGCCAGGCCAGCTTGCGTTGCCGGTCCAGTGAGTTCTGTGTCCCGTCCACATGCTGTACGTCCAGGGGCAACAGTGTCGCCTGATGCTCCTCATCCGTCTGCCGGCGCGCGATATCCACCACGTCCTGCCAGTGGTTTTCCACCAGTTTGGAAGCCCGAATGGTATGGGTAAAGGTGATGGCCCTGAGCAGGGGATTGTGCTGATCCCCGATCACATTCCGGTCCGCCAGGACGCCTTCCGGATCGGCCAGAGCGTCCCAGCAGCCCAGCAGCTTGACCGCATCGTCCAGATTGAGACCGGAGTCCTGTTCCGTGGCCAGCAGGTGCTCGAGGGCCACCGGGACCGGCCCGGATTTCAGCGTCAGGATGATCACCCGGTAGTCGGTCAGCCAGCCCCCCTCGATTGCCTGAGAGAAGGCCATGCGGTGGAATACGGGACCATAGACGCGCTCGTCGTCCATTGAGTAGACTTCCCGGTTCCGGTCCACCGCCCGATTTTGGGCCGTGGACGTGTAGATGCGGGGCGTGGCCGTGGTGTACAACCGTTTGCGGGCATGAATACGACCGGCATCATGCACCAGGCGGAAAGGCGAGCGCTGCCCGCTGTCTTTGCGATGGGTCACGGTATCCTCCACCCCTGTCGTGCGGTGCGCCTCGTCGCACACCACCAGGTCAAAGGCAGGCGCGCCGGTTGCCTGCGCTGCCGCAACCAGGGGCAACGACTGGTAGGTGCAGAACACCACCGTCAGGGCTTCCGGGCGCGCAGTCTGCAGGCCGGCCTGGATCCGGTCCGGGTCCGTGGTCACCGGATAGTCCAGTTCCAGCAGCGAGGCATCCTCGTCCGTGCGGCCGGCGCGGGTATCCGAACAGATGCCCAGGTAGCGCAGGGGCCGGCGTTTCTGGGCACTCCATTCCCGCATCGTCTGTGCCATCAGGGCAATGGATGGCACCAGGTACAGCACCCGTCCTCCCAGACCCACCCGCCGCTCCGCCACCCACAGGGTCACGGCGGTCTTGCCCGTGCCACAGGGCAGAATCAGCTGGCCGCGGTCCTGGCGCGCAAAACCCTCACACACCTGGTCCACGGCCTCCTGCTGATACGGATGGGGCGTGTAGGGGGCGCGCTCCGGGAATTCCAGGCTTTCCGGAGCGTCCACGTAGCGCAGCCAGTCCACCTCCCAGCGGTCCAGCTCCGCCTTGTCCAGCACCCGGCAGGGCTTGGGCGACCGTTGCAGAGTACGCAGGGCATGGCGCTGGATGGCGCCGCCCGTGTTGATGATCAGGCGCGCAGTGAACTGCGCGGGTTCCGAGGCAGCCAGAAAGGAGTCAATGGCCTGCCTGGACACCGGGCGGTGGGGATCAAAAAACTTGCACTGGATGGCACACAGCCCCCCTTCCCGCTCCTCGGCCACCAGGTCAATGCCCAGGTCCGGTCCGTCATGATCCGGCCACTCATGCCACAGCCATACACGCGCGAAGCGGTCCCCCAGAATGCCCGGCTCCCGGGACAGGGCCGCCTGCATCAGGCGCTCAAAGGCCCGGCCCATGCCGAACAGGTGGGTGGCACGGTCCCGCAGCATCGTCAGGGCTTCGTCAAAATGGGGCATAGGACTTCGGATCGCTCAAGGCATTGTTGCAGATGGGATAGCCACGTTCATTCTAAATGCGGTTTGTGCTTGGCCCTACGTGCATCTCGGCTTTGGTACCGGTTGCAACACTGACTTCAAAGCCGTGAGACTCCCTCGGCTGGACTGCTATCGCGTATGTCGGTGCAAACAACAGGATGGAATTGCCGGTACCGCCTCTGTCTTGTCCAGGAGAACGGTGGCGGGCCTGCATGTATCCTCTGCAGTCCGCCCATGCCATCCAGAAGCAAGATTGTCTGCGCAGAGAGCTTGGAGACAGGGGACATGCGGGAAGAACGCATCTCTCTGCAAGCATGCACCCAGGCCTGGGTGCACGCATCGTCCGGCTTCAGCCCTGAGGGCCCACAGGACAAAACTCCCCGCATCGGTGCATTTAGGGGATGATGCCTCCGGGAGAGTGGGAGAAGACGGTGAATCAGATCAAAATCCGGACGCAATGCAGGAACAAGGTACACTGCGCGACGGCTCCTCCTGACTTTGCCATGGCCCCGACGCTGATCCATGATACTGGGCTGATTGCTCCAATGGTCCGGCGCAAGCTCCTGGACGTGTACTGTGGCAGGGGCCTGGAGACATCATCGTGATACCGATTCAGAGGGAGGCCGTGGTGAAATCTGCACTGTGGTTCCGGGAGAGCGGATGGCGGCGATGGTCCTGGAACAGACCCGAATGCCGGGAGCCGGGAAACCATGGTTCCGTTGATCCTGAATGCAGGGCCCTGCGCAGTATCGGCACCCCATGCGCGCTCCAGGCCCGGGGCCTGCCGTATCTCCTTGTCCCAGAGAGCCGCTGCGGACAGATTCATGTCGCGTCCCCACCCTATGATGATCAGTCCCTGTCCGGGGACAGACTGGCAGAGAGGCGCGTCTGCCGTACGCCAAGCGGACCCGCTCACACCCTGTACGTCCGCACTGCATATCGAACCACGGAGCTCGCGCCATGATACCGATGCGTACTGATGTCCCCCGCACGCAGGATCATATCGGCAAGGATTTCTTTGCCCACCCCCAGGCCGCCGCGGACCTCCTCGACACCCTGATGCCCGGTTCGGCGGCCCTGTTGGGTCTGGGGCATACGTACCTGCCCATCCATGTGAAGCCCGTGTTGGGGCAGGAGTTGCAGAATTTCGGGACCTCTGATACCCGCCGGGTGGATTTGGTGTTTTGGATCGAGAACCCCGACCGCGGGCAGACCGTGGGTGTGGTCCATGTGGAGATCCAGGACCGGATACAGTCCTCGATGCCAGCTCGCTGCCTGACCTATGCCGCCCGTCTGCAGGAACATCTGCTGAAAGCCGAGATGTTGCAGGACAACGGCTTGCCCATTCCCATGCAACAACTGCTGGTGCATACCGGACGGGGCCTTTGGACCCGGCACAGACCCATAGTACCCCACACCATGGGTCTGTGGAACGACAGTCGAGACATGCCCATGCTGGACATTGGCGCGTACAGGGATACAGAGTGGTCGGGATTGTCTTCCACCACGGAAACCCGGGCATTCATCTGTCTGACCTTGCTGCACCGCGACGTGAGCCAACTCTTGAAGAGGGGACAGGCACACATCCCGGTCTATGTCAGCCGTATGCAGCGGCTGTTGCAACAGCTGTACAATCTGTCTGTCGCGCGGGGCTGGAGCAACCGCGGCCTGGACGACACGGTCACGCGGTGGATCACACACAGCATTGTGGCGTCCGTGGCCGATACGGGGCATTTCGCGCCGCGGCTGCAGTCCGCCCGTTCTTTGGAGGACCTGGTCATGGATACACAGACCTTGACGGCCGAACTCAATGAGGCCTGGGATCAAATCAGAGCCGAGGGCCACGCCGAGGGCCACGCCGAGGGCTATGCCGAGGGTCGGCGGCAGGATTTGCTGGAAATGGCTGCACCCTATCTGTCCGCCGCGGCCCTGGATCGCTGTGCCGCGGCACTCTCCCGCCGCGCGGGGGAGAATTTGCCATCGGTCAATGCGGTGGTGCAGGCACTGGGCGGGCCCGACGTGCCACAAACCCTGGAAATCCTGTTGACCGGCACCTCACACGAACCTGACCCGGGGCCCTACTGAATCCAGGGCACAGGCCCCGGGGACCGACATGCCTGTCTCACCCGGCTCGGACCGGTGGATTGGGACATACGGATCGCCGGGTGCAGAAATCCGCCAAGCCCACGTGGGCGGATGCCCTGCAGGCCACTGTGGTCCGGTATCCGGGCAGCCTTGGACCCGTGGGCAGAGCCCCTGTCCAGGCCTGCTGTATGTACAGGGGCTGACAAGTCCTCCACCTGTCCCATGACCTCTGGCCTGAGGACCATGGACCTTGTGCCGGACTGCGCCCCATCCACCACATCGGCCGACGGGGTAGAGGCAGAAGTAACCTGGCGGCACTCCGCAACAGGGTGGGGCAACGTCCCTGTTCTGGCTCTGGATAGCAGCTGTCCCTCGTTCAGGTCCTTGCCGGCTCTTGTGCAAAGCCTTGGGTTTGCACCTTTGGAAACATCGGTTCTGGAACCAAAACGCTCGGTCTGCAGAACCTGCCCGTATATGCTGCTATGCACAGCAGGCAGGACTGCGGATTTGATGCCTGTCTTGTGCACTTCAAGGCACAAGGATTTCGTTCGATGCTCCTGCCCCAAAACGACGTTTCTCCAGGCAACCCTTGCTGTGCTTGGCCCCCATGCTTGGGACAGCAAGGTCTAACGAACCGGAATTCCCAACGCGTTGCAGATGGCCACCAGATATTGCAGGGACAAATCCATTTCCCGATCAAACGCCTCGGTCGCGGTGCCGCCGTTGGCATTCGCGGTGCCCGGCACATCTTCGAGCTCCACGGAAATCGTGCCCGTGAAACCAGTGTCCTGCAAGGCCGCCATGACGGCGGTCCAGTCGATCTTGCCCTTGCCGGGCCGCCAATGGGCATTGGTCTGCCCGTCGTTGTCCGAGAAGTGCGCGTGGAACACCCGGTCTCCCAGCTCGTACACCACTTGCTCGGAAATCTCGCCCGACGGGAAAAGATGGCTGGGATCGAAATTCATGCCCAGGGCAGGCGACTGCACATGGTCGATCAGGCGCATCATGGAGGCGGCGTTGCGGACCCACCGGTACGGGTGGGGCTCCAGGGCCCAGCGCACTCCGTTTTCCTCACAGATTTCACAACAACGAGCGGTAGTTTCGGCATAGACCTTCCAGTTCTCTTCCCAGTGCAGGCCCTTGGGCAGGTCCGCTCCCCATTCCTGAGCCGCAGGCTTGTCCAGAATGCGGGGCATGGCGAGATTGAAGGCATTGGGTGAAACGGAATTGACCATGTCGGTGCCCAATTCCAGGGCAACCTCCACCATTGCTTTGAAATGGTCCACGGCGGCATCCCGTTCTGCCACCGCGGCACTGGCCAGGCCGCGCGGCGTAGAGACAAATTCCGAGAGTTCCAGATCCTGGTCGGCCAGCAGGTGTTTCAATGTGCGAATCGTGGCCGGAGTGTAATACTCCCTGAGAGTCTTGCGCTCCCAGGCTATGAGCTCGGCCGCTTTGTATCCCAGTTGGGCGATCCGCACCAGGGCATTGTCGTAGGGAGGCATCCAGGAAAAGGTCCAGACACTGGCACCAAATTGCATTGCAGTCTCCTGAAGGTATATTGCAAGGGGAATATGCCAAGCATGCAGTATATCTTGAGTATCCGCAAAGTGATCGCGGGCAGCAAGTCCAGCGTCGGTTTCGGCAAATTCCCGCCTGGTCCCCATTGCCTTCACAGGAGAACCCATGTCCACCCTGTCTGCCGTCCAATCCCGCCTGCATGACTGGTACGACCCCATGCTGGTCTCCATTCAGAAGCTGGTGGAATTCGAAACACCCAGCACGGATCACGACCGGCTGGATGCCTGTGCCGCATACCTGCAGCAGAAATTCTCCCAGGCGGGAGCCCACTGCGAGATTGTGGAAGTCGCAGGCGCAGGCAATCATCTGCAGGCTACATGGCCCGGTCAGGATCCCTCTCTGTCGCCGGCCCTGGTGCTGACCCATTTCGATACGGTCTGGCCGATGGGCCGCATCGCCTCTCATCCTTTTCGCAGGGAAGCAGGCAAGGCCTTCGGCCCCGGTATCTTCGACATGAAGACCAGCATCGTGGTCATGGAATACATCTTTCGGGCCCTGCAACAGGTATCGGCGCGGCCGCCCAGACCCATCACGTTGCTGGCGACCGCGGATGAAGAAGTAGGCAGCACCACATCCAAAGACCTGATCGAAGCCGCCGCGGCCCAGGCGGCCTTTGTCCTGGTATTGGAACCGCCCCTGCCCGGCGGTGTCCTGAAGACGGCCCGCAAAGGCAGCCAGGCCATCAAGGTCACCACATCCGGGATCGCCGCCCATGCCGGCATTGAAATCGAAAAGGGGGTCAGTGCCATCGAAGAAGCGGCCTACCACATCCTGACCGTGCAAGGTCTCACAAATCGGAAAACCGGCATCACGGCCAATGTAGGGGTCGTGAAGGGCGGCACCCGGTCCAACGTAGTGGCCGACTCAGCCGAATTCGAGGTGGACCTGCGCGGCTGGGACCGGGAAAGCCTGGATGCAGCCCTACAGACCCTCTGCAACCTGCAGCCGCGTCTGACCGGAGCCGGCGTCCACGTGGACGCGTCCCGCGGACGCCCTCCCCTGGAATCCAAGGTCACCGATGCCATCTTTGCCGCGGCCCGGTCCATTGCCCGCGGTCTGCACATGGATCTGCGTGGGGACCGGACCGGAGGGGGCAGCGACGGCAACCTCACGGGCGCCATGGGAGTGGCTACGTTGGATGGCCTCGGCGTGCCCGGGGGCGGCGCGCATGCCGAGCATGAACATATCGAGCTGGACCGGCTCGTGCAGACCGCCCAGCTGGTGGCGGCCCTGCTGTGGGAGTTGCCGTCTCACTTCCCGGCGGGGAAGGCCTTTTCGTGAGCGTCTTTGACCGCGCTGTCGTTCAATTTGGCGTAGATGCGGGTGGTCACCGGGCTGGTATGCCCCATGGCGGTCTGCGTGACAGCCAGATCTCCGGTTACCTGATAGATACGCGTTCCGAAGTAATGCCGCAGTGCATGGGGGGTAATCCCTCTGTCCTCCAGGCGCGCCGCATGGGCCAGTTTGCGAATCACGCCCTGTACGGTTTGCGGTGTCAGGCCCTGCATGCGTGTCCCGGCTCCCGTATCATGGCGACAATAGAGATGCAGATTGCCCACCGATCGGGTGCGGACCCGATCCAGGGGTTCCCGCAAGGCAAGATACTGTTGGGTGGCCTCCCAGGCCTCCAGGCTGAAGAAAACCTTGCGTTCCACGCCCCGCTTGCCCCGAATCCAGAGGGAACGATCCGGACTGTCCAGATCCTTGCGCAGCACTTTGACCAGTTCGCCCACGCGCAAACCCGTGGACAGCAGCGTTTCCATGATGGATACGTTGCGGCGCTTGATTAACTCGCCCCGGTCGTCCCCGACCTCCACCCGGACCGCGCGGGCCTCCTCCACCAGCTTCCGGATTTCTGCCAGGGGCGGGGGATGCGGTACCAGCGCAGGCGGTTTTTGATTTCGACGCAGCCTTTGGATGCCGTCGGTCAGCCGGGACATGTCCTGGGTCGATATCTGCCACAGGTCGCGCACAAACAGGAAACGCACGAAACTCATGATCCCGGACAGATAAGTCTGCATTGTGCGCTTGTGGGCATACTGCTCGTGCAAGAGCCACGTGGCAAAATTCAGCAGCAAATCCACATTCAGGACCGTCACCGCGGCCTCGGCCGGATCTATCTCCTGCTCCTGGACATAGACGCGAAACTGATTGAGCGCGGAACGGTACGTGCGGCGCGTATACGCACTGCCCACCGAGGCGTCTTGCAAAAAACTGTCAATGGCTGTATTCAGGCTCATGGAACCAGTATACAGAACTGTAGAGGGGGTATGTCCGAAGCGACCCGGTGCCTCTGTCCCGCCGGGCCGATGGTCTTCGCGAGACTCGACAATGAGACCGGTAGCGCGTGCGGTCCTCCCGCGGCTGTGGGCGCGTATAGCCCTGACGCTATGTTAGGATGGGGCAGCGGAATGCTGGCATTCTGCCCCTGTTGTGTTGTCACGAAAAGGAACTGCTTGTGAATTTGCGACGGCGCATTTCCAGTGCCTTTAGGTTGGACCGGGACGCCGATGCCGAGTCTGCCGCCACCCCGGTGGAGCCCCCCACCCACAAAGTGCAAGAGGAGACCGTGGAGTCCCGCTCCGCCGAGCCCGACCAGGCAAACTTGGCCAGCCAATATGGGGTCTCCGTGGAACCCATCGTCGCGCAGCAGGACCTGGAACGGTACTGGCAAGTCCGCGGGGTCCGGCACCTGACTCCGGAAGAAAACGAGGGCCGCCATCATATCTTTGTCCAGGCACACTTTGCCGAAAACAGTTCCCACACCGAGGCCACCGTGCGCATCACGTGGGACGGGGGCAGTCAGGATTTCACGCTGGAGAAGAACCAGCGCAATTCCATCCTCTCGTTTGCCATGTTCACGTGGCAAACCTGCAATGTCAGCATGGTCGATGCTCACAGTGAACGGGTCAGCGGCCTGACGGCCAATCACCCGGACGAATTGAGTGAACAGGGCGAGCGTACCGGCAACACCCTGTTCCATCACTCCTTTCTGGTGGAATTTGAAGAAAAAATCGTGGTCCAGAAAAACAGCCGCATTTTTGGCCAGATCACCAACGGCGCCGATCTGACCTTGCAGCTGGTGGCGGATGGCGAAGTGCTGGGGTCAGGCGAAATTCCGCAGAGTGGGGCCTTCCGTTTCAATTCCGTGCCGGCCGGCACGTTCGTGGTGCAAGTCATGGACCCGGACACTGACGAGGTGGCCGCCCAATCCAAACCCGTCAGCCTGGACGGCACGAATGTGGCCGAAGTGAATCTGGAAGTGGTCCCGCCCCCCGTAGAGGAGGAAACCGCGCCCCCGGCCGAAGAGCCTCCGGTGGTCCAGATGCCGCCCGCGGTCGATGTGGAGCCTTTGCCCTCTCCGCCAACGCGGGAGGACCCGTTGCCGGAACCGGTCCCGAGGCAGGCTCCGGCCACACGTGAGGTCAAGCCCGACGTGATCGCGGGGCCTGTCAAGTCCATAGATCACTACATCCTGTTTGGTCCGCGCGAACACTTCGCCACCAAGATCTATCTGCCGCTCTTGATGAGCCAGCTGCTGGAATCGAACGCCACCTTTGGCTTCAGCCCGGAAGAGGCCTTGCATGCCAAGCGGGTTACCATCTTGGCCAGCCCGGATGTGCTGCCTGCGACGTGGGACGAGAATTTTCAAAAGCACGGCATTGCGGTCACCCGGGCTCACGGGGATTTGGAGCGGATTCGGGCCGTCATTCAGGATGCCGGGTAAGCGCGTCACCCGCTGCCCGTGTCTCGGGCTGCAGCAGCAGGTCAAACCCTAGCTTGCGGATCTGCGCCTGCGCGTGCGTGTCCAGTTTGATCCGTTGCACCGGCAGGACGTAACCGCGCGTCCGGTGGGCATCCACCAGCAGCAGTTTGGGGATCCAGGCGCCGTTGCCTGACAGGGCCCCCAGCAGGTCAAGCAATTTCTGCACCACTTCCACGGGTTGCCAGTCGTCCTGGCCCGCGGGCGCGTCCAGGCGGAGCACCAGATCGCCGGACACCGGAGACAACGGTGTTGCCCGGGGCTCTGTCGGTCGGACTGTGGACGGAGATGCGGCTGGGGCCGGGCGGCCATTCTGGGGCCGGGAATCCGGAGCGGATGGGGCGGGCGACGGGCGTTGCTGATCCGCACCCGGGGCAAAGTCATCACTGTCTTTCACATTGTCCAACGCCAACGATATCTCGCCACGGTTGGCGTTGTAGCGCACATGGCCCCGGAACACCAGGTGGGCCTGGGGCTGCAGCAAGGTCTCGGCCTGCGCATAGACATCACTGAAGGCGATCACGGTGAGCGGACCCGTCAGGTCCTCTACGTTGATGAACGCCATGCGGTCCCCTTTCCTGGTCGTGTGAGTGCGCACACTGGAGACTGTAGCCAGCAAGTTGACGCGGTCGCCCTCGCGGTCACGCGTCAAGTCCTCGATCCGGGCAAGATTGGGCACTTGGGATCCAATCCTGGCCATCACCTCGTACAGCGATTCCTTGCCGATGACATGACCCAACATCTCCCGTTCCTGTTCGGCCAGACGCAGCGCGTCCTCGCGCGACACCGTGCGCGGCGGCAGCTTGACGGGGACCGAAATCTCCTCGTCCCCAAACAGACTGTCCTGAAACTCGCGCGCGCCGTCATGGGATCCCTTGGACCGGATCAACATGGTCCCCAGCACATCCAGCAGCTGCAGGCGGTTGCCCCAGTCATCCAGGGCCCCGCTGTAGATGAGGGCTTCCAGCGTCTTGCGACCTACCTCCTGCAGCGAGCATGTGTCGCAGAAGGCCTCCAGGGACGCGAATCCGGCCTGGGGCCGCTTGTCGACAATCTGTTCCTGGACCGCGCGGGTCGCAACGTTCTTGATGGCCGCCAGTCCAAAACGAATGGCACTGCCGGGCTCGATGGGAAAGTCGAAGTTGCAGGTGGGACTGACGACCGCGCCGCCGGTCCCGATCTGAATGTCGAAATCGCCCTGGCTGGCATTCACGCTGGGCGGCAAGACCTGGATGCCCATGCGCCGGCATTCCGCGATGAGCTGGCTGACGCGGTCGGCCCGATCCCGTTCCACCACCAGCATGGCCATCATGTACTCCAGCGGATACCGGGCCTTCAGGTAGGCGGTCTGCAGCGTGATCATGGCGTAGTTGGTGGCATGGCTGTTGTGCACAATAAAGTCGTCAGCCACAAAATTGTGCAGTTCCGGCACTTCCAGATCGTAGGTGGGTTCTTCCCCGATATACTCGATCCGCGCGACCGGGTCCACCATGGTGGCCTGGAAAGGCCGCTGTCCGGTGCCGGCCCACGGACCATGGCCGGACATACTGTCCGGTGTCTGATGACCATGCCGGTCCGCGACGGCCGCAGCGCCGGGCACCACAGAAACCGGCATCTGCAGCGAACCCTCCCGTACCGTAAAGTCCATGTCCCGCTGCAGTTGATCCCAATCCGTATGGGACCAGGCGCAGAATCGTTCCACGCTCGCGGCATCCGTCAGCACAATCTGCCAGCCGGCCCCCTCGCCTTGCGGTGTGATGGCAGTCGCCAGGGCCAACCGGAGACCGGCATGTTGTATCTCTAACGCCAGTGTTTCGGTACGGACCTGCCAGCCAACCCGCACGGGTGTGTTCAGGCCCAGCTCCCGGTGGAGAACCACCAGCAGATACGCCAGACAGCCAAGAGCGAGCTCCCAGACTTCCGGCGGCAAGGCACCGTCATGGAGAGGCGAATACAGGGAAGAACCGGGGACCGCGCGTCCGGCAGGGGCTGCGCCGTGGTCCTGTCGGATCACGGCGCGGGCGGCATCTTCCAGTTGGCGCGCGGTCCAGATCCGCGTGGCAGCAACGGGCAGCGAACGCGGGACGAGCAGGTCGTCCTGCTCCTGCAGCTCCTCAACCGGGCACCAGCCATCGGGAGTCAGCACCGGGTGATTGCCTGTGGCCCTCAGCACCCGTCCGGAAACCGTGGTCAGACGAAAAACGGGCTGGACACCATTCCACATTACCGCGGCGGGCTGCTGGCAGGTCCAGGTCTGCGCATCCGGGTCGTAGGCCAATACCGCCGACAGGCAGGCGGGATCACGGTAGGCATCCTCCAGGCGGACGCGGCGGCCCGTGACAGGATCCGGAATCAGACTGTCTCCCGGCAGACATTTGTTGAAACCGTACCCGACAAAAAGCTCGATATCACTCCAGATGGCTTCCGCCACGGTCCGGGATATGCCCCGGTCCTGGCTGCCGACCATGAACACCTCATGGGATTCCGCGATCTTCTTCCGGTCTTTCTTGCTGATGGCGGCCCGTACCAGGTCCGCCTCGGCCGCGGTATAGCCCGCCAGGCTGTGCAGGATCTCGATGATCTGTTCCTGGTACACAATGATGCCGTAGGTTTCGGCCAAGATGGGTTCCAGGAGGGCGTGCTTGTACACGACCTCCTCTTCCCCGTGCATGCAGCGCGCGTACTGATCGATGTAATCCATCGGTCCGGGGCGATACAGGCTCAGCGCGGCCACCATGTGGGGAAAGGCGGTAGGCCGCATGGAACTCAGGGTTTCCGTGAAGCCGGCGGATTCAATCTGGAACAGGCCAATCGTGTCCCCGCTGCAAATCAGTTCGAAGGACCTGACAGCTTCGGACCCCTCCATGGGAATGTCCTCAACGGCAATCTCGACCTGCTGGCGTTCCCGGATGAAGCGACAGGCCTCCCGCAAGATGGTCAAGGTACGCAGGCCCAAAAAGTCAATCTTGAGCAGGCCCAGCGATTCCAGCACCGGATACTCGTACTGGGTGACCGACTTGGTGATGGTCTTGGTCCCGCGGCTCAAGGGCGTGTAGTACCACAACGGCTTGTCCGCCACGATCACGGCGGCGGGGTGAATGCTGTCGTTGCGCGCCACCCCTTCCAGGCTCTTGGAAACGGAGATCACTTCCTGGAACGGTTCCTCGCGGGTCAGTTCCGCCAGTTCCGCGTTGAATGCCGGACTGCCTGGGTCGGTCAGTTGTTTGAGATCCGGGGCCCCTGGTCCGGAAGGGATGACTTTGGCCACCCGATCCACATCTGCCAACGGCACATCCAGCACACGCCCCACATCTCTCACAGCGGCCCGCGACATCATCCGGTTGAACGTCACGATCTGGGCCACCTGGTCCTCGCCGTACTTTGCCTGGGTATAGCGAATCAGCTCTTCCCGCTGATCATCCGGAAAGTCGATGTCGAAATCCGGCATGGAAATCCGGCCCGGATTGAGGAACCGCTCGAAAATCAGGCCGTGGGCCAGGGGATCCATGATCGTGATGCCCAAGGCATAGGCCACGATGGAGCCGTTGCCCGAACCCCGCACGTTCCACCCGATGCCGGCCTGCCGCGCATAGCGACACAAGTCGGAGACGATCAGGAAATAGGAGGAAAAACCCATCTCGCTGATGATCTGCAGCTCTTTCTCCTTGCGCTCCTGGACATCTGCCGTCTCGGCCTGGTCGGCATAGATCCGGCGCAGACCCGTCTCCGTCTCTTTCCGCAGATGGGAGTCATAATCTGTGGCCCCCGCCGGCAAGGCAAACGGCGGCAGGTGAAATTCATCATCCTCCGGATCGACATTGCACATCTCGGCGATCCGCAGGGAGTTGGTAAAAGCCGCGGGGGGCAGATCGGCGTAGGGCCGGAAGGCGTCTTCCATCTGCTGGCGACTGCGCAGAAAAAAGCTGTCGCCAGCCATTTTCATGCGCTTGGGATCTGTATGCTTGCTACCGGTCTGCACGCACAACAGCACGTCCTGATAGCGGCTGTCCTCCTGGCGCACATAGTGCACATCATTGGTCGCCACCAGGGACACGTCATGTTTCCGGGCCAAGCGCAGCAGCGCGCGGTTGACCGGGGCCAGATCGGGAATTTCGTGCTGCTGCAGCTCAATGAAGAAGCGTTCGCGCGTAAAGACCTCCAGGTACCATTGCAGGCGTTCCTCAGCCAGCTCCTCCCTGCCTTGCAAGAGCAGGGAAGGCACCTCGGCGCTCAAACAGCCCGAGGTGCAGATCACGCCGGCGGCGTGGGTGGCGAGATAGTCGTGATCTACGCGGGGACGGTAGTAGAAGCCTTCCAGATGGCTGTCGGAAGTCAGTTTCAGCAGATTGCGGTAGCCGGTGTCGTTCTGGGCCAACAGCAACAAATGGTGGCTTGGGCGGTCCAGGTTGGCATTGGAACCCTGCATGGGCCGCCCGAAAACCGTCTGGTAGGCCTCCACCCCCACGACAGGCTTGATGTCATGGCTCTTGCAGGTGCGACAGAACTCGATGGTGCCATGCATCACGCCATGGTCCGTCAGGGCCAAGGCCGGCTGCCCCAGCTCCGCGGCACGTTGCACCAGGCTTTCGATGCGACTCAGCCCGTCCAGCAGGGAATATTCCGAGTGGGCATGCAGATGGACAAATTCCTGGGTCATGGCTATTCCGCCTTGCTGCGACAGTTCTCTGTGCGGGTCATCTTGCCCTGTTTCCAGTCTGACCAGGTGCCAGTACACCGGGGGTTGCACGTCCAGTATCCTCGGCAGGGTCCATGCCAATGGACCTGTTCCAAAGCGGAGCGCGCAGCGGTCCACGCCAGACAGCCAAGGCACCTTTGCGGGCAGGTGTCCCTTTTTCAGTTTGACTCTACCGCAGAACCAGACCTTATCAACTACGAGGCCGGTTGCGATGGACCTCCCCCCACACAGGGGTTGGAATTATTTTGTCCCAATCCCTTGTAATCCCATGCACTGGTCAGACCCACCATTGCCCGTCGCAACTGCCGTATCCGCGCTCCTGCTGGATCTGCGCACCTTGTTGGCAACATGTGATCCCAATGCACGAACCCGCGAAACGGCCACGTTTGTTGAGACACAGATTTCATAAACCCGGTTTCGGATGTTGCCTGATCGGCATTCTTGACCGTTTGGCGCCATGTCAATTCAAAATGGGATCACACCAAAATCTTGTGCATACCCGTGGGATATGGAGGAGCATATTGCCCTGTACGCTACGATGGCGTCGTGGGTCCAGCGGGGTCTCCCATGGAAACCCATCGGTTTCCGACTTTCATCCCACCATGACCCGGCGCATATCGTCCGATATCAATTCCCTGTCTGTGGAGTGAAAGACAAAGAGGGTTTATGTCTACCTGAATCAGGAATTCATCGTCCATGCGGTATACCATTGATACGATGTCTTGGCCCAATAACCCTGATACAGGGGCTGCGCATCACACAACACCCAACCCGGCAGACCGGCAATGCCCTGCCGTTGCCGTCCTTCACATCACCACTACAGTCTTGGTACCCTGACCCTCTTTGACACGGTGCACGGCCTCTACGATGTCCGGCAATCGACACGTGTGGGAAAGAATGCGGCCGATCGTCTCCGCGTCTTCCCGCAGCCAGCGGTAGGCTTGTCGGAAGTCCTGCACCGAGGAACCGAATGTACCCGTCAGGCAGATCTCGCCATAATGCAGCCAACGCGGGTCGATTTCCAGCATGTCTCCCAGGGGGGTGCCGCCAAAGACATTGATCACGCCGCCCTTCCGTACATAACGCAGCGAGTCCGTCACGGCAGGGACAAAGCCCACGGCCACAATGACGACATCCGCCCCGCGCTGCCCGGTATGGGCCAGAATGGCTGTCCGCACATCTCCGTCGTGCGGATTGAGACAGATATCTGCCCCCATGCGGGCCGCCCCGGTCAGGCGGTCCCCCTTGAAGTCCACGGCAATCACGCGGGCCCCGGCCTTTTTGCTGGCATATACATTGAGTTGTCCCATGGGACCGCATCCCACCACTGCCACCGTATTGCCGGGTTGCGTGCGACATTGCCGTCCCGCGGAAATCACGCAGGAAAGCGGCTCGGTCAGCGCCGCCGTTGCGAAAGGCATGGTCCCAATATCCACTACCCCTCCCAAGGCCAGAATTTCAGCCGGCACGCGACAATACTCGGCAAAGGCCCCGTCTACGCCGCGGCCCAGCCCAAATTCCTTCTCGCACAGGCTGTGCCGGCCCAACTGGCAGAAGTGACACTGTCCGCAGGCCGCGATGGGATACACGGCCACCCGTTGCCCTACCTTCCAGGCATCCACGCGGTGGCCGATGTCCACAATGGTGCCGGCCAGTTCATGTCCCAACACAACCGGCACGTGCCGGGGCGGGCTGAGGCCGGCCAGCTGTTTGACATCGGTGCTGCACACGCCGGCCGCACCCACCCGGAGCAGGATTTCACCCGGTCCGGGGCGGGGATACGGCCATTCCTCAATACGAATGTCGTTCAAGCCATGGACTACCGCGGCCTTCATCTCATCTCTCCTGCACGTCCCGCAGGGTACGCCACTCGGCCAACAGACTTTGCAGCAAATCCGGATCCCGTCGCCCTACCTGACTTTCGACTCCGCTGCACAGATCGATCCCGAACGGGACTGTCGCGGCCACGGCCGCGCGCAGATTGTCGGGCCGGATGCCGCCGGCCAGAAAACAGGGCACGCCCGGCAAGGCCGCCATCTGCTCTCGGACCAAGTCCCAGTCTGCGGTTACCCCCGTGCCACCATAGCGGGTCCGGCCGGCGCGCGTGACCTGTGCGTCAAACAACAGCCGGTCGGCTCCGGCCGCCAGATAGGCCTGTGGTGCAGCCTGGGAATCCAGCCACGGCAAATGGAGGGTCTTCCAAATTTCCACGGGCAGTTGCCGGCGCACTGCCGCTACCAGGTGCGGGCTCTCGTCACACTGCAGTTGCAGGGCCCAAGGGTGTAAAACGGTCACCACCTGCCGACACAAGGCCAGGCTGGGATTGCACAGCAAAACGACAGTCCTGCAGGAGGTGGCCGCGGCAATCTCCCGGGCCTGGGTCAGGGAAACCGAGCGGGGAGAAAAGTCGGCATGCACCACGATACCGCAGTAGTCCACTGCGGTGCCGTTCAACAACCGGGCGTCCTGGGGACGGGTGGTACCACAGATTTTGAGTTCGCGCGGGAGCGCGACAGTCACAGCAGCCTCCTGTGGCCCACGTTGTCGGCTTGCGTGACAAATACTGTGCCCCCGCCGTGGCCCGAGAGCCACTCCTGCATGCGAGCCTGCAACACCTCCAGATCTGTGCCGAACGCAAAAAGGGCCGGTCCCCAGCTGCTCATGCCCACCCCTTGACCGCCGATGTCCTTCAGGTGCGCCAGAGCCGAGCGTACCGTGGCTGTCTGGGTGCGGATTTCCGCCTGCTTGAAACCCAGGGCCTGATAGGTCTCCATACTGGCGCAAAAGCGGGTCAGATCGCGTTCGGCGATGGCAGGCAGCATTTGCATGAGCAGGATGCGACACATGCGCTCCACTTCGGTATCCGGCACCGGACATTCCCGCGCAAAAATCTCCAGCTCGCGCTTGCCGTCTATATCCAGGCCGGGCGGAACGCAGATCAGGATGTGCCAGTCTTGCGGGAAAGGCATCTGCACCAGCACAGGGGGCGGACAAGGGTCCTGTGCCGCCCGCGACGGGGTGTAGGCCTGCTTGGCCCCGGGGCCGGTGCGAAAGGCGTGACCGCCATCCAGGATGAAGCCGCCGCCGGCCACGGCGGCCGTGCCAATGCCGGAAGTGCCGCCGCGGCCCATCATGCGGGCCAATGCCGATGCCGGCTGCGGATTTTGCGCCAACAGAGACACTGTCCGGGCGGCCCCTACCAGAATCTGTGTGGCACTCCCAAACCCGCTGTGCGCGGCAGGCAATTGCCGGACTGACAGAGACACGCCCGGGAGTTCCAGGCATTCGCAGACGATACGCAAACCGGTTTCCAACCGTTCCCGGAGCAACGGATTCCGAATTCCCTGGACGACAACGGCAGCAGCATGGTCGGCCGCCAGCACGGTAGCCGGTTCCTGCATGGCCAAGCCAATGCCCCCGTCCACCCGGCCCAGCGATCCGTTCATGTCCAAAAGACCAAAGTGCAGTCGGGCCGGTAACCGGCACACTATGTCAGACATGCAGAAGGAGATTGACGGGCTGCAGACCACTGATGCGAGGACGCATCATTATACTTGGGACACGGGGCAGTCTCCCTGCCCACACGGGATCTCGGTACCCGATACCGCAGGTTCGGCCCCTGCCACACACATCGGGAGAGATCATGGCTCCCTACCGGAAGAGTGATGAGGACAAGGCTCTGAAGGCTCTGGCCGAAGAGCCGCTGGTGCAAACCGGTCGGCTCGTGCTGGCGGCCTGCACCATGCTGTGCCAGGCTCTGTCCGCCCATCCGGCAGAATTGACATTGCAGTCGGTCGAACCTCGCACATGGCCCGATACCAGCCTGGGACTGCCGCAACCCGGAACCGTATACGCCCCGGTGGTGACACCGGGTTACGTGCTGCGCCTGCAGAGGGGTCCCGATATCTTCATCTTTCATGCTGCGCTTCAGGGTCCCCCTGTGTGCGCGCACCTGTTACCGTCTCCGGCCTTTGATGCAGATCATCCCCTGATCGCTGATGCCATGCTGGATCTGGCGACGCGGTTGCAGACCCCTTTTTCCCGCATTGCCGTGGAGCACGCCGCAATGCAAGGTCCTGCCGAGCCCAAGGAAGATCCGTTCCAAGCAGATGTGCATACTGCCGGACAGCCGCCGCACTTGCATGTCGTCTTGCGATGCGGTACCCGGACATATACCTATCGGGGACCGCTTGACAGAGCCTTGACCTATCGGCCATAGGGTTGCCTGGACGCAAGAGACAACCCCTTCCTGGCATTGGGTCCCAACTTGCCATCGCTGATGCACTCCAGACTTGCGCTGGCGCGGCAGGCGCTGCGGTACGCCTCTTCCACCACTGCAAACAGTTTTCGCCCCATTGCCACGCGCCATGGAAACCGGGCTGGCTCCATATGGCTGTTCCAACCGCGCAGGCCACAACGTGAGATCGAATTCCTTATGGCGTTCCGATGCCCGGTTCAAGTCTGCGATTTTCCCTATGGCCGCGTCGTACGCGTACAGGATTCGAGGCGCAACACCAAAGCCTGGCGGGAGCAGCAAATCACTGTCCAGGGAAAAGAGCAAGAGCATCCTGTTGTCTTCCCTGCCGGAACAAGGTCACTCCCAACGGCACCATAGTCCTGCTCCAGTGCAGCAACTATCCTGCAACTCCCGGTACTGGGACCGCCGTTTGCCGCTTCCGAACCTATTGTGGAGAGCACAGGGTTTCATACCGGGCAAAGAGATGCTCCGCGCGCTCGCGTTCAGAGACAAAACCCCCGGGGCGATAAAGCAAATCCACCGCCTTGTCCAGTCTTTGGTGAGCCCTGCGGAGCATGATGGGCATCAGGTCGGGATCGTACAGCTGGGCCAGAGTGGCTTCAGGATACGCATCCCGCGCGTCCAGTACGGCCTGCGCCAGCGAAGTCAGATTCGCTGCATCCACGGGATCAGGCAACGGAAAGGTGTTGTATACCATACCGATGGAGTATCGGAGACTGCTTGCCAATCGCCCGCCGATCTGCCGCATCCACGCCATATGCATGGCAGATGTCAGGATCGCAAATTGCCATAGAGCTGCATTGGACAGTATGCGTATCAGGTTGCTGGGAATTGCAGGCGGTTCCAACCAACCGATTGGTATGTACTCCCGCCGTTCCGTACTGACTTCCAGAATAACCAGAAACGGCTCGGTCGGAATGACATTGGCTTGATAGAGAGTGGGCGTTATCGCCAGTTGCTGTGTCTGCTTTCTTTTGCTGCCAAGGCGATAAGCCCGGACCGCTGCGATCCGTTCGCGGACCTTGGGCAGGGTCGCTAAAGTAGCCGGGGAAACATTCTGCAGCACCAGAATCCATCGTTGGGTACCGCCCAGAAATTCGCGGGCACCAATATACGGGTGCAGAAACTGTTCCGCTCCGGGTTCTTCCGCGAGAAATTGTGCCCGCGCCTCCACATTGTTGAATATGTAGTGGCCTCCGTCTATGGGTTGGGAACCCATGATCAGACGGGGAAAGCCGTTGATGGGGCTGCTCTCTTCACGGACAGCCAGATGGGGATCCGGCAACTCGCCTGCGTCGAACAGATAGGGCGAAATCGCTTTGGGCCGTGTTTCCTCCGGGTCACCGTGCAGATCGGGATAGGAGAAAAGCCGTTTTTCGGCCCTGGCATTCTCCTTTCTGTCCAAACCCAGAATGACGACATGGACATGCGCCGCCCCGCGCGCATCCGAACCCCAGGCGAAGGTACGATGCGCAAAAGCGATCTCCAAACCCAGACGCTCAAACAGGATAGGCCACAGCTGCGCCACCTGCTCTCCCTGTGTGGTCGAGTTGGTGGCCACAAAACCCATGCGCGTGGCCGTGCCGGCGTATGCTCCGGCCTTGATCATCCAGGCCGTTACGTAGTCCAGTGTCCCTCCGCTCCTGCCCAAGCCTGCAATTCTGTGTACCTGGGTCCGTTGTGTTGCAGTCTGAAACTTCGCGCCGATGAAAGGCGGATTGCCAAACACGAAGGTACAGCGGCGGGCGGACAAGACCTCGTCCCATGCGATCGCCAAGGCATCCCCGTGGCGAATGTGAGGGGACGTTTGCAACGGAATGCGGGCATAGGTTTCCCCAAATTCCAGACTGAGCCGGTTGTTCATGATGTGGTCCATCATCCACAGGGCGGTCTCGGCAATGCGGGCCGGAAATTCGCTCAACTCGATACCGTAGAACTGATCAACATTGATGCGGGATAGGGCTGTCACATCCAATGCCCGCTGGCGTTCGCCGCCCGCCAAGAGGTGAATTTCCCGCAGCACGTCAATTTCCAGACGCCGCAGTTCCCGATACGCGATGATGAGAAAGTTCCCGCAGCCGCAGGCCGGGTCAAAAAACGTCAGCTCGCCCAAACGCTGCTGGAAGGCCCGCAAGGCGACGCGTCTGCGCGTGTCCCGGCGGGCCCTGAGCCGTACGAATTCGGCCTGGAGATCGTCCATGAACAACGGCCCGATCACCTTGAGGATATTCTGTTCGGTGGTGTAGTGCGCACCCTGCGCGCGCCGCTCTTCGGGGTCCATGACGGACTGAAAGAGGGCGCCGAAGATCGCGGGCGAGATGTTCGACCAGTCAAAGCGACAGGTGTCGAGTAACCGGGCGCGCATGGCTGCGGTAAAGGACGAAATGCGGAGCGGTTCATGGAACAGCTCGCCATTGACGTAGGGGAACCGCGCCAGGTCCTCGTCCAGCATCGTGGCTCTTTCGTCCTCCGGCGTGTCCAGAATCTGAAAAATCTGCTCCAGCCAAGGTCCGAGATCCGATCCGTCTTCACGGGTGCGCGTCTCGATGAATTCCAGGAAAATGTCGCGCGGTTCAAAAATGCCTGTGTCGTCAGCAAAGAGACAAAACACGATGCGCACCAGAAACCGTTCCAGATCATGGCGGCGATAGCCTGCCGCTTGCAGGGCATCGTGCAGCCGACCGACCAGTTCGGCCGCCTTGATGTTGGCCGGATCCTGATCCTGGAACCGGCGCCGCTGGACGCCGAGTATGAAGCCGAATGCCTCGACCTGCCGGGGCAGATCGGCCAACACAAAACATGTATGCTCCCGCAAGTCGAGATCGTGGAGTTCAAAATTCTGGAAATCGCTGACCAGGATGTAGCGCGGTCGCAGATGCTCCGGCAACGCATCGAAGTACGTGCCCGCCTGCCCGTATGCCTGTACCAAATCTCGCCCCGCACTCTTCTGTTCGACGAGCAGTACGCCCGGCCAGAACAGGTCGATAAAGCCCGTCCGATCGTCCAGTTTCCTCACATGTTCTTCGTAGCGCGCGACCGATCGCCGCTTGATGCCGAAGATCCGGAAGAAATCATTGTAGAAACTCTGTGTTTCGCCTTTCTCGTAACGGGCACCCGCCCATTCGCGCGCAAAATCTCCCGCGCGCACTCGGACTTCATTCCAGGACAACCGCATTGCCTTGCCTCGGGTACATAACCGAATCGGAATTGTTTGTCTCTTGCTTTCAAGTGCACAACCGGCAGGGGCCGTTCCGCTGTGTCATGCCCCCTGTGATAGCAACAGCCCCCAGGGGCAATCACCGGTGTGAAAACCGTGGCCGTCTGTCGCGCGTCGGGCCCCTGTGCCCAAAGCACAGACTCAGGATGTGCCCGCACACAATCCGTCACGCTGTGAGTGGTTTGGCGCGGTCAAGCAGGTCGGCGGTACTGCTTGCCTTGGACCTCGTGGCAACCACTGCAACGCGCTTCGTAGGTCTCCGCACCTCCCACCAGCACCGTGGGATCGTCGATATGGGCCGGCTGGCCATCAATCAGACGCTGGGAACGGGTGGAAGGGGCGCCGCACCGGTTGCAGACGCCGTGCAGCTGGGCCACGGTGTCGGCCCGGGCCAGGAGTTGGGCCATGTTGTCGAAGGGTTCGCCGCGGAAATCCTGATTCAAACCGCAGACCACCACGCGCTTCCCGCAATAGGCGAGGTATACGCAGGCCGCCACGATGTCGGTGTCGAAAAACTGGACCTCGTCGACAAACACTCCCTGGATCCCGTCAGTGACATGGTCCAGCAGCGCGCGCGGATGATCCACCGCCAGGGCCGTAGTCACAGCCTGCCCCGAGTGGGTACCCACCGTGGCCTGACCGTGCCGTGAATCCAGACTCGGTTTGAAGAGTTGCGTGGAAAGTCCGGCAATCTCGGCCAGTCGTTGGCGACGCAGCAACTCCTCGGTCTTGCCGCTGAACATGCAGCCCGTGATCACTTCCAAGGCCCCATGTGGCACTGCCATGGTTGCCCCTCACCCGCGAGACTGTGATCCCGACGCCGAGTCCGTCCCACGCACAACATGAAAGGGCCGGATTTGCCGATCCGCCACCTGTGCCACTGGCGTTTTTTGATCTGGCTCTATGCAGAATCCCCGGTTTCCGGTTCTGCACTCTTCAGATTCCGACGGGCGGCGGCCAAAGCCTCTTCCACGTTGTCGCCGCGGGCCCGGGCCCTGCGCACCGCGGCCGCTTCAGCCTGGCGCACCGACTGGGTCTGCCGCGTCAGCATCTCCATGTTCTGCTTCTGCTCCAGGCGTTTCATGAAGCGCTCCACCTGCCCCGCGGTATCGATGATCCGCTGCTCGCCAGTGTAGAAGGGATGGCACTGGCTGCAGACATCGGTCCGAATTTCGGCCTTGGTGCTGCCTGTCACCCAGGAATTGCCGCTGCCGCAGGCGCAATGGACCGTCGCATTGTGGACGTAATCAGGATGGATCTTCGCCTTCATGCCTCACTTCCTTCCGCGAGCTGGACACTGACCTTTTTCCGGTTCTTCCGCGCCCATCCGTAGGCGACCACGCCATCCTGCGTCGCAAACAAGGTGTCGTCCTTGCCGCGCCCTACATTTTCGCCCGGATGGATACGCGTCCCGCGCTGCCGTACCAGGATGGCTCCGGCCCGTACCCTCTCGCCGGCGTAGCGCTTGACTCCCAGACGTTGGGCATTGGAATCCCGGTTGTTGCGACTGGAGCCGCCTCCTTTCTTGTGCGCCATGCAATATTCTCCTTGCCTGCGGCTTCGTGCCTAGGGCCCTTCAATGCTCTGAATGTGCAGACGGGTCTGTCGCTGGCGGTGACCGCGGCGGACGCGCACACGCTTCTTGGCCTTGTAGCGAAACACCTCTACTTTGCGACTCCTGTGCTGCCCTGTAATTTGGGCTCCCACTTTGGCCCCTTCCACCAAGGGCTGTCCAACTGTTACGTCGTCCCCTTCGCCCAGCATCAGCACATCGGTCAGTTCGATGCGGTCCCCCGGCTGTCCAGGCAACAATTCCACCAGCAGAGTCTGTCCTGCGGTCACCCGGTATTGTTTGCCACCGGTACGCACCACTGCATACATCTCGATTTTCCTTGTGCCAATAACAGAGGCCCATCCCACGCGCGGCCATTGTACAAGGTTTTGCTTTTGTCCCCCAAAACATCAGGTTGCAGGTTTTCCGGAAAGCGCATCGGTGTTGACACTGGGCCTTCCTCCCAAGGCGGTATTCTCCCCGCTCGGTTGACAGAGACGGACAGCCAAGCTGTCTTGCAGGGCAGTGTCTGTGCAGCGGACAGGCGGAAAGTCTCCCTTCAGGACGCTGGGGGTCGGCATGGTTCTGGAGTTCGTTCCGGATACCGTTTTCGTCCGCGCGGAAACTCATGTCCAGAACCCAGAGGCCGGGTTGGATGTGTCCCGGGGCCCGCGGACGCCGCGTCTGCTATAGGGCAGCTCCGGGTCAGGCTTGCACAGTGGGACAATCGCAAGCGGCTCGTAGTCAATCCCCTGTCGAGTTGTGGCATTGCCTCGCGGGCAGGACCGGTTTGGAACGTGGTTTTAGCCAGAACGCTCGTTCAACAAGGCCCGCAGCCAAGTGATCTCTGCATTCGCCTGCTCGGCACGCGCCTCCGCCGCCTCCACCCGCTTCGGGCGTCATCCGGTACCAGGCATCATGTCCCGGCCGCCGCAAGCGCAGAGACCCGGCCGCGGTCAGCCCCCACTCGGTCTGCTGCACGCCACTGGCATACAGTGTGGCCATGTCTGCTGCCACGACACCGACTCGGTTCGGGACCGGCACGTACGCGGTCTCCTGCAACTGCCAGCCACAGACTGGCGGGCCGCCTGCATAGCCTCCCGGGTCGTACAGCCAGTACTCCGCGACACCGGCCCGCCGACAGATCTCGTGTTGGACGTCGGCGTCCGCCGCCCCGGTGTTCTCCGACACCACTTCCAGTATCGGTGCCGGACACACGCCCGGCGCCAAGGCCAGCGAACGACACTTTTCGCCTACCGGATCCGGCTGCCCGGGCCAGAGGGCCACATCCGGGGACACCCCGTCCCGCAGCGGCACGTCCCGGATCAGCAGGTCGCTGGTCAGCGTGTAGGGTAGCCCGGCTTCGGTGGAGATGCAGGCACAGGTCGTTGACCACCCGAGACAGATGATGGAAATGCTCGGCCGACTGCAAGGTCTTGACTCCCTCTTGGGCACAGAAGGGATCCTCCGTCATCAGGGACGCCAGACTGTCGGTGGGCGGTTGTCATGGGCTCACTCCCTGCAGCACCTAGCGTGCCGACTGTTCATGTGAAACAACAGCCAGAGGACAGCATTGTCGTTCCCGCGGGAGTGGGCCGTCCCGGATTGGAACGGCCGCAATGGCGGGCACCCCGCCTGTCTCCCGCGAGTTCGGGCGCGGCGGATGCGATGGCTTCAGCAACGATGGGACTCCGCTCAGCCCGCCCCGGCCAAATGGCGCATGGCCTCTTCATGGACAGGATCGATCAGGATCTCCTCCGACCAGGCTTTAACGGGATCCGAGACCGCGGTGAAAGCCACACAGGGCAGGGTTTCCCCGTGCTGTTCCAGCCAGTCCGCCCACCGCGCCGGATTCTTGCCCAGATCCTGCCCGGTGATGTTGACCAGCTCCGTGTGCGCATGCTCCGCGTGGATGGCCCGGGCGTCCTGCAGATAGTCCATGAGCGCCAGGTATCCTCCGGGACTGCCGCAACGGGCCAGACAACGGGCAATCAACAGTTCCAGGTAAGCCAACCGCTCATCCACGTAATCCTCCGCCAAGGCATCCGGAGCCAGGGCTTGCTTGTGGCGGAACGCCTGGTGCCGGTGCAGCTGCTGCAACATTGCGACACAGCGGGCATCGCCCAGCCTCTCGATGCCGTAGCACACCGCCGTCACGTAGTAGTACATGGCGCGGTCCTTGTCCATGATGTCGGCGGGGGACTCATGGGCCAGCAAATCGATCACGCGCTGCCATACCGGCAAGGCGCGCGCATCCCGGGCCAGACCCAGACTGTAGATCAGGAAAGCCACATCCGCCGCTGCGTTCTGATCCGGCGGTATGCCTTTGTACATGATGGTGTCGTCCTGCATGGGCAGGCGATCGCCTTGCAGATCGGCCAGACAGGCTGCCACCAGTCGGGGTACGCCCGCCCTGGAACCCAGCACAGCCAGGATCTGGGCCAGCAGCAGGGACATGCGACCGGCGGATTGGGCGTACCGCTGTTCCAGATAGGGCACGACTTCCGGCCCCATGCACATCAAATCCGCCAAATCCACCCGCCCGGCGTAGCGCACGTTGTTCTGCATCAGGGAGTAGCGATGCAGGGGCCTCTCGGCATCGATCCGGGACAGCTTGGTGTCCCGCTCTGCCACGGAGAACCGCAAAGGCTGCAGTGTCCGCTCCAGAATGCGGGCCGGCAGGGTCCCCGTGGCCACCAGCTGTTCCTGCAGCTCCCGGACGGGCAACGCCCGCGGGGAAATGCCCCTTTCAATGCACATGGCGGCCGCCAGCGCCGCGACGCCGCCCAGATTTTCCATGTCCGGCTGCATGCGCGGGGCCGCCAGGGCGTCGTGCGTGGCGGAAAAGGCTTTCCCCGACACGATGACACCCTCCAGCTCCACGGGCAACAGTGCCCGGTAGGGAATCTCGATCTCCAGATGCGGAGACTGCAGTCCCATGAGGACCCAGTCCGAAGTGCTCTGCCCCTTGATGTCGTTGTTGCTGAACGAAAGCAGCACTACGTCCTCAAAGGCCCGCCGGACCAATTGGTCGCTCAAGGTCAGGGTCAGGTCCGCTTTGATGTGTCGGCTCTCGCGGGGGGCAAAATAGATGCCGTGATCCACATCTCCCGCCTGCCCGCTGCGCCGCTCGGCCATGATGCCACGCGTGTAGTCCTCGATGTTGGTGATGTCCACGGAACGGGTTTTCACGTTGCGCGGCCTGCCGGGCCGGATGACCTGTGCCATATAGCCATACATCATGGAATGATCCCGCTCGGAGCCCAGGACGTAGGGAGCGCCTGCAAAGGCCGCGACATCGCCATCGCCCGTTGCATCTATCGTCACCTGGCTGAGGATCGCCACCGGGCCGTACCGCGTCGCCACGACCACGCCCCGCACGGTGGTGTCCTCCACCAGGGAGCCCATGAACATGGCATTCAGCAGCAGATCGACAGGGGCCTCGTCGGCCGCCTGCAGCAGGGCATGAATCTTGCATTCAATATTCCACTGGGGAATGGCCCCCTTCT
Organism: Caldilineaceae bacterium; assembly: GCA_965214715.1. Classification (GTDB taxonomy): domain Bacteria; phylum Chloroflexota; class Anaerolineae; order Caldilineales; family Caldilineaceae; genus Bin34. The sequence goes on along the minus strand of OZ243971.1, from coordinate 996,812 downwards.
GCAACGGATGTCGCGTACGGGTATGCAATGCGTTGACCAGGTCGGTGACCTGGCCCGCATATCCGTCCCGCCAGCCGAACCAATAGGCATGGATGCCACCATAGGTGCCGGTCCCGCCGAGACCGGGATTCATGTCCATCAGCAGCGTGTTCATACCCAGGCGACCTGCGGTAATGCCGGCAATGCCCCCCGCAGTACCGCCGCCCACCACCGCAATGTCCCGGGGGGCCAGTGTGGCAATCGGCGTGGCCGGCGTGTCAATCCATGCGTACTCCGCCCCGCGCTGGGGCTGCCTTTGCGCTTTGAACCGGATGGAGTCCACGGTCGTTGGGGTCGCCACCGGCGCCATCGCGATCCGCTCCCGGGTCGGCTGCACCAACGCGGCCACGGCCGCGCCCAGGAAACAGGCGGCCACCGGTTCCACCCAAGCGCGACGGACGGTCGCGGGCACCCGGGCAGCCGGATTGGCCATGTACACGCGCGGTGCCCGTACGGCAAAGCATTCCCCGGCCAGGATCCGGGTATCCCCTGACAGGGTCTGCAGCCGGATCGGGGGCAGGGCACCGGGCAGGACTGGACCCGCCAGGGCAGTCGTGACCGGCCCCTGCATTTCATGGCTGGAGGAGGCCCACAGCGCACGGGCAAACGCAGGGTGCTGCTGCTTGAGATACTCGACGATTTCCACCCCCTTCAGACGAGCCGTTTGGTCCCGTCGGGTCAGGTCTACCGCCGAGTCCGCACCGCGGGCCAGTTTGACGCCATATTCCACATAGTAGTGCCCCTGCCCGCCCAGGCCCGGATAGGCCGGCAGCATCTGCGAGACCAGACCCTGCACCGGAACGGTCACGGCCTGCTGCGGCAGTGCGGCCACGTTTGTGAATTCCAGCCACCGGCTATAGAGGGAAGTGGCAGGCGGCGCCTCGAAATCCTCCCCCAGCAGACGTGCCACCAGCGCCGTGGCCGAGGCATCCAGGACATGGGTACAGCGCACCACCTGGCGGCCGGACTTGTTGCCAATGACTACGCCGGCAATGCCCTCATCCACGGTGCGGACCAGACTCAGGGGCACGGACGCATAATAGAGCTTGACCCCGGCGGCCCGCAGCATGTCCTCCAGCGTCTTTTTGAAAGTGTCTTCGTGCAGGGTCCAGTAGCCTTGCCTTTCCGCATCCCGGGCGGCCGCAAAAGCCGTATGCAGCGGTTCGGGCAAGGAGCCGGCACGTACCCGCGCGGCCTCGAGGCAGAGGCGGCCCGTCGCCGTCATTTCGCGACCGGGATAGGTGCGGGGTTCAACGACCGCCACCGCCTGCCCTTGGGCCGCCAGCCGGAGGGCCGCGGCCATCCCGGCGAAACCGCAGCCCAGAATGAATGTGTCGCAGGTGTGCAATACCGGCAGGGAGCTGGCAGGGAAACAGACTTGCATGACGGTGTACCCCCAACAGGCCAGACTCCAAGGCAGAGAAAAGGCTATCGCATCCCGGTCAGGACAATGCCCTGTGTAATGTAGCGCTGCAGGAAAACGAACACCACCATGATGGGAATGGAAGCCATGGCGGCACCTGCCATAATCAGGCCGTGGAAGGATCCGTTTTCGCCCAGGAAATCCGCCAGCCCAATGGAAAGCACATACTTCCTGGGGGATACCAGCACAATCAAGGGCCACATGAAGTCATTGTAGTTCCACATGAAGTAGAAAACGGACAGGGTGGCCAGGACCGGTACGGAGAGTGGCAGGATGAGCCGGTGCCATATGTACCATTCACTGGCCCCGTCAATGCGCCCGGCATCGATCAGGGCCGAGGGAATGGTGAACATGAACTGGCGGAACATGAAGATGGCATAGGCACTGGACATCTCGGGTATGAACAAGGCCCACCAGGAATCCGCCATACGTTGCTGCACGACCATCAGGTATAGCGGAATCATGTAGACCTCGAAGGGAATGATCCAGGTCGCCAGAATCAGATAGAAGAGGAACTCCTTGTAGCGAAACGTGAATTTGCCAAAGACGTACCCCGCCAGGCTGCTGACGTAGATGTTGAGCGCAGACTTGGTGAGGGCGATAAACAGCGTGTTCCCATAGAGGCGGTACACGTCCAGGCGATCGATGGCAGTGATGAAATTCGCCAGTGTGGGGGCCTGGGGCATCGGCAATGTACTTGAAACCGGCAATGGCCTCCTCGCTGTCAAAGGTGGCTTTCACCTGACCGCTGGAGGAATCCACGACATTGCCGCCGAGTTGCAGCACCTGGTTGTAGGCTCGCCATTCATCTGCCGGCACCACGCCACAACGGGTGATACCGCCGGCATCACGCGTGGTCGTGGCTTCCGCCGCCACCAGAAAGTCCGTCCAGGACGCCGGCGGCGTATCCGGATCCAGCCCCACCTCTTCAAATATGGTGCGGTTGTAGACCAGAATGGTGCTGCTGACACCGGTGGGAATCACGTACCGGCCATACACATCCCAATTCACACTGGGATAGGTTTCCTCATACCAGGCATCGGTGAAGATCTCTTCCGGGAATTCCAGCAGCAACCCTTCGCGGCGCATGGGGAAGAATTCCTCGCCCATCTTGAACAGATCGGGGTGGGTATTGGCTTCCAGCGCGGAGGCAATCTTCTCCATACGGCTGGAGATGGCCAGCACTTCTATCGTGTAGCCATCCCGTTGCTCTGCCCATTCCTGGGCCACTGTGTCATACACATCCATGCGCGGCTGCCACCAGCCCCACAAGGTCAGGTGGATTGGGTCTCCACCCGGTTCTTCAGTACTTGCCGTAGGCACGGCACAGGCAGCCAGGGCCAGGCTGGCACCTGCCCATCCAACCCCCTGCAGAAACGCACGTCGACTCACCTTTTTTGCAGCCATTCGGTTTTCTCCTGTTGCTCTTTGGAATTGCCAAGGCCCGTTCCCGGGACAATACAACCCATGCCCCACGACTTCCCAATGTGGCCCTTGCGTAACAGGGTTGCATTATATGCAATGCCCTCCGTTACGCCAATAGGGCCAAAACACACTGCAGGGGGGCAGCCCGAACACCGGAGGGCCGTGCCAGACTCCCCCGTGAAGGCAAAGCAGGAGCAGGGAGAACAGCCACGGGTTTCCCAAGGGACGCCTGGACTGCCAAAGGGACATGGCGCATACGGGATTCGAACCCGTATCGCTGCCTTGAGAGGGCAGAATCCTAAACCGTTAGACGAATGCGCCTCAGGCTTCGTTACAGCCCACAGGCCAAACTGAAACCCACAGTGGGATTTTAACCCCGTGTCCGGCTGCATGTCAATGGGAGCGACACTGGCCTCGACCACCGCAGAGCAAGGATGCCGTACCAGGAGCCGCCTCTGGCGTCAAACGGCTCGCAGATTGCGACTGCAATACAGTGCAGTATTGGAGCGGACTGCAGGCAGATCGGAGGCCCAAACGGTGCAATGGCGGGTACAGCCGCGGTCCAGGGTTAGCCGGTCCCGCCCTGGACCGCGGCGTCGATCATGTCAAAGATCGTGATTTGCTGTTGCACACCCAGTAGCCTTTGGGCCTTTGCCCCGCTCAGATGGGAACGGGCCGGTGTGCCCGGCAGACGCACCTCCACCCAGCGGCGGCCGAGAGCCCGGCCCATATAGGGGATCACATCCGCCAGGGATACGGGATGCTGCGGTGCGAAATTGAAGACTGCATTGCAGGCATTGGCATGGAAGAGGGCGGGCACCAGCCCTGCCACGATCTCCCGGGTATCCATGATATCCATGGTCAGCGCTTCACCGTCTTCGGTCAACCCCAGCAGCAGCGGATCGTCGGTCAAATCCACCGCGCGCAGCCTGCGAATGCTTTCAGTGGTCACGGGATCCGCCAGCCTGCTTTCCTGCAGATAAGCCAACCGTCCGCGGACAAAGAACTGACGCGCCGCAAAGAAGCCTCGCGGGTCCGTGACTTCCTGCCAGGTCTGGTTATGACAGAAGCGGACAATCGTAAATTCGAGTTCCGGTACGGTACGGGCTGTATAGCGGACCAGCTCCTCGCCAATCAGCTTGCTGACTCCGTACGCCGTAGTGGGTTCCAGAGGATGGTCCTCGTCCGTGGGCGTATAGCGGGGAAAGGGTCCCGGGTACACCTGATCACTGGAAGCAAACAGCAGTCGCAGAGGAGCCTGGGGCCGGTGGTGCACCGCACGCAACAGGTTGCGGGTACCCTCCACGTTGACTTGCCAGATCCGTGCATCGTCCTGCGGCTGATAGAGGATGACGGCTGCCAAATGCACAATGGCAGTTACATCTGCCACCGCCGCCTCAAGGGCCGAAAGGGCATTCAGATCGGCAGACACAGTCTCAACGACCTGGGGTATCTGGGCCCGCAGCGGATCGGAGGGCATGACCAGACCGCGCACCCGGACCCCTCGATTCAGCAATTCCTGTGCCAGATGGGATCCCACCCGTCCGGTGATCCCTGTGATCAGGACATGATGGGATGCAGGGTCTTGCATGGCAATCCTCTGAAGACAGTGGGACGGACTTCCACATGACCAGGACACACCGGTTTCGGGGCGTGCCCTGTCTTATGTCACCTGTTTCCTGCTTTTTGAGGGCAAAAATATGCCCTGATCGTACGCTGTCGCCCTGCCGGGACAGACATCTTGCGCAGCTCCGGACGACACGGTCCAGGCTGTGGTCGGTCAGCATGGCGCAGGAGGCTGTACCACCGGGAATGGATCTTACGCCACACGCGCAGCCCGCTGCACAGTTGGCAGTCCACGGGATTTCCGGAACTGCTCTCCATGCTATAGGGTAATGCCTGCCCGCTGACAGTCCGGTCACAGTCCTCTCATGCACATATCTCCTGCCTCGCTGTATGGCCCAACATATGCCGAGATGCGCAATCCGGCGTGCCTGTCGCCGCCGTTCCGGCGGCATGCGGCCAGTCTGCGGGAACGGCATCCGTTGCACAGGGACAACCTCTTCAACATCCACTGGCATGATGGGAACGAGGGGATCTCGGCAGTACTGATCCCCAAGGCCATCACCGGTCTGGAGGCTCGTCTGGTCGTCCTGGTAGGGCGGTCTTTCCCTTCGGGCAGCATGAAGGTGGGGCCAGCCTATGCCATGCTCATGGAGCGGGAGCTGCGGCAGGGGATCCGGCCGGGACAGGCCACGATTGTGGCACCCTCTACCGGCAATTTTGGCATTGGCGCTGCCTGGGTGAGCCGGGTCAAAGGCTATGCGGCCAGGGTGGTGATGCCCTCCGGCATGAGCCGGGAACGCTATGCCCTGATCGAGCGGTACGGGGCCACCACCGACCTGACGCCGGGCTCCGAGGCGGACGTGAATCTGACTTTGCAGCGGACTCGCGAGCGCTATGCGCACAGACCGGACTGTGTGGTCCTGGGCCAGTTCTCAGACATGGCGAATTATCGTTTCCACCGCTTCGTGACCGCACAGGCGTTCCAGGACGCGCTGCAGGCCTTCGGCCTGGCCACTGCCGATCTGTTCGTCGCGGCACCGGGCAGTGCCGGCACCTTGGCCGCCGGCGAGGGACTCCGGGCAACATGGCCGGATCTTCGGATCGCCGCCGTGGAGCCTGAAGAGTGCGCCACGCTGACCCGGGGCGGCCAGGGTTCCCATGCCATCGAGGGTATTGGCGATCAGATGGTAACCTTGATCCACAATGTGGATGCCACGGATCTGGTAGTGCAGGTGCCCGGTCGGCTGACGATACGGGGGACGGCGATCTTCAGTGCCCCGACCACCGTGCTGGCCGATCTCTTTGGCCTTGAACTGCATGTCGCAGCGCGGCTGCAGGGGCGCTTTGGGCCCAGCGGGATCTGCAACCTGATGGGTGCCATCCAGGCATCTCGATACCTCCAGCTGGGTCCGGACCGGACCGTGGTGACCATCGCCACCGATGGCCAGGATCGCTACGGCTCTGTGCTGGCCGCCCTGACCGAAGACCGGGGTCAGGCCACGATGGCGGACATGGCGGCCTGGTGGTCAGACATCCTCGCGCTTGCACCGGAACACCAGGTCCTCTCCCTGGCCAACAGTGGACACCACGATCGTCTGCACGAGATGAAAAAGGAGACATGGACCCGGTTTGGCGTGGATCCGCACCAAATTGATGCCATGCGCGTTCCGGCGTTCTGGGATGCGGAGCTAGCCCGGATTGAGGACCTGGATCGGCAGTGGCTGGAGCTGAGAACGCCGCCCGGAGACGGTTGAGCCGGTACCGCCACCGCAGGGCTGACGCGCCTGTCCGGCTCTTGCCGCGGCAGCCCTGGTCGATGGACCGCGCCCGCCGCGGCAGGGCAGTCCCGGCGGGGATTCGCCGCCGTCTCCAAGCCGCAGTACCGGAAACGGCCTGTAAGCACCGAATCATCATGCTATAATCCTGCGCCTTTGCATGGTGGGCCATTGCCCCAAGGCCAGATATGGTCAGAATACACCGGATTACATCCGGAGTGCCTGCATAATCCGGTTATGTTGGACACTCCGCGTCAGATCACGCAGAGCCTGAACAGGGTACTGCCCCGGGTATCCGTGCCAGCCCGCTATACGGGCGGCGAACTCAACAGCATTGCCAAGGATTGGCACGGTGACCGCATACGCAGTCGTGTGGCCTTGGCCTTTCCCGACATTTACGAGCTCGGCGGCAGCAATCTGGGGCTGATGATTCTGTATGACCTGATCAACAAACACTCCGATTTGCTGGCGGAACGCGTGTACTGCCCTTGGGCAGATTTCGAAGCGGTCATGCGCCAGGAGACCATACCGCTCTTCAGCCTGGAAACCCGGCATCCGTTGGCCGACTTTGACATTCTGGCCTTCAGTCTGCCGTACGAACAGCTGTATACCAACGTCCTGACCATGCTGGACCTGGCCGGTTTGCCGTTGCGGGCGGCGGACCGGGAGGGCGACTGTCCCCTGATTCTGGCAGGCGGATCCGGCTGCTACAACCCGGAACCCATGAGTGCCTTCTTCGATGCCATGGTGATCGGTGAAGGGGAAGAGGTCATCTTTGAAGTGATCGAGGCCCATGCGGCCTGGCAAGCGCAGTACCGGTCCTGTCCCCATCTGGGCCGCGTCGACTTGTGGCGGACCCTGGCCCGGATCCCGGGCGTCTACGTGCCGGCTCTGTATGCAGTGACCTACCGCCCCGACGGCTGCATTGACCGTGTGGTGCCTACGGTACCCGAGGCCCCGGCGGAAGTGATGAAGCGGATCGTGAAGGTGTTGCCGCCCCCGGTCACGAAGTTCATTGTGCCGTATATCGATACGGTGCACAACCGCGCGGCGATTGAAATCATGCGCGGCTGCACCCGGGGCTGTCGTTTCTGTCAGGCCGGCATGATCTACCGCCCGGTGCGCGAACGCCCGCTGGAGGAAGTGCTGCAGGCCGTGGACGACATGATCGAGCACTGCGGCTTTGAGGAAGTCAGTTTTCTGAGCCTGAGCAGTAGCGACTACACCTATGTGGAGGAACTGGTACGGCGCATCGTGGAGAAACACGGCCACGCCAAGCTGTCCATCGGCCTGCCCAGTCTGCGCATCGAATCCTTTAGCGTGGGCCTGATGGAACTCCTGGAAAAGGGACGGCGCCGATCCGGCTTCACGTTCGCGCCCGAAGCCGCCACGGACCGGTTGCGGGACGTAATCAACAAGCCCATCGCCGCACAGGATTTGCTCCAGACAGCGGCCGAGGTCTACAGCCGCGGCTGGACCACGATCAAGATGTACTTCATGATCGGCCACCCTACCCAAACCGACGCGGACGTACAGGCCATCGTGCAGCTCACCCGCCAGGTGCTCCAGGTGGGCCGCGCGAAGATTGGCCGCAAAGCCAAGGTGCGTGTGGGCGTAAGCACCCTGGTACCCAAACCGCATACCCCGTTCCAGTGGGTGCCCCTGGAACAAACGGACCAGATTGACCGGCACATTCGGATTTTGCGGGAGGGTCTTAGAGACCGCGCGATCGCCTTCACGTGGAATGCCCCGCAGGAAACCATCATGGAGGCGTTTCTCACGCGCGGCGATCGGCGCGTCAGCGATGTGGTGGAGCGCGCCTGGAAGCTGGGTGCCAAACTGGATGCCTGGGGCGAGCACTACAAATTCTCGGCCTGGCAGCAGGCCTTTGCCGACCTGGGTCTGGACATGGACTGGTATCTGTATCGAGACCGCGATCTGGATGAGATACTGCCCTGGGACCACATTTCCGCCGGATTGCACAAGGAATTCCTGCACGCGGAATATCGCAATACATTCCTGGGAGGAGTCGTGGACGACTGCCGGGAACACTGCTTCAGCTGCGGCATACTGGGCCACTTCAGGGAAGCACGCCGGGAAACGGAAGATGCCGCCTGGTGTTGTCCGCCTTTGGGCACCGGCAAAGAGCGCCAACCTGTCGACATCATCCCGGTACCTTTGTATTTCAACGAGGACATGGCACCCGATATGGCGGGACAGTTCCCCACGCGGGTTCCCCAACGCCGCGCGGGTACCGTAGTCCGGGAAATGACGGCAGCCGATTGAACATTTCCCCGCACGCCGATGGTGCCATGCCCCAAAGACTGCGGCTAACCTACGCCCGCGACGCCAGCTTGCGCTTCATTGCCCATCAGGATGAGTTTCGCATGTGGGAGCGTACCATTCGCCGCACGCGGATGCCTTTGGCATACAAGAAAGGCTTTAACCCGCAGCCGCACATGCAGTTTGCGGCCCCCTTGGGGGTCGGTTTCAGCGGCAGTCGGGAACTGATGGATTTTCGCCTGGAAACCCCCCTGCCGGAGCCCGAGGTGGCAGAGCGGCTGACCCAGGCCTTGGTGCCGGGAGTGCGAATTATGGATTTGCAGACGGTGGCCCTGCATGCCGCCCCACTCCAGGCCACCCTGCTGGGCGCGGACTACACGCTGCTGATCCAGACGGCAGAGTTGCCGGATGGCCCCCGCCGAGTCAGGGAATTTCTGGACCGGACGGAAATCTGGCGGACCCGACAACGCAAGGGACGCACATATCGCTACAACCTGCGTCCGGTAGTCCATGCACTGGCATATACAGGGCCCGCGCCCGATGGCCTGCATGTCGCTTTTCAACTGCGCGTGCAGTTGCTGGAGGGGGCCACGGGCCGCCCGGACGAGGTCCTGGCGGCATTGGGGCTCACCGATTTTCCGCACTTGCTGCATCGCGACCGCCTGTATTTCTCGTCAGAGGCGGCGGACGCACAGGTCTTTGCCCCCTATACCCTGGCGCGGCAAGCTGACATCGCCTTTCCCGAGGAAACGCCGTCCCCGTACCGGGGACGGCAGCGCAAGCGCGCCCGCACGCAAGGCAAAGGCAGCAGCCCGGACCGCCCGCAGGCCTTCGGCAACAAGGCCGCCGATGAATTCCGCTAAGGGTGCAATGCCCGCACCGACAGCCCGGACCCGTTCCGGCCGAGTCCTACCCAGACATTCCCCGGATTGACTGTATGACCCAACGCAAGTCCTCCAGCAAGAACGCCTTGAAAGGCCTGGGCGAGCGCCAGCAGATTGGCAGCAAAGTCTTCATCAACAACCAGTACATGACCTGCACCACGGGATTTGTGATCACGCGGGAAGGGGTGGTGGTGATCGACACGCCGCTGGTGCCCCAGCAGGCCCGGGACTGGCGCGCGCAGATCGCGGCCGCATCCAAAGACGCACGGATTGAATTCGTCATTCTGACGGATCATCATCGGGGCCACGCGCTGGGTTGCCAGTACTTCATGCCGACCCAGGTCATCGGACATGAGCGCGCCCACAAGGAGATGCAAGGATACACCGAGAATTTCCGGGAGCGGGTCCGCAACAGCTACCGCCGGGAACCCGAGATTCAGCAACAACTGCAGCACATCGACATTATTCCGCCCCACATTACCTACTCCAAGGAGATCTGCTTTGCCATGGGGGACACGCGCATCCGCTGCATCCACGTGGGGGGCCACACCCCCGCTACCTGCATTGTCTGGCTGGAAGATGAAGGCATCTGCTTTGTAGGCGACACGATTTGGACCGACCAGCATCCCTATATGGCCCAGGCCAATTCCAAAGAGTGGCTGGATGCCTTGACCCTGATCCAGAAACTCAATCCCGAAACCATCGTGCCGGGGCATGGCAATCTCTGTACCGTCAAGGACATCGAGCAATTGGCCGGCTATATCAGCAAGATGCGCGATGGCATCAACCGGTGCCTGGATGCGGACATGGACAAGGCAGAGACCAAGAAGGCCCTGACGCTGGAAATGGTGGCCCTTTTTGATGTGCCCTCCACCCGCAGATCCAAGATCGAAAGCCAGATCAACTCCGGCATCAACCGCGTCTACCGGGAACTGCAGAGGGAACGGCAAGCGCAGGCTAAAATGGCGGTCTGATCCCTCTGCGAATTGCCCTGGACAGAAATGAATCGACTTGAGTCTTATCCCGGCGGCCCCATCTGCAACAGGCTGTTCTAAATCCCGATTGCCATGGCCCACTCCATCGAATCCCAGTCATCCAGTCCGGTAGCCGAGTTGCGGCAGGATTTGGCAGAACTCGAGAAACTGCTGGTGAAGGTCAATGCGGGGCACGTGATACGCACCCTGGAACTTTTGGACCAGTGTGCCGAGGCCATGCAGGTACTGCGGTTGCAGGGCGTCGATCTGAAAGGCGAGGAAGGTCTGTGGGCCGGCTTTGAGCACAAACTGCAAGAAGCGGCAGGGCAGTTCGTGAAGGCGGCCAAGCCGCATGGGGGGCTGGAGGCTCTACGCGCCAGTCACCCCCACAGCACCGGTTTCTGGTGGCATCTGGATGCCACGTATCGTACGCAGAATCGCCGGCAACTGTTCACGCTGTTGCGCTGGGGCGGCCTCGTAGTCGGCATTGTCGCCGCCGTCTACATCGTGCTGACCTATGTCTTTCCTCCGGACGAGACCACAGTGTTGGTGACCTCTGTCGTGCACGATCTGGAAGCGCAGGTAGGGCTCCAGGATTACCAGGCTGCCCTGGACCTGATCGAGAACAATCTGGAAGAGACCAGGCGGTCGGCGGAGCTGCTGATTTGGGCCGGCGTCCTGGAAGAGCAGCTAGACCATCCCGAGGCTGCAGGTACATACTTTGAAGAAGCCTTCGACAATCCGGATCTGCCCCCTGAGCGTGTCTGGGCGACCATCGGCACCAATCGGCTGCGCGTTGGCGATCTGGAAGGTGCCGAGTGCAGCGGTCAGGCCGCGTTGGCGCTGGATCCCGAATTTTCGCAAGGGTATTTCCTCATTGCCAATGTCGCCGAAGCCATGGGCAACCCGGCCCGGGCAGTCGAGTACTTCAATCTTACGGCGGACCATGCCTATGACAAGGAACCGCAAATGGCCGTCATTGCCCGCGTGCGGCTGGGCTATCTGATGCAGAGCCCTACGACCATGGGCATTGAAGCGGAGATGCCGGAAATCGACTGCACCTATCCGCGCGGCTCCCAATAAAGAGCCTGGCAGGTACTGCAACGGGATTTTCTTGAGTATGGACGGACTGCCGGGCATCAGGCCCGTTCCGTGCCTGCGTTTATGCTGCAAATCCAGCAGTAGTCCCATCTGGTCAGCATCCAAGGGATATGCTTTGCATGCAGACCATGCGGTCTGCGGAGGAAATTCTCTCCCCTGGACCGTGCGGCTTCCATTTCCGATTTTGGACCCATTGCAGAGGGCCCGATCGAGCTGCGGCTGCTTACAGTATTCAGCGGTCCGAGCAACTTCGGCAAGACCTGTTTCGCCCCCCTGGTCTACGCGCGGCATCGAATCCTGAACGGAATACTCCAAACCTCGCAAATGCTTTAGGAAGTCGAACAAGGTTCATCGACAGGTTGCTCTCGACTTCTGTTTGACTATGGTGGCCTTCTGTATCTCCCCTATTCCCAAGTTCGCCACATACGCCGCACTGGCTTCAAGCCTCGCGCCTGATCTCGAGTGGCCTGCATACAGACAGATACCATCTCAACTTCATCTGCGACCTCGACTTGCGAGCCTGGGGGCTGACAGCTGAGGTGCGGTCCCCATTCAGGTCGACGGACCTTGACAGAACGCGCAGGCTGTCAGGGCATATATGCGGGCGACCCGTGCCAGTTCCGCGACCGGTACTGCCTCCTGGACCGTGTGGGCCCCGCGGGCATCGGGCCCGTGTGTAATGACCGGAATGTGTGCCCAGGCTGCGTAGAGATTGCCATCGTCAATGAAAGGCTTGGCCCCCAAGGGCAAGGCAGTACCGGTTTCCGCGCGCTGGGCTGCCTGAAATGTCTGGACGAACGCACTGTGCTCTGACAACCGCAAGGCATCGCCCTGCAACTCCCAGTCCAGTGTGGCCTGCATGCCATGCTCTTGGGCACACTGGGTGATCAACTGCCGCAGTTCCCCGCGCGCCGCCTCCTCCGCGCCGGGCGCGGTCCAGCGCCGTGTCCCTTCCACCTGACAGATACGGGGAGACTGGTTGTAAATCTCGCCGGCATGGATCTGGCCCACAAACAACGAATCGCGACCCGCCGCTGTCGGGGCCCCGGACTGCAATTGCATAGCCAATGCGTGGAGCCGCGTCACGAGATCGACGCCGGCCGCAATGGGATCGGGGCAATCCGGCGGTTTGTGGATTTCGTGCATGGGAGCCTGGTCCCGCTCCAGCGTGACCTTGAAAATGGCCATGCCCTTGCCGGCCACCGGAATCCACCGGCAGAAGTACTCGGGCAGCAGGACCGCATTTCCCACCATGCCGTCGCGTATCAGGGCGCGGACCTGACGCTTGTCACCCCACGGTCCTTCATGGTGATCATGGGCGGTCAGCAGCACGGACCCGCATGCCAGAACGCCGGTATCCCGCAATATGCACAGAGCCTCGACAGCCGCGGCCGTACCCCCCTTCATGTCGGCCGCGCCAGAACCATAGAGGACATCGTCTTCCACCCGCGGCGGAACGAAAGGCAGATGCACGGTATCCAGATGACAATCGAACTGCAGGATGGGGCCCGGAGCGCCAGTTTCATGCCTCGTGACCACCGCCGGCGCCGGGGGCCAGTCTGCTGCGGGCCGCTGGACCACAAACCCTTCCTGGGCCAGCACTTCGGCCAGGACATCCAAGGCCCGGCCCGCATCCCGGGTGGGGCTGGGTTCGCGGATCAGGCGGATGGCGGTATCCAGGAGCCGGTCCGGCTGGACAGCCTGCTGGATGGCTTCGACGATATGCAGCGGCAGACTCATGTTGTCACCTCATGGGGTTGTCATCCGGGATCAGGCGATGGGCCCAACCGCAAGCGGGTCATGTCCAGTCCCGGGAATCCGGCACTTCCAGCCAGGCCCCGCCCTGTCGGATTGACTCCTGGCTGATCAGGCCCGGCAACGTCATGTCCAGGGCCGCGTGGACATCCAAGGCACAAGGTCTGGCTTCCCTGATACAGGCAATAAAATCCTGTATCACGTAGTAGTCTCCGCCTTCGTGGCCCGCGGCCAGGGCCTGCGGCGACGGATTGCGCCACATTTCCGGCAGATATTGGGCTTCCAGTTCGACCAGGTCCGACCAGGACAGGGCATCGTCGGCCAGGGCCGACAACCAAATGCGGTGCGTCTGCCCGGGGCTGCGGGCCGATTCATAGGCACCCTGCGTGCCCTGCAAGGCATAGTTGAGCATCCCGTGCGGACGATTGGACAGCATGTCCACGCGGATCTTGATCAACGCGTCCCGGCACGTCTTGGCCAGCATGATACAGGTGTCCTGATTCTCGTACGCATTGCCGCGCGGATCCTGGTAGTGCCAACCACTGCCCTGACAACAGACCCGTGTGACGCGATCGCCGGCCATCCATTGCAAAATGGGCCCGAGGCTGTGCGTGCCATAGGTGATGCCGTCAATGCCCGTCTGCCATCGCCGCCGCCACGGGGTCTGCTCGTTGAGCTCCTTGAGCTCATGGATGTATTCGCCTTCAGCGTAATAGACCGTGCCGAACAGGCCCTGTTGCACCAAGGCCTTGATCAAGACATTGGACTTGGTATAGACATAGTTTTCCGCCAGCATGTATTGGGCCGCGGATTGCCGCTGCGCTTGGACCAGATCCCGACATTCCTGGAGCGAGACCGCCGCTGTCACTTCGCTGAGTACATGGATACCGCGCGCCAAAGCCTTGATGGACTGAGACGCGTGCAAGGGCATCGGCGTGCCGAGAATGACCGCGTCCAGTGCAGATTGGGACAGCATCTCATCATAATCGGTATATCCTTCGGTTACACCGAATGCGCGCAGGGCATCCTCCAGGGCCGCGGCGTTGACATCGCACAGGGCATGAATGCGTGCATGGGGATGTCCGTCAAAGGCCAGGCGAAAACTGCCGCCGCGCCCTGCGGCGCCCACAATGCCCACATTGAGTTTTTCCAGCACGCTCACTTCTTTCCTCCTGGGTTCTTGCCTTGACGTACGCTGACGGTCGGTCCCTGGGCCCGCCTCATGCAGGCAGGATATGGCATGAAAAGCCTATGCGCTTCCTTGGGGGATGCCGCCTCCGCCTCGGGTTGCGGCGGCCCTGCGCGACTGTCACCCCTTCACGCCGGTCAGGGCTATGCCCTGCACAATGTAACGTTGAAACACAAAGAACACGATGAAGGGAGGTATGGAAATCAGGACCGAACCGGCCATAACGCCCTGATAGTCCATTCCGCCAAAGCGATTGGCCAGGCGGCTGAGAATGAGGGGAAGCGTCAGCTTCTCTTCGTCGTTCAGCACCACCAAAGGCCATAGGTAGTCGTTGAACACCCCCAGAAATGTGAAGATGGTCAGGACCGCCAACACCGGGTGGATCAGTGGCAGGATGATGCGGTGATAAATGGCAAAATCACCGGCGCCGTCAATCTTGGCCGAATCATAAAGATCCCGGGGAATGCTATAGATGAATTGCCGGCAGAGGAATATGCCGAATGACGAAAATATGCCTGGGAGCCAGACGGCCCACAACGTATTGAGGATGCCGAGTTCCCGCATCACGATGTAGAGGGGAATGAGCAAGGTCAAAAACGGCACCATGGTGGTCGCGAGCACGAAATAGAACAGCAGCCGGCGGCCGGGAAACTCCAGGCGGCCAAACACATAGCCGCCCAAGGACGAGGTAAACAAAACGGCCAAGACCGTGGACACCGTGATCAGCAGGCTGTTGCCATACGCGCGCACCAGATTGGCCCGGTTGGGGTCCAGCACCATGAGGTAAGCGCTCAAGGTCCATGGCCGCGGCCACAGTTGAATGGGCAGTCTGACAATGTCTGCCCCCGTTTTGAAGGACGAGAAAATCAGCCAGACAAATGGAAAAAACATTGCCCCGCTCAACAACGCCAGGATCAGGATAATCAAGGGCTGCCGCCACTGCCCGGATGTGAAGGGGCGCTCCTTGTTGTTCAGACTGCTGCCTCCCGCTGTCGTGGCCCCTGAAACTTGCTGCAGCGGCTTTGGACGCGTCGCTGCGCCAGGTACAAGGCAGGGTGGGGTGGGAGCGGGCTACACCGGCCCAAAGGCACCGGAAGTCCGGACGCCTCCGCAATCAACCGGGTACGCGACACACTCAGGGAAGCGGCTCCCCACAGGTTTCCTGACGGTTTTTTCACTGCACCGGATTGTTGCAGGACGCAACCCGGCGGGAATTCCCGGCCCTCCCTGGGAGGTGACGCAGCTGCCACCCGGGACCCCGGGCCCAAGCCGTCCAGACTGCAGGGCGGGAACCCGCACAAATTCAATCGCTGCTGCAAGACAGTCACGGGACCAATTTCATGTCTGCCGGCATACCCAAGGCACGGGGACACAAGGCAACCCCCCGGGCAGGGGAGGCCCCGGGCGTTGCCTGTCAGCAGGCCCGTATTGCAAGCCTGGACATGGACATTCCCCGCCCCCCACTTGAGAACACAATCCCACCGGGGACAAGAAGACGACTGGCACCAGCGCTGGAGTGTCAGGGCCTGCCTGCCTGCGAGATTGCCGGCACAATGCCATTGCCTAGTACTCCCACTTGATCTGCCAACGTTGCAGCTGCACGATGGTGGCGACCAGCAGCAGCAGGAAAATGATCAGGGAGACCGCGGCCCCGTATCCCAGGTTCAAGGACTGAAAACCCAGGTCGTAGGTATACAGGGCCAAGGTACGTGTGCTGAACCCCGGTCCGGCCATAAGAAAGAAAGGCACAAACATCTGCATGGTCCCGACCACGCTGACCACCATGATGTACACCAACGCGGGCCGAATCAAGGGCAGTGTAATGCGAAAAAACACCCTCCAAAAGCCGGCACCATCAATTTGGGCGGCATCATAGAGACTGCGCGGCACATCTTTCATGCCCGCCAGCAGGATCACGGCCACCCCACCGACATTGGCCCACACTACCATGGCCGTGATGGCCCAGAGAGCCTGTTGTGTACTGGCCAAAAAGGGTTGCTCGGGCAAACCTACGCTGCTGAGCAGCAGGTTGAAGGCTCCGCCGGTGGGGCGGTAAAGCCAACGCCACAGATATACGGACACCACAATGGGCGTTATGACGGGAAGATAGTACAGCGCGAGAAAGAAGCGGCTCCAACGCCGCGTCAAATGGTCCAGCATCAGGCTTAACAGGAGTGCAAGCCACACCCCGGTGCTGATTTCCACCACGGAAAACAGCAAGGTGGTACGCAACGCTTGCCAGAAATATGCATCGGCGACCAGATCCCGGTAATTGCGGGCCCCCACAAAAATCGGGGTGGTCAGGTAATCCCAGTTCTGGAATGACAGCCAGATGGCCGTCACAAAGGGAATCACGAACACCAGGCTGTAAAAGGCCAAAATCGCAACGCCAAACAGGGCCCCCAACGGGCTGGTACGTCGCAGCGTGTGGAGGACACGCGCCTGGCCTGGCAACTGTATGGTCATGCCGGTACACCGCGCCTCAAAGCCAGTCCCGTTGCGCCGGGTCGCCCCCCACCAGGCCCGGCGGAGCCAATCCATACCAGGGCAGGATGAACTCCGGGGCAGCCCGGTGCGTCATGTTGGAAACTGTGCGGCCGGCACATTGCCTGGCCCTGATTCCAGGCAGGATGCCACACAGCAGACGACACAAGAGATGCCAGCACCGCGACACAGACCGGCACGCAATGGGCTCCGGTCTGTCGTCGACGGCATTCTGGCTCTCGGCTGCCCCGGGGCAGCCTAAGCCCCAATGCGTTCCCGTGCCTGATTTTCCTGTTCCTGCAGATACTCATCCATGTTGTTCAACGCTTCAGGAATGGAGATTTCATTGCGCATGGCCCGATCCAGTTCCACCGAGGCGGGTCCATGATTGGCCACACGATCCTGGGGATATCGGGCAATGGGCCACATGGCTTCGGCGATCCGTTTGGACATCGGACCGTACTTCACATCCTCAATACGCGGATCCTGATAGACAGCCTTGGTCATCGTAACCCCGGAATAGAACTCGAAGGCCTGATAGGACACTTCAGGCCCCAGCAGATCCAGAGTGAATTCCACAGACAATTCCAGACGGTCCGGATTGTCGGTCAGGCGGCGGGATATACCCCAACCAGCCTGGTGCTGGGGATAGAGGACATTGGCCACAGCATCCCGGAGCGAAGGGGTCAGAATGTTGTCTGCGGGGATCCCCGCCACATCCTGCTGGACACTGGCGGTCCAGGCGCCATCCGCCCAGATGGAGACCAGTTGCTGGCTCACCGCCTCATATTCGCTGGTGAAGAGCTCAAAGTCGCAGACACGGGCCTCATGGTAAAGATTGTGCAGAATCTGGGCGGCCGCTTCCCCTTCAGGACTGCTGTGTGACCATATACCCGTCTCCTTGTCATAGAAATCTCCACCCAGTTGCCAGATGAAATTCCAGTACTGCTGGTATTGGGAACTGCGGGGGGACAGGCCGGAACGCACGATCTTGCCGTCGTCATTGGTCTGGGTCAACTGAATGCCTGCCTCCACCATGTCTTCGTACGAGGCAAAATGCAGGTAGTCAATCGACTCTGCAGCCAAATGGTCCATGTTGACCGTATGCACAGCACCCCGAATGCCTGCCAACCAGGGCAAATAGTAAATCCGATTCCCCGGTGTATCGACTACGGAGAACGCGGCGGGCCACATCTGTTCCTCCCAAAAGGCATAACCGCCGGCTACGTCAGTCAGGTCCAGAAACACTTTCGTCAGATCAGTAGCCACCACCCAATCGGTGTACATCATCATGACATCGCCTTCCGTGCCCGCCGCAATGGAAGGGAGCAGTTTGTCACGCAAGTCGCCATACCCTATGGGCTGCAGGTTGACCGTCACGTCAGGGTTCTTCGCTGCGAACACGGGCGTGGTCGCAGCCATGATGCGATTGGCACCATCCCAATCCTGATACCAGACTTCAATCTCGGTGGTGCCTTCCCCAAACACCCGCTCGGAGGCCGGTGCCGGCGGGGCTACAGTACATGCCGCCAGCACAGTGGCCATGCCCACACTGCCACTCCACTGCAGGAATGTGCGTCGACTCAATACGGTGCGATTCAACATTTTTCGGTTCCTTTACACATAAAAACAAGACTTAACCCACAAACTGTCCGGGACGGTTTGCGCGCCAAGGCCCTTAGCACACTGCAGCACACTACACAGACGCTGGACGCTCCCTGAGAGTGCAAGGGCATCGCCACGGACCTACCTCCAAGTATCGTTGAAGACTCCGACAGTCAGAAACAGGGTTTCAACCTTTCCCCTTCTGTACACGCTGATAGGCAATGGCATACGCCGCCCTCACGCTGTCCGAAAGATTCGGCTCCGCACGATGCCACGTGTAGTTGGAGAAAAAGGCCGCGTCGCCCGGTGCCATCGGCAACAGGACCTCTGGGCTGAAATCAATCTGATCTGATGGAATGCGATACCGCTGAAACGGTTTGAGCGTCCCGGCATGGCACAGCGGAGGATCATCGAAATATTCTTCATGCGGCTGGATTTCCCAGATTGTCTGAGTGCCTGGCAGGATGGCCAAGGCACTGGCGTCCCGGGCCACATTACTCAATGCAATCCAGGCGTTAAGGCCCTGTGCAGGGGGAATGTGCCAATAGTCCGAATCCTGATGATAAAAAGATTCACCGCGTACACCGACATTCTTGATCAGAGCCTGATCCGTGAAACGCACCACCGGGCCACCGAGCAAGGAGACCATGGCGGCCTGCAGTTTGGGATGATCGGCGATGCGCCGGAAGATCGGATCCAGTTGGGCTGGCAGCTGGACTCCCTGCGGCACGTAACCGCCATCGGGATGACAGACAACGGACGGATCGAGAATCTGGAAATGCTGATCAGGCCAGTCGTGTTTCCATTGCCGCAATTCCATCAGGCGAGCGTACACGGTGGCAGCTTCGGATACCGTGATCAATTGCCTGACCACCGTAAAACCCTCTTGCGCGTATTGTGCCAGGTGCGCCTTGTCAAGTTGCCACAAAATGCCGCCTCCTTGTCCTGTATTGTCAAGTGCGGATTATGGTCCCCCACGCTACGGAGCCCCTGGGCACTGGTCCAAGGCCACCCGCGGGCATAAAGAAGATTTCTGCTCGGCTGAAAATTGGAACCGGGACAATCCTATCACGCGGAGGGAGCTCCACATGGCTGGGGACGCGGTAGGCGCATGACATCGCGTGACAACTGAAAGCAGGCGACCGCCCCCAAAAAATAAAAACACCCGTTGTATGCGCGTCACATTCAGCCCCATCGCCCCAACCAGGCAAGGCAACCTGCTCGATGGCAGTGTTTCGGAGACCGGGAAAGCGCAAGTGCAATTTACCGGTCGCGCTGGAGCTGGACCCAGCGGCCCTTCAGTGACCAGGAGATGCCTGTCAACATAGGTTACGCTGCCATGACACCAGGACAAGCCGCCATGGCGGCAAAGGAAATCCAGCGGGAGTCATCACCCAGAGCACGGACGGTCACGTTACCTGCCTACTGTCGCCTTGGATAGATGCAGGGTGAAGCCGGGCCCCATGCGGCGGAGCATGATCTCCGCCAACAGCACTGTATCCAGGCACTGGGTATCCAGGCACTGGACCGTGTCTCTGAGTTGGGCCAGGCCTGGATCGGGACTGCGGCGTATGTGGAACTGTTACATTCCAGGACGTGGCCATTGTGCGCCGTAAACGCAATCCAGTTGCGCAATTTGGCCTGCCCGTGCCGACGCAGGCCGCGATCCTCTCGCAGATCTCCATCCACACAGAGGACAAGGAGAGCCAAGGCAATGCTATCGATATAGCCCACCCAGACATCCAGATATCGGACTTCCGGCAGTCCAAGGTCAAACAGGCCATTCACCTTGGACTGCCGGGGAAGGGGCAAGCCTTTCCCATCCTTGACCCAGAGTCCTGGTCTGTCGGGGCCTGGCCCATCCCATGCAACGCGCGCACGGCAACTGTATGGCATCTTGCAGCCATGATCCCGCCACTCTGGACCCCATCCAGGGTACACGGCCCGATCTCTCGCTTGTCGAACCTGACCTGCCTGGCACCACGCCAACCGGGCTGGCAGCAAACAGTCTGTCACTGCGAGAATCAGAATCCATGTTGGCTGCAGTCTGCCCAACGCCCGTGACCATCTCCGGTTTCACAGATACTGGGAGGCTCCGACTCGTCCCTAGCCAGGCAACCAGGGGTTGGGGCTGGCGGATCCGGCGCGGTCCACAGGGATATCCTGCCGCCATGTAGAATCGGCAATGATCTTCTGCCGATCGCAGCGTTCCTTGTACCGGCTGGCCACCTCAATCACCTCGTGGAGCAGCCCTTCGTTCAAGGTAATGGGGTCCAGTCCCAAGTCCAGGAACTGCCGGTTTTCCACCCGCAACTCGTTTTCCAGAGCCTCATTGCGGGGATTCTTGAAGTAACGCACTTCCGCCCCCGTCATCCTGGACACCAGGTGGGCCAGATCCCGCACCCGGTGGGTCTCGGTCGCCTGATTGAAGATCTTGACGCGGTCGCCGGTATCCGGCGGATTCTCGATCGCCAGCTGGACACAGCGGACCGTATCGCGAATATGAATGAACGCCCGCGTCTGTCCTCCCGTGCCGTACACGGTGATGGGATGTCCCACCGCAGCCTGAATCAGGAACCGGTTCAGCACCGTACCGTAGTCCCCTTCGTAGTCAAAACGGTTGATGAGCCGGGCATGCCGGAGCGTCTCCGGCGTGTTGGTGCCCCAGACGATGCCTTGATGCAGATCCGTGATGCGGACCTGGTCATTTTTGTTGTAGTAAAAGAAGAGTAACGCATCCAGCGTCTTGGTCATGTGATAGATGCTGCCGGGATTGGCCGGGTACATGATCTCCATGGCATGGTCCTGCCCGTTTGCCTCCACCCGGACCGGCAGATAGCCTTCCGGAATCGTGAGGCCGGCCGTACCGTAGCCATACACCCCCATGGTGCCCAGATGCACCACGTGAATGTCCAGACCGGTCTCGACGATGGCACACAGCAGGTTGTGGGTGGCATTGACGTTGTTGTCCACCGTGTACTGCTTGTGGGCCGGCGACTTCATGGAATACGGCGCGGCCCGCTGTTCCCCGAAATGCACCACGGCCTGCGGCTGCAGCGCCTGCAGCAGCTGGACCAGACCGGCATAGTCTCGGGCCAGATCCAGCTTGACGAAAGCGAGCTCGTTCTCGGTCTCCGCGCGCCAGGTCTGCACACGCGTCTCGATGGATGCAATGGGGGTCAGGGACCGGGTCTCCAATTCCCGATCGATGCGGCGGCGGGACAGGTTGTCTACAATGGTGACATCAAATCCCAGTTGCGAAAGGTGCAGGCTGGTGGGCCATCCACAGAACCCGTCCCCGCCCAAAACCAGAATTGACGGTTGTTTGCTGTTGTTCATAGTAGGGAAAGGCACTCTCAGGCTGCGGGGGTCCACAAAGCGGCAGGGACCGGAGGACGAGGCTCAGGCCATTGTACAACCTGCACGCGCCGACCTGCCCGGCACAGTCTCCGTGACAAGGCAGCCTGTGTGGCCGCGCAGACAGGAAACCACCCACTGTGCGGAAACCGTGTACCATAAAAAGCATACTTGTGATGGCGTGAGTTGCAAGCTGCCACCGCTCCTTCCCTCCCGGCTGCTGTCGGCATGAGCGTATCCCGGAAAGACAGAGCCCGCTCGGGGGCGCTCTTGCGCATCGGGCTTTTCACGGAGACCTTTCTGCCCAAGGTGGACGGTGTAGTCAACATCCTGCAGCTGATGCTGCGGTATCTGGCGGACCGGGGCCATCAAGTCATCCTCTTCGCGCCGGCGGGCGGGCCCGCCGAATTCGCGGGCATCCCGGTGATTGGGGTCAACGGCGTCACCAACCCCTACTACAACGAGTTGAAACTGAACTTTCCCAACCGGGATACCTTCCCCATCCTGAAGCGGTTTCGCCCCGATCTCATCCACACCTTGCATCCCTTTTCCCTGGGTCCCTTCGGGATGCGGATGGCCCGCAAACTGGGCATTCCCGCAGTGGCTTCCTTTCATACCGATGTGGCGCGGTACGCCCGTTTCTACGGCTCCGGCTTCCTGACCAATGGCGTATGGGCCTATGAACGGCATATTCACAACCAGGCGACGCTGACCCTCTGTCCCTCCAGCATCCTGCGGGATGATCTGCGCCGCCATGGCTTTCAGCGGGTACGCTGGTGGCATCGCGGCATCGACACGCAGTTTTTCTCCGCAGGCCCCGTCAACCCGACTGTCAGGGATGAACTGACCGACGGCCATCCTGACGAACTGTTGGTCCTCAATGTAGGCCGACACGCACCGGAGAAAGGGCTTTTTGAACTGCGGGATCACCTCTTTCCGGTCCATGGGATGCGGTTGGCCCTGGTGGGCGACGGGCCCAGTCACGCGGAGCTGCGATCCTGGTACAACGGCACGCCGACCGTTTTTACCGGGTACCGGTTTGGACCCAACCTGATTGCCGCCTACCGCAGCGCCGACATTTTTCTCTTTCCCTCCACGACGGAGACTTTCGGGTTGGTCGCGCTGGAAGCCATGGCCTGCCGCCTGCCGGTGATCGCCGCCAACAAGGGCGGCCTGACGGACTCCATCAAGCACGCGCAGACCGGTCTCCTGTTCGAACCGGACCAGCCTGCCCAGATCCGTGACTACGTGCAACTGTTGCGGGACGACGCGGCGACCCGCCAGCGCCTGGCGGATGCGGGCTGGCACCATGCCCAAAACCAATCCTGGCAGCGCACCATGGATCAGCTGGTGGGATTCTACCGCCTGGCTCTGCGTCAGCATCGGATCTTTCCGGATCCCAATCCGCGATCAGCGCGCTGATCGCGGATTGCCGGGGAAACCGCAGTCTCGACTAGAATATTTTGCATCGCGATGCGAATTTCTTTGTTGACATGCAGGACCCACCATGAGAGTAGGCATTCTGACAGGCGGCGGCGATGTGCCGGGGTTGAATCCTTGTATCAAGACCATCGTGAATCGTTTGACCGCGGCCGGGCACGAAATCATAGGTTTCCGACGCGGCTGGGCGGGCCCCTTGGCGGTTAACCCGGAAGATCCTGACTCGCTCACGGAACATACCTTGCCCTTGACCCCGCCCGTGGTCCGCACCGTAGACCGCACCGGCGGCACTTTTCTGCATTCCAGCCGCACCAATCCCGGCAGAGTCAAGGCTTCGGCACGGCCGGCCTATCAGGCAGGCACCGAAGTCAAGACCCTCCCGGATGGCACGCTGGACTTGACGGCCCAAGTGATTCGGAATCTGGAAGCCCTGGGCATCGAGACCTTGATCCCGATTGGCGGCGATGACACGCTCGGGTACGGCGGCCGGCTGCATGCCGAAGGGGTACAGGTCGTGGCCTGCCCCAAGACCATGGACAATGATGTGTACGGGACGGATTACTGCATGGGTTTCAGTACGGCCGTGACCCGCAGTGCGGAAGCCATCACCAATCTGCGGACCAGTGCCGGTTCGCACGAGCGGATCGCCGTGATCGAGCTTTTCGGGCGCAATTCCGGCGAAACGGCCCTGATTTCCAGTTATGTGACGGACGCGGATCGGGCGCTGTTATGTGAAGTGCCGTTCGATCCCGACAGACTGGCCGCTTTGGTCCAGGCCGACCTGGACGCCAATACGAGCCATTACGCCATGGTGATTGTCAGTGAGGGAGCCAGCATACTCGGCGGCGAGATCATCGAGTCCGGAGAGGCAGACGCCTACGGCCATCGCAAGCTAGGCGGTATTGGCGAAGTCACAGGTGCCCTGCTGAAGGAGCGTCTGGAAGTCGACATCATCAATCAGAAGTTGGCTTATCTGATGCGTACCGGACCACCGGATACACTGGATGCGCTGGTGTCGCGGACTTTCGGCCATTTGGCGGCCGACCTGCTACTGGCGGGCCAAAGCGGACGCATGGTGGCGGTCCGCGAGGGCAAGTTTACGCACATCGACATGGGTGAAGTAACGCAGGGCACACGCCGGGTGGATGTCGATCGGCTCTACGACGCCGAGGCCTACAGACCCAGGCTCCATGGGGTGGAAGGCCTGCCCATGTTCCTGTACTAAGCGCCTGGCTGTGCACAATGGGGCCATGAGATATGCGCGGATTGACCCTGTGGCTTCATGTGTTACATCATTCCCGGCCAAGTACCCGGGACCTGTCGCCATATCTGCGCAATCCGGAGATTTGCGTGGAGTTGATTCCTGGCCCGGAGCATGATCAGGGCTGGCCATCCGATGCGGGACCGACATGGAACCCGCCGGCAAGCCGTGCCGTGTCACGCACGGGGGCACCCCGTGGGCGCGCTTTGGCCCAGGGTGTTGGAGCAATGGCGCACGGCATACCACCGGTTTCGGCTCGGAGAGCAAAAGGGCCTCTGACCCCGGAGACAGGTAGATATCGGCCTGCTCAGAGACCCGCAGGGACAAAAACGACATGTGTGCCTTGCGATTGGAGGACCCGGTATTCCATTCTTTGGCATTGCGGTACGCAAAGAGCCAGCCAGCGCCGATCAGGGCAGCGTACAGGTCTTTTCATCCGCGGGGCAATCCCCACGACGCGCGGCACCGTATGTAGGAACGCCCTGTTACCCCATAGGGGAGAGTTTGGCGACACTCTCTCAGACCGCGCGTGGCCTGATCCCACAGCCCCATTTGTGAATTGCGTCCCACACAACATGGTTTTGGTGCAATAAAAAAGTGCGCTTTGGCCCGCTGCATAACCTGCTTCTGCCCTGATAGGGAGGCATGCCCAATCATGGCCGGGTACGCCTCTGTAACAAACAGGGGGCCGCAGTATTAGTGAGACTTCGCCATCTGTGACATCCGGATGGTCACGGGCGATGCACCACTGCAAGTTACAATGATGGCAGGTACGATGCTTCAGGAAAACAGAAGATCTCTGCGTAGGCCCGTGTCATGGACCCGATATCCGGATGCACCAATGTAATCAAACAGGGCAATTGCATCGATCTGATGGCACAAATGCCGGCGCAATCTGTTGACCTGGTGATCACCGATCCGCCGTTTGCCATTGACTTCAAGGCTTCACGCGCCAACTACAACCGCGCGGAAAATCGGGTTATGGCTGGCTACCACGAAATCCAGAGCCTTGATTATCGGGCCTTTACCCTGGCCTGGCTTGCGCAGGCCACCCGCGTGTTGAAGGATTCCGGCAGCATGTATATCTTTTCCGGCTGGAACCATCTCAAGGACCTTCTGATCGCCGTGGATGAATGCCATCTGACAACCGTCAACCATATCATCTGGAAGTACCAGTTCGGGGTGGTGACCCGGCGCAAATATGTCACATCGCACTATCACTGTCTCTTTGTGTGCAAGAACGATCAAAAGCGCCGGTTCTATCCTTACGCCCGCTTTGACAAAACGGCCAAGACAGCCGATGGCGGTTCCATGCATTACCGGGACAAGGAAGATGTATGGAACATCCCAAGAGAATATTGGATCGGTGACCGGAAGACTCCCACCAAACTCCCCGCCGAGCTCATCCGGAAGATCCTGGCCTACTCCAGCCAGCAGCACGATGTGGTCCTGGATCCGTTTCTGGGCTCGGGACAGGTCGCCGTCGTCAGTCAAATGGAAGGCAGACGTTATGTTGGGTTTGAGATCGTGCCCGAGTACTGCGAGTTCGCTCTGGAGAGAATCAACTCGGGACACTACAGAATCAGAGAGCGCGCGAGAGAGAATGCGGACGCGAAGGAGCCGCGGTGATTATGACCACCGGGGAAGACACAACCAGTACGATTGAAACCCTGCAAAGGGTCTCCAGGGTTGTGCCTGCCGAGATGCGTTTCCTTGGCTTGGATGTTAATGCCCCAGGCAAGGCGACCGGAGACTGCCACCATGACCAACCGGGGCTTGCTCTTTCCGGACGTTGGTGCAACGGTGGCGACGGGGTTCCGCGAGAGATTGACAAAGCCTGCGGCCAAGCGTAGACTGCGTAGACTGCCTCGTTGGTGAACCCCCTTAGCTCAGCGGGACAGAGCAACTGCCTTCTAAGCAGTGGGTCGCGGGTTCGAATCCTGCAGGGGGTGTGTCCACCGAAACGGTGCCGCCTGAGGCGGCACCGTCGCCGTAGATCCGGGTCTGTCCCTGCTCTCGGACAGGGTATGGGGCTCCGTGGCTCTAGCCGACCCGGACGCGTTCGTCCTTCTCGGCCGCAATGGGCTCCAGCGCGTCCCTTTCGTTGATGGCCGTGAGACGGGTTGTGCCCGGCTCCCAATAGGGATACGGCGGTCCATCGGAGGGTGCCGCCCACCGGACCGCATTGGCCAGCACATGGTGAATGGTGGCATTGTGGAAAATGGGGAAGGTCTCGTGCCCCGGACGGAAATAAAAGATCTTGCCGTTGCCGCGATGAAAGCAGCAGCCGCTGCGAAAGACGTTGCCACCTTCAAACCAGCTGATGAACACCAGTTCGTCCGGCTGCGGAATGTCAAACAGTTCGCCGTACATCTCGCAGTGCGGCAGCTCGAAGTAGGGCGGCAAACCCCGGGCGATGGGGTGCCCGGGCCGGACGACCCACAACCGTTCCTTTTCGCTGGCCTCACGCCAGCGCAGACTGCACGAGGTCCCCATCAATTGGCGGAAGATCCTGGAGAAGTGTCCCGAGTGGAGCACGATCAGCCCCATGCCTTCCAGCACCCGTCGCTGCACTTTGTCCACTACCTCCTGCGCGACTTCCTGGTGGGCCATATGCCCCCACCACAGCAACACATCCGTCGCCTGCAGCCGCGCGTCCGTGAGACCGTGTTCGGGTTCGTCCAAGGTAGCCGTACAGATATCCGTAATGCCGTGGCGGGCCAGACCGGCCTTGATGGCACCGTGAATTCCTTCCGGATAGATCTTGCCGATTTCGGCATGCAATTTCTCGTGGCGATACTCGTTCCAAACCGTTACAGTCACAGCGTGCTCCTTGGTGCTTGGGTCACATGAAACAAGGCAGTTCCTCCGGCCGCGGGGCCGGGCCGGTGCCTAACAGGGGACGGGCCGGCCTCCCTGGGCCGCAGAGTCCTTGATGGCATCCCACAGCTTCAGCATTCTCAGACCCACATCGGGCGGGGAGGGATTGTCGATCAGGCCATGCCGCACTTCCAGGAATCGGTGCCAGGTCGTCTTCATGGCAGGCAGTTCGACCGGTGTGTAGTCGCTCTCCCCCGTTCTCTGCACCTCCAGCCAGCGGCCATACATACAGGCTCTGATGATGGCTTTCTCGGTAAAGACCCGAATATCCGAGGTGCAACTGGGGATGGCAGCACCACAGCCGTGGAGTGTAACGTACGCCCCGTTGGCCAAACGCGCCATGACAGCTGCCATGATGTCCACCGGCCGGCCCCGGTTGTTCAGCCACGCCGCGACTTCCTTGAATTCCTGGCCGGCCAGGTCCGCGACCGTGTTCATCAGGTGCGCACCGGTATCGAACATGAAACCCCCGCCGGAAACCGCGGGATCGGTCCGCCATCTGCCATCGCCCAATGTATTCCAGTTTTGCCATACAGTGCCACTGATGGCCTGCAGTGCGCCAAAAGTTCCGTCGTGAATGCGTTCCGCAGCCCAGCGGATCCGGGGAGACAGACTGCCCTGGAAGGCCACCACCAGCAGCCGGTCGGCCGCTTGCTGCCTGGCCATGAGCTGCCGCGCTTCGGTCTGGTTCACTACCATGGGTTTTTCCACCAGCACATCCAGTCCGGCCTCCAGACACAGGACACAATGGTCATAGTGCATGGCATGGGGGGTGACGATGAACACGGCATCCAGATCCGGCCCGTGTCGATCAAGACATCTCTGCAGATCCGGCACATTCGGCGGTGCCTCCCGACCCGCCTGCTCGAACAACTGGACCGTGGCCGCATAGTTTTCCGGCACGGGTTCGCACACCACATCAATGGAGGTACCGCGCGGCTCTTCCAGGATGTGCCGAAGGTGATTGCGGGCCATACCCCCGCAGCCGACAATGGCGGTACGCGTAACAGGATGGGAAGTCATTGCAGACATGGCATGGATTTCCTTTGGGGGCGGGCCCGCAACCGGTCAAGGCTTGAATGCCCATCCCCGACGGGTACGCGCTGAGGCGGGTCAAACAGGCTCTAGGATTATACTCGGGAAACTTGCATAACTCAGACTCAGGCGTCCCAGCATGACAGTCACCTTGATTCTGGCCTCCACCAGTCCACGCCGCCGGCAAATGCTGGAAGCCTTGCCGTGGAGCGTGGAGATTCGGCCGGCCACCGTGGATGAAACTCCCGACGCGGCCGAAGCAGGGCCGGATCTGGTGCGGCGACTGGCCGCCCTCAAAGCCTTGACCGTGTTTGCCACGCTGACTCCGGGCGAAAAGCGGACCATCACGGATCCGACCCTGATCGTGGGGGCCGATACGGTGGTAGTGTATGCAGGACAGGTGCTCGGCAAGCCGGAAAACCCGATCCAGGCGGAAAAATTTCTGAAAATGCTGCGTCAGGGCAATCACGAAGTGTACAGCGGCATCTGCGTCGTGGATGCGCGCACGGGCCAGACCTGTGCCGACATCCACAGTTCCCGGCTGTCATTGCGACCCTACACAGATAAGGAAATCGCCACGTACATTGCCCGCGGCAATCCCCTGGACAAGGCCGGGGCATATGCCTTGCAGGATCCTGAGTTTCGGCCTGTAGCCCGGCTGGAGGGTTGCGCCGCCAGCGTCATGGGATTCCCACTGGGCTGTTTTGCCGACATGTGCCGCGCGGAATTCGGTTGTGCCCTGCCGGCGAATTTTCCGGCCCTCTGCGCCTCGGTCACAGGGTACGCCTGTTGCCAGGCATCGGCCGGCAGGGGAGAGTAGACAGACATTCCCGGGCCGGTCCGTGGGTGGATGCAACCCGTCAGGGCAGTCCCGGCGCAGCGATCCGGAGCACAGCATGTCAGATTCCAACCCCGTCTATCTGGACCGCCTGAATCCCCAACAGCGGGCCGCGGTCATGTCGCCTTTGGGGCCGACCCTGGTGCTGGCCGGACCAGGGTCAGGCAAAACCCGCGTGCTGACGCATCGGCTGGTCTACCTGATCCACGAGCTGCGTATCCCGCAATGGAACATCCTGGCCGTGACCTTCACGAACAGGGCGGCCAACGAAATGAAGTCCCGGATGCAAGAGCAGCTGCACGGTCTGACCGGGTCGGCGGGAGTACGGGCCAGCCTGTACGGTTCCACCATGACCGTGGGCACGTTTCATGCCACGTGCGTGCGCATCCTCCGGGCCGAGTACGCCTACACGCCCTACGATCGGAACTGGGTTATATTCGACAGTCAGGATCAGACCCGGGTGCTCGACACGCTCCTCAAGGAAACCGGCGAGGAAAGCCTCACCCGGTATGAACTCAAGCAAGCGATCAGCCGCTTCAAAAACGAGGGCCTGCTGCCGGACCAGACCGATCTGCTCCAGGAAAGTGCCCGCCATCCGCATATCCCGAAACTCTACCGGCTGTACCAGGACCGGCTGCAGGAAAGCAACGGCCTGGATTTCGACGATCTCCTGATGTACACCCGGATCCTGTTGCAGGAGCATGAGGAGGTACGGGCCAAGTACCAGCGCAAATGGAGCCATATCCTGGTGGACGAATTCCAGGACACCAACCGGGTCCAATACGACCTGCTGCGTCTGCTGGCGCAATATCCGGATTCGCAGGAAGACATCTTTGTCGTGGGGGACGAGGATCAGTCCATTTATGCCTTTCGCGGCGCAGACTATGAAAATGTCCATCGGTTTCGCCGGGATTTCCGCCACTGCAGAACCTGGCTGCTGGAACAGAACTATCGGAGCACACCCCAGGTGCTGGCCCTTGCCAATGGCCTGATATCCCACAACCGGGACCGGGTCCCGAAAGCCCTCTTTACCGACAGGCCGCCCGGACAACCCCCGGTCGTTCTGGCCGCTTCCGACGCCCGGCATGAAGCCGAATGGATTTGCCGCAGTGTTGCGGCTCTGCTGCGGCAAACGGCATACGGACGGGAAGACATCGCCGTGATGTATCGCACCAACGCCCAGTCACGGGAGCTGGAGGAAGCCTTTCGGCGGGAGTCCATACCGTACCGTCTGGTCGGCGCGTTGCGCTTCTATGACCGGCGCGAGGTCAAGGATGCCTTGGCATATCTGCGTCTCGTGGTGAATCCCCGGGACCGCATATCAGGGCTGCGGATCATCAACCGGCCCCCGCGGGGTATCGGCCGCGGCACCTGGGAGCGTCTCGTGGCATGCAGCACCAAGTGGAACATGCCGATCCTGGAAGCCCTGCATCTGATCGCCCGCGGGCCGAACGACGCGGACCCGGAGATCGTGCAGCGATTTTACCTGTATCCCCACGGTGTCAAAGGCCGCCCACTGAAGGCCCTGCAACGCTTCAGCAGCCTGATCCGGAGTTGGACTGCCCTCCTGGACCAAGAGGCGGGGGACCAGGCGCCGCACGTCCTGCTGGAACGGATTCTGGAAGAATCCGGATATTTCACGATGCTGGACAACAGCAAGGAAGACGAAACCGATCGGAAAGAGAACCTGACCGAATTGATCGCCATCGCCGCCCAGTTCGCGGATCCGGCCCCAGACAGGGCAGACGCCTTGGCGTCAAGTCCCCTGGAACGCTTCCGGGAACATGTCAGCCTGCATGCCAGTCAGGACGACCTGAAGGAAGAAGAAGACAAAGTCACGCTGATGACTCTGCACATCGCGAAAGGTCTGGAATACCCCGTGGTGTACATCGCGGGGCTGGACGAAGAAGTGTTGCCCCATAGCCGCAGCATTCACAGCGGTTCCCCCAAAGAGATTGAAGAGGAACGACGCACCTTGTATGTAGGCGTGACCCGCGCCCAGGATCTGCTCTTTCTGACCTACCCAAGTCAACGCTTTGCCTGGGGCCAGACCCGATGGTGTACCGCCAGCCGTTTTCTGGACGAGATTCCCCCAGGCGCATGCCGCCAGGACCAGTATCCCGAGTGGTTTCAGGCCCCGGGGCGCGCCCGCACGGCACACAGGGCCCCGGACCCGGCCGTGCGCCGACAGCCTCGGAAATCGACCTTTGACTGGAGTGTCCAGGCCCCGTCCCGCGCGGCAGACTCGCCTGCGGCCGTGCCGGAGTTCAAGGCCGCGATGAAAGTGGTCCACCCCACTTTCGGCCGCGGCATGGTCATTGACGCGGTGATCAAGCACGGTGAAGAGGAAGTTTCCATCGTGTTTGAGAAACATGGCCCCAAACGGCTCCTGGCATCCCTTTCCCGCCTCACAATCGCGGCGGACACCTGAGCCCGGCAAGGGACCGTGTCCTCACGCGGGCATGGGGCCAGTACGTATCTGTCCGGTCAGGGTGCAGCGCCTGCGGGTCCTGGGCGGGCACGGCAAGACCGCCACCGCCCGGAGAACCGGTTTCGGGATTTTGCGAACAGCGTCCACGGATCAGACAGCACACCCAAAGCGCCTCTGTGACAGAGGACAGAGCGGATGCATGGCCGGAAGCGGCTCCGGATTCGCCCGCCGGGAGCAGCGTCCGCGGGCCCCATCCCCGGTCCCCCACCAGGGGCAGCCCTGTCAGGACGGTTCCCCGCCTCCTGGACGGCCTGTACCGTCTTTCCAAGCAGCCATTGCAGGGGTTGAGCCGGAATCAAGGGCAACGATCCACCCAAAACCGGCCTTCTTTGCAGTGGCAGTGGGATAATGGCGCGGCAAGGACTGCACAATCTTCTCGACACCAATCCGACATTGTCCCGGTCAGAAGGAGCACCATGGCCCTAGCTGCCGACCCCGGCCCGCCCGAGGAAACCGCGAGCACCTGGAGTCCGAACACCAAATTGCTGGCCTCCCTGATCTTTCTGGTGCTCGCAGGACTCTCCCTGTGGCGGTTCAAGCACCTGCTGCAGCCCCTGGTAGTTTCGATCGTGGTGGCCTACCTGTTGCATCCAGTGGTCACGCGGCTGGCCAGATTGCCCTTTCTCTCACGGGCCATGGCTTCCATCGTGGTCTTCGGGGCCTTCAGCCTTGTCTCCTTCTATGCATTTTTGTGGCTCGGTTCGGCGGCCATTGTCCAATTGGAACTGCTGTTGCAGAGCATGCCGCAGATGGTGACCGGGGCCCAGGCCACCATCAGGGAGACCGTTGCCCTCTCGCCCCTGTTGCAGGCGTTGCTGGCCCGTCCTGAATTGCAGGGCATCAGCACTCTGTGGAATTGGGGGACCCCGTTGCAGGCCAACGGTACCTGGGACCTGGCCACCATAGTCAACCAGTCTTCGGCCTCTTTTGATCCGATTCTGCGCCAAGGCCGCGCCGTGGCCACCAATCTGGCACGGGGCACCTTCAATACCCTGGCCACCGCCGTCCTGATTGTCGTGCTTTCGCTGTACATGATCATCGACATTCCGCGCGTGGAGGGCTATATCGGCAGCATGGCCCCCATTCGCAGTGTGCAAAACGAGATGAAAGTGCTGTGGCGGCGTTTTTCCCAGATCTGGGAGGCCTATCTACGGGGCCAAATCAACATTGCCCTGCTCATGTTCATCTCCGTGTCTGTACTCCTGAGTCTGCTGGGAGTCAAAAATGCCATTGGCCTGGGTCTCTTGGCCGGCGCCATGGAATTCCTGCCTCTGGTCGGCCCGGTGATCAGTTTTGTCGTGACCGTACTGGCGGTGTTTTTTCAGGATTCCACCATTTTCGGGCTCCCCACACTGCATTACACCCTGCTGGTAGCCGGGGCCTTGCTGATCGTGAACCTGTTGGAAAGCAATATACTGGTACCCCGCATCCTGGGCAGCGAACTGCGACTCCACCCGCTGGTGGTGCTCATCAGCGTGCTCATGGGCACGTCGTTGGCCGGCATGCTGGGGGCCGTCCTGGCGGCCCCCGTAGCCGCCACCGTGAAACTGGTGGGGACCTATACCTGGTACCGGATCCTGGATCAGCCGCCCGACTTTCTGCACGCAGAAGTCAGTGCGGCCGAACAGGCCCGCCCGACGCGCGGGCAGGTACTGCGCAGACTGTTCCGGCGGCACACGGCACCGCCAGAGCCCGCCCCGGCCGGGACGGCAGACGCGGAAGCCCTGCAAGCAGAAGAGGAGTAAACGGCTTGGCTACCCGGAAAACGGAGCTGTTGCAGCACCCTTTACGTTTCACGCCCATCGGCAGGGACTTCGTATGGGGCGGATGTCGACTCAAGGAAAAGTACGGTCACTTGGCGGCAGGGGACCACCTGGCCGAAGTCTGGCTGCTGTCCGGGCATGCAGCAGGTCTGACCGCGGTAGCCACCGGTCCACTGCAAGGCCAGACTCTGCCCCAATTGCTGCAGGACTTCGGGACGGATCTGACCGGTACCAATGGCGGTCAGGCCTTTCCCTGGCTGTTCAAGCTGCTGGACGTGGAAAAGTGGCTGTCCGTGCAGGTCCACCCGACCCGGGAAATGGCGGTCCCGGGGGAAGCATTCGGCAAAACGGAACTGTGGATCACATTGGACGCCTACCCCGACGCGCGGCTATTGCTGGGCATGCGGCCCGGCGTTACCCCGGCAGACATCGCGCAGGCCGGCGCCACCGCGCAGCTGGTAGACCTTTTGCAACGGGAAAGCGTGCATCCGGGGCAGGCCTTCCTGGTGCCTGCCGGTACTATACATGCCCTGGGACCGGGCCCCACCATGCTGGAGATACAGGAGAACAGCAACACCACCTATCGTATGTACGACTGGGACAGACCGCATGATCCGTCCCGCCCCCGCCCGCTGCACTGGCAGGCTGCCCTGGCCGCGCTGAAGGTCGCGGACAGGGCCCCCGGGCCGGTCCAACCCCAGACCGCAACCTGGCAGGGACATCCTGCGGAGCAGCTCGCCCAATGCACCGCCTTTGAGGTATTCAGACTGGTACAGGCGCCGGGATTCGCGCTGAACGGCAGTACCTCCCGACGCTCCATGGAAGTGCTCGTCGCGTTGCAGGGCCAGGCCCGGGTTGTGACCGGGAACCGCACGGACACCCTTGCGGCCTGGGATTGTATGCTCCTGCCGGCGGCCATGGGATCATTTACAATCCAGCCGGAAACACATTTCGCATATGTGGCTGTCCGCTTGCCGGATGCCACGACCGGGCCCCGCCTGTAGACACTCATTCGCAAGGATTTCCCATGTCAACCGATCTGGACCAGAACAAAATCGCTCAGACCCGCTTCGCCATTGTCGCCCCCATAGCCCAAAGATGGAGTCCCTGTTCCTTTCGGCCCGTGGGGCTGACTCCGGAGCAGGTCGGCAGTCTCTTTGAGGCCGCCCGCTGGGCCGCGTCTTCCTTCAATGACCAGCCCTGGCGTTTCATCTATGCCGTCAGGTCAGAGAACGACACCGGCTTCCACCGGATTCTGGGCACGCTGCTGGATCGCAATCAGGCCTGGGCGCGGCAGGCTGGTCTGCTGGCCATCGTGTGTGCTGCCACCATATCCTCACGCACCGGCAAAACGAATCCCAAAGCCATTTACGACACGGGGCAGGCGGTGGCCAATCTGGCCATCCAGGCCACTGCCATGGGGCTGCACGTACATCAGATGGGAGGCTTCAGTGCCGATGCCGCCCGCGCCGTGCTGGACATACCCGCAGACTGGGAACCGATCGTGGCAGTCGCCGTCGGGTATGGGGATGCCCCCGAGCAGCTTGCACCGGAAATGCAGTCCCGGGAACTTTCGCACCGGGAACGGCGGCCGCTGGAGGAAATCGTCTTTCACGGTACCTGCCAGACCGCGGCGACTCTGGCGTGACCGCCAGCGCAGCACTCCGGCTCTGAAGTCAGTCAGCACCGCCAGCGCGGGTCCCCAGGCCTCAGTGGCGACAGGCTGTGCCCGGGGACGCCGCCAAGCCAGAGCCTACGGTGGAATCCCTGTCCAATCTCCTCTTTTCACCACTCATGCCGGCCCTGATGCTCTGGGCGGGTCTGGTGCTCCTGTCCTTTGTGCCACCGGTCCAGAGCCATCCCGGGCCGCTGCGTGTCCTGACGCTGGGGGTCATGGCATTGGGTCTGGCAGGTCTGATCGGCCTGGAGTTTTTGCCCGGGGTCCCGCAATATGTCTGGCTCTGGCAGCCGGAATTCCAGATGCTGTGGATTCATCTTCCCTGGAACTGGGCCATCGCGTTGCTGACAGGCCTGTTGGGCCTGACCGGTCTCCTGCTGTCGGGACACTGGCAAGCCGGGCCCTTTGAAGATACGGCCCGCTTCCTGTATGGCCGCTTTCTGGCGATCAATCTGGCCACGGTAGCCATCACGCTGATGGTGGTCAGCAGTGCCAACATGCTGGCCCTGGTGTTCATGTGGGTGGCTTTTGACATGATTATGGTCATCCGCCAGACCCTGGTGACGCATCAGCACCAGGCAGTGCAGCATGACTATTCCCTCATCTATCATCGTTCCCTGGGGCTGAGCCTGCTGGGTTCCCTGGTTTTGCTGATCGGGTTGTTTCCCGCGGGCGAATTCGGGCCCAAGCAAATGCTCACCGGTTCCGTCCTGCCACCGGTTTCGCTCTATGCCCTGCTCCTGGCCGCGGCCCTGCGAGCAGGTGCCTATCCATTGCACTTGTGGCTCCTGCCCAGCAGCATGTTGCGTCTCAGTGTGGCAGAGCGCATCTTCAGCCAGATGCTGCCCGGACTGACCGGCCTCTGGCTGTTGGGTTTCACCCTCAATCTGGCGCAACGGCACCCGGAGGTCATTCCCCTGCTCGTGCCGTGGGCCACCGTGGCCTTCTGTCTGGCCAGCATCTCCTGTCTGCATATTCGCAACCCCTTTCAACGGGACAACTTCGTGGTGGTGACGGCGATCACCCTCTTGGGACTGATCGGAGTGCGCAGCAGTCCGGCAGGCTTCGCCCACCTGCTGCTGCCGGTAACGGCTGTGGTCCTGGGGATCCCCCTGTGGCTCTTGGCCGGTCGTCTGGCTCTCCACTGGCAGCGCATTGTCTTTCAAAGCCTGGGCACAGTCTGCCTTCTGGGCTGGCCCCTGACACCCGCGGGACCGCTGCTGGAGCAATGGTTCAGTGTTTCCGGGAGCGTGCGGTTTGGCCTGCCGAATCTGTGCACCTGGCTTGGTGCGCTGGCCTTCAGCACCGCCCTTTGGCTGCCCGTGTGGCAGCATCGCGCCAATGACCGCACGCCGCCCCCCAGCTGGCAGCGGCGTACCTGGGCGGGTATTCTCCTGTTGGTACTGCCACTGGGAGTCGTCGGGATGGCCCCTGCACTGCTCTTCAACCTGGTGCATCTGCAGATGCCCGCGGCTCTGCAGATTTCTCCGGGGCCGCAATGGGCACTATCCATGGGTTATCTGCTCCTGACCGGAGGCGGGGGCCTGGGCTGCGCGTATGCTCTGGCCCGCCGCAAGGGTCCATGGCGCATGCTGACAGTCCGCGTGGCAGGTTTGTGCAGCCTGGAATGGCTTTCCAGCGGCATTCAATTCAGCTCCTCGCGGCTTTCCTTGGTGTGGGCCCGCGTTTTGACCATATTGGAGGGACCGGGCGTCGTAGGCTGGAGCCTGACCCTGTCACTGCTGGTATGGGCCGTTCTGCAGTAGCCCTGGTGCCGCTCTGTCCATGTCCGTTTGGCTGATTCTCTGGATAGGGGTGGTATTGCTCCTGATCCTGTGGTGGGATCTGTATGCAGTGTCTCCAGGCCTCCTGCTGCTGGCCGCGGGCTATGTGTGGATGCAGCCGGGCAGCAGCGAGGAGCGGTTTATGGACCTGTCAGGCATTGCCCTGGCGCCTGTCCTGGGCGCCGTGGCCTTGTCTTTCGGCTTCGTCCGGGCCCGAGTCCGCATTCCGGCAACCCTGAAACCGCCTGTCGTCATGCGCTTCCTCGCGGCTCTGACCATCTGGGCGGCAGCCAGTCTGCTGCCCCTGGAGCGCCTGTTACCCTATGTGCCGGCGGCCGTACAGAACCTGGCGGCCCTGCGCTTGCTGGCATACCTGGTCTTTGCCAGTCTGGCCTATCTCAGTCTGGCGGAATTGCCGGTCTTCACGGGTTTCGGCTTCTTGCTGCTCCTGCTGACCGCCAACATCCTGATCCAAAGTGCATACGGAGAGCTGACCTCCTTCATGTTGCTGGTCAACATTCTGGAACTCGGCACCGTGTTGCTGCTGAGCCGGCAGGCCCTGCGGCTTCCTATGTGGCTGTCCTGGCACCAGTCGGGCACTGCGGCATGAACGCGGGGCTCCTGACCGGCGTCCTGTCGGGGCCGGCAGTGCTGCTCCTGGCCCAGGGCCTGGGCTGGCTGGTGGTGTTCGGACTGCGGCGCCGACCGTTGTACGCATTGCTGGCCGGCCTGTTCAGCCTGCTGCTCATTGTCCTGACCCTGACCGAGACAACCCTGTTCTTTGAAGCCCCCTGGCCTACACACTGGGCCCTGCCCCGTGTGGGTCTCGAGCTGGCGCTGGAACCGGCGCACGTGCCGCCCCTGGTCTTTTTGCACTGCCTGGTGGGGGCCGCCTTGTTGCTGTCCTTGCTGCAGCCGGAATCTCCTGCAGTCTGGCCCGGGCTGATACTGCTCCTGGCCGGATACTCCTTTGTGCTGATGGTGCAGGCCGGTCCGCTGTTCAGGACATTCCTGTATCCCCTCTTCCTGCTGCCTTTGGCAGCCTGGGTCCCGGCCCCCGTGACCCGCGCCATGCCCTCGTTCCGCATCACGGCCCTGGCGCCCTTGCTGGCGGCCCCCTGCTTCGTGCTGGCCCACTGGATCATTTTCAATCAGCTGCCCATCGATCCGCAGAGCGCAGCGTTGCGCGAAATGGCCAACGTGTTGCTCACGGTCGGCCTCTGCCTGCTATGTCTGCCCTTTCCCCTGTACCTGCTGTGGCACAACCCGGACGAAGAGGAAACCCTCATTCCCAACATCGTCATCCAGCTGCTGTATCAGTTTCTGGTCCTGTTGCTGCTGTTCGCCGCCCTGGAAGCCCATCCCCCCTTGCGTTTGTTTGAACCGCTTTATATCTGGCTGGGCTGGGCCGCGGTCATTACCGTGATCTGGAGCGGCATCGCCGCGCTGGGCATCCAAACGCCGAGCCGGATTTGGTTCTACGCCGCCATGCTCAACTGGGGCATGATTCTGCTGGTCTTTACGTTGCCCCTGGACCAGGTCTGGGCGACCATATTGACCCTGTACCTGTTGCGCTGCCTGTGCCTTTTGACCGGCCTGGCCGGTCTGGGCCAGTTGCGCGAAAATCGGCTTTACGCCGCTTCCGGCTGGGAAGGGCTGGGCAACAGCCGCCCCTGGAACATGGCCCTGTTTCTTTTCGGGATGCTGGGTCTGGTGGGCTTCCCCCTGACCAGTGGATTTGGTCCGTTTTGGGTCACCTGGCAATTCATTGCCACCGTGGACTGGCAGATTGCCGCCGTGCTGGCGCTGGGTACCGCCTTGACCGCTTTCGGGATGATCCGGGTGCTGCGTTTGCTGTTGCGGCCTGTGAGCCAGACGGCCCACATGTCCGAGCCCATAGCCCAGAAGCTGCAGGCCGCCGCCCTGCTGACCTTGCTCGTGTATATCAGCTTTGCCCCGCGTGTCCTGGATCCGGTCACGCAGATTCTCATCCGCTCTTTCCAATGACGGACCCGGCGGCGTCCCCCCCTGCCACGATCAACGCCGTGCTGTCCGGTCTCCATGCCAATGCGCGGGCGGAACGGCTGCAACGGCTGCAACGGGAGGGAGGCGTCTCCCCGGAAGTGTTGACACTGCTGACCCGGCCTCTGGCCCCGGAGCAGGCGGATCTGATGACCGAAAACGTAGTGGGCGAATTCACCCTGCCGCTCTCCATAGCCACCAATTTCCGGGTGGATGGTCAGGACTACCTGGTTCCCATGGCGATTGAAGAGCCGTCGGTAGTGGCCGCGGCCAGCAAAGCGGCCAAGTTGGCCCGGGCGGGCGGCGGGTTCTTTACCGCGGCCCGCGACAACATCATGACTTGCCAGCTGCTGCTCATGGACGTGCCGGACCCGCAGGCCGCCCAACAGCGGATCCGGCAAGAGAAAAGCCGCCTGCAGGCCCGGCTGCCTGTAAGTCGCTCCGTGGCGGCCGCCGGCGGCGGTCCTCGAGATCTGTCCGTACGTTTCCTGCCGATCACGGAAGCCGGCCCCATGCTGGTCCTGCACCTGACGTTCGATGTGGGCGATGCCATGGGGGCCAACATCGTGAATGCGGCGGGCGAATGGCTGGCGCCGCGGATCACGGAACTGACCGGGGGCCATGTAGTGAGCAGCATTCTCAGCAATCTGGCGGACGAGCGGCTGGCCTCTGCGCAAGTCCTGTTGCCCTGGTACATTTTGGCGGCAGACCCGGAAACCGCGGGCCGGCACATGCAAAACATTTGCCGCGCAGATGCCTGGGCACGGGCCGATCCGTACCGGGCGGCCACCCACAACAAAGGTATCCTGAATGGTATCGGCGGTCTGACGATGGCTACGGGCAACGACTGGAGGGCCATAGCGGCCGGCGTCCATGCCTGGGCGGTCCAGGCCGGCCGCTACCAGGGCCTCACGCAGTGGACCCGGCTGGACCCGGGACAGGCTTTGCCCGCGCCATGGCGAGACTGGGCAGATGCCCGCGATCCCCGCCCCGCCCTGCACGGCACCATCTCCCTGCCTTTGACCCTGGGCACAGCAGGCGGCACCCCCGGTTCCCATCCTGCCGCGCGCGGCGCCTTGGCCCTGTTGGGCAATCCGTCTGCGCGGCGCCTGGCCCGCATCGCGGCGGCCGTGGGTCTGGCACAGAATTTCGCGGCGCTGCGGGCCCTGACCCAGGAAGGCATTCAACAGGGTCACATGCACCTGCATGCACGCCAGAAGGCGATGGCCGCGGGCGTGCCGGTCGACATGGTGGCTTCCGTGGCTGCACACATGGCAAACACCCATACAATTACCGAGGAGGCCGCGCGCCGGATCTGGCGGCAGTTGCAGGCAACGAAGGAGGACCATGGCTCAACCGCAACTTGATCGGTCAACTCCCGCATCGCCGTTGGCCGCGGGCATTGTCGGACACGGCGCGTACATTCCCCGCTATCGCCTGGCCGCGCGGGAGATCAGCCGGGTCTGGTCGCACCAGGACCAAGACTTGCCGGTCCGGGAGAAATCCGTGCCCGGCTGGGATGAAGACACCGCCACCATGTGCATTGAGGCCGCGCGCAATGCCCTGCAACGGGCCGGCATTGACCCGCAACAGATCGAGGCGGTCTGGATCGGGTCGGAAAGCCATCCCTACGCGGTCAAGCCCACCGGTACCATTGTGGCCGAAGCCATTGGTGCCGTGCCTCTCACCCAGGCGGCAGATTTCGAATTCGCATGCAAGGCAGGTACTGAAGCGCTGCAGGCCGGTTTGGGTTTTGTCAGCAGTGGCATGGGTTCCCATGCCCTTGTGGCCGGCATGGACACCGCCCAGAGCCGCCCCGGTGACGCGTTGGAATACACGGCTGCCGCAGGCGGCGCCGTTTTCATTTTGGGTCCCCAGGAGCAGGCCCCGGTCCATATCACCCATTCCCTGAGCTTTGTCTCGGACACCCCGGACTTCTGGCGGCGGCCCACCGAAGCATATCCCAGTCACGCGGGGCGCTTCACGGGAGCACCGGGCTACTTTGAACATGTCCTGGCAGCCGGCCATCGTCTCATGGAGCTCGCGGGCACCGGTCCGGAAACCTATGACCATGTCGTGGTTCATCAACCCAATCCCAAATTTGCGATCCGGGCCATGAAAGAACTGGGCTTCCAGGAGGCCCAGTGGCGCCAGGGTCTGCTGGTTGCGGCCATCGGCAACACCTATGCCGGTTCCGCCCTGCTGGGTCTCAGTGCCGTGCTGGACCAGGCCCGTCAGGGAGAGCGCATCCTGCTCGTCAGCTATGGCAGCGGGGGCGGCTCGGATGCCTTTGATCTGGCTGTGCGGGCCAACCTGGACACCTGGCAAAGCCAAAGGCCCATTGCACAGGATTATGTCAATCGTAGAACCATGATCGACTACGCCACCTACGCCCGCCTGCGGGGCAAGATCGCCACCTGACATGCTTTTGGCACATCGGCAGCGGACGCACACCACCGGACCAGGGCAATCGCAAAGTCACGAATCGAGGCAGAGAGGGAACAATGGCGGGAACGATGCCATTGAGAGCCCCCGAAATCACCGCTCTTCCCACCCTGCGGCAGCGGTTGCCGCAGGCGGGCAGCATCATCCCGCTGGACCGAGGATCCACGGAGTGGGTGGGGCACCCCAAAAGGAAATTGCGCAAACAATCCGGGTGCAAGGCACCGACGACATTCTGGCCCGTCAAAGGCAATCAGTCCTCACGGCAGACTGCGGTCCCGGACCCCTTCAATCGGGCGCGGGCAGTAGCGGCGATCCCGCGCGGCCCGACCGTTGACGGGGACCATGGCCGCACCGAGCGCTGGCTCTGCCATGCCAGACGCTTAGAGGATGTACGAGAAGGCCATGCCCAGTGCTGCAACATGAGGTGAATCAGGGCCAGCCGATCCCGGTTTCCATGACGGGCACTCTGCATCGCGGTATCTTGGGGCGGGCCCCAGACTGCTTGAGCGGAATCCAGCAGGCCCACCGCGGCCACGGGACCTCGGTCAGATCGCTGGGGTAGGGGAGACAGGTACGCCACGAGCCCAAGGAGCACAGAGCTGACGATACACAATCTCAGCCCCTTCGGGTACAGACTCTTGGCTCGACTTTGTGCAAAGTCCAGGGCTTCACAAGGCCGGGGAGTACAGGATGGACCAAAGTCTGGCCCGACACCGGTCCCACCTGCCTGCCGCCATTGCAGCCTGGTCGGAACCCTTGACGCCGCACAAACGGACCATATCCTCGGTACTGCTTGTGCGGGTCCTCGCGGGGCCGTGAGCCGGGTCCTGCCGGGCTGCACCGGCATCGGGGTCCTGTCCCAGTGCGGGATGGTAGCGCGCACGTTTGCCTGGCCGGGATGCCTTCAACGTCTGCGCCAGGACTGTGCCGCGCGCGCGGACCCCGCCGCAGCCGGGATCCAGATCGCCCTGCTCGACTGCCTGCGGAAGCGTTGGGCCCGCGGTCTTGGGAAACCTGTCCGGGTGATAGAATCGGCCTTGCCGACCTTACCAGGCTCGGCAGCACAGGCCGGGCTACGCAGAGACCAAACGACCGTCCATCATGCATCCCATTCTTGAGGCTGTACAGCAGAGACCGCTGCTCGCGGATGGTGCCATGGGTACTACCCTGTTTGCCCAAGGCGCCGGACCGGACCAGTGCCTGGAGGAATTGAATCTGTCACGCCCGGACTGGATTCGCACCATCCAGTTGGACTATGTCAACGCCGGGGCCGACATCATTCTGAGTCATACTTTCGGAGCCAACGAAGTGCGGCTGCACTCGCATGGTCTGTCGAACAAGGTGGAGGACATCAACCGGGCAGCTGTGCGGATTGCCCGTGATGTTCGCGAAACTTCCGGCAAAGACCTGTTTATCGCAGGTGACATTGGCCCTTTGGGCCAGTACTTGGCCCCGCAGGGCCCTCTGCGTCCTGCAGCGGCGCGCGCTGCATTTCAGCGGCAAGCCGCTGCGCTCCTGGAAGGGGGCATCGACTTTTACTGCATCGAAACCTTCTCCGATCTGCGGGAACTGGAGCAGGCCATATCCGCCATCCGCGCACTCACGGACCTGCCGATCCTGGCCAGTCTGACGTTCGGTCGGGACGCGCAGACGCCTTTCGGAGCGGATGCGAGCACGGTCATGCGCTTCGTCCAGGAGCTGGAAATCGAGATGGTCGGTGCCAATTGCTCTGTCGGGCCCTCGGGGTTGGAAGAGATCATCGCCGGATTTCACGCGGAAAACTCCCAAGCCATACTGGCCGTCATGCCCAATGCCGGTTTTCCGTCCCGCATTGATGAACGGCCGGTATATCCGGCCAATCCCGAATATTTCGCGGCGGTGGTGCCGGCGTTTCTCAATCTGGGCGCTTCGGTCATCGGCGGCTGCTGTGGCACGACCGCGGCCCATATTCGCGCTATGCGACAGGCTCTGGACCATTGGCGGCAATCCACCTCCAACCCGCAGTATCGGCTCGCGGCTTCTGCGTCCCGGGACGCAGAGAGCCCCAATCCCTTTCTGCCCTGGCTTGCTGCCACCCCCGGCTCCGAACTGCCGGATTCACAGATTCTGGCCAAGCTGCAAAAGGGCCTGTTTGTCGTCAGCGTCGAAGTCGATCCCCCCCGCGGGCTGAATCCCGAAAAACAGATTGCCGGAGCCCGGCTGGCGCGGCGCTACGGGGCCGATGCCGTCAATGTGGCCGACAGTCCCATGGCCCGCGTGCGCATGAGCGCGCTGGCCATGGCCGCCCAGATCCAACAGCAGGCCGGCATTGAAACCATCCTGCACTTCACGACGCGCG
This sequence comes from Caldilineaceae bacterium, assembly GCA_965214715.1. Classification (GTDB taxonomy): domain Bacteria; phylum Chloroflexota; class Anaerolineae; order Caldilineales; family Caldilineaceae; genus Bin34. The sequence continues at coordinate 952,977 of OZ243971.1, read as the reverse complement.
ACCGGTCCTTGATGGGGCTGCAGGCCGATCTGCTGGGGGCCCATGCCTTGGGTCTGCGCAACATTCTGGCCCTGACGGGAGATCCGCCCAGTCTCGGGGACAGCCAGAACAGTTCCCCGGTCTATGACGTGGACAGTGTGGGCCTGGTCCACATCCTGAATCAGTTCAATCAGGGTCAGGATCTGGAGGGCAAGGTCCTGGGACAACGCAGCCGGTTTGCCATCAGTGTAGCCTGCGATCCGACACGGCAGGACCTGGCCAAGGAAGCCGACCGCCTCCATGCCAAATTGCGCCATGGAGCCCACTTCATCATGACGCAGCCCATTTACAGTCCCCGCGTATGGACCCGGTTCACGGAAATCTACGAGCAGCGGTACGGGCCCATTCCGGTGCCGGTGCTGATTGGCATCTTGCCGCTGCAGAGTTTCCGGCACGCCAGTTTTCTGCACCACGAGGTGCCGGGCATTACCTTGAGTGCAGAAGCCCTGGAACGCATGCGGACGGCCGGCAAACAGGGTCGGCAGGCGGGCATCGACATGGGCCAGGAACTGCTCGTGGCCCTGCAGCACGCGCCGTATGTGCAGGGAGTCTATCTGATGCCCAGTTTTGGACGGTACGAAACGGCTTGTCAGGTGCTGGAGGTGCTCAATGTCGAAGTGCGGCAGCCTTAGTCCCGGATTCCCCGCATGACGGCAGCGGGATCGGGCCTGAACCAGGCACAGGTGGTCGCGGGCCTGCAGACCCTGGTGGATCCGCACAGGGTTTTGCACTCGGCCGCGGCCCGCGCGCCGTTCGAATCGGACGGCCTGACCGCGTTTCGGGCGCAGCCGTTTGCCGTGGTGCTGATCGAGACCGCGGCCGAAATCGTCAGTGTGGTCCGGTGGTGCCATGCCACCGGCGTACCTTTCCTGGCCCGGGGGTCTGGCACGAGTCTCTCCGGCGGGTCCATGCCGATCCCGAACGGGATCGTGCTGGCCCTGAACCGCATGAACCGCATTCTGACCATGCAGCCCGAAGATCTGCTGTGCCGGGTGGAACCGGGAGTCATCAATCTGGAGGTATCACGGGCGGCCAAGCCCCACGGTCTCTATTACGCGCCGGATCCGTCCAGCCAGGCCATATGCACTATCGGCGGCAACGTGGCTTTCAATTCCGGCGGCGCTCACTGCCTGAAATATGGCATGACCAGCAACCATGTACTGGGCCTGACCTATGTGACTCCCACGGGCGAGGTCGAACATATCGGCCATGACAGTCTGGGGGGACTGGGGCCGGACCTGCCCGGCTTCTTCGTGGGATCCGAAGGCCGCTTTGGCGTGGCCCTGGAATTGACTCTCCGGCTGTTGCCTCTGGTGCCCATGTACCAGACTGTGCTGGCCGCCTACCACTCCACTGCCGCCGCCGGCGATGCGGTGGCACAGGTGGTGGCCAGCGGCATGCTGCCCGGGGCCATGGAGATCATGGACCGCCTGTCCATTCAAGCGGCCGAAGTCAGTGTGAAAGCCGACTATCCTGCAGAAGCCGCGGCCATTCTGATCGTGGAACTGGAAGGTGACCCGGAGCAGGTGTCCGTGGAATTCGCGGCCCTGCAGAAACTGCTGGAAGCCTCCGGAGCATACGAAATCCGCACAGCGCGCAACCATGCCGAACGGGATGCCATTTGGAAGGGCCGCAAGAGCGCTTTCTCGGCCGTGGGTCGGCTCAGCCCGGATTACATCGTGCAGGACGGAGTGGTACCGCGCTCCCGGCTGGGCGAAGCCCTGCAGACGATCGAAGACCTGGGCCGACAATACGATATCCGGGTGGCCAATGTGTTTCACGCCGGAGATGGCAATCTGCATCCCCTGATTCTGTTTGACGGCCGGGAAGACGGCGCCCTGCACCGCGCCGAGGAACTGGCAGGCGAGATTCTGCAAATGTGCATCGGCATGGGCGGCTCCATCACCGGCGAACATGGGGTCGGCATGGAAAAGGGGGCCTACTTGCCCTTGCAGTATCAAGGGCGCGATCTGCAATTCATGTATGACGTGAGCTACGCCCTGGACCCGCATGGGGTGGCCAATCGGGACAAGAAGTTGCGGCATGAATCCTGGCCCATGGCCCCGGCCACCCCCGCCGCGGACGCATGGCCCCCTGAATATACCAATGTCCAGCGCCGCCGCATAGAGAACTTGCGCATCCGCATCCGCCAGGCCCGGCGTGTCCGCGTGGTCGGCGGCGGTACCAAGTCCACCGGCCCCGCTCAGGATCATGAGGAAATCCGCGCCGCCGGAGCCCTCTCCGGCATTCTGGAATACAACCCGGCGGAATTCACCATCACGGCTTGGGCAGGCACTCCCGTAGCCGATATTCAGGCGGCGTTGGCCGAACAGGGCCAGTACCTGCCTTTCTGTCCTCCGGCCCAATCCGGATCCACGATGGGCGGCATGGTCGCGTGCGGTCTGAGCGGAGAGGGCCGCCTCCGCTTCGGAGGTATCCGGGACTTTATCCTGGGGGTGCGTTGCATCGATGGCAGAGGGGAATTGCTCTATGGGGGCGGCCGGGTGGTCAAGAACGCGGCCGGTTTCGATTTGCCCAAGTTGCTGGTAGGCAGCCTGGGCAGCCTGGGCTTCATGCTGGAATTGACTTTCAAGGTCTTCCCGCAGGCTCCCGCCCGCGGCACCCTGATCTGTCGATCCCAGAACCTGGACACCGCCTGCCGCCAAATGCATGCAGTACGCACAGGGCCGTGCGAACTGGACAGTCTTTGTCTGGTGCCGGCAGACGAGGGCTATGATTTGTATGTGCGGCTGGCGGGGACTGCCGATGTGTTGCCCCGGCGGCTGGCCCAGGTGGCCCAGACAGTGACGGGCGAGTGCAGGACTGTACTGGCAGACGCCGCGCTGTGGGACAGGCTGGATCACATACCCCCGCCAGGGCAGTATCACTGGCGGGTGCCCATAGTACCCAACCGGATTCGAGACTTGGAGGCCTTCCTCCGGAACATGCAGTGGACCCGCCGATATGGAGTGGGGGGAAATCTGCTTTGGCTGGATGGACCGGACCCGGCCGCCGTGAACGAATTCCTGTTGCGCTTTGACTTGGGCGCGCTGGGACTGCAAGGTGCCCAGTCGCCCTTGGTGGCCGGTGTCTATACTGTACCGTTCCTGCTGCAGAAGGTCAAGGGCGTCATGGACCCGCATAACCGATTCGCCAGTCCTCTGCCCTACACCCTGCCCGTAGTCGCATGAAGCACACCATAGACCTTACCCAGGGCCCCCCGGCACTGCCGGAAATGACCGCTGCGATTTCCAACTGTGTGCATTGCGGTTTCTGTCTGCCGGTCTGTCCCACGTATCAGGTCCAGGGCGAGGAGATGGACTCTCCGCGCGGTCGCATTTTCCTGATGAAGGAGAGCCTGGAAGGAGCGCTGCCGGTGGCCGAGGCCATGCCCTATGTAGACAATTGCCTGGGGTGCATGGCCTGCGTCACGGCCTGTCCCTCCGGCGTGGAGTATGGACAGCTGCTTTCGCCCTTCCGGGCCTTGGGTGAAGAGACCAATTCGCACCGGAACCTGGGACAGTTGCTGCGCCGGGCCCTCGCCCTGCGCATATTGCCTTTCCCGCGTCGTTTGCGTGCGGCCCTGACCATCGGCCGGGCCACGCGCTTTCTGCACGGGTTGGCGCCGGCCACCCTGACCCCCTTGATCCGACTCATCCCGGAACGCATGCCCAAAGCAGCGCCCTTGCCCCAGGCCCGGTCTGCGGAGGGCCCCAGGATTGCCGTCCTGGCCGGCTGTGCACAATCCGTGCTGGCCCCTGAAATCAACCAGGCCACGGCCCGCGTCTTGCAGGCCTACGGAGTGAATTTCACCTTTCTGGATGCGCACGTGTGCTGTGGAGCCCTGCACATGCATGCCGGGGAAGCTCCCCAGGCGCAGGCACAAGCCCGGGGACTGTTTGACGCGGTGCCGGCCGATATTGACGTACTCCTCTCCACGGCGGCCGGTTGCGGCTCCGGAATGCACGAGTATCCGCTCCTGTTCAAGGACACACCGCTGGCGCACAGGGCGGGCCAGATTGCGGCACATACACAGGACATCTCTGTATTTCTCAGCCAAATGGCAGCGCCCGCCGGGCTGAAGCTGGACCCGCCCCTGCGCGTGGGATACCATGATGCCTGCCACTTGCAACATGCCCAGAGCATCACGGCGGAGCCCCGGGCGCTGCTACGGCAGGTCGAAGGTCTGGAACTGGTGGAACTGACCGAGGCGGCATTCTGTTGCGGGTCGGCGGGCATCTACAATATTGAGCATCCGGAAACCGCGGACCAGTTGGGGCGGCTCAAGGCCCAGGCGGCGATCTTGAGCGACATCGACTTGCTGGTCACGGGCAACATCGGATGCCTGTTTCAGATTCGCACCCACCTGCGCCACCTGCACAGCGACATTCCTGTGCAGCACACCATGCAGATACTGGATACCGCGCTAACCCCCCCATCAAGGAACCCCTAAATGCCTAGAGAATCGCTGACTATCGTCTTCACGGGCCAAGAGGAACTGGAATTGCAAACCCTGGCGGTGGCTGCGCCGGGACCGGGCGAATACCTGCTGGAAACCAAGGCCTCCCTCATTTCCTCGGGCACGGAATGCATCTGCTATCAACGCAATTTTGAGCCCGGCACCCACTGGGACATGTGGGTCACGTATCCGTTCTATCCCGGGTACAGCAACGGCGGGGTCGTGGTGGCCCGCGGGGAGGGAGCAAGGCAGTTCGAGGTGGGTCAGCGGGTAGCCTTCCGGGCGGGCCATCGCCAGTTTGCCGTACTGCCGGAAAACGCGTTGACTCCGATCCCGGAAGCAATTTCCTTCAAGGAAGCGGCCTGGATTGCCTTGGCCAAGATCGTGCAGAACGGCGTGCGCAAGGCCCAACATACCATGGGGGACGACGTAGTCGTCATTGGACTGGGCATTCTGGGCCAGCTGGTCATTCAATATGTACGCCTGATGGGCGCGCGTCACGTGATTGGGGTGGACCCGGCTACGCCGAGATTGGAGTTCGCGGAGATTTCCGGGGCCACCCACACTTTCCCCGTGACCGCGGCCGAAGCCGTATCGGCAGTGGCGGAACTGACGGAGGGGCGCATGGCGGATGTCGTGTATGACGTGACCGGCTTTCCCCAGGTCTTTGCCACGGCCTTGAAATTGCCGCGCAAATTCGGCACCCTGCTTTTGCTGGGGGATACCGGCACCCCTTCGGGACAGCAGTTGACCTCAGACGTGATTATCCGAGGCCTCAAGGTGGTGGGCGCTCACGACTCGCATCCACCGCAGGTGGCGTCCGAGTTTCAGTACTGGTCCAACCAGAAGATCGCGGAGCTGTTTTTTACCTATGTGGCGCGCGGCCAAATGAACATCCTGGAATTGATCAGTCATACGTATTCTCCCACGCAGGCCCGGGAGGCGTACGACATGTTGCTGACCCAGCGTGCGGCGGCGATGGGCGTGATCTTCGACTGGACGCTGCTCTGAGCGGCCGCGGCACACCGGACCTCCCCAATGCGCGGAATCGGCCTTGCGATTGCCATAGCTACACTGGGGGCTCTGGGCAACGCGCTCTTCGTCTATGGCCAGAGGCGGGCTCAGGTATCCGAGGCACCATTCGTCTTTGTCACGTTGTACCTGGCCATGGCGACGGTGTTCTGCCTGCTGCTGATTCCGTTCTTGCCCAAAACCAATGTCATGGCTCTCGTCACACAGAATTTCATGTGGGCTTTCTGGACCGGCCTGGGTCTGGCCATCACCATGATTGCCTTCTACTTTCTGTACACCTACTTTGGAGCCACGTTCTACGCCCTGTATTCCGCCATAGCCATCTTGACCCTCACGCTCCTGGTAGGCCGAGTCCTGCTGCGGGAACCGATCACCCTCTTTCACATAGGCGCCATCCTCTTGGCTGTCGGTTCGGTCCTGCTCTTCACGCTGGGGCGGGCCCGAGCCTTGCCGTCCGCCTAATTCCCGGAGGGTTGCACGCGACCGTTGCATTGCAGCCGAAATCATGGCTGAACTCAGCCCTCCGACCTGGATCGAATTGCGACAAACTGCCTTGGCCTCCAATGTGCGGGCCGTGCGCGGGCTGCTGCAGCCCCAGACACGCTTGATGGCAGTGCTCAAAGCCAACGCATACGGCCATGGACTGCATGAGGTCGCCGGCCTGCTGCAGGACAGACCGGAGGTGCAATGGCTGGGGGTCGCTCGCCTGCATGAAGCCACGGCCCTCCGCCAGCAGGGCATTGTGCTGCCCATTCTCGTGCTGGGCTACACTCCCCAGGAGGACTGGCCCATAGCAGCCCGCCAGAACATTTCGTTGGCGATCCATGAAGAAGGCCAACTGCGGCCGCTGCAGGACTTCGCGGCCGCGCGGGCGGGCCCCGGCCCGCTGAAGGTCCACATGAAGGTGGATACGGGTATGCACCGCCTGGGCCTGCAGCCTGCCGAGGTGCCGCGGACGATCCGGAAGCTGGCGGACGGGTTTGACCGTATTGAATGCGAGGGTCTTTTCACCCAGTTTCATTCCGCGGCGGCCGCAGTCGCCGCAGTAGACCGGAGACCGTTGCAGATCTTCCAGACGCTGGTCCGCGAGCTGCAGCACCAGGGATTGCGGCCCCCGCTGTGCCATTGTGCAAATACGGCCGCCATTCTGCGCTGGTCAGAGGCCCATTTCGATATGGTGCGCTTGGGCGGAGGCCTGTACGGGCTGAATCCGGACAGCACCTCCTGTCGGTTGCCCGCGCCCTTTGCCCCTGTCCTGCAATGGAAGGCACGCGTCGCCCAAGTGCGGCACCTGCACACAGGCAGCGGTCTGGGGTACAGCCAGATCTTCAAAGCGGCCCGCCCCAGCCGGATTGCCGTACTGCCTGTGGGGTATGGCGACGGCCTGCTGTGGCCCAGTGCCGGCTGCCGCACCGTGCTGTTCAAGGGCGGCCCGGCGCGCCTGGTGGGGCGTCTGTGCATGGATCTGTCCTTTGCCGATGTCACTGACCTGGGCCCCGCGGCCGTCAAGGCGGGAGACGAAGCCATATTGATTGGAGACACCCGGGACGGCAGCCAGCGGGCCGATACCGTGGCCGCGCAGGAGGGCACTATCGAATACGACGTCACCACGCGTCTGGCAAACCGCATTCCCCGGCGGCTGACGTGATTCTCCGGACCGCAAAAAAGAGACGGCTGTTACAGCCGTCTCTCTGCCGGGGCGGGATTTGGACTCGGGTACAGGCCCGGCGCCGGCCGGCTTCTGCCCGGTCCATGCCCCGCTAGGCGTCCGCCCGGCCCGCGTTCAGTTGCTGCATCAGCCGGGATTTCGTGCGGGAAGCCTGATTGGCATGAATGGCCTTTCGACGCGCCGCCTTGTCCAGGGCCACGGCTGCGCTCCGGATGGCCTCGCCAGCATCCTCTTCGCTTGCGGCAATCGCCGCCCGCGCTTCACGGACCGCATTGCGGGCTCTGGCTCGATAGAACCGGTTGGCCTCGCGACGTTTGATGTTCTGGCGGGCCCGCTTGGCGGCGGATTGAATGTTGGGCATAAATGTCAAGCCTGTTGCATGCTGCTGCCTCTGGCCATCCTGCCAGCAGGCAAAAGGGCATTCTACGCTCTGGATCAAAACAGAGTCAAGAAGGAAACACAGGCGGCACCGGCTCTACCACTTCCAGATTTCGCCCAGCAACAGTCGTTGGGCTGGGGTGCCCTGTTCCCGCATGGCGGTGACGCGCGGTCCGTCAAAGGGTTCCCGGGACTTGATCCAGGCGTTTTGGTAGCACATCAGACAGACCCGCCGACGGGTCTCGGAATGGTTGGCCATGCCCCGATGGTATATCCAGCCGTTGAACATGATTGCCTGCCCCGGCTGGGCCAGTATCACAAGTTCGTCAGGAAACCGGGGATGGCCCTGAGGAGGCTTGAAAAGTGCCTTTTGACTGCCCGGCACCACGGCGATGGGGCCGTTTTCCAGGGTCAGGGCGTCCAAATAGTACCCGCAGTTGATCTGGGCCGGCACGCTGCCGTACGGGGTGCCTTCCGGATCCACGGGCCAGGGCATGTCGCGATGCCAGTCCTGATCCGGAGTGCCGGGTTCCGTCACACGGGCAGTGGCACTGTGCAGCTGTACGCAATTGCCCAGAATAGCCTGCATGCGCTGCAACACAGGCGGGTTGTCCAGAAGGAAAGCGAAACGGTCGTCCTCTTCCAGCAGCGTATGCGTGAACATTTCCCCCACGCGGGCAAACGTCTCGTCCAGCGCCGCTCTCAGGGTTTTCACCTGCGCCGGCGAGAGCGCGTTCTCCACGACGAGGTAGCCCCACTTCAGGAAAAACCGGACATCTCGCTCCATCTGGGGCGAGAGCGTCGGATTCATGACCGGGGGAATAATGGAAAAGTCAGGTCTCATGGGATTCTCCGGTTTTCAGGTGGCGGCTGGCAATGCTCCAGTGCGGCACGGCAGTCCCCGGACCCGACACCGGGAGTTGAGAACTGCAGCGACCGCGCTGCCGGTGCCTGCTTGCCAGCATGATACATACATGCAACGAGGTTGCCGGCTCCCGGTGGCCGCGCCGAAAACGCCTGGAGGTGCAGGTCGTCTGCATCCGCTCCGGCGGCCAAGGGCCTGACCCTGCAAGAACCGCAGTACCAGGGCCACGGGCGCCTATGGATCGGGACGTTGCCGGGACAGGCATGGTACAGGCACGTCAGAGATGGGTGCGTGGCAGCACGGGCCAGGGAAGTCGTGGCTGCTTGCCCAGACCTTGGCGCTGCCGAGATTTGGCGAGAGTGGCGCAGGGTGTCTCCAAGGTGCTTCCCGGGGCAAGACCGGGGCAATCAGCACATCGCCTTCAGCCGATTCGGGAATGGTTGCGATCCCGAATTTCCGGAAGCGTTTACCGGCCTTGCAGCTCCGCAACCACGTCCCGCATCGCCGCGTCCACCCGCGGCACCAAGGTCCAGGTTACACCCAGCCCGAACAGCAGGCCCGTAAGCAGCCGCAGAGACACATTGCTTTCGCGCAGGCCCAGCATCTGACTGATGCCGTCTGCGGCCATGGGCAGTACCAGTATCAGTCCTGCCCACAGCGGCAAGGCTCTCCAGCTGCGGCGCATCCCGAGGTATGCCGTGAGCCATACGGCCACGGATCCATAAATGGCCAGCGTACGCCAACACATGCCGGACTTGAAACCCACCGCCGGGCTTCCCACGTACTCCCGGGCAGCCATGTCAGCCGCCCCCACGGACACGTCATCCAAACGGGCCCGGAAAGGCTTGTCTGTGCCAAACAGCCAGAAACTGGAAGTCGGCAACTGGTGACAGGTAAAGGAATAGAGATGGTATATCCGCCGGGCCAGCTCTTCGCGTCCCTGATGCATCGCTACCGGGGCCAGAAACGACAACCCTACGTAGAAAAGGGTCAGGGCAGCCAGCAGAGGCAGCCAATGGCGGACTCCCTGGACCAGCAGCGATACCATCCAGCGGGGCACGGTCAAGGCGGATGCAGAATCCACAACGTCCATATTGACTGCTTCTGGCGCCTCGGGAATACTGTTGTTCTTCATGTTATTCAACAGCGGTCAGGGTGGCCTGGACCAACTCCTCAAGTTTGGCCGCGTCCAATACCCCCTGCCAGCGAGCGACCAGATGGCCGCGGGCATCCACAAAGATCGAGGTGGGGTAGGCCCGGACATCAAACTGGCGGACGATATCCCCGGGCGGATCCAGGATCACGGGAATGTGCATGGCAAATTCGGCAGCAAAATCCGTCACTGCCGCGCGGTCTTCCTTGACATTGACGGCCAGCACCAGCAGATCCTCGGGATACCGGTCCTGCTGTTCCAGAATGATGGGAATTTCATGGCGACAGGGTCCACACCAGGTAGCCCAGAAATTGATCAGCAGCGCGCGTCCGGCCAGCTGCGGAGTGGACAGGCGGGTACCATCGGCAAAGGCCAAGGCAAATTCCGGCACCGGTGCACCTTCCTGCAGGGCAGCGGCGCGACTGGCGGTGACCACACCCGCGGGAAAACCGGCTCCCAGCTCAAAGGGAGGCACAAACTGGCCCGCGGTCTCCGGCGCGGATGCGGCCACTGCCTCCTGATTCAGGGGTGTGGGGGCCGCAGCCTCCGGGTCGGCACAGCCACTGACCAGCATCAGGGCCAGCCAACAACAGATACAGACGGCCACCGGCGGCGCGTCCCGACGCGCTTGCCGGAACATCAGCGGGTCCCGGCCGCAAGGGACATACCGCTCAGATACCCGATATACGCGGGTATGAGAGGCAGCACACAAGGACTGAAGAAACCGATCAGGCCGGCGATCAAGGCAATGGGAATTCCCGCCAGCACATTGGCATCCAGGCTGATGGAGAGGCCCAAGGCAGTCGTGATGGCTTCTTCCCAGTCCAGGGCCAAGGCGTTCAGCCTGCCGAAGGCGGCGGTCAGTGCGATCAGACGATCGGTCCACAGCAGATATGCCACGAAAAACAGGAAGAAACCGCTCACAAGGCTGACGATCCGCAAGTGCCGGTTCAGGCGGCGCAGGAACGGCGTGATGGTACCAAAGGCGGCACCGGTCACCATAAAAGGCAGGCCCAGACCCAGGCTGAAGACAAACAGCAACAAGGCGCCGGACAGGGCTGTGGCACTGTCACTGGCAATGAATAGAATACTGGCCAGCACGGGCCCCACACAGGGCACCCAGCCGGCACTGAAACTGACCCCCATCAGGAAGCTGCTGAGAAATCCCAGACGGCGGTTTACACTGTGCACCGCGCTGACCCGGCGTTCCGTGTACAGCAGGGTATTGACGAATGTCAGGGCCGCGATCAAGGGCTTGACAGCCGGATTGGAGGCTGTGGCCGGATGGGCCGCCAGCCGATCCAGGACCCATTGCATGACCCCAATCGTGACCAGGCCGAAGGTAAGCAGCAGGATCGCCCCTACCTTCTGAATAGCGGGCAGAACATCCGTCAGGCCACGTCCGATAAACCCTACCGCGGAACCCAGCAAGGTGAAGACCAGGGCGAAGCCCAAAACAAAAGCAATGGAATGGAGCAAAGTAGACACCCAGGCCAGACGCAGAGGCTGGACGGGCACGGCGATGCCTTCGTGGTGAGTCAAAGCAGGTCTCCTCCGGATTTCAGCAGGATGCAACAGGCTTGGGCCTGCATAAACTTAGGGACTTATCTACCCGGTCCACAGACTACGGCAGATTCTGTTCCCGGGTTGGTGAGGTCTCCATCGAGAATGCCTCTCACCGAGCAGCGGCCCCTGTCCCGCGGGCCACAGAGAGACGGTGTCTCTCCAAAATGTTTACTGCCGCATTGTGGTCGGCATTGACTGCCAGACCGCACACTGGATACACAAAGGCGGCCTGCAGGCGCCGGTTGATCTTGTCGGTGTTGCCGCAGCGGCTGCAGGGCTGGCTGATGTAGACAACCGGCCCCTGGACATTTTCCCCAGGCCGATCCACGGTACCCCGGACCGGGCAGGTCATGGCCTGTACCCTGAGCTCCTCCATGACCACCGTATGGGCCTGGGCCGGCCGGCGCGGGTACCGCCTGGTTTTGGCTTCCAGCCGGGTGGTGTCTGTCATCCGATATACCGTGCCAGCGCTGTCCGTAGTCTGTCGCACGTTGCGATCCAGCCCCAACGCGCCCGTGGCAGCCCCCTGCCGCCCAAGTGCGGCAGGCACGGCCTACACGCATACACGATGTAGGCATACCCGCGGGGCCGGATGCAGGCCTGGAAGCTCCCTTCAGGCCTGGAAGTACCATTTCTGTGTCTGGAGAAGGCGATGCGCAATGCCACTTGCGTGTCGCCTTTGTGTGTGGTAGCACAGGTTGCATCCTGGTCCCGACACCTGTCTTGCTGTGTACTCAGGTATATAAAGTAAGTCCCTAAACAAACTTACAACAGACTGCGGCCACGGCATGTATAGGCCCTACGCGTTCTGCTCCGGCAGGTTCTGCAACTGCTCTTCCAGCTCCTGCAACTGCTCTTCCAGCGCTTTTTGCTTGTGGACCAGGAATACAACGTAGAGCAATACCACCAGCCACAGCAGGATCATGGTGGCGACCAGGAAAGACATATCAGTTGAAGCGGCTCCAAAGGATACGGACGCGGGTATCAAAATGCAGCATGCGCCATCGCAGGACGATCAGGGTAAGGCCCAGCAGAATGAAGACGCCCATGGCAGACTGCAACGCAAACTGCATGGAGGGCCCCAGCACGGTGCCGAACTCCCCTTCGGCCTCGGGGTTGCTGGCAAAGAACATCATGGGATGAATACTGCGAAACCAGATGGCGGAGTAGTAGGTAAGCGGTACCGTGACATAGGCCAACACGGCGTAGAGGGCGGCAAACAGGGCCCGGGTCTGCGGATGCGCAAGGCCGTTGCGCAGTTGCAAATAGGCAACATAGATCAGTATCAAAATCGTCGCGGTGGTCAGGCGGGGATCCCAGGTCCAATATGTACCCCAGGCGGGCTTGGCCCAGATACTGCCCGAGATCACGGTGCCCAACCCGCCGATCAGCCCGACTTCCACACCCGCGGCGGCCAGTGCATCCCAGATCAACTTCCGCCGAATCAAATACAGGAGGCTGGCACCCAAGGCGATCAGAAATCCTGTCAGGGCCATCATGTTGGACCCCATATGGACATAGAAGATGCGTTGCGCGGTTTGCTCCGCACCGGTCAGATTGGCGGCAGGGAGCGCGTAGCGCAAGCCGGCCCAAAGGGACAGCGTCATGCCCGCGATGAGCCCGTACGTTGCCCACCCATGCACTCGGCTCCACGTGGCGTTCAGCATGGAGAATCCCGTCTATGACCATTCCTGCCAGATCCGCTCGGAGATCCACAGACCGCCCAGCAATCCCAGCCCATTGTAGAGCAGAAGCAGATAGAATCCATGTTGAAACGATGGCCACGACGCGCCGTCCCAGACTGTGCGACATAGACTCGTGCCGATCAGAAAAAGCGGCACCATCAAGGGCAACGACACCACGGCCAACAATCCCCGACTCCTGGGCATGGTGGCCGTCAATGTTGACACCACAATCCCGATCGCGCTGAACCCCATGCAGCCCAGAAGCACGCTGGCCAGAATCCAAACCTGCCCGACGGGTGCATCCCAAAACATTGCCACTGCCACCAGTGCCACACCGGCTGTACCGAGCATGAGCAGACAATGAAAGAGCCACTGTCCCAGATAGATGGCGGGACGCGGCAGCGGTGCCAGCAGGAAACAGGACATGACGGCATGGAAATCCGGCCCGCTGTGCTGACGTTCCAGGCCAATAGGCCCGGCCAGAAGCATTGCCCCCCACAAGACTCCGGCCGCCAGCGGCCGCGAGGCGGGGATGCCGACATCGGCGATCAGGCTCATGATCAGCGCCACCAGAAAGCCCACGGCGCCCATGGGCACCACGGCGGCCAACTCCTTGGCTTCGATTTGCAAATTCTGCCACAGCACCAGCCCCGTACCGCGCCACAATTGCATGACCGGTCCATGACGCCGTTGCAGCACGTCCTGGGCCGGGTCGTACACCGCCCCAGGAGCAGCGGAGGACAGTGTCATACGACATCCGCCGCCGGATGCACCGTACCTTGCCGCAGGTACAAGGTGCGGTCCGCCCAACGGGCAGCCAGTTCCGGACGATGCGTCACCAACAGAATGGCCTGGTCGGCGGCCTGCCGCTGGGCAATCAGCGCTTCCAGAAACAAGAGACCGGCTTCGTCCAGATGCGCCCCCGGTTCGTCCAGCAGCAGCAGGCGCGGATCAGGCAGCCAGACGCGGCACAAGGCCCCCCGCTGCTGCATGCCCCGACTGAATTCGCGCACGGGCCGGGACACCGAGAAACCCAGTCCCGCAGACTGCAAGAGACTGCGCGCCCGCCCCTCCGCCTCTACCAGCCCATGCAATTGGGCCGCGAATTTGAGATGCTGCGTCAAGGATAGGGCCCCGTGCAGCGCCGGATCAGGACCTAGATACCCTATGTGCGATCGCACATAGGGATCCCGCCTGTCCAGAGGGTGCCCCCGCCACAGCATATTGCCGGCTTCGGCGCGGGACAGACCGGCCAGAATACGCAGGAGCGTGCTCTTGCCAGCCCCGTTTTCCCCGCGCAGCGCCACGCACTCGCCCGTGTGCAACGCCAGCGTGACGCCGCGCAGTACGGGACGAAAGCCGTAGGACTTCTCAAGGCCCCGGACTTCGATCAGTGGAATTCCCGGCGCTGATGTGTCAGCGGACATGCCCCGCCTGTCTCAGGGGGCTGCCCCATCCACCGGAGCAGCCTCTTCATACCGGCTGGGACATTTGGTCAGCAGCGTGTCGGCCTGAAAGGTGCCGTCCGCGGCCATGGTGCCTTCCAGAATAGCGGAGGTGGCTCTGTGAAAATTGTCCGGCCGCGGCCCATAATAGACCACCTTCAGATCGTGCCGGCCACCTGCATCCTGCACTCTGAATTCCAGGCGGGTGGCCTGGGCATCCCATATTTCGGAGGCGGCCACCACCTCGCCACTCACCCGCACCTTGTCACCGCGCAAAGTGTCCAGACGGCTGTGGTATTCATCCACGGTCAAGTAGTACATGCCGGTATCCAACGTAGCATTGACAATCAGCGCGATGATCACGGCAATCGCGGCCAGACTGACCAGCGAAAAAGTGGATTTGCTCCCCCACCACCGGCGGCCCGGCTCCGTAACGGGGACCGCGTTGGCCCGGCTGGAAATCACGTTATCCAATGGAATTTGCCCTGGTCGCCTCTGCCTGCCGGGTGGTGGCCGTTTTCTGTGCGGCCAGCAGCTCCAGGGCCTGCGGCGCCAGCGCCGCCGGTACCCATACACGGGTGTCTGCCAAGTCTCCCACTGTGAGGGGATAGGCCCGGCTTATGGCTTCCTGCTGGACCGCGGCCGGAATGTCGTGAGCTTCCAGAAATCCCCGAATTACCTCGGCTTCCAGGGGAAAACAGGTCTCGAACACCTTCACCGGAGCCTGGTCCGCGCTGCCGGCGGCCCAGGACCGGGCTTCACCTTGAGTTTCGTCCGCGCGGGTCTGCACCGCGCCGAGGAGACGGTGCATCCAGCCCCAAAGACCGGCGGCGACGGACATGCTCAACCAGCCTGCCCGCAGCTACAGCGCCAAGGAAGCATTTTGACCCACATACGGATTGTGGACGCGCTCAAACCCAATCGTGGTATCGGGACCATGACCCGGGTAGACGGTGTATTCATCATCCAATGTCAACAGTTCCTGCCGGATTGACTGCAGGAGCAACGGTCCGTCGGCACCAGGCAAATCAAAGCGCCCGATGCTCTGTCGGAACAGGGTATCTCCGGCAAAGACCATTTTGTGTGCATGGACTACAAAAACCACATGGCCCGGGGCGTGTCCCGGCACGAATCGGACTTCAAGGGCGATTGTACCAAAATGCAGGACCTGACCTGCTTTCAGGTAGTGATCGGGCCGGTGCACGGGCTCAATGCGCGTGCCCAGCCAGGCCGCAATGTGATGGGGGCATTCCGCCAGCGTAGGCAGGTCGAGCTCGTGCAGGTAAAAGGGCACCCCTGTCGCCTTCACAATGTCGTTAACCGCCAGGATATGGTCAAAGTGCGCATGGGTATTGACTATGGCGGCCGCCCTCAGATCAGCCTTTTCGATCTCCTGCAGAATCTGATAGGCCGCATCACCCGGGTCAACAATGACCGCCTGCCGGGTCTCCGGGCAACCCAGCACGTAGCAATTCTCTTCAAGCAGCCCCACGGTCAGTTGCGTGACCAGCATTATGCCGCTATTCTCCCGAGGAGGCGTGAACCTCTCTCACTCCTTGCAGGTACGCCTGCAACGACCCGTAGGCAGGCATCAATTCTCCGTCATGGGTCATGAGACGGAAATAGGCCTGCGGATCGTTGGCCTCTTCCCAATCCGGCTGGGCCCGTTTCAGATACCAGACGTTGGCCAGTTCCACCCACGGCCACTCCTCAATGCGCTCGAAGGCCAGGGGCAGATACCGGGCCTGCGTCTCAAGCGATACGCGGCCAAAGGGAGCCATTGGACCGGCCGGCACAGCGTTCCAATTCATTTCGGAGATCCAGATCGGTTTGTCCGCATCGCCATGATGCACCATCAGGTCCCTGACAAACCGTACCCGACCGAAATTGATGACCAGGGGATGCATGCGCCGGTCTGCGGGACCGGACCAGAGTCCGTATCCCTGCACGGCCAGCACGTCAAACCAGGGCGCCGCGCCCGCCTGATACAGCCGTTCCAGGTACACGAGGTCGTGGAGACTCCCCCCGGGATGGGAGTCGCCCGTATACGCGGTGGTGGCGGCCATCGCGGCCAGCACGATCACCGCCTCCGGATCCGCGGCCCGGATGGCGGCAGCGGCCCGTTGCAGCAGTGCTGCGTAGGCTTCCGGCGAGACCGGCTGATGGCCCCACTCGGGAAAGATGTTGGGCTCGTTCCAGAGCTGGTAGTGGCGCACTCTGCCTTTGAAATGCGTGGCCACGGCGGCCACGAAATCCGCGTAATCCTGGAAATTCCGGGGCGGGGCCTGGGATCCCAGAACGGCTTCGTTGCCGATGGCCCAAGCCGGTGGATCGTCCAGCCGGAAAACGAGCTGCAGACCGGCGGCTTGAGCCAGACTGGCAATGTTGTCGTATTTGAACCAGGCGCTGCGGGCAGGGTCGTTCCGCCGATCCATGAAATCGCCGGCGCCATGGATTTCCACGTCCTCCCACGGCATGGGTTGACGCAGATAGGCAAAGCCGGCCTGCGCCGCCAGTCCGATCACGGCTTGACGGCGGGCTTGCCCCACTTCGTGATGCAGAAAGGTGTTCACACCGTACGGCGCGGTGACAGTCCGGGCCGGGATCCGTTCGTCAGCGGTGTCAACCCGGGGTCTGGTCCACTGCCGCGCCAGGTCCGTCATCCCTTTGATCTGGGACAACCCGCTGTCTTCTCCTACACGGCGGGACATCCAGACCCGACTGCGGTCGTTGGCCGAGACGGCCAGACCCGCTGCGGTCAACGTACCCAGAATGAGCCACCAGAGCAACAACGGGCGCAGGCCATGGAGGACTTGCCCGGTCATCTTGCATCCTGTCGGCCCATATTGCGCGCGGTACCCATCCGCGCGATGCTACGGACAGGGGCCTTCAACTACAAACTGGACACTCACCCAGGTATCACCGGAGATGACAGGTATGTCCAGTTGCAACCAGGAACCGTCACTGTTGTTGCCAACGATGGTAAAGACATCACCGCGTTCGATGAAGCCCACCTGGTTTGTGTCGGTTACGCTGGGACTCGACCGCACATTCAGCCTTGTTGTATCGACTGTGGCGCACACGGAAGGCGGCGATACGGGCGTGGATGCCTCAGGCGGTTCCGAAGACGGCGGCACGGCCGGCGGGGTCGGTTCTTCTGTCACGGGCGCGTTGGCCGGCTGGGGTACCAAGGCACCCTGCACAAGAACCGGCTGCGGCTTCTCCAGATACTCCGCGGCGGAGGTCGGGGTCGCGGGGGGCGGCAACACCTCCGGGGCCGTACAGGCAACGGCCAGCCCGATGCCGACAGCCAATCCCATGGCCCGCCACCATACCCTTGGAAACTCCATGAAAACATCCACCCAGCCCGTCTGTCAGGTGGCGGCATTATACAACGGCGATGGAGAATATGGCGGGGATGCAGATCGCCTCCCCAGCGTTGCAGAAGGGAACTGTATACCTGTGACTAAGTACAGGGACCTGTATTGCATATGGGGGCACAATCAATGGTGCGGTGGCTTGGGCGTTCACCCTGGCCCTCCGGCACCGCACACGACCTCTTGCCGGGGGGCCGTGCGTGGAACGCGTGTGCGGAGGGAACGCTGCGCTTGCCCCCTTGCTCCACCTTCGGTGGGATAAAAAAACCGTCAAGGCAAGGTACACCGGCATCCTGGCAGTCTTGCAACAGCCCGGCTCCGCGGTGGCCCACCGCCAGGACCAACAGGCACCAGGCGATATCATGCTCCATCCCGCAAGGGCAATGGCACATCATCGGTACACGCGACCCTGGCTTCCTGGCCAGGACCTCTGGGCGATACACCGCGGGAGTTGGGCCATACACCATTGAGCACCAGATGTTCAGAAGGCAGCAGCATGCTTGCAGGATTTGGTGGCTTTCATGTCGCCTGGCAAAATCCGGAGCCATGCAGTTTGCGGTGCAGGTCTGGTAACTCCTGCCATACTTTTGCTGCTGCGTCCATGGATGCCGACAGCGGATGTAGCATGGCACATCCACAGCATATCCGGGGGTACCTGTCGACAGGGCACTCCGCGGGGTAGCCAAGGACAGGCCAGATCGCGGGATACACTCTGCCTTTTCCGCCCGACCTGTCTGTCTCTTCCACTTATGACAAATCGTGTCTCGGCGCACTCGGCCTTGGCGTGATAGCATGTCGTATCCTGACTGTGGGTCTTGTCCGGCTGCCGCGGCAGTCCCGGCACGCGCCGGGGCGAAAGGCCGGATGCGGAGCCCGCGGATCGCGGCCGGCTTCAGTTTTGGGGAAATCCGGACATGTTGACGACAGACCAGAAAAGACAGTTTATCGAAGACGGATATATCCAGTTGGCAGGGCTCGTGCCCATGGATTTGGTTCACAAGGCCCTGCGCGCCGTCAATCACTCTATCGGCCACATCGGCAAGACAGGCGAGGACGCCAGCCGACACCGCTCCGGCTTTTTCTGTGCCGAATTGCTGCAGGCCGATGTCATCCTGGATCTCTTTCGCAAATCCGACGCCATGCGAGTCGCGGAGGAGCTGCTGGGCACCGGCAACGTGTTGCCCGTAACCACGGCCAAGCCCTATCCCCGTTTCCCGGATGCCCCGGACACGGCCCCGCGGCTGGGAGGTCACATCGATGGCGTAGGAAACGGCACCAATGGCCAGCCCAAGGGCCAGTATCGCCGGGGCTTCACCCTGTTTGCCGTGGTCTACCTGGTGGATTTGCCGGCACCGGAGAGCGGCAATTTCACGGTGTGGCCCAAATCCCACCATACCTTCGCCCAGCACTTCCGAGCACACGGGCATGAGGTCCTGGCCGAAGGCACTCCGCGTCTGGATTTGCCGGAGGGGCCCAGAATGCTGACGGGCCAGGCCGGCGATCTGATTCTGGCGCACCACCAGATCTATCATGCGGGCGGCTACAATCTGTCTCCCCAGGTCCGCCACGCTGTCATCACGCGCTTGAAGCACAAGGACTGCGATGCGTTGGGCTATGGCGCCTATGTGGACATCTGGCAGGAGTGGGAAGGCTTGACGGACCTCGTCCCGGTGTATTCCTCTGTCTGAGCCGGGGACCGCACTCGGCCAGCCCGCTGGGTCGGCCAGAGTCTGACGGCCGGGCGCGGCCCAGGATGTGTTGCCCTGGTTGCCGCCTGGGCCGTGCCCGGGCGGGCTCCTATGCGCTGCACACCATTTTCTAGTAGGACGATTTGGGGTTGCGCCGCCACCGGGCCGGGCCGGCACTGAACGGATTGACCGTCACTTTAATGGCCCGTTCCGTCTCCGTGCGCGCCGCCAGCCATTCCTCGATCTCCTCATCCGGGATGCACATCGTCACCACGGTCGGATGCCTGGCGTAATACCGGTGATCCAGCAGATTTTTGACTTTGCGACGCACCCAGGAACCCCTTTCGGACGCCGTGTATTCCACTCGCGGTGTCCGGTAGGTATACCCGTCCAGGATCAGGCAGGGAATATTCTTCAAGGCATCAAAGAGCACCGGAAACGCGGGGGCCGGTCCAGCCTGACTGCGATAACCGGACTGCATGGACTGCCGCACAAAGTCCTCCAAATCCGTAAATTCCAGGAACAGAACCGACCTCCTCTGGGCCCGCCAGGCATTGGCGATAGCGGCAGCCAAGTGGGTTTTCCCGCAGCCATGCGGGCCATTCAGCACCAGCCAGCTGCGCGGCTCCGCGGCAAATTGCTGCGCCGCGTTCAGGGCATTCTGGAAGAACGGATTGTCCGCCTTGCTGCCCCGGTGCACGTCGAAATTCCGGAAGCTGCGATCTTTGTGCAGAAATGCCCGGTCCATACCGGACAGAGGCCCGGCCGCCTGACTGGGTCCCGCAGCCCCGCCCTGAATCCGATAATCCGGGGCATTGATGACCACGCGGGACACCATCCTGGCATCCGAGAGCCGACTCTGCAGCCGTTCCTCAAAGTCCCAGACCGCCAGATTGGAGGTGAACACTGTGGGTTTTTGTTCCACATAGCGTCGATTGAGCAACTGGTACAACTTTTCCTGGGCCCATTGGGTGGCCGCCTGCGCCCCCAGATCGTCCAACACCAATACGGCCACGTCCCGAACCAGGCAGAAAATGCGGTCGAAAGACACTTCGGTGTCCGGGTTGTAGCTGGAACGCAACAGGTCCAGCAAGTCGGGCACCGGCTTGAAGAGCACCGGTGTGCCGTTTTGCCGCAAGGTGTGGGCAATCGCCGCGGCCAGATGGGTCTTGCCGCACCCGTGGCGGCCCTGCAGAAACAGCCAGCCTTGGGGATGACGGGCAAACTCCAGGCTGTGCTGATAGGCAGTCCGCAGGTTTTCGCAGCTCCGCTCGTCATACTGCGGCGGGTCCGTGAGGAACGTCACGAATTCCTTGTCCGCCAAGGCTTCCAGTTGGGAGTACTTTCCCAGCTTGCTCACGTGTTGGGCCTGCCGCTGCCGCAGGGTGCATTCACAGGGGAAGGCCTCTCCGAAGTCCGGGTGGCCCGGAGGCACGTCACGGCGATAGAAACCCAGGCCGCCGCAATGGGGACACTGGGACTCCGCGGGGGCTGGAACATCCTCCGGTCCCCTCTCCCGGGCCGGAGTCCAGCGCAGCTGCGCACCTTTCTCCCGGGCCGCGGGGAACGGATTGCCGGGGACGTGCCGGCGCGCGGTACCGTTGCGACTGCGGTCACCCATCGCCCCGTTCCTCTTGTGTCCAGCGATCCAGGATTGCTTCCACGTAGCGCAGCGAGCGAGCATTGTTCTGGACCGCGATCTCCATAGCTTCGCAGATCCAGTCGACCGAATATTCCATCTCCAAATCTCGGATGTAGTCTGCCACCAAGGGAGTCAGCAGGCCAAAATTCTGCTGATAATACCGGAAGGGCAAGGACTGGTCCGGGGCAGGCGGAGACAGGGCAGCCGCACCCGGTGCCGCACTTTGCGCCTGCTGCTGGGCCTTGCGCCCGTTCTCCGTGTTGAAGGCATAGGCTTTCTGCGGGGTGTCCGTCCCTTCCACCTGAATCTCCAGAGGCAGCAACGTGTTGCGAATGAGCGCGCGTTCCAGGGCGGCATCCAGCAATGTGCCGGGATCATACAGATCCGAGGTGTCCGCCACCATGCTCAGCAGAGTCGGGTCCTGGCGCAGACGGTCATCGAAGATCCAGGGACCGGGATGCTGCTCGGTTTGCAGCAGAAAAAAGATGTACAGAGTCAGCTTCAGCTCGGCCAAGTCGTCAATCTTGGGCAAAAGGTCAGTATAAAAGAGCTGCGGCATCAGGATGGAATGCATCTCGCCCGCCGGGAAACCTTGAAATCCGGTCAGCTTCATGCTGCATATCCCGAGTCTTGCGCCTGATAGTCGTGTCTCTGCTCCGGCAGTTCCACGAAAGAGGTGGTCTCCTTCTTGAAGTGGAATTTGACTTTGCCCAAGGCGCCGTTGCGGTGCTTGGCCACAATCAGCTCTGCCAGACCCTGGTCCAGCGATTCTTCATCGTAGTAGTCGTCCCGATACAGGAACATGACGACATCGGCATCCTGTTCAATGCTGCCGCTTTCCCGCAAATCCTGCAGCAGAGGCCGCTTGTCCTGCCGGGACTCCACCGCCCGGCTGAGCTGGGACAGCGCCACCACCGGGATGTCCAGCTCGCGGGCCAGATTCTTGAGCGAGCTGCTGATATACGTGATTTCCTGCTGGCGATTCTCGCCATAGCGTCCATTGGCCCGGCTGTCCGCGCCGGACATGAGCTGCATGTAGTCCACGATCAAGAGGTCCAGATTGACTTTGGCATGCAACCGGCGGGACTTGCCTCGAATATCGGAGACCGAAGAACCGGGAGTGTCATCCAGATACAGCTTGGAGCCCGACACGTGTTCCGACGCCAATTCCAACCGGTCCCACTGGACGTTCCCCAGTTCCCCGATCCGCAAGCGGTGCAGATTCAGATCACTCTCCATGGCCAGGAGGCGCTGGGCCACCTGGTCCTTGCCCATCTCCAGGCTGAAGATACCCACCTTGGACTCCAACCGGGTGGCCGCGTTCAAGGCCATCGTCAGCGCAAAGCTGGTCTTGCCCATGCCCGGACGCGCCGCCAGCACCAACAGATCGCTCTTGTTGAGGCCGCCCAACAGCCGGTCCAGCTGGGCGAAACCGGTGGGCAAGCCGCGGGTCGTCTTCTGGTTTTCCCGATTTTCTTTCATCTGATCCAGCACATCCAGCATGATGTCCTGAATGGGGGTCAGATCGTTGTCCACCCGGGCCTGACCGATGCGGAAAATCCGTTGCTCGGCCTGGTCCAAAATGTCTTCGATGGGTTGCTTGCCTTCGGCGGCCATCTGCCGAATGGTCTCGGCCGCCACCATCAGCTGGCGCAGCAACGCCTGACGCTCCACAATGTGGGCATAGGTCAAGGCATTGACCGAGGTGGGACATTTCTCGGTCAGTTCGTCCAGATACGCGGCCCCGCCCGAGATCTCCAGATGTCCGTGGCCCTGCATCTCGGTCACAAGGGACACCGGGTCTATCTCCAGCCGCTTTTCATTCAGCCGGTACATTGCCTTGTAGATGACCTGATGTGATTCCTGCCGGAAGTACTCGGGCCGGATCAGTTTTTCCGATTCCAGGTACGCCTTGGGATTGAGCAGGAGGGCCCCCAGGAAAGCCTGCTCGGGATCTACCGGAGAACGCGACACGTGCCTGCGCGTGCCATTGGTTCCCTGCCGTACCTCCGCGGCGAGATCCATGATGACTTCCGTGTCTTCAGAATTGAGGGCCAAAGGGGGCTCGTCCATGGGGCGGCGCATCTACATGGGGTGGACCTTCCAATATAAACGAAGACCCCCAAAGCGCCGGAAGTCCGGTCCTGTCGCAAAGCGGATGCGGTTAGGGAAATGGCTGCAGATGCCGCGCGGGGTCAGCGCTTGAGCAGACTGTCCAGGTCGAGATCTTCCAGTGCATCGCGAAAGACATCCAGATTGCCGTCGTTCTCAGAGGACTCGCTGCCCTCTTCGTCCCCATCGTCCATCTGGTCCAGGTTGACTTCCTCTGCCGGCACTTTGGCCGCGGCGTCCATCACTTCCTCACTGACATAAATGGGGCATTCGCACCGCACGGCAATGGCAATGGCATCACTGGGGCGGCATTCCATTTCCCGCTCGTCGCCATCCAGTTCGTTGAACACCAGACGGGCCAGATATATGTCCTTGTCCAGACTGTAAATCACCGTGTACGCCAAGCCGTTCAGGGCATCCACCAAAGCGTGCACCAGGTCGTGGGTCAGGGGCCGCGGTGCTTTCTCGTTGCGCAACCGCATGGCAATGGCTTCGGCTTCAAAAGAGCCAATCCATATGGGCAGGTATCGATCGCCGTCATCTTCCTGCAACACCGCGACGCGATGCTGAGACATGAGGCTGACCCTCACGCTCTCCACTTTGACTTTGACCATGCTGTCTCTCCTGACCGGCCAGACGTGAGGGACAGCACCACTTAAGTTGGCTTTGCAGGGCGTCGACGAAGGGGTGCTGCATGCACGCCGGGTTGCGACCTATTTCGGGCCGATTATAGCATAAGGCCAGGCTTCCAATGACGGGTTCCGGATACCATCCGGATGTCCTGACGGCCCTTGCCGCCGCCCCTGCAGGCGCAGACAGCAGATTGGCGGATCAGGGGGGTACAGAAGGCACAGGCCGGCCCTGCGGGTGAGCGGCAAGACCGCACGCAGTGGACAGCAGGAGACCGCCCCCAGCTGTCCCGGTGTGCCTCCCGCAGGCATTATTGCGGTGGAAAGAGGACGGAAATCACATAGTGGTCCAGATACTGCGCTGCTACCCGCTGCACATCTTCGGATGTGACAGAGCGGATGCGTGCAGGATACTCAACGCCGACTGCATGTCCGGCACCCAACATGGCATACCAGCCCAGATCAAAGGCGCGCTCCGCCGCGGTTTCATGGTTCAGGATGAAGTCCCCGAGCTCGCGCTGGATGGCCAGGGACAGTTCCTCCTCGGAGACCCCATGGTCACGGATGTCGTACAGGATGTCCAGTATGACCTTCGTCACTGTCTCCCGGTACTCCGGAAGCACGATCGCGTACACTGCCAGGTGGCTGTGCTCCGCGCGCGAAGGGAAGAAGGAGCCGGCCGCATAAGCCAGACCCTGCTCGTCACGGACAATCCGGAACATGCGACTGGAGGCACCACTGCCCACAATGCTGTTCAGGATCTTCATGGGCGCATAGTCGGCATCCTGCACCGCCGGACCCGGGAAGCCCATGACCAGCCACGCCAAATTGGCCTCGGCGTGTTCCGTGGTCACGGTCCGGGGTGTCTCAAGCCGGATATGCCGCGAACCTCTTTCGATCGGCCCATGAGCCGGGTTCAGGGTTTCAAGTTCCGTGCCCAGACGGGCCGCCATCAGATCGGCATTGATGTTGCCTACCACCGCCACCACCATATTCTCCGGAACGTAGTGGTGGTCATAAAAGTCCTGGACTTCCTCCAGGGTAAGGGCTTCTATGGATTCCACGGTGCCCAGCTCCGGATTGCCATATCCGCTGTCGCCATAGAGAGCTGCCAGGAGCTGGTTGTAAATGGTGGTGAAATGACTCTCGCGCTCCGCCTCGATCTGCAACAGGGTGTCACGCTGCAACCGGTTGAAATTCTCTGCGGTGAAGGCCGGATTCATCAATACGTCCAGATAGACGGGCAATGCATCCGGCCACGTGTCCGCAGTGGCCGTCAGGGACAGATTCGCCATGTCCGGCAACTGGGCCTGCGATAGGGAAGCACCCAAATTCTCTATCACTTCAAAGATTTCCTCCTCGGTCCGCGTTGCGGTTCCCAGCAACATCAGGGTATTCGTGAAGGACGAGATACCGGCCTGCGCGGCAGTCTCCACCGCCGTGCCGGTACCTACGAACGTTTCAAAAGCCACCACGTTGGTGGAGGGATCCTCGCGCAGAATCAACTGCAATCCATTATCCAGTGTCAGATACCCTTCCCGGGACACGGGTATGGCCGCGGCCCCCGCTGCAGCGGGGATCATGCGGAATTCCATCTGTTCGCCGAGCGTGATGTATTTGCGGGCTACGGCAACCACATCCTCCACCCCGATCTGCCGGATCAGGTCCACATATCGGAAAGTGTCCCGCGGATTGCCGGTGACCGTAGCGTAGAAACCCAGGTAGTGCGCGAGGCCACTGCTGCTTTCCGCGTCCAGCTCGGTTTGGGCCACTAGCACCGTCTTGGCGGTCTCGATTTCCGCTGGTGTCACATGCCCATCCAGAAGGCGCTCCATTTCGTGGAGCAGCGCGCTCCGGGCCACCTCGGTCTGGGAGGGCGGATATTGGGCACTCAGGCTGAAAATGGCGGGCAACCGGGTGGTGAAGTAATTGGCGCTGGCGTCCGTGATGGTGCCCAAGTCCCTGATCACGTTGCGGTACAGGCGGCTACTGCGGCCCCCCGACAGCAGGTACAGCAGCACATCCATGGCCACCACATCATCGAATTCCTCGACCGGAGGCCCCAGCCAGGCCATCAGCAGGCGTTCCTGCTCAATGTCCCGGGTCAGAATGACGGGTGCCTGATCGACACCGGGGCGCGGTGCCGGCGGAGCAAAGGATGGCAGCGCGCGGGCTTGCATAACCCCGAAATGGGTTTCTACCTGGCTCAAGACCCGGTCCGGCTCGAAGCCTCCGGCCACTATGACGGTCATGTTGTTGGGCACGTACCAGGTCTTGAGCCATGCCAGAAAGTCATCGCGCGTGAGACGGGCCACCGTTTCTTCCGTCCCCAATATGGGCTGCCCGTAGGGATGATCCCCATAGAACGTGTTCCAGACCTGGTAGGCAAAGTACGCATCGGGATCGTCCTCCCTTTGATCACCTTCCCGCAATACCACTTCACGTTCCTTGACGAGTTCCTCCTCGGGAAAGAGCCCGTTAATCAGGATATCGGCCACAAGGTCGATCGCCGGCTCAATGTGCTCGCTGGGCACGGATACATAGTATTCCGTGAAGTCCAGGGAAGTAGAGGCATTGGAGGTGCCGCCCCATCCTTCCACCACCGCATCGACTTGCGCATATTGGGCGGAGCCCTTGAAAATCATGTGTTCAAAGAAATGGGCGATGCCGTTCAGTGCAGGAGGCTCTTGTGCAGAACCCACTCCAATCCAAACATTGACCGTGGCTACCGGCGAGCCCGCCTTGGGCGCCAGAATCACGGTCAAGCCGTTTTCCAGAGTTTCAATGACAACGCTTTCACGGGCGGACTCGAGCGCCAGACTCGGGCCCGGGCCCCACGGGTTCAGAAAACCGGCCCATAGACTGATGACGCAGATCAGAAGAGTCGTGATGCGAAACAATCGCCCAATCATGAGAAATCTCCTTGCGGCAAGGCGGGAAGTTGTAACAGGCCCATCGAAAGCATACGGGAAGTATCGCGCACGAGGCCATGCCAGGACGGCTCCAGACCAGGGAAGGCAAGCCCGGCCCGGACATGAAACGGGCGTTCAGGTCCATCCCGGTCATGGCCGATGTGGGCAGGCACGCCTGAGCCTTGCACCCGCGCGCGTACGTGCAGCAGGCGAATGAACGCGGTGCGTCCGGCACCACCTGCGCCCGCAGGCAGTGCCAGATCTTCCGTTGCGGTGCCGACGGAAGCGGCGATCGACTGCAGGCATACGGGGATGTCGTCTCCGTGGTGGCGGGTACAGGTCCCAGAATGACAAACCCGGCGCAACGGCACTTACGGCCCAGTCTCGTTGCCGCTTTTGTCTTGGACATGATGACTTGGCCATGCCCATTGACACTTGTACCAAAGTTTTGTGCCGTTCTTTTCCGTTCCCCCATATGCCCATATGAGGGTGGTCATACCATGAAAAGGCAGAAGATCAGTTGACTAAATCACGGGGTTTGATAGCATAATGGCATGGCTGGACTGGTGGCGATTCGGTCTCCACAGCCCATCCATCTAAGGCGACGTAGCCAAGTGGTTTAAGGCAGAGGTCTGCAAAACCTCCATTCGCCGGTTCGAATCCGGCCGTCGCCTTTCCTCCATCTTTCCTTGCCAGGAACCGTATCGTGTTGCACTGTATAACGATGCTGGAGGCTGTCCTGATTTCCCTGCTTGTTTCGTACTTTTGATATATTTGGGGCAGTCGATTTCCGTGGCATGGTCTCGGGAACAGGATCCGGTTTAACGACTCTGCATCCAGCCCATTGTGAGTTTTAGCAGCATGAACGGTTGGCCTTTGCCCTTGCTGCAAAAGGTCCAGTCCCCGTTAGACACATGAAAACCAAGTCCCTGCGCTGGCCCCTGGCCATCCGCGTCATATTGCTGATTGTGCTGCTTTCCCTGTTCTATGCCTTTGCCGCTTATGCCCAGGCCGAGGCGCAGAACGAGCAGGAAACAGCCGCGACCGCAGGCACGACATACACCGTGCAGTATGGGGACACTCTGGCCGGCATAGCGGCCGCGGCCTACGGCGTGGGGGAATACTACGAGCCGCTTTGTGTTTTCAATGGACTGGAAGACTGCCATATTCTGCGGGTCGGCAGCCAGATTGTCATCCCCTTGCTGGACGATTTGGGCGAACTTCCCGCCCTACCCGAATCCACGGCTCCGTCCGAGGAGACACCCGGCACCGCGCCACCGGCAGTGCCGGCAGAACCCACGCCGACACCCCTTCCGGTGGAGATCGAGCCGACAGCTACCCCAACGCCGGAACCGACTCCTTTTGCGCCGGACCCGGCGGTACCCGAAGAAATACAGGCGAGCCTGCGCACCATTGTAGCCGGAGACACCTTGGAGGCCATCGCGCAGGAAGTCTATAACAACGCAACGCTGGCGGGACGCCTGTGCGCTTACAACCAGTTGCCCGACTGCAAGACCCTGGAAGTCGGCATCCGCATCTTTGCCCCGGTACTGGATGTACTGCTTTTCGGTACTCCCCACACGTTCCTGCCACCGGTTCCGGTGCAGGCACCGGACGCGGCGGAGACCTCCCCATCGGCGGCCAATGGTACGGCGCCTCCGACTGCCCCTGCGGAAGAACGCGCGCCGGCCCCGTCTGACGATGCGGTCACTACTGCTGCCGGTCCCAGTGCCACCCCCACCCCGCATAGGACACCGGTCACGTCCGAACCCATCCCGACCGTTCTACGGGAAGAGGATGATGCGGAACTGAACCTGAACCGGTACATCGGTCTGGATTCGAGGCTGGAGATTTCCGCTTACCTGTTGGCACAGACCACGGTACCCCAAGTGCTGAGTACCAATGGCCCCTACACCCTGTTCCTGCCCAGCGATTCGGCTTGGGTCGCCACCGAAACGGAACTGATTCAGGGCTTGTTTGCCGACGAGGACACCCTGGATCGCACGTTGCGTGCCTATGTGGTGACCGGCGATTTTTCCTACCAGGATCTGGGTCTCCTCGAGTCGGTCACTTCCCTGAATGGCAGGGTCTGGCCTATTGCGACGGACCCGGATGGCACCATCACAGTGGGTACTGCGCGCATCAGCGCGTCCACGTCGGAACCGGTCGATGGCACCATCCACTTGCTGAATCTGGTACAGCCGTAGCTCCTGCCTGATACCGGCCTGTGTTGCGGCATTGGAATCCCCCCGCCGATCGCCGGGCCTTGTCCATGTGCATAAGCAGACCGATCGGCCTCGCCTCAGGCCGCAGACTGCCATGAACGGTGACACCGCTCCACCCGACCTGGAGGCCATTTTCGGTCTCCAGGGCCCCTTGGCGCAGTCACTGGCGGGATACCAGCTGCGCCCCGAGCAACTGGAGATGGCGCGATCCGTGGCACGCGCCATTGACCAGCAACGCCATGCTGTCATCGAAGCTCCCACAGGTCTGGGCAAGTCCTTTGCCTATTTGATTCCCGCCCTCCTGAGTGGCAAACAGGTCATCGTGGCCACGGCCAACAAAAGCCTGCAAAACCAACTGGCGGACAAGGACGTACCGGATCTGCTGCGCCTGCTGGACCTGAATGTCCCATACACGTTGGCCAAAGGTCGCAGCAATTACATCTGTCATTACAAGTGGCATAACTACATGGGGGCGTTTGAAGAGACCGTCGCGGCCTCCCGCAAGGAACCCCTGCCTGTAGTCCAGGAAATCACGTTGGGACTGGAGACCGCGGATTTTTCCGGCGACATCGAATACCTGGACCATCCCTTGCCCCGCGGCCTGGCCCGGGAGATTGTCAGTTTCCCCAACGACTGCATAGGCACAAAATGCCGCTTCGCCCATATCCACTGCTATGTGGACCGGATGCGGCAGGCGGCCTTTCAAGCCCGGCTGATCATTACCAACCATCACCTGTTGCTGTACAGCCTCAAGCCGCAACATGAAGATCAACTGTTGCCCCAGGCCGACGTGTACGTCGTGGACGAGGCCCACAATCTGGAAGCTGCCGCCACGCTGGTCTTCCAAACCACCATCCACAGCGGCAGTTTGCGCATGCTCCTGGAAGGCAAGGCGTTCAAGGCAGCCCTGGGCAGCCAGATTGCGGAGCTGGAAGATCACAATCGCGCTCTTTTTGCGTCCCTGGCCGAGAGCGTGTCCCCGGACGAACCGATACAAGGGGATCTGGCCGGGTTTGCGGAAATGGGCAGCCGACTGGAGGAAGCAGCGGCGTGGATGGAAGGCCAGCCGGTACGAGCCGAGCTAATTCCCGAACAGCAGGCCGAAGCCGAGGCAGAACACCAGACCGCGGTGCGGGCCTTGAAGACGTTGCATGACGATTACCAACACATGGCCATCGCAAACCCGGAATATGTCAGATACAAGCAGATCGTGCCGCGCGGCGGCGTGGCCTTTCACCGGGCGCCGCTGCAGCCGGCCGCGCTTCTGCACCCGCTGCTATTTGAGGAAGCGGGTCGCTCTGTGGTCTGTACCAGTGCCACTTTGACAACACGCAACAGTTTTGAGCATTTCAGACGCCAGTGCGGACTGCGGCAAGACGAGCTTGACGAAAGCCAATTGCCGCATATCTTCGATTACGGCACACAGGCATTGCTGTACCAGCCGCCGATGCCGCGGTACGATTTCCGGCGCCCCGAGATCTACTATGCGGCCGCCGCCGAAAAGATCCGCAGCCTGCTCGAGATCACCCACGGCAATACCTTGTGCCTCTTTACCAGCTGGAGGGGGCTCAATATGGTCTTCGACATTCTGAGCGCACAGGGCCAGGACGTGGTCTGGCCCATCCGTTCCCAAGGCGAAGATGTATCCCGGCGGGACCTGCTGGCCTGGTTTCAGTCCACGCCCCACAGTGTCCTGTGTGCCACCCGCTCTTTCTGGGAAGGCATTGATGTGCCCGGGGCAGCCCTGACTTCAGTGGTCCTGGATAAACTGCCCTTTCCCAACCTCCGCGATCCGATCCATCAGCAACGCATGCACTTGATGGACGAGGCCAAGGCAACCGGCGACAGTCCGAATGCCTTCGTCGGGTACATGCTGCCGCATATGGCCCTGACCCTGAAGCAGGGCTTTGGGCGCCTTATCCGCCGCATGGACGACCAGGGCGTAGTGACCGTGCTGGATACGCGGTTGGAGGACACCCGATACGGGTCCGCGGTGCGCCGGCAAGATCTGCCCCCCGCCCGCTATTCCCGCCGTCTCAGCGACGTATTTCGCTTTCTGGCACCCAGGCTGTACGGGCGTCCCGTCTACGGGCTGAACATTCCCGAAGCGGAAGCCGGGGAGATTCCCGCGCAGGTGGAGTTGACCGTACCGCAACGCGGGCTGCGCGACCGCATAGGGCTGTCGCGTCCTGCCGGGTTGGACGATCCCGACCACGTCATGGACTGGTCCTTGGCCGCCTCACTGCAACTGCTCCGCCAGCGCATTGAAGCCAAGGGCGGCTGCACCGCCGAATCCGTGGTCCAATTGCGTTGTCCGGTCCAGTGGGCCCGGTGGGCCAGCCGGGAGGACAACCGCCATTCGGCGGACCTGGCCCGGGAAGTGGCCTGCTGGCGGCAGGTGCACTGGCAGGGTCTGGACCGGCACTCCTAGCCCGCTCCCGGCAATCCGCAGCATGTCTGTGCCTGGTAGCCTCAGCCTGACCCCGCAGTGGGTCAAGGGCAGCATCTTCTACCAGATCTTCCCCGATCGCTTCCGGCGCAGCCAGCGGAGCGAAAGAGCCCCCGCGTTCCGGTTTGAAGAGTGGGGCACCCAGCCCGGGTTCTACAGCTATCAGGGCGGCGACCTGCGCGGGATCGTGGAAAAGCTGGACTATCTCCAGGATCTGGGTGTCACCGCCCTGTATCTCAATCCCATTTTCGCCTCTGCCTCAACCCACCGGTATCACACGTACGATTACTTCTCCATTGATCCTTTGCTGGGCGGTATGGAGGCCTTCACGGATCTGCTGAACGCCCTGCATGCCCGGGGCATGCGCCTGATCCTGGATGGGGTTTTCAATCATGTCAGCCGCGGTTTCTGGGCCTTTCATCACGTGCTGGAAAATGGCCGATCCTCCCCTTATGTCAATTGGTTCTACATCCACAACTGGCCGCTGCATCCCTATTCCGGCGCCGCGGGCCAGCAGAACTACGCCGCCTGGTGGGATCTGCCGGCCCTGCCCAAGTTGCGGGTCGAAAATCCGGATGTCCAGGCCTACCTGTGGCGGGTCGTGGAGTACTGGACCGAGAAAGGTATTGACGGCTGGCGGCTGGACGTGCCCGAAGAGATCCAGGTGCCGGGCTTCTGGGAAGAATTCCGCCACAGGGTCAAACGCATCAATCCCGAAGCCTATATCGTGGGCGAAGTGTGGGGCAACGGCAAAGGCTGGTTGGATGGCGACCGGTTCGATGGCATCACCAACTATGCACTGGGACGTCACGCGCTGGGATTCTTTGCCCGCGACGCTTTGCCGGAAACCCCCATGGACCTGCACGGATACACGATACCCCGTTTGGGGGCGGCCGAATTCGCCGACCAGGTGGATCAGATGGTCCGCATCCATCCCTGGGACTTTACCCAGTGCAATCTCAACTATCTGGACAGCCACGACATGCCCCGCATGCTGCATCTGGCAGGCGGGGACAAGAGTGCCCTGAAGCTGATGCAGGGCTTCCAGATGACCATGGTGGGCGTACCGTTAATCTATTACGGTACGGAAATCGGCATGGACGGCGCGGCAGACCCGGACTGTCGCCGGGCTTTCCCCTGGCACAACGAATCACTGTGGCAGCAGGACGTGCTGACTCATGTGCAATGGTTGGCGCGGCTCCGGCGGGACCACCGTGTGCTGCGCGAAGGTCGCTACACTGCGCTCCATGCGCAAGACAATGTATACATCTTCAAGCGTTTCCTGGCCCAGGAGCTGGCCTATGTAGCCTTCAATACCGGCCATGACCCCATCCAGGTCCACGTGGAGGATCCCTATGGGCCACAGCAGGCCTTGATCTGCCGGGATGGGGCAGACGGAACGGCCATCCATTGCCGGAACGGTACCTCGGATCCCCTGGTGCTGGCCGGGCGCAGCCTGCGGATTTTGCTGCACCAGCGGGCCTGACGGCCCCCCGGATCCGCGGGGTGTACACATAAAAAGCCGCGCAGAGAATGTTATCCTTCTTGGACAAGGAGAAACCTCCCGGACCAGTCCCCGAGGGGGCGCTGGTCCACCGACTTTGAATGGAACTCCGCCGCGGGCGCGATCCGGCGTGCGGTTCCTGACTTTGAGAGGCCAGGCCCGTGCAACATTTTGGGGATATTTGCGATCTGTCCAGGGCCGAGCTGATAGGGTTGCTGCGGCTGACCCGGTCGCTGCGGCAGGAGAGAGCGGTCCGGGGCCAGAATCGGCCCATTCTGCAGGGCAAACATCTGGCCATGGTCTTCATGAAGCCCAGCCTGCGCACCCGGGCCAGTTTTGAGAGCGGGATGTTGCAGCTGGGGGGTCACGCCTCCTATCTGGGGCCCGCAGAGGTAGGCTTGGGCGAGCGGGAAACCGCCCCGGATGTGGCCCGGGTGTTGTCGGGCTATACCGACGGCATCATGGCCCGCGTGTTCGCCCACCAACATATCCGGGATTTGATGACATACGCGGACGTGCCCGTGATCAACGGTCTGAGTGCCGCCTCGCATCCCTGCCAGGTATTGGCCGACATGTACACCCTGGTACAGGAATTTGCCCCTGCCGCGGACCGGCCGGACTGGCCAAGCCTGCAGGGATTGACGGTGACCTATGTGGGGGACGGGGATTCCAACGTGTGCCACAGCCTGCTGGAGGCCGGGTCACTCCTGGGTCTGGACTTGCGGGTTGTGGCGCCCGCGGCCTACCAGCCGCAGACCGACTTCCTGGATCGGATTGATGCCGCGGTGACCGTCACCGCCGACCTGGACGGTGTGGTCGGGACCGACGTGGTCTACACGGACGTGTTTGTCAGCATGGGCCAGGAGGCAGAGCGGGCCCACCGCTTGCAGGATCTGGCCGCGTATCAGGTCAATACGGCCCTGCTGGAGCGTACCGGCAATCCGCAGGTGATCGTGCTGCACTGCCTGCCCGCGCACCGGGGCGAGGAGATTTCGAACGCCGTCATGGATGGCCCCTGCAGCCGGGTTTTTCCGCAGGCCCACAACCGCCTGCATACCCAAAAGGCCCTGTTGGCCCACTTGTTGGGGGGAGTGCCGCTTTCCCCGTGATGCAATGGACCCATTGGCCACTTTCAATGAACTGTATCGAACCGACACGGCCTTGGCCAATCTGTTGGCCAACTTCGAGCGGATTCAGGAACCGCTGAATCTGCTGGACATCGCGCTCCTGTGCGGGTTTGTCTTCGTCATTCTGAGCCAGCTGGCCAAGTCCCCGGCCAAGCGGTTGCTGAACGGTCTGTTGCTGATCCTGGTGCTCCTGTCCGTCGTCACTACCTTCCAAGCCCTGACAGCCCTGAATTGGATCATCGGCAACAGCTTCCTGGTGATCCTGGTGTCCATTCCCATTATCTTTCAACACGAAATCCGCGACCTGCTCAATGAATTCGGCACGGGCACCGCGTTCTGGGACCGCCTGTTCCAACGGCGCGTGGGCAGGGGCGCGGGCGATCTGGGATTCATTGACGAGCTGATCGACGCGGTGCGCTATCTGCAGAACCAAAGACTGGGGGCCCTGGTGGTCATCCTCCGCCAGAACCGGCTGTCCACGACCCTCAATAAAGGCACGACCGTGGACGCCCTGTGTGTGGCTTCGCTCCTCAATCTCATTTTTGACAAGAACTCGCCGATCCATGATGGCGCGGTCATCCTCCGTGAAGGTCGCATCGAGCGAGCCAATGTGCTCTTTGAGATCAAGGACGATGCCCCCAAGCCGGAATCCGGGCTGCAGAGTCACTCCGGTTCCCGCCACATAGCAGCGGCTGCCGTTACGCGGTATACTGACGCCCTGTGCATCCTGGTGTCGGAGGAGACCGGTGATATCGAACTGTCCCGCAGCGGACAGCTGACGCGACAGGATGCGGAATCCCTGCAGATCGAGCTGTATCGGACACTGAGCAATCCGGACCAGAGCAGCCCGGCAGTGCAGGCCGATGTCTAGGTTCGCGTGGCTGTCTCCCCAGGGCACCGGCCTGTGGGGGCAGCGGATGCAGCGTCTGCTGGTTTCCTTGGCGGCCGCTGTCTTCCTGTGGCTGTCCATCATCAATCAGCAGGACCCCATGATCGTGCGCACCATCATCAACGTGCCCGTTCCCTGTCCCGAAGTGGATGTGGCCCAGCTGGCCTGCGACAGCATCACGGACACCCTGCGGCTCCGTCTGCGCGTGCCCCGCAGCGTATGGGAAGAGATGAACAGTCCCTATTATCAATACCTGGAAATCTCCATGACCCCGCAGAATTCCGACACGGAACCGGATGCGGGCGGGCCGCTCTTTCTGTGTCACCTGGAACCCCGTCAGGGACGCGTGCAAGTGTTGGAATACCGGCTCGAATCCGCCAGTCCCGGCGCCCCCTGTCTCCTGGCGATTCCGTTCGCGGCCCTGGTTGCTCAGGGTGAAGCCGCCTCGGGGGAACGGTCAAGCCGGACCTTGCCGGTGTCCGAAGAGCGGGTGGGAGAGGTGCCGGACGGCTTCAATCTGGAAAATCTCTCCTTGAATGTCCAATATGTCACGCTTACGGGCGCCACCGATGTGGTACGCCGGGCAGTGCGGGCGGTGGCCTATATTCCTTTCTACTCCTACGTGTTCAGTCCCCAACAGGAAGGTTTCGAGATGCCCGTGCCCATCCAGATCATGGATGCGGAAGGCAATGCCCTGACCGATCTGGACGTCAACCCCAGCTCTTTGGTCGCCACTCTCAGTTATTCGCCGCTGCCCAATACGCGGCAGATTCGAGTACGTCCCGAGTCCCAGGTCGCAGTGGCTGGCGGGTATGTACTGACGCAGATGCACAGCGAGCCGGAACTCATCATTTTGCAGGGACCGGAAGAGGTCCTGGTCAGCGTGTCGGATCCCCTTTTGGTCCGGGTGCCGGACATGCCCGAGGCCTTGACCCGTACCACAGCGGTGACGGCCACTCTGGTAGTGCCGCCCGGCACCACCGCCAACGTCGCGGAAGTTACCTTCACCTGGGAAGTGGACCATGTAATCCTGGACAACACGTTGCAGGCGGAAGCGGCCTGTCTGCAGGAAGATCCGAACCTGGTCTACGATTTTGCGACCGTCTTTCTGCACCTGCGGGGGCCCTTTGAAGCCTTCAATCAACTGCTTGAGATGCAGGCCGCGGGAGACTTCACGTGGCAGGTCCTGTACGACTGCCCCCAGGAAGCCGGGACCTACAGTCTGCAGGCATCGAGCTTCATCTTCCGCGACGAGGAGGTAGAATCCTCGGATCTCATTGTCATGGTGAGTCATGACCCGCCACAATTGGAAGTGCGGGTCGGGGTCCGGCCTGCCGCCGCGCCAGAACCGTAGAACGCACCTGGCTGAGCACGTCCATGTCGAAATCCCTCGTCGCGCTGGTAGGCAGACCCAATGTGGGCAAGTCTACACTGTTCAATCGCCTCACCGGGACGCGCACGGCTATCGTGGAGGATGTACCGGGCACCACGCGGGATCGTCTGTACGGCACTTGCGAGTGGCTGGGGCGGGAATTCGGCATCGTGGACATGGGCGGCATCTGGTTCCGGAGCCAGACGGACGCTGCGGACAGCATCCAGCAGGCAAATCTGCAGGACTTCCATGATCCCATGTACGAGCAAATCGAAATCGCGCTGGCCGAGGCCGATGCGATTCTCTTTCTGGCGGATGTCAAGGAAGGCATCGCGCCGTCCGATGCCCGAATTGCCCAGCTGCTGCGCCGCAACCAGAAACGGGTGCTGGTCGCCGTCAACAAGGCCGAAACGGAGGAACGCGTCCTGGCGACGGCGGAATTCTGGCAGCTGGGGCTGGGGGAACCGCACCCCATTTCCGCCTTGCATGGTGACGGCGTCGCAGAGCTGCTGGACACTCTGATGCCACTGCTCGAGGCCGAGCAGGCGGGCACCGCCCAGGAGGAGCCAGGATTGGAGATTGCCATCGTAGGCCGCCCCAATGTCGGCAAGAGCAGTCTGCTCAATGCCTTCCTGCAGGAGGAAAGAGCCATCATCAGCGACATTCCAGGCACCACCCGGGATCCGGTCGATACCGAGATTACCTACCATCGGCAAAAGATCACACTCATCGACACGGCGGGCATTCGCCGCCGGGGGCGTGTGGAACGCGGCATTGAGAAATACAGCGTCTTGCGGAGTGCACGCAGCATTGACCGGGCCCAGGTGTGCCTGCTGGTCGTGGATGCCCAGGATGGAATCACGGCCCAGGATGCCCACATCGCCGGCATGATCGAGGAAAGGCGCAAAGGGGTCATCATTGCGGTAAACAAATGGGATGCCATCGAGCGGGATGAGCACACCATCCGGGAATTCGAAACCCGGGTGCGCTCCGAACTCAAATTCCTGCCGTA
The DNA here is from genome assembly GCA_965214715.1 of Caldilineaceae bacterium. GTDB lineage: Bacteria > Chloroflexota > Anaerolineae > Caldilineales > Caldilineaceae > Bin34. The sequence continues at coordinate 915,748 of OZ243971.1, read as the reverse complement.
TGCACCGCTGGTGTTCATCAGCGCGCGGACACGGCAGCGGGTCCATCGTATTCTGCCGCTGGCCCTGGAAGTACAGGCGGCCCGCACCACGCGGGTGGCTACGGGGCCTTTCAATCAATTGCTACAGAAAGCCTATTTCAGCGGGGCGCCCTCATCCCGCCACGGTCAGCCGCTGCGCCTGTACTACGGCACGCAGGTAAAAGTGTCTCCGCCAACATTCGTTATCTTTGTCAATAACAGCAAGCTGGTGCATTTCTCCTACGAGAGATACATTGAGAATGCCATTCGCCAGGAACTGCCGTTCGCCGGGACCCCCATTGCGTTGGAATTCCGGACCCGCAGTCGCCCGGACAAAGGCGGGCCCGGAAGCTGAACATGCAGACATGGCTGGGACCCTTTTACGTCCCCAAAATCCTGATCGCGCTCATTACCCTTGCCTGCCTGGGTTATGGTGGCATGCTGGGAGTGGGCAAGACCCGGCAACTCATACAGGGCTCGCCCCCGTTTGACGGGGCCCAGGCCTTGCTGCATGTCGAGCAGCAGCTGAAATTCGGGCCCCGGCTGACCCATTCCATGGCCAGTCGCCGCTTCCGCAACTGGCTGACGGATTTGCTGGTGGCCCTGGACTGGCAGGTCCATACGCACAGTTTCCCGGTGCCGGACGAGGGCACCGGCGTGAATGTCATTGCGGCGCGCGGCTCCGGCCCCGTCGTGCTGCTGGGAGCACATTATGATTCCCGGCTGGTGGCCGATGAAGATCCCGCGCCGGGACTGCGGGACAGACCGGTACCAGGCGCGAATGACGGTGCTTCGGGCGTGGCGGTGCTGCTGGAGCTGGCCCGCGTGCTGGATGTGGCCCGTACGGGCCACACGGTCTGCCTGGCATTCTTTGACGCGGAAGACAACGGCAACATCCCGGGCTGGCAGTGGATTATGGGATCCCAGGCCTATGCCGATGCCCTGGCGGAGCAACCCCGATGCGGGAACCCGGAAGCCGTGATCATTGTGGACATGGTGGGCGATCGGGATCAGCAGATATTCATGGAACGGGGCGGGACCCGCGCCCTGTCGGAGGCCATCTGGAGCCAGGCGGCCGACTTGGGATACGCACAGTTTCTGATTCCCGAGCCGGGATTTCTGATAATAGACGACCATGTGCCTTTCCTGCGGCAGGGCATCCCGGCCATTGTCATCATTGATTTCGATTATCCCCACTGGCATACGGTCTCCGATACCCTGGACAAAGTGAGTGCCGAGAGTCTGGAGCGCGTCGGGCGGGTCCTGGAAACCTGGCTGGAAAATGGCGCGGTATGGCCCCGCGCTACCGGGCCGGAGAGTTGACCGGTCCGGAAAGTCCAGGGTAGGAATGGCCGGTTTGGGGGCCAGTTAGGTACACTAACCCTTCCGGACACAACCCTGTTCGTGTTTTGGCTTGCCCTGTGAAGCCGCACAGTTCGAAGAGGATCCCCATATTCTATGAACCCCATTCTGCTGGAAATCGGAAATTTCTCCCTGCACTGGTACGGTCTTCTGATCGTGGGCGGCGCTGCTCTCAGCGCCTTCTGGAGCACGGTCTGGGCCAAGCGGTCCGGCGGCGATCCGGATCACATCTGGAATCTGCTGGCCTGGTGCCTCATTGCCGGCATCATCGGCGCCCGCATTTATCACGTCCTGAGTTCGCCGGCAGACGGGGGCGGTCTGGCCTATTACCGCGAACACCCCATGGCGATCATCAACTTCTGGTCCGGAGGGTTCAGGGGTCTGGGCATCTATGGCGGTCTGGTAGGCGGTGTTGGCGCCATTGTGGTGTACGCGTGGATTAGCAAGATCAACATCCTGCAATACCTGGATTACATTGCGGTCAACGTGCCGCTGGCGCAGGCTGTGGGCCGCTTTGGCAACTTTGTCAATCAGGAACTGTATGGACCGCCTTCCACCGCGCCGTGGGCCTTCCATATCAATCCCCAATACCCGTGCCAGGTGCCGGAAGGGGCCATCGGCTGGTGCGGCGATCCCAATATCTCACAGCAGGCCATAGACTGGTATGCCACGCATGGATTTCACCCCACCTTCTTCTATGAGATGCTGTGGAGTCTGGGCAGCGTCCTGATCATCAATCTGCTGTTCTTCAGGTTCGGGCACAAGTTCCGCTTCGGGGATGGGGTCCTGCTACTGTTCATCTTCTATCCCATAGGCCGTTTCCTGGTCGAGTTCCTGCGCCCCGACGCCTGGATGATTGGTGCCGCGCTGGCCGCGGCGCAGTGGTTTTCCATCATCATGGTGATCTTGAGCGTGTCTCTGCTTCTCTACCGGCACGTAGACTGGCCCGGGTTCCCGAAAGCTGCCGACTCCTGGCAGAAGATGACCACCCCGGCGGCCACTGAAGCCTAAGTCACGCGACAAACTCGATATGGAGGTCCAGGACTTCCACCTCCAGGCGCCCCGCCAGCAGATAATTGATTACATGTTGCAGTTGGCTCTGCACATGGCGGTCGCTGACTCCCACGCAGGCAACACTGAGGACACCGCGGCTGAGCACCTCGTGCGCTGCCGTTTCGCTTACGGACACATTGAAGCGCGTGCGCAGCCGCTGCACGATAGGCCGGACGAGGCGGCGTTTGTCTTTCAGGCTGAAAGTGTCATGGAGGCGCAGTTCAATGGTCAGCAAACCAACAGACACAAGACAGCGACCTCCATGAATACGGGCTCAAGCGCGTTGGGCGACGCAATACGGATCCGGGCGGCCACGCTTGACGGCCCCAGGCCGGCAACCCGCCACGCGACGCATGTCCGGATCGGTCCAGGGATGGCACCTGGGCCCGCGGGGATCAATGGCAGAGGCTATTTTTGATACGTCCATGCATCGTTGGCGTACTTGCGCCGTATCAACGTGCCGGCAGTTTCCATCTCGCCGGGCCCGATCGGTGACTCGGCCAGATCGACGCCGAGGCCGTGGCAGATACCGGCAGCCAAGGCGGCCGCAACCTCGGCCCGCGTGAAGCCCCGCCGCGCTCCCTGTACCCTGACGGCCTGTCCCGCCAAAGAGGTGGACTTGCGGCCGAGTTTGCGGCCCAAGGCAGCTCGGGCAGCCTGCTCCAGATTGAGGAAGGGCACGAGCGCGGCCTGACTGCCGACCAACGGCACACTGCCATGCTGCAACACGTAGCCCGCGCGGGTGCATTGTGCGCTGCCAATCAGCTTCTTGCCCCCCACGGTAATCTCGTAGGCACTGGGAATCTCAAAGCAGGCGGCGGAATGCGCACCGGGCCCGGGCCTGCCGGGGACCAGGGGATCGGCCTCGAGTCCGAGTTGCGCGAGCGCGGCCACCAGACCTTGGCTGATGCGCCGGTAGGTTTCCAGGACTCCGCCACGGGCGACCGGATGGTCGCGGGGCAGGGCTACAGCATAGGTCACTTCCTCGGCGTGGAGCAGAGCCCTCCCACCGGTGGGACGCCGGACCATCTCCACAGCCTGTGCCTGCGCGGCCGCACGGTCGATGTCCGAGGCCGCCTGAAACCGGCCGATGCTGATCGTACGTTGGCTCCAGCCGTAGATCCGCAGGGTCGGCAGCACTCGGCCCTGGGCCACAAAAGAAGCCAGAGCCTCGTCCAGCGCCATGTTGGCCGCCCCCGTCGACAGTCCAGGTTCCCGGATCAGGCGCCACGTCTCGGACATGGATCTGCCACCCCGCTCTTGGCCGACCTGCCCCCGGGCAAGCCGTCTGCCAGCCGGTCTGTTCGTCCTCCAAGGCGCTGCGAGTCGGTCTCAGGCGAGCCCTGCCGGGAAATCCCTACCGGGACCCTGTCCCGGGATCGCGGCCAGGATCCGTGTTGCCGCAGATGACGGCCGGCTGGTCCTGCACCGTCACTGTTTCAAGTCCGACCAGGCGCGCGGACCGCAGTACAGCCAGACCATAACCCTCTTCTCCCGGAGTCGCGTATGCCGTGCTGGATACATAGCCGACCCGCGTCGCGCCCACATGGACGGCCGCTCGGTCGGCAATCCCCGGAGGCAACCTGAGCAGTACCAGCTGCCGTGTGACCTTGCTATAGGTGATCTGCCGGGCAATTACCTCCTGGCCGGGATAGCACCCCTTGTTTTCGGCACAGATCCAGTTCAGCCCAATCTCAAGCGGGTTGAAATCCCCATTGAACTCCCGGCCATAGCCCGCGCGACAGGCCAGAATCCGTTGCAGATGGTAGGCAGCCCGGTTGTGCAGGGACGGTACGCCCGCGGCCATCAAGGCGGCTGTCACTGTCTCCGCGGTGGCGCCCGGACAGAGCAGATAGAGACTGGGGAATTCCAGGCGTTCCAACCAAAATGCCCGCACAGGACCAGCCCGGTGCACCGTGCCGTCGGGCCAGGCACGGTGGTCCAATCCCAAATCCGCCACGGCGGCGCCTGCGGTGCGGCCAGCCACCTGGAGAACCTGCCAATCGGCACTGACATCGGTCACTGTCACATCATCCATAAAGAAGATCTGCCGCTGCAGCAGGGTGCACAGCGCGGCGGCTTCGCCGGGCCCGGCAATCAGTATGTATCCGTCATCCACCGTCACCACAGTGAAAACACCCTGAATCTTGCCGGTCGGCATCAGCAGGGCCGTGACCACAGCCATCCGGGCAGAAGTCTGCCGCATGTCGTTGGTGGTCAGGCGTTGCAACAGATCCCGGGCATCCGGCCCCGCAAGTTTCACGGTCCGGGGACCCGAAGAAGGTAGCAGGACCGCCTCCTGCATCCACGCGGGCTCGGCTTGGTCCAAGACCTGGGGCGTTACAGTGGGATTGTGTCCCGGCATACGGGGCCTCCTCCAAAGCGGTGGTCAAAGCGGCACAGGCACACGGTGCAGCCGGTCCGGGTATCGGCAGTCACTCGCTGGGGCCAGACAGAGGACCGGGGACGGCCCGCGCGCGTTGTTTTTGCAGAAAGGAAAGGACCTGGAGAAACACCCGGCGGGTGGTCAGCGAAGTATCTTCCCCTACTTGAATATAGTGGCTGGTGTCGGCAAAGTAATAGGTATGCACCGGTATGGCGGCCGCCCGCAAGGCCGCCGCATATTCCTGGGACTGCTGTATGGGCACCATCTTATCCGCCTGGGTATGCAGCAGCAAAGTCGGGGGCATGACTTCTGCAGTGTACACCGGCGCAAAATGCATGAAGTTGGCGGGTTGGACATTGGCGGTGCCCAGCGCCGCCAAGGCATAGCCCCATTCGGATGGCCAGGCCAACTGACCGGCATAGAAGGCGGCCGCCCCGGAGAAGGCATTGCTAATGCCCCCGAGCAAGGCCACGCCCACAAAGGCATGGGGCTCCAGCCGCAGCAGGCGGTTCAGGACAGCGCTGCCGTAACTGCCGCTAATGGCCAGGGGAAACTCGCCGTCAATTGCCTCTCCCAGATCTCCGTTGCGGGCGAAATGCAACACCAGACGCGCATCCACGCCGTGTTCGATCACGTCTCGGCCGTAATGCACCAGCGGCGACAGGGCCACCACGGCGTAGCCCTGGCTGGCGAAGGCAACGCTGACATCCTCCCACATCAGACTGTGGCCCGGATACAGGGCCAGGAGCAAAGGCCACCGGTTCTGGCGCGCGGCAGCCTCCGCGGGCAGATACACAAAGAGGGTGTCATTGGTCACCCCGTTGCGCTGAAATGTCCACTGTTGCACCTGGGCGATCGCGCCTTCCGGATAGGGAGATGCCACGGTATAAGTACCGAGCCGCTGCAGTGCACTGCGGGCCGCAGTGTCAGGGCCGAGAGGCGGCACCGCCAAGTATTGCAGCGGGATGGCTGGCACGGCTATCGACTGGCCCGGTGCCAGTTGGACGGCCCACGGCAGGCCCCACCGGTTGCGCAACACCGCTTCCTCGAAACCGGCCGCAACCGCGATCGGGATGTATTTGCCGGCCGGCAATCCCTGGAGCCAGTATTCCCCGGCCTGATTGGAGCGGGTGACATAGGGCGTGCCTTGCGGTTCCGCCACCAGCACGGTCGCCTGGGCCAAGGGCTGCCCGTCGTGTGTCACGGTCCCTGTGATCACCGCCGTGCCGGGTTCCTCGGCAGGAAACAGATAGGGTTCTCCGCCCGAAGCAGCATAACGGACGGTATTGGTCAGAGGCGACAGGCAACCCCCACTGCAAGTCAAAGCCAGGATCAACAGCAGCAGGCGCAGGGACAAGGATGTCAACGTCATGACTATGGATTGCGCTGTTGCCCCAAGGCGACGGGATCCTGTTGCATATAGATATTTTAGTAAAGGCCCTCTATACTGGATGCTGGCGCGTGGGGGAGGCAGATGACTGCCACTCCGGGAATCCGTCTCGCCGCACACCGCACAGTCCCGGCTTCGGGCCTGCAGCGCACAACACTATCAGAGCATGGCATGAAACAAGGGTACTTGCGGCATCCTGCCGTCCATCACGATCGCGTCGTGTTCGTGTCGGAAGACGACGTGTGGACAGTACCGGTTCAAGGCGGATCCCCAACCCGTCTGACCAGCAATTTGAGCGTCATCGAATTTCCCCGCTTCAGCCCGGATGGCAGCCAGATCGTGTTTGTGGCCCGGGAGGAAGGCATTCCGGAAGTACACCTCATGAACGCGGATGGCGGGCATGTACGCCGGCTCACCTATCAGGGTCAGACCAGGAACATTGCGGGCTGGAGTCCGGACAGCCAATGGATCTACTTCACCACCGGGGCCGGCCAGCCCCTGCGCGGCCACGACGTGCTGGGCCGGGTCCGGGCTCCCGGTCCAGTGCACACGGTCGAAACGCTGGCCTATGGCCGCGCCAGTGGCATTGCCTTTGGGCCGACAGGTGGCATCCTGCTGGGACGGAATATCGGCGATCCGGCCCGCTGGAAGCGATACCGGGGTGGCACAGCCGGCCAATTCTGGATTTCCCCCGAGGAAGGGGCGCCCTTTGTCCCGCTGCACGCGGACCTGCAGGGCAACCTGGCATCACCCCTGTGGGTGCCGGACCGGACTCACGCACAGGGGCGCATCTTCTTTCTGAGCGATCACGAAGGGGTAGGCAATCTGTACAGCAGCCTGCCCTCGGGTCTGGATCTGATCCGGCACACCCATCACACCGAATTTTACGCGCGGTTCGCCTCCTGGGGCCCTACCGCCAGCGGCGGCACCCAGATTGTGTATCACGCGGGTGCGGACCTGTATCACTATGATGTGCAGGCCGACACAGCCCACCGCATCCCTGTGACCTATGCCTCGCCCGGTGTGCAGCGCAGTCGCAAGTTCGTGCCGGCTGCGACCTATCTGGAGCAGGTGGTCCTGCATCCGGAAGGACATTCGGTCAGCCTCACGGCCCGCGGCAAGGCATTTGCCATGGGCAACCATGAAGGCGCCGTTCTGCAGCTGGGCAAACGGCATGAGGTACGCTATCGGCTGCCGGCCTATCTGCACGATAGCGAACATCTGGCCGCTATTACAGACGAACTGGGAGAGGAACGCCTTCAGGTCTTCCGCCTTGCGGCCGTGGGCGACGGTGAATCCCACCACAAACTGCATGCCGACTTCGACTTTGGCCGGGCCTGCGGTCTGTGGGCCAGCCCTACCGACATGCAGGTGGCATTGGTCAATCACCGCGCCGAACTGTGGCTGTACCACCTGGAGACAGAGCAGGCGCTGCGCGTGGACCGTTCCCCTCATGGCCCGATCGAGCATGTCGCCTGGTCTCCCGACGGCCGCTGGCTGGCCTACGAATTCGCGGATTCCCATTACACGTCGCATATCCGGCTGTATCGTCTGGCACACACAGATACCGACGCAACGTGCCCGGATACCCCGGCGACAACAGTGGAATTGACCCGGCCGGTACTCCGGGATTCCTGTCCGGTCTTCGATCCCAAGGGACGCTATCTGTACTTCCTGGGCCGTCGGATCCTCAATCCACAGTACGACACGTTGAAGTTCGATATGGGGTTTGCCCGCGGCATGCGCCCCTACCTTGTCACCCTCCAGGCCGGTCTTCCGAATCCCTTCGTACCGACCGTGGGGGCATCGGCAGACGAAGAAGAGGAAAAGGCGAAACCGGACCAGGAGCAAACTGCCCAGACCCCGGAAGGCACGGCAGGGGCCGAGAAACAGGCCGGGAAGTCCACAACACCAGCAGCCAAGGAACCGATCCAGATAGATCTGGAAGACATCCAGAACCGCGTCCTGCCTTTCCCGGTCCCCGCCGGTCTTTTTGCGGACCTGCAGGCCATCGAGGATCGGGTTTTCTGGATAGAGCATCAGGTCCAGGCCACGCTGCCGGATCCCTTTGCAGAACCGGCCACGGAAGGCGGTGATCTGGCGGCCTGGATCCTGGGCCAATTCAAGCGGGAATACCTGGCCCACAATGTCGAGAGCTACACCCTGGCGGCCAACGGCAAGAAACTGCTGTATCGCACCGGAGCGAAGCTCCGAGTGGTCAGCGCCACGACCAACGCGGAAGGTCTGACCGAGGAAGGCCTGCCGCGGGTTACGGGGTGGATGAATCTCGACCGGGTCAAGGTCTCCATCGATCCGGTCAGCGAGTGGCGGCAGATGTTCAAGGAAGCCTGGCGCCTGCAGCGGGATCAATTCTGGACCGAGGACATGTCCAAGGTAGACTGGCAATCGGTGTTCGACCGCTACTTTCCTTTGGTAGACCGCGTCGGCAGTCGCTCGGAATTCAGTGACCTCATGTGGGAAATGCAGGGGGAACTGGGCACCAGTCATGCCTATGAGATGGGGGGCGACTACCGTGCCCATCCCGCCTACTCGCTTGGTTCGCTGGGGGCCTCTCTGCAGTGGAATCGTGCAGCGCAGGGATATGAGGTACGGGACTGGATTGTCGGCGATGTCTGGGAACCCGGGCAGCATTCTCCCTTGGCGGCTCCGGGAGTTGATGTACGGCAAGGAGACATTTTGGTGGCAGTAAACGGGCAGCGGGTGTCCGAGACAGTGAGTCCGGCATCCTTGCTGGTGAATTTGGCGCAGCAGGAAGTGCAGTTGACCTTTCAGACCCGGCCGGAAACCGCGGCGCAGGACCCGGGCCCGGGTGCAAAGCCGGCCGCCACCGCGAACCCGGCGGAGCACCCCGGAGTGCGGCATGTCACCGTCCGCGCACTGGCCCAGGAAACCGAAGCCGCGTATCGCGCCTGGGTCCACAAAAACCGGGCGCGGGTGCATGAACTGTCGGCGGGCCGTCTGGGCTACCTGCACATCCCGGACATGAGCGCGCGCGGCTTCGCCGAATTCCATCGCGGATTCCTGAGCGAGGTGCGCCGGGAAGGCATGGTGGTGGACCTGCGCTTCAACGGGGGCGGCCACGTCAGCGACCTGCTGCTGGAACAGCTGGCCCGGCGGCGGCTGGGTTTTGATCAGACCCGCTGGCAGGGCGCTATCCCGTATCCCACCGAATCCGTGGCGGGCCCCATCGTGGCTCTCACCAACGAGCAGGCCGGCAGTGACGGGGACATGTTCAGTCACGCCTTCAAACTGATGCAGCTGGGGCCGCTGATTGGCAAACGCACCTGGGGCGGGGTGATTGGCATCTGGCCGCGGCATGCTTTGGTCGACGGCACGGTTACCACGCAGCCGGAATACAGCATCTGGTTCAGAGATGTGGGCTGGAGTGTGGAAAACTATGGTACGGACCCGGATATCGAAGTGGAAATCACGCCCAACGATTACCTGCAGGGGCTGGATCCGCAACTGGACCGTGCGACCACGGAATGCCTGCGGCTGCTGGCCGCGCATCCTCCCCTGCAGCCCCAATTGGACGTGCGTCCCAATCTGGCGCTGCCCTCGTTGCTGACCGGCGATGCAGCCCGCGCGTAGTGGCGCGGCGGTGCCCGGGGACACCCTCCCATGAACATCCAGTTCGACTCTGCCGTATTGCAGCCGGATGCCCAGCGCCGCAGACCGGCACTGGATATTATGGTGGCCGCCCTGGAGGCGGTGGATCCGTTTGCCGCTGTACAGCGGTCCATACAGGTGGACCGGGATCGACTGCGCCTGCCAAACCGGGAATACGATCTGAAGGCCGTGGACCGGATTCTGGTGCTGGGTGCCGGCAAGGCCGGCGGCCCCATGTCGCAGGCCGTGGAAGCATGTCTGCACGATCGCATTTCTGCAGGCCTGGTGGTGGTCAAGGACGATCACGAGGTCTCGACGGATATCGTGGAAATCTGTGCAGCCAGCCACCCGGTGCCGGATGCCCGCGGCGCGGAGGCTGGCAGGCGTATCCTGGAACTGGCCCGGAGTGCCACGCGGCAGGACCTGGTGATCACATTGCTGTCCGGAGGCGGTTCCGCGCTGCTGGTGGCCCCGGCCGCCGGCATTGCGCTTGGGGACATGCAGGACATGACACAGCAGCTGTTGGCCGCAGGCGCCACGATCAATGAAATCAACTGCTTGCGCAAACATTGCAGTGGGATCAAGGGCGGACAGCTGGCCCGGGCCGCATATCCGGCCACTGGTATCACGTTGGCCTTGAGCGATGTCATTGGCAGCCCGCTGGATGTCATCGCCAGCGGGCCGACCGTGCCGGATCACAGTACCTGGGCCGAAGCCTGGAACATTGTCGTGCGCTTCAAGCTGGAAGACCGGTTGCCCGCTGCCATCCGCGCCCGCTTGCAGGCTGGTCTTGCGGGTACCGTACCCGACACGCCCAAACCGCACGACCCGGCTTTTGACCACACCTGTGCCGTGGTAGTGGCAGACAATCGCACGGCTGCCCTGACCGCCCGCGCGCAGGCTGAAGCACGGGGTTTTGATACTCGTCTCGTCACTACCTATCTGCAAGGCGAAGCCCGGGAGGTGGCCAAGGTAGCCGTAGGTCTGGCCCAGGAAGTGCAGGCGCATGCCAATCCCGTCACGCCTCCCGCCTGTCTTGTCTTGGGCGGTGAGACCACGGTTACGCTGGGTGCAAAGCCCGGGCAGGGCGGCCGCAATCAGGAGCTGGCGCTGGCGGCCGCCATCGCCCTGCAGGACATACCCGGTGTGGTCCTGGCGGCGCTGGCCACGGACGGCACGGATGGCCCTACCGACAGTGCCGGCGCCATCGTGGACGCGACCACGGTCGCCCGGGGCCGGGCGCAGGGCCTGAACCCCCGGCAGCACCTGGAAGAACACAATGCCTATCCCTACCTGACCCAGGTGCAGGACCTGTTACGCACCGGTCCCACTTTCACCAACGTGAACGATCTGTTGTTGCTGTTCGTATGGGACTAGGCGCGGATTCCGGTATCATGGAGGCGGGACCCGCCCGGGTCCGGGCGGGATATTCATGCTTTAGCCCTTGACAGCCCAAAGGAAGCACTTGGCTATGTCCACTGTAACAATTTCGATCCGCGGTATTGGCGAAGTCCAGGTTCCGGCCCAGAAGCGGTTGGTTCTGGCATTGGTAGACGAAGGCGGTGTGGATCAGCTGCATGCCTGTGGCGGCAACTGCCAATGCACCACCTGTGCGGTGCAGTTCCTGGCCGGCGCGCCGACTACCATGACTGCCGCGGAGAAGGAAAAACTGGCCGAGAGAGGCTTGACGGGTGTGCGGCTTTCGTGCCAGATTCAGGCTGCAGATGGCATGGAAGTGGAAATTCTCAATCGTCTGGCAGATTCGGGCCGCCCGGATCCGGGAAGCCGACCCGCAGACGCCATTGCGCCGAATCCCGAGTGGGTGGCGGTCTAGGAGGCAGTTTTCAAAGTCGCGGGTTTATCCCTGCGTCTCGGGAATTGCCGGAGATCCCCTCCGGGGATGCAACGGATGATCCGTAGACCGCGCCTATCCCGATGCTGAACGCGGACGAGTACTCTCCAGACGGTGAACGCGACCTGTCTGTACACAAACACTATTGTTTCTGGGCTCGAGAAGGGGAGGTCTCAGGGAACATAGCTCCGCAGCCCTGGGGTGCGGCCCGCAGTCGGCAGAAACCCGGAGTCCAATGAGACCATGAGGGGTTGCCCGCGGCATGACTTAGCAGACATCACAGTCTGGCTATGAGCCTGCGTGGTGCATCATCTGGCCTCTAGTCCGGACCGGGATGGGGCTCGCGACCGGCTTCCCTGTTTACGCCGGCTCTCGACCCCCAGCGGTTATGTGAGGGGACCTGGAGGATGAACGGGGCCCTGGCAGACTGGGCAGACTGGGCGGTGGAGATGGCCCGGCGATCGTAGTCTGGACCCCGGCTGGCCATGATGCAACGAACTTGCTGGCGTGCTGCACACCGCAGTGCAACCATATCGCCACAACACCTCCCCACCCAAGTCTGGGGATCTACGTGTAGACATTGCAGATATATCGTGCGACGTGCATGACACTCTCCCGGCCATGAACACATCAGTCGGTGTGGACAGCGACTTTCTGCAGCTCACCGCCCCCCACCAATGTCCAAAGAATCAAAAAAAGCTCCCGGCAGTGTGCACTGCCGGGAGCTCTGCAAGCTTGCAGACTGTAATACCAGACCTTATCCCATGGTCAGGAGGCGGGCCAAGGCCAGCGCAATCGTGCCCGGCTGGATCTGGCCGATCAGGTCATTGGCCAGCTCCGCTTCGCCCCCGGTGCCATTGGCCACAGCCAGGACCAAGGCTTTCAACGTGTCAGGGTTGATGTCCATCAGAATGAGCTCGCCCCAAATCTGCTCAATGGCAGCGTCGGAGAACAGGCTCGACGCCAGTTCGGCCGGAACCATGTCACCCATGCCCGCCACAATGACTTCCTGGACTGTCTGGGAAGACAGCGCTTCCATTACAATCGCGCGCCACGTGTCATCTGCCAGATCATCAGCCACCATGCCAACATAGGCACCGACGGACATGAAGTCGCCCATCAGGACACCCGAGATGATGGACGTGACCGTATCCGGTTCCAGGTCCCCCAGCAGCAACGGCAAAATGGACGTGCCTGTGACCAGGCTGGATGTTGCATCGTCAACGTCCAGGAGAACGCACCGGGACATGTCGTTCAGGTTGCCGCTGGCATTCACGCCCAGGGACAGGCTGCCATCCGCGCTGAAAACCAATGGGGCAATGCTGACTGCCGCCGTTTCCAGACAGGCCGACGATTGGACCGCCTTGGCCACGGCCCGGGCAAAATCCTGTACCGGGTTGATGTTGGCATCCACGATCTGGTCCAACCGCCCGGCACTAATGGAAGAAGACGCGTCCAGCCCCGCGACGGAGGACACATCGATCGACAGGGTCAGGTCGCTGATCATGCTGCCGGAAATGCTCACGGAATAGCTCACATCATGTTCACTGGTGGTGTACATGGACATGGTGGGTTCGCAGGACCGCTGGGCCAACGCCAGCGTCGACTGCAGGTTCAAGGTGCTGCCACTGGCTCCCACAATGCGGGTGGTGCCCGGTACCCAGCGCATGCGCGTGGTACACGACTCTTCCACGGAACCACCATAGGCCAGCTGATCGTCGATCAGGGTGATGACATCACTGACATCCACGGCTCCGTTCACAGTCAACGCCAGATTCCCGTCTTCCATGGAAACGTTGTCAAAGCCCTGGAATTCGACATCAATGGTGCGATATCCGGCCGGTACCATCAGGGTGGCATCGGATTCGGATTGGGCGAAGGCGGTCGTGGGCATGACCAACATTAGGGCAGCCACCAGGACCAATGAGCAAGACAAGATGATTTTTCGCATTACGTTTCTCCTCTGCAGAAGTGACATGGATGTTGCGCGTAACCGCACAACGGGAAACCTACCCGAGAAACTCCCTGACGGTCGCCGATCCTCCAGCCGGGCCGAGTGAGGCCGGCGGATATCAAAATGGTCTCTCCGGTACTGCTCCATTATACTCGGGAACTCCCCCTGGACCTTCCCACATGTGCCGGTACCGGTCGTCCGCACCGGCAGGAAACAGATTGCGTGTGCATTTCGTAGGCAAAGCGTCAGATAACACAGACAGGAATTCGCAGATGTCTCGCATCCATCGCCTGCAGAGGCCTGGACTCCGGCTGCCTGGCCAGGTCTGGGGAATTCTCCTGACCACCCTCGTCCTGCTGACAGGGTGTATCGTGCCGGATTCCATACGCGAAGATGGAGCATCCGCGCCCGAGTCCCCCATCGTGCGTCCCGCATCCGGAATCCCGGGCGCGGCCCAGGCGGCCCAAGTGGTGCGGGTTGTGGATGGAGACACCATTGTCGTTTCCCAGGCAGGCACCGAATATCGGGTCCGGTACATCCTGATCGATACGCCGGAACAGGGGGAGCCCTTCTACAACGAGGCGACCAAATTGAATCAGCTCCTGATTGGCGGACAGACCGTCTATCTGCTCAAGGACGTGTCGGAAACGGACCCCTATGATCGTCTCCTGCGCTATGTCTATACCCAGGACGGCCTGCTGGTGAATGCCGAAATTGTGCGTCAGGGCATGGCCCGGGTGGTGCGCTTTCCGCCGGATACTCGCCTGGAAGAAGAAATCAGGGCCGCGGAAGCCGAAGCCCGGGAGCGCAAAATCGGAATCTGGCACTAGTGCCTGTCTGTTCCGACACCGTCCTCCGGCCCTACGGACTGCCGGGGCTGGAGCGTACGCCGGCGCACCAGGATTACATAGCCGATCCCCAGGATGAGGGCAAAGGTGTACCACTGCAGCGCATAGCTGAGATGATTGCCTTCATGCAGTTCTGTCTCGTGGGCCTGACGGCGCGGAAACCCATATCCCGCATCCGGGTCCAAAGCCCTTTCCAGAAACAGGGGCGCCAGCGGCAGCTCCAGAACTGTGGTCAAGGCCTCCAGATCTTCCCGATACCACAGCCTGTCCGCCGGTATTTCCACCGCTCGGCCGCCGCGGGCCTCCAGGCTCATGGAACCGGACGGCCGCAGCAGACCCATGATTTGGCTCTCCCCCTCCTCTTCGTTAAAAAGGGGCCAGTCGCGGGGCAACGTATCCAGGGGAATCCAGCCCCGATCCACCATCAGGACCAGATCGGAGTCGGTGATGTGAAAAGGTGTAAGGAGATTCACGCCCGGAGCATCTTTGTAGAACCGATTCTTAATGCCCACCTGATTGGCATAATCGAAGGTGCCGGTGACCACCGCCCGTCGGCCGGCCAGATCCGCCGACCACTCGTCCCCCAGTGCGTGTACATCCACAGGGGGCGCAGCCAGCTGCGCGCGGACCGCCGCGTTATAGTGGCGCTTCTGCTCCAGTCTGTCCAGTTGCCAGAAACCGAGCCGGACCAGCCCCGCCATGCCCAGCAACACCAGCAGCGTAGGCAGAAGCCACCGGCGCGAAAACAGCAACAACAGAGAGAAACCGGGACCCGCAGCAGACTCCGCCTCGTGCACAGCGGTCATTGGCTGCAGGGCAGGCATGATGGGTCAGGTCCGGGCAAACAGCCCGCGCAACCAGCCCGCGAACCGCTGCAGAAAGGTGCCTGCAGGTTCTGTACCGGCCTCTTCCACCTCCAATGGCAAGGCAATGGCCGCAGTTTCGGTCCCCGCGGCAATTGTCACGGACAACTGCCAGGCACCCGGCTGTGGCAGTTCCAGACGCGCCTCGTAGAACAGCTTGTTGGCGGCTTGCGCATGGGTGGCCCGCGCGGAGACCGTGACATCCGGATCCCCGGCCCGTGTGGCCAACACCCGGACCTCGGCTTCCCGCACCGGTACGGTCTCGTCAGCCTGGCCCGGCACGGGGGCATTCACGGAGACCGTGACGTGCTGTTCTCCCACAACAGCGGGTACGGGGTCCAGCCAGACATACAGCACAAAAGGACCGGCCGGGGCCTCTGAAATCACCGGCTCGCCACCTGCATGGCCATGGACGGGGCGGGGCAGCACGATCCCGGCCAGGACTGTCAGGCACAGAAGCAGACCACCCACCCGGTATTTGCATTTGCAGCCCGTACCGGCCCTCAAGGCCCATCGCGAGGAGGACATGGAGGACTACGCGGGAGGGTCCGGAGGCTGTGCCGCCCGCTGCACAGGACTGTGGGAAAGAAGCTGGCCCAGCAGCACAATCACGCCGACCAGATACATCATACTGGAAGGAATCCACATGATGATGCCTGCCATCTTCTGATCCTGCATCACGCTCATGCCGAAAATGCGCGGTACGGTCTCAAAGTAGGAGTATACCGGATAATCCACAAAACTGAGCCAGGCACCCAGAATCACGTGCGGCGGCACGCACAGCAGCAGGGCAGCCATTTTGCCCGGATAGCCGACGTGTCCATGAATGCGGGGGCTGGCCGCAAAAATGGGCCACCAGAAAAGCATGGCGCAGCCAAAGAAGGAGATGTGCTCCAGGTCATGGATCCAGCTGTTGTTCTGAGCCCGGTTGTAGAGACTGGGATCGTGCCAGAGCAGGATACTGCCGATGTACAGCCCGTACAGTACCGGCATGGGAGTGACTTTGGCGAGATGGCGGCGGAAGGCCGCGCCGCCCTGCAAATGCCGCGTGGCCAAGGTGCGCCAGGCGGTCGGCAAGGCCCACAACAGAATCGGGAAGGGGTTGGCCCACAGCATAAGCCCCGGCACGACCATGAGCAGCAGCAGATGCTGCACCATGTGAATGGTCAGCAACAAGCCGCCATACACATCCAGGAAAGATAGCAGGGCCCAGAGCAGCAACACCAGACTCAGGCCATACAGCACAAGTGCCTTCCCGGTGGCCAGATGCCCTGGGCGGCTATGCCCGCGCAAATGCATCCAGCCCCGCAGGAACAGGGCCCCAAAGCCACCGGCCACCAAAAGGACACTGGGCCGCCACTCCCATGTGGTCAAAGCGGCCAGAGCAGTATCAGACAGCAATGCAGTTCGGGGACAGGACCTGGTCCATCAGGGACATCCCGGGTTCAATGAACACCCGTGGAAACCTGGCCAATGAGATAGAGGGCGGGATAAAAGAAGATCCAGACCAGATCCACATAATGCCAGTAGATGGCACAGGCTTCCACCCCCCAGTGCCGGGCTTCCGTATACACGTCCTTCTTGCCATTGAACCACACGATCGCGATGAAGATCACACCCGTGATGACATGGATGGCATGCATGCCGGTCATGCCGAAGATGACCGCGCCAAAGACGCCGTCCCGGGGCCCGATGTGATGTTCCAGATGCAGGAAGGGCAACGGCACGATGCCCCACTCGAAGATGACCACACCCAGGAGAAAGACCAGGCCCAGGAACCCGGTAATCGCCAGACTGATCAGAAAGTCCCGCTTGCGCCCGTTGGCCACAGCCACCTCGGCCCGGTTCATGAAGTAGCTGCTGGCCAGCAACACCACCGTCACCACCAGGCCCACGGTCTGGTCCAGGGCGGGACGCACAATGTGACCCTCTTCCTGCCACAGGGCAAAGCGGGTAATCAGCAGTCCGCCGAACAGAAACAGTTCGGAAAAGAAAAAGAGCCACATCCCCATCCGGTTGTTGCGGGTGGCCGTGTGGTACACCGCCAGGGCGTCGGCAGCAATAGCGCTCATCTCAGTGGCCTTCCTCTTCGCGCCAAAGGCTGGCAATATGCATGAAGTAATAGACCACCAGGACCGCCTTGGCAGCCCCCAACAGCATCAGGATGGTGGCGCTGGAAGTTTGCAAGGCCACCACGTATTCAATCACCGTCAGGATCAACAACGCGATCCCGACGATGATGCCTTGGCGAAACACGGGCTTCTTGTTCATGCCGCAAAGTCACACAACGTCAATGGGTGGCGTGAGCCGACTGGCTCTCGTCCATGATCACGTACTCCTCGGCCAACCCGTAATCGTAGGGTTCGCCCACGACGCGCAGGGGAGCCGCATAACTGTGTTCCGGCACCGGAGACGGGATCTGCCACTCCGGCGACCGCGACCGCCACGGGTTGCTCGGTGCCTTGACGCCAATTTCGGCGCTCACCAGCAGGTTGTAAATCATGATGAGGACAGACAGTCCAATCAGAAAACCGGCAATGGTGGTCTCCAGATGCCGGGCTTCCACCAGCGCGCCGCCCAGCAGCGGATCGTAGTCCACAATGCGGCGGCGCATGCCCATGGTGCCGACCGTCATCTGGCCGATTGACATCAGCCAGAAGGCTGGCGTCATGATGAAGAAATGCAACTTCCCCAGGAACTCGTTGTACATGCGGCCCGTAATCTTCGGGAACCAGAAATAGATGGCGGCAAAGAAGGGAAACACAAATCCGCCAAAGAGTGTGGCATGGAAGTGGCCCACGACGAAGTACGTGTCGTGCAGATACAGGTCCGACGCCACTGTGGCCAGAATGGGACCGGTCAGCCCTCCCAGCAGGAACACCGAGATGGCCCCGAGCGTGAACAGCATGGGAGTCGGGAAGTACAGGCGGCCCCCCCACAGCGTGGCAATCCAGCTGAAGAACTTCACGCCGGTCGGCACCGCGACCAGCAGGGTGGAAATCATGAAGGGCACGCGCAAGTAGTCGGAGTAGCCGGACGTGAACATGTGGTGGCCCCAGACCAAGAAGCCCACCAGGGCAATGGCGACGCTGGACAACGCGATCCACTTGTAGCCAAACAGCGGCTTGCGCGCGAACACCGGCAACAGCTCGCTGATAATGCCCAGACCGGGCAGCACGAACACATACACGGCCGGATGCGAATAGAACCAGAAAATGTGCTGAAACAGCACCGGATTGCCGCCGCCTTCCGGATCGAAGAACCCCATGCCCAACATCCGCTCGGACAGCCCCATCAGGAATGCGGTGCCAATGGCCTGCGTCGCCGTCAACTGAATGAGACTGGTGGCCAGCACAGCCCAGCAGAAGATGGGAATGCGAAACAGATCCATGCCCGGCGGCCGCATGGTGAAGATGGTGACCAGCAGATTGATGGAACCCAGGATGGACGAGAGGCCAATGAAATAGATGCCGAGAAAAAGAAACTGGTAGCCTACCGGGCCCGCCGTGCTGAGCGGCGGATAGCCCGTCCAGCCGGAATCGAAGCCGCCCAGGAAGACGCTGGAAAGCAGGAGCAAGGCACCCGGAATGTTGATCCAGAACGCAAAGGCATTGAGACGGGGGAACGCCATGTCCTCCGCACCGATCATCAGCGGCACCAGATAATTGCCCATGCCGCCCACGCCCAGCAGGATGGCCCCAATCACGGTCCAGCCGTGCAGGCCGATCAGCTTGTTGTACATGTCCAGACCCAGAAACTGCAGATCGGCCTGGGCCAGTTCCGCCCGGAAGATCAGCGCAAAGGAGCCGCCGACCAGCAGGAGCACCAGGGACGTGACCGAATATTGAATACCGATGACCTTGTGGTTGTAATCGGTGGAGAAGTATCGGGTCCAGGCAGGCTTCCCGACCGGCGGCCCATGCACCAGGGGCGTGGGCCTGCCGCGGCACCATTGGAGCCAGTCGTCAATCGACCCCACTCCCCACATGAACGCAAAGCCGCCGACCAGACCGCCGACGACGAACACCACCTCCGGATCCCAGAAGTCGAGGCCCGCCACCAGACGCCAGATCATGGCCAACACCATCCCGGCCACCGTGCCGGCAGCCTGGAAAAGCAACCCGCGGGTCAAGCCCAATTGCATTAACATGGCATCATCTCAGCCCAGTTCTCCCGATTCCAAGGTACGCCGGCTCATTCCTGCTGTTCCGCCACCCAGGCATCAAACTCCTCCCGGGTAACCACGCGCACATCCGCCAGCATGTAGGCATGACGCAGACCACACAGTTCCGCACAGCGCAGCTGGAACTCTCCGAGCTCCGTGGGCGTGACCCGCAGGTGCGTCTTGATGCCCGGCACCAGATCCTGCTTGACCCGCCATTCCACCACCCAAAAAGAGTGCAACACATCCTCGGCTTCCATGGACAGCAGCAGGGGCTGGTTCACGGGCACGACCAACTGTGTCGTCTGGAACTCTCCGGCCGCGGGATAGGCAAAACGCCACGCCCATTGCAAACCCGTCACTTCCACCGTCATTTCATCGGGTTGTTCGGCCGTGATATCGGCCAACACCCGGGTACCCAGGACCGCAAAATAGCCCACCACGATCAGGGGGACGACCGTCCAGGCGATTTCCAGCACGCCACTGCCATGGAAATAGTCTCCCTCCAGCTCCTCTTCGCCGGGCCGGGCCCGGAATACCACCAGGGCATAGCCCATGATGACCAGCACCAGGGCGCCCGCTGCGGCAATGAGCCATATGTGGGTCCCGATCAGGTTGTCTATCAGGGCCGCCTGCGCGCTGGCTTGCGCCTCAGGCAAAGGCAACGACTTGTCCAGGATCCATTGGATCACCAACGTGAAAACCAGGACCAGCGTCCCCGCCGCCAAGAAATGCTTCCGGCTGGTGCTACGCATTCCTAATCAGTACTTGCAGTTGTGTTTTGGGCCAACATGATGCTTGGGCGGAAGCAGGCGGATTATAGCACTACGAAACCCGATTCAGCCCGATTTCCCTGCTCTGCCGCCCCGCAATGCACAGGTCTCCCCGCCGGTGCCACCCCCGGCGACTGCAGCCCTGACCGTCGTCCAACAGGCAGGATTCGCCCCAACGCGCCCCCGCGCGCCATTGCAAGACCCGGGGGATCTGTGGTCTAATGAACAGCAATTTTCCCACTGCAGTATGGAGGTTGCCGCAGATGTGCAGTAACGCGGTCCCTTATCCCTGTCGTGGCATGGGGACAGTCTTGGAGATGACTGTATTCCAGACCTCTGCCTGCTGCTCAGCATCATTGCCCACCGATCAGAAATCTCATGAATGAAGTGTCTCCCCGCGCGCAGATCGTCGAGATCAATCTCCAGTCTCCTCAACGGCAGGACCTGAAGGCAGAGGTGCCGGCGGCCAGTCCGGCAGCAGACCGGGGACTGACTTTTGAAGAGGCCCTGCCGCTGTTTCAGGCCAGTCTGGCCGCGCGGGGCGCGGCCGCGAACACGATCAAGGCGTTCTCCCACGATCTGAACATACTCAGCAACTATTTCCGGCGACAGACCCCGGTCCGGAATCTGCTCCTTGAAGATCTCCATTCCTTCCTGCATTGGCTGGAGCATGACCGCGGGATCAGTTGCAGCAAGAAAACACTGTCGCGCCGCATTGCCAGTACCAAAGGATTCTTCCGCTGGCTGCAACAGGAACGGCACATCCAACAGGATCCGGCGGCCGCCCTGAAGCAAGTCCAGCCCGAGCCCTACGTCCCGGTCATCCTGGACATGAAGGAAGTGCGCGCCTTGTACAGCGCAGCCTCGAACCTGTTCTGGAATCTCGAAAAGCCGGACGAACGGCCGCTGCTGCTGTTGTCGCTGCTGCTCCAGACCGGCATGAAAAAACAGGAATGTCTCAATCTGCGCCTGCAAGACTTCGCGGTGACGGCCGATCAGCACTTCACGGTGACCATCCGCGCCGGGGCCGGCAATGCCGCCTACAAGACCCGGGGGGTAGCGCTGAACCACTCCCTGATCGCCCACTTTCAGCAATACTGTCAGAGTCACGGTCTGGGAGATGATCCGGACGCGCGGATTTTCGACTGCACGGCCCGGAATCTGGAATACATTTTGGAGCATCTGGGGCAAGCCGCCGGCATCCACAGCTGCAAAGTCGGATTTGAAGTCTTGCGGTGGACCTGCGCGGTCCATGCCTTCCGCCAGTCCATGCCGGAGGAGGCCTTGCGCCAGAAACTGGGGCTGTCCAAAGTGTCGTGGCGGGACACGCGCGCCAAAATCGAAGCATTACTGTAGCGGCTCCGGCGCAAACGCGGTCGCCACGCTGATCCATTCCTCTACACTCAGAGTCTCCGCCCGCCGGGTCGGCGCCACCTGTGCCTGGGACAGGCAGCTCCGCACCCGCTCCCGGGACAGACCCAACCCGTGGCTGACCGCATTGACCAGCTGTTTGCGTCTCTGCCCAAAGCCGGCCCGAACCAGGGCGAACATTCTCGGGGCATCCACCCCCTGCCGCACGGCACCCGGGTAAATTTTCAGATCCACCAAAGCACTGCGGATCTTGGGGGCGGGGAAAAAGGCGCCTCCGGGGATGCGCAGACAAATGCGGCAGGTGGCATGAAACTGCACGCCCACGGACAGCAGCGACATGGAACCGGGCTGTGCACACATCCGTTGCGCCACATCCTCCTGCACCAAAACGGTGACTCGGGCGGGCTTGGGTCCCGCGCTCTCCAACAGGTGCATGAGGATGCGACTGGCCGCATGGTACGGCAGATTCGCCACCACCTTGTACGCACCATCCCGCAACGGGTGACCGATCTGGGCCCAGAGGTCGGGTACATGGCACTCCAGAATGTTGCGACCCACAATGTGGACCGCGGGCTCGACCTGAAATTCCCGCCGCAGGACCGTTACCAGTTCCGCGTCGATTTCCACGGCCAGGACATGGCCGGCCCGCGCGGCCAGCTGCCACGTCAGACCTCCCAGGCCGGGCCCCACTTCCAGCACCTGATCAGCAGCGCGCAGCTCGGCGGCTTCCGCAATCCGCCCCAGATAGGTGTCATCAATCAGAAAATTCTGGGACAGGGACCGTTTGGGCCGCAGCCCGTGCCGGTGCAACAGGGTCAGTTGCTGCGGGCTAGTCATCGGCGAGACTGAAAACAGACATGAAGGCCTCTTGGGGAATCTCCACCTGGCCTACCATCTTCATGCGCTTCTTGCCCTCTTTCTGCTGCGTCAGCAGCTTGCGTTTGCGGGTCACGTCCCCGCCGTAGCACTTGGCCAGCACATCCTTGCGCAACGCCCGCACGTTGGCACGGGCAATCACCTTGTTGCCAATCGCGGCCTGGATAGGCACCTCAAACATCTGCCGCGGGATCAGGCGCTTCATCTTGCGGACCAGCCGCTGGCCGCTGGCCTGCGCCTTTTGACGATGGACGATCAGGCTCATGGCATCCACAGCCTGGCGATTCACCAATATGTCCACCCGCACCATGTCGGCCGTGCGGTATTCCTCGAAACTGTAATCCAGACTGGCATAGCCCCGGGTGGCGGCCTTCAGTTCGCTGTAGAAGTCCACAATGATCTCCGTCAGAGGCATGCGATAGCGGAGTTCGACCCGCCGCGTGTCCAGCCAGTCCTGCGTGATCACCTCCCCGCGGCGATGGGTCACCAGGGTCATGACCGGGCCCATGTAGTCTGCCGGCGTGTAGATGCTGACGGCGCACCAGGGTTCGGCAATCGATTCGATCTGGGGGGGATCCGGCAGATCCACCGGACTGTGGACGTACCGCATGGTGCCATCCGTGCACAGCACCTCGTATTGGACCGAAGGGGCCGTGAAGATGACATCAAGGGCATATTCCCGTTCCAGCCGCTCCTGGACTATACCCATGTGGAAAAGACCCAGATAACCGATGCGAAAGCCAAAACCCAGGGCGTGACTGGTCTCGGGCTGGATCGTCAGGGCCGCGTCGTTGAGCTGCAGTTTTTCCAGCGCGTCGCGCAGGTCGTAATAGTCCTCGGCCCGGGTGGGGTACAGGCCCGAGAACACCATCGGCGCCATGGGCTGGTACCCGGGCAGCGGCGTGACCTCCCGCGCATCGGCCCGGGCAATGGTCTCGCCCACTTCCAATTCCTGGACGCTCTTGAGACCGGTGGCGATGTATCCCACCTCACCGGTCAGGAGCTGCGGGCGCGGCACCCTCTGGGGGGTCAGAACGCCCACTTCCAGGGGCGTTATGGAGCGGCCATTGTTGACACCCATCAGAAAGTCGTGGGCCTGCAACGTGCCGTCCACGATCCGCACGTTGGCAATGACGCCTCTGTAGGCATCGTAGTGGCAATCGAATACCAGGCCCCGCAGCGGCTGGGCCGGGGCGCCGGCAGGGGCCGGAATATCCTGGATGATGGCCGCCAGCACCTGGTCGATGTTGATTTCGTGCTTGGCACTGATCCGCGGGATCGAGTCGGCCTCGACCGCCAGCAGCTCCTCGAGTTCGGCGGCAATCCGCTCCGGCCAGGCCGACGCCAGATCAATCTTGTTGATGACCGGCACAATCGCCAGGTCCAGGTCGATGGCCGTGTAGAGATGCGCCAGAGTCTGGGCCTGGATGCCCTGGGTGGCATCCACCACCAGCAGGGCTCCCTCGCAGGCACTCAGTGCGCGGGTGACCTCGAAACTGAAGTCCACATGTCCCGGCGTGTCAATCAGGTTCAATGCGTACGTGTGGCCGTTCAGGGTCCAGTCCATGCGCACGGCGCTGGCCTTGATCGTGACCCCGCGTTCCCGCTCCAGGTCCATGGAGTCGAGATGCTGCTGCTTCAGGTCGCGGTCCGCGACGGTCCCCGTGTAATGCAGCAGACAGTCGGCCAGAGTGCTCTTGCCATGATCGATATGAGCGATGATGCAGAAATTGCGGATGTCAGACTGCCGCACGGGCCGCTTCCTGCATCTGGGCGCGCATCCATGTCGCCGTCCGGGTGATGCCTTCTGCCAGTCCCACGGCCGGCTGCCAGCCCAGGATTGCCTGCGCCCGCGCGATATCCGGCTTGCGCCGCGGGGGGTCGTCCTGATGCAGCGGCGGCTGGTAGCGCAGGCCCGCGCGATTGTCCAGGGCCCTGTTGATGAATTCCGCCAGCTGCAGCATGGACCATTCATCGGGACTGCCGATGTTGACGGGCCTGGTTTCATCGCTTTCCAGCAAAAGCTGCAGTCCCCGCACAGTATCCGAAACGTAGCAGGGACTCCGCGTCTGGGTGCCGTCGCCAAACAGGACCAGCGGTTCCTTCCGCAGGGCACCACTGATGAAATTGGGAATGGCCCGGCCATCATCAAAGCGCATGCGGGGCCCGTACGTGTTGAAGATGCGCGCGATACGCGTGGAAAGGCCGTACTGGCGGTGATAGGCCATGACCAGGGCTTCAGCGAACCGCTTGGCCTCGTTGTAGCAGGATCGGTCGCCTACGGGATCCACATTGCCGTGGTAGCTCTCCACCTGGGGATGCTGATCCGGGATCCCGTAAATTTCGCTGGAACTTGTGAGCAGAAAGCGCGCATTCTTTTCGCGGGCCAGTTCCAGCATGTTCCACAAACCCTGGCTGTGCACCCGCAGGATGTCCAGCTGCAGCCTCCTGAAGTCCCTGGGACTGGCCGGACTGGCCAGATTCAGGACGGCATCCAAGGGGCCGGCAAAAGACCAGGGCCGGCTGATGTCATGCCGGTGAAACCTGAATCCGCGATGGTCCGCCAAATGGGAGAGGTTCTGCTGCCGGGAACCGGTAAGCAGCGAATCCACGCCCGTGACTTCGTAGCCCGCAGCCAGCAGGCTGTCACACAGGTGGCTGCCCAGGAAACCAGCGGCACCAAAAACAATCACGCGCATGAAGTTGTGTCATCCACCCTTCGGAACAGGCCCGTTGGCCCCGTCCACCTTGAGAGCCAGGATTGGGGATTTCGCAGTCTCCTGCATGTTATCACGGAAGCCTGCGCACAGGTTGGCATAGCGAGGCGTGCCACCGCATCGGATTGAGACGGGACCGGGGAGACCATCCAGAGGGGATCACCAGGGGTAGCCGGATGATATGTGACGTGCCGCAGTCCACCGCGACAGATCGCAGCACAGACCGGCCCGATGCTCTGTCCGGTACGGAGATGGTGCTGATCACGGTACCCGCTCTATAGGGACTGGGCTGGTCCCGTGGCAGTGCGGTGGAGAGTGTGGCAGCTCCGGCGCATCACCCAACGCGCGCGGATCGTACCGGGCTTCAAATGTAACCGCGAGTGCAGGTTCAACGGCCAGTCTGCCACCGGATACCGGTGGGGATCACATCCGTAGGCTCACCCCGGTGAAAGGCCTCGGCCGTCTCCAGGATCTGGCGGAAGCCGTACTGCGGGCGATACCCCAGCAAGGTCTGCATCTTGGTCGTGTCCAGCTCAAAGTGGTTGGCGGCCGGAATACGGGCCTCCACGTATTCCATCTCATAGCGCTCGGCCAGGAAAGGCACGATTTCGGCCCAGTCGAACATGGCTGCGCCGCCCAGGTTGAATTCCTCTCCAATGGCCTTTTCCTGGGTCAAGGCCAAGGCCAGACCCTGGACAATGTCGCGGACATCGCTGAAGTGCTGCCGGAACGGCACGCCATTGGGATTCCGACTCAGAAGAAACTTCTCCTCGTCCGTCCAGAGGGCCCGCAGTTCCTCCAGCATGGTCTGTTCATCCGGGTCCGGACTGTGCTGGGCTCCATAGGCCTGGTGGGCGTTGCTGAGCAGGAACAGACCGGGCAAGCCCTGCGCATTCAGGAATTCGCTGGGTTCCACAATCGTGGTAAAGCGGAACGACGTGACCGGCACCTGATATTGATGATGGTACGTCATGGCCAGTTCTTCGCCGATCCACTTGGTCAGAAAGTACGGCATCTGATGATAGCGCGCCACCATCTCCTCCGTGATGGGCCGGTCGAAATAGCGGCTTTCGCGACCTGCCAAATGCGGACTGCGATCCTCCAGTCGCCAATAGATGGCTTCCGTGCAGGCATAGACGAAGTGGCGCAGATGCGGACACAGCTCCACCACGCTCTCCAGGAGATTCAAGGTACCCATGCCATTGATGGCCAGGTACTGGCGATTGTCGAAGGGTCCCCCAAAAGCCGCAGCCAAATGGTAAATGGCCTCCACATCGGCCACCGCCTTCTGGACATCCGCATAGTTGCGCAGATCCCCTGCCAGGATTTCCACATGGGCGAAGTCGTCCAGTTTGTGAGACCGCAACGCATCCCCGGGATAGGTAAAGGCGCGAATCTCATGCCCTTGCGCCAGCAAAATCCGGCAAAGATTGGCGCCTACCCGCCCCGTACCGCCGGTCACCAGAATCTTCATGGCCATGTTCCCCTCCGCATGCTTTAAGGATGCCAGCCGTACACTGGACTTGAGATCACCTTCAAGGCGGTGTCAGTCAGTGTACCCGCGCGCCGTACCCGCGCGCCGCACTGCATGCAACGACAGGTCAAGCAGGTCCGGTTTCCTGTAGCGACGCAGGCCAAAGATGACAGAGCGACGGATAGAGCTATCAACACCCGCGTTGGTGCCAGGCTGCCGCGCCCAGCATCCTCGTCCCGGTCACACTACCATGGGCGGCCCCGCCTGTTGCGCGCAAAGGAGCAGGCTGCGGGGATCCGATCCGGAAAACACCGCGGGGCCCGGCCGGACCGGAGGCATGGTCTGCCGCATCAAGAGGTTGTCTTTGCTCCTTAGTCCTGCAATCTGTATACGGAGACCGCAGTATCATGAAACAGCCGTGCCTTTTCCCTGGGCGAACAACCGGCGGCCATGCGCTTGAAGGCATTCCAGAGTACGGCGTAGCTGACTGAGCGTTTGTCCACCGGAAAGTTAGACTCGAACATGCATCTGTCGGCTCCAAAGTGCTCCAGTGCATGGGCATACCAATGTCCCGTTACCTCCGCCAATTCCGCGGAAGTCGGCGGACGCTCTCGTTCATGCCACCCATAGCCGTTCGGTACCATGCTGATACCTCCCAGTTTGACCACCACATTCGGGCATTGCGCCAAGGCCTTCATGTCCCGTTGCCATTGTGCATAGATCTGGGCCTTCTGACTGGCGTACGCACCAATGCCCAGAGGCCCCCCCAAGTGATTCAGAATGAGGGTGGTATCCGGAAAATGGCGGGCCAGATCCAGCAGATCCGGCAGTTGATGGTGGTACATCCAGGCTTCAAAACTCAGATCGAACCTGGCCAGACACCGAAACCCCGCGCGGAACCGGGAGTCGAGCATCAAATGCGGCGGCGGTCCCGTGCGGGATCGTCGAATCTCGGGCTGCGGATCCCAAGCCACCGCATGCCGGATGCCCCGGAAACGTCCGCCCCCAGCCTGCATGTGGGCTACAAGCACTGCCTCCACGTCTGCCCCCAGCGTCAGATCGGCGTACCCCACGATGCCTTTGGCCACTTGCGGGCGCCCGTACTGTCCCGAGGCGCTCATTGCCGCCACGCCATTGACAAATTCGGTTTCGCCCACCGGCCGCAGCGCGGCGGGGCCTTGGGCCCGGTACATCGCGCCGCACTCGACGAACACTGTGGACACGACATTGTGACCGCTGCCCAGATCTACCAGGACTTCGTCAAGGAAGTAGCGGGGCTCTACCTGCTCCGTGCGAAAGTCCCACAGATGGTGATGGGGGTCGCAGATGGGCAGGTCGGCATCCAAAATCTCTTCCTGTACTTGCTCCAGCCATGTTTGATTGCTTGCCATAGGGACTCCCCTGTATGGAATGCGATGCAAAGCCAGAGACGATATGTCTCTGGCTCCTGCCTGGGTTGCGTATCCAGACAGGTGCCGCCGCGTCGTCGGCACTCTGGACCGTGGAACCGGTACGAACCCATTCCGGCACAAGGTTATCTCATGCCTGCGGTCCGGTGGCCGGTGCCCGGACATTGTCTTTCGCGCGGCCAAGTCGCATCCAGGCTGCCGGCCAACAGGACGCGGTATGGCATCCGGTCCTCGATTTGCACCGCCCCGCCATCCAACCGGCAAAGGGGACAGGACAGCTTCGCACCACACACCTGATCATGGCGATGCACACTGTGGCAAGACACTGGAACATTCGTGCGGTGCAAGCTTCCGAGCGAACCTGTAGTCCCCGCCCACCCTCGTGATCCTGGATCCTGGCCCCATAAAAATATATTCGTACAAAAAATCCTAAAATTGAAGACCTTCTTTTGGTAAATTTGCAGAGGATTGGGGTACACTTCCGGCCTTGACCGGCATCTACCGTCCAGATCTGTCTCTTGGTTCATGGCCCTGGCTTCTTCCACTCCCAAGCTCAGAGAATTCCGCGTCGCAGAAGAATTCCAGTCCGACCGGCGCGGGCCGGTGCGCTGGATCATGTCGCATCTTTGGCGGCATCCCTTTGAGTTCATCATGACCATTCTGACGGGCATTGCGGGGATGTTCCTGCACAGTCTGTTGCCGGTGCAGATTGGCAAAGCCTTCGATGCGTTGGAGGATCTGGACCGGTGGCCCCAATCGTTGCTGTCCATTATTGCCGTCGCCGTGGTCATCATACTGCTGCGCGGGCCGGCGGATCTGGTGTCCAGCAGCCTCAAGGAGGTGTTGGCCAACCTGCTGCAGCGGGATGCCCGTGAGGAGCTGGAGATCTCTTTGCTCGGCAAGAGTCAGACTTTCCACAATCAGCAGCGGGTCGGGGACATCATGGCCCGGGCCACCAATGATGTACGCCAGCTGGGCATGATGATTATGCCGGGGGCCGGTCTGATTTTCGATTCCCTGCTGGCTGTCATTTTCCCCATCACGATGATTGGTTTCATCCATCCGCAGCTGCTCGTGGTACCGGGGCTGTTTGTCGTTACCCTCTACTTCACGCTGCGCAACTACAACAAAAGGTTGAATCCCGTGTCCGGGGCGTTGCAGATGCACTTTGGCCTGATGAATGCCATTCTCTCCGAGTCCATCTCCGGCATTGAACTGGTCAAGTCCACGGCCCAGGAGGAAGGCGAAAAAGACAAGTTCTTCGCGGCCGCAGGCCAACATCGCGATTTCTTCATGGAACAGGGCCGCATCCAGGCGCGCTATTGGCCCATGCTCTTTCTGGGGATTACCCTGGCCCTCAGTTTCGGTCATGCGCTGTACATGGTGTCCGTGGATCAGATCACGCTCGGGGATCTGGTGGCCTTCATGGGTCTGGCCTTCTTTTTGCGGTTCCCCACTTTCATCTCCATCTTCACTTTCACGTTGGTGCAGATGGGCCGGGCGGGGGCGGAGCGCATCCTGGAACTCCTCAATCAGGATACGGAACTGGACGAGAATCCCCACGGGCATACCGCTGCAATCCGGGGCGAGGTGGCCTTCGATCACGTGCATTTCGACTACGCCGGCAACCCGGCGCTCACCGACATCAATTTCACGGTGCAACCCGGGGAGTGCATCGCCATCGTGGGCCAGACCGGTACGGGCAAATCCACCATTACCAAGCTGGTGAACCGGATTTTCGATGCCTCCCGCGGCACGGTCTATGTGGATGGCGTGGATGTACGAGACTGGAACCTGGCCTCATTGCGGGGCCAGATTTCCACGATTGAACAGGACATCTTCCTGTTCTCCCGCACGTTGACCGAAAATATTGGCTTTGGACTGTCCGCGACAGTCCCCCAAGCCCAAATCGAAGCCGTAGCGCGCCAGGCCCAAGCCCACGACTTCATC
Organism: Caldilineaceae bacterium; assembly: GCA_965214715.1. Classification (GTDB taxonomy): domain Bacteria; phylum Chloroflexota; class Anaerolineae; order Caldilineales; family Caldilineaceae; genus Bin34. The sequence goes on along the minus strand of OZ243971.1, from coordinate 885,660 downwards.
ACTTCCTTTCAGGACGGCTACGAAACCCGGATCGGGGAACGGGGCGTGACACTGTCGGGGGGACAGAGACAGCGCATTGCCATTGCGCGCGCCTTGCTGACCGATCCCCGCATCCTGATTATTGACGACTCCACCAGTGCGGTGGACAGCGCGACCGAAGACAAAATCCAGCAGGCCATCAACACGGTGATGCAAGGACGCACGACGTTCCTGATCACCCATCGCATTGCCCAGATCCGCAAGGCGGACAAGATCCTGGTCCTGGGCCAGGGGGAAGTCGTGGATCTGGGCTCCCATCCGGAACTGATGGCACGGTGCGATTTGTACCGGCACATCTTCCTGCGGGACGCCGAGCCTGCGTTGGCGGAATGGAGGGCCTGATGGGTTTTGTGATGGAAGGCCTTGACGCCGAGGACTACGACCGCACCTATTCGGACCGGGCCCTGGTGGGCCGGATCCTCGCCTACTTCAGACCGCACGCGCGGACCATGGTCCTGGTGTCCACCATGCTCTTCCTGAATGCCGTGATGGACACGGCCTTGCCGCTCCTGACAGCCCGCGGCGTGGACGAACTGCAAGAGGATTTCGAGCTGGTATCGACGCTGCCCCTGGTCGGCGCGCTCCTGCTGGCCGGCATTCTGGCCTGGATCTTCAATTATTTTCGTCAGCAGTTGACGGCGGCCGTGGTGGCCAAAGTGGTGTACCAACTGCGCCAGGATGCCTTCACCGCGGTCATGGCCCGGGACATGTCTTTCTACGACGAATTTCCCAGTGGCAGCATCGTCAGCCGGGTTACTTCGGACACCCAGGAATTTTCCAACACGGTGACCCTGACCCTGAATTTGCTCAGCCAATTGCTGCTGGTCCTGCTCCTGTTCGGGATCCTTTTCTACATTGACACGCAGCTGGCCTGGATCACGGTCGCGGTGTGTCCCTTGGTCATCACGGCAGCCCTGGCCTTCCGCCATATTGCGCGCAACGTCTCGACGCAGGTGCGGCGGGTGCTGGGCAAACTGAATGCCACGATCCAGGAGACGGTGGCGGGCATCTCCGTAGCCAAGAATTTCCATCAGGAGATGGCCATTTATCAGACCTTCCGCAAAGTCAACCGGAGTTCGTATTTCCTGGGTCTGAAACAGGGCATTGTGTTCGCCGGCATCTTTCCCGTCCTGTTTACGCTGGCCGGACTGGCGACTGCGGTGGTACTGTACTTTGGTGGCGCCTCCGCCTTCGGGGGCCGGATCACCGTCGGCGAGTGGTATCTCTTTATTCTCAGTATCGAAATCTTCTGGTTCCCGCTGACCAGCATCGCTTCCTTCTGGAGCCAGCTCCAGCTGGGCATGGCAGCCGCGGAACGGGTCTTCGCGCTGGTGGACGCCGAGCCGCGGGTGGTGCAACACGACCACATCCCCGTGACACGGCTGGAGGGCCACATCCGCTTCGCGGAGGTGAGCTTCCGGTATTCCGACAAGGAACAGGTCCTGCACCGGTTCTCGCTGGACATCAAACCCGGGGAGACCGTGGCCCTGGTGGGCCACACCGGAGCCGGCAAGTCCTCGGTCACCAAACTGGTGGCCCGTTTCTACGAGTTCCAGGAGGGCCGCATCGAAGTGGACGGGGTGGACATCCGGGACTACGACCTGGTTTCCTATCACCGTCAGCTGGGCATGGTCTCGCAAATCCCGTTTCTCTTCTCGGGCACGGTGCGGGACAATATCCGGTACGGCGCGCCGGATACGCCGGATGAAGAGCTGGAAGAGGTAGCCGCCATCATTGGCCAGGGCCTGTGGCTGGAAGCCTTGCCCCAGGGGCTGGACACCAATGTGGGGGAAGCGGGCCGCAGTCTGTCGCTGGGGCAACGCCAGTTGGTGGCGCTGACGCGCCTGCTGCTGCAGGACCCCAGTGTCGTCATTCTGGACGAGGCGACCGCGAGTGTGGACCCCCTGACCGAAACGCAGATCCAGGAAGGACTGGAACAGGTGCTGGCACATCGTTCGGCCATTATCATTGCCCATCGGCTTTCCACCATTCAGGCGGCAGACCGCATCATCGTGATGCGGGAGGGTCAGCTCCTGGAAGAAGGCACGCATGACTCGCTCATGGCCGCTGGCGGCCACTACGCCGAACTGTATGCCACCTACTTCCGACATCACTCTCTGGACTATCAGCTGGTCTGACCCGCGGCTCCCAGTGACAGTCCGGCCGTTTCCGAACTGCCACAGGATTTGGAATCGGGGCTGCACATTCTGACATGTTCCCGACGATCCAGATTGGTTCCGTAGCCTTCCCCACCGGGCCGCTGTCCGCTTTGCTGGCAGCCTGGCTGGCGATGGAGCTGACGGCCCGCCGGGGCCAAAAGCACGGGTTGCACTACGATGCAGTGCTGGGGGTGTTGATCGTGGCTTTGGTGGTCGGCATAGTAGCCGCCCGGCTGGGGCACGTGGTGACTTTCTGGTCAGCGTACCAATCTCACTGGCAGGATATCCTGGCCTTTCGGCCCACCGGTCTGAATCCGCTGCCCGGCATGGTGGCCGCCGTGGTCGCGGGCTATGCCTTGCTGATACGGCGCAGACTGGCCCCGGTCCCGTTCGGGGCTGCCGTGCTGACCGGTTTGGTGGGAGGGGGTATCCTGTACTTCCTGGGCTCGTTTCTCAGTGGCCGTCTGGTGGGAACCGTCTCCAACCTGCCGTGGGCCTTGCCCTACGGGAATCAGCTGCGGCATCCTGTCGGGCTGTACCTGGCTCTGGGCTGCCTGGCCATCTGGGTCCTGCTCTGGTATGGAGACCGCCCAGCCTGGCAGGAACTGTGGCTCGGACTCTTCTGTGTCTCGTTGCTCCTGCTCTTCGCCGAAGCCTTTGTGCTGTATCGAGGGGCCAGCCCCATCGTGCGCTGGCCACAGCTGGCCTATCTGGCGGCCGCGGCAGGATCCGCCCGGCTGCTGGCGCGCCCCGATCGTCTGGCTGATCCCGCATCCCAATCTCCGGAGACCTGAAGCATGTCTGCCACGGCACTGGACCATTTGCTGTTTGGCGTTCCGGACCTGTCGGAAGGCATGGCGCTCATGCAGGCCCGCCTAGGGGTAGCCCCTGTACCGGGCGGCTCGCATCCCGGCGTAGGCACGCACAATGCCTTGCTTGCCCTGGGTCCTGGTACATACCTGGAAATCATTGCGCCCGATCCGGCGCAGGCCATACCGGATCAGGACCTGCCCTACGGTCTTGCAGGCTTGCAGACCCCCAAACTCATCACATGGGCCATCCGGCCCGCGGACTGGGATACCCATGCCCGCCACACCCGACGGTTGGGCTTGCAGACCCGGCTGCGGGACGGGTTCCGTGCCAATCCCCAAGGCATACAATTCCGTTGGCGGTCCGCCCAGCCGGTGCCCCCCGTGACAGTGCGCGGGCAGGACCTGACCGGCCTCGTGCCCTTTGCCATTGAATGGCAGTCTTCCGTGCATCCGGCAGCGGCGGCGCCCGGAAATCTGCGTCTGGAATCGCTGATGCTGATGCATCCGCATCCCCGCGTGCTCGCGCAGGCAGTGGACACCCTGGCACTGCCCTGCGTAGTGGACTTTGCGCCGGAGGCCAAAATGGTCGCCCGCATTCAAGTGGCCCCGGGCCGATCAGCCACATTGGTGTAGGGTCCGGAGTACCGGTTGCAACCGGCACCCGACATGCCGCTGTCAGCGGGATCATGGCCCTCCCGGAGATACTGCCGCAGGTCCTGGCGGCCATGCTTTCCGGAACTCACACAGAGTGGGGGGCGCTATCGTTCTCAAGGGCGCAGACCGAGCCCGGCCGTGCCGTGGCCCCGCGCCCTACGGGATGCCCCTATGACTGGTTCACCGACACCGTCAAACAAACTTGTGATGCCGTGAATGTCGCAAGGGCATGGAGAAGGCTCCGGTCCGGCACCTTTGCCTACCACTTGCAGACAGGCACAATACGAAAACTGACCGGCTATGTCGAGCCGCGCGCAGTTCCACGACAATGCCGTGCTCATCAGCAAGGGTTGCGGTTTCCAAAACCGCCTGTATGCCGTATGGCTTGACTGACGCCGCGCGCCAAACTCGGACTGGACGCGGCACCGGGTAGCAGGATGTTGTCACCATCCTGTCCACGAGACCCGGTCCCACGGGATTCAGAAAAGTGCGCGCAGGACCCGATGCTGGAACAGTCGCAGCCAGAACCAGTTCCATAACATGCAACAAACGATGCCAGCCAGCAGCACAGTCCACAACGTGTCACCGGCCATGAGTAACCAATAGGCCTTGGCGGGCCAGTAGGTGGGCACCAACCCGAACAGCCATTGCCAGGGCTCCGGTACAAAATAGGCAATGACCGGCAGGATGATGAAAGGCCCCAGCGCTTTGGACAGGGCCAGCCCCTGTACCTTGTTCTGGGCCAGAGAACTGATGAACAGGACGTAGACCGGCAAGGGCAGAAATCCCAGAATGGCCACCTGGACCAGGCCGCCCCAGTCCGGAGGGGGCAGAAACGAGTTCAACAGGATGACATTCAGGAGACTCGCCAGAAAACTGAACACCATGGGCAGACCCATCCGATAGGCCATGTAGGAGCGCAGAGACAGAGGCGTAACCTGCAAGGCGATCAAAGTCCGATTGTCCTTTTCGTCCAACACCATCAGACCCAGCACCGTGCCCGCCAGCACCACCACCTGCAATGCAATCACGAGACTGCCAATCAGGACATGGTACTGGACCAGATCGATGCGCGTCACACGTTCCGTGAACACCGGCACCAGGAAGCGCGTCAGCAGGCCCAACAGCACCGGGTACACTACCAGGAATTGCAGCAAGGTGTCGCGGAAAACCAGCCGCAGATCTCCCGCCAGCAGACCGCGCAGCTTCTTCATTCAGTCCCCCATGTGGCGCACCACGGTGGCCCTGTACCGATACAGGGCCAACCCAAAGACCGGGAGGGCATAGAGCAGGCCCACGGCCACCCCGATCAGCGCGCGGGTGCGGGGCACGTCCTGGAAAGCCGCCTCCAACAACACCAGACCCGGCATGGTGGGAAACACCCACCAAAATCCGCCCGACAGCACGTCCCAATAGTCCAGCAAGGGCAGTTGCAGCACCAAAAGCACGGGAATGGAGGGAAAGAGGTAGTCCGCTATCCCGTTGTAGCGCGTGGCCAGCGCAAACCCCACCAAAAGCACGGGCATACCCGAAAGCAGCACAGCGGCACCGAACCAGATCCAGTGTACATGGGGGCCATGCACCGCCAGCACGATCACGATACTGGCCAGCAAAGTCAAGGCGGAAAAGACCGTGGTCTTGGACACCAGCCAGACCCAGGGCGGCATGGGAGAGATCACGAGGCTGTCCAGAACGCGTTCCGCTTTTTCCAGGTAGTAGACGCCCGGCATCAGGTAGAAAGCAAAAATGCTGACTTCCAGAAAGAGCAGGCTGATCAGCACGGGCACCCGCCCGGCCTGCGGCACCAGAGACAGCATGACGGACCACATGATCATGATCCATATCGCCGCATAGACAATGCCCTGGCGAAAATTCAGGATCATGTCCCAGCGCAAGGTGGACCAGATCATCTTCATGTCAGAGCCTGTCCTGTCACCTTGATGAAAATGTCTTCCAGAGTGGCTTCCTGCGTGTGCATGGTCTCAATTTCCCGGGTGCGCAGCAGCTCGCGGAATGCCTCGTTCCGGCCGATACCGTGCAGGTCGAATGTCTGCGCGGCCCGTGCCTCCGCGGTACGGTATTCCACCTTGACAACATGTACACCGTGGTCCAGTTTCAATTGCCGCGGTGAGTCGATCAGTACAATCCGACCTGCCACCAGGAAGGCCACGCGATCGCACAGTTCATCCGCCACCCACATGTTGTGGGTGGTCAGGAACACAGTGCGGCCTTCCGCCTTCAACCGTTTGATGTGGTTGATGATCCGGCGTGCATTCCCGGGGTCCAGGCCTGCGGTTGGCTCATCCAGGAACAACACCTCGGGTCTGTGCAGCAGGGCGCGGGCAAAACTCAGTCGCATCTGCATTCCCTTGGAGTACTGTCCCACCCGGGTATCGGCATCCTCCTCCAAACCCACCAGAGCCAGCAGATCCTCGGTCCTTTCCAGGGAGCCCTGGTACAAGGCACCAAAAAGGGCCAGATTTTCCCGGGCCGTCAGTTTCAGATAATGATTGGGTAATTCAAAGGTCACCCCGATGCGTTCATGGTAATCGCTGTTCCACGCGCGCATCTCGCGGCCCAGGACCGTTACGGTGCCCTGGTACTGCCGCAGCAGGCGAATGAGAATGCGCTGAGTGGTGCTTTTGCCGGCTCCGCTGGGGCCCAGAAACCCGAAGATTTCCCCTTTTTGCACCACAAAAGAGACATCGGACACCACGGGCATGGATGCCCCTGGGTAAGTGAAGGTCAGGTCCTGTACGTCAATCATGCTGCGGCTGTGGCCTGGCTTGCCTACTCTTTGGCATTGGTCCTACGCACATAGTAAGTATGTTCTGCCAGAGAGTCTAGCGTCTGCCCTGCAGGGCGAAGGGACTAGGGTGACTTTTGCCCTGTATATAGCACGAAGAGGGGGAATTCTACGGGAGGCGTGGATGGGCCCACGATCAGCCAAACAAGCCGATGTGCAAACGGGGATACTGTTTCCCTGCCACCGTGTCATGGGACTAAAAAGGCAACGGGTATGCGGCGAAAGAAGAAGATAATACCGGAAGTTATGGATTAGGCAGCTTTGCCCCTTTTGCCGCGATCCCTTTGCGCACAGTGCTGTACGGTACGGCATACAGCAGCAGAAAATACAACCTAAAAAGAAAGTTTATGGACAGGGCCATACTGGCCTCCCATGTAGACCGGGACAGGCCCGCGTTGGTCCACAGAATATCTTGCTGTGGCTGAGTTTAATGCAGCACGAGATCAGGAAGTACCTGACTGGTTTGTATTTGCGTACCTTGTTACACAGATCCAGGAGAAGATCGAGATTGGGAAAAACAGTATACAGCGCATGTACTAAAGCATTTCTTCCCAGCTCCGACTTACAACAAACGGCAAGTGCAGGTTGGCAAGCAATGGATTACAAAGGACAAACTTCCCAGCCTGCGGCAGAGTCGCAATGAGGATCTAAGGGAAGATGCCCAATTGGTGCGTTTCCTGGATGTTGTACGCCGCGAGATAGAGCACAGGAAGAAATTTGACGGCATTGGAATGGTATATGAGGGTGGCTGTATTACGCCCGGGAGAAGGAGCCGGGCACAGAGACATAGCGATGTCAAAGACAGCGTCAATTCCCGGGGCCGAAAATGGCTGACTATTTCCTGTTTATTTGGCGAACAAGGAAGACGGCACGGCTGCAGGTCGCAATTGGCGCCAGTGCACAACGGACTACAGGATTATCCCGATTCAGCGGAAAGTGAGAGAGCTGTTGGGCATAGCAGCCCGGCGTACCGTTTCGCAGGAAACGAAGGTAGAAATGTGGGCTTGGGCATCACGACGAATGAATTCACGCGCCTGAGGGCCAACCAAGAACCTTGGATTGAGAATCGCTATCCTCTAATTGAAGATCTGCCCATGAGTCGCGACGATTGTCTCGCGTGGTTCAGTAAAAATTACCCAGGTCGGACACTAATACGGAGCGCATGTGTAGGCTGTCCATTTCACAGTCGTAACAACTGGATACAAGGGCGAGAGAATGATCCGGACTTCTTTGCTGAAGCGGTTGCCATTGATCACGGACTGCATCAGCCAGAACACCATACCGAACTTGTGTTCCACAATAAAGTCTGTCTTCATTCCTGGCATACCCCTTGATGAGGCTGTTGCCCAAGATCAGGATGGCCAACATGGTGCCTCTGGTTGGTGGATTCAAAGGGCCTGTCCCCTGAATGCCGGTTTGAAATCCCTGTTGAGAAGCCGGGCAGGGGGTCCCAAGACCATGATCGTCTGCCACAGTGCCACGATAGTCGATGGCCTCAATCCGTACGCGCGACAATCACCAACAGCAACCCGCGGCGGATCGAGACCGAGGCCTGTGGCCGCCGGATCACGTTGCTGATGCCCAGAGTCGTGCCAAACGGCAGCAGAGCATTTTCCAAGGGATATTCCATGCCAACCAGCGTAACCCCTTCCACCTGGGCCGAGAGCGGCAGGATACTGGCGATAGCCCCCGCGCGGTTTGTCACCGTCAAGGCCTGCCCCGACCCCAAAAGTTGGGCTGTCTCGTCCTCGGTCACCATGGTGATGTCCAGCCGATCCCGATAGTTGGCGAGCAACAACAGGTTGGCAACAGACTGGTCCAGCCTGCCGCCCCACAGGCCCAGCAGGACTGCTGCCTGTATCCCTGTTTCCACCACGTGCCCCATAGCCAGATCCAGATCAGTGTGGGCCTTGCGCGCCGGAAACTGCAGAATGGGCACAGCCTGCTCCCTGCTCTCTGTCTGGAGATCAGGGTCCAGACTGTCCAGATCCCCGATGATCACATCCGGCCTGTGGCCCATGGCCAGACAGTGCCGGGTGCCGCCGTTCACGCCCACCAGGTAATCGCCCGGACGCACCCAAGGTTGCAGGCGATCCGGATGGCAAATCAATCCGTTGGCAAAGAGGACGGCTCTTGACGGTCTGTCCGCAGGCATGAGCCCATCCCGGTCCCGATATGACAGGCCCCGACCTCGTCAGGGGCGACAGGCTGAGCCCACGTACCGTCGCGCAGGAGGCCGCAGCCAATCGAGGACATACTTGCACCAGCCCAACAGCCAAATCGACGCATAGATCACCGCATTGACGAGGGTCGGCATGGTGGCGGCATAGTGTTTCCGATGAAACGCCGCCATCGCACGGTGAAATTCCAGGATCATGTGTCCGCTGCTCTTCCGTGTGGCAGCGCCTTTGTGATGCAGCACTTGCGCCGCGCCAAGGTATACCACCCGCCAGCCGGCCCGGCGAAAGCGCACGCAATGATCCAGATCCTCCCCGTACATGAAAAAGGCGGTTTCGTCCAGGAGACCGACCTGCTGGAGGGCGCTGCCCCGCATCATTTGACAGGCTCCCATCACGGAATCGACATCCGCGATTGCCGTGGCCGGGATGTGTCCCATATGATACCGTGCCCGGAACCGGCGGGGCGGCCGGATGCGCGACAATCCGGCCATATGCAGAAGCGCGGTCAAGGGGGTCGGCTCTCCGCGTTTGCAGCTCTCGTCAAGAGTCCCGTCAGGCCGGGTCATGCGCGGGCCGACCACCCCCACATCCGGGTGGTGATCCATGTACAGGAGCATTTGCAGAAGCGCTGTCCGCGCGACTTCGGTATCGGGATTCAGGAAAAGCACATAGGAAAAGCCGGGCACCCGATCCCGGTCTTCAGGTCCAAAGCCCAACCGGACCAAAGCCAAGTTGTTGCCGGCCGAAAATCCCCCGTTGAACGGCGCTTCAATCACCTGTACTTCGGGAAATTGCGTCCTGACAAAATCCGGAGTGCCATCCGAGGACGCATTGTCCACCAGCCAGATTTCGTGCCTGATCCCGGTCAGAGCCGCCCGCAGATGCCGCATGCAGGCGGGCAGATATTCCACGTTGTTGTAATTGAGGATGATGACCGCCAGACCCAGATTGCGCGGTGCTACCATGTTGCCTCTCAGCGCTTCAAACTGCCGGACCCATGCTGGGCACGGCGGAAAACCCGGTCAGGCCAGAGCCAAGCCGGCCGATGACCGCTACAGCTGGACTTCCTGCCCCGAGGCCGCCGACTGGTACAGTCCCTCCAGGATGGCAATGCCCACCACGGCCTGTTCCGGGGTCACGATGGGCGCCTCCTGGTCCCCTTCCAGATACCGTACCAGATCACGGGTCTGATCCAGCGCGGAATTCGCCTGCGTGGCCGGCAACTCCACGTCAATGGCAACCGGGGCCCCGTGCATGTCCTCAAAGAGCTGCAGCTTGTCCGAGTGGACCACGGCACCGCCCTGGGTGCCATACACCTCCATCACCTGCGTACTGGGCAGATGCATGGCCCAGGAGGACTGCAGGATGATGCTGGACCCGTTCCGGAACCGGATCAGTCCGTAGGCCAGGTCTTCCACATCGAATTTGCCGCCTTGGGCCAGCGCCTGGCGATCCGCGCCCCAGCCCCCGAGGCCAATGCCCTGCTTGCCCAGGTGATCGTAGGTCACGCCGGAGACTGTGGCCGGCTGCGGATAGTCCATCAGAAAGAGGGCCTTGTCCAAGGCATGCACCCCAATATCCAGACCGCACCCGCCGCCGGCCAGTTCCTGGCGCGTGAACCAGCTGCCGAAACCCGGAATGCCAGCCCGCCGGGTGTAGACAGACCGGATCAGGTAGATGTCGCCGTAGAATCCTTCGTCCACGGACTTGCGGGCTGCCTTCATGGCATCAGACCAGCGGTAGTGGGTGCCCACGGTCAGAATTCTGTCGTTTTGCTCGGCGATCTGGAACATTTCCTGAGCGTCCGTCAGGGTCAGGGCCACGGGTTTTTCACACAGGACATGGGCCCCCGCCTGCAGAGCCGCGATGGACATGGGTTTGTGAAAGACATTGGGCACGCCCACCACCACAATGTCCAGCTCTTCCTGGGACAGCATTGCTGCGTAGTCGGTGTAGACACCGGGAATGCCGCGCGCCTGGGCAAACTCTTCCACCCGCTCCTTCTGCACATCGCAGATGGCCACCACCTCAGTGGTGTCCACGGCATGGGCGAAGTTAGGGTAATGGCTCCACTGCACAATGGAACCGGCTCCGATCAGTCCGACTTTCCAAGTCTTGTCCTGTGACATATGGGGGTTGCCTCCATGGCACGTTTCAGGTCCAAGGGCGATTGTAGATTAGGGGACCCGGCAAGACAGAAAATGTCCTGCCGCCGTATCTTTCCTGGACGGGAGAGGCATGCGCCTACAGGGCCGGAGACAATCATTCCACACGCTCTCTTCCCATGCCGGGGCAAACCGAGATGTCTCGGACAATACCGGACTCCGGGCCGTCTCAACGGCCATCCGCCCCCATTGAGTACCCGAAGCCCGGGGATAGGTTCCCCCTGGGATGTCCCGGACCCGGGGCAGCCGAGGACCGGGGCAGGGGCGTGCACGTGCATCGAGGCTTGGCTTGCATGACAGGCAATGTTCCTTCCTGCCGCAATCCCCAATTCCAGTGCCAATGGTATTCTGGCCTCATTGCATGCGAATCGATGCAATGCACAATTCTGGTCTGATGAGGAAGGTTGCATGCCCGAACGGATATATACGAAGGCCGCAGGAGGAAGGTTGGAATCCGTAGAGGAGGTGTCATTCTCGTCGGAGGACGAGCTTCAGGCCCTGATTGCCGACCATCCCGAGCTGCTGGACGGCCAGCAGATGAGACCGGACGATGCCCTGCGGTGGATTCTGGTCACGCGGGAGCAAGGGATAGCCGAAAAGTCCAGCATGGGGGACCGGTGGGCCGTGGACCTGCTGCTGATAGACCAGGAAGGAGTGCCGACACTGGCCGAGATCAAGCGGGGCTCCAATCCCGAAATCCGTCGGACTGCAGTGGGACAGTTGCTGGAGTACGCAGCGCACGCGGCACAAACATGGGACGGAACAACACTTCGCCACACCTTTGAGGCCACCGCAGCCTCTCATGATCGTGATCCTGGCGAGGTGCTGGGGAGACTGTTGCGCACAGACGGAGAACCCAACACGGAAGACATTGAAGAATTCTGGCAGCGAGTGGCCACCAACCTGGCCGCACCTCGTCTGCGCCTGCTGGTGGTGGCCGATGACATACCTGACTCTCTCAGGCGAACCGTGGAGTTTCTCAACCGGCAGATGGGCACAGTCGAGGTGCTGGCAGTGGAAATCAAGCAGTTTGAGGGAGCGTCAACCCAGACGCTGGTTCCGCGTGTTTTCGGGAGGACAGAAAACGCGTCTGCGCGCAAATCGGCAAGCCCAACCCCCAAGATGACTCCACAGCAGTTCCTGGAAGAATTTGCAAGCGCTGAAATCCGGGATGCGGCGGATCGGCTGCTCAAGATTGGCAGCCAAATGGGCACCGCGAGCTGGGGACCGAGCGGTGTCACGATCAAGGCACAGTGTCCATTGAGACAAGCCCCGATCTCGGTGGCATGGCTTTACCCTCCTTCCAAGGCCGGAATGGGTTGGAACAAGACCAAAAACTTCACCTTTGGCGAAGGCATTCTGGCATCCGAGGCCCAACCGGATACCAGAATGCGCGCGCTCCTCCTGAAGTGGGTGGCCCAATTCGAGAGGGATCTTTTTACCGAGGATGTGTCAAGCAAGGGAGTCAATGCATGGTCGGTAGGCTACGAAGCCGCCGCGCAGAACATTGACTTGCTGGAGAAACGTCTCTCCGATGTACTGGCAACCCTGCAGCGGCTTTGAATCTGCACCTGAGATTCCTGCAAAGCGCACTGCCAGCACCATTCTCCGTGGGCAGGACCCAATCAGCCGGGGATGATTACCGCGTGCAGATGGCGCGGCCCATGCACCCCCAAGGTCAATCGGGATTCGATGTCCGCCGACTTGCTGGGACCCGAGACCAGAGACAGATTGGCACAGCCACGCATGGTCTGGGCCAAGGTCCCGTGGGCTTGCTCGTAAGCCAGCCAATCCTCGAAATTGAGCCACAGGACAGTCTCGGGGATCACCGCCAGGTGATAGAAAGGCAAGAGACTGGCCACACGGCTGTGTGCCGGCCCTGTCCGCAACAACAGGGACCCGGTAGCCGCGTAGGCCGCGTAGGCCGCGGTAATCCCGATTCGGATTTCCGCCATCTCGGCTCGCACAGCCTGCTGGGACATATCCTTGGGATGGCACAACCGAAAGCCCCGGGCAGCCAAGGCATCCGCCAGTCCGGGGATCACTGCATCCAGGCCCGGCCAGGCCAGCAGCCTGACGACATCCGTGTCCTGTCCGGGCAGACGCTGGTCCTCTTCGGCCCAGGCCAACACCTGCTGTACTGCCAGCATGCGCGCTTCGACAGGATTGGCGGCTACAGCGCAGGTGCCGTGCAGCTCTTCCAGTTCCGCTTTGAAGCGGTCGGCGTGCCTTTCGTGGTCCCGGGACCGTTCCGTGAGCGGAGTACGGCCAGCCAACGGCAGAGGGGGCGTCACCGGCGGGGGATAGCGCAACTGCGGGTTGGACAGGGCATGTCGCAGCTGCCCCAGGATCCGGGTACGGGCATCACTCACGGCTATCCCCACTCCCCGGTGCGGTTCCTGCGCGCCCACTGTTGTCTGAAGCTGCGCCGCGCAAACGGCGGCATGTCCCGGGACTTGGTCCAATGATGCAGAGGCGGCGGCAAGGTGCGCAAGACACCGCCGGACACCCGGGCCAGGACCCGGCTGCCGCTCCCCGCCAGACTCCCCATCCGCGTATAGGTCCCGGCATGCTGCATGACATTGGCATAGTGCTGCAGACCCGCTTTCTCCAGGCGAGGCATGGCTTTTTTCTCCACCAGATCGTGGCGCAGGGACAACAGCAGACCCGGCAGATCGATCTGGACCGGACAGGCGTCCCGACAGGCACCGCAGAGCGTACTGGCGTAAGGCAATTCCTTGATCTCCGAGATGTCCTGGGCCAGCAAAGGCGCGATCACGGCGCCAATGGGGCCGCTGTAGGTGTTGCCATACCCGTGTCCGCTGATCTGCTTGTACACGGGGCAGGCATTGAGGCAAGCCCCGCACCGAATGCACATCAGGGCTTCCCCGTAGCCCTCCGCCAGCATCCGGGCCCGCCCATTGTCCAGCAGCACGACATGGAACTCTTCGGGGCCGTCCACATCGTCCGATCGTCGGGGACCGTTGGTCATGGAGAGATACACGGTTACTTTCTGACCCGTCGCGCTGCGGGCCAGCGCCTGGTACTGCAGGAAGGCGTCCTGGACGGTGGGCACCAGTTTCTCGATCCCCATCACGACTACATGGATGCGCGGCAGGGTGGACACCAGTCGGCCATTGCCTTCATTGGTGACAATACAGACCGTACCGGTATCCGCGATCGCGAAATTGCAGCCGCTGATGCCCATGTCGGCTGCCAGAAATTTCCGGCGTAACACGCTGCGAGCCTTGGCACAGAGAGCCTGGGGATCCAACGTGCGGGGCATGTCCAGCTTCTCAGCAAAGAGGCGGGAAATATCATCCACGTTCTTGTGCAGGACCGGAGCCACGATATGGCTGGGCATTTCCGTGGCCAGCTGGATGATGTACTCGCCCAAATCCGTTTCCACACACTCCAAGCCCATCGCCTCCAGATGTCGGTTGAGGTGAATTTCCTCCGTCGCCATGGATTTGGACTTGACGACCTTGCGTACATCCTTCTGGGTCGCCAGCTGGCCGATAATGCGATTGGCTTCGGCGGCGTCCTGCGCCCAGTGGACCTGGCCGCCGTTCAGCTGCACGTTGTGCTCGAACTGCTCCAGCAACTGGGGCAGATGGCGCAGCACATAGGTTTTCATCTGCCGCGTCTCATCCCGCAGCTGTTGGCCCTGCAGTTCCGCGTATCGCTGATCGCGCTTGAGAGTCAGATTGATGGTGGCGCGGGTGACAGTCTCGGCCAGGCGCGGATCCGCCACCGCCTGCTTGACCCGTGTCTTGAAATCGGCGGCAACGTCAACAGACATGGTCGTCTTCCGCCTTGATATCTTGCCAGCGGCGGGACGGCACGGACGGGGAATCAGCCGCGGGGACCGGGGCAGCCTGCGGGCGCGGGACGGCCGCGGGCCGCTGATTCAGCAGTTCGGCAATGTGCATGGCCCGTTGCCCGCTTTGCTGTCTGTGCATGAGGCCCTGAATGTGGGTCATGCAGCTGACATCGCACATGGTCACCACATCGGCTCCGGAACCGGCCACATACTGCAGTTTGGCCTGGCCCATCGCCGTGCTGATGGGCTCGTTCTTGATGGCGAACAGACCGCCAAATCCGCAGCACTCGGCGCTGCCTTCCATCTCCACGAAATCCAGATTGCTGTGTTGCAGCAGCTGGCGCGGTTGCCGGTCTACGCGCAATTCTCGCAGAAGATGGCAGCAGGCATGATAGGTCACTTTGCCGGAGAACCCGCAAGGCAGCTCCCGGACCTGGAGCACATCCACCAGAAATTCGGTCAACTCGAAAGTGACCGTCGCCAGCGCCGCCGCCTGGGCCTGCTGCTCCGGATGGCCGGCCTCCTGCAGCAGCGGCAGGTAAAAATGACTGACCATGGTGCCGCAGCTGCCGCTGGGCACCACGATGGCTTCCACCGCGCCAGTCTCAAGGAGCGGAGCAAAGACCTCCAGAAAATGGGTCGCCATCTGTACGGCTTCCGTGTGGTAGCCGGAGTTGAAGGCCGGTTGTCCACAGCAGGTCTGATCTTCCGGGAAAACCACCTCCACGCCCTGCCGTTCCAACAGTTCCACGGAGGCGATGCCCACCTGGGGATACATCATGTCCACCATACAGGTGACGAAGAGCGCGACGCGGGACGGGGGCGTCGGAAAAGACTTGCGGTGCATGTGAGACTCCCTACGGCAGCAGCGCCACAATCTGATCCTGCAACGGCACCGTGGTGACTTCCAGATCGCCCGCGCGTACCAGGCAATTTACTTCGGAACGAATGCCCAGGCCCCGCGGGCGCCCCGTGTCGTCAAAATCGCAGTGCGGCAAGTAAATGCCCGGCTCGATGGTAAAAAGGAGCCCGGGCACCAACGCGCGGTTGTCCTCGGTCTCCAGATTGTCAATATTGGCGCCGCTGAAGTGCACTTCGGGACCCAGACTGTGCCCGGTCCGGTGCAGGAAGGCGTCCCCGTATCCCGCCGCGGAGATGACCTGCCGACACACGTCGTCGGCATCGCAGCCTCGTACCGGGTCGCCCGCGCGCAAGCGGGTCTGGATATACGCGAGGCACGTATCACGGGCCTGTCTGACAATCTCAAAGATACGGGCCGCTTGGGGCGGCACGGCGGAGCCGCAGAAAGCGGTCCAGGTCACGTCCGCAAAGCAGGCATCGCTTTCACCCTGGCTCTTGCCCCACAGATCGAGCAGCAGCATGTCGCCGGGCGCGATCGCCGCATGCCGCCGGGCCGTGGGTTCATAGTGCGGATCGGCCGCATGGGCATTGACCGCGACAATGGGCCGGTGCATGGGTTCCAACTCCAAGTGGATGAGCCGCGCCACGATGAATTCCTGCAAGGCAAACTCGTCCAGCGCCTGTCCCGTCGCCAGTGCATGAGCCACATAGGCAAAAGCTTCGGTCTTGACCTGCAGCACTTTGGCCGCCGTGCGGCGGTGACTCGCGACTTGCGCTGAAGTGAGCACCGCCTGAAACTGCTGCACCAGGTCCGCGCTGCTGACGATCTCCACCTGTCCCGATCCCCGCACCAGTTCCAGCACGCCGCCGTCCACAAAGTCCAGATAGGGAATGGCGTTGCGGGGACTGAATTCCATGGCGATGCGCCGGGCTGCCGCCAGCAAACCGGCGAGAGCACGGTGCAGATCACGCCAACCGACATAGGTCTGGACAGCGACCGGGAGCCGGGAATTGAAGTCCCGGAAGGTGGACTGCTCAATGGCATGGATCAACAATTGCGCCGGCCCCTGCGCCGGAATCCACAGAAACCAGCGTCGGGTCCCGGTCTGGGGCAGACCTGACGCTTGCACGGCCACCGGATTGGAACCGCGAAAATCGTACAGCAGCCAACCGTCCAGACCCTGTGTCTGCAGGGCTGACTGTACCGTGTCCAGAGTCCAGTTCGACATGGGTTGCGGGTCCGTTCCGCCCGAATGTACCCCGCGCAAGCACAGGACCGACAAAAAGCCGGCGCAGGTCTGTATAATCATACTCAATCGGCGGCACCGGGCGGCATGGCCTGCGCCCGCAGGACCGCCTTTTTCATGCCCGTGTATTGTTTGGAGCAGGATATCCATGTATCAACAGATCACCATTGTCGGCAATCTGGGAGCCGACCCTGAATTGCGCGTGCGCCGTTAGCTGACCGTGTGTCTCGCCAACCGAGTTGGCGGCACAAGGAGTATGTGTCAGGCAGCATGACTTACCCAATGCCGAAAGGCTCAGGGGACCAAAGCATGTCATGGCCAAGGCCGGAGTGGGCCTGGCCGCTGCTGCCTGTCCGCCACGGTGAAAGCTGGATTGCCTGAAACCCAGTTGCAGGGGTGCTGCAGGGCACAGGAAGTCGGGGCACCGATTTCCTTCGGATTCGAGTGCTGGCTGTGAGTGCATCGGCCAGGACGCTCTGGACAATCCGAACGCGGGATGCCAACGGATCCCGACGCGCAACGAACGGGTCACCTACAGCGGACTAGATACGGACCCACGGATTGGACTGCGGGATGACCTATGGACCCACCAGGGTCTACGGTTACGGAGTTCCCATAGTAGTCGGCGGAAGCGTAATGGCTTCCACGAGGCGAAGGGGAACAGACAAGCAGGATCGAGACTACAGGTATGCGCAATGCAGAAAGCCGAAGTCGTCTTTGATGCACTGCATTCACTTGGAACCCAGAACCGGCCGTTACGGCGAGCGTACCGGCTGTTGTTCAACCCGCACATGTACCCCTGTCCGGAGGATCAGGGACTGATGCAGCTGATTCAGGACCTGAAAGCCCAGCGTTTTCGCTGGGGCCAGGACCCGGTACGGGACGACTGGGTGCACGCCGCGCTGGTCCGCATTCTGACCCCTTACGTGGGGGGCCGGGACCGGCAGAACATTCATGGCCTGCGGCCCGACACCGGCATTCATTCCGCCCTCAAGGCGGCGCGGGTCATCGCCCGGAACGCACAGTGGCTGGGCAGCTGGCATTTGCACCGCCTGCCGGCTCTGCGGCCAGACAGGATTGACGTGCTGTTTGCGGCGCAAGTCGCCGACAGGCGATTCCGGGACTTGCTGTGCCATTTCCTGCGATACCGGCCCCAGCCTGAGGTCAGTCCGCGGAGTCTGCTCACCCAGTCCTGGCTGCCGGCCGGCCTGCATGGCGTGTGTCAGCACCGGATCCTGCAGGAACTGGATGTGCATTTGACCGCGCTGGCGGCCACGACTGGATCATCCACGCGGCAGGAGCGGGACGCGAACCTGCCTGCCCTGCGGTATGTACGGTACATGAATTGGTTGCTGGTAGCCGGACAGGCCCCCGAGGACGAGGCCGCGCGCTGGTCCCGCGAGATTTCGGCCTTGGCGCAGGGCTTTTCGGCTCCCCCGACAGCTTCGTGCGCGGGGCTGCAAGAGCGGGGACGCACCCCGCAACCGGTGGCATATCTGGGGTACGAACTGACGCGCGCCGAGACGGGGCAGGTATTCCTGCGGTTGTCGACCCGGCAAGCTGCCCGCATGTGCAGACCCTTTCAGGCACAGGGCAAGCCCATCAGCCGCGGAGAGCGCACCCCACTGGCCGATGGAGCCATCTGTGACCTGTACGCGCAGGAATTCCGCGCCATCGCCCAGTTTTATGCCTTGGCGGAGAATCGAGGACAGCTGGGACGGGTGCAGGCAACGCTGCGTTCCTCCATGCTGCGCACGCTGGCGCAAAAGCACAAATGCCGAGTCAGCGCGGTGGCCCAGGATCCGGGCGTGCAGCGCAGAGGACAAGTCCTGCTCCAGAAGGTGGGAAAGACCCGGTTTCAAGTGAAGCGGATCGATGACGTGCAGTGGCACGATCCGCCGCAGACGCTTGTGGGAGAGCCGTGTGCGGTGAAAGTCGCATGCACGGTTCGGAGGGAGGCTTGAGTGTGGCTGGAACACAATCCGGTGCACCGCGGGCCTACCCTACTCATTGCCGAGCGGAGAAGAGGTCTGCAATTTCAATGTGGCCACCAACCGCAGATTCACGACTCGAGACGGAGACCGAAGAGATGAAACGACATGGTTTAGGGTAGCTGTCTGGGGTCGGCAAGCAGCAAGCTGTGCCAGGTACCTGACCAAGGGGAGAAAGGTCCTGGTCGTGGGCCGGGTCAGCGCTAATGCCTTTATCAGCAGAGACGGGGAAGCCAGAGCATCCCTGGAAATCAACGCCATTACGGTGCAATTTCTGTCCGGGCGCGACGATGAGGAAGACATGACCAGTGGCGGAAGATACAGCTCTGCAGATAGCTACGGCAGCGCATCGGGAGATGGCGGCGCACGCAGGGAGGAAAGCGAGGCCAGCAGCGGCGGGGCAGCACACCAATTCCCTAGATCGACTCCTGACGATGACGACGAAGGAGACATTCCTTTCTAACTGGAGAGGAAGACCTCCTTCGGTCCTGGATCACTATGAGGTGTGGAACCTCTTCTGCAGTCTTGGCACTGTCTGTGATGCCATTGCGCAGGCTGTGGAAACTTGAAGAATTTTATATTTGAATGAACTTCCGCGGTTGGCGGCACTGCGAGGCGGATCCTGACAGGGATCCGCCTCTCCGCGGTGCGGGTTCACTGGCCCACCGCCCAGCTTTGTCCTTCCAAAGCTGCCATAACGCCGTGGGCAAGTCTTCAGGCATGGGCTACGGAGTTCCCTGTTTCAGCCTGTTTTGCCTCTGTCCAATGCCTCTTCCGAGTCCGTAACGAGAAACTCGACGCGGTGTAAACAAGACCAAAAATCCCATAATTTTCCTTCCCTATCCGCAGTTTCTCGTGCACATTGTCCATGTCCCGCCGCCGCTGATTGACTCTGACCGGATCCGGCAAAGGCAAAATGGCGTTATCCACCGGCAAGGATCCATACTGCCTGAGGGCTCCCATAAACTTGAGCAATGCTTTTGGAGCCGCTACCGGGTCTGGAAACTGTGGACTGAAGAAGTGAACAGATCCGCTTCCCGCAGGGCCGCCGTGCGCACATACGCTTGACGTGCCGCGGCGGATATCCGGCGCAACTCAGCCAGAGGAGTGTCGAAAGGCTCGTGGGCCCAGAGTGCCGCGGCCGGATCGAATCGGCCTAAATCCCAGGCCTGGCAGGCCTGCACCGTGCAGGTGGTGCGGTTGAACTGTATCCCCCAGACCGTAACGGGGAGGGCGCGCAGACCATAGGTCGAGGCATAGAAGGTGCCAAATGCCTGTCGCAGGGCCGTCTCGGGTGGCCGGTCTACCTTCAACTCCAGCAGACAGATGCGTTCCGGGAGTTCCAGTGCCAGATCCACACGCCCCAGCCCCGTCTGCAGTTCTGTCGTCAAGGGCAGATCCAGGGATTGGCACAGGATGTGCAGCAATGTCTGATAGAAGGGTTCATGGGGATGAACGCGCGGATCACCGTATGGGTACAGAATACCCGGCACCGCCTCCAGACAGCTGGCCAGCACATTGCGCAAGGCATCCGCGTTCTGCCGTTCCAGAGCATCCCTCAATTGCGTCGCCCTCCGGATGCGGGGAAACGCCTGGTTCTCCAGCCAGTCCGGTGCCATCTCTGCGCACCATTCCACCAGGGATTCCACAAAGGCTGCCTGTACTTCGCGATTGGGAAAGGTCAGGGCCGGGGGCACGGAGGCATCCAGCGTCAGGTAACCAGCCTGAAACAGGAGCGCTGCGATGTGCGGCCGGCCGGCATCGAATTGCACCCGAGTCAAGGGTCGGGCATCCTGCCCTTCCAGAACCGGCAGGGATTGCACCCGACGGCCGCGCAGACCCCGCAACAGGACCTTGGGGGTACCCGTTTCGGCCCAGCGGCCGGGCAACCGGTCCAGGCTCCAGCGTGCGGCTCTGTCCGGCACTACCAGCTCCTCCATGCACCCAGCCAAAGTGTAGGGATTGAACACCGCCTCCGTCCCCTCGGCGAAGCGGTAGCCGTTGTACTGCCGCTCCAGAGCCGCATACAGATCTGCAGAAGTGCACCCCAGATTAGTGGCGCCCTGCGCCACCAAGGCAGCCATGCGGGGTGTCCGGAGTTCTGTGTGCGTAAAACCCAGTAGGCCGTGCACATCGGGCCAGTGCGAAAGGTCCGTGAGGTGGTTGGCCCCGGAGAACAGGCCGGTGTGGGCCAGCCGTGTGATGCCCGTGATCAGCGTATGCTCAATGAAACCGCTACAGGATTTCAAGGCCCCGTAGAAGGCGCGCAGGACATCCAGAATATCCTCCAGCACATCGGGCCGGTCCAGATTCTCGGTGACCGCCGTGTCGTACTCGTCCACCAACACCACGATCCGGCGGCGGGCACGCCGGGACACGGCGCCGACCAGGTGCCGCAACATCCAGTGGGGGGGATCCGCGGGATCCGGCGCCAGGTCCACATCCTGAGCCACCACCCGCACCGCAAGGCGCAACTCGTCGCGCAGCGCGTCGGGTGTATGTACGCCGCGCAAGCCCAGGTCCAAGCGCAGCACGGGGCATGTCCGCTCCTCCCAGTCCCAACGTCCGGTCTGTCCGAGCCACGTGTCCGCGAACAGCTCCCGCCGCCCTTGGAACAGGGCTTCAATCGTAGAGAGCAGCAGAGTCTTGCCGAACCGCCGCGGCCGGGCCAGGAACAGGTGTGGACTGGATCCTTGCGAGAACAATCCCGCAATACGACGCGTCTTGTCTACATACAGGAAGTTGGCATGCGACTGGATGTGGACGAAGTCGTCGGCGCCGACAGGCAATTGGGGGATCATTGGTCGTTGCCTCCGTCGCCCGCGCCGTATCTGGCGGCCGGCAAGGCTCCCGTCTGTGTTCCTGCAACCATAGTACGTACTCTGTACAGGTACCGCGCAACACGGTTCAATTCCGAAACTTCGTCTCGCCGAGACCCGATCGATGTCCTCCGCGGCGAGAGCTGTCCGCATTGTAGCGTGAGTTATGCATCAGATCAGGTCACAGGAAGGTATCCCCTCGGCAGGCGCGCGGATCTGGGAACCAATGCCAGCCCACTAGCTGTCAACCCCGGCAACAGCGGACTACGATGACACGTGTACTCCTCATGCACGCTGTGCGGGAACGGGAGGTGAATCCATGTGTCATTGCATCTACAGCCTGGCACCGCGCGATCTGCGTGTGCTCTGCCTGGGAAATCGGGTCCGGATGATCTCGGAGGCGGTTCGGCACTGCACTTGAGAGCTGGCCCCGAGCGGCTTTCGTGGCCGCGCCAGCTTGAATTCCGGGCAGAAATCCATACAGGGCAGAAGAGCCAGGCGATGTGTGGCGAGGTGCCCCCGGGGCTTTCAGGACATACCCGAATATCCTTCCGCCTCCCGTTGGCCGGGCCGAACTTGTACCGTATACCAGGCCACTCACCGCCCCGGTGCACCGCGGGCCTGCGGCCGGGCAACCTCTCCCCGCAGGGGCATCCTGCGCACATACGCAGCCCGTTTCTCGGCGGACTGCCCTTGCAACCCAGTCAGGGAAACCGGGAAGGGCTCACGCTCCCAGCGCGCCACAGTCGGGTCGAATCGGCCCAGGCGGTGCAGGCAGCATGTAGCCAGCGTGCGGGTCTGGGGATCGAATTGCAGCCCTACCACTGTCACGGGCAATCCCCGTCCCTGAAACAGAGCCGGATAGTTGCGTGCAAACGCCTGCCGCAATCCGGCCTCAGCCCCACCCCCCATCTTCAATTTCACCAGGAAGAGCGCCTTCCCCTCCCACTCCAGCGCCAAGTCGGCGCGACCGGCACCGGCCGGAACTTCGGCAGTGGTCGACAGGCTCCAGGCATCGAACAGTACAGCCAGTAGATCCTGCCAGTACACCTCGTAGTCGGCAATGTGACGCACGGCCGCGGGCAATCCCCGCAGGGGCCGCCCGCGGGCGGTCAAAATGGCACCCAACACCTGCTGGACGGCTGCGGCATCGCCCCGTGCCAAGGCATCTGTCAAGGCATCGCGACGTTGCGCGGCGGCCTGACCGGCCCGGCTGTCCAGCCACACTCGATGCTGCTGTCGCCACCATTGGGCCAGAGGTCCCCGGAACGCGGTTGCCACTTCGCGGTTGGGAAAGATCAGTGTCGCATCGGGTCCGACTCCCCGTGTCAGGTAGCCCGTCTGGTACATCAGAGCGGCCATGCTGGGTTGGCCTGCATCAAAACTGACCTCCTCCAGCATCCGTGGATCCGACAGGTCCGGGTCGTGCATATCCCGCGGGGCATGGGTCTGCAGACCGCGCAGTAACAGGGCGGGCGTGCCTGTGCGGATCCAGTGGCGCGGCAGCCGATCCAGTCTCCAGCGCGCGGCCTCGTTCGGAACGGCCAATTCCTGCAGGCACCCAGCCAAAGTGTAGGGGTTGAACACCGCTTCCGCCCCCTCGGCGAAGCGGTAGCCGTTGTACTGCTGTTCCAGGGCTGCATACAGTGCAGCGGGGGTGCAGCCCAGGTTGCGGGCACCCTGCGCCACCAAGGCGGCCAGGCGCGGCTCATGCAGTTCCTCATGCGTGAACCCCAACAAGTCGTTCACGGCGAATTTGTGCGACAGATCCACGAGATGGTTGGCCCCGGAGAACAGACCCGTGTAGGCCAGCCGCAGGATTCCCGTGACCCACGTGTATTCCACCAGATTGGCATCGGCACAGTCCTTCAGGGCGCCGTAGAAGGCGCGCAGGATATCCAGCATGTCCGGCAGTACGGCGGGCCGATCCAGATTCTCCGTGACCGCCGTGTCGGACTCATCCACCAGCACCACGACCCGTTGACGAGCACGGCGGGCCGCGGCGTCAACCAGGTGCCGCAGCATCCAGTGGGGAGGATCCGCGGGATCCGGTGCGAGGTCCAGGGCCTGGGCTGTCGCGCGCACCGCAAGACGCAACTCGCCGCGCAATGCATCTGGCGTGTGCACGCCACGCAGTCCCAGATTCAGTCGTACTACGGGGCGCGTGCGGCCCTCCCAGTCCCAATGTCCTGCCTGTCCGATCCACGTGTCCGCGAACAGGTCGCGGCGGCCCTGGAACAAGGCCTCCACGGTGGAGAGCAGCAGGGATTTGCCGAAACGCCGCGGCCGCGCCAGGAACAGATGCGGACTGTGGCGTTGCGCGAACCACGGGGCCAAGAGATGTGTCTTGTCCACGTACAGGATGTCCGGCGCGGCTTGAATGTCGAAAAAACTGGATGGCCCGAACGGCAGTTGGGGGATTATGCCGTTTCCTGCGGCAGCCATCGCGGCCTGCTGCGCGGATGGGATGTTGGAGTCCGCCCTGTCGGAACCCCGCGGTATCACTGTCCCTCCGCTGCCTCGGGCCACGCGTCGAGCGGGGAGGCCTGCCGCAGGCCCCGTGCCCACTCTCGTTTTGTCCGCAGCATGTGCACCTCCAGCCCCCGGCCTTGAATGCCGTCCCAGTGTATCACCGGCGCCCCGCCGGCGGCCATGGGCCACGCAGTGTCGGCCCGGGGTGGGCGGCAACGAATTGGGCCCGGTACAAGGCCCCGCCATCGTCCCGCAATGCCTCTGGATTCCGGTGCCTTCGCTCACCACTTGCGCCAATGCCGGAAACTCCCATGGGGAAGTTACTCACTTCACCGCGGTGGCCGGAACCGCATGCCAGGCCACAAAGACCAAAGCGTTGCCTGTAACTTCCCGATACTCCACACGTACCGTATAAGTTCCGGCTGTCATGCTTATGTCGGCATACAAGGCGGACTGGGGCTGCGGTTGCCAATTGTCCAGAATGAGGTCGTCATCGACATAGATACGGATTCCGTGATCTGCCACCCCCACGAAGCGATAGGCATCAGAATCAAATCCGAACTCCCCGGTCCAGATTGCACTGAAGGAATCGACCGGCACAGAGGCATGCGGAGAGCCCGCCCGCCAGAAGTAGCCGATTTCACTTTCGTACCGCTCCAGCAAGGGCGGCCCCTCGAGATCACTCCCGTCATGGTAGCGGGCCGCCCAGGGTCGAGCAGCCGAAGGCCCCGTGGCCGGGCCCAGACCCGGAATCCACAGCAGCTGGTTGAGCTCCGCGTCGGCCGCGTCGGCCAGTGCATTGGCCGCGCGCAGCGCTGTTTCGGAAATACCGTACCGGGCACCAATCCAGGCCAAAGTGTCGCCCTGGTTGACGGTGTACCAGAATCCGTCCACTGGTCGCTGGCCCCAAGGCAACGTTGCTCCGTCGCCAGCAGTCGGCCCGGTATCCGCCGCTGCCTCCTGCACCGCCAGGCACAGCAGCTGGCCGACCGCAATCAGCCGCGGATTGTCAATCCGGTTGATGGCGGCCAGCTCCGCGACGGTAGTGGCGTAGGTTGCGGCAATACTCCAGAGCGATTCTCCCGGCTGCACCGTATGTTCCTCGGCACACTCCAGAACCGGCGGCTCGACTGCCGGCACGCGGATCACCTGTCCTGTGTACAGGAGGTTGTCGTCTTCGTCCAGCTGGTTGGCCGCCTTCAATTGGGTTACTGATGTGTTGTAGGCACTGGCCAGTGCCAGCAGCGAATCCCCGGCCTGCACTACATAGTCTTGCCAAGGTTCCTCGGTCTCTGCCGTCTGCGCCCGCACGACTCCGGCAGTCCCGAGCCAGAGCAGGATCAGCAATGCCAGAGCGGAGCCCGCTGTACGAAAGTTTCGGTGTTTCATCTCGTGATCCTGCTACAGAAAAAGTCCGCCCGCGGCACTGCCGCGGGCCGTTCAATCCCATTCGGCCACCAGCCGTTCCAGATCTGCGATGGGTTCCTGCCCCAATTGCATGCGCAAGACTCGGCGCCCCGCTTTCCGCAAGGCTTCCGCATCTCCCATGGCCTGCGCGGCCTGCAAAGTGCCAAACGACAGGGACGGGGCATTCCCAGGGGTCGGAATGTTGATGTCCTGCAGGGGCTCCTTCACCAACTGGACAAAGAGACCCGAGTTGGGCCCCCCTTTGTGCATTTGGCCCGTGGAATGCAAAAACCGCGGGCCGATGCCGACCGTGGTGGCCAGCCGGGTTGTGCGGCTGATGACTTTCCGCAGTGTGTTCAACCGCGCGTGGACCAGGGTATTCGAGGGCAGATAAGCCTGCAGCGATACGTAGTCTCCCGTTTTGCCGCTCTCCAGAAACTCCCGCAGACGCTGCGCATTCGCCGGCACAGTCTCGCTGTGCGGCAGTTCCCCACTGCGGGCATACACATCCAGGAATGCACGGGCAGCCGCCTTGGCCGCCTCCACATCCGGCTGGTCAAAGGGATGCACGCCTAGGCAGTGCCCGGCCACCGCGACAGCAAATTCCCACTGCAAGAAGTCCATGCCCAAACTCTGCGCAGATCCGCCGGGCAGCACAGCCGTGGGATGCCCGGCCTGTTCGCACGCGGCCGCCAGCGCTGCGGGATCACCGGAGTCGGAGGGGGCTGCCACGATCACGCAGCAGCGATCGGGCCCGAAGAATGGTATATCGTCCGGCCCTTCCCGCAAGACCGGCAGTATGCCTTTGCCGGTCTTGCCCAGACTCTCGGCGACCAGTTGCTCCACCCAGTCTCCCAGCGAAGACAGTCCCGGAGGCAAGAACAGCGTCAGCTTGTCTCGGCCGCGGGCGGCCTGGAAAGCCAGGAAACTCCCCAGTTGGGCCGCCTCGTTCCGGGCCAGCGGCCACCGGGCCCGGTGGGCCGCTGCATCCACATGCTGCAGCAACAGACCCACATCGGTCCCCCGCAAGGCCAAGGGCACCAGGCCGAAAAAAGACAGCGCAGAGTAGCGGCCGCCGATGTGGGGGTCGTTTTCAAAGACCCGCTGCCAACCGTCCTGCCGCGCCAGATCCACCAGACGGCTGCCCGGATCCGTAATGCCCACGAAATGCTGACCGGCATCCTGCGCCGGTTGTGCGCACCGCAGCCGGTCCCGGTAGTATTGGTAGCCTGCCAGCGTCTCTACCGTGCCGCCCGACTTGGTAGCCACCAGAAACAAGGTCCGGGCCAGATCCAGTCGGGCATCCAGCTCCGCGATGTGGGCGGGATCCGTGGAATCCAGGATGTCCAGCTGCAGGGCAAAGCCGCGCTCGCCCGGTGGCCCGAGGGCGGCAAAAACTTCCGGGGCCAGGCTGGATCCGCCCATGCCAATCACGACCGCCTGACGCAGGCCGCGGGTGTGCATCTGCCGGGCCCAGGCCTGCAGGGCCGGGACCTCGGCCTTCATCCGCGTGTGGATGTCCAGCCAACCCAGCCGGTTGCAGATTTCCGCAGGACTCTCACTCCACACCGTATGGTCCCGGTCCCAGATGCGGGCTACCAGGTCAATGCCCGCCAGCCTGTCCAATTCCGCCGCAAAGGCCTCCTGATCCGGTCCCAGTCTGAAGTCCCACGCCGCCATGTTGTCTCCCTGCCTGTTCATGATCCCGCACGCTATTATGCCCGCAGGCGGTATTCACGGGGCCGCGACACGCCCTCCCGAGAAGTGTCCCATGTTCCGGTCGGTGTCCTCGTCGCCGGGCAATGGGACACACTCCAATTTTACTGTAATTATATCAAATCAGTGCACCCATCCTCATTGCAGCGGAGCCCGGTCACGCCGGGCCAGAGGCCGCGGCGGGCGGTGTGAGGGGCAATTCAATGGTCATTTCAGTATATGCCCCGGGCTCGGAAGACACCGCAATGGTGCCGCCATGTTGCCGGACAATGTCGTTTGACATGGACAGGCCCAGCCCCGTGCCCTGATCGGGAGGTTTGGTGGTAAAAAACGGATTGAAAATCTGGTCCGCAATCGCGGCCGGAATGCCCTGCCCGTTGTCGCGGATCGTGACCCGCACGCTGTGCTCCCGCCGACGCGTCCTGAGCCATAGGGTGGGCCTGTACGGTGTCTGCGCGGCAGGGCCCCCGTCCCGGTCCGCCTTCTGACTTCTCCTCTCATGGGTGGCATAGCAAGAGTTGCTCACCAGGTTCAGGAAGACCCGGCCCAGATCTTGCGGGATTACTGCGATCTCCCCGGCATCCGCATCCAGATCCTTTTCGATGGCGAGCTGGAAATCCGGATCGCTGGCCCGGGCGCTGTGGTAGGCAAGCCGGACGTTTTCATCGAGCAGGCCGTTGATGTCGGTCGGTTGCAGTTCGCCGGTGCCTCGACCCATGCGCAACATGCTTTGCACAATGCGATCGGCCCTTTGGCTGTGCAGGCGGATGCGCTGCAGGTTGGCCGTCAGATCGGTGCTGAGCTCCTGCAGCAGTGCCATCTGATCCTGATTGAGCGTCACAGTTTCGGCACCGCACAGCGGCGCAGTCTCTTCCTGCCATTCCTCCAATAATTCCTCCGAGGCTTCGGCAAAGTTCTGAACGAAGTTCAGGGGGTTGCGAATCTCATGGGCTACACCGGCGCTGAACGTACCCAGCGCGGCCAGTTTTTCGCGCATGACAATTTGGTCCTGGGCCCGCTGCAAGTCGGCCAGCACACTCTCCAGTTGCGTGTTCTTGGCGCGCAACTCATCCGCCAATGTTTCGACCAGATTCAGGCGCTGCACCTCCAGCGCATGCCGGCGAAAGACCTCCAGGGCGGTCGCCATTTCGGCAATTTCATCCCGGCCCTGAATCTGCACCGCCGCTTTCAGGTTGCCTTCGGCCATGCCCCGCATGCGGTCCGAGAGCCTGTTGAGGCGTTGCAGCAGGATCCGGCCCACAAACAGCCAGGCGATCGCCAAGGCGCCCACAATGCCCAGTACATTCACGATCAGCAGGAGACTGCGGCCCGTCCGGATGGCCACCGTGGATGTCCGGGTGGCCTCTTGCGCCCGGGTCCGGGCGTCGCCGACCAGGGTTTCCACCGCGGCGACAAACTCAACGCCAATGGCGCGATTCAGCTCCAGCAACTCTCTCTGCCGCTCAAGCATCCTGAGCTCCTGGGCCGCCAGATCAAATATGCTCCGATTCCCGACATCTGCAATGCCCAAGGCCAAAAGGCGCTCAAACAAAGGGGCAACTGCTGCGCGCCCCGGATCCTGCTCCAGCCCCTGCAGATTCAGGGCAATACGGCGCATGGCAGCTTCAAACCGCTCGCGCAGGGGCTCCAGCAAAGGCTCTGCCGTCACATTGAAGGCTTGGGCCAACAGTTGCGTGGCGAGAATGGTGTCGGCATGCAGTTCGGAAAGGTGGCGATACCGGTCGATTTCCCTGTCGGCCGCATGCTGTGCCCGCGGTACCGCGGGCTGTCCCAAGATACGGTAGCCTGTCAAGATGTAAAACAGCTGGTCGTCAATGGCCTCGGTCAGCCGGTCATCCAAGGCAAACTGCAGGGTCCCCAGTTCCGCTTGCAAGCCACTGGAATGCGCGCGCAGGGCAAACAGCGACTCCACGTTGTGCTCCAGAGTCTCAATGTTTTCGATCAGGGCGGCGGCATTTTCCCGTACCGCGCCATGCACCACCTCCTGGCTGTCCACTTGCTGCATGAGGTGGTCCAGGTGGCTTTCGAAAACCTGCCGCTCCTGCGCGACTTGGGCCGCTACCGCATCAAACTCCTCAACCGCCGCGACAGTGAGCCTTGGTGCGGCCGCGACGAGATTGCCGCTTTGCTGGGCCACGCGAAACGCGGTCTCCATCTCCGGGATGCTCCCCTCATTGACCAGGCTCTGCACGGTGCCGACGCGGTTGAACGAGAACCACCCCACCAGACTGGCCATCACGGTGAGCAGCACCGCGCCCCCAATCCCGATGTAGAGTTGGACGCCGATGCGATGCCGGCTCTGCCACAGTCGCTGTCCCCACCGTTTCACGGTATGCTGTCCTGCAGGGTGCGCACAGGATGAAGTTGGCCGTCATGGCCGATCACGGTGAGGAACACCGTGTCCGACCCTTGATTGTCCTGGGGGCCAAACTGCAGTTCCAACCCGTCCAGGCTGACGGTATCGGTCCGGTGCAGTCCGGCGAAAAAGCAGGACCGGCTCACTGCGGGCCCACAGCGTTCCAGGGCGGCAATGGTCAGGCGGCCCGCCAGATAGCCTTCCAGCGAAACGAACCCGGGGACCGCATCGGCCGCCGCGTAGACCTCCAGCGCGTGCCGATAGGCGATCGTGACCGGGACACTGTCATCGGTCGGAAAAGGCACCACCTGGGTGACGTATACGCCCAGGCCGTTGCGAGTGTCCTTGACCTGCAAATCCCGGGCCAGCGCGTTGCTGCCGACAAACGAGATGGTGACAAACACCGGGTCCATGCCGATATGACGGGCCCAGGCGATCAATTCGGCCACAGGCGCGTACGCGCCCACCAGGATTACGGCTTCGGGCTCGCCCTGCCGTACATCCAGCAATGCCTTCTTGATATACGTGGTATTGCGCGGATACAGACCGATCGCCACCGGTGCCATGCCCCGCCGTTTCAAGGCTTGCTGCGTGCCCTGATACCCGGCGCGGCCAAATGAATCGTCTTGATACACGACGGCAATCCGCTGCAGTCCCAGATCGGCAGTCAGCCGTTCCACCAGCTCTTCGGTTTCCTGATCATACGAAGCGCGCAGGTTGACGATATTGCCCCAGGCGGTTTCCCGGAGAAAGGCAGACCCGGTAAAGGGAGCCAGGTAAGGCACCCCCGCCGCCGCGGCGATCGGCACCGCCGAGCGGGAGGTAGGCGTGCCGACAGCCCCGATCAGGGCAAAAACCTGTTCCTGCTCAATGAGCCGGAGGGTGTTGGCGATGGCCGCCTCCGGTTCGTAGTAATCATCCAGGGCGATCAGTTCCAGCCTGCGACCATGGACGCCGCCCCGCCGGTTGACTTCATGGAAGGCCGCCTCAATTCCCAGCTGCATGCTGCGGCCCAACTCCTGCGCGGGGCCGCTGAAGGCGGCCGACTGGCCGAACAGAATGCGATCAGCAAAGAGACCGGGTACCGGAGCGGCCGCGTCCGCCTCCGGGACGTTCTGCGAGGGCCTGGCCCGAGCTGCAGCCCCTGCCGGGCGGGCTGCGGGCGCCCTGTCCTGCACGGCACAGCCTGCCAGACCCAGCAGGATCCCCGCGGTCAGGACAAGACGCCGCCACGCGCTCACACGGAAGGAGCCTGGCGCGTGGCCCTGTGTTTGACCAGGGTCAAGTGGTTCTTGCCGTGTTCCCACCGGTAACTCTCTTCGTCCATCAGAGTCTGGATCAGATGCAGTCCCAGTCCGCCGAGCGGACGATCCGCCAGTGACAGCGAGATGTCCGGCGGCGGCGCATCCCGCAGGGGATTGAACGGATTGCCATCATCCACAATGTGCAAGACCACGGTACAGGCACTGGACACCAGCGCGATCTCCATGGAAACGGCATGGGCAGCCATGTCGTGCTCCATGAGATTGGTCCCCACTTCATCAATGGCCAGTTGCATCTGAAACACCAGCTCGGGCTCCCATGCCTCCTGCTGGCCAAATACCTCCACCAGAGCCGCGGCACGGCTCAGGGCATCCAGGGAAAGCCGGAAAGTATGGGTCCACTGCGCGCTCACGCGCCTGCTCCCTGGTAGCGGAACGTCAGGCAGGTGATGTCGTCATAGTGCGGAGCCTCCCCGACATGCGCGGCCACCCCCTGCAGGATATCCCGAGTTACCGTCTGGGGATTTTGTCCGGCCTGGGCCGTGGCTAGTGTGCGCAGCCGTGCCAGTCCAAACTCCTCTTGTCTGTCATTAAGGGCATCGGTCACCCCATCGGTATACAACACTACACTGTCCCCGGGCGCCAGAGTCACGGCATGGTTGTCGTAGGCAAATTCCGGCATGATGCCCAGCGCAATGCCCCCGGTCAGGGGCAGCAGGGACGAGGTACCGTCGGCATGCACCACAATGGGCGGACTATGACCACCATTGGCATAGGTCAGACGACCCTGTTGCGGATCGAACACGGCATAGAACAGGGTGACGAACATCGCGGTCTCGTTGTGCTCATGCAGCAGCCGATTGACCTCCGCCAGCACGCGTCCGGGGTGTGCATGGCCGAGCGCGGCCCCTTTCAGCAGAGTCCGGCTGGACATCATGAACAGGGCAGCCGGCACTCCTTTGTCCGAGACATCGGCAATCGCAAGTCCAATCCGACCCTCGGGCAACCGGATCACGTCGAAAAAATCGCCGCCGACATTGCGCGCGGGTTCCATGCTGCCGAACACGGCATAGCGGGGATTGGCCGGAAACTCCCGGGGCAGGATGGACTGCTGGATTTTGCGGGCAATGGCCAGTTCGTTTTGCAGCGAGACCAGCTGGTCGCGTGCCTCCAGCACTTCCTGCCATTCCTCGAGATGTTTCAAGGTCCGATCAATGGTGACCTGCAGGTCCTTGAAGTCGATAGGTTTGGTGACGAAATCGAAGGCACCGCGGTTCATCGCCGTGCGGATGTTGTCCATGTCCCCATACGCGGACACAATAATGGCCCGGACATGGGGATCAACAGCCGGCATCCGGTTCAGGAGGGTCAGACCATCCATCTTGGGCATGTTGATATCCGAGATGACCATGTCGATATCCGGGTCGGCGCGCAGCTTTTCCAGGGCCTCCAGCCCGTTGCCCACAAATGTGAACCGGTATTTCCCGGCCCGTATGCCCCGGCGCATGCGCTGCAACATGAGCGGTTCAAAATCGGGTTCGTCCTCAACTACCAGAATTTTGTACGGCCGGTTGTGCATATCGTTGCCCTGTGCCTGTTTCCTGCTGGCTCAAACCCCGGCTTCGGGAAGCGGCGGCGGTTGCTGGTCGGCAATCAGTCATGCGCGCACGGTCGCCAGGGCCTCGGCCCGGGAACCGTGGACCGGAATGACCTGGTCAAAACCGCTAATCTCAATCACTTCCTGCACGGCTTCGGACAGCGAGCAGATCATGAATTGCTGCTTGCGCTCTTGCATCGCCTTGGCCGCCAGCAGAATGGCCCGCAGCCCCGCACTGCCGATATAGGACAACGATGCGAAATCCACCACCACAGGCTGGCGGCTCGTGTCCACGATGTTGCGCAAGGCATCGTCAAACTTGCGGGCATTGCTGCTGTCGATACGGCCGGTCGGCAGGGCAATCAAGGCACCGCCTTCCTCTATGGTTCTGATGTTCATGGCCTGTTTCCTTCACTGTGGGGGGATCTGCCAGACAGCGGATTGCCGCCAGTCTCAAGGGTACAATACCGTCAGCCATATGCCGTGGTTGCAGGCTGCGCGGGCGCAGCGCGTGCAGGGACGGGTACCCAGGCCGCCTTTCCGCCCGGTTGTGTGCGGGGTCGCCGGGTATCCATATGATATAATTATATCATATGGCATGTCCAGGAAGGGTACCAGGGAGCCCTTCAACCCTTGAGACCGGTAGTGGAAATTCCTTGAATGAAATACTTCTGCGCCAGAAAGAACACGGTCAGGCAGGGCAACACCATAAGGAAGGACATGGCCATGATGGCATTCCAGTCCACGTCGAATTGATCCCGGAACATGGCCAGCCCCAGCGCCAAAGTGTAGTTCTTGGAACGGTTCAGGAAGATGAGCGGCTCCAGAAAGGAATTCCACTGCGACATGAAAGTAAAGATGGCAATGGTCGCCAGCGCGGGGCGGGACAGAGGCAACAGGATCCGGAAAAAGATGCCCCACCAACTGCAGCCGTCGATCTTGGCCGCATCATCCAGTTCCCGCGGCAATGTCAGGAAATATTGCCGCATCAGAAAGATGTAGAAGGCGGTGCCGCCAAAGGACGGGACCCACAAAGGGTAGTGGGTATCGATCCAGCCAAAGGATTTGAAAATGAGAAACTGCGGGATCATCAGCACCTGAAAGGGCAGCATCATGGTGCTGAGTGTAATGATGAAGAGCACGTTTTTGCCCGGCCAGCGCAACCGGGCAAAGGAGAATCCCACCAGTGCGCAGCTGGCGACCCGGCCCAGCATGGACAGCCCCGTGATCTGGACGGTGTTGTTCAGATAGACCCCAAAGCCGGCCCGGGTCCAGGTCGTCCAGAACACGTCCCAGTGCGGAGGATTCGGGATCCATACCGGTGGCGTCTTGAACATCTGCGCCGTGGGCTTGATGGCCGTAGTCAACATCCACAGCAGGGGCAAGAAGAAAAACAGGCTGATGGCAATCAGCAGGACATACAGCACAGTCGTGCGCAATCCGGTCATGACGCGGGGCAGAGCCGGCCGGCCGGTCGGGCGGGGGAGAGCGGCAGGCAGGGAACGTGACACGGCTATTCTCCGGCGTAGTAGACCCAGCGTTTGGAGAGCGCGAGCTGCAGGAGCGTGAAGAGCATGATGACCACGAACATGAACCAGGCCATGGCCGCCCCGTAGGCCATGCGCCCCCACCAGAAGGAGATGTTGTACAGGTAGAGGGCGTAGAACATGGTTGCATTGTTCGGCCCGCCATGCCCATCAGTCGCCACATACGCCAGCGTAAAGACCTGAAAGGCCCCGATAATACCGGTGATCGTGTTGAAGAGAATCACGGGCGACAGCATGGGGATGGTGACAAAGAAGAACTGCCGCAGCGCGCTGGCCCCGTCAATCTTGGCCGCGTCGTACAGTTCCGTGGGTACGTTCTGCAACCCGGCCAGGAAAATCACCATTGTGGCTCCGCCCGCCCCGGTCAAGGTCATGACGATCAGCGCCGGTTTGGCCCATTCCTCGGACTGGAGCCACAAGGGCGGCGACCGAATGCCGATTTCCCGCAACAGGTAGTTCACCAGCCCAATGTTGGGGTCCAGGATCCACATCCACAGCAGGGCCACGGCCACGCCGGCCACGATGGAAGGCACGAACACCATGGTGCGAAACAGCGGAATGGCCCGCAGTTTCTGATTCAGAAGCAGGGCCAGCGCCAACGACGCCACCAGGCCCAGCGGTACCCCCACGACCACGAAGTAGCCGGTGTTGGCAAACGACTTGCCAAACAGCGGGTCATCCGTAAACATCTCGACGTAGTTGTCAAACCCCACCCAGGTAAAGGGATAACCAATCCGGAAATTGGACAGGCTAAGGATGAAGGAGTAGACAAAGGGGTAGACATTGAAGAGAAGCAGCCCCAATACCCACGGGGCGGCAAACAGCCAACCGGCCAGCGACTCCCGGCGGCGGGATGGGGTCTCAAAGCAACTCTTGAGCATGGGAGAAAGATCACGAACGAGGCAGAGTGACTCTGCCTCGTTCAGGTTGGGATGGCATCCAGCGGGCTGTGGCGGGGCTCGCCAGTCGCTCCCGGCCTAGCCGTCATTGAAGCCTACGGAATCTTGTAGGGGGGTGCGTTGTCCAATCCCGTTTGCCACAGCTCGGCACATTGCGCAACAGCTTCAGCGGGGGAAATCGCACCCAAGGCAGCCTGTTCAAAGAAATTGCCGCCCTCCTGGCGCAGTTCAAAGTAGCCCGGGGGGTTGATCACGTCGTAGCCATGCGGTGCGCCCATCTCCAGATAGATGCCTACATAAGGCGATTCCTGCACAAACTGCGTTTCCAGCGCGGACTTGCGCACCGGAATGTACCCGCCCCACTCGCTGTAGAAGACATTGTGCTCCGTCTGGGAGAAGACATGGGCCCATTCGACCGAAGCGCCCACATCCGCGGAAGTCGGGGACACCGACAGGAAATTGCGCCACGAGATGGAATTCCGGCGCCCGGTGCCGTCTTCGGCTGTCAAGGGGAAACCGAAGCCCAGATCTTCAAACTCATCCGGATTGTAGCGCAACACATCGCGGGGCAAAGAGCCATGCCCACGCATATGCATGCCGATGTTCTTGTTGGCAAAATGCGGGATTGGCGCCTCGTCCGGCAGGCGGGCCACGCCTTCCGGATACAGAATGCCGTAGAGTTCAACCAGCCATTCCAGAGCAGCCACCCCCTGATCCGTATTGAACCGGACCTCCGTGTAGCTCTCGTCGGCCATTTCCCCGCCCAGCCTTTGCAGCTGCACCTCGAATTCCTGGAAGAAGCTCCGCCAGTTGTTGGGGCCCCAGCCACCCAACACCAGCGTGCGGCCCTCTTCCACCTGCTGTATGGTCTGGGCCGCGGCCATGTATTCCCGGTCCGTGGTCGGCGCACTCTCCGGGTCCAGGCCCGCGTTCTCCAAGACACTCTTCCAGTAGACAGTCAAGGAAGGTTGGCTGAAGATGGGCACCCCCCAAGTAAAACCGGCAATCTGGGTACCTTTGATGTTGGCGTCATAATAGTCGTCCAGATCGTCCCACCCGTTGATGTAGTCGTCCAATGGGGTCCCTTCGCCGCTGGTGGCCACACGGCCCGCCGCCTGGGTCCCGGCCTCGTGCACGTCCGGCAGTGAATCGCCCACAATGGAGGTGGTCAGCTTCTGCCGGTAACCGTCGTAGGGCACATGCTCCGCCACCATGTCAAAACCCGGGTTCTTCTCCTTGAATTCCGGAGTCACGTTCTCGTTGATGTAATCGATCACGTCGGGATTCAAGCTGAACATCCACAGGGACAATTCGGTCGTTTCACCCGCGACTGGCATCGCGGCCGGTTCCGCCGGAGCCACGGCCGTGCCCGGCATGGTGCAGGCTGCCAAAGCCAGCCCCGCGGACGACAAGGAAGTAAGCTGCAAAAATCTGCGACGCGACATGCGAGACATGGTTTTCTCCCCAATATCTGGAATTCCTGAAAAAAGAGCGTTGCGGTCTGCAGACTGCATGCAGTCATCCCAAGACCTGCACCGAAGTACCCTAATGGTAGAGGAAACACCTCTGCAGTGTCAACAGCGCCCACATTCAAGGCCGGACAAGCGCAAAGCCATGGTTTGATGCCAAGAGAGCAGACCCGAGACCCATCGGCGCGGAATCCCGCGCAATGCATGGTGCGGTGGAGGCTTTGTTGTATCTCGGGCTGTATTGCTGAATCCGCTCACCGCCTGCATGCCGACAGGAATCGTGCCTCAACAAATTCCCCGCCGTTGCGCACGACAGCACCCCGGGCCGATCCCCGTGAGGCCATCGGATCGGAATGGCTGCCTGCCCAGATTTGCAGGCGTTATGCCGCGATGCGGAACAACCGCGCGGCGTTGCCACCCTCGATCCAGGCCATCTGGTCCGCGGGCAGCTCCAGCCCCTGGGACATGCAGGCCTGAATGGTCTCGATGGGTACCCAGGGATGATCGCTGCCAAACATCAGGTGTTCGGGCCCGGCATGGCGCAACGCAAAGCGCATCGCCTCGGCCGACGGTGTCACCAGGTCCAGGTACACGCGCTCGTAGTACGCGCTGGGCGGCTGCGTGATCCGGACCCGGCCGCGCCCTTTCTGTTCGGTCTGTTCTTCCACGCGTCCCATCAAATAGGGCAGTACCCCACCGGCATGCGGATGCACGATCTTGAGCGCGGGATGCCGTTCCAGCACTCCGCCCAGAATCAGGCGCAACATGGCAAAGGACGTATCCATCATGAAGGCGGCCATGGGAATCATCGCATGGTCCCGGACATGCGCGGCCCAGGTCGGCACGGTGGGATGCAACACGAGGGGCACCCCCAGCGCGGCCACGCGGGCATAGAACGGCTCCAGAACCGGATCATCCAGCATGGTGCCGGCAAAATGCGAGCAGCAGAAAACGCCGCGCAGATTCAGCTCCTGCACCGCCCGCTCCAGTTCCTGTATCGAGTCGTCCACATCCGGCAGGGGCAGCGACGCAATGCCCACGAAACGCCCCCGACTGTTCTGGACAAGATCCGCCAGATAGTCGTTGCAAAGGCGGGCCCCGGCCAGGCGATGGGCAGGCGGCAAGCGGGACGGCGCGGGAATGTTGACGCTCAGCACTGACACATCGATCCCGGCCTGATCCATGGCGTCCACTTTGCGCTCCGGTGCATAGGCCTGCAGATTCAGATGAAACTGTTGGACGGCGCCATAACGCAGCACATACCGATCCGTCCCCTGCCGTTCGGCAGACACGAAACCGGGCGCATCCACATACATTTCCGCGTAGGCGCGGGGAAACACGTGACTCTGCACGTCCACTTTCATGGTGTCATCGCCTGGCTCACGGCGTCGCCCTGCCTCGGTTCAAAAGAGCGCCACCAACGGGAAAAACAGGATGGAGGAAACGGCGGCTCCCGCGAATCCCCCGGCGAGAATCAGGACGCGTGATGCCCCATCGAACCGGGGCAATATGGACATCACTACCCACCCCACCAGACAACCCCAGAGACCGGCCACAAGATGGAGGGGCCATATCTGCAGGCCCACGATCCGGACCAGGGGCACCAGCAACCCGGACAGGCGCACCAGCAACCAGGCCACCGGGGTCAGCAACGCGGCACAGAGACCGGCGATGGCCATCAAGCCCAGGTTCCACATGGAGGTACTCCACCTGCAGGCAGCAAACCGGCACCACATCCTGCACCGCGCCGCGCGGCCGGATACCCCGGCCCCGCAGGCGAAGCCTGTCCTCAGGGCCGCGGCACCATGACACTCATCATGGCTTCCCAGTCAAAGGGATCGACCCCGTGTTTCTGGTGCAGCGCGGATCGGACCTGGTGTTCCGCTTCAATGTCCAGACTGGCCAGGGGCAATGCCAGTTGTGCGCCATTCCGCAGCGCTGATTCCCGACTCCCCACTTCCATTTCCATGGACATGACAGCATCCTCCGGGGTAAACTCGCAGAAATCCGATCCCTGCAGTTCGGCAATGAAGTCCGTGACGTGGGAGGCCACAGACGCGATGTAGTAGGCCCGGTCATGGCGGACGGACAATTGCCGCGGATTGCGGTACTCCACCGGTCCATCCGGCAATTCCACCCGGTCGCAGATCCACTGGCCATCCTCTACCACATGCTCGATCGGAAATATCATGTCGTGCCGGGCCCCGTGGCGCAGCGCATGATCCGAACAGTACCGTACCTCGCCGGCCCCATGCCAGTGACGGACGGCCTCGCGCACGATAGCCCCGCGTGTCCCGGCCAGTTCCGTATACCCCGGGCGCGGATACCGCCCCAGCATGCCTTTGATGTTGCCGGCCAGATCCGTCACCAGCCGGTTGCCGGGAAAGCGAAAGAAATGGCAGCGGAAGCCCTCGTCCTCATGGTACCGATGGGGGGCTTCCCAGTGGGGTTCCGTCGGCATGCGATGCGTTATGGCCTGCACCGATTCCGGATGGGCGCCGTAAAAGGCAATCCACCGGGAATTGTTGTGATACCCGGGGTGGTCATGCAGGCAGGTGATGCGGCCGATCGGCCCCACGAAGCCGGTCCGGTCAATGGCCTTGGCCATCCGATCAAAGGGAAAGCGAATGAAATTCTCGCCGATCCGCAGCGTCACGCCCTGCGCGCGCGCTATCCGGGTCATGTCGCGCGCCTGCCACAGCGTGCTGGCGATGCTGGTTTCGACCAGATGATGGAGGCCGGCATGGGACAAGGCGACCGATATCGCATGATGCACATCCACGGGCGCCACCACGAGGGCGGCCTCCGCCAGATCCGCGGCGATCAAATCCTCGACGGCATAAAAGGCCTGCGCCGCCATGGCATCGGCATAGCGATCGGCGTGGGCCTGGACCGGATCGCAAACCGCCACCACATTCAGCCAGGACCGCAGACTCCGGAGCATGGGCTGGTAGACGGTTGAGGAACGGTTACCCGCCCCAATGATGGCAATGTCAAGTGGTCTGTCGTTGCGTTCCATCGGCAGGGCACCTCCTGGCGCGGGATGGTCTAGCGCGGCCTGGTGTCCAGATCGACTTCATAGATCTGGGCCATGCCCGTCACGTCGCTGGTGAAAATCACGTGTCGCCCGTCCGGCGAAAAGGATGGATGGGGATGGGTATGCTGCGGGGCATAGACCGGGATCGGGCCGTTCTCGTACGGAAACGGGCCGTTCCAGTGGGCTCCCAGGCTGCTCGCCTGCGGCAGACACAGGGTGGTGGGCACCCCTTTGCCATCCAGCGGATTGAAAAGCTGCAGGCCGATGTCCGGAAAATTGGTATCGGCCACCATCATGGTCCCGTCGGGCGAGGCAATGGCGTGCCAGGCATTGAAGCCGGTGACGGGGCGCACGATGCCCGTATCCACGTTGACGGCCTGCATGCCGTGGGGCCAGTTCACGAAGCCCACTTCGCGGGTCCCGGGAATCCAGGCCTCATGCGTAATCCATTCGCCGGGCGCCCGGGTGTACAGTCGTCTGTGGCCACTGCCATCCCGGTGTATCAGCCAGACCCGATCGGTGAGCGGGCCGGCATAAAAGAGCAGCCGGGCATCATCGGGGCAAAACTGCATATGCGCTACTTCGTCACGCCGGAGGATCACCTCCCAGGTCCGGCTTTCCACGTCCACCACGGCAATGCACGCCTCGTCTCCGGCTCTGAAGCGAATGGCCCAATACCGGTCGCACGGACTCAGGGCCGTGGTGCCCATGGCCGCGGCCACCATGCCCGGGTCCTGCAGGCTCAGGCCGGACAAGTCGATCAGAAGCTCCTCCTCGCCCGTCTCCGTATGGACCCGCCAGCCCCCGGTGCCGGCGGTGAAGTAGATCCAGTCCCCGGCATGGGCCGGATGGATGGAGAAGTCGGCAATATCCTCGCGGGCAGTCAGTTGCACCAGTTCGGCCGACACCCGGTCCTCCACAAAAATCTGGGGGGACCCGAAGCGGGCGGACGTGAACAGAGTCCACCGCATGGCATCGTCATAGGCCGGCACCAGAAAAAAGGGTTGATGGTGGATGGAGGCGTGCGCGGTAATCTGCCGGATGCGGACTCCGGTCTCTTCGTCTTGCCGCCACCGGGACTCGGGTGGGAATCGATCACGCTTGGCCATGGCTGTCTCGCACGCAAACGCCGTCAGGCAGCATGCGCCGTTGGGCCGGAAGCCTGCAGCAACCCGCGGTCCGCATACCACTGCTCGAAACCGGAGGCGGCCAGATCGGCCTGAATCCGCTGGATTTCAGTCCGGTCCAACGGGCGCAGCGGGGGCCGCATCACCCTGGAGGGAAAACGGCCCTGCAGGAACATGGCCATTTTCATGCGTTGGTGGGCTTCGGAAGAGGGTTCCCCGAACCGGTAGACGCACTTGTTCAGCCGGTATACGACCTCCTGCGTGGCGTAGGCCCGGGCGTAGTCCCCATCCAACACGGCCTGTACCAGATCCACGATCAGTTCGGGCACGAAGCCGGCGAAGCCCACCAGCGCCCCGTCCGCGCCCGCCAGCAG
Source organism: Caldilineaceae bacterium (assembly GCA_965214715.1). Classification (GTDB taxonomy): domain Bacteria; phylum Chloroflexota; class Anaerolineae; order Caldilineales; family Caldilineaceae; genus Bin34. The sequence goes on along the minus strand of OZ243971.1, from coordinate 844,820 downwards.
GGAGGAGAGCAGGAACTCGTCATGGCAGGACAGGAGCGGAATGTCGGGCGCCCGTTCCTTCAGCACGCGGTGTTCATGGCCCAGCCGCGCCATGTTACGGGTCCCCATCTTGATGGCGACCACCCGGTCGATCTCGGTCAGGGCCAGCATTTCGTCCAGGGTGTACGTGGCCTTGGTCCAGTCCGGATACTGGTGCACGATGAGGGGAATGTCAACGCCGGCGGCCACATCCTCGAAATAGCCTACGGCTGTCCGGGACGGCCGGCCAAACCGGAGCCAATGGTGCGGGGGCATCAGCAACAGGGCGTCCGCCCCGGCCTCCTGAGCCGCCTGCGCATGCTCAATGGCTTCAAAGCTGCCTTCGCAGCAGATGCCGGAGATCACCCGCATCTCCCCTGCCGCCTCTTTCATGAGCCGCACGACTTCTGTCCTTTCCCGGGGCCGCAAGCCCATCACTTCTCCCGTATGGCCGTTGCAGACCAGGCCGCGCAATCCGGGCACTGCCGCCAGATATGCGGTATACGCCTGCAATCCGGCCCGGTCAATGGCCTGGTCCGGCAGGAAGGGACACAAGGTAGCGGCAAACACACCGCTCCAGGGATGTTCAGACATGGTGGTCCTCCGGGACACGCCCGTGCTACGAAGAGGCCACGACGGCCCCGTTCATTTCTTGATGACCTGACGGGGATTCAGGGCATCATTGAGCCCGTCCCCCAGAAACGTAAAGGCAAACACGATGATGCCAATGGTGGCCGCCGGAATAATCATCAGATGCGGATAGGAAATCCACAGGCTGAAGCTGTCACTCAGCATGGAGCCCCAGCTGGCATTGGGCGGCTGGATGCCAATCCCCAGAAAACTGAGTCCCGACTCGAGAGTGATGGCGCCGCCCACCCCGGCCGTCACCCCTACAATGATGGGCCCAATGGCATTGGGAATGATGTAGTGGGTCAGGATGCGTCTTTCGTCGGCGCCGATGGCCCGGGCCGCTTCGACGTACTGGGTCTCGCGGACCGACAACACCTGTCCCCGCAACAGCCGGGCAAAACCGGGCCAGCTGATCAGGGCCAGGGCGCCAAACACCAAGACAAAATCCAGCCACAGGGTATCGAGATAGAAGGGATTCTTGGTCTGCATGTACATGGTGTCGAACCAGGCCGCGATGGGACGCTTCAAGGCAGTGTTCATGAGCAACGCCAGCAGCAGACCTGGCACGGACATGGTGACATCGGTCAACCACATCAGGAACTCGTCTGCCATCCCGCGCAGATAGCCGGCGATGCCGCCCAGCACCACGCCCAGCAAGAGCGAGACGGCCGTAGTCAGGAGGCCCACCAGGCCCGCGGTGCGGGCTCCGTGCAACAGCCGCGAGAAGATATCCCGTCCCAGGGCATCCGTCCCCAACCAGTGCTGCCAGGACGGCTTCTGCAACGCATTGTCAATATTCTGTTCCAGGAAATCGTAGGGGGTGACATACGGGCCGATGAGGCCGGCGATCAGGAAAAACACCACCACCACCAGGCCCAGGGTCGCCAGGCGGTTCAGCAGCAGCCTGTGCAGCGCTGCGCGCCAGAGCTTGCGCTGCTCCTGGTCCTCGGCGTCCATCAGGGAGTCGAAACGGTCGTGCAAAGGGGAAACCGACATGGGACCCCGGGCCCTTCAGCTGCGCGCGATGCGGGGATCCAACAGGGGATAGGCCAAATCCACCAGCATGTTGCCCACCATGACAATCAGCGCGCCGATGAAGACCGTAGCCATAATGACAGGATAGTCCACCGTGCGCAAGGCCGTAATGGCAATATGCGCGAAGCCGGGAATGTTGAAAATGAGCTCGATGAACAGCGCGCCGTTCACCACGCCAATCATGATCAGACCGACCGAGGTCAACACCGGAATCAGCACCGGCCGCAGCATGTGGCGGAACACCAGCAGACGGCCCGGCAGGCCTTTCGCGCGGGCCGTGCGCATGTAGTCCTGCGACAGGGTATCCAGCACGGCCGCCCGGGTCTGCCGGATCACGGTGGGCAAGGCGCCCAGACTGAGCACAAACACCGGCAGCAGCACCTGGCCATGAAAAATGCCTTTCCAGCCATAGGGCACATCCATCACACCGGCCACCACCACCAGAAACCACAGCAGCAACAGGGCAATCACGAAAATGGGCGGCGCATTGACCAAAATGACCAGCCCCACGATGCAGTGGTCGATCACGCTGTTGTGTTTCAAGGCCGCCAGCACGCCCAGGGGAATGCCGATCAGCACCATGAGTGCCACCGCCGCCACGCCCAGCTGCATGGAGATGGGCAACCGTACGGCCACCATGCGGGCCACCGCACGTTTCTCGCGGATGGAAAACCCCAAATCACCCTGCAGCAGGCGGCCGAGATAGCGGCGGAACTGCAGGGGAAAGGGCTCGTCCAGGCCGTACTTGGCCCGCAGGGCCTCCAGGACCTCTTCTTCCAGGACCAGACTGCCCTGCTCCTGATCCAGGAACATGCGCTTGATCGGGTCCCCCGCGCCATAGAACATCATGGCATAGGACACGAAGAGCAACAGCAACAAGCCACTCGTCCAGCGCAGCAGCCGAGTGACAACATATCGGGCCATGGCAGTGTTGGACCCGGCAGCAATGTCCTGCAACAGCCTCCGGGCCGGACCCGCGGGTCCGGCCCGGAGGCAAGAGACCGCCAGTACCTACTGTTCGCGCATGTAAATGCGCCACGGCGCAATCAGACCCACATCGGGTCCGCGTTCAAACGCAGCCACTTCCTCGCCCACGGCACCATACCGCTCCGGAATACCGAAGAACATGCCCACCCGGTCGGCCATGAACAGTTCCTGTGCGGCCCGGGTCAGTTCGCAACGTGCCGGGTCGTCCGGAGACGCCGCCTGGGCTTCTTCAATCAGGCGATCCACTTCCGGATTCTGGTAGCCCTTCAACATGGAACCCCGGGCAATCGGGCCCGCGCTGTGCATGCCCACCCAGGCATAGGTAGTGCCGTCGGGGAAGCGAATGACAACATCGTCGCGCGACAGGTTGACCAGATCGGCATCCTCGCCGAATTCATCGGGGCGGGTCTTGAATTCGATGTTCGTGATCCCCAGATTCTGCCGCCAGAACTCGATGACCGCTTCCAGGGCGCGGTTCAGGCTGGGTGCCGAGGCCCGGGGCGTCACCCGCAGTTTGGGCAGGTTCTCGGCGCTGCCGTAGCTGGAGGCCGCCAGGGCCGCGCGGGCGGCCTCGGGATCATAGAGGTTGGACCAATTGGCCTCCGGGTCGTGACAGCTGACGTTGGGGTCCAGCAGCTGGGTGGGCATTACCGCGTTGCCTTCCGGGAAGGCGGCCTTGAAGACGGCTTCCATGTCCACAGCCAGATAGAGGGCTTCCCGCACCAGAGGATCGTTGGTGGGTTCCCGCTGATCGGTGATCCAGAATGAATTGAACCCGATACCCTTGATGGGCCGGAAGTAGTCGGGATGGGCGGCCCGCAGCGCCGGCGGCAGGCCCGTCATCACGAAACTCACCTGGTTGTTCTGCACCATGGTGGCCGCCGTGTTCTGGTCGGTGACGAACATGAACTCGATGCGCTCCAGATAGGGCCCCTCGTCCATCCACCAGTTGGGATTGGGTACCATGGTGGCAATACCCAGATCAGGATCATACTCGGACAGCATGTAGGGACCACTGACTGCCGGCTCGTTTTCGGGCAGCCAGAAGGTGTTCAGGTTGTCGTCCGTGACATCGTCGATCTTGATGGGATTGGTATGGGTCGTGGCGATCCGCCAGTGGAAGATGGAGTCCGGACCGCTCAGGGTCGCCTGTACGGTGCGGTCATCCAGGACCGCCAGACCGGAGATGGTCTCGGCCTCATCCGCCCGGGCTGCGGCAAAGCCCGCGACATTGCCCAGGTACTGTGGAATCCGGCCATGTTCCGTCAAGGGATCGGTCATGCGATTCCAGGTACCGACCACTTGCTGGGCCGTAATGGGCGTGCCATCGGACCACATGGCCCGCTCATCCACGGTGAAGGTCCAGACCGTGTCGCCTTCACTGGGGACCGCACTGTCAAAGACCCCGAACTGCAGGTTGCCGTCCACATCGAAATACAGAGGGGGCACGTACAGCAGGGGCATCCAGCTCTGGTGATCTCCGCCCCCGGACATGGGATAGAAGGTGAAGCTGTTGGCACCGGTTGACCCTGTGGCCATACGCAGTACCTGCTCGGCCGCCGCGTCGGCAGGGAGCATGGACATTTCCATTTCAGTGTCTGCTTCCGGCATTTCCGCGGGGGCGGCAGGCGCCGGCGGAGCACAAGCCGCCAGTCCGAACAGGACCACGACGGTCAGCAAGGCAGACAGATTCCAGAATCTCATGGCAACGTCTCCGTTATTTGGTATATGGAATGCAAGTGCAGATTGAGCGTATCATATAGCTCTCCCCTGTTCCAAGGTTCCAAGCGCACGGCATGAGTTTCACGCGCACCGCCGCTCAGGCACGCCGTGTCCCATGGCAAGGGGCCGGGGGGCCGTCCACGGGTCAGAGGCAACCCATGCATACCGGTGGCATTGTCCTCCGCGGTGCGCAATGCCGCCTCGGGGCAGGATGGCCTATCGTTTATGCTCTTGCAAGGGACAAAACTGCCGCGCGGCCGGACAGGAGGAACTGTATGAGTAAGCAGACAGTGCGAATCGGAGTGGTAGGGGCAGGCCGCGGTGCCTCCTATGTGCGGGCCGCCCGGATGGACTTGGGAATCGAATTGGTAGCCGTCTGCGACTCCAGTCGGGTCCGGCTGGACGCACTGGACGCGCCCCCGCACGTGCAGACACTACAGGACGAAGACGCATTCCTGAATCTGGATATGGATGCCGTGGTCATTGCCACCTATTTCGATTCCCATGCATCCTTGGCGATGCGGGCTCTGCGCGCCGGCTTCCATGTCCTCAGTGAGATTACCGCCAACGCCACGATGGCCGAAGGCGTGGCGCTCTGTGAGGCGGTCGAGGAGACCGGTCTCATTTACATGATGGGGGAAAACTCGGCCTACACGGACTTCAACCAGGCCATGAAGACCCTCTACGCCGCGGGCGAGATTGGCCGTGTCCTGTACGCAGAAGCCGAATACAACCACCCGATGGCTCCCGAGACCATGCTGCGGCTGGCACCGCGACGACATCACTGGCGCAATTGGATCCCCTCCACCTACTACTGTACGCATGCCCTCGGCCCGCTCATGGTGATCACGGGGACCTGGCCGACTTCGGTCAACGCGTTGTCCCTCCCGGTCCCCGAACTGGGGCCGGAACAGGCGCGGATCAACGACCCGGGCGCCGTGACGCTTTGCCGCATGGACAATCATGCCGTCTTTCGCCTGTTCGGGATTCGCATTCCGGGTCACAGCAACTGGTATCGTCTGCACGGTACCCAGGGCGCCATGGAGAATACCCGAGGTCCGGGCTATTTCGGTCCGGGACAGGTGCGCGTCTGGCATGACCCTTGGACCTGTCCCGCGGGACAGCCCACCGAGCGCAGTTTTGTGCCGCAATGGCCGTCCCACCAGGCCCAAGCCGCGAGTTTTGGCCACAGTGGAGCCGATTTTTGGGTCGTGTATCACTTCCTGGAAGCCATTCGCACGGGACAACCCCCGGAACTGGACGTGTACCGCAGCGTAGCCATGAGCAGCGTCGGCCTGCTGGCCTGGCGCAGCGCGCTGGAGAACGGCCAGCCCGTGGCCGTGCCCGACTTCCGGGATCCGGCCGCGCGGGCTGCATACCGCGCGGATCATCTTCAGGCAGGACCCCAGGCGAGTGCCGGGCATCGTCTGCCCTCCTCCATCCGCGGCGACATAGAGATCGACCCGACGGTCCTGGAACATGCCCAGGCCTTCTGGGACACACTGGAGTAAAAACGGGATTGGTGCCGCCCCGGCTGTAGTTTGCCGTGTGCACCGGCAACGGGTTAACGAGTGGGCTGTCGCATCGCGTCACGGAGGAGAAGCCGGACAGTACCTATTCCGCGGTCATGGCGCACAGCAACCGGGACAGTGCCAGTCCCACCTGACCGGCGTCAGCGTGTACCGGGAACTGCGCCCAAGAGGCCGCGCATGATGGACCCGCAAAGCCGCCCGGGACTGCAATACTGTCCACGCCCGCCTGCTGCGGAGACAGCAGTCTGGATCCAGGGTGCATTCCCGGGCGGCCGAAGACTGCAGATGCAACCACAGCCTGGTTGTATCAGGCTGGGGAGCCCTTCAGCCTCTACCCATAATATCCTCCGGCGGAGGCCGTGCCACGCGATCGGCAGGTTGCCATCCGGTCGCGTTGATTGATCTTCGGGGCAACCCGCTCCGGCGTGGCGACCCGGTCACGCGGCCGGCCGGACCCGGACCCTGTTGGTGGCAGTGCGACCTTCTTCCACGATCAAGGCGATGCCGCCGCAGTCCAGGACGGAATGTCCCCCGTCCGCTTCCAGCAGGGTCTCGCCATTCACGGAACACGTGATGTGTCCCTGGCGGGTGTCCACCTCCAGGTCATAGGTTTTCCCCAACTCCATGGGACACCGGGCTTCGGCCAGCACGATTTCCTCGCCGTCAAAAGTGCTGATCAAGCGGGCCATGCCATCCCGTCCCAGCAGGAAAGCCTTGTACCGCTTCATGCCCTGCACGTGGAACCCTACGCCGGTGGCCTTGACCAGATGCGGGGTGACATCGGCCGCCACGTTGTAGTCCTGCCAATCCCGGGTGCCCGTGATCAGCAGGCCCCGGCCCTGGTTGTGAATCAGGCGGAACGTCTCCGGGTACCACCGTTCGTAATGATCGATGCCATTGACCCAGGCGTACTTCCACATGATACCGCTCGCGGTCCTGGGGCGTGCGCGTTGGAACGTGTCCGGAATGCGCACTTCATAGTCCGGGGTTCCGTCCCACGTGAGATAGTCCAGGAACACGTAGCCTGACGTGGATTCCTCGGCACAGAGTTCCAGGCCGACTTTGGCGATGGGATTGGCATCGGTCGCGGGAATGGTCCACTTGAACACCTGATCGGCGCCGGGCGCCAGTTCGACACACTCGCCCCGCACGATCTGCAACTCGTCCTGCGCCCCAAAATATTTCAGGTAGAGGTTGGCCATCACGGCCATCCCGTTGTGGGGACAGGCTTCGATGCGCGCCGTGACGACCTGACCGGGATACAGTGTGGGTGCTGCCAACAGGCCGTAGCCCCGCTGGTTGAAGTGCTCATAGGTGCCATAGTCCGGGATGAAGGTGGACGTTTCCACGCGGGCATATTTGCCGGTGGCCATACCGCGGTAACGCAGAGCCAGACTGCGGTCACCGGACTTGCTGTGGCCCTGGATGTTGCGCAACGTGGTGATGCCTACGGTTTCGCGGTCCGGATCTTCCTGAAAGCCCTGCAGCGATCCCGGGAAGGAAAAGTGGTACTTGGCCCCGTTCTTGTAGGCAGGCAGCTCAACCCCCGCCAGTTTGGCCCCGGTACGGGCCAACCGCACGCTCTGCGTCACCGCATCGGTAATGGCACTGCCGCTATCCGCCGTGGGCAGGTACATGCGGTCCGCCACTGGTTCCCGCCAGTCCGGGCCACTGCGGTCAATGCCTGCCAGACCGTTCTTGATGCCCAGCAGACAGCCCACGTTGCCGGAATTGCAGTCCGTGTCCCAACCACAGGTATTGACAATCATCAGGCTCTTTTGGAAGTCGTTGTCCCCGTGCAGCAGCGCGTGAATGATGAGCGCATGGTTGGGCACCATATGGCAGTTGCCCCCATAGGTGTCGTACCCGTACTTCTGTGCAATCCGTTCGCGGGTGGCCCGCCAGTCTGCCTCCGCGGCATGCCATTCCCGGATATCGCCGATCATGGTATGGATGAGACTGTCCTGGGGAATGAAGGACATGCCTACATCCAGCAGCGTGTCCATATCGTCCTCAACAAAGGCCTGCGCCTCCATCGCGGCCAGCATCACGGCGCCGTGCACAGCTTCACCGTCATGGGACACCATGGCCGCTTCGCGCGCCAGGTAAGCTGCCTGTTCGGGATTGCCCGGGGAGATCAGGGCCCAGCCGTCAATGAAGATCTGCGACCCGATCTGTTCGGCCACCACCTGCCCGTTCAGCGCAATGGAACCGCTGTCCGGGCCATCAATCCCGGCCTTGAGACGCAGGTAGGCCGTGTGCTCCGTGGAATTGCCCAGGCCACCCCACCACAGGACGGTGCGCTCTTCGATCAAATAGTTGAGCCAGGTCCGGCCAATCTCCTTCGCGGTCAGGGATTTGTTGTACTGGTAGTCCTCCATGGCCCGCACGAAGGTGAAGGTGCCGGAAATGTCGTCATCGGTCACCACCAGGGGCACGTTCAGCCGGTCATGGACATAGTAGTGGATTTCGCCCAGATGCTCCATGATCGCCTGGTAGGACCAGCCTTCAAAGGGACGGCCCAGATATACGCCAATAATCTTGCCCAATACACCGGCATAGACGCGTTCCGCGTAATCAGCCTGCAAAGCACTCATAAGGATTACCGTTCCTTTGAAACCAGGATGGGTACGAATAAGGTTATTGTAGCGATTGGAAGCGGTCAGCCTGTGGAGCCTCGGCAGCTTGCAGCTCCGCATGGAGCTGCAGGGTTAGGGCCGCCAGAGCCGTCAGCGGATCCAGGTCTATGCGATGGGCGCGGTGCACGGTCTCTTCTTGGGATGAAAGAGGCAGTCCCCCCAAAGGGACCTCGCGGCTGTATTCGACCACAAACTGTCTTGTCTGGCCAAGGCGAGGGCCGATTCCACCAGCGAAATCAAAGATGTCCAGCCACCGGTCCGCGTCGAGATATAACTCAGGACGCGGATCATGTGGGTGTCATCCGTGTGCCGGCCATCCCCCTTGCCCAGGTTGGAGGGGCTGTCCCACGGTTCCACGAAAGTCTCGGGTCTCCCCGTACCGCGCCTTGATTTCCGCCGGATTCTTGCTCTCCGGCGGGTGCTCCCCAGGCATCGCCGAGGGCACCGCCGTAGAGGCAGCCACCATCCCTGTCCCATGGGGCAAACTCGTCCGGCACAGGAACGATCTGCAGCCTTGACCGCTTTGCCGGATTTGTACCTGACACCCGATGCGGCCTCAGACCACCACCAGAAGTTCGCGCTCTGGCCCACGCCCGTTCCCGTTGCTGTTGATGGAACGCTTGCCCGCAACCTCGATAAGCTGATGGGTCCCGTAGAGTTCTCTGATTCCCGGGGTGTCGCTGTTGGATACCAGGACGATGGCACCGGCCCGCTTCCAGTCCAGGCAACAGTCCCGCAGTCTCTCCTGTTCCGTGAAGTCGAACCCGTGGTCCGTATAGGATGTGAAGGTGCCGTCATACGGCGGGTCACAGTAGACCACATCCCCGCGCCGCGGATTGATCCGGCCAAAGTCCAGACAATGGAGGCGGGCATTCGTGAGAGCCAACGAAACGGCTCTCAGATTTTTTTCGTCGCAGATCACGGGATTCCGGTAACGGCCCATGGGCACATTGAATCGGCCGGTACGGTTGACTCGGTAGAGGCCATTAAAACAGGTCCGATTGAGATATATGAACCGGGCGGCCAACTGCACGGGATCACGGATGCCATGTTGACTTCTGACGAAGGCGTAATGGGCTGCCGAATGGGCTGCCTGGTGATTCCGCAAATACGCAATGACTTCATCGGTCCGATTCCGGACCGCCCGGTACGTCGCCACGAGTTCGGCATTCCGGTCTGACAGGACCGCCCGTTCAATCCGGGGGGCGAGGGCAAAAAACAGTGCGCCGCCACCGACAAAAGGTTCAAAGTAGGACGTGAAGGCAGCGGGCAGCGCCTTGAGAATCTCGGGCACGAGCGTCCGCTTGCCGCCTGCCCATTTCAGAAAGGGGCGCGCAGGGACCTGGCACGTACCCGCACCTTGCAGGCCCTCGGCCGGAACCGTTACGGCCATGGCACCGGTCGCCCTTTGCCCCTGTTGCATATCAACCAAGTGGGGTCTCCAAGTAAACTGGTGTAGTGTCCGCCTAGTATAATCGGGCAGGGTCGTGGGCGGCACGGACCCTTGGCGCTTTCCGGAGGCCGGACCGCGCTGCATGGCCTGGCCGCTCTCTACCCAGTCGGAGGCGCCGCCCTGCAGATCCCGGGACGCTGCACCATGGGTGCCATGTCAGGAGGCAATGTTTTCGGACAGACGGCCCGGCACCTTCTGGGGCGGGCTCTCCGGAGCAGGGGACGAGGGTTTCTCCGCAGACGCCAGGGCAATTGCCGCCTTGCATCTTCCATACATCAAGACACGCAACCTTGAACTTTCATTCCGTCTACGATCACGGATTTGTCAGAGTGGCAGTCTGTGTCCCGCGCATCCGTCTGGCCGATCCCGGCTTCAATGCGCAACAGACCATAGCGGCGTTGGAGCAATGCCATGCCCATGGCACGGCGCTGGCCCTGTTTCCCGAACTGGGCCTCTCGGGCTACAGTATCGAGGATCTGCTGCATCAGGAAGCCCTCCAGATCGGGGTCACACTGGGCCTGGCCCGGATCCTGAAGGCCAGCCGCAACCTGGCTCCCATCGGCATTGTGGGAGCCCCGCTGTCCTTCCACGGCCAGCTGTTCAATTGCGCCGTCATTTTTCACGCCGGGCAGATACTGGGCGCAATCCCCAAGAGCTACCTTCCCAACTACAGAGAGTTTTACGAAAAACGGCATTTCGTCACAGCCCACCACGCGGACCGGGACGAAGTGGTCCTCTGCAGTCAGACGGTGCCCTTCGGCGCGCACCTGATTTTTCGGCCCCGCCAGATGCCGGCCTTCACGTTCCATGCCGAAATCTGTGAAGATGTCTGGACTCCGATCCCGCCCAGTACCTTCGCGGCGTTGGGCGGAGCCACGATCCTGACCAATCTTTCGGCCAGCAACATCACGGTAGGCAAGGAGGACTACCGGAAACTGCTGTGTTCGTCTCACTCCGGCAAGTGCGTATCAGCCTACCTGTATTCGGCAGCCGGCAGCGGCGAGTCCACGACCGACCTGGCCTGGGACGGTCATGCCCTCATCTATGAGAACGGGCGCCTCCTGGCCGAGTCGGAGCGGTTCCAGCGCACAGGACACATCACCTATGCGGATGTGGACTGTCACCAGCTGCTGCAGGACCGCATGCAGCTCACCAGCTTCGGCGACAGTCAAAGAGTCCATCAGGCAGCCCTCTCCCGCATCCGCCCGATTGAATTCGACTGGACCCCGCCGGCCAATGCCACCACACTGCACCGCGCAGTGGAGCGCTTCCCCTATGTGCCCAGCGACTCGGCCCAACGCAGCCGACGCGCCGAGGAGGTATACCAGATCCAGGTCTCGGGTCTGGCGCAGCGGCTGGAAGCCACAGGCATCCACAAGGTGGTCATTGGCGTCTCCGGAGGCCTGGACTCCACACAGGCCCTGATCGTGGCCGCGCGCACCATGGACCGCCTGCAATGGCCGCGGGCCAACATCCTGGCGTGTACCATGCCCGGTTTTGCGACCAGTACGGGCACCCGGGCCAATGCCCATGCCCTTATGCAGTCCTTACGGGTCACGGCCCGTGAGATCGATATCCGGCCTTCTGCCATGCAGATGTTCCGCGATCTGGGACATCCTTTCGCCGAGGAAGAACCAACATACGATGTCACGTTTGAAAACGTCCAGGCCGGGGAGCGGACCTCGCATCTCTTTCGGCTGGCCAACTACCACAACGCGCTGGTCCTGGGCACCGGCGATCTGAGCGAACTGGCTTTGGGTTGGTCCACCTACGGCGTGGGGGACCAGATGAGTCACTACAATGTCAACAGCTCGGTACCCAAGACCCTCATTCAACATCTTATTCGCTGGTCAATCCACTCCCGGCTGTTCAACCAACAAACCTGCCGCGTACTGCAGCGCATCCTGGACACGGAAATATCCCCGGAACTCATTCCCAGCGCAAGCGGCGACGATGCGCAGCCGGCGCAACGCAGCGAGGACACCATCGGGCCGTTCGAGTTGCAGGACTTCCATCTGTATTACATTTCGCGCTACGGCTTTGCCCCTTCCAAGGTCGCCTTTCTGGCCCTCCATGCCTGGGGCAACAAGGAAGCGGGGGCCTGGCCCGAATTTATCCCGGCCGAGAAACGCAACGCATACAGTCTGGCCGAGATTCGCCAGTGGTTGCAGGTTTTCCTGTTCCGCTTCTTTCAGCTGTCGCAGTTCAAACGGTCCGCGATCCCCAACGGCCCCAAAGTCGGGTCAGGGGGTTCCCTGTCGCCCCGGGGCGACTGGCGGGCGCCCAGTGACGGGTCGGCGCAAGTCTGGCTGGAAGAGCTGGAACGTAACGTGCCCCTGTAGTTCCCGGAATCAAACAGGGATCCCCTCTGGAACCCCTGCGATCTTGAGCGGAGACGACGGGATTTGAACCCGCGACCTCTGGCTTGACAGGCCAGTATGCTCACCGCTACACCACGCCTCCCTGCATGCCAGCATGGTATTACAGGCGACGCAGGATAGTCAAGACGGGGTATGCCTTGGCGACTGCGGCCATGATCCGGCACGGGGTTGAGCCCCCGGATGCCATCCGTTGGACCCGATGCGTCTTGGCCCCGCGGTTTCGCTACGCGTGGCGGCGCCTCTGAATCGAATTCCACTGTGGGCAGCGGCCACAGCCCAGCTGCAGGTGAGGGCGGGCCCGGAAGAGTCCTGCTGCCTCCCACCGCATCAGGTCTGCAGGGCCTGCGCCCCAGGCCGCGGGGAGGAGGGCCCGCGGAGGCAATGCCGCTGCAGTGGTATCATGGGGCTGTTGCAATACCTGTACCGTTGGCACCAGGCTGTGCCGCAGGGGGGAGTACCCCGTGGAGACTCTTGCGCCGGTTGATACTCTGACTTCGCAGATGACATGGGATCCTTTCTGTGCCCAGGAGGGAGTGCAGACCTTGCAATCGTCCGAGCATTTCTACCGCCTGGCCCGGATCACCCACGATGTGCGCCTGCATCTGGAGGAGCAGGGCCTGCCCTACACGCTGGCCAGCGATCTGCTGATCCGGCACATTCCGCTCAAGCCGGGTGTGGCTCCGGATGTGGCCCTGTGGCCGGACCACCTGGATTTGGAGGGGACACGGACTCAGTGCGGCTCACTGGAACTGTCGGCGGAGCTGTACCCGGCTCTGATTCTGGAAGTGGTGTCAGCCCATACGGCCGAAGCGGATGCCGACATCAAATACGAGATCTATCGGCGGGCGGGCATAACAGAATACTGGCTGTATGACCCGGACGCCCATGCCGGAGGAGAGCCCCTGTGCGGCTGGCGGCTGGTGGACACGGCATATATACCAATCCGGGGCCGTATGGGCACGGAGGCGGTCGTGCGGTACCCCAGTGCGGTGCTGCAGACGGATTGGGGTCTGACCACCGACGCGGAGTTGCGGCTGTGGGATTCCCAGCAGGCAGATTGGTACCGGACGACGCCGGCAGCCCTGCGCCAGCTCAGGGCGTGGACTCAGCAGGCCAAAATCCGGCTCCGGCAGGAACAGGACCGCGCCGAACAGGTCGAAATCCGGCTCCGGCAGGAACGGACCCGCGCCGAACAGGCCGAAGCCGAGAATGCCCGGTTGCGGGCCCTGCTGCAGGCGCAGGCGGATCGAGACGGTACGTCAGAAGCCGAGTGCTGAAACCGGTGCCTCCGTCACTGCGTGCCAAGCTCCTGCCGTCATCCGGCAAGCTAGGAAGCCGAGTGCGCTGTCGGGACCCGCACGGCGGGACACAAACCGGCAGGAGCGCATACCCTCGCCCACAGCAAGGCTGAGAGAAGACCGACAACCTGGGCGGCGCAGCCAGATTGCGGCTTTCCGAGCGGCATCGAGTATCTGCCGACACCCCCTCTGGCCCAATCGCGGTCCATCACCCCAACCCTGTGCTCGGGTCGGACACAGGCGAAGTGCCCCGCAAACATGAAGTCGTTCCTTGCCATCCGCGCGGGCCAGACGGTAAGCGGACAGCCGCTACTGACTGAGTCACGGGACGGGGCGGGTGTGACCGGGGCTGTGCGAGCCTGCAGCCCTTGCTTTGCGGGCGCGGCGGGAAGTACAGCGCAACTCACATCCCCTCCCCGGCCCGAATAATTCAATAATATTGTGCAGGGCCTCTGAATCCGACTGGACACAAGCCGCGGGCGCTTATCCCTTGACAGCCCCGGCGGTAAGACCCTGAATGAATTGGCGCTGGAAAATGATATAGACAACGATGACCGGCACGCTGATGATCGTCGCGCCGGCCATGGTCAGGGCGAAGTCGCGGGTGAAACGCGCCTGGAAGAACATCAGGCCCACTACCAGGGGCCGCAGACTTTCGCGCTGCATAAAGACCAGAGGCAACAGGAAAGAATTCCAGGCCCCGAGAAAACTGAAAATGCCCAGCGTGATCATTCCGGGCGCGGTCAGGGGCAGCATGACGCGCCAGAAGATCCCGAACTCACCGCAACCATCCACGCGGCCCGCATCTTCCAGTTCGGTAGGCAAACCTTGGAAGAAAGCCCGCATAATAAAAATGCCAAAAGGCAGATTGATGGCAGTCTGGGGAATGATCATGGCCCAGTAGGTACCCAGGATGCCAAAATCCCGCAAGGTGTAGTACAGCGGGATCATGATGGATTGAAAGGGGAGCGTCAATCCCAGGAGAAAGGTGTAGAAGAGCATATCGCGTCCCCGGAAACGTTGGCGGGCGAACGCGTAACCGGCCAACGTGGACAGGATCAGCGTCAGACCGACAATGGGCACCGTCACAATGACACTATTGCCAAAATACTTGCCGAAGCGCCCTTGCACCCACGCCTTGCCGAAGTTGGCCAAGGTAGGTTCCCGCGGCAAGGACAAGGGGGTGTCCGCAATCTCCAGCGAGGGTTTCAAAGCGGAGGACCACACCCAGACAAAAGGCAACAGGCACAAAACGGCCACCGTGATCAGGATGCCGTATTTGGCGATTTGCGCCAGGTAGGTGCTGCGGCGGCTCGGAAGCGGCGTCAGGGCGTTGCTTGGCATGCCGGCTGCTCGACCCGTTTACCGGATGGAGACGTTGCGCCGCTCTCGCAACGTGATGAACATGTAAGAGGCCACCAGGGAAAGCACGGTGATGATCAGGGTCAGCGCCGCCCCATAGCCGGCCTCGTTCAGCGTGAAGGCCTGGCGGTATGTATAGGTGGCAAGCACATCGGTGGCATTGGCCGGACCGCCTTTGGTGGTGATGAAGATGATATCGAAGACATTGAAGCCGCCAATCAGGGTGAAGGCGGTCAGCATGGTGAGCACGGGCGCCAGTTGCGGGACGGTTACGTGCCGGAAACGCTTGAAAGGACCCGCCCCATCGATCATGGCTGCATCGTGCAATTCCATGTCGATGCCCTGCAGGGCGGCCAGGAGGATGACAAAGCAGAACCCGAAATAGGCCCAGAGACCCGCCAGAAGCAAGGCGTAGAGCGCAAAATCGTAGTCGCCCAGCCAGCCCCGCGCGACCTGGTCCAGGCCGATGCCGCGCAGCACCACGTTGATCGGACCAAAGAGCGGATGGTAAATCCAGTTCCAGATGATCCCGACCACGACCGATGCCAGCACAACCGGCATGAAGAAGATGGTGCGAAACAGGATCCGGCCCCGGACACCGCTCCAGACCAGCGTGGCCAGCATCAGACCGATCGCCACGGGCGTCAACGTGCCCAAGGCGATCCAAATCAGGTTATGCCGCAGCGACAGCCACACGAGGGGGTCCGCGAACATCTCCCGGTAATTGCCCAGTCCAATAAAGTTCTTGACAGGTTGTGCGCCGTCCCAGTCTGTCAGGCTGTAGTAGATGGTGTTGAAAAAGGGCCACAACACGAACAGCCCGTACATCAGCAACGCGGGCAATATAAACAGGAAAGGAAAAGCATGCCGACGCCACCCGCGCCGGGCCTGATGCAGGAAGGCGTTCACATTGTCTGAACCTGCAGGCAGTAGGGGACGGGAGAATGGGAGCGGGTCCGGGCCACGGACAGGAGGCCTCCCGGATCCGGTCCTGCCTCCCGCCCCACTATCGGCCTTGCGGCTCCATTCCGGACCGGGTTGCGGCCGGCAAGACTATTCCGTCAGGTTGATGACTTCGCCGGCCGCCTTGGCCTCTTCCATGGCCGCCTGCAGCGCGGTAGCCACTTCCGCGGGAGTTTTGATGCCCTGGAAAATGGCGGCAAATCCATCCCACTGGACCTGATTGAAATTGGCAGGCACCACCACATCGATGTTGTAGCCCATGCTCTCGGCCTGTTCACCGATGATGTCCAGCGCCAGCGCCAGGAGATCCGGCAAATCCAGGGCTGCCGTATCCACAGGATAGGCCGGCACGGCATTGATCTCGGTGACCCAGTGCGGACCCATCTCCTCGCTGATCAGATAATCAAGGAATTCCACCACTGCATCGGGATGTTCGGTAGCGGCACTGACCACCCAGCCGGAGCCGATCCCGCCTGGCACCACGACGGGATTGCCGTCAATGGAAGGCAGGAAGAAAAAGCCAATGGGTTCCGCAGTGTTCTCCGGATTCGACAGGGCATCCACCAACCAGGTACCGCTGGGGAACATCGCCGCCTTGCCGGTCTGCAGCATCGCCAGACCATCTTCATAACTGATGGCATCGAAGTCCTGCATGAAGCAATCCGCCGCGGGCAAATCCACAAAGAATTTCTGAATGGCATCCACCGTATCGGGATGATCCCAGGACTCGAGGCCCGAGATCATACGGGTCAGGCGGTCGCGGCCCACTTTGTTGTTCATCATGATGCTGAACATATGGTAGCTGGGCCAGCTGGAACCGTTGGTGAACGCAAGGGGTATCAGCCCTGCCTCCTGGATCACGCTGCACATCCCCACCAGTTCATCCCAGCTGCCGGGCACAGTCCAGCCATGTTCGGCAAACAGGCGGGTGTTGTAGAAGATACCGATGAATTCGAGTTCGTTGGCGACCCCATACGTGTGGCCCCCAAAAGTGCTGCGCGCCAGCGTCCAAGGATAAATCCGCTGGTCCCATCCCATTTCGGTGTACACCTCGTCCAAAGGCATCAACAGACCGGCGTTGGCCAGGACACCCGCAAAGCCTGGACCCAGATCGTAGTAGAAGATATCCGGCCCCGTGCCGGAACTGAGCGCCGTGCGAATAACGTCGCGCATGGTACCGGTCGCGAAACTCTCGCGCACCACCTCGATGCGATCCTGGCTTTCATTGAAATTGGCCACAAAAGCATCCATCCGGTCCGATACATTCGGGAACTGGTCCCAGAACAAAATCGTGATTTTTTCCTGTGCTTCTCCAGGGGTGGCAGAAGGAGCCGGTACACATGCGACCAGCAGCCATGCAATAAGCCCCCCCAGAGCCATCCATAACCAAGACCTGCGTTTCATAGCGCTTTGCTCCCACCATCCAAACTGTTTCCAGACAAAAAAGACTGCCAGCCCAGCAGCCCCCACAAGACAGATTTCCACACCACCGCGTACTCACGCGACCTGCATTTTCTTGCCACAGCGTATTATCCTCCGTGCAGAGGACGGCTGATGCAACGCGATTCTATCACTCCCGGCTGGGCCTGTTGTCACCGTTCATGACAGTAGGCTGTCAATGCTGGTATTCAAGCTGGCGGGAACAGAAAGCGCACACACGACAGAGTGTGCGCGACACCGAACCATGCAGTCTGCGTCGGTATGGGGCTTCCGGCGCGGCATAGCGAAGCCAAGTCGGGGGCCGGTTCATTCAGCCCCGGATTGACGGGCTGTTGCCGATTCTGCCCTATCGTGCGCCCTGCCGATATCCACCGCGCGTGCACGCGCGACAAAGTCTTCGCGGGACTGTACTGCGCCGGTCCCGCATGCGCGGCCCTGCCTCCAGGCCACGTCGCGTTCCTTGGGAGGCCGCGCGTGGAAGGCACTTCGGATGGTCCTGTGCGTTACGGTATATTTAGGAGATCGCTGCGGCCTGCTGCTGCTGCGGCCTGCTAGGGAACAGGGACCTGTGCTGGCAATCTTGCCCAGTGTTCCGGGTATCCCCGTGTCGGACAAACGCCATGGTCACCCGGCATGCACACTGCGATCCTGCAGGCATGCCAAGCGGTGCTGCAGTCCGGATTTGAGACGCCATCAAGGGAAGAAGATCGTGTACCACGGCATCGCCATTGTCGACTTTCATGTACATTTTCCTTCCCGGCTTCCCTGGTTTGGTGATATGGCCGGTGCATCCACCCCAGACTCCGCCGCCGATGTGGACAAAAAACGCATTGTGCAGGAAATGTCCCGCCCCTACAGTGCACAATGGCGGCGCATGTGGGATTTTCCCGTGCCGGAAGCGATGGCAGACCACCCGGGCGATGCGGTGCAGGCCCAACGCTGGCAGACGGAGCTGGTGGAAAACGGCATTCATGCCATCGGCTTCGTAACCGGCGGGGGCAACGACAATCTGGCCCGGATATGCGCAGGATGCCCGGAGAAATTCATTGGCTTTGCCCACCATGATCCTTTTCGGGCCGATGCCGCCGCCGAGTTGCGTCGTGCGGTCCAGGACCTGGGACTGCGCGGCTACAAGCTCCTGGCCCCCAGCATCGACCGGCCTATAGAAGACAAGGCGATCTACCCGGTGTGGGAGATGTGCCAGGAGTTGGAGATTCCGGTCCTGATCCACTTCGGCATTCAGGGCGGTCCGGGCGGCATTGCGTACCACGAGAACATCAATCCTTTCAAACTGCACGACATTGCCCGGGATTTTCCTCATGTGACCTTTGTCATTCCCCATTTCGGCTGCGCCTGGGAACGGGAAACCCTGCAGTTGTGCTGGGCCTGCCCCAACGTCTGTGTGGATACCAGCGGCAGTTTGCAATGGATCCGGTGGGTACCGGGCGACGTGACCATAAAGTATCTGTTCCGCAAGTTCTACGAGACCGTGGGGCCTACGCGCATCATTTTCGGCTCCGATTCCAGCTGGTTTCCGCGCGGTTTCGCCCGACGTTACCTGCAGGATCAGTTCCGTGACTGTGTCGACCTGGGCATGCCGGACGATCATCTGCAACTGATATTCGGGGGCAATGCAGCCCGTCTGTTGCGCATTCCCTTGTCCGCGCCCCCACCCGTGCATTAGGAAGCAGGCAGGTGCTGAGCCTGCCCGTGGAAATTGAATCGGCAAGACCAAGGAGAGAGTGAAGTGAATACAAAACGAGTTGCGCTGTATCTGGGCAGTGTGCTGGCCCTCATGCTGGGGCTGGTGGCCTGCGCGCCGCCGGCGGCCCCCGCCGCTTCGGCCCCCATGACCGAGGCCGCACCGGAGGTCATTGAAATCGAATACTGGCAATACAATTTCGAGGCCCGGGTCCTGGCCATGGATCGGCTTATTGAAATGTTTGAAGCCGAGAATCCCCACATCAAGGTTATCCACAATTCGGATGTGCCCTATGCTGAGTATCGGGACAAGATTGCCGCCAGCGTGCCGGCGGGCGTGGGCCCCGATGTAGCCACGCTGTTCTACGGTTGGCAGACGGTCTGGCTGGACGCGGAATACCTGGTGCCGTTGCCGGAAGACGCCTTCCCGGCGTCCATGATCGACACGGAATTCAGTCCCCTGGTGCAAGCCAGTTTCGTGGACGGCACCCTGTATACCCTGCCCACTGCGGTGCGGACCCTGGCCCTGTTCTACAACAAGGATCTGATGGCCAACGTCGGCCTGGATCCCGAGGCGCCTCCCGCGACGCTGGAAGATCTGGCCACGCAGGCGGCCGCCTGCACGGTACGGGCTGACAACGGAGATTTTGAAGTGCAGGGCTTCGTGGTGGACCTGGCCGCCCAGGATCACCATTGGTTCCGTGAGGTACTGGTACGCCAATTCGGGGGCACCCCCTATGCCAATGGCGACCAGACCGTAAACTGGAATTCGGAAGCGGGCCAACAAGCCTGGAACTACCTGCTGAGTTTCAAGACCGAACTGGAGACCGGAGACCGTGATCTGTTTGACGGCAGCACACAGGCCTTTCTGGCGGGACGCGCCTGTTTCCACATTGACGGCTCGTTCCGACTGGGCACTATCGCCAACAATGCCCCGGACCTGAACTTCGGCGTGGTGGAACTGCCCGCACACAACGGGATACAGAGTACCTTCGGCAGTTACTGGACACATGGCATTACCCAGAAGGGTGCCAGCGACCCAGCCCGCATGGAGGCGGCCGTCAAGTTCCTGCAATTCATTACCTCGGATGAGGCCGGCACCCTCTGGGTGGACATGGTGGGCGAACTGCCGGCCCGTCTGAACGCCGGGTCCAATCCGGAGCTGCTGGCCGATCCCCATCTGGGGGCCTTCGCGGCCGGTCTGGCCTATGCCCAGGCGACCTTTTTCGTGAATGAATCGGACCAGCGGCAAGCCCTGATTGATGCCTATGACATGGTCGTGTTGAGCGGTGAAGCACCCAACGTGGCCCTTGATGTGGCAGCGGAGACTGTGCAGGAAATCCTGGACACCCACTACATGCAGTAGCCGCCCTGCCCCGGGTGCCGGGCCACATGCGGCCCGGCACCCGGATCGGGGTCTCACCCGGATATTCCGCCGATGAAACTTTCGTTGCAGCAGCGACAGATACTGTGGGCGTACACGTTTCTCAGCGTGGCCCTCGTATTCTTTGTCGTCATCCGCTGGTACCCGGCCCTCCTGTCCTTCAACATTGCCTTCCGCGACTGGAACACCTTCAAAGGCGCGGGGCCTTGGGTGGGTCTGGAAAATTATGCCGCGATTTGGCATGACCTGTTCAAACCGCGCAGCGATGTGCGCGCGGCCCTGGTCAACACACTGAGTTATGTCGTCTATGGCGTGCCCACCCAAATGATTCTGGCCTTGGCCATTGCCCTGCTGCTGGATCGCATCCGGGTTCTTTCCACGTTTTTCCGGGTGGCCTATTTCGCGCCCTATGTAACCTCGGCGGTCGCCGTGGCCTTCGTGTGGAATTGGCTGTATTTGCCCCAGAACGGGTTGCTGGCCCAGACATTCGATCTCCTCCGCCTGCCGGAGCAGCCCTTCACGAAAAGCCCGCAACAGGCGTTGCCCGCCATCACGGCCGTCGCGGTGTGGCAGACGCTGGGTTATTCCGTCATCATCTATTTGGCCGGCATCAAGCAGATTCCCCGCTTGTATTACGAGGCCGCCCGCATAGACGGCGCCAGCAGCGGACATCTGTTGCGCTACATCACGCTTCCCCTGTTGAATCCGGTCATCGTCTATCTGACGGTCCTGTCCACCATTTCCTTTCTCCGCCTCTTTGCCTTGGTCCAGAACATGAGCCCCCAGGGCACCGGCGGTCCGCTGAAGAGTACGACCACCATGGTGCTGGAGGTGTACCGGAAGGGTTTCTCCAGCTATGACATGGGATATGCGGCGGCCCTGACAGTCATCCTTTTCTGCATCATCCTGTTGATTACGGTGGTGCAATTGCGCTTCCTGACGCGGCGCTTCGAATATTAGGCTCTGTCGCCTGTCCCCGTTGCGATACCGCAGACGCAGGCCCGCGAAGGATCCCCATGGCAACATCAACGGTAAAGCCGGTACTGTCCCGCAAACCGGGCGCGGCCTCTTCCGCCATGGCCTGGCGCGTACAGGGCGTACAAGGACTGATCTATCTGTTGCTGACGGCAGGCGCCCTGGTCATGATCACGCCGTTTCTGTGGATGCTGATCACCAGTTTCAAACCGGCCCCGGAGCTGGTGGAATTTGCCTGGTTGCCCCAATCGCCCACTCTGGACAATTATCAGCGGGTGCTGGCCACCTCGAACTTCGGGCGCTGGTATTTCAACAGCGTGGTGGTCGCGCTGTTTTCCACCGCGTGCGTTGTGCTCTTCGACTCGCTGGTCGGCTACACGCTGTGCAAGTTCGAATTCCCCGGCAAGACCCTGATCTTCATCGGCATCCTGGCGACCCTGATGGTGCCCACCGAGATGCTGATCATCCCCTGGTTTGACATGAGCGTGCGGTTCCACTGGAATGTCGGCCTGGCCCAGTACTGGGGCATTGCGTTCCCTGGGGTCATTACGGCCGCCGGTGTCTTCCTCATGCGCCAGTTTTTCCACGGCGTGCCCAACGAATTGCTGGATGCGGGCCGCATGGATGGCATGAGCGAAATCGGCATCTGGGTCCGGATCGGGATTCCCCTCACCAAGGCGGCCATGGCCGCGCTGGCCATCTTCAATTTCATCGGGAACTGGAATGCCTATCTCTGGCCCCTCATCATCGCCAGCGAGCGGGCATACTATACCTTGCCCGTGGGTCTCTCTTTCTTCCGGGGCGAGTCCACGACCGAATGGGAGAAGATCATGACCGCCGCCAGTCTGGCCAGCGTGCCGTTACTCACCGTTTTCATCGTGTTCCAACGCAATATCATCGCGGGGGTGGCGTTGACAGGACTCAAAGGGTAACGCATTCCCGTTCTTCAACCGTGACTGTTCAGCAACTGTGTTGCAAGTCAAGTCTGGGCCATAGAAACGGAGCTTTTTTGCCAGGGCACCTGGTCTCGGACCACCGCATTCAGGATGAGAAGCAACTGGCGCCGAGCACCACCTTCCCTATTCCCTGGCCGGATACCTGGATGCCTTGGACAATCCTGCCCAAGCAGGTCACTGGTCCTGGCGCAACCTCCCTCATTTCTGGGCGGAATCGGGCACTCCCAATGTCTTGTATCAGCTCTTGCGCACCCATGCACAGGCGGTGTGGCCTGGGAAACTTCCACCGACGATATTAGAGTGATCGAAGAAACCACCTTTGACGTGCAGAACCCTCCTCTCGCCGGCCTGCTCTATCAAAGTGGCTACCTGACCCGCAGCCCCAAGGCCACTGTTACACCGGATTCCGGCAAGGAAGTCCTGGCCTTCCCCAACCAAGAAGTGCGGCAGGCCTTCCAAACTGCCTGGAAACCTACCTGCGTCACCTGCCCTACGTCCTGCACCGGCTGCCGTCTGCCATGCGCGAGCTGGCTACCTGCGAAACCTGTTATCAATCTCTGCTCTACATGCTCTTCGTGGCCATAGACACACCTCCCCACGCGGAAATGCCCATTGTCACAGGTCATCTCGACTTGGTTGTCCCATTTGCCCCGCGCATCATCGTCCTGGAATTGAAAGTGCGACAGAACGCCACGCAGGCGCTCAAACAGGCTTTCGTCCAGGATTGCGTCACGTCCTTTCAAACACGAAGGTTGCCCGTTACCCTGTTCGGCATGCAGTTTGACGAGACTCTGCTCATGATTCGGGATTTCCGACGATGGGCACTGGGCACCTGCAATGTTGCCACTGTGCGGTGGCAACACGAACCCTGTGTCCGATCTCTCTGCACTGGCCCTGCTGCCCCTGTCAGAACGAGAAGCCTATGTCAAGG
Source organism: Caldilineaceae bacterium (assembly GCA_965214715.1). Classification (GTDB taxonomy): domain Bacteria; phylum Chloroflexota; class Anaerolineae; order Caldilineales; family Caldilineaceae; genus Bin34. The sequence goes on along the minus strand of OZ243971.1, from coordinate 821,413 downwards.
CGTGCATCTGTCCCGAACCCGAGCTCGCCACCGGCGCGGCCTGAGAGTGCCCTGTTGTAGCCGGGAAGAGCAGACCTCCACGGTCGAACCCCAATTCCTGTTGCCGTGGCGATATCGGCTTGCCGAGGATGACAGATCTACGCGGTAGCCTGCTCGCCAGGCCTCCACAGCGTTTGCCCGTCGTCTCCCACACCCGTGATACACAAGGCAGCCCGGATTTCAGGCCGCGCGGCCCAATCGGGCATCTTCCTGGGCCAGGAAATCCCAATATCCGACGGGGCCCGGCTCGGGATCCGGACTGAGGCCATGGGCAGACCGGAATGTGCGCAGGGCATGGGTACGCTTCATCTCTGCCAGGGCCACCCGGCGTCCCTCCACAGCCGCGGTGTAAATGCCGTTGATGACTTCCAGCACGTGCCGGCCGCTTTCTCCATCGCAGGGATGATGTACACCCGCATCCAGAGCCTGCGCGTACTGGCCCGCGAAGGCGAATTCATCGGGATGACATTCCATGCCCTCCTCCCAGCCCTCCGGCATCTCCAGCGGCAGAGGCTCCCACTGTCCACTGTCTCCTGCCCACTCGGTCAGGTTGGGTCCGGGCGGAATGTTGGGGCCCGGCAGCCAATAGGCTCCGTGTGGCCGCCACAGCAGGCGTCCTTCACTGCCATACACCTCCACTACATGGGCGCTCAGGTCGATGCGGGCAAAGCGATGCTGGAGCAACGTGGCACAAACCCCGTTTTCAAATTCCAGCAAGGCCGTCACATTTTCTCCCGCCATGATGCCCATGCCTTGCGGGGCCTGCAACACGTCTTCCGCGGCAATCTCCCTCCCGTCCGTCAGAACATGACCGCTGACCGACCGCACGCGGCCCGCCAGCGCAAACAGCTGATTCAGCAAGTGGGTCCCGATGTTGGGCAAGCCATATCCGCCGTAGTACCCCTTGCCGCTGGCATACATGAATCGGAGATCCCCAATGCGGCCTGCTTCCAGGGCCTTGCGGACTGCTGTCATGGCCGGACTGGTACGCCACTGGTGATGCACGGCAATCTCCAGATTCAGTTCCTGCGCGCGGGCCATCAATGCGTCCGCCTGCTCCAGATGCTCGGCAATGGGCTTTTCCACATCGACATGACAGCCATGCTCCAGGCACCGCATCGCCAGGGGAAAATGGAATTGGGTCGCCGTGGGGATGGCCACGATGTCCGGTTGCTCCTGTTCCAGCATCACGTCCAGATCCTGATACCGGGCCGAGACGCCCAATTCCTGACCCACAGCTTCCAGAAGAGCCAGATCCAAATCGCAGACAGCCACCAGTTCAGTGCGGGGATGGGCCTTGTACGCCCGACCATGTGCTCGGCCGCGGCTGCCACAGCCCAAAAGAGCCACGCGATAGGTTTTCATGTGCCAACTTCCTGTTGCTGGATAGGGAGACTCTTGATTCTGCGCTAGACTGCCTTGCCGGCAAAATCGACGCGGCGGGCCGCCGGCGGGATACCGTCTGGCGGTATCGGCGCGACAATTGCTAAGCTGAAACGCAAAGCCACCCTTGGACCTGCCCCTATGCCCGCGCCCCGCCAGTCCCTTGCCGATCGAGTCGCCCGCGCGCTGCGGGCATTGGGTTCGGCCACTTCCCAAAGGGACATGACGAACCAGGTGGAGGCTCTCCTCCAGAGCTATCCCGCCCCCGTGCTGCTCACGGCTCTGCTGCACTTGCTGCCGGAAGCAGGCAGCCAGCTTCAGGGAGGTCTGGGACTGCTGGCCCAGCAGTTGCCCCGCCCGCTGGTGGAGGAGCAGTTGCTACGGCAGGTACTCAACAAAAAGCTGCCGGCCCAGGTACGCTTTTCGGCCGTTACCCTGCTCCAGGATTTCCTGGACAGACCGGTGGATCCGGGCTTCGTACAGGACATCTCGGATGTAGACAGCGTCATTCTGTCCAGCATGCAGGATGCCTTTGCCGCGCGGAGCAAATTCCCGGGGGTCCTGATCGAGTACACGGAACAGTTTTCCCGTCTGGAATCCGGGCACCGGCAATATGTCCTGGGCCTGCTGCCGCATGTCCGCGTCGAGGATGCCGCCGAGCTGCTGCAGATCATGGCGTACAGCCCCAACCGCGCAGTGGGCCCGCAGGCCCTGGATGCCGTGGCCACGCTGGAAGCCCAGACCGGGGAATATGTCCTGTACGTTCTGAGCCAGAGCCTCTATCTGGACCCCGCATTGGCTGGCGCGGCGCGCCAACGGCTGCGCAAAATGCGCCTCCAGGGGGGCCACCATGTCCCACCGGCCGTGCCCCACACCGCCCGGGCACGCTTCCTGGGCCTTGACAAGGAGGGGGTGGCTCACTGGTACCTGGCGCATGATGCCCGGCCCTACGGACTCTGGGTAGGTTATGGCTTCCGCCAAGGGGTGCGGCATCTGCAGAAGATTCCGCACAGCTCCGCGGCGTCGCCCGGTGCCAGACACCCCGAATGCCGGTATGACTGGGCCCGATGGCATTTGAGCGATACCCTGTCCCGCTTTCCGCCGGCCTCCCCTGCCGCCACATATCCGGAAAGTTATCAGCTCCTGGCCGCGGAGCTGTGGAAGTGGCAGCTGCCATCCGAAGGGGCCGCAGCGTTAGACATGATACGTCGTGCCGCACCCTTGAACCCGGCGGACCTCATGCCCGCATCCCTCGCCACGGCCATCGCGCGGCTGTCCTACGGCACCGTTTTGCGCGATCTGCTGCGGCGGGAACCCGAAACCTCTGAAGCCGAGCGGATCGCGCGCTGTATTTGGTTCCTGCAGGCATGCGCGCTGGCCCAATGGCACCGGCAACGCAAGCACGCGTCCCTGTTGGCCCACACGGCCCACTTGCTGGAACAGGATGCCGCAAGAGGCCGCACCCTCCTGGGTGCGCTCCAAGAGCACTAGCCCTGCGCGCATAGCAAAGCGGCGCGGGCCAAAGACCTCCACTGTCACCATCCCTTTCCGGGAAACGCCCATACCCAGGCTTCGTGCGCGCCCACTATCTGTCCCTCTTTCCCCAGCGGGTGAAAGAGCTGTGCCGACGCTGGACAGCAGGGCTGCGCGGCACGCGGGCTACCCGGTTCCTGCGGGGACCCCCAGCCGGGTCCCTGTCGTAGGCTACAAGCGGCACGGCGAGGTCTGCGGGGACAAGGGCTTCCTGGGGACCGACTGGCCACAGACACAACAGGAGACGCGGGGCATCCGCCTCCAGACTCCCACCCGCGCCAATCAATGCGCACCGCACGCCGGACCCTGCACCGCGGGCTCCACCGCCTGTGCCCGCGTAGTGAAAGCATCTTCCACGCAGGGCAGTACACGGGCCACCATCTGAAACGCCTGTGGGGCAGAACGGTCTTAGGTCTGGCCACACATGTCATCGCCCAGATAACCCGCCATACGCTCAAACTCGTCTTGCACCGCGGCTTTGGCGTCGATGTCCAGACAGATACCGTGCATCCTGTGGAATTCCATAGCAGCTGTCCTTAGGGTTCAATCTTGCCGTTTTGATCCGCCTTGATAGTGGCCATTAGGCTCTCTTTCATTTGCGACATGGGTAGGACTGTTATATTGAACATCGCAGTCAGCTGTCTCGCGATTTCGGACTCGGGCAATACCAGAATGGCGTGTTTCGAGTCCAACTTGATAATTCGCGAGATTTTTGCATATTTCTGTATGTGTTGTTGATAATTGGCAGATTTTGCCTCTATCCAAAAAAACGAATCATGCACTTGAAATACCAAGTCAAGCTCAAAATCACTTCCGTCAGGTAAAACCACTTTCGGATTCAACAGATATTGGAAATCGGAGCTCTTTGCCACTTCTGCCACTGCCTCTTGTACCAGCGAGAGAACATGGCGTTCCAGCCATTTGCCCGCAAAAAATTCTGTGCCATTGGCCAAGCAGTCGTTTTGGCTGAAATCAACCGTTGGGATTTGATATATCTGAAGTCTTCCAAAAATGCATGCTCATGAAGGGTATGGCCGTATTGACAGACCCTGCTTATGTCATCGGCTACACATTCTTTCAAGGAAAGGGTAAAAGTGCCGCCGTGTTGCATGTTTCGCTTTATGTTGGAATGCAACGCGCGAAGGGCGTCATAGTCCTCGCCTAGCCTCTTGGCAAGTGAATTAAGAACATCATCTGCCGCTTCGGCCTGTGGCACGGCGTTGACTTTGATACCTCGATCCGCAAGGAAGTTTACGATGGAGGTATTGCAGGTACTTTGAGGATATCCGAGCGGTTTTGCCGCTGTGCAGCTGGCCGCGGGCAGGGATGTTTTGGCAGAGCAGGCGTTTTGCAGCGTGTCGCCTTCCCCATTGGTGTCGGTGGCAGCACTTTTATCGACAGTATTGGCTATGCGTTCAAGTGCAGTGGCTATGCGCGCAAGCAAACTTGCGAGTTCGGGATTTTCCATATTTCTGGGCCAAACAACTCCATATTAGGCAAAAATGGCAGGAAATAGCGACCTCTGTATTGGGATTACAGGGGGCATTGTCTGGAATCGGTCCATGGGATACCCCCAACCTGAATACAGACAGGCCATCACAATGGATGGCCTCATGATGGGCATTGCAAACCAGCGCCGACGGCCCCAAAGCGCGCGGGGTGTGGTGTGGTCTTGTCTACAGGACTAACAGGGCTGTATTACGATAATCCGCGCAATTCCAACTGGCCGCCCGGTGCCGGGCGCACAGGACTGGTCCAGCAGCCCCGACCGGATGCCATCAGTAGATGCCGAGTTCGTCCCGGGCTTCGTCCGACATCATGTCGGGATTCCAGAAGGGGGTCCAGACCAGATGCACATTGACGCGTTCCAGCTCCGGATAGGCCTGCTGCGCCTCGTCCTGCACCGATTTGATGATCTGGGGCCCGGCCGGGCATCCCGGACTGGTCAAAGTCATGGTGACTTCGGCGACCGCGTCCTCAGTCATCTCCACATCGTAAATCAATCCCAGATCCACGACATTCATAAAGAGTTCCGGATCGACTACTTTTTCCTGCAAGACCTGCAGGATTTCCTCTTTGGTGGGCATGGGCATGGCTCCGCGGCGGTTACTCGGGCGCGGCGATCAGGATATCATCGCCTTCAATTTTCACGGTGTAGGTCGGTGTGGGCATGAACGCCGGCATGCACATGGCATTGCCGGTCTTGATATCAAAACGGGCCCCGTGGCGGGGGCATTCCACTTGGCCGCCCTCCACGATGCGTCCGGTGACCAGCGGCCCCCCGTCATGGGTACACATGTCTTCCAGTGCGTAGATTTCCCCGTCCAGATTGAAAACGGCGATACGGAAGAATCCGTGCTCCACCAGTTTGGAACTGCCAGGCGGCAGATCCGCCAGCTTGGCTACATGTATGTATTCCGCCACGTCCATGTCCTGCCTTTGGGCACTCTCAGTCCCACTCGTCCAACCCATATACACCCTTTTTCAGCACCTTGAGAGACAGCAGCGCGCACTTCATACGCACCGGTCCAATCTCGATGCCCAACATGTCCAGAATGTCGTCCCGGTTCAGCGACTTCACCTCGTCCAGGGGTTCGTTCAGGATCTCCTCCATGAGCATGGACGCGGCCGCCTGGCTAATGGCACATCCATGGCCTTCAAACGCCACTGCGCGAATGATGTTGTCCTCGTCCACCTTCAACGCGATGGTCAGTTCATCCCCGCAGAAGGGGTTGTGGTCGTGCGCCTGGTAATCCGGCTCCGCCAGTTTTCCCTTGTGGCGGGGATACTTGTAGTGGTCGATGATCGCTTCGCGATATAGCTGATCCATAGTCTGGTTCCAGTGTCCCGGCCTAAAAGATGACGCTGGCCCGTTCCATGCCCTGTACCAGCAGGTCCACGTCTTCGGGGGTATTGTAGAGATAAAAGCTGGCGCGTGAGGTGGCGATCAGATCGTATCGCTGATGCAGCGGCTGCGCGCAGTGATGCCCGGCCCGAATGGCCACCCCGTCCTGGTCCAGGATTGCGGACAGATCATGGGGATGAATGCCGTCCATATGAAAAGCCACCAGCCCCATGCGGGACTCCGGGCCGGGGCCCAGAATCCGCACCCCTTCCACTTCGCCGATCCGCTCATAGGCATAGGCTGTGAGGGCGGAGCTGTGGGCCGCCACATGGGCCAGACCCAAATCCATGAGAAAGGTGGCGGCAGCCCCCAGGCCAATGGCTTCCGCGATGGCCGGTGTGCCGGCCTCGAACTTGTATGGCAGTTCGTTCCAGCGGCTGTACTCCAGGGTGACCTCGCGGATCATTTCGCCGCCCCCCAGGAAAGGGGGCATGTGTTGCAACAACTCCCGCCGGGCCCACAGCAGGCCGATACCCGTGGGCCCGCACATCTTGTGGCCGCTGTAGGCATAGAAATCCACATCCAGATCCTGTACGTCCACGGGGATGTGTGGCACACTCTGGGCGCCGTCCACCAGCACCTGGGCTCCCACCGCATGCGCCGCGGCCGTGATTTCCTTGACCGGATTGACGGTGCCCAGCACGTTGCTGACGTGGGTGAAAGTCACCAGCCTGGTTTTTTCGCTGAGCAGGGCGTGATAGGCCGTCAGATCCAGCAGTCCCTCGTCCGTGACGGGCACAAAGTCCAGGGTGAAGCCCAGTTCGTCCCGCAGGATCTGCCACGGCACAATATTGCTGTGATGCTCCATCTGGGTGGAAATCACTTGATCGCCCGGCCCCAGATTGGTCCGGCCCCAGGAGTAGGCGACCAGATTGAGCGCCTCCGTGGTATTGCGCACATAAACGCAGGTGTGGGGATCGGGCGCGTTGATCAGCTGCGCCGCAGCGCGGCGGGCCTCTTCATACAGCGCGGTGGCCTCTTCACTCATGGTATGCACACCCCGGTGCACATTGGCGTGCGTCGTGCGGTAGTACCGATCCATGGCCTGCAGCACTACGGTCGGCTTTTGGCTGCTGGCCGCGCTGTCCAGATAGACCAGGCGGGTCTGGGGATGAATTTCCCGGTCCAGAATGGGAAACTGGCTGCGCACCAGGGCCCAGTCCACGCTGTCGGACACCGCAGACAGGGTCGTTGAAGTACTGTGGGACATAGCTTGCGTCAACCGCCTATCTTGCGTTCAATAACCTGTTCCAGCTTGCGGACCACGCTCTCAACGGGTACGCGTTCCAACACGGCCTGGAAGAAGCCCTGCACAATCATGCGTTCCGCCTGGGCCCGGGACAAGCCGCGCGCCATCAGATAGAAGATGTAGTCATCTTCCACCTGGGCCGCTGTGGCCGCGTGGGTACAGCGCACGTCATTGGCCTCGATCTCCAGTCCGGGAATGCTGTCGGCCCGGACCTGACTGGACAGCAGCAGATTGCCGTTGCGCTGGAACGCATCTGTCTGTTGGGCAACGGGGTCCACCCGGATACTGCCCATGTATACACTGCGGGCCCGATCCTTCAACGCGCCGTTGAAAAGCAGGTCACTGAAGCAGTGCGGAGCGCGATGATGCTGCAAGGTCTGATGATCAATATGCTGGCGCAGCGTGGGAAAGTAGATGCCCAACAGCTCGGCATGGCCGCCCGGCGCGTTCAGTTCCAGATCCAGGAACGCCTTGGTCAGCTGGCTGCCCCAACTGACCTGAATCCAGCGCAAATCCGCGTCCCGATCCATGACGGCCCGGCCACACAGCAGGTTCCAGGCCGTGAGGTCCAGATCCTGCAGATTCAGGTACCGCAGCCGGGAATGGGCGCCCTGCACGATTTCCACCACCGTGTTCTGCAGGCCCTGCTCTGCGCCCAGCAGATTGTCCACCACCGTGGCCTGGGCATTTTCGCCCAGCACAATCAGCACATGGTGAAAGCCGGCATGGCCCTCTGTCTGATGCGAGATGACCTGCAAGGGCAGCCGCACTTCCGTGTTCGGGGGTACATAGACAAAGGTGCCCGAGTCCCACAGGGCCCCGTGCAGGGCCGTGAACACATTGGTGGCCGCCGGTACCGCCTGCTGCATGAAATGGGTCTGCACCAGCTGGGGGTGGTCGTGCAACGCCGCCGTCAGATCCTGAAAGATCACCCCTTCCTGGACCGCCAGATCCTGACGGCCTTCCGCATGCAGCAGGTTGCCGTCCTCAAACACCAACGTGGCGGCACTGTCCAGTTCCGCCTTTTCCGCCTGCAGGGTGGGAGACAGTTCCGCTTCCGCAATCTGCATCCCTGCAGGTTGGCTGTACCGAAAATTACCCAGGCGCAGTCCCGTCAGGCGGGTGCGCCGCCACGCCTCGTCCGTCAACAGCGGCCATTCCATGCTTTCGTACTGGCCCCAGGCCGCCACCCGAAAGTCCCGCATCCAGGCGGGTTCCTCCCGGCCGGCCGACAGGGCCAGTACCTGGTCCAGCGTGGGACCTGTCCCGGCTGCGACGGCAGTCCCGGCCATCACGTCATGCAGCATGCGTCAAATCCCGGTATCACGCGAAGAGGGCACCCCAAGCCGGACATCAACCGATGCTGCCTTCCATCTGCAATTGAACCAGCCGGTTCATTTCCACCGCGTACTCCATGGGCAGTTCCTTGACCAGGGGCTCAATGAACCCTCCCACAATCATGGCGGCGGCTTCGTCCTCGCTGATGCCTCGACTCTTCAGATAGAAAAGTTGCTCCTCTCCGATGCGGCTGACAGACGCCTCGTGCCCCACTTTCACATCGTCCTCTTCGATTTCAATGTAAGGATAGGTATCGGAGCGGCTGGCGTCATCCAGCAGCAAGGCATCGCAGACCACGCTGCTGCTGCTGTGGTGCGCTCCCTTGGCCACCTTAAGCAGCCCGCGGTAGCTGGAACGTCCGCCATCTTTGGAGATGGATTTGGAAACAATCTTGGATGTGGTGTTCGGGGCCCCATGCACGACCTTGGCACCGGCGTCCTGATGCTGCCCGGTGCCGGCGAAGGCAATGGACAGAATCTCGCCATGCGCCTTGGGCCCCATCATGTAGACCGCCGGATATTTCATCGTGACCTTGCTGCCCAGATTGCCGTCGATCCATTCCATAGTGCCGGCCGATTCCACCATGGCCCGTTTCGTGACCAGGTTGTAGACATCGGTGCTCCAGTTCTGGATCGTGGTGTAGCGGCACCGGGCCTTGTCCTTCACTATGATTTCCACCACGGCGCTGTGCAGACTGTTGGAAGAATAGACAGGGGCGGTGCAGCCTTCCACATAGTGCACGTTGGACCCCTCTTCCGCGATGATCAGGGTCCGCTCAAACTGGCCCATGTTCTCCGCATTGATCCGGAAATAGGCCTGCAGCGGAATGTCCACCTGCACGCCTGCCGGAATATAGACAAAACTGCCGCCGCTCCACACGGCGCTGTTAAGGGCGGCAAACTTGTTGTCCGCTGCCGGAATGATGGTGGCGAAATACTCCTTGACCAGGTCCTCGTGTTCGCGCAACCCGCTGTCCATGTCCAGGAAGACCACTCCGTCCTTTTCCCACTGCTCCTGCAGTGAGTGGTAAATGACCTCGGAGTCGTATTGCGCCCCTACCCCAGCCAGAAACTTGCGTTCGGCTTCGGGTATGCCCAGACGGTCAAAGGTGGTCTTGATGTCCTCCGGCACATCGTCCCAGGTTTTGCCCTGCTCTTCGGTGGGCCGCAGATAGTAGTAGATGTTATCAAAGTCAATGCCGGAAAGATCCGCGCCCCAGCCCGGCATGCTTTTGGCGAGGAAAATGTCCAGCGCCTCATGCCGAAACTGGCGCATCCATTCCGGTTCGTTCTTGATGGCCGAAATCTGTTCCACCACCTGGTGATTGAGCCCTTTCTCTGTCTTGAAAACGCTCTCTACATCGTCATGGAAGCCAAATTCGTATTCGTCCTTGATGCCGGTCAGATACTGTTGATCCGCTATGGTTGCCATGGCATACACTCCTTGGAATTGCGTCTCGAGTCAGACAATGGCGGGTACCGCTGCGGGCGTCCCGAACTGCTTCTCCACCCAGGCATAGCCTTTCTCTTCCAGCTCATGGGCCACTTCCGGCCCGCCGGTCAGCACGATGCGCCCGTCATGAAAAATGCTGACATAGTCGGGGATCACGAAGTTGAGCATCCGCTGGTAGTGGGTGATCAGGAGAAAGCCGCGTTCCGGGGTGGCCAGCTTGTTGATGCCGTCCGCCACCACTTTTAGGGCATCGATATCCAGTCCCGAATCCGATTCGTCCAGGATGGCGAACCGCGGTTCCAGCATGGCCATCTGCAGCACCTCGGTCCGCTTCTTTTCCCCCCCGGAGAACCCTTCGTTGAGATACCGCCGGGCGAAACTCGGGTCCACCTGAAACTCTTGCATCTTGGCGTTCAGTTCCCGGCGAAACTTGCGCATGGGCATCAGGTGCGTGCCGACCACACCTGTGTTCCCGCTCCGGGCCTGCGCTGCACGCGTGTAGCCTCGCACGTTGGAGACCGCCGTGCGCAGGAAATTCGCCACGCTGACGCCGGGCACGGCCACCGGATATTGAAAGGCCAGAAAAAGCCCGGCATGGCACCGTTCGTCCGGTTCCAGGTCCATGATGCTCTCGCCATCCAGCAGGATGTCCCCCTGGGTAACCTCGTAGTTGGGATGTCCGGCCAGCACGTACGCCAGCGTGGACTTGCCCGAACCGTTCTTGCCCATCATGGCGTGAATCTGTCCTGCCTTCAGGGTCAGGGAAACCCCTTTGAGGATGGCTTCATCCTCTACCCGCGCATGCAGGTCCTTGATTTCCAATATGCTCATCCTTGCTCCTGTGCCAGTTGCGGCTCCCACTCAAAACCGAGATGGCAGCTGTGGCTTCCCTCTACGATGCAATCCACAAGTTCCACGGGTATGCCGACCACATGGCCAATCATGTCCCGATCCATGGTGCAGATCTGGGGATGTTCCATCGCCAGATCGTGGTAGGGACAGTTGAAGAGTTCCAATTGCACCTGCGCGCTGTCCGGCGCTTCATGCACCTGGCACAGAATGCCTTTTTGGGACATCAAGGCCGCCAGTTCGTGCATCCGGGCCCGGGGATCCCCGCTCTTTATCTCCGCGGCATATTCCTGTGCCACCCGGTGGGCCAGGCGGGCCATCAGCACATTGACGGTGTCGGCCGGCACCACGTCCATCATTTCCGACAGCATGATGATGGACAAATCGCCGCAGTGACAGGCAAACAGAGAACGGGCCTTGTCCGTGTTGGAATATTCGTGGTGCGGTCGGCCGCGGCCCTGCACCACCGTCGCGCGGGCGACATAGCCGCCACTTGCCAGGGTCGCGAGGTGCTCGCGCACCGCAGTCCGGGTCAATCCCAGATACGACTCCAGTTCCTTGTGCGTAGCCGTACCCTCCTTTTGCAGAAACTGCACGATCCGCCAGGCGGGCACCTGCATGGATTTGCCTTTGGTTGTAGCCATTTCTGAGTTCCTCAACTCGTCTGCTACATACTCCGATACCACACCATATCACAACCGGCATGGATTTTGGCAATATTGCTGACAATATTGCCAAAAAGAAGACAGGCGCCGGACGGCGTCTGTCTCAAGCCGCGGGTTTCCAGCCGATGAAGGGGGGTGTCAGGCGCAGGGAGAGCCGCCGGGGCCACAGCAGCAAGGCACCGCTGGCCAGCGGCAACAACGCGAGGAAGTACATGACATTCGGCAGATTCCACAGGTCGGCGGCCATGCCGGCCAGCCCCGTCGTGAAGGCCCCGCTGGCGAACATGACCCCCAATGCCAGCCCGCTGGCCAGTCCTTCGCGCCGGGGCATCATGGATTGTGCCTGCACGATGATGATGCTGTGGGAGGTGTTGGTGATGAAGCCGGCACAGAATGCGGCCACATAGAAGATCACACCCTCCTGATTCAAAAGCAGGACAAGAAAGGGAATGCTGAGCCACAGCGACCAGATCATGATTTTCTTGCGGCTGATATAGTCGCCCAGGACCCCGCCGACCAGGGTGCCCACGGAACCGCCCAGCACCAGCATGCCGGCCCGGGCGCCGTAGACCGCCGAGGCCAGACCCTGATCGGCAAAGTACTTGGGCAGGAGACTCATGTAGTTCTGCATGGTGGCCGAACGCATGACGATGTACAGCGCAAGCAGGACCGGCCCGATCGTCATGGCCACGCCGGCTTTCGCGGTACCCGCGCCGGACCCCGCCGGAGCGGGCACCCGGGCCAACGGGCGGCGCAACCCGTACTGCATGACGACGACCATGGGCAGGACCGCCAGCGCCATATAGGTAATGCCGACCGGGCCGACCAGGCCAATCAGCAGGCCGGCCAGCACGGGACCGGACGACAGACCAATCTGGCCCAGAAAGAAGAACGCGGACGTAGAGGTGCCTGCCTGCTTCAGCCCCCCGGCGAGGGAAGCGGTACGGGTGCTGTTGGCATGAAAGGCCGCGCTGCCCAGCCCGCCGATGGACAGCACGGTCAGCAAGGCGATGTAATGCGGCATGTAGGGCGCGCAGGCAAAGCCCAGAATCGTCCACAACAGTCCGGCCTGGCTCAGCCATCGTCCCTGCCACCGGTCGGCCAGCAGGCCGAACAGGGGCATGGGCAACGCCGAGATGACGAAGTACAGCGTGATGCCCCACGCCAGTTCGGCGTTGCTCAACTCGAATTTGCCAACCAAGGCAGTCAGCAGAATCGCGACCGAGGAATTCAGGATGTCGATGGACAAATGGCCAAAGGACACGGCCCAGAGATGGCCGTGGCTGATGCCTCTTTCCATCGCCCGCAGGCGAACCCGGATGCGAGCCAGCGCACTCATGGGGAGAAGCGACCGGGGACAGGGCAGTCCGCAGCCACCACCGGGCAGCGGACGGAGGCCGTCAGGGAGCCGCCGCCTCAGATTCCATAGACATCGTGGAGCTTGGCCTTGAGATAGCCCACATAGGGGCCGGCATCGATCCCCGTGCCGGTCACTTTGCGCAACAGCTCCATCGGTTCGTACTTCCGGCCATATTGATGGACATGCTCCTTCATCCAGGCCAGCAGGGGCGCGAACTCGCCGCGGGCCAGCTGGGTGTCCAGGTCCGTCAGGTCCTGCCGGCAAGTCTCCCAGAGCTGTACCGAAATGATATTGCCCAGGCTGTAGGTGGGAAAGTACCCCAGACTGCCAAAGCTCCAATGCACATCCTGCAGTACGCCCAAGCGGTCGTTGGGCGGGGTGATGCCCAGGTAAGTCTGCATGCGATCGTTCCATTCCTGGGGCAGGTGCGCCAGGTCTACCTGTCCCTCCATCATGGCCGTTTCCAGTTCAAAGCGCAGCATGATGTGCAGATTGTAGGTGACTTCGTCCGCCTCCACGCGAATGAAGCTCGGGGTCACGGTGTTGATGGCCCGGTAGAAATCATCCTGACGGACCGCGTGGAAAGAGGGAAAATAGGCCTGCAGGATGGGATAGGCCCACTGCCAGAAAGGACGGCCCCGGCCCACCAGGTTCTCCCACAGCCGGGACTGGCTTTCGTGCAGTCCCAGGGAACAGCCCGACGCCAGGGGCGTGCGGTCGAAACCGGAGTCCACATTCTGTTCGTACAGCGCATGTCCGCATTCGTGCAGCATGCTGAAGAGATTCTCGTTGATCTTGTGCGCGGAGACACGGGTGCCCATGCGGACATCGTCGCGGCTCATGCTGGTGCAAAAGGGATGCGTGACTTCATCCACCCGGCCCCGGCCCACATCGAAACCGTAGGCCGACACCAGCACGTTGCCCAAGGAACGCTGGGCCGCCAGATCGAACGTGCCGTGCAAGCAGGACGTATCGATCCGGATCCCGGATGCGGCCACGGCCTTCACCAAAGGGGCGGTCTCTTCCCGCAACGGCGTGAAAATGGCCGCCACATCCCGGGTTTTCAGACCCGGCTCGAACTGGTCCAGCAAGGCATCGTAGACATGCTCCGCGTAGCCTTGATACGCGGCATATTCATGCGCCAGGTCCACACATTTCCGTATCCAGGGCAGAAACCGCGGGAAATCGGCATCCGCGCGGGCCTGGCGCCACTGTTCATTGGCCAGAATGTAGGTTTCGGCAGCCCGGGCCACATATTCGGTGGGCAGCTTCCGCGTACGTTCGTAGTCTTTGCGCACCACTCGGATGAGCGACGCATCGTTGTCATCGGGGCCCAGATCCTGTTCCAGGGGGCGCAGGGCTTCCAGCCACTGTCCGACTTCGTCCGCCACGAACAGATCGTGACTCACGCTGCGCAAGGTTGCCATCTGGGTGGCGCGGGCCTGTGACGCCCCTGGCGGCATGAAGGCTTCCTGATCGTAGTGCAGGAGCGCAGATGCCTGTTCCAGATCGGAGATGGTACCCAGGCGGGTCTTCAAGGCATGGAGAGTTTCTTGCATAGGGTCTCACGCGGTCGTGGATGAGAGCATGAACAGGGCATCCCGCAGGTCCGGAACAACACACGCGGGGCTCCGCCCCGCGCCACGGTTTTGATCCTGTCACCCCTGCCCACGCGCTCCGGAAGCCGTTGACAGGGAGACGGGAAGGCATGGGAGTCGAACCCACCGCAGCCAGCTTCGCACTGCCTGCCACTGATTTTGAAGACCAGGGTGCCCACCGGGACACATGCCAACCCGCAAGCATTATGACATATCTGTGCCATATGTCTGTGCCATATGCGAAATCAGGCGCCAACCGGCCCGGGCACCAGATCGGGCAGGAGGGCGCTCGCCGGGCCACGGAGCCACACGTCGGCCAGATGTGAGATGTCCGTCGCTTCCGGATTCACGTCCACCACCGCTGCCCCCCCGGCCCGGGCCTGGAAGGGCAGTTCCGCCGCCGGGACCACCAGGCCGCTCGTGCCCACGGTCAACATGACATCACACCGGCGCGCAGCCCCCAGACTGTTGTGCCATAGTTCCGGGTCCAGCGGCTCCCCGAACCAGACCACCGAAGGCCGCAACAGGTCGCCACAGGCACATACAGGAGGTTGGGCCCGATCCCATACGTTCCCCGGCCCGGCCCACGGCCGACCGCACGCCAGGCAGTGACAGCGGGTAATATCGCCGTGCAAATGCCACACGGCCACCGTCCCCGCCCGTTCGTGCAGGTCATCCACGTTCTGGGTAATCACCTGGCAAGTCGGCACGGCCCGCTGCATCCGGGCCAAAGCCCGATGACCGGCATTGGGTTGCGCCTGGCGCACCGCCGCGTAGCGCGCCCGATACCACTGCCACACCTGTTCCGGATCGCGGCGGAAACCGGCTTCGGACGCCAGCACGGCAGGATTGAAACGGTGCCACAGGCCCGCCCGGGCCTGCCGGAAAGTGGCAATGCCGGATTCGGCGCTGATCCCGGCTCCCGTCAGACACACCAGGTGTTGGGCGGCCGCGATCAGAGTCCGGGCCTGATCCAGGTCGGGGGAAGTCGGCCCGGCAGGCGTATATGCAGACAATCAGGCCCCGAAGCGCTTGAGCCGACCGGCATGCGCCAGCGCCAAAGGCAACAACGCGGTGGCCGGAAAATTGCCCAGACCGCCCATGGTACAGGCCCTTTCCCCAAAGCACCGGACGGTATCCGGCCGAACGGTCTTGGCCCACAACAGGGTGGGCACAGGATGCCAGCTGTGGCTGCGCAGGGCTACCGGCGTACTGTGATCCCCGGTCACGATCAGGACATCGGGATCCAGGCGGCGCAACGCCGGCAGGGCCGCATCCACCTCTTCGATGACCGCAATCTTGCCCGCCAGGTTGCCGTCCTCGCCGTAGCTGTCCGTCTTTTTGATGTGCACAAAAGCGAAATCGAAATCAGACCAGACGTCACCCAGGGCGCGAAACTGGTCTGCCGGGGTCTCACCGTCAAACCGTACAGGCTGCATGCCGACCAGGCGGGCCACGCCCCGGTACATGGGATACACGGCGATCCCCGCCGCACGCAATCCGTACATGTCCTGCAGGGAAGGCAGCCCCGGGTCGAAAGCCAGGCCGCGCAGATTCAGGTTGTTGGCCCGGACCTCGGTCCGGAGAGTCGCACGGGCTGTGTCCAGCCACCGGTTGACCAGGTCGGCAGTCCGCTGCCCTTCCCGCGTGGCCGATCGGTCCGTGACTGGCCTGGGGGCCAGACCGGTGCGGCCCGGATCCGTCTCAGTCAGGTCTCCCCCCAAGTCCGCCCCACGAATGACCAAAACAAAACGGTAGTCTCTGACGGGACGGACGAACACCTCGCAACCCGGCAATGAGGCGGCGGTGGCAACCTGCAGCACGCCGGTAAGGCGTTCACACTCGGAAGTCGACAGGCGGCCCGCACGGCGGTCGGTCACGAGCCCGGCCGCATTCGTGGTGGCGAAATTGCCCCGGGCTGCCAGATCCTGCGGTTCCAACGGGAAGTCGATGCCCAAGGCTTCCAATACGCCGCGTCCGATCTGGTGTTCCACCGGGTCAAAACCAAAAAGGGCCAGATGGGCCGGCCCGCTACCGGGCTCGATGCCGAGTCGTACCGGCGTGCTCAGACCGGTGATCCCCGTGCACGCCAGGTCGTCCAGGTTGGGAGTCCGCGCCAGTTCCAGTTCCGTGCAGCCGTCCTGGACGGGAATGCCACCCAGACCGTCCAGCACCAGCAACACGATTTTGCCGCCGACAGTCGCCAAAGATCGGTAAAGTGCAAGATCAGACATCGGCAAAGGGGACCCTGGGGACACAGGCGATGAGAAACAAAAAAAAGGCCGGACCTGCCCAGGTCCGGCCTGTGGGTCCGGAAAGGATGGCTCAGGAAGCCAGGGTCATTTCCGTCTGCGGATCGAAGATATGGGCATTGGCCATGTTGACAGCCAGTTCCACCTTGTCGCCGCGGCTTTGCCGGACCCGGGGGTCGACCCGGGCAATGAACTGTTTGTCATCCGCGGTCTTCAAATAGAGGAAGATCTCGTGTCCCATGAGTTCCACTACGTCTACGGTGGCATCCATGTCCGACTCGAGGATGCCCGGCGGCACGAATTCCTTGGAGTGCATGTCCTCGGGCCGGATGCCCAGAATCAGCTCCTTGCCGACATGCGGCCGCCATTCCGTGGCCTTGGGTTCGGGCACTTCCAGACGGAAGCCCGGCGTGTTCACTTCCACTTTGCCGTCGTTCTCGACCAGCGTGGAATCAAAGAAGTTCATGGAGGGACTGCCGATAAAGCCGGCAACAAACACATTTGCCGGATGATTGTAGAGGTTCTGCGGCGTTTCCAGTTGCTGCAGTACTCCCAGCCGCATCACGGCAATGCGGGTGGCCATGGTCATGGCCTCAACCTGGTCGTGCGTTACATAGATGAACGTCGTGGCCAGATCGGCATGCAAACGGGTCAGATTGGCCCGGGTCTCGACGCGGAGCTTGGCATCCAGGTTGGACAGCGGCTCGTCAAAGAGGAACACGGCAGGGTCACGCACAATGGCCCGGCCCACGGCCACCCGCTGCCGCTGTCCCCCGGACAACTGCTTCGGCTTGCGGTCCAGCAGCTCTTCAATGCCCAAGTCGGCCGCGGCCGCCTGTACCCGTTGCTGAATCTCGGCCTTCGGCGTTTTCCGCAACTTGAGGCCAAAGGCCATGTTGTCAAACACGCTCATGTGCGGATACAGCGCATAGCTCTGGAACACCATGGCGATGTCGCGGTCCTTGGGTTGCACATCGTTGACCACACGGTCGCTGATCATGATCGTGCCTTGCGTAATCTCTTCCAATCCCGCCAGCAGCCGCAGCGAGGTGGTCTTGCCGCAGCCGGAGGGCCCGACCAACACCAGGAACTCCTTATCGGCGGCTTCCAACGACAAATCGTTGACGGCCGTGACTTCGCCCCACGTCTTGTACACGTTCTGGTAAGTTACACTTGCCACAATATTGCTCCTTCCGGAAAGCCTTTTCCCCCTGCAAACCAGCAGAACTTTTCGGTCGCAGGATCAGGGCGAGCCTTCTCCATCCGAACCTGCGGGCCTGGGGCCGAAACCGTCCAATCCGAGGGGGATTCTAAAATCCACTGGCTGGCTGCTATTCTAACCGCAAGGACCGCAGCCGCCAAACTGCGCTTTTGCCCTGCTGTGCTGTCTCAGCGTCGTCTGCTGCACTGGGGCGGCCCCCTCTCCGGTTGCTTGCCCACGCCGCGCATATCATGTTCCATCCCGATACATTGCCTCACAGCCACGAACCCAATCCTTTTCCTCCAAACCCGGAAGCCGACCTGCGGGTAACAGGCCCGGGCCTGGCTCCCTTGATCATGACGGTAGCGGAACTGACGGCATTGCCGGCCATGGAACAGGTCGATTGCTACATTGTCTCCACCGGCCACGGCACTTCCGGTCCTTTCCGCTTCCGGGGCCCCGCGCTGTCGACGGTGGCAGTCCACTGCGGGATCACGGATTTCGCCGATGTGAGAATCACGGGCGACGACGGGTTTTTCACCTTGCTGACAGCCCAGGAAACTGTGGATTCACGCCTGGGTCACACGGCCATGCTGGCTCTCGCCAAGGATGGTCAGGCCCTGACACGTGAGCAGGGTCTGGTGCGTCTGGTTGTACCGACCGAGAAGGACAATGCCCTGAAACAGATCAAGTGGATTTCCTGCATTGATTTCCGGACCTCGGAGGCGCGGCAGGGAGTCGCGGCCTAAACTGCCTTGCGGCAGTGCCAAAGCGGCGATGGAGAAGTAGTGTCCGCTACCGGCGATCCCAGGACGTGTTTGCAAACTCCCGCAGAGAGGTCAACCAGAGTCGGGGGAGCAGAGACAGGCGTGCGGTGTGTGGAACGAGGGACGTGACGGACCAGCAGGAGCCACCACGGGAGCCGTGGTGGTCGGCTCAGAAACCGCGGACCGGCCGTATCTCTCCGGCCCTGGACGCACGGTGGCCCGCCGCGTTTGCCACATCTGCAGTGATAAGGCCACCCATCCGATCCGGAAAAAGAGCTTGCCGCATCTGATCCTGCTGACTCTGGAATTCCATATCGGCCAGGACGGACTGCTCCGCCACAGATCGCTACGACGGCGGCTGGCGCCCCATATAGACTAGACTCGGCTTGTCCAGAGTCTGCCTGGATGCGGAATATGCTGCAAGCGCCTGCCCCTGCCATGCACCACACATCATCAGCTACCTCTCTTCTCATTGGAATCGATGTAGGCGGTACATTCACCGATTTCACCTTCAGCCAAGCGGGACACTTGCGTGTCTTCAAGCTGCCTACCACCCCGCAGGACCAGAGGCGGGCCATCAAGGACGGCCTGGACCGGATCGAGTCCGGTCCCGGTCTCCCGGCCATTGTGCATGGCACGACCGTAGCGACCAATGCATTGCTGGAACGCAAAGGCGCCCGGACCGCCCTGATTACCACCCGGGGATTCAAGGACGTGCTGCAGATTGGGCGGCAGCACCGGCCCCACCTGTATCGGCTCTCGCAGTCCCGCCCCGTGTCCCTGATCCCGCCGGCCCTGCGCTTTGAAGTCCGGGAACGCGTCAATGCCCAGGGCCAGGTCACGGTGCCGCTGGACGAACAGCAGGTCCAGGACTTGTGTCATGTTTTGCGCGACCGGGGTGTCGAAAGCATTTGCATCGTCTTCCTCTTTTCCTTTCTCAATCCGCACCATGAACAGGCGGCCGCCGCGATTGTCCGGCGGCACCTGCCCGACGTACCCCTCTCGCTGAGTTGCGAAGTGCATCCCGAATACCGGGAGTACGAACGCACGGTGACCACGGCCACCAATGCCTACCTGCAACCCCTGGTAGGCGGTTATCTGGGCAGTCTGCAGGCCGCCGTGTCCCATCATTCGTTTCGGGTCATGCGCTCCAGCGGGGGAACCATAGGACTGCGCACGGCCCAGCAGCACCCTGTGCAACTCCTGGTCAGCGGCCCGGCGGCCGGGGTCGCCGCGGCGCATGCCATTGCGCAGCGGGCGCTGGGCACGGCCACCCCGGCCATCATAACCCTGGATATGGGCGGCACCAGTACGGACACGGCCCTGTGCCATGACGGCCTGCCCATGACGGCGGAGAGCGAGATTGGCGGATTGCCGGTCCGGATTCCCATGGTGGACATCCATACTGTGGGCGCAGGCGGAGGCAGCATTGCCCGGGTCGATGCGGCCGGCATTCTGCGGGTAGGTCCCCGGAGCGCAGCGGCTCGCCCAGGGCCGGCCTGCTATGGTCACGGGGGCCGAGAGCCGACGGTCACGGATGCCAATCTGCTGCTGGGCCGCCTGCCCCGGAACCCGGCCTGGCGCGGTGAGGGCCTGCGGTCCCTTTTTCCCGGGCTGGGCCAGGCCGCGCTGGAAGAGTTGCGGACGAAAGTCGACGCAGACACGGTCCAGGCCACAGCCCTGGCGACCCTTGACATCGTGAATGCCTCCATGGAAAGGGCGTTGCGGCTCATTTCGGTCGAACGCGGTCACAATCCCCGAGACTTCACCCTGATCCCCTATGGCGGCGCTGGACCGCTGCATGCCTGTGCCCTGGCGGAAGCGCTGGAAATCCACCGGATCCTGATTCCGCCTACGCCCGGCGTGCTGAGCGCCTTGGGACTGTTGCTGGCGGATGTCACGCACAGTGTCTCGCATGCCTTGCTGCGCACGGTGCCGCAGGCAGTCCGGGCCCCGCAAAAGGTGGCGGATCTGGTCGAAACCCTGACCGCCCAGGTGCAGGCCGTACTGGCCCCGGAAGCCCTGCCCACGGTGTCCATTTCGCTACAGGCCGACATGCGCTACGCCGGCCAGAGTTACGAATTGCCGGTCCCGTTGGAGTTGCCGGTGTCCGCAGCCGCCCTGCAGGCAGCCGCGGCGCGCTTCCATACAGCGCATGCCCGGCGCTATGGCCATGCAGACAGGGCTGCTCCAGTCGACATCGTGGCACTGCGAGTCACGGGACGGGGTCGCCGCGCCACCGACGCGCTGTCGTTCACACCGGGACCCGGCAGTACCGGTCCCCCCGTGCCCGAGGGGGAACTGCCGGTGTGGTTGCGGACGTCCACTCCGGAGTCCCTGCCCTGCTACGACCGCCGTTGCCTGCGGCCAGGCCACGTTTTCGCGGGGCCCGCCATCGTGTTTCAATACGACACCACCACCCTGGTGCTGCCCCGCTGGCAGGTGACGGTGGACAGCTGGGGCAACCTGATGTTGGCAAAGCGATCGGAGTTGTAGATGTCTCTTCAGAAACTGCAGCTGGAAGTGTGGCGACATCGTCTGGTCAGCATCCCCGAAGAAATGGGCGAAACGCTGCGGCGGACCAGTTTCTCACCCAATATCAAGGAACGCCTGGACTTTTCGTGCGCGCTCTTCGATGCCACGGGCCAGATGGTGGCGCAGGCCGCCCACATACCGGCCCATCTCGGGGCCATGCCGGCCAGTGTCGCGACAGTGCTGCCGCTGTTTCAGGATTGGCAGGAAGGCGATGTCGTGATTGTCAACGACCCCTTCCAGGGGGGCAATCATCTGCCGGACATCACCATGATTTCCCCGGTGTTTCTGGAAGAGGCCAGGACGCCGCCCTATTTTGTGGCCAGCCGGGCCCACCATGCGGATGTAGGCGGTATGGCACCCGGTTCCCTGCCCCTTTCCACGGAGATTTTCCAGGAAGGAATCATTATCCCACCGGTCCGACTGTACCGGCGCGGCACGTTGAATCAGGATCTGCTCGACTTGATCCTGCGCAACGTGCGGACCCCCCGCGAACGCCGGGGCGACATCAATGCCCAACTGGGAGCCCACCGCATCGGTACCCGACGTCTGCAGGAGCTGTGTGCGCGTTTTTCCCTGTCGGAGCTGCAGCTGTACAGCGCGGGTCTGCTGGCCTACAGCGAAGAGCTCATGCGAGCCACCATTCGCGGCTGGGCGGACGGCAGGCATGTCTTTCGGGATGTACTGGAATGGCCCCAGGGGGATACCACACAGGAAATCCCGCTGCAGGTGACCCTGACCGTGCAGGGGGACACGCTGGATCTGGATTTTACCGGCACGGCCGCCTGCATGACAGGCTCGCTGAACGCCGTCATCGCCATTACCCAGTCCGCCTGCTACTACGTTGCCATCAGCCTGTTGCAGGAAGAGATCATGGTCAATGCGGGTTGTTTCGCCCCCATTTCCGTGCGGGCCCCGGCCCACACGGTGGTCAACGCCACGCATCCTCATGCCGTGGCCGGCGGCAATGTGGAAACGTCCCAGCGCATTGTGGACCTGGTGTTGGGAGCGGCGGCCCAGGCCTGGCCCGACCGGATTCCCGCCGCCAGCCAAGGCACCATGAACAATCTGACCATGGGCGGTTTCCGGCCTGATGGCACGTTGTGGGCCTACTACGAGACCATCGGCGGCGGCATGGGCGGCGGCCCGGACCGGGACGGCCTGGATGCTGTGCAGGTGCACATGACCAACACCCGCAACACACCGGTGGAAGCGTTGGAATTGGATTTCCCTTTTGAGATCGTGCAATACGCAGTGCGCGCGGGCAGCGGCGGCGCGGGACAGTATCGCGGCGGTCATGGTTTGGTCCGCGAGTTCCGTTTCCAGGACACGGCCACGGTGTCCATGCTGAGCGAACGCCGCCACACTGCGCCCTGGGGTCTGCAGGGCGGAGCGCCGGGGCAGAGAGGACTTAATCGGCTGCACCGGGAGGATGGCCGCACGGAGGAACTTCCGGGCAAGTTCACTACCGTATGCCACCCGGGCACCGTGCTGCATATCGCCACACCCGGCGGCGGGGGCTGGGGCCGCGAGACACAATCCCGGGAGAGCCCCCACGGCCGACGACAGGTCCTGGGCTAACATGAAGACACGCGGCGGGCCGGCCGGAACCGCTACCCATGGACATATGTCCCCAGGCAATTCGGATTTCTCCTTTAGCAATGTGCTGGGTCAGCAGGCGATCCAGGCTTTGCAGGCCGCCCTGCATCAGCAGGGCACCCACCCGGCAGTGCTGCGGGAAGAGCGCAGCACCCGCCAGCCGGACTCCTGGCTGGTGGAGCGTTGCTGGATCTCGTTGGCCCAGGCAGGGGCCACGGAGGCGGCCCTGGGGCTGGCCTCCCTCATTTCCCATCGCCAGCCGTTGGCGATCCCCAAAGCCCTGCTCACGCTGGCAGAACAGGCCGACCAGGGCCACACCGAGCCCCGCTTTGTCCAAAAACGGCTGGATCAGCATGGCTTGACGATATTGCAGGACCCGGGCGACCCCCAGGAAATCTTGCCGGAGAGCCTCCTCCTGACTTCGACCGCGGCGGGGCATGTGAACATGCCCATGCTGGTCTTCAGCTGTCTGGAACGGCTGGATCAGATACCGGGCGTGTGGCAACGGATCATGGGTGCGCCGGATATGCGGCCGGCCCTGGCCGCGGCCGTGGCGGCCGTGGACCTGCATCCTCTGACCACCCGTCTCATCCAGTCTTGCCTGCAGCGCTTCGACCTGGACGGAGCCCTGTTCCTGAACGATTTGTCGGCCTTGCTGGTGGATGCGCAGGGCGTGGTGCGGGCCGGTCGTGAATCCACCATGCAGCAGTGTCTGCAGGCCGTCACGCAGTTGACGACCGGTGACATTTCCATCCGCCGGTTTGCCACCAGTGTCCTGGCCCGCGGGGGCGAGGGGCAGGCTGTGCTGGCTTCCATGGATATCTTGGCCACCATGATGGAAGCCCGACAGGAGACCGCCCTGCCTCCTCGAGATACGGACGAGAGTATCCTGCGCCATGTGACACGCAAGCATGCCAACCGGGACGTGGATTTTCAGGTCTTTGCCCTGCAGGAGTCGCTGCGGGCGTTGCCCGCCACCCAATCCCGCGGCGACGCGGCCACCCAGCTGGTCGGCCGCCTGGTAGCGCTGGGCGGACAGAGTGACGGCTGGACCGCCTCCAGCGCGATTTCCGCCCTGGTCAATGTCGGCTGGTTTGAGGCCGCCGCCCGGCTGGTGGACAGCATTGCCCCCACGGACACCGCCAAGAGCGATGCCATCTGCGGTCTGATCGAAGGCTTGCTGGCCCAGACCCAATGGAAGGAGGCCGACATCCAGGTCCGCCATTTCTGGCCCTGGATCATGCGCGTGGACGACGAGCACGTGAAGTGGCTGACGGTACGCCGCCTGGCGGAACTCTATGTGCTGGCCGGGCTGCCGGCCCAGAGCAGGTTGTTGCTGGCGCCGCGCCCCCATCCCAATTTTTGGCGTCGGTTCTTCCGCCCCAAGGAGCCTGTGCCGGAAGAAAGACAGCTGGAAGAGGCCCGGGTGCAGCTGCTGTGTCTGCTGGCCGACCCGGACCGGCACCACGAAGGCGACGAAAAAGCCCTGATGCGGCGGCTGATGTCCCGGGCCCAGGCATTGCTGCAGGGCGAAGCGCTGGCGGCCTTCTATCTGCGGCTCCTGCCGCACCTGATTGAGGCCCGGCGCTGGACTTTCGTCACGGATCTGCTGCCCGGTATCCAGACCGCCCTGAGCAAGATCAAAGGCCAAAAACACGCGGTGCGCACCCGGGAATTCGCCGCCCTGCTGGCCGGGGCCCTGCATTGCATTTCGCACGAGCACAGAGCCTGGCTTGCCCACCACCTTACGCGCTGGATCAGCGAATTCTGGATGCAGGCTCCTCCCGGCGGCATTTGGCAGGTGGTCTACAGCATTGACGGCTGCCTTGCACTGGTACAGGCCATCGAAGGGCCACAGCCCCTCCTGGATATTGGGCGCTACGCCCAAAATGCCAACCGCGACCTCACATGGGGGCGTGCCGTGGATTCAGCGGTACGGCAGGTGGTCGAGACTCTGTAGGCGCGCGGCGGCGCCTGCCCTTTACCCTAAAAAGGGGATGTTGTCGCTATGTCCTGAAACTGTGCTAACAGGAATTATGTGCAGGGCAACGCTTAACCGCGCCAATAGTGTCAGGAGTTGCACAGTTGAAGGGAACCGGAGGCATCAGGCAGCCATGCCCATGGTCTCACCGAGTTGCGCGATGCAGGTAGGACAGAGTGTGGCCTGGCCCCATGGTACAGGAACCTGTGCCATGAATTCCGCCCGTGGTCACCCGGCAGACTACATTCACCACATGATCGCCTCGCCCGCCCGCTACACCTGCATGGAGACCGCCCGTCGTCAGTCGCAGGCGGATACCGCCCCGGCCCCCGATGCCCTCTCACACGCCCGTTCTATCTTCAGCCTGAAGATACGAGGCGGGGTGGCCGGAAGCCCAGAGGCAGGTGCAGTGTGGAGTCCTGATCGTGGATGATTCGACCCTGGACAAGCCCTATGCCCGGAACATCGAACCGGGAACCATGGAATCTCTGCCGGTCAGCTCAGGGATGAAATACCCTATCGGGACGATGAAGCTCGAATTGAGATAGTCACGCAGGGCCGTCCCGGGTTATTGCGGACAGGGGGTTCGCCCTGGGGGAGCGCATCGTCCCCCTGCTGTACTTGGCTAGTGTTCGGACCGTCGTGTTTGCGGATAAGGCTTGAAGCGAGCCAAGGTCTCTCCCCAGGACTGTCCACGCGGGGGAGACTGGTGGGCTCGATACCGTACAGGGTGAAAAGACTGCCGATTTCGGCGTGCCCGCTTTGGCGGGTGGTATGGCCTTCCCAAAGCTGCAGAATACGCAAGTCAGGAGAAATGGCCACTTTGGTGGGTGTTAAAAAGGCGGCCCGCCTTGTGCGCAACAAGTCTGCTGTTCACGAGAATGGGGAATGGCAAATTGTGTCTCTGGGCGAATGCGCCCTGACTCCATCCCTATCCGCTGCTTCCGCCACGCCCAGCGTTTTGGTCTCTTGCGCCAACAAATGCCATAAACAAATGCCATAAAGGGATATCAAGCCGGCAGTATGGACCCTCGGAATGGAGAAAAATCAACAGCCCGGGTTGGTCAAAAAAGGTCTCCAAGGCAATGGTATCACCCGTAACGGTGTCAAAGGGCGTGGCTGCGAATTCCCTGAGACTCATGCCGGTTACGAGTGACCCCAATTCCACTGACGGCGCGGTTCGCGCGGTACAGATTTCACTGCATAATTCCCAACAGCAGCGCCAAGGCCAAAATCAGCAGGTAAAGAAGCGGACGTTCCCAACGTTGCACGGATTGTCGGGTCATCCTCGTATCTCTCCATATCAGTTTGGGCGGTTCCGATTCCGCAGCAAGTTCTCTAAGGCGTACCCTTACTCCTGCCCGTGTCGTCTCGACGTACACCGGGCCTCATCAGGCATATCAGCCCCGCAAAGGTAGAGGTAGCCATCTTCCAGGGTGGGGGCCGTAACCAACCGGGCCTCGGGATGGGGCTGGGTATCGGCGATGAGGCGATAGCGCGTGCCCGTGGCAGAGGGGACGCGTCCCAGGAGCCGGGCTTGGACCAGGACCAAATCGGTGTCGGTCTCCACTTCCCAGATGTGTCCCTGCGCCTGGGCCACCATGGCGGCCGGGCTGCCATGGAAGCGCAGTTGTCCTTGGTATAACACCGCCACCTGAGAACAAACATGGGCCACATCCTCCACGATGTGGGTGGACAAGACAATCAGGCATTGGGCGGCCATGTCCGCCAGCAGATTGCGCAGACTGCTGCGTTCATGGGGATCCAACCCCGCGGTGGGTTCGTCCAATAGCAACAGCTGCGGGGTTCCCAACAGGGCCTGTGCCAAACCAATGCGCTGTTTCATGCCGCCGGAAAAGGTGCCCATGCGTCGATGGGCCTCGGCGGTCATGTTGACGGCTTCCAGCACACGGTCTATCTCACGGGCGGCCGGACCTTCCAGCGCCTTCAGGGAGCACATGTAGGCCAGATATTCCACGGGGGTCAAATCCCCGGACACGGCAAAAACCTGCGGCAGGTAGCCCAGCCGCTGGCGTATGGCCCGACGGTCGGCGCGTTGGCGCACATCCCAGTCGTGAATGCGCAGGATCCCGGTGGTGGGCTGGTCCAGGGTAGCGCAGAGACGCAGCAACGTGGACTTGCCGGCCCCATTGGGTCCCAGCAGGCCGTGTACCGCCCCTCGGTCCAGAGTCAGCGTGAGCGACTTCAGGGCGACGATCCCCCGGGGATAGCGTCGGGCCAGTCCTGCCGCCTTGATCTGCATGGCCTGCCTCCTCAATTGATCACGTCAATCCCGATACACGCTGTCGGATGGCGCGGGACCGCGGGCTGGCCTGTCAGTTCGGCGGCCAACTGCCACACTGCCTCGTCCACGGGTGTGGCGCCCACCGGATGCCGCTCCCGCATCAGGTTCAACCAGTCATGCAGAAAGGCCACGCCGTGTTGTTCCACCAAGTGGTGGATGGTCAGAACGTAACCGGCCACCAGACAATTGTCATGGATGTCGGAGGTGGCGCCGATGAGATGATCGGAATCGGGGATTGCCGGGGTCTGGGCGGCACTCCGCCATGGGGCCCATACATCATCGTGGAACCAGGCGGGGTCGGCAGCCACATAGTAGGCCAAAGCCAGGGCCCAGGCCCGCCGCAGGGGCGAAATCCCGCCACACAGCCGGATCGAAGGGAACAGGCAGTATTCCGCGTCCAGGACTCGTCCATGCGGCACCTGTGGATTGCGCCGGTAGGCATCCATCGCGACCATGCAGGGTTGCCGTTGGCCCTCCATGGGCATGTCACAATGCAGGGTATGCCATACGCGCAGGCCCGAGGAGACGATCGGCGCCGGTTTCCAGGCGATATGATCATAGAGCCAGTCCTCGGTGACGCGTATGGCCATCTTCAGGTGCGCATGGTCATTCATCAACCACAAGTCACGCGGCATGGCAGGTACCAACATCCAGGAATCCGCGAAATGGAGGCGCTCGCCAAAGGGAAAGTAGGCCACACGCGGGGACGAGGCCGCCGGATCGGCCCACTGCGCCAGACGTGTGTAGACCTCCCGCAGGGGTTGGACGCGGGTGCGGTCCCGAGGGCCCTGATAGGGGCCGAGCCAGACTGGAGCTTCCCCGTTTGCCGTCGGCACTTGATAGTCGCCCGCGAGCAAGAGGACAGCGGGCGGCACGCCCTGCCCGTGCAACCGGATCCGATCCCCTACCACCTGCCGGGTGGCCTGTGGGGCAATCAGATAGGGAAACGCCTGCCGGGGCAGCTCCATGGACCAGGCATTGGCCTGCGCGGCCACATGGGGGCCCCCGGTCACGGGCCAAACCGTCCAGTCACTGTCGCGGACCCATTGCAGAAAGTGGGGGTCAGCGTAACTCACACTGGCGCGGTTGAAGTTGTTTATCAGGGAATTGCCCACCAGACCAGCCGCAATGGTGGGGGAGTAATCCTCGCGGGGCAGGACGGGCCAGCCCCCGTACTCCAGGACCAGGGCAATGGGACCCGAGGCGGCCGCGGCCTGGAGCGCAGCAGGCAGCGGCACGATCACCCCTTCTCCCGGTTGCTGCCAGGCCAGGGACTGTTCGGACCACACGACCCGGTGCAGGCGCAACCCGGGGTTCAGGGACAGTTCCAGGGTGGAGGGGACAGGCGCGACCGTCGGCACGAAGGCCAGGGCAGAGGTCACAGTAACATGGTCCCTGGCGAAAACCAGCTGGTGGGACATCTCGGTGACCGCCCAGGCATTGGACTGGGGGACCGGGGAAGCGGGCACGTGCCGGCTCTCCCCGGTCCGCTGGTAGATTCCGCTGGCCATCAGGCACAGCGCCAGTCCCAGCCCCACCAGCGTCCCGGTCCCGGCTTGCGCTGTCCAGGTCAGCGAGACCCGACGTTCCCCGTAGGGGTAGAGGCACAGCGCGACCAGCCAGAACAGCAACCCACCAGCCGTATAGACCCATACCAGGGACCGGGCCAACCCGTAGTCGGGGTGGGCTCCTGTAACGGGACTGAAGGTCAGGGACACCAAAATGGAATCCTGAAGGGTCGTCAGGGTGTAGACCGCCGCACTAAGCCACATCCCCACCATGACGACACAGGCCAGGGCGATCACAGCCAAGGCATGCCGCAACAGCAGGGCCAATCCGCAAATCAGGAAGACATGGACCATGGACATCGGAAGCCACAGGCTGGCCCACGCAGGGATCAGGAGCACCGCCTGGGACCAGGTCCAGTACGCCTGGCCGACGCCCCAGGCCAGGGCGAAGGCCCCCCACATCAGGGTGGCGCCCAGAGCGATGAGCCCGAAGGCCAGCAGCTGGGCCAGGGCCCCCTGGACCCAGACTGTAGGGGTGGCCCAGAACCAGTCATGGCCCGGGCGCTGGGGCCGCGTGAGCACGGGAGCAAGCAACACCGCCAACAGGGGAAGGGTGAAGAAGAGAAGATTGGTCGTGGTATCCGTGAGGAACTCGGTTAAATCCAGGGAACCCTCAGAGAAAGCCAGTGCCAGGACGAGGCCTAGGGGGACGCCCAGATACAGTCCAAAGAGCTTGCGCCGGACCACCCATCTCAGTTCCAGTAGGGTCAGACGCAGAATATGGGGCCCGCGCAGGATCCCGGCCAGGCTGCCCGGCCAGGGACTTCGCCGCGGGCCGCTCCGTGCAGGATGCACGCGCTCGGATGAAAGCCCAATCCCGGCGGCCCACAGACCCAGGGCCACCAGACCGAGAACCCCCAGCTGGATTCCCAGATCGGCCGTCATCGCTTCAAAGGCGGGACTGCCCAGGGCATAATAGGCATGGAAAGGGGTGAAGAGGCTCGGGCCTTGGCGAGCCAGCAGCAGGCTGCCGACCCAGAGGCTGGTGGCCAGAAATCCGGCGACCTCCGTGCCGCGCCAGTGACGGCCCAACAGGCTGCAACCGGTAAAAAACAGCAGGCTGACGGTCCCGCTCAGCCCAATCCAGCCCACCAAGGCCGGCGGCGCGGCCGTGGTCCCCGTCTCAAGGACCAGAAGGGCTTGGATGACCCAAGACAGACCCAGAAAGATCCACCACAGCAAAGCAAAGAGCAGCAGGGCCAGGAGACTTTGCTCTAGCACCAGACGCCAAGCGGGCAAACGGACCGCGGCCAGCCAGCCCATCTCCTCTCCCTCCGGCAGGAGGCGAGGTACGACCCAAGCGGCCACCAAGGGCCACAGAAACATCCCGTATTGCAGGGTTTGTTGCGCGTACGCTGGCCAGCTCTCCACATAGGGTAGGGTCCAGGGCATAACCAGAAGGGTCAGAACCAGGGGCCAGA
Organism: Caldilineaceae bacterium; assembly: GCA_965214715.1. GTDB lineage: Bacteria > Chloroflexota > Anaerolineae > Caldilineales > Caldilineaceae > Bin34. Next base: position 791,416 of record OZ243971.1, on the reverse strand, counting down.
CGAAAGAGCGGCGGAACATCCGTCCATGCACATAGACCCGGAGCCCCAACGGCTGGCCGGTCACCCACTGCGCCATCATGACAGTGGGGACCTCACGGGATCCAGTCGGCACGGGGGGCCTGGGGTCCGAGGAATGCCAGCCCCCTCGGATCCCAGGCCATGCAACATGGAACCTGGATCCTTGCTACAAACAACCCTGGACATACACGGGGGGACCAATTCGGTACGGAGTATTTCAGCAACTGCCGCAATTTTGACATCAAACAACAGGATGGAAAAGCGGATCCAGGCGTTATCCAGAAAAACAGACATGGGCTTTACCGCTCTTGGAATTCGTGGGCGGTACCTGGTCATCATATCCGATGTCGCCGACCTGAAGCATCAGGACATCCCCAGAAACACAAAGGCTGTGCCGGAGAACACAGCCTGACGATAAGACGAGGAACACAATCCGGGTACCCGCATCGGGCGGCACCTTGCGGTACCCGGTACGCCACCGATCCCGCGCGCGACCACGGCACCGGGGTGGATGGAGGGCAGAAGCGGCAGGGAGCAATATGGGAATTTATTGACGACCAAGTATGCCAGAAAGTTAGGTATGCGGGTCAGCGGGCCTATGTAAAGTAAAAGTCATACAATCTCGCCCATCGCCCCGAGCGACGGCATTGTACTGTCCGGTCTATATCTGAGGTTAAACAGCGGGTGTGGTGGCTGGGTCGGCGGAACATCCAGAAGGTCGTCGACCGGGTCCGTGCTGCGTCCGTGAGCACGACCTGGGACTCCGTCTGTCCCCGGGGCCCCACACCCGCCAGGGGACAACGGCGCTTGCGGCACCGACAAGCGAGCCCTGCGGTGACGGTGTACGGGCCCTCGTGGGCCACGAAGCGCCGCGCCGGCCACCAGGGTCCGTCCAGGGACGGGAAGGGGGTGTGGAGCCCGTCGCGCACATCAGGAGCCCCCCACACGGCATGCGGTCTGCCGCTGCGGGCCCGCAGGGTCCACAGGGCCCAGCCCTGACGCTGGCTCGGGCTCAGAATGGGCAGATACTGGGCGATCCCCGCGCGCCACGGATAGCATGCGGTCGCAAGCAGCAGGGTGTCCAGGCTCCCTGTTCAGTGTTTGTCATACGCACAGGGTACCAGCGAACCATGCTTTTCCGCTTCCCTGACCGGATTTTCGCCCCCACAGGACTTTACCTGCCCCTGTCAGGGGGGCTATCCCTTGACAGGGCAGAGAGCAGACCCAGAGTCCTCCGTGTCCTCCGTGCACGCGGTGCCCGCGCGCCCTGGCTGTGATGGGGGATCCTCGTGGCCTTGGGCAACTTCGTCTCCCCCTAGCCCCAATGGTCAGATACATTCCATCTGCAGTCATCTGCAGTTCTTTCCACATCTGAATTAAGGCCCACAGTAGTCTGGGTCGAGACTCTGTAGGTGCGGGGCACTTGCTGCTGGCCTTAAAAGAGGGGCAGCAAGCCGGATCCGAAGGTACTGGCGAAGACCAGGCTGACAATGCTCATCAGCTTGATCAGAATGTTCAGGGAGGGGCCGCTGGTGTCCTTGAACGGATCGCCGACCGTGTCTCCCACCACGGCGGCCTTGTGGTACTCGGATCCCTTGCCGCCGTATTCCCCGGTCTCAATCCACTTCTTGGCGTTGTCCCAGGCCCCCCCGGCGTTGGCCATCATGATGGCCAGCAGAAAACCCGAGGCAATGGCCCCGATCAGCATGCCGGCCAGTGCCTGGGGGCCCAGGATGTACCCCAGCAGCAACGGGATCAGGATGGCGATCAGGCTGGGCATCACCATTTCCCGCAGGGCGCTGCGGGTGCTGATGGACACGCAAGTCTTGTAATCGGGTTTGTTCTCAAACTCCATGATGCCGGGAATCTCCCGGAATTGACGGCGGACCTCTTCCACAATGCTCTGCGCCGAACGACCCACGGCCGTCATGGTGCGGGCGGCAAACAGAAAAGGCAACATGGCCCCTACCAGCAGGCCGGGCAGCAGAATCGGCGAAAGCAGATCCAGTTCCGTGATACCGGCCTCGGTCACAAAGGCGGCCATCAGGGCCAGGGCGGTCAAGACCGCGGAGCCAATCGCAAAGCCCTTGCCCGTCGCGGCCGTCGTGTTGCCCAGACTGTCCAGCGCATCCGTGCGCTCGCGCACTTCCGGCGGCAACTGACTCATTTCCGCAATGCCGCCGGCATTGTCCGCCACCGGGCCATAGGCATCCGTGGCCAGTGTGATGCCCAAGGTACTCAGCATGCCTACGCCTGCCAACGCTACGGCAAACATGCCATGTTCCGTACCCCCCACCAGCAGGCTGGCGACGATGGCCACGGCCACCGTGAGGACAGGCATCACGGTGCTGACCATGCCGACGGACAGACCCTCGATAATCAGCGTGGCAGCGGTGCTGCCGGCGTGCGCGATGGCCTGCGTCGGTTTCCGGGTGTAGCTGGTGTAGTACTCCGTAAACCAGCCAATCAGGTTGCCGGCGACCAGCCCAATCACGATGACCCACCAGAAGCGCCACGAAATCTGGGTCCAACCTGCAATCTGGCCGGAAACCCAAATGAATCCGGCCACCAGCACGGCGACCAGTCCGGAGGCGGCATAGATAGCCCGACTCAGAGTGGCCAGGAGATCTTCTTGCGTGGCAGTTTCCTTGGTGCGCACCAGCAGCGAACCCAGGAAGGCCGCGATGATACCCAACCCGGCCACCAGCAGGGGCAGCATGCCGATGCCGGGCCCCAGCACCACCGTGCCCAGGGTCACCGCGGCAATGATGGACCCGCTGTAGCTTTCAAAGAGATCGGCACCCATTCCGGCCACGTCGCCCACGTTGTCGCCCACGTTGTCGGCAATCACCGCCGGATTGCGGGGATCATCTTCCGGAATACCCTGTTCCACCTTGCCGACCAGATCCGCGCCCACATCGGCCGCCTTGGTGAAAATGCCGCCCCCGACGCGGGCAAACAGGGCAATGCTGCTGGCCCCGAAACCGAAGCCGGTAATGTAGCTCACATGGCCGTCAAACACCAGGAACAAGGCGGTCAGTCCCACGATGCTGAAACAGACTACCGACATGCCCATGATCGAGCCGCTGCTGAAAGCGACCCGCAGGCCCTGATTCAGGGAGTGGCGGCTGGCCGCGGCGGTGCGCACATTGGCCCGGACCGCCACATACATGCCCAGATAGCCCGCGGCCGCGGATGTCAGCGCGCCCAGCACGAAACTGACTGCGGTCTGCCAACTCAGAAAGGCCGCGACCAGGGCCGCGACCACCAGGACAAAAAGGGAGAGCACCCGATATTCATCACGCAGGAAGCCGGCCGCACCCTGCTGAATAGCGGTGGCTATTTCCTGCATGGTCTCTGTGCCTGGGTCTTGGGCCAGCACCCGCTGCATCCGCAGTACCACATAGACCACTCCGAGAAGACCGATGGTCATAGTCAGATAGAGCAGACTGGTTGTGTTCAACACCATAGAAACGACTTCCCGTAAAGCAGTCCAAAGAACAGAAAATTGTAGGGTGAAGGGAGCCGGTTAGCCAAAAACCGGACTGCCTGTGGCACACCGGCCGCATCTACAGCGTGGACACCGGATCCAAGTCCACACGCCAACCCGGCGGCAGGGTCAGATTCCGCAGGAGGTGGGCCGGATCATCGCCCAGGATCAGAATCTGCTGCCTCCAGAAAGTGCGCCGTCGTTCATAGAACGGCGGGACCGGCCCGATCACCTCCAGGGATGAGTCCGCGGGCAGTGCCTGCCGCATGGCCCGGTTGATGGCGCGCTTCAACGCCTGCGCGGCCTGCCGTGCCTTGGCGGCATCCTGGTCCCAGTAGACCAGACGCGCCAAACGCCGGTAGGGCGGATAGCCCATGGCAGCCCGAAAGGTCAGTTCGCGACGACAGAACTGCTCGTAGTCGTTTTGGGCCGCCGCTTGCACGGCATAGTGTTCTGGCTGGTACGTCTGCAGGATGACCCGCCCGCCGCGGGCACTGCGGCCGGCTCGGCCCGCCACCTGGATCAACAACTGACAGGTCCTTTCGGGCGCGCGGAAATCCGGTATGAACAGTCCCGTGTCGGCCGCCACGACGCCGACCAGGGTCACCAGGGGCAGGTCCAGGCCCTTGGCAATCATCTGCGTGCCGACGATCACGTCGACACGCCCGGCACTCACGGCTTCCATAAAGCGCAGATGGCTGTCCTTGGTCCGGGCTGTATCCGCATCCCAGCGCAGAATGCGGGCTGCCGGAAACAGCTTGGACAGTTCCTCCGTCACCAGTTCGGTCCCGGCGCCGAAATAGCGAATGCGTGTGTCCCGGCACTCGGGACAGGTCCGGGGCGGGACTGTCTCCCGGCCGCAAGTATGGCATTCCATGCGCCGGGTATCGCCGTGATACGTCAGGCAGGTGGAACAATCCTGGCAGTGCAGCACATGGCCACAGGAGCGACACAGCACGAAGGTGCGACGGCCGCGCCGGTTCATTAGCAGGATCGCCTGTTCCCCGTAGGCCAGGACCTGCGCCAAGTACTGTTGCAAGGACCGACTGAACACGCTGTAGTGGCCGGCCATCAGTTCCTGACGCATATCCACCAGTTCAATGGGCGGCAAAGGCAACGGGCCGCTCCCGTCTGCCGTCTGTCCCATGCGTTCGGGCAAAATCACGCGGGCCATTTCCCCCTTCAGGGCCTGGGCCAAGGTGCCCAGGCTGGGGGTGGCACTGCCCAGAATGAGCAGGGCCCCGCTGCGGCGACTCATCTCGGCTGCCACGCTCCGGGCATCATAGAACACGGTGTTGTCGCCCCATTCCTCGGCATTCTGCTTGAAAGCATCGTCGTGTTCTTCGTCCAGCACAATCAGCCCGAGGCGGGCCATGGGGGCAAAAAGGGCGCTGCGAGGACCGACCAGCACGTCAATGGCGCCGGCATGAACCTGCCAATGGATATCGAAGCGTTCTCCCGGGCTCAGCCCCGAGTGCACAAAGGAGACCCGATCGGGAAAGCGGCTGGCAAAGCGTTGCACGGTCTGCGGCGTAAGCGCGATCTCGGGTACCAGCACAATGGCCTGCTGTCCCTGGGCCAGGCAGTGCTCCAGGGCCTGCAGATATATCTCCGTCTTGCCGCTGCCGGTAATGCCTTGCAGCAGCACCGTCTGGCCGGCCGGTGTGCCGTTTGCGGTCCAATGTCGCTGTATCAGATCCAGGGCCTGGGCCTGAAAGCGGTTCAGCTGCGGAGCACGGGACGGCGGGAAAGACTGGCCCTGAATCGGATTGCGCAGTCGCCGTTTTTCCTGCAGCGTGACCAGGCCATGGTCGGCCAGCCAGCGCCAGTCGCGCAAGGGCACCTTGCGGTGGGCGTCCAGTTCCGACTTCCAGGCCTTGCCGCCCTGGTGGGCCACCATCTGCAGGAGAGGCAGGAATTTGGCCGTGCTTCCCAGCTCCAGCGCCCTGTATTGTGCTTCGGGGACCGCCAGACCCAGGCGAAACCCGTCCGCTGCCATCTTGACCCAGCCTTTTTGCTGCAAGGCCCGCAGGGCGCCGGAAGAAGATGGCAGGCCGCAGGCCTGCAGGAGTGCCTGCCGGCTGAAGCCGCGATCCGGGTGGGCCAGCAGGTGGTCCCACACCCTCTTCTGCTGTGTGGCCCGCCCCATCGGGCCCAAGCGCGCCACAAAATCGGCAGACGCAACGCGCAGTTGCACATGCCATGCATACAGAGGGCGGGCCGCGCCGGGTCCTCCGCGGCGCGTGACGACGCCCGGCGGCACAAAGAGCGCCAGGCAGGCGGCAAAAGACGCCACATAAGAGCGGGCCATCCAGCGCGCCAGGGCCAGCTGGTGCGGCCACAGAATGGGTTCGGGGTGAATCAGCCGGTCCACATCCCGCAACCCCGTGACACGCGTTTCCGGCAACGTAGCGGTGACAATGCCCTGGGCCCGCCGGGGCCCAAAGGGCACATCGACCAGCTGTCCGGGCCGGAGCCGACCCTGCAGCCGGGGCGGTATGCGGTACGTGAAGAGTTTGAAATCCCGCGTGGCCGCCGCGGTCCGGGACCCGCGCAGCGGAATCAGGACGGCAATTTCCACGAAGGGATCCACCAGCCGCCGGGTTGGGTCTCTCTGGCACGCCGGAGAGCCTGTTTGATTTGACGCGGAATCGGCCACTTTCTATAATGATCTGCTGTTTGGGCCGGGCTCGGCCAGTCAGCCTGTCCCCTGTCCGTATGCCTGCAAGGGAAGTGCATGCCTAGAAGAACCTGGCAACCCAAAGTCCGAAAGCGGTTGAAAACGCATGGCTTCCGCGTGCGCATGCGCACGCCCGGGGGGCGCAACGTCCTGAAACGGCGCCGCCGGCGCGGGCGCAAGCACATCGCTGTGCAACTGACTCCTCGCAAGACCAAATACTAGTACAGACCCGCCCTGTGACTGTGCGCCATGAAAAGACAGTACCGTCTGCGGGAGTCGCGGGCCTTTGGGCAGGTGCGCAAAACGGGACATTGCCGGCGCAGTCCGGAACTGGTCATGTGTTGTCTGGACAATGATATGCCACACTCCCGGTTTGGATTTGTGGTCAGCAAGCGTGTGGGCAACGCCGTGACGCGCAACCGCGTCAAACGGCGGCTGCGGGCCATCTTTGCGCAACGCGTGCCCCAGATCAAGTCCGGGTTCGACATTGTGGTCATCTGTCGGCCCGCGGTCGCCCGGCTGGCCTTTCGCAGGCTGGAAGCAGCCTGTCTGCTTCTGCTCAGGCGTTTGCACTTGCAGTCTCCTTCAGGATCTGTCTGACCCCGCAGAGCTGCGGGGGCTCGGCTCCACGGCATGTCCCGGCTGGCCTTGCGCCTCATTCGGCTTTACCAACGATGGATTTCTCCCCTTCTGGGGCCGCGGTGCATATTTTCCCCTACCTGTTCCCAGTATGCGGTGGAGGCCATCCAGACCCACGGCCTGCTGTACGGCGGGTGGCTGGTGTTCAAGCGTATTCTGCGCTGCAATCCCTTCAACCGGGGTGGATTCGACCCGGTACCCTGATCATCCCTGGGAGTAACCCCTCTTGACACGTAACAAGTGGACATTGGTGCTGTGCCTGGCGGGGGCGGTGCTGCTGGCCGGCTGCGGTGTGGACCGTGCCGGCGTAGATGTACGCGCCGTCGAGCCGGAAGGCTGGTGGCAGACGATCATGGTGTGGCCCTTGGCCCGCACTTTGATCAGCATCCGCGACTGGCTGCTGATCCGCGATGTGCCCTATGCCTGGGGCTTCGCCATCATCATCTTTACGGTCTTTATCCGGATCGTGCTTCTGCCTTTGACCTACGTCCAGATCAAGGGCATGCAAACGCAGAAGGAAGTGCAGCCCCGGTTGCAGGCCTTGCAGAAGAAATACGGCAAGGATCGCGATCGCCTGATGCGGGAGCAGCGCAAGCTGTACGAGGAAGAAGGCATCAATCCCCTCAGCGGGTGTTTGCCGATTCTGCTGCTGGTAGTCCAGATGCCCATTTTGTTCGGCCTCTATTCTGCCCTGGTGGCGTTGGGCGGGGAGCTCAGCGACGCCCGGTTCTTCTGGATTCCCGACCTGGGCTTCCCCGAGTTCACCGGCGGTCTGGGCTGGATTACGGAATTGTTCCAGGCGGAGCAGTACGGGGAGCTGGTGGCCTATCTGATACTGCCTTTGGCGTTGGTGGGCACCCAGTACATCATGACCAAGTTCATGAATCCCACGGCCGCCGATACCAGCAGTCCCCAGGCCAGCACCATGAAATCCATGAGCACGATCATGACGCTCATGTTCGGCTTCTTTTCCCTGCAGGTGCCGGCCGGTCTGTCGTTGTATTGGGTCATCGGCAACCTGCTCCAGATGGGGCAGCAGTATCTGATGGGCCGGATGCAGCAGCAGCAGCAGGCCAGGCCGGAGGTCCAACCCGACAGCAGCAATGGGCGGTCCTTGCCCGCGGCCACACAGGCAGTCACCGAAGGCCCGGCTATAATTGAGCCTGAGCGTCCTCCCTCCACGACGAGCCGGCGGCGGCGCAAGAAACGGCGCCGCAAGCAATAAGTCCCAGTGCCTGCCCGCGCAAAGGCAGGAGGTGCTGCAGGCAGTGGCCCCGCACCCGCCGCGTACCCTGATGGGGTGTACGTACGTATGACGTGCCAGCTGGGGGCAAGACTTGTGCCCAGTGCGGATAAACAGCATACATAGGATGGATATGGAACCTGAACCCAGCCTGACAAGGCCGGCTGGGGATGCAATGCAAGGAAGCGACAGTATGAATGAGCCAAGCAGAGAATTCAGCGGCAGGACCATCGAGGAGGCCATTGCCACCGGATTGGCGGCGATGGGCCTGGAACGCAGCGAGGCAGACATCGACATAGTCCAACATCCACGCCGCAAGTTTTTGGGACGCGTGGAGGCCGTAGTGCGCATCGTCCGCGTCGACGAGTGGGAGGAAGAGGAAGAAGAAGCGAGTGCGCCCCAGAGCCAGGTAGTCGGGCAACCTGAACCGGTCACGGAACCGGACTACGAGGACCATGACGACTACGAGGACGAACCTCCGGCGCCCCGGTCTGCGCATCGTTCCCGCGCCGATCGCCGCAGCCACAGCACACCGGCCCCGACGTATGACACGTCACAGAAAACTCCCGCCGGGGAAGAGCAAAACGAAGCGGTGGCCGTACAGACCCTGACCCAGCTGCTCACCCATATGGGTTTTGAATCCAGCGAGATCCAGTGCGTGTGGTCCGGTGTAGAGGAGGACAACCCTGTCCTGACCCTGAATGTCCAAGGCAGACAGCTGGGCCGTCTGATCGGACGGCACGGCGCCACGCTGAACAGTCTGCAATTTATTCTGCGCCTGCTGCTGAACCAGCAGCTGCAGGAATGGCCCAGTATCACGGTGGACGTGGACAGGTACCGGTTGAAGCAGCAGGCCAACCTGACCAAGCGCGCCCTGCGCGTGGCCGAGGAAGTGGTGTCCAAAGGCCGTCCGCACACGCTGGAAGCCATGTCGGCAGCCGATCGGCGCATTGTGCATCTGGCCTTGCAGAATCACCCCAAGGTCTATACCGAAAGCAAAGGCTCCGGAGCCCAGCGCAAAATTGTGGTCTATACCCAATAATCCGGCCGGTCCACCCTGGAAGGCATGAGCCTGGACATCCTGTTATTGGGCAATGTCACCCGCGACATTGCCGGCGACGACCCGGACAGTCTGGAATATACTTTGGGCGGGTCCGTCAGCTACGCGGCCCTGACGTGCCGGCAACTCCAGGTACGGCCTGCCCTGGCAACCCGCGCGGCCGCCAATGTGGACCTGTCCGAGTTGCGGTCGGCCGCACGGTGCACCGTGCTACCCTCGGCGACGACTACCACATTTGCCAACCGATATGGGCCGGAGGGTCGTATTCAATATTGCTATCATCCGGCTCCGCCCATCGCCGCAGCCGACCTGACACCCCGGATGCGGCAAGCCAAAGTGGTCTTCATGTGTCCCATCATGCAGGAAGTGGCCGCGGATGTGCCTGCCTGCTTCAGTAAGCACAGTTTCCTGGCAGCCGGGCCGCAGGGTTGGCTGCGGCGCATCGATCCCGAGGGCAGAGTCCAGGTGGCCGCTTGGGAACAGCAGGACGTTTTCCTGCGCCGGTTGAACGTGCTGGTCCTGTCCCGCGAGGACATTGGCTTCGACCTGGAACGACTCTTCGACCTGATGGAACATGTGCCGTTGGCCGTCCTCTCCAACTACAAGGCCGGTTGCGATGTGTTCCGGCGAGACCACGGCGGCATCCAGCGGCAGCACGTGCCGCCCCGCCCCGCCACGGAAGTGGACCCCACGGGCGCCGGCGACATCTTTGCGACGGCCTTTCTGGTGCGCTACCTGGAGACAGGGCATGTCTGGCATGCGGCGCGGTTCGCCAATGTCACAGCCTCGTTCGGGGTGGAAGGCATCGGGACCTCCGCGATTCCCTCGCGCCGCCAGGTAATGGAGTATCTCTATCGCTATCCTGTAGCCGAGCCCGGTCTATGAAAGCGCACAGTGTCTGTCTGGCCAACCAGAAAGGCGGTGTGGGCAAGACCACCACCGTCATCAACCTGGGCGTCTGTCTGGGCCAACACGGATACAAGGTCCTGATTGTGGACAACGATCCGCAGGGCAACGCAACGAGCGGACTGGGACGCCGCGGGGAGGTTTGTCACGGTGCTCTGTACGAAGTGCTGGCAGGCCGCGTCCCGATCCGCAGGGCCTGCCGGGACACCGACTTTGACGGTGTGGCGCTGTTGCCTTCCAGTCCGGATCTGGCGGGCCTGGAAAGCGAATGGAATCAGAGCCAGTCGGGCGGGCCGCGCGCTTTGCAGCAGGTGCTGGCCGAATGTCAGGATGCCTATCACTACATTCTGATAGACAACCCGCCCAGTCTGGGCCTGCTCTCCATCTGCGGTATCACGGCGGCCCGGTCGCTGGTGATCCCCGTTCAGTGCGAATACTTTGCCCTGGAGGGATTGAGTGCCATTCTGGACTCGGTCCAGAGAGTGCGACAGGCCCTGAACACCGATCTGGTGCTGGCCGGATTTCTGCTGACCCTGTACGATGGCCGCACGCGTCTCAGCCGGGAAGTGGCAGCCGAAGTGCGCCGCCATTTCCCGACAGAAACCTTCACGACCATCATTCCGCGCAGTGTACGGGTGGCTGAAGCCCCGAGCCACGGCCTGCCGGTCGTCCTCTACGATCCGCACTGTGCCGGGGCTGCGGCCTACCGGATTTGGACCCAGGAATTCCTGGACCGCCAAAGTCAACGGGCCGGGGCCGGCTGCAGTGTGGTGCCAACACCTGCGCGGGCCCGGTCGGACCGGTGACGGATCAGGCAAGGTACCCGTTGCGCCGTTGGCACCGGCGTGCCTTGAGACAAGCCCGCAATTTACAGTCCGCCCCCACTGTCGGGCTTGGCCCGTACCGCCGCGGGTCGGCCAGACAGGATCGTGTTCCCGGCGGCAATCCTCACAGTCCAGGGACAGCGTACCGGGACAAGCACCCGCCGCGGGTCGCGGGTTCCGGATCCGCGGCTCCACGGTTTTTGGGTAGAATCGGAATCGGCATTGCACTCCCCCACCGCCATATGTGCGCTCTCCAGTGGAAGCGTTGGTGTATGCTCATCGCCCGGGTTTTCGCCCCGCGCAGGAATCTAGGTACTTGCCATGTCACTCCCCACTGACAAGCCCACCGCCCGCGATTTTGGATTGGGACGCGGCCTGGATGCATTGTTCAGCACCCCGGCCGCGGACATTGCGGCTGCCTCCGCCGGCACCCGGCCTCCGGGACAGGCCCTGGTCGAAATCCCCGTCCTCCACATCAAGCCCAATCCCCAGCAGCCGCGCAAGACCTTCCACCAGGACAAAATCACGGCCCTGGCCGACTCCATTCGGGATTCCGGTTTGCTGCACCCGCTGGTGGTACAGCCTGATCCGGAGTCACCTGGCGCGTACCTGATCATTGCCGGCGAACGGCGCTGGCAGGCCGCCCAGCTGGCCGGACTGGTGACGGTACCGGCCATCGTACGGGAAGCCACGTCACAGGACGCTCTGGTGCTGGCCCTGGTGGAGAATCTGCAGAGAGCGGACCTGTCCCCTTTGGAACAGGCCGCCGCCTTCCTGCGCCTGTCCACGCACTATGACCTGACCCATGCCCAGATTGCAGAAGCCATGGGCAGCAGCCGGTCGGCTGTGACCAATGCCATCCGGTTGCTCGGCCTGCCTGAGACGGTCCAGGAGGCACTCGCCCGCGAGCAGATCACGGTTGGCCACGCCCGCGCCCTCCTCGCCTGGTCCACGCCCCACGCCCAAATTCAAGCCTTGCAAAAAATCCTCGCCGAAGACCTTACGGTGCGCCAAACCGAGGCAGCGTTTCTGAAAGAACAACAGTCCGGCTCCCGCCAGGCCGTGTCGGATTCCCCGGCCCCGGCCGCGGCACCTGCACCCAACCCTGTGGACGAATTGCGTCTGATGGAACGGCAGCTGCGCGCGCAGCTGCAGACAAAGGTCAGCATTCAACGCCGCCAGAGCGGAGCCGGCCGCGTAGTCCTGCACTTTTATGACGATACGTCGCTGAACCAGTTGCTTGAGACTCTGCTGTCGGCTTCCACAGAACTCTAGGCGGCGCGCCGCAGAGCAGCGCCTTTCAGTGGGGCACGATGTGCGGTGTGCCTTCCTGCAACCCGGCCGCGGACACCCGCATGAAGGTGGCGTTGGCCTTGAATTCCTGGATATCGGCCGCATCCAGATAGCTGAAGGCACTTTTGACACCGCCCATCAAGGACTTGATGATCTTGTCCACCGTGCCTTTGTAATGTACGGTGCTCTCCACGCCTTCGGGCGAGCGGCCTTCAAAATAGTTCTCGTCCAGAATCTCCCCGTGCCGTCGGGCCCGGTGCTCCACGGCCTCCTGCGAGGCCATGCCGCGAATCCGTTTGACCAAGCCCACCGGAGACTGTTCCAATTCACCGGGACTCTCCTTCGTACCGGCCAGCATACTGCCGAGCATGACCGAATCGGCCCCGGCCGCCAAGGCTTTGGCGATATCACCGGCAGAACGGATGCCGCCATCCGCGATGATGGGCACGTCTATGCCGGTCTGGCTGACGTCAAAAAGGGCGGTCAGCTGGGGTATCCCCACACCGGTAACCTGGCGCGTCGTGCAGACGCCACCGGGCCCCACGCCCACCTTGACGGCGTCGGCTCCCGCATCAGCCAAGTCCAGCGCACCGGCCGCCGTAGCCACATTGCCCGCAATGAGACTCACTTCGGGAAAGGCCTCCTTGCAACTGCGGGCTCCTTCCAAGGCATGCTCGGAGTGGCCGTGGGCGATATCGAGGACCAGCACGTCGGCCCCCGCCTTCACGCAGGCCTCTATGCGGCCCATTACATCGTGATCGGTCCCGATGGCGGCGCCTACGAGCAGGTCAGCCCCGCACTCCTTCACCAAGGCGATTTCCGCGGCCTGATGCTGCGGTGTCAGAAAGCGGTGAATAATGCCGATGCCGCCCAGTCTCGCCATGGCGATAGCCATTTCCGACTCGCAAATGGAATCCATATTGGCCGCGATCACGGGGACCGCCAACCGCAGCGTACGCGTGAGACGCGTGCTCAAATCCACCTGCAGACGGGAGCGAATCCGGGAACGCCGGGGGATCAGCAACACATCGTCGTAGGTCAGACCCAAAGGGATGGAGGACGCAAAATTCATGAAAGGCCAACGGGACTGCAGGGGGAGAATTGTATTATGGAGTGCAACACGGAATTATATACTCTGGACCTGCTGGCAAAAGATGCAAAAGGTCTGGGCGGCGCAGGAAGGTGCCATTCCCGGTCTGGCAGACAGCTTGCAGATCCACGCGATGTAATCCCCCGGGCAGGCCGCAGCGGGAAACCGGCTGTGTCGAACCTTGGCCATGACGTATTCAGACTCCTCATCCCCGGCCTTGTCCGCGCCCGTTCCGGATTTGGCCTTTAAGACAGAACGGCAGATTGTCCGCCACGCCCTGCAACAGGAATGGGCCGCCCAGGATGAGGTGCTGGCGTACCTGTTGCCCGCGGCACCCGGCCTGGACTCGACTGCCTCTTTTGCCGATGTCATCCTGGCCGTGGGCCTGCCGCGGAAGGATACCCGGGGACATCGGACCACCCGGTGTCAACTGGCCATTGCACTGGAAACCCTAGCCCAGGCGCAACGCATTCACCGCCTCGAACTGGCGGCAGACAGCCCTTCCGGTGTGCACTTGGCCGGCTCGGTGGTGCTGATGGGAGATCATTACTTCGCGCGGGCCGCACAGTTGGTCACGCAGTTGGCCAACCCGGCCCTGCTGGAAGCCTTTGCCCATGTCTTGAAAATGGCCAGTACGCAGGAGATCGCCAGTCTGGTCCCGGTATCCCCGCCCGCGCTGTCGCCCCGCGCCGCCATCACCACCTGCGGCATCCAATGCGGGGCCTTTCTGGCCGATATCGAGCCGGCGGAAGTCCAGCGGACCGCGGCCGCCTGGAAAGTGCTGGCCACCTCCGCGCCGTCCGTCTCGGTCGAGTCGGCCGTGGCAGCCTTTCTGGCCGGGGTACCGGACCACCAGCGCGCCCGCTGGCACATCGCCGCCACGGAATACCTGGCCCGGCCCGCGGCAAGCGGCAGTTAGCCACCATCGCAGCCGCAAGGCTTAATACCGCGTTAAGGTTTCCGGGGAAACCGGTTGCCTACAATGCCTTTGCTGCCTGCTCGCCATGCTGGAAGGAGAAAAGGAGATGATTGGATATGGAATCGAAGATTCCCCATTCCAATGCAATTGGGACTCCGTCACGGATCTCTGTCGGACCGATGTCCGGTTCCGGCGCATAGTCTCGTTGCGGCGCATTGACGAAGACCGTCTGCTGGCCAGTGCCGAGAAGCCGCTGCAGCGCACGGTTATCGTTCTGGACGGCCGCCTGCACGTGGAAGCCTTCGAAAGCGAGCCAACGGAACACAAGACGGAACGGCGCAAGCTGTTTGCCCTGCCCTTTGAGAATGGCACTGTGTTGAGCCCGTCCCTCTTTGCCGAGTGGCCCGTCTACGATGTCAAGGCCGTAACGCCGACCGTCGTCTGTTACTTGCTGGCCGATCTCGAATACATCGGCCAGCACTGGCACGAGGTGCTGGAAGCCTTGCTGCGCAGCCAGATCAGCGTGCAGCAGCAAATGTATGACGAACAGCTGGAAGCCTATGAACCCGTGCGCACGCGTCTGGCTCGCCTGCTGATGCGGGAGTCGCTGGCCGGGCAGGTTCCCATTGCCATGTCACACAAGGCCATTGCCGAGAGATTGGGCACGTATCGCGAAACCGTGTCCAACCAGCTGGCCCGTCTCAAAAACGCGGGGATCATTGACTATGGCTACCGCGCGATAGAAGTGCAGGATGCCGAACGGCTGGGCCTGATGACTTTCACGTGCGAGCCGCTGGCGTAGGCACCGCAGTTCCATGCTGGGGACTTATCTCGACTTTGTACAAAACAGACAGGGGAGGTCCCCAGAAAGCCAGGACGGCATTATGGACCCAAGTCTCACCCGAGGTCCACCATGCCCCTCCTGTCTCCCGTCATTAGTACCCTGCGGCAGCCGTGTGCGCCGCTCTTCCAGGCCCGGCCCTGGGCCCAGCAGTTGCGGGTGGGTGCCCTGCGGGCTCCGGGGCGGCACACCGTCTCCACGGCACTGCAGTCCCTGGGGCTGCGCCAGGAGCGCAATTTTGCCGTGTAGTGCATCAGGTGCTCAACCGGGCGCGTGGGTCTGCGCGCGCGGCAGGTCTGTTGCATTAAACGAGATGCAATGGACATGTTATGGGCCACAAAAATCAGGGCGAGGATGAAGGGGCCGTGTGGCAGCACCAAAAGCGACTTCTGGTGTCACGATTTGCGGCACCCTTCTGGAGGGAGCGCATCGGGCGGGCAGTTTTGTTTGCATACGCTCTGCACGCATCCATTTATCTTCCCTGAGGCGTGAGCTTCATGGACGCAGGGGGGAGCGCTTTCGGACTGGCCATGACGCTGGCCTTTATTTGGCCCCCTCTGGTCGTACTCTGGGGATTTTGGCGCGCGCACTCTGTCATTGGATGGTCCGTCTGGGGGCTTTGGGGAGGAACAATGCTGTTTGCCTCGTTCCATGCGCTCGTCTATCCCGGCGCGACGGCGGACATTTCCTTTCCCTTTGCACTTTTCTTTCCGTTCTATGCATTGGGCCTGAGCTTGTGGTCTGCCCCCGCCACGCTGCCCCTCGGAATCATGTTCTGGGCCTGGGACCGTCAA
Organism: Caldilineaceae bacterium; assembly: GCA_965214715.1. Classification (GTDB taxonomy): domain Bacteria; phylum Chloroflexota; class Anaerolineae; order Caldilineales; family Caldilineaceae; genus Bin34. The sequence continues at coordinate 775,619 of OZ243971.1, read as the reverse complement.
TTGCCCCGCCGCTTGCGGCAAGGGAGTAAGCAAAGCCTGAGCCGGCTTTGAAGAACGCGCGCCTGCGGACCTTCCTGCTTGGGGCAAACGGATCCTTGATGTCCCTCGGAGTGGGGCTGCTGTTGTTGATCCTGTATCTGGAACATGCTGTGGGTCAGGAGCCAGGAGGGCACGTGACCACTCTTTGGCCTCTCTTGGGCACCTTGACCGCTGCCCAGAATCCGCAATCGGACTTGATGGCTTTCCATGTCTTGTCTCTGACCATGCTGGCTGTCATGTTGTGGATCAGTGTGTGGCGCGGTCGGAGCGATGTGGCCGAAGCCGGGGCCTGGCTGTTGCTGCCCAGTCAAATCGTCACCATAGCCTGGACCACAGGACAGCCATTCCTGAAAGCAGGTACGCTGACTGTGATGTTTCTGTTTTTTCTGGTGCATTGGTACCACGGGACACCCGCAACGCTGAGGCACAATCGGCGTGCAAAGTGGCACTGGTCAACGGAGCACACACCTAAAACCCGACAAGGAGAGCCAGGCACTGCCTGACCCTGCACATGCCATCCAGGCAGCGGCTTGGATGGCATGCCCATCATTGTCCAACGTTCTCGTCAATCAGAATATCGGATCCGCGTTGTACAAGGTCCAGCTTGCAGTGACATGCATTGCTCTGTTTTCACCTTGTCCCAGCCATCAAGGAACGGGAAACCGCTTGTTCCAAACCCACTGCCTCTGTCGCCAGTTGCGGCGGGGCCTGATTGCTTTTCCCACTATGTCAAGCCACCGGCGGAGAGTGATTTCAGAGATCTAGCGACGATCATACGCGGCCAAAATGGTCCCAATACATGCAATTCATCGGGAGTATCACAAGGCATTGCCAGCCACCGCATCGCACCAACGGTTCTGCAGAGCAAGGGTGCCGGGGACATCTTGAGGCACTTGGTACGGAGCTGCAGCAGGCCCGCAGGATTGACCGGTGTCCGTAGCCAAAGGCGCCAATTCATGGAACAAAGTGAAGGACCGGGTGGCAAAGTTGTCTGCCGTATTGATGGCTATGGCAGGGGCATAGGGATCAGACAACGCGCATCCGCGCAGTGAGGAAGAGGCCTTCCCGGTTCCCTGGCGTACCGGCAGTGTCAGCACCAGAATTCCGCGTTGCTGGAATTCCGCCCGCCACTGCGTTGCGGCCTGACAAAAATGCAAAGCCGTGGATTCTGCAGGAGGATGGGGACAAGAAGAACAGGAGGCGGGGACGTTTCAAATAACGTGTCAGTTGGGTCAACTGTCCTACAGTCGGTCGGTCGATTTCCTCTATCCAATCCTGGACGACATACTTGTCCACCTTTCCACCTTGAGGCGGGATGCGACATCGTCCAAAGCATACCCGCTCGCGTCAATGGCCCATTCTGGGACAGTCCTCGATGGCCCAGGCCTGGGGCGGGCCAGGGTCTGGCGGTGCGTAGTGGTCAAGGTCAGGTCGCTGGTGGCCCAGTATGTCGCGTCGCCGTGTGGGGTGATTATCCGAAACACCTGCGCCCGGAGGGCCCCCGGGCCATGGCCGCGCAGATGCACTTCCTGCCCCTCCGGGAGCCTGTCCAGATCTGGATCTGCACAGGGCCTTTCCGGTCGGGGTTGACCTTGCGATGGGACTTGAGGCGGGCCAGCCAGGCCCAGCCCAAGGCCCGCAGATGCTTCAGGTTGTCCAGGCTGCTGTACCCGCGGTCACACAGCACATATGCCGACGGGAATCCGCGCGCGTGGGCGGCCGTCAGCATCTCCCGGAAATGTTCGTTCTGGGTTTTGCCTCCCAAGGGCTTGTCATAGACCCGGCAGGCGCACGGGATTCGCGCCCGGCCGTCGGTCCACAGTAGGGGGACGAGGTTGACGCCTTGCACCGCCCGCTGAGGCTTGCCGCTCCCGTGCCGGATCACCAGTTCCATCTTGCAGGCATAGGGTTTGTCCAAGGTCGAATCATCCACGATCAGTACCCCACGGTACCGTTACACCTAGATCTGGGCCTCCTGCCACAACGCCTCGGTCAGGTGGCTGTCGATGGAGCAGGCGAGTGAGGGCATCGTGGGCCGGGGCCGCCTCCGTGCAGGTGTAGCGGTCCGGCGAGGCGATCAGGTGATGGATGTAGTCTTCCGGATGACAGCGGATGGGATTCATGGCACAGGTTCCCGATGACAGGACCACACAATCCCCTCTATCCTACCCGCAGCGCGCAACGCCGTGAGGCCATTGCGCCGTCCTGTCCTTGTGAATCCCCTTCAACTGCGTAACTCCTAGGTTATATACAATGAGTACACAAGCGTACCCTAGACTTCCGGCTCGGGCATCGCCATGCGCTGGGCCTGCACCTTCTTGATGCGGCTGGACTCGATCTGGGTCACCCGGAAGTTCCAGTCGCCATTTTCCACTTCATCGCCCAGCACCGGCGCACGCCCCAATCTGCTGAATATAAAGCCGCCCATGGTGTCGGCCAGATCCACGGGCAGGTCGGTCGCCAGCATGCGCGCGGCATCATCCAGGCCAAAGCGGGCATCAAACTCAAACCGATCTTCGGACAGCCGGATCAGTTCCGGCTGTTCCTGATCGTATTCATCCTGGATTTCCCCGAAGATCTCCTCGATCAGGTCCTCGATGGTGACCAGACCGGCGGTACCGCCGAATTCATCCACCACAATCGCCATGTGGGTGCGATTGGCCTGAAACTCCCGCAACATCGTGTCCACCTTCTTGCTGGCCGGCACAAAGTACGGTGCCCGCATGACCTGCGAAATTGGCACTTCCAGGTTGTCCTCCCGGTACAGCTGCAGAATATCCTTGGCATAGAGAATGCCCTCCACCGAGTCCACGTTCCTGGAGTACACGGGGATGCGGCTGTGGCCGGCCGCCAGAATGATGTCCAGCGCTGCGGGCACGGACAAATCCACAGGTGCAGTGACCATGTCAATGCGGGGCACCATGACCTCGCGGAGCAGGGTGTCCCGCAGTGCGACCACACTGGCCATCATGCGCCTTTCGGACTCCTTGATTTCCGTATCGGCTTCATTCAGATCAATCAACTGGCGCAGCCCGGCCTCGCCGAGATAGGCCATATCGCCACCATTGGTCTCCGCTTTGGTGCCCTGCCACTGCCGCGTCAGCAGCAGCAAGCCCCAGACCAGCGGCGCCAACAGGCCATTGACGGCCTGGACGGGTCCAGACAGCCACAGGGCGCGGCGTGTTGCATTCTGGCGCGCCCAGCCCCGACCCAGCACTTGCGTTCCGGCGAGCCACAGCCCCAGGCCCAGCAACACACTCCACCGGACATTGACATCCAGCTGCAGCGCTTCCAGACACCACATGGCGGCCAGCCCCGTTCCCAGAAACAACAGGGACTTGCCCAGCATGAAAGCCACCAGAAATCGGGTGGAGGAGGCCAGCAACTGCTCCAGGCGCAACGCTGCCGGCACTTGCTGGGCACACAACAGGCGCACTTTGCGCGGATGAGAGGCCGCCAAGGCCATCTCTCCGGCATTGAAGAAAAAGGCGCCTGCCGTAGCCAGTACCCAAACCAGTCCGAGCCAAATCCAAGAGAGACCGGGAACCGCAAACACGTCACTGCCCATCCCGGGTGCGCGTGACAGGCTTGCCTGTGCCCTGTCCCTGCGGTCGGGCCGGCACACCATATACCAGGGTCCCGGCCGGGACATCGCGCGTGACCACGGCACCGGCCCCCGTACGGGCGCCGCGACCTACCGTGACCGGTGCGATCAGTTTGGTGCCGCTGCCCAGCAATGCCTTGGCTTCGATTACCGTCCGCTGTTTGGTTTCGCCATCGAAGTTGCAGGTTACGGTACCGGCGCCCACATTGACATAGGCACCGACATCGGCATCCCCGACATAGCTGAAGTGCCCCATCGTCACATGGGGGCCCAGCCGGCTGTTCTTGATCTCGCCAAAGCTGCCCACATGCACAGACCGCGCCAGATACGCCCCCGGCCGCATCCGGGCAAAGGGTCCCACATGACAGTCGTCCTCCAGCGTGGCGCCTTCCAACACCGCCTGCCGAATATGACAGCCGTTGCCCACCGTCGTGTCATGCAGATGCGTCCCGGCGCCGATCTCGCAGGCCTCGCCGATGGCCGTGGTACCGGTCAGCACCGTCCCCGGGCCGATCAGGGTGTCTGCCCCGATCACCACCCCGGCATCAATGTAGGTCGTAGCCGGATCCGTCAAGGTGACCCCGGCCAACATGTGGGCGGTGTTGATACGTTGGCGCATCAGGCGCGCGGCCTCCGCCAGGTCCACGCGCGTATTGATGCCTGTGGCTTCCGCCGCCGTCGCCGGCACGGTCTGCACGGCATGACCTTCGGCGATGGCCAGTCCTGGCAGGTCGGTCAGGTATTTCTCCCGGTCTGACGGCAGCTGCAAGGCCTCTGCCGTCCGCCGCAACCAGCCAGCGTCAAAAACGTATACACCGACATTGAGCTCCGTCAGGGCCCGCTGTGCCGCGCTGCAGTCCTGTTCCTCGACAATCTCCTTGAATGCACCCCGCGCATCCCGCACGATGCGACCAAAGCCCTGTGATTCGGAGCGTGAAACGGTCAGCAAGGCCGGCCCCGGATGCCGGGCCTGGCATGCTACCAGCTGTTGCAGAGTATCCGTCTGCAACAGCGGCATATCCCCGTACAGAACCAGCACCTGCTCCGCATCGGGTCGCAGATGCGGCAGCGCGTGCGCCACCCCATCCCCGGTGCCCCGGGGATGGGGCTGCACGCAAAATCGGGCCTGCTCGGAGAATTGGGTCGCAATCGCGGCCTGGTTCGGGCCGATCACCACCAACGGCGGCGCGCCCAGCACGGTGGCAGCGGCCTCGACCACCCACTGCAGCAACGGCTTGCCGCACAGCGCGTGCAACACCTTGGGGTGCCGGGAACGCATACGCGTCCCCAGGCCTGCCGCCAGCACCACTACGTCCAACATCAGACGAACGGCCCACCGCGCGCGGCGTGCCACCGCTTTGCCGCCCGCGGCAGAGCGGTCGGGTCAGATAGGGCAGGAGGAGGCTGATCGTCCATTGAGCCAGGTTAAATGCCGACGGTCCGCGTCCATTTAACCTGCAAAGTCAAAGCATCAACCCAACCGGGGTTGACGGTGGAGTTTGCATCCCGAGGGTTTTGTTGGCAACGGCCTACTCTTGCACACAGTCACCCATGCACTACCATCGGCGCTGGCGGACTTAACTACCGGGTTCGAGATGGAGCCGGGTGTACCCCCGCCGCTCTAGTCACCAACAAAACGCTCGGTACGCAAACTCCTCTGTCGAACCTTGTGGCTCGACAGACTGACAACTGAACAGGATATGAGCGTGCGCCCATTGATGGCTCAAAACATTAAGCCCTCGCACGTTAGTACAGGTTAGCTCTGACATCTCTGCCCTTACACACCCTGCCTATCAAACTGGTAGTCTTCCAGCGTGCTTACCAGGTTAGCCCTGTGAGGGAATTCATCTTGAAGCCGGCTTCCCACTTAGATGCTTTCAGCGGTTATCCATCCCGGACGTAGCTACCCAGCAGTGCCGTTGGCACGACAACTGGAACACCATTGGTCCGTCCACCCCGGTCCTCTCGTACTAGGGGCAGCTCTCCTCAATTCCCTTACGCCCACAGCGGATAGAGACCGACCTGTTTCACAACGGTCTGAACCCAGCTCGCGTGCCACTTTAATGGGTGGACAACCCAACCCTTGGGACATGCTTCTGCCCCAGGATGTGACGAGCCGACATCGAGGTGCCGAACCTCCCCGTCTATGTGAACTATTGGGGGAGACTAGCCTGTTATCCCCGGGGTAGCTTTTATCCGTTAAGTTCCGGCCATTCCACTCTGAACCGAAAGCTCACTAACGCCGACTTTCGTCTCTGCTCGACTTGTAGGTCTCGCAGTCAAGCTCCCTTCTGCGTTTGCACTCTACGACTGGTTTCCATTCAGCCTGAGGGAACCTTTGCGCGCCTCCGTTACTCTTTGGGAGGCGACCGCCCCAGTCAAACTACCCACCAGACACTGTCTCCCGACCGGATCACGGTCGGGGTTAGAGCCAAGACATAGCAAGGGTGGTATTTCACCGGCGACTCCCCCGATCCTGACGAACCAGGTTCACAGTCTCCCACCTATCCTACACAGACTAAGCCCTAACCCAATGCCAAGCTGTAGTAAAGCTCCACGGGGTCTTCTTGTCCTGCTGCGGGAAAGGAGCATCTTCACTCCTAATTCAGTTTCACCGGGTCCTCCGTTGAGACAGTGCCCCGTTCGTTACGCCTTTCGTGCGGGTCGGAACTTACCCGACGAGGAATTTCGCTACCTTAGGACCGTTATAGTTACGGCCGCCGTTCACCGGGGCTTCAGTTCAGGGCTTGCACCCCTCCCCTTAACCTTCCGGCACTGGGCAGGCGTCAGCCTGTATACATCGTCTTGCGACTTGGCACAGACCTGTGTTTTTGATAAACAGTCGACAGGGCCGTTTCTCTGCGGCCTCCTCAAGCTCACGAGCGCGTGGCTCGCTCACCTTACTGAGGCATTCCTTCTCCCGAAGTTACGGAATCACTTTGCCGAATTCCTTAACGAAGGTTATCCCGTTCCCCTGGGTATACTCTACCTGTCTACCTGTGTCGGTTTGCGGTACGGTCGCGCAGGACTCGCTAGAGGATTTTCTTGGCAGTCTAGGGTCGATCGCTTCACCCTGAACGGGCTCGCCGTCACCCCTCAGCTCGACAGGTCTTTTACCCCCCGTCTCACGGCCTACAGGCTTGGAGCAGCTGATCCAGCAGCTGTCCGACCTACCTTACTGCGTCCCCCCATCGCTCAAACATCCTTACGCGGTACAGGAATATTAACCTGTTGTCCATCGACTACGCCCTTCGGCCTCGCCTTAGGACCGACTAACCCGACGCGGACTGACCTTCCGTCGGAAACCTTGGACATTCGGGGATTACGGTTCTCACGTAATTTATGCTACTCGTGCCAACATTCTCGCTTCTGTCCGCTCCACGCCTCCTTGCGGTACCGCTTCAGTGCGGACAGAACGCTCGCCTACCACTTCGTGCCGCGCGCACGCGGCACCAAATCCGCAGCTTCGGTGGACAACTTTAGCCCCGTTATATTTTCGGCGCAGATTCACTCGACCAGTGAGCTGTTACGCACTCTTTCAAGGATGGCTGCCTCTAAGCCAACCTCCTGGCTGTCTCGGTAACTCCACATCCTTTCCCACTTAGCTGTCACTTGGGGACCTTAGCTGACGGTCTGGGCTGTTTCCCTTTCGACCGCGAAACTCATCTCCCGCGGTCCAACTGCCGCCCTTAACTGCCGGTATTCGGAGTTTGGTTGAGTTCGGTAGGCTCTCAGCCCCCTACCTCATCCAGTGCTCTACCCCCGACAGGCAACGGTGCGACGCTAGTCCTAAAACTATTTCGGCGAGAACCAGCTATCTCCAGGTTCGTTTGGCATTTCACCCCTATCCACAACTCATCCGAGCATTTTGCAGCATACAACGGTTCGGTCTTCCACCAGGCATTACTCTAGCTTCAACCTGGTCATGGATAGCTCACCTGGTTTCGGGTCTACTCCCTGCAACTCTGACGCCCTGTTCAGACTCGCTTTCGCTCCGGCTCCGGCTGTCACTGCCTTAACCTCGCTACAGAAAGTAACTCGTTGGCTCATTCTCCAATAGGCACGCCATCACCCGACTGCAATGCAGTATCAGGCTCTGACTGCTTGTAAGCATACGGTTTCAGGTTCTATTTCACTCCCCGTATAGGGGTACTTTTCACCTTTCCCTCACGGTACTTGTTCACTATCGGTCGTCGGGAGTATTTAGCCTTGGAAAGTGGTCTTCCCGGATTCACGCAAGATTGCTCGTGTCCCGCGCTACTCAGGATCCCAACCTGGAACGGTACGATTTCGGGTACGGGTCTATCACCCTCTCTGGAGCGCCTTTCCAGTGCGCTTCCCCTATCTGCCGCTCGCCTTTGCTGGTCCTACAACCCCGGCACCACCATAGCGGCACCGGTTTGGGCTTCTCCGCGTTCGTTCGCCACTACTGACGGAATAATCTCTTTTCCTCCGGGTACTTAGATGTTTCAGTTCCCCGAGTTCCCTGCACGACGGCTATGTGTTCACCGCCGGCTGTACCGGCATTCATCGGTACGGGTTTCCCCATTCGGACATCTGCGGATCGCAACCTTAGCACGGTTACCCGCAGCTTATCGCAGTGCTACACGTCCTTCATCGGCTCCTGACGCCTAGGCATCCCCCGTATGCTCTTCGTAGCTTAATGCTTTTTTCGCATACATCAATTGGTGTAGATGCTCATATCCTATCCAGTTGTTAATCTGCCGGGCGCAAGGCCCAAGGTCTGTGACCCTGTGGGTCTGAGTGGACTCGAACCACTGACCCCTGCGTTATCAGCACAGTGCTCTAACCTGCTGAGCTACAGACCCTCAACGGCATGCTAACCGCTGAAGAGTGACAAGACGGGCCCTTACGACATTCCAATACGGACATTGGGGTCCGCGGGGTGAACTGTATCCACAGCGACCCCCGACCATGGTCCTGAAAAGGAGGTGATCCAGCCACACCTTCCGGTACGGCTACCTTGTTACGACTTAGTCCCAGTCATCAGTCCCACCCTAGGCAGCTCCTTCCTTGCGGTTAGGTCACCGACTTCAGGCGTTACCAACTTCCATGACTTGACGGGCGGTGTGTACAAGACCCGGGAACAGTATTCAACGCAGTATGGCTGACCTGCGTTTACTAGCAACTCCGACTTCATGCAGGCGAGTTGCAGCCTGCAATCCGAACTACGAACGGTTTTGGTGGGATTTGCTCCAGATTGCTCTTTGGCTGCCCATTGTACCGCCCATTGTAGCGTGTTAGTAGCCCTGGATATAAGGGTCATGCTGACTTGACATCGTCCTCACCTTCCTCCGATGTATTATCGGCAGTCTCGCTAGACACTTGTAACTAACGACGAGGGTTGCGCTCGTTGCGGGACTTAACCCAACATCTCACGACACGAGCTGACGACAGCCATGCAACACCTGTGTACGCCCCCCGAAGGGTCGTTCCGCTTTCGCTTCACTACTACGCACATGTCAAACCCAGGTAAGGTTCTTCGCGTTACATCGAATTAAACAACACGCTCCGCTGCTTGTGCGGGTCCCCGTCAATTCCTTTGAGTTTTAGCCTTGCGGCCGTAGTCCCCAGGCGGAGTACTTATCGCGTTAGCTTCGGCACAGACAACTGTAGCTACCTACGCCTAGTACTCATCGTTTACAGCGTGGACTACCGGGGTATCTAATCCCGTTTGCTCCCCACGCTTTCGCTCATGAGCGTCAGGTCAGTGCCAGGGTGCCGCCTTCGCCACTGATGTTCCTCCCGATATCTACGTATTCCACCACTCCACCGAGAATTCCACACCCCTCTCACTGCCTCCAGCAAAGCAGTATCTGACGACCCCTCCTGGTTAAGCCAGGAGATTTCACGCCAGACTTGCATTGCCGCCTTCGAGCCCTTTACGCCCAGTAAATCCGGATAACGCTTGTCACCTAGGTATTACCGCGGCTGCTGGCACCTAGTTAGCCGTGACTTATTCGTGCGGTACTGTCCTTGTCTCATCCCGCACAAAAGGAGTTTACAACCGAAGCCTTCTTCCTCCACGCGGCGTTGCTGGATCAGGCTTGCGCCCATTGTCCAATATTCCTCGCTGCTGCCCCCCATAGGAGTCTGGGCCGTGTCTCAGTCCCAGTGTGGCTGATCATCCTCTCAGACCAGCTATCGATCGTCATCTTGGTAGGCCGTTACCCCACCAACAAACTAATCGACCGCGAGCCCCTCCCAAGGCGCCTGAGCTATACCTAACCGCTTCCAAGACGGCCAGGTCTACGGGGTATTAGCCCTGGTTTCCCAGAGTTGTCCCCCTCCTCGGGGCAGGTCACTCACGTGTTACTCACCCGTTCGCCACTTTCCGGCACGGCCGAAACCGCACCTTCTCGTTCGACTTGCATGCGTAAGGCACGCCGCCAGCGTTCATCCTGAGCCAGGATCAAACTCTCCATAAAAGAGTTTGCCTGTGCAATTTGTCAATTGACAGGTTAATTTCAATAACCCGCCTTGTCACTCTTCAGTTGTTAATCTGCCGTGCCTCCGAAAAGGCAGCAAGAAGAAATATACCACAGGTTGCCGGTCGCGCCAAATCCACTTTCATTCCTGTGTCCTGCGGCAACTAGTGAACGGATCAGCCTCCAGACAAAGCGACGGCTCGGCCTGCGGGACACGATGGAGATGGCCCTGCCGCAGTGCGTGGGCTAGTCAGCCCGCGCCAGAAGCGGCAACAGTTTCACAGGGATTCCAAATCAGACAAAAACGCCGGATAGCAAACATGGATATGCCCCTGCCCGAGGTTGATGCCAAGTTCGGAGATCATTGAGAGCAAAGTATTCCTGGCTGAATGGCCATTCAGCCAGGAATACAAGAAACCAACTTGAGCTGAGGATCTACCGCCCCCCGAAACTCCTCGCTGAGCAACTCACAACCTGTCATTACATACTCATTGGCTGTCTGTATCACGATCCCGGGATCCGAGGCGTCACTTTCTCCCCGCTCCGCGAGCACCAGTAGCTCAAGATGTGTGATGCGCCACGGGTCTGATTCCAGGATTCCTCCATCGTTGAATTTCACCAAGTTATCGCGACTTGGCAGGGTTGTCTTTCGTCCTTCCGAGACACCGACTCCGAGTGCGTACCACCAGAGGTCAATCTGTCGATTGAACGGAACGCTATCGTCGGTCTGACTTACCAGTCTGTCTCTAAAAGCTGTGTGGAAGGGCTTAGACAGGAAAAGATCCTGATTGCCATATCGAGATACGCCAGTCACATTCCCACCTCTTCGCGTCGGGCAAACCCACCTGAACTAGCATCTAGGCGACGCTCACATACTGAGCAGATCTGTTGGTGATTACAGGCGCATACTCGCACAGTTGGAACAGCTGCACTCCAGTCGTGGATAAGGTCACGCGGATAGTCTTTGGAGCATGTAAGAGTGGCAATGACTCCAGATCTTTCCTTGATCAGATCTTCAATGTCTCGGATCTCCGAGCGAGTCATGAACAGCACGATCTGGTAGGACACCCCATTGTCTCTAGTCGGTGCCGACAGTATATCGACCATCCGGCGTTTGACAGCACCGGACGTCATGCCTAGCGGGGTGTCAATAATTCGAGGTGCTTCTCTCTCGGCTACTTCCATAAGAGCCCAGATAAAAGCAAGAGTTAGGGCTCTCTGCGCGGCACCATTCAATTCCGTATCTGCGTCCAGCGTTCTGCCTTCCACCGAGCGAATCACAATGTCGTGATTGCTCTCATCAATGTTGACGCCCGTATACACGTTGCCATGATGATTCGAATCTGCACCAACAATGTTTAGAAAGATGTCATTCATGCGAGATGAGACCCGATGTACATATGTTGCCTTCAATCGATCGAGAGTGCCACTTGCCAACCTGAGCAGGTCATTTGCTATCTGAGACCGGAGTAAGCTCTTTTGGTTCAGAGTTACCTGCTTTTCGAGTGCTTTACGGTGTTCTGAACAGACCCGTTTCTGCTCCTGCAACCCATCGAGGTGAGCAGTGACTTCCCCAATTCGCTGATCTATATCGGACACTTTGCCCCTATTTGACTGTATCCGTTGCGTAAGACCTTGAACTCGTTCCTCATCTATCTCATCTCGTCTCTTACGCTCATGCGCAAGAGCATCCTGCTTGCGACGCTGTCGGTCAATGCATTTCGTAAAGCGTTCTCGCAACATTGCGGCACGTTGGGTTACCGAGCGGTCGCTATCCGTTGCGGCACGGGCAGCATTTTGTCCATTCCGGGCCTCATGCCACAAGGCGGTAAGGCGATGGATTCTAGGTGCCACTGCCCTTTGCTCCTCTATGAGATCCGATACGTGTTGATATCTTGGATGTCCGGGGGAAAGAGGCTCGCCACAGATGCAGAGGCCCAACTCAAGGCGATCTCTCAATACCTCAACCGAGTGCCCTGGAATGACATGCCCGTTGGCCAAGTTGTCAAGAACAGACAACCCAGATGCGAGCTTTCTTCCCATAAACAATCTAGACATATCCTCAGATTGGAGTAGAGCCTTCATCACTTTGCGGATATCTGTTTCTTCCTTCCCCAAATCGATTATGTCCTGTTCAATTTCATGAATACGGGCCTGTATCTCATCCAATAGCCCAATACCTTTTATGTCATCAAGTTCCCGTTCATCCTGTCTGATCTGATCTTCAACAGCGCGTTTCTGATGGATGAGAGTCCGGCGAGTAGATTCTTCATGTTCAATCTTGCCAATGACCTCGTCAAGATCCGCCTCCGCTCTTTGCAGAAGCTCCCCTCCAGTCTCGGATAGTTGACGGCGCATCTTTCTGGCAACAGTTTTGAGTCGTGCTTCTGCCGCCTCAACATCAGCGAGGCCAAGCAGTTGACGAATCGCCGCGTGAACGGCATCTTGGCGTTCGCGTTCTGCATTGCGTCCCCCAGCGATGAATCGCTGAACGTCATCCCCGTTTGTAAAGAAGACATCTGCCAGATTGAGAGGAAGCAGAGCTGCGATCTCAGCGTCCTTGCCATCCTCGTCCTCAATTTCATCCTCTCCTCTGTCCGTGAGACGCAACAGTCTCAGCCTTTCGTTTGTTCTGGTAAATTCATCCCCTTCTCCGGGCATCTCTGAGCATGTCCGAATAAGACGGTACCGTGCTTCTCTGCGAGAGATGGGATCGGCATCCGCAAACTCAATTCGGACCTGTACGGTTACAGTCCGTCCTGGAAGAATTGCAGTAGAAGTCAGCCGCATCTCTTTGTCAGGTAATCCCTGAACGCCATACATAGCCCAGCGGAGTGCGTGAAGGATAGATGTCTTCCCAGAGCCGTTCTCGGCGCGTATAACGGTGAGTGGACGGTATGGGTCACTGGAGAAACGAAGTTGTACATCTTCCAGAAGTTTGAAATTGCTGATGTATGCACTTTCGATTCTCACTCTGGGGCCTCTCGCTTTGCACTGATCTGACCAGCAAACTCTACGATGAGTCCCTCTATTTCCCGTCGCTGAGCGTGTTCGGATGGTTCTGACTGCATGACCTGCAAGACTTTGGTGAACAACTGCACTAATTCAGCCTGATAATCTTCATAGCATCCAGAGACATCCTGCACGGCCTCACCCGCTGCTCCAGTGACTAGCCGAATTGCCTTGACCACGGCACACCTACCATATCTTCCGTTCCAATTTGCGAATCAGGTCGTTGGGACCACCAGTGTCGAACTCATTCTCAGCCAAGTCTGCAAAGGCCGCCACGCGACGAAGTTCTGAACGTAACAGCGATTTGGATGCAGCAGTCTCGATGTATGGAGGTACTACAACGAAGTCGTACAAGTGGGCAATACCCTTGCCTGGTGCCGTGCGCAGGATGCGACCACGGCGCTGTACCCACTCTCGTTCAACAGTACTACTTGCCAATAGAAAGGCTGTATCAGTCTGAGGAATGTTGACGCCTTCATCCAAGACTCGCATTGACGTAAGGACTTGATAGTCACCGGATTCAAATCGATCCAGTATTGACTGCGACTGCTTTGACTGGGTCTCCGCCGCCGTGAACTGGTGAGATATGATATCCAGTTCTTGAAGAATTCGGTTAACCGCGGTGATCTGTCTGGATTTCCCGGGGACAACGGGCTTGGCCGATGCATAAATGAGAGTCTTGGAAATTGACGATGTTCGCATGCGGCTAAGCTCATATTCCAATCGTGCTAGTTTCTCATCAGCTTGCTCGACCAAAGCCCTACGTTGTCGCAGTAAATGGTCGATGCATTTCGTCATTCCTACTGTCCTGCCGTCATCATCGATCTGGAAACCCGCCTTGACTAGTTGTTCAGTCAGGTCCTCATAGATATCCATTTCATCGGACGTGAAACAAATCACGTGTGGATGATATGAGTAAGGAACCAAACAACCTGCCCTTATTGCGTCTCTGAGTGAGAAATCAAAGACGGGCTCGCCACCGAAAAAATCGAACAGTTTGTCTGTCCCATCCGGATCGTACTGGCGTACTGGCGTGGCAGATAGACCGATGCGTCGATCGAAGAATGTTGGGAGTCGTTTCAGAAATATCGGAGAGCCAAGGCGATGCACCTCATCTGCTATGAGAATTCGGTCAACCGAAGTTGAAAGATTCTCAATCCACATACGATCTGAAGAGGCTGCTTTGGTAAACAGCGAGTGCGTGAGCAACAGAACTTCGGTCCTCGGTCGGAGTGTAGCAAAAGCGACAGCCATTCGTTCAAGCTCCGCTTGCCGGTGAGTCATCCCCATGCCAGATAAAACTACTGGCTCAATGCCAAACTCGCGAATATCTTCGGCCCACTGTCTGATCAGTGGTCTTGTGGGAGCAAGAACAATCACACAGAGATGCCGATCCGAATCCATCTGAAATTCGGTCACGGCAATGAGGGCGGTTCGAGTCTTTCCTCCTCCAGTCGCCATTGAGAGGATGCCACCGTTGTTCTTTAGAAGGGCATCGACTGCAGGACCCTGGTGGGCAAAGCGTCCCGATCTCCACACTAGATTCTTCGGGATACTCAGACGTTGTTGAACAGGAGCGAGTCGACGGCCGGGAGGAAGCGGTGGTTCGAGTCCCGCGTCACTGTCATGACACCATGCCTCCCAGAAGTCAACAACCGTAGGTGGGATGGTTATTCCATCGTCCCGCAAAACCCTTAAGGCTTGTTCCGCCTCAACTGTAAGTGAGCTTGGATGGTGATTATTCCATCTGGCCTCCCACTGCCGCAGAAAGATAGTTACTCGTTCTTTAGACTGTTTGCCGTCTGCCCATGCTCTGTCAACAGACATCTGCTCACCATTCATTAACAAGCCCCGCTCTGTCGCGTTTCCAGAACCATGAACAGCAAGCCAGTCTTCACCCGATCGAAACAGCCATATCTTCTTGTGATACATGCCTCCTTGCATGAATACCACTCTCAGCCGCATCCTTCCACTAGCCACAAGATACGAGAGAGTTTCAACAGTATGTTTTTCAATGGCTGCGTGGGATAGTTGGGCCTGTTCAAACAAACGCTGGAGTGCCTCTTGCAGAACTATTGCAGGTTCCGCAACACCTCTGCGTATCGCTTCTTGATCCTCCCGGGACAGTTCAGGAGACACCATCAAGTCGAGTGTTCCCTGCGAGTCATTGACAAATGCAGCCAGACCGGGAGCAATCTGAGCAAGACACCTGGACGAAAAGAAGCCCGCGGCTATCCTGAGTTCTTCGCAGCAACGCATCGCTGGAATGAGCACTTCGCCAACCAGATCCTCGTCAGGTATTTCATAAACTGGACGCACCTCTGGAAATTGACGAGACAGGCTCAAGTTGACACCGCCCTAGCTTGGACAATCTGGTTGCCCAGCTCGGATAATGCATGCTCAAGACGGGATGACGATGTGGGTGGCGGCAGTGCACCAATGACCGTATCGTCTCTCCGTGCACTGAGGACTGCACGGACTTCACCTCTCTGACACACCAACGCCTGTGCGAGACCGTCCATTCCACTGCCTGCCTCCACTCCTGTAAGTCGTGACACAAGAGCCCAACCCGGTTCATGGTCCTCAAGACGTGTGAGCCGCGCTTTGACCGACATATCCGATCGGTCCAGTATCAGAGTCAGCAGGTCATTGACCTTGCCGGAAAGTCTCTCAACAATCGCACGGATGGAACCTATAGATGGGCCGACAATGGATGTTTCGGGATAGGTCAGCGTAACTGATTCGCCATGGACACTTGAGAATGTCAGGCGATCATTTACTTTGACATGCAGAACCATACCCCCAGCTTGAGCCAAGGCCCGACCAGAACCTCGAAGAATGTCCGCGTCAACTCGGATCAAGATTGCCACGCGCCCTAAACCAAGACGAAAAATGCCGGAGCTGCGGCGAAGTGAATCAGCGGTGTCAGGATAGGAAAAGTCAGTAGTTCGTAGTCTCACCAATCCATCTTGTATCACGAACAGGGGAGCAGCACAGTATGCTCGCACCGTAGATTCGGTGGCACTGAAGTTTCGAAGCATGTACTCCACGACATCTTGAATCGGCATTGGCTTTCCATGTTCTTCAAGAAAATTACGAATGGAATATGCCACGCTGCTGTATACCGGCAGGCCCCATTCTGCAAGGGCATAATGATTGAGGTCAACCTTGACTATGCGTTCATCTGAGGCAATGGCATTCAGAGCGGTTGTGGAGCTTGTCGTTTCCTGGATATGATCCCGCAGTTCCTCAAGGGTTGCTGCGCGATCCAGATCAGCAAGTGCAAACGCAAGGCGGTCACTCACTGAAGTGCCCCAACGAACCAGTTGGCCGTTAAAATAACGAATGCGAGATTGATTATTTAGCCACCTGATGTGCAGTGATGAGTCGAGCCCCCACTTGGACAGCTCCTTCGTCGCAAGAGCAAGATCAAGCCGGCCGAATTCATCCGCTTGGGACAGGATGTGAGGGGTGGGATCAGTTCTCTTTGCTTTGTCACTGATTAACCACTCACCATCGAGTCTGCATGGCCCTGCCAAGTCCAGCAGAACAGCATGATAGTCATTGGCATTGGAAGGTGGATGAAGCAACTGCTTGACTGTGGTTTGCAATGCAACAGGGTGTAAGGCTGCTCTTACAGTCTCTACACGCCACACTATTGGTTTAGCCTTCTTCTCAGACAGAAACCCTTTCAACCGCTGTTTGAGCTGGTGTTCAAGCTGGCGTACTCTTTCACGGGTGATTGCTAAACTACACGCCAAGTCTTCAAGTGTTCTGCGTCTCCCTCTTGCTATGCGTTCCCGGAGAATCGTACGTTCACGATCTCCAAGCTGTGTTGCCCAGCCATCCAGAATTTCGTATGGATGGGGAAGAGGCGGTGCAAATCGATCCAACTTGATCCTTGAAAACCTCTGCCACTCCTCAAGTGATTTGGGTTGCGTCATCGCGCTTTCAATGGCCTCACCAAATGTGCGAGCCTCACTCTCGGACTGAGCCCAAAGCGCAAGACTCCACATGAGTTCCAAAGTTGAGGAAAATGATTGAAGCCGTTCCTCGACTCCTCGTTCGCCGGCTTCTTGGAACACTCCAACAAGATCGAAGTAAGGAAAAACTTCAGATACTGTTGGGCCCAGCGTTTCCTCCGTAGCCTGCTGTCCTTCCGTGCTTTCCATAACACAGAGCAAGTCGATCAGAGAAGCAATCCCCATTCCTCTGAACTTCATGAGATCGCCAATCGTGATGGGGCGATGGAGAATGTGTTCAATGCCTTGGTTGGACAATCCCCTTAATACGGCATTATGAGTGCGAGTTTGCAGCGGAAGGCCTTTCAACCATGTCAGCGTAACTCCTGCAGGCACTGCGATTGTATTATGTAACTGGCGCACATGCTGATGGAAGTGGGGGTGGTAGGGGGGTCTCAGGAATGTTATTAGATTGCTCAGATGAAGTTCCTCGGAGTAATGACAGCCAATAAACTCCGAGTCAAGCTGACCGTATGTAAATGATCCGCCCAGAACATCACACAAGGCAGGGTCCAGCTTCTGAGTATCCAGTTTTTTTCTAAAAACGCGGGGAAGAATCGGACATCCCCGGCATCCCCACGCCTTCGCAGTTGTGGCAGGCCCGTACACTCTCTCGCGTTCTGGAACGGTACGATTCTGGTCTTTGACCGTCTGCATTCAGATTGCTTTATTTATGACACGCCAGACAGACCTTTGCCTGCCCGTACAGATCGTCGATGTCAATAGGTTCTGCGTCTGGTCGGAGTGGATTGGTCTGTACTTTCGCCCTCATTCTCTCCAGTCGTCGCTTATGTTCTGCCACGATCTGCACAACGCGAGCAGGCTGCGCCAATTCATTCAGCGATTCGCCTTGGCTCCAGGTAAAAGGGGAGCCATGTTCCAACGCATTCTTCTCGTAGCTCTTGGCTTCCTCAAAATATTCGGGGTGGCGTTCCATCAGACGCACCCATTCAACCTTCTGTTGGAAGAAGCAGAACGTGCAGCCACTCCGAGTTCTCCATTCGTAGTACGCCGGCAGTCCCAAACCTGTGCCTTTGAGTATTTCCAGCACACCGGTCTTGTCTATGCCTGCTTCCTTCAGTGGCAATCTCACGATCAGGTTGTCATGTTTGGAAGCGTACCCTTCACGGTACTCTTCATCGGCGCGTATTGCCACGTAGCTGTACACTGTGCTGCCGTCTTCCAGCATCGGATGTACCCACTGCTCAAAGGGTCGCAGCTTCAGTTGGCGGGTACACCAGCGGGTTTGCGGAGATGGCAGAAAGTTGTTGTATCGCTTTAGCCAGAAGTCAAAATCGCGGTCCGGGTTAAGGCGCAGTATGGGCTTGCCTAGAAAGCCCTCTAGCTTCACTAGAAACTCGTAGACCTCCGGCAACTCCTTGCCTGTGTCAGTGAAGAAGTAATCGATATCCAAGTCGGGATAGTTCTGCCGCATATAGATCGCGAGAGCGGCACTGTCGCGTCCACCCGACAGGCCCAGTACGTGGCGTTCATCGCTTTGCATCAAGACGTTTTCTCCCCTGGACTGAAGACGACTCCGGCGCTGCTCGCTGCAAATACTCAGCTGTCACACCTGCGAGAGCAGCGAGTATTATGGTTTGCTCTTCTTCACCGCTTTCGTTAAGGGTTGCCCGAACACGCCTGATCAAGTTCTCTACCTGTGTTTGCTCGCTGTCCGCAACCTCAAACTCATCATGGAATGGCTCCCCATTCAATCCGACTACAACAGCCATCGCAAGACGGTGATCCTGTCTACCCTTTACGTGGGCGAATGCCTCGTATCTGATAAAGTCTCGCGCCATCTCGGCAAGCGCGATCCTCGCCCGGTCGATATCGGAATCCACCCACTGACGCGGAGGCTTGTTGGTCGCCATGCTCGCCAAGGACTCCATATCCGCGTCCGATCCGTGGAACTGCGATATACGCAGAATAAACGCCTCCAGTCGATGATCTCCACTGACCTGCCGGATATTCGCCGCCCGCGCGCGGAGTTCAGCCAACATAGGTTCCGAGGTGTTCGGAACTCCCAATTCGGTTAGCAGTGTCCCGAGCAGACGGTGCAACATCTCCGGATAGGCCGAGGACAACTCCTCCAACCCTTCCCGAACGACATCTGCGACCAACCGCGCACCTTGCCACTCATCTTCATTTGCTCTGAGCAGTTGAGAGATATCGTCGAAGATGAACCGATTCGGATCGTTAGCCTGTTTGAAAAGTTGTCGGACACGTTTCGCATTTGCCGAGAGCCGTTGGGTACGTCCAACCCACTCTGGCAACTGGTCGTAGATAGAGACCAGCCCTCTGGCGACATCAATAGGCTCAAGATGGCTTAGCGTATTCTTGGAGTCCATGTCGCGCACGATGTCGGCCATGTCAGACAGGAGTTGGCGTGACATATCCGAGAGTTCCATCCAACGGAGCTGAATGTCGGACGGGTCGTTACTCAGATACTCCACTTCGAGATCAGTCAGCACTGGCTGGAAGAGTCCCTGTCGATACAGCGCAATCTTGTGTCCGTGCGTCAGTACGAACGCCACTGCCAGCACGGGCAGTAGCCCATCTCGGATTCCGAACGGCGGCTTTCGCCAGATATCGTAGACTTCCGACAGCGATGTAGTCTTGTGGACATTGGACCTAAGAAGCGACTCAGCCGCTTCCCAGGCAGGGGCAAGATTGCCGGGATCTTCAGTCGCTAGTGTTGGCCGCGCAAATCCAAATCTGCCTTTGAGTTCGCGATGAAGTCCTGTAGCTTCAAGCAATGAACTGAACAATCCGCCCTCTGATGGATAGCCTTCAATGCCCAGCCGCGGGTTTCCCTGCTGGAGTGCCATTCGTCGCAGGAGCATATTTCGGGCGGCAACCGCGTTGCTGGACGGCTTGATTCGGTTTAGCAGCTCGTTATGAATGTGCGGCGACCTGTGGAATCTGGAGTCCGCACGGTCAGACGCCAAACTGTTGAGTGCGGCTTGGTCTAGGTGTTGTGGAGAGGCACCATTACGATACCAAGTAGCGTCATCCAAGACACTCCTCACTTCACTCTCGATCTGTCCTTGCAGATCGGCTATACGAGATAACACCTCAAGCCTAGCAACTCGATCACCCTGTAGTTCCGGCGTATCGTCCCGAACATATTCCAACGCCATCAGGTCCCGCGCGATCGTTGTGATAGCCCATGCTCTCCGCTGAGGCACGCCAACAATCACGTCCCACCCCATAGGAATACTGATGCAGCTACTGACCGCTTGGTCAATAGTCTCTTGCGAGTCACCAAGTATCGGTAGCACCAAGAGAAACAACCCCACCGAACCATTCTGCGGTTTGTAGCTTCTTACAACTTCTTCCAGTTCCCCAAGTGGAACGACAGCCGTGTCAAACCACCGCAATGCTCCAGTCTCATGGTAGTGGCGTTTGGCAATGACAGGCTGGAGGCCGGCCAGCCTTGTTAATCTGGCGAAATCCAAGTCACTGATAGTTCCATATGCATCATCCACGGCTCTGTCTATGTCAAAGTCACTACCCTCAAAGATGCTGTATCCACCACTGAACTTCCGGTAGATGATGAGCGATTGGCGTTCAAGCTCCGCGACAGCTTCCCTGATCTCCTCCTTAGCGCAGCTCTGGACTGCCAGATTCAACAGCTCTAGGCTTGCAATCAGCCCGGAGCGCTCTTTGAACAGATCAATAAGGGCTATCGTCTTGAGAAGTTGGAGGTGTAGTGTGCTGCCTCCGCCCGTCGCACAGCGGTGCAGAGCATAGGTGGCCGTTGCCCAACGGTGTCCGTCAGGCGAGGCCATGATTGCGGATTCCAGATTAAACTGAAGATAATCCCATAGCAGCTCAGGGATATATAAGTCATTAACCGGGGAATTCTGAAGAAAGTCCTGAAATCCCTGCGGTTCCGTGGAATTCAGAAAACCGAAGATACTGCGCTGGTTCTGTCCGAAACGCCGACGCGATATGGGACCAAGCAGACATGCAGTGATGGGGTGAAGCGGCCAGCACGCAGCCACAGCGTCGGGGTTTACATATCGTCTAGTCAGCGTTGCGACTTCATCTACAAGGTGGTTGTGATCACGGCTCGGACTGAACTTAGTCTCTATCGCTCGCCCCATCAGCTCTATCTGCTCGTCGGACGTCGCATTGACAGCGAGATCGATGAATCGACCCTGGATCTTTGCCCACTCGTCGCGCATCTCGCGAGATAGGCGATGTGCATACTCCTCAAATGCTTGGTGAAGTACTCCGATAACAATCAGACGCCTGTTGCTACGTGAAGCCAGCTCCGCTAACTCCTGAAAAAAGTAGATGTCAGTGCCGTCATAGGCAGCCCCTTCCAGGAATTTGCCCATCTCATCTATGAAGATGATCAAACCACCGGTGTTGCGTGGGTCACGTTTTGCAATGCGCGTGAGAGTGCGCAAGACATCCGTGTCCGTCCAAATTTCTTCCGGTCGTGTGCGGACAAGTCGTGCCCTCTCTATTCCCTCGCCGAGTATTTGGGCGGGTCTAGCGCGCTGTCCAACCACAGGAAGAATGCGCCACCCTCGTGTGCGTGGCGGCAGAGCATTCCAAATCGCCATGGCTGTCTCTGTACCTAGGGCAGCAGTGGTGGAGCTTCTCACCTTGCTATTGCCGCTCAGTACGGTACCAAGCGCGACAACGAGGCTCGACTTTCCGGTTCCGTAAGGACCTGTCCATGTGAATGCCCCTTGGCCATCCGCGGCTATGTGCCGCGCCATCGTCTGAAGTACAACGGCAGAGGATTCAGGACAGACGAATCCTTCAAGGGCAGCTGGATTAGACAGATCAGTGTCAATGCGGATCGATCGCTGGAAGCGTCGGGCTACCTGAACGTAGTCAGCAAGTGGCATCACGCCGCCTCCTTCCATGATGCACTCAGATATTTTCCCTTACTATGTCAAGTGCCTCGTGATCATCAAGCTTTCGTTCTCGGATCAACTGCCTCAAACACGCTGTCTCAGACCATTGATAAATACCACCGGTAATGGATTCCAGTCTGCTGAGTCGGTCTATGACATCATTTTCGGCTAGCAGAAATACCCTTCCAGGTGAACCCGGATCGTGTGAAATAGCCTCAAAGGACAGTGTATCGGTGTTGGGAGCGCGCTTATTCCAGAAGTCAGTCACGGCGTAGCAGAAGACCGCTGTTCCCAGCGATGGCTTGGGGCCGCGAACAAATCTGAAACCATCGCGCTTTCCAATCTGTTTGATCAATCCGAGTTCAATCAGCGGTGACTCGAGAGCATCTTCATAGCTCGTCTGTCGAAACACGGGCTGTGCGACATAGGTGCGCACAAAGCAGGAAACGTCCCTCTTGATTGTTGCAGCCGACGCTCGGCTCCACTTTCGCTCTTCGGCAAGTCTTGAGATTGCCCGGACCAGCATGTCGCGCTCAAATGAGAGTGCAGGGCAGTAATTGAATGCCCAGAACCACGTAGTCTTGGCCGGATGTCCGGTTACCTGCCAATGAACAAGCCATGAAGTGTCTGGGTTTTCCATGTATGGGTCAATCCCATCGCTGTCAAAGATGAGGCGTCCCAGATCAGTTGTGCTGAAGCGGTGCTCCAGCTCTACTTCTTTGATAACACCGGTAGCTTTGGCCCAATGGCGGATCGAATTCACCATGTTCTTGCCGACACCAAAGCGAGCGATAGCGTCTTTGCCAGTGAATACTTCCCGATTGGCAGTCCCCTCAGTTTCTTGAATGGCATCGAATGCCTTCTTCAGCCAACCATATCGCAGGGAAAAGGTCTCATGTCCCGACAACTGTGGACGATAGTTGTCTTGGTGCAGTGGTCTCCAAACCATGTATTCTCCTACTGGGCATAGTGTCCAGTAGGAGAATACACTATTTTAAGTGATGCTTACGAATACAGATGTATCTGTCAGGAAGGGTAATTGACAAAAGTTATATACACGGATTATCAGGCCACCACTCCGGTCGACCCTCGCGTAGTCGAGAGGATGCTTCCTTATTGGCACGATGCCTTTGGCAACCCCCACTCCAGTGATCATATCGTGGGATGGCGCGCTGCGGAGGCGGTTCAAGAGGCGGCAACCGCAGTCTCTGCTCTTATCGGCACCGACCCTGACGAGATTATCTTCACCTCTGGCGCAACCGAGGCCAACAACCTCGCGCTTCTTGGTTTGGCGAGAAGCGCTCCCGCTACACGACACCGGATTCTTGTAAGTGCAATTGAGCACAAGTGTGTACTAGCGGCTGCGCGTTTCCTTGCTGAGCAGAAAGGGTTCACACTGGAGATGATCCCTGTAAACCTTGAAGGATTCGTTGACCTGGATGCTCTCAGTTGTCGTCTTGACGAATCGGTGTTGGCAGTATCGGTCATGGCTGTCAACAACGAGATAGGCACAATTCAGGACGTTGCGGCGGTATCCAACCTGCTCGTCCCGCGCGGCGTCCTGTTCCACTGCGACGCGGCACAGGCCCCATGTGCAATGGACATAAGTATCTTATCCGAGCACGCGGATCTAATCAGTCTGTCGGCACATAAGATGTATGGGCCGCAGGGCATTGGAGCACTGTATATTCGCAGAGATGTACAGCCGATGATCGAGCCGATCATCCATGGAGGCGGTCAGCAGGGTGACCTGCGGTCGGGCACGGTGCCCTTACCTCTGTGTGTGGGCATGGGAGCCGCGGCTGAGATCGTGGCGTCGTCCGCACAGGAGCAAGAACGCTGTCGAGTAGCGGTACAGCGCGACCGTTTCGTGGCAGCACTCGTGGCAGGAGAGCATTCTGTCAACCTAAACGGCCCTCCGTCCGACAAGCGTCATCCAGGAAATGCCAACCTGATATTTGCTGACTTCAGTGCCCAAGACATTCTCGGCGCACTTCAACCTCGCCTCGCCGCGTCTACAGGTGCAGCTTGCACATCGGGTATCCCCGAACCATCTCATGTGCTTCGTGCCATCGGACTCAACACCGAGCAGGCAGAAGCATCCGTGCGCTTCAGCTTTGGACGCTTCACCACCGATGACGAAATCGCCGAAGCCGTTCGCTGCGTACAGTCAGCCCTGCTCGCTCTGTCTCATTGAGCACTTGAATACTTAGGGCCTGTTGACAAATCCATGAAATCAAGGTACGGGCATGGCGTTGCGCCTCACAACGGAGTCTACTTATGGCGGTCCGTCTGTGCCTGTCCGAAGCAGCCGTATGGCATCAGACCCGCACGGGCCATCTGTGGCGAGATTGACCCGAGGTGTGCATCATGCAATGGTACACGGTATATCGCCAGTTTCGGTATAGAGAGCACAAGGTCCGTCTGGCAACGGCTGTAGTACACATCCCGCTGGAGAGGGAGGACCCCGTCCGCGCCTTGTGGGTGGAATCCACCCCCTTCGAGCGCATCCGCATACCGCCGGAACCATCAAACAAAGGGAGCCACAGGCTCTCGATCGTGCCCGCGGGAGATGCTCGACCCCACTGCACGCGGTCTATATCGACGACTGCACCGGCACCGGTCGTTCTGTTGGTTCCGGCTACACGAGCCCGGCTGCTCTGAATTCCTGTAACAGTTGCATTGACCACTGGCCTTCCAGTGGGATGTACCCCAACCCTTGGAGATTAGTGGGTATCTCGACTTGGTCCTCTCGCAGAATGGCTAGCCGTTCTGGATTGATGTGATGTGCCGTCACGGCTTCGGCGTAAGCGTTTGGGCGAGCGCGCTGTTCGCCGTTGGTCGTTGTTTCGTCCACAGTCAGTACCGCTACGTAGTAGTCGGCTTGGTTCATATTGTCCCTGAGTTTGTCAGGTAAACCCCGCCCTCGGTTGGGTTGCTCCATCATCTTGATGGATTCAAGACCGTTTTGACGGCACACTGTTTCCACTTGGGGAACATAACCACTTGGGTCAGTGCCATGAATGATGAATACACGGGCAGGCTGGTTGCTTGTTGATTGCTCTACGGGCTGACCGGTTGAAGCAGGTGCCTATGCTCATTCAGATAATCCTTGCCGTCATCGGTTATGTCATAGGCATAGATGCCCGCGGATGACCATTGGTTGGCAGGGTTGTCCAATAACGAATGGCGGCTCCGAATCAGCCCGTTATTGAACAGAGTTACGATGTCGCGATGTTCTGGCCCGTTCATTCCTGCGAGTTCAAAGCTCATGCTGCGTTCATTCTGCTCTTGTATGGCTTGCGGTTCTCACCGCTTAAGCCTGTCCAGCTTGTCGAGTAGCGTCAGTAGGCGCAGTTGCTGGTCCGGACTGGTCATCATTTCGCCACTCCTTACGGGCTACGTTTGTAGTGATGTTGCTGAGTTGAGGGCACCGTTAGCCTTGCACAAAGGCAAGCAGTTTTCAGCTGCCTGCTTGATTGCGTTGTGAAATTCGTAGGCTTCGGCTAATTGCCACACGTCTCGTTCTTTTTACAATTCCGGTTGTGTCTGCTGCGGATGGCATCACCATTAGTGTACTGCTGCCGGAAGTGCTCCTGATGAGGCCAGAGAGGGTAGTGGGTGTGATAGCCACCGTGCGCTAGGCTTTGTGAGCACCTTGTCAGTAGCCGTTGACTACATAGCTTCGGAGGGGTTCGCGAACAGGTCTGATCGCAGGTGGCCACGTGGTCACCCGTTCCACATGATCGCAGATGAGGCGGATACTCCTGTCGCTGCGGATGAGTTGGAGGTCGATGCTTCACCACGAATGAAGACATTGAGACGGCCACACATTTCCTGTCAGTGGCTCTCAAGTCCTTGGTACGAGAGGGAAAAGGCAGCCTTCAAGATCGGTCAACGTAAATGCAACGATCAAGGCGAATTTCTTTCTCGTCTCTGTTGAGGAGGCCGGCCAATTCTGTTCTCAGAGATGAGACAGTAGTTTGTTTGAAATAAGTCAAGTCGCCTCCGGCCGCGTGAAACATCAGGTTTCTAGCAGCACGCTGATTCTCTCGAGAAGTAATCATACGTTTGTTTCTGGCATCCCACACCAGACCGCTCCACATCTTATGGTGTAGTTCCATTGGTATCTGGGCAATTCGACAGATCGCGTCCTCAACCGCAAGATTCATGGACTTCATGAGAGCATGTACAACACGAACCGAGGCCAAGAGGCCTATAGGTCTAAACAACAAATGCCCTCCATCAGGGTGTCTGTATTTCGCAGCGATCTTTTCACCCGGTGCAATTTGCTTGAATTCCATCAACTCAGAAAAATGTTCGCAGTAGATGTCCCAAAGTTGAAACGCCCTTGAACGGATCTCTGTCAATTTTTCTTCATTGGGACGAAATCTTTTGAATTGGTTCCATCGTGTATCTTCCTTTAAGTAAGCGTCTAAGCTGTCGTACAACGTGACGATACTGGTAAAGCTCCTCTGATCGGACACAGGAATGTTCTTCCCTTGTCCCAGAGAAATCTTGCCGGAAAACAAAGGATGATCTTCTACCAGCAACCTGGTGACAATTGCAATCGAGTCGTCTTCGTCAAGAGCAATGGTATCCGTTTTGCTCACTGGCTTGGCATAACGGTTCAGGGTCGTGAAAAGACGGCGGGTACGTTCAAAACCTTCAGGGTCGTCTTGTCTATGATCTTGAGTCACTCCGGCCACGAAAATTACTGACACTTCTTCGTCTTGCAGGGGGCTGTTGCGATTCAATGCCTCTCTTATGCCGGCAACACGATGTTGTCCGTCAATGGCAAAAAGTTTTTCGTTGCCATCCAAAACCAATACCCCAAGAATACCTTCCAGATGGGTTGGCAATCCCCCCTGCAGAGTAGAAGGTGCACTCTTGATGGACACTTCGTGCCATTGGGGATCGCCACCATAGGTGCCAATAACCAAGGAATTGAAAAGCCGCTGATCCTGTGCGATGAGATAATCGGCGATTCCAGTGGCACGGTCAGTCAATTTACGCTGAAGCAGATCTTGAAGCAACTCGCTCTGGTGTATCTCGCTGGCAATACTGATTCGTTCAGCAATGTCTGACATTTTCATGGCTGATACGTAATACCACCATTGCCCCATCCGGGCACGTAGAGCCGGAAGGATGATTTGTCGTGACCCATTTGACCCATTCCCCATAGTCATTAGAATGCCCCCACAACTCTACTAAGTTCACCTGAAAAGGCACTGTTCAGGGGAGGAATATAGGCATTCTTTAGCCCGTTTTCGACTGTGTCAAGCAAACTACAATCGACAAGTGTAAAGCAGAACCACACCTGGTCAGAGTATTTTTTGAGGAATCGAAACATCATTGGACGTTCTGTCTCTTTCCGCTCCTTGTTTAGGTACTCCCCAAATCGCCTTCGCAAGCAAATCGTTTGCCCGACATACATAAGATATGAGCAGGCCGGATGGTTCGCGATCCCCGGGAGCGTCAACAAGGTGTAAATACCAGGATTTGCAGGGATTTTGTCTCTCTCCGAGTCTATAAGTTTGCACAATTTCCATTCATGCATTTCCGAATACGTCACCCATTGCTGTGGCCAGAGCGTGAACAAGTAGCGGTGAGCCGCCATTGCGTCCTGTGCCTTTACAATATCGATAGCATTGTCAGTCATTGGCAACCAAAATTTTCCAGGGAGCAGTTCACACCGGCTTCAGGGATCTTGCTGCAAGCAATTTGTCAAATTCCGTGGCCGAGAGTTTCGATTCGACTACACGGATGAGGCTCAAGTCCGTATTTAGACGGTCATAGACAGATTTATGCTCAAGGATAGCGGTATCTTGGAGGCGCTCTCCGCAATGACTTGGCAGTCTGGCTATCCTTGTCGGAGCACCAAGTGCGAGGATCAAAGAGCGGCGCAAAGGATTCCCACAACGCTACAACAGGGTAGGCAGATGGGGACCTTCGGGGCGGACCTTAAACCATCCTTATACCCGCCTGCTTTGTGGATCCAAGGCCGATTTATACAAAGTCGAGTTCAGAGCACCGGAGCTTGGAACGCGGGAGGGACCTCGCCCTGGATCCGCCGACGCAGGTACTGCCATTCCCAAGGCGCTTCCTGGAGGCGCGTGGGGCCGTTGCGGATGTCATGGGCAATGCCTGCCCGCCGCGGAAAGTGACTGTAGATCATCAGGCGGCGCGGCACCCCGGACGTGTTGCCTACGGAATTGTGGATCAGCAGGGCGTGGAACAGCAGGACCGAGCCGGCGGGTGCCAGCACATCCATGCCACCACCAAAATCCACCAGGTCCGGTTTGACCTGCAAGCCGTTGTCCATGGACTCGTGCTCCAGGTCCGTCTTGTGGCTGCCCGGCCAGACCCGGATGGGACCACTGTCGGCCCGACAGGCATCCATGGTGATGGCCGAGGAGAGAATGTCCGGCGGATAGTTCTGGGCCTTGTAGTAGGCGTAGTCGCTGTGCACCGGGAACCGGTCGTCCATGGCTTTGGCTTCCAGATTGCCGATGGGGCCCGCCACGGGCTGCTTATAGTTGAGTTTCTCCTCCATCAAAACGGGTTCGTCATCCATGATTTGGCGCATGGGGGCCAACAGCCGGTCGTCGGCCGCGACTTCCGACAGATACAGAGACAGATCATTGATGGGCTGGATTTTGCGCACCATCCATTGATCGGCGGTCAGGGCCCGAATGTCCAGCCGGCGGCTTTGACGCCCGTTGGCCAGGGACGAATTGATGATCAGTTCCAGGATATGGTCGGCCTCGGCCTGCATACGGGCCACTTCGTCCGCGGAGAAACGGGCCGCCAGCACCAGGTAGCCTTGCTTCTTGAACTCGGCCAGTTGCTGCGGGGTCAGATCCGAATGCATGGGGGCTGCTCCTTGTCCATGTGAAACCCACGTACAGGGGCATTATGCCAAAGCGCGACCTGCAGCCGCAGGCCACACCTGGCTCGAACCCAGCCAAGGTGGAGAGCCACCCCGCGACGCAGATGGCCCACAGGCCGTGTGCCTCATACCGGTCCGGTGCAGTCCCTGCGCCGCCCTGCCTGCAACCGGACCCTGGAACGTGGCGCAGTTTGCAGTGGGGTCCTTTTCCCTTTGGACAGCAGGGAGCAGCGGCCGGGCAGGTCAGAGATCCTGTTGCGTGCATTGCGTCTGGCGTCCGATGCGCCATTCCGGCATGGTGGGGATCCCGCGGTGCCACCGGCGGGATTCTTCCGGTGCGTACCCGCCCTGGCCCCTGGGCCAGGGCGGGAATCTGGGATCGGCTTGCGGATCGATCGGCCCCGGGCAAGGGGGCTGGTCCAAGTGTGTCTGCCGCTATGCCAGGACAATCATGGTGGCATCCAGATCCACCCGCTCCCCTGCCGCCACAAGCACGGACTTGACTGTGCCAGCCCGCGGCGCGGAAATCTCGTTTTCCATTTTCATGGCCTCCAGCACCACCAGGGTCTGGCCCAGCACCACCTCATCCCCCTCGGCAACAGGCACGCTGATCACCGCGCCCGAAATCGGGGCTTCCACATGCAGTTCGCCGTCGGGCGCCACTTCCAGGCGCCTGCCCATCTGGAGCCGGCGTTCCGCTTCATCCTGCACATTCAGCTGAAAGCTGTAGCCGCTCAGAGCGACCTTGACCTCCTCCGCAGTGGCCTGGACCAGCACCTCGTAACTCTGGGAGTCAATCAGCACACTGAACAGTTCGGGAATGCCGCTCTGCTCCAGGTTGATGTCTACCCGTTCGCCATCCACCCGCACTTCATCATGGGAGATGTCCACTTCGAAGACTTCCCCTTCGATGTCCACGAAGTATTTCACCAGCGGCTCCCCATCGAGCGCATACGCCCGGCCAGTCGCCACATGTCCGCCGATCCGGAAGCGGCCGGTTCCCGCAGGGTGATGGCCTGGCGTTTCTCCTCATGCACCAGCAATGCCGAGGTCACCGCGGCAATGCGGGCACAGCGGTGGCGTTCCCCGACATCGTCCACCAGCTGTTTGCGGTCAATGAAACCGGTGTCGAAGTTGCCCATCATGAATTCCGTACTTTTCATGACAGACATGTGGAAGGGAATCGAAGTCTTGATGCCAGTGATCCGGTATTCGTTCAGGGCCCGCCGCATGCGCATGATGGCCTCCGCCCGGCTCTCGCCCCAGACGATCAGTTTGGCCACCATGGGATCGTAATAGAGATCGATGGGACAGCCCCGGTACAGACTGCTTTCCACCCGCACACCGGGTCCGGTGGGTTCATGCAGAAAGGAGACCACGCCGGTGTTGGGCAGGAAATTGCGGAAGGGATCTTCGGCGGTAATGCGGCACTCGAGGGCCCAGCCTTTGGGCTGGACGTTCTCCTGTTGCACATGCAGACGCCGGCCATCCGCGATGGAGAACTGCTCCTTGACAATATCGATGCCCGTAACCATTTCGGTCACGGGATGCTCAACCTGCAGGCGCGTGTTCATTTCCAGAAAGTAGTATTTGCTCTCGGTGCCATCAAACAGAAACTCGACCGTGCCGGCATTCTCATATTGGACCGCTGCCGCCGCCCGTACCGCCGCCTGGCCCATCTCGTGGCGCAACGCGCTGTCCACGACCACGCTGGGCGCTTCTTCAATCAGTTTCTGGTGGCGGCGCTGAATGCTGCATTCCCGCTCTCCCAGATGCACCGTATGGCCGAACCGGTCGGCCAGAATCTGAATCTCGATGTGGCGGGACTGGGCAATGTACTTTTCCAGATAGACATCGCCGTTGCCAAATGAGGCCTGTCCTTCCCGGCGGGCCATGGCCAGCGCTGCATCGAAATCCGGCGCGGCCTGGACCACGCGCATGCCTTTGCCGCCGCCGCCGGCCGAGGCCTTGATCATGAGCGGAAAACCAATCTCCGGGATGCAGGCCTTGAGTTCCTCGTCGGACAGTCCGCCCGGGGTGCCGGGCAGAACGGGCACATCCGAGTTCTGAATGGCCCGGCGTGCCTGGACCTTGTTGCCCATGGTGGTGATGGCTTCGGGACTGGGGCCAATGAAGGTGATGCCCGCATCCTGCACCGCCGCCGCGAATTCCGCGTTTTCGGCCAGAAAACCGTAGCCGGGGTGAATGGCATCCACGCCGGCCCGGCGCGCCACATCGATGATGCGGTCGATCCGCAGGTAGCTGTCGCTGCTGGCCGAGCCCCCTACATGGTATGCCTCGTCCGCGTACCGGACATGCAATGCGGCCCGGTCTGCGTCGGAAAAGATGCCCACCGATGATATGCCCCGCTCCTGGCAGGAACGGCTGATCCGAATGGCAATTTCGCCACGATTGGCAATGAGAACCTTGCGAAACATGCGGGGGCTGCCGGTCCGGGGCCTCAGCGACTACAGGGGAATGTTGCCATGCTTCTTGGGCGGCAGCGTGCGCCGCTTGTTCTGGAGCATTTCCAGCGCATGGATGAGCCGGGGGCGGGTTTCATGCGGTTCGATGATGTCGTCCAGATAGCCGTTCTCGGCCGCGATGAAAGGATTGGCATACAAGTCCCGATATGCCTGCACCAGTTCGGCGCGGCGCGCGTCCGGATCGGCCGCCTCCCGGATTTCATTGCGGAAAATCACATTGACGGCGCCTTCGGCGCCCATGACGGCAATTTCCGCCGTGGGCCAGGCCAGTACCAGATCCGCCCCGATCTGGCGCGGATTCATGACACAGTAAGCCCCGCCGTACGCCTTGCGCACGATCACCGTCACTTTGGGGACCGTGGCTTCACAAAAAGCATAGAGCAGTTTGGCCCCATGGCGAATGATGCCGTTGTGTTCCTGACTCAGACCCGGCATGAAACCGGGCACATCCTCAAAGACCACCAGCGGGATATTGAAGGCATCGCAGAACCGCACGAAGCGCGCAGCTTTCTGGCTGGCCTGCAGATCCAGCACGCCCGCGAGCACGATGGGTTGCTGCGCCACGATACCCACCGCCCGGCCATGCAGCCGCGCGAAGCCGATCAGGATGTTGGGCGCCCAGTCGGCCTGCACCTGGAAGAACTGCCCGTTGTCCACTACGCGGACGATGACTTCCATCATGTCGTACCCCTTGTTGGGGTTGTCCGGCACCAGGCTGTCCAGCGCCCGATCCTGCCGCAAGGAATCATCCTTGTTGGGCAGGATCGGGGGATCGCTCATGTTGTTGTCGGGCAGATAGTTCAGCAGTTGCTTGGCCAGCAGCAAGGCTTCCTCTTCATTGGCGGCCGTAAAGTGGGACACACCGGACTTGCTGCCATGGACCGCGGCCCCGCCCAGATCTTCCAGGGTCACGTCTTCCTGGGTCACGGCCTTGATCACGTCAGGTCCCGTCACAAACATCTGGCTGGACTTCTCCACCATGAAGACGAAGTCGGTCAGGGCTGGACTGTAGACCGCTCCGCCGGCACAGGGCCCCATGATGACGGACAGTTGCGGCACGACCCCCGAGGCCAGCGTGTTGTGGTAAAAGATTTCGGCATAGCCCGCCAAAGACTTGACGCCTTCCTGGATACGGGCCCCGCCGCCTTCAATGAAGCCAATGACCGGGGATCCGTTTTCCATGGCCTGTTGCAGCACCCGCGTGATTTTCTCCGCATGACGCCGACTGACCGTGCCCCCCAATACCGTAAAGTCCTGGGCATAGACATAGCAGAGCCGGCCTTCCACCGTGCCAAAGCCGGTAATCACCCCGTCCCCCGGAGGCCGGTTGTGGATGATGCCGGGTTCTGTCGAGTCGTGCTTGACAAACACGCCCTGCTCGCGGAAGGAACCGCGATCCAGAAACATGTCAAGGCGCTCCCGGGCAGTATATTTGCCGCGGCCCTTGTGGCGGGCGATACGTTCCGGCCCTCCGCCCCGGGCTACTGCCTCGCGCAGATCCGCCAGGCGCTCTGAGACAGGAGGCACGGAATCGGGCACTGTTGCAGGGGCGTTGCTCACACGCTTGTTACTCCCAGGCTTGTAAATCGACCACGATTTTGCCGAAATGCCGGTCCCGCTGCATGCGCCATATGGCGTCCGCGTAATGGCGGGGCGACACGACACTGTCAATGACCGGCTGCATGACAGCCCGATAGTCTGCCTGCGTGCCCATGGTACTGCCCCAAATGGCAAGATGCCGCATGAACAAGTGGCGCCCTTGGGCACAGGCAGGGCAGCGGCCACACCAAAGGGCGCTGTTGGCTGTGACACGCTGGCCTGCAGACCAGCCTGATACGCTCTTGCCCTGCGCGACAATCTCGCCACTGCAGTCGCTGCCGGGAATATGGGGCAAAGGCAGCCCGATGCCTGGCCAGCCGATCCGGACCCAGTCATCCAGTCGATGCAATGCCCCGTAATGGATCTGCACCAGCACTTCGTCCGCCGCGGGGATCGGGACCGGGGCATGGTCCACCACTTCATGCACTTCTGGCCCCCGGCCATGGCGCGCAAACTGCACGGCACGCATGCGGGTAGGGAGATTCATGGACTGGGGAAAGAGGAACGCGACGATCTGCCTGCAGGCGGCCCGGCCCAATACGGGCAGGCTTCAAACCATACCGCGCTGATGATACAACATGGCACGCGGGAGGCAGCCTGTCCAGTGCCGCAGGATGCCGCCCGGCACAGGCGGCATCCACCCAGCACCGTCGAAGACTAAAACGGGATGGGCCGGAATTGGGGCGCAAAAACGCAAGGACCCGGACCGGTGCCTGCGCGCATTGCCGTCAAAGGCGTATCTTGCAGATACCAGAGGCCTCTATCATATTAGGCTGCAGGATACGGCTCAAGACGGGACCCGGGATCAGACCATGCTGGACTACACGAAATTGGAAAGCCGACTGTCGGACTGCGCGATCGGACATACGGTCTACACCTATGCGCAGTGCGCCTCGACACAGGATATTGCCCATACCTTGGCACGCACGCACCGATCGGGCACCCTGGTGTTGGCCGAGCATCAGACGGCAGGTCGCGGACGGCAGGGCCAGACCTGGACCGATCGGCGCAGCCTCTCCCTGACCACCAGCTTTCTCCTGAAGCCCCCTATGGGCCTTGGCATCTCAACTCCGGCTGCATTGATGGCCGGCATGGCGGTGCGGGCAGCAGTGGTGGCACTGCTGCCCGCCTTGCGAGAGGAGTTGTGGCTCAAATGGCCCAACGACGTGGTATGGCGCAGGACAGACGGATCGTTCCGGAAACTGGCCGGCATTCTGATCGAATGGCACAGCCGCGGCGCGGAACTGAGTCACGGTGTGTTGGGCATTGGCATCAATGTAAACCACACGGCCGCGGATCTGCCCCCCGTGGCTCCGGAGGCTTTGGTTCCTGTCAGCCTGCACTTGCTGGCGGGCCGGTGCCTGGACCGTCTGGAACTGCTGGTGTCTTTATGCCGGCAGTTGGCCTGTTGGCTGCACCTTGCGGGTCCGGGGCAAGGTACAGCAAGGCCCTGGGAGAAGAAACTGGCCACGCTCGGCCAGCATGTCGTGGTGCATTCACGGGCTGCGGATGTCCAACCCCTGACCGGTATTGCCACCGGCACCACGGCCGCAGGCAGTCTGATCGTCAAGGATGCGGCCGGTCACCGCCATACAGTGACGGCCGCGGATGTCTCGATCCGCATGGAGAGCCCGCCGGCCGGCGGCTAAATGTAGGTTTGGGTCACCCGGTCCCAGGCCGGCTCTTCCGTAATCTCTCCTTCCAGCCGCAGTTCCCGGCCCGAACTGCTTTGACGCAGGCGACCGGTCACAAAGTGCGCATCATGCTGCAGGACCAGCAAGGGATCTTTCTCCAGGATCTGCGCCTGGAGTTTGCGCTTGGTCTCAATGCTGACCATGGGCAAAATGTCAAAACTGGGGACCCAGGCCAGCCGTTCCAAATGTACGCCCCAGCTAACCGCATCCCCCAGGAAAAGCAAGGATTCCCCCCCGGACTCCACCCATACCACCTGCAGGGAGGCCGTGTGACCGGCGGCAGTCTCGGAGCGGATCGCGGGACCGAAGTCATGGCCTCCGAACACGGCCTTCAATTGACCGGTACCCACCAAGCAGCTCCAGTTGTGGGCGAGATAGGTGGCCCGGGTCCGCTCGTTGGGATGGGTGGCGTCGTGGTATTCCTGTCCCTGCACGATGTACAGGGCATTGGGAAATACCGCTTCCGCATTCCGTGCCGAACCTTGGCCCACCCAGCGCGTCATGCCGCCTGCGTGATCGTTGTGCAGGTGGGTCAGCAGCACCAGGGTCACCTGTTCCGGCACAAAACCGGCCGCCTGCAGGTCCTGGATCAGGCGCTGCTCCTGGAGCGACAGGCGCAAGCGCTTGCGCTGGGCAGGTGTGTATTTGTCACCCAGTCCCGTGTCCACAAGAATCAAGTCGTCGGGCGTTTCCACCAAAAGACAGCGAAACGCGTTGGGAATCATGTTGTCCGCGTCGGGTTCGATCACCTGCTGCCACAGGATGCGCGGGACCAGCCCAAAGAAGCCGCCGCCATCTATACGATGCTTTCCGTCCGACACAATGTGGCAACGGATGTCGCCAATCTGTATACAGGGGGGAGCGTGGCGGGTTAAGGACATGCCCAACCTCCCTACCAGAGGTTGCCATGAAAGAAGCGACAATTCAGGTGGACCCGAACAGGATCCAGCATGCTGTACTGGGTAAATCTTCCCACAGGATTGCCATGGCAGGCAAATCGAATCCGGAGAAAACAATCCGTGCTACCATCAAAGGGCCTTCGGAATGGGCCCGGCCGGCGAGCTCTGCCGGACCCGTTGGTCTGTGTTGCCCTGACCGGTCCGGCCGCTTCCTACATCCCCCGTGCATGACCCCCTTGCATCGTCCTCGCATCTCCTCCCTGCGGGATCTGCGTGGGGTGGCGACGAGTCGCCATCCCGCTCTGCTGGGAGGCCTGATCTTTGATTTCGATCACACCTTGGCCCAACCGCGCACGCCTTTGGCCGCCCAATGGCAGAAAGGGGCCCGTCTGGCCCAAAGTTACCTGGAAGCGCAAGGCCTGAAGCTCTTTCCGGAATTCTGGGAGCAAGTGCTGGAGGCGCGGCGCTTCGCCCAGCAGAAATCCGAGGAGGAAGAAGAAGAACACATTGCCAACGATACCATGAGTTTCCTGTTGCAGTTCTGCGGTTATCCCGCCAGCAAAATGGACGAACAGGTGCTGAATACGTCCGTTGATCTCTTTTACGCCCCGGAAATGACCGGGTGGGAATTGTTGCCGGGCGTTACCGACACCTTGGCCGCCTTGCAGGCGATGGGCTTGCAGCTGGCGGTCATTGCCAACTATCCTTGTGCACGGGTCTTCCAGCGCACTATAGACTACCTGCAGCTGCGACGCTACTTCAGTGCTGTCATCTGCAGTGCCAGCCTGGAGTGGCGCAAGCCCCGTCCCGAAATTTTCCAGCCGGTGCTCAGACAGTGGCAGCTGTATCCCTACGAAGTGGCCGTGGTAGGCGACAATCTGCAGGAAGACATCAACGGAGGACTGCACCTGGGCGCCATGACAGTACACGCCCGGGTGACCGCCGCCGATGCCCAAACCACCTACCGCAATGCCAGAGCGGAAGCCCGGATTACGCCCGATGGCACCTTCACAGCCTGGCCTGAACTGATCGACTTGATCCGTCCATGGATGTAACCCGCTCTGCCGCGCTGTCGTCCGATGCCCCGGCCGCGCGCCGCTATCCCGCATACCCGCGCATCGGCGTGGGCGCCGTGGTCTTCGACCCACTGCACCGGGTACTGCTGATCCGGAGGGGCAACCCACCCGCAGCCGGGCAATGGGGGTTGCCCGGCGGGTTGCTGCTGTTGGGCGAGTCCCTGCAGGATGCACTGCATCGCGAGCTCTGGGAGGAGTGTCGCATTCGCGTGGACATCGTGGATCTGGTCAGCCTGTATGAAACCGTGGTCCGCGATGCCGAGGAGCGCATTGCCTACCACTATGTAGTGGCCGACTACCTGTGCCACTGGCGCGCGGGAGACATCACGCCCGGAGACGATGCCCAGGCTGTCGCCTGGGCCAGCGCCGACAATATCGCGAAATATGCCTTGCTGCAGGCCGCCACCGAAATGATCGCCGCCGCCCGGGCCAAGGACCTGCGCCAGCGCGCGGGCTAAATCTGGAGGGATTTCTCCAGCTGGCCGGCGCGGTCGTGCTCGAGGGCCTCTTCCAGTTCCGGCCGGATCTCCCGGAAATAATCGAGATTCATGCGATTCATGGCCTCGGCATTCACCACGGGGACAGGCACCTCGTCTTCGCTGATCAGTTGCCGGAAACGCCGGGTTTCAAAGACAACGTTTTCCCGGATATAGGGGGCCTGGAAGGAAATGGCGCGCGCGAATATCTTCTCCAGAGCGTTCATGGGGATCCGATCGAATTCCGCTTTGTCCACGATCGTCAGGCCCCGAATGCCCAGCGAGTCCTCGACTACATCCACAATGTCCTGCAACACGGGGGCATTTTCGTTGACCACATTGAAGACTTTCAGGGCCTGGTTGCAGAGTTGCGGCTTGCCGGCCAGCGCTACCATACAATCCACTACGTAATCGATGGGCACCAGGTTGAGCCGCAAATGCGGCACTGCCTCAAAGCGCATGTTGATGGCGTTGTCAAAGTCCTCGCCGTACTTGCGTTTGTACATCAGGTAGAACTTGAAAATGGTCCCGATCACCTGATAGTAGCCCGAATGGGTGACAGAACCCGACCCTTCGCTGCCCACGATGATAGCCGGGCGCAGAATGGTGAGATCCAGTTTGTGCCTGGCGTGGAAGTCCGCTACCTCCAGTTCCACCTTGTGCTTGGACCATTCGTAGAGGCCGCGGTAATCCGGAGTGGACTCTACAATGTCCTCAGGCACAATGTCCTGCAACCGTCCGCTGGAATACGCGGTACTGACGTGCATGTAGCGCGGGCGGGGCCCCTCTGCATTCACACACAGGGCCGTATGGATGACGTTGCGGGATCCCGCGATATTGATGGCTTCGATTTCCGGCAGATCCTGTTTGCGAAACTTGAAGGTGACGGCCGAATGCCAGATAGTGTGCACCGGGTCAGCAAAGACAGAACGCAGCTTGCGGACAATCTCTGCCGTGGAATCCTGCACATCGCCGGCAAAAACAAAGAGATTGTCCAGGGGGAGTGCCACCTGGGCATCAATGGACTCAAGGACGGCCAGGAGCCGCGCGCGGGCCGTTTCGTTGTCCGTCGCGCGGACCATAGCCACCACGCGTGCACCCTCCAGCAGGAGATGCAACGTGAGATGGGAACCAACGAAACCCGTTACTCCGGTTATAAAGTGAGCAGGGGGCATGCAAGCAACGACTTCAGGTCAACAGACTCGGGTGTGTTATCTCGTTGGCAGCGCCATTCTACTATCAACCGGGCACGGCAACGGAAAACGCAAGGGGCCGGAAGGC
The DNA here is from genome assembly GCA_965214715.1 of Caldilineaceae bacterium. Lineage (GTDB taxonomy): Bacteria > Chloroflexota > Anaerolineae > Caldilineales > Caldilineaceae > Bin34. Next base: position 737,210 of record OZ243971.1, on the reverse strand, counting down.
GCCTCGGTCGCCCCGCAGAGGATGGCAACCGTCCCGGAACGATCCCGGTGGCCATGCCTGCCGATCCTCTTCCCCCTTTGCACGGACTGTCCCGGAAGCCGAGAAACTGGCACTGTCGGCTTCGCGGGAAAGGCCAAGCCCACACTGTGCGGGCTTGGCATCTGCAACCATGGCCGTTTCCCGCACGGGTTATGGCCAAGATGCGGTCGTCAGGAGGGAGAGACCGTATCCCGGTGCCAGAGATGGCGTTTGGGGCGGGTGACAGCAGACCCTTGGCCTCAACTGCCGGTGCATCCCGGCAATGGACCGGGCTGCAGTAACGGGTATGCTTTCCCTTGGACCCCGGGCAATCGCAAAGTCATGATTTGATGCAGGAACTAATCGGTTGTCGACACAGGCATGCGGCAAACTGTCCAGGCCCAATCCAGCCTGTACACGGGAACATACAGGTAACTCTATCCCAGGCACAACTTTGCAATTGCCCAGGGCCAGAAGCGCCCTCTCGGGTGGGAGAGCCTATAATGTCCTTCCCTTCGTTTTTCGATGCCACCATGTCTCTTCTCGTTTCCCTGCAGCGTACCTGGGCAGTGGCCCTGTGCCTGGTGGCAGCCCTCGCCTGTACAGGTGAGGGCCCGGAGGCTCCGTCCCAGCCCATACCGGTACAACCGGTAGCCACGGCCACGCCGGTCCCGACTCCGGATGCGCCCACGACGACTGCCCCGCCGATGCCACATCCTCCCGCCGAGTCGGCAAGGCTGGCTCCACAGGATATTGACCTGTCCCTGGAGCGCATCGCCACGGGGCTGGAGAAACCGCTCTTTCTGACCCATGCCGGAGACGGCTCCGGACGTCTCTTCCTGGTGGAACAGCCAGGCCGCATTGTCATTTGGCGCGATGGCACCCTGCTCCCGGAACCGTTCCTGGACATTCGGGACCGGGTCAACGATTTGGCGAACGAAAGAGGCCTGCTGGGGTTGGCCTTTCCTCCGGACCACGTCAAGTCGCTGCAATTTTATGTAAACTATTCCGCGCCGGCCGGACAGACGCGCATCTCCCGTTTTACGGTGTCGCCCACCAATCTGGACCAGGCATGGCCCGAATCCGAGGAGGTCATCCTGGAAATTGCCCAACCCGCCGCCAATCACAATGGCGGCATGATTGCCTTTGGTCCCGACGGCATGCTGTGGATTGGCATGGGAGATGGCGGCGGATCCCATGACCGTTACGGAACCGGCCAGAATCCCCGCACGCTGCTGGCCAAAATGCTGCGCATCGATGTCCGGGCCGCGGCTCCGGGCCCGTACACTGTGCCGGCCGACAACCCGTGGATCCACGATCTGTGGCAAGGCCAGCCGATGTTGCCGGAAGTGTGGGCGGTGGGCCTGCGCAATCCCTGGCGTTTCAGTTTTGACCGGCACACCGGCGATTTGTGGATTGCCGATGTCGGCCAGGACCGCTATGAAGAGGTCAGTTTCGTGCCGGCCCCGTTGACCGGAGGTTTGAATTTCGGCTGGCCCATGCGGGAAGGCACACACTGCCTTTATGGGGCCGATTGTCCGAGTGCAGGACTGGTGGCTCCGGTAGTGGACTTCTTGCAACAAGGCGGGATCTGCTCCATTACGGGCGGCTATGTATATCGCGGTCATCGCTATCCGGCGGCGGCAGGCGGTTACGTGGTGGGGGATTACTGCAGTGGGGAAATCTGGATGATCGCCCCGCCGGACAGCGGGAGCCAGGAATGGGCAGTGACGCTGTTGCGGGACACCGAGTACAGAATCAGTTCCTTCGGCGAGGATGAAGACGGGGAACTCTATCTGGTCGCCCAGGAAGGCCAGATTTATCGCATCCACCTGACCGCCTCCTGACCGGGAGCTGCGCAACCGCCATGTCTCTGTGGTTCAGATTGCTGTCCGGCACCTCCTCTTTCTGTCTCAACGACGGCGTGGCCCCGGGCGCTCCCGCCGGGACGCCTGACCTCACAGCTCTCATGGCGCACCTGCCTGGGACCAGCCCGGCAGCCGCGGCACAGCACATTGACTATCCCGCGGTGGCCGCGGAGCTGGCTCCGGTGCGGGACCCGCTGTATGCCGACCTCCACGCTTTTGATCCCGCCACCCTGTCCAGCAGGGAACAGGCTTTGGCCTTTTGGATCAACCTGTACAACATTCTGATCCTGGATGCCGTCGTGACCTTCCAGGTACGCAAGTCCGTAGTGGGGCTGACCCGCGGATTCCTGCGCTTTTTCGAGAAAGCTGCCTACCGCATAGGTGGTCAGAGATACAGCGCCAACGACATCGAACACGGCCTGTTGCGGGGCAATCAGGGGCATCCCTATGGCAAGGCGGGGCAATTTCCGGCCGGAGATGCCCGGCGGCGGCTGGTCCTTGTCCCGATGGAACCCCGGATCCATTTCGCCCTGAATTGCGCCAGCCACTCCTGTCCGCCCATCCGCGTGTATGCAGCGGACCGGATCGAAGACCAGCTGGACTGGGCGACGCGCGCCTTTGTAGATGCCGAAACGCAGGTCCGGACCGATCCGCCCGGGCTGGTGCTGTCCTCCATTTTCAAGTGGTATGCCCAGGATTTCGCGGCCGGGGGCGGCATCGTGCCCTTCCTCGTTGCGCACTTGCCGTCCCAGGATCCGCGCACGGCTTTCCTGCAGGAAACCGGAGACCGTCTGCACTTGCAATACAGCCCTTACAACTGGCAACTCAACGGCCGGCTGTAAACCCGTTGCCCGGGCTCTGACACGGCAAGCCCGGGACTGGTGCCACCAGAGGGCCGGGCCCCCGATGCAGCCCCCAGCCTCTGGCCCGTGTTACACTGGCATTGCGCTCAACTCCTCGGTTTTGCCTCCTTTCCATAACCTCCGGTCATGCAGATCAGCCCGGCTCTCAAGACCCAATGCGAGAATGCCCTGGACTTCGCCGAAAGACAGGTGCGCAGGTTGGTGGAGACCCATCCCGGGTATTTGCCCATGTATACCCGGGGTGGCCAGTGGAAGCACGACGGAGCCGCCTGGACCAACTGGTGCGAAGGGTTCGTGGCCGGCCAGATGTGGTTGCTGCATCGACATTGCGGCACAGCATTCTGGCGGCAAAACGCCATTGCCTACTCGCAGCTGCTGGAAGGCCGTCAGCATGACCGCGCAGTGCACGACCTGGGATTCACCTTCTGGTCCTCCTGGAAACGCTGGTACGACCTGACGGGCGACGAGAGCCTCAAGGCCACCATTGTGACGGCAGGCCAAACCATGGGCCTGCGCTTCCAGGAGAAGGGCCAATACCTGCGTTCCTTTGTCGCGCCCGAAAGCCTCTTTATCGACATCATGATGAACGTAGGTATCATTTTCTACGCGGCGCAGGCCACCCGGGACGACCCCCTGTGGCAAAAGGCACTTGACCATTGCTTCACGTCCCGTCGCTACCTGGTACGCGGAGACGGCAGCACAGCCCACGAAGGCATTTTCGATTTGGACACCGGCGAGTTTCTGCGCCAGTCCACCCATCAGGGCTGGCGGAACGATTCCTCCTGGGCCCGCGGGCTGGGCTGGTCGCTGTACGGTTTCGGCACGGTCTACGGCTACACCCAGGACCCCCGTTTCCTGGAATGCGCCGAAATGAATGCCCGCTTCTATATGGAACAGACCCCGGCCCATGGCGTGCCGCCCAACGACTGGGCCGAACCCGCCCCGTCCGATCCCTTTGAGAGCTCGGCAGCGGCCATTGCCGCCAGCGGTTTTTTCAATTTGGCCCGGCTGGTGGCAGACGAGACCACGGCGCGCACGTACTTCGAATACGCATGCACCATTCTGGACACGCTTACCGGCCCGCAATTTCTGGCCCATCAGACTCCGGGCTGGGAAGGCATTCTGATGCGGGGCTCCTACCATCAGCGACTGGGCCTGGGGGTAAACGAAAGCGTGATGTGGGGCGAGTATTTCTTCCTGGAAGCATTGGCCAAGGCCTTGGATTATGAGTAGGAACGCGCTGGTCACCGGGGCCAGTCGCGGCATCGGGCGCGGCATCGCGCTGGCGCTGGCGGGCGCGGGCTGGCGGATCGGCATCAACTATCGCAGCAACGAACCCGCGGCGCGGGAGACGGCTGCACTGGTCCGCCAAAAGGGCGGGCAAGCGTTTCTGGTGCCGGGGGATGTGGCGACAGCCGCCGCGCGCGCAGCCATCCTGACCCGGCTGTTCGCGCAGGTCGACCGGGTTGACCTGCTGGTGAACAACGCAGGCATGGCCCCGCGACAGCGCAGAGCATTCATGGACATGACCGAAGAGAGCTATGACGAAGTCATGGCAGTCAACCTGAAAGGCCCCCTCTTTCTGACCCAGGCCATAGCCAGACAGATGGCCGCCGTCGCGGCGGCAGGGGACACGCCAGGGCGGATTGTCAATATCGGCTCCATCAGCGGCTTCACCAGCAGTCCGTCCCGCAGCGAATACTGCATTTCCAAGGCCGGCATGACCATGATGACGGCCCTGCTGGCCGACTGCCTCAGTCCCTGGGGCATCAATGTATACGAAATTCAACCCGGCATTATTGCAACGGACATGACTGCCACCGTCAAAGACAAATATGACACCCTGATCGCGGACGGGCTGACGCCCCTGCCGCGGTGGGGCACCCCGGAAGACATTGGGCAGGCAGTGTTGGCGGTGGCTGAAGGAGCCTTCCCTTTTTCCACCGGTGAGGTGTTCCGGGTCGATGGCGGTTTCCACCTGAGACGCTTGTAGCCGCCGCGTCCGGTCCGAAGCCTTGCTGTCTGCCTGCCATGAAACCCCGGCGCATCCATCGCATCGCCCAACTGCGTACCCCGGAGCTGTTTCGGCGGTATCTGGCCGAGCGCGCCATTGCCCTTGACTTTGATGCCGTATTGGAAGCGGGGCCGGATGCCCCGCTGGCACAGCCCCACACCGGAGCCGGTTTCACGATAGGCAACCGGTTCTGCATTCATCCCATGGAAGGCTGGGACGCGACGCCCCAGGGAAAACCCACTGATCTGGTACGGCGCCGCTGGCGCCGCTTTGGGGAAAGCGGCGCCAAACTGATCTGGGGGGGCGAGGCCGTAGCCGTGCGTCCGGACGGCCGGGCCAATCCCCATCAGCTGATGCTGACGGCCGATTCCATGAGGGGCATAGGCGAATTGCGCGACCTGCTGTTGCAGCGGCATCGCGAAGTCCATGGCACCGTTGAAGACCTGGTGCTGGGGTTGCAGCTGACTCATTCCGGACGCTTCGCGCGCCCCGTGGACAAAACCCGCATGGAGCCCTGGCTGCTCTACGAACATCCCATTCTGAACGCGAAGTTTCACGTGGATGCCCATGCACACCGCATGCAGGACGACGACATTCGGGAGTTGATTACGGACTTCGTGGTCGCGGCACAGCGAGCCCATGAACTGGGATTTCAGTTCGTGGACATCAAGCATTGCCATGGCTACCTGGGACATGAATTTCTGACCGCCCGCGACCGGGCAGGCGACTTTGGCGGCAGCTTTGAGAACCGGACCCGTTTTTTGCGCGAGGTGGTGGCCGGCATTCGGCGTCAGACCCCGGAGCTGCACATCGGCGTCCGGCTCAGCGCCTTTGATTTCATGCCGTTCAGACCCGACCCGGAACTGGACGGGCAAGGGGTACCGGACGACGCGGGCATCGGTGCCGAGTATCCGTATGCATTTGGCGGCGACGGGACCGGCGTGGGCATCGACCTGCAGGAGGCCGTGCAGTTTCTGTCCTTGTTGCGCGGGCTGGACATTCAGCTGGTCAATGTCACTGCGGGCAGTCCCTACTATTCCCCGCATATTCAGCGGCCCGCCCTCTTTCCGCCCTCGGACGGCTACAAGCCACCGGAAGATCCCCTGGTGGGGGTAGCCCGCCAAATTGCCGTGGTCGGCCAGCTGAAAGCCCAATGTCCGGATTTGACCCTGGTCGGCTCGGGATACTCCTACCTGCAGGAATGGTTGCCCCATGTGGCCCAGCACGCGGTGCGGACCGGACTGACCGATTTTGTGGGTCTGGGACGCATGGTGCTTTCCTACCCCTCCCTGCCCGCCGATGTGCTGGCCGGCCAGCCGCTGCAGCGCAAGCGGATCTGCCGAACATTCAGTGACTGCACCACCGCCCCCCGGAACGGACTCGTTTCCGGCTGTTTCCCCTTGGACGACTTCTACAAGGACAGCCCGGCGCATGCGCAGCTGCTCCAATTGACCTCCGGGGCCTGAATGCCGCTTTGATCCGCACCGCCATGGCCCTTTCCTTACCCCAAGATGCGATCCGCACCACGCTGGTGGGCAGCTATCCTGTCCCCCGTTGGGTCTACACTGCCCCGGGGCAGGCCACATTGCGGGATGCCCTGCAGGTAGTCCTGAAAACCCAGGAACTGGCCGGTCTGGATGTGCTGGTGGATGGCGAACTGGGCCGTTTCGACTTCAATCATCCGGAAACCAACGGGATGATCGAGTACTTTCTGCAGCCCATGACAGGGGTGCGGACCCGCCTGTCGCAGGCGGAAACCCGGGCTTTTCAGCGGCAGGCGGGTATGCAGTTCCGGGCGCAGCCGGCGGGCATCGTAACCGGATCACTGGGGCAGGGACACCTGGACCTGATGGCAGACTACGAGACGCTGCGCCAGCTGACGTTTCATCCCGTCAAGTTCACGGTCACGTCGCCCTACATGCTGGCCAAGACGGTGTACGATACGCATTACGGCAGTTTGCCGGATTTGACCCTGGCGCTGGCCACCGTGCTGGCCCAGAGCATTCAGGACATCGAGGCCGACATCCTGCAGATCGACGAGGCCAATCTGCCGGGCCATCCCGCGGACAATACATGGGCCCATGAACCGCTGAATGTGGTGTTGCAGGCCGTGCAGAAAGAGAAGGCGTTGCATCTGTGTTTTGGCAACTACGGCGGCCAGACCATCCAGTCCGGCGTGTGGCGCGATCTGCTGCCTTTCTTCAATCACCTCCAGGTCGATACCCTGATTCTGGAGTTTGCGCGCCGCGGCTACGGGGAACTGGAGGCGTTCCAGGATCTGCGGCCGGACATCAGGCTGGGGATCGGCGTCGTGGACATTAAGGATCTGGAAATCGAAACTCCGGACGTCATTGCGCGGCGCATCGAAAAGGCCGTGCAGTTGATCGGGGCGGACCGGATTGCCTGGGTGCATCCGGACTGCGGATTCTGGATGTTGCCGCGCAATGTGGCGGACGGCAAGATGCGGCAACTGGTAGCCGGCCGCGATCTCTTCTACGCTGCCGGAGCCTGAGCGCATCATGGCATTGTGCCCCCCGGTCCGGATGGCGGCCATCGGTCTGAATCACGACCACATATACGGCATGATCGGCACGCTGTTGGCGGCCGGGGCCGAACTGTGCGCGGTCCATGCCCCTGAACAGGAACTGCAGCAGCCGTTCTCCCGGCGCTTTCCCGCGGCCAAAGTCTGTCCGGACCCGCAAGAGATCTACGAAAACGCGGCGATTGACCTGATTCTGACCGCGGCCATCCCGTCGGCAAGAGCCGACATTGCCATCCAGGCCATGCAGCACGGCAAGGATGTCTTCAGCGACAAGGGCGGCATGACCACCTTGGCACAGTGGGCCCGGGTAAAGCAGGTGCAAGCGGACACCGGCCGCATCTACGCCATTGCCTACAGCGAACGGTTGGGCAGCCGGGCCATGGTACGGGCTCTGGAGCTGGTGCAGGCCGGAGCCATCGGTCAGGTCATCCATACCCTGGGCACCGGTCCGCATTCGCTGCGCGCCGACACCCGGCCCGCCTGGTTCTTCCGCAAAATGCAGTATGGCGGCATCCTGTGCGACATCGCCACCCACCAGTTCGACCTGTATTTGGCCTTCGGCCAAGAGCCGCAGCCCCGCATTCGGGCCGCGCAGGTGGCCAATCGGGCCCATCCGGAATTTCCCGAACTGGAGGATTTTGGCGATGTGCTGCTACAGGGCGAGATCTGTTCCGGCTACCTGCGCGTGGACTGGTTCAGCCCCCGGGGCTTGCCCGTATGGGGCGATACCCGGCTGACCGTATTGGGGACGGAGGGGTACCTGGAAGTCCGCACAAACATCGATGTGGGCAGGTCGGGCGCCCGCGGTGACCACTTGTATCTGGTGGATGGCCAGACGGTGCGCTACGAAGACTGCCAGAACGGGAAGTTGCCGTACGGGCGCCGGTTGCTGGACGACATCCGGCACCGCACCGCAACCGCCATGAGCCAGGCACATTGCTTTGCCGTCATGCGGCTGGCTTTGGAAGCCCAGGCGCTGGCGGAACAATCCCGGGATAGCTGACGCACCCGGCGGATCCACCCGATTGGACCAGACTTTCCAGAGGAGAATTGCATGGCGGCAACACCCCCCATTCAAGTTGGCATCGCAGGCTTGGGCCGCAGCGGATGGAATATTCATGCCCATTTGCTCAAGACCCTGCCGGACCAGTTTCAGGTCGTCGCCGTGGCCGATGCCGAAGCGCCGCGCCGGCAGGAGGCCGAGGAGGTCCTTGATTGCGTGAGCTACGCGCATTTCGATGGTCTCTTGACCCACGACCGTGTGGAACTGGTGGTCATTGCCCTGCCCAGTTTTCTGCATGCCGACCGGACGGTGCAGGCCCTGCAGGCGGGTCGGCATGTGGTATGCGAGAAGCCCATGGCAGACTCGCTGCCGGCGGCCCAGCGCATGGCGGCCGCCCGGCACGGGGATCGGGTGCTGTCCATCTTTCAGCAACGCAGATACAAGCCGGATTTCCGTAAAGTGCAGGAAATCCTGGCCGCCGGCATTCTGGGCCGCATTGTGCAAATTCGGATGACCGAGAATTACTTCGGTCGCCGGTGGGATTGGCAGACGCTCAAGCAGTATGGCGGCGGCACGCTCAACAATACCGGAGCCCACTACCTGGACCAGGCCCTGCAGCTCTTTGGGCCTGCCGCACCGGAAGTGTTCTGCAAGTTGGAGAAGACCATCTCGCTGGGCGACGCCGATGACCATCTGAAACTGGTCCTCAAGGCGGACGGGCAGCCCACCGTGGACATTGAAATTTCCAGTGCCTGTGCCTTTCCGGGGGCGCGCTGGAACATCATGGGCACCCAGGGCGGTCTGTGGGGCAACGACAACGAACTGCAATGGAAATACTTTGATCCGCAGGCCCTGCCGCCGCGTACTCTGGATACACGGCCCACCCCGAATCGCGCCTACAACCGGGATGACATTCCGTGGCAGGAGGACAGCTGGTGCGCCGAGGCATCTCGGGATGAAGTCTATGCCCAGTACTACCGGGATCTGTACCAGACCATTCGGCACGGGGCACCGCTCGTGATTACGCCGGAGAGCGTTTTGCGGGTGATGCAGTTGCAAGAGCAGTGTCACGCACTATCACCGGTCTAGCAAGGGCACGGGTACCGCGAACCGCCGGGTTCGGCCGGCCCCCGGCTCCCAAGTCAAGGAAGGACACATGACAGGAAATCCACGATTGATGTTCAGCACGCTGGGCTGTCCCGGCTGGACGCTGGAGCAGGCGGCCGATGCCGCGGTGGCACATGGATATGGCGGGCTGGAAATCCGGCTCCTGGATGGTGCGATTGTGCCCGCGGACCTGGATGAACGTCAGCGACAGCGGATCCGGGAGGTCGTGTCCCGGCGCGGGTTGAAAGTGATCGGGCTTGGCGCCTCCACGCGTTTCACGGCCCGCTCCGGGGCGGCGCGCGCCGCGTGCGAGCGGGAACTGCAAGCCTACATTCACCTGGCCGCCGCGCTGGATGTGCCTTTTGTGCGCACCTTTGGCGGCCACCGGGAGGAGGGCTGCACCATGGCCCAGAGCATCGACTGGGTGGCCCAGAGTCTGAACCGGCTCGCCCCGGTGGCGGAAGCCGCCGCCGTCACCCTGCTGCTGGAGACGCACGATGCATTTTGCCGGGGACAGGAGGTAGCCGCCGTCCTGGACCAGGTGCCTTCCCCCCATGTGCAGGCGGTCTGGGACGTACACCATCCCTGGCGCATGGGCGAAAGTGTGGCTGACACCTGGAATTTCATCGGGGATCGCGTCGCTCACGTGCACCTCAAGGATGCCCGGCATCGGCCGGACGGCAGCTTTGTCCTGACCCTGATGGGACAGGGCGACGTGCCTAATCAGGAGATCGTGGCCCTGCTGGAGTCCCAGGGGTATACGGGCTGCTACAGCGCCGAGTGGGAAAAAAAGTGGCATCCCGATATTGAGGAGCCCGAAATTGCCTTGCCCCAGCATGCGGAGGTCATTCGCAGCTGGCTGCAGTAGCCCGGCCGCGGCCGTTGGGGCCCGGGATACCGTACCGGGCCCGGGCCTTGGGGCGCCATGACCATCATTCTGTCCGAATTGGTCGGCTGCGCGGACTGTGCTACCATTTCCGTCCCCCTCCAGTCAACCGCTTGCCATGGTCCGGTCCCTCCCTGGTCATCGTGGCCATGAAGACATCGGACGGGAGTTCAATGTCCGGCGCCCCATCAAAGAACCACCAACACAGTGTCCATAACCCACGCACAGGCCGAGCAGGCATGGACGTCTACGCAGACGGAACTGGAGCTGAAACTCACCCCGGAAGAGTTTGATGTATACGTCAGACAAAGCAGTCTGTTCGCGTGCGAAGACGGGGAGTTGCTGGTGCGGGTACCGCACGCCCTGGCCCTCACCTTTCTGAATGACAGGTATCGGTCCACGATCAAACGCAGTCTGGCCCGGGCCTTGGGGCAGGCTGTCCAAATCAGTTTTTTTGTCGGTGCTCCCCCTACGGAATCCGGTGCGGCGCTGACGCCGCTGGAGGCGCTGAGCCAGCAGCACACCGAGCACGAGACCGCGGAAACCCGCGGGTTCCACACCAAAACCAAACTGAATCCGTACTTCACCTTCGATCAGTTTGTCCGCGGCGAACACAATCAACTGGCCTGGGCCGCCGCCCGGTCGCTGGCCGCCAGCCCCGTGAGCATCTACATGCCGCTGTACATCTATGGTGATGTGGGTCTGGGCAAAACCCATTTGCTGCATGCCATTGGACATGAGGTGCAGGCCACCGGAGCCCGCATCGCGCTCTGCACGACCGAACAGTTTCTGAACGACCTGGTGACCTCCATCCGCACCCAGCAAATGGATCGATTCCGGTCCCGGTACCGGGACGTGGATCTGCTGTTGCTGGACGACATTCAGTTTCTGGGCGGCCGCGAACGCACCCAGGAAGAATTTTTCTTCACCTTCACCGAACTGTTTGAGCAGGGCAAACGGGTAGTCCTCACGAGTGATTGTCCCCCCAAGCACATCCAGGGACTGGAACAACGGTTGATCAGCCGGTTTGAAGGCGGTCTGACCGTGGACATCAATCGCCCCGAATACGAAACCCGGCTGGCCATTCTGCAGCAGAAAGTGCAACTGTACCAGTACGACATTCCGGCGTCGCTGCTGCAGCCCATCGCCCAGCACATTCAGGACAATGTACGCGTGCTGGAAGGGGTATTGCACCAGCTTAATCTGTTGCGTTCCCAGCATCAGACCCCCTTGACCGAACAGCAGGTCATGACCTGTCTGGGCAGCCTGGTACCGACCGAGCATCACTGGGCACCGGAAGATGTGCTGGAGACCATTGCCGATTTCTTTGCCCTGGACCTGGACGGCCTGTGCGGCCCCTCGCGCAAGAAGACCCTGGCCCATGCCCGGCAGATCGCCATGTATCTGCTGCGCCACGACGGCCACATCTCCATGCCCAAGATCGGCGCCCTGCTGGGCGGACGCCACCCCAAGACCGTCAGTCACGGCGTGTCGCGCATTGCGGCGCAGCTGACCGAAGACAATACCTTGGCCAGCGAAGTGGCCGCCATCCGCCGCCAGCTGCGCGTTTCGGCCTAAACCCCGTCGGCCTTCCGGGGGGCGGCCGGCGGCGGGCCGTAGTTGCGGCCCAGTCTGGCCATCACGGTGATGGCCACGACCGACAGTCCCATCAGGGCCAGCAGCTTGTTCAGGCGCGCATCAAGGGTCAGCGTCAGCAACCCAAAGAGACCGCAGTACAGGTAATAGGCCAGGACGATCAGGCGTTCGGAAACGCCGCGGTCGAGCAGAATGAAATGCAAATGGTCCCGACCTGCGTGCCAGGGGGCCCGACCGCGGCGCAGGCGGCTGTACATCAGCCATGCCACATCCGCAATCGGCAGGCCCAACACCATGGTCACGGTCGCGATTTTGGCCCCGCCCATAATGCCGATGGCGGCGGCGGCAAACCCCAGAAAGAAACTGCCGCTGCTGCCCATGAAAGGGCGGCGGCGCGCCAGATTGAAACAGAGGAAGCCGAGCAGCGAACCCGCCAGAATCGTGGGCAGCACGGCCACGCTGGCCTGTGGCTCGGGCAGCACCACCAGCATGTGCAAGATCAGCACGACAGCCAGAATGGCCACCACCCCGGCTGCCAGTCCATTCAGCCCGTCCAGGAAATTGACCGTGTTCATGCACCCCATGAACCAGAAAGTCGTCACCAGAAAGACCAGCCACCCGGGAAATCCCTCAGGCCCCCACAGCAAACCGGCCTGCAAGGGATTGTTGACATCCTTGATGAAAATGAGGCCGGCCATGGCGATGAGGGCAGCCAGGAACTGGGCCAGATACTGGTACCGGGCATGGAGATTCCATTTGTCATCCGCCAGCCCGACCAGCGCGCAGAACAGTGTGCCCCCCATCAGGGCCAGGATCCGCCGCATCTCCCGGGCATCCTGACTGACCGGAAACCAGGCCTGCTCTTCCATGGCCGTCACCCGCGGCAGCAGCAGATACGCGCCCAGTACCAGCAGAAAGGAACCCCACAGGGCGATGCCCCCGGTGCGCGGGACCGCCCCGGTATGCCGCCGCCGCGGGCCCGGCCGATCCACCATCTGCCAGCGCTGGCCCAGCGTGGTGCTGAGAGGCGTCAGCACCACGCTGACCGCCAAGGCCAGCGCCCCCAGCACAATGTAGAAAGGATATGAAGGCATGTCCGCCTCCCCAGACACCCCACCGGGTCAGAGTCGCCGGACAGCCTGTTCCCGACGAACACAAGCCGGCCGGATCGGCGATCCGGCCGCCATCGCTACCGCGACCTAGTAATCATGGCCCTGATCGAACTGATCCTCCCAGTGGACAAACCAGTTGGGCCGCTGCCCCATGCTGGCATCGGAGTCCCGGCTGTAGGATCTGCGCGTGTGGTGATGGATAAACACGGACGTAGGTTCCACGTAATCGGGATCCGGAGCCAGGGCTGCGTTCAGTTTGGCCATATCGGTGTCCGGTAGGCCTTGCTGTCCTTTGGAGCCGGGCGGCCGGCCGCCACGCCGACTGCCGCCGCGCGGGCCGCGGCGGCGATTGCGTCCGCCCCGGTTTTCCTTGCGTTCTTTCAGTGATCGCGATTCTGTGCCGCTATGGCGGTGGCGGCGGTTCTTGCGCTTGTCCGGGCCACGGGCTTGCGTAGGGTTACGCCGGCGCCGCCCGCGGCCGGCCCGCCGAGGATGCTCCTGCCGAGAGCCGGAGCCTGCGTCTGCGGCCGGTGCGGCCTGGTCTGCTGTTGCGTCTGCTGTCACTGTGGCAATACCTCGCAATACTTAGGACACGATGATGCTGAGCACTTCTGTGCCCTCCGGATCATGCAGGGAAATGGTCGTGCCCGGCCCCCAAATGGTTGGGGACCGGCCCCAGTGCTTGTCGTAGGCGGTATCCGTACCGGTACGGGAAAACAGACGTACGCTTTCGCCGCGCAGCAAAGGCGGAATCTGGGAGAACCGGTAGGCTCCATCTACGCCTGTCACCACGGACCATTCGCTGAGATCGATCTCGGGGTGTTGCACATTGACAATGACCACGGCTTCTTCCGCGTACAAACCGGGATTCAAGACCTGGAGCGCCAGATCGGCTGCATTCGGGACCGTCGCCCCGGGATCCGCCACACCGGCGGAATCGGGAATGGTCAGAGTTTGACCGGGCACGATGAGATTGGGATTGGCGATGCCGTTGAGCGCTGCCAGAGAACTTTGGGCCACTCCGAAGAGATCGGCAATAGCCCCCAGGGTGTCGCCTTCCCGAATCGTGTACGTGCGGGTGGCGACGCGGTCACTGCCCACCGCCGTCCCTTCCGGCGGCGCGGCGGGCGTGAGGTCATCGATCACCGGGGCGCCGGGTCCGGTAACCGTCGGGGCCGGTGTTGCCACTTCCAGCACAATGGGCGCCTCGGGAGCAGGCCGCCGCAATTCGTAGATCAGATACGCGATGGAGGCGATCAGTAAAGTGAAGAGTGCATTGACAATGATGACAAAGACGAGCTGGCTACGATTCATGCCTCTTCCGGTCGCCGGCGCGAGAGGGCTGCCCTAGTCTGTGGTAGCGTCAAAGTCCTCCGCGCGTCCTCTGTCAAACGCATTCGGGGCCAGATTGTAGCATAGGGACAGAGCGATGGAGCGGGCCTCACGGGGTCTGGGCAGGGTCCAGGGTGGCAGGCCGGATTTTCCCCCTGTGTGACGTCCGTCCCGCGCCTCCCGCCGCATCCTTGCCCCCAGGACCGGCCCGGTGCAATGGTCAACCCGACCCTGGCGCCTGCCTGGGATCAGCGGGCTCTAGCCGGCATAGCGCAGGGCCAGTTCCCGCACGATCAGGGCTCCGGCCGCGGGCGTGGCGGCGGTGGCCTGACGCGCGTGCCGGGGCATCTCATCCGGATTCCAAAGCCAATCCGTGAGCACATCCAGCTGCGCCTCGACACCGGCGGCAAAGCAGCCCAGCCGATGCTGACGGACAAAGGCCGGATTGTATTGTTCCTGGCCCAGAATGAAGCTGCTGACTATGAGCGGCAGGCCTATGGCAGCGGCCTCCATGATGGTGTTGGGGCCGGCCTTGGTGATGGCAACGTCACTGGCCGCCATCCAATCGTGCATGTTGTCCACATAGCCCGCAATGCGCACCTTCGGCCCTCCGAAGCGGGCCTGCAGCAGCTTGCGCTGCTCTTCGTTGCGGCCGCAGATGACGGCCACCTGCAGATCCGGCAGGCTCCGCGTGGCCACTGCCGCCATGAGCCGGGAAAGCAAAGAGGAGCTGGATCCCATGCCTTCGCCGCCACCGGTCACCAGCAAGAGCGGCAAATCCGGCCGGAAGCCCAAGGCCGCCTTGACCACAGGCTTGTCGCGCTCCGCTGCGATGAATTCCCGGCGTACCGGCAGACCATATACGCGAATGGCCGCCGCGGGAACGCCTGCCAGACGGGCTGCCGCGGCGCCGGAGGCCGTAGGCACAAACACCAGCTCCAGGCGCGGATGAAACCAGGTGGAATGGGGCGCAATCAGGTCCGACACCACCGAGGCCACCGGAATGGGACTGTCCAGCGCATCCAGTACTCTGAACAGCACGGCCAACAGCAGCGGGTTGACGGTAATAATGAGATCGGGGCGGAAGCGTTGCAGCAGCAGAGCAAAGTAGGGCTGGCAGTATCCGGCACAGAGGGCGGCGATGAACTCTTCGGTGACCACCGGGCCATAGGTCTCGAATGTCCATTGCCACAGGGCCGGCCAATGGTTCACCACCAGCGGATAGATATCCGGCAGATAGCAAAAGGGCCGGGGGGCACAAAAGCGGTAGATGTCAATGAAATCCACCTGGTGTCTCCCGGTTGGCAAGCGGGCGAATTCCTGCTGCAGGGCAATGGCGCAGCTGCGATGGCCGCCACCGGTATCAGACATGAGAATCAATACGCGCATGACACACCTGGAGTCCGTGCAGGGTCAGAAGCAACCGCCTGTGCGGCAGACGGTTGCCGCATCAATAGGCCCCGCGGCGCAGCAAGACCGCCGGAATGGTCCGCAAGGCAATTTCCAGATCCAGGGCCAGATTCCAGTTTTCGGCGTAATAGATGTCCAGCAGCACCATTTCGCCAAAGGTCAGATCGCTGCGGCCCGATACCTGCCACAGGCCTGTGATGCCGGGCATCACGGAGAGCCGTTTCAGATGCCAGTCGGCATACTTTTCCACTTCCTGGGGCAAGGCAGGCCGCGGTCCGATGAAGCTCATCTCGCCGCGCAGCACGTTGATGAACTGGGGCATTTCGTCCAAACTGAAACTGCGCAGGACCCGGCCCACCCGAGTGCATCGGGGATCGTCCTTGAGCTTGAAGAACTGGTCCGAGGCGATATCCAGATCTTCCAGGCTCTCCAGTTCCGCTTGCTTTTCTTCCGCTTCGGGAGTCATGGAACGGAACTTGTACACCCGAAACGGCTGCCGGTTGCGGCCTATGCGAATCTGGGAGTAGATGACCGGACCGCGGGATTCAATCAGGATGGTCAGTGCCACCAAGGCACCCAACACCAGCGCGGGGATGCAGACCAGGATCAGCAGCAGGATGTCCAGGAGCCGCTTCAGCCAATAGTTCCCCCCCGTCAGCGAAAGGGGTTGCACACTGAGCAGCGGCACCCCGTTGAGGGTCTCCAGCTTGATCTGACGGCGGGTGACCTGAAAGAGGTTGGGGACTACCTGGGCCGGCACTTCCCGATCCAGACAGAACTGGAGGGTCTCTTCAACCAGTCTGTAATTGCGCCAGGAAAGGCAGATGATAACCCGGTCGGGGCGCATTTCGTTGACCACGCGGGCCAAGTGGTCGATGGGGCCCAGCATTTGGAAGCGGCCAATGCCCCCTTGGTCCTGACTATCCTCTTCGGTGAGGAAGCCCAGCAGCTCCCAGCCCAGTTCCGGCCGGGCCACGATATTGCGCATGACCATGCGGCCGTACTCGCCGGTCCCCACCAGCAGCACCCGTTCGTTGCCGATCCCGCGCCGGTACGCGTACCGGCGCAGGTACTCCACAACCAGGCGGGACAGACTGATCAGAAACGTCATGCCGCAGGCCGTGTACAGGAATACCAGCCGGCTGTAGAGCAGCGGGTTGAAGAATAGCTGGAAGATGATGAGAATGACAATGCTCAGCGTACTGGCGCTGGCCACCGTGAAGGTTTCCCCCAGCCAGCTGGGTTGGGGCCGCCGCCGGTATACGCCCACCAACTGGAACACCAGAGGCTGCATGATCAGCAGCGTCAGAGCCGAGGGCCAATACACCCCAAAAGCCTGGCTGTGCACCGGCTCCACTTCCATGAACCATTCCAGCCGGTAGCGCACGATATACGCCAAGCCGAAGGACAGCATGGTCAGCAGCAGGTCATGCAGCCGCAACAGGAAATGTCCCAGCCGGGATTGGTGTGATCCCAACAGGTCGGCTACGCGGAAACCCATGGCATCAGTCCCGGGGATGGCCAAACCGGTGCTGACGGACGCTATGGGCCCCCCGCGCACGCCCCTGCAAGACCTCTCGGTAGACCTGCAGCAAGGCCTGGCCCGTGGCGACCTCGCCGAAGCGGGCCGTATGGTGCAGCGCCGTGGTCCGCAGGCGCTGCCGGACTGCATCCTCCTGCACGATGCAGGACATCAGCTCCTGCAGCTGACGGGGCGAATCCGGAGTGAAAAACAGCGCATGGGCGCGGGCCACTTCCTGGAAAGCCGGAATCCGGCTGCAGATCACCGGAGTGCCGCAGGCCATGGCTTCAATCACCGGCATGCCGAAGCCCTCCCACCGGGAAGGAAACAGACAAGCCCGCGCCGACCGATACAGCGCGCCCAATTGCGCTGCAGGCACATATCCCAACAACAGCACACGCGCGCGGAGATCTTCGGCTTGCAGACGATCATAAAAGGCCGGGCTTTCCCAGCCGCGATCCCCCGCCAGCACCAGCCGCATTTCCGCGGCGCCCACCCGTCGCGCGGCCCCGCGGGCATGCCAGTCGGCAAAGGCCTCCACCAACC
Source organism: Caldilineaceae bacterium (assembly GCA_965214715.1). GTDB lineage: Bacteria > Chloroflexota > Anaerolineae > Caldilineales > Caldilineaceae > Bin34. The sequence goes on along the minus strand of OZ243971.1, from coordinate 719,391 downwards.
ACCGCAGGTTCTTGCGCGGTTCGACCGTGCCCAGATGCAGAAAATAGGGCCCCGAAAGCCCGAGCCGGGCCAACACTGCGTGGTCCGTGCCGGGATCCCGGGGCCCCAGCGCGGGATCCACAGGCACGGGAATTACCGTAATCCGCTCCTCTGCAATGCCATAGAACCGATGCAGGTCGTCCGCTGTGGTTTGGCTAATCGCCACTACCCGGCAGGCCGTCTGCGCGCTGCGGCGCACCATGGTGCGCAAGTATTGCCGCCGCCACAGGGGCACGGCGTCCGGGGTCCGCTCAAACGACAGGTCCAGGACCGTGACCACGCTGGGGCAGGCGCCCCAGGCCGGCAGCACATTCACCAGACCGTGAAACAGGTCCGGCTGCATCCGCTGCAAGGCCCAGGGCAAGCCTGTCTGTTCCCATGCCACGCGCGGGCCGCGTCCGTGGCGGGCCGCCCCTACCGGCCGCCACCGGATACCGGGCACGGGATCACCCGGGTCGGTCACGAAAGCCTGCAAGTCCCAGGCGGCCGGCTGGGCGGCCGCGGCCCGGGCCAGACCCCGCAAGGTCCGCCGCATGTATTGGCTTACGCCAGCACTGCGGAAAGTGGCAGTGGCGTCCAGCAACGTGGCGTTCAGGACTATGCGGTTCAAGACGCTGTCCCCCTGTCCGCCAGAATGCGGGCATACACGGCGACCACCTTCGCGGCGACGGTTTGCATACTGAAATGCGCCAGCACTCGGGTCCGGCCCGCCGTGCCCCGGATCCTGCGCTGCCGCGGGGAGATCTGCAACGTACGCAGATGGGCCGCCAACGCCGCCCAGTCTGCCTCCGGGTATACCAGGCCCGCGTCTCCCACCACATGTCGGCCTTCGCCGCTGTCGCTCACTATGACCGGCACGGCACAGGCCATGGCCTCGATCAGGACGCGGCCAAATTGTTCCTGCCAGTTGCGCCGGGTCCGGCTGGGCAGGACCAGGACGTCCAGACCGCGGTAAAAATCTGGCATCTCCCGTCCGGTACGGCGGCCCAGGAATTGTACGCGCTCGCGCAATTGCAGATCAGCAGTCATTTGGCGCAGCGCGCCTTCGGCCCGGCCACTGCCCACCAATTGCAGTTGCCAGTCTCCGGCCAAGGCGGCACATGCCTGCAGCAGGATGTCCAGGCCCTTTTCCGGCACCAGACCCCCGGCATAACCAATGGTATAGCCGCCGCGGGCTACGGGCGGAGCCGGCGGCGTGAACAGGGCCGTGTCCACTCCCATTTGCGGATTGACCGTCACAGGTCCGGTATAGCCTTTGTTCCGCAAGACCTGCATGGCGGTGTGTGAACCGGCCAGGGCATGGCAGGCTTGCCGGTATACCGCGCGCTCCCACCAGCGGAAAGGTGGCGGGTACCGGCGTTCCAGATTCTGCCAGGTGAAGAACAGGGCCGGCAACCCCAGACGTCTGGCATGGCGAAAGCCCAGCCAGGTGGCCAAGTTGTATGCCTCTTCGTCCATGTGCAGCAGATCGGGCCTGAGCGTCTGCAATCTCTTGGCCAGATCCGGATAGTAGTGCAAATGGTAATGGCCGTTCAGGCGCATGGGCATTATCTGGAGTTGATAGTGGGATGAAGACGCCGGGCTCAGTTCGTGCCGGCCGCGGGCATCTTGCCAATACGGAGGACACAGCACCGTCAAATCCACGCCGCACTGCCCTATCTCAGATGCCAGACTCTGATAGATCCCGGCAATCAGGGCTTTGCTTACCAAGACAACGCGCATGGAACGCAAGCGACTGCCGCTCACGGCACACGGGCCCTGCCGGGGCCCAACAGATTCCGATCTTTGTACATATTGCCAGGCACTGCAGGTCCAAGCCGGTGCAGGGCAACCCGACTGGGATCTATGGGGGCTGGCGGCTCAGCCTCTGCCACCCTATGGGACGTATCGGGATGCAACAGGACCCTGTACAGGGCGCCACAGGCAAAGAAATCCATGAAACGCAACATACTGTCTTCCGATTCTTCACGCCGCCGTGCAGTTTCGATCGAATCCGAATCCGGCGTGTACGGGATTTGTGCGGTAGGAGCTGTAGACAGGATACCTTTGCGGGAAACACTGCCTATGATAACGTGCATTAGGGACCAGAGACAGTCGTTGGACAGCTGCATCCCCATCGTGCCCGAGACGGGGTTTGCGGCGGGGGTGCACTGCCCGGGCAAGTCATGGCCTGTTTGGCGCGCCATGCTCTGCCGGGCTGTCTTGGAAAGCCCTCCGCGATTGGGGCAACAGTCGCGCCGGGGCGGCTTTTCCATCCCGGCACTCCAACCCTAGAGAGAGGCGGCGCAGGAACGGGCGATGCGCGGCAGAGGCGGAAAGCCGCCCCAGGCGGCTGATCAAATCGCCCCAGTGGATCCGGAGCGATCCCGGGGTGGCACGGCACCTTGCCCAAGAGGAAAAACCGTGCGGGGCACATTGGGAGAATCTGGTGCGGCACGACCTGTTGACCTGGCGCGCTACGCGCCGCGACCATGCCGAGGGCTTCTACTGGCGCACCGCCCTTGGCGCAGAGAGTGCTGTGCGAAGCCATGTCCTGCAGCACAACGGTCAAGACCGGCGGAGGCCACAAGGGGGGCACCGCTGCGCACACGGCCGAGCGCGCAGGCAAGTTTCTGTGCGGCAAAAACCGACCCGGAAAGCAGCATGCCCTGCTGGGGCAGGGCCACACGGGTCCAGGTTGCGTTCGGCAGGAGGCGACGCGCCCTGTAAGATTCGGACTCGCACGCAGTTGCAGTGTACCTGCCTGGCAAACAGACCGCAATCGAATTCACCCGTCCGGAGAAAACGCCCATGAGCGTGGTGCTTGTACATCAGAACGAAGACCAGATGGACGCCGGCATTGTCGGCAAGCTGCGGGCAGCGGTGGGGCCCCGAGAACTGCTGATCACGACCGACCTGGATCAGATCAAGATGCGTCTGGACGAGATTGAGGTACTGGCGGGCCACGCCCCGGTGGAAGTCCTGCTGGGCGCGGAGAATTGCCGTTGGGTGCAGCTGTTCTCGGCAGGGGCTGATGCGCTGCTGATGCGCCATCCGCAAACCCGCCACATGGATTTCCAGCTGACCAATGTTTCGGGCATCCATGCCATCTCCATCACGGAGCACATCTTCGCGCTGATGTTGGCCCTGGCCCGCAACATCCAGGGAGCCATACGGGTCCAGCCGGAAGGGAAGTGGCGCCGCCTGCCTCACGCGGCCGTACAGGAAGTGGCCGGCTCCACCATGTGCCTGCTGGGTACAGGCAGTATCGGCAGCCGCGTGGCGCGGACAGCCCGTGCCCTCGATATCCGGGTCGTGGCCGTACGCCGTCACGTGGATCTGGCGTTGCCGCAGGGGGTAGACGCGGTATACGGTCCGGACCAGATGGCACAGCCCCTGGCCCAGGCGGACTGGATCGTGTCCTGCCTGCCCCATACCCCGGGCACCCATGCACTGATCGGGACCGCCGCATTCGAGGCCATGGTGCCGCACGCCTACTTCATCAACATTGGCCGGGGCAAGGTGGTGGACGAAGCGGCCCTGGTCACCGCGTTGCAGACCGGCAGCATCCGCGGCGCGGGTCTGGACGTGACATATGAAGAACCCAATCCACCGGATTCGCCGCTCTGGCGGATGGACAATGTCATTCTCACATCCCACTATTCCGGCATGTCCGTGGATTATGACCGGCGCGCCGGAGCCATCTTCCTCGACAATCTGAGCCGGTATGCCGCGGACCGGCCGCTGCGCAATCTGGTGGACAAACAGTTGGGCTATTGAGCCGGGGCCCGCTCCGTAGTATTTGCCTGGCATGTCCAAGCTGGTTTTGGCGCTGGATATTGGATCCTCTTCGGTCCGCTGCAGCGCCTATGATCCGACAGGAGCCTATCTGGCCAACAGCCGGCGCGGGCAGCAGTACCGCAACAACCGGGACGGCACTCTGGACCTGGAGACAGTCACCCGGAGCTGCGAACAGGCCATGGATGGCACCCTGGCCGCTGTCCGGGCGACAGCGGCGGGTGCCTCCGTGGTCGGCGTGGGGCTCTCGGTGTTTGCCTTGAGCTGGGTGGGGGTTGATGCTCACGGCCAGGCTGCCACGCCACTCTATTCTTACGCCTGTCGGCACGGGGCCCAAGCCGCCGGCCCGTTGCGGGTCCGGTTGCAGGCGGCCGGGCAGACTGACGCCATCTACGCCGCCAGCGGGGTCCCCATCCACACGGCCTATGCTCCGGCCTTGCTCTGGGGGCTGCACACCGCGGACCCCCACATGCTGACCCGGGTCCGATGGTGGCAGACGCTGGGCGCGTTCCTGTTGTCGCGGTGGTTTGGTCAGGTACCGGCTCCCATCAGTACCTGTGAAGCGGGTTGGACCGGACTGGAGGACCGGTTCGCAGGAGATTGGCTGTCCACCTGGACCGACTATCTGCCGCTGCAGGCAGCCCAGCTGCCCCCGTTGCAGGACTACACCCAGGGGCTGCAGGGCCTGAAACCGGAATGGGCCGCCCGCTGGCCGGCATTGGCTGACACCCCGTTCTTTTTGGCTGTAGGCGACGGGGCCGCCGCCAACATTGGATCCGGATCCCTGGACCACCGCACGCTGGCGGTGACGATTGGCACCAGCGCGGCGGTACGCGTGCTGGTACCCGATGTCCCCATGGGGACTGCCCCCCCGGCTCCGGCTGGGCTGTGGTGCTATCGTGTCGACCGCACCCGGCACCTGTTGGGAGGCGCCCTGACGGACGGGGGCAACGTCGTGCGCTGGCTCCATGACATGCTGGCCCGGCCGCAAGCCAACCTGGACCAGGCCGCGGCGGACCTGCCGCCGGATGCCCATGGCCTGACCCTGCTGCCGTTCCTGCATGGAGAACGCAGCCCCGGCTGGGCGGACAACGCCTCCATGACCATTCACGGCATCACCGCCGCAACCCGGCCGAGCCATTTGCTGCGCGCCGGGATGGAGGCAGTGGCGTTCCGGCTGATCCTGATCGCCCGGCTCCTGGAAAGCCAGCTGCATCCCGCGGCCGTCATACTGGCCAGCGGCGGCGCGCTGGTCCATTCCCCGACATGGCGGCAGATTGTCGCCGATCTCTTCGGACGCGAGGTGCGGCTGCTGCAGGACACAGAGGTCACCAGCCGCGGGGCCGCCCTCCTGGCCTGGGAGGCGCTGGGACAGACCCGGGTGCTGCAGTACGCGCTGCCGGTGCAGGATGTCGCCTATCCCGAAGCCCGGGCGGCTCCGCTCTATGCCGCAGCGTTGCAACGGCACGAGGCCCTGTACGCCCAACTCGTATGAGGGTCACAATCCCGGCCTATTTGTTGGCTACAAACCGGATTCAGAGTACTATTCATGCCATTCAACGCATATGCAAGTTGTTCCGGCTTGGGAAACAGAGGGACAAACCGCCGCCTTGGACGGCTTTGCCTTCTCTCCGCGACCGCATTCAATCCGTAGAGAGTCACTTGAAATATGCCCGTTCCGCGCATCGCCAGCAGGCTGCAAGCCGTCCAGCACCTGAGTTCCGGGATCAATGCCATCGCCGACTTGCTGGGACCCACGCTGGGCCCCGTCGGCGGCGTCGTGGCCCACCAGCAGGATGTAGGCCGCAAGACGGAATTGCTGGACGACTCGGCCACCGCAGTGCGGCGCATCATTCAGATGCACGATCCGGACTCCGATGTCGGAGCCATGTTCATGCGCGCCATGATCTGGCAAATCGGTCAGGAGGTCGGCGACGGTGGCACCGTCGCGGCCGTACTGGCCCAGGCCCTCTTCAACGAGAGCGCCCGGCTCACGGCCGCCGATCACAATCCGGTGGTATTGGCGCAAGGCCTGCAGGCCGGTTGTGAGGAAGTGGTGCAGTACCTGCGGGAGACTGCCGTTCCGATTGGCGACGAAGATGAACTGGCGGCCCTGGCCCGGTCCATCATCGAGGACCCGGCCCTGGCCCAGGTCATGGGCGAAATGAGCTACTTGCTGGGCCCGGACGCCCACATCAACGTGCACAAGTTCGTGGCGCCCTATCTGCAGCAGTTCTATCATCCGGGGGGACATTACAAGGCACAGATTGCCAGCATGCACTTCTACACCGACAAGGCGCATCGCAAGGCGGTCCTGCCGGTCGGCCGGATCGCGCTGGTGGACCGGAATCTGGAAGATCCGGTGGACATCATCGCGATCCTGCAAGCCGCGCATGCGGCCCAGGCCCCCTCCCTGACCATCCTGGCCAACAATTTCAGTGATCAGACGATCGGGCTGCTGATGGCCAACAACCGGCCTCCGCAACACCATGAATTCGACGAATCGGCCCTGGAGACCCAGACGCCGGATCCGCAGCACAAAGGCAAGCTGCCCCTCGCGGCCATCCGCATGAAATTCGTGGGCGAGGAGCGCAGGCTGGCATACCAGGATCTGGCTTTGCTGACCGGGGCCACGATCGTGGGCAACGACATCAGCAAGGCCGCCGAAGACATTACCCCCGAGGATCTGGGCGACGTCAACCGTGTGGAGGTGGACACCGACAGCCTCTACGTGCTGGCCCGGAACCAGTTCGACCCGGCCGTCCGCCAGAAAGCCGCGGAACTGCGTCAGCAGCTGGCCGCGACCGCCATGGACGACGACGACTGGGAGATCCTGGTCCGGCGCGTTTCCACGCTCAGCGGCGGCGTGGGCCAGTTGAAGATCGGGGCCAACAGCAAAGTGGAACGGGAACTGCTGGCGGATTTGGCCAAACGTACCATCCGGGTGCTGTCCAAGGCCCAGCGCAGCGGGGTAGTGCCCGGGGCCGGGGCCAGTCTGGTGCATGCGGCCGCGGTGCTGGACATGTCCGATGCAAGACTGGCGCCGGGCAAACGCGTACTGGCCCATGCCTTGAGCGCCCCGCTGACACAAATCATGGCCAATGCCTATACGGACAATGTGGGAGTCCAGGTGCAACGCGTGCGCGATGCAGGGCCCCGCGCGGTCTTTGATGCCTACAGCGGTGAAGTGAAGGATGCCTTTGAGGCGGCCATTCTGGACGTGCCGGACATTCTGATCGATGTCTTGCGCACCGTGGTCAGCAATTCCGTAATGGCGATCACGACAGATGCCATCGTCTACCACAAAGAGCCGGAACAGTCCTTTACCCCATACTAGATCCGGACTTTGGTGCGGAGTTGTCTTGCCTATGAGTATTATCCTGTCTCTCTCCCAATCCAACGGTCAGTTGTACGCGGCGGGCCCGGAGGGCCTGTTCAAAGTCGGGACCCACGGCGAGCTGGAAGAAGTCATTCAGCCGCAACGGTATCTGTATGCCTGCTGCACCTTGCCCGACCGGGTGCTGGTCGGGGGGGCCCCCCACGGCGTGGCCTATCACATCAACGCCGGCGAGACGTGGCAAGGCGGCTGGATGGATCATGTCGACAGCGCCGTCATGTCCCTGACGGCAGCCCCGGACGCGGCCCAATCCCAGGTATTGCTGGCCGGCACGGAGGACAAGGGCATTCTGCGCAGTGCCAACAACGGCGCAGGCTGGTACGTGTGCAACTTTGGGCTGGAAAGTTTGCACATATTGCACATTTGCTGGGCACCGCCCTATCCGGCACACGTGTGGCCGCGCTGGCAGTTGGCCTTCGCCTGCACGGATGAAGGCATCTACCGCTCTCCGGCCGGCGGGCGCGGCTGGAAACGGTGTCGCGGCGCGACGGGCGTCTTCCAGGTCGCCGCCGTGGACGTCAACTTCCACGAATCGCGGGTAGTGCTGGCAGGCACCGAAGACGCGGGACTGTGGATATCGGAGGACAAGGGACACGAATTCCGCCGCGTGCCCGATGCCCCCCAGCGCGTCAATGCCCTGGTGGCACTGGAGCAAGGCGGTTTCCTGCTGAGCGACGAATTCCACCTTTGGAGTTCCCGGGATGGTTGCCACTGGGTACCCCACCCGAGCGAAGAGGCCTGCCTAGTGTTGCTGGAAGCCAATCGCCAGATCTGGGCCGGAGGGCAGGAGGGGTTACGGTGGGTGGACCTGCCGGCTCTCTAAGAGTATGGATGCACGGTTTTCTCTGGACGGCAAGACCGCTGTCGTGACCGGCGGCACCGGTGTACTGGGCGGAGCCATTGCCCGGGGCCTGGCAGCGGCCGGCGCGCAAGTCGGCATTCTGGGGCGGCGCGCCGCCCGCGCAGCGGCAGTGGCCCAGGAAATCCAGGCCGCCGGCGGGCAGGCTTTTGCCTTGCCGGCCGATGTTCTGCACAAACCGTCGCTGGAAACCGCCAAGGCGCACGTCCTGTCCCGCAACGACCGGATTGACATTTTGGTGAATGCGGCCGGAGGCAATGTGCCGGCCGCCACCATCTTTGGCGACTTGACCTTTTTCGACCTCACCCAGGATGCCTTTGAGGAGGTCGTGCGCCTCAACCTGACAGGCACCTTGCTGCCGATCCAGGTCTTCGGCCAGAGCATGGCCGCACAGCGGCAAGGGTCCGTGATCAATATCTCGTCCATGGCGGCCCAGCAGCCCCTGACCCGGGTTATGGGCTACGCTGCCGCCAAAGCGGCAGTCGACAACTTCACGCGCTGGTTGAGTGTCGAATTCGCCCGGGTCTACGCACCCGCCTTGCGGATCAATGCCATTGCGCCGGGTTTCTTCATCGGTGACCAGAATCGGGCTCTGCTGCTGCACGCGGACGGCACCCTGACCGCCCGCGGCCAGCAAATTGTGGACCACACGCCCATGGGGCGCTTTGGCGAACCCGAGGAACTGGTGGGGGCCGCACTGTGGCTGGCCAGCGATGCCAGTCGCTTTGTCACTGGCACGGTGATTCCGGTCGACGGCGGTTTTGCGGCCTATGCCGGCGTGTGATGCACAGCCGGCCTGCAGCCCACTGCTGAATGTCCAGACCCGCAACATGACTGCCCCCATGCTGCTTCCCAATCCCTTTGACGGCAGCGGTGCGCGTCTCACGCCGGAGCGCCGCGCCCACTTGGCGCAGGCTCTGGGGATCAGGACCGGCATGGCCGTGTATGCCGGATCGCTTTACGCGGACCCACACCGCCTGTTCTTCATGGGCAAGCGGGACGAGGAGCGCAGGGTCGGTTGTCTGGCGGCGGCGGAAACCGAACCGGGGATTGCCGGCCAGTTCCATACGCTGATGTTGGCGGACGGCACCCGCTGCAGCCTGACGGTCGGTCCCGCCAACGGACCTCAGGCGGAGCGTCTGCGCCGCGCCTTGCCGTTCCTGATACCCGTACCCGGTGCGCTGGCCAAATCTGCAGGCACGGGAGATCGATTGGGGCTGGCGACGCCCGGCCACATTCAGGCCTTTCGGGCCACGGCCCGGACCCTGGACCCGGTCCCGGACCAGCCGCCGATCTTCCCGATTCTGGCGCAGCAGTCCATGCGCGAGAACGACCGCACGGGGCGGAGCCCACAGGAAGTGCTGGACGATGCCATGTGGGGCGTCCTGCAATCCGGCTGGACCGACGGCTACGGGGCCGATGCCGACCATCTCAAGACCACGGCGGATGTCGATCTCTGTCACAGTGCAGGCTATACCTTCTTCACGGTGGATCCGGGAGACAGGGTGGACGATACCGCCCATACGGCAGGGATGTCGGCCGTGTCCGAGAAGGTCGCCGCCCTGGACTGGGAGACGCTGGACAGTGCCCCGGCCGATCTGGTGTCCCGGATGGCGGGTCGGACCGTGGACCTGGAGACCGGGGCTGTCACCCTGAGCGACGAAGCGGTGTTGCGGGCGGCAGCCAAGTACGGGCCGGCACTGGCGCATACCGTGCGCATGGCGCGCCATCTGGCGGCGCTGTGCGGGGACACCCCGTACGATCTGGAAATGAGCGTGGATGAAACGGCCACCGTCACCTCGTTGACGGAACACATTTACCTGGCACACGAAATGCGCAGATTGCAGGTCCCGTGCGTGAGCGTGGCACCGCGCTATGCCGGCAGGTTCGAGAAGGGCGTGGACTATATCGGCAATCTGGACGTGTTTGCCCGCACCTTCGCCGAGCATGTCGCGGTGGCCCGGCGGTATGGCCCATACAAACTGAGCCTGCATTCCGGCTCCGACAAATTCAGCATCTACCGCATTGCCGCCGAGATCGCCGGGGATCTGATCCATGTGAAAACCGCCGGCACCAGCTATCTGGAAGCCGTGCGCACCGTAGGCTACCTGGAGCCGGATCTGTTCCGCACCATCATGGATTTCGCGATGGCCCGGTACGAGACCGACCGGCAGGCCTATCATGTGTCCGCGCGGCAGGAGCAGGTACCCGCGTACGCCCAGCTGCCGGATGCCGCCCTGGTTTCCCTGCTGGAAGATTTCCATGCCCGGCAGGTGCTGCATGTGACTTTCGGCTCGGTGCTCAACCATGCCCGGCTGTTTCCGGCCCTGATGGCTACGCTGCGGCATGGCGAAGAGACCTATCGGGACATTCTGCAGACCCACTTCGTCAAACATCTGGTACCTTTTCTGTAGTCCTTGCCATGGCTGTGGATTCAAGCAAAGAGGCGGCGGGCCCAGCCCCCGGGAAGCGCGATCGTGTCTGAGACTTTCCTGATAACCGGATCCCTGGGGTGTATCGGTGCATGGGTACTGCGGGTGCTCCTGGACGAGGGTGTGCAGGTCGTGGCCACCGATCTGGCCGCGGACCCGGTGCGGCCCCGCCTGCTGCTCAGCGAGGAGGAGCTCCAGGCCATCGACTTTCAGCGACTGGACGTCACGGATCTGCAAGCTGTCACGGAGATGGTAGGCACCAAGGCCATCACCCACGTGATCCATCTGGCGGGCCTGCAGGTGCCCTTCTGCCGGGCCAACCCCGCTCTGGGGGCCAGCGTGAACGTGCTGGGTACCGTGCATCTTTTCGAGGCGGTCAAGGCCCACGCAGACCAGGTGCAGGGCATGGCCTACGCCAGTTCGCTGGCGGTACTGGGGACCCCGGACCGCTATCCGGAACGGCCGGTGCACGATGACGTGCAGCTGCACCCGGACACGCTATATGGAGTCTACAAACAGGCGAACGAGCACACGGCGCGGATCTATTGGCAGGATTACGGCATTCCCAGTGTAGGGTTGCGGCCCTACATCGTCTATGGCGTGGCCCGCGATCAGGGCATGACCTCGGATATCGCCAAAGCCATCCTGGCCGCAGTGGCCCGGCAGCCTTTTCACATCAACTTTGACGGGCCCTGTGCCCTGCAGCTGGCCGAAGACGTGGCCCGCATGTTCGTGCTCTGTGCCCGGGCCGATTACCAGGGGGCCGCCGCCTGCAATCTGCGGAACGACGTGGTGACGGTCGCGGACTTCATCCGCGCGGTGCAAGCCCAGTTTCCGGACGCGGACATCACCTGTCCGGAGGGCCATCCGCTGCCGTTCCCGGACGATCTGGACGACAGCGGGCTGCGGCGCATCATCGGCCCGGTGCCCCACACGCCGCTGGCCCCGGGCATAGCCGCCACCGCGGCCCGCTTCCGGCAGCTTCTGGCCGAGAACCGCGTGGACCTGGCCCAACTGACCCCCGTGTGAGCCGCGTGCATGACTGACAGCCTCTATACCCGGTTCGCCAAGATCATATGCACCCTGGGCCCGGCCTCGTCCACGCCGGAGGTCCTGCGCGGCATGATCGAGGCCGGCATGGACCTGGCCCGCATCAATCTCAGCCACGGCACCGCGGCCCAACATGCGGAGACCATTCGAATGGTCCGCCGCATCTCGGAGGATCTCGGGCGGCCCATCGGCATCATGGCCGATCTGCAAGGGCCCAAGCTGCGGCTGGGGTCGCTGCAGAAAGGCGGCGTGACCCTGAAGCCGGGCGACGTTCTGACCTTCGACATGCAGCAGGTCCAGGGCACCCGGGCGCGGGTGCCCATTCCGTCCGCGGACTTCTTCAATCTGATCCATGAGGGAGCCCACTTCCTCGTTGATGACGGTCTGCTGGAATTCGAGGTGCTTTCTGTCAACGGCACTTCCGCGGCCGCGGAGGTCATCCATGGCGGCATCCTGCTGGACAAGAAAGGGGTCAATGTCCTCAACTCCCGGGCCGGTGTCTCGGCCCTGACCGATAAGGACCACCGGGATCTGGCCTTTGCCCTGCAGCAGAAGGTGGACTGGATTGCCCTCAGCTTTGTGCAGAGTCCGGACAATGTGCAGGAAGTCAAGGATCGCATCCGCGCGGGCCTGGGGCCCGATGAAACCCCGATTCTCGTCGTGGCCAAGATTGAAAAGCCCAAGGCCCTGGAATCCATCGATCGGATCCTGGAACTGACCGATGCGATCATGGTCGCCCGCGGCGACTTGGGTATCGAAACCAGCGCCGAGGAAGTGCCGCTGATTCAAAAGGAACTGATCCGGAAGTGCAATGCCGTGGGCAAACCGGTCATCACGGCCACCCAGATGCTGGATTCCATGATCTCCAACCCGCGGCCGACCCGCGCGGAAGCCAGCGACGTGGCCAACGCCGTGATCGACGGCACGGACGGCATCATGCTGTCCGGCGAGACGGCGATCGGCAAGCATCCCGTCCTGACGGTCAGGACCATGGCTGCCATCGTGACCGCGGCAGAGCAGCGCTTCCCGGCCGCGCCGCTGGATACGGAAACCCACGCCTTTGATGCCAACCCCGTTGCCGTTTCCGTCAGCAAATCCATTGTGCACATGGTGGACGAAGTGGGGGCGCATGCCATACTGTGTCCCACGGCGTCCGGCTTCACGGCCCGCATTCTGGCCAGTTTTCGGCCCAATGTGCCCATTATCGCCCTGACCTCCAACTTGCGCGTGCAACGACAGCTGTGCCTGTACCGGTGCGTCCATTCCCTGGATATGGAGGACTTGACCACCTCGGAAGAGGTACTGCAACGGGCGATCGATCGGACCTTGGTGGCCAACGCCATCAAGGAAGGGGAGCGGGTGGTGCTCACCGCCGGTACCATCATGGGCGTGGCCGGCATGACCAACATGATGACGGTGCGCACTGTGGTGCGTCCTCTGCTGTATGGACAGGGTGATGGCCGTACCCATGTCCTGGGGCGCTGTCTGCACTTCAACGACAGTGTACGGGCCCTGGATCCGGAGAGCCTCACCGACTGCATCCTGTTTGTCAAGGAGTACAATGCCCGCTGCAACCAGACCACGGCCGCCTGCGCCGGCCTCGTTACAGGCAGTACGCGCACCGATGTGGAGGCGGTCTATCCCGAAGCACGGCGACACGAACTGCCCACCCTTTACGAGGCCACCGGCGCTTTTGACGACCTCAAAGTGGGGCAGATGCTGATTCTGGATGCGGTGTCCGGGCGGCTCTTCGACTATCAGGCGTTCCAGGAGGGATAGGCGGGCGTTTCATGCGTATCCGCTCTCTGACCACCTTTGATCTGGCATGCCGGTTGGAGGAGCCATTTGGCTGGGCGCAGGCCTGGACTGCCACCCGTGCCGTGCAATTGGTCCGCATTGACACGGATGCAGGCCTGTCCGGCTGGGGGGAAACCAGCGCGCCCGCAGTCTCGTCCCTCATTCACACCACTTTGGCTCCCCTGCTGCTGGGCGCGGACCCGCTGCCGCGGGCGGAGCTGTGGCAGCGCATGTTTCACGTGCTGTACAACGGCGGTCTGTGGGGCGGCATCGGCGGCAATGCCCTGAGCGCGGTGGACATCGCGCTCTGGGATCTGGCCGGCAAGGCACTGGACGTGCCCGTGCACGTGTTGCTCGGGGGTGCCCTGCGGACCCGCGTACCGGTCTATGCCACGGGTCTCTATTATCGAAAGGACGAAGGGCCCGCCCAACTGTTGGCAGAGGCCCGCGGCTATGTGGAGACCGGCTTTCAGGGCATGAAAACCAAAGTGGGCGGGCTGTCGCTGGAGGAAGACAGGGCGCGGGTCCAGGCGCTGCGGCAGGCGATTGGCCCCGATCTGCATCTCATGGTCGACGCCAATCAGGCCTTTGATGCCCCTGCGGCGATTCGCATGGGACAGGCCTTGGCCGATCTGGACTTGCTGTGGTTCGAAGAACCGGTGAATGCACAGGACCTGGCCGGCTATGCCCAAGTGAAAGCCGCTCTGCCGCACCTGCCTCTGGCCGGTGGCGAAGTGCTGCGGACCCGTTTTGCCTGCAGTGCATATGTCCGCTCGGGAGCCGTGGACATTCTGCAGCCGGACGTGGTGAATGCAGGGGGCATCACGGAAATGCAACGCGTGATTGCCTTGGCCAATTCCATGGGCATCCGGGTGTATCCCCATGTATGGGGCTCTCCAGTCATGGTGGCGGCCTCGCTACATCTGGCGGCCACCATACCGCCTACAGGCAGTGCCCATACCGTACGGCCCTGGACCCAGGAACCGGTGATGGAATTCGACCAGACACCCAATGCCTTGCGGACGGATCTGACCGCGTGCCCTTTCGCCTGTGGGACCGACGGCAAGGTCCCCGTGCCGATGGGCCCCGGCCTGGGCGTGACCCCGTTGCAGTCCGCCGTGGATCGATACTGTACAGCCCGCCAGACCTCGACGTGGCAGCCGTAATCCGGGGCGGAACGGCAGACCGCGGCCGCGGCCCGGCACAGTGTTAATGTAAAGGCAGCCGGCTGGACCGGTCCACCGGATCCGGTGGACTGCCCGTACACGAATCTTGATTCGGCTCTCCGAGACCCATGCGCAGCCCCCTTTCTGCCCTGGCCTCCCTGCCTGTACCGACCGCGGCCCTGCACAACTGGCTGCTGATTTGCTATTGCCCTGGCCTGGACCAGCTGGCCCTGCCCGCAGACGCGGCCGCGTCGCAAGTGGCAGGGCTGCTCCACAGTCGCGGGTATACCCGTCTGGCCCAACTCGTGACCGGCCCGCTGCCCGAGGGCGTGGGACTGGTGCTGGCCCTGGACATCCCGTTGGGGGAAGCACCGGGTCTGTGCGTGATGCGCACCCACGTAACCCAGATGCGCGGTTGGGCTATGCCGTTTGAATATTCCGTGGCCCTGACCCAATTGCTGGGCGCCGCGGTCCACTGGGTGCCCGCCGCCCAGACCGCCCTGCTGCTGTTGCCCCAGGCGCCGACGACCGGCAGCATGGCCCCCCTGTTCCCGAGCACCACCGGGATTTTGGCCGCATTGCCCCCGCCCGCCCACCAGCCGCGGCTGGGTATGGCGCCGGAAGAACCGCAACAGACGGCCCTGCTGAATGCAGTGGAAGTGGGTCTGGCCTTGTCCGAGGCGCGCCGCGAAGGAGGTTCCCGCTTGCAGCTCCTGCTGAGTGAAAACTGCCTGCATCCTTCGCTGGAAACCGCCTATCAGCTGCACGAGGAGACGGAATATTTTGCGCCGCTGCGGTGCGGCGGCGCCGGCCACGTTTTGGAGGCCATCGTCTGTCTGCTGGAGCGCGAGCAGTCCTGGCTGGCCAGTCCGGCCCATCTGCTGCCCCTGCTCCTGAGCGCCGCGGATGCCGCGACCCGCGCGCCGCAGACCCCGTTGCCCTGGCAGGGATGGGTCATGGACCGCATGATGCATCTGTTCTTCCTCTGTACCCAGTTGACCGGCCACAGCCAGGCTCTGTGGCAGGAAGACCGGGCCATTCAAACCGCCTTCCTGCTCTCCACGTTCCAGGCCCGGGCCAAGGACGACGACTACCGGGATCTGTTCGCGCTGGCGCACGGATTGCAGTTTGAGCTGCATCGACTGCCCTTCGCGGCCATGGAAAGAATTGACCCGGTCATGCTCAGCCAACTGACGGACAATCTGGCGGAAATCCTGAAGGTACAGCGCAATCAGCAGCCGCTGTTCCTGTTGCCGGCCGAAGGCAAGGCCAAGCCGCATCTGCCGGTGTACCTGCCGACCGCCCCGCCCCGCCCTGAATTCCAGCTGCTGCACTTCGCCCAGGGCGGGTGGAGCCAATTTATTCAGTTGCTGCATGCCGCGCGTTCCTGACCCAATGACCGCGACGCACGGAAGCCGACGGCAGGCACCGGGACCAGGGAGACAGACATGACCACTCCCATGCGCAGACAGTACCTGGAACTCAAGGCACAGCATCCCGACACCCTGTTGCTGTTTCGGCTGGGCGACTTCTATGAAACCTTTGACGAGGACGCCAAGGTCCTGGCGAAAGTCTGCGAGGTATCCCTGACCTCGCGGCCCGTAGGCAAGAATCAGCGGGTGCCCCTGGCCGGCGTGCCCTATCATTCCCTGACCCCCTACCTGGAAAAACTGATGGCGCACGGGATCAAGGTGGCCATCGCCGAGCAGACCAGTGCCCCCGGCAAAGGGTTGGTAGAAAGGGAAATCTCCCAGGTGATGACGCCGGGCACGGTGACGGCACCGGATCTGCTTACCCCCGACTCCAACGTTCTGATAGCCCTGTACCCGGACCCCGCCGGGATCCGGGCGGGCCTGGCGCACGGCGATCTTTCGGTGGGGCATCTGGCGGCCACGCAACTGGAAGCCGGGACACCGGCTGCACTGGTGACGGAGGTGGTGGACGAACTGATCCGTCTCAGTCCGACCGAAATCCTGCTGCCGGCAGGATGGCAGGACCATTGGCCGGACCTGGGCCCGGCGCTGGACCGCGTAGGCAGCATGGTGTCGGAGACCGACGCCTGGATCTGGGAGACCGGCCGGGCTGCCCAGCAGCTCAAGCAGCACTTCCAGGTAGACTCACTGGCCGGATTTGGATTGGAAACCCAGGCGGTAGCCGTGTCCGCCCTGGGGGGTCTCCTGCACTACGTGCAGACATTTCAACCCGGCGTATTCCGGCACCTGACCCGGCTGCACACCTACGCCATCTCCGACTTCATGGTGCTGGATGAATTTACCCGTCTCAACCTGGAGCTGACCCAAAACCTGCGGGACCGCAGCAGCGAGGGCAGTCTGCTGGCCGTGCTGGACTGCACTCTGACCCCCATGGGAGGACGGTTGCTGCGCCAGTGGCTGGGACAGCCGCTCCTGGATGTGACCCGGATCAACGGGCGTCTGGACGCGGTCGAGCAGCTGTTTGGGGATGGCCTGGCCCGCCGCGGTCTGCAAGACGTGCTGAAACAGATCGGCGACCTCGATCGATGGGTGCAACGGGTCGTCTACAACACGGCCGGGCCCCGCGATCTGGTCGGTATCGGCCAGACGCTGGCGACTGTGCCGG
This sequence comes from Caldilineaceae bacterium, assembly GCA_965214715.1. Lineage (GTDB taxonomy): Bacteria > Chloroflexota > Anaerolineae > Caldilineales > Caldilineaceae > Bin34. The sequence goes on along the minus strand of OZ243971.1, from coordinate 702,276 downwards.
GCTTGGCCGAGCTGGCGGGGACCATGACCACCGGGCCCATTGCCACCCTCCTGTCCGAGTTGCCCGACACGCAATCCCTGTGCCGGCTTTTGCAGCGCGCGCTGGCGGCCGACGCGCCGGTCACCCTGCACCAGATGGGCATCATCCAGGAGGGCTTCAGTCCGGAACTTGATGCCTTGATGCAACGCACCCACGCCGCCAAGAATGCATTGGCACAGATGGAGGAGACGGAACGCAAGCGCCTGGACATCCCTCGGGTCAAGGTGGGGTACCACCGCGTGTTCGGCTACTACATCGAGATCCCGCGCAACCGGTCCGGTCAGGTGCCGCCGGACTACATTCGGCGCCAAACCCTGGCCAATGCGGAACGGTTTGTCACGGAAGAGCTGAAAGAGTACGAGGCGCTTATTCTGCATGCCGACGAGCAACAGCTGGCACTGGAACAACAGCTGTTTGCGGATCTCTGCCACCAGGTCCGGGACCAGCGGCAGGCCCTGCGGACCCTGGCGGCCCAGCTGGCCCGTCTGGATGTGTTCGCGGCTCTGGCCACAGCCGCCACGGAGGGTCAGTACGCAAGGCCCGAGATGACCGCTGAATTTGCCCTGTGCATCACGGGCGGGCGGCATCCGGTGGTGGAGCGGGCCCTGCAGGACCGGACTTTCGTGCCCAACGATCTGCAGATGGAGCCGGACACGGCGCTCCAGATCCTGACAGGCCCCAACATGGCCGGCAAATCCACCTATCTCCGCCAAGTGGCCCTCATTGTGCTGATGGCACAAATGGGTTCCTTTGTGCCAGCCCAAGCCGCCCGCATTGGGGTGGTAGACCGCATTTTCACGCGCATCGGGGCCAGCGATGCCATCCAACGGGGGCTGTCCACTTTCATGGTGGAAATGATCGAGACAGCCCATATCCTCAATCACGCCACGCGCCGCAGCCTGCTGGTCCTGGACGAAATCGGACGCGGCACCAGTACCTATGACGGTCTGGCGATCGCCTGGGCCATTCTGGAATACATCCACAATGCCGGACACCTGGGGGCCAAGACCCTTTTTGCCACGCATTTCCATGAATTGACCGATCTGGCCACCCGGCTGCCCCACATCCGCAATTACCATGCGGCCGTGGACGATACCGGCCCCCGCATGGCGTTTCTGCATACCATCCGGGAAGGCCGCGCCGAACGATCTTTCGGGGTGCACGTGGGCCGCATGGCCGGCCTGCCCCAAGCCGTGGTGGAGCGCGCCGAGAAGATCCTGAGCCAGTTGGAGGCCAGCGGGGCCGCGGTACCGGCCAGTCTGGAGACGGTCTGGGAGCAGATGGAGGAAGACCGGGCCGTGCAGCCCGCCCTGTATCTGCAGGATCATCCGGCGGTCACGGCGCTGCAACAGCTGCAGATCGACGGCATGACTCCCCTGGAGGCCATGAATCAGTTGTATGCGCTGGTGAAACTGGTCCGGGATTATGAACAGGGCCGGTAGTCCACCGGCGTGGCCGCCACTGTCTGCGGAGGGGTGAGTGCCCGGTCGGCCGCGGCGTGGCCGGTCTGAACCCGCAGAGTGGAGGTTTTCCCGTAGCCCGCGGTCCTATGCTATGATCCATACTGACCCAAATGCGTACCGAGCGTTCCTTTTGAGGAACATTTTTGCAGGATTTCCAGAGGAGGTAGCCTGTTGCACGCTTTTGATTACGCGGCACCAAAAACCTTGGATGAGGCCGTACAGTTGCTGGCGGCAGACGGCCAGGCCCGTGTGCTGAACGGCGGCACCGACCTGCTGGCCCAGCTCAAGGAGAGTCAGGACGCGCCTTCGCTGGTAGTGGACATCAAACATGTTCCCGACCTGATGGCCTACACTTGCGATGCCCGGCAAGGCTTGACCTTGGGGGCGGGAGTGTCCTGTCACAGCATCAATGAAGACAGTGCCATTCGGCAGCTGTATCCGGCCCTGCTGGATTCCTCGTCCCTGATTGGCGGGACCCAGATTCAAGGACGGGCCTCCCTGGGCGGCAACCTTTGCAACTCTTCCCCTGCGGCCGACGCCATTCCCAATCTGATTGTCCATGAGGCCGTGGCCCGGATCACGGGCCCCGCCGGGGATCGCGAGATCCCGGTGGCCGAGTTCTGCACCGGGCCCGGGCGCAATGTGCTGAATCCCGGCGAATTGCTGGTGTCCCTCCACTTGCCCGCGCCGGTCGCGGGTTTCGGGGCAGCCTACTTGCGCTTCATCCCGCGCAATGAAATGGATATTGCCGTGGTGGGCGCTGGCGCATCGGTGGTCCTGCAGGGCGACACCATCCGGAAGGGTATTGTGTCCCTGGGGGCCGTGGCCCCCACGCCGCTCCTGGTAGAAGAGGCGGGCGCCGCCTTGGCGGGCCAGGACATTTCGGATGACCTGTTAGCGCGTGTAGGCCAGATTGCCGAGGAGGCCGCCCGGCCTATCTCGGACATGCGCGGCACCATTCCGCAACGCAAGCATCTGGCCGGGGTGCTGACCCGCCGCGCCCTGCAGAAAGCCATTGACCGCGCTCGCGCGGCCTGACTCAATTGCACTCGTGTGCCTACAGGAGAATCGGACAAGTGAGCAACAAGATCGTTGTCAATACCACCATCAACGGGGAACCGCAGGCATTTCTGTGTGAAGCCCGCCAGACCGCCCTTGAAGTTATTCGGGAAACCCTGGGACTGACGGGGACCAAGGAAGGCTGCGGCAACGGCAACTGTGGTGCCTGCAATATCATGCTGGATGGCGTGCTGGTCAATTCATGCCTGGTCCTGGCCCCCGAACTGGAAGGCCGCGACGTGCTGACCATTGAGGGGGTGGCCGATACCTACGCAGAGGCTGACCTACATCCTATTCAGCAGCAATATCTGGAGCATGCCGCCCTGCAGTGCGGCATCTGCACGCCCGGCTTCATCGTGTCCACCAAGGCCCTGCTGGACGAGAATCCCAACCCGACGGAAGGCGACATTCGGCTGTGGCTGGCGGGCAATCTGTGTCGTTGCACGGGCTACGACAAGATAGTACGCGCGGTAATCGATTCCGCGGCCGCCCTGTCGGCCTGATTCGCCAGGAGAACACCCCATGACCGCCTCCCCGCAATACAAGATTCTGGGCTCCCGGCCACCCCGACCGGACGGGGTGGACAAAGTCACGGGACGTGCCGTGTACGGCAACGACACGCGGTTGCCGGGCATGTTGTACGGACATATCGTGCGCAGTCCGCATGCCCATGCCCGCATCGTCTCCATTGACACGGCCAAGGCGGAAGCCCTGCCGGGGGTCCTGGCTGTCGCGACCGGCGCGGACCTGCCGCAGCTGGAGGACAGGATCGAAGACCTGGGCGAGGGAATGGCCAATCTGCGCTATTCCAGCAACAACATCCTGGCCGACGACAAGGTGCTGTACGACGGCCATGCCGTGGCCGCAGTCGCCGCAGTCGATTTGGGCACAGCCGAGGAAGCCGCCGCCCTGATCGAGGTCGTCTACGAAGTCCTGCCTCCCGTCATGGATGTGCATCAGGCCATGGCCGACGATGCACCGATCCTGCTGTCTGATTTGCGGACCGAGGAACTGGGCGAGACACTGGAGGGCGAGACCAACGTCGCATCCCACTTCCGCCATGAAAGGGGCGATCCGGAGGCGGGGTTCACCGCCGCGGATGTCGTGATCGAACGGGAATACAACACGGCAACCGTGCATCAGGGGTATGTGGAACCGCATGCGGCCACGGCCCTGTGGAATGCCGACGACCGCGTCAGCATCTGGTGCAGCACACAGGGCGCCTTTGCCGCCCGCAACCAGACCGCGATCATCCTGCAGAAACCGGTGGCCGAAATTTCCGTGATCCCCACCGAGATCGGTGGTGGTTTTGGCGGCAAGATTCCGATCTATGTGGAGCCGGTCGCGGCTGTGCTGTCCCGGAAAGCGGGACATCGTCCCGTCAAGATCGCGATGTCGCGGACCGATGTCATCAAGGCCACGGGGCCCACCTCCGGTTCCTACATCAAGGTCAAGATGGGCGCGACCCGCGCCGGCGCCCTTACCGCGGCCCAAGTGATGCTGGCGTATGAAGCCGGCGCGTATCCCGGTTCGCCCGTGCCCAGCGCCTCCAGCGTGGTGCTGGCTCCGTACAAGCTGGATCACGTGCGGGTTGACGGGTACGACGTGCTGGTCAACAAGCCCAAGGCTTCGCCCTACCGCGCGCCGGGCGGCACCAATGCCGCATTCGCCTCGGAATCCGTGGTGGATGAGCTGGCGCGGACCATCGGCATGGACCCCCTGGAATTCCGGCTCCAGAATGCGGTGGCCGAAGGCGACCGCCAGGCCGACGGCATTCCCTTTGGCCGCATCGGGTACGTTGAAACGCTCCAGACCGCCATTGACCACCCGCACTATGCCACTCCCCTGGAAGGCGAATTCCGCGGGCGAGGCGTGGCGGCCGGCTACTGGATGAACTGGGGTGGCAAGTCGGCAGTCTCGGCCAGCGTGAATGCGGACGGCTCCGTCAGCCTGCTGGAAGGCTCTACGGATATCGGCGGTTCGCGGGCGTCCATTGCCATGCAACTGGCTGAATCCCTGGACATTCCCTACGAGCAGGTCAATGCCCAAGTGGTCAGCACGGACCTGGTCGGGTACACCGATCTGACGGGCGGCAGCCGCACGACCGCCACCACGGGCATGGCCGCCCATGCCCTGGGTCAGAACCTGCGGGCCGAAATGATCCGGCGCGCCGCTGAGCTGATGGAAGTGGAAACCGACACGGTCCAGTACGAAGGCGGCGTGTTCAGCTCCAACGGCACGCGCATGACTTTCAATGAAGTGGCGGAACAGGCGGACGCCCGCGGCGTCCCGATTGTTGGCACCGGCGCGGCGGCGCCGGCCCAGTGGGGCGCGGCTTTCGGACTGCACATCGTGGACCTGGAAGTGGATCCCGAGACCGGCAAGATCGAGATCCTGCGCTACACGGCTCTGCAGAACGTGGGCAAGGCCATTCATCCCAGCTATGTGGAAGGCCAGATGCAAGGCGGCGTGGCCCAAGGCATCGGCTGGGCCATCAACGAAGAATACGTCTACGCGGAAGACGGCACGCTGCTGAACGCCAGCCTCCTGGACTACCGCATGCCGACATCGCTGGACCTGCCCATGATTGAAACCGTGCTCATAGAGGTGCCCTGGCCGAAACACCCGTATGGAGTGCGCGGCTGCGGGGAAACCCCGATTGTGCCGCCGGCGGGGGCGATCGCCAACGCCCTGCATGATGCCCTGGGGGTGCGCATGGCAGAACTCCCCATGTCGCCCGGCAAGGTGCTGGAGCAGCTATGGCTGCAAAAGGCCTGATCTGCGCCTGAGCCCCGGGCCCCGGCAGTCTGCGGAAGGATTCCGATCGTGCCCACAGTGTGGATTCCGCCGCTCATGCGGCCCCTGAGCGGCGATCGCGCGCGGCTGGAAATCGCGGGCGCGACGGTCCGGGAGGTAATCGACAACCTGGAAGCGGAATGTCCAGGGATCAAGGCCCGCTTGCTGGTGGAGGACCGGGTCAAGCCCGGCATCGCCATCGCCATTGATGGCGTAGTCCTCACCAAAGGGCTGGGGACCAAAATGGCCCCCGACAGCGAAGTGCACTTTGTGCCGGCTATCAGCGGAGGCCGAGAGGGTCTGGCGGACCGTTCGCCTTGACCGCGTTTCGCCGATCCTCAATGAAACTCAGGGATCGCTGAAAGCAGGTCTGGCTTGATGCCACGGCATTGGCAATCTGATTTCCTGGCCCGCGGGGCCTTGCCATGCAAGACCTGATGTCGGAGCACAAGCCGGATCGCGTCCCCATACCATAGTCCAGACCCGCGCGGGTACGCCGACAGATGGAGATCTGCCGGTTTTGACGGGCCATCAAGGTACCATCCGCTCGGGCAAGCCCTGTCTTGCCCGTGGCTGATCCGGCTCCGGGGCCACCACAGGCAAAACACACGCCGACGGTTTTTGCGCGTTACCGGAGTTCGTCACATTTGCCTAGTGAATCCGGCGTCGGGATCGAGTGCCCTTTGTCACCAGCCCCCAACCGATCCCACAGTGTATGTTCCTTGAAAATCCACGCTTCACCCGCCACCGACTGGCCCTATGCCCTTGCCTGGTTTCAGTCCACCCCGGACGTATCGGGCAGTTTGCAGCGGGACGGGTTTTGAAAAGAGCCTTGTCGCCGTTACCACCATCCTGAAGGGAAAAAGTCACACAATGCAGAGACCTTCTGTCTCTTTGACCCAGGCAAGAAAGAGCAATGGCGGCTCTGTCAGGACAGGGGACATCCGGTCTTGGGGCGCAGCAGAGTGAAGGCGAGAGGTATTCTGTCCATCAGGAAACGATCTGTGATGTCTGCAGATCGATGTGGCCCAAGACGCTCTGTATCCAACCCCAATGGCAATCCTGGACCATTGGGAATGTCACCTGTTTGCAGCTTGCAGGACTGCAACGAATTTTGCTTCACGACAGACAGCCGCAGGGAATGGGATTCCCCTTGGTTCCGACCTCGGATTGGGGCCACAACGAGATTGAATAAGGAGGAATTTCCACAGATGTCCCATTGGAAATCATTGAAGATGCATGTCCGTAGGGGATGATGTCCCTGGAAGTTGCCCCGTCGAAGGGCTTGTGTGGGAACGCGCATTGCGGCATTGAAATCACCGTACAGAACAGATCTGTCAGAAAATGATACACGGTGAATCGTCCGATTCCAGTCGAGCATACATCCTCCCGCCAATGTGTTCCGATCCCCTCTGTAGAATTCGAACCACGGCAGTCTGGCCCGCGTGTACGCCATGGCCGTAGGGGGCCGGCAGGGCAGCTCCTCTCCGGTCACGACGAAGTACTGCACACTGTTGAGAATGTGCACGAAACAGCGAGAGCACACTGTCCGGTCCCAAGCCGCGAAACCGTATTCGTCTTCGCAGATCTCCTGGCGCATGAGGCCCCCCGGCGCCAGGCCCATTTCGTGTGCTGTGTCGAGCGGGGCAACATGGCATTGCAAGTCCGGTCCGTATGCCCCCGGGGACATCGCTTCGTATACCGAGGCTTTCATGGGATACACCGCGATTTGCAGACCGCCGTGGTATCCCGCGCCGGTCAGTTGCTCCTTGACCGAAAATCCGGCCTCCAAAGGCATAGCTACGAACTGGCGGATCAAGCCTTTTCCTGTGCTGAAGCCATCCAGCCAAGGCTGATTCGGCACCACCAGGTAATTCTGCAGGTCTGCCACGAGCTTGTTTGACCGGCTTGCACCGGTCAAAGCATCGCTCCGGCCGGTTGAGGAGGCGGGATTTCTGCTGGACAGTCTGCTCCGGGAGTCGGATATCCATGGCCCATATCAACCGGATGCCCTCTGTCTGCGTCGCCCAAGCCCCCTACCACACCGTCCGGTTGCGTTAAAAACTCAAGCGGTGCGTCGTCCTGTCCCTTGATGTTGCGGAGGTTGTAGGGGATGTGCTGCCCTCTGGCAAGGCAACGTCTAATCAGGGCCGTGAGGCGCGTCCACACGCTATGATAGGATTCGGGCCCGTTGGAACCTCTGGAGGATTGGAACCTCTGGACAGGCAGATGGTCTGTTGGGGTGTCTGTATCGTCTTGATCCGAGGAGCAGAGCGATGTGGATGTTCTGGCCCTCGCCCCGATCATCGAGGGCTTGGTACCGCTGTTTCTCCGTTAGTCTGCCCGTAGGACTGGTAGGTGACCGGTCCTGCACCCTTACGCTCCTCCTCGATCCCCAGCGTACCAGCAGTACGCCATGCCGTAGTCGCAATGCGGGCAGGTCCACATCCCTCAGTCGGGGACGGGGCACAGGATCCAGCACACTGTTTCGCTGCATGCCGGGCAGGCACTCTTTGCGGGGGGCTACTCCCCGGTGGCAAAGGCCTGAATTGCTGCGACGGGGGCCGACTGCAGAATTCCGACCCTGCCGCAAACCGTTGCCCCAACACCATGATCCTGCTGATTAAGTCCCTGATGAAGAAGAGATTGAAACACAGGAGTTGTACAGCATGAGCCCATCATGCCTGATCGATCCCTTCGGGCCGAATGTCGGCGGCGTCTGGCTGAAGGGCAACCTGCACGCTCACACCACCGAGTCGGACGGCAGGGTGGAGCCCGCGCGCCGCGTCGCCCAATACCGGGAGCACGGATACGACTTCCTGTGCCTGTCGGACCACCACCGCGTGACGCGCGTGGACCGCGTGCCGGTCCCCGATGGCATGACACTGATTCAGGGCGCGGAGTTGCATCCCGACAACCCGTTCGGGGGCCAGAGGTACCATCTGCTCGCCTACAACATGACCGATGATCTGAACGCCGAGCGGATGCCGCCGCAGCACGTCATCGACGCAGTGCGCGACCAGGGCGGATCGGTGTGGCTGGCACACCCGTACTGGAGCAGCATCAATGTCCGGCGCGACGTCATGCCACTGACCGGGCTGGCTGGGATCGAGGTGTTCAACACGGTCTGCCAGCGCATGGGCCGGGGTGAATCCGGAGTGATCTGGGACGACTGGCTGGACCACGCCGACCATCTGTTGCCGGCGATCGCCAATGACGACTGCCACGGTACGCCGGCGCACGGCGACGACCTGTTCCAGGGCTGGACGATGGTGCGCACCGCCGCGCGGACACCACAGGCCATCGTCGCCGCACTCGAAAGGGGTGCATCGTACTGCACGACAGGACCGGAGATCCGCTCGCTGCAGATCACGCGGCTTGAAAGCCCCGAAGTCCCCTCACGGCGGTTCCGGCTGGAGGTGGGCTGCTCGGAGGCACTGCGGGTGACTGCGATCTGCAGCTGCCACGGCGCCGACTACCCGGCCGGTCCGCTCGATCCGGCACATCCCTTTGAGCACGCCGTGCTGTTGCTGCCGCAGGCCGACTGGGTGCGCGTAGAAGTGATCGACGCGCACGGCCGCAAGGCGTGGAGCAATCCAGTCGATCTGACCGAGCTCGCTCCTGCCGCATGACGGGTCGGCGGGCAGCGGCCAGCCCGCGCGCCGCGGCCCACAGAGAAGGTCTGCGGCGTAGACCGCCAAGACTGGGCACGCTGCCATCTGCGCACCGGTTGCGCCTACCCCTGCGTCTTTGAACTCCCGATCCCGGTCAATGTTGTGTGCGCATGCACAAGTACCCTGCGGCTGCTCTGTGCCGCCTGGCTGCCCCATTGTTTTGTGCAGATCCATCCGTTTGCGGACGGCAACCGCCGCGTGGCCCGAACCCTGATGAACTGGCATCTGATCAAGCGGGACTTTCTGCCCATCGCCGTATCCCAGGACCGGTGGACAGCCTACATTCACGCCCTGGCACAGGCGTTCGCCCGGGACTGTGCACCGGACACAGACGGGACAGTGCGTGAACGCCCGCGTGCTGCCCCACAACGCCGTCCCGCCCGGGCGGGTGGCGGCCATGCCGTTGCGGGATTACCGGGCCCGGACGGTGGGGGACCGTGCGCCGGTCATCCGCGCCGGCTTTGATGTGCATCTCATCGCACACCGCCTGGTCTACGTCAGGGAGCCCTGTACCCGGCAGGATATGGAGGCCACGTTCCTCCTGCACCTGGAGGCGACCTTTCCCTACGGCGCAGGCTGTACGGCTTTGACAACCTGGACTTCCGCTTTGACGGCCACGGTCTGATGGCGGATGGGTGGGCTGAGGTGCCGCTGCCGCACTACGGGCATCGCCGAAATCCGGACCGGTCAGTACGTGCCGGTGGCAGGTGGTTTCCACCACCTCTGGGAGGGGAAGTTCCGCCCTGCACGGTAAGGGGAACAGCGTGCCGGGCTTTGCACCGCATAATCTCCGGCGCACTCTGACAGCGTATACCTGGGTAACCGCACGGGGGCGAGACAGTCGCGAACTGGCCGGTGTGGATGCGGTCGATGGGGTACCGCGGCAGAAGGATAATGGCCACGCACGTGCCGTCTTGCATCAAGCTGTGCCGGTCAAAGGGAAAATTGAGGTTGTCGAAGCCATGCGGCTGCCGGTGGCGGGGCAGAGTCCGCACGCGGACGGAAACACGTGCAGAAAGAACTGCTCGGCCACGTCGGCTGACCCGCACGGATCCTTGACGTAGGTCAGTCGGCGCACGGTAGCATCGACATTGAAGTCGGCGCGGGCGACTCTTGCGCCGGCCGTGCCGACCCTGATGGACCGATGGCCTGCGCAAGGGCGGCCGCTTCGTCCCCGGGCTTGACATGCGCAAAATTGCGCGGTACGTCAGGCATTTGACCATTCACCGGAAACGTGACGGCCCATGTCTGGTCTGCGCCCGCGAACTGGCCGGTGCGGATGCGGTCGATGGGGTACCGTGGCAAGGGGACAATCGCCACACATGTCCCGTCTTGCATCAAGCCGTGATCGTCAAAATAACAAACGCGTATAGTATCTGCGTCCCTGGACGTCTAGGAAAAGCACTATTGCAAGGGCGAAATTCCCGCGGTGCCGCCCGCCCTGACCAACGAAACAGCGTTCCTGAATGCTATCGGCTCACGCGCCAGTGCGCGGGACGGCTACGACGTGGTGCTCTTCTATACGATGTTGATGGAGGCCCCCCACCGATGACGGAGCACCGTGGTACGCGGAAAACCCAAGACTGCATTGGAACATCTGGGCGCGACGGAACAAGGCCTCGTCGTCCTGCACCACGCCCTCCTTGCCTACCCGCAGTGGCCAGTGTGGAACGAGATGGTGGGCATCCAGGATCGCCGCTTCGGCCACCATCCCGAGCAGATCCTGCACGTCGAGATCGGCAATGCGGAACACCCGATCACTACAGGCCTGCACGTCTGGCACAGGGTGGACGAAACATACCTGATGGACGAACCGGGAGCAGACAGCGACATCCTGTTGACCGCGACCATCCCAAGAGCATGAATGCCATCGCCTGGACGCGGTTGCACAAGCGGGTACGCGTCTTTTGCGGCCAATCGGGACACGACAACCTGACGTGGTCAAATCCCAATTTTGGCGAGATCGTGTCCCGGGGAATCCAGTGGACAGCCCAAAGAATATAGGCGGGACCGTAATCCCGAAGACAGTTGCATGCGCGCGTTGGTGACGAGACTCAGACCCGACAAAACACGCGAGAAGGTCCTGGTGAGCGACTGGCCAGCGCCAGAGGGACCCATCGGCAAGCAGGTCAAGACCCGGACGATGTATTCGGGCATCACAAACGGGATCGAGCACAATGACCTGGTCGGCGGCAACCATGCGCACCCTGACGACGCGCTGCCAGCCGGGTGGGGCTATCAACACGTGGGACGCGTGATCGAAACTGGCCCGGACGTTGCGGAGCTTGCCATCGGTGACCTGGTGTACATCAACGCCGACCACAGGGAATATGGGGTGGCGCGTGAAGATGGGTTGCTCATCAGACGGCCCGAAGCCGTGGCCCCCCGGCACGCCGCGTTCTTTGGTATGTCTGGCGTGGCGATGTGATCCTGTCGGCACGCTGATCCTGCGCAGGGGCGAACGCGTTCTCGTCGTCGGTCAAGGCTTGGTCGGCCAGATGGCGGCTCAGATTGCCAACGTGATGGGAGCGCGTCGTGGTCTGCGAAATCGACCCGCACCGGCTGGAATTGGCGCGCCGGATCGGTGTTGCCGAGGAGGTGTTCGATGTCGCGGGGGACGGATGGGCGCAACACATCGCCGATGGCACCTTTGATGCGCTCATCGCTATGGCCGACGTCAAGGGGATGGAGGACCAGTTGATTCGCGCGCTCAAGAGCCGGGGCAGGCTGCTACTCATCGCCGGCCGCTTCAAGGTCAAATATACCTTCAATCTGGGACAGGCGCACGAGATCACCATCAGACAGAACACGGGCTATGGCCGCGATGATCTGGCGAATCTGTGCCGACTCGTTGGCCGGGGGCTGGTCGACATCACTCCACTGCTGCAAGACATGGTGCCAGTAACGGACGCCCAGCGCATCTACAATATCCTGCGCGACGACCCGCATGCATTGTCGGGCACGGTGTTTGTTTGGGAGTAAGGCGCGGCACGAGCACTGTGCGCGAGAGAGGACACAATGGCAAAAGCAGTCGCCATGTTTGGCGCACTTGACACGAAGGGAGAAGAATACGCCTTCGTCAAGAAACTGATTGCACAACAGGGGTTCGAGACGCTGGTGGTCGATTTTGGTGTCATGGGAGAACCCGCGATAGAACCCGATATCCTACGCCAGGACATCGCCGCAGCAGGGGATGGGGACCTGGCCTACCTGTGCTCGGGCGAGCACAAGGATGAAGCGATGCGCGTGATGGCCCAGAGGTTGGCCGTCGTCGCGCGCCGTCTGTACGACGAGGGTCGGCTGGACAGTGTCATCGCCATGGGGGGCACAGGCAGCACGTCTGTCGCTTCGACAGGCATGCGCACGCGCCGGTGGGGGTGCCCAAGGTGATGGTCTTGACGGTAGGCGGTGGTGACATCAGGGCCTACGCCGGGATGGTAGCGGTTGAGAAGCCCGCGGTCCGCGCGGAGAAACCGCTCATCACGGCCTCAAATGTTTGGCAACACAACCGCCTGCGTGGACCGCGCCCGCGGCATCCTGGAGCAGAACGGCTACGAGGCACTGGTCTTTCACACCACGGGCATCGGCGGCAGGACCATGGAGGACGACCTGATCACCGGCGGCTATATCGCCGCCACGCTGGATATCACGACAACCGAGTTGGCCGACGAGGTGTGTAGTGGCGTGTTCAGCGCAGGACCGGAATGCTGCCGGGACGCGCGGCGTCCCGGCAGTTCTCGTCCCCGGTTGCGTGGACATGGCCAACCTTGGAGGGATCGGGACGGTCCCGGCAAGGTACCTGGACCGCAACCCTCTACCAATGGAACCCCAACGTTACATTGCTGCGCACAAACGTGGAGGAAAACACCCGCATGGGCAAGATGATGGCTGCGGCCGAAAACGCGGCGACTGCGCCGGTGGCGATACTGCTGCCGCTCAAGGGAGTCTCGATGCTCGATGGCGTGAGTCCCAATGGCGAGGCGGGCGCATTCTGGGATCCCGAGACCGACCAGGCCTGCTACGACGCGATCAAAGGCCATCTGAAGCCTGGCATCCCCGTGATCGAGATGGACAACAACATCAATGATCCCGCGTTTGCGGACAAGGCAACGCAGCTCTTGCTGGATATGCTGTAGGCAGGACAGAAGGGACCGAGCCATGGCTATGCTACGTGCAGAGATATTGCGTGGACTGGTGGGGGCTCCGGATCGATGTCGACCGACCGATTCGCCGACGATTGCAGGAGACACACGCCAAGGTGTACGCGGGATGAATGCCCGACCGTAAGGCCGAAATCGCTTGCCATCGCTTTCGTGCTCTCTAAAACCAGGAAGCGGCAGTGCCGACGCCGTTGGATGGATCCGCCCATGTTATAAGTGACCGAATGTAAAAAGACAGCCGGGAGGAGTACCCCCACCCACAATGCAAGAACTGATCGACCTCACGGACAAAGTGGCACTCGTGACCGATGGAGGCCGAAACCTGGACTTTGACATGGCAACGGGACACCCCTGGAAAGTGCAGAAGATCTCTCCGCCGCCGCACGGCTACCACTTCCCGGTCGGGGAAGACGGACTGGGCCCGGCAGCCCGCGGATACCGTAGGCTGGGCATCTGTCAACTACTCCTGCATCCACTACCGTCGTCCGGTCCACACATGCTATATAGCGCAGCATGGGACAACCATTAATTCCACTTCTGGCGTATACAGAGTATTTCAAACAGATTTGACTGCGTTGACACGCTACCAGAAGGCAGGGCATAATCAAATTGTTAATTCCGCATAACGTTAAGTAAAAACAGTCAGCAAGCTCAATCCACTTGCCAGAAGTGGCCGGGAGAGACGCGAAATGATTATCGACAGCCATGCTCATGTGGGACCTGTCGGCAAGGACACGCGCCATAGAGCGATCATTGCCGGAAGCCCCGCCAACACTGTTGAAGACTATCTGCGAGATATGGATCAGGCCGGCATTGATATGGGGGTCACTTTTGGATATCTGGATATGGACAATGACTATCAGGCCACAATCCAGAACAGGTTTCCCGACCGCATCGTCAGTCTGGCTTGGTGCAATCCGCGACAGCTGAATGTGGTGGACGAGTTTCGGCGCTGTGTCGAGGAACTGGGCATTCGAGGTCTGAAGCTGCATGGCTGGTGGCATCAGTTCGCCAATTCAGATCATGTGCTGCTGGATCCTCTCTTTGCCGTTCTCGACGAATACAGTCTGCCGGTCGTCATGCATACATTGGGGGACAATCCCCTGACCACCCCATTGCAGACCGAGGAAATAGCGCGTGCTTTCCCCAACGTAACCGTTTTTATGGCTCACGGCGGCTGTGAGTGGGCTGCCGGTGATGGTCTTCTGGTGGCTGCGCGTACCCCCAACATTGTTGTGGACACTTCGTTTATGCCCAGTTGGTGGATCGGCAAATTCGTACAGGAGATCGGCGCCGACAGAGTGTCCATGGGTTCGGACTGGCCTTGGCATCACCTTGAAGGAGTGGTCAAGAACCACGAAGTCGCTATTCCCGATTCTGCGGACCGGGCCTGGACGATGGGCAAGACCGCAGCGCGCGTTTATGGAATTTCGGTCTCGTGAGCAGGTCTGGGTTGCCGGACCCATACCGCAGCCAAGAGGGCATCCCCTGCCGACGGGTCTGGATTCAACTGATTCGGAAGAGGTTGGATTGAGCCGAGGCCCCAGGATCTTGCCGGAGGTACGGGGAAAATCAGCAGGAAGAATTCATTTGACTGTTTGCGGCGAATGGAATCTGTCGCCGTGCGACTGTGTCAACCGAAAGAAATCCAGGCTTTATTGGCCTGCCTTTGCAGTGTGAGGAGGTTCACAATGTTTATCGCCCAAAAGTGGGTTGTTGCCTGTTGGAGTCTGGTTTTGGTGCTTGTGATGGCCAGTTGTGCACCGACTGTTCCCTCCGCACCTCCAGAAGAACCCACAGAAACTGACAAGTTCGCTGACAGGTATTCGAAAGAGCAGCTGACTTGGATCAAAGAAATTCGCGCTGCCTACTCTGGCACAACGCTAAATATGCTCGGTTTTGCTCATCCGACCCTGAATGCCATGAAAGCCATAACGCCAGAGTGGGCGGAATTGACGGGGATCAAGATTGTCTATGATGAAACCGATCTGGCCAAGGTCCGGGACAAATTCGTACTGGACATCACTTCGGGGGCCCATACCTACGACTTGGTCATGACGGCTGAAGTCCAGGCGCCGGAATACTGGAACCTGGACTACCTGGAACCGCTGGATCCCTGGCTCAACAACGAGATGGAGGTAAAAACCGCACCTTGGTTCGACTGGGAGGATCTGCATCCCGGCTACACCATGATGTTTACGTCGGTGCATGAGGGAATGCGGTATGCCGTGCCGATTAGCGGCGAAGTGGCGCTTTTGTTTTATCGGACGGATATCTTTGCCGAACTTGGCCTGGAGGTCCCGACAACCTATGGCGAAATGCTGGAAACGGCCCAGTTCATTAACGACCAGGGGATTGTGGAAGATGGGCGCACCGTGCATGGCGTGTCCTTCCGCGGGAGACCGGCGCTGGGTGGAGGCAACTGGATATGGTCCATCATTGTTTTCCCGTTTGGCGGGCAAATTGTGGATCTGGACGACCAGGTAACGCCTGCAGTATTGGACAAGAAAGAGGCGGCTGTGGCAGCCATTGCGTGGGAAACCGCAATGGCCAAACACGGCGTGCCGGGAATCGCCTCTTTTGATCCTTTCGATGCCATCAATCAGTACAAGCAGGGCTTCGCGGCCATGTCCATTGAAGCCTCCGTGCTTTCTCCCGGGGTTCTGAATCCGGACGAGAGCATTGTGTCTGATCTGACCGGGTTTGCTCCTCTGCCGGCCGGACCAGCTGGCAGTTTCAATCAGACTTTCGCCCATGGGGTGGCGATAACATCCTCCAGCGAGAATAAGGCGGCCGCCTATGCATTCCTGCAGTGGATGCTGGGGCGGGCCAACCAGGATCTGCTTTTGGACAATGGCGGAGCTCCCGTTCGGCGTTCGGCCATGGAAGACTCCGCCAATCAGGAGCGATGGCCCTATATCGAAGCCACGCTGCTCGGTCTGGACCAAGCAGCCTCAGCCTATACGAATCGATTTTTTGCCACACCGCAGGTTGAGTGGGTACTGGAATATCTCAATGTCTGGTCCATCAATGTCTCACGCGCCATTGCGGAAGAAATTTCCGCTGTCCAGGCTGCTGAGAATATCCAGCGTGAGATGGAGGAGATTCTGGCCCAGAAATAACTGAAAGCCCGAACCTGACCTCCGTTCGGCGTCGTGTCTGCAGGGTCAGTGTATCTGGCGCGATGGCTGCACTGGCCCTGAAGCCGGGGAGATGGGCTGTATGGAAAACCGGAAGAACATGGACAGTACCGGGACCGAATCGGTAGATGTCGCCCAAGCCTATGTGAATCGACCTAGGTCGCTCAGGGCCTGGTTGCCTTACCTCTGCCTTGTACCCGCCTTTGTCTTCACTTTCGGAGTCCTGCTCTATCCCACCTGGAAAATGCTCCAGTTTAGCTTTCTCAACTGGTCATTTGGCAAGAGCTATGAAACTGCCGAGTGGCATGGCCTACAAAACTACCTGTGGTTGCTGACATCTCCATCCTCGACATTGTTCCATTCCCTGCGCCTGACCCTTCTTTATGCAGGCGTAAGCGTGGTGGCCGAACTCGGTTTAGGATTGGTGGTAGCTGTCCTGCTAAATCGCGCGCATTTCTTCGGTCGGCGCATTGTCCTGACTGGTTTCATGTTGCCCACCCTGTTGATGCCGGTGATGGTGGGCATGATGTGGCGCATGTATATGTATCCCAATGGCATGTTGAGCTATTTTCTGGGCCTTGTGGGACTCAAGGTGGATTGGTACACCGCCGAATGGGCCATGCCGGCCGTGATCCTGATCGAGATCTGGCAATTCACTCCCTTCTTCATCATCTCCCTGTTCGCTGGACTACAGGCCATTTCGGATGACGTGCTGGAGGCCGCCGCCATGGATGGCGCCTCGGGTTGGAATCGGTTCTGGCATATCTCCATGCCTTACCTGCGGCCCATCATGGTCGTAACGGCCATGATTCGGGTCCTGTGGTTGTTCAAGTCGTTTGATATTGTCTATACCATGTTCACGGGCGGACCAGGGTCCGCCACAGAGATTCTGGGCATTGGCATTTATCGGGCCCTTTTTTTGGCCCGCAACATTGGCCGCTCAGCCGCCCTAAGCGTCATCCTGTCCGCCTTGACTTTGGCCATCACTTTCGCGTTCGTCTGGTTTGTCTATCGTTCTCGGGAGACGATAGAAAGTTCATTGACATGAGCAAGCGGCCCCGTTATTTTGTCGCTTGGGGAAAGTGGCCACACCGCAGGAATTCTATTGCGGGTTTCCTGCTGGTCTGGATCATCTTCCTCTTGTTCCTGGCCCCGTATCTATATCTCATCGTGTGGTCATTCAAGAGACCCGGCGACATTCAGGCATACCCGCCCCGCTTCTTCAGCCCCTTGACACTGGAGAACTACCAACAGGTATTTGCCGATGTAAATATTGCCTTCTATCTGAAGAACAGTACCGTAGTGGCGGCTGTGACCACGGCGCTTTCACTGCTCCTGGCCCTGCCGGCAGCCTATAGCTTTGCGCGCTTTCGCTTCTGGGGCCAAGATGGATTGGCGTACCTTTTCATTGCCATCATGGTGGCCCCACTCATCGCACTCGTCTATCCTTTTCTGGTAGTGGCCAACCAATTCGGCCTGCATGATTCCCACTTGGGCCTTATTGTCTTTTATCTGCCCTGGAATGTCCCGTTTGCCGTGTGGATGCTTCGCACCTTTGTATCCGACGTGCCACAGGAACTTGAGGATGCAGCCCGGGTAGACGGATGTACGCTGATGGGTGCCTTCGGGCGCATTACCGCACCGCTATTGCTCCCCGGTTTTTTCACCACAGGGGTCTTTGTCTTCATCGGGGCCTGGAACGAATTCGTCATTGCTTTCTTTCTGACCAGCACCAAGGCGCGCACCCTGCCTACAACGATAGACTTTTTCCTTACGTACGGGTCGTTCCAGTTCGCTCCCATGTTCGCGGCCGGTGTTGTCGGCACACTGCCCATCGTCGCTTGCGGACTTATGGTACGTCGCTATTATCTTGCGGGTACAACAGCCGGCGCATTGAAAGGATAGGCCACGCCGCCTATGCCTGTGCATCCCCTCTGCGCGCAGTCAGGCCTTTCCAATATGAGTGTAGGGTGCCCGGAATGAACGGTATCGGTCTGGATATTGATGGCAAAGTGGCGGAGCAAGCGGAGTGCAAGCGTCTGGTGGATTATCTTGGCCATGACATGCGTCGCCAGCCCTGCGACTGTTTTGCGCAGCCGACACTCCCGATGGTGCCCCGTGTTCTGCTCTCGTGAAAGTCCCCTACCATACACTCGCGCCGGTAGTGGAGCCCGCGGTTCCATGGGGCCGGATGCCCAGTCTCGGTCAACACCATTCAGTCCCGCACAGTCGCCTAGGCCCAAGGCCTGATCATCCAAGTCGAATGGCAGCCCTCTGCCATGGGCCACGCTGCAAGTTGAGAGGTCAAGGAAGTACGATTCAGAACCTGGCCTGCGACGTTCGTGCCCTTTCGAGAAAATCCTGGTTCGGATTGTGGCGCATCCCCGCACCCCCGAGTGTTCACATTGCTTGCGTATATAGATATAATGGTCAGGCAGTCTGGCCCTCGTAGCTCAGCTGGATAGAGCATCGGCCTCCGGAGCCGGGTGCACAGGTTCGAGTCCTGTCGAGGGTATGTGCGTGATGGTTGCCATGGTGCGGATTCTGTCAAGAGAAGACGGGGGCTCCGCAACCTGTGTCCATGCTGTTTCAATTCTTGAGGAAATGAGGTGAAGGTCGTTATGTCGAAATCCAGCAATCTGTTGAGCAGGCGCGGTTTTCTGCGGTTGGCGGCAGGCACTACAGGGCTCATCGCGGCGGCAGCCTGTGTGCCGACGAGCCCTGCCAGCCCCGGGGAGGGCGATGCGGACATCAGCATGGAAGTGGTGGACATCCGCCTTTCCGCGTGGGCGGATGTGCAGGATGCCGTGGTCTACGAGAACATGGTCAATGCGTACATGGAGGCCCACGAGAACGCAAATGTCACAGTCGAACAGTATCCAGGTGGCTACTACGAGAAGATCCAGGCCAACTTTGCCGGCGGCACTTCGGCGGACATCCTCTATTACCAGGGCTGGCAGTTCCAGGCCTATGCCGAAAACGGCGTACTGGCTCCGCTGGATGACTACATTGCGGCTTCCGATGCCGGCGCTCTGTTCCCGGACAACGAAAACTACAACAGCATGACCCAGTGGGACGGCAGCACCTATATGACGCCCACGGACACCGGACCGCTGGTCATCTACTACAACAAGGACATTTTCGACGAGAAAGGCGTGAGCTACCCGGTGGCCGGCTGGAATTGGGAAGAATTCAAGGCGACCGTGGAAGCTCTGTCCTATATCCGCGACGACGGCACGCAGGTATACGGATGGGCACAGGCCGCCGGCTGGAATGGCGGATATGGCCGGTGCGCCAACTTCATGCGCCGCAATGGCCATGTGGAATGGGATACCATTGTGGAACCCACCGAAGCCCGCTGGGATCACCCGGACGTGATTTCCGGTTTGCAGTTTGTGGTCTACGACACCATCGCCAACAGTTGGTCTCCGGGCCCGGATGTGATTGCCGGCGGCGGCGTGGGCGTGGACACGGGACGTGTGGCCATGGTGCTGGAAGGCCCTTGGTTCATGCCCCGGCTGTATGGAGAATTGGCCACCACGGAGGAAGGCATCAATTTTGATGTGGAACTGGCGCCGGTCGGCGAGGATGCCCACAACTACACATTCGGGCATGTGCATGGACACGTCATCACCGCTCCATCCGAGCACAAAGACACTTCCTGGACTGTCATCGAGTTCATTCTCAGCGATGATGGCCAGGCCATCATCGCCAATGGCGGCCGTCTGTGCGGCACCCCGCGCAACATCGAGAATCTGTGGGCTCCCATCGCCTCCGAACAATACCAGTTTGAAAACACAGGCGCTTTTGTCTCGTCCATGGCCGAAGGGGCGACCCCGGTAGTGTTCGGCGAAGGGTCCCAAATCCATGCCTACGGCGGCGCTCCCATCACGGGCCTGTGGGACAAGATGCTGGGCCTGCAGGAAACAGCCGACACAGCCGTCAAAACGGCGAATGCGGAAATCCAGGTGTTGCTGGACCAGTACCACGCCGAGCGCAGCTAGCGGCATCGCGCCGTGCATGGGGAATACGCCACGGCCCCCTGCGCATTGAGACCTGCCGGTCGGATGGGGCCTGATGGTCTGGTCCGGCCGGTACCGGGGCCCTCGGCCGCGCCGGCGTTGGGGACGCTTCCATGTCCACTGTATCCGTTGCCCCGTCCCGCCTGACAGCCGCCCGGCGCCGGGACCTGCGAGACGGCATCCTCTTCACAGCCCCTTTTTTGCTGGGAGCCTTGCTGCTCTGGGTGGGGCCGATGCTCTATTCCCTGTTCCTGCTGGTGCAGGACTGGAATTTGATTACCCCGCCGGAATTCGTGGGCCTCAAGAACTTCCAGCGTCTGGCGGAGGACCCGCGTTTCAGCAAGTCCCTGTACAACACCTTCTACTACACCTTTTTCAGTGTGCCGTTGCAGCTGGCATCCGCTTTTGCCCTGGCCCTGCTGCTCAATCAGCGTATCCGCGGCATCGGCATCTACCGGGCCATCTTCTACCTGCCTTCGATCACGCCGGCTGTCGCCTTCGCCGTGGTCTGGATCCAGATCCTGAATCCCGATAGCGGCATCCTGAACCAGATCCTGGGCTTCTTCGGCGTACCCCGTATCAAGTGGCTCTTCGACCCGGTCTTCACCCGGCCGGCGTTTGTGCTGATGAGCATGTGGCTGGTGGGGGCCCAAATGGTGATCTTCCTGGCCGGCTTGCAGAGCGTGCCCCGGGAGTTGATCGATGCCGCCCAGATTGACGGGGCCAATGTGTGGCAGCGGTTCCGCAACATTACCGTGCCCATCATATCGCCCATCTTCTTCTTCAATCTGATCATCGGCGTCATCGGCAGCTTCCAGGTCTTCACCAACGCGTTCATCATGACCAAGGGCGGGCCGCAGGATGCCACGCTGTTCCTGATCCTGTACATCTATCAGAACGCATTTCAATTCTTCAAAATGGGATACGCGGCCACCATCGCCTGGGTCCTGTTCGCGATCATTATGCTTATCACCGTCGTGCAGTTTCGCTTTGCCCGCACCTGGGTGTACTACGAGGCGGAAACCGAATGATGCGCTGGCGGGCGGCTTTGGGCCAGTTGCCCTGGCACCTCGTCGCCGTCGTGGTCGGCTTCACGTTTCTGTTGCCCCTGCTGTGGATGCTGAGCACAGCTCTCAAAGCCCCCGGGGCGGTGTTTGAAACGCCCATTCAGTGGATTCCCGACAGTCCGCGCTGGTACAACTACGCCCAGGTCTTTGAGAAACTGCCTTTGTTTGCCCGCTTCTTCGTAAACACCTTTTATGTGTCCGCGATGGGCACTCTGGGCTCGGTGCTGTCTTCGCTGGTGGTGGCCTTCGGGCTGGCGCGCATTAGCTGGCCGGGACGCAAGATGGTCTTCGGGCTGCTGGTTGCCACACTGATGCTGCCCGGCGTGGTCACCATCATCCCGCTCTTTATCATCTACAAAACCGTCAATCTGGTCGGCACATTCTACCCGCTGTGGCTGCCGGCCTGGTTCGGCTTCGCCTTCTACATCTTCCTGATGCGCCAGTACATGCTGACCCTGCCGCTGGAACTGGACGAAGCGGCCAAAATGGACGGGGCATCCAACTTCCGTATTCTGTGGCAGGTGATTGCACCGCTCTGCGGCCCCGCCATTGCAGCCATCGCCATTTTCGCGTTCCTGCTGCATTACAATGACTTTCTGGGACCGTTGCTGTATGTGACCTCCAATGAGATGTTTACGCTGCAGCTGGGCCTGCTCTGGTTCCAGGGCCGCTTCGGTAACTTCTGGCATCTCGTCATGGCGGCTTCCGTGATGACGATCACGCCGGTCCTGATTCTGTTCTTCGTGGCCCAGAAACATTTTGTGGAAGGCATACAATTGACCGGTCTGTCCGGTCGCTGACCGATGACCCGGATCCGCACATGCGGTACCTTCAACCCTGACAGGAGGAATTCCATGATCGCTGCCGCACCCCACACATCCCTGCATGCCATTGTCTCGTCCGCGGAAGTGGCGTCCTTTGCCGAAAACGGGTTCTTGGTCGTTGAGGATGTGCTGGCGCCCGCAGAGCTGGACGCCTTACGCGCCGAGACCGTTCATATCTGTCGCGGCGAACGGGGCAGAGTGACGGGCCTGCCGGCATTTTCCGCCTCCGAAAGCGACGCGGACGTCATTGCCAAAACCCTGTGCGTACATTTCCCGCACAAAATCTCGGAGACCATGTATGACGCGCTGGGGCAACCGCTGATCGTGGACTATCTGACGGCCTTGATCGGGGCCAACGTGAAATGTATGCAGTCCATGCTGTTCATCAAGAGTGCCGGCAAGCCCGGCCAGGCCTGGCACCAGGACGAAGCTTTCATTCCCACCCGGGACCGCTCCCTGACGGCAGCCTGGATGGCGCTGGACGACGCCACGCCGGAAAACGGCTGTCTGTGGGTTATCCCGGGGTCCCACCAGCATGGGGTGATCTGGCCTTTTCGCGAACATGACGACGAACGGTACGATTGCGCCGCGGAGGCCTTTGATTTTCCCTATACTGACGCAGACGGCGTCATGGTGCCGGCCAAGGCCGGTTCCGTGGTCTTTTTCAACGGTTATCTGCTGCACCGGTCACTGCCCAACTATGCCCCATCGGGATTTCGGCGTTCCCTGGTCAACCACTACATGAGCGCGGAATCCCTGTTGCCCTGGCGGCTGCCCACGGAAGGCCAGAGCATGGGCACAGCCGATTTCCGGGACATTGTGCTGGTGGCGGGTGAGGATCCCTACGCCTACAAGGGCGTCGAACGGTCGCGGTTTTGCCATGTGCGCCCCAACAAGGAAGGCGGGTGCCAGTGGCCCACCGAGCAAGACCGGGAAGAGGCAGACGCGCCGGCCATGGGGAACGACAGTCCCGCCATGGGGTAGACAGCAGCCCGGCGGGCGGTTACCGGTTGACCGCCGCGGCCGCCTCCGCCACCACCTCCAGGGTCTGGTCAATGACCTCGGGGGTGTGACTGAGAGAAAGAAACAGCGGGTGTCCCGGGGGCAGATATACACCGCGGGCCAGGCAGCCCTGCAGCATGGCCGTCACCCGTTCCTGATCCGCCTCGTCTGTGACGGGGGTCGGCATGGGTCCCAGGCCCGTCAGCCGGTAGCCGATTTCCTGCTCGCGGGTGACGGCATTGAGACCGGCGATGAGACGCTCTCCCATGTGCCACTGGTGCTCGATGCCGTTGCGGCGCTCCATCTCGGAGATGACCACTTGCATGGCGGTGAGGCTGAGGGTATCGCAGTGGAATGTGGCCGCCAGCCAAGCCTCTTGGCACCGGGGACTCCCCAGGATTTCCTTGCGGCCCGCCACGAAGCTGCCAGGATAGCCGTTGCAGCAGGCTTTGCCGAAAGTGGACATGTCCGGGACCACCCCGTACCGCTCGCCGGCCCCGCCGTAGGCTACGCGGAATCCCACCTTGATTTCATCAAAGATACAAAGCGCATCGTACTGGTGGGCCAAATCCACACAGCCCTGCAGAAACTCGCGGGTGGGACCATCCCCGCGCGTGGTTTCCATAATCACGCAGGCCACTTGTCCTGCATGCTGCCGCAGCAGATCCTCCAGGGCCTGCAGATCATCGTACGGGACTTCCAACGTCAATTGGCCGACCTGTTCCGGCACCCCGATACGGCCTGCCATGGCCCAGTCGTGCCAACCGTGGTACCCGCTGCGGATGATGTAATCCTTGCCGGTGTACGCCCGGGCCAGCCGGATGGCCCCGGTCGTGGCAGCGCTGCCGCCAATCAGGAATCCCAGCATTTCGGCTGACGGAATCAGATCAATCAGGCGTTGGGCGACAGTCACCTCCTGCTCCCAGGCAGTGGTGTAGATGGTGCCATGTCGTATCTGCTGCGTGATGGCGGCATTCACCACGGGATCGTCATAGCCGAGCAGGATGGGGCCGTAGGCTAGCAGGTAATCCACAT
The DNA here is from genome assembly GCA_965214715.1 of Caldilineaceae bacterium. Taxonomy (GTDB): domain Bacteria; phylum Chloroflexota; class Anaerolineae; order Caldilineales; family Caldilineaceae; genus Bin34. Next base: position 677,995 of record OZ243971.1, on the reverse strand, counting down.
AGGCATTGCCGTCCACATCCCAGAACCGCGGGCCCGCGGCCCGGGCAATGAAAACCGGGTAGCCCCGGGCAATCATTTCGTGGCTGCGCTTGTGTCCCTGGCAACCGCGGACCAACAGTTCGTCGGAGCGCGCCAGCAATTCGGCAGAGCGGGCAATGACAGGGGAGTCAAGCGTTGACATGGGGTGCTCCGTGCAAAAGCCAAAGTACGACGGCCCTGCGCTTGTCAGACAGGGAAGCCCTTCAGGCCAAACCCAGGCCGATATCAATGTCCCGCTGGTAGGTATCCACAGCCCCGGCCAGGACCTCGTCCAGGGCAACGGCCCGACCCACGGCATTGGATTCCAGCAGGGCGTAGGCCAGAGCCACAGACCGCATGCCCTGCTGCAGATCCACTTCCACCGCCTCGCCCTCCGCGATAGCTCGTCCGAATTCCGCATATTCAATCGCGATGATGCGGGGATCGATCTCGACAAAGGGCAGGCCATAGCGCCAGAGGCGGTCTCCGCCAAAGAGGGCGGCAGTGGCGGGTTCCAGCGCGAAGTCCGGCACCAGCTCCAGGACCGCCGCGTCGGCCACGGTTTCGCCTCCTGACAGGTGAACTCGCACCGGGCTTCCGCTGCGATCGTTGGGCAGTTCCAGAGAGCCCCGGGATCCGTACAGCCGACGCTGGAAAAAGCCGCGGCCGTGGGCTGCGTGATCTTCCACGAACTGGGCCACCACCCCGCTCTCAAAGGCAATGGTGCCGTAGGACGCATCCTCCGCGGTAGGTTTGAAGGTGGCGGGCATCACTTTCTGCCAGCGACCATAGATGCCGGCCGGATTCGAGGTCATGTCGTCGTCCTTGCCCGCGGCCGGATTCCGCCTCACCGTTTCATGCAGACGAGTCTGCCCAAAAACGACCGTGGCTCTACCCAGGTAATACTCCAGAATGTCAGTGAAATGCACCCCTACATCCAGCAGTACGCCGCTCTGATCCTTCATGTGCCGCCACACCGAGATGGTCATCCGATCCGCCCCACCGAGCATGTTGTGAATCATGAGGCGCGGTTGCCCGATCACACCTGCATCCAGCAGCGCCTTGCCCAGCCGGTTCATGGGATCCCGCCGGTAATTTTCCGCCACGCTAAAGATCAGACCGGTGTCGGCGTGGGCGGCCTCCATGGCGCGACAGCTGGCGACCGTAAGGCCCACGGGTTTCTCGCACATCACATGCCAACCGCGTTGCAGGGCCTCGCACACCACGCTGTGATGGTAGCGGGGCGTAGTCGTGACATCCACGGCCTGCACACCCAGCGGTACCAGTTCCGCCTGCGTCAGCGCCACGGCAGGACGAACGCCCAAACGCTGCTCCGCTTCGTCCGCCAGCAGATGGGCATTCTCGGCCACCCGATCACAGGCTGCCACCAGCTGGAAACGGGAAAGCCCCTGGCGCTGCAGTTCGGCCAGGGCTCGCAGATGCCGGTTGCCCATGCCCCCGCACCCCACTATGGCCAAGCGCAGTTTTTCCATGACCAAAATGTCTCCTTGCCAGGCAGACCGTGCAGCAATAACGTGTGGGCTTGAATTCCGCCGTTACACGAGCGGCAAGACTGTCTCCCGGCTTTCGGTCCCGCGGAAATTATCCCACAGATCGTTGTCGACCGGCGATCCCGCGGCGCGCCGCGGGATCGCCAAAATTTCTCGCTGCCGTATCCTGCTATATAATCGGATGCGTTCTGGTTGAACCCCATGCAAACAAGGAGCAAAGGGTACGTTATGCGATCTTCTATGCCAACGCGCAGACAATTCCTTCAGTGGGCGGGAGTCACCACGGTGGCCGGTCTGCTCGCTGCCTGTGCCGTGCCGGAATCCGCGGGCGAGGACGAGATGGCAGAACCGGTGACGATCCGATACGGACGTCACGACCCCGGTGCCGGAGTGGAAGTCACATTGCAGGCTTTTGAAGAGGAATATCCCCATATTGAAGTGTCCATTGAAGTCATTGGCGAGTTCCATGCGAAGATCCCGGCGCTGGCCGCTGCCGGCAGCTTGCCGGACGTGGTGCGCAGCTGGGAAGCCATGGCACTGGACCTGGGCCGAAATCACCAGTTCATCGACATTCAGGCCTATGTGGACGGCCAGGCCGACTTCAACCCGGACGACTTCTACACCAACTGGTGGACGTATCCGGTCGCAGATGGCAAGCGGTTCGGCATTCCGGATGCCGTGGCGACCCACATGACCTTCTACAACAAGGATCTCTTTGATGCCTCGGACGTGGAGTATCCCGACCCGGACAACTTCACGTGGACGCATTTTGAAGAGATGGCCCGCGGTATCAGCGATCCCGACAACAAGATCTGGGGCTCCGAGACCATTCCGGTCGGCTGGCACATGTTCAGCGTCAAGCAGGTGTGGCAAAACAGCGGCTCCTACTACAGTTCCGATTATCAATCCTGTACCATCGGTGACCCGTCGGCTGTGGAGGCTCTGCAGTATTGGGCCGACCTTTTGCTGGATGGCAACGTCATGCCGTCCCCCTCGCAGCTGGTCGGTATCGGTGGCGCCGGCGCTGCCGCCGAGCTGCTGACAGCCGGGCACATTGGCATGCAGCGCATGGGTTCCTGGATTACGGGCGGTCTGGTGCAAGCCGGGTTCCAGTTCAATGTGGCTCCCGAGCCGATGTCCACGGAGCAGGCCACCATCGCCCATGGAGCTTTCAACAACATTACCACGACTTCGGACCACAAGGACGAAGCCTGGATCTGGCTGAACTACAACTGCAGCACGCAGGGCATTTACAATTACTGCTCGCAGGCCAATTTCCCGGGAGCCCGCAAGTCTTCCAACCAGATCGAGCCGTTGCCCTGGGTCGCGGACGTGGACTTCGCAGTGGACTGGGACCTGATTCCCGCTTCGCTGGAATACGGCCGCATTCTGCCGGGGCCAGCCAACGAGGGCGAGGCCCTGAAACTGATTGGTGACGGTCTGGAGAAAATCTACGCCGGCACGGCCAAGGCGGCCGACATCCTGCCCGAGATTGCCGAGAAAGTGACAGCCGTCATCTCCGATGTCTAGTTTCGCGTGCAAGCCAATGCACATGGGGGCGGCCTACCTGTGGTAGGCCGCTTCATTTCTGGTTGACATCCCCCGGTACGGACCTGCACTGCGATGGCAGCCGGTATCTTTTCCCTGGACCGCAGTCGGGCCAGGGTTCAGGAAACCATAACGGCGTATCTCTTTATCCTGCCGTGGATCATTGGCTTCCTGGTCTTCATCGGGGGCCCCATCATCGCGTCCTTCGTCCTGAGCTTTTTCAAATGGAAGGTAATCGCGCCACCCGAGTTTCGGGGCTTTGCCAACTACGTGGCCATGTTCTCCGGGGACGATCTGTTCCGCAAGTCTCTGGGCATCACCTTTCGTTTCGTTATCTATTCCGTCAGCCTGTCCCAGGTGCTGTCTCTGTCCCTGGCCATGCTGCTGAACCAGCGCGTGCTGGGTCTGGGGATCTGGCGCACCGTCTTCTACCTGCCGGCAGTGGTCAGCGGGGTCGCCGGATCCGTGCTGTGGGCCTGGCTGTATCAGCCGGAATGGGGAATCCTCAACAATCTGCTGGCCTACGTGGGCCTGGAGGGACGCAATTGGTTGTGGAACAGGGAACTGGTCCTGGGCGCCCTGATCGTCAAGAGCCTCTGGAATGTGGGTGTGCCCATGGTGATCTACATGGCGGCCCTGCAAGGTCTGCCGCAGGATCTCTATGAGGCCGCGGATTTGGACAACGCCGGCGAATGGACCAAATTCCGGAATATCACGTTGCCCCTGATTTCGCCGGTGATCTTCTTCAATGTGGTGATGGGGGTCATCGGGCAGATTCAGACCTTTGCCGAACCCTACGTGATGACCAATGGCGGACCGGACAACGAGACGCTGTTCCTGGGCCTGCACCTGTATCAAAACGCCTTCCATTTTCTCAAGATGGGATACGCCTCGGCCATGGCCTGGATCATGTTCCTGATCATTTTTGCCCTGACCATGATCCAGTTCGGACTGGCCCGCCGCTGGGTGTACTACGAAGGTCAGGGAGCCTAGACCCCCGGACATGAGCTCGGTCCCTTCCGCGCCCGGTGCTCTGCGCATCCTGCTGTTCGGCAATCGCTTTCAGCGGGGGCTGCTACACATGGCCTGCGTCTACACAGCGCTGATCCTGCTGGCGCTCGTGTTTTTGCTGCCTTTCTATTGGATGCTCAACACCTCGCTGAAAGAGCCGACCCAAGTCTTCCAGCTGCCTCCGGTCTGGTACCCCAATCCGGTCCGCTTCTCCAATTACGTGGAAGCGCTGGCCGAGTCCAGCGCGGACATCAAGAATGAAGTGCCCTTCATCCGCTACGTAGGGAATACGGTCCTGATTTCCGTCAACGGCATGCTGGCCTCCATGTTTGCCAGCTCGCTGATTGCCTACGCTTTCGCCCGCATGGAGTTTCCCGGCAAGCGCGCCATGTTCATCGGGGTCATCAGTACCCTGATGGTGCCGTTCACGGTGCTGATGGTGCCGCAGTTCATCCTGTGGAGATACCTGGACTGGCTGGACACGTTCCTGCCTCTGACCATTCCCTACTGGTTCGGGTCCGCCTGGAACATATTTCTGTTGCGGCAGTTCTTCCTGACCATCCCGCGCGAATTCGACGAATCGGCCCGGCTGGACGGAGCCACCCACTGGGTGATCTTTACGCGTCTGCTCCTGCCGCTGTCCAAGCCGGCCCTGGCCGCGATCGGAGTGCTGGCCTTTGTCTATTTCTGGAATGACTTCCTGGGGCCGCTGATCATTCTCTCCACGCCCAAGAATTTCACCCTGACCATGTTCCTGGTCAACTTCTCGGTGGCGTTCGTGCGAACCACGCCCTGGCACCTTTACATGGCCGCGTCCCTCACCATCATTTCGCCATGCCTGTTGCTCTTTTTCTTCTCGCAACGGGCCTTCATCCAGGGCATCACCATTACCGACTTCAAGCGATAGGGCATTTCGGGTGTGAGCAGCAGCCAGACAGGATAGAGGACACTACGGTTCAAGCGGCGGCGATGTCTTGTGTCCCCGGCGCATTCCGCCAGGCCCCAGGTTGGCCCAGGGGTTACCGGCATAGACTCGGATCGAAGCCACCCGCGATGCAGGCTGAGAGTGCCGGTGCCTTACTGTCCCCCAAGGGGCTGCGGCACATTCTCTCTGCCTGTCAGTGCCACCACGCGCTCCCGGATGACACGGCCCGGATCCGACACTTCTTCCCGCAAACCTGTGGGATCGGCCATTTCCGCGCTGGCTCCCTCGTATTGGAACTTCACTGCGTAATCCGTCAGCCAAGTCAGCGATTCCCCGGCCCTTGCATTGTCTTCGGTGGGATGACGGCGCACGATGGCAATCAATTCGTCAAGGGCATGCTGATTGCGATACCGATCACCCAGGGCTGAAATCCAGCCCTTCGGAGCATTTTCCCCGGCCGTCACGATGATCTCAACGGTGCGCAGATTGCGCCATGCAGCCGTGAACCGCGGTTCAATGCCAGGCCAAGCATCGGCGCCGACAGCCGGAAAAGGGAGGGATTCGCCCTGCATGGTCACTCTGTCGCGGTCCGCTTGTCCGGCAACATGATTGGGCGCTGCACGGGCCCGGTGGAATACACGGCATCCCCCTTGCGCCTGCAGACGGGAGCACACAAGCGCAGCCCTTGGGGGGGATCGGTGCAGGTCGGATTCAACGCCCGTGCGTTGTGCCAGAGATACGATGACCTTGCAGTCGGAGCAACAAGACAGTCGCCAGAACGCGTCTGCAGACCAGACAGAGGGCCGCCGCCCTCGACATGAGGCGCGGTCTATGTCTGTCTCTATACGGGGAGTGCCTGTTGTGCGCAACTTGCAATCCGAGGCCACGCCATAAAACTGACTGTGAGAGAACTCGCGCGGGATGGTTGTACATCCCCACGGCTCCATGGCGCGGGGATTGGCCTCAATTCATGATGCAGTTGCTTCGGGCACCGGGCGCGCCAACCTGTGCAACAGACGGTAGTACGCGGTCTGACTCCGCCGGAAACTCGCCAGCCGAAAGAATTCGTTGGGAGAATGCGATTTCTCGTCCGGCAGACCAAACCCGAAATTGACCGTATACACCTGCAAATGCTCCAGGAAGGCCCCGCAGATGGGAATGCTGCCGCCGGCGCGGACGTAATAAGGCGTTTGACCATACAGATCGGCCAATACAGCACGGGCCGCCGCGTTGCCCCAGTGGGCCTGGGGAATGACATAGGGCTTGCCGTTCATGGTCAGAAAATCCACGGAGGCCTCCACCCCCGCGGGGACATGCTGTTCCACATGCCGTTGCAGCAGTTGCCGGATGGCATCGGGTGTCTGGTGAGGCACCAGACGACAGGTGATCTTGGCATGTGCCATGCTCGGCAGCACGGTCTTGATGCCATCCTGCTGAAATCCGCCCCAGATGCCGTTCACTTCCAGGGTGGGGCGATGCCAAGTTCGTTCCCGCGTGGAATAGCCCGCCTCACCATACACCGCAGCGATACCCAAATCGTCCCTGTAATCCTGTTCGTCAAAGGGGATCCGCGCCGTATCCCGGCGTTCGGCGGCAGTCGGGGGTGTCACGTCCTCGTAGAAGCCAGCAATCGCGATGGAGCCGTCAGGATGATGCAGGCCGGCCAGCAGGTCGACCAGGGCATGGATGGGGTTGTGCACGGCGCCGCCGTAACTGCCGGAATGCAGATCGCGGGCTGGGCCCCGAAGGTTGATCTGGATGCCACAGATACCGCGCAGAGCCATGGTCAGGGACGGCTGGGTCTCGGACCACTGGCCGCCATCGGAGCTCAGGGCCAGATCGCTGCGGAAACGTTCCTTTTCCCGCGCCAGAAAATCGCTGATCTGGGGACTGCCGATCTCCTCCTGCCCCTCAAGGCAGAACTTGACATTCACCGGCAAGCGGCCCTCGGTACGCAGCAGGCTGTCCAGGGCTGTGATCGGCGCGAGCAGGTTGCCTTTGCTGTCGGATGCACCCCGACCCACGACCTTGTCCTGGTCAATCCACGGCTCGAAAGGCGGCCTGATCCACAGGTCCAGGGGATCCACGGGCTGCACGTCGAAATGACCGTAGATGAGAATCGTGGGTTGACAGGGAGCGTGCAGCCAATCCCCGTACACTACGGGATGCCCGCCGGTTTCCATGACCTGGACGTTTTCCAGGCAGGCCTGCTGCAGGCGCGCAGCCACCCAGGCCGCGGCCTGCCGTACGTCGTCGGCATGTTGCGGCAACGCGGAAACACTGGGAATGCGGACAAACTCCAGCAGCTCTGCTATGTACTGTTCCTGCTGGACATCGGCATGCTGTTCAAACTTCACTGCCATATTCTCCCTGCATCCAGGATCATCGTGGGGGATTGCGGCATCCCGTCTCCACGGGACGGGACCAGTGGACTTCTGCCGGATGATCAGGAAACCGGCGTGGGCCTGCCTGAACCGTGCGGATCGGTATGCGCGGGGCGGGAACGGCTCCCGGCTCTCTGTCTGACCGCCCGCGGGCTGCATCCAACCAGGACCACCGTATGTCGGCTGCATGGACGTGCGCCGGAGTTCAAGCGCAGCATCCGGTGTCTGGTTCCGCAGCCGGGGCACCCGGTATCTCCACGAAGACAACATCCCGGTCATCCACGATCACCGGAAAGGTTTCGGCCTTATAGGGCCCCGGCACCGGACCTGCCGCCACGGACACGTCGTATTGGCGCACCCGCACTCGGTCCGGACTGTGCCAGGATTGTCCGGTCCGAATGTCGAATTCCCAGGCATGCCAGGAGCAACGCAGAATTTCGCCATGCCGGGAGTACGTGCGTGCCCCCGGCACCCGGGCTTCCAGAAATCCCGTCACACGTCCCAGACACAGGGGACCACCCTGATGCGGACAGGAATTGCGCAAGGCAAAGAACTCCCCTGCGAGATTGAATATGCCGATCGAGCGACCTGCCACGTCCACGATCTTGCGCTGTCCGGCTGGAATTTCGTCCACTGTGGCCACAGCGTATCTGGGCATTTTCCGTTACCGTCAAGCGGACAGGCCATAAAGCGCCAGGGCGTTTTCCCCCATGATCCGGCGGCGATCGCGCTTGGATACCGTATGGGGAATGGCCCGATCCGGCGAATCGAAATCCCAATGGGGATAGTCGGTCGCGAACAGCAACCGGTCCGTCATGGCCAGCTGATTCAGCATTTCGGTGAACTGATGGGCTTCCTGGGGTTCCTCAATGGGCTGGGTCGAAAGCCAAAAGTGCCGGCGAATGTAGGTGGACGGCATTTCCTTCACCCGCGGCAATTCATGCGCCAGCTGCTTGTAGACCCGGTCCAACCGCCACATCAAGGGCACCATCCAGCTCACACCGCCCTCGATCAGCACGATTTGCAACTCCGGAAACAGCTCAAACAGACCTTGACTGACCATGCTGGTAACCTGGGACTGGAAGCTTTGGGCCATCCCCGCGTGGTCCTCGATGTAGAAGCTGGGCCAGCCGGCACCGGTCATCGCATGGCCACCGGTGCTGCCAAAGTGAATTGCGATCGGCAAATCGTATTCCAACGCCGCCTCGTAAATGGGCCAGTAGCGCCGACTGCCCAATGGCTCGCGGGTGCGGGTAATGAGCAGAACCTGCACCATGTCCGGATGTCCTCCCACGCGATGGATTTCCTCGGCCGACAGTGTACCGTCCTCGTAGGGCACCATGATGGACCCGCGCAGGCGCGGTTCCCGGGAGGTCCAGTCCTCGATTTGCCAATCGTTGACGGCCTGGGACATTGCCAGACCGAAGTCCAGATTGATTTGGTCCCCCGCGGCGGTCAGCGGCGTCAGCATGCCGTACGCGATGTCCCATTCGTCCAGCAGCTGGGCCTGCAGAAAGGCCAGACTGGAGCCGGGCAGGGAACCGTCCGGCGGCCAGGCATCGTGGCGGGCCGCTTTGGGCATGGCCCGCGGCATCAGGCTGCCCGTATAGCCGAGGCGCCCGATGTTGTCATAGTGGCTGCGCCAATACGGCGACAGAAACCGGCGCAGGACCTCCTCCTCCATGGCAGGGTGCACATCGGCGTCGACAATGGTCAAATCGGTATGGGCCCTGCGGGTCCGTACCGCAGAGGTGGCAGAGACGGGGGTTGCCATAAGAGACCTCCTTGCAGTGAGCGCCGACGCGCCCCTGGACAGAACAGGCACCTTCTATAGGTTATAAAACGACTGCGGATTCTCAAAACACATTTTCCGGACCAGGTCGGATGAAAAGTAGTGGGGGATTACCTGATCCAGGGAATCATAGTGCCAGTGGGGATAGTCGGTGGAGAACAGGAGCAAATCCTCGGCCCCTATCTGTCCCAGAATTTCCTGCATCTGCTCCGCGGACTCCCCCGCATCCAATGGATGCAGGGTCACGCGGAAATGCCGGCGAATATATTCGGATGGCCAGTGCTTGACCCAGGGAATGGTATGGCGCAAGCCTTTCCACTCCTTGTCGAGACGCCACATCAGGGAGGGCAGCCAGGTGAAACCGCCCTCGAGCAGCGCGACATGCAAATCCGGGAACCGGTCGAAGACTCCCTCGTATACCATGCTCATGACCTGGGACTGGAAAATCTGGGCCATGCCGACATACATCTCGTAGAACGTCGAAGGCCAGCCCACACCCGTCGGGGGATTGCCTGTGGCCCCGCCGAAACTGATGGCCAGGCGCAGATCCGCATCCACGATGGCCTTGAACAGCGGATCATATACGCGGTTGCCGTACGGCAACCGCGCCCGCACAGGCAGCACCACCTGGACAAATCCGGGATGATCCTGCCAACGCCGGATTTCGGCCGCGGCCAGGTCCGGTTGCTGGCTGGGCACCACCAGGGAGGCCCGGAACCGGGTATCCTGCTTCAACCACTCCTCTACCTGCCAGGTGTTGACGGCGGTCGCCATGTCCACCGCCAGATCCAGGGAATAAAGAGACTGAATCCGATAGGTCGTGTTCAAGATGCCGAGCGATATGTTCAACGGATCCAGAACATGCTCTTGCATCAGGGCCACCCGCCGTGCCGTGGCAAGTTCCGGATCCCGGTACAGCTCCCGCCAATCCGGGTGGATGGAAGTGGCAATCTGCACGGGATGATCGTAGGCGTCAGGGCCGACATAGTCTGACTCCTCCGCGTAGTGCACCCAGTACCGGGGCATGTAGGGGTACAGGACTGTCTTGTTGGAAACTTCGTTGTGCAGGTCACAGTCAATCATGGGATCTCCGCATGGGCCTGATGCCCCGCGATATGGTGCACCTGAGGGGTCTCCAGGCATGGTCCCCCATCGCGTGGCTCTCCCGTCCCGTTGCGCCGGTGGCCCGAACCCGCAGGGCCCAAACATGCAACCCGAAGACAAGGCCCTCTTCAGGGATTCTCTTGGCAGGATGTGCCGCTTTGGGATTCATGGTTTCTGCAACAGCAGTGTACATGATACGCGAGACTGGAGGTCCGGTGCCCGATCATGCAGTGCAACCTGGCAAACCTGAGGCGGAAGCATCCCTGCGCCACTGGCGTGCGGCTGCGCCTGCAGGCCTGTTGCAACCACAGCCGGCAACTTGACGCGGAGTATACGGAGCAAAACAGTGGACACCAGCACAGTCACCCGACTGCGAGTCGAAGATTTGCATTTTGATCGGTATTGTCAATACGTGTTGATGTGCAGTATCACGCCCTCTGTGCCCCACAGCAGCGCGCTGGACACAGACCGCATGGCGGTGCCCCTCACTGCCCTGGTCCACCAGATGCCGGTCCGCCGGCCGCACCCGGTACACCTTGCAAGCGTCGCTCCGGTACGGGCGCGGCCGGCCGCCGCGCGTACCATCGCCCGAAGGTCGGCGCATCGCGACGGCCCACCTCACCAGTCCCTCCCCCGGCGGCCGTCCTCCTCGGCCACCCTCGCCGTCCCGATCCACCACGAGTTGCGCCGGGCTCCCGCCGGACTTTCACACAGGCCACATTTCCTTCAAGGAGATGACCTGCGCGGGCTGGGGCGAGCGCGCGGCTCCGCGCGATCGTACTTGGATGCAGGCCCTCGCCGTACATCTTGAGCGCTTGGCACTGGGTCAATGCGGCATGGCAACTGCGGTGGCCGCCGGGCGTGAACCTGGAGTGGCACGCCGGCACAGCTACGACGGCCTGCCGCGCGCTGTGCCGTACTGGGGCAGCCCGTGGGAGCCACAAGGGGGTCAAGACAGGTCGTCTCGGTATTGCTCTGGCTGACACAGAACCCGCCTCCCGGCAGGTGGCCGCTGCGGGTCGCTTACATTGGCACATCAACATGCGCCAACAATACCCCCTTGATGGTCTTTGCCGTCCATGCGCGTATTGTCGAAACTGATGCCGCTTTTCCCCGGGCGACAGTGTCCGTAATCTGTGTGCGCCGATACTGCACTTTTTCCGGTTCCAGCAGGCCCCGGCAATGAAAAAGCCGTCGGTTTCGTATTGGGCCTGCTGCGCCACCGTGACTGTATAGGCCCTCTGCCTCTCCTTGCCCTGAATGCTGGAAGTCCTCGCGCCCGCGGCGGCAAGGTGATTTCAGGAATCGTACGGGTTGCGGCAGAACATTCTCTTCAAGACCTTTCCCGTCCCGGCGAGTCATGAGAGGCATTGGCGACGGGAACCGAAAAATCCATGAGGCTTGCGTCCTCCTCGTGGAACGGGCAGCCACCCACGAAACTCTCTGCTGCCTTGACCCTTTCAAGCCATCCCCACCGCACTGGCCTCGGTGAACCTCAAGCATGGAGGACCGTCTGCGGATGTCCTCCTGCAAATCAGGAAGTGCCGTTGTCCGGAGAGGGCTCGCCTAGCAACAGACTCCGCCATTCCCCAGGCACAGACTCCAGCCGATCCAATGTTTCGTCACTCGGCCAGGCGGGTGGAGCAGTCTGTGCCCAATGCTGCAGCACCTGGTCGGCTGCACCCGGCGCCTCGGCATCCAGAATACGGTGCAGTAGGCGTCCCCATGTCTTCAGTTCACCCTTGATTTCGCCTTCAATCTTGCCTGCGGCTCTGGCCCGCATGACAGGCAGGTCCGCTACACGGACCCATTGTCCCGGGTCTGCCTGCCAACATTGGATGTCCCCCGCGGTCCAGCGCAGGGACGCATCCAATATCATGCTGTCCATGCCCCCGTCTGTGTCAGCTTCCATGAGGCGGTACTCCTGCCGGCTGTGCGGTGTGCCGTCTGCAGCATCCAGCGTGAAGCCGCTGAGGGGGTCCTGCAGCTGTTTGTCCAGGATCCAGTACTCCCGGATCCCCATGCGGGCGTAGGCGACCATCTTGCGGCGCCAGTCGTTGTCACGCTGGTCCCGGTCTGCAGGGGAGACCACTTCGACTGCCAGCAGGGGCACACCGTCCCGATCATACCGATAGGACGAGACAGAGCGGTCCGGTGGCGGGCCGGCCCACAACGAGAGGTCCGGCCGCAAGGTGGAAGTATGCCGCGCCGAGGCAAAGAAGCGGCCTGGAATGCCGGTGATGTCCACCTCAAGACTGACGTGGACCACGGGCTCAAATGCCTGCGTGAGAATTTCCAAGGCGTTGCCCAGGCGCATCAGGGATGCCCCGTGATCGTGCGTGGGAGACATCAACGCCACCCCGAACACCACATAGTCCGGATCCGTGGTGTCCGTTTCAGTGTATTGGTACCGATCCGGTCGATAGTCATAGTCCGGCCGGTAATGCGACAAGATACGCAGGTGCTGCAGGGCATCTGTCGGGATCCCCTCTCCTACATCCGGGCGGGGCCGCAGGGCAGGCCGAGGCAAAGCGACAGGGACATCGAGCTGTGGCTGTGGCATGGAACGAGACGGGCCAAAGGATGCGAACATTTGCAGTATATCACGCATTTGGCGTGGCATTGAGGGTGCATGGCAGGGCTGTCGCATCAATATTCCTGCGCGATGTGTCCGGCGAAGACCCGGAGGTACATGCCATGCCCAAGGGGTTCGGGAGGATCATGACCGGCGCGGCTGTATCTGCTGTGGCCCCGTATTGCCCGGGAGGCTTTTGTATGTCTGCCGACTCTGGCCTTGCCTTCCTGGCCGCCCTCGGTGGCCCCCACGTCGTGCGCGTGGAGCGGGAGACGCGGGAACAGGGCCGGAGGACCCGCGAGATGTGCCACTTTCTTGCCCGCCAGACCGCCCTGTTCCCGCGGGATGTGCGGGGTCACTGGAATATCGAGAACAGCCGGCACGGGTTGCTGGCTCTGACCTTTACCGAAGACCCGTCGCGGGTGCACCTGGGCCACGGGGCAGAGAACCGGGCCCGGATGCAGCACCTGGCCCTGAACCTGCGGCAACCGGACTCCACCGGCCGTGACCATATCCGGGGAACGGGCGGTCCGAGGACTGCAAGACCACTTGACGCAATTGTCCTGTATGTCACACCGAGCGCGCGCCTGCTGACATTTCCCTTGGTACAAGGCGACAGATGGATTTGGCAATTGGGACGAGGGTCCTTGTTGCCTGCCTCGATTTCCTTTCCCGTTTCAGCGACATTCGTGTGCAGTTCCCCACACCCGGCAACATCCACGAACCCGGTTCCCTGGTACGGGCCCGCGGCCCGTACTGAGTGGTTTTTCCCAAGAGGAAGAGAAGGTGGTCCGGCTATGTCCTGCAGACAGTCCGGACGAAGAGCCTACGGGGATCTTTGTTCCTCTGGAACCCCACGCGGTTCCAGGTGCCACCTACCCGCGACCAAGACCGAGTCAGGCTGGTGGTCTGGTCAGTGCGTGACTGTTGCACAACGCTGTCCGCTTGGGGTTGCGCAGCGGAGCCGGTCCGTTCCGGGCGCTGGGCCACCTGTCGGTCACGCCACGTCCCTACCAGTACGTTCCTCTCATCATGGCCCTGCGCCTGGATCTGCAGAACGAACCGTTGGTCACGGCCCATTTGCATTCCACCTGGCTGGCCTTGGGACATGGCATAGCCGATATCCTGGACCTCGACATACCGGAATTTCCGCTCAGGCCCGAGTGGGGCGCGCAGTTGGCAGGGCGCAACGGAGAGCGTATCTGCGAGGAGGCTTTCGGTCGCTGTTGCCGCATCGCGTCTCGTACCCGGTCGCACACGGGCACACCGGTTTTTGACCTGGACCTCGTGGAGGAGATTCTGCGTCAGGCTCCCCGGAGATTCGACGCGGCATTCGATCACTGGCGGGAGCTGTACCGCGCGACCGTAGCCTTGCGGGAGGCAGCACGCCGGCGGCAGGACGATCCCTGCGCGGCCCAGACGGACCGGGACGAAGCGGAACATCAACTCCGGGCGGCGCGGCGGGAGCTTGAACTGTTGCTCAACCAAACCCGGAGCCCCGAAGAGTCCGACTTCTATCCCTATCGCTATCTGGCCACGATGGGCTTTCTGCCCGGCTACAACTTTCCCTGCCTGATCGACTCCCTCGTGCTGCCGCCGGGAGGCATCGACGAAGCTTTCCGGCGGGGCCGCCTCTGCAATGTCTGCGGTTATCTCCACGAGCAGGAACACACGGAGAAGGAAGTCTGTCGGTTTTGTGCCTCGCCGCTGGATCCGGCCTATGCCGACTATCCTCAGAGGCTGCTGGACCAGCCGATGATGCGCTCTCGCCCGGTAGAAAGAATCTCGTCGGAAGAGGAAGAAAGAGTGCGCAGGGGATATGCCACCACCACGCACTTCAGCCTGGAAAGAAACGCCGACAGCCGGTTCAATGTACCGGATCCGCAGGGTCAGCCCTTGATGGAGGCTCTCTTTGTCCCGATGGGGCCCGTCTGTGGAAGATCAACCACGGTTGGCGGGGGAACAGGCGTGAAGGGTTCAGCGTTGATCCTGCCACGGGACGTTGGGAGCGCAAGCCTGATGCCGACCGGCAGGATCCTGGCGAGCGCAGAACCGTGACCGGTGTCAGGCCGTATGTGCAGGACATGCGCAACCTGCTTATGCTGTGTCCCGTGGGCGACAAGTTTGCGCGGCCGTTCCTGCTCTCGCTGCTCTATGTCCTCAAACGAGCCATTCAGTTCGTGTATCACCTGGAGGAGCAGGAGATCGAGGCGGAGTTGATCGGCCAGGGAGATCACTTGCGGTTGCTGTACTGGGAAGCAGCCGAGGGCGGCACCGGAGTCTGGCATCGGCTCGCCGGCGAACAGGGAGCCGTGGCCGAAATCGCGGCCCAGGCCCTGCGCCTCTGCCACTTCAATCCCCTTACGGGGCAAGACGATCCGACTCTGGAGATCAAGCCCTGCGCCGCGGCTTGCTATCGCTGTCTCTGGCCAACGGCAACCAGAGAGAGCACCGGCTCCTGGATCGCACTCTGCTCCCGACATACCTGGTCGCGGTGGCGGGCTCAAGCCTGATGCCTGCGGACATCCAGGAAAAACGAGAGACCCGCTTCAGACGGCTGCTGGCCTTGACGGATTCCACCCTTGAGCAAGACTTCCTGCACTTTCTCCATGCAAAGGGTCTGCGGCTGCCCGATGAAGCCCAAAACCGGCCTGACTTCTATTGCCGACACACCCGGAACCCGCAGTTGCCGGGCACCTGTATCTTCGTGGACGGTCCGGTGCACGGTGCTCTGGAACATCATGACCGCGATGTGCAGCTCCGCACCGAGCTGCACAATCGGGGTTTCGGGGTGGTGGTCATCCGCCACGACCGTCCCTTCGCGGACCAGGTCAGAGACCGACCCAACATTTTGGGGCAGTTGGATTGAGATCCCAGGAAGCGCTGGCGCGCAGGGCGGGTCGGCGGTGCCGGACCAAACACCCGCACTCCGCGCTGGCCCAAGCCCCCATGACAAGGTGGGCAGGGATGCCCCTGCAAGTCAGGAAATGCTGTCGTCCGGGGAAGATGCAGCCAGCAGCAAGCGTCGCCATTGTCCAGGAGCGGATTCCAGCCGATCCAGTGTCTCGTCACTCGGCCAGGTAGCCGGGGGATTCTCCGTCCAGCTCTGCAGCACCTGGTCGGTGGCACCCGGCGCCTCGGCATCCAGAATACGGTGCAGCATGCGTCCCCATATCTTCAGTTCACCCTTGATTTCGCCTTCAATCTTGCCTGCGGCTCTGGCCCGCATGACAGGCAGGTCCGCTACACGGACCCATTGTCCCGGGCCTGCCTGCCAACATTGGATGTCCCCCGCGGTCCAGCGCAGGGACGCATCCAATATCATGCTGTCCATGCCCCCGTCGGCATCTGTTTCAATGGGCCGGTACCGCGCTGGGCCTGACGCGGTACTGTCGGCCGCGTCCAGCGTGAACCCGTGGAGGGGATCCGGCAGAAGGCGGTCCAGCAGCCAGTACTCCCGAATCCCCATCTGGGCATAGACGGCCATCTTGTGGCGCCAGTCGTGGTCGCGCAGCTCGCGCTCCGAATGGGAGACCACTTCCACCACCAGCAAGGGTGCCCCGTCCCGGTCGTACCGATAGGACAGGAGGTTCCGGGCAGGGACGGGGGCCGGACCAGGCCACACACACAGGTCCGGCTGCAAGGTGGAAGTGTGTGGCTCGGCTCCAAAGAACGCCCCCGGAATCCGGGTGATGTTCACTTCCATGCTGACGTGGACAGCCGAGGGCAGCGTCTGTCCCAGAATCTTGAGGGCGTTGCGCAGGCGCGCCAGACATTCCCCGTGGTCATACGAGGGGGCCATTGTCAGCCGCACCCCAAAGACCACATAGTGCGGATCCGAGGTGTGCGTTTCCGTGTACAGATACCGGTCGGGACGATAGGCATAGTCCGGCCGGTAATGTGACAGGGCCCGGATGCGCTGCAGAGCAGCGGCCCGAATCGCCTCCTCCCCAGCTGGACGGGGTCGCAGGGTGGGATGAGGCAAGACCACAGGGACATCAAGCGACGACATAGGGACGGGGCAAGCGAAAGTGCCGACAACAGGGGCAGTGTATCACGCCTTTGGCGTGGTATCGGGGAGACGAAGCATCGGGTATTGGCACTTCCGCGGATGAAGGGGGAGCCACGGGTGACCATGGTATGCTCCGAACTGGTATGGAGCAGTTTGGGAAGTGTCTGCGCATCACGGTCTCCATGCACAGAGAGAGCCAGTCCATAAAGTCCGGTGGGAACTCCCGATTGCAGCACAGGTTTCCAGTGGCAGCCAAGGCGATTTGCCACACGGTATGGAAGTCTGGCACGCAGGGCAGGAATTGTCGAGGTTGTAGTCGGGATCCAAGGTCGAAAACGGTATACACCCTGTTACGATGAATATCCGGAGCTCCGGGGTCGCCGCCAGTATCGGCTGGCTGGGGCGTTGCCAGCGGCTCAGCCAGGACTGCCAGGAACTGCTCACCACCACGGAAAGCTGGATCCGCCTGGCCATGGCTTGGCATGACCGTGTCACACAGGCTCTCAGGGAATTGCCGGTGCTAATCGGTACCCGGGAAGAGGCTTGGCAATTCCTGGGCTTCAAGCATGGAAATGGCCCCGCCAAGTGGAGCGGCTTTGCAAGGTCCCAATAACATTGCCAACATGCACCGGAACTTCAATATTGCCCTTGAGGAAATCGCGAGACAGATTGACGACACGCACAGGACTGCACAGAGGCTTTTCAGAGGTGTGATGGTCTTGGAAGAGGCAGAAAGTCTCAAGGCTTTCAACCGCACGGACCGTATGCGCAACCACTTCTCGTTCTCCCATCTGTATACCGGGCTCGACTATCCTGGCATAAAGGGTTTCCTCCAGGTGCGGCCTGCAATCGAAGAAAGTGCAGAGCCCGTCCCCAAGGCACGCGTAAACGAACTGAGAGAGTTTTTCCGATGGCTGTAGGGAAGCAAGGGAGACCAAGTCGAGCCCATCATCCAGATACAGAAGCCCGATCCAAGACGACCGGATGCAATTCTTGGCAACGAAAAGGCGTTGGCGGCTCTCCGCTACAACGGGGATTTGCACTATGCTTTTGAAATCAGCCGTCCTTCCAGCAACGTTTTGCGTGAATCTCGGGCAGCCGCGCGCCTGTATCTCCAGAAGGCAAGAGGGATTGTATCCATTGGATACGATGGCTTTTCGACCGAACTGGTCAGAACCGCCGGCACGGTGGCAACGCTGGCAGCCGATCTCTACGATGAAATGGAGCGAAAACACAACGAAGTGAGCGCGGTCAACGGTCGCGGCAAGCAGAAACGCCTGGTTGAGTCGGCCCTATCTCCTGCAAAACCGATCCGGCTGCACAACCCCTACAACGACGTACTTGCCATTCTGTGCGCCCACTGCGGTCTTGGCTTTTGGGCGGCCCAATGTGCACTGGCAAATCTTCGGAGCAGCTCCAGAACGAAGCGGCAGAGTCCGGCCCGGTTCCAGCAACTACCCTGTCAGATAGCGGGAACTTTGCAGGACAGCGCTGTCTCTCCTGCAACATACTTGAAGATCTTGTCGGACGCACAACCCGCAATGTGACCATCCGGTTGGCCTGCAGACACCTCGAATTTAGCACCTCTGCACAGGACGGGATTGCACCTGCAGTACGGGCGCATGGGTTACGCGGAGGTTTGCCAGGACACCATGAACTCGGGGCATTGCCAGACCTTTCTACCTTGCCCAGGCATGGACCCGGCCCGGGTGCACGGCTTCTTGCCCACTCTGCTGCCCCATGCTTTCAGGCTGCAAGCCAAGACCTGAAACTGCTGCCCTCAGACCTGTTTCAGGTACTGACGTATCGCGAGGGCGGCCGCAGCACCCTCACCCGTGGCGGCGGCCACCTGCTTGGTACTGCCGGCCCGTACGTCGCCCGCCGCGAAGATGCCCGGCACACTGCTTTCCAGCATGAAGGGGGTGCGGTCCCCGTATTGATCCATGCCACCTTCCAGATGCTCGAGATCATGGCCTGTGACCACGAAACCCCAGCGATCCGTCGCAATCCGGGTGCTCTGCAGAAACTGGGTATTGGGCTCAAGTCCAATGAATATGAAGGCGCCGTCCACCGGCAGCTGGGCCAGGGTACCCGTCTGGCGCTGGGTTGTCTGCAGTTCCCGCAGGTGGCCGCCCGTACCCCGAAACTGCGTTACCTCCGTATGGAAAAGCACATCCACCTTGTCGGCCGACAGCACTTTTTCGGTGATGGCGGGCGATGCCGTGAAGGCCGCGCCTCGCACCAGCACTGTCACTTGAGAGGCGAAGCGCGTCAGATGCAGGGCTTCCTCGGCCGCGCTGTTCCCCCCGCCGATCACCGCCACATGGCGATCCTGATAGAACGGGCCGTCACAGGTGGAACAGAAATGAATGCCGGCCCCTATGTAGTCGTCCTCACCGGGTATCCCCAGTTTGCGATAGCGGCTCCCCGGAGCCAGCAACAGGGCATGGCAGCTGTATTCATCCCCGGTGGTCGTCACCACCGTATGGAATGGACCTGCGGAACGAATATCGACGACTTCCGCCGCTTCCAGAATTTCGCCGCCGAATTTCACGGCCTGGGTCCGCAGGCGCCGGGCGAAATCGTGGCCTTCTATGCTGTCGGGAAATCCGGGGATGTTGTCAAACTTGAGCGTGCGGGTCGCCTGGCCCCCGACCGCGCCGCTTTCGATCAACAGCGTATCCACTGCCTCGCGCGTGGCATACAGCGCCGCGGTCAGGCCTGCGGGACCGGCGCCCAGGGAAATCAGGGGCCAGAATTTGCGGTCCACCGCTGACCGCAAGCCCAGTTTCCGGGCCAGTTCCGCATTGCTGGGTTCCACCAGCAGAGAGCCGTCCGCAAATTCGATGGTAGGTATGATGCGTTTGCCCTGGTTGCGTTGCAGGACATAGGCTTCGCCCGCCTTGTCTTCCTCGATGTTGACCCAGGTATAGGGGATCTGGCGATCGCCCAGAAAAGTCTTGCTGCGGCGGCAGTCGGGGCACCAATAGGCGCCATATATCGTGATGTCGGCAGCAGTCATGCGCATCGGGCCACTCCTGGAAACAGAAAGGGATTGCGGCAAAGCGTGCCGACCGCGCCGCGCGGGCCTGGCCGGCACGCGGGCGGGGACCTTCAGTCCAGCCGTACCTCCATCGTCCTCAGTCCGGCCGCGGCGTGACCAACTGCCCGGCCGCCGAGTCTTGCACATCCCACCCGGCGGCTCTTATGGCATCACGGAGTTCATCGGCACGCGACCAGGACTTGGCGGCGCGTGCCGCGGCTCTGGCCTCCAGCATCTGCTGGACCTGAGGGGGCGGCTCCGCCCGGGCGGCTTCCCGGACCAGTACGGCAGCTCTGTGGCGCAGGCACGCCTCAAGGCGATCTGCCCCGATGTTCGACCGCAACTCCGGCACGCTCCAGGCTCCCAGCGCGCTTAGCCGAAAGTCCTGCCCGGCCGCATAGATCTTCTGGGTCCCGGAGGTCAGGACGGTGGCACTACCGCGGCCCAGGACCGCGAACGTGCCCTGGGCAGGTTTGAGGTGCACCGCGGTGTTTTCGTCAATTCCCAGCACGGTCAACTCGGGGTCGGAGGGCAAGAGCTCCAGCAAACGGCGGAAACGCTCCCGGCCCATGTAACAGCGGGTGGTATCAAGGGCAGTGCCGCCCGAGGTGTTGTTCCAATGGGGAATCACGGTCAGGTTGAGACCAAAATCGCCAAAGAGGTTCAGGCCCTCCTGCCAGTACAGATCCAGGCCTACCTTGTAGATTTCGTATACCGGCAACGCCAGGACTCCCGACGCCACCGTCGCCGCGCTGGAAAGAAACAGATGTTGTCCCATCCGGTTGCCGACACGCATATAGTCCCAGCAAAGACTGTCCCGCAGGTGCCGGATGGCATAGGTGGGGCTGCCCGGGCCCGTTAGGACGACATTGGCCGTCAACAGCGGAGCCAGCAGCTCCGGGTTGTTGGTGCTCAGGACTCCATCCTGGCGCCGGGCTGGCATGGTCCAGACCCGAGGCTTGAAATTGGGCAGATGCTGCTGGATGAAGTCGGCAATGTCTTCGGCCACCCCTTGCGAATTGGGTTCAAAGCCGGCCGGTGTTTCCAGGATCGCGATCCGGGGCGGTTCGCCCAGGGACCCAAAGAATCCGTGGTATACCCGCTGCACCGCCGGCGCGGTTTCGCCCGAGCCCAAGAGCAGAATGGAGCCGGGTTGCAATGCGGTCATTACACACCAGCCCAGATGCCGGTCCGGAGCTCCCGCAGCAACCGCTCCGCCAGCCGGGTCGGCCGATGCACATGAATGTCATGATCCGTCTGCCGGAACCAGGCCGTGGCGGAATGTGCCAGGCCGCTCTCGGCCTGCTTGATCTGGGCCCGCTTGCGGGCGGCCCGATCCGGATCGCCGGCCTGCTCGGCCACGCAGATGAGCACAGGCGCCTGGACCGCGGCGAAATACTCTTGGGGTCGCATCTCCCAAAGCCCTTTCAGCACCTGCAAATGGTGGGCCAGATTGAGGCGAGGCGTGATGCGCCCTGCCGTATCCACCGCGAAGTTCCCGAGCGTATGCTCTATGCCCTCTGCGGTCCAGTCTGTATGATGCGCCTGCAGACGGGCGCGCATTTCATCCACGGGCAGGCCCTGCAGCGATGGGGGCTTCAGCTGCTGCTCCACCTCGGACCAATCCTCGCCTATGGCACTTTTGAGATCAATGAACCCGCCATCGATGAAGCCCAGGCCAGAGACGAGTCCGGGATAGGCCGCGCCCAGGGCCAACGCCACATTGCCCCCCCAGCTCTGGCCGGCCAATATGGGAGCCTTCAGCTCCAACGTCTGAATCAACTCCGCTACATCCGCAGCCACATTGGGGCAACCGTACCCTCCATCCGGCTTTTGCGACAGACCATGTCCCCGCAGGTCCACGGTCACCACTCCATGACCGATCTGATGGATCCGGCGGGCTACCGCCTCCCAAGTCAGGCAGTTGCTGCCGAGCCCGTGGGCCAACAGAAAGTACGGTTCCTGGCCCTCAACTTCTCGGACGTGCAAAGCGATCCCTTGCACCGGGAGATGGATAAAGCGATCCTGCAACATAACGACTGCCCATTCTACTGCAGACTGCACGATAACGGTTGGCCGCAGGGGCGCGCCAGATGTCATGGGGTATCAAGATCTCCGCCCGGCCCAAGCGGCAACCACGCTCCGCAGTGGACCGGTTGCCGGCAGAGTCGCCAGCTCTGCCCATGGTCCGGCACAGAATGAGGGTATCCAGGGCGGTGACACCCAAGCTCGCAGAATCCCCAAGCTTGGGATCTTGGGCTGCACAACGAACGCGCGGACGCGCGGGCACTGACGGGCCATGGCGAATCGGGCCGACACAGCCTAGCCGCCGCATCACAGACAGCCTGTCGGCGACCACCCGCAGCTTTCTGTCTTGGGGAAGTTCCATCCTCGGCTTCGGGCCAGCGCCGCGCTTGCGGCACCGAGTCTGCCGCAATACGGCAGCCGACTTTCGGTGCGTTGCGTGACTTTCCCCTGTCAGGGCACCTCCAAGGCCGATACGGGCAGTCAGCTTTCCCGCGCCGCGGGGAGCCCCGGAGTAAGGCTCAATTTGAATGCGATTGTGCTGGGGCCTTGGTCCGAGACACGGTCCAACGCCGACGATTGGGCATCACACAACCCACAGGGTATGGTGCACTGGCCCAGAGGACTGCCGGTGGAAAGCAGGGTCGGCAGGTATATCTCGGCCGTTAATCGGAATCGTCGTCCGGGGAGGCCTCTCCCAGCAACAGACTGCGCCATGCCTCCGGTGTAGCCTCCAGCCGATCCAGCGTCTCGTCGCTGGGCCAGGCAGACGGGGCAGTCTGGGTCCAACGCTGCAGCACCTGGGCGGCGGCGCCGGGCGCCGCGGCATCCAGCAACCGGTGCAGGATACGCCCCCAAGTCTTCAGTTCGCCCTTCAGTTCCCCTTGCAGCTCTCCTTTCAGCTCTCCTTTTCGCTCGGCCTGCAGGATTGGAATGTCCGTTACCCGGATCCAGGCGCCCCGATTGGCACACCAGCACTGGAGGTCGCCCTCCGCCCAGCGCAGCGACGCGTCCAGCACCAGACTGTCCTGGCCTCCCTCCGCATCCACCGTGAGAGGCCGGTATTGCGGCAAACTGCACACCGTGCCATCAAGCCCGTCCAGCGTGAAGCCGCGGAGAGGATCCGGCAGGCTGTCATCCACGATCCAGTATTCCCGGATACCCATGCCCGCATAGACAAACCGCTTCTTGTACCAGTCATTGTCCTGCCGCTCCCGATCCGAGTGCGAGACCACCTCGACGGTCAGCAGCGGTACCCCGTCCCGTGCATAGCGATAGGAGGGAAAGGGCGCGGCGGGCGGCGGGCCGGCCCACACTGACAGATCCGGCTCCAGAGCCGCCGTGTGCCGGTCGGTGGGAAACAGATGGCCGGGAATACCAACGATGATCACTTCCCGGCTGACGTGGAGGACAGTGGCCGCCCGCCGCACCAGGATGTGCAAGGCATTCCGCATGTGATCCAGGGCCTCCCCGTGTTCGCGCGTGGGCGACATCATCCTGACCTCCAATACCACGTAGTCCGGGTCCGTGGTATGGGTTTCAGTGTAGCGGTACTGTTCCGGACGATAGTCGTAGCCCGGCCGGTAATGCGACAGGGCGCGGATCCGTGGCAGGGCGTCGGCATCCGCCTGCTCCGGTGCCTCCGGCCGGGGGCGCCGTGCAATCTGCGGCAGCGGGATCAGGGCATCCGGCAGCGTCGGGGACATGACACAGTACAGGCAAGCGAATACGGACACGCCCAGTGTACACCAGGCTGGCAGCGGTGTCGGACCGCATTTGCGGCATGGCGGACGCCGTGGGGTCATAATCGGGCACATGCGGCACGGGGAAGACGAGAGCCATGTGGGGCACGGATCCGCCACGCGGCATCTGCCTCCCCGGCGTCGCCGGGCCTGTACTGAACTCCGCCGAGATACGGCGATCCCGCGCGGGATCGCTGCCCAACAACGACACCACGCCGGTCACAATCCCGTTTGTCGGAGCTATGGGCAGGCTCCACAAGATGCGATGGTTCCGGGGAGAGCGCAGAGCCGAGTTGCCGCTTCCCGGAACGCGACTATAATTGATCCTGCACCGCTTGACGCATGCAGCCCAGCGGCAGAGCCCGCGGGAAACTTTCCAGGAGCCGTGTGCAGTCGGGATGGGTGCGGACCGCGACGAAAGTATCCGAGCGTCGGACCCGAAGTATCTGGGGGATGGAAATATGTCGGCACTGTCACAAGCGCAACTGCAGCATTTTGAAGAGGAGGGATTCCTGATCGTGGAAGACCTCATGCCCACTGAGCTGCTGGATGAACTGATCGTCGAGTATGGCGGGGTCCTGGACACTCTGACGGATGAACTCTACGCGGCAGGCGAGATTTCCTCCACCTACCACGATTTGCCGTTTGGCGAGCGGATTACCGCAGTGTACAAGGACAGCGGCAGGACTCACGCCCAGTATTTTGACTTTACGCTGCCCGGTGCCGCGACCAAGGCGGATACCCCCTTCTGGACGGGCCCCGCGGTGTTCCAGGCCCTGACCGAACCCCACATTCTGGATGTCGTGGAAAGCCTGATCGGGCCCGAAATCTACTCCAATCCGGTACAGCATGTACGCATCAAGCCCCCGGAGGACCAAACGCTGTCCGGCGAAGCGCATACAGGGGCCCTCAGCGCTGCCACCCCCTGGCATCAGGACAACGGGGTGGTGTTGCCCGAGGCCGACGACACCAATATGCTGACGGTCTGGTTCTCCCTTCTGGATGCGCCCGTGGAAAGCGGATGCCTGCAGATCATTCCGCGGAGTCACCGCCGGGAATTGCTGGTCCATTGCACAGGAGTCCAGGGGGTCCACTTGCCGGATCCGCTGCTGGAACTGGAAAGCGCCATTCCCGTGCCGATGCGCCGCGGGGACGTACTGTTCCTGCACAAACACACGTGCCACGGTTCCCTCTCCAATGTCAGCGACCGCATCCGCTGGAGCTTTGACATCCGCTACAACCCCTCGGATCAGCCGACCGGGCGCGGGTTCCTGCCAGGTTTCGTGGCCCGCAGTCGCGCGGCCCCCGAGACGGAATTGCGGAGTGCCGAGGAGTGGACCCGGCTTTGGCTGGAAACCCGGGAACGGCTGGCGGCCATGGACACCGATGACACGGGTTTCTATCGCTGGGACGGCAAAGCCGGGGTCTGTGCCTGAACTTTGCACGCGGCCGCCGGCCGCAACCCTTCCAAGCTCCCCGGCGATCTCTTCACCGATCGCCGGGGGCCTGCCATTGGGGCCCGGTCCAGCCGGGCTTGACGGGTCTGCACGCCAGCCCCAGGACAAGGAAAATCCCCCGTGAACATCATTGTCATCATTGCCGACACATACCGGTACGACAACATCTATCCGCTCGGGGCCAATGCCGTGGGGGGTCGGCATCTGGAGGAGTTCGCCCGCCAAGGCGTGAGTCTGTCCCATTTCTACACCGGCAGCTTCCCCACGATTCCCCAACGCACGGATTTCACGACGGGGCGCATCGGCTGGCCCTGGTATCCGTGGCAGACCCTGCAGCTGAGCGGGCACAACCACTTGCCCAAACTGCTGCGGGAAGCCGGCTACGTCTCTCAGTTGCTGGGAGACTGCCCGCACCTGATCAACAGCCGCTTCGATCTCGGTTTTGACGGCTTTCACACGCTGCGCGGGCAGGAAGGCAACTCCCACTTCCTGCGGCTAAATCGGGAAATCCAGGAAACCATGCCGCCGACCAAGACCCGCTTTGGCCACGGCTTTATGGGACGCAACCTGCCGGACCTGCATCGTTGGACCAATCAGTACTTCGAGCGGGAAGCCGAGACTTTCGCGTATCGCACGGCCAGCAAGACCGAAGAGTGGCTGGAAGAGAACTATCGGCATGAAAAATTCTTCCTGTGGGTGGACTTCTTCGATCCGCATGAACCCTGGGATCCGCCGGAATACCTGATCCGCAAATATGATCGGTCCGGCTACGACGGCCCGCCCATGATCCATCCCAACTATGGCCAAGCCAGCGATCTGAACGCGGCGGAGCTGGAGAATCTGAGAGCCCATTACCTGGCCGAAGCCTTCGTCGTGGACCGTGCCATTGGGCGCATCCTGACCAAAATCGAGGATCTGGACCTCTTTGCCAGGTCCGTGGTGGTATTCATGTCGGATCACGGCATGAGCCTGGGCGAGCACAACCGCACCGGCAAGTCCAACATCAACAACAACGACCTCCGCTACTGGCCCATCTATCCGGAAGTGGCGCACTGTCCCTTCATCGTGCGGGCGCCGGGCCTGCCCGCCGACACTGTCGTGGATGCCTTCATCCAGCCGGCGGACATTCAGCCCACGCTGTTGGAACTGGCGGGCCTCGGCCTGGCCCCCGTGGACCCCTGGCACGGGGAATCGTTCGCATCGCTGCTGCAAGGCCAAGTGCCGATGGCACCGCGGGAATTCGCTGTCACGGCGGGACACTTGCGCCAACGGAACGGCCGGATTCCGGACTGCGCCGTGACTCCCGTGGTCTATACCAAGGATTGGGCCTATGTGCCTGTGGGCCCGGAGGGGGCCAGCTGCCTCTACGACCGCCGGGCCGACCCGGCCGCCGAGAGGGATGTGTTGGCCGATTATCCTACGGTGGCCCGGGATCTGCAGGAACGTCTCAACATGTATCTGGAGGAATTGGACGCGCCGGCGGCAGCCCTGGATTCGGTACAGCCCTTGTAGTCGCGTCCCAACCCGCAGAGGTCTGCACGGCTACAGTCGGCCACGCTACGATGGGAAATAGCGTCTGGTTTGCTCTATGTCCGTGGTGCCCGGTCTTCGGCGGGCAATGAACACACCGTAAATCGGAACAGCGGGAAAACGGTCACTGACAAGCTCTTTGGCCGCCTTGAAATGTGCTCCTGTGGTAATCATGTCGTCAAAGAGAATCACTGGGGAAAGAGACGGAATCACCAATGACTCATCTATGCGGAAGTTGTTTTGAATTGCCTTGTAGTCCCGTACCTGGCCGCTTTGATGATATGCAGGCGTACTGTGACACTGCAGGAGAAGTTCGCGGATGTCGAACCCGCGGGTTCAAGACACCTTTGATACCCAAGAGTACTTGGAGCAGACGGTCATCGTATTCGGGATCTCCCTTTGTGTTTGAAGGGGGCATTGGCACCCACGTATAGTCCAACCATCGCGTGGGCATCAAGCTCGCGAAATACGAAGCAATCTGCGTTATTGCCGCTGCCTTGTATCGGTATTCCGGTCGCCTCCTCTTTGCAAGAGGCTTCTTCAAATTCAGGATGAGATTGTTCATCTCACTGTATGCCCAGCCCTTGCGGGAAGTGTACTCACCGAGAAACACGCAACGGTCGTGCGCTGTGAGGCAGGAATGATCCTTCCGCATCAAATCATCGATGGCTTGCAGCTTGAAGTTCAAGATGTTCCCCGATTTCCGTGAAGTCAGCAACGCGAATGGCACCCTTGCGGAGAAAGGTCCCAGGCCAATCCAGACTGCGATACCTGAAACAGTGGTCGAGTATGAACAAGGGTCGCCTTTGGCGCAAGGCGGCCCGCGCCTGGATGAGCGTACCGGAACTTTCTCCCGCCTCAACGATAACAGTTGCCAAAGACAGCGCCGACATCGTCTTGTTGCGTTCGGGGAAAAAGGTGCGGTTGGAGCGCCAATCGCGATTGTGATACCGCAGTACGGGTACTTGGCTTATCAACAGATATTCCCGGGCGATCCGGGCTTGGAGCGCTCTGTTTTCCCTAGGATAGGCAACGGAAATGGGGGTCCCAATAACTCCGATGGTTTTGCCGCCCGCGGCAATGGCAGCTGCATGCGCTGCCGTATCGATGCCCTTGGCCAAGCCCGATACAACAGTGTAGTCCTCCTGCACCAAGTGTTCGACCAACCGGCGAGTGAGCGAAATCGCCGTCTCGGTGGGTTTGCGTGTGCCTACTACCGCGATGGAACGCGAGGCCAAGAGATCAACCCAGCCTTGAAAGTAGAACATCGGCACAGGGTGGACCGCATCGGAGAGTTGCCGCGGATACTCGATAGTGCCCTGAATCCGTACACCGAAGTCTTCCACCCCTGCTTGTGTGAGCCGGTCCCGCACCATTGCGGAATATGCGTAGGCCTCCCCTTCCGGCACGAAACTGGAGGGCAGAGAGCCTGGAGAGCCGCGATGCAGATCCGCCAGCTTCTTGAATGACATCCCATCCCGGTTCCAGAGGGCCTCATAGGCCCCCATTTCTCTGAAGGGTGAAACGATCTCGCTGCTTGTATCCTCAACCAGCCCCAAAGACATTTGATGTCCCATGACATTTCCCCGATAGCGGCTTGTGCACAACAATAGCATAAAAGATCGTAAATATAGAAAACTGCTGGTTGGCCAGCGCATTATTGCCTGGCACGGCAATCTACGCTTCTCCGCCGGAGCTTCTGGGAAGACATGCCCCGGAGCGTGCCCCTCCTGCGGACGGAGCCGACGCAGTCCGAAAATTCAATGCCGATATCCACCGGGACCAAGACCAGCAGGCCTGTCAGGACAGACAGAACCGGGCTTTGACAAAGTATCCGTACAAAGCGCGGTGTGCGTTGGCATCCCTACAGATACCCGGGACGGCACCGCAGCAGCCGTTGCACCGCTCCCGGGGTTTGTCCAGACCCAACGTCAGTGACCCTACGACAGAAGCCAGATCCTGTTGCCGGATCTGGCTCAAACTGTGCACGCTGTCTGGACATCCCCAGCCTTTTGCTCACAATTCACCCCAAAGGTGGGACAGGTCTGACCTTGGGCGGCGGTTATGTCAGAATCCCCGAGTGTGTCGCCTCGTGGCAGCCCCCCGGACGAGGCCAACAGACGCGCTGCCAGTCAAGAGCGCTATCCTGCATTCCTGAGAGCAGCGGAACGGCATGATCGGGACAAGGATCTGTGGGCCGGGCTCAGCGGACTGGCACTTTGGAACCTGCCGCTCCCCTGCTAGCCCGACTGAGTGGCGGCCTTGTCAGGAACTTTGATCTTCCAGCAACCGGATCACTCGGGTTCAGACGCGGGTTCGCTCAGACACAGGAAGGCATCCTCCAGACTGGATTCCTCCACCAGCCGGGCATCGGGATGCGGCTTGGTATGGGACTGGATCCGATAGCGCGTGCTGGTCGACGTGGCTGCGGAGTTCAGCACTCCGGCTTCCGCCAACACCATACTGCTGTGAGGCACTTCCACCTCCCACACCCGGCCTTTGGCACTGGTGGCCAGTGCCAAAAATGTAGCGTGAAAAATCAGGTGTCCCCGCTGGAGCACGCTCACACTGGAACACAGCTGGGCCACATCTTCCACGATGTGCGTGGACAGAATAACCAGGCACCGCTCCGCCAGCCGGACCAGCGTGTTGTGCAGATTCTGACACTGTACGGGGTCCAAGCCGGTGGTGGGTTCGTCCAATAGCAGCACCCGGGACTCACCCAGCAGAGCCTGTGTCACTCCTACCCGCTCATGGGGATAAGCGTTGTGCAGACGTAGTAGCCGTACTGCCCGTTCTTGGCTCCCTGTCCAGCGTAGGGTGTGCTGCAGGATCGCAGCGCAACAGCCCACTCAGCAGATAGTGGAGAATGTTCTTCTGCCAGCACCGACCTCGGTTGGTGATGTCCCGCTGGTTCAACTCCCTGCATATCTCCTGCAGACCGTTGCCTCGCAGGGAACTCACAAAGACTCCTTCACTATCGGAGTGGTGTTCGGGTCAACTTTCACTCCAGAGTAGGGTACTCTCTGGCTCCGTTGCAGGTCTTGATCCACCGGTAGCCGAAGGGACCTTGGAACCCTGGAAACAGTCCCTCGATGTGGCCTCTCGCATTCCCGCGTCAGCCATCTTTCGGAACTCCGGGCGGACGGTGATGTGACCGCTCTCGGCCGCATCCCATACTCCCGGACCACGATGCCGTTGGATTTGGCGTAGTCGCGGAGTACCTGAAGCTGGGCGGCACCGGATAGGTCCACATCCTGGCAATCACTGGAGTAGAGGGCCGCCGACGTTGGGGTTGGCAGCAGGGCAATCACACAGTCAAGCAGTGTCATAAAACAGTGCATATTTTCCTATATTACATTCGGGTTTTAGCCTGTTTTGCCTCTGTTCCACTCTCCCCGAGGTATCATTGACCCCAATGAATAAACATTTGCGGCGAGAAACGATCCGTCTTGAATTTGAATCCTGACTTTGTGATTGCCTTGGGGTTGGTAGCGGTTTTTCATGGCATATCCACCTCGAGTTGTGCCTCTCCAGGAGGACAGGGTCCCATTGCCTGTGCTCTCACGGATGGCAGATGTACAGGACTCATGACCGTCGTCGTCCAACACGGAGGCTCCCCACCCAGCCCCTTGAGCCGGGGCCAACCGGGTTATTCCCGGCAGGTGGTCGAAGTCAGTGTCCGCTGAGATGATGTAGTCAGTCCCTAAACGTTGCATCACCGCCGCGTGGACAAGGTCGCGGGCACTTATCCCGTGATTGTCCGCCAGTCTCGCCGCCAGATGGATGACCCCCCCATGCACGGGTTCAATCCGATCGTGCATCACCTCTGCGAAGCTCCGAAGAACCTCTCTTCCCTGTATCCATCTCCCCGAGGCAAGGGGGAGTAACGGATCAGCGCCTGGAGGACTCCACATCCGTGATGAAGGACAACGGGTGTTCGGCGGCTCGCATGAGCACCTGACCACACGGCACCTCGTTCACGTGGTCCCTGCCAGTGTCATAAACGGGAACGTTGGCGTCAATGAAGGCCACCGGGCTCATGGCCGCCTCCAACTCGCGAGAGAGGGAGGCCGCATTCGGCGGCTCCTCCACCTCCAGTCCAATCAGCCGGTCAACCGCGTGTCTGCGGCGCTCCTGCGCAATATCTTCATAGGCATCATCAATCAGGCAACGCACCACATGGAAGATGGACATCCCTCGCTTCTCGACCAGTTCCTCCAAGCGTCGCCGGTGCTCGGCATCCAGTCGTACGTCCAGGCGCGCCATGCGTCCCTCTTTCTCCATACGGGCTACTGTGTACGGAACACAGTATGCGGCACACCTTGTCTTCTGTCGATCCTGCTTGGGCACCAAGGCGATTGCATCAACTCTCCGGCTGTCCCGGGCCGACATTGTGCCCCGCACGTATGTGACGCGGAGAGGAATCTTGACGGACCATGAGGAAATCGGCGGACACCCCCATCTGCAGAACGGCAGCGATACGGTACTGTAGTCATCTGGAGCTGCAGGAGAGAGCCTGTGCCTATTCAGCCTGTATTTCGGCCATCAGTCACATCTGTGGTCTGGATATCACGACAGCCTTGGCTGGATTTGATCCTCCGGGCGCAGGATCAATTGGTCTCCGGCGCGGGCTCGCTCAGACACAGGAAGGCGTCCTCTAGGCTGGGTTCCTCCACCAGCCGGGCATCGGGATGCGGCTTGCTACGGGACTGGACCCGATAGCGCATGCCAG
This sequence comes from Caldilineaceae bacterium, assembly GCA_965214715.1. Taxonomy (GTDB): domain Bacteria; phylum Chloroflexota; class Anaerolineae; order Caldilineales; family Caldilineaceae; genus Bin34. The sequence continues at coordinate 646,583 of OZ243971.1, read as the reverse complement.
TCGCTGTGGGCGCGGTGTACAACACCCCAGCTTCCGACAAATCCAGGCTGCCGTGAGGCACGTCCACCTCCCACACCCAGCCTTTGGCGCTGGTCGCCAGTGCCATCGGCGTGTCATGAAAAACCAGATGTCCCCGCTGCAACACGCTCACGCTGGAACACATCTGGGATACATCTTCCACGATGTGCGTGGACAAAATGACCAGACACCGATCTGCCAACTGCACCAGCGCGTTGCGCAGATTTCGGCGCTGCACGGGGTCCAGGCCCGCGGTGGGCTCGTCCAGCAGAAGCACCCGGGGATCGCCCAGCAGGGCTTGGGCCACTCCCACCCGCTGCTTCATGCCGCCGGAGAATCCCCCCATCAAGCTGCTGGCCTCCGAGGTCAGATCCACGGCTTCCAGCACCCGCTGGACCTCAGTGTCGACCGTCGGCAATTCCTTGAGCACGCCCATGTAGGTCAGATACTCCCAGGGTGTGAGGTCGTCGTAAAGTCGATAGTCCTGGGGCAAATAACCCAGCAGATCGCGAATATGGCGGTGCGCTGTCCGGTCCCGCACGTCCTGACCAGCCACAGTCAAATCGCCTTCCGTGGGTGTGTCCAGTGTGGCACACAGCCGCAGAAACGTGCTCTTGCCCGCTCCGTTCGATCCCAGCAGGCCGTGGATCGTGCCGACCTGCAGCGTGATCGACAAGGCATCCAAGGCCACGGTCCCGTTGCGATACCGCTTCGTCAAGTCCTGTGCCGCGATTTCCATCATGCTCCGTCGTCCTTCAACCTCGTCGTGACACACGCAGGGTCCGGGTGCGGGACCGGGGGAGTACCCAGCAGATCCGCCGCCAGATCCCAGAATTCTCCCTCCACAGGCTGACCACGGCCCGGGGGATGGCGCTCCGCCATGAGGGCCACCCACTGCCGCAGGAAGTCCGTCCCATGGGTTTCCACCAGCACATGGATGGTCAGCAGATGTGCCACCATGCTACAGACATCGTGAAAGGGGGAATCCAGCTCGCCGGCCAAAACCCTCTCGTCAAGGGTATAGTGGGTCGCGTGGGCCAAGTCATGCCACTGCTCCCAGGCATCGCCCACCCACGCTGGATCGGCCGTCATGGTAGGCGAGGGCAATGGCCAAGGCACGCCGCATCGGCGATATGGCGCCGCACTGACGGACCCCGGGATAGAGGCAGAATTCATAGGAGCCGCGGCGGCCCCACGGGACCTGGGGATTGCGCCCGAAGTCCCTGGCATATTGGCACACCTCTATGCGGTCTTGCCGTTGCTGCTCTGTGGGGAAGTCGCAGGTGATCGCAAAGTCCCGGACCAATCCCGCCGCCGACACCGGCGGCACCTGCCATGCCACCTGCTCCTGCAACCAGTCCTCCGAAAGCCGGACAGCCATAATCAGCCGTTCCGGGTCCTGCCGGGGCAGGTAACTCGTGGAACCGGCGGGCAGAAAAAGCGTTGAGTCAGAGAAGTGCATGCGCTGCCCGAAAGGGAAATACACCAGCTGCCCGTTGTCTCCGCCCGTACCCCACCAAGCCGCCAGACGTGTCTGCCCCTGCAATGACATCGCGGCTCGTGCCCGATCGGTATCAGTCTGGTACGGTCCCAGCCAGACCGGGGTGCCGTTGGCCGTGACGCCCGACTGGTATGCTCCAGCGATCAGGAGTACGGAAGGCGGCGCGTCGGGCCAGCGCCAATGCACCCAATCGTCCTGGGTCACGCGTGACGCCCCGGGGCTGAAGAGGTAGGGATACGCATCCGGCGGGACCGCAATCTCCCATACATTGGTCTGGGTGCCTACCTGGGGGCTCCCCGAGACGGGCCAGGCGATCCAGTCGCTGTCCCGGAACCACTGCAGGAACTGCGCGTTGGCGTAGCTGACAGTTTCGCGGGGAAAGTGGCGGACAAAATGACGCCCGGCGCTAACCGCCGTGTTTGTCAACACGTAGTCTTCCCGCGGCAGGACAGGCCGACCACCATACCGCAGGGACAGCGAGATGCCATCCGCGGAGACCGCCGCGGGCAGCGACAGATACACACTTTCGGGCTGACGCTCCCAGCTCACTGGACGATCCGCCAGCGTGACCTCCTGCAGCTGCAGTCCCGGATTCAGCCGTAACACGATGGCGTCGGAAGTCTGTCCGGGGGCCAACACCAGTTCCAGACGACTCTCCGCGGTCAGCACACCGTCTCGGAACTGGGCGTGGTACTCGACGGCCCGTACGGTCCAGACATCTTCCGGAACGGTGATAGACCGGGGTACCCGGCCAGCATTGACCGCGCCGTGAAACCACAGACCGACCCCCAGTACCAGGAGCCCGCCAGCACCTGCCAAGGCCACCATCGACCATTGCCCGGTCCGGGTCCAAGTGGCGCGGTGCTCCCAATGTTGGGAACAGCAGGAGGGCTGCAATCCACAACAACAGGCCCCCGCTCAGGTACAACAACACCAGCCGCACGGCAGCCTGGAAGTCGGGAGCAAACCCCGTGATGGGGCTGAAGAACAGGGAAGCCAGCGTATGGTCCCGCAGGTCCAACAGGGTCAGTGTAGGTGTCAGGAACCCCAGGTAGAGTCCCACGGCCAAAATGCATACCACGGCCAGTACCGCCAGGGTATGACGCAGGATCAGGGTTAAACCAACCACGATCAGAACCTGCCCCAGAGTGGCAACCACCGTGAGTGCCCAGAAAGGCACCATCAAGACGGCCATGTCTCGCCAAGGCCAGCCGTTACGCAAGACCAGCGACACTATGGTGGCCATCGCCAGCGCGGTGGTCAGTGCCAGAGCCAGGGTCCCGTGAGCCGCCAACTTGGCCCAGAGGGCTTTCGTCCACACGGCCGGTGTGCACCAGTACCAGTCATATTGCAGAGTGCCGTTCCGGCTGAACGCCGACGCCACAAAGAGTGTCAGGAGCAGGGGACTAACAAAGAGCAGACTGGGCATTACATCCGTTAGATATACGTCGGGAGTGGCTGGGAGGATCGCGAACAGGATCAACAGAAGCCCTGTCAGCACGCCGGTATACACCCACAAGGTTTTGCGACGCAAGGCCCAGTGCCACTCCAGCCTCACCAGGGTCCGGAATCCCCGCCGCGGGGCCACCGTCGCCGATGCGGCATCTTCCGTGGCGGTCGCGGGCCTGACAGCCGTCAGCCAAGGTGTCCGCCGCCCAGGACCCGCACTCCGCGCCCGGCTCATCCGGGTGGCCGCATACAGCAAGATCAACGCGAGAGCCGCCAGCAGGCCGTGCTGCCCCCAGAAAACATCGTGGTACAGATCGAAGAAACCCAGGAAGGGTGTCCAGACGCTGGCGTCCGGACTGCTCCGCCCCACGTAAATGCCCACGATCCACAGGCCCGTTGCCAGCAGGCCGCCTGCCTGGACCCCGCTCCAACTGCTGAGCAGGAAACTGCAGGCGGTAAAGAACAGAATGCCCGCCGTGCCGCTTGTCCACAACCGCGTTATGCTCTCCAGTCCGACGGGAAATTGATCCGAATCGAGGATCCGAATGGAGTACGTGCCCCATGCCACGCCCAAGAACAGCGTCCACAGCACACCGAAGAACCCCAGCAACACACCCAGTTTTTCGATGGCGATGCGCGGGAGACCGGATCGAGTGGACGCCACCAAGGCCCGGCCGGGATCGGCCAGGATCAGGCGCGGCACGACCCATGCCGCCATCAAGGGAGCCAGAAAGGCCCCGTACAGCAAGGCAAACTCCTCAAACTCTACAGTGCCCCAAGGCCAAGGGAGGAGAGTCGGCAAGGCCAGCAAGGTCAGGAACAGCGGCTAGGCCAGGAGCCGACGGGACGCGCGCAGGTGCACCCGCGCCTTGAAGATCAGGGGGCGTTGGTGTGTGCTGCCCTTGCCTGCGTTACCCCCCCCACAGTCGCCTCCGTGGGTCCAGGCCATCGTAAACTGTAATGGTGAGCAACTCACGCCGTCACTCCAAGTGCGCACGGGTAAAGATGCGACCACCCTCGCCAGCCGACCCGGGAAGCGAAGTGGGTTCTATCCCATACATGGAAAGCAGACTGCCCAGCTCCGCGGGATGACTCTGGCGGGTCGTCATGCCAAGCCATACCTGGACCACGCGCAGATCGGGTGAAATTGCGAACTTCGCAGGTGTGCCGATAATACCAAGCTCCCGTGCCAGAATGCCGTCGGGATGCAGTCCCTGCGCCCTCGCCGGGGGCCGGCCGCCCGATACAGTCCGGCACCAGACGGTGTTGCGTGTGCGGCGGCAGGTCGGGAGCGCGCGCACGCGGGCGACAGCCCTAAGCATATGGCATGGAATTTTATAAAGATATGAGATCCTACCGAATCGGGTGGAAAACTGGCGTGGATGTCCCGCATCAATCGGTGAGGGTGTCATGGCTACGGATAAGGATATAGACTGATAGCCTACCTCAAACTTATAAAGTTCCATGCCAGGTGCTTAGCGGAGCAGGGGATCGCGATGCAGCCGCACACGGTGCGCAAGTACCTGGGCCTGATGGGCGCTCGCTACCGCCGCATGCACGCCACGCTGCGGCACCAGCAGGATGCGGCCCGGTGGGCCCAGGCGCGGGGCGAACTGGCCAAGCTGAAAAAAGCCACCGCTGGCACCTTCCGGCTCTCTTGCCTGGACGAATCCGGCTTCGCCCCTACCTTGCCCCCATCCATGCCTGGAGTCGCGCCGGCCCTGCCTCCCCTACGAGAATCCTCAGGGCCACCGTCACGTGGTGGTGCTGAACCATGCCTCGGTCCATCGGCGGGCCCGGGTCCTGCAGGCGGCCCGGCCGGAGCTGCGGCAGGCAGACATGGCACTCGGGTTTCTGCCCCCCTGCAGCCCGGCGCGGAACGCCATCGAGCCTGTCTTCCCTCGGGTCAAACCCGAGGAGATACCCACCCGCAGCTATGACACCGACCGCCGGCTGATCCAGGACCTGCACACCGCGTTCCGTCGCCTCCGGTAGGACCTCGTGTCTTCACAAAATTCCATGCTGGGTGCTTAGCACCAATGGTTTAATAGTGCCGTATCCGTGCGGCCCCGTCTGATCTCGGGATTGCTGTCAGATTGTCTGAGATAGAGTCGAATCGTAACAGCAGGTTCATCCCTCTGCGTCGTTGCTACCGCAGCGGCTTCGATTTCGGCTCCTGCGTCGATTTCAGGTGCCAGACGTTGCGCAAGATTCCGGGGGAGAAATCCGATCTGCCCGGACTTGTGATGTATCTCGATTGCGTTTCGGTCTACAGGATTTTCATAGTCTCTGCGAAGTTCCAGCCTGTCCCCTTTTCTTACACGCCGCGCAGCCCATCTTCGGTTCTTGTAGAGGATCCCAGCGATCTGTGTCTGATATGGAAGCACTGTATGCAGCGGTTTTATGGGCTTGAGAAATGGATTGGTCGCCATTCTTCCCAGCTTGTATCTGAGCTCGTAGAGCACGTGTCCCGAAATCCTGTAGTCATGATGTAGCGAGTCGTCAGAAAGATTGGATAACCAAGCAACGAAGTCTTCGTGGGAGGGGGAGTCTGGAATTTGTCCCTCAAAGGCCTCCGCCAGACGACGCGCTGTACTCCTTGTAGAAATTCCTGCGGACATTGCCCACGCAGCCACAGGGTCAGGGAGGCCGTATTTGACCATTGAGGGATAGCATCGGATGTACTCTGAAACGTCTTCGTCATGGATTCCCAAAGACTCCTTGGAGATCCGAAACAGGGCAGAGACGATCCAAGGTAGTTTGTAACCAAAAAACTCTTCTATAAAACGCGACAATTGTTCTTCCGAATCGATATGATCCGAGACATATGCCGCTGTCTCGTTAATGGGGGTTCCCGCTATCCACAGACCCAGCAACACCTCCAAGTCACCTGCAAATGTGGCGGTTGTCTGAGCTTCCGGCAAAGAAAGACTGGAATCAATCACCAATCGGTGCAAAGTCTCCATGTCGTCGTATCTGGTACCCAGCAATAGCGTACGCAATGCGCCGCTATGGGCATTCACAAACTGCAACAGTGTCTGACAGGAAAAACTGCTTAGGCCAGTCTGGGCAAAGACTTTCCGCCAAGATGGTTCAGGCACCCGAGCAAGCAAATTCGCAGTAGCCAACTGTGCGCACCTAACCAACGGTCCAATATCCTCACTGTTGACACAAGCTTGCCTGGCAGCATATGTGGTTTTCAGACTCGCAAGCCAATGATCAGAGTCTGCAGTCTCAATTCCCTCCTCCACCGCTATAGCAAGTATTTCCGGGTCCAGATCCTCTGCAGCACTCTCCAACGCCTCATTCGAAATACGAGATGAGACGATCCGCTGGAGAAGCTGCCACAATGCGCCCGCAACAGGTTCCAGATTCTGAAGATCCTTATAGTGCACGAAGTCTCGCTGGTCCTGGAGGGTGAGTACAATATGGATGACCAACCCTTCGGTTTCCATACCTGCACGCCCAGCCCGACCTGCTATATTCCGGTAGTCACGGACAGGAATTCGAGAACGCTGACCTCCTTCTTCGGACCGCCACGTGCTGTGCATAATCACAGTTCTGACAGGCAGATTAACGCCTTGGGCCAGTGTGTTGGTGGCAACAATCACCTGGTAGTGGCCATTGCGACAGTCAACCTCAATCGCCTCCCTTACGATATGGGGCAACTTGCCATGATGAGGTGCAATCCCCTGAGACAAGGCTTTTGTGGCAATGTGTTCTTGGCCTAGCCACTCACAGGCGAGTTCTTGAGACCTGGTCCTGGTAGGACTGGAAAATCGGGCAGGGATTGGCTCCCCAACCATGCTCCTGTACCCTATGGACTTGTTGAGAATCGCTTTGCATACGCTCTCGACCCAGTTGGGCTGGGTGCAGAAGACAAGCGCAGGTCCCTGGTCTGAAAACACATAGGCCAACTCGGCTGCAGTGTCCTGTTTTGTCGGCTTGGGATATTGGCGGGTCCAAGGGCGCCCAGTTTCAGGATTTATCCAAGAATACGGACGTTGTTTCAAAGCCCCGGGCACAAATGCACCAAGACGGGGGATTTCGGCATCCCTCTCGAATTGAATGGTGCCCACAGTGCCCTTCCATTCAAATCGCGCCAGTCGCTGGACTGTAGGACGCCACTCGGAAGTCATGGATCTGTTGAGAGATCCCGCAAGCCACATTGCGAACTCTTTCAGGGCTGCACCCGGTACCACAGCGGACATCACCAGAAAACGGCTCTTTGGCAGTCGGCTCTTCAATCTGTGCAACAACAGCTCGAACTTGATGCCACGATTGGCATCGTCCATGATGTGAACTTCATCCAGCACTATAAGCCGGAACTGATCCGCAATGTCAGGGCGAAGGCGGAAAATGAGATCCAGCTTTTCCGGTGTGACGATCAACAAGTCGGCTGTCCTCAGCAGGAACACCTCAAACTCGTCGGCTTCGTAAGAGCCGACGACCGATGAAACCCGGTAACCCAAATCAACCACAACCGTCCCTAATGTCCTCTCAACTTCAGATGCCAAGGCACGGTACGGGGCCACAAACACACACTTGGCTTCGGGATACCGGTGCAGAGTGTCAATGATGGCCATTTCTGCGATACGTGTCTTGCCCCCACTGGTAGGCAAACGGATCACAGAGCTTTCATTCGAACCCAAAAAGCCGGATTCAAGAACCTCGATTTGGGAGGGCCACAATTCGGTCACCCCACGGGACAGTGGCCGCGCAAGAAGGGTCAAATAGCGTTTCCAGATTTCAGACCGGTCCGCATAGGGTTTCAGCTGGGTCCAGGTGCTCTTTTGCATCATCAACGGAAGCACGGACCGAACTCCATATACGATATTGGAGTGAAGAGGGGCACCCAACCCGGCAAATACCCGGGAGGCTTCCTCCAGGAGTCTGACTGCCTCACGATAGGCAGAACGGGCTCCACTCAGAAAGAAGCGGCACGCCTTGAGCAACCCGTCGGCAAGCACCACCTCACCCAATTCGAGGGAGAGAGATTCGATGGAGGAGTCGGGATTCGGTGGATTTCGAAGGAGATAATTTGCAAGATGCGCGGTGATGATCAGTCTCCGTTGCATGAACGAAGCGACAAGCGATTGGGCATCCGCTCTTGAATCAAGGCAAGGCCTTGGCAAGATCTCCTTGGCGAGATAGGCTGCGTTTGCCTGATAGCCAGCCAATTCACTGGCAAGTGCGGCATTGAGCAGGGCCGTTGACCTTGATACTCCCTCCTCCAGTTTGGCCAGGTTTTCCCATGCGTGAGCGAGTTGGCGCGAGCAAACCTTATTCCTCACGGCATAGCTGGGGTCGGCGAGGGTCGCTGCTTCAAGTGCGTATAAAGCGGCGGCCGAGTTTCGGGAGAAGCGTTTCGCAACATAGGTCCAATTCGGGGAATCCTCAAGTTCTCCTATGGCCTGCAAGGTAGCTTTGGCTCTGACCTGAGCCAGTTCATTCTGGAATCCTGGGTTTTCCAATACCGATTCCATGCGGGAATGCAATTCAACGCGGTTGTCAATCGTCATCCTCAAGCACCTCCATGCCAAGCTGCGAAAATGTGGCGTCCGCGAGGCGTCCGAGTTCAGCGATTTTCGCCACGTACACCTGGAGAGGCTCCAACGCAACTTGCTCGTCTTCCAGGTTCACCAGTATCCGTTCATTCCACTTGGTGCTTTCATGCAGGATCATGAGGATATAAACATCCAGATCAGCATTGCGATCAAACAGGTAAGATTCGAATAAATTGGTCAAGGGATGACGACTCTCCCGAAGTTGCCGACTGACAAAAGTCAAGATCTCAGGAACTGCTCTGCTCGCATCTTGCGCCAGTTGTTTGGCACCCTTGACAGCTACAGAGACATCGACAGCAGTACGAAGTTTCGACTCTACGTACCCCACCTCCACAAGCGTTCCATTCGACACTTTCAGGGCCAAACAGTCAGTGCCCGGCAGAGTCTGATTGGCCGTAACCTTGTACCTGAGCTTTATCACGGGAATGTCAAAACCCTCAACGCGCTTGAGGTACTCTGTGTGATTGCTTCTCCGAAGTCTCCTCTTCTTACCTTGAGGACTGTGCTGCTGCGAGCTTGAAGAAATTTTTCTTGAACTGCTCTAAATTCATACCTTGCAGCCACTGTAGCGAGGTATTCCTTCCCGAAGTAACTGTCTTGAAGAACCTCAGCCAATTCTGCAGGTTTCGGTACCGTGGGAGTTTCTTCAAGGTCAGTCACCTTGAAGAAAAAACTGGAGGATTGACGTGGTACGGAATTCAGCCAGTCAGCTATGCCCACCAAGCAAAACTCTCCACCAAAATCCGTGACATACCATTTCCCATCAACAAGCCTTTGGGCTGACTCAAATCACAAAAAGGCCAAACTCCAGATAAAGCTGCCTTATTGTACATATTTACAATGTTCCATATTGCTTGCAATTCCCCATTTCTATTTGATCACAATCCCAAATTGGGCTGAGGCTTCTTGGCACAGGAAGTACAGAGCGAAGTGACACAGGATTACAGATCCTTGGGGGTATGTCCTCGGTGGATATGGTTAATGTCCTCCCAAGGAACAAAGTTCCAGTCGCAGCAAACAGAGTCCTGACGCCCAAGTGCTCTCCCAGGATCTGGGCGTGGAAGGAAGGAACAGGACATGAAGTTCCAGGTGGCTGCCAAGATACAGTCGAACTGGTTCCCTTGATCTTGCGCGATGTCCAGAATCTGCGGTTGGAGCCCAGTATTGTCGCTTTTCTTGTCAAGTGTGTCATGTTTTCATATTTAAAGTAACCCAACATACACATTTACTTGTGGATCCAGCCATACCCTATTCTTCTAATGTCTGCAGACGTTATGCAGTTGCCGGTGATTCAGGGACTTTGGACGGTAGACAACGCGCGTGTTATGGATAAGACGACAAGGCGTCAGGGAGACAGCATCCCAGCCTACGATCATCCACCCCGCCAATACATGGGACTCTGGAGACGTGTAGACCTTCCCCGGCAAGCGATGCAGAAGGGAGTCATGGAACGACAAGACGCAGGTCCGTGGCGGAAGCGGATGCTTAATCCTGTAATCAGCAGAACGCCACGCGCATATCACGCGCCACGTGTGCTGGTCTTGGACAGGCCGACCGGCGCCTTGGGACCTTACAGAAAAAGCACTCTGTGCAACCGGCTAACATTTTTGTCAGAACAGCAAAAACCGCATACGGATCTCCACTCATATTGTGGAGAAATCAGAGACATGGCCCAGCCAACAAGGGACATACTCCTTGGGCGGAAGAGGAGAGAATGGTGTTCAGACCCCGCGATACTGCTCAAGCAATCCTTAGCCTTGACAGTTACAGTGTCTCCGGGAAAACCCGGACACACTTTGGCACCAGGGACTGTCTCCTTTCAGTGGAGATGACGTCTGTCGTGATCGCGACTGATACGCGCTACGGATTTGGGTCTTCTCACCAAAGTTCATGAAAGCCCCAGGAGAAGGGCCGATAAATACCGATTGGCACTATCATTGGGGCATATGCTTTGCCGTGCTCACAGCCCGGATTACCTGTTGCTGTCGCCCCTGTCAGCTCCAATCTGGGCCAGGAAGCCGCATCGGCGACTGTTGTTGGATCCTCTCTTTCCTTCCCCTACAAAATGGTGCCCCGCGTCGGCAGATTCGACAGGGGGAAACCCGCACCTCCGCCCACCTGAATATCCCAGAATTTCCACGCGCATCCTCTATATCGACATAGATTCGCTCCGCCCCGATCACCTGTCGTGCTCTGACTGTCACTGGGCAGACATCCCCCCACATGGATGCACTGGCGGCAGCCGACGTACGCTTCACCAACTATTACGCCACCGACACACCCTGCCTGCCCGGCCGCACCGCCGTGTTCCTGGGACAATTCGGGATCCGCACCAGAGTGATGAATCATGGCAGGTACTTCGCGGATCTGGTACCGTTAAAGTGCGGAACGCGCCTTCCAGAGTTGTCATGCCACGGCCTCCCTGGCCAGCTGAAAGACCAGCATTGAGTTCTGGTTTTTGTCCCCTACATCCTAGGACGGAACGACATTAAGCATGTCTTCCACCGGGTCCAGCTTCCAGAGGTGCCCATCCATACCTAATTGGGCAGACCGGTTTCATCCATGCTCCTCGTCCTTACAACTTGTAGCCTATAGCTTTGGTGTGTCTAACCTTAGTGAGCCACTTGTGAGGGGTTAGGCGCGCTGCTATCTGCGGTGGGGAACAAGACGAAGCAAGAAGATGTGCCATAGAATTCCTTGGGTCATTCACCGCGGGAGATTTAGCCGGTACCGACCCTCAGGGAATATCGGCCAATGTGATAGGTTCGTTCCTGTCAATCCGAATCCGTATTTGATTTTTCAATTTGTCGGGAAGCTCAAAACACAGCCCCTCTCGGCAAACATGCATATCAAATTCACCCTCCAAGGCTTGATTTTTCAGGGCAATGATTTTGTGCAAATCTCCACCGCCTTGGGAAAGAATTCTCTGCTGAATAGTCTGTTTAAAACCACCCAGTTCTTGGAGCACTTGTGTCTGTTTCGCCTGCGGTACCGTCTCTGCCAGCTTTGATAAAGTGCCTATCCCCGCGGGCCCATCGGAGGTCGTGAGTTCTTGGCGTATGACAGGGTCCAACTTGAGGAGTGACAGGTAGCGGCGCACAGTGGATATCGACACGCCAGTTTCACGGGCTACTCGGTTGTAATTACCATATCGTGTATACAGAATTTGATAGGCATGAGCCTTGTCGAGTGGCGACACGTCGGCCCGTTGTACGTTTTCGATGAGGGACACGGCAGTAGCCGTGCCATCGTCTAGGTCATCCCGTATGACCGCGGCAATCGTCGGCAGACCCAACTGGCGACAAGCAAGAAATCGTCTTTGTCCCGCAACCAGCTCGTACTCTCCCGTAGGCAAAGTGCGCACCGTGACGGGATTGAGCAAGCCATGTTCAAGAATACTTTGGGCTAAATCGTCAAGGCCCGTGTCCTCGTTGCCCGCATCCATATCCTTGCGTATATTGGTACTTGATATCTCTATCAGATGAAGAGGGATGGCGTGTGTCTCCATTGATGTCCTCTTGAGGGTATAGCATGGTCAATGGGAGCAAAATCCCACAGTTACTATCGATTTAGACACATGATACAGTACATTGGGAGTTTAGCATCCTGTCCATTTTTCAGGAAGTTCGGTCATGGCGCGGACCCTTGCGACCCTGCCCGGCAGCTGTCGGAATCTCTGAGCATCGGCGTGCTCACCCACACTTTCCGCGGCGGACAGTGTGCCCGCAGCGAGCCTCCGAGTATCCCAAGCCGCCCCCCATCTTCGCCGATGCCTTGGCTCGGGTGCAACAGATCCTATGGATGGGCCTCCCGCTGTGTGCCCGATAGCCGTCCTTGCCCTACAGCCCGCAAGTCCCGCGCCCACCGCCCGAGCGTTTGCAGGAGGCACTGTGCTGTACGGCCTGATTTTATATAAATTCGCGCTTATGGCTCGCTAACAAAGTCAAATCCTTTCAATTGCCTCTTCCAGAACAGATGACAGCACACAAGAAACAATCCGAACATCGTCCATGGTAACGGTCTCTTCTGATGGATGAGATGCCAAATTGCCCAGATTTCGTATGGTGTGCAAGTAACCCACTGATTTCTGGCTGAGCAGGTGAGACTTGGCGATCGTGGTGTACACGCGGCGGGTACGGGTAGTCGACGACCGGATATCAAGTTCACAGCGTATGTCTGTTGCAGGGCAAACGAGGAGCTAAGCCCCTCTTCCGCGACAGCGAAGTGATCACCCTGTGGCTGGAGTGTGATCACTTTTCGGGGGAGTACCCGCGCCTAGGCTTCGTGCAGCCCCACTGCCTGCCTCTCTTTCCTTGCATCCAGAATTCAAGCTAGTGAAATTGCCTAGCCCAGTCATTGCAATGGCTGGGGAAGATCTGTGACTGCACTGGCCATGGAGCTAGGGGCCACGCAGACCACGCAATTCCGGCGGGCCACCAAGCCCGTCCCCGTGGTGGGTTACCAACGGAGCCAGAGGGGTCCAGGTACAGTCCAAGGGTAGAGAGGGCAGGGATGACCATCGGCATGAAGACCATGGCGGATTCCACGGTGACATGATCCCCGTCGAAGACCAGCTGGTGAGCCGCCTCGGTATACTGACCAGGCATTGCTTTGGGTAACCGGGGAATCGGGCACAAGCCAATTCTCCACTGTCCGATGGTAGGTCCAAGCTGCAACCAAGGACAGCACCATCCCCAGACTCAGCAGAGTACCGGCCCCAACTTGCGCAGCCCGGGACAGCGAGACACGGCGTTCCCCGTAAGGATAGAGGCTCAGCGTGACCAGCCAGAACAGAAATCCACAGGCCATATAGACCAGTACCAGTGATCGGGCCACCTATCTCAGTTCTAGTAGGGACAGGCGCAGCGTCCGGGGGGCGCGCAAAAAGATCTAAGCTAGACTGCCCGGCCAAGGCCCTCGAAACAGGCCATCATGAAAAGGACGAACGCGCGCGGCCAAAAGTCCAATCCCTAGGACCCACAGACAAAGGGCCACCAGACCGAGTACCCCGAGTTGTACATTTAGGTTTGCCTTCGTCGTCTCAAAGACGGGGCTGCTCAGTTCATAATAGGCATGGAAGGGGGTGAAGAGACTCAGACCTTGGTGGACGATCAGCAAACTGCCGACCCACACGCCGGTGGCCAAGAAACCGGAGACCTCGGTTCCGCGCCAGTGACGGCCCAGTAAACTGCAACCAGTAAAAACAGCAGACTGACAGTCTCACTTAGCCCAATCCGGCCCACCAATACCGGAGGCGTGGCCGTAACTCCCGCGTCGAGGATCAAGAGGGCCTAGGCTACCTAGACTAGGCCCAGAAAATCCACCACAGCAGAGTAGTAAAGAGCAGCAACGCAAGGAGGCTTTGTTCCAGCACCAAACGCCAAGGGGGCAATGGGACCGCGGCCAGCGAGCCCCAATCCTCCCAGTCGGGCAGGATACGAGGCACGACCCAAGCTGCCACTAAGGGCAACAGGAACATCCCGTATTGCTAAGGTATTCTGGGCATACTCCGGCAAGCCCTCCACAAAGGGCAGAGTCCAAGGCGCAACCAGAAGGAACAGAACAAGGGGCCAGACGAAAGAGCGACGAAAAATCCGTCCGTGAACATAGACCCGAAGCCCCAACAGTTGACCAGTCACCCACTGGAAAATCATTCTGGAAGAAGATGCCCTACATCTGTCAGGTACCGTTCAGACCCTATGCCATGCAACATAGAGCCTCCGCTCCCTTCTAAAAACAGTCCCTAAGCACATGTTATGGACCTTATATTGTTATGGACCTTATATAAGGTTGAAGTAGGTTGTCAGTCTATATCCTTTCCGCAACCATGACATCCCCCACCGATTGATGATGGACATCCATGCCAGTTTTCCACTCGATCCGGTAGGATCCCATACCTTTACAAAGTTCCATGCGAAGTGCTTAGTGTCCTGCTTGTCAAGATAAGGTTTGAACCATTATGGCAGGCAATATGTGCCATAGAGTTCCCATACAGTGCAGGAAACATGACTCATATGTACCGATTTCCCAAAAATCCGTTCGTGTGGCCGGACGGTGCAGATTTGATCCTGGACAAAGTCAAAGCGTGTTTGCAAACTATAACCAGAACAGAATTGACCTGATTTGAGCAAGGCCAGACAGTCGGCGCAGAGGCTACCATTACGTAGCAGGCGGAGCAATGCAGGGCCATCGCATACTGTCGCCAGAAGCTCTGGAAACAGAAGCGGGTCCCAGTCTGCACCCGAACATGCCGCGGCTCTGCTCCCACCGCCTTTCCCAGAGGTCAGGACTTCATGGTTTGGGCCTGCAGACATTCGCCCCAAAGGCTATCCTTACCCCGGCAGAATCTCCTTTTGGCCGCGATTGGTACTATCATGGAAGCGTATGCATTGCCGTGCCTGCTGCCTGAACTGCCTGCTGCCGCCGACTCCCAGTTGCGTCTACAGCGCAACAAGCCCGCATCTTGGTCTTCGGATCGCCTTGTCGGCTCCCATTTTGACTGGGTGCCGCGGCGGCCTTGTCACGGGCCCCCTTTTCACTGTCACAAAAGCATCCCGCGTCTGTGTCTGTAGCCAAACGTGGGAAAGCCCGCAGCGCCGTCCTCCCGCACATCCAGGAATTTCCATGCGCATTCTCTATATCGATATCGATTCGCTCCGTCCCGATCACCTGTCGTGCTATGGCTATCACCGGCGGACATCTCCCCACATGGATGCACTGGCGGCAGCCGGCATACGCTTCACCAACTATTACGCCACCGACACGCCCTGCCTGCCCAGCCGCACCGCCTTGTTCCTGGGACAATTCGGGATCCGCACCGGAGTGGTGAATCATGGCGGGTACTTCGCAGATCTGGTACCGCAAGGTGCAGAACGCGCCTTTCGGAGTTGTCATGCCACGGACTCTCTGGCCAGCGTGCTGCGGGGAGCCGGTATCCATTCCTGCAGCATCAGTCCCTTCCCCAACCGGCATTCCGCGTATCAGGTCTGGTACGGTTTCAACGAGACCTACGATACCGGCAAGGGCGGGCTGGAAAACGGGGACGAAATGTATCCTCCGGCCCAGCGGTGGCTCCGGCACAACGGCCGCCGGGACCACTGGTTTCTGCACATCAATTTCTGGGATCCGCACACACCGTACGACCATCCGCCGGAGTATGGCCACCCGTTTGCGGACGAGCCCATTGCAGACTGGATCACCCAGGACCTGCTGGATGCCCAAAACCGCTCCTTTGGCCCTCATAGCTGCACGGAGGTACCGGGATTCACGGACCAGCTGCCGGACCGCTGGCTGTGGGGAGTAGGGCATATCAAGACCCTGGAGGACGCGAAGGCCCATCTGGATGGCTATGACACCGGCATCCATTACGCGGATCATTTCGTGGGCAGACTGATGCAGGATCTGCAGGATCTCGGGATCTATGACGAGACCGCCATCATCGTCAGTGCCGACCACGGGGAGAACCAGGGCGAACTGAATGTCTGGGGAGATCACCAGCTGGCAGACCACATCACCAACCGGGTACCCCTGATCGTGCGCTGGCCGGGGGTCACGGATGCCCAGGCGGGGACGGTCAACGATCGAATGCAATACAACCTGGATCTGGCCGCCACGCTGGCGGACCTGACCGGACAGGCGCAGCCTCCCAGCTGGCAGGGAGAAAGCTTTGCGTCTGCCCTGTCTACGGGCGATATCCGGGGGCGGGACAGTCTGGTGATCAGCAACGGGGCCTGGAGCTGCCAGCGCGGAGTGCGCTGGGACGATTGGCTGTTCATCCGGACCTACCATACAGGCCTGAAGCACTTGCCAGCCTATATGGTCTTTGACCTGGCACAGGATCCCCACGAAACCACCAATCTGGCGGGCTCGCGGCCCGACATTCTGGGTCTGGGTCTGCAGAAGCTGGATCAGTGGATGGGCGAGCAGATGGGCAGAGCGCAGCGGGGCGATCCCTTCTGGGGGGTTATGGCCGAAGGCGGTCCGCTCCACGCCAACACGCACCATGCCTATTGGAACACATATCTGGATCGGCTGCGCCAAACGGGACGGGGCCACCATGCCAAGCGACTGGCACAGTGTGGCGGTCTTCCGCTCACTTCCGGACTGGAATAATGGCGGCAACAGCCCGTCCCATCCCCGGAGCACCTGCCATGGCTCTCGATCCACTGATCGATGTCTGGTGCGAAGTCCCGCAAATGTCCGACGCCCTGGACAGCCTGCCCGGGCATGTCACCGTCACAGTGCCCGCATCCGATCACCCGGACCCCATTGCTACGGCCAAACCGGCGCAGGCCATTCTGGCCAGCTCGGGCATTGCCTATGACCGTACCGTGTTTGCCCGGTTGCCGCACTTGCGGATCCTGGTGCGGACCGGCATCGGTGTGGACAACGTAAATACGGCGGACGCGTCCGCGGCGGGTGTGCTCTTCTGCAACACCCCGGCGGGCCCCACCGAGTCCACGGCAGAGCATACGGTGGCCCTGATGCTGGCCATTGCCAAGCGGGTCCCGGAAGGGCAGGCGCAGTTGGCCCGGGGAGAATTCGCGCCCCGGGGGATCAGTCTGGGCAATGAACTGATGGGCAAGACCCTGGGTCTGGTAGGCTTTGGGCGTATCGGCCAGCGGGTGGGCCACATCTGTCAAAACGGCTTCGGCATGGATCTGCTGGTGCATGACCCCCTCTTGACCGCAAGCCAGATGGCGGACACTGGCCTGCAGGTGCAACAGGTGGAGCTGGCCACGTTATGGGCCCGGTCCGATTTCATCAGTTTGCATGCCCCGTCCATCCCGTCCACCTATCACATGGTGAATACGGAGAGCCTTGCCCAAATGAAAACGGGGGCGTATCTGCTCAATCTGGCCCGGGGGCCCCTGGTGGATACAGAAGCCTTGCTGGCCGCCCTGGATGCCGGCCAATTGGCCGGGGCGGGGCTGGACGTGTTTGAACCGGAGCCCCCACCTGTGCATTCGCGGTTGCGATCGCATCCCCGGGTGGTGGCGACCCCCCATTCCGCCACGACCACCGTGGAAGCCCGGCGCCGTATCGAAGTCATGGCCGTCACCGAAATCCAGCGCCATTTCTCCGGGCAGGCACCGCTGAATGCCCTGAATCCCGAAATCTGGGCGGGAGCGGGGCATTGACCGCGCGATTCGACTTATTCTGTTTCTATGTAAAGTAAGGAAGTCCCGTCGCCCCGGCATGTCCGGTCGGCCGCAGGTATCCGGAACTCAAGAGAGCATTGCAAAAGTGAAAGCGTTATTTGGCATTCTGCCCATCTTGCAGGAACTGCAACAAGATGTCCGCGCCCTGACCCGGGAAATACAGAGACTGCGGACCGAACTCCGGGAGTCCGAAAACGGCAGCCACAAAGCAACGGCCAAACCGGCATCGCCCTCCGGCAAACGCCCAACGCCGCGGCGGCGGCCCATCGATGTGAGGGCCATGGAAGCGCAAAGCGTGAACGTAACCCGCACCAGCCAGAAAGCGGCCGCCTACCTGCACAGACGCGGGTTCGTTATTGAACGGTATCACGAACAGAACGAAGAGAGTTCCGAAGAGCGCAGCCTGTCCAAGTTTCTGGGAGATCGGCACAACACCACTTTGGCCCCGCTGTACGGCCGCCTGCGGGAACTGGAAGTCAACCAGAGCTTCACGATGGAACTGGCCGACAGTACGCCGGAAGAAATCAGCGACTCGGTCCAGTTGTGCCAGAAGCTGAGCGATGTCCATTACCTGCATGACCACCGATATCGGCGGGGGGCCCAGCTGCTGCAGGGCACACTGACCAAGGATGGCGAGGAATACATCCGCGGCCGCTGGCTGGAACAGTACATCCGTCGCCAGTTGGTTTCGGGCTTTGGCCGGGCCCACCTGGGATATTCGCTGCTGATGAATCCGCAGCTGGCCTTCGTGGACGGGCAGAAATACGAGCTGGATCTGTTCGTACTGGAACGGGACACCCCCATCTGGCTGGAATGCACGACCGCCAAGAATCCCCGGGAACGGCTGTCGCGCATGGGCAGTCTGATGTCCAAACTGGACATCCCGGTGGATCGCACCCTGTTGATCATTGCCGGCATGTCCGACCAGCGCATCCGCAGTCTGGCCCGCGGCGTCAAGTTTCCGATTGTGAATGCCACGGACTTTCCGGACCGGCTGAGCCAGAGTCTGGGCTAGCCTTGCGCGCCGCCACCCGGCCCTGCTGCGCCGTGTGACCTGAGACCGCGGAGCGTGCACTGTCGCAATCTGTGCAACCCGGAGCCTCATCCCGCGGTTTCTGTGACTCCCCAAGGGAGGGAGCCACCATCCATTTTCCAGTGCCAATTTTTCGGGAATCTTCTCAAAATTGGTGCAATTCAGACTGGCCAGTGCATATCCTCTGTAGAAGGAAAAACGATGTTTTTGGAAAAGATCGAAATATCCAACTTTCGGGGCATTCGTGAACTGAGCCTCGACCTTGAGCCAACCACCGTACTGATCGGAGAGAACAACACCGGCAAGACATCGATCCTGCAAGCGATCAAAGCTTGTTTGAATCCCCAACGGTCTCGAGCAGGGAGAGAATTCACAGATTACGACTACCATTTGTCGGAAAAGGGGAGTCAACCAGCAGACAGCAAGGCTATCGCAATAACCTTGCACTTTGTTGAACAAAACGAAAATGAATGGCCCGATGCAATAAACCAGAGGTTGAGTGACGTAATCCAACTTGATTCTGCCCAACGGAAGTGCATCATATTTCGGGTTCGCAGTGAATATGACCGCTCTGCCGACGCTTTTGTCACAGAGCGACAATTCTTGGACCTTGGCGGAAACGTACTACTGCCAGCGTCTGGTAATTCCCGTTACCGGAACGCATTGGCCCAACTTGTTCCTGTTTTCTACCTGTCCGCTTTGAGGGATTCTGCCCAGGAATTTCGGTCCAATTCTCAGTTCTGGGGATCGTTTGTGCGTTCCATGCATATCGATCCTGAATTGAGGCAAGATCTTGAGACAGCTTTGGCCGAGTTAAACCAGAAAATATTGAATGCGCACGAGTCACTGGGCCAGATCAAGGATGAACTTGGCAAAACGGGCGGAATGATCCCGCTGGACAGCGAAGAGCCGGTCGGCATAGACGCAATTCCCAGCAAGACGTTTGACATCCTGTCACGTACGCAGGTGATGTTCACGTCTGTCGCTGGGGCCCGGCTGCCGATTGGCCGACATGGCAATGGCACCCAGAGCCTGGCGGTCATCTGTCTGTTCAATGCCTTTCTGCAAAGCAAATTGGCAGAATTTGCAGAACCGATTTTGGCCCTGGAAGAACCGGAAGCCCATCTCCATCCTGCAGCCATTCGGGCGGCTTCCAACTTGCTGCAGGACCTGAAGGGCCAAAAAATTCTGGCTACGCACTCAGGCGACTTGGTAGCAAGTATTCCCCTTGTGTCATTGCGCAGACTTAGCCGCAAAGCGGGACGCATTGCTGTCCACGACGTTGATGCCGGTGCGCTGTGTGAGAACGAAATACAGAAACTCGATCATCACATTCGCCTGACCCGAGGCAATCTGCTTTTTGCACGCTGTTGGCTGTTGCTGGAAGGCGAAACAGAGGTCTTGTTGTTCGAAGAATGTGCCAGGATACATGAACAGGATCTTGTATCTCACGGTGTGGCTTGTGTCGAGTACACTCGGGTCGGCGTGGCACTGCTCACCAAGCTTGCAAATCAACTGGGAATTGAATGGTTGGTGGTCGCGGACGGTGACCGACAAGGTTGCGCTTACATCCGCAGTGCCAGGCAGCAACTTGCAGGACGTTCCGAAAGCCTTCATCTGCACCCACTGCCAGCCAACAACATTGAGGTGTTTCTTTGCTTGGAAGGATACGGGGCAGTGTACAAAAGCCACATCTCGCATCAGAAGCAAGGAACAATCAGCGCCTCGCGCGGGACACCGGAATACTGGGCCCAAGTTATCGACGCCCAGTCGAAATCACCCTCAAAGCCCGCCAAGATATTGTCAGTGGTTGAGGAAATCGAGAACAAGGAAAAACAGGGGATTCCCCCTTTGATCAACGATATCATCGAAACAGCGCTGGAACTTGCAGGGCAGTCACAATAATGGTTGATCTTTCAACGCTTAACGCCAACCAGCAGAAGGCGGTTAAGTGGAATGAAGGCCCGCTTCTGGTATTGGCGGGACCCGGCTCCGGCAAGACCCGGGTGCTTGTCTACCGCATAGCGCGCCTGATTGGGGAGTCCGAGGACAAACATTTCAAGATTCTGGCTTTAACTTTTACTAACAGGGCGGCCGTCGAAATGCGGTCACGCATCGATACACTGGTTCCACAAGCCCGAGAACGAGCCGTGCTCAGGACTTTCCACTCCTTCAGTGTGCAGCTTCTGCGTCAACACGGGCATCATGTCGGCCTGCGTCCCGATTTCACAATTCTGTCGCAGCCAGTGGATCGGGTAGCTGTCCTGGATGAAGCCATCCAGATGGCGCGCCAGGATTACCCGGACATTGCCTACCGCGGAGAACGGCTGCTGCCGCTGGTTACACGACTGCTTGACCGTTGCATCGCAGGGGACGAAGCAGTTGGATTTCTTCGTGCACGACAAGTGCGGGAAGCCGCAGCAATCGGGACCGTGTACCAGTCCTATCGCACCTTGATGAAACAAAACAACGAGCTTGACTTCGGTGGAATTCTGACCGAGGGCCTGGAAATTGTTAAAAGAGTTCCGGGCGTAACAAGACTGATCACCAGTATTTATCCATTCATTTGTGTTGACGAATTCCAGGATACAAACCTGGCACAGTATCGCATTCTTTGCCACCTAGTGAATCCGGATACCAAGAATCTCTTTGTAGTTGCGGATGATGATCAGACCATTTATCAATGGAATGGAGCCGACCCTCAGCGTCTCAAGTCACTGCAGGACAAATTTGCCATGTCGGTCTTGCAGCTCCCGGAGAATTATCGCTGTCCGCCCGCGGTCATAGAGGCCGCCAACAACCTGATCCAACACAATCCGGGCCGTGACTTGAACAAGTCAATTGCAACGGCTCACAAGCAGCAGGGGGGCGACAGCGATATTCGGGTTTGTTCCTTTTCCACTGTTGACGATGAATTGCAGTGGATTGCTGCAGACATTGCACATCGGTCCCGGAATACGGAATGCGATTTTGTGGTTTTGGCGCGTACCCATCAGCTTCTGGCAAAGATCCGTTTGGCCTTGGAGACTCAAGGTGTTCCAGGCTATGTGGCCATGCGCAAGAACGAATTTGTCACCAGTCGCATGATTTGGTTGCATTCAATGTTGCGCCTGGCAAACTCCAGGCAGGATCGCGAGCAATTGTACAGAGTTTGCAGAGCCTATTCTGATTTAACCGGTGCAAGCCTCAATGTAAAGGACATTATCTCTGAAGCAGCGGCGGAGGAAGGAGACTATCTGCGCGCCTGGCAACGGGCTGTATTGCGCGAGGAGTGCTTGACGAACGAGACTCGGCATTTTTTGCGGGAATCGGTATCACGGCTTGTTGACAACCTGGATTTTCGGACATTTATCAATGACAGTTTCGCTTGGTTTGATGGGCTACGTGACTGCAGTACCGCAACAGGGGAGACAGACCCGGAGTACTGTGAAGAGAAGAAGACTTGGGCAGAACTGCAAAGCGCGATATTCAGCGAGTTGGACCATGAACGGATGACGTTGCATGTATTGTTGCAAGGGTTGGACCTTCGATCCAAGATCCCGACTCCGCCCGCCAACGCAGTACCTTGTCTCACTATCCATGCAGCAAAGGGCCTGGAATTCGATCACGTCTATTTGGTGGGCCTGGTTGATGGCCACTTCCCGCATTGGCGAGCGATCCAGGAGGGCCGGACCAGTCACAAATTGCAGGAAGAGAGACGGAGTTGCTTTGTTGCCATCACGCGTGCGCAGAAAACTCTGACGCTGACCTACTCCGCCGAACTGTCCGGACGGCAAAGACAGCCCTCCAGGTTCCTGAAGGAAATGGATCTGATGCGGTAAAGGGCAGGAAACCTGTGTGCATGGGGAAGCAGACAACTGCAACTCCTGACAGCTGCGGAATGACCACTGCGGGAACCGGAACTGCCTGTCCTCCGACCGAGCAGTCGCCTTGCGCCGAAGACTGTGCAGGACAATTGCACAGTCCGGATTCGATTCCAGCACAAATTGTTTTTCGACAAAAGAACAACGTCTCCATACTCCTGAACGAGTAGGATTGCCATGTGGATATGATTGTCTTGAGCGAGACCTGTACATGCACCGGAAAATGCTGCCGGGATCACCGCATGATTATGATATCGGGACACCGGATTCCGATTCAGCCCTGAAACAGGTATGCACATGTCCCACGATGCCCGTGCCTGCTTAGTGGCTCGGGCCGTGTATGAATCCATCCATCCGGCAGAGGTGATTGTGTTCGGATCGCGCGCCCGGGGGGATTTCCGTCCTGATTCGGACGTAGACCTGCTGATTCTGACATCCCAGGCATTGTCCAATGATGCCTATGGACAGGCGACACGGGCTGCGTTCCGGGCCGCAGATAAACTCTATACGCCACCTGTAAACGTGGAAGTGGTACACATGTCACTGGCGCAGTTTCACTATGCCCGGCGTGCACCCAATCACGTGGCCGGGCAGGCGGCCCATGATGGAGTAACCATGAGCGGTGAATCTCCCGGCTTTCTCCCCACCGAAAGTCCTGATCCCTGGCCCGATATTGAACAGCGTCTGAAGACAACCTGGCGCAATCTGGGAGATTTGCAAGCCAGCGTCGCAGGCGGCCACCAGTCGCAGGAACTCATGGGCTTTCTGGCGCAACAGGCTGTGGAAAACGCCTTGAAAGCCTGGATTTCGGCATTGGGAGCGCGGTACCGCAATATCCATGACATCGGGGAATTGATCGCCATCATACGCAAATACTCCGATGAGATGGAAACGGACGCGGAGGACACTTTGGCATGGTTGACAGCGTATGCCGTCAAGTACCGCTACACCGGAGCTCAGGTCCAGATGGACGACCCGCAAACCCTGTGTACACAGGTTGCAGATCTATGTCAACGGGTGGGCAACCGCATCCAAACTTTGACGGGCCGCACAGTGCGGCCTGATGCTTGATACGAACACTGCCAGAGAATCCCATCGGACAAGGAAGCAGCGAAATGCATGCGCGGATGCGACGCAGGGGGACTACCGCAATCAGGTCTCCATGGCCGCGGCCGCAGGGCGCGTTCTGCTGCAGGAACCAACGGTCGGGAATATCCCCTGCCCCCGTCGGTGTGGGACCTAGGACCCACGCCCGCGCTCCATGCCGTCTGCCGCGCGGCCAAGCCAGCCCGGTGTCCTATGGCACAATCCGTCCGGGTTGGTTGCAATCGGTTTCCGTCCACCATCAGGGTCCTGTCGACGCAACGGGCAGAGACTGGCATCGCGCGGTACTCGACCGTTACCGTGTACGGCTGTAGAAATATAATTATATCTTTACAGTCAGAATGACCCTCGGTGCAAGCAGGTTGCCGGATAGGGTCCGACCCGGGCCTGGGTCTCTCTGGACATCCCCCAAGACATACAATGGAATGCATCAGAAAATCCCTGCAGCCCATAGATGCCGCGCAGGGGCAGACGCTGCGTGGCCCTGCGCGTCTGTCCCGGTACGCGGCAGCTACCTCACCATCAGGGTTGACAGGAACACGAAGTCCCCAAAGGAGGCTCCCCCATGCGCATTCTTGTAACCGGGTCCGCCGCGCCCCTGGCCCAAGCCGCGGTACAGACCCTGGTTGCCCGATCGGATTTCACGGTCCGCGTGCTGAATCCGGCTCCGGACGCACCGGTACCGAAAGGCGTCGAGACGCTGGCAGGGGACCTGCGTGAGCCCGGAATCGCCGAGAAGGCCGTGGCGCACACAGACATCATTGTGCATTTGTTGCCCTGGAGCCTGGCATGGCAGGCTCCAGCCGATGATGTCGAACGATTGGACATGGTCATGCGGGGTACGCGGTCTCTCATGCTAGCGGCGACGCAAGCCTCAGTCCGCCGGATTGTGCTGGGCAGTACCTTGGGATTCTTCGACCGCCATCCGGCCCACTGGCATGTCGACGAGCTGTGGCGCCCGCGCCCGGACCCCACCTTGCAGCACCTGTTGCTGTGGATAGGGGAACTGACCGTGCGGGAGCTGCTGCGCCGCAGCCATATGGAAGCCATCTGCCTGCGTTTTGGGACCGTGGTGGATAACGCGACCGTGGACAGTCAGCTGTTTGACCCGCGGTGGGTGCATATCCGGGATGCGGTGCACGGTCTGGAGCGCGCTGTGACCTTTGACCACGCTGCCATGCTGGATGCCGGCCAACCCGACTGGTCCGTGTTTCACATCATGGGAGCCGGAATATGGAGCAAGATCCGATATGGGGATGAGACCGGTGTGGAGGAACGGGCCACCAGTGCGTCCGCGCCGTTCCTGTATGAACCGCGGATTGATTTGGGGCACAACGCCGCGTACCACCCTGTGCAGACGGCAGATGACAGATCATGGCAAGAGATATTGGGGCCTCCGGCTCCCGTGCCCAGCCGTCCGATCCGCAAGGTCGTCCTGTTTGGCGCCGGGGGCCCCATGGGAGCCTCCGTCATTCGGGACATGCATCACAATTACACGCTGCGGCTGGCCGACCTGCGCCCCATGGCCGAGGCTGTCGCCGATCTCAAGGAAAACCATGACTGCATCTTGCCCCCGCGGCTGGACGCGCCGCACGAAGAATGGATTGTGGATGTGCGGGATCCGGATCAGGTGATGGCCGCCTGTGCAGGCATGGACGCCATTGTCAACTGCTCCGTGTTGCGCATGGATCCCGTCCAGGCCTTTCGCGTCAGTGCCATCGGCCCCTACAACATGGCCCGCGCGGCCGTGCATCATGGCATCCGCCGTTTCGTGCAGACCGGCCCGCTGCTGCACCTGGTACACGGTCATGGCAGTCACCTGTGGGATTACCAGATTCCGGTGGACGCACCCAGTCGACCCTATGAATCGCTGTATTTCCTCTCCAAATATCTGGGGCAGGAAATCCTGCGGGTCTTTGCCGAGCACCATGACCTGGAAGTGGCAGTCATGCTGTTCTGGGAGCTCGTCCATCCAGACCATCCAGACCACAAACCGCCTTTTTTCGTCTCATGGCCCGACTCGGGGCGCGCCCTGCGGCGGGCGGTGGAAGCACCCAGTCTGCCCAGTCCGTACGAGGAATTCAACGTCAGCGTCGATCTGCCGCATGGCAAGTTCGACCACAGCAAGATCCGGCGGGTCCTGGGCTGGCAACCCCTGGACAATCTGGATCACTTTTGGCGGGACGCGGGCTGACCGGTTGCGGCCCGGAGCTGTCCTTCTTCCGACGGGTCTGGGACATCCGGGCAACCCGGGTACCAAGCAGCCCCCCACCGGCCGGTCGGGGCGGTGATCGGAACCCTCCGCGGCTCAGGCACTCCGCGGCATCTTCCGGGTCCTGACAGACTGCGCGATACAGATTTTCAAAGCATGCACCAGCGATCCGGGATGAGCCTGCCCGGTGCCGGTGATGTCAAATGCCGTACCGTGTGCTGTAGTGGTCACGGGCACGGGCAGCCCGGCGGCCAACGTGACCCCGCGCTCGAAGCCCAGCAGTTTCATGGCGATCTGACCCTGATCGTGGTACATGGTCACCACCCCCCCGAACTCGCCCCGGCAGGCGCGCACGAACACGGTATCGGGCGGGACCGGCCCCGTGACGGCGATACCCTGCGCTTGGGCCTGCGCGATCGCCGGAGCCAGCACTTCGACCTCTTCGTCACCAAAGAGACCGCCTTCACCTGCATGGGGATTCAAGCCTGCCACGGCCAGCTGGGGGCATGACACCCCAATGGCGGTCAACACCCAGTTCAGTCTCCGAATGGCTTCCAGCACTGCCGGCGCCGTGACTTGGGCGGGCACCTCGGCCAAGGGAATGTGAGATGTCACCCGTGCAGTGCACAATTCGTCCATTACATTGATCTCGCTGCCCGGCTGGTCCAGCGCGAACAGGTCGCTTAACAGCCCCATGTCATCCGGATGAGTGGACCCGCCCAGTTGCAGGGAACGCTTGTTCATGGGCGCGTACGTAAACCCGTCCAGCCGTCCCTGCTGGACCAATGCCACAGCGGCCTGGAGACTCTGCAGGCAATAGCGGCCCGCTGCAGGGGAGACTTGCGCCGTACATGGCAGGTCCCCGGTGCCATCCGGCAGGGGCCACAACACAGGCGAGACGGGATTTCGCTTCCAGCGGTCCCAATGCTCCAGAACAGGCAAGGCCGGATCCGGAATGCCGGCCTGTGCCAACCCGCGGGCCCATACTGCCGGCGCGGTCACAACCACCAGCGACGCGCGTTCATCCGCATAGCGGGACAGGAGCTTGGCTCCCACTTCCGGGCCGATGCCGCTGGGGTCCCCGAGCAGCAAACCGAGCGTGGGCCGTTGATCGTGCAATGGAGAATCCAAGATTTACGCTGGCGACCGGACACGACTACAGACAGCGTCAAGGCCTCCTTGACTCACTGGAGCCAATGCGCCTCGATTCCGGTCTGCAGACGACAACGGGCAAAGACCCGTCCCAGTCATTGTATATGAAGGCTGCATGGCCCTTGGCCGATGCATTGACGGGATCGCACAAGAATTTCGCGGCAGCCGAATATAATGCACAGGCGTGACCGGGAAAACACGGGCAGAACTGCAACCGAGAGCATGTCCGAGGCCGAACGCCCCTCTTTCCGTCTGCCTGGCAGGATGCATATGGACAGCCGGTCATGGGATGCTGCCGGCGGTCAAGCAGTGTTGATCCCCACAGATACGGCAGGTTTCCGTTGGATGTAAACAGCCGCATGTTTCGACTGCTGCTGATGGGAATGGTCTGCAGTCTGCTCGGCGCCTGTTCCGCAGCAGCCCCCCACTCAATTCCCTCCCTGCCGACACCCCTGCCCTATACCGCGTCCCTGCCCGTTCATGACCCGACGCATCTGATGCTGATCGAGGGCAATCTGACCTTTCTGACCTCCGGCATGCGTGGGGCCGGACTGAACCAGTATGTGTTGGATGCGAACACAGGAAAGTTTGAGCAGGGCCCTTCCCTGTTTCGACGCGACAAGCCAACCTGGGTGTCCGAGATCCAGGTGTGGAATGCTTCCGGGGAATTCGACGCTCCGGACCGACCTGGACCGGATGAACTGTATTTCACGGTTTTCGACGAGATCCCAGGCCGTATTCAGGACGCCATAGGACGTGCGGTCCGGGTGGAGTCGAATGGGGAACACATCTGGCGGGACGACGGGATCGTGATTCGATCCGTGGGCGAGGCGGAGCATCCCCGGGCCATGGATGCCAGCGTCTTTACGGATTTTGCAGGATTGCGCTGGATGGTGTTCGGGTCCTATGCCGGAGGCATCTATCTGGTCCAACTGGATCCGGACACCGGAAAACTGCGGGAACATCCGGAAGAGCCGTGGACCAGTCCGGGCCGCATGCACCATCCCGAGCGGTTCATCCATCTGGCTTCCTATGGAGGCGACAGCGCCGAGGAAAACGCGATCGAAGCAGCCTATATCTACCCGCATGACGGACATTACTACCTGTTCGTCAACTGGGATGGCTGTTGTCAGGGGGTGCTCAGCACGTACAACATTCGGGTGGGACGCAGCGTCGCGCCCCAGGGCCCCTACCGGGACAAGGCCGGGGTGCCGTTGCAAGGCGGAGGCGGAACGTTGTTGCTGGACACGGAAGGACGGTTCATTGGTCCGGGCCATGCCGGAGTGTTTCCGTATCGTCGGGGCGGGACAAAACGGTACCTTTTCACCTTTCACTACTATGACGGTGATGACTATGGAGATCCCAAGTTGGGCGGGCGTGAACTGCGATGGGACGCGAAAGGCTGGCCCGTGCTGGGGGATCACGTCATCCTGCCGGAATGACGCAACCCGGCCCATGCCGAAGAGTTTGCCCATGCCGGACATTCAGGCAACATCGGGGCGGTCTTCCATGGCCGCCACAGAGCCCCCAAAAGACATCTGTTCCTTGTGATCCGCGGCCCGCAGAGCAGGCGCAGCCCGTGCCTTGCTCAGCAGGAAAGAGCAGCCACAACAGGGATCTCCTTCCCGTGCCTGACGTAGCTCTGCGACAGGCACTTTGGGGGCAGGATCGGCAGCTCTCAGGATCAATCAACGGCCATACTGTCACCCTGCCAGGGAACGGGGCTGGTGTGGCATGGGCCCAGATCTGCAATGGGCACCCCGGAATCCGCATGAAAGCCGCAAGGGCAACTTGTCACCTTGCCTCATCTCTCCTGGCTTCCCTTCCATGGCCCTGGTCGGCTGCATGGCAGGCCGCCACCACTTGGATGATTGTCAATGACCCTGTGGCCGGCGGTCGCAACGGATGCCGTCCGGCCCGGGCCCTGCCGCACTTGCCTTGCCACACAGACCCCAACCAGGCTCCTCTGTCCATGATCTATGATTACGCTTGACACTGGACACTGGGAGAACAGTCGGGATATGCAAATCAGAGCGGCCCAATCTGCAGACGCGGGCCCGATGGCCCACATACACGTTGACGCATGGAGGGCGACTTATGCCGACATGATCCCAGCCGACTACTTGGCGGGCCTCTCGTATCGGGACAGGACATCGTGGTGGGTCCGCGTTCTCGAGACCCCTCGGCGCGCCGTGCACCACTTCGTCGCCGAAACTGACGGAGGCCAGATCATGGGCTTTGCGGGAGCCGGGCCAGAACGAGATGGCAACTGCACCTATCGCGGCGAACTCTACAACATCTACCTTCTTCCACGGCATCAAGGCAAGGGTGTGGGGTCTGGTCTGGTCTCAGCCGTAGCCCAACGACTGCTGGAGGATGGAATTCGCTCGATGTTGGTGTGGGTGCTGCAGGACAATCAGCCCGCCTGCCGGTTTTATGAATCACTGGGCGGCGGGAAAGTCGGTCGGAAAACCATCGAGATCGGGGGAGTCCATCTCGTGGAAGTGTCGTACGGCTGGAAGGACATCACTGCCCTGGGGGTCGAGCGGGCCGCTGGGCTGTCAAAGCCCAGGCTGCCGGATCACCGCGCCAGGATTCCATGACCAAGACACAGGGTTCCCGGTTTCTCCTTATCCCCTGCCACCCAACAGCCTGGAACATCGGCCTGCCCGGTATGCGCAAGCAAGCTTGTGCATAGTAGGGTGTCTGATCATCGCTTCCATGGGTCGTTGGCGGAGCTGGAGGAAGCCACCCTCCGCCGAATTCGTGAAAGACTTTTGATCCACATGTCCTCAGTCTGTTTCTTGACTCGAAGTGGGGGAAGGGCCAACGCCAGACGGCGCTTGGCCCTGCAACGTCTCCCGCGGCCCGCCTCCTGGCAGCTCCTTGTGTTGTCCCTGGCCCTGGCATCGACCGGAACCGGAATGGGGGATTTCCACAGCCACAACAGAGCCGATCGAAGATTCGGGACCGTATCCACAGCAAGCAGAGGCATCACGGTGGCATGGCCCGCCTCAAATCCTTGCCTGTCGCTCTGGACGACTTTGCAGATATGCGGGCGGAAGGCCGTTACTTGTATGGCGACAAGACACACCAGATTGCCGACATGATCCTGGACAGTTCCCGTCGTGTCTTTCTGACGCGGCCGCGACGCTTTGGCAAGACCCTGCTGGTCTCTACGCTGGAAGCCCTTTTCCAGGGCCAGCAAGAGATGTTTGAGGGAATCTGGATCCACCACCGGAATTGGGACTGGCATGCACATCGTTATCCTGTATTGCACCTCAATCTGGCACTGGCCGTTGCCGGCTGCATAGGAAGACGGGGACACTTTCAGCCACCACAGTCCTCCCTGCCCCTCCCCCCTGTCCCGAGGTAGTCGCCGATCGGGTCACGTCGATAGACAACGGTGACGCATCTGCAAGGACTGCCAGAAGAGTCTCAGGGCACT
Source organism: Caldilineaceae bacterium (assembly GCA_965214715.1). Lineage (GTDB taxonomy): Bacteria > Chloroflexota > Anaerolineae > Caldilineales > Caldilineaceae > Bin34. The sequence continues at coordinate 616,075 of OZ243971.1, read as the reverse complement.
GGCTGCACGGCCTACCGCGTGGTGGCGAGCCACGACCAGCAGTCCCAGACCCGAGGTCGCGCTGCGGTTTGCGTCGGCATTCCGAGAGCCCAGCCTCTCAAAACCTGCCTATGCCACGCCTGACCAATACACTCCTTGGCCACTCCCAGGTCACGGGCCTACGCAGGTCCACTCAGACCGGTTTCCTGCCGGAGAACCCGGAAGCGGGATCCGGGCGCCTCCGAGGTATGGAGCTGGACCGGCGGGCATCGTCACCTGATCTTGGGTCTACGGGTCCACGTTTTCCGGATGCAACAACAGAACCGCAGTTGTAGAGAGTCAGTCTGTGCACTCTATGGAGTCGGCCAGGCTGTATCCACCTCATGCAATTCCGTGGTTTTGGCATAGGCCCTGCGTTCTGCCAAGGACAGATTTGCCAGTTCGGACAGCGGCACGGGAAAGGGCTCGCGGGTCCAGCGAGCGGCAGCCGCGTCATAAACTCCGAGAGTCCACTGCCGGAAATCCTGGATGACCAGCAGGTTCTTGTCGAACTGCAGGCCGTAGAGGACCACGGGCAGGCCCCAGGTCTGGAAAGGCGTGGCATAGTCCTGAACGAAGGCTTGTTTGAGTGCCTGTGTTGCATTCTGTCGGATCTTCAGTTCCAGCACGATGATGCGATCCGCGATCTCCATCACCAAGTCGAGTCGCCCGGTGACAGTGGGCATTTCAGCTTGGGGTTTGGCTCCCATGGCGATGAAGAGCATGTAGAGCAACGACTGATAGTAGACTTCGTAGTGGGCCAGGGCGGCCACGGCGGAAGGCAACCGATGCAGGACATAGGGCAGACTGCTCAAGTAGGCGGCCAGACAATTGCGAAATGCCTTCTCGTCGCCCCGCACGAGGGATTTGCGCAAACGAGCCAGGAATGCTTGGGGATCCGGTTCATGCCGGGCAAACCAGGCGCGTGTTTGCGTCTTGTACCAGGCCCGCAGCGAATTTTCAAAGGCGTTGCGCACCTCTCGATTGGGAAAGTCCAGAATTTCCTCGTCTGTATCCGTCAACACTTTCGGTGCGGGCTTGCGAGTCAGATAGCCAGATTGATACAGGAGGCCGGCCAAGGGGGGATCTTCCACGTCAAAATGGGTTTCTTCGATGTTGGCCAGAGAATCCGCAGCGTCTTCCAGAGGAACCTTCTGGGGATTGGCACGCAGAATATGGAGCAAAACGCTGGGCGTGCCCGATTCAGCCCAAAAGTCCGGCAACCGGTCCAGCGACCACAGCGCTGCACTATCGGGGGTACCCAAGTGGAAGAGGCAGCCGGCTACCGAGTAAGGATTGCAAACGGGTTCCCCCCCTCGCGCGAAGCGGTAGCCGTTGTAGCGGCGAGCCATGGCCCCGTACAATTCGTCGGCGCTGCACTGAAGATGGCCAGCGCACAGGCCCACCAGCGTATCCATGTCGGGATTGCCGCGCATTTCCGCTTGTGTAAAGCCCAGCAGGGCGTTCACTTCCGGGAAAAAGGACAGATCTTTCAAATGGTTGGCACCGGAAAAGAGACCGGTGCGGGAGAATCGGGTAATGCCGGTGACAAAGGTATGGCGGATGCAGCCGCCCAGTTCTTTCAACACCCCATAGAAGCCCCGCATCACGTCCACAATGCCTGGCAACGTCTCTGTGTGCCCCAGATTCTCCGTGATGGCCATGTCGTATTCGTCGATCAGAACCACAATCTGATCCTCAGACTTCTCCGCCAGAAGGCGAACGAGATCTTCCAGCTGTTCATCCGCCGGCAATGCAGGGTTGCACGACACTTTGTGCGCTCTGGCTTGTCGCCCCACCGTTCTGCCCAGGGCCTGCTCCACGGTCTGTGCACTGTGCCGACCGCGGAGAGCCAAGCTCAGCCGCAACACGGCCAGACGATTGCGATCCCAGTCCCAGTTCCCTTCCCGCCCAATCCAGGTGTTTGCGAACAGCTCCTTGCGGCCTTGAAACAAGGCCTCCACTGTGGATACCCACAGGGTCTTGCCAAACCTGCGAGGCCGAGCCAGAAACAGGTGTGCATGCTCCAGGCCATGCGGCGGGAACAGAGCAGCCAGGTATCGAGTCTTGTCGATGTACAAGTAGCCGGGATTGCGTCTGAGGACCGGAAACTCGGAAACGCCCAATGGCAGCGTCTTGACCATCTGTACACCCGTCTGCCTGCTGTCCCTGCACCTGGAAAAGATTGTATACCGGCGACCGGAAGCCTTGTTGTGCGGGAAATGCCAGGGAGGACCTGGCCCAGATCAAGGCGTCCCGTTCATGCGAAGCAACAGGTGTGCACCGCAATGGAGCGAGCGGCAGCATGCCTCCTTGGCATCTCGGACAGCCCCGAACCGCCGGCTTTCGACATCTCAGGTCAAAGGGTTCCCGCGCTGTCGGCCCCGGGGCCGCATAGGCTTGGCACAGACGCATTCCTATGTCTCTTGCACTTCCGGCCAGCCCACCGCCTCCATCCAGCCCTTGGAGCACATGACGTCTGTCATGGCACAGCCCCATCCACCCCCCAAACTTCTCTTCGTGTTGCCAGACGAAGGCCATGAAGGGTGTGCCGTACTCGTCCAGCGGGAGGGAACACAATGATCCCCATGCGGGGCTCCGCCAAGACTACGTACAGGAAATCCAAGCCTCACTCTGTACGCCCAGGCCTCTCCGCGCAGGAGCAGGAGCAGCCGTCCCATGCCTGAACCTTCCCCTGTCATGCATCCCGGTTCGGGGGTACCTTATGCATCCTGTCCGCCAAGGCCCGCAAGATCATCCCCGTCTGGAATGGACAAATTCGGGTGTTCGGCCCGTAGCCGTTGGACCAGGGCCCTGTACCGATCTTCGGCCTGCAACCGGCCCTCCCGTTCTGCCAGCCTCTGCTCACTCAGGGTTGGGTACCAGTGTCTTGCCGCAGAATCGAAGATCCTGAGAGTCCCGGCGTCAGTCAATCCCCAGAAGGCCTCCAGAATGCGGCTGAACCAGAGTCGCCGGTGGCCTCCGGCCATCTCGTGCCCCTTGGCTGCAATCTCACGGTACGTCCCGGTCGTGTCCAGCCGCCACCCCAACAGGCCTCCGTTCTTCTGCAGAAAACCGTCCGGATCCAATATCCAGTATTCGAATACGCCCAACATCTCGTACAGCCCGCGCTTGTACTCCCCATCATCTACCCAGCTGTCGCGCGACAAGACCTCCACGATGAAGTTGGGCGGACCATCCCGTTCGACATGATGCACCCGCTCACCGGGTTCAGCCCGGAAATCCAGGTAGAGACACACGTCAGGCGCCACGCGCCGATCCGGCCGTGCCGGCCGGGTGCCCCAGTGCACGTACACGTCACTGGTCAACTTGCACCGCGGATAATCGCGCCACTCCGTCAGGAAATGTTCCAGCAACGCACAGGTCCGACGCACGGCCAAGTCGTGGACAGCGGATACAACCACCCGGGGGCCCTCCACGGGAAAGTTTGCTTCGTACCACTGTCGTGGCCGTGCGGACGACGGGGCTGGCGCCAGCCCCTGAAGCAGCTCGCGGTGCGCAACTGCCGCGCTCCCCATAGATTTCTCTCTTGCCAAGGACAACCTCCTCAACCCACATTGTATACCCCGCAAGCCCGTCCGCCGCGTTGCATCCCCAGAAGGCAAGGGGCAGATCGGGCACGGGTCCAGATCGCAGAGTTGATGGTCGCAAATGGCATATCGACTTTGCGATTGCCTTGGAAGGCCAAGTCTTTTTGTGCCCCTTCGCGCTGAATGGGGTGGAATTGCAGGGGCTGGTGTGGACCGGATCTGGGCGGAACACCGAGGGCACGGCCAACCACTGCTCCCTGCAGAGGCGTTCCGAACCAATCCAAGCCTATCCAAACGTGGAAGCTTCAGACAGCATCGACATCTTTGGGGCCCTGGAGCGATGTCGGGACAGCGCCTTCGCTGCCCACTGACACAGGCCGACCCCATCGATGATGCATCGCCAACGAGAAGAATGCATACAGGATGCCTCTCGGTGGTGCCCGCAGGCTATTCCTTGCCGCAAGGCTAAATGGCCGCGGCGACAAATGCAGTCTGCCCAGTCTGCCGTGCGGTCGTTTCAATCCTCAGACCCATTCTCTTGCAATTCACGCCGATGACACCTCCGGGACCGTCAGGCCCCTTGACCTTCTGTCCCCCAGACAACAGGGCAGCATAGGCAACGCGGGCGACACAGTAGACATTGCCACGCTGCAGCCGAGCTTGAGCTTGCTGGTTGTCAAATGTATCGGAATGGACGGCCTGCACGGGGAATGCAACAGTTGCCCTGGAATCAGAAAACGCTCCGTCAGAGCGGCAGCTGGTCGCGTCCGACTCTCGGCGATGTCTCCCTCCAAAGCGGATGGAACCTCCGTTCGGTTTGCGCAGGAACAGGCGGGAAGAAATGGGAAGCGTCAAAATGCGCAACGACACCATTGTACGCGCTCGGATTGATCGCAATGCCAAAGCACAGGCAACAGAAACACTTCACACCATGGGCTTGTCGGTTTCCGATGCGCTTCGTCTGCTTGTACTGCGCGTGACAGCGGAAAAGCGGTTGCCGTTTCTTGTCCCAGTACGGAATGCCGTCCCTGTTGAGGCCATGCAAGCATGGGGAGAGGGCAAGGGAGCACCATTGGCCCATGCAGAAGAGCGGTTTCAAGAGCTCGGCGTCCCAGAGCCTATCTTCGATCCTGCAGGAGATGCCAGCAGGAAGACCCGTGTCATGGATCTTGAAGTCCCGACAGTGACTTGGATGAAAATGGATCAGGAACATCACGATCTCGCGGGAGCAAGATGAATCACCTGGCTGCCCTCCTTGGAATACACCCCCCCATTACATTTCCGCGGGATAGCCTGCAGTGTTTCCCCGCGGAAGGTCCTTGTTGGCATGGCAGGGGCGGCGTGCTGCAATGAACGAATTGCCGTCAAGGACATCCTGCAGGCAGGCGCGGGGTTCCGTTTGTTGTGCAGACAACTGTCCTTCCCCCAAGTGCGGAGGCACCTTGGACCTTGCCTACACAGAGGGAAGCAATCTCAACTGCATGCTCTCGCATTCAAGCAGGCTTTTGAGCGCTCCATCCCAGTTCATCGTCACACTGAGAGGCTGAGACACAATCGGTAGCCTTATGGGGCACTTGGAAGAAACTCATATTGTTGCGCCCTATGCTCCATCCAGGGCAATGGGCAGCGGCAGGAAGCTGATGATGGGAATGCCAGGCAAAAAACTCATGCTTGCCATAGATCTGAACACCCAAGGCTCGACCCATCATGACGGCAATGGCAATCGGGGCCTTGCAGCCTCCAGCTCCACTCTGGCTGTCGGCCATTGAAGCGACCTCTGGATTCCACGGGACAGGCCATGGGGGCAGTCCCCATCAATTTCGCCGAAGAGCTCGGGGCCGTCAAGCATCCCACACCAGCACAGGTTGCAGTCCAGTTTCTGCCGCCGCGCAATGACGACAGGGATGCCGGACGTTGCGGATCTGCGTTGTATAGTGCTCATTGGGCCTCTCATCGGGCACATGGGGGACCGACTGCACAGGAGATTGGGGGCCTTGGGATGGAAGTCAGGGTATCAGCCATTGGCGTCCATCCCGAGCGAGCAGCGCGTCGCCTGTGGCAGGCCCCCAAGCCCCGGGCAGGTACTGAGGCAAGGCAAATCCAGGGGTTTGGTCCTGTGCGCGCCAGACGTCCAAGATGTTGGTCACGTGTTCCCAGGCGATGTCCACTTCGTCTTCACGGGTAAAGAGCGTCCTGTCGCCTGCCACCAGATCCAGCATCAGCCGTTCGTAGGCATCCACCAACTCGCCGTCGAAGGCATGCTCATAGTGGAAGTTCAGTTCGACCGGAGTCGTTTGCAAGGATGCCCCCGGGCTCTTCACGTCAATCCGGAGCTCGATGCCTTCGTTGGGCTGCAGTCGGAGGCGCAGAAGATTGCTGTGGCACTCCACGGGGCTGGGCTCCCGCCGTCTCTCTGCGAACAGCAGGTGCGGAGCCCGGCGGAACTGAATGGCAATCTCACTGGCCTTGCGCTTGAGTCCCTTGCCCGACCGCATGTACATGGGCACCCCATGCCAGCGCCAGTTGTCCACTTCCAGGCGCCAGGCGGCGTACGTCTCGGTCCTTGAATCGTCTGGAATCTCCTCTTCCGCCAGGTAGCCGACAATGGGCCGCCCATTGTGCACGCCCGAGGCGTACTGTCCCCGGGCCGTGCGCATCAGGACTTCGTCGGGTTCGAGCTTGCGCAAGGACTTGAGCACATTGACCTTCTGGTCCCGCACGGCCTCGCTGTGGAGCGATGTGGGCGGCTCCATGGTGACAAGACACAGCAGTTGCAGCAAGTGGTTCTGCATGATGTCGCGGAGAGCCCCCGCGGCGTCATAGTAGCCCACCCGCCCTTCCAACACCAGCTCCTCGGCCACCGTGAACTGAAGATGGTCGATGTAATTCCGGTTCCACAGCGGTTCGAATATGCCGTTGGCAAAGCGCAAAAACAGAATGTTCTGGACCGTTTCCTTGCCCAGGTAGTGGTCAATGCGATAGATCTGTTCCTCATTGAACGACTGCCGAAACACACGGTTCAGGACCCTGGCGCTGTCCTGATCCCGGCCGAAGGGCTTTTCGATGGCCACGCGTGCATGACCGCCGCCCCAACCTTGCGGCGGCCCCATGCGACGCAGCGACTCTCCTACAACGGGGAACACGGCGGGGGGTGTGGCCAGGTAATACAGGCGCAGGCACTGGCCTGCAGAACAGCGTTCCCGTTCCGCCACCAAGGTGTCCAAGTGCGCAAAGGCTTCGGCGCTGCCATAGTCACCGCTGGTGTACTCCACGCGCTGCAGGAACTCCCGCCACGCCGGGTCCCCCGACTGTGCAAGCGGCATGTCCTGACTGAGCCGATCCCGATAGCCATCCGAATTCATGGCAGTGCGGGCGAACCCCACAATGCTGAACTGGGCCGGCAACAGGCCCTGCTTGAACACGTTGAACAGGGCAGGCACCAGCTTGCGCCGTGCCAAGTCGCCCGATGCGCCAAACAGCACGAGCACGGCCCCCTGGCCGTGTGATGTCTTGGGAGTCTCTCGTGCAAGGTCCATGGACCGTCCTTTCGGCTGAGATGCCCTGCCACGATGGGCGGAGACCCAAGGAGGGGCAGGATTGTCGGTGAAGAGCCTGAGTCTGTGCTTTATGTGGAACTGAACTCGGGTGAGCAGCAACGGGGTGTCCCGTGCGTACAGTTCGGCCTTCCAAGCCTGCAAAATGCAGCCTTGTCACCGAAGAGCTTGCCGGACAGAGAGATGCGTCAGCAGGGGTTGCAGACAATTTCTCTGGACGAGACCATGCCGCACAGGGTGGCCCATGACCTGTCTGCATACCAGCTCGAGACGTGGTTCCAGCATGCCTGACGATCGAAACCTGCCATCAGAGCCGCAAGCAGCATTGTGGTATCAAGTGGTTGCGGGCATCAATGCAAACGAAACGAAATGGAGGGCGAACCTCGGACCCTGCGGCCCGCGGACACCCGTTGCAATCCCTGCGGCATCGGGACCTTGGTCGAGCTCAGGCACCAGCCGCCGGCCTCAGGACACCAACCTCGCCCGTATGGATGGCCTCGTGCCAAAGCATGAAGTTCACAATGTACTCCACGCTGAATTCACTGTTGTAGAAGGGCCTCTTCTCGGTGTACTCCCTCAAGTCCCTGGAGGCAAGGGCCGCCTCGAGCCTGGACTGTGTAGCCTCTACCGCTTCCAGCAACTGGGGCAGTGTGCGGCCATTCGCCGCGGCCGTCGCCGATTCCTCGCAAGACGCGTCGGTGCTGTAGGCGGTCTTGTCCTTTTCCGTCCATTCAAAGGAATCGTCTCCCAAGGTCTCCAGGACAAAATTGCGGGAGTTCAGGATATGACCCACTGTCCAGTTGACACAGTTGTGTTCAAACTTCATGGGCATCAGGCTGTCTTCGTGTGACATGCCCTGGCATTTTTCCTTCAGAAGGCGCGTATTGATGGAATAGCATTGGACAGTCTGGGCATTGACGGACATTTTCGTGGCTCCTGTTGCAATCAGTGCCGCAGATTATAGAACCGGAGGGACCCTACCGGGAAAAAGCAACACAAGAGCAGGAACGTGATTTCGGAGGCTTCCCAATAACATACAGACGGCTTATGGCCAGTGCCTCCCCATCCCAGGACGCGTGCTGTTGGGCCAGTCTTGCCGAGTCAAGGGCTTTCTCCCCCGACGACCAAGGCCGCAGAGGCATAGGTGAACAAGCTGTCTCAAGGGCAAGAAAGCCGGGAAGTTGTGCTTGGCCGAATACAGGCGGTTCTTTCGTGCGGGGATGGCAACCAGTGCGATTGCATGCAGACAGCAGGCAGTGCAAGGGGAGCACGAGTTCGCTGTCTGGCTGCCCATGAATACGAGATACATCTTTGCCGAGACACAGCACAGGTTCCCATCGGCATCCGCGTTGGGGTGGACCGCCGGAAAGTCTGCAAAGTCAGTGCTTCGCACTGACCTGCGTCCCGTTGCCTACGCAGAGTTTTCCCTGAATTCGCCCAAGCCGTAGAATTGAGGCACACGCCGGGACCGTCGCTTCGACGCATATGGCCCAAGTGCCATTGAATTCAAAGAGCATGACACTCCGGATCCGCTTGTGGAGACCCGTGTTCAGGAATGAATCTCCAAGGACGCCGACTGCTTGCATCAGACGAGTGCCGCGCTTTGCTGACAGCAGATCTTGAATGCTGGTCTCTTAAAGGGGAGGGAAAGGAGATCTGCATCCAGCGGGTCTTCGCCACACCTACGTGGGGCATGACCGTCCACGCCGCCAATGCCGTGGCCCTGCTGGCAGAATTGGGTTGGCATCATCCCGTGCTGGTCCTTGACTACAGGAGCCTCACTGTCAAACTGAGGTCCAATGATGTGGAAGGCATAACCATGAGGGACATTGAACTGGCCCACCATGTGGAGGCGACGTTGACTTGGCTGCCCCGGGATGATGACGCCCTCACCGGGCACAAACGACGATATGTCCGCTGATCGCTTGAACTGAGGTTCCTGCTGGCGGTGATGCAAGCCAAAGTCGTCTCATGAAAGTCAATGCGGTTGAACCCTTTACAGGCGACAACCCACCTTCCGAATGCAGAGAATCCCCACTGACTCTTCGTGCGGTTGTGCACAGACGATATGAAGAATGTAGTTTGGTGGTCTTTCCAACCAAGTCCGCGGCAAACCCGAGGAAGGCAATGAAGGCTTTCGGTCCAAACAGGGGAATTGGCGCAGATTCTCAAGTCACTGCGGCAGCCAGCGACTGAACTCCGGTCGCCGACCAGAGCCGGAAAGAGCATGGGAACCATCGTCGGCAGCGCAGGATATGCCTGCCCTGCCTCGACTGCATTTCCGGTCAGGGCCAGTACACCCAGAGGGCCCTGTCCTGGCCACAGTCTCGACTCCTACCTGCAGAGCTTACGTATTACACCGGCACTATTCTGGAGGAAGATAATCGGCCCAAGAGGAAGAGAAAGGGGGCATTCCTCCCCATCAGAAATGGGAATACAACCCAGATCATGGTCCCGCACGTAACCTCCAATTCGGAACTTGAGTGATGCGTATGTATACCCTGCTCCCACCTAGCCGACGGCCCTGGCTCAAGCAAATTTATGACACAACAATGTGTAGCCACATTGTGGCTACACTGGAGAAAATGGAGAATTAGAATGCACAATGATACTGTTGTCCGTGCCCGAATTGATCACAATACCAAAGCACAAGCAACGGAAGCACTGCACGCCATGGGCTTGTCGGTCTCCGATGCAATTCGCCTGCTTTTACTGCGTGTAGCCGAGGAAAAACGGTAACCGTTTCTTGTCCGGATACCGAATGCCGTTACGGTGGAGGCCATGCAAGAATTGGAAGAAGATAAGGGAAAACAGTTTGCTCATGCCGAAGATCTGTTTCAGGATCTCAGCATCTGAGATCCTGTATTTGACTCGGTTCATCCATGAGTATGAGGTTCTAACAATAAAGTAAAGTCAGTAATCTGTATTTCAATCCCGTTTTAAGTCAGGGCAGTGGCTGAGACTGGGAGCGGCCTTTCCATTAACAGTGGAGGCAGTGTGGAAAGTTTTGCACTCTTCTCCCTGCTCCCGGCCTTTAAATCCCGCCCTTTCCGCAAACTTGCCGATGTCGTGAAGCACTGGCGGCAGTGCCACCGCGCTGTGGCATCCTGCAATGCGGGCCCGGGCATTGGGGTGGGAATGATGTACGAAAGAACCGGGAAGATGAATACCAGAACTTTCCATCAAGTATTACACCACACAGTACTTGCCCAGACCAAAACTGGTGCCCTTTCCCACATGCAGATACTCTCCGAGGCTGAGGAGGGGCCAGAAAGTCTGCAAGGAGCCCGCATAGGTGACGGTTCCCACTAATCCGCCCTGTTTCACATGTCGATGCTGCCGGGACGAGTACCGTTCCCAGTCGTACCACCGAGTTTGGTCCCAATGGGTCTGTACCTGCTCCGATTGATCTATCAGGGCCCGGAAGTCCAGATCCAGTTCGGAATCACAATGGAAGTACAACAGATTCGATACCCGGCGCAACAGTGTGCGGACCAGAACGTGAAAGTGCAGCTGGGACACCAGACGGCCTTTGTGCACAATGCGCGTGGGAGTCTCGAACCGGAGGGTGGCAGCTGCAGACTGGGCATGGCTGCCATCCAAGTCGGCCACGCCGCGCGACTGGAAATTCTCGCGCAAGATCTGATCCTGCGCGGTGTACACGACTTCCCATTCATGGGACGCATTGCACCACTGCACCGACGCCAGGGTGCATTTGCCTCGGCCCTTGCCAAAGCCCCTTTTCTCGCTGAACTGGGCGAAAGTGTAGATGAAGTAGGAAAGGTAGTCGATGCCCTTGCCTACCAGGGTGAGATCGAAATGGAATTCGTCGCCTGCCCCATACTCGCGCCTGTCCTCCAAAGGGGGCAAAATGACAAAGGGGTGCGGCGCAGCGGGATAGGTACGCATTCGGGTCGAACGGTCGGGTACAGGCGTTTCAAAGACATAAGGGTAGGCGCAACGGGATCGCAAAAGACAGCGCGTGCAATCCCGGTGAGACACTACGCAGACCGTGTCCTTGAACAGGGCCCCAAAGGCCCCGCGCAAGGTTGATCCCTTGTAGGCGGGCAAGTACAGTGGTTCCTCGGCCCGCATATGCAGACGCAGGGACAGGAATTTTAACGGTACGAGCTGAGCGGCCAGGGACTTCATGTTCGCTTGGCGCTATTCAGGCTGAGTACCCTGGACACCGTGTTCCACAACATCGTTCATGGGGCGAAATCATGTTTCCCAGTGACTGAAAGCCGAGAGAATGCAGATCCGTGGGACCATGGCATTCCAGGCCGCCGCAACCCAGAGTATCGATGCACTCTGGTGCGGATCAACCTCAACTGTGCCCACGGCAACCTTGAATAGACGCGCGTCCGTACCCATCACATCGACTCGTCTGTTGCGCAATCACCGCCTGATGCAGACTGGCACCTGCGACTCGGCCATCAGATCCAGCGTCAGGCAACGCAGGCACATTGCGGACGAATTGCGGGGCCGCCAGTATAGCCTGGATGCGCGGCTGCAGGGCCGAGGTCTGACTGCCGCATATCCAGAAGCATCGGAGCCAGCACGGCTACCGGTGACCCGGGGGATTGTCCGAGTTGCGGTGGATGGCTCCGTTTTCCTGTGGCAGCGGTGGTTCCTGACGTTGCCAGCGGCCCTGCAGTTCCGCCAGGGTGGGCAGCTGGTCCGGTGTGGTGTCGGCCAGCTGTGCCCGGAAGGCTGTGGCTGCCACATCTCCCCAGTACAGGGCGACATAGTCTGTCAACGTCGCCAGCTGGCCTTCCTGGCGGCCTTCCTCTATCAATTCCTGCACAGTGATCATCGTTCTCTCCAATTGGGCAAAAGTCAGCGTGGATATGTTATCAAGGGCCTCCTGACTGGCCGGCCAGCTGCGCAGCAAGTCGGCCATGCCGGTAGCAATCCAGACCGCAAAGGCATCTCCCAATTCGCTGCCATCCGGATCCAGAAGCGGTTTCAGCCAATCCACCACCACATGCATGATCAAGGCATAGACCGCACTGTGGGTAATGGGTGCGCGGCTCCTGTCGCGTAATGCCCACTGCAGTCGGGCCAAGGCGATGACGCAGGTCACTCGATTGTTCCGCGGCAGATCGAAGACCTGAAGATCTGCACTGGGAAAGGGGTACCGGTGAATGTCGAGGAGCGGGCCTTCCACAAAGAACACAGACCGATCACCGGCCCCATGCGGCCAGGACTGCAGCCAGACTCCGAAGGGACGGGCTGCCGTGCTGAAGACCAGCGGATAGATGGGCAAGTCTCGCCGGCGGCCGGTACTGTGCCAGACATTGAGCAGGTACTCCATCATGCGCACGCTCATGCCCGGATCAACCCGCGCCTGGTGCTCCAGCAGCAGCAGGCGGCGGGTACCCTTGTGTTCCAGCTCCCAGACCAGATCGGATTGGCGCCGCCGGGTGCGCGGCTCCGGCTCCGCTTCAATGCTGGCTCTCTCGATGGTCAGGGGACGCACCGGTCGGCAGCCCTGCAGCTCCGATGCAAAACGCGGGTGCGTCAGATCCTCAACCATCTCCTTCTGCTGAAACAGCGTCTTGAAGGTACCGTCAAAGTCAAAGCGGGGTGCAGAGGGACGGGACAGGACATGCCTCCAGAGTCGGGTGGGCCAGAATGGTCCTGCCATTCTACTCTGATCCTGTCGATCCTGAACCTGTCCCGCGCGCAGGGCAGAGGCTGCTCTGTAGGCCCTGCAGGGGCTCGGCAGCATGTCTCACCGGGAGCGCAAGTGGTTGCTGGGCTTCTGCACGCTGGTGGGGGACGCATCAGGAGTCGACACTTCCCCTCCGATGTCAAAGCGGCCGGGATCGTGCCGATCCCGTGTCTGGTTCCGGTCCTGCCACAAGACATGCAAATGAGTATGGGCCAAGGTCAGCCGCATCGCATGTTTCCATGACAGACACCGCAGAATCGTCTGCGGCCGTTTCAAACTCGGCGGCCGGCAACATGACCATGCACGATTCTGGTAACTGCAGGCATCCCCACGAGTTGTCTCAGGCTCCCGGAACGGGGCAGTGGTCAGTGCGCATCGATATCCATCGCTATCATTCAGGCAATCAAGGCGTCACCGTTCTTGTCATATACCAGGTCAAAACAGAATCCCCGGCGTCATGCCCCTTGGGAAAGTGCGCAGTGGAAGGTGCCGCACAGAGCGGGTTTGTCGGACATCGGTACACCACATCCTGGACTCTGGGTGCTTTGGCCCCATTCCATGTTATGGCGTGAAGCAGCCACAGGCCTGCCGTGCCTGAGCCCAGACCGCGTACGTCGGTCTCGCCTTCCGGGCCATCCTGCGCCTGGAAGACCACAGCCTGCACCTGGGGATCAACCGGCATGAGGTCAGGACCTTCCTCGTCCGAGACGCCTTTCGGGGACACTGCGTCAAATCAGTTCTGCCATTGACCCTCAACTGTGCAACTCCTGTCTGTCTGGACTGAGGACAAGGGAATGGGAGAAAGTGCAATGTAACCGGTGGGGATATGTGATTGCACCAATCCGGAATTTCAGGGTTCAAGCCAGGCAGGAGGTGCAGGAGAGCCGATCGGTTCCCGAGCCGGGACATTCAATCCCTGTCTGCAGAGAAGCCATGCTGCGCGATAAACAGACCTGTGCCCAATGCCGGCATGACGGTTGTCAGGCACTGCTGCTGGTGCCGGTAGGAAAAAGGGGTTTGCAGCAGTGCCTGCCAGGCGGTCAGGGCTTTTTCGATATCCAGATAGGCTGTGACTTCTTTCTGGACCGCCAGGGTCTCCAGAGTATGGCGTACCGTTGCAGCCTGCGCCTGCAACCGCTGGAAGAGATCCGAGGACTGCCGCCCCCGGATCAGTGCACCCGTGGCTGCAGACGGCAATTTTCCCGTCATGGCCTGACGCACCAGCCAGCGGTCTGCCCCGCGCGGTCCCGACCAGACTGCGTCCGGGATTGAGAGACACAACTCCACAAGGTCCTTGCTGGCGGTGGCATCTCGAATGCGCACACCATGAAAATGCCCCCTTTCAGCCCAGCGCATGCCGACCCGGTTGCGGCCCGGCTCGACAACCTGCCAACGCGGCAGGCGGGCGTCTGAGCCAACAAATGCATAGCAGCCGTGAAAATCGGTCTGGCTTGCGTATTCCCGCAGGTGCAGTGTGCGGGCCATTGCCGGTTGCAGCAGGGAAGTCTCAAGCCAAGGTTCCAGCCCGCGGGATACACGATGGAAGCTGCTGGCGATCCCCCCGCGCAGCAGGGGACGCACCACCTTGTGCACGAGAGCAAAGACCAGCGAGCGGTGACTGGCCAGATCCCGGAAGGAGCGGGACCGGGGACGCCCATACCAGGAGATCGTGCCGTTTCCCTGCTGGCCCGTCATCAAGAGGTCGTGGCCGGCCCGTTGCACGGCCTGCAGCAGTGCGGCAATCCAGTACATGTTGCCTGCTCCCACACCGGGTTCCAGATTGGTCTGCAGCATGTATTCCACACCGCGCAGGGGATCCCAGTCCTCGGCCGCAATCCCGATGGGCGTGCAGAGGCCCAGGTGGGAGGCAGCCGCCCGGGCTTGCGGCAGCTCGTTGGCGAGGAAACCTGCGGGCCACCCGGTCTGCGTGTCAAAGCGCGGTACGGCACAGTATGTCGCAAGGTCTGCAGGCTGCGGCGCGGTCTGCGTCCAAGCCCAGGCCAAGGCTCCCGAATCCAGGCCTGCGCTCAATGTCAAGGCAGGCTTCCGCGCGCGGCTGTACATGCGGCCCGCTGATTCCCGGATTCCCGCACACAGGGCTTCGCAGTAGGTAGCTGCGGACTGATCCCGCCAGATCTCTGTCTCTTCAGGAAACCAATACCGTTGCATCCGCACATCACGGCCACTCCAGGTCGCCGTGTGTGCCGGCGGCAGTACTTGAATATCCGCGCGCACAGTGTGTCCCCTGCGCGGAGGCAGACGGGCAATGGTGGCGGCCACGGATAGCGAGTCCAGTTTCCGACTTACCCAGGACAGTCCTGCCAGAGCCAGATGGCAGGTACTGAAGGCCAGCAGCCCGGCAGTGCGGCTGAAATACAGCACACTGTTGCCGTTGTGATCCCGGCCCAGAGTCAGCCGCCTGCGCCCGGGATCCCAGTACACCCAGACATAATCCCCCAGGAGATGGTGCACACTGTCGCGTCCCCAACGCTGAAAGGCCAGATGCATCAATTCGCAGTCCCGCGTACGCCGCAGCATCCTCCGGTCCAGGGAAAGCGCAGCTCCCAACTCTGCGCGATTGTCCAGAATGCCTTCCGCAGCCCCCAGCAGCCCGGGCCCCGGACCAAGCAGCCCCCCGCCCGCCAAGGGGATCTCGGTACCTGCACTCTCCACCTGGGCCAACGCCCCGCCGGACGCCTCTACCCGACGCACCGTGCGGCCGGGTTCCAGATGCAGGGCCTGTAGCATGCTCTGCCGATATGTATGCAGGACATCCGGGGCGGCATCTCCCACCACCCCCAAAATATGGCTCACGGCAGGTCCGGACAACAGCGGTGGTGGGTGGGCAACACCAGACGATGGTCCGGTGTTCTGTGCATCACCGCAATATGCGCTGATCCGAAAGGTCCTTGGCCCCCACGGCAGCCACCATGCTGCTGCCCAGAAATTCCCGGATTTCCAGCGCAGCCAGCCCATTGACAATCTGGTACTGGGTGGGCATGTCTTCCCAGCGGGCGGGATGAAAGGTCAGGGCACCGTCGCCCTGCCACATACCGGTCACTTTGCGATGCGGTGTGGCCGCGGGCGTCAAGACGGCATATTCCGCATCCGGCTGTCCCCAGTCTCCTGTACGCGGCATGTATTTGTAGTGCAGGGTGCCATCGTTGCGCCCGGTGGGGGCAGGCACACCGGCCGGATCCACTGCCTGCATGTTCGTCAGCGACATGTCCAGAAAGGTATAGGAGAGCCAGCTGGCAGTGCAAAAGGTGTCCCGTCCCATCACCCGCGGTGGGGGCAATTCACAGTAGATTTTGGCAAAACCCAGTTCCTCGCGGCCAGTCAGGATCGGGTCCGTCAGGTTCTCCCACAAGACGGTCAGAAAATTGCCTTCCACGTAGTCGGTTTCGCCCCGGTAGACCACGGGAAAACTGGCTCCCAGCGTGGCATACCCGCGTCCCGCCAGCCACTCGATCTCCGTCATGTAGGTCGCCGTAACGGCGACCACGGGAGCCTGTCCCAACTCGAACCGGGGCGGGCACAGCGCCTGCAATTGGTCGGGATTGGTCCGGTACTGCACAGTATGACTGATCGATTTCGGAGAATCGATGTTGTCGAAAACGCGACCGTCCGGACCGCGGCGCGGTCCCGTGGCCCTGCCGAAGCAGGTCGGCATGCGCCAGAAATCCGGGGCTGTCTTGTCCATGGCGGCTTTTCTCCCTTGATTACCTTTGCCAAGTGTAAAACGACTGTCTGCAGGGCCGGATACCGGCATGGGAGCAGGTCCGGCGACTCAGTGGAACAGATCGGAAATGCATCGCTGCCTCCGGGCCCACACCGTATAATGCCTTGACTCCGGGCTCACGATCGGCTTTCACAGCCTGCACCCAACATGCACGTACACATCGCCTATGGCGAACGGGGACTGGATCTGGACCTGCCCCCCGACACCGACATCATTGAATCCGGTCACAGTCCGGCTGTGCCGGCCGAGCGGGATGCCCTGCTGCAGGCACTGCGCCAACCCATTCACAGTCCGCCTCTGGCGAACCGGGTGAACGCGGACTCCCGGGTCTTGATCGTGCACACCGATATCACCCGCGCCACGCCCAACCGGCGCATACTGCCTATCTTACTGGCAGAACTGGCCGATGCCGGGGTCCCGCGCTGCCAGATTACCTTGATCAACGCCCTGGGCACCCACCGCCCGCAGACGGAGGCGGAAATGCTCCGGCTGTTGGGGCCCGAAGTCTACGGGCCCTTCCGATGCCTGCAGCATGATGCCTTCAACGACGCTGTGCTGGTGTCTCTGGGCCACACGGCGCGGGGCAATCCGGTGCGCCTGCATCATCTGCTGCTGGACTCCGATCTGTGCATCTTGACGGGCTTCATCGAACCGCACTTTTTCGCCGGCTTCAGCGGCGGTCCCAAGGGGATCCTGCCGTCGCTGGCCGGCTTTGAAAGCGTGCTGTCCAATCATGGGACGGACATGATCGCCCATCCCCGGGCGACCTGGGGCGTATTGGTCGGCAATCCCGTCTGGGAAGAGATGCGGGAGGTGGCCCTGCAGGTGCCGCACACCTTTCTCCTGAATGTGGCCATGAACCGGGACAAGGCCATCACCGGGGTATTCGCGGGCGATCTGATCGCCGCACACGCGGCCGGGTGCCAATTCGTGCGGGACACAGCCATGGTCCCGGTCCCGGCTCCCTATGACGTGGTGATTACCGGCAACAGCGGATATCCGCTGGATCAGAACCTGTACCAGTGCGTCAAGGGCATGAGCGCCGCCAGCCGGATTGTGCGCCCCGGCGGGACCATCATCATGGCCGCCGAATGCGCCGACGGCATCCCGGAGCACGGCCAGTATGCCGCCCTCCTGCAGACCGCGGGTTCCCCCCGGAAAGTGCTGGAGATGCTGGACCACCCCGGGTTCAGCGAACACGATCAATGGCAAGTGCAGATTCAAGCCCAGATCCAGCTGCAGGCCCAAGTCTTTGTGCACAGTCACCGGTTGACCGACGCGCAGATTGCCGCGGCGCTCTTGACGCCCTGTGCGGACGTGTCGGCCCAGGTGGCCCAGCTACGGAAAACCCATGCCGGCGCGCAGCCCCCCAGGGTATGTGTGATGCCGGACGGTCCCTTGACCATTGCGTATGTGGAGTCGGAACCGGTCTGATCCGGACGGTGGCCCGTCCGGCCCACGGCCGCAGACGCCACGGCACTTGGAGACGGACACTCCATGGGCCCAGGTTCTGCTGCCTGTGACAACCCGGAAAGCGGAACCGCTTGAGCACGCGGCAGCACGGTATGTTTCCAGCACCGCCAAGGTAGAATTCGGAGATTTTGGAAGCCGGTTTGCCGTCCCGCCGGAATCCGGCCGGCCCCTGTCACTGCATGCACCCACAAGGATCGTCCATGCCCCAGTCTCATCTCTCGCATCTGGAATGCAGCCTCACGGGTGAGGTCTATGACGCGGATCAGGTCATGCACCTGAGCCCGGCCAGTCAGCGGCCCTTGCTGGCGCGGTATGACCTGGAGGCGGCGGCCCGGACCCTGACCGCGGACCGTCTGCGGCAACGCGCCCCGGGCATGTGGCGGTACCGGGAAGTGCTGCCAGTCCGGGACACCCGGTACATCATTAGCCTGGGGGCGGGCTCGACCCCTCTGTTGCCTGTGGCCCGCCTGGGCCGGCATGTAGGGTGTCCCCACACGTACATCAAGGACGAATCCCTGAATCCCACCGGCAGTTTCAAGGCGCGCGGTCTGGGCATGGCCGTCAGCCGGGCCTGGGAACTGGGCATCCGGGCTCTGGCCATTCCCAGTGCCGGCAACGCGGCGGGAGCCATGTGCGCCTATGCCGCCGCCGCCGGGATGGAGGCGCACGTGTACATGCCGCAGGACGTACCGGACACGTTCAAGATCGAATGCGAAACCTACGGGGCTACCGTGACGCTGGTCGAGGGTCTGATCACCGACTGCGGGGCCAAAGTGCAGGAAGGTGCAGCCGTCCACGGCTGGTTCGACATGTCCACCCTGAAGGAACCCTATCGTTTGGAAGGGAAGAAGACCATGGGGTATGAACTGGCCGAGCAGCTGGGCTGGAAGCTGCCGGATGTCGTGGTGTATCCCACAGGCGGCGGCACCGGCCTGGTGGGCATGTGGAAGGCGTTTGCCGAACTGGAAGAGATGGGCTTTATCGGTGCGGAGCGTCCGCGCATGGTCTCGGTGCAGACCCAAGGCTGTGCGCCCATTGTACGGGCCTTCCAGGAGGGCGCCCGGTTCGCGACCGAATGGGTCGGGGCCGCCACCATCGCCGACGGCTTGCGGGTACCGAAGGCTGTCGGCGACTTCCTCATCCTGGATGCCATTCGGGACAGCGAAGGCACGGCCCTCGCCGTGCCGGACGAGGCCTTGCGGGCCGCGGCCGGCGTCATGGCCCGGCATACCGGCGTCTTGCCGGCCCCGGAAGCCGCGGCCTGTTTGGCTGCGCAACAGGAACTGCTGCAACAGGGGTGGATCCGGCAAGACGAATCGGTGGTGCTGTTCGTGACCGGCACAGGTCTGAAGTACACACATCTGTATTAGGCCCCCGGCAGCGTGGACCTGCAAGGCCGTGCCTGCAACCGGGAGCTGTATGGACTTGCCCGGGGGCTTGAGAGGCCAGCATGAGCGACATATTGGTCAATGGCTGGTTCTGGGAGCGGTGGGACACGGGCTTCGGTCAATATGTACACGCCTTGCTGCAACACTGGCCTCACACGGGACAGGCGGATGCACCGCGTCTCCACCTGTTGGTCCCCGGCAGAGACCCGGCTGCCGCCCCGCAGACCGCTGTGTCCGGGCCCAATCTGGTGTGGCACAGAGCCAATCCCGGCAGGCTGCCACCGGTCCTGGCCAAGGTATGGTGGGAACAGATCACGGTGCCCCGTTGGGGCCGAAAACTGGGGGCCAGTCTGGTGTGGCACCCCTACTGGACTGCGTCCCTGTGGCAGCCCCCGCCCCAGGTAACCACCATCCATGATGCGATTCCGGCGGTGCTCCCGGCTTACAGGGCGGCTGCCCGGCAAAAACTGTATCTGCATTTGATTACGGTTGCCACGCGCCGCACGCGCCATGTGATAACCGTCAGCCAGGCCGCCGGCCAGGATCTGGAAGCACAGCTGGGCTTGGCGCGCCGGCATATTTCCGTGGTGCCCAACGGTATATCTCATTACGCGCCCCCGTCGGCCACGGTGGCCGAGCACTTGCGGCGACAACACAATCTCCCGGCCCGCTTTTTCCTGTACCTGGGCAGTTTCGAGCGCCGCAAGAATGTAGCCACCTTGCTGAGAGCCTTTGCCGTCTTTCGCCGGAAAGGGGGCGACCCCGACATGGCCCTGGTCCTGGCCGGTCGGTTGCCGGCCCGGGACACGCGGGTGTTGCAGGATCCCAGACCCCTGATTGCAGAGCTCGGCCTGGAACCCTGTGTGCGCTTGCCGGGATATGTCTCGGAAGAAGAGAAGGGGGCCCTCTACGCCATGGCGACCGCTTTGGTATTCCCTGGGCTGTATGAAGGCTTCGGGCTGATGGTCGCGGAAGCCATGCAGACCGGAACACCGGTGATCACCAGCCGTCACTGAGGGTCTGCCGCATCGCAAGCGCTTGGCTGCCGACGGGAGCCAGGCAGGAACTGCCTATCCCCGGCTATGGATTGCCGGGCAGCTGCGGATCGGGTCCGGGTGGCATGGCCCTTGTACCCTCTGCCCGGCCTGCCTGACACAACTCGGCGGGACCGGAGACACTCCCGCACAGCTTCTGGCACCGCGCAGCTCCTGCCCTGTGCGGGATTGCCCTGTTGAGACGCAAAGCGATTGCATTACTATTTATATGAATAATTCATATAAAATAAGGGAAGGCGATGCCCTAGTTCGGTTTCGCCGGTTTTGCCCTTTTTGTCCCCTCTAAACGGCTCCAATCTTATGTCAAATTCAATTTCTTCTTCCGCCACGCAGTCGGTGGCTCCCTTGCAACGGGACTCGGCGGCGCGCAAAGCAGGTATGTTTTTGGTGCTCGCCGCATTCGCAACGGTATTCGCGGTGCTGGGGCGTGTTTCGGCCCAGGCCGACCAGCCCACGCTGCTGGCGTCCTTGCACGCCATCGCCGATCACCGGTTGCTCTACGGTGTGGGCGGTGGCTCCCGCATGGTCTCGGGTATTGCCTTGAGTGCAGCCGCCTGGTTTCTGATGAAAACCTGGATCATTCAGGAACGTTTGGGCTCGCCCTGGGTGCCCGCGCTTTTTGCGGTATCCGGCCTATGTACCGCCCTGTCCGGCGCGGGCGCCCTGATCCTGGCCCTGGCAGTGCCCGCTGATCTCGATGTGCCCGGTGCACTTTGGGCCACGGCCGCCGCGATCCACGAGATGGCCGGCAAAACCGGGTTTGCGGCCGCGGGACTGTCCCTCCTGATTGCGGCCCGCTATCAGTGGCGGGTCGGCCGCATGTTGAGACGCATCGCGCCCATATCGGCCCTGCTCGGTGCAGGGATGCAACTCATCTGGCTTGACGCCGCCACGCAAATCCACCAGTACACGGGGCCCCTGTTTCTGCTCTGGCTCCTGATCATCGGCGGCATGCTGCTGACCGGGCGCGTGGAACAACATTATGTCGCCCTGCGCACCGCGCGGGCCACTGCGCCCCAACCATAGCGTTGGAGTATGAAGGTCATGCCAGACGGCTCTGCACAGGTCTGGTATCGGTGACACGGCACGGTGCCCATCGCGGCCGCATAACAACCATAGTGGCGGGACGTTGCAGTGACAGTGACAGTTGGGTCCAGGGCAACCCGGGTTTACCGGGTGCAAGGCCTCGAATGGGGAGAGCAGACGTTGCCCTGGTGTCGGCAGCCTCTGCTTTCCCGCCCCGTCAGAGACCGGGCACAGAATCGAGACCCTGCAGGTCAGCCTGAACGATCGGTGGCAGATTCCCGCCGGATCCTGTGTATCGGCCACAGAGCCTGGCCGATTGCGGGAAGTGGACCGTGTGGCTGGGTCGCGCGCCAAACCCGCGGGGACCTGAAAAAAGAGGTGCAGAGGACAGGATCCCGGCGTTCCAATGGGTTGACGCGTGTCACTCCCCTGTTTCCGGCACAAAACAGAGCGTGGATTCTGTCTCGGACGGATGATCCATGCCAAATATGTCCGTGATCTGCCACGTTGCAGGTTCCGCCTGAATGAGGGGCAACACCATCTGGCAGGCGGTCACCGGATGGGCGGCTGCCGCATACGCCGCGCGCCAGTCCCGGGCAATCGCGATAAAAGGATTGTCCGACAGCTCCGACTGCATCTCGTCCAGGGCCAGCAAGGCCGACCGCATGTCGCCGGTCAGGGCATGGACCTGCACAAGCCGGAAATAGGCCAGGCCCCGCAGCAATTTCAGTTCGGTGGCCGATGGTGTGCCTGTCACGCTACAGGCCTGCAGGGTCGGGTCATCCAGTACATCCCGATAGAGCTGCAGGGCCGGGCCATACCCGTAGGCAGAGGCCCCTTCCAGCACCACGTCGGCTTCCACCAGGGCCAGTCCCATGCAGCGGCTGGCCGGATTGTCGGGATTGTATTCAAACCAGACCCGCTGGAACGATGCTCCGTGGATACTCTCCCACAGCTCCACCCGATCCACTTGCTGTTCATCGGGGATGAGACCGCTGATGCCGCCTTCCAGAATGATCTGCTGGCCCTGACCGGGATTGGTGGCGGGCACCGGCGCCAACCGGACCGCGCCGTTGGCGATGGTCGCCCCCTTGCGAATGTGGCTGTTGACAAAGTCTCCGTCCCAGGACAGCACTTCGACTGTTGACAGACACAGGAAGTTGCAGACGGTATCCACCCAGACCAGGTCCAGTTTGCCGTCCACATTGATGTCCTCCAGGGCCAGCAGCGATCCCAGGCCCAGCGTCGGGGGCATGAAGATGAGGCTGTACGCATCGCCAAAGGACTGGTAGTAGACCATCATGCGGCTCCCCTGCCGGTCTGGTCCCAGGCTGGTTTCATCCTGCCCGACCACGAGCGCCACCACGTCCGACTTGCCGTCACCATTGAGGTCGCCGGCGCGCAGCGCGCCGGCCTGATCCGACATGACCTCACAGAGGCGCAGCCAGGTCTCCACCAGGATCAGGTCCCCCTTGAGACCATTGAGTACGGTCTCAATCATTGTGGGGTAGCCGTCGAGCGTACCCGGGCAAGCCGGCAGGTCGTCGGAGGCGGCAAACGTGAGGGGATCCATATGGCGCAGCTTGTCCGCGGAGGGAAACAGGGAGGTCAGGGGGCCGTCCGCCGCGGTTGCATCCTGCAACGCGGCCGCCCCCGGACGATCGTGGAAGGGGTTCAGGACCGGGCAGATATCCGCGGGCTTCAGGGACGGATTGGCATAGCCGAAGGCACCGAAAGGCTGCCAGGTGGCGGGATGGGAAGCCACGTAGGCGTGGGCTGCCGTGCAGGCCACCACCGAGTCTGCCGAGCCTGTAAAGGCCTGGTGCCAGACGCGGCCGAGACCGGCAAAGACCGAAGAGGGATACACCTGAGTCAAGACATCGATGATTTCCGCAGCCACTTCGGGCTGATCCTGGTAGGCGGCAATGATGGCCAGCTGCAACAGGCTGAAGGAACGCAGGTAATCCCGCTCCGAAGCATCATGCCAGACCGTCAGGATATGGTCCGCCAAAGCCTGGCGGTACAGAATCTGGGCCTCGTGCAAGTCCTGGAAGGGCGACTGCAGCGTTTTGTGATGGGCTTCCATCACGATGTGATACAGATAGTTGGTAGGACCGTATTCGTTGGCCACGCGCTGGAAAGGCTGACCGCCGGGACTGGCCCAGATTTCCGTGCGCACCCGCTGCGGACCGGCCTCGGTGCTTTCGTACACACCGCCTTGAATGCTGACAGCCAAACCCTCTCCCAGGCTTTCCGCCTTCCGCAGTTTGACTTCCGCGTTGACCATGGTGACCGGAGCCGCCGTCCAGTTCCGCCATTGGCGCAATCCCGGGTCCCAGCTTTCGATATAGACCGCGGTATAGCAGACCTCGGCACCGCAGGATTCATCGGAATAGATCAGATCAGACATCTGGTCCGCGTTGATGTCCCCGACCACCAGCAATACCAGTTCCCCTGCCGCTTTCACCTGCAGTTCCAGCACCAGGCCGTCCCCCTGCCAGTGGAACAGCACCATCCCCGTGCTGTGGCCCGGCCCGGCCAGAGCGTTCAGGTCGTAGGTCAGGAGCAGATCAATAAAGCCATCGCCATTGATGTCCCGATCCGAGATCATGGACCGGATGGCGATGTCACAGTCCATGGCACTCTGCGCCAGACCCTGCGGGTTGTGGGCCCAATAGGCCAGCGCCTCCTGCATGAAGTCCAGCGTTTCGTTGGCCCGGACGGGACACACCGGCTCGGGCAGATTCGGGTCGGGTTCCAGTTCCGCCAAGGGGTGCTGTACGGGTTCTGGCTGTGACAATACCGTGACATCCGGCAAATGGGACAGATAGGCCGCAGGGACTGCCACGCCTTCCGGCAAGGCCGGAGGCGGCAACGGCGCATTGAGGGGCAATTCCGAAGGCGGAGGCGGAATAAACAGGCTGCGGCCCACGGTCAAGGGAGTCGGGTTGGCACTGCTTTCCCCATTGGCTCCCAACAGCAGATTGACCTTCAGGCCGTAACTGTACGCTATGCCGTTCCAGGCCTCTCCGGCCTGAACCCTGTGGTAACGAGCGCCATGCTGGGAGAAGTCGGCCGGAATCAGCAGCTTCTCGCCACGGTACACGATATCAAAGTCGCGTACCGCCTGGGGATTCAGACTTTGCAGCACATCTACCGAGTAGCCGGTAGTCTGGGCAATGGAAAACCAGGTATCCCGGGGCTGCACGTGGTAGTAGTAGCCACTGCTGGTGGTCTGCTGGGCCAGCAGCATCCCGCCCGCGGCCAGCCACTCCAGCAGGACGGTGGCCAGGAACAGCAGCAGGCAGGTCCACGGTTGCCTGAATCCGGAGAGAGCAGCACGGTCAGCGGGTGTGGCAGCAGGGCGCAAATACACGGCAGGCAACACCGGAAATTCCGCCAAACGCAGTGAGCGCGTCTGCGGGTTCGGCCATGGAGGAACTGGCGGTGGCAACCAGTGGGGAGGACAAGGAGGAAAAAGTCCTGGCAAGCAAGCCTTGCAGAGACTTCATACTAGCACAGAAGCAGGAGCTCCGGGGCCGTGATGCCAGCCCAACCCTGTGATCTCCAATGTCACTGTGTCGACGCCATGCCTGATCAGCGAGGTCGGGCCCCGGGCACGCGACAGGCCGCGTTGCCCGTATTGCGATATTGATGGCACGTTGGGGGATCGGCCCCTGCTGTCGGGTAGAGAGGGCAGGACTGTTTTGCCGTTGTCCCGCGGCGCCGGCTGACTTGACACGCCGGCGCCGGACACTTTGCACGTCCATGGTGACGTGGGCGTTATACAGCCAGGGTGGATCACAAGGCATTGGCTAACGGCATCAATGACACTGCGCATGCTCTTTCACGCTGCAACTTCAACTCTACAACCTCTGTTCCCCACCCATCATCTTCAACTGCATCATTCCAAATGACCATCGAAACTCGGTTCGATAGTCTGCCCGTTGCCACCCAATCACTGCGGGAAAAACAAATTCAGCAGCATTACCGCCCCATCATGTCTGTGCATACATGGTTTGCGCGGCGTCCGGGAAGTCTGTTTTGGGCTCTGGCTCTGTCCGAGTTCGGTGACACTCCACCCATTGTTCTCTGTTTCAAGATTGTTCTCTGTTTCAAGACCAATCAATTTCCCGAACGCAGGATCGTGGACCCTTTCACGGGGGCCCCTGCTGGAAGCCAACAGACTGGGCTGTGCCGACAGCGGATTGATGTCAAATCCGCTGTCGGCCTGGATTGTGCGAGCAGAAATGGAGTACTTGGATGCTGATTGCTATCGGAAGGAAGCCGATCGGTGGCGGGAACATTTGCGATACCAAACGGGACATCTCTCTATGTAACGGATTGTCCCCGCTACGGGGATCGGGATGTGCCGGTCAAGTAGTTCTTTGGCATGGGCCGATTGCCGCAAGGAATGGAACGGGGGACATCTGCACTCCACGGTGCAAGGCCCGTCCACCAGGAGGCTCAGGGAGTTTCCCAAAGCAGGCGTATCGGCACAGCGTAAAGCCTGTCGCCGAAGCGCGCGCTCATCTCTCCATCGTAGAGCACCACGCCACCAGCGAACTGGCTGCCTACGGCATCCTTCAATTTTCGCAGTCCGCGGAAGTCCGATGTGGTGACCGTCGCTCCGGCCTTGACCTCTACCCCTGCAATGGTCTGCCCCCCACGCTCAATCACAATGTCTACTTCCACGCCGTCCTTGTCGCGCAAGTGGAAGAACGACATGAGGTCGTCGTGCCAACTGGCTTGCCGTCGCAACTCCTGGTACACGAATGTCTCCAGCAGCTGCCCCAACAGAGACCGGTGCGTCGCAAGTCCAGCAGCGTCCATGCCTAACAGGGCGCAGGCCAATCCGGTATCACCCAAGTGAATTTTCGGTCTCTTGACCAAGCGGCTTTGGCGATTGCTGTGCCAAGCTGGCAGTTCCTCCAGCAAGAATACCTGCTCCAGAAGGGTAACGTAAGCGCGCACTGTGGGTCGGCTGACCGGGAATGGCGCGGCCAAATCCGAGAGGTTGAACAGTGTGGCCGTCTGTGTGGCCGCCATCGACAGCAGCCTCGGCAGCAGATCCAAGGAACGGATGCGGGCAAGGTCGCGCACGTCCCTTTGTACCTGGGCATTAAGGTAGTTGCGGTACCAATTGCTTCGCCGCCGGCCCGGGGACCGCACCAGTGCCGCCGGATAACCACCGGCCACGATGCGCTCTCTGAGGTCCCTGCCTAATCGCGCGGTGCGCTGTATCTCGAATCCTCCGCCGAACAGGGCATTGAGGAAACCTGGAGACCCATCCACGGTAACCACCGAGGTCGAGTTGCTCTGCAACTCGCACTGGGCCAGCGGATGCAACCGGACCATCTCCATGCGTCCGGCCAGCGAGTCGGAGAGTGCCGGGACAAGCAGCACATTGCCTGAACCGGTCAGCAGGAAGCGGCCGGGCACCCGCCTACGGTCCACCTCCAGCTTCAAGGCCGCAAAGAGTGCGGGCACCTGCTGCACCTCATCCAGAATAACCCGCTCAGGCAGGTCGGCGACGAAGCCCATTGGGTCCGCCCGCGCGCTCGCGCGAGCCACCGCGTCGTCGAAACTGAAGTAGGCGTATCCTCTGGGTCTGGCGGCCCGGAAACTCACCGGGCGTCCCCGCCCAGTCCGTACCGCATCATGCCAAGCCAAATACCCCGGGGCACAGACCATCTGGGCCAGAGTGGTCTTGCCACACTGACGCGGACCATGAATCAGCACCACGGGCGCATCCTCCAGTGCCTCGGCCAAATGCCGTTCTGCATAGCGGGGGTAAAGAATATTCCCGTTCATCGTCCAATTGTAATTTTTACATTCGGCCATCTGCAAGGTTGAGAGCGTCCAGATGAAATGTAAACTTCGTCCAAATGCAAGAAAACTACTGTCTATTGGCAGATCGTCCCCCGACTCTCCTGCCACCCACACTTATTGCAGCACTGCAATGCCACTGACAAAGCCAGTCAATTGCCTGCGCGGCCGCGTATCCCGCATTCCAATGGAAAACCCGCCGCCGGGATCACCGGAGCCACAATTCCATTGGGCGGCCGACTTGGCGATGCTGGCACAGATGAAATCAGGTGGGCATCTGACCCGATCTGCAGAGTTCCATCAGGGCGATGGCAACCCGGAGGCAGAATGCACCACGAAAGACGGAAAGCCGCTGCTCTGTCTCCCGTTGCGTATGCCCTCCCTAAGGTAGGACATACACTGCCGCGCCGGAATATTCGGTATGAAATCGGTCTTGCAAGAAAGGATCAGTGGGCCGCGGGATAAAGCCTGACTTGGAGGAGAACATATCCGGGCAAGCAGTGACTTCCCATGGCGCCGGTTCGTCCCAATGTCCGGCGTGTTCCAAGACAAAGTGATCCCGGGCACGGACTGCAGTTTCAGCCCAGCCGTTTCCCTTGGACGGCCATCTTCCTGACCATACTTTGGATCGTCTATGACCGCATCCTACAGCCTTGGACCGGCTGACCTCTCGCATTCTCTACGACAATCCTGTACTGCTGGAGCCGAGATCTGGCCGTCTTGACCATATGCTCTCCAATGGCACTGTGTCGTAGCAGTATCGGCTCGGCCAGGTCGGGATCCCCTACAATAGGCAGAACCGTGCGGGCCGTGTTGAAATATTGTCTGTTGGATGGTCGGTGCCTGCTCTCGGGCAGAGCCGTCAGGACTGTCTGACTACCGTCCCGTGGCACCGGACACCTTCGAGTCGGCATGCGCGGTGATGGGAAAAACGGGACTCGGAGGAATCGCTCTCGATCTGGTACGGCAGCATATTGACGCAAAACGGGCTGCAGCACACAAGTATCTCTCAGCCAGATAAAATCCGGTATGTATAGCGAACATTTCAGACCTGTTGCAACATTGCCATTGTCCTGTCCGCGTTTGGCGCAACATTCTCTAGATTTAGCTAATATGTACTATCATGATGGAGTCTAGGATGTTGCCAACCTTCTGCTCTGGAATGTAGTCAGTAGGAAGCCAACCTGTCGGAGGTTTCCAATGGACCAAATCTGGCTGACTATCTGAGGGAACTGCGCGGTGCAAGATGTGACTGCCGATATCAGAGGAGGCCATATGGAACGCAAGAAGTTGAAGGGGAAGCACGCGGTGCGGGGCAGGCGTCGGATTGCATTCGGCTGGTACGGTGGAAAGTACAGTCATCTTGACTTCATCCTGCCTCGCATCCCCGAGAATTGCCGTCATTTTTGCGATGTCTACGGCGGATCGGCAGCCGTGCTGCTGAACCGTCGGCCTGCACCTGTGGAAACGTACAACGATCTGGATGGCGAGTTGGTCAATTTCTTCAAAACTCTCCGGGATCATGGGGACGCACTGATCAAGGCAATCAGCCTCACTCCATTTTCCCGGGAAGAATTGCGGATTGCCTGTTGTCCAGAGCCGGACATTTCCGATTTGGAGAGAGCCCGTAGATTCTATGTGCGGGCGCGGCAAACCCGCACGGGACTTGCCCAAACAAGCAGCGCAGGTCGGTGGGCACACTGCGTACTTACAACCCGAGCCGGCATGGCCGGTGCCGTGTCCCGATGGTTGGGTGCCATCGACCATCTGCCTCACATTGTGCAGCGGTTGCAGCGCGTACAAATTGAACACGCCCCGGCATTGGAGGCTATTGCACGGTACGATTCGGAGGACACAGTGTTCTACGTGGATCCTCCTTATGTACATGCGGTGCGCGGCGACAAGAATGCCTATGCACATGAAATGGATGACGCACAGCACCGGGAACTTGCCGCATGCCTGCACAGGATCAAGGGTCGCGCTGTCGTTTCCGGGTATAGATGCAGTCTGTACGAAGAGATTTTCGGGACTTGGCATAGAATCGACGGTCCCGAGAAAAACTGCCACTCTGTACGCAAACCGCGTCGGGAAACTCTGTGGCTCAATTTTTCACCTGGCAGGACCGGCCAAGACTGACTGCCGTTGCAGGCAGCCAGGAGCGCTGGACCGGCAACACGAACAAATCCTCCCACAGTTTCAGTGCCACAGGCAGGATGTGGACACAACCCGTTTCTCCTTCCAATCTTGATGTCTTTACAGTGCCCTTCCATGGCTTGAGGGCTTCAACGCAAGAAGCCGTTCGACCCATTCCGGAAATTTTTCAAGTTTCGCATCCTAAGTTCAATGCCATCCAGAACCGCAAATATCCGGGAGTATGGCGGATTGCAGCAAAGGGCCACAGCAGCACAGAAGTCTCCTGTCCAAGTCCTGTGGTATTGGTTGGCCCTCCTCTTGCATCGCAACGATTGACCTTATGGTTTTGCAAGAGGAATCTGCCTTGACGTCTCAAGATAAAATCAACAAGTGGTTAGAGTGCCAATGGACAGCCGCGATCCAAAACCCGGAATCGGAAGCTGACCCGACAATGGACCCCTTGATCAACTCCCAGACCCTGTCCATCCGGTACGCATTGATGACCCAATTGCTTGGGAAGATCGAGGATGAACGGAGGGGAATTCTCTATTTGCAACAGTCTGGTGAGGAAACCTCTGCACGGAAAGGAAGACCTTGGGATGCCCGCAGTTTTTGCAAGAACATCATCGTTCCCTGGAACCGTACGGCCAACAATGTACTGGGTACAAGTCCAGACCCGTACGTCAACAATCCGTTGAGGCGAAGTCATCTGGAAGAAAAACAGGAGTCCCTGAAGGACCAGGAGGGATGGCATTCCCTCACAGAATTGCTGCGCCCGTTGGATGAAGCGCCGGTAGCGAGCCTCCAGGAAATCTTTGGCCGCTGTTTGCAGAGCATTGGACGTCGCCTGGCACAGCAACAAGACATCCGGTATCAGGTGCCTCAGCACATAAGCCTCTTGGATCTCCTAGGAACAATCAGAAGATTTCTTTCAGGCCAAAGCAGCGGACTGCGCCCCATGGCAGTCAGCGTTGCATTGCTGCATACCCTAAACCACGATTTTGCACTCTTTTCGAAAATCGAATCGCAACAACTTTACGAATCCGACTCGGCAAA
Source organism: Caldilineaceae bacterium (assembly GCA_965214715.1). GTDB lineage: Bacteria > Chloroflexota > Anaerolineae > Caldilineales > Caldilineaceae > Bin34. The sequence goes on along the minus strand of OZ243971.1, from coordinate 585,573 downwards.
GGGAAGGCCTGCCGATATCCTTTGCTTCTCACGACCGGACGAGTCAAAGGCCGTACTTGCAATTGAAGTGAAAGAATACGAACTCAGAATCGCAGATGTACAGAATTCGTTGAACAAGATTCGGAACATGCCCCTACCCATACCGGATCTCCTGTTTGCCGCCCCCAGTACCAGCCATCCGGACGCAGAGGCCATATCGCAGGAGTTGAGAGATGCTTGGGAAGAGGGGATCAGTGTGCATGTGCTGAGCATCCCCAGACTTATAGAATCGACCTTTGCACTGCTTGAAGCCCCAAGCCGGATTCGTCTCTTGCACACAATCGGCACAACACTGAACACCCAAGGCAATCTTGAAATTCGGGAACAATGGAAGGCCGCCCTGCGCCAGGGTCCGGAGAAATAACAAAGGGCAATGAGCACGATCAGAAAGGATATGGGACAGGCCCAACTGACCGGTACAGTGCGTCAGGATCTCTAGCAGGGTCGGCCCGGAAGCGAAAGACGGGCCATTGGCATTTCACGACGCGCTGCCATCAGTCAGCGTTGCCTGCATCCCTATTGCAGCTGCACAAAGTCGCACTGCGATGAGGTATACGAGGCTGTACCGGAACGGATGTATATGAAGTCGATCTTTCCGCAAAGGGCCTTCTGACCCTTTGCGAGACACAGCCTGGCTTGTCTGAGAGCACACTTGGGCAAGCCGCGACTTCACATTGCGCCAATCTGCCCCAATGTACTGCGAGGTCCCAGGACAAAGTGCTCTTGGGTGAGGACTGCAGCTTCGGCCAGAGGTCTCCCTATAAGGTATATTCCCGAAGCTAAGGTATATTCTGAAAGGCCATTGCACTCGGCCCGCAGTCAAGGCAGGTTCTGTAACCCTAATGGATGGCCTGCATCATTGAAATCCAGCCTTTGCTTTTTCTGTGAATCAGCCATCTGCCTTCGTTCCCCCTGAACCCCCCCGGGAGACAGAGCCAGGCTGGGATACCTTGGTGCAGCTCCTGAAGGCAGGCCATGCGCCTTATTCCCTGCTGGCAGGTCACTGCCTGCTCTTCTTGCAACCCCTGTTGGCCCTCTTGGGCATTGCTTTGCCCGGTGCGCTGGCGGACCGTCTCAACGGCTGGTCCTCGGAGTCGTCCCAGGAACAGCGTGTCCCTTAGCCGACAATATCTCAAGGCTTGGCGGGAAGCCCGCATGGAGGCCTTGGAAGCCGGTCATGCTCTGCATATCCCCTGCAAGCTTTCCGCGCGGGAAGTGGAATTGCTGCCGTTGCAGGAAGCATGGCATCAGACCACGCCGGCCGGTCTGCCCCCGGCCTCCACTTCCGTGCGGGTCACGGGACCGGCCTACAGCTGGCTGCTGACCAATCTGGCTTTGGCCCATACGCAGGAAGGCCTGCAGGCCCGCCACGTGGACGACAGTCCCCTGACCGCAGGATGGGCCGGACCGACCGTGGGGACACAGATGGGGATCGCCAACACCTACGCGCCGCACGCCGATACCGTGGGCTATACGTTGGGTACGCGCCAGGATCCGAATCACATCAAAGCCGAGCTCGCGGCCACGGCCGTATTGCCGCGGACACTGGGAGAGGAGACCTTTGCCCACCTGACCCAGACGGATGCCCGTCGGACCTATGATGCAGGCTACTGGGCCGGTTGGCTGGGCTTCCTGACCGCGGCCATTCTGCTGCTGGCCGGCACCATCTCCGTGGTCGTGGCTTTGCTCTGACCATCCGCCGCGATCCGCATGAGTCCGAAACTGCCTGCGTGGCTGCGCCTGATTAATTGGACCGTCATCTTCCTGACTGTCCTCTGGATTGTCTACGACCGCATCCTGCAACCCTGGACGGGCTGGCCGCTGGTATTCCCTACCGTCGTCCTGTACCACTGGCTCCGCGATCTGGCCGCCTTGGCCTTGGTCATCGGGCTGTTACATGTGCTTTTCGTGCATGTACGGCGCGTTTGGCGCGCCCAAACCGATTGGGGGTACAGTCTGGCACTCCTACTGATGACCACCGGAGTGGTGACGATGGGTCTGGGGGACCGGGCCGGTCTGGCAAGTACCGCCTTGCAGTGGATCTATGCCTATGTGCTGGTACCGGCCGAGGCCGCACTGATGGCCTCCACGCTGTTCGTTCTGGCCGGTGCGCTGTGGGTAGCCGTGCGGTTGCGCCGCCGCGGCATGCGATGGCTGCTGCTGGGTCTCTTGCCCGTATTGACACTGCAGATGCCCTGGATCAATGCCCATATGCCCGCCCCCTTTGCACCCTATTTGGACAATGCCCTGCATCTCGTGGCGACACCGGTCATGCGGGGCCTGCTGCTGGGTACGGGCCTGCTGCTGTTCGCCACCACGTTCCAGTACCTTCTGGGTCTGCCCGACCCGCAGGAACCGGACGCCTGAAGGGGGCTGTCTCCTTCCCGTCGCTGCAGAACAACATGCCGAGCTTCCTCTGTCACCATTGCGGGCATGAAAACGAGGCCGGGGATCTGTATTGCCGGCACTGCGGCGCGCTGCGGGAGCCCGAGGCGGTCCATCCCCCGGATGCGGCCCCGCCGGACACGGAATCCGCGCGGGCGGAGCCTGGGAAGACTCCCGGAGACGGGCCTGAACCCGGCACGGATCCGGAGACCCAGACCGAGACCCCGGAGCAGGATACATCGGAGGTTGGCCAGGCAGCGGCACAGCCCGTGCTGTTGCATGTCCTCACAGGTCTGATACCGGAACGGGATGTCGCGCACTTCGGCGGCACCTGGGTTCCGGCTCCGCAGGCGTCCGAGTCCCTGGATCCCGCCACACTGGAGGAAATGCAAGCGCGCTTCGATCTGTCGGCTGCGCCTGCCTCGATGCCCCGGCCCGGCAAACCTCCGGCAGAGGATATCCGGCGCCAATTCCTGCTTTATGCCGTCCTTCTGTTGGCCGCGCTGCTGCCATTCTGGCTGGGTTCCCTGTCCCTGCCCACCGTACCCTACCCCTGGGATGGCACCCAAGCGGCCTGGCAGACCATTCAGAATCTGGGGCCGGGCAGCCAGGTCCTGGTGTACTGGCAGAACAATCCAGCGGTCGCCGGCGAACTGGATTTGCCCTTAATACCGGTGTTGACCCATTTGCTGGCCGTGCCGGCCGATCTGCATCTTGTCACGCAGCATCCTTTGGGGCTGGCCCAGGCCCGGGAGCTGCTGGGCACGGTGCGGCGCAGACAAGCGGTGGCCCTGCGCGACGTGACACCGCCCGCGACGGTCCAGGAGGTGGGCTATTGGCCGGGAGGCCCTGTCGTGCTGCCGGGCTTGCGGCCTTGGCTGGCCACGCATGAGCCGGACCTGCAGATCGTGGTCTCCGCCGAGGTCCATGACGTCATCCACTGGCTGGAGCAGGTCGCCCCGCATGTCGAGACCCCGGTCCTGGCCATCACGAGCGCGGGCCTGGACCAGCAGATCCGACCCTATCAGGATTCGACGCAGTTGGCCGGCGTGGTGCGCGGCTACCATGGAGCACACGCCTATGCCCGGCTGAACGCGGACCGGTTTCCCGATTTGCAGACCCGCGAAACCGGACTCCACATGGCCGCGCAAAACTGGGTCTCGACCGCCTTGATCCTGGCCTTCCTGATCGCGTTGCTGCTGCGCTCTTACATCACCCCTCCCTGGACGCAGGCCGATCTTGACTCCTGAGCAACTGGAGGTCGCCGGAGTCTGGACGGGCCTGATCATCTCCCTGAGTCTTTTCAGCCTGTTTCTGGGTCAGCAATGGCACTCGCGCCTGATGCAACACCTCTTTCTGGGAGCCTTGCTGGGCTATCTGTTACTCCTGGTCTGGGAAGAGCTGCTGGCACCACGGCGGCTCCTGCCCCTGGCCCGCCCTGACTCGCCACTGGTCCCATTGATTCTGGGGGGCCTACTGGCCGCGGGTGCCCTGGCCCGCGGCCGGATCGATTCCAGAGCGGGCACAGTGGCGTTGTGGCTGGCGCGCCTGGCGTCCGTAGCAGGTGCCTTTCTGGTGGCTGCGGCCTTGACGACGGTCTTGCTGGGGACCTGGCAAGGTACCCTACGACCGCAGGCCCTGACGGCGGTTTCCACGGCCTACTGGCTGCCCATCGCCGTGCTGATCACATCGGCCGTGATCCTGACCCTGACGTTCTCGCCGACGCTGCTGCAGCAATTGCCGGGCCCGGTGGCCCGTATGGCCCAGGGGCTGATGCGCCTGGGACAACCGCTGTTGCTGCTGGCCAGCGGCATGGTCCTGGCCCGCCTCCTGACGTCCCGGATTACCTTGTTGACGGCCTTTTTGGATCGCACCTGGACAGCACTGGGCCGGTCCGGGTTCGTGGATTGGGTGTCCCGGCTGTGGTCTTGAGGTCCGGGATGGCAGCGGCCCCAGGCGGGATCCTGTGCGTGGGCCTGGACGACGGTCATGTCAAGGCCTGTCTCTGCGATCAGGTCTCCGGGGCCTGGCGCCTGGTCAATTGGCTGGTGGAACAGACCCCGCAGGCGGAGCAGGCCCTGTGCGAGGCAGAAGCGGCCGGGGCCACGGTGCTCCCTGGTATGCAATGGGTACTGAACACGTTGGGTCAGTTTATGGGCTGCGACCTGCAACACGCCTGGTTGCCCGCGCGGGAATCCCACGCCGCCACGTATCGCCTGGACAGCGTGCTGTTGACCGCCAGTGTCCGTCCGCCTCTCAAGGTCTGGGTTATAACTCGGACGCCGTTGTGGCTCCCCCAGCTGGAAGCGGCGGTGCACAGCCAGCCAGCCCATGTGATCGGCGTCACCCTGTTGCAGGGCGAGCTCCCGGCCTGGCGCCTGCGCCAGGAATTGCGCAGTGGACAGCCGGACCTGCTGCTGGTCTGCGGGGGCTACGAGGAAGAACCCGAGCCTGCGCAGGGACGCAACTCCACCGTATCCGTGCTGACAGAATGCCTGGCACTGTACCAGAGCCCTTTGCAGATTGTCTTTGCAGGCCAGAGCGCCCTTGCACCGGAATTCCGAGCCGGGATCCGGGTGGCCGGCCGGTTCGATCCGGTCGCGATCCCCAACATCGCGCCCCACCCCGCATACTTCCGGTTCGGGCCTTTGCAGGAAATGTTGGCTGCCGTGCATCGCGCGCGCGAAGTCCGGGGGATCGGCAGGCGGGCCATGGAAGCGTGGGGACCGGGAAAGTTCGACCTCCTGTCGGTATCCGAGAGCTTCACCCGGGCTCTCCGGGTATGGCAGGGCCGCAGGCACCCCGATACGGCCCTGCACGGCGTATTGGAATCCGCGCACCGCAGGCTGCATGTGCTGCTGCCCGCGGCCGCCCACCAGCCGGCCACGGTATGGCATGGCATGGGGTCGGTATTGCCGGCACAGTTGCAGGACTGGCCGCCGGTCCGGCTGGCCAGCGGCCTGGGCCCTGCCAGCTTTCCCGACAGCGAGATGCCGGTGTGCGAGCCCCGGGGTTTCCTGCCCTTGATTGCGCCGCTGTTTGCCACTGATCCGGCGGCCGCCTGGTCCATATTGACCCAGGATCTGCTGGTAGAACCGTAGGCAGGACCGGTCTTCCGGTCCCGGCCGGTGGGCAGGCCCATTGGTTGGGGGCTGCGCGCCCTGCCGGATTCTGCGCTAGAATTGGACACTTCCATTCAGGCAGTCCCCTGCCGTTGCCGAACATTCCTGGGGCATGCCATGCCCGTGCCCGGCGGAAGCGTCGTTGCCAGGTGACTGTCGTACTCACATCAAGGACACGGCAATGACCCGACACATTTCCCGACGAGAATTTTTCATTGTGAGCAGTACCGCCGTAGCCGGCAGTGTGCTCATAGCCTGCGGCGGCGACACGCCCGCCACGGTCGAGGAAGTGCCTGCGGCGGAGGCGGAGGCCCCGGAAATGCCCATGGGCAAGTACCGGGAAGCCCCGGCCCTGCGCGAAATGGTGCAGGCCGGCACCTTGCCGCCGGTGGACGAGCGCTTGCCGGCCGCGCCCCGGGTGCTGGAAGTCTTCGACCAGCTGGGCCGCTACGGCGGCGAATTGTCCAGTGTCGTCGCGGACCCCACGGCCAATCTTTTTGAAATCTCCAACGCGCGCGGCGCAGCCCTGGCCGGTCGCAATTATGGCCTGGACAACATCATTCCACTGGCGGTGGAAAGTTTTGAACTCAGTACCGACAGCCAGGAATTGACCATCCACCTGCGCGCCGGAACCCGCTGGTCCGATGGCAGTCCCTTCACTACGGACGATGTCCTGTTCTGGTATGAGGACATTCTGCTGAACGAGGAACTGACTCCGGTCATTGACAAGGATTTGGCTCCGGGCGGCACGCCGCTGCAGCTGGAAGTCCAGGACGACTACAGCTTCAAACTGACCTTCGCGGTGCCGTATCCCAGCGTGATCGACATTCTGCCTTCGCTGGCCCTGTGGGCACCGAAACAATATCTGCAGCAGTGGCACATCAACTACAACGCCGAGGCCAACGCCAAAGCGCAGGCAGAGAATTTCGATGCCTGGTATGAAGCCTACGAGTTTCATGCCGATGCCGGCGAAACGCAGCAGGATCCCGATCTGCCCGTGCTGGGCGCCTGGATCTTCGAGAAACAGGACACCCAGGGCAACACGGCCTATGTCCGCAACCCCTATTACTGGTCCGTGGATGCCGAAGGCCATCAGCTGCCCTATATCGACACGTTGCGCAAGGTCGTGGTGGAAAACCGGGAGGTGCTGACCGCCAAAGTGCTGGCGGGCGAGGGTACCCACCACAGCTGGTTCCTGAGTCTGGCGGACTTCCCGCTGTACAAGGAGAACGAGGAATCCGGCAACTTCATGGCCCGTCTCCATCCCGATCTGCGCGCCTCCGAAATGGGCTTTGCGTTCAATTACACCCACCAGGACGAGGTGTTGCGGGAACTGTTCAACACCCTGGAGTGGCGGCAGGCCCTTTCGCATGCCATCGACCGCGCTGAAATCAACGAATTGCGCTTCGGCGGGCGCGGCGTGCCCCGCAATCCCATCATGCATCCGGGGCCCGGTTTCTGGGAAGACGGCATGGATCAGTACTACACCGAGTATGACGTGGACCGGGCCAACGCGTTGCTCGACAGCATCGGCCTGGTGTACGACAGCGACGGCAAGTTTCGCCTGCGCCCGGATGGCACAACCCTGACGCTGACCATGGAAGTGGATGCCGGGCGGGCTGATCTCTCCGAGGTAGCCAACCTGATCAAATCCTATTGGGCCGCGGTCGGGATCAACATCAATGTCAAGGGCCAGGATCAGCAGTTCTTCATGCAACGCATGCGGGCCAACGAACATGATATTGGGGTGTGGGCAATCGGGGGTTCTTCCGAACCCTACTCCCGCCAGAACGAGCCGATCCGCTACCGGCCGCCATGGCACTGGAGCAGCACGCCCCTGGGCGGGCCGCTGTGGCGGCAGTGGCTGGACACCGATGGCACCGAAGGCATGGAACCCCCCGACATCATCAAAGAGCTGTGGGACATTACCGTGCAGTGGCAGGCCGAACCCTACGGCACGGACCGCTACAAGGAACTGGGGCGCCAGATGCTGCAGATCAATGCCGAGAATGTCTGGGCCATCGGGACCGTGGGTCTGGTCCCGCGGCCCTCGGTGATCCGCAATACCGTGCGCAATCACCCGCAGTCCGAAGACATCCTGAGCATTGAATACGGCATGTGGACCCATTACCAGCCGGCCCAGTGGTGGATTGACTCCTAGCACCCGGTCCGGTGGTCCGGGACCGGTAACCGGTCCCGGACCGCCCCCGGTGCTGGCCAGCGTCAGACTTACTTTTCCCGCCAGATGCTGAAATTCCTGCTGAGCCGCCTGTTGCTCTTCATCCCCACTTTCCTGGTCATCTCGGCTGTGACCTTCGTGTTGATTCAGCTGCCCCCCGGGGACTACATCTCGGCCTATGCCACCCAGCTGGAGGCCTCCGGACAGGAAGCCAGCGAGGCGCTGTTGGCCGCGCTGCGGCACCGCTACGGGTTGGACCAGCCGGTCTGGGTCCAGTACTTCAAGTGGCTGGGCGGCATCGTGACCCGCGGCGACTTCGGACACTCCATGCAATGGAATCGCCCCGTGGGCGATCTGATCTGGGACCGCCTGGCCTGGACGGTTGCCATCTCTTTCGTCACCATCGTTGTCACGTGGATACTGGCGTTCCCCATTGGCATTTACTCAGCCACGCATCAGTACTCCCCGTTTGACTACAGTTTCACCTTTCTGGGATTTGTTGGGCAGGGCATTCCCGACTTCCTGCTGGCCCTGGTGCTGATGTGGATCGGCTTCAGTGTCTTTGGTCTGGACATGGGCGGTCTCTTTTCCGAGGCCTACCGCGAGGCCCCCTGGAGCTGGGCCCGATTTGTGGATTTGCTGGCGCATCTCTGGCCTCCCGTACTGGTGTTGAGCATTTCCAGCACCGCCGGGCTCATTCGTACGATGCGCGCCAATCTTCTGGACGAGTTGCGGAAGCCCTACGTGGTGACGGCCCGCGCCAAAGGCATGAAAGAATGGCGGCTGGTCCTGAAATATCCCGTGCGGGTCGCTTTGAATCCTTTCATCTCCAGCATGGCCTACGTGCTCCCGCAACTGATATCCGGCGCGACCATCATCTCCATTGTCCTCAGCCTGCCCACCACCGGACCAATTCAGATCCGGTCCCTGATGAGTCAGGACATGTACCTGGCGGGCAGTCTGTTCCTGCTGTTGGGATCCCTCACCATTCTGAGCACGCTCATCTCCGACGTGTTGCTGGCCGTCGTGGATCCCCGCATTCGGCTGGAATAGGCCACCCCCGTTTCAGGCTCCGGCGCTCATGGCAGATCCCAACGGCAGCGACACGCCCCAGGCCCAGATCTTCACGGCTTCCCAGTGGCAGCTGATGTGGTGGCGCTTTAGTCGGCATCGCGTCGCACTCCTTGCTATGGGCGTGCTGCTGGTCGCCTACACCGCAGCTGTTTTCGCGGAGTTTCTGTCGCCGCACGATCCCAACCGGTTCAGCTCCCAATACGTCATGGCACCGCCCATGCGCCTGCGTTTCGTGGAGGCCGGCTCCTTCGTCTGGCCCCCGTACGTATACGGTTTCACTTCGACCCGCAACGAAGAGACCCTGAAAATGGAGGTGGTGCCGGACGCCTCCCAGATCCACCAGGTGCGTTTTCTGGTCCACGGTGATCCCTACCTGTTCTGGGGCCAGTTTGAGACGGACCTGCATCTCTTTGGCCTGGAATCCACGGAACACCCCCTGTTTCTGCTGGGGGCCGATGATCTGGGCCGCGATCTGTTCTCCCGTATTCTGTACGGCTCCCGCATCTCCCTGTCCATCGGCCTGGTTGGGGTCGGCTTCTCGCTCCTCTTCGGCGTGCTGCTGGGGGGCATATCCGGCTATTACGGCGGCGCCGTCGACACGGTGATTCAGCGCATCATCGAGTTCCTGCGGTCGCTGCCCGCCATCCCCCTCTGGCTTACCCTGGGCGCCATCCTGCCGCCGGACTGGAGTGCGCTACGCATTTATTTCGGCATTACGGTGATCCTGTCGCTCATTGGCTGGACCGGCATCGCGCGCGTGGTACGGGGCCGCTTTCTGTCCCTGCGGGAAGAGGATTTCATCCTGGCAGCCCGGCTGGCCAATGCCGGTCAGTTGCGGATCATCCTGCGGCACATGGTGCCCTCGTTCACCAGCCACCTGATTGCCAGCATCACGCTGGCCATTCCGGCCATGATCCTGAGCGAAACGGCCCTGAGTTTTCTGGGCCTGGGCCTGCAGCCGCCGATCATCAGTTGGGGTGTGCTGTTGCAGGGAGCCCAGAATCTGCGGGCCCTGGCCCTGGCCCCCTGGCTGCTCTGGCCCGGCTTCTTCGTGGTGGCAGTGGTCCTGGCCTTCAACTTTGCCGGTGACGGGCTCCGAGATGCGGCTGATCCCTATGCCTTCTGACGACCGTCGCCAGAGCGACCCGCATTCAGCGCGACACAATGCCGTGGCACGGTGGCGAGGGCCCGTCCCATGAGTCCGGCGCCGCTCCTGGAAATCCAGGATCTGGAAACGCACTTCTACCTCCGGGAAGGGATCGTCAGAGCCGTCAACGGGGCCAGCCTGACCCTGGCCCCAGGCCAGACGTTGGGCGTGGTCGGGGAAAGCGGGTGCGGCAAAAGCGTGACGGCCCAGTCCATCCTGCAGATCGTGCCAAAACCCGGCCGAATCGTACGCGGCCAAATTCTCTTTCATGGCTACGGCGAGGCAGGGGCAGAGCCGATCCGCATTGCCGAACTCCGGCCGATGGATCCGCTCATGCGGGACATTCGCGGGTCCCGCATCAGCATGATCTTTCAGGAACCGATGGCTTCCTTCAGTCCGGTGCACACGATTGGCAACCAGTTGGCCGAGACCATTGCCCTGCATCTGCCGGAAGCCAAAGCGGAAGCCGAAGCCCGGGCGATCGAGAGCATGGCCCATGTGGGCATAGCCAATCCGGCCCGGAATTTTCGGGCCTATCCGCATCAGTTGAGCGGTGGCATGCGGCAGAGAGCCATGATCGCCATGGCCCTCATGCTGGAACCCAGTCTGCTGATTGCGGATGAACCGACTACCGCCCTGGATGTCACCACCGAGGCGCAGATCCTGGCCTTGATGCGGCGCATGCAGGACGAATTGCACATGGCCATTATGTTCATCACGCATGACCTGGGCGTGATCGCGGAAATGGCCGACGCGGTGGCGGTCATGTACTTGGGACGCGTAGTGGAACAGGCTCCGGTCCGGGAAATATTCAAGCATCCCAAGCATCCGTACATGCGGGCCCTGCTGGAATCCATTCCGCGTATTCAAAAACGCACGGGCCAACGGTTGCAGGCCATTGAGGGCAATGTGCCCAATCCCCTGGACGTGCCGCCGGGATGCCCCTTCCATCCGCGTTGCCCCGATTTCATGTCCGGAATCTGTGATGTCGCCCTGCCGCCCACCCTGGAGGCGGCACCGGACCATTTTGTGGCCTGTCATCTCTATACCGATTGAGACCCGCTGATGGACCATGCACCCGGAACGGCAGCGGTCCCCCTGGATACGTCCAGTGACCGGTCGCCTGCCGAAGATCTGTTGCGGGTCCGCGACCTGTGCAAGCACTTTCCCATTCAGGCCGGATGGCTGCGCCGCACTGTAGGCACCGTCAAGGCCGTGGACAAGGTGGAATTCACCTTGCGCAAAGGGGAGACCTTCGGGTTGGTCGGGGAAAGCGGCTGCGGCAAGACCACGACCGGGCGCACCGTGCTGCGGGCGATCGAGCCCACCCGCGGCGAAATCCTGTACAACGACCGGGAAATGGGCTGGGTGGATGTGGTGCAGCTCGATGCCGCGTCCCTGCGGGTCTTTCGCCGGCACACCCAGATGGTCTTTCAGGACCCCTTCTCGTCCCTCAATCCCCGCATGACCTTGCTGGAGATTATCGGGGAGCCGCTCCTCAACAACGGCATCAAGGATTTGCAAGCACGGACCGACCGGGTGGCCGAATTGCTGGCGCTGGTGGGATTGCGCCCGGAATACATCCATCGGTATCCGCATGCCTTCAGCGGTGGCCAGCGACAGCGCATCGGGATTGCCCGGGCCTTGGCCCTCAATCCCCAGTTCGTGGTCTGCGACGAACCGGTTTCGGCCCTGGACGTGTCCATTCAGGCGCAGACCCTGAATCTGTTGCAGGAGTTGCAAGAGTCGTTCGGTCTGACCTATCTTTTTGTGGCCCACCAGCTCAACGTCGTCGCCCATATTTGCGACCGCGTGGCCGTGATGTATGTGGGCAAGCTGGTGGAAATCGCCGAGACCGAAGATCTGTTCCGGCACCCCCTGCATCCCTATACGGAAGCGCTGTTGGGGGCGGTGCCGCACCCCGATCCGGAATACAAGGGACATCGCACACTGCTGGCAGGCGAAGTGGCCAACCCGGCCCAGCCTCCGGCGGGATGCCACTTTCATCCGCGCTGTCCCTATGTAGCAGACATTTGCAAAGAAGTGGAACCCGAACTGCAGGCAATGTCGCCTGGACGTTATGTTAAATGTCATCGTGCTACAGAAATCCAGCTGGAAGGCTTTGCCATGTAGCCGTACATGCGATCACGGGATCAGCGGGGCGGCACCCGCCCGCGCTGTGCCACCGCTTCGTAACCGGAACCGGACATGAGAGCGCTCCCGAATTGGCGCCAAGGGACAATTGGGTATCAGTTGAGTCTCCAGTCCTGGGAGACCCTCAACATCCCGAGCAAGGATTTTCAGGCTGATACCACGGTCACAACATGAGGCTTCCGGGCTCGGGCTCGCAGCGTGGATGACTCGGGGGTAGTCAAACGACCGGGGATAGCCCGTCCCTACATCCGACCCAGACGGATCTGTGGCGACCCAAATTACCGCGGCCGGAAGATGCGCGCTTGTCTCAGAAGGTAGGGAATCCCTTGCCTCCTCCTGCAGAAAAAGCAGGAATGGCATCCCGGTGCCTTCGACCGGATCGAGTATCAGTCACCCAACCGGGGCGGAGTGGTCTATCAAACGAAAGGCAAAATACCATCTGCTCTGTGACACTTGCAGACTTTGCATTTGTCTTGAACATGATCTATTTGCAACACTACCGGGGGACACGAGAACCAGTCTGACACCGCAGACCGCCGACGGTCAAGGACCTGAGTAGTTACTGGAAATATAGATTAACGTGAGTTACGGATAAGATGCAGGTTCTGGGAGACTGCGTCCCCGTGCCAGAGACGGTTTTCGGGGCTGGTGGCAGTAGGCAATCAACCCCGACAGCAGATTCACCAGGAAATTCGCCGGGCTGCGGTGGCGCGTATGCTCCACCTGCGCGATGTGCTTGAGCTGGTCGTGGACCGACTCCACGAGCATCCGCGGTCTGCGCAGCCAGTGGTCAGCGAGCGTGACCCGCTTGGGCTTCCTGTAGGCCCGTAGCCGCGTCAGCAGACGGAGCTCCCGAGCATACAGTTCCTCCCCCAGCGCCTGGGAGATATAGCTTTTGTCGCCCACCAGTTTGCCCTACAGTGCTCGAGTCATGCGGGATACCGGCTTGTGGTCGTCCACGTTGCCGGGCGTGAGGGCGAAAGCCTGCAGCGTATCCCGCTCGTTGAGGACCAGATGGAGTTTGAAGCCAAAGAACCAGCCCATGGCATGCTTGCCCCGCTGCGCGAGGCCTGCAAAAACTCGATGACCGGAGATGCGCTGGTTGTGACAGACCGCCAAGGACGCCGAGTCGATGAAGTGGAGGCCGGTGTCGTCGTGGCCATAGCAACGGGTCCAATAAATAGACGTATAGCGGCACCAAGACGCGCGGCATCAGGGCTACAAAGCGGGCAGAGCGGGAAACTCGGGCCGCAGATACCGCGGGACATGGAGGGTGTAGTAGCTCGTGAAGTCCCGATAGCGGCTCTGAGGAAAGTGGATCAACAGGGTCATGATCTCGCTGGTGGACAGCCGGGTAACCCGCCGCCGCCGGAGACTGGAAGCGAGTTGCCGCCGCTATGCCGACTCGAATTGCTGGCAGAAATCATCGACATGACAGAAGAGCGCGAGTAGACTCATGGGGGACACTTCCGGGATGTTGTACAGTGCCCAAGGATACCCGCCTAGGGTGTCCGAGGTGTCCTTCCTTATCCATAACTCACGTTAGGTTAGGACTGTACACCGGAAGTGCGACGATGATGGTTCTGGTCTTCGACGCGTCGAATCCTTCTTGAAACACGCGATAGTTAACCAATACTTTAATCTTCTTGTGCCGAAACTCCTCGACTATGCGGTGGCGGCCGGATCTGTTCAGTCGAACCGCTCACGGCTCTTGATTTCACCCCCATTGAATTGGGATTGTGCGATGATTTTACCCATGTGCGGGAAACTGTGCGAAATTGGCAAATTGGTGCGACTGGACGTCGGGTCTTACCGTAATTTCGTACAGTTTGGATCTTCTGGCGGTAAGGATTGCAGAACAACAATGTCAAGTCTAAACTGTCAGCAATTTAGGATCCGGAGAAATTGACATGGTTCATGGACAGCGATATGACCGAGCCCGCGATACTTTTCTGCAGTTCAAGGGAGACTTGGAAACCCAACAGGATGTACTGTGCGAGTTGTTGACTGCCATAGGGCTTCTGATCGCTGACTATAACACCACCTATCGCGAAAATCGGTTCATCGTCGGAGGGGCTGTTGAGGAGATGCTGGCTGCTGCTATGAGGTGCGTCGGTATCGCTGATGTCAGAGCCGTCGGTGTTGAGAACATTGGGCACGATATCTTGGTGGGCCAGACAGGGTTCTCGCTCAAAACTTCTTTCACTGGCAAAAGTGAAGCTATCGGTATTATCAACAAGCAAGGCAGCGGTTCTCCTGTGTGGACGGACCCGACCATTTTTGTGCTGGCCGGCGGAGGCATAGGCTATGCGGATCCAGACTTATTGCCAAATGCCACAGAAGACAGGAGTGACCAAATAGCACTGCCCCGTCACGTGCTGTATTCGTTCTTTGAAAACAACTCTAAGTGGCGGCTGGTGTGCGATGTGCCAATCAAGCCGCCGACAGATGAACCGCCTCGTTCTGTAGCCAGTAGAACGGTAGCGGTTGAAGTCCTGCAACGACAGTTGTCAGGACAACCTCAATTCCCATGTTTGGGTAGTTATATCTATTGAGAGTAGAGTGGTGGTTGCTCGCCGTGGGATCTGCCGCGCTGAGACTGATGCTTCATGGGAATCTGCCTCTGTTGGTCCAGAGGCTTTTTCTCAAATCGAGCGACGAGTTGTTTGGGACGCAATCGCAACTCATCGCCTGAGCGGGCCTCTGCGTAATCAACATATTCCTGCTTCGTATCGTAACCGACGGCGCATCTTTCTAGCGCAACTGCCACTTTAGTAGTTTGCCCGGAACCGACAAACGGGTCCAGCACGGTATCTCCCTTGTACGAGTACATTTTAATCAGTCGGTACGGAATTTCCTCCGGGAATGGGCAAGGGTGATCAATCTTCCGGGGCGGCACGGGCGCGATGTGCCATATATTATTGGCCGTGTCCATCTTGAACACGTCGTCAACTTCAAACCGACTGGCCTCCCGGTTGCCGTTGACTTGGTGGTAGATTTTGGGGCCGGGTTTGCGGAACAGCAAGATGTATTCGGTCATTATGTTCGGATAGAAATATCCAGGGTACGGTTTTTGGATAGCGGAACCGGCGCGCTTGACACCGGCAGTGGTTTTGTGCCAAATGATGTCTTGGTGAAAATCCCAGCCTGCTGTGGTCATGCGGACGGTCAGATCGAAGGGTACCGGGATATGTTTGCCTTCCAGTAGCACGGTACCGATGACGATGGCGCAGAAACCGCCGGGTTTGGTGACGCGGTAGACCTCGGCGAAAATCCGGGCTAATAGGTCCAAGTATTCCCGGTAGTCGGCAAATCCCTCGCTGTACTGGCGAGTGCGATACCACTCGGTGCCATCCCCATTGGCATGGACGTCGTAGTCGATAGCGTTCCAGTACGGCGGCGAGGTCACGGTCAGTGCGACGGAATCCGGCTCCAATTCCGACATTTGCTCACTACTGTGGCAGTAGAATTGGGGTTCAGTCGTCATAGCGAGGCTCGGGTCCAAGGATGTGGATGATAGTCTGTAGCAACCGGAAAGCAGTGGGGGCCAGGTTGCCTGGGTCGACGTCAATTTCCAAACAATCGGAGTCACTGCGCCGAGTCGCGTAAAACTCGCAGTTGTCATCCCAAAATGCACGATCAGATGGAGAGAGCTCCCAGTCATTGGCAAGACCGTTGACGGTGATGAGCCAGTTGAGGGTTTTACCGTGGTCACTGATCAGGCAGAGCCCGTCGTCAGTGTGGTGCAGATACAGGGTGATGGGATCATCGTAGGGGTAGATGAAAGGAGTGGTGATGGCTACTTCATCATCCCACTGCTCGACTTGAAAAGCAGTTTCGGTGTAACGGGTTAGCTGCCCATAAATCTGGGTAGTTGGCGACTTTTGAGTTGGCATAGCGGAGTTCTCATCCTTAACGGTGGGGATTGTCTGTGGGGTTGCTTGATGGTAGCTGTTCCCACAATAGAACATAAGATCCGAAGACACAACACTCGTAGTGTCAGATAAATCGGCGGTATGCCAATCCTTAAACTGCAACGATTGCCAGTGCATTTTATATGAATTCGACCAATATCCTGTTTGAATTCAATGTCTGTGTTGAGGATGTACAGGTCATCTGGCTGGGGTTGTCGGTTTTGGGTATTCCTTCAGTTGTCATGTCGGCCAATGTTGCAACATCTTCATTTCCTACCCGGAGCCTAATTTGTCGTTGTGTTCAGTCCCCGTCCCTCCTTGCTGTAGGTTCCTCCAATAGCTGTTTGTCAATTGCATTCTTGTGAAAAACGCCTATTCCTGCAGCATCGTAGTCCCGGCCCGGATTTCTGTATGGACTGCACTTGCACCTTTGTGTTGCCACATATGATTGTACGAAATACTCATACCAATCACTCGAGCTGGATTACGGCCTTGCATGACCAATGCCTGCGGTGAAGGCAAAAATCTATTCAACGTGAGTTATGAAAACAGGATCTGAGATCCTGTATGACAAGGGGGTGAGTGCGGATACCATGAGCCTGTCCGCCCTTTTCCACGCGGAGTGTACATGGTCCGTACCCCCTTCCCTGCGCCTTTTTCGGCGACAATACGCTTTCCATCAATGGTGCCATGCTGCCGAAAATCCCGCTGAAAGGCGCGCAATCGCTATAATGAAGTGCATTGATCCGCATGACAGAGCACGAAACGGATATGTCCAGCGAGGCTGTCACTTCACACCCAACGTACGAATCACCCCCCCAGGAAGTGGACGGTGAGCTGCATTTCTCCGGCTTCCGGCGCAACGTGGTGGCGGCCGTAGGCCTGATTGTGGGGGGCAGCATGGCCTTCACCATGAACCTGACCAACACCTTCTTTGCCGAGGCTACGGCCTGGACTTTTCTGGCCTGGGGGGTGCTGCTCCTCTTCACCAATTTGCTGGAAATGTTCGAACTCTTCATCGTGCGGGACGATGCCCTGATCATCCGCAATCCTTTCCGGCTCTGGGCACGCCAGAAGATCTGGGACTGGTCCAAAATCGAGAGGATGGACATCTGGGTGCGACGGTTCGACCCCACCTATGAAAACGTCTACCTGCAGGTGTACTACAATGCCGGGGACGAACTGGACCCCAGTTCCGTACAGCGCGAAGACACCCGGTATCGCAGTGAATTGGCCACTCTCATCATTGAGAGAGCAGGTCTGACGCCGGAAGCGGACAATCCCACGGACTTGACCGACCTGCCCAAAGAGCAGCCGGCTCGATACAAATGGACCTGAGTCAAGTCCCCCTGCAGGCCGCCCTCTGCCCCTTAGGAATCTGCCAGTTCCAACAAGGTGTGAGTCAGTAGTTGCACCCCAGCCTCTATGTCTTCTGGGGTGGAGAACTCTTCGGGACGGTGGCTGTAGCCATTCGCCGAGGGCACAAACATCATGGCCACGGGAAACTTCTGCCCCATAAACGCGGTGTCGTGAAAGGCCCGGCTCACCAGCCGGGCATGGGACAGGCCCAGTTGGTTGGCACAGTGCGTCATGGTCTCCAGTACGGCGGGGTCGGAAGAGCAAGACGGGTCGTGCTGGAGCACCTCCCATTGGAATTCCGTTTTCCGCCGTTCCGATATCTCTGACAAGCCAGCCTGTACCCTGTCCAGCATTGCATCCCGATGGGATGTGCCGCGGTCTCGCATGTCAATAGTCAATGCGACTTGGCTGGGTATGGAGTTGCTGGCTCCGGGATGCAGTTCCAGCCTGCCCACGGTGCCCACGGCATCAGGACTGGCATGTTCCCGAGCGGTGGTTTCCACCAACAGCGCCAGTTCCGCGGCGGCCAGAAAAGCGTCGCGCCGTTCCGTCATCATGACCGTACCGGCGTGGCCGCCATCCCCGACCAAAGTGACCCGAATGGCCGAGGAGGCCGCGATGTCGGTCACCATGCCGATGGCCTTGCCTGTCTCTTGCAGGTGTGGACCCTGCTCGATATGCAGTTCCACGAAGGAGCCGTACGCATCAGGGGGCAAGGGCACGTTGTCCATGGAATCCGTGTACCCCGCCTGTCGGCGGGCCTGAGCCAAGGTCACGCCATCTGCATCCGTCAAGGCTTCCAGCTTGTCCAAGGGAAAGGTCCCGGACAGGGCACGACTGCCCAGACAACCTATGCCAAACCGCGTCGGCTCTTCCGCCGTGAACATGATCAACTCAAGACTGCGCCGGAGGGCAATCCCTGCCTCCTTGATGGACCGCAAGGCCTCCAGACCGCCCACGACACCCACTACGCCATCAAACCGTCCCGCGTGGGGAATGGCGTCGGTATGGGAACCCGTGGCCACCGCCGGCAGCGCGGCATCCAGTCCCGGCAGCCGGACAAACCAGTTGCCCAGAGCATCCTCCCGCCAAGCCAGACCCGCGGTGTCGGCCCGCCTTTTCAGGTAGGCCCGGGCCGCCATATCTGTGGGGGTGTACAGGATGCGGGTCACTGCAGGCCAGGGCGCGTCGGTGAACTGGCTCAGTTCCTGTATATCCCGATGCAACCGGTTGGCGTTTATGGAAACGATTTGCATGACCCTTCTTCTGCCAAGGGATCCCGTCCCATATCCTTGTAAAGAAGATATCGGGTCGGCCCCGTGCCCACCGCGGCAAACCACTGCGGACAGTGTGCCGCCATCCAGATCACATCACCAGCCAAGACGGTATACCAGTCATCGTTCAGCCGGTAGATTCCCTGTCCTTGCAGCATCAGAAGACCGTGTTCCATGACATGCACCTCCACCAAGGGCAGAGTGGCTCCCGGGACAAAGGTGAGCAGATTGACCGCCATGTCGTATTCTGGGGTGAGAGGCAACAGGGACTGCACCATGATCCCTTCGTTGCCCAACAGCGGCTCTCCCTGCACCTCCTGCTCTGTACCCACCGTGGCTTTGGGAGGATCCATCCCCTCAAGGGGCATGAATCTTCTTTCCAGCAGCATGAGCCGACAACCAGTTGGAGCCAGCAGGGCGTGCACGGTTCCCGGTGGCAGATAGGCATAGCTGCCGGGTTGCAGATCGTGTGCATCTCCCTTGATCTGCAGACTCGCCTGGCCCTCTTCCACAAAGATGAATCGTTCCACGCCGGCCAAGGGAATTCCCGCCGTGGCACCCGCCTCCATCAGAGCTGTGAACTGGCTAAATCGAGCCCCCATCTGCGGGGAAATCAAAATGATGCCTTGCGTATCAGTCCAACCTGCCAGCGGAGCCTGCACATGATTGGCGGGCGTGATCAAGGCATGTGTGCAGGTCACACGGCTACGTGTGATTCCGAAAGGATTCATAGGGACACCTCAGTGAATTGCCTCCCAGACGGGGAAACGCATTGGACACGCTGCATAAGATTCTCGATGCCCGGCCAGCCTCTTGTCGGTGCTCGACCCTTTGCATCCATGCCTTGCAAGAAGCCTGAAGCGATGCAGTCTTCCTAGCCTTGCCTAGTATCTGCGCTGTGCTCATTCTCATACAGCCCGTCCTGATCTTTCAAAACCCAGGCAGATCAGGAGCACCTGCCGCTACACCAGCAAACTGCCCGGCTGTATGGCCCCCTTCCGAGGACATGGGCCGAAAATTCGTGTCGGGTTGGTGCAGGCAGGAACAGTCGCAGCCTTTGAAGCCCAGCTGCAGGGATGCGCCACCCGCCATCCTGCGGACACTGACGGTCGGCAGGATCACACCAACATACATAAGGCAGTTTTTGGGCAGGCCATATTGTTATGCCCACTGCATTTTACATGTCCAGTCCATCGGCCCATCTTCCAAATCTTGGGGGTCTTTTTCGTCTCCAACTATCCAGTTGCCTATCAGGGGAAGGATAGATCGGAAGACTGGGTGCCCTCTACGTTCGTTACGCATTTTGCCCGCTATACCGACACTGCAGTTACACAAGAAAACGTGAGAATCCAGAGATTTCTAAATGAGTAGTGGAAGCCTTGTTATGATTGCCAACAAGTCCAATCCTTGGAGAATCCTTTGCTATGTCCCAATATCTGAAGCATGTATCCGTTGTCGGTCTCCACGGGAGATTCGACTTGGACATTGCATTTTCTGAAGGAGTCAATATCGTGTACGGCGTCAACGGCTCGGGCAAGACGACCTTGCTCCACATTTTGACGAACGCCGCCAACCTGGACCTGGAACGATTCGCTGCAGTGGCTTTTGAGGCAATCCGGCTGGATGTTGCCGGGGGACCCATCATCGAATATGAATCACGCAGGCAGCCCCAGTCTTATGGCCTCGATACTCTGGTGGCACTCCACATAGACGGTGAGCAGATTGCTGCTTTGCCTGTTGAACCCAATGGCACAGAGCAAAGAAGGAACTCTCCAATCGACCGGATCGAGCACTATAAGAAGAACACGAACTTTGAAATAAAGGCAACCTATTTTCCGGCCTTTCGGTCCATGGGAGAGGCCTGGTCCTTTCTTGATCTCCCCGAACTCCTGAGCAGTGGAATTGGCAAAAAATCCAGGATTTCTGCAGGAGCCCAATTCCAGACCCGGTCAACCTGGTCTCGTGTTTCACGCCGAGCACTCGCGGAATTGGGAGCCCAAACCATAATGGCCCGTGAGGTCTTCGGCGAATTTGTACCTTCCATTGATTATCCGTCGCCTCGTGACATTCAGCGTACTCTCGACCTAAACATCCGGGGAGCAGTCAGCCGTCTGGCAAGTGAAGATCGATTGTTGCTGTCTGAAGCATTCAACCGGGTTTTTGAGACGATAAGTCAGGAGTCCATCCCGACCAGTCAAGATGCAAGAACTCCGGAAACCATCAAGGCAAGTATCGAAGGAAAGCTGGAACAGATTCAAACAACCCAAGCGGAGTATGGATTGTCGGACAATGAATCCGCATTCGAACAACTGAAGTCGCAACTGGATTCGATGGACCTGCCAAGTCAGGAAGAAGGAGACACAACCACGAGAGTGCTGCGTGTGTACGAAGAGGCGCTGGATCGACGTTACGGGAACCTCGTGAATGAATTTGCTGCGGTTCGAGCGTACATCGATGCAGTCAACCAATTTCTGGAAGGAAAGCGGTTGGTCACTGCCTTGCGGCAAGATACCGATTCAACGCCGCGGCTGCAGGTCCGACACAGTGACGGCAGGTTGAGCTCGCTGGAAACTTTGTCTTCCGGTGAACGGCAGGTGGCAGGACTAGTTTATGCAGCCTCCCGTATTGATACAAGCCGCGTGATTCTCGTGGACGAGCCCGAACTGTCACTCCATATTGATTGGCAACGCAAGATCATCGGTGCTATGGAGCAGCAACTTCCGTCAAAGCAATTGATTGTATGCACACATTCGTCCGTAATTGGTGCGCAATATACGGATCAGATGATTGAGTTATCCCCAGATCCGACTGCCTCAATTGTAAGCGCAATTCCCGAATCGGTCGGCAATGGAGAAAGCTGGTCGGACTCCGATGTATTCGACGGTACTGGATGATGCCAGGTCTGCAGTTAACGTGCAACGAGTTCGCAACCGAAGTGCGGATTTCCAGGCAGCCCTATATCTTGGTAGAGGGTCCCCAAGACAAGAGCTTCTTGGCAACCCTGTCCGAAGCCATGGGAGAAGCCAAGGGTCTTTTGAACTCTGCGCAGTCACAGGCAGTGATCGAAACGGCTGAGTACATCCAGTCTGAGACTCCAGGTGAAGGCAACAGAGAAAAAGTCGAAAAAGTCAGCGAATGGATCGGCCGCGCTCCATTTCAGATTCAGGACCGGTACGTTGGATTCGTGGATCGCGAATTCAGGGAATTCCGCTTCGGCAGCACCATCTGTGATTCTCTGCAGGCACAGCGTCGGGTGAACAGACTGGTCTGGTCGCGCGGACACTCCATTGAGAACTATTTGCTCGATTTTGATGTTTTTCGAGTACCGCTACGCGACTCCTCGCTGGACAGGCAAATTGCACAGAGAGCATTGGAGCGTCTACGGGAATATTTCTCCACCATAGTCAACATTGCCTGCGCTCTGGGGCTGGCCGCAAGGCAGACAGGTCAATTGCGAACTGTGCGCAACACTGTGCATTGGGCTTCCATAGACCTCTCAGAAGCTGGGATTCTGTGGAATGTTGACTGTTGGAAAGCCGCTTTGGACAAGCGCAGCAATTTGTGTCCCGTCACTGTTGCTCGCCTTGCAACCCAGTTCGAACATTGGCTTGCAGTAGTACAGGCGTCACCCCCCACCGATGTTCGATGGGCCTGCGATGGCCACATTGGCTTGAGGCTTGTCTGGCATACATATGCCAAATTGGTCCACGAAATCAGTCAAACTGAGGAGAGCACCGGACCCAAGCCCAACACACAGCGGGACAAAATCGTCGGTGTGGACGATCGGGTCAAACTCAATCATCTGGCCCGGAGTTGGACACAGGACTTGGGCCTTGACTTCACCGATACCCCCGGCATATGTTTTGAGATGGTGGGAGTCTCGCATTGATCAAGAGAGGGAGTGTGTCTGGCCCTGAGGACAGATGAACATGCCTCCTCGCAAGCGACGCGACTGGGCTTGTGCAACAGCCTTGCATTCATGTTGCCAGTTTCCTGTCGTGCAATACTACGGATTTTCCTGCCCCAAGAACTATCAGCGACACCTGAGCCATGTGGGACCGAACGGCGATTGCCGCATGTCAAGAGGCCTGATCTGGCCCATGACAGACGCCATCCACTGGACTGTTTGCAGGATGGTCTCTTTGGGACCCCGGTACCGGACGAAGGGACGCGCCGTTGCGCAGTGCAGCCGGAATAGTGCGGCCATGGGCAGGCTGCGTCCGTTACAGGCGGGCTACGCAGTTCCCATCTTGAAGCGACGCGCCGTACGGCGCCACAGACTGCGGGCGGCCCCGGCCTGATACGCTGCGCCTTGCCGCGCCCCTTCCCACCACTGGCTATGCACTTCCTCTGCAGAAACAGTCCATTTCAGGGCGCAGGCGCCCCAGCTCAGACCGCCGCCAAAGCCCACCAGGACCAGATTCTGGTCCGCGGCAATCCGGCCCTGTTCCATGGCCTCGCAGATGGCGATGGGAATAGTGGCCGTGCTGGTGTTGCCGTATTGACCAATGTTGATGAAGACTTTTTCTTCCGGAATCTTCAGCTGCTTGATGACGCTGTTTTGGATGATGCGCCGATTGGCCTGATGCGGAATGACCAAATCCACCTGGTCCAACGACCAGCCCTGCTTCTCGATGACCTTGCGGGTGACATCGGCCATCACCTTGGTGGCAAAACGGAAGACAGCCGGGCCGTCCATGCGGATGAAGTGATCCCCGGCCTGGATCGTTTCCATGGACGCCGGCCGGGCACTGCCGCCCGCCGGCAAGGAAAGCAGGTCGCCGCCGGACCCGTCACTGCCCAATTCGCAGGCTCCAATGCCCCCCGGCACGGCGCTGGCGGCGAGCAGCACCGCGCCGGCACCGTCACCAAAGAGAATGCAGGTGGAACGATCGGTCCAGTCTACAAAGCGGCTCATCACCTCGGCTCCCACCACCAGGACATACGTGGCATCGCCGGCCATGATAGCGGCCCGGGCCATGCTCAAGGCATAGACAAAACCGGAACAGGCCGCGCTCAGGTCATAGGCACCGGCATGCACGGCCCCCAGCTTGTCCTGAATCAGGCTGGCGGTCGCCGGAAAAACATATGTGGGCGTACTGGTGGCGCAGATAATCAGATCCACCTTATGGGGCGGCACCTTGGCCAGGTTCAGGGCCCGGCGCGCCGCCTGGGTCCCCAGGGTGGCCGAAGTTTCATTTTCGTCCGTGACTACATGCCGGTGTTCAATGCCGGTGTTGTTCCGAATCCACTCGTCGGACGTATCCACAATTTTTTCCAAATCGTGGTTGGTGACGATTTTCTCCGGCACTGCATACCCCCAGCCCACGATCTGGGCATAGGTCCTGGCCAGGCTGCCTGCCAGTCGCAACTGGGGCTTGGCTTCGGGCTGGGCCGCGGGAGCCGGGGTCCGATCGGGCGTGGAACCGTTCCAGGGTGGCTCTGACCGCCGCCCGCTTTCCGACGGGGCCACTTTGCCGTTCAGGGTTGCAGTCATGCGATATCAAGCCTTGCCGCCCAGGGCGCGCGCGTGCAGCCGGCAACCCGCTAGGGGTCCGGCTTGCGGAAAATCATGCTGGAGTTGTTGCCGCCCAGGCCAATGCTGTTGTTCATGGCGACATCCACCGTGCGCGACACGGCCGTGTTGGGCGTATAGTCCAGGTCGCAGATTTCGTCCGGATTATGCAGATTGCGGGTCGGCGGAATCCGATCTTCCTCGACAGCCTTGATGGCCACGATGGATTCCACCGCCCCCGCGGCGCCCATCAGATGGCCCATCATGCTCTTGCTGCTGCTGATGGCTATCTTGTAGGCGTGTCCACCGAAGATGGACTTGAGGGCGTGGGTTTCCACCTTGTCGTTCATGGGCGTACCGGACCCGTGCGGATTGACATAGACCACGTCGCTGGATTCGATGCCCAGCATATCCCTGGCCCGAAGCAGAGCCATCCGCATGGCGTTCTGAATGCCGATCCCGTCGTCTGGCATGGAGACCATGTCTCCGCCATCATTGCCCATTCCGGACCCGGCAACTTCGGCGTAGATGCGGGCACCGCGCGCCAGCGCATGCTGCAAGGTCTCCATCACCATGATGCCGCAGCCCTCGCCGATGACAAAGCCATCCCGTCTTTTGTCGAAAGGCTTGGCCGCTTCTTCGGGAGTGTCGTTGTGTTTGCTGAGCACTCCCATGGCATCAAAGCCCGCCATCATCGGGGATACGATGGCGGCTTCGGAACTGCCGCAAATGGCAACGTCCGCAGAGCCGAACTTGACCATTTCGTACGCCTGGCAAAGGGCGGAAAGTCCGGTGGAGCAGGCTGTGGTGACGCCCATGGTCGGGCCCTGAATGCCGTATCGAACGGCGATCCGGGAGGCCAGACTGTCCACCAGCATCTTGGGAATCATGAAGGGTGAAACGCGGTTCAGGCCCTTCCTGACCAAATTCACGACCGTATTGGTATAGTCCTCGATGCCCCCGACACAGCTGGAGACGATCACGCCCACCCGGGTGACATCTTCCGCGTCAAGGCTCAGTTGCGCATCCTCCAGGGCCTCGTGCGCAGCGGCTACACCATACTTGGAGTACGTATCCATGCTGCGCGCTTCCTTGCGCGACATGAAGTTCAGGGGGTCAAAGCCTTTCAGCTCGCCTGCAATCTGGGACTTGATGTGCTGGGGATCAAAGCGGGTCAGCTGGGCGATCCCGGAATTGCCTGCCAGCAGGTTGCGCCAGGTTTCCTTGACCGACAGTCCCAAGGGCGTCAATGCCCCCATACCGGTAATGACTACCCGCCGGGGAGCGTCTTGGAAGGAAGGGATTTCCATATCTATATATCTATTCGCCTGTGTGTATTTGGCTAGAAACGATCGCGCAGACAATCGGCCCGACCGGACCGCAAATCAATGGATCTAAACATTCTACAGCTTTTTTCCTTGACGCGCGGCAACCCTGTAACGCGGTAGCAGGGTGGTTACATTACACGAGATTCCGCAATGGGGGCACAAGGCAAGACCCAAGTCAACCGGTCTGCAAGGTCTCCGAGGACAGTGCCGCGGCCGTCATGGCCCCTCCGTCCCCCTTGGGACGGCATCCGCCACCCGTGGCATTGTCAAGGCGACAGCCCTGACACATATCCGAGGCGATCCCTGGCTCCCGGCGGATCCCTGATCCGCCATGTCAAGGATCCGCGCGGGCAGCATCACCGGCCGGAGGCCATCCTCTGCAGGATGGTCTGTGCCAGCTTGGGCAGAGCACATGACAGAACGGATATCGCCGCGTGATGGATCCACAGCCTTGACAGTGGCATAGGCCAGGATCGGGAAGGCTGTTATGATGATTGCACGCAATGGCGTCACCGCCCCGGAAGGAACAGGAGAAGAGCGGGAAATCAACGGATTTCTTGTGAAGCCGATTGCACGATCGGCCGACAATGGCTGCATTGGGCAAGATGCATCAGAGTGCCAGCACGCGGTGGATCCTGCCCTGCCCCGCATTAGTACACAGACTCCTGCATATCCTGTTCACGGGCGTCAGGGTCTCCATTGCAAATACCCCTCACCGTGCTGCAGCCCCCAACCCATGGGCCATAGAGTGTCCTGTTGTACCCCGGTACTGGGGGTCATTGCACTACCTGTTTGCACGTGCACTTATTATCTGTAAGTCCCCTTGTCTTCAAAGGAGGCAATGCCAACGGAGCTGGGAAATCCGCATGGCAGAGATCGCCTGAGGGCGCCAGAGGTGTCAAGGAGCGCTATGATGTCCAATATCACCCAAAGCATGGATCAAGTGGATCGGGAGGAATTCCAACCCCAGGGTTCCCCGCTCGACGCACCGCGTACGCCCATTGCCTTGCGGCCAGGCCACATTGAGCTGCCGGCCGGCCCACCGTGCATAGATCTGAGTGGCCAGTGGGAGATGGCCGCCAACCTGTCCCCGGCCGATCGCCTGGGACAGAAATGGCCCGACGCCATAGACGCCTCCATCCCCTGCAGTGTCCATACGGCTTTGCTGGAAGCAGGCTGCATTCCCGATCCGTATGTGGGCCTGAACGACGAGACAGCCTATCCGGAAGGCTTTCGCACCTGGTGGCTGCGCAGACGGTTTCCGCATCCGGGTGATGCGGAGCATCTGAAGTTTCATGGTGTATTCGACGCCTGCGACGTTTGGCTCAATGGCACGTATCTGGGATCCCACAGAGGGATGTTCGGGGAATTTGAATTCTCCATCGCCGAGTTTCTGGCGGCACAGAACAAATGGAACGAATTGGTAGTCCGTTTGCAGCCGGCCCCTTTTCGTTTGAGTGATGCCGAACCCACGCCCTTTTTTGAAGGCATGAACATAGGCTGGCTGGACACGGCCACCTTCAACAATTCCTACGGGTGGCACTACATCAATTTGCCTACGGTCGGCATCTGGCGTCCTGTCGTCCTGGAGGCCAGGGCTCCCATACGCTTGCGCGATCCCTTTGTGGCTACCCTGGATCCCGACGCGGGCCGGATTCACGTGAGCGTTTGCGTGGAGGGGCCACCGGCCGCGTGGACGGGCAGGCTGCGGGGATGCATAACGCCCGCCAATTTCAGCGGCCCATCGCATCACTTCGAGCATGAAATCCAATGCGAGGGCGGCACCCATGAAGTACGTCTGGAATGCGAAATACCCCATCCGCATCTCTGGTGGCCCGTGGACCATGGGGATCCGGATTTTTACCGGCTTGTTTTGGGGAGCGAGAGCGCCGCACCGGCAAGCACAGACCGCATCGAAACCACCTTCGGTCTGCGCACCATCGAAATGTGCCCCCTGCCCGACGGTCCCCGTCCCGATCAATACAACTGGACCTTCGTGATCAATGGCCGGGAAATGTTCATCAAGGGCGCCAACTGGTGCACGATGGACGCCCTCATGCGGTTTGACCGCAGCAGGTACGAACGGTTTTTCGCCCTGGCCCGGGATTCCCACATTCAGATGCTCCGGGCCTGGGGCTCCGGCATGCCGGAGACAGACGATTTTTTTGATCTCGCGGACCGCTATGGAGTCATGATTTTGCAAGAGTGGCCCACGGCCTGGAATTCCCATGCCGTGCAACCTCTGGAAATCCTGGAGGAAACCGTCCGCCACACGACCTTGCGCATCCGCAATCATCCCTCCCTGGTCATGTACGGAGCCGGCAACGAATCCAACAATCCGGTCGGGGAAGCCATCACCATGATGGGACGTTACAGCGTGGAACTGGACGGCACCCGCCCCTACCATCGTGCCGAACCCTGGGGCGGCAGCATCCACAACTATGACGTGTATTGGGGACGTCAGCCCTTGGACCAATGGCTTTCCCTGACAGCTCCCTTCATCGGCGAATTTGGAGTCGCCTCGTTGCCCGCGCTGGAGTCGACGTTGCGTTTTGTGCCGGCGGCAGAACATGCCGTATGGCCTCCCCGCTCAGACGGGTCCCTCGCCCACCACATGCCTGTATTCAACAAGCGGGGCGGCCTGGCCATCCTGTCCCAATATGTGGGAGACTGGATCGCCAACGATAGCCTTGCGAACTACATTCTGGGCATCCAAATGACCCAGGCGACCGGCATGCGCCATGTCGTGGAGCTGAACCGGACGCGCTGGCCCCATTCCACCGGCATCTGCTATTACAAGCTGAACGACAACAATCCCGCGGCGGCGTGGTCCACGATCGACTGGTACGGCACCCCCAAAATTGCCTACCACATCCTGAAACAGGCCTTTGCCCCCTTGCACGCCTGCGTTCTGTTCCCGCGGGTGTCGTTTGCCGGGGAACCCGTGGAACTCCCGGTGTACTTGCTGGACGATGCCAACGCCCTCCACCAACGAGACTGGACGGTGCGCGCCCGCGTGTACGGCCAGAACCTGGAACAGGTCGCACTCTTTGAACACCGGGGAGTGGCCGCCCCGTGGGCCAGAACCAGGCAGTTGGGCACGCTTTCGTTGACCGCCGATCAGACATTCCACATCCCTCTGCTGGTCGTCACCGAAGTGTTGGTGTGGAACCAGTTGGCGGCGCGCACGTCATATTGGCTCAACTATCCGCAGATCCAGGGTTGCCTTTTCCGTTTGCCCCGTACCCGTCTCCGCACGGAACGCGGTGACGGTGCCGTCACCGTGGTCAATGAAGGTTCTGTGCCGGCGGTGGGAGTGCACTTTCACGCCCCGGAAATCTCGGATCAATTTACCTGTGCGGACGCCTATTTCTGGCTCGACGCGCAGGAAAGACGGACGATTGCCACTTCCCATGGGGACGAGCGGGTGCAAGTGCAGGCCTGGAACGCGCCCCCGGCATGAACCGGGGCCGCCATGCAACGGCGGCGCCGCGGAGGTAGGCGTTCCCGCTTCCGCGGTCTGGTGCGCGCCCAAGCGGGCTGCCCGGTAGCGCTTGCAGCAGTCCGGGCTACGGACCTTGCCCGCCAAATCGGCCCAGGCCCCCTGTTGCTTCACAGGGAATAGGGATCCGCGGCATCGCGGAGACCATCACCGACAAAATTGAACATCAGCACGGTCAGAATGATGAAGAAAAGCGGAATCAGTTTCCAGGTGTGGTGCGCCAGCGCCGCGAAATTGCGGGTTTCCTGCAGCAACACACCCCAACTCACGCCCGGATCCTGCATGCCAATGCCGATGAAGCTCAAGGCGGTTTCGCCCAAAATCATGCCGGGTATGGCCAGCGTGATCGTGACAATGAGGTAGCTGGCGAAATTGGGCAACAGGTGGGTCCAAATCGTGGCCAAATCGGAACTGCCGGCAATTTTGGCGGCGGTCACGAAGTCCAAATCCCGGAGCGACAGCAGCTTGCCCCGGACCACCCGGGCCAGGCCGGCCCAGCCGAAGAGGGAAAGCACAAAGGTAATGGCCAGAAAAGTGGCCTCGACACTCCAGTCGGTCGGGATGGCGGCCGACAGGGTGATCCACAGGGGCAGGGTCGGGATGCTGATCATCAGGTCGATGAAACGCTGGATCACTTCATCGACCACCCCGCCAAAATAGCCGGAAATGCCGCCAATCAGGCAACCCAGAAAAAAGGACAGAAACACCCCGGCAAAACCGATGAACAGCGAAATCCGGGCCCCTTTCAAGGTGCGCGAGAACAGATCGCGGCTTATACTGTCGGTCCCGAACAGGAAAATGTAGCGGTTTTCGCCTGATACCCCGAACAGATGGCGATCCCCGTCGATCAGGCCCATGAACTTGTAGGGATCCCCTCGCACGAAGAACCGGATGGGCACGATCTCCGTGGGGACTTCCGTGTAGATGGCGCGAAATGTGGTCGGATCGCGGCTCCGTTCGATGCCGTAGATGAAAGGACGCCGCCATGCACCGCTCGGGTCGCGCACGCGAATCCGCGACGGCGGCACGTCCCTGAAGCCCTTGAGACGCGTGTTGGCGTCGTAGGGCGACAGATAATCCGCCAGAATGGCGACGATATAGAGCAGGATGAGCGTGATGCCCCCCAGCCGCGCCAATCGGTGCTTGCGAAACCGTCGCCACATCAATTGGGTGACCGAGGTGTATTCGTAGTCGGAGGTGAACCGGTTCGATTCGGTCGTCACGGCGTTCGGTTCACTCGTCATATCGAATGCGCGGATCAAGCCAGACCAGGCCAATATCCGAGATCAGCGTGCCGATGACCGTAAGCACGCTCAGAATCATCAGGATGCTCCCCGCCAGCTGCATGTCCTGCGACAGGACGGCATCCAGCAACACCGGCCCCACGGTTTCCAGGTTGAGCACGATGGCGACCAGCACTTCGCCCCCGACCATGGCGGGCAGCAACCAGCCAATGGTACTCACAATGGGATTGAACGCGATCCGAATGGGATATTTCCAAAGCAGGCGTCGTTCCGAAAGACCCTTCGCACGGGCCGTTTCCACATAGGGTTGGTACAACTCGTCCAGCAGATTCGCCCGCATCACGCGAATCAAGCCTGCGGTACCCGCCGTGGCCAGCACCAGCAAAGGCACCCAGACATTCTTGAGCATGTCCACGAATTTGGCGATGCTCCAGGGTGCATCCTGGAATTTGAGGGAGAAGAGACCGGTAATGCCGAATCCGGTTGTGGCATACACAACCCACATGAGGATGATGGCAAACAGGAAATTGGGTACCGCCAGTCCCAGAAAACCCACGAAGGTAAAGAAATAGTCCGCCACAGAATATTGATGGGTGGCGGAATGGATCCCGATGGGCAGGGCAATGGCCCAGACCAGCAGGGTGCTGGCCAAGGCAATGCTTATGGACAGCGGGATCCGTTCCGCCAGGATGTCCACTACCGGCTTGCCCGCATATTGGCTGGCCATGGCGCGGCCCAAATCGCCGCGCAGAAATCCTCCTATCCAGCGCGCATAGCGGACATAGAAGGGCTTGTCCAGGGCATACAGTCTCTGAATCCGGACAATCTCCGTTTCGTCCGCCTGCAGGCCTTGACTCTCCAGCGCCGCGATATAGGTGGTCAGGTAATCTCCCGGCGGCAGTTCGATCACGACAAACACGATCAGGGACAACGCCAGAAGCATTGGGATCAGGATCAGAAGGCGGCGCACCAGAATGGGAATCACGATCCGGTACGCTGTCTTGCATGTTCCGGAGAGATTTTCCCGCGGACTCCCAAGGGCCTTGGCGGCGCGCCTGCGCGCCGGGCCGCGGCCGGCAATGTCCATCCTGTGGCCGGAGAACCCATGGTGCTATGGCCTTCTTGTGCACGGGCGAGATACCCTTGGGATATTACCGCATCCGTTTTCGGTGCCATGCCCCGGATCCAGGCCTGCAGGTTCCGGGGCACGGGCAACGGGTCGGCCCGCGTGCGGCAAGCCTTCCGGCAGCAGCACAGGCAGCCCGTAACGGTCATGATTTCTGCACCCCTTCGATTTTGAGAGTCAGGGGATTCGGCCACTGCAGGTCGTTGTAAAGACGTTGGGTGCGACAGTAGGTCACTTCAAGGCCCGTCGCTGTCGCTGTCCAGCGCGGTCGGGGATCCACGTCAGGTTGATATTCAAGCGTCCGGCCGGAAGTCCCCAGCACCGAAACCCGGGCGTCGGACCGGAGACGGAGACCTGCCACGGATACGGTCCGCCAGGCGCCGAAGGGCAACGGGGGGGCCAGGTCAACGGCATAGACCACGGATCCATCGCTGCTCTGCGTAAACATGAGATCCGCTTGCCGCGGCTGCCGCCACGGCCGTGTGGCGTGCATCGCTTCCCCGTTGACGAACATCCACAGCCCCAGCTCGCGCACCCGATCGTCCTTGTCCCGGGGCAGGCGTCCGTCTGCATCCGGCCCGCCGATGGCCAGCAAGAGCGTGCCGCCGCGTGCCCGGATATCCACCAGCAGTTCAATGAGCTCCCGGCCACTCTTGTTGGCATCGTTGCCCGCCCGGTACTGCCACTGGCGGCCGATGGTGTAGTGTGCCTCAAAGGGCCCCTGTACATCCCGGCGCGTCTCCTGTTCCGGCGTGATGATGCCGCCCCGGGTGACCATCAGATCCGGTTTCAGATCCCAGGCGAACTCGACCAGCGAGGCGGTCGCGTTCCGGTAGCCGTCCACACACAGGATATCGGGTTCGTAGCCTTCGATCAGTTCCCGCAGCTGGCGCTGATCATGGGCCAGCAAATCGGGATTGGTCTCGGGATTGCAGTAGTCCCGGGCGCGGGTCACCTCGTATCCGCGTTGCCACTGAAACCAGGCGTCATCCGGCGAAAAGTAAAAGCCGATGGGCAGCCCCTGGGCGCGCATGGCATCCGTATAGGCGCGCAAGACATCCAGGCCCCAGGGGGTGTTGGTGACCTTGAAGTCCGTGGTGGCCGTATCCCACATGCAAAACCCGTTGTGGTTCTTGGCAGTGACCGTGACATACGCAAATCCGCACGCGGCCGCCAGCCGCGCATACCAGGCCGCATCAAAGTGCCGGGGATGGAACCACCGGGGCAGCTGGCGGAAATACCGCTCCAGATAATGCCGCGACGCCCCTACGACCGAATGGGCATTGACCATGCCAAACTGGGCGTCGACCGTCCAGTACAGATACATGCCCAAGGCCAGATCCTGATACCAGTCCAGGCGTGCAGGCTGGTTGGTGCGCCGGGTGTAGATCGCTTGCGAGGCGCGATCCTGCGCCTGCGCTGCAAGGACGGGATCGACAGGGGTCTGCATGGTGTGATTTCGGCTCGGACAGGGATCCTATACACCCTGCAGTTCCAGCTCGGAGCCGAAATGACAGGTAGTGCTGTGATGGGGGCCCCCTTGCTGCAAGGGAGGCTCGTCGGTACGGCAGATGTCCTGCGCATACGCACAGCGGGGATGGAAGTGGCAGCCACTGGGCGGATGCGCCGGATTGGCGACGTCCCCGGGCAGAATAATGCGCTTGACCTGCCGGTCCGGGTCCGGTTTGGGCACGGCCGACAGGAGTGCTTCCGTGTACGGATGCAGCGGCTGGCGGAAAAGCTGGCGGGTGGGGCCACTTTCCACCACGCGCCCGCAGTACATGACCGCCACGCGATCCGAGATATGTTCCACCACACTCAGATCATGCGTGATGAACAGAAAGGTCAACCGGAATTCCTGTTGCAGATCCTTGAGCACATTCAGGATCTGGGCCTGAATTGACACGTCCAACGCCGAAACCGGTTCATCGGCCACAATCAGCTTGGGATTGGTGGCCAAGGCCCGGGCAATCCCGATGCGCTGCCGTTGTCCGCCACTGAAAGCATGCGGGTAACGATGCAGGTGCTTGGCCTCCAGGCCCACTACTTCGATCAGGGCCCGGACGCGATCCTCGGCTTCGCTGGTCTTGAGCCGCTCCAGTTTGCGCAGCGGTTCACTGACAATGTCCAGCACGGTCCAGCGCGGATCGAGGGACATGAAGGGATCCTGAAAAATCATGGACATATGCCGGCGGTAGGCCTGCAGGGTCTTGGGCGGGGCCGTGGCCAGATCGATGGTGTCGCCCTCGGCGACATGAAAGCGCAACGTGCCCCCTGTAGGCTTTTGGGCCCGCACCACGCATCGACCCAGTGTGGTCTTGCCCGAACCGGATTCGCCGA
Organism: Caldilineaceae bacterium; assembly: GCA_965214715.1. Taxonomy (GTDB): domain Bacteria; phylum Chloroflexota; class Anaerolineae; order Caldilineales; family Caldilineaceae; genus Bin34. Next base: position 551,871 of record OZ243971.1, on the reverse strand, counting down.
CCAACCCCAAGGTCTCACCGTAGGCCAGCCCAAAATCCACGCCGTCGACCGCGCGTACATGACCCACCACCCGCCGCAAAAGGCCTTTCTGCACCGGGAAATATTTGCGCAAATTCGCGGCCTGCAGCAGGGGTTGCGGATCCTGCCCGTTCATGCGGCTGCCTCAGTCTGCGGGCTGTGCAGAAAACAGCGTACAGCATGATGAGGCTGGAGATCGACCAGGGCCGGCATGTCCTGGTCACACATTCCCGGGATCCGGTCCGGACAGCGTTCAAGGAAACCGCAGATGGCGGGGGGATCCAGGGGAATCGGTACAGTGCCGGCAATCGTGCTGAGACGGGTGGTTTCCTCTCCAAGGCGGGGGATAGATTGCATCAGGCGGATTGTGTAGGGGTGTTGCGGATTGTGAAATATCTCCCGGACCGGACCGGCTTCCACGATACGACCCAGGTACATCACGGCCACGTGGTCGCAGGTCTCGGCGATCACGCCCAGATCGTGGGTGATGAACAGCACAGACATCTGGTGTTCCGCCTGCAATTCCCGGATCAACTCGAGAATCTGGGCCTGCACGGTGACGTCCAGAGCCGTGGTGGGCTCGTCGGCAATCAACAACGAGGGCTGGCACGACAAGGCCATGGCAATCATCACGCGTTGCCGCATGCCGCCGGACAACTGATGGGGAAATTCATCAATGCGCTGGCCCGGATCCGGTAGACCGACCCGTTCCAGCAGTTCAAGAGTTTGCAGGCGTGCCTCCTTGCGACTGGCATCCCGATGCAAGCAAATGGCTTCCCCGATCTGGTTGCCAATGGAGTGTACCGGACTGAGCGAGGTCATGGGTTCCTGAAAAATCATGGTAATCTCGCTGCCGCGGATCGCCCGCATGTCCGGTCCGGAAGCGTCCAGACGGGCCAGGTCCAGGGATCCATCCCGCCGCGTGCGAAAGTGGATGGCGCCTTCCACGATTTGTCCGGGACGCGGCACAATGCGCAATATGGAACGGGCCGTTACACTTTTGCCGCATCCACTTTCGCCAATGAGCCCCAGAGTCGAGCGTGCGGGCACCGTGAAATCCACACCGTCGACCGCTTTGAGGATTCCGTCGTCCGTATGGAACCAGGTCCGCAACCCCTGTACGGTCAACAGCGCGTCGGATGTGGCGGGATCGATGTTCAATGTACCGTGCCGTATGGTGCTCGGTGCCGACAGCGTGCCGGGCGGCACGCGGCTTGGACTATTATCCCTTGAATCGGCCATTTGACAATCCGGGTTTGCAGCACCGCGGATCGGGAACGCCAGCCGTCGGCGTGCATGACCGCTGGCAGCGTGGCGGTGATGTGCCCATGCAAGGCCAAGAGACTCCCTGCATACTGCCGCTGCCCGCGGGTCCGGCACCGTCACCCACCGCCGGCTTGGGGCAGTGGTCGTCCGGCTGCCGACAGGCCCGCATCGCGGGAACGCCCCCGAACGGCCCAAGGTGCAAAATCATTATGTCAATATTGAATCCGCGACGAGCTGTCGCGTTGAGGGTGGTTGACTCGATTCGCCTCTCCCCCCTACAATGACACTGCCCCTTTGATCCCAAGGTCTGCTTAGAAGGGCACCCTCTGTCCCAGAGGGAGCCATGCATGATGCAAGGCACGCGATCGGATTGTCGCGCCTGGCTACAGACTGACAGACATTGGAGCGGATTTTTTCAGCCTGTCCCGGAGGTGCGACATGGTACGGAAAGCCGTTGATATTCGGCTGATATTGATACTGGCGCTGAGTCTGATGTTGTTTGCTGCGGCTTGTGGCCCGGCGGACGTACCCATGGAAGCCGAGGCTCCGGTGGAAGCGGCCCCGGAAGACATGACCATGGCAGACGATGACTGTGCCTACAACGAGGCCCCTATGCTGGCGGCCCAGGTGACAGCAGGCACGTTGCCCCCTGTCTGTGAACGATTGCCCATCGAGCCGCTGGTGCTGGGCGAAGGTCTCGCAGTCAATCCGGATTGGGTAGACGTGCAAATCGGCGACTATGGCGGTTCGCTGGTGTATACCTTCATACACGTCGAAATCAAGGAACCGATTTTCATCACGGACAATCGCGATCCGCAAATCCAGGCCGGGGGTGTCTACAAGAATCTGGACATCAGCGACGACTACAGGGAAATGACTTTCACGCTGCGGGCCGGACACAAATGGTCCGACGGGGCACCGTTGACCACGGAGGATGTGGCATTCGCCGTGGAAGGTGTGTTGCAGAACGACGACCTCTACCCGGCCATGCCCAACTATCTGCTGACGGGCGGAATCGGGGGCAGCGAGGAACCCACCCTGGAAGTGATCGACGATTTCACGTTCAAGTTGGTGTATCCCGCGCCGTACAGCGCGTTTGAATACAACCTCACCAGCCTGGGCACGGGGTACTACGATCTGCTCAAACCGAAGCACCACATGTCCAAATATCATGTGGAGTATGGCGACGCAGAGGCCATCACGGCCATGGTGGCGGAAGAAGGGCTGGAAACCTGGATCGATCTCTTCAGCCAGACGGATATGCGCATGTGGCAGTCGGCCCAGGATCATGCAATCGGGTTCCCGCAGCTGAACACGTTTCTGCTGACAGAACACGAGGGGGATCGCTACACCATGGTGCGCAATCCGTACTATCACGCCGTGGACACGGCTGGCAATCAGTTGCCGTACCCGGATGAGCGCAAGTATGTCAACATTGGCTTCTCGGCCAAGGAACAGGCCGAACTGCTCATGTTCTCCCGGCAGGCCCACTATCACTGGCAGACCGATCTGACCGTGCTGCCCCTGCTGATTGAACGCCAGGAAGAAGGCAACTACACCACCCTGATCTATCCCAACAAGGACTCACGGATGTTTTACCTCAACCTGAGTCACGATGATCCGGGTTGGCGCGCGGCGGTCAATGACGACCGCTTCCGGCAGGCGCTGCAATTGGCCATTGACAGCCAGGAACTGCTGGACGAACTGTACTTCGGACAGGGTTCGCTCCCGATTACGCAGACTGCCGACTACGATCCGGATGGGGCCAACGCGCTGCTGGACGAAATGGGCATGACCGAACGGGATGGCGATGGGTTCCGCCTCGGGCCGGATGGCGAAAAGTTCGAGATCTTCATCACGCTGGATCCCTGGGGCGGCTACTTTGAACAGGCGCCCTTCCTGAAGGATTATTTTGAAGCGGTAGGCCTGCGTACCGATTACCAGCAGTTCGAAACCAGCATCACGAGCCAGATGCGGAATGCCAACGAGCACAAGTCGGGCATTACCTGGAACACGGCGCCGCTGTGGCATTCCCACAACGCGTCCTATCCGGAATACCTGCCGAACACCAATACCGGGCCCTTGTTCCAGGCCTGGTACCAATCCGACGGCGAAAGGGGTGAGGAACCCCCGGCGTGGCTGGCAGAACTCTTTACGATCCAAGAGAATCTCGCCCAGTATGCGTTCGGCACCCCCGAATTTCGGGAGTGGGAACAGAAGCGCAACGACTGGATTTACGAGAACAATCCCTTTCACACGTTTGTGGAGCAACCCGGCATCTATCACCTGTTTTCCAATTGTCTGGGCAATGTGGTGACCGGTCCGGTGTTCCACCACGGTTCCTGGACCAGTCACAAGCTGCTCTACATCAAGAGTGGCTGTGAAATGAACTAGGCCGTGGGTCCTGCCTGCGATCCGGGCTGACAACGGCGCGCACGCGGCGCGGGCCCCGATCGCGATTGTATGAACGGGCCCCGCCGGACGCAGCTCAGGCTGTCCAGTTCCCTGTGGCCCCAACGGCTACAGGGAACCGGCGGCTTGGCCGTCTTGATGTCTTGACATGGAGGCGGCCGGATCCCTGCAATGACGACAAGGAGGACCGGTGCAGAAGAGCCCGTTGCGGCACGAACACGGTTCTGTCCACGATGCCATTGCCCATTACCCGTGTCGGCCCAGTGCTGCAGCGGCAGCTCAAGAGCTGGCGGCACCAAAGTCAGCCAGCGCCTCACAGCATCTGTTTGGGTACAGGCCGGATTGGGATCCGATTTGCCGATGTCCCTCGCTCCGCGCATGGCAGCAGCATTCATCCCAACCACCCAGGGCAATTGCATCTAAATTGGTTCTTGTCCAAGGCCTATCAGACGGCACAGACAGTCCTTATTCCCAGCCGCGGCCAGTCGCTTAGTCGCTTGCGGGCCGTGCCCACTTGCAGGGACTGGTTGTGCGGGAGCAGGTTATGGGCGATGCGTTTCAGGATGGCCCTGTGATGGGCGACCTGGCCCGTGCGGATCCGGCTGTCATCCTCGTGAAAGGCGACATCCAGGACCCCGTGATGGGAGTTTTCGATACTCCCGTGCCGACACACCGCGTGCCGCAGGGGCCTGGCCTTCGGGGGCACGCGGGAGATAGAGCACCGGACTTCCGTGGGTGATCCGGTCTCCGCAGCGGCGTTCGGCTTCGGCCCACACGAGACTGGCCAGGTCGCACCCATTCTGTCCGGGGTCCACATAGCCCCCTGGAGACCCAACAGGCGCAACAGTGGGAGAATGGCGGCGATTTCGTTGGACCGGTCGGCCACCGTCGTCTGCGCCAACACCAGGCGATGGGCCTGTACCCAGGCACGCACCAGGTGCAACGGGTCCCATCTCCCCCGGCGGTCATGGGACCCGTGCACACACTGGCCGTCGATTGGCGCGACCGGACCGGCCGTCCGCGTCAAGGCCTTCTGCACCCCAGTCGGAAAGCCTTCTTCACACGGGCCGCATCCCGCCGGGCGCAGACCCACCCGCGCGGCAGGGCCAGACAGGGGCGCAGCCAAGCCTCGCGGCGCTGGCCCAAGAGGACCGAGGGCCACGCAATGGTCCGTTCCACAGAGGACAGAGGACCGTCCGCACGGACAGGACCAGCATAGCGGTCAAGGGGGCAATTTCGTCCGCTCCCCTCGCGGACCTTCCCATTGTGCCAGAATTTGGACCCAAGGCGAGGTCAGGATGACCTCCATGAGGAAAGTCCAGACCCACACCCACTCAGGGTAGCCTCTCGTTAACCTGCCCCATTTTAGATACAAGCGCTCTGTATACTTGGTTAAGTAGCCCGTGTAGTTATCAGTGTCAAGACCACTTATGGAACAGGATCACAGTCAATACTGCCCTCAGGATTTTGAAGCCAAATGGCAGGCCATCTGGGCCGAACATGGCTTGTACGACACCCATGAAGATCCCAAGCGCCCCAAGTGGTATGCATTGACAATGTTGCCTTACCCATCAGGAAATCTGCATGTAGGGCATTGGTATGCTATGACACCCAGTGACACGGCGGCACGCTACAAGCGAATGAAAGGGCACAATGTTTTCTTCCCCATTGGATTTGATGCCTTTGGTCTGCCCGCAGAAAACGCAGCCATCAAGCATGGACTGGATCCTCGCGAGTGGACCTATGCCAACATCGAGAATATGCGCTACCAACTGCGACAGATGGGGGCTATGTGGGCGTGGGATCGCGAAGTTGTCACCTGTGAGCCGGAATACTACAAGTGGTCCCAGTGGTTCTTCCTAAGGATGCTGGAAGCCGACTTGGCATACCGGGAGTTCTCGACCGTGGACTGGTGTCCCAGCTGTAATACAACGCTGGCTCGCGAACAGGTGTGGGGGAATGACCGGCACTGTGAACGCTGCGATACTCCTGTCATCAAGAAGAATCTGGAGCAGTGGAAGTTTCGTATAACCAATTATACGCAGGAGCTTCTGGCTAACCTGGGAGATCTGGAATGGACAGACTCGGTCCGCATTATGCAGTCTAACTGGATTGGGCAGAGTAAAGGGGCCAAGGTGAAATGCGACACAGTAAAAGGAGTTGCAGTTGAGATTTTTACGACGCGCCCCGATACTCTCTGGGGTGCTACATTCATAGTGCTGGCCCCGGAGCATCCTCTGGTGGCCGAGTTGACAGCAGCGGACCGGCAAGCAGCAGTGGAGACCTATGTTACCCAAGTCACTCAGCTGGAAATGGAAGAGAGGGGAAACCGGGAGAAGCCGAAAACCGGGATATTCACCGGTTGCTACGCAGTGAATCCAGCTAATGGAGAGCATATTCCCATCTGGATTGCTGACTACGTGATAATAGGGTACGGCACGGGAGCCATCATGGGTGTGCCGGGTCATGACGAACAAGACCTGGCCTTTGCCCGCCAGTTCGGACTTGCAGTCAAGCGAGTTATCACAGGTCCGAAAGGAGAATCAGGCCCCATTGAGGATGCCTGGACTTCTCAAACAGAAGGCAGGATGATGAACAGCGCGCACTTTGACGGCACTCCAGTGTCTGAATCTGTGTCCAAGGTAATCGCGTGGCTGGAAAAAACCGGAAAGGGAAAAGCGCATGTCAGTTACAGACTGCACGACTGGCTGATTTCTCGGCAGCGGATGTGGGGTACGCCTATTCCCATCGTCTACTGCCCCGCATGCGGTACTGTGCCAGTCCCCTATGAAGATTTGCCGGTTACTTTGCCGGAAACGGCTAGCATGCCAGCCACTGGCGAGAATGCGCTCCTGTATACGCCCTCTTTTCTGGAGACTGCTTGTCCCCAGTGCCAGGGAGTGGCCAAACGGGAAACTGACACTATGGATACTTTCGTGTGCTCCAGCTGGTATCAGTACGGGTATGTGGACCCTTATCACAAGAAGGGGGAAAAGCTGACCAGGGACAGCGAGCCCTGGGACCCTGGGACCGGCCAGTACTGGCTGCCCGTAGATCAATATACCGGTGGCATTGAGCATGCCACGATGCATCTGCTCTACACCCGATTCTTCACCAAGGCGTTAAGGGATTTGGGAGTCGTGGACTTTGACGAGCCGATGCTACGTCTAGTCAATCAGGGGACCATCCTGGGCCCTGACGGTCAGAGGATGTCCAAGAGCCGCGGTAACGTGGTTGATCCCGATCCAGTGGTAGCGGAATACGGTGCAGACGTAGTGCGCGGCTATCTCATGTTTGTGGGGCCGTGGGACCGGGGTGGTCCTTGGGATCCGCAACAAATTGAAGGCATTCGGCGCTTTCTTCAGCGTTTCTGGACTGTCGCAAATGCCAACGAGAACTCCGGAGGGACAGAAGGAGACCCTAGGCAGCTGGAACAGAAACTACATATCACTATCCGGAAGGTAACAGACAATCTGGATCACTTTCGTTTCAACACCGCCATTTCAGCGCTGATGGAATTGAACAATGATCTGATGAAGGCACTGCCCACGAATGTACAGGGTACAAAGCTGTGGAATCAGGTCATTGATACGATGTGTCTTCTGATGGCTCCCTTTTTTCCTCATTTGAGCGAGGAAGTTTGGTCAAGGCGGGGTCATGTTGACAGCGTCCATCTGCAAAACTGGCCAGAATACAATGCCGCCAAACTCCAGAAGAGCCGGACGAAGTTAGTAGTGCAGGTCAACGGCAAGGTACGTGCAGTTCTGGAAGTGGACGTGGGATTGGCCGAATCACAAGTTCAGGAGGAGGCTTTGACCCATCCGAATATACAGACCCATGTAGGCGGTAGACCCATTCGGAAGGCCATCGTAGTGCGGGACAAACTGGTCAATCTGGTAACCTGAGTTCGGGATAAGGGATGCCTCCCCCAACAGCCTGATCCCGGATACCGGGGCAATTCGTCCCACTCCACAAACTTCCCGCGGCACCTTCCACAGCACGTGAGGCCCGCTTTTGCCACGGCTCCTCCCGGTTTTCATCAGGTGCCCTGTCCTGCTTTTGCGGCAGCCGACATCCCTGTGGACCGAGATGCGGCAGACCTGCCGTCCCTTCCACTCCCTGGACCCAATACTGGTGCTTTAGGTACCAGAGAGAGAGCGGCAAACTCCACGACTGGATACCCGAAATCATCGCCCCCTCCTCCTAAAGCAACGGTTTACCGGCCCTAATGCACAAGTTGCACAAGTATTGTCCCTGGACCCGCCTCATGCCGCAGCCTGCAAGGCCCGCCACACGTTCTCGGGGGTCAGGGGCAAATCCGTCATCCACACCCCGGTCGCATCGTGCAGCGCCGCGACGATGGCCGGCGCTACGGGGACCAAGGCCATCTCGGCCATGCCTTTGATATTCAAGGGGTTGTTGGGGGCGTCGCCTTCCAGGATCACCGACACGACCTGTTCCGGCACATCCCTGACCCCCGGGATCAGATAGGTGCTGAAAGTGGGGTTGAGGATCCGGCCCTCCGCCTGCCGGATGGTTTCGTACAGGGTCCAGCCAATGCCCTGGGCGACCGCCCCTTCCACCTGCCCTGCAATCTGCTGCGGGTTCACAGCCCGTCCTACATCGTTGGCACTGATCAGGCGCTGCACCGTAATGTGTCCTGTGTCCAGGTCCACGGCGATGTCGGCGATCTGGGCACAGTACCCCAGGTCCACCACCGTGTTGCCCGCGCCGGTCTCCGGATCGAAGGGCATGGTGAAGCGGGTGGCAAAGGTATATTCCCCGCGGGCCGGACGTTCTTCTTCCGCCCAGGCCTGCAAGGCCTGCCGGGCGGCCCCGGCGATCGCCGCCCCTGTGAAGTAGGTCATACGGGACGCGGACGCGCTGCCGCTGGACTCTGCATCGTCGGTGGAGCGCAGCTTCAACTGCACCTGTTCCACCTCCACGCCCAGTTGCTCCGCGGCGATCTGCCGGAAGGCCGTGTGCGCGCCCTGACCGCAGTCGGCACCGGCGGTCCCCAGCCACACTTCTTCGATATCGCCGCCCCCGTGCAGTTCCAGCCAGGCATGGCACTGGTCGACCTGGCCCTGTCCAATCCCCACGTTCTTGCTGGCCATGGCCAGCCCGCGCCCCCAGGCCACGCGCCGGGCCGAACTGGGCAAAGATCCGGCATTGGCCCGCGGGCCCGCGGGGGCAACTGCCTGCGCATCCAGCTCCTGGCATTTCTGCGCGGCTGCCTCCAGCACCTCCCGGGCCATGCACCCGGGGGGAATGGGATGCTGGGTGATGGTCAACGCCCCTTCCTGCCAGGCGTTGCGGCGACGCAACACCAAAGGATCCATGGCCAATTCGACCGCCAGCCGGTTCATCAGAGTTTCTATGGCAAAGGCCGCCTGCGGGCTGCCAAATCCGCGAAAGGCGCCTCCCATTACGTTGTTGGTGAAAATCGCCGCGCCTTCTATGTGCGCATGCGGGATGTTGTAGCAACCGCCCAGCGCCAGGACCGCATTGCCCAGCACCTTGTGGGACGTGCTGGCATAGGGGCCGATATCGCTGTACAGCGTAGCCTGTAGTGCCGTGAGGCGGCCATCCTGTTGCGCCCCCAGTCGACAGTCCAGCCAGAAGGGATGCCGCTTGTGGCTGTACTTGATGCTCTCCGGACGCGTCCAGACTCCGTGCACCGGGAGTCCCGTGCAGAACGTCGCCAAGGCCAGGAGCACCTGCAGATGCACATCCTCCTTGCCGCCAAAAGCACCGCCGATGGCCGCATAGGAGACCCGGACCTTGGCCTCCTCCACACGCAGCACGTTGGCAATCTGCTTGCGGTCGTCATGCATCCATTGGCCACCGGTATGCACCGCCACACGTCCATCCGGTTCCATCCAGGCGGACCCGGCCTCCGGTTCCATGTAGGCATGTTCCTGGGCCTGGGTGGTGAAGACATCCGCAACTGTCACGGCGGCCTGGGCCAGTTCTCCCGCAGCATTGCCCCGGCAAATCCGGATCCTGTGCAACACGTTCTTGTCCGCGCTGCCGAAGTCGGCCGGATAGTTGGGATAGTCGTGGATGCGGGGTGCCCCGGGTTGCAGGCTGGCCCGCGGCGCGGACAGCACCGGCAGATGTTCATAGGCAACCTCCACCTTTGCCGCGGCCGCCTCCGCAATCTCCTTCGTGTCCGCCACAATGAGGCACAGTTTGTCACCCACCCAACGTACTGTGCGGGCTGCCTCCGTGGAATTGAGACCGCAGAACACCGGCTGATCCGGCACGATGATACCGTAGCAATTGCGCGGTACATCCGCATCCGTCAGGACAGTCACAACGCCCGGTACCGCAGCCGCGGCGGACACGTCCAAATGCAGGATCCGGGCATGCGGCACATCGGCGAATACCGCATGGACCCATTTGTACTCTGCCGGGGGAATGTCCGCGCTGTACCGGGCCGCGCCGGTGGTCTTGAGGGGGGCATCCCCGCGCGGAATGCTGCTGCCTATGGCCCGCATGACAGCTCGCGGCCTATTCGTGCGGACCGCCCGCCGCGGCCAGGGTCGCGGTCAGAATCTTGGCGTACCCTGTGCACCGGCACAGATTGCCCATATACGCCTCCTGTACCTGGGCCAGGGTGGGCTGCGGAATCTCCTGCAACAGTTTGGTACCGCTCATGATGAAACCGGGGATGCAATAGCCGCATTGCACGCTCCCGCAATCCACAAAGGCCTGCTGCAAACGGCTGAGCCGCTCCCCTTCCGGCAGGCCCGTTGCCGTTGTCACCGCGCAGCCGGCGGCGCGTTCAGCCGGGATCAGGCAGGCCAGAACCGCCTTCCCGTCCAGGAACACCGTACAGGACCCGCATTCGCCTTCGGTGCATCCGGCCTTGATTTCGTGGCAGCCCGCCTCACGCAGGCTCTGGAGCAGAAGCCGACCGGGAGCCAGCGGGACCCGCTTTCCGTTGACGGTGGCTTCCAGGGGATGCTCTATGGCGGTGCCGGCCGCGGGATCGGCACCGCCATGGGGGCCCCACAACATCACCTGCCGGTCAGACCAGCCCGCTCTTTCCTGTCCGGCAACCAAAGAGTACAAGGCTCTCTCCACCAGGACGGCGACCATGGCCGATCGGTAATCCGCGTGGCCGCGCACGTCGTCGCGGGGGGACGCCTCTGCGGCCGCCAGGGCCCCGATTTGTGCGATGGTGGCTTCATCCAGCTGGTGGTCCCGGCCAAAGGCCTCCGCGGCATGGGCCCGGATCACGGTGGCATCCACGGCCCCCAGACCAATGCGCAAATCGGTCAGGGGAAAATCGGCGCTGCCGTCCTGGGTCGCTATCACGGCCGCCACACTGACGACTGCAATCGCCTGGGCGTGGCGCAACCCCAGTTTGATGAAGGTGCCCCGTTCCGTGTCTTTCAGACCTTGCACCGTGAGACGCGTGACCAGCTCGTCCGGCTCCAGCGCCGTGGCCCGGTAGCCGGTAATGAACTCCTCCAGGGGCAGGATGCGTGCGCCGCGGCGCAGGCTGGTTACCGTCACTTCGGCATTCAACAGGGACAGCGGCACAATCGTATCGTTGGCGGGACTGGCGGAGACCAGATTGCCGACAACCGTGGCCCGGTTGCGGAGGGGCGGCGCGCCCACCTCCCAGCAGGCGCGCACCAGGGGAAAGGCCCGGTGCCGCAGGCCCGGGTGGGCAATACATTGATTGTGCGTCACCAGGGGGCCCAAGGCAAAGGTGCCGTCGGCCTGTACCGTGATTTCGGCCTGGCCGGGAATCCGGGTCAGGTCCAACAACGTCAAATCATGTGCGGGATTGCGCGCCAGTGCCAGGAGCAGGTCGGTTCCCCCGGCGCAGACGCAGGCGCGCGCCCCCAGATCGCGCTTCAGTTGCAGGGCCTCCGCCATTGAGGCAGGAGCCGCGTAGGCCTGGTACAACATGGGGATGGGCACCGATGCTGTCAGAGCCGGATCAGCACCGGGTCAGTACGGACCGTTCAGGCCGCTTTCGACCAGGATTCGGCCGCTTTCCATGGCATGGACATGGGCCAGTGTCACGACGGGCACATTGTAGGGCTGCAACCGGTCGCGGCCCTGCTGGTAGGTCTTTTCAATCACGCAGCCGATACCGACAATCGCGGCCCCGGATTGACTCACCAGATCGTGCAACGCCACCAGCGTTTCCCCCGAGGCCAGAAAATCGTCCACCAGCACCACCCGGTCCGCCGCGCAGATATGTTCCGGGTTCAGGACCAGTTCCACCTCGGAGCCCTTGGTGGGGCTGACCACCACCCGGCGATAGGCGTTCTCCGGCATGGTAACGGGCCGAATCTTGCGCGCAAAAATGGCCGGCACATTCAAGGCAATGCCGGTCTGCAGGGCAAAGGCGATGCCGCTGACTTCCGCCGTTACCACCTTGGTGACGCCCCGCACGCCGGCTTCCAGCAGGCCGCGGGCCAAATGCGTACCGATTTGGAGGGTCAGCAGCGGCTCCAGCTGGTGGTTGATGAACCCATCCACTTTCAGGATGTTGCGGCCCAGATCCACACCTTGTGAGCGTATTTTCTCGACCAGTTCCTGCATGGGGGGACCTTATTCCGCTATTCCGCTGCCAGGTAGGGCCGCGGCCTTCTGCGGGTGCGGGGCTCCTCCCAGAGCCGCGCCACCCAGTCGGGCCAGGGAGGTTCCCGATATACGCCAAAGACATCCTGGGCATAGCAGGCTACGGACTGGAAATCATCCATCTCGCGTGCTCCGGTCACGATGGCAGTGCCGCAGCGCAGCCAGGCATGGGCTTCCTGTCCCGTCCTGTAGCGGCCCGGCCTGTTCAGACCCAGATACAGGGTACTGCCGATGCCGCGCCGCTTCAGCATGTTCTGCGCGGCCATGGCCTGCGGCAGGCAGGCGCTTTCCCACGGGGTGTGATCGGCCATCCGTTCCACGATCCAGCCTACATCGGCGGCAACGGCCGCGTCCGCCCGGGGCAGCGTCCTGACAGTCTCGGCCATGAACCAGCCCAACATGCGCGCGGCCGTCAGGCGGAAAGGGACATACCGGACCAGGAAACGGCACAGCCCCAACATGCACAGGGTTTCCAGCACCAGACCGCGCCGCTGCCTGGACCAGCTGCGGTAGGTGCGCCAGCGCATGCCCCAACGGGCATCAGGAGACGACTTGGACAAGGCCATTGGTCTGCAGTTCGGTCAGGAACTCGATTACCTGCTTTTGGCAGTCGGTTTCCTCAATGTCTTCATACACCCTGAGCAGATCCTGGCACAGTTCACCGACCAGCACAGGGCGCTCGATACGGTTCCAGATATCCTTGGCGACCTCTTCCAACGTAAAGTAGGCCTGCGCCTCCTGCGAGAACATCGTCAGGCTGTCATCCATCGGGGTTACGATCGGGCCAGGGGCCTGCTGCACGCGCGTGTCCAGCGTGATGTCCGGCTGGGATCGGATAATGCCTGACATGCCTACCGTCACGTGAACAGCTCCGCTTCAATGCAATCGGCCAGTTCCTGAAGGCGAAACCCGGTCCGGGGTCTGCGCACCGCGAACACCTCCACTGCATTGCCCACCGCCACCACCTGCCGGAAATGTGTGGCCCGGCGCTTCAGCCCGTCCAGGAAGGACTGGTTAAAGGTGTATTCTATCAGTGTCTGCAGTTTTTCCTGGTTCTTTAGCGTCCGGATTTCGATTTCCGTCACGTCCGCCGGCTCAAGCAGCACGATGCCCCGCAAGTCCGCGGGGGTGCGCCGAAACTGACTGTGTTTGAGTACGCTGAGTTTGTCTTCCTTGGGCCGCACGCGCGGTACATCCTGCGTGGGCTGTTCCAGGCGGGCGGCCGCGTCCAGGCACAGTTTCAGCTGGGGAAAGCCCGCGACCACCTGGGGGTGGGAGCCCGCGGTCAGGTCAATCGGCGTAATGTCGTCTCCCTGCATCAGGTAGTGGCGGCGGACCAGTTCCGCCGCCAGCGTGGACTTGCCGGCCCCGGATCGACCTACGAAGAGAAAGGCCCCCTTGGGAGTGGCGACAGCGCTGGCATGCATGGGCAGAACGCCGCGTTGCAACAGGATGGCCGTCATCACAATCGTCAGAAAGACGTACCGCACCTCGTCGTCATCCACGAACGGGATGCGCTGCATGTGAATCTCCCTGCCGGCCCGGGACAGCGTGCGTACCACCCCGGTTTTGTTGTGCAGGAAAGTGCCCGGCCCAAACTGGATCTGGTTGTAGGTGCCGTTGAAACTGGGTTGCGTGACCGGATCTACCGGTCTGTAGCTGACCCGCACATCCGGGGGGCCTGCAGGCTCCGGAAACAGTTCGGGACACGGGAAAGGGGTCTGGAAGACCAGACCGCAGGCCGCCCCGAGGTGCATGCCTTCTGCCCGGCGCGTCGGCAACCAGTGTGCCCGCCGGGAATCAAAGAGGGCCAGCATCACGTGCCTCCGCCACGATGCCGGGTACCGCGCGCAAACCGAGCCTGCACCCTCTAGCGGGATGCCGGGAATTCCGCATCGGCGGAGGCAGTCTGCACCGGTTCCGCCACATTCCCGTGCGCGGCGGCCTGGGTCGACATGGCAAGCTCGGCTTCCATGTCGACCGAAGAGACAATGGTGCCGTCGCGCAGATACAGGTAGTCGTCGACGTACTGGTCCGAAATCATGTCGTGGGTGACCATCAGCACGGTCATGTCCTCTTCCCGCACGATTGTCTGGAAGAGCCCCAGAATCTCGTGTGCAGTCTGTGAATCCAGTTCCCCGGTGGGCTCGTCGGCCAGGATCAGGCTGGGCGAATTGGCCAGTGAGCGGGCTATGGCCACGCGCTGCTGCTGCCCGCCCGACATTTCAAAAGGCCGATGGTGCATCCACTTGGTCAGACCGACCCGTTCCAGACAATGCACGGTGTGCTCCCGGCGGCGGCGCCCCCTGACGCCGGACATGCGCAGCATCAGCTCCACATTCTCGTAGGCGGACAGCGAAGGCATCAGGCCAAAGGACTGAAAGACAAAACCGACATTGTGCCGCCGCCAGCGCGTCAGTTTGCGTTCGCTCCAGTTGCCCAGCGCCTCGCCAAAGATGCGGACGGTTCCTGAGGAAGGCCGATCCAGTCCCCCCACGCAATTGAGGAGCGTGGTCTTGCCACTGCCGGACCGCCCCTTCAATGCCATGAAGGTGTTGGCCGGAATGGACATGTTCACCCCGCGCAGCGCCGGAATGTCCTCTCCGCCCATTCTATAGACACGCGTCAACTCTTCCGTCACAATGGCACTGGCACTTTCAGCCATGTGATCTCGGCCTCCTCACTTGCGGGACATGTCCCCGGTAGGTCAATCGCCGGCCTGCCGGGCCGCCTGCTGTTCGGCTTCCTGCTGTCTCCGCCGCCGAAACAGCCTGAAGCGCCGCCGGTTGCCCTGCAGGGCGTCTTCCAGAAACTGGGCCTCCTGCTGTTCGTGGGCTTCCAGTTCCGGGGCATCGATGCGGTCGCGGTCGACGGGCTTGATGATGATACCGTCCTCCGTGAAGTCCAGGGTGGCCCGGCCCTTGATGTCGAACCGTTCCAGCAATTCCTTGGGGAGCTGCAGCCGGCCCGCGGCATCCAGGATCACCAGCTCATCGAAACTGGCCGCGGCGCCGGCGGCATCCGCTTCGCCGTTCGCGCTCCCGGCCCGGCGGCGCGTTTCGCTGGCGAGCAGGCCGTCCCGAATCGAGACCACACGCGTTACATGATGGGCGATGCCCGGATCATGGCTCACGATCAGGGTCGTGAGGTTGAATTCCTGGTTCAAATGGGCAATGGTGTCGTAGATCAGACCCGCAGTTGCCGTATCCACTTCTCCGGTCGGCTCATCCGCCAGCAACAGCAAGGGATTGTTGGCCAGAGCCACGGCAATCGCCACCCGCTGCTGTTCGCCACCGGACAGTTCCCGCAAATGATGCCTCATGCGATCGCCGAGGCCCACCATCTCCAGCAGGAAGCGGGCCCGCTCGCGTTTGATGCGGCCGGCCGTACCGGCCAGTGTCATGGGCAAGATCACGTTGGCCTGGGCACTCAGGTACGGCACCAGATTGCGGGCGCTTTGCTGCCACACGAAACCCACCTGTTCGCGCCGATACCGGTTGAGCTGGCGGTCCGTCATCTTGAGCAGATCGAATTGTCCCACGCTGACCTTGCCTGCTGTCGGGCGATCCAGACCGCCCAGAATGCTCATCAGGGTGGATTTGCCACTGCCGGATACCCCGACAATACCCATCAGCTCCCCTTCCTCCACCGTGAGGTTCAGGCCTTGCAAAGCGATGATTTCCAGACCCGCCATCTGATAGATTTTGACGAGGCCGTCGCAGTTGATATACAGTCCTTCACTTTCGGCCATGACAGCACCCGGGTCCTAGACAGTTTCGCCCAATTTTATGGCCTGGAAGATACGCATGCGGAGCAACGAAATGACCAGGGCAATCAGCGCCGTGACAAAAAGCAGGCCAAAGAGGGTGTAAACCCGCCAGATCGCTCCCCAGGCAATTTCCGTTGCATACGGGGGCGTGGTGGCTTCCGGCGTCGTGCCCACCTGCAAATAGGGGATGAACGCCTCGCTCATGGAGACCCCCAGCAAGGTGCCGATCCCAATCCCGATCCCAATCAGGAACGCCAGTTCCCAGGCCAGGAACACCGTCATCTGCCACCGCGAAAGTCCAATGGCCCGCAAGGTGCCCAATTCAATAAAGCGCCGGCGGAAAGAAAACAGGGTGTACAGCAGGAAGCCCAGGACGGTCAGAATGCCCGAGGCAATAAAGCCCACGGACAACACTCCAAAGAGGCCCTGCCGTTGGGGCAACGCTTGCTCCTGGGCAATGTTTTGCCGGGCCGAGTACACGTTCATGATGTTGATATCATAGGTATACAGTTCGCGCTGCACCTTCTCAAAGTTGGTCCCGGGGACCGTGCGGACCAGCACATCATAAGGGAATTGGCCGCCCATGAGTTCAAACAGGTAATCCAGATTGCCGATCACGATGGGCCCTTCATCGGGATACCAGCCGGGAAAGTAGAAAATTTCCCCCAGCACCGTCATGTCCGCCTCGCCCCGCAGGCCGTATCGGACAAACCGCATGCGGACCGTATCGCCCACGGCAATGGTGTTGCGCCGCATGAACTCCCGGTTCATCAGGATGCCGTTGTTTTCCAGCGCCAGCGCATTCATCAGGGAACCCAGGGTGGCCGGGGCGAAATCCCGCCGCCAGAAGGCCACGCGGGGAAAGTCCAGGCGATCCACGCCCCGGTACTGCACGGTCCGCCAGTCCCCTTGCAACTGCACCTGCGCCTCAAAGTCGGCGACGCGGGTGGCACCCTGGATTTCCTCGGCCCGCAGATGTTCGGAGACCGGCACAAAAGTCCAGGAAGCGGGCTGATTCCCGGGGGTCGCGGCCTCACCGCCGCCGAACCCTCCCGGACCGCTCCCCGTGTCGGGCAAGTAACCCAGTTCGATCAAGCGCGCATCCGCTCCCACGTTGTAGTAAATCTGGTCATAGAGATGATTGTCCAGCGTCTGCGCCAGCGTGGTCGTGAAAGTGGAGAGGCTCAGGGTCAGCACCAGCAGCACCATGGGGGCGGTATAGACGCTCCGGTTGCGGGCCAGATGCCGCATGGCCAATAGCATGCCGACGCCGCCAGTGCGGGACATCAGCCAGGACAGGGCTTCCATGAAATAGGGCAGGAACCGCAATGCCACCAGCGTCAAGGCAAAAAGGCCCAGCGCGGGCACCAGGAAGAGCAGGGGATTTTCGAACAGCGTGGCGCCGGTCAGCGGGCCGGGAGCCGCGATGCTGTCCTGTTGACGCAGCAGATAAATGCCGTAGGCCGCGGGGAGCAGGAGCAGGAAGTCCAGAAAGGAACGCTGCCACCAGGGCGCCTGCAAGGTCCGGGCCTGTTCGCGCTTGTATGTCACGATGGTGTGGCGGGAGGCGCCCAAGGTGGGCAGCAGCTGGGCAAACAGCGTCACCCCCACCGCTACGGCCCCCATGCGCCAGGTGTTGGCGTTGAAGACCAGCCGCAGGTCCGAGATCTGCGTGAAGTTCAGGAAAGTCTGGGTAGAGCCAATGGCCTCCGCGATGAACTGGCTGCCGTAGTAGGCCAGCCCCAACGCAATCCCGGCAAGCGCCAGAGCCTCCAGGAAGGAAATACCCACGACCTGCAGCGCAGTAGCTCCCCGACTGCGCAGCACAGCTACCTCGTTGCGCTGGCGGGCCACAGACAGGCCCACCACCAAACCGGTGAAGGCCAGCAACAGCCCCATGATCGGCACACTGAAGGCATACAGCAACACCGTCAGCAACCCCGCGGCCTGCTGATACCGGCGCAGGGCGTCGGTGGGCGAGACGCCCAACCGCGTGTTGGCCAGCAAACCGGCCGTAATCTGCTCCACTTCCACGGTGTTGGCGATCAGCGGCCCGACCGACTCGGTGGTAATGTCGCTCCCGTCCATGATCAGATACCAGAGACCCAGGTAGACATCTGTCGTGTAGGAGGGCGCGATGCGGCTGACATAGGTCTGCTCCGGCACCAGCATGACCGTCTCAAACGTGTTGGGGTTGTAGAACCAGAAGGGTGCGGTAATCTCCTTGGGCTCCCAGACCCCCGTCACGACAATGGGCACCTGAATGGTCCGCACCCCTTCGTCCGTGCGGGCGCGGCGGAAAGTCATGAAATTCTCGCCGCTTTTGATGCCGATTTCATTGGCCATCCCGGCGGAAATCAACACTTCCACCGGCGTGTCAACGTTGCCGGACACCATGGGCTCCGGAAAACGCCCTTCCACAATGTTGATTTCGTTCTCGATGCCGGTCACAAAGCCCAAACTGACCCATTCCAGCGGATCCGTGATATCGGAGTAGACCACATTGTCAGCGGGAAACAGCCGGACATTGTCGGTCTTGAAGTGGCGTATGGTGCGTACATGGGGCAGTCCCAGGGTTTCCGCGGCCGGGCCGGTCAGATAGGTATCCACGGGTTGCAGATCTTCCCATTCCTTGGCCCCATAGGTGGACCCCACATAGCGGAACATGTAGGCAAAGGGGGGACGCTGGATGCCCCCGGTGGTCTGCGGGGTTTCCAGCTCGTCCTGCAGAATGCGATAGTAGACCGCATCCGCATAGAGCGGAATGCTCATGATCAACGAAATCGAAACCACCAGCCCAACCATGACCGCCAAGGCCAGTCCGCGGTGCGCGAACAGACGCTTGAGTGCCACGGCAATGATGGCGGTATATCGGTTTATCAGGCCCACAGCACCGGCATGGGGGATGACAGAAAAAAGCCGGGCCTACGGACCGATCACCACGTCGCCGGAGGCCAATCCTTCCACGATTTCCACCCGCTCAATGGTTTCAATGCCGACCTTCACGTCGACCCGCTGTTCCACATCGTCGCGCACCTGCACCACAAAGCGGCGGCCGTCAAAGACGCGGATTGCCTGCGGCGGCAGCCACAGCACCTGTTCCTTGCGCTCCAGTTCCGCCGAGACGCGCACCAGATCACCCAAGCGCAAACCGGCCTCCGCGGCCGGCACCGCCAGACCGATCCGGGTGGATTTGTCCAATTCGTCCACGGTCGTGCCCCCGCCGCCGCTGCCATACGGATAGGGCAGGCGGCGAATGTGACCCGTAATGGGATCGCCGGGACGCCCCATCAGCAGCACGCTCACGTTCATGTCCTCTTCCAAATCCTGAAGCTGATTGCTGATCAGGTCCGCCGAGACTTCCAGATTGTCCGGGTCCGCCAGCACCACCACCGGCCGGAATTCTTCCACGTTGCGTCCCACGGACAGGGACAGCGACAGGATCATGCCGTCAAAGGGAGCGACAATCTGGGAGTTGGCCACCTGGTCATTGATACGTTCCAGGGCGAGTTGGGCCTGTTCCACGTTGTTGGCCAGCAGGGGATCGATGTCCCGGCCGATGTCCGCCAGGCGCAGCTGCGCCCGTTCCACATTCTTGCGCTGCACGGCGATGGCGACGGAATCGGCCGGTTCATTCCGGATGGTTTCGATCAGCACCAGTTCCGCGATATCCAGATCGATCTGGGCCATGTTGACCTGGAAGTCAATCTCCTGCTGGGCCTGATCCAGTTCGGCCTGGGCCCGCTGCAAGTCCAGGCGGGCGCCCTGGCGGGTCTGATCTAGCCCTTCCACCTCCAGCTCGGCGATCAGATCGCCCTGCCGGACCAAATCGTTGCGATCAAAATAGACAGCCAGCAGGCGGCCGCTGGTACGGAAGAAGAGACCCTCTTCTCTGACGGGTGCAATCCGCCCGTTAAAGACCAGATCCTTCACGATTTCCCCTTCCATCACCGTATAGGTCGGTTTGAGGGGCACAATGCGGGTAGGAATGGGTGTCGGCGTCGGCTCATTGGCGGCGACCTCGCTGGAGCGACCTTGCGGCAACAGGGAAAAGGAACAGCCTCCCAGCAACCCCAACACCGCGAGGAGGATACCCGTACTGACGATGTGCCGACCGGTGTGGCGCCATCCGGGCTGCCTCATGGCCATACCTACTGAATCACCGATTTGGGGGAAGCCACAATGCGCTTGACATCAATGCCCAATTTGCGATCGAGCAGCTGATCGGCCAACGGCTTGAGTTCGGTCAGCCAGACGCGATCCTCGTAGACGGCCTTGTACAGCTGGGTCCGTTCCTCTTCGCTCTCGAAGCGTCGGATCCAGACATACAGGTTGTCTTCCTCTTCCCCGATAAAGCTGCCGACCACGACCATGCCGCGGGAGATCTGGAAAGGGATGATTTTCTCATCCATGATCTTGGCCCATTGGTCCAGTTTGCCCGGCTTTGTACGATAGGTGCGCAGTTCAAAAAACATGCAGTGCTGCCCTTGCTGAATGGTCTCAGTCGGATGTAACGACAGTCCGCGCGGCGCGGATATGTGCGGCGATCTGATCGGCAAACCTGAGTTCGCTGTTGTCCTGGGGCGCGTAGCCAATCACATGCCGGGCATTCGCCAGACTCCAGAAGGCTTGGGAGTTGCCGCTGATGCCGTAGAAGATCTGAAAGGGTACACCATGGGCATCGTGGATGTGCGGATGCTCCAGGCTTTTGACAAACAACTGCTGCAAATCGCGCTCGCTGATGTACACGGCCAACGCGCGCCGCATGGCCCGGAGATCGCCTGGCTCAAGTCTTTCCAAATCATCTTCCCGCGGTCCGCCAATGCGAATCTGGATATTTTCCAGTTGCGTCCCATTCATGGTACCGCAGGCGAAAACCAACCCCAAATGCTCGTAGCTGGCCTTGGCCCACCCGTAGTAGTTGTCCGAGAGGGCCCGGTCCGCGGGATTCACATAGTCCCACTTGCCGTCCAGGATCAGGGGTTCGTAGTAGTCCGCGGCGTGATTGGAACTGGCCATTACCACGCGGCCCACCCCTTCTTCCCAGGCCACCTGCAGGACATTGTACGCCATTTGGACGTTGGCCAGTTCCGCCTGGAAGCGGGCATCGGCGTCGGTGCTGTCCGCGCGCACGAAGCCGAAATGCACGACCCGATCCGCACCCGCAAAATACTGTCGGTACCCATCCCGGTCCGTCCGGGTCAGGTCCGCCAGGGCAATGTCCGGTACAGAGACGCCGTCCCGATTGGTATGCCGCACATCCAGCAACACGAGTTCATACCGGTCCCGAAACGCCGGCAACACCTGGCCGGCGATCTGGCCGGCGGCTCCGGTAACTACGACACGCATGGCATTCTTGCCGTCTTGGGTCCCGCTCGGGCTCCTGCAACGGACCTTACAGCAGCGGCGTCTGGCGCCTGACCAGTTGGAAAGGCGTGCTGTAGGGATCCTTCAGGAACACAAGGTCGTCCCCGGCCGGCGTCACGGCCTCCGATATCACAGAGGCCCCGGCCGCGACCAGTCGATCCCGGTCGGCCGCGGCATCCTGGGTGCTGAAGGCAAAATGAATATTGCGGGGATCCACGGCTTCCCAGTCCGGCACGTCCGCTTCCGGCATGGAATAAATCTCCATCATGGCGCCGTCTTCATCCGCCAGAAAGTGGATGTAGGGCGGGGTGTCATTGGCGACTACCATCCGCAGCCCCAAGTGTTCACTCCACCAGTGGGCCACGGCCTTGGCATCCTTTACATTGACTGCAGAATGTTCCAGCTTCATGTGCCTTCCTCATGTCTGGTGCGGGGAATGTCCCGGGCCCGTCTTGCTCGGTTTCCGGCAACGGCGTGCGTCCTAAGCCATCCTCCGCCGAAAATGTTCCGCTGGCAGCGCTGCCCAAAACATCGCCAAGATAGCACATAATGTTACCCTAAGAGACTGCAAATTGAGGATTTGCGGTCAGGACGCCGACCGGGACTGGGCCCATCCAGGCCAGGTCCGGCCAACGGGGATTCACGAGCACGACAGTCGCACGCCAGACTGCCCCGCCGCGGCGGGGCAGTCCGTCGCGGCGGTCGGCACGCAGGAGGGAAATCGCATTGTGGCAGAGCAAGTCCGCATCGGCATAGTAGGGGCCGGCAGCATCGCGATCCGGGGCATCATGCCCCACCTGGCCCTTGAAGATGTACAGGACCGGGTCCGGATGCACGCTGTCTGCGATCCGGAGCCCGGCCGGGCCCAGGCGGCGGCGGCGCGATTTGGCATTCCCCACCACTTTGAGACTTACGCGGAGCTGCTGGAGTCGGGCACCGTGGATGCGGTGACCATCGCATCGCCGATCGGGCTGCATTTTGCACAAGGCATGCAGGCCGTGGAGAAAGGCCTGCATCTGCACTTCAACAAGACCATGACCACCACCAAAGCGGAAGCTGACACCCTGATCGACGCGGCCGCCGCCCGGGATGTCAAAATCGTGGCCTGCCCGGGGGAGATGCTGCGGCCCGTCCATCAGGAAGTGCGGGAGATGATTGCCCGGGGCGACCTGGGCACGCTGACCTGGACGGTCACGGGATCGGCTTTCAGCACCTACCACGAGGATGAAAAAGTACGCCAGGGCGACGATCCGCTTTCCAACATCAACCCGGCCTGGTACTACCGCAAGCCGGGCGGCGGACCGCTGTACGACATGACCGTATACGGGTTGCATGCCACAACAGGCATTCTCGGCCCGGTGCAAAGGGTAACGGCGTTCTCGGGAGTGCGCATCAAGGAACGGGAATTCCGGGGCCAGACGCTGGTCACCGACATGGATGACAACACATTGATTGTGGCGGATTTCGGCGAGAACTTGCTGGGTCTGATCTACGGTACGGCGGCGGGGTCCGTACCATCGCATGGCCGGATTGCCATTTTCGGGACCCAGGGCACGGTGCTGGGATCTACCTTCAACGGCGCGCCCATTGACTACCCCGGCGCGGAACTGGATCGGAAATGGGGTCTGAACGGTTCCCTGCCCCATGTGGTGGGGGAACACCGCCGCATGGAGGAGGCCCATGTATTCGAAGACATCATGCAGCTGGTGGATCTGTTGCTGTTTGACAAGCCGACCACATCCACGGCGGAGCATGCCCGCCATGTGATCGAGGTCTTTGACAAGGCCTATCAGTCGGCCGCGACCGGCAGGGCCCAGGAAGTGACCTCCACCTTCTAATCCAATCCCAAGGCGCGCGGCGCCCCGATCGGCACGGAGCGACTCCCACTGTCCCATACACTTCTCGCGCGGGCGCAGCTGACCCCGTCCGCCTTCCGGGTGGTCATTGCCTATTTTTTCACCTTTATGGCCCTGGGTACCGTCACGGCGGCCCTGGGGCCCTCCCTGCCCTTCCTGGCAGATCGGACAGGGGTCAGCATTGAGGTAGCCAGTGGCATGTTTTCCGCCAAGGCTTTCGGCTTCCTGATCGGCTCCTTCGTGGCGGGACGTTGCCTGGAACGTGTGCGGGCCCACGGTCTGTTGCAGATCTCGTTGGCAGCGGCGGCCATGACCCTGTTGGCCGTGCCCGTCGCGCCGGATTTCGGCGTGGTGCTGGCCTTTCTCTTTGTCACCGGCCTCTTTGTGGGAACAGTCGACGTTGGCGCCAACATCCTGATTGTATGGCAGATGAAGGACAGAGTGGCCCCTTTCATGACAGGACTGCACTTCATCTGGGGTTTGGGTGCACTGCTTGCCCCTATCATCATTGTGCAGTTGCATCACCGCACAGGATCACTGTGGGTACCCTATGCAGTCATCGCGGCCATGATAGCGGTCTGCACAGTCCTGTACCTGCGTCTGCCAGCCCCTCCGCCCCTCCGCGCCCGGCAAGCCACAACGGCCCCGTTGGCGGCGCGCCCGCTGGTCATTTTGATGGCGATGTTTTTTCTGGCCGGGGTCATGGAGTTGTCCCTGGCCGGTTTCATCTTCACCTATGTGTATGAAGGCGGACTGGGCAACGAACAGCAGGCCGGCTGGGTCAACTCCAGCTTCTATGCGGCGCTGACCGGCACGCGGCTGCTCCTGGCCTTTCTGCTACTCCGATTTTCCAATCGCGCCATTCTGAGCTGGGCCCTGGCCCTGGTCGTCGGCTCCTGCGCGCTGGTCTTGCTATTGCCCAAAGCGTTGGGCGTGGTCTGGATCGGAGTGATCCTGTGCGGCATGGGACAGGCTGCCATGTTCCCGCTCACACTCTCCCTGGCGCCGCAATATCTGCCGGCCGAAGGACGCGTTACCTCTTTCATGTTCCTGGGGGCCTCCATCGGGTTCGTAGCCATACCGTGGGTGCTGGGACGTCTCTTCGAATCCGGTTTGCCCGGGCCGGAAGTGGTCTGGTACAGCACGGGCGGGGCCGCGCTCATATTTGCGGGGCTGCTGCTTGTCCTGGTTTTCACGCCCCAATACGGGCAGTATGCCGTGGTGGCGCCGCAACCGGCAGGTGGCCACTGAAGCCCGGTCATGCAGGGCAAAGCCGGTTTCCCGGATGCCTATCCTGGGAGCGCCGCGGCCCCGGGGCGGGGCCAGCGCCGAGAGTCTGAACCTGCAAGGTAGCGCAGATGCCACGGACGCACCGGCAGGCTGGCGACAGATCCCACAGAGGTGCAGCGCTGTGACACAGGTTGGCTGGGGACCCGCATCATGCTGACCCCATTGCGGTCTCGGCTGGGCCTTTCGGCACGCTCTTTCCGCGTAGTCGCCGCCTACTACCTTTCCTATATTGCCTTGGGCACGGTATCCCCGACCTTGGGCCCCGTGCTGCCTTTCCTGACCGAGCGCACCGGAGTGTCACTGGATGTAGCCAGCGGCCTGTTTTCCGCCAAGGCCCTGGGGTTCATGCTGGGGGCCTTCGTTGCGGGCCGGGCCCTGGAACGCCTGCCCGCCCACGGCGTGATGCAGGCTGCCCTGCTGATCATGGCCCTTTCCATGCTGGCGCTGGCACTGACCCCGACTTTTGGCCTCCTGCTCCTCATTCTGTGCGTGAGCGGTTTTTTTACGGCCTGGCTGGATGTGGGCAGCAACATTCTGATCGGGTGGCAGTTGAAAGAGAAGGTCGCGCCCTTCCTCACGGGCCTGCATTTCATCTGGGGAGTTGGTGCCCTGCTCACACCACTGGTCATCGTGCAGCTGCAGCTGCACACAGGCACCTTGCTGGCCCCTTTGGCCGTGATTGCCGTGTTCGTGTCCGCCCATGCGCTGTTGTATGTGCACCTGCCAAGCCCGGCGCCGCGGCAGACCGCAACGGTACAGGCCGCCCCGTTGTCACTGCGTCCTTTGCTGGTCTTCATGACCATGCTTTTTTTGGCCGGAACGATGGAAATGGCGATCGGCGGCTTTATCTTCACATATCTGCTGCGCATGGACCTGAGTACGGCGCAGGTGGCAGGCGGGGTGACTTCCACCTTCTACACCGCGATTACCTGCACCCGACTGGTCACTGCCTTCCTGCTGCTGCGGTTCTCCGGTCAGACCGTACTGATGGTGGCGCTCGGCCTGGTCATCGGCACCGCGGCCACGGTATTGCTGTTGCCGCCGGCTCTGCCTGTTATCTGGATCGCCGTGCTGGTGTGCGGGATGGGCGAGGCAACGCTGTTTCCCCTGGCCCTGTCCCTGGCCCCGCAATACCTGTCCGCCGCGGGTCGGGCCACTTCCCTCATGTTTGTGGGCGCCTCCATCGGGGCCCTGACCATGCCCCTGGTCATCGGCCGCCTCTTTGAAACAGCCCCGGTCGGTCCCCAGGTCGTTTGGTATTACACCCTGGCCGGCGCCACGCTCTATGCCGGCTGCCTCCTTATACTGCGCGTTACGCCCCGGGTCATGGGATTCGCCGTACCGGCTCCCCAGGGCGCCAGCAGCCACTGACCCGGTAACACGCCGCGCACACGGCAGGCTAGGCTACAATGGCCCTGTCCGGCTCCGTGGAGGGCCCCTTGCGCGGACATATCCAGACTCAGAGGGATTGCCAAATGCAGCAAATAGCCGTACTGGGAACCGGTTTGATCGGCATGTTCTACACCTTGGCGTTGAATGGCCAACGCAATCGGGACAGGGTAATCATGGTGTACTCCCGGTCCGCAGAGAGAGCCCGGCAGGCCGCCCAGGATTGGGGCGTACCCCACTTCACCACGGATATGGATGAAGCCATCCATCACCCGGATGTGACCACGGTAGTGATTGGCCTGCCCAATTTCCTGCATCTGGAATCCATCCGAAAAGTGGCGGAGGCCGGCAAAGCCGTGCTGTGCACGAAACCGTTGGCACGCAATGGCACCGAGGCCAGGGAAATCCTGGATATTGTGGAAGCGGCCGGCGTCTTCGCGGGGTACCTGGAAGATTTGGTCTATGCGCCCAAGGCACTCAAGGCCATTCAGTCCGTCAAGGAGGGGGCCATTGGAGACGTGTTGGTCGCCCGGTCGCGGGAAACCCATCCCGGGCCTCACAGCGCGTGGTTCTTTGACGCGGAGAAGGCCGGCGGCGGAGCCATCATCGATCTGGGATGCCACTGCATTGAGATTATTCGCAGCTATGTGGGCAAAGACAATCGCCCACTCGAGGTGATGTGCTGGCACGACACCATGGTGCATCCGATCCAGGCCGAGGATACGGCCCTGGTCTGGATCCGGTTCGCGAGCGGCGCGGTGGGCCAGTTCGAGGTGAGCTGGACATTCCGCGGCGGCATGGACCTGCGAGACGAGATCTCCGGCACGGAAGGCACGATCTGGCTCAATCACTTCCTGCGCACCGGTTTCGAAATGTTCACGTCCGGCGCCGGCACCGGGTATGTCGCCGAGAAATCCGAAGTGGAAAGCGGCTGGCTCTTTCCCGTCGGCGACGAACTCGTGGAACTGGGCTATACCGACATGTTCACGGACATGTTCAACAGCCTGGAAGCAGGCCGGCAACCCACCGAAACCTTCTACGACGGGTACGTCGTGAACTGTGTCATGGATGCCTGTTACAAGGCCGCGGCCTCCCGGACCTGGACTCCTGTGGAACTGGACTGGCGCGGGGGCCCAGTGAAAGCCATTGCGCCCCACGCCGACGAACACGAAGGCATGAACATCGTCAAGCGGGAAACCATGCCGGATGGCCGGATAAAACTGATCCTGATGGAGAAGGACACCGGCCGCATCGTGGACAAAGTGGTGCCGGCAGCACCATGACGGATCCGGAAGTCGCCCTGCCCGAGGTATAGGGTTATCCTCACGCGCGCCCCGCGCGGGCGGCCACCGGCAGGCCCGGCCGGAACCGACCGGACCTGCCGGCAAGGACAACACGGGCGCGGGCCTCTGCACCGGATGGCAACGTCTACAGGGCCGCGGTCAAGGCCTGATCGAGGTCGGCAATGATGTCGTCGATATGCTCGATGCCGATGGACAGACGCACATAGTTCTCGTTGATGCCTGTAGCGTGCTGTTCCTCGGCCGACAACTGGCTGTGCGTCGTGGTGGCGGGATGAATGGCCAGAGTCCGGGCATCCCCGATGTTGGCCACGTGATACAGCATCTGCAGGGCATCGATAAACTTGCGCCCCGCGGCCCGGCCGCCGGTCAATTCAAATCCGACCAGGGCACCGTAGTACTTGCCGCCCATATAGGTATCGGCGCGCCGCCGCTCCTCGCCTTCAAAGAAAGAAGGATAATGCACCTTGGTGATGCCGGCACGCCGGCTCAGGAAATTCGCCACCGCCTGCGCGTTCTCGCAATGCCGTTCCATGCGCAACGGCAGGCTCTCCAGCCCCTGCAGGAAGAGAAAGGCATTGAAGGGACTCATGCAGGAACCCAAGTCCCGCAGCAATGTCACGCGCGCCTTCAGGATATAGGCGATGGGCCCCAGCGGTTTGACCGCCTCGATCCAGACAGCACCGTGATAGCTGGGATCGGGCTCGGACAACAGGGGGAAGCGATGGGCGTGTTTTTCCCAGTCGAACCTGCCGCTGTCGACCAGTAGACCGCCAATGGAATTGCCATGTCCCCCGATGTACTTGGTACTGGAATACACAATGATGTGCGCACCATGGGCAAAGGGTTTGCAGATGATGGGCGAAGCCGTGTTGTCCACGATCAGCGGAATGCCCAGCTCTTCGCCAATGGCCGCCACTTCGGCAATGGGAAAGGCCTGCAGCTTGGGATTGGGCAGCGACTCCGCATAATAGGCGCGGGTCCTGTCATCGCTGGCGTCCCGGAATCGTTCGGGATCCGCAGGGTCCACAAACCGGACCTCGATGCCGCAGGTCTCCAGGGTGTTGGCAAAGAGATTCCAGGTGCCGCCGTAAAGGTCGGTGGAACTCACAACATTGTCCCCGGCGCGGGCAATGTTCTGGAGCGCGAAGGCGGAAGCCGCCTGACCCGAGGAAAGCGCCAAGGCCCCCACGCCGCCATCCAGAGCCGCAATCCTTTTCTCCAGCACATCGCAAGTGGGATTCATGATGCGCGTATAGATATTGCCGAGTTCCTTCAGCGCGAAGAGGTTTTCGGCATGCTGCGTATTTTCGAACTGGTATGAAGTCGTCTGATAGATAGGGACTGCCACGGCACCGGTCACGGGATCCGAACGGTAGCCCGCGTGCAGGACAACGGTTTCCGGATGGGTGTACTCAACAGGACTCTGGTCAGACATGCAAATCCTTCGCATCGATATGGGATAGTGGAGAACGCGCTGCGACGCGGCTCGCCACAACGCCACAGCCGCTCCCGGGAGGAGCCCGGAGGGCACAGCGCCATGGACGGGACTGCCGATGGCATTCAATACAACTCAGCATTATATGTTTGGCTGCGGCCAGAAGCGGAAAATCGGCAGACCAATCGCCCAGGTTGGGTACAATCCCCGCCGTGGGGCAGACGGCGCGCGGAATCCGTGGGCAATCAGCGTGGACCGAGCGGTTGCGCAGCAGGCAGGCCACACGCGGTGAGAGGGCGGCGGCGCCCAGAATCAACCCCTGTGATCACCGGTCCCCAAACGGATCCAGAAGCACGCGAGGCACCGGGTGCGAGACATCGCATTCCGGGAAGGCAAAAGGCGGGCGCGGCCGGCCAGAATCTGGCCCTCCTGCACTGCCTGGCCTCCCGCAGGGATGGTCATCGCCCTGCAGGGGGTCAGGAGAGAGGATCCGGGACAGGCCCCGCGCCAGCTCAGCCGAGCACGCCGTAGATGTTCAGGGACAGCGTCACCAGGCCCCCGAGCAGAGCCAGGAAGGTCAGGAAGATCCCCACCATCCAGCGGATGAGCCGACTTTCCAGTTGGCTCATGTCCTGATGCAGGCGGCTTTCCAGCTGGCTCATCTCCTGATGCAGGCGGCTCATGTCAGGCATGTGGGCCGCGATGACGATCGCCTGCCCGTCCTCCATCCCAGCCTCTTTCAGATCCTCATACGCGGCCTTGTTGATCATCTCCTGCATGTGTCTCCTCTCCCTTGGCATTGGGAGGGTCAGGGCGTTCATGCCGGCCCGACCCCCGTCAAGCACGACACCGATGCCCACCTGGCATCTGCCAGTCCGCGACTTTCCCGGCGGGAAGGGCCGCGTACTTCCGGGAATTATAGTCGGAGCGCCGCGCGCAGACTACTGGACGCTGTCGGGCGTATCGTGCACCATTCTACAAGAACACTAACTGTGTAGGTTCACGATCCACCCATCAGGCTTGGCTGGATAAAGACTGCACTGCGCCCGCCGCAGGACATGGCACACAGCCCCCCGCGTTAACCCGTATTGCCGGGCGATCCGGTGCTGACCCGCGCCCGACACGTCTGGCCGCTCTTGCGCCCGCGTGCCGCCTGCGTCCGGGCAGAATGGCCGTGGAAGCGGCCCTAGGCGATCCA
Source organism: Caldilineaceae bacterium (assembly GCA_965214715.1). Lineage (GTDB taxonomy): Bacteria > Chloroflexota > Anaerolineae > Caldilineales > Caldilineaceae > Bin34. The sequence continues at coordinate 521,957 of OZ243971.1, read as the reverse complement.
CTGGGCGCGGTAGCACTCTACGCTGCGCGCAATCCTCTGCAGTTCATGGGACGTGAAAGGATGATCCCGATGCAGTCCCTAGGCGGCCTACTCCGCCTGCAGGACACGGCATCAATACTCGGCCACAGACCGTACAGGCTGCTCCATGTGGGCCAGGCTACCTGCCCAGCGTATGCAAAACTCGAATATGTCGCAGTTCCAGTCTACGGCAGTACGGGGGGACAGGCACGCGGTAGGTTTCAATCCCTTCTTCATCAGGGCATCAATTGAAAGGTTCCCAAGGTCTGGCCGCAGCAGATCGCGGCGACCCGGGTCCAGATCACCTTGACCGTCCCATGAGCCGGCCTGGGCACGCGCTGGGTGTACCAGCAGCCCTACAGCCTGCAGGAACTGCAGGAATATTTGCCTGCCTATTACCGGCTGTCTATGGCCGAGTATCGATACCGTGTCCTGCAGGCGGAGTGGGCCGCCCGGGGACTGCATCGGAATCATCCTTTCACGTCCCGCAAACTGCAGGGGATTGTGCGCAGCGTGGAGCGCTATCGTGCCCAGTGGATTGCCCAAGGCCGCTTCTACGACCATTCTGCCCCGGCACAGGCGGCACGCGGGTACAAGAGCGGCCAGGCCCGGCGGGCACGGGTCAGAGAACGGGACGCAGAGATTCCGGACCGGATGGGCCGGGGTTGGAGTCAGCGCCGGATCGCCCGGCAATACGGGTTAACGCGGGGGCTGTGTGCCATGTTCTGCGGCGGGTGCAGTGCAGTCTTTATCCACCAAGCCGAAGGGTAGATCGTGAACCTACACAGATAGTGTCCCGGTTTGTGGCCCCGGAGGGGTGGGGGAAGAGGATCGGCCCGGAGCGAAGCGGAGGGCCGAGACCGGTCCCGAATTTGTGCGTGCGGGTTGGGTGTCTCCCACTGATTCTAGATATGTTTGAGATTTCTTTGACACCTCCGACTGAGTCCAGACAAGGTGGGGCACATCCTGCAGCAGGTTACAAGGAGGGTCACGGGTCACTCCAAGACAGAACCCCAGAGGGCCGGTGGCTGGTAGTGCGCCAAGGGCGCACCGGCGTGGCTCCACGAGGCGTCCCGCCGGGTCCTCAGCCTGAGCCGGCCGGGCCCCAAGAATCCACACCGGCTGCCCCATGAGTTCTCCCGCCGCAGCCTGTCCCCTGCGTGCCACCAGTCAAGTCTGCCCCGCACCGCTGTTGAAGAGTTTGTACGCGGGCGTTGCGAGGGGCGGCCGTCGGTTTTGGATCCTGTTTGCACCAAGGCGGATACCGCGTGGCGCACTGGCGCAAGATCTGCCTTGGGTGGCCAAGCTGAGACAAGTCTGTGCTGGCCGCGACGGCCAGGGCAGCTCCATGGTCCAGCATGACACTCAGCATCAGGGTCCCACCGAGGGCCTGGGCCACTCCTTACTGATGCATCTCTAAAAGACGGGCGGCAGACCCCGATCCTGAAAGAGCAGATTGAGCGCTTCCGTCATCAACGCCTGCACCGTGGTATCCTCCTCCGCGGCCAGGACCTTGAGCCGCCGCGCCGTGTCCGGCTCCTGCCAGCAGGAGACCAGGCGCTTGCCGCGCCGCCCGGGCTGGGGGGCCGGTTTCGGATCCGCGGCGCGGCGCGGCGCGGCCTGCATCTTTTCCAGGAAGGCATTGTCAGAACTATCCGGTGTTGCCATGTGCATTCTCCTCGGGAGGCTGGGCCAGGGCCAGACTCTGGCAGACCCAGTCCTGTACGCATTTCCTGGGCCGCCTTGCTCTGCGGGGCGTACTCGGTAATCCCCAGGCTCTCCCGGTAGGCCCGGGCGAACGTCACCCGCTGCCCCAGCGCAAAGGGCAACACCGCCAGGCCTGTGGCCTAGATGGCGGCTGCGGCATCCCGCCGTTCCGTCCCCCGCGGCAGCATGCCGTTGGGCTCTCTGTGCCCGCCATCCGGCAGAGATCCAGCGTGCTTTGCAGGGCCTAGAGAGCCACCATGCTGGGCCGGCAGGACACCAGCATCAGATCCGCCGCCCGCGCCGTCCTTTCAGAGTGCGGGGCGGTGTCCAGCAGGATAACATCCATGGCCGCCTCCCGCGCAGTGTCCAGCAGATAGGGCAACCGGTTGGCCGACGCGGCGCGCGTATCGTGCCAGCGCAGGGCCGAGGACTGCGGGTCCAGATCCAGAATCGTGCAGGACAGCCCCCGCTGGGTCAGGGCCACAGCCAGATGGATGCAGATGGTCGTCTTGCCCACACCGCCCTTCTGGGCAATCAGACTCAGGACGGACATAAGTATACTTCCCTATCTGTATTTCTATATCATAGTACACGCTATGCCCGATGGCATCCAGTGGTCTGCGCGCGGCGGCTATAATTCCGGGGTGCGCGGCCCTTCCCGCCGGGAAAGCCGCGGACCGGCAGATGCCGGGTGGACATCGGTGCCGTGCTTGACGGGGATCGGGTCGGCACGGACGCCCCGACCCTCCCAACGCCATGGGAGAGGAGAGATGCAGGAGATGATCAACAAGACCGCGTATGAGGATCTGAAGGCCGCCGGGATGGAGGAGGCACAGGCCATGGCCATCGCGGCCCACATGCCTGACATAAGCCGCCTGCACCAAGACATGAGCCAGCTGGAAAGCCGCCTGACCCAGGACATGAGCCAGCTGGAAAGTCGCCTGGAGCAGAAAATGAGCGGCCTGGAAAGCCGGCTCATCCGCTGGATGGTGGGGATCTTCCTGACCTTCCTGGCCCTGCTCGGGGGCCTGGTGACGCTGTCCCTGAACATCTACGGCGTGCTCGGCTGAGCTGGCGCGGGGCCGGTTGCAGACTGGCCCCGCACCCCATTCCGTGCCCCATGGCAAGGATGTAATGTTGCCACGGCCACAGAGACTGCAGTCCCGGACCGGGCTGATCCTGAAATTTCAACTGTGTCACCCTAGCGCCAGGAGATTCCCGCATGAAGAACCTGACCTGGATCCTGGCCCTGGCCGGGCTGGGAATCGGCCTGCTGCTGGGCGGCTGTGCCGACCTGGACCTGTCCGCGGCCGGCCGCCGCATTGCGGAGACCCGGACCGTGCGCGTCACCGGCGCGGTGGTCAACCTGCGGGCGGGTCCCGGCCTGGAGCACGCGGTGTTGGGGCAGGTGCAGGCCGGCGACCGCCTGCCCGTTACGGGGCGCACGGCGTCCGGGGCCTGGCTGCACGTGATGCCGGCCGGCCAGGGCCGCTGGATCTACGGGGACCTGACCAGTATCCCGGCTGAGGTGCGCCAGGCCCTGCCCGTCCTGCCGGGGCTGGCGTACCGCGCCCCGGGCACCTACGCCCGGGACCTGCCCGGCCTGGACTACGAGTGGGAGCTGGTCTTCACGGACGACAGCGCCGCGTGGGACTGGCGCGTGGCCGACTTCCCGGGCTGCTACGATGCCCTGCGCGTGTTCCTGGGCGACCTGCCGCGGACCTATGGCCTGCGGCGGGCCGAGATCATCCTTTCCGACACCGTGCGGAGCGATTTCTTTGATTGGCAGGGTGAAGACTTTCAGCGGCGTCTTGGCACGTATGCGCCGGGCACGGTGTCGTTTGACAAGGAGACCCTGGGGCCGCTCTGGCCGGACTGGCACGCGGGCAACCTGCCCCATCCCGACTTTGCCTTCGTCAGCGGGGTGTGCACGCACTGGCCCGACCGCACGGGTGTCGACAACGGGGAGTTCACCTGTACCCTGCATCCCGTGTGGGGACAGCCCGACAGCGCATATCTGAACGGTGTGGCCAGCTCGGGGGCAGTCCGGGCCCTGGGCTCCATTCTGTTCGGGGAAGATGTGGCCGGGGCCCGCAGGGCCTGGCGGGACAGTGCCTGGCCCCACACGATCTACCTCTATCCCCAGGATGCCCGGAACCAGCCGGCGGGCCAGGGCCCCTGCCTGCGGCTGACCCGCCCCTGACCCGCCGGCCGCCCCCATGCAGACCGCTTCGGCAGCTCGAACCCCGCGGGTCCTGGTGCTGGGCCTGTGTACGGTTGCCCTGGTCTGGGCCCTCCTGCTCCCAGGTCCGGGGGTAGGGGCGTGGGGGAACGAAGATTTTGACGAAGGGCTTGAGGATCTCTACGAGCCGGAGGACGACGAGAAGGAGGACGTGTACGGCGGCGAGGACATCGTGTTCGAGAACGAGGACTCGGAGGAGTGCCTGGACAACTGCCAACGCCGGCGCGGGGCCTAGGAGGTCACCACCGAGACCGTGTCGGCATAGGTGCGGCGCACCGGCTGATGCACCAGCAGGCTGATGGCACCGATCAGCTGCACATAGCCCTATCCCTGGGCCAGCAGCGCGAGGTGGTCGCTGCCCTGTGGGAAGAGGCTCCAGTCCCGGGCCTGCAGGTGCTGCAGGTAGCCCGTATAGAGGGTATAGCCGAGGGTGGCCGCGGCATAGAGCGCTACGCCGCCCAGGGCCCGCCAGCGCAGGGTGTCGGGATTGAACTTGTCGTGGCGCACGGCCATCAGGGCCGTGCTGCTGCAGACGGCGAGCAGCAGGGGAATGGGGGGTTGCGCCACCAGGCCGCCGAGCAGGCCCAGCAGGGCACCAAAGGCCACCAGGGCCGACAGCAGGTAGGTGAGCAGCAGGGCGCCGTTCAGCAGTTGCCACAGGAAGTCAGGCATCACCCACCCGGTGCTGACCAAGGGGTGCGGGACCGGCCGGAGGCCAGTCCCGCGGCAGATTGGAAATTAGAAGAGGCCTGCGGCATTGGCCACTACTGAGACAATCCCGACCACCAGGGCCAGGAGGACCGGCACGGCCACGAGGACCGCCAGACGCCACGTGAGCGCGTTTTTCAACTCGCTCATCTCCAGCCGCAGCTCATGGCGCTGCTGGGCTAGGGCGGCGAGCACATCCGACATATCGGTGTGCTCGGCCACCACCAAGGCCTGCTCCTCAGACATGTCTGCGTTGCGCAGGCCCTCAAACGCCGTCTGATTCATCTTGCACCACTCCCTGGATTGGGAGGATCGGGGCGTCCGTGCCAGCCCGATCCTCATCAAGCACGGCACAGATGCCCGGATGGACCATCTGCCAGTCGGCGGCTTTCCCGGCGAGAGAGCCACGGACTGGCTTGATTATAGGGGATGTGCGGGGCACTTCGTACAGGGCTCACTCCGCAGCGGGCACGACCACCAGGGCCTGCATCAGCAGGGGATCGTGCGCCGCTGTCTGATGGCAGGCGTAGGCGGTGCAGGCCCGCACCCGCACCTGATAGGCCCCGGGATCGATCAGCTCCCCATCGCCCTGATCCCAGCGCAGGGCGGTGCCGGCCGGACCCGCCTAGCAGTACTCCGTAGCGGCCTGGTGCACGTAGGCCCCCGGGAACTGCCGTTGCCAGCGGCCGCCGACGATGGCGTTGATGGAGGCCTGGGTGAAGGTGATCTCAATGGCTATCCGTTCCACTGGGGGCCGCGCCCACTGCCGGCTCTGGCTCCACAGTACGGGCCGCGGCGGGTCGAAGGCCCCGCCCCCCACATAGGCCGTCTTCTCCAGCCAGGCCCCCGGGTGGGTGCAGGCGGTCTGGCGGGCCAGCGTGTCGGCCACCACGGGATCGATCCAGCGGTCCAGGGGCGTCAGCGGCGGCCCCGGCGCCCCAGTCGGGGCCCGGATTGAGTGTGGGCGGCCCGGTGGGGGCAGCCCGGGCGGGGCACGAAGGGACTGATGCGTGGACTCGGGCTCGGGCGCGCAGTGCAGGGTCCGGCACGCGGGGCCGGGCACGCCGCTGCCTGTTCGGCATCGGCAGGGTCCCGGATCGTCCGGCAGGGGGAAAGTGCAGCGGGTCCCCTGCCAGACACCGCCCAGCCGGATGCACAGGGCGGGTGGCGGCAACGGTGTGGCGGTGGGCAGGGGCCGCGGCGGCGGGGACCAATCCTGCTCGTCCTCATCCTCATCCTCGTCCTCATCGGCGGGCGGGCGGGGCCGCACGCAGGATCCCATGGCGTTCTGGATCCGGCCCGGCGGACAGCCCGGGTCGGACGGCGGGGCCGGGAGACGGGCCGCGACGGGGAGGTGGGTTTGGGATTGGGCGGTGTGGGGGCCCCCACGGTGGCGTGCCGGAGTCCCTGGCTCCCGGCGGGCACCCTGGGCGGCGCGCACAAACATACTTTCACAGCGCCACCACGTCTGGACAGATCTCCCGCAGCACGATATCCCCCACCCAGCCATCGATCAGGCCCATAAGCGGGATCGAGTCCATTCCGCAAAAGGGATCGACCAGCACATCGGCCCCACCCGGCCCAGCCAGCACCGTGCCACAATCGTCATCCAGATCTTGGAGCCGGGGTACGGCGTGATGTGGTAGTCCGGCACCGAGGACACGTTCGCCACCGGAAAATTGGCGGCGGCAATGTCGTCCATTCCCTATCCCGTAGGGTTACGCAGCGCAGCTGCCGCGCTGCCGGATGATCTCCTTGGCGCGGCGGGTATCGTAGGTCCGCATCCGGGTCGCGTCGATATGCGCGAGGATCGTATCCGGATCCAGACCCAGATACGCCGCGACCCCGGCCGCAAAATCCGCGATAGCGCGATCCTGGCGCCGGGAGTTGCACAGGGCGCAGCAGGTGACGAGGTTGGTCGCCTCGTTGCTGCCACCCTGGCTGTAGAGCACCAGGTGATCGAGGGGCAGCCTGGCGCCCTCCTCGATCCCGGCGCCACACCAGGCGCAGGCCATCCCGTCCTGCAGGTACAGCGCCAGGCGCTTCTCCAGTTTCAATCCCTTCTTCATCGGGGCATCAATTGAAACGCCGGCGTGGACATGGACGGTCCAGGGCCTGTGAGCGCGGATTGGGATACCTCATGGGTACGCGCAGAGGCAGCTCCGGGAATCGCTCGCGCTTGCGGCCGGAATTTGGCTGCCAGGCTGCGCGAGTTCCTGCTGGGACCCCCAGACTGATCCGGACTGGGCGGAGAAGACACGGATTCACCACGGCAAACTGTATACCCCATCATAAGCACAGCGGCCAAAAGGGTACCTAACCGACCACACAACAGCGTGATGGAGACCATGGGACCACGGACTTCGCTGCCTGAATTTGCATCCTGACTTTGTACCGGCTCTGAATCCGGGCGCCCCTGTGTACCATGCCGTTGGACTTCAGTGGGCCCAAGGCTGCGTAACGGAAGCCACGGCCTGGCCTTCTCGCAGGGACTGATCCACGAGCAAACTCAGGTATTGGTCCTGGGCCGCCGCTGCGAAGCTGTAAAAATCCTCTCCCGTTTCCACATATCTGTCCATACCCAACAGACAGGCCGCCATCGCAATTTCGTCATCGGCCAGGCGACCGGGTACCACCGGATTGCGGTAGATCCATTCGTCTCCGACTTGAATGCCCTGATGATGGAAACCTTCCAGATTCATGTCGTGGCCCGTGTCCACGCGCCGCAAGGGCAAATGGATGGGCGTCAGTGGATCCTGCAGGTAACTGAGCGTTTCCTGCACAATTTCGCCGTGGGTGCCTCGCACCGCCACGCGCGCAGCCCGGATCCAGGAGAAATATTGTTCGCCGGCAAAGTCAAGAATGCCGGAGCGGCCATTGTCAAACCGGAAAATGGCTACTGTCTGCCGCGACTTGTCCAGCCGTTCCGGTGGAGGTGGCGCGTTCCGGTGCATTCCGGCCACGATTTCGCCTTCCAGCATGCAAGCCTGCACTGTCGCGTTTTCGTAGCCCACTTCCAGGAGCAGGCGCAGCAGGCTGATGCCATGATAGCCGTGAGCCACCGACAGGTTGGCGTGTTGCAGGGCTCCCAGTTTGCCGCTGCGCGCCAAGGCAATGCGGGCCGCATGCATAGGCTGCAGGTGGTACTGCTCGGCGACTTGCAGGCGGGCGCCCTGTTGCACCAGCCGCTGCAATTGGAGCAGGCCGTCCAGAGTCGGGGCGGGTGGCGTCTCCGACAAAATGGGAAAACCGGCCGCGGCCACTCTCGCAATGAGACCCGGGGCGGCCGGTTGCGACACGCAGACCACCACAAACCGCATCTCCGGAGTGGCCAGCAGGTCCGCCAGGGCAGGCACGGCAGGCACACCCCAGACCTGTCGTAACTCTTCCGCCCGCTCGGGCCGCCGCGCCATGACCGCAGCCACATCGAACCGGTCCGGTACCAGCTGTGCAATACGCAGAAAAAATTCCGTGCGCCAGCCGGCGCCCACAATGCCAAAGCGGATGCGATCTGACATGTCTCCTCCTGCCTCAAGCAAGGTAGCGACCGTTCCGGCCACCGCCCTGGCCGGCATAGGGCAGGCCCGGATGCCAGTCCACCGCGGCCGGGGGGTGGAAATCCGCCAGCGGCAGAGTCACCTTGCAGCGATGCCGACTGGACAGGTAGGCAGCTTCGCAAAGGGCCAGCGCGGTCAGTGACGTCTCGGCCATGGCATAATCCGGCATCCCGGACTCGATCTGCATGGCCAAATGGTCCAAATGCACCTGGTGTCCAGACCTTTCTTCCGTAAAGGACGGTTGCAAGTGGGCACCCGATGGATAGGCCGTATTCTGGAGGAAATAGCCTTCGTCCCACGGCCAGAATTCCACCTGGCCTTGGGTGCCCACGAACCGCATCAACGTACCGACACCGGATTTGGCCACCTGCACATAGTCTCCGGTCTGCATCACGATGCGGAGGCCGGAACGGGCCTGAACGAAGGTGACAGCTTCCGTCTCCACCTGCATGCCGTCTCGGTAGGTGCGTGTGTGGGAATCACAGAGCGCCATGACATGTTCCAGATCCGGCATGCGGGCGGCGTGCAGACAGAAATCCAGCCAATGGATCCCCGCGTTCAGGATATCCCATCCCGTGCACTGGATTTCGATCAGGGTCAATTCGCCGATATCTCCCTCGTGGATATGGCGCATCACCTGCATGGATGTAGGCCGTACCAACAGGCCGTGCGGCACGGCCATGGGCAAATGCCGGCCCTGGATGCGGGCCAGAATGGCTGTGCCTGCCGCATGGCTGTGGCCCAGCGGTTTCTCGACCAGAATGCCCCGCAAAGGCAGCTCCAGGGCCAGCTGCACGCCGGATTCATGCAGGGCCGGCGGGGTACTGATACAGACCACATCTGTGGGTACAGATCGCAACATGACCGCCGCGCTGGAAAAAGTCTGCAGTGCCGGGTGTCGCTGCCGGACGCGGGTCAAGGCTGCCGGGTCTATATCGGCCACGGCCTGCAGCTCATAGAGAGCGGAGGCCTGCAGTCCCGCCAGACTGAGGCTACCTCCCACTCCGGCACCCACCACAGCAGCAGTCAACATGGCAAAACAAATTGCTTGAATTCCAGGTAGTTCATATCTTTGCTTTGTGCCTAAGGATAGACTATCAGCTGCAGAGACGGCACCGGTTGCGGTTGACCTGGGTCCGGGGTCGACTCCGGACCCAGGTTCCGGAGGCTATACTGGGCTTCCGGTATTCTCCCTGGGCCTGACCATGACCCTTCCGCACTATCAGTACAACGGCACAGCCCTGATTCTCAAGAGTCGGAAACAGGGGGAATCCGATCTGATCCTGACCGTGTTTACGTCCGACCTGGGCAAACTGGATGTGCTGGCCCGGGGGGCCCGGAAAGCCAAGAGTCGCAAGTCGGGACATGTGGAACCCTTCATGCTGGCTGGCGTGGCCCTCCGGCGCTCCAGGTGGCTCCCTGAAGTGACAGAAGTCCAGCTGCGAAATGCGTTTCCCCAGTGCCGGAATTCCCTGGAAAGTGTGATCCAGGCCAGTTACGTCTGCGAACTGCTCGACTCCTTGACCCAACCCCGGGACGAGAGTGGACAGAACCGCCCCCTCTTTGACTTGCTGCATTTTACGTTGCAGACCCTGAACAGCGTGGGGACGCCCCCAACGCTGTTGTTGTGCTGGTACATATTGCAGGTGCTGACCCTGACCGGCTTTCAGGTGGAACTGCAGCGTTGCACGGAATGCCAACAGGCAGCGCAGCCCAAAGCCTGTTATTTCGACCTGCAGTACGGCGGCATACTGTGCGCGCATTGCGGTCCCACCGTAGAGAGCGCAGAATCCCTGTCCCTGGACAAGTTCAAGACCTTGCGCTTTTTGCAGCGCAGCGACTGGGCCACGGTCACCCGGTTTGCGTTCGCCGACTCGATTGTCAAGGCGTGCGAAACCCTGCTGCGCCGCTTTGTCTCCGCGGTCCTGGAACGGCAGCTGCGTACGGAGCGGTTCAGACGGCAAATTCACAAGTAACCGGAGAAATCCCACGGACTCCGACGCGGGCGGGTTGTAGGGTTTCGCCGCGTCCCTGCGATAGAATGTAAATCGTGCTCTGGGCAGCCCGGAAGTTGCCGGACATGGTTGCCTGTTTGCCCGCTGCTCTTCGCCCGAACATGCCGGAACACCGCCGACTGCACAGCATGCGCCGCCTCATCCGGGTAGCCCGCGGGGTCGAGGCGCCCGACCTGGTCCTGGCCAACGGCCGTCTCCTGAATGTCTTTACCGGGGACATTGAAGACGGCAATCTGGCCATTGCCGACGGGCACATTGCCGGTATTTCGTCCGACTACGCAGGCCCTGACACCATAGACTGCAGGGGATTGCTGGTCACGCCCGGCCTGATCGATGCCCATGTCCACATTGAAAGCAGTCTTTGCACGCCGCGGCATTTCAGCCGGACGGTGGCCGCCCGGGGCGTCACCACCGTCATGGCGGACCCCCACGAGATCGCCAACGTGGCCGGTCTCGCGGGTATTCGCTACATGCACGCCTGCAGCCAGGGACTGGAACTGGACGTGAAGCTCATGGCCCCTTCCTGTGTGCCGGCCTCGCATCTGGAGACCAGCGGCGCGGACCTGGATGCAGAGGACCTGCAGGAGCTCCATACCGAAGGCCTGGTCTGGGGCCTGGCCGAGATGATGAACTATCCCGGAGTGGTCTTTGAAGATCCCAAGTGTCTTGCCATTTTGCAGGCTTTCGGCCACGCGCGGGTTGATGGTCATGCGCCGCAGCTGACAGGATTGGACCTCAATGCCTACCTGACGACCGGGATTGGCAGCGACCATGAATGCACCCATCCAACCGAAGCGGCCGAAAAACTGGCCAAGGGCATGTACATTCTGATCCGGGAAGGTACCATTACCCGTGATCTGAACGCGCTGCTGCCGCTGGTCACCGACCGCAACATGCGGCGGTTTTGCTTCTGCACCGATGACCGCATTCCGGCAGATCTGCTGGCCGAAGGCAGCGTGGACTATCTGATTCGACGTGCCCACGCCCAAGGTATGGCCCTGACAGACGCCTTCTGCATGGCCACGCTGAACACCGCGGAATGGTTTGGTTTGTCGGACCGCGGCGCCCTGGCTCCCGGCCGCAGAGCGGACCTGGTGGTGTGGGACGACACGGCTGACCTGACTCCCGTCTGGGTGCTGTCCGCAGGACGACCGGTTCTGCAGGACGGGATTGGCGGTGCACTGCGCGAGACCGCAGCGGTGGCCATGCCGGCTGCGGTGGCGCAGTCATTGCACGGCCAGTGGGATGCTGTGAACTTTGAGGTGGCCGCGCCTGGGGCGCAAGCCACGGTGCGCGTGATTGGCTCCATCGAGAACCAAATCGTGACGGAGCACCGGCAGGCTGTGCTGCCGGTGCGAAACGGTCGGGTCCAGACCAACCCGGCCGCAGATATACTGAAAATTGCAGTGATCGAGCGCCATGGTCGCAATGGGGCCATGGCCACCGCCTTCATTGCCGGCTTTGGACTGCAACGCGGCGCTTTGGCAGGCTCCATCGCGCACGATCATCACAATCTGGTGGTCATCGGAGCTGACGATGCTTCCATGCACACCGCGGTGCGGACGGTGGCGGACATGGGCGGCGGCATTGCCATATGCAATGGCACTGAGGTGCTGGCCCGCATGCCGTTGCCGGTGGCCGGCCTGATGTCCGAGGCGCCCTTGCCGGAAGTCCATAGACAATACTCCGCACTGCAGCAGGCCTCCGCCGAGCTGGGGGGCCAAATGCACGATCCCTTGATGGCCCTGAGTTTCATGGGACTGGAGGTCGTGCCTGCACTCAAGATTACGGACCAAGGTCTGGTGGATGTGAATGCCTTCGACCTGGTACCCGTTGTAGTTTGAGAGCCGGTACAGCCCATGTCTCTGTTCTCCCATGTGCCTGCCGCACCGCCCGATGCCATTTACCACCTGACCACGGCGTGCAACGCGGATCCCAATCCCCGCAAACTGAATCTGGGCGTTGGGGTATACAAGGACGCGTCCGGGAACATTCCCATCCTGCGCGCGGTCAAAGCAGCGGAACGGCAGATCCTGGCCGCAGAGGACACCAAGAACTACCTGCCCATTGAGGGTTCAGCCGAGTTCGGCAGGCTGACCCGTGGCCTGCTCCTGGGCGCCCACAGCCGTCTGGCGGATTCCCCGGCCAGCGTGACTCTGCAGACCCCGGGGGGTACCGGGGCCCTGCGTCTGGCCCTGGAACTGATTGCGCAGCAGCTGCCGGCCGCCTCCCTGTGGATCAGCGATCCTACCTGGGCCAACCATGAACAGCTTTGCACCCAGGCCGGCATTGCGTGCCGGTTCTACCCCTACTACGACCCAGTCGCCAAGCGGCTGGACACAGCACCCTTTCTCGCGGCCTTGCGGCAGGTCCCGGCGGGGGATGTGGTGCTGCTGCATGGATGCTGCCACAATCCCACCGGCCACGATCCGGATCGGAACACCTGGCATGAGATTGCCACCATCGCCGCGGCGAGAGGTTTCCTGCCGCTGATCGACATGGCCTATCAGGGTTTTGCGCGGGGGCTCGACCAGGATGCCGCAGGTCTGCGCCTGCTCGCGGAAGCCGGCCTGCCCTTGCTGGTCTGTCATTCCTTCTCGAAAAACTTCGGTTTGTACAAGGAACGTGTGGGAACGCTGTCGGTCCTGGGATTCGAGGCAGCAGAGGCGTACCGTCTCCTGAGCCAATTGAAAGTGATGGCCCGGACCCTCTGGTCTTCTCCACCCGGTCACGGGTCCCAGATTGTGGAACGCATCCTAGGAGAGCCGACACTCAGAACACAGTGGGAGGCAGAGCTCCAGGATATGCGGGAACGCCTCAATGCCATGCGTCACCTGCTGGCCGAATCGTTGCAGGAGCTGGGAGCAGGGGATTTTTCTTTCCTAGCCCGCCAGTACGGTCTGTTTTCGCTTACCGGCATTGCCCCGGAAGTCAACGAGATCATGCGCCGGCGGGACAGCATCTACTTCATGTCGACCGGACGCATCAACGTGGCCGGTTTGACGGTGGAAGGCATCTCGTACTTCTGCCGATCTTATCTGGCGGCCACCGCCTAGGATGGTATTGCAATGCGTGCTTTAAGCCGTCTGCTCGCAGACATTCCCCCGTCTCCCACCACCGCCATGATGCAGAAGGGCCGTGATATGGCACGGGCCGGTATCGACGTAGTGAATCTAGCGGGCGGCGAGCCGGATTTCGATACCCCGGTGCATATCCAGGAAACGGCCTACCAGGCCATCCGCGCGGGAGATACCCACTATCCCCCTTACTACGGTACGCCGGAGCTGCTGGAAGCCATTGTGGCCAAACTCCAGCGCGAGAATGGAGTCCACACGTCGCCGGACCACCTGATTGTCACCCCGGGCGGCAAGTGGGCCCTGTACGTGGCATTGATGACCGTCATCAATCCAGGCGACGAAGTCCTGATTCTGGATCCGGCCTGGGTCAGTTACAAGCCTATGGTGCAGATTATTGGCGGCCGGCCCGTGCATCTCGCGCTGCCCGCAGACGACGGATTTGCCCTGCACCGCGAGTTGCTGGAGGCCCACATCACGCCCCGCACGCGCATGATCCTGCTCAATTCGCCCAACAACCCCACGGGCTATGTCATGACTCCGGCCAGCATGCGGGCCCTGGTGGATGCAGTCATAGAGCACGACATCTATCTGCTGAGCGACGAAATCTACGAGCACATCATCTATCCAGGCCATGAACATATCTCGCCGGCCTCCTATCCCGAGATGGCAGAGCGGACCTTTATCGTCAACGGGTTCAGCAAAGCGTATGCCATGACAGGCTGGCGCCTGGCCTGGCTCATGGGCCCCCCGGATGCCATCCGTCTGGGACGCAGCTACATGACCAATTCGGTCACCTCGGCCGCCAGCTTCGCAATGGCGGCCGGGGTCGCCGCGCTGGATGGTCCGCAACAGTGTGTCGCGGACATGCGCGACGCGTATGCCCGCCGGCGCCGCTTCCTGTTGGACGCCTTTGACGAAATCGAGGGCATTGAGTGTTTCCCCCCCGAAGGCGCCTTTTACCTTTTCATGCGTTTTCCCCACACCCGGCGCAACAGCCTTGAACTGGCTGCCTATCTCCTGGACGAGGCCCGTGTCACCACCACGCCGGGGGCGGCCTTCGGAGTGGCCGGAGAAGGACATCTGCGCATCAGTTTCGCCTCCCGCGACGACGAGTTGGAGAAATTCGTAGATCGCCTGGCCCAGTTGGCGCCGGCCTTCTGACCTCCTGGCGGCGCCGGCGTTCCGCCTCCATATGGCCGATCTGCAGATCCTCACCATCGGCCTGGCGATTGTGGCCGGCATTCTGGCTGGCATCATCAATACGCTGGCTGGATCCGGTTCGGCCATTACGTTGCCCCTGCTGGTCTACCTGGGCATTCCGGCCCACGAGGCCAATGCCACCAACCGGATCGGGGTGGTCGTGCAAAACGTGGCGGCCATCTTTACGTTGCAACAACGGAAGGCGCTGAATCTCTCGGCCACGGATCTGTGGTACACCGGGGCTATGGCCATAGGCGGGGTGGGCGGGGCCGCGCTGGCGGCCGACCTCAATGCAGAAGCCATGAATCTGGCTATTGCCGGCATGTTGGTGGTCGTCCTGATCACCATTCTGCTCAAACCGGAACAATGGCTGCGCAGTCATACCGACGTATCCATGGCCGGCGCGCGGTCATGGCACCGGATTCCGCTCTTTCTGCTGATTGGGGCGTACGGGGGCTTCATTCAGGCCGGTGTGGGGCTCTTCATCCTCTCCGGCCTGGTGCTGACGGCCGGATACGCCCTGGTCCAGGCCAACAAGGTGAAATTGGTGGCCGTACTGGCTTTTACCCTCGTGGCACTCGGGGTTTTTCTGATGCAAGGGGTGCGGCTGTGGTGGGAGGTGGGCCTGACCTTGGCCATAGGGCAAAGCATTGGGGCATGGCTGGCGGCCCGCTTCATGGTGGAACACGAAAAGGCCAAGGACTGGATGCGCTGGCTCCTGATCGCGGTGGTCGTGTATTCCATCGTGCGCTTCAGCCCCATTCCGCTGCCTTTCTAGGGGCGATTCCTGTCGTGTATTTTGGATTTTAGACCGCACCATCCTTGGCGCAAGTCATTTCCCGTATGCCCGCGGTGACAACCCCCGTCCGCATTGCCTTGGAGACGGTCATACAGTGTACGTGCATTGAGAAGCACAGGGAGACGGGATTAACCGCTCCAGATCCCTGCCTCGTTCCCAGTCTGTTGCGTCCAATACACCACAGGGCGACAGAGGCAGGGATCCAGTACAGGCAGGAACGGCAGACGTGACAGGGTAACAAGTGCCCACCCCAGTTGCTGACGGGTGCCCAGCCACCACCAGAGCATTAGAGGGTGCTGTTGGCCCATAGCGCCAGCAAGGGTTCCCATGTTTTGTCATACACCTGGAAGTTGGGCCATGCCCGACTGCCAACTCAAGGCTCCGGTGTCAGATACGCCGCCAAACTTTGGGCATTCAACTGGAAATCCTGTAAGAAATGCAGACGCGAAGCCGTCGGTTCCAAGCAGTCCGGACTTTGGCCTTCCGGTCCGGCCGGGCCCGTGGTTCCCTGTCGGGGAACACTGCCATATATCTTTCCCGATCCTTCTCGTGTGTCCACAGGGCCGGGTACACCGGTACGCAACCGGGACGTGGGGGTGTATGCCTAAAGTGCCGCGGTGGTCCGCTTGATGTCACGATCGAGCAGCTCCCTGTGCCCCCAAATCCTGCAGAGGAACCAGAGGTAGTAGAAAAGGCTCGGTCCCACGCGGCAAAGTCAGCCGGGACTGCTCGGCATCTGCCAAGGTCAGAATGCAAAACGCCAGCTCGGCATGCCACAGAGTCACGCATCCGCCCTGGAAAGACGGTGTCTGCGCAAACATACCGACATCTTCCTCGGATGTGAAGGACAGCGGTCCTGCAGGAATCTCTGCGGGAATGTGCGCAATGGCTTGCCATGGCATGGTACTACAGCGGTAATTAGGTGAACCCCCTGTTTTGTGCTATTTGGTGGAGAGCTAACAGCCCGGAATCTGGTCTTGATACCCCGGTTCGACCCCGACTTAGTCCCGGAAAGCCTACAGGAACCCAGCCCACTTTCGCCCTATTTCTTTATTTACCGCTGTAGTAATAGGCTTCCAAGGAACTGGCGGGCCTGCGAAGTCGGATCCGTCTGTTTCTGTTTGCGGGTCGCCACCAACAGGATTTCAGCCATGCCTGTTCGGCGATGCACGCACAGATATCAATTCCGACGATGACGCTTATTGGCAAGAGCACGAGAGTGAGGACTACGAATGGAATCATGCCGTTTCGGGAATAGACTATGAAGTAAGGAGCATGTCGGGCCATCTTTCTGACCCTGGAGTTGGACCCGACTATGCCTTCTATGGGTGGGACACATACAACCTTGAAGCCTCCTACTACAGATACATCTGTGCCTTCGGGTTATGCACCAAATGGCCCAGAGAGAAACAACATGCCGAATGCCAATTTGAAGCACCGTAGAATTTGTTTGTCGCACTTTGGCAGAGCGGGCTGTGTCCGTCCCGATGCACCCTTGAAGTCTCTTCCCTGGTAGGAGGTGCACGCAAAGGCGTCAAGACAGGGGAAGTCGAGCCCCCGCGCAGTCGGAGGCTTGACTTCCAGAGAAGAAAAGAACATGGCAGACTCCAACCAAGCAGACAGACACCATATGTCCCCCCGGCCTTGTGCAGGGGATGTGAGGCCTGGCCAGGGCCCGGAGGGCCGGTGGGGGCTGGTAGCCTTGTATCTCTGTATCGTGTTCAATCCCTTCCCTTTGGGATTCGTGCTGATACTGATAGCGCGTCTTATAGGACGGCACAAGCTGGCGAAGTCACTGTTCCTTTGGTTCCTGGGAGGGGCGGCGATTTGGACAGGTGTGTATGTCTAGCTCTGGTTTTTCTCGTACTAAAATTCCATTTTTCAATCTCATAAGGGATGGAGCATACTGTGAACGGGAAGCTGACCTGCAGCGGTAGCCATGTCTGACCGCGGTGTACCCGACGAGTTGTTCTCTCTGCCCGCGTGCCGCGATAACATGCCGCGATGGGCTGCGCGGAGTAAGGCCGGCAGTTCCCGTCGCCCTTGCCGCGCTCCGTGACGAGATTCCGGATGGCTTTGGCCCGCGCGATATGGGAGCGGTTCATGGCGCTTCCCCGTTGCGCAAGACGGGTGGCAGGGTCCGGAACCATTGGTACCCGGGGTGGACTGTATCCACCGCGCGCCCCGATAGTTTCCGCTTCCCGGCGCTTTCTTTTGCGCATCCGGCAGCAACGGACTCGCACCAGACAGGATATTGACCGGTCCGGTCTTTCTGTCGTGGCGCTCCCTCCCCGAACCCAAGCGGCCATGACACTACGCGACACGACTTTGATAGGCACTGGCGGCGCGGGCAACATTTGCCGCCGCGGGAATGCACGCACGCGACAGGATTTTGTGCCTGTGCAAGCGATCGGCCCCTGTATTCCCCGACACGCACCCATAGGCAAGAAACTCCGTTTCCCCAAACCGGCGTTTTCGGCAGATCCGGGGCATCAGCCTGGAAACAGCCGCTGCATATTTTCCTGCATGTGTCCACAGAGGACGACTCGATTCTGGCAGGCTGCGACCGCCATCCGATTTTCCCGGCGCATCTGCCCACCATGACCCCATTCCGCCACGGCAACCCTCTTTTCTTGACTCTGGCGGCCTATAGTCTCATAGTACGCACTCTCGGAACCTGGGAGTGTCCATCCGGGCCCGTGCAAGATTGCATGGAGCGCAGGCACACGATGATACGGACAGCCAACGACATGCACCATCCCCTGTTTCCGGTCAAGCGGGCGCTGGGCTTCCAGCCCATGCCGATCCGCCTGCCGTCGCTGCCTCGTGATGGCAAGGTCCGGAACGGACATGTCCGTTCCGGACCAGATATACACAATACCGTTGGAGTCGCTGTACATGACCCTACACATCAGAAAACTGGAACTGACCGACGCAGACCTCGAGGCCTATGTGACACTGAACAACCGGGTCTACACCGACGATGTCTCGACCGTCACTGCGGAAAGGCATTGGCTGAGCACAGCATCCCCAAAGGCCCATTGGCAACATTGGGTGGCCCTGCAGGACGGGAAGATGGTGGGGAGCGCGGCCCATGCCAGGCACCTGTCCACGCCCCGTCCTGGCAGCTACCGCGTCTATGTGGCGGTCGATCCGGACGCGCGCCGGCAAGGCCTAGGCACACGGCTGTACGACCACTGCATGACCCAGTTGCACCAACATCATGACGACGTGCACTTTCTGTTTTCCGCCACCCGGGAACATTACGAGGACGGCGTCCGCTTCCTGGAAAAGCGCGGGTATCAGCTGAAGATGCGGGAGCCGCTGTCGCAGTTGCAGGTGGCCGGCTTCGACCCTGCCCCTTATCTGTCCAAGGCAACGCAAATCCGATCGCAGGGGTTCGAGATCAAGACGCTGGCGGAACTGCAAGCAGAGTGTCCGGACTGGGCCCAACGCTACTATGCGCTGGATACGGAGGCCATGATAGATGTACCGTCGGTAGACCCCTTCGTGCCTCCCCCTTTTGAGCATTTCGAGCAGAGACATCTCCAGGATCCGGAGTTTGATCCCAACATGGTTTGGATTGCCGTGAAAGAGGGCGAGTGGTTGGGATTGACCAGTCTGTGGATTACCGAGGGCGACCGGGACAAAGCCCATACGGGTCTGACGGGCGTGTTGCGCCCGGCGCGGCGCAGGGGCGTCGCGACAGCCCTGAAGCTGTGCGCCATAGCCCATGCCCGGGAACGGAACGTCAAAGTGGTGCAAACCGACAACGAGGAGAACAATCCCATGTTCCAGATCAATTTGGCTTTGGGTTTCAAAGCCATTCCCGCCAGCCTGATCTACCGCAAAGAGTGCCAGCCCGCAGCCTGAAGACTGTCGCGGGCCCTGGGCGCGTAGCACTGGACGCGCTCCTTGCGGATCAAACAC
This sequence comes from Caldilineaceae bacterium, assembly GCA_965214715.1. GTDB lineage: Bacteria > Chloroflexota > Anaerolineae > Caldilineales > Caldilineaceae > Bin34. The sequence goes on along the minus strand of OZ243971.1, from coordinate 502,704 downwards.
CCACGAAGGACTTGTCCGGTCTGCGGCTCCAGAGTGGCTCCGTCCCACCCCGGAATCTGCAAAACCGTTACAATAGGGTACAGGCTCCAAGTCAGTCTCTGCAGACCAGGCTCTGGCAGAGGCCAGAAACGCTCCCGGATGTGCACCTTGATCGTCTCCTGCCGCGGCTTTGACTGCACCAACGCAGATTGTGCGTCCCGGCCTCTCCGGCGGGTCCGTAGCACCGAACCCGAGACCCGCGCGTGGCACTGACTGTCCAAACCGTTACCGTATTGGGGGCGGGCACCATGGGGGCCGCCCTGGCTGCCCTGCTGGGTGATGCCGGCCTGAAGGTACATTTGCTGGACCTGCCCAGCGGGACCGTCCAGGCCGGGGGCACGCCGGATCCACGACAGCGCAATCAGCGGGCCCGGACGGGGCTGGTACGGATGCAGGAGTTGCAGCCACCCTGTCTGTATGACGAAACTGGCCTGGCACGGATCGAGATCGGGAATCTGGAAGACGATTTGGAGCGGGCGCTCGCGCAGAGCGACTGGGTACTGGAGGCCATTACGGAGGATCTGGCCCTGAAGCGGGCGCTGTGGAGCCGTTTCCCGGCCTGCTGTCCCGCTCCGACCTTCGTTTCCTCCAATACCTCCGGCTTGCCCATCCATCGGCTGACCGAGGGGCTGGACACCGACTTCGCGCGCCGCTGCTTTGGGACACACTTCTTCAATCCGCCCCGCTATTTGCCGCTGTTGGAGCTGATCCCGGGACCGCTCACGGATCCGGATCTGCTCCGGGAATTCAAGGATTTCAGTCAGTGGCGCCTGGGCCGCGAAGTGGTGGTGTGCAAGGACACCCCGTATTTCATCGGCAATCGTTTCTTCGCCTATTGCCAGCAGGCCACGATCAACGAGGCCCTGGCCCGGGGGCTCTCGGTCGGGGAAGTGGATGCCTTGACCGGGCCCCTGTTGGGGCGTCCCAAGACCGGGACCTTTCGTCTGGCCGACCTGGTCGGGCTGGATGTCATGGAGCAAGCCTGCTCCAATTTGACGGATTTACTGCCGGCAGACGCCGCGCTCCAGTCTGTCGCCCGGGGCGGTGTCGGCCCGGTGTTGCATACCTTGACCGCGGCGGGGCATCTGGGCCGCAAGAGCGGCCAGGGGTTCTATCAGGCTGTCACGGCGGAAAACGGGCGCAAGTCTTTCCGGGAACTGGATTTGGCAGCGGCCCGACAAGGCACCGTCCGCTACCGGAGCCCCGGGACGCGCGGGCAAGCCGGTCTGCAGAAACTGGAGGCGCTGCCCCTGGCCGAGAGACTGCCGGCCTTGCTGTATACACCCTCCCCTGTGCAGGATTTTGGCTGGGCGGTCCTGGGCCAATCCTTGGCCTACCTGGCTGGCATTGCCTCTGAACTGGCCAGCTCGGTCTACGACATCGACCGCGTCATGCGCTGGGGTTTTGGCTGGGAACTGGGCCCTTTCGAGATTTGGGATGCCCTTGGACACGAGGCCAGTCTCCAGGAGATGGAGGCCCGGGACATTGCCTGTCCGCCGTGGATCAAGGTGCTGGGGCAGGATGGGGATGACAGCAACGGGCCGCGGGCTACTCGCACGTTCCACCGGGGCTCCGGGATGCAACGCACGGCGGCGACCTTTGCAGGCCCATTCGTGTCCATCCCGCGGGGCGACAGTTTCCACGGCTACCGGGACACGTTGGCAGAAGCCGAATTGCTGACGGAAAATGTCTCGGCCTCCCTGAAACGGGGAAGGGACCAGATCCTGTTCCTGGAAATCCACTCCAAACTCAACACCATTGACGACCAAGTGCTGGCCATCTGTCAAGCGGCGCTGGAGCAGCTGCACGGGGCTGCCGCGGGGCTGGTCATTGCCAACGACGATGACATTTTCTCGGCAGGGGCCAACCTGCAATTTCTGCTGCGGGACATGGAGCAAGGAGACTGGTCGGAACTGGAAAGGCGCATTGCCCTGGGACAGAGCACGTTGCAGGCCCTGCGGGAAGCCCCCAAGCCGGTGGTCACGGCGCTGCGCGGGCTGGCATTGGGCGGCGGCGTGGAAGTGGTGCTGGCCGCGGACAGAGCCGTGGCGTACCGCGATGCCCGATTGGGCCTGGTGGAGACCCGGGTGGGTCTGATTCCGGGCTGGGGGGGCTGCAAGGAGATGGTCCGCCGTCACCTGGACCTGGCAGGCGACTGGGACTTGAAAAGCCCGGAACGCACCATACAGGCCCTCGTGCAGATGATAGGCCAGGCCCAGGTCTCAAGCCAGGCAGAACAGGCCCGCCGCATGGGTTTGCTGGACGCGCGCGATACCATAGTAGGCAGGTCCAGCCAGATTCTGAGCAGTGCCGAAGCCACATTGCGCACGCTGCAGCAGGCAGGCTATCGCCCGCCGGTCACCCAAGCCAACGTCTACGCCGGCGGCACAGATCTGCAGGCGAATCTGACCGCCACCCTGTACTTCCTGCGGGAAGGCCAATACCTGACGGAGTACGACCGCCACATTGCCTCCAAACTGATCCATGTGCTCAGCGGCGGCCCCTTGACCACACCCGCATGGATGGACGAGCAATACTTCCTGGATCTGGAACGCGAGGCCATCCTCTCGCTGCTGGGCGAAGCCAAAACACAGGCCCGGATACACCACATGCTGACGACCGGCAAACCTCTGGCCAACTGACTGTCGTGGCAGGATCCCGGACATGCAAGATGCGGTAATCGTCTCGGCTGTGCGCACGGCGGTCGGCAAAGCCCCCCGCGGCCAGCTCAGGACCGTACGGCCTGAAGACATGCTCGCCACCATCCTTGATGCGGTTGTGGACCGCTCCGGCGTGGCGCCGGAGCGCATTGAAGACATAGGCATTGGCTGTGCCTTTCCGGAGGCCGAACAGGGATTGAACGTGGGCCGCATTGCGGCCTTGCGGGCGGGCTTGCCCGCCTCTGCCAGTGCGCAGACCGTCAACCGCCAATGCGCCAGCGGCCTGCAGACCATAGCTACCGCCGCCCAACAGATCATGACCGGCATGAGCGAAGTCGTGGTGGCGGGCGGCGTGGAAAGTATGTCCCGGGTGCCCATGACCCCGCAGCGGGTCAAGGTCAACCCCACCCTCATGCAGGAATGGCCGGGCATATATCTCACCATGGGGCTGACAGCCGAGAACCTCGTGCAGAAATACGCAATCTCCCGGGCCGATCAGGACCGGTACGCGTTGCGCAGCCATCAGCGGGCCGCCCAGGCCACGGCGAAAGGCCGCTTTGTCGAGCAGATCGTGCCGCTGCCCGTCACCATCGCCCGCGGGAGCGGTCCCCGCGTCTGCCGGCAGCAATTCACGTTCGCCCAGGATGAAGGCATTCGCCGTAACACCTCCTTGTCCAGTCTGGCCGCCTTGCGCCCCGTGTTCCACGCCCAGGGGACTGTGACTGCCGGCAACAGCAGCCAGACCAGTGACGGTGCAGCCGCCGTGATGCTGATGAGCGACCAGGCCGCCCGGGCGGCCGGCATTCAGCCGTTGGCGCGGTTCCGCAGCTTTGCCGTTGCGGGCGTCGCTCCGGAATTCATGGGCATAGGGCCTGTAGCCGCCGTCCCCAAGGCGCTGCAAGGCGCTGGCATGACACTGGCGGATGTGGACCTGATTGAATTGAACGAGGCTTTTGCCGCGCAGGCCTTGGCTGTGATCCGCACCCTGCAGCTGGATGAAGAGATCACGAATGTGAATGGCGGGGCGGTCGCCCTGGGCCATCCCCTGGGGGCCACCGGAACCAAACTGACCGTGCAGATGATTTATGAATTGGCCGCCCGCGACCTGGAAGTCGGCCTGATCACGATGTGCGTGGGCGGGGGCATGGGCGCGGCCGGCATTATCGAACGCTGGTCCTGAGCGCAGGCGGCAGACCCGTTATGCAGAATGCCTTTGTCAATATCGCAGCCCGGAATGTGGTGCGTCTGGACACGGAAGAGATAGATCCGGCCGACCTGGCCCCGGACCAACTGCTGATTGCAACCGAATGGACCTTTATCAGTGCCGGTACGGAACTGGCCAACTACACCGGGGTGGAACCGAAAACCCGCCAGCCAGGCTCCTGGTGCTTTTATCCCTGGCGCTCCGGCTATGCCAATGTCGGCATCGTCCAGGCCATAGGCTCCGCGGTGACGCGGGCGGCGGTGGGCGATCGGGTCTTCACCTATGCTCGCCATGAGGCGCTGGCCCGGTATTCGCAGGAACGCCTCGTCTATCCGGTCCCGCAGGACATTGCCCCAGACATTGCGGCGGCCTCCCGCATGGCGGGCGTGGCGGCCACCTCCATCCTGGTAGCCGCCGTGCACGGAGCGCCCACCGTAGCCATCTTCGGCCTCGGGCTGGTTGGCAACCTGGCCTGCCAGCTGTTCCGGGCCCGAGGCTGCCGCGTGATAGGCGTGGACCCGATTCAGGAAAGACGTGCCCTGGCTGCCGCGGTCGGCATTCCCTGCGTCATTGACGGCACGCCGGCAGCCGTGCAGACCCGGATCATGGAGCTCACGGACGGTCGCAGAGCCGATATCGGTGTGGATGCCGTAGGACACAGCGCGGTCTGCATGCAGGCCCTCCACGCCACCCGGAACAGGGGACAGCTGGTCATTCTGGGTACGCCGCGCGCGCCCGTGCAGGGCAACCTGACCGACTTCCTGGGAGCAACCCATTACCGCTCCATCCGGGTGCTGGGAGCTCTGGAATGGCAGTATCCCATGTATCCGACCCTCAACTCGGAGATTTCCCAGTTCGAGAAGCAGCGCATGATTTTTGACTGGGTCCAGGAAGGTCGGGTGCAACTGGAACCACTGATTTCCCATCGCCTGCCGCCGCAGGAAATCGAAGCGGCCTACCAGGGCCTGCTGCACCGGAAGGACACGTATACGGGCGTGCTCTTGCAGTGGCACTAGGGGCATCAAGACCACACCGGACCTGACTTGCTCCATGCCCCTGAGACTGACGCCGCCCTATTCTTCAGCAGGACCGCCAGCATGACCCCCAGCCCGAACGCACCCTGCATGTACGAATCCCACATGCATACCGAGCTATGCAAACACTCCCGCGGTACGCCGGACGAGTATGCAGCCGTCGCGGTGGCACGCAACCTGAAAGGCATGACGGTCACCTGCCACTGTCCCCTACCGGATCAGATCAATGCCGAATCGCGCATGACCTACGATCAGGTGGCGACCTATGTGAACATGGTGATGGCCACGCGGTCGCGCTTCCAGGGCCGCCTGGACGTGCGTCTGGGCCTGGAAAGCGACTATCTGCCCCAATTCGTGCCCTGGCTGCACAAACTTCACGCGGAGCAGGACTATTCCTATATTCTGGGATCCGTGCATCCCCAGGCCGCCTACTACCATAAGGCTTTCTGGACCGGAGACATTCGGACTTTTCATCGCACGTATTTCCGCCATCTGGCCGAGGCGGCCGAGACCGGCCTCTTCGACTGCCTCTCGCACCCGGACCTGGTCAAGAATTCCGATCCCGGGAACTGGGATTTCAGGGCCCTGGAGAACGATATAGGCCGCAGCCTGGACCGGATCGCCCGGACGGGCATCGCCATGGAATTCAACACCTCGGGGATTTTCAAGAAGGTCCGCGAATACAACCCGGGGCAGGCCCAGTTGTCCATGATGCGGGAGCGGAATATTCCGGTTGTGATCGGAGCCGATGCCCATGTGGCCAAACGGGTCGGAGATCATTTTTCCCAGGCCCTGGACTTGCTGCAGGACGTAGGGTACACCCATGTCTCGCTGTATCTGGACCGCCAGCGGCAGGACCTCGAGATTGATCGCGTCCGGCGATCGCTGCAGCCCACCGCGGTGGCCGCGTAGACTTTTCGGTCCGGTCTGCTGCCCTCTCTATGGACACCGCCACAGAGAGACTTTCCACCCATCTGGGGGAGATTGCATTGCTCACAGCGGGTCCGGCTGACAGTCCGGTACCGCCTCTCGTGCTGCTCCACGGATTTCTGGCGACCAAAGAGTTCTGGTGCCCCCTGTTGCCCAACTTGCCGGCTTCTTTGCGCATACTGGCCCTGGATCTGTGGCCCCTGGCGCGACCGCATGGGCAAGGGACCGGTCTGGATTTCGATTTCCTGGCCGATGCGCTGGAAGCTGTGCGCCTGCAGCTGGCGCTGCCGCGTCTGCAGCTGGCGGCCCAGGACCTGGGGAATCTGGTCCTGCTGCGGTACCTGTATCGGTATCCCCATGCCGTAGCCCGCAGCGTGTTCCTAAGTCCGGCCCTGTATCCGGACCAGAAACTGCCCAGGGGGCTGATTTGGTGGCGCCGTCCCATAGCCGGGGCCCTCATGACCGGATCCTGCTTTGAACAGGCGCTGCAGCATTTCTATCGCCAGGGAACTGGGCAGATCTCCGATGTACAAGCGGCCATAACCGGGTCCAGGGTGGCCTTTGGCCCGCCGGCGGGCAAGGCCACGTTGAAGCAATGGGTCCATTGGGGCCATCCCCGCCTGCTGTTCTGGGATCATCCTCCGATGCTGCGCGGCATAGACACGCCCAACCTCATTCTCTACGGGGAGGCCAATCCTTACATTCACTACAGCCAGGTGGAACGGCTGGGGCGTCATCTGGACCGCAAACAGACCCGCATCGTATATCTTGCCCAGTGCGGCCACTTCCCCAGCCTGGAGGTCCCCGCCCGTACGGGGCACGAAATGGGCCGGTTCCTCATGGCCCGGTGACATCTTTGGGGACTTGTATCCCGGGTAACAAACTCCGGTATATCCCTGTTCACGGGTCGTTGGGATGCCCAACGGCAACGCCCCTCGCCCGTGCAGGAGCCCCTGTCCCGCGGGCCACAGGACGCATAGGGAGTCCCCAAATGTTCAATGCGGCAATCCAGTCGGCGTTGATCTGAAATTGACAGTTTATATAACAGAAACCGGCCAACACAGGCCCGGTTCTGTCTGTCCACGCAGCCGCATTGGCTGCAGGTCTGGCTGGTGATGACTGGCTGAGACTGCCCACCTGATCCGCAAGGATACAGCCCGTCGATGGTGTGATGGCGGGCCTGGCACCGGAGGATGTTGCCGTGTGCCCTGCCGCAGAACTGTGAACTCCTTACCGAGGCCGCAGAATGCCACCTGGGGTTTCAGTCCAATCCTGTAATCCTGCCAGCGCTGTTGCTGTCTTGCCCGGAAGTAATTCCGGACTCACCGGCAAGCGCCAGCACACAGTGCAATGCACAGTCTCGATTTCACAGGTACAATGGAGGCAGCAGGCATGGAAGGTCCATTGCCGTGTCTGTGTTGGTTAGATATATTTAAGTCCCCTTGTTTTCCTGCACGGCCCGTACTCCAGCCATGCCAATCCAGGACACCCTCAAACTGCAGGCTGCCACCGCGGCTTTGGGCTTCGTGGAGTCGGGGATGGTGGTGGGCCTGGGCGGCGGCAGTACCGCGGCCATGTTTATTACCCGGCTCGGACAGGCGTTGCAGGAGGGCCAGCTGCGGGATGTGGTCGGCATACCCAGCGCCCAGGCGGTAGGCGCTTTCGCCCGGACCCGCGGGGTACCGCTCACGGATTTGGAGCGCCATCCCCGGATTGATGTCTGTGTAGACGGCGCTGATGAAGTTTCGCCCCAGTTCGACCTCATCAAGGGTGGTGGTGGTTTCCTGACCCGGGAAAAAATACTGGTCCAGGCCAGTACGCAGCTGATCATCGTGGTAGACGAATCCAAGCACTCGGACATCCTGGGACAACGGTGGGCCGTACCGGTGGAAGTCGTGGAGTTCGGCTGGACCTCGCAGCAGGCCTTCCTGCAGGAACGGGCCGCCGGCGGGGCTGTCACGGTCCGCCGCCATCCGGACGGCACGCGGTATCGCACTGATCAGGGCCACCTGATCCTGGATGCCTGTTTCGGACCGCTTACAGCCCCGGCCGAAATGGCCGCCGCGCTGTCGGCCCGCGCGGGGATCGTGGAACACGGTCTGTTTCTCGGCATGACGTCAAAACTGATCACGGCGTATGCCGACGGCAGCCTGGAAGTTTCGGCCCCGGCCTAAACTGCGGTGGCACCAGGCATAGGGCATCGCATGGCGGAGAGCCTTGCCATACAGAGGCCCCCGGACACCCCGCCATGCACGGCAGAGCAATCGCCAGGCCGCACCTGGCAGCAGAGGGGAACAATGCCGATGCGGGTTCTGCACACATCAAAAAGTGCATATGAGCCCAACAACGATGGTCTCCGGACCGTCTCGGGCCCCCGCAATCAAGGATTTCCGGAATGCGCGGGGCCCGCGGCACCACAGCGCATCCCGGGTCCAGGATCGTAAAAGTCAGTCACGGACTGCACCGGGAGCATCGCAGCACTCCCAATGCCCACTTGTCGGGCTCCCGATCATGCAAAATCAGCGGCTTCCTGGGACGGCCGGTGCGCACGGGTTCTGCTTCTTGCATACGCGGGAAACTCCTGTGTTCTGCCCTGCCTGTCCATAATCATGCAATTTTCCTGACCATCAGGACATCCCAGTCCGGAAAGTCATGTAATCGGCGCCGCGAGGCAACCTGACATGGGTTGCCCCTGCAAGACTAGAGCAGCTTGACCACCACCTTGGCATCCCGCCAGAGTTCTTCCAGGTTATAGTGGGCGCGCCCTTCCTGGGTGAAAAGGTGCAGCACTACATCACCGTAGTCCAGAAGATGCCAGCCACTGCCGTCCGCGGGCCGGCCTTCCACCCCGCGGGGCTTGATCTTCTTTGCCCGGTTGAAATCGGTCAGGATGTCGTCTTCCACCGCGCGGGCATGGCGGTCATTCAGCACGGTGCCAATCAGAAAATAGTCGGCCATGGCGGTCTGGGCCCGGATGTCCAGAAGCACCACATCCGTGACTTGCTTCTCTTCCAGCAGATTCACCAGGTCTCGACCCAGCGTCAGACTATCCATTGCCGCGGTCCTGCGCATGGCCACGCCGGGCAGTCGGAATTTTCATCCTATTCCACAATCCATTCTTGCATGCTCCGGGTCCACTCGAGCGCGCTGTCGCTGAACCACAAGGCAATCTCGCTGGCAGCCGTTTCCGGTCCGTCACTGGCATGAATCAGGTTGCGGCCGATATCCAGGCCGTAATCCGCGCGGATGGAACCGGCAGTGGCTTCCGCGGGATGGGTGGCTCCCACCATGTTGCGCACCAGCTGGATGGCATCAGGAGCTTCCAGCATCAGAACGACCACCGGTGCGCTGCAGATGAACTCGATCAGACTGGCAAAGAACGGTTTGTCGGCATGGATCGCGTAGTGCTGACGGGCCAGTTCCGCGTCGACTTGCAGCATCCGCAGGTTCACCAGTTTGAGACCGCGCCGCTCGAAACGGGCCAGAATCTCCCCTACCAGGCCGCGTTGCACGGCATCCGGCTTCATCATTACGAAGGTTCTCTCGCTCATTCCGCTGGACTCTCCTCCAAAAAGAGACTGCGTTGCAGCATTCTGTGTGTGCTGGGCACCTCCAATTGTGGCACTGTACTTTCGACAGGTACAAATCCCAGGCCCAGCATCGTTTGCACCAGGGTGCCGTCCGGGTCCAGCAGGGAGATGTAGGTGTGGGCTATGGCCTGGTCCGTTTCATCGCCTACCAGCGCCAGAATATACCAACCGGCCAGCAAAAACCGGTTGCGTTGCACCAGAGTGCGCCCGGCTGCCAGCACTTCGGAACGCCGGTAGTTGCGCCAAGCGCAGATCAGCCACGCCGCATACCAGTCTTCCCGGTCAGGATACCGCTCGGTCAATTCGGTAAAGACCCGCGCGGCTTCCGGCCAATGCCGGCTATGCAGATGGGTGAAGCCCAACGCGGGCAAGTCCAGCATCAGGTTACCGTGCATGGCCTGCCAGCGGGCGCGGTATTCCGTAATAAAGGGGTACATTTGCCACAGGCGTTGCCAATACTGTGTCGCCTGCCCTTTGCCGCCTGCCCCCCGCTTGTCTCCCAGACAAGCCATCATGCGATACGCCGGCACATGCAGGGGGTCAGCCTGCAGCAGGCGCAACGCGAAGGATTGGCACTCGTCCAGATTCTCGCGATACCAGGTGAGGGTCAGGGCGCGCTCATAGGCGGCCAGATGCCAGGGGCGCTGTGTCATCAAACCCCGCAAGGCGATCTGCGCAGCCTCCAGATTCCCGGCTGCCAAATGATCATCAATGCATTTCATCCAGTACGTAAGCGGAACCATTGCGGTCGCCCGCTTCTCCTCCATGCGGGGCGGGACACCGGAGTGCGCAACAGCGCCGTCCATCAGGCATAGCCCCATTGCCGCGCAGTGGCCCAGAGCAACTCCGAAATGTCGGGCTCCTCCCTCTTGGCCATCCCAAAAGGATCCCGGAACTCCTGCTGGCCCAGGAGCAGCTGCAGCGTGTTGTATATGCCGCAGCTCAGCACCTGTGGCTCGTAGCCGCCTTCCAGGACGACCACCAGCTTTCCGTGCGCGGTCTCTTCCGCCAAATTCAGCAGTGCGCGGATGAGCCGGGCATAACCGTGCAGCGACAGATTCCAGTGAGCCAGGGGATCCCGCCAGTGGCCGTCAAACCCCGCGGAAACCAGCACCAGTTCCGGCCCGAACTCGCGGACCAGCGGATACACAATCCGCTCCAGGAGCTGGCATACCGCGGCATCGCCGGCCCCGGCCGGCAGCGGCAGGTTGCAGGTGGTCCCCAATCCTGCGCCGGCGCCGGTCTCGGCCAGGGTTCCGGTCATGGGAAACAGGGGATATTGATGCAGACTGATGTAGAGTACTTGAGGATCCGTATAGAAAATATCCTGGGTACCGTTGCCGTGGTGCACATCGAAGTCCAGGATCAGAATCCGGCCCACTCCCAGGCCGGTCTGGGCCCAGCGTGCCGCAATGGCCACATTGTTCAGCAAGCAAAAGCCCATCGAATGCCGGTCGGAAGCGTGGTGTCCCGGCGGCCGGACCAATGCCATGCCATTGTCGGCGTGCCCGGTCCAGACTTCCTCGGTCACCTGCAGGGTTGCCCCTGCCGCCTGCAGGGAAACCTCCCCGCTGAATTCGTTCAGGTAGGTGTCCGTATCCCACCACACCACCTGGCCCGGCGGCACCCTGGTCTGCAGCCGTTCCCACATGGCGGCGCGATGGACCAGTTCCACTTGCTGCCGGGTGGCAGGGCGAGAAGAGAGAGGCAGACATTGCGCCTGCAGTCCCGTGCGCTGCAAAAGGGCCCAGGTGGACTTGAGCCGACCCGCATGTTCCGGATGGCCCTCCAGATTGTGCCTGACATTGCCGGGATCGTAGGCCAAAACGGTCCGGCCCGGGGGACGGCGGGAAATATCCGGAATGGTAGGATTCCTGTGCATAAGGCAGGCCAATCGCAAAGTCCCGCAAGGCGAGAGAGGAGAGATAATACCGGAAACAGTGCTGCCGGCGCCAACGTGTCTGGCACAGGAAAGCCCATTGGCCCCATTCGGTTTGAGCGGTCTGCCCCGCGGTTCGGTTACCACTGGGCCCGAGACTGCAGGAGACGCTCCATGCTTATCATGACACAGACAGTTGGTACGACAAGGTCCTCTGGACGCGGGGGCAGGTTGATCCTGTTGCTGGCGGCCGGGCTGTGGGCCATGCTGACAGCCGGGTGCGGGTTCGAGTTGTCTCTCGAGGAACCGGTCGTCCCTGCACCGGTCCAGTCCCTTGGAGACGCCTCATGGGCACAAGACACCGCGGGTCTGCCGCCCCACCCCACCGACCCCTACTTCGCCCTGCACCATGTGCTGCACATTGCCATCGACATCGCACCCGCGGACTGGGACTCCCTGCGGCACCAGACCCGGACTTTCGAGAATCTAGTCGCGGAAATCCAGACGGGCTGCCTCGCGGAGCCCTTTGCCGACATTTATTCCTGGTTCTCGGCCCAAGTCACCGTGGACGGCGAGACCCACGCCGATGTTGGTATCCGCAAAAAGGGATTTGTCGGCTCCCAAAGCTCGGACAAACCCTCCCTCAAGTTCCGTTTCGACCGATACACAGACGGCCAGCTTCTGGGCGGCGTGATGGAGCGGATGACCCTAAACAACAGCATTCAGGATGATTCGCTGCTTAACACCTGCCTCGCCTACCAGGTCTTTGCCGATGCCGGTCTCCCGGCCCCCCGGTGCAACTTCGCGACCGTGTCCGTCAACAATCAGGAGCTGGGTCTCTATGTCCATGTGGAGGAAATCAAGCCTCCCTTTCTGGAACGCCATTTTGCCAATGCCCAGGGCAACCTGTATGAGGGCACGATAAGCGATTTCCGCCCTGCATGGCGCGGCACCTTCGAAAAGAAAACCAACGAGGAGGCCGCCGACTGGTCCGACATTGATGTCGTCGTCGCCGCGCTACAGGACCCCGCGCCAGCCGGCTTGACTGCCCTGGAGGCCATCGTGGACCGGGACCGATTCCTCTCTTTCTGGGCCACGGAAGTGCTGGTCGGTCATTGGGACGGATATACCAGCAATCGCAACAACTACCATTTCTATCGGGAACCGGATGGCTCTTTTGTGTTCATCCCCTGGGGCGCAGATCAGGTTTTCTCCCTGGAGGACGATCCCAATCCCTTTGACAGTATCGACGATCCGCCACCGTCAGTATGGGCCCACGGAGCCATTGCCCACCGCCTGTACCAGAACGCGGCCGGGCGGACCGCCTACACCCGCCGTCTGCAGGAACTGTTGGATACCGTGTGGAACGAGGCCGCGTTGCTCAAGCGCACCGACGAAATGGCGGCCATCGTCCAGCAGTATGCCCTGCCCACCGAGCGGGCCGCCGCTGCCGCAGATACAGAACGGGTACGGCGGTTTATTGCAGCGCGGCGTGACACCATCCTGCAAGATCTGGAGCCGATGCCGCCGGAGTGGCCTTGGCCTCTGGCCGCGGCTCCTTTCTGCGCGGATGGCGAGGCAGCAGGGAGTTTTGCACCCGGCGAGGTCGAGTTGTACCTGGCCACAACCTGGGGGTCAAACCAGAGCGCTGATCCCTTTGGGAAAGGGACGGTTACCCATTTCCGGATGAACGACACCGCCCCGACCGGCATGGATTGGACCGTCATCGCGGGCCCGGCCACCCCGGAAGAAGCCACCGGATTTGGCATGACAGATGCGGTATCCCTCACTGCCATGGCCTTGGGGGTGGACGGTTCCCTCCAGGGACTGACCCTGGTACTGCCTTTGGCCCGGCTGTCCAGTGGCGTTGCCCTGTCCATCAGTGCGGGTGAGGTCGGCGGCGTCCTTTGGACCATCCCGGTCGGCGGGACCGTACCGGACAGGTTTGTCCCCGTGACCGGAGGACAGCTGGAGTTGATTGAGGCCAGTACGGTGCCAGGGGCCGTCATCTCCGCCCGGTTCCACGGCAGCATCGGGGACGGGACAGCGCCATCGTCCGTTGATACGGACACCTCCATGTCCGGCCCGCCGGCTCATACGGCAGATGTCGGTCTGGTGATCAACGAAATAGCCGCCCAAGGAGAACCGCGGGACTGGTTTGAACTTTACAATGCCTCCACCACCCATCTGGCCTTGGCCGACTTTGTGCTGGCGGACGACCTGACAGATGTCGGCAAGCGTACTGCCTTCCCGCCAGAGCTGACAATTCCGCCCGGTGCGTATCTTGTGGTTGCACTGGACACGGACGGATGGCCCGGCTTTGCCTTGGGCCGGGACGAAGAGCTGGGGATCTGGACTGCCACAGGCATCCTGGTGGATGCAGTCGATTGGTCCAGGGGACAGGCCGATGCCGGCACCAGCCTGGCCCGCGTGCCCGATGGCACCGGCGAATTTCAGACTGTCGGCAACTCCACGCCCGGGGCCCCGAATCAGTAGACCGGTCTGTCGCAAGGGCAGCGGGCCTGGCAGGCAATGGGATTGTGCAAAGGTTGTGCGAAGCCAGAGGCGTCACCCACGGATGTGTGCCCGGACCTGTTCACTGAGTATCGTCTGTTTTCTCCAGGTACAGATGTCGCGGCGAGAGATGCGGCGCGTTCGGTACAGGGGCTCCGAATGCGCGGGCACGTTCGGCCCCACGGCGGGAAACGGGTCCTGTGATCCGAACCCGTGCCCCGGGATGGCACCCGGAGGGGCACAACGTCTTGCGCGATGCCACGGCAAGGCTCGGGGAACCGCGCGCCCGGTCGGGAGAGTGGTTCTTTCTCCTCCGATTGCCTGCCTCAAACCGCTGCGCCAGTGGTTTGGAGAATGTACATGTTGCAGCGAACCCCGGCGTCGATCCCGCGCGGCGGGTTCTGCTGTCTCCTTGCAGCGGTCCGGGTGGGACCGCTGGCTAGTGGCTTGGGCCCCCAGGCGGGACCTGGGCCCACGTCGGGGTCATGATCCACTCTGCCCTGAGGGCATTACGGGGCCCGCTGCTGTCCTCAGACCGCGTGGTGCGTTCCCATGAATCTCAATACGTTGCTGGCTGTGCGGTGTAGCCAGCAACCACAGAAACAGGCCTTGGAGTGCCGGGATACGGGACAGCGCTGGACCTATGCCCAACTGCAGGATCAGGCCTGGGCCATGGGCCAATATCTGACCCGCCACGGCGTGGAGCCACACGACCGCGTCGTGATCTGGGCCGAAAATTCGGGAGCCTATGTCATTGCCCTGATGGCCCTGTGGCAGCTCGGAGCTGTCGCCGTGCCTGTGAATCCACGGTATCGGCAGCGGGAAATGGAGCTCATTCTGACCGATTGCACCCCCAAACTGCTGTTGCTTGAGGCGCACCACAGGAATTGGCTCCGGGACATGGGCATCGACGCGCAGGGACTGGCACAGATAACGGTGCTGCCTCTGGACCAGGCGCCGCTGTCTGCCGGCCGGGCCCGGCCGGGACCCGCGGTGGGCAGTGACGATACAGCTCTGATTCTGTACACCTCAGGCACCACGGGACGCAGCAAGGGTGCCATGCTCTCCCACAATAACCTGGTGGCTACCGTCACGGGATTGGTGGCCGCCTGGGGCTGGCAGGCAGACGATGTGCTCTTGTTGACCTTGCCGCTGTTTCATGTGCATGGCCTTGAAGTGGGCTTGCTGTGTGCGCTGACAGCCGGCGCTTCGGTCATTCTCCATCGGACCTTTGAGGCCCGGGCGGTCCTGCAGCAGTTGCAGGACCGGAGCACTACCCTCTATTTTGCAGTGCCTACCATGTACTTCCGCCTGATGCGTCTCATGGAAGCGACCGCGACGCCCGACCTGAGCCATATGCGCCTCTTCTGTTCCGGCAGTGCCCCCTTGGCCGCAGAGGACCACAAACGGTTTCGGCAACTGACAGGCCATGTCATTCTGGAACGCTACGGCATGACGGAAACCGGCATGAATTACAGCAATCCTCTGGCCGGCGAGAGAGTGCCCAGCACCGTGGGGCTGCCTTTGCCGGGCGTTTCCGGGCGCATCGTGGACGTCCAGGACCGGGAATTGCCGTGCGGTCAGGAAGGTCACCTGCAGGTGCGCGGCAGTAATGTGTTTGCCGCGTACTGGAATGCTCCGGCCCAGACCACCGCAGCCTTCGTCCGGGACAACGCAGGCAGACAGTGGTTCAGGACCGGGGACATGGGCCGCTTCGATCCGGAGACAGGCTACCTGACACTTCTGGGCCGCAGTCATGAATGCATTCTGTCGGGAGGCTTCAACGTCTATCCGCGGGAGGTAGAGGAAGTGTTGATGCAGTGCACCGGCATCGCGGAAGCTGCCGTGGTGGGCTGCCCCCATCCCGAATGGGGCGAAACTCCGCTGGCGTACGTGGTGGTGGAGGAGACTTTCGATCCGGCCGCCGTGACGGCCTTCTGTCGCCAGCAGCTGGCGGGTTTCAAGGTGCCTTCCGCCTTCCGCGTCGTGCCGAAACTGCCGCGCAACGCGATGGGCAAGCTGCAGAAACACCGGTTGCCGCGCCTGTAGGCGGCCCGGCACATTCCCGTCATGCCTCGGCCCATGCGAGTCACCGCCCGCCGTTATTATTTGCACATGCGGAGCCGCGCCCAATGGCGGCCTGTGCAGCGGAAGCCCGCCGGCATCAGCTTGCGGAAAGCCGAAGTGCCTTGCCCGGAATTCAGCCGGTTTCTCTATACGGCAGTGGGGGGAGACTGGTACTGGATCGATCGCCTGGGCTGGTCCTATGACCAGTGGATGACCCTGATCGGGGACCCGGATTTTCATACCTGGGTCCTGTATCGGACCGGTACACCGGCGGGCTTCTTTGAGCTGCACCAGTCCGAGAAGGGCGTGGAGATTGCCAGTTTCGGCCTGATCCGCAGTTTTCAAGGCCAAGGCCTGGGAGGGTATTTTATCTCCAAGGCGATAGAGTGCGCCTGGGATCTGAAGCCTGTACGGGTATGGTTGCATACCTGCGAACTGGACCATCCCCACGCCCTGGACAACTACCGGAAACGCGGCTTTGAAATCTTCGCAGAGGAGGAATGCCGCTACGATTTGCCATCGCAACCTGTTGGCCCGTGGGTGGGATCGCTGCTGGACACCCATCCCGATCAGCGGTTTGCCTGAACTGGCCCGTTGCGCATGACTTGGGGCCAGATCCGGGCAGCAAGAGACCGGTGGGGCAACCTCGGACACAGCGGCTACCCGAACGGCGGCATTCTCCCCATAGGGTACAAAGCCCCCCGAAACCGGCGGCGGGTGTCTCGGGATGCCGGAAAATCTCTCGCCAGACAGGAGAATTCAAAATTTCGGTTGTCAGTCACATTTTTGAAACCTTTTTTCCAACCTGCTAGAATTGTCTAGAATTGTGTACGGTAGCGGGGGCCCCTGCCTCTCTCCTTCTGTCCCTGCTGTACATTCAAACTCACAGAGCAGCTTTTGGACACTGATTTGGACTCCGCCTTTCGTTTTTTGGGAGGTCTCGGGTCGAGACGGGGCCAGGTCGCCTGAGTGACCTGGCGAGGCCAGGCAGCGACTCGGATCCTTTCGGCAACAGGGCAAGCACAGTTCATCGGACCCGCAGCGCAGGACAGTCATTTACCTTCAACCTTCAACCTTCACGCTCCGCACCCGGTTCTTCCCGGAGGCCGGAGCGGTGAGGCCAACCACAAGAGCCGGACCTTTGCCATAATGTCAGCGTTTCCTGCATAGCATTTCGTTTCACGGGCCGGGAGAACTCCCGACCCGTAGAATGTCTGTTGCTGCCGTACGGGGTCCGATAGCCTGTGGACCCGCGCCGCGGGGATGTGGGGAACTTGTCTGGTCTCTGTGAGGTTGGAGCGTGTCCAACTGCAACCCGGTTTGTCTGTACAGAGCAGTCGTGTGTCCGCAATGGGAGTAATGCATTTTCATGGCCAGAACCAAGTCGAACAGAGGACAACCACCACTGTCCTTCGTTGCCCTCAAGAATCAGAGTAACGAAGCCTTGTTGTCCCTAGCGCAACAACACCACGTCAAGCGGGCGCATCGCCTGCAGAAGCGGGATCTGATCCTCAACATCCTGCACAACGCGGCGGAAGCCCGGGGCAGTCTGTTCGGGGGCGGCGTCCTGGAAATCATGTCCGATGGAGTTGGCTTCCTGCGGACGGATCACCTGCTGCCGGGACCGGATGACGTATATGTCAGTCAGAGCCAGATCCGACGCTTCGGCCTGCGCACCGGCGACATGGTCATTGGCCAGTTCCGCAGACCTAAAGACTCCGAAAGGTACAACGGTCTGCTGAAAGTCGAAACCGTCAACGACCGGGAACCCGGCGAAGCCAAGTTGCGGCCGCGGTTTGAGCAGCTGACCCCGATTTTCCCGGAGGAACAGCTGTATCTTGAAACTTCTCCCAGCATCCTGGCGACCCGGCTCATCGATCTGCTGTGCCCGATTGGCCGCGGCCAGCGCGGACTGATCGTGTCTCCGCCCATGGCGGGCAAAACCACCATCCTGAAGCGCATTGCCAACGGCATCACCGCCAACCATGAAGACACGCATCTGATCGTGCTTCTGATTGGCGAACGCCCCGAGGAAGTGACGGACATGGAACGGTCCGTGCAGGGAGAAGTCTTCAGCAGCACCTTTGATGAGCCGGTCCATAACCATGTCGCCGTGTCCGAAATGGCTCTGGAACGCGCCCGGCGCCTGGTGGAGTTCCGCCAGGATGTGGTCATTCTGCTGGACAGCATTACGCGTTTGTCGCGGGCCTACAATCTGGCCGTGCCGCCTTCCGGCAGAACCCTGTCAGGCGGTATTGATCCGGCGGCGTTGTATCCTCCCAAGAAAATCTTCGGAACGGCCCGCAACATTGAAGAAGGCGGGTCCCTGACCATTCTGGCCACTACCCTGGTCGACACGGGCAGCCGCATGGACGACATGATTTATGAAGAGTTCAAGGGCACAGGCAACATGGAGTTGCATCTCGACCGCCGTTTGGCCGAGCGCCGTATCTTCCCGGCCATCGACGTGGAACGCAGCGGCACGCGCGCCGAAGAAAAATTGCTCGATCCGGAAATTCTGACCAAGGTCTACACCCTGCGGCGCATGATCGATGCGGTCGGTGGCAGCCAGGAAGCAATCCTGCCCATACTGGAACGACTCAGCAAATCCGCCAACAATAGCGAATTCCTGGACAAGCTCACGGTCTAGGCCCGACTTTGCCGCGGCAGGCGGTCAGGCCGCCGGGGCAGGGGCCGCGGCCCTTTTTCGTGATACGATGGCCCCGTACTCCAGCGGGAGCCACTGCCTTGTCCAGCACGCGCGACGTACTTCCTGTCCCGACCCACCCTCTGCCGACCATAGGCGAGGTCGATTTTCAGCCGCGCCGGGCGCCGCGGGCATGGGCGGCACGACTGCGGCAGTACCAGTCCTTCCTGACCATCACCCTCGTCTTTGCCATCGTGGTGGTCGTGGTCCTGGTCCGGGTCAACATTGACGTGCTGGACGCTGTGTCCCATCAGGCTGTAGGCAGTTTCCGCCCTCAGGCCCAGGAATTGATCGATCCGACGGCACTGGTCGAGGTATCACGCGGCCAAGGGCTGGCTGCACAGATCAGCCGTCCCGTGCAGGTACAGTCCAGATACATCGAACCGCAAAATCCGGCCACGACGCGGCCGCAGACTCCCAACCATACCCTGCAACTCGCCGGGACCGGGACCATGCGGCACTACACCGTCCGCCCGGGCGACACCGTGTGGGAATTGTCGCAACAGCTGGGCCTGAAAGCGGAGACCATTCTCTGGACCAACCCGCGGATCAATGAAGCCACGGCCCACCTCTCAGTCGGTGACAAGCTCACCATTCCGCCCATAGACGGGGCCCTGCATGTTGTGGATGCGGGGGACACACTCTTGGAAATCTCGCTGCTGTACGAGGTGGAACTTGACGAGATTCTCGGCTTTGCCCCCAATGCCCTGAAGAACAACATTATCTTCCCGGGCCAACAGCTGTTCATTCCGGGCGGCATTCGGCCGCCACCACCCGAAGAATCCTTCATTACGTACGCCGCGGATCATGTGCCCGGCAATTTCATTGGCTCCGGCACCTGGCAGATGCCCGTGCCCAGTACCTATATCAGTCAGGGTTACTGGGCCAACCATCGGGCCCATGACTACGCGGGATCCATCGGGACCCCCATTCGGGCTGTGGACCGGGGTGTAGTGGCCTATGCCAGTTTCGGCTGGAATCACGGATACGGAAATCTGGTGGTCATAGACCACGGCAATGGCTTCACGTCGCTCTATGCCCATCTGTCCACATTTTCCGTGCGCAAAGGGCATGGCGTGCAACAGGGCCAGATTATAGGCAACATGGGCAACTCCGGCAACAGCACGGGCCCGCACCTGCACCTGGAAATCCGGCAGAACGGCAGGTCCCTCGATCCCTCCCGGTTCCTGGGCTGAGAGTCAGGCTGTCGGCATACCGCCGCGGGTCAGGGCTGTCGGGTCCAGCAGGCGATCCAGTTCCTCGGCGGAGAGATCGGTCAATTCCAGAGCCACATCCTTCAGCGGGCGATTTTCCGCATAGGCCTGCTTGGCGATGCGGGCTCCCAGCGCATAGCCAATGACGGAGTTGAGGGCTGTCACCAGAACGGGATTGCGCGCCAGGGCCGCCTGGATCCGTTCCTCGTTGACCGTAAAACCGGCGATGGCATGGGTCGCCAGCCGCCGGCAGGAATTGCTCAGCAGAGTCACGCTTTCCAGGAGATTGTGGGCCAGCAGGGGCAAGGCGACATTCAGCTGAAACGCCCCGGTCAACCCGGCCTGGCCCACTGCCACATCGTTGCCCATCACCTGGGCACTGGCCATCAGTACGGCTTCCGGTATGACCGGATTGATCTTGCCCGGCATGATGCTGCTGCCGGGTTGCAGCGCGGGCAGGGAAATCTCGCCCAGGCCGGCGAGGGGGCCGCTGTTCATCCAGCGCAGGTCGTTGCAAATCTTGGTCAGGGACACCGCCATGGTCCGCAGGCGACTGCTCACGTCCACGATGACATCCTGGGCGGCCATGCCCGCAAAGCAGTTCTCGGCGGGCGTAAAGGCAAGTCCTGTCAGCCGGGAAAGATGGGCCAACGCCCTCCGGCGGAATTCCGGAGGGGCATTGAGACCCGTACCCACCGCGGTGCCGCCCAGCACCAGTGCCTGGAGTTCCGGCAGCGCCGCCTGCAGCCGCGCGCGATTGGCAGTTACCTGAGTCAACCAGCCGCCCATTTCCTGGCCCAGTGTGATGGGCATGGCATCCATGAGATGGGTACGACCGGTTTTGGTGACATCCCCGCACACGGCCACCTTGTGGGCAATGGTGTCGGCCAGACAGTCCAGCGCCGGCAGCAGATCCTGCCGGATGGTCCAGGCCACGCTGACATGCAGGACACTGGGAATCACGTCATTGCTGCTCTGGCTCATGTTGACATCATCGTTGGGATGAATGGCCTGGCCCGCAGAATTCCTCGCCAGGGACGCGATGACTTCATTGGCGTTCATGTTGGTGCTGGTGCCGGATCCGGTCTGGAAAATATCCAATGGAAATTCGGCATCATGCCGGTTGGCGGCTACGGCGGCCGCGGCGGCGGCAATGGCCCGGGCCTTGTCGGGCGCCAGCAACCCCAGGTCGCCATTGGCCAAGGCAGCCGCCTGTTTGATCCAGCCCAAAGCGCGCAGGAAGCTCGCCGAAAAGCGGTACGGGCTCAGAGCAAAATTCTCCAACGCCCTCTGCGTCTGGGGACCATACAGAGCTTCTGCCGGCACCTCGACCGGGCCCAGGCTGTCTTCCTCTATACGTACTTCGGGGGGCATGAAATCATCGTCTCCCGTGCGGTGGCCGCGGTGATAGTCAGGCAGTACCCCAGAGTTCCGGGGCTATGGGGATTGTAATGCAAAGGGCCGACCGCAGCCCGGCGCGCCATGGACATGCCGCCCATGAAGACCAGCCCCTAGGCACCGCCGGCCGTCAAGACGGCCGGCGGGAGTGTGCACGTAAAGGCCCAACAGCTGACTCTGCACTGCCGAAAAGAGGTCCGATCTGGCAGACGCTGCCTGGCCCCCCTGTGGGCCGTCTCCACATCCACCAGAGCGAAATCCGGGATCTGGCAATCATCGGTTTTGGCGATCGGGGAGCGACCGCACACGTGCGGACGGCCCTCGGCTTGGACCGGCACAGCACTGTTTGCATTGTGTTTGACCTAGGCCGCCGGGTACGCAAATCCCCCAGCATCCCTTCGCGACCCACTACAATAGGCTCAGGCAGGACATGGAAAGGTCGGCAGTGCAGGCGGTCGATTGTCGGATCTGCATCTGGACATGCAGTATGCCAGTGGGCATCGGATCCCAATGACGGGAGCGCAGATCCACTGGCGGGCACCCGGATTGCGCAGAGCGGGATCCAGGACAACTCGGAATCCCCGCACCGGAACGAATGCGGACCGCAGCCCCAGACTGCGCAACGCCTGCGCCGTTCCGGCACAACGTGCGATACATATAATCCTCACATGTGCAGAGGCAGATCCCAGCGGCTGGGACGAGTACGGCAGACGGACACCGCAACCTGCAGGGACCGGTACAGTCTCGCCACCGGCCGCAGGCGTATCCGGAGGATCCGCAAATCCGGTGATTCATGTCAGGCAAGAGGGAGGCACAGGCTATGCATACCAAACTGGTTTTGATTGACGATGACCGCTTCTTTCGCAAATCGGCCCAGCGATTTCTGGAAAGCCATTTGGAAGAGGTAATGGTGATCAGTTGCGACAGTGCCGAGGAAGGAGAGCGCCTGATTGGGCTCCATCGCCCGCAGATTGTCATTCTGGACTTGAAACTGCCGGGGATCAACGGCATGGCACTGCTGGAAAGACTGCCGCACGGTCCCAGCGATCCGGACGTGATTGTCGTCTCGGGTCAGCCAGCCACCGATGAACAGAACGCGGAGACCTATATTGAGGCCTTGGGCCTGGGGGCCCACCACTTCCACCGCAAAGGCGACGGGCAGGCCCGCATGCTGGCCCAGGTCAAACGACTGATTGAAGAACGGCAGGCGGTGCGCAAGGAACGCACCGTGGAGAACGAAGTCCTCAAGGTCCCGGGACTGGAGCTGGTGCTGTATCGGGACGACAACCGGGCTACCACCGGGGGGCAGGATGTCAGTCTGACCCCGGTGGAAGGCCGCTATCTGGGCCTGCTGATGGAAAACTACAACAAGGTGGTGCCCCTGGAACGGTTTTATACCGTCCTGTGCGAATCCGAAGGCGAGTCCAGTCAGCTCTTTGACCAGACCAACAAACAGACCATTCGCGCCCACATCTGCTACTTGCGCAAAAAACTGGGACAGAATACCGGGAGCAAGTCCCTCATCCAGACCGTCCGCACCAAAGGATACAAGCTGGTGGCGCCGGAGGCCATGACCTCCTGACCGGCGCAGCGCAGGATCGCACCGGACAGGCTGCGCGGTACTCGCCGCGGCGGTTCTGGCCTGCCATCATGGCCCTGGCACACAGGCGGGCCTCTCCCGGACAGCCTCTGGAGATTCCTGCAGGATGCGACTTGGTCAATATCTGACTCTGGTCAATACCGCGCTGGTATTGCTCCTGGTGATGCTGACGCTTTTTGCCGCTACGCTGGTCTCGTACCGCTTCGTGGAACTGCGGTTTCGCGCGCGGCTGGTACGGGAAGCCGCGTCCATTTCCGCGCAGATCACGGAGTTCCTGAGCACCATTCCGCTACCTTCGCTCACTCTGGGCAACTTTCTTTTCCTGGCAGAGCCGGACAGTTTTGTGCGCGTCTTCATCTACGACGAAGAGCAGGAGTTGCAAACGGTCGCCACCAGCATGCGGGTGACTTCCATGCTGCCGTGCAATCTGCTGGACCAACGATATCGCAATACGCTGGACCGGTGGGCCCAAGCCGTGACCCAGGCGGATATCCACACCGCTTCGCGCCAGCCGGCCCAGTTCACCTTCGAGGCGGAATTCTGCTTCAGTCAGCCCGACCCGGACAGCACAGCCACCAGGGCCTACTACACCTGTGCCCGGTGCCGTCGCGAGTCGGTCTGGATTGCCTTGATGCCCGTGCATGCCCCGGAATCGGGCCCCATCAGCGAGGTCCAGTCCTCGCAGCCGCGGGTGATCGGATTCATTGAAGTGATCCAGTCCAAAGGTTTCCTGGACGAGGTGCAGGCGCGGCTGTGGGCCATTTTCTGGGCCAGCAGCCTGGGCTGTTTCCTCGTCGTGAGTCTGGCCACCTACACGGTGTCCCGTTTTTTTACCTCCCCGCTGTCCCGCATCACCCAGTCCATCAGCCGCATCCAGAGCACGGCCGAGGCCACCACCCCCCTGAGAGTGGACAGTGTCCGGGGCATCCAGGAAGTCCTGGACCTGGCGGAAGCCTTTCAGGGCATGCAGCGGCGGCTGGGCCAGAACCTGAAAAGCAAGCAGGACATGGCATCCAACCTGAGTCACGAACTGCGCAATGCCCTGGGAGCCCTGGAACTGGACATCGAAACCCTGGACCATCGGCTGAAACGCCGGGGGGCCGACCCGGTCAACGTGGAGATCCTGGAAGACATGCGACAGAATGTGTCGGAAATGCTTGACATGAGCAACCGCACGCTGGCGGCTCTGTATTCGGAAACCTCTTCCATCGCACTGAAACCGGAAAGGGTGGAAGTGGGTCCGCTGTTGGAAGAGACAGTCTCGGCGCTACAGGAAACAGCCCGTCGGAAGCAGGTCAGCCTGCGTGTGGAACCCTTGGAAGCCCCCTGCGCTGTGGTGGTGGATCGCATCTACTTCAAGAACGATGTCCTGTTGGAAATCGTCGTCAACGCGCTCAACTACACGCAGCCTGAGGGGGACGTCATCGTCGGCTCCAACCAGGCAGCCCAATGGGTGCGCATTTATATCAAGGACACCGGTCCCGGTATAGACCCGGCATACCATGAATCCATATTTGACCCCTATTTCCGCATAGATCAGACAGCCAATCCGGGCAGGAACAACTGGGGGCTGGGTCTGAGTCTGGCCCGCGGTCTGGTGCGGCAGCTCGGGGGCAACATCCACGTCTCCAGCCAACCGGGCGCGGGCAGCACATTTTCCATTGTGTTGCCCGCGGTCAGTGCAGAGGAAGACGCCGACCCGGCATAGTCCAAAGCCAATAAGGAAGCGGTATTCTCCTGGGCCGCCTCGCGCTCTTCGGCCCTGTCGATAATTTTTGCTTACAGTGCAAGCTGGAGTGACAACGGCAACCACTCCACTCCTCAGGTCCGGTGTCATCACGCCCCGTGAATCAGGATCGTCCCTGATTCATTTTCACCCGGGCTGCTATCGGCATTGCCAGGGCCATGGCATACGCCCTGTCCTGTCCGCACACCGAATTTCCTGGTCTGCCCAGCCCCGTTCCCGCCTTACCACTATAAAGTCCGGCTTGGTTGAATACAGCAAGAACCATCAAGCTGGACAGAAACAGACTGTACCCTTTTCGTCCCTCTCCCCGGCGGTCTACGTTTGCGCAGACAGTGTGCACCGACTTCGGCCCACGGCCAAAGGGAATCCCCCTGATGCCACTGGACAAACAGTCCCAAGAAGACCATAGCCAAGGGACTCATGACTCCAAGGTGTTGATCGGAAAACAGGAGGAAGACAAACAACTGCCCAGGCAAAAACAGCCAGCAGGCGGCTTCAAGGAGGTCACCGCGGAGACGTGCCAAACCTACTTTGTCGTGCATTGTGGTGGAGAGTTGGCGTATTGGAACACCTATGTACCTGGTAAATAGGGTTTTGTCCTGATCTGTAGCAACATGCGGTTTTCCCAAGAGAGGGATGCCATGGTCCCGCCCCGCTAGCGCGTGACCCTGACCACCGCGGAACACACGGCCCTAGACGCCGTGCAAAGCACGCGCCCGACCGCAATGCCCGCGGCTTGTGTGCAGCACCGTGGGCCGGCGCCGGAGGGGCGGGCGCGTTGAACGGTGCCCCTGCGGACAGCCCAGGCCGTGGAGTGGGGATTGCCGACAGAGATCCTGCCCATGACCGGGCACCACATTCTGCAAAAAACGCGTTGCAGCCCCAGTGCAAACGGTACTGGCGCCGTCTTCCGGGAAGTGGAGCCGGTCACCGGCTGCACCCGGCTCTGGCACCTCTACCCGACACTGCAACATTTACCCGGTACCAGGGTGAGGCCTATCTGATGCCGACTGGCAAATGTGCCCGAACAGCTGTAAATCAGGAAATCTGCTGTAGCCACGTAGAGGTGCAGGAGGCTATCCGCGCCCCCTGCGCATAACGCGTGGCTATTCTTGCCGCGTCACGCGCAACAGCACCTGTGGAGAAGGCCCAGACATACGAGTGATCCGGCCATCCGGCCAACGAATCTCGAGACTCTCCAGATCTGCTTGGGCGGGCAGGCCAAAATGCAGGCGGGCGGGTTCTCCCGAGAGATAGCCGCTGTTGGATCTCACACTGCGGGACAGAGTGCCCTGATTTGTATGCAGCCGCACCTCGGCACCGAGCGCAAAGGTGTTGCCCTGGTCCGGCCAGCGCAGTTCCACGCCCAGAGACGGGCCGCCACAGAGACGGTTTTCGAAGATCACGGCAGGTGCCAGGAGATTGTTGACCACGATGTCCAGATCACCGTCCGTATCCAGGTCGGCCATGACCATGCTGCGTCCGCTGGCCGTGCTGCCCAGCCCCCAGTCCGGCATCCACTGGAAACCGTCGGCACCGGTATTGCGAAACACCAGATTCTCTTCCACCAGCTCCGCATTTGCAAGGTGGGAAAACATTTCCTGGGAATGCATGCCGTTGACGACGTACAGATCCAGCAGGCCATCGTTGTCCAGATCCCCGAATTGGGCAGACCAGGTCCAGCCGGTCGCTTCAAGGGCAGCGCGCGCCGCCTGATCCTCGTACCGGCCGCCGGGGCCCATGACCTGCAGCACGTTGTGCATGACCTGCCCCCCTGTCACTTCAAAGTCCATGTCTTCCATGAGCGGCATCCATTGCGCCAGGGTTGCCGCATCCGTCCTGAAAGGCTGCATGTCGCCGGCAAAGATCTCCCGCGACCCGTCATTGTCCAAATCACCCGCCGCGAAACTCATCGTGTTGCGGGTGACTTCCGGGAAGATCCGTTGCTCCTCCCAGCCCGCGGCGGTACGCAACCAGGTCTGATCCGGCAGCTCGAAGTCCTGCCCGACCAAAATGTCGAGGCGACCATCGGCATTGAAGTCGTCCAGCAGGATGGCCAACGCATGCGCCTTGTAGGCCAGCAATTCGCGGGTGAATTCACCGGAAAGACCGTCCTGGACCATGACGAAGACGCCGCCGGCCGGGGCCATAATCCCTTCTTCCCTCTGCCGTTCGGCATCATAGGTGGCGACCACCGCGTCCAGATCATGGTCATCATCCACATCCGCCCACGCCATGACATAGGTGCGATCCGGGAACAGGGACAGCCTCTGGCGCGCGAAGGTGCGCCCGCCCCGGTCATCGGGCCGGTTGTACAGCACTACGGGCAGGAAGCGGCGCAGGGCAAAAGTGATGTCCAGCCAGCCATCGCCATCCAGGTCCACAGTACTGACGGACCGGGTGTGGCGGACCGGCAGGTCCTCGCGGCGGAAAATCCAGTCACCTTCATTCCAGAGTACTGCGTTCTGGCCGTCCAGGTTGGCCATGACCAGGTCCAGACGACCATCCCGATTCAGATCGTTGACCGCCAGACCGGAGCCATTGCTGGCGAAGAGCCGCACAGGATCCTCGTCCACGTTTGTCATGAAGTCCAGTTTGTGCTCCAGGAAGCGATCCAGACAGGGAGCGGCCGTTTGGTAAGGCAGCACATCCAGCCGGGCCGAGACTTCGTCCGCGGCGGTGGCGGGCAACAGCAGGGGCGCTGCACAACCGCTGAGCAGTAGGGACAGCAGCAGGCCGACAAACCGGAATTTTGACTGGAGGATGGCAGCAGCAACATTCATAACCTGGTACATTCTTTCAACTCCACTTGATTACGGCGCCAGTCAATTCCGGCACGGTCTTCTCGTCGATCGCAGTGTACAGGGCCGGCATGTCGGTCGCAGGCACGGAATGACTGATGGTCTTTTCCCACGGCAAGGCCCCGGAGGCGATGTTGCGCAGGACAGCCTCCCGGCAGGGCCGGAGGCCATCGTTGCACGGAAAATACGTGGTCAGCTGTTTCTGATGAGGCACGGCGAAATTGAAAGTGACCGGGGCGCTGCCCAGATTGCCCAGATAGACGAATTTGCCAAAGGGGCGACACAGGGCCAAGGCGGAGTCCAGATTGCGGGGGATGCCGGTTGCTTCAAACACCACATCACCACCCGCGGGCTGGATTTCCCGGACGGCTTCCGGCACATTGCGGTCGCGCGCATCCACGAGATGGTCAATACCCAGTGCGCGGGCCAGGTGCATCCGGGTCTCGTCCAGCTCCACCCCGATCACGACGGCCCCGCGCAAACGGGCCGCCAGCATGGCCCCGGTCCCGATCAGGCCCAAACCCTGCATGACGACCATGTCGTTCATCTGCACGCCGGCCATGTTGACGGCGTTGTAGCCCACAGCCGGCATCACGAACAGGCTGCCCACTTCCGGGGAGATACCGTCCGGCAAGAGCTCAATCTCCTGATCCTGCGGCACCACCGCCTGACTGGCATGGGTCCCGGAGCAGGAATTCACGGTTTGGCCATTCAGCTTGAATGCAACGAAATTGCGCCGGTAATACACGATATCCCCGAGCGTGAAACGGTCCACTGCACTGCCGATTTCCACCACCCGGCCGGTCGCCTGGTAGCCGGTGCAGACCGGGAACGGCCCCCAGTCCAGCCGGCCTTGAAAGACCATGAATTCGGTACCCACACTGACCCCGGAATAGAGCGTCTGCACCCGCACCTGATCCGGCGCCAAGGCGGGTTCAGGGAAGGATTCCAGCGCAAACCGGCGGTCCTGCGTTGCGATGAGAGCCTGTATGGCCATGCCTACCTCCTGGGCAAAAAGGTCTGCACCGGGACTAGCCCTTGAGACCCGTCAAGGTAATGCCTTCAATGAAGAAACGTTGGGCGAAGAAAAACACGATCAGCACGGGCAACAGCGAGATCGTCGCCCCCACCATCAGCAGATTCCAGTAGATCGTGTACTGTCCCAGGAAATAGGCCAACCCCAAGGGCAGGGTCTTCATCTCCAGGGAATTGACGATCAGCAGGGGCCACAGGAAATTGTTCCAGCTCCACATGAATACAAAGATCCCCAGGGTCGCCAAGGCCGGTTTGGACAGGGGCATCATCACGTTCCAGTATATGCGCCAGTAGGTGCAGCCATCAATCTTGGCGGCATCTTCCAGTTCCAGAGGAATGGACTTGAAGAACTGCCGCAACAGAAATGTCCCGTAGGGACTGAAGACCAGCGGCACGGTCAGCCCCCAGTAGGAATCGATCCAGCCCATGCGACTGACCAGCACGAAGAGGGGAATCATGATCACCTGAAAGGGAATCATGAGGGTCGCCAGATAGAGCACGAAGAGCTGCTCCCGGCCCGGAAACCGCAACCGGGCAAAGGCGAAGGCGCCCCAGGAGCAGGTCACCAGCTGGCCTGTCGTCAGGATCAGGGAGACCAGCGCGCTGTTGAAAAAGAAGCGATCGAAGGGCAGCGCATTCCACGTATCGGGATAGTTGCGCCAGGCTATGGGATTCGGAATCCAGATCGGCGGAAACTGGTAGGCCTGCATCTCCGTCTTCAGGGACGTAGAGAGCATCCACAGGAAGGGGATGACCATGGTCACGGCCCCCACCGAGAGCGCGGCATAGGACCCGGCAATGCGCCAGGACCAGAAGGCCCGGGAGGTCGGGCCGGTCACGGGCACCGGCAATGGAGTGGTGGGAGACAGCGTGCTCTCACTCATAGTAGACCCACCGATCCTGCAGGCGCCATTGCACCAGGGTGACGCCCAGAATCATGGCAAACAGGGCCCAGGCCACGGCCGAGGCATATCCCATGCGGTGCCACTGAAAGCCGTTTTCGTAGATGTAGTAGACCGTTGTCACCGTGGAACGCACGGGTCCCCCCTGCGTCATGATGTAGGCCTGTTCAAAGACCTGGAAGGAGCCGATCACGGACGTGATCAAGACAAAGAATGTAGTGGGCGTAAGAAGCGGCAGGGTAATGCGCCAGAACTGTGTGTGCGGGGATGCCCCGTCGATCTCCGCCGCCTCATACAAGTGGCGCGGAATGCCTTGCAGACCGGCCAGGAAGAGCACCATGTTGTAGCCCATGCCTTTCCACACACTCATGATGATGATGGCGGGCATGGCCCAGACGGGACTCTGCAGCCAGTCCGGTGCCGCCAGGGGCAGATGCAGGAACTTGAACGTCTGATTCAACATGAAGTTCAGCACCCCGGAGGTGGGGTTGTACATCCAGCGCCACATGAGGGCCACCGCGATCATGGAAGACACGACGGGCACAAAATAGATGGTGCGGAAAAGACGAATGCCCCTGATATGCTGATTCAGCGCCACAGCCAAGGCCAGAGAGGACACCATCCCCAAGGGGACACTGCCCCCCAGATAGTAGAACGTGGCGCGCAGGCTGCGTCCGAACTCCTTGTCCCGCATCAAATCCGCATAATTCTCCACCCCCAGCAATACGGGGGGCTTCAACAGGTTCCACTCCAGCAACGAAAACCCCAGCGAGGCGAAGAGGGGCCCAATCATGAAAATCAGGAATCCCAATACATTGGGCAACAGAAAGCAGAACGCCGCCCGCATTTCGCGGCGACGATTCTGACTGGCAAATTCCGGGCCCCACCAGGAGCGCGGCGAAGTCAAGGTGCGAGCCACCGGAACCATGGGACAGGCCAACGCGGGCGACCCGGAGCCTGAACCCCCCGGGGAGAGGCCCAGGAGCCTCCCCGTGTGCCCCCCGGCACGGCTATGCCGTTTCCACCAGAATGGGATCAATCTCCTGCACGGCCAACGGCAGCTGTTCCGCGGCCGGCTTGTTGTTGATCATGATCTCGTCCATGTACTTGGCCAGGACCGCCGTCACCTGGGCAAAGGCCGGGATGAAAGTGGAAATGGAGTAGTCCAGCACATCCAGGAAATACTGCTGATGTTCCGGATTGGTGTCCGTCACGAGCGAGCCGGCGACGGAGGCTCGCCCCGGGATGCCGCGACTGGGCTTGCCCACCATCTCTTCCAGGATCTCCGCGCTGGTATAGAATTTCACGAATTCCCAGGCGGCGTCCGCCTGCGGCGTGGTACTGCCGATGGCAAAACTCCCGCCCTGCACGGAATTGCCCGGCTGGGTGTTCATGGGAAACAAGGCCACATCCCACAGGAAATTGTCGTTGTCCCGGGGCGGCCCGATGCGGGACGTGAGGGTCTGCACAAATTCGGGGTTACCCCACGTCATGGCTGCGCGGCCGGTTTCAAAGAGCGGCACATCGCCCTGCTGGGCGATGGTGGGCGACACCCCGTGCACATGGCGCAGATCGGCCAGCCACTGGATGGTTTCGATGGCCTCCGGAGTATCCAGCTGGCACTTCAGACCATCCTCGCTGATGAAGCGACTGCCGTTGGTGGACAGCGGTATGTCTATGGTCCAGCTTGCCAGGTTCGGCATCAGCCAGCCCCACTGATCAAGGGTCCCGTCTCCCGACGTGTCCCGGGTCAGGGCAATGCAGGCAGCCTGGAACTCGTCCCATGACCAATCCCCCACAGGCCACGGCACGCCGCCCTCCTCAAAGATCTTCTTGTTGTAGATGGGCAGGACCGTGGACAGGTCGTACGGGAAGGCATAGATCTCGTCCTGCCAGGTGTAGGCCAGCATATTGGCCGGCCAAAAATCGGCGACATTCACCTCGGGCTGGGCATCAATATACGGCTGGAAGGACAGCAAGGTGCCTTGGCGAATGTACTGCTGCGAGAACATGGACACCATGCCCACAATGTCAGGCACCGTGCCGGCTACAGCCTCGGTCTGCAGTTTGGTCCAGTATTCGCCCCAGGGAGTGTTTTCCCACTTGATCCGGATGTGGGGTGCAGTGTCGTGCCACTGGTCCAGACCCCAGTTCCAAGTGGGCATGTCGGCCAAATCCCCCCAGAACGTCAGCCGGAGTTCCACGGTCTCGGCCATGGGTTCCCCGGCGGTGGCCGGCGCCTGCGGCGCGCAGGCCGCCACGGCCCCGGTCACCGCAAGACCGGCGCCCAACACCAGAAAACGCCGTCTCGAAAATCCAGGATTCCATTTTTTCATGATCTGCTCCTGCATGCGATTACGTGATGAACAAGGCAAAAGGCACAACCGGGGCTACACCGTGGACCGCTGTGGTACAAAGCCAATCTCGGCCGCGATCCGGCGAATGTCATAGACCGGATCCCGTTCATGTCCCGGTCTTTCATAGTGGGAGAAATCCAGCCGATCGGCATCGGCCCCATACCAGGCTTTCAACACGGCCGGCACCGGATCCCGCGTACAGGCGGTGGCGGCCACCGCATTCAGGATGCGCAGTCCGGCTTTGAACGGGGCTTCGACCGCTTTGGCAAAGCAGTCCACGGCATCGCTGAGATACATGCGCGAAAGACCGGCCAAAGCCCAGCCCTGCAAGGGATCTCCGACCGAAACCGGATCAGGCCGGGCATCGTCCCGGAGGATGGCAGCCAAGCGCAGGTTGATGATGTCCAGTTCCGGATGCTGGCGCGCGAGGTACCGGGTGACTTCCTCCATCAGGTACTTGGACAGGCCGTATCCATCCCGATCCAGGCAGGGATGCTCGTCCGGAATAGGCACCTTCAACGGCCGAAACCGTCGACTCTGGATCCCGATCAGGGCAATGGAGCTGGCCAGGACGAATTTGCGGCAGCCTCGATCCGTCAGATAGCGAAGCAGGGCGTGGGTGCCACCCACATTGACGCGGATGCCGTCTTCCTCCGAGCAGCCACCCGTTACGGCGGCCAGGTGGACCACGGTGTCTATCGGCAGGTTGTCCAACTGCGACAGCACAGCCGGCTGTGCAAAGTCTCCCCGGAGCCGGGTCACGCCCTCCACCGGGGTCTCGGCACGGGACAGACACACCACATCATGGCTGTCTTTGAGGCGCGCGGCCAAGGCTTGGCCGATAAAGCCGCTGGAACCCGTAACGAGCACAACTGACACCGCGTGCCCACCCTCTCTGGCATGGTGGAACCAATATGCTGCGATCGTAGCACAGGCCATACAATCCGCTAAAGCACGTTTGCGGCGGGCTGTCTCGTGCCATCCGGAGCGCTCCGAGACGCCCTCATCCTGGGGCAGGGCTGTCAGGCCGACAGGAACGCCGGCTGAATCTCGCCATCCAGGACCTGGCCCACCAGCGCTTTCAGCCGCACCGGGGAAATCCGGTTGGTCAGTCGTGCCGGGGTCGGCGTGACAGTTTCCACCCGCAGGTAGTTGTCCGTGTAGCCGTGCCACAAGTAGCCCTCTGCAGCGGCCAGTTCCTGGCCCTGCCCCTCCCACAGGACGGGACGCACCGAATCCAGGAACCCCGCGCGGATTGTCCGCCCGGTGGCCTCGACCGCGGTCTGCACCTGCTGCAGCCTTTCCTTCTTGACCGCCTTGGGCAATTGGTCCGGGAAGGTCGCGGCCGGTGTACCGGCCCGGGCGCTGAAAGGAAAGACGTGGGCATCGGCAAAATGCATCTGCGCGATGTAGCGCAAGCCCTGGGCAAATTCGCGCTCTGATTCCCCCGGAAACCCTACGATAATATCTGTGGTGACCGTGAGACCCGGAATGTACTGCCGGGCCTGCTCCACAAGGCGGGCAAAAGATGCAGTCGAGCAGCGTCTGCCCATGCGTTTGAGCAAGCGATCGGTCCCGGCCTGCAGGGGCAGGTGCAAGTGCGGGCAGAGACGATCAGGCCACTCCGCCCAGCAGCGGAACAGTGCTGCGTCCACGTTCCAGGGTTCCAGACTGCTAAGGCGCAGACGGGGCATCTCGGTCTCTGACAGAATGCGGCGCACCAACTGCGGCAGTCCCACGGGCTGTTCCGCGGACAGGTCGCGGCCAAAACTCCCCAAATGCACCCCGGTCAGCACGACTTCCTGAAAGCCGCTTTCCGTCAGTTCCCGGATTTCCTGCACGATCTGGTCCGGATCCCTGCTGCGGCTGTGCCCGCGGGCCACCGTGACAATGCAGAAAGTGCATTGGAGATGGCAACCGTCCTGGACCTTGATGAAGGCCCGGGTGCGGGCATGCGGATCCGGAGATATGGGCGATGCCGTGGGGTGCACCCGTTCCAGGGATTGCAGATCCGGAAATTCGCTGCTCCACTCCTCCAGAAGGCTGGCCAGCAGATCCTTGTCGGCGTTGACAGCCACCTTCCACACTCCGGGCAGCTGCTCCACCACCTCGGGTGCCAGGGAAGTGTAACAGCCTGTGGCCACGATCCGGGCCTGGGGATTTGCCTTATGCAGGGAGCGGATGAGCTGCCGCGACTTCTGTCCTGCGGCGGCAGTTACGGCGCAGGTATTGACGACAATGACCTGGGCCGGGCCGGGCGCGCCGACAATCGTGTGGCCGGCCTGTCGCAGTTGTCGGGACAGAAGATGGTTTTCGCCGTAGTTGAGACGGCAGCCTGTCTGGGTTAGATGAACGTGCATAGGAAACAGAACTTCCTGCAGCTGTCATGAAGCCATGAATGTCGTCTCTACTTCAACAGCTCAACTTTGATTTCTCGCCATTGCCTATTCGAGATCCCAAACAAGCTCCCCAATCGGCGGAGCCTTTGGCCTCCCAATTGCATGTTGGCTGAGCCAATACTGTTTGAGCATGTCCTTCATATTCTTTATGGCTTCCAGGCATTCTTCAATTTCCGCGCGTGACGCTATGTAAGGCTTGTTGCCGTGTCCGCCTCTGAGTTCCCCCACATTGATAGGACCGTTGACTCCAAGACCCCGCGTCTCAATGGTGTGCTGGACAGCCCATATTGCGCCCAAGCGCGCGGCGGCTACTGTAGGCAATGCATCGGACCAAAAAGTGTCTTTCAAGAATTCGAAGAAGGGTTCAATGATTTGAGAACTGTTGCCAATAGCTTGACTCCAGGACTCGGGTTGAATAATGGAGGGGAACATGTTGAAGCCGGACAGCTTGAACAAACCGGGTCTTTTTCCCAAATCGACCGCAATCAAGGCTTCATCGCCTTCACACTGCAGCCCCCATTTCTCAAAGTCCTGTCTCACAAATGCACTCAAGGCATCTCCAAACGCGAGTACATCGGTGAGCGGACTGGCAGAGTCCTGGAGAAGTCTTCTGACTCCGTATCGGCAGCTTTGGCCAAATTCTGCACGGCCTGCCGTCGCTCCCAGTGCCGTGTTGCCTTCCGACCAT
Source organism: Caldilineaceae bacterium (assembly GCA_965214715.1). Lineage (GTDB taxonomy): Bacteria > Chloroflexota > Anaerolineae > Caldilineales > Caldilineaceae > Bin34. The sequence goes on along the minus strand of OZ243971.1, from coordinate 467,939 downwards.
ATTTTTATCCTGGCTTTTCCGTAACCAATGTTCAGGTTGCGATCCACAATGGAACTCGCGCCATCGGCCCCAAGCACTACACCATCTTTGCAGAGAAGACCCAACACAACGGTCATATCAGCGGCGATCCCCAAAAACGCTGTTGACAGCCATGTCTGGAAATTCGTTGTATATGGCTGAGAGCAGGCTGTGAAACGACTGTTTTCTTATCCAATTGGAAACCGACTGCACGTATTTCCTGCTGTGTTCATCCATACTATGGAAAAGAGTATCCGCCTCTTTCTGACCCTCCAACGTAAGTCGGAAGTTTCTCAAACCTGCAGAGTCGTAATTGATTTCCACCAGCCCCTTTTGGGCCAGCTTCTCCAATTCTTGATACACATCCTTGTCGAAGGGACCGAAGTCATAGGGCTGAAAGCGGAAGATTTCCTCCCCCAGGAAATCGCCTTGTCCGCGGGCATCAAGCACAAAAAACAGTTTTTGCACCTGGACCGGGGTAAATGGCTGGCCTTTCGCGGGTGCGAGACCTATCAAGACTCTTTCCGCTCGATTCACGGCTTCCACCTCTCTGACAATGTTCACTGTCTTTCAAAAAGATAGTAAATAATATCATATTTTAGAATTGAACAGCAATCCAAAATGGAGCGTAGTCCCAAGGAGTTCAGATGCTTGGGAGAGAGACGGTGCTATTCAACGTGAGTTATGGAGAGACAATCCCTCCGGGAGACTGCATCCCCGCCGACGTGCCGGTTGCCGGGGTGGATCGTGGAGGAACGTGATGCGGGCGCGGCGCCGGCTCGGGACCCCGGAGGCACGTGGCGGTCGGCGCTCCTCCGGCGCGCACCAGGCGGGTATCTTGGGATACGGTACCACAGCCCGGAGGGGACCCTCTGAGTCTCCTCGCGCTCTGATGATTTCTGCCTGCCGTGCGAACCAGCATGCTGTGCTGTCGATGATTTCAAGCAAGTTTTTCCGGCCCGGGATGTTGGCTCTAGGCACCCGACCAGGAGTCCGCACCCCTGGTTGTCCCCCGGTGAGGTCATGACAATGCTCAGGCACTGTCACCCGTCCCGCGACTGCAGACATCCTGGATGCATTATCGGCCTGCAACAGCGACACAAGGACCCTGCCTTGGCATCGCCTTCGTGGACGCCCCGGCCATTAAGGTATGCCCTAACAAGCGAAGACCAGGGCAACAGCTCCCGGCCATGGTGAAACCCACGGTGGGGCCTAGGACTGGGAGTGGAGCACGTCCACACGCCAGCGCAAAATGCAGGAGTTCACCAAACTGCCGCTGCAGGGCCGGGTACCTTGGATCCCCGTCCCAAGTCTGACGCTGGTCATCCCGCGTGACACGGCTGCTTGGTCCGTGCCCAAGCCACGCCTAGGCCCGCAGAGAGCCTCAAGGCAGGGGAAGCGGTCTGCATGACCTGGCCCTCTGTGGGTATAATGTCCGTCATCCGGCAGAACTGGGACAAGTGTATGGCATTGCATGACAGCCGGTACAAGCGGCTGCATTTGCGGCAGGCTGTGATCGTGGAGTGGATGCGCTATCTCAGCGCCATGCTGGGGTTGGGGACCGTGGAGCTGCACTCCGTACAGATGCACAAGGTGGAGTATGTCACGGCGGAATTGACCCGACGGATGTCCGATCATGCCTGGTCCTTCCGGACGGAGGGCGGGCCGCAGATGCTGTTCCTGGCGGAATTCCAGTCCAGCATCGATGCGGTGCTGGCGTTGCGCCAGGCTGTCTATGCCTTGAACCATCTGTTGGCGGGCTACGACGCCGAGATGTACCGCTTGAATCCCGTGCTGCCCCAGCCCTTGCTGCTGTCCTTGTACACTGGCGAGACCCGCTGGCAGCCCCCGTCCCTGGCCGACCTGTTCGGCGGCGGCCCGGCCTACAAGCTGCCGTTTCCCGCATTTCACTATGACATGCGTCACATGCAGGCGGCTGACATCCCGGATCGGCCTCTCCTGCGCACGCTGTTTGATATCGAACGCATTGACGAGCCGCAGGGCCGCGCGTATGCCACGGCCCTGCAGCCGTGGATGGCCGATACGGTGGACCCGGCCTTGCAGCGGGCACTCATTGAATTTGGCGTTGCCACGCTGGCGCGGTGGACACTGGACAATCGCATGGGATGGACCCCGGAGCAGCTGGATCAGGAATGGGCTCACGTAACCACATTGGAGGAACTGACTGTGGCCGAACGCATGGTACGCACGAAACTGGATGCCCTGCTAGCCGAAAGTGAGGCGGCGGGCGAGGCCCGCGGCGAGGCCCGCGGACGCCGCGAGACGCTGCTGGACCTCGTGGCCCATGCCCAGTTGACGCCCCGGGAACTGGACCTCTGCCGCCGGGGTTTGGAGCGTATGGCTCTGGCCCAGATGCCCGATCCCGGCGACATTCTGAAGGTGATCATGGTGTCTGACAGGGATCCGACAGTCATCATACAGATGTGCCAACCACCGGATCCCTGAGCTCTTGATCCCAGCTCCCATCGAGATGTAGGGCAAGCCGGGACATTCCGGAAAGCCGGGGCCACCTCCGCCCGTCGCTGGATCACGCTGCACCGCGGCCATGCCGCCACATGCGGAGGCAGGTACCGGAGTTCCATGCCTCTGGGACAGCCTGTGTCTGGTACAAAAACAGTGCAGTACACTGCCGACTTCATCGGTGTCCGTCCCCGTGAAATGGCGCTGTGACCCGAGAGGATGTGACCCAAAGCGGATACCGATCCTGACAGGGTATTGTGCCCCCCGCGCCGTCTGGGGGCTGAGTTGGGGCGAAAACGCCATGTGGCTTTGCGGGTAGTGCGGATGTGGCAGTTCCGTCCATGTCCACAGACCCAGAAGCATGGTGCCACCGCTGTGCGGATTGACTGCGCGGCACAGACGTTGGCAGCGGCTTCGGCACCAGGGCAATCGCAAAGTCCAGATTCGATTCCAAGACAATCCTGTCTTGAATGTAAATGTTCGTCTATTTTGTTGAATGATGCTTCTCAGTTTCCCAGTTTAAGGTGAAACGGAGGCAAATCAGGTTGAAATCAAGACTGTACACAGGAAAATACAAGTGGCTCTACCTCAACTCGCGACTTTGCGATTGCCCTGCTTCGGCACCCTCTCGCAAATTTCATCAATCTGGTAATATTTGACTAGCCGACAGTTCCATTGCAACCATGAGCTGCAGCAGGTCAGTCTGGATGGAGACTGGTCTGCGGTTCAGGTTCACGCAGACTGCCGGTGCCCATCCGGAAGTTCGACACAACAGGAAGCCGTGCAGGGGGGCAGAGTGCGGTGTCCGGCGCGCAGTCGGACAGAATGTCCAAGCCAGCGGATACGGAAGATGTATGAACCGGTTTGACAATTCGGCCAGATTTGAAACGGATGGGTTTCTGGTGATACCGCATCTCTTCAGTGCACAGGAAACAGCCCGCTTAAAAACCGAGATTCAAGCCGTGGTGGAGACCGTGCGCCAGGAAAAGGAAGCGGTGGGCGAAGACTGGCAGACCCTGATGCAAGTGGGCGTCTACGTCGGTGTAGCCCATCGCAATGCCTTCTACAGGAATGCCGTAGCCGACCCACGCATCCTGGATCTGCTGGAACCTATTCTGGGGCCGGACATCGAATTTCTCAGCGACAAGGCCGTCTTCAAGGACCACGACGCGGACTTCGGCAGTCCCTGGCACCAGGACCATCCCTACTGGCAGGGCAGCCACAAGGTTTCCCTGTGGGTGGCACTGGATGATGCCACCATAGAGAATGGATGTCTCAAGGTAGTGCCTGGATCCCACCGCGAGGCAGTGGAGCACGCCGATGTCTCGGATGGCAAGGGATTCGGACATCGGCTGGAGTCGGATGCGGCCCCGGACGAGCGCGCTGTCAGCGTCCCCATTGCCGCGGGAGGGGCCATTGTCTTCCACGACTTGACGTTGCATGCCAGCCACGCCAACACAGCAGGCACGGATCGGTGGGTCTGGATCCCCACGTATCGCTCCCTGCATCACAACGACCCGTCCTACCCTTGGGCCGTGGCGGCCCGCACAGTGCGCAGCAAATCGGTTTGAACGCCTGGCATTGAGGCCAGGCCTGTTGGATTTTTATCATAGGAGAAAATCGCATGAACAGGATGAGCATCAGTCGCAGACAGTTTCTGGCGCTTTCCGGCACCGCAGGTGCCGCTGCTCTGATCACGGCTGCTTGCACCACTGTGGCTCCAGCCCCAGCCGCCGAGGGTGCCGTTGCCATGGAAGACGTGACCTTGAGCCATTGGCAGCATCATTCCGCGGGCAGGGCGGCCGCGGTGGAGGCCTTCAAGGAGGAGTTCGAAGGGAACAATCCCAACGTGACCATCGACTTCCAGTCCATTCCCTGGGCCGAATACTGGGGCAAGCTGGCCGCCGGCATCGCGGGCGGAGCCGGTTCCGCGCCGGACATCTTCCAGATCCCGATGGGTCTGGTGGAGGAATACATTGCCGGTGACAGTCTCCTGCCGGTGGCCGAGTCCGTCATCACCCCCAGCCAAATCGCAGAGGACTACTTGCCTTGGACAGTCGCCCGCGGGTCCAAGGGAGGCGAGTACTATGGTTTGCCCCTGGATGTGCAGACCCTGGTGATGTATCGCAACAATGCCTTGTATGAAGCTGCAGATCTTGATCCTGCCGCGCCCTACGCGGACCTGGACGACATGTATGCTCAGGCCGTGGCCCTGACCCGGCTGGAAGGGGGGGACGACGACCAGATCGGCATCAACACGGGCTACTACAGCGCCTTCCAGACCATTCTCTACCAGCAGTTTCTGCAGAGGGAGCAGGATGGACAGCCGTGGGTGGATGAAAGCACCAACCAGTTGGTGTGGCATGACTATCCGGAAATCCTGCAGACCTTTGCATGGTTCTGCGATCTCTCCGGCACCGCCGACGACAACTCCTTCCTGCAGGGCCAGGATCGATTTGCCTTGGGTCGGGCTGCCAGCCAGATTGGACATCCGGTGAGCCGTGGGTCCCTGGCGCAGCAGGCCCCGGATCTGGAATACACTATCGTGCCGTTCCCTGTCCGCTCCGTGGGTCAGGAACTCTACACTGCCGGTTCCCACTGGATGTGGGTGGTCGGCAAGTGGGTTCCGGATTCTGAAGTCGGCTGGCAATGGGTACATTACTGCACCAACCAGGACGCCCAGGTCATCTGGAATGACGTGGCAGGAGACCTGCCCAGTATCCAGGGGCTGGGACAGGAAGCCCGGTTCCGACCCAATGCCAATGCCGAAGTGTGTCTCGACTCACTGGAATATGCCACTCCCTGGGAGTGGGTCGGTTGGGCAGAATGGGTCAAGGAATTGGGAGATGGCCGCGACCGCGTAGTGATCGGCGGCGAGGATCCGTCCACCTCCTTTGACACCATGGTGGAAAACCTGAACGGCGTGATCGCGGATCACACGGTTTAGCATTGCAGGGCGTGAAGCCCACCTGAGAACAGGTCGCCCGGGCAATCGAGGGCAGGGGCGGGGTCCCTGGATCCTGTCCCTGCCTGGATCTGGGCGGTACACCGCCTGACTGTTGATATGGCCAAAATGCAAATCAGTCGCCTGCAGCGGCGGGAAATCCTGTGGGCTTACACTTTCCTGGGGCCGGCCTTTTTCTTCCTGCTGGTCCTGATCGTGTTTCCCATTCTTTTTGCGTTCTACATCAGTCTGCATGACTGGAGCCTGATCCCGCGCGACTTTCCCCTGATTGGCCTCACGAACTATGTGGAGGCCCTCCAGGACTCGTTGACCCTCAAGAGTCTCCGCAACACGCTCTATTACACCGTAGGGGTGGTACCCATAGGCATGTGTCTGGCCTTGGCGCTGGCCTTGATCATGAATCAGGACCGGCTGCCTCTGCGGACCGCCCTGCGTACGATTTACTTCATTCCGGTCATCACCTCCTGGGTGGCCGTCTCCTTTGTCTGGATTTGGATGTTCGAGCCGCGTTGGGGACTGGTCAACGAGTTTCTGGGCTGGTTCCAGATTGAGGGCCCCAAGTGGCTGGGTTCTCCCGAGTGGGCCTTGCCGGCGATCATGCTCGTGGCCGTCTGGAAGGGTCTGGGCTTCAGCATGGTGATTTTCCTGGCGGGCCTCCAGGGCATCCCGCGGGAACTGTACGATGCGGCCAAGATCGACGGCGCCAACCGCTGGAAAGGCTTTCGGCACATCACGTTTCCCCTGCTGAATCCCACTGTAGTGTTTGTGACCGTGACGGGCGTCATCGGTTCCCTGCAGGTCTTCACCCCGGCGGTGATCATGACCACCCAGCAGGGGGAGGCGGGGGGCCCCATCAATTCCACCCGTGTCATGGTGTATCACATTTACGCCACCGCCTTTCGCTATACCGATCTGGGCTACGGCGCGGCTCTGGCCTTTATTCTGTTTGCCCTTATCCTGCTTATCACGCTGGTACAGCTGCGCCTGACACAGCGCGAGTTCGAATACGGATAAAGCGGCACCATGGCGGCCACGGTTCATGAGGCAAAAAGCCCCGGCACGGTCTGGTCCATCGCGGGCCGCTTTGCCGGGTTGCTGGTACTGCTGGCAGGCGGTGTATGGATGCTCCTGCCCCTGGTCTGGATGCTGTCCGCCTCCTTGATGCCGCTGTCCGAAGTCATCAAGGTGCCACCGGTCTGGTTTGCCCCCCAGAAATACTCGCTGGAAAACTTCCGGGAAGTCTGGTTTGAGGTCGGCTTCTGGCGCTTTGCGTTGAACAGCGTCTTTGTGGCGATGACGATCACAGGGGCGCAGCTGCTGACCAGCACCATGGCCGGCTTCGCCTTCGCCCGCTACGAGTTCCCGGGCCGGACCGTGATCTTCATCGTCATCCTGTCCACCCTGATGATTCCGTTCCAGGTGATCATGATTCCGCTCTTCATCATGATGGCGCGGATGGGCATCGTGAATACCTACGCGGGGCTGATCGTGCCGGCCCTGGTGACTCCGTTCGGAATCTTCCTGATGCGCCAGTTCATGCTGGGCGTGCCCAAGTCCCTGCTGGAAGCCGCCCGCATGGATGGCGCCCCGGAACCTTTCATCTATGCCCGTATCATGTTGCCGCTGAGCAAGCCGGCCATTGCCGCGCTCACCATCTTCACCTTTCTGGCTGCCTGGGACGATTTCCTGTGGCCCCTGATCATTCTCAACAGCAAAGAGAAGTGGACCTTGCCGATCGCCATGTCCCGCTTTACGGAACAGTACATTTCCCAGACTCACCTGCAGATGGCCGGGGCCGCCGTCATGTTCCTGCCGGTGCTGATCGTCTTCCTGATGATGCAACGCAACTTCATTGAAGGCGTGGCCATGACCGGATTGAAGGGATAGCGCACAGCGACCGCCCGCCTGGCGGCAGGGGCACAGCACATCCATGTTGAGAGTGGGCATCGTCGGGGCGGGCAACATCGCCCAGATCCACGGCCAGTGCTGGTCCGAGCTGCCGGTGCGGCTGCAGGGCTGGTTCGATGTGGTCCCTGCCGTCGCCGTACGCGCCGCCCAGCGCTGGGGCGGTGCTCTCTTCGGTTCCCTTGACGCCTTGCTGGCAGAGTGCGACATTGTTGACGTGTGCACCAGTGTCCAATATCACAAAGAGGTGGTATTGGCCGCCGCGGCGCAGGGCAAAGCCATTGTGTGCGAGAAACCCCTGGCCCGCACGGTGCCGGACTGTCAGGCGATCGTGACGTACTGCCGGGACGCCGGTATCCGGCTGTTTGTAGCCCAGGTAGTGCGCTTCTTTCCGCAGTTCGCGGCGGCCCGGGCCGCGCTGGTCTCCGGCCAGTTGGGCGATCCGGCCACCATCCGGACGGTCCGGGCTTTCGGCTTTCCGGGCGGCGGCACGCACAGCGCGGCACAACAGTACGGTAATTTCCGGCAAAGCGGCGGGGTGGTCCTGGATGTGGCCATCCACGACATCGACTATCAGCGCTGGTGCTTTGGCGAGGTGGCACGGGTCTTTGCCCGCGGGCTGCTGGAAGCCGGCATTCCGCAGACTGACCACGCCTTGATTGCGCTGCGCTTCGAATCCGGTGCCATTGGGCACATCGAAGCCAGTTGGGCACACAAGCAGGGACTCTCCCGCACGCACCTGGAGATCGCCGGGACCAAGGGCGTCGTGGAATGGGATTCCCGCGACAAAGACCCTTTGGAAGCCGCCACGACGGGCACCGGCGGAGTCCGCAAACTGACGCCGTACACCGGAGCGGATCGGCCATGGCATGCGGAACTGGCGCACTTTGTGCAGTGCCTTGAATCAGGCGCCCCCTTTCGCGTGTCACCCGCAGACGGCCTGATGGCCGTCAAGATTGCCGAGGCCGCACTGCACTCCATTCGCACCGGCCAGCCCGTATCCATGGCCGAGTTTGCGGGGTAAGGCATGCCGGTCCGCATCGGCCTCTGCAGTCTGGCGCACGGGCACGCGTACGCCTATCTGCAATGCCTGCAACAAATCCCGGATGTGGAGCTGGCCGGTGCCTGGGATGACGAGCCCGGAAGGCTGGAACGGGTTTCGCAGCAGTTCGGAATTCCCGCCTATGCCGACGTGCCGGCACTGTTGCGCAGCGACCTGGACGGGTTGATCGTCTGCTCGGCCAATGCGCACCATCGCCGGCATGTGGAGATGGCAGCCGGCCAGGTGCCCTGCATCCTCTGCGAAAAGCCCATAGCCACCACGGAAGCGGACGGACTGGCGATGCTGGCAGCCTGCCGGGATACCGACACCCGTCTGCAAATCGCCTTTCCCGTGCGGTTTGCACCGGCCATTGCAGAGACCAAACGCCTGCTGGATGCGGGAGACTTGGGTACCGTATACAGTGCGGCGTGCACCAATCAGGGTTCCCTGCCCGGCGGCTGGTTCGTGGAGACGGCGCAGGCCGGTGGCGGGGCCGTGATGGACCACACCGTGCATGTGATTGATCTGCTGCGCTGGTTCTGGGACACGGAAGTGACCGAGGTCTATGCCGAGATTGGCCACGGCCTGCTGCATCCGGGGCTGGACATTGATGATGCCGGTCTGCTTTCCTTTCAGCTGGCCAACGGCGTATACGGCACGCTGGATACCAGCTGGTCCCGTCCTCCGGGCTATCGGGTCTGGGGCAATGTGACGCTGGAAATCGTGGGAGCGAAAGGCGTGCTGGCGGTTAATGCCTTCGGGCAAACCCTGACATTGACCCGCGAGGATACAGGCCGTACGCATCTGCAACCCTGGGGTGGCAGTCCCGACATGAGCCTGATGCAGGATTTCGTGGACATGATACGACGCGGGCGCGCGCCTTCCATCTCGGGGCACGATGGCATGCAGGCTCTGCGCGTGGCCTTGGCAGCTTACCAATCGGCTCGCACCGGCACCCCGGTGGGCCTGTAGATCAAACCTCAAGTAAGGAAGCGGGAAGCCATGGAATTGCGTCTGGGCACCTCGACCTACTCCTACTGGCACTTTGCCCCGGACCTGTTTCCCATCGAGCAGGTGCTGGAGGCGGCCCATGGGCTGGGACTGCACGGGGTGGAGATTCTGCATCGGCAGCTGGAAAGCGAACACAACGCCTATTTGCAGCGAATCAAGCAGCGCGCCTTCCAGTTGGGACTCAGCCTGTACAACCTGTCCATTCACCAGGACTTTCTCTGGGCGGACCCGGAAGTGCGGCAACAGCACGTGGCCCACACCCTGCATTGCATTGATCTGGCGCATGACATGGGCATTCCGTCGATCCGGGTAAATTCCGGCAGCTGGCGCAAGGAAGGCAGTTTCGACGACCTGGTGCAAGCCCGCGGCTGGACCGAGCCTTGGGCGGGTCATACCCAAGAGGAAGGTTTCGCTTGGGTATGTGATTGCATTGCCCAATGCCTGGATCACGCCGCGCGGCGCGGCGTGACCCTCCTGCTGGAAAACCACTGGGGGCTGACCACATTCGCCAAGGACATGCTCCGGATCCTCGAGACCGTCAACTCTCCCTGGCTGGGAGCGATCCTGGACATGGGCAATTTCCTGTTCGAGGATGATATGTATGCGGCCATGGAACAGATCGCACCCCATGTGCAGCTGGCCCACATGAAAACCTACCCGGGGGGCGGTGCCTGGTACAGCCTGGACCTGGACTACGCGCGGATCTTTCGATTGCTGCGGGACGCCGGCTTCACCGGTTTCATATCGATAGAAATGGAGGGACAGGATCCGGCGGAAACGGCCATGCCCTTCAGCGTGAACCAGGCAAGGCAAGCCTGGGCCCAGTAACTGCCCGGTGCAATGCCGACAGCCACAGCAGGCCGGAATCTCCGCCATCGGGCCCGCAGCCTGCCGCCTGGACTCTGCCGCAAGGTCTCATCGGGTCAGATGTCGTGGCGACCCTGCGCAATCCTCCGATACTCCGCGGGAGTATTGAAGTCCCAAAGCAGCTCCGCAAGACCCAACTCCACTCTCTGCACCCGTGCCCAGTGTCTGTCGCGGATGAGTCTCAGACCCATGGAATGGTCGGGCAGGGCAAGTACTTCCGGTATCAACTCGCGTTCCAGAGCGATGGGGTGACCGCCCTTGCCGGCACAAGTAGGCACCGTGAAGACTGTGTCCCGCTGGTGTACCTTCCCTAGATGCGCATTCAGCACCTGGACCGTGGTCTCGGCACTCCGCGGCTGATCCACGTTGAGAATGAGGACCGGTCCGGGGGCGCGGGGCGCGGCCACGGGCCGTACCGCCTGCAAACCCGCCTGCAGGGAAGCGATTTTGCCGCGGCGATAGTCTTCGTTCACCACCCAGTGGCAACGCCCCCTGTCTGCCGGCTGTTCCCACTGGGCCAGGACGGACTGCACCTCCTGTGCCTGATGACCCAGTACCGCCACGACATCGTCGGCCCCCGCCTGTATCAGCATGCGCACCTGATGCACAATCAGGGGCAAGCCCTGCCAATCCAAAAGGGCCTTCGGCTGGCCCATGCGGCGGGATTCCCCGGCCGCCAGCAACACGGCGGCGGTGAGCGGAGGTGCCCCGCTGGCTACGTTGCCTGCAGATCCTGCTTGGACAAACAAGGGTGGGGACAGTTTTGAGCAGTGAGAAAGTCACCGGGGACCATGCCAGCCCCAGTTTACGTCATAACCCCTACAGAGAGAGAAGCCGCGTGGACCCCGTGGCCTTCGACAACCGGCAGTCTACTCTCCAGGAAGCAGGAACGAAGGTGCAGTGTCCGGAATGATGCGACCGCGGACTCGAATACAGGCACCGCAACGGGGATCCCACGGTACTGGCCCGCAGCTGCATTGCCGCTTGACAGCCGAGGGAGCCCGTCTTTTGAGAATCGAGCAGAATTGCAGACGGCCCTAGGCAGAAAAGGCAATTGCAAAGTCGCTATATGCCTAAGAGTTCCTTCATATAAGCCAGATCCCAGTTGGCCAAGATCAGACCAACAGGAGCAGGTGGGATGTGCAGATGCCAACCCACTTCGCCGCCGTGATCCAGCGGGTGCGATCTCTGCTTGACCGAGAGCCTCCGCACCCAAGGCGGCTCCTGCTTGAATGCCTGCAGCGTCAACCCGCGTGCAAGGCAGCAGATGCCTGCCCAAGGCTACGCCAGTGCCCACTCACAGACCGCCCGGCTCCCTTCTCCCTTAAGCACTTCGGGTTGATGTGAAGTGAGGATACACTGTCGTCGTATCCCGTTGGGGCACGTCCAGAGTTTTCCCTGTCTTGCTCCCTCATCCATCTGACCTCAAGCCAACGCACAGCCCTGCATCAGCTGCAACGCGACCCCCCAACTGCAGTCCCGAGAACGGGATCGGGTGGCAATGTGTCTGCTCTCCGCCCAAGACTGGGCCGCCTGCCGTCGGGCGATCCCAGCCGCCGATGACGCAGGGACGGCAGGCGGTCACGCGTGCCTTGCAGGGGCTACTGCAACAGGATCAGGTCGGGAGTGCCTGCACCCTGGCCGCGCAGGATCCAGCTCGGATGGCCCAGGTCCAGGCCGAACTGGCAGAGCACAACACAAAGCCGAGGCCGATACCCTGCAGTCTTCGCCATAGACGAATCCGGCTTCGCCCTCATCTTGCCTCTGCCTCCCACCCATACCGGCTACCGCTGCCACCTCCCCTACGCAAACCCCTGGGGCCGTCACGTGAACGTGATGGCGGCCCTGGCCGTGCCGGGCACCACGCCGCAAGTCTCCTGCACCCAGACCCGCGAGGACCTGAAAGTGTTTCTGTGCCCTGGGTGGCCCAAGGACACGGGCCCCGCCAGGTGGGGGTGCGGGACCACGCCTCGATCCATCGGTCCCAGGTCCTGCGCGCGGCCCAGCTGGAGCGGGAATAGGCCGACATGATGTGCCACGCTACGCGGGGACCCCTTGAGGTAGGCGTGATTGCAACAGACCACACTTTCCGGACCTGTCGCCGGAGTGTCTGCGGGAGACCCTGTGCCATGCCGCCTGATTTTGTACAAAGTCGAGGTAAGGTAGCAGGCAGCCAAGATACCCAGCAACACGGCACAAGTCCGCATGACATCCTGTGCAGGGAGCCGGAACCACTGAAGCTCTGCCGGAGTTTGACGGCTCAGACGAAATCGGGATTGACCGGGAGGGCCACAAAGAAGGTAGTGCCTTCGCCCAGGGCGCTGCGAGCCCACAACTCTCCATCATGGGCCTCCACTATGGACTTGGCCAGGAAGAGGCCCAGCCCCGTACCCGACGTGCTGCGGTTGGAGCCGCGGTCCACGCGGTAGAAACTCTGGTAAATCCGGTCCAGTTCACTTTCGGGTATGCCTATGCCCTGGTCGGCGACATAGACCACCGCGCGGGCAGGCTCCTGCGGACCCTCCGGTTCCTCCAGCCAAGCCCCAATGCGAATGTCACCGCCTGCCGGCGCATACTTGACGGCGTTGCCTACTAGGTTGGCAAAAACCTGGCGGAGCTTGTCTTCATCCGCCTGGACCGCGGGCAGGGATTCCGCCGGAAAGTCCAGGACAAACTGATGCCGGTCGGTCTGCAGCTCGGCGCCCTGGACCACGGATGCCAGCAGGCGGTCCAGGGCCACCGGAAATTTCTCCAGACGCAGGGCCCCCGCCGCGACCTTGCTGACATCCAGCAGGTCATTGATCATGCCCTCCAGACGGTCTGACTCGTCCGCGATGATTTTCAGCATCTCCTGGGACTCATCCGGTTGCCAGGCGGCATCCGGTCGCTGCAACAGCTCCACGTTGCCCTTGATCACGGTGACCGGAGTTTTGAGGTCATGACTGATGGCCGAGACAAAAGTGGTCTTCTGCTCCTCCTCTTCCTTGAAGCGGGTGATGTCTGTCACATTGACAATAACGTTGAGCAAATTGTCCTGATAGTCCCGCAACGGCGTGTAGGTGACAGTAACGGTGCGGGTTTTGGCCCCAGGCCGGCGAATTTCGCCTTCACAGGAAATGGAGTCGGCACTCGGCAGATCGATGGCTTCGCTGCTTTGGCAAAAGTCGAATCCGCTCACGCTGTGCAGGTCCAGGACTTCATTGCAGCGCTTGTACAAGGCGTGCTCCGGGGTCATGCCGACCAGGTCGGCCAGAGTCTGGTTGAGACTCACCACATAACGGTCCTGATCCAGAATCATGACCCCCACCGTGCTGTTTTCAATGACGGCTTCCAGCCGCTGCTGCTGTTCCTCCAGCTCCCGGTACATGCGGGCATTGCGCACGGCAATGGACGCCTGATTGACAAAGCCGTGCAGGACCTGGCGGTCCAGCGGGGAAAACGCGTTGCGTTGCCGGAAGAGGAACATGACTCCGATCAGGGCATCGCCCACATGCAGGGGAGCCCACAACGTCTCCGGGCTGAGTTGATAGCCTTTCCGCTGCAGCCGGTCGCGCACCTGGACCAGACGCCGGCGCATTTCCTCTTCGGCCATGACCGCGACATAGTCGTCATCCGCATCCGGCAAGTTGGACAGACTCCCCTGGCGCGGCATCAGGCGAATGGGCAGCACCTCGGTCAGCGGTTCAAAAAGATCCAGCGGCTCGGGCAGGCCGTAGCCACATACCAGGGGCCGCTTCTGCTGGCGTACATAGTGGTCCGGGGCCGGCCAGATCGCAATCAGACCCTCGGAGCAGTTCATCAGCTCGACCGCATTGTCCAGAATCAGCTCAATCAGGCTGGCCAAATCCAGACGCGAGGTCATGGCGCGACTGAGGCGCAGCAGGTACTCCCGCTGTCGCAACTGGAATTCGCTGCGCAACAGATTGGGTACGTAGTGCATGCGCCGTGGCGGTTCACTCATGGGATTTCCGGTCCCGGGCTGCGTTGCCACATCGACACCGCGCGCGGTGTGGCAGCGTGCCCCCCGCGATTCTGCCCCGGCACCGAGGGCAGCTTGCGGGCCGGGGACAGGGGAAGCCGGGCCTGGTCAGTTCAGGCCCCGCGGCCGTACGGTGCACGCTGTCGCAGGAAGCTGTCACCGGCCGCGCAATGGCAGATCGGAATGCGTCGTCAGATGCCCCACTCGGCGCGCAGATCGGCCATGGTGCGCAAGACCGCGCCGCTGCCGAGCACCTTGTGGCCCGGCCCGCCTCTGGTCCAGCGTTCATCCATGGGTTCGTGGGCAGGCTGAAACCGTACATCGCAGCTGAGACGATACCGGTTTGTCAGATTGGTCGTGGAAGCATGCATGGTGTGCATGCCAAAGAGTATGACATCGCCCGCTTTGTAATGGGTGGTCAGCCAGCGGCCGCCGAACTGCGACACGATGTCCATGGGTTCCCGCGTAAACCAGCCGTCCACGCCATCCCGATCCACATCCATGCGGCCATAAGTGTCCCGGACCCGGGCAAATTCCGGCAGATGATTGGATCCTTCGCAGAGACACAGGGTGCCATGTTCCACCGGGGTGTCTCCGAAGGGAATCCAGACTGTGTGCAGATTGCCCGAGCCCCGGCCCATGTAGACGAAGTCGTAATGGGCGCCCGTGTACTGATCGTTGCCTACGGCCCGCAGCCACTTGTAGGCAAAGGTCGCAGGTTCCGCACCAAAATACCGATCGAAGAAGGCAAAGAGTTCTGTGCTTTCCAGTACCTGCAGCACGTCCGGCTGATAGGTGATCTCGGCATTGCCCATCAACCGCACGTGCCTGGCCTCCCGCGGCATAACGCCTTCCAGGATGGGCGTGCCGGGAGTCAGAGCCCCCCGCGCTTCCATATAGGCCAGGACAGCCTCGCGACCGGCCAGGACCTTGGCCGGGTCCATGAGCTGCCTGAGCAGCAGATACCCGTCGTCCTGCATGCGGGACTGCAGGACGGCTATGCTTTCGTCCGCGTAGCTGGACCTGAGTTCTCCCAATGCAGACGAAGGGAATTCCAGGTCCTGGTGTCCGAAGCGTATCTGCGGGGTCATAGGGCTTGCCAAAGACAATTGCCAATTATATACATATCATACATATCCTCTATGTCTTCGGACCCTGTTAGGAAGGGAGCTGGAACCGGTACGCACCCCGCCCGCCAGGTCACATCCCGGCTCCAGGACCGACAGTTTGCACTGTGCTTCTGATTCGGCAACCCGTGTCCCCAAGGTGGGAGGGGGCGGCGCGGGGCCGGATTGGAATCTCGGCTCATTCCCCCGCGCCATACTCATCCGGCCTGTCCAGGGCCTGCATTGGCCTTGGCGGTATACCCATTGTCCAGATTAGAATAGGCCATCGGTCGCATTGCGCCCTGCACGGCGGTCATGACGTGTGACCACGCTTCCGACCCGCCACCGGCCGCAGTGGACAGACTCACAGGCAGTTCTTCCGGTGTCCTGAGCGCCTCTCCCATGATATCTGGCCCATAGCGGCAATGAGTGACATCATTGCCGCCGTCATAATGCACAGTGTCAACACATCCGCGGTGACTGTGCCGGAGCATCGGGCCACGTCGCCCGACCAGACGCCGGACCTTTCTGTCTCATGACCAGACCGGATGGCTTGGATCGACGCGCTGTCTGGCAAAGGAGAGTTGGACATGTTTGAAGTTCGGAAATTTCCCGCCACGGCCGCGGCCTGTGAGCTTGTGGCCGACATTGAACGGGCTGTCTGGCCCGATACACCACGGAACGGCGCGGAAATCGCGGCGGCGGACCGCGGCCACCGCGCTGCAGGCGGAGTGGACAGATGGCTGGGCTGGTACCGGGATCAGGTTGTGGGGCACATGTCGATAGCTGTGGACACATGGCTTCGCGCACCCGGTCGGCATGAGGTCGCGGTTTTCGTGCACCCGCAGTTCCAGGGAGAAGGATTTGGCCGCAGGCTGTTCGATCAGGGCTTGCAGGAAGCCCGTCGACACCGCGACCTGAGGGAACTGGTGGCTGTCACACGCCAGGATGCGCCCCGCGGCGTGCGCTTTCTGGAAGATCGGGGATTCACCCTGTACAAGACAACCTGTTTGAGTGCACTCAGAGTCACGGGCTTCGAGCTGAGACCCAGACTGCACGCCAGGCAACAGGTACTGGACCAAGGGGTGCGCATCGTTACCTTGGGCAGTCTGACCCGGGAGACAGACGACTGGTTCCCCCAGTACCATCGCATGTGCCGCGATTTTCTGGCAGACCTGGTCTACCCGCCGACTCCGCTCTCCTTGGAGGAACACCGCCGCGCATACGAGGCGGACCCCTTCGATCTCGAGCTGGCTTTCGTGGCCCTGGTAGGCGGGGAATGGGCCGCCTACACCCAACTCAGCCAATCGCGGGCGGATCCGGGGCTGTACTGGACCCAGTTGACGGGCACCCGTCGTCGCTTCCGACGCATGGGACTGGCATCGGTCCTGAAGACCACGGCCATCGAGACAGTGCAGGCCCGACACGGACATACCATTCGCACAGACAACGATCGCCGGAATCCCATGTACGGAATCAATGTCCAATTCGGGTTCCAGCCTCTGCCGGATCAGCTGACCTACCACAAGTCCCTGGTCAAGACTGCCTGAGGACAGATCCGCAGATCGGACCCCTTGCAACCTGGCTGGCAGACGCCTTCCTGAGCGGTGGCGCAGGATAACTTCCCTCACTTGCAGGGACATCTTTGTCCGGGAGAGACAACGAAGTGCCCGGCTCGGACAAATAGGCAAGATGTGAAGATGGGCTGGCCCGTATGGGCCAGGATGAGGTTATAGGTGTACCCGGCCGGCCGGGGATCTGAAATAGCCCGCAGTCCATGCTCGACAATTTCAGATCCCGGAGCAATGCCGGGCGGTCCGGGCTAGCCGAGGGCTTCCTGGATAGCTACCTCAAACGCGCTGAAGGGAATGCCGCCGGTATACACTGTGCCGTTAATGACAAAGGAGGGGCGACGCCGAATGGACCAGACCGAGATCCGCTCATCGTCCATGGCCTGGATCTTGGCCAGATACCTGTCCTCCGCCATGCAGGCGCCGAAGGCCACGACATCCAGTTCAAGCTGATGGGCAAAGTCATTGTAGGCCAGCTTGTCCGCGCGAAACAGTCTGCCCTGATTGCCGAAGAGCAGATCATGCATGTGCCAATACTGCGCGGGCGCCTGGTCTCCGGCGCACTCTACCGCCATGCTGGCCCATGCGCTGGCCTGCCCGTGATCCAAAACATGGTGGAAGCCCAGGCGGACCTGGCCGGAGCTGACAAATTCCGACTTGAGTTTGGGTTCTGTGCGCAGCACGTGCGCAGCGCAGGCTCCTCACAGAAAGTCGCTGACATCCAGAATGGTGACCGGGGCCTCCGGATTGCCCAGGTAGACATATTGGCCTTCCGCCACAAAGTGCTGGGACCAGTCCTCAACGACCGCCGCAGCCCTCTCTGCGTCAGCTGCCGCGGCCAGCTCGGTCTCCTGTTCCCCGGTCATGTGCTCTGCCACGGGGTCAACGTCCTTGCCGCCCCCGTTGCGGTCCGTCTCCGGTTCGGCTGCTGTGTCCTCGTCCCCCTCCGCCTCTGGCGGTGCCGTCTCAGCCTCGCTTTCGGCCGCGGCCGGGACCTCCACTGCCGGCATTTCGCTGCAGGCCCCCAAAGTCAGCAGCAGGGCCAGCAGCAAGGTACCAATGCCCGGCCGCGCGGCCCGTGAGCCGATCCACTTCCAGAATTTTGACATATGCGGTTTGGTCCCCTGTCTGAACTGGCTACTCTGCACCGGCATTTTCCAGGGCCGCCAGCTGGGTGAAAATCTGGTCAAAGACGTTGGCAAAAGTCTCCTTGTCCAGTGATCCTACGATGGGTTGGGCCAGCGCGCCGTAGCGCCGGTGCCATATCAGAAATGTCGGTGTGCCCTTGATGATACCCGAAACGTCCGCCATCCCGCGGGCAATCATGTCTTCGTAGTGCTGTCCGACCAGACAGGCCGCATACACTGCCTCGTCAAAGGGAGCCATGTCTGTGCGATCCCACTGGGTCAGCCAGTCCGTTGCCATGGGCACAGCCGTGCCCTGGCGGAACGGCTCGGGAATGTGTACCCGGCTCAGGTCCGGGGTCTCATGAGCCAGCACCGCGCCATAGTCCAGCAGGGCAACAGCATACTCCGCGTGGGCCCAGTCGCTCGGGTCCGCGAAAAGCAGATCGTGGAGCTGCCAGAAGCGGCCCTGTTCTCCGGCACACAGGGCAGCCTCCGCCGCGTAGGGCGCATAGGGGTGAATTTCCAGCGGGAAGTGCTTGTAGACCCACATGACCTGGTGTGTGGCTACATAGTGCTCTTCCAGAAAGGGTTGCGTTTCCTGTTTGTGCTGGCGGCAATAGGGGCATTCAAAATCGCTGAATTCGAATACCACCACTTCGGCAAAAGGAGAACCCCGGAAATAGTCACCGGCATTGGTGACGCCCTCCACCACGGTCGGCACATCCTCCCGGGGTTGCAGCCACAATCCCGCCGGGGCCAGTCCTTCATCCATAATCCAATACGGCAATTGGTCCACGCGGGCGGCTTCCGCTTCCATACGGTCCAGGAAATCGCCCAGATTGCGGGTCACGCGGGCCATGTCGTCAAAGGACAGGGCTCCGGGCAAAGTCAGCATCCGCGCGGGCGTGTCCCGATAAGACAGGACGAAAGTCGGGGTACCGTTGAAACCGGCGGCCCGGGCCTCCTGAATCGCGGCATCGATGCGGTCGGCCACTTCGTTGTGCAGATCCAGTTGGCAGGTGACAAAGGCCTCCACATCCAGCGGGGCAGCGGCCACCGGGTCCGCATTGAATTTCTCGGCCAGCACGCGGTAGAAGGCGAGTGCATCCTGCGCGCGGGCGTGCTGGGATTGCGTGGCATACAGCTGCTCATGCATCCACCAGAAGGCATCCGTGCTCTGCAGCGCGACGCACCAGGCAGCCCGGTGGGCGCCTCGGGCCTGCGGATGCAGGGACTCCAAGGGCAGGTCCTTGGCGATGTACTGCACCTCGCCGGTACGGACAAATTCCTCGATGTAGCGGGGCAGGGTCTCCTGGTTGTGTTGCCGGCAATAGGGACAATGGAAGTCCGAAAACTCAACCAGGATAATCGGGGCGTCTGCAAATCCCATGTAGGGGTAGCCATCCGCCGTAAAGCCGGTCTCCAGATCAGCCAGATGCAGGCCCGTCGCGGCGGCTTCGGCACCGGCCGATGCGGCCGGGACCGCGGCAGGTTCCGCCGCGGTTTCCTGCAGGGGAGCCGGCACTGTCCCGGGCAGCAGCAACACGCTCTGGTCCACAGTACAGGCCGCACACAGCAACAGGGACAAGACACCGATCGAGAGCATGTACCAGCTGTGGCGGCGCCGCCAAACTTCAGGCCAGACCGAATACTCTCGATGACTTTTCATATACCAGGTTCCTTGTATTTGGACAGATGCACACAGACCGAGTGGCAGACTGCAATCCGGACCCGGCACGAGACGGGGCGCGCCGTACCGGAGACAGGGGGCGTCTCCCGGGACCTGTATACACTGTAGTGGAAAAGAGGCTCCGACTACAGAGCCTCCTTACAATTGGAAGTAGAGTTTGTTGTCCTTGACTACTTTGACGTTGTAGTTGTGGACCAAATCCTGGAGTTCATGCTGGAGCGCATCCCAGGCATCTTCGCCGAGTATGTGCTGCAGGTGATCCTGGTCTTCCGTGGTGCAACCCATCAGCATCTGCGGGCCGACACCCCACAGGGAATACCAGACTTCACTGGGTTCCAAACCCATATCCGTCAGACCCGGGATAAATTTCTTTACTATGAAATTGTCGTAGGTCCTCTCAAGTCCGGGTTTGATGTCCCAGCTCATCAGCAATTTGAACACAAAGTCGCGGCGTCCTGTGGCATAGAATGGGCGTTGCACTCTACCGGTACCTGCCCCCAACATAGAGCGTGGTGAAAAGACAAATTAACAGAATCCGCCTTCAATTGCAAAGGGGTTTCCCAAGGGCAGGCCTCACTGCCACCCCGGGCCGGGCCACGGCACTGGGGAGCCGACTGGGGCTCGCGGCGGTCCTGTGGCTGTTTTGGGGAGCCGCTGTCTGGGCCCAAGACCTGTCGCCGGGGCCAGGAGCCTTCCATGTGTACCTCGTGCCCGGGGAAGCCTCCGGCATCGCCTTTCTGACCCACGTGGTGGAAGTGGAGGTTGTCCAAAATCCCGACTCCACGGCCCGCTACGACATCGTCTCCACGTATCGGCTGCACAACACGACCGATGAATCCCGCATCGTGGCTCTTGCGCTGCGTTCCGCCGCGGGTGCCATCGGGCCGCTCCAGCACGGTGGGCTGCAGAAAATTCAGCTCTTCCAGGGAACTGTCGCGGTACCTTTGGAGCCTCTGGACAATGGACAGTATCGAGCCCTCATTGCCTTGGAACCCGACGAACGTACAGGTCTGGACCTGTACTACACCATTCAGGCTCCCGGCCGGTATTTCCCGGAAGTAATCTACAACAGCGCCCCCTTACGGGTCTGGGGCACTCCGCCCGAGAGCATGCGCCTCAGTGTCTACGCCGACAGTGAGCTGTCCCCGCGCACCTTGCAGCAGGTGACACCGGTCCCTCATGATCTCCTGCGCGGCGAAGTACGCTGGCACTTCGAGCATACCTGGCCCAGGCTCCCCTTGCACGTGCGCTTCATTCACAAGGCGGCATGGGAGCGGATTCAGCAGGCGGAAGCGGCCGGAGACCAATTGGCTCTCGGCCGCCAGTTCCACACCTTGTACAAGGTCAGTCCCAAGCAGGCCGTGCGCGAGCGTCAGGCTTTCTACGACCAAGCCCTGGCCGCGCTGGTGCAGGCCGTGGCCCAAGACCCGGGCCAAGCCCACTACAGTCTGACCCGACTGTACCGCACGCAACTCCTGGAAAGCCCGTTGCCCGGGGCTGCCCTCTATCTGGAACCGGTCCTCCACCATGCACGGCTGGGTCTGGATTTCCTGCCTGCGGAATACGCGCTGCAACGGCAAGACCTGGCGCGTTGGCTGGTGGATGGACTGGAAATGCGGATTGAGATAGCCGCGCAGAGTGCAGACTGGGTCACGGTCAAAGACGCGCTGGAGGAAGCGGAAAGCCTGCCCGCCGGCTGGATCACCCCGGAACGGATTGAGGAGATGCGCCGCCAGGCCGGCCTGCAACAAGCCCTGGACCTGCTGTATATCGGTGCCGCGGACGAAGCCGCGGCCCTGGTGGGGTCCCAGCTCGATGCCGCCCGCCACCTGCCACCCCCCGAGGCAATTCCACTTTTCCAGAGCTGGCTGACCGCAGTCGTGGCCAGCCCGACTTCCCTGGCCGTCACCATGGAAGGAGCGGTAGTCCCTGCGCAAGCATCGCGCCTGTCCGAGAAGCTGGCATGGCTGGAGCAACTCACGGCCTCAGCAGGTGGAGGCCCGCAGCTAATCTGGAACATGCAGGAACAGGCCGACACCACGCCCCCCCGCCAGATCCTGCAGCTGCACCTGTCGGCTTCCGAGGCGGCCCCGGTGCAGCACCTGGCCACGCGGCTGGAGACCGATGCCACCTGGGTGCTGCTGCAGCAGATCCTGCGGACTCCGTGGCCCCAGGAAACACGCGACAATCAGGGGCTGTCACAGGACCGGATCTACGACTACCGGCTGGATCTGGAGGATGCCTATCGCTTCTGGGCCGCCCAGGCCCAATCCCTGGAACAGGACGCGATCAGGGAGGCCAGTGCCGGAACCGCTGGACCGGAAGATGCAATGCGACAATTCAATTATGTCAATTCTGCCCAGGCATGGCGGGATCTGGCTGCCAATTCGGTAGTGCTGGTCTCGTTGCAGACGGATGCGGCGCATTCCGGTCCGGCTCTGGGTTCCTGGGTGGCGACATCGGATGCCCCGCGGCTGCAGGCCCGGGTCGCCCGACACACCCTGCGCGTGCCCTACCTCGTGGGCCTGGGGAGCGGCCTGCTGGTGTTGCTGCTGGCCCTTGCTACATGGCTCAACCGCTTGCTCCAGTTCAACGCGTCCGGGGCCCGCCTGTGGAGGACCCGGCCCGGTCCGGCCGGTACATAGCCCATGCAGATCTCCGTTGCCCGGCCCGTGGAGCCGGATCCCGCCCCGCCGTTTGTCTATGCCCGCGACAACTGGCTACATCCCCTATTGGTGTGTCTGCTCTACTTGACCATGGCCTTGACCTTTGTGGCGGCCGGCTGGACCGAAGAGGGGGCCGGTGTCTTCATGGGAGTAGTGGCCGGGGCCGTGGGCTGCGGACTGCTGGTCACCTACGCCCGGTTCTCCGCTATGCTCATGCTGGGTTTTGGATTGCTGGCGGGACTGTGCTGGACAGTCCTGCTGGTCGCCGGGCAGGTTCCGGAGGAGGGTATACGGGGTCTGCTGCTACAGGGTTTCAATCCCCTGCAAAGCCGCGCCTACCTGCTGTTGGGACTGTGGGGGAACTGGGCGCGGGAAGTGGTGACGCAGGGCTTTTCCGGCAACAACCTCTCTTTCCTGCTTAATCTCTCCTTTTATCTGTGGTGGATTGCCTACTTCGGCACCTGGACCTTGCTGCGCTTCGGGCTCTCGTGGCGGAGCCTGATCATGGCCGGGGTCGTGACCGGCGTCAACACCTACTATGCCCCCGAGCCGGTCAACGGGCTTTTCATATTCTTCCTGTTCGTCGGGCTCCTGGTTCTGATCAGCGCGCACCTGATTTCCTTGCAGTGGCGGTGGCGGGACATTCGCATCCGGTTCAGTGCAGACATTCTCTTTGACTTCATGCAGAGCGGACTGCTCTTCAGCGTGCTGGTCGTGGGCGGGGCCTGGAGCATTCCCCGGTTGGGCCTTTCGCCTACGCTGAACGATGTGCTGACTCCCATCAGCCGGGTCTGGGAAGACACCACCGACCGGATTGCGGCCTGGAATCAGGGAGTGAATCAACAGCAGCGCGCGGGAGAGGCTTCCTTCAATGCCACACTGACCCTGGGGGGAGCCCGGGTTTCCTCGGATCAGCCCGTGATGCGGGTGGCCGCGGCTGAGGGCCGGTATTGGCGCGCCAATGTCTACGATGTCTTTGATGGCCGCCAGTGGGAGAACAGCGGACAGGCGCGCAGCAGTCTCCGGGCAGAGAGCACAGTCCCTGTGCCCGCCTGGGACAAGCGGACCCGGCGGGTACAGCAGATCACGCCGCTGCGGGATTTGGGCTTTGTAGTGCTGGCAGCCCCTGACATCGTGCAAATGACCGTACCGGCCGTCGCCCGTTATGATGTGGTATCGGATCCGATCTTTACCGATTTGCGACTGCCGCCGGAATCCGGAGACGCGGCACCGGTAGACACGTGGGAACTGCAATATGTGCTGTCCCAGACGCCATTGCTGCCCGATGTGCCGTATCAGGTCTTGAGCTCCTTGACCACAGCCACGATCTGGGATATGGAGAATGCGAGTGCCGAAATTCCGGAAGACATTCGCGCCCGCTACCTGCAAGTCCCTGCCTCCGTGGACCCGGCGGTGGCGCAGCTCGCAACCACGCTCACAGCAGGAGCCAAAACGCAATATGCAAAAGCCAAGGCCCTGGAAACGGCCTTGCGCCGCATTCCCTATGCCGAGGACATCAAGGGCGCTCCCCCGGGCACAGATCCGGTCGGCTATTTCCTCTTCGAATTGCAGCGGGGGTATTGCGACTACTATGCCACCTCGATGGTGGTGATGCTGCGCCTGCTGGACATTCCGGCCCGGCTGGCCACCGGCTATGCCGAAGGGGAATTTCAGCCCGAGACACAGGACTTCCTAGTAAAGCAGGAGGATGCCCATACCTGGGTGGAGGTCTACTTCGCGGGACTCGGCTGGATCGAATTCGAGCCCACCGCAGGCGAGAGTGTGCTCATCCGTGCCGCCGGTGGGCCGCCGGCAGCCCCGGACCCGGACAATGCCGGGGGCACGAATGCCTTGCCGGACAACCTCCAGGATCTCCTGGACCAAGGTCGGGATCCGGAAGACCCTTTCAGCGAATCCAGTATCCTTGATGCCTTTGACCCGGCGGCAGTGCCACCGGCAGCGTCCACTGATTGGCGGATCTGGATTGCCGGAGTGCTGGTCGCCATCGCTCTGATCGGGGGAGGCTGGCGATGGCGACGCTGGCACTTGACGCGCCATCCCCTGGAGGATGCAGTGGGACGGATCTATGATCGCCTGATGCGCTGGGGCGTGCGACTGCAGCTGCCCTTTCAGGCCTGTGACACACCGCTGGAGCGGGGCCAGGCGCTGGCCCAAGCCTGGCCGCAGCTGGCCGCGGAATTCGACGCCATATGTCTGTCTTATGTGCGACTGCAGTACGGGACCCGGGTGCCCCGATCCGGACAGATGCAAGCCCAGATTCAGACCGAGCGCGCCTGGCGCCAAATTCAAGGCGTCTTCTGGCGCAGGTGGCTGAGGCTGTCTTTGGGTCAGCTGTTCCGGGGGCGCCGCTAGGCACCACGGGGCAGCAGGTGGACGGTCTGCCTGCACTCCAAGCGCGGCCGCGCGCAATTACGGCTTACTGATGGGAGAGACAGTCAGCATGACCACGGAGGAACCTTCGGCACCGGCATCCTTGCGGGTGGCGCGATACCGCTTCTGGGGTTCCTCTGGCAAAGAGCCCAAAGCCTGCAGACCCAGTACCATCTCCCCCAGGATGGCCGGATCGTACTGGACGGGAATGCAGATCCGCGGCTCCAAGGCCTTGCACAACCTGAGGGCCCATTTCATGTCCTGTGGTTGCCCCGTGCCCATGGGCAGTATGAGGATGTCCGTCTTCAAGGCAATGAGGTCTTCAACCAGCCGTTTGTGCGCAGGGCGGAACTCCGCTCCGGAATGGCCCATGTGCATGACTCCGGTCTGACCAAAGTCAAAGAAGTGCATCAGACAGCCAGCGGCCGCGGCGGCCCCGGAGTCCGTCTCCGACGGGGCCACCGCACAGGGCAGGGAGTGAATGAAAACACCACCGGACTCGAACTGGCCGGGAACCGAGACCACCACGGGATTGCCCGGCATGGTATTGAAAGTGTCCTGGCTGCAGGGCAGGCTGCTAACCAAAATGTCTACCTTGAAGCCCGGTTCCCACAAAGCGGGGGGGGCAATAGCACTGTCCCACAGCGAGGCCTGTTCTGTCTGGTCCCCATGGGCTTGGAAGGGATCGTAAAGGACAGTGATGTCCTCTGCACGGAGAGCCACGCAGTTGGCTCCATACCAGGTGATTTCCACTGTCGGCCTCGCAGTTGACAATCTGGGTCCAGTTTTTATTTTACCACTTTAGGGCGATATTTCAGCCACAACACAGGGCCAGGGCAAAATCGGAGCGGAGCGTGGCGCGTTGCCCATGGGCTTTTGGGAGGCGCATCGAGGCTTTCGGAACCGTGCGACAGAGGCACACAGGACCGAAATGGGGCAGCCAGGTCATGCCACACGGGAGCCATCGCGGCCCCCTGCCAGCCCCGCCTCCGAACCCTTGGGGGCGGAAACTGCAAAATGGACCTGGCACCGGCAGGGCTTCACCGGCTTGGCCCAGAAGACAGCAACGTCCCAAAGCCCGGACCAGCATCCCGACAGCATGGATTCGACGGGCCCGGATTCACCTCGGGCAGGACTGTCCGGCATGCCTTTGGCACACAGTCTCTGCAGTGCGGCAACCCACTTTCCCCGTGTGCCTGCCGATGCCGCAACCGAGAGACAGTGGCCCCGTTGGCCCTCCATAACAGGCGGGATTTCAATGGTTCTCTGTGTTACGATTCGTCTTCAGATGTAGTGAATCCGGCTCCTTTTTCCCATTTTCCACTCAGGTAATCTGCCATGTCTGCAATCCGTTTCGGGACTGATGGTTGGCGCGGGCGCATTGCGGATGACTATACATTCGCCAATGTACGTCGCTGTGCCCAAGGCTTTGCCACCTATCTCAAGCGGACCTATGGCGAGGGACAGCACACGGTGGTGGGCTATGACCACCGGTTTCTGAGCGAAGCGTTTGCCGCGGCCGCGGCCGAGGTGCTGGCCGGCAACGGCTACATGGTCCATCTGACGGACCAGGCGACCCCTACGCCCGTGATCTCCTTCAGCATCCCGCAGCTGCGGGGCGTGGGGGGCATCAACATTACCGCCAGCCACAATCCACCGGCAGACAACGGCTTCAAGGTGCGGGACCAATATGGCGGGGCCATCCCGCCGGAAGGACTGAGCTCTATCGAGGCTTTCATCCCTGCCGTGGACAGTCCTTCCCATGTGCTTCATACGCCCTTGGCCCAGGCCTTGCGGACAGGCTCCATTCACTGGCTGGATCCGGTGCCCGCCTACAGGGCCCAGCTGGAGTCCCTGATCGATGTGGCACCCATCCGCGCCGCTGATATGAAGGTGCTGGTGGATGTGATGTGGGGCAACGGCAGCGGGTGGCTGTCCCGCATTCTGGAGGGGGGCAACATACAACTGACAGAGACTCATGCGGAGCGAAATCCGGTCTTTCCCGAGATGTTGCGGCCGGAACCGATTCCGCCCAATGTGGACGCAGGCCTGGCGGTCGCCCGGGAGATGGAAGCCGACTGCACCCTCTTTCTGGACGGCGATGCCGATCGCTGCGGGTTCGCGGACGAGAACGCGGCCTTTGTGGATCAGCTGCGGGTATATGGTCTGCTGGCCTACTATTTTCTGGAAGTGCGCGGCGCCCGCGGGCCCATCGTCAAGACGCTGAGCACCTCGTCCATGTTGGACCGGCTCTGTGCGCACTACGGCGTGGATTTGCATGAAACCGGGGTGGGATTCAAGTTCGTGGCTCCGGCCATGCGCCTGTCTGATGCCCTGATCGGGGGCGAAGAAAGCGGCGGCTACGCCTTTCGCGGACACGTCCCGGAACGGGACGGCATTCTGGCCAACCTGTATTTGCTCGACCTGCTGGTGCGCACGGGCAAAACACCTTCACAGGTGTTGGACGATCTCTTCGCGCTGGTGGGCCCGCATCACTATGCACGGCGGGACGTGACCTTGACTGGCGACAGCCAGAAACAGGAAGCCATGACCCGCCTGGAAGCCATCGATATCCAGGGACTGACTCTGGGCGACCGCAAGGTCACGGCCCTGCAGAAAACAGACGGATACAAATTCAAGTTGGAAGACGGCGGTTGGGTGCTGATTCGGTTCTCCGGTACGGAGGCGCTGATCCGGATCTACACGGAGATTTCGGATCCTGCCCTCACCCAGCCCATTCTGGCAGAAGGAGGAGCCCTGGCAGGCGTCTAGGCCACAGGACCAGGTTCTTGGATGACCTCCATCGCGTCGCCGCCGCCACTGGTAGACACCCATTGCCACCTTGCAGCCGCCGCATTCGATACAGACCTGCCTGAGGTGCTGGCGACGGCCCGGGCGCTGGGCGTACAGCGCTTTGTCAATATCGGCACCACCCTGCATGACAGCCGGGCCGGACTGAGACTGGCGCATTCCCGCTCCGAGGTGTATGCCACTGTGGGCATACACCCCAATCACAGTCATATACAGCCGAAGAATTATCTGCAGCAGCTGGAAGAGATGGCACGGGATCCCCGGGTAGTGGCGGTAGGCGAAATCGGCCTGGACTATCACTGGGACCGGGCTCCGCGCGCACAACAGCAAAAGGTGTTTCGGGCACAGCTGGACCTGGCGGCCCGGATCGGCCTGCCCGTGGTGATTCATTGTCGGGAGGCCATGCCGGATGTACTGCGGTGTCTGGAAGCTTGGGTGCACAGTGAAGCCTACCAGGGCACTCCGCTGGCGACCCGGCCTTATGCAGGAGTATTGCACGCCTTCAGCGGCAATGAAGAGAATGCCCGCAAAGCCCGGGCGCTGGACTTTCTGTTGGGTCTGGGCGGACCGGTCACCTTCAAGAATGCCCGCGCACTGCATGCCCTGGTGCCGCGCCTGGAACTGGCCAGCCTGATCCTGGAAACGGATGCGCCCTACCTCAGTCCCCATCCCTATCGCGGCACACGCAATGAACCGGCCCGCATCCCCGTGATCTGCCATTGCATCGCGGAACTGATGGGGATTTCGGCGGCGGCAGTGGCCGCGCAGACCACGGCCAATACGCACCGCCTCTTTGGCTGGCCCCCTCTGTGACGGTCTCATGTCCAGCACATATGCCAAGGCCGGCCAGCATATGGCGACCCACTACGCCCTGATTCGTCCCGAGCTGGACGCGGTGGAGGAGATGATGCGCACGACAGCAGTCACAGAGCTGCCCCCTTTGCGCGAGGCGTATCTCAGGATTCTGGACCGCGGCGGCAAGCGGTTGCGCCCCGCCCTGGCCTTGCTCAGTGCCAGTCTGCTCCGGCATCCCCAGGACCCGATCCCGGATGCGGTAATTGCCCTGGGCGGAGCTGTGGAAATGCTGCACACTTCCACCCTGGTGCATGACGATGTGATTGATGAAGCCACGCTCCGGCGCGGGGCCCCCACGCTCAACTCCACATGGTCTTCCGGAGCTTCGGTACTGGCAGGCAACTACATGTTTGCCCAAGCCGCGTACTACAGCGCACACACGGGGCATGCGCGCGTGAATCAGATCTTCAGCGAGTCGCTGGAAATACTGGTGCAAGGCGAGATCGAACAGCTGAAAGTCAAACACGACCTGGACACGAGCCGCGGGCAATACTTCAAGCGCATTGCCTGGAAGACATCCAGCATTTTCCGCATCGCGACCGAGAGCGCGGGGTTTCTGGCGGGATTCAGCGACGTGCGAATCCGGGCCCTGCGCCAGTTTGGCTATTACTTCGGGATGGCGTTTCAGATGGTGGATGACATCCTGGACTACATCAGCGAACCGGAGACCTTGGGCAAACCCGCGGGCTGCGACTTGCTGAATGGCCATTGCACCCTGCCTTTTTTCCTGTATTTGGACCAGCACGCGGCACGACAGCAGGTATTGGCCGACTTGAAAGAGGCCAATTCCTATCGGTTTCGCGAGCCGGAGATCTGGGCTCAGGCGGTGCGGAACTTCGTGACAGAAACCTGCCAATCCAGTGCCATTGACAGTGCCTACGCGCTGGCCCGGCGCTATGTAGCCAAGGCCCAGGCCTGCCTGCAGCTGTTTCCGCCTTCGGAATACCGCCAACTGTTGCACGAACAGGGAGATATGGTCTTCACCCGGCTGCTGTAGCTGTAGTCCGGGGCAGCGGCATTCAGGGTCCGCAGGCACGGTGGGACCGGCATGGCAGACGCCGCGCACAGGCTGTGGAGGGTGGGCACAGGATTAGTAGGCAGTGACACGAGAGGCCATCGCGGGATGGGTTTGGCAGGGTCCTCGTGTCCCCTTTGAGGCAAGCAAACGGGGGTCCGTTTGTAGTCCAGGCCGCCCGCGTCCATCGGAACGGGACATGCAAAGCCTGGGGAGACTGAACATGCGCAACAACAACCGGCAGACAGGGGCCGTCGCGGCTGGCACCGGCAAGTCCCCTTGGTGGGCAAGCATGCTGCACTGCGGGTGGATCGGATGATGGCATGGCCTTGCGGTCACGGCCATATGTCTGTTTCTGCCATCATGGGCTTCCCGCAGACCTGGCCCTGAGCACCCAACTGAACTCCATCATGTTTTTTGCAGAGCGTTGACGTCTTCCGCCGCACGCTGTCGCGTGGCCTTCAACCCCGTAACCGGTTCAGGGCCAGGCTATGGCCCTGGAAGTGCGGTATTGGCGAGGACACCTGCATGCGTGTGCCCTGGCCCGTTGCAGGCATCTGGAAACCCTTGCCGCTCCAACGCTAGGTACTGTCGGCGATGGCCAAGCCCGATTGCCACTCTGTCCCCTTCCGTCCTGCATAGAGCAAATAGAACGAACCGGCACTGACAAAGACTTGCGGCGTCAGGACCCCGTCACAGTCCCACATGCCGCGCCGGGCCGAGGGCGTGAAGACGGGATTGCGGGGATTGGCTTCAAAGTGCCGGAAATCGCGGGTACGCACATGCCCGATCTGCCAGGCATGACCATCAAATCCGCCGTACAGGATATGAAAATACTGTGGACCCCTGAAGATTTCCGCCTCACGCACCCCTTCCCGATCCCAAGATTGACCACTGCCCCGGAAAACAGGATTGGCGGGGTCTTTCGTCACAGCCGCGGGATCATGGGTTGGAGCGGTGGCATGGCAGATCACCGGCAGCCGTTCCGATTCCCCGGTATAGACGATGTGAATGGTGTCCCCAACCACGGCCACCGAGGGATGGGACGCCCCTTGCCGTTCATATACAGCCTCCGCCGCAATCACGGGAGTGGCACGCACCCGCGTCCAGCAGCCGAAATCGTCATCGGTGACCAACAGCCCTGTCTGTTTGGGCGGCTTCCGCCGCCGACCCAGGTAATAGGCATAGTATTTGCCGTCGGCAGGATTCCAGAACGGGAAGGGATATTCGGTGGTGTAATCGTCAAATCCTGTTGGGGCAGGCACCAGAACCGGATTCCGCGCATCGTGACTCACCGCCCAGGGATGGTCCGCCGGGGCCGTGCTATGCATCAGCACCCAGTAGTTGCCGCTTTTGCGTCTTCCCCACAAGTAATAGACCGTGTCGCCGACCACGATCGCATGGGCTGCGGCCGCCCATTCGGGCGGCTCGCAGAAAAAAACCGCATTGCCATCCTGGATGCGCCGGAAACGGGCGAACACCTCAAAAAGCCGATCATCGCAAGTCTCGATTGTCCTGTGCATGTCCTACATCTCCCGGTTTCCAGGGCGGAGGCCGTGCCGGCTGGGCCACTGGTCTATACCTCGCCGGCAACCCACCGCAGCAAGTTACTCAGCAAGCGGTCAGCCACGGGATCATGGCCCAGATTTTCCACAATCCGGTGCGTACAGAGAAGATAATGACCTGCCCCATAGGGCATTTGCATTAGATCGGCCCCGTGCATGGCACCGGAGACTCCAGTGTAGTTCTGTTTGTGTTTCAAACCGGCATACCAGTCGTAGGTAATGGTGCCGCTGATCCAGTCAGTGGCCGGCTGGGCCATGGACCACCGCGAAACAACCTCGCGATACTCCTGCCCCATCAGGCAATCCGATGGCAATCCATCGTACACCGGATGCTGCTTGACAACATGACTGCAGGGCACCCATGTGCCCTTGGCATTGAAGTAGGTCACATCGAAAGGCCAAAGCATGTTTCTGGGAACATGGCCCCACATACGACGCAATGGCGTCGCGGCCTGCAATGCCGATGCGGGCGGGGCGCCCAGAAAGACGGCCTGGCCGCCACTCCGCACCCAGTCCGCCAGTGCCGCGCAGGCGGGCAGGGGTTCCCCTGTCCACCCGTTCAAATTCACCAGGACCGGACATGTACCCGGTGTGCCCGCTGCAAACGTTTTGTATTCCGCCCCCATGCCCTGGAGATAGGTACCCAAGGTTCCGTCAACGTCAATGACCGCGATTTCCTGCCGGAGCAGCGTTGACTGTGCCGGATCGAGCACAAAGAAACTGGAGCTGCCACGGACGGCCTTGGATGCTGCCGGAGCAAAGATCACTTCGACCTGGCACAATCCCGCCACATGGTCGGTAGCAACATCATATACTCCCAGGTCGACAATGCCCTGGGGCAAGAGAGCCGGGGCCTGCGCCTCCAGCAATGTATGACCGGCACTGGTGGTCACCTGCACAGACAGGGTCCCGGAAAGCGCTTCCTTGTCGTTGACAGAAGTGAGCGTAATGTGCAGGTCCTGACCTGCATAGAGATTCTGCCGACTCGGGCGCACGGCAACATAGCGGTCGGCAAAGACCTCCTGAATGGCGTAATAGGCGCGTTTGGGATTGCGAAAATTGTCGATGAGGCCCGCGCCCACAATCCAGTCGCCGTCATTGAGCGCATGAATGCCGATGCCGGCGATGTCAGGGTTGATGCGGCAGGCCTCTGCCATCAGTTTGTTGCCCGTATAGTGGATTTCCTGGCAGGCCGCCACGAAATCCCGGAACGTCGGGAAGACTTGATGGGTTCCGGACTGCATCAGCACCGATTTGTAGGATGCGTACAGACGCGCGTGTATCCGGTAGTCCGGAGTCAGGGGATTGCCTTCGCGCCGATACCGGATCATGTTGCCTTCCAGATCCGGGATGCTGCCGTAGCCCAATTCGGAAATGTTGGTCAGGAGACCGGGCTGGATGTGGCTGCGCGTATGGACTCCTACGCCGGTCCGCCCCATGGCCGCGAGTGCCGCGGCGGGCTTGCCCAGAATTAGCAGGTTGTCGTAGCTGGCCTGATCCAGAGGCGTTCCGGGATAGTCATGCACGTCGTTGATCAGGGTGGGTTCGTAGCTGCCGGGCAGATACAGGCTGCATACTCCCGCGAAACCGCCCGCTTCGTCCATGATAATCCGGGTTTCGTCCAGCGTGCGGGCTTGCAGGGAAGTGCTGTGTCGCAGCCGTTTGAGATCGTCGCGCAGAATTTCATTGAACATTTCCCAGATGACGATGGAGGGATGGTTGCGATCCCGCCGTACCATCGCGGTGACTTCCTGTTCGATGCGGTGCCGGGTGTAGGGAGTGATCTGCGGCCACTGGTCCATACACTCCACCGGCAGGGCGCCCACGAACAGGATGCCCATCTCGTCCGCCAGGTCATAAACCACCGGCGGCTGGGGTTTGCGCCACGGGCGGATCATGTTGATGTTGCCCTCTTTGCTCAACCGGAATTCCCGTTTGAGCAATGCCCGATCGCGGGGATACGCCAGCGAATGGGGGTAAAAGGCCTCGTTGAAGGCGGTCTTAAGGATGATTTTGACGCCGTTGAGATAGAAGTGTTTGCCTCTGACGGTGAATTCCCGAAAGCCAAAACGGGTTTCCACCGCGTCCGACACCGCGTTCTGGAGCAGAACGCGGGCAGTTAACCGGTAGAGCCGGGGATCGTCCAGCTGCCAGAGCCGGAAGTCCGGCACGACAAACTCGCGCGTCAATTGGCTGGTGCCCGGCCGCAACCGGAAACTTTCCGATTCCGAGACAATGGATGTATCGTCGATGCAACACGCGATATCCCAGTGCACTGCGACCGGGCACGCCTGGAGACCGGTGTTGCGGAAGGTCGCTTCCACGGTCACGGCGCCGGATTCGATGTTGCCGCGGACAAATACATCGTCAATATAGACGGCATCCGTTGCCACCAGACACACAGACTGCCAGATTCCGCCCGCGATCGCCCCCCGCCAATGCGGCATGTCGTCCCGGCCCAGTCCGTCGATGATCACGTCGCGCGTGATCAGCGGCGTGATGACCCGCACGGCAATGAAATTGGTTTGGTCCACGTGCAGGAGATCGCCGATCTCCAAGGCAAATCCGACATAGCCGCCTTCGTGCTGGCCCGCGGCCCTGCCGTTCACCCAAACTTCGGCCCGGTAATTGACGGCCTCAAAACATAGGCGCACGGTTTGGCCGTGCCATGCTGCGGGCAAATCGAAAGTCTTGCCATACCAGGCCACGCCTTCGTAG
The DNA here is from genome assembly GCA_965214715.1 of Caldilineaceae bacterium. GTDB lineage: Bacteria > Chloroflexota > Anaerolineae > Caldilineales > Caldilineaceae > Bin34. Next base: position 434,156 of record OZ243971.1, on the reverse strand, counting down.
TCCTGCCGGAATTCCTCCAGACAAGCCGGTACCGTAATCTGTTCGATGTCGTGGTAGCCGTGAAAGTTCTCCCGATGCTGCCAAGCCAGGATCCGGCCGCGATTCTGGTGATCAAAAATCACGTGCCAGCTACCATCCAGAGAAATGGTGGATTTCATGTAGAGCTTACTCCTGGTCTATATGGGTGTAACTGTCGCAGGCAGAGGCCTGGGGATCTGGATACGGCGACCGGGCATGATACGCTGCCCTGTCTTGTTCTCCGCGGGCGCCGAGTCGTCCGGCAGGGGTATCTGCCCGGCACCGCAACTCCTGGGTCTCTTCTGTCCAGGCGGTGGAAAGGCCTGCCAGGAGCTGGCTCCACAGCCCATGGCCGTCACAGGGCGCTCCTCGCGTTGGCGGTCCTGGCCGCTTGCGCCAGGATAGCAGCGGCACCGTCACTCCTGCACCGCAAATTCCGCTTGCCAGAGGATCCGTCGCTCGGCGGGGAGCCATTGGCCGACGCGCATGCGCACAATGTCGTACTTCGGCAGCCGGATGATCACAAGGCACTGCCCGTCGGCGTGCATCCCGCCCGCTTCCCGGAAACGAAAATCCCGATTGTCGAAGCCGTATTCCTGCCGCGCCCGGGGCAGGCTGTCCGGATCGGCCGGCACCAGATGCAGGAAGAACGGCGCCTCGGTATCTGCCGGCGTACACGGCTCCCGGAAGTAGATCAACCGGTTGTCGCGGAGATAGACCTCAAATTCGGCACGGACGACCGGCACCTGGGCCGCGAGCGCCTGAGAGGTTTTCTCGATGAAAGCCGCCGCAGTCTGGCGCACCGCAAATTCCGCTTGCCAGAGGTCCCGTTGGCCGACGCGCATGCGCACAATGTCGTACTTCGGCAGCGGGATGATCACAAGGCACTGCCCGTCGGTGTGCATCCCGCCCAGCGCCCGGAAACGAAAATCCTGATTTCCAAAGCCGTATGTCCGCCGCGCCCGGGGCAGGCTGTCCGGATCGGCCGGCACCAGGTGCACGATGAACTGCGCCTCGGTATCCGCCGGCACACACGGTTCCCGGAAGTAGATCAACCGGTTGTCAATGAGATAGACCTCAAATGCGGCGCGGACGACCGGCGCCTGGACCGCGAGCGCCTGATAGGTCCTCTCGATGAAAGTCGCCTCAGTCCGGATCGTGACATACTGAAACCCCATCAACCCGACACTGGCCACCACGACTCCCGTGCACACCGTCCCCCAGGCCGGCCCCGCGGGCGCCGTGTTCCGCCCGCCCGGCCCCAGCCCCAGTTCCAGCGCATAGCCCAGGCAGAGAAAACCGAACAGATACTCCTGCACTTCAGTCATCGCGTGAGGGAAAATGACTCGGGAGTTGTACCGGTTCACATACGAGACCGCCAGCACCAGCACCACCGTGGTGGCGATGAGCATGAACCACCCGGGTTGTCGGGCAAACAGCGTGTAGCAGGCCAGCAGTAGCAACAGATGTTTCCCGCGCATGAAAAGGAAGCCCGGATCCAAAACCCATCTGCTTTGGAAAGTCGTATAGTAGGCCAGCATCACCAGAAAGCCCAGCAGCAGGGGCATGGAGGGCAAGGGGATCCCGCAGAGGGTGTCCTTGCGGCACAGGAAAGCGGCGCCGGTGACCGTGCACAGCAGCAGGATGGCGTACCAGACGGCGCTTTTCACTGTTTGGGTACTGATGTTGTGCACGTTGAATTCGCCCTGGGAGTTCACCGCCTGCAGGAAACCGGGCGTCGCGAAGCCGAAGATCCGTTGCCCCCAACTGATTTCCTCGCCCGCCCCGAACACCAGGGCGAGGCCCCCCAGCACATAGACGCCGCGCCGCCCCAGGCTCCGCTGCCGCCCGGCGGCGAAAAACAGGACGAGACCGGCCAGACCCAGCCAGACCGCGGTGAGACTCTCCACCACACTGTCTTCCCACGTCAGCGCCCAGTATTGCGGCCCGTCGGCCGCGAAGAGATAGCCCAGGCACAGGACGTTCAGACACACGCCCAGATAGCCGAAGAGGGCAACTCGCCCCCCCCCCCCCCCATTACGCGCAACCATGTTCTGCCCGGGTGCTCCGCAGGGAGCGTACCGTGATTCATGTACCGTGATTCATTATTCATGGTTCCGCCTGTGGGGTGAGGCATCCAGCGCACTGGAGCCCATCATACCGCGGAGGCATGCCTCCGCGGTATTGGACCGCTGTCCCGTATATTGTCCCTGGCGTACCACCGGAATGCCATTCACCAGAATACATGCGAGATGCCCATAGCAAATTGATGGGGCTCTTCAGTGGTGCGCCGCGGCAACACGCCCCACGGCGGGCCGGACACCGTGTGAAAACCGGTCTGTCATTGCTTCATGCCGCTCAGGGCAATGCTGGAAACGAACTGCTTTTGCAGCATGGGAATTGCCTTCGCGCCGATACCGGAGTATGTTGTCTTCCAGATCCGGGATGCTGCCGTAGCCCCATTCGGAAATGTGGGTCAGGAGACCGGGCTGGATGTAGCTGCGCGTATGGCCCCCCACGGCGGTCCGCTCCATGGCCGCGAGTGCCGCGGCGGGCTTGCATTGGCTGGGTCCACGTGCAGGAGATCGCCGAGCTCCAAGGCAAATCCGACAGAGCCGCCTTCGTAGTCCTGCCGGAATTCCTCCAGACCAGCCGGTACCGCAGCCTGTGCGATGCCGTGGTAGCCGTGAAAGTTCTCCCGATGCTGCCAGGCAAGGATCCGGCCGCGATTCGGGTGCTCAACAATCCCGTGCCAGCTACCATCCAGAGAAATGGGGGATTTCATGCAGAGCCTATTCCTGGCCTATATTGGGTGTAACTGTCGCAGGCAGAGGCTTGGGACCTGGATACGGCGACCGGGCATGATACGCTGCCCTGTCTTGTTCTCCGCGGGCGCCGAGAGTCGTCCGGCAGCAGGGGTATCTGCCCAGCACAGTACATCCTTTGGAGCAGAGTGCCCGGCCGGCCAGGTCGAAGCGGGCAGTCGGGTCCATCGCGTAGCCTCCTGTGGTGTCCTGACCAGAGAGGCAATGCCGACGGGTGCCGCTGCGTGTTGCCGATGGGCAGTGAGCGTGCGTTACCGGGGCAGGGTGGCCTGCCCTGGCGGGCTCAGACCCGCGGCTGTGCTCGGTGTGGGGCGTCACCCCAGGCGACGCTGGCCGGACTGCAGAAACTCCCGGGTCTCTGCTATCCAAGAGGTGGAAAGGCCTGCCAGAAGCTGGCTCCACAGCCCATGGCCGTCACACGTCACAGGGCGCTCCTCACGTTGGCCGGTTGCACGCCCGCGTTGGCGGTCCCGGCCGCTTGCACCAGGATGGCGATGGCAGCGGCACCGTCACTCCCGCACCGCAAATTCCGCTTGCCAGAGGTCCCGTGACTCGGCGGAGAGCCATTGGCCGACGCGCATGCGCACAATGTCGTACGCCGGCAGCGGGATGATGACAAAACACTTCCCGTCAGCGTGCACACCGCCCGCTCCCTGGAAGTAAAAATCCCGATTGTCGAAGCCGTATGCCCGCCGCGCCCGGGGCAGGCTGTCCAGATCGGCCGGCACCAGATGCAGGACGAACAGCGCCTCGGTATCTGCCGGCACACACGGCTCCTTGAAGTAGGTCAACCGGTTTTTGCGGAGATAGACCGCAAATTCGGCGCGGACGACTGGCTCCTGGGCCGCGAGCGCCTGATAGGTCCTCTCGATGAAAGCCGCCTCAGTCCGGATCCTGACATACTGAAACCCCATCAACCCGACACTGGCCACCACGACTCCTGCGCACACCGTTCGCCAGGCCAGACCCGCGGGCGCCGTGTTCCGCCCGCCCAGCCCCAGCCCCAGTTCCAGCGCATAGCCCAGGCAGAGAAAACCGAACAGATACTCCTGCACTTCCACCATCGCGTTAAGGTCAATGGCCCGGGAGTTGTACCGGTTCACATACGAGACCGCCAGCACCAGTATCACCGTAGTGGCGATGAGCATGAACCACCCGGGTTGTCGGGCAAACAGCGTGTAGAAGGCCAGCAGCAGCAACAGATGTTTCCCGCGCGTGAAAAGGAAGTTCGGATCCAAAACCAGTCCGCTGCCGGAAGTCGTAAAATAGGCCAGCATCACCAGAAAGCCCAGCATCAGGGGCATGGAGGGCCAGGGGATCCCGCCGAGGGTATCCTTGTGGCACAGGAAAGCGGCGCTGGTGGCCGTGCACAGCAGCAGGGTGGCGTACCAGATGACTCTTTTCACTATATTCCAATCTTGGGAACCGATGACAATGTTGTGCACGTTGAATTCGTTCTGGGAGTTCACCGCCTGCAGGAAACCGGGCGTCGCGAAGCCGAAGATCCGTTGCCCCCAACTGATTTCCTCGCCCGCACCGAACACCAGGACGAGGCCCCCCAGCACGTAGACGCTGCGCCGCCCCAGGCTCTGCTCCCTCCCGGCGGCGAAAAACAGGACGAGACCGGCCAGACCCAGCCAGACTGCAGTGAGATTCTCCACCACCTTGTCTTCCTGCATCAGCGCCCTGTATTGCGGCGCGTCGGCCGCGAAGAGATAGCTCAGGCACAGGACGTTCAGACACAGGCCCAGATAACCCAGAAGGGCAACTCGCTCCCCCCCCCCTCTCCCATTATGCGCCACCATGTTCTTCCCATGGGTGGCCGGGGTGCTCCGCAGGGAGCGTATCTTATGCATGGTCCCGCCTGTGTGGTAAGAGTATCCCGCGGTTCTACCGGTCCAATACCGCGGAAGCATCCACTCCCGGCACCGCAGCGTTGTACCTGTATCCCGATATCTCCATGGCCCAGACCGCAGACCGGATCCGCCGCGGCCCAAGGGGAGAGCCACCCGGGCCCGGATGGCCTGTACCTCATTTGTCACTGTGCAGATCGATGTAAAAAATTCGACTGCAGGATGAGTGGTCAACAGAGCATGTCGGCCATGCGTTGGGTCAGGGGACTGTCGGGATTTCCAGGACATTGTGCAGGTCCTGGCATATACTGGAGGGCCATGGTCCAGCGTCTTCGCGGCGAGCCGGGAGTGGATGCTTCCGCGGTATTGGACCGCTGTCCCGTATGTTGTCCCTAGTGTATACCACCGGGATGTCATTCACCAGAATACATGCGAGATGCCCATAGCAAATTGATGGGGCTCTGCAGTGGTGCGCCGCGGCAACGACAACATCGAAACCACAATGGCTCGGGACGATGGTGCACGGACAGGGCAGCCGACTGCATCGTCGGCTGCGACTCCGGGGCCGGGCAGCGCAGCAACACGCCCCACGGCGGTCCGCCCCATGGCCGCGAGTGCCGCGGCGGGCTTGCATTGGTTTGATCCACGTGCAGGAGATCGCCGATCTCCAAGGCAAATCCGACATAGCCGCCTTCGTGGTGGCCCGCGGCCCTGCCGTTCACCCAGACTTCGGCCCGGTAATTGACGGCCTCAAAACACAGGCGCACGGTTTGGCCGTGCCATGCTGCGGGCAAATCGAAAGTCTTGCCATACCAGGCCACGCCTTCGTAGTCCTGCCGGAATTCCTCCAGACAGGCCGGTACCGTAATCTGTTCGATGTCGTGGTAGGTGTGGGGCGTCACCCCAGGCGACGCTGGCCAGACTGCAAAAACTCCCGGGTCTCTTCTGTCCAGGTGGTGGAAAGGCCTGCCAGGAGCTGGCTCCACAGCCCATGGCCGTCACAGGGCGTTCCTCGCGTTGGCCGGTTGCACGCCCGCGTTGGCGGTCCCGGCCGCTTGCACCAGGATGGCAGCGGCACCGTCACTCCCGCACCGCAAAGTCCGCTTGCCAGAGGGTCCGTTGCGCGGCGGGGAGCCATTGGCCGACGCGCATGCGCACAATGTCATACTCCGGCAGCGGGATGATCACAAGGCACTTCCCGGCGGCGTGCATCCCGCCCTGCTCCCGGAAACGAAAATCCCGATTGTCAAAGCCGTATGCCTGCCGCGCCCGGGGCAGGCTGTCCGGATCGGCCGGCACCAGATGCAGGACGAACGGCGCCTCGGTATCCGCCGGCGCACACGGCTCCTTGAAGTAGATCAACCGGTTTTCAATGAGATAGACCGCAAATGCGGCACGGACGACCGGCACCTGGGCCGCGAGCACCTGAGAGGTCCTCTCGATGAAAGCCGCCGCAGTCGGGCGCACTGCAAATTCCGCTTGCCAGAGGGGTGGCTCGCCGGAGCGCCGTTGGCCGACGCGCATGCGCACAATGTCATACTCCGGCAGCGGGATGATCACAAGGCACTTCCCGGCGGCGTGCATACCGGCCTTTTCCCGGAAACGAAAGTCCCAATTGTCGAAGCCGTATGCCCGCCGCGCCCGGGGCAGGCTGTCCGGATCGGCCGGCACCAGATGCAGGATGAACGGCGCCTCGGTATCCGCCGGCGCACACGGCTCCTTGAAGTAGATCAACCGGTTGTCGCGGAGATAGACCGCAAATGCGGCGCGGACGACCGGCGTCTGGGCCGCGAGTGCCTGATAGGTCCTCTCGATGAAAGCCGCCTCGGTCCGGGCCTCGGTCCGGATCCTGACATACTGAAACCCCATCAACCCGACACTGGCCACCACGACTCCCGCGCACACCGTCCGCCAGACCGGCCCCGCGGGTGCTGTGTTCCGGCCGCCCGGCCCCAGCCCCAGTTCCAGCGCATAGCCCAGGCAAAGAAAACCGAACAGATACTCCCGCATTTCATTGATCTTCCCCGGGTAGGGGTTGTACTGGTTCACATACGAGACCGCCAGCACCAGCAGCCCCGTGGTGGCGATGAGCATGAACCACCCGGGTTGTCGGGAAAACAGCGTGTAGCAGGCCAGCAGCAGCAACAGATGGTTCCCGCCCCTGAAAAGGAAGTCCGGATGCCAAAAAACAAACGGGATGTCGGGATTCGCAGAGTAGGCCACCGTACCCGGATAGTGGGCCAGCATCACCAGAAAGCCCAGCAGCAGGGGCATGGAGGGCAAGGGGATCCCGCCGAGGGTATCCTTGCGGCACACGAAAGCGGCGCCGGTGGCCGTGCACAGCAGCAGGGTGGCGTACTGCAGGATGTGTTGTATCACTGTGTTGACTGTGTTGGCGGCACCGATGTTGTGCACGGTGAATTCGCCCTGGTAGTTCACCGCCTGCAGGAAACCGGGCGTCGCGAAGCCGAAGAGCTGTTGCCCCCAACTGATTTCCTCGCCCGCACCGAACACCAGGGCGAGGCCCCCCAGCACATAGACGCCGCGCCGCCCCAGGGCCCCGCTGCCTCCTGCAGCGAACAACAGGACGAGACCGGCCAGACCCAGCCAGACCGCAGTGAGATTCTCCACCACGCTGTCTTCCTGCACCAGCGCCCTGTATTGCAGCGCGTCGGCCGCGACAAGATAGCCCAGGCCAAGGACGCTCAGACACAGGCCCAGATAGTCCAGGAGGGCAACTTGCTCCCCCCCCCCCCCCCCCCCCCCATTATGCGCCACCATGTTCTGTCCATGGGCGGCCAGGGCACTCCGCAGGGAGCGTACCTTATTCATTCATGGTCCCGCCTGTGGGGTGAGGCATCCACTCCCGGCACCGCAGCGCGGACGCTGGGCCGCGGCCCTCCAGTACAGGCCAGGACCTGCACAGGTCCCACGCTGGACCTGCATCCCGATATTGCCCTGGCCCAGACTGGATCCGCCGCGGCCCAAGGGGCGATCCACCCGGGCCCCGGATCGCCTGTATCTCTTTGCCCCTGTGCCGAGAAGGAATACAGGGCCGGAACAGTGCGCGTACAGACTTCCGCGGCCCCTTGTCGCTCTGCGCGCCTTGCGGCGGGACCGGAACTCGCGGGCGCCGCCTGGGTCAGGTGGGGTGCCCGCACTTTACCGGGCCGCTGTCCCGTATGTTGTCCCTGGCGTACCATCGGGATGCCATTCACCAGTAGATTAAGTACATGCGAGATACCCATAGCAAATTGATGGGGGCTCTGCAGTGGTGCGCCGCGGCAACGCGCCCACAGCCGCGCGGGGCCTACGGCGGGCCGGACACCGTGTGAAAACCGGTTATGTCATTGCTTCATGCCGCTCAGGGCAATGCTGGAAATAAACTGTTTTTGCAGCATGAGAAAGACGAGGATGACGGGCAGACAGGCAATGACGGCGCCCGCCATCTGCACATGGATCAGGCTCACGAACTGACCCTGTGCCATGGCCAGAGCCAAAGGCAAAGTGAAGAGCTCCTTCGAGTTGATCACCAGGACCGGCCAGAACAGGGTGTTCCAGATCCCCAGGAAGCTGAAAATGCCCAGCGCCCCCAATCCGGACCGGGAGAGGGGCATGATCACATGCCAGTAGATGTGCCAGTGATTGCCACCGTCCATGAGGGTGGCTTCGTCCAGGCTAATCGGAATCTGGTTGAAGAACTGGCGCAGCAGGAAGGTGCCGAACGGACTGAACAGGCCGGGCACGATCAAGGCGGTGAAGGTGTCGATCAGGCCCGCGGCAAAGACCATGGTGTACAGCGGAATGATGGTCACATAGTGGGGAATCATCATAGTGGCCAGATAGATCAGGAAAATCCAATCCCGCCCCGGAAAGCGCAGACGCGAGAAGGCATATGCGGACAAGGAGCAAATGAGCAACTGGCCTACCACCGAAACCATGGTCACAATCGTGCTGTTCAGCAACGACCGACCGATGTTGTAGTCAAATGTGGCCGTGACATAGTTGGACCACTGCGGCACGGCAGGAATCCAGACCGGCGGAAACGACTCCACCTCGGTCAAGGTCTGCAGCGAGGCGGATATCATCCACAGAAAGGGCAGCACCATGATCACCGCGCCCAGAAACAGGACAATGTGCACTTGGGTGAATTGGCCGCGCGTGAGTTGCATGGATTTCCGCCGCTCCAAAAACGGCTCCTGGGGGCTAGATGCTACATCCGGTGGCTGGAATGTGTCGGCCGACAGCGCGCATGCGGGTCACGGGGCAGCCCTTACTGATAAAACACCCAGCGCTTTTGCAGGACCCATTGGAACAGGGTAAAGAGCAGAATGATGGCAAACAGCACCCACGACAACGCGGCAGCATACCCCATGCGCAGGGACTGGAAGCCCCGCGCGTAGATGTAATAGCTCAAGGTGCGGGTGGCGTCGGCCGGACCACCGTCCGTCATAATGAAAATGGGATCAAACAGCTGCAACGTATTGATGATGCCGATGATCAGGGCAAAAAACAAGGCCGGCGACAGCAGGGGCAGGGTGATCCTGAAAAATTGCTGTCCCTTCCGGGCCCCGTCTATGCTGGACGCTTCGTAATACACCGTGGGAATGGACTGCAGGCCGGCCAGCAGGATAATGGTTTTCCAGGCCAGGGTCTTCCAGGTGATGGTGACGATGACGGCCGGCATGGCCCATTCCGGTCGGGACAGCCACGGGATCGGATCGATGCCCAGCGGCGCCAACGCCGCGTTGATTGGCCCATCCAGGCTGTACATGTAGCGCCAGGCAATGGCCACGGCCGCCCAGGTGGTAATCAAGGGCAGGAAATAGATCGTGCGATACAAGCCAATCCCGCGCAAGGCATGCCGGAGCAGCATGGCCGCCGCCAGCCCGAGGACCGTATTGAGCACCTCCAGTCCGGCTGTCAGATAGAGGGTGTTTTGCAGGGAACGAAAGAAAGTTGCGTCAGTCAGTACATCACGGAAATTCTTTAGACCCACAAATTCCATGGGATCGATGATGTTCCACTCGGACACGCCCAGGACCAGGGCGGTGCCAATGGGGAATACCTGCAGCAGAAACAGGCCGAGGAGACTGGGTGCCAGGAACAACAGCGCCACAAACAAAGGCTGGTGGCGCAGTTGTTTTCTGCGGTGCGGTACGGACCAGGTGGGACTGAGGGTCCGGGCTTCTTGCGTGGAAGTCATTCGGGTTGGCAGGGCGGACAGCAACTCAAGGCATACAGGCCGGGGCACTACCGGAGCAGTCCCCAGCCGGACAACCTGGCGTTCTACACCGCGTGGGCCCCGGTGGCCGTTGGGCCACCGGGGCCGAGAGGCGACAGCAGAATTTCACGCCTCGCCATCAGTGTTCACGGTATGGGCCTAGGCTACCAGCAGAGGTTCCACTTCCTGTTTGATGGTTTCCGTGGCGGCCTGGGCCGTTTTGTCGCCAATGGACACCAGATCCATTTCGCGGTCCCAGATTTCCAAGAATTCCTGATTCCGCCGAATAAAAGGCTGCGGATGGGCCGTCTTCAGCATTTCCAGGAAGACTTCGGAATGCCTGGGCGGTTCAAAGACAAACGCATCCGATTCCATCGCCGCGATGACCGAACTGCCGGCCCCGCCATTGCGCAACAGGAACTGGGCCCCCTCCAGCGAAGCCGTGTCCTGAATCACTTGCCACGCCGCATCCGTATTCTCGATCCCCTTGGGGATGGAATAGGAAAAGCCGCCGGTCCAGGTCGCATATTCCCGGGACTTGGGCTGGGGCGCGACCCCCCAATTGATATCGGCGCCTTCCAGGCCCTTGCGGGTCCAGGTGCCAACATCGCGCATGGCCAAACGACCCTGGCTGAAGAGCCCTCCGGAACTGGCATCGGACGAACGCAGATTGGCCGGACCGAGCTTGTGCACCAGATACAGATCGAAGATCCATTGGATCGCCTCGGCGGCCGCCGGTTCATTGACGACGACCTGCGTCTTGTCTTCGTTGAACACATCGCCGCCGTTCTGCCAAATCCGGTTGGAGATGTCCCAGATCCGCAGCGGCCCTGCCGTCCAACCGTAAATCTTCTCTTCGTCCTCGCCCTGCATCATCGCCTGGGCCGTTTCCACAAAGGTGTCCCAGTTCCAGGCATCGTTCTGCCACTGCTCATACGGCGTGGGGACTCCCGCCTCGGCGAACATGTCGATGTTGAACCCAATTCCCATGGGGTTGACTTCCGCGGGAATGGCAAAAGGCTTGCCTTCGGACTTGAAGAAATCCGTGATGACGGGATAGAAATGATTGAACCCCGGGGCACTGATGTCCCACGTGGGATGGGCCTCCACATACGATGTCAGATCGTTCAGAAACCCGCGGTTTTGGAAACGCGCGAAGTCGAAGTCCACGATCATGGCCACTTCCGGCAGATCGCCTGAGGCAAAACGAGTCAGAAGCCGATCATGGTACTGGGGAAATGGTGCAGAGCCGATCGTTACTTCCATATTGGAATCAGCATAGAAATGTTCCATCAGGAGATTGTAGGTGGCATCCCACGATCCCCAGACCGTGAATTCGACCTCCACCGTCTCGGCCGCCGGCGCGGCATCACCTGCCGTGCCGGGCGCGGCCGTTGGTTGGGCAGGCATTCCTGTACAGGCGGCCACTAAGGCACCTGCAGTGCACAAAACGGAAGTTTGCAGAAAATGACGTCTGCTCAATGTACAGGGCAACATAGCAACACCTTCCTGTAAGGATATGGCAAGCAAGAGGCCTACTGGCGCAGGCCAAACCGTCAGGATTCACCTGCAAGGCAAGAAACTCCGAATGACTGGAGTAAGTCCTTTCTCCATTATTCACTTGGAGTGGTTTTTGTCAAATGGTCTGCATCCCAGGACCATTGCCAAGTCGTCAAAAGTCTCGGATTTCCTCCCGGCAGGATCGATCGCGTCCTGCCTTGCACGGGTTTTCAATGTCCCCGTGCCCATGGACGGCCGCCTCTGTGCAGGGCCAGCCGGGCAATGCTCCGATCGTGGGCGCGACCCAATCCCGCGCGCAATCGGGAACAGCATTCTCGGCGGACTGCCGCAGGTGAGCCCCGCCACACCAGGCACACGGTCCGGGCCCATGACGGACTGTCCTGCCGTTCCCGTTTCGCTACACACGTCAGGAATTGGGTCCGCGCTTCCCGCAACGCCGCTCCCTGCGCCTTCCGCGAGGGCGCCAGAACTTCCAGTGGCACGATATCCTCGGTTCCGGTAATAACAGGGAGAGACGGACACCCCAGGCAACAAGGGAAACTCACATCAAGGGTACTGCAGTCTGAAATCGCAGACGACCTCTGTCAAGCATCGGGGTAGTTGCCTGTCTTGCCAAGCAAATATGCACAATGTCTGATGCGGAAGCCACCAGACATTGAAGGAAATCCTTGCGGGGCAGCCCTGCCTTTACACGCTGCTACATCACATGACAGCATTATTCATTGAATGTGCAGTGGGGTATGGGAGATGCGCTCAACCTGCAATCAGGACTAAATCAGGCAAGAGACCTGCAATATCATCGTGGTGTGAGGGAGGTCATTCTCTGGCCTTTGCACATATCCCTAAACAGGTTTGCCAAATTCGACACAAGAGTCCCGCGGGACTTGGTATAAGGGCGGGAAGATTTGTGTCTGTTGCAGCACCGGGAGATTGAATATGAGCATCCCCAATCCTCAGACAGTAGTCATAGCCGACGGTTCCCACAAGCCGCACTGGTTTGTCAGAATTCTGTACTTCCTGTTTATCGGTTGGTGGCTGGGCCTTGTAGTCTCGGCCCTTTGTCTGTTTCTCACGATTACCATCATAGGCCTTCCTGCCGGCATTGCCCTGAGCACCAAACTGGGCTCCATCATGTTTTTGTAAAGGCATTGATGCCTCCCGCCCGCCCGGACCCCATTGCCGTCCACTCCGCGCTTTGCCCAGCGCCATATCCTGGATGCCGGCTGTGAACGGCAGTCGGCATTCGTGTTCTCCCGATCCCTGAAGTGCGCCTGACTGCCCTGTCTTCCTCAGGCTGGGAGTCGGTTGCCAAGGCCAAGCCCGCGGCTGCCACTCTGTCCTCTTCTTCCCGGTATAGAGCAAAGGGATGTGACGCCCCCTGCCGCGCGTATGCAGTGTCCGCCGCGATTACGGACGTGGCACGCACGCATCCGGCGGCCGAAATCTCCCTTGGAGACTGACAGCCCCGTCTGTTTGGGCGACTCCCGTTGCCGACCCAGATACTACGCGGAGTATTTGCTGGCGGCGGGATGCCAAAACCGGAAAGGATATTCCGTCGTGAAATCGTCAAATCCGGCACGAGAGGGCACCAGGACCGCATTCCGGGCATCGTGCCTCACCGCGCCGGGTTTGTCCAGCGGAGCCGTGCTGTGCATTAACACCCAGTAGTGGCCTCTTTGGCGTCGGCCCCACAAGGAGTGGACCGTGTCACCCCCACGCTTGCATGGGCGGTTTGCTGCAAAAACGGTGCTGCCTTCCTGAATGCGCCGGAAACGGGGAAAGACCTGGAAGAGTCGATCATCTCAGGTCCCCATTGCATTGTTCATGTCTTGCATGTCCTGGTTTCCGGAGGCCGCGGCTGCTCCGCGTTTGCCGATCCCCGCGGCCTTGGCCGTGAGTTCTGCAGAAGCAGATGCGATTTTGGCTCCGGCACGGACCATTTTTAATACAAGAACAAAAATCTGTTATCATGGTCAGGACAGTCACTCCGGGGCACCTCCTGTCCCCGGCCGCGGTACAAGCCGCAAGGTGCATGGCAATCCGGTCTCGGAGCCCATTGTGCATTGGGCCTCAGGGCAAGGTCCACCGGTGTTGTTATGCCTGGGGTGACCGGGCAGCCATCGGGGGGGCAGGTCGATCTGCAGGGAGTTGGATCATGGCGCTTCTCGCTCAGGAAAAGACACTGGAAAAAACACTGGCCTCTTTGATCACAGAGGACCCGTTCTGTGCATGTGAGGGAGTCAAGACCTTGGAATCGAAACTCCATCACGAACGCTTGGCACAGATCGAGATTGCCTTGGGTCGACATCTCCGGAAGCAGGATCTGCCCTGTGTGCTCACCAGTGATCTGCTGATCCGGAATGTACCCCTCCGGGAGGGCGTGGCCCCGGACATCGCCATTTGGCCTGGGCGCCATGTCTTGAGGCCGGATGTGGATTACGGTTCGGTGCTGCTTTCGGCAGAGCTCCGTCCTTCTCTGGTCCTGGAGGTCACATCGGAGAGCACAGTCGAAGCCGACCGGGATACCAAGTATGAGATTTACCGTCTGGCCCAGATCGCGGAATACTGGCTGTACGACCCTATGGGATATGCCGGGGGTCCGCCTCTCAGAGGTTGGCGGTTGGCAGGCACCACTTACGCGCCGATCGCAGGCCGGCCCGGTACTGTAGCGGACCGGAAAGTCATGCTGTACCCCAGCAGAGTACTGGAAACTGCATGGGGGCTGGAACACGAAATCGAGCTGCGGCTGTTGGACCCGACACGGGATGAGTGGTACCGGATGACTCTGGAGGAACTCGAGCAGGACGAAATCCGCGCCGAGCAGGCCGAAACCCGTGCCGACCAGGCCGAGGCCCGTATCCAGCAGGAGAAGGTTCGCTCCCAGCAGCAGCAAGATCTCCTGCGGCAGGAAATACAACGGCTGAACGCGTTGCTGGACAAACGGGCTGGCCAGGATTGAGCGGCAATGCGCGCCGAGGACCCGCTCCATCAAGATACAAAGGGGCCTGCTGTGGGAGCCGCAGGGGATCTGGCGGTGGCAGGAGGCAGGACAGGTATGGCAGCGGTCTATGTCTCCGGTTGCGGGTTTTGTCCCCGGCCGCCGCTCTGGGCAGACTGCAGCTCAGCACGGCAAGGAATGCTGCCCGGAGGCGGCAAGTCGCACTCGTAGCCCGCTGGGTGCTGGTACGGGCCACGGTTGTGGACTGTCCCGCACCGTTATGACCGGGTTCCCTCATGAAAACCGGATTTTCCCTGCCTGCGCATTTCCGTAACGACAGGATGGCGTGATCGGCGCGGGTCGGCCATGCCCCAGAAGGAGTGCTGCATCAGATCCTGCAGGTCGCCGATGTGCCGCCAGCTTCCCAGGGTCAGCCGGGCCTCGTCCATCCCCAGGTCTCTCTTCACTTGCGGTCAAAGCGCTGCACGCGGCGGCGGGTGGGAGCGCGCACATCCCCCGGGGCGATTTCCGGATCCCCGCCTCCGAGGGCCGCTATTGAGCGGGAAAATGTGTCTGCGACAACTGTTAGACAGTAGACTCTTGCCCAGATTCCGGGAGTACCATGGATAAAGGATTCGGTGATGTCAAATACAAGTTACGAGCCGCGTGTAACCGAGGATACGAATCCGGCACTGGTTGATTACATGTTTGACCTGCACGGATACCTGATTCTGGATCAGGCCATCTCCCCGGCCGATCTGGCGGCAATGAACCAGTGGGTGGATGACCACTGGGACCGTGTCCGGCATCCCGAGCCCGGGACGGCAAATGTGGCCAGCTCCTGGCTGGGCAATGTAGAGACCCATAGCTACGGACCTGACGACGGCGTCAACTTCCAGCACATTGTGGAAGGCGGGCCGGTCTTTGAAACACTGATCGATCATCCGCGCTGGCTGCCGCTGGTGACCAGGTATGTGAATCCGGTCAACGGACTGTCCATTCACGAGAATTTCCTGAATGTACGCGGACCCGGTGGCTACCTCTACATCCACTCGGGAGGCCATGCACCGCTCTGCTACTTCACGTTCCG
This sequence comes from Caldilineaceae bacterium, assembly GCA_965214715.1. Lineage (GTDB taxonomy): Bacteria > Chloroflexota > Anaerolineae > Caldilineales > Caldilineaceae > Bin34. The sequence goes on along the minus strand of OZ243971.1, from coordinate 418,687 downwards.
CCAGGAAAACACCGGAGAGTGGATGGTCGGACAAATCAATCTGCTGATGGCTCTGCAGGACATTGGGCCAGGGGATGGCCCCACCACCGTGGTGCCGGGCAGCCATCGCGCCACCGAGGCCCACCCCCGGCTGAAGCGCGACGGCAAAGGCATTGTGGCCGCCCACGACATCCGGGAAGCAGCCGGCACCGCCTATGGCACGCAGGAGGTCTACCTCAAGGCGGGCGACGTGCTCTTTTTTGCCGACTGCATTACACACGGCTCGGCGGAGCGCACAAATCCGGGGTATCGGCGGGTGGTCATTTACCGGTATTCCCCGCGGTATCTGCGGACGCGTTTCAACTACCGCTTCTCCAACGCCCTGCTGCACCGGCTCAATGAGCGGGCACGTACCATCCTGGAACCCATTCCCCCGCGGGGACCGCACTTGCCTCCGGTGGCATAGCCGACATGGAGCCCATGGCCCCCGATCCCAACAGGCCGTGCGATCCTGTATGCAGGCCTCTTGTGCCTGAGATTTCCATCGTCACCGTTGCCTGGAACGTATGGGATCTCTTGCGGGCCGCATTGGAACGACTGGAGCGGATCAGCTATCCCACCGCGGATCCCCACGTGCGGATTCTGCAACCCGTCGTCGGGCGGGTGCACCCGCTGTGTTTTGAAATGGTACTGGTCGACGGCAACAGTGAAGACGCCACCCCGGATCTGGTGCCGGTCCTGTTTCCCTGGGTCCGCTTCCTGCCCGCGGACACCAACGTCGGCTTCTCCAAGGGCAATAATCTGGGCGCCGAGGCCAGTCAGGGCGAGATTCTGTTCTTCCTGAATCCGGATACTCTGGTGCGGGCCGCGGCCATTCATGCCTTGCACGACGCCCTTCTGGCCCATCCGCGGGTCGGTCTGGTGGGTCCCGCGCTGTTCAGGGCCGACGGCAGCCTGCAGGCCTCGAGACGCACCTTTCCCACACCGCTTACCGGTTTTCTGGAAAGCACCTGGCTGGGCCGTATCTGGCCCGACAATCCCTGGGCCCGGCGGTATCATTGCCGCGCCTGGCCCGCAGCATTTCAGCAAAGGGTGGACTGGCTGGAAGGGGCCGCCATGATGATGCGCCGGGCCGCGTTTGCCGAAATCGAAGGATTTGACGAAGGCTTCTTTATGTACAGCGAAGAGTTGGATCTGTGCCGCCGCCTGCAGGTATCCGGCTGGACCATGCTGTATTGTCCTCAGGCCCGCATTCGACACTACGGCGGCAGCAGTTCGGCCCAGGTGCCGGCCTTGACCCATATCCATTTCAATACCAGCAAGGTGCGGTATTATCGCAAGTTTTTTGGACCGGTCTGGGCCGAGCTCCTGCGCCGGTACCTGTTGGGGGAATTCCGCCTCAACCTGCTCTGGGAAGGGGCCAAATTGCTGCTGGGGCACAAGACGCCGCTACGCCGCCAACGGGTGCAGGCCTACCGCCAGGTACTGGCCACCGGACTGCGCGTCCAGGGGCGCGCGCCATGACCCCCCTGTCTGTAGTCCCCGTGGCCGGGATGCGGGACCTGTTGCCTCGGGACGTGGCGCAGCGGGAGTACGTGATCAACATCGTCAAACACGTTTTTCAGTTGTTCGGATTTCAGCCGATCGAGACTCCGGCCCTGGAAAGACTCTCCACCCTGCAGGGCAAATACGGGGAAGAGGGCGAACAGTTGATGTACAAGGTCCTGAAACGAGGCCAGAAACTGGAAAGGGCGCTGCACGGGTCAGATCTGGCCGACATGGGACTGCGCTACGACTTGACCGTGCCCCTGGCACGGTTGGTGGCCGGGCATCAGCAGGAATGCCTGCCCGTGTTCAAACGGTACCAGATCCAGCCGGTCTATCGCGCGGAGAGACCGGCAAAAGGTCGCTACCGGGAATTCATGCAATGCGATGTGGATGTGGTGGGACTGGCCAGCCTAGACGCGGAAGCGGAAGTGATCAATGCGGGCGCCGCAGTACTGGAAGCATTGGGGTTCTCGGCTCCCGATGCGTACCGGATGCGGATCAATCACCGCTCGGTGTTGACCGGGCTGCTGGATACGGCCCAAGTGCCCTCTGCCCTGCATACGACGGCCCTGGTGGCGATAGACAAGGCCGACAAGATCGGAGCCGCGGGCGTGGAGCAAGAGCTGCTGCGCCGCGGGATTTCCGCAGACAGTATCCGGTCCTTGTCACGCTTCATGGCGGAGCTGAGCCAGGCAACACAGCCCGAGACGGTGGCGGCCAGCCTGGAGCAATACTTGGCGGAACACCCGGAAGGGCTGCAAGGGGTGGCAGATCTGAGAGCTCTGGCCCGGTTGCTGGCAGAGGGTCCGTGCCAGGGTCGTCTGTGGCTGGACCCGTTCCTGGCCCGGGGCATGGGATATTACACCGGCCCCATTTACGAGATCCAGTTCCCGGACCTGGCCAGTTCCGGTGGGGGCGGCGGCCGCTATGACGAGTTGCTGGGCCTGTTTGCGGGCAAGTACATTCCCGCCTGCGGCTTCAGTCTGGGACTGGAACGCATCCTGTTGATCATGGCAGAACGGGACATGTTCCCAGGTGACCTGGGCCAAGGGCCACAAGTGCTGGTCTCGCAGATGGACCCGTCCTGCGCCGCATATCTGCACGGCGTGGCCCATACATTGCGGCAGGCGCGGATTCGCACGGACCTGTTCCCGGAGGTCGGCAGTCTGCGGCGGCAGTTTCGCTACGCGGAAAAACAGGGCATCCGGTATGTACTGATCGCAGGTTCTGATGAAGTGGAGACAGACCGGGTCACGATCAAGGATTTGGAGACGGGGGTGCAGGTCACCATCCCCCGCAGCGAGACCACAACCCATCTCCAGCTGAATCTGGAGATGGTGCAAGCAAAGTGACGGCCCCGGGGCCGGAAACCAAACTCCTGTCTCAAATCCCGGTCCTTGACAGCCTCGGACCGGCCTCGGCTGGCCGAGGCCGACATGCTCTATGGATGGGATGACATTGTGCAGCGGCGGCGTTTTGTCGCACAGTCCTTGAACGACGCGGAATGCCGCCGCGAACATCAGCGGCTTGATCTGCTGATCAGCTTTGGCGAAAGCGTGCAGGATCGGCGCAGTGCCCTCCTGGGGGCCTTTGACGCACCACTCACGCCGTGCAGAAATTGTGACAACTGCCAGCATCCACCCCTACTGGAGGCAGAACGGGTGGCGGGTCAGAAAGTCCTATCGGTGGCCTACCGGACGGACCAGGACAGAGGACAGGGTGGCTTTCTGGACACTGGGCAGCCTGAAGATTACGCCCTGGGGATGCAGATTGCTGGCCGGTCGCGAGTCCTGCGCATTTCGTTTCCTATCGTCTCCGGCTCTCCTCTTGCGTAATCGTCGGCCGAGAACCCTGGCGGGACCGGCAGGAGTCCGCCCGCTGGATCAGGCAGAGCAGGTGCTGTTGGACCGCCTGCGCGCACTGCGCCTGACGTTGGCACGGGACCGGCCGGTCCCCGCGTTTGTGATCTTCCATGATCGCACGTTGCGGGAAATGGCCCGCCAGAAACCAGGAACTGTGCAGGATCGGGAAGCCATCCATGACATCGGCACACGGAAGCGGGAACATTTTGGGACGGCATTTCCGGCGGCCATCGCCGCGCACGAGGCGCTTGGCCGGGAGCCGGCGCACGGCAGGCAAAAGACGGCGGATTCAGGTGCCCTTTTCCCAGAGACCCCGCCTCGGCAACTCGATGGGACCGATCCATGATGGAGTGGAATCCTGGGGCCTGATCCGGGAGGCCCCTGTCGAGCGCGTGCCGGACTTTGAGACCGGGAACAGATCCCAGTGGCATGGAGAACCTTGGGCAAGCACGCTCTCCGGGACACGACCGCAGCATTTTCGGTGCAGATCCAGCGGACCAGGGCGGGGCCCCGGGAAACGTACGGGCGGGAATTAGGATTGACTGCCGTTCTTCTGGCATAGTTGCCAGAAGCCGCCCGGATCCTTGCACAACGTCCCCAGCAGGCACGGGCAGCGTATTGTCCAGCCGGCGTGGGGCGGTGGCACACGACAATCAACGGAAACCATGCAATGATTGATTACACACAATTCAACTCCGCGCAATTCAATCTGGCCGAAATCACCGCCGGGCAGACGCACGATGATTTGCGGCAGCTGGTAAATGAGATGATCGATGCCCAACTGGCCATGATCGCCGACTGCACTGACGCCGATGTCACTTTCGAACCCATGGACCCCGAAGCGGACGATTCTGCCGCCGCGTCCGCAGAGGAAAGGACCATGGCCTGGACTCTGGGACACGTGATTGTGCACTGCTGTGCTTCATCGGAGGAAGCCGCTTTCCTGGCCAGCGAACTGGCCCGGGGCGTGCCCCATCATGGCCGCTCGCGGCATGAACCGCACTGGACCACCATGCACACCATACAGCAATGTCGGGATGCTTTGGAAGAAAGCCGCCGCATGCGTTTGGCCACGCTGCATGTGTGGCCTCTGGCCCCCGATCTGGAGAACTCCCATGAAGTCTGGCCGGGTGGTCCCGTAGCCAATGCCATGGGCCGTTTTGTGATGGGCCACGTCCACGAATATTCCCATTTTGGGCAGATAGGGGAGATTGTGCGGCAAGCCCGCGCCGCCCGTCAATGAGGCCGGGCAGCCACAGAGCCGCCCGGCATGTCGCCAACCTCAAAATGTTCTTCCCCGCGGGGCGTCTGTCGCTCCGCGGCCGGCGCGCCCGGCCTTCTCGTTGACTTTGGACCAGCCTGCAGGGCTTCATGGCCGATCCGTGAACGGAGGGCAAGGAGTGTGGAGAGACCCAGTCTGCCGGATTGGGGGGCGCAGGTCTCGGCGTGAAAGGGCCCATACCCATAGGGAACCGCAGTGGCCTGCGGCGATAGGCACACAGACTGCCTGGTGGCAGCCTGTCGTTCCGGCGCTGCCCGATGCAGCATAGCCATGCACAGAACCCGGCGCGTCGTTCCGGGTTTGCGGCTGCACGCCGCGCAAGGCAAGATTCAGACAGTCTGTGTACCTCTGCGTCTGTCCCAAAGGAGTTCCCATGAACGAAAACCGTTTGCTCTCCCGCTTCCGCGCCGGTGCGGTACCCGTGGGACACATGATCTGGGAATTCGGCACCCGCGGCATCGCCCGCATGACCGAACTGGCGGGTCTGGATTTCGTGCTGCTGGACACGGAACACGGGGCCTTTTCCCCGCATCAGCTGGCGGATCTGGTCGCGTGGTACCGGGCCACCTCCGTGACTCCCATTGTACGGATCCCCCAGTTGGCCTTCCCCATGATTCCCCGCACGCTGGATACCGGGGCACAAGGCATCATGATGCCGAACGTAAGAAGTGCCAAGATGGCACAGCAGGTAGTGCAGGCCGCCAAGTATGCGCCCATGGGCTACAGAGGTTTGGGGCTGGGCGGCTCCGCCACAGCCTACGAAACCGGCGATGCCCGGGAGCAGATGGCGGAACTCAACGCCCAGACAGTGATCATTTGCCAGATCGAAAGCCGCGCCGCCCTGACAGAGCTGGATGCCATCGCTTCGGTGCCGGGCGTGGATGTATTGTGGGTAGGACAGGCAGACCTGGCACAGTCTCTGGACATACCCGGGGAATTCGACAATCCCGAGTTTCTGGATGCCCTGCGCGAGGTAGTGGACTGCTGCAACCGGCATGGCCTCGGGGCCGGTATTCAACCCAACAATCCGGAACAGTGTCGGAATTGGATGGGTCTGGGGTTCAACGTGGTGTCCTACAGTGTGGACACCGCCCTCTATATGGATGCCTTGATCCAGGCGCGGGCTGTAGTGGAGGATATGACCCCGTAGGCGGGGTGGCCTGACGGGCAGAAACCAGGACCGGGCCCGCTCTGGGGGTCTGACACGGCATTGGCCGCCGGCCAGCACGGCCTTCAGAGGAAACGCACGGGCCGCGCCGCGGAGAGCGAACTGATCCTGTTGCTACGAGAACTTGGTCAGCGCCGTGGAGATCAGCTTGGCTTTCTTGGGGTCCATGCCATTCAGTGCGGCCGCGGCCTCAAAGATTTCGAGCGCCAGGCACAAGTCCATATTTCCCACCTGCTTGGTTTTTTCGAAAAGCGTCTCGCCGTCTTTGTCCACGGCACAGACGGCCACCGTATGACACACCAGTTCCATGTAGGACTTGAAGTCCGTGTTTTTTCTGCATGCGGCCGTGAGGACCGCCAGCTTCTCCAGGTCGCGGCAAGACAACTTCAGCAAGTGAATCTGCCCGCCGAGGCTTTCAATGGTATAGGGCACCGGATCCGTACCGTTTTGCAGGAGATCCGCAGCTTTCAAATTCTTCAAGGTGTGGTTCGGGGACGGAGGTGCTGTCTTTGCTTGCGCCATGGTCCTTTTTTTCTCCTTGGATTTAACATCCGGATGTGTCGGCAACACTTCAAATGAATAGCGAGGGCTGACCTGCGCCTCCTCCACTTTGGGGGACACATCTGCCTCGGGGGGATGCAGGGCCAACCAATTGCGCCGTATGGTGCCTACTGTCTGTTTTGCCATGCGGCCTTCTATGGCAAAGAGGGCCTGATCACTGAATAGCCCCCTGACGAGCGCCAGATCTTCCGGTCCCCGCAGGCGGCGCACGGTCCGGAAAAGATTGTCGGGAATGCCGAACTTCCGCAAGGTACTGTCCTCAAGACGCAGTTCCCGGTGGGCTGCCGGGACCCTGGCCGCAGTCCGGCGCTGGAGCACCGGGACGGATCGGGACGGTCCATAGTGTATTTGGAGAGTACCCGACACAGGCAGTTCGGCCGCCTTCCGTCCCTTGATCCAACGCCGTGCCGAGTCATGGGTACCTACATGGATGAGTTCCACGGGCTGGGGAAATGCAGGCTTGAGTGTCACGCCGCGGTTGCTGCCATCCAGCCGGATGGAATAGAAGTCGTCACAGTTGTGCAGGGCCTTGTGGTCGAGAGCTTCCGATGCCGGATCCTCATAGAACTTGACCATCAGGCTGATGACCTTGACCGCCCATTGCGGCGCATGCTTCTGAATGTCTTCACACACCTGACTGGTGATGGCGAGCGTGGGCGCATTCGGGTGGAAGGCGACAGGTTTGGATTTGCGGGCGGACGCGTAAAAGTCCCCCGAGAAAGGCTGCTTGCCCGGCACAACATGAGTGACGAGAAACTCGCGAGTGCCCGGTTGGGTCAATATGCGGGCTCTCCATCCCTTGCTCATGTCCAGTGCATACACCCCGGGTGCGCCCGGGAGCGGCTCGAGAACTGCATGGGCGTATGCCGGATCTGCACAGAGATCTTTCAGCAGCTTCAGAATGTCCCCTGCCACATACACAGGCAAATTTCTTATGTCATTGCAAATCGTGGCGGCGACAAAAAGTGTGACAGGTTTGCAGCGCATGATTTGTACTCAAATTCCCGTCTCCATTCCCGCGGCGTGCCGAGGATGGCAACAGCGTGGTCCCGCAGGTGCAGATAACCAAGCCACCAACCGGGGACTGCCCACGGGGTCATCGGACTGCAGGGTCAACCCCATGGCGGCAGTCTCGACCGCCCGCCGGTTAGGCAAGGACTTCGGCTCCAGTGTGTTTGGCGGTGTAAGACGGGTATCTCTGTCATGCGGCTTTTCCCTGCATGATGCCAGGCCTGCAGTGTGCTGCAGGCCCAATCCCGCCTCACCCAGAATAATGGAATCGGGCAAACAGAGCAAGCCACAGTCCCGGCCCAACGCCAGGTGCCGCGGTGGCCGAAACCTGGAGCCCCCGTTCCGCACTCAGTGGACCATGCGACATCGGCTCCCTCGCCCGCGTATGGTGGCCACCCCGTTCCGCACTCAGTGGACCATGCGGATGCGCTTTTGACACCGCCCGGACCTCAGAGTATTGCGCGGATCGGCCGCGCCCTGTTCCTCCTGCGTTGCCTGGGACCCAAGGGCCGCGCGCAACCGGGGATTTTGGCATCCAGCCCCCAACCTACTGCTGTCATACCGCGGGAGCAGGGACGGCAGCCCCTGTATCTCTTGCAGTCCCCACTGTATCCCGGAGACTGTCCAGGGTATGCAGTGCAATCCCAAGCCGGTAACCGCCTGCCGCCTTGTCCCATGCAGACAGGCAAACAGGTCGCTCCGTATCGTGCAGCAGTGCCCAAATTCCGCTTCCGGGTCCCATGACCCTGGATGACGGAACCTGGAGAGATCCATCGGGTTCGGCGCGTTGGGCGGCTGCCCAGACGCCGAGCCGCCTGACGGGCATGCCACAGCTGTTATATTCATATACCCGGAGAGCCAAGGTCCATCGTCTCGCCGCGGGATTCAGTGCACACCGCTTTTTTCTCTCCGGCATGCATGGGATCAAATGCATTCTTGGCATAATCAAGGAGTTCGATACTCTGTTCCAACACCACTGTGAAACCTGATGCGATTGGCCCGACGTTTTGCCCAGAGCGTTGACAGCGTCTCCAATTTCGTGGGCGAGATTGCCGTGTATCTGGTGCTGGTCACGGTCGTGATCGGGGTCTACAACGTGGCCGCCCGTTTCCTGGGCCGGTACCTGGGGATGCAGCTGTCCTCCAATCGCTTCATTGAAATGCAGTGGTACCTGTTCTCCCTGGTATTTTTTCTGGGCTTTGCCTATATCATGCAACACGGCATCAATGTACGGGTCGATTTCATCTATTCCAAGTGGCCACCGCGGCGCCGGGCCGCCCTGGATTTCTGGCTGAACCTTGTCATGATTTTGCCGTTCTGTCTCATCGGCATCATAGTCAGCTGGAATCCCCTGTTGACCAGTTGGGGCCGTTCCGCGTCCGGCCTCTGGTGTTTTGCGCAGGCCGGGAGCACAGACACACTCCAGGCGGTACTCTACTTTGTAGACTTCCTGGATCTGCGGGGCTGGTACTGCGGCGAGATCTCGCCGGATCCGGATGGCCTGAACCGCGCGCCCATAAAATCGTTCATCCTGCTGGCGTTCACCCTGCTGGTCCTCCAGGTGGTGGCCGAGCAGATCAAACTGTGGGAGGTGCTGCGGAGCAGAGATATGGCGGTACCCGCAGCGCTGCAGGAAACCGAAGCGCCCTTGCGCCTGGAATGACCCGGTTGGGTAGCATCCCCTTCATGCAGGGAGGAGACTATGGGATTTGAATGGCTGGCCCTGATCATGTTCGGCATCTTCTTCGTGCTGATTATCTATGGCTATCCCGTGGCCTACTCCTTTGCCGGCACCGCCTTTCTGTTTCTGGTGATCGGCCTGGCGCTGGGCGTGTTCGACTTGCGCTGGTTGCGGCTCTTGCCCAACCGCTGGTTTGGCACCATGTCCGACTTCACCTTGCTGGCCATCATTTTCTTTGTGTTCATGGGAGCGGTATTCGAAAAATCCGGCCTGGCAGAGTTGCTGCTGGAAACCGTGGGGCAACTGCTGGGACCCATGCCTGGCGGACTGGGGTTGGCCGTGGTCCTGGTCGGCACCTTGCTCGCGGCCGCGACCGGGGTGGTGGCCGCCACAGTGATCGTCATGGGCCTGTTGTCCCTGCCCATCATGATCCGCTATGGCTACAACCATCAGTTTGCCACCGGCATTATCACCTCGTCCGGCACCATGGCCCAGTTGTTGCCCCCCAGCCTGGTGCTGGTGGTGCTCAGCGACCAGATTGGCGTCGGCGTCGGCGATCTGTTTCTGGGCGCCCTGATTCCCGGCCTGATTCTGGCTGGCCTGTACGCGCTCTACGTAGTCGTGGTGGCCTTCGTCAAGCCGGAACTGGCACCGCCACTGCCGCCGGAAGCGCGCACGCTGCGGGGATACGCGCTGCTCCGGCGCACCCTGGTGGCGGTTGTGCCACCGCTCCTGTTGATTTTCTCCGTGCTGGGCAGCATCTTTTTGGGTCTGGCCACCCCCACGGAAGCGGGCGCGGTGGGAGCCTTCGGAGCCTGCCTGCTGTCCCTGTTCAATCGCACCCTCAGTTGGCAAGTGCTGAAACAGGCGGCCCGCTCCACGGCCAACATCACGTCACTGGTAATCATGATCCTGTTCTGTTCCACATTCTTCGGTCTGGTGTTCGATCGCCTGGGCGGTCAGGATCTGGTGCAGGGACTGCTGACGAATTTGCCGGGGGGATTCTGGGGCTTCATCATCGTGGCCAACATTGCCATCTTCCTGCTGGGCATCAATCTGGAATTCATCGAAATCAGCTTCATCGCCATGCCCCTGTTCGTGCCGGCCGCCCAGGCCCTGGGCGTCGATCTGGTCTGGTTCGGCGTCATGATGGCCATCAACCTGAACATGGCCTTCATTTCACCGCCGGTCGGATTTTCGCTGTTCTACCTCCAATCGGTAGCCCCCAGGGAAGTCAAGGTTATTGACATTCACAAGGGCGCACTGCCTTTCATGGTGCTGCAGGGTCTGGCCCTGATCATTGTCATTGTCTTTCCGCAAACGGTGCAGTGGCTGGTGCAGGCCATGGCCTGAACCACGGCTCCCTGGCCTCGGAAGCCCAAGTACCCGGCCCACTGGGCCGGGTACTGTCTGGCTGATGCCGTTTTTTTCCCGTCTCCGGTGCCGCACTGGCCGCGGAGGCGGCCCGGATCGGACCAGGGGAGTGGCCGGAGGGCGGTACCTACATCATGGCCTGGTAACCGGCCATGGCGGCTTCGGCCAGTCCATGCCAGGTCTGGATTTCCGATCGGAACTGGCTCCAGGCCGTGAAGATCGAATTGAAATCCGTATCGGTCGCGGCGATTTCCTCATACATGCCGAACGCCTCGGCTTCCGCGGCCTGCATCACATCGTCGGGGAAAGGCAGCAACTGGATATCCTCCTGCATCAATGCCTGCAGGGCCGGCGGATTCTTGGCGTCATACGCGGCCATCATGTTCATGTTGGCCGTGGCAGCGGCACAGCGCACCACTTCCTGGTATTCCGCGGGCAGCGCGTTCCATTCGTCCAGGTTGATCTGGACTTCCAGGGACGGGCCCGGCTCCCACCAGCCCGGATAATAGTAGTATTTCGCCGCCTGCTGAAAGTTCAGCTTCGTGTCATCGTAGGGACCGACCCACTCGGCAGCATCAATCGCGCCTGTCTGCAAGGCCTGGAAGATTTCCCCACCCGGCAGTACTTGGACGGTGACGCCGAGGCGATCCATGACCTGACCGCCCAAACCCGGAATGCGCATCTTCAGGCCTTCCATGTCCGCGACAGAATTGATTTCCTTGTTGAACCAACCGCCCATCTGGACACCCGTGTTGCCCGCCGGAAACTGGATCACACCGAATCGCTCCGCGTAGAACGCCTGCATGAGTTCCAGGCCCCCGCTCTGATAGAACCAGGCATTGTTCTGGCGGTTCGTCAGGCCAAAGGGCAAGGCGGTGCCAAAGGCGGTCACCGGGCTCTTGCCAGTGTAGTAGTAGGAGGCCGTGTGACCGCATTGCACGGCTCCCTGTTCCACGACATTCAGCACTTCCAGACCGGGCGCCAGCTCGCCGGCGGCGCGCACGTCAATTGAGAATTTGCCGTTGGTGATAGCGCTGACGACTTCGGCAAAAGTCGTGGCTCCGCCAAAGATGGTGTCCAGCAACGGAGGCCAGCTGGTGGCCATCTGCCAGGACACTTCAGGCAATGCAGGGTCATCGGCGACGGCAGTCGCGAGATCCGTGGCCGGTATCGTGGCACAGGCCGATGCCGTAGCGGCAGCGGTGGTCAGGGCCGCCACGCCCAAGAACTTTCTTCTTTCCATGTTTGCCTCCTGGGAACGATAAAGTGGAACAACAGCGAGTACCCGGTCAGTGTGCCCATGACAAGGGCCGTGAACCCGAACTGCACACAGCGCATTTTCGTCATGACCCCGACGGGACACCAACGAACGTGATAATACTACAGACAGCCGACAACCCGTCATCGCATCGGATCCGCCCGGTCCAGCCCGCGCGGCGTCCTCAATCCCGTCCGGGGCGGTCAGGCTCAGCCGTGTGGGATATCCATCCCGGCCGCTCCCGGTCCTCAGGCATGATGCACCATGATACGCCCTGCTGTGATACCCGGGACAACATCCTCCCCGATCTTTCAGGAGAGCATAAGAACGCGGGTACCGCTTATTCTGCCTGTGGCAAGTCGTCCCACGGCACCACTCCACAGCGTTGGGCCCACTGGTCAAAGAGGCGGCGCAGGTAGAGCACCTGCTCGGGTTCCGTTGCCTGCAGATTGCGAGTCTCAGTCCTGTCTGCCTCCATGTCATACAGCTCCCAATCATCCGGAAACTTGCAGACCAATTTCCATTTTCCGTGACGCACAGCCTTGTTTCCCTCGTGTTCCCAGTACAGCGTGTCCCGCGCGGTGGGCTTGTCCTGGAACGAAGGCACCAGACTGTACCCTTCCAGAGGTGTAATGTGCTGGCCCTGGAAAAATGCGGGATACTCGGCAGCGCCCAGTTCCACCAGGGTGGCCATGATGTCCGGCAGCTGGCCCGGCTGATGTCGCCACTCGCCCCGGTTTGGGATCCCCTCCGGCCAATGGATGATCAGCGGCGTGGCAATGCCGCCTTCATGGACCCAGTGCTTGTACAGCCGGAACGGCGTATTGGACAGGTTGGCCCAAGGCACTCCGTAGCTGGTGTACGTATCCTCGGGGCCTGGGGCAATGTGCGGGTGATTGCCAAACCGGACCGGATTGCCGCATCTGTCCTGTAAAGTCCCGATCTGCTCCCAACCCGTCGCCACGCGGTGTCGCAAGTCCGATCCCAGTTCTTCGGCACAGCCCCCGTTGTCTGCCAAAAAGAGGATAACCGTGTTCTCGAGCTGGCCCACTTCCCGCAGGGCAGCCAGGATCCGGCCAATGCCTTGATCCATGCGGTCGATCTGGGCTGCATAGACTTCCATGCGCAGTGCCTGCCATGCCTTGTGCGGCTCTTCGGACCAAGGCACCACTCTGGGATCTCGGGGACTCAGGTCCCAATCTGCCTGCAGCAGCCCCATGGCTGCCATACGGTTTTGCCGCTGGGCGCGCAGAACGTCCCAGCCCGCATCGAACCGGCCTTTGTATTTGGCTATGTCTTCCGGATGGGCATGCAGGGGCCAATGGGGCGCGGTGTAGGCCACATATTGAAAGAACGGCTTGTCCCCTGCGCTGTTGCCATGCCTGCGAATCTGGGCACAAGCCTCATCCGAAATGGCATCCGTGAAAAAGAAGTCCTCTCCGGCCGGTGTGATGCGCTCATTGTTGCGGGTCAAGGTCCGCGGCTGCCAGTAGTTGGCAGCCCCCGTGATGATCCCGAAGAACTCGTCAAACCCGCGCTGACAGGGCCAATTGTGTTTCGGGCCCTCCACATGGCGGGTTACATGCCACTTGCCCGCCATGTAGGTCGCATAGCCGCCTTGGCGCAGCACTTCGGCCAGGGTTACGGCCTTGCGGCTCAGATCGCCCAAATAGCCGTCAATGCCGTGGCTGCCCATCATGTGACCAATATCCGCCTGCTGCGGATAGAGACCGGTCAACAGCGACCCCCGCGAAGGGCAACACCGTGCGGTGTTGTAGAACTGGCTGTAACGCAATCCCCCCATAGCCAGCGAATTCAGGTTGGGGGTATGGACCTCGCCGCCGTAGCAACCGAGATCCGAGAACCCCATGTCGTCGTTCAGAACGAGGAGAATGTTGGGTCGCTGGGGCATGGCAATTTCCATTTTGGCTGTTGAAACTTCCTTTTTGATGCTGCCGCTCCACAGGACACTACCCGGAAAGGAAACTCGCCATGGTCCCTGGAGGCTTTTGTCCCGCGGGGTGCCTAATATTATCCCCATCCGGATCCGGCGGTCCACAGTCTGAGAGCCTGTGTGCACAGGGCTGCAGGCCCATAATATACGCACTCCACGTGCCCTGAGCGAAGAGAAAACAGGATTGCCATCAAAGGGGAGAGGAGGGGCAAGCTCGTCAGATGGGAATGCATCTGACGGATCAAGTGTTTTTTACTCAGCCCTTGAGCCTGGTCCGGCCTGCAACCGGCTCTCATACTTTGGCCCCGACCGCAATGCAGGCCAGCGCCGCTTTCCTGTTCATCAGACCCCGCACGATGTCACAGACCACCGCGTGAAGTCCCGCGCGATGTTGCAGGCGGAACGGGTCAGGCTCGCCCCGCGATTGCCTGACTGTGCACAGCGTGACGCGGAACGCGCATAGACCCTCTTGAGCAGGTCTGGGGGTATACATCCAGCACAGCTTCCGGGCAGGTCTGCACCGGCGTACCGTTGAAGGACAGCAGTGCCAGACTGACCGTGACGAACGGTATATTCGCGGCTGGGCACGATACGCGCTTGTTCACGTCATCGAATGGCTGCAGATAGCGTCCTGAGCAGATTGACAGTATTGGTGATGGAAAAACGTTCACAGGTCGATTTCACTACAACCTTCTCTGGTCAACCATGTCAGGGAGCGGCTCCTGTGCTCCTTTGACGCACACCAGGTGCAAGGCACGCGGGCCGATCCGGCGCCATCATGACCCAGGGGGCACCCGCAGCCTCTGCACAACCCTGCGCGCAAGCCACGAGTCGCAACCACAGCGCCGCGTCTCTTCCACTCCGCGATGCTAAGGAAGTCTCGCGCCTGGGGACTGCTACGCCCTGCGGTGCAGGGCCGTCAGAACCAGCAAGGCGGAAAGCGCCACCAAAGGAACAGCCATCCACACATAGAGGGAGCTGGAACTTGTCTCGCCCAGAAGCGGCTTGCCTACGGTTCCATATACGAGGTACACCGCGGTGCCGGCGATACTGGCCCACAACATGCGCCACAGCACGGTACCGGTTGCCATGCACCTGGGGACGAACCGGCCGTAGGCCGTCACACAGGCCAACAGTGATGCAAAAGATGCGATAAACTGGCCGATACGCAAGGCAAACCAGGGTATCGCCGCCGGGCTGGAACTCGGGTCTGGAGCCGGGACGACCGGGACCGGCGCCGCGGGCAGTAGCACATCCGGTGCCACGGAAGTGATCAGGGCCGAGTCCTCCGTCCCTACATTGATCTGCAGCTGGACGCTGGCGTGACTGTCTATGCTGCTGGCAGCCACTTCCAGCGTCTCGGGCCGATCCAGGAGGACCTCGATCATGCCATAGCCATGCTCCGACGGCACAGGCTCGGTCCGCAGGTTGAGGCCGGAGCCGGAGTACTTGAGGCGAAACTGGACAGGAGTGCCATCGGGCACGGGATGCCCGTTGCGGTCCATGATGGGGCCTGCCTTGATGATAATCGTGTCTCCCAAATGGACATCAAACCGCTCCAGGGCGAAATCGCTGCGCTTCTCGTCGAACAGCGTCAAGGGAATGACCTGATCCGGGTCCGGCTCCAATCTCTCTATCAGACTTCTGTAGCGGGTCCCGGGGACACTGACCGGGGGCGCTCCCTGAAATTCCAGGTCCCGAAACAGGGCTCGCACCGCGGTCTCCACAAAGGCCGCCGAAGGGCTGTAGGCTCCGATATAGGCCGCCAGTTTGCTGACATCCGTGCTGTCCAGCGTGAAAGGGGCATCAAAAGCCAACACCGCGACTTGCTTTTCCGCGGCCAGATCCCCGCGTTGCCGCAGAAACTGGGACACCGCGTCACTGGGGGGATGGGCCTTGACATCCACGTCGAGCATGGCAAAGATGATCCAGTCCGCGTTGTGCAGAGCTCGGTCCATACGCAGACGGAAGCCTCCCTCCGCGCGCTGGTTCAGTACATCGGAGAGCTGGGACAGAGTGAAACTGGCAATCTGATGGGGAACGATCTGGCGCGTGGCTTCCGGCCCGAAGAGACGCAGGATGGCGCGCTCCACCGTCTCCGGTCCCAGAATAGGTTCGGCGGCACATACCGGACACACGGAGGGGGAACGGCTGTCGGTAAAAATGACCAACCGGTCATTGACACCGGGTTCGACAGGCAACAGGTCCCCGGCCGGCACCCAATTGGAATGCAACAGGGTAATGGCTCCCTGGGCTACCCGTGTGACCACGTCGTGTTTCAAGGCCAGGTTCTCCGGGGCGAATGCGGCCAGCTCCGCCTCCGGCACCAGCACGTCCCGCAGATGGAAGCCCACCCAACGTGTTTCGTCGCCGCCGGCAGCCAGCCCAGGGACCCAGCCCGCGGCGGCAGCTACACTGTCCCGCTCTGCCGCAGGTTCTCCCGCCACAGCGAGAGTACGGAGCGGAAAGATCCGCAGTTTGGCCAACAGGATGCGCCGCACCGATTCATCCACGGCCTCGGCGAAATCGGGCTTCGCCAGGTACTGGGCCTGGAAGAACTCGATGGTTTCCCGGATATCGGCGGTGTCTGTGCCGTCTCCATACTGATCCAGCCACAGGAGATCGTTGCCGGCCTGGAAGGCGTCATTGGCGATGCGCTGGGCCAAAAAAGACGTGCCGGAAGGGTCATAGTAACGGCGGATGGCCCGCACGCCCAAGGCATCGCTGAGCAACAGCCCACCTTGCCGGCGCCAGCCCTGAAACTCCGCCAAGGCCAGGATTGCCCCCAGTTGCTCGGACAGACTGATGGGAGGCGTGCGTTCCCGGGCCCGCAGGAATCCACTGTAGCGGACATGGCTGGTCACAAATCCATGGGCGACCCCCGAGGGCCACATGCGAGACTCCGGAGTCGTCATGGTCGCCGCCTGCACAAACGGCAGCAGCGCTCCCCGCTGCAGATCTTCCAGACTGCCCTGAATGGTGGCCAGTTCTTGATCAGGCGGCCGGTCTCTGGCTCCCTGTCCCGGGAAATGCCGGGCGAAGGCCAGCAGGCGGCGACTGCTGCCATCCTGGGCACCCTGAATGAAGGCTTGGCCGTTCTGCCCGGCCCACCAGCTGTCGCTCCCGAATGTGGCCGTGGCGGAAAGACCGGTGGGCAGGGGTGGAGTCTGGTTCATGATGTCCAGATCCGGACCCAGCAACAGGTTGATGCCCACTGCCTGCAGTTCCTGCCCCAGGATGGTGCCCATCGCACGGACGAAGGTCGGATCCCAGGTGGCCCCCAAGGCCATCTGACTGGGTTGGGACGTAAAGCCATGGCGCAAGGATGCTTCCAGCCGCCCTTCTTCGCGCAGGGAGATGCCAATCCATAGGGGTATGCCCAAGGCGGCAGGCGAGGCGGTACGCAGTTCCTGGGCGGAGCCCAGCCCAGCCAGCGCAATGCCAATGCCACTGTCCTCCGACAGCCCCAGCACCATGTCCCGGGGCACATGGTAGCCCAGGGCCGCGGCCTGCAGCTGGCTGGTCAGGCGCGCGACCTGTCGCGGCGTGTCCGTTCCGGGCCGGTTGTCCAGATTCCGATTCTGCTCACTGAGGATGACACCTCCCACCCGATAGAAATGGATCAGTTCCAGGATGTCGGCTTCCGGCGTCACCTCGGTACCGGCCACGGGCACTACAAAGAGCTGGCCGACTCGGTCCGCAACCGTCATGTGGGCCATGAGATGATTCACCAAGGCGGCAGCCGCATAGTGCTCCCGCAGATCCTGGTCCCGGAAAGACATCTCGGCTGGCGACTCTGCAGATTGGGCCCGGACCCCGGCCGCTGCGAAGAGCAGCAGGACCAGCCCCAGGACCAGAACCCGGATCCCAGTGCAGCAAGCACCGCGCATCCACAGGCCCGGAACTCTGCACCCTGCCGGCTCTCGTTGCTGCAACCGCGGAGACATGGCTACCTCTCTGGCCCTGTACCGCCCAGGACTGCCCGGAAGTTTGCTACACTCAAAGTACCAGATTCAGAGCGCGTCCAGAACAGTCGTTCCGTATATGCCTGCTTCATGACATTCAGCCAGACGGCGCCGGATCCCGCAGTCCTGCGCCGCCATCCGGTGTATGCGGAACGCATCCCGTCCCTGCGGGAGTTCGCGGCAACCCACGATCTTCATTTTAATGAACCCGGACTGCTGTTCCTGGCGTTTGTCAATCGCTCCTTTGTCCACGAGCTGGTCTTCGCTGATCCCCGGCTGGACAACGAACGGCTGGAATTTTTGGGCGATGCCGTTTTGGAAAAAGTGGTCAGCGAGCGACTGTACCGACATTTTCCCCAATGCCGCGAAGGGGAGTTGACGCAAATGCGGGCCCAGCTGATTCAAAGCAGCTCCCTCGCAGTCTGGGCCCGCGAGCTGGACCTGGGTACGCACCTGATCATGGGCAAGAGCGGAGCGCAGCACAACATCCAGGAAAATCGCCGGGTGCTGGCCAATACCTTCGAGGCCCTGGTGGGGGCCATTCAGCTGGATCAGGGAGATGCCGCGGTAGCCCAGTTCCTGGAACGCTGGCTGGCTCCGGCCGTGGAATCGCTGGCGGCCGGCGGCCTGACCCGCAACACCAAGAGCGAGCTGCAGGAACTGGTCCAAGGCCGCCAGGGTGTCACCCCGCGCTATGAATGCATCAGAGCCTACGGTCCCAGTCACGCACGCAAATTCGTGGTGCAGGTTTCCGTCCAGAACAAAGTGGTGGGGCTAGGCTGCAGTTCCAGCATGAAGGACGCCAGCGTCAAAGCCGCCGCGGAAGCGTTGGCGCACTTTCGCACCGCGCCTGAGCCCGCCGATCCCTAGAGTTTCAGGGCCTGCAGCTCGTCAATCATGTCCCGGCCGATATCAAAGCCCCCTTGCCAAAAATCCGGGTCGGCAATATCGATGCCCATGGTCGCCAGGATGTGGGCGGGATCCTGTGAACCCCCGGTAGCCAGCAGATTCAGGTATCCGGGCTTGAAAGCCTCCCCTTCCTGCTGATAACGCCGATACAGGGCCAGCACAAGCAATTGCCCGAAACTGTACGCGTAGCAATAGAAAGGAGTGTGGTAGATGTGGGGGATCATCAGCCATTCGTGCTGGAAGATGTCGTCTACATCCACGCTGTCGCCCAGCTGTTGCCTGAGCTGGTCCAGATAGGTGGCACTCAGGTCCGCGGGCGACGCGTTCTGCAACACCGCCTCATGGGCGGCCTTTTCGAACACCACGAAATAGGCCTGCCGCATCACGGTGGCATACATGTCGTCCACGGCCGTAGCCAGCAGTTCCCGCCGTACCATGGGGTCCGTCTCGGCGGCCAGCAGCCGTTCCGTCAGCAGCATCTCGGTGAAAACTGAGGCGGTTTCGGCCAGAGGCAGCGGGGCGTGCTGGGTCAGCAGGGAGTGATCTGCGGCCAGTAGGCTGTGAATGGCGTGGCCCAATTCATGGGCCAGCGTAGCGACATCCCGGATGCGCCCGGTATAGTTCATCAGGATCCACGGGGTCATGGAGGGCAAAACGGTGGCACAGAAGGCCCCGGCCCGCTTGCCCTTGCGGATCTCGCTGTCAATGTGGCCTTGGGCAAACACCCGCTCGGCCTTGGCCGCCACAACGGGATCGAAGGAGCGGACTGTGTCCAGCACCATGTCCACGGCCTCCGGGTAGGCAATTTCCTTGTCCGAGGCGGAGAGGGGAGCATAGATGTCGAAGCGGCGCAGCTTCTCCATGCCCAGCCACTGCGCCTTCAGGACGAAATAGTCCTGAAACAGGCCGGCATTGTCCTGGCACACCTGCAAGAGGGTCTCCACCGCGGCATCCGGAATGTTGTTGCCCAGGTTCTTGACGGCAATCGGGGACGTATAGTTCCGCAGCTGCACATTCTCGCTGTGCCAGTCCCGCACCCGGCTCATATAGATGTGCGCCAGCAGGCTGTTTTCCGGTTCGTAGACCCGTAGCAGTTCGCGATAGGCGGCTTCGCGCATGTCCGCATCCGGCGCATACGCGTGCGTCATCAACTCCTCGCGGGTCAGGGTCTGCATCTCGCCATCCACTTCCAGCCGGAACTCCAGCCGGTTGGTCAACATGGAATAGACCGTGATCAGCGAACTCATGCCGTTCGCGTCCTTGGAGTTGATGATCTGCTCGGCTTCCTCAGCCAAGGTGAAGGGCTTGTAGCGGCGATCGCTCCGGAGAGCATAGTGGTAGTCCGGGTAGCGCTCGGCGTCGGGCAGCAGGGCGGCGGCCTGGTCATCGCGGAGCGCTTTCCACCACAGATCGAAAAACAGGATCCGGTTCTGCAACCGGGTCAGTTCCTGCTGCATATACCCTTCATAGCGCAGGGCCTCTTCCGACTGCGTATCGGCGGAAAACCAGAGGCTGCCGTAGGCGCCCAGCACATACATCTGCTCCGAGATGCGTTCAATGGCCTGCATGAAAGGCACCAAATCCAGGTCGGGACCGGAACCGTCAGGCTGGGCCGCGGTGAAACGGGTCAGCTCGTCCCGTCGGGCTTCAAAGGCGGCCACATCCTGCTCTAGGGTCGCCAGGCGGGCAGCCACCGTTTCCTCGGCGGTATCCGGCAAGAGTTCGGTCAGGTCCCAGCCGCTCAGGGCATATGAGGTACGCATGGATTGTCCTTATACAAGATACAAGTGTTGTGTGGAGGCAAGTCCGGCCCCGCGCGGGAACGCAGGGAGACCGGTCAGTGCCCCGGACGTGAAGTCATCCACTCCGGTTCGTAGGCAGCAGCGGAGCCAGGCGGGAAGCCAGGTCCGGCAGGGTCAGCGTCTGCAACCACACTTTGCCCGGCCCCGTCAGGGAAGCAATGAAAAGCCCTTCCCCGCCGAAGAGCATGTTGGTCACGCCCTTGACGCGCGTGATGTCGAAATCCACTGTGGTTTCAAACATGGCCACATGTCCGGGATCCACCTTGATGTTTTCCCGGGGGGCCAGCTCAATCATTTCCACCTCACCCGGGATCTCGGCGAAGGCCAGACCTTCCCCGGAAACCCGCTGCATGATAAAACCTTCCCCGCCAAAAAAGCCGGCGCCGAGCCGCCGCTGGAACGTAATGTTCAGGTCCACGGCCGCATCGGCCACCATGAAGGCATTCTTCTGCATGATGATTTCGCCGCCGCCGGTCAAATCAAAAGGCACTATCTTGCCGGGCGCGTAGGGAGTGAAAGTCACCCGGGCCACACTGCTCTGCGCCGTATAGGTTGTCATAAAGAAGGATTCGCCCGAAACCTTGCGCATCAGGCCCCCCATGAGGCCGCCGGGCATCTTGGTTTCCATATGCACATCGCCCCGGATCCAGGCCATACCGCCGGATTCCGTGCGCACACTCTCGCCCTGCATCAGCGTGATTTCCAGTGATTGCATTGTCTGGCCCTTGATCTCGTGCTGCATAGAGTACCTGCCTTGTTGTGATCTGCCAATGTGGGCCGACCCAGGGGCGCGGCCTGGCGCGTTTTGTGCCTGCATCATAATAGGTTTTGCATCTGCATCATAATAGTTAGGAATTCCATTGCATGGGGGGCAGTCGGCGATGGCAACCCGCCGCCTGCACGCCTTTGGGCATGGCCCGCCGCCGGTTGTAGAATCCGGCGTCTCCGGGATCCCCCCCGTGCCGCAGCCCGCCCATCAGACCACCCTGGCAAGCCCATGTCCCATTCCCGTCCGGCCTCCGCCTACCGTGCCTCGTCCAGGTCGGATTTCCAGTGGTACCAGGAGCGGTCCGCAGACACCTGGAGCCGGATCGAAACCAATCACGCCATCGTATATCCCACGCTGGGCCTGACCAATGAAGCCGGCGAATTCGCCGGCAAGGTCAAGAAGATTTTCCGGGACAAGGGCGGGATCATTTCGGACGACGACCGCGAAGCCCTGAAATCCGAACTGGGGGATGTGCTCTGGTACCTGACCCAGATTTGCACCCAGCTGGATCTGGAGCTGGCCGACGTGGCCGAGGCCAACATTGCCAAACTGCGTTCTCGCCAGCGACGCGGTAAAATCAGGGGGGACGGTGACAGCCGCTGACCCCCGGGTCCCGGCCAGGCCGGACTTCTTTTCCCACGGCAAGGCGGGCAGGCCATGAACCTGACAGGACGCGCGGTAGTAGCCACAGGCCAGGACTTCTCGATCCAGGAAGCCACAGTGCCGGATCCGGTGCCCCACGGGGTGGTGCTCAAGCAGGAACTGGGCGGCATTTGCGGCACGGACCTGCACAAGTGGCAGCAGTCCCTGCCGGAACCGACGTTGCTGGGTCACGAGAGCACAGGCACAGTCGTGGCACTGGGCCGGGACGTGCAACAGGACTTCCAGGGTCAGCCGCTCAAAGAGGGCGACCGCGTGGTCTATCACCCGCGCAACTCGGGCACGGCCTACGGCTACCGCGGGCCGGAATTCCCCTTTTCCGGCGGTTTCGCGGATTACATCAGCCTCAGCGACCCCGAGACCTGCCTGCTCAAGACCACGGCGGATGCCCGCACCGCGGTGCTGGCGGAACCCTTTGCCATTGGCACGCACGCCGTCATGCGCGCCGAGGTACAGCTGGGCGATTCCGTGATTGTGCAAGGCGCCGGGGCGATCGGCCTCATGGTCCTGATCTGCGCCCGCCTCAGCGGCGCGTCGCAGATCATCGTGATTGGCGGTCCGCCAGGCCGCCTGGCGCTGGCCCGGCGGCTGGGTGCCCATGTTACCGTGGACATAGCGGCATACCCGGACCCTGCGGCTCGCCAGGCGACGGTGCGGGCGCACACCCGGCGGGGCGCGGGCGCGGACGTGGTCTTTGAATGCGCCGGCTTTTTGCCCGCGGTGCCGGAAGGTCTGGAATATGTAAAGCAGGATGGCAAATTCATTGAGTGCGGGCACTTCATTGATGTCGGTGCCATTCCGATCAACCCGGCCCGCCATTTCCTGTTGCCCAACATGCGTCTGGAAGGCATCTGGGGCAGTCGCTTCCCGCATTTTGTACGCGGTCTTTCACTGCTGGAGCAACTGGAGTGGCCCATCGGGGCAATGGTGAGTCATATTCTGCCGCTGGAACGGGTGCGGGACGGATTTGAAGCGTTGCACCACACCTATCGGCTGGACGGCACCGATGTGATCAAGATTGCCTTGGCCAGCGCTGTCCCGGCAGTGGCGTAAGGCCTGCCCACCACACACCCGGAGGACGGAGACATGCTCAGCGGCCGGTTGATCATAGCCAAGGACCAGGATTTCGCCATCCGGGAGTACGATGTGCCCGATCCGCATGCCAACGCGCTGATCATCAAGCAAGAGCTGGCGGGCATCTGCGGTACGGACCTGCACAATTGGCAGAACGGGTTCGCCTGTGAAACTGTGCTGGGCCACGAGAACGTGGGCATCATAGCCCGGATGGGCCAGGATGTGACTACGGATTACATGGGCAACCCGGTCCAGGAGGGAGATCGCATCATTTTCCGGCCGGGTACCGACTGTGGTGAGGGCGCCTACGGCTTTTATTACGAACCGGACCAGGCGCCCCACTTTGTCGGCGGCTTTGCGGACTACATCTACCTCGGCAAGCGCGGCACGCAATTTATCAAAACCTCCCTGCCACCGGAAGTGGCCGTGCTCACGGAGCCCTTCACGGTCGGGGTCCACGCCGTCATGCGCGGCCAGATCGAGTTTGGGGACACTGTAGTGGTGCAGGGCTCCGGCGCGATCGGTCTGGTCACCACCATCTGTGCCAAAGTCAGCGGCGCAGGCAAGATCATTGTGGTCGGGGGTCCCGCGGAACGGCTGGCGCTGGCCCGGAAGTACGGAGCAGAGGTGACGATTGACATCGAGCAAGTCACTTCCCCCGAGGTGCGCACGGAGCTCGTGCTGGCCGAAACGGCCCAGGGCCAGGGCGCGGACCGGGTATTTGAATGCGCGGGATTCCTGCCGGCCACCCCGGAAGGTCTGGGCTACCTGCGCAAGGGCGGCACTTTTGTGGAAGTCGGCCACTTTGTGGACATGGGCACGCTGGAATTCAACATCAACCGGTCGCTGATGGTGCGTAACTGCCGTCTGGAAGCCATCTGGGGCAGCGGCAACGAGCATTTTGTGCGCGCCATGCCCATCCTGGAGAAGCTGGAATTCCCCTACGCCGAGATGGTGAGCCACACGCTGCCCTTGGAACAGGTCAAAGACGGATTTCAGGCTTTGAACGGGGATTACCGGCTCAATGGCGACACGGTGATCAAGATTGCTCTGGGGGCCGACCTGTAGCCGCGGGGGCCCCGTCATGACCATGACTGCACCCAACATTCTCTGGATCTGCTCGGACCAGCAACGCTGGGACACCATCGGGGCGCTGGGCAACCCGCATGTCAGGACGCCCCACCTTGACCGGTTGTGTCGGGAAGGCACGGCGTTCTCGCATGCCTTCTGCCAGAGTCCTATCTGCACCCCCAGCCGTTCCAGTTTTCTGACCGGGCTCTATCCCAGTACCGTGCATGGCTGTCGCAACGGCAACGACGCATGGGCAGAGGGCGCTGAACTGCTGCCCAAGACCTTGCGGGACGGGGGCGGTTACGATTGCGGGCTCGCGGGCAAACTGCATCTGGCCGGAGCACACCGCCGCCTTGAACCCAGACCCCAGGACGATGGCTATCGCGTCTTCGCCTGGAGCCACTCGCCCCGCAACGACTGGCATGAAGGGCATGCATACGCCCAGTGGGTGCAGGCCAAGGGCCAGGATCTGGGGCAGTTGGCGGCCGCCGCGGAAGCGGTGCCGGCACAGTACCATCAGACCACCTTCTGCACGGATGTAGCCCTGGACTTCATGCGGGCAGAGCGCGCCGGGCCTTGGCTAATGTGCGTCAACATGTTCGACCCCCATCCGCCCTTCGACCCGCCCGCGGACTATCTGGCCCATTTCAATCCGGCCGCGCTGCCGGGTCCGCACTTTGCCGAAAGCGACCTGGCCGCCCAGGCCGCGCTGGAGGGTATTGACTTCCAGACGCACGCCCAAAGGCCGGCAGACTGCAATGCCCATGTCCTGCAGGCCGCCTATTACGCCATGATTGAATTGATTGACGACAACGTGGGGCGCATGCTGAACACGCTGGAGGAGACCGGTCAGCGCGAGCACACCATCGTCCTTTTCACCTCGGACCATGGCGAGATGCTGGGGGACCACGGTCTGGTCCTGAAAGGATGTCGTTTCTATGAAGGCCTGGTGCGGGTGCCGCTGATCTGGTCCTGGCCGGGACACATCCAGGAAGGTCTCGTGAGCCGCGCGCTGGTGGAACTGACGGATATTGCCCCCACCCTGCTCGACTTTGCCGGGGTGGCTCCGGCCCATGCGATGCAAGGTTGCAGTCTGGCGCCGCTCCTGCGCGGCACAGTGCCCGCGCACCATCATCGGGACTTTGTCCGGTCCGAGTATTACAGTGCGCTGAATGCCACGACCACCGGCAAAGGCAGCGGGGAAGGCACCTATGCCACCATGATTCGCACAGCCCGGCACAAGTTGGTAAACTACCACGGATTTGCGATCGGGGAACTCTTTGATCTGGAGACAGATCCGTGGGAGTTCCGGAATCTGTGGCATGATCCGGACGCTGCTGATCTGCGTTTTCGGCTGATGCAACAGAATTTTGACGCCCTGGCGTTCGCGGTCGACCCTGGGACCCCCCAGAATACCTCCTACTAGCGCAAACTCCTTTGGCCTGTTCTGCCACTTCCCCACCAAACCCGTCGCCTTCCGTGTGGGGGCATGACGTACTGGAAGCCCACGGCTATCGGCTGACTGCATCCCGCCGCGCGATCCTGGCTGTCTTGGCCCACCAGGCCAGACACTTGACACCGACGCAGATTCTGGAGGCTGCCCGCCAACAGCATGCCAGTCTCAATCCGGCTTCCACATACCGCAATCTGACTCTCTTCACGCGCCTGGGCCTGGTACGACCCCTGTACATTGGCGAATCCCAGCCACAGTACATTCGCAACGACCAGCCGCACCACCACGCGATCTGTGTGCGCTGCAATATCGTCCTGGACTTTGACGAGTGTGCCGCCCACGATTTGGAAAAACTGGTGGAAGGGCGCTACGGCTTTCAGGCTTCCAGCCACTTGCTGGAGATTTACGGAGTGTGCCAGTCCTGTCAGGCAGAGACAGGAGCCTGAGCACGACGACACAGCCGCCGGATAGAGACCCGGAGGATCAGCCTCATACGGTGTACGGCCACATGCCGCCGGACCGGATATTCGGTGTGCCAGGCCGGTGGCAGACCGGCCTGGCCGAGTAGGCCGTAGATGTTCAGGGACCGTGCCACCAGGCTTCCCGGCAGGGCCAGAAAGGTCAGAAAATCTCCACCATCCAGCGAATGCGCCGGCTTTCCAGTTGGCCCATCTTCGGATCCGGCCGATGCTGTAGCCGCCTCATGTCCGGCCGAGTCGCGCACGGCGACCAGTCGGGAATGTGGACACTCTGGCCAGAGCCTGTGCCTTCTCTATCCCGGTGTCCTGCAGAGCCTGGGTACGCGGTCTGGTGGGCCATCTCTGCCTTTCCCCATCGGACTCTTCCGGATCATGCGGGCGACTCACGTCCGCACTGTGCGGAACCACTTGGACTGCGCAGGGCAGCTGTCCGTCAAAGCTGTCTCCAAGGTCATTCCGGCCTCCACTCCATCACGGCGGGGTAGCCCCTTGGTGCCACCCCGATCGTGCAGAAGCTCAACTCGCTCTCCTTGGGCCGCACCGTACACCGCACGCACAGCGGGTTGCCGTTCCCGATCCCTTTTCCGGCATTCTGCGATGACATCCGGCAGGGCCCGCCGCGGGCCCTGCCGGATTCCCGGCTCCCTACAACTCCCTGCGACAGACTGTCATCTCGACAAACGGTCCCTCTCCAATGGTCATGTATGCCGGAAAAGTACTACAGGTTTGCGAAGGGAAGCATAGCAAACCTGTAGCGAACCCGTACCGGTCCACCGGGAACAACTTTCGATCCCTAGGGTCCAGGGCTCAGGTCCGCCCTCCAGTCAAAAAGAACCCCGACCATGGTGTCCGGATCTGCTTCCATGGCTGTGAACACCTGCGCCGCCGCCCCTGGGTGCGCGAGGCAGGACATCAGCGGAGTCAGGGTCAGCTGCTGACGTGCAATCAAATTCAACACAATGTGCATGTTGCGTTCAATGGAATGCTTGACAAAGGGGCCCCGGTGCAGCGGATAGCGCCACTCATGGGCGCCCTTCAGATTTACGGTGCCGCCCCGCCAGAGATGCACCTGATTCAGAAAGGGCGTAATGTTGGTGTCCAGACTGCGGCGAGGAGACCCCAACAACACCACGTTGGCTTCTCCCCTTCGACCGGCCAGCGTAACGGCCAGCGCGGCGCCTTCCGGCGTACCCGAAGCTTCTACCACGACATCGGGTTCCTGCCCCTGGGTCACGGTCAGGATCTGCTCCCGGATCTGTCCCCGACTGGCATCTACGCTGTGGTCCAGCCCACAGCGGCGGGCCAGCTGCAGACGGGCTCCGCTCAGATCGACAGCCACTGCCTGGGCCCCGGCCCTTTGACACAGTTGGGCCGTCAGATTTCCCACCAAACCCATACCCAACACCACCACCCAGTCCCCGAGCTCGACTTCACCGACTCGCAATGCAGTCATGCCAACCGCGGCCATGCCCGCGAAGGGTGCATGCAGGTCCGCCACCTTGTCCGGAATTTTGACGCGCAGGCGACGGGTCAGGGCATGGCTCCAGTGCGGCGTGTAGCTGAAGACCCGATCACCCACCGTGACATCCTGCACCTCTTCCCCCACGGCCACGACCTCGCCCACCGCACGATTGCCGGGATCGAAAGGGTAGACAACTTGCTGCAGGCCGGTCAGCTTGGCCAACTCCGTGCCGGTGCTCACAAGGCTGGTGCGCGTCTTGATCAGAACATGGTGGGCCTCCAAGGGGAAGTCCACAGTCTCCGTGGTCACTGCCACTGTATGGGGAGCCGTGAATTGAATCTTGGTCACAGGACATGCAGGCATGAAAGGGCTACTCCGACATCCGGTCGGGCATAGGTCAGCGGTACTCCAGCGCGTCCGGCAGAGACTGCCTACAAGCCGTGAATCCGATAAAACTGCCGGGTCAAAAAGGAGAGTGCATCGGTCTGGCCGGCGGTCTGCAGCCCCATGCGTACAAACAGCGGCTGATACCCGGCCGCTTCGTTGACCTGCGCCTGCATCAGGAAATCCAGCAAACAGTCCCGCATGTCCCGACGCAGTTCCCGGTACTCCGCCTCCGCAGCCAGATTCTGCAATTCATACGGGTCGGTCTCCAGGTCAAACAGCGACTCGGGGCCCTGATGGCTGAACCACTTGTGCGCTCCGCGGCGCACCATGTAACCCAAACCGCGGGCCGTGCCGATTTCCGAAAATACGGCAGGATGGAGCACATGGCCGGAGTCCCGCCCCAAAGGCTCCAACGACTTGCCAAACCCCAGCCAGGCCTGTGTCCCGCAGGCGGCCTGGACAATCGTGGCATAAATATCCAGCCAACTGACCAGGGAGCGCGCAACCTGGCCCGCGCGCACTTTGCCGGGCCAGCGCAGAATCAGAGGGATGCGCGCGGATTCCTCGTGAAAGCTGCCTTTCCCGAAGCGTCCGTGGCTGCCCAGATACTCACCGTGATCGGCCGCGAAAATGACCAGGGTCTGATCCGCGCGGCCGCGCCGGTGCAATGCCTGCAACAGCTCCCCCACGCGCATATCCAGATGGGTGAGTTTGCCGTAATAGTTGGCCTGCATTTCCCGGATCTTGCGCGGACTGTATCCCTGTCCCGCGTCCCCGGGGGCATTGGGAGGCAATACCATATCAGCCGGGTGGTAGAGGCTGGCGTACGGTGCGGGAGCATCAAAGGGGGTATGCGGTCCCGGAAAGCTGACGCAGAGGAACATGGGCCGATGCCGCGGACATGCATCCAGATACGACAGGGCCTGGTGGGCTACATAGCCATCGATGTGCTCGTCGGGCGACAAAGGCGCAGGCCTCACCACATCATGGTCGCCGGTCACAAAGCGCTCGGCAATGTCGTCAATGTAGCGCCGGAGCACGCCCCGCGTGGCCAGAAAGCGGGTATATTCATTCTGCAGGTAGGGTCCCATGTAGGGCGTAGGCAATTCCTGCGGCCAATCCAGCCCGATGCGCGCATAATAGTCGCCATACTGCGCATGATCTTCACCCGCCTCCGGATTGAAGAGATGGTACTTGCCAATCTGGGCGGTGGAATAACCGGCAGCCTGCAGTTGCCGGAACAGCGTCACTTGAGTAGCCGGGAATTTCCGTCCCGTGTAATTGTTCCAAAAACCGTGCTGGTGCGGATACAGGCCGCTGACGAGGGAACAGCGGGCGGGCATACAAACAGGTGCCGCGGTGTAGGCGTTGTCGCAACGCAGGCCCTGGCGCGCCAGGGCATCCAGATGCGGGGTCTGCACGATGCGGTCCCCGGCGCATCCCAGCAGGCGCGGGTTCCACTGGTCCGTCAGAATCAGCAGAATGTCTGGCGGACCAGTGTCCGGATAATCTCCCATACCGGTTTCGAGCCGGTCTGGCTGCCCCTGTGCCATGCTTATCCCTTCGACCCTGTCAATACCAAACCCTGCACCAACTGGCGCTGGGCTACCACAAACATCAGGATCGGAGGCAGGGAGGACACGATGGAAGCGGCCATCAGCAGATGCGTGGTGGGCTCTCCCGATATATCCGACGTGGCAGTCGTGGCCAGGAACCGCAGGCCCACCGAAATGGTGAGCTTCTCCGTATCCTGGAGATAAATCAAGGGCTGGAGAAAATCTTCCCAGTCATTCAGAAAGCCCAGAATGGTGAGGGCGATCAGGGCCGACCTGGACAACGGCAGCAGCACCTGAAAGAAAATCCGCCAATAGCCGGCGCCATCAATGCGGGCGGCATCGTCCATTTCCTGGGGAATGTTCCGGAAGAATTGCCGCAGCAAGAATATGGCAAATGCGCTGCCGCCAAAATAATTGGGCACGATCAGGGGCAGATATGTATCGATCCAGCGCATTTTGAAGAACATGACAAAGCGGGGGATGAGACTCACATGAATCGGCAACATGAGCGTAGACAGCATGACCAAAAACAGGACATCGCGGCCGGGAAACCGAAACCTGGCAAAACCGTATGCCACCATGGACGCCGTGAAGAGTTGCCCGGCCAAGGACAGGATGGCCACAAACAGCGTATTCCCCATGAAGCGCGCCAGGGGCACAATTTGCCAGATCTCGACGTAATTCTCCCAGAGTACGGGATGGGGAATCACGTCGGGGGGAAAGAGCTCCAGCTGATAGGGATTTTTCAGGGAGCCGGACAGGGCCCAGACAAAAGGCGCCACAAACAGAATCGAGGCGCCGATATAGGCACCGTAGACGACGGCCGTACGGACGTACATCCGCAACGGGGAGCTGGGTGCGTACACTGGGGGCACCTAATGCCACTCAATCGCCGCCATAATGTACCCACCGTTGGGAACCCCGGACCTGGGCGTAGGTCAGAGCCAGCAACACCGCTACCAGCACCCAGGCCAGAGCCGAGGCGTAGCCCATCTGGAAACGCTGAAAGGCCTGCTCGTACAGGTGCAGCACAAAGAAATAGGTGGCATAGGCCGGTCCTCCCTGCGTGCCAATGAAGGCGGCCGTGAATGTCTGGAACGTGCCAATGACGGTCAGGACCACCACAAAGAAGATCGCGGGTGTCAGGAGAGGCACGGTGATGTGGATTTGCTCGCGCATCCAGCTGGCGCCGTCCACCCGGGCCGCGTCGTAGAACGTGGCCGGTATGTCCTGCAACGCCGACAGGAAAATAATGGCGCTGGTGCCGCCAATGGACCCCCACAATCCCAGCAGTACCAGCGAAGGCACGGCCCAGTCCGGATCGCCCAGCCAGGAAGGACCATCGATGCCAATGCGGGCCAGCAGGTAATTCAGCAGTCCGTAATGCGGATTGAGCACCCAGGTCCACACCAGGATGGCCGCGACGCCCGGGGTGATGGACGGAATGAAGAACAGCGTTCTGTACACCACGCGGCCCCGGATGACCTGGTTCAGAATGATGGCGCAGCCCAAGGCCCCCACCACGGTCGGCGGCACGCGCAGCGCCACGTAATACCACGTAACCTGCACCGCCTTCCAGAAGCGGGGATCCGTCTCCACCATATAGCGATAGTTTTCCAGGCCCAGCCACACAGGGGGGCGCAATACGTTGTAATCAGTCAGGGAAAAGTACAGGGATGCCAGCATGGGGCCAAACTGAAAGATCAGGAAACCCAATACCCAAGGGAAGATGAAGAAGAGGCCCCAGCGCGCCTCGTACCAACCCAGGACCCCCAGGTTAAAGGCCTGGCCGATTTTGCTTCTGACTCTATGCACAGGTCGGGTGACAAGCATAGGCAGGACAAACCAGCCGCCCGGACCTGCCGTGCACAGTGCACGGCAGCCCGTCATCTTCACGGCAAGGGACCAACTCCAGGCTTACAGGCGCAACCGGGCCTGCACATTGGGAGAGGTTGGCAATCATGGCATGCCTCAAGGCCCGGACTGCCCTGCTCCGAGGCAGGGCGTACAGTTACATAGGGCTACCAATACCTACACCGGTGGCAAGTCCAGAATGTCCTGGATCTCGTTGTGTACATTGTTGACCACGTCAGTCAGGGGTTCGGTCGCCAGCCACGCCGCTTCCATGCCCCGTTGCAACGTGCTGAAGACATCGCTGGTACGTCCATTGCCGGCGGTGGGAGCCGCCAAAGGCGGTTCCTTGATCCACTGCTGCACATAGAATTCATACTGGGGGCTGACCATCGCGTCAGGATGCAACAGGGCCGCCTCCGTAGGCAAGGGTATGAAGCGGGCGTTCTGCACCCGCTTTATGCCTTCCTCGGTGGTCAGCGTGCCTTTGACCCATTCCCAAGCCAGATCCTGGTGGGCCGAAGCGGCGGATATGGCCGAAATGTCGCCTACCAGGCCCCCACGGGGCTTGTCTCCCATGTTGGGAATCAGGAAGGTATCGAATTCGAAATCCTGCACCATTTCCCGAAGGAACGACTCGCGGTACCCGTTGTCGTTAGCCATCATAATTTTCTGTTCGGCAAAGGGGGGTTTCCAGTCCCGGATGTCAGTGGGTTGCACCGTGGTCCTGTGTTCGTTGATCAGGGCATAGAGCAGGTTCCAGAATTCCCAGGCCTCATCCGAATTGATCAGGGACCGGGTACCGTCCTCGGACATCAGATCGCCGCCCATGGACCGGACTCCAGCCATGTAGCCCTCGAAATTGGCGCGTACCCAGGAACCGAAGACGGCGTTGTCGGGGTCTGTGACCGCCTTGGCCGTTTCCGTGTAATCAGACCAGGACCAGTCGGGGTTGTCCAGGACTATCCCCTTGTCGTTCAACACAGTCTTGTTGTAGAAAAGGTATTGGGAACTGGGATGTGCGCCAAACGGTATTCCGTACTGCACTCCTTCGTAGGCAAAGGTCTCCACACTGCCGGGAATGAAGGTGTCGAGATATGACTGATAGTCATCCCGGTCGATAAGGCCATCCAAAGCCAGGATCGTGTCATTGGAGGCCATCTGGGCAAAATAGGCCACATTTACGACCCGAAACAGATCCGGCGGTGAGCCGGCAGCCATGCCCGACAGAATCTTCTGCGGAAATTCGTTGGCCGGGGCCAGCGTGAATTCCACCTGCGCGCCGTTGTTATTGGGACTAAAAATGTTGGCGCTGTAGTCTTCGAAGTAGGCCACCAAGGCGGTCTGGGACACCCAGAGGGCCGCCAGGGTGATCGGTTCCGCCATCGCCGCGGCATCGTCCGTGTCTGCCTGTGGAGCCGCAGGCACGGCCGTGCAGGCCGCCAAGGCCAAGCCGCCAGACACCAGGCCGACCGCCCTGAGAAAACCTCTCCTGGTTACATCAAACGAACTGGACATAGCCATGCTCCTCTTGCAATATCTTTGTATGGATGTACGGGGCGCGATACTAGCACAATCCTCCAATATTGACAATCTGCTTGAACAGTACAAATATTTTTTGCTTATTAATTGAATCGACAGCCCCAAGAACGGACTCACGGCAAGTATGGAGAATGGCAAGCGAGTGCAAACCGGCAATCTGGTGGAAATTCTGTCGCAGCCCGATCCCGGTCGTGGTCCCATGTGCCGATCCCAGGGGGTCACCTTATCCGGTTTCCGTAATTCTGCAGCAATGCAGTGAAACCGGTGGATGCGATGGCAGAAGGTCTGCAGGGCTGGAAAGCCAAAAACCGCAGCGTGCACGGGATCCCAGCGGAGAGCATCCATGCCTCCTCTGCAATGCCATACACAGCCGCGGTGGCCAGAGAATCCGCACGACTGCAGCCGGTACCCGCCACTCCTTGGCCGGGTATTGTCGCGTGCCCTGGATTGGGTTCTGGACAACCACACCAGCATTGCCTGACATTCTCAGGGTAGCAATTCAGTAGCAGCCGCTCTGCCCCATGGTCCACAGACGACTGCACCGGAGCCCGACCCGGCACTCTGGCAAGCGACGACATGTACGGCTCCACCGCCGGGATTGTGAACGCGGCGGACCAGACCTCGCGCTAGCCAGGGAGGGAAAGTCCCGCCCGATGGAGTGGCAAGATGCAATTACCCGGAGCGATGTCTACTATTCCCTTGCGGAGCACCCCGATGTCCATGGCCGCGGAAGGAGCTACCGTTCTACCATCGCTTCGGTTCTGTGTTTGGCCACGTTGGACATCTGCCCCAAACAGAGGCCGTTTGCACGCGAGAAGCTGTGATATCCCACCTGTACGGCCCCAATGCTCAAAACCAGGCCGCAGTCAGGCCGATTCGGATTAGACTCGGTTGACCCATGCACCCGTTCAAATCCTCTGTCCCTCCACAACGCAACAGGGCCCGGAAAACCCGATCCGCCCGACGCGGCATTCCTGGTTGCGCGGGGTGTGGCTGTGTTCCGTGGGTGTTGCTACTCATCGCTGCCGTCTTGATATACCCCTATATCCAACGGGGATGGTTTGCTCCGGCGACAGCGGCCTCTTCGCCTATATGCCGTCAGATCCGGTTCTTCAGCTCCTATGCCGCAGTCCAGGGCATGCCGGCCATGTATTTCTTGGTGGATCGCCGTACGAACAGCAACTGGCTGGCCTTGCAGGTGTCGGCAGACCAATACCTGTGGTCGGAGTTCGGAGCCATAGCGGGGGGAACCCAAGGCACGGTCGCCCAGCTCTTGCAGAATGGAAATCTGCCTCGGGTCGTTCAGAATGCCATCCAGGGCGTAGTCGGTTTGGCCGCCAGTCCCAGGATCCCGCAAGCCGTCCTGCTCAGCCCGGTACTGCAGGACTGCAATCCCACAGACCAGACAGCTCTGGAGCAGCAGTTTGCGCGCGATGTCTTGGGCACGGATGTTGCAGACAGACCACGGGAGACGACTGCGCAGGAGCAGATTGCGATTTTCCTGGGCACTGTCATAGCCGAACGGGGAGCCAACATCCGTTCCGGACCCGGATTGGAATATGGGATTGTCACTGCCGTGCCGTACGGCCATATGGTGGCCTATATAGCCAAAAGCGAGGACGGGGCATGGTTGCACCTGGAAGACGGCAACTGGATCCTCTCGGTCCTCGTGGCAACTCCAGACCAGAACGGTCTCCGCGCCCCCCTGTTGACAGCGGAGCCCGCAGTGCCACCTTCAACTTCGGCGCCGCGGAATACCGTCATCCCCTTGCCGCCTCTGGCGGCGGCCCTGAATTCCACCACCGAGATGGCCGCGCTGCGCTTGCAGGCCCTGCAGCATGTAAATCACGCCCGGGCGGCGGAAGGTCTGGCCCCGGTTTCCCTGGGCGATAACGCGGCAGCCCAGAGCCACGCGGAGGAGATGGCCCGGCATCAATACCCTTCCCACTGGAACCTGGCAGGTCTGACCCCTGACATGCGATACACACTGGCAGGCGGGGAAGCCTACAGTGCCGAAAACGTGACGATTAAAGGCAACCTTGTAGGGTCCGAGTGCATTTCCTACGAACCTGCGGAGTGGCTTGAGAGTGCGCTGGACGGCCTCATGGAAAGTCCGGGTCATCGACGCAACATTCTGCGCCCTGAACACACCACGCTGCATCTGGGTCTCAGCATGAACTGCCGCGTCCTAACCGTGGTCCAGCTCTTTGAAGGTGCATATGTCACTTTCGATATTCCCCCCACCCTTGCGGAGGGGCGGCTCGTCATGCAAGGACGCCTGCACCGTGGAGCGGTCCTGCCTCACATGGGCCCTGCGGAAGGAATCCGCATCACCTACTGGCCTCCACCCCATCCTTTGACGCGCGGGCAACTTTTCCGGGCGGCCAGCTACTGTGCGGGCGTCCCGGTAGCCTCTATTCTGGTGCCTTTGCCAGCCTTTTACAGCTATGATCCGAACAGTTCCACATGGAGCCATACCCGTTGCCTAACCCCCTACGAGTCCGATCCGCAATCCCCGCCACCTTCGACCCATGAGCAGGCCAACGAACTGAAGCAAGCCGCCAAGGAATGGGAAGCTGACCCGGAGCCCGACACCAGACTGGCCATCCTGCCTGACATCTGGCACGTGGATCAGGACCGCTTTGCCGTGCAAGCCGATGTGACCCGGCTGCTGGCCGAGCTGGGTCCTGGCGTTTATACGATCCTGCTCTGGGGCGAGGTACAAGATAGGCCGCTGCCCCTGTCCAAATATGCCATCTTCGTGGAATAGGCTGCCGGGGACGCGAGGGCAGGCTACAGGGCACTGCAATGCCGCGCCGGGGCCGAGATCGGTATCGAGGCGGCGGGGGCATGACTGCAACGGGTTGCAGGTTGTGGGCTGGCGGCCGCTGGGGTGCCAATTCCCTGTGCAGTGTCTTTGCCACTCGACCACCGACAATCCGACGCCGGGAAGTAGAAACATGAACAACACCAGGCCTGTCGCCCGTCCTGCAAGCACCCCTACCGTTCCCCAAGGCAGCAGAAAGCCAGAGCAGACTTGTCGTTGAACGAGTCAAACTCCTGATGGCCATGGACACCGACCGTACGGAAATTGGAGACGGCTGGGTTGCCATTGTGAACGGTTTGGTAACCGCCGTGGGGGAAGCGGGCAACGAGCCGGAGGCCGACCGGGTGACTGGTGCCACGGGATG
Organism: Caldilineaceae bacterium; assembly: GCA_965214715.1. Taxonomy (GTDB): domain Bacteria; phylum Chloroflexota; class Anaerolineae; order Caldilineales; family Caldilineaceae; genus Bin34. The sequence continues at coordinate 382,838 of OZ243971.1, read as the reverse complement.
TCAGGCCATCTCTTCCACGGGTTGCGCACGCTCTATCCCATCTGGCCGCGACTGGACGAGGAAGCCGCCTATGGTATCGGCGGGGTACATTGCCCCCAGTTCCCACCAGCTGCTGGGCACCGGTCTGGTCCTGTGCGGGAATTCCGGGGTGCTAGGGTGTCGATGCCATGTGACGGTTCGGCTTCTGTTGATTGTGCGTCCCTGTAGCTTGAAACCCGCAGCGCCTTGCTGCGGGCTCGTCTCCGAGGTAGATCTGCCGCCCTGCAAGCTACGGTTCGACACTCCGGTTATTTCCTGCCCGATACCGGCTCTCCTGTTCCCATGGATATTTGATATTTTGCAGACAGCGTTCGTTGATACGGAGATACTCCGCTCCGGCCTTGCTCCCTGTCACTGCGACTGTCTGTCGCGGCTCCCTCGGCTCCCTCAAATTCCAAACCGGCCGCGGTTTGCCCGCGGCCCAGGCGATCGCCTCTCCTGTCTCCAGTCCCATCAGGCTGCTGTACAATATATTGTACAAAAGTACATATATTAACTATGCATATCCAAAGGACCGCTATACGCATGCATGTACCGACCGCTCCACTGTCTCCCCCAGAGCCCGGGGCGCTTCTGTTGCGGCACATAGGCGAGACCGGTTGCATCCGGCCCTGGCGGATCCTGCAGCGGGCCTGCATGGAGAGTCCGTGCCTTGCCCACAAGACCCGGCGCAGCCTGTGGCAAGCACTGCGCGCTGGGGGCCTGGTTCGGATCGTGCAATGTGAAGGTGTGCCATTACGTTGGCACTGGGGCCGCGGCCGCCCGCGCGACCTGATGGAACTCACGGCAGACGGCCGGCAATGGTACCGCCGACAGACCCGACAGGATCCCGTCCCTTCGGAGCTGGACTGGATCCTGCACCGGCACATTTCCCCGCGTCATGCCTTGGCCATTCTGGAAGCCCGGGATCACTTGCGGTACATGGGCATCCCCACGGATGACGAACCCCCGGCCTGTCCCCAGAGCGCCGCAGATCCATGGGGCCCGCGCAGTGAGCCTGATCTGCTGACCTACTATCGGGACCGCGTCTTTCCCGTGGAAGTGCAGCGGGAGGTGGGCCACCGCCACCTGCTCAAGTGGGAAAAAAGTCTGCAGCTGTACCAGCGACTGATGTTGATCACGTTCTCGGAAGCCAGTCTGCGCCGTCAAGGTGCCGACCTGCAGTTGGCACGGCAGCGCGGCCAACTGCCCACGGGTCCTGTCCTGCTGGCCAGTCTGGAACGGTTTGAAAACGGACTCCGGACCTTTGCGACGCTATAGAGAGCAAGGAGCAGAGATGTCAATGTGCCACCAGTATACTCAGGTACCGCCCCGTGTGCAGCAGATTCGACTCGACCACAACAACATTCCCCTGCCCCCCAGGTGCTATCCGACCCGCCCCATGGGCAGATTGCCTCTTTCGGACGCAACACCGCCGCGCGTGACCGCGAAAGACAGGCTGGAGGGGCTCGGGTACAGCTATGTTGTAGGCAATATCGGCGGTTCGGCGGTGCACAGTATGCTGCGAGACGATCTGGTGCCCTGGCTGGTGCAGACCGAGCCCGCGGCCATTCAGACCCTCTGGGACCGCATGGGGTGACATGTCCACTTTGTGGGTCGCGGTGGACTGGCGGCTTTTGTTCTGGACACACTGGACATTGCTCTCTGGGATCCGAGGGGCAGGGCAGTGGCCGCGCCCGGGTACCGGTTGCTCGGCGGCAGCCCGCAGCCTGTCGCCGCCTATGCCGGCGGCATTGACCTGCATTCTGGACGAACTGCAGCGGTAAACCGGTGGCTTCCTGGCACAGGGCTTTCAGGCCATCAAGATGAAGGTGGGGCGACCCCGACTGGCTGAAGATAGGGCGCGGACTTTCCCCTGCGGGTGGATGCCAACATGCAGCAGGATCCCAATGCCGCCATGGCCGCGGCGCAGGCTTTGGCGCCCTTGAACGTGTATTGGCGCAAAGAACCCGTTATCCCGGACGCCTATGCAGAGCCCCTGCCCGCATTGCCCGGGAAGGAGGACTCCCGGTTACTTCCGGTTGCCACTGCAGAGAATCTGCATTCCCGGCACGAATCCAACTGATATTGGAATTGGGGCAGGTGTCATTTCCCGAACCCGATCTGGTCACGCTGGGCGGGGTTACACCGTGGCTGCAGGTGGTCCGGCTATACCAGGATCACGGACGGCCCGTGACCACACACGGAGTCCATGACCTGCATGTACAGTGGCTGGCCAGTGTGTCCAACGCGTCTTAGCTGGAAGTGCACGGTTTTGGTTTGGAGCGGTTCATGCCGGAACCGCTGACAACCGCTATTTGTCCGACACCACGATGCCGGTCAGCAGGAATTTCTGTCCCACAAAAAAGAGCAGTACGGGCGGCAAGGCCGCGCCGATGGACACCGCCATGATCAGGTGCCAGGGGCTGGAACCGTAGCTGGAGCGGAAGGTGGCCAGGCCCAGCGGGATCGTGTACTTGTCGTTGTCGTGCAGAAAGATGAGCGGCTGCAGCAATTCCTGCCACGAATTTTGAAAAATGAGAATGGCCGAGGCGGCGATCACCGGCATGGACAGGGGCAGCATCATGCGCCAGTAGATGCCCAGGTAACTGCATCCATCCAGCCGGGCAGCCTCGGACAGCTCGTCGGGAATGGAACGGAAAAACTGCCGGAACAGAAATATGAAAAACGCCCCGCCGTCAAAATGGGGCACGATGAGCGGCCAGTACGTATCTATCCACCCCAGCCGCTGGAAAATGATGTACTGCGGAATCATGGTGACCGTGTAGGGCAACATCAAGGTCGACAGTACCAACACAAACAGGACGTTCTTGCCCGGTGCCTGCATGCGGGCAAAGGCGTAGCCTGCCAGAGAGGCGGCCAGGATCTGGCCCACCACCCGCAACGCCGCGATCTGGGTGGAATTCAGGAAGTACCGCCCAAACGGCAGGAACGCGAAGCCTTCGTAGAAATTCGAGAAAACCCAGGGGGCCGGCCACAACTCGGGCGGAAACCGCATGATCTGTTCCAGCCGGGAAAACGCGGCCGAAAACATCCACACCGTCGGCATCAACACCCAGACCAGCCCGGGCAACAGCAGCAGCAGGGCAATCGCCTTGTACAGGCGGGTGCGGGTCCGCCGCCCCATGCGCTGTCTCGCAGGAACCTGGACGCCCACGGTCATGACGTCAGACTCCTCCCGTGTAGTGCACCCAACGCCCCGAGGTGCGCAGCGCCACCACCGTCAACAGCAGGATCAGCACAAACAGGATCCAGGCCTGGGCGGAGGCCAGCCCCAGCTTGAAGAAACTGAACGCGTTCTCGTACACGTACAGGTTGTAGAAATAGGAGCCGTAATTGGGTCCGCCGCGGGTGAGGACATAAATCCGGGTGAACACCTGCAGGGACAGGATCATGGCAATCATCAGGTTGTAGAGAATCACGGGACTGATCATGGGAATGGTGACATTCCAGAACCGGCCCCAGAGACTGGCGCCATCCAGTTCCGCCGCTTCGTACAACTCCCCCGGCACATTTTGCAGCGCCGCCAGGAAGATGATCACACCCCCACCCAGCCCCCAGAGCCCCGACAGGATGACGGCAGACATGACCCAGCGTTCGCTGCCCAGCCAGTTGGGACCGCGTATGCCCGCCAGCTTGAACAGGAAAAAGTTGATCAGGCCGAAATCCGCATTGAAGAGCCAGATCCACACCAGCCCGGTGACCACCGTGGGCAAAATGGACGGCAGATAGTATATCGTCCGAATCGTGCCCATGGAAGGCACGCGCACGTTCAGCAGCAAGGCCAGCACCAGGGAAAATGCCAGTTGCAAGGGAACGAACACCACCGTATAGGTCAGGGTCACGCGCAACGACTTCCAGAAGATCTGGTCGTCCAGCAGAAAGCGAAAATTGCGCAGGCCCACGAAATCCGGAGGCTGAATCGCGTTGTATTTCGTGAAACCCAAGATGAGCGAGGCGACAATGGGAATGGCCGTGAACGCCAGGAATCCCAGGATCCAAGGCGTCAGGAAGGCGTAGAAGTTCAGCGCTTCGCGCCAACGGAGGGACAGACCCCGCTTTGTCCCTCCGTCGGCGGCGGCCACAACCGAGACGAGCATGGCACAGGCAGAGTGGCTACACGGTGTTCAGGACTTGGATTCGATGACGCTGGCGAATTGCGCCTGCACGTTCTGCAGACCTTCGGCCACGCTGACTTCCGCATTCCAGATCGGGGCTATGGTCTGGTTGAAAGTCTGGTTCCACTCCGGATAGCTGTCCAGCGTCTTGCCCGGCGTAACATACCCGTGCCGGAAGGCATCAAGCATGACCGTCTCCGCATCTTCGCGGCTGTGCACGAAGTTGGGAATGTTCATTAGGCTGTCGAAGTAGATAGGATAGTTGTTCTTGTTGGCGGGGAAGAAACCGGTAATCTTGGCATACAGTTCCGCACCCTTGTCCACGGCCAGATACTTCAGGAACACAAACCCGGCTTCCTGTTCGGCCGCGCCCTTGCCCAGCATCCAGGAGTCGTTGAACAGGGGCGAGGTGTTGACCTCTGCCGGCCCGTAGGGAAAAGCCCCTATGCCCCATCGCCAGGAAGGTTCGACCGCGGCGAAATTGGTGACGGACCAGGCTCCGTTGATGGCCATGCCAATCCGGCCGCTCATCATGGGCCATCCCACCAGTTGCTGGATGGCGTCGGTGTCGGACGGGCGCGGTGATACGGGTGTAGCACCATAAATGCTGTCGTAGACCCAGCCAATGAACGTGTTCATGGTCTCCGAATCGTAGAAGGTCTCGGTTACAATGCCGTCCTTGTAGGCTTGGGTATGTTCGGGTCCGCCTACATCGTTGAAGGGATCCGCCCCCCAGAGCCATTCGAACACGCCCAGCTGGCCCGTGCCGAACAGCATGCCGTATTGCGCCTGGGTAGGGTCATCCATGTCCCTGGCGGCCGCGACAGCGGATGCGAGCATGGCGTCTGTGGTCCAGCCAGTGTCTTCCCAGTCGATCGGGGGCACGCGCGCCCCCATTTCCTCCAGCAGATCCAGGTTGTAGTACACCACAGTGGGCAAATGGGCCAAGGGCAAGGCCCACAACTGGCCCTGTCGGGTTACCGCATCCAGGGCCGCCTGCTCAATGATGGACAGGTCGACATTGTTTTCCGAGACCAGTTCATCCAAAGCCACAATGGCGTCGTTGGCATAGAACGTGGGGAAACCCGCCGCGTAGTTGGCGGAGATTTCCGGCGGGTCGCCGGCAGCATAGAGGGCCAGCAATTTGGCATTGTAATCGCCCCACGGCACCCCAATGGTTTCGACCGCAATCGAGGGTTCCACCGTGGCGAAATCCGTAATGGCCTCGTCAGTCCACTCCTGAATCTTGATGCCGATGTCCGAACGGATGAGATAGGTAATCTCGGTCTGTGCCATGTCACCGCTGCCGGACGCAGGCATTTCGACCGAGGGCTCGGCCGGCACGCAGGCGGCGAGAGCTGCCCCGGTCATGGTCCAAGCACTGGCCTTGAGAAAATGTCGTCGCGTCAATTTCGTCATGACTCCTCTCCTGCGAGCTCGATTCAATGTGCACCGCATACATGGCACATCCATTGAAATGGTTTGGGATGGATGTATCGTAGCATGAACCGGCAAGTCAGGCCGGAAAATCAGTCCGCGCGGGGCAGCAATCCGGACCAAGGACGATTCATTCGCCTATGGCTACCTTGAGACATCCGCACAGCACGGGCTTCGGACGGGCCTGATCCCACAGGCATCCACCCGCCCTGCACCGTCCCGGATGCCGGAGATTCTGCCGTGGACGCAACTGTGTTTCCCGAGTCTGCGGTCCATACAGCGAGTCCAAGCCGGCGGCCGTACAACACGCGCGCCAGAGGAAACCACCATGACGGACAAAGGACATGCGCATCCCGAAGTGCTGGAGGACATCGTCTCCCGCGATCGATTTGCCAAACTCTTCTGCCTCCGCGGCATCGACTCCGACGCTGCCCGCGTCCTCTACGGCGACCGGAACAACTGGTAGGCCTGCTATGCCTCTTCTGGGGATTGCAACTGCGGGCCCCATCTGTACGTTCTGGACGGTGGCCGCCAGAAGTAGCTGGAAGAAGGCCACGAAAACACGTGCGAGACGTCCGCGGTCGAACGGCCCGCCCGCGCCAATGCTGTCAGAAACAAATTGGTTGCATGGAATCTGTCCGAATCCGATGTAGTCGATGCCGTAGCTTGGGTCCCAAACCGCTGAATGAAGGCACTGTGTCTGGTCCTTGACACTGCCGCAGCGCGGTTTCTGCATTACTCTTGCCCGCGGTTCGCTGTCTTGAATACGCCTGCAGCGACACATTGAATGGATCATAGGGTGCCTTGGCCAGTCGTCCGACCATCACCGAACCAAGGATTCCACTATCCCAATTCCGACTGAACGATGCGGGGTCATGGAGAATGGCAGACAGATTCCTGTCCAGGCACCAATGGTGGTGGGGATACGCCTCACGCGCCGGAATGCAGAGACCCCTTTGACCGTCCATTTCGGGAGTTGGCTTTGCAAGCAGTTTTTTTCATGCCCATTCTTTCTCTGCTGGATTGAGAACACAGATTGACACAAGGCAAGATGCCTGGAGAGGATGTGCAAACTCCCCGGCTCTCCTCCATACAGGCCCGCTGCCGTTCCGCCTTGAGGCACTGCTTCATGCCCCATGTGGGGATGCCCCTGCAGAAACGGGGCGTTGGTCGGCCCGGGGGCGTGCGGGTTTGCGTGCCCCCGGAGCTCCTGATTGCCGAGAGCTTGGCCATGCCAACTCGAACCACTGGCAGAGATCAACGACAGGACAGCACAGGGCACGTAGCCTTGGGGGATGTCTCTGGGATATTATTGCGCGATACCCCAGAATACCCGCCTTGGATGCCCGAGGTGTCCTTGTCTTGTCCATAACTCACGTTACCAAGACGATTCCCGTTTTTATCTGTCCCGGCCAGACTCCGGAAGGCCAGCCCGCTGCCGCTGGATGTTCATGGGATCACAGGGTGGGGCCACGGACAGGACCCCTCCGGGTCGGCAAGGGCGTACAGGCCCCCCGATATATGAACTCAGCCCCTTTACACACAAACTCTGCATACAATGAGGGTTTGTATCCTGCATCTTCTGCCCCACACCCGACAACCCACAAGGAAAGCATGACGACCGCAGTTGTCCCCCGGTGACAAATATGAATGCTCTCTTTCCCGAATTGACTACGGACATGCCACAGACTGCATTGCCACTGGCGGATGGCACGGGACTGCACGTAGTACATGCCCGATTTACAGACTGCCAGAAATTTGACTGGTCGCTCTTTGCAGGTTACGACACGTTGCGGGTCTTGACCTATTCGGTGAGTGTCAAGGCCATTATGCGCATGCTGGATCAATTCGATTTTGCACAGGTGGAATGCGTATTTGGCAGTGAAGCCCTGCTGGGAAACCTGAGAGATGTCATTGCGTTTCAGAAGCTGGCTACGGACAACACCTATGCCGCCCTGCGGGGGCTGTCGGATGAACGGCTGAGACATCTACTGGAACAGGCCGGTCAGGGACGCATTCACTTTCGGGTGATAAGGCGGGAAATCGCACATGCCAAGTTGTATTTGCTGTCAGGCAGGGAGGACCAGCGCCGCGTCATTGTGGGCTCTGCCAATTTGTCGGAAGCAGCCTTTGAGGGCACCCAGCCTGAAACCCTGGTGGCATTTGACAATGACCCAGCCGCCTGGGAGCACTACAGCCGCATGTTTGACTACATTCGGGGGAATGCCACAGACGATATCCCGATTGCGCCTGAACGCATCAGGAAGGCGGACATTGCGCTGGGTGACGTACCCGTCCTGAACGGCAGGAACAAGGATGTGGTCGTCCTGGTGCCGGATACTGAAACCCAGGCACACTCCCCGAAGCTGCAGGCAGGGCGCATCATCAAAATCAAGGAAGCCCTGCCGCCCGCCCTGACCGCTGCCTTGCCTCCAGTGCAGAAAGGATGGCAGAAGTTGACAGCCCGGCGGCGGGAAGAAGTGAAACGGGTCCAGTGGGTCAAGTCAACCGCGGCAACCGATCACCCCTGGCTGCATTTCAGTATGGCTGCCGGCACGGCAGAACTGATCGGCAACCCTCTGGATCTGAACGTGAGCGACGACCAGGTACGGAGCGACATCCGCCTTTTGACAAGGTATTTTGACAATTATCAGGAGGCGTTCGAAGGAGATGTCCCCGGTCTGCAACGCGACTATTTCATGTTGATGTCCTGGCTGTACTTTTCGCCCTTTATATGCGACTTGCGCGCAAGAGCCCTGACACAGGACCGGGATGTTATACGGTACCCTTCGTTTGCCATTGTATTTGGCAAGTCCAACTGCGGCAAGACCAGTCTGATTGATACATTGATGACCTCGATGTTTGGGCATACACACACGCTGGACAAACGCAATTTCACCGCGGCGCAGCTCAGGAGTCTGCAACAAAATTACCGCCGATTTCCCGTCGTGTTCGATGACATTGGACGTCAAGCCTTCAACAATCACGGAAAGGACCTGATCAAGGATGAATCCATGCCCTTGGTGGATGAAACCCCGGGATTCATTCTGTCCATGAACACGGAACCAACCGCTTTCCCGGATGAAATTGTCAAACGCGCCTTAATGGTGTATACGACGACCGCCCTGCCACCCCATGACGAACAGCAACGTTTGCGTCTGCAGGACGGCATCCACAACATCCGATCCCAACTGGGTACGGGGCTGTATCACCGGTACCTGGCAGTCATGATGGAACAGCTGAAGTCCGATGTTTTGCCCGACGATTGGCTGCATGATTCCTCCCGGACTCTCAGCGAGATATTTGCCGAGGGTAACAGCGCGATGCCATCGTGGTGCCATCCGGTGACCTGGCTGAACTACGCGGAAAAGCGGTATGACCGGGTGCGTAACCAGCTGCGGGATTTGCTCAGGCCTGCAGCCTTTGTGCGCAAAGACGGAGACCGGGACCAAGGATGGACGCTGGAACAGGATCGCGTGGTCATATGGGAACCCCAGGATGTGTTTGGTCGCCGGGGATTCAACTGGGACAATGTGCCTTCCACCCTGATCAACATGGATGCAGGCAGTGGCGGCCGGACAGTTCTGTACAGAAAGAGTGTGGAGGATTTCCTGGGATGTCGCCTCCGGCGGCCCGTGCGATGGCTCCCCTTTCCGCGTACATAACCTCAGGGATACAGCCTGGCCACAGGTTGAAAGGGATTCCGGCCAGGCGTCTGCATCGCAGAGGTCATTCTCCCCGACCTGTCAGGCAGATCGGTGCCAAGGCGAGCGGTCTCTGCGCGAAGGCCGATCCGTGCGACGTCTGCCAGGCAGGGATCGCCCACAGCCATCACCATGAAAGGCCCGCACGGTTACTCGCCATAGCCGAGTATCCAAGTGTCTGCAGCTCTCTACACGGCCTCAACGGGGCATGGAAGAAAGCTGCGGATTGCCCGGTGGCGAGGATCATCATGCCTGAATTATGTCAATATATATATTGACTCACGATTCTGTCCCCGCGGTCGATACCTCTTTGGGAGTATCCAGGACTCGCCCACGACAGACGCCCGGTGCTGTCGCGAAACAGCTTGGCCTGGAATCGAATCCGGACTTGACGATTGGATTGTCCGGGCTACCGTGGGAGACACCTGCCTACGGTACAGGCCCGGCGAACCGGGTACATCGGCAAACTTTTCCCTGTTTGTCCCCGTGGGGAACAGAGACCGGCACACTCCGGCCAAGTTCCGTAATGTCAGAACCTGCAGAGCCAAGACCTATGCGGCATTGCTCCGGGACTGGAGGACTTTCGGCAACACAACCCACAGGGTGAACAGGGTGGTGCAGCCAACCAGGGCGAGTGCGATTTCCATGGCTGCCTTCCTCCTCGCACAATCTGTTATGGGCCAAATTGTACGGTCAAGCGAAATCGCCGGAGTTGGCAGTCTCCTTAAACTTACAGGCAGGGCTTGAGAGGCACTCTGCACAACAACGGCAGGGCGGGACAGCTGGGCCATGTCCTACAGCTGCACCTCCTGCCCCATACCGGCAACCAGGGCCCGCGTATAGACGGCGTCCGCCGCCGCCACATCCTGAATCGCCAGCCCTACGGATTTGAACACCGTGATCTCTGCCGGAGTCCGGCGCCCCATCACTTCGCCCAGTACCAACTGCCCCAAGGTACCCACGATGTGCTCCGGGGAAATCAGACCCGCGTTCAGGGGAACTATCAAATCGCCAGCTTCCTCCAGGGCTGCCGCCACCTCGTCCACATAGAAGCGGGACTGCACCACAGTTTCCGCGGGCAGTTCCTGTTTGTGCGGTTCAAAGACCCCGACAGCATTGATGTGCATGCCCGGTTGTACATGCTCGGACTCGAACACCGGAGTGGCCGCAGTGGTGGCCGTGCAGACAATATCGCTGTCCGCCATGGCGGCCCCGGGCGTGGCGGCCGGCCGGAGCCGGACATCGGGCAGCCGGGGAGCCATCTCAGCAATGAAGGCTTCCACGTGCCGTGGGGTGGGACCAAAGATCCTGGCATGGGAAATCGCTCTGACGGCACAGACCGCTTCCAAGGTGGTACGGGCCTGCACACCGGCGCCAAAAAGGGCGACGCGGCAGGCGTCCGGCGGTGCCAGCAGATCGGTAGCCAGACCGGACACGGCCCCCGTGCGAATGGCCGTAACAGCCCCGCCGTCCATACCCGCCAGAATCCGGCCGGTCGCGGCATCCAGGAGCAGTACCAGTCCGTGGATCACGGGCAGGTCCCGACTCCGGTTTTCCGGGTACACCGATACCACTTTGACCGCGGTCCGGGATGCACCAGGCATCTGCAAATGCGCCGGCATGCACAACGTAATGCCCCGGTGGTCCGGTTCTTCCAAGTGCACCCGCGGCGGCATCTGGCCCCGGCCCGCCTGCCACGCCCCAAAGGCGTCTCGCAGGCAGGCTATGGCAGCGGGCATGGGCAAACAGCGGGCGACCTCCGCGGCCGTCAGCATCAGCACCCGGCACCTCCCGATCGGACAGAAGCAAAAGAAGGCATGGCCGTAGCCGTGGCGCGGCCCGCATCCCGGTTGCGGGTCCGGTCCTCAAACGGATGCCCGACGGCGGTCCGTTCCGTCCACTGGCTCTGCCAGGCTGTCAACCTGGCGCAAGTTGATGTTTCCTGCCTTCAAAGCCCGGCGTACCAGGTGATCCGGCAAATCCAGTTTCTCGGCCAGCAGAGTGCCAGTCCACCGGGAACGCCCGGCCGGAGGAGGAGTGACGATCAGGGCCCGGATGCGTTCTACGCTGTCGCCCAACGCCCGCGCCGGACGGCCCGACCGCGGCCGATCCTTCAATCCCGCCAACCCTTCATCCAGATAGCGTTGGCACCACTGCAACACCTGCACCGAAGACATCATGATGCGACTGCCGATTTCCGGCGCGGGAAAGCCGTCGTCGGCTTGCAGCACAGCCCGGGCGCGCTGGGCCAGACGGTTCTCGATCAGCGGGGCCTTGGCCCAACCCAGCAATTCCTGCCGTTGCTGGGCGGACAGCTGGATCCTGGCCACCGCGCCGCGTTGGCGGGGCTTGCGGGTCCGGGCAGACGGATCGTTGCCGTTCCGGGCCCTGCCTGCCGGGGCCTGCCGCCCCAGCCTGCCATGGAGCCGCGCATTGACCAATCCGGCATAGCCCATATCGGCAAACCGGCGCCGCCACACGCTGACCTGGCTGGCGTTGGTACCAAGGCGGCGCGCGATATCGCTGGTGGACAATCCCTGGTCTGCCATCAGGATCGCCCTGCATCGCCGCTTGAGCAGCGGCGGAGTGTCATCGCTGTTGCAGATCTCCTGCAGCTTCGTACGCAAACCCGATTCCAGCGTCACGGGAATCGGGGGCCTTCCCAGTCTTTTGTCGATCAGACACCTACCTCGGACACACGCCTGCCACACGCAGGAACGGAATCGGGCGGTTCGGACATATTGAGGGTGATGTCGCAACTTGAGCCAGTTGACTTCCGGTCCTGCATCTGTGAGATTATAAACTGCACAGGCCGAAATTTAGGGAGGACCCCATGCAATTGCAAGGCAAGAACGCGCTCGTGACTGGAGCATCCAAGGGAATTGGCCGGGCTATCGCCCTGGCCTTCGCGCAGGAAGGCGCGGCGCTGGTTGCGACCGCCCGCAATGCCGAGGAACTGGATTCGCTCAAGGCGGAAATTGAAGGGGCGGGCGGTACCTGTCACACCCTGGTCCAGCGCCTGGAGCAGGAAGGGGCAGTGGACCGTGTGCTGGCCTTCGCCACGAATCACCTGGGGTCCCTGCATATCCTGGTCAACAACGCAGGCATCGGCTCCAGCCAGCAGCCCATGCTGGTCGCGGAGTACGATGATGCATTTTGGAATCTGATGATGCATGTCAACCTGACGGTGCCCTATCTGTTCATCCGCAAAGTGCTGCCGGAGATGAAGGCACGGCGGTACGGGCGCATCATCAACATCGCCTCCATCAACGGCAAGATTCCCTCGTCCTATGGCTGTGCCTACACTGCCAGCAAGCACGGACTGCTGGGCCTGACCAAGACCGTCGCGGTGGAGAATGTGGCATACGGCATAACGGCCAACTCCATCTGTCCGGGCCCCGTGGTCTCCAAACTGAACAATGCCCGCATCGCGTTCGACGCCCAGCGGACCGGCGTGTCCTTTGCCGAGCAGGAAAAGACCATGACCGGCCTGGGACGGCGCCTGGTACCGGAAGAGGTGGCGCCGCTGGCGGTCTATTTGGCCAGCGATGGCGCGGCCACCATGACCGGACAGTCACTGAACATCGACGCGGGCATCCTGATGGCCGCCTGAGGTCCACCGCCGCCCGAGAGTCCGCGGCTACAGGGGAAAGCGGACTCGTTGACCGGCGCGGGCGGACCGGTATGCCCCCAACACCATTTCCACGGACACGCGGCCTTCTTCGGCGGAGACGGTCTCATCGGTGAGACCGCGCACATAGTCCACCCAAGGGCGCGGCACGTTGCCAATGCGAGTGCCGTGCGTCTCCGGAATGTCCATGGGCACCACGGTCCACTCGGCATCCCCCTGCCGGATATAGCGCAGCGCCACTGCATCGGGAGCACGGGGCGCGGACACAGACGGGGCGTCGTCAAAGTCCTGAATGATGGTGCCGGCGTCGCCGTAGATTTCGGTGGTGTTGACCCCGGCCACCGTGACCGAAGAATTGAAGAGGAAACCCATCTCGCCCTGCGCGAAGCGATACACCGCGATGCCGGTGTCATCCGTGGCCACGGGGGTCACGATGCGGTCGATCTCGGCGATGACACTGACCGGTTTGCCCAACAGCCAGTAGAACCAGTCCGCCGGATGGCTGGCATCGTCAAAGAACATGCCTACGTTGGCTTCCGGATCGAAGTGCCAGCGGGACGCACTGTTGACAAACCCGTCATTGAGCAGTACGCCGATGCAATGCCGGCGGCGAATCACGGAGACATTGCCCACCACCCCCTGTGCCAGCAGATCCTTGATGGCAATGTTGGCCGGGTCCTGCCGCATCTGAAAGGCCATGCTGAACTTGACTCCGGACTCGTGGACCGCCTTGACGATGCGATCGCAGTCCGCCAGGGTCGTGGCCATGGGCTTCTGCAGCAGGATGTGCTTGCCCGCGCCCGCGGCCAGTTCCACCATGTCCGCATGGCGATTGGTTTCAATGCCGATCATCACGGCGTCAATGCCGGCATCTTCCACAATGGCCTGCGGCGTGTCGCGGTACTCAAACCCGTATTGCCGCGCTGCAGCCTGGCCGCGCGCGGCATTGTCGTCCCAGCAGGCCACCACGGCTGCGTCGTCGCAGTCCCGCAGGACCTGGCAGTACATGCCCACATGGCCATGGGCGTGACTCAACACTCCGATTCTCAGCTTGTCCATGGCAAGGTCCTTGGAAATGGGGCAAGAACAAGACACACGGGCCTGCCTCGCAGACCCAAACGCCATATCCGGCTATCCGGCAGCGGCGCGCGGCTACCGGGCCTGCCCGAAGATGGGCTCTGCCAGGACCGTTTGCATTTCGTAGATGGAACCGGTCTTCAGGGACGGCGGCAACGGCATCCGCACCGGTACCTCCGTCAGCCGGGCCGTGTTGGTGGGCTCCCCGCGCAGAATATGGGCATTGAAGGCGTCCCAGTCTCCAAAGCCCATCAGGGGCCAGGCATCCAGGGCGCACATCTGGAACAGCAGCAGCCGGCGCGGGTAGGGAGAGGTGTTCACGGCAGACGCATGCAGGGTGCGTACGTGATGCAGGGAAATGCCACCGGCGTACACTTCCAGCGGCACAGCCCGATCGGCATCCTGCACTTCCTCGGTCACGGCCCCGCAGAAGTGACCATCCTGGTTATGGTCCAGAATGGGGCCTTTGTGACTGCCGGGTATGGCCAGCATGCACCCGTTTTCCACCAGACAGTCGTCCATGCACACGCCCACGGCCAGCAAATCGTCGTTGGTGTGGGGATAAAAGGCCCAGTCCTGATGCCACTCGATGGGACTGCCGTATTGGGGAGACTTCATGTTCAGTTTGTCCCCGTTGGTGCGCACCCCAGGCCCGATCAGGTCTTCCACAATGTCCAGGATGCCGTCGTGGCGCATGATCCGGTCGTAGATCGCATGTTGCTGCACCGGCGACTTGAGCCGGCGCAGGCGCGGTGCCTCCGCCGTATGGCCCGGCTCCAGATCGAACACGTCCGTATGGTCCGCAAAAGCCCGGGACTGATCCACGAAGTCATCGGTGACACGCCGCAGCTCCTGGACCTCCGCGTCGCTCAGGACGTTATTGACGACCAGGTAACCGTTCTCATGGTACAAATTGATGTCTGCTTGGGACAACATGGGCATTTCTCCGTCAAGGCAGGCACAGATGGCCGACCATCTCAGCCGGCACCTCCAGATTGGATCCGATCAGGCCATTATAAGCCAGGCCGCCGCGCCGTCGCAGCTTATGCCCGCGGCAGCAGGATATCGGACAGGCCCTCGACAATGGTTTCCAGTTCCCGCCGGTCGTGCGCGTCCAGCCGGGGCATGCCGGGCCGCCGCATTTCGGCCGTTTCCAGAATGCCCCGCAGGACCAAAGTCTCCTTGATCATGCGCAAGCCCAGACAGAACCCCAGGTTGATGAAAGGCAAGAGCCGGTTGTAGACGGCCCGGGCCTGCGCGTGCTCGCCGGCCTGGTAGAGATTCCAGACCTGCACATGGCCATCCACGATTTCCACGGAAGGCATGAAACCGTGAGCCCCACGCGCCATCTCGGACATCATCCAGCGACACCACGCGCCGCCGAAGACACCCCAGCACTCATCGCCCAGGTGGGACAGCAAGGTGGAAATGTTGTGGGCACTGGGTTCATTCTCTTCCTTCACGTAGCGCACATTCTCGATATCCTGCAGCAGTTGCAGAATGCGGGGCACGGGCAAACCCGGCGGGGCATCCTGGATAAAAACCGGCAAGCCCTCCGCGGCGGCCGCGATGGCCGTGTAATAGGCCGTGACCTCCTCCATATCGGGCGTGCCGATATAGGGAGCCAACGCGATCACGGCGGCCGCGCCCTGTTCTGCCGCGTGGCGGGCATGCGTTACCGCGCCGGGCGTACTGGTATCCGCGACCCCGACCACGACCGGGATTCGGCCGGCCGCGGCCCGCAGTACGGTTTCCACCCCCAGGCGCCGTTCGGCCAGGGTAATCACCTGAAACTCGCTGGCCAGGACGGGATATACCATGCCGTGGGCGCCGGCTCGCAGACAGAAGTGTACCTCCCTCTCCAGGCTGGCCACATCCAGCCGCTGGCTGTGGGTGAAGGGAGTCTGTACAACGGGAAAAATGCCTCTGAGTCGGTCCATTGCGGGGTCCTCGTTGGGGTGCACAAGTTACAGGATTGGCGGTGGCAGGTTTCAGCTCGATGACGTGGTCCGCCCAATGCCAGTATGCCGTCGCGGGGGAGATGAGCAATACCTGGCAGCGGATCATCCAGAAACAGCGGCAGCCTGCGGTGGGCGCACAGCCTGACAGATGTGCTGCCGATATATGTCGCCTTTGCCCGGCGCGCGGTGGAATGCCACATCCCGGTGCATGCCGGAGGTATGCAGAAGTTGTACGCTCATCAGCTACGCGGTATCTGTACCATTGCCGCAGCAACGACGCCCTGACCGCCAGCCCGGATCGATCCGGGCTGTATGCCGGGCACTGTTGCCCGCGCGCGCCAAGGGCAATGGAGGCTCAGGAACTCACGCCGTACTTGAAGTGATACGGCACGGTACCAGTCTCATCCACGGTATATCCCCATTCCGCTACATAGTCCTCGCCCGGCAGGAAATCGTCGCCGCGGGCCTGCAGCATGGCCTGCAGATCCGCGCGCAGCCGCGCCTGCTGGACCGCGGCCGCCGGTCGATTCACCAGATTTTCCAACTGATACGGATCAGTCTGGTTGTCATACAGCAGCCAAGGCCCATTCAAGGACTCCACATAGGTGTACCGGTCAGTGACAATGCCCCGGTACTCGCGGCCGCCGTCCTGCACCGTGAACTGGCCAAAGGGATGGATGCACATCACCATGGCCTGTCCCCCGGACGGATCGGCACTGCCTCTGAGATAGGGCCCGTAGTTCAATCCCTGCATCGCATCCGGCGGTGTCATACCGCACAGGTCCAGCAGGGTGGGCAACACGTCCACTGTATCAATGGGAGCTTCCCGCACTGTCCCGGCGGTGCCCAGACCGCGGGGGTAGCGCAGCAGGAAAGGCACCCGAATGGACTCTTCCCAAGGGCGTTGTTTCTTGGTTTCGCCCTGCGACCCCAACATGTCCCCGTGGTCGGAGAAGAACAACACAATTGTATCTTCGGCAATGCCGGCCGCATCCAGGCAGGCCAGCAAAGTGGCGAAGCAGTCGTCCAATGCCGTGCAATGGGCATAGTAGCCTGCGATCCATTCCCGGGCCTGCGCCTCCATTTCGGGCGTTACATTGGGCCGCAGCCGCAGGGTGGCGGCGTCATAGCGCGCGCGGTACGCCGCTGGAGCGGTCTCGTACGGCGCGTGGGGCGGACCCCAGGACAGGCACATCAGAAAAGGCCTGTCCCCCTCCCGATTTTCGATGTATGCACAGGCATCCCGGGTCTGGGCGGTCGCATCGTATTCCTCCCACAGCGCAGGCTCGGTCGCATCGTGGTCGTAGTAAATGGAATGGTTGTAGTCGTGGGTGCATTCCAGCACCTTCCAGTACTCGAACCCCTGGCGACCTTCAGGCGGTATGGGGGCATCGCGGCCGCGGCCGTCCACATGCCATTTGCCGATATAGGCCGTGTCGTAGCCATGGCGCTGGAAAATCTTGCCCATGCTCTCCACATCGTCGGCCAGATGCACATCGTTGAGAAAGAGGCCATGGGTCAGAGCATACTGGCCCGTGAGCAGACAGCCCCGGGCCGGTGTGCAGACCGGAATGCCCGAAAGGGCGTTGACGAAATTGTGGCTGTGGGCCGCGAACCGATCCAGGGCGGGAGTCTGCACCTGGTCGTTGCCGGCGTAGCCGCAAGCCTGCGCCCGCCACTGGTCTGCCAGCACGAGCACCACATTGGGACGCGAAGCATCCATAACCGCTTCTCTCCTCTCTGTTGAGCCGGTGTTATACCGTCAGGAACTTGAGACACACCGGGTTGGGGACAGCCACGACCTCGCCCGTGGCATGGAGCCGGCCGGTCTCCAGATCAATGTCAAAGGCCACCACCGTATCCGAGTCCTGGTTGGCGGCGTAGAGTTTGCGCCCTTCCGGATCCAGGGTGAAATTGCGCGGGGTTTTGCCGCGGGTGGATTCCTGACCCAGCACAGTCAGCTGGCCATGGGTCGGATCCACGGCACACATGGTAATGGAGTCGTGACCCCGGTTGGAGCTGTACACCCATTGGCCGGAGGGATGTACATGAATGTCCGCCGTGCTGATGTGTCCGTCCCAGTCCGCGGGCAGGGTGTTGACGGTCTGTACGGCGGTCAGGGTACCCGCCTCACCGTCCCAGTGGCAGACGGTAATGGTGGCGGACAATTCGTTCAGGAGATAGGCCCACTGGCCGTTGGGGTGGAAGTCGAAGTGCCGCGGGCCGGAGCCGGGTGCCACCGTGATGCTGCTGACTTCCGTCAAGGTACCGGCCACATTGTCAAAACGGTAGACCTTGGCCTGATCAATGCCCAGATCCGCCGCGATGACGAACTGACCGGAAGGATCCGGGTTGACGGAATGGGCATGGGGCCCTTCCTGCCGTTCCGCGTTGACACTGGAGCCTTCATGCTGGATGCGCTGGGCTCCCTCCTGCCAGGTGCCGTCGGTGGTCACCGGAATGACCCCCAGCGAACCATTCAGATAATTGGCGGCCAGAATGTGCTGGCCGCCCGTACCGACTATGAGGTGGCACGGCCAGGATCCCATGGAAGAATGCGTATGGAGCAGCTGCAGACGACCTGTAGTCTTGTCTATGGCATAGGAAGCCACCAGGCCACCGTCGCCTTCTGCCGCGTTGTCCACCTCGGCGACCGAAAACAGCAGATCCGCTTCAGGGTGGAAAGCCAGAAACGCGGGATTGGGCACCGCCTTGAACCAGTCGATATATTCCAGTTTGCTGTTCGCATCCGCGCGCCCGAAGGCATAGATGCCCTGGGCCGTGGGCGAAACATGCGGCAGGGCCTCGGTATAGGTACCAACATAGAGGAACGATTGGGTCGCATCCGACATCAGGGGTTGTCCTTTGCATCTGGAGATTGAGCTGAAACATCCCGTCAGACGCCAGCGCTGCCATCCAGGCTCTCTGCGGGACTCCTCAATACTACTAAATCGACAACATTCTCTCCATGTTCGTACCCAAGGGCCACGCCCCGGGATGCTGTGGCGGGCGTGGCCCTCCCTGTCCGGACAGACAGCCGGTCTCCGCCGGCAGCCCGATGGCCGACATCCGCGTCAGGTCATCCCCGGGCACGTTCGATACCAAAGACCACGGCACGCGATGGGAGCCCGCGGCTTCGTAGTGCGAGCTGTGCCTATCCGGCGCCGCGGTCTGCCTCGAAATCCCCATCGTCCCATGTCACATCCGCGGGCCTCCATGCCAAAGGCCTCCGGCACCAGCGGTTCGCAGTGAGCAAAATCCGGCGGGGGCCATTGGGGCAACGTTTGCGTTTCCGTTGGGACACGCGACCTGCGTTCCGGTGACAGAACCGCACCCAATCCTGCACATCGCGACCCGAAAGATCCAGCGCATGGACCGCCTTGTCCCAATGGTCCGGAAACCGGCACTGGTCGGCCATGTGGCGATCCACAATATTGGGTCATGCCTGCGCACAACACGGCCACGGGTTCTGTCATGTCCAGAAACCGATAGAGCGGGGTGGTGTCATTGGTGACCTTGCGCCGTCCCGTCTTCCCGCCGCATCCACCGGGCACACATGGCCGAGGTACGGCCAAAATCGCGCAGGGCATGCAAATAGCGGTCAGGATGATCCGCCAGCCAAGGGGAGACCGGGAAAATTGCGGCCGGAGGGGGCTGACTCCGCAGGGCCAGTATGTGGTGCAACTGCAAATCTGTGCGCGCCCGTGGCCGTCCTCAAACGGATGGATGAACACCAACCCGCAGGACATGGTCACGGCATGGACCAACGGGGGTATATCTGCCTGCATCATGTGTCTGTGGGCCGCGCAGACCGGACATCAGGGAAGAAATATCCTGGGGGCGAGCTTCCACCAGCTCAATGGCCAGCAAAGCCGGGTTCAAGGGCGGGACCCATACTTGGTATGTGCTCCAGACCCCTGTTTACGGCAATGAGCTGCCGCACATGATCCTCCGTACCACGTCCCGCAATCGGTTGCTGCTCAGGAAATCTGTCTTGTGCGCCAGGAAGCAGTGGTCTCGCAGAAGTACATGTAACTCAAGGCTCTTTAGCACGTCGCTTTCGAGAAAGTGCGGAGTATCTGTGCCATGTCCACGCGCCATGTTCCGGTCCAGATAGGGCAAGAGCGGCGCGGTGCGCTGTACCGTGGGACAGAATTCCACTGTTCCCAGCCAATTGCACTGAACACCGTGGCGCGCCGCACGCTCTCCACGACCCGTCATCACGAAGGGACGGGCATCCAGCAGCGGGATGTAGCGCCGGCCCTGGGAAGAATTGCCCGGATGGAACGGTCCTGAGCGGGACGTCCATACCCACGCTTCGGTACGGGGTCCCAAGACAGACAGCCCAGTGGGGCGGGCAACGCATGCAGAGGGCCATCGCACCCAGACTGGCTGTCCGCCTGCCGAGTGGGCACTACTCCGACAGTCCCAATTGTCCCAATTGGGCGCGCAGACGCTGGAGTTCCGCCTCAGCCTGGGCGGCCCGCTCCGCTTCCCGGTTGGCCCGCTCCACTTCGGTCTGGACCGCCCGTTCGGCTTCCTGTGCTGTGCGGTACCAGCGCTGGCCCGCCGGATCCCACAACCGCAACTCGTCCGCACCTGCCCGAAACCCCCACACCGTGCCCAGCAAGGGGCTGTGGATCACCCGGGCCTGCCCCTCCGGCTCCCACCGCGCCGGCAAGGCCGCATACCGTCCCGCCTGCAGTTGCCAGCCCTGCAGCCGCGGCGCCAGCAACCCGCCGTGCGGATCGTACAGCCAGTATTCGGCGATCCCCAGTCGCTCGTACAGCGCATGCTTCGTCTCCCGATCCCGCCGGTGGGTCGATGGTGACAGGATCTCCATCACCAGCTCTGGCGGCTTGCCGACCGCCCAGATCTTGTAGCTTTCGTCCGGCGGCAGGGTCACGCCCAGGGCCACCACCACGTCGGGCGCCACCACCTGCCGGGGATCGCCCTCCGCGTAGTAGACCAGATAGTCGCCGGTCACCAGATGCGCTGCCCGGTCCGTCTGCAGATGGCAGCGCAGGGCGGATACCGCATAGGTCAGGGCGTTGTACTGGGCAATCGTCTCCGCCATGGGCTCATCGTCGGCACAGGGGTAGACCACCGCGGGCACAGACCGCTGCAACACCGTGTCTGCCATCGTCTCATTTCTCCTCGTGGCCTGCATTGTACATGACCGCGGAGACACTGCCAGGACCAGCGCAAAGTCCCGCTTCGATTCCAAGCCGATCGCGGCCATTTACAATTGCGTCACGCGGGCCTGGACGCGGAGCCCCGGTGCAGCTACATCCTGCACTCCATCGGCAGACACCCGATCCAGGGTCTCCGCCTGCTTCCGGGATGCTTGCTGCCCCCGCTGCGGGATGGATTGAGGGGGGGGCAGGGCCAGCGCAAAGTCAGACGGCCGCCTCTGTTCCCGCCCGCGCGGGGTGCCGTTTCAGGCCAGGTCTTGCAGGGCCTGCAGGGCCGCGGGAACGCTGTCCGCAGGGGAAATGCCATAATTCACGGAAACCAGCTGCCCGTTTGCATTGATGACAAACAGACTGCGATGCACGCCCATGAAGGTCTTGCCCATGAACTTGCGTTCGCCCCATACCCCGTAGGTCTCGCACAGGGTCTTGTCCGTGTCCACCAGCAGGGAAAAGGGCAGTGCGTACTTCGCGATGAACTTGGCGTGGGCCTTCGCGTCGTCGGGGCTGACCCCCAGGACGGTGGCATTGGCCGCTTCCAACGCCGCGAAATTGTCCCGCAGGGCACAGGCCTGCCTGGTGCAGCCTGGGGTGTCGTCCTTGGGATAGAAATAGAGGACCAGATTCCGGCCCTTGAAGTCGGCCAGGGCGACAGCTTCGCCCTTCTCGTTGACCGTCGCGAAATCCGGGGCGGCCGTGTCGGCCTCCAAATGCATCAGGCCCATGGCCTTCTCCTTGTTGCCAAACGGCCCTGGCCGCTCAGATGGTGATCAAAGATGCGTCCTTGTGATAGACGACCGGGTTCTGCGCGCTGTCGTCGATCTCGTCCCCCACCTGATACCGCGCATACTGTTCGTCGGTGAGGATATTCTGGATGCCGTTGAACGTACTGCCGTAGGGCATGAAACCGCAGGTCATGGCGCGGCGCCAGCCGGCAGTCATGTTGGCTCCGGCCCCATGCACGATCAGCCCGTTATGGAAGGAACAGGAGCCGGCCTTCATGGGGGCGGCGGCGGACTCGGTTTCCGCCAGACTGGGATACACCTTGAAGATGTCCGCCATGTTCTGGCCGATCCCCACATTGTCGTAGGTCGTGATCCGGTGGGAGCCCTTCAGGAAATACAGACAGCCGTTGCTGTAGGTGGCATCGTCCAGCGCCACCCAGATGCTGATGGCATCCCGGGAGTAGAAGGACCAATACGGGTTGTCCAGATGCCAGGCCGTGGCATTGGCCCAGGGCTGTTTGATCAGGGCCTGGTCATGCCAGACGCGCATTCCGTCGGTCTGGGCCAGCGTGGTGGCCATGCGCCCGATGTCCTGCCGGATCATTAGTTCCTTGACCTGGGGATTGTCCTGCCACAGGTTGATGCGCTGCACAAAGACATAGTCATAAAACGAATCGCCGGCTTGCCATTTCTCGTCGTCCTCGGCCACATCGGCGGCCGCCAGCTTGCGCTGTTTGCGCTGGGCCACGGCCGCGTCCACGGCGTCCCGCCAGGTTGCCAGCTCCTGCGGGTCCAGGAAATCCTCGATCACGACAAAACCGTTTTCCTGATAGAAATCCACCTGCTCCGGGGTGATGTGACTGTTCACGGCACTCCTCTTCCTGGGAATCGGTCCAGGGCGACCGCGGTCGCCCTGGATCCTTGCTTGTTTATCCGGCAGTCGGGTCGGGCCGTCCCGGGAACATCCGGAACCGGCCGGTGCCACCTAGTTGCCGGAAGCGTAAAACATCTGCTCGCCGCTGTTATTGCCGGCGATGGCCTGGCCCTGGATGGGCACATTGCGCATGGCCGCGTCCGTCACCAGCACGTAGCCTACTTTTTCGGCAATGGCAAAGAAATAGACGTTGTCCCGCAGAATCTGCCTGATCTCGTCGTACAGCGCCGTGTCCTCGGCCGAACCCGGAATGGCCTGCACGCGGCCCTGATGCAGCTCAATGATGCGCTGCACCGGTGCCGGCGGCTCTTCTCCTTCCTCCCCGTTGGTATTCATCCAGGTCCTCCAGGCGGGTCCCCAGGTGGTGCCGGGCAAATAGTCCGTCCAGGTCCCGGCCGGCCACATGGGCTGCACGTTCCAGATGATGGTGGCGTACAGCTCATTGGCATTCAACCGGCTGCTCCACAGGGTATTTTCCAGTCTCTTGGCCGAGGCATTGAGACCCACGTCATTGAAATACTCGATCAGCAGCTCGGCCACCGGGCCGATATCCGGCGCATGATCCGCGTATTCCAGCGGGATCACAAACGGCTCGCCATTCGGAGTCAACCGCCAGCCATCGCTGTCCCGGGCGTCCATGCCCATGGCGTCCAGCAAGGCATTGGCCTGTTCCGGTTCGTAGGCACTCGGGGACAGTTCCGGCAGACTGCCGAAACCATAGTAGATGGTCTCGATGAGCTCTGCATTGTTGATGGCCAGGGCCAGCGCCTGTCGGAATTCCAGGGTGTTGACCACCGCCCGCCAGGTCTCGTCCGGATTCGTGTAATTGAGGTAGAAGGATGTCGGATCCACATGGTTGTCCATGATCCGGAAGTTGATGTACCCCTTGTCCTTGGCCTCCTGGTAGAGGGGCAGCTTCAGCAACGCCGTGTCTTCCCGCAACATGTCGACTTCGTCGGCGAACACTTTCACGTTAACACCGTCGGTATCCCCGACCAGTACGGACCAAACCTCGTCAATGTACGGCAGCTGATTGCCCGCCGCATCCACCTTGAAATAATAGGGGTTGCGCACAAACTTCATCAGACCTTCGTTTTCGGTGGCGTTGATCCAGGGCCACAGGGCCGGGAAGTCCGCGCACCGCGCGTTGGGCAGGTTCCAGTTGCGGCAATCGATGGCGGCAAACAGGGCCTTCTCATTTTCCAGGTTGCGCTCCTGGACCATTTGGGCCACGGTGGCCGCATCCGCATAGTCGCTGTGGAAATCCTTCAGGTAATGCGCTGGCTTGAAGATATCCGTGTAGCCCTGCCAGCCCTTGATGCTCAGTTCCCGCAGGAAGCCACCGTAGGTGTCTTCAAAGGAGATCCGGAAAGCGTAGTCGTCCAGAATCTCCAGGTTCATGGGCGTCCCTTGCGGATTCCCCGCCGACTTGAACTTGGAGGGATACCCGGGGCTCAGGGTTTCGTTGTTCCAGTAGTCGTCAAACGTGAAGGCCACATCGGCGGTCGTCACAGGCTGACCGTCAGACCACTTCAGACCCTCCCGCAGCTGGAAATCGAATACCGTATTGTCGTCATTGACCGTGTAGCTTTCCACGACATTGCCGTAGATGTTTTGCACCGTAATGCCCGGCGCCGCCAGCACGTTCTCGTTGAGCATGATAAAGATATCCGGATTCCAATCCGGATTGCCATGGGCAAAGCGCATTACGCCGCCGTATTCCCCAATTTCCAGTTCGGGCAGGTCTTCCACCTGGGAAATGATGCCTGGCACCACCACCAGCGGGTGGATGGGCAGGCGGTCTTCCACCGGGGGCAGGTCGCCCGCGGCAACCCGCGCATCCAGGTAGGGAGACTGGCGGTATTCGCCCGCGGCCATGGGTTCATCCATCTCGGCTGTATCGGCCGGCTCTTCTGCCGGTGTTGCGACCGGCGCCGCCGGCGCCCCGCAGGCCGCTATCAACAGGGTTGCCAGCAACAGCGCCGACACCCACAAAGTAGACCATCGCATTGTATTCCTCCCCGGGAATCTGGAATGCTCCATAACGCAGGTGCCAGCCGGACCAACCGCGCGGCACCAAAAGCAACAGGGACATTCGGATTGGAGCGTCGGCTGCCATTGTACCCGTGGACCGGAACTCCATGCAAGGACTCCGGCGGCGGATCGAAATCACCGCCGCCCCCTATGCTAGAATGACCCGATCCAGAGTCCTGATGGGCCGCAAAGCAGTCACGGGACAGAGGCAAAAAGTGTCAATTGTGGTTTTCCCACAATGTCCGGCTCCCCGACCCGTTACCATGTGCAGGTAGGCTTGTGCCCTGTTTGACTTGTCCGTGTCCCTCAACCCCTAGGAAAAGATCATGAGTGTCGTTCCTTCCATCCCTGCTTCGGAAATCACGCCCAAGCATCTGTACCTGAATCGCCGCCGCTTCATGCAGGCCACGGGAACGTTGGTCGGCGGGGTCCTGGTCGGAGCCTGCACCATGCCTGAAGCCGAAGAAGAGGCAACCGATGTATCGGCTGCGGCTCCGGCCGCGGCGCAGCCGGAGCCGGCCGCCCCGGGTGTGGACTACAGTTCCCTCACGGACGAACTGGGCGATGTGGTCAACGAATACAGAGACATCACCAACTACAACAATTTCTACGAGTTCACCGTAGACAAGGGCCGCGTGGCCCCCATGTCCAAAAACTTCGTGACCTCCCCCTGGTCCGTGGCCGTGGGAGGGCTGGTGGACAATCCCAGGACCTATACCCTGGAAGACATCTACGATTTTGCCCAGGAAGATCGGGTATACCGATTGCGGTGCGTGGAAGCCTGGTCAATGGTCATTCCCTGGCGCGGGTTCCCGCTCAGCGCCCTGCTGGATCAGGTCAAGCCGCAGTCCGGCGCCCAATATGTGCGCTTCGAGACCATTTACGATCCCCAGAACCTGCCCGGCCAGAAGGGCGGTTACAACTGGCCCTATGTTGAAGGACTGCGCATGGACGAAGCCATGCATCCCCTGACGCTGGTCGGGACGGGCCTGTACGGTGAGCCTTTGCCGCCGCAGAACGGGGCACCGGTGCGCATCATAGTGCCCTGGAAATACGGCTTCAAAAGCATCAAATCGATTGTCAAGATCGATTTGGTGGCCGAGATGCCCATCTCGCTGTGGATGAGCGCCGCCCCCAACGAATACGGGTTCTACTCCAACGTGAACCCGAACGTGAACCACCCCCGGTGGTCGCAGGCCCGCGAGCGACGCATCGGCGAACGCGGCCAGCGGGACACGCTGCTCTTCAACGGCTACGAGGAGCAGGTCGCTGCGCTGTACGAAGGCATGGACCTGAGAGCCAACTACTAGCGGGCCCGGCGGACACGGATCCCGCAACACTGACTGGCATCACCAACCAAGGCGCAACTACAGTTGCGCCTTTTCCTTGCCCTTGCGGGCCGGAACCGGAACAGGAAAACGGAACGGAGGAACTCGTTGCCATGGAAGCTGTCCGTGCCTGGATGAAGAAGCACCGCATTCATTGGCTTACGCTGGTTGTCCATGGGGGCGTCTGGCTGTATTACCTGTTCGTCGCAGTGGACTTCTTCGTGGAAGCGCCCGTGGACGATGTGGACTGGCTCACCCAGAAAACGGGCAAGACCGGTCTGAATCTGATCATGTTCTCCCTGGCCTGTACCCCGCTGGTCACCCTGACCGGCTGGTCGCCCCTAATCAGAGTGCGTCGTCCCCTGGGCGTGTATGGCCTGATCTCGGTGGCCTTGCATTTCATCATCTTCGTCGTGCTCTTCCATGCGTTTTTCTGGGAAGATATCTTCAGCGACATTCTGGGACGGAATGTGTACCGGGTCGGATTCCTGGCTTTTCTGCTCATGGTGCCCCTCGGCATCACCTCGACCCGGGGCTGGCAGCGCCGGCTCCGCAAAAACTGGTCCCGGCTGCACAAATTGATGTACATCATCGTGATTCTGGCCGCCCTGCATTACATTTGGGTAGACAAACGGCCCAACTTGCTGACCTTGCTGCTGGAGGGCGATTTCGCGCTGCTGGGCGGCCAACTGCTGACCGAAGGGTACCTCCGGCTGGAGTTGATCTTCCTCATGCTGCTGCTGCGGGTTCCCTGGGTGCGCAAGCCCATTGTGAACTACCGCAACCGCCGCAAGAAAGTCCGGCCCCGCCGGCCGGCATCGGCCTCTTCCCCTGCCGCGTAGGACCGGGACCGGCATTTGGGTAGGAGCGTCATTACTCTTTACCATGTAGACACGCCCTGCTTCGGGGCCCAGCCATGCACAGGGAACCGCCATGATTGAATTCGGGATCTGCAGCCCGCTCTCCGTCCATCCCCTCGCGTCGTCCCAGGGCTGCGACTACATCGAATGCGGCGTGTCCGAATTGATGCCGGCCCTGCCGGACGACAACGAGGAAGTCCGGCACAGGATGGCCGAGTTCGAGGCGGCCTCGCTGCCGGTCAAGGCGTTCAGCGGCTTCATTCCCGCCGAGCTCAAAGTCACCGGTCCCGATGTGCAGTGGGAACAGATTTCGGATTACGTCCATACGGCTCTCCGGCGCGCGGCCGCCGTGGGCGCGGAGGTTGTGGTCTGGGGCAGCGGCTACTCGCGCCACGTACCGGAGGGATTTGACCGGAATCTGGCCGAAGATCAGGTGATTCGATTCCTGCATCTGGCGGGCCACTGGTCGGCCCAACACAATGTGACCATTGCTATCGAACCGCTCAACCTCAAGGAATCCAATATCGTAAACTCCGTGCAGGAAGGGGTGCACTATGCCGAACGCGTGGCCCATCCCAACGTGCGAGTCCTGGCCGATTTCTATCACATGGACGAAGACAACGAACCTCTGACGGCCATTTCCCAGTATGGCCCCTGGCTGCGCCACATTCATGTGGCTGACACAGGACGGCTCTATCCCGGCTCCGGTTCCTATCCCTACCCGGAGTTTGTCGCGGAAGTCACCAAAGCCCAGTATGACGGCATGATTTCCGTCGAGTGTCGCTGGGGCAATCGTGCAGCGGAAATCGGCCCCAGCATGGAATTCCTGCGCGCGCTGTGGGCGGCTCCACAAGACTGACGGGGACAAGATAGTCCCTCGCGCTCAAGGTGCCCTGGACCGTGAGCGCGGGCATTTTCCTGCCGTCTGCCGCCGGATCGGCGGCATGGTGGTTGCCTGCCCTGCGCCCATCGCGTCAATACGCAACTGCCGGCAGCCGACATTGGCCCGGCGCTCGCCTCGTACGGCAGGGATATGGGTGGAGGGACAAGCCGGCCGCAGGGTCAGACCGTGGCCGCGCTCTCGGCCTGCATTCAGAAAACAGTCGATTTGGATTGTGCAGCATTGTATACACAGCAGTCTGCAAAGAGTGATCTGGTGAAGAAAAGCGCAAGTTTGGCCTGGCACATCACAAGCAGCTTTCCCTTGGAATTCCTGCGGGGCGAGGAAAACGCAGGGGATCTGTTCTTGTTTGACACCCCCTCCGACGGATCTCTGCCGCTGCATGCGTTGAGTCAGGAACACAATCGAGCATGCGGTAGGTTGACCCGTCTGCTTTTTCGGGTACGCGGAGCCATACAACTTCCTGCCTGCTCTGGAGGCAAAGATAAGGAATGCCCGTCATTGGCGGAGTGGATACCCAGCTGCATCCCGCCTGACAACAAGGCCTCATTCCGGCGCGGGCCGATCGCGGCCCTAACTGGCAAATATTTTGTTCCGTGTATTTCCTTCTGCGGCTTGCCGGGTTCAAAGCGGGACAGGTGCATCTGTTGGGACGAAGAGACGATGAAGGCCACACCACAATGTCCCGCCACGATGCGGATAGGGTTCGGATGGACCGCCGAGGCAATTCTGTGCGGATTCCGGGACGTACCCAACCCCACCACCTGCAAGAGCCGCGGCACAAAGAGCAGCTATCAGATCAAACTGCAATAGGTGCGAGACACCATAGGCCAGGATCGCCCAAACGGCCCCTTTGCAGTCCCAATAGAGCAATTCTCCGCGATGTTGCTGCAAGCCGGGATTTTGCCGAGGCAAAAAGGAAAATGTCGCAAGGCTCTCATGCAGGCAGTGTGGCCGCGTTGGTGGATGGCCAACCGATGGGAACAGTCCCGCAATTTGACAGGCAACAGGGTACTCTCTGCACAATTCCTTTGGACCGGCAGGTTACCGCCGTCAACAGACTGAAGGCAGCAACGTGAAGGAAATGCCGACTTTGCAAGCAACAAGGACAGTGCAATGCCTGATTCACCGCTGATCTCCGCCGCCGCGGCGCATGCGCTGATGGCCGCGGACTCACACCCCCTCTGCTGGGTCGATTGTCGCTTTGATCTCGTGGACACAGAGGCAGGGATCCGGGCGTACCAGGCAGGACATCTGCCGGGATCCCGATATGCTCATCTGGACCGCGATTTGAGTGCTCCGGTGGTGCCGGGGCACACCGGCCGTCACCCGTTGCCGGACCCGGAAGACTTTGCCGCAACGCTCCGCCAATGGGGTATCGGTCCCGCCACCCATGTAATCGCCTATGACGACGGTCAGGGACCGTTCGCCAGCCGCCTGTGGTGGATGTTGCATTGGGTGGGCCATACCCGTCAATCGGTATTGGATGGCGGCTTCGCGCAGTGGCTCCGTGCGGGTTACCCCATAGACACGACCGTGCCGCCCCCCACACCCGGCACTTTCCAGGCTGCAGTGCACCGCGACCTGGTCGTCACGGCAGACGACATCATGGCCGCACGGGAAACCGGTGCGTTGACTCTGGTGGACTGCCGCTCCGCCGTGCGCTATGCAGGCCATGCGGATCCGCTGGACCAGCCGCCCGGCCGTATTCCCGGCGCCCTGAACCATCCTCACCCGGACAGTCTGGACACAACGGATCTCCTTTTGCCACCCATTGTCCTGAAAGAGAAGCTGGAAGCGGTGTGGGGTCCCCGGGATGCAACCGAAATCGCCACCTATTGCGGTTCCGGGGTCAGCTCCTGCCACGTCATCCTGGCTGCCGTGTACGCGGGCCTGGGATTTCCCCGCAACTACATTGGTTCCTGGAGCCACTGGATCACGGATCCGACCCGCCCCACAGAGCGCAGCGGGCAGACATAAACCCTATTTGCCCTTGCGGATAGCCCGGCGCGTAATCAGTTCCACGACCCCCGGAATGAGTGACTTGGCCATCACCGCGGCGTTGCCCCGCAAGGACAGAATGGGCCCGCGGCCGCGCTTGGCGATGGCCTGCAAGGCCCGGTCCGCGCACTGTGCGGGCGTCATCATGTGCCCTTCAGCGAAGGGGCTGGCGCCCAACGGGTGGTTGTCTCCCCCCAGGGACCGCTCCCGGATCTCGGTCGCGACAAAGTCCGGGAACACCACGGTGACGCTGACTCCCGTACCCTCCAGTTCAATGCGCAAGGATTCGTGAAACCGGGTCAAGGCAATCTTGGCCGCGGCGTAGGCCGCCCGCGTGGGCACGGGTATCCGCCCCGTCAGGCTGGCAATCACGCCTAGGCGCCCCTGGCTTTGCTTGAGATGCGGCAGGGCGTGGAAGGTACAGTTGACACCGCCGAAGTAATTGACTTCCATCATGCGCCGGACCAGAGACAGATCGGTCATTTCGTCCACACGGGCCAGCATGGACTGGCCTGCATTGTTAATCAGGACATCAATACCACCCAAGTCGGAGACCGTTCTCTTCATCAACCGCTTGCAGCTCTCTTCCGAGGTCACGTCCGTCACCTGAATGATCGCAAGTCCGCCTTCGGCCTGGCAATCCTGCTGTACCGCGCGGAGGCGCTGCCCATCACGGGCGGCCAGCACCAGCTGCGCGCCGGACTGGGCCAGTTGCAGACTCATGGCCCGGCCAATGCCGGAAGTGGCTCCCGTCAGAACCACTGTTTTGCCTCTAAAGACCGGATGGATTGCCACGTGGGCGTCCCGGAAGGTATGCGCGGGGATCGACAGCAGCTGCATTGTACTTGGCGGAAACCGGTGCGGCGCTTGTTCGGCATGTCTGTGAACGCGCCGGACCGACCGAACCGCCAGCTGCTAGAATCCGATTCTGTGCCCTGTCTGGTCCAGGCCCCCGCCCTGCGGCGGTTGTTCCCGTCATTGAAGCTGGCCGCGCATAGACACGTCTGCCCCCTTTGTTGATCCCAGAATATTTGAGGTTGCGGCCACCACGCGGGCCGATCACGTGCCCGTGATCGTGCTCTTCCCGGATGCGGATGCGCAGGCCCATTTTCAAAGCCAGAGCACCCGGGCCACCGCCTTTCGGCCTCTGGAAAGCGGTGGCCGCTATCTCCCCTTCGCGGCCGCGCTGGTGCGGCGCACCGAAGTGGAAGATGCGGCCCGTCAGGGCAACTTGCAAGCCATCTGGCTGGATGTGCTGTGCACTACCTGTCTGGACCAGTCCGTTCGACATGTCGGCCTCGCGCGGGTCCGGGCGGACTTCGGGGTCTATGGAGACGGCATCCTGATCGGGATCGCGGATACCGGTCTGGACCGGGACCATCCCGACTTTGCGGACCGCATTGCAGGCTTTCGCGACTTTCTGGAAGATGGCGGGCCGCCCGATCCGGACGGCCACGGCACGCATGTCGCCTCAGTAGCCGGCGGGTCGGGTGCAGCCAGCCAGGGCCGTTATGTCGGGGTTGCACCGCGGTCGAGCCTTCTGGCGGCCCGCGTCCTGCACCGAGGCGGATCCGGACGTATGAGCAAGGTCATGCTGGGAATCGAGTGGCTGGCTGCCTCCGGCGCGCAGATCATCAATCTGTCGGTGGGCACGAAAGTCAGCGCGCATGGTGTGGATCCCCTAAGTCGCCTGTGTGCCAGTCTGGTGGAGGCCAACATCGTGGTGACGGTGGCCGCCGGCAACGCCGGTCCCTTGCCGCGGACCATCGGCAGTCCCGGATCCGCCCCCCGGGTCATCACGGTCGGGGCCACGGATCTGTCGAATCAGGTGGCCGCCTTCAGCAGCCGCGGCCCAACGCTCCAGGGGTTGATCAAACCGGATCTGGTGGCCCCGGGCTTTGAAGTGACTGCCGCCCGCGCCCAAGGCACCTATATCGGTACCGCCCTGGACCGTTTCTATACCCGCATGAGCGGCACGAGCATGGCCGCCCCGCTGGTGGCGGGACTGGCCGCCTTGATGCGGGAGGTCGCGCCGCAGCTGACGGCCGCGGAAATCAAGGCCATCCTGCAACTGAACAGCGCGCCGCTGAATTTGCCCGTCACGGCCCAAGGCGCCGGCCTGCTGCAGGCCGACACGGCCATGCAATCGCTGCGGGCCCGCACGCCCGCGCCTCGGGATCCCGTATCCGCGCCCCCAGATCCGACCCCTCCGGTCCGGGAACCGCCCGGGATTGAAACCCCGGCTGCCCCCGCCGGCTGTCTCGCTCCGCGGTGGAGCCGTGTCATGCGGAAATTGCAGCATTGGACCGCCAAGCCGGAAGCGGCGCAGTAGAGGCCGTCCGGTGGAAGCCGCGCCGGCGCGTGTCCGGCGCGCAGTCCTCAGATACCGCTTGGACCGCGTCGGGGATCCAGTGCGTCCCGCAGACCGTCTCCCAGAAAATTGATGGCGATCACGGTCAGGAAGATCATCAGTCCCGGAAACAGCACCAGCCAGAAGTGGCCTTTCAGCAGCTCGTCCTGTCCGTTGGTGAGGATGTTGCCCCAAGTGGGGGTCGGCGGCTGTACCCCGAAGCCCAGGAAACTCAGGCCCGACTCGGCCATGACCGCGCCGGCGATGCGCAGCGTGGCCGCGACGATGACGGGAGTCCAGGCATTGGGCAGCAAGTGGCGCCACAGCACCGCGCCGGGCGAAGTCCCCACGGCGCGGGCCGCCAACACAAAGTCCTCTGCCTTCAACACCAACAGTTGGGCCCGGACCTGCCGGGCTACCCCCATCCAGGAAAGCAGGCCCAGAATCAGCACAATGCCGGCCACACCGTTCCCTTGCTGCAGCAGCGGCAGATCCAGCTGGCGCAGCAGGACTGTCGCCAGAATCAACACCATAATGCGGGGCAAAGCCAGAAAGACATCCGCCACGCGCATGACCAGGTTGTCCACCGGACCGGCCTGCAGACCGGCCAGGGAACCCAGACCGGTGCCCAAAGCCAGGCCCAGCGCCGTCGCCAGGAGACCCACGGCCAAGGAAATGCGGCCTCCATACAGCACGCGTGTCAGCAGATCCCGGCCCAGGCCATCCGTGCCCATGGGATGCGTCCAGGACGGTGGCAGATAGCGGGCCGGCAGATTGGATTTTTCGCTGGGGTGGGGGGACCACCAGGCCACGGTGGTGCAGCCCAGCACAATCAGCAACAGCACCGTGGCCCCGACCACGGCCGGGCCATGCGCTGTCCAGGTGTCCCAGGCACGACGATGACGGCCCGCCCCGGCGGCCTGCAAACTCATGGTGCCGGCTGCCTAGCGGTACCGCACCCGGGGATCCAGGTAGGCATAGAGAATGTCCGCCCCCAGATTGAAGAAAACGATCAGGGCGGCGTTGATGAGTACAATGCCCATTAGCATGGGAAAATCCACGCGTTGCGCGGACCGGTAGAAAAGCCGTCCCATGCCGGGCCACGAGAAGAGGGTCTCCGTAAACAAAGCCCCGCCGAAGAGCCCCGGCAGATCCAGAGCCAGTACGGTCACCACCGGCAGCAACGCGTTCTTGACCGCGTGGGGCACCAGCAGTCTGCGGGCCGGCAGCCCCTTGGCGCGCGCCGTACGCATGTAGTCCATGTACAGCACTTCCAGCATTTGGCCGCGCATGAACCGCAAGTAGGTGCCGACACTGACCAGGGTCAACACGGCTACGGGCAACACCAGATGGCGCAGACGCGCGCCCAGTTGCAGTCCGGTTTCACCGAAGGGCGCCATGCCGCCGCCCGGCAGTAAGGGGAAGCAGTCGGTGCAGTGCCACAGATGAGTCCATGCAAAGCCCCGGGACGGGCTGACCGGATGGTGCAGCCATACATTGAAGACGGTGATCAGCAGCAATCCCAACCAAAACACCGGCACGGCCTGCCCGACAAAGGCGCCGAGTGTAATCAGGTGATCCGGCAGGGCATACTGGCGCACCGCGGCCACTATGCCCAGCGGCAGGGCCAGAGCCAGCGTGAGGGCCAGCGAGAGCCCCATCAGGAGCAAGGTGCGGGGCAGCCGCTCCCCGATCTCCTGCATAACCGGGCGATGGGTTACGAGACTGTAACCCCAGTCGCCCCGGGCCATGCGCGCCAGCCAGTGGCCGTATCGCTGCCACACCGGTTCGGCTAGCCCCAACTGTGCCTCCAGCCGCGCCAAATCCTCCGGGGCCAGATCCGGATCCTCGGCATAGGCGGCCAGTGGACCGCCCGGAGCGGCATCCGCCAACAGGAACGTCAACAGGCTGATCAGCAGCAACAGCGGCAGCACCTGCAGCAGACGGCGCGTGACATAGGCATTCACATCAGCTGCAGCCAGCGTCCCGGGGCAGGCCGCACCGCGGGGCCATGCCCTCAGTCAAGGGTCCACTCCTCGGCATTCCAGGTCTCGTGGCCCCAGGGGTTGACCTGGAAACCGACAACACGGGGGAGGACTCCATGCAGATCGCCGCGCTCATACAGGTAGATGTGGGGCAGTTCGGCGTCAATGAGTTGACAGACTTCCTGGTACGCCGTGCGCCGCACCGCCATGTCCGGTGTAGATCCCGCCACGGTCAGGGCGGCATCTGCCTCCGGGTTGATCCAGCGACTGTAGTTGTTGCCGATCCCGCCATTGGCTTCCGTGGGCATGCTGGCACTGTGGAAATAGGAGGTCATCTGCCGATGCGGGTCAATGCCGTCGGTGGTGGTGTACATCAGGATGTCGAAATTGCCGTGCTTGCGGAAGGCCCCGCTGGACCAGCTGCCAAACAGCACCGAACTCGGCACATTCTCGATATAGAGATCCACCCCGACCTCCGCCAGCATCTCCGCCAGCAACACCTGGACCTCTTCCCGCAGCCGATTGCCGGATGTAGTCTGGATCTTGAGGCGCAATGGTGTGCCGGTGGCCGCGTACCGACAGCCGGTACATTCCCGTATCCCATCGCCATCGCCGTCGGTGAATCCGGCTTCGGTCAGCAACCCCCGGGCCTGCACGGGATCGTACGGAGAGGGGGCAATGTCGCAGGCCGCCCAGCCCAATCCGATTTCACTGGTGGCGACCTCGGTCGCGCCATACAGCAGGTTGTCTACGATGAATTGCTTGTCCAGGGCCAGTTCCAGAGCCTGACGCACCCGCACATCGCCGAGCAGCGGATGCGGATGGGCCAGGGGATCGGCGGTGGCGGGCTGGGCCGGATCCGCCAGATTCAGCAGCAGGCGCTCTGTGCGGGAACTGGGCCGACCCTGGACCTGCACACGGTCCCCATCGGCAAATTCCGGCGTATCCGCCTCGCTCAGATCCCGCAGAATATGGATCTCGCGGCTGCGCAGCAGCGCCTTGCCCACTTCCCGACTGGGGACAATCCGCACCACGATCTGGTCTACCCGGGGTTGCGCCGGATAATCCCGGTACCGGGGATTGGCTTCCAGCAGAATGTGGTCGCCGGCGACCCATTCCACCAGCCGAAAGGGCCCGGTACCCACCGGCTGCCGATTGTAGGGCCACTGGGTCATGTCTGCCGGCTCCCCGGTGGCATGCCGGGGCAGGATGGCGTAGAAAAGACCCAGGAAGGGAGCGTAGAATTCGGCGAACCGAATGACCAGATGGAAATCGTCCGTGCAGGTCACGCTTGCAATCCGGTCCCAGCCGGTGCGGCGCACGGCGCCGCTGTCCGGTGCGATGGCGGCCTCATAGGTGAAGAGCAGATCATCACAGGTGAAAGGCTCACCGTCAGACCACAGCACGTCGTCTCGCAACGCGTAGTGGAGAGTCAGACCATCGGCCGATACGCCTCCGTTCGCTACCGAAGGCACGGCGGTCGCCAGTTCCGGGTAATTCCGACCTTCCGGATCAAGGCCCAACACGCCCTCAACCACCAGGGACCGCACCTCGCCGGCTACGGTCTGGGATGCCAGCAAGGGATTCAACTGCTCCGGTTCCTGGTACATGGCATACACAATCTGCGCAGGCGGTTGGACGCTCGTTGTGTCGGATGCAGAGGGCAGCGGCACCTGGCACGCGGCCACGGCCAGAGCCAGACAGGCCAGCAACAACGTGGTCCCGGCCAGTGTGCAGAGGGAGAATCGTTTCGACATTGAGGACATTGCTCCTGTGTGGGGGCACAAGCGAGTGCGGACCTGGCACTGGTATCACTGCCAGGTGAACTGCCGTATTTCACTGGACAGGCTGGCAGACTGCAGCTCGCGCGGGGCGCTCTGGATGGCAGGGGCGACGACCCGCACCACGGTCACTTGCCAGCGAAATTCCTGATTGCCCCCTTCCTCGGAAGCATACGCCGAGTCCAGCAGATGGCTGGTGGCCTTCGTCCACACCGTGGGCGGACCCAGACCATTGTCCGCACGGGGCCAGATGCGCAGGACGTACCATTCGTTGGGCGCGAGGATATTGTCCACGCTCAGCCAATTGAAGAGGATGGTATTGCGGCGCGCGATCAGAGCACCATCCGCCGGTCCCAGCAACCGCGGTCCAGGGTAGATAGAGTTGCTGGTACGGGGCGCCAGGTCACTGGACACCAGCACGGCCCGGGACAGCTGCGGAATCGGGATGACCAGTACCTGGCCTTTGCGGATGACCACGTCCTGCGAAAGACCATTGGCCATAAAGATTTCGTCCGGCGTGGTCCCGAAGCGATACGCCAGACTGATAATGTTGTCTCCCGTCTGCACTGCATAGGTGAAATTGACCGTGGAAACGATGTCGGGGGCCGTCTGGTCGGGGTCCCCCGGGACCGTGAGGATCGGCTCCTGCTTGCCGGGAATCAGCAACAGTTGGCCCAGCTTCAGCATGTCCGTGGACAGGTTGTTGACGGCCCGCAGTTCAGCCAGGTCCACCTCGTAGAGGGCCGCAATCGACCACAGCGAATCATTGGCAGCCACCTCGTGCCGGTACGGCTCGGGCGTAGGGGGAATCAGAGTCGCGGTCGGCCACGGAGTGGAGGTGGGCACCGGCGTAGGCACCGGTGTGGGAGTGTCCCGCGGCGGCGGCAGAGCCACTTCCGTCACCGGTTCCACGACTACCGGACCGCTGCGTTGCCGCAAAAACTGCCAACCGACCACACCCACCAGAATCACGAGGGCCACCGTTGACAGACTGGGCAGATGCCGGCGTGGCCAGCGCCGGCCGCTTTCGCGCAATGACTGCCCGCACAGGAAGCAGACATCCGCATTCTGGGCAACGCGGGTGCCGCAATGCCAGCACCGCCGTTGCACATATCGAGGGACGGCCGGAGGCGGAGAGGCCATGGTACCGAATGCAAAGGAAAAGGTGCTGGAAACGCTCCTCGGCAGGAACTGTATGGACGCGTCCGTACAGGTACGGAATGCAGAGTATCACGGATACCGGATGCGCTGTGGAACCGCTCTGTCCCGGACTCTATTCCTCGTTCTGCTCCAGCAGGAGACTGATCAGGTCACCGATCTCGGATAGGCTTAGCTTCTCTTCAAAGTCGGTCGGCATGACACCGGAGTCGAAGCGTCTCACAATAAAGGCGTTGGGCTGCATGATGCTGCGATACAGGTACAGAGCCGGACTTTCGCCTTCCACGCGCCCGACCGCGGTATTGGCGATGTCAAACCAGCTGGGCCCGGACAGAATTTCGCCCTCCTGCAGGGAATGACAGCCGGCACAGCCCTGCAGCTCGGAAATTTCCTGGCCCTGGACGGGATCGCCGTTTTGGATCGCCGCCGCCACCTCGTCCGGCACCCCGGCGAAGATCTCTTCCTCGGTCAATTCGGACAATTTGGGGATGATCCGCTCCACAATCACAATGCCTTCGTCGGACGCGGCTACCATGAAAGGCGAAATGAGCTGGGCCGCCGGATTGGGCGCACAGGCTGCGATCAGGCAGGCTACCAGTAGGACCAGCAAACCAAAGCTTGCCAGACTGAATTTGCGTACAGACACGATTCGCAACATCTTCCCCTGACCGCTGCGCGGGATGGCCGATCCGCCGAAAAGTGTAGCACAGGGACCGGCCGAATCGAGGGCGACACAGGGATCCGGCACGGTGGATATGGATGCGGCCACACGGAACCCGCGGCCATCTTGCCGGCGGATGGCACCGGGACCGATGAGCCGGGGAACCTGGACAAGTCAGGGCCTGTCAACTGCACCGTGCCTGGCGGGCCAGATACAGGGAGATCGAGGCGGCATGGGCGGCATTGAAACTGTCGAGGCGGCCCCACATGCGGAGTCGCAGCAGAAAATCGCAGTGCTGACGCACATTGGCGGACAGGCCGGTCCCCTCGTGGCCCACGACCAGGGCCAGCGGCCGGTCCAGATCGACCGCATCAATGTCCTGGGCCGCCGGATCACCGGATTCCAGGCCTCCCACCCAGATGTGGCGTTTCTGCAGCCATTGGAGCTCCCGCGCCAGGTTGGTGACCCGCACCACCAGCATATGCTCCAGTCCGCCGGCACTGGCCTGACTGACGGCCGGCGACAGAGGGCAGGCCCTGTCCTTGGGTATGATCACCCCGTGCACACCGCAATTTTCCGCCGCCCGCATCATGGCCCCCAGATTCTGGGGATCCTGAACATGGTCGGCAGCCAGCAACAGCGGCGGCTCGCCGCCCGCGTCTGCCCGGGCCCACACCGCGTCCCAGTCCGCCAGGGGCAAGGGACCTGTTTCCAGGGCGCAACCCTGATGATGCAGGTGGCGGCGCTCCAGCTCCCGAAAGATCCGGCCGGCCCCGTGGCGCACGTCCACACGCCGCTGCCGGGCCAGCGCCCGGAGCTGTTTCTGGCGGGGGGCTGCCGCATTTTTGATCCAGAGGACGTGACAGCGTCTGCGACCGGCCACCAGCGCTTCCTGCACGGCATGAATGCCGATCAAGGTTTCTTTCATGCAGGCTGCATACGCCGCCAGGTGGTACCCTGCGGACTGTCTTCCAGAGCGATGCCCAGTTCCTGCAGGCGGTCCCGCAGCTGATCCGCCAATTCCCACTGTTGGGAGGCTCGCAAGCCGGCCCGGGTGTCGATCAGCAATTCCACCAGCTGGGCCGACAGGTCGGCGGCTTCTCCCAGGGTCTGGCCCGCAGCAGCAGGCAACATGAAGCCCAGTACGCCCATCAGTTCCCGTACGGTGTCCTGTGCCGTATCGAAGAACAATCCGGCCACGGCCTGGGTGCGGGCCGTGTTGATGGCTCTGACCAGGTCAAAGATGGCGGCCATGGCCGCGCTGGTATTGAAGTCGTCGTCCATGTGACGGTGAAAGACGAGGCGTGCTTCCTCCGTGGCCTGGCGCAGCGTTTCCGCCGCCTCACCGGTGACCTGCCCGCCGGTGGCCGGTTGCAGGGCCTGGCGCATACGGTCCAGGCCGCGTTGGGCCGCCCTGACGATTTCGCTTGAAAACTGCACGGGCTTGCGGTAGTGGCCCTGGAATATCACCATGCGCAGCGCGTCGGCCCCGTGCTGATCCAGGAACTCCTGAATGGAAATCAGATTGCCCAGGGACTTGCTCATCTTGGTGCCTGCCAGCTGCATCATGCCGTTGTGCACCCAGTAGGTGGCAAAGGGTTTGCCGGTCAGGCTTTCGCTCTGCGCGATTTCGTTTTCGTGATGCGGAAAGATCAGGTCGTTGCCGCCGCCATGGATGTCGATCGAGGCTCCCAGATGATGGCGGCACATGGAGGTGCATTCGATGTGCCAGCCGGGCCGCCCCGGTCCCCAGGGACTCTCCCAGGCCGGTTCTCCTGTCTTGGCCTTTTTCCACAGGGCGAAATCCGCGGCATCCTCCTTGAGGTCTTCGCCCTCCAGGCGCGTGCCGGCATGGGCATCCTCCAATTTGCGTTGGCTCAACTTGCCGTAGTCCTCATCGCTCTGCACGCGGAAATAGACGCTGCCGTTCACTTCGTAGGCGTGGCCGGCCTCGTGCAGCTCCTGGATGTCGGAGATGATGTTGGGAATCTCGTCTGTGACGCGGGTGTACTCGTCGGCCGCCTGTACATTCAGATCCCGCAGGTGATCCAGGTATTTCCGGGTGTAGTGTTCGGCCAGACGGAAAGGATCCTGACCGGTCTCGTGGGCCCGGTGGATGATCTTGTCGTCCACATCGGTGAAATTGGTGACATAGGTCACGACATAGTCCCGGTACTGCAGGTACCGGCGAATCATGTCGAAGACGATGGCGCTCATGGCGTGTCCGATGTGGGCATCTGCATACACGGTGGGGCCGCAGACATACATCTTGACCTTGCCCTCTTCCAAGGATTCAAAATCCTCGACCGTGCGGCTCAACGTGTTGTAGATCTGCAGAGCCATGGCTCCCTCACAGCAATTTCCGACCGATGTTTGCCGGGTGCCATTTAAGCACAGGGCCGAGTCATATACCAAGAAGGGCTGGTCCGGGTGGACCAGGGAGGCATGCCTCCCGGTTTCCGGGTTCAGCACGGCACAAGGGCCCTCTGCGGACCCGCTATCGCACGCAAATACACGGCCCTGGACCTCAAGTCTTGGATAATACCTGTAGAGACTTGACCAGACTATTGCTCTGGATCGGGCCCCAGGCGACACCACTCCCCGCGGGAACGGAAGGACTGCATGGAAAAAATACAGGCATTTACGGAGCGTGTACTGGACAACACGCGGCGCGTCATCGTCGGCAAGGACGAACAGATCAAACTGATCCTGCTGGCTTTGCTCTGCAAGGGCCACGTCATGATCGAGGACGTGCCGGGGGTGGGCAAGACCATGCTGGCCCGGGCCATCGCCCGCAGCATCGGCTGCACGTTCAATCGGGTCCAGTTCACGCCCGACATGCTGCCCAGCGATATCACCGGGGTCAGCATCTTCAATCAAAAGACGCTGGAGTTTGAGTACCGGCCAGGTCCCATCATGGCCCAGATTGTGCTGACCGACGAGATCAACCGGGCCACGCCCAAGACCCAGTCGGCGCTGCTG
Organism: Caldilineaceae bacterium; assembly: GCA_965214715.1. Lineage (GTDB taxonomy): Bacteria > Chloroflexota > Anaerolineae > Caldilineales > Caldilineaceae > Bin34. The sequence goes on along the minus strand of OZ243971.1, from coordinate 341,979 downwards.
GAGGCCATGGAAGAGGGCCAGGTGACCGTGGACGCCCGCACCTATGCCCTGCCCCAGCCCTTCACGGTGCTGGCCACGCAGAACCCCATTGAATTCGAGGGCACGTTTCCCTTGCCCGAAGCCCAGGTGGATCGGTTCATGCTGCGCATTCAATTGGGATATCCGGTCAAACGGCAGGAGCTGGAAATCCTCACCTTGCAGAAAGAGCGGCATCCCATCAGCACGCTGGCACAGGTGGCATCAGTGGAGGAGTTGCAGGCCGCGCAGCAGGAGGTTACCGAGGTATACGCCAACGATCTGGTGCGCGACTACATCGTGTCCCTGGTCCTGTCCACCCGCGAGTATCCGGACCTGTACCTGGGCGCCAGTCCGCGCGGCAGTCTGGCGCTCTTCAAAACGGCCCGGGCCTGGGCCGCGATGGCCGGGCGGGACTATGTCATTCCGGACGACATCAAGTTCCTGGCCGAACCGGCTCTGGCCCACCGCCTGATCACCAGTCCGGCGGCCCGCATCCGCGGCGTCAATTCCACCCAGATCATTCAGGAACTCCTGAATTCCGTGCCGGTGCCGGGCACCGACGCCGGCCCGGGCACCTCATCGCGCGCGGCATGAGCCCCCGACTGCTGCTCCTGCTGGCAATTGGACTGTTCTGGCTGCTGGCCTTCAATACCGGCACCCCCTTTTTCTACAATCTGGCGTACCTGGTCAGTGGCGGCACGCTCCTCAGCTACGTGTGGGCCCGGATCAGCATGCAGGGCATTGCCGTCAAACGGTACGCGTCGGCCACGCAAAGCCAGATCGGGCAACGCGTGGACGAAGTCTTTGAACTGGCCAATCATGGCCGCCTGCCCAAGCTGTGGGTGGAGCTGCACGATCATTCCACGCTGCCTTTTCACGAGGCCAGCCGTGTAGTCAGCAACTTGCAGCGCCACAGCCGCCGCCGCTGGCAGGTCCGGACCCTGTGCTATGCTCGGGGCCGTTACCGGTTGGGCCCCCTGCATGTGCGGAGCAGCGATCCATTGGGACTTTTCCCACAGGAGAAACTGTTCCCGGCCGCCCACTTCGTACTGGTCTACCCTGCCATCGTGGATCTGCCTCACTTCGCGCCGGTGGTCGCCGACATGGTGGGAGACGAAAGGGTACGCCAGCGTACGCACATGGCTACCACGAACGCGGCCAGCATTCGGGACTACGCGCCCGGGGACAGCCAAAACCGGATCCACTGGCTCACCACGGCGCGTACGGGGCGCCTGATTGCCAAGGAATTCGAACTGGACAAGAGCGCCCACGTGCGAGTTTTTCTGGATCTGTATCGGGAAGTGGAAATCGCCCTGCCCTGGCAGCTGGAGCCCGTGAATCTTAACCGCCTGCCCTTGCCCAGACGCGGTGCCCCGCGCAGACCGCAGGAGTTCGCCCTGCCGCCTACCACCACCGAATACGGCATCTCCGCCGCCGCCAGTGTGCTGCGCTACTTTATGCAACGGGGCCGGGCGATTGGCTTCGCGGCCTACGGCCAGACGCGGGAGTTTCTGCCCATGGAAAGGGGTGAGCGGCAGCTCAACAAGATTCTGGAGACCCTGTCCGTGATGGAGGCGGAAGGTGAAGTGCCGCTGGCCGACTTCATTCTCACAGACGGCTTTGACATGACGCGCAACGAAACCCTGATCGTGGTTACACCGGACGCGGATCCCCGGTGGGTCCAGGTGTTGCGGGAATTGCGGCTCAAAGGGGTCAACGGATTGGCTATCGTCATAGACAGTACATCGTTTGAACCCACTGTCAGCATGGAACCGGTCTGGAGCAGTCTGTTGACAGCCCGCATTCCGCATTACCGCGTGGCCCAAAACCAGCGGCTGGAGGATGCCTTGGCAGGCCAGGTGGCATCCGGCCTGGCACTGTCCGCGTCCTGGGCGCATGGCCGGAGTGCGGCTCCGGAGCCTCTTGCCCGACACGGCTGAGTGCTGTCCTCACGGGCTATCGTCCCGGCACCGCGTGATGCGGCACCGGAATTTCGCATCCTGACCCGCGCCGGCGGAATCACCGCCACGGAATACTGTCTTTGCGCAGCGCCGGGGATGGCCTTCTGCCAACATGCATCAATGTGGATCCGCGGAAACCACCGCGGGCCGAGACCCGCGACGTAGCGGACGCCACCACACCAGTCCTATCACCACTCTCTGTCCGTGGGCTCCCGGGCCTGGGCCAATGCGGCTCTCGGGCGTGGCCCCCATTGCCCGCGGCCTCATGCCGCGCGGTGGCCGCTCCGACTCCAGTCACCCTGACCCCGTCACTGGATATCGACAGCGTCGTCCATTTCGATCACTTCCGTGCAACAGGCTGCCGTCAGAGAATCGAGAAGTGCTTGCATAGCCCGAAAATCCACGCGGTAACATAGGGATCGACCGCTGCGACAGCAGGTCACAATTCCCCCCTGTTTGAGCTCCTTGAGGTGAAAGGAACAGGTTGAGGCGGGGACCTGCAATCGCTGTGCGATCGCGCTTGCGGCCAGACCGCTGTGTCCCGTCCGCACCAGCAACCGAAAGATATCCAGGCGGGTTTCCTGGGCCAATGCCGAAAGCATGGCCAGCGTCGCCTCCGCGTTCACAGCGCGGCGTCCAGGCACGGCTTTTCCGCGCGCACGAAGGCCGACATGAATTGCCCGGCGGCTGCCGGGGCGATCTCGGCGGCCGGCTGTCCCAGACTGTCCAGAATCTCCTGCGCATCGGCCAGATCGTAGATCCGGGTCGGCTCGATCTCGATCCGGTCGAATCCCGCGTCCGCCAGGTAGCCGCGGTACTGCGCTTCTTCCAGGGCGCCGGCTACACAGCCGATCCACAATTCCATGCTTGCGCGCACGCGGGCATCCACGGCCCCGCGCATCACAATGTCGGATACCGCAAACCGCCCGCCAGGCTTCAGCACCCGGAATGCCTCGGTCAGGACCCGCGGCTTGTCGACCGAGAGATTGATCACGCAGTTGGAAATGATCACGTCAACGCTGTTGTCCGGCAGCGGAATATCTTCGATCTCGCCTTGCAGGAACTCAATGTTTTCCAGATCCGTCATGGCCTGATTTTCCCGCGCCAGCGCCAGCATTTCGTCGGTCATATCAAGACCGAAGACTTTCCCCGTCGGCCCCACGCGCCGGGCTGACAGCAGCACGTCGATGCCCCCGCCCGATCCGAGATCCAGCACGGTCTCCCCCGCGGACAGCGCGGCCAGAGCCGCCGGATTCCCGCAGCCGGCCGACGCCCGTACAGCCTCGGCCGGCAAACAGGCCGTTTCCACATCCGAGTACAGATTTGCGGTCACCGGATCAGCCGCGGAGACTGCGGTACCGCAGCCGCCGCCGCAACACGAAACGACCGGCTCCGCCGCGGCCTGCCGGGCCACCTGTCCATACTTGTCCCGGACGCGGGTGCGCAGCTCTTCGGCAGCGCTTTCGGCGTTGGGCTTGTGGATCTTTGCCATTCCGGTCTTCCCCTTGCATACCCGGCAGGATGTTGGCCTGCCGTCAGAATAATTCTATAATTCCAATATTATAGAATTAATGGAAAGTTGTCAACTGTGGGCGGCTTGACTGGCAACCCTTCAATATAGCATATATATACGTATAGTATGTCATTCACAATACATCGTGGCCTGGAAAGGACCGGGTGCCCTGTATTCTTTGAGACTTATATACACAAGTACACAGACTCCCGTATATCCTGGCCGACGCCTCTGCGCGCTGATACGGCCCATCCTGCCCTCCTTCTATACTTCTGTAAAATCGATTCGGGGACTGGATTAATCCCCCTGTTTTGCAATGGGCGAGGGTGCCATGGGGCAGAGCCAGAGCGCCTCCGCGCGCGACCAAGACAGCAATCCTCCGACAGGGAGGCGCCAGACGAGGGTGGGGCCCCGGCTTTCCGCCCCGGCGCGGCACGGTCACCTTGAGGTTCCCGGGTGCCCAGGTACGCCGTGCTGTTGGGCACCGGGTCGGCTACGCCCGCTGCCGGTGCGGACCGCGCGCGCGGGGCCGCCAAGGCGGACCAGGGCCAGTACCGGACAGCCATGGCCGACTACGACCGGGCGTTGCAACTGGACCCGGTGCCCGGGACGTAGGGGTTTCCCCTGAGAACGCCTCGCGCCGGGCAGTGGCCTCGTCCTATGGACCACCGGCAGAGCCAGTCTGCTCAAAAATGTTGAACGCGCGTTGGGATCGGCCTGCAAATGCAGGCCCAAGAGCACTCCAGCAGCCCCTGAGCGCTGGCCCGGCTGCACCACAGGGCCCCGGGCCGAGTGTGCCTGAATTTTGAGCCTCTCCAGCACCACGGCAGGGGCCTTGGTCGGCCACGCGGCGGCTGATACGGTGGGTGTTGTTGTGCCGGACCGGTTAAGGTATATAAGTCCCTATATTCTTTCCGTGCCCTGTACATATTGTCTTTACATTTGCGGGCCAGAGTCCCGGCATCGTATTCATGTGCAGCCACATAAGGACAGATACCATGACTCAAACCCTAGGCAAATTTACGACCGGCCTCCTCTTGGTGATGATCCTCCTCTTGGCCAGTGCCAGCGGTGTGTTTGCAGCCACAGTGGAAGAGGCTGCCGCAAAGTCCGGGCAGGAGCAGCACTCCGCAGAAAACTCCGGCCACGAGCCGGAAGAACGCGCGCAGGCAGACCGTACGATGGATAGATTCGAGAAGGTTGCGGCACTGATCGCGGAACGCCTGGGCGTTTCCGGCGAGCAACTGGACCAGGCCCTGCGCGAAGGTCCAGCGGCCCTGGCGGAACTCGGTATTGATCCCAAGGCGCTCCGGAGAGTCTTCCGAGCCAAGATATCCGCAACTCGCGAACGCCCAGAGGCCCCATGGGAGCAAGAGGACACGGAAGTTGCAGCCCGGATTGCAGACCACTTTGGTCTCTCGGTCGACGAACTGGCTTTGGCTGTGGACACTTTGCGCGAGCTGGGGATCAATCCCCCAGCGCTCGGCCGCGCACTGGAGCTGGCCCAGGCGCAATCCAGACTGGCTGAGACAGGGACCGAACCCCGGTTCTGGGGCCGAAACCGGGATGCCAAGGACCAAGGACCGGATACCGCCTACAGGTCCGGTCCCCGCGGTTATGGGGCCAAGGCGAAACCGACTTCCCTGGATGCCTGGGCGGTGCTGGAACAGACAGCCTACAAACTGGGTATTCCGCCCGCGAAACTGAAAGCCGCCTTCCACACTTCCGTGATGGAACTGGCGTGGGCCTCCTCTCTGGGCATGAAACCCGATTTCAAGCAGTACACCGACTACGGTGACCGCAGCTACCAGTCTGACCGCATGGATCGGTATGGCCAGGAAGATTTGCACCACGGCTTCCAGCGGCGGAACCGAGCTGCTTGGCAAGGCAGACACGACCGGAAACACCGGGACTCAGCCGGGGCTGCCGTGAGACCAGAGCGTCCCGACAAGAACGGATTCAGCATGCCGAATCGGCCAGCCCCCGAGAGTGCGGATCATAAGGGTGGCACGGAACATGCCGCAGGAACCCATGGCGATGCCGAAGAGGAAGCCCAAAGCCTGCCCATCCACAATGTGCTGCCGGTCTTCTGATGCACTATCCGCAGACAGGCAGTGAGACTGCCTGTCCCTGTACTGTTGCAGAAAGCCGCATCCTCAGGATGCGGCTTTCCGATCCGCCCTGTCCAGGATCGCCCGGGCCCTGCCGATGCCGTACGACCGTGTACAGTACCCAATTCGCCCCGAAATCCCCAAGGCAGGCTGCACGTCCTGCGATCTGTCCTGCCCCAGCCCGCATCTTCCGGTTTCCCCGGAATTGGACCAAGTTCCGCGGTCGGTTTGCGTCACAGGGCCGGGGTCCTGGCCTCCCATGGCGGCGTTAACGGGGTACCCGGAGATCCAAGGCCTCTGGACGGCAGACTACTCCTGTGTGGCCTCTTCCGGGGCTGTCTTGTCGATCTGAATCCGCAGATTTGCTTCCTCGGACATGAGGCGGTCGATTTTCCCTTCCAAACTGCGAATCTGCTTGCGCCGCCGCCGAAACACCGGATCTCCCTGTCCCATATTCAAACGATCGATCTCCCGGCGCGCCAAAACCAGCTCCCTGCCAACCTGATTCTTGCGGGCTATGAGTTGACTGCGGTTCATGACGAGTACTCTTGCTTAATTGTCTTCCGTGAAGTCACGCGGCGCCCGGGGCCGGTACAGCAGATAGGCCAGCCCAACACCCATGAAATATAGCAGAATCAGCGGCGCCAGGGCGAGTGCCATGTTGACCGGGTCGATGGTGGGCGTAATGATGGCCGCGACAATGGCACTGACTACAATCGCGTACCGCCACCAACTCAGGAGGCGGGGTCCTGTGACAATGCCAATGCGCGCCAGGAAGGCCATGATCAACGGCAGTTCAAAAAAGATGCCGATCCAGAACACGATACGGATGACAAAATTGACGAACTCCCGCGCGCTCCAGTTGGCCTCGATCACATCCTGCCAAAAGAGCTGCAGGAAGTTGACAGCCACCGGTAGCATCACAAAGTACGCAAACGACGCCCCGGCCAGAAACAACAGGAAAACGCCCGGCATGATCAGCAGCAGCCCCCGCTTCTCGTGGGGGTACAGTCCGGGCAGGATGAAGGCGACGATCTGATACACAATCAACGGCGTCGCGGCGGCGGCCCCCAGCGTGAAACTGATGCGGAAAAAGGTGGCAATGTTTTCAAACGGGGTAATGGCGATCAAGGGCACACTCCAGTCCTGCACGATCTTCAGCGCCACTCTTTCCGCTATAAGCATCCCCAGCAGGGTACCGGCCACCAACCCGCCCATGATCCACATGATCCGCATCCGCAGTTCCCGCAGATGGTCCATCAGACTCATGCGCGAGTCCAGTTCTTCCACTGAGTCGGGCTGTTGCAGTTCCGTAGTAGTCATGTCAGATTGGGAAAGTCCGGTCCACGCTCAGGGTCACGGAGAGGGGCCGGGTATCGGGCTGCAGATCCCGACGGTCAGTCCCTTTGACACGGCGATTCGGGCGCAGGGACGAGGAGACCCCAGCCCAGAGACTGCGGGCGCGGTGCTGGGCCAAACCGGATTCTATCGCGCTCGGGAACGGAACGCAGGACTTTGCTTCCGCTGCTGAATCCGCTGGATGCGGAGATGCAGCTTCTGTTTGTCTGGTCTCTGGGGACGACCATGGTACCGGGTACGCAGCAGTCTTCTGCGCACCAGGATCTCCTGCCACCCGTCTTTGCGTTTGGAGGCGGCCTCGTGCGGACCGGTCCCCGCCATCGTCAGGCCCCCCACCGTGCCGTTGGCTATGGACGGCGCGCGGCGATCCGCCGCGTGTACGGGCGCGGCGGCCGGGTCCGACTTGGGAGCAGCGTCATGCATGTCCTGGTCTGCTCCCCCAGGATGCCGACCCACTGCATTGGCGGAGCCAATCACGTTGTGCGCTTCCACCTTCTGCATACCGCCAGCGCCATTGGAGAGGACGGGAGGCTCTGCACTCTGCGTGCCTTTGGGGGGCGATCCCGCGGCCTCGGTGGCCTCCTGCGCGGGTTTGTGCGTCACCGGTTTCTTGACCTGCGCCGGAGCCTTGGCCCCCGCTGTGGCTTTGGGTGGGGCGGTGGGTTGCGTGGCCTTTCTCTGGGCCGCCGCCTTTCGGGCCTGGTCGTCCTCATCGAAATCCAAATCAAGTTCGTCGTTGGCCCAGTCCTCAATGAGCTTGCCGGTCTTGATGCCTTTGAGTTCCTTGAGCTCCGCCACTCCCAGCTCCGCTTCCAGCTGGCCCGTCAGATCCTTGGAGAGGTTGCGGACTTTGAAGAAGGCCCGGACCAGGTCCTTGGCCACCGAAGGCAGACGCTCCGGGCCCAGCACAACCAGCGCCAGCATCACGATGAACACCAGCTCCGGCACACCAATGCCCAGAAATGAAAAACTGCTGTTGAACCCCATGCTCGTTCAGGACACCTTTGCCGACGCCGCGGCGTCGGCTCTCGCCTTCAACGCCGCGCCCAGCACACCATGCACGAAGCGCGGGCTGATATCCGAACCGTAGCACTCGGCCAGCCGGATGGCCTCCGCGATCACCACCTTGACCGGCGTGTCAAACTCCGCGTGCTCCAGTTCGCACAGGGCCAGACGGAGGATGTTGCGGTCTATCAAGGATAACGTTGTGACCGGAAACCGCTGGGCGACTTGCTCAATCCAGGCATCCAGACGGGCGCGATCTTCCGTTACGCCGGCCACCAGCCGGCGCACATACCGCTGGCCGGCCGCCGAAACCGGGATTCCGTCCTGCTCCAGACTGTGGAACCGCTGCACCATCACCTGACTGAGGATGTGGTGCACAGCCTCCTGCTCATACAGGCATTGGAGCGCCACTGCCCGATAGTAGCTGTGCCGTCCCCGGTAGCCGTTCCGGGGGCTGACCGCTGCGGGGGTTGTCGGGATGGGCAGGGCACTGCTGTCGATCGGCTTGCGATTACGGCTCGGGTCCACCTCGTAACGGACCTTGCGCGGTCCCGTTTTACTCATGTGCATGCCTGTGGTCTCATGACACTCAGCGCATGGACAGGCCGCCATCCACGGAGAGCGTCTGCCCCGTGATGAAAGCAGCCTGCGGCGACGCCAGAAACGCCACTGCGTGCGCTATGTCTTCCGGAGTGCCCATCCGCCCCAACGGCGTCTGGGCAACGATCTGATCCATATGGTCCGGGGCCAACACGGCGGTCAGCGCAGTGGGGACAAAACCGGGCGCCACGGCATTGACTGTAATGCCGCGGCGGCCCACTTCCCGGGCCAAACTCTTGGTAAAACCCAAAATGCCGGCTTTGCTGGCCGCGTAATTCGCCTGCCCGGACTGGCCCAACAGTCCCACCACGCTGGTAATGTTGATGATGCGGCCTGTTTTGCGACGCAACATACCTCGCAACACCGGTTTGGTCACATAATACATGCTGTTCAGATTCGTCTGGATCACCGTGTGCCAGTCGTCTTCCTTCATCGTCAGCAGCAGGCTGTCACGGGTGAGGCCGGCGTTGTTTACCAGAATGTCAACCTGCTTATGCTGCTCCAGCACGCTGCGTACCATCGCCGCGGCCGCGGTACTGTCTGCCACATCGGCCTGGGCCAAGGTACAGTGGCCACCGGCCGCCTCCACCTTGGCAACGACACTGCGGGCCCCCTCCACATCGCTCCGGTAGTGGACCACCACGGTGCAGCCCTGCATGGCCAACGCGCAGGCGATGGCCGCGCCGATTCCCCGGCTGCTTCCTGTCACCAAGGCAATCTGGCCGGTCAGCTTCATGCTGCAAAGGGAGTGGAAAAACCGTCGCGCAATGCGAGGAGCAGAAGCCGGATTATAGCATAGGGAAAGCGGAGAATTTCGCGTTCCCGGCCGCAATTCCGGCCGCGCCGGCCCCCTCTACGGTTGGGCCTGCAGCCATGCCTGCCAAGCTTGCAGGTCACTGCCGTTTTGCAAGGGAAAGCAGGGCATCTGGCGGTCTATCTTCCGCTGAATGCCGGTCAGCACGGTTCCGCTCCCGAATTCGGCCGTGGCCGTGGCCCCCATGTTCCGCAACGTCTGCATCGAATCCTGCCACAGGACGCCCCCTTCCAGCTGGGTGGCCAGCTCCGTCCGGATCGCCTCCGGATCCGTCAGGGGCCGAGCCGTGGTATTGCCAATGACCGGCACCCGCGGGGGCGAGATGGAGAGTTCCGTCAGCAGCACCCGCCAGCGGGCACTGGCAGCGGCCATGAGGGGACTGTGCGCGGCGATACTCACCGCCAGTGGCAGCACCCGCCGGGCTCCGCGCGCCGGGGCCCGGCGGGACACCTCGGCTACGCCCTGCAGCGAGCCGCTGATGACTTGCTGGGTCGGGTGGTTGTCGTTCGCCACTTGCACCACGGCTTGGGTATCCGCGGACACTTCAGCACACAAGGCGCGCAGGTCCCGCGCCGCCATGCCCAGCACCGCGGCCATGCGGCCCGGATGCTGGGCCCCCATTTCCTTCATCAGGCGGCCACGCGCCCTGACCAGGCGCAGCCCATCCGCAAAAGTGAGGGCCTCCGCGGCCACCAGCGCCGAATATTCGCCCATGCTGTGTCCCGCCATACCGACGGGCAAGGGCAGCGCTCCCAGCAGCTCGGCAGCGGCACGCCACGCGGCGATGGAAACGGTCAACAGGGCCGGCTGCGCATTGACGGTGTCAGTCAGATCGGCTACCGGCCCCTCCGCGCACAGGCGGGCCAGCGGCATGTCCAGGACACAGTCGGCTTCGGCCAGCGTTTCGCGGGCGTGGACCGAGCCCTCGGCCAAGGCAGTGCCCATACCCACAGCCTGACTGCCTTGACCCGGGAACAGGTACGCCAGACCCCAGGTCCGGGGACCGGGAACGAAGGTAACGAACATGGCCAGAGGCGGCACCGGCCGGTGCGGGCCTACTCTTCCGCTGCAACTTCTTCGATGAATTTGTGCCCGCGGTATTCTCCGCATTCCAGACAGCCCTGATGCGGCAATACGTACGCATCGCACTGCGGATTGGGACAACTCTGGAAACGCAGCCGACCCAAGGCGTGATGGGATCTTTTCTTGCGGGCGCGGGTACGACTGATGCGGCGCTTCGGTTGGGGGGCCATAGGTTCTCTCTTCAGTCCTTATAGGTTCCTGTCCGGGAGTGATCCGTCCTCGGTGCCGATCACCGGGGGCTTCGGGGTTTCCAAAAGGGGATGCAGGGCGGCCCACCGCGGATCCAGGTCGAGCGGGCGGCTTTCCGGCTCCACAATATCGCCATTGGCCTGGGCCAATGCCTGTCGGCTCTGCCGAAAATTGTCGCATTCGCCCGGATCCGCAAAAGCGCAAACGGGATTCTGCAGCGCCAAGATCCACAGATGCTGCCGCACCACCTCTTGCAGATTCAGTACATAGCGGTCATCGATCAGCAGGGCTTCGTCGAACATGGTATCGGTCTGCCCCTCGTAGTCCTCGGGGTGCAGGAACTTGCCACTCGCCACATCTTTCAAAGGCCGAAAGGTTTCTTCCAACTGAAACTCTACCGGATAGCGGATCGGCTCCAGACAGCGACTGCAGGCTATATCCAGAACGGTGCGGCAGATGCCGGTGACCAGAATTCCGCTGTGTATGCGCATACAGCGCACATGGCCTGTTAGCCGCTCCACCGGGACGAGGCCCTCATACAGCCCGGAAATATCATCGTTCAATTCGAAGTCGCGGGTCCAGCCGACCGTTTGCTTCAGACAATGTGCAGCGTTGAACTGCATTGCAAATATCCTCCGGTCTGTCCCTGTCTGTGCCAGGACGGGCATGCCAGTTCCAAACCCACCGGTTTTGTCTGCGAGTGCCCTGCGGACCAACAGGATCATGGCCACTCTCCCGGCATCCACCGTGGGGGTTCCTGTCCCTGCGGTCCAGATTGACGGAAGTACCACCCACCTTGTGACAGTGCAGACTGTAGACCAAATTGCATGAAGCAGTCAAAACACAAGCACCGGCAGACCGCGTTCGGCATCGCAAGACAGGGAAACGCTGTGCGATGTCCACAGTGCGTCGGGGTGGCCTCCACCGACATGTCCTATGCGGCCGGTCAGGTCTGCCGGACGGCATCCGGACCCCGTCTGTCAAAGAGCCATGACCCGCGGCAAGAGGCCCCCTCCATCTGCACCGATCGCAGGGTGCTGGAGGCTGGCAATGCAGAATCAGGCTCTCGGCCCATGTTCGAATCCGGACGCTACCGGTTGACGGGAACAAAAATTGGAATGCAGCCTGTAAGGCCGCACCCGTGACACATTCGTCCGTGCGTGCCATGCCGGGGTTGCCCGTTACTGCCTGGGCCAGCTTCGCTCCGCCACAGATCATTTTGCGACTGTACTGTTTTGGCCCTGGGCTGCGCCCGTCAGCTCGGCCCGGGTATAGGCGATTAATAGCTGCCAGCAAGAGGTGCAGGAATTGCCCCAACACCGGAAACCCCAAAGCCATGACTATTGACAAAGGGAAGCAAGATATCAGGCAGTCGGTGGAGCCGGGTTCATTCGTTGTGCGCCAAAGGTCTACCGAGCAACGTGTGCACAGAACGCCTCGGGATGTCCAACCATTGCACACTACGAAAAATTTGAACAATGCGTATGCTTGCTTGTCCCCCCTGTCCGCGGATCGGACTACAGGTCGCGCGGGAGCATCGTCTCATCCTGTCAAGGTCATGGACATGACTTACGGGACAGCGTTGCAGCACCAGAGTCAGGCAACGGTTTCCGCCATTGGCTGCATATCTGACAGAGGGATAAGGCCAGCAGGGTGACCCACGCCACTCCTTGTGCCGGTATCGAACACCCTGGTACATCCAAGAGCAGCGACCGGCGGCTCCGTTCCTTTGCCCCTACCCTTGGCGCCGCTGACCACCCGCAAGGCCGACCATGCCGGTGTATCCTGAACCACTCGCGGGCCACGGCCCACAATGTCTATCTGTTGCTATATCCCCGTGCACCCGTTGCCACACTCCTGTCAGGAGTCCTCTCGTCGGCCAGGATTAAGGTGTGGAAAGCGCTGAACGAGATCGTCGGGACAGGAGTTGCTGAATGCGGGCAGAGAATACGGCGGTGGCCGACACAAGCTGGCGCCCAAGGAGCGGGGCAGAGTGCCGACCACCGTATCGATCTGAATCCGCTGGCGGGCACTTCAGTCTGACTCTTGCCTGGCCCTCTGGGTCATCCCCGGCGGATGGGCATTGGCCTGTTCCGGCGTGCCATGGACAGGGGACGGCGTTAGCTGGCTATCCGCAGGTACTTTGACGGTGGAGCGCAGGACCGCTGCCCACGAGAGTATGGAGAATGCATTGGACACGGGGGCAGGGCACAAGCCCGGCAATGCCGGCCGCGGGTGATGCAACGTCAGGTCCCCCACGGCGTGGGGGGGTATCGAGAAAGGAAAAAGGCGGGCAGCCGCGCGTATCGGACTGCCAACCGCGGTTCAGCCGATTCCCTGCGTCCGATTCTCCAGTTCGGAGACTCCCATCTCCACCTCGTTCAGGACCTTGTGCATCAGCTGCGACAGATCCCGCAAAATGTTTAGCTGGTACTGTTCGGCATCAAAACGCATGTGGGCCACCTGCTGACGGGTCTGTTCCAGTACGGCTTCCTGTTCGTTTTGGGCCTGCCGTATGATTTCTTCCTGGGATACCCGCTCCTTGGCCTTTTCGTTGGCCTGCGCCAGAATGTCTTCCGCATGGCTGCGGGCTTCCGCGATGATGCGGTCCCGCTCCAGGATCATGCGTTCCCCTTCCTTGATGGCACTGGGGACATTGATCCGCATCTTGGCCAGCACATCCAGGGAACGCTCCTTGTCCACCAGGACCGAGGAGGTCATCGGCATGGGCCGCCCCTCCGAGATCATGTCGTTCAATTCGTTGATGAGGCTGAGAATTTCCATGGCGTACCTGTGTATGCGCTTGCAATGCCGTCTTTTAAGCCACCAGCCGGGATAGCCTGCCCAGGGTTGAGCCATTCTACACCGTGCATTGGCGACCATTTCAACCTTGGTGGGACATCCGGGTCCGCACGTCCAGGTTCCGGCCCTCGTCCGGGCCGCTCCCGTTCCCGGCGAAGCGGAGCCGCAGGGCTGTCACGGTCGGCGCCGGCGCCCAGCGGGTCACGTCGCCCTGCAGGCCGGCTACTTCCTTCAGAATGGTGGCGCTGAGAAATGCGTATTCCGCCGCAGTCATCATCAGGCAATGTTCCGTTTCGGGGGCCATCTGGCGGTTGGCCATGCCGACCTGTCTCTCGTATTCATAATCGGCAATGTTGCGGAGGCCCCGCACGATAACTTGGGCGCCCTGTCCCCGGGCCACGTCCACGGTCAGGCCGGTGTAGGTCACCACCCGGACGCGTGACAGATGGCTGACTCCGGCCCGGACCAGCTCCGCCCGTTGCTCCGCGTCAAAGAGCTCGTTGGACACCGGCGAGGCATAGACGCCCACTACCAGCTGCGCATAGAGAGCCACGGCGCGTTGCACAATGTCCAGGTGACCATTGTGAAAGGGATCGAACTTGCCCGGGTACAAGGCTGTAACATCCATGCCCCCTCCGCTGCTGTCTCAGGCCGGCAGGAACTGCTGGCTGACATAGTTATGAAACATGATACCTTTGCGGGTCAGCCGGACCCGATCCGGTTCCCTGCAAATCAGATCCCGCGTCTGGAGATGCTGCAGCGCGGTCCGGTAGAGGGTCCGCAGATCCAGGCCGTGTCTTGCCTGGAAACGCCGGTAGGATACGCCCTCCTGCACCAGACGCAGACCCAGCATCAGGGTTTCGGCCCGGCCCAGGGCCTCGGCAATCTCTTCCACGGCCCGGATCGGACTGGCGGTTTGGTGCAATGCCCGGTTGTAGCGCGGCACAGAGTCCCGATTCCACCATCGGTATTCCCGGGCCGTCTCTGCGCCCGGGGGCCCGCGCCAGTGGCTATGGGCACCAGGCCCAAAGCCCAGATAATTCCGGTTGCGCCAGTAGCGCTGGTTGTGGAGGCAAGCCGTACTGCCAGAGGCATGGGGTTGCGGCAACCGGGCCCAGTTGGCGATCTCGTACTGCACAAAACCGGCGGCCGCCATCCGCGCCTGCGCATGCTCGAATTGCAAAGCGGCCAGATCCGGGTCCGGCCGGGGAATGTCCCCAGCGGCCACGCTGCGGGCCAGCGGCGTCCCTGTCTCCACCGTCAGCGCATACAGACTGTGGTGCTCCACCTGCAACTCCAGGGCGGCATCCAGGTTGGCGGTCCAGCTCTCCAACGACTGCGCCGGCAAGCCGTGCATCAGGTCCAGATTGATGTTGGCAAATCCCGCCGCGCGGGCCGCCACCGTGGCCGCGCCAATGGCCTCCGCGTCATGCCAGCGGCCCAGCAGGGCCAGTTCAGACGCCTGAAAACTCTGGGCTCCCAGACTGATCCGGTTGACTCCGCACGCGGCCAGGGCTGCAAAACGATATTGGTCTGTGGCATGCGGGTTGGCTTCGCTGGTGATCTCGCAGTCGGGCAAAATGTCAAAGGAGCCGCGCAGGGTGTCCATCAGCTGCCGCATCTGGGCCGCCGTAAGAATGGTGGGGGTACCGCCGCCCCAGAACATGGTGTCAACTGGCGGGTGGTGCGTCCGCACGCCCCACTGCCGAATTTCCCGGCACAGGGCCTCCACCGTGGCCGGAATCAGTTGCTGCAGCCCGGCATAGGTATTGAAGTCGCAGTACGTGCATTTGCGGACGCAAAAAGGGATGTGGATGTACAAACCCAGTGGTTCGTCACAGTGCCAGAAGCCTGGCGTGTGCAGGCCCGGGAAATCCAGCGTCATCAGCCCTGATCCAACCGGTAACCATGCCCGCGCACCGTGACAATGTACTCGGTGTCCGGGTCGCTCAGCGCGAGGGTTTCTCGCAGGCGCCGCATCAGCGCGTCAATCGATTCGCGGCTGATGCCCGACGGCATATCCTCGGGCCACACGGATCGCTTGATCTCGTCTCGGGTCACCACGCCGCCGCCGGCCTGCCAGAGCCGATGCAGCAGCCGGAACTGCATGGCGCTCAAGGGCGGGTCCACCAGCCGGCCATTGAGCGTGACGGCCCGCGAGTCCGGATTGAGTTCAATGCCCCGGAAGTCGGTCTCCCACGCCAAATCCGTCGTGGCATCCTCGCTGGCGAAGGCCAGCTTGAAACGCAGCGCGATCTGCACCTCGTCGCCGTCCTGCAGGCACATCTCATGCCGCAGTGGCTGCCCGTTGACGCAGGTCCCGTTTTTGCTGGCAAGATCACGGATAAAGTAGTTGCCATTCTGCCAGAAAATCTCGGCATGATGGCGGCTGACCAGACGGTTGTCCAGGAAAATGTCGCAGCCGTCATCGCGGCCAATCACGACCTTGTGGTGCGGTTGCAGCATCCACTTGCGGCTGTCGGTAGCTGACCCCAACCACTGCAGTAGCATGGCCTGCCGATTCTGCTCCGCGTGTTCCGCGGCGTCACTCATAGGAAATACTCAGAGGACCGAACTCTCCAGGATCGCCGATACCACACTCCAGTGTGACCGGCACGGTCCCGTCCCGATGGGAGCCAACTCCACCACTGGGGTGAAGTATTATCCCACTGGCTGCCAGGATTGCCGATCATGCTCGGAAGAGCCTTATATATTACACAGATCCGGGGGACGGTCTTGCAATCTGCGTGGCATCACGGTTCCGGGCTGTGCCCCTGACCACCATGGAATTCCTGCTCGCCCCGAACACCGTTCTGCGGGACCGGTATCGCATCGAAACCCTGGTGGGACAGGGCGGCATGGGCGCTGTCTACAAAGCCCACGATCTGCGGCTCCCGGGCCGCCTCTGTGCAGTGAAGGAGGTATTGCCGGCCCTACGGCACTCCCCCCCACCGGAAAACCGGGAAGCCGTTCTGGCGCAGTTTCACCGGGAAGCCGCCACGCTCGCCCGCCTGGATCATCCCAATCTGCCCAAAGTCAGTGACATCTTCCCTTGGGAAGACCGGGAATACCTGATCATGGATTTCGTGGCCGGGCCCAGCCTGGGCGAGGTCCTGCGCCAGGTCCAACTGGAACAGCCCGCGGCGGGCCTGCCGGAGGCCCAGGTGCTGGAGTGGAGCGGCCAGCTCCTGGACGCCCTGGCCTACCTGCACGGACAGTCTCCGGCCATCCTGCATGGCGACATCAAGCCCGCCAACATTATCCTGACCCGGTCCGGCCTCCTGAAACTGGTGGACTTCGGACTGGTGAGACTGCTACAGCCCGAAGATCAACAGACCGTCACAGTGGTGCAGGGCCAGGGCACCATGGCCTACACTCCCATCGAGCAATTTGGCGGAGATGTCGGATACACGGCACCGGCCGCCGACATCTACAGTCTGGGTGCGACGCTTTATCACCTGCTGGCAGGCCGGACCCCACCGGATGCCCGCACGCGCTTCCTGGAAGCCGGCCGCTTGCGGTCATTGCGGCAGCCGGGGCGGGCCATTTCCGCGCGGACCGAAGCCGCCATCTTTCATGCCATGGCCCTGCACCCCAGCCAGCGCATCCCTTCCGCAGCCGCCTTTCGGCAGGCGCTGCGGACCAGCCCGGGGCCCGCCGGGGCGGACAGGGCAGACCATGCCTGGGGCCCTGCCGTGCGGGCCCACCGGCGGCTGCTGGTATTGACTCTGCTGCTGGTGTTGGCAGCGCTGCTGGCCAGTTTGGGATTGGGGCCGGCCGGTTAGGCCGCCTCTCCATATCCTTTGTGCCAGGCTCCGCGTTTTGGGAATCGCGATCAGCGAGTGTTAGACTGCTCGATGGCGTAGCGGGATACAGCTTTGCCCTGTCTCTGTCTGCGGAGGGCCCTCAGGGAGCGGACCGTAATGGCACATATACGCGTGAATGTAGGACGCATGACTCTGGTCCTGCTGGTCACATTGATCATGCCACTGATTATTGGCGTCTGTCTGGATCTCCTGATCGAATCGACTCCGTGGATCACCGTCGGCATGAGCATTCTGTCTCTGCCCATATCCGCCTTTTTCGTGGTGCGCCAAGGCAAATACGAGATGGAACGGGTTATTGAGGCCGTTGCGCCCGATCCCGGCCCCGCCACCCTCTCTTCCGACTCGACCCATTCGCAGTAAGGGTGACCCCATGACGGCCGCAGCAGATGCCGGTACTCCCGCCAAGACCCCTTTCTTCAGGAAGCCGAAAGTCATGCTGCCCTTGCTGGGCGCCGCGGGTCTGCTGGTACTTGGCATATTCCTGCCCAGGCCGGAGCTGCATGTGTCCCTGGCTCCGGAAAAGATCTGGTACGGAGGTCCTGACTGGTTCACCAACTCCTTTCTGACCACGTTTATTGTGGATGCGCTGCTCATTCTGATGGCCCTGGTGGTTCGCAACGGCCTGCGGCGGGATGTGCCCAAGGGCTTCACGAACTTCATGGAGTGGTTCATGGAAGGCCTGCTGGGCGTGGTGGAGCGGATCGCCGGCGAGAACAGCCGACGCTTCTTCCCGTGGGTGGCCACCATCTTTTTTCTGGTCATCGTCAGCAACTACATCGGCCTCATTCCCGGGGTCAACACGATCCAGTCCCCCTGGTCTGTGCCGGCGGATCACGCGCATGCACAGAACAGCGCCGCCGCCACGGTCGTGGCAGCCAATCCGGCCGGATTTTTGGCGCTCTTCCCGGCGGAAGCCGCCGAGGGACACGCCGCCACCAAACCGTTGCTGCGCGCCCCCAGTACGGATCTCAACATGACCTTTGCCCTGGCCGTCATCACCATGGTCATGGTCCAGTTCTTCGGCTTCAAGGATCTGGGGCTCCGCTACCTGCGGAAGTTCCTCGCCCTCGGGCGGGGCTGCTTGGGCGCCATCAACGGCTTCGTGGGCCTGCTGGAACTGCTTTCGGAATTCACCAAGATCATCAGTTTTGCCTTCCGCCTCTTTGGCAACATTTTCGCCGGGGAAGTGCTGTTGGCGGTCATGGCCTTCCTGATTCCCTTCATTGTGCCCTCCATCTTCTACGGCTTTGAAATCTTTGTGGGGTTCATCCAGGCCGCTGTGTTCATGATGCTGGCGCTCATCTTTTTCCATGCCGCGACCCTCAGCCACGGCGGGGATCATCACTAGGGTCTCACCACCGGATATCCGCCGCGGGTCCGCTGGCCACAGCCACTCTCCCAGCCTTTATTCGCACGTCAGAAACAGTCAGGATCACCAAGGAGTTCAACGATGGAACTTGATGCCGCCAAGGAAGTCGGTTCAGCGCTGGCCATTGGTCTCGGGGCGATTGGGCCCGGTATCGGTGTAGGTCTGATCGGGGCCAAAGCCGTGGAAGCCATGGGGCGCAATCCCGAAGCCGTCGGGATCGTGCAGCAGAACATGTTCATTACCATCGCCTTTGCAGAGGCCATTGCCATCTACGCGCTGGTCATTTCCCTGCTGATCAAGTTCGGCTAAACAGGGCACACCCTGGCACCCGAACAGGGGAGGTAACAACTCAATGGATGCTCTCGACACCCTAGGCATCACCGGTATGGGATTCATCTCCCAGGTGGTTAATTTCGTAGTTATCATGCTGCTGTTGACCACGCTGCTCTACAAACCCA
This sequence comes from Caldilineaceae bacterium, assembly GCA_965214715.1. Lineage (GTDB taxonomy): Bacteria > Chloroflexota > Anaerolineae > Caldilineales > Caldilineaceae > Bin34. Next base: position 322,870 of record OZ243971.1, on the reverse strand, counting down.
TCCAACGCACCCTGATCGCCCGCCGGGACCGGATCGCGGAAGGCATCCGGCAGGCCGAAATGGCCAAGGTAGCCGCGGCGGAAGCGGAGCAGACCAAGCAGCAGATTCTGGCCGAAGCCCGCGACGAAGCACAGCAGATTCGGGCCACCGCCACCCGTGACGCGGATCAGGCGACCCAGTCGATTCGCACCCGGGCCGAGGAGGACGCCACCGCGATCCGGCAGCGGGCGCAACAGGAGGCGGAAGCCCAGAAGGAAGCCATCCTGAGCGATGCCCAGCGCCAGATCGCGGAGCTGGCCATGTTGGGCGCGGAACGCATTTTGAGCCGCGAACTGCAGCACTCCGTGGATCAGGAACAGCTCATCGCGTCCCTGATGGCAGAAAACCGGCGGAGCAATTGAACCATGGCCGCGACGACCACGGCCCTGGAATTCGCCAATGCCTTTCTGGCCGCCAAGCTGGAAACCTGGCAGGGCCAACTGCAGGATCTGGCGCAGCGGTTGGCCGATGGCCGCGCCTTGCGCACTGCAGTACGCGTGTCCCGCCAGGACGAGGCACAATTGCAGGCAGCCCTGCAGCAGGGCCTGCCGGACGACACGGATCCCGCCCTGGTCAATCTGGTGACCATTCTGGCCACGGAAGATCAGCTGGAGCTGCTGCCGGACATTGCCGCGGCCCTGCAATCCCGGCTCGCCGGGGCCGTGGGTCCGGCCCAAGCCCAGGTGACCAGCGCCATCGCGTTGTCAGAGGCCCAGCAGGCGGCGCTGCGCGCGCAACTGGCCGCCGAACATGGGCAGGAGCTGGATGTCCAGTTTCTGGTGGATGCCAGCCTGATTGGCGGTCTGCGCATCCGCGTCGGCGACAATCTGACCGATCTTTCCGTTTCCAGCAGCCTGCAGGCTTTGCGCGAACAGGTGATGGCCTCTGTCTGAACATACCCAATTCCCACCGCCGCCTTGAGGAAGTGAAACAGCATGGCAGTGATTGACACAAATCTGACGCAGTCCCTGAAAGACCGCATCATGGCCTTCACCCCCACCCCTACGCGCGTGGATGTGGGCGAAGTGGAGGAAGTGGGCGATGGCATTGCCATCATCCAGGGCCTGGAGCAGGCCATGGCCAGCGAACTGGTCGAATTCACCCGCAATGGGACGCTGGGCATGGTCCTGAATCTGGAGACGGATCGGGTCGGCGTCATCATCATGGGGGAGTACGTCGACATCGAGGAAGGCGACCTGGTGCAAAGCACCGGCCGCATTGCTTCCGTGCCCGTAGGCAATGCCCTGCTGGGCCGGGTCATCAACGCGGTGGGCCAGCCCATTGACAACAAAGGCCCCATCGACACCGACAGCACCCGTCTGGTGGAACGCATCGCGCCGGGCGTGGTCACCCGCAAGTCCGTCGAGACACCGGTGGAGACCGGTTTGACCTGCATCGACTCCCTGATTCCCATTGGACGGGGGCAGCGGGAACTGATTATCGGGGACCGGCAAACGGGCAAGACGGCCATCGCCATTGACACGATCATCAACCAGAAGGGCAAGGATCTGATCTGCATCTACGTAGCCATCGGCCAGAAGCAGTCCACGGTGGCGCAGGTTGTCGGCATTCTGGAACAGAACGGCGCCATGGAGCACACGATTGTGGTCTCCGCCGCCGCAGCGGACCCGGCGGCCCTGCAGTTCATTGCGCCCTACGCCGGTTGCGCCATCGGCGAGGAATTCATGGAACAGGGTCAGCATGCCCTGATCATCTACGACGATCTGTCCAAGCATGCGCAGGCCTACCGCCAGGTCTCGCTGCTCCTGCGGCGGCCGCCCGGCCGGGAAGCGTTCCCGGGCGACGTGTTTTATCTGCACAGCCGACTGCTTGAACGCGCGGCCTGCATGGCTGACAGCGAGGGCGGCGGCACGCTCACGGCGCTGCCCGTGATTGAAACCCAGGCCAACGACGTGTCGGCCTACATTCCGACCAATGTGATTTCCATCACCGACGGCCAGATCTTCCTGGAAAGTGATCTCTTTTATGCCGGTGTGCGGCCCGCCATGAATGTGGGTCTGTCGGTCAGCCGAGTCGGCTCTTCCGCGCAGACCAAAGCCATGAAGTCCGTGGCCGGGAAGCTGAAGCTGGAATTCTCCCAGTACCGGGAACTGGCGGCGTTTGCCCAGTTCGGCAGCGAACTGGATGCCGCCACGCAGGCCCAGCTGAATCGGGGTCAGCGCATCCAGGAAGTGTTGAAACAGACCCAATACCATCCGCTCACCCTCACCAACCAGGTGCTATCCCTCTGGGCGGTCAACAACGGCTACCTGGACGAAGTGCCGGTGGACCAGGTCAAAAACTGGGAGGCCGGCCTGCACGAGTTCGTGGAAACCAGCCACGCCAACATTGGCGCGGCCATCCGTGACTCGCAGGATCTGAGCGACGACACGGAAGCGGCCCTGCAGACGGCCGTAGCCGACTATGCCCGCACCTGGACCCCGCCGGCGTAGGCCTGCCGGATGCGCTGAAGTCTCATGGCCAGTACCCGCGAAATCCAGCGCCGGATCAAGTCGGTTGCGAATATCAAGCAGGTGACGCGGGCCATGGAAGCCGTGGCCGCCTCGCGCATGCGGCGGGCACAGCAGATGGTGACGGCCACCCGGCCCTTCGCCGAAAAGGCCTTTGACGTGCTGCACTACATGGCCCGGCTGCCCGTTGTGGAAAGCGATCTCAATTCCCTGTTGCAAGGCCGGGAGGTCCGGAAGATCTGCGTGGTACTGATTTCGGGGGACCGCGGTCTGGCGGGAGGCTTCAATGCCAACGTCATCCGCCTGGGGACCGAGGAAATCGCGGCCGCCCGCGCGGGCGGATCCGAAGTCTGTGCGGTGACCATCGGGCGCAAGGGCCGGGACTGGCTCAACCGCTACGACCCCATTGTGCATGCCGAATTCCACGGTCTGCCCAATGCGCCGGCGCGCGCCGATCTGACGCCGGTCACGCGCCTGCTGATCGACGATTACCAGGAGGGAGTCTTCGACAAGGTGCAGCTGATCTACACGGATTTTGTGAACACCCTGGTGCAGAATCCGGTTTCCGTGCAGCTGCTGCCCGTAGTACCGGCGATCCCGACCGTGCCCATGGCCCCGGACTACATCTTTGAGCCCGATGCCGAGACCGTGCTGCAAAGAGCCATCTTCGAATTCACCGAGGTGCAGATCGTCAGGGCCGTATACGAGTCACTGGCCAGCGAACACTCCGCGCGCATGGTGGCGATGCGGAATGCCACGGAAGCCGCCAACGACCTGCTGGAAGACCTGACCCTGCGCTTCAACAAGGCCCGGCAGGAGGGCATTACCAGCGAACTCATGGATATTGTGGGCGGTACCTCCGCCCTGGAACAGGCCCAGGCGGCATAGCCCGGGCCCAAGCAGAAACAGAGGAGAACCAACGAGATGGCCGCGGACATCAAGGGCACTGTCACACGCATAATCGGCCCCGTGGTCGATTGCGCGTTCCCGGACGGCACCCTTCCGGAGATATACGACGCGGTCTTCATCGCGACGGATGAAGGCGGTGAACTGGTGTGCGAGGTGCAGCAGCACCTGGGCGGCAACGCCGTGCGCACCGTGTCTATGGGCTCCACCGACGGCCTGCGCCGCGGCATGGAGGCCACGTCGCGGGGAGAGCCGATCGCCGTGCCCGTCGGGCCCGGCACGCTGGGCCGCATTTTCAACGTCACCGGCCAGCCCATCGACTCCGACGACCCGGTGGAGGCCGCGGACCACTATCCCATTCATCGCCAGCCCCCGCCCTTTTCCGAGCGCTCCACCAAAGCGGAAGTCTTCGAAACCGGTCTCAAGGTCATCGATCTGATTGCCCCCTTCACCAAGGGCGGCAAGACCGGCATCTTCGGGGGCGCCGGCGTGGGCAAGACCATCGTGATTCAGGAACTGATTCACAATGTGGCGGAGTTCCACAGCGGGTATTCCGTCTTTGCCGGCGTGGGGGAACGCAGCCGAGAAGGCAACGACCTGTGGCACGAGATGCGGGATTCGGGCGTGATCGACTCCACCACACTGGTCTTTGGCCAGATGAACGAGCCCCCCGGCGCCCGCCTGCGCGTAGGCCTGACGGGGGTGACCATGGCCGAATATTTTCGGGACGAAGGCCGTGACGTGTTGCTCTTCATTGACAACATTTTCCGGTTCGTGCAAGCCGGGTCCGAAGTGTCGGCGCTGCTGGGCCGCCTGCCCAGTGCGGTAGGGTATGCCCCCACGCTGGGCACGGACATGGGGGAACTGCAGGAACGGATCACTTCCACACATACCGGTTCCATCACCTCGATGCAGGCGGTTTACGTGCCGGCCGACGACTACACGGATCCGGCACCCGCGACCACGTTCGCCCATCTGGACGCCACCATCACGCTGGAACGCTCCCTGGCCGACCAGGCCCTCTTTCCGGCCGTGGATCCGCTGGGTTCCACCAGCCGCATTCTGGACCCGGTCATTCTGGGCGAGCAGCACTACGCGGTGGCCCGCGGCATCCAGCAGATTTTGCAGCGGTATCGGGACCTGCAGGACATCATCGCCATTCTGGGGGTGGAAGAGCTCAGCGAGGACGACAAACTGGCCGTATCCCGGGCGCGCAAGATTCAGCGTTTCCTGACCCAGCCCATGTTTGTGGCCGAAGTCTTCACGGGTATCGAAGGGCGGTTCGTCAAGATCGAGGAGACCATCGCCGGTTTCAGCCAGATCCTGGACGGGGATCACGACGACCTGCCGGAACAGGCTTTCTACATGGTGGGCACCATCGAGGAAGCGCAGCAGAAAGCCGTGGCCCTGCGGGCCGCCAGCTAGAGGCCGACCCCAAGGTCATTGTGTCATGCCTCTCCTGGTTGACATCGTCACGCCGGAACGCCTGCTGGTGTCACAGCAGGCCGACATGGTCCTGCTGCCCGGCGCCGCCGGTCAGATGGGGGTTATGGCGGGCCATGTGCCTCTGCTCACCACCCTGGACGCAGGGGAGATTGTACTTACCCTGGACGGCGAGGAAGTCGAGGTGCTGGCCGTAGGCGGAGGTCTGGCCGAGGTGCGGCCCGACCATGTGACCATTCTGGCCGACACCGCGGAGCGGGGCGAGGAAATCGACGAGGTCCGGGCCGAAGCCGCCCGGCAGCAGGCCGAGCAGGCCCTGCGGGAGACCCGGGAAGGCCCCTTGCCCTCGCCGGTGCACCTGGCCGCGTTGCGGCGCAGTCAAATCCGGCTGCGGGTGGCGGAACGCATGAAACGGCGCCGCCGCTCTGCCCAACCCGTTGCCTGATCCTGACCGTTCCCGTCCGCATTGCGCGTTGCCCCGCTGATCCGGTCATGCAGGTCCGGGGATTTGGAGACGTGCCTTACACTGTGGGCGTACTGGCTGCCCGGCCGGCAGGCACAGCGAAAAGCGCTGTGCTGTCCTGTTTTCATTGAGGCTCACCGCTTCCGATGCTGCAAAAGCAGATAGGCATTGACCTGGGCACGGTCAACGTGCTGGTGTATGTCACGGGCCATGGCATTGTCAAACAGGAGCCTTCGGTCGTGGCAGTCCGCGGCAACCAGATGGTGGCCGTGGGCTACGAGGCATACGACATGCTGGGCCGCAACCCGGACAGCATCCAGGTGGAACGGCCGCTGCAGAACGGGGTCATCGCCAAATTCGACGTGACGGAGGCCATGTTGCGTTTCTTCATCCGCAGCGTGACCGGCCGGCGGCCGCTCTTCAAGCCCCGGGTCATGATTTCCACTCCCCGCGGGGTGACCAGCGTGGAAGAGCGCGCAGTGCACGATGCGGCCATGCAAGCGGGGGCCGGCGCGGCCTACCTGATCCCGGAACCCCTGGCCGCCGCGTACGGTGCCGGCATGCCCATCGGCACCCCCACTGGCAATATGGTGGTCGATTTCGGCGGTGGCACCACCGAGGCCGCGGTCGTCTCCATGTATGACATCGTGGTGTGGAGCAGCATCCGCACCGGCGGCAACCGCATTGACGAAGCCATTGCCAATTACGTGCGCAAGAAGTACAGTCTCCTGATCGGGGAACAGACGGCGGAAGAAGTGAAGATCCATCTGGGCAGCGCCCTGCCCATGGAATACGACTCCAGTCTGGAGGTGAAGGGCCGGGATCAGGTGAACGGGCTGCCACGCACCGCGTCCCTGGCCAGCAGCGAGGTCACGGAAGCGATTGAGGATCCCCTCAGTGCCATCATTACCACCATTCGCTCCACCCTGGAACAGACTCCGCCGGAACTGGCCTCGGACATCATTGACCGCGGCATCGTGCTGACCGGCGGCGGGGCCCAGCTGCGTTTCCTGGCCGAGCGGCTGACCCAGCAGCTGGGAGTGCCCTGCTATGTGGCGGAAAACCCCCTGGCCTGCGTGGCCCTGGGGGCAGGACGGGCCCTGGAGAACTACCAGATCATGCGCCGCAGCCTGCCGGAAATCCTGTAGCGCTGGATCTGCGCTTGTACCGCCGCACGTGCTGGGCTTTCCAAGCCAGCATAGGCTGTGCCGCGATCCGGGCCTGCAAGTCAGGATCGGCCGTCAGCAGATCCGGGACAATTTCGCCGCGATCCAGCAGGCAGTCCAGGAACTCGCGTTCCTCCAGCGTGAAGGGCAGCACGGCGGACAGGCCGGCGCGGGCCGCGGTCGTCAATTGGCGCGCATAGTCGTGTGCTGTGGTGCGATCCGGGCGAGTGTCCAGTGGCAGCATAGGCCACAGGTTGTGGACCAACTCTTGCGGATCGCAATCGACATGGTTCAGGCTGCGTGTGCGCCAATCCAGGCGGTGCATGGCGCCGTGGACCACGAAGGCCGTGCGAAGCCGCATCGGGTCCAGGTTCCCGGGCGGGAGTGCAAACAGAGCGCAGGCGTCGAATACATCCCGGGCCTTCCGGCGGGACAGCAGAGCCGCCAGTTTGCCACCTGCCAGATCATGAATATCCAGTACCGGAATGTTTGCCACATGTGTGTGTCCCGGCAGTTTGCAAGCGGCAGTGGCGGGATTCCACAGTGGCACACGGTAGCCAAACAGTATGTCCACAGACAGATGGCGGTCCCCGACCGCCAGATGCGGATCCTGCAAGGACCACTTGCCCCCGGTGTGCCGGCCCTGCGGGCCGCGGACCAGGATCAGGCCTGCGGCTCGGAACAGTTTCTGCAACACGGCCTCCAGATGCGGGCGTTCAGCCTGCATGCCCGCCAGCGCAGCCGATCCGATATAGTTGAGATCGATGTCCTCGGACAGCCGCAACAGATCCAGTATGAACAGATGCAGGGCGGTGCCGCCCTTGAGGCAGAATTTCCCCTGCAGGTCCGGGTGCCCACAGAGGGTATGCAGGAGATCCAGCACCTGGCGTGTTTTGGCCAGTGCCGCCGCATGGAAGCCGGAAGGTCTGGGCGATGGGGCGCGGTCGGGGGTGGCACTCAAATCTCGGCTTCCCACATCTCGGGGGCAAGCCAGAGACGATCCCAGGGCCGGTCCAGCACTTCGTCGGGTACAAGCAGGTTCCAGGTGGAGACCAGTCGGTCCGGGGGATCATCGGGATAGGGACGGCGCTGGGGATCCATGCGCAAGGGCCGGGTCGGGCGGCGGGCGCGCAGGGCGTCCAGCTGGATGTCTGTGACCCCCAAAGGATCCCGGTGCTGCTCCAGGTAGAAGCCCACCTTGGCACACAGCCGCGGTGTGTTCCGCAACAGGGCATAGGCCACAGTTTCGTCCAAATCCAGATCGACGGCTGACAGATGCTCCAGGGACAGCCAGATTTCCTCCCAGCCCCCGGCCAGGTCTGGTCGGTCCAGCACGTCGACCATCGTGCGCGCCGGACCGGTAACCTGCACGGCGGCGGCGCCCATCTCGCCCTCCACCACGCCGAAGTCCGCTGCCTGGGCCTGCAACAAAGCGGCGGGCGTCCGGGTGCCGGCGATCTCGCACGGGGTAAAGGCGACAGGGGGGACCGGCCGCGCCGCGGTGTACTGGATCGTGTACCACACAGAATGACCGCAGCCGTGGAACTCCAGGGCCGTGTGATGCGACAGCACCGCATCGGGGGTGATTTTGGCCGCTACAGCATAAGGATTGAGTGGGATCCCATGCAACGGTACCGGTGCGGGCGGCACATAGTACAGGCCGCGCCGCACACGCCACACGCGCCCGCGGCGTGTGTAGGAGGCAAGCAGGGATTCTGCCGCGCGGGGACTCGTCGCGCCCTGCGCGACCAGATAGTCCCGCAGTTCCCGGATCGTGAATGCGGGGTGCCGGCGCAGGAACTCCGTGTGGGGGAGAGTCGGCATGTTGTTGGCTTTTTGTGTTATATGCAACGTATAACACAGAATAGCATATTGCAGGGAGTCATTCCCCTTGGGGGTTGCGGAGAGGGCCATGGCACAACAGAGGCCGGGCGAGCATGGACAGGCGTGGGACCACTGCGGTAGCAGTAGCTGCCACATGTGGCAGCTACTGCCAAGAAAAAGACCACAGACAGATCCGGAAAGACCCAAAATCCAGGTAACTCGACTGGGCAAGCGATCAAGGCCGGTGGATTGCTGCGCCGCAAAAAAGGACGCCACGTTCTCGCTGAGATGGCCAAGTTGGAATTCAGACCCGGACCTGTAGCCAAGCCTAGGGACAGAAATCGGTAGACAGCCCCCGCATCGCGTTGCCGGGCCATATTGGGGATGGGACTTGAGTTGTTACTGCTCCCCACTCTTGGAGGGCATTGGGTCCGGAGACACTGGCACCGCAGCCGATTTCAGTCTGTTCTGATGACTGGCCTCTTGTTGTATGGCTTGGCACCCGAAAAAACGCATGGCGTCAGGTACCATAAAATCCTTTCGATGCCGTGGTCAAGGCCTAGTCTGCTCCTTTGGCACTCTTCGCAGTGTGAAAAAGGGCTTGTGGTCACTTGGCAGGCAATGCCCAGCCCACTGCCTCGGACGGGGTCCACAGCAAACCTGCGGTTTTTTTACCATGCATTTCCCTGGGGCAAGGCGCGTGCACGGGGCCACTTTGTGCCATGCTACCAGACCGTCTCGGCAATCGGTTTCCTGGGCGACCCAGGCCGCCGTGTGCATCCTGCAGCAAGAATGGATGTGGAATGAGTGCTGTGACACAACAGGGACATGCCGGTTTTTCCCAGTGCCGTGGGCTGATGTAAACGGGATGAGAATTTCAAACAGCCTGTGGCGCCACGGGTGAGGCATATGACATGGGCCCCTCCAACCTGCAGTCCCGTGCTTGCCTGCACAGGCCGTTGCCGAATCACGCGGAACGGCGGTGAATAAACAACTTCGGCAGTGTCAGGGCGTCATCTGCCTGCAAAGTGAAGAACACCATCCATCCGATGCGGAGAGCCTGCTCTTGCTCCTTGGGTGCATAGGCGCGGTGCAGACGCCCTGCCGGAGTTGGTGTCGGGGTGGTATGGTCATCGAAAAGGAACACCGGCGCATAGGACAGTCGCATGTCCCTAGCAAATGCCGCAACCTGTTCGAAGCACAACACGCGCAATCTTGACCTCCGCGCCGTTCAATGTAGGCCTGCATTCTGCGGGTGTCCCCATGGATGACCGCCTTGAGGCTGATCTCCAGCCCGTCCGGCATCAGGAAAGGCTCATTGCGCAAGCGCGCTGGCAAGGGCCAGAGGCGGTTCGGGACGCGGTGTCTCGGTCGGCAAGCCAGCCGGAATGTTGTCCACAAGCGTCGCATGGATCCAAACGCCCGTGACCAGCTGCAGCCACAACCGGTCGGCCGACCGGAACACCGGCTGGACGCGCGTATCCTGGGCCAGGATGCCCACCACCTCGTATGCCAAACCGGGTCCGGCTCTCAGGTTGGAGCCAACGTTCGTATGCGGAAACAGCAGTATCGGCGTGGGAGTCGATACGCGTAGGGGGCTCCTGGGGTGGCAGGTTGGGGGGCTTCGGTATAGGCGTACAAGTAGGGGCTGGAACAGGGATCACAGCTATCGACTGGCAGGTGGCCGTGGGCAGGGGAGTACGAGACGGAGTGGGGCTGCGGGCCGCCGCTACGAAAGGTGCCGCAAAGGTCCGAAAGGGCACCATTCCACTGGCCGCGGTGGCGGAGACCACCCCGCACAGGACTACGAATACAGTTGCGAGCACCAATCCTTTCGGAGAAAGACGACCTGCACTTTGGGTGACTTTCCGGAACTATCTGCCATCAACTGACCCGTGCTTTGAATCCAGGTGCAAGGCCTGGTCATAGTCGGCCATCGCCTCCCACTGTTGGCCCAGTTTCTCATTGGCCCATCCCCGATGGCAGTATGCCGCGGCATGATCCGGGTCCAAACGCAGCGCCTAGCCATAGGTCGGCAAAGGCTGTCCGGTAACTGGCCCTGTGCCGCCTTGGCGGTTCCACGGGCGGCCTAGATTGTGCCGACTGTGCCGGCGCGGCATAGGGTGCCGACCAGAGACGCGGAGGCCGTATGGGCTACCCCGTCCAAGCGACTCGGGCGGATCCAAACGCGAGCCGCCCAGTGCGTCCATGAGGTTCACAAGCGCATACCGTAAAATCGAAGCTGCGAACACAAAACTATGCAATTACATTGAAGCTTCCTATTGAAACTTCTTGCGGATAAAGGGACACGGTGTACCCGCGCGGTTTCGCCCGCGGGAACGCTAGGGCCTCTGGGCGCGTCCGGGGCGGCTTCTCCACCCAGTAGCATGCCCTCGGCCTGGATGACCCGACCGGCATCGCCTGCGCCCTGACCGGCGGCGCGCGGCCCGACGGGGAGGGGAGTTGCAGTCCTGTAGCCGGAGGCCGACCCTTGGTTCCCGCCGACCACGGCGGTCTTGGATCGGACGTAGGACCGCAATGCCCTCCGGGACCCGCGGGCGGCACCGACGGTGGAGGCCGTGATGCCTGCCCAGAAGAACCACAAGGAGCCCATCCCCCATGACCCGAGTGGCAGCGGACCTTTCTGGCGCTGGTGCAGGTGTGCGGCCACCTGGATCAGGCTGCGACAATTAATCAACACGCCCTAGAGCCTGCCGGATTTGGACCCGGCCCTTTCTCACCATTCTGGCGTCGTCCGCGCGGTATGCTGAGGCTGGTGGCACAAGACCCGGACCGACGGGGTCCGTCCGATGCCTTGTTGCCTGCGCCGGTGGCGGCCCAACCACGACCGGGCTGTGGTCAGCCGCGACCGCACATATGCAGCACTGGGGCAGCGAGTGGCATCTATGCAAAGGATCACAGCACTTCTATGCAGGGGCAGGTCGATTCTCTTCCGGCAGGTGCGTCGTGCGCACATAGCGCTCGCGGTCCTCTGCGGACCAGAGGCGCAGTTCAGCCAGCGAGAGGGGGTACGGTTCGCGGTCCCAGCGCGCAGTCCCGGCATCAAACCGGCCCAGGTCCCAGGCCTGGCAGGCCCGCACCGTGAGGGCGGCCGAGTCGAACTGCAACCCCCACACGGTCACGGGCATGGCCCGCAAGGCGTAGGCCGCCGGGTAGTTCTTGACAAAGGCCTGGCGCAGGCCCGCCGCGGGGGGCCGATCCACTTTCAGTTCCAGCAGGCAGATGCGCGCCGGCAGCTCCAGCGCCAGGTCCACGCGGCCCTGCCCCGCGGGCGCTTCCGCCGTCAGGGGCAGCCCCAGGGACAGGCACAGGACATGCAGCAAGGCCTGGTAGAACGGCTCGTAGGGACGGCTCTGTGCACTGCCGAACCGATGCAGGGCCCGGGGCACCGCCTCCAGACCGGTAGCCACTACATGGCGCACCGCCTCGGCATCCTGCTGCTGCAGGGCGTTCTGCAGCTGCGCTGCGAGGCGGGGCAGCGGCAATCCGGTTTCCGCCAGCCAGGTCGGCGCCGTCTCCGCGAGCCAGGTTACCAAGGATTCCGCAAAGGCCGCCTGCACCTCGCGATTGGGGAAGGTCAGGGCCGGGGGCACGCTGGCGTCCAGCGTCAGGTAGCCGGCCTGCAGCAGGAGGGCCACAACCGGGGGTGGGCTGGCCTCAAACGCGACCTGCATCCAGGGCCGCGCGGCCTGTCCTGTCAGGGCGGGCAGGGCTTGCACCCGGCGACCCTGCAATCCGCGCAGCAGCAGCGTGGGCGTGCCGGTGGCAGCCCAGCGGCAGGGCAGCCGCGTCAGGTCCCAATGGACCGCCGCATCGGGTTGGGCCAGTTCCTCCAGGCAGCCGGCCAGTGTGTAGGGATTGAACACGGCCTCGGCTCCTTCGGCGAAGCGATAGCCGTTGTACTCCCGTTCCAGAGCCGCATACAATGCTGCCGGGGTACAACCTAGGTTCCGGGCGCCCTGGGCCATCAGGGCGGCCACAGGCGGCGTGCGGAGTTCGGCGGCCGTGAAGCCCAGCAGGCTGTTCACAGCAGAGCGGTGCGACAGGTCATTCAGATGGTTGGCGCCGGAGAACAGGCCGGCGTGGGCCAGCCGGGTGATGCCCGTGACCAGCGTGTAGGCGATGTAGGGCGTGCTGGACTTCAGGGCCCCGTAGAAGGCGCGCAGGACATCCAACATGTCCAGCAGCACGGCGGGGCGGTCCAGGTTTTCCGTGAGGGGGGTGTCGTACTCGTCCACCAGCACCACCACCCGGCGCCCCGAGGTGGTCGTCATGTGAGTCAAAAGCAGGCGCAACGCCCGGGCGGGCGACGCCCCGGGAGGCAAAGCCAGGTTGTGGACTCGGGCGTGGTCGTCTACCAGTCCTTGCAGCTCCGCTTCCAGGCGTGCCGGATCATGCACCCCGCGCAGGTCCCCCAAATCCAGACGTAGCACGGGGCCGGTGCGGCCCTCCCAGTCCCAACGACCTTCCTGCCCGATCCATGTATCGGCGAACAGGGCGCGGCGGCCCTGAAAGAGAGCCTCCACCGTGGACAGCAGCAGGGTCTTGCCGAAGCGCCGCGGCCGCGCGAGGAACAGGTGGGGACTGTGTCCTTGCGCAAACAATGCCGCGATGCCGCGCGTCTTGTCCACGTACAGGACATCGGTCCGCGTCTGGATGTGGACAAAGTTGTCGTTGCCGAACGGCAGTTGCGGGATCATGCCAGCTCCTCCGCCTCCCAGGCGGGAGCGACGGACCGGCGCGGGTTCGGGTACGGTTTCATCCTCATCCGGCCCGTGGTCGCGGGCCGTAGCGTCTGGTCTGCCGGCGGTGGGATCCATCCCGGTATCCTTGCGCGCCCGCGCAACTCGGCTGTCCGCATTCGTGCGGAGGTGCCTGTTTGCGGACACCCTGCTGCTCCTTGGCCTCCATACCGGTATTGTATCGGAAATCCCCTCACTGGTCTTGCGTGCGGGGTGAACCCGCACAGGCACTCCTGATGGTATTGATCTTGCGCACGGAAGACAGCCCCGGAAGTGCCAGCGCAATTGTGAAATGCGCGGTTGCACCGCAGATTGCGGCAACAACTGCCGTATGGGTTCCCGGGCAGCATTGGCAAGTACAGACGAACACCGTAACGTGCGTTATGGACAGGGCAATCGCACAGTCCAAATTCAGAATGGGTCCCTGTATGCTGCCACTGTTCATTGATTGGGGGCGACAATACCCCGGGAGCAAGGCAGAGGCAAAACAGGCGGCAGTCTGGATGCAATACAGGAAAATATACGTTGCCTTGTCTCGCCTTTGCACAACAGCAGTCGATACAACACCATGCATCCTGCGGCCGGCGCGGGATTGCCGAGATGTCGGTCAAGGAAGACGACGGAAAAAGGCGGGCAGCCGAACCCGAGCAAGGACCTCGGCAAGGATTTCCAGGGGCACAGAGATTGGCACCAGTACTACATAGGCCAATATTACGTTGCCTTATGCTGTTTCCTGATTTTGCATGTGCCCTGCATCCACAGGGCAGCGACAAGATTCCCAGATCGTGTTTCACCCCGGTTGCGACAATCGCGCCAGATCTCCCAGCCCATAGATGTACTGGCCGCTTGGGAGTACAAAACTGGCGTTCAGGATCCACGTCTGATTTTGGATGTACGACAGCATCGCCTGCAAGTCTGCCAAATGCAGAGCTGCAAAATCCCAAACTGGGACGTATCGATGCAACACGGTATGGACGACATAGGGGCCACGTAGCGGCTCAGGTGGCTGAAATTGGTGCACCGGCACGATCCGTAGATTCTCCGGCTGGTGAGTCAGGTGAGTCAGAAGTATCTGTGGTGGTTTGTGCAGGGACAGCAATGGGAGTACGATGCGCAGCAGTTGCACGGAGCCCTGTTCTTCCCGATGGTGTTTCCGTATGCCAAGCCCGTGCAACTTTGTCCAAACCTGTCCAACCCATTGGACCTTGTGAGACTGCGCTGCCTGCTGTGTTTTCGTGCCTCGGTTCTACATTGCGTTTTGCAGTGGTAGGGGCTCTTGCCTGTGTGATTGCACAGGTCCGAATGCTGGAAGCCACAGGCAGCATCAGCATGGCTCAGGCCATGGCACTGGCCCAGCTGATATTCCAGGACATTGACGGACCCAACAAGGCAGTCCGGCTTTTTACCGACGGTCTTCCCAATGATCCAACTCTCACTCTCCTCCAAGCGGAAGTCTTGCACAGGGAGGGCACAGTGATAGCGGCAGTTGGCACTGCCGATGCTGAGCCAGCCAGAGCATCTACTTGGACGGAGTGTGCTCCTCGCGAGGCCATTTCGTCTGGGCCCCAGGCCTGCGCGGGAGCAGTCGGATGTGATGGACCGCGATTCCCTGGGCCCGGCCCTTTCTCACCATTCTGACGTCGTCCGCGCGGTATGCTGAGGCTGGTGGCACAAGACCCGGACCGGCAGGGTCCGTCTGATGCCTTGCTGCCTGCGCCGGTGGCGGCCCAACCACGACCGGGCTGTGGTCAGCCGCGACCGCACATATGCAGCACTGGGGCAGCGAGTGGCATCTATGCAAAGGATCACAGCACTTCTATGCAGGGGCAGGTCGATTCTCTTCCGGCAGGTGCGTCGTGCGCACATAGCGCTCGCGGTCCTCTGCGGACCAGAGGCGCAGTTCAGCCAGCGAGAGGGGGTACGGTTCGCGGTCCCAGCGCGCAGTCCCGGCATCGAACCGGCCCAGGTCCCAGGCCTGGCAGGCCCGCACCGTGAGGGCCACCGAGTCGAACTGCAGGCCCCACACGGTCACGGGTACGGCCCGCAGGGCGTAGGCCGCCGGGTAGTTCTTGACAAAGGCCTGGCGCAGGCCCGCCGCGGGGGGCCGGTCCACCTTCAGTTCCAGCAGGCAGATGCGCGCCGGCAGCTCCAGTGCCAGGTCCACGCGGCCTTGCCCCGCGGACGCCTCCGCCGCCAGAGGCAGCCCCAGGGACAGGCACAGGACATGCAGCAGAGTCTGGTAGAACGGCTCGTAGGGACGGCTCTGTGCATTGCCGAACCGGTGCAGGGCCCGGGGCACGGCCTCCAGGCCGGTGGCTACCACGTGGCGCACGGCCTCGGCATCCTGCCGTTGCAGGGCATCCTGCAGCTGCGCTGCGAGACGGGACAGCGGCAATCTGGCCTCCGCCAGCCAGGTCGGGGCTGTCTCCGCGAGCCAGGTCCCCAGGGATTCCGTAAAGGCGGCCCGCACCTCGCGATTGGGGAAGGTCAGGGCCGGGGGCATGCTGGCGTCCAGCGTCAGGTAGCCGGCCTGCAGCAGGAGGGCCACGACCGGGGGAGGACTGGCCTCAAACGCGACCTGCATCCAGGGCCGTGCGGCCTGTCCTTCCAGGGTGGGCAGGGAGTGCACCCAGCGGCCCTGCAGTCCGCGCAGCAGCAGCGTGGGCGTGCCGGTGGCGGCCCAGCGGCGGGGCAGCCGCCCCAGACTCCAGCGGGCGGCCCGCGCGGGGATGGTCAGTTGATCCAGGCAGCCAGCCAGCGTGTAGGGGTTGAATACGGCTTCGGACCCTTCGGCGAAGCGATATCCGTTATACTCTCGTTTCAGGGCCGCATACAGGGCTTCCGGGGTGCAGCCCAGGTTCCGGGCGCCCTGGGCCACCAGGACGGCTAGCTGTGGGGTGTGCAGTTCCGTCTGCGTGAAGCCCAGCAGGCCGTTGAGGTCGGGGTTGTGCGACAGGTCATTCAGATGGTTGGCGCCGGAGAACAGGCCAGCGTGGGCCAGCCGGGTGATGCCCGTGACCAGCGTGTAGGCGATGTAGGGCGTGCTGGACTTCAGGGCCCCATAGAAGGCGCGCAGGACATCCAGAATGTCCGGCAGCACATCAGGGCGGTCCAGGTTCTCCGTGAGAGGGGTGTCGTACTCGTCCATCAGTACCACGACCCGACGACCGGTGGCGGCCATGTGAGTCAAAAGCAGGCGTAGGGCCCGAGCAGGCAACGCCTCAGGAGGCAGAGCCAGGTTGTGGACTCGGGCGTGGTCGTCTACCAGTCCCCGCAGCTCCGCTTCCAGGCGTGCCGGATCGTGCACCCCGCGCAGGTCCCCCAGGTCCAGGCGCAGCACGGGGCCGGTGCGGCCCTCCCAGTCCCAACGGCCCTCCTGCCCGATCCACGTGTCGGCGAACAGGTCGCAACGGCCCTGGAACAGGGCCTCCACCGTGGACAGCAGCAGGGTCTTGCCGAACCGCCGCGGCCGCGCCAGGAACAGGTGGGGACTGTGCCCTTGCGCAAACAATGCCGCGATGCCGCGCGTCTTGTCCACGTACAGGGCGTTGGCCTGCGTCTGGATGTCAACGAAGTTGTCGTTGCCGAACGGCAGTTGCGGGATCACGCCGACTTCTCTATCTCCGAGGCCGGCGCGCCGGGTCGGCGCGGGTCCGGGTACGGTTTCATCCCAATCCGTCCCTCGGTCGCGGGCCGTGGCTTCTGGGCTGCCGGAAACGGGGTCCATCCCAGTGTCCTGGCGCATCCGTGCGGCGGTGACTGTGTACAGACATCCTGCCGCTCCTTGGCCTCCAATGCCGGTATTGTATCGGAAACTCTCGCCGGTCCTACGTGCGAGATGAACAGGCACTCCTGATGGTGTTGATCTTGTACACGGAAGGCAGCCTTGGGAGTGCCAGCGAGATTGTGAAATGCGCGGTTGCACCGCAGATTGCGGCAACAACTGCCGTATGGGCTCCCGGGCAGCATTGGCAAGTATGGACGAACACCGTAACGTGAATTATGGACAGGGCAATCGCACAATCCAGCTTCAAGTTCAGAACGGATCCTTTTGCGCTGCCATTGCTCATTGATTGGGGTCGACAATGTCTTGGAAGAGCAAGGACATCGGCAAGGATTTCCAGTGGCACAGATTGACGCTATTACTACAGTGGCAATTGTCAATTTCATTCTGAACAACACACTATTTGTGCAATGACAACAGAGTTGGACAAGGTGATCAACCCGTTTTCTGCCTCAATAGGGAGCCGTTCTGCACTGTGGAAATCATGGACTTGCACTACTCATTGCAGATCCTGCTTGGCACCGATCCCGACGTACAGGCACCACAGATTGGAGAGGGAGGTCTCCGCCGCGGACTGGGCTTCAAAGACCATGGTGTAGGCCACAGGATCGTATCTGTTTCTTGCCCGGGCTGCGGGCCGCCTCTACGCCAAGGATTGCAATGTTTCTATGCAGGGGCGGATCGATTCCCTTCCGGCAGGGGCGTCGTGCGTACATAGCGTTCGCGGTCTCCTGCAGACCAGAGGCGCAGTTCAGACAGCGAGAGAGGGTACGGTTCGTGCTCCCAGCACGCGGTCCCGGGATCGAACCGGCCCAGATCCCAAGCCTGGCAGACCCGCACCGTGAGGGCCGCCGAGTCGAACTGCAGGCCCCAGACGGTGACAGGCACGGCCCGCAGGGCATAGGCTGCCGGGTAGTCTTTCTCAAAGGCCTGGCGCAAGGCGGTCTCGGGCGGATCATCCACCTTCAGTTCCAGCAGGCAGATGCGCTCCGGCAGTTCCAGCGCCAGGTCCACGCGGCCCTGCCCCGCGGACGCTTCTGCCACCAAGGGCAGCCCCAGGGACAGGCACAGAACATGCAGCAAGGCCTGGTAGAACGGCTCGTAGGGACGGCTCTGCGCACTGCCGAACCGATGCAGGGCCCGGGGCACCGCCTCCATGCCGGTGGCCACCACGTGGCACACGGCCGCGGCATCCTGCCGCTGCAGGGCATCCTGCAGCTGGGCCGCGATATGCGGGAGCGGCAGCCCCGCTTCCGCCAGCCAAGTCGGTGCCGTCTCCGCCAACCAGGTTGCCAAGGATTCTGCGAAGGCCGCCTGCACCTCGCGGTTGGGAAAGGTCAGGGTCGGGGGCACGGCAGCGTCCAGCGTCAGGTAGCCTGCCTGCAGCAGGAGGGCCACGACCGGGGGGGGACTGGCCTCGAACGCGATCTGCATCCAGGGCCGCGCGGCCTGTCCTTCCAAGGAAGGCAGGGAGTGCATCCGGCGGCTCTGCAGCCCGCGCAGCAGCATCGTGGGTGTGCCGGTGGCGGCCCAGGAGCGGGGCAGTCGCTCCAGACTCCAGTGGACAGTTGCATCGGGTTGGGCCAGTTCCTCCAGGCATCCGGCCAGTGTGTAGGGATTGAACACGGCCTCGGCCCCCTCGGAGAAGCGATAGCCGTTGTACTCCCGTTCCAGGGCGGTGTATAGATCGTCCGAGGCGCAGCCCAGATTCCGGGCACCCTGGGCCACCAGAGCGGCTACAGGCGGTGTCCGCAGTTCAGTGGACGTGAATCCCAGCAGGCTGTTCACGTCAGACTGATGCGACAGATCCGCCAAGTGGTTGGCGCCAGAAAACAGGCCGGCGCGGGCCACCCGCGTGATACCGGTCACCAACGTGTATTCGATATAGGGAGTGCTGTCTTTCAAGGCCCCGTAGAAGGCACGCAGGACATCCAGAATCTCCGGCAGCATGTCGGGCCGGTCCAGATTTTCCGTGAGGGCTGCATCGTACTCGTCCACCAGCACCACCACCCGGCAACCCGCGGCCTCGGCCATCGCTTCCACCAGCAGCAACAGCACCCAGTCCGGGTCCTTGTCAGGTGGCAACGGAATCCGATGCCGTCGGGCTTGGTGGTATACCAGGTCGCCCAGTTTGACCTCCAACCGCGCCGCGGCGTGCCTGCCGCGCAAGCCCAGGTTCAGACGCAGCACGGGATGAGTGCGTCCCTCCCAGTCCCAATGGTCTGCCTGTCCGACCCATGTATCCTGGAACAATTTGCGGTGGCCTTGAAAGAGGGCCTCCACCGTGGACAGCAACAGGGTCTTGCCGAAGCGTCGGGGCCGCGCGAGGAACATGTGCGGCCTGTGTCCTTGCGCAAACAATTCCGCGATGCGGCGCGTCTTGTCCACATACAGGACGTCGGCCCGCGTCTGGATGTGGACAAAGTTGTCGTTGCCGAACGGCAGTTGCGGGATCACGCGGGCTCCGCCGCCTCCCAGGCGGGCGCGCCGGACGGGCGCGGGTTCAAGTATGGTTTCACTGCATCCGTCCAGAGGTCGCGAACCGTGGCTTCAGAGCAGTCGGAGGCGGTATCCGTCCCGGGTTTCAGGCGCGCTCGCGCGGCTCTGCCATCCGCGTCCGTGTGGATGTGCCGGTATACGGACATCCCGCTACTCCTAAGCCTCCATGCCAGTATGCCGGTATTGTATCGGAAACCATCGCAGGTCCTACGTGCAGAGTGAACCCGCACAGGCTCCTTGACACGCAGGGACGGAGTGCGCCCGCAACGCGCCGGGGCGACGATCGTTCAAGCCCAATGCCAGATCAGGACGGACCGCCAGTTACACGACCTACCTACCATGAAGGCCGCCACAGCGACATTCCTGTTCCCTCGTTTGCCGGATTCAGCACCCGTGCAAAAGAACAACAGGCCATGGCAGAGAGACTCAGGGTTTTGCGCAAAGGTCTTGGTCGTGTGGCCGGACATGGCAATGTTGGTCTCGCTTCGAACTTCATTGCTCTGGCCCACGTGAATCTGAAGCTGGGGGGCGCAATGGCTATGGTGGTTCCCCCCGCCCAGATCCGGGCGATCCAGCACGTCGACCAGCATACGCGCCAGACCGCTCGCCTGCACAGCGGCAGCATCCATCTCGCCTTCCACCACGCCGAAGTCGGCTGCCTGGACCCGCAAGCGTGCGTGTACCGTAGCACAGGCAAGGGCTGAAAGGGACAGGACGGGATGGCCTCACCGCGGTGTACTGAATCAGGCACCACACGGCATGACTGCAACCGTGGAAATCCAGGGCCATATGATGTGACAGCACTGTGTCAGGGGTCATTGTGGCCGCCACGGCGTAGGGATTGAGCGGGATGCCGTGCGGCGGCACGGGAGGGGGTGGCACGTAGTACAGGCCGCGCCGCACATGTCCACAGCGCATGTAGGCAACAAGCAGGGATTCCGCCGCGCGGGGACTCGTCTCGCCCTGCATGACCAGATAGTCCTGCAGTTCCCGGGTCGTGAACGCGGAGTGCCGACGCAGGAACTCCGTGTGGGGCATTCCCCCTTGTGGTGTAGGGGACAGGGCAGTGAGGCTCCGCGGGTGCGGTGGAACACTGGAGAGGGGACACAGCGAAATTGTGCCCTTCGTGCAATCCCAAGGCATACAGCGCGTCGCACTGTATGCCTGCACCCTGGTGGTAGGGAGGACCCTCGCTCAGGTGCTGCTGACCGACACGTCGCCGCCTGAGACCGAAGCCACCCTGATTTCGCCCCCGGAAAATATCCTTGTCAAGGCCAGACCGCTCTAGGCAGGTGCTTTGGCTTCACCTTGCAACAGTCTCTTGGTCGGCGAACAGACGGCGGCAGAAGTGGAGATCCAGCTGAACAGCGCCCTGTCCATGGAGTACGACTCCAGTCTGGCGGTAAAGGACCGGAATCAGGGGAAAGGATTGCCCCGCACCGCGTCATTGGCCAGCAGCGAGGTTACAGAAGCCATAGAAGAACCGCTCAGTGCCATCATAACCACCATTCGCTTCACCGTGGAACAAACCCCGTTGGAGCTGGCTGCGGACATTATTGACCGCGGCATCGTACTGACGGCGGGGCCCAGCTGCGCTTTCTGGCCGAGCGACTGACCCAGCAGCTGGGGATGCCCTGCTATGTAGCTGAAAACCCCCTGGCCTGCGTGGCCTTGAAGACATGCAGGACAGTGGCCCTTTGCATTGCCCTTGGCAGCCAAAGTGAAGTCTGTACAGCTTACTCCTGCCCCAGGTCCTGCCGAAATGTGATCTGAACAAAGCACCAGAACGACACATCAGTCTGTGCCGGCTTCGTTCGTCACTGCACTGCTGGGGGACAGGTGCACACGAGAGCATCACGGCTCCGACTGTGCCGCAGGCTACCTGACTGTGGGAGCATGTGGTGGTGGACATCGACTATGCGACCATAGGCCGGCACATGATCCAGTCTGTCGCCTGGGCATTCCGGAAGTGCTTCAGAACCGGCTTGGAATTCCGGGTTCCAATCCCGTGCCTGAGGCCGCCGCCGGCCGCACACCCAGCCGCACTGCGTTGCGTCTGTGGGCCGCTCTCGCCATCTGGATTTTTGGCCAACCCGGACACGGCACCTTAAGATCCAGAAAGCATGCCAGAGCCTGACCGCCGCTCCGACCCGGGACAGCCTCCCTCGGCCGGCCGCGGAGACTGCCCGCGTGACCGGTGCCGCGGCCGGGATCCCGGTCTTCCGGCTGGGAGTGGATGGGCGTGCGGTCGGTCTCACCCAGGGACATGCCGTCGGACACAGCCCGCCCCGCCACCCCCTGACTGCAGCATGGACCCCGCCTTCTGTCCCTATTGCGGCACCGCCGGCGCCGACCCCCAGGGGGTCTGCCCGGCCTGCGGCATGCCGGGCACCCAGCTGCACCAAGGCAAGTTTGCCGTGGGCCACGTGCTGGGCGAGGGCGGCTTCGGCATCACCTACAGGGGGGCGCACAAGGCCCTGCGACGGCCCGTGGCCATCAAGGAACTGTTTCCCGCGAGCCTCGGCGCCGTGCGTCGCGGTACCCGCGTGACGGTGCCGGCGACTCAGCGGGAGGATTTCCGCCGGGAGCAGGACAGTGCCCTGCGGGAAGCACAGGTCATGGCCGGGTTCCAGTCCCGGCACATCGTGGACATCCACGACATGTTCCTCGAGAACGACACAGCCTACATTGTGATGGAGTATCTGGAAGGACAGACGCTGGAGGCTCGTATCCAGGAGCAGGGAGCGCTGCCCCGGGAGATGGTCCAGCACCTGGCTGTAAACCTGTGCGAGGCCCTGGAGGAGGTGCATGCGCACCAACTGCTGCACCGCGATATCAAACCGGCCAACATCATGCTGACTGCGGAGCAGCGCACCGTACTGATCGATTTCGGGTCGGTGCGGGCTTTCCAAGCCGGGCGCACCGTGCAGCACACACGGATCCTGACGGAGGACTATGCGGCCCCGGAGCAGTACAGCCGACAGGCGCGGTTCGGCCCCGGCCTGGACATCTTCGGCCTGGGGGCCACACTCTACCACGCGCTGACGGGGGCGCCGCCGGCCGGGGCCCTGGAGCGGCTGCAGGGGTTCGCGGCGGAGACCCTGCCCTTGCCGGCCGATGTGCCGCCGGCCCTGGGCACGGCGCTGCAGCAGGCTCTGGCCCTGCCCGCCCACGGTCGCGGCCTTCCGCGCCCTGCTCCTGGAGGCTGACCTGGAGGCTCCGCACCCACGCGGCGCGTCTCCCGCCGCATCGCTGGCGTCCGCGGACCCGGATGATGCCGTGGCCTACAACAACCGGGGGGGTCCAAGGCCAAACTGGGCCAGCATCAGGCCGCCATCGCCGACTACGACCAAGCCCTGCGCCTCGACCCGAACTATGCCCGGGCCTACCACAGACGGGGGAATGCCAAGGCCGAACTGGGCCAGCATCAGGCCGCCATCGCCGACTACGACCAGGCCCTGCGCCTCGACCCGAACTTTGCCTGGGCCTACTACAGACGGGGGTGGTCCAAGGCCAAACTGGGCCAGCATCAGGCCGCCATCGCCGACTACGACCAGGCCCTGCGCCTCGACCCGAACTTTGCCTGGGCCTACTACAGACGGGGGTGGTCCAAGGCCAAACTGGGCCAGCATCAGGCCGCCATCGCCGACTACGACCAAGCCCTGCGCCTCGACCCGAACTTTGCCGCGGCCTACCACAACCGGGGGGTGTCCAAGGCCAACCTGCAGCAGCATCAGGCCGCCATCGCCGACTACGACCAGGCCCTGCGCCTCGACCCGAACTTTGCCTAGGCCTACTACAACCGGGGGAATGCCAAGGCCGAACTGCAGCAGTACCGGGAAGCCATCGCCGACTACGACCAGGCCCTGCGCCTCGACCCGAACTTTGCCGCGGCCTACCACAACCGGGGGGTGTCCAAGGCCAACCTGCAGCAGCATCAGGCCGCCATCGCCGACTACGACCAGGCCCTGCGCCTCGACCCGGATGATGCCGTGGCCTACCGCAGACGGGGGATGTCCAAGGCCAACCTGCAGCAGTACCAGGAAGCCATCGCCGACTACGACCAGGCCCTGCGCCTGAACCCGGATGATGCCTTCGCGATATGGGGCCGGCTCAATGCCCAGGAAGAATGGCAAATAACGGGGCCCCTTTGACGTCTGGAAGATGCAGTCCGAAATTCCCACCTATCCGGTGCTATGGGCTCACAACGCCCAAAGGGAGCGAAAGCTGGTGGTTGTGCCCGACCGGGAGGATTTGTGCACCCAGGCATGGAGGACCAAGTCAAGGCGCTATGGGAAACAACATGTCATCTGCATTTTTGCCGAGATTTTCGATTGAATTCCCAGTCCCTCGAGGCCTTCCTGACAAAGGAGGCCACCATGGGAGGCAGGGCTTGGCCAACTTTCCAACTGCATGCCCCCCAATTCGAGGAGATTCTCTGTCTCTGGGCCAATACAACGCCGGGACTTGTGGCTTTCTGGTGGCAAGGCACAACCCAGCAAACCGGGAGGGCGAATCTTACAGTCACCCGTCTACCTGCTCTTCCTGTGTTGGATCCACGCCGTTTGGATATCCAGCAGCTTGAAACTGCCACCCGTCTGTTTACAGAGTTCAAGGAACAGGAATTCCGGCCCGCGAACGAAGCCTACAGAGACACTGTGCGGCAAGCTCTCGATCAGGCCGTGCTGGTGGATGTGCTGGGCTTGCCGAGAAAGGAGATTCTCGATCCACTGTCCAACTTGCGGGACAAATGGTGCGCGGAGCCATCCGTCCATGGAGGAAAGGCGACGCGGATCGAAGCTACCAAGCGCGACTTTGTACAAAATCAGGCCCTGTAGCCCAAGGCATCTCCGGCAACGAGCGCGGAATTTTGAGACTGGCGGTCGGGGACGACCATCAGAAAAAAACAGGAGGCCAGTTCCAAGATTGTGTTGCACCCGAGACTGTCCGGGTGCATCGCAACGGGACAAGGGGATTCAGGTCTCTTCCCCAGACCGGCGGAGAGACCCGTCAGGCCGGGGTCCGCGCTTGTACCGCCGCACGTGCTGGGCTTTCCAAGCCAGCATGGGCTGCGCCGCAATCCGGGCTTGCAGATCTGGATCGGCCGTCAGCAGCTCTGGGACAATTTCGCCGCGATCCAGCAGGCAGTCCAGGAACTCGCGTTCCTCGGGCGTGAACGGCAGCACGGCGGATAGGCTGGCGCGGGCGGCGGCCGTCAATTGGCGCGCATAATCGTTCAATGCGGTGCGGGCGGGTGTCCAACGGCAGCATAGGCCACAGGTTGTGGACCAACTCCTGTGGATCGCAATCGACATGGCTGGAGATGCATGTGCGCCAATCCTGACGGTGCATGGCTCCGTAAACCACGAAGGCCGTGCGAAGCCGCACCAGGTCCAAGTTTCCGGGCGGGAGTGCGAACAGAGCACAGGCGTCGAACACGTCACGCGCCTTCCGACGGGACAGCAAGGCCGCCAGCTTGCCGCCTACCAGATCGTGGATGTCCAGTATCGGAATATCCGCTACATGCGTATGTCCCGGCAGTTTGCAAGAGGCGGGAGCAGGAGCCCACAGCGGCACACGGTAGCCAAACAGTATGTCCACAGACAGATGGCGGTCCCCAATCGGTAGATGCGGATCCTGCAAGGACCACTTGCCCCCGGTGTGCTGGCCCTGCGGGCTGCGGACAAGGATCAGGCCTTCTTCTCGGAACAGTTTCTGCAACACGGCCTCCAGCTGCGGACGTTCGGCCTGCATATCCGTCAGCGCAACCGACCCGATGTAGTTGAGATCGATGTCCTCGGACAGCCGCAACATATCCAGTATGAACAGATGCAGGGCGGTACCACCCTTGAGGCAAAACTTCCCCTTCTGCCAATTCGAACCGAACCGATTGCTCTGCATTCGATCAGGCCTGCCCTCTACCTGCCAACAGGTTCGTTCTGCCAGCGATGGGCCTCCATGTCATAGATGCCATAGACAAAAAGTGCACTGTCTGTAATTATGTGCAGATTCCTGTCGAAGGACAGACCGTATACAGTCAGTTTCTTGCCTGAGGTTTGATATGCGCCAGCATAGTCCCGGGCCAATGCCTGCGCCACAGCCACCTTGGCCACCGTGTCTATCTTCAGCTCCAGTACGGCAATGTCCTCTGCCAATTCAACCACGATGTCGATACGGCCCCGCGACGTGGCTTGTTCCGCCTGCACATGAAATTGCATGGCGCTGAATGCCGCATACACGATGGCTTGGTAGTAACGCTCATAGTCTTCTACAACCCGGGTCTGTATCGGCAAGGAATGCAGGGGGTAGGAAAATCGTTTCAGAAAAGTGTTGATGCCCGCGCACAGAGCTTCCAAATCGCCCGTGCTCAAGGCGATACGCAAGGCGTCTGCCAGCTGGCTGCCTGTCTGTTTGTGCCAATCTGCAATCCGATTCTGCTGCCAACGCAACAGGGATGTCCCAAACGTACTGCGAACTTCCTGGTTGGGAAAGCCAAGACCGGTTATTCTGCCGTCCCTGTCCGGCCCATTGACTTGTTGAATGGTGAGATAGCCGGCATGGTACATGAGCGACACCAAATCAGGGTTGTCGATATCATAGTTTTCTGTTTCCAGTACCCCCACAGGATCACCAAAGGACCGAGAGGCCAGGTTTTCCCCATATTCTTCCTGACCCAACAGGCGAGACAGCAACGATGTTTGCCCTGAGCGCGCCCACGCGTGAGGCAGATTGTCCAAGGTCCAATAGGGATTGGAATGAGGATGACGCAAAATGTTGAGACACTCGGCCAAGGCCAGAGGGTTGTATACGGCCTCACCCACCACACTGAATTTGTAGCCGTTGTAGTAGCGGTGCAGTCCTTCCAGGAGCAGGGTGTCGGTGCACCCCATGTTTTGGGCGCACTGTTGTATTTCGGCCATCAAGTCGGGATTGTTTGCAATCTCGGCATGGGTGAAACCCATCAGGTCGGCACATTCCGGTCGGAATGACAGGTCCGAAAAGTTGTTGGCACCGGAGAAGAGGCCCAAGTGTGCGAATCGGGCAATCCCGGTCATGAACGTGTAGCGGATACAGTCACCGGCATCCTTTACGGCTCCATAGAAGGCACGCATGACATCCAAA
Source organism: Caldilineaceae bacterium (assembly GCA_965214715.1). GTDB lineage: Bacteria > Chloroflexota > Anaerolineae > Caldilineales > Caldilineaceae > Bin34. The sequence goes on along the minus strand of OZ243971.1, from coordinate 296,390 downwards.
ATATCGTGTACATGCTGTCCGCGACCCAGGTTTTCGTTGACAGGGGTGTCGTACTCGTCGATCAACACGATTACACGTTGGCTGTGCCTTGCAGACAAATCCCTAATCACACGTTCCAACAGGAGGCCCGGGGACTGAGATGCCCTCGCCCTTGCTCTAATCCGATGGGTTTGCGCCAGGTCCTCAATCTTGTCCAACAGCGCGAATCGCAGTTCTTGCGGATCATGGATGTCGCGAATCGCCATGTTCAAGCGCACGACAGGACAGCCTTGGTCTTCCCAGTTCCAATTCCCTGCCTGGCCTATCCATGTACCCGCAAACAGATCTTCCTGTCCTTGGAACAAGGCCTGGAGCGTGGATACCAGCAGGGTTTTGCCGAAGCGTCGCGGCCGCGCCAATAGCACGTTTTTCTCCGCCTTCAAGGCAGACACCAGCCGCGCGATGTGTGCAGTCTTGTCGATGTAGATGGCATTGGGATCGCGTTGCAGGTGGGGAAAACTATCGACGTTTCTTTTCAGGATGCGAGGCATGGCAATGTCCGTTGCATCAGGATTCAAATGCAGGCACCGATGTCGCGGTGTTTCATCGGATTTCCATCTGGCATGTTGGCTCCTGACAAGGACAGGACACCTGCTTGAGCCATCGAGTACCAGTACATCGTCACATCGATGACCCACATTTGACTGTGTCGTGCCTCGGCCATGGGCAAGAAACAAGGGCAAAGCAGTCGTGCATGCCAACATAAAGAATCAGAAGTTGTGCGGCTGGATATGATAGTTGGATTGCGATCATGTAGAACAACGCGGAACAGTGCCTTCAATAGTCATTGCATATTGTGGACCATCTACCGTCCAACAGGATCAATGTTGCGCCCTGGACAGTGTTTGAAAGGGCAATGGGAGCCTTTCGGACATCCTGCTGCTGCATACACACCCGATGTGATGGTCGGCACAGTACGTCAGAGGCCATCCTGTTGGGATATCTTCAAATACAAGGACTTGCCACACAGAAATTTTCATGCTGGCAAGCAGTACGGGCCTCAGCGACATTTTCAGGACAATCCAGAAGAGTGCCAGAAACCTGCTTTCGGGATAACATGCTCAATGCACTGCAACCCTATGGCATGCCTGTGACGAAAGCCGCGTGCACCGTCTGTAGCACCGCATATTCAGCCAGAGCCGCGGCTTGCACTTCCTGCGGTATACCTTCTACTGCACCGGACCGAACTCCGGCCATGGGGACCGAACTTCATGCCGGAAAGTGCACAATGGCACACGTACTGGGCAAAGGCGGTTGCAGCATCACCTAACCCTAACAAGGGAGGCCCTCAAGGATCTGCAGCGAGCCGTGACTATCAAGGAAATTTTCTGAAGGGTACCATCTGTCTGAAGGCCAATGTTTTCGTTCCCCAAACCAGCAGTGGGCATCGGACAGACCCGCGCCGTGGGCCAGGGCAGGACATTGAGCACGGCATCCGACCGGAGCGGTACACCGAGGCACCTTGTGAGCGGCATTGTGGCGTCGGGGAGACAGTCTAGCAATACATCAGCTATTCATTGGGGGCGTTGCACCCAAGTCTGGGCGGGAAAAGGATTTGCCGTACCATTACCATTGTGCAATATCGTTCGCTTTGGTGGACTTTGAGGACTTGGGGCCGCTATCCTAGGCATGAGCAACCAGCGTCCCGTCACTTACATCATCAGACCCCGGAGACGCGGTCCATCGTGTCTGCCGTGGATTAGCGGCTTCTTGCTGCTGGCGGCGTTTGCAGTGATATGGCCCGGAATGGCGGCCAATATTTCCGGCCGTGTACCTACATCGGCCACGCCACGGCCCACGATTCAATCTCGCAGCATCAAATACAAGATCCCCCGCTTGGAAAACCCCGCCGAAACCCAAGCCGGGACCGTGGTGCAGACACTGCACAGCTCCAATTTGCGCTCCGGTCCCGGATTGGAATTTGCCATCGTGGAAGTTGTACCGGCAGGATACTCTGTGGTGCCGATCGGGCAATCTACCAGCCGCGAATGGCTTAGACTGGCACGCGGTACCTGGATCTGGCACGAGTTGCTTGATCCCATACCTACTCCATTGCCGGTACTGGAATCCGACCCGACAGGGCCCAAGTCAATCGTAATCAAAGCGACAACAGACCTGTGGGCGGGTCCAAGCCAATATCATGACCAACTGGGCGCGGTGCAACCTGAGCGCCTCTTGACTGTGTTGGGGCGCAATCGGGAAGGAACATGGCTGGCGGTACGCATGGCAGGGACCAACCATAATCAGTGGGCGCAAGCTGCAGATGTCGCCTACCCCTTTATTGATCTGTTGCCGGTTGTGGTATCCGACGCAGTGCCAGACACCGAGGCTGTGTTCGACTTCCTGGCGGAACATGCGGCCAAACAGACTGATTCCACTCGTGCCGTTCGGGTTGCAGTGCAGCGGTGTGGGCGAGCCAATGCGTTTGCAGTGACCCGGAACGGACGAAAATACGTCATAATGTGCCAGGAAATGCTTACCCGGATGTGGTTGGACTTTGCTGAAATTGAAGCATTTTTTCCCTCGCCCTTAGAGTATACCGTAGCAGCGGCCAGCGGCATCTTGGCAGTGGCACTGCATGAATATGGACACCTTTTGATGAAGGATCCCGTAGCAGCTCGCGGCATTGACAACTTGGGAAAATCCGTAGCCAAGGCCCAAGACATAGCACTTCGCTATGGCACCACATTCGGCGAAGATATGGCTGATCTCTACTCCACTGTAGTTCTGATCGAACTGTCCCACGAATTGGCTGAGCATCCTGAAACCCGTATCGCCTTGCCCACTGACTATGTTGCCTTGGGGCCCGTCATGATGGGTTATGTGCTGGCCAAGCGCCACCAAGGCAGAGAAGGATGGAGTGAGCACGCATCCCACTCTCCTCCCTATGAGCGGTTGGCGACGGGTATTTGCGCGGGATTGGATGGCCGAGGACAGTCTTTTGCCATGCTTCTGGATAATTTATCGGGGTTCCAAGAACAACTCCATGACCTGTCTGCCAAACGCGGCCAAACCTGCCTGGAGAGCAGCCGTCCTGAACCAGAATCCTATGCAGCTCTTGTCCGGGAGATTGAAGACCTGTTTGCCTTGTCTTTGCCCGCATGGTGGTAACCAAACTTTTCTCGCTCCACGCAACCGCCAAATGCATGGCCTGAAATAATATGGAAGTTGTGCGGCTACTGGCAACAGAACTGATTTGCCCGATATTGACACACGGCCTCGCATCTGCGTTGCCGCCGTGCACATCTGCTGGAAGGAGTTGTTATAACTGTGTTTAGTCAGAATCCAGCAGTTAGGCAGGGATTCTTCAGACTTGCCGCTTAAGTAGTGCCGTCACAGGACTTGCGAGTCCCGCGGAAGTCACACGGAACCCGGATGGCACCGTCCCAGGAACCGCCACAAACTCCGATCCTGACCTTGCAAATACTCTTGTCAAAGAAAGACAATCGCAAAGTCAGAATTCGATTCCAAGACAAATCGTTTGTCTTGGAATCATGTGTTTGTTTGGATGGACGATGCTTCCAAGAGCATGGCCCAGAGGCCAATCAGGTCAAAATCCAAACAATACACAAGTAAATACCAGCGACTCTGCACTAATAATTCACGACTTTGTGATTGTCCTGCTTATCAAGGTTTGTCCCTTGACAAATCTGCCTCAAATTCTGCGCCTAAGAGTGTCTCTCGGAAAACCTGTCCATATCGTTGATAACCTGCAGGATAATGTATCGGATGCACCACAACCCTGTGGCATACCCATGACGAAAGCTGCTTGTGCCTTCTGCGGCACCGAATATCCCGCCAGTGCCGGAGCTTGCACCATCTGCGGCATGGCCCCCACTGCCCCGGAACGCACTTTGGCGATGGGGACCGAACTTCATGCCGGAAAGTTCACGGTGGGGCGCGTCCTGGGTGAAGGCGGTTTTGGCATCACCTACAAAGGTGCCCACAAGAATCTGCAGAGAGCCGTGGCCATCAAAGAACTTTTTCCGGAGGGTGCCGTGCGCCTGGGGGCCAATGTTTCCGTGCCCCAGAGTCGGCAAGCCGATTTCAAGCATGAAATGGACAGCATTCTGCAAGAAGCCCGGCTCATTGCCAGTCTGCGCTCGCCGACCATAGTCGACGTGCACGACATGTTCCAGGAGAACGGTACGGCGTACATTGTCATGGAGTACCTGGAAGGACAAACACTCCAAGAAGAGATCGACAGACGCGGGCGACTGTCTGCCGACCGCGTACAGGCAATCGCGCTGGCCACATGTGATGCTCTGGACGAGGTGCACAGCCACAATCTGCTTCACCGAGATGTCAAACCGGCCAACATCATTTTGACTCTCGATGGGCGGATCGTGCTCATCGACTTCGGCTCTGCCCGAGAATTCAAGATCAGCCATACGGCATACCACACCCGCATCCTGACGGAAGAGTACGCAGCCCCGGAACAATACAGCACCCACGCCCGTTTTGGACCCTATACGGATGTCTTTGGTTTGGGGGCTACCCTTTTTCATGCCCTGAGCGGGACACCGCCCCCGCGGGCTCTGGACCGGCTGCAAAATATTGCATCCCCTCTTATATTCCCCGATGGTGTCGGGGCAGCCCTACGCCAAGCCATCCAGCAGGCCTTGAATCTGAAGGTACAGGATCGTCCTCAGACCATCAAAACCTTCATGGGCCTTCTGCTGGATGGAAGCAGAGTCTCCTATGGTGGTGCACTGCCTGTCTCTTCATCTTTCTCGCCGTTGCCAGCTCAGACCCATCCCTTCATCAGTGCATCATCTGACCGCAGCCATCCTTATTTCTTCAAGGGCCAGCCCTTCCATTCGCCTTCGGAACTGGCCGCAGCCTTGGCCCAGGATTGGGATGCCGCCCTATCCGATTGGCAACGCGGTTACATTCGAGCCTGGATGACACGCGATGCCACCGGCAGCGACTTTGAGCGGGGAATCGACAACATGCTGGAAGATCCGCTCTTTCGCGATGCCGGTTTCAACGCTTATGCTCCGGCGGCCTCGTCCTCCCGTCAGACCGACACGCCAGACATCGCGGTGCTGGAACGACAGTTGCTGCGTGTGCTTTCGTTGATGGATCCGGCATGGCCTCCCTCATACCGGAGCATGCCGTTACAGGACAAGTTCGCCTTGCGGGAATGGCTGGCTGGATCACGCGACAAAAAACTGGTGAATCGCTGCCTCCGCCACCAAATCCTGCTGGCACATCCCAAGAAATTTGGGCGCCAGCTCCACAAGAACCTGCAACAACAATCCCAAATATGCCACCGGCATCTCGCGCAAAGGGGTCTCCTTGCAGCGGATATGACGCCAAACAGCAGCAAGCACTTCACGGGTTGGTGGAACAGTGAATCATCCAGAATTTACAATCTGCAGATTCTGGGTCTCCTGACCGGCGCCGAAACCCCCGATTCCGTTTGTACCCGGATGCAGCAGGATCGGAAAGCCATGCGGGTCCGCTGGTTTCGGGAGTTGGTGGCCGAGGCAGCCCACAGTGCGGGTTGTGCCGTGGCTCTGGTATCGTTGCAGCCCAAGGCCCGGAGTGTGCAGAACCGCAACAACTTCATCACGGCTTTGATCGTTGTCATCGCCCTTTGGATTATTGGGTCGATCTTGTTGGGCTTTTGAGGGCCATAGGCTGCAACGTCATGACAGGCTTTGACACTCCGCGCGGTGGCACGCATCCGGTCAGGACGGACGGAAACAGAAATGAAAAGACATCCCCTCTCTGGTGGCTTTAAACGCACAGGATGCGTGCACAGGGTCAGTCTGTCGGTGTGCGCGGGACCCTGCCATGTTCCGGCTTGGAAACCCGGTGGGGATGCAGGGCACCATGTTTCCACTGTATCCACAGTGTCGCTTTCGTCATTTGACGGGTTTTGCGGCAGTTGCCGTATAGTGTGAGTACATGACCTTGTGTTGCCCCAAGTCGCCCCACCCGCTTCTGCCTTGCGCCGTGGAAACAGGCCCTTCCCCATATGTGGGAGCCATGCCGGATCCTCCTGCATCCCGCAACCGGGTCGCACACCGGTCTGAACGCAAACCCGGCCTTTGTCTCAATCTGACCCGGCTGCATGGTTTTCTGCAAGGCCCCTGTCCCACGTCGTGGGAGCAAGGTCGGAACAGTTCCACCTGAGTTACACAAATCGGGACATTGCAGAAAGTACCCAAGACAGGAGTCATGTTGCATGCTGGCGGCCACATTAAAATTGCACAAGGAATTTTTTACACCCTTTACCCCGAACCAGCGGCTGTTCCTGCAGCTGTTGCTGGAGCCCGAATGGGCGAGTGCCCAACACCGCCCCGATCTGGCCATTGCGTTTGTGATGGACACGTCGGGCTCGATGCGCGAGTTGGTAGCGTCCGACTCCGGCCACGCAATGAGCCGGCTGGATCTCGTCATGGCCGCCATGGAAGCCGTGCTGAATTCGCCGAACCTGCGCGACGCGGATCGCATTGGCCTCGTAAGCTTCGATGACAACGCGCGGGTCAACGTGCCGTTCCTCCCGGCTTCCCGGCGCGCCCGCCTGTTGGCTGCGGTCCACCGGCTGCATCAGCACTCAGGGGGCACCCATATGGGAGCCGGGCTCAGCGAAGCCATGCAACTGCTGGAGCCGGAAACCGGCAGCAAACGCATCATTCTGCTGACGGATGGCGAGACCATGGACGAAGATCTGGTCCAGGATATGGGCCGGTCCCTATGTGACCTGCACATACCCGTGACCGCCATCGGGGTGGGAGATTTCAACGAGTCGGTCCTGACAGCGGTCGCTGACGAGACGCAGGGCCGTATGCTGGACGTGGTGGCGGATCGCGCCAATCCCGATCCCCCCTCCATTTCTGCCCATCAACTGCCCGAGGCCATTTTGGGGGAAATGCACGAGGCCACCCGGGAAGTGGTAACCGACATGGCACTGACCATCAAGACGGTCAAAGGCACGGCCGTCAACCGCGTAACCCGGGTGGCACCCCAACAGGTAGAAGTGAATCTGGCCCACACACCCTACACGCTGGGCAATGCCGCGTTCGGGACGGCATCCTGTTTCATCATTGAATTCACGCTTCCGGAAAGACCCGCCAATCGCATGCGATTGGCGCAATTGGGCATCACGTATGCCGTGCCGGGTGCCAATTACCGGGGTGAAGTGCCACCCTTGGATGTAGTGGTGGAATACACATCCGACGAGGCAAGGCTCCGGGAGACGGACAGCGACGTCATGCAGTGGGTGCAGCAACGCAATATCGAAGGCATTGTCAAACGCGCGGCGCAAGAGGCGCTGGAGGATCCCGCGGCCGCGGCCAAAACCCTGCGCGTGGCCCAGAACCTGACCCGCAAGCTGGGCAACGGTGTCATGACCCGGGTCCTGGATCGGGCCCTGGATGAACTGGACACCCACCAGACGATCAGTCTGGGCACAGCCAAGACCATGAAGATGGGCTCGAAGACCCAGACACTGCAGGCCAAGGGGCAGGAAGCGCTGCCGCCCAGTGACGAAATACGCAGGCTGACCGGCGCCTGATCCGCAATGGATTTCCCGACTGTGCAGCAGGTCCTGCACATTGTCCCGCAAAAAGGAGCACAGTGAATGGTTATCGCCTGTACCACCTGCAATGCCGAGAACCCGGAAGGGTCGGTCTTCTGCGAGGAATGCGGCATCGAACTGGACACCGCTGCGGTGTCTGCCCCGGACAGAGCAGACACTCCGCCATCCGCGGCAAACGCAGCCCCGTTCGAGGCGCCGGCCGACACCCCGGAACCGTTGGGTGAGGAAGTCGCGGCGGAAGACGCCGCGCGGCCCTCTACAGCATCGCCGGATCATGCGTGGCCCGATCCGGAGCCCGCCGCGGCGGATCCGGAGCCCGTACCGGAGATCACGGCACCTGTCGGCGGATCCCCTGAATCGGATGTACAGGACATGGAACGTGCCACCCTGACCTTGATTGAATTCGGCAGTCCCTCGCCTACGGTCATTCCACTGCAGCACAGTCCCTTGGCCGTAGGCAAGTTTGATCCGGCACAAGGCCCAATTGACATTGATCTGAGTCACTTGACCGGGAACGAATACATTTCCCGCCGCCACGCGGAACTGTACTTTGACGACGACTGGACCGTGCGGGATCTGGGTTCCACCAACGGGGTGTTCATCCGTCGCCAAGGCCAATCGGCTTTCCTGCCCCGGCTGCAGACCCCCTTCAAACTGGAGCATGGAGATGAGATTGCCTTCGGCAACATGCGGTTCCTCTTTCAGAAAGCCGACGACTAGTCGTCCCCATACCACTGTCCCGGCATGCAGCTGCGAGGCTGCCCCGAGACCGCGACGAAGCATTACACGCCCAAGATGAAAACGCCCATGGACCCCTTGCCTTTGTATGGCCGTCTGGTCTGTTTTGCCGACACATGGGAGAAATGTCGGGCCTCGCTGCACAGTCTCTTCGCCCAGGATGCTGACCTTCCTACATCGGCCGTCCACCGGATCGGCATCGTGGCACTTCTGTGTCTGCAAAGAGCCCATGACTGGCCTGACACCCGGACTGCCGCTTTTGCAGAACAACATCCGGAGATTTGGGAAGCCATTGGCATGCCATACATCGGTGCAAGTCTGATCCAGGCATGGCGAGAAAGGCTGGAGGCAGACAGTCTGGATGCCCAAATCGTGAACTTGGTCCAGACTGAAGTATGGGCACGGGCGAAAGCGGAAATGCAAGCCGGGGCCGCGGAAAACGAGTCGGCCTGCGTTACAGAGAGACCGGAGGCGGGTCCAGACCGCGACGATTTTCCCACTCTGGACACGCATGCTCCTCTTCCAGAACAGGAACAGATCTGCCCTGATGACGTGCCCGCACAGGAGGCAAGCCCGGTCCCGACAGACGACACTCTGTCCGACGCACTGGAAGAACTGATATATGAGCCGGAGACCGAAGATGCATCATTGCGACCCGGGACCGTGCACATCATCGGGGACATGCACTATGTAGTCGAGCAGGGTTTGCCCCGCGGGTACTACAGAGGCCGCGCCGAAAATGGAGACACCGGAAAGCCGGTGCTGTTCCACCCCCGCCCCGATCTGCACCACGCACTGTGGCTGGAACTGGACGCCGACCTAACTCATCCCCGCCTGCCGACCATCCTGTACCGCGGGCACGACGGCCTGGTCCTGGAAGTTCTGGAAGGAGATCCGATTTGGCCCGGTCTGAGTCTGCCCTTGCCCGAAGCCATTTCGCACTTGCACGGGGTAGTCCAGCTCATGCGGTTTCTGGCCACCAAGCATGCCGTGGTGACCGACATTGATCTCGCCGGACTGCGGGTGACCGACGGCACAGGGATGAGACTGCAGTTCCTGCCGGTCATCGCGCCCATGGGTACACCGGCCCAGGTGTGCTTTGGAGATGGCGTGACCCCCTTGCAGGGCTCGGAAACCGCCTGCGCCACGGAAGCCACCAGTGTGTTTCTCTGGGGTGCCATGCTGTACACGCTGGTCACGGGCAATTCCCTGTCGGCGGACGGTCTCCATGCCTTGGCGCTGGGCCAACTGCGGGAACCGGGTCTGCCGCAGTTGCTTAGTGTATCCATGTTGCAGCCAGATCCATGTTCGGACCTGCGGACTCTCATGGAGCATTACCGCCCCTTGCGGGTCACTCCTGTGCCCCGCTACCGGATTGGCGCGGCCAGCACCGTGGGACTCAATCCCACGCGCCTGTGCAATGAGGACAGCTACGGATTCGTGCACCGTCACTGGGAATATCACGAGGAACAGATGCAGGTGCTCCGCGCCTGTGTAGCCGACGGCATGGGCGGCGAAGAGGCTGGCGAAGTGGCCAGCCGCGCCGCTGTACATGCTTTCTGTCATCATCCGCCCCCGCCCCGCCTGGACCAGCCGGATATGCAGGCCCAGTGGACCCGGGACCTGGGATGGGCAGCCAACGAAGCCGTCATGGATGCCCTGGCAAATGTCGGCGGCGGCTGCACGCTCACCGGCATCGTGGTGGTGGGCAATCGAGTGACCTTGGCACATGTGGGAGATTCCCGAGCCTATCTGTATGCGCAGCATGAATTGCAGCGCCTGAGCCGGGATCATTCTCAGGTACAGGCTATGGTGGACAGCGGGCACATGACCGAGGACGAGGCCGCGGCCAGCCCGGATACAAATCAGATAATCCGGGCCTTGGGTACAGCCCAGCGCACCAGGCTGCATCCTGAATACGTGGATTCACTGGCGAGCCAGATGGGCGCGGACGGCGTCCCCTTGCGCGACGAATGGCTGGATCTGCACGTGGGGGATTTGATCCTGCTGATGTCCGACGGCATTTGGGGCACCTGGGAATACCGTGAAAGCGTCATCGCCGCGGAACTGACAGACGCGATCGTGCAGGCGGATTTCGAGCCCCAGGCGGTGGCCGATGCACTGATTGCATGTGCCTTGGCCTCCGGGGCCGACGACAATGCCACCATTGTAGTGGTCAAGCGCGTCCAATGACATATGCCGGGCCATGAAACATCTGGATTCGTCATTCTGGACCCAGCTCAAGGTCTCCTTGCCCTACGCCCTGGTAGGCGCCATCACGGCGATGGTGGCCATTCTGGTGGCGGAGATTTTTGTACAGGCTCTGAAACCCCCGCCCCTGGAGGAGGTCGACGACGGTTCCCTTTTCATTGCGATGCTGATCGATGTTTCCGGCAGCATGGAAGGGGAACCCATCAAGGAAGTACGGGCGGCCTCCATTCAATTCCTGCAAAACTGGAATCGGCCCCATACCCATTTTGCGGTGGTGCCATTTTCCAGCCAGGCTTTTCTGCTGCGTCCCATTCTGGCGCCGGAGCAGGATCCGCAGCCCCTTGTCGCGCGCTTACAGGAGCTCAGGGCATATGGCGGCACGCAAATGGGCGCCGCCTTGCACCAGGCACAGGCGGCCTTCGCGGCAAGTCCTGCCCGGCGCCACGCCGTGATGCTGTTTACGGATGGATGGGCCAACGACCCGTGGCGGACCCGGCGCCAGGCGCTCGCCCTGCGTCAGCAGGGCACCATCATCACAGCCATCGGCACCCAGACAGCCGATCACCGATTCCTGCTGCGCCTGACCGGAAACAATCCGGACAGGGTGTTCAATACGCAAATCGGTGACTTTGCACACGCTTTCGACAGAGCAGGCCAGGCCATTGCCGCCAGTTCCTTTGGCACAGCCAGCACTGCGCAAGGCCTGGCGGTCGTGGCGGTCGTGGCCCTGTTTCTCGCGACGGCCTTTCTGGTAGTCGAGAATGTGTGGGGGATGCGGGGACACTGGTGGCGCGATGTCGGGTGGATACCGCCTGTCAGCCTCGGGTTGGGGTTTTTGGGCGGCGCCTTCGGTGAATGGCTGTCCTGGAGCCTGGTCATAACCTGGGCCCTGGTGGGCCTCGCCTGCGGCGCGGCGCTGGGTCTGACCGATGTAGTAGGGGGCCATGCGCCAGCCAGGGGCTGGCGGCACCGCATACCGCGCAAGGCGCGGCGAGGCACACTCTTCGGTTTGGCCGGCGGCATGGTCGGCGGGTTGATTTTCAGCCTGCTCCTGGGCGACGCGGATTTGGCTACGGCCCGCGGCGAATGGACCTCGCTGGGCTCGCGCCTGGTTGGCTTTGCCCTGCTCGGCTTTTTCGTGGGCCTGGCAATCAAGGTGGGCGAAGAGCTGCTGAAAGATGCCTGGCTGCTGGGCACGGTCAAGGGCCCGTATGAAGGCAAACGGTACATTTTGGGCAAGCCGGCAGTCAGTGTCGGCAAGGCCGGCAACAACGACATCAATTTGCACCGGGAACCCGCCATCCACGGGACCGTGGGCCGTTTCCTGAAGGAACAGGGAGCATGGTTTTTTTGGCCCGAAGTGGGGGATGACGGCGTTGCAACGGTGACGGTCAATGGGGTGCCAAGGCTGGACAGGACCCCACTGCCTGACAATACGTCCATCCGCTTTGGCAATACGGAATTCCTGTTCCGATTGCGGGAAAATCCGGGCCAGCGGGTCCTGGAGACGCAGTGGGCCTTGGTCAGTGACACAGAGCGGTTTGCGATCCCGCCGCTGCAAGCAGTCACGATCGGCAGCAGCGTAGCCTGCGACGTGGTGGTGGACGACGCATCCGTGCAGGTTCAGCACTGCACTTTGCAATTCACGAGTCAAGGCATCCAGATCCAGCCCATGGCCGGCGCAGAAGTCCAGGTCAACGATAAAAGGCTCACGGCAAAACAAGCGACGATGCTGCACCAGGGGGATTTGATCACGTTGGGTGCCGTGGAACTGGCCCTGATTGAAGACCGCGGCACCCCCACTGACGCATAGCACAGGCAGGGGAGTTGACAGCCAGACCGCCCGGCAGGAAGACAGCGCGCCATTGGTGCAGACTGTCCTGCAGCGGAAAACGGAGATTCTTGTCTTGGGGAGGGGGCTCGTTGCCCTGTGCATCCTGTCTGACCCTTTGCGGGTTGCTGCACACTAAGGTGCCAAGGCAAACTGCCAGACCTGACCCGTACAGGGGGTTACACCGCATTGCCCGCCGCTGGCCGACTTGGAACTGGGCTCCGACAGGGTGTATGCACACCTCCTTCACTGCGGCAGTCGGCTGCGGAGTTCAGTCCGAGTTAGCCTGCGCCTGCAGCAGGGCGCGCAGCCGGGCATTCTCGGCTTCCGCCTGGTCGGCGCGGCTTCGTTCCCGGTCGGCGCGGCTTCGTTCCCGATCGGCACGGCTTTGTTCCCGATCGGCGCGGGCCTCTCCCTCTACCAGAGCCTCGGGCGTCATCCGGTACCAGTCCGCCGTCACCGGATTCCGCAGCCGCAGTTCGGTGTCCTGCTCCAGCCCCCAGGCCGTGTCCAGAAGCGCGCTGGGATACAGCACCACCGGCGTGTCCGCCACCCGGCCGGACTGGCCGGCGATCGGCACATAGACCTGCCCCGCCAGGTGCCAGCCTTGCAGCGGTGGGCCGCCCGCATACCCCTCGGGATTGTACAGCCAGTATTCCCCAATCCCCGCCAGACGGTAGATCTCGGGTTTGATCGTCCAGTCCGCCTCCACCGTGCTCTCCGACACCACCTCCAGCACCAGGACCGGGCACTGCTCCGCCGTCAGCACCATCGACCTGTAGTTCACCCGCGGCCGCACCACCGCGCGGGGCCAGAGCGCGATGTCCGGGGACACGCCCTCCCGGAGCGGCACGTTCCGGATCAGCAGATCACTGGTCAGGGCATACGGCAACGCCTGCCGGTGCAGATGCAGGCGCAGATCGCCGGCGATTTGCGTCAGCCGTTCGTAATGGAGCCGGGACTGCAAGGTTTGGACCCCCTCCTGCGCACAGAAGGGATCTTCGGTCATCAACGCCGCCAGACTGTCGCGTTGGGCCAGCCGTTCCATGTTTCCGTGCCTCCGCCATGGTGCCGGGATCATGTGACGGCCCGGCCTGTGACCATGATACCACTGTGTTGTAGCCCGCTGGGACCCAGCGCCATTGCCGCTTGATTTCCGGATATGAAACCAAGCCTCGGGACAGGTCTGTCTTCCCCCCATCCGCCGGGATGCCCTGGACCGCTGCCGGACTCTGCCTGGGCGGACGCCCAAGGGGACCAATGCAGGGGGTTCCTTTCCGGTTGTTGCAAGAAAAACGTGCCTATGTTCTGGAAAGAAAAGGCAGGTCAGTACAGAGGCGATGGTCCTGGAATCCGGGTCAAGACACTGCCCGGAAGGCACCGCGAAGGGTATAATGGACTATTGGTTTCCGGGAAGACCGCTGACGAGCCGGTGAACGCCAGGCAGCCTGCGGGAACCGGGCACAGGCTTGTGCCGCGCCAGACTGCCGGTTGCACCCGTGGAAAGTCCTTCTGAGAAGCTGTTCCGGCTGCGGTGGCCGCGGGAATTCAGCCTTGGGATCAATTTCCTGCGGGGCGGACTGCGTCTTATCCATGTCCCGGAAAACCCAGAACAGCCCCAATACGAGGTTCGCATGACCCAGCATTTAGCCAAACGACGAATCGGCAATACGGATATCGAGGTCTCCACGCTGGGCGTGGGGGGTACGGGCTTCGGCAACATGTATGAGGCCATCACTGACGAGCAAAGCACGACAATTGTGCAGCACGCCGTTGCCTCCGGGCTGAACTATTTTGACACTGCTCCGCTGTACGGCCAGGGGCTCAGCGAAAGCCGCCTGGGTCGGGCATTTCAGACCGTGCCGCGAGACAGCTTCTTTGTATCGTCCAAGGTAGGGTGGCGGCTCCAGCCGCTCGCGGCCGGCGAGGAAGTGGACCCCCTGTTCCCCAATTCGAGCCAAGCCAAGATTGCAATGGATTACTCGGCCCAGGGTATCCGGGATTCGATTGAAGGCAGTCTGGAGCGCCTGCAGCTGGATCACATTGACATCCTGCTGATGCACGATCCGGATGAAGGCAAGAGCACGGCGACCGGGGAAGCCTTTGATGACCAATACCACCACTTTGAAGAAGCCATGGAGAATGCCTTTCCCATCCTGTCTGACATGCGGGACCGGGGGCTGGTCAAAGCCATCGGCCTGGGCATGAACCAGTGGCAGATGCTGGCCCGATTCGCCGAAGCCGGCCAATTCGACTGTTTCCTGCTGGCCGGACGCTATACCTTGCTGGAGCAGGGCCCCTTGCCGGAATTTCTGCCCATGTGCCAGGAGAAGGGCATCAGCATCATCATTGGTGGTCCCTATAATTCGGGCATCCTGGCGACAGGGGCTGTGGCCGGCACCCATTACAATTACCAGGAGCCTCCGCCCCAGATTCTGCAGAAAGTCAAAGGCATGGAAGCCATGTGCATCCGGCACGGTATCACGTTGCAGGCCGCGGCCCTGCAGTTCCCGCTGGGCCATTCCGCTGTGGCGGCAGTCATTCCGGGCATGAAGTCCGTGACCGAAGTGCAGCAGAATCTGGACAATATAGCGATGGACATTCCTTCCGATTTCTGGACCGAACTGAAGGATCGGGTACTGATCGATCCGGACTCCCCAACCCCGGCCTGAGGAGCCCAGAGCGATCCGGGAAGGCCCCGCCCCCGCGGGGGCGAGGCCCACTCCCGATGGACAGCGGAGCCCTGTCAACTGATCTGGTAATAGATATAATTATATCACAATACGTATGCAAGGGACTTTCGGGCACCTGTGCGCAGACCATCGCGGGATCGCGGCGTTGCCAGGCAGGGTTGGCTTCGGGCCGGGACCGATACCTGACAGCTCCGCGTGGGAGTCGCCAATGCAGAGCGGGGGCAATGGATCCGCATCGTGGACATTCCGGTCCTGCAAGCCAAGGCAGCTGCCGAGCGAAGGGGGAACCACGGACATGGGGACGATCCTGCACCGCATCCTGGATGGGCCGCCGCCGACCAGGTACTGCAGCGTTGGGCGGAGAGTGCTCCAAAGGCTTGGCCCAGCGACGACATGCTGGATCGGCTGGAAACCCGCACCAGGGGCATGGCGACACTTGTTGCTGGGGGAGTCCTCCCCCTCCGAGGACGCCTCTGGACTCGCGGGGGCTCTGGTCCAAGACCATCTCAGAATACGGGATGTCCTGACCGCCTCTTTCGGCCCGCGGCGGCCGGACACCCTGTTGTGCCATGCACAGCTCGCGTGGGCTTTCCGCGGTGCGCCGCCCGGGTCTCCGGATTGTGGGCCTGTGCAGCGTGACTGTTCCCCCAAGCTGCCCAGATCTTGGACCTTGCAGAATGTCCAACCTGACCTGACATACAGGTAAAATACGCACAGGTCCTTGGTCGGGCCACGGGGACTGTCCAGAGCGGAACACCATCCCGGCATGGTCAGTCCTTGCGACTGTTGCCTTGTTACACCGGAGCGAAAGGAAATTGCCATTATGGACAAAGGGTATGCACATCCCGAGGTGCTGAAGGACACGGAGTGGGTCGCCGCACATCTCAAGGATCCCAAGGTAGTGCTTTTGGAAAGCAACGAGGACCCGTCTCTCTATGAAGTGGGCCATATTCCCGGGGCCATCGAATTGAACTGGACGCATGACCTGAACGATGAAGTGACCCGCGACTTCGTTTCCCGGGAAAAGCTCACGGAACTCTTTCGTTTCCTCGGCATCGAAAACGAATCCACCATCGTCCTGTACGGCGACAAGAACAACTGGTGGGCCTGCTATGCTTTCTGGGTGCTGCAGTTAATGGGAGTGCAGAACCTGCACGTTATGGACGGGGGGCGCCAGAAGTGGCTGGAAGAGGGCCGTGAGATTACGCGCGAACTGCCTATGGGCGAACGCTCCCATTACGAGTTGCCCGAACCGCCGGCCCGGAATATCCGGGCGCTGCGCGATGAGGTCCTGCACCATACCCGGGCCAGCCTGCCCCTGGTGGATGTGCGCAGCCCTGCCGAATACTGGGGGGAACTGCTGCACATGCCGGACTATCCGCAGGAAGGGGCCTTGCGCGGAGGACACATTCCGCACGCCAAGAACATCCCCTGGGCCCGCGCGGCCAATACGGACGGCACCTTCAAGAACGCCAACGAACTGCGCGACATCTATGAAGCGGAACAGGAACTCAGTGCCGGGGACGATATCATTACCTACTGCCGCATCGGTGAACGCAGCAGCCATACCTGGTTTGTTCTCACCTACCTGCTGGGATACGAGACGGTCCGCAACTACGATGGCTCCTGGACGGAATGGGGCAATGCCGTAGGCGTTCCCATCGAAGTCTAGCCCGCACGTTGGTGCAGGTTCAGTCGGCGCGGCCGCCGGGGACCGCCTCATGTCCGCGCGCCGCGCCGGCCCACCGCCCGGACCCTGTGGGGTTGCCCGGATACCTCCCAGGAGGATCTTTCGGCTATGATGTTGTCCGATGGGGCGCAGGCTGGAGTCGTCAGAGCCCCACGGGGCATCCGCTTTCAGCCGTCCAGCCGCCGTACCCAGGGCACACAATAATCCCATGACGGAAACGACTGCCTCCTCCACACCCCGCGTGGCTCTGACCCGCGATCTGGGCGTGGGAGCCATCACCATGATTGGGGTGGGAGCCATGATTGGGGCCGGCATCTTCGCCTTGACCGCTTTCGCGGCGGGCCATGCCGGGCCTGGACTGTTGCTGGCCTTTTTCCTCAATGGCTGCATCGCACTCATCATAGGCGGCAGCTACGCCGAACTGGGTGGTTCCTTCCCGGCTGCAGGGGGCGGGTACCTGTGGATCAAGCAGGGCATGAATGATTTGTTCGGTTTTCTGTCCGGCTGGATGAGCTGGTTTGCCCAGTCCCTGGCGTGTGCCCTGTACGCCCTGGTGTTCGGGTCCTTTGTGGTGGAACTCCTGGCGCTGTGGGGTCTCAACCTCATGGATTATTGTCCGGGGGACAGCGGGCACGCCTGTCCGCTGGTACATCAGACCCGGATTGGGCTGGGGGTGGCCATGGCTCTCGGCTTCACCTACGTCAATTTCCGCGGTTCCTCGGAAACCGGGCTGATTGGCAACATAGTCACCAGCATCAAGATCCTGATCCTGGTGCTGTTGGCGGGATTTGGCATCGCGTCCATTTTCGGCGATGGCACCGGCTCCGTCACGACCGTCGTGGACCGTTCTTTCACTCCCTTCCTGCCCGCGGGCATGTGGGGGGTTTTCAAAGCCATGGGCCTGACCTTCATTGCCTTTGAAGGATTTGAAATCATCACCCAGAGCGGCGAAGAGGTCAAGAATCCGGCCCGCAACATTCCGCTGGCGATTGGCCTCAGCATTGCGATCGCGGTCACCATCTATTTGCTGACCGCGTTTGTGGTCCTGGCCGGCATCGAGTCTCCGGACCCCGCGATACCGGTGTATGCCTACCTGGGCCAGCTGGAAGAGCTGGGCATGGTCGAAGCGGCGGCCCAGATTTTTCCGCGTGGCGGCCGTTTCATGTTGCTGCTGGCAGGTCTGGCCAGTACCACCAGCGCCCTGAATGCCACCCTGTACGGTTCCAGCCGCGTGAGTTTCGCCATGGGCCGGGACGGCAATTTGCCGTCCGTCTTTGGCCGGATCAATCCCCGCAACTTCACCCCGTACATTGCCGTGCTGATGAGTGGTCTGCTGGTCGTGGTGATGTCCGTGGCCCTGCCCATTGAAGATGTGGCGGCCAGCACCAGCATCATGTTCCTGCTGCTGTTCATAATGGTCTGCTACTCGGTGGTCAGTCTGCGGCGGCGGCGGCCGGACTTGAAACGCAGTTTCAAGTTGCCCGGCGTACCCTACACGCCCTGGATCGGCATCGGCATCTGCTGCCTGCTGGCCCTGTCCCTGGTGAGTCTGAGCCTGCTGGCCTGGGGTACGGCCATTGTCTGGGTGATCACCGGACTGATTGTGTATCTGGTCTTCAATGTGCCCCAGCGCACCAAGTGGGAGGTGGACCCGAACCGCGTCCTGTCGGAGAGCCGGGCCGCCTTACGTCTGGAAGGCGCTTCGGAGGGCCTGCGCACCGTGCTGGTGCCCGTCAAGGATCGGTACATGGCCAGCAGTCTGGGCCTGCTGGGAGCCATCTTCGCCCACCAGCGCCAGTCGGAGCTGGTGGCGCTGCATGTTGCCAAACTGCCGGGCATGGAACTGGCGCTGCCGCAGGACTATCTGGACATGATTGACCGGGGGCTGACGCAGAGTGCCGTGCGCCATGCCAAACGCCTGGAACTGCCGCATCGGGAACTGACGCTGGTCGGGCGGCATGTGGGCCAGTCCATCAATGCCATCGCCCAGCGGTATCACTCCGAATTGATTCTGTTCGGCTGGCCAGGCGCCCAGGTCGGTGGCAAACACGCCTTCGGCTCCGTCATCGATCTCATTGGCAGCAACCCGCCCTGCGACATTGTGGTGGCCCACTTCAATATTCGCTGGCACCGGCCCCGGCGCATCGTGATCCCCAGTCGCGGGCAAGGCACCAATCTGCGTATGACGTTCGAAATCACGCGCATGATTGTGGATTACTATGCCGCCGTGGATGCCGAGCGGGCGGCCCAGGGCGAAGCGGATCTGCCGGCCCCGGTGCAGGTGCGTACCATGTACATCGTCACTTCCCAGGAAGACAAGGAAAACGAGCCTATCGTGCGCCAGAACTCGCTGGCTTTGGCGGAAGCGGCGGGGGTCGAGACCACGTTCGCGGTGATCGAGGCGGACGATGTGGAGGACGGCATTCTGGCGACCTCCCGCAATGCCGACCTGCTGATGCTCGGGGCCTCGGACGAGGGCTTCTTCACGCAGCACTTCCGGGGCACCATTCCGGAACGCGTGATGCGCAAATCATCCGCCAATGTGATCATGAACCGCCGGTATCGGGGACAGGTCTCCAATATCCTGCGCCAGTTCATGCAGGAACCCCTGTCGCTGGAAGATCCGCCCGCCATGGCCTCCGCCGCGGAAGATGCGGAGGACACCGACCCGCAACAGACGCGTGCCTAGCCGCCGCTACCGCCGGGCATCGCGGTAGCGGACCAGAGCCATGAAGGTTTGGCTGTCCAGCCGGTCTTCATCAATGGCGCCTGCCTCCAGCATTTGCTCCATCAGCGCCAAAGCCTTGTTGCGGCCGATTTTGAGTCGCCGCTGCAGAATGGAGACGGACAGTACCGTACCGGCCTCGGCGATACGCAGGGCCATCTGGTAGAAGTCCTCACCGCGCGCCGGATCGGCTGACGCCTCCAAAGCATCAGCCCGGGAAACGGCCGGACCGGGGAGATCGGGCAGCACGTCATCCGGCTCCGGCAGCTCGGGCGCGCCGCGTGCCGGACCGGATTCCCGCGCCGCGGCCGCCGCAGTCCCCAAGGGTACTGACACCGCGGCCTCGTCCTTTGCGGAACTGCCGAACCCGGCGGGCTCCGGCGGGCTCTCCCCGGATGATGTCGTTGCCGCGGCGGGCTCTGTGGTCCCCGCCTCCGGAGACGCCGGATCCGACAGTTCCAGGACCGGCGATGCGGCCTCTGCGGCATCCGGAGAAGCAGACCAAGGCAGCACCGGCACGGGTTCCACCCGGTGCACCGGACCGGGTGGAGGCCGGGTCTCCTCCCGATCTGCGCCTTCCGCCCCTTCCGCCACCGGGGCCAGTGGCGGTGGTGCCGCGGCATCCCGCTGTGCCAGCCATTCCTGCACCGCGTCCTGGGCCGCGTGAACTTCTTCCTTTCGTTGCTGTTCCTTTTTCCAGTATTCCACCACGCGGTGGATCTCCACGTCACTGACCCAGGTACCCTGGACTCTTCCGGACCGCGCGGCCTCCGGCGAGACAAACAGCATGTCTCCCTTGCCCAGGAGGCGTTCGGCCCCCGGGCCGTCGATGATGACCCGGCTATCCGTCTGGCTGGATACGGCAAACGCGATCCGCGCCGGGAAATTGGCCTTGATCAGACCGGTAATGACATCCACGGAAGGTCTCTGCGTCGCGATGATGAGATGAATGCCCACAGCCCGGGCCATCTGGGCCAGGCGGCAGATCGAACGTTCCACTTCCTGGGGCGCCATCATCATCAGATCCGCCATTTCATCAATGATGACCACAATGTAGGGCAGCGGGCGTTTGCCCTGGGCCTTGCCGCGCGCATTGTAGCGCTTGATGTCCCGGCACGTGGCCCGGTTCAGCTTGTGGTACCGCGTGTCCATTTCCTGAACACACCAGTCCAGAGCCTGCTCCGCTTCCTCCACATCAATGACCACCTTCTTGATCAGATGCGGGATGTCGTTGTACTCGCTCAACTCCACCATTTTGGGATCCACCATCAACAGCCGCAAGGTGTCCGGGGAATGCGACAGCAGCAGCGTGGAAACGATAGCGTTGATGCAGACGGATTTGCCCGTGCCGGTCGCCCCTGCGATCAGCAAATGCGGCATCTTGGCCAGGTCCGCCACAATGGGCTGGCCCTTCACATCCTCTCCCAGCGCCAGGGGCAGGTCCGCCTCCATGGAGCGAAACTGCTCGCTCAGGAAGAGTTCCTTGAGACTGACGGAATTGCTGCGGGTGTTGGAGATTTCGATCCCGACATAGCTGGTGCCCGGAATGGGCGCCTCAATCCGCACGGACTGGGCTGCCACGGCCAGCGCCAGATCGTTGCTCAGGCTCGTGATCTTGTTGACCTTGACCTTGGTCCGATGCGGCCGGCCTTTGCTGTCCAGGCGCTGGGTATAGCCCGGTTTGATCAGGTACTGGGTGACCGACGGGCCTTTGTAGGCCCCTTCGAACGTCGCCGGCACGCCAAAAAGACCCAGCGTCTCCTGCAGCAGCATGCCGGTCTGGCGAATGTGCTCGTCCGATTCCGCCACCCGCTCGTGATCGTCCAGCATCTGTTCCAGCATGGGCAGCTGCCAGGAGTCGGCCACGGTGACGGGGCCGCTCACCGGTGCGGGCACAGAGGCGGCAGGGGCCGCAGCCTGGAGTCCGGGATCCGGGACAGGGGCGGCAGGGGCCGGCGACGCCACCGCGCGGGAGTGCACCGGCGGCGGCTCCGCATACCGCTGGTGACTGCGACGCCAGCGCTGCAGGAGGGCAATGTACCGGATTTCCCACTGCCGATACCGGGCGCGCCAAGCGCGCAGACCCGGAGCGCGGGAACACAGCCAGACATAAGCCCGGTAGGCCCGGGTTTCCGGCCATGGCTTAAGGCGATAGTCACCCTGCGGCACACGGCCCAGCAGCTCCCAGAAGCCCAGCAGCATGCGTTGCACCCCGGCCAACCCCAGCAACACCAGGGACTTCTGCATCATGTAGAGGCTGGCAATGGTGAGTACCGTCAGGATCAGCCAGGCCCCCAGCGGTCCCAGCAGTTCCTGCAGTTGGGTACCCAGCACGCGTCCCACCCAGCCGCCGGCCGCATCGGTAGAGGGAGACAGCAGGCGGGCCGTTTCCAGGAACAGATCACCGGGGGCCAGCGTCATCGCCACCACCGAGCAGAGATAGAGCAGCAGAAAGCCCCACGGCTTGCGCCAGTTCAGTTTCGGCATCCGCTCCACGGAGCGGATAATGATCCAGAAGCCCAGAAAGCCCAGGACAAAGGGCATGCCCCAGATGGCGGCGCCAAAACCGCGTTGCAGCAGATCAATCCAGAAGGCCGTCAGGCGGCCCTGATTGCCCGACAGCAAACTTAACAGGGTCAGGGCCGAGACCAGCACCAGGACAGCCCCTATAAACTTCGCATTCAGCAGCGAATTCTGTAGCAGTCGCCATGCACGGATGGCTTTAGATGTTTTGCGTCGGGCCATCCGGGCACACTGGGCCTGACCTGGTCGCGTGGGAGGTCGTTGCGGGTCCCGGGACAAAATCCCCGCGGGCCGCGCGCAACACACTTGTCATTGTACAAAGGATGCGGGCCGCTGGGGCCATCCCCGGCCCCGGTCCGGTACCCTGCACCGGTCCTGAGAGGATTACGCCAGAGGCAGCAGCTTCGTCATAATCAGCGGCCGCCGTCCGAATTCGCTCTTGCAGAAGCGGTTCAGTACCCCGCGCACGTCCTGTTCTATGTCTTTCCGGCTGGTGCGGATGCCGCGGGCAGTCAGTTTGTTGAACTGCTTTGTCACCAGCTTGCGGGCCTGACCGTGAAACTCGCTCTCTTCCTCGGGATACAGGAAGCCCCGCGTATGGATGAGGGGCTGGCCCAGCATCTGGCGCCTGCGCGCGTCATAGCCAATCACGCAGCTGATCACCCCGCCTTGCTTGAGCCAGTGCCGTTCCTTGATGATCTGCGCACTGTCGCTGATGACATGGCCGTCAATCAGAATATGGGCCGCGGAGACCGTTTCGGCATACCAGGCCCGGGTCTCGGGCAAACCGGGGTCACCGGGACCTCCGGTCTGCTCCAGGGCCAGCACCTGGCCGTCTTCCAGGATGAAAATGTTGTCCTCGTGCAGGCCGGCCTGATGGGCATTGCGCGCATTGAGCAGCAGATGCCGGTACTCGCCATGTACGGGCACAAAGTAGCGCGGCCGCAACAGGGACATCATGCGCCGGTTCTCCCGCTGGCTGCCGTGGCCCGAGACATGAATGTCGACCAGGCAATGATAGAAGACTTCGGCCCCCAACCGGAACAGCCGGTTGACCATGCCGTAGAAGGCCACCTCGTTGCCGGGGATCGGACTGGCCGAGATCATCACGGTATCGGTGGGCCGTATGTCATGATCCCGGTGCGCTTCCTGACTGAGCCGATTCAAGGCACTCATGGGCTCGCCCTGACTGCCGGTGATCAGGACACACACGTCCTCGTCCGGCAGCGTGTTGATTTCCCTGGTGGAAAGCAGATCCTGTTTGTCGAAATCCAGGTAGTTGAGACTCACCGCGTTGTCGCCGTAGGTGAACATGGAACGGCCTACCCAGCCCACACGGCGCCCGTTGCGCCGGGCCAGAGTGATGACCTGCTGCAAGCGACTGACGTTGCTGGCAAAGGTAGAGACGAAGATCCGGCCGGGGGCCTCTTCAAACAGTTCCTGCAGCTTGTTTTCAATCGTGATCTCGCTGCTGGTGGGACTGACTTCTTCGGCATTGGTGCTGTCGGCCATCAGCAGCAACACGCCTTCCTCACCCCACCGGGCCAGTCGCGCCTCGTTGACCGGCTCGTCCACGACGGGCTGTTCGTCAAACTTGAAGTCTCCGGTATGGATGATGCGCCCGACCGGAGTCTGGATGGCCGTGCCCATGCTGCTGGGAAAGCTGTGGTTGACCTGGAAGAATTCCACCTCGAAACAGCCGATCTGCAAGCGGCTGTCCACATCCACGACCTGCAGCAGATCCAGCGCCTCGCGCGGCACTTTCCGATCCTGCAACTTGTGCCGCACCACGCCCATGGTCAGGTCTGCCCCGTAGATCGGGACCTCCAGACCGAAATCGTTAATCAGGAACGGCAGCGCGCCGATGTGATCCTCGTGCCCATGGGTCAGCACAATGGCCCGCACCCGGTCCTGGTTTTCCAACAGGTACGCCACATCCGGAATGATCAGGTTCACCCCGGGTTCCTCTTCGGAGGGAAACATGCTGCCCGCATCCACGACCAGGATGTCCTCCTCGAATTCCACCAGCATCATGTTCTTGCCGATGGTGCCCAAGCCGCCCAGAGGCACCAGGCGCAGCACGCCGGGATCCGGGGCGGGGACATAATCTTGTCTTTCTTGCATCTGTACATTCATGACTGGGGTTTCTCTCTGGTGACAGACCTGCCCCCGCGGGCCGGATCTCCAGGTCGCGGCGGCAGGGGGCTCAATGGATATGCGCGCGGCGCTAAAACAAGGTCCCCTGGACCGGAGGCGGGCTCTCGGCGGGATCCTGGTAATCCGGATCGCCCGGGTGCGGGACCCCTGCCGACAAGGCCTCGCCCCGCCGGGCCCGTTCATTGGCTTGCAAGGCTCTGTGGATGAGATTCGGGAGTCGGCTGAAAACCTCCCGGTACCGGTCCATCCAAGTAGGGTTGCGCAATACGGCCGCCGGATGAAACAGTGGCAGCACGCAGCGGCCGCGGCCTATGTTGCGGGCTTTGCCTTGAATACGGGTAATCTTCTCCCTGGGCAACCAACGTTGCATGCTGAAGCGGCCTAGGGTCACGATGATGCGGGGATTGATCAGGGCAATCTGCCGGTCCAGAAAGCCACGACAGGCGGCAATCTCGCCCGGCAAGGGATCGCGGTTGCCCGGCGGGCGACACTTCACCACGTTGGTGATGTAGACACCCTCCCGGTCGATGTCCACGCCCTGCAGCATCTGCGTCAGCAGCTGCCCGCTGCGGCCGACAAAGGGCCGGCCCTGCCGGTCTTCCTCCTGGCCGGGGCCTTCGCCCACGAACAGGATCACGGAGTTCAGATCCCCCTCGCCCGGCACGGCCTGCGTGCGTTCCTGACAGAGAGCACAGGCGGTGCAGGCCTTGATCTCGGCCTCCAGCACAGCCCGCGCGCGCTGCCGGTCAGAATCAGTCATATCCATTATCCATCCTCCAGTGCAGCGCAGCCCGCCCGCCGGGCATACCGGTATTGCCGGTGCAGAGTTTGCTGCACGGTCACTTCCTGCAGCCGGGGAATGGACATCAGGACGGCGTCTTCGCCGTCGGGGTATCCGCCGGGTTGTATGCCGTCCTCCTGAAATCCGTGTTGACGATACAGATGGCGGGCCACGGCATTTGAGTCGCGTACTTCCAACAGCACTTCCGACACCCCGCCTGCCGTCATCTCGCGCAAGATCTGCAGCAGCAACCAGCGGCCCAGGCCCAGACCGCGCACGGCCGCCAGACAGCCCAGTTTAAGCAGATGTGCCTGCCTGCCATAGTCGGCATAGCAAGCGTAGGCCACGGTGCAGGACAAACCCGTTGCATCCTTGACGCGCAACACCCGCCACTTGAACCGCCGGTCCAGGTGCCACAGGTACCGGATCCTGGACCGGCTCATGGAGGGATCGAAGCACTCCCGATCCACCTGTGACACAGCCTCCAGATCACGCTGCGTCATGGAAGCGAAGAGAACGGTCGCGGAGGCTGCCGTCGGATGCGAGGCCAGCAGGACAGACATCAGAGGGTCCGCGGGTAGATGGGAGCCAGATGGTGCGACCGATGCCAGTCCCGCTCCGTCTGCCACCGGTGCCATGCCAATTGCGCCAGCCCGGTCGCGGAAGGTGGTGGCTCCAAGGCAGCCAGATATTTCAGGTGCGACCGCATCGCTACCACTGCCTGCAACCGGGCCGACAGCTCTCCGCCGATCCACACTTCAGTATCCGCAGCAGGACGCAGATCCTGTAGAAATTGTTCCAAGTCCGGGACCCTGCCCCAATGGTGGTCCTGGGTCTCCAGATACCGCCACGGGTCCTGATCCGCCAGGACCGCCCAATTGTAATAACTCCGGCCGGCCGGCTGCACGGCGATCAGGTCGGCCTTGCACTCCCGATCCCGAGTCAGTTGCCGCAGGCGATGGAGCGCCGGCGACAAAGCCGGCAACCCCATCACGGGCAACGACTGTGGAGCACCGATGGCCAGGCCTTTTGCTACACTGAGACCAATGCGGACCCCTGTATAGCTGCCGGGCCCGGTGCAGACGACGATCAGCCCCATGTCCGTCACTGACTGGGCACAATGGGTCCAGGCCTGCCGGATGGCACTGGCCAGTTCCCGGGTCTGGGCCCGAAGCGATTGCCAGGCCAAGGCATACAGGGGACTGCAGGTGTCCGTATCGAACAGGCTGATTTGGGCCAGACTGGTGGAAGTGTCAATCGCCAGAATTACCATGAACGCCTGAGATTCTCCCGCTTGCTGTCTGAAACCGCCAGGATCCGTTTGTGAAATCACTTCCGCCGGCACAGATTGGCGCCCACCTGTCCGTCGCGGGCGGCCTGCATCAGGCCGTGGACCGCGCCGTGGATCTGCACATGACCGCGGTGCAGATCTTCACGAAGAGCAACCGCCGCTGGCAGGATCGGCCGCTCACGCAGACCGCGATCACTGCCTGGCGGGCGCGCTTCGCGGAGTCCGGCCTGGCCGCTGCCGTTGCCCATGCCAGTTACCTGATCAATCTGGCCGCCCCGGAGCCGCTCATCCAGACCCGGAGCCGTCTGGGCCTGCAGGATGAACTGCAACGCGCCCATCTGTTGGGCATCCCGCAAGTGGTCCTGCATCCCGGGGCGCACAAGGGGACCGGCCCGGCGGCCGGTCTGCAGCGCATCGCGGAAGCCGTGCGTGTTACGTATGGGGAACATCCTGAACTGGTCAATACGCGTCTGCTCTTTGAAATCATGGCCGGTCAAGGCACTGTGATAGGCCGCAACCCGGCCGAACTGGGACAACTGCTACAGCAACTGGAGGGCGAAGCTACGGTCGGGGTCTGCCTGGACACCTGCCACGCGTTCGCCGCGGGCTTCGATTTGCGCACCCCGGAATGCTATGCCGACTTCATGGCGCAATGCGACCGGGACTTCGGCTTGGCCGCCGTGGGCGGCTGGCATCTGAACGACAGCAAAGGCACGCTGGGCAGTCACCGGGACAGACATCAGCATCTGGGACAAGGCGAACTGGGGACCGTGCCCTTCGCCTGCATTCTCAACGACCCTCGCTGGTGCGAGACTCCCCTGCTGCTGGAAACCCCCAAGACCCTTGAACGCACTTCGGATCTCAAGAACATGCAAGTCCTGGGGAGTCTGCTGGCAGACTCCCGGCGGGTGCCGGCCGGTCTGATGGCAGAAACACGGTCCAAGGAGGCAGTGTAGCGGCTAATAGATCTGGACCGCCGGGTCCACATCCTTGGCCCAGCCGTTGGTGCCCCCTTCCATCGACTTCACGTTGGTGTAACCGCGTTCCATGAGCCAAGCGGTGACCTTGGCGCTGCGGCCGCCCATCTTGCAGAACAGCACGGCGTCCACATTCTTGTCCCGCAGGGCAGCCGGAATGCCGGCTTCGCCCTGATCGCGCAATGTGCTGAGAGGCAAGTGCAGCGCACCGGGAAGCGACGCGATCTCCAGTTCTTCCGCCTCGCGGACATCCACGAACTGGAAGTCCTCCTGATTGGCCATGCGCCGTGCCACTGCCGTGGGACTGACCTCCGGAGCATTGAAATCATTAGGCATAACAGCGTTTTCTCATCTCAGTAGGTGATGAAGGGATCTTCCGGCGCGTCGTCAAAATCCTCTTCGATGATAGGCTGACGTCCCGCGAAGCCCGCATCCGTATCGTGCCAATATGCCAGTTCCTCTTCCCCGTGTTTCCAGCACAGATACACGCGCTGCCCCCGCCGCAGGGATAGAAAATCCACCAGCCCGACATCCACATCCTTGACCAGAATCCCCATGGCCACAATTTGGCGCACAGCCGAAGTCAAGCGGGCAAACTGTTCGGTGAGATCCGTAATCCGGGCATTGCCGCCATTGACTGCGCTCGCGCGCAACACCGGCCACACCTGAGGCCGCAATTCCATAATCTGGCGCCGCGACTCTTGCAGGCTGTCCATGAAAGCCTTCACGCGCGGCAAGACACGCCGGGCTTCCGCAACGGTATAGACGCGCAAGCGGGCCGGCTCAGCCATGGGATTCGCCGCGGCCCGCGTGGCAGTCAGGGGGCGATGCTACTGGCCGTAGCCGCCGCACCCGGCTCCGCCACTGGCCTGGTCCTGCCCCTCTGCCGTACGGAAGCTGCTGCCGCACCCGCACGTGCTGACCGCATTGGGATTCTCAATATGGAACCCACCCCCCATCAGGGAGTCCACATAGTCGATGTTAGCTCCATCCACATGGAACGAGCTGGTCGGGTCCACATACACGGTCATGCCGTGCTGCTCGGAGATTTCGTCGCCATCCCGTTCCTTCTCTTCAAAGGTCATGCCGTACTGCATGCCACCGCAGCCGCCGCCTTTCACGAAAACGCGC
Organism: Caldilineaceae bacterium; assembly: GCA_965214715.1. GTDB lineage: Bacteria > Chloroflexota > Anaerolineae > Caldilineales > Caldilineaceae > Bin34. The sequence goes on along the minus strand of OZ243971.1, from coordinate 268,051 downwards.
AGTCCGTGCGTCTCGGCCATGCCCTTTTCATGCATAACCTGTTGCAGTCGACTGGCAGCAGTCTCAGTCAAGGTAATCAAGTCAGGTTCTCCTTTGTCCAACGACCTCTTGGGTCACCGTTTCGGTGCTGCCCATTATATAAACAGGGCAGATTGGCCCAAACACATTATACATCCCCGCGCGGCCCGGACTTTCAGCCGCCCAGCTGGTTCATGGCGCGGTTCTCGGCAAAGGCCCCTTGCTGCAAGTCGTGTCCCCACGGCTTGTGAAACGCCCCCTCCCACATGATGCGTTGCAGCGCGGCCCGGGAATGGCCGGCCCGCAGGGGGGCAATCAAGTCGACCTCATCCTCCTTGAGCAGACACAGACGCAATTTGCCGTCCGCGGTGAGGCGCAACCGGCCGCACCCTTGACAGAAAGGCTCCGTTACGCTGTTGATAAAGCCCAAAGTGCCTTTGGCACCGGGAATCCGGTAGGGTCGGCTGGGATCCACGTGATCGTAGCCCATATCTTCCAGTGGCCCAAAGTGTCTTTCGATATTGGCCTGCATCTCCCGGAAAGACACCACATTGGTCTGCTGAAAGTCGGTCACGGCATCAAAAGGCATCATTTCGATGAAACGCACTTCCCAGTTGTGCTCCAGGGTCAGGGCCGCCAGATCCAGCATGTCCTGCCCATCGTTGAACCCGCGCGCGATCACGGCATTGAACTTCAGCGGCACCAACCCGGCGGCGACGGCGGCATCCACACCGCGCCAGACATCCGCTACCTGGCCCCAGCGGGTCAGGGCATGAAATTTCTCCGCATCCAGGGTGTCCAGACTGATATTGACCCGATTCAGGCCGGCTGCCTTGAGGGGCGCTGCCAGTTGGTCCAACAGGAGGGCATTGGTGGTCATGGCCAAGTCCCGCAACCCCTTGAGGGCTGCCAGCCGTGCCACCAGCGGCACCAGGTTGGGCCGGATCGTAGGTTCGCCGCCCGTCAGCCGAATGCGGGTGACGCCCAGACTGACCGCCACCTCGGCCAATGTCACGATTTCGTCATCCGTCAGCAGGTGGGCCTTGGGCATGAACTGCATGTTTTCCGGCATGCAGTAGACACAGCGCAGATTGCAGGCATCGGTCAAGGAGATGCGCAGGTAGTGCAGAGTGCGCCCGAAGCGGTCCGTTAGGTGGGCCCCTGGCGTGTATCCCGGCACCGGATCTATGGTGATCCGGCCCCGCGGGGCGGCCTCAGGCACATCGGACAGGGCGATGGGTATGGCGGCAGACACAGGCAGCACAATGTGGAAAGAGGAGAGAACGGGCGTCCCTAGACCAGTTCAATGGCGGTCGTGTCCGGCCCGGCCAAATGAAACGTGCAGCAGCTGTCGCCATGCGCCAGAATCTGGTCGTGGGCACACTGCTGTCCCACCAGTTCGCTGACCAACGCCAGATCCATGTGGCACAGTTCCCGGTATTCCTGCGGGAGATCCCCGTACGGACAGTTGCGGGTTTGCAGGAACGGAGCGGACTCGCCATCAATCTGCATCTGGGCCACCGTGGCCCCGTAACCATACGCGGAGAGAGTCCGGCTGACACGCTGCAGGCGTTCCTCAAGCGGCATGTCAGCCAGCTCTTTGGAGCCGAAATCGCGGGCCAGCTGCTGGCCCATGTCCTGAAACAGATAGGCCGACTTGTCCGGCGAGGTTAAAACGCGCATCTGACTCAACAGGCCTTCCACCAGCCAGGGGGCACAATGCTGTACTGCGCGGATGCCATCCGGGGTCAAGGCGTAATGCACCGCGGGCCGTCCTACATCGCCCGACGAAGGCCCGGTCACTCTTTCAATGTAACCGCCCTCTTCCAGGGCCAATAAATGATAGCGCAGCGAAGGCAGCTTTATGTCCAGTCGCCCAGCCAGATCCCGGGCGGTGTCCTGGCCTTGCTCCTGCAGGATTTCCAGAATTTGTTGTTGGGTGGCATGCATGATGCGGCTTGGCTCCTCAGTCCACTACACCGTGAGGGCGCAGCTGACCGAGCACTGATTCTAGCACAGTGAATTTTGGCCTTCAGGGCAGAATCCGGATTCCGGACAAGCGCAAGGACGGACCACGGCCCAGACCCCTCACCGTACCACCGGATCGCGGTCCGCCCGCCTCCCCGGCCGCCGATGCCTGTCTCTTTGATACAGGGCCGCGCGTTCCCATGACGGGGCCAGGCATCTCGTCCTCTCCTGTGTCTGCGCGCTGTGCGCGTGTATGGATGGCCGCCCTGCCGGACCGGATATCAGTCCATACCCACGACAGCAGTTATCTGCAGGCAGGTCCGGGCCTGGACTTGCAGAGGGACAGTGCAGGGCCAGACGCTGGGCAAAACGGTCAGGATCCCCTTTCACCGGGTTTGCGTGGTGGTAGGATGCAGTTTGCGCAACCGGGAGAAGGCAACGGCAGGCTGGCCTGCGCCATTCCATGCTCCAGGGCCAGATGGCATTTTTGGTCCAGCTGGCGGGAGCCTCAAGCCTCGGCACGCGTCGTCCAGCCTGCAAAACAGTGCTACCAGGCCCTGCGCGAGACACTGCAATCGGCCTATACGCCTGATCGGCGTCGGCACGCCTGCTATGTGCGATAACCGCAGCCAACAGGAGACTGACATGCAGAGCAGGACAAGGAGGTGGGCAACCGGGCTGCGCCATGGCGCCCTGAGGCAGTTCCGGGGCCTGGGACTGGTTTTGCTCGCAGTCTGGGGACTGACAGGCTGCGCCGCGCTGCCGACCCATGAGCCGTTCACCTTCGTGGTACCGCCGCGCCCCGCGGAAAACCTGTTGGTGATACGGGATACAGACGGGAATCTGGCCATCCTGAATCCGGAGATGGGGCACAGGACGCGACTCACGGCTGACGCGGGCCCCACCGTGCGGTACGACCAACCGGTCTGGTCACCGGTGTCCGGACAGCTGGCTTGGGTACGCTCCGAGATTCAGGGATCCACGGTCCGCGGACAGGTCATGGTGGCGGACACGGCCGGCGATGTCCGGATTCAGGCGGCAACGGAGTTGCCCCCTTTCTACATGTACTGGAACCCCACGGGCACCCGCCTGTCCCTGCTGGGCAACTGGTTTGCGGATGGCACACCCACGATCGCGCTCCATGTCATGGACATGGAGCATCCGGACGGAGAGCGGATGCGTTTGTGGGACATCGGCCAGCCTTTCTACTATGCCTGGGCCCCTGATGGGGAACGGCTGGTGGTACACCGGGACCGGCATACGGTCTGGGTCGGACCGGTCACGACACCGCGTCTGCTGACCGCGCAGGCCGCGGGCTTCAGTGTGCCAGTCTGGCTGGCAGATTCGGAGGAGGTCGTGTACGGCGAGCTGCGGGACGGGGTGGCCACGTTGGTACGGGCCAATCTGGCCACGACTGCCGAGGAGGTGCTGACCTGGTATCAGAGCGCGCATCTGGCCCTGTATCCGAACCCGGCGGGCAACCGCTTGGCGATTATAGAGACCCAAGACACGATGGCAGTCAATGCCTTCGGTACCTTGTATATCCATTTTCTGGATCAGGACACGGTGGAGCAGATCACCGCCGTGCCGGTGATGGCCGCCTTCTGGTCTCCCGACGGTACCCGCCTCCTGTTTTGGGAAGTGGACGAGGACGGGACCATCGGCAGCTTCCGGCTGCGGGTCTGGGAGGAAGCCGGCATACGCGATCTGGCACGCGTCATGGTTACGCCGAGCTTCTTGCAGCGGTATCTCGTGTTTTCGGATCAGTACGCGCTAAGCCACACCCTTTGGTCTGCCGATTCACGCCTGATTGCCTTTGCCACGCGCAGTGCCGCGGGTGAAAACGCCATCTACGTGCAAGATGTCGAGACCGGCGCCCGCCCGGAACAGGTGGCAACCGGCGATTTGGTATTCTGGTCGCGGCATACGTCCACAGAGTGAGTGCAGCCCCATGGTACTACCCCTGAACACCCTCCCCTTTCGTTGGCCTGGCACCTACAAGGCCGCGGTGTCCTTGTCCTTTGACGACGGCATGGCATCCCAGCTGGAGACGGCCATGCCCATGCTGGATCAGGCCGGGATGCGGGGCACGTTCTATCTTAATCCGCAGGACGGCTGGGAGCAGGATTTGGCGGTCTGGCAGCCCGCGGCAGCGGCCGGTCACGAATTGGGCAACCACACGGTCACGCACCCCTGTTCTGCCCAGTTTGACTGGGCGCGGGAGGGATCCCGCAAACCGCTGGAGATCATGACCCTGCAGGATATCGAGCAGGACATCGTCCTGGCTGCGCAACGGCTGCAGGCGCTGTGCCCGCATCAGGGGCGTGTCTCCTTCGCGTACCCCTGCTACCACACCTGGATTGGCCAGGGGGTGACACACCAGAGTTATGTACCGGTGGTGGCGCGCCACTGCATGGCCGGGCGCACCCGCGGCGAACAGCCGGCGGATCCGCAGACCTGCGACCTTTTCCATTTGAACTCATTGCCGGTCGAGCACCGGAGCGGCGCAGACCTGGTCCACATCGTGACCGAAAGTCGGGCGCAGGGACGATGGGCCATCCTAACCTTCCACGGGGTGGACGAGGGCCACCTGTCAGTGTCGGCGGCGGCCCTGCAGACTCTCGTGGACTTCCTGACGGTCCATACCGCCGAGATTTGGGTGGATACGGTACAGCATGTAGCCGCCTATATTCATGCCCAGCGAACCAACGGCACGTAGAGGCAAATCAAAACCAGCGTATCCAAGCGGGGCCAAGGCCAGTCCGCGCGGCGGGCTGTCCGGTTCGCCCTCCTTGAGAACCGTACCAGGCAATCAGGCAGCCCTGTACTGACAACGTATCGTCTGCAGAGCCTGTGTGCAAAGGTCATGCCAAGCACCGCAGCATGAGGTGCACCATGTCCACCAGATCCAGGTTGCCGTGGTGGCAGGCCATTCTTCATCGTCTTTGCTCCGCTGGCGATAGCGTCCCAGCCCTTTGAACGGGTGTGTGCCCCAAAAGCATTGGGGGCCCCGGGGACCGGAAATACAATCTCTGCAGTCCAGCCAGCCGACAGTGTTCTGCAACCAGGAAGCCCATGCCGGGCCGCGGCCTGCAGCGGGATCTGTTGGCCTCCCTCCCGATCCGGGATGCCCGTTGCATGCACGATCATCACCGCGACAGCTCCACCGTGTCCCCCAAAATGTGCTGTTTGCGCCTGTTCACCTTTTTGCCGACACCATAACTTCAGCCCTTTTTCGGGCTGTCCACAATGGCGACGCAGGGAATACAACGCGTCGTGGAGACATCTCCACGTACCATCCTGCCACCACCATCGGCCACAGATCCACAGATCCAGGGGCAGGACACGCCAGGGACATCCATTGTGCAGCACAGCATTCACGCTCTTCCGCGGCTCCACGGTACGGGAGCGATCGCCCGGTTTGGCGGGAGCAGGAGGAACAGAATTTTCCATTGGGTACCCTTGACAATGAGGTAGACGATACGGGATATGCACCTCGGGTGAAAAAGGGCAGGCAAGCTTCCAAGTGCTTCGCATGAGGGGGGATATATAAGGGTTCCTGCGGTATGGCACCGAGGGCAACCCTCACATGCCCGCGGTGACCCTGAGAATTCTCGTAGGGGGGGTATAGCCGCGATGGTCGGGGCGGCACGCCGCCGGATGCATCCGGGTAAAAGCATAGGAGGATGCTGGCCCAGGCTGTTTTCAGCCATCGTCGAGCACCGCCGGTTCGATCCCCGGCATGGTGTGCAGCTTCCAGATGTCGACTTCGGCGTCGTTGGCTTGGCACTCGCCCGGGGTGCTCCGTCCGGCAGCAACGATCTGCTGCAAAGCCTTGAGCATACGGCGAACGATGTCCCGCCGCGTCGATTCCAGATTGTGTCGTTCTTCCGGGTCCGACTCCATGTCGTAGAGCTGCACGAGCGGCAGCCCTGCTGCCGCCGCTTCGGCGTCGCGCTGGGTCCACCCTCCGGATCCGGGACAGAGCGCCAGCTTCCACTTTTGATCCCGAATAGCGAATTTGCCGTCAAGGGAATGGTGTATCACATTCTCCCGAATCGCCGTATTCTCGCCGCGCAAGAGTGGCATGAGGCTTACGCTGTCCTCGGCGGCCGAGTCGGGCAGATCGTCGCCGACGATGTCCGCGATCGTTGCCATGAGATCGGTCAGGGATACGATGTGATCGGTGGTGGAACCCGGTTCAATGACCGCGGGCCAGCGGACCATATACGGTATGCGATGGCCGCCATCCCACACGTCCGACTTGTAGCCGCGGTATCGGCCGCTCACATAGTGACCCTGCGCCGCCATCTGCCGGACGCCGATGTAAGGGGCGCATCCATTGTCGCTGGCGAACAGGACGAGCGTATCGTCGGCTACCCCGTTTCGCTCAAGCGATGCGAGTACATGGCCGAATATATCATCGGTTTCCATGACAAGATCAGCGTAGAGGCTGTCAAGCCCGCTCTTCCCGATCCATGCGGGATTGACGGCGAGCGGCGTGTGAGGCGATGTCATCGACAGGTAGAGGAAAAACGGTTCGTGCCGGCCCGCGCTCTCGGCAATGAATCCGTCTGCCTTTTGCGCCCACATGGGAAGGAGTTGTTCAAAGTGCCAGTACGGCATCGCCGGCCCCGGAATGCTGGCTTGATGATTGTCGAGCATCCGGTCCGGCAGAAACTCCGATGGGATACCGACGGTGCAGTCGTTCTCAATGTAGCAAAAGGGGGGCCAATTGGGTACGTCGACCCCGAAATAATAATCGAAACCCCGGGTCGTCGGGCCGCCGGTGATCGGCTTGGCAAACGCCTCACGCCAAATCTTGCGCTCCGCATCGGTCGCTGCGCGGTCGTACGGAAACACCGCGGAGCGACCGATCCGGCGATTGGGCAGAAACGCGTCGGATTTCTCGAAATCCCACTCCATGCCGAGGTGCCACTTTCCGATACAGCCTGTCCGATATCCATGCCGCTGCAAGAGACCGCCCACGGTCAACCGATCAGCAGCGATCAAGGGATCGCCGAAGGGCTCCACGATGCCTGCCTGCAATACAGACCGCCAGTTGTACCTGCCGGTGAGCAGACCGTACCTGGAGGGAGAACAAACCGCGGAGCTCGAGTGGGCGTCGGTGAAAATCATCCCTTCCGCTGCAAGCCGATCGCAGTAGGGAGTCGATATCTTGCCGTCCGGATTGAGACACGAAGCGTCTCCGTAGCCCATATCGTCAACCAAACAAACGACGATGTTCGGCTTCTGTATCGACATCGTCTGTCTCCTTGTCGATGCCTCGTGCAAATCTGCCAGACGTGATGCATCGAGAGAAATTCTGGAGCATCGGCCGGTAGGGTCAAGTGTCGCACACCGGCGCGGGCAGGACAGGGAATCTGTCTCCTGTCTTCGTCCTCCCGCAACTGCCAGATGACCCTGTACGCGGCCAGTCACCGAAGGCCGTTCCTCTGGTACCGGCCCATGATGTCATCATCCGCGCGGCAGACCTGCCCCCTGTCCGATGCCAAGAACGGGACACACGGGGCCTGGGCCATTGCAGATATTGCAGATTGAGGGGTGGACTTCCGTTCTTCACGGAGCCAAAGGGCCTCGTGGGGACTGGGAGGCGCAACCCCTTTCTCGTCCAAGGCAGCAATTGCACGAAACTGTCTCTCCAGGGTCAGGCCCCAGGCTTTCCTTCATGCTCCCAGCGCATATTCACCGTTTGTCCCCCTGCAGGGATTCGCAATTGGGTCTCCGGGACCCATTTTGAGGCCACATTATGTTATGTAAAGTTAAACAAAAGCCTTGCCAACGATCGGCTCGTGGCGCGGATTGCATGACGCTCCTCATTTGCCGACTGCAAAGTCACGGTAGGCGCGCCTCATCAAGAGACATCCCCACTGATACATGCCTCCACCTGTTTCACAACGAGACCCACGAGTCTCCCAACGCTTTGCATGGGCAGCGAGAATGCGCAGAGGGGCTCGGAATTCTGAACGGAGACAATGCTGCTGGCCGCCTGTCCGGCGAGCCTTGTCCTGCGTGGCGATTTTCGCGATGCTCAGATGACACGGATACGGCGTGATCCTGAGCATGGTTCAGACCATTTCAAAAAAGTCCCGTTCCGACAGGATTGGAATGTTCGCACCCCGTGCAATCAAAGATTCTGCTTTCCGATGTTTGCTGCTTTTCGCGTATCCGTTCAGATTGTCTTTGTTCTGAGTGCCAACCACGAGTATCGTGACTTGCTGGGTGATATTAGGCACCACGTGACAGCCAATGGTTGCCGCCAGATCGGCGGCTTCGCGTCGGGGAATCCCAGGCGAACCTGTAAAGACAACCGTTTCTCCGTATAACGGCCCCTCCGTGCTGCCTACTCTGCGCACCGATCGTGCAGACGAGATTGCGCGTCACCTGATCGGTTGCCTGATCCGTTTCAACCAGCCTGTGATATCCAGTTTGGATGCGTCGCATGCACGAAGGACAATCTCTGCGGCGGCTCTGGCGTCTTCCAGCGCATCATGGTGCGTAAAGGAAATGCCAAGGTCCTGCGCGATGTTCCGGAGGCCCCAGCCGCGCACACCGTATGCGTCTGGCCAGGCGCGGCGGGCGATTGCAGCGCTGTCGAGCCACATGACCTGCAGTGGTGCAAGATTGTATTTTGTCATGGCCCGTTCAAGTGCTACACGGTCAAACGATGTATGGCTGACCAATACTGAACCGTGCAAGCGGCGGCGCAACTCATCTTGCACTTCGGACAACGTGGGACTGCCGCGGACCGTTCTTTTGTCAATTCCGTGAATCCTGATGTTCCACGGATCAAACCAGTCTTCGGGATCAATCAACGTCTCCCATTGATCCTGGATCTGGCCCTCCCGGGCATGGACGATGCCAATCTGGCAGATGCTGGCGCGGTCTGCGTTGGCGGTTTCCACGTCGATGGAATTGAAAGTCAGCATAGGTAACTCTCGCCTTCAATTGCTGTAATTGCATAAAGAACATGCGTTAAATAAGGCGAACCGTCACCAGTGCGCCTTATTGGTGTCGTTTCGCATGTTGCAGGGAGGTCATGTTCGCTCTTCATGGTCTTCGCGGTTTGATATCCGAACTGTCACTGCCGCGCAGCACTCCGGGCATTCTGCGACTTCCACTGCCATAGTCTTCTCCGGCGTCCACGATTTCCAGACAGGTGTACGGCCTGCCCCTGCACCACTGTTTCCAGTGCGGCCATGGTCTCGACTTGCCTCGCATACTCCCCATGGCGGCACAATCCCGTCCAGACAAGCAACGCTTTTGGCTCCCGACCCACAGGTTCCGGAGACGGGTTGGTCATCACGGGCACCCTGCACACGAAACCGGCGAACCTCCTCACAGCAATTGCGGATTGGGCGCAACGCCAAACCCCGGTCGATCGGTCGGCAACAGACAGCCATCGCGGACCTCCGGTTCACCCAGCCAACAGCGCGGACGGTCCGCTGCGCGTTCCGCCTGGACTATTTCCGCCAGGTTCATGCAGTTGGAGGCCACGATCAGGTGCAGCCCCCAGACTTCACCGCCGCGATGGAGACAGACTGGAATACCATGGCTTGCCGCGATGCTCAGTATGGCCAACGCCCCTGTTAGGCCTCCGCACCACGTCACGTCTGGCTGCCAGATGTCCAGGGCTCCTGCCGCGGCCAATGCCCTGAAACCCGCGGCAGTGAATTCGTGCTCGCCCCCGGCGGACAGGACCGGGGCCAGCCGCGGCCGCAGCTCCGCCAATGCCCGATGATGATCTGGCGTAAGCATGTCCTCAAACCAGAACACATCATACGGCTCCAGCCTCCGGCGCATTTCGAGTGCCGTATCGGTATCCCAGGACATATAGCAGTCCACCATGACTCTTCCGTTCCGGCCAAACACCTCCCTGGCAATCGCGACCCGCTCTGTGATACGTGCATAATCGGTTGCCGTTTGCCCCTTCGCGGGGATCTTCGTATGCGTGTAGCCGAGGTCCCGGTAGCGTTGAAAGCCGGTGCCGGTGGCATAGGCTTCCACAGGCCCCTGTTTCCGGCCGCCGAGGAGTTCATATACAGGTACCCCTTCCGACTTGCCCAAGAGATCCCAGAGCGCGAGTTCCACACCGCCGAGCGCCATCATGGCAATGCCTCCGCGACCGTAGGGCAGCGAGGCGCGATACAATGCCTGCCAGATGGTGCGGATATCGGCCGTGCTTTCGATATCGCACCCGATCAGAAAGCGACTCAGATGCCGGTTGATAATCTGCACTGCCGGTGTACCACCACCGCCATAGCCCCAGCCGACCACCCCGGTGTCAGACGTAATCCGTACGGCAATCTGCCAGAAGTGCGATTGCCAGGCGTCCGAGGCGGTGCGGGTCCAACGGGGATATATCGCCTGTACCTCTCTGATTCGCATCAGACAAGCTCCTTGCGTGCGCAACGACATTCAATCATATGGCCAGCAGTTGCCGGTTATGACGGCCACCTTTGAAGACGCGGATCGTTTCGAACAGGATACAGGATTGGACTTCCAGAGAGAGTCTACTCGGAACAGGCCGCAAGGCGGCTGCATTGCCTGTAGACGGTGCGTCCTTTATGGATCTGCATGTTCTATGGCAGCTCGGGCCGGCCGCAATTCATCCCAAGCGACTCATGACGGCCCGAGGCGACAAGTCCGTCCCTGTATCTCCTTAGGCAGAGGAGCCAACGGTCTTACCCATGAGGGCTGTCCTGTTCGTCTGCGTCGTGGTCTTCCGGGTCAACCGGCAAGCTCATCACGATACGCAGACCATGAGGCACGGCTGCCTCGGCCCATACCCGACCGCCTTGCGCCTCCACCAGCGACTTGACTATGGCCAGACCGATGCCGGAGCCCCCGCTGACCGGATGGCGAGACTCATCCGCCCGATAGAACCGATCGAAAATGCGGGGCAGATCCGCCTCCGGCACTCCCGGACCATTGTCAGTCAGGATGAAGCGGACGGCTTGCGCATGGACGGCCGCAGTCAGGGTCACGGTATCTCCGGTACCCCCATACTGGAACGCGTTGGTTGCCAGATTACCGAGCACCTGCATGAAACGCTCGGTATCCACATAAACCATGGGCAGATTGGCGGGCGCCGTCACTTGCAGGTCAATCCCCGCGCGGCGCGCCGCCTCCTGATACAGGGTGCGAAACCGCGCCAGCAGATCACCAGGGGCGACCCATTCCTGATTCAGGTGCAGGCGCCTGGATTCGGTCTGTTCCAGGAAGTGCAGGTCGCGCGTGAGCGCCTCCAGGCGCTCTGCTTCCTGCCGGATGATCTGCAGATTCTCCGTGGATTTCGGGATCACCCCTTCCTGCATCGATTCGGCCAAGCCCCGGATCACCAGGATGGGCTGCGCCAAGTCGTGCACAATGTCCTGAGTCATGCGCCGCTTTTGCTGCTGGCTGGTTTTCAGTTTTGCGTTCATGGCATTGAATGCCCGGGCCAGAGTCCCAAATTCATCCTGAGAGCGGACCGGGACCCGGTATTCCAGGTCACCTGAGGCTACCGCCCGGGTCGCGGCCGTAAGTTCCAGCAGGGGGCGGGTCATGCGGCGGCTCATGACAGTGCCCGAGATCCCGGCTGTCAATAGAATGGCGCCAAAGCCCAGCCACGCAACGGGCAAACGAGCCACATCGGCTACATCCTTGAGGTTCCGGGCGACGGGCAACTTCTGCACATGCAGAAACCCAATGATCTTGCCGTTCCTGGTGATAGCCATATCCCCGACATTCCGGCGCCACCAGTCTTTTTTCCTGATCGAAGGTGTGTGGAGCGCACGGACGGGCTTCTGGTCCATGTCCAGCAACACGGCATGGGGCGGCAAGGGCAGATCGTTGTCGCGGCCCTCCCACGATTCGTCATGATCTGCATAATAGACTGCCAGCTGCCGGGCCAGCTCGGGAAGATCCTCCCGCTGAAATTTCCGCCGATTGAATTCGTCCGTGGTGTTCCAGATGCCGAAGGTCCCGGCCAGCAGTATCACGCCCAGACCGAAACCCGTAAAGGCCAGGCTCAGCTTGCCGGTCAGGGAACGGACCAACACGGCAGACCTCTACCCGGGCTGATCCTGCAACCGGTAGCCCACACCATAGACCGTGGCAATGTAGCTGGCCGTTTGGTCGGGGCTGTCGATTTTGGCCCGCAGATTCTTCACATGCACATCCACTGTGCGTTCAAAACCGTCATGGTCCGCATATACATCGCCAAACATGAATTCCATCAGCTGGAGACGGGACAGGACCCGGCCCCGGGCCTGCACCAGAGCCGCCAGCAGCTCGAATTCCGCGCGGGTCAACCGGACTTCCCGATTCCCCACGGTGGTCTGGCGCCGGGCGCGGTCAATGCGAATGTCGCCGACCTGTTCCGTCTCCCGGGCCATCCCGCCCCGGCGCAGCACGGCCTTCACCCGGGCCATCAATTCGCTCATGCTGAACGGCTTGGTCAGATAGTCGTCCGCGCCCAGATTGAAGCCGGTAAGCAGATCCATTTCCTCCAGACGAGCCGTCAGGAAGATGACAGGAATTTCGTGCTGTGGGCGCAGACGGCGCATAAACTCGAATCCATCCATGACGGGCATCATGACGTCCAGCAAAATCAGATCCGGGGGCCGCGCAGAGACACAGGTCAGGGCCTCCTTGCCGTTCGCCGCGGTCGCCACCGAGAATCCCTGCCCGGTCAGGTATTGCCGCAGCAGATCCGTGATCTGCGCATTGTCATCCACTACCAGCACATGGCGCGGCATTTTCTTTCCTCACGGTCCCGGGCACTCCGGCCCAGCGCTTTCCCAGCCTTGAATCCGCATCATGTCCATTCTGACAGGAAATTGTGAAAAACGTGTGAAGAATTTCCGCAGATACACCGGATTGCAGGGGCCGTCCCCGCGGGGTCGCACTTCATTATGGCCCGCCGGAGCAGGATTCTACAGAGCCCACCTCGGATCGGCAGGCAAGATCAGGGCGTTTCCCAATGCAAAGGCGGGAAATCCCGGCTCCCTGCCGGATATGCCTCCGGCCTCGCCTTGTACCGTTTCGGGCTCTCGCCCGCGCCTTGGCAGAGGGCGGATGCGGGGTCGGCAAGCTGCATGATCGGTCCGGAGCTGGGCTGCCACCGGTGCCGTCCCACCGGTACGAGGCAGGAAAAGGTTTGAATCCGAGCCAAGCATTGCGCTCGATCCGGCGTCCGGTGTCTCTGGCGCAGCAGACAATCGGGGCCTGCGATACGCAGACTCGTCTCTCGAGGTCCATGCAAACTGCTACCATAACCCGCAAAGCGCCTATCCCGTGCGGTGGCGGGATGCCGCCATTGTGATCCCGGAATCCGGTGCCGACCTGGGTTCAACTCAGGTACGTGATCTTGCGATCCGGCCCTTGCGCCTTGGGAGTGTACTCATGTCTGACCGTGTCGAACTGCTCCTGTCCCAACTGACTCTGGAAGAAAAGGCTACCTTGACCGCAGGAGACAGCATGTGGTCCATTGCCGGGCTGCCCCATCGGGGTATTCCGGCCCTGCGCGTAACCGATGGTCCGAACGGCGCCCGGGGATTGTCCGGAACCTCGGCCTGCTTCCCCTGCGGCAGCGCGCTGGCCGCCACCTGGAACACGGCCCTGATTCAACAGATCGGAGCAGAACTGGGTCGGGAAACCCGGAGCAAGGGCGCTGCGGTATTGTTGGCGCCCACGGTCAATATCCATCGCTCGCCCCTGAACGGGCGCAATTTCGAGTGCTTTGCGGAAGATCCCTACCTGGCGGGGCAGATGGCCATCGCCTACATCCACGGTTTGCAGTCCCAAGGCGTGGCCGCCTGTGTCAAGCACTACGTGTGCAATGACTCCGAGTACCAGCGCATGGCGCTGGACGTGGTCGTGGATGAAAGAACCTTGCGCGAGATCTATCTCGCACCCTTTGAAATGGCTGTCAAGGAAGGGGGCAGCTGGGCTGTAATGGCTGCCTACAATCGCGTGAATGGCACGTACGCATCGGAAAACATCGACCTGCTCAAACGCATTCTCAAGGAGGAATGGGGCTTTGACGGCCTGGTCATGACCGACTGGTTTGCCGCCAAAAGCACCACCCGCTGTTTCGAGAGCGGTCTGGATCTGGAAATGCCGGGTCCCGCTCTCCTGTTCGGTCCCCGACTGGTCCCGCCGATCCGGGCCGGAGCCTTGCGCGAGACGGAGCTGGACGACAAGGTACGGCGCTATCTGGGGTTGGCGGAACGCACCGGCGTGCTGGACAGCGATGGCCCCCAGGAACAACCGTCTCCGGATCGGCCCGCGGCCCGGACCCTGATCCGCCAGGCGGCCCGGGAATCGATGGTTCTGCTGAAAAACGAGCGGAATGTCCTGCCCCTGGCCCCGACCGAGGTGGCGGCGCTGGCCGTGACAGGCCCGATGGCCCGCACCGGTACCATCAGGGGTGGGGGCAGTGCGTTTGTCAATCCCCACTATGTCGTGCACCCGCTGGCGGCCATTCAGCAGGCCGTGTCGGCCGAAACCGACATCCTCTACGAGAAGGGCTGTCACAATCATCTGTACACGCCCCTCCTGGAACCGGCTGAACTGGGAGCCGCGCAGGGCGAGGCCTGCATCCGGATCGAGTATTTCCCCAATCCGGATTTCACGGGTGCACCGGTAGCACAGGAAATGCGTACATCCTCGGAGATCTTCTGGTTCGGCGCCTTGCCGGCCGGGGTGGAGCCCGGGTTCGCAGCCCGGGTGACAGTTCCATTCCAGGCCACAACTGCGGGGAAACACCAATTCGGTTTGACCAGCGCCGGTTGGGCACGCATGCAGATGGATGGTCAGACTGTTCTCAACAACTGGGAAGAATTCGAACCCGGAAACACCTATTTCGGCATGGGCTCCGTGGAAAAGATCCATACGGTACACCTGGAAGCGGGCCAACAGCGGGAACTCGTGCTGGAATTTGGCGCAATCCCGGGCAGGCCTTTCAGCGCCGTGCGTCTGGGCGCCGTCCTGCCCTTGGCCGACGATGCCATAGCCCGGGCGGCCCACGCGGCCCACAAAGCCCAGGCGGCTCTCGTGTTTGTCGGTTTGAATGCGGATTGGGAGTCGGAAGGTCACGATCGCCAGCACATGGATCTGCCCGGCCGGCAGAATGAACTGGTATCTGCGGTGGCGGCACGCAATCCCCACACCATTGTCATCGTCAATGCCGGGGCACCTGTGACCATGCCCTGGATCAATGATGTGGCCGCGGTCCTGCAGGTCTGGTATCCCGGTCAGGAGTACGGCCATGCCGTCTCGGATCTGCTGTTCGGCGCAGAGAGTCCCGCAGGCCGCTTGCCCATCACGTTCCCCAAGCGTCTGGAAGATACCCCGGCCTTCACCCATTATCCGGGGCAAGGCGGGCAAGTCTGGTACGGCGAAGGACTTTTTGTCGGCTATCGATACTACGACTTCAAGGATGTCGAGCCCCTGTTTCCCTTCGGACATGGCTTATCCTATACATCGTTTGCCTACTCCAACCTGCAGATCGGGCCCGCGGAACAAGGCGGGGGAGAGGGGTTTCGGCTCACCGCCGACATCCGGAACACCGGTACCCGGCCGGGCGATGAAGTGGTGCAGCTGTACGTAGGCCCCCAGTCTCCTTCCGGCATCCGGCCCTGGAGAGAACTGAAGGGTTTCCGGCGAGTCAGGTTGGATCCGGGGTCTGTAGCACCGGTGGAATTTCGGCTTTCTCCGCGGGACTTCGCCTTTTTCGATGTCCGGGCCCGGAGCTGGAAAGCGATGGCAGGTACATACCAGGTACACCTGGGAGCTTCCTCGCGGGATATGCGTCTGACGCAGACCGTGCAACTTGCAGCCGATTGGCAGGAACGGCGGCACGCTGGCAGGGCAGGTATCACTCTGGATACACCGATACCCCTGATCATGGCGCACCAACGCACGGAATTGTGGGCCGGATTGGGAGACCTGGCCCCAATGCCGCAGGTGATGATGTTGATGGCCTACGCCATGGAGGAAGGGCTGACTCTCCACGACCTGTCCGATTTGGCGCCCGAGCTGTTTGCCCCCGAGCTGCTGGCCCACATTTTGACCCGGTTGCAGACCTAGTGTGGCAACCGGATGATGCGCCGCCCGGCTCGGGTCCTGTTCCCAGCGGGCGGGTGGCGGTAGCGGCACAGAAATAGTCTCCAGACCTGCAAGTTGCAACAAGGACAGGACACAAGACCGCACCGACGCGGTTTGGACTGTTTGCCTGTGACTGCCCCTCCTTCATTCATGGATTCAGGGAAGCCTGCATGACCACAGACTGGACAGCCCAATGCCGCCAACTGGCAGACGCGCGAGCATGGACAGAGGAAGAACTGGCCTGGCAGCGGGAAGCCGGCTGCCCGGTACAGTTCCGGTTTCGCTGGGAACATGTGCAGCAGGTAGTACAGGAAGCCCAAAACCTGGCCCGGCTGCTGCACGCGGATCAGGACATAGTCACGGCCGCGGCGTGGTTGCACGACATCTGCAAGATGGAGCCTAACCATGGGGTGCGGGGCGCCGAAGCCGCCGCGGAGTTTCTGATCGGCACCTCCTTTTGCCCAACGAAAATCCCGGCCGTAGACCATGCCATTCGCCACCATGCGGGATTGTTTCGCCGGCCCGGGGCAGCACCACTGACGCCTGTGGGTACGGCCATCCTGTGGGATGCGGACAAACTCACCAAACTGGGAGTCCCGCAAATTGCCTCGCTGCTGTGTGGCCCCCAAGCCCAGGGGTACACGCTGGCGGAGCGTCGGGACCAGATTCACAGCTATGTCTTCTCCTGGATCCACCGGACCGTGGAAAGCATGAACACGGCACCCGCCCGGGAGATGGCCGGGATCCGCTATGCCCAGATGCAGGATTTTCTGGAACTCTGGGTATAGGCACCGCACCCCGCCAGCCCTCGGTTGAAGCGGTCACAGGAAGCAGACAGCCCAGGGCAGGGTCCGATTTATGCAATTTGCACTACACCGCGGGGCGGGGTTGATCCCGGCAGTTTTGGCTCAGGCCATGGTCTACGGGGCCTCCACGCGTCAATCCCGCGGTGCAATCGAGGTCGTGTCGCAGGCCGAGTTGAGCGGGGTGCTTGCACGGTGGGAACAGTAGCGGGCAGACAGGATAGGGCGGAGAGCCAATGGCCCTGCCCTGGCGGATGCAGTGTCTCCTTGTCGGCATTCCAGGTCCCCGGTGGGCCATATGGCCCACGGCGCAGGGATCATAGGCAGGACGACCGGGCTCCTGCACCCCTGGCATGCAACCCTGGTCACCGGTATATACTGTTGGCATGGACACAGTAACGGAACCGGTCGAACAGTATCTGGAGACGTTCGAGAGACTGCGCGCCCGCAAGCGCTGGTCAACCAGTACGGCAACTTTCCGTTTCGTGGCCCTGACTCTGGGGGCCGCCAGTTCCACTGTCAGCTTTGACAGACTGGAACAGACAGCCAGCGAACTGCGCAAGCGGGCGCGCTGGTCCAGTCCCTTGAAGTCGGAAGTCCGATATGTGGTCGCGGCCATGATCCTGCGGCGCGGGTTGGACCCGGCCGAGATTCACGCGCGGGTATTTGAGACGCGCGCGGCATTCAAGGCGTACAAAATACCCAGTCGGGGTACGGGGGCGACACTGGCAGCCTTGCTGCTGGCACTGCAACAAAAGGGACATCCCGTGCCGGAATCGCAGCTGGAGCGGCTCGCCGGCATCTACCGTCGCTGGCGCAAGGATCACAAATGGCTGACCAATGCCAATGACCTGCCGGCTGCGGCCCTGCATGCGAGCCGGGACGAGTCCGTGGCCCTCCTGACCCGCGATATAGAGCAGGCCTATACCCATCTCCAGGATGCCGGATTCAGGGGCGGGAACTCTTTGCAGCTCGTGTCCCACCTGCTGGTGGTGGACCCGCGCGGCACAGATACCGCGGTACAGCGGTTCTGCAGCATGGCGGAGAGGTTGCGGGAAAAGCAGGAACGTGTGGGGCCAGGCCGTTATGACGAGGTCGCCTTGCTGGCCTTGACCCAGGAAACACCGGCGCGGATCGTCGACCGGGTGTTGGATTACCGCGACCGTCTGCGCCGGGTCAAGCCGCGCCCGCCCCAAGATGTGGCCTTTTCCCTGGCCGCAGGCATTGCGTTGGCTGCTGACAGCCAACGCGTCCAGGACCGCAACACGGGAGATTTGGCGGCATTGCAGTCGATTCAGGCGATCCTGGAAGCACAGCAGGTAGCCATGATCGTAGCAGCCGGGGGCGGCGCTGCCGCTGTCAGCGCCTCGTCGGGATCCTGACTGCCGCGCCGGGCCCTGCCACAGCCGCAAGCGCTTTGGGACTCCACCGCTCTGTCGTCTGGCCATACTATCCATGTCAGAGGGCACACACGGGAATGGGAAAGGGCTGTCATGCCATGTTGCGCCGCTGCGACTGCATGGGCGCGCGGTGCGGCCTGCACAGGGAACCACCGCGGCCTTGATATAACACACAGGGCAGCGCAGGGTGCACGGTATTCTTCATTGCCTTGCGCTCTGCACTCTGCACGGGACAGGATACTTTGGCGCACCGGGCATGGCGACTCCCGTCCTGCCATCCGGACTGTGAACCCCTGGCGGTGACAACATGTTCCGTGCTGTCGAATTCCCGGACCTCAACCGCCGCGAGGTACATTGGCCCTCCTGGGGAATCGCATCTCTGGTGCTGGCTGCGTTGGCCGCAGGCACAGGTTGGGCGGTCACTACCCATGCCCTGGTAGCAGTCGGACTGGTACTGCTGGGATTTCTTCTGGTACTGGCCTGGCGGAGCCCGGATGCGGGTCTGGCGGGAATTCTGGCCGTATCGTTCTTGCTGCCATTTGCCGTAGTGCCCCTGGACTTTGGCCTAAAGCCCACTTTTCTCAATCTGGCAGTGCTGGTGGTATATGGACGATGGCTCATGCATTGGATCAGAGGATCGCAGCTGCAGCCGTTACCGCCCTACACCACAGGCCTGGTCCTGATATTCGGCTTGCTGGTAGGTGCCGCGAGTGTCTGGGGGCTGAACTTCGCCCGCCCGTCCCTGTTCGAGTGGCGCAAGATCGGAGAATATCTGCTCAACCTGGGCCTCTTTGTCCTGGTCCTGCAACTGATCCACCGCCCGTCCCAGATTCGGTTCGTGGTGCTGACGCTGATCGGATGCGGCACCGCGGGCGCCTTGCTGGGTTTGCTCTTCTACTTTCTGCCGCAGGAAACCGCACAAGACGGGCTGGGCGCCCTCGCGGCTTTCGACTATCCTGCCGGCGAAACGGCGCTGCGATACATCCACGACGACCCCAGGGGCACCCTGCGGGCCATCGGCACTGCCGTGGACCCCAACCTGTTGGGGGCCTTGTCGGTCCTGGCCGCGTGCTGCCTGCTGCCGTTCGTCTTTGGCAGCCGCACCATCGGGCTACGTCTGAGCTCCGGGGTGGGCCTGCTGGTGCTGTGCGCGGCCATCTATCTGACCTACAGCCGGAACGCCCTGTTGGCCTTCTGTGGCATGGCGGCATTTCTGGCGGCAGTACGCTACCGCGCGCTGATTCCGCCAGGACTGGCGGGGGCCTTGCTGCTTCTGCTCCTGCCGCAAACCCAAGCCTATGTCCAACGGCTGGCCGCGGGATTCCTGCGTCAGGATCAGGCCACGCTCATGCGCCTGGTGGAGTACCGCAATGCCGCCCACATTGTGGGCACCTATCCCTGGACCGGACTGGGGTTCTTTGGCACTCCTTCCCTGGAGTTTGCTGCCGGAGCCTCCAGCATGGTCCCCCTTACCGTGGCCACCACCATGGGACTGCCGGCCATGCTGCTCTTCCTGTGGCTGTGGGGTCGCCCCCTGTGGCAATTCGGCCAGAGGCACCGCCCCCTGCGCGATCCGGCTCTGGAACCCTATGTCCTGGGTCTCGTGGCCGCGGTGCTGGCCTTGGGCCTTACAGGCCTATTTGACCACTTCTATGTCAATCTCCTGTATCCTCACATGTCGGCCCTGTACTGGATCCTGCTGGCAACCTGTACCCAAGCCTTGCGATGCTGCCCCGGGAGCGCGCATTTCCTCCCTGGTCCCCCGCTTATGGAGAGAACCTGAACGTGTCTGATGCCCCTGTCCCGATCGCACTGGAACCGACCGGCATGGAAGACGGTGCACGCCCCCCCGGCCTGGGCCGCCGTCCACCCTGGCTCCGGGTCAAGGCCGCGCAAGGGGTCCAGTACGAGGCCCTGACAGCGTTGTTTCGGCAACAGCGGCTGCATACGGTCTGCGAAGAGGCCCTGTGTCCCAATCTGGCGGAATGCTGGAGCCGCGGTACGGCCACTTTCCTGTTGATGGGCGACACCTGCACGCGGAGTTGCGGCTTCTGCAAGATCAAGACCGGCCGGCCGGGGGTGCTGGATCCGGACGAACCCCGCCGCGTGGCCCAGAGCGTACAGGCCATGCAGCTGCGCCATGCCGTGCTGACCAGCGTCAACCGGGACGAGCTGCCGGATGGCGGGGCCTGGGTCTTCGCCGAGGCGATCCGCTGGATCCGACACCTGGTACCGGGCTGCACGCTGGAAGTCCTGATCCCGGACTTTCAGGGGTCCGGCGCGGCGTTGCAAAAAGTGATGGACGCGCAGCCCGAGATCCTGAACCACAACATCGAGACCGTGCCACGCCTGTACCGCCCGGTGCGGCCGCAGGCGCGCTATCGACAGAGCCTTGCAGTCTTGCAGCGGGCCAAAGCCTTGCATCCGGAGAGCCTGAGCAAGTCCGGCATCATGGTGGGACTGGGGGAGACCTGGGAGGAAATCCTGGAGGTCATGGACGACATGCGGGCCCATGACGTGGAGATCATGACCATCGGACAGTATTTGCAGCCCAGCCGGTTTCACCTGCCCATCCAACGGTACTACACTCCCCAGGAGTTCGACCGCCTCAAAGCCGAAGGGGAAGACCGGGGCTTTCGCTGGGTGGAGAGCGGCCCCTTGGTCCGCAGTAGCTACCATGCCGAGGGACAAGCCCATTTGACTCTACGGCCTCTTCGTCCTACCGATCCCGGGGCACAGACCTGACTGACCAGACGATAACCCCGATTTACGCCCCCGCCCGCGGGTCGCCGGTCTGGGACGCGAGAGGCCCCGTCTCACTCGAGAGCGCAGTCTCCCCGCACATCGTACCGGCCGTGGTCAGCCTGTTTGCCTGGTAGCCACATGCCATGGCCATGTGCCATGGGTCGGATACGCCATCTCCCACCCGACCCAGTTGGAGACCTTCTTGCCGAAGCCATTGGCGGCTTGAGACCGGTCACAGGTGCCGTTGATGCCCGACAGATTGCACAAGCGTTGTGATTTCCAATCTCCCATCGGCACCCTTACCGTCTCCTGCCGCATTTTGAAGTGCTTGTGGCGGGTGAAGTGCACCGGACGTTCCCAGGAATCCCGGAACCGATTGGGCCACTTCTTGCCGGGATAGCAGTTCTTCCTGTGCCAACAGTACTCATCCACCCAGGCCTTGTGCTCTCCGGGCGCATTGCACTGCAAAGAACGCCATTCCCTAACGGGTCGGTGATCAGTTCAATGTCGACATTGCCCATCATACTTCAGAGCCAAACCGGCAGGTTCCCCTGTCACGGTCCGGTTGCCATATCGCCGCGGGAAACGGACCGGCTTGGCCTGCCTTGTGTGGTACAAAGATACCGCCGTGATTGTGGATCAGGATGTGGGCTGCAGTGGGGCGGGGGCGTAGGTTGCGGACTTCAGCGTTGGGGTAGTGGGGGCGGAGGCCAGACAAGGAGCTCAGGACACAGCGGTAAAGGAGCCCGTGGCAGAGCCTACTGGGAAACCATACCGCGCTCGGGTGACCCGGGCCGAAACCCGGTGAGGAGCAAGTGTACGGCGATGCGACGCCGCTGATCATCAAGGGGCAACCGGTGCGGCCCCAGTTCCCTGGATATCAGAGGCAGACTGTGCCAGGCCCTGACCGAGGCGTGGAGGCGAGCCTTGGAGATCCCCCGAGAGCACCGATGCGCGAACCCTCGCGGTGCAATTGCGATGTGGAGGGCCTGCGGGAAACTCCAAGGTCAACGGAGCGTGCATGACTTGACACACAGTTGCCGACTGCCCTATGCCTCTTACGTCCAGCACCGCGGTCGCGCTGTGGTACGAAGTCGAGATACTGCCCCTGGGGCAATCCAGGGCTGGGCTTTGCCCAGTCTGTCCCGATGACCAGTCCGGTTTCCCAATCCGAAATCGCCGCGCGCGGTCTCTGTGTATTCCGACTCCTCCAGAGTCAGATTGTACCCGGGGAGCAGGCCTGTGCCCTAGAACGGACCAAACTGCCGATCGCCGGCATCTCCCAGACCGGGCCAGATGAAACCGGGGGGACACTCGTCCCGGGCATCGGTCAATCTCTCGTCCACCACACCGATAAAGGGCGCAACATCCGGATGCACTGCGTTGAGATGTCGGATGCCTTCCGGCGCGGCCAGGATGCAGGAGTACCGAATGTCAGGTACCTTCAGATCCTTGAGCAAGGTAAGTGCCGCCGCCGCGGTGCCGCCGGTAGCCAGCATGGGGTCCAGCACAATGCAGCTGTCCACCGGCCCAGGCGTGGGTTCCAGGTAGCAGATCGGTTGCAGCGTCTCTTCGTTCCGCCTGAGACCCAGATGCCAGACTTGCGCGTGGGGAATGACACTCCAGGCGCCCTGCACCATGCCCAATCCAGCCCGCAGAATGGGCGCGAAGGCCAGCCGGGTCGTACACCAGCGACCGCGGGGGACATGGGTCAGCGGGGCAGTGACCGGGCGCGTGGTGAGCGGCAGGTCCTTCGTGACTTCGTAGGTGAGCAGAGTGGCGATCTCCGCCATCACCTTGCGAAATTTTTCCGGTTCCGTATTCACGTCCCGCAGCAGCGTCACCTTGTGCAGGATCAGGGGATGTGTGGAGACGTGAATGGCCATGCGCACAGGCTGCTGGGCCGGGGTGTTCAGGCCAGCCGACGGGCAGCGCGTTCAATCTCTTCCTGACACTGCACGCAGAACTTGGCGTCCGGGCGCGCTTCCAGGCGTCCCTTGCCAATGGGCTTCTGGCACCGGTTGCAAATGCCGTAGCGGCCCTTCAGGAGCGAAGACAGCGCCTCCTGCAAGGCGGTTTCCCGCTTTTCCAGCATGGCGATGAGGGTCACGTTCTTGAGACGCTCCGATACTTCGACATCCCCTTCTTCCGGGTCTATGTCGACTTCGCTGTACATCGCGGCGCGCAGGTGTGCCAGTTCCTCCCGCGTGCGTTTCAGCTCTGCATCCAGCTTTTGCCGACCCCATTCCATGGAAATGGGATCAGTGTCCGGTTCCGGTAGCGTGGCAGGCGGCACCTCATCCCTTGCGTTCCCGGGCACCGGCCGCGCCGCCTTCAGGGATTTGGCTTTGGCCGCGGCGGACTTCCGGGTTGTCGGCTTGGACTGGGAACGGGATCCTCTCCCGCGGGACGCATTCGTCTGCCCCGCAGTCTTGCGCCGGGGAACGGCCGGCTTGCGGGAGACGGGATGGGAGCTCGATTTGGTTTCAGCCATATTGCGGAGCATGCTCTGTCATGAGTGGAAGTGACCGCCGGCGAATTCGACCGGAGCCGGTCAAAGGGAAGAGATTGTATACCAGCATGGACCATAGGGCGAATTAAATCTCGGCCCCGATCAGGTCCAGATCCGCGGCAAAATGGCATGCCACCTGGTGTCCAGGCTCCACTTCCTGCAAAAGCGGTTCCTCCGTGCGACACACCGCCTGCACATAGCGACATCGGGGATGAAAGTAGCAGCCGGATGGCGGATGGGCCGGATCCGCCACATCCCCTTCCAGCACAATGCGCGTGCGCTGCGCCTCCCGGTTCGGATCAGGGCTGTGGACCGCGGACAGCAAGGCTTCGGAATAGGGATGCCGCGGGCGCGTGAAAACCCGGTCGACCGCCGCCACTTCCACCAGCTTGCCCACATACATGACGGCCACACGGTTGCAGATATGCTTGACCACGCTCAAATCGTGGGCAATGAAAACATACGTCAGATCCAGTTGCAGCTGCAAGTACTTGAGCAGATTCAGAATCTGGGCCTGCACGGACACGTCCAGGGCGGAGACGGGTTCGTCGGCAATCACCAGGGCCGGATGCAGGATCAAGGCGCGGGCAATGCCGATCCGCTGCCGCTGGCCGCCGCTGAAGGCATGGGGAAAGCGGGTCGCGAATTCAGGTCGCAAGCCCACCAGGCGCATCATCTCCAGTACGCGCTCCTGTACTTCATGCCGGTTGCTTTGACCCTGCAGGCGCACCGGTTCGCCCACAATGTCCATAATGTTCTGGCGCGGATTGAGCGAGGAGTAGGGATCCTGGAAGATCATCTGGAAGTGATGGCGTACCATCCGCAATTCACTCTGCGACATGGTCGCCAGGGGCAGCGGCCGGGATTCGGCGCGGGGCTGAAACCAGATCTGACCCGATGTGGGTGTATAGAGGCGCATCAACATGCGCCCCAGCGTGGTCTTGCCGCAGCCGCTCTCCCCCACCAGACCCAGGGTTTCGCCGCGGGCCAGGGCAAAACTGACTCCGTCCACGGCCTTGACGTGATGGGACACCCGTCCCAGGAAGCCCTGCGAGACGGGAAAATGCATCCGCAGGGCTTCCACCTGCAGAATGGGACTCGCGACGGCAGCGGCCTCAGGCGGCATGGTCTGCAGGCGAGGTTGCGGCTTCATACAGCAGGCAGCGCACCTGGCGGCCATCTTCCAGGTCAATGGTCTGGGGTACGCGCACGTCGCAAAGACCGGGTTTGAATGCGGAGCAGCGCGGATGAAAGGGACAACCCGGAGGCTGGTGGTACGGATCCGGCACCGAACCCCGCATCGTGGTCAGCCAGTCCTGCTTTTTCTCCATGCGGGGCAGGGAAGAGAGCAGGTCGCGGGTGTAGGGGTGGTGGGGTTCATAGAAGATCTGCTCCACCGTGCCCTGCTCCACCACGCGCCCCAGGTACATGACCACCACTTCGTCCGCGATCTCGGCGACCACGCCCAGGTCATGCGTGATGAACATCATGCTCAGGTCCAGTTCTTCCAGCAGTTCCAGAATCTGGGCTTCGGTGGTTACGTCCAGGGCGGTTGTGGGTTCATCGGCAATCAGCAGCCGCGGCTGACAGGAGAGGGCCATGGCAATCATGATCCGTTGACACATGCCCCCACTGAGCTGATGGGGGTAGCTGGTCATCCGCAGGTCCGGCCGGGGAATGTGGACCCGCTCCAGCATGTGCTCCGCCAGGTCTCGGGCTTCCGTTTCCGTAACGTCCCGATGCAACCGCACATTCTCCATGATCTGGCTGCCGATGGTGTGAATGGGACTGAGGGCCGCCCGCGGTTCCTGAAAGATCATGCCAATCTCGCCGCCGCGAATGGAGCGCATTTCCGAGCCGGATTCCGGCAGGGCCAGCAGGTCCACGGCAGCATCAACGGGGGGCGCGGTGTACCAGATTTCGCCCGCCACAGTCTTTCCTGGCGGTTGCACCATCCGCATGATGGAACGGGCCGTGATGCTCTTGCCACAGCCGCTTTCGCCCACTATGCCCTTGACCTTGCCGCCCTCCAGATCAAAGGAGACGCCATCCACGGCGGCCACCACGCCTTCCGCCGTGAAGAAGTGCGTCTGCAGATCCCTGACGGACAGCAACGGGCGGCTCATGCCCCAGAGCCTGCCTGGGCATAGGGGTCGGCAGCATCCCGCAGGCCATCCCCCACAAAGTTGAAGGCCAGCACGGTCAGCACCACGAACGCGGCGGGCCACAGAATCCAGGGGTGCACCGCAATTTCCACCAGTTGCTGGGCATCGCCCAGCAGCACGCCCCAGGATATGGTCGGCGAACGCAGCCCCAGCCCCAGATAGCTCAGGGCGGTCTCGGCCAGGATCATGCTGGGAATGGCCAAGGTGAGGTGCACCAGTACATAGCTCATGAAGGAGGGAATGAGGTGCGCCCGGATCAGGTAGAACTCGGTAGCACTGGCCGCACGGGCTGCCATGATGAAGTCCTCTTCCCGGGTGGAGAGAAATTTGCCCCGGACCACGCGCGCCAGCGAAGTCCAGCCCACGAAGGACACGATGATGGTGATCGCAAAATAGCGGTTCACCGGCAGCATTTCCGGCGGCAGGGCCGCGGCCAGACCCATCCACAGAGGGATGGTCGGGATCGAGCGCACAAACTCGATAAGACGCTGCACGATGTTGTCCACCACACCGCCCAGCAACCCGGACAGCCCCCCCAGCAGCAGTCCTATGACCAGCACTATGACCACCCCCACCAGTCCCAGGGTCAAGGAAATACGGGCACCCTGCAAGACGCGGGCCAACAGGTCCCGGCCGAATTTATCACCTCCCAGCAGAAACAGCGGGCCGTATTCCGCCGGGTTGTCGATGCCCACCAGGTGGCGATCCATGGGAATGAAACCCCACAGCCGGTAGGGGTCCCCCTTGATCCAGAAGCGCACCGGGGTGGAGGCCGACAGGTCCTCCACAAAGATCCGCTGGAAACTCTCCATGTCCACTTCCAGCTTCACGGCATAGACGAACGGCGCGCGGAAGGCTCCCCCGGCTTCCCGCAAATGCACCTTGCGCGGCGGCAGATACAGGTGATCCGGAAACCGGGTCTGCGCCAGATACGGCGACACAACCGGGGCAAAGAGCGCCAGCAGGTACATCAGGAGCAGCAGCCCGATGCCCCACAGGGCCATGCGATTGCGTTTGAACCGCAGCCACATCAATTGGCGCGGAGTCAGGAACTGGCGGCTGCCACCCCCTTCCGGACCACTTTCCAGAAATCCCAGCTCCGCCCCGGGCGGGGCGGACGATACGGCGGGCGAGACAGGGGCGGCCATCGGCGAATGCAACTATCCGTACCGAATGCGCGGATCCACCCAGGCCAGCAATATATCGGACACCAGCGTGCCCACCAGCGTGAGCGTGCTCAGAATCATGATCATGCTGGCCGCCAGAAACATGTCCTGCGAACGCAGGGCGCCCAGCAGCAGCGGGCCGGTGGTGGGCAGGTTCAGGACCAGCGCCACGATCACGGCTCCCGAAACCAGCTCCGGCAAGAGCCAGCCGATGGTACTCAGAATGGGGTTGAGGGCCACGCGCACCGGATAGCGCAGCAACAGTTTGCGTTCCGTGAGCCCTTTGGCCCGCCCTGTCTCCACATAGGGCCGCCCCAGTTCATCGAGCGTAGTGGCCCGCATCACCCGAATGGTGGACGCGGTGCCGGCGGTGCCCACGATCATGACAGGCAGCACCATGTGCTGCAGCATGTCCCAGATCCGGCCGGGGCTCCACGGCGCGTCCAGGTATTCGGGCGAAAAGAGGCCCCCGGCCCCGGCCCCGAAGTACTTGATGCCGATGAACATCAGAATCAGGGCCAGCAGAAAATTGGGCGTGGCCAGCCCGATGAAACCCAGAAACGTGACGGCATAGTCGGTGACGCTGTATTGCCGGACCGCTGAATAGACGCCAATGGGAATGGCAATGGCATAGGCGAAGAGCAGGGAGAAACAGGAGAGCAGCATCGTCAGGGCGATACGTTCCCCAATCAGTTTGTTGACTGGCCGATCCCAGTAGAACGATTGTCCCATGTCCCCGCGCAGGAACTTGGTGATCCACTTCCCGTACTGCACATAGACCGGCTGGTCCAGACCGTATTGCCGGTACAGACCCGCCAGCTCTTCCTCCGACACGATTTCGCCGGCGGCCGCCAGATTGGCCACGTATGTGGTGAGATAATCACCCGGTGGCAGCTGAATGATGGCGAAACTGACGATGGAAATGAGAAACAGCGTCGGAATCAGTTGCAATACCCGCCGCAACAGAAAGGTACGCATGGCCTACGGGCTTCCCGGGGACCGGCAGCCATAACCTGCGGCGGGGTGCCCGCGGGCACCCCGCCCAAGAGCAGGCTGCGCCTGCCCGCGATACACCTAGGACTTGAAGAAAAACTGTTCCGGATGGACCGGGACCGCGCGGATGACCGAGAACCCCCACACCCCATTGTCGGGAAAGTTGGTGAAGTGCTCCTTCATGACGACCGGCTTGGGAATCCCCACCGTACCAAAGCCCGGCAGGTAGTCGTAGAACCAGTCCCACAGCTCACGGGACTTGGCCACATGCTCCGCGTCCGTCAGAGCATTGATCATTTCCTGCCACGTAGTGTCCACCCACTTGACCTCGTCCGGCGGTTCCTCGGCGAATTCGTTCTCGGTATCGCCGTCCAGCCACAGCTGCCAGGCCCGGCCCCAGCGCACGTTGCCGTGGCTGGGATGATTGAGGCGGGAATTCCAGGGCCACGTAATGTCGGAGATGTCACCCTCCCAACCGGACATGGCGACTTCGTTGGCCGCCACCAGTTCGTTCAGCAGGGCCCGGTTGATCGGGTTCAGCACGACCTCCAGCCCCACGGTCCGCCAGTGTTCCGCGGCCAGCTCAAACACATTGACCACATCGGCCTGTTCCGTATCCAGGTGACAGGTCCAGGTGACGCGGCTGCCATCGGGGTGCAACCGGAACCCGTCGCCATCCTTCTGATCATACCCCGCCGCATCCAGCAACTGGTGGGCCAGGTCCGGATCATGCTGACCCCAGTGGGCGGCGTCTCCCTCCTGGTAGTACTTGGAAGTGGGCCAGGCCGCCCACTGCCGGGGTTCTCCCAGACCAAAGTAGACCGCATTGTTGATGTCGTTCCGATCCAGTGCCACGGACAGGGCGTGGCGCACGTCCTTGTTCTGGAAAAAGGCGCGCAGGTTGGGATCCGGCACCGTATGGTTGGGGACAATCACGGTCTTGCCGGGGAACGTGGAACTCCACATCTTGATCTTGAGATTCGCCGATTCCCGGCTCTGTCCATACAGTTCCATGTCCTTGAGCTGCGCCTGCCGGCCGGCAAAAGTCAGCTCGCCGGCGATCAGCTTGGCCAGGGACACCTCCCGGTCGGAGATGATGTGAATCAGGGTGGTGTCGATGTAAGGCAACTGATTGCCTTCGGTATCCACCTTCCAGTAGTAGGGATTCCGCTCATAGGAGTGGTGATCCGCCGCATCGTCCACGCGGATAAAGGCCGTCATGCCGGGCAGGCCCACCTGCGCCGGAATCGTGGAACCCACGCGGCAGCGATCCCGCAGCAGCTGATCCCAGGTCTCAAACCCGGCGTCGGAGATCATGCCCTCCAGGCCCTCCGCCTCTGCATAATCCGGATGAAACTGCTGGGCGTAGTGCGCCGGCTGCCACAATCCGCCCTGCGAACCGGCATAGAAACCCTGATGCAACACGATCAGCGGATACGGCTGGGCAAAAGTCAGTTTGATGGTGAACTGATCCACCTTCTCCATGACCAAAGGCTGGCGGTCCGCGCCGCTGCCGGTCTGCCAGGCTCCCGGAGGCCCGCCCGGCGCGTACTCCGCGTTGAGCCACAGGTCATGCCAGGCGAACATGAAGTCATCGGCAGTGAACTCCGCGCCATCCGACCATTTGAGGCCCTGACGCAGATAGAGCATCTGTACTGTGCCCCCTTCCAGGAACTCCCAGCTTTCGGCCAGGCCGCCGGTAATGCTGCTGAAGTCACTGTCAATCCGCAGCACCAGCTCCGTCCCCATCACCGCCTGGGGATCACCAAAGAGATGATTCGCATTGCCGATGGCCACTATGGACTGCCCGCCGTAGGTACCCACTTCCTCCACGGGCACCACCACTTCCGGATTGGGCGGCAGCCGATCCGCCACCGGCGGCAGTGCACCGGCGGCAACCCGTTCCGCCAGCATCGGTGCCTCATTGTACTGCGAGCCCAGGTCGGCAGGGCCACTGTCCGCGGCGGGTGCTTCCGCGGCGGGCGCGGGCGGCGCGGCGGGTGCTTCCGGGGCCGCGCCGCAGGCCGTAATGGCCACTGCGGCCGCCGTGGCGGCGGTCAGCTTCAAAAACCCTCTGCGATCTACATTCAACTTTCCACTCATATCCCAACTCCTTCAATCGGTCAATCGGTGTGAGCCAAATCACGGTGTATCCACGGGGGTCTGCAGCCCCGTTTCAGTGCAGGTACGGATCATCCAGCTGCATGCCTTCGCTGACGGCCCAATCAGGCACCGAAAAGTGGTGGGTCGCCACGGTCAGCATGATGAATTCAAACATGTCTTTCCAGAAATCGAAATTGCCCGGCGAGGATCCCTGGAAGGTAACGGCATACAGAAAGTTTCCCTGGACGAACATGCGGGCCTGGCGCATACAGAGCGCATCATGCAACTGGAACGTGCAATGCCACTCCACCCCCCAGTCGCCGGTTTCTTCCGGGGTCAGGGAGCGCCAGGACTGCAAGACACAGTCCTCCAGTTCGGACAGTCCTTCCCGGATGCCTTCCTCCAGAATCTCGGGTTCCCCCTCCGCCAGGGGGTGCTGCAGATCCTTGACATCCACCAGAATGTGGGTCAGGGGATCTTCCGGACTGGGCCACAAGGTCACCCCAATCTCCGGGTTTGCGGACTCCTGCATGTGCCAGTCCGTAGGATGCCAAAAGGACAGGATGCCGGCGGCATGGTTGTACAGTTTCACACCCCGGAAACGGGGACGCAACGCTTGGGTATGCTGATGCACCGGATTGCCCTAGTTGTCTCTTTTATCCCTGCACACGCCCTTTGCCGAGGACCAGCGGTCCTCTGACCGGCCCGTCCAGCCCAAGTTGTCGCAGAAAATGGGCGGTGCGGCGTCGGAGCAAGGCAACAGCAGGCTCTTGCCAGCCAGAAATAATGTCCTCACTTGCCGATGCGGTCGCGCGAGACACAGGGATACGGAATGACCCACCAGGGACTCGAACCCCGAACCCACTGATTAAGAGTCAGTTGCTCTGCCAAATTGAGCTAGTGGGCCCTGTGCCGCCGCGTGGCACTTAGGGTAACACCGGCCTCGAATCAAGTCAACAGATGGAAGGCCAAGGTGCGGGCCGGGATACGCGTTCTGGCAGTTTGCCCCGATCATGGCAGAAGCCCGTGCCTGGGCCGGTGCCAGGACTTTGCAGGTCCATGCCGAGGTGCCGTCAGGTCATGGAGACAAGGGACTTTCATCTTCCCGGAAGGCGGTGTTCAGGATCCGGTACCCGGATACCTCCAGGTACCAGCACTTTCGGGCCATTCCAGGCACGTGCCGCGCCGTTGCGAGCGTGACGGCCCAGGAACCTCCCATGCCATGACAGTGTCGGCACTGTTGCGCATCGTCTCACGGACCGAATCAGGACATCCGGCGGGCTGGAGCACTGGGCGCAGTCCATTACGGAGAGCTGGGCAGTGGCATGCATTGGGCCAGCTGCCGGGTGACCGAGAGGGGGCATGGGAGGACCGCGCGCGGAGGAGTGGTTGTGTGTCCGACCATTGTATTGCTCCGGATTAAACCTGAAAATCACATGGCAAGCACTGGGGGCAGACAGATGGAATTGTGGATTGTTTCTGCTGTTCGACCGTTTCAGCCGGGCTTGCGGATCAGGCCGCGCGCCGCATGAGCGCGCCGCATACGAGTGGCCTTGACATCTTGGCATGCCCTTGTGACCGTCCGTCTGGCGGAGAAACTGCCCTGTCCATCCGTCTGCCGCATCCAGCACTCATCCCAAGCTGGGGCGGCATCCCGCGGCTGACCCTGGGCCACGGTGCCCCCGCGGCTGCGCGTCCAGGCGCGGGGGCACCACCTGCACAGCGACACTCAGGGCCGGAGCCAGGAACATTGGGCAGAGGACCCGACCCTCTTGTCGTCTGCGTGCCATCAGGCAGACACTGTACACACCTGCCCCGGGCGGAGGCCGGGGTGCGGGAACAGACCGGGGCATGCATCAAGGGCAATATACAATGCATATCATCCCTGCGGAATTGGGCCCCTACGCAGTCTCAAACGCCCATGGCGGGTGGACAATCGGGGGACGAGATCCATGCCCCCGGGCTGAAGTCACCCGGACAGCCTTGAATACCTGCCCTTGAGCGAAAACCCGTTGACGAGCAACAGGCTGTCCGGCATGGCGGGAAGGCGACGTAACCGCGGGCTGAGGATTGGGGCAAACGGTAGCGCACGATACACGTCCGGCAATGCCATTCGTCTGGGAGTAAGGAGTGCCCAATGATCCCCCAGCTGCCCGTCGGTATCGCCGACTTCGCGCGGGTCCAGTCCGACCCGGACCTGCTGTACGTGGACAAGACCCAGGCCCTCGCTGCCCTGTTGGCCCATCGGGCCGCGCCCCACATGTTTCTGGCCCGCCCGCGGCGCTTCGGCAAGACCCTTATGCTGGACACGGTGGCATGCCTGTTCCAAGGCCGGCGCGACCTGTTCGCCGGCACCTGGATCGGACAGGCAGGAAACTGGGATTGGGAAGGCCAGACGCGGCCTGTGCTGCGCTTGGACCTCGCGCTGGACAACCCCCATTCCCCGGAAGCCGTGCGGGCAGAGTTGCACGACTTGGTAGAGGCCGAGGTCCGGCGGCATGCCCCGGACCTGCCCCGGGCGGTGTCCCCGGCCCGGACCTTGAGCTGGTTGCTGGAGCGGATGGCCGCCGCGGGCCCCAAGGTAGTGGTGCTGGTGGACGAATACGACTCTGCCCTTACGGACAACCTGGACCAGTCCCCGGCCGTGCGGGAAGGGATCCTGGATGTCCTGCGATCCTTTTACCGGGTGTTGAAAACGAGCCACCAGTGCATCCAGTATACGCTGGTCACGGGCATTGTGCGCCTGGCCCATGCAGGCCTGTTCTCGGGAGCCAACCACCTGCGGGATCTGTCGCACCGGCAGGATGTGAACGGCCTGCTGGGCTTCACGCATGCCGAGATTCACCAAGCGAGCATGGCCGCCCTGGTGCAACAGGGGGCCATGCACTTGGGATGCACCTCCCACGCCCTCTACGCGGCCCTGGAGGACCACTATAATGGCTACCGCTTTGCCGAGGGGCAGGAAGCCGTGTTCAACCCCTTCACGCTGGCCGGCTGCCTGCAAGATCTGGGCGACCCCACCGAGGCCACAAAATGGAGTCTGGAGCGTCTGCCCCGCACATGGGCGGAGACGGGCACGCCCGACATGCTCCTGCGCGGCCTGCGCACCAGCCGCATCCAGGCCCTGCCGGATCCGACCGGGACCGCCGCGCGGCCCTTGCTGGCCGCGCGCTTCGATGCGGGACGGCCCCATGTCCCCACCCTCCTGTTGCATGCCGGCTACCTGACCCTGGACGCGGCCACGCCCCCGGCCCTCACCAGCCCCAACCGCGAGGTGCAGGAGGCGTTCGCGGTCTCCCTGACCGAGTGGTTCGCAACCCGAGCTCCTGAATCGCTGGCGGAGCACCGGATTCCCCGCATGGCCACCGCCATGCAGTTGCAGACCGCCTTGGCCTCCGGGGACAAGGCGGTCCTGGCGAGTCTCCTGTCCGGTTGTCTGCAGGCCGTGCCGCATGCCCTGCAACGCTTCGGTCCCGACCGGGACCAACCGTACGAAGCCTACTGGCAGGCCCTGCTCCACGTGCTGTGTCAGAGCCTGGACCTGCCGCTGGTGGCCGAACCAGTGGTGGGAGGAGGTCGAGCAGACCTGGTGGTGGAACTGCCGGACCGGATCTGCGTACTGGAGTTGAAGGTACAGCAGACAGCACAGACAGCCCTGCAACAGGCCCTGGGCACCTTCTACGCGGACGCCTTCCACCGCCGGTCGAAGCCTGTGACCGTATGGGGGATTGCCTTCGACCGGGACAAGCAGACTGTGCGAGAGTGCCTGTCTTGGGACCTGGGCGTGTACGACATGCGTTTGCGCCAATGGGAACGGGAGCCCTGGGACGTGACCTTGGGGGAGCTGCGCACGTGGGAGGAAGAGGTCCGCACCCGGTACGTGCGCACGACGCATCCTGGGACCTGACCGAGACGGCCCTGTGGCATCCGAGGTCCGCCTGTCTGGTG
This sequence comes from Caldilineaceae bacterium, assembly GCA_965214715.1. Taxonomy (GTDB): domain Bacteria; phylum Chloroflexota; class Anaerolineae; order Caldilineales; family Caldilineaceae; genus Bin34. Next base: position 234,115 of record OZ243971.1, on the reverse strand, counting down.
CCGGGCGCGGCAGGCAGTAAACTCACAGGGCCGCGGCACCTGCGCCCGCCGCCGTGCCCCTTGAGATGCCCAACGGCACACTGGTGGCGGACGGCAGCACTGCCTACACCATCACGGCGGCAGGCGTCACTCCCAAGTCGAGTACGGAGGATTTACGCTGGCCGCCGCTGATGCCGACCTGAACAGTCGCATTGACTGGCTGACGGACAACCGCCGCCGCATCGGGTACGCCGACTGGCGGGCGAATCCGCATGTCTTCATGGAGCGCGCCGCCCTGTGGGGCCAGTAGAGCCGGTACGGTCAGGGGGGCCAGAGTTGCCTTGCCCCTCCCCGTCCCTGTCTATTTTTCATGGCACCGGCAGTCTCAGCCAGGGAGTGCCATACACCCGGAGCCTGGACTCGGCCTTTCTGTCAGCGGCAGGCGGGATTCGCCGGGCGCGGATTCCGTATTCAATGCTGCGCCGTGCACTTCGATGTCCAAAGCCCATGGACCCCCTTGGAAACTCCACGCGTCTTTGGGGCCATCCATACGATCCGCTACACCGAGAGGCGTGCGGGACGATCGACACGTGCGCTGTGGCGCGCACGGAAAGTCGCGGTTCTGCTGTCCCGGATCGGTCAAGACACATGGATGGACGGGAGCACTGGGACCCCGGCCTTGCCGCCAGAGCCGCTTGCGGGAGCTGTCCCGGACGAACATGCCGGTCAAGGAACATCCGGTGGCCACATCATCCCCGCGGTCATCAAGCCACCGCAGTCTTCATGCGGCATACGGAGGGGGCACCGGTCGCCCCCTACAGTCCCGGCCCGCAGGGCATGTTCCCTGCAGCTGTAGGATGGGGACTCTGCTCCGCTGTCGCTATGGCAACCCGGAAACGGCTTACACATGACCGTCAAGTCCCTTGCCTGGTCTGCCCTGCAGACCGAAAGTCCTTTCCTGGTACTGGATGGCGCCATGGGCACGGAGCTGGAGCGGCGCGGGATCCGGGTGGCAGATCATCCGCTGTGGTCTGCCTGGGCGTTGCTGCAATTTCCCCAGGTCGTCCGGGAGATCCATCTGTCATACGCCCAGGCCGGGGCCGACATCCTGACCACCGCCACCTATCAGGCCGCTCTGCCCGGACTTAGGGCCGCGGGGCTCAGTGCATCCCAAGCGGCAGCTTGCCTGGTGTCCGGAGTGACGTTGGCAGTCCAGGCGACAGAGGCATATCGGGCGACAGGTGGTAGCCGGACGCCCCGCATTGCCGCCTCCCTGGGTCCCTATGGGGCACATCGGGCCGACCGCTCCGAATACACGGGCCAATACGACGTGGACCGGGCCGGGCTCCATGCATTTCATGCGCCGCAGCTGGAAATCCTGGCCCATTCGAACGCGGATATTCTGGCGTGTGAGACGATCCCCAGCCTGCGCGAGGGCGAAGTTCTGGTGGAGCTGCTGGCCGGGATCCCGGAGAAACCGGCATGGTTGTCCTTTACCAGTCCGGACGGCCACCATACCGGCGCCGGCGATCCCATACGGGACTGCGTGCAACTGTGTGCAGACCATGATCACATATGGGCCGGGATCAACTGCGTACAATCCCACCGGGTACCTGCGCTTCTGCAGGCAGGCACCAGCGGGGCGCAGAGCCTGCGGGTCGTATATCCCAACGGCGAACCGGAGCGTATGCCTCCAGGCGCAAAACCGTTGACCCCTGCGCGGATCCGGGCAATGGCCACTGCTTGGGTGGAAGCCGGAGTCTGCGTGGTGGGCGGTTGCTGCGGCACTTCGCCTGCCCTGACCCGTACCTTGGCCCGGCTCAAAGCCTCCCGGGCGGCGTGAAACCCACCGTTCCCTCCACGTCAGCCCGCATCGCGGCGATGTCCAGGAGATACATCTGACGACCCTGCCCGCCATGGGCCGAATCGATGATGACTTGCGTGCCCTTGCGATTGCTGCGCGGATGCAGGTCACATCGCACTTCATCGCGATACGCCGCCGGAGCCGGAAAGGTTCCCAAATCCCGCCGCGTGGCCGTAGGCACGTGGAAAAGGTACAGTTCCTGCAACCGCCCAGGGCCCTGCGGATAGGTGTCGTTCAATACCCAGTCCGCTCCGGGCAGGTAGGTGCAGTGCCCGTTCAGGGGCATGGCTTCGTGACCCAGAGGCCGCGGCGGCCCGTCGCCATCCGGGAACAGATAGAAGCCGGCCCCGCGGCCCGGCACGCGGGACCAGGCCAGGATGGTGCAGTCATCCTGCCAAATCAGGTGAGACGTGTATCCGGAATGATCGACAATCCGCACGTTGGCACCCTCCATATCCGCCGTCACCAGCCGCGTCCTGAAGGGACCGCCCTGTTCCCGCCACCGGTGCAGAAACAGAAAGCGACTGCCGGACGGATTGCAGATCAGGACGTTGAAATAGTGCTTGGCTCCGGAGATGTCCCCACCCGGATACGGAATGGCGGCAATCTCGGCCAGACTCAAAATCAGCCGACTGGCACCCGTGATCAGATCCATACGCCAGATCCCGGCTCCGGCCGGTGCCAAGTCATGAAAATTCGGGTCTCGGGAGCCATAGTAGCCATAGCCCGGCCGCAAGTCTTCCAGACGGTGAAAGTCAAGGGTCAGGGCCGTCTGGCCATCCGGGTGCAAGGTGAAGACAGGGCGCGGCAGGACACGGCTGGTTCCGTTCAGTTCCAGGATCCGCGCCCGGAACTGGCCATCCGCAATCTCGTTCCAGATGCACACGTCCCGATTTCCCGGCACCCATTGCAGCATGCAGCCGGCCTGCCAGTTCCAGGCCCGGGTGCGGCCCAGGGACCGCCAGGGCCTGCCCGGCTCCTCCAGATCCATGACTCCCAGTTCGATCTCGTCGGTCGGAGTGGGCGGCCGCAAGTCGAAGGCCGCCTGCATGCCCAGCACCAGATTGTCCCGGGGGCTGAACTGCCATTTGTCGTAGTAGCCAAACCAGTGGCTGCCGGGAGGCGTGGTCAGGGGGCTTGCAGGTACAGGCATGTTGTCCCATCCAATGTACATGCGCCGGGCCGGGGAGACAGTCTCGTCCCCGCCACCATGCTGTTATAACTTAAGCTCGACTTTGTACAATCTGTCGGCACAATCCAAGGCCTTCTCTCTCTGCCAAAAGGCTCGTAGCCGGATTTACGTACTGTTGATGCTGGACTTCGACAATCGATAAATCCCTCCAATTGTTTCAAGAGAAGACTGTACAAGGGAAAAGGCCTCAGTCTGGCTTGGTAGACTTTGTACAAAGTCGAATTAAGGATACTCTGATTAACTCAGGACGGGGAGCCCGGCATGTGTCGGACAGCGCGGTGTAAAGCAAGCGGGAGCGTGCCTCGCATTCTTGTCTCTGCATGGTGTTATGGCTACCCCCTTGGTCCTGCGGCCTGTCGACCCTGCCGTCTACGCCACCCGCCGTCACCTCTCTCTGCTCCAGATGGACCGGCGGCCTGGAGCGGCCCTGGTGGACCTGGTCGTGCCCCACTATGACGTGGCGGGACCCCGGCGCGGCCGCCCGCGGGTGAATCTGGAGCAGATGCTGCGTCTCTCCTGCCTGCCGCCATGGTCCGACCTGTCAGACCCGGCGACCGAGGAAGAGGTCACGGATTCCCTGCGCAGGTCTCGTACCTCTCCCCGTGCCTGCTGCGGACACGGCGGGCCGGGTCCGGGTTCCACGCGCCTACATAAATCGCCAACCTGGGATGGCGCTGCTCTGTGCCGGGCGGCCGTCCCCCACGGCGGCGTGTCCCGGCAGCGCCATTGCCGCACAATGGCTGCATCGGGTGCACACCGGCAAAATGCCATCCGTTGGCAGGACCGCAGCCCGAGAAGCCCCATCGAGGCTTGGGAGTGTGCAGACCAGTCGCAACGCACGGTGATGGGCTCGCGCTGGGCTTGGTCTTGCCGCCGGACTTGGCCATCGCCTGGGCCTGGGCGACCGGACGCTACCAATACACTGAAACGCGCAGTCGGCGAGATCATGCGCGGCCAAGATCGGGCCGCGCAACCGCACCGGGGACGAGAGACGGGGATGCCGGGGACGACAGAAACCGGCTCCCCCGGCCGGGAGAGCGCAGCCCAAATCCACCGCACAATGCAGATGCAAAGGGCTGGCATGTTCCCGCCATTGGGCAGCAGGCTGATCGGGATTTCCGGTTGGGTACAGTCGGCGCTGGGGGCCGCTCCTCCTGCCAGACGGGTGAAATGTGTCCAGGCGACGCTGGGAATTCTGCGCGCCGCACAATCGATCGCGCAAAGAATTCGGAGCCTCCGACAGCAGTTCTGGATTCCTCCGGGCGTTGGAACGTGCGACCGCATTCCCAGGGCAGGAATTTTCCCAAGGCGGGCCGGAGTCTGGCTTGCAGGGAGGAAATCCTAGGGTTTGGAAGACTTTGCGATAGCACTGATGCCACAGATTGTTCACTGGACAAATCAATTTCCGCCCCCTAGGATACATCCATTGGATTGGGGGCTGTTCCCGGTCGGCGATGGGCTCTGGGGTTTCCCGGGGCCTTTCGTTTTTTAGGGGAATGTTTTCAAACCCCAGCCTTTATGCCTTCCTGAGGAATCCTTGTCGAGTTTGGGCTCGATGACTGTCCACGCCCTGTTGGATTGTTCAGGATCAAGAACGTGGAGGCCGATGGGTCTTGCGGTCAGGTCAGCCAGCTGCAGACCGGTCGAACTGGTTCTTTTATCCGCAAAAACTATTTCGAATTCTGGCATTTTGTATCTAGTGCAATTCCGGCCATCACAGATGCGTCGGAATTCAAGCTCAAGCTGATTGTCTTGGTCTCTGCCCCGCTGTTCCACTACTCGGTCATGTCGATGATTTCTGCCCGCAGTGCGAGCCAGCATGGCCGCGGCGGCCACTCGCTGCCTGGGTCTCCGGGCCCGGCGGCGGCCCTCCTCCCCGGCTGTTTTCCCACGAGATCATGACGATCCTGATTCACTGCCATCGGAGCCGCGATCGGGACTGCAAGAGCCACTGCACCCCCATGTCCCGTCATATCTGCGTGCCGAGTGTCCCGCGCTGCCCTGTTATGCGCGTTTCGGGGCCCGGAGGCGCGCGTCCGGACCCCGCTGTACGTCTCTCTGACCGGCGGCTATGGCCGCTGTACCGGCCTCCACTGCATCGCCTCGACGCCGCGGGTGGTCTGTCCCCATCGGCGCATCTCCTGTCCCCGGGTCGCAAACTGCACTTGGCCGTCAACGAGCGGGGCGCACGGCGGGCGTTCGCCCTCACGCCCAGCCACGGGGACGCCTGCCCATGCCCGCCTGCCCCGGGCGTGGTGGGGCCAACGGGTAGGTGACAAAGGCTATAATTGCGCAGGCTCTGGGCACCGCGCTGTATGCCCGGAGGCTCCGCCTGCGCCCGGGCACGGAGGTGGACGCCCCACTGATTGTGGCCCCCACCTCCACCCAGAACCGGACGCGGCCGCGGGACTGCACGCCACCAGCAAGGGCACTTCGGCGTGAAACTGCCCAGCGGAATCGACCGCCAGACCGGACTCGTCCACCCCTTGGTCACGACCGCAGCCCATGGGCACGACAGTCAGGTCGTCCCCTAACTGCTGCATGGAGCCGAGACCGACATCTGGGGCGACACGGCCTACCTGGGCCAGAAGACCCAGTGGCGGGCGGTGACAGCACAAGCATACGCAGCGCAGCCTTGTGCTCTGCGCCCTGGCCCACCGCTCCTTAGTGCGTCGCCCGTTGCAGGTGCCAGAGACAGCCCGCACCTGAGTCGCTCACTCCCGGCACCAGGTACGCGCATCCCCAGCCGGGCCCGTCTGTCCCTGTCCTGACCGCCCCCGGCGCGGACGGAGACACACGGGCCTGCGAATTGTGAAATCGATTTATCAGAGTATCCTTAATAACGATACTGGGTGACCCCGGCCGTCCGCTGTGGGCCAGCATTCCCTACTCCCGGGGCCGTACACCACACCGCAGTTCCCATGCGCCCACTTGCCAAGGCATTGCGCACCCGAATCTACTTGCGCTTTGCCCTGTTTCTGTTGCCCCTGGTCATCACGATCTTCGTGCAGGAGACCTCCATTCAATGGATTGCGGGCGGGCTGGCCCGGCTTCCCATGCCGGTGGAATCCCTAGCCGCCTTTGGCTTGACCTGGGGCATCAGCTCCTTCCTGACCGGGCCCCTCATCTATTCCCGACAGATGAGCCTGGTGCTGGTGGAGCGCAGGCAATCCTTCTGGCAATCTCTGTACTTCATACTGTTCGTGGTAGGGGTGATCACCTGTATTCAGGCCCTGCTGGCAGGCACGACACTGGGAAGATCCTTCCTGCTGAATGTCCACCGCATCAGTGTGGAAACCACCCAGGACGTGCAGACCATGCTGTGGTGGATGTTGGCCCATCCCCTGCTCAAGGGCATTGCCAACATCATGATCGGTCCCTTGATCCGCAACCGCCAGACCCAGTACGTAAGCTTTGCCTCCATCGGCGGTTTTGGCGCAGTGACCGTCTCCACCCTGGCTTTCCTGCAGCATCCGCACCTGCGCACGCAGCCAGTCTTCCTGCCGGTCGCGGCTCTGTATGCCTGGCAACTGGTGGAACTGGCGGTCATCACCGTGGGCGTCCTGCGTTACCGCCAGCAGATTTGGCATACCCAGCCCCACGGACCTGGGACTCCGGCACATCTGACCCTGTACGCCATCTTTCGCTTCTTCTGGCCGCTGGCGGGCATGGTGCTGATGCAGGAGTTCAGCCGACCCCTCATCAACCTCTTCATTGCTCGCCAGCCTGACGGGGAATTGCACCTGGCGGTGATCGCCGTGGTGTACGCCCTGGGCCAATGGCCCTATCGCTGGGTGAACGAGACCCGCAATCTGGCGGCTTCTTTCCTCAAGGAAGATCCCCGGTTCCGGGCCCTGGGCCGCTTCAACCTGAGCATGGGCCTACTGTCCATGCTCATTTCCACAGGGCTCTACTGGACTCCGCTGCGGGCCTGGATCTTGCTGTCGTTGATGGGCGTAGCCCCGGAGCTGGCCGAGCTGGCCAGCACGCCGCTGCGATTATTCACCTTCTTCGCGGTGGCCGTCACCTTGCGTGCCTACATGCAGGGGATGGGGCTGGTGGAGCGACGCACCCCCTCCATGCTGCCGAGCGCCCTCTTGCGCCAGGTTGCGGTCATCCTGTCCTTGCTGATCCTGCCCGGGCTGGGCCTGACGGGAGCCACCATGGGCGTGGCCGCCCTGCTCAGTGGTTTCATGGTCGAAGCCATCACTCTGCTGGTGGCCTTGCGCGGACCCGCCTTGCGGGCGCGCTTCAGACCCTCTCTGGCCAACACCGGCTGAATCCTAGCCTCAGGGATCCGGGCCGCCGTGGCAGCGCCGGTCAGATCTCAGTGGCCTCCTGAGGCATGGAAACCGGGTCGTCCCCCGTGGCGGACTGCTGAGCCACACGCATCCAGATGTCTCTTTGGGGAAAGGGAATCTCAATGCCCTGACGTTCGAATTCAAGGTAGACGCCTTCCAGAATATCGCTCAGGGAACTCAAGCGATGCATGGGTTCGCCCACATAGTACAGGAAGCGAAAATTCACGGCGGAATCCGCGAATTCCGTCAGGAATGTGCGCGGTTCGGGATCCTCCAATACGGCTTCATGGCGCGTGATTTGATGTCGCAGAATGTCATGCACCTGCCGAATGTGGGAGCCGTAGGCCACGCCCACGGTGGCATCCACCCGGATCACGGTGTCCGTCTTGGTCCAGTTTTCCAGCTGCTGGGAGATCAGAACGGAATTGGGCAGGATGACTTCGGTGTTGTTGAAGGTGCGGACCACGGTGGCTCGCAGCCCAGTCTCGATCACCGTGCCCACCACGCCATCCACGTCAATCAGATCCCCATCCCGGAAGGTCTTTTCAATCAGGATCACCACGCCTGCGACATAGTTGCTGGCCAATGTCTGTAACCCCAGCCCCAGACCAATGCTGAGGGCCCCCAGCGGCACCAGCATCACGGACAGGTTGATGCCGATGTAGGTCAATGCGGTGTACACCCCGGCAAACAGCACGGTGAAACTGACCACGGAGTTCAGCAGCCGCCGGGCCGAGCCTTCGATGCCGGCCCGGGGCAGGATGTTTTTCTGCAACTGGTGCGAAAAAATGCGGGCCAGCACATAAAAGACCAGAAAGACGCCGCCCGTAATCAGAAGATCGATCAGGTTCAGAACCTGGCCCTGAGTCTCCACGATGGGAGCCGTCAGGAATTTGTAGATGCCGCCCATTGTCTTGTCTCCGTTGGCCTATCGGAATGCCCACCAGCCCAGGCCGAATGCCGTGCCTCCCAGCAGAATGTGCGCCGCGACATACACGGCGGCCCAGGGCCAGCCGGACTCCTGCAGGATTTTCCCGGTTTCCACGATGAACGCGGAGTAGGTGGTGAAAGCCCCCATGAAGCCCGTGAGCACGACCACAGTAACCGTGGGGTGCCATGGCCAACCACTCTTTGTGCCTGCCATGATGACGGCCGCCAAGAAGCAGCCCAGGGTATTGACGGTCAAGATGCCGACCGGCCAGTTATGGGGCCAGATCCGCTGCACCGTGGTCAACAGGGCAAAGCGCGAGACCGTGCCCATGGCGCCTGCGGCCGCCAGCCACAGCAGCTTGGCAATCATCCCCTCACTCCCCGGCGCCTTGGGGACGCGGTGGCGGTGGACAGCCTATCGTCCTGTCCGAAGGCGAGTTTGGGACCCACATGGCTTCATGTATCCTAGAGGTATCGGACCCGGCGCATTCTGCCTGGTGGCGGTGCCCAGCCTGCCTTAAAGTCTACACAGACCAGGCTGCTCCCGCCTCTGACAGCCACACGTTTCCTCTCATGCAGGCCCACGCTGTAGTGTTTCCTCGTGCCCACGAGGTGGAATTCCGAGCGGTCACCTGCCCGGATCCTGGACCGGACGATGTGGTGGTCGAGGCGACACATTCCTGGATCAGCAATGGCACGGAAGGCTCCTATCTGCGCGGTGAGCGCATGGCCGGCGACACCGCCTTCCGAAGAGGGGATCCGACGCCTTTTCCCGTGGTCGCGGGGTACCAGAAGATCGGGACAGTGGCCTGGGCAGGAGACCACATCCGGGATCTGCAAGTCGGCGAAACCGTCTTTGCCGCGACCGGTCGCGTGGACGGCATGTTTCATGCGGCAGGAGGCCAAGTCTCGCCTTCGGTCAGTGTCCGGGATCAGGTCTGGAAGCTGCCAGACCAACCGGAACCATTGGCCTTTGCGGGCATGGTGCTGACCCAGGTGGGATACAACTGCGGTATCCGTCCCCAGATGCAGCCTGGAGACGCCGCAGTCGTGATTGGCGATGGCATGGTGGGACACTGGGCTGCGCAGACCCTGTCTCTGCGCGGTGCCCGGGTGGTCATGGTGGGTCGCCATGCCGACCGGCTGGCCAAATTCCCGGCCTGTCCTACCCACTACCGTTTGCATGAACGCAGCGGAGAGGTTCCCAAGGAACTAGCAAACCTGAACTTGCCGCCCCTGCAGGTGGTGGTGGATACCGTGGGGACGGTGACTCACCTGCAGCAACTGCAGCCCTTCATGGCGCGGGGCGGCCAGATCGTGTCGGCAGGCTTCTACGGCACCGACGATCTGTGGTCCCTGCAGGAGTTGCGAAATCAGGAACTGTCCCTGCATTCGGTGGCCGGCTGGACCCGTCCCCGCATGGATGAGACCCGCAAACTTGTCGCCAGCGGCCAGTTGCAGACATTGCCCCTGATAACCCATCACTTTCCGGTGCAGGAAGCCGCATCGGCCTGGGCCCTCATTCAATCCAAGACAGAGCCTTGTCTGGGTGTCATTCTGGACTGGACATCCATCCCTCATGCCTGATCTGCCTCCTACCATGCAAGCCGTACAGATTATCGGGTCTGGGACTGTCGCATGCAGGGAATTTCCCGTGCCCGCAGTCCCGCCAGGGGAAGTCCTGGTCAGAGTGGAGGCCGTCACCACCTGTCCACAGTGGGATCTGCACATGTTGGCCGGAGAACCCATGTTTCCCGGCGGGACACTGGCATACCCGCTGCCCGCAGGTCAACCCGGGCACGAGATGGCGGGAGAAATAGCCGTGGTCGGCTCCGACGTGACTGCATGGCAACCCGGCGACAAAGTCATCGCCTGGCGTGATCCCGGCAAGGTACGGTGGGGCTGCTATGCCCAGTATGTCCCTTTCGATCCCGCACACCTGCTGGAACGGCCTTCCTCTCTGGCGGCTGCGCAGGCAGCATCGCTGGAACTGGCCATGTGCGTCCAGGTTTCGATGGAGCTGCTGCAGGACATGCAGGCGCTGCAGGGCAAGAGGGTGGTCGTCAGTGGCCTGGGGCCCGCGGGCCTCATCGCGGTGCAAATGGCCCGCATCTACGGGGCCAGCGAGATTCTGGCTCTGGATCCCCTGCCGGCAAGACGTCAGCTGGCAATCCAGGTCGGGGCAGACCAGGCCCGGGATCCCCATTCTCCCAGAGTGGCAAGCCGTCCCTCGGCTCCTTGGGACACCGGCATGGACTGCACAGGCCTGGCGGTGTCCGTCACCAAGCTCCTGGAGCTGTGCAGCGAGGTCGTCCACGTGTTTGGTGTCCTGCGGGACAGCGTGGAATTCGGTCTGCGGGAGTACCGCAAAGGCCTGGCTTTGGTGGGATATGGCAGGCACTCCAAAGAATCTGCTGTCCAAGCCCTGAATCTTCTCAGCACCGGTCAACTGGACCTCTCCTTGCTGGCGACACACACACTGCCCCTGACCGAGTACATGTACGGCGTGGAGCTGCTGCGACAGCAGGAAGCCATCAAAGTTTGTTTCCTGCCAGGGGCGTAGCTCGACTTTGCACAAAATCAGGCCGCACGGCCCAGAGCATCAGCGCAGGCGGGAACGGGCGTGGGGTGCCAAGCGGCCCGCCGCGGGTGCTCGGTCTGGCCCGGGGTGCCACCGATGCGCGGCCAGGGTCACCCCGAGGCAGAGACCGAGCAGGGCCTGGGGTCCGTGTCCCCTGCAGGTCCCGCCAGAGCGCCCAGCGCAGACGCACCGGTGGCGACCGCCAAGGACTGGATGGCGCTGTCGTACCCGGGCACGGGCAGGCCCAGGCCGTGGCCGAATCAGCGAGCTGCGACTGCAACGAGGGCCGACGCGCGCCTACTCGTCGGGGACGCCCTGCTGACAGGGATAGGTACAACCCTCAACCCAGTGCATGTCCGGCCATACGGTCAGTTCCCCGGGGGGCCACCTCCTCCAGATCAGCGAGTGGGTCTGGGCCGGGGTAGGCTGCAGCCAGACCTGGACCCAAGATGGACCACGGTGCAGGAGCTGTGAGGCCTGAAAGCGCAACGCACACGGCTGCCGCAAGGTACCAAGGACGGGAGACAGGAGGGGCATGAGGGACCTTGGCGGGTACTTTGGCGGTACTGGGGGCCGACGTAATCCACGGCTTTCTCTCTGCCAAAAGGCCCGTAGCCAGATGTACTTACTGTTGATGCTGTAACTTCGACCATCGACAAATCCCTCCCATTGCCTCCAGAGAAGGCTGTATATGGGCAAAGACCTCAGTCTTGCTTGGTGGACCTTGTACCAAGTTGAGCTTAATACTGCAACGAATCTTTAAGTAGATTGCTGCAATGTATCAGCCGTTGAAATCCCGCATTTCTATCCTTGGGGGTCGCTTCTCGGTCTGATCATTGCAGTGGGCCCTTGGCACAGCCAAGATTGTGGGTAGCCAGATACAGCATTCAACAGCTTGCTCTGCCAGTACCAAACGCTATCCGGTCAAGGAGAACCATGCAGGGTCCTCGGCAGAGGCAGCTCTGGACCCGGCATCCAGTCTTGGGCGCGGCTGCGCTGGCCGTGATTCCTGCAGGCCTCTTTCCACTGGTCATTGTGACTTCCCAAGAAGCCGTGTCAGTCATTGTGGAAGGTTTCCAAGGGCCGAGGGCCAGATTCCTCTGTGCCAAAGCGTTTGCAGCAATGCAAACCCGGGGTCAGACCAGACCCCCCACCCAGTCTGGCTTCCAGTCAGATTGCCAGAGCAATGCTCTTGCTGAGATCCCCATGGACACTGTGCACCTCAGTTCCTTCATTCCCGAAACGGATTCACCACAGTCAACTGCTGGAACTGTTGCCCGTGTTGCAAGTCTTCGCTGTAAAGTCGGGTGCAGCCCGCTTCCAAGGCAGCGCTCAAGACCAGTGAATCGTAGAATCCCAGCTGGAACCGTGCATGGATTTCAAGGGTTTCCTGATAGAGCTGCAGGCTGGAGTGCACTCGGACCAATGGGGTCAACACGGAATTCAAGTATCGGCGGATCTCGTCAGTGTTCAGGGGAATTTGCGCCTTTCTGGAAATCACATTGAGACATTCCTGCACTATTTGAAAGCTGATACAGCATGTTCCTTCGGAGATTCCGGTCTGAATCAGATCCTTGGCGATCTTCGATTTTCGAGAGTCGGTTCCTTCCAACTGGTATATGAAGACATTCGTGTCCAGGAAATTTTCAACGCTCATTCATTTCTTCTCGGGTGAATTTTCGTCCGACGCGCAACTTTCCCTGCAATTCCTCCATGACATTTGCAGCTTCAGTGGCAAGTTGTTTGCGGCGGGCATAGGTTTCGAGCCAAAGTCGAAATTGCTCGTTTAATGTAGTGTTTTCGATTTGTGCCCGTTGACGTCCCGCCTCAATCAAGTTCGCATCGGCGCTAAACGTGATGTTCTTCACAACTCCTCCAAAGTTCACCTGCATATCCACAAAATCAGTGTACACCGATTTCGGGCTGACAGGCAGACCAGTCTTGATGTTCGACGTGGCCCTGCGCAAGGCGGAGATGGATGCGGACCTGGCCGCAATCGTCGCCAGCGCGACGGATCTGAGCCCAGTGGACTGCCGAGCAGGACCTTGCGGACCTACGTCAAAAGCTGAAACGCGACCTCGCCTTTGACATCGGCGATGGCGCTGCCGTCAAAGGCTGTCGCACCAGTCTTTTCCGGTTGATTGGAAGCAGGACCTTGCTGCTGGGGGATCCTGCAAGGCCTGCTCCTCATCCTGTCCTGCGTCATGCTACAGTTTGCCAGCGGGGCTGGCCTGCTGGCTGGTTCCGTCCTCCCTGGATAGGCGTGCTGTACGCGACGCGCGCAGTGATAGAATGCCGCGGCAGGTAGGGAGTCCTTCCAGGAGGCCATGCCTGCGACAGATGGTCCGGCGGGGGCGTTTGTGGTGTTCCAATGAGGACCGGGGACGGCGCAGAAGACCATGAAGAAAGCCGGCATGCGGCTGCACAGGCGGTCGCTGTGGCTGCCCCGATCCTGGACTGGTCGCAGTGCGCGACCCAAGGTGATCGGGAAAAGGGCCTGACGTGGCGTATGGCGACGATGATGGTTGTGCCCGTCTCGAGATCTGAGTGGCCACCTGCGAAGCCCTCGCCCGCCTGGACTGCCTCAACCTATTCGGGTCTCGCTTGGGTCCAGGGCATCTGTGGGCACAGGGCAGCATGCGCCTGAATGTCCGTCTGCCCTGTGTTATTGTCTGGACCGCGTGCACCCTGACCCCGTCGGACGGTCTGAGGGTACAAAGTTCGGATTGGTTATGAAGAGGATGTCCTGGATCTTGTCCCCTGCTGCCTACAATGGGGTTGAGAAGCCCTCGATCTGGCCGCCCCGGACCATCCGGACCGGCCCAGATCCCCTGCCCGTTCCCTATCTCGCGCATCCTCCCAAGGTAATCCCGATCGATATTGGGCGGCAGCTGTTTGTAGACGATTTCCTGATCGAACACACCACTCTGACGCGGGTCTTTCACAGGGCCAAGACACATTCAGCCGCTCCGGTACTTTCCCCCGAGACCGATCTGGAGCTGAATGGTGGACACTGTCCCCTGGCCGGGCCCTTCAATGATGGGGTCTGGTATGACCCTGCCGACAGCACATTCAAGCTCTGGTACCACGCGGGCTGGTTTGACGGCACTGCCCTGGCTACCAGCTCTGACGGCCTGCACTGGACAAGACCCGCCCTGGATGTGGTGCCCGGCACCAACGCGGTCATCGCCCCTCCCTCGGGGCACCGCCGCGACGGGGCTGCGCTCTGGCTGGATGCAGACGCACCCCCGCACTCACGGTACAAAATGTTCATCTATTGGCGATGGGCCCAGGGACAGTCCGGCCATATGTACGCCTCACCGGATGGGGTGCACTTTAGCGACCTGGGGCCCACCTCCCCTTGTGGAGACAACACCACCTTCTTCTACAACCCGTTCAGGGGCGCTTTCGTGTTCAGCATCCGGCAGGGCTGGGAGCAACGCGCCCGTTCCTACCATGAACATGCAGACTTCGCAGCTGCCGGCACCTGGCCAGCAGGGGCAGCCCGAAAGTGGGCCCGCGTGGACCGGCTGGACCATGCGGACCCATGTATCGGCAATCCGCCGCAGCTGTACGACCTGAATGCCGTCGCCTACGAAAGCATCCTGCTGGGGGCCTGGGCCATCTACTATGGTCCGGAGAATCCGGTCGCAGCGCACCTGGGAAAGCCCAAAATCAATGACTTGCAACTGGGCTACAGCCGCGACGGCTTCCATTGGCACCGGCCGGACCGCAGGGCCTTTATTCCCTGCAGTCGCCAGTGGGGATCCTGGGACTACGGCTATATCCACGCCGCGGGCGGCGTGTGCCTGGTCGTGGGCGATGAACTCTGGTTTTACTACGCCGCTTTTTCAGGTCAGAGTCCGTTGCTGAAACCGGGCCAGACCGGTGTTTTCGCACAGGACAATGCCATGTATGCAGGAGGCCACACCGGATTGGCCACTTTGCGGCGGGACGGGTTTGCCTCCATGGCCGCCGGGGCGGAAGAAGGTGTTCTGGCTACGCGCCTAATGACCTTTTCGGGCAACCACCTGTTTGTGAATGTACAGACTGCTGCCGGCGAAATGCGGGTGGAGGCACTGGATGAACGGGGCCAGACACTGGCTCCTTTCACCCGTGCTCGGTGTCAGCCCCTGAGCACGGATGCCACCAAGGTGCGAGTCTGCTGGCAGGGGGTGGAGGACCTGTCCCAGCTGCAGAACAGGCCCGTGCAGTTCCGTTTTTATGTGCGCTCCGGCCGGCTTTTCGCTTTCTGGGTCAGTCCTTCCCTCAGGGGCGAGAGTCATGGCTACGTTGCCGCGGGCGGACCTGGATTTCAGGGGTACAGAGACCTGTGATCACACACTGACTTGATCCCGGCCCTACAGATGCGATTCTCTCTAGGACCATTGGACTTTCCGCTCACCAGCAAAGTCTCAGCACCCAAACAGGACCTTTCGGCCCAGCGCTTCCACTTGCCTATGGGCTGGGTTGCCAGTACACAGCGCGACCTCTTTCCCTACAGAGAAAATGCAAGGAGCCTTCTGGGCACCCTGTGCCTCGATCGAAAAAGGTTGTCACATCGCTTTCCAGCCACGCCGCCGGCACCGGCAATACAATGATCCCCCGTGCTAGGCAGCCAGGATCTCCTGCAGTCGCGCAGCGATGATCTCGGCTTCACCTTCGTACAGCTGATTCGTGATCAGCTGCAGGCTGCCGTCAATGATCACGCTCTCTATGGAGACTTCTCCATTCTTGAGCTCCGTCTGAACCTCCTCCAGCGTCATGGGACTGTTCGCCTTGACTTGCAGCTCTACCCGCTGCAGCACAGCACTGGGTATTGTGACCCACTCGGCGGCTACAAAGGGCACGTCCTGGACAGCCTGCATGACGGTCTTGCCGCGCGCTTCCAACTCGGCCAAGCGCTCTTCATGGTCCATTTCCCACCATTCAGAAAGCGCGGTCATGGTAGCCACGATGTCCTGTCGATCCAGTTTCATGGGCCGGCCAAAGGCCCTATTCTTCTTGACCTCAAAACTCACAAAGGTATGCAGGTGGGCCGCTTCCATGTATTGCCGCTTGCCGACCAGAAGTCCCGTGCCATGAAATGAACCGAAATACTTGGCTCCGTAGCACACCAGATCTGCGCCGTGGGACGGGTAGTACTGCATCCGCTCCAACGGGTAGACCACGCAGGCGGCATCCACGATCAGAGGCAGGTCGTGGCTATGGGCCACATCCCGCAATTCCTCAAAAGTCAGGGATTGATAGTGGAATTCCACGGCCAGGTAATGGACCGCCAGGGTCTGGGAATTGATGGCGGCTTCAACGTCCTCCACGGTGGCGCCGTTTTCATCTCCCACCTCTACCAACTTGGCCCCGCACAGAGTCAACGCCCGGTCATAGTTGTACCGCTGGCACTTCTGAATGATGATTTCGTCCTTCATGCCGGTGGTGTCGGGAATCTGGGCGATTTTCTCCGGATCCGTGCCCGTCATGAGCGCGGCGACGGACAACGTCATCGCGGCGGCGCAGCCCGGAGTCACCAACCCCATTTCAGAGCCCAGTCTTTGGGCGACAAGCTCCCCAGTCTGCCGCTGCAGATCTTCCATCACCACAAAATGGCGATTGGCGGCATCCGCCGCCGCTTGCACAGTGGGAGAAACCCGTGAGCCGCCCATGACCGTGCGCGGACCGGCTGCGTTTATTGCGGGACGAACGCCCAGCATGGTGTAAACAGATTCTGCTTGGGATTCCACCGTTAGACCTCCAGCGGTATAGTCCTTATTCTCGGAACAGGTTCAACCCCTGCCTTTTTCACTCTTGGCTCTTTGCCTGCCGGAATGGAAGGGTTCCAGGCCAGTGGGAATTGTACTCTTTGTCATGGATGCAAAGCAGTCGAATCTCTATCTGCCAAGCACCGGCCCGAGCCGTCCAGGCCCATCATCCTTGATCATCGGAGGATTTCAGCAACAGAATCGACACCGATATGCCCATCCCCGGGAAGTTCCCATCATGCCCCACCACGCTGCGTGCCCCAGAGTGGCAGTCACTGTGCACGTTAGGCTCCCTGCATCGGACCAGTGGTGTGCAACGAGGCTGTTTTGCGGCAGAACCCTCCCGATGGGTACGCAATATGCCGGGGCAACACACCATTCCCGCAGGCGGAAGCGCCTGCCGGTCCCGGACGACAAGGATCTCGCAAAGGTGCCGGAAACTTTCCGTGCAATTGTCTGGAGCAACGGGTTGTAGCCGTCAAGCTCGATGTTGTGGGCGGGACATGGACAAGTTCGTCGAGGATTGCACAGGCACATCCGGCCCTGATACCTGGCTTGGCTTTGCGCACTCTGGGAGAGAATCAAGCAACCGATTGTCAGGCAGGCAAGGTCTCGGAGGACACTGCCGCACTGTCCTCTGCCTCCTGGTCCCAAGGGGGCGTGAGGATCAGCAGTTCGTATTCCACGGTGGCTCCGGGGGCATCGTTTTCGCCCGGGCGTTTGCGAAAGTTCAGGCCCAGGCAGTCTATCCGCTGACAGGGAGAGACGCGGAAAGGCTTGTGGTAGCCCCGTTTCAGGATCTGCCGCAACGCCTCTGCAGCACGTGCACCGTATTTCAACTCCATAATGCAGACATGCTCAGGAAATCGGACCGCCAGATCGTAGCGTCCACCCCAAACATGGCCTTCCGAGCCGAATTGCACCTGCAGCCCCATGCACAGCACATGCAATACCAGGTGATAGTCCGATTCGCACCGCAACTTCTCGCCGGGAATTGAGGCCAGGAATGTTTCCAGATGGATGATGAAAGCCGGATACCGGCCTTCCTGCAACGCTTGATGCAAATCGGTGTACAGCCTGTGTGTAGGCAACGCGGTATCCGGCCAAGCATCGATCCACAAGGCATGCAGGTACGCATTGCGCACTTCGGTGTTGGGATAATCCAGCAGCATGCGACCCTGGTCATCCTGCCCCACCAGCGTGTAGTACCCGGTTTGCAGCATCAGGACATCGTAGGGAATGCGATTCAGGTCGAAGCTGGACTTCCACAAGGCCGTCCGGGTGCGGGGATGGGCACGCAGGGGATACTGTTGCTGTTTCAGGATCCGTACCAGGAAGGCCGGATTGCCGCTGTCCGCCCAGCTTTCAGGCCACTCCTGCACAGCCAAGGACAGGGCGCTGGACTTCAGATTGTGCTGGAGGGCCCGCAACACGGTGAAGGGATTGTAGATGGCGGGAGCACGGCCAGGAGTCCCAAAACAGTAGCCGTTGTAGTGGGCCCTGATATGGCCTTGGATTTGGGCTGTCGCCTGTTGGGTCCAGGCTGCCAGGCAGGCCATATACGGACCCAGTCGGGTCGCAACTTCCGCCTCGGTGAATCCGCACATGCCCGCATAGTCATCATCCCATGACAAATCTTGCAGATTGTTCAAAGCCGAAAACAGGTTGGGATGGGCAAAACGACTGATACCGGTGATGAAGGTGAAATGCAGATTGTCATCGGCCTGCTTGAGGGTTCCATAAAAATCGCGGAGCACATCCAGGCAGGCACTTTGCCGTGGCAGGGGCAGTTCTGCGGGAGCATGCCCCAGAAGATGCGTGATGGGCGCGTCGTATTCATCAATCAACACTACAGGCCGGGCTGCGTAGTGCAGGGACAGACGGTCGATCAGATGCAACAGCCAGTCACCCGGTTTCTGACTGTCATCCATCCGGATGTCCGGTCGAGCCTGGCTGTCTCGATACGTGGTGGCCTGGGGAAACTCCACGCCTCTTTGCGCCCACCGGGTAGAGACGCGGGCCACCGTATTGCACAAACTGCGCTCTATCCGGCCGGGATCCAGGTCGCCCGCTCTGGACAGGTCCAGGCGGATCACGGGACGGACAGGCACACCGCGGCGGGCTTGCCAGGCGGATTCCAGCGCTGTGCCGGCAAATAGCCAGTCAGGCCAGGGATCCGCTGCGTCCGGCATCCCTTGAAACCAGGCTTCCAGCGTGGCAATCAGCAAGGATTTGCCAAAGCGCCGGGGCCGCGCCAGAAACGCATATTGCGTGTCGGGTTTCAGAGCCGGATCGTCTGCACCGGACGATACCAGCATACGGGCCAGATAGGGCGTCTTGTCTACGTACAGTCCGCCCTTGCGCCGGATTTCGGCAAAGTCGGCACTGGTGGACAGCAGCGGGGGCAGAGGGGAAGGCATGAGGCAACCTGTCTGTGCAGGAGTATACAAATTCCTGCGGGAGGCAACAGCAGCTGGGCTATCGCACCGTCAGGCCATACAGGAGTGGGAGAGAGGCAGTGAAAATTCAGGACGGCCTTGGGGGCATTCCTGCCAACCGGACCGCCCCGTAGCCGCCCGAGTGACGGCCCCCAGGATTTTGGGTCCCATGCACTGCCTGTGAGGCAGGCGGACCCGGGGACTGTCACGGCAATTGCCCATACCTTCCAGCGGGATTGGGGACAAAATCCCGCAGCGTGGTCTCCCATGGGGGAAATTCAGGTCCGATTGCCGTGCAACGGTCACGCAATTTGCTCCGTGTCGCCGATCCCTGTGCTATATTCGCGGGTTGGCAGCGGAACGTGGGCCTCTGGCTCAATTGGCAGAGCAACGGCCTTTTAAGCCGTGGGTTTTGGGTTCGAGTCCCAAGGGGCCCATTTTCATTCCCGCGGGTCTTTTGCCCCCCGGCTGGCCCATGTTCCCTACGGGAGCGGTCAGCGCGTCCGCAGCACTATCTTGCCAATGTTCAGATTGGCCGCCATGCGGGCCTGGGCGGCCTGAGCCTCCTGGATGGGATAGACGGAGTCAATGATCGGCCGGATGCGGCCGTCTTGCAGGTGCTCGCCGAACTGCGTCTGGAATTTGCGCATGATCCCGACTTTTTCCGTCACACTGCGCGGGCGCAGGACGGAGCCGATCAGACGCAGGCGCGGGCGCATCAGATGCCCCAGGTTGATCTCCGCGGTGGCGCCGCCGAGCAGGGCAATGATGACCAGACGACCATATACCTTGAGCAGGCTCACATTCTGTTCCAGGTATGCTGCGCCCACCATGTCCATGATCACATCCACGCCCGCCCCGTCGGTAAAGTCCCGAATCTCGGCCACGAAGTCCCGGGTCTTGTAGTTCACGGCCAGGTCCGCGCCCAGTTCCCGACAGCGCGCGGTCTTCTCCTCTGTGCCGGCGGTGACCAGCACCCGGCAGCCGGCCTGGTGGGCCATCTGAATCCCGGCGGTACCCACGCCGCTGGCGCCGCCATGCATCAACACAGTGTCCCCGGCCTGCAGCCCGGCCTCCATAAAAAGGTTGAGATAGGCAGTAAGGAAGACTTCCGGAATCCCGCCGGCATAGGTGAAATCCCACGCGTCGGGCATACGCCAGAGCATGGCCGCGGGCACATTGACGTGCTCCGCGTATCCCCCGCCGGTCAGCAAGGCGTACACTCTGTCTCCCGGCTGCCATGCGGAGACCGCGGATCCGGTCGCCGCCACCGTGCCCGCCATTTCCAGCCCCATATAGGGCGAGGCACCGGGCGGCGGGGGATAGTGGCCGGCCCGCTGCATCAGATCGGCCCGGTTCAGCGCCGTGGCATGTACATCCACCAGGACTTCATCGGCGGCATAGGTAGGATCGGACACTTCGGACCACACCAGCGGATGGCCGGGCTGATCGCTCTGGACAACAATGGCTTTCATGGCAAATTCCTCCTGGGTTCACGTACCACCGTACGGGGTTCTGGCAACGCACGGCATCTGGGTCGACTCAGGGTCTGGTGCCTTGGCGCAGGGCCCCGGCCAGCGATACTTCTGCAGCGGAATCACCCCTGCGGCATCAAATCCCACCCCTTCCCGGCGCAGCAGTTCCCGCTGCAATTCCGCCCCGTCCCCGGCGCGCGGACTGATGCGTCCCAGCCGATTGATGATCCGGTGCCAGGGCACATCCGAATCGAAATCCAGACCGGCCATGGCGTATCCCACCATGCGCGGGGTGCAGCGGCCTACCAGCAGGGCAATCTGCCCGTAGGTTGCCACCTTGCCCTTGGGCACCTGCCGCACCATGGCGTAGATGTCCGCATACGTGGTCTTGGGCATGGTGGGTCAGGTTGGATTATCCAAAGATCAAGGTGGGATCCACAGGATATCGGCCGGCGGTTTCCCCGTACACCGAAAAGCCGCGCAGGGAACCGGCCGACCGGGAATCCAGCCGAATCGGCAGGCGGCGCTCCGACAAGTTCCGCACCACGTCCTGCAGCTCTGTACCGGTTACCACGATACTCTGCAGATAGCCGTACGAGCCTGGCTCAAACCCATAATGATGGCTCAAAACGCCGCGGGCATCGGCCGGATCGTCCTCCAGGTGCAGACGTCGCACCTTGATCTCGCCCAGATACACATCTACCTGCACCGGAAACCGCTTTTCCATGGTCTGCGGCGTATGCTGACGCCAGTGGCGCGGTGGCCAGGACAGCTTTTCGCCCATGTGCGCACGGGCCCCCAGCTCCAGCTTCAGCTCCAGGCGAGACAGCCGGTCCACTGCCACGCTGTCCGGAATCTGCACTGCATAGTCCAATGTCCCCGGGCCATGCCCGCCGGTCTTGCTGCCATCTGCTGCGGTCCCCGGAATGGGCCAGCTGCAGTGGGTGAAGTCGGCGGGCCTGAACCGGACCAGAGTACCCTGCGGTGTAGCTTCCACCCGCGGCGAGGCCCCCTGGGAGACTTCCAGATTCACGTAGTTGCGATGCAGGCAGTGGCCTGCCGTGTCCTGCAGGCACAAGGCCACAGTAGCCAACCCCTCCACAGCTCCCACGTCAAACGTCAGCGGTTCCGGCAAGGTCACCACTCCATACTGTTGCGGCACAATCTCAAAACGGCCGCGGGGGCCCGCATGCGTGGCACCCAGACGATCCACCAAGGTAACCTGCCAGTGCAGAACCGCCGGGATCAGGGCATCGCTCCAACTGGACACAAACACCGGAGCCGCGAAAACGGACCCGGGAGCCAATGTCTGGCAGGGAGGCGCATCCAGGCCGGCAAACAGCGGCGCGTTGAGGTCTGCGACGGACATCCCCTCCACAAAAGCATCGTAGCCAAAGATCTTGCGCGTGCGATCGTATTTGTAGAAGCCGTTGTGCTCCCACTCGATGTCGGTCAGCTCCGTATAGACATAGCCGCAGATTTTGGCGTGGCGCCGCATGTCGGTGGTCAGGTACTTGAAGCACCAGGAGATATCCATGTCGCCCATGGCGGCGCTGATGCCCCCGTATTCGCTGTTCATCAGGGGCTCGCTGCCCTGTACGTTGCCCGCGCCAATGTAGTTGAAGGCAGACCCGGGAAATGTCTTGTCCACCACCTGCTGCACATGGGTGCGCGCCCGGGCATAGTCATTGATATAGAAATGCCAGGAATTCACGTCGGTTTCCACATGGTCATAATGGCAGGGAGAATTGTCCTCCACCAGCCGTGTACGGTCCAGGGCCCGCGTGCGGCGGACGAGACGGCGCAGCCATGCCTGGCCTTCCGGCGTCTGCTGGTTGGCCAGTCCCCAGGTCTCGTTGAACAGAATCCAGAGCATGATGGAAGGATGGTTGAAGTCGCGCCGGATCATGGCCGGCACCGTTTCCTCGCAGATCCGGCGCATGCGCGGCGAATCCAGATCCGGACTGGGCATGTCGTAGTGAATCAGCATGCCCAGCTTGTCGGCCCAGTAGTAATAACGCGGTTCGTTGATTTTGATATGACAGCGCAGCAGGTTGAAGCCTGCGGCCTTGGCCAGTTCCAGGTCCCGCCGGATCACCTGGTCGGAAGGATAGGTGTAGAGGCCGTCCGGGGAGAAAGCCTGATCCAGGACCCCGCGCAGGTAGATGGGCTTGCCGTTCAACATCAGACATTCGAAAGGATGGGCCTCCCACTTTGCGCGTCCGAAGCTGCGCATGCCAAAGTAGGTGGAGACGCGATCCACTTCCCCCAGACCTTCAATGTGCAGAGTGCCGACCACAGCATGGAGAAACGGATCGTCCGGCGTCCACAGCCGGGCATGGGGCAACGCGATTTCCACCTCCGGCGTCACCGTATCCTGGTCCAGGACCTCCTCCCACGCCACCGTTTCAAAGAGGTCCTGTGGGGAACTGAACTCCAGGCGGACCCGGCGGCCGGGCGGACCCGTGACGGTGGCCCGCACGCAGGCGCGCCCATGCTCCGGGTCCGGGACCACGGGCAATGCCCGGATGTGGCTGGCATGCCGTCCCTCCAGCCAGACGGTCTGCCAGATCCCGCTGCTATGGGTGTACCAGCGCGGTACCTGCTTGCCCACGAGAGTGGAGGCATCCGCAATGTCAAAGGCCCGCACGGTGAGGCGCACCGTTTCGCCTGGGGTTGCCACGTCCCGCAGGTTGCAGGCAAAAGGCAAGTAGCCGTTGGCGTGTTCGGCAACCAGCTGGCCGTTGACCCAAACGCGGGCTTCCCAGTCCACGGCGCCGAAGTGCAGGATCGGATCCAGATCTTTCCATTCGGCGGGCACCGTGATGTCCCGTTCATACCAGCCCGCCCCTTTGAACTCTGTGCGGCCCTGGCCGGACAGGCGGCTTTCCCACGGGAAAGGCACCACGATGGTGCTGCCACTGTGGCTGACCGTCCCGGTCTGGTACCAGCGCAAGCCCTCGCCCACCAGGTGGTCGTCGAACTTGAAGTGCCACTCGCCATTGAGATTGACCCAAGGGTCGCGGCGGAAATCCGGACGGGGATGTTCTGGACGGGGAATGGTCACGCGCAATACCTCTCTGGACAATTCTGCATGGGTGCCCCGCATCCGCCAGGGCTGGACGGCCCGGTCTGCAACCGGGACAGACCGCGCGCGGCGGCGTCCCCCTCTACAGCCTTGAATCCGGATCGCAGGCTCTGATGGTCAACATATTACAGTGCAGAGGCCGTGTTGACCTTGCGAGCGCAGGCCTGCAATCGGCTCGGGCCGAAAAACCGGTCCACACGCGCAGTGGCACTGTGCCAGGCTACTGCACTCGCCCTATTGTTCAATATGCGCTATTTTTGTGATAATGATACGGTCTGACACGCATCCCCCAGATGATGTGTCTTCACGCACGACACAGGAAGAAGCAAGCGCATGAACGTTTCACGTCGTACTTTTTTGCAGTTGGCCGGCATGGTCTCCATGTCCGGCGCGTTGGCCGCATGTGTAGTGGCCCCGGGTCCCGGCACGGGTGACGAGGGCGCCGAAGTGACAGAGCTGCTCACTTATTGGGGCGGCTGGACACCGACCCAGTCCCAGGAACGCAGCGAAGACAACCCCATCCCTCACGACAACATCCTGCAGGTCCTGGAAGCCTACCAGGATGTCGCGCCCCACACTGCGGTGGAGTGGATCCGCGTGCCCCAGGGCATGGGCTTCCGGGAGTGGACCGTGGCCCAGCAGAATGCCGGCACCATTCCCCATATCACGCCTCAGGCCCATTGGCACGTCAAGGACGATCTGGACAAGAACTGGTGGCAGGAGCTGACTCCTTTCATGGAAGCCCCCAATCCCCACATCCCTGCGGGCGACGCCGGCAGTGAACGCTGGGTGGATCAGTTCTTCCCCATTCCCACCAGGGAAACCCTGATGCGGAATGGCTACTACAATCTGGTGTTCGGCCTCATCACCACGTTCTTCTATTACAACGTGGACTGGTTTGAGGAATTGGGCCTGAGCGGTCCCTCCACCTACGCTGAGTTCCTGGATGTCTGCCAGGCGTTCCTGGACGAAGGTGTGCGGGCGTATGGCGGTTGGACGGGACGCATTTCCGACACCGACCACTGGTATCGTCTGCAATTGGGCGGCATGGTGTTCGCCCGCGATGTCGAACCGCTGGTCAATCCCGACCGCGACAATGCCAGCTACGAAGAAGTGGCCTGCGCGATCGAGAACCAGATCTACGTGCCCGATTCGGACCAGTACCGGGAATGGATGCGCCTGTGGAAATTAAACGTGCCGTACCGGCCGCAGGACTGGACCGTCCGCGCGACCGATTCCCATGCCAAATTCCTCACCAGGAACGAACCCATCATGGAAAACGGCACCTGGTCCTTTCCTCGACTGTTGACGGATCCCTTGGTGGACTTCGAGTGGGACACCTTCTTCGCGCCCCTGCTCACATCCGATTCGTCCAGTTTCGTGACGGACCCGCCGACACCGGCCTGGCCCATCGGCGGTCCCGTGGGGGATCAGATGGCTATTGCCACGCGGGCGGAGAAGGACGGCGTGCTGGCGCAGGCCGTGGATCTCATGCAGTTCATTTCCGTGCCAGACAATCTCTACACCATTCAGTCGGAAATCGGCACGACGATGCCCAACGTCAGGGACGTACCCGTGGATCCGCGGTTCCAGGAACCCTTTGAGCTGCTGACGACGCAGATCGGGGAAACCCAGATGTTCATTTACGAAGAAGTCAAGCTGGATGCCGAAGCGGCGGAACCGATTGGCCAGGCCTGGCGCGCCTACCTGCTGGATCAGCTGTCGCAGGACGATGCCGTCGCGGCCATCACCGAAGCCTTTGATACCTACGCCGATCGTTTCATTGAACGCGAAGGCCTGACCTGCTGAGTGCACCCTGGCCCGGGATGGTATACGGGGACGAGGCCGTGTACCATCCCGTGGCCCACGGGCCCTGATCTTTCCGCACACCCTATGGCCCTGCTGCACAGACCCCGGCGCACATCGCTGGGATATCGGATCTGGCAAGGACGGATGGGGTACCTGATGCTGGTACCCACCATGATCATGCTGGCTGTGTTCATGTACTACCCGGCTTTCCTGGGTTTGTATCGTTCCCTGTTCGACTGGGCCCCGGGACTGGATGCGGAGTGGGTGGGTCTGGACAACTTTATCCAGCTCTTCACCAAGGACCGGGTATTTCAGCAATCCATGGGCAACATGTTGCAGCTGTCGCTGTGGTACGTGCTCTCCACCATCTTCGTGTCCCTGTTCGTGGCCATTCTCCTGCATCGGATGATCAGCCAGCGCCTGAAATTCCTCTTCCGCTTTCTCTCCATACTGCCGGTCGTCATTCCGGGTATCGTCCTGCTGATGCTCTGGAAGTTCATCTACGACGCCACGGTCGGGCCGCTCAACATGCTGCTGATCGCCGCGGGGCTGGAGCAGTGGACCCGGGCCTGGCTGGCGGATCCCAACACGGCCCTGTACGCGGTGATGTTGCGCAATTTTCCCTGGGTGGACGGCGTCGCGATTCTCATTTTGTTGGCGGGGCTGCAGGCAATCCCTCCGGAAGTGATCGAGAGCGCCCGCATCGACGGGGCGAACAACTGGCGCATCCTGTGGGCCATGGAATTTCCCCTGATCACAGGCCAGATCAAGTTGCTCACCGTCTTGACCATCATGTGGGGCGTGCAGGAATTCACCGCGGTCTTTGCCATGACGCAGGGCGGTCCCATCAACAAGACCATGGTGCCCGGCATGTGGATGTTCTGGAACGCTTTCAGCATCAACAAGATGGGGTACGCTTCCGCCATTGGCGTGGTTCTGTTCCTGCTGACCCTGGTACTGACCCTGATCAATATGAAGTACATCTCCACCCAGGAATTCTAGGCACGGCGTCACGATGGCTGTACAGCGTTCTCCCGACCGCTTCCGGACCCCGGATCTCTGGCGTGGGCTGATCCTCACGGTTCTGTGCGGACTGTCGCTGTTACCGCTGGTGATGGCGTTCTTCATCTCTTTCAAGACCATTCCGCAATTCGCGCGCGTACCATTTCTGCCTACGTTGCCCCTGCATTGGCGCAATTACGTGTCCGCGTGGGAAATCGTCAGCATGTTCCTGTTCAACAGTGTGTTCGTCTCGGGCCTGACCGTGATTGGAGTGCTGGCACTGGGATCCGTGGCCGCCTATTCTTTCGCCATTCTGCGCTACCCGGGACGCGAATTCTTTTTCTATCTGGTCCTGGCCCTGATGATGGTGCCGGCCACCCTGACCCTGATCCCTTCCTTCGTGCTGGTCAAGAATTTGGCGCTGCTCAACACGCGCTGGTCCCTGATCCTGCCTTGGGTGGCTGGCGGTCAGGTCTTCGCGATCTTCATACTGCGGACCTACCTGCAGAGTTTGCCCCGGGAGCTGTTCGATGCCGCGCGCATTGACGGCGCCAGTGAATGGCAGGGGTATTACAAGATCGCCCTGCCCATGTCCAAGTCGATGCTGGGCGTCACGGCCATTCTCAACATCCTGGGCACCTGGAACAATCTCATCTGGCCGGCCCTCACCATCTCCCAGCTGGAACGCCAGACCCTGACCCCCGGCCTGTGGTCCTACCAGGTCGAGAATTTCACCCGCTACGGCTTCCTGATGGCCGGACTGCTGATTGGATCCGTGCCCCTGGTGATTCTGTTTCTCTTTACCAGTCGCTGGTTTGTGGAAGGCTTGACTTCGGGGGCAATCAAAGTGTGAGTCTGGGCTGTTTCAGCCCTGTCCAGAGTCCAGAGCAAGACAGATCGAAGGACCACGCTGGGCGGGACAGTGAGTGAGTCTCAGACGCGGAGATCTCCACGTCTTTGGCTGGACTGGGCGGACAGTGAGAGATGTACAAATTCCATGATTGGGCGGCCGGGACGGGGCAGCGAGGGGGCTACTCCGATCGGCCACATTGTGCAACACCCGCAAAAGAAATCCATACTCAAAGCAATCGCAGTCATAAAGCAGCTCAAACACCATATGATTTTGTGTAGCTGTATCCGGATTGTGGCCTGATTTACTTCTGTCCAGCTCCTCCGGGAACATCATCGATCAAAAAAACGAACAATTATTGTTTTATATACTGGATTTAAGAATTCTGACTTTGCGATGGCCTTGAGCCATACCTGGCTGCTTCATAAAGAAATGCGTGCTTCAGTTCAAACTGCAGATTCGCAGAAGAGACCCAGGCTGTTCAAACGTCAGCTTCGTTTGCTGGCTCTCCTCCACGCCCTCGGAGGCCCCATCGGAAGAACCGACTTTCAGAAGATGCTTTTTCTCTACTGCCAAGAGCAACGTTCCTCCGATCGGGTCGGCACCAGTCTGTATGAATTCGTACCTTACAAATCGGGTGCCTTTTCATTTACATGCGACGCGGATTTACACCGCCTCCGCCGTTACGGCCTGCTTTGTGACGGGGAGCGTTGGAATCTCACAGCAGAGGGTAACCGCATGGGCAGAACACACCAGGACAGATCAGTCCACGAATTCGTTTGCCGATATGCCGAGAAGCGAGGCCCCAGCCTCATCCAGGAAACATATCGTCGTTTTCCCTATTACGCCACCCGGAGCGAAAAAGTTGGGAGCCTCCTCAAGAACGAACCAGTTGCAATGCAGCTGATCCGAGCGGCAAAGCCCAAGGCCACAGGAGCGACACTGCTTACTGTAGGTTATGAAGGCAGAATGTTGGAGGAATATTTCAATTTTCTGTTGCGCTCGAATGTCACAATACTGTGTGATGTGCGTCGCAATCCCATTAGCCGCAAATATGGATTTTCAAAGTCCATGCTCTCTCAAATCTGTGACAGGATGGACATTTGCTACAAACATTTGCCCGAACTGGGCATTGAGTCAAGGGATCGTCGGGGACTCAAAACCCAAGTAGAATTCCAAGCCCTATTTAGGACATACACACAGAGAATTCGGAAAAGTCAGGACAAGACCCTTGCAGACATTCTCACTTGGTTGCGTTCTGGTGAGATTGTCGCACTCACATGCTATGAACACGAGCCATCTCAATGCCATCGACACTGTGTAGCAGCGGCACTTGAAGATTTTTCTGAACAGTCGGAAGAGCCAATCCATACCGTGACCCACCTGTAAGCACAATGCAGAAAGAGCGTATTCTGGTCACGGTCAAGACCTATCCGACTCTATCTACCAGATACGGAGAGACTGTTTGCACTGCCGGTATCAGAGAAGACGGCACGTGGGTCCGTATATATCCAGTGCCTTTTCGTCGCCTCCATGAAGAGGAACAATATAAAAAAATTCGACTGGATAGAATGCCAATTGAAACCCAGCTCAAGGGACTATCGGCCCGACTCTTTTAATCCAGTCGACCAGCAAGAGCTGAGGCCAGTGGGTCATATTGGCACATCGGACAACTGGAGTGCCCGGCGTCGGTTGTTGCTTGAAACTGCCAGAGTCTATGACGATCTGGATAAACTCATTGCAGATGCCAAATCAAACAGTATTTCAATGGCTGTTTTCAAGCCTGGCAAAGTAACCGACTTCGTGTGGAGGGCAGAAGAAAGAGAGTGGAATTACAGGCAGCTCCAAAAGATGCGCAACCTGTCAAACCAACCTGACCTTTTTGAAGAAAACAATTGGCAGGAAACTTTTCAAGTCATACCAAAACTCCCTTACCGCTTTTCCTATCGTTTCGTTTCAAGGATGTCAATGGAAGACAAAGCGAGCTCCAAGTATTGGATTGGGAGACCGGTCAGCTTTATTGGAATTGTTTGAGATTGACAATGGGAGACGAGCCAGTCGCCCTGCAAAAAGTACGGGAAAAGTACTTTGACGAATTCCAGACGAAGGACCTGCACTTTTTTCTGGGTACAACTCTGCAATTTCATGGCATCGCCCCCAACCCATTTGTCATCATCGGAGTATTCCCGATCCCTTATGAACTCCAACCACAGCTGATCTGACCGATTGACAGCTCCCTGCATTGTCTTTGCTGGAATACGAAAGCTAGCTCATCCCTGCACCACGCACTCCGCCCCTCGGTCACGCGGAAGCCTATATGACCACCCTCCCTGAGGGTGCCGCCATCCCAGGCCTGCATCACGGTGGCTCTGCCTGCGCCGGGTGCGTTGCCGGTTAGACCCAGGGCAATCGCAAAGTCGTCAAAAACCCAGGATCTCCTCCCTAGAAGCCAGATTGCAGCTGGCCTTGAGGCGTTTGTTCTCAATGCCTAACGTTGTGCAGGTGTGCCCCCCGCAAGACGGCCCTATTGAGGGCGGCGTGGCCTTGGCGCAGTCGGCATGCATCCTCCTGGAAGGCTACATCCAACACCCCGTGCAGCGAGTTTTCGCGCCCGGAGGGCTTCCGCTGCGATCAGGCTCTGCAGATCGGGCCAGTGGCCGTGGGGCTCCACGGGTTGCCGATCCCCCGGCAGTGCCGGGTTTCGATGCGGCCATGACGGTCGTGGGCCGGGCGCGGGGTCTGGACCATAACAGGCGTCACAGACAGTAGTAGGGATAGTCTTTGCCCATATGTGAGGTGGCCGTCAACAGCAGCAGGTGCTGCGCGGTCCAGGGCAGTGTCCAGTACTCGTCATCTCCCTCCGCGCCCGCCACGGCTTCGGCCAGTCGATACCGATCTGTTTTCCGGATCTGGAAGTCTGGTTGCCGGTGCGCGGCCAGTTTGTGTGTTTCGTCGAACACCACGAGATCGTAGGCCTTGGTGACCGTGTCCCGAAGATGGTGGAACATGCGCGTCCCGGTCAGAGTGTCAAGGCTGACGATGATTCGATCACTCTCTGGACCGTGAAAGGGATTGCCGGTACGCGCGTCGGCACCGCCGATGATCTGAAACTGCAGACGAAACAGGCTGCATAATTCACGTTCCCAGTTGCCCACAAGACCGGCTGGGGACATGATGAGCACGCGACGCCTCGTGCGTCGCGACAGCATTTCGCGCACATACAGTCCTGTCAGATTGTCTTGCCAGCCCCCGCGTCGTCGGCCAGCAAAAAGCGCAGGGAAAACTGTGGCAACATGTGCTCGTAGACGGCAATCCGTTGATGCGGCAGGGGATCGATCCGTGACGGATCGATCGCGAACGCGGGATTGAAGAGATGACCGCACGTCAGACGATGGGCCTCAAGCACGGCAGCTACGGCGTTCGGATCGGCGGAGAAATCCAGGTTTGGGACCACAGTCTCCAGAGCCACAACACGCGGCGGGACGAACTCTGCGGTTTCTGCGTGTGTCAGAGAGGCTTCCATAGTCCGAATGCGCTGCCAGGCCGGAGGGTTGGGGCGCGCCTGTTCGTTCTCCCAACGGTGGACCGAAGCGTAGGAAACGCCGATGAGTTTGGCAAAGCAAGGCCGTGCAGCATGGGTAGGAGACCACGCCAGCCGAGGGGCAGGGCGACGGATTTCGGTCGCGTCTGTGTGTACGCTTTGAACCAGCTAGCCCTGTCTTGCTATCCACCACCCCGATCTCCCTGGTTGCAAATCTTTGATATTATGCATTTGAAATGCATATTTTGTGCTTGACTCTTGTGAAATCCGTTATGTGCCTCTCCTATATCCAACGTTCGCTGGAACCGGTTCTCAAGAAAGCGGTTTCCGAATTTCCCGCCGTGGTCCTGACTGGACCACGCCAGTCCGGCAAGACAACGTTGCTGCAACATCTCTTTGGACAGCTGTATGGCTATGTATCTTTGGACCCGCCGGATGTACGCGCGGCCGCAACGGAAGACCCGCGCGGCTTCCTGGCAATGCATCGGCCACCGACGATCTTCGATGAGGTGCAATACGTCCCTGATTTGCTTTTCTACATCAAGGAAAAGATCGACGCGAACCGCCATCAACCCGGTCAATACCTTTTGACTGGCTCGCAGAATCTGTGGCTGTCCGCCAAGACGACCGAGTCCTTGGCAGGCCGCGCGGCCGTGCTGCGCCTGTTGCCGCTTTCCCGACGCGAAGCGGAGGGTCGGCCCCAGGCCGCCTTGGCGTGGGAACGTCCATACGGGCCGTTGACGCCCTCCCCACATGCCTTTGATCGAATGTGGCCGGGATTCCTGCGGGGTGGGTATCCCGAACTGGTGCGACAGCCCGACCGGGATGTCCCCCTTTGGCACGCCAGCTATATTCAGACATATCTGGAACGGGACGTGCGTATGCTGCGGCAGGTCGGAGATTTGATCCAGTATCAGAATTTTCTCCGGATTCTCGCGGCCCGCAGTACCCAGCTCCTAAATCTGACGGATGTGGCCCGGGACCTCGGTGTAGCGGTCAACACCGTCAAGGCATGGCTTTCCGTGCTTGAAGCCACTTACCAGGTGATTGTGCTGCGTCCCTACTTTGCCAACAGGGGAAAGAGGCTCGTCAAGCGGCCGAAAGTGTATTTCGCGGATGTCGGCACGCTCTGCTACCTGACGGGACTCAGGGACCCCGGACATGCGGCATCAGGGCCTATGGGTGGCCCCCTCATGGAGACGGCCGTGCTGACCGAAATCGTCCGGACCCTGACGCATCGGGGCCTGGACCCGCAGATCTACTTTTGGCGGACCACAACGGGAACGGAAGTGGATTTTGTGGTCGAGACCGCCGGCAAACTCGTGCCCATTGAAGTGAAGCTGTCGGCTACACCGCGGCCCGCCATGGCCGCCGCTATCAAGACATTCCAGGAAGACATGGAGCATGCAGTGCCCGGCTATGTGGTGCATCCAGGCACCACACGCCTGCCTCTGGGCGCGGGTGTAACGGCTCTTCCTTTTGCGGATTTGTAACGGTTCCGTCCCGTGCAGGGGCAGCCTTGTTGGCCCAGGCTACTGTCGTTGTATGGAGTCGGTCCTGGCCCCTTGAGAACGACAGGACGGTCTCTGCCAGTGAGCACGGAAAACCCAGACTGGAGGCTTTGATTGCCGCGGCAATTTGCCAAAGAGGCAAGTGGACGGGTTCCTGTAGGCGTGTCCAGGCGTGTCCCTAAATTGCAAAGGGGCTCGCATCCTCCCCGGTACGCGCGTGCCCGGGCCGCGGCGCGTTCCCTCACTGCACACCCATTCAGGATAGATTGCACGCCTCTGTGGCAGACCACCCTTTTCGAAGTGCCGGTCTCGCCTCTGTCATGGCCGGGAAGTGGGCGGAATCCCGGTGGGGAATTGCACGGACAGCATCGGATTTGCCGCTCCGGGCCCATGGTGCCCACCCTGCAACCCGGAGCCAGGCAGCGAGAAGCACCGCGGATCCGCCTGCCGGACCGCAAGAGCCTCCACGCCTTCCTTCTGCCTTGGCCTCATTCGCAATTTACAATGCAACAATGCAGTCTCCGGGTTTTCCAAGATCCTGATTGTGTGGGAAACCCTGGGCATTGAGGGAGAGGTCTTTATCAAGAACAATCTGCTCCAATATGCGACGCTCCTGCGCCGCAACGCCAACGTGCGCTATCTGGTGCTCTCTCTGGTTATCAGTCTCTTTGGCGACTGGTTCAACTTTATTGCTGCTACCGAGGTGGTAACCCGACTGGCGCCGTCCGGACTGGCAATCAGCCTCCTGGTGGGCGTGCGCACCCTGGCGCCGGTGCTGGGGACTCCCCTGGTGCCTTGGGTTGTGGCCCGCGTGCGCCGACGCACATTCCTGATCGCATCGGACGTGGCCCGGTGTTTCATCGTATTGGGACTGTTGTGGATACAAACCCCGGATCAGCTCTGGCTGTTGTATCTGCTGATCGGACTGCAAGGATTTCTGAGCGGGCTTTTCTACCCCATCCGCACCGCCATTCTCCCCACTCTGGTGGCGAACGAAGAGGAACTGGGCGCGGCCAATACCCTGGGTTCCCTCAGCTGGACCGGCATGATTGCGTTGGGTACGGCCTTGGGGGGCTGGGTGACCACGGTTCTGGGCACGGTCGCGGCGTTTGCGATCGATGCCACCACTTTCGTGTTGTCCGCGTTGTGCCTGCTGCAGCTGCAATACCAGTCTGCCTCCGAAGCCGTAGGCCGCAGCCGGACTTCTCATGCTTCCCCCCAGACACAGCCCGACCCGCAAACGTCTTATGCCGTACTGTGGCATTTTTTGCGCCGGCACAAGGATTTCCTCTGGCTTTCCACCAAGAAGACGGTGGTCACGGTGTTCAGTTTCATTCCGACCCAAATCCTGCAGATCGTGCTGAGCCAGCGGTATCCGCATATTGGCCCCGGCTCCCTCCTGTTAGGCTACATCTTTTCGGTGGGCGGAGTGGTGAGTTTTTTCAGTCCCATTGTGGCCCGCTTGTTCACGGGCAACAATCATCGCAAAATGCGCCATGCCATCACGCTGGCTTATCTCATTGTGGCATTGGGCATGGCCCTGCAAGCTCCCATTCCGCCCTTTGGCATTCTGCTGTTCGGTGTGGCCCTGCGTTCTGTGGGAGCTGTGCTCATTTGGACTTTCTCGACCCAGCTGATACTCAGTCTTACGCCGTACCCTCTGCGTGACCATATGTTGTCCTTCGAATTTTTTCTCTTCAATCTCATGGGGATTCTGGGGGTGATCATGCCGGCCCTGATCGTGGAGGATCCGCGCCTGGGCGTTACCGGAGCATTTTCCATCCTGACAGCCTGTTTTCTGGTACTGGCTGCAGGCTGGTCTCTCTGGCTCTGGCGCGGATCCTACAGTGTCGCGGCCGCGGGCCATGCGGAGCCGTGAAAATTCCGAACGAGATGCATGGAACCGTGGATGACCCAAGGCCGGCATCGGAGTCCACGCGCCCCGGGCAGGAGTGCCTCGGTGACTGTGTTGCAAGCGATGACGAAGCGGCTATACCTGGGCTGTGCTTGCCATCAGCCCCCGGGAGCCATCGGGCGAGTGTAGTACAACCTCGATCTCACCCCTCGCGACAGAGGCTGGCAGGTTGGTAGCCGGACGCCATACGCGACGCGGATCTCCCAAACGCACTCCTCCAAGGGTTGCTGCACCATCCCCGCGACCTGTTCGCCTGCATTTCTTCCCCGGTTGCCCTGGGGCTGACGCCACCCGGCACGGCAGGTACACAGGCCCCTCACGGTTGGGAGAGCCTCCATGACTGTGGGACTGTTCTGCTCTTTTTCTACTCCGCGCATCCAGCCCGGCCAACGAAGTATCCGTTGGTCAGCTGTCACCAGGCGGTGGGCGACAATGAGGCGATCGGCCGGGTCGCGGGAAAGTCCTGCAACAGAGTGGCACGAATGCCGATGTTGCCATCCACGGGGATTTCGATCATTCCCTGTGCCAATTGCTTCCGACGCCACAGACCCACATCCTCGGAGAACGCGATCTGTCCCTTGCTGTTGCGTAGTGCTACTTCCCAGCACGAGAGCGCGGAAACGCAGACTTCATCCGACTGCCCTGCACGGTCAATGGCCAGCCGCGGTGCCACGGCCCAATTGTGCGCTGCCCAATCCCAGCCACAGCACGACGTGCGTATCAAGCAGGATCACGGAGCAAGCACGCGGTCCGGGCGGGTCTTGGCTTCCCACTCCCCATCGACGGGCCCAACGATGTCCCCCAGTATCTCGATTCTTCCTCTGTCTACGCCAAAAAGGTTCTTCCGATTCCGGCGATAGGGTGTCAGCCGTGCGACCGGTTTGCCGTTTTTGGTGATGATGATCTCCGCGCCGCGCTCGGCTACCTCGTCCATGAGCGTGAGGCACTTGGCCTTGAACTCCGATGCCTTGATGGGTTGTGCCGCGGTACCATGCTGCCTTCCCGTATGGTCTGGATGACTGCTATGGTACCGTGGTCATAACTGCCCGGCTTGCTACCGGGTGTACACGGGAGACTCCCGCCCCAGTGCCGCGGCGGCACTGGGGTCATCGCAAAGTCAGGATTCGATTCCGAGACAAACCGTGTGGCGATGGAATCGTCCGCTGATTTTGATGGATGGCGGCTTCCACAAGCGTGGAACAGCGGCAAATTATGTCAAAATTCCGACTATTGTCCTACACGGGAAAAACAATGGGTTTTGTGACACTTGCTGACTTTGCGGTGGCGCGGCACCTTGCGCCCCTCCGGTCGGTGGGATACCACACGGGAACCAGAAAGGGGTGCCGGGTTGCCTGGGACCACCGGATGGACTGATACCTCCCGCACCGCCGGATGCCCAGGCCGGCCACCGCAACACGGCCCGATCGCGATGGCGTGCGAGTCGGCCTTACCCCGTTGATGGCCGGGCGGGTACCGCTGGCGGAGGATCTGGCAGGCGGAGGAAGACGAGAGTGGGAATGACACAAAACAGGGCCCAAAACAGAAATGGCATTCCCCGCCACACCGCCGCCAAGGCATTGCCGACCGGTGGCGACAGGGCACCACCGAGCCGCAGTCCGGTCATGGCCAGTCCCAAGGCGCCGCCGGCATATTGGGGCCCCACCCCCGGGCTCTCCATCAGACGCGTGATAAAAACGCTCATGAATGCGTCGCGCATCAGTCCCCCTGCCAGCATGGCGACGAACAGGGCCTGACCCGGCAGAAAGGGTATCAGCCCGGCCGCGCTGGCCAGCAGCACAGAACCCGATACCAGGAACCACTGGCGGTTGCGCCAGTGATCCGACAAAAGGGTGAGGGGAATCGTGGCCACCATGCTGGCGATGTGAAAAGTGGTCAAGGCCAGATCGGCCCGGTTTTCCTGCCAACCGATGTCGCGCAGATACAAAGGCAGAAACCCCAACATTCCTTCCACGCAGGCCCCGTAGCCCAGCACCGCGAGGCAGATGAGGCGGACATCACGCAAGCCCCATACATGGAAGATGCTTCCCCGCAAGCTGGCCTGGGCCGCCCGGGCAGCGGTGTGGGCTACACCGGTCCCGCGCGGCACCAGGGCCCATACCAGACCCAGGAGCATGCTGACACCCCCCATCAGCCGCAGCACGTGGCCCCATCCCCCCAAGGCAGGCGACAAATAGGTGGCGGCCGTGAAGGCACCGGT
Organism: Caldilineaceae bacterium; assembly: GCA_965214715.1. Lineage (GTDB taxonomy): Bacteria > Chloroflexota > Anaerolineae > Caldilineales > Caldilineaceae > Bin34. The sequence continues at coordinate 197,665 of OZ243971.1, read as the reverse complement.
TACAAATCCAAGGGCCATGCCCACGGATACACCCCCATTGGCGATAGCCAGCTGGCGCAGGGGAAATACCTGGGCGCCCGCCTTGTGCAGGTTGATGGGAATCAAGGCCGCAAAAGGGCCCACCAGAAAGGATGTGACCAGCAGGAATCCAAAACCGGGGGCAAAGCTGCGGGCCAGGCCGAAGAGACCGGCCAGCATGCAGCCGGTCACCAGCGAGGCCCGCGCGCCGTAACGGTCGCTCAGACTGCCCCCCAGGACCGAGGCCACGATGCCGGTCAAGGTTTCCGTCCCCCAGATCAGGCCCACCTGCACCAGACTTAAATGCAAATCCTGCACGATTTCAGGCAGCAGGACGCCCAGTGCCATACGCGGGGCGGCACTGGCCAAGGCAGCGGAGATCAACATCAACAGCCAAATGGCCCACTTGGTGACTGCGGTTTGTGCGGATGGAGCGGACACGGCAGCGCGCTTCAGGGATTCCTGCAGGGTGCGGTTGGCCTCTTACCGGTATTTCCACCGGTTGTATGAGTATCGCATGTCAGTTGCGGCACGAGGTTTGATCGGGGGTTGTTGCAATTGGGGCTCCCGGACAACAAGCCGGACCGCTTGCGCTTCCGGGGCAGGCCCAGTTTTGACCCACCTGGTTTACCGTTCCCACAGCACAGGAGACGTTCCCCAGGCCACAGTAGCCCTGTCCGGGTACCGGTGCCCTTTCCATGGCTGAAGCCATGGGCGGAGACAGTCGAGGAGAATCAGACCGTCTCCGATTTGGCTTTCTCGACCTCCTGTTCCGGGTCCGGCCGGTCCCGCAAAAGGACATAGTTGGGATCCGGTTCGACATGCGACCAGCCATGTTCCTGCCATTCGCGCCGGACCCGTACCAGCTCGTTGAGCACAATGCGCTTGGTTTCCGGCGAGTCGAAGATATTGGCGTTTTTGAGAAAATTGATGATCGACCCCAGCCGTTTGATACTCTGGTGCACGGCCCGGGCCTGAATCTGTTCCCGGCGCGGCGCATCTGTGGTGCTCTCCAGCTGTCTGACCTGTTTGGTCACCCACTCCAGCGGAGCCCGGCGCGTATTCATGATCTGTTCCGCCAGTTCCAGCCGCCGGCCGTAATGGTCAAGCACATTGCGGAAAATGCGGGGCAGCGTGATCTTGATCAGGAACAGCACGAGTCCGAAACCCAGGGCCATGATCAGGATGATGACGAAGACGGGGATGTCCAACATGGTCTTGCCTAGAGATCTGGCCGGGGCGTTGCCACCGCGGCTGCCTTGACATGTTTGCGCCGTTCCAGAAATCGAATGATCAGCAGATAGAGCAAGGCCACCGTGATGGCGGCCATCACCCATTGCACCACATAGCCGGCATGCATGCTGGGGGGCGTGCGCAGGGTATACCAGGTCTTGATGGGATAGGTACGGTTGACCTCGCCGGCGGCGGGCTCCAAGTGCAAATAATAGGGCTCCAGGGCATAGGGCATCTGGGCCTCGATTTCCGGCAAATCCATCTTGGACCAGAAAAGCACGGGGCGCTCCTGGCCGGCCAGAAATTCCGGGTCCGGAACCGGGGCGCCAGGCAAGAGGATGCCCGCCAACGGCACGTCGGGCGGTACATTGAATTCGGTCCAACGCGCGGGAGTGCCATACTCGGCGGGCAACCATCCCCGATCCACCAGGATTACGGTGCCATCCCGCAGCTGCAACGGGGTTACCAAATGCGGACCGGCCTCCATGCGATCCTTGGGACCCACCCACAGGAACTGGTGCTCAAAATCAAACGTGCCGGTCGCCACCGCCTGCCGGTACAGCATGGCGGCGACGGGTTCCGTCTCGGCATGCGGCAAGGGCAGGACCAGCGTCTCCCGGGTCACTTGACGGCTCAGGTGCTGCTGTTCCATGCGCCGCAGCTGGTACCGCTGAAACTGCCACCAGGCCAGCCCCAGATCCATGCCGATGATGCCGAGTACCACGAGGGTCCAGATCCAGCGACGGCCCTGGAACAGAGCCTGCCAGGAAAGACCCCAGTCCAGGGCAGCCGGGTGGGGCAACGGTGAGGTGAGGTTGGGCATGCGGTCAAACAGTTTTGCAACAGCTGTGCTGCGGCCTGGCAGGCGCCCTGCACCTGTTGCCGTTGGCGCGGCAGGGCCTAAGACCCTCTGCAGGACGCAATCCGACCGCGCAATCATACCAACAGTGCCAACCGGAAAGCAGGACTTTCCCGGGTCGGGGCAACGGAAGCAGCCCACGGGTCCCGGCCAATCCGCGGTTTCCCGTAGCCAATTAACGCAAAAACAGGACAAAAGCGACTAGACTCTTGCGCGCGGCATTGCGTGATTTCCCATGGCTACCTCCCTTCCCCGTTCGCTGCGCCTCCAGGACTACGATCTGCGCCAGCTCAGGGGGATAGCGCAGGCCCGGGCGCTCTATCGATTCATTGCCGGTTATCGTGCGCTCTACCTGGCGGCGCTGGTGGCGCTGGCCATGGCTGGCTTTGCCCGTTCCCAGTTCGCGACGATCATTCGCCGCTTCACTGACGATGTACTGTTGGCGCAGAACTTCACGAACCTGTCCTGGTACGGGGCGGCTTTCCTGGGTCTGGCCGCAGTGGCCGGTCTCTGTACCTTCTGGGGCGGCCGGCAGGCCGCGCGCACCGCGGAAGGGGCCGTACGGCGGTTGCGCGTCTTCCTCTATGACCATTTGCAGCATTTGCCCTTTGCCTGTCATGACCGCATGCAGTCGGGCGAATTGATTCAGCGGGCCAGTTCCGACGTGGAGGAGGTGCGCCGGTTGCTGGCCGAGCACTTCACGGGCGTGGGGCGGATCATGGCCATCTCTTCCATGTCCTTCGTAGCCATGTTCAGCCTGCATCCCCGGCTGGCCCTGGTATCTGCCATCGTCATTCCGATCTCCATTTTCATGTCTACCCGCTTCTGGCGCCATCTGTCGCAGATCTTCTTCGAATTTCAGGACCAGGAAGCCCACCTCTCCTCCATGCTGCAGCAGAACCTGTATGGGGCCCGGGTCGTCCGGGCGTTCGCGCGCGAACTGCATGAAATTAGCCGCTTTGAAGTGGCCAACGAAACCTTGCTCCGCCGGGGCAAGCGCATGGTGCGCTTTCACAACATCTACTGGCCCAGTATGGATCTGTTGCTGGCCGCCCAGATGGTGGGTTCCCTGATGCTGGGCTCCTGGATGGCCATTCAGGGGGAAATCTCGGTGGGGACCTATCTGGCGTTCGTATCCCTGCTCAGTCTGTTGATCGGGCCCATTCGGCATTTGGGCCGCATCTTTGCGCTTTCCTCCCAGTCCCTGGTGTCCCTGCGCCGCGTGCGCGACATCATTGAAGAACGGCGGGAGCCGCTGCACGAAGGCGACCACAGGCCGACGGACCCCCTGCAGGGTGTCATCCGGTACGAAAACGTCTCCTTCGCCTACGACGAACCGAATTTCGACGCATCCACGACACGCGCCCGGCCCGCCGTGCTACACGACATTTCCTTCACAGTGCAGCCGGGGCAGGTTGTGGCCATCCTGGGCGCCACGGGCTCCGGCAAGACTTCGGTCATAAACCTGCTGCTCCGCTTCTACGATGCCGCAGCGGGGCACATCTATCTGGACGGCGTGGAACTGACCCGCTACCCGCGGGCCATTCTGCGGCGGCAGATCGGCATCGTGCAGCAGGAACCCTTCCTGTTTGGCCGCTCCATTCGGGAGAACATCCGGTACGGGTCCGAACAGGAGGTGTCCGAAGACGAGATCCGGAATGCCGCACGCGCGGCCAATATCCACGACACCGTCATGGCTTTTCCCGCAGGGTATGACACCGTGGTGGGCGAGCAGGGCATAACGCTGTCGGGAGGACAGCGACAGCGTCTGGCCATTGCCCGCACCCTGCTCAAGGATCCCGCGATCCTGATTTTGGACGATGCCACCAGCGCGGTCGACGCGGAGACCGAAAGAGCCATTCGCGCGGCTTTGCAGCAACTGATGCAGGGACGAACCACCTTTATCATCGCCCATCGCATCTCCTCCATTGCCACCGCGGACCAGATCCTGGTGATGGACGGCGGGCGCATCGTGCAGTCTGGCACCCACGAGGACCTGGCCGCCCAGGCCGGACTGTATCGCCAGGTCTTTCAGTTGCAAACCAGCATTGAAGCGGAACTCTCCGCGGAACTGGCGCGGGCCACCACGGACACCGTACCGCCCTCCCATGGCGCGGCCCTTGCGCCGTCTGGACCGAAGGACACAGGATGAGCAGCAGCCTACGCCTTGAAGAAGAAGCGTATTCGACTTCCTTTAGCGGCCCCGCGCTGATGCGCCTGCTGAAACTGGTCCTGCATTACCGGGGCTATGTGGTGGGCTACTTTTTCGGGGTGATCGGCCTTGTGGCCATGGAAGGCATCCACATTTATCTGGGCAAGCGCATTGTGGACGAAGGCGTGATTCCGGGCGATTTTGCGCATGTGCAACAGTTGCTGATCCTGTGGGCCGTGGTGAGCGTGGGGCTGGCAGGTTGTGTGGCCCTCTTCATTTTCTGTGCCGGCTCCGTGGGACAGGCCATCAACTACGACCTGCGCAAGGCCATGTTCGGACGCCTGCAGGAGCTGTCGCTGTCCTACTACGACAAGACCCCCGTAGGCTGGATCATGGCCCGGGCCACGTCGGATGCACGGCGCGTCTCGGAACTGGTCTCCTTTGGCTTCCTGGATTTCTTCTGGGGCGCCACTTCGGTGGTGGTCTTCCTCGGGTTCATGGTGTGGCTGAACTGGCAGCTGGCACTGGTCATGCTGCTGATTGTGCCGATCATGGTCGGCGCGGCGCTGCTCTTTCAGAAACACATCCTGGGACAGTGGCGGGATGTGCGGCAGCTCAATTCACGCATCACGGGAGCCTATGCGGAAGGCATTCAAGGGGTGCGCGTCACCAAATCACTGGTGCGGGAAGCGTCCAATCTGGCAGAATTCAGTGAACTGACCACCCGGATGTACAGTGCCAGCTACAAGGCGGCCTGGCTCTCCGCCCTGTTCCTGCCGGTGGTCCAGGTAATCGCGGCGGTCGCCGTGAGCGCCGTGATTTATGTGGGAGGTTATCAATATGCCCAGGGCTTCATGACGGTCGGGGCCATTCAGGCCTTCATGCAATATCTCTTCTGGATGCTCTTTCCCATTCAGGAAATGGCCCGGGTCTACGCCCAAATCCAGCAGGCCGTGGCCTCCGGCGAGCGGATCTTTTCCCTGATCGACTCCATTCCGGAGATCCAGGATCAGCCCGGAGCCCGGTCCCCCGTCTCCCTGCGGGGCGATATTACCTTCAAGCACATCCACTTCGCCTACGAACCCGCCAATCCGGTGCTCCAGGACTTCACGCTGCACGTCAAGGAAGGCGAGACCGTGGCGCTGGTGGGACCTACCGGGGCGGGCAAAAGCACGGTGGTCAATCTGCTGTGCCGTTTTTACGAACCGCAGTCCGGGACCATTGAAATCGCCGGCCACGAAGTGCGGACCATGACCTTGCATGCACTGCACAGCCGCATCGGCATGGTACTGCAAACTCCGTACCTCTTTTCGGGCAGCCTGATGGAGAATCTGCGCTACGGACGTCTGGATGCCACGGATACGGAGGTGCGGGAAGCCGCGGCCCTGGTGGGCGCGGACGAGTTCATCCGCCACTTTGCCGCGGGCTACGACACGGATGTGGGCGAAGGCGGTTCGCTGTTGTCCGTGGGCCAGAAACAGCTGATCAGTCTGGCCCGGGCCGTGCTGGCGCAACCGGACATCTTCATCATGGACGAAGCCACCAGTTCCGTGGACACTATCACGGAAGCCAAGATCCAGGCGGCCATGCAAACGCTGCTGTTTTCCACGACCAGCTTCGTGATCGCCCACCGTCTCTCCACCATCCGCAACGCGGACCGGATTCTGGTGATCCGCAACGGCGGCATTTCCGAGATGGGCAGTCACGCCGAATTGATCCGGGCCCGCGGCTATTACTACGATCTGTATCGCAAACAGTATCGGGACGAAGCCAGACAGGATACGGACCCCTTCTTCGGGTCCAAACTGACCTATGCCTGATCCGGGACCGTCCGCACGGACCTAGCCGCGGGCTTTCACGCGCGCGTACAGAAAGGCATCTTTGGGCGCCGCGCCGCGGCCGGAGTAGGTCATGTAGTTCCGCAGACGGCCTTCCCGCTCCATGCCCGAGCGTTCCATCACGCGGGCCGAGGCCTTGTTGTCCACATCGCAGTAGGCTTCCACCCGCCAGAATTCCGGCTGCGCCAGACACCAGTCGGTCAGCACCGTCAAAGCCTCGGTCATGATGCCTTGCCCCCAATAGGCACGGGCCAGCACATAGCCCACATCCACGTTGTGCCCCTTGGGTCGCATGGAAATCATGCCGATTACCTGATCGGCATTCTGCAACAGAATGCCGAAGGAAAAGTTGCGGCCATCCCGCCACTGTTCGTTGCACTCCTGCAAAAAGCGCCGGGTGGCATGGATGTCCTGGTGCGGTTCCCAGGGCAGGTACTGGGTCACCACGTCATCCTGCGCGTAATTGCTGAAAATGTCGTCGGCATCCACCACGCTGGATTTGCGCAGGATGATGCGCGGCCCCGTCAGGATATCCGGGGGGAAGAGAAGGGCGGGAGTCCCTGCAGGATTGGACATGAATTACCCGTTGGGTCTGGCCTGGCACAACGGGGCGTCAGCGGAACAGTCCCGGACCGGCCGCCGGGGGCCGTGCCGCACCCCGTTGTATCCTACCAGCCAGTGTACCGTGAAGAGAAGCACAGGAAAACACCCCGCCTTTCCACCGCCCGCCAGGCTCCCGGCAGCGCCCAGGCTATTCCGCCACGGCGTGGAAGTCCATTTCCAGTAGCATTTTGTCATCCACCCAGGAGACCAGGGGCGGCATGGGCACACTGATGCCGTGGTCTTCCAGCAGGATGGTAGTGGACCCCGTTCCCGTCAGTTCCGTGTCCGAGTTGAATGTGGCCGTCACCGCGAAAGTCACGTCGACACTCGTGTCCAACAGGTGCAGGGGCCCGGTAACTTCTAGGGTGAATTCCTCACCAACCGACACCCGGTCCGGAGCATTGCCCAAGCGGGTCGGTACAAAGGTGATCTCCGGGTACAGATCGGTATACAACACGAAGTTGCGGATGGCCCGGTTGCGCCGGTCCGAATCGGTGACGAAGGTGGTGGCATCAATCACAAAGGGAGCAAACTCGGAGACACCGACTTGCTGTGGACTGGTCCGCAATGCCCCCGTCACGGCCGACGTTACCCCTACCACCTCGGTATGCACTCCCGCCAGGGTTTCGTCAATGACGAAGCGCACTTCAGAGCTTTCACTGACGATGGCAAAATCCCGCAGGGCAGCCGGAGCCGTGTCCTCGGCCGCCGAGTCGTCCTCCACGGAGGCCGAGGTCTCCTGGACCGCGGCGGTCGCCGGTGCCTCCGCGGCGGCCGCCGGGGATTCTGCTTCTGGCATAGGGATGGTGGCAGGCATCTGGCAGGCGAGCAGACCCCAGCACAACATCACAGCGGCCAGCCATCCGCCGAGACTCCGGATCCGAGACATTCCCTTCACTTGATTCAACATACTTTTCTCCCGTTGAGGATGGCGGTGAGGACGGTGGTGGCAGAGGGTCGGCCCGGATTGGCCCGGACAGCAGCCATGCGGGACCTGTCATGTCCCAGTCCCTCCGCTATCTTACTGCAGAGACTGCCCGGTTTACGTGAGCACCTCGTTCAGCAAGGGCTGGCCCGTCAACCCGGCCATCAGATTGTCCACGGAGCGGTTGAACATGCCGACCCGTGTCTGGCGCGAAGCCGATCCCAGGTGGGGTGTGATAATGACCTTGTCGTGATGCACCAAAGGATGGTCGCGGGGCAAAGGTTCCGGTTCGGTGACATCCAGCGCCGCCCCGGCGATCTGCCCTTCCGCCAAGGCCTGCAGCAGACCGTCATGATCCACCAATCCCCCGCGGGCAATGTTGACGACAAACGCCGAGGGTTTCATGGCCCTGAACTCCGCATAGCCCATGAAGCGAGCGGTTTCCGGGGTCATGGGGGTAGCCAACAGCACAAAATCCGATCGGGCCAGCAACTCGGCTTTGGACACGTAGGTAGCCTTGAGAGTCGTTTCCTTGGCCGCGTCCACGCGGTGGCGATTGTGATACAGCACCTGCATGTTGAAACCGCCGGCCCGCTGTGCCACTTCGCTGCCGATGGCTCCCATGCCCAAAATGCCCAAGGTCTGCCCATGCACCTCCGCGCCGTGCAGGAGCGACGGATCAAAGTGTTGGAAATCCGGGCCGCGGGCATAGTCCACGCCCAGCTTCAGGTTGCGCGCTATGGCCATCAGCAGCAGGAAGGCCATGTCTGCGGTCGCACCGTCGACAAAACCGGGGGTATTGCCCACGTGAATGCCCCGGGCGCGGGCATCGGCAATCACGATGTGGTCCACACCCACACCCATGTTGGAAATCACCCGCAATCCGGGCATTTGGTCCATCACCGTGCCGTCCACGTGACCGTGGCCATAGACATAGAATCCCTCCATGACGGACATGCCCGGCGTGGTACCGTTCGGCACCCACATGGTGGTGTCACAACCGCGGTCATGCAGCACCTGCATCATCTCGTCAGTAATGGGCATATCCACCAATACCTGGTAGCGCATAGTCAGCCTTCCTGCCAGTCTCTTCTGCGGTACAACTCCTGGGGGCAACTCGGTTCCAAGCCACCATTCCAGTCAAAGGTACATCAGGTGGCACAGATGCAGCGAAAGTCAGGCCACCTGCCGGCCCGATCTCTTCCTCAGTGGCAACATCACTTGCGCGTACGCAGGCAACCGACACATATTGCAAGAGACAGCTTGGGAGCGGTTGGTTCCGGAACAGCGATCGGTGCTCTGACAACCCGCCATGGCTTGTGCAGACGATGCTCCCCATGCCGTCAGTCAATTTGCGGGGGCAGCGACTCTGAGGGCCTCCGGCAATCCCATTGTCAAGTCCCCAGGCTCTTGGGAGCAAGTTGCACAGGATTTTGCCGCCGCCGCAACCGGATCAAGAAAAAGCGCGGGGTTCAGGCCACGCGGTGCACCGGCTTGGGTGCCAGCGGGACAAAGGCTTCCAGATGGGTAATGTAATAGCGGGTGCCGGGCACTGCCTGATTCCGGGAAAGACTATGCCAGAGTCCTTCTTCCAGGACCGCGGGTGCCGCCATGGCTCGCAGATTCAGCAGAAACTCCCAGCTGCGAGCGACATGCGCAGCACCGGCCGGCAGATCCCAGGTCCAGATCTGGTCCACCAGGCTGCCCTTGCAGACGGTGTTCCCCGCCTGTGCCAGGACTTTCAGATGGGCTGCAGTCAGGCCCTGCTCCCGCAGTTCCATGGCCATCTGACGGGCCAGTTCCTCTACCCAAGGCCCCATGTCGCCGAGCTGATTGGCGCGGACCTGGCCGCGGGCATTCAGCCAGCCCAAGGTCTCCTCCGCCTGCGTATACAGCGCGTAGTCGATCACCAAGGAATCCGGAGTCAGGCTCCGCTGTCCCAGCACCACCCCCAACCACGTATCCAGTCCGGCGCCGGACTGGCCGGATACCCGGTGGATGGGACAGCCCGGCCGCCGGGCCTGAATCTCCTGTTCCCACTGGCCCAGCTGCCGCGGGGAGGCCAGGTCAATCTTGTTGAGCAAGACCAGCTGCGCCTCTTCCCATTGTTTGGTCTGCAGATACCCCACGGTCGGACCCAGAGCCTGCGGGATGGCAGTGCCGTCCACCAGTATGGAGAGGGGCGCGAAGTCGTAACCGCCCTGCAGGGCCAAAGGCTTGATGACAGTAGCGACCAGGTCCGTGCAGCTGCCTACGGGTTCAGCCAACACAATGTCCAGAGCCGCCTGCGCCTGCAGCGTGTGCAGAGCCGTGATCAATTCCGGGTACCGGCAGCAGAAGCAGCCGCCGGCTATCTCCACTACCGGCACCGCGGCCTCTGCCGCCAACGCGGTATCCACCAGCTGCGAGCCCTGATCATTGGTGACATATCCCACCTTGTAGCCCCGAGCGGTCAGACGCCGCGCCGCCTGCAGCAATATGGTGGTCTTGCCCGCGCCCAGGAAACCGCCCAGCATAACCAAACGTGTCACGCGGATGCCTCCCGGGAATCCGCCTGCGCGCGTTCCCTTTCATAACCGCGGCGCATCAGCAACAGTACCGCGGTGACATTGAAGGGCAACAGGACCATGGGCATGAGCACCCAGCCCGCCGGTCCCAGCACCCGGGCTGCCAGACTGAGCAGAAAAGCCAAGGCCAGCAATCCCAGGGAAACGATGGGCCAGCGGAACGTCAAGGCCAGGCCGTACATCCAGGCCCGGGGCAATGGCAGGTCAAACAGGATCAAGACCGGCAAAGTGATCAAGGTCACCAGCGTCAACATGACCGCCACTCCCAGATGGGCGGTGACCCCGGCGACTACTAGCAGCGGCGGATCCGGCGCGGTCAGCGCCGAAGTGGCCACCCACAGGTTGATCGCCACCAACGGCGGCAGCGCAGTGGCCAACACGCGTACATAGCCCAGCCACAGGGCCTTGCCCGCATCATGCAGGTGGGCAACCCGGCCCGTGGCCGCGCGGCCCAAGGGATAGCAGAAAGCGGTCCAGACGGGAATGGGGCCCAGCAACAGCAACAAACTGGTCACGGGCACCTGTCCCGTATTCACCCACACAAACCAGGCGGGCACACCCGAGAGCATCAGGGCCAGGGCGCCCAGCAGTAACAGCAAGGCTTCCTGCCAGACCAGCTGCAGTGTAAACCACGCGTAGGTGCGATCGCGGAAGGGGATCTCGGCCAGGCGGATGGGAGTCAACATGGGCCTCAAGTACCACAACGGCTCTGCAATCCTAAACCAACACGGACACCCGGCCGGGTTGGGATCGGCAGAGCAGGTCCTGGCGCGTCGTCAAACAGTTGCACGAAAGCACCAAAGCCAACATCAGGCCGGTCAAGAGAGAGGAGGTATAGGCCAAACAGACCCGCTGCCGGGCCAGACAACTGTCCGCAACTTCCATACCTGTTGGGGAACGGTATGGAGGAGTTGCCTGCAGCGATCAACAAATCAGGGACTGCATCTACAGGCGAAAACGGCAAGGACCACTGCTCTGACGGAAATTCCGGCATCCACGCCAAACGGCGGCAGAGAGCGTGACCTGCCATTGGGCTGGCCCCGCTACGGATTCCACAGGATCGTCCCCTGCCACATCTGGCCTGCGTCCGGGACGAACTGGCCCGTCCCGACTTCGGTGATGGCGTAGTCGGGCAGGCTGCGCACGGCCACACAGCTCCCGTTATCCAAAACAGCTCCGTACACGCTGAACTGGAAGTCCAGGTTGTCAACATAACGATCCGGGGTTACCTGTCGTCAGGGCCGCTGGGGGGGACTGCAAGAGTTGCTGTAACGTGCGTCATGGACAAAATACGGTCTCCGGGAAACCGCGTTCCGGCTTGCTCGTCGGTTTTTGCGGGGGCTGCCAATCAACCTGATGCGAATAGCTCCGCATGCGGAGCCTCAGAGTGGGCCCCTCTGGGGGCTGTACGATGTACAAGGAATGTACAAGGAACCTCTGGCTCGTCCGAGCTGTTCCGCCTGACCCACCACGGGCGTTGTTGGAGCCAGGCCATGTCCAGCGCTAGACCGACAACCGACAGCTCAGCCCCGTCTCCTGCTGCTCCGGGGACCATGCAAAAGGACCTTCCCCATTGAGGGTCAGGTACAGGGTTGCCGGGTCCAGATCCAACGGCTCCCAGCCTCCCGCCCGCACGGTGATCTCCCGGGATTCCAGATAGGGTCGGGGCAAGTCGCGCAAGGCCGATGCAATGGTCAGCTCGACTGCATGTTCGGTCCAGCTTTCAACCTTGACCGTTACGCCATCCAGGGCAAAGGCCCGCCGGGCCGCCACATCCAGATATACGGTCCCCCAATGTCGCTCCAGATAGGCACTGGCCGCCAGACCGCCCGCAGCACTCCAGTTCATGCCGCTCCAGCCATAGCCAGTGTCCCGCCCCCGGTGATGGATATTCTCCGGAGCATACCCTTGCCCCGCGCCCAGATGCGGCATTGCCACGCGGTTGATGTGATTTTCATGGTTTTCGGGAATATCCATCAGGGCAAAGGACGCCCGACAGGCGGCGATCGCCCGTTCCATGTATTCCGGGTTGCCGGTCGCGGCATAATAGTCCGCATAGGTGGTGGAGAAGCGGGCCTGACGACCGTCATTCCACTCTCCGTCGGTATTCATCACCCCGAAACCGCCAAACAGATGCCCGGGCAAATGACTGGGGTTCCAGACCTGCTGGTAGAGCGACAGCACACTGAGCAGGAATTCCCCGGATTCCAGCCAGGCGATCTCCTTGGTGCGGCGGTACAGGGCCAGATACATGTCACAGGCCCACTGCATGGACAGGTTGTTGTGGGGCCGAATGCCGGACCAGTAATCCATGGCATGCAGCGGTTTGGGACTGCAGGAATAGAAAGTTTCAAAGTCGTTGAAGTGCAAACCCGGCAGCACATGGTTTTCAATGTAGTGGCCGGCCCGGATGGCCGCCCGCGTGTACTCCGGCTGCTTGCGCAGAAAGGCGCATTGGGCCAACACGGCACCGCTGATGGCCGTGGTCGCACTTTCCCTAAGCTGCGGGGCCGGTGACAGATCCGATTGCAGATAGGTGGGTATGGCGCCGGAGATCTGCTGCAGGTCCATCAGCAGCGTGCAATAATCTTCGGCCAGTTCCATCAGGGCCCGTGACTCCAGTTCCGGAAAGTCGGCCAGCCATTTCAGCAGCCACCATATGGTGACCGACATGGCGCCGGTGTCGTAACCGTGCAGCGAGTCCGCACTGCGGGCGGTCCAGAACAGGGTGCCCTCGTACCGGGCCGCGTCAAAGTTGTAGATGCAGGGAAAGGCGCCCCGTTGGCGGGGCGCGGCGCGCATCAGATGCAGGATGCCGTCCGCGATGCGCTGCAAGGCCGGATTGCGCTGCTGCTGCCCGTAATGCCGGAGGCCATATCCCACGTGCATGTCGTTTTCCCAGGCATGGAAATTGGCCCCGCGGCGACTCTTGTTCTCAATGCCGGCCGCCGCGTGGCCGGCGATTTCCACATAACGCACGCGGGCCGGCAATTCGTGCCGAAAAGTGTACCGGGTGCCGTAGGCCGCAAAAGGCAACACCTGCGGCTGCGGGACCGCCATGAGCGGCCGGCCATACTGCCGCCACAGCGCGGAACTCAGATACCGGGTCACTTCCGCCGGCGCGGCACAGGTCCCTACATGCAGATTGAAGGCGTACAGGAGCTCCCCGGCGGGTTGTACCGGCGCGGTGTCAGGCCGCTGGTCGAAGTAGACGTGCCCATCGACTTCGCTGGCGCACAGGCCATAGGAGAGCCGCGGACCTTCCAGCAGGGTGTCGGTCACCCGCAGGTCCAAGGCATGGGGCAGGTCCCGCGCTATGCCCAAAATATCCAGGTCGGGCATCAGGGCGGCGTAGTAGCCGCGGGCCACAACCACGGTCAGGGGAGCCCGAAAGAAGTGATCCGCGCAGACATGACTGGCTTTCTTGTGCAGTCCCGGCAGCCAGGCAAAATCCAGGGGATCGCAGGAGCGGGCCAGTTTGCCCTGCGGGGCGAAGTACAGGTGATTGAAACAGCGGGCCAGCTGCGTTTCCGCCGCGAGCGCCAGCTGGGTGACGAACCGGACGCCGTCATCCGGCGTGACCGAAACAAAGGTCGTCACGGCATGGGGGCCAAACTGTCCCTGTAGCGCCAGTTGCGAGCCCTGCCGCTCCGCCACGCGGTAGAGGGCCGTCTCTGCCGTGAATTCCGGGTCGCCGGGGACCCGGAAACCTATGTCCGGATCTTCGCACTTCAGGACCTGTGCCGGATTCCAGATGGTCGTCGAGTCCCAGGCGCCGGTGACCACGACCGTCTCCCAGGCCGAGCCGACCCGCACACAGATCTGCAGCCACACCAGGTCTTCCTCCTGATGGGCCGTGACCCGATATCTCTCGTTCTGCAGGGTCAAGGGCGCAGCTATTTGAGGCCTCCGGTAAACCCGATGCTTTCAATTATGCGGCGCTGCCGCAGGAGAAACGCCGGCCATGATGACGGTCACGCGGCCTTGGCTGTCCTGGTCCCGCAGCATTGTAATGCCCAGAGGCCAAGGGTGGGCTTGCCCTGTTCGTTCAGGAAAAAGAAACTGTTCCAGGGCCCCATGAAGACCACGATGGCCAGCGTCGTCAGGACCGGCCCGATCAGTGACAGCAGGAAGACGCTGAAGATGCTGTGCAGGGCCGACAGAGTCAAGGCGGCGTGAGTGTCCATGCAGCCGAAAGAACCGCATTGCCAGGTAGCGGGGCACAATCGTCACCTGGACCGGTACCATCCCAGTGCCGGCGGCACGCCGCAGACGCTGGCCGGCACTTTCAGGGATGCCGTGAGCATCCATACCAAAGACCGGACACGAATTTCCTCCCAGGATACGGTTGAACACAAAATCGCACGACCGGTCCCATGGACCGGCCGCCGGGTCAATTGTAGCAGGAGCCCGGGGACCGGCCGCGCGCGATCCGGCCAGTCACCAACCGGATACACAGAGCCGGCGCGCGGTCAAGCCAGCTGGGCGCGGGCCACTTCCACCAACTGCGCAAAGGCCGGGCTGTCGTGCACCGCGAGATCCGCCAGCACCTTGCGGTCCATATCCACCGCCGCCAGCGACAAACCATGCATGAAACGGCTGTAGCTCAGACCGTTTTCCCGGGCGGCAGCATTGATACGCATGATCCACAGCTTGCGCATGTCCCGCTTGCGGGCCCGGCGATCCCGGTACGCGTAGTGCAACGCATGCAACCGGGCTTCGTTTGCCGTCCTAAAGAGCCGGGACCGGCCGCCAAACTGGCCCTTGGTGGACTTGAGCACCTTCTTGTGACGGCGACGGGCGTAGACCTTGGGTCTTGATCTGGGCATTGCCTTCCTCAGCACATTCTCTGGCTATGGGGGACAGGAGGGTATCCGACTCAGCTGGTATCCACCACGCCGGCTACCTGCCGTACCATGCGGCGTGTACTGCTGACCTCGCCCACCACGTTCTTGCGATAGAGTCGGCGCATGCGCGCGGGTTTGTTGCGCCGCAGGTGACCACCGCCTTGCATGCGGCGAATCACCTTGCCGTTCCGGGTGATGCGGAAGCGCGCTGCAGCCCCTTTATGGGTCTTCATCTTGGGCATACAGTCAACCTCCGGCGGGCAAGGGCGCCTTGGGCGCGTTCTTCTTTGAGGATAGCGGGCTCAGGGTCATGATGATGGTGTTGCCTTCCGGGACCGGATCGGCGTCGATCTGGGCAAATTCCGTGATCTCCCCGGCAATGCGGCGCAACAGGTCCAGACCCACGGCGGGGTTGAAACGCTCACGGCCGCGGAAACGGACCCGCACCTTGACCTTCGCGCCTTCGCCGATGAACTTCTGGATCTTGCCCAACGCAATCTTCACATCATGGTCTCCGGTCCGCGGACTGAGGCGAATCTCCTTCACCTCCACGCGCGTCTGCGACTTCCGTTTGTCCTTCTCCCGCTTCTGGCGTTCGAACATGTATTTCCCGTGATCCATGACACGACACACCGGGGGATTGGCAGAGCTTGAGACCTCCACCAGGTCCAGATTTACCTGGCGGGCCATGTCACGCGCGGCTTCCAGCGGCATAATCCCTTTCTGCTTGCCGTCACTGCCAATCACCCGTACTTCCCGCACCACGATCTGCTCGTTGACACGCACTGCGGGAACCACGATCTGGGGACTTCGTTGATTTCTTCGCCGGCCTCTTCTTATGGCTCAATACCTCTTGCACTGCAGGATTCAAGCCGCGTCCGATGCGCGACCGCCCTCACAATGGGAAAAGGAGTTTATCATTCCCGCGCCAAAGTCGCAATTCCAAATCCGGCCTGGGCCGCGCCGGACATCACAGTGCCAGGGAACGTTGGGCAATGCGTTCCTGGACCCGGTGCAGGAACGCCGGGCGCGGCAGTCCCTGTTCGCGCTGGCCGGAGCGCAGGCGCAATGCCACCGAGTCATCGGTCTGCTCCTGATCGCCAATCACCACCATATAGGGTACCTTGGCGAGCTGCGCCTGCCGGATTTTGGCGTTCATGCGCAGGGCCGAAGCATCCACCGCGACCCGAATGTGCCGATCCCGGCAGGCCCGGGCCAGCTGCTCGCTCGACTCCCGGTGGGCATCCGTAATGGGGATAATCCGCACTTGCTCCGGGGCCAGCCACACGGGGAAGTTGCCGCCGAAGTGCTCGATCAGAAACCCGATCATGCGCTCATGGGTACTGAGCGGGGCCCGGTGGATACAGAGCGGCGTCTCGGGCTGGCCGTGCGCGTTGGTGAAGGTCAGGTCAAAGCGGGAAGGCACCGCGAAATCCACCTGATTGGTCGCCAGCGTGAATTCGCGGCCGATGGCGCTCCAGATCTGCACATCGATCTTGGGGCCATAGAAAGCCGCCTCGTCCCTGGCCTCCACAAAGGGCACCTGGCCATTGTGCATGGCGGAGCGCACCATCTCCTCGGTCTGGCGCCAGAGCCGGGCATTGTCCACATACTTTTGGCCCAGGCCTTGGGGATGGTGGGTACTGAGCCGCATCTGGTATTGGTCAATGCCAAAGACTTCAAAGTACTGCAGGTAGAGAGCTATGACCCCCAGGAATTCTGCTTCAAACTGCTCTTCGCTGCAGTAGATATGCGCATCGTTCATCTGCATGGAACGCACACGCATCAGCCCAAACAGTTCGCCGCTCTTTTCGTAGCGGTAGCAGGTCCCATATTCGGCCAGGCGCAGCGGCAGATCCCGATAGCTGCGCAGGCGGCCCCCGTAGATCTTGTGGTGCAGGGGACAGTTCATGGGTTTCACGTAATACCGGGTCCCGTCCAGCTCCATGGGCGGGAACATGCTTTCCGTGTAGTACGGCAGGTGTCCGCTGCGCAGAAAGAGCTGCTCCTTGGTGATATGGGGCGTCCGCACATGCTGATACCCGGCTGCCACCTCGGTCTCATGGGCCAGCTTTTCCAGTTCCTCGATAATCTTGGTGCCGTTGGGTTGCCACAGTGGCAGGCCCGGGCCCACTTCGTCATCAAAGAGAAAAATGTCCAGTTCCTGACCCAGGCGCCGATGATCCCGCTTCCTGGCCTCCTCCAGCATCTGCAGATGCTTTTGCAAGCCCTGGCGGTTCGGCCAGGCCGTACCGTAAATCCGCTGCAACATGGGGCGTTTCTCGTCGCCTCGCCAGTAGGCCCCGGCCACACTCATCAGCTTCAGCCCGTCTGCGGGGATCTGCCCCGTGTGTTCCACGTGCGGGCCACGGCACAGGTCTGCAAACGTGTCTTGGGTGTAGGTGCTGATGACGGACGCCTCTTCGACCTCTGTCCCGTATTCGTCTCCCTCGCCAGCCTCCAGCCCGGCGATCAGTTCCAGCTTGTATGGCTGATCCGAAAACTGCGCCCGGGCTTCCGCCGCGGAGACTTCCCGGTAGACGAAGGGATGCTGACCGCCGATAATGCGGCGCATGCCCTTTTCAATCCGTTGCAGATCGTCCGGCAGAAACGTCAGGCTTGTGCCATCCGCGTCCTGTCCCAGATCGAAGTCGTAGTAGAAACCGTCCTGAATGGGCGGCCCGATGGCCAGTTTGGCCTGCGGATACAGCTCCAACACGGCTTGCGCCATGACATGCGCGCAGCTGTGCCGCAACCGGTACAGTTTGTCGTCCGGCCCGAGAGTGGATGGGTTGTTCACGCTGTGGTCTCCTGCTGCCCTGCAACACCCGGAATCAAAAAAAGTCATGCTGTCTCCCACAGGACGAAGCATGACTCCGCGGTTCCACCCGTCTTGCATCTGGTGTCAGATGCCACTCGCGTTCAGCCCCGATAACGGTGGGTCAGCCGGGATACACTACTGGTCCGAGGACGTTGGCGTATCCACTCTCGGGAGGTATTCGACGGGAAGCAGGGCCGGTCTTGCAGCCTGTAGGACCTGGCTCTCTGGTCTGCTCGGATCCGTCTACTCGGCCCGATCTGCATGTTGATGCCGTGGTCGCTTTCCGGAGAAAGCGCGGGCTTCTGGTGAACGCACCCGACGGCTATGGCCGACCCGTCGCAACCGGCCGGCACTTGTTACTCTGCAGTCTAGCAAAAGATGAGAGGTATACCGGGACTTTCCATTACAACATTGGGGGCCATCAACCTGAACCTGACACACAGGCGGCCCGACTCCGCGTTACGTCGCAGATCTCCCACGTCCAGGTCAGGCGGTGCACCCGGTACACCGATGACATGCAGGACGCGTCCTGGACCGGCCGCGCTTTTGGAACCCAAGTCGATAAAAGTCGGCTGTACAGTGGTTGGCGGCGGGTCCGCGCTACCGTCAGGCAGCCATTTTCTGCCTCCACCATGGAACCGGGACGATGCCGAGGTGGGAGATACTGGACTTGAACCAGTGACCTCTACCATGTCAAGGTAGCGCTCTAGCCATCTGAGCTAATCCCCCGTATACCGGCCAGACAGTATAACACGCACCCCTTCAGCCGGTTTGGGAGCCAAATTGAACGAATACAGTAAAATTCACCTCAATTGGCATAAAACTGGCCGGTAGGCCCAAAACCGAGACCCGCAGCGTCCTCCCTGGTGTCCATCACGAAGTTCAGGATCAGGTGCTCCCGGGCCAGGATCCCAACCTCCATCTGCAGCATGTCCTCCACCAATTCCTTTTCAATAATGCGCTGTTTGTCCCGCAGCTCGATCTGCATGGCAATGGCAACCAGGGCGGCCACGGTCTCCGGATCTTCCGGCACCTCTTCTATCTTCAGGCGGATATTGACGGCTTTGTCCAGCAACTCCACATATTCCAGGAAACGGGGGCGGACCTGCCGTGCCATGGCGGCCGCCGCGGCCGGGCTGCCTTTCCGAATGGGAAACTCGGAGACTTCCGCACTGAGATAGGTCTTGGTGGTGACCAGTCTTTCGATCTTGAAGCGACTCAGGCCAATGGCCACGATGTCCAGCTTGTCGTCTTCAAGGATGTTGGCACTTTTGATCGCGGCCATGGTGCCCACATTAAAGGGGATCGCGGGCCCGCCGACTTCGTTGCCTTCCTTGATCAATGCCACGCCAAACGGCTGATGCTCCGTCAGGCAACGGTTAACCATTGCTTTGTACCGATCCTCAAAGATGTGCAGGGGCAACACCATACCGGGAAACAGTACGGTATTCAAGGGGAATACGGGGATTTCCATGATTGCGTCAGGTCCCTAAGGTAGAGGTGCCGGGTTTCAGGTCGGGATCGAAGGCCACTTCGTCCTTGTAGTAGAGGCCAATGTAGTGCGTGGGCTTGCGCAACAGCCCCCCTTGCCGGAAACCGGCGGCATGCAGATGCCGCCGGGCCATGCCGGAGGAGACGAAGCCGGGATGAAGCACTTCCTCATACACCACTACACGGCTCCGGGGTTTGGCGATTTCAAAGAGGCGGGTCAGAAAACGGTGCATCTCGGGGACTTCGCCCAACACGGATCCCAACAGGATCAGGTCGGCAGTATGCATCGCCAAGGGCGCGGTGTTCGGCTCGGCCAGCTGAAACACCACCTTGTCCGCGCACCCCGTGGCGGCTACCCGCGCTTGGGCCTGGCGCAGCAGGGACGCCTGAATATCCCACGCGATCACCCGTCCGTCGCCCGTCATTTTACGGGCCAGCGCCGCGGTGGCAACACCGGTCCCGCAACCGACTTCCAGGACCGTCATATCGGGCGCTACCCCGCACAGATCCAACAGTTGCTCCGGGTCCAGATATCGCAGGCGGGCCGGCTGCTCCAGCAGCGGGGCCAGCACCGCGGGAAAGGGCCGCGGTTGCTGAAACCAGTGCAACCGCAGGCCAATCTGCAGGCCTGCCACCAGGCCTGCCAGATTCAGGAAACTCTTGACCATAACTGAACCCCGTCGGCACACAGCCCCTCCAGGGAGCGTGGCCGGGTCCGCTCGCAGCGGATCATGCCTGCACGCCGGAACTGGACAGCGGGGGGTCAGCACCGCGCCGGTCGCAGATTTGCCCTCCGCAACCTCAAGTGTAGGCTACTATGGGCATGATGCCCGAGTCGGTTGCAGTCGCCTTGGGCTTGTCTCTACAATAAATGACCTGTCCACTGCCTTGCCGGTGCGCTCTTTGCATTGTAGGTCCTGTTCCATGTTTCTGTCGGTAGTCATACCATTCTTCAACGAAGAGGAGGTGATCGAGGCGCTGTACGCCCAACTGACCGATACATGGCATCAATTGTCGGCGGAAATCGGCGCCACCTGGGAGCTGATCTGCGTCAATGATGGCAGCAGTGACCGTACCATGGAACTGCTGCGGGCCCTGAATCGGCAGGACGATCGCATCAAGATTATCGATCTCAGCCGCAACTACGGGCAGCAAATCGCCATCAGTGCGGGCCTGGACTACGCGCAGGGCGACGCCGTAATCATCATGGACGCGGACCTGCAGGACCCGCCGGAACTGATGCGGGACATGATCCAGGAGTGGCAGCAGGGCTTTCACATGGTGTATGCCGTGCGCAAGGCACGCCGCGGCGAGACGTTCTTCAAGAAAGCCACGTCCCGGCTGTTCTACCTGCTCATGCGCTCCCTGATGCAGGTGGACATTCCGCTGGATACCGGGGAATTTCGCCTCATGGACCGCCGCATGGTACAGGAAATACGGCTCATGCGCGAACGCCATCGTTTCCTCCGCGGCCTGAGTACCTGGGTCGGTTTCAGGCAGAAAGGGATTTATTTCGAAAGACCGGGACGCTACGCGGGTGAGACCAAGTATCCGTTGCGCATGATGCTGCGCTACGCGTTGGACGCGGTCACCAGCTTCAGCTATCAGCCACTGTACATAGCCAGTTACCTGGGATTCTTTCTGTCCGGGCTGGCCCTGTTCGGAGCCATTCTGGCGGTCGGTCTGCGCCTCGCCGGCAACAACAATGTGCTGGAGGGACAGGCCACTACCCTGGTCAGCGTGCTGCTGTTGGGCGGAGTGCAGTTGATCAGCGTCGGTATCATCGGCGCCTATCTCGGACGCATCTATGACGAGGTCAAAGGCCGGCCCCTGTACATCGTGGGCCAGGTATACGGCCTGCCGCACCGGACCACCGCCGAACTCAACGCCGGAGTTCCGCGACCAAATGCTGCAACTCCGGAAGAATCAGCTTCTGCATAGCCAACTGCACGGCGTTCGTGGAGCCGGGCATACAGTAAACGACCTTGCCCCGGTAGATGCCGGCCACCGCCCGGGACAGTTGGGCCGCGGCCCCAATTTCGGCAAAACTCAACATGCGAAACAGTTCGCCATAGCCCGGCAAGGTCTTTTCCAGCAATTCCGCCACCAGATCGCAGGTCTGATCCCGCTGGCTGATGCCGGTGCCGCCATTGGTGAGAATGGCTTGCACGGTGGACGCCGCGCAGGTTTCCAGCGCCCCGAGAATCTGCGCGGGCTCGTCCTTGACCAGGTCATAGTGCCCAATCCGGTGCCCCGCGGCTTCGGCCAGTTCCCGGATCCGTTGCCCGCTGCGGTCTGTGGCTGGGGTGCGGGTGTCACTGACTGTGATGATGGCGATGGAAATCGCCCCGTATTGCTTGGCCTGCGCCCGGTGTTCCTGGACGCTGGGCGACGTTGCGGTGGCATGAGACATCGGGATTATGGCTCCTGGGAATATGACATGCAGATTGCTTATTGCTTAGCCAATGAACTGCAGGACTATGCCCACATGGAAAGCCAGCAGCAGGCTAAAGCCCCAAACGGCCTCGGCCAGCAACCTTCGCCACAGCCGACGGGTCCGCGGCGGGCGGTGGCGGGCCAACTCAGTCATAGTCCAGCGTGGCTATCGTGACCCCTTCGCCGCCTTCTGCCGCATCGCCGGGCCGGGTCTGGGCTACATGCGGATGCCGGTTCATCATCTGGCGCACGGCCGCCCGCAGCTGGCCGGTGCCTTTGCCATGAATGATGCGGACCCAGGGCAGGCGGCTGAAGTACGCTTCCTGCAAATAGCGGTCCACCTGGACTACCCCCGGTTCCACGCGGGCCCCGCGGATGTCCAACTCCATGGTGATCTCGGACCGGGGTGCCTGGGTGAATTTGATCTGCACTGCCTCCCTGGCCGCTTTCTGGCGCAATTCCAGCGACTCCAGGCGAGTCTTCAGACGCATCTGGCCCGCCTGGACTTCCACGGGCTTGCCTGCCACCGGCTCCGAGATTACCGTGCCGGTAGCCTGCAGCGGGCCAATCCAGACCGTATCGCCCTGGGCTATAGGTCCGGCCTGCAAGGATTGTGCAGCGGTGTCTGGGCGCTCCGGGACAAGCGGCAGGGCGGTGGCCAGGGTGGCCAGGTGCGCCTGCGCCGTATCCACCGTCCTCTGTTTCTGCACGCGGGCACTGGTCTTGAAGTCGGCGGCGGCCTGCTTGCGCAGCTCCCTGAGCTCCTGCTTGGTCCGGGCCACCATCCGGGTCATATCCGCTCGGGTGGCGGCCAGGATCTGCTGGCGTTCCTCCTCCACATGTGCCAGGCGCTGCGCCAGGTCATGCTGAACCCGCTGCGCCTTCTTCCTGGCCTGGCGGGCTTCGTCCTGCAGTTCCCGGGCGCGCTGGCGGGCCAGACGAATGTCTTCCAGCATAGCATTGGCCTGTGACACATCGGCCTTGACGTTGGCCTCCGCCAGACGGACCACGGTGTCCGACAAACCCAGATGCCGCGCGATCGTCAGGGCATTGGAGCGGCCGGGCAGGCCCATGTGCAGCTTGTAGGTGGGTTGCAGAGTCTCCACATCAAACTCCATGGCCGCGTTGCATACCCCGACCGTATTGTGGGCATACAGTTTGATTTCACTGTAGTGCGTGGAAGCCAATGTGGTCACGCCGCGCCGCCGCAGATGCTCCAGCAGCGCGGCGGCCAACGCGGACCCTTCTTCCGGATCGGTGCCGGCCCCGATTTCATCCAGGATCACCAAGCCGCCATCTGTGGCCTCGTCCAGAATGTCGACAATATGGGTCAGGTGGCTGCTGAAGGTGCTCAGGCTCTGCTCAATGCTCTGTTCATCCCCGATATCCGCATACACATTGTCGAAGACCGAAAGACGACTGCCGGAACCGGCGGGAATCAACAAGCCGGCCTGTGCCATAAGCGTCATCAACCCCACGGTCTTCAGGGACACGGTCTTGCCACCCGTATTGGGTCCTGTAATGACCACCACGTGGCAAGGCGGTCCTCCGGTGGGGCCGGGTTCCGGCCCAAGCTCAAAGTCGAGGGGCACCGCGTCCGCCTTGGGCAGCAACGGGTGCCGGGCCTGTCGCAGCCAGATCAGGGAACCGGGGTGCCAGGTCTGCGGTGCGGCCGTCTTGCCCTGCGCCGTCGCCATATGCCTGGACTGTGGCTCCACCATTTCGGGGCGTATGCCGCCCACGGCATAGGCATAACGGGCTTTGGCCAACACGAAGTCCAGATCACTCAGGACCGAGACGTTAAGTGCGATTTCGGTATGGGCCGCCGCCACAGCCTCGGAGAGCAAGCCGAGAATCCGGTCCACTTCCTTGCGCTCTGCCAATTCGAACGAGCGCACGGCATTGTTTTGTTCGACCACGTCCAGAGGTTCGATGAAAGTGGTGGCTCCGCTGGCCGACTGGTCATGCACGATACCCGGCAGCTTGCTCTTGTATTCGGTACGGATGGGGACCACGTACCGGCCCTGTCGCTGGGTGACCAGATTGTCTTGCAGATAAGGCTTGAGCGCCGGATTGGCGGTAAGCCGTCCCAGCAGCCGCACCAATCGGTTCTGTTCACGGCGCAGATCGGACCGGATGCGGTCCAAGGCCGGACTGGCCTGGCTCCGGACCTCGCCGCGCTCGTGGATGCAGCGCACAATCTCGGCAGACAACGCCCGGCAGGGCTGCAGCAGCGCCGCCAGCGCCGCCAGGCCCGGATAGGTTTCGGCCTGTTTGGCGAAGGTGCGCTGCAGGATCAGGATCCTGTCCAGCAGCAGGTGGATGTCGTACAGATCCGGAGGCGGCAACCGGATGCCGCGGACCGCGCGGGCCGTGAGACCCGTCACATCCTTGATGCCGCCGAAGCTGGGATCCGGCTGATGCACCAGAAACGCGCAGGCTTCCTCGGTCAGGTCGAGATTGGTCTGGATCGTGGACAGGTCCGCGCTGGGCTGGAGCTGCCTGGCCCGTGTCTGGCCTCCCCGAAAGGCGCAGTGTTGCACCAACTGCTCCAGGAGCTTGGGATATTCCAGCAGTTCCAGCGAGTGCCTGTGCATGTCCACCTCGGGCGGGTGCACCACAGAGAGCAGGGGCAACCCGTACAAAACGGCATTATTATAGAGGGTCTGCGGGCTTTCCGCTCCTGCCCACAGACCGCAGACCAGATTATGCAGTATAATGTCTGCCGCACCGGTTGGCGGGGAGTAGCGCAGTCCGGTTAGCGCACAGCGTTTGGGACGCTGGGGTCGAAGGTTCAAATCCTTTCTCCCCGACTGATCTCCGGTCGAGCAGCTCGACCGGAAGTGGTGGGCGGGTATAGCTCAACGGCAGAGCCTCTGCCTTCCAAGCAGAAGGTGCGGGTTCGATTCCCGCTACCCGCTTGTGCGGATCGGTAGCTCAATGGTAGAGCAGGGGGCTCATAACTCCTTGGTTACAGGTTCGAGTCCTGTTCGATCCACCAGACTGGACAAAATCAGGAACCTGCAGGTTGGCCGTGCAGGGAGCGACCCGAAGGAGATAACCCAGGCGTCCTGATGTACGTGCCCGGGACGCGCCCCAGTTCCTGGGACAACAGTGTGAACGGAAAGGAAGCGGGCGGGTGCCAGGTTCATGGCAACCAGGAAGTACATGCCGGCATAGCGCCGGTTACGCCGCGATGTGAGAGTCGTTGCCGTCTTTGACCTCGCCCGGTGCGAGGCGGTGAGCCGCAAATTCGGAGTTCCGGCGGCGTATGGTGACATCCAGCCAGTGATCGAGAGGGAACCTCCCGACTTCGTTGCCGTATACACGCCACCGGACACTCATGCCGACATCGCGGTGGCGGCCATGCACCTGAGCGGGGGGAGAAACTTCTTCCTTCCGTCCTTCTTCCCCCGATATGCAGGGCATTCCTGAAATTCAGGGACATCGAAAAGAGATGAACAAGATCTGAACCCACTGGCAAGCGCCGCACGGCTTGAAGTCCAGCGTCCGGGTTGCCAATCCGCGTCATGCTCCAATCGCAGCTGGCAACTACAGATGTCCCGGCAGTCCCGGCCACAACCGGTGTGCAGGACGTGGCCGTCATGTTTGCGACCCTGGTGGGCATGGCGAGTCTGACCCTGCTGATACAGGGACTGCTCGCCTACATGTTGCTTCCCGGCGAAAGGGGCGCTTACGCCGTCTGCATTGTGTTCGGAATGTGTGCCGAATGAAGTCGCTTGTGGTCTTCAAGGCCCCGTAGAAGGCGCGCCTGACACCCAGCATATCGTCCAGGGCCTCGCCGCGGCCCAGATTCTCCGTGATGGGCATGTCGTATTCGCCCACCAGCGCCACGATCTGCGCCCCGGATTGCGTTGCCAAGCGAAAAATCAGGGTTTCCAGCTGCAGGGGGGCGCGGGCAGAGGGCCGCAATCGTAGGCCTGAGCCTGTGCACCCACCCGCAATCTCAAGGCCTCTTCCAACTGCCCTGCGTCGTGGATATTGCGCAAGGACAGGTCCAGCCGCAGCACGGTGTGCCGGTTGCACTCCCAATCCCAGCGATCCTCCTGTCCAATCCACGTGTCGGCAAACAGGTCCTGCCGCCCCTGAAACAGCGCTTCCAGCGTGGAGACCAGCAGCGTCTTGCCGAATCGCCGCGGCCGGGCCAGCAACAGATGCCGTTTCTCCCGCCCGTGCGCGGGGAACAGTTCCGTGAGATGCCGCGTCTTGTCGATGTACAGGTACCCCGGAAATCGCCGGATACCCGCGAACCCCGACACCCCCAAAGGCAGTCTCTTGATCATGTACTCCATGTCTGCAGCGACGTGTTCACGGCCATTCTGCAACGGCACCATGCCGGCCCTGGGCATATAACGCCCTGGCACAGCAGGGCCGGCTTCCGATATGAACAAGCACATGGAACGGAGGACAGGATGGCAAGGTCCCGCGGTACACACCGCGCCGCGGCAGGAGCCGTGCCCAAGAATACCGAGGACAGGTTCAACAATTCGGATCATCCTTGGGACGAAGCCGACAGAAGTGTCCCCGGGGCACCTTGCCGTTCCGTCGCTTCGCGTCGGACATTCTCGTCGTCACCGGGCTCGGCCCAGTGGCTTCTCCCTGTATCACGTTCAGATTCTGCCCTTCCCAACTTCCGCAGTGCAGAGACTCGGCGGGGACAAACGAGATGGCAGGAATTGCCGGTTCCGGCGATGCTGGACCGGAGAACTGCAAAAATGTCTCGCAGGCCCTGCCCGTGTGCACGGTCCGGTTTGGCATGCGGAGCATCCACGAGGGCAGGCCCAGCCGGAACACGGGAGGTCCGGCGAACGCTCTCGGCAGCTTGCAGATCTCCCCCATGGCAATTCTGAGCCGGACATTCTCCCCTGCCGGGCGAGCCCGCACCTGCTGCAGGCCGCGGGCCATATCGAGCGCGCTGCACCGCCAGTGGCGGTCTCCGATGCTCTGGGGCCGAAGCGTCCAGGCGTCAGGGTTGTCTTGACCCCTGCGTTGTCCCCACTGCAACGGGCGATGGACAGCATGCAGGAACCGGCTGGTGGGCAAAGCCGGGAACCGGATGCGGAAACTGCATCAGCCTTTGACTCCGCTGACCACAATCCCTTGGATATAGTACTTCTGGGCCAGGAAGAACAGCACGATGTTGGGCAGCAGGATAATGAGCGAGACGGCCATCAACAGGGCCCACTCCACCCGATACTGCCCCTGGAAGAAACGCAGGCCGAGCGCCAGGGTGTACTTGTCGTTGTCGGAAAGAAAGATCAGGGGCCCGAGGAAATCGTTCCAGTTGTGCATGAACGAGAACACGAAGATGATGCCCAGGGCCGGCCGGATCAAGGGCACGCTGATCCGCAGGAAGACCTGGAACGTGTTGCAGCCGTCCACCCGCGCCGCATCGTCCAGATCGAGGGGCAGGGTTTTGAAGAACTGGCGCAGCAGGAAAATGAAGAAGGCGTTGGCGCCAAAGAAGGTGGGGACCGTAATGGGCAGGATGGTGTCGATCCAGCCTATCTGCTTGAACAGCAGGAACAGCGGCACGATGACCGAGGGATAGGGCAGCATCATGGTTGCCAGTACCAGGACAAAGAGCACATCGCGTCCGGGGAAGCGAATGCGCCCGAAGCCAAACCCGACGATCGCGCTGGAGCAGATGGAGCCGATGATCGCGAGGGCCGTAATGCGCGTCGAGTTGAAAGCCCACTGATTGAACGGCATGACGGTCCAGCCATCCCGGTAGTTGCGCCAACGCGGCGGATCGGGCAACCACTCGATGGGGAACGTGAACTCGGTGCCGGGGGCCTTCAGCGAAGTGGTGATCATCCAGAAAAACGGCATCATGACCACCAGACTGCACGCGACCAGCGTACAGTAGACAAAGACCTTGTGCAGCACGAGCCCCCAGTTGCGCGGTGGCGCGCCGGAGGCCGTGGCAGCCTGCAGGCTCATGGCGGGGGACCCGCTGCCCGCCTGGGGAGAACCCAGGGCGGCCTCTCAGTCCTCATAGTAGACCCAGTCCCGGGACATCCGCAGAATCAGCACGGTACAGCCCAGAATGACGACGAACAGGATCCAGGCCAGCGCCGAGGCATAGCCCATGTTGAACCACTGGAAGGCATGCTGGTAGAGATAGAGCACGTAGAACAGCGTGGCATAGTTGGGTCCCCCATTGGTCATGATGAAGGCCTGGGTGAAGACCTGGAAGGAACCAATGATGCCCATGATCAGATTGAGCAGCAGCACGGGACTGATCATGGGGATCGTGATGTAAATGAATTTGCGCAACTGGGTGGCGCCGTCAATCGTGGCGGCTTCGTAGAGGGCGGTGGGAATGCCCTGGAGGGCGGCCAGATAGATCAGCATGCTGCCGCCCACTCCCCAAATGCTCATGATGATCAGCGCCGGCAAGGCCCACCGCTCGCTGCCCAGCCAGGCCGGACCCTGGATGTGGATCATGTCCAGCAGAACGTTGATGATCCCAAACCGGGGGTTGAAAATCCAGAGCCAGAGCAGCGACACGGCCACACCGGCGGTGACACTGGGCAGATAAAAGACCGTACGAAAAAAGCCGAGACCGCGGATTTTCTGGTTGAGGAGCAACGCCAGCAACAAGCCGGCGACCAGGTTCATCGGCACATTGAAGAGATAGATGAACGTGACGCGCAGGGACTGCCAGAAGAAGC
Organism: Caldilineaceae bacterium; assembly: GCA_965214715.1. Lineage (GTDB taxonomy): Bacteria > Chloroflexota > Anaerolineae > Caldilineales > Caldilineaceae > Bin34. The sequence continues at coordinate 169,177 of OZ243971.1, read as the reverse complement.
GGTCCGAGAGCATGCGGGCATAGTTGTCCGTTCCGATGAAGGTACGGGTGCCGATGATGTTCCATTCGGTCAGACTGATGCCGAACGAGCCCAGCAGGGCCCCGGCCGTGAACACGGTGAAGCCAATGATCCAGGGGGAGATAAAAAGGTAGCCTTCCAGCGTGCGACGCCAGTAGAGCCGTCCCCGCAGCGTTGGGACAGAGGTCATGGGAGATTCAAGGAGCCGGCCCCGGACTCGGCGTCAGGCTGAATCCGGGGTCGGCCTGTGGGTTGGCATGGCACAAAGGCCAGTCACCCGGGGGTACACCCTGGGCTTCAGGCCAGCAAAAGATTCTCGGACTCGATCAGGGCACAGACATCGTCCGCGGCCTGCTGGGCGGATTTGGTGCCCCGCAAGGCATTGTTGACTTCGGTTGTGACAATAGTGAAGAGCACCCGATAGGGATCCTTGCTCCGCGGCACAAAGGGGTCCGGAATCGTGTTCCGATATCCTTCCTTGATCATCTCGATATCCAATTCGCCGATGGGTTCCGTGAAGGCCCGGGAATCGAAGATGGACCAGCGAGTGGGACCGTCGGTAAAGGCCAGTTTCATGCCGCCGTCGTAGGCCTGCTCCCAGGCTTCCAGACTGCTGCGGAAGACCGCCCAGTCAAACGCCTCGTCCGGGTGGGGACTGGCGGAAGAGACCACAATCTGATCCGTATCGCCCCAGCAGCGGAAACCGGCCGGGCCCGCCGGCAGAATTACGAAGTCCCATTCGAAGGGCAACCGCTTGTCCGGGTGCAGAGCCTGGACGCTGTCGCACGTGGTGCCACCGGCCATGGCCATGCGGCCGGTTTCAAAGGTGATGCCCAATTCGTTGATCATCATTTCCGGGGGCGGCTGAATGCCGTGCTCCAGCACCAGACTGGCCATGTAGTCGATTCCGGCCACGCCCCCCGGCTCGTTGATGATGCATTGGGTCACCATCTCGTTGAACACCTCGCCGCCGGCGGCCCGGATCAAGGCCAGCACGTTGGTGCCGCCGGAACCGGCGTAGGCATACTGGTCCGGTTCTCCATCCCCATCCAGATCCTGGGTCAGCTGTTGGCCGATTTCCACGAAGGAATTGAAATTCCAACTGTCGGCGCCGCCAGACCAGTACAGTTCGCCCGGATGCGGCAGGTCGGCTTCCGCGAAGAGCTCCTTGTTGTAGCGCAGCTGGTGGGTGCAGGACTTTTGCGGCAGGCCGTAGATGTGGCCTTCAAACTCGGCGTCACCGGGGTACAGGATATCCGCGTAGTTGAGGCCTGGTTCAGCCGCATCAATGCGGTCGCTCAGGTTGACGCTGCCATCGGCGTTGTAGGTGTTGATCATCAGCGCCGGATGGCAGGCGAAGGTGTCCGGCGCCGTGCCGCCCGCGATATCGATCGGAATCTTGGTGTTGTAATCGCTCCACGGAATCGCGATCGGATCGATGACAATGCCGGGATTGGCGGCCTCGAACAGGTCGGCCAGGACATCTTCCGTGGCCTGCGAAGTCTCGTTGCCATGCCGGGCGAAACCAATTTCAATGGCGGCTTCGGTCCCTTCGCCGGCCGGCGCGGTGGGCACCGTGCACGCCACCAGCACTCCCCCTACAGCGGCACCCGCTGCAATCCTCAAAAACTGTCTCCTGGACAAAGTCGCGATACTCATGCCAACTGCCTCCTGCGATTGGGTCAAACGAGAGGGAAATCCGCCGGGATCCGGCATTCCGTTGCAACACCTGGGCCCGCGCCAGACGTTTGCGATTCTAGCATTCTGCACGATCTGCCGAAAACCGCCTGGTCGGGGGTTGCCCCGGATCCGCGCACGAGACAACCCTCCTGCCGGACAGCACAATCCCCTGGATGGAAAGCCGCTACAGGAAGGTGTAGAACGGAACCGCAAAGCACCCGGGCGCAATCAGGGGAGCAAGGTGCCGTTCCCGCCCAAGAACTGGAAGAGCAGGAACGTGGGGACGAGTGTGACCCGGAGCGTCACCATGATGGTGTTGAGCATGACCGGAAACAGGATCCGGCGGCCCGGAAAATCCATGCGGCTGAAGGCGAACGCCGGCAGGGAGCTGCCTCCGATGTTACCCGGAATGTTCAGTGCCGCGACCGGAACCGGGTTCTGGGTGCAGGTCCAGAATTCTCCCTGGCTCCAGGCCTCCGCATAGTTGTTCCATTCCGCTGGCCGCGGCACCCACTGCGGCGGCAAGAGAAAAATCTGCTCGGTGGGCTTGAGACTGGTCAGGACCATCCACAGCAGCGGCATCATGAAGACGAAACTGTCTGTCACCAGCAGCCCCGGCATGACGACCGTGCGGCAGGTGCCCGGCAGGCCACTGCGCGAGGCAGCTACTGCGACCACGGGCATATCGGAGGTCACTCCCGTTCTCCCGAGTAGAACACCCAGTATTGCGAGCTGCGCAGCACCACGAGGGTCAGCACCAGCACGATCAGGAAGAGCACCCAGGCCAGCGCGCTGGCATACCCCATGCGGGCGTAGCCATGCGCGCCGTCTGCAGGCTCTGATGTACAGTGTGGATGGCCGTACATTGGCTGCGGGCGGGGGGTTGCCTTGTCCTGCGCCGGAACCCTGCGGTTATGCTTCGCTGCGGGTTTGCGGTGCGAATCGGCGGGGAGCGGCCTCCCGCCACGCGCCGGCAACCCGGTCACTCTGCATCGGAGCCGCACCGCCCGAGAGCGGGCTGGCACCGGACCCTGGACATGCCAACTTTCGGAATCAACACAGGAGACTGACCGCATGCCGTATTTCAACGGAGGCCAGGCACTTATGCATTCCCTGGCCCGGATGGGTGCCGACACGGTTTTCGGCGTTCCCGGCGCCGGCCAGTACGAGGCCGTGGACGCGCTGTGGCAACACCCGTCCATTCGCTACATCTCGGTGCGCCACGAACAGGAAGCCACTTTCATGGCGGATGCCCAGGCCCAGGTCAGCGGGCGTCCGGCTGTGGTCCTGGTGGTACCGGGACCGGGCCTGCTGTATGCCGGGGCGGGTCTTGTCTCGGCCTTCGCCAATTCAACCCCGCTGCTGGCCATTACCAGCGTCAATTCCGACCCTGTGCTGCGCGCCCGGCAACTGGAGAAGATGGCGCTCGGCACGATGACCAAATGGACCGCGCAAGTGGACGCGGTCACCGAGATACCCGCGGCCGTGGAAGAAGCCTGGTGCCAGATGCTGACCGGGCGTCCGCGTCCCGTGGGGCTGGTGGTGCCTTCCTCCGTTTTGGCCGCGCGCGACCACGTAACCTTGCCTGCCGGGGCGCCCCGGGTACCGCGTTCCGCCGCGCCGGGGTTGGCCGGCGTGGTGGCCCAGGTGCAGCGCGCCCGTCGCCCCTTGCTGTGGGCCGGTTCCGGTGTCGTTCGGGCGGGGGCCGTGAAACTGTTCCGCACCCTGGCCGAGGACCTCCAGATCCCGGTGGTGACCAGCCGCCGGGGCAAAGCCGTCATGTCGGAAACCGAACCGCTGGGACTGGGCACACCCGAAATGCGCTTTCCGCCGTTGCGCGCGTGGATCGAACAGCGGGATCTGCTGATTGTGATCGGCACGGGGCAAAATCTGGCGCATCTGCCCACCCCCATGATCCGGATCGATGCCGACGAGGCCCACCCGGAACGATCCCCGCCAAATTGCCGGCATTTCCAGGGCGATGCCCGGGCAACCCTGGAGGCCCTCTACCCGTTGCTGGTGCTCCAGGCAAGGCGGTCCAGCACCGCCGTCGTCGCGGACCTGGCCGCGGTCCAGGCGATCAAAGCCCGCCGTTTTGCACCCGAGACCCAGCTGCAGCCGCAGTGGGACTTCATCCAGGCCATCCGCCGCGCCGCGCCCGCTGACACGGTGTTTGTGCAGGGCATGAATCAGATGGGCTACTACAGCCGCAGCTACTTGCCTGTGCCCCCGGCCGGTCAGTTTCTGACTTCCTCTTCCCAGATCACGTTGGGGGCCGCCTATCCCATGTCTTTGGGGGCCCAGCTGGCCTGTCCTGCGCGGCCGGTAGTCGCCATCACGGGCGACGGCGGCTTTCTCTACGGGGCCCACGGGCTGGCAACGGCAGTCCAGCATGGCATCCATGCCGTGGTACTGGTGTTCAATGACAACGCCTATGGCAATGTTCTGCGGGCCCAGCGCGAACAGTTTGACGAACGGGTGCTGGGCACCCGCCTGCACAACCCCGACTTTGCCGCGCTCGCACGCACGTTCGGCGCACACGGCCGGCGCGCCCATTCCGCGGACGAACTGGCCGATCATCTCCGTCATGCCATACAGACCAGGGCCCACACCCTGATCGAAATTCCGGTAGGCGAAATGCAACGCGAGTATTAATCCTGCGGGCAGACGCTCCGGCTGCGGATCGGGATCCGGACTGGCGATACCGGCATGCCCCCTTGGGGATGCGGCTGAGGGCTGCAGGACACTGCGAGGTCAAACGGGAAGATGCCGATGCGGCGGCCGGCCCTCTTCCGGGACCGGAGCGGTGGGGCCCGGTCCCAGGCAGGCAGTCAAGGTTGCACTGGTATTATGTCCCTGGGGAAGGTCATGGCCTGATACCTGCCGGGGGAAGATGGCAGGTCGTCTACGCCCGTAAACGAAGCTGCGCCGCCCCCCATGGGACAGAGCGGCCCGACCGTGCACGATCGGGCCGCTGACAGCCCCGCCTGCCCGCCATCTACCCGCCAAGAGGTACCGCCCATGCCAACTCAGCCCGATCCTGTGAGAGTGGGAGTCATTGGTTGCGGCCAGATTGGCAAACGCCATATCGCACATTATGCGGAGCAGCCCCACGCGGAACTGGTGGCGCTCGCGGACATCAATGCGACCGAGCTGGATCGGGTGGCCGACCAATATGGCGTGGCCGCCCGTTACACGGACTTGCGCGCCCTGCTGGCCCGCGACGACATTGCCGCCGTGGATGTCTGTTTGCACAACAATCTGCATATGCCCGCCACCGTGGCAGCGCTGGAGCACGGCAAGCATGTGTTCTGCGAGAAGCCGATGGCGGGCAGCTGGGTGGATGCGCAGACCATGCTGCAGGCTGCCGAGGCCGCAAACCTCCAGCTGTGCATACAGAACCGCCTGTATTTCACACCGGAAACCCTGGCCGCCCGCCACCTTGTTGAGGATGGCCGGCTGGGCGAGATTTATCATGCTCGCTCCACCGGCTTCCGGCGCATGGGGCGGCCCTACGTGGACGGATATGGTGCACCCACTTTCGTCCAGAAACGCCATGCTGGCGGGGGTGCCCTCTTCGACATGGGGGTGTACCACATTTGCCAGTTGCTCTGGCTGATGGACAATCCGGCCCCGCGCCGCATCTCCGGCCAGACATATCAGAAGCTGCCCATGCACGAGCAACGACGCCAGGCCAGCGGCTACGATGTGGAAGAACTGGCCGTGGGCATGGTGCGTCTGGCAGGGGGTATTACCCTGGACATCACGGAAGCCTGGGCCATGCACCTTGACGGTCTGGAGGGTTCATACCTGCTGGGGGACCAGGGCGGCGTGCGCCTGGAACCATTTGGCTGGTTTCATACCCACGGTGATCTGGCGATAGACAGCACCCCGGACTTAAGGCTGCATGGCTTCCGGCAACAGTTTGTGCAGCAGTCCGGAGATACCTGGGCCGATCCCCAGTCGCATTGGATTGCCGCGCTGCAAGGGCGTGTGGAGCTGCTGCCGGCCGCCCACATCGCGCTTAACTGCATGTTGATCTCGGAAGGCATTTATCTCTCGGCGCGCCAGGAACGCGAGGTCACCACCGAGGAAGTGCAGGCGGCGTCGGTCTCCACGGCAGTTTCCATTTGAAACGCGCGCTCCTGCTGATCCGCTGCCTGTGCGGAGATGGCAATCCCGGGGCCCAAGACCGCAATTTCCCCTATCGGGAAAATTGGCGCGGAGCCTGATAAAATGGTCCTGATGACAGGTAACCGTTGTGGCTGGGCCTGTGCATCCTTAACATCGGAGTAGAACAATGAACAGCAAGTTGAGTCTGGGGATTTATGCTGGCCTGGTCGGCGGCTCTGTCTTTGGCGTGATGATGGCGAGCGCCGGCATGTATCCCATGATCAGTGCGATGATCGGCATGGAAAACGCCATTGTAGGCTTCATAGTCCACCTGATCATCTCCGCCATTATTGGTGCCATCTTTGCCCTGGCCCTGGACCACATGCTGATGCAGGGTCCGGGCATGAGCCTGGGGGTGGGCGCTGTCTACGGCATAGTGTGGTGGGTCCTGGGCCCCCTGCTGATTATGCCGACCGTGATGAGCATGCCGCTCTTTGCAGTGGAGGCACAGACCGGAAGTCTTTTCGGTCATGTCATCTTCGGCATCATCCTGGGCATCTCCTACTGGACCATGCGCAAACTGACCCACAGCAGCTGAGATTCCGGGTCTCGCGTGGCGATTGCAGCCCCTTGGCTTTCTCTAGGCCAAGGGGCTTTTTTTGTTGTCGCCGACTTTGGCCCTCTGCTGCAGTACCCTGTTGCACAGGATACGCCTGAGACGGGTCCGGTGCCGCAACGTGGACCCGGGTCGCGTATCGCACATGCCGCTCTTGCCGTCTGCAGGACCAGCGCCGACGGCGACACACCTGCGCGCCGACGCTGGTCCGCAGGACTGTCAAGGGGGTTACAGGCCACCTCCGCGCTGGCGGAGCCAGGCGGCCGCCAATACCCGGGCCAGAGCGGCGCGACCACTCGCTGGATACCGGCCGGACCACCGCGTACACACAAAGCCGCAAGAAAAGGCCCCTGGCTCTGGACCAGGGGCCTTGCGATTTCCAAGGGCACCGCGCGGACGGACCCGGGATTTCAGGAGGGGAAGTTCAAGACCAGATCAAAGTTGGCCGAGGTCAACACGGGAATCAGCGTATCGAAGATCGGGGTCATGGCCTCCATGTCGCGATCGGGCAACAGCGCGTTGAACGCCGCCTCATCCTTGAGCAGCGCGACCAGATTGTCCAATTCGCCGTTGTTCCACAGCAGGAGAGGCAGATCAGAGCCATTGATGCCGATGGTGAGGCCCGAGGCCCGCGTCTTGATGGCCAACTGGACAATGCCGGTCTCAGCCACGGTATCCAGCATGTCCGCCGGCACTTTGGCTTCCATATCTGCAGGCAACATGCCCAGAATCAGACTCAGCATCATGTTTTCGGAGGTCACCGACCCGTCTTCCGCCACTGAGATGGGGACGACCGCCACGCCACGTTCCTGCGCTTCGGCTTCAATCGCCGCCAGATCCGCTTCGCCGGTGACCACAAAATCCGATGTGGCCGCGTAGGGCAGGGCCGCGACACCGCTCTGCCGGGGAAACTCCAGAATCAGGCCCGCCTCCAGGCTGTCCAGAAGGGGCAGCAACCCCTTGACCTGGGTCAGGATCGAATCCGGGTCGTCCACGGCCCCGTCCGAGAGGATGGCAAGCACGTCCAGGGCCTCGCTCAACCCTGCGTTGTCATACCGGCTGGAGCCAAACATGGGCTGACCATTAAGCCAGATCGCCGTGCCGGCGGCATGCTTGTCAATCTGTAGATGCTGGATGTTGGCGGCCGTGAACCTGCCTACGAGTTCCGCGCTGACCAGATCATCCAGAGCAGACGGGATCAGGGGGTCCAGCAGTGCGTTGGCCACCGCGCCGGATTCATCGATCTGCAACACCAGGGCAGGCAGCGTTACGGCCAACCCTTGACCGGAGTCTGCTGCCGCCTGCCAGGAAGGACGATTGGCACAGCCTGTCAACAGAAGCGCCAGCAACAGGAGAGAAGCCAATCCCAGGTTAAAGCGTTTCATAAACCGAATCCCTCGCGATGAACTTGATCCTGGTGGTCACGCGCCGCGTTCCCCAATACGTTCCGTATCCTTAGCCCTGTGCGTGGGACCAGGCGCGTTTCCTGCCCTAATTCTACATGGAGGGCAATCCCGTCGACCCAGACCCGCGCGACCGCTGTATCGGCCATATCGAGTATATATGGTAGGTTGCATTTCTCTCAATGCAGACAGGGCCGCGAGCCGGCCAGTAGCGCATACGGAATCAAGCCCTGCCGCCACAATGCCTACGTCCGGGATGTCGTGTACTGCGAAATGCCTTCGAATTCCTGCCACATCTCCGTGAAGCCGCCGTAGCCCAGCCGGGCCACGTCCACATGGGCCATGCGGCCGATTACGGCATGCCGCACCTGGGGCGATGTGTTGGGGCCCCCGACATGCTGCAGCAGATGATGCGCCAGTACCACATCTCCGGCCTTGCCGGTGAGCATGCGGGGCGCGCCGCGCAGTGGAATGTCCGGGTCGCCCGCTACCAGCATCCCGTGCCCGTGTCGGCGAAAGAAATCCCTGGTTTCCACATGGGAGCCAGGCCAGACCGTGAAGTTCCCGTGCCAGGGCTCCGGCACGGGAACCAGATAGATCACCACAATCAAGGTAAAGTGGCGGCTATAGCCGCCCACAGGCATCCCGTTGGTACCGGTACCGGTCGCATCCAGATGGCCCGCCAGCGGTGGGGCCGGCTCGCCCACGGGCAACGGGAAAATGGGCGCGATCTGAACCTCCTGCAGCGGCTGCACCCTGGCCTGGCCCAGGAAGCCTTCGGCCAGTACCTGGACCCGCGTGCCGTGAAAGAGATCCCGCAGCAACTCCGAGGTCCGCAGCTCGAAACAGAAACTGTCTTGCCGAAACGCGGCAGCATCCGCTCCGGTTTTGCCCACAGTACCGATGGAGTGGTTGATCGCCCGCAGGGCCTGCCGCACCTGGGTCCCAGGTACGGCCCCGGGTATCTGGATGTATCCTTGGTGCACGAATTGAGCCACTTGCTCAGGTGTGAGCTGCATAATCTGCATTGTACGCGAATGACATCAGGGTCCGGAGCGGGCAACGGGCGCCGAGAGCGCCGGGACACAACCGTATTGACGTCCCACAGGCACCGCCTTGCCGGAATCCGGCAAGGCCGCGCGATCTGCTCCCGAGATGCCTTCCCTGTGTTACGATAACTTCCGCTTTGGCCTGCGTGTTGCATCGGAATTCATGCCGCAACGCACCGACATCGAGACGATCCTCATCATCGGCGCTGGCCCTATCGTGATAGGGCAGGCATGTGAATTCGATTACTCCGGAGTGCAGGCCTGCAAGGCCCTGAAGCAGGCCGGCTACCGGGTCGTGCTGGTGAACTCCAATCCCGCCACGATCATGACGGACCCGGCGTTCGCGGATGCCACCTACGTGGAACCGCTCACCTGCGAATTTCTCCGCAAAATCATCGCCAGGGAACGGCCGGACGCGCTGCTGCCCACGGTAGGCGGTCAGACAGCCCTCAACCTGGCTGTGGAACTGGCGGAAGCCGGTATCCTGCAGGAGTTCGGGGTCGAGCTGATCGGGGCCGGTCTGGAGGCCATGCAGATCGCGGAAGACCGCGCCCAGTTCAAACAGGCCATTGCCCGGTACGGTCTGGCCTCGCCCCGGTCCTCCATTGCCCATTCTCTGGCCGAAGCGCGCGCGTATGCCCGGGTCCTGGACTTCCCCATCTTCATCCGGCCCAGCTTCACGCTGGGCGGCAGTGGCGCAGGCACGGTGTTCACGCCGGACGAGTTCGATGCCAAGGTCTCCTGGGGTCTGGCGGAAAGTCCGGTCCACAGCGTCCTGGTGGAAGAGTCGCTAATCGGCTGGAAGGAATTCGAACTTGAAGTCATGCGCGACGGGGCCGACAACTTTGTCGTGGTCTGTTCCATCGAAAACCTGGATGCCATGGGCGTCCACACCGGGGACAGCATCACGGTCGCGCCAGCCCAGACCCTAACCGACAAGGAACTGCAGCGGCTGCGCAACCAGGCGCGTCTGGTCATGCGGGCCGTGGGGGTCGAGACCGGCGGTTCCAATGTCCAGTTCGCCGTGCATCCCGAAACGGGTCGTGTGGTGGTGATCGAAATGAATCCCCGCGTCTCCCGTTCCAGCGCGCTGGCGTCCAAGGCCACGGGCTTCCCCATTGCCAAGTGGGCTGCCCTGGTGGCTGTCGGGTACAACCTGGACGAACTGACCAACGACATCACGCAGCGCACCGTCGCCGCGTTCGAGCCCTCCATCGACTATGTGGTCGTCAAGATTCCCCGCTGGGCCTTTGAGAAGTTCCACGGTGTGAGCGCGGAACTGGGACCGCAGATGAAGTCGGTGGGAGAAGTCATGTCCATTGGCCGCACCTTCAAGGCGGCCTTGCAGAAAGGCATCCGCAGCCTGGAAATCGGCCGTTCCGGCTGGGGGCCGCTGGAGCAGGATGACCCGGCGACTCTGTCCGATGCCGATCTGGTCCAAGTGCTGCGCGTGCCGAATCGGGATCGCCTGTACGGCGTCTGTTCGGCTCTGCACCGCGGCTGGGACGTGGCGCGCATTTGCGCCCTGACGCGTTACGACCCCTGGTTTGTGGACCAGCTGGCACAGGTCCAGGCCTTCACCGCCGCGCTCACGTCACTCGATCGCCATACCCTGCGCCACGCCAAGCGGCTGGGGTGCAGCGATGCGCAGCTGGCCGATCTGATCAATCGCAATACGCACCGTACCCTGGAAGCGGCTCTCACGGAAGCCGACGTGCGGGCCACCCGCTGGGCCGCCGGCATTCACCCCACATTTCACCAGGTGGACACCTGTGCCGCGGAATTCCAGGCCGTAACGCCCTATCTCTACAGCAGCTATGACACCGGTGACGAGGCCTTGCCCAACGACCGGCCCAAGATCATCATTCTGGGCGGGGGGCCCAACCGTATCGGCCAAGGCATCGAATTCGACTACTGTTGTGTCCACGCCAGTTTTGCACTGCAGGAACTGCACTACGAGACCATCATGGTCAACTGCAACCCGGAAACGGTCAGCACCGACTATGACACCAGCTCCCGTCTCTACTTTGAACCCCTCACCCATGAAGATGTGCTGCATATCGTGGAACGCGAAGCCCGCACGGGCAAACTGGCCGGCGTGATTGTGCAGTTCGGCGGCCAAACCCCGCTCAATCTGGCCGCCGATCTGGAAACCAGCGGGGTGCAGATCCTGGGCACCTCCCCGGCCAGCATTGATCTGGCGGAGGATCGCAAGCGCCTTGGTGCCTTGCTGCAGCACCTGGACATTCCGGCACCACTGCACGGCGTGGCCCATAATGTGGAAGAGGCATTGCAGGTCATAGCAGACATTGGATACCCGGTGGTGGTGAGACCCTCGTATGTCCTGGGCGGACGGGCCATGGCCATCGTGCACGCGGAAGCGGAACTCCAGACCTACATGGAACAGGCCGCGCAGGTGTCCCCCAAACACCCGGTCTTCGTGGACCAGTTCCTGGAGAACGCCCTGGAAGTGGACGTGGATGCCATCTGCGACAGCACGCGGGTGGTCATCGGCGGCATCATGCAGCACATCGAGCAGGCCGGGATCCACAGCGGCGACAGCGCCTGTGTGCTGCCGCCGCGTGACATCAAGCCGGAGGTGCTGGATCTCCTGCGTCGGCACACGCACGCACTGGGTGCCGCCCTGCAGGTACGGGGATTGATGAATATCCAGTACGCCATCCAGGACGACCGGGTCTTTGTAATTGAGGTCAATCCGCGAGCCAGTCGCACCATCCCCTATGTCAGCAAGGCCACCGGGGTGCCTCTGGCCAAGATCGCGGCCAAAGTCATTGCCGGCGAATCGCTGGAATCGCAAGGGCTGACCGCTGAACCGGTGCTGGAAGGGTTTTTTGTGAAGGAAGCCGTGTTGCCGTGGAAAAAATTCGCGGGCGTGGATACGTTGCTGGGCCCCGAGATGCGCTCCACCGGGGAAGTCATGGGCCATGCCGCGCGGTTCGGTCATGCCTTTGCCAAGAGTCAGGCCCAGGCCGGCACGACCCTGCCTACGGCCGGGGGCGTCCTGATTACCGTCAGGGACCACGACAAGGACGATGCGGTGGACCTGGCCCGCGATTTTCACCGACTGGGCTTTGCCCTGTATGCTACGCAAGGCACGGCCCAAACCCTGACCGCCGCCGACATTCCGGTGCAGAAAGTGCGGAAAGCCCGAGAGGCCGGGGGCAATGTGCTGGACGCCATGGAGGCCGGGGACATCCATTTGATCATCAATACACCCTACACCCGCCACAGCCGGAGCGATGGCGCCCGCATCCGCGCCCTGGCGACCCGCCTGAGCATTCCGCTGATCACCACCATGCCGGCCGCGGCCGCAGCCCTGAATGGCATTGAATCGCTGCGGGACCACGCAGTGGACGTGCGCAGTCTGCAGGACTACCCCACCCCGGTACTGGCATGAACCGGAAACCTGCTCTGCTGGTGCTGAGCGACGGCACCGTTTTTCCGGGCGTGGCGTTTGGGGCCGCGACCACGGTCGTGGGAGAAGTGGTCTTCAATACCTGTCTGACCGGGTATCAGGAAGTGATTACCGATCCTTCCTACCATGGGCAGATGGTGTGCATGACCACCCCGCATATCGGCAATACGGGCATCAATCGGGAGGATCTGGAAAGTGCGGGACCGCAGCTTGTCGCCCTGCTGGTGCGGGAGATCAGCCACGTGATCTCCCATTGGCGGGCACATACGGCCCTGCCCGAGTGGTTGCGGCACCATGGCGTACCGGGAATCAGCGAAATTGATACCCGCTTGCTGACCCGGCAGATCCGCGAACACGGGGTGGTCCACGCGGCCCTCTGCACGGATGGTTCCAAGACCCCGGAGGCCCTGCAGGCCATAGCGGCCCAATGGCCGGGCCTGGAAGGCCTGGATCTGGTCAAGGAGGTGACCTGTCGCGCGCCCTACTCCTGGGATACCGCCACCTCGGCCGCCTGGGTGCCGCCTGATGACCCGGCCGGCGGCATGGGCACGGAGACAGACGACAGGCCGCTGGTTGTGGCCTACGACTTCGGCATCAAATTCAACATCCTGCGGCGGCTCACCAGCCACGGCCTGCGAGTGCAGGTGGTACCGGCCCATACTGCGGCTCCGGAGGCGGCCGCCCTACAGCCTGACGGGTACTTTCTCAGCAATGGTCCGGGCGACCCCAGTGCCTTGCCGTATGCCACCCGGACCGTGCAGAGCCTGATTCAAGGAGACGTGCCCGTCTTTGGCATCTGCCTGGGCCACCAGCTCATTGCCCGGGCCCTGGGCGCCGACACGTACAAGCTCAAGTTCGGGCATCACGGCGGCAATCAGCCGGTGAGCAGTCGGGTGCAGCGGCATGTGGAGATCACAGCCCAGAATCACAACTACAGCGTGAGTTTCCAGGGGCTGCCGCCCAACGTGGAAGTCACCCACTGGAACCTGAATGATGACACCGTGGAGGGGTTGCGCCTGACCGACAAACCGGTCTTCTGTGTGCAATACCACCCGGAAGCCAGCCCGGGGCCTCATGATGCCGACGCCCTCTTCGCGCAATTCGCCGCGGCCGTACGGAACTACAGACGCCAGCGCCGGTCGCCTGTGGACCACGCGGCCGCCCTTCCCTTGCCTGCCAACCAGGTACCGCGAGAAAGCCACCCCTGAACCCTGAAGTGGGGGACGGATGCCGTTTGTCCCGGCCTTGCGGGAGGGAACGGCTGTACTGTCCCGACCAGGGCCTTTTGCCAGAGAGTCACAGTCCAGGCCTGGTCTACACCGCCGGCATTGCCCCCAGGCTGTGCGCCGGTCGTGAAAACCGGTGGGCTGCCGTGGAGCAAGTTGGTCCGCTGTCCCGGCACCCAAGCACGACAAGAGGGGAGTCCGGTCCCGCCGACTGCGTTGCCGGGCGTTGCCGGACCGGGCCGATAGCAGGGATCGCGGCCGCTGGCTGCACAATCCGACACTCAGAGACGCAGGCTCGCTTCCCAATGCGGCGCAGCACCGCACAGAGGGCGCATGTGTCTCTCCGTCGTACAGTAACCCCGCCCCCAACCCACCGGTCGCCTGCCACGTCGTTGCGCATGCACAGTCTCGGGAAGTCCGATACGGTCACCGTTACCCGGGCCTTGATCGCCCCTCCTGCCACCTGCCACCATCCGGGCCCCGCGTTCAATGGCGATATACACCTCCATGCCAGCTTTATCACGAAAGTGAAGGCACGACAGGGGGACATCGTGCCCGCTGGCCTGGCGCCGGGGTTCCTGGGACACGAAGGTTTTCAGCAGTTGTCCCCGATATGCAGTTGGGGGTCTTGACGCTTTGGCTCAGGCGATGGGAATGCCCAGGCGGCGGCAGCGCAACCCGGAACACCTGCGCCAGCAAGGTGATGGAATCGCGGCTCGTGGGACGACTGATCGGGAACGGGGCGGCCAAACTGGCGCGGTTGAGCCGCGTGGCCATCTGTGCCACCGTGTAGGATACCAGTCCTGCCCGCCAGGTTCCGGCACCTTGCGATCCGATACAATATCAGTATTTATTTCACAAAAAACAAGACCTGCCCAGACAGTTCGCACCCAAGCCGTTCTCCGCGCGGATACCCGGATTCAGGGGACAAAGCCTTGGAAATTCTGTGATACGATCCGTGTTTCAATGGATTTTTCGTGACATATTCCCGCGAGATTTGAAATTCTGTGTCGCAAAGACCTGAATCATGCACAAACCGGACTCTGGGTCTCAAGGACCGGATTTGGGTGGGCCATCGCATTTTTTATAACATAGTTCCCAAATCCGGAGTGTCCATGTCAGTTGTTATGTCCATACATTGGATTCCTGCCGGGCAGCGGGCGCGGAGGACAGCCGCATGACCCGCGAAACCCTGGTGGGTTACGGGGCGCTGATTGAACGGTGCCAAGTCCACGAATGGCCCCCTGCACAATTGGCTTTTCTGGGTTCGGTGCGCAAACGTACCGTCAAACAGGAAGGCCACCGGCAGAAATTGATACTCCCGCGTCGCAACGCGCCTGAAGACACCTTGACGGGACACATGATCTTCGCCTTGCGTCACGAGATGTTGAACCTGCGGATCCTGCATCATGCCCTGCATGCTGCCGACCCGCAAGACATGGCGGCTTGTGTACAAAAACGCCCCTACGGCCAGACCGAAAGGAGGCTGTGGTTTCTCTACGAGCATCTGACGGGCAGAGAGGTACCACTCCCGGATTTAGGTCCTACACGCAGGGTTCCCTTGCTGCCTCCCGATACGTATGAGACGGGCAAGTCGGTACCGTCGTCCCGGCATGGCATAGCCAACAATCTGTTGGGCAACCCCGCGTTCTGTCCCATCGTGCGTACCACTGCAGCGCTGAAAGCGTATCGGGCACTCGACCTGAGGGGGAAGGCCCATGCCTTTCAGCAAACAACCGCGCCCGCCCTGACAGAACGGATGGTGAATTATCTGTATACCCAGGAAACCCAGTCTACCTGGGACATAGAAGGCGAGAAACCCAGTCCAGGCCGGACCCGCCTCTTTATAGAGACCTTGCGGCAAGCACACCAGCAGGACCTGACCACTGCCGTAGGTCTGGGCATCACCTTGTCCAGTATACTGGGCCGCAATGTCGGCAAGGCGGAACCCGCGGAATATCGGAAATTCCAGAGTTTCGTGGGAGCAGGACAATTGCGTGACATTGCGGTCTTGTTCGTGCCCCCCAGACCCGATGCGGTCGAGTCGTTGATGAAGGGGTTGTTGCAGCTCCATGTGCGACTTAGGCACAGCCCGGTGGATCCTGTCGTACACGCTGCCCTGGTGTCCTTCGGATTGGTGTTCATTCATCCCTTTCCCGATGGCAATGGCCGCGTCCACCGCCTCTTGCTGCACAATATTTTGGCCATACGGGAATTCACGCCTCCCCACTACCTGTTTCCGCTTTCCGCCAGTATCCTGTGGCACAAAGCACGGTATGATGCCGCCCTGGAGGCATTCTCGCAAGTGGCCAACCACTATGCAGATCTCCAGATCCCGGAAGACACGGGATATATCGAGGTGCACAACGACACATCCCATCTGTTCCGCTTCATGGACCTGACCGAGCAGGTGGAAGCCCTGTATTACTACATCCAACGTACTGTTGAGGAGGACTTGCCGCAAGAGCGAAACCATCTCATGGCCTATGACGCGGCGTGCGCTGCGGTAGCCGAAATCCTGGATCTCTCCGCGCGCGACATTACCCTCTTTGTCACTTTTTGCCGGCAACAGCAGGGACGCCTGTCCCAAACCAAAAGAAAGCGCTTCTTTGCCGAATTGTCCGATCGCGACATTGCAAAAGGAGAGAGGGCAGTACGGCAGGCCTTCGCTTTTGCGGCAGGAGCAACCTGACCCGCAGGAGCGCCCGGCATCCCGGCATTCTTTTCCGGATGCCGGCTTGGCGGCGCCGTTCCACCGGAGTGACCGCTGCAGGCTGTCCACAGTCATGGGGAGCGATCTCATGTCCACGCGCCAATCCGCCTTTCACTTGACCCCGCATACACGGTCGGCCTTCAGACACATGAACCGGCAACTGCAGGCCGTGCAGCAGGGCCACCCGTTGTCTTTGGCCTGGCTGATTATGCCCGGCACCCTGACCCGGTTCTGGCGCGCCCAGGCCGGCAGTTCGCTGAACGTACATATCCTGACGCTCGGCCAGTTGGCCGCCACGTTGCGGAGCGCCACCGGCGCCCCTCCACCGGTCTTGCACCAACCGCAGCGGGTCCTGCGCCTGTCACATCTCATGGAGCAGGCCCACACGGAGCAGCGGCTGCAAATCCTGCCGGCACCTGCCCAGGCTCCCAATCTGGCCAGGCATATAGATGCCTTGATCCAGGAACTCAAGCAGGCGGAAATCCCGGTGGCGGCATTCCGGGCCAACGCCGTACGCACAGGCCAGACGCGGGATGGGGAGCTGGCCTATCTGTATCATCGGTATGAAGCGACGCTGGCGGCCGAGAATCTCTGCGATGCCTCCGGCCTGATGACCCAAGTCTGCCGCCAGGCGGCAGAGATATGGGCGGTGCTGAACCCGCCGGCCTATGTGGGGGTAGTCGGTCACGATACGTTCAGCCGCCTGGAACAGAGACTCCTGGCATCGGTCCGCCAGCATGCCGGCCTTTGTGAGATCTTCTATCCGGCCGGGTCGGCCCCTTTTGCCCGGGAGCTGGCTGCGGAAACCGCTCACGCCCTGGGGCTGACGTGCCCTGCGCAGGTGCTGGCAGCGTCCCCCCGGGACAAAGCCCCCGCGCCCGTATATGTAGAGGCCCCGACGCCAGAGCACGAAGTCCGACATGTCTTGCGCCAAATCAAGCAGCGGCATGTAGACGCCGCGATTCCATTGCCGGACTTCACGATCTGTCTGCCGAATTTCACAACGTACACGCCGTTGCTGCAGTCCTGCGCGGACGAATACGGTCTGCCCTTGACCCTGGGCCGCTCCCTGGCCTGGCATCCCTTGACCCAAACATTACAGCAGTTGCTGTATCTTTTCCCGGACTTCCCGTGGCATCCCAGCTGGGATGTGCTGGAATCGCCCTGGATCCGCCAGTCCTTTCTGAACGCGGCGGACCTGCGGGATCTGCGTCGGATTACGCAACGCGGCCAAGTCATCGAAGGACTGTCCCAATGGAGACGGGCGATCGGCTGGGGCACAAGCCGGGCGGGTCCAGACGGCCTGCCGCCCGAACGGGTAGCGGTCCTGGGGGCCAAACTGGAGGCCTTCTTCGCGGCGTGCTGTCCTCCCCAGAGCGAGGACCCGCAGGACAGACTGTCCTGGGTGGCCCGTTTTCTGCCCGAGGACGGGGAGGGATCCCTGATCCTCACTGTGCCTGACTGCAACGACCTGAAGCTGCGGACTCTGGGCCAGGCCGCCTGGGTCCAGATCCGGCAGACCCTGCAGTCCCTGCAAGCGGACAGGGGTCAGCCGCCATCGGCCTGGGCCGATGTCCGGGAGCGGCTCCGGACGGCCTTGCAGGCGCAAGAGCTGCAGATCCATGAACCCGCCCGGGCTGTGCAGGTCACTTCCTTTGCCCAAGGCTGGGCCCAGCCGACTTCACACTTGTATGTCCTGGGTCTGAACGAGGGTGTGCTGCCCCGGATACCGGATGCCGGCCCCTTGTATTCCCAGCCGGAGCGTCGGGATTCGCCCTTGCCCTTGCCGCTGTACGACCCGAGGCGGGCACATCTCCGGTGGACCCAACTACTGGCCAACAGTGACACACACGTCACTGTGAGCCGACCCACGGCCGATGGGGAAGTGCGCCAAATCGCCGCGTCCGTTTTCTGGAACCCTGAGACCGCGCCCTTGACCTTGTCCCGCTCCCTGATACCGCCGGTGGCCGCAGCGGCCTCCCTGACGGAACTGGTGACCGCCCTGCAGGAGCAGCCGGCCACCATTTCCTCGGACAGGCTACAGCAGCGCCTGTACAGAGCCCGCGACATGGCTGCCATCGTGGCGGCTCGCCTCTCCGCCAGGGGCCCGGTGGGGCCCTTTGAAGGACACCTGACCCAGCGGGCCATCCGCGGTGCACTGCAACACAAGTTCGACCGGGAGACCCTCTGGAGCGCTTCCGCCCTGCAGGATTATGCCCGTTGCCCGCTGGGCTTTCTGGCCCGGCACGTCCTGGGACTGCAGCCGGACGCGCAGGCTGCAGCCGAACTGGACTTCGCAACCCGCGGGCGGGTCCTGCACGACATCCTGCACCGGCTGCTGCGCCGGGTGCGGGACCGCGGGATGGCCATGACGAAAGCGCATGCGGCCGCGATCCGCGCGCAGGTGCGGGCCTGCGTCCAGGAGGTCTGGGCCGAACTGCCGGATCGCTATCTTCTGCAACCCTATCCTTTGCAGGGCTTCGATCGCCGCCAGATGGAGCAGCGGGTCCTGCAGGCCGTGCAGCAGGACATGGCCGACACCGAATGGCAGCCTTTCCAGTTGGAGTGGCACTTCGGCGATCACACACCGGCAGAGGTGCGTCTCCGGCACGCGGATCGGGAGTACATCCTGCCGTTGCAAGGCATCGTGGATCGCATCGACCGGTCGGGGGCCGGCCACTTGCGCGTCGTCGATTACAAGAGCCGGTCTGCCGCCTACTCCCGGCAAGACATGCACGCGGGCCTGAATACGCAGGTGGTGCTGTATGCCCGGGTGGTGGCCCAGCAAGGCTGGGGACCCGTCACCATCAGCGGCTTTCGCCTGCTGCACTGTACGACTGCCGGCAAACTCGGGAACAGGATCGACTGGACGGCCGCACCTCCCCAATTCGTACCGGAAGTGGAGGCCGCCCTCTGCCGACACCAGGACGACATGCGGTGGGGCCGCTTCCCGGCGGCTCCGCCCCATTTCGCCGGGGCCAACGACCGGTGTGCGCACTGGTGCGCACTGGCGGAATTCTGTCAACCCTCCCCGGCCAGCCGCCGCAAGGCCGCGCGTGCATTTGTCCCATGAGTCCGTTCGCCCATACCCTGGCCCAGCAAGCGGCCATCTCCACCCTCGACCGCAACCTCCTGGTCCTGGCCAGCGCCGGCACCGGCAAGACCTACGTCCTGGTGCGCCGCTTCCTGCATATCCTGGAACATACCGACTGGCCGGTCTCCTCCATTGTGGCGCTGACATTCACCAAACTGGCGGCCCAGGAGATGCGGGTGCGCATCCTGCGGGAAGTGCACGAGCGCACGCAGCAGGTGGCCCCGCCTTCTGTCTGGCACCGGCGCGCCGAGGAAATGTCACAGTTGCAGGTGTCCACGGTGCACAGCTTTTGCGAGCGGCTCCTGCGGCAACACGCTGTCGAAGCCGGCATCGACCCGGACTTTGTGGTCATGGCGGACGACGAAGTGGCACTGCAGCGGGAGCAGGCCATCCGTTTCACCCTCGCGGACATGGCGGCTTCCGAAGGGGCATGGCTGGAGGCCCTGCCCCACTATACGCGGCAGGATCTGCAGCAGACGTTGTGCCACGCTTTTGCCAAGCGCAGCACGTTGCACCATGTGCTTGACCGGCAGGCTACGGACGCGGAAACCCTGCAGGCAGATTGGCACCGTCTGGTCACCGAGGAAATGGATCGGGTCTGGCGACAATATGCAAAAGCACATCCAGACTTGACGGAATCCATGGCCTGGCTGGAAACGGTATGCGGGCCGGGTCGGCAACCGGTCTGGGAGGCCGAGGACAAACTGGGACGGCAAATGATGCCTGCCCTGCAGGCGGTTCACGCCATAAGGGACCAGAACTGGACTGCTGCCGTGGCAATTCGCGCGCGGGAGAGCATGACCCGGAAACAGCGGGGAGCCAAAACCCAATGGCACTCCGAAGCAGCGCTGGAGGCCGCCCGCCACCATGTCCGCAACATCCATGAGGCCCTGACGTTTCTGCGGCAGCAGGAATTCAGTTCCCAGACGGACCCCCACGCGCCGGCCGCCGCTCGGGCTGTCCGGGCCTGGCTGCAAGTGTGGGACAAGGCCCTGGCACACTACACCCGACGGAAGCAGGCGCAACTGAGTCTGGACTACGACGATTTGGAGATCCGGGCCCTGGAACTCCTGCAGAGAGGAAGACAGACACCCGACTCACGGGCAGGTCGTTTTGTCGCCGGCATTCGCCAGGTCCTGGCGGATGAGCACCAGGACATCAACCCGGTCCAGCAACAGCTCATCGACACGCTGGCCCCCATCACGACTCCGGGACGGCTGTTTGTGGTGGGAGACACCAAGCAAAGCATTTACCGGTTCCGGCAGGCCCAGGTCACGGCATTTGCCGAACTGGCCGTGAGGCTGCGGCAGGAGACCGGTTGCGCCGAAATCACTCTGGACGCTTCCTTTCGGACCCAGAAACAGCTGGTAGCGGCCACCAATCGGCTCTTCCGGCATGTCTTGACCCCGGTTCTGGGGCCAGAATTCGTCCGCTATGAAGCCAAACCGTTGCCACTGTCTTCGGACCTGGAGCCGCTGCCGCAACAGATGGTGCCGGTAGAGCTGCACATAGTGCAGGACCGGGATGCGGAACAGTCCGGTTTTGAACGGAAACAGGACGAAGTGCGCATCATTGCCAACCGCTTGATCGAGATGAAAGCAGCCGGCATGCCGGTCCGGATTCCCCCGCAAACCGGCCTCTCCCCGGACCAGAGACGCACACCGGCGTTCCAATGGCAGGACGCGGCCATATTGCTGCGGTCCAGCAGGGACGTGGGGATCTTCGAAACCGTGTTCCGGGCCGCCCGCATTCCGTACCAGGTCGTGGCCGAGGTGCCGCTGCATTCCCGGCTGCCGGTGCGGGCGCTGCTGGCCTTGCTCAGACATTTGCACCGGCCCGCGGACGATTTCAATCTGGCCGTGGCCCTGCGCTCACCCCTGTTTGGCCTTGACGACGAGACCTTGTACTGGCTCACGACCTGCCTGCAGGCGGCGGGGCTGCCGTTGCACCGCTTCGCCGACATGGCCGTGCCCGTCAGCCTCAGCCCCGAGCAGGCCGCGCGGCTGGAACAGGCTGCGCAAATCCTGGCCACCCTGTATCCCTGGGCACATACCATGTCCCCGGAACAGTTGCTGCTGCGCCTCCTGGAAGAGACCGGGCTGCCGGAAACCTGCATGGCGGATGCCGATCGCTATCGCGGCACGCGGCATCTGGAGGAGATCAAGGCGTTCCAGGCCTACCTGCGCGCGGAACCGCACCGCCCTCTGGGCACACTGCTGCGACGATGTACCGCACTGGGCATCTCCCATCAATATGCGGAAGAGACCGGACCCGCCCACGCAGACGGACGGGTCCGGATTATGACCATACACAAGTCCAAAGGTCTGGAATTTCCGGTAGTGTTTGTGCCCCAGTTGGACCGCCGCCTGAGTGGCGGCCAAAATGCCACGGAAAGGCCCATGCTGCTGTTCGATCCGGAGTTCGGCCTTGTATGCCAGCTGCGGGATGAGCAGGGGACCGCGCTCCAACCCCGCAGCCACTGGGCCGCCCTGCGCAGAGCGGACCGGATGCGCTATGTGGAAACGAAGAGAATACTGTATGTAGCGTGCACCCGCGCCGCCGACCTGCTGGTATTGACCGGGGTACATGCCCAACAAGCGGCCATAGGCCCCCGTCCGCAGACCGCTCAGGGATACGCACCGCACTGGCTCTCTGAAGTGTTGGCCGCCTATGACTTGCGGGACGAACACTTTGCCGTGGGCCAGCCCTGCACGGTCACGCGCTGCGATGACACCGGGGCGTTCCGGTTGCGGTGCACAGGCCATCAGGCCGGAGCGGTGCACCTGCAGAAGGCCGAGACTACCACGCCCCCCACCCTGGAGGAACCGGTGCCCGGGCCGGGGCGCACGGCCCGGGCCCGGCCTTTGGAGATCCGGGTAGAGGATTTGCGGGACATTGACCGCGAGACCCGGTCACAGCGGATCGGGACCTTCACCCACGATCTCGTCACCCAATGGCACATCTGGTTTTCCATGCCCCGGACCGCGCTGCAGTCTCTGATTGCGACCCGTTGGCGCCAGACCGGCGCAGCAGACCCGCAGGCGGAAGCGGAGGTGCTGGCCTATCTGACCGCGCTGCGGACTTCGCCCCTGGCCCGGGCCATCGAGGCCGCCCCCGTCAAGCACTGGGAACTGCCGATCGCGTTGGCCACCGGCCCCACCGTGCAACATCGCCGCGTGGATCTCCTGTACCAAAACGCGGCAGGCCAGTGGCATCTTGTGGACTGGAAGACCGAAAAGGTCACTGCCGCAACCCTGCCTGCCATCATCCAACGCCATCTGGGCAGCCTGGCCACCTATGCCCATGCCATTGAGCGACTGCTGGGGGCGTATCCGGCAGTGTCGCTCTGTTTCCTCGCCCCCGAAATCCGGGTGGTGCCGGTCAGCCGCCGCGCACTGGCGAAAGTCCGCCCGGCCTGATCCCCGCGGCCCAGGGTCCTATTGGGGTTCTGTCGCGTTGACATCCACCACCGGTTGAATCGCCGCGCCGGGAATCACCAGGGTCGGCGTTGTGCCTTCGGGGGTGATCAACAGCTTTTCGGTATTGGCCAGGGCGGTGGCGTTCTCCTGCGCGATATGGAAATGCAGGAGACCGGGACTCTGGCGGTACAGCTCGGCCAGGGCCCGCTGGACGGCGGTATCGGCCCGGGCAGACTGTTCCGAAGCCTGCGCGCGAATCTCCTGCACTTCCAGGTCCAGCTGGGCGAAGACCAGTTCATTGGCCTTCTGTGCCTCGATCACGGCCTTTTCCGCTTCCACGCGGGCCAATTCGTTCTGTCGCTCTGCCTGGATGACCTTTTGCTGAGCCGCCAGGCGCTCTTCTTCCAGCTCGGCCAGCAACACCTTTTGCCGCGTCTCTTCCTGCAGCCGACTCTGCTCAACCCGAATCTGACCTTCCTGTATGGCCTGTTCGGCCGCGGCCTGCGCGCGGGCGCGCAGTTCGTCCTGGGCGGCTTTTTCGGTTTGCAGCCGACTCTGGACAATCTCGTCCAGGCGGGCCTGGGCTTCGGGCGCGATGATCACCTCGGGCACCGCGACGTTTTCCACGACCAGCCCCACATTCTCGGCCAGCTTGTTCAGTTCCAGGTCAATGCAGGCCCGCAATTCATCGCGGGCCGAGCCGATCACGGCATCGTTGAACGTGCGGTTGCCCACGCAGACTTTCATGGCCTGCTGTGCACGCTGCACAATGTGTTCCTGCAGAGCCATATCGTTCTGATACAGGTGATTGTACTGGGCCCACAGGCTGCGCAGCCGGTCGGCCTGGGCCAACCGGGGGCGGAAGATGTCGCCGGCCACCGCCACGCCGATGCGCTGCTTGTCGCTGGTGATGATTTCCGGATCCGTGACGCTGAACGGCACGGCGGACGAGGAGACCTTTCTCAGTTCCACGAACAGGCCGATGTCGGTATACACGCCGGGCCCCACGACTTCATGAATGCGGCCGCTACGGAACTGGATACCGACTTCCTGCTCTTCCACGCGTTGCAGCACGTAGATAAAGCGGGAGCCGCCAAACCAGAGGAACACGGCGATCAGGATGACGACGACGAGAACAAGCCCAACGCGGCGGGAGCCACCGGGGCTGATGGTTTGGGTCATGGAAACTGCCTGCCTTTGCGAAAACTGGGAAACACGCGGACTGTACGCGCAGCCCGGACTTGCTATCGTAGCAGCAAAAGGCAGGCCGCGGGGGCAGATCTGCGAAAAGTCGTCACTCCGGCCGGGGTGAATTGCCCCGTGTCCTGCGGATCGGCAAGGCATAATCGGGACGCAACCGGCAACCGGCCTGCTGCGTACCTACATATGCGGCAGCCCATGCCACCGCGTCTTTTCCAGGAATGTCCATGAACCTGTACACCGTTTTCGGAGCCACCAAGCATAAGGAAACCAATTCACAGCTTCGCTCAGGCGCCATCGTGACCCTGTTCGGGGAAACGCAGCTGGATCTGAACGATACGGAGCTGGCTTATGACCTGGTCGTCCTGAATGTCATCAATGCCCTGGGCGCAACTTCTCTCCAAGTGCCTGCAGACTGGGCCATAGAAAGTACGCTGGTGACCCTGTTCGGAGAAACCCGCGGTCTGAGCCACAACCCCGAGCAAGAAACCACGCGCCGCCTCAGACTGCAGGGTCTTTGCCTCTTTGGCGAAGTGCGAATCGAGCGGGTGGCCCCCAACAGGCCATCCCCTGCACTCCCGGCAACCGAAGAACCCGCCGCGGAGGAACCACCGGATTCGCAGACCTAGCAGGCCGGACCCCCAGCCCGGCATGGCCGCCCCCCTGCGTAACGGGCACGGTTGGTAGCCTTCTCGGCAGGCCGCCGTCACACAGAGCTATCCGCTCCGCCCGCGTGCCCTGGACCCACGCGGCCCTTCTGCGCGCCGGCCGGACACACCGGAATCTCGGGCAAGTTGGCGAATTGCGCCCATTGCGTTAAAGTAACCCATCATTACTTTCACACCGTAGCAGAGGCAGGCTCCGTGCTTGCCGGGACATGACATACCTGGCGCGGGCAGGAAGGTTTTGAGATGCTTTGGATATGCAGTTTGAAGTTGGGAGGCAGTCGTATGCGTACACGTTCGTTGTGGTGGAGTGTGTTGGCACTCGGGTTGATACTGGCCTTGACGGCCTGTGGCGGCGCGCCGGCGGCCGCCCCCGAGGAGGAGCCGGAAGCCGCCGCGGAAGTCATGGAGGAAAGCTCCAGCAAGGAAGCTCCGGCATTGGCGGCCATGGTCGCGGCGGGAGAACTGCCGCCACTGGAAGAAAGACTGCCCGTCAATCCGATGGTGGTGCCGGTCACCGAATCCATCGGGCAGTATGGAGGTACCTGGCGTTCCGGTCTGCTGGGACAGGCGGATGCTCCCTGGGTGAGACGTACCATGGCCTATGAACCCATGATGCGCTGGACTCCCGACTTGACCACCACCATTCCCAATGCCGCGGAGGCCGTAGCGGTCAGCGATGACGGCACGGAATTCACCTTCTCCCTGCGCGAAGGCATGAAGTGGTCGGATGGCGAAGCCCTCACGGCCGACGATGTCCTATTCTGGTACGAGCACTACCTGCTGAACGACGAATTGCAGCCGGTCAAACCGCTGTGGATGCGACCGGGCGGCACGGTGGGCACGGTCGAAAAGATCGACGACTACACGGTCAAATTCAGTTTCGCGGCACCCCACGGCCTTTTCCTGCGGCAGCTGGGTTCCCAATATCCCTATGAGCCCGAGCACTACATGGCCCAGTTCCACGCCGATTTGAACGGGCAAGCGGTAACCGCCATGGTCGCGGAAATGGGGCTGAGCAACTGGGTGGATCTGTACAACAACAAGCGCAACCTGTTGAACGGCGTGGACATGCCGGTCATCTGGGCGTGGACCCTGACGACTCCGGCCTCCTCGGCCACGCAGCTGGTGGCCGATCGCAATCCCTATTACTGGAAGGTGGATCCGGCAGGCAATCAACTGCCGTACATCGACCAGCTGGTCTACCCCATTGTGGAGAACGTGGAAGTCCAGGTCCTGCGCGCGCTGGCCGGCGAAGTGGACATGCAGGATCGGCACATTGCCACCCCCGGCAACAAAGCCGCCTTTTTCGATGGCAAGGAAGCGGGCGACTACGACTTCTTCACAGTCGAATACGCCTGGGAGACTCCGGTATCCATTGGCCTGAATCTGGCTCACCCGGACGAGGCCTTGCGCAGTGTCTTCCTGGAGAAGGACTTTCGCATCGCCCTCTCCATCGCCATGAATCGGCAGGAGATCATTGACATCCTGTATGTGGGGGACGGCGAACCCCGCCAGCCGGCGCCGTTGGCCGAATCCCCGTGGTACAACGAACAGCTGGCCTACCAGTACACCGAGTACGATCCGGCCCAGGCCAATGCGCTCCTGGACAATCTGGGCTATGCCATGGGACCGGATGGGGTGCGTCTGCGTCCTGACGGGGAGAAGATCAGCTTTGACGTGAACGTCATCGCGGCCTTTGAGCCCTGGGCCGAGATTATGGAGCTGGTCAGCACATACTGGGCGGACGTGGGCATCGAAGCCAATGTACAGGTGCTGGAACGATCGCTCTTCTATGAACGCAAGGCAGCCTACGAGTACGATGTGGCCGTGTGGACCGGAGCCGACGGCATTGCCCTGGTCATGGATCCGCGCAGCTATTTCCCCTTCAGCACCGAGTCGCTCTTTGGGGTCGCCTGGGCGGATTACTGGCGCAGTGAAGGCAGCAAGGGCATGGCACCGCCGCCCGCCGGCGCGGAGCAGCAGCTGCTGTACGAGGAGCTGCAGGTCACCGTCGATCCGGCAGAACAGGATCGGATCATGAATGCCATCCTGGATATCGCGGCCGAGAATTTCTGGGTCTTTGGCGTCACGAAGTACTACAAGGGCTACGGCATCGTAAAGAACAACTTCAAGAACGTGCCGGAGACCCTGTGGCAATGGCACGTGTCTGCCGCGCCGGCCCAGACCAATCCGGAACAGTACTACATCGAACAGTAGCGGTGCCTGCGGGCACCCGCACCCCAGGGCCAGGGCGGGTTTCCGCCCTGGCCCTGCATCATCCACCGTATGCTGCATTACATTGCCCACCGCCTGGTATTGATGATCCCGACCGTCTTCGGGATCTCCATCATCGCCTTCATGATCATTCAGTTGCCGCCGGGTGACTATCTGACGACCACGATCGCCCAGTTGTCCGCGGCGGGTGATTTGGTGGAAGAAGAAGCCATCGCGGCCCTGAAGAGTCGGTACGGCCTGGATCAACCCCTGCACATGCAGTATCTGAAATGGATCTGGGGCATCGTCAGCCGCGGCGACTTCGGCATGTCCTTTGAATGGGAACTGCCGGTCCGGGAGCTGGTCTGGTCGCGCCTGAGCCTGACCGTCATTCTGGCGCTCGCCACGCTGATCTTTACGTGGGCCGTGGCCTTTCCGGTCGGCATTTACTCCGCCGTGCGCCAATACTCCATCGGCGACTATTTCTTTACGGGCATAGGCTTTGTCGGTCTGGCCATTCCCAATTTTCTGCTGGCCCTGGTCCTGATGTACATCGCCTTCAAGGTCTTCAACCAGAGCGTGGGAGGACTTTTCTCACCGGAATTCGTGGAGGCGTCGTGGAGCCTGGCCCGGGTGCAGGACCTGCTGAGTCACCTTTGGATCCCCATGGTGATCCTGGGCACGGCCGGCACAGCCGGCCTGATCCGGCTGATGCGGGCCAATCTCCTGGACGAACTGCGCAAGCCGTATGTCAAGACCGCCCGCGCCAAGGGCCTGTCCGAGATGCGGCTGTTGCTGAAGTATCCTGTGCGCGTGGCCCTGAATCCCTTTGTCAGCACCATAGGCTGGACCCTGCCCTTGCTGGTCTCCGGGTCCGCCATTGTATCGGTGGTTCTGAGCCTGCCTACCACCGGCCCCTTGCTCCTGCGGGCGCTGATCGCACAGGACATGTATCTGGCCGGCAGTTTCATCCTGCTGCTGGGCATGCTGACCGTAATCGGCACCTTGATATCGGACATCCTGCTGGCCTGGCTGGACCCGCGCATCCGCTTCGAGAGTTGAACCGCCCGCGCGATGGCTGTGGCCCCGGCACTCCACCTGCAGCAGGACACCGTCTTCGTTGCCACGCAGTGGCAACTCATGTGGTGGCGTTTCCGCAAACACCGGCTGGCCATGACCTCCGGCGTGGTCGTGGTGTTGATTTACCTGATTGCCCTTTTCGCCGGGTTTCTGGCCCCCACCACGCCGGACCACTTCCGCGGCGACTTCACATATGCCCCGCCGCAACGCGTGCATCTCTGGGACCATACCCCGACGGGCCGGCAGCTGCGGCCGTTTGTGTACGCCTACAAAGTGGAAATAGAACCGGAAGCCCTGCGGCGGGTCTTTGTCCCGGACCCGGAATCCAAACTCTACCTGCGCCTGCTGGTCCGGGGTCTGCCCTACAAAATGCTGGGCTTCATCGAGACGGATCGGCACCTCTTCGGTCTGGACAATCCGGACGATCCGCTCTTTATCATGGGGGCGGACGTGCTGGGCCGGGACATGTTCACGCGGCTGCTGTACGGCACGCGCATCTCCATGTCCATCGGGTTGGTGGGAGTGGCCATCAGTCTGATGCTGGGTGTCCTGCTCGGCGGCATTTCCGGCTACTACGGCGGCCGGCCCGACAACATCATCCAGCGGACCATTGAATTCATTCGTTCGGTACCCACCATTCCGCTGTGGATGGGCCTGGCCGCGGCCCTGCCCACCGACTGGCCCCCGCTGCGGGTCTATTTCGGTATCACCATCATCCTGTCCTTTATCGGCTGGACCGATCTGGCCCGCGTGGTGCGCGGCCGTTTCCTGAGTCTGCGCACGGAAGACTTCGTGATCGCCGCGCGCCTGGACGGTGTCAAGGAACTGCGGATTATCATGCACCACATGGTCCCGTCGTTTCTGAGTCATATCATTGCGTCGCTGACTCTGGCCATTCCCAACATGATCCTGGCCGAGACGGCACTCAGCTTCCTGGGGCTGGGACTGCGCCCCCCGATTGTGAGTTGGGGCGTACTGCTCAAGGAAGGCCAGAACATCCGCACCGTGGCGACGGCCCCCTGGTTGCTGTTTACCACCGGCACCGCTGTCTTCGTAGCCATTCTGGCCCTCAATTTCCTGGGCGACGGCCTGCGGGACGCAGCCGACCCGTACGCGCGCTGAACCGCCATGCTTCCGGAACCCGAACTGTTGCTGCAAGTGCAGGATCTGCGCGTGCATTTCCCGTTGGAGGAAGGCGTGGTCAAGGCGGTGGACGGGGTGGACTTTGAGGTGTATCGCGAGCGCACGCTCTGTATTGTGGGGGAAAGCGGCTGTGGCAAGAGCGTAACGGCCCAGTCCATCCTGCAGGTGATTGATGCCCCGGGCCGCATTGTCTCGGGGCGGATTCTCTTCCACGACCATAGTCGAGAGGGCACCGCCCAGATACTGGACCTGGCAGCCATGGGGCGCACCAGCCGGTCGCTCAGAGACATCCGGGGCCAGAACATCGCCATGGTATTCCAGGAGCCGATGACCTCCCTGAGTCCCATTCACACTGTGGGCAACCAGATCTCCGAAGTGCTGGAACTGCATCTGGGCCTGACTCCCAGGGAAGCCCGCCAGCGCGGCGTCGAGATGCTGCACCGCGTGGGCATTCCCCGCGCGGCCCAGAACTACGACGCCTATACTTTCGAATTGAGCGGGGGCATGCGGCAGCGCGTCATGATCGCCATGGCCCTGGCCTGCAGTCCCAGTCTGCTGATCGCGGATGAACCGACGACGGCCCTGGATGTGACCACCCAGGCCCAGATCATGGCCCTGTTGCAGGAATTGCAGGCGGAATTCCGGATGGGAGTCATCCTGATTACCCATGATCTGGGTGTGGTAGCCGAGATGGCCGACGATGTCGTGGTCATGTATCTGGGTCAGATCGCCGAGCAGGGCACAGTGGATGCCATCTTCCACGACCCCAAACATCCTTACACCCGGGCGCTGCTGCGCAGCATTCCGCGCTTCGATTTCGAGGACGATCACCGCCTGGATTCCATTCGCGGTATCGTGCCCGATCCGTTTCATCGTCCCGCCGGCTGCCCCTTCAATCCCCGCTGCGACGAGCGGCTGGAAGGCCGCTGCGAAGTGGAAAACCCGCCTGTCCACACCCTGGGCAGCCACCGGACAGTGCGGTGCCTGCTGTATGAAGAGGCAGGGCCTGTCCCATGAAGACAGCCACACCGCTGCTGGAAGTGCAGGGCCTGAAGATGCACTTCCCGATCCGCACCGGCTTTCTGCAGCGGGATACCGCCTTTGTCAAAGCGGTCGATGACATTTCCTTTGACATTGAAGCCGGGGAAACCCTGGGTCTGGTCGGGGAGTCGGGCTGCGGCAAGACCACCACGGGCCGCTGCATACTGCGTGTCCTGAACCCTACGGCCGGGGCCATGCGGTATCACCCGCGCCAGGGGCCAGTCGTGGATCTGGTGGGCCTGTCCAAGCAGGAGCTGGTCCGCTACCACCAGGAAATCCGGCTTATATTCCAGGATCCCTTCTCCTCCCTGAACCCGCGCCTGACCGTGATGGAGATTGTCGGAGAAAGCCTGAAGGTCAACCTGAACCTTTCCGGCTCCGAGCTGGAAGGCCGGGTGGCCGCGCTGCTCTCCACGGTGGGACTGCGGCCCGAATACGGGAGCCGGTATCCTCATGCCTTCAGCGGCGGCGAACGGCAGCGCATCGGCATTGCCCGGGCCCTGGCCCTGAATCCGCGCCTGGTCGTGGCGGACGAAGCGGTCTCGGCCCTGGATGTCTCCATTCGGTCCCAGGTGCTGAATCTGCTGCAGGATCTGCAGGACGAGCTGGATCTGACCTACCTGTTCATCTCCCATGATCTCAGCGTGATCAAGTATGCCTGCGACCGCGTAGCCGTCATGTACGTGGGCAAACTGGTGGAAATCGCGGATACCCGTTCCGTCTTTCTGACTCCGCGGCATCCCTACACCGAAGCCCTGATGTCCGCCGTGCCGCGTCCGGATCCGCGGGTCCGGACGCAACGCATCGTACTGGAAGGCGATGTGCCCGACCCGGCCCATCCGCCGCCGGGCTGTCACTTTCATCCCCGGTGCCGGTATGCCGAGGATATTTGCCGTACGGCAGAACCGCCGCTGCAGACCCTCGGCCCGGGACACCGCGTGGCCTGCCACTTTGCCGCCGATCTCAATCTGGCCGGTATGCAACGCTAGATCCGCCGCGGGGGACGTCCTGTCCTCCCGATCGTCCGGGACACCTGCCCCCAGCCGGGACGTGGCAGCCTCGATCCCGGCTGTCCGACCAGGTCCCTGTACCTTATCTGGAAGGCCGGCGGCTGGCTTGCATCATGGGGTCGGCGGCATTGCCGTGTCTGTACCCGACACTGGACTGCGGGTACGTGCCACGCGTTGGTCCAGCCCCGCGTGCAGCCGCCAAGAGGGCACTGCACAGACAGCAACCCGGCACTGCCAGGTCTGAAAACTCCTTGCCAACCCTTTAGCTGTGCCACAATACTGCTCTGGAGCCGGTCCTGAGGTGGAGACTGGCCTGCGTACCGGCGGTGCCGGTCCGGCGATGCTTTGAGGAAAGCTGGTGACGGTGAAAGGCAATTTCGTTAACGGGACTCGAAACTGGTTTGCCGCGCACCGGTCCTACTTCCTGGCCTACGGTGTATGGCTGATCTCCAGCGCGCTCATCACGCTGCCGCTGCTCTATGGACCGCCTGCCATCTCCGGCATTCTGCAGAAACTGGATGCAACCCGCTGGGCCATCAGTGCGGTACAGCGATTCGGCTTTGTGGGTCTGGGTTTGGCATGGCTGGTGGCCACGTTGCTCTCCGAACACTATCTCCGCACCAGTGCGGGGAAGGGAGAATTGGGCCAGGCCATTCGCAAAGTGGCCACGCACACCGGCATAGTGGTCGCCGTCACCGTTGTCGTTTACGCGTTGCCCGTTTTCCTGTAGCCCGGCAGTAGGCTCTGAAGAAACCGGGAACATCATCTGCCGCTGGTATGGCCCGCCCCGCGTCCTCTCCGCCCAACCTGCTCTTTCTCATGACGGATCAGATGCAGGGCCGTGTCCTGCATCCCGATCACGTCTGCCAGACCCCGAACTTCGACCGTCTCCGGGCCCGCGGGATGCATCTGACCCGCGCCTATACCCCCAACGCCATCTGCTCGCCCGCGCGGGCCAGCCTGATGACCGGTCTGCTGCCGCACAACCACAATGTCTGGACCGTGACCCACACGGTCAGGGAGGATCGCGCCAACTTGCGCCCGTCCCGCCACTGGGCCCAGTATCTGCAAACCGCGGGCTATGCCACGGGCTACTTTGGCAAGTGGCATGTGGAACGCACCCACGACCTGACCCGGTACGGCTGGAATGCCGCCATGACGGAAGAGCATGCCACCGTCCAGTGGGCGCGGACCGAGGCGCAGGCCCGCCTGGAGAGAAGTGCCTGGGAACTGGAAGGGTATGTGAATGCCGTGCCCGGTTACGCCCCGCACCGTTTCTATGGCGTGACCGAAGTGCCGCCCGAAAAGCGCCTGGGCGGGATCTATGTCAAGGACGCCGAGGAATTCCTGTTGACCTCTTTGGCGCACCCGGAGCCCTGGGCCTTGTGCGTGAGCGTGCTGGAACCTCACGATCCCTTCGTGTGCGGCACTGAAGCCTATGCCCGGTATGATCCTGCCGCCATCCCCCTGTCGCCTTCGCTGCACGATGATCTGGCCGGGCGCCCGGCTGTCTATCGCCGGGCCCAAAGACCCTGGTCCAATTGGACCGAGCGGCAGCACCGCGAGGCTGCGGCCTGCTACTACGCATCCATTACCGAAATCGACATGCTCTTTGGCCGCCTCCTGGACCGGATCGAAGCGGCCGGCCAGCTGGACAACACTATCGTGGTACTGACCTCGGATCACGGCGAACTGCTGGGCGCCCACGGCCTCTATTGCAAGAACTTCACGGCCGCCGAGGAAATCTACAACATCCCGCTGCTCATGGCCGGCCCGGGCATTGAGCCCGGCACGGCGTCCGCCGCCCGCGTCGGGCTGCACGATCTGCATCCCACCTTGCTGGAACTGATGGGCATGCCCATTGAGGGCAGTGCGGACTCCGCGTCCTTTGCGCAGGTCCTGGCGCATCCGCAGGGTCCCGGCGCCGTACCGGCCCGGGGCTATGCCGAGTATGAAGGCACCCGATACCAATTGACCCAGCGCATCGTGTGGGACGGCGACTGGAAGCTGGTCCTGAACGGCTTCGCGCAAGACGAGCTGTACCACCTGGCGGCCGATCCCGGCGAGATGACCAATCTGCTGGCGGCCGAGGACGGCCGTCATGATCGGAAGGCGGTCGAAATGACCCGTCTGATGTGGGATTATATAAAGCGGACCGGCGACCTGACGTTGCTGAACTCCCATTACCCGATGCTGCAACTGCCCCGGGTAGGCCCGCACGATTCAGCTTGATCCCGCAGGCCCCAGGCCGGACCGCGGCCCGGGCTACAAGGCGTCAGGCACCTGCCAGTCAATCACCGCCCCCAGCAGATCCGGCGCAGCGCCGGCCAGCACCCGGGCACAGAATTCCGGCATCGCGTCCACGGTGACGCGATGGGAAAGGGTCTTGTGCCACGGCAAAGCCCCCAGAGCCATCTGGTGCAGGACCGCCTCGCGGCAGGGCTCTTGCCCATCGTCGCAGGGAAAGAACGCCTGCAGGCGCCGGTGATGGGCCGGCATGTACTGCAGCTCCACCGGAGCTTCCCCGTACACGGCCAGGAAAATGAATTTGCCCTCGCGGCGGGTCAGGGCAATGGCCTGATCGATCAGGGCACGCACCCCCGTGCCTTCGATGGCCACATCCGCGCCGCGGCCATCCGTGAGAGCCAACACGCGGTCCCGGACATCTTCGGTCGCGGGATTGACAGTGGCGATCGCCCCAAATTCCCGTGCCAGAGCCAACCGGTGGGGCGCCACGTCAATGGCGATCGGCTTGGCGCCGCGCAGGAAGCAGGCCGCCAAGGTGCCCAGTCCAATCAGACCCACACCCTGCAGGGCGACATAGTCGCCCATGCGGACGCCGGCCATATCCACGGCATTGAGACCCACCGCGGGCATGACGAACAGGGCGCCTGTGGCCCCATCCACCCCCGGGGGCAGCGGTTCCACACGCTGTTTCTCGGAGTGAAGGACATGGGACGCCCACGTACCACTTCGGTTCGCGACCCGGGTATCGCCCAGGCAGAGATCCAGGACGCTGGCGCGAAAGTATACGGCATCCCCGATCCGGAAGCGTGTCACGTCGGGCCCGACATCGGCAATGGTGCCGGTGCCCTGATAACCGAGCACGAAAGGATAGGGCCCGTAGTAGCGCGTGCCGCGCACTGCCGTGAATTCCGTGCCAACGCTGATGCCGGAGTAGTGGGTCTGAATGAGGACCTCATCCCCCGCGGGGGCCCGCAGCGGAAACTCGCCGACATGGAATTTCCGGTCTGCGGTGACATACACGGCCTGCATCTGCATACTACGCTCCCTATCGCGCCAGAAAGGGGCGGCCGCCCGCCGCCCGGGACGGTTCAGACCTGGTTCAGCGGATAGGCGGCTGGCCGGCCAGCCAGCACGTTGATCACGTCCTGCGCGCAGCGCGTCCGCATGTCCTGCTTGGCTGCCTCGGAATACCAGGCAGCATGCGGGGTCACATACACACGGGGTTCGTGCAGCAGCGGATGATCGGGCGGCGGGGGTTCCTGCTGGAACACATCCAGCGCCGCGGCGTCGATCTCCCCGGCTCTGAGTGCAGCCCGCAACGCATCTTCGTCGATCAGGGGACCGCGGGCCGTATTGATGATGCGGGCGGTCTTTTTCATTTGCCGCAGGGCGGTGGCGTCAATCATGTGGCGAGTGGACGGCAAGGAGGGCACATGCAGGGAAATGTAGTCCGCCCGCCGTAGCCAGGTGGGGAAGTCCACCGCCTCGAAACCCTGGCCGACAATCTCGGCCGCCGGCACCAGGGGATCATGCACGATCACGGTCATGCCCAGACCCTTGCCCTTGAGGGCCGTCTCACGCCCGATGCGCCCGAAACCCGCTATCCCCAAAGTCTGGTCCTGAATGCGCTGCATCTTCCCCATGGCGCGATAGTCCCAGCGGCCCTCCGCACTGGCCGCCAGCAGCGTGGGCATGTTGCGGGCCATGACCAGCAGCAGGGTAATGGCGTGCGTGGAGACTTCATGCACGCCGTAGTCCGGCACGTAGGTGACCTGCACCCCGCGGGCCGTGGCCGCATCCAGATCGATGTTGTCGTACCCCACGCCCAGGCGCGCCACCACCTTGAGGTGTGGCATGCGGTCCAGAAGCGCCGCATTGACCACATTCAGGCCCACAATCAAGCCATGTGCACGCGCGACATCCGCTTGGGCTTCCGGCGCCTGCAGAGAGGCATGGACCTGCACGGTGCAGCCGGCCTGGCGTAGCATCTGCATTTCGGCATCCTGCGCGTCGACATGCCGCATGGTATACAAGACCCTCTTCGTCATATACGGTATGGCCTGTGGGATGTCGGGGAAGATTGGCGGATCACGGACCCGGCAGCCGGTCCGTCCACGGTAAGTATACGTGAGGAGTTAAGTATACGTGAGGAACAGTTGGGACTTATGTCCCCAAGTACACAGCCGCGGATATATCTTGTTCACGGGTCACAGAGGGAGTCCGTGCCCACGCCTCTCGCCGTGCAGTGGCCCTTGTCCCGCGGGCCACAGAGAGACGATATCTCTCCAGAATGTTGGCTGCTGCATTGTAGTCGGCATGGATCGTCCAGCCGCACGCCGTGCACCCGCAGAATTGGTATAGGCGGCAGGCCCCTGGATTACCGAGCCGCACTGGCACTGGTAAGCCAGTTTCTGCGCCAACGCACCCCAACCACTGGCCCGGATGCCCCGTTTAGCCCGGCCCTGGCCTCGACTTGCGTGCCCGGCTGGGCTACTGTGCCCTTGGCAGAGCGAGTCATGCGGCTATCTCGAGATCCTCCCGCACCACGGTATGGGCCCTGGTCGCCAGGGCCCGGCTGATGTGATGGGTGTCATTCTCTCGAATCCGGCGGCCTTTGCGATACAGTGGGTGCCGCGGGCCAGCTGTCCGCCGGCGACGCCCGGAACCTGGCTGCTGGCGGCATATCCGGCGCGCGATCCAGGGCCGGATGTGCCGCGACCGGTGGAGCACCGGGTGGTACCCGGCACAGTGGCACGCCACTGCTGGGCCTGGACCCGGTCCGGACCGGAAAGCCCCGGGGCCAACGGCCACAGCCGGGGTACCATGACGGGCGACTGAAGAGGTATGAGATACCTCGGATGGCTCCAGGGGCCATGATACTCTCCTGCCTTGCCTTGAACCGCCCCGGCCTAATTTGGTACAAAGTCGAGCCCAGTCCCGTACAATTCAGATTGTCTTCCCGCATTCCTGTCCCATGTCCCTGTATCATTTTCCCCGGTACATTAGCGGTGGCCTGCTGGTGGTGGCCTGTGGCCTGCTGGGGTCCCGGCTGCTGCAAGTGGATCTGTGGTACGTGGCGGGACTGGCCGGCCTGCTGGCCCTGATGTGGCTATGGGGCCTGTGGCAAAACAGACCCTCCTTGGCCTCACCCTGTTTCATTGGGCTGTGTCTGATCAACGGTCTGGGCGTCATTGCCCAGGGGACCGTGGCCACCGGGCTGTTTTGTCAGGTACTGCTGCTGGGCAGCTGGGATTTGCATTACCTCTCCACGCGCGTGGAACGGTTGGTGGAAGGCACGGACCTGGAACTGTTTGTCATGCGCCATCTGCGCCGTCTGGCCATTGTGCTCGGCAGCGGTCTGGCACTGGCCTGGATACCGTTGCAACTGCCGCTGGCCTTGCCTCTGGTGCCAGCTCTGGGCATAGGATTGGTCGGCATCCTCGCCCTGT
The DNA here is from genome assembly GCA_965214715.1 of Caldilineaceae bacterium. Taxonomy (GTDB): domain Bacteria; phylum Chloroflexota; class Anaerolineae; order Caldilineales; family Caldilineaceae; genus Bin34. The sequence continues at coordinate 132,358 of OZ243971.1, read as the reverse complement.
ACTGGTTCATCGGGGGGCTCAAGAAACTGGGCGACCGCGCGTAGACCGGTCGCCTGCGCGATTGACGGAGAATCCCGAGGGGCCTCCGGACGGGAGCGTGTCCCGTCCCCTGGGTCAGGGGCGGTTCGGGCGCCTGGTGGGCAACCCTTGATGCTTTGGTGCGGCAGAGACATCTCTGGTCCGGGTGGACAGCGCCGCCAACAGGTATACTGGTACTCTCCGGTCCTGGACTTGGAACGCTGCGATCTGGCCTGTGCGCATTACCGATCTGCCTGCCGGCAACGGCATCCTGGGTTTGACCCTGTGCCCGGGCATTCTGTTGAATCCCGGCGATCCCCCGGTCCCGGAACAGCGCCTGGGTCTGCATCTCCAAGCCGTGCAGGACTGGGGGGCCGTGGCGCTGGTGTCCCTGCTTGAGGACTATGAATTCGAGCTGCTCAACATTACCCGGCTGGGTGTACGCGCGGAAACCCTGGGTCTGGAGTGGATCCACCTGCCGATCGAGCATCACGCCCTGCCGGACGACTGGTTTGAAGTGCATTGGCCCTATGCCGGGCATCGCATCCTGCAGCGGCTGCACGCGGGACAGCAGGTCGCCATCCATTGCCGGGCCGGCTTCGGGCGCACGGGTACGGTCGTGGCCCGGATCCTGGTTGAACTGGGGGCAACCCCCACCCATGCCGTGGCCACCGTCGAGCGCGTGCAGACGGGCCTGCACACCAATATCCACAGAGCGGCCTACCTCGAGGCGGTAGGCAGTCCACAGCGGGCCTGGACCCGGGAAAGCCGCGTTTTGGGCTGTGTGCTGGGCGGTGCCGTAGGAGATGGTCTGGGCTATGACCAGGCACTGGACGAATGGCACGAGGTACGGGATGAAACAGGCCAGATTCACTTTGAACCCCGGCTGGCGCGGACGCTGGATTTGCACGTGTCGCACGCCACGCAGATGTCCCTGTTCACCCTGGAAGGATTGGCGGGAGCCCATTTGACGGATGAAGCGGATGTAGTAGCCCATATTCATTTGGCCTATCTGGACTGGCTGCAGACGCAGGAACGACAGGTGGGAGCGCCGCGTCACGGGACCTTGTGCCTTTACCGGGAAATGCAGATCAAGCGGGAGCCCAGCACGGCCTGCCTGTCCAGTCTGGCGACAGGCGGCGAAGGCACCTTGCGGAATCCCCTGAACCAGATACGCGATTGTGGCGGGCTGGTGCGGGCCGCGCCGCTCGGGCTGGTACCGGGCTGGGACCTGGCGCGCACGATGCGGATTGCCACCCAGGTGACGGCGATTACGCACGGCCATCCGGAGGAGCATTGGAGTGCGGCGGCGATGGCCGGTCTGGTCCATTTGGCCGTCAGAGGACAGGATCTGCGGAGTGCCGGCCAGCAGGTGTGCGCAGAGTTGGCGGACCGACCGGAGACCGCCACGGTAGTCCAGAAGCTGCGACTGGCCTTGACACTGGCCCAAGGCCCTGCGGCCCAGCCGCTGAATTTCACCCACCGGTTGGGTTCCGGCATGCAGGCCGCCGAGGCGCTGGCGACGGGTTTCTACTGTGCCTTGAGCGGTCAGTCCTTTGAGAATGCCCTGATGATCGGAGCCAACCAGATAGACAACAGCCATGCCGTGGCAGCCCTGACAGGCCAGCTGTATGGAGCGGCCCACGGCATAGCGGATTTGCCCCATGTCTGGGTCCGGCGCCTTGATATTTACAGCGCGGCCAATTCGGTGCTCTCCGCCTTCCTGGTCGCCGCGTAACGGGATTTGGACCTCACCGGGGCATGGGCAGACCGGCACCGCCGCGGCCCGCGCGCGGGCAGGCACCGTGTCCGATCAGGCGCATCGTTTGCGGGGCAGGACGATTCGCTTTATAGTAGGAAAAACTTGGCTCTGAGAGGTTTATATGCGTTCCCCTGCTGCTCAGAAAGTGCTTTGTGTTCTGTATGACGACCCGGTAACCGGGTTTCCGCCAGCCTACGCGCGGCAGAGCATACCCCGCCTTGCCCAGTACCCGGACGGTCAGACCATGCCGACACCGGCCGCCATTGACTTCACTCCCGGACATCTCCTGGGATCCGTTTCCGGCGGCTTGGGATTGAAGCCTTTCCTGGACGCACGCGGCCATACATTCGTCGTCACGGCGGACAAAGACGGGCCCGATTCGGAGTTTGAGAGGGAACTGCCTGATGCCGACGTGGTCATATCCCAGCCCTTCTGGCCCGCGTATCTGACCGCCGAGCGGATCGCCAAGGCGCCCAACCTCAAGATTGCCATCACCGCGGGCATCGGATCGGACCATGTCGATCTGCAGGCCGCCATAGACCGGAACATCACCGTGTGCGAAGTGACGTGGTGCAACAGCATCAGCGTCGCGGAACACGCGGTCATGCAGATGCTGGCGCTGGTGCGGGACTACATCCCCCAGTACGGCTGGGTGGTCAGAGGCGGCTGGAACATCGCCGATGCCGTCTCCCGGTCCTACGACATCGAGGGCATGGATGTGGGCGTGGTGGCAGCCGGCCGGATCGGGCAGGCAGTGCTGAGACGGATGAAGCCTTTCGACGTCAATCTCCACTACACCGACCGGCATCGGCTCCCGGCGGGTGTCGAGCAGGAGCTGGACGCGACCTTTCACGAGACCGTTGAGGCACTGGTCGCCACCTGCGACGTGGTCAGCATCCACTGCCCGCTCCATCCCGAGACCGAGCACATGTTCAACGATGATCTGATCGGCAAGATGCGGCGCGGGTCCTATCTCGTGAACACCGCGCGCGGCAAGATCTGTGACCGCGATGCGATCGTGCGGGCGTTGGAGAGCGGGCAGCTGGCCGGGTACGCGGGCGACGTCTGGTTCCCGCAACCGGCCCCCAATGATCATCCCTGGAGAGCCATGCCCTACCATGCGCTGACACCCCACACGTCGGGGACCTCCCTGTCTGCCCAGGCCCGGTACGCAGCGGGCGTGCGGGAGATTCTGGAGTGCTGGTTCAACGGGAAGCCGATCCGGGACGAATACCTGATCGTACAAGGCGGCGCCCTGGCCGGCACCGGAGCGCACTCCTACAGCGAGGGTGATGTCACCGGAGGCTCGGAGGAAGCGGCACAGTTCAAAGCCGGTTAGGCCGGTACAGCGGCAGACAGCCCGTACCGGATGCCGCAACACCCGGTGCCTGTGCATGGAAACCGCTGTGTTGTCCGCCCCCTTCTCCGGAGTCCGGGTCCTCAGGGCCGAGAGACCGTAGGCAGACAGATCCAGGCTCTACACCAGGAACGGGTCCAGAAACTGCTTGGACAGCTGCAGGCCACGCAGCGCTTGCTCTTCCGACTGCGCCCACAGGGAGTCCTCGTGCTCCACGCTCAGGGCCTGGTTGTAGCCAATCTGGAACAGTTCATCCAGGTACCGGAACCAGTTCACTCCCCCGTATCCGGGCAGGCGATAGCGCCACCATTGGGTTTGGGAGGTGCGGCGCAGTTGTCGTCCGTAGATGCCAAAGGCATTCTGGCCGTCCGGCAGCAGCTCGGTGTCCTTGGCATGCGTATGGTAAATGCGCTCCCCAAAATCCCGAATGGGTTGAATGTAGTCAATCCCCTGCCAGTAGAAATGCGACGGGTCATAGCAGAGACCCAGGGCCGGAGAGGGCACGGCGTCGAACATGGCATCCCACATTTCCGGCGTGGTAGCCAGCATGGTGCCGTTCCGGGGCCAGTTTTCGAAGGCGATCCTGATGTTCCGGGACTCAGCCAAGGCGGCAATGGGCGTGTAGAGCTCCTTGAAAACCGCGATGTTGTCGTCGCCGGACAATGTCATGTCCTTGCCTAGCAGGTGGGTCACCACGGCAATGTCATGCCGGTGGGCCCAGGCGATCACGTCGTTCATGCGGGTCGTGATATCGGCCTGCCGGGCATCGTTCCGGCTCAGATCAGGAGGCACAACAGCACCGGAAGCGAAGATTTTCAGTCCCAAGTCCCGACACGTGGCCACCGCTTGATCATTCATGGCCGGCATGTCGATACTGGCATAGCCCAAGGCCGCAGCGGCCCGGGCAAAATGATCGAATTGCATCTGGTGCAAAGGGCGATTGCTCTGAAAGCATCCCAAAAACATGTGAGCGCGTTCCTTGTTGCATGAGGGGCAGAGACCATACATCCTGCGACACAGGCAATGTACAGGAAAGCCGTCCAAGATTCCAAAAGGCTCCGGTGTCCTCGCCGGCAAATGCCAGTGCCCGCGGCGCAGGACCCCTACAGGCCCATGTCTGGACCATAGCGGGACGCAACAACGGGAAAATAGCGGCATGGAGGGGGGGCACTCTTCCCGCTTCTGGTCAGAAGCGGGAAGAGTGCCGTCCAGAGGGTCTCAAAGGCTTCCGCGGTGCTCCGGTTTTCCTGGACCCGCTCAGCACCAGTGATTTGGCCAATGACCCGGCAGAGCTCCATACCAAGATTGGCTTTACGAGAGGGTATGAAATTCTCCTGCGAAGCGGATTGGCCCTTTTCGTACACTTTTCCCGAAAGACACAAAGGGTCTGAGGTTGTTCCCGGGGTTGTTCCCGGATTCCGATGGCTGGCCCGTGTGTAGCCTGTCGGCCCGTCGGAGAGACCTTGGAGTTGTTGAGGCATGTATCTTCCTGTTGCAATTTCCAAGGTATCTGCGAATTTCCTGAAAAAACCGATCTCTACCCGCGACACATGGATGTTGCACGGTCCGATCGCGCTCATGTTCCCGCGTCTCTTATGCCCAAATTTGCAGCCACTGACTGTCCTTTGGCCGTGATGCGATATTTTTGGAGACGGCTTCCCGGTTTGTCGGGCAAGACACGCTCGATCCCTTGGCTGGCCACCAGCTGCCGCACTGCCTGATTGAGGGAGCCGGAAACCGTCTTTTGTCCCAGGTTCCTGGACAGCTCAGCCTTGGACATCGGACCTGCGGCCAACAGACCGAGCACCCGCTCCTCCAGGGATCTTGCTGCCCGCGACTCCGGCTGCGACTCTGGCCGCGACTCCGGCTGCGACTCTGGCCGCGACTCCGGCTGCGACTCTGGCCGCGACTCGGCCATTGACTGTCCTTTGGCCGTGATGCGATATTTTTGGAGACGGCTTCCCGGTTTGTCGGGCAAAACATACTCGATCCCCTGGCGGGCCACCAGCCGCCGCACTGCCTGATTGAGGGAGCCGGAAACCGTCTTTTGTCCCAGGTTCCTGGACAGCTCGGCCTTGGACATCGGACCTGCGGCCAACAGACCGAGCACCCGCTCCTCCAGGGATCTTGCTGCCCGCGACTCTGGTGGCAAGCCGGATTGGGCCCGATATTCCACTAGGACAGACGGACCTGTGATATCCACGATACGCAACAGCAATTCATTGCCATCCATATCCATGAGGTGCAGATCCTCACCGAGAACAAAATCAACCGGTTGCGGTTGTCCCCCCTCAACTGCAATATTGGATGCATAAAGGCACATGCGGTTCCCGGGATCCCGAAGAAGATCGATTTTCCCAGCAAGACCCGGCAGGCGGCCGGTCCCTTCCGGGAAAATCACGGCGCCGCCTTGCGGCAAGGAGACAAGGTGCACCGAGAGGGAGTGTTCCGCGGGCATCCAGTCGTACGCAATGCAGGCAGCGCACCCGGCCGCCGCCGCAAATACTTTCATGGGCTGATGGCGAGGATGCAGATCCAGCTGCGCGGCCCCATATTCGTCGGTGGTGGCGCGTTTCCAGGTTCCGTTGGGGTAAATGGCCAGTATGTCAACATCCTCCCACCGTTTACGGTCACAATATGCCGTAATCCGGCAGACTTGACTCTGGGGCCTTTGCACTGTCACCACAAATCCGTCGGCAACAGCGAATGCCGGCTCCGCAAGGCCCGCCTCGGTGCACCGGTGTATCATGTCCAGGGTTCCCGTTCCCATGCGTTCGATGTATTCGGCCAAGTACAGAGATTCCGCCAGCACGGGGTTGGCAGGTACGGATCCGTGCGGGACACGCAGACTCTCCAATGTCAACGAGGGGGGAAGTCTGCCGGGATTGCGTACCTCCAGGCGATCTGCAAAGAGCATCACCTGTACACTGCCATTGTCATGATAGTCGCGGTGAGCCACTGCGTTGACGACCGCCTCGGTCACGACTTCTTTGGGAATTTCGTAGGTTGTGGGAGCCTGCACGCTTTCGGCGCGTGTACCGATGGCCCGATTAATCTTGCTTAACACAAAGTCAACCGCCTGATCCACCAGGTCAAAAGCGGTGCCCTTGTAGACCTGATAGGACGGAATCGGTTTGCGGACTTCTGTCCCGTGGAAATGGGCACACTTGATTTCCGAGGAAACCAGAAAGCGTTGGGGCCGTGTCCCGAACAGCAATACGGCCGCATTCGTCAGCCGTCCGTCCGTCATGAGGTTTAGGTGTTCCAACAGTTCTGCCGGCGAAGCGTCTTCGGCAAGAGGAAACTGTCGGGCCCTGCGGGCCGTACGGACAAACCGGACCATGCGCGCGGGGTCAAGATCATCGAATGTCGCATCGGCACACGGCGTCGTGTCAAACGGACCTGCGCGGATTGCCCTTTTGTGGCCCAGATATTCCACCAGGGCGGCGTAAAGCCCTGATGTCAGTTCTGCCGGGGTATCGAATCGTTTTCGGATCAACCCCGCCTCTGCCTTTCCAATCAGGGCCTGCATCTTCGGGTCACGGAGACCCTCGTCCGTGCCTTTCAAAAACACCAGGCGGTATACATTCATTTGGGTCGCGTGATCGAATTCCCGCTCTGTCGGCGACACTCCGTCTTGATCTGCGGTCCCGTAATCGTTGCCAAACAACCCCACATAGAGGTCAGATCGTGCCACTTCATCCAGATACAGTCTGTCAGGCCGCTGATCGGAGGCCGGTACATCTTCAAACAGAAACACGTCGAAAAACTGTCGCATCAAGACATCGCCCCGAATGTAGTCGCGCAATGCCGCTCTCTCCTGGGCGAATTCACTCTGTACACTGCTGACAAAAATACGGAGCGCGGTCATGGCCCTGGCCTTGCAGACTCCCAGGCGGACAGAACACCATGCATCATGTCAACGCAACCCGCAGAACCCTGGATACACCTCTTGATACCCTGCATTGTAAGATCCCTGCACCGGTCGGCAAGTGGGGTATTGTGCCAGCGCCATCCTGGCCCCGGCTTTCTGTCACGGCCGGACTGGATCCCCTCTGGATCCAGGGACCAACGATTCTGTGCAGTGCACAGGGCAGAGGCGGCGGCAGCGCGGGAAGGGAAGGTTTTGAAAACAAGCACCTTGTTATGTGATTTTGCTTTCTCACGGGACCAGGAGAGACATCCCGTCGGACTTGTGGCAAGATTTGACGGGTAGGGCCAAGACTGTGGGGGCTATGCGAGGATGGACACAGCAGGCTGCTGGCACCCGCCATGACCCTTGCGGCATTCTCGCGGCCTCGTTGAGGATATCTGCAATCAGCCTCTCGGAATGGACCCAGGCAGTCAGGCGGAGTTGCGCTGCGTGGAAGCCAGTCGCCCACCAAAGGGTTGTGTGACCCATCAGTGCCTACCGCGCACCATGCAAGGAACTATAGACCATGATCGTCGATTGCCACTCGCACCTCATGTGGTCCCCGGATCACCTGTCGGAGGAATTCCGGGCCGACGCGGTCCGGACCTGGCAGGCCAACATGGGCCTGACCGCGGCCACCCTGGGCAAGGACATGCCCGCTCCGGATCTCTTTGACGCCAGACCGGAAAAGCATTGGGCAGCCGCGGCGGAGGCAGACAAGGTCATCGTCTTCGGTATGCAGGCACCCGCGACAGGCCTGAATGTGCCCAACGAGGTCATTGCAGACTATGCCCGGCAACATCCTGAGAAGATTGAAGGCTGGGCATCCGTGGATCCCGGGCGGGCGGACTGCCTTGAACATCTGGAATACTGCATCTCCGACCTGGGCCTGAAAGGCCTGAAACTGGCTCCGGCCTACCAGCTCTTTGACCCCATGGATCGGCGGCACTATCCGCTGTACCGCAAATGTCAGGCGCTGGGCTTGCCCATCCTGTGGCATCAGGGCACCACCTTTCCCCGGAAGGCCCGCATCCGCTGGAGCCTGCCGCTGCAGCTGGAGGACATCGCCCTGGAATTTCCGGATCTGAAAATGATCCTGGCCCATATCGGACATCCGTGGGAAGCAGACACCATTGTGCTCATTCGCAAGGCGCCCAATCTGTATGCGGACATGTCCGCCATTCATTTTCGGGCCTGGCGATACTGGCAGACTCTGGTGACCGCCTTAGAATATGGCGTAGGACACAAGATCCTGTTTGGCACCGACTTTCCCTTTGATACGGTCACCGGGGCCATCGCCGGACTGCGCCACATCAACGACATGGTGGAAGGTACCCGCCTGCCGCGGGTACCCACGGAGTTGCAAGACATGATCATCTACGAGAACTGGCAACGCTTCTTCACCCACTGGGCCTGAAGATCCAGCAGGGATCAGGCGACCGGGCTGTCTGCCGCAAAATGGCACAGACCCGCCGCAACAGAGAACCGTCCATGACCCATTCGCAAGCCTGGCGCAAATACAAGGTAGGCACCGTGGACCAGGTACCGGCAGGCGCCTGTCTGCAAGTGGAAGTGAATGCCCGCGCGGTGGGCATTTTCCGGGTGGCCGACGGCTTCCGGGCATACCTCAACCACTGTCCGCACGAAGGAGCCCCCATCTGTGACGGGGCCGTGCGAGGCACCACCTTGCCTTCGGCCCCCGGCACCTTCCGGTGGGGCCGGGAAAACGAAATTCTGGTTTGTCCCTGGCATGGCTGGGAGTTCTCCCTGCCGGATGGCACCTGTCTCACCGATCGTCGTCGCCTGGCCGGTTTTCCCATGGAAGTGGAAGACAACGATCTGTATATCCTGATGCGTCCACGGGTGAGGACGTAGCCATCCTGCCGCCGGGAGCTCCTTGTGCCCGTTTCCGTCATAGATACCGACATTCATACGGTTGTCAAGGCACATCACATTGAAGAGCGGTTACCCCAGCCGTTCCGGCTGCGTTTTGCCCAGGGCAATCGCGGGCCGGGCTCGCTGGGCTACTGGAATCCCAACGGTGTGATGCGCGCCGACGCCGTCATTGACGGCGCACGCATCGAGGAAGATCCCCGGTTGCTGGGCCCCCACTTCCTTGACAAGCACGGACTTGAATACGGCATCCTGAACTTTACGGGGGCGGCCTTGCATCTGGGCCTGGGCACAGATCCCTATTACGCCGCCGCCGTGGTTACGGCCTCCAACGACGCCGTGGTAGAGGAGTGGCTGCCTGAGGATGCCCGCCTGTATGCCTCCATCACGGTAGCCCCCAATGATCCCGTCGCGGCAGCCGCGGAGATTCGCCGGCTCGGGGATGTGGACCGCATGCCCCAGGTGCTCATGGTCTCCGGGGCCCGGATGCCGATGGGGCAGGCCTATTTCCATCCCATCTACGAAGCCTGTGCCGAAGTGGGCAAGCCCATCGCCATCCATCCGGGCTCGGAAGGCGTCGGCATCTCGGGCCCTCCCACCGGGGTGGGGTATCCCACCAACTACCTGGAGTGGCACACGGACCTGGTCGGCAGTTACGTGTGTCACCTGGTGAGCATGGTCACGGAAGGAGTCTTTGTCAAGTACCCGGCTCTGAAGTTCGTGCTCATTGAAGGTGGGGTATCCTGGCTACCGCCCATTTTGTGGCGACTGGACAAGAACTGGAAGGCCCTGCGCCAGACTGTACCCTGGCTGGAACGCCTCCCCAGCGAATACGTCTTCGAACATGTATATCTGACCACGCAGCCCATTGAGGAACCTGCCCCCATCTCCCACCTGCACCAGATGCTGGAAATGTTCCCGGCGGCCCGGATGCTGATGTTCGCGACCGACTTTCCCCATTGGGATAACGACATGCCAGACTTCACGGCCCGGCTGTTGCCGCCCCACATGCGGACGCCGGTGATGAGCGAGAACGCGCGTCAGCTGTACAGGTTGCCGGCATCCCGGATTGCCGGATCCTGAGGCCGGATCCCGCGGCCAGAGAAAGGCCCGGGGCCGGTCCAACACGGATATCGGTCTCTGCTAGACTCAGGGCGGTCTGGCCTGTTGATCGGCCCATCGGTTGCTCCGCGTGCGCCAGCCACTCTCCATCACCCTCGAAGAGGACGTTATGCATAGCTCCCATGCCCACCCCCACCCTGGTGTCAGTCGGCGCGCATTTCTCAAACTGGCCGCCTTTTCTGCAGGCGCTGCCTCCCTGGCGGCCTGTACTGCGGTGGTGCCCGCTGCCGAGGACAGCGGAGCCGCGATGGCACCGGTCGACATCAGTTTCCTGACGCAGGGCGGAGGCGAGACCTCGTTCCTGCGCTATGAACCGCTGATTGAAACCTTTGAAGCGGAAAATCCCCACATCAGGATCCAGCCCATCTGGGAACCGGGCGGCGCCATTGAAATTCAGGTCAAGCTCCTGACCCTGATTGCAGCCGGCGACGGCCCGGACACCTACTGGGCCCACTCGTACACCAATGCGGGCCAGGCCAAGCGGAACATTCAGATGGACCTGGCGCCGTTCCTGGACAACAGCCCCATTGGCGAAGATACCTTCCTGCGGGCCGCGTGGCTGGACTTCCAGATCGCGGGCAAGCAGATCGGTTTCCCGCGGGAGACCACCAGTACCATCCTGATCTACAACCAGGAACTGATCGCCGCCGCCGGTGTGCCGGATCCGGCCGGCGGCTGGACCTGGGCCGACTTTGAAACCGCCGCTGCCGCCATGACCCGCGGCGAGGGCGCGGAACGGATCTTTGGCACCGCCGACTGGAACCTGAACCGCAACACCTGGATCAAGATGTGGCAGAAGGGAGGCGATGTGCTGAATGCAGAGCGCACGGCCTACACCATGAACGAAGAGGTGGCCGTGGCCGAAGTGAATGCCATCAAAGGGTGGCATCAGGCCGGCGTGCATGTCTCCGGGGTGGAGAAAGGCGGGTTCAGCACCGGTGATCTCTTCACGACCGGCCGGATTGGCATGTTTCCGCAGTTCTCGGTCTTCTCGAACGTGGCGCCTTCGGAATTCGCATGGGACATTGCCCATCTGCCCAAGGACGACACCGACACCGAGACCACCCGGGTCGCGTCCGCCGGTCACAGCATGTGGTCCGGCACGGAGCACCCGGATGAAGCCTGGACCTGGTTCCAGACCTTCGCGTCCGTCTCCGCCTTCGAGCACTGGGTAAGCACGGGACTCAACATTCCGTCCCTGAAGGCTGTAGCCGGTTCGGACAGCTACATGACCACAGCGGTGTTGCCGCCCAGCGCCCAGATCATGCTGGATGCCTTCGACTACGGCCGGCCCGAACCGGTGGCCGGAGACTGGATCAGCGTGCATCGGGAGGTGCAGCCGGCCCTGAACTCCATCTACGGTGTTGAAGACGCAGATGCCCAGACCACACTGGACAATATCGCGGACCGCGTCAACGAATTCATTGCCTTCGTGCCGAGCGCATAAGTCCCCCGATCCCCGCCTGCACAAGCCGGAGGCCTGTCTGGCCCGGGAGACAGCCTCCGGCAGCGCGGGTGTCCTCTGCGGCCGCCCCCTGCCGCGAGCGGGAACCCCAGGTCGGCGGTATCGCCTGCTGCCATGAGCTGGAGGGCGCGCATTCGACTCCGCCGCAGTTCCTTGCTGTGGGCGGAACAGCGGGACGCCTATCTCTTCATCCTGCCCTGGATCCTGGGCTTTGTGATCTTCCTGGCCGGCCCCATGCTGGCCTCCCTGTTTATCTCCTTCACGCGCTGGGAAATCGTGACCCCATCACAATTTGTGGGGTTTGACCAGTACGTGAGGATCGCCCGGGACGACCGCCTGTGGCTGTCCCTCTGGAACACGGCCTACTACGTGTTTATCGGCGTGCCGCTGCATCTGTTCCTGGCCCTGCTGGCCGCGTTGGCGGTCAATGTCAACCTGCGGGGCATGCGCCTGTACCGGACCCTTTTCTACGTGCCGTCGCTCACCCCCGCGGTCGCCAACGCCATCCTGTGGCTCTGGATTTTCCATCCGCAATGGGGATTGGCCAACGCGGTGCTGGATTTCCTGGGACTGCCGCCGCTCTTCTGGCTACAGGACCCGCGCCTGGCCAAACCCGCCTTCATCATCATGTCGTGGTGGTCCATCGGCGGGCAGATGGTCATCCTGCTGGCTGGTCTGAAGGGCATTCCGGCCACCTTCTATGAAGCCGCGGAGATAGATGGCGCTTCGGCCTGGGCCCGCTTGTGGCGTATTACCCTGCCGCTGCTCACCCCGGCCCTGTTCTTCAATCTGATCATCGCCATCATCGGTGCGTTTCAGGTCTTCACGCAAGCCTTCATCATGACCGAAGGGGGTCCCAACTACAGCACCCTGTTCTATCTGCTCTACCTCTATCGTATGGCGTTCGAGAATTTTCGCATGGGCTATGCCTCGGCCATGGCCTGGGTGCTGTTTTGCATCATCCTGATCTTCACGGCCATTCAGTTCCGCATCTCGGACCGCTGGGTCTTCTATGAAGGAGACCTCCGCAAGTGACGGCCACGCCCTTCGCCGCGGCGCTGGCCCGGTCCCGGCGGCGGCGCCGGATCCGGGAGGCGGCGTTCCAACTGTTCTGGTACATATTGCTGTCGGCCATCGCGGTTGTGCTGGCCCTGCCCCTGCTGTGGCTGGTGTCCACATCCTTCAAGACCGGATCCCAGACTTTCCTGATGCCGCCCCGATGGATCCCGCAGCCCATTGTAGTCTCCAACTATCCGGAAGCCTTCCGGGCCGTGGACTTCGACCGGTATTTCTGGAACACCCTGTACGTGACCCTGGTCTCGACCGCCGGCACGCTGCTGACGGCTTCGCTGGCCGCCTTTGCCTTTGCCCGATTGCGTTTTCCATTGCGGGGGCTGCTCTTCGGCGTGGTGCTGTCCACCATCATGCTGCCCGGGATCGTGACCCTGATCCCCACCTTCATCCTGTTTCGCTGGCTGGACTGGATCGATACCTTCAAGCCGCTGGTGGTGCCCAACTGGCTGGGAGGCGGCGCCTTCTCCATCTTCCTGTTTCGGCAGTTCTTCATGACGCTGCCGCTGGAACTTGACGAAGCCGCGCGGGTGGATGGCGCCTCCAACTACCTGATCTACTGGCGCATTCTGTTGCCGCTCTCCACGCCGGTCATGGCCACCGTGGCCATCTTCTCCGTCATCTACAACTGGAATGACTTCTTCACGCCGCTAATCTACCTGCAGTCGCCGCACAAGTGGACCATGGCCATCGGGCTGCAGAGCTTCAAGGATCTCTACTCCACCAGCTGGAATCTGATGATGGCCGCCTCCACCGTGATGATCGCCCCGCTGCTGGCACTCTTTTTCGCCGCGCAACGATACTTCACCTCGGGGATCCAGATGTCGGGCATCGCCGGCCGCTGAATGGGTAGGGGCAGTCGCCCTGCCCGCACAGGAACAACCGGCAGGCTGTCCCGCCGACAGAACTTCCCGTCCCTTGGGGGGTGGCCCGGCATTACACAGTCACCGGGACATCAATGCTGGAACGCGGCCGCGCGGCGGAGCCGGTTGGTTCATGACCTCGGTGTTCCCGAAGGATGCTGGCGGACCGGAATCGTGCGCAGATCGTCGAGTTGGCCCTGAGTCTCAACCTGCGACGGCCTTATCCACTGCGGTGGCGGCCACCATCCACCAGGCAGGCTTCACAATGCCAGTCGCTCCCGCATGACAGCGCAATATTCCAGAGACGTATCGATGCCGACACTCCGCCTGTCCAGGCAGGCAGCGGCCACCAAGGTGCTTCCGGAGCCCGCGAAGGGATCGAGCACGGTGTCGCCCGGGTCGGTGAACAGACGAATGAACCAATCCGGCAGCGCCAGGGGAAACGCCGCCGGGTGCCCCTTGTATCCGCACTCCGTGGCCATATGCAGCACGTTGGTCGGATACGCCATCTTCCGCCCGACCCAGTGGGAGACCTTCTTGCCGAAGCCGTTGGCCGCCTGCGACCGATCGCGGGTGCGGTCGGTGTCGGACAGGTTGCGCAAGCGCTGCGATGTTCAATCTCCCATTGGCACCATCACCGCCTCCTGCCGCATCTTGAAGCGCTTGTGGCGGGTGAAGTACAGCAGGCGTTCCCAGGAATCCCGGAACCGATTGGGCCACTTGCCGGGATAGCAGTTCTTCTTGTGCCAACAGTACTTGTCCACCCAGCGCCAGCCCTGTTGCCTGAGTGCCAGTATCAACTCAAGCACGTAGGTATGCCGCTCGCCATGGAGCGCCTTTTCCTTGATGTTGAGGACAAGGGAGCCGTCCCGGGGTCAGACATTCCTGCAGGACCTGGGCCCGGGGCAAAAACCATGCCACATACTGGTCAGGGTGAATGCCGCCATAGTTGTTCTTGCGCTGATCCGCATACGGCGGAGAGGTGACAATCAGATTGACCGACTCTCGACCGACTTGTCCCGATTTGATCATGTCCAGACAATCGCCGCAGAAAACGCGAGGCCGCGGGCCGTCACCCGCGGATCCTGGGCAAGGGGCCATTCAGCGAGCCCGGTATTTGGCCACGGCCTCCTCGCTGACCTTCACGCCAAGGCCCGGTCGATCGCGCAAGGCCAGCCAGCCATCCCGCTGCACCCATGGATCCGTGACCAGTTCATGTTGCATGGGCGAGGGATGAGGCTTGAAGTCCAGGGCCACGGCATGGCGGGTGGTGGCCATGAGGTGCAGACTGGCCGCCGTGTTCAGGGCGCTGCTCCATGTATGCGCGCTGACTTCCAGATTGGCGGCCTCGATCAGGTCCAGAATCTGACGGCTGCCGGTGATGCCCAGACACCGGCCGGGATCGATCTGCACCACGTCGACTCCCCCGGAATGGATCAAGCGTCTGTAGCTCTCCACATTCCACTCGTCTTCACCGGTACCGATGGGGGTGGCCACGGCACCCCGCAGCCGGGCGTGGGCCTCAAGGTCATGTGGCGGTAACGGTTGCTCGATCCAGCGCAGGCGATAGGGCTCGAGATCCTTGAAGCGGGCCATGGCCGTCGGCAGATCCCACAACCGGTAGTGTCCGGGTACATCCACCACCAGCTCTGGCCCGAACCCGATGGCCTCCCGAATGCTGGCAACCATTCTCTCGTCGCGGTCCCGGCGCATGCCAAACAGCGAATCGGGGGCCATGCCCCACCCGGCTTTCATGTAACGATAGCCCTGCTGTTGAAAGATCTTGAACTGGTCCACGGTCCAGGCCACGTCATCCATGTCGAAGACAATGGAGGCCATGGCCGGAATTCGGCAGGATACGCGGCCGCCCAACAGCGAAGCCACCGGCTGATCCAGCAAGTGTCCCTTCAAGTCCCACAGGGCCATGTCAATGGCGCTGATGGCAAACGCGGCGATGCCTTCCGTCCCGTACCAGAAGGCCCTGTCCACCAATGTCTGCCACAGGCCTCGAATCTGCATGGCATCGCGGCCTACGACGAATTCCGACAGTCCGTCCTCGATCAGGGCCACCGTGGCCCGGGTGGCTTCGGGAAACTGCGAGATGCCTTCGCCCCAGCCGACAAGGCCCGAGCTGTCGACAATGCGCACCAGGGTGAGGTGGCGTTCCGCATTCCGCGCGTGGGGTTCCGGATATGCCAAGGCCATGGCCTGCAGGGATTCGATGGTCATGTCGGAAACTCCACTGTGCTGGATGCTTGGGCCGTTGCCTGCCCCAAGCGCGACTGTCCGGGACGGACATCAGGCAGCCCCGGGCAGGGTTCATCTCGCAGGTCTCAGCTTGCGCAGCGATAATGTGCCCTTTATCCTTGGACCAGGCGATGCAATTGACACTACCATTGCCGCCCAACTTCCCTGCAGTGCCTTCATGCCCAAGGGATTGTAACCCGCTGGGATGTGCCGCGCGACGCGATGTTGCTTTCCGGCAAGGCCACAACATCCGGCGTTCCCTTGATGACTCGCTGTGTCCCACCGCCAACCCAATCGCGGGGGAGGCGGGCGGTACAGAAACCACCTCCAGAATTCCATGGCCAACATCAGAAAATTCCATGTTTATGCCTTTCTGATCTGGTTCACCCTCTGGCAACCCATTATCGTGGTGTTCTGGATGGAAAGCGGGGTGTCGCTGACCCAGGTCTTCCTGATCAAATCCATTCACAGTTTCGTGATGGTTTTGCTGGAAGCCCCCACGGGAGCGATCGCAGACTACATCGGAGCCCGGCGGACCCTGATGGCAGCCGCTGTCGTCTATGTGCTGGCGCTGTCGATTTACGTATTGGGCCAAGGATTCGAAGCGATTCTTGTGGCGAGCTGATAGCCGACGTTGGCACCGCACTCGTTTCGGGGACCGATTCCGCTTTTGTGTACAACAGCCTGGACATGGAGGGCAAGGCTGAACGCTTTACGGAAATGATGGGCAAAATCCGTTCGGTACGCCTTGCCTCCCAGGTTGGGGCCAGCCTGCTCGGCGGGTTCCTGGCAGGCTTTTCCACCCGTCTGCCACTGGCCTTGACGATTCCCCGACTCTGGGAGGGGCCGCCATCGCCCATTTCTTTCGGGAACCGCGCGCAGACACAGGGTCCAAGCCACGAAACTGGCTGCGGATATTACGCGACGGCACCACCTTTATGCGCACTACGCGGGGGGTTCGCTGGTTCATGGTCTACACCGCAGGACTTGCTGCCATGGAGTTGTGTGTCTTCTGGTTGTATCAACCCTACATGCAGCTCACAGGCCTCCCCATCGGCTACTTCGGAGTTGCGGCAACGCTGTTCAATCTCGTGGCGGCGGGCTCTGCCTATTTTGCCCAACCGATTCAGCAAGGAATCGGAGCGCGCGGCATCCTGATTGCGACGCCAGTGGTCTTGTGCATCACGGTCTGGTCAATGAGCCGGACACTGTCGCCCTTCAGTTTCTTGTGGATCATAGGGTTGCAGTGGATTCGCGGCGTGCGAATCCCCATCTTGCACAAGCATTTCCTGGAGCGCGCGGCACCGGACCAGAAGGCCACTGCCATATCCATGGTGAGTCTGCTTTCAAGACTTGTGTTCTTGGTCCTGTCGCCCAGTGTCGGGTGGCTGGCGGACACGCTGGGCATTCCTTCTACATTGAATCTGTTCGGCTTTGGCTCTGTGGCATTTTTCGCCATTCTGGCCCTCTGGTATCGAACGGAAATGCCAGTTCGTGCTCCTGTTCCCTCTTAGCTCGGCCCTGTGCTGGGTGGAAGGGCCGTCAGGGGGTCTTCCCCTGCACAAGGGACGAGTCTCCCGTGCAAATCCGGCATTCATGACGGTGCGTGCCGTCTGCAGACCCTGATTGGCCTCATGCTGTACCGCTGGACTTGATCCTTTCACCAAGGCAGCTGGAAGATCGCCCCAAGCCCAGGATCACCACTCCTCACTCCAGCATCACCCGCAACCCTGCCACCGCCGTGTCAATCAGGCCGGTTTCTCCCGCGCCGGATGGTTGTTCATGACTGCGCCGCGCAGCGACACCAGACGATCCCGCATTTCTTCATAGCTGCAGAGATCCCTGCCTGTGTTGGCCAGCAGCTGCGCAGCCGCAATCACGAACCGGTCGCTCCGTGACACAGAGACGGCAGCGACCTCCAGTGCGACAGAGAGCTGTTCCGCGCGCTCCATCGGTGTGCACCGAAACTCCGGAGGGGTATTCAGCCCCTCGCGTTTCCGGCAAACGAGAATCGCGTGAAGGCCTGCCGCACGCGGAATGTACTGAAGCTTCCATTGGGTACTTATCAGATTCCCTGTTATCACTTGGTGCCAAGGAAGGAGACAGAGTCAAGATTACAATCGAAACGGGAGGCAAGACTTCCCTTGACAATAGATGAATCTGAATCCACGACAGTAAATGATTCCGATTCGCTGTTGGAAAGGATAAAGAAAAGGGGGCTTGCAATCTGATCAATCCAAGAAATCCGATAGTATCCTAGAGTATCGGTATGGCCCCCCAGCATGAGCATGTCCATCCACTACAAGGAGCGGAACTGCATGATCGATGTACGCGTAACTCAGAATGCCGCCGGGGCATTCGTTGACAACTGGATTAGCACACAAGTCGTCAAGCAGCTAACCGGTGTCAAGAACAGAATTACAAGTGAAATTGCAAACGAATACGACAAGGTGGAAACCAAGGGGCGCGCATATTTTGATCCGCGTATGAATCCCAAAAGTATCAGCCCGGGGCGATACCAGCTCTACTTGGAGGTGGATGCTGGCAGCATTAACGCGGAAGCGGCTCTTGAGGCTCACGCTCAAAAACGTGAGATGGCGAAAGTGATATGGAGCGTGGTCAAGGAAGCAGATTGGCCGGTGCCGGTGGATCTAATGACCATCAAAGTCGATACCAAGTTCACGCTTGAACGGGGCACGATGAGCCACAAGGTGCGCTTTACTGCACTCATAGACCACGCCAGACTCCCACTTGCAGAGTTAAGGGCTGAGGCACTCAAGAGTATAGTGGCGATGGCTGCAGAAACCCCACAGCCCCAAGTTCCAGACACAGAGTCCAAGACGTTTGATAGCAGTGAGTCAATGCGAAAAAAATTATCGGCTAGCTCGTCAATCCCTGACATGGTACTGTCAACTCTGCACGATCATTTTCAGGAGCTGGGGGATGTAGAAGAAGCTGAGCGCACAAGCTATGTGTCTTACAAAACCCGTTACACTTTTCTTTACTGCCTTCGGCGCAAGAGCAGTGTTGAGTTCCGTATCAATCTTACGCAACGGGAATGTCAAGAGTATGGATTCCAATACGATGTGAATTCCCATTTTGGACAATGCAAGGGAAAGATCGTAATTCGTTCGCTGTCCGAATTGGAAACTTGGTGGCCTTTGATTGAGAAGTCATACGAACACAGTAAAGAGGTCTCTCGTTCCTCTCAGGTTGGGGATGAATCCGAATTCCAAGATGAGAGCGATGCAGAGTCCTTCTTGGAACGCATAAAGAGCAGGGGCCAAGCAATTTGACTGCGCTAAGAAGCCTAGACACAGTACGGCCGGGTCTGTACAGGTTGCCGGAATATTCTGCAGCATCCGATTTGCTCATTCCCTGTTTTCAAGCTGCAAGAAAGGTGCAGGGAGCCTTCGGATGGTTCTCATCGGCCTGGATAGCTGAACTTGCACCCGGCCTTGCCGTATTTCTCAATCGAAACACTTCACTTTCAATTGAGTTCACGGTTGCCCCAGCCTTCTTCAAGAATGAGCTGGAGGCCGCTGAACAAGGCATTGCCGTTCTAGAGAAAAGAGCTTGCATGCTTGTAGAAGAAAGATTCGTAAAGGGGCGACTTGAAGCCTCCGCACTCGAAAAGCATGCACTCAGTTGTATGGCCTGGATGATTGCAACCCACCAACTAAACCTGCGTGTAGCAGTTCCAACCGCAGATTCCCATTTTCATCCCAAGATATGGCTCTTTGACGATGGCATTGATCAAGTACTGGCACGCGGGTCGGGAAATGCAACCCGAAACGGATTGGTTTCAGGTGTTGAACACATTGATGTTGATGTTACGTGGAGTGCCGAAGGCAAATCCCGTATTGAGAAAGGCATTGAGATGTTGGAAGACTGGACTTCAGGCAAGGGAACCGGGTTTGAGAGGGTTGTGGATCTCCCTGAAGCCATCAGAGAAAAAATCATAAGAACCGCTCCCGAAAGAAAACCAACAGTTTCAGATTACCGCTCGGCCGTTCAGATGGAATCCCTAATCGGGAGTTCCAGTGTCTCAAAAGGAACATCCCGTCAAAGAAATCGTTTGCGAATCCCCCCTGATTTGAATTGGCAGTCTGGTAAATATAGTCATCAGGGACAGGCAGTCTGTGCATGGGAGCAGGGATCTCGTCCCGACCATGGCATTATTTCAATGGCCACAGGGGCTGGAAAGACTCTGACTGCTCTTATTTGCGCAACCAGAGTGCAAGACAGATTGAGCGGAGACTCCTTTCTGGTTGTTGTCTCAGCCCCATCTCTTCCTCTGATATCTCAGTGGTGTGAAGAGATAGAAAGGTTTGGGATTAAAGCAGTAACCTTGGGTAAATCCAATAATGAAGCGAAAGGCTTGTCTGGAGTCCTGCGAAAACTTGCTTCAGGCGGAACTCATGTCATCGTTGTAACCAATCATGCTATCGCTTCCGAGCGTTTTCAACGGACTTTGGTCAGCATGCTGCAGACACGGCGCGAACCAATAGTTAGCATGTTAATTGCTGATGAGGCTCACACTTTAGGTACAGAGAAGTTTTTAAACAACAAACCTTGCTTCTTCAACAAGCGTCTTGCCCTTTCCGCAACTCCTGTACGGCAATATGATCCAGATGGCACGGAGGAAATATTCGAATTCTTTGGAGATTCTGTATTTGAATTTGGTCTAGGTAAAGCCATTGGACTGTGTCTAGCCCCTTACAAGTATTTTGTCCACGCAGGAACATTGGCAGGAGAGGAGCTAGACGAATACGTATTACTTTCCCAGCGAATTGGGATGTTGATGGCCAGAGACGATGAGGTTGACCAGGATCAGGATCGTCTGCGGCCTCTGGTAATCAAGAGAAGAAGAGTGATTGAAACGGCTTCCTGCAAGATTGAACTCTTGCACTCTGTACTGGAGAAACGTGGACCTCGAGATTTGGGATTTGTTCTGATTTATGCATCTGCAAAAGATCCAAATCAGTTCATCGCAATTTCGAAAATCCTCAGTGAACTCAACATAAAGTGGTCTGCGGTTACTCAAGAGACAACCCGGGACCGAAAACTCCTGGAAAACACCTTTAAAGCTTTCAAAGACGGTGGTTTGCAAGTCCTGTTGGCAAAGAAAGTTCTTGACGAGGGTGTGGACATACCAGGAATACGGGAAGCGTTCATAGTGGCCTCGTCTACGGTGGAAAGGGAATGGATTCAGAGAAGAGGGCGTGTTCTTCGGTTGCACCCCGGAAAATCTGCGGCCGTGGTCCATGACTTTCTTGCTTTGCCACCGGCATCCCAGTTTCAAGATACAAAAGACACAGGTGCCAGCAAGATTGTTGAAACCGAGTTGGCACGAGCCTATGCTTTTGCCAAATATGCTGAGAATGCTGCAGGCCAAAATAATACTTTGCAGGAACTTGAGGATATTGAGAACGCATATTGGCCCAAAAAACAAAATCAAACCAGTTACTTGTTCCAAGAAGGAACAATCCACATTGCTAACACAACACCGGAAGGCCGACTATGGTAAGCAACTACGAAAGAATCTACGAGGAGATAAAGAAAGAGGCGGTACAAGTTGGCAGTGAGTTGGAATTGAATCCAGAAAAATTGGTGCAACTCATCATGCAGGTTGTTGATATTGAGGACCAGCACAGCAGGTTGGGAGCTGTCTCGCACATTAACAAGAAAGTGGCGTCTTCGATCCAAGGATTGGCAACTGACAAGAATAAACATGCAAATTTGCCACAAGATAGCGCCTGGAACTGATCATGCTCATAATTCGAAGAATCAAGATCGAAAATTTCGTTTGTTTCAGAAACCTTGAAATTGTGCCTTCCATCGATCCGAGCAGGCCACTAACTGTGATTCGAGCCGAGAATGGTTCAGGCAAAACAACATTTTTGCGTGCGCTTAGATGGGGCATGTATGGTGAGCAAGGACTCCCAGGTGAGAAATCAAATTTCTCGGTCCATCCCGCTGATTGGCAGCCAACCTCAGAAGGCATAAAAACCACGGTAAACATCGAATTTGAAACAGATGGATCAAGCAGAAATAACCCAGGCCGGAAAGGCACTGCGAACACCGTCTTCGAATTGATTCGATCGGTCATTACAGTTGGGCAACCATCCGAGAAACCTGAATCGCCGGATTTCCGCAGATTGGACGAACAAGTACAACTGATGGCGCAAAATTCTGATGGATCCTGGTACAAGCACAGTGCTACAGGCGAAGCAGTTGTAAACCAGTTGCTGCCATGGGACCTAAGAGACTTCATCGTTATGGACGCTGACGAAGCGGCTGATTTTGTTGGAGGAAGTGAGAACAAGGACATCAAGCGAGCAGTAGTTGTCAAAAAAACAACAGATGCGATCAGCGCCTTGCTCGGCATTGACATCTTCAGAAAATCCTCAGACCGAGTCCAAAGGATAGGTCGAGATTTTGAACGGCAAGCAACGAAGGCGACACAGGATGCAACCCTCGAGAGCCAACAGACTGAGCTAGATGCCTATCGAAAGCAAGCTGAGACTCTTTCAAGAACAATCGCTGAAGAGAGCTCGAATTTGGAGGATGTTGAAGATCGCCTGGCTAGAGCTAGATTCGACTTCGAGAGCATGTTAAAAGGGGATGCAAAGCAAGACGAACTCAAATTGAGATTGCAAGAAGTGCGCAAAAGGGGCAGCTTGTTGGAAAACATGCGAAGCAAAGAGACTACTGCACTAGCTTCTGAGCTGAGTTCCATCGAATTATTGGGTGCGTTAGGCAACAGAGAAGTCGAAGAAGTATTCAGAAAGTTGAAACCCCTCTATGATGCTAACCAGATACCTATGAAGCACTTAAGCTTCGTGCAAAGTCTGTTGGAAAGGGGGCAATGTATTTGTGGCCAAGACTTGAGAAGCAACGGGAGCCACAAAAGGTGTGTAGAACAGACCTTACGTAATTCGAAAGGATTAGTCGCCAAGGCAAACCATCTAGCGCAGGTTTTGGACGCAACCAGAACATTGTTGACTCACAACGGAATTCCCAATTGGGATGAACGATGTGATAATTCCAACGCTTCATTGGGCAACTTGGAAACACAAGAAGAGGAAGTCGAGCTAGAGCAGAGAAGTATCGAGAGAGAACTGGATTCTCTGGCAGACAATCAGGTGCAACACCAACGAAACAAAATTGCGACATTGGAAGAACAAGCGAAAGCCTTACACAGAAGTCTGAGCACGGATCGACCTGGACTAGAGTTGAAGAGAACCCAAATCGACGAACTTGGGAAACGCCTCCTTCAGTCAAGAAAACGAATTCACGCGTCCCAAGAGAAAGAAGCGTGTCATCAAGTTGCCAGTGCAGTTATGAAGATCTTGGATCGGGCGTTTTCTACCATTCAGTCTGCCCAGGTTGAAGAGTTGTCGAAGGAAATGAATCAGTTGTTTCACGAAATGGCTGTCGGTGTAAAAGATGAGGAGTTTGACCCAGCTGACAGGCAGAAAACAACCCCAAGAATGATTGAAAAGGTGGGCGTTCGGCCTTTGGCGAATGATCAGGAGAGATTCGAGATCTATGCATTGAACAGCCGCAAGAGATCCATGCCTCCAACGGAGATCAATGGGGCTTCCAGACGAATACTCGCCCTCTCATTTGTCTTGGCTCTATGTAGAGTGAGCAATACGAAATCACCTCTAATCGCCGACTCGCTTCTGAATTTCATGTCTGGTTCTGTACGTACAAACACCTTAAGAGTCATTACCCAGTCTCTGAGACAGCCCATTCTTCTTCTCACTACGTCCGACCTAGAAGCTCCGATCGAAGCAAAGTTGGTCAGGGAATTCGGAGGCTCTACCTACACACTGACTAGTCAGTGGCAACACGTAGATGAAGGAGGGGATGTTTTGCGCCGTCATGACTCAAGACCAGTCTCCTTGGCCTGTGAATGCGGACCCAGAGAATTCTGTGTCATCTGCGAGCGAGATACTTGGGATAGTAAACCGGAGTGGCAGAAACGACCACAACGGAGAATGGCGATATGAGTTATTTTGCCAACCTGTTGACACAGAGTGCTCATTCATTGTTTTTGCCGAAGGAGCATAAAGTTGAAGTCGAGAGATATGTATGGACACATCAGCAAACAAGAACAAGGCGCGAACAGGCGCCCTTTCGCAGGCAAGTGGACTTCTGGGCACTCTCCATTGCCACTGCGTTGGCAAAATGCATTCCACCAAAAAACGGAAGTCCATCTTCCTGGGGTGTGAAATTTGTAGATACTCGGGAAGTAGATCTCGGTGAGGAACTGAGCTCCTTTTTGGCAATAATTGCAGTCGCTAAACTGGGATACGATGACGAGAATGTTGACAATCCTGGCAATATATTGGATTTAGCCAACAAACTGGCCGGCGCAGGATGTCCATTCATACTCCAAGAAATGTCCAAGGACAATTTGATCTTTAACCCCTTGGATAGAGCAATAAGCTTTTCAACTTCTCTGTTCCATGAAGTTAAGGCAAGAAGTTGAGAGCAAATCGTAAACTCACGGAAAACCCAAGGAATTTGGCAGATGCTGAAAAAGTCAGATTCTTGTGCGGATACAGACAACGATAACGGGAGTTATGGATAAGAAAGGACACCTCGGGGGCACCAGGAGAGTATCTTTGTGCCGTGCTGTCACAGCCCAGAAGTGTCCCCATTCGTCTACGCGCGCTACGCGCGCTCTGCTGTCAGGTCGATGATGTCTGCCGGGGCACCGGCGGCCACGGCCCTCGGGGCGGCGGTGAGGCCCCGTCTGCTCCCAGTGCGAGCATGACCATCCTGATGCACTTTCACCCGAGTGGCTATCGGGATGTCAAGGGCGATGACACGCGTCATGCTCCGTTATGCCCGCTGCGTGGCCCTGATACATCGGGTGTGGATACCGCGGTACGCCTCCCTGACCGGTGGCCAAGGCCACGGTCCCGGTCTCCACTGCATGGACTCAACCCGCGGGCCGTCTGTCACCCGCGGCGCATCGCCCAGCATCGGGTCTGTGCGGGTTTGGCCCCGCGGGGCCAAACCTCCCTGGGCGGGTGCTGCGGCTTCCCGCGGCATCTGGGGGCCACGACCAGGGGGAGTGGCGGGCCTTGGCACTCACTCCCGGCCACGGGGTCGACCGCCAGCCCGTGCCGGGGATGACAGAGGCGCGGTGGAGCCAGCTCCTGGGGGACCAGGGCGACCTCTCCCCAGCCCTGTGCACCGCGTTACGCGCGAGACCTCCCGCGGATCACCCGCCTGCGGTCCCACATGCAGAATCGGCTCCTGCCGCTCATGGACCCGGTGCGGCTCTGCTGGCGGGCCCTCATCGAATCCATCCACGACCCGCTCCAGCACATCTCGCCGGGGAAGCATACCCGCCATCGGCGTCCCGCCCACTTCCTAGTGCATCTGTGGTCAGAGTGAATGACCTACGGTCATCCGCCCCAGAAACCGGCATGGCAGAGCGGGGACGCGCTCTCCCTGAAGCATTGTCTTATCCATAACTCACGTAACGATAAATTTCCAAGACAATCAGCCGCCTAAGCGTCCGGACTAGATTGATGGCATAGTTGGGTCAGATGTATTCCAACCCCTTTCATGCAGCATCTGCATCGGACCCCTGTCCCACAGGATCAAGCCCAATCGCTGCGGCACGATGCGACTCTGACCTCGCACGGCCTCGCCGTAGACCCCCAGCGACCGCGTCTGTACGGCGGAAGACTTCGGGGAGTTTCTGGCAGATCACGTGCCGCCCAGCCGCCGGGCCTCGTGCTCTTTCGCCGGCTGTCCAGTATCACGACTGGCTCCGCACCTACCCCCGTCAGGGCGGAACTAGTGACCGATGTGCAGGCCGACTGCGCCCGGGCCCGCGACAGGGTGCGGCAACACAATAACGATCCTCAGCTCCAGCTGGACGTTTAGAGGTGCTGCGGATAGACTCAGGCCTCATCATTTACATTTTTCTAGTAGCCCTTTTGGTGAGGCCCATAACTGGGACTGGGGAGGTGAATTTCGTGTTCTTCCTTGTTAAGTAGGCCAGCCAATTCTATCTTCAGGGATGAAGGAGTAGTGCTGAGATAAGCCAGGTCTCCTCCAGTTGCATAGAACATCAGCTTTCTAGCGGCTTTCTGATTCTCACCTGCAGCAATCATACGTTTCCTCTTGGCATTCCACACGAGGCCACTCCACATCTCATGTTGAAGATCCATTGGTACCTGAACAATTCGATAGACCGCGTCCTCAACCGAAAGATTCATAGATTTCATGAGGTCATATACAACACGGACCGAGGCCAGGAGACCCACAGGTCTAAACAACAAATGTCCTCCATCACGATGTCTGTATTTCGCAGCGATATTTTTACCCGGTGGAATTTGCCTGAACTCCATTAACTCAGGAAAGTATTCGCAGTAGATATCCCAAAGTTGAATCGCCTTTAAATGGAGCTCGTTCAAATCTTCTTCATTGGGACGAAACTTTTTGAATTGGTTCCATGAAACCCGCGTGTCTTTCTGTAAGTAAGCGTCCAAACTGTTGTACAACGTCACGATGTTGGTGAAGCTCTGCTGATCGGACTGAGAAATACTAGTTCCTCGTCCAAGGGCAATCTTACCGAAAAACAAGGGGTGATCGTTTACTAGTAACCTAGTGATAATTGCAACTGAGTCGTCTTCGTCAAGGGCAATGGTATCCCTTTTGCTTACTGGCTTGGCGTAACGGTTCAGCGTTGTGAAAAGACGTCGGGTACGTTCAAAACCTTCGGGGTCGTCTTGCCTATGGTCTTGAGTCACTCCTGCCACGAAAATCACTGATACTTCTTCGTCTTGCAGGGCGTTGTTGCAGTCCAATGCTTTCCTTATGCCGGCGACCCGATGTTGTCCATCGATAGCGAAAAGTCTCTCGCTACCATCCAAAACCAGCAACCCAAGAATACCTTCCAGATGGGTTGGTAATTCCCTCTGTACAGTAGAAGGTGTGCTCTTAATGGACACTTCATGCCATTTGGGGTCACCACCATAGGTGCCAATAACCAAGGAATTGAAAAGCCGCTGATCTTGCTTGATGAGATAATCGGCGATCCCGTTGGCACGGTCGGTCAAATTACGCTGGAGCAGCTCTTGAAGTGACTCGCTCTTATGTATCTCTTTGGCGATGCTAATTCGCTCGGCAATGTCCGACATTTTCATGGCCGATATGTAATACCGCCATTGACCCATCCGGGTACGTAGAGCCGGTAGGATGATTTCTTTTGATCCTTTCCCTATAGTCATCAGAATGCTCCAACAACCTTGCCAAGTACACCGGAATATCTGTCGTTCAGGGGAGGGATATAAGCATTCTTCAACCCTTCTTCGGTTGCATCAAGCAAAGAAGGGTCGACAAGTGTAAAACAGAACCACACTTGTTTAGAATACATCTTAAGGAATCGGAATATCTTTGGACGTCCTGATTCTCTTTGCTCCTGGTTTAGGTATTCCCCAAATCGCCTCCGTAAGGAGACCGTTTGCCCGACATACATAAGATATGAGCAGGCCGGATGGTTCGCGATCTCTGGGATCGTTAGCAAAGTGTAAATACCAGAACCTATAGGGATTTTGTCTCGTTCTGAGGCAATAAGCTTGGATAGTTTCCACTCATGCATTTCTGAATATGTTGCCCATCGCTGTGGCCAGAGCGTGAACGAGTATTGGTGAATACGCATTTCGTTCTGGGCCTGTATGATATCGACTGGCTCACACGGAGAATCCGCTGAAGCTCGCATGGGATCAGATTGCTCCATGGATTACCAATGATTCTTCGTGGTCCGTTGTTTCCCTATCACTTGTGACAGGCAAGACAGACCTTGGACTGACCATACAAGTCATCCATGTCTAGCCAGTCAGCATCAGGACGAAGGGGATTGGACTGTACTTTTTTGCGTAATCTTGCTACTCGTCGCTGATGGTCCTGACGAATTTGTGCTATCCGTTCACGACTCGACAACTCGTCCAGTGACTCCCCTTGACTCCAAGTGAAGGGTGACCCGTTGTCAAGGGCATTCTTCTCGTAGCCTTTCGCTTCCTCAAAATAGTCAGGGTGGTACTCCAACAGTCGAACCCACTCAATCTTCTGCTGAAAAAAACAGAAGGTACATCCGCTTCGGGATCGCCATTTGTAGTACTCGGGAAGGCCAAGTCCTGTGCCCTCAAGCAAATCTAAAACACCTTCTTTATCAATACCTGCCTCCTTCAAAGGAAGCTTAACTTTCAGGTTTTCATGCTTTGATGTATATCCTTCCCGATATTCTTCGTCAGCACGAATGGCTACATAGCTGTTGACGACATCACCCGCTTCAAGCATAGGTCGGACCCATTGTTCAAAGGGCCTTAGTTTTAGTTGTCTAGTACACCAGCGACTCTGCGGTGATGGAAGGTAGTTGTTGTACTGCTTGAGCCAGAAATCAAAGTCGCGATCCGGATTGAGCCGAATAATTGGCTGACCCAAAAATCCTTCCAGTTTCACTAGAAATTCATACACTTCCGGCAATTCCTTGCCGGTGTCTGTAAAAAAGTATTTGACTTCTAGTTCAGGATGGGACTCTCGCATATGGACTGCAAGTGCTGCACTGTCGCGTCCACCCGAGAGTCCCAAGACGTGATGTTCCTTGGCAATAGAGGATATCATGGCTCTCCCTCCTTCGACTTGGAATTGCTGCCTGGAAAGTCTGTCTCCAGGTATTCGGATACGACTTTTCCGAGTGCCCACAGGATAACGTTTTGCTCCTCTTCTCCACTTTCCCCCACGGCCCGACGGACCCGTTCCATGACATCAACGGTTCGACTTAGTTGGACATCGGTAATCTCAAATGCACCATGAATCGGCTCTCGCTCAGTACCAATGACTACAGCCATGGCCTGTCGATGATCCCTGCGTCCCTGCACGTGTGCAAATGCCTCATGGCGAATAAAATTTCTGGCTAAGTCTGCAAATTCCACCTTTGCCCTGTCAATATCAGAATCAATCCACTGAGACGGAGGCTTGTTAATAGCCAGACTGATTAGGGATTCCATTTCTTCCTCTTCTCCATGGAAGCGGGAAACTCGCAAAATGAAAGCTTCCAGTCGAAGGTCTCCGCTGAGTTGCTTTATGTTCTGGGCCCTGGCTCTTAGTTCCGTCAAACTATGCAGTGTGGCATTGGGGACTCCCAGTTCACTGAGCAACGTCTTCTGAAGACTGAGCAACATATCGGGATATGCAGTTTGCAATTCGATCAACCCCTCGCGAACAACATCTGCCGTGCTGTGAGAATCATTTACCTTTTCTTGACTGTCGCTCAGCAACTTGGGAATGTCGTCAAAAACGAAACGATTGGGGTCACTGGCCTGCTTGAACAAACGCCTAACTCTTTTCGCGTTCTGTGAAAGATGTTGAGTGCGACTAACCCACTTGGGCAGCTGGTCATAGATCGAAACCAATCCCCTTGCCACATCAATCGGCTCAAGATTCACCAGCCTAATTTCCGAGTTCAAATCTCGTACGATTTCTGCCATGTCAGAAAGCATCTGACGAGACTCATTGGAAAGCTCCATCCATCGCACTTGGACAGAAGTGGAATCATGACTCAAAAACTGAACATCAAGGTCTGTCAGATGCGGCTGAAAGATCCCTTCCCGATAGATGGCAACCTCACGCTTGCGCGTTTGAATGAATGCCACGGCCAAAACGGGAAGCAATCCTTCCCTAATGCCAAAGGGAGGCTCACGCCACACATCGTAAATCCGGTCAACAGTAACTGCAGTATGGGAGTTTTCATGAAGATATGCCGTTGCAGCTTTCCAGGCAGGCCCCAAGTTCATCGGGTCACTGAACGCTGTCTTAGGTGCAACAAACCTGCATCCATCATCCGTTTCCTGATACAGACAGGTCGCTTCAAGCAGCGACTCAAAAAGCCCGCCTTCAGGTGGATACCCAGTTATACCCAAGCGGGTCTCTCCTTCGTGAAACACCATATTTCGCAGTAAAGCATTACGAGCGGCAACTGCGTTGCCAGATGGCCTGACGCGATTGAGAAGTTCATTGTGAATTCTCGGAGCCATGGGGAAACAGGTGTCGGCAATGTCGGACACGAGACCATTGAGCTCGGCATAGGTGAAACGCTGAGGATTGTCGAGCTTCTGATACCAGAGAGCGTTGTTCAGTGCCCGACCCAGTTCGCGTTCCAGGTATCCTTGAATTTCGGAAATGCGAGCTCGAATTTCGCTTCTGGCAATTCGATCTCCTTGCAATTCAGGAGTTTCGTTTCTGACATGTTCCAGAGTCATCAGGTCCCGGGCCAAGGAAGTGATCATCCAGCTGCTTCGTTCTGGAATCCCCACTGCAACCTTACGGCCGTTAGAAATTTCTGCAGCGCGTTGAGCAGTTCGCGCTGCTGCCTGCGGTGTGTCTCCCTGTGAAGGCAAAGCCAGAAAGAAAGCCCCAACCGAACCGTGGGTTGGTTTGTGGCTGACAACAGCGTCTTCAACTTCATTCAGTGCAACCACTGCTGTATCACACCACCGCAGAGTGCCTGTTTCATGGTAATGTCTCTTGGCAATTATGGGTTGAAGTCCTGCAAATTCTGTCAGAATCTTGCAATCCAGTTGGCCAACAGCTCCATATGCCTCGTCAAGTGCCCTTTCAATATCGAAGTCACTACCTTCAAAAATGCTGTATCCTTGGCTGAATCGGCGGTAGATAACCAAGGACCACGCCTTAAGATCGTTGACTGCATTCTCGACTTCTGCATTGGTGTGTTTATGCAAAGCAATTTTGAGCAGTTCCAGACTAGGCACCAGTCCTGAGCGTTCCTTGAAGAGATCAACTATGGCGATTGTTTTCAACAGACCAATGTGGATTTCATTGCCACCTGCAGTACGACCTCGTTCAAGCACTTCCACGGCCGTTGCCCACCGATGACCATCGGGCGACGCCAGAATAGAGGGTTCCAAGTTCAGAAGCAGGTAGTCCCATAACTGCTCTGCGGTAAAGAGTTCGTCATCTCGGGCACCGCGAAGAAAGTCCTGGAATCCCCCTGGTTCCGGAGAATTTAAAAATCCGAAGAGGCTGCGCTGGTTTTGCCCAAACCGTCGGCGCGAAATGGGGCCCAACAGGCAAGCAACGACAGGATGCAGTGGCCAGCAACAGTCTAGGTGCTCTGAAGCAGAAGGTCGGTGGGCCAGAGACGCAATACGGCGCGCCATATTCCCGGGAATGGATTGTTGACGTTTCGGCCTGATTGCGTGCCCAAGGAGAATCAGTTGCTCATCTGGAGCCACGCTGATGGCCAAGTCTACGAATCGGCCCTGTATTTTAGACCATTCATCTCTTATTTCTCGAGACAACCGCTGAGCATACTCTTCAAAGGCTTGGTGCAATATCCCAACTACGACCAAGCGACAACTGCTGCGAGACGCCATTTCCGCAAGTTGCTGGAAGAAGTAGATATCGGTGCCTTCATGGACTGCCCCTTCCAGAAACTTGCCCATTTCATCTATGAACACTACGAGGCCGCCAGTCTGGCCTGGCCGTCTTTTGGCCACACGATCCAAGATGTCAAAGACGGCAGAATCATTCCATGCCTTGGACTGTTGCCCTCGGACCAACCGCGTTTTTTCAATAGCCTCCCCTACCACTTGAGCCGGTCGCGCACGCCGACCTACAACCGGCAGAACGCGCCATCCTTGACTGTGGAGAGGCAATGCATCCCAAATTGTGGCTGCAGTCTGCTCGCCAACGATAGATGCCGCTTTGCTGCGCAGCTCATCATTGCCATTGAGCAATGCATGGAACACTACGGCCAGACTTGATTTGCCACCTCCATAGGGACCCGTCCACGTAAACGCTGCCTGCTTGGTCTCGCTTATGTGGCGAGCCATGGTTTCCAAGACCCGTACAATCGAACTTGGACAGATGAATCCATCCAAGGCCAGAGAATTCCCCAAGTCAGTGTCGATTCGAATGGCCAGTTGAAAGCGGTTGGAAACCACCACTTGATCAGCCAGAGCCATAGGTCACTCTTCTTTCAGAATTGCGAATAGTCATTTCTGACGTAGTCCAATGCCGCGTCGGAAGTCAACGATTCGTTTCGGATCAACTGCTTTAGACCCGCTGTCTCCGACCATACATAGACACCTTGAGTCATCTCATCCAAAGACGTAAGCAAACCCACAAGTGCATTTTCA
Source organism: Caldilineaceae bacterium (assembly GCA_965214715.1). GTDB lineage: Bacteria > Chloroflexota > Anaerolineae > Caldilineales > Caldilineaceae > Bin34. Next base: position 100,451 of record OZ243971.1, on the reverse strand, counting down.
TCCAGCAGGAAAACTCGACCCGGTGAACCTGGTTCGTAAGCCAGCGATTCGAAAGAAAGGGTGTTTACGGAAGGATAATGCCGATTCCAGAAATCAGTGACGGCGTAACTGAACACGCCAATACCAAGGAATGTCTTGGGGCCGCGTACAAATCTGAACCTGTCTCGTCTTCCAACCGGCTTTATGAGACCGAGTTCGATCAGGGGGGACTCCAGAGCATCCTCGTAACTTGATTTTCCACCTACCGGTTGGGCTACATATGTTCTGATGAAACAGGAAACGTCCCTCCTGATCGTTGCCAGAGATGCTCGCGTCCAGTTTCGGTCCTTCGCCAGTTTGTCAATGCCTCGAATTAACAGGTCCCTGTCAAACGAGAGCGCGGGGAAGTGGTTGAACGACCAGAACCATGTTGTTTTTTGAGGATATCCACTTAACTGCCAATGGATCAGCCATGACGCATTAGGATCCTCCATGTATGGATCAAGCCCATCTATGCCGAACAAGAGCTGTCCAAGAGCAGTGACTCTTGTTCTCGTCTGTCCATCCTCTTCTCGGATAACACCTGCAAACTTGGCCCAATGCCGCATTGCCGTGACCATGTTCTTTCCGACACCAAAGCGAGCGATTGCATCATCTCCGGTAAACACATATCTGTTGTCTTCTTCATCAGCCGCTTGAACGGCATCATAAGCCTTCTTTAGCCACCCGTAGCGAAGAGGGAAGGTTTCATGCCCCGAAAATTGTGGGCGGTAGTCTTCCCTGAAAAGAGGTTGCCTTTTCATCCATGCTCCTACTGGACATAGTATCCAGTAAGACATTGTATCAACGATGGACTATATTTATGCTCAGTGCTTGTATTGTTGCAAGCTGCAAGAACCGAGAAACCGCCGTGGAAACCATCTACACCGACTATCAGGCCACAACTCCGGTGGATCCCAGGGTTGTAGACGCAATGGCACCTTTTTGGAATGACCAATTCGGGAATCCACATGCAGAAGACCACGTTGTAGGTTGGCACGCCGCCAAATCCGTCAGAGGAGCTGTCGAGGCAGTCTCCGGCTTGATCGGAGCGGACCCTGACGAAATCTTCATTACTTCAGGGGCAACAGAAGCCAATAATCTGGCACTGTTGGGCTTGGCTCGAAAGGATAGAAACACACGTACGCGTAGACGCATCTTGGTAAGTGCCATAGAACACAAGTGTGTCTTGGCTGCCGCCCGCGCAGCTGCCCGCCAAAGTGAACTGACTCTGGAAACAATTCCGGTGGACCGGTTTGGATTTGTGGACTTGGATTATCTTTCGGCCCAAGTCGACGAGAGAGTCTTGGTTGTATCCGTCATGGCTGTCAACAACGAAATCGGCACTATTCAAAATATTCCTGAAATCAGTTCAGTACTTGAACCTTACGGCATCCTGTTCCATTGCGATGCTGCTCAGGCTCCCTGTGCAATGAATGTGAGCAACTTGGCTATGCACGCGGATCTTGTCAGTCTGTCAAGCCATAAATTCTATGGGCCACAAGGCATTGGTGCCTTGTACATTCGTCGCGCTCTCCAGAAACAGATCGAACCACTTATTTACGGTGGCGGGCAACAGGCTGGAATACGCTCTGGTACCGTGCCCCTAGCACTTGCCGTTGGTTTGGGAACAGCCGCTGCCATTATAAACTCGGATGAAGGGTTAGGTGAGCGGGTTCGCATTGGCAGTCTGCGCGACAAGTTCGTAGATGTTCTGCGTAGCCAAGACATTCTCATGGAAGTCAATGGGCCATGGAAGAACGGGCGACACCCAGGAAACATCAACCTGTGTTTCCCTGGACTTGATTCCCAAGACATCTTGAGCCGACTTCAACCTCAACTTGCAGCGTCCACAGGTTCGGCCTGTACCACAGGGATTCCCGAGCAATCCCATGTACTTCATGCTTTGGGACTGAGCAGGAGGCAAGTTCAAGCTTCGGTGCGGTTCGGCTTTGGTCGTTTTAGCAACTGTCAAGATGTCATCAAGGCTGCCAGACTGGTAGCTGCCGCGGTTTCCGAATCAGATGGATGACAATACAGAAGCTTAGGATAGACCCTTGAAAGACAAGGGCAACAGGACGATGCAGTGAATCAGATCCGCGCCGCAGATGTGATGATAGCGATGCTGGGGACCGCCAACTGAACCGCTGCCGTGTTCTGGCCACGGCAGCGGCACTGTCTATACCGCAACTGGTGTACTGCCTGATGATCAATCTGGCAGCAAAGCGGACTCGGTCCGCTTTGTTCTTGGCAGAAATCGCAAACTGTGTTTTGCAAGCGTTAAAATGTACAATTTCCATTCACTGGACACTGCTGTCAATGGCACCTTGGATACGGTGCACGACGCAACTCCACTTTGCCCATCTTGTCTGTTTCCCTTGAGACGACCATGCCCAGAACCAAGCAGAATTTCCGCGCAGTGAATGATCACGGCTCCGAAGAAAGCCTCCAGACTGCAATCCTGAACTGGATGGAAGAGCATCGCCCGGATCTGATGTGTGTGCACATTCCCAATGGAGCCATCCGCACCCACAAGGAACGCCGTCGAATGCGGGCACAGGGCATGACGCCCGGCATGCCCGATCTGCTGCTGATAGATGCCGAGGGGCAACATGGCTACATGGAAGTAAAGACCGACCGCGGTTCCCTTTCCATGGCCCAATGGGACATCCGCACTGAGCTGGTACAGCGTCAGGTGCCTTGGGCCTTGGTGCGTTCTCTGGCCGAGGTACAGGACACTTTGGCGCAATGGGGCTGGGACTCTCCGGCAGCTCCCGCCCCCCCAGCCGCCCCCGAGCCTCCAGAATGGCCTGCCCGCATAGAGGGGTTGACTCGCCTGTTGCGCCAAGCCCTGATCGTTCTGCCTTGGGCAGAACCCAAGGCTGTCACTACCAAGTACGGCGCCAACTGGGTGCGCCGGCTGGCCCCCGTGCCATCGGAATTTCTGGAATTGTGGGAGGATTACAAGGCAGATCTCAAGACGGCCGGCATTGTCCTCAAGCAGGTCCGTGGAAAGGGCTGGAACGCGACTTGGTATTACTACGCCAAAGGGGAGGGTCCAGGCTCGTGAATGTGGCCGGAGATCCGTTCTGAGTCCGATAGGGTTTGTATCCTGGAGCAGGAATCCAGCTAATACCTTCGAAATCCCGGAGAGATTCCGCGGTCCTCTCTGGGACACCCGGCAGCCTTGCACACAGAAAACACTGAGTCGCGACACCAGATGCTTGGGTCGCAAGCCAACTATCGAGGATACAGCACAAAGCTTCCGGCCTTTCTGCCAGACCCCAAACCCCAATCCTCAATGGTCATGCGGAGCTGCTGCAGGAGTAGAGGAATACTCTCTGCATCCACTTCTGATGTACGTTGCCTGGCAATTTGGCTCTGCAAGGAAAGCAGGAAAATCCTGGCAGGCCAATCCACTGCCATGAATGTCGCTGTAGCCGGAATGTTCCCGACTGTGTTCTGGTCAGTGCCTCATTGGATGCAGGTGCACGCGAATACTGTCCCCGGACACGTATTTGGCTTCCTGAATTCGGCCTGGCCCGAAATCTGTTTCCCGTTATAGGCAAAGACTGTCAACTCCACCATGCCCAGGCCAGCCAGTCTCCTGCAAAGGCAAAACGATCCACCGCGCGCCAGACACTTTCCATGCACAGTTCCGAGAGTCGCCGACTCCGTAGTCAGGATATTCCTTTCCGATTTGCATTGCTGCAGCCAGCAGGGTATGTCCTTGGCTGCTTGCGCCGTTGATGGACCAACAAAGCATCTACAGGCTATTCGTAGATGCTGTCCATTTGCCAAGCGTCCAGACTTTTGACCTTGGCGGCGCTGCCCTGCGCCCGCAGGGAAACTCCCACGCTGTCCGGCCGGTCCGGGTACACACGCACGGCTACGCACTGTCTGCCGTTGACGAAGACCTCCACCACGCTGCGATCGACAAAGACCTGCAATTACAGGTTCTCTGCCCTGGGGATATAGACCGGGGCCGTCTTGGGGACCCGGGGACTGTACATCCGCCGCCTGGGAAGCATAGGAATTGTCCACTGTAATGAGGTTGTCCTGGGCACCCTGAAGCCGCCTGGTCTCCCAGCCCTGATAGCGTTCCCAGTTGCGGAAGCCCCGGTCCTGGCAGAAGGCAATGCGGGTATATTCTTCCTTGCCCGGAGAGCGCAGTACATTCAGCTCGACCAGGGGGCTTCGCCGATGTCAATCTCGGCCTTGATCTCCATAAGCATTGCCGGAAACGCGCTCCAGCACCCGTTCCTCGTTCGGTGGCAGCACCAGGTCCTCAATCCGCACACGGGCGCCGCGCAAGGAAGCGACATCGCCGGCCGGTTTCCTGGAACAGGGCGTCCCTGTCCAGGCCCTCCGTGCCCTGCAGCGTGATGCGGCGGGGCACGGTCATGATTTGATCCCAGCCCGGCGTGGGCTTGGCCGGATTCATGTTGAAGATCACGATCAGACCGCCCTTGCCGTCCGGCGTCGCGGACGGGGCATGCACTCCCCCCGGACCGTAGGGCCCGAAGTTGAATTCGTGATGGGACGTGGCAATGAACTTGTCACGCGCCGCATCGTAGTCCCCCAGCAGAGCCTGGCCACCGCTCATGTGGCTGAAGAAAAGCAGCATGTGCCGGTCGCCTATGGGCCAGAAGTACGGACAGGCCCGTCATCCCCCACCCGCGTGAAAGTGTCTCCTTCCACAAAGGGATGCAGGTATTCCCAGTGCACCAGGTCCGGGGACTTGAGCAGGAAGTCGGCACGGGTGCGCCGGCCATTGGTGGGATGGGGCAAGGTGCCCCCCGAGAGCGAGTAGTAGTGATCGCCTTTCTTCCAGATGCAGGGATCAAAAACTCGGTATGGCAGCTCTTCGCCATTGGGGCCGGCAATGGGAATTACGGCCTGCCCTGTGAGTTTGTGCCAGTTGAGGAGCAGGGGGTCATCCGCCACCGCCACCATATTGCCCACCTTGGTGCCATGGTAGATGGCGATGACCCGGTCGTCTTCCACCAGGGTGGCGCCAGAGAAGACCGCATGCTCCGGATGGGGATAGGTCGCGTACGGCAGATCCCGCCAGTGGATCAAGTCGGAGCTGATCGCATGGCCCCAGTGCTGTCGCGGATCCTCTGGTGGATAGCCTTGGTAAAAGAGATGCCAGTTGCCCTGCCAGAAGCAGAGACCATTGGGGGCGTTAAGGCGGTGCTCCGGACTGACGAAGTGGTAGAGAGGTCAATGCGGGTCGGAGGCCATGTGCTTGCGAGACTCGGCAAAACGCTGCTGCAGCAGGTTCGAACCGAGAGCCTCTTCCTGTTTCTCCAAGGTGTCTGGGAAAGAGAAGAAGGGAACTTGGGAGGTGTGGTCAGGCTGACTGGATGTACCCATGCTTCAGACTCCTGTAGTCGGGGAAGGCAAGAAAATCGGAATGTTGTGGAAGAAAGGCTTCAGGGTGAGACCGCTCTCCTGTTGATATTACCCCTTGGCTGTCTATACGGAGAGACAGACGGAGGACCTCTGCAGGACAGCAACCTTGGCCCAAACAACGCAAAGGCAAGCCGACCACTTCATACATGGTGCATCTTGGATTGACGAGTCCAACTTCGCCAATGCAGGCGAACCCGAACTGTCCCAACGTACAGACGGTTTTCCAAACCGGCCTTCGGGTCCAGGAGATCTGGCTCACAGGGACAAACCAGGCGGGCACATTCGGGAACCAGTCTTGCCACCGCCAGCGTATGGCACGCAACGAGAAAGGAAGCTTGCCTTTCCAAGGGCCAAAGAAAGTCGCCTGCCCTTTGGCCCCTAACCTGCTGTTAGGGGAGATCAGCATAAGTTTGGAAGAAGGGGATGAGGGTGCGGGACCAGCCGGCGAACAGTCCCACGGACAGACTATCGGAGAAACAGCGTCACCAATACTATTTGTCAGGGGATAAACCATATCCGCCACCGAAAATCGTGTGGCAAGTCACAGATGTCACATGCTCATATTGACATGCGATGGAGACAAGCAGGCGGCAGGTGAGGCGAAGACTGGAACAGGATGGTTGGTACCTGGACCGGCATGGTTCTAGCCACGACATCTACAGGCATCCGCGCACCAAAGGTATCATAACCTTGCCTCGCCACCGGGTACTCTCCATAGGGATGGCCCGTACCATTGCCAAGAAGGCGGGCTGGACAGAATGGGAGGATGCCGTGCTTCGATATCCGGCACTGATAGACGGTGATGAGGGAGCCTACGGGGTAGTTTTTCCAGACATTCCCGGTGTTGGTGCGATGGGCGACACTGTCGATGAGGCTCTTCTTAATGCCGAAGCCGCACTTCGGGACTATGCCACCGAGATGGAAAGGGATGGCACACAACTCGCTCGCCCCAGTCCATTCCAATCCATTGAAACACCGACTGGAAACCAGCTGGTTTCCATACCCCTGATCCGGTCTTCAGGCAAAAGCGTCCGAGCCGGGTTGACCCTGGAAGAGGATGTTGCAGAGTTCATTGACAGCGAAGCCCGGCGGCGTGGAATGACCCGCAAGACCTACATTACATGGGTGGTCCGACGCATCGCGGCGATGGGAGGGTAGTCCCAGGCTCAAGCGGTTTCTCAAACTGGCACCTCCCAATATCCCATGATCATGCACCTGCCGAGGAGTCACGCAGTTGCAGTCAATGTGTAGCTGTAGCACGGGTTTGCCAGATATGGGCGCCTTGCGTCAGGGATGAGGGCCGCCTTGGCCTCGCACCCGCTGATGCCGGTACGCAGGCGGCAGGCCTCCAGGCACAGGAAGGCCCGTAGGGCCAATCCGATGTGGGCGATCAGGGCCCGGGCGGAACGCATTTGGGCCTTCTCCACGCCTGTGCCTGGATCTGCCGGCCGAACCCGTTGTGTTGCACCAACCATGCGGTGCTGCGCCATACCAGTTTCAAGTGCCTCCTGCAAGCAGTTCCTGTGCCTCCGCGCCGGCACTTCGCGGGCACGATCCTGTTCCGCACCGATCTCGCTCTCAATTCGGTCCGGATATGACGCACCTGCCAGGCCCGATTCCCAAGGAGTTCCAGGTCCGGAATGCCCAGCCACTTTGGGCCTGACCCACTGTCAGGTGCGGTCCCAAACTCGCCTGCACTTTCATTTCCATGCCGTGCTCACTGCGCGCACCGGGACCAAACTGGAGCTGCGACACCGCCCGCCCGCAGCTCTGGGCCGATTTGCTCTGCCCCATGTCACCCGCCGGGCTTTCCTGGAACTCCGGCGGGAGCGATTTGAAGTGACTTGGACCTCTGGCCTCGATACATCCAGCCCCATTGGCCAGACCCTCCTGGACTACGGCCCGATTGTCCCGGCCGGCACCTGAAAATTGTCCAAACCATTGAAGGGTGACGGTGTGTAAGTGTGCAGAATGGGAGCATATGGCCTTGCCAGATGGCACGGATGGTGACTAGGCTGAAGCGGTCGCCAACTACATTCCAGACTAGTCGCAGTTTGCCACCAAGTCGGATCTGGATAAAGAGGTGAAAATCGACTCCTCAGACGCAGGGAACCCAATGTGCTGGTTGCCTTGTCCCCCATTGCATCCCGCCCCTACGCTGCCAAGGGTGATCCAAGTCCAGAAGTCGGTGGACGAAACGGCAGCAGAGACAAGTGGTCAGAATGGATGTGGATACATGAGCGGCAGCCCAAAGTGGCAGGAATCAGGCCTGCTTCACGACGGGTGGCCTCAGGCGCAGGAAACTTCATTTCGTCATTCGCCGACGGCTCCCAGGTTCTGCCGCGCGGAGCAACTGCCCTCGTACTCCCCTGTCTTGATCTGGCTATGTCTCCAACGACGGCATGAATTGAGGCTCCAGTGACAATTCCAAAGCACGTTCAAAACAGTCGGTCACCTGCAGCAGGAGAAGTTCGCTGAACGGCCGCCCCACAAAGGACAGGCCGACAGGCAGATGTCTGACTGTTCCCATGGGCATCGTGGCATGCGGATAACCGGCCACAGCGGCCGGGGAACAGAAACTTCTGCCGCTGCGGGAACCCCACACGTGATCCACGACCGCGGCCGGATTGGCGGTGGGCGCCACAATCAAGTCCAGGTGATGCCCGTCCATGAGATCGAGCAGACATTCGTCGCGGGTCAGACGGGCCAATTCGGCCACCGCCTGGTCATACCGGGGATCCAATGGATCCGTCGCTTGCGCCTGCAGCAACAATTCCTGGCCGAACAGCGGCATGACCCGGTCCGCATGGACCTGATTGAAATCGATCAGATCCGCCAAGGAGCGAATGGGTGGTGTCGCAGTCTGGGACTGGAAAAACGCGTTGAGACCCATTTTGAACTCGGTCTTCAACGCCAGCCCTTCCTGCTGTCCCCAGCCAGAGCCAGTCATCGTCAGTCCTTCCTGCAGGTCGGAGCCCAGATCGCGCAGGAGGTCGGCAGTAGCTTGGTACAACGGTACCACCTGAGGCACCGTCCAATCGGGCAACTCCAGTACGCCAATACGGATCCCTTCCAGGCTGGATGCCCCCAAGTGTTGATTCAGCCTGCCAGCAAAACCTTCCGGAATGTCTTGTGTGGCGGGATCTGTGGGGTCGGGGCCCAACATGGCCAACAGCATGAGAGCTGCGTCCTGTACCGACCGGATCATGGGACCGGCCGTGTCCTGACGGTGCGAGATGGGAATGATGCCTGTGCGGCTCACCAGTCCCACGGTGGATTTCACCCCGACGATGCCGTTGCGGGATGCCGGAGAGCAGATGGAGCCATCGGTCTCGGTGCCGATGGCGGCGGCACAGATCCCAGCGCTGACAGCCACGGCAGAGCCACTGCTGGAACCGCGGGATCCCGCTTCAGGACGTGCGGATTGCGGGTCTGTCCCCCTATGCTGCTCCAACCGCTGGAGGAATGGGTAGAACGGAAATTGGCCCACTCGGACAGATTGGCCTTGCCCAGAATCAAGGCCCCGGCCCTCCGCAGGCCTTGGACCACGGGCGCATCCACGCCAGGGATCCAATGCTGCAGGGCCAGGGAACCGCAGGTGGTAGGACCCGTTCCCTCTGTCAGGATGTTGTCCTTCTACGAAAACATCGCCGCGGCCCATATGGAGGATGATCCCGGGATCCAGATCGAGACGCTGGGATTCCCGGGTTCGGACTATGCCCAGAAGCTTTTCTCCTGGATTGTCTCCGAACGATCCGCCCGAGAATCTGCGCACGAGCACCTAGTACTTTCCCACGCTGTGGGCGGATGACGTGCTGTTGCCGCTGACGGAATACTTCAACCGCGACGCCGATCTGCTGGATGATGCCCAGTACATGACCGAGCTGTATGACATCTACACCATGGATGACGAGCTGTTCGCCCCGGTCATCGGTCCCAATGTCATGGCGGCCTATCTCAACATGGACATGTTGGCCGAGGCCGGCCTGTCTTATCCCGATGAAGACTGGACGTATGAAGACTATGCCGCCATGGCCGTGGCCATGAACCGGGGGCGAGGGCATCCATCGCACCTTCGGGGCCAGCAATGCCTACTGGTGGATGGTGTGGGAAAGCCAGTTGTGGGCACGCGGCGGCGACATCTTCGATGCCGTGTACAACCCCACCACCTGTCTCCTGGACAGCCCGGAAATGGTCGCGACCTGCCGGTGGTTTCAAGACATGGTGCATACCCATGGGGCCTCTCCCGCGGTGGGAGCGGCCGCAGGCTTTGAAGGGGGATGGAACTCGGGCCGCATCGGCCTGGAGATCACCGGCACCTGGGCCGTGAATGCGCAGCGCAAGATCGATGCCTTTGCGTGGGACCTGGCCCATCTTCCGCGCGCGCAGCATCAGGCCGCGGCCCATGCGGCAGGCGGGATCGTGATACCCCGAACGGCGATGCATCCCGATGCCGCCTGGTCCCATGCAGCCTATCATCAAGGGGATCGCGCCCAAGAGATGTACGCCTGGGATGGTCTCAATGCGCCAAGCATGCGGAAATGGGCCATGTCCCCCGTTTTCCTGGAACTGGAAGGGGCACCGCCCCACCACAGTGCCCGGGTGGATGCCATGGAGTACTCTCGCAACCGGGGCTTCTATTTCGCCGCCTGGACCGAGGTCCGGAACAAGGCGTTCAATCCGGAAATGGACAAGTTGATGACGGGGGGATCAGACACCGGAAGAGACCGCCCGCAACATGGCGCAGAGAGCCCAGGAGATTCTTGACAGCTAGGCATCCATCTCCGGAGCGCCTAGGCAAGGACACGACTGGGCATGCGCGGCTGGACACGCCGGGAACGGAGATCATCCCCGGCGTGTTGCGCCGACCTGATCCGCGGTGCGGCACCCGGCACCAAAGGCACATGATTGTGGGGAAACGAGGGCTGTCGGCCCGCGTCCGGAATCTGGCGCGGCGTGAGGCGATCGAATGCTACCTGTTCATATCCCCAGTCTGCATAGGGTTGCTGGCCTTCACGATTGGCCCGATTCTCGCGTCCTTTTACTTCAGCTTCACGGAATACAACATCATTCGGCCTCCGAAGTGGGTGGGGTTGAGACAGTTCCGGGACCTGATGCATGATGAACTGTTCTGGCAGTCCCTGAAAGTGACGGGGCTGTACGTGGTCATGCACCTGCCCATCAGTCTGGTCCTGGCTCTGGGCATCGCGTTGCTCATGAATCAGAAAGTGCGGGGGATCGTGTTCTTCCGTACCGTGTACTACCTGCCTTCCGTCATTTCCGGTGTGGCCGTGGCCCTGCTGTGGATGTGGATTTTCAATCCCGAATTCGGCATTCTCAACACCCTGCTGGCCTTCGTGAACATCCAAGGGCCTGCCTGGCTATTTGACGAGCATTGGTCCCTGCCGGCCATCGCCATCATGAGCCTGTGTGGGGGGGGCAGCATGCTGATCTACCTGGCCGGGTTGCAGAGCATACCGAGTGAACTGTACGAGGCAGCCAAGATAGACGGCGCCTCCCGCTGGCATCGATTCTGGTTTGTCACGCTGCCCTTGCTGAGCACGGTGATCCTGTTCAATCTGGTCATGGGGCTCATCGCCTCCTTCCAGGAATTCACGCCGGCCTATGTCATGACCCGCGGCGGGCCCAATTTCTCCACGCTCTTCTACAACTACTACCTGTATGAAAACGCCTTTGAATACCTGTACATGGGCTACGCGTCTGCCATGGCCTGGGTCCTGTTGGTCATAGTCCTGACGCTGACCCTACTTGTGTTCAAGTCCTCGCCAATGTGGGTCTTTTATCAGGAGCGACAGAAGGACTGACCGGTGCACGGCCTCCTGAGCATGAGCAGGTCTTCCGCCCTGCGCCTTGAGCATGTTGTCACCTATCTGCTGCTGCTGTCCAGCACCGCGGTCATTTGTCTGCCTTTCTTCTGGATGATCTCCACATCCCTGAAGCAGCAGATGGACGTGTACCTGTTTCCCCGCAATGGATACCGCAGCCCATTCAGTGGGACAACTATCGCCAGATAATGACCTTCTGGCCGTTTTGGACCTTCGTCTGGAACAGTCTCATCGTCACGACGGGCTCCATCGCCGGCAAGCTAGCGGCCAGTTCGGTGGCGGCCTATGGCTTCGCCCGGCTGCGGGCACCGGGACGCGATGCCATCTTCATCATTCTGCTCAGCACCATGATGCTGCCCAGCCAGGTCACCCTGATCCCGCAATTCATCCTGTTCAGCAAGCTGCGCTGGATCGACACCTTCAAGCCCCTGGTCGTGCCGACCTTTTTCCTAGGTCCTTTCTACGTCTTCCTGCTGCGCCAGTTTTTCATGACCCTGTCCTTTGAACTGGAGGACGCGGCGCGCATGGATGGCTGCAACTCCATCCAGGTCTTCTACCGCGTGATCCTGCCGCTTTCGATGCCGGCCCTGGCCATCTTTGAATTCCGGGCCCGCTGGAACGACTTTCTGGAGCCCCTGATCTACCTGAACATACCTGCCAAGCGCCCGCTGGCCTTGGCCCTGCAGTTCTTTCAGGGCTCGGAGGGCGTCCTGCCGCAACTGCCTCTGCTGATGGCGGCTTCCTTTCTCAGCATGCTGCCTCTGCTGATTCTGTTTACCGTGGCGCAGAAGCGCTTCATTCAGGGCATCGTCTTCACAGGGATCAAGGGATGAAACCGCCACCTGGGCTTGAGGGCAATGCCGGTGCCCGGGCCTGTCGCACGGGACCGGCGTGCGGATTCCTCTCTGCCCTGCCGGTCCAGATTCACTTGCGGATTTGCTCTGCCATGACCAAGACACCACCCAACATCCTGTTTCTGTTCGCGGACCAGCATCGCTTTGACGCGGTCGGCTGCAATGGCGCTCCGGTGGTGGAGACGCATGCCTTCACGCCGACGTCCCTGTGTTCGCCCGCCCGTGCGTCCCTGCTGACAGGCCTGTATGCCCACAACCATGGCCTGCTGGCCAACATGGGCAACTTCAACGGCGTCTTTGACCGGCAGCTGCTGGACTGCACTGGGTATTCCCAGCTCCTGCACCAGCGGGGCTACGATGTCCACCATGTAGGCAAATGGCACCTGCCCGGCGCGCGCCATCCGGCGCATTGGGGCTTCCGTTCCTTCGCCGATGACGCGGACTATGACCGGGAGAAATCGGCGCTGGATCTGCAGCCGGGCCGAGCCCGGGAAGTGCAGCGGCTGGAGTGGGGCGGGAATGCCCCTTTCTGCGGTCGCGCCCGTCTGCCGGGTGAGCATCTGCAGGAAGCCTGGGCTGCGGACAAGACGAACGCCCTGCTGGCCGAGCAGGCGACACGCGAGAAGCCCTTCATGATTTTCACGTCGTTCTTCGGCCCTCACTTTCCCTACAGTGTGCCCGCGCCCTACGACACCCTGTATGATCCGCACTCCGTGCCGCGCTGGGCCAACTTCGACGAAACCTTTGTCGGCAAGTTCCTGATTCAGCAGAAGGAGATGCTGCGCTGGAATGCCAGTCATCTCACCTGGCCTGACTGGCAGCGGGTCATCGCCCACTACGGGGGTACTGCACTTTCATTGATGACCAGATCCAGCGCATTCTCGCTCAGTTGCGCTCCCTGGGCCTGGCCAACGACACCGTGGTGATGTATGCCAGCGATCACGGCGACATGGTGGGCAGTCACCGCCTGTTCAACAAAGGCATGTACATGTACGACGAGACGTATCGGATTCCGCTGATCGTGCACTGGCCGGGGGTGACCCCGGCCGGAACGGTCTGTGACGCCTTTGTGAGCCTGGTGGACCTGATGCCTACCCTGCTGGCCATGGGGGACGCCGAGGTGCCAGGCAGCGTGGATGGGCGTTCACTGATCCCCTTTCTGCAAAGGGAGACGCCGGCTGACTGGCCCGATGACATCTACGCGGAGTTTCACGGGTATGAGCCGGCCCTGTTTTCGCAGCGCATGGTGCGGACGCGCTGCTGGAAGTACGTCTACAACCCCGGGGCGGAAGACGAACTGTACGATATGGAGAGCGACCCAGGGGAACTGCGCAATCTGGCCGCCGACCTGGGCTACAGGCATGTGCTGCGGCGCATGAAGGAACGGCTGGTGGTGTGGCTGCATCGCACCCGGGATGACATCGGCACGGAGGACAGCTGGAAAGGCACACCCTACGATTTGTTTCTGACGCAAAGGGAAATATAGGCGCTTCGGGAACAGTGCAGGACTATCGCAAAGCCGAGATGCCATGTTATGCAGCGTCCAAACAGCGGCACGCGGCAGGCTTGGCTGGTTTATGACGGCGCAGGCCCCATGTGCAAGAACTACACCCGCTCCCTGGATGTGCGCACCGCTATCGGTGAGTTCCACTTGGGCAATGTCCGAGAGGGCAACCGCTGAGACAAGAAACCTGCCTTGCAATTTGAACGAGGGCATGGTGCTGCAAATACACGGACGTTACCACTTTGGCAGCGACGTCCTGCATGTGATAACGCTGTTCTCCGGGAAACGCGGCATGTTCAGCCTAAGCACATGTCATGGAATTTTATAAGGTTTAGGTAGATTGCCCTCTTGCGTCCAATTGAAATATACTCCCGCTTCTACCATCTGAAATAGGATATCCTCGTCGAATCCAGTAGGTTTCATTCCTCTATATAATTCCATATCAGGTGTACAGTGGTAGTTTGGTGAACTCTCGTGTTTTGAGATGTCAGGTAGAGAACACAAAGCCTAGAATCGGGTCTTGTTGCCCGGATTCGCCCCCGATTTATCCATGAAAAAATGACAACATGAGCCACTTTAAATCCACCTCATTTCTGGAAATACCACTGTAGTTAACCATTGGTGCTAGGGCGTGTTTGCAAACCCAAGCAGCGGGGGCAAACCGAGTCAAGCGAGCCAGAGTAGAGGCAGGAATGAGGCGTAAGGGACAAGGGGATCTGGCGGAAAAGCCGCAGTAGCCCCTGCGCCGACTGTCTGTCCTTGCTGCAAATCGGGTTGATTCTGCTCTGGTTGTAGTTTACAAACATACGTGCGCTGCAGCCCGGCGGCCATCAGCCTGAAGGGGGAACCGATGCCGGGACAGGAGCATGGGGAGGCCCATCCCCGGCGCACCCGGATCGACGGGGCGCACTGGATGCGGGACAGGCTGGAGGAACGCTACCCTCAAGCCGACCGGGTGATCCTGGTGGCTGACAATCTCAACACCCACACCCTCGGGGCCCTGCAGTGCCTGGCTCGGCGCATCCCGGATCTGGAGACGCTACGCACCGAGCTGGCCACCTAGGCCCGCGCCCGCCACCAGGACCCGACTCCGGTGCATTGGCCATGCACCACCGCGGATGCCCGCATCCAGCTGCACAGCCTGTATCCTGTCCGACACAATGAACCGAACTAGGTACTAAGTACATGGCGTGGAATTTTGTGAAGGTACGAAATCCTGCTGGATCTGGCGTGAATATCCTGGCTCAGATGGCAGAGCCGGGAGTATATCCCAGTTGGACACAGGAAGACAATCTACCTCAAACCTTATAAAATTCCAGACCAAAAGCTTAGTATTAGGTCATGATGAATCTGCGGTAGAGCAGTAGGCCGATCAGGGTCAGGACAGGAAGGCTGAGCAGCGAGAAGGCACCGACGATCATCAGAATCAGTCTGGCGATGCCGATGGTCAGACCTGCTTTGATCTGCTCAGGATCATTGCCGTGAGTGTGGGCGTATACGTGCATGTGCCAACCTGCGTGCTCGTGGGCACGTCCTACAATCCGGTTTTTCCAGAGACTGGAAGGACCCGCATGGGAGTCTTCCAATATCCGCTCCCAATTCGGCTCATACGTGCCAAATCGGAACAGATATGCCAGTTTGCCGGGCGTAAGGTAGGACACCCCCGCTTCACATTCCTGGATGGACAGTTGGGACAGCTCGGCATACGCGACCGGTTCCAACAGGGGTTTGGCAATGGCCTTGATTTCGGCACAGGAAAGAGGAGTGGGGTTGCCTTGAACCGGCGTGGCCCACAGCGGGCTCATGCCAAATACGGTCAGTCCCAAGATCAAGCCCAGAACTAGAGAAGTACGATACATGCTTATGATCGTCTCCTTAATAACTAAAGAGGCTCTGTCAGTTGACAGAGCCTCGAAACAAAGCGAATGGGGAAGCATAGCCAGAGCCCACCAGGGGCAGCTGCTTCGGGAGGCACCTTGCACGGCAGGCGTCGGGTGCGGAGACTGACTTGCGACTTGAACATGACCAAAATATATTGCATTACATGCATCACTGTGTATGCAGGATTACAATTTAGCTTGACTTTGTACGAAGTCCGCCTTGGATCCACAAGGCAGTAGGGTATAGGATGAACCAAATCACCTAAAGTCCATCATGTCCCACCTGCCTGCTTCCATCGTTGTAGCGTTGCGGGAACCCTTTGCGTCACTCCTTGATCGCAGCATCGGGCACAAGACTCAGATTCTGCTACAGGGCCTGTTGACAAATCCGTGAAATCAAGGTGTTTACAGGGAGTTGAGTCTCATAACGGAGTATGATCATGGCAGTATGTCTGTGCCTGACCAATGACCTGTGGACCTGCAGGGAAGCCGTGCGCGCCGATGCGTGTTCCACGTGCTGGAGCTGACCGGGCACCATCAGGAGAGGTGGGGCGATATCCACGATCAACTGCTTGTTGGTTCGTCCATGCAAATCACGGGGTGCCGGGGATCGTATAGCTCCTGGTAGGTCTCCAGCACCCGCTCCATGCGGGCTACGGATTCGCCGTGGGCCTGAGGCGGGATTTTCCAGTACCGAGGGCGATGAGGTTGCAGCACGTTTTTTGCAGCAGGCTGGTGCACCGTCGAAGGGGCGATGCTCTCCGCCAGCCCCAGCTCCACGGCTTGGCTCACCAGCAGACGCACGGTCCAGCGCGCCCGCCCCGCGCCGGCGGTGGCCTGGTCTGACCACTGCCGCTGGTCTGCATCCCCAGTGGGTGCGCACAGCCGGGAAAGTGACATCCATCTGCCAGCGGCGCAGGAACCACTGCAGCATCTACGGCACCGGCACATCCGGGTCGGTGCAGAGCAGGGCCTGCGGGGGCTGCTTCCCTGGGAGGTCGTGCAGGAGCACCCAACGCATACGCACGGGGGGCTGGCCGGCAGGGTACCCGAGCGCGACGCCGGTGGCCACGGCCAGGCTGTGGACGGTGCCATCGTACCCGGACAGGGGCAGACCCACCCACGCCGTGGCCGGATCGGCGAGCCGCTGGCGCCACGGGGGCTGGTGGGCCCCCGACCCGGCGGGGGCGACCGCGTGAGCCGGGCCGCATCCAGGCGCAGGCGGGAGTGGACGGTGACCGGACGGGCGCGCCTAGGGAATCGCCGTCCACCCCAGCAGGCAGATCCCGCGCAGCCCCAGGGCCTGGACGAAGGGGTCCCGGGAGGAACGCACCCCGTCCCGGGAGAGGCCCTGGGCCGCGATCCGGGGGCCGTGGCGCCGCGCGACGGTCTCGTCGATCCCGAACACCAGGGGGCCTTGGATCGGCGCCAGATGCGCCAGCCACAGGGTCCGCAGTGTCCGGCTCACCGCGCGCAGACCAACGCGCCCGGTTGAGCACCTGATGGTACACGGCACAATGGCACTCCGGGTGCCGCCCCAGGGACTGCAGCACCGGGGAGACGGTGCGCCGCCCCGGCGCCAGCAGGGTGCCCACCCACAGCCGCTGGGCCTGAGCCCAGGTCCGAACCTGAAAGAGCGGCGCACACGGCTGCCGCAAGGTTACCATGACGGAAGACCGGAGGGGCATGGCGGACCTCGGGTGGTGCTGGGGTCCATGGTGCCATCCTGTCTCTCTGGAGACCGCCCCGGTCTGTTTTGTACAAAGTCGAGCTTAGGGATATCCAGGGTTGCATCAGGACAACAGAAAATGGTGTCACGGCCTAAATCCAAGCAAAGTGAACAGTATTGGGCCTAAGCACATGGCGTGGAATTTTGTGAAGGTACAAAATCCTGCTGGATCTGGCGTGAATATCCTGGCTCAGATGGCAGAGACGGGAGCATGACCGGGGAGAGACATTGCCGTTGCGCAGGGGACACCGGGTGACAGGCTGGATAGGACGGGATTTCCGAGCCTCTGTTGCCCCTGCCGCGCCAGGGCGATGTCATTTTCATTGAAGGTCAATCTTGCGGCGCATCGCCCTCAATGTCCTGCCACAGGGAAAAACGGCCAAGTTGGGTGTCGCCAACAAATACCTCAAGGCTGCCTGGGACCCGCGCTATCACATGAAGCTGATAGCGATTCTGTTCCAGAGTAATTAAAATGCAATCGCCCTGCCTGCCGCGCCCTTCAAGCCGACTCTACGCGCATAGTACACTATAACGTCAGCATTCGTCTTGGTCCGCTCCATCTCATGTCGTTGCCGCAGCCTGATGTCCCTGTCGCTTGGCCCCATCCCGCTCTGCGGCCCCGTCCCGACACGGGAAAGCGCGCGCGGGCGGCCACCCTGCAGCGCATCCGCGCCCTGTCGCATTACCGGCCGGACTATGCCTATCAGCCTGACCGGTACCAGTATACGGAAACGCACACTTCGGATCCGCACTATGTGGTGTTTGGGGTGCGGATGATGATGTCTCCCTCGCACGACCACGGGGAGTGGCTCGTGCACATGTACAACGCCCTCAAGATTCTCGGCCAGTCGTTGGCCTCGACCGTCCACGTCAGCATGGAAGTGAACATCACCGGGATTCCGGGCGCTTTGTTCGGACCTGATCCGCACACCTCCACCTTGCAGCCGGACCTGTCCTTGTGGACCGGTCCCGCTCCCGACGATTCCCTGCTGTCCTACCGGTACGACCGGGATGGGGTGCCGCTCCTGACCGTTGAGATCGTCTCCCATTCAGACCGTGAACTGCGCGACAACGACTGGCGCCACAAAATGGCCGTCTACGCCGGCATGGGGATCCGGGAATACTGGCTGGTGGACCAACGCCAGCCGGATCCCCTCAGCGGCTTCACACTGGATGCGGCCGAGGGCACCCCCTGCCGCCGGGCGCAGTACCGGCCCATCGGTGCGGACGCTGACGGGGGCATGGACAGCATGGTGCTGAACGCGTCGCTGCGCTGGGCGGATGACGGCCTGCAGTGCTGGCAGGAAAGAGCGGGCGCATGGGTTCGGGTGGAGGAGATACCGGTCCTGCAGGCTGCATTGGAAGGGGCACTGGCATCCTGGGACCCCGTGCTGCACCATCTCCTGGATGCCACGGATCCGGACGCAGCCGAGCAGGTGCTGCAGAGCTGGGCCGCGACGCCCCCGTCCCACTGGCCCAGTCAGGACACACTGGACCGGCTGGCGGCCGTGCCGGGTGCGTGGCGCCACCTGCTGTTGGGCGGGCCCCAGCCGCAGGATACCGGTGGCTGACCTGCCGCGCGGCTATTGTACGCAGACTGCCCTCATGCAGGCGTGAGTCCTGCCGGACAGTGCCCTGGGCCGCGTCCTGTGGGGCGCGCCGCCGGTGCTGCCGGACCCTAATCGACAACGCACCATGTCGACACGGCATGACGGGATGGCGCGACATGCCATGTTCTGCAACCCGATCAGGAGCCGCGTCTCGTTGGTCCCCCATTGTCCCTGTACCGGACTGTGGGCGGCCCAAGTCCGCTGCATCTGACCTGCGTGCACCCGCATCCAGGCAACTTCCGCATCCAGGACCCGGCCCTTGAGAACAAACCGCGGACCCCGGCAGGCGCTGGCCACCGAACTGGCCACCCCTGTACCACGCACGCTGGGAGATCGAGACCGCCTACGACGAGATCAAGACCTCCATGCTGGGCCCCGTCCCCTCCTGCGCAGCAAGACCCCCGCCCTGGTGCGCCAAGAGATCGAAGGGTTGATGCTGGCCTACTATGCCGTGCGCGGCCTGCACCAGGCCGCGGACCCGACGGGCCACGCTCATCCCGCGGCGCTCTGCCAGAAAATCCGCGCGGAGAGGGTCGTCTTGAACCGGGGACAGCGCAAGCCGCGGGGGGTGCAGCGCAAGATGAGCAACTTCCGGCTGCGGCGCCGTGGGCCCCTGTCCCGCCTGTGCCATGACTGGACCCCGCAGGATTTCCCGATCCTGACCTTCCCCGTTGCCGGTCACGTTGTACGCGATGGTGTTGGCCCAGCGGTCCTGCAGGGACTGATTGGGCGCGGAGCCGTGGATGACCAGCGAAGTGAAGCAAAGAGTGTCACCCGGTGCCATGGGCACGGGCTTGGCCTCCGCCCGGGGTAGTAGCGGCCCGGCAGAAACATGCCAAAGGCCTCCTGGTGGCGTTCGTGCTCCTGCAAGCCCCACTTGTGGCTGCCTGGCAGGAACTCGATGCACCCATTCTCTGGATCCGCCAGGTCAATGGCCAGCATGCAATTGACCATCAGGGGCTGGTTGGTGTCCTGCCGCCAGTACGCATAGTCCTGATGCCAGGGCACTTCCGCACCGGAACCCCTTGGACTTGGGCAGGATCTTGCAGTGGAACAGGGAGATGTCCGGGCCAATCAGATCCCGGACCATGTCCAGGGTCTTCGGGCTGCGCAGCAAGGCATTCAGAGTGGGGCTGACCAGCTCGCTGTACATCAGCTGCCGCGTGTCTTCATCCTCCCAGGAGACATGCGCTGCCAGCTCCTTGGCTATGCGTGGATGCCGGTCAAGGTCAGTTCGTCGGCAAAGTGGCAGGCGGTCCAGTGACCTTCCTGATCTGCCTGCAACACAGGCTTTTCCTTTCTGCAAAGATCCTCTGCATGAGGACAGCGCGGATGGAAGGCGCAACCGGATGGCGGGTTGGCGGCATTGGGCACTTCACCTTGCAGGATGACCCGCTGCCGGGTCGCAAAGGGATCCGGCCGGGGCACCGCCGAAAGCAAGGCAGAAGTATACGGGTGTCGGGGGTGGTCAAAAAGGCGGAAGGTCTCACCCATCTCCACAATCTGGCCCACGTACATGACCGCCACACGGTCACAGAGGTGTTCCACCACGCTCAAGTCGTGCGCAATCAACAGGTAGGAGAGACCAAATTCCTCCTGCAGATCCTGCAGCAGATTCAGGGTCTGGGCCTGGATGGACACGTCCAGGGCCGAGACCGGTTCGTCGGCCACGATCAAGGCGGGTCGCAGGGACAGGGCCCGGGCAATGACCAGCCGTTGCCGTTGCCCGCCGCTGAATGCGTGGGGAAACCGGTGCATGGTGTCGGCATGCAATCCCACCACGTGCAACAGTTCCGCTACGCGGTCTTCCAGCTCCTGGCCGGTCACGTTCCGGTTCACCAACAAGGGCTCGCCCACGATTTCCTGGGCCGTCATGCGTGGATTGAGGGAGGAGTAAGGATCCTGAAACACCATCTGAATTCGCTGGCGAATGTACGCCAGTGTGTGCCGGTCCGCCCGACAGATGTCCAGCGGTCCCCGCTCCGCGTCATGCAACAGGATTTCCCCCGAAGTGGGATCACGGCCGCGCATGATGCAGTGACCTGTCGTCGTCTTGCCACAGCCAGACTCGCCTACCAGCCCCATGGTGCTGCCGTGGGGAATCGCAAAGGAGATGCCATCCACCGCCTTGACCACGCCTTTCCGTCGTTGCAGGAGGCCAGATGACAGCGGGTAGTGCATCTTGAGTTCCCTGACTGTCAGCAGCGGTTCCGCTGCGGCCCGGGTGCCGTTCACGCGGCAGTCTCGCCGTTT
Source organism: Caldilineaceae bacterium (assembly GCA_965214715.1). GTDB lineage: Bacteria > Chloroflexota > Anaerolineae > Caldilineales > Caldilineaceae > Bin34. The sequence goes on along the minus strand of OZ243971.1, from coordinate 79,339 downwards.
GCATGGAGCCAGCACTGTACCTGCCGCCCGTCGGCCAGAGTCTGCAAGGGCGGCACCTGGACATCACATTGGCCGGGAATGAAATCCCGGCAGCGCGGATGAAACGTGCAGCCGGTCGGCATGTCCGCAGGGGAGGGCACAATCCCTTCGATGGCCTGCAGGCGCCTGCGGTCCCGGGATCCCAGGCGGGGCACTGATTCCAGCAAGGCCTGGGTGTACGGGTGCAATGGATCCGCGAAGAGTTCCTTCACGTCCGCCCTTTCCACAATCTCGCCCAGATACATGACCACCACCTGCTGGGCCATCTCCGCGATGACCCCCAGGTCGTGGGTGATGAAGATCATGGCCATCCCCAATTCAGCCTGCAGCTCCCGCAACAAGGCCAGGATCTGGGCTTCGGTGGTGACATCCAGGGCCGTGGTGGGCTCATCCGCGATGAGCAGCTGGGGATGGCAGGCCAGGGCAATGGCGATCATGACCCGCTGGCGCATGCCGCCGCTCAGCTGGTGCGGATAGGTATCGACCAGGCGCTCCGGTTCGGGCAGACCCACCTGTCCCAGGATGGCAATGGCCCGCGCGCGGGCTTCCTCCGCCGTGACATCGTTGTGATAGGTGATGGCTTCCATCACCTGATCCCCGGCCGTGTAGACGGGATCCAGTGAGGTCATGGGCTCCTGGAAAATCATGGACATCTCGCCGCCTCGCAGCTGCTGCAGGCGCCGGCTGCCCTCCGGCTCTGCCACCACGTCCAGGGGTTCTCCCATGCCCCGGTAGGAGATGTGTCCCTGGACTATGCGGCCAGGAGGTCGCACCAGACGCAGCAGCGAAAAGCCTGTCACGGACTTGCCGCAGCCGCTTTCCCCCAGCACGCCCAGCGTCTGTCCCTTTTGCACTGTGAAGGACACCCCGTTCACGGCGCGGACCGTGCCTTCCTCAGTGTGGAAATGCACATGCAGGTCTTCCACCCGCAGCAGGACTGACGGATCCGCCATCGACATGGAAGCCTCAGGCGCTGAAGGGGTCCGCGGCATCCCGCAGACCGTCTCCCAGGAAGTTGAAGCAGATGATGGTCACAATGACAAAGACAGCAGGCAGCAGCAGCCAAGTCTGCTGCAGAATCACCCGCACATGCTGCGCCTCGCTCAGGAGCAGTCCCCAACTGGTCATGGGCGGACGAATGCCCAGCCCCAGGAAACTCAAGGCGGTTTCGCCCAGAATCATTTGAGGGATGGCCAAGGTGGCGATGACCAGCACATGACCCAGGGTATTGGGCATGAGGTGCTTCGCCACAATCCGGGCCAGACTGCAATTGGTGTAACGGGCGGAGAGTATGAAGTCCTCCTCGCGCAGGGCGTACACCATGCCCCGCACCTGGCGCGCCAGACCGCCCCAGTTCACGATGCTCAAGACCAGGGACAGCCCGAAATACACCCGTACGGAAGACCAGTTGGGCGGCACCAATGTGGCCAGGGCCAGCCACAGGGGAATCTGCGGAAAGGAAAGCAGCACCGCGATGAGCTGCTGAATCACGACATCCACAGCCCCGCCCAGATAGCCCGACAGAATGCCGATGCCGGTCCCCAGGACCAGAGCCACCAGTACGCCCAGCAGGCCCACCGTCAGCGACACCTGGGAGCCGTACAGAATGCGGGAGAGCAGATCCCGTCCCTGGCGGTCCGTGCCCAGCAAGAAGATCCGCCCCGGTTCCTCCACCGTAAACAGGTGCCGGTCGGTCTCAAAGAGGCCCCACATCCTGTAAGTCACGCCCTTGCCGAAAAACCGCAGGGGATAGGTCTCCTCGGGCACCCGGGTGAAAGTCTTGCGGAAGGTCGCCTTGTCCACGGCAGATTCCAGGCCATAGACGACCGGCGGCCATACGAAGTTGCCGGCTGCATCTCGCAGATGAATGCCATGCGGGGGAGCCAAGGCGAACTTGTCGTGCGTGGTGCGGACTCCATAGGGGGCCACAAAGCCCGCAAACAGGGACAGCAGATACATGACCAGCAGGATACAGCCGCCAGCCACAGCCAGCCTGTTGCGTCGGAAGCGACGCACCATCAGCTGGCGGATGCTGAGGACCGCATATTCGGGAACCTGGGATACCGCAGCAGTCACGGTCACAATCGGGACCCAGGGCTATGACAAGCGGATCCGGGGATCCAGCCAGGCCAACAGGATGTCCGCCATGAAGGTGCCCAGCACCACCAGCAGTCCTATCAGGATCAGGATGGTGCCACCCAGAAAAATGTCCTGCGACAGCGTGGCGTTGAGATAGACAGTCTGGATGGTGGGCAAATCCAGCACGATGCTGGTGATGGTGAAGCCGTTGATCAGCCACACCAGCACCTCTCCCAAGGCCGATACCAAGGGATGCAGGGCATTGCGCACGCCGTGCTTCCACACCACGACCTTCTCCGGTACGCCGCGGGCGCGCGCCGCCAGGATGTAGTTGGTGTTCAGGACGCTGAGCAGGTTGCCGCGCATGACGCGCATGACCCAGGCGGTGCCGGTAACGATCACGGCCAGCACCGGAATCCAAAGATGCCGCAACAGATCCCACACCTTGGCCAGACTCCAGGCCGCGATGGTGTATTCCGAAGAAAACAGTCCGGTCAAGACATCCCCCGAGATCTGCCAGGCCAGCACCACGAACACCAGGGCGATGAGGAAGTCCGGCAGGCCCAGCCCCAGAAAGGCTATCGCGGTAAGGGCATTGTCCCCCTTGGAATACTGGTGTGTCGCTGAATAGATGCCCAGGGGAATGCCAATGCCCCAGGAGAGCAGAAAGGCACAGAAGGAGACCACGAAAGTCAGCAGCAACCGTTCACCGATGATGGCGCGGACAGGCCGGTTCTGGGCCAACGAATCCCCGAAGTCGCCTTGCGTAAAGTCCCCCAGCCAGTGCAGGAAGCGAATATGGGCCGGCTTGTCCAGCCCGAACCGTGCCCGCAACATCTCGGCCTGATCCGCGACCCCCGTGTTGCCCTGCGCCTGTTGCTGCAGGATGTAGCGGTCTACATAGTCCCCGGGCGGCAACTCCATGATGATGAAGCCCAGCAAGGTGATCAGGAACACCGTAGGCACCAGGGAAACCAGCCGATGCAGGATGTAGGAACGCATGAGGGGAGACAGTCAGACTGCGGGCGCAAACAGGGAGGGTCAGGCCCGTGAGGCCTGACCCTCGCGCAACCAATGAACTGGAGGGAGCTCTATTCCGCGGTCATGTAGTACTGCTCTGGATCCGAGGAGCCGGGAAAACCCAGATCCCAGGAGGCAACGATGCCGCCCGTCCGCGGCACATTGTGGAAATTGTGCTTGACTACCAGCGGGGAGATGTGTTCTCCCACCACGCCCAGAGACAACGGACCCTCGTCAATGTGAATCTGGTAGGCATCCAGCAGCTTGGATTCCCGTTCCACCGGATCCACGATGGTCACCAGTTCGGCGTAGGCCTGCTGCAGCTTTGCCAGCGCGGAACCCGGCCGCGGGGCTACACCGTCCGCGCCGCCCGTCTGGAAATGCCGGCCGACGTGAATGCCGGCCAAGGCATATGAAACGCTCTCTACCGGTGTCCATACCGTGGCCGCGGAGACCAGACCCCAGGCCGCCGCGCTGCCCCAGGCATGGATCATGACATCCCGATTTTCGCCGTCTTCCATGATCACGCTCCACTCCACCGCGTTCAAAACCATGTCTATGCCGACTTCCGCCCAGTCCTCCTTGATCAGATCCATGGCATCCACAGAGTTCTGGTCATCGACATTGACATGCACGATGATTTCCAGCTTGTCACCGTTCGGGCGATCCCGCATGCCGTCCCCGTCTTGATCCACTATGCCGGCCTCATCCAGGAGGGACATCGCCAGTGCCGGGTCGTGGGCCGCGTACGACGTGGACCATTCCGCATAGACTTGCTTGCCCCGTTCGGTCTGAAACTCAGGGCTTTCCGGGCTCAAGGCGAAGGAACGGGCATTGCCCAGCCCCAGGGAGACAATCTCATTGATGCGTTCCCGATCAATGGCGTGGGACAGGCCGCGGCGGAAACTGGCATCGTAGAAGAGGTCCACCAGGTCCGGATCGTCGTAGTCAAACTTGAAGATGAGCCACGGCCAGGAATAGTCGCCGCGGTTCCAGAACAGCACCTCGTAGCCGCCGGTTTCGGCATTCTCCAGAATCAGGGGTACATCCTTGGGCGCGATGTCCCGCACCTGCATGTCGATTTCGCCGGCGATGGTCTTCAGAGCCACGGTCTCGGTAAAGGAGGCCCCACTCACGATGTCCACCACCATACGGTCGATATATGGGAGCTGATTGCCATTGGGATCCACTTTCCAGTAGTAGGGATTCCGCACAAAGACCGCCGTCTGGCCAGAGGTGAAGTCCTCGGGCACCCAGGGACTGAACATGGGCATATCCGACTTCTGCATGCGAGAGGCCAGGTCATAGTACGACATGAGAGTCTCGGTGTCGGTCGCGTCCGAGTAGTCTGGATGGTGCTCTTTCAGGAAGTGCTCCGGGATTACGAAGGCGGCGGAGTGGTAGTGGCCTCTTGAGTGCTGTTCCATGAACAGGGGAGCCGGTTCCGGGAAAGTGAAGTGCAAGGTGAAGTCATCCACCTTCTCCACTTGCATGGGTGTACCTTGGAAGATGGTGCCGTTAGGTGCGGCCACCGGCACCTCCTCATTCCGGACCATGTCGTTCCACCAGAAGAGGTAGTCATCCACATTCAGGGGGTCCCCGTCGGACCATTTGATGCCTTGACGGAAATGCACGGTCAGTTCCGTGCCTTCGTCGTTGTATGCCCAGGTCTCAGCCAGATTGGGGCGCATGCCGTTGGCGTCCCGATGCCATTTCAGAAAGGGCTCCACGAAGATGACCTGCCGTGTCAGACCCAAATTGTCGTTGTTGTCCAATCTGCGCCACGTGCCGCCATAAGTGCCGATTTCACTGACGGGTTGCACCACCAGCGGCTCTTGCGGGACTCTCTCATCAACCGGAGGCAGTGCCCCATCCAGCACAGCGGCGTTCAACATGGGGGCCTGACTGTATTGAGATTCCGGCATGGCTTCCGCCATTTCGGCTTCCGTCGCCATCTGCGATTCCTCAGCTGCAGGAGCGGCCTCCCCGCCAGCACAGGCGACCAATCCCACACTCAGAACCATCGTCAAGAGCCAACACAACCTGTTGCGTCGCATGCTTCCTCCTCATCCCTGGCAATGCGCCCCCACCCAAGGGCAAACAGCCCTCACGGGGACATGGCTGGGCAGAACCGTTCCATTCGGAGATGCGCCCGATCACCAAGGGAATACATTGGCAAGTAAGACACCAGATTTTACTCTGACTGCAGGGCTTGGGACAATCGTTGTCTGCCGTCAGACCAGCAGCATGCCCATGTGTGGGCAGCCCATGCCGTTCTGGGCAATTCCCCTGGCACAGATCGTCCGGGAGGACAGGGACCAAGATCACCATCCTGACAGCGAATACCGCATTCGGCAGACAAACAGGGCGAAGCAGACACCCCAATCTCGGCAGCCCTGCCCGCGAACAGAGGCCACTGGGTCGAGCGGGAGAATCCGGTGATCTCACGAAAATGTCAGGATCCGCAACCTTGATGAGTCTGCTTCTGCTGCATTACTCTTCTGTCAAGCATGCATTGTCAGCAACAGAGAAGAGTAAGGAGGCCACTGTCCCATGGAAGTTGATATGCGGCCCGATGCAAGTTGCAACTGCACGAGTGCAAAGAATACCGCTGCGGAACAGAATCCCGGGATTTGGGACGAGTTGGGCAGGATCATAGGACCTGTATGGTCCGCAGGCTCCGAGTTTGGACTTTGGAACGATCTGACGGATGTCCTGAATCCTGAATGTCTGGAGTTGATCAGGGCCTTCGCATTAGAGGACAAGACCCGATCCCTTTCCTTAGCAACGTTGACGACAGAATTTCCCAGTTTGAAGTCCACGCTGGCATCCAGGGCAGAGAAAATTCTGGAAGGTTGCAACGCAAGAGAAATATTGATATTGATCTGGCGCATTCTGGCCGACAAACCCTGGAAATTGCACGAAGTCGGCAAGAGCCTGGGCATTACGCGCGAACGCGTCAGACAGATTCAGAAATCGATCGAGGACAGGATCAGTGTCGGTTTTGGCCGGGAACCTGCAGTGGTGGCCGGCATCGTCGGGAAGCAACTCGGACCAGTGGTTCCGGAGCAGAACTTCCGTAGAACACTGCATGAGTTCGGCAACGAGGCATCGGCCGAAGGCAACCTCTTGATTGCTCATATCTTGCAGGATCATCTCGGTTACTCGGCAAAAGCCGGTGTCTGCTTCAGTCCGGAAGCCATGCGGGTAGTGACCGACCTGCAATTGCAGGCTCAGATCCTGGCCGACGAAGTGAATCTGGTGAATGAAGAGGAGTTGAAGGCAAGCCTGACTGATTCCAGTTGGCTCCAATACTGGGATCTGATTCTGGACCGGTGCGGTTTTTTCAAACACTTTGGCATCTTGGCCCTGCGGGATTCCAACAGGGTGCGTGTCAAGGCAGCACTCGTTGCCATCGGCAGACCTGCGACCAGGAAGGAGATTTCCCGCGTGTGCGGTCTACCGGAGAACAGGATTTCTGCTTATTTGAGCAGTTTCCAGAGTGTAGTCAGGGCAGGCATCGACAGCTGGGGACTGGTGGAATGGGTGGACGATGTCTACAACGGCATTCCTGCCGCCATAGCGCAACGAATCGAAGAAGACGGCGGGGCTACAGCAGTGACAAAACTGTTGCAGGAATTACCAGCCAAATTTGGCGTTCAGGAGAACAGCGTGGTGTCCTACATGCACGCGCCACGTTTCACAGTGCAGAACGGTTTCGTCAGCTTGGCAGATGTCCTGTCTTTCGTCTACAGACCGCTGGATGACGTTATCGACGGTCGCAACGACCAGGGAGAACCTTTCTGGCTGTTTCAGGTTGAAGAGCGCTACTTCAGGGGACACAGCATCACCGGAGTGCCGCCAGAAATTGCCCGTGCTCTGGGTTGCGGTCCGGGAGACAGGATCAGAGTGCCCGTGGCCAATCTGCCGGATACCAGAGACCTGTCTGTCATTTGGAACCTGTCATCTACCACCGGAGCTTCCATTGGGTACCTGTCGGATTCCCTGCTGTCCCTGGGTGCCAGGGAAGTGGACAGAGTCAGGATTACAATCCAAACAGACAGCAAGGTTTCCCTGGCTGTGGATGAATCCGGGTCCACGGTCGGAAACGATTCCGATTTACTGTTGGAAAGGATAAAGAAAAGGGGGCTTGCAATCTGATCCGTCCAAGAGATCTGATTCTGTGGTCAGCAGGACACCCTCCAGCCTGAGGTGCGTCCAGCCACTGCAAGGAGCACGCATGATCGACGTGAGCGTAATTCAGAATGCCACCGGGGCGTTCGTTGACGACTGGATCAACAAGCAAGTCGTCACTCGGTTGACTGGTATCAAGCACAGGATTACCAGGGAAATTGCAAACGAATACGGCAAGGTGGAAACCAAGGGACGCACATATTTTGACCCGCGCATGAACCCCACCAGCATCAGCCCGGGACAGTACCAGCTCTACCTGGAGGTGGATGCTGACAGCATTGATGCGGCAGAGATACCGGAGGCTTACGCTGACAAACGTGAGTTGGCGGAGGTGATATGGGACGTGGTCAAGGAAGCAGATTGGCCCGTGCCGGTGGGACTGATGACCCTCAAGCTTAATACCCAGCTCACGCTTGAACAGGGCAGGATGAGCCGCAAGGTGCGCTTTACGGCCCTCATAGACCATGACAGACTTCCCCTGGCGGAGCTAAAGACTGAGATGCTCAAGAGTATAGTGGCGATGGCTGCAGAAACCCCACAATCTCAAATTCCAGACACAGCGACAGAGGCCAAGATGTTTGATAGCAGCAAGGTCAATGCGAAAAAATTCAGCGCGGCAGTCACTGCTCCGATACTATCTGCCTTGCATGATCATTTTCAGAATCTAGTAGATGTGAGAGAGTCCAAGCGCAAGTATTATGTATCCTTCAGGACTCGCTACACCTTGCTTTATTGCGTTCCACACAAGAACAGTATTGATTTGCGTATCAATCTTACAAAACGGGAATGTCAAGACCATGGGTTCCAATATGATGTGAAGTCCCACTACGGACAGTGCAAAGGAAAGATCACAATTCGTGCCTTATCCGAATTGGAAGACTTGTGGCCCTTGATTGAGAAGTCATACAAACGCAGTAAAGACTCCGCTCATTCATCCAAGTCCCTGGATAAATCTGATTTTAAGAATGAGAACGATGCAGATTCCTTCTTGAAACGCGTAAAGAGCAGGGGCTTGGCAATTTGAATAAACCAGGAAACCTGGGAACGGTACAACCGGGTCTTTACAGGTTGCCGGAATACTCCGTAGCATCTGACTTGCTCATTCCATGTTTTCAGGTTGCAAGAAGGGTAAAGGGGGCCTTCGGCTGGTTCTCATCGGCTTGGATATCCGAACTGGGCCCCGGCCTTGCATTGTTCCTCAATCGAAACACTTCACTTTCGATTGAATTCACAGTTGCCCCGACCTTCTTCAAAAATGAAATGGAGGCCGCCGAAAACATGGTGTTGCCGTTCTGGAGGAAAGAGCCTGTCTGCTTGTGAGTGAAAGATTCATAAAGGGGCAACTTGAAGCTTCTGCACTCGAAAAGCATGTACTCGATTGTATGGCATGGATGATTGCAACCGGCCAATTGAACTTGCGTGTAGCAGTGCCAATTGCCGATTCCAATTTTCATCTCCTCCATACCAATCGCGACGCCATTCGTCAGCTTGCGCGGCATCATCACGAGGTCGCAGATCTGGATCGCATGGACGAACTAATTCATCTGTGCAGCGAAATTCCGCAGTCGATTCCGACTGTCATCCGGCCCCAACTGCTCCAGATGCGCCAATCTCAAACCACCCGAACCCGAGCAGCAGCCGACTCTGCTCAATGGCAGCTGTTTCGCGTTCACCCTGTCTTCCAGCTCGGACAATCCAAAGACGTGGCATGCGTTCTTCATCTCCTTGAACCCATGCAGAGTGGGGCGTGTCTGGGCTGGACTCACGGCGCAATATCGATCTGCCTTGAAATTGGAGCGAGAGGATGTACGCAACCCTGTTCTCGCCCTCGCAGTCAACCGTTTTGGTTTTTGTCCATCTGTTCTTTCAATTCGGCGGGGGAAAAAATGGGAATGGGAAAAACGCCTTGCAAGGCCAGCAGATCGGCATCGCCCGTCACCAACCCGTCTGCTTGGCCCAGCAAAGCCAACGCCAGAAATGGCCGGTCAAAGGGATCCCTGCATTCCGGCACTGTAGGCGAATCCACAACAACCAGCGTTTGGCACCTTGGCAGATAATCCGCCAGCAATTCCCGGCGGTCTGCATCGTTCAGCCGGAATTTAGGATAGTGGAGTACTCGTATCAGTTCGGTAACGGTCTGGCGACTGACCAAAGGCACAATGGATTCAATGTGCCACTGCTGGCGTATCCAGGACAGCGAACCGGAAGGAAAAAGCAATGCAGACACGACTACGTTGGTGTCAAGGACCAGGCGCAGCGCTTTCATTCAGTGGTTCGGGCCCAGGCCACGGCATCGGCAACATCGGCTTCGGACAGATCCAGTTCAGCCAATTTGCTTCTGACGGCATCGGCGCGGGTGATTCGCACGGGAGTCAATACGATGCGGTTGTCTTCCCTGCTGACCTCGAAGTACTCGGTACCCGGGAACTTGGAAATCAGTGACTTGGGCAGAGTAAGTTGGTTTTTGGTGGTCAACTTGGCCAGCCGGGAATTTTTTTCTCCGTCGGAATGTTTCACGTTTATCTTGAATCCTTGTTTCCGGGGATCAGATATTAAAGGATTCCTTACTTTAATGCACAATGGCTCGCTCTGTCAAGACAGCAAAGATTTGCTTTTTCATGGGCACCTTGTCGACGCCCTGAGTGTTCCTGCCGAAATGCCTCCTTTCGACCAATGCGACCGCTCCATGGCATGCAGGATCAAGCAAACGGCCAACAATCCAGCAGATTTCCTCATTGGATTGACCCTGCGCGATCGCGCAGGTCTTGTCGGCTTGTGGGGAATGTCTGCCAGCGACTGTATGAGGCGCAAGAACACTTTCTGGATGCCCTTGCGCGCCAGAGGTGTCCCTGCTCGTTTATAGCTCACGGCTGATGTGGAATTACAGAGGATAAGCGGCATGGGTCTGGACATCGATGCCAAAGAAGCGATGCAGGAGCTGCTTGAGGGTATGGCTGGCCATCTTGGCCATGACATGCGTGACCCACCCCAGGCCCGTCTTGCGCAACAGCCGCTCCAGGTGGCGCCCGGTGGTGTGCTGCACTTCGTGGAAGGCACTTTCCATGCGCTCGCGCACGCCGTGCAGCCAGCGGTGCAGGGCTTCGGAGTGCGGTGGGCGTGGATTGACTCGAGTGGGCGTCCCGATGCGGTGGCCCTAGGCCTCCCGCGTAGACAACAGCCCCAGTTTGTACCCGAAATATTTCAGATTTCGGCTGACGCACACCCCACAGAAGGCTGACCCCGCAAAATCACTGTGTTTCTGGCTCCGCCGATAGCCCACCACGGGGACCGGCTTTGGCATCCCAGAGGCACGACGTGGTGAGGGTGGCTCCCAGGGCCGTCGCAACTCTTCCACCCGCAGGCGCAACGAGCGGGCCCGGCGATTGAATTGGCTCTGTCCAGCAACCGGGGAAAGAGAGGCAGGCAGTGGGCCCGGATGAACTCCAGGAACTGGCTCTCGCCCGGAAAGGGCAGGAAATCCAGCAGCAGCAGGGTGATCACGTCGCTGTCGCTGAAGACGGGCTTGGCGTCGGCTTTACCCTGCAGCAGGGGCCTACCATGGTTGCAATCTCTTCATTTCTTGGGCCAATCTGAAGCGATGGATTTCCTTGGGCAGATCTAAGGAGGCACTCGAGGCCATACACTTGGGAATCGAACCTGGATTGTATTGCGTTGTCTGGCCATCATGCCTTGATCGCACTGTATTGAAGCAACTCCCTTTACAGAGCAAAACACGCAACAGCTTGGCAAAGGGGACACTTCCTGCTGATGGTCAACCTCTGAAAACAAAGGAGTTGCTCAGTCGCAGAGGTTTCGAGCTTGCGTCTCTCGCTGATCTGTCCCTGTGCTTGGAAAACTGTCTTTTGCAGCAGATTGAAGCAAAACCCAATCGAAGAAGTGAAACCAATACAGAGGGCAACCGGAAAGACAGCAACGAGGACAGAGAGCAGTGTCCCAATTCTTGCATCCCCAGATTGGAACAATCTGATCCGGCTCTTGGGGTCCGTCCTTTCAGCCGGAATCGAATTTGGATATTGGGATGATGTGACGGATGTCTTGAGTCCCAAATTCTTGGAATTGAGTCTGAAACAGAAGCTTTTCCGCTACGCTCGACTTTGTACAAAGTCGAGCTTAGAAGTCCTGGCAGCCAGAATGCCGATTTCGAGGGCAATGTTCGCCCAACCTGCGCCGTGCAGGGTCACAGCCAGCACGGGGTCCATGACGTACAAGGTGGGAAAGGAACGTCCCACCCAATCGGGCACCTGGGGAAAATCTCCAGAATGCCCGGTGCATACAGGGCCAGCCCCGCGGCCTTGATGATCCCCATGCAGATATCCAGGTCGCAGGCCCAGGAACCCAGGATGATGCCGAAAAGGAAACAGTCGTCCACGGCCCGGTGATCGCCGTAGCTGAAGCAAACTCAGGTTGTGTACGGAAATCGCAGGTTGGGCACAGCCTGCGATGCTTGTGGTCAGGCGTTGCGCAACCGCGCAGAAGATCGCACATCGGCCGCGCCGAGGACCCGTAGCGTATACCAGCGCGCAGCCCTGCGCTTGCCCAGATGCCATGCACCGGCCCCGGACTCTGCCAACCTGTGCAGCGGACTCCTCAGGCAGCCAGAGATGCCCGCAGTCCTATCGCACAACGGCCCTCCCCACCTCCGGTGGCGAGCCACACGGGCATGCCCGCTGCCGGGACAGGCAGCGGGCGCGTGGAGAAGACCGTTGGCGTCTCGAGTTTACGCAGAGGCTCGCGCGCAGGCGGACTGCAACGCCCGGGTCACAAACACGGGGATGACACCCAGACGGTATTCCGCACTGGCATGCACATCCTCCAGAATGTCGTCCCCCACGTCGGCAGCGACCTGGACCGCCGCGTCCGGGATGGTATCCACCGGGCTGCCCTCCAGAGCCGCTTCCACCGTACCGCACCGCATGGCCATCGGCGTCAGACCTCCTACGGCCACACGGGCCCGGGCAATCGTGCCGTTGGCAAGCGTGACGGACGCACTGGCCCCCACCACCGCGTAGCGGGACGCCGGATTGAAGAGCTTGGCGTAGGCCGAGCCGGTACCGGTCCCCTCGCGGGGTATCGCAATCACCGTGATCAGCTCGTTGTCTTCCAGTTGGGTCTCAAAGAGACCGGTAAAGAAATCTCCCGCCGCAACGTCGCGCGTCTCCCCGGGACCTTCCACCCGAATGGTTGCCTCCAGTGCTGTAAGCACCGTGGGCAGATCGGAGGCCGGGTCCGCATGGGCGATATTGCCGCCGATGGTGCCCCGGTTGCGTACCTGCGGATCGCCGATACCGGCGGCGGCCTCCACCAGCGCACTGGGCAGCCGGGAGGTGGCAATCGTGGTGTGCGTGGTCAAAGGACCGACGCAGTCCTGTTCGCTCCCTGAGCCGTAGGAAATGCCCCGCAGGTCTGCGATCCGGCCGATGTCAATCAAGGTACCCGGTTCCGCCAGCCGCAGCTTCATGGCCGGCAGCAACGAGTGGCCACCCGCCAGAAACTTGGCATCCTCTTCACTCTCGATCAGGGACAGGGCTTCCGCCACCGAACCGGCGCGGACATAGTTGAAATTTGCAGGATACATGACACTATCTCCCTGTATATCGCCTAGCTGTCGCTGTGCGCCTGAATGGTCTGCCAGATCTTCTCCGGGGTAAAGGGCATTTCGACATGGTCCACGCCCAGCGGCGCCAAGGCGTCCATCACGGCGTTGGCCACGGTGACCGTACCGGCAATGGTGCCCATTTCGCCGGCTCCCTTGACCCCCAGGGGATTGGTGGGGGAGGGAGTCTCGATGCGCCCTGTCTGAATGGTGGGGAAACGATCCGCCCGGGGCATGGCATAGTCCATCATGGAGCCGGTCAACAGCTGACCGTCCTCCCCGTACATGCCGTGCTCCCACAGTGCCTGCCCCACGCCCTGGGCCACGCCACCCACCAACTGTCCATCCACGATCAGGGGGTTGATGACCTTGCCGACATCATCCACCCCCACATACTTCTCCAGGGTGATTTCCCCGGTGTCGCGGTCAATGGAGACCACGGCCAGATGGGCACTGTTGGGGAACGTGAAGTTGGAGGGGTCGAAGAAGGCCGTTTCCTCCAGCCCCGGTTCAAGGTCCGGCGGCAGATCGTGGGCCGTATAGGCCGCAAAGGCCACTTCGCCAAAGGTCATGCCCTCATCGGTGGCTCCCTGGACCCGGATGGTGCGGGTCTCGTCGTCGAAATACACATCCTCGGGCCGGGATTCCATCTGATGCGCCGCGATCTTGATCATCTTCTCGCGCACCCTCTCGGCGCTGCGCACCAAGGCACTGCCCCCCACGGCGGCGCTGCGGCTGCCGTAGGTGCCCATGCCAAACGGAATGCGGCCTGTATCCCCGTGGATAATCTCGACATCCTCGATTTCAATGTTCAGTTCGTCCGCCACGACCTGGGCAAAGGTGGTTTCGTGCCCTTGGCCGTGGGCATGGGACCCCGTCAGGGCGGTCACCTTGCCCGTGGGATGCACCCGCACGGTCCCACTCTCCCAGAGACCCACGGCGCTGCCCAGGCTGCCGGCCACCGCGGATGGAGCCGGGCCACTGGCCTCAATGCAACCGGAGACCCCAACGCCCCAGAGCTTGCCTGCGGCCCTCTGGGCCTCCTGTTCCGCCCGCAGCTGGCCGTAATCCGCCAGTTCTTCCAGCTTGTCGAACAGTCCCTGGTAGTTGCCGCTGTCATATTGAAAGGCCACCGGAGTCTGGTAGGGGAATTCCTCGGCGGGAATCAGGTTCAGGCGCCGGAAGGCAATGGGATCCATGCCCAGCTTCTTGGCCCCCAGCTCCACGATGCGTTCCAGCAGATAGGAAGCCTCCGGGCGGCCGGCACCCCGGTAGGCATCCACCGGCACGGTGTTGGTCAGGGTGCCTTTCATCTCGCCCCAGATGCCGGGGATCTTGTAGAGCCCCGAGAACAGGGTGATGGACAGGGCCGTGGGGATCAGCGGGGCAAACGTGGACAGATAGGCCCCCTGGTCTGCCCAGGTCTGGACATGGAGCCCCGTGATGATGCCGTCCCGCTGCATGGCCATCCTGACATTCGTCACATGGTCCCGTCCCTGGGAATCCGTCATGAAGGCTTCGGAGCGGGTGGAGACCCATTTGGCGGGGCGATTGATGGCCCGCGCCACCCACGGCACAATGATTTCCTCGGGATAGTGGAAGATCTTGCTGCCGAAACCACCCCCGACATCGGGCGAAATCACCCGCAGCTTGTTTTCCGGGATGCCCAGGGTGAAAGCCGAGAGCAGCAGGCGGATGGGATGGGGATTCTGGCTGGTGGTCCAGACCGTCATTTCCTCCATGGTGGCATCCCATTCGGCCATGCACGCGCGCGGCTCCATGGCATTGGGGATCAGCCGCTGATTGACCAGATCCAATTCCACGACATGGGCGGCCTGGGCAAAGGCCTTGCGCATGGCCGACTCATCCCCCAGCGCCCAGGTATAGGCGGTGTTGTTGGGGATACCGTCATGAATCTGCTGGGCCCGGTATTCGGTCGTGGCCCGCGCTCCCAGGGATACCGGGAGCGGCTCGTAATCGACCTCGATCAGTTCCAGGGCATCCTCGGCGATATAGGGGCTGTCCGCCACTACCACCGCCACCGCATCCCCGACATGCCGAACACAGTCCGGGACCACGGGCCAGCGCACCGGGATCTTCAGTTCCGGCACAACCCAGCCACAGGGCAGCTGGCCTACTCCGCCATCGATCAGGTCCTGTCCCTTGTAGACAGCGACCACGCCCGCCAGAGCCTCCGCGGCGGACGCGTCAATACCGAGAATCTTTGCATGGGCATGCGGGCTGCGCAGGATGGCTACGTAGGCCATGCCGGGACGCTGCAGATTGGCCACATACGAGCCCTGTCCCTGCAGGAAACGGGGATCCTCAACCCTTTTGAAACTCTTGCCAACGAATCTGGACATGTTCAACTCCTCCGCGGCCTCAGCCGGCTTGCGCCGCTACCTGGACCGCCTTGACTATGTTCTGGTACCCGGTACAGCGACAGATGTTGCCTTCCAGACCATGCCGGATCTCTTCGTCGCTGATATCCGGGTTGCCCTCCACCAGTTTGGTCGCCGCCATGATCATGCCCGGCGTGCAATACCCGCACTGCAAACCATGTTCGTCCCAAAACGCCTGCTGCATGGGATGCAGGCCATCGTCTGTCGCCAGTCCTTCAATGGTGGCTACATCCGAGCCGTCCGCCTGGACCGCCAGCACGGTACAGGACTTCACCGCCATGCCGTCCATATGCACCGTACACGCCCCGCACTGGGTCGTGTCGCACCCGATGTTGGTGCCGGTCAGTCCGATTTCCTCCCGAATGAAGTCCACCAACAACATTCGAGGCTCCGCGATGTCGACGCTGTGCCTTTTGCCGTTGATGTTCATGGTTACATTTACACCCATACGCCATCTCCCTCTGTCCGTACTGTGGTCTTTTCTTTCCTGCTCATGCGTACGCCAGGTCTGCACATATTTCCCCGCGCGGCCTGTAGTGTCTCTACGTACGCCCTTCAGGCCTCTTCTCCTCTTTCCTGGAGCACTGCATCCAGGCGCTTGCGGAAACTGTCAAGTCCCCGGTTGATCATGGTGCGGGCCGCCGTGGACACCAGGCGTTGCCCCACCCGCGCGATCCGTCCGCCCACGTTGACCTCGCCGGCATAGCGCAGTACCGTACGGTGGCTGTCCGGCACCAATTCCACGGTACCGGTGCCATCCATGAAACCGGCCGGCCCGCGCGCCTTGATCCGCAGGCCAAACTGCTCCATGGGCACCATGTCGCATTGCACCACCTCGGCCTTGAATTTGCCTTGGACAGGTCCGATCTTGATCCGGAGATTGGCTGTGTAGGTGTCGGGTTCCTCCGTCGGGATCAGGGCGTCGCACCCGGGAATGACCTGGGCCACGAAATCCGGGTCCATGAAAGCGTCCCAGATCATCCTCTGCGGATATTCCAGCGGGACATCACCCTTGATTTCCATGACTATACACTTCTGTAGCAGTGGTTCCGGCCTGTGCCATCAAGTGCGATACGGGGCGCGGATCCGCACAAAATGCCAAAACCGGAATTCAGGCAGAACCTGTTTGACACTTTTTGGGCACTGGTCCGTGTCTTCATTGTATCGCTAGATACAAAATCGTCCAAGCGCGGGGCCGGATATCTTCGATTCCCGGCCCGCGGCACTGTCCACGCCGCACCGGGCTCGGCAGCACCTCCGTGCCCGGACGGTCACAGCATCCGGCAGAGGCTATCCCTGCAGACCCAAGGCAAGTCCTCTGCCCCTATCTGGTGGGGCGGAGACTCCCAACGTCCCGGCGCGCGGGCGCTCCATGCTGCACCATGGCCGAGTCCTTCCCGGCAGGGGGCCTCTGTCCGGCGGTCCTATGCATAAATGCTGCCCAGAGACCAAGCATCCAGGTTTTTGACGCGGGCCGCGCGGCCCTGTGCCCGCAGGGAAACTCCCACGCTGTCCGGGCGGTCCGGATACACGCGCAGGGCCACACACTGGCGGCCATTGACGAAAACCTCTACCACGCTGCGGTCCACAAAGACATGCAATTCCAGGTTTTCTTCCCTGGAGATAAAGACCGGGGCTGTCTCAGGGGCCCGGGACTGCACATCGGCCGCCTGCGAAGCATGGGCATTGTCCAGCGTGATCAGGCTGTCCTTGGCGGCCTGCAAGCGCCTGGGTTCCCAGCCCTGATACCGTTCCCAGTTGCGGAAGCCCCGGTCCCGGTAGAAAGCGATGCGAGTATATTCCTCCCGGCCGGGAGAGCGGAGCACATTCAGCTCCACCAGGGGGGCCTCTCCGGTCTCGATCTCGGCCTTGATCTCCAGGGTGTTGCCGGCCACCCCCTCCAGGACCCGTTCCTCGTTGGGGGGCAGGACCAGATCCCGGACCTGTGCATGCGCACCCCGCAAGGAAGCCACATCGCCGGCCGGGGTCTGGCAGAGCGCATCCCGGTCCAGCCCCTCCGTGCCCTGCAGCGTGAGGCGGCGCGGCAGGGTCATGATCTGGTCCCAGCCGGGCGTGGGCTTGGCCGGGTTCATGTTGAAGATCACGATCAGCCCGCCCCGGCCATCCGGCACGGCCGACGGGGCGTGCACGCCCCCCGGCCCGTAGGGACCGAAATTGAACTCGTGATGGGATGTCGCGACAAATTTGTCACGGGCCTTGTCGTAGTCTCCCAGCAACGCCTGGCCGCCGCTCATGTGGCTGAAGAAAAGCAGCATGTGCCGGTCACCGATGGGCCAAAAGTACGGGCAGGCGCCGTCATCTCCCACCAGTGTGAAGGTGTCTCCCTCCACAAAGGGATGCAAGTATTCCCAGTGCGCCAGGTCTGGGGACCGGAGCAGGAAGTTGGCCCGGGTGCGGCGTCCATTGGTGGGATGGGGCAGGGTGCCGCCGGAGAGCGAGTAGTAGTGATTGCCCTTCTTCCATATACAGGGGTCAAAAACCCGGTAGGGCAGCTCTTCGCCCTGGGGCCCCGCGAGGGGAATGACGGCCTGGCCCGTGAGCTTTTTCCAGTTGAGCAGCAAGGGATCACGGGATGTCGCCACCATATTGCCCACCTGGGTGCCGTGATAAATGGCGATGACGCGGTCGGGCTCGACCAGAGCGGCCCCGGAGAAGACGGCATGTTCGGGATGCGGGTAAATGGCATAGGGCAGATCCCGCCAGTGGATCAGGTCCCGGCTGACCGCATGACCCCAGTGCTGCCGCGGATCTTCCGGGGGATATCCCTGGTAAAAGAGATGCCAGTTGCCTTGCCAGTAACAGAGCCCGTTGGGATCGTTAAGACGATGTTCCGGGCTGACGAAATGGTATTGCGGCCGGTGCGGATCCGAGGCCATGTTCCGGCGGGACTGGGCGAACCGCTGCATCAGCGGATTCGCGCCGAGCGCCTCTTCCTGAGCCTCCAGGGTGTCTGGAAAGGCAAAGAAAGGCACTTTGGAGGTGTGGTCCGGTTGAGAGGATGCGCTCATGCGGCAGACTCCTGGCAAAGATGGAGGAAGCGAACGGGAACTGTAGGGCAGCCCGGCCTCGGACGAGGCGCGCGGCCTGTCTGATCTTACTCCTTCTCCGATCCGCAAATGACAATGACCGGGAAGGGCAGCGCCAGACCCAACGCACGCCGCGGTCTTCCGCACCACAGGCCCTGCAGGCCGCTATGTTTCCAGCGACGGTATGAACTGGGGGGCCAAGACCAAATCCAGCGCCCGTTCGAAACAGTCGGCCACCTGCAGCAGCAGAGGCTCGCTGAACGGCCGTCCGACAAACGACAGACCCACAGGCAGGTGCCGAACCGTACCCATGGGTACGGTGACATGCGGGTACCCCGCGACCGCGGCCGGGGAACAGAAACTGGCACCGCCCCTGGAACCCCATACATGATCCACAACCGCGGCCGGGTTGGCGGTGGGAGCCACTATCAGGTCCAGGCGATGTCCGTCCAGGAGTTTGAGCAAACCTTCATCCTGGCTCAGACGGGCCAGATCCGCCACGGCCTGGGCATACCGGGGGTCCTCGGGATCGGTCGCCTGCGCCTGCAGCAACAATTCTTGGCCGAAGATCGGCATGATCCGGTCCGCATGGACCTGATTGAACTCGATCAGCTCCGCCAGGGACCGTACAGGAGGGATCGCAGCCTGGACCTGGAAAAACGCATTGAGACCCGCTTTGAACTCGGTCTTCAACGCCAGTTTTTCCTGCTGTCCCCAGTTGGGACCCGTCATCTGCAGCCCTGCCTGCAGATCGGAACCCAGTTCCCGCAGCAGGTCGGCCGCAGCGTGGTACAACGGTGCCACCGCCGAAAACGTCCAGTCCGGCAGTGCCAGCATGCCGATGCGGATCCCGGCCAAACCGGATGCCCCCAGATGCTGATCCAGGTGGCACATGAAATCGTCCGGAATATCCTGCGTGACCGGATCGGTGGGGTCCGGCCCGGCCATGGCCGACAGCATGAGAGCGGCATCCCGCACCGATCGGGTCATGGGCCCGGCCGTATCCTGGCGGTGCGAGATCGGAATGATACCGGTGCGACTTACCAGACCCACCGTGGGTTTGACCCCGACCACCCCGTTGCGCGAGGCCGGCGCGCAAATGGAACCGTCGGTTTCAGTGCCGACGGCGGCGGCACAGAGCCCCGCGCTGACCGCCACGGCAGAGCCGCTGCTGGAACCACTGGGGTCGCGATTCAGGACATGCGGATTGCGGGTCTGGCCGCCGACGCTGCTCCAGCCACTGGAGGAAGACGTGGACCGGAAATTGGCCCATTCCGACAGATTGGCCTTGCCCAGAATCAAGGCTCCGGCCCGCCGCAAGCCCTGGACCACCGGCGCATCCGCCCCGGGAACCCAATGCTGCAGGGCCAGGGAACCGCAGGTAGTGGGGACCGGGCCCTCCGTCAGAATGTTGTCCTTGATCAGAATGGGCATGCCGGCCAAGGGCATGCCGGAATCAGTCTGTAGCACATCAAGGTCACGGGCCTGCGCCTGCAGGGCCGGATTCAGACCCAACACTGCATTCAACCCGGAGCCATCCGGCGTGGCGGCGGCAATGCGGTCTGCATAGGACTGGCACAGGTCGACGGCCGATGTCACCCCCTGCGTCAAGTCCTGTCGGAGTTGGCCAATGGTTCTGCAGCATGGCGGATCAGGGTGCATGGTCTTCTCACCGGTCGCGGATTCAGGAAGGGTGCCCGCATCATACCTGTATCTGGCTTTGTGCAGGATGTACCGCCTCAACCGGCCCGTGCCCTGCCGCGATTCCCAGGCGCCAGGACCTCGGACCGCCACAAGACGCGCAATCCCCGAGCGTGGAACAGGGGCACCCGCGGCCGCAAGTCCAGAGGGCCACATTGCCGGGACTCGACACTGTCTCCCCATAGGGAAGACCCACGAGGGTGCACTTCGCTGGATCGGTGGCTCTTTCGCTTCCGGCCGGGCCGGCACAGCAGGCCGACAGACCGGAACTGCTTCCGTTAGCCGACTGCATACCGACATTATGTCAATTCATGGTGCCGTGCGGCAATGGTCCATCCTCTGTTAGGATTCGCGCCACAAGCCATTTCAATACCCAGGAGGCCCAAGATGGTTCCACCGAACGTATCCCGCCGCACTTTTCTGAAAAGTCTGTCCTGGCTGGGCGCGGCAACCGGCCTGGCCGCCTGCACAGCGACCGTACCCGCCGCGCCGAGCGCGCCCGCCACCGAGCCGATCAGCATTCGCTTTGCCGGCTGGGGCAACACCGAGGAACTGACACTCTATGACAACATCGCCGCGGCCCACATGGAGGAGGATCCGGGCATCCGGATCGAGACGCTGGGCTTCCCCGGGTCGGATTATGCCCAAAAACTGTTCTCCTGGATTGCCTCCGGCGATCCGCCCGAAAATCTGCGCACCGGTACCCAGTACTTTCCCACGCTGTGGGCGGATGACGTCCTGCTACCGCTGACCGAATATTTCAATCGGGACGCCGAGCTGCTGGACGAGGCCCTGTACATGACCGATCTGTATGACATCTATACCATGGACGACGATATGTTCGCCACAGTCATCGGGCCCAATGTCATGGCGGCCTATCTCAACATGGACATGTTGGCCGCAGCCGGTCTGGATTACCCGGATGCAAACTGGACGTATGAAGACTATGCCGCCATGGCCGTGGCCATGACCGGAGGAGAGGGTATCCACCGCACCTTCGGGGCCAGCAATGCCTACTGGTGGATGGTGTGGGAAAGCCAGTTGTGGGCGCGCGGCGGCGACATCTTTGATGCCGTGTACAACCCCACCACCTGTCTCCTGGACAGCCCGGAAATGGTCGCGACCTGCCAATGGTTGCAAGACATGGTACATACCCACGGCGCCGCGCCCACGGCGGGCGAAGCCGCCGGCTTTGAAGGCGGGTGGAATTCGGGCCGCATCGGCATGGAAATCACCGGGACCTGGGCCGTGAATGCCCGCCGCAAGATCGATGCCTTTGCCTGGGATCTGGCGCATCTGCCGCGCGACCGGCACCAGGCCGCGGCACATGCGGCCGGCGGGATCGTGATCCCCCGCACGGCCCGGCACCCCGACGCGGCCTGGGCCCATGCCGCCTACCATCAAGGCGATCGGGCACAGGAGATGTATGCCCGGGATGGGCTCAATGCCCCCATCATGCGCAAATGGGCCACGTCGCCTGTGTTCCTGGAACTGGAAGGCGCACCGCCCCATCACAAGGCGCGGGTGGATGCCATGGCGTATTCCCGCAACCGCGACTTCTACTTTGCCGCCTGGACCGAGGTCCGCAACAAGGCATTCAATCCGGAAATGGACAAGTTGATGACCGGAGAGCAGACGCCGGCAGACACCGCCCGCAACATGGCACAGAGAGCCCAGGAGATTCTGGACGGCTAGGGCCCCGATCCCGGGTGCTCCCCTTCACGGCGCAACGGCGCATGAGGCACGGGGCACGCCGGCAAAAGAGACGGTTCCAGATGTACCCCGGCGATCCGGGCGCGGCGGAGCGGCACCCAGGCACATGATGGCGAGGAAGCAACGGCGGCCGTCCCGCGCCAGATTCCGGGCACGGCGGGAAGCGATCGAATGCTACCTGTTCATATCACCGGTGTGCGTGGGCTTGCTGGCCTTCACGATCGGCCCGATTCTGGCCTCCCTCTACTTCAGCTTCACGGAATACAACATCATCCGGGCCCCGCAGTGGGTGGGGCTGGGACAGTTCCGGGCGCTGGTGACGGACGAACTGTTCTGGCAGTCCCTGAAAGTCACCGGTCTGTACGTGGTCCTGCACCTGCCCCTCAGTCTGGTCCTGGCGCTGGGCATTGCCTTGCTCATGAATCAGCAGGTGCGGGGCATCGTGTTCTTCCGCACGGTCTATTACCTGCCGTCCGTCATTTCCGGCGTGGCCGTGGCCCTCCTGTGGATGTGGATTTTCAATCCTGAATTCGGCATTCTCAATACCTTGCTGTCCTTCGTGCATATCCAGGGTCCGGCCTGGTTGTTTGACGAACATTGGTCCCTGCCCGCGATCGCCCTCATGAGCCTGTGGGGTGTAGGGGGCAGCATGCTGATTTACCTGGCGGGGCTGCAGGGCATACCGAGCGAACTGTACGAGGCAGCCGAGATCGACGGGGCCTCCCGCGGGCATCGCTTCTGGTTCATCACGCTGCCCCTGCTCAGCACCGTGATCCTGTTCAATCTGGTGATCGGGCTCATCGCGTCCTTTCAGGAATTCACGCCGGCCTACGTCATGACCCGCGGCGGGCCCAATTTCTCCACGCTCTTCTACAACTACTACCTGTACGAAAACGCCTTTGAATATCTGTACATGGGGTACGCGTCCGCCATGGCCTGGGTCCTGCTGGTCATCGTGCTGATCCTGACCCTGCTCGTGTTCAAATCCTCGCCGATGTGGGTGTTCTATCAGGAACGGCAGCGGGAGTGACCGGTGAAGGGCCTCCTGGGCATGCGCCGGTCCACAGCGCGCCGCCTGGAACATGTCATTACCTACGGATTGCTGCTGGCCGGCACCGCGGTCATCTGTCTGCCGTTCTTCTGGATGATTTCCACCTCGCTGAAACAGCAGATGGACGTGTACCTGTTCCCGCCGCAATGGATCCCGCAGCCCATACAGTGGGACAACTACCGCCAGGTCATGACCTTCTGGCCATTTTGGACATTCGTGTGGAACAGTCTTGTGGTCACACTGGGTTCCATCGCCGGCAAACTGATGGCCAGTGCGGTGGCGGCCTATGGCTTCGCCCGGCTGCGGGCTCCGGGACGCGATGCCATTTTCATTGTCCTGCTCAGCACCATGATGCTGCCCAGCCAGGTCACCCTGATCCCGCAGTTCATCCTGTTCAGCAAACTGCGCTGGATCGACACCTTCAAGCCCTTGATCGTGCCGGCCTTTTTCCTGGGCCCCTTCTATGTTTTCCTGCTGCGCCAGTTCTTCATGACCCTGTCCTTCGAGCTGGAGGACGCCGCGCGCATTGACGGCTGCAATTCCCTCCAGGTTTTCTGGCGCGTGATCCTGCCGCTCTCGATGCCAGCGCTGGCCATCGTGGCCATTTTCGAATTCCGGGCGCGCTGGAACGATTTTCTGGAACCCCTGATCTACCTGAACACGCCGGCCAAACGCACGCTGGCGCTGGCCCTGCAGTTCTTTCAGGGTTCGGAAGGCGTCCTGCCGCAGCTGCATTTGCTGATGGCCGCGTCCTTTCTCAGCATGCTGCCCCTGCTGGTGCTGTTCACCGTGGCCCAGAAACGCTTCATTCAGGGCATCGTCTTCACCGGGATCAAGGGATGACTCCGCGGTGGGCGGTCGATGTCGGTCCCCGGATGCACGGCCCGGCAGTCGGCTGCCGGGGTTCCTGCCTGTACCGTGCCAATTGCATTTGTGAGCCTGTTTTGCCATGACCCAGACCCAACCCAACATTCTGTTTCTGTTCGCGGACCAGCATCGTTTTGACGCAGTCGGCTGCAATGGAGCGCCGATTGTGCAGACGCCCGCCCTGGACGCCATAGCCGCCCGGGGCATGCGGTTTACCCACGCCTTCACGCCGACGTCCCTGTGTTCGCCGGCCCGCGCTTCCCTGCTGACGGGTCTGTACGCCCACAACCACGGCCTGCTGGCCAACATGGGCAATTTCAATGGCGTCTTTGATCGGCAACTGCTGGAGTGCACAGGATATTCCCAGCTCCTGCACCGGCGGGGCTACGATGTGCACCATGTGGGCAAATGGCATCTGCCGGGGGCGCGCCAGCCGGCGCACTGGGGTTTCCGGTCCTTCGCCGACGACGCGACCTATCACCGGGAGAAATCGAAACTGGGCCTGCAGCCGGATCGGGCGCGGGAAGTGCAGCGGCTGGAGTGGGGCGGCAACGCCCCTTTCTGCGGTCGCGCCCAGCTGCTGGGCAAGCACATGCAGGAAGCCTGGGTCGCGGACAGGACGAACGCCCTGCTGGCCGCGCAGGCGACCCGGGAAACCCCCTTCCTGATTTTCGCTTCGTTCTTTGGCCCGCACTTTCCCTACAGCGTGCCCGCGCCCTATGACACCCTGTACGATCCGCACGCCGTGCCGCGCTGGATCAACTTTGACGAAACCTTTGATGGCAAGCCCCTGATTCAACAAAAGGAGATGCTGCGCTGGAATGCCAGTCATCTCACCTGGCCGGATTGGCAGCGGGTCATTGCCCACTACTGGGGATACTGCACTTTCATCGACGACCAGATCCAGCGCATTCTCTCCCGGTTGCGCTCCCTGGGTCTGGCCGACAACACGATCGTGATGTACGCCAGCGACCACGGCGACATGGTGGGCAGCCATCGTCTGTTCAACAAAGGCATGTACATGTACGACGAAACGTACCGGATTCCGCTGATCGTGCATTGGCCGGGAGTGACTCCGGCCGGAGCCATCTGCGACGCCTTTGTCAGCCTGGTGGATCTGATGCCCACCCTGCTGGAGATGGGGCATGCTGCAGTACCCGACAATCTGGACGGGCGTTCCCTGCTGCCCTGGCTGCGGGGGGACACGCCGCCGGACTGGTCCGATGACATCTACGCGGAGTTTCACGGCTATGAGCCCGCCCTGTTCTCGCAGCGCATGGTGCGGACACGCAGCTGGAAGTACGTCTACAATCCCGGGGCGGAAGACGAACTGTACGATGTGGCGAGCGACCCGGGCGAACTGCGCAATCTGGCCGCCGACCTGGGCTACCGGCATGTACTCCGGCGCATGAAGGACCGGCTGCTGGTGTGGCTGCAGCGCACCCGGGACGACATCAGCGCGGAGGATGGCTGGAAAGGCACCCCCTACGATCTGTTTCTGACGCAAAGGGAAACATAGGAGGTCTGAAAACTGTTTTGCGGCTTGCCAGGCCTCGGCACTGACCCGGGTCCAGGGGCACCGCGCGGGCCCCGTGGGGTCGCGTTTTCGCGGGGAGAGACCGTTTGAAACACCTGCCGGAACGATCCGTGACGCCTTTGTGAACCCGGTGGATCCGATGCCCACCCTGCTGGAGATGGCGGGACCCCTGGATGGGTGTTCCCTGGGCCTCTGGCTGTGAGAAGATACGGCGGCCGATCGGCCCGATGACACCTACAGGATATTGTACGGGTATGAGCTCAGTCCTGTTTTCACCGTGCATGGTGCGGACACGCGGCGGGAAGTATGCCTACAACCCCGGGGCGCAGGATGCACTGTACGGTGTGGCGAGCGGTCCGGCCCGCGGAGAGCACCCCAGCCTGGTTGGGGCAAATCCGAAAGAACGGCAACAGGGGAGCTGCGGAAGCAGTGTTCTGCAATACTGGCTTGAATATCCCCATGGACTAGGGAACATCCGCGCATGTACACGGGGCATCCGGATCATCCCACAGAGGCCGGACCGGCCACCGGCCCTTCCAGCCACGTCCGGTGGTGCTGCCCGGCACAGAAGCGGCCTGTCTGAACAGGTCCATGCTCTGGCTCCGCCCCACTGTGCCGGCAGGTTGCCGGAGCTGCGATCATTTCGGAGGATTCCGGCATCGGTTTTACAATTTCCTCATATCCTTTTCCTGGCTGCCAGGAATCCCCATCACGATCGTAAGGAGCAACCCATGTTAAGGTCCAGACCACTGTCTCGACGTAATTTCCTCCAAGGGGCCGGATTGGCGATCTCGGGGGGGGTTCTGGCGGCCTGCGCCACGGCTCTCCCCGCGGTCGACACGGGCGCGACGGCCGCGGCCGTGGAAATGGAAATATGGACTTTCGTCAATACCCATGCGCGCTGGTATCGGTCCATGGGGGAGGACTACGTGAACGAAGTCAACAGCGACTTTGAACTCACGGTCTCGGAAATCGCCTATACCGACATGCATGACAAGGTGCAGATCGCATTGCAGACCGGCGGTGTGGGGGCCCCTGACATCGCGGATATTGAACAAGGCCGTTTCGGCGGCTTTCTGCGGGGCGCGGATCCCGGCTTTGTAGACATCAAGGACCGGCTGTCGGAAGGCGGATACATTGACGATCTGGTCCTGAACCGGGAGGCTCTCTACAGCTACAAGGGCAAGATCTATGGCGTGGAACATGCTCTGACCCCTGTGGTGCTCTACTACCGGTCGGACATATTTGCGGAAGCCGGTATCGATATGGAGGCCATCGAGACTTGGGACGATTTCATTGCGGCCGGTGCCGCCGTATCCAATGACAACGTCAAGGCAGCCAGCTTGAATTATTCCACCGAGTTGCTCTCGCGGCAGCGCGGCGTGGACTATTTCGATGCAGACGGCAACGTTACACTGGATTCGGAGACAGTCATTGACACAGCCAATTGGATTCTGGCCCTGCGGGACGCCCACGGCATCGCGGACCAGCCGCCCACGGGAGATGCGTGGTGGGCGGCCATCAACGACGGGCGTTATCTCACCCATACCGGTGCGGACTGGTATGCCGGATTCTTCAAGGACAATGTCCCGGATCTGGCCGGCAAGTGGATGGCGCGGCCCTTGCCCGTCTGGGAAGCCGGAGGCCTGACCACCAGCTGTCACGGCGGTACAGGAGCCTGCATCGTCCAGACCAGCCCGGTCGTGGAAGAAGCCTGGGACTTTGTGGAATACACCATGCTGTCCGTGGAAGGCAACGTGCGCCGCTTTGAAATGACCAGCCTCTTCCCACACTACATTCCGGCCATGGACAGTCCGCGGCTGCATGCCGCGGACGCATATTTCGCGGGCCAGGACCTGGGCGGTCTCTTTGCCAATGTGGCCGAAGACGTGCCGGCCCAGTATCAGAGTCCGTACCGCTCGGAGCTGAATGCACTGTTGGGGGCCAAATGGCAGGCCATCTATGACCTGGATGAAACCCCTGAAGCGGTATTCACCGCGATCGCGAACCAGGTGCGCGAGATCATGGCCAGCGAGGCCTAGGTCGCGCCCCGCACACGATGGATCCTGACAGGGCGGGTGGGAGCCCGCCCTGTTTTGCTTCTCCCTTGCCGGTGCCATGAACCATTGGCAGCGCAAATTTGCGCCGTATTTCTTTATCAGTCCCTTCTTTGTCGGGTATGCCGTCTTTTTTCTGTTCCCGGTACTGTGGGCTGCCCGGCTCAGTCTCTTTCAACAGATTGGGATCGGCAGTGTGCCGGAATTTGTCGGTCTGCAGAACTACCTGGACCTGGTCCAGGACGACCTCTTTCGGAAGGCGCTCTTCAACACCACCTATTATGCTCTGGGCAGCATTCTGCTCATTGCCCCCGCGGCCTTGGGGCTGGCCCTGCTGCTGACACGCCGCCGCCTGCATCTCCGGGAGTTCTTCCGGCTCTTCTTCTTTGCCCCCAATATCACGTCCGGGGTCGTCGTGGCCATCATCTTCGGGCTGGTCTTCGAGCACGAATACGGCTTGATCAACAACATGATCCTGGAACCGCTGGGCTTCGCGAAAATCCGCTGGCTGCTGGATTCGGAGTACATCCTGCCCGCCATTATCCTGCTGGGCCTGTGGCGGTTTACCGGCATCAACGCCCTGTATTTCATGGCCGGACTGCAGAATATCCCCGGTGAAGTCAGGGAGGCCGCCATTATCGACGGGGCCAACCGCTGGAATTCCTTCCGCTACATCATTCTGCCCCTGCTGCGGCCCGTGATCATATTCGTGATGACCTTTGCCATCATTGGCTCCTACAACCTCTTTGCCGAGCCCGCACTCCTTACGGGAGACGAATCCGGCGGCCCGAACAACGGGGGCCTTTTTCTGACCATGCTGCTGTATCTGAACGGCTTCCGTTTCCTGAAGTTCGGCTACGCCGCAGCCCTGGGCATTACGCTGGCCGCCATCATCCTGCTCCTGACCTTGCTCCAGCTGCGGGTCCTGGGCATGTTCCGGGAAGAGTGAAATGGCCGTCGTGGCGCCACGACCGCTCGAGCGGGGCATGCAGCTGCGGAGCCAACTGGACACCGCCCTGGTCTATGTGGTGCTGGGTGTGGGCGTAGTCCTGACCGGAGCTCCCTTTCTCTACATGATCACGGGCTCCTTCAAGGCGGATGCCGAAATCTTCGCCTATCCCCTGACCTGGTTGCCCAAGGCACCGACCCTGGTCAATTACACGCGCCTGCTCAGCGGGGAGACCATCCCGTTCCTGCAGCAGATGAGCAACAGTATCGTTGTGTCGGTAGCCCAGACCGTCCTTGCACTGCTGGTAGCCACCATGGTGGGCTGGGGCTTCGCGAAGTACGAGTTCCGCGGCAAGCAGCCGCTCTTTATATTTCTGCTGGCCACGCTGACTTTCCCTTTTCAAATGACCTTGGTCCCGCTGTTTCTGCTGATGATCGAGATAGGCTGGATAGACCGGTATCTGGCTATCGTGATCCCGGGAGCCGTGACGGCGTTCGGCTCGTTCTTCATGCGGCAGAACATGCTGGCCGTGCCCGACGAACTGCTGGATGCAGCCCGCATTGATGGCGCTTCCGAGCTCGGCATCTATGCCCGCATCGGGTTGCCTTTGAGCCGCGGGGCGTTCTCCATTCTGGCCGTGCTGGTTTTCCTGGGTACCTGGAATGATTACCTGTGGCCGCTGATTGTGCTGCGGTCCACGGACAAGTTCACGTTTCCGCTGGGTCTGGCCACATTGATTGGCCTCTACAAGATTGAATACGGGATGATTCTGGCCGGCGCGTTCATCGCCACCCTCCCCATCGTGGCCATTTTCGTGGCCGGCCGCAAGGCACTGCTGACCAACATCACGCTGGGGGCCGTGAAGGGCTGAAAAGGGCCGCCGCAGAAGTCGTTCCCGATCCCTCTTTGCGGCCTTGCAACCCTGGTGTGATATAATTATATCACATATCGGATCAAGCGGAAATCAGGAGCCGGCCTGAGCGTTTTGAATCCGCGGAGCCATGGGCGCACAAACCGGGATAGCCTTGCGGGAGTGCCTGCAGCGGGCCTTGCGCCACCGCACCGCCCGCCGTATATTCTGGGGCAGGATATGAACTGGACCTGATCCTGGGGTGACGTGCAGCCTCCCCCACGCTCTCCACGGCCTGCATGCTGCGGTTCATGCAATTTGGACCAGACCATTAACAGTGCTGCACAACGGGGTCCCCGCAGCCGGCCGGGATGATGGCAGAGACAATATTGAAGCAGCAGGCCCGCGGCCAGTGCGGGCGGATCCTGTACCTTCCGTCCTCGTCAAAGCCCGGTGGACTTCCGGTTGTGCCATACCAGACACATGAGGCCA
This sequence comes from Caldilineaceae bacterium, assembly GCA_965214715.1. Lineage (GTDB taxonomy): Bacteria > Chloroflexota > Anaerolineae > Caldilineales > Caldilineaceae > Bin34. The sequence goes on along the minus strand of OZ243971.1, from coordinate 49,727 downwards.
TTGTCGTAAGATTCAGACACAACGCAGCTTCTGTCGTCTGACCGACAGGCACCGCCTGCAAGGCCGGCTCAGGCGCATCCGCAAGACCAAAAGGAACCGAGGGCAAACATGAGTGTTTTTACGCAGGCCGCACTGGACAGTTGGGAAGAAAACGGGTACATCGTGTTGCGTGAAGCTGTCCCTGCGTCCCTCTGTGCCGCCGTGGCAGATGCGCTGTGGGAATTCCTGGGCATGGCTCCCGATGACCCCGCGGGCTGGTATGACCTGCCGCCCTGGCATTCCAAGGCCGGCATGGTGGAGCTGTATCACCACCAAGCCCTGTGGGACACGCGACAGTACCCGCGCATACACGAAGCCTACAGCGAGCTGTTCGGCACACCCCGGCTTTGGCTCAGGGTGGTGGATCGGGTTAACATGAATCCGCCCGTGCAGCAGCAACACGCCTACCCGGGCTTCATCCACTGGGACTTCGACCCCCACACCTGGCCCATCCCCTTGATGGTGCAGGGAGTGCTCTGCCTTTCCCGGACCACGGCGGAACAGGGCGGGTTCCAATGCGTGCCCGGATCACACCGCAGAGTGGACGAGATCCTGACCCGACAGCCGGAAGGGGCCAATGCCCGCAATCCCGAGCTGGGGGATCTGGAAGTGCAATCCATTCCCGGCGAGACGGGCGATCTGGTGATCTGGCACACGGCACTTCTCCACGGGAACGGGCCCAACCTGACGAACCGCCCCCGTCTCGCCCAATACATCGCCATGCGCCCGGCCGATCCCCAGGATGAAGATCATCGGGCAGAGCTGGTCCGCACCTGGCAAAAGCGGCTGCCCATGGGGTATCGCCACCGCGGCCCGTTTCCCGCGGATCCCAGACACCTTGATGAAAATCAGCCCGCACCCGCCCAGCTGACGCCGCTGGGACGCCGCCTGGTCGGTCTTGACGACTGGGAGCAAGCCTGAACCATCTGCGCGGAATCCGGGTATGGCAGACGATATCCTGTTTCCTGTGCCGGTCGTGCACCGGACCCGTTGCGGCCTCCGCCTTGACTTTAAGGCAGCCCTATGTCTCCGGTCCGGCATGTGATGCAGCCCCCAAGACGCGAGGGTGACAGGCTTCCCATGGCCGTGAAATGTGACAAAGATCCTGCGCGGTGACCCAAACCGACATGATCCCGGTGGGTTTGGGAATCGTGGGCTGTGGTGTGATCGGCGCGCACCACGTACGGTCCGCGGCCGGTCTGGCATGCGCCCGGGTCGCGGCCGTGCTGGATCGGGAGCCGGACCGGGCGCACGCCCTGGCTGCGGCCTGGGACGTGCCGCGCGTCTGTACTCACCTCCGCGAGATGCTGGTTCTTGATGACGTGGAGGCCGTGATATTGGCCATTCCGCCCGCGGATCGGCTGCCGTTGGCGCAGCAGGTCCTGGCAACAGGACATCACCTCCTGCTGGAAAAGCCGGTGGCGATGCACGCGGGCGAAGTGCAGCAGCTCGCGGCCTGGCAGGCTCCGGGGATCGTGGTGGCCGGATGTTCGGCCCGTTTTCGCTGTGTGCCTACCTTTCCCGCCATTCAACGGATTCTGGCAGCCGGGACCCTGGGAATCCTGCGCGGCATTTCATTCCGGTCCCTGGTCCAGCCCCCGTCCCGCCCGGATGTCCTGCCGCCGGCCTGGCGACTGCAGCGGCGACTGAATGGCGGCGGGATTCTGATGAACTGGGGCAGCTACGACTTTGATTACCTGTGGGGCATGGGCCCGGAACCGCTCGAACCGCGTACAGTCCAGGCAGTCATGTGGCCGATCAGCCCGGATCTGGCGGATTTCGTGGTGCCGGATTCGGATGGCGAAACGCACGTCTGCGCCTGGATAGAGTGTGCCGACGGCACACCGATCATCTACGAACGCGGTGAGTACCTGCCCGGTGCGGGGCAGTCCACATTCCGCATCACGGGTGACAAAGGCAGCCTGGAGCTGACCATGGTGCCGACCCGCGGTGCCGCGGACGTGCTCTGGCGGACGCATCCGGAAGCGGGGCAGGTACGGACCCTGGTACAGCAACATCCGGATCGGCCTGTTGACCTGCATGCCGGCGTTGTAGCCGACTTCTGTCGCGCGCTACGATCGGATGCGGCGCCAGCCACCGATCTGAACCACGCGTTTCGGGTCCAGGCCACTCTGGATGCCTGCTACCGTTCGGCGGCCTCCGGGAAACCGGAACAGGTGGAGCCAGGGCCCTGAACATCCGGACGCCCAAGCCGGGCCCAAGCCTTTTGCTGGCACGGTGCCCCTGTACGGGCTTTTCCGTCCTGTTCCACCCCGACCTGCATGTTCGGATGCCCTTGGCTCGGCATCCATGACTCCAGGAGATCCACCGCGGGGCCGGTTCGGGCCAAGGGGAGACAGGACTGCCACCGCTCTGGCATTCCCAGCCTAGTACACTATTATCCGTCTGATATCCGCTTGCCTGTACTTTGCTCATGTCGCAGCCACAGCCTGATGTGCCTGTGGCTCTGCCGCAGTCCGGCGCGGTTGACAACGGGGTGCACCCCACAGACGCCCTGCAGCACATCTGCGCCTTGTCGCATTACCTGCCGGGTTATGCCTATCGCCCGTACAAACACCGATACACGGAAACGGAAACCACCGATCCGTACTATGTGGTACTGGAGGTACGCATGATGGCGCCGACGCTCTCCCATGGCACATTTCGCATGCAGATGAACACCGCGCTGAAAATGCTCACGCGCGCGGTGACATCGGAGGTGCATGTCAGTATCGACGTGCAGATCAGTGGAATTCCCGCAGCCTTTTTCGACTCTGAACGGCATACCTCCAATGTACGGCCCGATTTGGCCTTGTGGCCCCGCCCTACCCCCGATGATGACGTCTCATCCTATAGATATGACCGGGATGGCGTGCCCCTCCTGGTGGTGGAGGTGGTATCCCATTCAGACCGGGAACAGCGGGACAACGATTGGCGTCACAAGATGTTTACGTATGCCCGCATGGGAATCCGGGAATACTGGCTCGTGGACCCACAGCAACGGTCTCCGCTCTGGGGATACACACTGGATGCCGCAGATGGTACACCCTACCGCCTGACTACATACCGCCTCATAGAGGCGGACGCAGAGGGAGGCATGGCCAGCCAGGTACTCAACACGTCCCTGCGCTGGGCACCGGAAGGTATCCAGTGCTGGCAGGCCCCTTGGGAAATATGGGTCCCCGTGGAGGATCTGCCGGCTATGCAGGCCGCGCTGAAGGGGGAACTGAAAATATGGGGGCGTATGTTGCACCGGATCCTGGATGCAACTGCACCAGGTGCTGCCGACCCGGTGATGCAACACTGGGCGTATCATCCTCCTCAGACATGGCCGAGCGACGAAACTCTGGACCAGTTGGAAACCACGCCGGAAGCATGGCACCGGCTGTTGCTGGGTGCAACAATCCCCCATGACGACGGCTCCTGAGTGGCCGGAGCAGGAGTCTGCAGCGTAGCAGCAGAGGACGCCGGCCCCGGTATCCTGCGCGCAGACCGGGGCCCAGGGTCCCGATCATCATCGGCTGTTCCGGACAGATACACAGGTCAAGGCCGGTACACGGCAGGCGGTGTGGGGGTCCGCGGTACGGTTCAGACAGGCACTGGCCTAATGGGGCAGCGCAAAGGTGACTGCCGGACGCGGGCGGCCCGGGCCTTGTCTCACCGGTCTGCAGACCGGACGACTGGGCATCTGGATATGCCGGTGACTCCGTTGTTGCGGCCTGCACTCCGACGTGGGGAAAGGCGCAGCCGCAGGGACTGACCGGAGTCCGGGACGTCCTGCCAGGAATATCCTCCGGCCCGCGTTGTCGGCATCGGACGGCATCCGGCCCTAGCCGGCATGGCGAAACTGGAACGAATACAAGTGGGCCTGGTGCAGATGAAAAACCAGGCGCACGGGCTTGTTCCACAATTCGCGCAGGTGGGCCTTCCCCTGCCAGCGTGGTGTGTGCCAGATCTGATCGGTCCGGTCGGCTACCACCGGCACGGAATCCGCACGGCTGAAACCGGGATAGGGGTTGAAATGGGGATCCAGGATTGCAATTTGCAGGTAGCCGCCGCCACAGTCCGCGTTGACCGCGAGTTCATCGCCCTCAAAGACAAACTGCTGGGTATACACGCGCCCTTCTTCGTATTGGGGGCGGAGACAGGCCCAGCCATCTTCCCGCAAAATGAACGTGCTCAGGGTCCGGGACCAGTGCGGAGGATAACGTCCCATGATCTCGCCGTATCGCTGCCATTGGGCCGTGGCGCGGGTCACGGCGGCCTGCGGCACCAGATCGGCACCTGGATCGCGGCTGAACCAGTGCTGTTTGTCTCCCGCCGCATTGTAGAAAATATAGACCTTGCCGTCATGCACCAGTTGATCGGAGACCGAAGGCGCGATGAAACCGTAGTCGTAGCTGCCGGGCGGTCCATGGTCCACCCAGGGCCGGTCCACCGTGGCCCGGGCCCATCGGCGGCCGTCCCGGCTGCTGTACAACACCTGCCGCGTATGCGCAATGTCCCGCCAATTGTGGCCGGCGCGGCTGCACCAGATGGGTTCGGCCACGAATTCGGCCATGAGGCCAATGTAGGTGCCGCCTACCTTGCGCACTGACATGTCGTGAAATTCCACGTTGGGGGCCACGGTCGGATCCCACTCGGGACTCAGGACAATCTCCTTGGGAGACCAGTGCATAAAGTCGGCGCTCTCCTGGCGCCCAATCTGCCGCCGTCGGTGCAGGGGATTCCAGTGGTGGGAATACTGGCTGTAGCCGATCCACTTCTGAATGCTCTCGTCCCACAGAATCCGCTGAAAATGATGATGCCGCCGGTCGCTGTGCTGGTTCACCATGTGCCAGCGAATGCCGTCCGGCGAACCGAGCACGGTGGTCATGGTGCGGCGTCCCAATGCCCGTGCCTGGTCGTGCGGGTTGTACAGCAGGAGGTACCTGCGTTCCGGGTTGCTGCGATCCGGATTTACCACCACCGACAGGTGATGGCCCGAATCGGTGAGCACAATGTTGGTGGAGGTGTGATCCGCAAAGGGCTGCCCGTGGGCAAAGAGGGGCTTGGACCAGTGGGTACAGTTGTCCGATTCGGCGTAGCACAGCGCCATGCCCCTGTCGCCAAAGGGATCGGTCCCAATGTGAATGACATACCACAGTTTGTAGGTGCCGGTATCCGGATCCTGCAGGGCGGCGGCAGGCCAGGGCGATTCCCGGTGTTCCCATGGATAGTCATTGGCCTGCAGCACGGGTGTTTCAGGTCTTGCGGGCGGGGGAAACACGCGTTCCACGGCGTCCAGCCAATCCAGGATGTAGTTGTCCAGGAACAGCTGCCGCTCGGTACCGACATGGATGAAAGGCTGCTGATAGTCCGGCGGGAAATAAGGATACTTTTCGTCTATGGGACGGCGGCCCGCCACTGTCTCCTGCATGCGGTTCTGCATCTCCAGGGGTTCGGTCGGGCTCTTGGGTTCGGGAAGCACGGGGACATCGGGGATTGTCACGGGATCTCTCCAGGGAAAGCAGGGGCTCGGCGGCGGCTCCGCTCCTGCAACGCGGCGCGCCTTTACCCGCGCTGCACTGGACGAGCTACCGATGTCTCATTGTAACGTGCCGGAAAAACCTGCCCGCGGAATGTGTGGCGGACCCGCAGGGCCCTGCCGCTGCACGGCTCCCGCCAAGACAGACAGCGGCCGAACCGAAACTGGAGCCCCCGGAACAGGACCCGGTGCCGATGTCCCGCTCGGACACGAGACGTTCACACCCGGTTTGACATTTGGGCAGAAATCGGTTTAGGGTTAGGAGCCGTGATTGACACGCTGGAGCCCACCTTTGGACCGTCCTTGCGCTTGCGGTCCCGTTCAGGCAATCCGGTCCCGAAAGTTTCGGTGATATTGTCGTTTGCTGTTCTAGGACAAGCTCTATTCACTTTTTTTCTTTATTTAGGAGGTATCGCAATGAAATCCAGGCAAAGCATAGGCAGTATCGCTTTGGCGCTCCTGGTGAGCGTGGCGTTGATCGCCTGTGCGCCTACCGTGCCGGAAGCGGCACCGAGCGAAGACATGGAGATGATGGACGACATGCCCGCGGGTGCGGCAGACAACCAGATTCTGAATGTCGTGCATGAAGGCGGATGCGGGGCCGGCCCCTTCCCCGGGATCGACTATGGCAGCCCGTGCAACTTCGGACACATGTTCTATCCCCCTTTCCTGGTGGACATAGACGGCAATGTAGGCCCGGGTCTGTTCACCATGGACTGGGAGACCAACGCGGATCTGACGTCCTATACGTTCCATATCGATCCGCGGGCGGTCTGGTCGGATGGCAAGCAGATCACGGCACAGGATGCTGTGGACTGGTGGCATTTCATCTTCCACTCGGATCGCGCGTCCTGGCCCCGCAATTTCGTGATGGGAGCCGTGCAGGGCATTGATGAATTTGCCGCGGGCGAGGCTGACACCATTGCGGGTCTGGTGGTGATCGACGACAGCACCCTCCAGGTCAACCTGTGGCGGCCCGAGGGATCGCTGCCCCAGCTGTGGGGATTCCGGGAAGCCGCCCCGGCCCGCGCGGATCAGTTCGAGTTTCTGTTTGAGAATGCCGACGCCTATGCCACGCCCAACGACTGGCGCGGCGCCATGGGCGACCGCTTCTTTCGCGGTGAAAACGCGGCGGACCTGATTGTCTCCGGACCTTTCAAACCGACGTTTCTCAAGCCCGAACCGGATGCCATCTACCGTTTCGAACGCAATCCGCACTGGTGGGGCGAACCCTCGCTGCTGGACGGCATCGAGGCCACGACGATCCGGGACTTCCAGACGATGCTGCTGATGTTTGAGAATCAGGAGATCGACATCGCCCTGAACCTGAGTGGCCCCTCTTCGGTGTTGCTGCGCAAGAATCAGCCGGAAGTGTTCCGCGAGGTGCCGATTTCGGCGTTCTGGGCCATGTATTTCCTCACAGACAAGGAACCGGTGGACGATGTCAACCTGCGACGGGCCCTGATGTCAGCCATCGAATGGGACAAGGTGGCGGACATTGCCTGGGAAGGCGAACAGGCACCGTCCAATGCGGGCAGTCCCATGTCCAGTGCCTATCAGTGCTACGACGACGCGTTCCAGCCCTATCCCTTTGACATCGAACGGGCGCAGGGTTTCCTGGCCCAATCCCAATACGGGCCCACGGGCGAGACCGTGCCCAAGATTCGCATCCTGACCGGCGGTTCCGATCCGCCCCGTATCCGGGCTGCACAGATCATCCAGGAAATGTGGCGTGTGAACCTGGGCATTGAAGACGTGGAAATCCGGAACGCCGAGTCGGAGTTCGTTGACGGCGAAGGCCTAGTCGCCCTCCAGGTCACGTCGGGCGGTTCGTTCCTGCCGCGTCCCGGCTACTTGCTGGAAGCGATCGCGCACACGCGGGGGGGTGCACAGCAGCAGTGGACCCACTATACCGAGGAAGGCTGGGACGAGGCCATTGATAACTTGCTCGCCATGGATCCCGATGATCCGGCCTATTGCGACGAGGCCATGGCCCTGCTGACCGCATTCACGGATGCGGCCCTGGTCATTCCGACCGGATACATCCGGGGCTGGTACCAGATCCAGCCGTGGGTCGCAGGCTACGAACAGAGTCGCATCAGCTTCTGGCATTCCATGACCGAAACGTATCTGCAGGAACACTAGGGCGTCTCGATTCGCCATGAGTTCCTTGCCGGAGATCCGGTGCCCCCGCTGCGGGGCACCGGGCCTCTGGCTGACCGGCTATGTTCCAGTACTTTGTCTGGCGCGTGGTGGTGATTGTCCCCACCCTCTTTGCCACGTTGCTGGTGGTCTTCCTGCTGGGTTATCTGGGACCCATTGATCCGGTCACGATCAAGCGCGCGGAATACGCAGCCCAGGGAATTTATCTGACCCCGGAACAGCTCGCGGACATGCGCCGCGAATTTGGTCTGGACCGGCCATTTCACGAGCAGTTTGGCACCTACATGACCAACTTGCTTCGTGGCCAGTTCGGGTACTCCTTCGTGGATGCGGCGCCGGTCTGGGATCGCATCCAGCAGGCCTTGCCGGTCTCGGGTTCGCTGGCGCTCGGCGCGTTGCTCATCATGATCTTCGGGGGCATTCCCCTCGGTATGCTGGCGGCCCACTTCAAGAACACCCGCTTTGACTACGCCATTGTGGGGAGCAGTCTGTTTCTGTACTCCATTCCCGTCTATGTCCTGGTCCCCATGACTTCGATCCTGCTGGTCATATGGCTGGACGTGATGAACGTGCCCCGGGGCTGGAAAGGTCCCTGGCATTCTTCCTTTTTTGTGGCAATCATCCTGATCTCCCTGCGGTCCCTGTCCATGATTATCCGGCAGACCCGAGCCGGCATGCTGGAGGTCCTGGAAAACGACTATGTGCGCACGGCGCGGGCCAAGGGGCTGCGCGAGACGCGCGTGATCGTGCGCCATGTGGCCCGCAACGCCCTGATTCCCGTCGTCACCTCGCTGGGTCTGCTGGTGGACGATTTCATGTGGGGGGCCGTTTTCATTGACGTGGCCTACAACTACCCCGGGCTGGGCCGGCTGTTCCAATCCGGCCTGACCAGTCGGGACTTCAACATGCTGAACGGCGTCGTGCTGTTCACCGCCTTTTTGACCATGGCGTTGAACCTGCTGGTCGATCTTATTTATCCTTTCCTGGATCCCCGGGTGGTCTACAAATAACACCCCATCTCCATGGGGTGTGCGGAACCGGGACCGCCACTGGAGGACAGGCGCATGGGCATCGCGCGGCGCGCCCCGGCGTACGGTGGCACCGGGGGTGCCCGGAATCAGAATTGGGAGGCCGCCTGCTCCCGTCTATGGGGTTCCAGAGCGCGCCCCAGCAGGTCGTTGCCCAGATTCAGGAGCAGGAATGTCAGGCTTACACTGAGCAGCAGGAACAATACGCGCTCTGTATCGCGTGCCAATACCGCCCCCAGCAGATACAGACCGATACCGGGCCAGCTGAAGACGAATTCCACGATCGGCAGGCTGCTCAGGGAAAACAGCAGCGAACTGTTCACGGCCCCCAGCACACTGCCGGCAATATTGGGCCAGGCATGCATCCACAGGATGTGTCCCCGGGCCAGGCCTTTGCCCAACGCCGTTCTGATGTAATCCCGGCCCAGCTGTTCCCGCAGCAAGGTGGCCGTGACGTGGGTGATGTGCGCTACCGGACGGGCCGCCAGGGTCAGGGCAGGCGCAATGATGTATCTCGGGTCCAGGGTCCATTCGGGAGTCGGCCGCAAGAGTATGAGCTGAGTGCCGGTCCAGTGACCAAGGTACCGGACAAAGAAGACCATAAGGGCCAGCGCCAGGAGAAAACTGGGTACCACCAGACCCACGTGACTGACACCAGACAGCAGGCGGCCGAGCGGTGTCTGGGCCCGCGCCCCTGCCAGGATGCCCAGACCCAGACCCAACCCCACGGCCAGCAGCAGGCTGCTGGCCAGCAATATCAGGGAACGTCCGTAGGCGGTCACAACCGTCCGGGCCTCGGCGTTCCATGCCGCCGGGACATTGTGCACAAAGTCTCCCCATTGCCGGGCCAGATAGTAGATTTCACGCAGGATAGGCTGGTCAATCAGCAGAAAACAGAGTACGGTGAGGCCCATCACGGTCAGGATGGCCCTCAATCCGAACGAGCGCAGGTACGGGTACGGCATGGGGTGGGCAGTGCTTCCATTCCAGAACAAGTCCAACACGGGACCCGGATGCAGTGACGAGCCGGCTCCCTGGCAATGCAACTTGCGGCCCGCGCACCGCGCGTTGTGATCCCATGGGCCCTCATATCATTATGCGATGGAAAGCCAGAGTATCCGAAAGCGGGGGGTTCAGCATTTTTTCCTTCCGGCCGCCAGCGGCGCCTCCGGAATAGCGACAGGGACCCCGATGATCGGAACCGGCCCGCCGCTTGCATTCCGCTCACAGCTCCGGCCGCCCTGCCGGAGACCGCATCGGGCTGCAAGGCGGCCACGAAACAGTACCCTGCTTTGGCAGGCCAGGAATCCAGGGGCCGGCCTCACCGGTCCCGCAAGCACACAGTACATCACTGCCCAGCCTGCATTGCGTCCCGTATTCCTGTCCATGGGTCTGCGCAAGCCCAAAACTTGACGGAGCCGATGCCGCCATGTTCCGTATGGTGCCCGGATCCTATCGTATGGACCGATATGCCAGTCTCGGGTTGCTGGCCGCGTCGCTGGCCGCCATGTGGGTCTGGGGCCTGTTGGCCGGTGTGGGCCTGTGCGCCCTGGGGGCCGCGTTCCTGTACCGGGATGACCTGCGGGAATGGGGCCTGCACCGCCTGTTGTGGCCACGCGTCTGGCTTAGGCATCCCCAGCTGATTCTGGGGGGCACGGTCATGCTGCTGCTGGTGGTGGCCGCGTACTTCCCCGGCCTGATCGCCCCCCATGACCCGGATGTTGCCGGGCCCTTCCTGCTGGACGTGAATGGCCAGACCTATGCCGCCCCCTATCCGCCCAACCGGCGATATCCACTGGGCTCCGATATGGAAGCCCGGGATTTGCTCAGTCGGACCATCTTCGGTACCCGGCCCACATTGACGCTGGTAGTCTACGTCACGCTCATGCGCATGACCGTGGGGATGGGGCTGGGTGTTCTGGCAGCCTTGCCCCATGGCGCCGCGCGCCAGTTTGCCCGCACGGCCAGTGCCATCACCTCCGCATTCCCCAGCCTGCTCTTTGCTTTCATGTTCATCGCGGCCATTGGGCCCGGGGCTGGTGTTCCGGTATTCATCCTGGGGCTGGGCCTCACAGGCTGGGCCCACTGGACGCGGATGATTGGCACCGCAGTCGAACACATCCGGCATCAGCCCTATTTCCTGGCCGCCGAAGCCATCGGCACACCGCCCGCCCGGAAATTTCGCCGGCATGTCCTGCCCGGTCTGCTACCCCTGGCATTGCCCAGTACCGCCCATGAACTGAGCGCGGCGATGTTGCTGCTGGCGGAACTGGGGTTCATCGGGATGTTCTTTGGGGAGGAGGTCGTCATCAATTTCACGGACCTGCTGCGCCAGACCGCCACGCCCGATGCCGTGGAATGGGGCGGCATGCTGGCCGGGACCCGGGCGGAAGTGTTTCGCTGGTACTGGCTGCCTCTGGTGCCGGCCGGGGCCTTTGCCATCTCCATCCTGGGTTTCAATTGGCTGGCAAGCGGCATGCAGCAGGCTCTGGATTTGGCCAACATCACGGCGCCAGGACCCAGGTGGCTGCGTCGCCGACATAGGGTCAGGGCCCATGACATGCCGGGGGCCGTAGCCCCGCGTCCCCAGGCGAGATCCCGGGCCCGGTTCCGTCCCGCGGTCGTCCCCCTCCTGGTGCTGCTGGTGGCCGGGATCGGCATGTCCACGGCATTCCTGGTCCGGACGCACCGCCAAACGCAGGTCCTGCAGCAGCAGGAAGTCGCCCTCGCGCATTTGCTGGAGGAAGCCCAGCAGGCTTTGGCCGTCAATCGCTATGAAACCGCGCAGGCCCGGTTTCAGGAATACCTCGCGCAGCGTCCGGATCATCTTGCCGCGCAGGCAGGCCTGGCGCAGGCGGAAGCCGGTCAGGACCTGGTACGCCAGTTGCAGGAAGCCCGCAGTCTGGCGGTACAGGGAGCCTGGACCCAGGCTCTGCCTCTGCTGCAGGCCATTCATACAGCACGTCCCAATTATGGAGGGGTGGAGGACCTCATTACGGAGGGGGAACAACACCTGGAGATGCAAGCCTGGTTTCAAACAGCCCAGCAGGCGTTTGGCAGGGAAGACTGGGCCACAGCCCGCGCGCTCTTCGAACAGATACAGGCGGCCGACCGGGAGTTTGAATGGCAAACGGTGCGCAGGCAGCTGGTGGACAGCTACATCCAACAGGCGATCCGGCTGATGGCACAGGACGGATACAATCCGGTTGTCTGGCAGGAGGCCCTGGCCCTGCTGGAGCAGGCCTTGCCCTACCGCCCCCAAGACACGGGGCTGCAGGAACGGCACAGCGTGTTGCAGGGCCTGCGGCAGGCACAGCACGCCTTGTTGCAGGCAGATGAACTGGAGGCCTTGACTGCGCTTTCGGTAGTGCGGCACAGCTATCCGGCCTTGCATGACGGGCAGGCGCAACAGTGGTGGTCCCAGGGACTTGAGTTCCTGTGGCATCAGGCCCGACATCAGAGGCTGGCACTGGCGGAGAGTTTCCTGGCGCTCCTGATACAAAACACCGCAATGTCGCCGCAGGGACCGGCCTGAGTCCCCCGGCCAGGATCTGCGGCCGCCATCCGGTGAGCATCCAAAAGGCCGCGGGCCGCATCCGATCCGGAATGTGCATCGCACAGAATGCCGATCTCCTTGATGCACTGGACCGGGCGGAAATGCCCTATGATGGAGACATCACCGCGCCATACCCACAGATTGCAGTGCCCGTCAATATTTTGGCATGATGGGGTGGGCAAGCTCCCGGCAGGTTGAATTCAGATCATGCTCCGCTCCCAGGAAAGTTCCCAAGCGCCTTTGCCTCTGATGGAGGATTTGTCCGAGGAGGGGCTGCGCCAACGGCGCAGTCTGTGGACGGATGCGTGGAAACGCATGATACGCAACCGTCTGTCGCTGGCCGGATTGGTGGTCTTCTTCGGCGTATTTTTCCTGGCCATCCTGGGCCCGGCGATTGCGCCCTATCCCTACATGGAACAGAATCTGGATCGGGTGGCGGAACCGCCCAGTCTCGATCACTGGTTTGGCACCGACGATCTGGGCCGTGACATGCTCAGCCGGATCCTGTGGGGAGCCCGGACGGCGGGCATTGTCGCCTTCATCTCGACCTGCTTTGGGCTGCTGCTGGGGATCTTGCTGGGTGCCTTGGCAGCCTACCTGGGAGGATGGGTCGACTGGCTGATTTCACGCCTGATCGACATGACCCTGTCCATCCCGCAGCTGCTTTTCGCTTCCCTGGTGGCGGCCACATTCCGACGGCCGGTGGCCGTGTGGGTGGAAAACATGTACGAGCTGACCGGTCTGGGCTTTTTCCGCACACCGGCCTATATCGATCTCGTGGTCGTGTTCGGGGCCCTGGCGCTCATCCAGTGGCCCGGCTATGCCCGTCTGATCCGCGGCCAGATTCTGGCCCTGCGGGAATCCGAATATGTGCAGGCGGCGCGTTCCATCGGCAGCACGCAGCGCTCGATTCTGGTCCGGCACCTGATCCCCAATTCCCTGGGACCGGTAATCGTGGCCGTGACCTTCGGGTTTGCGGGAGCCATCATCGCCGAGTCGGGGTTGAGTTTTCTGGGGGTGGGCATCCAGCCGCCGCAAGCCAGTTGGGGAGCCATGATCAATGACAATTCGCTCAGTTGGCGCTACCGACCGTGGCTGGTCGCGATTCCCGGGTTGACAGTGGCAGTGGTGTCACTGGGCATCAATTTCCTGGGAGATGGTCTGAACGACGCGCTGAATCCGAAACAGGTGCGCGACTGAAACAGGCCTCCCGGGTCATGCCGAGCCGCCCAGTCATCCTTTATCCACTTGGCAGAGGTGCAACATGTTCATTCATAATGGCGGTCCCCTGGCCAGTCTCGAGACGCTGACGCTGTTCCCCTTTGACGACCACAGCCTGCCCTTTCAGCGGGGCATGCGGCTCCATCTCATCCCGCGGCAGTCCACGGCGGAGGCCGGCACCCGGCTGGCCGTGGCGTGTGGAGCACCGGGCACGCCGGACAGTCGGGCTATCTCCTATTACGGCGCGGTGCAGAAGGTGGGCCGCGAGTACTGGATGTGGTATCTCGGCCAAGGGGATCGGGCCGGCGACGGGCCGCGTGTGTGCCTGGCTACCAGCCAGGACGGCTATCACTGGACCAAACCGGCACTCCACTTGATTCCCTACAATGGTGATACCGGCAACAACCTGGTCGATCTGGGTGGAGGCGCCTATGGCGTCGTGGCGCTGACCGTGTTGCAGGATCCCGCGGATCCGGATCCGCAGCGGCGCTTCAAGATGGTGTATGAAACCCATCGCCGCAATCCGGCCCACGGGGGGCGGGCGGAATTCAACGTCGCCTTCAGCCCGGACGGTCTCCGCTGGACGGAAGGACGGGTCGAACCCCATTACCTGTCGTGCGAGATGGGGGGCCTGATCCGCTTCAATGACTGCTACCACGTGGCCGCCCAGAGCGGGGGTGGCCACTTCGGGCCCCCGCGCAAGCTGGAAATCTTTGTGTCCTACGACTTCGAGAACTGGGTCCTGGCGGATTGCATGGCTTTCATGCGCGGGCATGTGCCGCCCCGCCCGGTCTCTCCGTATTCCCATGGCGGCGAGCAGGTGCACCTGGGAGCCGGCCTCTGGAATCGCGGCAACGTCGTCGTGGGCATTTACGGCCAGTGGCATGGCCATCCCACCAACGATCGGCGCTTTGTGTCCATCGATCTGGGGCTGGTCGTCAGCAATGACGCCCTGCATTTCCGGGAACCCATTCCGGATTTCCGCCTGATCGCGGCCTCCGAGGATGGCATGGGGTCGGACTTGACCCATCGGGCTTCCACGTTTCCCGCCCTGGAACAGGGACAGGGCTTTGAGAACATCGGGACAGAGACCCTGTTCTGGTATGGCTCCTGGCATTTCCGGGACGGCGTCCGGATCGCCAGTTGGGAACGCGATCGGCTGGGCTATTTCCAACCCTTTCAAGGTTCCAAGATGGGGTCTGTGCAGGAAGCCCACTTCATCTCCGCGCCCATTGACCTGGAGGGGAAGCCGGCGGCCGCGTATCTCAATGTCAGCGGTGTGGGCCCCCACAGCCATGTGACGGTTGAAGTCCTGGACCGGCAATTCAGGCCCCTGGCCGACCTCAGCGGTACCACCTGCATTCCGATTGCAACATCCGGACTGCGTCAACCGGTACATTGGCAAGAGCAGGACAGGATCCGGCCGGTACCGGATACGATTCGCCTGAGAGTGAATGTCGGCGGTCTGCGCCCCGAGGATATCCGGATCCACGCGCTCTATCTGGAGACGGCAGCGTAGGCAAGGTCGGGGCTGGACCACAGACAGGCCATACGGAAAATTACCAACTTCACTCCCGGCGTTCAGGAAGGGGACGGGGCAGGCGCGGTTAATTGATGCCCTGATGAAGAAGGGAAGGGCACGGATCTGGTACCTGACATGATGATCAAGGCGGGTCCGCCGGAATGGCGCGCGTGGCCAGGGGAGCCGGAGTATCGGCACAAGATGTGGTGCTGCCCGGCGGACCGAAAATTCCCTGGGGTTCAAGCATCGCGCGTAGGGTGCTCAGGGCCACACGGCCTGGAAACCCGTAATCCAGATCTGCAGTATGACGCACAATATTCAAATGCGAGGGCAGCACCAGACCTGCGGCGCCGGGTCGCAGTCAAACCGGCCACATCCGACAGGGCCTGGAAGCTCCAGATCCCGTCATGTCAGAGGGTCTGCGCGCAGCAATGCCGAGTTCCCCTGGTGCCAGGAGACGACGGCAGGACGGGCCGCGGTCAGGACCTGACCCGGAATGAAGCAGTCTCCTGGGTAACCGGGTCCTGAGATCTGGTAGTCCGATCCAATGTCCCGAAACTGCATGCCATGCCGCCCGCTTGCCCGCCCCGATCACCTGCTGGGCGGGCTTCCTCGTGCCTTGAATCATCCGGCCTGCCCAGGGCCAAATCGCCCGTACCAATATAGGCGCCATCCACACCGGGTACACACAGGATGGCCTCGGCGTGGGCGCGGGCCGTGCGCGTTTCCAGCATAACGGCCAGGAAAGTGCCGGCATTGGCGCGGGCGCAGTAGTCTGTGGCATGCCACAGGAGCCAACTGCTGCCGGTCCTGTGGCAGACGTACGGCGGCTACGACCGCCACCGCCTCTTCGGGCGTGTTCACCAGAGGCATGACGACACCCGGAAACCTCATATCCAGGCAACAGGCCAAACGACGAAGCCCCCTCTGCTGCAGTCTGTCAAGCAATCAATTGGAGAGCATGGCGCCGGTGCACCGCAGAATGTGCGGTTGTGAACAGAAGGTCAGTCAATGCGTGTGGCAATCTTGCTTTGCCACAGCATGACCTGCGGTGGCTGAATGGTAACCGAATAGAGTTTCGTACCCGGGGCGATCACGAACCGGATTTTGACGTAATATTCATTCTCGGCCAGTTCGGGATAGCGAACACTGCGCATCTCGGTGACGCCGGGCCAGTGTTGCCGACCCTGCCAGGAAAGCGGGTGGTCCAGACTGTCCACCCGAATGGGATCGCATGCATCAGCGCCGAAACCGGGAATGGGCGTATCGTCGTCCTCCAGCATCTCGTACCGTAGTTCCCCGGCCGATGCATCCACGTTGACGCGGGCCGTGCCGCCGGATTCCTGCCGGAAACGATGGGTCGTCAGACTGCCCGGGGCCCATCCCCGGGCCTCCACGCTGACATAGCCATCCACCCGCAACTGGGCCAGACCCTTGCCCCAGCGGGATGATTGGGCGTAGGGAGGCCGCCACGTTTCAAACCCCCGGCCATTGTGCGAGAGATCCCGCCCCAGGTAGAAGAACCAGAGTTTGTCGTCATGCAGAATGGGGCCATCCCCATAAATGGTGCCCCAATCCCAGGCTCCGGGTTCGCCCCGGGAGACCAGAGGTTCCCGAAAGCGCTTCCAGCTCACGGTGTCCCGACTGGACGCCAGCTGGAGATCCACCACGCCGTCTACCCGGGCGGCCAGGGCAGCGGGCCCCATCTCCGTCGGTCCCCAATAGTGCGCGGGATCGGCAATGGCATAGGACTCGCGCGGGTCGGTATGAAATACCGACAGCACCAGGAAAGAGAGGCCGCCCTGCGTGCGATTGGCGATGTCATAGCCGGCTCCATAAAACTCGGTGCCGGCAATGTCACGGAGATCCGGTTCGATCACCGTCCGCAGACCCGACCAGTTGAGATAGTCTGCGCTGTCGCGGCGGCCCAGTACCCGCGTGCGGCGATTGGAGCCGCGCTGGGTATAGTACATGTAACGGGCGTCCGGATTGACAACCCCGCCAAAAGTGTCGGCCGGTGCCCCAAAGTGAGAGAGCATCTGCTGCCGGCTGTGGGGCCCGGGAGGATAGGGAAACCAGCGATATCCATCGGCGGAATGGAAGCCGCGCCATTCGGCCTGGCCCTCTGCACCATAAGGCTGGGGACGCACATCGGAACGGCGCCAGCGTTCCTTCTCCTCCCCCGCCCAGGGATCCCAGAGAATCGGCAGATATCCGGATGGACAATTGGTGATATTGTTGGCCCGGGAGCCGTTGAACTCCACCAGATTCAGGCAGGGACGGTGCCAGTGAATCCCGTCGTCCGAGTCCAGGGCACAGATCAGTTCGCCCTCTGCCTGCGGAACCCGATAGTACATGCGAAACATCCGGTGGCGCTCGTCGTAGACCACCTGACCCAACTGCAGGGCATGACTGTCCCAAGGCTGATCCAGTGCTATGGGCAACGGTTCATCCACGGTCAGTTTGGTCGGCGGATGGAACACGCGGTGGGCATCCTGCAGCGATTCGATGAAATAGTCGTCCACAAACAGTTGTTTGCCCGGACACAACTCACGTTCGATCGCGGTGGCAGTACTCATGGCTGATTCCTCACTGATACAGGGTGGGCTGCATGACCGATCTGAAGATCCCCTGACCGAGCCCGGTCGGACTTTCGCATGCTGTCTTTTCGGCCAAGACACATCCCGTCGGCTGGATGCGAAATCCAGGCACTCCCATCCGCCTGCCGGTGGATGACTTGGCTTCCCCACAGGGCTCGGAGCACAAGGGTGCCCGATCAGTGTACCAAGCGGCAAGACAGGGTCAAGCAATCCTGCCGGCCATCCTGGATCGCGTTCCGTACAGGGTCTTGTCACTGCACGGGGACAAAGAGGGATCCGCATCGGGCCTTCCACTCCCGTCCCGAGGGTCTACAGTGCGCGATACTGCAGTCTGTACCAGTCAGGGGAGGAAAGCATGCCCGTTGCCGCCGTCACAGGAGCCTGGTCGTATCTGGGCCGCCACATCGCGCAGACCTTGCTGGCACAGGGCCAGGCGGTGCGGTCTCTCACCTCCCGGCGGGTACCGGCCGATGATCCCTTCCGGGGGGCCGTGACCGCGTATCCCTTGACGTGGCAGCTGCCGGCCCTCACGACCGCCCTGTGCGGGGTTGACACGCTGTACAATACCTTCTGGGTCCGCCATACACGTCCCCCCATCGGGCATCGCGGACCGTGGACCTCGCACGCAGAGGCGGTGGCGCAGTCCCGGCTCCTGCTCCAAGCCGCCCGTGCGGCCGGGGTGCAGCGGGTAGTCCACGTCAGCATCACCCATCCACAGGCCGACAGTCCGCTGCCCTATTTTCGGGGCAAGGCCGCGGTGGAAACCTGCATCCGGCACAGCGGCCTGTCCTATGCGATCCTGCGGCCGGCCTGCTTTTTTGGCGCCCAGGACATCCTGATCAACAACATCGCCTATGCTGTGCGGCGGTTTCCGGTCTTCTTCCTGCCCCGTCCCCCAGGGTATCGGATCCGTCCCATCCACGTGCGGGACATGGCCACGGCTCTGTGCGTCTGTGGGGCCAGTTCCGACTCAATGGTCCGGGATGCCTGTGGTCCCGAACAGTATTCCTTTGCCGAGCTGGTGCAGCACATGGGCCTCTGGCTGACTGGCCGGGCCCCGCGCATCGTGTACCTGTCCCCGGCTCTGTGTCTGGGCCTGTATCAGGCCGCCGGACAGGTGTTGCGGGACACCATTCTGTCCCGGGACGAACTGGATGGCCTGGCTACGGATTTGTTGGGCTCGGACGAGCCGCCGCTGGGTACCACCCTGCTGTCCCAGTGGGTGCAGGCACACAGGCGTGACCTGGGGTGCCGGTTTCATCCGGAACCCCGGCGGTAGGGGCCGTGCTGCACCCACTTCCCAGGCAGATCTGCCCTCCGTATTGGGGGCAGAAGTCTCAAGCATGACAGGAGAGACCTTTCCGTTGCGCAGGTAACAACGGATAACAGATGGGACAAGACAGGATTCCCGGACCACTTTTACCCCTGCCGTGCCCCTCCGATCCGGCTCCACGCGCGTAGTACACTGTAATCGTCCGTACCTCTCCTTGGCCCGCTCCGTCTCATGTCGTTGCCGCATCCTGATGTCCCTGTCACTTGGCCCCATCCCGCTCTGCGGCCCCGTCCCGACATGGGCAAGCGCGCGCGGGCGGCCACCCTGCAGCGCATCCGCGCCCTGTCGCATTACCGGCCGGACTACGCCTACCAGCCTGACCGGTACCAGTATACGGAAACGCACACTTCGGATCCGCACTATGTGGTGTTTGGGGTACGGATGATGATGTCTCCCTCGCACGGCCACGGGGAGTGGCTCGTGCATATGTGCAATGCCCTCAAGATTCTCGGCCAGGCGTTGGCCTCGACCGTCCACGTCAGCGTGAAAGTGAACATCACCCGGAATCCGGGTGTTTTGTTCGGACCGGAGCCGCACACCTCCACCTTGCAGCCGGACCTGTCCTTGTGGACCGGTCCCGCTCCTGACAATTCCCTGCTGTCCTATCGGTACGACCGGGATGGGGTGCCGCTCCTGCCACACAGACCCAGCCCAGCCCCGTCATGGGGGCAAGCAGCCAGTCCTATCGGTACGACCGGGATGGGGTGCCGCTCCTGACCGTCGAGATCGTCTCCCATTCGGACCGTGAGTTGCGCGACAACGACTGGCGCCACAAAA
Organism: Caldilineaceae bacterium; assembly: GCA_965214715.1. GTDB lineage: Bacteria > Chloroflexota > Anaerolineae > Caldilineales > Caldilineaceae > Bin34. Next base: position 29,961 of record OZ243971.1, on the reverse strand, counting down.
TGGCCGTCTATACCGGCATGGGGATCCGGGAATACTGGCTGGTGGACCAACGCCAGCCGGATCCTCTCAGCGGCTTCACACTGGATGCGGCCGATGGCACCCCCTGCCGCCTGCAGTACCGGCCCATCGCCGCGGACACCGACGGGGGCATGGACAGCATGGTGCTGAACGCGTCGCTGCGCTGGGCGGATGACGGCCTGCAGTGCTGGCAGGAAAGGGCGGGCGCATGGGTTCGGGTGGAGGAGATACCGGTCCTGCAGGCTGCATTGGAAGGCAAGGCCGAGGGCAGACTGGAAGGGGCACGGGAAGCCTGGATCCCCATGCTGCACCATCTCCTGGATGCCACGGATCCGGACGCAGCCGAGCAGGTACTGCAGAGCTGGGCCGCGACGCCCCCGTCCAGCTGGCCCAGTCAGGACACACTGGACCGGCTGGCGGCCACGCCGGGTGCATGGCGCCACCTGCTGTTGAGCGATCCCCGGTCACAGGATACCGGTGGCTGACCTGCCACGCGACTATTCTATTGTCCGCAGACTGCCCTCATTGCCCTCATGCAGGCGTGAGTTCTGACGGACAGTGCCCTGGGCGGCGCGTGCTGCCCGGACCCTAATCCACAACGTACCACATCGACACGGCATGACGGGCTGTCACAGCATGCCATGTTCTGCAACCCGATCAGGATCCGCGTCGCGCTGGTTCCCCATTGTCCCCGTACCGGATGGTGGAGAACCCAAGTCTGCTGCATCTGGCCTGCAGCAAGTGGTCCGTGCGACTTCCGCGTCCCGGACCCGGTCCTTGCGATCCAACCCGGAGACCAGCAGGACCATTTTCCGGTACGTGTCCGATACCTGTCCCCTAAGCCAAGCCTGGACCCCGCAGGATTTCCCGATCCTGGTCTTTCCCGTTGCCGGTCACGTTGTACGCGATGGTATTGGCCCAGCGATCCCGCGTTGACTGATTGGGCGCGGAACCGTGGATGACCAGGGAAGTGAAGAAAAGCGCATCGCCGGAGGCCATGGGCACGGGCTCGGCCTCCGCCCGGGGATAGTAGCGGCCGGGCAGAAACATGCCAAAGGCCTCCTGGTGTCGTTCGTGTTCCTGCAAGCCCCACTTGTGGCTGCCCGGAATGAACTCGATGCAGCCATTCTCCTGGTCCGCCGCGTCAATGGCCAGCATGCAATTGACCATCAGGGGCTGATTGGTGTCCTGCCGCCAGTAGGCATAGTCCTGATGCCAGGGCACTTCCGCGCCGGACCCCCTGGACTTGGGCAGGAGCTTGCAGTGAAACAGGGAGATGTGCGGACCTATCAGATCCTGCACCATGTCCAGAATCTTCCGGCTGCGCAGCAGCGCGTTCAGGGTGGGACTGACCAGTTCGCTGTGCATCAGCTGGCGCACCAGCACTGGCGTGTTTTCATCCTCCCAGGAGATATGCACTCCTGCCGGAGGCTTGTCCCGCATGCGCCGGTGCACATCCCGGCACTCCTGTTTGATGGCCTGGATTTCCGCCGGGCTGGCCAGCCCGGCCTTGAAGAGAAATCCGTTGTCCTGGAAGGTCTTTATTTCCTGGGGCAAGAGAGACATGCGCAGTTTTCCTGTAGTTAAGGCCGGTGGCCGCGGTATACCCTCTGCGTGGCCTGGAACGGGGACAGAGAGCACGGGATAAAGGCGTGAATGTCGTTATACCATTGCAGAGTTGGCGGCCGCGGTCGGATGGGCATATGTATTCTCGCCCGCGGAGCCGAATTCCTTGCCATGTCCGGTCTCACGGTGGGGATGCGCAAGGCCTTGCCGCCCCTGCTCCAGCTGCAGACCGCCAATTGATACACTGGGGCCGGATTGGCCCATACAGTCCTGCCCCTTGACACTTATGGACGCTCTGCCGTCACACTGGCCCTTGCAAAATCTGCCTACGGGGCTGGTCCATCCCGAGGAGGTCCGGCGTCAGCATCAGGTCTATGGGGACAAGAACACGCTTCATGGCACGCATGATCGAGACAGGCGAGCAGTACCTGTTCCTGTCCCGCCCGCGCCGGTTCGGCAAATCCCTGCTCCCTGCCACCAGCAGGCACGTGTTCGGCAAGCGGGAAGCCTTGCGGCACGGCGACTTGAGAAGGCGCAGTCTGGGGAGCGCCTTTTCCGGTATCCCGTGGGGACACTGGATCTGTTGCGGGATGCATCCGCCGAATCAGAAGGACTGGAAACCCATTTGCGGAACCTGGCAGATGGATCAATATGTGACACACGGATTCGACCTGCTGCCCACCGAGAAATCCCCCGAGACGGCCTTGCACCGGCCGCAGTCCGCAACTGCAGGCGCGTCACGGCCAAAACGTGATGGTCCTGGCCGCGCAGCTGCACTGCATTTTGCATCTGGTAGAGTACCGTCTGGTCCTTGTCGAAACTGCCCGTGTTGCCCACTCCGGGCCCATCCCAGTGTCTTGACGAACTGGCATGATTGCGTTGATCCCCCTGTTTTGTGCAACAGGATGGAACCCGCCTCCGGCGTCAAGATGCCGGAACTTGTTGCAGGCAGCTCGGAAAACCGGTGGGGGCCATGGCCCAGTGATGACCGGCAGCTTCTGGAACTTTACCATGGTCCAACCCAATCCTGTTCTGCCGGAACACATTCGTGCCCAACAGGGCCGCCATAAGCGAGCTCAAGGGGACAATGCACCGGAATCGCTACGGACACATGGTCCATGCCCATACTTGTCCCCCAGCGTACGCCAGTCCGGACCCCCGCCGTTGCGTCCCTGCAAACCCCGGCAGAGGTCCCCGGGGGCTCTGGCCTGCCCCCGATACAATTTTCCTGTCACAGCCTCAGGGAGAAGCAGACATGTCTTTTCGCGACCCGGCATTCTTGCGCGCTCACATGCGCAGTATCATGGCGTTCTACCATCCGGTCTGCATCGATACCGAACTGGGAGGATACATTAACCAGCTGCGCGATGACGGCTCGGTATTCGATCGCATGACAAAGCATCTGGTAGGCACCTGCCGCTTTGTGTACAACTACGCTTTAGCCGCGCTGGTGCTGGAGGAATCGGCATACCGGGAGGCAGCAGCCCATGGACTGCGTTGCCTGCAAGAGGGACATCGTCAGGCTGATGGCGGTTTTGCCTGGATCCTGCAGGGTCAGACCGTGGAAGACGGCACGCGTCACTGCTATGGCCATGCCTTTGTACTGCTGGCCTGCGCCGGCGCAGCCAAAGCCGGGATCGCGGGGGCGTCTGCGCTGGCGGCCGATGTCTACGACTTGCTGGAGGCCCGGTTCTGGGAGCCGGCAGCACAACTCTATGTCGACGAGATCAAGGCGGATGACTGGCATGCGATCGCGCCCTACCGCGGCCAGAACGCCAACATGCACATGTGCGAAGCCATGCTGGCGGCATACGAGGCCACGGGCGCAATACAGTATCTGAATCGGGCCTATCTGCTGGCACAGCGGATTTGCGTCGATCTGGCCGCCAAGACAGACGGTCTGATCTGGGAGCACTACCATACCGACTGGACCCATGACTGGGACTACCACAAGGACGATCCCCAGAACCTGTTCCGACCCTACGGCTATCTGCCAGGCCACTTTGCGGAATGGGCCAAGCTGCTGCTGATCCTGGAGCGGTATCGTCCCGAGACCTGGATGCTGGCGCGGGCGCGCAGTCTCTTCGACACCGCGTTGGCAAAAAGCTGGGATACCCCGCGCGGCGGCATGCACTACACCTTTGCCCCCGACGGTCGCATCCTGGACACCGACCGCTACTACTGGGTCCTGGCCGAGACATTCGCCGCGGCCGCCCTCCTGGCACTCCGCACCCGCGACCTCCGCTACTGGACCTGGTATGACAGAGTGTGGGAATTTGCCGACCGCCACTTTATCGATCACAAATACGGGGCCTGGTACCGCGTCCTGAATGCCGACAATCAGAAATACGACGATATCAAAAGCCCGGCTGCCAAAACGGACTACCATCCCCTGGCAGCCTGTTACGAAACATTGGTGGCCCTGCGTGAGGCCGGATCTGCCTGATCCCGATGGGCAGTGACCGGCATACTGCCCCTCTGCCGCGGTGGTCGACACAACGGGGGCCCAGGGCAACGCCTCTGCAGGCGCCCGGTCCGGCCGGCGGGGCTAGGCCACCGACTGGCACTGTGCAGCCCGTTGCCACTCCTGCTCGTATGTGGTCGCTTCCAAACCCTGGTCCCGCACAAAAGCAAACAGCAGTTTCAGCATGCGCATGTCCGGGTCAAAGCGTTGCAGGGACCAGGGATGCCAAATCAGGGAAACGTACGGCAAGCCGAGCTCCACGGCCCGTGTCACAAAAATGCGATGGATGATGAATTCCTCTTCCGGGGTCGTGATCGGCCCGGCGGGAATGGCTTCGGGAATTTGCGGGGGCCAGGCAAGTATACGCTGGACCCGATCCGTCAGGTTGTGGCCCTTCAGCAGATTTTCGTGCCAGCCATGGCCCGGGAGTTCCCACAACGCGGGAAAGCCGTCCGCGGCGTAGGTCGAGGGTCCGACCAGGAGGGCCGGCAGCGTGGTTTCGGGCCCCCAGAGAATCGAGCTGACATACCGGAAGCCGGTGGCCACCACGTTGCGCAGCAGCCAGGCATCGCCGCGCAACCCCTCCGCGAACCCGCAACCGGGTCGCAGTCCCCGACAGGGACGCCCAAAGGTTTGCTCCACCCATTCCCTGCCCAGCCGGAGTTCCTGCAACCGGGCTTCCGGGCCGGGCGCCGGCCCGCAAAAAGGATGGTCGCGCAGCATTCTGTGTGAATACGTGTGCGATGCGATTTCAAAGGCCGGAACATCTCCCAGCAGGCTGCGATAGGCCCGACCCTCCTCCTCCAGGCGTTGGCCCACGATGAAAAAAGTGGCGGGAAAATCATAGGCGGCATGCACATCTCGGATGGGACCGCAGGCCGAGAGACACGCACCGGCCATTTCCGTATCGTACGCGGCAATGAATCGAGTCATGCAGAAACACCTCGCAACGGGAAGACCGGGAACGACCGGCCTACGGCCAGGGGGCGCAGGCCACTTTATTTGCCATACCCCATACGCAAGCCTTCCACAAAGTACGGTTGAAACACCAGATAAATGACGAGCAGGGGCAGCACCGTCAACACGGAGCCGGCCATGACCAGACCGTAGTTGATATTGAATTCGCTCTGGACCGTGGCCAGACCGACCACAAGGGTGCGCATTTCGTTGGCCCGCAGCACAATGAGCGGCCACAGAAAAGCGTTCCACGCGTTCATGACGGTAAAGATGCCGAGAGCCGCCATGCCCGGTGTGGAAAGCGGAATGACGATGGACCAGAAGATACGGAGTTCGCTGCCGCCGTCGATCCTGGCCACTTCCAGGATTTCGGTAGGCAGGCTGTTGATGAATTGCCGCATCATGAAAATGCCGAAAGGCGTTGCCAGCGCCGGAATGATAAGGGCCCAATACGTGTTGAAGAGCTTGAAGACCCGGATGATTTGGAACGAGGGGATCAGGACCACGGCCACCGGCACCATCATGGTGGCCAGCAGCAGCGTGAAGATCAGGTCCCGGCCGTAGAAGCTCTTTTTGGCAAAGATGTAGCCGGACAAGGTGTTCAGCAGCAGGCTGCCGCCGGTAATGAGGACCGTCGTAAAGACAGTGTTGAAGAACCAGCGCGGAAACAACCCCTTCTGAAACACGAAGATGATCTCGTAGAAATTGTCCAGCGAGGGATTCTCTGGAATCAGGGACGGCGGATACGTCATCATGGTGAACGACTGGGTGAACGAGGTCGACGCCATAAACAGAAACGGCACCACGGTGACCACCGACATGGCGATCAGCACCACAAAAAACGCACCTTGCCAGATCCGGGTTGCACGCCTGGAACGCATGCTGCCGAAGCTCGCCGCCATCATTGGCTCCTTTTCAACGGGGCCCGCGTCCGGCGCGCGCTGGACAACGGCGCGCGTCCCGTGGCGACGGCCACGCGGAGATCAGGACACGGCTCCGGGTCAAAATTCAACGTCACTGCGGAAGAAGCGCAACTGAATGAGTGAGAGAGTCAGGATGACCACCAGCAACACGATCCCCATGGTACTGGCAAAGCCGATATTGTCCGACTCGAAAGCCTGCTGGTACACGTACCAGCTGACGGTGGAGGTGGACCAGGCCGGACCGCCTTTGGTCAGCACATACACGGCATCAAACAGCTGAAAATTGAATATGGTGGCCATGATGAAGCAGAAACCCAGGGCGGGCCGCAGAAGCGGCAGGGTAATGCTCCCAATGATGCGCCAGAACTGGGCCCCGTCAATGCGCGCCGCCTCATACATCTCGCGGGGAATCGACTGCAGGGCAGCGAACAGAATAATCACGTAGAATCCGAAACCCCGCCAGATTTCCATCATGACGATAGCCGGAATGGCGTAGGTCGGGCTCCCCAGCCAGTCTATGGCGGGCACGCCAAACCAGCCCAGAATGTGGTTCAGCGGCCCAAAGTCCCGATTCACGATGTACGCCCAGATATTCGCCGCAATGACCACCGGGGTAATCAGGGGGAAATAGAACGTGCCGCGGAAGAAGCCCTGGCCCCTGGGAATCTGGAATACCACGATGGCGACGATTATGGCCAGGAGAATGACTGTGGGCACGGTGAGCACGGCATAGTAGGCCGTGTTCTTCAACGTCAGCAGGAATATGGGATGACGGACCGCCCGCACGTAGTTTTCCAGACCGACAAAGGTCTTGGGACCCAACATGCTGCCTCGGGTCAGGGAGTAGTACAGACTCCAGAACAAGGGCACCGTGGAAAAGCCGAAGATAATCAGGAGGCTGGGCGACAGCAGCCCGTACCACAACAAGGTCTCTTTGACTTTGCGGGCCGAGACCCGACGGCCGACGCGCGCAATCGGACTTTCCGAGGCAGTTTGGGCGGAGGAAGCGATTTCCATTCAGCAAAAACCCTGGATAGGGACGTTCACAAGCGGACAAAACGGAGCCACACCGCGCCCGCGGGCACGGCATGCCGGTGCGCAGACCTGATCAATCGGCAATTCCGGGGACGAGAGCGGGCGTTACCGCAACAGTCCGAGCCCCGACCCGGGAGGAAAGTCCGCTTTCAGGTCCTCCGGGAGATGACATTCTACCTGAGTGAGCAGGACAGGATTCCGATACCGGCTGCGTGTCCCGGCACAGCACGGGTATGTCGGCGGGATCCGTTAGCCCGAGGATCACATCCCGGACGCCGACAGCACTGCCCGGGTCAGGATTGCGGTTGCCGACTACCTTGGCCCGGGCGGCAACCGAGGGGCCGGGTCCCGTGACGCGTCTTCCGGGCGCAACCAAGGCCCCTGGGACGTTTTGTATGTCCCAGGGGCCTTGCCCGGGAATGCACACGCGCTGCGGTGCTACCTTGACAATCTGCGCTCTGAACTACTGGCCGTCCAAAACGGGATTGACCGTAGCTTCCACATCGGACAGGGCTTGCTCGGCCGTCTTGAGACCACTCATGACAGCATGGGACTCCTGCACCAGGGAGTTGGTAGCCTCGCGCCAGCGAATGCTGATCTGCGTGCCCACGCCATAGCCCAGGTCCAGCCAGGACACCATTTCGGCGACGATGGGATCAATGTCATCCAGCGGCGGGATGTCCTTTTTCAGGGGTAGCAGGTCCACGCTCTTTTGGACATAATCCACCTGAATCTCATCCGTGGCCAGATATTCCAGGAACGTAAAAGCGCCTTCGTTTGCGGCCGAACTGGACGCCATGAACATGAAGCCAATATTGGCCCAGCTGGCATTCTTGCCGTCGTCCGTCAACTGCAGCATGGGAATAATGCTCAAATCCAAATCCGGGGCCTCGGTGCGCCACTGTGCCTTGATGCCCGAATTCTCGACCCAGGTCATGCCGATCTGGCCACTGAAGCCCAGGTCCCGGCGCTGGTCCCCGGTGAAGCCAATCGGAATGCTGGACTGGTCCTGGAAGGTGATTTCTTCCAGCAACGCGCGGAAGGCCGCCTGACCACCCTCGGTGTTGGCGGTGACCTGGGTCAGATCGTCACTTAGCAGCTGGGCGCCACCCGCCGCGAGCAACGGGATCATCACGACCCAGTTGGTCGAGCTGGCCGGGACATTGACGCCGTAGGTACCGGCCTCGGTATCCGTCATTTCCTGGGCCACATGTCGGAATTCTTCCCAGTTCGTCGGAATATCCAGTCCTTTTGCATCGAACAATGTCTTATTGCAGAGCCAGCCCTGCACCACGCCCAGGAACGGCGCGCCCCATGTGCTGCCCTTGTAGGTGGCAATATTCCAGGCCGACTCGATGTAGTTGTCTTTCCAGTCGATGATCCGGTCGGTCAGGTCCAGAATCTGGCCTTGATTCACATACTTGGGATACCACTCATCGGGCAGATAGAATACGTCCGGCGGCTCGCCGCCGGCAAACGCCGCCGTAAACTGTTCGTCTACATTGCCCCAGGGTATGACCTGATGATCCACGGTGATACCCGCATTGGCGTCCATGAAACGCTGCAACAGGGGCTCCCACACTTCGGCCGCTTTCGCGCTGTGGGGCGGCTTCCAGTAAACCACTTCCCAAGTGGCCGCCGCCGGCTCGGCACCGTCTCCGGTTTCCTGCGCCGCGGGTGCCGTACAACCGGCCAGGGCAGCCATGCCCGCAATACCCCCCCCAAGGAAGGCGGCCCGCTTCAGGAAAGTCCGACGCGAGATCCCGTGGCGATTGACTTCAGGTGACATTACAGCCTCCTCATCCTTAGTGAATTTCTTTTTTATGTATGGGGCGCCATCGCTTATGGGCCACCATCACTCTGGAGGTCTTATCTTAACAGGACCATCGCGACTGTCGAAGCCATGTAGGGCGACGGGGTGCATTTTGTCCGTTGTAGAGCTGGAGGACCGTCGCGTGATGACGGCGCAGATCACGGCAGTGCCCGGATGTCACCACCGGACACTGCCGGGCGGAGGCTCTTGGTCCCGCCACCACAGACAGCGTTGCTGCCGACCCTGACGTTGCCCTTGACCAACAACAGCCTTGGTCATACAGTCAGGAAATCCGCTCCCTCCTCGATAGTGGCCCGCAGCAGCGCACCGGACGCGGCCAGTTCACCCAACGTGGCGAATTGCGCACCGGCTTGGCGGCCCACCAGCTCCACGACGGCATCAATCAGGCGGAATGCATGGTCATAGTCGTCGGCTATGCCGTGGGTGTGCATCAGAATGACGACCACGGGACTGACTGCACTCGCCCGCGTCAAGTCCTGCCGGGCCAACGTCACGAACGCGTCGCTGAATCGGCCGGCGCCCCGCCAAGTGTATTCATTGAGGATCGGGACCTCGATGATGCCGTGATACCAGCGAAAGGGCCGCGGCGGAATTTCATCGACCCAGGCCTGTGCAATCCTGCCGCTGTTGTGGGGCAGGTGGGTGTAACCGGTGCCGCTGATGTACCGACACGTATGAAATTGCAGTCCGACTGCGCGTAGGGCGGCAAACATGGGTTTGGAGATGGCACCGCAGGGTGCCCGGAACACCGTGGGTCGGATGCCCAAGGCGCGATCGAAAATGTCCAGACCCTCTTCCATGCGGGCGCGCAGGGCCGTCACGGTGTACCGCTGGATCAACTCGTCCTGCCGCGCTTCGTATTCGGACTGCAGTGTCGGCAGAATGATGGTGGCCGGCCACGCCGGGGGCCCGAACTCGTAGCAGTCCGCGTGGGTCAGGCCATGGAGCTGCAGGTCGTGACCTGCCGCCTGAGCCGCCAGGAGTGCCTCCTGCCAGGCAGCAGACATGGGGTTGCCGCCGGGTTTGGGCACGGTAAACCAGGTGGACTTGATTCCGCGCGCACCAAAGAATTCCGTGGTCCGCCGTAGGGCTTCCACCATGCGACTGCCCCCGGTCCCGGCATCGTCAATGCTCCAGACGAAATCTGTCATGGTGTCCTGCTTGTGTACGCGTGGATATTCTGACCGTGTCCCAAGGAATCATATACCGTGCCCGCAGGACTGTTGACAGATCGGGCTTGCATAATGCAGAGTGCTTTCCCCCGAGCAGATTGGGGCCGACAGGCGGGTGCCGCTTCACGCCCTGCGGTCCAGACGGCGAAGCGGTGGCCAGTCCCGCGCGCACCGGAGACAGAAAGCACCGACAGGAGCGCAGAGCGCGAGTAGAATCAGAGAAACTCTGGATTCTATGCGCGCGTGCAAGGCAGAAATCCTTGCGCGCCGACGGTGTCCCTTCTGCTCTCCTATTCCCGGCAGAGCCGGAAAGGCCGACTCTGCCAGTGGTGCAGATGGGCACTACCGCAGCAATACCCCGGACATGTGTGTGATGGATATGGCCCCCTTGCGTGCCAATGTATTGCCGGACAGCATCCGTGCCCGCTTCGTGCACAATATCAACGGCCTGCGGGTGCACGTGCTGGAAGCCGGCTTCGAGCACGGCGACCGGCCCGGAGTGCTGCTGCTCCATGGATTCCCGGAGCTGGCGTACAGCTGGCGCCGCGTGATGCGACCGCTGGCCGACGCCGGGTACCACGTATTTGCCCCGGACCTGCGGGGATATGGCCGCACCACCGGCTGGGACGCCGACTACGATGGCGACCTGGCGTCGTTCCGCCGCCTGAATGTCGTCCGCGATACCCTGGGCCTGGTGACCGCGCTTGGATACCGGTCGGTGGCGGTCGTGGGCCACGACTTCGGCTCGTCGATTGCCGCCTGGTGTGCCGTGATTCGACCTGACATATTCACGTCTGTGGTGCTGATGAGCGCCCCGTTTGGCGGTACCGGTTCGCTGCCGCGGGCCACCGCGGCCGACTTGCCCACTCCCACCCTCAGCGCCGCGGCCAGTCCCACCCTCAGCGACGAATTGGCCGCACTCCGGCGTCCCCGCAAGCACTACCAGCACTACTACCGGACGCGGGACGCCAATGCCAACATGTGGCATGCCTCCCAGGGCCTCCATGCCTTTCTGCGCGGCTACTACCATTACAAGAGTGCCGACTGGAAGGCCAACCGGCCGTTTCGCCTGACGGCGACCACCGCGGCCGAGATGGCGCAAATGCCTACCTACTACATCATGGATCTGGCCGATGGCATGGCCGAGACGGTGGCCCGGCACATGCCGTCGGCTGCGGCCATCGCCGCCAATACCTGGCTCCCGGACTCGGAACTGGCTGTCTATACGGAGGAGTATGAGCGCACCGGATTTCAGGGCGGGCTGAATCACTACCGATCGGGCAGCCTCGGCATGGCCGAACAGCAGCTCTTTGCGGGTCGGAGCATCGACCCGCCAGCGATGTTCATCGCCGGCGCGCACGACTGGGGCAGCTATCAAAGCCCCGGTGCCCTGGAGCGCATGCAGCACGAGGCCTGCACGGACATGAGAGCCGTGCACATGGTCGCCGGTGCCGGCCACTGGGTGCAACAGGAGCAACCCGCGGCCACTGCCCGACTGTTGATCGAGTTCTTGCACCGGGCATAGACGCGGTCTTGGGGGCCATACACTGGCCTCCGCGGAGGCTATAACCTCCAAGGCAGGCTCAATACTGACTGATTCCTACAGGCCTGTCGCGCAGGATCCATATTGCCCCATCCCACTGTGCTGAGGGGAGACTTGGTCAGGATTCGCCAGACCTCGCGTTGACAATTCGTTCCAGCGGATGGACAGCCCCCGGAAAGTTCGATGCGGTTTGCAGGGAGAACAACCGGTTCCCGCACACTGTCATGCGCCTTGCCCCTGATCAGCTCCGTCTTCAAGCATCAAGTCGATCCCGGCAGCCTCCTGTATTCCTCAGGACCTGGCCAGACATCAAGTACAACCCGAGCCAATTCCTGGCTCCGTGCTGCAATGGCCTGTTCGTCCCAGACCAGCGGTGCCTTGTCCATCAGCTTTTTGTTGAGCATCAATGTACTGTGTTTCAACTCTCGTTGCTTTTCCGACCACGACTTGGTGCCGACGCGGGAATTGTGAGGTGGGGTCATCAGGGTCAGATTGCCCAGGAACTCAATGCGGCGTTTGCGGCGCTCGACCAGTTCGGATCGGTCGGCCGCGTTGTATGTGGGTAATGGCCAGTCTTCTTCCTTCCATCTTCTGGGCATAATGTGTTCCAAGGTTAGTTGACTCGTGTCGCCGAGCGGTTCCGCTTGCGCACAGCACCGCAGATACCGTTCCATGGTCACCAAAACAGACTTTGGCACCACCTTCTGTTTGGTCATGGATTGCGAAACCAACTGGTTCTGGACTTCCTCAGGGCTGGGCCAGCGCAGCTTGTTTGACTGTGCGCAGAGATGATCCACCACTTCAGAGACCAGATCCGCCTCACGCATGTCTTGCACCTTTTCCACGAGAGTCGCAAACAGATCCACAAGGCCATTGGCGGGCCATTGCATCAATTTCCGTCTGACGATGTAGCTCTCGATGACCCTGGCGACCCCTCGCTTTGTTTCAATGGACAGGGTTTCATGGGCAAAGAGCCAGAGCATCATGGACATGGGCGCGCCAATGCTCAAGTCGTGCATGCGTTGCAGGGAATCCGATGACAATGCATCCGCAAGCTGGGCACGTTGAATTTGTCTGTAGATGTCTGCACTGTGATTCAGGTCGCTGACAAGGTCTTTGATGTCTTGTTTCCCATCCTTGCAGGCATATGTCAGAAAATTGCCGAAGTCGGCCGCCAAGCGAGTCGGCGGCCTTGTTGTGCCACGTTGACGTACGGTGAGCCAGTGATCAAAAAAGCGGTCTGCCTGGGTGCGCTTTAGATTGTTTTCGCGGGTTTGTTCAAGCCACCAGCGATCCTCCTCAAAGACGCCCCAGATTTTCCTGGCTTTCTCTTCGTCTTCTCCTACCTGGGCCTGTTGCATCAACATGTTTTTGATCAGGTCGGAGGGACTCAGGATTTCACCCCGTTCATTGAGAGTCGAAAAAATAGTGTAGGGATTCTCTCCCTGATCCAGATCCACCGCCACAAACTGCAGATGTTCCGAGACAGCCGCTTCCAACCATTCCGCTCGCTGCTCTCCGTGCTGCAGCAGGGGATTGTCGTGCAACCACTTCCCGATACTCTGGCGGAAGAATGAAAACGCTTGGCTCAGTAGGGTGTCCTGTAGTTCCTCCGCCCTCTGCATGATGCCTTGAAAGGTCTGCCGGTCGCCTTCGTGACTTTGGCGGATCTTTACCAGGTTGTCCTGGTTGTTGCCTGAATGGTGACACTCATTGTGAATCATTCCACCCATCCGCTTCACCCTGTCGTCCTGGTGCAGGGCACTGAAGCCGCATGCGGCGGCTCTTAAGAGCAACTGGATCGTAACCAGGCGTTGCTGTCCATCAATGACGAAACGTTTCGTAACCTCGCCGGTAGATGAAGACAGGGGCTGCAGCACTATCGCGCCCATGAAGTGGGGCGTTACCTCGCTTCCGGCGCCGTGTCTCTCCGCCACTTGCCTGACGTCATCCCACAGTGGCTCCCACTGTCGTTCCAGATCCCAGCAGTAGGGCCTTTGGAACGGAGGTATGCGATAGGAAATCGGTCCACTGAAAAGGCTCTTCACACTTTTGATGTTGGCATCCATCCTGATAGTGTCCTCGGGGCAACGGGGTTCAGTCTGTGCGGGGAGCCCTGCTCAGATGCCGCAGAGTCCCTCGCATTCTTCCAACATGGCTTCGGCATAGTCCTGTACCGCGCCGAAATCCACATCCTTCAGAGGTATGCGGCTCCGATGCAGGAAAGCCTGCCCCTTGCTCAATGATTGGAGATGCGGCTGCTGGCGCAAGGCCTCATCCACATGCACGGCCTCGGCAAACGAGACCGGATCGTGTTCCTTGAGCTGTTTCCATTCGCGGTTGCCGTGATATGGACAGCCAATGCAGGCGCTGCGTGGCAGGGCGCGATCCGGATACCGGTCCCGAAACCATTGATGCAGCTGGCCTCGGCTGTATCCTCTTTCCACCAAGGGCCAGCGGTTGGTGATCCACTCGTCGCGGCTGGGTTTCTGGCGCACCTCTTCGTCTTTGCTGATGCCCAGCCACATCTCGACCTGCTTTTCCTTGGGCGCCCGCCGGCCCGGTTCCAGTCCCAGGCGTCGGCGGAGCTCCTGGCGGATGGGATCCAGTTTGTAATCGCTGGTGCATTGCCTTTTGGCGATGGCGGCCCTGCCGTCGGGCAAGGTCAGATACGTGGGGATGTCCAGAAATCTATGCCCGCGGGGATTTCGGCCCTGCAGCAAATCTTCTTTGATGTTCCCCGCCGTGACCGTGACCACTTCATAGGACAGCTGGGCCTTCAGCCACTCCAGGTGGGCGTAGACTGCAGGGGGTTCCCAGCCGGTGTCTGCGAAGATGGCGAAGTCCGGGCGGGGCATGTCTGCATACCCCTGTTCGGCCATCAGGGCCAGCACCGTGGATTGGGTGCCGGCGCCCAGGCTGAGCACTTTCAGGGGCTTGACTCCCTTCAGATATTGGCGATCCGTCACAAATTGCGGCTGGCGCATGACAGACTCCGCCGTGCTGACGAAAAGATGGCGGAGCTGCTCCGGGCTCAGACTGTCAATGAGCCGGACCCCGGCTTCATGGTTGATCTGCTGAATCAGAAGCCTGATTCCCTTGCTGTTGATGCCTTGGGCTTCATGGAGCAAAAGTCGGACGTATTCGGCGGTCACCTGCGGATTGCGCATGAATCCAAATCGCATCGCATAGTGATAGCGCTCGGCCATGCCGCTGAACAAGGCCAGGGCCTGCGCGGCGTCAAAGGCTCCGCCCCCATGCCGTTCGGCCTTGAGACACGTGTCGGCGAGCCACCAGGTTCTGCCGGCAATGTTGGATTCATAGAGGGTGCCGCGGGTTTCGGTCAGCCAATGCAACTTGATGTGTTGGGTCAAATGGGTTTCCCCGCGCCGGGGCCAGCGGGCAATCCCATACCTGTGCAGGGCAAAATGATTGAACCAGGCCCACAGATTGGGGTCCGCAGCCTTGGCCGGGGTCATACCCTGCAGGTTGGCGTAAAAGCACAAGGCTTGGCGGTCCGCCCCTCGGGGTGCTCCGCTGGCCGTCGGCTCAAGGTGAATGGGCACGCGGGCCCTCACCCCAGTGGCCGGTTCCAGCGGATCCTCGATTCCGTTGGCGGCCAGGACCGCGGCGAAGTCCGTATCGGGATCGGTCCACAATTCCGGTGTGTTGCCGGCTTCATTGATCAATGTCCGGAAGGCCGTGTCGGAAAGCCGGTGCACCGGAACGAAATCAGGCATGGGAAGACGTCGGCATCAGCACATCCAGAATGAGGGCCAAGGGTTTCTGGAAGATCAACTGAGCGTATTTTTCGGCGTTGTGGGATATGTCATCCTCTGCCCCCTCAATGCCGTGTTCTTGCAGTTTGCGGTGCAGCACGGTGGCCCATCTTCTCTGCCCATGATCTTCCAGGCCGCGCAGGGCTTCATGCAGGGAGTGCAGGTACAGGGCCTGAAACAAAAGGTGCAAATGCTGGGGGTGCTGCCGCAGTTGGTGAATCCGCCGGAAATCATCCGGATGCAGATTGATGGCGATACGCTCCCCTTGCAGAACGGTCGCGAAGGTGCCGGCCAGCACTGCGGAATCGGGCGCCAGATCAAAAATGGAACTGCCTTCGCTCATGACCTCGACTTCCACCACCCTGCCGACCGCCAGAATGGCTCCTGCCCGCAACGCGATCCCGTCGGGAACCAACGCTTTCGTGACAGGGCTGAATTCCTCTGCCCAGAATCGGGGGATATCCTCTGTGGCCGCAATGTAGGGCGTGAGCTGAAATGTATCCGGCAATTCCGCGCTATTCAGCATCAGAATATCCTGTACCCCGTTTACCCGATGTCGGTAGCGACGATAGGTAGCGGCACATTCCACCAAGGAGATGCAGGCCGCCCGACCCTCCTCAATGTATTTACGCAGGGTGGGGCTGTCGACCTGGTAGGCAATGGAGACATTGATGTCCCCTTGGGGGGTCAACACCGGAGACGCGACCACGGCTTCAAACCGGCAGTCAGGCGCGTAATCCTGGCGCTGAGGGCTGAGGACCGGATGCGGAAACACACCGTGGTTGCGGTGGCTCATGCGTGCTTGCGTTCGTAGAACCGGTATCCGGAAGCCGGGGTAGCCGGATCAATGTCCAGAGAGATCGTAATGTGCCCCCGATGGTTTGCAGGAGGGGTTACGGTCAGCACATCATCGGATGCCGACACCTTGACAGCCCCCGGCTGGACCGTCCGGATTTTCTGTATGGGGATCCGATCAGCGTGCCGGAACTCCTCCCCGCCGGGATGCAGCGTGATGTGGAGCGCGGTGTTCCGTTCCGGTTGCGGGACCAAGGCCACTTTCAATTCGCCGGGCCCCGTACGCATAATGACCATGTCCTGAATGGCCCGCGGCATCGATTTTTGGACGCGACTTTTGTGCCCCGGGCGGGCTTGGCCATTGCCGCGTTTTCCCTTGCTCCCTCCCTCGAGACCGGTTTCTTCACCGTCCAAGGCGGAGGCAAACGATACACTGTCATCGTCGGGATCTTCGGGTGCCGTGGCGGGACGAATGCGGTGGGGATCGGGTCGGATCGGGATGGTCCGCGTTGGCAGCGCGCGGTTTCCCGGAACATCGGGATCCAGATCCGGGAAAAGACTGGCCAACTCCCTCAGGTTGCTGAGATTAATCTCTTCCTGACTCCTGAGCCGCCGCTTCAGAATGTCCGTGACCTGGTCACTGGCGTGGTAGAGGGCATCCCTGATTTCCTTCCCCCGGCTGCCGGACAGCCTCCCTACCGCTATCTTGTCGTGGGCCGGGTTTTCCATCTCCCGAATCCGCAGGTCGGTGCTGTCGTTGGCGGCGATGACCACCGCCGCATAATTGGACCAGCTGGTGGCCGCGCCCCGCGCGGGGTGAAAGGGATTGCTCTTTCTGCGTTCCTTGGTCGCGGTGATCAGCATGCCGCGTCGATTCACATAGGCCACCCGATTGGGAGCCTGATCGTCCTGGCAGACATACACGTCAAAAGCCCCAATGGGGCTTTCCGGGTTGGTAGTCCCGGCAACGGCTTGGCGTATCGCCCGGAAGAAGTACAGGCTGTCCGATTTCCGCGTGCCGGTATCAAGGATTCTTTCTACCGTATCGTGTTGGACAGTATCAGGTTTCGCATCCGGTGCGTCCCGGATGTGCACCACCAGTTTGCGGTTGTGGACAGCATGGAAGAAATTGTCGGCCGTAGCTCTGACAGCATTCTCCTGCCACTGCTTGCCGGGCCGAAACCCCAGGATCCAAAGTCCTGTGCCGGTGTGTTGCAGACGGAAGGGCCGGGGGATGTCTTTGCCCCAAACCGCCTCTCTCCCGGAATCCGTGAAGAAGCCTATGTTCTGTAGCATTTCCCGGGTTTGGAGACAGGGATGGCTGACCAACACCGCGCGGCCTGCCATCTTTTCCACCCGTCCTTTCCGCGCGTTGCTGTACAGGGTGCTGTAGATGACCGCGTGCAACGCCGCGGCATTGTAGGGAGCATTCTTGCCGATGCCGAAGGAACCTCCGGCGGCCCCTTCGCTTTCCTTGGCGGGAATGCCTTCCTCAAATATGAGACTATCCCATTTGGAGCCCACGAGGCCGGTGGTATTCCGGTCCAGTACTACCAAGGCAGGGATGCGGGACTTGCGCAGCAGGCGCAAGCTCTTGTTATAGGCCTTCTCCCCTGCATCCTGCTCCTTTTCCCGCATGATATGGCGACAGGACAGCAGGTGGTTCTTCAGGTCCCGGGCACCAACATCCTGGGGATCAATATCGCAGAGAAAGATGTCCACTTCCACCGGGTCCTGCACTTTCGGGTGGGCTGCATCCAGCGAGTTCTGGATGATTTCGCGGATCAGTTTCTCTTCGGGCGCGGACCGGAAGTGCTCGGCTCCCGCGTTGTTGAAACCATGCCGGATGCCTCCGCCCGTGGGCGCAAAGCGCCATTGGGCCTTCCGACGTTTAGCCATGGGGCCTTCCCGTGGGTATGGAGAGCTGTCTGCGCGGAAGGGGCAGGAAGCGCGCCGAAAACCCACTCCGGAGGGTCAGGGTTCCACAGGCAAGGCGATCCGCTCCATTGGGCTGGGGTCGATATCTTGGCCCGCGGTCGGCTCGGAGATCATCCGAGCTGTCCGCGCGTCTCCGTGAGGGCTTTGGGGGACACAAGAACAGGAAAGCAAAACACTTCCCTGAAAAATTGCGTTCTAGTGCAAGTTTAAGGGGGGGGGGGGGGGGGGATAGAGACACGTACAAAGTTTCCTTAATACCTCCAACCCAATTCTGTTCTGTCAAAGCCACAATGGACCGGGATGGAAGCAAAGAAAACCATGGGATCCCCTCTCACCATTTTAGTTTAGATGCCCTGGAAAACAAAATTCCCTCGACAGGACAATCGAAAAACAGTTTGTCAGATCTAATTTTCTTGTGTTTTCCTGCTCCGTGTTGAGGAACTTCTTGCTCAGCGTCCTCCGAAACCGGTTATGGTAATGCCCTGTACGAAGAACCGCGGAGCCACCAGGAACAGGACCAGGATGGGTACCTGCATCACGGTCCTGCCACCCACCCACCACACTGGGGCAGGGCAAAGCAAGACTCATCCGTTGCAAGACACCGCCAATGGTGCAAGCCGCGGTGTATACCGCAGAAGATCTGCCGGTACAGAAACGCAGCACCTCTCCTTTCAGTGTCAATTGTCCAAATCAGGATTGTGTGCCAACAGGCCTGCAGGCAGCTGCACGTACTGCTCTGAATATATGTTGTATTTATTGAAGTCACCAAAGGCCACAGACAGGATCTGGAGTCGGGGGTTGTGTGCCAGGAAATCCTTGGGCAAGTCGTATAGAGCACGACTCTCTAACGTCAAATGCCGCAGCTGCGGACTCGTTGCCAACAAGGCTGCCAACCGGGTACCGGACAGCCCCGCATCCAGCAAGTACGGAAACATCCAATAGGGATACTCCATCCGAGAATGGAAGTCCACATCCGGCAGACACAAGCCCAGCGTGGGCCCGGCATGCCACAGGTCTGCAGGCAGATAAATGCGGAACAGTTCCAGGTCCAAGGTCTGCAAGCTGGGCAGCTCCGCCAGCAGATCTGTCGGCCATCACCGAAACAACACATCCGGTCCACGCAAAGCCAGCTCCGTCAGTCCGGTCAATCCGGCAGATTGCTCCTCCGCAAAGGGGCATGGCTCGCCTCCAGCTCCTCCAAGTACAGGCCAGTCCTCGTAGCGGTTGGCCAGATGACACAGCATCCCCGCTCGGTATGTATCGCTCCCCAGCTTCAGGGACAGGAAAATTCAGCTGCGCCAATGCGGCCCAAATCACCTCGGCACAGGCAGGCTGCGCACCCTGGACGGTAGCCAACGCAGCCCACAGGGCTGACCGGACAACAGGATGGCGCGTGCAGCGATCGGCCCCATCCGGCGGAGCCGGATCAAGCCCTGACAGAGGAGGCTCCACCGTGGTCCATGTCACTTCGACCCCGTGTAGGCCAAATACTCCCACTTCGTCCAGACCCGCGCCGTCCACGTACCCTACCGTACCCTCCGGGTCCACCTGCAACCGGAAGGAGGGGAAGGCCTGAGACATGAACAATGGCGGTCCCGACCGATCCACCGGCCGTGCTGCGGACACTGTCAAGCGGAGTGTATCTGCCGGGCGGAACCCCTCCGGCAATGCAAACAGCGTTTCAGGTTGTTGTCGCGCGTAGTGTTGTACCGGTGAGCGCGTGGTGGTGACAATGGAAATTACCGTCGTCCCGGTGCGTCGCAGGAGACAGGTGCCTGCCGGTGTTCCTCCGGATTGACAAAGGAACCTCTGAACTCCGGGGTTGTCCAAGTCGTGGTCCAGCATATAGGCCAGATAGCCCACATCGTCCAACCCCGTATCGTCTACATGGCGCGCAGCCCCGGTGGGTGCTACATGTACTACCTTGAACCGATGCGGGATCAGTATGTCCGACACCAGAGTGCCGTCTTCTGTCACAGGCCATCCCTCAAGCTCCCGCGTGACAGCGGTCAGTGGCCGAAATCCCGCCGGTACAGTGAAGAGCGCCACCGGGTCCTGCCGTGCCACATATTGCACGGCCGAACGGGTGGCGGCCAAAGTGGCCTGCACCGTATTGAAGCGCCGCTGCAGATGAAAAGTGCCCTGTCAGTGGACTTCCTGATTGGCATATGCTCCGCGGGCGACATCTTCCATGGACAGGCTCATGCGCTGAGCCTCCAGCGCGGTGGGACTGTACAGGAGCAGAAGCAAGACACACAGACACCAGAAACCGCCCCGAATTTCAGCGCGGGGCCGCAATCGTGACAGTCGGCTGTAACTCATGCATGGACTTCCTCAATTTGGAAAAGAGGGCCTCAATGTTTCACATGGTACCGCCCGTTCGTTCCAACCAGGAGGCTGAGGACAAGAGAGGAACCTGGCACTATGGCCAAATCCTGTGCACAGGACTTGTGCACTGCAGATGCAGTTGACGATTTCACTGATCAACGGCTGCCGGTCCAAAGCGAGACCGCTGGATATCCGGCCCCACTGCAAACCAAGCAAAGGGGGCTCCTTGGAACGGTCTGGCCCGGTCGGCTCAGAAGCGGCCTGTGGCCCGTTCGTCCGGCTCTGCCTCCCTGCCGGTCAGCAGTCTTTCCAAGGCCTGCGGCGCGTTCTCCCGGGCAGTTGCTACCACCACATCCGCCAAGCGTGGCAAGTCGGCCCAGTCCTGCTGCGCCAAGCCCGCGGCACACCGCTGCCAAGCCGCAGGCGACAGATAGGGAGCCGCCACCTCCAGCAATTCGTCCCGTTTGCGGTCCGCTGCTTCCGCGAGTCCTTCCACGTGGCCTTCCGCGAGTCCTTCCACGTGACCTTCCGCGTGACCTTCCGCGTGACCTTCCTGTTTGATCCATTCCCGAACTTCCTCAAACTCGGTCCGCAAAGTCTGGGTATTCATGACTATCTCCTTCAAAGTGCAGGCGACCAGCAACCGCGGCGTGAAATGCAGCGTGTCAGCTGCAGGGCGCACAATGCCGTCGACAATCCAGCGGACAACGGTCCTGTCCAGGCCGTGGGCAGCCCAGGCACGCCGGACAGACAGATTGTACAACTGTTGGGAAAAGCGCACTATGCGGCCCTCGTCAGCATCCTTTTGAGCCTTGTCACCTTGAAAGAGGCGGCTGGCATCCCGGTGCAGCAAGGTCAAGGCGATGAATGCCTCCGTCTCCGTGGTCAAAGGCCTTGTCGCCCATGCAGCGTTCTGGTGCTGACCTATGTCCAGCATGGGCATGTCCTGACCGGTGTCCCACAAGTCCCCCGTGCCCGTATGGGGCACCTCTGGGCGGTACCGGGTCCAAGGCCCTCGTCCCGTATGCACCAGCAGTTGCAACAAGGGCACGCGCCGCCCATTGGCCCCCCGTATCCCGGCTTTCAGCAAATATTCCTTGAGACGCGCGGCATAGTCCAGACAGCGCGCCGGCATGGTGGGCTGAATCCGATCCTGCACCTCCACATGGACCACACCCAAGGTCTGGCCGCGGTGACGGTCCCGGATCCAGAACACCAAATCGGGCCGACGGCTGTCCGTGGTCCCGTACCTTTGCAATTCCAGGCCCACGGCGGGCTGCACGTGCTCCGGGTGGAACGGGCCCTCCAGGCCCAGTGCCGCGGCAGCCCCGGGCCGCACAGCATTGATCAGGTCGGAAGCAGCCAGGGGATGGGACAGGAAATCCTTGTCGATATGGTCTTGGGTAAAGGAAGAGGTTCTGTGCATCAGTCTCCTGGCAGTGTGCCCCGCCGCCGGGCGCGGCGGCGGAATCCGGACATTGGGTGCGGAGCAAGAGCGGGCCACGGCTTGCACTGCGAGCGCCGTTGACCATTTCGCTGGTCCACTTCTGCCCGACACGGAACTGCCGAGCTGCGACCAAGGCGCGCCTCAACGCCCTCCGAAGCCGGTCATGGTGATGCCCTGCACGAAGAACCGCTGGGCCACCAGAAAAAGAGCCAGAATAGGCACCAACATCACGGTGCTGACCGCAAACACCACTTCCCACTGCTGCACCTCGAAGTCGTTGAACAGCTTCACGCCCAGCGCCATGGGAAACTTGTTCATGCTGCGCAGATAGATCAGCGGGTTCATGAAGTCGTTGTAGTGCTGCAGCAGGGCAAACACGGCCACCGTGGCCATGACGGGCCGCGACAGCGGCATCAGGATCTGGGTCAGAATGCGGATCCGGCTGGCCCCGTCAATGTAGGCCGCGTCTTCCAGTTCCATGGGAATGCCCAGGAAGAACTGGCGGATGAGAAATACATACAGGGCCATGACTGCGCCCCAGTAGGGTACGATCAGGGGCAGAAAGGTGTCGTACCAGCCCAGGGTGCGGAACAGGATGAAGCGCGGGATCATGGTGACGATGTCCGGCAGCATCATGGTGCCGAGCAGCAGGCCGAACCAGAAGTTGCGACCCGGCCAGGGGATGCGGGCAAAGGAATACGCCACCAGCGAGGAGGAGAACAGGGTCCCGGCCACCGCGAAGAAGACAATGAACGCGGTGTTCCACATGAAGAGGCCCAGCGGCAGGTGTCCCTGAAAGGCATTGACATAGTTGCGCCAGTACGGTGTCTCGGGCCACCACACGATAGGATGCGCAAAGACCTCGGTGGAGACCTTCAGCGAGGAAGAGACCATCCAGACGGTGGGCACCAGAAACGTGATGGCCAGCAGCGTCATCAGGATCTGCAGCAGCGCCAGCCACAGATAGTCCCGGAACGTGCGCCGGGCATCGGTGTGGGCGCTCCAGGGGTTGAGGGAGGACAGCAGGCCGCCGGCCACTTGCCTGTGCGTCGTCATGCGTTTTCGGACCCTGTTTCGTAGTACACCCAGCGCCGCGACACCACGAACTGCATGATGGTGAAGCCCACGATCAGCAGAAACAGCTCCCAGGCCATGGTCGAGGCGTAGCCCATGCGCCCGTACTGAAAGGCGTTCCGGTAGATGTTGAGCACGACAAACAGCGTGGCGTCCTCGGGACCGCCTTCCGTCATGATCATGGCGGGAATGAATGTCTGGAACGAGTTCACGGTCGCGATGACCATGTTGTAGAAGATGAGCGGAGTCATCAACGGCAATATCAGGTGCCGCAGACGGTTGACGGCATTGGCCCCGTCCAGACTGGCGGCCTCTTTCAGGGATTCGGGAATGTTGCCCAGTCCCGCGATGAAAATCACCATCTGCCGGCCAATGGCCCAGAAGGACATGAAGATGAAGGCCGGCTTGGCCAGATCCGGATCGAAGAGCCACCGTTGGGGAGCGATGCCAATCCAGCCCAGCGCCTCGTTCAGAATGCCGAATTCAGGATGGAAGACCCGCTGCCAGACCACTGCGCTGGCGACCAGCGGCACGATGATGGGCAGGTAAAACGCCGCCCGGTAGAAATCCCGGAAGACCAGCGGCTGTGTCAGGGCCATAGCCAAAGAGAAGGAAATGCACAGCTGCAGCGGCACGGCAATGACGGTGTAGAAGAAGCTGTTGTACAGACTCTTGTTGACCTTGGGATCGGCAAACAGCCTGACAATGTTTTTGAACCCTACAAACTCCGGCTCCCGTAGGGGATCCCACTCGAAGGCGACCAGATACGCCGAATGCAGCATGGGATAGGCGATGAAGAGGCAGAAGCCTATGACAAAGGGACTGGCGAAGAGATACCCGATCAGCCAGTCCCTGCGGGCCCGCGGCGAGGCCAGGACCAAGCGCAGATGCGCGACGTTGATCACGTCATACCTTGACCGTCATGTACATGGGCGACTCCCTGACACGAGGTTGCGCCCCGCGGGAGTCAGACAGGAGCCGCGAGCGGCTCCTGTCCGGTTGCGGATCAGCCGGCCCAGTGGGCATCCAGGAGCGCCTGCACACCCTTGGTGACTTCCGGCAGCACTTCCGCGGCCGTGGCCGTGTTGTTCAGCAGGGGATCCCAGCCGACCGGCTTGACGACCTCGTTCCACATCTGGCCGCGGGACACCCCGCCGATCACATCCACTTCCGTCCGCTGCACGGCGTCCACGAACGCCTGGCCGTTCTGCACGCCAAAGCGTTCCTGGATGGTGGGAATCCAGAATTCGGCAATCAGCGCGGCCGTATTGGGCAGGCGACCGGTGATGGTGGAGTAGATCTTCTGGCCTTCCTCGCCGCCCATGAAACTGGCATAGTCCCAGGCCGCGTCCACATTGTCCGTCGCCATGACACTGACGCCTTCGGCCCAGCCGCGGTGCGGACGATCGGAATCGGCTACCTGCGGCATCAACACCACGTCGAATTCGATCTCGGCGCCCGCTTCCCGCAAATCCGGCGAGTTCAGGTTGGGCATGAACCAGGCGCCTTCGTATTTCATGGCGGCATTGCCGGTGTCGATGGTGTTGGTGCCGCCGGAGAGATCCGCCGGGGTGGGACTGATGCCCAGCTTGTACTGAAAGTCCTGGGTCACATGCTGGACGATGTCGACGATCTCGGGCTGGTCAAACATGGCTGTAACCGGATCCACCAAGGTGTCGAACTCCTGCCTGCCGGTGTTGCGAATCCAGTGAATGTCCCGCGGCCAGATGCCGTTGGGCTGATACCCATACATCTTGCGGTCGCCGGCGGTGTCCGTGAGGGCCTCGGCCGTAGCCACAAAGTCGTCCCATGTCCAGTCATCGGACGGATAGTCCATGCCGGCTTCGTCAAAGGGGGCCCGGGCATAGAACATGAGCATCACCCCCACCTGCAAGGGAATCAGATAGCGGCTGCCGCCGCGCAAGGTACTGTCCGTAATGCTCTGAATGTCGTCCGGATAGGGCCCGGTGAACCCGGCGGCGGCAATGTAGTCGTCCAACGCGGCGAGCCGACCGGCATCGGCGTAGGGTTGCCACTCCCACCCCTGGAAGGAAGCCACGTGAGGCGGTTCGCCGCCGGCCACGCTGGTCTGCAGGGCGGTGTAGTAGTCCGCCCCGGTACCGCTGGGAGCCGTGACTACATCCACGTTCGGATTTTGCTCTTCATAGACACGCTCCAGTTCCTCCCATGCGGGAATGTCGGTGTTGCCGGCCCAGGCCGCGAAGTTGACCGTCACCGGTTCCATGGCCGCGGATTCGCCGGCACCGGGAGCCGCGGCTGGGGCCGCGCAGGCGGCAAGCGCCCCGGCGGCGGCGCCGATGCCGCTCAATTTCAAGAAGGTGCGTCGAGAAAGGGCACGCTGCTGCATGTGAGTTCTCCTGCTGCTTTCAACAATCTCGGTGTCGTTGGATGCTGCGACTCTACCATATTGTCCATGCCGAGGGTCTTTTGCGACTCATGTGCACGCAATCCAGGTTTGCATGCCGGATCCTCTCCCGCCCCGGCGATGCGGACCCGCTGTGTCGGCAGGGTCCGGTTACAGGATAGAATCAGGGTGCAGTGGCTATATATACCCAAGGAGAACGAGCATGGGTCTGAACACAGCCCAAGTCGCACAATACAAGCAACAGGGATATCTGAACGCGATACCGGTCCTGGCCGGAGCGGAGGCGGCGCACTATGCCGCCGAGTTCGACCGCCTGGAACAGCAGGTAGGCAAGGAGAAGGCCCAGATAGAGCTGATCGACTGCCATTTTGACGAACAGTTCATCTGGCAGCTGGCCACGCATCCCACGATTCTGGACTGCATCGAGGCTCTGATCGGGCCCGACATCCTGCTGCTGGCCACGCACTTTTTCAACAAGTACGGGGAAGGCGCCATGGGCGAGGCCTATGTCGCCTGGCATCAGGACGTGACCTTTTGGGGTCTGGAGCCCCCGCTGGCGGTCACCGCCTGGTATGCCGTGGACGACAGCGATGTGGACAACGGCTGCATGCAGGTTATCCCCGGCACCCACGACGGGGGGTTGCTGGAGCACGGCAAGGCCAGCCGGAAAGGCAATCTGCTGAGCATCAACCAGGAAGTCGCGGTCTCCGAGGCACAGGCGCACACAGCCGTGGATCTGGAACTGCGGGCCGGGCAGATGTCCATTCACGACGGCACGCTGATTCACGGGTCCTTGCCCAATCGGTCCACGCGCCGCCGCTGCGGCCTGACCCTGAGATATGTACCCACCTACGTCTCCCAGATCGAGGACAATTCCCATGGCAAAAACTGGCAGACGCTGCTGGTGCGGGGAGAAGACCCATACCGACACTTTCCCCAGGTACCGGCGCCCTTCGCCCCGGCACACGCGTAGCTACAGCATGCCCGCCTACACCGGATCCCGCCCGCTTTGAACAGGACCTGACGCCATGCAGATCACGCACGTAAAAGTCGATGCCTTCCAGTGGAACTGCGCGCCATGGAAAACGGGAGTCGGCACCCGCTTCGGCCCGGTCCAGCTGGGAGTGGTGACGGTAGAAACCAGTGCCGGCCTCGCGGGGCATGCCTTTCTGGGTTCCTCCCACGTAGGGGCCAACCACTACGCGCCGGGCCTGATCGAATACATCCGGCCCTTGCTGCTGGGCCGGAATCCGCAGGATATCGGCGCCCTCTGGTGGGAGATGTGGAAGCTGAACCGCTCGGTCTCCACCCAGGTGATCGGCGCCATCGACATCTGCCTGTGGGACATCAACGGCAAAATGGCCAACCAGCCCATTCATCGGCTGCTGGGCACGTGCAAAAGTCAGGTCCCGGCCTATTCCAGCACAGCGTATCACGCCACGATCGAGGAGTATGTGGAGGAGGCCCTGCGTTTCCAGGCGAACGGCTGGACCGCCCACAAGCTGCATCCGCATGGCACGCCGGAGGCGGACATCCGGATCTGCACCGCCGTGCGGGAAGCCGTGGGCGACGACATGAAGCTGATGCTGGACGCCATGTGGGCCTACCAGTACGCGGACGCCGTGCGCGTGGGGCGGGCCATGGAAGAGCTGGGCTACTACTGGTACGAGGACCCGCTGGTGGAAGAGGACATCTACAACTATGTCAAGCTGAACCGGAAGCTGGACATTCCCGTCATGTGCACGGAGTTCGCCCCGGGCCGCTTCTACGGCATGGCTCCGTGGATCATGCAGCACGCCACGGACATTCTGCGCGGGGATGTGGCCGTGACCGGCGGCATCACGCCCCTGATGCGGCTCTGTCATCTGGCGGAAGGCTTCAACATGCGTTGCGAGATTCATCACGGGGGCAACAGTCTCAACAACGTGGCCAATCTGCACGTGACCATGGCCGTGCCCAACTGCGAGTTCTACGAGTTCTTCCCCTGCACGGGAGCCAATGTCTTTGGGCTGGTCAAGGACATAGAAATAGATGGCCAGGGCATGGTGCAGGCCCCCACCGAGCCGGGGCTGGGCTATGAGATTGACTGGGACCTGGTGCGGCGCGAGTACATTGCCACCTATGAGTAAAGCGCTGTCGCCCGACAGCCATTTTGTTTCCCACTGCCACTTCCTTTCATAGCAGGAGTCCAGCATGAGCCGATTTGAAGGGGTTGTCCCCGCCTTGATCACCCCCATGACCGCCGACGGCGAGATCCACGAAGAGGCTCTGCGCCAAGTCATGGAATTCAACATTCAGGCCGGAGTCACGGGTTTCTGGGTCGCCGGCGGCACAGGGGAGAGCATCCTGCTGGATGACGCAGAGAACATGCGGATCGCGGAGATCGCGGCCGACCAGAATCAGGGACGCATCCAGAACATCCATCATGTGGGTGCCCCTTCCACGCGCAGCGCCGCACAGATGGCGGAGCACGCGGCCAAGGCCGGAGTCGAGGCGATCTGCTGTGTGCCTCCCTTTTTCTATCTGCAGGACCGGGCAGGCATCGTGGAGCACTATCGCATTGTGGCGGCCGCCGCGGACCTGCCTTTCTTCTGCTACAACGTGCCGCAGATGACAAACCAGGAGATCACCCTGGACCTGATGCAGGCCATTCAGGAGCGGGTGCCGCAGTTGCAAGGCCTCAAGCACTCTGCGCCCAATCTGCAATTGGCAGGCGCGTTCGCGGACATGGGGCTGGATGTTTTGATAGGCAACAGCGCCCTGTTCCTGCCCGCCCTGTCCCTGGGAGCCACAGGCTGCGTGGACGGCCCGCCCAATGTGGCCCCCGAGCTGTGGGTGGAGATTTTTGCCGCCTTCCAGGCCGGTGACATCGCCCGCGCCCAGACCGCCCAGCAGCGGGCCACGGCCCTGACCGATTTCATGCGCAGCTTCGGGCACCGGTTCCATGCCACGGCCAAGGCCATTCTCTCGGAACGGCTGGGCATGGATTGCGGGGGGCCGCGCGGCCCCAGTCAGCCGCTGTCCGCCGCACAGCGGGAACGCCTGCAAACGGAACTGGCGGACTTTGCCCTGCCTGCCGTGCCTACCATGACGATGGTCTGACGTCCGCGCGCCGCATCCCGTTCATCCCCTCCCACCTTCATCCCGCAGGAGCCTCCCAATGAAAGCAGCCATCTACAGAGGACTGGAAGACATTGTCCTGCAGGATGTAGACAAGACCGACCCCGCGCCGGGCTTCATCCTGATTGACACCCAGGTAACCGGGATCTGCGGCAGCGACCTGCACAATTACTGGGGCCATTGGCCGCCTTCCCTGGAAGTCGCCCAAGGTCATGAGACTTGCGGGGTGGTAGCGGAAATCGGAGCGGGAGTCGAAGGCATCTCCCCCGGCGACCGGGTCGTCGTGGAAGTCACCTCGAACTGCGGCCGGTGCCTGTACTGCCGCAAAGGACTGTACAACCACTGCCAGACCCGCACCACCAGCTGGGAGGGAGGCCACGGCGGATTTGCCGAGTACACCACCGCGCATGCCTCCACGGTCTTCCGCTTGCCGGACTCCATGAGCTTTGAAGAGGGTGCACTGGTCGAGCCGCTGGCGGTCTGCGTCCGGGCGCTGGCCCAGTCCGGCGCGGGCTACCGGGACCGCGTGGGCGTGATTGGTGGGGGCACCATCGGGCTGTACTGTCTGGCGGTAGCCAAAGCCATCGGGGTCAAGGAAACCCTGATTACGGTCAAGTACGAACAGCAGGCCGAGGTGGCCCACGCCTTCGGGGCCGACCACGTGGTGATGGTCGGCGCGCAGGACGTGACGCAATACGTGGCAGACTGTACGGACGGCTACGGCCTGGACGCCGTAGTGGAGACAATTGGCAGTGCCCAGGCTTTCGACGATGCCCTGAACATGGTCCGCAAATGCGGCACCGTGGTCCTGGTGGGCGGCTACCACGAACCGCTGCGGGTGGACCTGGCCAAGATCATGGTCAAGGAACCGGTAGTGACGGGTTCCCTCTGCTATGCCTACAGCGGCATGGTCACGGACTTCGATGCCGCCATCGATCTGATTGCTTCAGGACGTTTGGATGCGCGCAAGATCGTGACCCACCGCTTCCCCCTGTCGGAGATCGCGGAAGCCTTCAGCATCTCGGCGGACAAGAGATCGGGAGCTGTGAAGGTCCATGTGGTGCAGTAACAGTCGAGGCATCTACATTTGGCTCTCCAAGTGACATCTCTAAGCACATGTCATGGAAATTTATAAGGTTAAGGTAGATTGTCCTCTTGTGTCCAATTGGGATATACCCCCGTCTCCACCATCTGAGACAGGATATCCACGCCGGATCCGGCATGATTTTGCACCTTTATATAATTCCAGGCCAAGTGCTTAGTACACGGCAAGGCGTAAGTGCCTGTCAAGATGTCAAGAGGAAAATCCAATTGAAGTGGCCGGATCTCTCTGCTTGAGAAACTGGCTGGGAACTCATGGAGGCGTCTCCCGATTCATCGGTGAGTTAACTCGGGAACATCATGGACAGTACCAAGGAAGTTTCTCTCAATACAAAACTGGCTGAATATCTTCGTCAAGCCGGCCTACGGGCCTTTGAGGAACAGACATTGCATCAGCCGGTGGAAAGCGGAAAGCCGATTCGCCATCAGGTTGACGTGCTGGTCGATGCAGGTGAATATGCCGTAGCTCTTGAGGCCGAAT